>BMTG01000006.1 GCA_014649555.1 Streptomyces globisporus | reverse complement strand
ACCCCGTACGCCCGGGAGCACGGCCGCCCCGCGACCGGGGCCTACGCCATCTGACCGACCCGACCCGACACGGTGCGGCAGCGCGGTGTGCTGCACCGTCCAGGTCGCAGCGGTGCGGGCACCCTTGGCCCGATCCGGGCAAGCCCTTCTCGGAGAAGGGCTTGCCCGGTCATCGGTGGCGCAGTGCCCGGGAGATGGTCCACAGGACACCGGCGGCGGTTGTGAGCGACCCGATGATCGTGGCGGTGGCTTCCAGCGGCTCCCTAAGGTCGGGGCGGTCGGCAAGGACGTAAAGGAGGCCGACGGTGGCAAGGAGCCCGACGGAGGCCGCCAGGAGGAGCACGGACCGGCGCGACGCCGGGGCCGGCAGAACGGGGCCGGGACCGGGGGAACGGGCGCTGGGGCGGCCGTCGGGGCCGGGGTGGTCGAGGTGGTCGGGGCTGTCGTCGTCATGAGAACTCCTTCGAGTAGGTGCGCTCCGGGTGAGCGCGGGGTCAACAGTCCTCAGCTGCCGCCGGCCATTCAATATTTCGCGAGAATCCGATTCGGGCCCGGCCCGGGGCCGGTGACGGGGTGTCGGGGCGGATTCGCGAGGGCTGGACAAGCCGGTGGTCGGGAGTGCTGGACGCACCATGCGATGCGGGGCGGGTAAGCGGCGCAAGTCCGTCCGGCGGGACTCAGGCAATCGGGGAGGGCTGGTTCTCTGGGCGGGACGGAGGCCGGTCGGGCTTGCTGGATGCACACTGCGACGGGGCAAGGAGCGCTCCCCCCTTGACTTCCGCTGTCTTACTTATGGGGTGGGTGTGACGGCGGAAGATGTACCGGTTCGGTTCACGGCCTGTGGCAGCACACTGCACTGCGGCGGGGTAAGCCGCGCAACCCCCATTGTTGCGGGAGGGCGGCCCGGTGTCGGGCGGGTGATGGGACGGATCCCGGCTGGACGTCGGGTGGTTCGGACTGGTGGGAGCACTCTGCGGCGGAGCGGGGTTAGGCCCTGTCTCTTAGATCCGGCCATGAGATCGTCATGCTCGTCATCAAGGAGGGTTCATCGCCAACCTTGCCGAAGTTAGAGTCGCAGGCGCCCCTCCACGGCGAGGAGCTCCAAGGACGGAGAACAGACAGATGGCCGAACCCGAACCGAGCGTTCCTTACTGGACTATCCGGCACCTGGAGTCCGGGGAGTCTGTTCCTGGACAGACCTTCACCGTGTTCATCTCTGAGGGTGACAGGGAGGACGCCCGGTACTTCGATCTGCAGCGCATGATCGAGGAGCCTGATCAGCAGGAGATAGATCTCGAACTGGACAGTTACTGCATCGTGTCGGAGAGTGACGGCGTTGACTACGGTGGCCTTGAAGAGGTAACCCTGCTTCCAGGCTGGCTTATCCTCCAGTTCCGGAGCGAGTCAGCGAAGGAGTTGGAACTGCCGTCCCAGGCCATAACTCTGGGGATCGCCCCAGGCGTAGACATCGGTGAACTCCGGACGGGTGTGAAGAAGGTACTCACATACGGGAACCCCTCAAAGGTCCCTGTCATAAGCCTCACCTGACCTGAGAGCGCCAGCAGGCCGTACTGGACCGCCTGCGTGAGGCCGGACTGAGCCCCTTCCTCACCAAGGACCTCATGCTTCCCGAACTGCCGAGGGCTCAGCCCGGTGAACGGGGCTATCCAGACACCTCAGGGTCCCAACTCGTCAAGCTGCGGGCCTCAGGCCGTTGTGTAGCCTGTCGATCTGTTCGAACGGGGTGAGGGGCCGAGGGTGCACGTCGAACGACCGCATGCTGCGATCCAGCTCCCTGAAGGGTCCTGGTGGGACTGGGACGTCGTCGCCTGGGATGGCGGGCAACTCAGGCTTGCCGCCGGCCACGACCTGTCCTACTACCACAACCTGGAGCTGGTCTTCGGCGATCCGTTCTTCGCCACCTGCCCGTCCGCCTTTCACGATCCGGTCTTCCGCACACCGACGCTGGACGAGCTCCTGAAAGTCACTCGTCAGCTCGGCGAGGAGCCGACCGTCGTGGTCGCCTTCGAGGCCGACGCTGGCGGGCAGGAGCCGGTCTCGTGCCTCATCGCCGCAGAGCGGCTCGACCTCGTCCAGGAAGCCGTCCTGCGGTACTGGCGCGAGGATGCAGGCCCCGATCAGGGCTTCGCTCCCTGGGTGCGGTCCCCCGGCCAGTAGACGGTCTCGGGCCACGCCCTCGAACAACGGTGAGCTCGTGGATAGCCTTGCCGGATGACTGACTCGGCCCCCGCCCAGCGCCCTTTGCCCACTTGGGACCAAGTGGTCGCGTTGCGGGACTTCATCCACGGACGGACATACGCTGCCGCGGTCCCCACCATCCGACTCAATGGAGAACCGCCTCACGCCCCGGGATCCGCTCTGGCGCGAGTGGCGGAGGTCAATGGGGCCCTCTACGAAGTCACCTCCCACCTGTGCAGTCGGCTGTATGCCGAGCTTGCGGCAGTTCGCCCTGGATCCGGAGCCGAAGCCTCGTGGGAAGCCCTCATCACGATCACTGCGTCCTGGCGCGAAGACCCTGAGCTGCCTGCCTGGGTGCACGAGGTGTTGCCAGCCAAGCCGCGCTGACCGCGACGTCAGGCGGTGCGGGGAACGCGGACTCCTCATCGAAGAGTTCTCGATTCTGGAGGCAGTGGTAGAGCTGCCCGATCATGCGGTTGAAGAGGTTGCGCTGGGCGGCGGCGTGCCAGTCTGCATGGTTGTCGCGTCGTCGCCGGTAGTGAGCCTTGGCGCCCGGCGAGGCGGTGATCGCGGAGAACGCCCAGAGGTAGCTGGCGGCATTGAGGCGGTCGTTCTTCACCCAGCGTCGGGTGATGCTGGACTTCTTGCCGGAGGCCCGCGTGATGGGCGAGGCACCGGCGTATGCCTTCAGGCCGCGGGCGTCGGCGAACCGTTTCCGGTCGTCGCCGAGCTCGGCGAGCACCCGGGCGCCGAGCTGTGTGCCGAGGCCGGGGAAGCTGAGGATGATCTCAGCGTCCGGGTGCTGAGGGAACGCCTCTTCGACCGCCTCAGCAAGGTTGTCGGCGGCCGTGCAGGCGGCCTCCAGCTGAATCAGGAGGGCGAGCATTTGCTTGCCGAGCGCGTCTTCGACCAGCTGCGGCTGGTGGGCCCACTCGGTTCGCAGGACCTCACGCAGCCGCTCGGCATCGGCGGCGATGCCCCGCTGACGACCGGCCATCTTGAGCGCGGCCTGTAGCTGCGTGCGCGTGAGGCGAGCGGCCTTGGCCGGTGTCGGGGACAGCTTGAGGAGCTGGTGGGCCTCAGGGCGGCAGAGCCCGTTCTTCCAGGATTCGACGGCCGCGAGAGCGGCTGGGTAGTACTCGCGCAGCAGGGAACGGAGCTGGTTGGCGATTTGCTGGCGGTTCCAGGTGGCGTCCTGCTGAGCGCGGGCGAGGACGGCGACGGCGCGGGCCAGGTCGCTGTCCTGGGGAAGCGGCCGGTGGGCGTGCATGTCGGTGCGGAGCACGTTAGCGAGGACGAGGGCGTCGCCGGGGTCGGACTTCTTGCGGGAGACGGAGTGCCGGTCGCGGTAGCGGGCGGCGGCCATCGGGTTGATCGCGAACACCTGCCGTTTGCCGCTCCGCAGCACCACCACCACCAGGCCCCGGGATGTCTCGATCGCGACCGGGATTGGGTGTTCCTCCGTGTCGCCGTACTCGGCAAGCAGATCCAGCAGGATCTTGTAGCCAGCGGCGTCATCGGTGATGTGCCGCTTGGCCAGTAACTGGCCGCTGTCGTCGACCAGGGCGACGTCGTGTGTCTTCTCCGCCCAGTCGATGCCGCAGTAGATCAAGATCTTTCCCCTTCCCGTGCTCGGGTGTTCGTACGGGTCACGAGCTCATGCGGAACCACGCAGCGACCTAATCCAAGGACTCGACACGAGGCCGGTCCGCCACCTCAGCAGCTGTTCGTGGCACCAGCTCACCGCACGGGCCCCGGTCTGCGTTGGAGCTGAAGCGGCTCGGGCATCACGAGGGGTCACCATGCAGCGGGCTCGCACCACAGACACCAACGAGTGATCAAGCGGGCAGTGTTGACGAAGGTGGCGGTCACGAGAGCGTCGGGCATCACCGCTCTGGTCATAGGGATCAAGTCCCCGGACGACTCAAGGCGTCAGCCCGACACTCACGTGACCGCCATCGCGGCCAACCTCTGCCGCTCGAACAGCCCGGGCGTACGTCTCTTGGGCTGTCGCTACTACCGGATTAGGACGGCTCCGACGCCGTGATCACACCACCCACCGCAAGATCGTTTCACGGTGGCCAGCGCCACGCGAGAATGCCCCTATGACTGAAGAGCTGGTGAGGTTCCTTAACGAGCTCGTGCACGGTAGGCGGTGAGACGTCGAGCTCCTGATCCTCGATCATGGTCTTGTGGTGGGGAACTCAACGCGTGCGGTGATCATCAGCAATCGGCGGATCACGGGCCTGGCTGTGGGAGTGATTGCTGAACTCGTCGAGGAGATCGGCCCGTTGTGGCAAGAGCGTCACCAGGCCCGGCTCACCTCCCAGCCACGGAAGCGGGCCGTGGGCGCCGGCGCAAAGCACCGGCTGGTGTTTGTCGATCGGCTGCTGGCCACGCTCGTCCATCTTCGTCACAGGGTCACCCACGACGTGCTGGCCTGCTGGTTCGGCGTGGACCGCTCCACCATCACCCGGGCCGTCGGCGAGGTGCGGCCCCTGCTCGCCGAGCGAGGCTGCACAGTCAGCCCCGACGTGCGGCTGCGAACTCTGGCCGACGTCGTCGACCACCTCGGCGCGAGCGGGACGAGCGGCATCATCGACGGCACCGAGATCCGGGTCCGTCGGCCCGCCGCCGGACGGAAGGACCGCGACAAGTTCATCTCCGGCAAGAACAAGCAGAACGCCGTCAAGTCCATGGTGGTCACGGACGCCGAAGGCCGCGTGCTGTGGTGCAGCCCAACACGACCCGCAAGCTGCGCGGACATCACTCACGCCCGCCAATTAGGGCTGGTCAAGCTCTTGGCCGACGGGCCCGCGGTCGAGATTCTCGCCGATGCCGGCTACCAGGGCCTTGGCGCGCAGACCGGCGGCCGGGTGGTGACACCACCGCACCGCAAAATCAAGAAGAACGCCCCGGACTGGTACGAGGAGATGTACGAACGCCAGCGCAAGGCACACTCCTCAAGGCGGATCCGGGTCGAGCACGGCATCGCCCATTTGAAGAATTGGCGTGCCCTGGCCCGCCACCTCGGCCGCCGCGAGCACATGAGCGACACCGTCCAAGCCGTCGCCGGCCTGCTGTCCCATCAGCAGACCGCGGACCTGACGTCGACACGGCAGAGGTGAACACCGAGCCCCGCCGACAGCCTCGACATCTCACCGCCTACCGTGCACGAGCTCGTTAGGGCGATGTCTCGCAGCCCGCCGCGTACCCTCACCCACCGCACGGAACTACCGCTCGTCCTACCACGCAACCATGGTCGCCAGATCAACTACCACGCGGCCCTCGACCCGGCCCCACGCCGCTCCGGCCCCGGCTAGCGCACGTTCCTCACTGCCCAGGCCGAGCGGATCATTGCCGCGGCCTTCTTCCACCTCGACACCGTCCTGGGCAAGCGCCTGTATGTGCTGGCGTTCCTCAAGCACGGCACGCGGCTCCTGCACCTGACCGGCGTTACCGCCCATCCGGCCGGGCAGTGGGCGGTGCAGCACGCGCAACCTCGCCGCTGACTTCGGCACACAGGATGGAGTCCCTGCGGTTCATGCTGCGCGACCGCGACACCAAGTACACCGATGCCTTCGACGCCGTCTTCCAGTCAGAGAACGTGGCCCGGTCGTACTGGGGGCGCAGCAGGGTGAGTGCCATCGGCATGCCGGAGCCGCTGATGGCTTTGGAGAGGCAGATGATGTCGGGCACGATCCCGGTGGGTTCGAAGGAGAAGAACTGGCTCGTGCGTCCGCAGCCCATCTGGCCGAGCCGCTGCCCTTCACGGCTCACGACCACCTGCGCGGCGACCTCACCAGCGCCACGCTGGAGACCGTGCCCGGGGTGCTGATCGCCGAGGACGAGCTCGTCATCATCACCAGTGACGGCGTGCACGACGCCGTCCCGGCAGAGCGGATCCAGGAGCTCGCCGTCGCCCACGCCGCCGAACCGCAGCGCCTTGCCGACGCGCTGGTCGCTGCCGCCGGGCCGAACGAGTTCGGGTACTGCGACGACGCGACCGCCGCCGTCCTCCTCCATCCCGAGGCGAGGACCGCCCAGCAGCCGGGCTGAGCATGCGGCGGGCCGCCGGCATCGCCTGCATCCCAACCCCGACTGCCGTGTCCGCCCGTCTGACCGAGATCAGCAGAAGTGCCTATTTCGGCCAAGATCGCTCCTGCTTTTCCTGGCCGGCGACCGGGTCCGTGTAGCGCACACCACCCGCCACCCCCGGAGAACAAGGGTTCGACGTTCGGCTGAAAGGCGTGTGCTCGTTCCGTGCTCGCTCTCGTTGGACCCGGCAGCCCCAACATCCATAGAAGGGAGCCACGTTGACGCCTTCCGGCCCGCGCCGCGACACCACACCACCCGCCTCCTGCAGACACACCTTGCCCGGAACACTGTGCACGGCAATCAGCGCTCAGCTCCGCGGTTCGATCGGCGAACGCTGCCGACTCGCTCGGCCTGGCGGCTCGCCCTTCGGACGGTGCGCGCATGAGCCGCTCGCCAGAGGACGCCGCAGAAGCACTGGACGAGGCCCATCTGTCGGCCTCGGAGAAGCTGCTGTTCGGCGGGGAACTTGCCTACGACGCAGGCTGGACCCAGCACAACTACGCCTGGCTAAAGCTGAGCCTGAAGGCCATGGCTCTCTCGCTACCCAATCAGATCGCCGTTGCGGTCCGGCTCGCGCATCAGGCCGACCGTGGGGCCCTCTACACGGTGGCGGCCAGCGAGATCGGGCGCGGAGTCGCGCAGGCGGCCTCCCTGGACACTGTGAACTCTCTGATGGTCGAGCTGCTCTCCGAAGGTGCGATGGAGGAGCGGTTGCGCTCGGCGATGCCGTCGATCATCACGGTGGGGCTGCTCGCGGTCGTCGGGTCGATGCTCTCCTCGGTGTCGGCCGCTGCCACCGGGATCCTAGAGCCGAAGACCCAGCGGGTCGCGACCGAGAAGTACTTGGCCCTGGTGGCGTGGGTGGAGGTGGAGGCGGTGGAGGACGATGACTTCCACCCGCTGATGGACTCCGCGCAGTACGGTGCCGATTCGGCGCGGCGGATGCTGGTGTACTGCGCGGCGGTGGTCGCCGCCGGCGGCGTTCTCTCCCGCCCTCGGACTGCACTCCTCCCCCACACCGGCCCTCGGAGCCGGACCGGAGGTCCTGCCGCACGTCACCCCCAGCCCGTCCGGATCCTCGACCACCACCCCCTGAAAGGCACCGCCCATGCCCCCGTCCCGAGCGCACATCCGTGAACTCGTCACTGCCTACCTCGGCCGTCACCCCGGTGAACGCCCCAACCTGGGACCGCTGCTGGAGGTCCTCGCTACTCCCGGCGAGGTCACCGCCCGGTCGACGCTTCCAGGGCACATCACGTGCAGCGCCGCAGTGATCGATCACGAAGGACGGGTGCTGCACGTCCGGCACAACGCCTCCGGCGGGAAGTGGCTCCTTCCCGGAGGCCATGTCGAACCCGCAGACGCAACACTGATGGCCGCCGCGGTACGCAAGGTCCATGAGGAGACGGGCATTCCTCTGCAGGCGCTCTGCCAGAGTGCGGCGTTCTGCCACGAGCCCGCCGACATCGACGTCCACCCCCTCGACGCCAACCCCGCCAAGGGCGAACCGGCACACCAGCACTACGACTTCCGGTTCGTCTTCCACCTCGTCCCGCCCTCCGGCGAGACGACCGTGCAGGCCGAGGAGATTTCCGGAACGGACTGGCGGCCGCTCGACCAAGTCACCTCCCTCACGACGCGCAACAAGCTCCTCTCCGCTGACGTGAGCGCGGGCCCGGAGCCGGTCAACGCCTCGGTGATCATCCACGACAACGCAGGCCGCTATCTGCTGCACCTGCGCGACCAGCGGGAGGGGATCTGGGAGCCGGGAGTGTTCGCTCTCCTCGGCGGCGGTCGCGCTCCCGGTGACGCCTCACTGGAGGCGACCCTGCTGCGCGAACTCGCCGAAGAGGTACCCGGAGTGAAGCTCTCCGGCCTGGAACCGTACGCCGTGGAAGAGACCACCAGCGTCGACGGGCTGACCGTTCCCGTCCAGGTTTTCACTGCCCTGTGGCAGGGACATCCGGACAGCGCGGGGCTGCGCGAAGGGATTCTGCTGCACTGGAGCACTCCGGACATGCTCGACCGGTCGCCTCAGTCCCCCGGCCTTGGCGACCTCATCCGGCGGCACGCCGCACAGCGCCGCCTGGCAGTGCCCCGGCTGGTGCAGCATCACCGCCTCCCGGCCGGCGGAACCCCCGCGGGAACGGAGCTCCACGTCGTGGGGGTTCACCTCTACCTCCAGGACGCCGACGGCCGGGTCCTTCTTGGGCTGCGGCACCCGGACTCCGCGTACGCCGGACGGCTCTGGCACACCCTGGCAGGGCACTGCGAGAGGGAAGACGCGGTCAGCTCCCTGATCCGGGAGACGGAGGAAGAGGCGGGGCTGATCCTCGACCGCGAGGCGATCGACCTCGTCCACCTGGTCCACAGCCAGGACTCGCCCACCGCGAGCCCGCGGATCCAGCTGTTCTTCCGAGCCCGGTCCTGGTCCGGCGTGCCGCAAGTGCGAGAGCCGGACCGGTGCGTGGAATGGCGGTGGTTCAGCCCCAAGGACCTCCCGGACAACACCGTGCCGTACACCCGGCAGGCGATCGACGCGATCCTCGCGGGCCAGCCGTACTCCGAAATGGGGTGGGCCTGATGACGCGCACTCCCACGCGTACGCCTACAGCCTGACCCCGCCGACCCGGCAGCAGCCCCGCCTCCGTGGCACACCCCAACGAGCACGACCCCGCCAGACGAGCAGGAGCAGAACGATGATCGCGGTACCGAGGAAGCAGTCGTGGAAGGACCACTACGCCGAGGGGAAAGGATTTCGGCAGGTGGGTGAGGTCGAGCGCGCCCTGCTGGCCAAGCACTCGCCCGTGCCTGACGGCGGCGGACGTGCGCTTGATGTCGGCTGCGGGACCGGTGAGCTGGCGGTCACGCTGGCCAGTATGGGCTACACGGTGGAAGCCGTCGACTACGCGGAGGAAGCCCTCATGCGAGCGCGCTCCGACCACGCCGAGGTGAGCGCGGTGCGGTGGCGGTGTCTGGACATCGAACGGGATCCGCTGCCCGAGGATTCCGGAGACGAGGAGCCCGGGTTCGACCTGATCACGTTGCGGTTGAGCATCGCGTTCATGTCCAACAGGACGGCCGTACTGCGTTCGCTCAGCGCCCAGATGCGTCCGGGAGGCGCGATCGTCGTCATCACCCCGCTCGCGAAGACCACACCCGCCGAGCGCCGGAACATCGCCCTCGACGAAGAAGAATTCGACCTGGTGGCGGAGGGGTTCGAAGACGTGTCGCGGTTCGACGCCGAAGGCCTGGCCGTGCTGGTGCTGCGGGCCCCGGACGGGGAGGCCTTGGTGGTGGAGCGGGGCCGGCCGACCCCGCAGGCGGTCTTCGGCGCTTCGGCCGTCGTCACCGACGCCCAGGGGCGGGTTCTTCTGGGCCGCTCCACCCAGGGGATGTGGGAGCTGCCGGCCGGTGGTGTCGAGAGCGGCGAGTCCGCTCAGGCCGCCGCAGTGCGGGAGCTCGCCGAGGAGACCGGGCTGACGGCGAAGGTGGCGGACGCCCATGTCGTCACGGTCCTGCACGACGACCGGGAGGACGTACGCCGGGTGGCGGCCGTCGTCCGCATCACGGCCTGGGACGGTGAACTCGCCCTCCGCGACGCCGACAAGTTCGTGCGCTGGGAGTGGTTCCCGCTGCACACGCTGAACGGCCTGGGGAAGCTCTTCGCTCCGTCCGCACTGGCGTTGAACGAGGTCTGGCCCGGCGTCGTGCCCAGGGCGCCCGAGGCACGCTCCTACCCGTGCGCGTCCCCGTACGAGCCGGTGGCCGGAGAGCCGGCCGAGGCTGTCCGCCTGCGCGAGCAGATGGCCGGGAACGTGATCCGAGGCGGTTGGGCCCCCTCCCCGCGGGTCCAGGCCGCGCTCCGTGCCGTGCCCCGGCACCGTTTCCTGCCGGAGGCCCCCTTGGCATCGGCGTACGACGACGACATCGCGGTGGCGACAGTGCGGGACGAGGGCGGGGCGGTTGTCAGCTCCGTCTCGGCGCCGTGGCTGCAGGCCGACATGGCCGAGCAACTGCGCCTGGAGCCGGGAATGCAGGTACTGGAGGTGGGGTCCGGCGGGTACAACGCCGAGCTCCTCGCGAACATCGTCGGAGATCGCGGGCGCGTGGTGACCGTGGACCTGGACCCCTTCGTCGTCCGACGTGCGCAGAGACTCTGTGCGGAGGCCGGGAGCGGGCGGGTCACCGCGGTGCTCGGCGACGGCAGCCGGGGTGCGCCCGGGCATGTTCCCCCGGGCGGGTTCGACGCGGTAATCATCACCCACACCACGACCGACCTCGCCCCCGCGTGGCGGGAGCAGCTGGCCAAGGGCGGGCGGCTGGTCGTGCCGCTGGACGTCGGCGGCTACACGCGTGCGATCACCCTGGTCCGCAGGGGCGATGTCCTGCACGCGGAGCACTGGACGTTCTGCGGGTTCGTCGGGGACCGCGGTGCCGCCGCCCGCACCGTCCCCACCGCCGTCCTGGCCGGTGGGGAGGTGACCGTCCGGTGGGAGCTGGGGACAGAAGGGAACACGACCGGCTTGGAGGGTGCCCTCTCCGGTGAGCGCTACGAGCTCAGTACGGGCCTGGTCGTCGCCGGGCAGTTCAACTTCGAGACGCTGCAGCTCTTCGCCGCGACGACCCTGGCCGGGTTCTGCCGCCTGAGCGTGCCCCTGGGCTCCGAGCTCGTGACCCAGCAGGACGCGGCCGCGATCGTCACCGACGGATCCCTGGCCTATCTGACCCACGTCAAGATCGCCGACGGGCCCGACACCGCCGACTGGCGCGCCGAGTTCTTCATCCACGCCTACGGGGTCGCCGGGCCAGCGCTGGCCAAGAGGTTCGCCGCGTGTGTCCGTACCTGGGACCGGGAGGTACGCGAGAGCTGGTACCCGCCGCTGAGCATCCACCCGGCCGGTACCCCGGACGATCAACTGCCGCCCGGCGACCTGGTCGATACTCCGGCCTGCCGCGCGGTCTTCGACTGGCCCGGCCGTGGATCCCGCGCGCACCTGCGGGCCCCGGCCCACTCGCCTGCCGGGTCCGCCGCCTCAGCGATCGAGCGGTCGAGTGGCCAGCCATAGTGTCGGCGGCCTGTCGCTCTCGCGCAGGATCTGGGGCCCGGCGAGACCAACAGCCAGCTGCTGCAGGCGATCGCTTCCACGGGAGCCGGACGGGCTGGACGCCGAGTTGCGCCGTCGCTGGTGCCCTGGCCCTCGCGCTGCCCTGGCTGCACCCGTTTGGCGCCGACATCACTCCGACCGCAACGGCAACCTGCTGCCTCAACTCGCCCACCTTGGCGCCGAGTGCGAGGAGAGCGCTGTGGTAGGGATCGTTGACCGTGCCAAGGACTGCCGCGCAGGTTCGCTGGTGAAGGCGCTCGGCGGGGCTGTGAGGTGCTCGGGTGGCTACGAGCGGCGCCCCCTGCCAGGCGCCTCGCTGCACTTCCGGGTACTCGGCTCTGCCGCCACCCGGTCCGATGGCCGTCTACGACTGCACGGGATCGGGACTCTCCGGGGCCG
The DNA here is from genome assembly GCA_014649555.1 of Streptomyces globisporus. Lineage (GTDB taxonomy): Bacteria > Actinomycetota > Actinomycetes > Streptomycetales > Streptomycetaceae > Streptomyces > Streptomyces globisporus. The sequence goes on along the minus strand of BMTG01000006.1, from coordinate 422,651 downwards.
CGGCGGCAATGAAGGTGTAAAAGACCGAACGCCCCTGCTCGCTGCGCTCGACCCGCCCTTGCGCAACCCCCTGCTCCAGAGCGTTGCGCACGACGGCAGCGGGTACCGTGCGTTCCGGATGTGCATCGGCAAGCGCCGATGCCACTTCCGCCGCGGACTTGGGCTCACTCTGGGCGGCGAGATAGACGGTAGTGCGATCAAGCCATGTCGGCTCTCCGGGCTTCCTCGGCGAGGCCTTCTTCTGGACGCCTGCCTTACGTCCGCTCTTCCGCCCCTTCACCGTTGGCGTCTCGCTGTTGAAGCGTGCTGCGGGAACGGCGGCGACCTTGCTCTTAGCCTTCTTCTTCGTCGGTGACTTCGGCGCACCACCAAGCACCTCCTGCATCTTCGTCAGGAGTACCTCGCTCTCCTCCAGCGCAGCGAGCTCGCTCTGCAGGCGCGCCACTTCTGCGCGTACGCGCTCTTGCTCGCCCCTGTTCTCCGACAAGTCCTTGGTGACCCGCTGGGCATACTCGTCCGTGACACTCGGGACAGGAAGGGTTCCAGCCATGTGGTCCTCAGCTCTCGATGCGGTGGGGAGTGTGTGGCGATGATGGTACTCATAGGATTCCAGCCACTTGTCCACCTTGTGCCGAGACAACGAGTACGGCGGCCCCGGGGCCGTCCGCTGGTCATGGCGTGATCAGAGACGAAGGCCCCGGCACCCACCGACGATGGTGCTGCCGGTTCTGTCCGCGCTCAGTGACGCCGGGGACGCGTCCGTCCAGGAGCAGGACGACGGTGCGATCCGGCTCAAGCGCCCCACCCTCACCCGCCAGCCGCTCCTGCCCACGCCACGGACCGCCGAACCGACGCCGGAACTACGCGACCCCGGCTACCTGGCCGAGGTCGTCCTCTTGGCCGTCGCTGACCAGCCGGTTCCACAGCTCTCCCTCACCGAGCACGTCCTCCCCCGCGACGTCCAGCAGTTGGATCTGTCTGTCCGTCGCGCCGGGCGCTGTACCCGTACGGGAACCCATACCGGTGACGAGGTGAGCACCTTCCACGGTGGGCCACCTCCAGGACATCGACACCGAAGCCTCGATCTGACCCACGACGCGCAAACCCGGACCGTCATGTTCCAGCGGACCAGATCGGCACAAAGCCCGTGTCGGGCACAGCACCCTACTGCGGCGGGTCCGTAGAGTCAGCGGACGTTGAGTTGTCGACTGCACATGCTTGGAGGCCTTGGATGGCCTGGGTGCGTTCGAATCGACGGCTTCGGTGCGCTTGGCCGGGGTGTCGAGGACGTTCTCGGCGTTGTTGAGCAGCACGGCCAAGAGGCCCGAGCCCCGGCGGACCCTGGTGACCTCGCCGCGCAGGTGGAGCCAGCCCCCAACATCGGTCACGGTCCAGCCGACATCGGCCACGCCGCGGGCCACCCAGAGGGCACGGGGCACCGAGCAGCCACGGAGCCAGTCCAGCTCCTGGATGAGTTCCCTTGCCGGCTGGAAGCGCTTACTTCCGTAAACACCGTTCCGCTGTTGTGCGCTACTGGATCTTCCATTGATGGCCCCTTCCTTGCATTTTGCGCATCTGCGACTCGCACTTGTCCGTACAGGTTGCTGAGAAAGTTTGGTGAAGGGCTTCCTGAGGTTCATGCGGGGCTGGTGTGATGCGTGGCGCGACAACACAGCAGAACACCCAGGGGAGACGCGGATGAATCTCGTTGTGAACGGCGACGCGGAGAGTGGGCCGGGAGGAAGTGCGGAGCCGGTCGGCTCGGTGAACGGCTGGAGGATCGCGCAGGGCGCACCCGCGCTGATCGACTACAGCTTCGGCGGAGGGTACCCGGGCCCGTCCGACCCCGGTCCCGCCCAGCGCGGCAGCCGGTTCTTCTCCGGAGGGAACTCGCCCCGTACGGCACTGGTCCAGGACATCGATCTGCCGCAGACCGGGGCGACCGGGCGCGCGGCTGTTGACGCGGGCCGCGTCCGGTACGCCGTACGCGGCTGGCTCGGCGGGTACGCGGGCCATGAAGACGGAGTACGGCTGTCCGTGGAGTTCCGGGACGTCAAGGGAACCCCGATCGCACTGAGCGTGCTCGGGCCCGTGACCGCGGGGGACCGCGGGGGGCGTACCGCACTCCTGCAGTGCGAGGCGGCCTCCACGGTGCCGCCGGGCGCCCGCAGTGCCCGAGTCCTGCTCGTCTTCACGCGCTCTGGCGGCACGTCCAACGACGGTTACGCGGACGCGATATCCCTCACCCTTGATGCCGCCACCCTCAACACCGCCGGAGACCGGTCATGAAGCTCAACCGCCGTGATCTGCTCAAAGCCGCCGCCGCGTCGGGCGCCCTCGGCGTCGCCTGGCCGCTGGCCGCCGGGCTCTCACCCGCGCAGGCCCGCGAGGCAGCCGAGGCGCTGGGAGCCGGCTACGACCCGGCGCCCTTCACCCTCGGCGTCGCCTCCGGCGACCCGCAGCCCTCGTCCGTCGTTCTGTGGACCCGCCTGGCGCCCGAACCCCTCGCCGCCGAGCAGGACCTCCCCGACGTCGTCGAGGTCGGCTGGGTCGTCGCCGAGGACGCCGGCCTGCGCACGGTCGTCGCCCGCGGCACCGCCCCGGCGTCCGCGACCCTCGGCCACAGTCTGCACGTACCGGTCAGCGGGCTGAGATCCGGGCGGCACTACTTCTACGCCTTCACCGCGCTCGGCCGGACCAGCCGTGTGGGCCGTACGAAGACCGCCCCGGCCGGCGCAGTCGGCGCGGTCCGCTTCGCCGCCGCCAACTGCCAGGCTTTCCACGACGGCTTCTACGCAGCCCACCGCGGCATCGCCCGGGAGAACGTCGACTTCGTCGTCCACCTCGGCGACTACATCTACGAGCACGGCCAGGTCGGCGGCGTCCCCGAGAGCCATGTCCGTGACCACGAGGGCGGTGCGACCTTCACCCTCGCCGACTACCGCAAGCGGCACGCCCTCTACAAGGGGGACGCATCGCTGCGCGAGGCACACGCAGCCCACCCCTGGTTCCTCACCTGGGACGACCACGAGGTGGCCAACGACTTCAGCGGTACGGGCGGCGGCGCCCCCTTCATGCAGCGCAAGGCGGCCGCTTTCCAGGCATGGTTCGAGCACATGCCGCACCGCGACACCTTCGGCGAGGCCGCGCTGCCGGACCCCGAGATCCACCGCGTACGCCGCTGGGGTGACCTGCTGGAGCTGACAGTCCTGGACCTGCGTTCGTATCGCTCGGCGCAGAACCTGGCCGACGGCACCATCCTGGGTGCCGAGCAGAAGTCGTGGCTCAAGCAGGGCATCGACAAGGCCCCGGACACCTGGCATGTCTGGGCCAACTCGATCATGCTCAGCCAGCTGCGCGGCTCGCCCGGCGGCTCGTACATGTTTACCGACCAGTGGGACGGCTTCCTGGCCGAGCGCAAGGAGGTCCTGGGGCATGTGCACAGCAGCGGCCTGGAGGACCTCGTCGTCATCACCGGAGACTGGCACTCCGCCTTCGTCGACGACATCCACACGGACTTCGACGACACCTCGTCACCCGTCATCGGTACGGAGTTCACCGCGCACTCGGTGACCAGCGGCGCGTACTCCGCCGACTGGAACCGGACCAACGGCCCGCGCATGGGCCGGGCCAATCCGCACCTCAAGTACTTCGAGGGCAACCGCTACGGCTACGACGTGTACGAGGTGACCCCGGAGCGCTTCTCCACCCACATGCGGGTCATCGAGGACCGGCGGGACCCGGCGTCCCCCGTATCGACCCTGACGACGTTCCATGTGGACCGGGGCACGGTGGGCTCGTACGAGGACGAGGCGACAAAGAACTCCCCGGCGCAATATCGCCGATCCCGCACGAATCGACCGTGACCAGCCGCACAGCGGCCTTGTGGTGAGGGAGTGCCCGGCCCCCGCCGAACTCCCCGACTGAACCACCGTCAACGCCAGGGCCGCCTCCCTCAACCACCACGACCCGTGGTCCCTGCGCGGTGCGGCTTCGGTGAGGACAAGCTGCCGACCTCACAGACAGCGAGGGCGGTCCGCCCCTGCGGTTGGCCGCGCCTGTGAGCCGTACACGGGCCAGTCGGATCGGTCAGCATTGAACGGGAGCCGGCGGCCGGTATTCCACGATGTGCTGGCGGCCACCAAGATAGGGTGCTTGCGGCGGTAGCGGGAGATACGGGAGTTCTCTGTGGCCGAGTTGGTGGCGCGCGAAGAAGTTCGGGTGTCCGTGGAGTTCCATGCGTTCGCCCTTCAGGAAGAGGACGACATGGAGGTCTCCGCCCCCTTCCCCGAGGAGCGGGCAGAAGCGCCAGGGGCAGGCTTCCTGACCGTTTACGACAAGCGGCTCGACTTCCAGAGCGCCGGGCACACCCACGAGGCAGCTCTGACAGCCGAGGTGTGGGGCAGTGAACCGTCCGTGCCCGACGGCGTCCGCTGGGAAGCTCAGGGCGAAGCAGAGATCTTCTCAACCACAGGGAATCTCTCGATCGAGACGATGTCGGGGGTCGACGAAGGCCGTGTGGAGCTCGGCCGGCCCAACACGCTCTGGAAGGTCCGCGCCGTCTGTTCGGGCCGGGCCGAGGCTGCCCGGCTTGCGGCGGTGGACGTGCCCGTCGGAGTGGAGCGGTACCTGGTCCAGTTCTGGCCGGCCGGCACCTGAGAACCTGTGGGCAGAACATTGGGCCCTGCCCCCAGGGCGCGCCTCAGGAGATCGAGACCACGTAGGCGTCGATGTCGTCACCGCTGCTGAACCCGTCCAGAATGCGGTTCCGGTCCATGAATATTTTCAGGATGCTTCCGCCGGCTCCGTTGTCAGCCCTGGGCAGGGGCCTGGCGGAGAAGTTGTCCTTGGGCTTCGTCTGGTCGTACTTGCTTTGAGCTGCGCCTTCGTAGGTGCTGGCGAAGGGATACTCGTCGCATTCCCGCGTGACTCCGGGAACGCTTGTGGCGTAGTCGGCCCCCCAGTACTTGACGCAGGTAGCAATGGCCGCGCGGCGATTGGCCTTCACACGGTCACCGTCGTGCTGAAGCCGGTGCAGCGTGTGCTTGAGGTCGAACCCCGGTACCGCCTTGCTGGCATTCACGGGCTTGGTGTCGCCTGGCTTCGTGTGGGCGTCCCGCAGGTGCTGGGCCACTGCTCGCTCGGGGCCCCGGTCTTGGAGCTGTAGGGCAGGGTCGCCACAAGCGGCAGGGCAGCTTCAGCCGCCGCGCCACCGCCTCCAGATCCACTGCCAGCAGCGCCAGCGAGCTCAACGGCCAGGTGGCACTCTGAAACATAGACGCCTGCCGCGCCGGTATGCGCCTACTCGCCGGGAACTCCGTCGCAGGCTCCCAGTCACCCTCGGCATCTGGTACTTCGATCATCTCGGTCACAGCACATAGTCGACCAGTACGCGCCCTCGATCCTGCTGGACGTCAGTTGTTCACGAAACTCCGGTCAGAGCCACAACCGAAGAGCTCCGCCAAGGCGAATACCGCACAACAGGAATGACGCTCCCCGCCAGTCGGCGCCCCACGACTGGACCACCGAACGCCGCGAGGCCTACGCCAACGACCTCGGATCCGAACGCTCCCTGGTCGCGGTCACCGCGAAGACTAACCGGTCGAAAGCCCCAGCGGCCTGGATGCCGCCCGCCCAGTCCGCGACCTGCACCTACCTCGTCGACTGGACCGCCACGAAGCTCCGCTGGAACCTCAGCGCGGACAAGAACGAACAGGCAGCCCTCCTCGACCTCGCCGAACCGTGCGCCGACTCGACCGTCGAGTACGAACCCCCCACGTAGTTCAGGGGCCGATCCCGTACGTACGCCGCAGCTGAGAGGCGAAGGGACAGCCCCGTCGGCGGGGAGCACCGTTGCGGCGCCTTCACCGCGTCCCTGCGCGCGCGGAAGACCCCCGCGTCGACGGGGGGCACCGCTCGCGAAGGAGCAGCAGGCCCGGGTGTTGAGGGACGGAACACCCCCGCGTCGGCGGGGAACACACCGACCCGCCGCGCATCCAGTCCTCCACCCACGGAACACCCCCGCGTCGGCGGGGAGCACACGCCCGGCCGGGAACCCACCTTGATCATGTACGGAACACCCCCGCGTCCGCGGAGGTGAGCCACCCGGGGCACGGCCACACCGGTGACGTGGAGGTGCTTCCGCGCTAGCGGAAGTGAGCCGCCCCGCGATGAGACCGTGGATATATTCACGAGGTGCTCTCCGCGCGAGCAGATGTAATCCGGACCCCTATGACCGACATCCCGATGACCCCGGGTGCTCTGCGTGCGAGCGGAGGTAAACCCCCCCCCTGGGGGTGTGAGTCAGAGCCTGGTGGGTTGTCGACTCAACCCGGCCGTCTGGGGCAACGGATACGGCACCGAAACCGTACGACTGCTGCTGGCCTGCGCCTTCGAGGACCTCGACCTGCACCGGGTCTGGGGAGCCCGCTCCCCCCACAACACCGCCTCCGCCCGCACCATGCACCGCGCTGGGCTCACCGACGAGGGCTACATCCGCGAACACGTCCAACGCGGCGGCCAATGGAGCGACTCCATCACCCACTCCATCCTCGACCACGAGTACACCGCCACTGCCGCAGAATGACCGCTGCCCTCTCTGATGCTCGCGCAGACCGGAAGCGAGCCCGAGCACAACCGCCGCCGGGCAGAAGAGCGGTCGGCCTCCCGGATCGCATGTGAGCTCCAGGCCGAGGGGCACTCGCTCAACCGCCGCACCGTACGGCGGCTCGGCGGCTCTACTCGCTCTCGGACTGAACCGGCGCAGGTTCGTTGACGGCGATCGAAGGGGGTGGGAGGCGGTCCGTCGCGATCACCACGATCTGGTCCTCGGCGTACCAGACGCGCCGCACGGCCTTTGACGGGTTGAGCTTGATGCCGTGGTCATCGGAGCCGGTGTTGGCGATGTCCTGCCGCCGGTAGCCGATCGCGCATTCGCCACGCATCTGGGCGGCGGCGACGACGTCGGCGAACGTGGCTTCGGCGCCCTCGCGAATGTACGCGTAGGCGGGGCGCAGGCAGACGCTGTTGCCGTTCGCGGAGAACAACTCTTCGAAGACGGGGGCCAGATGCCGGTTCTGCGCGATCTGAGCCATGAGCAGGCCAACCAGCATGCCGCTGACGATGACGTCGGAACCGCTGTTCACGGGCGCCAGTGGGCGGTTGCGGTCGTCGACGAGTTCGGTGACGATCCGGGTCTCGCGTCCCGTTCGCTGTTCCAGCAGCCGCACGGCCAGGAGGGTGACCAGAGTCCAGTCGTCCGGGTGGTCGCGGCCCTCGCCCTGATCCGGGCCCAGGACGATCACTCCGTCGTACGGGTCTAGGTCGAGGTCAAGAAGGACCTCGGGTCGGGACAGGGGAAGGGACCGGAATCGCACGTCGTGCCGGGCGGGTCTGTCCGCCTCCGGTTCTCGGGGCCCGGGTACGGCGTTGTCGGCGACGACGTCCACCACGGATCCGGATCGGGCCGTGCTGCGTAACTGTTCCAGGACCAGGGGGGCCCTGCGGTTCCAGCCGAGCAGCAGCAGCCGGGACGGGCCGGCCGGCTCGGGCCGGGCCGTGGCGATCGCCGAGACGTCGACGAGGTGCCGGCAGTCCTCGACGCGTGTGCTGTCGTCATCGCGGGCGAGCACGATCAGGCGGCTTCCGGGCAGGACGGGGGTGTCGGCGGCCGGGTTCAGCAGCGTGCGGCCATCGGGTGTGAGCAGTCCCACGACGCAGGAATCCGGGTGGTAGAGCAGAGTCGCCCCGAAAGGGCCGTCCTGGAACGCGGTGGCATCGGTGAGATGGAACTCGTCGCCCGCGAAGTCGAGAAGGTCACGCAGGACGAGGGAGAGGCCGGGACGGCCGACGCACTGGGCGATCAGCCGGGCCGTGACCGTGTCCGCCTCCAGGACTGTGCCGAGGGGGCCTGCGGCCAGGCGGGCAGGTGCCCGGTATCGGTCGTCCCGAACCGCCGCGAGCACCGGAGGCCCGTCGGTGTACCCCCCGATCACCGCCCGTAGGGCGAGCAGGATGCGCAGCACCTCGGAGTCCGCCGTCGGTCCCGCTGACGGCAGGACCACCACTGTGCTCGCCGACCGCGGGCTGACGAGGGCAAGAACGTCCGGGTCGCTGGGGGGACCACTACGGCAGACAATCCGGCCGCGGGCAGCTAGGCCGACCCTAGCGGCCAGGGCCTCCTCCATCTCCGCCTTGTCACGGTCGGCCAGCAGAACGATGGCGCGCGGCCGCCGTGGGGCCTGTGCGGCGATCAGTTCGCCCACCACGGTGGTCACCTGGTCGGACCAGCCGAGCACCAGGACGTGCTCCTGCTCCAGAACCGTGGACCGGCCCCTGCTCAACTCGGCCATTCGTTCGGCCAGTCCGGTCGTGATCACACCGACGAGCGTCGACACACAGAGCAGTGCGACCAGTCCGAGCACTGCGGAAAGCACCATGCGCAGGGGCGTGCCGGTGGCCGCGCCCAGCCTCAGCGTCTCCGCGCTGATCCGCCACGCAGCGGTCAGCCGCCCTGAGAGCGACGTGGGCGATCCCGGGTCCGTCCACACCAGCAGCAGGCTGACCGGGACGACGACAGCCAGGCAGGTGATCACCAGCCAGCCCATCAGCGTGCCCGTCGAACGAGCCAGCGTGCGGTCGAACCGATAGCGCGCCCGGTCCCGCAACGGTACCTGTGGCTCGCCGTTGGCTGATCCCACCACCACTCCCCTCTTCCGCCGCCGAGCACCCCCACGGTGGCCGCGGCACCGGCCGTCCCTCTTCGCAGGGTGCGACTTCCGGCAGCGGGGCACGCAGGGATCGGCGGTCGGTTCACCCTTTCGGAGGCTCGGCCGCGAAGAAGCGGATAGTCATCGCCTTGTCCGGCGCTGCCCAAGAGTCGCACCGGACGAGACCCGCCGACGTAGCTCAGCACTGAGCTCTTTCCAACCTCAGGCTGACGCGTGGTGGTGAAGGACGAGGACGGCCTTCACCACGTCGGTGATGCGGTTGGTGCTGCAGCGGAGCTTCCGCAGGAGCCGCCAGCCCTTGAGGGTGGCCATGGCCTGCTCGCCGAGGCAGCGGATCTTGGCGTGGGTGGTGTTGTGACGGCGCTTCCATCGCTTGAGACGGCGGCCCCGAAACGGGACTCGGACGGTTCCGCTGGCACCTTGATACGCCTTGTCAGCCCAGTATTTGAGTCCCGCTTCAGCGAGGGCTTCGATGATCCCGTGCTGTCGCGCGGCGGTGAGGTCGTGAGTGGAGCCAGGCAGCGCGGGCGAGGCCCAGAGCAGTCGGCCGAACGGGTCGGTGAGGACCTGGACGTTCATGCCGTGGCGTTTGTGTTTCCCGGAGTAGTACGGGGTGTCGGCGGCAATCCGGTCGATCGGCAGCAGGGTGCCGTCGAGGATGACGAACGCCTTCGCCCGGATCGCCTTCATCGCCTCGGCCAGGGACGGGGCGAGGGTGGCCAGGATGTCGACGGCCTCGCGTATGTAGCGGAAGGCGGTCGCGATCCCGATGCCGAAACCGGCCGCGAGCTGCGTGTAGGTGTCACCGCACCGCAGGTGGGCCAGGGCCAGCAGAGCCTGTCGCGCTGCGGGAAGCCGCCGCCACCGCGTGCCGATCTCCCTCCGCCTGGCTGTCAGTTGCCCGGTCAGGAACCGCAGGGTGCGGGTGGACATATCGATCGACGACGGGTAGACAAGAACACGAAGCTCCTGGCGAACACGGGTGATCTTGGTCGTGAACCCGTCTACCAGGAGCTTCCTTCATGCCCACCGCTGGGCTGCCGAACCAGCCTCCCGGCAGGTTGGACGAGGTGCACGGAATCGATGGTGCTCAACGCTGACCACCCACGGCCTGGCCACTCAGCTACCAGCGGGGCCAGATGAGCTGCCGAGCTGCCAGTGAGCAATGGAGGCGCCAAACGGAACGATCAGTCATATGCCTCATTCGCAGAGCATGTCCACCCGCTATCACGCACCAACTCGTTGGTGCGATCATCACCACATGAAGATCGATTTGCGTCGCATCAGTGCGGTGGTTGTTCTGCTCGTCGGCATGTCCCTGGCCGTGTGGGCCATCATCGGACCGCCCCAGGACTGGACGGGCAGCATGTGGTGGGCTCGTGCGGGACTGTGTGCGGGAGGTCTTGGACTGGTACTCCTCAGCGCGCAGCTGATGTTCCCGATCAACCGCAAGAAGGACAGGGACGCCGACCGGGACCCAACGTCCGCATGGGGATCCCTGGCCGGGCCGCTGGACGACCTCTTCTGAAGGACCAGGGCGAGAGCGGGCGACGTACGAGTCTTCACGCGTACCGCATACGGCCCTGAACACGGCAAACGCGAAGGAAGATGATGCTGGTCAGAGCCCGTGGTTGGCGGCGTGGGAAACCCAGACTGACCGTAGCGCGGGTTCACGGCACTCCCGCCGCTCTCGCCGCAGACGACATCAAGTGCTGGGCCGACAAGGCATATCAGGGCGCGGGTCCTGCTGTCCGTGTCCCGATCCGGGGCAAGAACCTGCGCGGCTGGCGTCGTCGTCGCAACCGCGATCACGCCAAGATCCGCAGCTCAGAGAACGCGCCATGGCAACCCTCAAGTCCTGGCGGCTCCTGCGGAAGCTCCGCTGCAGCACCACGCGGATCGCCGCCGTCGTCCGGGCCGTCGTCGCCCTCGAACTCACCACCTGATCAAGATGGAAAAGGCTCACTGGTCCGAAGCTCGGGCCGGTTACCACAGGGAGATGGACCATACGTCCCCTACCTGATGTCCGTCCGGATCGGTGGGGCCTGAACCGTACGGATCAGGATCAAGGACGACGTCAATGCGAGCGGCAGACTCAGACACGCGGTAACGGTGCATGTCGCGCGAAGTTTCTTCGAGCTCCACCGTGTGCCCCAGGGACAGGATGGCGGCCCGAAGTTCCTCAAACGGCAGCCGGGGCGCGAATTCCCCGTACTTCCGCGAGAGCGGAAGTGGCACGGTGCTCGGGGACAGGTCGTACAGCAGCCGTTGGGGCTTGACGCCGAAGCCGAAGCAGGCCATCTGCCCCTGGAGCCCCTGCTGCTCCGGTGAGAAATTGATCTCCACGAGCCCGTAGTCCCTCCGTAGGAGGCCGCCACCGGGAACATCGAGGAAATCCGGCCCCACAGCAGCTTCCCAGCCCCCGGGGTCGGTGCCGATTCCAGCTCCAAGTACGTCGCCACTGGTGGCGACTTGGGCGTAAAAGTCTAGAGCTGACACCTGCTGACCTGCCTTGTTCGTTCGAAAGAACCGTCTCGAACGGTACCAACACACTGCCAACTCCGTGACTCGGCCAACCTTCGGTGGATGCACTCAAGATTCGGTCCGACGGGGCGACGGCCGTTTTGTGCGTGGGCGGGTTGGCACCCCGGGTAGGAGTAGGGATCTGCCAAGATCCATCGCTCGCGAGGCTCCGTTGCATCGCCAGTCTGCCGTCAGCACGCTCCCAGGTATTCTCGCCGTCGGCGAAGGTGTTCTTGCCCCAGGCCACCTGGGTGAGTTAACCAAATACGTTCCCTTCGAGTTGGTCGACGCCGTACTGGAGGAGACGGGGACGTCGAACGGCGAAGGCGGATTCTTCCGTCGCGAGTAGGTATCTACTTCGTGTTGGCACTGGGCTTGTTCCCGCAACTGGGCTACGCCAAAGTCTGGAACAAGCTGGTCGCCGGGCTGACTGGGCTCCCGGTCGTGACGCCTTCGGAGAAGGCCCTACGTGATCTGCGTCGCCGTCTGGGTGCCGCACTGTTGGAAGCCCTGTTCGAAGTAGTCGCCGGCCCGCTGGCCCAACCCCGTACTCCGGCGGCTCGATACCGGCAGTGGCGCACAGTGGCATTCGACGGATGGGCAGCTGAGTAATTGTCAATATCTGTGGATCAGTTGAGCTCGCTCAGGCGGCGACAGGTGTCTGTCCTTCTTCCAGGGAAGCCCCCTTGCGGCCGGTCGATGCAGGGGCGGACGCCTGTGCGAGGATCGCGGCGTGAACGATCTACGCTTCCGTCTCGCTGACGACGCCGATCTTGCCGCCGTCGTGCGTCTGCGCGACGACGCGGCCCGCTGGATGCTTGCCCAAGGTGTCACTGGTCAGTGGCAGCCTGGTGAGCTGGGCGGGGACCACTTCCTCCGGATCATGGAGAGCGGGGAGGTGTGGCTCGCGGAGGCCGCCGATCGTGTGGTCGGGGCCTGGGAGCTCTGGTGGGAGGACGAGGACGCCTGGGGGCCGCAGCCGCCGACGGCTGGCTATGTGCACCGGCTGATGGTGGACCGCGGAAGTGTCCCGCCCGGGACAGGGCGGCAGCTTCTGCGAGTCGCGGAGCGACGCGTGGCCTAGGTTCTGTCGTCAAATGTCACGCCCACATCAGGAGTGACGCGAGCGTGACAGCTGCTTCGTAGGACTCGGCAGTCTTGTCGTACCGGGTGGCGATCCCGCGCCACTGCTTCAGGCGGTTGAAGCACCGTTCCACGACGTTGCGGTGCTTGTAGACCTCGCGGTCGAAGGCCGGCGGGCGGCCTCCGCGGCTGCCTCGCCGGGCCCGGTTGCGGGCCTGGTCGGCCCGTTCGGGAATCGTGTGGGCGATGCCCTTGCGACGGAGCCAGGCGCGGATCGCCTTCGAGCTGTAGCCCTTGTCGCCCAGGACGTGATCGGGCCGGACCCGGGGACGGCCGGGTCCGATCCGGGGCACGCGGATCGCTTCAATCACGGCGGTGAACCGGGTGCAGTCGTTGGTGTTTCCACCCGTGACCACGAATGCCAGGGGTCGGCCCCGCCCGTCACAGGCCAGGTGGATTTTGCTAGTCAGACCGCCTTTTGACCGGCCGAGGGCCGGGTCGCGGAGCCCCCTTTTCGGGCCCCGGCCGCGTGCTGGTGAGCGCGGACGATCGTCGAGTCGACGGACACCAGCCAGTCGACGTCGCCCGCCGCATCCGCTTTCGCCTGGGCGGCGCGGAGCATCCGGTCGAACGTCCCGTCCGCCGCCCACCTGCGGAAACGCGTATGCAGCGTGGCCCACGGGCCATAGCGCTCGGGCACATCCCGCCAGGCCGTCCCGGTCCGGAACTTCCACACGATCCCGTTCAGGACCCTGCGATCGTCCAACCGCTTCCGCCCCCGCAACGACACGGGCAGCAACGGCCGGACGAACTCCCACTCGGCATCCGACAGTTCATGACGACGTATCACGACACCATGATCCACCAACGATGATCATTTGAAGACACTGCCTAGACCTAGTACGCCGCGTACGGCCGATCTCCCGACACCCACGGCACGACATGGATCACGTGGGCCGAGCTCACCTCGACCGACTGGCAGGAAACAGACAGCTCCGGCACGCAAAGCCGAGAATCGGTCGCCGGAGACGAAAGCGACTGGGGGCCGGTCTGGAGCGTGATGCGGACACTCAGCGAACTCCATGGAGCAGACCACGTGCGACTCGTTGCCTGGTTCCACTGACCTCGAATCCGCGGCGAAGCGCCGCTTGCCCGACGGGAGACAGGCGTGACCAAACACGACGTCATACTCAACGAACTTGCCCAGGGGCTCCGCCCGATGTCACAGGGCATCGTATGGTTCGACGCCCTCGGCCCAGAGGAGCAGTCCGAAACCCTGGTGTTTCTGCGCCACCACTGTGTCCAGGCACGCGCCGTCACCGAGGACGGACCGGAGAGCATCCGCCGTGCCGGCCTGCGCCCGACGCACACGCCGGCGGTGCTGATCACACGTGGTCGGATCAACGATCAACTAGGGAAGATCGCCTCCCTCACTCCCTCCGATGAACGCCGAAAGGCGTTCCGACTGCTGGTCGCGGTACTCGCGATCGCCGACGAACGACGCCGCGAACGCTCCTGCTCGAACGGGTGCGGTCACTGGTGGCACAGGCTGTCCGCCGCTGACTGATCCCTCCGTCGACATCAGCGCCCGGCCGGGCTTCCGTAACAGGCGCGTACTTAGCCTGACGGGCCGGCAGCAGCGTTGATTCACTACTGCGGCAGCTCGGCCAATTCACGTGAAGGTCCCATGCATCCCGCCCTCGGTCAGGACTTCGATCACCAGGGCGACCAGGTCATATTGCTCACCATCCGACGCCAGAACGCGGGGCAGGTACTCGCGCGCAGTCGCAGCGTCCCGCCATACCAAGGTTGCGGGGGCGGTGTAGCCGAAGTTGCCGCGCAGACAGTCCACGACTGCGTCCAAGCAGCCACTGAAGTAGCCGCCCGGCCCGTTGACGGCCTCGCCGAGTGCCAAGTAGAGGCGCGGTTCATCCGTGATGTGCTGGCCGTCCAGCTCGTACGCGTGCCCGGCCTGCCGGTCCTGGTGCTTGAGCCGGCAGCCCCGCTCCCGGACGAGATCGAGCCAGGCCCCACGCTGGCGCGTATCGAGCGAAGCCCAGGCGCCAGGGGCCTCCGGCGGGCCAGCAAGCCAGCGCTCCCAGACGGGCCGGGCAAATCCCGGTACGGGTGCGAGGTATCCGTGGAGTTCAGATCAATCAGGTCTGTCCCGCGGGAGGACGGCTGCCACGTACGGACTTCGGGTCGCAGCAGCCGGTCGGTGAGCGGTTCGCCCCGGTCGTCCCGTATCTCCAGCCAGAGCTCCTCCAGGTCCAGCGTGCTCCGGGTGCCCGTAGCCAGTGCCCGCCGTAGCCGATCACTCGGGGCGAGCCCCCGCAGGACGAGCGGAGGTTCTACTTGCTCGGGCGGCAGGACGCGGGCGAACTCCCGGCAGGAGCCCAGCCACCGGTACCCGACGTGCAGTCGAACAGGAGCCCGGTGTCCCTCGGGCGGGCCCTCGTGATCGTCCAGACCGGTGAGCACGAGGCCGTCCGTTCCCGGGTACTGTCCAAGGCTCTCCGCGTCCTCCAGCAGCCAGGCATCGAGCGTTCCGTCCTCCGGCACCAGCCACACCCGGCTGCCGACCCAGCCGCGCACCTCGGCTCCAACCGGAACCCAGCCGAACAGTTCGTACGTCCCACGCAGGGGTTCCCGGAACAACCCCTCCGCCTCGTCGCAGACGCCCCAGACATGGCTGCTTTCTGCGTCCGTCAGCGAGTACCGTCCCTGCCCGCGTTGATCCCCGTCTGCATGCACAGTGGGAATCATGCACAGACCAGGTGTCGTGGGTGAAGCTCTTTTCGTGGTCCGTGAGCATCGAGGTCCAGTTCAAACAGGGCGGCGTGTCCGACCGCTGCCGCATTCCAACGATCACTGAACCTGCATCCTGCTCCACGCAAGTAGCACGACCTAATCAACCAACCACCTAGCTGACAAACCCGCAGACCACACCCCTCCTCCCGCACAGCGCCCTCAATCACCCGCAACCGGGCCCACTGCAATCTCCCCGCCCACACGCGCACAACAAACTGATCAGCGCAGGCCAGACCACCACTTACTGATCAAAAAAACCGCTCCTGGACATCGCCGCCCTCGCCGCGCTGGGCATGGACTGGGCCACCACCACCTGACACCGACCGTGTCCGCCTGCTTGCTTCTGCGTCTCATATCGATCTTGTTGCCAGTTGTCTGACATATGCCTATCGACGAATGTCAGGACTGATGTGAGTGGCTGTTGTCTGCGTGCTGGCCCCTTTCCCTTCCTCATCCACTTCGGCATATATATCCGCTATGGCTCCGCCGACACCTGAAGAAGGCCGGCGTTCCCGCAACCGGGAAGTGCCGGACCATATCAACATCCGAGGGCCGGTACTCCACCCAGCTTCGAGTTCATGACCCCGGCCGGCCGACGGGTCATCTGCATATCCCCGCTCTGCGGAGGTAGCTGGGGCAAGGCCGGGAAAGGAAGCCGTCCTCGTGTACGACCCGCGGCGCCCGCACCGCTTCGTACACAGCCGGAGAGAGCTCAACGCCCGTTCCGAAGACTGGTTCTCACCCGGCGTCCCCATCGTCGTGGAAACCGCCATGCTCCTGGGCATGGTGCTGGTCATACTTCACGAGAACGGCATCATTCACTGATCACGGGGCCTGGAGACGCCGGAGCCAGGGCTCCCCCGCCTTCATGCCGGGCAGCAGACCGGTGACGATGAACAGGCTGGCGACGTTGTCCAACAGGGTCCGGACGCGCCGTGGTCCAGACGTGCCGTGGTCCGGACTGCGGGGGCCGCTTCGCGCAGCCGGCGGATGCCTCGGATGGCAGCGAAAGCCTCCAGGAGTGCCACAGCGAGTGCGGGCCAGAGCAACCAGTCGAGTATGTCCACGACGCGCACTGCAGCCCGCTGGACGAGGCCGGGAGCGTGAGCCGACCGGGCCCTGTCGAGGAGGGGGCCGTCGGCGTGCTGATCTCCACGGCGGGTAGAGGCCGGAGCGGCGGACAGAGTCCAGCTGAAAGGACGTCGCGGTGGGGTGGACCCACTGATCGGCGCCGGGTGGTGGACCTGACGGGCCCGCGTGGCTGAGCACCACGTACGCAATCACGGTCGGAGCCGGGGCGGTGGTCATGGTCATCGCGCTCACGCGCCGGAGGACCTCCCTGACCGGGCTCCACACCCCAGGGGGGCAGGTCACCTGGGTCGGCAGCACACCGGGCGAGGACTGAGCCGGCCTGATGCCGGGCCAGGAGGCTGTTGGCATCGGGCCGTTCGGCCACGACGCGCTGCAGGGCAGCAGCCCGGGTACGTCGCACGGGTGAACGGGCAGCAACGCGAACGCGAGCCGACCGCCGGGACGCGCGTTCCAGAATTCTGGAACGACGCGGTAGTTCCACCATCCGCGCCCTTGACGTGGTGCAGGGGTGGCCTGCCCGTGGCGTGCAGGCGGGGGTGGCGTTTCCGACGGGGGCGGGCTGCTTGCGCGCGGCAGTACCGGGGCCAATAGCGATGGAGCGGGAACCGGCCGCCGATGCGGAGACGCAGGGCCCGATGGGCAAGGACACATCCAGCAGCGTGGCGAGCACCTACGGGACAGCGAGCAACAAACCCACGCCCGCGCCAGCGTCTGCATCGCTACGAGCGCAAGGCCGAGCGCTTCTTGGCCTTGGTCGGCATTGCCACGATCCTGATCTCCTACAGCAGGGTCTCGGTGGAAAGCGCGGATCACCCCAGCTTCCGTCGGCGGGGCTCTCTTGCCCAGCGCGCGTAGGGCTTGATCATCCCGTACTGCATGAAGGTATCCATGCCGACTGACGTATCCATGTCCCACGAGTTGTTGTAGTGCGTGTTCGTGATGCTGGGGCGTTCCCGGCGCACGTCGTCCAAGCAGTTCAGCACCGACGGATGCATCCCGTCCAGCTGGGCGAGGAACTGCCAGAACAGCGGCTTGCCCGACGCCTTCTCCAACTCCCCGGCAACACCACTGTCGTCGCCCTCCATCGACTCCACATGGAAGAGCACAAGGACCGGTACGCGGGAGCTTCCGTACTCCGTCCGGAGTATCTTCATCGCTTCGGCGACACTGACGCCTTTGAACAGCCCGTACTCCTCTGCCGAACAGGCCAGCGGATTGCCGATCTCCTTGGATGTGCCGAATACAGGGCTCCTCGCGAGGACGGCCCAGTCCGCGATCCACGCCTCGAGAGAGCCGCTCTTGATCGCGGGGAGGCGGTGGCAATCGGCCCCGTAGATCCAGACATCCGGCGGGCTCGAATCCAAGGCATCTGCGATGCGTACGGCTCGGCGCACCGTTCGCCGGACCCGCTCTCCCTCAAACGGACCCCGGTAGCCCCCGCACAACACCAAGACGACCTTGGACCGCCCCTTCCTCAGACGGCTGACCCGCGCCGCCAAACGCATCAATATCCCCACGCCCGGAGGCTAGCTCGTCCGACGCCTCACCCGTAGCAAACTTGCCTGAGCTGAGGAACACCGACGGCCGGGAACCGGAACGGCGCTGCCTGCCAACGCCGTAATCGAGCCCCCTCGCCACAGAGCACGATGCCCGCCTCCTACCCGTCCACACCCTGCACCACCCACCCCCAACCCCGGTGCAAGAGCGGCCTGCCGGTGGTGCGCGCTGCGGGACCGGGCGCGGGACTCCCCGTCACGGCGGCGCCGGGCATCGCCCGCAGCATCATCCGGTTCACGGTGAACGTGATCCCGGACCCGAGCACCCGGACACCGCCGACACCCTGGAGGCGATGTGCGATGGGCACCTGGTGCTCGCGCGCGCGGTGCACTCCGTATCGCGGTGCGCACCGAGTCCATCCGGTGCGCACCACCGTTCACTCGGTGGGCGTGCTGCGCAGGGCATGACGGTTGAAGACAGGTGGCCGAGTACCGGCTCAGGTGGTGAGCAGTTCGGCGATCTCATGGGCGAGCTCCGGGCCGAGCGAGCCCCAGCCATCCTTGTAGCCGTAGACACTCCCCAGGCTGCGGGCGTCGTAGTCGCCGTTCAGGATGTCTATGTCGGTGGGGGTGATGAGCGACGGGTGGGGGACACCGACGGCGCCCGAGACCTTCAGCAACTCCCTGCGCAGGGTGCGCAGGTACATCGCGGCCCGGATGCCCTTCGAGGGCGCGTCGATGCCGCGCGCCAGCCACGGGTCCTGGGTGGCGATGCCGGTGGGGCACTTGTCGGTGTGGCACTTCTGGGCCTGGATGCAGCCGATGGACAGCATCGCCTCACGGCCCACGTTGATCATGTCGACGCCGAGGGCGAAGGCGACGACGGCGTTCTCGGGCAGGCCGAGTTTGCCGGAGCCGATGAAGGTGATGTCGTCGGTCAGGTCCCGCTCGGCGAACACGCCGTAGACGCGGGAGAAGCCCATGCGGAATGGCAGGGACACCGAGTCGGCGAAGATCAGGGGAGCCGCCCCGGTGCCGCCCTCGCCACCGTCGACGGTCACGAAGTCGACCCCTCGCTCGCCCCGCTCCATCAGGGTGGCGAGTTCCTCCCAGAAGTCCAGCTCCCCGATGGCGCTCTTGATCCCGACCGGCAATCCGGTCTCCGTGGCCAACAGTTCCACGAAGTCGAGCATCGAGTCCACGTCGTGGAACGCGGTGTGCCGCGACGGCGAAGCGCAGTCCTTGCCTGCGGGAATGTCGCGGATGCCGGCAATCTCGTCGGTCACCTTTGCACCCGGCAGCATGCCGCCGAGCCCCGGCTTCGCGCCCTGCGAGAGCTTGATCTCGATCGCCTTGACGGGCGCGCCCGCGACCATGGACTTGAGCTTGTCGAGGTTGAACGTCCCGTCCTCGTTGCGGCAGCCGAAGTACGACGTACCGATCTGGAGGACAAGGTCCCCGCCGTTGAGGTGGTAGGGCGACAGGCCGCCCTCGCCGGTGTTCTGCATCGTCCCGGCCAGCGCCGCGCCCTTGTTGAGCGCCGTGACGGCCGCGCCGGACAGCGAGCCGAAGCTCATCGCCGAGATGTTGATGACGCTCGCCGGGCGGAACACCTTCGCTCGGCCGCGCGGTCCGCCGAGCACCTTGGCCGAGGGCAATGCCGCCTGGGGGTCGCTCAGATCGGGCAGCGCACCGGCGAACGTACGCTGCTTCACGTATGCATGACCCTGCACGTGCTCGACGTCGTTGTCGGTGCCGAACCCGAAGTAGTTGTTCTCCCCCTTCGCCGACGCGTAGATCCAGCTGCGCTGGTCACGGCTGAAGGGACGCTCCTCGTCGTTGGACGTCACGATGTACTGCCGTAGCTCGGGGCCGATCGTCTCCAGCACGTACCTGGCGTGTCCCACCAGGGGGAAGTTCCTCAGCAGCGCGTGCTTCTTCTGCACGAGGTCGCGGGCGGCCACCAGCGCCAACCCCGTGGCGGCTGCCGCACCTATGCTCCGAGCACGCATAACAAAAGTTCCTCTCCCCGACTGGCCGGACCTCACGGTGGCCATGTACCCCGTGCCGCGGAAATGCCACGCGATGCCGCAGACCCGGGGGCACCGCCCCTGCGGGAGGGTCGCCGCGCGGCCCGCACGGGGGGGGGCGGGCCGCGCCGCGGGCGGGTCAGAGCGCCGAGTCGAGGTGCCCGAGGTGCTCGATGAGGTTCATGTTCTCGGCGTAGTCCACCGGGCAGTTGATGATCGACACGCCCGGGTCCGCCAGTGCCTCACGGAGCGTCGGCAGCAGGTCCCCGGCGGACTCGATGTGGTAACCCTTCGCGCCGAAGCTGCGGGCGTACTGGACGATGTCCGGGTTGCCGAAGTCGGTGTTGGAGTGTTCCCCGACCTCCAGGTCCATCTTCCACTTGATGAGCCCGTAGCCGTTGTCCTCCCAGATCAGAACGGTCAGCGGGATGTTCTCGCGTACCGCCGTCTCGATCTCCTGGGAGTGCATGAGGAACGAGCCGTCGCCGACCGCCGCCAGCACCTTCGTCTGCGGCCTGGCGAGCTGAACCGCGAGCGCGCCGGGCAGCGAGAAGCCCATGGTGGACAAGCCGTTGGAGATGAGGCAGGTGTTCGGCGCGTACGTCGGGTAGAGCCGGGCCATCCACATCTTCAGCGCGCCGGTGTCGACCAGCACGATGTCGTCGCGACCGAGCGCGGCACGGGTGTCGGCGATGACGCGCTGCGGGGCGAGCGGGTAGCGCTCGTCCGCGGCGCCCTGCTCGAGTTCCTTGGACAGCAGCGTGCGGGTGGCCGTGGTGTCCTCGTCGTCGATGGTCCAGCGCAGGCCGTCGAGTTCGGTGGCGAGGGCGTCGAGGGAGGCGGAGATGTCGCCGATGATGCCGACGTCGACCGAGTAGCTGTCGTCCACCTCCGCCGGGACGCGGTGGATGTGGACGATCTTCTTGTCACCGTCCGGGTTTATCCGGGACGGGTCGAACTCCTGCAGCTCGTAGCCGACGGCGATGACGACGTCTGCCTCCTCGAACCCGAAGTTGGTGTAGTCGCGCCGCATGAAGCCGAACGTGCCGGTCGCGCACGGGTGGTCGTCGGGCAGGACACCCTTGCCGTGGAAGGTGGTCGCCGTCGACACGTCGAGTGCGGTGGCGAACGCCGCCAGCGACTCCTCGGCGCCGCCGCGTGCCGCGCCGTGTCCGGCGAGGATCACCGGCCGGCGGGCCTCCCGCAGCAGCTCCGCCGCCCGCTTGATCTGCTTCGGGGACGGTGCCTCGGGCTGCACGACGTTCCTGCGCAGCGGGCGCAGGTCCGAGCCGTCCGTCGCCTCATCGACGTCCTCGGGCACGGCGATGTAGACCGCGCCGGGCCGCTCGGACTCCGCGGTCTTGAACGCGCGCCGCACCATCTCGGGGATGGCACGGGTAGCCGGGACCTCAGCCGACCACTTCGTGACCGGGGCGAACATGCTCACCAGGTCCACGAACTGGTGGGACTCCTTGTAGTTGCGCTCCTTGCCGACCTGCGCGGTGATCGCGACAACGGGCGTGCTGTTCGTCATGGCGTCGGCGACGCCCAGCATCAGGTTGATCGCGCCGGGCCCCAGCGTCGCGGACATCACACCCGCCGAGCCGGTGAGCCGGCCGTGCATCTCCGCCATGAACGACGCGGCCTGCTCGTGCCGGGTGAGGACGTAGCGGATCCTCTCCGAGCGGGCGAGGGCGTTGGTGAAACGGATGTTCTCCTCGCCGGGTACGCCGAACACCACCTCGACGCCCTCGTTCTCCAGGCAGCGAACCAGGAGTTCGGCCGCTCCGTCGGGAGTCTGCTTCCGGTGCTCGGCGTCGCTCACGCTGATCGTGTCCTCTCCTGAGTTTTGGCCGCGCCGATGGGCGGGCCGGTCAGGCGTCTACCCCGGCCGGCCGGCCGGACGCCTGCGGACCGGGGCTACGAGAAGCTCAGTCGGACCCGGGGGCGCGCCGTCCGGGCCTTCGGTGACCGCTCGTTCCTCGACTCCGTCCTCCTCACACGCCGTCGCCACCACGCGGCGGACCGCCGACTCGTCCTGGCCGGACCCCTGCACCGCCCCGTCGTGCTCCTGCTCTCCGTGACCGGCACCCCGCCGCACTCCAAGACCGCCGCGTCCCTCTCCGACGCACTCCGCGACCACACAACCACATGAGCGCCCATGTATGACCGACGACGCAGCCCTGGTCACGTCGCAGTGACGTGACCAGGGCTGTTCGGATCTCAGGCCGCGGGGAACCCCGGCGCTCAGGTCGGGACGGCGAAGCCCCCCCCCCGGGGGCGGCCCCGGCCCAGGGCCCCCGATACGGCCACGCTGCCAGGGGGCCCGACCCTTTCCCCTGCACCCGGGCGGTCCGGCTCCGCCGAGCGCGGCCAGAGCCGTCCGCCACCGGCGGCGCAAGACAGAGGCCCGCGCCTCCGCCATGACGGTGCCAGTCACGGCGGAAGCGCGGTACACGGGAAGGTACAGCGTCCAGTCGGCTACGCCGTCGGTCATGAACCAGTCCCCGGGCCATGGGCCTCGGTGGTCTCAGGACGGCAACCGGCGAGCGGGCACGGTGGAGCACGTAGTCGCGCTCGCGGGATAAGAACCGCAAGTATCCACGGACTGCACCCGAACATGGCTCCCGCGCCCGTACGGAAATCGGACGGCGCTCGTCCCACTGTCCCGCCATACCGCCGAAGCGGACGGCGGTACCGCAGGTCAGCGGCTGAGACGTCCCACGAGGAGGTCCTTTCCGCAGCAACCGTGGCCCCCTCGCTGCCCGCCCCGCACTCTGATGTCGCAAGCCGGCGGCACGGCAGGTGCCGCCCCACGACCCAAGGGAAAGCATGCGACCGAACGCATTGACGAGGACCGTCATCAGCCTCACCACCGGCGCCACCGTCGGCCTCACCGCCGCAACGGTGGCGGGCGCGGGTACCAGCTTCGCGGCGTCCCCGCAGGCCGCCGAAACCGCGGCGAGCACCCAGGACGTCTCCGTCGCCGCGGTGAACAACCTCGGCCTGAGCCGCGCACAGGCCAAGAACGTGCAGCGTGCGCTGAAGGCCCGCTGGGGCTACAACGACGCGGTCGACGGGCAGCTCGGCACCAACAGCTGGAAGGCGATGCAGCGCTTCCTCAAGAAGAAGTACAGCTACAAGGACAGCATCGACGGGATCGTCGGGCCCAATACGGTGACGGCCTTGCAGAGGTACCTCTACTACTTCGGATACAACGGACATCTCGACGGAATCGCCGGATCAGAGACCAGGGCAGCGTTCAAGAATATGTCCGGTTCCTGCCCCGACCACTGCCTGCCGTCTACCTGAGCGAGAGCACGAACACGCCGCTGCCCGTCCCTTCTCCCCCGCGGAGGAAGGACGGGCAGCGTGCCTCCGTAGGGCCTCGCACACACCCGCTGCGCCCCGTCGCTGCGCTCTGTCAGGCCCCGGGGCGGCCGGGTGGGGTGATGCGTGGTCAGCGGGCACGTACGACGTTCAGCGTGCCGTGTCGTCCCGTCCCGCTCAGCACCTCAGCTACAAGCCCGATGTAGGTCTCATCGCCACGTCGCTGGCAGGGTCACCGTCGGTGGCACAGGACTGCCAACGGCGTCCAGCAGTCCATCCGGAGCCGGCCCACTGGCGCCCCCGAAGTTCAGCGCTCCGCCGGTAAGCGTCGCGCCGCCGAAGAACGCGGGGGTCTCGGAGAGTTGCAGGTCGCCGAGGGTTCGGGTGCGACCGGGAAGCCGCAGGTCGCCAAGACTTCGGCTGTGGCCGGGAAGCCGCAGATCGCCAAGGTTTTGCAGGTCGCCGAGAGATACGCGTTTGCCAGAGAACGTCGCGCTTTCGAAGGACACCGTGCCGCTGGTAAACGCCGCGCTGTGGAAGGGCACATAGCCGGCAGAGAATTCCGCACCGATAAAGGACACATGGTTGCTGGAGAACACCGTGTGGTCGAAGGACACCATGCCGCCGGTGAACGCCGTGCCGTCGTAGAGTCGCCCGGCACGTCGAGCAGGAATTGCTCGGCTTCCCGGTCGGCCCGCTTGATCAGGACGAGGCAGCGATATCAGGGCTTGGGAAGGCGCTCAAGAAGGATCGCTCGCAGAGACCCCGTCACATCGTCGGCCAGGTACTGATCCAGCCATCCAGGTCCACGTCCCCTGTCGAGGTTGAGATGCTCGCGCTTCGAACTCAGCTCGACAAGGCCCTGCTTGTTCACACGCTTGATCTCTTTGGGAACGTTCAGCGGCATGAGGGCAGGTTGTCCACCAGCGGCCAGAACGCGAGGGGCTGCCAGCACAGATCATGACCTGCGGCACCCCAACACACAGTGACCGCACCGACGCTTTGGCAACAATATTCGCGACAGTTGAATATGCGAGCCCACCAGTACCGAGGCCGGGTTCGCGCAGCCCTTGCTCGCTCATCCGGCCGGCATGTGACTCGGTGGCCTGTCGGCCACGCGACGCCCAACGGTGATACGTGGCGGACCTGGCTTGTATGGACGTAACGCGCGTGATGTACGTGTCAGTCCACTTCCAGGGCGTCCAGGGCCAGCGTGTGGGCGATGGCCAGGCGGCGGTCGATGTCGGGCGCGAGGATCTCGAGTACGTACCGGGTGTGCAGCCCCAGCTTCTTGGTGACGGTCATCAGCGGCTTGCCGCTCTCGGTGTACTCGAAGCGGTACGGCCAGATGAACGGCACGTATTCGAGATACGGCACGAACTCCCAGACGAACCGGACGAAGGCCACCACCCGGCTGCGCTCGCGGCCGGTCAGCTTCATCGTTCCCGGCTGGCGCACCTGCCATGTCCTGCGGAGGAAAGACCCGCCCGCGTCCTCGTAGAAGGACCCGAAGGACTGGCCCGAAGCATCCCGGACGTCGTACATGTAGCCCACTTCGTGGTCGCGGCCCTTGAAGGCGGCGAGAACGGACTTCCTGGACGCGTCCGTATAGACGGTCACCTGTCCCCTGAGCGACAGCCGCTTCTCGCGTGCGTAGGCGACGGGCTCGCCCTCGGAGCCGTCCGGCCGGGCCACGCTCACCACGTACTCGCCGGCCGTGAGGCTCAGCTTCTTCTTGATGACGAAGGTGTCGTGGGACTGGATGTCCGGTGCTTCCGCGGTGGTGGGGGCCGGGGTGGCCTTGGTGAGGCTGACGGCGGCCTTGCCCTTCTCCGCGCCCGTTCCTGCACTCGACTCCGTGCCCGTGCTGTCCATGTGGCATCTCCCGTTGTCCCCGTGGCCCCGTTTCGGTCCGTCCATCGTCGGCCGTGCGACCGGCCCGGCGCAGTCTCCGGAAGTCGCGATCCCGGGCGACGAAAGGTGTCAACTTTCGTCGTACGGTGGCACGACGCTCGGCCGATGCACGCGTTCTTCCGGGGGTCCTACCGTCGGTCCGGTGTATGCGGACAGGGAAGTGGATGTGGATGTGGATGTGAGGGCGGGTAGGGATGCGGGAGATCGACGGGTGCGTTCCGCCGGGCTCGCCGTTCGGGGCCTCCGGCGGCGGTTGAGCGGCGGTGTGCTCTGGAGCCCCGCCCGTATCGTCGGGGAGGCGGTGCTCGCCGTCACCCTCGCCGGTCTCGCCACGGGCTTCGGCGCGTGGGTGGGCACGCTCGACGCGCGGACAGTCCTCCTCGCCGGGGCGATGGCCCTGTTGGCGCCCGCACGCCACACGCTGCCCGCGACCGTCCTCATCCTCTCCGCCCCGCTGGCCGGGGGGTGGAGCGTCATGGCCTCCGTGCTGCTGGTCTGCGCCGCCTGGTCGGCGGGGCGGCGGATCACGGAACCCTGGCGGGTGGCCGCCGCGTTCGGGGCCGCGTGTGTGCTCCACACCGTCCCGGGCCTGTACCACGACATCACCTCGGGGGCCGCGCCCGTGCTGCCCGTCACCCTCGGGTGGAACGTCGTGACCTTCCTGACCCTGGCCGTGGTGCCGGCCCTTGTCGGCCGCTACCGGGACCAGCGGCGGCGACTGCTCGGCGCGTTGTGGCAGAACAATCAGCAGCTCAAGCGCGAGCAGGCGATGGTGGCCCGTGAGGCGCGGTTGCTGGAGCGCAACCGCATCGCCCATGACATGCACGACAGCCTCGGCCATCAGCTCGCCCTGATCTCCGTGCACGCGGGCGCCCTCCAGGTCGACCCGGAGCTGACCGGGAGCCAGCGGGAGGCCGTACGAATCCTCCGGGGCGCCTCCGTCACCGCGATGGCGGAGTTGCGGGCGGCGGTGGGGGTGCTCCACGACGAGGCGGAGTATCGGGAGCGACAGAACGAGCAGCAGTATCAGGGGCATCAGTCTCACCAGGGGAATCAGGGGGAGCTTGCCTACCGGGGGTACGGGGAACACCAGGGGCAGCCGGTGGGCGGCGGCGACTCGGTGCCGTACGCGCCCCGTACCACCGCCGCCATCGACGGCCTGGTCGAGTCGTCCCGGGGCGCGGGTACGGCGGTGTCGCTGGACCGGAGCGGTGTCCGGCGTCCGTTGGCGCCCGCCGCCGACCACGAGGCGTACCGCATCGTCCAGGAGGGGCTGACCAACGCCCACAAGCACGCGCCGGGCGCCCCGATACGTCTTGCCCTGAGGTACGAACCGGACAGCCTGGTCGTGGAGGTCACCAACGGGCCCGTGCCGGGCGGAGCGCCCGAGGTGCCGCCGGTGATCAGCGGCGGCCAGGGGTTGAAAGGGCTGCGCGAGCGGGTCGGCCGGGTCGGCGGCATGGTGCACACCGGGCCCACCGGGGACGGCGGCTTCCGGATCGCGGGGATGCTGCCGTACGGGGAGGAGAGCAGGGCGGGAAGCGGGGCGGAGGGCCGGGCGGGGCACCTCGGGGGACACGGGGCGGGGAACGGTGCCCGGGGCGCGGGGCCGTGCGGCGCGACCTCCGTCGTACCGGCTCGCGACGTTCGGGGGCAGCTGCGTCCGGGGGCGGCGGGCGACGGTGGAACGGTCATCAACGAGGCTGATCCACAAGGGGAGTTCACCGCCATTATGAGTACCAGGAAGAACGTCGCCATCGGTTGCGCCGTCACCGCCGTCGTCCTCGTCGCGGGCGTCATCGGCCTGGCCGTCTGGGGGGTGGGCGTCATGACGGAAGAAGTGAAGAAGGCGGAGATCTCGCCGAGCGTCTACGAGGAGGCGAAGGTCGGGGACGCCGAGGCGGACATCCGGGCCACGCTCCCCAATGAGGACTCGTGGCTCACCTCGGACCTGGCGGACCAGGGGCCCGAGCTGCCCGAGGGAGCGACGTGCCGACACTTCTCCTCCGAGGACGACCAGGGGGTCGACTTCCTCACCGTCTTCCGGTTCTGCTTCCGGGACGGGAAGTTGGTCTCCAAGGTGACGTACAAGGCGACGTGATGCCGGGCTCCGTGCGGCGGGTCGGCCCGTACAGGGCATGATGGCCGGGCCACTCCGTCCGTTCTCCTTGACCATGTCATGATCGACACCGCGCAGGAGGTTGTGTGATCCGGGTCCTCGTCGCCGACGACGAGCCGCTCATCAGGGCCGGCATCAGAATGATCCTCACCTCGGCCGACGACATCGACGTGGTCGCCGAGGCAGGGGACGGCCGCGAGGCGGTGGAGAAGGCCCGGGGCGGCGGGGTCGACGTGGCGCTGCTGGACATCCAGATGCCGGTGATGGACGGGCTGACGGCGCTGGTCGAGCTCGGCCGCGCCGCGCCGAAGGTACGGGTCCTGATCCTCACCACCTTCGGCGAGCGGGACAACGTGCTGCGGGCGCTCGGCCACGGCGGTGCGGGGTTCCTGCTGAAGGACTCCGCGCCCGGCGAGCTGATCCAGGCGGTGCGGGCCGCGGCGGCGGGCAACGCGTATCTCTCCCCCGCGGCCACCCGGCATGTGGCGGACGCGCTCTCCGCCACCGGGGCCACCACGCGCGGAGAGGCCGCGCGGCGCCGGCTCAACGGGCTGACCACCCGGGAGCGCGAGGTGCTGGCGCTGCTCGGGGAGGGGCTCTCCAACGCGGACGCGGGGCGGCGGCTGCATATGAGCGAGGCCACGGTGAAGACGTACGTCAGCCGCATCCTCACCAAGCTCGACTGCGACAACCGCGTCCAGGCCGCCCTTCTCGCTCGCGACGCGGGGCTCCAGCCGGGGGGACTTCAGCCGGGCGGGCGCTGACCGGACGGAGCGTCACTTCCGGACGGCCTGACGCTGTACGGAGGCGCGGCGTCCTCGAGGATGTCGATCAGGTCGATGGTACCCCACCGGCGTTTGATCTCCGCCTTTAGGCAGTGTCTTTCCGGTCATCGGATCGCTGGTCCGACCGTGAGGGATGGGGAGATTTCTGACGCTGCGTGGATGGTGATCGTGCCTTTCCGCCGGTGGGTCGGGCTCGTGGCCCGGCACCAGAACCCGGCTTCAGACGTGTCCGCAAGGACGTCCGGGCTCCCGGTTCCGCAGCATCCTTGTCAGTATCCAGAATCCTGTTTACTGTTCGAAGTGTGGACGACTTCGACTCCCGCTTCCTCACCCGCAACGGCCTGGCCGCCCGGCAACTGGCCGTCCTGCTGCTCAACCACGAGCCGGACACCCGCCTGCCCCGCGTACGGGACTTCGCGGAGGAACTGGGATGCGGCAACGGCACCGTCCAGGCCGCGCTCCAGCTGCTGGAGGAGTCGGGAGCGATCACCACCACCGCCCGGGGCCACCTGGGCACGTTCCTCGTCCGCTCGGACCGGGCGGTCCTGTGGCGGCTGTCCGGACTCGGCACGCTGCTCGCGGCGATGCCGCTGCCGTACTCCCGCCGCTACGAAGGGCTGGCCACCGGCCTGCGCGGAGCATTCGAGCAGGCCGGGGCACCGTTCGCCGTCACCTTCATGCGCGGCGCCGGAGCCCGGACAGCGGCACTGCTGGAAGGGAAGGTGGATCTGGTGGTGTTGTCGCGGTTCGCCGCCGACCAGCTGATCGCCGAGCATCCGGTGGAGTTGGTGGCCGACCTCGGTCCCGCCACCTACGTCGGCGCGCACGGGATGCTGGTGCGGCACGGCGTCGACCTGGAGACACCGGGGCTGCGGGTGGCGGTCGACCACACGTCGGAGGACCTGCGCATGCTGGTGGAGCGCGTGTTCGCCGGGCGGCGCGACATCGAGTGGCGGGAGGTCTCGTACATGCAACTGCACGACCTCTTCGCCCGCCACGAGGTGGACGCCACCGTGTGGAACCTGGACGAGGCCCGCGAGAGGCTGGGCATCGGGGTCGACGTCCTCCCCCTGGGGGACGAGGTCACCCGCGAGCTGGCCCTGCGGAACTCCAGCGCGGCGGTGATCGGCCGGAAGGACGGCGCGAAGGCTCTCGACGCGGTACGCGAGGCGCTCGACCTTTCGGTGGTGACGCGGATGCAGAGTGAGGTGTTGCGGGGCGAACGCACTCCCTCGTACTGACCGGAGGCCGGTACAGGATCCACGCCCGGCGAGCCCCCCGAATCGGCGGGAGTGTCGCACGGCCTAAAAATACAGAATCCTGGTTATTGTTTATTAGGAGGATCACCATGGACGAAGCTCTCGCTCTACGGCTTCGCCTCTTCCGTGAGGGCGGCCAGGCCGCCCCTGAGGTCATCGACTTCGTGGCCGCCGAGCTGACCGCGCTGGAGGACGAGGGCAACACCGTCACCGAGGCCACGGCGGGCATGCTCACAAGCCATCTCACGATGGCGCTCGGCCGTCTCCTGCGCGGGGAGCCGATCGAGGAGTTCTCCACCGACGAGCAGGTCGCAGCCGAGCTGGCAGGCCGCCCCGAGGCCGTCACACGGGCCCGGGCGATCTCCGCGCGGGCCGAGCAGACCCTGGGGCCCACGCTCCCCGAGTCGGAGATCAACTTCCTCGGTCTGCATCTGGCCGTCCTGGCGCAGAAGTCGTCCGCCGCCCCCGGCACCTGACCCGCCCAACCGCGCCCGCGCACCCCTGTAGCGGCAACCCACCGCACAGCACAGAGAGAAGGACAGCAATGACGAAGATCCTCACCGGCGGAGTCGGCAAGGTCGAGGTCACCCGGGCCATCGACGCCCTCGGGATCGACTCGCTCGATGTCGCCGCCTCCAGCGACATCGACGCCGCGATGAAGTTCCGGGCGGGCCAGGCCGACTACTACCTCGGCACCTGCCACACCGGTGCCGGCGCCTCCCTGGGCGTCCTCGTCGGCCTCATGGGCAGCGCCGTCTGCCACACCTTCGGCCGTGGCGTCCCGGACGCCGCGCAGATCGACGCCTTGCTCGCCGACGGCAAGAAGGTCTTCGGCTTCTCGATGGACCAGATCGACACCATCGCCCCCCTCATGGCCCGCGCCATCGCTGACCGCGGCTGACCCGGCGCCGGATCGCCGTACCGGGCACCAAGGAGTGACTCGTGAGCACCACCCTCGCCGCAGGCAGCGGCTTCGACTTCACGCTCGCCCAGCAGCTGACCGTCATAGCCCTCTGCGCGCTGACCGCTTTCATCGCGCACATGGCCCTGGCCGTCTTCAACGACGGGGTCCGCCCCTTCCTGCTGGACTTCATCCAGGGGCGCACCACCCGTAGCGCGACCACCGCCGTGTCCTTCGGTCTCTCCGCCGGGTTCATCTTCGGCCTCGGTGCCCCGATGGCCCTGTCCACCGGGGTCCTCAACCCCTGGCTGCTCTTCCTCCCCACCGACATCCTCGGCCTGCTGTCGCCGAAGAAGTGGCTCGCGCCGATCCTCGGCGGGGCCTGGGGCGCGGTGGTCGTCTTCGGTCTGAACGGCGCCAACAACATCGCGCACGACCTGCCGGTCGACTTCCTCACCGCGATGCAGCAGATGTCCACGCCGATCCTCTTCCTCTTCACGCTGTTCCCGGTCCTGGCCATCACCAAGCAGTTCGGCCGGCTGCGGGGCGCCGTGGCAGGCGTGGTCGAGGTGGCCTTGGTCGTCCTGACCATGAAGCTCTGGCCGAACATGTTCGCCGGGGCGCTGGCCATGGCCGTCGGGGTGCTCATGCTCATCGGCCTCGCGGTCGCCAAGGACCTCCGGCAGCGCCGGGCGGACCGGGCGGCCGGGGTGGTCGAGGAGGTGCCGGCGGACGACCCGATGGCGTCGCTCTTCAGCGCCAGCGCGGCCCGGTTGCGGCGCTACCTGCCGCTGTTCATGGTGCTCGGCGCCGGGGTCTGCGTCCTCGCCCAGATGCATGTGTTCGGCGGCGGTGAGGCGACGAGCTTCCTGATCGCCAAGGGACAGTACGCCGAGGCCGCCCAGGTCGACTTCTACCGGGTGTTCGGCTTCATCCCGCTGATCGCGACGACCGCGCTGGCCTCGGGTGCGTACGGCATCGCCGGTTTCACGCTGGTGTACCCGATCGGCTATCTGATGCCGAACCCGTTTCTGGCCGCCGTCGTGGGCGCGCTCGTCTTCGCCGTCGAGGTGCTCGCCCTGTCCTGGATCGGCAAGGTGCTGGGCAAGCTGCCCAGTGTGCGGGACTCCTCGGAGCATCTGCGCAGCGCCATCGGCGACACCCTCCAGCTGGCGATCCTCTTCGGTTCGCTGATGGCGGCGAACGCCATGGGCGGCGGGCTCGGCATCCTCATCGTCGGCGGGCTGTACCTGTTCAACGAGGCGATGGGACGGCCCGTCGTGAAGATGGCCGCCGCCCCGGCCGCGGTCATCGTCGGCGGCGTCCTCCTCAACCTCCTCTACTGGCTCGACCTGTTCACCCCGGTCAAGGGCTGACCCACCCCCGGCACCGGCACGTACCGGAGAAGGAACCCGCCATGGACCACCCTCCACCCCGCATCCTGCGCACCGTCACGGGAGAGCTCGCCGCCGAGGCGGTACGCGGCCCCGTCCTCCCCCACGAGCACCTCGTCCTGGACCTCGACCGCCAGGGGGACGGGGCGGCCGTCCTGGACGCGGAACACCACGCGGCGTCCGTGACCGGCGAACTGAGCAGCCTGCGGCTGCGGTTCGGGCTCTCCCTGATCGTCGAGCTGACCTGCCGGGGCATGGGCCGCGACGTCCGCGCTCTGGCCAGGATCTCCCGGGAGACGGGCGTGCCCGTCGTCGCCGCGACCGGCTGGTACTACGAGCCGTTCCACACCCCGGAGGTCGACACGACCGACGTGGACCAGCTCGCCGCCGTCCTCGTACGGGAGATCGAGGACGGCATCGGCGCCACCGGCATCCGCCCCGGTGTCCTCGGCGAGATCGGCAGCCACGGCGACCTGCCGACACCGGCCGAGGCGAAGGTGCTGCGGGCCGCCGGGCGGGCCGCGCTGGCCACCGGGCTGCCGTTGGCCACCCACGCCCAGCTGGGCCGGGGCGGTCTCGCCCAGCTGGATCTGCTCATGGCGGAGGGCCTGCCCGCCGAGCGGATCTGCATCGGCCACCAGGACCTGCTGGATGATCCCGGGGTGCACCGGGGGCTGGCCGAGCGGGGCGCGTACGTCGCCTTCGACACGGTCGGCAAGGAGTCCTACCAGAGCGACGCGACCCGGTTGCGGCTGCTGTCGGCCCTGGTGGAGGCGGGCCACGGCGACCGGGCCCTGCTCAGCTGCGACATCTCGCGCCACGGCTATCTGCGCGGCGAGGGCGGCCAGGGATACGGGCACCTCTTCGAGGACTTCCTGCCCGCCTTCCGGGCCGCGGGCGCGGACGAGGACCTCATCGACCTGCTGACCCGCCGCAACCCGCTGCGCTTCCTGACCGGCGCCGACGTGGAGGAGAACTGACGTGAAACCCCCTGCACTGCCCGAAACCTTCCCGCTGGCGACGGTCGGCCTGGAGGACGCGGTCGCCCGGCAGTTCCGCCTTCTGGAGGCCACCGCCGCGCACTTCGAGGGCCATCAGCTCTTCGCGGCCGACGCGGGGGTAGTCCCCGGGCTGGGCAGACCGCGCACCACGGCACGGGTAGAGGCTGTTCTTGCGGACTTCTTCGGTGCCGAGGACGCCGCCTTCGTCCAGGGCGCGGGGACCGGCGCGATCCGGGCCGCGCTCACGGGGGCGCTGCGGCCGGGCGAGGAGCTGCTGATCCACCGGGCACCGGTGTACCGCAGTACGGAGGTGACGCTGCGCGGTCTCGGCGTACGGACGGTGGAAGCCGACTTCAACGACATGGGAGCGCTGCGGGAGGCACTGGCCTCGGGCCGGTTCCGGTGGGCCTACGTCCAGCACACCCGGCAGCGGCTGGGTGACTCCTACGACCCGGCCGAGGTGATCGCCGCCTGCCGGGCGGCCGGTGTGCGCACGGTGGTCGACGACAACTACGCCGTGCTGCGCACCCCGGCGGCCGGTGTCGAGATGGGCGCCGACGCCTCGTGCTTCTCCCTGTTCAAGCTGCACGGACCCGAAGGGGTCGGCCTCGTCACCGGCGCCCGTGACCTGGTCGCCCGGGTCCGCGGCGACAACTACTCCGGTGGCGGGCAGGTACAGGGCCACCAGGCGCTGGACGCCCTCCGGGCGCTCACCCACGTCCCCGTGGTGTGGGCCGTCCAGTCCCGGGTGGGCGCCGAGGTCGCCGAACGCCTGGCGGCCGGGGAGGTGGAGGGCGTCGCGCAGGTGCGGATCGCCAACGCGCAGGACCGGTGCCTGCTGGTCCGGCTGGACCGGCCCGTCGCCACGCGGCTCCCGGCCGTGGCCGCGCGCTTCGGCGCCGCGCCCTACCCGGTCGGCTCCAACTCCCGCTACGAGATCGCTCCGCTCTTCTACCGGATGTCCAGCTCCACCCTGGACGACGCCCCGGAGCTGGCCGACTGGACCGTACGCGTCAATCCGATGCGGGCCGGCGCGGATCTCGTGATCGACATCCTGCGCCGCTCGCTCGCCGCCCTGAACGAACCGAAGGACCGCTGACCGTGTTTCTGGACACCGTGCTCCACCGCAACCCCGGGCTGGTCGACGCCGCCGCCTGCCTGCACGACCGGGGGGACATCCCGCCGGACACCTACGTCATGGACCTCGACGCCGTCGAGGAGAACGCGGCCCTGCTCGCCGGGGAGGCCGAACACGTCGGTGTGGGGCTCTGGTTCGTGGTCAAGCAGCTGGGCCGCAACCCCGAACTCATCCGGGCCGTCGCCCGCCACATCCCCCGCGCCGCCGCCATCGACGTCGGCGAGGCCCGGACCCTGCACAGCGCAGGGGCGTTCCTCGGCAACGTCGGCCACCTCAGCCAGGTCCCGCGGCGCGCGCTGCCCGGGGTACTGGCCCACCGCCCCGACCACGTCACGGTCTTCGACCTGGCCAACGCGCGTGCCGTGGCGGACGCGGCCCGCGCGGCGGGCCGGAGACAGGACGTGCTGATCCGGATCGAGGGCGCCGAGGGCACCGTCTACCCCGGTCAGGAGGGCGGCGTACCGCTGGAGCAGCTGGACGCCTTCGCCGAGGCCGCCGGGGCCCTGGACTCCGTCCGGATCGCGGGTGTCACCGCCTTCCCGTGCGTCCTGTGCGACCCGGCCACGGGGCTGCCCACGGCCACCCCCACCTTCGACCTGCTGGTCAAAGCCCGCGAGGTGCTGGCCGCCCGAGGCCACCGCGACCTGGTGCTGAGCGCCCCCAGCGCCACCTCGGCCGCCTCCCTCCCGCTGCTCGCCGAACGGGGCGCCACCCATGGCGAACCGGGCCACGCCCTCACCGGCACCACCCCGCTGCACGCCCTCGACCCGGCCCAGCCCGAGAAACCCGCCTACCTCTACGTCACGGAGGTCGCCCACACCCTCGACGACGGCCGCCCCGCCCTGTTCGGCGGCGGCTTCTACGCCCGTTCCCACATCCGCAGCGCCCTCCTCCCCCGGACCGGCGCCCGCCTCGGCGTGCAGGACGCGCCCGCCCGGAACATCGACTACTACCGGCTGCTCGACGCGCCCTCCGACGGCGCCGACGTCCGTGTCGGCGACACCGCGCTGCTCGCCTTCCGCACCCAGATCTTCGTCACCCGCTCGACCGTCGCCGTCGTCTCCGGCCTCTCCTCCGGCACCCCCCGGCTGAACGGCCTCTACGACGCCCAAGGCCGAGCCCTGTAAGGAGCACCTCATGGCCAGGACCGTCATCGTCGTCATCGACGGATTCGGCATCGGCGCCATGCCCGACGCGGGCGTGCAGCGCCCCGGTGACCTCGCCGCCGACACCTGCGGGCACGTCCTCGACCACGCACGCACCGCCCTGGGCCGTCCGTTGCGGCTGCCGGTGCTGGGGGCGCTGGGCCTGGGCCTGGTCCACCCCCACCCGGACCTGGACCGCCGCACCCGGCTCCCGGTGGCGGCGGGCCGCGCCGCCCTCGGCTACCCGGGCGCGGACACCTTTGCCGGGCACCAGACCATGATGGGGGCCGACTTCAGCCGGGTCTCCGTCGCCCGCCTGGCCGACCACCTGGACGAGGTCGCCGATGCGCTCACGGCGGCCGGGCACCGGACGGAGCGGCTGGAGGGCCGACCCCTGCTGCTGGTCGACAAAACGGTCCTCGTGCACGACAACCTGGAGGCCGATCCCGGGATCAACTGGAACGCCTCGGGCTCGCTGGAGGACCTCCCCTTCGATGGGGACACCGGGATCCTCGCCATCGCCCGGGCCGTACGCGCGGTCGCGCCGGTCGCCCGGGTGATCGCGGTCGGCGGACACGCGGACGGGCCGCTCCCCGGCTTCGTCCGGCCCGGCGAGGGCGGGACGGTCGGCCTGGACACTCCGGCGACCGGCTTCTACCGCAACGGCAAGCTGCGCGTCCAGCATCTGGGCGCCCCGCTGGACCACACCCGTCAGCTGCCCGCACTGGCGGCGGGGGCCGGGATCCCGGTCACCCTGGTCGGGAAGGCGGCCGACATCCTGGTGTGCGAGGCGGCGGCCCGCCGCCCGGCCGTCGCCACCTCCGACGTCCTGGACCACACCCTGGAGGCCGTACGCGCCGACGGCGACGCCCTGGTCGTCGCGAACGTGCAGGAGACCGATCTGGCGGGCCACCAGCAGGACGCCACCCGGTACGCGCGGCTCCTGGAACAGGTCGACGCGGGGCTGGCCGGGCTCGTGGCACTGCTGTCGGCCCCCGGTGACCGGCTGATCGTCACCGGGGACCACGGCAACGACCCGACGATCGGCCACGCCCACCACACCCGGGAGTACGTGCCGGTGCTCATCCACCGTCCCGGCGAGGACGGTATCGAACTGCTGCCGGACGCGGACACTCTCGCCGATGTGGGCGCCACCGCCGCCCGGTCGCTGGGCCTGGCCCCCGAGCAGCTGGCGACCGGCACTCCGCTGCACACCGGCAGGCGGACACCCGCCCTGCGTCCGTAGCGGCGGGTGTGAGGCGGGGGCCACGCCCGCTGCTCAAGGGGGTCCGGGGCTCAGGGCGCTTCGGCGGCGAACGGGCCCACGGTGAAGGTGTCGCCGCAGACCTGGAGCGCGGCGGGGGCCTCGGCGCTCAGGGCCGCCGTGTTGTCCGGCGGATACACCTTGATCTTCGCAGGCTTCCTCCAGCAGTCGCCGTCGGTGACGTCCTTCCCCGGCGTCTTGACCACCGCGTGCACCGCCTTGCCCGGCGCGACCTTCAGAAGGCCGCCGCCGCTCCCGTCCTGGGAGCGCTCGGCCGGTTCACCGATGCGTGCGCCGGAGGCGTCGGTGAGGGAGAGCCCGGCGTACCCCTTGAGCGTGCAGGGGCCCTCACTGGTGTTGGTCAGCGTCAAGTCGAAGTACTTGCTGTTCATCTCCTGCCCGGAGGCCGGCATGGCGGCCTTCAGCATGTCGGTGGTGCAGTCGCCGCCCCTGCCCTGCGTCGCGGCCTCCTCGCCACCGGGGTCGGAGGTGCCGGACGCCCCGGAGTCGTCCGACTGTTCCGTCGCGTCCGGGGCGGTGGAGGACGCGGCCTGCGGAGCGGTTCGCTCCGCCGAAGCCGGTTCCGCGTCCGCGCCCTCCTTCTCCGCCCCGCAGGCCGACAGGCTCAGCGCCCCCACGGCGGCCAGCGCGACGAGAGCGGACGGACGGCGGACCTGGTGCTTTCCCCATACACTCATACCTTCCGGCTGTCCGCTCCTGCCTCTGTCATGCACTTCTATGCGAAACGCAGCCTGTTCTTCGTGGTGTTGCGCGCCACGAAGAGGGTGAGGAAGGCCTGCCCGGCCATGGCGCCGATGCGGTGTTCGCGGCCGTAGTAGGTGTTCTCGCCCGAGGCCCCGTAGGTGCGCCCGTCGGTGAAGCGCGCCATCAGGCTCAGCTGCTCCTCGTTGTGCAGCCGCTCCCAGGTGGCGGCGGCCGGATCGATGCCCGTGTCCTGGGCGGTCAGGGAGACCAGCAGGTCGAAGTTGCCGAAGTAGAACGGGAAGTGCGTGCCCCAGTCGTTGCCCTCCGGGTAGTGGATCCGGCCGGAGCCCGGTTGGTAGATGGTCTTCACCGTGCCGTCCGGGGCGGTGAAGGGCTTGTCGACCAGGGCGGAGTAGACGCGGGTGATGTTGTGCAGCGCGGCGCGGGGCGCGCTGCGGTCGGCCAACCCGTACACGAAGCCCTCGTAGAGGCTCTGGTCGAAGGCGACCATGTAGAGCGGGTGCAGGATGTTGTGGTTGTCGAGGGTCCCGTCGTCGGCGATGTTCGTGCCGCGCAGCCAGCTGGAGAGCCTGATGCCGTTGACGGTCGTGGTGCCGGTGAGGTCGGCGGGGCGGGCAGCGGCGGCCAGCAGCAGTTCGAGGTTGCGGCGCTTCCACGCGGCGGCGCGCGGGTGACCGGGCATCATCACCTCGGCGAGCGAGAGGACGGCGGCACTCCAGTTGTCCTCCTCCGCCTTGCTGTCGCCCGGTGTGACCACGGTGCCGTCGCGCCGCTTCTCGTACAGCTGGTGGCCGCTCGTGCCGACCAGGAACAGGTCGTTTCCGGTGGTGAGCCGGTCCGCCTCCCAGGCGGTCATCGCGGCGATGTCGCGCCGCGCCTTGTCGTCCAGCTCACCCCAGAAGAGCCAGCCGGCGAGCGCCGTGTAGTACGCCCAGAGCGCCGTCTGCCAGCCGTTGCCCCAGCGGGTGGCCGGGCTGGAGTTGTTGGCCAGGTGGCGGGCCGCGAGCGTGCGGATGAGGTTGCGGGTGCGGATGGTGGCGTTGGCGGCGGAGAGCGTGGCCGGGTCGTAGACGCCGGTGACCAGGGCGGTGGTGGTGGCGACGGCGGCCATCGCGGGCAGCCGGATCGCGCGCTCGTCGGTGCCCTTGAGGTCGATGTAGCCGTCCGGGAGATACGTGCGGTAGGTGGACGCATACCACGGGCCTATGAGGTAGCGGGAGCTGCCGGCCAGGATCGTCCTGACGCGCCGCCCGGCCGCGTCCTGGGCGGGGTAGGAGCCGAGCCGCTGCCAGTCGACGGGTACGACGTCTCCCCCGGCGGCCGCGTCCCGGGCGCGCGCGGTGGCGGGCAGCCCGAGTGCGACGGAGGCGCCGAGGGCGAACGAGGTGGTGAGGATCCTGCGGCGGGTCGGGCGGTGCGGAGAGGTCATGCGGCGCTCCCGTGGGGTGCGATGCGGATGGTGTTCCGTACTGGGCCGGTCTCGTACCGGGTCGGGCCATACCCGGTACGCGGTGGATCGACGCGCGCCTCCCGCTTCTCCCTACGTGGGCAGCGGGCGCCGCACGCCGTCCGTGGACTCGCGCACCGCCAGCCGGTGCGGCGCCGTGCGGACCTCGTAGGGAAGCGGATCCTCGGAGCCGATGCGGGTGACCAGGCAGCTCACCGCCATCGCGGCGATGGACGCCTGGTCGGGCACGACGGAGGTGAGTGAGGGAGTGCTGTAGAGCCCTTCGGCCGACCCGTCGACCCCGGCCACCGCCACATCGCCCGGGATGTCCAGGCCCGCTTCGTACAGCGCTCGTTGGGCCCCGACGGCGAGCATGTCGCTGAAACAGAAGACGGCGTCGGGCCGCACTCCGTAGGGCAGTCCGAGCAGGGTGCGCATCGCCGCCAGGCCGTTCGGGCGGTCGAACTCCGCGACCTGGGCTGCGAGTCGGGGGTCAAACCTCAATCCCGCCTCGTACAGCGCCTGCTGAAAACCCGTCAACCGCTGACGGCTGGTCGCGGAGCCCTGTTCGTCGACGCCGATGGCACCGATGCGGGTACGGCCGAGCGAGGCCAGATGCGCGGTGACTTCACGCGCGGCGGCGACGTTGTCGATGAGCACGTGGTCGGCGACGACCTGCTCACCGCCGTAGCTGCGCTCACCGAGCAGGACGAGCGGGAACTCGTCGGCGACGGGGGCGAGATCGGCCGGGGAGACGCGCAGCGGCGAGAGGATCACGCCGTCCAGCAGTGAGGCGCCGACGCCGGTGGCCAGGCGCAGCTCCTCCCGGGCGTCGCCCCGCGTCTCCTCGATGAGGACGGTCTCGCCCTGGGGGCGGCCCTGCTCCTCAAGAGCCTCGGCCGGGGCCGGTCCTTCTACCGCTCGGCGTTCTACGCGCCCTCCCTGCTCGGGGCGAGCATGACGGTGGCCCTGGTGTGGCGAGCGCTGTTCAACGACGGCGGTACGGTCCCCGACGTGCTCGGCGCGATCGGCATCGACAGCGGAGGCTGGGTGGGCAACCCGGACCTGGCGGTCTTCGCCGTGGTGCTGCTGACGGTGTGGCAGTTCGGCGCCCCCATGGTGATCTTCCTCGCCGGGCTCCAGCAGATCTCACCCGACCTGTACGAGGCAGCGGCGCTGGACGGGGCGGGCCGGTGGCGGCAGTTCGTCTCCGTCACGGTGCCGATGCTCTCACCGGTGGTCTTCTTCAACCTGGTGCTGGAGATGATCCAGTCGTTCCAGGTGTTCACCCCGGCCTTCGCCATCAGCGGCGGCAGCGGCGGGCCCGCCGACTCGACGATGTTCTACACGCTCTACCTGTACGAACGCGGCTTCACCGCCTCGCACATGGGCTACGCGGCGGCGATGGCCTGGCTGCTGCTGATCGCCATCGGCGTGGTCACCCTGTTCCTGTTCAGGACGTCCCGGTCCTGGGTCTTCTACGCGGACGAGGAGGGGCGATGAATCTCGGCGTCAAGCGGTGGGCGCCGCACACTCTCGCCCTCGTGGGCCTGCTCGTCCTGCTCTATCCGCTGGTGTGGCTACTGGCCACTTCGCTCAAGCCGGCCGACCAGGTGGTCACCAGCCTCGACCTGTGGCCGAGCCACCTCGAGTGGTCGAACTACACCACCGCGCTGGAGGGCGTCTCCGGGGTCACCGTGACCCGGCTGCTCGGCAACACCCTGCTGATCGCGGGTGGGGCGGTCCTCGGCAACGTGCTGTCCTGCTCACTGGCCGCCTACGCCTTCGCGCGGCTGCGGTTCCGGATGAGCCGGGTGATGTTCGCCTTCATGGTGGCGACGCTGATGCTGCCGCACCACGTGGTGCTGATCCCGCAGTACATCATCTTCAACCAGCTCGGCATGGTCGACAGTTACTGGCCGCTGATCCTGCCCAAGTTCCTGGCCACCGAGGCCTTCTTCGTCTTCCTCATCGTCCAGTTCATGCGCGGGCTGCCGCGTGAGCTGGAGGAGTCGGCGCGCATCGACGGCTGTGGCCCCTTCCGCACGTACTGGTCGATCACACTGCCGCTGACCCGGCCCGCCCTGATCACGACGGCCATCTTCACGTTCATCTGGACATGGAACGACTTCTTCACCCAGATGATCTACCTGTTCTCCCCGGAGAGCTTCACCATCACCCTGGCGCTGCGCAGTTTCGTCGACCAGTCGAGCACCTCCGCCTACGGGCCGATGTTCGCGATGTCGGTGATCTCCGTCCTGCCGATCGTGCTGTTCTTCTTCGTCTTCCAGCGCTACCTGGTGCAGGGCATGGCCACGACCGGACTGAAGGGGTGAGCGCCGTGGAGCGCGCGACCGCGCCGCCGCCCGCGGACCGCCGGGAGCCCGGTGAACTGTTCGGGGCCGGTTTCACCCTCTTCGCCGACATGCTGGTGCTCTCCCCGGCCACCACCGTCGCCTCCCTGCCGGTGGTCACCGCGCCCGCCGCCTTCGCCGCCGCGTCCGCCACCCTGCGGGACAGCGCCGTGGACGGGGCAGCGGTCACGGCCCGGGGCTATCTGCGGCGGCTGCGGGCCCGGCTCACCGGACGCTTCCTGGCCGCCGGCCTCCTGCCGCCACTGCTGCTGGTGGTCGTGCTGGTCGACGCGGCGCTGGTGCACAGCGCGCTGCCGGGCGCGGCACTGGTGGCGCCCGCGCTGGCGCTCACGGTGCTGGGCGCAGCCGTCGCGGGACTGCGCGCCATCGCGCTGGACACCCGGCTCCGCCTGCGAGCGGGGGTGCGCCGGTCGCTTGCGGACCCCCGCGGCTCGGCCCTGCTGGCCGCGGGGGTGCTCCTGGCCGCCTTGCTCGCCTGGGCCATCCCGCTGCTGGTCCCGCTGCTCGCCGGGCCGCTCGCCCTCGCGGCCGCGGCGGTCGAGCATCGCCACGGCGGGGCCCGTACGGCCGCCTGAGGCCTCTGCCTCCTCCCTCCTCCCCCCTCTCCCTCACTCCATCGACCGCACCGGAGTTCTCCGTATGCCTCTGACCCATCTGGACCTCGCGGGCCACCCGCGGCCACAGCTCGTCCGGGAGGCCGACTGGCACGACCTGAGCGGGCCCTGGCAGTTCGCCTTCGACGACGCCGACCTCGGCCGGTCCGAACGCTGGATGGACCCGTCCGTGTTAGCCCCGTACACCGATGTCGTGACCGTGCCCTATCCCCCGGAGTCGAAGGCCTCGGGGATCGCGGACAGCGGCCACCACCCTGTCCTCTGGTACCGCCGCACCCTCGCACTCTCCGCACCGGCCGACGGCCATCGGCTGCTCCTGCACTTCGGCGCCGTCGACTACCGGGCCGAGGTCTGGCTGGACGGCCGCCTCGTGGGCCGCCACGAGGGCGGGCACACCGGCTTCAGCTGCGACCTCACCGACGCCGTGCGCCACGGCGCGGAACAGGTGCTGGTGGTGCGGGCCGAGGACCAGCCGCTCGACGCGGCCCAGCCGCGCGGCAAGCAGGACTGGCGGGAGCGGCCGCACGTCATCTGGTACCACCGCACCTCCGGAATCTGGCAGCCGGTCTGGCTGGAGGAGGTACCCGACCAGCATCTGACGACGCTGCACTGGACACCGGACGTGGCCCACGCCCGCGTACGGTGCGCCCTGCGCCTGAACCGGTGGCCCCGGCGGACGCTCAGGACGGATGTCCGGCCGGTGCTCGGAGACCGGGTCCTCGCGGAGCAGCGGGTGCTGGCCGAGGACCAGGAGACGGTGTTCGACATCGCGGTCCCCGCCCTGCGCCACGCCCAGGATCTCGACGCGCTGCTGTGGAGCCCGGAGAGTCCGCGTCTGGTGGACGCGACGGTGGTCATCACGGACGCGGAGGACGGCCACGAGATCGACCGTGTCACTTCCTATCTGGGGCTGCGGGACATCGGCTGGGAGGACGGAGGGTTCCAGCTCAACCACAAGCCGTGCTTCTTGCGGCTGGCGCTCCAGCAGGGCTACTGGCCCGACTCCCATCTGGCCGCGTCCGCCGACGAGTTGCGCCGGGACGCGGAGCTGGCCAAGGAGGCCGGGCTCAACGGCCTGCGGGTCCACCAGAAGCTGGAGGACCCGCGCTTTCTCTACTGGGCCGACCGACTGGGCCTGATGCTGTGGGCGGAGATGCCGTCCGCCTTCGCCTTCGGCACGGTCACCATGGAGCGGGTGGTACGGGAGTGGACGGAGGCCGTGTCGCGGGACCTGAGCCATCCGTCGATCGTGGCCTGGGTTCCGGTCAACGAGTCCTGGTCGACGCCGAATCCGGCACTCGTTCCGCAGCAGCGCCACTTCATCGACTCGCTCTACCACCTCACCAAGGCCCTGGACCCGTCGCGGCCCGCTGTCTCCAACGACGGCTGGGAGATCTCCGCGGCCGACATCTGGGGCGTCCACGACTACACCCAGCAGGCCTCGGTACTGCGCGAGCG
Source organism: Streptomyces globisporus (assembly GCA_014649555.1). Taxonomy (GTDB): domain Bacteria; phylum Actinomycetota; class Actinomycetes; order Streptomycetales; family Streptomycetaceae; genus Streptomyces; species Streptomyces globisporus. Next base: position 380,017 of record BMTG01000006.1, on the reverse strand, counting down.
CTACGGCCACGCCTCTCTCCGCCAGGGCGAGTTCACCGATCCTTGGCCCGGGGCGAAGCGGCTCCTGCTGCCCGGCGTGCTGCATCAGGGGCAGCCGGTGGTGCTCAGCGAGTTCGGCGGGACCACCTTCGAACCGGCCGAGGGAGAGGCGTGGTTCGGATACGACACCGTGGTCACCCGGGAGGAGTACGCGGAGCGGCTGAGCTCCCTGGTGGAGGCAGCCGTCGACTCCGGTCTCGCCGGCTTCTGCTTCACCCAGTTCACCGATACCGAGCAGGAGACCAACGGCCTCTTCACGGCGGACCGGACGCCCAAGCTCCCGCCCGCCGAGCTCAGGGCCATCCTCACCCGGCCCCGGCGCGGCTGACGGTCCTAGGGCAGGCCCGGGGGGGGGAGGAGGGGGCGCGCCGGGGCCGGGTATCGGGCAGCGGCCCGGGGAGGCCCGGCTCGCCCGCCGAAGCGGGGGGAAACGGCCAGTCCCACCCTGGGCTGTAGCGGCTGGATGTCGCTGTGCCCTCGTCGCCGATGCCACCGCAAAGGCCGGACGCCGGCCGGGCGGTGGTCAGGCCGGTACCGGGGCCGATCCGTTCCCGCAGGGGCGGGTGATAGGGCGGCGTAATCGCGAGTTGGCATCATCCCCGGCGGCCGTCCGCACCCTCACACTCTCCCCGTACCGCCCCGCGTCCCGTCCGCTGAGCGGACAAACCCCAGGACGCGGGTTCACCGGACAGTAGGAGAAATCCCCCATGAAGCACTTCTCGACCGCCGCCGCCAGCGCAATTGCCGGCCTCGGCCTTCTTGCCGCGTTAGGCGCGGCTCCCGCGGTCTCCGCCGCTCCTGCTCCTGCGCCCTCCACCTCCGCCGGCTTCGCCGCGTACAACGGGTCGGGCGAGAACGCCGCCGCGAACCAGGCGTTCCTCGACGCCGTGATGAAGTCGGTCGCCGAGAAGCGGGCCGCCAACCCGGGTGCCCAGGCTGTCACCGTCACCTACAGCGCGGCCTCCGCGCCCAGCTTCCGCACCCAGATAGCCAACAGCACGCGCATCTGGAACAGCTCGGTCTCCAACGTCCGGCTCCAGGAAGGCTCCAGAGCCGACTTCACCTACCGCGAGGGCAACGACCCGCGCGGTTCGTACGCCTCGACCGACGGACACGGCCGGGGCTTCATCTTTCTGGACTACCGGCAGAACCAGCAGTACAACTCGACCCGTGTCACCACCCACGAGACCGGCCACGTGCTCGGCCTCCCGGACACCTACTCCGGACCGTGCAGCCAGCTGATGTCCGGCGGCGGCCCCGGCCCGTCCTGCACCAACGCCCAGCCGGACGCCCGAGAGCGAGCCCGCGTGAACCAGCTCTGGCAGAACGGCTTCGCGGCGCTCGCACGGCCTGCCTCCTGACGGGCCACCTCGGCACACCGACCGGCGCGAGCTGACTGCTTGACCTGCATGAGCGAGGGCTGTTCCGGACGCGGAGCGGCCCCCGCGCTTTACCCGTCAGCCGTCGGAGGGCCGCCTACGAGCTGGTGCGCGGCCCGGGCTCCTGCTGATTGGCCCGGCGCACCGCCCGGTCGTTGCGTGCGCTGCCCCAGGCCCGGACGAGCTTCGCGATCGGGTTGCGCGGCTCACCGGCCTCGGCGCCCTGGCGCAGGGTGCCCGGATCCGACGCGGACGGCAGGAGCCGGGCGGCGACGCCGCTGAGCCGGGTCGTCAAGCCGGGCGCCACGCCGTGCGCGAGCTGGGCCGCCTTGGCGGGCGCGGTGAGTACCAGCCGGGCACGCCGCTGGATGACCGCGTCGACGATCCTGCGGGCGGCCCGCTCGGCGTCCATCGACAGCAGCGGGGTGCCGGCCGCGGTGCTGAACCAGCCGAACTCGGCAGCCGTGTCGCCGCCGAACTCGGCCTGCCGGTGCGATCCGGTCCGCATCAGTCCCGGGTGAACGGCGGTGACGCTCACCCCGGAGGCGGCCGCCTCGGCGTGCAGCCCCTCGGCGAGCGCCCCGACCGCGGCCTTGGCGCAGGAGTAGGGCAGCAGGTGCGGAACGCCGAGCAGACCGCCGACCGACCCGATGAGACCGAGACGGCCCCGGGTCTCCTTCAGGTAGGGCAGCGCTTCCAGTGAGGTGTGCAGAGCGCCGTAGAACATGGTGTCCATGGCGTCACCGAACTCCGCCGCCCCCACCGCCTCGACGGGCGCGACCTGGATGACCCCGGCGTTGGCGATGACCAGGTCGAGACCGTCACGCTGATGGACCTCGCGCACCAGGTCGCGTACGGCGGCGCGGTCGCGCACGTCGCACACGGCGGTACGCACGGTCGCCCCGGTGCCCTCCCTCAGCTGCGTCGCCGCTCGCTCCAGTTCGCCGGCATCCCGGGCGGCGATGGTGACGATGCACCCACGCTCCGCCAGCTGCCGGGCCATGAACAGCCCGAGGCCCCGGGAGCCGCCGGTGACCAGGGCCCCTGGGCCCTTGGCCCGACGCGGAAGGCGGCTGCGGTTGCTCATCTCACTGCCCTTCTGTGGGTGCGCTCGGCGGGAGGGGGCCGACGCCGTGGAGCGGATGTGCCCCGAGTGCCCACACCCCGCTGCCCGTAACGCCCCACCGCGAACCAGGACTGTGGGCTGATCCAACCGCCCCTGTTGTGGGCTGGTCACTACGACGTCAAACTGAATACGCGGGGGGTGCGCCTGATCGGAGGCACCATGATCGTCCTCGGCCTCATTCTTCTCATCATCGGCTTGATCGCGGGTATCGGCGCTCTGTGGACCATCGGAATCATCCTGGTCGCCATCGGCGCGGTGCTCTGGGTTCTCGGAGCTCTGGGGCACGCGGTAGGAGGACGCCGACACTATTGGTGACCATGTTCAGCAGGGCGGCCCATCGAAGGCCGGCTGCCTGATCGCATGACCTCGCGCAGGCGCCGGCCTCGAACGGCCCGGAGGTCCCGGTCGTCAAGCGCAGAGAGCTCATCGTTGGTGGCGAACGGCCGCTCGGCGAGCCGAAGACGTTGACCACGGAGGCGTACCGCTCGGGCCCGCGGCCCGACCTTGATGACGTTGTCCTGGTGTCGCTGGCGGGCGTAGTCCTTGCTCCGACGGCTCCCGTGCCGAGGTCGCACGTCTCTGTGCTCGGTGTCCGTCGCATCGGAAGCCGCGGCTGCGGCAAGAGCCCGACCCTGCGGACGTCGTCACGCCTCGGTCGCAGGGGTGCGGACCGGAAACTGCTCTTCGACCGGGTCCGGGGGCGCGGTAAGCGCGTACGTTCTCGCTGGTGGGTACAGGGAGCGGAGAAGATCGGCCAGGCCGGCCGGGGCGCGGCCGCGCAGTCGGCCGGCGGTGTGTACCGGGTGGTCGTCGGTGCGAGCGATGCGGTGCCCGGCCTGGGTGAGGCGTGCTACGAGGTCGTGGTCCTCACTGGTGGTGAGCGGTGCGAAGCCTCCGACGTGGCGGTAGGCGGTGGCGGACACACCCATGTTCGCGCCGTGGACATGGGGGTGTTCCCAGGCCGTGTTGTCTTCTGCGGCCGGCCGGGTGCGGTAGTAGGCGGCGTCGTGCTCGCTGCGGGCGTACCTGCACGCTCCCTGGGAGGCGGGTGCGAGCCGGATGGTGCCGAGTACGGCGTCGTGGCCGCGTCGGGCCCACGCGATCTGACGGGTCAGCCAGTGTGCCGGCACGGTCGAATCGGCGTCGGTCATGGCCAGCCAGATACCCGAGGTGGAGCCCAGGAGCGCCAAGGCGTGCAGGACACCGACGGCGCGTGCCGCTCCCACGTTGCGCCGGTCGATGCTGACGGTGTGGGCGCCTTCGCGTGCCGCGAGGGCTGCGGTGATGTCGGTGCAGGCGTCCGCGACCACGACGGTGTGCACCGGCAGCGGACCCACGTGGTCCGCGGCCGCCCTGATGCTGCGGACGCAAGCCACGATGTGTTCGGCCTCGTTGTGTGCGGGGACCACGACGGCCACGGCGGCGATGTTCATGCCAGGCCCTCTACGCGGGCAGGTGACAGAGCCGTGCCGGGGCTGGTGCCCCGCTCGTGGACGGTGAGGGTGAAGTCGGGATCGTCGTACCGGGCGACTTGGCGCAGGTGCGGGAGAGCGTCGACTTCTCCGGCGATCTGCCGGCCCGTGCGCGTGTGTTCGTCGACCGGGTGGTTCCAGTGAACGGCGATCAGGTGCCCGCGGTCGCTGAGGCTGTCCGCACTCTGTCGCAGCACCCGGGCGCGGGCTTCCGGGCCGAAGTAGTACAGCAGCTCCGACAGGACCACCAGGTCGAAGGGCCCCTCCGGCCATTCCTCCGGGACCGCCATGTGCTGAACCCTCACCTGGGGCAGGCCGGCCAGCCGACGCGTCGCCGTACCGACGGCTGAAGCGACCCGGTCGGCGCAGAGCAGGGCCTCGCAGCGCGGGGCCAGTAGTTCGCTGAGCACCCCGACGGAACAGCCGGGCTCGAACGCCCTGCGGTAGCGGGCGCGGGGAAGCGCTGCGACGGTCAGCTGGTACTTGCGCCGGTCGTACCAGCGCTCGGCCAGCTGCCACGGGTCGTCGGCTCGGGCGTACTGGCCCTCGAAGTAGTCGGCAGGGGTGTTCAACGGATCACCGTTTCGAACGCACGGGTGTGATGGACGAGTTCCCCGGGAGGAAGAACCGGGGCCTGCTGCGGGCCTCGCGGTTGAAGCTGGCTGGTGAAGCAGGCCAGCGCCGTCTTCTTGCGGTCGAGGGCCTCCCCGTCCAACGGCAGGACGCCCGCCCGGTGCCAGGGCACCCGCTGGTCGCCGGGGCGCGCCCAGTGCCACATCCAGATCGGGTAGGCCCATACGGTGACCCCGCTGTCGCTGCTCGCCCGCCGTGCGGCGCGTCCGGCTGCCTCGTGGTCGCTGTGCAGGTCTCCCTCCCACGGTGCCAGGCACAGCGTGGCACCGGTACGTGTGAGGGCCTCGGCGATCACCGCGCGTGCGGTCTCCTCGTGCTGGTCGAGACCGGTGTCGGGCAGGTGGGCGTGCACCGCGTCCGGCAGCAGGCCGAGCGCGCGCAGCGCCGAGGTGAGTTCGGCTCGTCGTCGCTCCGCGAGGCGGGCCATCGCCCCGGGATCCCCGGTGCCGTGCGAGGCCTCACCGGCGGTGAGGCACACGGTGTGCACCGCCACGCCGGCCGCCAGGAGGGTGGCGATGGTGCCGCCGAAGCCGAGCACTTCGTCATCCGGGTGCGCGGCCACGACCACGACCGGTCCGTGAGGTATCGGCACCCGCGGCAGCGCCCCTCCCAGGTCCGCGGCGATCCAGTCGGCCTCGTCGGTTCCGGCCGCGTCGATGAGCGCCGCAGCCTCCTGCCGGGACCCCACGCCCTTGGCGGGCCCGTTCATCGCACTTCCTGTACGCCGTGGCGCGCCGCCAACCGACCGAGCTCGGCAAGATTCGACTCTGCGTGATGCTGGCGTACGTACACGGTCAGATCTGCGACGGCGCGCGCGTGCCGCGCGTCATGACACAGGGGTCCTGCGCCCGTGGCGCGTCCTACGTGCTCCATCACCTCGGTGCACACCTTCTCCACCAGGGCCCGCACCCGCAGCCCGCGCAGCGCAGCCTGGCCGCGCTCGTCCAGCGGATCGGCGTCGATGGCGTCGGCGGCCTCGCGCACGATCGTCTCGGCGGTGGACAGGAGCAGGTCGACCGTGCCCAGGTGGGCCGCGGCGTGGTCGTCGATCCGGCCGTTCGCGGCTCGGTCGTAGAGGGCGGTGGCGACGGCCTGCGCACCGCCGAGCCAGCAGGCCGCGACCCCGATCCCGCCGTGCAGGAAGCCGGCGCGCCGCAGATAGCCCTCCGGGTCGCCGACGGGTCGCGCGGGCACATCGTCGAAGGCAACGTCCAGGGTGTCGCTGCCCTGCATGCCGATCGCCGGCCACGTTCCGGCCACCGGTCGGACTCCCGGCTGGTCGAGCGAGACCGCGAAGAGCCGGTAGCCGTCCTCGGCGTCGGCGGTCACCAGCGCGTGGGTACAGGAGCGGGCCCCGGAGCAGTACGGCTTGGTGCCGTCCAGCCGCCACCCCGCTCCTGTCGGGCGGGCCGTGAGGCCGGGGCCCGGGGGGCGTGCCGCCCACACTCCCCACCGCTCGGCCGGAGCGGGAAGTGCGCGCTCCATCTCGTACAGGATCGCCGCAGCATCGAGGTGGCCCTCCGCGAGCCGGGCCAGGGACAGGTCCCTGCGGCCCAGTTCCGTCAGCGCAGCGAAGCGGGCGGTTGTCGCTTCGCCGGGCAGGGGAATCCGCGCGGCTTCTTCCGCCACGAAGTTCGTGAACAGGTCACCCGTGCGGAACTCCGGACTCAGGGGTGGCAGCAGAAGCTCGTCCTGCCCGGGACAGTCGGTCGTCACTCGTTCCTCCTGAACCTCGTAGTCGAGGTCACATAGGCGGCTTAACCGGCCCCGCCGCCCCCAAGGCGATCACCGGGCCCGTCGCCAGATCGTCGTCGGGGCCCACCCTGAGTTCCCGCGAGCAAGAGTTCGAAACTGTCGCCCCAAAGCAGGCTGCTGCTGCGAGGCAAGCCGACGCCATAGATTTACCAGACCTGCGGGAGTACCGAATGATTTTCCCCCAGGGGTGGACGAAGGCCCCGTCCACCCCTGGGAAGCGGCAGGATTCACGATCGAGAGTCGACGGCCGAAACCAGCTTCCCTCAGCGGTTCCGAGCAGATCGGATCAGTTGAAGCACGCTTTAGCGGCACCATCGAGCACTCCCCCGGTGGGCTATTTCACACCGGAGGAGTCCCTAGACTGCCGCGGAGGGCGGCGGCCCTGCGCCCTTCAGCTCCTCACCACTGCCATGTCGGTGTCTCCCCAGGCTGAGGGCGCTCGCGAGGTCGGGTGCGATGGTGAAGAACCTGCTCAGACCCGTTGTCTCGAGCGGTGACCTGGCGGCGGCATGACGGGAGGCGACGAGGACGAGGACCCGCCCTCGGTCCTCGTGGTCCTGCCGTAGTCCCAGCAGAATGTTCAGAAAGTCGGAACTCATGAAGGTGGACTCGCTCAGATCCACCACAGTGAGTTCGCCATCGTTGAGCCGAACCCGCTCTGCCCATTCCTCCGCCAGGTCGCTGTTGTCGATGTCGACATCACCGGCGACGCTGAAGACGAGGACCCCCGGTTTCGGCGATATCAGCGAAAAAGATCCTTCGGATGTGCTCATCCAAGCCGTCTTCCCCGTTCCGTCGGGCGTACGCGAGACCGGTAATCCCCTGGTACAGCCGCGGGCCCGCCCTTGCGCGCCCCGTTTCCGCCTCGCCTCGGAAAACTGCAGCACGGCGCTCAGTGCAGCACGGAGGCGCGCTCTTCTGCGCGTGTCACGCCGCGCGACACCTCCGTCTGACTATGTATGTCTTGCGTGGGTAACCGACGTCGGGTGCGGGCGTGGCCCATGTCCGTGGGAGAGGGTGCTGTGCCAGCTGATTTCGCCGAGGTCGATGTGGTCATCGTCGGGGCCGGGGCGGCCGGTCTCAGCATGGCCCACCACCTGTGCGCGCCCGGCGGCCGCCCGCTGTCCGTGGTGGTCGTCGACGCGCCGCCGGGTCGGCTGAGTCCGCCGCGGCGGACCTGGTGCTTCTGGGAGCCGGAGTCGGGGCCCTACGACGCGTCGCTGACCGCCTCCTGGTCCCGGCTGCGGGTGCGCGCCGCTGACGGCGGGACCGTGGTGGCCGGGCTGCCGCGGCTGCGCTACAAGATGCTGCGTTCCGACGACTTCGAGGCTCTCGTGCACCGGCGGCTCTCCGGTGCGCCCGGGGTGCGAAGGGTGGCGGCCACGGTGAGTTCGGTACGCGACATCCCCGGCGGCGGGGCCGAGGTCCACGTCCAGGACCGGGCCGGGGAACGCGCCCTGGTACGTGGCCGCTACGTGTTCGACTCCCGTCCGCCCCGGGTTCTGCCGTCCTCCCGCACCACGCTGCTCCAGCACTTCACCGGCTGGTTCGTCAGAGCCGAACGACCCGTGTTCGACCCGGCCGTACCGGACCTGATGGACTTCCGCACATCCCAGCCCGAGCGGGGCCTGTCTTTCGGATACGTTCTGCCGCTCGACCCGCACATCGCGCTCGTCGAATACACGGAGTTCTCCCCCGCGCCGCTGACCTCCGAGGGCTACCGGCGGGCCCTGGACCGGTACACCCGGGAGATCCTCGGCCTGGGGACGTTCGAGGTGACGGCGCGTGAGCACGGGGTCATTCCCATGACCGACGGCCGCTTCCCGCACCGCGTAGGGCGTTCGGTGTACCGCATCGGGACCGCGGGTGGCGCGACCCGCCCCTCGACGGGGTACACCTTCGCCGCGATCCAACGGCAGAGCCGTGCCGTGGCCGGCCGGCTGCGCTCGGGCATGCCCCTGCGGGTGCCTCCCGCCCACGGGCTGCGGGCGCGGGCGATGGACGCGGTGATGCTGCGGGCGCTGGACACCGGCAGGATCGACGGGCCGGACTTCTTCAGCCGTCTCTTCCGCGGCGTACCCGTCGAACGACTGCTGACCTTCCTGGACGGCGGTTCCCGCTGGCACGAGGACCTGCTCATCGGGGCGCGGACACCCGTCGTGCCCATGCTGCGGACCGTCGCCGAACTCCCTTTCGTCCCTCGCCGTCCACCCCGGCCCCTCCCTCCCCCACCCCTCCCTCCGGAAGAGAGCAGCTCATGACCCTGTTGCGCGGTGACACACTGTCCGAAGCCTTCGACCGGGGCTCAGCGGCCTACGACCGGCTCGTCGCGGCCAGCCCCGGATACCACGCGCATCTGCGTCGCTCCGCGCGACGTCTCGGCCTGGCGGACGGCGGTGCGGGACTGCGCGTCCTGGACCTGGGATGCGGCACCGGCGCCTCCACCGAGGCGCTGATCGCCGCCGCCCCGCTCGCCCGCGTCACCGGTGTCGACGCCTCCGCGGGGATGCTGGAGCGGGCGGCGGCCAAACCCCGGCTGACGCACGTCGAGTTCGTCCACGCCCCGGCGGAGGCGCTGGCCGACCGACTGGCGCCGGGCTCCTTCGACGCGGTGTTCGCGGGCTACCTCCTCCGCAACGTCCAGGACGCCGACGCGGTGCTGGGCCTGGTGCGTCGGCTGCTGGTCCCGTCCGGCCGGCTCGCCGTGCACGAGTACACGCTCGGCGGATCACCGGTGGACCGGGTCGTCTGGAACGCGGTCTGTTCGACGATCATCCGGCCCGCCGGACGGCTCACCGGGGACGCGTGGCTGTACCGCCATCTCCAGGAAAGCGTGAACACCTTCGACACGGCTCCGGAGTTCGCCGGACGGCTACGAAAAGCCGGATTCCAGGGTGTCCGCGTCCTGCCGCTGCCCGGCTGGCAGACCGGCATCACGCACACCTTCGTCGGCCGCACCGCGCAGGAGGCGTGATGGCGCGGAGGCAAAACGGCCCCGGCAGCCGACACGGCCGGGACCGGCGGGCCGCCGTGGTCCACGCGCACGGCGGCCGGGACCGTCTCACGGGCCAGGCTCCTGCCGCCGCGGTCGTCGGCGGCGGCCTGGCCGGCATCGCTGCCGCCACCGGACTGGCCGAGCGGGGCGTGCGTGTCACCCTCTACGAGAGCGCGCCGGATCTCGGCGGGCGGCTGGCGGGGTGGCCGACCCGGCTCGCGGACGGTTCGACCGTCACCATGAGCCGCGGCTTCCACGCCTTCTTCCGGCAGTACTACAACCTTCGCGGGCTGCTACGCCGGGTCGACCCCGGGCTCGACTCACTGACACCACTGCCCGACTACCCCCTGCGGCACAGCTCCGGACTGCACGACAGCTTCGCGCGCGTACCGCGCACCCCACCGCTCAGCGCTCTCGGCTTCGTCGCGCTCAGCCCGACCTTCGGGTTCCGCGACCTGGCCAGGATGAGTCCGCGCGCCGCGCTGCCGCTGCTGGACGTGCGCGTGCCGGAGGTCTACGAGCAACTCGACGGGGTCAGCGCCCACGACTTCCTCGCCCGCATCCGCTTCCCCGAGGCCGCCCACCACCTGGCCTTCGAGGTCTTCTCCCGCAGCTTCTTCGCCGACCCGCGTGAACTGTCGGCCGCGGAGCTGGTCCTGATGTTCCACATCTACTTCCTCGGATCCAGCGAGGGCCTGCTCTTCGACGTCCCCGACGAACCCTTCCCCACCGCACTGTGGGACCCCTTGCGCGGTTACCTGGAGCGTCACGGCGTCTCCGTGCGCACGAGCACCCCCGTCCGCCAGGTGCGCCCGCAGCCCGACGGCGGCCTCAACGTCACCACCGATCAGGACACCACGCGCTGCGACGCACTCGTCCTCGCCCTTGACGGCGCCGGACTGCGCCAGGTCGCAGCCGCCTCTCCTGAGCTGGGTGACTCGGACTGGCGCGCTCGGATCGACCAGTTGCGGACCGCTCCGCCGTTCCTGGTGTCACGGCTCTGGCTGGACCGCCCGATGGCGCCCGACCGGCCCGGGTTCCTCGGCACCAGCGGCTACGGCCCGCTGGACAACGTGAGCGTCCTGGACCGCTGGGAGGGCGAGGCGGCGCGCTGGGCCCGGCGCACGGGCGGCTCGGTTCTGGAACTGCACGCCTACGCCGTCTCCCCGGACGCCGACCGGGGCGCGGTCCAGGCGGAGGCGGTCCGTCAGCTGCACCGGATCTACCCGGAGACGTCCCGGGCCCGGGTGGTCGACGAGCGCCACGAATGGCGGGCGGACTGCCCGATGTTCCCGGTGGGCGGCTACCGGGACCGGCCGAGCGTTCGCAGCCCGGATCCCGCCGTCACGGTGGCCGGAGACCTGGTCCGCACCGGTCTGCCCGTGGCGCTGATGGAACGCGCGGTCACCAGCGGGTTCCTCGCCGCCAACGCGCACCTGGAGCGGTGGGGCGTACGCGGGCAGACCCTGTGGACGGTCCCGCGCGCCGGACGGTCCCTGCCGCTGCGGGGGCTCGCCGCACTCGGCGACTGACGCACGAACAGGCGGTTCCCCGGCCGGTGTCGCCGGACGTCAGCCCGGGAACCGCCCCTGCGCCCGCAGCTCCCAGCGCCGCTCGGCGTAGGCCAGGTCATCGCGCCACAGCCGGCCGGCCGATGCCCGCATCAGCGGGCGGAGCACCGGCGCCGCCGCCCGGGCCACCGCGAACCCCCGGCGGTCGGAGGCCGCGACGAGTGCCTCGACGACGGCGGTGCGGGGCCGGCCGTACTCGTCCGGGGCCAGCGGCGTGGCATGGGTCTCGACCACGGATCCCGCCCCTTCGCCCTCGATGATGTGCATGACGACCGTGCGGGGCTCGGGCGCGGTGAACCTGGCCAGGACCGGTACGACCAGCCGGCCGGCCACCTTGAAGGACACCTCGACCAGGAACCCGTCGTCGGCGGCGCTGTCGTCGGGTGCTTCGGTCACGGTCAGGTCGACGAAGGAGTACGGGTGGAACCAGGCCCCGTGCCACGGGTCGAGCCGGTTGGCCACCACGTCCTCCGGCTCGCACCGCCCCACTCCGCTGTAGACCGCTTCGACCCCGTCGCCCAGGCGTGGCCGGACCGGAATACGGGGCCGCTCGGTGGGCTCCTCGCCGCCCAGGCGGTCCAGCCGTGCCCAGAGCAGCACGCCGTCGTCGAAGGCCGGGTAAGGCTCCCATCCGGCGGTCGGCCCGCCGTCCAGGGAGAGACCGTGCCAGTGGCAGACCAGCGTCCCGCAGCGGACGGGGCTCTCCCGCAGGGGCGCCCCGAGGTGGGGGCAGGCCCCGGGGCCTGTACGCAGCCGGCCGTCGTCGCCGCGCCAGGCGACGATCTCGGTCGAACCGACCGTGATGCCGAGAGCCTTTTCCGGGGGAAGGTCGCGTGAGGCGCCGATGACGTACCAGTTGCCGGAGGGGCGGCTCTGCGCCCGTTTCAGGGCCTGGGCGATGAGAGAAGGCTTCGCGGCCCGCCAGGTCGGCTCCTGCCGATCCCAGGGCACGGGCGCCCGCCGCAGTCGCAACGGGATGCGGCGTCGCGCGGACGGACTCACGCGGCCTCCCCTCGTACGGGCGTGGCGATGCCGGTGATGACGGTACGGGCCAGCGGGGCGGGCCGCCGGGCAACCACCGTCTTCGGACGGTGCCGGGCAGGGGCGCGGGCGGCGAGCGCGCGGGCGAGCCCGTCCAGCGCCACGACCGCACGACGGCGCCGTGAGACGACGGCGCGGCGGTGCAGGACCGTGTAGTCCTCGGCCTCGATGGCGTCGAGGATGCCGCTGTAGAGCACGAACGCCGTACGGATGCAGGGCCGGGCGACCGGGTCCAGCATCCCCAGTCCCGGCAGGGCCTGGCGGTAGACCGTCCTCGTGTGGGCGGCGAACGCTCGCAGCGCGTCGGTGATCCTGGGGTCGCGCGCACCGGTGCGCCGGCTCCATTCCAGGCGTGCCCGGTCCACTCCGTGGGCGGCGATCAGGTCGGCCGGAAGGTAGAGCCTGCCACGGTCCAGGTCCTCGCCGACGTCCCGCAGGAAATTGGTGAGCTGGAAGGCGATGCCGAGGGCGGCCGCGGGCGCGGCGGCTTCCTCGTGCCGGGTCACGGTTCCCAGCACCGGCAGCATCTGCAGGCCGATCACCGCGGCCGACCCGTGCATGTAGCCGCCCAGGTCCTCCAGCGAGGCGTAGCCGGTGACCGTCAGATCGCTGCGCATGGAGGCCAGGAAGTCGGCGAAGTGCCGGTGGTCGATGCCGTAGCGGCCGGCCGTGTCGGCGAGCGCCCGGATCACCGGTTCGGTGGCCCGTCCGTCGCGCAGCCCGCTCGTGAGCTGTGCCTCCAGCTCCGTCAGTGCTGCGGCACGCTCCGGGGCGGTGGCGGTGGAGTCGAGGTCGTCCACGATGTCGTCGGCCCAGCGGGCGAAGCCGTACAGGGCATGGACGGCGGGCCGCCTGTCGACGGGCAGGAGCCGCGTCGCGAGGAAGTACGTCTTGCCGTGCCGGGCGTTCAGATAGCGGCAGCGGGTGTAGGCAACGCGGAGGCCGGGCTCGTGAATGCCTGCGGCGTCCAGCTCACGGGCGGTCATACGGCGGTGCCTCTCGTGCGTCGGGATGGGGCGACGGGTGGGCCGGTGATCCGCTGAGCAGCCAGTTTCCCGGAGATCAGCACGGTCGGCACGCCGACGCCCGGAGTCGTACCGCAACCGGCCAGGACGGCGTTGGTGGTGCCCCGCACCAGGTTGCGCGGGCGGAACGGGCCGGTCTGGGGGAACGTGTGGGCCACGGCGAACGGGGTGCCGGCCGCGTGCCCCTGGGCAGACCAGTCGACGGGAGTGACCAGCCCCTCCTGCTCGATGGCTGCGCCCAGCCCCGGCATCTCGCGCCGCTCCAGCCACCCGAGCAGCTCGTCCCGGTAGCGGGGGCCCAGCTCCCGCCACTCGTGGACGCCGGGCCCGATCGTGGTGTTCGGGCAGGGCGCGAGGATGTAGTGGAGGTGTTTGCCGGGCGGGGCGAGGGAGGGGTCGGTGGCTGTGGGCCGGGTGATCAGGAGCGAGGGGTCCGACATCAGCTCGCCGGTGCGGGTGAGCTGGCGGAAGGTGCTCTTCCACGCAGCCCCGAAGGAGATGGTGTGATGCGCGAGATCCGGCCAGGTACGGTCCGTGCCCGCATGGAGGATCACCGCGGACGGTGAGTGCCTCAGCGACAACGGCCGGCGCGGGGCGTGGCCCAGGAGGCCGTAGCTGACGGGCAGGTCGGGGGTCAGGACCACGGCGTCGCACGGAATGCGTTCCCGGTCGGTGACGACCGCGGTGATCCGGCCGCCGGAGCGCTCCAGCCGTTGCACCGTCTGCCCATAGCGGAAGTCGCCTCCAGCGTCGGCGGCCGCATCGGCCATCGCGGTGGGCAGGGCGTGCATGCCGCCGCGCGGGAAGTACACCCCGGCGACCGTGTCCATGTAGGCGATCACCGCGTACGCGGCCAGGGCCCGGGCCGGGGGCACCCCCGCGTACAGCGCCTGGAAGGAGAAGACACGGCGCAGCCGCTCGTCGGAGACGAAGCGCCCGATCCGGGCGTCGAGGCGGCCGAACCCGCCAAGAGCGGCGAGCCTCGCGAGGTCGGGGTGCAGCAGTTGGAGGGGCGAATCGAAGTTCGCGTCGATGAAGCGGCGCATCTGGACCTGGTACAGCCTCTCCAGCCAGTTCCGCAGCCGCCGGTAGCCGACCGCCTGCCGGGCCCCGGCGAACTTTTCCACGGCCGCCTCCATGGCCGCTCCGTCGGTGTGGACGTCGAGCTGTGACCCGTCCGCGAACCTGGCCCGGTAGGCGGGATCCAGCCGGACCAGTTCCAGGCGGTCGGCCATCCTGTCGCCGACGGCGGCGAACGCGTCCTCCACCAGGTCCGGCATGGTCAGCACGGTCGGCCCGGTGTCGATGCGGTAGCCGCCCTCCGTCCGGAGACCGGCCCGCCCGCCGGGCAGCATGTCCCGTTCGACGACGGTCACCCTGCGACCCGCGCCGAGCAGATGGAGCGCGGCAGACAGCCCCGACAGTCCCGCGCCAACCACCACGACGTGGTCGACCGGGCCCTTGATCATGATCACTGAGTGCGCCCTTCCTGGTTCACGGCGAGAGCGACGGCGCGGGTCCCCGCAACGGCGTTCAGCAAGCCCAGCAGTTGGTCGCCCCCGTGTGCGTCGATGTCGGCCTGGGCCAGTCCGTGGGCCGCTCTCTTCCCCAGGCGCTCCGCCTTTTCCTCCACCAGGGCGCGGGCACCGGTGGACTCCAGCAGGGCACGCACCTCCTCAAGGCCGTCCTCGTCGAGGTCAGGGTTTCCGACGGCCCGGTCGAGCACAGCCAGCGCCCGATGGTCGTCGGCGGCATCTGCACAGGTACGGGCCACCGCCAGCAAGTAGGTCGGCTTGCCCTCTCGGATGTCGTCGCCGGACGGCTTCCCGGTGACCGCCGGATCTCCGAACACTCCCAGCAGATCGTCACGAAGCTGGAAGGCCATTCCGGCGTACCGGCTTGCCGAACGCAGAGCATCGGTGGTCGACTCGTCGGCGCCGGCCAGGGCAGCTCCCAGCGCTACGGGCCGCTCCACCGAGTACAGAGCGCTCTTGAGGTAGGCGGTGCGCAGGGCGCGCGCCGCCGAGGCACCACCGCCGATCTGGCCACGCAGGTCCAGGTACTGCCCGGCGATCATCTCACCACGCATGGCCCGCCACAGAGCCCTGACCTTCCGTCGCCGCGCAAGCGGCAGGAACGTCTCCTGAACCGTGTCGTCGGCCCACACCAGCGCGAGGTCGCCTGCGAGCACCGCGGCGGAGGCGCCGAATGCCGCACCCGCACCGGAGTCGGCCGCAAGGCCCCGCTGCTCCGCCAAAGCGATGTGGACGGCGGGCCGCCCCCGTCTGGTGTGCGAACGGTCCATCACATCGTCCTGGATGAGCGCGCAGGTCTGAATCAGCTCCAGAGCCACGCCCAGCCGCAACGCGGCCTCGACTTCGGCCCCGCCGCAGGCTCGCATGGCCCACCACAGCAGACGGGGCCGCATCCGCTTTCCACCACGCAGAGTAAAGTCGGCGACCCGGTGCGCCACCTCGTCGGCAAATTCGGAGTCGTGGAGGGTTGCTTCGGCTACGCACTCTGCCAACACCGGATCGGCCGTCCGCTGGAGGGCCCCGACCACATCCTCGTCGACGGCCTGCGCCACCTGCTGGAGCCCGAGGTGCCAGGACTCAGGCAGGCCGGCGTCAGGTGGCAGAGGGCCGGCGAACGCGTGGTCGGCAGGAGGCAGACGGCCCATCTCAGGCCCTTTCCGTCGAAGGTGACGACGAATGCCTCGCCATCCGCTGCATCACGTACCCCTCCGGTCTCATTCCTATCAGGGCCACCCGCGTGACAGCTGGTAAGGCACGTTGCCACCACCCGGCCGTCGAGGCGTCCCGGTGATCGTGGTGCGGCAGTCGAGTGGGTGGCCCCGGTGAAGACGGGGGGCCGCCGGGGCCCGCGTGAGGATCGAAGACGTGACCAGCAGCCTGGGCCTCGCCTGTGGCTTCGGATCGCTCCCACCCCCGACGCCGCCCACACCCCAGCCCTGGCCGCCACCGCCCGCGACCTTCTTATCGGCCTCGGGCTGCAGCGCGCCCCTGTCCGTTCCCTCGCGCTGCGCACCGAGCGGCTGCGGCCCGCCGAAGACACCGTCGACCAGCTCACCCTCGCCGCCCTCGACAACCAACTCCGCCGCCTCGAAACCGCCCTCGGCAGGGCCGCGACCCGCTTCGGTTCCGGCGTCGCCGGAGCCGCCTCGACGTTCCCCGGGACGGGTAGACCGGACCACGTCGGCAACGCTGCGCAGTGGACGTCAGCGAGCTCGCGGCTCTCGCCCATCAGGCTCGTTGCCGGCGCTACGGAAGGAGCGGCGGGGTGATGGGGGGCGTGCCGCGCGTGATCGGGGGCACTCCTCGGAGACATCCCCCACGCTCAGTAATGAGACTGTTCCTGGCACCCGTTTCTCGGGCTTTCAGGATCTCGTCGCCGCCTGGTACGAGCCGCTGGAGTCGAACGGGGGCGGCGCGCTCAGCGTCACACCCGTCACACCCGTTGCACGCGGCGCCCGCCCCCAAGCCTCCGGCGGCGGAGGCAGATGAGACTGCAAGCCAGTTCGAGTCGGCCACCTTCCCCCTTCATCGTGCCTCTGCGGTAGGAGTAGGCAGACCGAGGACGGTGAGTTCCTGCGTAGGCATCCTCGTCACGTACGTCACGAGCCGGACGGGTGGATGACGTCCTGTCACCACCGGCTTCGGGCCGATGGCCAATGCGCAACCGTGAGCTGTGTCGGGATCATGCGTTGCCGGCCGGCTGATCGTCCTGCCATACCCAACGCCCCCTGGTATCCGGAGCGTAGATGCTGCTACCGCCGGGATATGCGCAGCCGTCGTTCGGTATGGCGGTCCAGGGGTCCTCCTCTGTGAGGGTGACCGCAGTGGTCCTCCCGTCGAGGGGTCCGCCGTGCAGTTCGACTGTGATCGTGACGATGTTGTCGTCGCTCATACTGCTCACCTTCCCCGATAGGTGCAGACCAATGACGAAGGCTTGCTGATCCGTCAGGCGGCCGCGCCCTCATGCCACATCGCCGCCATCCCGGACCGGGCACTCCATCCTGATCGTGCGCCTGGGACGCTCCGGATGGAAGCAACCTGTCGGAGCGGGTCGGGAACGTCTCACGAACGCGTGACAAACAGCTTGTGGGCGAAGTACGCCGCCGGTCGCGGGTCGCGAGCCGAGTTCGCCCTCCGCGACAGTCACGAGTTCGCACTCCGCGACAGTCAAGGGCCTGGTCGCCGCCGAGGGTGCCAAGCCGGTCAAGGTGTGCGGAGCGATCACCGACACGGACATCACCGACGTCACCCGGCCGTCGGCCCCGACATCCCCGTCGGCCACTCCTCACTTCTTCCGGCATCCTCCACTTCCGGGAGACGTTCCCACAGGGAGCACAGACTGTCGGGGGGATCCCCTCGACCCACCTGGGCCGGACGACGAGGATCTGGCGACGGAGCTGGACCGGCGACACGGCCCGGGGACCCGGGTCGCCTCCGTTCAGGAGCGCGGCGGGGCTGGGAGCCGGCGCTGGCCGGTGCCCTCTCCTCCCCCTGCGTGGCTGCATCCGACCGCGCCGTCGTCACTCAGAGAATCCCGGTGGAGCGGGTCGGCAGTAGCGGCGGATCAGTTCCGCCTGGTCGGGGAAGGACTCCAGAAGGTGGGCTGCCTGACCGAGCGCCATGTCGGCGTAGTCGAACCCGGGCGCCACGGCTTCGCTGATCAGCCCGTGGTCGCCCTGGGTGAGGTGGGACGCCTTCCAGACGCCGCCGGGAACGGCGAGCGTGAGGAGCTGACCCCTGTGCGGTTCCTGGCCCAGCACGGCGGTGTGGTAGCGGCCATCGGGGTACAGAAGGTGATACGTGATCGCTTCGCCGTGATGGTGGAAGTGCAGGATGTCCGACTGGTTGAGATGCCAGTGACCCACGGGCGACCCGCGCGTCAGCAGGTAATGGATCGACGTCATTGTGTACCGGTCGCCCGCCGGAGTGGAGATGCGCGGACGGTGATCGGCCTGGAACGTCCGTCGGAAGTACCCTCCCTCGACGTGCTCCTCCAGGCCCAGCGCCTCGATCCAATGCTCAGCGGTGATCATGCAGTCCTCCTCCGGACGGCCACCCGGAGAGCTCGGCTGCGCGGTCGTCCTCAGGTGGCAGCAGGCGTGCGGGCGAGGGCGGGGGTGTGGGGAACGTCCGGGCGCTCACACCCCCGAGGTTACGGGCGACACCGCTACGTGGTGGATCAGATCGGTGTCAACGGCTGAAAGGTGGGCTGAAGCCGCTGGCGTACTAAGCGCTCGCGCCCACGTGCTCGAAGCGGTCCTCAGCCAGGATCCACTGCCGGTCCAGGCCTTCCCACGACGCGCTCAAGGGACGCCGACCATGGCGCGTGGCCGGCTGCTCGTTCAGTGCGACTGCGGCTTCGTGAGTACCTGAGCGGTCCGACGCCGACCAAGGGCTCCCACCGCCTCGTCGGCCTCACCCCGGGCTTCCGGCCCCTCCAACGCACGGCGGCATACCCCGTGAGCGTCTCGCAGACCCTGATGCCCCTCCGACGAGATCGCACGGCGGGCCGATCACGTCATCGGTCCCGCCGGAGTCCGCCGAGGCTGTGACCGAGGGGCTGGGCCGCGGGCCGTACCGGGCCGGGGTCAGGGAATCAGGTGCCGTCGCCGGTGTGGGATGCGGTCAGCACGAGTACGGCTTGGTCGTCGTCGACGTCGCGGCCGCCGGTGAAGGCGTGGACCGCCGCGGTCAGGGTGTCCAGGACGGCCGGCGCTCGCCCCGGTGAGGGGGTGAGCGCTCGGACGAGGCGATTCTCTTCGAACATCTCGTCCGTGCTGTTGCGGGCTTCGGTGATGCCGTCGGTGTAGAGGACGAGGCTCTCTCCGGGGGCGAGGCTGATACGGCGGGAGTCCAGGGAAGGACGGGGCAGCACACCGAGGAGCGGCCCGTCGCTGTTCACGGGGCGGGCCGCGTCCGCGGTGAGGTGGAGGGGGCGGGTGTGACCGGCGCGAACCAGTTCGATGTCGATTCCGGCCTGGGTGGGGCTGAAGTGGCCGTATACGAGAGTGACGAATCCGGTGCCGTGGCTGTCATGCCGTTTGGTCAGAGCGTGGTTGACGGCCTGCACGACTGCCTCGGGGCCAGGGAGGAACGAGGCTACGGCTCGCGCGGTGTGCCGGACGAGAGCGGTGGTGGTGGCGGCCAGGGCGCCGCGGCCGCACACGTCACCGAGCATGAAGGCCCAGCTGCCGTCCTCCAGGGGGAAGACGTCGTAGAAGTCTCCCCCGATGTCGAGTCCTTCACCTGCGGGGTGGTAGTAGGTGGCCAGTTCCACGCCGGGCAGGGTGGGGACGGCCGGGAGCAGTAGACCGGCCTGGAGGTCGCGGGCGAGGGCGGCACGCTGTGTGTACTGGCGGGCGTTGGCCGCGGCGGTGGCAGCACGCCGGGCGACTTCCTCGGCCAGGGCCACGGTGTGACCGTCGAAGGCGGGGTCGCCGGTGGTCAGCAGGGTCAGGGTGGCGAAGGCCTGGCCGCGGTCGGTCAGCGGCACGCACAGGTAGCCGGTGACGTCGAGGTCCTGCCAGGGTCCTGGTCCGGTGGGGGTGCGGCGGGCGACCTCGGTCAGCGAGGACGCCAGCACCCGGGCCACCGCGTCGTCATCCGCGTCGTAGACCGGGATGTGCGCGGCCAGCAGGGTTCTCGCGCCTTCGGTCGGGGCGGCGACGGCGATACGCCGTACCCGTCCCTGCTCGACGATGTCGACGGCGCACAGCGGGGCCAGGGCCGGCACGCACAGAGCGGCCAGCCGCTCAAGCGTCTGGGCGTAGTGGAGATCGGAGCTCAGCGCGGTGCTGGCTTCGAGGAGAAACCCCAGATCGTTGCGAGCGGCTTTCTCCCTGGCCTCGGCGGCCAGACGGGCCTGCTCGGCGTGATGGCGTTCGATGGCCAGTGCCGCTGTGTCGGCGAAGACGCCGGCGAGCGCGAGGTCGGTCTCGACAGGGGCGCGGGGGACGCGGTGGTACATCGCGAAGGTCCCCAGCAGCTGTCCGTCGCGAGCCAGGATGGGAGTGGACCAGCAGGCGGCGAGCCCGGCACGCTCGGCCAGGTCGCGGAAGTCGTCCCAGAAGGGGTCGGTGGCGATGTCGGTGACGATGACCCGCTGCCGGCGGTGGGCAGCGGTTCCGCAGGAGCCGATGCCGTCGCCCGTGGCGATGCCGTCGATGGCCTCGTTGTAGAAGACGGGCAGGCTTGGGGCGGTGCCGTGGCGCAGGTGCATACCGTCCTCGTCGGCAAGGAGCACCGAGACCAGCACGCCGGGCGACAGTTCCTCGATGGCCTTCGCCATGCCCTCCAGGACGTCTTCCAGAGGGGCCTGGCGGGCGATCTGCTCCAGCAGGGCGCGGTGTTCGGCAGTGAGCCGCTGGGCGTGATTGACCTGGGTGGTCTCCACTCCGATCATCCGCACGCCCGTCACGCTGCCGCCCACGTCGCGGCGCGGCTCGTAGGTGAAGTCGAAGAAGGCCTCACGCTGCTGTGCCGCCTCGCCCAGCAGTACCCGGGAGTTACGACCGGTGTAGGGCTCCCCGGACCGGTACACCCGGTCCAGGAGCGTGACGTAGCCCTGCTCGACCAGTTCGGGCATCAGTTGCCCGATCGGCAGCCCGGTGCGCTCCTCGCTACGGCCGATGGCGGTGAAGAAGGCCGGGTTCGCGGCCTCCAGCAGGTGGGCGGGCCCCGCCATCGAGGCGAAGAGGGTGGTGGACTCGCCGAACAGCGCCCGCAGGTCTGCCTCTTCGGCGGACGCTGCCGCCGGTCCAGGCCCCTGCCACGATGCGGGCCACTCCGGTGTGCTGTTCATCCCACCCCTTTTCCCCGCCGCTGGTACCCGCACGGGCATCGGCCACTCTGTCGCACACGTCACAGGAAGCACCAAGGGCCGCCTCGGTACTGGTGTGGACGGCTATCACGCTGTCCAGCCCGGTGAGTGAGAAGACCTTGGTCACAGCCGCCGGTGGAGCCGCCAGCCGCAATTGCCCTTGCTGTGCCGCCAACCGCTGATAGAGCCGAACAAAACCGCCCGATACCGGAACACGGAGGGCCTCATCCTAGAAGCGTCCGGAACGGCCTCAGAAGCCCACCTCTGCTGCCTTCGCTGTCCTCGGCCGCCCTCATCGGCCGACCGGCACGTCCTGTTCCGGGGCTGGTGGCTGCTTGCGGGCATGTCAGCGCGCGGTGCCTGCCATGGCGTCCGGGCACATGGCGAAGACGTGGGCCTGGGCGACGTCGCCCAGGATGCGGGTGGTGTCGGCGGGGACGGCAGCCACAGCTATGCCACCGCCCGGCGGGGTCTTCCGGATACGGAACGGGTGGCTTGGAAGGTGCGGGGGCGGGTACTAGGGCTGGCGGCCACGAGGTGTGGCCAAAGGGAACGGGGGGCTCATGTCGCTGGGGCAGACGCACGCGGGTGCAGACCGGAAATGGCTGGACGAGGTCACCACAGCCACCATGCGAAGCAGCGCTGTGTACGAGATGACCTCGGGGGACATTGGCCGCACCCGCAGCTTCGTACGGGAGTTCCTCGCCACGGGGCAGTCGATGCACGCCTGGACGGTCTCCGGGCGGGCGACGGACATCGCGCAGCTGGTGGTCAGCGAGCTCGCCACGAATGTGTGCAAGTACGCTCCGGGTCCGTGCCTGCTCGACGTCGAATCGGACGGCACCATGCTGAGCATCACCATGTGGGACTCCGGCGCCGTGCTCCCCTCCCCCTCGCCTGCCGACCCGGCCCGGGTCGGACAGCACGGTCTGGAGCTGGTTCTCGCGGTGTGCCAGAGCTTCGAGCTCCGCCGCGAAGCCGTCGGCAAGCGCGTGTCCGTACAGATCGCCCTCCAGGACAGCGTCGAGCGGCCCCCTTCGGAAGAGGCTGCCCGGTAGACATGTGCGCCCCCGACCGGCGGCGAAGCCGACACAGGCCGCCCCGTTGGCCTTGAACGAGAAGCGCAGGCCAACGCCTGCTGTGCTCCTCACCGGCATTCTCTCCGCACGGCCTGAACTCACTGGTGCCACCGACCTGCCCCCACCCTGACCGGTCCCGGGTCGAGACGCCCGGCGCATTGCCTCTCCAGCCTCATGCGGGGACAGCGGATATGCCCCTGGCACCTGACGAGATCTCACGGCAGGGAATACTGACCTCCATGTCGACCCCCGAACGCAGACAGAGCAGCGTGCCGCTGGCCGTCATAGCACCCCGCGGCGAATTCGATCTGGACTCCCTCCCACCCCTCCAAGGACAGATCGACACCGCCCTGGCCGATCACGCAGGCGTCATCCTCGATGCCAGCGGCATCACCTTCGCCGACTCGATGTTCCTCAGGCTCCTCCTCACCACCCACCACCGCACCGACCTGCGCATAGCCGCCCCCTCCGAGACCATCGAACGCCTCCTCGCCGTCGTCGGCGTGGACTCCGTCCTCCGCGTCTTCCCCACCGTCGACGCGGCCCAGAGCGCCTGACCCACCGCCGATGCTGCGGGGCGGGGCGCACCTCTGCGCCCCGCCCGGGAGTCCGGAACTCAGTCGTCGACGTGTCGGCTTGATGCGCTTGCGAGCTGCGTCACGACGTGGTCCGGGAGTGGCTTGTGCGGCGGGAAGGTGACGCCGGTCTTGCTCGCCGTGAGGCCCGCTTCTGCGATGGCCCCGGGTACGCACTGCGGGCGGGCCGCGTGGCGGTGGACGCCCGGCGGTTCGAGGACGCCGTCGCCCGGGCCGGTCATCCGGAGCGGCAGCCCGTCCGCCTGGCTCCCAGCGTCCGTCGAACACGAAATCGCCCGCAGCACCGACTCCGACAGGAGGCCGGCACCGTGGAGCCCAGGTCCGGCACCGCAGGGGAACGGCGCCGGCCGAAAGCCGGTACCGCTCTAGTCCCCTCCCCCTCCCGATCCACCACCCCATCCGAAGCCTCCTGACGATCCGCCGTCCGCAGAGTCGCCCGCAGGTGCATCATGGCGGTCGTCGAGGGCCCGCCCCATGGACCGGAGAGCGCGGCCCAGGCCGTCGGGAATCCGATGAGCGGCGAGCAGACCGTGCCGGACGGGGCCGGTGGGAAGAGTGGCCGGCCCCTCCCGTACGTACGCGGGAAGGCCGCCCTCCGCGACAGCGGCAACCAGCAGTCGCCGGCCCCGGCGCGTGACCCGCTGCCGCCTGCGGCTCAGCAGGCCGAGACGAACCAGCCTCCGGGCGATGTCGTCGACCGACGGGGAGCAGACGACGCGATCGATCACCTCCTGGACGCGTCTGCTGCGCGGGCAGGCAGCCATGACCGCTTCCTCGACCGCATGCCCCGACCGGACTTCACCGGTGGCGCGGAGCCGAGTGGCACGCAGGCTCAGCACCCCCTGCTCGGTCAGCGCGACGACGGCACTCTCGACCACACGCTGCCGACCGCCCGCGAGGAACGCGTAGGCGTACCGGTCCAACGCCGCACCGCTCTGCGCTGCCGTGCGTCTTCTCCATGACCGCGCCATAGCCTCCCCCATCGGCCGGGCCCCATGGACCCATCGTCGCCGATGCGACCTGACTGTGTACCAGATTCCGTGTACGGCAAGGGGTTTGGCGACTTTGCATCAACACCTGCGAACTTTGAACACTGTCGTGACGAAGTATGGACGCCACCGGTAGAAGCCTCCTACTGTTCTCGACGCAGCCACCGGAGCCCCCTGGTCCGGACGCAGCGCTGCCCCACCGCACGAGCCGCACGTTCACCCCCGGGCGCCGGGTGGCCCCACCCACCGCCGCGACGCGCCCCTCGCTGCGAGGGGCCAGGAGGAAGAATGCATCCACGGCCGCTCCACCGTTGCCGCAGACACCTCACCGGTCTGCTGGTCTCCGCGTTCCTCGTCGGCGCCTTCGCCGCCTCACCCGCCACCGCCGCACCGGCACCGAGGCCTCAGGACGAACTCCCGCCCCAGGAACCGGGCGTCACCCTGCGCGTCTTCGATGTGCAGGTCCCCCTCGAGAAGCTGTGCGACATCAAGGCCGGACAGACCCCGAACGTCGACAAGCTGATGCCCGGTGTCGACTGGAGTTCAGCGGACGACTTCGGTTTCAGCGACCACTTCGTCTCCCAGGTGACCGCCAATCTGACCGTCCCCGAGGACGGCACGTACGACTTCCGGCTGATCAGCGATGACGGTTCGCGGCTGCGGATCAACGACTCCACCGTCATCGATCACGACGGGCTGCACGGTGCGGAGCCCAAGGACGGGTCGGCTGAACTGACGGCTGGTCATCATGGTCTGCGCATCGACCACTTCGACCGTACCGGCGGTCAGCAGGTCACCCTCCAGTGGAAGCCGCCCGGCGCCGCGGACTTCGCCGTCGTGCCGAACTCCGTGCTCAGCACCGACGCCGATGTCGTACGGGTGACAGCACCGGGTCGCAAGGAGTGCGAAGGCGCTCTCGACTCCCCCGGCGACGGGCTGCCGCTGACCGGGACGCACCCGGACTACGCGCTCACCGATCTGCGACCGGCGGGCTTCGAGCCGCAGGTCACCGCGATGGACTGGCTGCCCGACGGCCGGCTCGCCGTGACCACCTGGGGCGGCACGGACAACAGCACCGGCGAGGTCTACCTCCTCGACAACGTCCAGGGCGAGACCGACGCGGGGAAGGTGACCGCCAAGAAGGTCGCCGACGGGCTGAAGGAGCCCATGGGCATCAAGGCCGTCGACGGCAAGCTGTACGTCTCCCAGAAGCACGAACTCACCGAGCTCACCGACGCCGACGGCGACGATGTGACCGATGAGCGGCGGACGGTGGCGACGTGGCCGTACGGCGGGAACTTCCACGAGTTCGCCTTCGGGCTGCTGTACCGGGACGGGTACTTCTACCTGAACCTGTCCGTCGCGATCGATCTGGGCGGGGCGACCACCGATCCGCAGCCGGCACCGAACCGGGGTTCGACCATCAAGGTGAACAAGGAGACCGGCGAGGTCGACTACGTCGCCGGTGGTCTGCGTACGCCCAACGGCATCGGATGGGGCCCCGAGGGCGACATGTTCGTCCTCGACAACCAGGGCGGCTGGCTGCCTTCGTCGAAGCTGCTCCACATCAAGCAGGACCGCTTCTTCAACCACTACACCAACCCCTCCGGTCCCTTCGACGACAAGCCGGTCACCAGGCCGGTGCTGTGGCTGCCGCAGAACGAGATAGCCAACTCGCCCAGCACACCCCTGCAGTTGACCGAGGGGCGGTTCGCCGGGCAGATGCTGTTCGGGGACGTCACGTACGGCGGCATCCAGCGCGCGTACCTGGAGAAGGTCGACGGCGAGTACCAGGGCGCGGTGTTCCGCTTCACCCAGGGGCTGGAGGCGGGTGTCAACCGGATCAGCATGGGGCCGGACGGCGCGATCTACGCCGGTGGCCTCGGTGCGGGCGGCAACTGGGGCCAGGAGGGCAAGCTGACCTACGGGCTCCAGAAGCTCGCCCCCAGCGGTGACAAGGCCTTCGACATCCTGGCCATGCGGGCGAAGCCGGGCGGTTTTGAACTGGAGTACACCGAGCCGCTCTCCGAGGAGACCGCGGCGAAGCTCGCCGAGAGTTACCGGGTCGAGCAGTGGACGTACGCCCCGACGCCCGCGTACGGGGGTCCGAAGATCGATGAGGAGGCCCTCGGGGTCAGTGAGGCCACCCTTTCCGAGGACCGTAAGAAGGTCACGCTGACCATTCCGGGGCTCAAGGCGAACCGGGTCGTCCACATCCGCTCGCCGCGCCCCTTCAGCTCCGCCGACGGCGCCGAGCTGTGGAGCACGGAAGCCTGGTACACCCTCAACTCGCTGCCCGGCGACCAGCCCCCCGCCACCCAGTACGAGGCGGAGGAAGCCACCCTCAGCGGAGGCGCGGGCTTCGACACCGAGCACGCGGGCTACTCCGGCGGCGGCTTCGTCGACAACTTCGGCCAGGAGGGCGCGGCCGTCACCTTCGACGTGGAGGCCGGCAAGGCGGGAACGTACGACGTGGGTCTGCGCTACTCCAACGGGCCGAACCCGGCGCCCGGTACGAAGACGGTGAGCGTCCACGTCAACGGGGAGAAGGTGCGCCAGACCAAGCTGCTCTCCACCACCGACTGGAAGACCTGGTCGACGGGGACCGAACAGCTGGAGCTGCGCGGGGGCCGCAACACGATCACCTACTCCTACAACAGCGGTGACACGGGCCATGTCAACCTGGACATGATCACCGTCCACCCGAAGGGCGGCCGCGTCCAGCTCTTCGACGGCACCGACCAGGCGGCCTGGCAGCACCCGGACGGGCGTAAGCCCGAGTGGCCGGTGAGCGGTGACGTGATGGAGGTCGCCGGCGGTGACCTGCGCACCAAGCAGGGCTTCAAGGACTTCCGTGCGCATGTGGAGTTCCGGCTGCCGAACCTTCCGCCGGACGTGACCGGTCAGGACCGCGCCAACAGCGGCGTCTACCTCCAGGATCGCTACGAGGTGCAGATCCTCGACTCGTACGGCGACACCACACTCGCGGACAACGAGGCCGGGGCGATCTACACCAAGAAGGCCCCGGACGTGAACGCGGCAACGGCTCCCGAGACCTGGCAGACGTACGACATCACCTTCCGCGCCGCCCGTTACGACGCCTCGGGGGCGAAGACGGAGGACGCCCGGGTCACGGTCGTGTGGAACGGCGTCACCGTCCACGACGACGTCGCCATCGACGGACCCACCGGCGGCGGTGCGGCCGAGGGTCCGACGGCCGGAGCGATCAAGCTCCAGGATCACGGCAGCAAGATCCGCTACCGGAACGTGTGGGTCGAGCCCCTGACCTGAGCCTGCCCGACCCGCCGCGACGGCCCCACCGGACTGAGACCTGAGGTCGAGGTCCGGTGGGGCCGTCGCTATCGTGCCCCCGTGACCCCTACAGCCCGGCTTCCGCTGCTGTTCCTCGACGTCGACGGACCGCTCATCCCTTTCGGCGCCTCCCAGCCCTACCCGACCTACGAGACCGGCCCCGAGGACCCGGGCGCCCGTGAGAATCCGCTCCTGGCCAGGATCAATCCCCAGCACGGGCCCCGGCTCACGGCTCTGCCCTGCGAACTCGTCTGGGCGACCACATGGATGGAGGACGCGAACACCTGGGTCGCTCCTCGTATCGGCCTGCCTTCGTTGCCGGTCGTCGGCCTGCAGGGGGCCTCCGAGGCCGACGGCGCCGTCGGTTACGAGGAGGAGGAAGAGGAGGACGTGCGGCACGGGCTGCACTGGAAGACCCGCACCCTCGTCGCCCGGGCCGCCGGCCGGCCCTTCGTCTGGGTCGATGACGAGATCACCGGCACCGACCGGTCCTGGGTCGCCGTCCACCACCCGGGTCCCGCCCTGCTCCACCGGGTGGAGCCCCGGCAGGGGCTCAGGGACAGCGACTACGCGGTCCTCGACTCCTGGCTGCGGCGCCGGGCGGGTGCGTAGTCTTCCGGCTGCCTGTTCCAGATTCATCCCGGAGCCTGTTGGGCGATGCCTCTCCGACAGGAGAGGACCACCAGGAACGGCCACATCGCCTGAAGGAACGTCACGACGCGCTCGGCGACGCCCGGGGCCCGGGCGCTCTGGAGCTCCGCCACGAACCACAAGGCACTCGCGAACATCAGCGCGCTCGCGGCGAGCGACACATCCAGGCGCAGCCCCCAGGGCACCGGGATCCCGCCCCGGGAGGCGGCCAGCGGCGGCCACACCGCCAGCAGCACCACGCCCACCGTCGCCACCACCCCGTGCTCCAGCGCCCCTCCGCTGCTCGGGGCGGGGACCAGGGTCAGGGCCAGAGCGGAGAGCCCGCCGCCGGCCAGGGCCACCCGGCCGGGGAGCGCCGCCTGCCGGAGCGCGTGCGCCGTCGCCACGTAGCACGTCCCCAGCACCAGCTGCATCCCCGTCATCAGCCAGTAGCTGGTGGCGCCGTAGGAGGCGAGCACGCTCAGGGTGTCCGCCGCGGGATCGTACGTCGGTCCCTCGCGCACCTGCGCAATCATCCAGGAGCCGACCAGCAGGGCGGGGGCGCACCCGGAGGAGACCAAGGCCCACCAAGGAGCAGATCGCATCCAGTCAGCATAAATCTGGGTATCTTGCGTTGCGCTGCTCTCCGCCTTCTTCGGCCTCCTCCTGTCGGCGGTCGGCGGCGGTAGCGTACGGAAGCCTGTGGTGAGGAGGCGTCAGGTGAACGGCACCGCCCGGATCGATGTGAGCCGCGAGCAGGTCCTGCGGTACCGCGTGGCGGCCCATGCGTTCGACCGCGCCTCGCCCACGCCCGGTGTCCTGGCGCTCGGTGTCCAGGACACCCCGCACGGCTCGGCCCCGGTGGCGCTCGCCGCCAGAGGTGCTACCTCCGGTGCGCTGGAACGCGTCTGGTCCTTTCGCGGCGCGCCGCATCTGCACCGGCGTACGGAGCTGGCGGCACTGGCCGGTGCCCTGTGGCCGCTCGACGACTCCGACGCCACCGCCCGGATCAGCACCGCGGCGATCAAGGAGGGGGCGAAGCTGGGGCTGGCGGCCTTCCGCGTCACGGCGGAGGCCTTCCGCCGGACCGTGGTCGAGCCGCTGGGAAAGGGCGAGGTCAGTACGGCGGTGAGCGCGGCCGTACCGGAATCGCTGACGTACTGGTGCATCCCGTGCGGGGCGCGGCACATCTCCGGTCTGCTCTTCCAGCAGGCCGGGCTCTTCGGGTCGGTGCGGGTCGGCGCCGAGCGGGGGAAGACGGTGCTTTCGCCGCTCGGGTCACCGTTCCCGGTGCCGGAGACGGCGTCGGGGACGCAGGACCTGGTCCGCTCCTACCTGCGTTTCCTCGGTCCGGCCACCCGGGCGGAGGTGGCCGCGTTCCTCGGGACACGGCCGACCGCGATCCGGACGGTCTGGCCGGAGGGGCTCGTCGAGGTCTCGGTGGACGGTGCGTCGGGCTGGCTCCCGGAGTCCGAGGGGGACGCCTTGCGCGGGGCGCCGCGCGCCGACACCGTACGGCTGCTTCCGCCGGGCGATCCTTTCCTCCAGGCCCGGGACCGGTCGCTGCTCCTGCCCGAGAAGGACCGGCAGAAGGAGCTGTGGCGGGCCATCGGCGGGCCGGGGGCCGTGCTCGCCGGGTCGGAGATTGTCGGCACCTGGCGTGCCCGGGCCTCGGGACGGCGCGTGGAAGTGACGGTGACGGGGTTCGACGCGCTGTCCGCCGCGGTGCGGCGGGCCCTGGAGACGGAGGCGCAGACCGTCGCCGAGGTCCGCGGGGCTAAGGAAGCCCTCCTCCTGATCGAGTGAACCGCGGGTCCGTGAGAGGCGATGGCCGTCAGGATGCGGCGGTCCCGGGCTTCGCGCGGCGGATGGGCATCATCGTCTCCGCCGGCTCCTGCGCCAGGTGGTCGAGGATCAACCGGTTGACGAGACCCGGTTTCTCCAGCGGGACCAGGTGGGAGGCCCCGGGCACGACAGCCAGCTCGGCGTCCGGGATCGCGCGGTACAGGGCTGTGGTGTGCTCCAGCCTCATCAGGTCGTCGTCGCCGGACATCACCAGGGTGCGCGCCTCGATGCGGGCCAGGTCCTCGGGCGTCAGCGTCGGCTGGGTCCGCCACATGTCGAGCACCTTCGCGGCCACCACCGGCCAGTGGTCCGGGCCGTCCGGTGCGACGGGCTCGTACAGCTCCCGGAAGAACGCCAGGTCGGGCCCGGACGGCGTCATCTCGTCCAGCATCGACGGCTCGGCGAAACACTCGGGGCCCGGGCGGAAGTTGGCTCCGATCGCGACGACCTTGCGGACGAGGTCGGGGCGGTCCCGGGCGACGAGCAGCGCGACGACTCCCCCGTCGCTCCAGCCCACCAGGTGCGCCGGTTCTTCGACGACCGCCTCCAGGAAGGCCACGGTGTCGTCGGCCATGTCCTGGTACGTCAGAGGGCCGGGAACGTCGGCCGTGTGCCCGTGGGCGCGCCGTTCCGGCAGGAAGACGCGGTAGGCGGCGGCCAGGTCGGCGCGCTGGGCGCCCCACGTGTCGTTGGTGCAGAAGCCGCCGTGCAGGAGGACCAGCGGATCGCCGGTGCCCTCGGTCTCGTACCAGGTCCTGACACCGGGCAGGTCCGCGTACTCACCCATCGTCCAGGCCTCTCCGGGGATGTCGTCGTTCCGCCTTCTGCGGCCAGTCTGCGCGGTGGCCTCGGGGCCCGCCACACAAGTCGGTGCGGGCCGGATGTCAGGTGTCGGCCCGGTCGCCGCCGCGCCGCGCGCGCCGGATGCTCGCCTCGGCGCTGTCGAGCAGCATCTCCAGGGCCGTGGGGTACGCGCTGTCGTTCATCCTCGCGACCAGCAGCGGTGCGAGGGCGGCGATGTTCGGGTGGGTTTCCGCCGGCAGTTCGGCGTAGGTGGCGTGCCAGACCCGTTCGTCGGCGGCGCGGGCCGCTTCGGGCAGGGCGAGGCTCGCGGCGTCGAGTGCGGCGAAGGCGAGTGCCTGGTCGACGAACGCCTGGTAGATCCGTACGACGTCCGGGTCGGGCAGTCCGGTCGATCGCAGGACGCCGAGGAGCGTCTCGTCACCGGCGATCTCGTTGGCCCGGCCGCTGACCCGGCTGGCGGTCAGCACGGCTGCCTCCGGATGGGCCAGGTAGGCGGTGTGGATGCGCAGGCCGATCTCGCGCAGGTCGGTGCGCCACTGTCCGGTGGGCCGCCTGCCGCGCATCGCGCGTCCGATCAGTTCGTCGGCGATGGCCAGGGTCAGATCGTCGATGCCGCGGAAGTAGCGGTAGAGGGTGCTCGGGTCGGCTCCGAGGGCGAGGCCCAGGCGGCGCACGGTCAGTCCGTCCCTGCCGTGTTCGTGGAGCATCCGCAGAGCCGTCTCGACGATCAGCTGCTGGGTGACGACGACGCCCTGGCGTGTCGGCCGCCTGCGCCTCCGCTCCTCCTCCGGGACCACCTTCTTCGCCATCCGCGCCTCTCCCGTCTCTCGATACCCGGGGCCGGCGGTACTGACCTGCCAGGCCTGCTCACCTTATGCCAACAGCGTTGACCTTACTCAAGTGCGCCCCTTTCATGGACGAATCCAAGGGCACCGGCCCGTACGGCCCGGCCCCTCGACGAAAGGCACATCCGCCATGCGTGTACTCCTCGTCGGCGCAGGTGGCGTGGGCACGGCGATCACCAGGATCGCCGCCCGCCGCTCCTTCTTCGACCACATGGTCGTCACCGACTACGACCTCTCCCGGGCCGAGGCGGCGGTGGCCGCGCTCGGCGAGGACGGGGCACGGTTCTCCGCGCTGCGCGTCGACGCCTCGGACCGGGCGGCGGTCACCGCCCTGATCGCCGAGCAGCGGTGCGACATCCTCGTGAACGCCACCGACCCCCGGTTCGTGATGCCGTTGTTCGACGCGGCGCTGACCGCCGGGATCGACTATCTGGACATGGCCATGTCCCTGTCCTCCCCGCATCCGGAGCGTCCGTACGAGGAGTGCGGGGTCAAGCTCGGCGACGGGCAGTTCGAACGTGCCGCGGCGTGGGAGGAGGCGGGGCGGCTCGCGCTTGTCGGGGTGGGCGTCGAGCCGGGGCTCTCCGATGTCTTCGCCCGGTACGCGGCGGACGAACTGTTCGACGAGATCGAGGAGATCGGGGTCCGGGACGGTGCGAATCTGACCGTCGAGGGCTATGACTTCGCCCCGTCGTTCTCGATCTGGACCACCATCGAGGAGTGCCTCAACCCGCCGGTGATCTGGGAGAAGGACCGGGGCTGGTTCACCACGGCACCGTTCAGCGAACCGGAGGTGTTCGACTTCCCCGAGGGCATCGGTCCGGTGGAGTGCGTCAACGTCGAGCACGAGGAGGTCCTGCTGATCCCGCGCTGGGTGGAGTCGCGGCGCGTCACGTTCAAGTACGGGCTGGGCGAGGAGTTCATCGAGACCCTCAAGACCCTTCACCGGCTCGGTCTCGACCGCACGGACAAGGTGACCGTGCCCGGCGGCGCCGTGTCGCCCCGTGACGTGGTCGCGGCCTGTCTGCCCGACCCGGCCTCCCTGGGCGACCTGATGCGGGGCAAGACCTGCGCCGGTACCTGGGTGAAGGGCACGAAGGACGGCGCGCCCCGCGAGGTGTACCTCTACCACGTGGTCGACAATCAGTGGTCGATGCGCGAGTACGGCTCCCAGGCCGTGGTCTGGCAGACGGCGATCAACCCGGTGATCGCCCTGGAGCTGGTGGCGAGCGGTGTCTGGAGCGGCGCGGGGGTGCTCGGCGCCGAGGCGCTGGACCCGCGTCCGTTCCTCGATCTGCTGGTGGAGTACGGCTCTCCGTGGGGTCTGCGCGAGCAGTGAACACGGGCCGTTCACGGTCTCTCCTCGGGCCGTCCTCGGGCCGTCGGAATAAGTCGAAGAGTTTTTGGGCGGCGATGTCGAGAACCCGGATCCGGCTCCGTCCCCGTAGTGAGAGCGGCCAGAATGGGCCGCCCGGCACCGAGGAGAGACATCATGGCCAAGTACCTGCTGCTCAAGCACTACCGCGGCGCCCCGGCGGCGGTCAACGACGTACCGATGGACCGGTGGACGCCCGAGGAGATCTCGGCTCACATGCAGTACATGCAGGACTTCGCGGACCGGCTGGAGAAGACCGGGGAGTTCGTCGACGGCCAGGCACTCGCCCCCGAGGGCTCCTGGGTCCGGTACGACGGTGAGGGCCGGCCGCCGGTCACCGACGGGCCGTTCGCCGAGACCAAGGATCTGATCGCCGGATGGATGATCATCGACGTGGACGGTCACGACCGGGCCGTCGAGCTGGCCGGGGAGCTGTCCGCCGCTCCCGGGGCCGGTGGGAAGCCGATCCACGAGTGGCTGGAGGTGCGCCCGTTCCTGACCGCGCCGCCCACCGTCACGGAGTGAGTGACGTCCCGATGGACGAACTCCTTCTGCGGAGTCTCACCCCGAGCGTGCTCGCCGTCCTCGTCCGCCGCGGAGCAGACTTCGCGGCGGCCGAGGACGCCGTGCAGGACGCCCTGGTCGAGGCGGTCCGCGTATGGCCGGGTGACACGCCGCGGGACCCGAAGGGCTGGCTGGTCACCGTGGCCTGGCGGCGGTTCCTCGACGCGACCCGGGCGGATACCTCCCGGCGGCGGCGCGAGGACCGTTTCGACGAGGAGCCCGCGCCGGGCCCCGCACCGGCCGTGGATGACACGCTCCAGCTCTACTTCCTGTGCGCCCACCCATCTCTGACGCCGTCGTCGGCGGTCGCGCTCACGCTGCGGGCCGTCGGCGGGCTCACGACCCGCCAGATCGCCCGGGCCTATCTGGTGCCCGAGGCGACCATGGCACAGCGGATCAGCCGGGCGAAGCGCACCGTCTCCGGGGTGAGGTTCGATCGGCCCGGCGATGTCTCCACCGTGCTGCGCGTGCTGTATCTGGTGTTCAACGAGGGCTATTCCGGGGATGTGGACCTCGCCGCGGAGGCGATCCGGCTCACCAGGCAGCTCGCCGCCGCGATCGACCACCCGGAAGTGGCGGGGCTGCTCGCCCTGATGCTGCTCCACCACGCCCGGCGTGCCTCCCGGACCGGGCCCGACGGGAGCCTGGTGCCGCTCGCCGAGCAGGACCGGGGGCGGTGGGACACCGGGATGATCGCCGAGGGCGTGGGAATCCTGCAGGCGGCCCTCGCCCGGGACCGGCTGGGTGAGTTCCAGGCCCAGGCCGCCGTCGCGGCGCTCCACGCGGACGCGCCGACCGCCGAGGAGACCGACTGGGTGCAGATCGTCGAGTGGTACGACGAGCTGGCGGGCCTGACCGACAGCCCGGTCGTCCGGCTCAACCGGGCGGTGGCCGTCGGCGAGGCCGACGGTCCGCGCGCCGGGCTGGCCGAACTCGCCGCGCTGAGCGACTCGTTGCCCCGCCGTACTGCGGTCGCGGCATACCTGCACGAGCGTGACGGCGACCTGGCGACGGCCGCGCGGCTGTACGCGGAGGCCGCCCACAAGGCTCCCACGCTCGCCGAGCGTGACCATCTGACGCGCCAGGCCGCGCGGCTCAATGCCGAACGCCGGTGAGTGAACGTCAGGCGGTGCCGCCGGGACCGTGATCCGGGTCCGGATGGCCGGGGGGCACGAAACAGGCGGTCACGGTCTTGCCATCGCGTTGGCGATGCTGTTCCCAGCTGTCG
The DNA here is from genome assembly GCA_014649555.1 of Streptomyces globisporus. Taxonomy (GTDB): domain Bacteria; phylum Actinomycetota; class Actinomycetes; order Streptomycetales; family Streptomycetaceae; genus Streptomyces; species Streptomyces globisporus. The sequence continues at coordinate 345,860 of BMTG01000006.1, read as the reverse complement.
GACAGCGCCTCGACGATGGCGAGGCCCCGGCCGCCCGTCGCGTCGGGGCCCCGGTCGACTGCGGCGGGGAGGACCGGGCTGGAGTCGTGGACGCTGACATGCAGGCAGGTGCTGTCCCAGGTCAGGACGAGCTGGGCGTCGCTGTGCGCGTGCTTGTGTGCGTTGGTGATGAGCTCGGACACGGCCAGGAGCACCGAGTCCACCAGGTCGGGAGCGCTCTTCGTCCACGCCAGCGAGTCGAGATGCTCCCGCGCCCAGTGGCGCCCCGCCCGCACCCCCTGGGACATGGGGAAGGACTGCGCCCAGCCCACCGCCCTCATCTCGGAATCGGCCATGACCTTGCCTCTCCTTCGTCGGTCAGGGAAGTGAGGTCGTCGTTCGCCGCCCTCCGCCCGGTCTTCTACCCGCCCGCGCGGATATGACGTCCACCCGGCCGGTACCGGGGGCGGGCGGTCACCCTCGCGGTGACATTTAGGTAAGCCTCACCTAATATGCGACTGTCGTCTTCGGGTCCCCACACGCCAAGAAGCCGGTATCCCCCCTTCTTTCGTTCGCCCCGGGCACGGCTGCGTTCCGACGTGCGCCGTACCCCTCCTCTCCCCCGAAGGAGACATGCAGCGCATGTCCATGCCTCGCCGCGGCCGCCTGGCCGCTCTCGCCGCCCTGACCGTCATCTCCGTGGGCGCCGGCGCCCTCGCCCATCCCGCCTCCGCGGCCCCGGGCGTCCACGCCGCCGCGCGGTCCGAGGCCCCCGGTACGACGTCGGCAGCCGCCCCGATCCTGGTGAGCGGGCGGTCCTCCTGGGGCTTCAAGGAGTCCTGGGTCCGTTACGTCGGGATGTTCAGCGGCTCGGTGACCGCGGGCGGCGGCGCGACCGCGGACGCCGCCGGGAAGGTCGACTACCCCGTCATGCACGGCTCGGTCGACCCGGCGAAGAGCTCGGCCGATGTGCGCTTCGGCGGCTCGGTGACGTACGCGATACCCAGCCACGGGATCATCGCGATCACCCTCGCCAACCCGCGTGTCGTCCTCAAGAACGGCCAGGGCACGCTCCACATGGACGTGACGACCGATCTCGTCGCGGGCGAGGACCCGGTTACCACCGCCGGCGTACCGTTCGCCTCGCTCACGGCGGCCGCCGGCGCCCTCGACGGCAGCACCCTCGACTGGTCGGGCATCACGGCCTCGCTCACGGACGAGGGCGCGGCGATCTTCTCCTTCCAGGGCCGGCCCATGTACCCGGCCGGTACGGCGCTGGACCCGCTCGCCATCGGCGGCGGCGTCAGCGTCCCCACGCTGACGGTCAGCCAGGTCACCGGGCTGGGCGCGGAGACCCAGGTCACCGTCAGCGGCAAGGGCTACCAGCCGGGGCGCGGCGTGTACCTGGCGCAGTCCATCGCCATGTCCGGCACGACGTACCCCAGCGTCTTCGGCAACGCGGTGTACGTCCGCCAGGTCGGCGCGGACGGCACCTTCAGCGTCACGGCGAAGCTCACCGAGACGTTCACCCCCTCCGGGGGCCCCGCCGTCGACTGCCGGACCACCGCCTGCTTCGTCACGAGCTTCAACTCGCACGACAGCGCCGACCCCACCTGGATGCCGTCGCGCGCCCAGGACGTGGCCCAGCCGCTGACGTTCGGCGTCGAGGTCCCCGCCGCCACCGTCACCCAGCAGCCCGTCTCCCGTAAGGTGCGCTCGGGCGCCACCGCCGACTTCACCGCCGCCGCGGACGGATACGACGCGGTCCGCTGGGAGCGCAGCTCCGACAAGGGCGTGACCTGGAGCACCGTGCCCGGGGCCACCGCCGCCACCCTGTCGGTGAAGGCGAGCGCCGCGCTCAACGCCCACCGCTACCGCGCCGTCTTCGTCAACGCGTCCGGTGAGACCGCCACGTCGGCCGCGACGCTCACGGTGTCCGCCGTACCGGCCCGGGTCGTCTCCTTCAACGCCTCGCCCGAGCCGGTCGGCAAGGGCAGCAAGCTGAAGGTCGTCGGTACGCTCCAGACCGTCGGCGCCACGGACGACATCTGGCGTCCGCTGGCCAAGACGTCCGTCGTGGTCGAGTTCCGGGCGAAGGGCGCCAAGACCTGGAGCCGGGCCACGTCGGTCACCACGGACAACAAGGGTGTGGCCACGGCGTCGGTCACCGCCGTCAAGGACGGTACCTGGCGGGCCCGTTACGCGGGAACCGCCGACCGGGCCGCGGCCGTGAGCTCCTCGGACAACGTGGACGTCAAGCTGCGCACGGCGGTGTCCGGCTTCAACGCCTCGCCGGAGCCGGTCCGCAAGGGCCGCACCATCACGGTCAAGGGCACCCTGCGCAGCCTGGACGGCACGTGGAAGAACACCTCCGGCCAGTCGGTCAGCATCCTGTTCAAGGCCGACGGTTCCAGCAAGTGGACCAAGCTGGCGACCGTGAAGACCAACAGCAAGGGCGTCTTCTCGAAGGGGTTCACCGCGAAGAAGGACGGCACGTGGAAGGCGCAGTTCACGGCCACCTCGTCCCGTCTCGGCACGACCGGTTCCGGTGACCGCGTCGACGTGCGCTGAACCGCGCGCGGCCCGTGGCCGGCGGGAACGGTTCCCGCCGGCCACGGCCCGCGTGTGTCTCCGGCCCGCGGTGGCCGCTGCCTCAGTCGAGCGGCGGGTGGGCGTTGCGGAGCAGTTCCTGGAACTGTCCGGGGAACCAGTGCCCGGCCACCGGGGAGTCGGGCAGGGCGCCGGTCAGGTTGTAGCCGTTGCGACCGTTGCCGGTGTACGTCGGGTCGCACATCCGGTCGAAGCCCTTGCCCTCGTCGTTGTCGACGGGTTCGCTGCTGCCGTCGGACTCGCCCGGGGGCTTGGCCCAGACGTAAGCGTCGATCCCCGGCTCGGGTGCGGTCGTGGGTCGCTCGCCGATGCCCGCGCCGCTCTGGTTGCACCAGTTGCCTGCGTGGATGCGGCGGTCGGTCCGGCCTCCGTCGACGTAGGCGTCGGCGCTGGTCTGCGGCCCGGGGCCGGTGGGCCGGGCGGAGCCGCCCCAGCCGTTGCGGGCGGTGTCGATGAGCATGCCGAGGTCGGAGGCGAAGCCCTGGCGGACCAGTTCGGTGCGCAGGGCCTGGGCGAACGAGAGCTCGTCGACGTAGTGGTTCCAGTCGATCCAGCGCGACTGGCGCACCGTGGTGCCGTTCACGGAGTCGGTCACCGCGAAGTGCGGTTCTTCGAGCGCCGAGTAGTTGGCGGTGTTCACGATGAAGCCGTGCACATCGGCGACGGTGGCGCCTTCCATCGTCGCGGCCTTCTTGAACTGCTGGGCGGCGGGGACGAAGTTGGAGTCCCAGCCGAGCCAGCCGTGGTGGGCCGCGTCGACGTAGTTGTAGACGTTGGGGATGGCTCCGAGCGTGTGCAGGGCGTACCCGACGCCCTTCTCGTAGTTGCCGTTGGCCTTCATCGTGGCGCACTCGGGCGTCGAACCGGCCGTGCCGCCGGCGTTGGTGACGAGGTTGGGCAGCGAGTCCGGTTCGATGAGCGTGACGATGCGCAGGGAGGCGTAGGCGGGGTCGTCGAGGATGTCGGCGATGGGGTCGATGTAGTCGCTCTTGTAGCGGTCGAGTTCGGTGGGGCCGAGTTCGCCGTTGGAGGCGAGTGCGGCGCAGTCCCGGCCGGGCAGGTTGTAGATGACGACCTGGAAGAGGTCGGCTCCCTGGCTCACGGCGGTGTCCAGGTGCTCTCGTAAGCCTCGTGCGCCGGGGGTGCCGCCGATCGCGGCGATGCGGTCCATCCAGACGAACGACGGCTCGTCGGCGATGGCTGACCCGCCGGGTTCCGCGGCGGCTTTGGCGGACCAGTCGGGGTTCACGTACGCGGTGGCGCCGGCATAGGGGTTGTCGACGCGGGCCGCGGCCGACGCCTGTCCGGGGACGGCGACGGCGAGCGATGCGCCCATGATCAGGGCGGACAGCGCGGCGGCCGCCCTTCGGCGGGACGCCTGCGGGGTGGTGTGCTGAGGTGCCTGCGGGGTGGTGGTGCCTTTGCTTCTCATTGCGGCTCCGTGCTCCTCTCGTACGTCCGTCGCGGGTGTCGACGGACGGTTCGGGGGTCCGTGACGCTCGGGAGGTGAGGGGTTCGGGTGGGGGAAACGCTGCGTGGGAGCGCTCCCAAAGTGGCGCGACATCTGATGACTGTCAAGCCGTGCGGCTCGATTACCTTGTGCAGTACGGCAGTTGGCGTGAATGGAGCGCTCCCATGCACAGGAGAGCCAGCAGTTCGTGGTCGAAGATGCCGTGACGATGGTCTAGTCCAAGCCGCGCCGGTCCCTCTATCCTCGCCCGTAGCCGGTGACACACCATCCCCCACCCAGGTTGCCTGCCGGCCCGTACCCCCACTCAACTCCGTACGAGCAGCCGGGTGACTTCCCCCCCCCATTCGCCGCCTCCAGGAGGCCACGGTGAAATTTCGCACCAGAAGCTCGGCGATCATCGGAACGCTCTGCCTCGTCACGTCGCTGGCGCTGGCCACGGCGTCGGCGGACGAGCCCGCCGACGCACCCGTTCAGCAGGTGAGCGCCTCCCTGACCGAAGTGGCCAGGGCCCAGGGGCCGTCCGCCGGGGCGGCCGGGCCGGACGACACGGTATGGATCGCCGAACGCGCGGGCACCGTAAGGATTTTGGACGATTCAGGGCTCGGCGAGCCCGTCCTCGACATCTCCGACGAGACCACCACCGACGGCGAACGCGGCCTGCTGGGCATCGCGTTCGACAAGACGTTCGCGCACTTCTACATCTCGTACACCGATCTCGAAGGTACGAGCAGGATCGACGAGTTCGCGGTGGAGAGCGGCCAACTCCATCCGGACACACGGCGAACGGTCCTCACCCAGACGCAGCCGTACGCGAACCACAACGGCGGGGACATCAAGTTCGGCCCCGACGGCTATCTGTACATCGCTTTCGGTGACGGCGGTTCGGGCGGCGACCCGGACGGCAACGGGCAGAAGCTCGACACCCTGCTCGGCAAGCTGCTGCGGATCGACCCGAGCGGCGGCGATCCGTACGCGATCCCGGCGGACAATCCGTTCGTGGACGACGCGAACGCGAAGGACGAGATCTGGGCGTACGGGCTGCGCAATCCCTGGCGGTTCTCCTTCGACGCGGGCACCGGCGACCTGCTGATCGGCGATGTCGGCCAGAGCGACTGGGAGGAGATCGACTGGGCGCCGGCGGACAGCGAGGGCGGCGAGAACTACGGCTGGGCCTCCATGGAGGGCACGCATCCCTTCCGGGGCGGCACGGAGCCCGCGAACCACGTCCCGCCGGTGTACGAGTACGACCGCACGGGCCTCGGCTGCTCGGTGACCGGCGGATTCGTCTACCGCGGCGACGCGCTCCCGGACCTCCGGGGGAGCTATGTGTTCAGCGACTACTGCGACGGCACCCTGCGGACGCTCCAGTTGGAGAACGGCGAGGTGACCGGCGTGGGCGACCTCGGCGTCAGCGGTGGCGAGGTCATCTCGTTCGTGGAGGGCGGTGACGGCGAGCTGTACGTGCTCGGCAGCAGCGGCGTCGTCTCCCGCGTCGATCCCGCGTGAACGGCCGACCCGCGCGGGATCGTGAACGGCTGACCCGCGCGGGACATTGACCGCGTGGGCGGGGGCGGGGCCCCGCCGATCACGGTGATCGGCGGGGCCCCTTCTCGTCCGTGCCTTCTCCGCGCTTCTCCGTACGTTCTCCGCGCTGGTGGCCGCGGCGGGCGTCCCGGTCGAAGATGCCCAGCAGTTCGCACGGACCGCCCTCGGCGCCGATCGCGTGCGGGAGCATCGTGGGGAACTCCGCCGCCTGGTTCGTCTCGATCCGCAGGCGCCGGTTGCCCAGGAGCAGGATCGCGGTGCCGGACAGGACGACAAGCCATTCCCGGCCGGGATGCGCGCGCAGGCGCGAGGGATTGTCGGGCGGCGGCTCGGTCATGCGCTGGCGGATGACCGTCATGCCGGGCTCCGCCTTGATGGGCCACCGCATCTGACCGTGGGCTCCGTCGATCATCGGGTTGGAGACGATGTCGTCGGACGCGGTCTCCACCAGTTGGTCGAGCGAGGTGTCCAGGGCGCGGGCGAGCGTGACGAGCTGGTCCAGGGCGAGTCGGCGCCGTCCGTTCTCGATGCGGCTGAGCGTGGACTGGCTGACCTTCGCCCGGGCGGCCAGCTCCTCCAGGGACCAGCCCTGGGCCACGCGCAGGGCGCGGATCCGTTTGCGTACCAGGCTGTCCAGCTCACCATCTTCTTGCGTCATAGGCATGATCGTATGCCATTGGTGCAAGGGGCGCTTAGCGTCGTCCGTGGTCGGCCCCGGCAGAGGTGGGCTCGCACGGAAGAGGAATCCATGAGTACGAACCGTCCCGGTCCGGTGGCCGTCGATCCGGACGACGTCCCGGGCGAGCCCGGCGCGGGTGTGCCCGACGCACGTCAGCGGCGCACGATCCTGATCACCGTGTGCATCGCGCTGATGGCCGTGATCGCCTCGGTCTCGGGGCTCAATGTCGCCCAGCCCGACCTCGCCGTCGCCTTCGGCGCCTCGCAGAACACGATCCTGTGGATCATCAACATCTACACCCTCGGCCTGGCTGCCCTGCTGTTGCCGCTCGGCGCGGTCGGCGACCGGCTGGGCCGCAAGCCCGTGCTGGTGGCCGGTCTCGTCGTCTTCGGCCTGGCCGGTGCGGTGGCGGGTCTCGCGCCGTCGGCCGAGGTCATGCTCGTCGCCCGGCTGTTCAGCGGGGTGGGCGCGGCCATGATCATGCCAATCACCCTCGCCGTGATCACCTCGACGTTCCCCGAGGAGGAGCGGGGCCGGGCGATCGGGGTGTGGACCGGTGTCGCGGGAGGCGGCGGCGTTCTGGGCATGTTCCTCTCCGCGGCACTGGTCGACGTGGCGAACTGGCGGTGGCTGTTCGTCCTGCCGCTGGTCCTGGGCGCCGTCGCTCTGGTCATGACGCTGCGGTCCGTTCCCGACTCCCGCGAGAAGTCCGGGCACGGGTTCGACGTCGGTGGCGCGCTGACCTCCGTCGTGGCGGTGGTCGGGCTCATCTTCGTGCTGCAGGAAGGGCCGGAGCGCGGCTGGACCGCTCCGGTGACGCTGCTGGCTCTTGTCGTCGGGGGGGCGGCCGCCGTGGGTTTCGTGGCCTGGGAGCTGCGGCGCGGGGAGGGAGCGCTCCTGGACGTCCGGCTGTTCGGTGAGCGCGCCCTGGCCGGGGGTTCGGTCACGCTGCTGGTGGTCTTCGGGGTGCAGGCGGGCATCTTCGTGGTCCTCTTCCCGTTCCTCCAGGCCGTGCTCGGCTGGTCGGGGCTGCTGTCCACACTGGCTCTCATGCCCATGGCCGTTCTGATGATGATGGCCTCGGGTCTCGCGCCGCAGCTCGCCGGGCGCATCGGCGCCCGCGCGACCATGGCCACGGGGATCCTGCTGGCGGGCGCGGGGCTCGCGCTCATGGCCGGGATCGTCTCGGTCGACGGCGGCTACCCGTCCGTCCTTCCCGGCATGCTGGCGATGGGCCTCGGTATGGGCCTGGCGATGACGCCCTCCACCGAAGCCATCACCGGTGCGCTGCCGCGCGAACGGCAGGGGGTCGCGTCCGCGCTGAACGACGTGACCCGGGAGTTCGGCACCGCGCTCGGTGTCGCCCTCCTCGGCGCGCTGCTGTCCGCCGGCTATCGCGGCGCCATCGACGGGCGGCTCGCCGGGGTCCCCGAGGGCCCGGCGGAGATGGCGCGCGGAGGGGTCGCCAACGCCGTCGAGGCGGCGAACGGCGCGGGCCCGTACGCCCAGGAGCTGGTCCGCGCCGGACGGGAGGCGTTCGTCGACGGCTGGCAGAACGCCATGTGGGCGGGGGTCGCCGTGATGGCTGCTCTGTTCCTCTACGTCCTGGTCCGGGGGCCGCGGCCTGACGCGGGGACCACGGAGAGCGCCGAGGGGTATGCCGGACATTCCGCCGCGCCGGCACGGTCAGGGGCGGACGCCTGAACTTCGTACGGCTGGGGCGGCGGACCTGGGAGGGTGAGGCAGCATGACGGACACACCGAACACGACCGGCTCCCGGATGCGGATCAACGCCCTCATCGTCGATGCCACGGATCCGGAACGTCTCGCCGCGTTCTGGTCCGAGCTGCTCGGCAGGCCGATCGTGGACCGTTCGGGTCCCTACGTATGGCTGCGGCGCGAGCACGGCCTGGGGCTGGGCTTCCAGCGGACCGATGCGCCGAGGCGGTCCAAGAACCGGATGCACTTCGATGTCTCGGCCCCCGACCCGGCAACCGAGCAGCGGCGGGTCGAGGCGCTCGGCGGGCGCCGCCCGGAGGGGTACGACGACGGCGGGTTCCTGGTGATGGGCGACCCCGAAGGAAATGAGTTCTGCATCATCCCCGAGGGCCCCTTCGAGCTGGACGGCGAAGGGCGCACGGACTACCTCGGCTGACCGGCGCGCAGAACCGTGCGCACGGCACGCGCCGGGGCCCGTCGTGGGCCCCGCGTCGCGTCGGGGATGTGGTTGACACGTACGGTACGGCAGGTGAACGAACCGCTCGAAGCCATGACCGGCCACCCTGCGGGCGAACCCGTCCCGGCCCTGACGACCCGCGTGTTCCTGGCGCTCGCCCCGCCCGACGACGCGAAGGAAGAGCTGGAGCGGGTGCTGCGTCCGGCCTATGACGCCTACCCGCGCATGCGGTGGAACCGCATCGAGGACTGGCACATCACCCTGGCGTTCCTCGGGGAACTTCCGGTCACCGCCGTTCCGCCCCTGATGCCTCCGCTCGCCGGGCTCGCGGCCCGGCAACGGCTCTTGCGGCTGGCGCTGTACGGCGGCGGGCACTTCGACGAGCGGGTGTTGTGGACCGGGGTCACGGGGAACCTCGAAGGGCTGCACCGCCTCGCCGTCGACGTACGCACCCTCGTCAGGGAGTGCGGTGTCTCCTTCCCCGAGCGGCCGTTCCGGCCGCATCTGACGCTGGCCCGGTCCCGCCGGGGCGATCACGCGGACACGGTGGAGGCCGCGGCCTCGCTCGCCGCGTTCGCCGGACGGGACTGGGAGGCCGGGCGCCTCCATCTGGTCGGCAGCAACATCGGCCGCGGTCCCGGGCCGATCCACTACCGCTCCATCGCGGCCTGGGAGTTCCCCCACGGGGCCGGCGGTGCCGCCCGGGCCTCCGACGGCTGAGCCCGACGCCTCCCTGCTACGCGGTCACGTGGTGTCGTGCCGCGTGGGCCGGGCGTGGGTCAGCAGAAACTCGGTCGCCCGCGCGATGGCCTCGGCGGACGTGCCGTGGACGGCCTCCGACTCGTCCTCCTGCAGATCGGCGCCCGTGGCGGTGTACCACCAGGCGTCAGCGCCCGGGTCGTGGTGAATCACGGCGTCGCCACCCGCGTAGTGGAGCGGGACGGACTCGCTGGCGGACTTCTTCGGGACCGCGTGGGGCCACTTGAGGCGGGCCGACTGGCGCTTGATGCCACCCCAGGCCGCGCCGAGCTGCGCGTAACTGGATCCGCCGCGTCCGGCGACGGTGGCCGCGCTCTCGGCCAGCCTGTCGACGGACCGCCTGGCTTCGTAGAGCGACCGCAGCATCGCCAGCTGCACGTCGGGCGCGGCCATGAGCGCGGCGTCGAAGGGCTTGCCGGCGGTGCGGTAGGCGAGCGCGCGCGTCGAGATCCGTTCGGCCAGCGACCGGGCCGCTGCGAGCAGTTGCTCGTCCATGGCGAACGAGTCGTCGTCACCGGGCTCGTTCCAGGCGGGTTCCACCGGGGTCAGGACCGTGGCCCAGAAGTTCTCGTCGTTCTGATCAGGGGTCGGGATCGCCTTCACATCATCCATGTGACAACTATAACTGTCACCAGCGACATCGGCACTTGAGTTTGTCGCTGCCGCATATCGACAGCATGTCCTGTCATTTTGATTCGTAACTGTACCTTTCGAAAGGTACAGTTACGGCGGACGCGTCGGTTCTCACAGTGAGGTTCAGGGAAATGGTCATCAGCAAGAGGCGGCGCTGGCTGCTCCTGGCAGTCGTGAGCGCAGGGCTCCTGCTGATCACGTTGGACAACTCCATCCTGTACGCGGCCCTGCCGACCCTGGTCGAGGATCTCGGCGCGAGCAGCTCCGAGGGCCTCTGGATCATCAATGCCTATCCGGTCGTGATGGCAGGTCTGCTGCTGGGCAGCGGCACGCTCGGTGACCGCGTGGGGCACCGGCGGATGTTCGTGATCGGCCTGGCGGTCTTCGGTGTGGCCTCGCTCGTCGCGGCGTTCTCCACCAGTCCGGAGGCCCTGATCGCCGCTCGCGCCTTCCTGGCCGTCGGGGCGGCCGCGATGATGCCCGCCACGCTCGCCCTGATCCGGGTCACGTTCGACGACGAACGCGAACGCAACATGGCCATCGCGGTCTGGGGGACCATGGCGGTCGTGGGCAGCGCCCTGGGTCCGATCATCAGCGGGATCCTGTTGCAGCACTTCTGGTGGGGGTCGGTCTTCATCATCAACGTGCCCGTGGTCGTCGCCGCGATCGCCGCAACGCTGGTCCTCGCTCCGCCGAACGACCCGGACCCCTCCAAGCAGTGGGATCTCGCCTCGTCCCTCCTGGCGCTCGTCGCCCTGGTCGGCCTCGTCCTGGCGATCAAGGAGACGGCGAAGACCGAACCCGCTCCCGCGGTCGTCGCGGCTGCCGTCCTCGCGACGGTGGCGGGCGGATGGGCGTTCGCCCGGCGTCAGCGGCGGCTGGCCTACCCCCTGCTGGACTTCGCGATCTTCCGCAACCGCGCCTTCCTGGCAGGTGTACTGGCCGCCGGATTCGCCCTGTTCGCCATCTCCGGCATTCAGCTCGTCACCACCCAGCGCTTCCAGCTCGTGGAAGGCTTCACTCCGCTGCGGGCCGGGTTTCTCGTCGCGGCGGTCACCCTCGGCGCCTTCCCCACCGCGATGCTCGGGGGTGCGGTCCTCCACAGGGTCGGACTGCTGCCGCTCATCACCGGAGGCCTCGCCCTGGGGTCCATCGGCACCCTGCTGGTCCTGATGAACTTCGCCACCAGCATGGGGCTGCTCGTCACCGGACTGATCATCACCGGCAGCGGCCTCGGCGCGGCCATGTCCGTGGCCTCCAGCGCGATCATGGGCAATGTCCCGGCCCGCAGGGCGGGGATGGCCTCGTCCGTCGAGGAGGTCTCGTACGAATTCGGCGGCCTGATCGCGGTCGCTCTCCTCGGCAGCCTGCTGACCGCCGTGTACTCCGCGACGATCGACCTCCCCGCCGGGGTGTCCGACCGGGCGCGCGACAGCCTCGACAGCGCGCTCGCGCTGGCCGGAGAAGGGGAAGGAGCCCATACGGCCCTCATCAGGGCGGCGTCCGAGGCGTTCGACGGCGCCTACCTCGCCGTGATGGTCGTGGTCGCCGCCGCCCTCGTGGTCGGCGCCCTCGTGACCGGCGTCCTCCTGCGCCGGCACGGCCCCGGCTCGGCGCTTTCCGGCCCCGCACACCACTGACCCGACGCCATCGGAGCGAACCATGCGAACCAGTAAGCGAAGCCAGATCCTCGAAGCCGCCACCCGGGTCGTACAGCGGGAGGGCGTCAAGAGCGTCACCTTCGACTCCGTCGCCGCGGAGGCCGGGCTGACCAAGGGCGGGCTCCTCTACCACTTCGCCACGCGCGACGACCTCGTCCTCGCGATCCACCAGCACCTGGCCGACCGGTGGGAAGCCGACCTGGTCGCGGCGGCGGGGAAGCCCGCGACCGAGGCGACGAGGGATGAACGGCTGGCCGCCTACACCCAGGTCGCCATCCAGAGCGCCACCCGCGCGGAACTCCTGCTCATGCTCGAAGGCTCGACGAACGCGGCACACTCGGCCGTCTGGGAAGCCGTGACCGAGCGGTGGGCGCCGCCCCCGGCGTCGGCGGGCGACGACCCGGCCGCGCTCGACCGGTTCATCGTCCGCCTCGCCGCGGACGGCCTGTGGCTCTACGACTCCCTGACCTCGCAGCAGCTCAGCCCTGAGACGCGGCGGGCCGTCGCCGAACGGATCGCCGACGCCCTGACGCGGGACGGCGGCAGCGACGAGGAGGGTTGAGAACCGGCGGGCCCCTGGCTCAGTCGGCGTCGGCCGCCTCCCCCAGCGCACCCGTGAGGCGGCCCAGGATTTCCTGCAGCCCGAGGACTTCCTCCAGCGACAGGCCGGTGGCGGCGAGCACGCCGCGAGGGACGGACAGGGCGCGCTCGCGCAGCCCCGCCCCCTCGTCGGTCAGGTCGATCACGACGGAGCGCTCGTCCTCGCGGCTGCGTTCGCGACGGACCAGTCCGGCGCTCTCCAATCGCTTCAGCAGTGGCGACAGGGTCCCCGAGTCGAGATGGAGGCGCTCGCCGATGGCTTTGACCGGCTGCGGGCCCTGCTCCCAGAGGACCAGCATGACCAGGTACTGCGAGTAGGTCAGACCAAGATCCTTCAGCGCCCGCCGGTAGTAGCCGCCGAACGCCCGCGAGGCGGCATGCAGCGAGAAGCACACCTGGTGGTCCAGCCGCAGCAGCTCGTCGTCGGGGACGGCGGAGAGGTCGGGCGAGGCGCTCGGAGCAGTGGTCATGGAACCAGCGTACCGCCGCATACGCCATTGAGTTGCGCACAACTTAGTTGTGTGCAATCTTTATATGCGTAGCCACGGCCAGCCGGGTCGGGGCTCCAGAGGAGGGTCACCCCATGGACGCGTTGTACACCGCCGCCGCCACCGCCAACGGCCGCGAGGGCCGTGCCGTCAGCTCGGACGGCCAGCTCGACCTGCCGCTGGCCATGCCCCCGGCCCTCGGTGGCAACGGCAAGGGCACCAACCCCGAGCAGCTCTTCGCCGCCGGCTACGCAGCCTGTTTCGCCAGCGCCATGGCTGCGGTCGGCCGCGAGATGAAGGTCGACACCAAGGACGCCTCCGTGACCGCCGAGGTCTCCATCGGCAAGGACGGCGACGGCTTCGGGCTCGCGGTCATCATGCGCGTGGAGCTTCCGGACTCCCTCGCGGGCGAGGCCGGCCAGAAGCTGGTCGAGGCCACCCACGCCTACTGCCCGTACTCCAAGGCCACCCGGGGCAACATCGACGTCGAGCTGGTCATCGAGTAACCGACCGCGCGGACGCCCTGACCCAGGGGTGGCAGGCCGGGCCACGGCCCGAGAGAGCCGTGGCCCGGTCTCTCACCCCTTCAGACGGGCCGTCACGGCGCCCACCGCGCGGCGCACGGCCTCGCGCGCCCCGTCGGCCGGGTCGAGCGTCTCGAAGCCGTGCCGCCCCTCCGGTACGTCGATGATCTCCAGGTTCGCCCCGCAGCGGGCGGCCTCGGCCACGAACTCCTCGACGGTGGCGGCGATCTCGGCGCTCTCCCGGCCCGCGCGGACCAGGACGACGGGAAGATCACCGGCGCGGGAGAGCGCCCGGACGGGGTGGAAGCGGGAGCCGGTCAGCCCCCAGCCCGGCAGTGGCGCCAGGATCGGGTAGTTCGCGGCCACGCAGCGCAGCCACGCCGGCGGGTCCGTCAGCCACTCCGCCGTGATCGGGCCCCCGCCCGAGAAGAACCACAGGGCGACCCGGTCCGCGTCCACCCGCGGATCGGCGCGCACCCGGTCCACCGCGTCGGCCACGTCCGCGGCGGCCCGCTCGTAGTCGGTCACGGCGTGCAGACGGTGGTCGAGCGTCACGCCCACGACTCCCTCTCCGGCGACCTGGCGTGCGTATCCCGTCAGGGTCGGCCAGTCCCGGGGCGTGGGCCTCGCCTCGGCGGGCACCGGGCCGCCGTGCACGAACACCACGGCCGGGTGCGGCCCCGGACCGTCCGGCAGATAGAGGTCGGTGTTCCCGGTCCGCTCGCGTGGCCGTTCGGGTACGTCGAGGAGGAACGGCCGCAGATGGGCCGGCGTGCGGCCGGCGTCGGCGGGGGTCAGCAGGTGCCCTCCGCCGGACGCGGCGTCGGTCAGGGTCCCGGCCAGCGTCTCGGGGCAGGAGAGCATCGGCCAGTGTCCCGTGGGCAGTTCGAAGAAGGTCACCCGGGCGTCGGCGAGCGCCGCGAGGGCGGGGGTGCCGACGTCCACCATGATCTGGAGCATCTCGACGCCCGGCCCGTTGGCGGTGCACAGCACCCCCGTCGCGGGTACCTCGGCCACGGCGCCGGTGAGGCGCAGCGGTTGGAGCAGTGTGCCCAGCGGCTGCGGCGCCGCGAGGGCGGTGAGCTCGTCGATTGCCGCCTCGGAGAGGCCCTCGGTGCTTCCCCAGCGGGGCCACTCATCCCTGGCCGGTGGCGGCAGTTCGCCTCCCATCACACCGCCCCCGCTGCCTGTGGCGCGTTCCGCCATCTCCTCGCGCAGGAGCTGGTCGGGCACGGCCGCCAGCGCGGGGACGCCGTCCTGCGGCATCCCCGAGTCCAGGTACACGATCCGGGCGATCGACCGGGCCCGGCGGTCGGCCGCGCCGAGCACCGGGTGGATGCCGTAGTCGTGGCCGACGAGCACGATCCCCCCGCCGGGCTCCGCCGCCGCGTCGATCACCGGGTCGATCACCGCGAGCACGTCCGCGACGTGGGTCTCCAGGTCCACGGCCGCGCCCTCGACGGCCGGGGGCCTGCCCAGTCCGGTGAGCGCCACTGTGTGGACCTCGGCGCCTTCCGCCGTCAGTCGCGCGGCGGTGTCCCGCCACACGTGCGGTCCGGTGAACGCCCCGGCCACCAGGATGAATACGGTCATGGTCCCTCCTCGTCACACTGACTCCCGCGCACCGGCCCGAAACTCCCGGCCGCGCTCGCCGGTACCGTAGGAACTCCCCCTGGTGGAGGTTCAAGTGTTCTCGTCGCACGACGGTCTGTGCACCATCGGTGAACTGGCCGAGCACCTGGGTGTCAGCGTCAAGACCGTCCGCTTCTACTCGGACCGCGGGCTTCTGCCGGAGGCGTCCCGGAGCGCCGGCGGGCACCGCAGATACGGTCCGGACGCCGTGGAGCGGCTCGGCATGATCCGCTCACTGCGGGGCCTGGATCTGTCGGTTCCCGAAGTGCGCCGCATCCTCGACGAGCAGGACGCGCAGGACGGACGGGAAGGGACCGGGGCGGGTGGCGCACTGGAGGACGCCGTGGCCGGCCGGCTGCGGGTCCTGGGGTCCGAACTCGCCGCACTGCGCTGGCGGGAGGCCGCGCTGAGGCTCGTACAGGAGTGCCCGCCGGCCGAACGGCCCGGCCGGCTACGGCTCGTCGGGGCGGTCGCCGCCCCGCCGAGCACCGCCTCACTGGCCCGCTTCTGGCGTGCGTGGCTGCCGCCCCGCATGCCCGCCCGGTCCGTCACCGCGTTCCTGGAGGCAGCGGTTCCTCCCCCGCCCGACGACCCCCGGCCGGGCCAGGTCCTGGCCTTCGCCCGGCTGCATGCCTTCGTGACCCGGCCGTGCGGCGGCGGTGCGGGGGTCGGCTCCTGTCAGCCCCGGGCGCACGGCGTGGCGGGGGCACGTGCGTCGGCCGTGCTGTACGCGGGCCTGGCGGAGGCGTACGACCTGGCGGGCGCGGAACAGCGCCGCGGCGCGGAGCCCTCCCCCGGTGAGGCGCTGGACGGGTTCGTGGACGCGTACGCGAGCACGTACGGCGCCCGGGACACGCCCGCGTTCCGCCGCGTGCTGGCGGGACGGCTCGCGGACGATCCCCGCATCGACCGGTACTGGGAGCTGACGGCCGAGGTGATCAGCGCTTCCGGCGGTCCACCCGAGCCGACCCCGGGGTCGGCGCACGACTGGCTGCTCGCCTCCCTGGAGGCGCAGGTGGAGGTGGCGGCCGGCCAGGGGGGCGCGCGGCGCGGGCCCGTCGGTGAGGCGCCGGTTTCCGTCGCCCGCGCGTAGCCGGCCCGGCCCGCCCTCGGCGGGGCCGCCCGGCCCTCAGCCTGCCGTGTGCGGGCCGAAACGATCGGGGGCGAGGGTCGCGAGCAGTGAGGTGACCACGAGATCGGTCGAGGCGGCCATGTCCACGGATTCCGGGGCCAGAAGCCATTGGACCTGAAGCCCGTCCATGACCGCGATGATGGCGTTGGCCGCGTTGTCGGCCGACTCCGCGCGGTCGGCGGGCAGTTCGCAGGCCTCGCGCAGGGCGTCGGCGACGAAGGCGCGCAGCCCGTCGTAGCGGTCGCGGAAGTAGTCCTGGGCGGGGTGGTCGTCGGTGACGGACTCCGCCGAGAGCACCGCGTACAGCCGGACGATGCCCTCGCGCTCCGCGTTGCGCAGCGCGGTGTTCACCAGGTGGCGCAGGAAGTCCAGCCCCTGGGGGCGGTCGGGGCCGAGCTGCTCGATGTCCCGCTGGTCGCGCAGTTCGAGCACGCTGGTGAGGAGCAGGGCCTTGGAGCGGAAGTAGTGCAGCACCCCTGCCTGGGTGAGGCCGACCCGGTCCGCGATCTCGGCGAGCGAGGCGTTGTTGTAGCCACGGGCGGCGAAGGTGTCCATGGCGATGGCCAGGATGTCCTGCTGCCGCTGCCGGGCTTCCGGGCTGCGCGGCGTGCGGGGGCCCGCCGGGCTACGTGCCGCTCTGCTCACTGACTGGTTGCTCACCGGATCAGCTTAAGCCTGCCGGAGCCCTGATGAAGATCTTCAGGACAGCGCGCGAGAACACCGGGGCCGGCTACTTACTAACCACTTAGTGGGTGTGCTTTCATGCCGTTGTCCCGCCCTCTGTGACCGGCACGCCCGGAGCGAGGCGTCCGCCGCGCCCTCCGCCCGCCGGGGTGCCGCCTGTCAGCAGGTACGAACCCAAGGAGAGCCGCCACCATGCCAAGCTCCACTCCCCTGCGTTTCAGAGCGCGCGCGGCCGGCGCCGCGCTCGTCGTGACCGTCGCCGCACTCGGCGTCGACGGCGCCGTCGGAACCGCCCGGGCCGCCGACCCGGTCGCCCAGGTGTGGGTCACCACACCCGACGGGTCCAAGAAGCTCACCCCGGAGGGGAACGTCCCCTTCACCGGGTCCCCCCAGGCGATCGACATCCGGATCGACGCGAACAACAAGGAGCAGAAGTTCATCGGCGCGGGGGCCTCCGTGACGGGCGCCTCCGCCCATCTCCTCCAAGGCCTCCCCCAGGCGCAACGGACCTCGGTGCTGAAGTCGCTCTTCTCCACGGAAGGCGACGGCATCGGGCTCAACTACCTGCGCCAGCCCCTCGGCAGCACCGACTTCGACGCGAACACCAACCCGTACACGTACGAGGACACCCGGGGCGCCTTCTCCATCGACCGGGACCGGAGCCAGATCATCCCGGTACTGAAGCAGGCCACCGCCGTCAACCCGGCCATCCGCTTCATGGGCTCGCCCTGGTCGCCCCCGGCCTGGATGAAGACCAACAACTCGCTCAACGGCGGGAGTCTGCGCACCGAGCACTACCAGACCTACGCCGACTACCTGGTCAAGGCGATCAGGGCGTACGGGCAGGAGGGCATCACGCTCACCGATCTCACCGCGCAGAACGAGCCGGAGTTCGCGACCAGTTACCCCTCGATGAGCATGACCTCGGCCCAGCAGGCGGACTTCCTGCGGGTCCTGGACCGGACGCTCACCGCCGCGAACCTGCCGACCAACATCCTGGCCTACGACCACAACTGGGACCACCCGAACTACCCGCTCGACGTCTTCGCCCGGACGGCAGGCATCCAGCGGATCATCGGCGCCGCGTTCCACTGCTACGGCGGGGCGCCCGCCGCGCAGAAGCAGATCGCCGACGCCGGGAAGCGGGTCTTCTTCACGGAGTGCTCCGGCACCGACAGCGCGACCCCGGCGACGACGTTCGGCGACACGCTCAAGTGGCACGCCGAGAACCTCGTGGTGCAGAACATGCGTAACGGCGGCGAGACGGTCATCAACTGGAACCTCGCCCTTGACCGGAACGGCGGCCCCCACCAGGGGCACTGCACCAACCGCTGCAACGGCATCGTCGAGATCGACGGCGGCCAGGTCACCCGCAACGCCGAGTTCTATGTCCTCGGCCATGTCTCCAAGTTCATCAAGGCGGGGGCGGTGCGGATCGGTTCCACCAGCCAGGGTGCGGGCGGGGTGCAGAACGTCGCCTTCCAGAACAGCGACGGCAGCCGGGCGGCCGTGGTCGTCAACACCGCTGCCGGATCGCAGCGGTTCTCCCTGACCGACAACGGCAGGTCGCTCGCCTACACCCTGCCCGCGGGGGCCGTCGCGACCTTCACCTGGGACGGGAGCGGCGGAACGACCGAGCCGCCCGTGGGGTCGATCGACCCCGCCGCCTGGTACCAGGTGCGCAACGCCAACAGCGGTGCCTGCCTGGACGCGGCCGACTGGGGTACGGCCGACGGGACGGCGCTGCAGCAGTGGGCCTGCGGGACCGGGGCCAACCAGGGCTGGCAGTTCCGGCCGACCGACACCGGTCACTACCAGGTGGTGAACCGGCACAACGCTAAGACCTGGGACGTCGACGGCGGTCCGGGGGCGACCGCCGACGGCACCAGGGTGCATCTGTGGTCGTACCAGGGTGGTGTCAACCAGCAGTGGCGTCCGGAGGCCCTGGCCGGCGCCGGGCAGTACCGCTTCGTCGCCCGCCACAGCGGCAAGTGCCTCGCCGTCGACAACTCCTCGACGGCCAACGGGGCCAGGCTCTCGCAGCAGCCCTGCTCCGGTTCCCCGGCCCAGGTGTTCTCCCTGACCCGCTGACGCGGGCGACCGGGATCGCGGCGGCTCTCCGGACAGAGGGGAGCCGCCGCGGCGCGTGTTTCCCGGCGCGGATCGTGATGACGCGCCGGCGGGTCGGGCGCGTGCGCCGGTGCGGACGGATTCTGGCGCGTCGCACCCTGCCCCTCCCCGGCGCGCCCTCATATGCTTCGCCTTCCGCCTGTTCGCCCGCTTCAGGAGGTCCCGTGCCGGCCCGCGCCATGTACTGCTACACGTGTGATTCCGATGAACAGCACCGCTCCCTCACTGCCACGGAGAAGACCTGGCTCCGCGGCCGGACGGGCCGCCGGAGCGTCGATGAGTTCTTCATGTGCGAGGCTCCGGAGTGCCGCAATGTGCGCAGCGGCTTCAACAAGCACCCGTTCGACCCGGTGATCCGCGTCCCCCTTCCGGACTGACGGCGGATCAGGTCCCTTCGACCGCCTCCTTGATGCGCCGGCCGAACGCAGGTGCGTCCTTGCGGGCCGCGCTTCCCGCGAATCCGACCAGCAGTTTGCCGACTCCGTGGCCCTCCAGGACGTTGAAGAGCCTCACGTGGGTGCCGCCGTCCGGTGTGGCTTCGAGGTCGTAGCCGCCCTCGGCCGCCGTGATGAGGTTTTGGGACTGTTCCTGCCAGCGGATACGGGTCGGAGCGACCAGTTCGCTGATCTCGAAATCACGCCGCGTGGTCATGCCCGCGTCTTTGACGGTGCTGCGGAAAACGGTGCCGACGTGGGTCGGGCCGTTCGGTGTCTTCTCGATGCGCTGGACGCGTGGGCTGAACTCCGGGTCGTGCTGACCGTCCGCGAGATAGGCGAAGACTTCCTCGATGGGGCGGTCGATGTCGACCGTTGCTTCGAACTGTGTGCTCATGGCTCTCTCCGGTCTGATGGGACGCGGCGCCGAATCAGTCGTCCGCCATCAGTGTCGGACGGGCCTGCCGGGAGTGCACGCCGAGGAGCACTGCATCCCGGCCGCCCCCGCTTCCGCACGCGCCATAATGCCCGGACCGTCATTGCGGTCCGGGCATTATGGCGCGTATATTGGATTGTTCTGCGCACATGCAGAAAGGCCCCGCTCGGGGGCCTTATGGATACGAACATATCTGGCGGGGAGCCGTTTTGTCAAACCGGGAAAGCGACGAATTGCGGGAAGAGCAGGAATTCATCGATCGCCTCCACGCCCGGGTCGACGCACTGCGCGGGGTGGCGGCCGAGGGTGTCGAGCACGCGTTGACGCCGGTCGGCACGGGCCAGCAGGCGCGGCTGGAGCGGGACATCCTCGTCGCGGAGCGGTCGGGGCTGCTCGCGGCGCTCAACGCGGTGGACGGGTCTCTGTGTTTCGGCCGCATCGACCGCGCCGACGGGCTCGCGCACCATATCGGCCGGATCGGGATCCGTGAGGACGACACCGACCACA
This sequence comes from Streptomyces globisporus, assembly GCA_014649555.1. Lineage (GTDB taxonomy): Bacteria > Actinomycetota > Actinomycetes > Streptomycetales > Streptomycetaceae > Streptomyces > Streptomyces globisporus. The sequence goes on along the minus strand of BMTG01000006.1, from coordinate 325,780 downwards.
CGCCCGTACTGATCGACTGGCGTGCGCCGGTGGCGCGTCCCTTCTACCTCGCCACGGGGCACACCCCGATGGGCCTGCGCCGACGACGCCACATCACCACCGAGGGCCGCACGGTCACCGAGCTCCATGACGAGATCCTCGATCTCGGGGACGACGACCGCACCGGTTTCGAGGACCCGAACAGCGACGCCGTGCTGCTCGCGGCGCTCAATTCCGCGCGCACCGGACGCATGGGCGACATCGTGCGGACCATCCAGGCCGAGCAGGACGGCATCATCCGGGCCCCGCACCGCGGTGTTCTCGTCGTCGAGGGCGGCCCCGGCACCGGGAAGACCGCTGTCGCGCTGCACCGGGCGGCGTTCCTGCTGTACGAGCACCGCGAGCTGCTGGCCAAGCGCGCCGTGCTCATCGTGGGCCCCAACCCGGCGTTCCTGCGCTACATCGCGGAGGTGCTGCCGTCGCTCGGCGAGACCGGGGTGCTGCTCGCCACGCAGGCCGAGCTGTTCCCCGGGGTGCACGCCACGGGGACGGACACCCCGCGCGCCGCCGCCGTCAAGGGCGGCGAGGCGATGGCCGAGGCCCTCGCCCTGGCCGTACGCGACCGGCAGCGGCTGCCGGAGCCCGGGGCGGCGATGGTGATCCCGCACGAGGACGGCGGGGACCTGGTCCTGGACTGGGAGATCGCCTACGAGGCCCGGCAGGCGGCCCGCGACACCCGGCTCCCCCACAATCTCGCCCGTCCGCACTTCGTCTTCCGGGTCATCGACGCGCTCACCGCGCAGCTCGTCGAACGCATCGGCGCGGACCCGTACGGCGGGCCCAACTTCCTCGGCCCCGACGACGTGGCCCAGCTCGGCCGGGACGTCGCGCTGAGCAAGGAGGTGCACGCGGCCGTGGACGAGCTGTGGCCGCCGCTCACCCCCGAGGGCTTCCTCGCCGACTATCTGGCCGACCCGGTGTACGTACCGGACGAGGACGCGGAAGCGATCCGGCGCGGGCCCGCCGCCGGGGCGTGGACCCCCGCCGACGTACCGCTGCTCGACGAGGCCGCCGAGCTGCTCGGCGTCGACGACAGCGCGGAGCGGGCGGCGGCGGAGGCCACCCGGCAGGAGCGGGTCGGCTACGCGCAGGGCGTGCTGGAGCTGTCGCGCGGTTCGGAGAGTTACGAGTTCGAGGACGAGGAGTCCGAGGTGCTCGCCGCGCACGACATCATCGACGCCGAGCGGATGGCGGAGCGGCACGAGGAGGCCGACCACCGCACGGCGGCCGAGCGGGCCGCCGCCGACCGTACGTGGGCGTTCGGGCACATCATCGTCGACGAGGCGCAGGAGCTGTCGCCGATGGCGTGGCGGCTGCTGATGCGGCGGGCGCCGACCCGTTCGATGACGCTGGTCGGCGACCCGGCCCAGACCTCCGAGGAGGCGGGCGTCGGGTCCTGGGAGCGGATTCTCGCCCCGTACGTGGGCGACCGCTTCGAGCACGTCACGCTGGAGGTCAACTACCGTACGCCTGCCGAGATCATGGAGCTGGCCGCCGGGGTCCTGAGGGAGAAGGACCCTTCGTTCACGGCGCCCGTGTCGGTTCGGTCGACCGGGGAGAAGCCATGGGCGCGGGATGCCGGGGAGGATCTGGCGGGCGCGGTCGCGGAGGCCGTCGCGGAGCTGACACCCCGGGAGGGGCGCCTCGCGGTGATCGCGCCGCGTGCGCTTCACGAGGAGATCGCCGCCCCGCTGGACGGGGTGGCGGCGCGTGAGGCCCCGGACCTGACGCGGACGGTGGTGCTGCTGGATCCGCGCCAGGCCAAGGGGCTGGAGTTCGACCATGTGCTGGTCGTGGAGCCCGGCCTGTTCGGCACGAGCGATCTGTATGTGGCGCTCACCCGTGCCACCCAGCGCCTGGGCATCGTTCACCGGGAGGGGCTGCCGTCGGCGTTGCGCTGACGGGCCGGGCTGCCCGTCCGGCCGGTGCCGGGCGTCCGCGGGCCGCGGGAGTGGCCGGAACAGGGTTGCCGAACCCATAGGGTGACGCCATGTCTTCGCCATTGAGTTCGAGAAAGACCGCGGCCGCTCTCCGCACGTCGGCACGGGTCTCCGCAGAGCTGCTGCTGGTCCTCGTGGCGGCGGCGGTCGCGTTGTGGGTGCTGGGCCGGATGTGGTCGGTCGTATGGCCGCTGATAGTCGGTCTGTTCCTCACCACGCTGACCTGGCCGCTCGCCCGCTTCCTGCGCCGGCACGGCTGGTGGCCGGCGCTGGCCGCGTCGGTGGTGACGGTGTTCGCCCTGCTCGTGGGGGCGGGCATCGTGGCGCTGATCGCGGTGCCGGTCGCGGACCAGTCCGGGGAGCTGGCCGACCGGGTGGTCGCGGGCATCGACAAACTCCGCGAGTGGGCGGCCGGTCCGCCGCTGAACATCGGCGACGACCAGATCACCGGTGCCCTCGACAGCGCGACCGACCGGCTCCAGGACAGTGTCGGCAGTGTGGTCACCACCGCCGTCACCGGGGTGAGCACCGTGGTCAACGGGGTGGTCACGGCGGTTCTGGCGCTCTTCCTGATGTTCTTCTTCCTCAAGGACGGCCCGCGCTTCCTCCCGTGGCTCACCCGCCAGCTTCCCGGCCGGTTCGCCACCGACATCCCCGAGGTGGCCTCGCGCAGCTGGGCGACCCTGGGCGCGTTCGTCCGGTCCCAGGCGTTCGTCGGTCTGCTGGACGCGGTCTTCATCGGCCTCGGTCTGTGGATCCTCGGGGTGCCGTTGGTGCTGCCGCTGGCGGTGCTGACGTTCGTCTGCGCGTTCGTGCCGATCGTCGGTGCGCTGTTCGCCGGATTCGTGGCGGTGGTCATCGCCCTGGTCTCGAACGGCCTGATGGACGCTTTGCTCGTGCTGGCGATCATCATCGTGGTGCAGCAGCTGGAAGGCAATGTGTTCCAGCCCATGATCCAGAGCCGGGGCCTCGGCCTGCACGCGGCGGTCGTGCTGCTCGCGGTGACGCTGGGCGGCAGCCTGGCCGGGGTGGTGGGCAGCCTGCTCGCCGTGCCGGTGGCGGCGGTGCTCGCGGTGATCTGGAACTACCTGCGCGAACAGCTCGTGGAGGAGCCGCGGGAGCCGGAACCCGAGGAGCTGCCCGAGGGTTCACCCGCGCCGTCGTAGACCCCTCCCCCCAGCACTCTCAACGCCCGAGGTTGCGCAGCAGCGCCGGCAGCGCGCTGCGCAACTCGCGCTCCCAGTAGGGCGGGGAGTGGGTGCCCCGGTAGAAGTGCGTGGTGACCGGCACCCCGTGGGCGCGCAGCCGGGCGGCCATCGCCCGGTTCTCCGCCCCCATGATGGCCTCGGTCGGGGAGAGGACGTCCTTCGGCAAGGGGTTCTCGGGGCCCTCCAGGCCCGGTACGTGCGGATCCGGTTCTGTGCCCGGCGGGTCCAGGGCCCCGGCCCGGCCGTCGCCACCGGCGAGGTGCACCGCGACGCCGCGCAGCCGGTCCGGGCGGTAGTACGGGTCGTGCGCCTGCCAGATCCGCCGCTGGGCCACCGGGTCACCCCACAGGGCCAGGGGGTCGATGCCGAGGTAGTCCAGTCCCGCCCGGACGGCCCGGGGGTGCTGGAGCGGGTGGACGTAGCCGCTGAAGCCCGCCACCGCGCGGAACAGCCCGGGGTGCCGTGCCGCGTATGCCAGCGCGCCGAAGCCGCCCTGGGACTCCCCCGCCGCGGCCCGCCGGTTCCCGGCGCCGTAGAAGCGTTCCAGCATCGGGCGCACTTCTCCGAGGTGGAAGGTCTCCACGCGCGGCGCGCCGCCGTCGCCGTGGTTCCACCAGTCGCTGTAGAAGCCGAACAGCGGCATCGACGGCATCACCACGAGGACGTCGCGCAGGTGCGGGACCGGCCACCGCTCACCGGGCGCACGGTCCTCCCAGCCGTCCGGCGTGAGCAGCCGGACCGTGGCAGGTCCGCCCAACGCCTCCGACCGTACGGTCAGTTCGAGGAGCCGGTCGCCGATCCACCGCTCCCCCGTCACCTCGATCCCGGCCGGCGTGCCATGGGGCGGGGCCGCTGCCGCCGTCGTACCGGGGACGACCAGCAGCAGGCCCACGACCCACGCGACCGCCTTTCGCAGGACTCTCATGACCACGGCCTCCCGACTTTCCCCGGGCGGACGTCGCCCGACCTGTCGGACGGTACGGAGGGCGGCGGGACCCGGCATCCTCCGCGGGGAGTCGCCCCGTACGCCGCCGGGAGCAGGCGGGGCGGACTCAGTGCGGGGCGCGGATCGCGGCGAGCAGCCGGGCGCAGCGTGCGGTCATCTCGGCCGCGGACTGCTCCGGGTGGGAGATCCACCAGCCGACGAGCGCGCCGACCGTGCCGGTCCACAGGTGTTTCAGGGCGTCGGCGTCCAGTGGGTCCTCGTTGCCCTGCCCGCGCAGGACGTCCGCCGTGCCGGACGCGGCGAGGTCGTCGATGGCCGCGCGGTGGGCGTGGGCCGCGCCGCGCAGGTCGGAGCCGGGCTTCAGGGTGCGGTCGTAGAGCACGAACCAGGCTTCGCGTTGCTCCTCCAGTACGTCGAAGACGGCTGCGAGGACGCGCGGGGGCACGCGCGAGGCGGCCGGTCCCGCGCTGTGCGGGTCCGGTTCCATCGCACCCTCGATCGCGGAGACGAGGCGCTGGGCGATGTGTTCCAGACAGGCGAGGTAGAGCCCGTCCTTGGAGCCGAAGTACGTGTACAGCAGCGGCTTGGTCACTCCGACGCGCCGGGCGATCGAGGCCATCGACGCCGAGGCGTGTCCGTGCCGGCCGAACTCCTCCACGGCGGCGGCGAGGATCTGTGCCTCGCGCCGCGCCCGGGGAACCCCTTTCGTCCCGGCGCCCGGGGCCGCGCCGGAAGGGGTCCGGCGCGGCCCGGACGGGACGGGAGTGACGGACGACGATCCTCTTGCCGTGTTCATGCTCGAACTATACGCTCCGGTAAATTACCCAGAGGTAAATTACCGGAAGGTCATACCCATGGCGGACCGCACCTCCCCCTCGCGCCGAGCCGGCGCCGCCCCCTCCCGGTCCTGGTGGGGCTGGGGCGACCCCGCCCGGGCGCTGCCGGACGCCGAGTGCGTCGCGCTCGCGGCGCTCGTTCCCGGGGCCGCGAGCACCGCGCTGCCCGTCCCCTCGATCGCCTCCCTGGAGCTGCCGCCCGTCCGGGTGAGCGCGCCCGGCGCACTCGCCCACCTGTTCTCGTCGGACCCGGCCGATCGCGCGGCCCACACCTACGGCAAGGCATTCCGTGACGTCGTCCGCGCGCTCAGCGGCGATCTGGCGGCGGCTCCGGATCTCGTCGCCTATCCCCGGGAGGAGCGGGACGTGGTGGATCTCCTCGACTGGGCGGCCGGTGCGGGCGTCGCCGTGATCCCGTACGGGGCGGGCAGTTCGGTCGTCGGCGGGGTCGAGTACCGGGCCGGAGACCACAGGGGCGTCCTCTCGATGGACCTCTCGGGATTGGACCGGGTGCTGGAGACCGACCGGACCGGCCGGTCGGCACGGATCCAGGCGGGAGCCCTCGGACCGGTCCTGGAAGCGCAGTTGAGGCCGCACGGTCTGACGTTGCGGCACTTCCCGCAGAGCTTCGAGTTCTCGACGCTCGGCGGCTGGCTCGCCACCCGGGCGGGCGGGCACTACGCCACCCTCCACACGCACATCGACGATCTGACCGCCGCCCTGCGGGTGGTCACGCCCGCGGGGGTGAGCGAGTCGCTGCGCCTGCCGGGTTCGGGGGCCGGGCCGTCCCCCGACCGGCTCTTCCTCGGTTCGGAAGGCACCCTCGGGATCATCACGGAGGCGTGGATGCGGCTCCAGGACCGCCCGGTCCACAAGGCGTCGGCCTCGGTGGTGTTCGACCGCTTCCCCGTCGCGGTGGACGCCGTCCGGGCGATCGCGCAGTCGGGCCTCCATCCGGCCAACTGCCGGCTGCTCGATCCGGGCGAGGCGGCGCTGTCGGGGGTGGCGGGCGGTGGCAGGAGCGTTCTGGTGCTGGGGGTGGAATCGGCGCACCACCCGGTGGACGACCGGCTGGCCGAACTCGTCGCCCTGGCCCGGGACCACGGAGGCACCCTCGTCGGCGGATCACCCGGATCGGGCGGCTCCGCGGTGGGCGCCTGGCGCTCGGCGTTCCTCCGGATGCCGTACGTCCGGGACGGACTGGCCCGGATGAGCGTGATCAGCGAGACGTTCGAGACGGCCTGCACCTGGGACCGGTTCCCGGAGCTCTACGAGGCGGTGCGGCGGGACGTGGGGGCAGTCGTCCGCGCGGCGACCGGTGCGGAGGCTCTGATCAACTGCCGCTTCACGCACGTCTATCCGGACGGCCCGGCCCCCTACTTCACGGTGATCGCCCCGGGCCGGCGCGGGTCGGAGGCCGCCCAGTGGGACGAGATCAAGGCGGCGGCGATGCGGACCCTGGGCGAGCACCGGGCGACCGTGAGCCATCACCACGCGGTGGGGCGCGATCACCGGCCCGGGTACGACCGGCAGCGTCCGGAGCCCTTCGCGGACGTGCTGCGTGCCGCCAAGCGGACCCTCGACCCGGCCGGGATCCTCAACCCGGGCGTGCTGTTCGACGCCGCGGGGTGACGGCCGGTCGACGCCACGGGGTGGCGCCCGGCGCGGCCGGTGGGCGCGTCTGCCGTCATCGCGGACGGGCGTCGGGCAGGTCCGTTCCGGGCGGCGGCGTCACCGAGGTCTCGATGCGGGCGAGCTGCTGGGCGAGGCTCGTCATCCATACCTCCAGGTCCACGGACAGGGGCGAAGGCGGATCGCGGTCCGGGGTGTTCTCCGGTGCCGGCGCGGGCCCCGCGCGCTCGGCGGTGAGCAGCCGGGCGATCCGGTCGGTCTGCGCCACCAGACCGGACGCGGTTCCCCGGGCCCAGGCCGCGGACGCGTCCGTCGCGCCGGAGGCCGGGCGGAGGCCGAAGCGCGGCAGCCACTGCGCGCCGAGGAGCATGTGGTTGGCCGCGATGAGCACGGCGTGCCAGTCGGCGCGGTCGCGCTCCGCGTCGACCGGTGTCTCGGCGCGGAACTGGGCGTACGCCGCTTCGGCGAGGCGCAGCCGGTGGACGCCCGGCAGGGTCTCCGGTGCGGTGCGGGAGGCGCCCGGGGGCGCGAGCAGTGCCTCTGCCGTCACCGGTACCAGCGGGGCGCACGATCTCAGCAGCCCCGCCATGGCCCGGTGGACCTCCCGTCGGGCTCCGGCCGGCCAGGCCAGGAGGCCGCAGAGCAGACCGATGAGGCTGCCGGTGACGACGTCGATCATCCGCGCCTCGGACAGCCGCCAGGTGACCGGCGCGATCTGGGCGAACGCGGTGGCGACGACGAGCGTGAACAGTGCCTGGGCGTACGCGATGCCCAGCAGCGGGCCGAGGGCGAAGGCCGCCAGCATGACGGGGGCGAGCAGGGCGGCGTACACGTCGGTGTGCCGGCCGAGCCCGATCACGAGCGCCCCCGCCACCAGCGCACCCACCGCGTTGCCCGCCACCGCGAGGCGGACCGCCCGCCAGGTCGCGCCGGCGGTGGTCCGTCCGAGGGTCAGGACGGCGAGCAGCACCCAGAACCCGTGGGCGAGGTCGAGGGAGCCGGCGACCGCCCGGGCCGCCGCGAGGCCGAGCGCGGTCCGTACGGCGTTCTGGAACAGCACGGACCGGAAGGTGACGTTGCCGAGGACGCGCCGGGCCCACAGCCTGGGCGTGGAGAGCTCGGCGTACCAGAACAGTTCGCGCGGGGCGGCGGGTTCGGTGGGTCCCCCGTGTGTGGCGATGTCGACGGTGATTTCCACCATCCGCGCCGATTCGGCGAGCGCCAGCACCCGGGACTGCCGTCGCAGCACGTCGACGGGGAGCCGTTCACCGGGCGGCCCGGAGGCCAGGCGCACGCGGTCGGCCTGGAAGCCCCGCATCGCCTTCTCCAGTGCGCCGGCGGGCGGGGGGCGGCTGCCGGTGCGCAGGAACCGGGCGCAGGCGGTGCACAGCTCCGCGACCCGGCCCAGGAGCGCGGCGGTCTCGGGGTCGGCCGGGGCGGGCGGGGCTTCGGCGAGGGTCGCCAGTTGGTCGAGGAGTCTGCGGGCGGAGCGGCCGGCCTGTTCCAGCGCGCGGTCCGCACGCCCGGCGCCGGCCGGGCGTTCCGCCGGGGGTACGTCCGCCAGGCGCAGGGTCGCCCCGGCGTCCCGCAGCCGCTGCGGCGGTACGCCTCCGGGTGCGGCCCCGCGCGCCGCCTCGTCGAGGGCGGCGGCCAGCCGTTCCCGGTAGGAGGGCGCGGCCGGATCGGGCAGCAGGGTCTCGCAGGCGGCGAGGAGCAGCGCGCCCGCCGTGAGTCCCGCCAGCCGCTCCGTGAGCGTGTCGGGGGCGTACGGCGGAAAGCAGGCGAGGATGTAGAAGAGCTGGAGGCCGGGGGCGATTCCGGCCGGGCGGGGTCCGGCAACGGCCACGAACGCCAGCAGGAATCCGATGAGGAGCATGCCGCCGACGGCTGCCCAGGTGTCGACCGCGAGCAGGGTTCCCAGGGTCGCCAGGACCAGTGCCGGGGGCAGGCCGCGGAGCATGACGGAAGCCCGCTGGGGGCCGGAGCCGGGGACGACGGAGAGCAGGCCCATCGCGATGGGCGCGAAGAGCGCGTACAGGGCGGCGACCGGGAGCCCGGCTCCGTACAGCAGGGGGTAGAAGCCCACGCTCGCCGCGACGGTGACCCGGACGGCCCGGCGGAGGACCGTCGCGCGCTGCGGCCCGGCGATCACCTTGCCGCCCCCGGGTCGGGCGGCCGGGGGCGGAGGGCGGCGGGACGCGAAGAGTTCGGCGGGACCTCGCCCCCGGAGAACCGCTGGGCGCTCCGCCGGGCCGCGCCGGAAGGAAGCCGTGGTGTGTCCCGCCAGGTCCCGTCCGGGGGAAGCCGCTGTGCGTCGCCCCGCGAGGTCCCGCCCGAGAGAAGCCGCTGTGCGTCCCGCGAGGTCCCGCCCGAGAGAAGCCGCTGTGCGCTCATCCGGCACGCTCCTCTCCCGGGGCCGATCCCTCCGGCGCGGTCCGCCCGGCCGTCTTCCGCCATTGTCAGCCGGGCCGGGCCCCCCGCGCGCGACGAGGGAGGACCGCCGAAGGCGTCCGCCCCGAGCACGTGAGGTGCTCGGGGCGGACGCCTTCGGCGCAGGGTCAGCGCGGGTCAGATGGTGGCGGTGTCGATCACGAAGCGGTAGCGGACGTCACTCGCGAGAACCCGCTCGTACGCCTCGTTGACCTGGCTCGCCTCGATCACCTCGATCTCGGCGCCGAGCCCGTGCACGGCGCAGAAGTCCAGCATCTCCTGGGTCTCCTTGATCCCGCCGATCGCCGAACCCGCGATCGACCGGTTGCCCAGGATCAGGGAGAAGAGGTTCAGCGAGATCGGCTCCTCGGGGGCGCCCACGTTGACCAGGGTGCCCTCGGTGCGCAGCAGGCCGAGGTAGGCGCCGAAGTCCAGCGGGGCCGAGACCGTGGAGAGGATGACGTCGAAGGTACCGGCCAGCTCCTCGAAGGTCTTGGGGTCGCTGGTCGCATAGTAGTGGTCGGCGCCCAGCTTGAGCCCGTCGTCCTTCTTCCGCAGCGACTGGGAGAGGACGGTGACCTCGGCACCGAGCGCGTGCGCGATCTTGACGGCCATGTGGCCGAGGCCGCCTAGGCCGACGACGGCGACCTTCTTGCCGGGGCCCGCGCCCCAGCGCTTGAGCGGGGAGTACGTGGTGATGCCCGCGCACAGGAGCGGGGCGGCCTCGTCGAGGGCGATGCCCTCGGGGATGGAGACGGCGAACTTCTCGGTCACGACGAGGTGTGTCGAGTAGCCGCCGTAGGTGGGCTCGCCGCTGCGGTCGAGCGCGTTGTACGTCTGGGTGTTCCCCTCGGCGCAGTGCTGCTCGCGGCCCATGAGACAGGCGTCGCACCGGCCGCAGGAGTCGACCATGCAGCCGACGCCGACGCGGTCACCGACCTTGAAGCGGGTGACCCCGGAACCGGTCTCGGCGACGATCCCGGCGATCTCGTGGCCCGGGACCATGGGGAAGATGCCCTCGCCCCAGCCGTCGCGGGCCTGGTGGATGTCGGAGTGGCAGATTCCGGCGAACTTGATGTCGATCAGGATGTCGAACTCGCCCACCGGACGACGCTCGATCGTGGTGCGCTCCAGCGGGGCCTTGGCACGGGGAGCGGCGTAGGCGGCAACGGTGGTCATGCCGGAGGTTCTCCTCTGGGTGATGCGGTAGGAACGTCACCCAGCCTGCCGCCCCTGCACACGTTTACCCAGGTCACCGCTTTGCCTACGTCCAGCGGTCCTACTACTGGCGGGGACAGGCTCGGGCGCCTACGACCGGGAATCCCAGGAATAATGGAGGGTATGGACGATCAGCCCGAGGCCGCCGCCCCCGAGCCGCTGGACCGGCGCGCCGAACTCAGCGAGTTCCTGCGCACCCGGAGGGCCAAGCTCCAGCCGCAGGACGTGGGGCTGCCGGAGTTCGGCCGGGCCCGGCGGGTGCCGGGCCTGCGCCGGGAGGAGCTGGCGCAGCTGGCCGGGGTCTCCGTGGCGTACTACACGCGCCTGGAGCAGGGCAACGGGCGCAACGTGTCGGCCGAGGTGCTGGACGCGATCGCGCGTGCGCTGCGGCTCACCGACGCCGAGCACGCGCATCTGAACCATCTGGCGAGGCCGGCCCGGCACAAGAAGAAGCGCCGCCCGGCCCGGGTGCAGCGGGTGCGGACCGGGCTGCTGTATCTCCTCGACAACATGGACGGGATCCCCGCGTACGTGACCGGGGCGCGCTCGGACATCCTGGCCTGGAATGCGATGGCGGCCGCGGTGTTCGGCGACTGGGGCGCGCTGCCGCCGGGCGAGCGGAACTGGGCGCGCCTGGTGTTCCTCTCCCCCGGCTACCGGGACCTGTTCGTCAACTGGGACTCCAAGGCCTCGGACATGGTCAGCTATCTGCGGTTGTACGCGGGCTGTCACCCCGACGATCCGGAGCTGTCGGCGCTGGTCGGCGAACTCTCGGTCAAGAGCGATGAGTTCCGGCGGCTGTGGGCCACGCACAACGTCAAGGAGAAAGGTCACGGCGTCAAGCTGGTCCGGCACCCGCTCGCCGGGGACCTGACCCTGTCGTACGAGACGCTGAACCTCCCGGACGACGAGGAACAGCACTTGGTGACCTATCACGCGGAGCCGGGTTCGGAGTCGGCCCAGGCCCTGCGTCTGCTGGCGAGTTGGGGATCCGACGCTGCCGGGACGGACGTGATCAGCGGTGCTCGGCGGGGTCCGGCCGACGAGCGATGAACACGAACTCCCGGCCCGGCCGGTCGGGTGCGTCGCGCACCTCGCGTACCACGAATCCGGCTGTCCCCAGGTCCACTTCGACCTCCTGACGCTGACGGAAGCGCAGGGTGGAGTCGGAGGTCAGGACCTCTCCATCGGCCGCGAACACATAGGTCCAGCGGAACGAGACGAGCGGCCCGGCGACCTCGGTCACGTCGACCCAATTCTCGACGGGGCCGGCCCCGGGGATCTCGGTGACGCGGTAAGACCTCTCCCGGTTCCACGCCTCCCAGGCCCGCCGGGCCGGGTCCCGTGTCTCGAAGACCAGATGCCCGCCGGGCCGTAGGGCCGTGTACGCGCCGCGCAGGGTCGCCTGCCAGTCGTCCTGGTCGACGATTTCCTGTGCGACGTTGGCCGTCATGGTGGCCAGGTCCACCTGGAGCGGGGGAAGAGCGGCCGCGTCCCCGCAGATCCAGCGGACCTGGTCGCCGCCGGGCTTGGCGCGCGCCACGTCGACCGACGCCTGTGCGGGGTCGGCGCCGACGACTTCGATCCCGCGTTCCGCCAGCAGCAGGGCGAACACCCCGGTGCCACAGCCGATGTCCAGCACCCGGCGCGCCCCGAGCTCTTCCGCGAGGCGGATGTAGGGGTCCAGGTCGCGGTGATCAGGGTCGAGCGGATCGTAGACGGCGGCCAGTCGCGGGTTCACGAAGATCTCGTCTGCCATGCGGAGGAAGGTACCGGGGTGCTCCATCCGGCGCCCCAGCCTCCGCCTGCGGTCAGGTGGCCTCGGCCGCCACCGCTGTCGCCCCCGCCGGCACGTCCGCCTCGCCCACGACACGTCCCGCGAGCGCGGGTCCCCGGGCCGGCGGCACCGTGGCCGTGCCGGACGGGTCCACGCGTACGAGCGTCTCCGGGGTGGCGAGCCGGGGCAGCAGCAGCTGCCAGAATCCGGTGAGCCGGTACGGGGACAGCCACTCGGCGTCGTGGCGGCCGAGCACCTCGAATCCGGCCGTCACCGCGACGGTCGCGGCGGCCGCGTCCTCGCGGGTGATGTCGTCGGCGAGTGTTCCGGCGGCGGCCGCCTCCTCCAGCAGTTCCCGCACGCGGTGGTGCCACTCCATCCGCAGGTCGGGGGCGGCGGCCCGTCCGCCGTCGCAGCTCAGCCGGAATCCGGCCCGGCTCACCGGGTCCCCGCGCAGCCGTTCCACGAGGGCGTGCGAGGTGTCGACGAGTGCCTGCAGGGCGGTGTCCGTCCTGCGCCGGATCGCGGCGGACATGTCGCGCAGCCCTTGGGACGCCTCTGCCATCACGGCTTCCGCGACCGCGGCCTTGTTCTCGAAGTGGAAGTGCAGCGCGCCCGTGCTGACACCCGCGCCGGAGCTGATCAGCGCCAGCCGCGCCTGGGCATAGCCGTGCTGTTCGAAGACGGCGGCGGCGGAGCGGATGAGCGCCTGGCGGGTCCGGGTGGCGCGCTCCTGTTTGGTCATGGAGTTATCAAACCAACTTACCGGTTTCATTTCCAGGGAACGGAAGATTGCGCCAGAGGCTCCCGGGCCCTTTTCTCGGCCATATCCGCTCTGCGAGCTGTGGAAACAGACCGGGATGGGGGAATGTGTGCGATCGGACCTTTCCGTGGTCCGGCGGGGAGTTGACGTGCCTCCCCCATCCCGGGCGGCGACCTTATTCGGCCGCGAACGCGTCCGCGTGATCGGCCGCCCAGGTGCGGTACGACCGGGCCGGATGTCCCGTCACCTCCTGGACCGTGGGCACCACGGCCGCCTTCGCGCCCGCCAGCTGCCGCTCCGCGCTCTCCAGGAAGGCTTCCGCGACGGGCCTCGGGTACTTCGCCAGCAGAGCCGTGCGTGCGGCGTCCGGGCCCAGTTCCTCGAAGCGCAACGGCCGTCCCAGCACCCGGGAGAGCTGAGCCGTCTGCTCCCGCGCGGTGATCGCCTCCGGGCCCGAGACGGCGTACGCCCTGCCCTCGTGGCCCGCACCGGTGAGTACGGCGACGGCCACCGCGGCGACGTCACGGGGGTCGACGCACGCGACCGGGGCGTCGCCGTACAGGGCGCGTACCACTCCCGCCGAGCGGATCCCGGGCGCCCAGGACAGCGTGTTGGACATGAACGTCCTGGGGCGGACGAACGTCCACGGAACCCCCGATTCCCTGATCGCCTCTTCGTTCCGCCGCTGCCGCCGGGTGATGAAGTCGTCGGCGCCCGGCTCCTCCACGGCCATCATGGAGAGCTTGACCAGGTGGCGTACGCCCGCCGCGGCGGCTGCCCCGGCGACCCGCTCGTCGTCGGGCTCCGTGGGACTGTTCGTCACCAGGAACACGGAGGTGACCCCCCGCAGAGCCCGGTCCAGGGCGGGGCGGTCCCCGTACGCCCCCTCGACCACCTCGATCCCGTCCCCCCGTACCGTCAGACGCTCCGGACGGCGGGCGAGAATCCGCAGGGGACCGGCAGCCGCCAGCAGTCCGGCGACCTCGCGGCCCACCGCTCCGGTCGCACCCGTCACGAGAATCACTGGCGTGGAACCTCTCAGCCGTCGGCCCGCGGGCCGGACAGGAGTGTGGAGAACACCGGCTGGTCATTCTGACGGCCTGTCACCTGGACCGTCACCGTGTCCTCGGCCTCTTCCGGCAGGATCACCGCGCTGATCCAGCACGGGCTGCCGAACTCGGCGTACCGGTGGAACCGGCTGCTCGCCTCCGCCGGAACGATGCCGCCGGGCCCCGCCGCGAGGCAGGCCGCCTGGCGGGCCGCCTCCAGCAGCAGCATGCCCGGGACATGGTCGTTGGGACGCTGGAACAGCGTCGGGTGCCGGGTGTCCACACGCAGCTCCCAGACGCCGTCGCGGCCGGTGTCCGACAGGACCACGTCCTCGGTCCGGCTCCGGCCGGCATGGGCGGCGGCGACCGGCGCCGCCTCCGGTATCGATATCCCCTCGGCGGGGGCGTCGCCGCGCATCCGCCGGTACACCTTGGGGCTGGTGAAGCGGGTCGCGCCCATCCCCGTGGCCGCCAACTCCCCGTCCCGGTGCACCGCCCAGCCCACGCGCCCCTGCACGGGCAGTCCGCTCCGCCACTTCAGGTCGGAGCAGAACACCTCGACGTCTATCTCGGTGGGAACTCCGCCGACGCCCCAGTGGTCCTGGTGGCATACGTAGTCGAGGTCCGCCATCAGGAAGTGGTAGCCGAGCGGAACGCCGTAGCCGGCGTGGAAGGCGAGCATGGCCGCCTGGCGCATCGCTTCGGCGACCAGCAGCGGGTCGTGCCGGTCGCCGAGCGGGGCGAAGAACGGGTGATCGTGCGGCAGGACGGCCGCCACCGAGAACCGATCGTGCGCAAGGCGCACCCAGTTACGCGGAAAAGCGTCCTCCGGCCTGGTCCGGTGCACCATGTCGATCCCCACGGGATGCACCATGTCGGCCTCCGAATCCATTGCCGGCACCGAGTCGATCAGGGCTGCTGCTTCGGGCATAACTCCCCCCAGGGGTCATGTGATGGCGAGCCGTTCCTGCGATGCACGTGCGCTGATAAGATACAGACTCAGCGGTTTTTTTTCTATCCCCGGCAGGGCCGCCCCTCCCCATACCGTCCCGGCCGTTTCCCGGGCCATCCGGCCCAGCAAAGGAGACAGGATGGCCAAGCAGGACCGGGCGATCCGCACCCGCCAGGCAATCCTGATGGCAGCGGCGCAGGCTTTCGAGAAATACGGATATCAAGCCGCGACGATCACGGAAATACTGAAAAGCGCCGACGTCACGAAAGGCGCTCTCTACTTTCATTTTCCGTCCAAGGAAGATCTCGCGCTCGGTGTTCTCGACGCCCAGGAGCCGCCGCAGACCGTTCCGGAGCACTCCCTCAAGCTCCAGGAACTCATCGATCTGGGGATGCTGTTCAGCCACCGCCTGCAGACCAGTCTCCTCGCCCGGGCGGGCGTGCGCCTCTCCATGGACCAGCAGGCGCAGGGCCTCGACCGCAGCGGCCCTTTCCTCCGCTGGCAGGAAGCCACCCATCACCTCCTCGCGCAGGCCAAACACAACGGTGAGCTGCTCCCCCACGTCAACCCCACCGAGACGGCGGACCTGTACGTTGCCGCATTCACGGGCACCCAGGCCGTATCCCAGACTCTCACCAACTACCGGGATCTGCAGCGCCGCCACATCACGCTGCAGCAGCACATACTTCCCAGCATCGCCGCGCCCTCGATCCTCACCGCCCTCGATCTGACCCCCGCGCGCGCCGAACGCCTCGGCCGCCTGGCCCCGGAGGACTGAACCGGCCGGGGCCCGACCGACCCCTACGGCCGCCCCGCCGCGAGGACCGCACCGCGGAACGTACGCCGGTAGGCCAGTGGAGTGACGCCGATGGCGGCGTGCAGGTGCTGGCGCAGCGAGGCTCCGGTGGCGAAGCCGACCCGGCCGGCGATCTCGTCCACCGCCAGGTCCGTGGACTCCAGGAGATGCCGGGCCCGGTCGACCCGCTGCTGGACGATCCAGCGGCCCGGGCTCATGCCGACCTCCTCGTTGAAGCGCCGGACGAAGGTGCGCAGGCTCATCCGGGCGTGGTCGGCGAGGCTTGCCAGGCTCAGCGGTTCGTGGAGGTTCCGCAGTGCCCAGTCGCGGGTCGCGGCGGTGCCGTTCGCCGCCGGATCGGGCACGGGCTGCTCGATGTACTGGGCCTGCCCCCCGTCGCGCCACGGCGGTACGACGCAGAGCCGGGCGACCCGGTTGGCGACCTCGCTGCCGTGGTCCGCGCGGACGAGGTGCAGGCAGACGTCGACCCCGGACGCCGCGCCGGCCGAGGTCAGCACGTCGCCGTCGTCGACGAAGAGGACGTCCGGGTCCAGCAGCACCTGGGGGTACCAGGACCGGAAGAGCTCCGCGAGCGCCCAGTGGGTGGTGGCCCGCCGGCCGTCCAGCAGTCCGGCCGAGGCGAGGAGGAAGGCGCCGGTGCAGATGGACACGATGCGGGTGCCGGGGCGTACGGCCGCGAGCGCCGCGACGGCGGGCGCGGGCGCCTCACGGGTGAGGAGTGAGGTGTCGAAGGGCGGGATGACGAGGGTGTCGGCCGTCGCCAGCACCTCCGGGCCGTGCTCGACGGTGACCGAGAAGTCGGCGTTGGTGCGCACGGGCCGGCCGTCCACCGTGCAGGTCACGACGGAGTAGCGACCGTCGGCCGCGTCGAGGACCCGGCTCGGGATGCCGAGCTCGAACGGATACACCCCGTCCAGGGCGAGTACGACGACGCGGTGCACGTTTCCCATGGCACGATCCTGTCGAAAGATGGCAATCATGCCATGGTACGCCTGGCGGCCAGGCGTGAGGCTGGACGTATGACGAAGAACGAGAGCATGCGCGCCATCAGCCAGAACGTCTACGGAGGCCCCGAGGTACTGGAGGAGGTCCGGCTCCCCCGGCCCGTGGCGGGGCCGAGTCAGATCGTGGTCGCCGTCCGGGCGGCCGGAGTGAACCCCACGGACTGGAAGCACCGGGGCCAGGCGATGTTCCTGGACCGGCTGCCGCTCGTCCTGGGCTGGGACGTGTCCGGGGTCGTCGAGTCGGTGGGCTTCGGAGTGACCCTCTTCAAGCCGGGCGACGAGGTGTTCGGCATGCTGCCCTACCCGTACGGCGTCGGCTCCCACGCCGAATTCGCGGTCGGCCCGGCCCGTGCCTTCGCCCACAAGCCCGAGGGTGTGGACCACGTCCAGGCGGCGGCCCTCCCGCTCGCAGCGCTCACCGCCCGCCAGGCGCTCGTCGACACGGCGGACGTGCGCCCCGGGCAGCGGGTCCTGATCCACGCCGCCGCGGGCGGGGTCGGCCACCTCGCCGTGCAGATCGCCAAGTCGCTGGGGGCGTACGTCATCGGCACCGCGAGCGCCGCCAAGCACGATTTCGTGCGCGGGCTCGGGGCGGACGAGGTCATCGACTACCGCACCGTGGACTTCGGGGACGCGGTGAGCGATGTCGACATGGTGCTCGACCCGCTCTCGGGCGAGACGCGGGCGCGTTCACTGGACGTCCTGCGCCCGGGCGGCACGCTCGTGTCGCTGCTGCCGGGCGGCGACCCGGCGGAGGCGGCGAAGGCCGCCGCACGGGAGATCCGGGTGGAGAACCTGCTGGTCGAGGCCGATCACGCGGGTATGACGGCCATCGCCGGCCTGGTCCGGGCCGGTGAGCTGCGCGCCCATGTCGAGGCGGCCTTCCCGCTGGCCGAGGCGGCGAAGGCGCACGCGCTGGGCGAGACGGGCCGCACCACCGGCAAGCTCGTCCTCGTGGTGTCGTAGAACGCGGCGCGCCCGGCCGCCCGCTCCGTGTACGGGGCGGGCGGCCGGGCGTTCAGGCGCCCAGCGCCAGTTTCGTACCGAGGCCGATCATCATCACGGCGACCAGGCCGTCCAGCACCCGCCACGCGGAGGGGCGGGCAAGGACTCCGCTCAGCAGCCGGGCTCCGTAGCCGAGCGCCGCGAACCAGCACAGGCTGGCGAGGATCGCGCCGAGGCCGAAGGTCCAGCGCAGGGGTCCCTGGTCGGCGGCGACGGACCCCAGCAGGAACACGGTGTCGAGATACACGTGCGGGTTAAGCCAGGTCATCGCCAGGCAGGTCAGCACGACACCCCGGCGCGACGCGGCCGGGGCGTCCGACGCGTGCAGCGCGGACGGGCGCAGTACGCGGCGGGCGGCGAGCAGCCCGTAGCCGATCAGGAACAGGCCGCCGAGCAGGCCCACGACGGTCAGTGCCGAGGGCCAGGCGACGACGACCGCGCCGACGCCGGCGACCCCCAGCGTGATGAGGACCGCGTCGGACAGGGCGCAGATGCCGACCACCGCGAGCACGCCGTCCCGGCGGACCCCCTGGCGCAGCACCAGGGCGTTCTGGGCGCCGATGGCGACGATGAGGGAGAGGCCGGTACCGAATCCGGCGGCCGCGGTGGTCAGGGCGTTCGTCATGCGGCCGACGCTACGGAGCACAGAGTTGCGGCGTCCAGCTAAAGATTCTTACGTATCATTAGCATCCATGATGTCCGAGCTTCCTCTCGATCAGGTGCGCACACTGCTGGCCGTGGTCGACGAAGGCACCTTCGACGCGGCGGCGAACGTCCTGCGGCTGACACCGTCGGCGGTCAGCCAGCGGGTGAAGGCACTGGAGCAGCGCACGGGCCGGGTGCTGCTGATGCGTACGAAGCCGGTGCGGCCGACCGAGTCCGGTGAGGTGGTGGTGCGCTTCGCCCGCCAGCTCGCCCGGCTGGAGCGCGACGCGCGGACGGCGCTCGGGATGTCCGGGCCCGGCGAACCGACGCTCCTGTCGATCGCGGTGAACTCCGATTCCCTGGCGACCTGGTTCCTGCCCGCCCTGCGGCGCGTACCGCAGGAGCTCGACCTCGCCTACGAACTGCACCGGGAGGACCAGGACCATACGGCCACCCTGCTGCGGGAAGGGCTGGTGATGGCCGCGGTGACCTCGTCACCGGAGGCGGTGACGGGGTGCTCGGTGCGCAGGCTCGGCCGGATGCGGTATCTGCCGGTGGCCGAACCCGGCTTCGCCGACCGGTGGCTGGGGAGACGGGCGGGCACCGATGTGCGCGAACTGATCGAGGACGCCCCGGTGGTCAGCTTCGACCGGCGCGACGACCTGCAGGACTCGTTCGTGCGCCGGCTCGTCCCCGGGGCCCGGGCGAGCTCCCGGCGTCATCTGGTGCCCAGCTCGGAGGGGTTCGCGAGCGCCGTGGCGGCGGGCATGGGCTGGGGCATGGTGCCCGACGTCCAGGCGGAGCCGTTGCTGGGCGACGGCCGGCTGGTGCTGCTCACCCCGGACCGCACCGTGGACGTGCCGCTGCACTGGCAGCAGTGGAAGCTGGACTCACCCGCCCTGGCGACCGTGGCCGAGGCGGTGGCGGCGGAGGCCGCCGACACGCTCGCGGGCGGACGGCCGATTGCCCCTCGCCCCCTTCGAGGTTAGGTTCACCTAACCCAACAGGGAGGTGCGGAACATGACGGATGGCCAGGATCAGGAGACCCGCAACGGCCAGGAAGCGCCGGTCGATTGGCAGGCGCGCGGGGCGTTGTCCCGGCTCGTGCTCGGCCAGATGGCCACCCAGGCCCTGGGCACAGCCGTGCGGTTCGACGTCTTCGACCGGATCGGTTCCGGCGAACTGACCGCCGACGCGCTCGCCGCGTCCCTCGGCACCCATCCGCAGGCGACGCTGCGTCTGCTGCGCGCCCTGGCCGGACTCCAACTGCTGTCCGAGACGGAACCGGGCCTCTTCCGGACCACCGCGGCGGGCGACTTCCTGCGCACCGGCACGGCCGGCTCGATGGCCGCGATGGCCCGGATGTTCACCGATCCGGTCATGCTGCGGGGCTGGGACCTGCTCGACGAGAGCGTCCGCACGGGCGGGACCACGTTCGACACGGTGTTCGGGACCGACTTCTTCGGCCATCTGAAGGAGCACCCCGAGCTGTCCGCCGCGTTCAACGAGGCGATGAGCCAGGGCACCCGGCTGACCGCCGGCACCGTGCCGCACCACTACGACTTCGGACGCTTCAGCACCCTGGTGGACATCGGCGGCGGCGACGGCACCCTGCTGGCCTCGATCCTGCGGGAGCATCCGAAGCTCCAGGGCATCCTGTTCGACACGGCCGAGGGGCTCGCGCAGGCGCCCCGGCGCCTGGCCGACGAGGGCCTGACCGGGCGCGTCGCCCTGGAGACCGGCGACTTCTTCGCCTCGGCCCCGGCCGGCGGCGACCTGTACCTGCTGAAGAGCATCATCCACGACTGGGACGACGAGAGGTGCGCGGCCATCCTGCGGCGGATCCGGGACGTCATCCCCGCCCACGGCTCCCTGCTGATCGTCGAGCCGGTGCTGCCCGCCACCGTGCCGGCGGACCCGCCGGGAGGTGTCTACCTCAGCGACCTCAACATGCTGGTCAACGTCGGCGGCCGGGAACGGACCGCGGACGATTTCGCCTCCCTGTGCACGGCGGGCGGCTTCGTCCTGCGCAGCCTGGCGCCGCTGCCCGCACCCAACATCTTCCAGATCATCGAGGCGTCGCCGGACTGACGGACCGCCTCGGCACCGGTGCTCGGGACGGCCTAGGATGGCGGATCCCTTCCCTCCGCTCTCCGGGCGAGGGGCCTTCCCGGACCAGGATGCAGAGGTGTTCTCCCCGTGCGTGTGCTGCTGGTGGAGGACGACGACGATCTGCGGGAGGTGATCGCCGCCGGGCTGCGCGACGGGGGCTTCGCCGTGGACTGCGCCGCCGACTGGCCGGAGGCGGACGTCGCTCTGCACCTCACCGCGTACGACTGTGTGGTGCTGGACCGGATGGTGCCCTTCGGCGACACCCTCGCCCCGCTGGAGGGCAGGCGCCGGGCCGGCTGGTCGGTGCCGGTGCTCTGCCTGACCGCCCTGGATTCGCTGGACGAGCGGGTGCGGGGGCTGGAGAGCGGGGCGGACGACTATCTCGCCAAGCCGTTCGCGATGCGCGAGCTCGTCCTGCGCGTGCGCGGCCTGAGCCGACGGGCCCCGGACCGGCTTCCGGCCTTCCTGACCTGCGCGGACGTGGTCATGGACGTGTCACGGCACGAGGTGCGGCGCGGCGGCGTGCTGCTGTCGCTCAGCCCGAAGGAGTACGCCGTGCTCCAGCAGCTCCTCGTGCACCGGGACGCCGTCGTCACGCGCACCGGCCTGCTGGAGCACTGCTGGGACGAGATGGCCGACCCGGTCTCCAATGTGGTGGACGCCGTCGTCGCGGGCCTGCGGCGCAAGCTGGGCTCTCCGGGTCTGGTGCACACCGTGCGCGGCCGGGGGTTCCTGCTGTCGGCGGAGCCGGGGCCCTGCTGATGGCGAGATCCCCGCGGCGGCGCTCCCCGGCCAGAAGGCGGTTGCGCCGGCTGCAACTGCGGCTGACCGCGGCGTACACGCTGATCACCGTCGTCGGGCTGGCGTGCCTGTCCTGGGTGGTGATCCGTACCGACGACCGGGCGAGGGAGGACGCCGAGTACGACGAGATGCGCCGCCGGGCCTCCGTCGCCGCCTCACTCGTCTACTACGAGGACGACCGGATCCGGCTGGACGGCCTCCAGGACGACGAGGCGACCACGGGAACCCCGCAGATCCTGGTGCTGGAGAAGCGGCCCGGCGGTGATCCGGTCACCGTGTTCCGGGGCCGCACCGCGCAGTTCGCCGTGGCTCCCGGGGCGGTCGACGGGGTGGCCCGTTCGGCGATGGACGCGGCAGGGCCGGCGCGGGCCGGCGCGCGCGACCGCTCGGGAGAACCGGTGCGGCTGCTGGCCGTGCCCTTCTACCACGACGCCACCGACGAGGTGGCGGGCGCGGCCGTCGCGGTCGGCGATCCGGAGCGCGGCGCGGCCGAGCACCGCAGTCTGGTCCTCTCCCTCGTCGTCGGGACCGGTGCGCTGACGGCACTGGCCGCGCTGACGGGGCACGTGCTCTCGGGGCGCAGCATGCGCCCGGCCTGGCAGGCGCTGGAGCAGCAGGAACGGCTGCTGGCGGACGCCGCGCACGAGCTGCGGACCCCGGTCGCCGTGATGCGCGGGTCGGTGGAGATGGCCGCGGGGGCTCCGGGCGGTGCTCTCGACGCACATCTGCCCCGGATCCGACGGGCGGCGGACCGGATGGCCGACGTCGTGGAGAACCTGCTGGCCCGGGGCCGGCTGGAGGCCGCCGTGGACACCGTACGGGCGGAGCCGTTGCGGCTGGACCAGCTCGTCGAAGAGGTGTGCGCGGAGCTGCCGGAGAGCGGGCCCCGTCCTCGGTTGCGGCTGGAGGAGTCGGTGACCGAGGCCGACGCCGCCCTGGTGCGGGTCGCGGTGCGCAATCTTCTGGACAACGCGGTGCGGCACGGACGGGCCGTGGACGCACCGGACGGGGCGGAACTGGTGGTGACCGTGCGCGGGCCGGAGGTATGGGTCGCCGACCGGGGCCCCGGAGTGGATCCGGACCGGCTGCCGGAGCTGATGGAGCGGTTCAGCTCCCCGGGCGGGGGCACGGGGATCGGCCTCTCGCTGGTGCGGCGTATCGCGGAGGTGCACCGGGGGAATCTCACCGTCCGGGCCCGTCCCGGCGGCGGCGCGGAGTTCGTGCTGCGGCTCGCACCCGAGCGGTCGCGGCCGGGCCGCAGACGCGGCGGGGGTCCGGCCCTCACGGTTCGCTCATGATCGGCCGTCCATGATGCGGGGGAAGGTTCGAAGCCCACGCACGGGAGTCCGTATGCCCCAGCACGCCGTCCGTCCTCTGCTCCGCCGCAAGCGGACTCTCGCCGCCCTGGCCGGTGGGGCCGCGCTGGCGACGGGAGCGGGGCTGCTCCTGTCCCACGCCTCCGCCACAGGCTCCCCGACGAAGGCCGCGCCCAAGGTCGTACCGCCCACGGCGAACGCGGCCTTCGACTACCAGATCGGCGGCGCGTACACCCCGCCCACCGGGGTCAAGGCGCTCTCCCGGGACCGCGGCGCCAAGCCCGCCAAGGGCCTCTACAACGTCTGTTACGTCAACGCCTTCCAGACCCAGCCCGACGCCCTGGGCTGGTGGGAGAAGAACAACCCCGATCTGCTGCTGCGCGACGCCGACGGCGACCTGGTGAACGACGAGGCCTGGGGCGAGGCGCTGCTCGACACCTCGACCGCAGGCAAGCGCACCCGGCTGGCGAAGATCGTCGGCGGCTGGATCAGCGGCTGCGCCACGTCCGGGTTCCAGGCGGTGGAGCCCGACAACCTCGACTCCTACGAGCGTTCCGACGGTCTGCTGACCCGTGCGCACAACGCGGCGTTCGCGAAGCTCCTGGCCGACCGTGCGCACACGGCGGGTCTGGCGATCGGCCAGAAGAACACTACGGACCTGCTGGGGCAGCGGAAGCAGATCGGGTTCGACTTCGCCGTCGCCGAGGAGTGCGGCCGCTACGACGAATGCGCGGACTACGCCTCCGCGTACGGCAACAAGGTCTTCGTCGTGGAGTACACGGACCGTGACTTCGCCAAGGCCTGTTCGTCCGTGGGAGCGAAGGTCTCGGTGGTGCGCCGGGATCTCGACGTGGTCCCGGCCGGGCGGCCCGGATACGCGTTCCGCACCTGCTGAGGCCGGCGCGGGGCGGCTACGCCGGGTGGGCGCAGACGGTGAAGATGGCGCCGTAGGGGTCCCTGATGACCGCTTCGCTTCCGTCGGCGGGCGAGTCCACCGGCGGGCCGGCCGTGCCGCCCGCCGCGCGGGCGGCCTCGGTGACCGCTTCCAGGTCCTCGACCTGGAAGCGGACGTGCCACCGCGGGCGCAGCCGGGGGTCGGGGGACGACGCGTCCCCGCCGCCGCGCAGGGTGGCCACGGTGCGGCCGCCCTGCCGTACGACGACCGTGTCCTGCTGGTAGGCGTAGCCGACGTCGCAGCCCCCGGCCTCCTCGGAGGCCCAGCCGAAGACCTCGGCGTAGAAGATCGCGCAGTCGAAGGCGTGGCTCGTGCGCAGTTCGAGGGAGGCCGGCGCGCTGTCGCGGCCGAACGACCAGGGTGGGGTCCGGCCCTCCCAGAAGCCGAACGCGGCCCCTTCCCGGTCGGCGGCCATGGCTCCCCGCCCCGGGCCGATCCGGATCGGGCCGACGGCGATGGTGCCGCCCCTTTCCCGGACGCGGGCCGCGGCGGTGTCGACGTCCGACACGGCGAAGTACGGGGTCCAGGAGACGGCCGTGGGCAGGCCGGGAGCGATCTGTCCGACGCCGGCGACGGGCAGGGCGTCGGCATGGGCGACGGAGAAGCCCTCGCCGAGGGTGCCGGAGCGGAAGGTCCACCCGAGAACGGTCCCGTAGAAGTCCTGGGCGGCCCGCAGGTCCCGGGTCATGAGGCTGACCCAGCACGGGACCCCGTGCACCGGGGTGCTCTGCTCTGCCTCGGTCATCGGGATCCGTCTCCTCGCCCCCGGTGGTGACCCGGCGGACGCCGACGGCGGTCCGGCCGGGTGGGCCTGCTGGTCACCGGCCGTTCGCAGACCGGTACGCTCCGTGGTGTCGTACGCCCTCGGAGCAGCACGCCTCCATACCTACGCCGCCCCGGGCGCCGCCGCCACCCGGGAGGTCTCCCGGGACGGGCGGGGTGCGCACCGCGGCCCCCGGCCGGGGGCCGGGGTGGATTGTCAGTGCCCGGTGACAGACTGCGCGCATGACCTTTTCGCAGCCGAAGGCCGACCTCCAGCGCTATCTCCGGTCCGCTCGCGATGCCCTGTTGTGGAAGCTCGAAGGGCTGTCGGAATACGACGTCCGCCGCCCTCTGACGCCGACGGGCACGAATCTCCTCGGACTGGTCAAGCATGCCGCCGGGGTGGAGCTGGGCTACTTCGGCGAGACGTTCGGGCGGCCGTTCGGCGAGGTGGTGTCCGCCTTCGGGGACGACGCCCAGGCGAACCAGGACATGTGGGCGACCGCCGACGAATCCCGTGCGGACATCCTCGCGCTGCACCGCCGGGTGACGGAGCACGCGGACGCGACGATCGCCGAGCTGCCGCTCGACGCGGTCGGTCGGGTGGCGTGGTGGCCCGAGGAGCGGAACCGGGTGACGCTGCACCAGATCCTGGTCCATGTGATCTCCGACCTCCAGCGGCATGCCGGGCACGCCGACGTCGTGCGGGAGCTCGTCGACGGGGCGGTCGGGCTGCGGTCCGGCAACGACAACATGCCGCCGGGCGACCGCGCGTGGTGGGAGGGCTACCGGCAGCGCCTGGAGCAGGCGGCCCGGGACGCGGGATAGCCCGCTGCCCTGTCGCGCGGTGCGTCGAGCCCTGGCGTTCGACGCGTCGAGGCCTGTCGGGCGGCGGATCGGGCCCTGTCGTGCGGTGCGTTCAGCGGCCGGTGAGCGCCGCGGGTTCGCCGAGGTGGTGCGCTGCGGTGCGCCAGGCGGCGGTGACGGCCGCCCGGGCCGTGGCGGTCGCCGTCTCCACCTCCGGCGGGAGGTGGAGCGGGGAGCCGATGTGGACGTGGAGGCGGGGGCGGCGGGCCGGGGCGGTGAGGAGCCCGGAGATCTGCTTGACGCACCGGCCCGAGGTCACCCGGCGGGCGCCCGCCTGGCCGAGCGGCACGACGGGTGCCCCGGAGACGTGCGCCAGGCGGGCGAGGCCGCTGCGGAAGCTCTCCGGCGGGGCTTCTGCCGCGTCCAGGCGGCAGGGCAGTCGTCCCTCGCCGTAGATGAGCAGGTGGCGGCCGTCCCTGAGCGCGACGGCGGCCGCGTCGAGGGCGCCCGCCGCCCGGTGGGTGTTGCGGTGTACGGGTACGTGGCCGCCCTGCTCCAGGAGACGGCCGAGGACCGGGATGCGCCACAGGCCCGCGGTGGCCATGACGACGGGTTCGACGCCGAGGCGCTGCAGTGCCGCGAGGACGATGCCCGGGTCGGCCAGGGAGGTGTGGTTGGCGACGATGATGCTGCCGGCGGCGGGGGCCGTGGCGTGGTCGGACGTGACGGTGAGGCGTCCGAGCGAGGGGACGACGGCGGCGGCGATGCGGCTGAGCACGGTTCTCCCTGGGTCCGGCGGGCGCGGCCGTCCCGGTGGACGGCGGTGCGGTGCCGGGCCCGCCCTTCGGCTTCGCCCGCCACGTCCTCATCGTCGTGGCGGGCGGGGCCGGGGGCCTGAGTGCGGATACTCAGGCCACCTGGGGCGATCACCCCCGCATCGGGCGCCCCGGTTCAGAGGGCCAGCCACAGCGCCGTGTCCCGGGGCAGCCGGCCGTCGGCGTCCAGGGGGCCGCTGGTCAGCAGGACCTCGGTGTGGGCGGGGAGCTGTGCGGGGTGCTCGGCGAAGTTGACGGCGCAGACCAGGTGATCGCCCCGGGCGAACAGGAGGAGGCCGGGCTCCTCGCTCAGCCAGCGCAGCGGCTCGGTGTGCAGAGCGGTCAGGGAGCGCCGTTGCCGCAGGGCCTCGCGGTAGAGGGCCAGCATGGAGCCGGGGTCCCGCTCCTGGAGGTCGGCCGCGCGGGACGGCCAGTCGGCGGGCAGCGGAAGCCAGGGTTCCACGGTGGAGCCGAAGCCGGCGAAGGGTTCGCCGGTCGCCCAGGGCAGCGGGGTGCGGCAGCCGTCGCGGCCGGGGGCCCGCTCCTGGGAGCGGAAGTACATGGGGTCCTGGATGCGGTCCAGCGGTACGTCGGCCTCGGGCAGGCCCAGTTCCTCGCCCTGGTAGAGGTAGACCGAGCCGGGCAGGGCGAGCGAGAGGAGGGCGGCGGCGCGAGCGCGGCGGGTGCCGAGCTCCAGGTCGCTGGGGACGCCGAACGCCTTGGCCGTGAAGGCGAATCCGGTGTCCTCGCGGCCGTAGCGGGTGACGGTGCGGGTGATGTCGTGGTTGCAGAGGACCCAGGTGGCGGGGGCGCCGACGGGGGCGTGTTCGGCGAGGGTGTCGTCGATGGCGCGGCGCAGCAGCGCGCTGTCCCAGGGGCAGCTGAGGAAAGTGAAGTTGAAGGCGGTGTGCAGTTCGTCGGGGCGTAGGTAGCGGGCGAAGCGCTCCGCGTCGGGCAGCCAGACCTCGCCGACGAAGATGCCGCCGAATTCGTCGGCGATGGCCCGCCAGCGCCGGTAGATGTCGTGGAGTTCGTCGCGGTCGACGTACGGGTGGGGCCCCTGGTGTCCTTCGAGGTCGGGGAGGGCCGGGTCCTTGGCGACGAGGGCGGCGGAGTCGATGCGCACCCCGGCGACGCCTCTCTCGAACCAGAAGCGCAGGACGTCCTCGTGTTCCTGGCGTACGGCGGGGTGCGCCCAGTTGAGGTCGGGCTGTTCGGTGGCGAAGAGGTGGAGGTACCACTCGCCGTCCTCGACGCGGGTCCAGGGCACCCCGCCGAACTCGCTCTCCCAGTCGTTGGGGGGCAGTTCGCCGTGTGCGCCGCGGCCGGGGCGGAAGTGGAAGAGTTCGCGCTCCGGGCTGCCGGGGCCCGCGGCGAGTGCCGCCTTGAACCAGACGTGCTGGTCGGAGACGTGGTTGGGGACGATGTCGACGATGGTGCGGATGCCTGCCTCGCGGGCTTCGGCGATGAGCTTCTCGGCCTCGGCGAGGTTGCCGAAGGCGGGGTCGATGGCCCGGTAGTCGGCGACGTCGTATCCGCCGTCCGCCATCGGCGACAGGTACCAGGGGGTGAACCAGAGCGCGTCGACGCCGAGTTCGGCCAGGTAGGGCAGCCGGGACCGTACGCCCGTCAGATCGCCGGTGCCGTCGCCGTCGCCGTCGGCGAAGCTGCGGACGTAGACCTGGTAAATGACGGCCGAGCGCCACCAGTCGTCGGCGGCGAGCTGGCTGCCTTCCATAAGGCGGGTTCCTTTCGGGCGGGCGCGGTCGCCGGCGGGTGGGCCGGTCCGCGCGACAGGGAGGAGCGAGAGAGCTGGTGGGTCTGACGCCGCCGCCCCGGAGCGGGGCGGGAAGGCCGGGGACGGCGGCGGGTCCTGGGTGGTCGCGCCACCGGGGGTGGCGTGGGTCAGCCCTTCGTGCTGCCCGCGCTGATCCCGGCGATGATGTGCCGCTGGAAGACCAGGAACATCAGGACCATCGGGATGCTCGCGATGACCATGGCCCCGATCAGGACGGTCAGCGGGACGTTCTGCGAGAGCTGCACGAGGGCGACGCTGATCGGCTGTTTCTCGGTGTCGGAGAAGACCATCAGGGGCCAGAGGAAGTCCTGCCAGACGGCGACCAGCGCGAAGATCGACACGACGCCGAGTACCGGCCTCGACAGGGGCAGGACGATGGACCAGAGGGTGCGCAGCTTGCCCGCCCCGTCGATCTCGGCGGCTTCCAGGACATCGCGCGGGATCTGGTCGAAGAACCGTTTGAGCAGATAGAGGTTGAAGGCGTTCGCGACGGCCGGCAGCCAGATGGCCAGGGGGTCGTTCAGCAGGTTGACGTGGATCAGCGGCATGTCGGCGATGGTGAGGTACTTCGGTACGACGAGGGCCTGCACCGGGACCATGAGGGTGGCGAGGATGCCGCCGAGGATCACGTTGCCGAAGGCCGGCTTGAGCTTGGACAGGGCGTAGGCGGCGGCGGTGCAGAAGACAATCTGCAGCACCCAGGCGCCGGTCGCCTGGACGACCGTGTTCCACAGGTGGGTCGGGAGCCGCATCAGGTCCCAGGCGTCGGTGTAGCCGCTCAGCTGCCACTGCTCGGGCACGAGGGTGGGCGGGGTGCGGACCACTTCCTCGGGCGGTTTCATCGCCCCCGTGACCATCCAGTAGACGGGGAAGAGGAACGCGAACGCGAAGAGCAGGACGACGAGGGTGAACACCGACCAGTACGTGACCTTGCCGCGGCGTCCGGCGAGCGCCAGCGGTGAGATGACGGTGCGTACGGAGCGGGCGGCCGGGGTCTCGCCGGAGCGCTTGGCGCGGACGGCGGGCGGCTCGGCCACCGGGGGCGGAGCTGTCTGGGTCATGGCGGGCGACGCTCCTCTCAGTCGGTGCGGGTGAGTCGCAGATACAGGGCGGAGAACGCGCTGAGCACCAGGAGGAGCATCACGCTGAGGGCGGACGCGCCGCCGAAGTCGTTGTAGAGGAAGGCGTACTTGTAGATCAGGTAGAGCACGGTGACGGTGGAGTTCTCCGGTCCGCCGCCGGTGATGACGAAGGGTTCGGTGAACACCTGCATCGTCGCGATGACCTGAAGGAGCATCAGCATCAGGATGATGAAGCGGGTCTGCGGGATCGTGACGTGCCGGACGCGCTGCCAGACGGACGCGCCGTCGAGTTCGGCCGCCTCGTACAGCTCGCCGGGTATGCCCTGGAGGGCGGCGAGGTAGATGAGGACGGTGCCGCCCATGTTGGCCCAGGTGGCGACGATGACCAGCGAGACGAGCGCGGTGTCGGCGCCGTTGGTCCAGTTCGACGTCGGCAGGTGGAGGAAGCCGAGCACCTCGTTGGCCAGGCCCGCGCCCGGATCGTAGAACCACTTCCACAGCAGGGCGCTGACAACCGGGGGGATCATCACGGGAAGGTAGACGACGACCCGGAAGAACGCCTTGGCGTGCCGGAGTTCGTTGAGAACGAGGGCCATGACGAACGGAATGGCGAACCCGATGACCAGGGCGAGCACGGTGAAGGTGAGCGTGTTGCGCCAGGCGGCCGTGAACTCCGGGTCCTGGAAGACCCGGGTGAAGTTCGCGGTGCCGACCCACTCGGGGTCGGAGCCCGGGGTGTACTTCTGGAACGCGATGATCACCGACCGGACCGCCGGGTACCACGAGAACAGGATGAAGCAGAGCAGCCCGCCGATCAGGAACCCGTACGCGGTGGCCTGGTCGGCGATCTTCCTGCGCAGCGGTCGCCGGGGCCCGCGGCCCGCCGGGCGCGCGTCCCCGGGGGGAGGCGTCGCACCGGCGGACCGCCCTCTCGCGGGCGCTGCGGGGTGGGAGGTGGTCTTCATGGCGTTCAGCCTCGGGCCAGGATTCCGTCGATCTTGGACTGGGCGTCCTTGAGCAGGGCGTCGATGTCCGCGTCCTTCTTCGTCAGGACGGCCGAGACGGCGCCGTCGAGGACCGCGTAGATCTGCTGGCCGTGCTTGGGCTCCAGCTTCATGTCGAGCTGCTGGCCGCCGTCGATGAAGGCCTGGTAGTTCTCGACCGGCACGTTGGCGGAGGCCTTCTTCAGCTCCTGGTCCTTGGCGTCGGTGGCGCCGGTGAACAGCCGCGGCTCGGGCAGGCCGACCGGGGACTTGTCCGAGGCGGCGCGGGCGTAGTTGTTCATGTAGCCCTGGCCCGGGGTGAGGAAGGTCCACTCCAGCCACTTGAGGCCGGCCTGGATCTGCTCGGGGGTGGCCTCCTTGTTGAACATGTAGCCGTCGCCGCCCATGAGGGTGCCCTTGCCGCCGGGCATCGGGGCGAAGGCCAGGTCCTCGTACGTGCCGCCGGCCTCCTTGACGATGCGCGGGACGTTGTCGGGGGCGGCGAGGTACATGCCGAGCTTGCCGGAGCCCATCATCTGGAGGGTGTCGTTGATGATGAGGAGCTGCTTGGCACCCATGGAGTTGTCGCGCCAGCGCATGTCCTTGAGGTTCTGCAGGACGGCCTTGCCCTCGGGGGTGTCGACCGTGGCCTTCTTGCCGTCCTCGCTGACGACGGCGCCGCCCTGGGAGTAGATCGAGGCGGTGAAGTGCCAGCCGCCCTGGTTCTGCGCGCTGTACTCGGCGAAGCCCACGGTGCCGTCGCCGAGCGCGGCGATCTTCCTGGCCGCGGTCTGGACCTCGGCCCAGGTGGTGGGCGGCTTGCTGGGGTCGAGCCCGGCCTTGGTGAACAGCGGCTTGCTGTAGAGCAGGCCCATGGAGTAGTTGGTGCGCGGGATGCCGTAGATCTTGCCGTCGACGGTGTAGGCGTCACGCAGGGGCTGGGCTATGTCCTTGTACGCCTTGAGGTCCTTGACGTACTCGGTGATGTCCGCGGCCTGGTTGATGGAGACGACGCGTTCGGTGTCGGTGAAGTACGTGTAGAAGACGTCCTCCATCTGACCGCCGGCGAGCTTCGCGTCGAAGGTCTTGGGGTCCTGGCACGGGAAGGCGTCGTGCGCGGTGACGTCGATGTCGGGGTTCTGCTTCTCGAACGTCTTGACGTCCTCGTCGAACCGCTTGTGGTCGATCTTCGCACTCGGCTGGGGCCAGCAGTTGACCGTGATGCGCGTCTTGCCGTCCGCCGCGCTGTCGCCCTCGGAGTTGCAGGCGGCCAGGCCGGTGACGGCCAGTGCGGTGGCGACGGCGGCGGTGCAGGTACGACGAAGAACAGAACTTCTCATCGGTGGACCCCTTTAGGGCAGGAGTGCGGGAAGCCGACAGCCCCGAGCTGTGCGGCGACCCACACTCAACCACCGCCGACGAATGTCCGCAAGATGTCGCGCGGGTTTCGTAAATCTTTGACAGACCCTGCCGGTGGGATGCCGCGACGACTGATGGAAGCGGTCGGATCGATGGCGGTTCCGGGGCAACCACAGGACAAGCAAGGGGCGGGTTCGGAGCGGGCGCGGGGTGCCACTGGGCGATCACCGAGGGCCGCCCTCGGGGCGATCACGAGGACGGGAACGTGCGAGCTGGTTCCGGCGGGCGGCGCTTCACGGGCCCGCACCGCCCGCAGACGCGGCGCGGACGGCATGACGAGCGGGTTTCCATCCCTCGGCGGCCGGCTGGGAGCGCTCTCCACGCGGGTGCGTGGACCGCTCACCGGAGCACGGCCGCCGGGGCGATCGCAGCGGGCGGCCGGGGGGCCGCGGTGGTGTCGGGCCCGTCGTACGGACGCCCGGCCTACCGCGGCCTCACCCACGTCCACCGGCGACGGCTGTTCAGCAAACCATCGCGTCGCGAACGCAAGAATATGGCAATAGTTGCAGGACGTTTATCGTCCCGTGATGGACATCGCCGCCCTCGGGCGGCTGCGACCGGAGTTCCGGCGGCTCGCTGCTAGCGGGCTGCGGCGGCCGCTCGTACGGTGCCGAAGTCGAGGGCGCGGTCGGCCTCGCGCAGGACTTCCTCGGCCACCCGGCGCACCTCGGCGGGCACGTCGCCCTGCTCCTCGACGAGGCCGGCGTAGATCGGTGCTTCGGTGCTGTCTGCGGAACTCATACGGTTTGTTTCCCCGTCGGTCGGGTGCGGAACGCCTCTGCCGGTCAGCGGAGGCGGGGGCGAGTGTACGTGGTGGGCGGCGGCGGTCGCGATTCCGTTCCGGGGCGCGGACCCCGCCGTACCTGCTGGAACAGCGGCCCGTAGCGGCCCTGAGGCTGCGGGCGAGATCTCCGTCACGGCCTGCGTGGGTCCGTGCCGAGGTGGTGCACGGGAAAGCCCGCCCGGGCGGCGAGCGCGGTCAGCTCGCCGGCCCGGGCCGCCCGCAGACCGACCACCGGGTAGCAGTCGGAGTCGATGTCGAGGACGGCCAGAGCCGCACCGATCTCACGGTAGTGACGGCCGCAGGCATGCAGGAACTCGTCGGTCGGCAGGGTGGTGGCCGCATCGGCCTCGAAGAGGTCCCATGGGTCCACGGAGGGCCGCGATTCCAGCTTCCGCAGCTGGGCCCGGATCTCCTGGGGGTCCTCCTTCCAGTCGAACTCCGCGAGCAGGCCGTGTGCGGCGAGCGCATCGACGAGCGCGATCCAGGCGAGGCCGCCGAACGGCTCGTCGATGCCCCGGTCGTCCAGCCGGTCCGCGAAGGCGCTCACGTACGCGTGGGGGCTGTCGTGGGCGCGGAGCACCTCCTCGGCGACGCCGGGGTGCGCCGGGGCGAGCAGGGCGGCGATCTCGGCCAGGGAGGCGCGGACCGGGTCGGCGTCGTGCGGGTGGGTCATGGCGAGGTCTCCTCTGCGGCCGGGCGGCAGCCAGGTCGTCGGGTCGGGGCGTCTTCGGCCGTGGTGCCGTCGGCCGTGGTGCCGTCGGTCGTCGTGCCGTCGGTCGTCGTGTCGGCGGTCGGGGCTCAGGTGCGGCGGCGCCGGGCTTCGGGCAGGGGGCGGTGGCCCTCGGTCCATTCGTTGACCCAGCCGCAGCCCGAGCAGGCGTACCGCCCGTCGAGGCCCGCGATGAGGGTGCCGCACCGCGCGCAACCGATGAAAGTGATCTCCGGGTGCTCCGTGGCCGCCTCTTCCGGTGAGCTCGGCATCGTCACCCGTCCGTTCCCGCCGCGTCGAGCAGGATCCGGGCGAGCTCGCGCGGCTGCGAGAACATCGGCCAGTGGCCGGTGTCCATCGTGACCAGCCGCCAGCGCTCGCTCGTCAACAGCTCGGCCACCTCGGGGCTCGGCTCGGGCCAGTCGAGCAGGCACTTGACGTACGTGGCGGGCAGCAGCCCCAACGGACCTGCCAGGACGGCGGGATCGGTGAGGGTGGCGCCGGGGTGGGGTGTCGAGCCGCCGATGAACCGGGCGATCTGCTCGTCGGTGAGTCCCTGGTCCGCGCAGTCGGCGGCGGTCGGCGAAGGCCAGAAGCCCTCGTTGGCGGCGATGGCGGCCTCCACGCCGGCCCGGCCGTCCGGCCAGCCGGAGACGAACGACTCGCCGTCCACCGGGACGTTGGAGTCGACGAAGACCACGCGGGCGAGCCGGTCGCCGATCCGCTCGGCCGCCTGCCCGACCGGGATCCCCGCGTAGCTGTGGCCGACGAGCACCACATCGCGCAGGGCGAGGCGCTCGACCTCGTCGACGATGTCCTGGACGTGCGTCCGCAGCCCCGCCGCCGTCCCCCGCTTGTCGGCGAGCCCCGACAGCGTCAACGGATGGACCCCGTGACCGGCCGCGCGCAGGTCGGACTCCACGTCGCGCCACGCCCACGAACCGAGCCAGGCCCCTGCCACGAGTACGAATTGCGTCATGCCAGCAACGTAGCGCAGGGGTCTGACAGCGCCTCGCCGTCGCCGTCCCCGCCCCGCAGGTCCTCGGCGCCTCGCTGTCTGGTTGTCTGTCCTCGCAGGCCGGGGCTGCGTGGTGGACGGAGTGTTCGCCGTCGCCCGGCCGCCGACCGAAGGAGAGCACCTGTGCGTTCCCCCACCGCCGCCGACCGGACCGTGGGCGTCCTGCTGCCGCGCGACCTGCCCGCCGACCGCGTCCTGCCGTACGCGCGACGGGCCGAGGAGCTGGGGTTCGACGCCGTCTGGGTGGTCGAGGACCTCGGCTTCCGCGGCGGCATCGCGCAGGCGGCCGCCGTGCTGGCCTCCACCGACCGGATCCGGGTCGGCATCGGACTGCTGCCCGCCGGAGCCCGCAACGTGGCGTTCGCGGCGCTGGAGATCGCGTCGTTGGCGCAGCTCTTCCCCGGCCGGATCGACGTAACCGTGGGGCACGGCATGCCTCATTGGATGCGCAGCGTCGGTCAGTGGCCCCGCAGCCCGCTCACCTTCCTTCGCGAGTACGTCGACGCCCTGCGGGCCCTGCTGCGCGGCGAGGAGGTGCGGGTGCACGGCGAGTACGTGCACCTCGACGGCGTACAGCTCGACCGCAGCGCGCTGCCCGACGCCGTGCCCGACATCCTGGCGGGCGTACGCGGCCCCAAGTCCCTGGCGCTCTCCGGCGAAGTGGCGGACGGGACGGTCCTCGCGGAGCCGGTCACCCCGGCGTACGCGCGGGCCGCGCTCGGCCACATCTCCGCCCAACGCCCGCACCGGCTCGTCGCGTACAACATCGCATCCGTCGACGCCGATCCGGCCATCGCGCTGGCCGCCGCCCGCCCGGGCCTGGAGTGGATCGGCGAGCCCGACTGGCACGCGCACATCGCGCCGCTCCCGTTCGCCCACGAACTGGTCGCGCTGCGGGCCGGGTGCGCGAGCCGCGAGGAGTTCGTGGCGCGCATGCCCGACGGCTGGGTCGCCCACCTTGCCGTGGCCGGGACGCCGGCGGAGGCCCGGGCCGGTCTCGACGGACTGCGGGCGGCGGGCGTCACCGAAACCGTGCTGGCTCCGGTCGGCCCCGATCCGCTGGGAGCCCTCGATTCACTGGCGGCCGTTCTCGACGTCTGAGCAGCACCACAACTACCGGGGCACCGCCACACCTTTCGATCAATGCCGCTCGCCGATCGAAAGAGATGCATTGTCGGCCGTTTCTGACTGCTTTTCGCTATGAACGGAGGTGGTGGGCCCGGGCGAGGCAGGATGTCCCCGTGATGGGCAACCTTCCCGTCGTGACGACCAGTTTCGTGGGCCGTACCAGCGAACTGGTCAGCGTCGAACGGGCACTTCGAGATCATCGGCTGGTCACGCTCACCGGCAGTGGCGGGGTCGGCAAGAGCCGACTGGCCCTGCGCACCGCCGAGCGCGCCGAGGGCCGGTACGCGGACGGTGTCTGGTGGGCCGATCTGTCCCATCTCCACGACGACCAGTTGCTCGCCACGACGGTCTGCGACAGCGTCGGGCTCCTGGACCACAGTCCGCGCCGGCCGGTGGCCGCGCTCGCTGAATGGCTGTCCGGAAAAGAGCTGCTCCTCGTTCTCGACTGCTGCGAGCGGATCGTCGGTCCCTGCCGCCGGCTCGTGACCGAACTGCTCGCCTCGGCCCCGGGGCTGACGGTCCTGGCCACCAGCCGGGAGCCCTTGGGTTCGGTGGGCGAAATGTGCGTCGAGGTACCCCCGCTGTCCGCGGGCGACGACGGCGACGAGGCCGTCCGGCTCTTCCACGAGCGCGCGGCCGCCGTCGCCCCGGATCTCTCGCTCGACGATCCCGCGAGCGCGGCCGCCGTCGCCGAGATCTGCCGCCGTCTCGACGGCATACCGCTCGCCGTCGAACTGGCCTGTGCCCAGCTCCGCGAGAGCACCGCGCAGGAGATCACCGCGCGGCTGGCCTCCCGGGCGGAGGACCTCACCGACGACACCGTCTGGCCGCGCCGCCATCGGGCCCTGCGCACCACCATCGGCTGGAGCCACGAGCTCTGCGCCCCGCTGGAGCGGCTGCTGTGGGCACGGCTCTCCGTCTTCCGAGGCGTCATCACGGCGCCGGACGCGGAGGCGGTGTGCGCGGGCGGGCCGCTGGAGGCGGAGGCCGTCGCGTCCGCGCTGGAACGTCTGGCCGACCAGTCCGTGCTCCGGCGGACCGGGGGCGGCTACCGGATGCTGGACACGCTGCGCGAGTACGGGGCGATGTGGCTGGCGGAGCTGGCGGAGGACGCGCTCCTCGCCGACCGGCACGCCCGGCACTTCGCCCACGTCGCCGTGCAGGCGTACGCGGGGTGGCTCGGTCCTTCGCAGGTCCTCTGGTACCACCGGATCGCCGACACCCACGCGGACCTGTGCGCGGCCCTGGACCATCTGCTGGCCGAGGATCCGGAGATGGCGATGGAGATGGCCGGGTGCGCCGGTCTCTTCTGGAGCTGCTGCGGCCATCTGCACCAGGCCCGTACGTACCTGGAACGGGTGCTCGCCCTGCCGCTCTCCGCCGGTCCGCACCGCACTCGGGCGCTCTGGGCCCTGGGGATCACGCTGACTCTCCAGGGCGACCACGAGGCGGCCCGCCGCACCGGCGAGGAGTGCGAGCAGGCGGCCCGCCGCGAAGAGGCCCCGGAGTCGGAGCTGCTCGCGGCGCACTCCGTGAGCTTCACGTATCTGATGATGGGCCGGCCGCTCACGGCGTACTCCGTCAGCGACCGCGCGCTGGAGGGCCACCCGGGGGACCCGTCCGACACCCCCTCGCAGCTGCGCTGCCGGGTGATACGCCTGTTCGCCCTGTCGGCGCTCGGCCGGCTCGACGAGGCGTACGAGGAGGCCATGCGGCTCCAGCGGACCAGTCTGCGGTTCGGGGAGCACTGGGCGCGGGCGTACGCCGATCATCAACTCGCCCTCATACACCTTCTCCAGGGCCGTCCCCGTCATGCGGAGAGCCACGCTCGGGCGATGCTCGCGAGCAAGCACGAGCTCCACGACAGCCTCGGCATCGCCCTCGGTCTCGATCTGCTCGCCGGGGCCATCGCCGCCCAGGGGAACGGGGTGGCCGCGGCCCGGGCGTCCGGTACGGGGCACGCCTACTGGCGCATGATCGGCCACCCGCACCGGGGCACCCCGGAGCTCGGGGCCATCCGCGAGCAGTGGGAGCTGAGGGCCCGGCAGGCCGCGGGCGACTCGGCGTACGAGCGGGCCTACCGGCGCGCCTCGGCGGACGACGCCGAACGCGGCCTGGCCCTCGCGCTGGAGCGCGGGAACCCCGTCTAGGGCCTGGCCGGCCGTTCCGGTCGGACAGTCCGCCAGGCCCCGGCCCGTGAATCGGGGAGACACCCCCGGGGAGGGTGGGCTTAGCATCCCGGGTATGACGTCGATCAGCCGACTCCGCCCCGACCATGCCGAGGCTCTGCTCGCCTTCGAGCGGGAGAACCGGACCTACTTCGCCGCGTCCATCACCGACCGGGGTGACGCCTATTTCGCCGAGTTCGCCGAACGCCATCGCGCCCTGCTCGCCGAGCAGGACGCGGGGCTGCACCACCTCCACCTCATCGTGGACGGCGACGGCGGCGTCCTCGGCCGGATCAACCTCGTCGAGGTGCGGGACGGTTCGGCCGAGCTGGGGTACCGGATAGCGGAGAAGGCCGCGGGCCAGGGGCTGGCCACCTGGGCGGTCCAGCGGATCTGTGTGCTGGCGGTCGAGGAGTACGGGCTCACCTCGCTGCGCGCCGAGACGACGCTGGACAACACGGGCTCCCGCGCGGTGCTGGCGCGTACGGGGTTCGAGCCGCTGGAGGACGTCATGTTCGGCGACCGCCCCGGGCGGCGGTACGTCCTGGATCTGAGCGCGGGCGCTCCCCCGGCCCACTGACCGCCGCGCCGGGGAGCGCGGCGGCGAGGAGCGAGGGCAGAGCGGGCAGGGCCGGGCGCGTGGCCTGAGGCCGGGGGTGTGGCGGTGGTCGCCCGGATGGTCCACCTCGGGGGCAAGCACGGTCCGGCCGCCCGATGCTGGGGCTCGCGGGAGCGGACCAACCATCTCCGCCCCGCCCTTCGCCCACCGCCTTCAGGAGGCCCCCGTGCCCGCACGTTCCCATCCGGACGCCCCGCTCCCCCGCCCCCGGCCCCGGCGTCGGAGCGCCGTTGTCGCCGCCCTTGCCGCCGCATCGCTCGCCGGGCTGATGAGCTGCCCGGCCCACGCGGGCGGTGACAGCGGCCCGGACGGGGGCGGTGGCCCGCACGGACCGGCCGACCCCGCGTTGCGACGCGGGCTCCAGGCGCTCGTGGACACCCCGGGCGGGCCGCCCGGCGCCATCGCCGTCCTCACGGCCGACGGCCGGAGCGAGGTGTACCGGGCGGGTACGTCGCAGCTCGGCACCGGGCGTCAGCCCCGGACCACCGACCACATGCGGATCGCCAGCACGGCGAAGGCCTTCAGCGGCTCGGTCGCCCTGCAACTGACCCAGCGGGGCGCGCTCGGTCTCGACGACACCATCGGCCGGCGGCTGCCCCGGCTGCCCGCCGCCTGGCACCGGGTGACGCTCCGCCAGCTCCTGAACCACACCAGTGGGCTCCCCGACTACACCGAGGACCCGACGTTCATCGCCGAGCTGACGGCCGATCCCCGCAGGCACTTCGACTCCCGCCGGCTGCTGGACTACGTCGCCGGGGACCGGCTGCGGTTCCGGCCCGGGTCCGCGTACCGCTACTCCAACTCCGACAACATCGCCGTGGCGCTGATGGCCGAGGCGGTGACGGGTCAGCGGTACGAGAAGCTCCTCGCCGACCTCGTCTACCGGCCGCTCGGCCTGCGCGACACCAGCCTCCCGCAGGGCTACCGGCTGCCCACGCCCTATCTGCACGGCTACGCGGTGGACGAGCCGGGCGCGCCGGAGGACGTCAGCACGGTGCTCAGCGCCTCGGGTGTGTGGGCGTCGGGCGGTATCGTCTCCACGCCCCGGGACCTGGGGGCCTTCATCCGGGGTTACGCCGGCGGGCTGGGGCTCGGCCCGGCGGTCCGCACACAGCAGTTGTCGTTCGTGACGGGCAGCTCCGAACCCGCCGGTCCCGGGCGTAACAAGGCCGGTCTCGCCGTCTTCTCGTACACGACGCGCTGCGGCACCGTGTACGGCCACACCGGCAACTTCCCCGGCTACACGCAGCTGGCCGCGGCGACCAAGGACGGCAAGCGGTCCCTGACCGTTTCCCTCACCTCCCAGGTGAACAGTGCGACGAACCCGCGGCTGCTGGCCACCCTCCGCAAGCTCCAGGAGGACTTCGTCTGCCGGCTGCTCGACCGCCGGAAGCCGGGCGGCGGGTACTAGAACAGGCTTCCGTTCATCGGCAGCCCCGTCCGGCTGAGCCCTGGAGGGTGGCGAGCCAGTCGGTCAGCAGGCGGTTGACCTCGTCGGGGCGCTCCTGCTGGATCCAGTGGCCGCAGCCGTCCAGGAGGTGGGAGGCCGCCAGGCCGGGCAGGGTGGTGGGGTAGGCGTCGATGGCCTCCGACATCCAGGTGGTGGAGGCGTCCAGGGTGCCGCCGATGAACAGGGACGGCTGCGTGACCGGGGCTCCGCGGTACGGGGCGAGGTCTTCCCAGTCCCGGTCCATGGCGCGGTAGCGGTTCAGCGCTCCGGTGATTCCCGTGCGCTCGAACTCCCCGGCGTAGACGTCGAGGTCGTCCTCGCTCAGCCAGGCCGGAAGCGCCTGGGTGGGGAAGCGGTCGCGCAGCCGGCCGCCGCCACGGGCGACGAAGTGCGGGTCGGGATCGTTCCGGGCGGGCATGGTGTCGGCGGACAGGGCTGCGTAGAAGCCCGCGAGCCAGCCCCGGACGTCGGGCTCGATCTCCGCCTCCGCGCGGCCGGGCTCCTGGAAGTAGGAGACGTAGAACTCCTCCTCAGGACCGCCGATCCGGCCGAAGACATCGGTGGGGCGGGGGCCTCCGGGCGGCGCGTAGGGGACGCTCAGCAGGGCCACCGCGGTGAAGACCTCGGGGTGGAGCAGGGCGGAGGCGGAGGCGATGTTGGAACCCCAGTCGTGGCCGACGATCACCGCGCTCTCCTCGCCGAGGGCGCGCACGACGGCGACGTTGTCCGCCACGAGGTCCAGCATCCGGTAGGCGTCGGTCTCGGCCGGCTTGGAGGAGCGGCCGTAGCCGCGCACGTCGATCGCCACCGCCCGGTAGCCGGCCGAGGCGAGAGCGGGGAGCTGGTGCCGCCAGGAGTACCAGGACTCGGGAAAGCCGTGCACCAGCAGGACGAGCGGGCCGGAGCCCTGCTCGACCAGGTGCAGGCGTCCGGCCGGGGCTTCGACGGTTCGGTGACGCGGTGCGGCGGACGGGTCGGGCTGCATGGGCGTTTCTCCTCGGCTCGCGGACGGACGCGGGTACCCGGCGATCATGAGGCGCGGCGCCCGCCTGACGCGATCAACGTTGCCATTCCGGCAAATTCGCACGACAAGGCGGCGCGGGCAAGAAGGAAGGGGTACGCCGGGTGTCCGGCGTACCCCTTCGCGGGTCGGGTGGTGAGGCGGTCAGTCCTCGTCGGTCTCCTCGCGGACGATGGTGTCGTTCTTGGCGTCCACGTCGAAGGTCGTCTTCTTCCAGTCGGAACCGACCACGTCGACCTGCCAGATGACGCCCTTGCCGTCGTTGTCGTCCAGGCTGACGGAGGTGACCGTCCCCTTCTTCTTCTCGGTGGCGACCTTGGCCGCCTGCTGCGGGGTCTGGGTGGCCTGGGCCAGCCAGTCGGCCGTCTGCTTCTTGTCGTCCGCGTCCTGGTCCGCGTCGACCCGGGCCTCGATCACCTTGCCGTCGACCGCGTTGATCCGGACGGTGTGGATCGTGCCGTCCTTCTCCGCGACCTCCGCGGCCCAGACCGGACCGTCGGCACCCGGGCTCGCGCTCGGGCTGCCGGTTCCGGTCGGGCTCGGGGAGCCGGTCGGGCTGGGCGATCCCGTGGGGCTGCCGGTCGCGGTCGGGCTGGGGCTCTGGTTGTCTTCGTCGTCCACACCCTCGAGGTCCAGTTCGACGAGCTTGCTCCCGGCGACCTCGCCGGTGGCGGTGGTGGCCGCGTCGTCGAAGGTGACCTTCGTGGCGTCGAGCACCGTCTTGCGTTCCTGCTGGTCCTCGGTCAGCTGGGCGGTGGCCGACGGCGACGTCGTCTGCTTCTGCGGGACGACCTTGGCCGCCTCGGAGGTGGCCGCGCTGCTGGCGCTGTCCGAGCTCTGACCGCAGCCGGTCATCAGGAGGGCCGTGGCCGCGGCCAGGGAGAGGGCTCCGACCGCCTTGAGAGTGCGGGAACGGGAGGAGGCACTGTTCATTCGTCGAGGCTCAAGTCTCATGCACGCATGCCTAGCCCTCCGGGCCTTCCGTCATGTTGTCCTACCGGGCGGAGTCACCCGATCGACCGGGCGGCTCCGCCCGTTGGCCGTCGCTCCCCGGGCGGTCGACGCCGGGGTGCGAAACAATGGCGGCAGAGCCGTATTCTCCGCGCACGGCCGGGAGAACGTCATGAATCAGATGGTGCACACCGAGCGTTACGAGCTGATCTTCCAGATGTCCGGCGCCGCGGACGACGTGGTCTCCGTCCGGCTGACCGACCGGCTGGGGGCCGGTGGGTTCCCGGTGTACGAGGACGAGACGGGGATCGTCCGCGCCGAGATCAGCGACCGGGGAGAGGTCCGCATGCTCGCCAGCGGCGGCCACCAGGTCCCCGGCGCTCCCCTGCTGGCCCGCCCTCTGAGCGAGGACGCGCCGGGCACGCGCTGACCGGACCCGTCGGGCGGGGCGCACCGGTGGACGGTGCGCCCCGCCCGCTCGTGCGCCCACACCCCCGGCAGGTGTTGTCTGCCGCGTCCGTTCATGCCCACACCTCGCCCGAATGTGTTTACATTCCCGCACCCCGGACGTAACCTGAGCGCGAAACCACAGACTCGGGCATGAAACGGAAACGAAACCACATGTACGCACCGGAGCGTCAGCAGGAGATCCTCCGCCTCGCCCAGGAGAGCGGCCGGGTCGACGTGCTGTCCCTGGCCGAGGAGTTCCAGGTGACGGCCGAGACCGTCCGGCGGGATCTCAAGGCCCTGGACCGGGCGGGGCTGCTGCGCCGGGTGCACGGCGGGGCGATCCCGTTGGGGCGGCTGGACTTCGAGCCCGACCTCGCCGAGCGCGACGCCCTCTCCGCCGACGAGAAGGACCGCATCGCACAGGCCGCCCT
This sequence comes from Streptomyces globisporus, assembly GCA_014649555.1. Classification (GTDB taxonomy): domain Bacteria; phylum Actinomycetota; class Actinomycetes; order Streptomycetales; family Streptomycetaceae; genus Streptomyces; species Streptomyces globisporus. The sequence continues at coordinate 283,940 of BMTG01000006.1, read as the reverse complement.
CGCCGAACTGCCCGCCGACGGCAATGTGATCGTCGACGCCGGGACCACCACGGCGCGGCTCGCCGCTGCCGTACCGGTCGACGCGGCGCTGACCGTCGTGACGCACGCGCTGCCGGTGGCCGCCCGGCTCGCCGACCACCCGGGCATCGCGCTGCATCTGGTGGGCGGCCGGGTCCGGCACCGTACGCGCGCGGCGGTCGACGCCTGGGCGCTGGGTTCGTACGCCGAGATCAACGCCGACGTGGTCTTCCTCGCCACCAACGGCTTCTGTCCCGACCGCGGTCTGACCACGCCCGACCTCGCCGAGGCCGCGGTGAAGCGGGCCGTGATCAAGGCGGCCCGCAGGGTCGTCCTGCTCGCCGATTCCGGCAAGTTCGGACAGGAGCACTTCGCCCGCTTCGGCGACCTGACCGATGTGGACCTGCTCATCACCGACACGGGCCTCAGCCCCGACGACGCCCGCTCCATCGAGAGCCGGGGCACGGGAGTAGTACGCGCATGATCCTCACCGTCACCCCCAACCCCAGCCTGGACCGGACCTACGAGCTGCCCGGCCTCACGCGCGGCAGCGTCCTGCGCGCCACGGCGGACCGCGTCGACCCGGGCGGCAAGGGCGTCAACGTCTCCCGCGCGGTCGCGGCGGCCGGGCACCGCACCGTCGCCGTCGCCCCGATGGGCGGTCCGGAGGGCGCCCTGCTCACCCGGCTCCTCGGCGACCTGGGCATCGAGGCGGCCGGGGTGCCGATCGGCGGGAACACCCGGATCAACGTCACCCTCGTCGAAGCCGACGGCACCCTCACCAAGGTCAACGCGGCGGGCCCCGAACTGAGTCCGGCCGAGGCGGAGGACGTCCTCGAAGCGGTACGGGTCCGCTCCGCCGCCGCCGACTGGATCGCCTGCTGCGGGAGCCTGCCGCGCGGACTGCCGCCGCGGTGGTACGCGGAGCTGGTCGAGCGGAGTCACCGCGCCGGTGCCCGGATCGCGCTGGACACTTCGGGTGCGGCGCTCACCGCCGCGCTCGCCGAGGAGCCCGACGTGATCAAGCCCAACGCCCAGGAGCTGGCCGAGGCCGTGGGCCGTCCACTGGCCACGGTGGGCGACGCGCTCAAGGCCGCCGATGAGCTGCGCGAGCGTGGTGCCCGGTCGGTGCTGGCGAGTCTGGGCGCGGACGGACAGCTGCTGGTCGAGGCGTCGGGCGCCTACTTCGCGACCGCCCCGGTGGCCGCCGTACGCAGCAATGTCGGCGCCGGGGACGCCTCGCTGGCCGGCTTTCTCGCGGCGGGCGGGCGGGGCCCGGAAGCGCTCGCCTCGGCCGTCGCCCACGGGGCCGCGGCCGTGCAGCTGGCCGGAAGCCTCATGCCCACCCCGGCCGACCTCGATCTGCCGTCGGTCGTGACGACCTCCGACGTACCGCTGGACCGCCCGCTGAGCGAGCCGGCCCCATGACCCCCGCACCACCCACGCCCCCACCATCCCCGCACCTCCCGTACGGACCCCACCCGTACGCGAGCTCCGCCCCGTCCCCCCGAGCCGCCGCCCCGGCGGTCCCCGAGCAAGGAGCACCGCGATGAGTGAGCTGATCACCGCGGAACTGGTCGACCTCGATCTGTCCGCCGCAACGAAGGACGCCGCCGCGAGGTCGCTCGCCGAGCGGATGGTGGCCGCGCACCGCGTCACCGATCTCGACGGCTTCCTGGCCGACGTCGCCGCCCGTGAGGCACAGATGCCGACCGGCCTCGACGGCGGCATCGGCATCCCGCACTGCCGCAGCGAGCATGTGAACGCCCCGACGCTGGCCTTCGGGCGCAGCGCGGCGGGCATCGATTTCGGTGCGGCCGACGGTCCCGCCGACCTGATCTTCCTCATCGCCGCCCCGGCCGGGGCCGACGACGATCACCTCACCATCCTGTCGGGACTGGCCCGCCGGCTGATGGCCCCGGAGTTCACCGCAGCCCTGCGCGCCGGGACGGACCCGGCGGCGGTGGCCGCGCTGATCCGGGGCGAGGAGCCGGTGGAGGAGCCCGCCCCCGAGGCAGAGGGAACGGAACCCGAGGCCGGGCCCGAGCCCGAGGCCGTCGAAGCGGCCGGGAGCGTCCCCTTCCGGATCGTCGCCGTCACCTCCTGCCCCACCGGCATCGCCCACACCTACATGGCCGCCGAGTCCCTGGCCGCGGCGGGCCGCGCCGAGGGCGTCGAGGTGACGGTGGAGACCCAGGGCTCGGGCGGCTTCAAGAAGCTGGATCCCGCTGTCATCGCTGCGGCGGACGCCGTGATCTGGGCGCATGACGTGGAGGTCCGGGAGAAGGCCCGCTTCCGCGGCAAGCCCCTGGTCGACGTCGGGGTGAAGGCGGGCATCAACCGGCCCGCCGAACTCATCGCCGAGGCCCGCCGCAAGGCGGAACGCGGAGAGATCGCCGCCGTGTCCGAGGCCGACGGCGGGAAGGACTCCGGCGACGGTGAGGCAGGCCGATCCGGCACGGACCACGCGCACTTCGGCGTCCGGCTCCGTACGTATCTGATGTCCGGCGTGAGCTACATGGTGCCGTTCGTCGCGGCGGGCGGTCTGCTGATCGCCCTGTCGTTCGCCATCGGCGGCTACGAGATAGCGAGCGCCAAGTCGGTGGCCGACCACTTCGTGTGGGGCGAGGCGGACAGCTGGGCGGCGCTGCTCAACCAGATCGGTTCGGCGGCCTTCGCGTTCCTGGTGCCGGTGCTGGCCGGTTACATCGCGTACGGGATGGCGGACCGGCCGGCGCTGGTGCCGGGGTTCGTCGGCGGCTCCATCGCGCTGACGGTGAACGCCGGGTTCCTCGGCGGTCTGGTCGCCGGTCTGCTGGCCGGGGCGGTGGTGATGGCGATCCAGCGGGTGCCGGTCCATGCGACGTTGCGCGGCATCATGCCGGTGCTGGTGATCCCGTTGATCGCGTCGGCGGTCGTGGGCATCCTGATGTTCATCGTGGTCGGCAAGCCGATCGCCTCGCTCCAGAACGCGCTCACGGACTGGCTGAACGGCCTGTCGGGCTCCAACGCGGTGATCCTCGGCGTCGTCCTCGGCCTGATGATGTGCTTCGACATGGGCGGCCCGCTGAACAAGGTGGCGTACGCCTTCGCGGTCGGCGGTCTCGCCGATCCGACCGACGGCAGCCTGAAGGTGATGGCCGCGGTCATGGCGGCCGGGATGGTCCCGCCGCTGGCGATGGCGCTCGCCACCACCGTCCGCAAGAAGCTGTTCACGAAGACCGAGCGGGAGAACGGCCGGGCGGCCTGGGTGCTGGGGGCCTCGTTCATCACCGAGGGCGCGATCCCGTTCGCCGCCGCCGATCCGCTGCGGGTCATCCCGTCCGTGATGGCGGGCGGCGCGGTCACCGGCGCGCTGTCGATGGCCTTCGGCGCGACGCTGCGCGCTCCGCACGGCGGCGTCTTCGTCGTCCCGCTGATCGGCGAGCCGTTCCTCTACCTGCTCGCCATCGCCGCCGGAACGCTGGTGGCGACCGCGCTCGTCGTCCTGCTCAAGGGCGCACGCCGGGCGGCGCCGGACGCGGCCGGGGAGGCGGGGGCCACGGGCTCCGACGACTCCCGAGTCACGGTCGCCGCCTGACCACCTCACCACCCCCCTCCGACACCACCGTCCCTCACCCAGGAGTGATCCATGCACCAGCAGACCGTCGTCATAGGTTCCCGCAGCGGGCTGCACGCCCGTCCGGCGTCGCTGTTCGTCAAGGCCGCCGCCCGTCAGCAGGTCAAGGTGACCATCGCCCGTGAGGGCCGCGACCCGGTCGACGCCCGCAGCATGCTCGCCGTGCTGGCTCTGGCGGCACCGTACGGGGAGGCCGTGGTCCTCAGCGCCGAGGGCGACGGGGCGCAGGCGGCGGTCGAGGAGCTGGCGGAGCTGCTGGCGCAGGATCTCGACACCGCCGCCTGACCGGCGGAAGGCCCTCTAGGTTGGGGGACGTGACCGAACACTGGAACGCCGCCGACCCCACAGTCCTCGCCCTGCCCTCGGGACGGCTGGTCCGGGGCCGGGGTCTGCGCAAGCCGCTCCCCCAGGGCCCCGAACCGGACTTCGCCGTATACCTCCTGGGCCGCACCCCGCCCCCGGTCCGCTGGGAGTCGCGCTGGCTGCGGTGGCCGGACTTCCGGCTCCCGGCGGACCGGGAGGAGGCGCGGGCCCTGCTCGGGGAGGTGTGGGAGCGGGCGGCCGACGAGCGGGTCGAGGTGGCCTGCGGCGGCGGGATGGGCCGGACCGGGACGGCGCTGGCGGTCCTGGCCGTCCTCGACGGGGTGCCCGCCGAGGAGGCGGTGGCGTTCGTCCGCGCCGGCTACCACCCACGGGCGGTGGAAACGCCCTGGCAGCGCCGGTACGTACGGAACTTCGCGCCGCGCTGAGGGCCAGGGCCTCTCGGGCACATGCTTGAAGATGCTAGGGCCTGGCGGGCACGTTCTTGAAGGTGTCGGGTACCGGCAGGGTGGCCCAGCGGCCGATCGGCCAGGCGACGACCGCGGCCCGGCCGACCACCTCGTCGACCGGGACCATCCCCTCGTTGGGATCGTCCTGGTGGTAGCGGGAGTCGGCGGATGCCTGACGGTGGTCCCCCATGACCCAGACCTTGCCGTCGGGCACGGTGACCTTGAACTGGCCACCGTCCTCGTCGTTGCTGCAGGGGGTGTTGCCGGGGAAGACGTACGGCTCGTCGAGCGCGGTGCCGTTGACCTTCACCGGCCCGTCGCCCGCGCACTCCACGGTGTCGCCGCCGACGCCGATGACCCGCTTGATGAGGTCCTTCTCCTCGGCGGAGGGCATCACACCGATGAAGCTCAGCACCTTCTGCACGGTGTTGGGCTCGTCCACGGGCATGCCCGCGAGCCAGTCGGCCGGGTCGTGGAAGACGATCACCTCGCCGCGTTCCGGTTCCGAGCCGAACCAGGGGGTCAGCTTGTCGACCAGAACCCGGTCGCCCCGCTGGAGGGTGTTCTGCATCGAGTCCGAGGGGATGGAGAAGGCCTGCACCAGGAACGTCTTGATGAGCAGGGCCAGCACCAGGGCCATGACGATCAGGAGCGGCAGCTCCACCCAGAACGGCCGCTTCTTCCGTGTCCTCGAACGCCGCGCTCCCGCACGCCCCATGCCACCGCTCCTCGCCCCGTGAACCGCCTGTGCCCGTCCCTCGGGGGACGGGTCCGGTGATCCACTCTATGGGGCGTGGGGCGCGACGACAGTCGCTACGCGGGTTCCGCGCCGACCGGCGGGACTCTCGCGCCCTCTCCGGCGCGCACGGCTTCGACGACGCTCTGGTGGAAGGTGCGGCTCTCCTCCTCGGAGGGGCAGGGCACGGGGCTGCCCACGAGGGTGAACCAGTCGGAGGAGCCGCTGTACTGCACGGCCACCGACGCCTGTCCGTCGAACCATGTCGTATGCACGGTGAGGTCCCCGCTGAGGATGCCCGCTTCTTCGGTGCGCACTCCGCCGGTGCCCGTGTAGACCCCGCTGGTCGTCCAGGATGCCCAGCTCATGATGGTCACCTTTCGGACGATGACACTGCTTGTCCGGCCGATTTCCTTCGAGTATGGCACCGCCGGTGGGACTGTGCACGGGTCTGTGCGCGCCGGCCCGCGGGCCCCGCTCTCATGCTCTCCGGAGCAGTCCGCGGACGAACGCGGCCTGGCCCGCGTGCTGGAGGTCCTCGGCGACGACGCTGATCAGCCGGACACCGAGAGTCACCGGGGGCGACCAGCCCTCGTCGACGATCCGGTCGAGGGCGTGGCCCTCCAGGCCCGCGACGAAGTCGAGCGTCCGCTCCTGTACGGCGTCGAAGTAGCCGAGGAGGGGGTCGGCGGAGTCCACGCGGACGGCGGCGACCTCGTCACTGCTGTGCCCGTAGCCGGTGTCCGTGGCGTCGAAGGGGAGCGCGAAGCGGTCGGCCCAGCCTTCGGTGAGCCAGATCTGTGCGGTGCCGGAGGCGTCGGCGATGTGGTCGTCCTGGATGCGGGTGAGATGCCAGACGAGCCAGGAGATGGAGTTGGCCCCCTCGTCGAGCCGGGCGTTGAGGTCGTCGGGCGGCAGCCCCTCGACCGCCGCGTGGACGGCCTCCCCGACCCGGTCGAACGCTTCGGCCAGCATGCCTGCGGTGTTCATCCGCCCACTGTCGCTCACCGGGCGCCGGGGGCCCGGGGTGCGACACACCGCCGTACGATCGGCTCATGGTGCAGAGCAGCGCGCAGGATGTCGACCAGTATCTCGCCGAGGCCCCGGAGGCCCGCCGGGAGGCCCTCACGAGGCTGCGCGCCCTGTGCCGCGAGGAGCTGGCGGGGTTCCGTGAGGTGATGGCGTACGGCATGCCCGCCTACGAGCGGGAGGGGAAGGGCGAGATCGCCTTCGCCGACCAGAAGCAGTACATCTCGTTCTATCTGCTGCGCACGGATGTCCGCGACGCGTTCGCGGACCGGCTGGCCTCGCACGACATGGGCAAGGGCTGTCTGCGGTTCCGCCAGCCGCAGAAGATCGACTTCGAGCTTGTCCGTGACCTTCTGCGGGCGACGGCGGCGACCCCCGGCACGCCCTGCTGACGGGTGCGGGGAGGGTTCAGACGAGCAGGCTCAGCAGGTGGGCGCAGGCGGTGGCCTCGTCCGGGTGGCGGGCGATGACCTCATACGTTCCGCGCTCGTACGCCCCGGTCTCCCAGCCGCCGTCCCCGCCCCGCCGGACGAAGAGGAAGTCCGGCGGGGTGGGAACGGGCTCGTGAACGCCCTCGATGCGGTAGTAGCCGCCGGGGATCCGTGCCTCGACGAGTGCGGCGTGCAGGGCCCGGCGGTCCATACCGGTTACGCGCCCGCGGGCGTCAGGTAGGCGTTGTCCAGCAGCCACTTCACATTGAGCCGCTGTCCCGCGCCCGGGTCGAGGAACACGGCGTCAAGCTTGATCTGCTGCCCGCCGCCGGGCTGCTCGAACCACGGGGCGATGGAGCCCTGCCAGACCCAGAAGGGCTTGGCGACCTTGTAGACGCGATAGTCGCACGGGGTGCCCGCGTCACGGGTGTTGAGGTTCTGCGGGGGCAGGGCGCGCTCGGCGTAGGCGTCGCCGGCGGGGGCCAGGTAGCCCCCGTACTCCGAGCCGAAGCGGTCCAGACGCTGGCCGGTGCGCAGCTTGACGGGCTCCTTGTCGATCTCGCCGTTCACCTCGGCGAAGCCGTCGTTGGGCGGGTACTTCCAGCTGCCGGTGTCCGCGGGCCCTTCCCAGTACTTCTTCAGGAAGTCCTTCGGGGTGAGGTCCCCGGTGCGCTGGTAGCCGTTCAGGAGCGGGCCGACCGAGGCGAGCCGCTTGTTCGGCAGCCATTTGGGGCCGAGGCGGGCGTCGCCGCGGAACTCTCCGGTGCACGGTTCGTGGCGTTCGGCGGCGGGAGCGGGCTTCTCGGGCCCCGGTGCGGCGCTCGCCGCCGGGGCGGTGATCAGTCCGGCGGTGATGCCGAGCGCGGCGAGTGCGGTACGCATACGGTTCATTCAGGAGTCCCCTTGAGCACTGATGATCCATCAAGACAGCTGACGTAGGGTAACCGCTCGACTACTTCCGAGATTCGCGCCATGCCGCTTTCCGGCCGGGCCGGACAGCACCGCGCCCCGGTCGCGACGGTGCGCGTCCGGGGCGTGGCGGTCGGCCGGGTGTGCACCCCCGGCCGGTGTGGATGCTAGCTGACGTTGACGTCGATGCAGGCGTAGAAGGCGTTGGAGGTGTCCGCGATGTTCCAGACGGCCAGGACCTTCTGCTGACCGGTCTTGTTGCCGAAGTCGACCTGGTGGGTCACGGTCGCGCCGGGCTGCGCGCCGCCGTCGTCGAATTCGGCGATCTTCTCGCCGCCCACGAAGTACTGCCAGGTGCTGGTCGAGTGGCGTGCGGTGAGCTTCCACTCGAACTGCTGGGAGCGGTTCACCGGAGTGACGGCCCAGCCCTTGGAGTCGTCGTCCAGCTCGGCGAAGCCGCTGTTGCCGCCGCTGCAGCTGGTGAGCCCCTTGGGGCCCTCGACGCTCTGCGGTTCGTACGTGATCGAGCCGCAGCTGACGGTCCCGGCGGCGCACTGGGCCTGACGGCTCGGCGGGTTGGAGATGTAACCGTGGGCACTGGCGGAGCTCGCCGGGAGGCTCAGGGCGAGGACCGGGGCGAGTACGGCGCCGACGGCGAGTGCGGTCTTCCTTTTCGCGTGCATGCTTCTCCTTCACATGAGACCGCACCGCGCGGTGGCGGACCGTGGGGGGTCCGGCTTCGGCGGCAAGGCCTCGCGAGTGTGGGGCCAAGAGGCGCGAAGGGCTGCAAGTCCCTTGCCGGACAAGCCTGATGACAGGTGTCCGGAAAGGCCTTGCACTTGGACTAGACCATACCTACCGACGCGTGCACGTCAAGGGTGACGGCCGACGGGCGCCCCGCCCCCGGAGCCGCGCGGGCGGCCGCACGCGGTGCGTGCGGCCGCCCGGGTGACGCGATCACTCCTGGTCGTCGCCGAAGCGGACCGTGACCCGCTCGAAGCCGAGGGAGCCGAGCAGACCCTTCAGCATGTCCGCGGTGTTCTTCTCCGCCCGGGTGGTCAGTTCGCTCTCCTTCGCCGCTTCCGAGATGTGCTGGGCGGCGAGCTTGTTGACCGCCTGCTCGCTGCCGGGGTTGTCGGAGAAGAGGTCGCCGAGACGGTCGAGGAGACCGCGCTGCTTGGACACCGCGTACGAGCGGTCCGGGTCGAGGGCCGGTTCTCCCAGCACGGCCCGGGGCAGACGCAGTTCGGCCGTGGTGCGGTCCTCGTTGACGACGACGCCGCCCTCGGTGACCTTGCCCAGGTCGACGGAGGCGTCGACCGTGCCGGCCCCGACGAACAGGGTGCGGGTGCCGCGCAGGGCGTCGGGGACGTACTTCGTGTCCTTCTCCAGGTCGACGACGACCTGGAAGTTGCCCGATGCGGCTTCGTACGAGCTCATGTCCTGGATGGACTTGAGCACGGCGGGACCCGACCGGTCGCGGGTCTCCTCGCCGAAGAAGTCGTCGAGCCCCGGCAGCAGGCTGAGCCTGCTGCCGGCGAACAGCAGGGCCAGCACAGCCGCGGCCGCGCCGAGGATTTTCAGCCATCCCCGCGAGGGGCGGGCGGTGCGCTTCCGGTCGCCGTGCGGCGCGGGCTCTGTGGTTACGTCGCTGGACGTCATGTTCTGCGTGTGACCCGCATCCGGTGTTTTCAGTCCGCCTTGGGTCGCCTCTCGTTCAAACTCCTCTACAAAATAGGCCTGTTCCGGTACAGACGGGCAGACACCCGGATGCCACCCGCGTCCTGGGGCCCGGGGCCGCTCAGCTCGGTGAGGCCGCCACCCGTACGCGGTCGCTGTCACCGTCGGAGAGGAACACGGCGAGCTCTCTCCCCTGTTCGGCGACGGCGGCCCGATCGGCCCGGGAAAGGGTGCGCAGGGGGTCCACCGTGACGACGTCTTCGGCGACGGTCCAGGTGGCGGCGACGCGGCCGTCGACCAGGACGACGCGTTCACCGGCAACCGAGAGGCCGCGGTGGGCGTCGTCGATGATCCGGCCGCGGTCCTGGTAGCCGAGGATGGCGTTGTCGAAGGCGGGCAGGAACCGTACCGGCGCGGGAGTGTCCGGGTCCGGGCGCGGCGCGTCGGGCAGGTCGAGCAGTTCCCGTCCCCGCTCGTCGCGGAAGCGGACCAGCTCGTCGCGTACGGCGGCCACCGCGCCGGGCAGCCCGGCCAGGCCGGACCAGGCGCGCAGGTCGGCCGTGGCGGCCGGCCCGTACGCGGCCAGATAGCGCCTGACCAGCGCCTGCCCGACCAGGTCGTCGGCGCCTTCGGGGGCGGGCGGATCGACCGGGCGGCCCAGCCAGGAGGACAGTGCGACATTGCGCACCCCGCCCTTGGTGCGCCAGAGCCCCCTGGGCGGCGCCTGCGCCATCGGGACGAGGCCGGCGACCACCATCTCGCCCAGGGGGCGCGGCCCCGGCCCGGGCCAGCGCCCGGCGAGCGCCCGCACGATCTCGGCCGCGGTGCGGGGCTCGCCGTCAGACATCAAGTCCCGGGCATCTGCGGCGAGTTCATCGAGGTCGACCCCTTTGAGTTCGTCGCGGTACACCCCAAGGACCCGTTGGCGCAGCATCGCGTCGTGGCGGGCCCGCCAGGCGAGGACGTCGTCGGCGGTGACGAGGTGGACCGTGCGGCGCATCAGGTGGGTGCGCACCACGCTCCGCCGGGTCAGCAGGTCCGAGAGAACGGCCGGATCGAAGGCGGTCAGCCGGGACCAGAGCCCGATGAAGGGCTCCTGCGGTTCCTGTGCCTGGAGACCGCAGAGGTGGGCCACCGCGTCCACGACCGGCCGGCCGGCCCGCTCCAGCAGCAGCTGGCGGGCGAGGGTGGCGCGGTTGAGGGCCCGGTTGTCCAGGACGGTCACGTCGCCGTCCGCCCGTCGAGCGTCTCGCGCAGGATGTCCGCGTGCCCGGCGTGCTGGCAGGTCTCGGCGATGACATGGGTCAGCACCCGCCGTACGCTCCACTCGCCGCCGGGTTCGTTCCAGGGCGCCTCGGGGAGGGGGTGCGAGGCCGAGAGGTCGGGAACCGTGAGGATGATCTTCTCGCTGCGGGCTGCGACCTCTTCGTACGCCTGGAGGATCCCCGCCACCGTCTCCCCGGGCAGCATCCGGAACTCCTTCTCCCGGTCGATCGCCCATTTCGGGTACTCGCGTGCCGTACCGGCCATGAAGTCCTCCCACGTGACGCCGTCGGGCAGGGCGAAGGACATCGCGGAGGGACCCTCGACGGCGAAGTTCAGCCAGCCCTCCTCCATGGCCGTGACGTGCTTGACGAGGCCGCCGAGACACAGGGCGCTGACCGTCGGGGTCTGACCGGCCTGCTCCTCGGTGAGCCCGCTCACCGAGGAGGTCAGGGCGGCTCGCGCCTCGGTGAGGGCGGCGAGCAGGTCGGTGCGCTCGGCGTCGGGGGTTACGGAGGGGGTCGTCATGGCGATCGGGTCCTTCCGGAGTTCCTGTCGTGCGGTACGGATCGACCTTCTCAGGAGAAGCGGCCAGGATGTGGCCTCTTCTCCAGTCATACTCGTGTCATGCCGAAGACTTCAGCACGACTGCTGGCGCTGCTCTCCCTGCTCCAGGCGCGCCGCGACTGGCCGGGGCAGCTGCTGGCCGAGCGGCTGGAGATCAGCCCGCGCACGGTACGGCGTGACGTCGACCGGCTGCGGGAGCTGGGCTACCCCATCGTGGCGTTCAAGGGCCCCGACGGCGGATACCGGCTGGACGCGGGCGCCCGGTTGCCGCCGTTGCTGTTCGACGACGATCAGGCCGTCGCGCTGGCCGTCGCCCTGCGGACCGCCACCGCGACCGGCGCCGGGATCGGGGAGGCCGCGGCCCGGGCGCTCACCACGGTCCGGCAGGTCATGCCCACCCGGCTGCGCCATCGCGTCGACGCCCTGAACGTCACCGCCGTCGAACGGACGGGAGGCCCGCCGCGGCCCCAGGCCGATCCGCGGGTTCTTCTCGCGCTGAGCGACGCGGTGCGCGCCCAGGAGGTGCTGCGTTTCGACTACTCCCCCGCGTACGCCCCGGCGACCGACGACGCACCGCCCGTGGTGCGGCGGGTGGAGCCGCACCGGCTGGTCACCTGGGGCGGGCGCTGGTACCTCGTCGCCTGGGACCTGGAACGCGAGGACTGGCGGACCTTCCGCGCGGACCGGATCACCCCGCGCACGCCGACGGGCCCCCGCTTCACCGCCCGCGAGGTGCCCGGGGGCGATGTGGCCGCGTTCGTCGCCGCCCGGTTCCAGGGCTTCGACGCCCCCGGCGCGTGGCCCTGCCGCGGCGAGGCGCTCCTCGACGCCCCGGCCTCCGCCGTGGCGGGCCACATCCGCGACGGAATCGTCGAGGAGCACGGCCCCGACCGCTGCCGGGTGGTTCTGGGCGCCTGGTCGTGGCCCGGCCTGGCCGCCGAACTCGGCAGGTTCGACGTGGACATCGAGGTCGTGGGGCCCGACGAGCTCAGGAACGCCTTCGCCGATCTGGCCCGCCGCTTCGCCGTCGCAGCGGGCCCAGGGAGCCGGAGCTCCACGGGTTCCGGCTCCCCCTAGCGGCCGACGAGCCGGGTGTCGGTCGTGTCGTCGGTCGTCGAGGCGGTCACGGACGAGGTGATGTGTCCGGCGAGGCCGAGCACCAGGAAGAGCACGACGAGCCACTTGCCGGCGCTGCTCAGGACCAGGGGGCGGGTGGCCGAACGGGACTGTTCCGGGGCCGCGGCGAGAGCGTCGTCGCCGAACAGGCCCTTGGGGTAGGCGGGGGTGAGCATCATGACGTACGCGGAGAAGCGCATCCGGTAGCGCAAGGTGGCCGCCGTCGCCTCGAACAGCGGCCGGGGCATCCGGCCGAGGCAGAGCGTGATCAGCCACCAGACGAAGGCCAGCGCCCACCACCCGTACACGGCGAGGCTCTGGACGATCGCCGCCGGGATCATCAGGAAGATGCGGAACAGCACCGCGAGCCGGTTGAGCGGGGTGGGCCGCACCTCGATCTGCACCGGGTAGTCGGCGGGCGGGGTGAGGGCGAACGGCGGGTAGCGGTCGATGAGCAGCATGTCGCTCGCCGAGACGCGCATGTCGTAGCCGAGGACACCGGTCAGGAAACGGAAGACGGGGTCGGGCAGCCGCCCCAGCACCAGGGCGGCGAACCACCCCACGATGACGGTGAAGAACGCCGCGATGTGCAGGAAGAACAGCACGATGAAGTGCGGGATCAGCAGCAGGAGTCGCAGGAGTACGGTCAGCCGCCGCTGGCGTGCCGGTTCGACGATGTCCAGGACGGGCCTGAACTCGTCGGCGTCCGCTTCCTTGCGGCCCGGGCTCCACTGGCCTTCGGCCATGTCGCTCCTCCTCGGCAGGGGATCCGTACGGCATCCGCACGCAGGACGTGTCCCCACCGTGCGTCCGGTCCGGGCCGCTCGCAAACGGCCCGGACCGAACGGGTGCTCGGGCTCAGCGCCCGCGGAGCCGGTCGAGCAGGGGGCGGGGGGCCTTGGCGTCGGTGGCCTTGGCGCCGGTGCCCTTCGTGCCGGTGGCCTTCTTGGCGGCCGCCTTGGCACCGGCAGTCTTCGCGCCTGCGGTCTTCGTGCTCGAGGTCTTCGTACCCCTGGCCTTCGCGCCAGCGGTCTTCGTACCGCCGTCCTTCGTATCGGCGGCCTTCCTCCAGGCCGGCTTCGTACCGGCGGCCTTCCCCGGCGTGCGCTTCGGCTCGGGCGTGGGCTCGGGCTCATCGCGCTGCTCGGAGGGCCGGGCAACCTCGGCGTACGTGTAATAGCGGTGGCTGATGCGGCGGCCCAGCACGAAGTACCCGAGCAGTGCGCCCGTCGTGTTGAGGATGACGTCGTCGATGTCGAAAGCGCGTCCCTGGACCAGGGCTCCCTGGATCAGTTCGACGACGGCCATGGCTACGGCCGCCAGCAGTACCGTCCGGATCATCCGCAGACGGCGCGGCACGAAGAACGGCAGCAGGAGTCCGAACGGCACGCCGAGCAGCACGTTTCCGCCCGCCTGCTTGCACGCGGCGAGGAAGGTGTAGTCCTCGGCGTACTGGCGCAGCGACCGCCCCGGCTGGAGGTTCGACGTCACGATGTCCTCGGAGGCAGGTGAGGGGGTGAGCGTCACCTTGGCCAGCAGGACGGAGAACGCCACCAGTCCCACCAGCGCCGCCGCCAGGACCAGCCCGCGTACCAGCACTCGTACCCATGTCCCCTGGCGTACAGGGGGATTCGCCTCTGCTGTCATGGGCGACAGATGCCCCGGCCCGGCCGGAACACACACCCGGCCGGGCCATGGAGCGAAATCTCGTACGACCGTCCGGCTCCGCCTGCGACGATGTGCGCATGAGCGCAGACAAGAAGAAGGACCTGCTGGACGAGGCCGACCGGTTGCGCGAGGAGGGCAAGCCCGAGGAGGCGCGCAAGCGGCTGCTCGCCCTGACCGCCGCGTACCCGGGCGACGCCGAGGTGGCCTGCCGGACGGCGTGGATCCACGACGCGCTGGGCCTGGAGTCGGAGGCGGTGCCGTACTACGAGCGGGCTCTGGCCCATCCGGAGCTGGCCACGGAGGACCGGCGCGGGTCGCTGCTGGGCCTGGGCAGTACGTACCGGGTCCTCGGGCGGTACGGGCAGGCGGTGGAGACGCTGCGCCGGGGCGTCGAGGAGTTCCCGGACGACGGTGCGCTGCGGACGTTCCTGGCGATGGCGCTGTTCAACACCGGTGAGCACGATGAGGCGATGCGGCTGTTGCTGGAGCTGACGGCCTCGACCAGCCAGGACCCCCACGTCCAGCAGTACCGGCGGGCGATCGAGCACTATGCGAAGGATCTCCACGAGATTGTGTGACCCGCGCGGAGGCGGTGCTGTGCGGCGCGCCGCACAGCGGGCGACGCGCCGGTCGGGGAGCGGCGCGTGCCGAGAATGTTCGGGTGTCCTCCGCTCCCCCGGCGCTCCCGCCGTACCCGCCTTCCGCTTCCGGTGCCTCCCGGGACGGTGACGCACCGTCGCGCGGCGATGCGGCGCTGCTTCTGCTGTCCGCGGCTTCCGGGGCGGCGGACGCGTTCGTCTTCCTCTGCGTGGGGCAGGTCTTCGCCGGCGTGATGACCGGAAACCTGGTGCTGCTCGGGGCTTCGGCCGCCGGTGCGGGCGAGGACGGCGTGGCGCTGAAGGTCGTCGTCGCGCTGGCGGCCTACTTCTGCGGGGTGGCGGGCGGTGCGCTGATGGCCGGGCGGGGCTTCCGGGTCCCCGCGCTGCTGTGGGTGGAGGTGGTCCTGCTGGGGGCGGCCGCCGTGCTGTGGGGTCTTGAGCTGGTCACGTCGTACGGGGAACGGCTCGGGCTGCTGGCACTGGTGGCGGTGGCGATGGGCGTCCAGGGGCGGGTACGGGTGACGCCGACGAACTACTTCACCGGGACGCTGACCTCGCTCGCCGGTCGCGTGGCGTTGCGTGAGCTGCGGGGCGGGGACGGCTGGGTGCTGGGGCGGCTGGTCGCGGTGGTGGCGGGGGCGGCGGTCGCGGCGCTGGCCGAGCGGTGGTGGAGCCCCGGGGCCGCGCTGGGGGCGGTGGTGATGGCCGCCGGGGCGCTGGTTCTGGAGACGGTCCCGGCGCGAGGCCGGTTCCGGCCGGGCAAGGGGAAGCCCCGGCCGGATCGGGGGAATCCAGCCGGGGCGGCTTGAGTGCGGGCGTGAAGGGCGGTCGCCTCTCGGCGGAGGGCTCCACGGGGCTTCGGCGGTGCCGATCGTCCCCATGGGCTACAGGTGAGGCCCGGGGACACTGTCCCCCTCACACCCACGTATAGATGAACGATAAACCATCCCGGGGTGTTCCCGGGAATCCGCCCCCGCGGATGTGATCCACGGCACGGAATTCCCGGCTCTCCCCCTGGTCAGGCCACGTTCGGTCAGCTTCCGGACGGCTCGCCGGTGCCGTAGCGGCGGCGGAACTGCTCGACGCGGCCCGCCGTGTCGAGCACCTGGGTGCCGCCGGTGTAGAACGGGTGACTCGCCGACGAGGTCTCCACGTCGATGACCGGGTAGGTGTTGCCGTCCTGCCACTCCACGCGCTCGCCGGAGTCGGCGGTCGAGCGGATCAGGAAGGCGACGTCGGCCGCGCGGTCACGGAAGACCACGGGACGGGACACGGGGTGGATACGGGGCTTCATCGATGCGTTCCTTCCTCACCGCGCACAGCGGTGGCGTACAGGGTGACGTGCCTTTCCCGGACGGTCAGCGGACCTCGCGGAACAGGACGTGGCGGCCGACGGCGGAGTCGAACTTGCGGAGCTCCAGCCGGTCGGGGTCGTTGCGGCGGTTCTTGCGTGTCACATAGCTGCGACCCGTTCCGGCGGTGGACCGGAGAGTGACGACGGGCCTGGTCTCGCTGCGCGCCATGGGCACCTCCCAGATGCCTCCGACGACCCCAAACCCCTTTCGGGAATGGGATTCGTTTTCGTTCTGGTCAGGTAACGCGGGCCGCCCGCTCGGCATTCCCGCACCTCCGCACCCCCAGACGCACGGCCAACTCGCCCTCTACGCAAGCATGTTCGGATGGCCATCGGCCTGGACAGCCGCTGGCATATGCCAGAAGCAACTACGCATCGAGTGTTGCCAAATCCCTTACGGCCCGCCGCGGCCTGTGCGACAGTCGGTAGCGGTCCACCCCTTCAGAACCGGCTAGGCCGCGCCTGTAACGGAGTACGAGATGCCGTCCCCCCTCTTCGCGGACCGCCCCGCACCACAGCTTCCCGCGCACGACGCCGTCGACGACCTGATCCACCGGACGCGCCGGCTGCGGGGGGACGTGGACGCCGTGCGGCGGGACGCCGTCATGGTCGACGAGGACGACCCTCAGCTGCGCTGGCAGCGCGCCCTGTGCGAGCTGGCCGTTCACCACCTGGACACCCTCGACGAACACCTGGGCCAGCTCAGGGCCGGTCTGCCGGGGCCCGGGGCCGAGGACACCGCCCCCGAGGGCGACAAGGCACCGGAGGACCCGAGGGCCGGTTCCCTGCTCAGCCGGGTGGGCAGCGCCGAGTGGAACCTCCTCACCGACGAGTCCAGCTGGTCCGAGGAGCTGTACGAGATCTTCGGCCGACCGCTCGGCTCCGCCCCCCTCTCCCTGGACGACCTCCCGTCCGTGCTGCTGCCCGAGGACCAGCCGGTGCTCACCGCCATGGTGACGGGCTGCCTGGTCGACGGCCGGCCGATGGACGGCGAGTTCCGCATCGTGCGCCCCGACGGCGGCACGCGCACGCTGCACATGACAGGCGAGCCGGTCCTCGACACCGAAGGCTGCACCGCCTCCATGTGGGCGGTCCTGCGGGACGTCAGCGAGCTGCGCCGCAGCGAGCAGGCCGTGACCAGGAGCCGCGCGTCGGTACAGCGCGAGGAGCACATCGAGCGCACCGAGCGCCGCATGGCCGTGGAGCTCCAGGAGACCGTTCTGCCGCCGTGGCGCGGATCGCTGCGCCTCCCGCCGCAGGGCCCCGGCGCCCTGGACATCGCCGCGCACTACCTCCCTTCCGCCTCCAGTGGGCTCATCGGCGGCGACTGGTACGACGCGATGGAGCTGCCGGACGGACGCACCCTCCTCACCGTCGGCGACCTCACCGGCCACGGCATCCCCGCCACCTCGGCGATGGCGATGCTGCTGGGCGCGCTGCGGGGCATGGCCGTCGCCGGCATCGAACCGGGCGCGCTGATGGGGCACCTCAACCAGGTGCTGGAGACGTCGGTACAGCCCGCGCTGGGCAGCGCCCTGTGCTGCCGCTTCGACCCCGGAACCTCCGTTCTCTCCTGGGCGCAGGCAGGTCACCCCGCGCCGGTCCTCTTCCGCGGCGGTGCGGGACGGATCCTGCCCCCGCCGGACGGGATGCTGCTGGGCGCCGCTCCCCAGGCCGTGTTCGAGCAGGACGAGGTACGGCTGTTCCCGGGCGACGTGCTCGTCCTGCACACCGACGGGCTGACCCGACGCGGCGACCGGGGTGCGGGCCCGGAGGCACTGTTCGCCCTCGCCCCCCGGTTCACAGAGGCCCGTACGGCACAGGAGTGCGTCCGGGGCGTCGTCGAGGAGTTCGGCGGGACCGAGCGCCTGGACGACGCGTGCGTGCTGGTCGCCCGTATCGGGGCGTGAGGGAACGCGGACTGCGCGTCAGCGCGTGCAGGAGCGCGCCCTGTGTCAGTGCCTGAAGGAGCAAGCGCTGTGTGCCGGCGCGTGCAGAGGCACGGACGTATCAGGGGGTGAAGGAGCGCCGAGCGGCGCGTGGGGGCCGGTTCAGATCTGCGTGCCCCTGGCCTTCTTCTGGCTCGGCAGCGACAGTTCGATCTCCTCGCGCAGATCCTGGATGCCCGCGTATCCGGCGAACTGACCGGTGAGCCGGTACATCTCGCGGAGCCGGTCCCAGGTGCGGTGCGAGGAGGTCTCCCCCATCGACACCAGCGCGAGCCGGGCGTAACGGTCGGCCTGTTCGGGGTCGTTGGCGATGAAGCAGGCCGAGGCCAGCGAGATGTAGTCGAAGATCTTCGACCGCTGGCGCCCGTTGACCCGCAGCTCCAGCGCCTGCTTGGCGTGGCGTTGGGCGATGATCGCCGCTCCCGGGTCGTGCTCGGCCAGCGTACGGAAGGCGAGCGCCTGCATGCCGTGCATATCAGCCTCGTCGAACATCTGCATCCAACTGGGCGGCGGCACATCGCTCTTGTCCGAGACGAAGAGTTCCTCGGCCTCGCCGAGGGTGCGACGCATGGCCTGGCCGCGCCCCATCGACGCCTGCGCCCAGGCCTCGATGGTGCGCAGCATCGCCTGCGTACGGGGCAGGGTCTCGTCGCCGGAGCCGGATTTGGCGAGCTTCATCAGGTCGAGCGCGTCGTCGGGGCGGCCCAGGTGCACCATCTGGCGTGCCGCCCGGGAGAGCGCCTCTCCGGCGCGCGGCCGGTCGCCGCCCTCGCGGGCCGCGTGGGCGGCGATGACGAAGTACTTCTGGGCGGTGGGTTCGAGGCCTACGTCGTGGGACATCCAGCCCGCCAGGACGGCGAGGTTGGCGGCGACGCCCCACAGACGCCGCTGGAGATGATCGGGGTGGCGGTAGGCGAGCATGCCACCCACCTCGTTGAGCTGGCCCACGACCGCCTTGCGCTGGAGTCCGCCGCCCCGGGACGCGTCCCAGGCACGGAAGACCTCGACCGAGTGCTCCAGTGCCTCGATCTCCTCGGAGCCGACCGGTGCGGCTTCGTACCGGTCGAAACCGGCGGGATCGGCGTGCAGGGGATCGTTGGTCCGTGGAGCGTCGGCCGCCAGAGCGGGGTCGCTGTGCAGCCAGTCGTACATGGGGCCGGCGATGGTTGAGCCGGCGGCGAGCGCGGCGCCCGCACCCACCAAGCCGCGTCGGTTGAGCATGAGGTCCATTCCCGTGAATTCGGTGAGGACCGCTGCCGTCCGCTCGGGCGCCCACGGCAGTTGATCGGGATTGTGTTCCGTCCCGGAGTCACGCCGCTTCCCCACACGCCCGCGTCGGCCGAACCCGAGGTCCTCGATGGTCACGACACGGCCGAGCCGCTCGGTGAACAGAGCTGCCAGCACTTCGGGCACGGGATCACGGGGGGACTCCCCCATGTCGATCCAGCGCCTGACGCGCGAGGTGTCGGTGGCCAGCTGCGGGTGGCCCATGGCCGCCGCCTGCCGGTTCACCATTCTCGCGAGTTCGCCCTTGGACCAGCCGGCCAGGCCGAACAGGTCGCTGAGGCGGGTGTTGGGTTCTCCGGTCACTTCAAGCCCCCAGGTTCTCGGCTGACTTGACATTAACCCCCTGTCAGATGCGCTGTGACTATTCGCCAGGGTTCGCCAGGGTCCGCCAGATGGTCTGCCACCCGTGACCCGTTGTCAGGTAGGAGTGCGCCACCCCGCCCGGCAGCCCTAGGTACTCCCCAGGGTGCCGAACGGCCGTCGGCCGGGTTGGCGCACGTACCTTGTCGGCGCACGAAGGGATCTGTCTCGCCCATGTACACAGCATCGTCCTCCGTGTCCGCCCCGCCCCGTCCGCTCCGCCCGATGGGCGCGGGCGGCGGGCCCTATCTCGCTCCTCACGCCGGCGCACCGGTGCAGGGTCCGGGCCGGGCCCGACGGGCCGCGGGACCGGGCGCCGGACCGCTCAGCGGAAGGATCGACCTGTCCGGGCCGCAGGGCGCGCAGGTGCGGATGGCCATCGCCTCCGTGCAGCGCATCTGCCCCGAGTTCAACCCGGTCCAGGTGCTCCGCCGCAGCGGCCGTTCGGTCCTGATCGTCGGAACGACCGGGCGGGCGACCGCCGTGGCGAAGTGTTTACTGGACCACTCGCCGGCGTGGACCGAGCGGTTCCGGCACGAAATAGCGGCGTACCGCGCGTTCGTCCGGCACCGGCCCCCGGTTCGGGTGCCCCGGCTGATCGCGGCGGATCCGGAGAACTGCACGCTGGTGATCGAGCGGATGCCCGGCCGGGTCGCCGCCCTCACCCGGCACCCGGCGGAGGCGCCGCCGCGGGCCGACATCCGCGCAGCGCTGGGCGCCATCGCCCGGGTGAACGCCTGGCGGCCACCGTCCGGGCTGTTCGAGGCGCCGCTGGACTACGCCTCGCGGATCGCCCGCTACCACGAGCTCGGTCTGTTCACCGACCGTGACCTCGGTGATCTGCAGAAGCTGCTGCACGGACTGGCTCACGCGGGCGGCCGGCAGGGCATGGGGCAGTTCTGTCACGGGGACGCCCTGCTCTCCAACATCCTGCTGTCGCCGACCGGACCGGTGCTCGTCGACTGGGAGCACGCCGGCTGGTATCTCCCGGGGTACGACCTGGCGACGCTGTGGGCGGTGCTGGGTGACGCCCCGGTGGCGCGCCGCCAGATCAGTCAGCTGGCCCAGGCCAGGGGCCCGGCCGCGCGGGACGCGTTCCTGGTGAACCTGATGCTGGTGCTGACTCGCGAGATCCGGAATTACGAGACGGCGGTGCAGCGCACCATGCGGGAGGCGCCCGCGGTGGGTGCGGGAGCGGACCGTCCGGGGGCGCTCTCCTCGGGTGAGGAGCAGCGGCTGCTGCTGCGGAGGCTGCACGACGACTGCGCGATGGCGCGGCGGGCGGTGCGGGCGGCGGTCGGCACCCGCTGAGGCGGGACGACGCCGAGCCGGACAAGAGGGCGGGGCGGGGCCCGCCATTCGAAAACCACAGTGACCAGACCACTGTGAAGAAGAAGCGCGTTGCGGGACCGGTGCCGACACACCGGTCCCGCAGCGCGCTGTTCTGCGTTCGGTGACCGAGCGCTGACCCTGTGTCGTTCCGGGGCACCTCGCGGGTGAGGCCCGCCACGAGACCCACATCACCTACGACCTCCGGTAGGAGACGCGAGCCCTCCCGTCCGGCGTAACGAACCGCCCATATGGCTCATAAATTGGCATCTCACGATGAAGCGTAGTAAAGGCGGTCATTGCTTCCTATGTCGGTGCCCGCTAACCATGGATCCCGGCAGGCACCGAGTTCGAGTCCGCGTCGATCGCCCACCGGCGAACGCGGCCCGGACGGTCCGGTACCCGCCGACGCGGCGCGAAGGCCGCGAAGCCCGTCCCCCATAGGAAGAGCTCACGCATGCCCCGCATCTCCACCCTGCGCATCACCCGCTCGCACAAGATCGCCACCGCCGTGCTCGTCGCGGCCGGTTCCGTGACCGCCATAACCGCCACCGGCGGCCCGAGCGAAGCGCAGACCACCGCGACCCGGTCGTCCGTCTCCGTGGAGCCGGTCGCCGCCGCGGGCGTCCCCACGGCGAAGGACGCGGCCGAGAAGGCCGCGAAGGAGAACGCCGCCAAGGAAGCCGCGGCGAAGAAGGCCGCCGCCAAGGCGATCGCCGAGAAGGCGACCGCGAAGAAGGCGACCGCGAAGAAGGCGGCCGAGAAGGAGCGCTCCGAGAAGCAGGCCGCCAACCGCTCCACCGAGCGCAAGGCCGTCACGCCGAAGAAGTACGCGAACAACCTCGACGGCTGGATCCGCGAGTCGCTCGACATCATGGACAAGAAGAACATCCCCGGCTCCTACGAGGGGCTGCACCGCAACATCATGCGCGAGTCCAGCGGCAACCCGAACGCCATCAACGACTGGGACATCAACGCGCAGAACGGCATTCCCTCCAAGGGTCTCCTCCAGGTGATCCAGCCCACCTTCGACGCGTACCACGTCAAGGGCACCCCGAAGAAGCTCACCGACCCGGTCGCCAACATCACCGCCGCCGCGAACTACGCCGCGGACCGGTACGGCTCGATCGACAACGTCGACTCCGCCTACTGAGCCGACACCCCCGACGTGCCGATGATGTGACTAATTGTCATCGTGCGTGCCCCGGATGGCCGAAGGGTAGTGCTGCGCGGACACCACCGGTCCGCGCGAATCCCCGCGCGGAGGCTTCTGGAAAGGCCTGACGCACATGGCACAGCCCTTCTCACTGCCGGACTTCTATGTTCCGTATCCGGCCCGGCTCAACCCTCATGTGGAAGCGGCACGCACCCACACCCGGGAGTGGGCCCGTTGCATGGGGATGCTGGAGGGATCCGGCATCTGGGAGGAGAAGGACCTGGAGGCGCACGACTACGCCCTCCTGTGCGCCTACACCCACCCCGACTGCTCGGCGGAGGCACTCAGCCTCGTCACCGACTGGTACGTGTGGGTCTTCTTCTTCGACGACCACTTCCTGGAACTGTTCAAGCGCAGGCCCGACCGGGAGGGCGGCAAGCGGTATCTGGACCGGCTGCCCGCCTTCATGCCGATGGAGCGCGGAGCCGCGACACCCGAACCGGAGAATCCCGTCGAGGCGGGACTCGCCGATCTGTGGGCCCGTACCGTGCCCGCGATGTCGGACGACTGGCGGGCCCGGTTCGCGGAGTCGACGGAGAACCTCCTCAACGAGTCCCTGTGGGAGCTCGCCAACATCCACGAGGGCCGCATCGCGAACCCGGTCGAGTACATCGAGATGCGCCGCAAGGTGGGCGGCGCGCCCTGGTCCGCGGGCCTGGTCGAGTACGCGGCGAACGCGGAGGTCCCGGCGTCGGTCGCCGGGTCCCGGCCGCTGCGGGTGCTGCGGGACGCCTTCTCCGACGCCGTACACCTGCGCAACGACCTCTTCTCCTACCAGCGTGAGGTGGAGGACGAGGGGGAGAACAGCAACGGTGTGCTGGTGCTGGAGAAGTTCCTCGACTGCTCCACCCAGGAGGCCGCCGAAGCCGTCAACGACCTGCTGACCTCACGGCTCCAGCAGTTCGAGAACACCGCGCTGACCGAACTCGGCCCGCTCTGCGCCGACAAGGCCCTGGACCCGGCGCAGACCGCCGCCGTACTGGCGTACGCCAAGGGACTGCAGGACTGGCAGTCCGGCGGCCACGAATGGCACATGCGCTCCAGCCGCTACATGAACGGCGGCGGCGCGGGCGAGGCCGTGCCCGGCTTCGGCATGTCCGCCGCCTCCGTCAAGTTCACGCTCCGCTCCGAGACCGCGCGGGCCCGCAGCCACAGCCATGTGCCGTACCAGCACGTGGGGCCCTCGCTGCTCCCCGACTTCGATCTGCCCTTCACCACCACGCTGAGCCCTCACCTGGAGGGCGCGCGCGTCCGGCTGGTCGACTGGGCGCGGCGGATGGGCATCCTGGAGGCCCAGCCGGGCGTGCCCGGTTCGCACATCTGGGACGAGGAGCGGATCCGCGCGATCGACCTGCCGCTCTGCGCCGCGGGCATCCACCCGGACGCGAGCCCGGACGAGCTGGACCTGTCATCGGGCTGGCTGGCCTGGGGGACGTACGGGGACGACTGGTTCCCGGTCGTGCACGGGCGGACCCGGGACCTGGCGGGGGCGCGGCTGGCGAACGACCGGCTGTCGCTGTTCATGCCGGTGGACGACGGGGGAACGCCGGAGCCGGTGAACGCGCTGGAGCGGAGTCTGGGCGACCTGTGGCGCAGGACGGCCGGCCCGATGGACGCGGGCGCGCGGCGCACCTTCCGTACCGCGATCGAGACGATGACCGAGAGCTGGCTGTGGGAGCTGGCGAACCAGGCGCAGAACCGCATCCCCGATCCGGTGGACTACGTGGAGATGCGGCGGGCGACGTTCGGTTCGGACCTGACGATGAGCCTGTGCCGGCTCGGCCACGGCCGGAAGGTTCCGGAGGAGGTCTACCGCAGCGGTCCGATGCGTTCCCTGGAGAACGCGGCCGCGGACTACGCGTGTCTGCTCAACGACCTGTTCTCGTACCAGAAGGAGATCGAGTACGAGGGTGAGGTGCACAACGGCGCCCTGGTCGTGCAGAACTTCTTCGGCGTCGACTATCCGACGGGCGTGGCGATCGTGCACGACCTGATGAACTCGCGGCTACGGCAGTTCCGGCATGTCGCCGAGGTGGAACTCCCGGTGCTGTACGACGATTTCGGCCTGGACGCCGAGGCGCGGGAGATCCTGGCGGGCTATGTCCGGGAGCTGGAGCACTGGCTGGCGGGCATCCTGATCTGGCACCGGGGCTGCCGCCGCTACCGCGATGAGGATCTGCGGACCGGCCACGCCGCGCCCTGGCATCTCGGCGGGCCCACGGGTCCGGGGACGTCGGCGGCGCAGGTGACCCGGATGATGGCCCGGTCGGCGGGCAGCCGGGGCTAGCATCCCGGGCCGTAGGGCTCCCGGGGGAATACGGTCCGTCGTGGGATTCCCACGACGGACCGTGGCCGAATTCCATCAGGTCCAGACGAACATGACCGAAAGTCACCGCTCCGCGCACCATTATGTCTCTCCGTTAAATGCGCGAGAAGCAACATGAAGCAAGCGTGAACACATGCACAGCTGCGGTCGCAGTTCTCCTCCTGGGTCCACCATCGGCGCTGCTCAAGCGGGTAGCGATCCGGCCGGCTCGTATCGTGACCCGGCCCCTACCCATTCGAGTAGTGGTTTCGCCGATCACCGAATGCCTATCGTTCCGGACGAATCAACCTGAGCGATGGGCGCCGGATTGCCGGCAAAAGGGGAGACCCCATGAGTACGTATCGCGAGACTTCTCTGACCTCCTATCAGAAAGACATCTGGGCGGCCGAATCCAGGGCGCCGGGCGACCCTCAGTTCAACGTGGTCCAGCACGAGCGGCTGACGGGTCCCGTGGACACGGGCGCGCTGCACGACGCGCTGACCCGGACACTCCTCGGTCATGAGGCGTTCCGGATCCGGTTCGGCGAGCGGGACGGCGTTCCGTTCCAGTGGTCCGGTGATCCCCGTGAATGGCCCGGCGTCTGGGAGCCGGACGAGGATCTCTCGGGCCGCGAGGACCCCGCCGCGGCCGTCGCCGCCCGGCTGGAGGAATTCCTGGCCGAGCCGTTCACCGTCCAGGACTCGCCACTCGTCTCCGCGCTGCTCGTCAGGGAGAGCTCCGCGACGGTCCACCTGGCGCTGAAGGCCCATCATCTCGTCGTCGACGGCTGGGCCCTGAACACGGTGAGCGGCCAGATGTGGGAGGCGTACGCCCGGGGCGACGCGGCGGAGGACTCACGGCCCCGGCTCTCCCACAGTGTGGCGGTGGAGGCCGATGCCGCCTACCGGGCTTCGGCCGACCGCGAACGTGACCTCGCCTTCCACCGTGACGCCCACCGGGACACGGTCCCCGTGCTCTTCCCGCGCTCGGCGGGCGCCGAGGCCCCTGACGGCCCGGGACGGGCTCGCTACGGCTTCTCCGTCGACGCCGCGCTGGTGGACCGAATACGGGAGGGCGGCGGCTCGCCCTTCGGTGTCGTCGCCGCCGCGTTCGCCACCTACTTCGCGCGGGTGCACCGCAGTGAGCAGATCGTGCTCGGTGTGCCCTTCCTCAACCGGCAGGACGAACGGACGCGCTCGGTCGTCGGGCAGTTCGCGAACAGCCTGCCGCTGCGGGTGGACCTCCGCCCGGACGCCTCCCTGCCGGACCTCGCCGAGCAGGTCAGGACGAGAACGGCCGAGCTGCGGGGCCATGAGCGTCTCGCGCTGGGCGACGTGCTGCGCACGGTCGGGGAGCTGCCCGGGCGTGTCCGCGCGCTCTTCGACGTCACCCTGTCGTACGTGCGTTTCCCGGCCGTGGCGGTACCGGCGGGAATCACACGGGTGGCGTCGATCATGGCCCCTGTGCACCGGCAGGACGCGTTGGCGGTGACGGTCCACGCCGACGAGGGCGACGGCACGCTGCGGATCGCCCTCGACCACGCCCTGGACGTCTTCGACGAGGACTTCCCCGTCGCCGGTGTGGCCGAGGGGATCCGCCGGCTGCTGGAGGGCGCGGTCGAGGCCCCTGAGCGGCCCGCCCTCACGCTTCCCCTGATCGGCGAGGAGGAACGGGGCGAGCTCGCACGGGCTGCCCGCGGGCCCGACGTCGCCCACCGTACGGACCGCACCCTGCACGAGCTGTTCGAGGAGCGGGCGGCGGTGCACCCCGGCCGTACGGCGGTCGTGGACGAGGCCACCGGGGAGCGGATCGACTTCGCGACCCTGGACGCGCGGGCCAATCAGATCGCCCGCGCCTTACGGGCCCGGGGCGTGGGCCCCGACGACCGCGTGGCCGTGCTGATGCGGCGCGGGCCGGACCTGCCGGCCGCGCTCCTCGGCGTACTGAAAGCGGGCGGTGCGTATGTGCCCGTCGACCCCGGATACCCGCAGGAGCGGATCTCCTTCCTGCTGGAGGACAGCCGGGCGAGCGTCGTCCTGACGTCGGGCGAGACGCCCCCGTCGGGTCTGGACCCGTCCGTTGTGGTGCTGACCGTGCGGGAGCTGCTGCGCGGGCCGTCGGGTCCGGTGGAGCCGGCGGCGGGCCCGCACCACCTCGCGTACGTCATCTACACGTCCGGATCGACCGGCCGGCCCAAGGGGGTCATGGTCGAGCACCGCTCGGTGGTCAACCGGCTGGCCTGGATGCAGCGGCGCTATCCGATCGGCGCGGACGACGTCCTGCTCCAGAAGACCCCGATCTCCTTCGACGTGTCGGTGTGGGAGCTGTTCTGGTGGGCGGCCGAGGGCGCGTCCGTGGCGCTGCTGCCGGTCGACGGCGAGAAGGACCCGCGGGACATCCTGCGGACCGTGCGCTCGCGCCGGGTCACCACCCTGCACTTCGTGCCGTCCATGCTCGGCCCCTTCCTCGATCTGCTGGAGGAGAGTCCGGCCCTGCGCGCCGACGCGGCTTCGCTGCGCCGGGTCTTCTGCAGCGGCGAGGCGCTGCCTCCGGCCCGGGTGGACCAGTTCCACCGGGTCTTCGGCGCGTACGCCGCCGGCTCCGGTCCGCTGCTGGTCAATCTCTACGGGCCGACCGAAGCCACGGTGGACGTCTCCTACCAGGACCTGCCCGGCGATCCGGCCGGGGCTCCGCAGCACCGGGTGCCGATCGGCCGTCCCGTCGACAACACCCGGCTCCACGTCCTCGACCCGGCCGGGGCCCCGCAGCCGGCGGGGCTGGCGGGCGAGCTGTGCGTCGGAGGGGTGCAGGTGGCCCGCGGCTATCTCGGCCGCGAGGAGCTGACGGCCGAGAAGTTCGTCGCCGATCCCTTCGCCGCCGAAGGGCGGCTCTACCGGACGGGTGACCTGGCGCGGCTGCTGTCCGACGGAACGCTGGAGTACCTGGGCCGGATCGACGGACAGGTCAAGATCCGCGGCAACCGGGTGGAACTCGGCGAGGTGCAGAGCGCGCTGGCCACCGTGGACGGAGTCCGGGACGCGATCGTCGTGGACCGTGACTCGGCGGACCGCTCCACCTATCTGGTCGGCTACTACGTCGCCGATCTCCCGCTGGACGACGCCTCGTTGCGGGCCGCCCTGGCCGCGACGCTGCCCGGTTACATGGTCCCCGCGCACTTCGTACGGATCGACGAGGTGCCGCTCACCCCGAACGGCAAGGCCGATCGGCGCGCACTGCCGGAGCCGACGGTGACGGGCGCCTCACCACGCTCCGCGGCCGCTCCGCGCAATGACACCGAGCGGCGGCTGGCGCTGGTGTGGGCCGAGCTCCTGGACGTGGCCGAGGTCGGCGTCCACGACAACTACTACGCGCTGGGCGGTGATTCGATCCAGATGCTGCGGCTGCGCGCCGCGGCGGAGAAGCAGGGGCTGCACTTCTCGCTCTCCGACCTCGTCCGCAACCCGACGGTCGCCGGGCTGGCCGCGGTGGTCACCGAGGGTCCGGCCGCGCCGCCGCCGGGCGGGTACGAGCCGTTCGCGCTGGTCTCCCGGGTCGATGTGGCCCGGCTGGAGGGAACGCCCGGCATCGAGGACGCGCAGCCGCTCTCCCGCCTCCAGCTCGGCCTGATCTACCACAGCCGCACCGAGGAGACCTCCGCCGTCTACCGCGACGTCTTCCAGTACTCGCTGACCCTTCCGTGGCAGGAGGAAGCGTTCCGCTCGGCCTTCGACCGGCTGGTCGCCCGCCACCCCGCGCTGCGCTCCTCCTTCGACCTGGGGACCTTCTCCGAGCCGTTGCAGCTGGTGCACGACACGGTGGAGGGCGCGCTCTCCGTCCGCGACCTGCGAGGGCTGCCGCAGCAGGCGGCGCGCGAGGAGATGGCGGCGTACGTCGCCGAACGGCGCTACCACCCGTACGTCTTCACCGACGCCCCGCTCCACCACTTCCGGGCCTATGTGCTGGCGGACGACAGCGTGGAGCTGGTCCTCAACTTCCACCACGCGCTGCTGGACGGCGGCAGCGTGGCGAACGCCGTCAGTGAGCTGCTCCAGGACCATCTGCACCTGACCGGGGCGGGGATCGGTGCGGTCCCGGCCGTCGAACTGCCCTCGGCGGCCGGTCATGTGGCGGCCGAACGCGCGTCGTTGGAGTCCGCGGAGAGCCGGGCCTACTGGTCGCGGTATCTGGAGGGCTCCGCACTCCCCCAGTTCGACGGCTTCCGCCCGCACGAGGCCCCCGGCAGCGAGGGACTCATCACACGACGGATCGACCTGCCGGGTGAACTGGCTTCGGCCGTGGAGGAGTTCGCGCGGGAGCACGCCCTGCCCGTCAAGTCGGTGCTGTTCGCCGCCCACTGCCTGACCCTCGGTCTGTTCACCGGCACCACCGATGTCACGACCGGCCTCGTCACCCATGGCCGACCGGACGCGGAGGGCGCGGAGCGCATCGTGGGGCTGTTCCTCAACACGCTGCCGGTGCGCCTGGACACCGGCCGGGAGAGCCTGCTCGACGTGGCCCGCGAAACGTTCCGCCAGGAGCAGCGGAGCCACCCGCACCGGCGCCACCCTCTCAGCGCCGTCCAGGAGGAGCTGGGCGTCACGGTGCTGGACACCGCGTTCAACTACATCCACTTCCGGCAGCTCTCCCCCGTTCTCGCCCTCCCCGGTGTGCGGATGGACGCCTTCCACGCCTGGGAGGAGACCAACTTCAGCCTGCTGGTCAACGCGGTGGCCGACCCGGCGGACGGACATCTCGGGCTGCGGATGGACTACCGGGGCAGCGTCTTCACCCCGGGCCAGGCCACGCTGTACGCCGACCGGTTCCTGACGGTCCTGGACACGCTCGCCCACCACCCCCACGAGCGCCCGGACACCGCGCTGCGGGCCGGGGCCCCCGACCTGGCGCCCGTGCCGGCCGGGGCCCCCGCCGCACCGGCCGATGTGGTCACCGCCGTACGGGAACAGGTGGAGAAGGCTCCGGACGCGGTCGCGCTGGTCTTCGGCGACGATCGCTGGACGTACGCCGACCTCGGCCGGGCGTCCGACCGGGTGGCGCACCGGCTGCTCGCGCTCGGGGCGAGCGCCGGTGACAGCGTCGGCATCGCCATGGACCGCTCCCCCGAGACCGTCGCCGTGATCCTGGGTGTGCTGAAGGCGGGGGCCGCCGCGCTGCCGCTGGACACCGACTACCCGCAGGAACGGCTCGCGGCGATGCTGGAGCAGGCCCGTCCCCTCCGGGTGGTCGCACAGCGGACGCAGAGCGAGCTGCTCCCCGAGGGGGTGCCCGTCCTGCTCGCGGACGCCGCCCTGGCCACGCCGGGCGGCGCCGGGGCGTCCGACGGCGTACCGCTGCCCGCCATCTCACCGACGAGCACCGCCTACGTCCTCTTCACCTCCGGCTCCACCGGCCGGCCCAAGGGCGTGGCGATGCCGCACCGCTCGCTGGCCCAGCTGATCGCCTGGCAGAACGACGTTCCGAGCGGGGCGGTCGGTGCGACGACCGTGCAGTACGCGCCGCTGAGCTTCGACGTCTCCTTCCAGGAGATCTTCTCCACACTGTGCGGTGGCGGCACCCTTCTGCTGCTCTCGGGCGCCGAGCGGCGCGATCTGCCCGCGCTGCTGCGGCTGCTGGACCGGGAGCGGGTGGAGCGGCTGTTTCTGCCCTACGTCGCCCTCCAGCAGCTCGCGGAGACGGCCGATGCTCTCGGACTCGTCCCCCGCGCCCTGACGACGCTGATCTCCTCCGGGGAGCAGTTGCGCGTCACGCCGGAGATCCGGCGGCTGTGCGCGGCGCTGCCGGGGGTGCTGCTGGAGAACCAGTACGGCCCCACCGAATCGCATGTGGTGACGCGTCACACGATGACGGGTGATCCCGCGTCGTGGCCGCCGCTGCCGCCGATCGGGAAGGCGGTGCCCGGATCGCAGGTGCTGGTCCTGGACGCGGAGCTGCGGCCGGTCCCCGCGGGCGTCAAGGGCGAGATCCACCTCGGTGGCGTCTGCCTGGCCGACGGATACCTCCACCAGCCGGAGCTGACCGCCGAGCGCTTCGTACCGCATCCCGACGGCACGCCGGGCCGCCGCCTCTACCGCACCGGCGACCTCGGGGTGGTGCTGCCCGACGGTTCGGTGGTCTGCCTCGGGCGGGCCGACGCCCAGGTGAAGGTGCGCGGCTTCCGGGTGGAGCCGGCCGAGGTGGAGCTCGCCGTGGCGCGGTTCGGCGCCGATCACCCCGGGCTCGCCGAGGTGGCGGTGGTCGCACGGCGGCGCGAGGGCAACGACTCCTTCCTGGCCGCGTTCCTGGTGGGCGAGCGCGAGCACACCGATCTGGGTCAGCTCGGCAAGCAACTGCGCACCGTGCTGCCGGACTACATGCTGCCCTCGCACTACGAGTGGCTGCCCGAGCTTCCGCTCACCCCGAGCGGCAAGCGCGACGACGCCTCCCTGCGCCGCATCACCCTGACCGCGGGCCGGGCGGGCGACAACACACCGCCGCGCGACGCGTACGAGCACGCGCTGGCCGAACTCCTCGGCGAACTGCTCCAGTTGCCGGTGCCCGGGGTCCACGACAACATCTTCGACCTCGGCGGCACCTCGCTGACGGCGATGCGGCTGGTGGTCCTCATCGAGCAGCGGTACGGAGTGACCGTCCCCCTCTCGGAGTTCATCTCGGCGCCCACGGTGGCCCAGCTCGCCGATCGGCTGCGGTCGGGCGGGGTGAGCGCGGAGTTCGACCCGCTGGTGCCGATCCGGTCCGGCGGCGACCGGCGGCCCGCGTTCTTCGTGCATCCGATGGGCGGCAACGTCCTGTGCTACGTCCGGTTCGCCAAGTACCTGCGCGACGACCAGCCGCTGTACGCGCTCCAGGCGGCCGGGGTCGACGCGGGGACCGAGCCGCTGCGCAGCGTGGAGGAGATCGCGGCCGGATACGTCGAGGCCGTCCGCCGGGTGCAGCCCGAGGGCCCGTACGTCATCGGCGGCTGGTCCTTCGGCGGGTTCGTCGCCTTCGAGATGGCCCGTCAACTGCGTTCCGCGGGACAGGAGGTGGCGCGTCTCGTGCTGCTGGACACCACCGCACTCAACCCCGGACGGCGGCTGACCACCGACGACGACGCCCTGCTGGGCTGGTTCTTCTGGGAGCTGCTGTGGCTCCAGCGCGGCGGCGACTCCCCGCTGGAGGCCATTCCGTCCGGGCTCGGGACGCTGGAGGAGAAGTTCGGCTTCATCGCCCGGCTCGCCGTCGAGGAGGGTGTGCTGCCGGCGGGCAGTACGGGGGCGGTGGTGCGGCGGCTCTTCCATGTGTACGAGGCCAACTGGCGGGCCGCCTTCGCCTACCGGCCCGCACCGGTCGACCAGGACATGACGCTGGTGCACGCGTCCGAGCCGCTGCCCGAGGTCCTGGACTCGATGCACACGGCCATCGAGTCCCTGCACCGGGACCCGGCGAACGGCTGGCGGGAGCGGACCCGCGGTGAACTGACCGTCATCGACGTGCCCGGCGACCACCTGACGATCATGGAGGAGCCCCATGTGGCCCACCTCGCCCAGGTCGTCACCGAACTGATCGGAGAGTGACATGACGCAAGCGCGCCGCAAGGCGATCGTGATCGGTGCGGGCATCGGCGGTCTGACGGCCGCCGTGGCCCTGCGCCGGGCCGGACTGGACGTCGAGGTGTACGAGCGGGCGGCCGAGCTCGGCGCGGCAGGCTCGGGCCTCTCGGTGATGAGCAACGCGCTGGCCGCCCTGGACTCCGCCGGGATCGACCTCGGTCTGGAGAAGCGCGGCCAGGTCCTGGAGTCGTACCGGGTGAAGACGTCGAGGGGACGGCTGATCCGGGAGTTCCCCTTCCCCGAGATCATCGGGCGGCTCGGGGTGCCGAGCGTCCTGATCACCCGTTCCGCGCTCCAGGCGGCCCTGCTGGAGGCGGCCGAGGGTATTCCCGTCGTGCTGGGGGCGCAGGCGGAGCGCTTCGACCCGGACCCTCCCGGGGGCGGGGTGAGCGTGCACTTCACCGACGGCTCCCGGGCCGACGGCGACGTACTCATCGGCGCGGACGGCTTCAACTCGGCCGTACGGCGCCAGCTGACCGGCCCGGGCGACGAACCCTCCCAGGACAGCGGCTACATCTGCTGGCTGGCGCTCGTCCCGTTCGATCACCCGAACTTCACACCGGGCTCGGTGACGCACTTCTGGGGCAGCGGACAGCGGTTCGGCCTGGTCGACATGGGCGACGGCACGCTGTACTGGTGGGGTACGAAGAACATGCCCACCGAGGAGTCGCACGACTGGCAGGGCGGCAAGGAGGATGTGCGGCGCGCCTTCGCCGGGTGGGCCGAGGAGGTCCAGCAGGCCATCGCGCAGACCCCGCAGGAGTCGATCCTGGCCGTCCCCTCGCGTGACCGGGCCTTCCTGGAGCAGTGGGGCCGGGGTCCGGTGACCCTGCTGGGCGACGCGGCCCACCCGATGCTGACCAGCCTGGGGCAGGGCTCCTGCATGGCGATCGAGGACGCCGTCGTCCTCGCCCGTCATCTCGCGGGGAGCTCCGACAGCACGGTGGCGCTGCGCCGGTACGAGGACGAACGCCGCGAGCGCACCCGGGGCATGGTGGCCGCCTCACGCTCCATCAGTACCTTCGAGCAGTCGGTGAACCCGGTCCGGCGGCCGGTCAGGGACGCCTACTTCAGGTTCCTGCCCACCGGGCGGCTCACGGCCATCCTGGAAGGCGCGCTCACCTTCCCCGGGAACCGGACCGCACCGGAGGACGCCCATGCCGGCCGTTAGAAGGCTCCCCGTCACGCCGAACGGCCGGTCCGTGCTGGTCACGGGCGCCTCGTCGGGGCTGGGCGAGGCATGTGCGCTGCGGCTGGAGCGGGCCGGGTTCAGCGTCTTCGCCGGCGTACGGAAAGAGGCGGACGGCGAGGCGCTGGCCGGGCGGTCGGGGCTCGGCCGGATCACCGCGGTACGTGTCGACGTCACGGACCGGGTATCGATCGCCTCGGCGGCCGAGGAGATCGCCTCGCTCGGCGACGGCCGGCCGCTGTGGGGGCTGGTCAACAACGCCGGGATCTGTGTCTCGGGCCCACTGGAGTGCGTGGACCCGGAGCGGCTGCGGCAGCAGCTCGACACCAATGTGGTGGGCCAGCTCGCGGTCACCCAGGCGTTCCTGCCGGATCTGCGGCGCAGCCGGGGCCGGATCGTCAATGTCACCTCGGGCCTGGGCAGCATCGCGCTGCCCTTCATGGGCGCCTATGCGGCCGCGCAGTTCGCCAAGGAGGCTCTGACCGATGTGCTGCGCCGGGAGCTGCGGTCCCAGGGCATCGGGGTGAGCGTGGTGCAGCCGGGCGCGATCATGACGCCTATCTGGAGCAAGGTGTCGACGGGCGGCGAGGCGGCTCTGGCCGGTGTGGGGAGTGAGGTCGCGGAGCTGTACCGGGCGCCGTTCCTGCGGTTCCTGCGGCAGAACGAGGCGGGGGCCGCGGGAAGCGGGACCCGGCCCGAGGACTTCGCCGCGGCGGTGGTGAGAGCCCTCACGGCGGCGCGGCCCCGGTCGCGCTACCGGGTCGGGGACGATGCCCGCCGGGCCGGGGCCCTGGCCCGGGTCCTGCCGGATCCGGTGCTGGACCGCTATCTGCGGCCGCTCACCGCCTGACCGGTCCAACCTGCCGGGCCGCCGTCCGCGATGAGCGGGCGGCGGCCCGGCGCGCCGCGTGCGCGGCCGTCACGACCGGACGTACCGGGTACCGGCCGGGACAGCACGGCCGGGCAGGACGCGCTGCTCGACCGCGCTGAGCAGATCGATCCGTGAACGCACGCCGAAACTCCGGAAGAGCCTGCGCAGGTGGTAGTTGACGGTGTGCGGCGAGACATCGAGCCGGCGGGCGATCTGCTGGTTGGTCAGGCCCGCCTTGACCAGCCGGACCACGGCGGCCTGCCGGTCGTTCAGCAGGTCCCACGCCGTCGCCTCCGGTGGTTCGGCCGGTGCCGGGGCCGTGGTCCCGGCGGGACCGGGCGCGGGGAGTCCCGCGGCCCGTGCCGTGCGCAGCGCCTCCGCCTCCCGGCGCAGCACCCGCTGGAGCGCGGCCGGGACGGCCTCGGCGAGGATCTCCCGCATCAGCTCGTTGCGGAACACCGTCCGTCCGCCGTCGCCGGTCACCGCGCCCATCGCACAGGCCTCCTCGGCGAGCGGGATCAGCGCGGAGGGGGCGGTGCGGAGCATCGGCGCGAGGATCTCGTAGTCCAGTTCCCGGCCCAGCACGGCGGCGACGCTGAGGAGCTGGCAGCAGGCCCGCGAGTAGCAGGCCATGGTCTCCTCGATCCGGCGGTGGAGCCGTTCCGGCAGCCGGGTGGACGTGGGGTGGGCCAGGCCCGAGCCGGTCTCGACCGCGCCCTCCTCCTGGAGTCCGAGCAGCAGTTCGGCGGTGATCCGGGGGTGGCCGCCCGCCTTCTCGATCAGCTGTCGCAGCGACGGCGACGGGGGCGCTCCGAGGGCCCCGGTGGCCAGGGCGGTGATGACGCCGGGGGCGAGCGCGCCGAGCGTGAGCCGCTCCACGTATCCGCAGCGGGTGGAGAGCACGGCGGCCAGGCTCTCGCAGGTGCGCCCGGACCGGTGGGCGAGGGCCCACACGGTGGGCACTCCGTGCGGCGCGGCGCCACGCGCGAGCAGGGCGTCCACGGCGTCGGCGCCCAGGTGGTCCGCCTCGTCGATCAGAACGAGGACGGGCATGCGGCGCAGCCCCGGGCGGCCTGTCCGGCCGGTGCGTCCGACGCCCGGCACCTTGCACCGTCCCAGGGAGGGCAGTTGGCGGCGCACGCAGGTCTCGTCGGGGACGCGGAAGCCGCGCCGGACCGCTTCCTGGGCGCAGGCCTGCAGCAGGCGGGACTTGCCGGTCCCCGGTGGTCCTTCGACCACCAGGAGAGCGTTGCCGCCGCGTGCCGCGTGGTCGAGCACACGGCGGACGCGGGACAGTTCGTCGTCCCGGCCCCTGAACGGCAGGTCGAACGGGGCACGTGGCACGTGGGTCCTCTTTCTCGGATCGTCGGCTGGTTCCCGTCGCGGCTGCGCGTGTGCGGTCCGGTCATACACGGCGGCGGACCTCGACCGTGCGGAATCTGCGTGCCACGAACGCGCCGTCGCAGAAGGCGTGGTCGGACGCCGGGTTGGCTCCGGTGCCGTGCAGATCGGAGTAGACGGCGCTCTGGGTCAGGTACCAGTCGCCGGTCATGCCGAGGGAGAGCATCACTCCGGCGTCCGCGCAGGCTCGGGTCACCGCGTGCTCCACCTGCTCGGACGCCGTCCAGGCTCCGGCCGAGAGCGATCCGGCGGTGGTGGCGGTGGTGTGCAGCAGGGCGATGCCGTCGTCGGCCGAGTCGACCGCCACGGTGAAGAAGACGGGGCCGGGCCGGGCGTGTGCCAGTGCGGCCCGGTCCTGCGGTCGTGCCGCGTCCAGCGCGACGAGGGTCGGGGTGCGGACGGTGGCACGGGGGTGGCGGGGGTGGTGCACGGTGCGGCCGGCCAGGACGACCGGGCCGAGGGCGCCGGAGGCGGCCAGTTCCGCGGACGCGGCCTCCGCCGGCCCGCAGAGCGCCCCGAGCAGGTCGCAGGCGAACGCGTCGTCGGTGAGCAGCCGGGTCACCGCGGCGGCGAGGTCGGCGACCACGTCGAGATGTCCCTTGCGCCCCAGGTCGGTTCGGATGCCGGCCCGCGGGATCAGGATGTTCTGGGGGCTGGTGCAGAGCTGGCCGCTGTAGAGGGCGAGGGAGAAGGCGAGGTTGTCGAGCATGGCCGCGTAGTGCTCGGTGGACTCGATCAGCACGGTGTTGACGGCGGTGGTGGAGGTGAAGAGCTGCGCGTGGCGGGCGTTGTCCTTCAGCCATCGCCCGAACGCGGTGGTGCCGGTGAAGTCGACGATCCGGATCTCCGGCCGGACGGCGAGCGCTCGGGCGAGCCCTTCCCCGGGGTGTTCGGCGGCCAGCGCGACGAGGCCGGGGGCGAAACCCGCGGCCGTGAGGACGTCCCGGGCGACGGCCACGGTCAGGGCGAGCGGGAGGACTGCGGCGGGGTGGGGTTTGACGATCACCGGGTTGCCGGTGGCGAGCGAGGCGAAGAGACCGGCGTAGCCGCTCCAGGCGGGAAAGATCCGGTTGCCGACGAGCAGCGCGGTGCCCAGGCCGGCGGGTGTGAAGGTCTTCTCCATGGAGCAGGGTTCGCCGGAGGGCAGGGGCTTGGTCCAGAGCGCCCGGGCGGGCAGCCGGGTCTGTTCGGTGTACGCGGCGGCCACGGCCTCCAGTCCACGGTCCTGGGCGTGTACGGCTCCGGCGTGGAAGCCCATCACGGGCCCGTGTCCGCTGGTGTGCATGGCGGCCTGGGCGAACTCGGCGGACCGGGCGTTGATCCGGGCCAGGATCTCCAGGCAGACCGCCGCCCGGACGAGCGCTCCGGCCTGCCGCCACTCGCCGGCCGCGGCCTCCGCGCCGGCGAGCAGCGCCTCGGGATCGCTGTGCGGGTAGCTGATGCCCAGACCGAAGCCGTACGGGGAGACCTCGCCGCCCTCGGCGGGTAAGGGGCCGACGGTGCCGTCCCGGCCCGGCTGGTCCAGGGGGAAGGGCTTGTCCAGCAGGGCGTGGAAGGCCCGTTCGCCCTCGGCCTCGGCGTCCGTGCCGTAGGCGGCCGGGTCCTCGGGGTAGGGCGACCAGTGGGTGCGGGCGCGCAGGGTCTCCACCGCACGCTCCAGGGTGGGCCGGTGGGTGTCGACCAGCCGCTGTCTGGCGGCCGCGTCGGGCGCGGCGTAAAAGGTCGGTTCGGGGAGGAGGGGTTCCGGTACGGGGACGGAGTTCACTCGGGCTCCTTGGATCGGAGGGGGCCGGGCAGGCGGCTTCGGAATGCTCCGGATGCGGGCATGGCGAAGCGGCCGGGAGCACGGAACGGCCCCGGGGGAGGGGAGGACGGAGGAGGGCGGGTAAGGGCTCGTGGGCCGGCCGGTCAGAGCAGGACGTGCCGCAGCACGGCCTCGAACTCCGCCGCCGTCGGCGGGGTGTCGGTCAGCAGTCCCTGGAGGAGCAGCCCGTCGATGACGCCTTTGAAGGTCTGTACCCGGACGGGGTCGTCGGTGTAGCGCAGGGCGTATCCGGCGATGGCGTCCAGCCAGCGCCCGGTGGAGGTGCGCAGCTCCGGCCGGCGGGCGGCGAGCAGGTAGAGCTCGTACTCGGCGAGGAGCCGGCCGGGGCCCGCCATGACGTTCGCGAGCAGTTCGGCCAGGGCGGGGAGGCCCTCGGGGCTGCCGTCGGCGCTCTCTGCCAGGCGTCGCATCCGTTCGGCGTCCTGGTCCATACAGACGGTGAGGGCGGCGGTGAGCAGGTCGTCGATGCTCTTGAAGTAGTAGGCGGCAGCGGTGGCGGGCTGGTTCGCCTCGCGCGCCACCGCCCGGTGGCTGACGCCCGCGACGCCCTCGCGGGCGACCACCTGGAGGGTGGCCTCGATGAGTTCCTGCCGTCGGAGCTCGCCCTTGAGCAGGCGGCCGTCGGTCGGTGAAGTGGTCATCGTGCCCTCCGGGCGTCGTGGTCGAGCGGGATGGGAGCGGCGTTCCGTTCCCTTACGGCGGGGGCTACAGGACCGACTTCGCGCGCCCCTCGTCGGCGGGCCTCTCGACGGCGCGCGCCCGCAGACTCCGGTTGAGCGGACCCTGGGCGGTCAGCGCCAGCAGCACCGTCGCGCCGCCCGCGGCGATGGCCACGGCGAAGCCGCCGGAGGGGCCGAAGCGGTCGACCATACCGCCCGACACCGAGGCGCCGAGTGCGACACCCACGCTGAGGCCGGTGATCGCCCAGGTCATCCCTTCAGTGAGGGCGGCGGGCGGCACCGTCTTCTCCACCAGTCCCATCACCACGATCATGGTAGGCGCGAAGAAGAGGCCGGAGAAGAAGACGGCCGCGGAGAGCGTGGCGATGTTCCCGACGAGCAGCAGGGGAAGCGTGGTGAGGGCGGTGCCGGCCGTGCTCAGGAGGAGCAGCCGGGGCAGCGGGACGGTGAGCCGGAGAGCGCCGAAGACCAGCCCGGCGCCGGCCGAGCCGATCGCGTAGACGGACAGGACGATGCCCGCGCCGGCCGGTGATCCCTGCTCCTCGGCGAAGGCGACGCTCACCACGTCGACGGTGCCGACGATCGTGCCGCCCGCGACGAGGGTGAGGGCCAGCAGGACGAGCGGTCCGCCGCGCAGCGCGGAGACGCTCGGGGCGCCGTCGTCGGCCGGCCGGAGCACCGGCGGTTCGGTGCGCTTCTGCGGGACGAACATGAGGACACCGAGGGTGAGCAGCACCACCGCGACCAGGGGACCGGCCTCCGGGAAGAGTGCGGTGCTCAGCGCGACCGCGAGCGCGGGGCCCACCACGAAGGTGAGTTCGTCGACGACCGATTCCAGGGAGTACGCGGTGTGCAGGCGGTCCGAGCCCCGGTAGACGTGGGTCCACCGGGCGCGGACCATCGCGGCCATGTTGGGCATCGTCCCGGCCAGTACCGCGCTGACGAAGAGCGTCCAGACGGGGGCGTCGTAGCGGGCGCAGAGGAGCAGCACGCCCATGGCGATGACGCTGAGGCCGGCGGCGGGCAGCAGCACCTTGCTCTGCCCCCGCCGGTCGACGACACGGGAGATCTGGGGGCCGCAGAGGGCCATGGACAGCGTGAAGGTGGCGGAGACGGCCCCTGCCAGGCCGTACTGCCCGCGCATCTGGGACAGCATCGTGATGATCCCGATGCCGGTCATCGACAGCGGCATACGGGCGACGAAGCCCGCGGCGGAGAAGGCTACGGAGCCCGGCGCCTTGAAGAGTGCGCCGTAGGGGTTGGCCATGGGGACGGACCTCCGGACGAGGAGAAGCAAGGAACCTGAACGACTGTTACACATTGAACGGTCGTTACATTTTCTCACCGTAGCCGCTCCCCCGCCATCGGTGTCAACGCGCGTTTCCGGACGTCATGGGCGGCGAAAATCGGCCCGCCGGGGCGGTCCGGGCATGAAAAAAAGGCCGCCCGGCATATGCGGGCGGCCTAGGGAGATACGTTTCAGCCTTGCTGGAACAGCTCCGCGGGCAGGGGCTTGAGCAGCGTGTAGAGGTCGTCGGTGATCGGCCGGTCCCAGCTGGCGATGGTCACGAGGACGCCGTCGCTGCGGTCGAACTGGACGCAGGCGATGCGGCTCTCGGAGAGCTTGACGCGGCGGACGATCAGCAGATTGTCCCCCTGCATGACGGGGACGTCCTCGGAGCTGACGACCTCGATCGGCTCGTCGTTCTCCAGGGCGAGAAGCAGTTGGGCCACCTCGAAGGGGACCTGTCCCTCCTCGGTCTCGCGGGCGGGCGAGCCTTCCGGCAGGTTGCCGATGATCATCGCCGGGCCCCGGCCGCCGTACAGGTCGTAACGGAGGAAGACGCCCTGGCAGCTGCCGTCGGGGGCGGGGAGCAGACCGGCGCCGAGGTTGCCGGGCCAGTCCCCGGGGTCCATGGCCAGGACGTCGAAGTCCGGGCCCGCGGGTGTTGCGGCACTACGGCGGCGGAGGAAGGACATGGAGCCCATGGTACGTGTCCCGGCTCACGTTGCGGAGCCGGGCCCGGGCCGCGCGGGACCGGGCCCGTCGCGTTATCTCAGCCGGGCGGGGGCTCGGATCCCACGAGCCACATGGCGAAGAACTGGGACCCGCCGCCATAGGCGTGGCCGAGCGCCCTGGCGGCCCCGTCGACCTGGTGCTCCCCGGCTCTCCCCCGGACCTGGAGGGCCGCCTCGGCGAAGCGGATCATGCCGGAGGCACCGATGGGGTTGGTGGACAGCACGCCGCCCGAGGGGTTGACCGGGAGGTCGCCGTCGAGTTCGGTGACACCCGCCTCGGTGAGTTTCCAGCCCTCGCCCTCGTCGGCGAAGCCGAGGTTCTCCAGCCACATCGGTTCGTACCAGGAGAACGGTACGTACATCTCGACGGCGTCGATCTCGCGGCGCGGGTCGGTGATGCGGGCCTGGCGGTAGACGTCGGCGGCGCAGTCCTTACCGGCCTGCGGGGAGACGAAGTCCTTGCCCGCGAACAGGGTCGGTTCGCTGCGCATCGCCCCGCCGTGGACCCAGGCGGGCGGGTGCGGGGAGCGGGCCGCGCCGTCCCGGTCGGTGAGGATCATGGCGCAGGCACCGTCGGAGGAGGGGCAGGTCTCGGAGTAGCGGACCGGGTCCCAGAGCATGGGCGAGGACTGGACCTTCTCCAAGGTGAGGTCGTGGTCGTGGATGTGCGCGTAGGGGTTCTTCAGGGCGTTGCGGCGGTCCTTGTACGCGACGAGCGAGCCGACCGTGTCGGGCGCTCCGGTACGCCGCATGTACGCGCGCACGTGCGGGGCGAAGAAGCCGCCCGCGCCGGCCAGCAGCGGCTGCTGGAAGGGGACGGGCAGGGAGAGCCCCCACATGGCGTTGGACTCGGACTGCTTCTCGAAGGCGAGGGTGAGGACGGTGCGGTGGACGCGGGCGGCGACGAGGTTCGCGGCGACCAGGGCCGTCGATCCGCCGACGGAGCCCGCCGTATGGACGCGGAGCATGGGCTTGCCGACGGCGCCGAGAGCGTCGGCGAGGTAGAGCTCCGGCATCATGACGCCCTCGAAGAAGTCGGGCGCCTTGCCGATGACGACGGCGTCGATGTCGGCCCAGCTCAGCCCGGCGTCCTCCAGGGCGCGGACCGCCGCTTCGCGGACCAGTCCGGCGATGGACACGTCGTGCCGGGCGGCGACGTGTTTGGTCTGGCCGATGCCGACGACGGCGACGGGCTCCTTAGGCATGAGCGCTCTCCCCTTCCAGGACGGCGACGAGGTTCTGCTGCAGGCAGGGCCCGGAGGTGGCGTGGGCGAGCGCGCGGTCGGACTCGCCCCGGTGGATGCGGGCGGCGGCCTCGCCGAGCCGGATCAGTCCGGCGGCCATGATCGGGTTGGCGGCGAGGGAGCCGCCGGAGGGGTTGACGCGGACCTCGTCGCCGAGCCCGAGCGCCTTGCGCAGGACGACTTCCTGGGAGGTGAACGGGGCGTGCAGCTCGGCGGTGTCGACGGGCCGGTCGAACGCCCCGGCCCGCTCAGCCGCGAGCCGTGCGGAGGGGCTGTCGGTCAGGTCGCGGACGCCGAGGCTGTGGGCCTCGATGCGGTGGTCGATGCCCCGGATCCAGGCGGGCCGTTCGCACAGGGCGCGGGCGGCGTCCCCGGCGGCGAGGATCACGGCGGCGGCCCCGTCGCCGATGGGCGGGCAGTCGCCGGTGCGCAGCGGGTGCACGAGGTGGTCGCCCGCCGGGACGTCGCCGGTGAGCTGGGCGTACGGGTTGTCGACGGCGGCGGTGCGGTTGCGGGCGCCGATCTCGGCGAGGGCTCCTTCGTCGGTGTCGCCCGCGTCGATGAGGGCCTGGGCCTGGAGGGCGGCGAGGGCGACGGAGTCGGGCCAGAGCGGGGCGAGGTAGTAGGGGTCGAGCTGGCGGGTGAGGACGTCGCGGACCCGGCCGGGCGACGACTTGCCGTAGGAGTAGACGAGCGCGGTGTCCGCCTCGCCTGTCTGGATCTTGACCCAGGCTTCGTACAGCGCCCAGGCCCCGTCCATCTCGACGTGCGACTCGGAGATGGGCGGGTGGGCTCCGACGCCGTCGAGCGCCATGGTGAAGGAGAAGGCCCGCCCGGCGAGGTAGTCGGCGGAGCCGGAGCAGGTGAACCCGATCTCGTTGGCCTTGAGCCCGGTCGCGCCCAGGACCTCGTGGAGGACGGGCATCAGCAGGTCGACCTCGGAGAGTTCGTCGGTGCGCCGCCGGTGCGCGCTCTGGGCGAAGGCGACGATGGCCACGTCCCGCATCTACACCAGCTCCTTGTACGTGTCGTAGTCGGCGTCGGGCTCGCCGGTGGGCCGGTAGTGGTCCACATGGCGGGCGCCCTCACTCCAGACGGGCTCGACGCGCAGCCCCATGCGCACCTGGTCGTAGGGGATTCCGGCGATGCGGCCGTGCAGGGCGAGGTCGGCGCCGTCGAGGGCGATGTGGGCGTAGACGTACGGGACTTCGATGTCGAGATTCGCCGTATGAGCAGCCTTGATGTTGACGATGCAGAACGTGGTGACCGTGCCGCGCGGGCCCACCTCGACCTGTTCGGCGGTGGCGACCCCGCAGGTGGGGCAGGCGCCGCGCGGCGGTACGTAGACCTTGCGGCAGGACGGGCAGCGTTCGCCGACGGTGCGGCGTTCCTCCAGGGCCTTGATGTAGGCGCTCTGGGCGCGGCCGGGGGTGTGGACGTAGTCGAGGCGGGCCGGGACGACGATGCCGGTGACGGGGTCGGCGAACTCGCCGGTGTGCGGGGCTGGTTCGGCCTGATCAGGCTCGCTCTCGTACGGTTCGAAGCAGGCGATGTCGGTGATGGCGCCGGTGCGGGTCGCGGCCCAGCGGATGCGGACGCGCATCCCGGTGCGTACGGCCTCGGGTCCGGGTGCGTCGAGTACGTGCAGGAGTGCGGTGCCGGCCCCGTCGAGCCGGACGAGGACCCAGGCGAAG
This sequence comes from Streptomyces globisporus, assembly GCA_014649555.1. GTDB lineage: Bacteria > Actinomycetota > Actinomycetes > Streptomycetales > Streptomycetaceae > Streptomyces > Streptomyces globisporus. The sequence goes on along the minus strand of BMTG01000006.1, from coordinate 241,204 downwards.
GGGGTGTCGAGCGGCTGGTCGCGGCGCGGGGACGGGTTCCAGGCCCAGGTGGTGACGGTGCCGGTGGGGGCGAGCTCGACGAGGTCGCCCAGTTCGTTCGCGGTGACCGGGTCGTATTCGACGGGGGGCACGAGGACCGTGCCGTCGTCCGCCCGGACGCCGAGCACGGTGCGTTCGCGCAGTCCGGTGAGGAAGGCGCTCTGGACGGGGCCGAGCGAGCGGGTGAAGGGGAATTCGACCACCAGCGGGGCGCTGAGGACGTCGGGCATGGCTCTCTCCTGGGGTCAGGCGCGCCGGTAGACGGGCGGGCGCTTCTCGGCGAAGGCGCGGGCGCCCTCCTTGGCGTCCTCGGTGGCGAACACGGGCCAGCCGCGCTTGAGTTCGGCGGCCAGGGCTTCGCTCTCGGTCAGCTCGGCACCCTCGTAGACGGATGCCTTCACGGCCTCGACGGCGAGCGGCCCGCAGGCGTTGACCTGTTCGGCGACGGCGAGGGCCTCCTCCAGGGCGGTGCCGTCGGGCACGACCCGGCCGATGAGCCCGATGGAGGCGGCCTCTTCGGCGGTGTACGGGCGTCCGGTGAGGAGCATTTCGAGGGCGTGGGTGCGGGGGATCTGGCGGGGCAGCCGGACGGTGGAGCCGCCGATCGGGAAGAGGCCCCGGCGGACCTCGAAGAGCCCGAAGGTGGCTCCGGCTCCGGCGACGCGGATGTCGGTGCCCTGGAGGATCTCGGTGCCGCCGGCGACGCAGGGGCCCTCCACGGCGGCGATGACCGGTTTGCGGGGACGGTGGTGGCGCAGCATCGCCTTCCAGTGCAGGTCCGGGTCGGCCGTCATCCGCTCGCGGTACTCCTCCCCCGCCATTCCGTCGCCCGCGAGCGCCTTGAGGTCCATGCCGGAGCAGAACGCGCCGCCCGCGCCGGTGAGGACGACCGAGCGGACCGTGTCGTCCGCGTCGGCGGCGAGCCAGCCGTCGTACAGGCCGACGAGCATCGGCAACGAGAGCGCGTTCCTGGCCTGTGGTCTGTTCAGGGTGAGCACCAGCGTGGCGCCTTCGCGCCGCACGGTGAGGTGTTCCGTACCGCCCATGACGGACTCCTGTTCTCCGGATCTGGAACAGGTTGCAGGAGGAGGGGACGCAGTTCAATAGTTTTCTGACAGCTCGTCAGATTGGTGCGACGCCACCCCTTCCCACTTGTGCCGACCGGCGCTCTAATGACGGCCGAGTCGCCAGTCATCCGGGGTCAGGAGGAACGGTGGAGTACAACCTTGCCGACCTGTTCGAGTCGGTCGTCGACGCGGTGCCCGACCGTGAGGCGCTCCTGTACGTCGACCATCCCGGTACGGGCGCGGAGCGCCGGCTCACCTACGCGGAGCTCGACGCCGGCGCGAACCGCGTCGCCCACCACCTGACCGACGCCGGAATCCGGCCGGGCGAGCACCTGGGGCTGCACCTCTACAACGGGGTGGAGTACCTCCAGACGGTGCTGGGCGCGCTCAAGGCGCGGATCGTGCCGGTGAACGTCAATTACCGTTACGTCGAGGAGGAGTTGGTCTACCTCTACCGGGACGCGGATCTGGCGGCGCTGGTCTTCGACGGCGAGTTCGACGAGCGGGTCGCGGCGGCCGCCCCGCAGGCTCCCGGGCTGCGCCATCTGGTCCGGGTGGGGGCCGCCGCCCCGACGGCCGGCCCCGGGCCCGCGGCCGTGCCCTTCGCCGAGGCGGAGGCGTCCGGCTCTCCGGACCGGGGCTTCGCACGGCGCTCCGCCGACGACCAGTTCATCATCTACACCGGCGGCACGACCGGCATGCCCAAAGGGGTGATGTGGCGTCAGGAGGACCTGTTCTTCTCGGGCCTGGGCGGCGGAGCACCGACCGGTGAGCCGGTGAAGACCCCGCGGGAGCTGGCGGAGCGGGTCGCGGCGGGCGGCGACGGCATCACCTTCTTCCCGACCCCGCCGCTGATGCACGGGACCTCCACCCTGACCGCGTTCATCGCCTTCAACTTCGGCCAACGCGTTGTCGTGCACCGCAAGTTCGTTCCCGAGGAGGTGCTGCGGACGATCGAGAAGGAGAAGGTCACCAGCGTGTCGCTGGTCGGTGACGCGATGCTGCGCCCGCTGATCGACTGTCTGAAGGGGTCGCTGCGCGGGACGGACTGCTCGTCGCTGTTCTCCGTCTCCAGCTCCGGGGCGATCATGTCGGACTCGGTGCGGGCGGAGTTCCAGGCGCTCGTGCCGACGGTGCTGCTGCTGAACAACTTCGGCTCCTCCGAGTCCGGCTTCAACGGCACGGCCACCGCCGACTCGGGCCCCGAGAAGGGATTCCGGGTCCAGGTCAACGCCCGTACGGCGGTCGTGGATCCGGTGACCTACGAGCCGGTGGCCCCCGGCGAACCGGGCCGCATCGCCCAGCGCGGACATGTCCCGCTCGGCTACTACAACGACCCGGCCAAGACCGCCGAGACCTTCTTCCACCGGGGCGATGAGCGCTGGGTGCTGCTGGGCGACATGGCGACCGTGGACGCGGACGGCATCGTCACGGTGCTCGGGCGGGGCTCGCAGTGCATCAACACCGGTGGGGAGAAGGTGTATCCGGAGGAGGTCGAGCAGGCGCTCAAGTCCCATGCGGATGTGTACGACGCGCTCGTCGCGGGCGTCCCCGACGAGCGCTGGGGCAACCGGGTCGCCGCCGTGATCCAAATGCGCGAGGGAGCCGACGCGTTGACCCTGGACGCGGTGCAGGCCCACTGCCGGACCCGGCTGGCCGGGTACAAGATCCCCCGCGTGCTGGTGCTCGCCGACCGGATCCAGCGCTCGCCGAGCGGCAAGGCGGACTACCGGTGGGCGAAGGCGGTGGCGGCGGGGGCCGGCCGGGACTGAGCGGGCGGCGCGACCCGTCCGGGTCACCGGTCGGCGGTCGGCGGTCGGCGGTCGGCGGTCGGCGGTCGGCGGTCGGCGGTCGGCGGTCGGCGGTCAAACCATTCCCCGCAGGCGACCATCGTCGGCCCTCAGAAGCCTCCCAGCCCGAATGCCCGAATCGCCGCGAGGAATTCCCCGGGCCGGTCCGTGTGGATCAGGTGTCCGGCGTCGACGGTGACCAGCTCGGCGTCCGGTATCGCGCGGACCATCTGCGCGAGCTGTTCCTGGTCGATGTGGCTGGCGGGCCCGCCGCCGATGACGAGGGTGGGCACGGTGATCTCGGGGAAGCGCTCACGGACGGCCGGGTCGGGGTCGTTGATCTGCGCGTCGATGTCGGGGACGACGGGCCAGTCGAAGTCGAGGTCGCCCTCGGGACGGACGGAGGGCGGGCGGGGCGGGTCGAGCGGCAGGAGGGGCGGGGCGTCCTCGATGACGAGCCGCCCGATCAGGCCCGGTTCCCGCTGGGCAAGGAGGTAGGCGGCGACCCCGCCCATGGAGTGTCCGACGACGGTAGCTCCGGCGAGGTTGCGGGCCTCCAGGAAGGCGTGCAGGTCGTCGCGGAACATCTCGAAGGAGTAGCGGCCGGGCCAGTCGCTCAGCCCGTGGCCGCGGAAGTCGGGGGCGTACACGCGGTGGTCGGCCGCCAGGTCCTGCGCGATCCGGTTCCAGGTCTCACCGGAGCCCGCCCGGCCGTGCAGCAGGACGACGGGCGGGGCCTCGGGGGCGCCCCACACCCGGTAGGCGAGCCGGACCCCGCCCGCCTGGACGCTCGACACCTCCGGGTCGAGGAAGGCCGCAACCGTACGGGCGAAGGCTCCCGGGTCGTCCAGCCACGGGAAGTGCCCGGCCCCGCGCTGGACGACGAACTCGGCGCCCGGGAAGAGCGCGGCGAGCTCCGTGGCCCGGTCCGGGCTGGGGTGGCCGTCGTACTCCCCGGCGAGGACGAGGACCGGCACGGTGAGTCCGCGCAGGGCGGCGGCGGTGGCGGCGGGGCCGAAGGCGCCTTCCTCCGCGTAGCGTTCGCGGGCTTGTGCATTGGTCTGCCCGGCGGAGGCCTCGGCGTGGGCGCGGGCCGTCTCGTCCCAGCGGCCGTAGGTGAGGGGCCGGACGGCGGGCCACAGCTCGGCGAACGGTCCCCCGGCGAGCAGCGCCTCCTGGGCGGCCCGCGCCTCGGGGTACCAGGGCTCGTCGCGCCGCAGCTCGGCGGCCTCGCGCAGGTCGTCATCCGTGACTTCGATACCCACGGCCCGGGTGCCGGGCGTGACGAGGGTCAGGGTGCGCAGCCGCTCAGGGTGACGGGCGGCGTACAGGAGCGCCAGATCGGCTCCGGCGGAGTGCGTCAGTACGTCGATCCGCTCCAGGCCCAGGTGTTCGCGCAGGGCCTCGACGTCGTCGACGAGACGGTCGCAGCGGTACGTCGAGGGGTCCTCGGGCACGCCGGACCCACCCGTGCCGCGCAGGTCGAGCAGCACGAGCCGGCGCCGGGCGGCGAGCCCTCCGAGGTCGCCGAGATACGCGCTCGCCCGCATCGGCCCGCCGGGCAGACAGATCAGCGGTTCCCCTTCGCCCACCAGGTGATAGGCGAGCGGGGTCGTGTCGTACGCGGAGAAGGTCGGCATACGCCCCATCCAAACAGGAAGCCGTGAGCGGGCACAGTGGACTTCGCCGCAGGCTGATCGACTCCGAACGCCCCACCTCTTGCCAGCACCCCCGGCCGCCTGAATTACTGCTCCCAGGAAGATCGACCGAATGATCGGTCGCCCGGTTCGGGAGAGGAAGGTTCCTGATGACGGCCATGCTGGACGCGGCGGAACGGCTCGGCCGTGGCGAGCTGGAGGCCCTGCAACGGGAGCGGCTGCGGTCCACGCTGCGCCACGCGTACGACAACGTTCCCTTCTACCGGGACGCTTTCGACCGCGCGGGGCTGAAGCCCGAGGACTGCCGGACGCTCGCGGATCTGGCCCGTTTCCCATTCACCGCGAAGACGGATCTGCGGGACAACTACCCCTTCGGGATGTTCGCCGTGCCGGAGCACGAGGTGCGCAGGATCCACGCCTCCAGCGGCACGACGGGGCGGCCGACCGTCGTCGGGTACACCGAACGGGACCTGGACACCTGGGCGGACGTCGTGGCCCGGTCGATCCGGGCGGCGGGCGGGCGGCCCGGCCACAAGGTCCATGTGGCGTACGGATACGGGCTGTTCACCGGTGGGCTCGGGGCGCACTACGGGGCGGAGCGGCTCGGCTGCACGGTGATCCCGGCCTCCGGGGGCATGACCGCGCGACAGGTGCGGTTGATCCAGGACTTCCGGCCCGAGATCATCATGATCACGCCGTCGTACATGCTGACGCTGCTGGACGAGTTCGAGCGGCAGGGCGTCGATCCGCGTTCGACGTCCCTGAAGGTGGGGATCTTCGGTGCGGAGCCGTGGACCGAGGGGATGCGCCGGGAGATCGAGGACCGGTTCGCGATCGACGCGGTGGACATATACGGGCTCTCGGAGGTGATGGGCCCGGGGGTGGCGCAGGAGTGCGTGGAGACGAAGGACGGGCTGCACATCTGGGAGGACCACTTCTATCCGGAGGTCGTGGATCCGTTCACCGGGGAGGTGCTTCCCGACGGCGAGGAGGGGGAGCTGGTCTTCACCTCGCTGACCAAGGAGGCGATGCCGGTGATCCGCTACCGGACCCGGGACCTGACGCGGCTGCTGCCGGGGACGGCGCGGACGTTCCGGCGGATGGAGAAGGTCACCGGCCGCAGCGACGACATGGTGATCCTGCGCGGGGTGAACCTCTTCCCCACGCAGATCGAGGAGATCGTGCTGCGGACGCCCGCCGTCGCCCCGCACTTCCAGCTGCGGCTGACCCGGGACGGGCGGATGGACGCGCTCACCGTCCTCGCGGAGGCGCGGGCGGACGCGACGACCGAGGAGCGGGAGAAGGCGGCGCGGGCCATCGCGGCGGCGGTGAAGGACGGCGTCGGCGTGTCGGTGAACGTCGAGGTCGTGGATCCGGAGACGCTGGAGCGCTCGGTGGGCAAGATCCGGCGGATCGTCGACCTGCGGGAGAAGGAGTCCGGCACGAGGTGAACAGCGGCGCTGACCGGCGCTGTTCACACCCTCGCAACACCCGTTCCCACGATGTGGACAGCTGCCGAAACGTCTCGACACAGGGGGCCGGACCCTGCGAGTCTCCCGCTATGCATCTCGCCCGCCGGCCCCTGGTCATCACCGCTCTGAGCTCCGCCGTCGCCCTCTGCGCCGCCCTTGTGGGCTGTGCCCCGCAAGCGGAGGAGAAGGGGGCGTCGGACGGGCCCGGCGCGACGGCGTCCTGCGCGCCCGGCAAGCTCGCCACCCAGGTGCCCGGAAAGCTCACCGTCGGCACCGACAAGCCCGCGTACGCCCCCTGGTTCGCCGACGACGAGCCGTCCAACGGAAAGGGCTTCGAGTCGGCGGTGGCGTACGCCGTGGCGAAGGAGTTGGGGTACGGCCGCGACGCGGTGGTCTGGCAGCACACGCCGTTCAACAGCGCGTTCGCGCCCGGTGCGAAGAAGTTCGACTTCGACATCAACCAGGTCTCCATCAGCGAGGAACGGAAGAAGGCCGTCGCGTTCTCCTCCGGCTACTACGACGTGCGCCAGGCCGTCGTCGCGCTGAAGTCGTCGAAGGCATCCAAGGCGAAGAGCGTCGCCGACCTCAAGGACGTGAAGCTCGGCGCGCAGGTGGGCACCACCAGCCTCGACTTCATCACCGACCTGGTAAAGCCCAAGGAGAAGCCCGCCGTCTACCAGCGCAACGACTTCGCCAAGTCGGCGCTGAAGACCGGTCAGGTGGAGGCCATCGTGGTGGACCTGCCGACCGCCTTCTACATCACCGGGGCCGAGGTGCCCGAGGCGGAGGTGGTGGGGCAGTTCGCCGCATCCCCCGGTGAACCGGAGCAGTTCGGTCTTGTCCTGGACCGGGAGAGCGCGCTGACCTCCTGCGTGAGCGGGGCCGTGGACGCCCTGCGGAAGGACGGCACGCTGGCCGGCCTGGAGAAGGAGTGGCTCTCCGACGCCGTCGACGCGCCGGTGCTCAAGTGACCCTGCACAAGACTCCGGCCGTCGAGGACGCCTACGTCCCCTCCGAGCGCCGGATCGCCCGCGAGCGCTACCGGCGGGGGCGCACCCGGCGGGCCACCGCGATCGCCGCGACCAGCACGCTGGTGGTGGGCGCGGCGCTGTTCGTGCTGATCACGAATTCGCCGGGGTGGACCCGTACGAAGGAGACGTTCTTCAGCGCCCATTACGCGCGCGTCGCCTTCCCGCAGGTCCTGGAGGGGCTGTGGCTGAACCTGCGGCTGCTGGCTGTCTGCGGTGCGGCCGTGCTGGTGCTCGGGCTGCTGCTGGCGGTGGCCCGGACCCTGCGCGGTCCCGTGTTCTTCCCCCTCCGCGCGCTGGCCACCGCGTACACGGACTTCTTCCGTGGGCTGCCGCTCATCATCTGCCTCCTGATGGTGGTGTTCGGGGTGCCCGCCCTGCGGCTGGAGGGGGTGACCACCGATCCCGTGCTGCTGGGCGGAAGCGCGCTGGTGCTGACGTACTCGGCGTACGTCGCGGAGGTCTTCCGGGCGGGCATCGAGTCCGTACACCCCTCGCAGCGGGCGGCGGCGCGGTCGCTGGGGCTGAGCAGCGGGCAGGCGCTGCGCTTCGTCGTGCTGCCGCAGGCGGTGCGGCGGGTGGTCCCGCCGCTCCTCAACGACCTGGTGTCGCTCCAGAAGGACACCGGGCTCGTCTCGATCGCCGGGGCGGTGGACGCCGTGTACGCGGCGCAGATCATCGCGAGCAAGGACTTCAACTACACGCCGTACGTCGTCGCGGGGCTTGTCTTCGTGGCGCTGACCATCCCGATGACCCGGCTCACCGACTGGGTGACGGCCCGGATGGACCGGCGGCGGGCGCAGGGAGGGCTGGTATGAGCACGGATGCGGGAACGGCTCCGGTGCTGCGGATGGAGGCGGTCCGCAAGTCGTTCGGTACGTCGTTGGTGCTGCGGGGCGTGGACCTGGAGGTGGCCCCGCACACCGTGACCGCCCTGATCGGCGCTTCCGGGTCGGGGAAGTCGACGCTGCTGCGCTGCGCCAACCTCCTGGAGGAGGTCGACGACGGGGCGATCTTCCTGGACGGTGAGGAGATCACCGATCCCCGGGCCGACGCGGACGCGGTGCGCCGCCTGATCGGCGTGGTGTTCCAGGCGTACAACCTTTTCCCGCATCTGACCGTGCTGCAGAACATCACCCTGGCCCCGCGCCGGGTCCACGGGCTCTCCCGGGCCCGTGCCGAGGCGGATGCCCGGGAGCTGCTGGAGCGGCTGGGGCTCGGGGCGAAGGCGGACGAGTATCCGGACCGGCTCAGCGGCGGGCAGCAGCAGCGGGCCGCGATCGTGCGGGCTCTGGCCGTACGCCCCCGGCTGCTGCTCCTGGACGAGATCACGGCGGCGCTGGACCCGGAGCTGGTGGGCGAAGTGCTGGGTCTCGTCCGGGAGGTGAAGGAGGACGGCATGACGATGGTGATCGCCACGCACGAGATGGCGTTCGCGCGGGAGGTCGCCGACCAGGTGTGCTTCCTGGACGCTGGGGTGGTGCTGGAGCGCGGCACGCCCGAGGCGGTGTTCGGCACGCCCCGCGAGGAGCGCACGCAGCGGTTCCTGCGGCGGATCGTGGCGGCGGGGCGGCTGTAGCGTCCGGTTTCAGCTGAGTTCGTCCCGCAGCTGCCGCCGACGGGTTCGCCGACACCCGCCCGGACGGCGGTCCTGCCGCCGTGGTGCCCCATCACCCAGGCGTATCAGCGCCGTTCGCCGCCAGGTGGGCCAGGCACTCCTGTTCGGTCCACTCCATGGCGTGGAGCCTAGGGCTGGTGCGCGCCGGAGCGAGGCTCGGGCTACTGCCGGGTAGGGGATTGTTCACCCTCGACGGTTCATTCTCAGTCAATTTATGACTAAAAATGGTCAACCCTGATCCCAATCTTCGCATCCCCCTCACAGGTCACTCCTGTCATGGACACAGGTTCTGCCTGGGCGAGCGGCGGGCTCGCCTCACACTTGCCACTCCGCAGCGGTGCTCCGCGCTCCGGAAATCGGTCGGACTCCCGTGCGGCAGCGGACGTATGGTGAGCGCCGCGCGCGTGGCGGGACCTGACCGCTCGGCCACGGGACGCGCACATCACACGGCGGCCGGGGGACGGATCCGCCACGGGGGAGGTTCGCCGCCATGCCGCACCATCGGCTCGCTGAGCACGCCGAGCCGGACGGTCTCGCCGTCCGCGCCGCCGCACAGGGCTGACCCCCCGAACCTCCACCCGCCGCACCGGCACCCCCGCCTGTCCTCGCTCGCGAAGAAGGATTACTCCCTTGCGCCTCAAACCAGGGTTGTTCAGACCCGGACCACGCCGATCACCGATCCTCACCCCTGTCGTCACCTCTGTGGCGGCGCTCGCCGTCCTCGGCGGTCTGGGCGCGCAGCCCGGGGCCGCCGCGCCGGACCGGGCCGACCGTACAGCCCCAGCAGGCGCCAGCAGCGACTGGAACGAGGAGACCCCCGCCGAACTGCTCCGCCAGGACCAGTGCCTGATGGACGGCGTGCTGCGGCTCGGCGGACCGTCCATGGCCGCCACCGCGCAGAGCGGACTCGACCAGACGCCGGAGAAGCTCCGCGAACTCGCCGACCGGCACCACTGGGAGGACACCCCGCTCGCCACGGCCTACCAGAGCGACCGGGACGCGGCGCTGAAGGAGCTCGACGCGCTGCACGCCCTGCGCGACGGGTGGCAGAAGCCTCTCCAGGGGCTGACCAACCCGGCCGGCTTCACCGTCACCGCATTCGCGTGGCCTCCCGGTACCCGCGAGGGCCAGGACTTCTACGAGCAGACCGGTCTGACCCAATGGACCTCCGACCGGTTCTGGAAGGACGAGCGCGACTTCTACGAGGACCCGACCCCGCCCGCCGACGCGGCGACCGTAAAGGCGGTCAAGGACCTCGGGGCCCCGCTCTACGGCACCGACCCGGACCCGAGCTCGCCCGACTGGAACCGTGCCCTCGCCGAGCACGGCGCGTACGAGCACCTGACGGACTGGTCGCTGGAGCCCACGGGCGCCGACAACGCCCGGATCTTCCTGGCGTCCGGCGGCTTCCCGCGTACCGCTCCCCAGCCCGGTTCGCCGGAGCACCGGATCGCGGTCGAGGACCTCAAGACCCGCTTCGCCGCCTGCGCGTGGCGGGACCCGATCGACCCGAACGACGTCCTGGACCCGATCTCCGACACTGCCGCCACGGAGTGGCAGAAGGAGATCTCCTCGCAGGCGACCCAGCGCAACCAGCTGCTGACCGCCAACAAGGACGCCACCAAGGCCCTGGCCACCGGGTCGAAGTTCCTCGGCGACCTGATCGGCCACTCCTGGGTGGCCGATCACCTGACCCAGTTCCAGGACTACTGGTCCGCGGGCGGAGTCGGCTGGATCGGCACCAAGCCGACCACCCTCCAGGTGAGCGCCTCCACCGGCAAGTGCCTCGACGTCGAGGGCGGCAAGACCGCCAACGGCACCCCCGTCCAGGTGTACACCTGCAACAACGGCGCCGCCCAACAGTGGGTCGTCGAGGGCGACGACAAGGGTCTGCACCTGCGGAACGTCGGTTCCCAGAAGTGTCTGGACGTCTCGAACACCAGCACCGCCGACGGCGCGAAGATCCAGATCTGGACCTGCAACAGCTCCCCGGCGCAGACCTGGGACTACAACGTCCGGGCCAAGACGATCCTGAAGAACGTCGGCACGGGCAAGTGCGTGAACCTGCCCAAGTTCGACAACAGCGTCAACGCCGTGCAGGCGACCTGCGGCCCCACGGGACCGCAGCAGTTCACGGTCAAGGTGTCCGGCAACAACGGCTCCGTCCCGCCGAAGGCCCAGTTCGACAAGGCCGCGAAGGGCATCACGGACGCCCGCGCCGCGGCGAAGAGGCAACTGGACGCACTCAAGGCACAGGCGGCAGCGGCGAAGAAGGCCGCCACCACCAGTGACACCGCCGAGAAGGCCGCCTACACGATCGCGGACGCCCAGGGCTCGCCCCGGGGCCGCGGTCTGCTGGCCGCCCAGCAGAAGGCTCAGGTCACCAAGGGCGCCGTCGCCGCGCTGGACGCCATGGTGAAGGCCGGTGAGACCGCCGAGGCGGCCACCCGCGCCTCCGCCGCGGACAGTGACACGATCGCGCAGCGGGCGCTGGCCCAGGCCGCACAGTCGAAGGCCGAGTTCCGCCGGCAGGCGGCCTACGCCGCCGAAGTGCAGGCGAAGGCGGCCGCCGACGGTGCGAAGATCCACCGCGACAACGCCAAGAAGGACAAGGAGACCGCGGAGGCGAAGCTCGCCGAGGCACTGAAGGCCGAGAGCGACGCCAAGGCGGCCGCCGCCACGGCGCACGCCAAGCGGCTCGCCGCGGAGGCCGAGGAGGCCACCGCGAAGAAGGAGAAGGAGACCGCGGCGGCCAAGCAGGCCGAGGCGGCTCAGCACCGCAGGACCGCGGAGGCCGAGGCGGGCACCGCGAAGGACGCCAAGGAGAAGGCGGAGGCCGCGGAAGGCACCGCAGCGCAGAAGCAGAAGGCCGCCGAGACCGCCCGCGACAAGGCCAAGGACCTGCGCGACGACGCGTGGGACGCCGAGCAGAAGGCGGACGCGGCACGCGCCAAGGCCGACGCCAAGGAGGCGTTCGCCCAGGCCCACGAGTCGGACGCCAACGCTCAGGAGTCGCGTGCCGCCGCGAACGCCGCGGCAGGCCACGCCGACGACGCCGAGGCCGCAGCCAGCCGGGCCCGCACCGCGGCGAACGCCGCGACGCAGGCCGCCGCCGACGCGGACGCCGCCGCCACCCGCGCGGAGGCGGCCGCCAAGCGGGCCCGCGCCCACTCGGACGCGGCCCAGGCCGCCAAGCTGAAGTCCGAGGCCGCGGTGCGCACCGCCACCAGTGCGGCGGCGGACGCCATCAAGGCGTCGGATCACGCCGCCGCGGAGGCGAAGACCGCCGTCGAGCTGGCGGACGAAGCGGAGCGACAGGCCAAGACCGCCAAGACCCATGCGGACGAGGCCCACAAGGAGGCCGGCAAGGCGCTCGTCGCCTCAGCCAGGGCCGCCGGCTTCGCCCACGTCACGGCGCAGGCCGCCGTCGACGCCGGGAACGCGGCCGAACAGGTCGCCAAGCCGGCGAACGACGCCATCCAGCTCGGTTCCCCCTACGTGACGACCGACTCCGCCGCCTCCCTCGTCGTGCTGGCGGGCCAGTCGTCCAAGTCGATCGCCGAGCAGCAGAAGAGTGTCGCCGACGCCCACGCCAAGAACGCACAGGAGGAGGCCGCCGCGGCCAAGGCCATCGCGGCGGCCGCGCAGGGCGACGCCAAGGCCGCCTACCAGCACGCCGCGAACGCAGCGGGCCACGCGGCGACCGCCCGTACCTACGCGAAGGAGGCACTCGGCTACGCGGCGGACGCCGCCACCGCGGCGTCCAAGGCGTCGCAGTCCCTCGCGCGCACCATCGAGTACGACCGCAAGGCCGGCGAGGACGCGGCCGCGGCGGACAAGGCGGCCGGGCGCGCCGAGGGCTACGCCACCGACGCCCGTTCGTCCGCCGACGCGGCCGCGCTCGACGCCCAGGCCGCCCGTGACGCCGCAGCCGCGGCAGAGCAGGCCGCCAAGGACGCACGCGCCGCGGCGACCCGTGCCGACACCGCCGCCACCCTGGCGGAGGAGGCGGCCAAGGACGCCCAGAAGTACGCGGAGTCGGCCCAGGAAGCTGCCGAGTCCGCCGAGCGCAAGGAGGCCAACCAGCAGGTCAGCAGCGGCGCGGGCACCGGAATCGGCGGCACCTGGTACGTCGTCGACGAGAGCACGGTCGAAGTCACCGACGCCAAGCAGCTCAACGACTGTGTCATCGACGTCGGCTTCGAAGGCTGCACCGTCACCTTCACGGTCACGTTCAACGCGACCGTCGACTTCTTCCTCTGCACCGACCCGGACGTCCCCGCATCGGCGACCGGCTGCCCGCAGGCCGACACGGTCCTGGTCAGGTCCGAACCCTTCACGGGGCTGAAGAAGGACGTCACCAACTACTTCAGCAAGCTCGACCTGATCCAGCAGACCGTCGTCTACCGGATCCTCAAGACAGTCCTGATCCAGGACTTCGTCGACTGCTGGCACGGCAGCGTCAGCGGCTGCGCCTGGGCCGCGTCCAACTTCGTCCCCGGCAAGGCCTTCGCCAAGATCGCCGAGGCGATCAACGCCCTGGACGCCGCCCTGAAGACCGGCATCGGCATCGCCGACGCCTACAAGGCCCTGAAGATCCTCGACGTGGACCCCGCGACACTCGCCAAGATCTCGCAGCAGGTCAACATCGTCGAGGACGCCCTGACGAGCTGCCGGGTCAACAGCTTCCCGGCGGAGACACGGGTGCTGATGGCGGACGGCACGCGTCGGCCGATCGACTCCGTACGCCAGGGCGACCTGGTCCTCGCGACGGACGCCGAGACCGGCGTCCACGCGATCCAGCCCGTCACCGACACGTACCGGCACGATGCGCGTCGTCTCGTCGATGTGTCCTTCGCCGACGGGTACCGCCTGACCAGTACGGCAGGGCACCGGGTGTTCGTGGCGGAGCGGGGCTGGACCGTCGTGGCCGACCTGCGCGTCGGCGACCGGCTCCGTGGACCGGACGGCACGGCTCGCGCCGTGCGTGCGCTGAACGACCGGTCGGATCTGGCGCCCCGCACGGTGTACGACATCACCGTCGACGGGACCCACACCTTCTATGTGGGCGCGGAGGGCGCGCCGGGTGCACCGGCGCGTGACGTCCTGGTCCACAACTGCGTGCAGCTCACGTTGCACGAGGGCGACCGCGGTGCGCACACGATCCGGGACCACGTGAACACCACGCCCCAGCGGGCTAAAGACAAGGCCAGGGACGAGCTCGCGAGGAACCCCAACCACCCCGGTGTGACCGGTGTCTGGACGAATCTGGACACGGCTCAGGAAGCCGTGAACGACGCCATGCTGAAATGGCTGACGGGCATGTCGCCCAGCCAGAACGCGGCAAACCAGAAGCGACTGCAGAAGTGGATGCAGGAAACGCGGAAGGACTCGGAGAGCCCCACGGACCTCCTCTCGTTCGACGTGACGCTCAACAATCCGGCATCCCTGGGCACCGTCTATCACCACACCGGTGACAGCTGGGCAGCCAAGAACATCGTGTCGATCACTCTCAAGAGGTCGGCGCACAAGCCGGGCTACATGGTGTACACCTCCTACCCCAAGGGACCGAGGCCGTGAGGTGACAGTGCGACGCCAGGATATTTGGATCGACTTCGGGCTCAGCGGGCTCACCAAGTGGTTCGCCGCCCCATGGGCCGGCGAGGTCACGCCCGAGGAGCTCGTCATCGAGGCGGCGAGCTGGGGAGACGGCGGCTACGCGCCGACACTCCTGGAGGATGCGCAGCGACTGCTGGCGTCCCCTGTGCCGGCTGCGGTGATCGAACGGTTGTGGTGTGCGGCGATCGGACTTCCCTACGACCCGGGCGCCGTACCGGTCGAAGGGCGCGCGTGGCTGGACGAGATCGTCGGACTCTGCGTAGCACGAGTGCGCCAGGACGATCCCTCCTTCACTTCCGCATCGCCGCAGCCACCGGCGAACGGGATGCTGGGGGAGGCGGTTCTGCGGGAGGTCCGCGAGGTCGCTCCGGCCGTGGTCGACGCCGTCCGCGCCGCCGGCCACTCCGGCGGGGCCGACGTGGTGGGGGCGGTGGAGCAGGTGGTCGTCCACGTGGACCCCGACCTGGGTTTCCGCCTCTTCCTGCGGATCCTCAAGGCGTACATGGTCCCGATCACGGAATCGCGGTATCTGCGGTACCACGAGCTGGGTGAGCGCTTCGGCTACCACGAGCTCGTCGTCGACGACGGCACGCTGCAGTCGGTTGCCGACACGGACTGAGCGCCCGGCGTCCGCTCGGCCGAGGGCCCGCACACCCCTGTCACGGGGCGTGCGGGCCCTTGCAACAGGCCCAGGGGGCCACGCGAACGTCGCTGTCGCGACCTTCGCGGAGGCCGGATACCGACCAGACGGTTGACAGTTGCCGGGGCTCCCTGGCTGAGTGGCGCGTGGCTGTCCGGACGGTCCGGTCAACCGCCTGTGCCACCCGCACCGTTGGGAGGAACACCTTGAGATTGCGAAACCGTCTGAGACTGCTCGGGGTTGCCGGTCTCGCCCTGTTCACCGTGTCGGCGTCGCTGCCGCCGGCCACCGCCTCCGGGGCGGGTCAGGAACGGCACCCGTCCGGCGGCGGGCTCTCCGCCGTCATCCGGTACACGGAGTACGGCATTCCGCACATCGTGGCCAGGGACTACGCGCAGCTCGGCTTCGGCACCGGCTGGGCGCAGGCCGCCGACCAGGTGTGCACGCTGGCGGACGGCTTCCTCACGGTGCGCGGGGAGCGGTCGAGGTTCTTCGGACCGGACGCGGCCACGGACTTCTCGCTGTCCTCGGCGGCGACGAACCTCTCCAGCGATCTGTACTTCCGGGGCGTCCGGGACAGCGGCACGGTGGAGAAGCTGCTGAAGGCCCCCGCGCCCGCCGGTCCGAGCCGGGACGTGAAGGAGACGATGCGCGGGTTCGCCGCCGGATACAACGCGTGGATAGCGCAGAACCGGATCACCGATCCGGCCTGCCGGGGCGCCTCCTGGGTACGCCCGGTGACGGCGCTGGACGTGGCGGCGCGCGGGTACGCGCTGGCGGTGCTCGGCGGCCAGGGGCGCGGGATCGACGGCATCACGGCCGCGCAGCCGCCGACCGCCGCTCCCCCGGCGGCCGGGGTCACCCCCGAGGAGGCGGCGTCGGCGGCGAAGCGGCTGCTGTCGGCGCAGAACGCGGACATGGGGTCCAACGCGGTGGCGTTCGACGGCTCCACCACGGTGAACGGGCGCGGGCTGCTCCTGGGCAACCCGCACTACCCGTGGCAGGGCGGACGCCGCTTCTGGCAGTCGCAGCAGACGATCCCCGGAGAGCTGAACGTGTCGGGCGCGTCGCTGCTCGGCGCGACGACGATCTCGATCGGGCACAACCCGGATGTGGCGTGGAGCCATACGGTCGCCACAGGCGTCACGCTGAATCTCCATCAGCTCACCCTCGATCCGGCCGACCCGACCGTCTATCTGGTGGACGGGAAGCCGGAGCGGATGACGAAGCGGACGGTGAGCGTCCCGGTGAAGGGCGCGGCCGACGTGACCCGCACCCAGTGGTGGACCCGCTACGGGCCGGTCGTCACGTCGATGGGTGCGGCGCTGCCGTTGCCGTGGACGGCGACGACGGCGTACGCGCTGAACGACCCGAACGCGACGAATCTGCGGATGGCGGACACAGGCCTGGGCTTCAGCAAGGCCCGGAGCACGAAGGACGTCGAACGCTCGCTGCGCCGGAATCAGGGCATGCCGTGGGTGAACACGATCGCGGCGGATCGGGCGGGCCACTCGTTCTTCGCCCAGTCGCAGGTGCTGCCGAGGATCACGGACGACCTGGCGGAGCGCTGCTCGACCCCGCTGGGCCGGGCCACCTACCCCGCCTCCGGCCTCGCGGTGCTCGACGGTTCGCGGAAGGACTGCGCCCTGGGCAGTGACCGGGACGCGGTGCAGCCGGGGATCTTCGGCCCGGGCCGGATGCCGGTGCTCAAGAACCAGCCGTACGTGGAGAACTCCAACGACAGCGCGTGGCTGACCAACGCGGACCGGCCGCTCACCGGGTACGAGCGGGTCTTCGGCACGATCGCGACACCCCGGTCGATGCGGACGCGCGGCGCGATCGAGGACGTCGCGTCGATGGCGGACAAGGGCCGCCTCAGGGTCGCAGACCTTCAGCGGCAGCAGTTCGCCAACCGGGCGCCGGCCGGGGAGCTGGCCGCGTCGGAGGTGGCGAAGTGGTGCGCCGCGCTGCCGGGCGGTACGGCGGTGGGCACCGGCGGTACGCCCGTCGACGTGTCGGACGCCTGCGCGGTGCTGCGGCGCTGGGACCGGAGCGTGGACAGCGACAGCCGGGGTGCGCTGCTCTTCGACCGCTTCTGGCGGAAGACGTCGGCGGTGCCGGCGGCCGAGCTCTGGAAGACGCCGTTCGACCCGGCCGATCCGGTGCGCACCCCGCGCGGCCTGAACACCGCCGCGCCCGGCGTGGGCAGGGCGCTCGCGGACGCGGTGGCGGAGCTGCGGGCGGCGGGCATCGCGCTGGACGCGCCGCTGGGCAAGCACCAGTTCGTCGTACGCAACGGCAAGCGACTGCCGATCGGCGGCGGGACGGAGTCGCTGGGCATCTGGAACAAGACCGAGCCGGTGTGGAACGCGGCGGGCGGCGGCTATACGGAGGTGTCGTCGGGCTCCAGCTACATCCAGGCGGTCGGCTGGGACGACAGCCGCTGCCCGGTGGCGCGGACGCTGCTGACGTACTCCCAGTCGGAGAACCCGAAGTCCCCGCACTTCAGCGACCAGACCCGGCTGTACGCGGGTGAGCGCTGGGTGACGTCCCGGTTCTGCGAGAAGGACATCGCACGCTCGCCGGACCTGCGGGTCGTGCGGGTGCACGAGCGGCGGTAGCGCACGGCCGGGAGGGGCGCGCCGCCCGCACGCCCCTCCCGGAACCCGCTCCGGCTACAGCGGTCGCTCGAAGCCCTCCCAGTACGGTTCGCGCAGTCGCCGTTTGTAGAGCTTGCCGTTGGGGTCGCGGGGCATGGCGGTGATGAAGTCGAGGGAGCGGGGCCGTTTGTACCCGGCGAGCCGCTCCTCGCAGTGGGCGAGGATCGCGGTGGCGAGGACGTCCGACGGCTCGTGGCCCTCGGCCGGTTCGACGACGGCCTTGACCTCCTCGCCCCGATCGGCGTGCGGGATGCCGAAGGCGGCGGCGTCCGCGACGGCGGGGTGGGTGAGCAGGGCGGACTCGATCTCGGCGGGGTAGATGTTGACGCCCCCGGCGATGATCATGTCGATCTTGCGGTCACGGAGGAAGAGGTAGCCGTCCGCGTCGAGCACGCCGAGGTCGCCGACGGTGAAGAAGTCGCCGATGCGGTTCTTGCGGGTCTTGGTCTCGTCCTTGTGGTAGCTGAAGCCGCCGGTGCTCATCTTCATGTAGACGGTGCCCAGTTCGCCCGCCGGGAGCCGGTTGCCGGCGTCGTCGAACACGGCCAGTTCGCTGATCGGCCAGGCCTTGCCGACGGTGCCGG
This sequence comes from Streptomyces globisporus, assembly GCA_014649555.1. Classification (GTDB taxonomy): domain Bacteria; phylum Actinomycetota; class Actinomycetes; order Streptomycetales; family Streptomycetaceae; genus Streptomyces; species Streptomyces globisporus. Next base: position 223,029 of record BMTG01000006.1, on the reverse strand, counting down.
GCTTCTTCAGCCAGTCCTCGGCGGTGGCGAACGCTCCGCCGCCCTCGCTCGCCGCGTAGTACTCCTCGACGCAGCTCCCCCACCAGTCGATCATGGCGCGTTTGACGTGGTCGGGGCAGGGTGCCGCCCCGTGGATGGCGTGCCGCATCGAGGAGACGTCGTAGCGCGCCTTCACCTCCTCGGGCAGGGCGAGCAGCCGGTGGAACTGGGTGGGGACCATATGGGTGTGGCTGCACCGGTGCGCGTCGATGAGGCGGAGCATCTCCTCGGGGGCCCAGCCGTCCATCAGGACCAGCGGGTGGCCGATGTGCAGGGCGGCGCCCGCGAACTGGAGCACGGCGGTGTGGTAGAGAGGCGAGCAGACGAGGTGGACGTTGTCGTCGAAGGGCCGGATGCCGAAGATGCCGAGGAACCCGCCGAGGTAGGTCTCCTCGGGGCGTTTGCCGGGCAGCGGTCGGCGGATGCCGCGCGGGCGGCCGGTGGTGCCCGAGGTGTAGTTCATGACCCAGCCCAGAGTGCGGCCCTCGGGCGGGCCGGCGGGGTGGCCGTCGAGGAGGTCGGCGTACGGGCGGCTGCCGGGGACCGCGCCGACGCCGTAGCGGTGGCTCGCGGGCAGCCCCGCCTCGTCGGCGGCGGCCGTCGCGGCGGCCGCGAAGCGTTCGTGGGTGATCAGGACGCGGGCGCCCGAGTCGGCGACGATCCAGGCGATCTCGGGGCCGACGAGGTGGTGGTTGACGGGCACGAGGTAGAAGCCGGCCTGCGAGGCGGCGAGGTAGGCGGTGAGGAGTTCGACGCCGTTGGGCAGCACGACGGCGAACGCGTCGCCCTCGCGCAGTCCCGCCGCGCGCAGCCCGTGGACCATGCGGTTGACGTCGGTGTGGAGCCGGCCCGCGCTCCACTCCTCGCCGTCGGGGGCGGTCAGGACGGTGCGGTCGGGGTCGGCTGCGGCCTGGGCCCAGAAGCCGTTGGGCGGCTGGTTCACGTGGCGCTCCTTCCGGCGATGCGGTTGATGCGGGTGACGGCCCGTTCGAAACCGCGGGTGAGGTCGTCGACGACGGCCTGGACGCTGCGTTCGCTGGTCATCCGGCCGACGATCTGCCCGACGGGAGTGCCGAGCAGTTCGCCGACCTCGTACTTCTGGATCCGGGAGACGGCCTCGGCGACCAGCAGCCCCTGGAGCGGCATGGGCAGGGTTCCGGGTCCTGCCGGGTCGTCCCAGGCGTCCGTCCACGCGGTACGGAGCTGGCGTGCGGGCTTGCCCGTGAGGGCGCGGGAGCGGACGGTGTCCCCGGAGCCCGCGGCGAGCAGTTTGGCGGTCAGGGCCTCGGAGTGCAGGTCGGCCTCCTCGGTGGTGAGCCAGAGGGAGCCGAGCCAGACGCCCTGGGCGCCGAGGGCGAGTCCGGCGGCGGCCTGCTCGCCGCTGCCGATGCCTCCGGCGGCGAGGACGGGCAGCGGGGCGACGGCCTCGACGACTTCGGGGACCAGCACCATGGAGCCGATCTCGCCGGTGTGGCCGCCCGCCTCGTACCCCTGGGCGACGACGACGTCGATGCCCGCCTCCGCGTGGCGCCGGGCGTGCCGGGCGCTGCCGGCCAGGGCGGCGACGAGGACGCCGTGGTCGTGGGCGCGTGCGATGACATCGGCCGGCGGGGAGCCGAGGGCGTTGGCGAGCAGTTTGATCGGGTGGTCGAAGGCCACGTCGAGCTGGCTCCGGGCGACCTCCTCCATCCAGCCCGTGATGCGCCACCCGGACGCCTCCCCCTCGGCCAGCTCGGGCACCCCGTGGCGGGCCAGGAGTTCCTGGACGAATCCGCGGTGCCCGTCGGGGATCATCGCCTCGACGTCCTCCTCGGTGACACCGTCCACCTTCTTGGCGGGCATGACGACGTCGAGGCCGTAGGGCTTGCCGTCGGCGTGCCGGTGCAGGCGGTCGAGGTCGCGCGCGAGGTCGTCGGGGGCGGTGTAGCGGACGGCTCCGAGCACGCCGAAGCCGCCGGCTCTGGTGATGGCCGCGGCGACCTCGGGGAACGGCGTGAAGCCGAAGATGGCGTGCTCGATTCCCAGTTGGCGGCTCAGTTCCGTCTCCATGGGCGGCAGGATGCCGCAGCGGTGCGACCGAGGGAAGAGCTTTTCTGATGCAGTGTCAGATTCTTTGCGGCCCTGGACCCGCCCGGAAACGCGGAGGGGACAGTAACCTCTGCGGCGGCAGGAACTTTCACTGCTCGTCGAGATTTCGGAAGTTACTTTCGCGCAGGCTCCGGCATACGGGTGTGGCCCGGTGACCGGACGTCAGGCGCGGGAAGGAGTTGCGGATGACCGGGGACACGCAGGGGTACGGGCGGACCTCCGACAACACCCCACGCACCGCCGGGAGCGGCATCGCCCGGCGGCGGCTGGGCGGCGGGATACTGGCGCTGGGCGGGGCGCTCGCGCTGACGCCGATTCCCCTCGCGGGCGCGGCCGCCCGGAGCGGGCCGGGCAGTGCGGCGGACACGGGAGCGGGCATGGAGTCAGGGGCACACCGGCCCACGCTGCGGCGCGGCAGCGCGGCCCGCGCCGGGCTGCTCCAGGAACCGCTGGACCAGCTCGTCCGAGACGCCGAGGCCTACCTCGCGGACTCCCCCGAGCACCCCTGGTACGCGGGTGCGGTGCTGCTCGCGGGGCGGGGCGGCACGGTGGCGCTGCACCGGCCGATCGGCAAGGCGGTGCGCTATTCCGCGTACGACGAGAAGACCGACACCGGGGTGGAGTTCCCGGCGGACCAGCAGATCGCGATGGCCGAGGACACCGTCTTCGACCTGGCCTCGATCTCCAAGCTGTTCACCTCGCTCCTGGCGGTCCAGCAGATCGAGCGCGGCAGGCTGGAGCTGGAGGCGACGGTCGCCTCGTATCTCCCGGACTTCGGGGGCGGCGGCAAGCAGGACATCACGGTCCGTCAACTCCTGACGCACACCTCGGGTTTCCGGTCCTGGATCCCGCTGTACAAGGAGCCGACCCGGGAGGGCAAGCTCCGGATGCTGTGGGACGAGGTTCCGGCGAGCACCCCGGGCAGCGCCTACCTCTACTCCGACCTCAACCTCATCTCGTTGCAGCTGATCCTGGAGCACCTCACCGGCCGCCCGCTGGACGTCCTGCTCCGCGAGGAGATCACCGCCCCGCTCGGGATGCACCGCACCCGCTACAACCCGCCCGCCTCCTGGAAGCCGAAGATCGCGGCGACGGAGGACGCCCGGCTTCCCTGGTCCGGTCTGGAGCGTGGGCTCGTCTGGGGCGAGGTGCACGACGAGAACGCCTTCGGCTTCGGCGGGGTGGCGGGGCACGCCGGTGTGTTCTCCTGCGCCTGGGACCTCGCGGTGCTCGCCCGGACGCTCCTCAACGGCGGGGTGTACGGCCGCTCGCGCATCCTGTCCGAGGAGTCGGTGGACCTGCTGTTCACCGACTTCAACACCGCGTTCCCGGGCGACGAGCACGGCCTCGGCTTCGAGCTCTACCAGCACTGGTACATGGGCGCGATGGCCACCCCGCGCAGTGCGGGGCACACCGGATTCACCGGGACCAGCCTGGTGCTCGACCCGACGACCGACACGTTCCTCATCGTGCTGGGCAACTCGGTTCATCCCGTACGGAGTTGGCGCTCGGGCAGCGCACCCCGGGTGGCGACCGCGAATCAGCTGGCCCGGGCCGTTCCGGTCCGGCCCGAGCGGGGGCGCACGGCCTGGTTCTCCGGAATGGCGAGCGCCTCCACGGCCACCCTCACGCTGCCCGCCCTGCGCCTGGACTCCGCACGGGCCCGGCTGGAGTGCGCGCTGTGGTGGGACACCGAACCGGCATCCGACGGCCTCTTCCTGGAGGCGTCGACGGGCGGGGAGGACTGGCAGCCGGTTCCGTTCGCCACCGTACGCCCGGGCCCGGGCCACCGCCCGGACCCGGTGCCGCACCCGGCGGGCTCGGTGACCGGCTGGTCGGGGCGCGTGTGGCACCGGCTGGAGGCGGACCTGTCGGCCTGGCGCGGCACGAGCCTCCAGCTGCAGTGGCGGTACTCCACGGACCAGCTGTACGTGGGGCGCGGCGCGTATGTGGACGCCCTGCGGGTGCGGGACGGGGGCCGCACGGTCTTCGACTCCGAGCGGCCCCGGGACGCGGGGCGGATCGGGGCGACGGGCTGGGTGCTGTCGGCCGACTGAGCGGCGGGGCGGGGCGCCGCGCGTGGTGTGCCGGCGCCCGCCCGACGCCCCCGCCACAATGGCGTCGCGTCCGGTGCGTACCGACGTCACCACCGGTTCATCCGGGGGCCGTTGGATGGTGCGAGCCGCTCGGCCCACCCGCTCCCGTGGTCGATTCCAGGAGGCACACCATGAGCAGCGTCCGGCACCCCTCCCCCTTCGCCCCGGTGCTCTTCCGGTGACCGGCCGGGCCCCCGCACCGGCCAGACGAAGTCTGCTGTACGCGGCGGCGGCCGGGATCACGGCGGCTTTCACCCCCGCCCCGCTCGCGTCGGCGGCCCCGGATCCCGCACCCGGTCTCCCCCGCCCGGGCACGCCTTGGACCACCTCCTGGGCCACCGCGCAGACCGCGCCCACGGCGGACGACCCCCTGGCGTCCGCCGGTCTCACCGACGGGCTCTGCACGACGCGGCTGCGGCTCTCGGCAGGCGGGCAGGTCCGGCTGCGGTACGCGCACGCCTTCGGAACCTCGCAGGTACTGGTGGGGCCGGTGACCGCCGACGGGCGGCCCGTCACCTTCGCCGGACGGCCGCAGGCGTGGCTGGCGGCGGGCGCCTCCCTCACCAGCGACCCGGTGGCGGGGCTGCGGGTGCCGGACGGGTCCCTGCTGACCATCGGGACGCGGCTCCCGGGCCCCACCGGCCCGCTGTCCTTCCACCGCAACACCCACGCCTGGCACACCGTCGACGGGGTCCGGACCCGGTCCGTGTTCCTCCTGACCGGGGTCGAGACGACCGGGGCGCGCGGCCCGGTCCTCGCGGTGCTGGGCGACTCCATCGCGGAGGGCACCGGCACACCCGACGACGCGGACCTCCGCTGGCCCGACCAGCTGGCCCGCAGGCTGTCCGGCTCCGCCGTCGCCAACCTCGGCATCAGCGGCAACCGGCTGCTGCTCGACAGCGACCGCTTCGGGCCGAGTGCCCAGGCCCGCTTCGACCGGGACGTGCTGTCGCTGCCGGGGCTGCGGACGGTCCTGGTGCACCTGGGCGTCAACGACCTCCACCATCTGCCCGTCGAACGCGACCCGGCACGGATGGTGGCCGCCTACCGCCAACTCGCCCTGCGCGCCCGGTCCGCCGGGCTGCGGGTGGTGGGCGCCACCATCACCCCGTTCGAGGGGTGGACCCGCTGGACGCCGGAGGCGGACGCGGTGCGCCGGGAGGTCAACGAGTCCCTGCGCACCGGGCAGGTCTTCGACGCCGTCGCCGACTTCGACGCGGCGCTGCGCGACCCGGGCCGCCCCTCCCGGCTGCTGCCCGCGTACGACAGCGGCGACGGGCTGCACCCGGGCACCGAGGGGCACACGGCGATCGCCGCCGCCGTGGACCCCCGGCACCTGCGCTAGCTCCTGACCCTCACTCCCCCAGTGCGGCCATCGCCGCGTTGTGGCCGGGGACCCCGCTGACCCCGCCGCCGCGCACCGCGCCCGCCCCGCAGAGCAGCACATTGGCGTGCGCGGTCTCCACACCCCAGCGCCCGGTGCCCTCGTCCGCGAACGGGAAGGAGAGGTCGCGGTGGAAGATGTGGCCACCGGGCAGCCGCAGATCGCGCTCCAGGTCGAGCGGGGTCTTGGCCTCGATGCAGGGTTCGCCGTTCGCGTCGAGGGCCAGGCAGTCGGTGATCGGCTCCTCCAGGTGCGCGTCCAGTTCGGCGAGGGTCGCCTTGAGCAGGGCGGCGCGGGCGGCGTCGTTGTCGGCGGCGAACAGCCGGGCCGGGGCGTGCAGGCCGAAGAGGGTGAGGGTCTGGTAGCCGCGTGCGGCGAGTTCGGGGCCGAGGATCGTCGGGTCGCTCAGCGAATGGCAGTAGATCTCGGACGGCGGGGCGGTGGGCAGCCGTCCGGCCGCCGCGTCCCGGTAGGCGTCGGCGAGCTGCCCGTACCCCTCGGCGATGTGGAAGGTCCCGGCGAAGGCCTGCCGGGGGTCGACGGACCGGTCGCGGAGTTTCGGCAGCCGGGTGAGCAGCATGTTCACCTTGAGCTGGGCGCCCTCGGCGGGCGGCGGCGGGGCATCCCCGAGCAGGGCCGCGAGGGCCTGCGGGGAGGCGTTGACGAGCACGCGGCCCGCGGCGACGACCCGTTCGCCGTCCGGGGTCCGGACGGTCACCTCGGCGGCGTTCCCGTCGGTCTCGATACGGGTCGCCTCGTGCCGTACGCGGATCTCGGCGCCCGCCGCCCGGGCGGCCCCGGCCAGGGCGTCGGTGAGGGCGCCCATGCCGCCGACGGGGACGTCCCAGTCGCCCGTGCCGCCGCCGATCACGTGGTAGAGGAAGCACCGGTTCTGGAGGAGCGAGGTGTCATGGGCATCGGCGAAGGTGCCGATCAGGGCGTCGGTGAGGACGACCCCGCGCACCAGGTCGTCGGTGAAGTTCTCCTCGACCGCCGCGCCGAGCGGTTCCTCGAAGAGCATCCGCCAGGCGTCGGCGTCGTCGATCCGCTCGCGCAGCGCGTCACGGCCGGGCAGCGGTTCGGTGAGCGTGGGGAAGACCCGCTCGGCGACCCGCTGGGTCATCCCGTAGAAGCGCTGCCAGGCCGCGTACTCGCGTTCGCCGCCGGTGAGCGCCGCGAACGATTCCTGGGTGCCCTCGCCCGCGACGAGCAGCCCGGTGGGGCGGCCGTCGCGCACGGCGGGCGTGTAGGAGGAGACGGTCCGCTTGCGCACCGCGAAGTCGAGCCCCAGGTCGCGGACGATCTTGTCGGGCAGCAGGGAGACCAGGTACGAGTAGCGCGAGAGCCGGGCGTCGACCCCGGCGAAGGGGCGGGTCGAGATCGCCGCTCCTCCGGTGGTGCCGAGCCGTTCCAGGACGAGGACGGACTGTCCGGCGCGCGCGAGGTAGGCGGCGGCGACCAGGCCGTTGTGACCACCGCCGACGATCACGGCGTCGTAGCGGTCCCGGGCGGGCGCGCCGGGCCCGGAGGCCTCCTGGGGTCGGTGCTGACCTGCGGGTGTCCGGGGTGCGGGGCTCTGAGGTGCGGGCATGCACCTTCGTAACACGCCGCCCGCCGTCCCCACCAGAGGCGGCGGCTCGACGGGGCGCTCCGGCCTCAGGCCTGGGCGAGCCGCTCCAGGCAGTGCGCCTCGTCGTCGCGGGCCGCGAGCGTCTGGGGGTGGTCGGGCCCCAGCGTCCGGGTGCGTGCCTCGGCGACCTGGCGGTAGGCCACGAGGGCCTCGCTCCAGCGGCCGAGCCAGCCGAGCCCCGCGGCGACCTCCCGGCGGCTGATGACCGTGTCGGGGTGGTCGGGTCCCAGGGCGCGTTCCCGGAGGGCGCAGACCTCGCGCGCCTCCGTCAGCGCCTCCTCCCAGCGGCCCAGCCGCCCCAGGTTGACCCCGAGGCCGTGGCGGGCGCGCAGTGTTTCGGGGTCGGCCGCTCCGGCGGTCCGGGTGCGGTCGGCGACCAGGGAGCGGTACAGCTCCAGGGCCTGCGTGTCGCGGCCGAGCCGGCCGAGGCTGATGCCGGCCTCGTAGCGGGCGGCGAAGGTGTCGGGGTGGTCGGCCCCGAGGACGTCGGCGCGGGCCCGGGCGACGTCCTGGTAGGCCGCCAGGGCCTCCGTCCAGCGGCCCAGCCTGCCCAGGGTGTACGCCACTTCGTAGCGGGTGGCGAGGGTGTCGGGATGGGTCGGTCCGAGCACGCGGGCCCGGGCGTCGGCGACTTCTCCGGCGATCCGGCAGGATTCCTCGGGCCGCCCCAGTCGGCAGAGGTTGAACGCCAGGTTGTGGCGGCAGCGCAGGGTGTCGGGATGGTCGGGGCCCATGACGCGTTCGCGGACGGCGAGGACCGTCCCGTACACCTGGTGGGCCTCGGCGTGCCGGCCGAGCCGGCCCAGGGCGTGGGCGGTCGCCTGGCGGGCGGCGAGCGTCTGCGGATGGTCGGCGCCCAGGGCGCGTTCGCGGCCCTCGGCGACCCGGGTGAACGCGCTCAGCGCCTCCTCGGCCCGGCCCGTACGGCTGAGGGTGAGGCCGATCTCGTAATGGCTGGCGAGGGTGTCGGGGTGGTCCGGGCCGAGGACACGGCCGCGCTGCTCGGCGACCTGGCGGTGCACCTCCCCCGCCTCCTCCCAGCGGCCGAGACGGCCGAGGTCGATGCCCGCGCTGTGGCGGCCCTCAAGACCGGCGAGGAGGTCCGGGGCGGGAGGCGCGGCCGACACGGAGACGAAGGAGCCGGTGTGCGGGACGGTGGCGCGCGCGGTGGTCCACTGCCCCGTCAGCCCGGCGGCCGGGTCGGGGCGTTCGGCGTGCGGGCCGGTCGCTCCGCTCGCCCGGTGACCGGCGGTCATGGACCGGGTCCAGGCGGGCAGCGCCCTCTCGCGCGGGGCGGGCAGCAGACCGGGACCGGGGTGCGCGAGGGGTCCCGGTCCGAGCGCGGGCTGTTCGCCGGTCCGGCCGAGGACGATACGGCGGCGCAGGTCGCCCGCGTCCACAGGCCGCTCCTCCGGGGCCTTGGCGAGCAGGTCGAGGACGACACGGTCGAAGAAGCCGGGCAGTTCGGCGCGGTGGGTGCGCAGCGGTTCCGGCGGCGTGTCGCGGTGTCCGACGAGCACGGCCCAGGCGTCCTCCTGGTCGAACGGCGGTACACCGGTGGCGATTTCGTACAGGACGCAGCCCAGGGAGTAGAGGTCGCTGCGGTGGTCGACCTCCTTGCCGCTGATCTGCTCGGGCGACATGTAGTGCGGGGTGCCCATGGCGAGGCCGGTGGTGGTGAGCCGGGAGGTCATGCCGATGTCGTGGCCGAGGCGCGCTATGCCGAAGTCGCAGATCTTCACCGTGCCGTCGGTGAGCCGCATGATGTTGGCGGGCTTGAGGTCGCGGTGGACGATGCCCTGCCGGTGGGTGTAGCCGAGGGCGTCGGCGACCTGCTCCGCAATGTCGACGACATGCTCGACGGGCAGCGGGTGCTGCTGGTTCTCCTCCAGCAGCTGGCTCAGGTTCTGCCCGTCGAGCAGCTCCATGACGAGGTACAGCACGCCCTCGTACTCGCCGAAGTCGTGCACGACGGTGACGCCCCGGTGCTGGAGCGACGCGGCCACCCGGGCCTCGCGCCGGAAGCGCTCGCGCAGCACACGGGTGAACGCCTGGTCGTGCTGGGGGCCCATGGGTTTGAGGCATTTCACGGCGACCTGGCGGCCCAGCGACTCGTCGAGGGCGCGCCACACCTCGCCCATACCGCCGCGCCCGATGAGTTCGAGCAGCCGGTACCGGCTCTGGATCAGCCTGGTGTCCGCCATCTGCCGTTTCCCGCCCCCGTTGTTCCCTGTTCCCCGTGTTCCCGGCCGCTGTGCTGCGCCCTCCCCGGCCCGTCCAGTATGGCTGCCGGCAGGCGGAGTGTGTGCGCGGCGGGGCGGTTGGCGGGTCCCGGCCCTGTCCCGCGCGGGCGATCGGGCGGTGCGGCAGCCGTGGAGGCGGGGCCCGGCCCCCCGCGGGCGCGCGCCCGGGCGGTCCACCGCATGCGAGCGCCCGGGCGCTCCTGGGACAATGGGCGCACGGGCGATCGGGAGACCTTCTGGACGACAGGAGACGCGAGGACCATGATCCCCACCGAACAGCGCGCCACCGCGATCGTCCCCTCGCTCGTCGAGGAGGCCGTGGCCGCGCCCTCCATGCACAACGCTCAGCCGTGGAAGTTCACCCACCGCTCCGGCAGCCGCCGCCTCTCCCTGTACGGCGATCCGGACCGTACGCTGCCGGTCGGCGACCCGGACCAGCGCGCCCTGCACATCGGATGCGGGGCGGCGCTGCTGAATCTGCGGGTGGCCGCCGCGCACCGCGGCTGGACGGCTGTCACCGAGCTGCTGCCCGATCCCCACGATCCCTGGCATCTCGCCGACGTCCTGCTGGAGGAGAGCCCGGGGGCAACCGACCTCCGGCTGGCGGATCTGCGACCCGCCGTCCGGCGTCGGCGCACCAGTCGGCTCCCGTTCTCGGACGAGCGGATCCCGCCGGAGATCTGGGACGAGCTGAGCGCGGCGGCGCTGCTGGAAGGGGTTCGGCTGATCGTGCCGGGAACCTGGCACGCCGACGCCGTCATGGACCTCGTGCACGACGCGGAGCTCCTGGAGTCGGCCAGCGACGCCATGCGCGCCGAGATCATCACCTGGACCCGCACGGGCAGGGCCGGGGAGGGCCCGGCCACCGAGGGTGTCCCGTCGTACGCGTTCGGCCCCCGCCAGCACGGGACGACGGCCCCGGCCCGGGACTTCGACGTACCGCACAGCTCTCCCGCCCGAGCAGCCGCCGTGTTCGAGGAGAGGCCGCAGACGGCCCTGCTGGGTACCGCGGCGGATCTGCCCGTGGACTGGCTGCGGGCGGGCCAGGGCATGGAGCGCGTGCTGCTGCAGGCCACGCTCGACGGGATCGCGACCTCCTTGATCTCGCAGCCTCTCGAATGGCCCGAGCTCAGGGACCTGGCGCGTGATCCGCGTTCCCGGACCGGCTTCGTGCAGATGGTGTTCCGCTTCGGCTACGGGCCCGCGGGACCGGCCACGCCCCGGCGGCCGGTCTCGGAGGTCCTTGAGATCACGTGAGAGGGGCGCGTCCCGCGGCCCGTCCCAGCTGCTGGAGGAACCGGATGCGCCCCGCGGCTTCAGTCGGCCTCGCCCGGCGCGTCGGGGACGACGATCTTGCGCCCGGTGATCCGCCGGGGCGCGAGGACCATGACGTGTTCGCGCTCGGCACCCGCCCAGGGGGTTGAGTAGGAGGCCTCCCTCAGCTGCCGGGCGGCCTCCTCGTCGGTGACGGCGTGCACGGTTCCGACGAGCAGGACGCTCCAGCCTTTGCTGAAGGCGTCGTCGATGTGGTCGGCCTCGAAGGCGATCTCGGTGTCGTCGGCGGTGGCCAGCGGTGAGTCCTCCGCCGTGCTGAACACCACCTCGCCGTCGCTCACCTGGTAGTTCACCGGCAGGACGACCGGCCCGTCGCCGAGGGCCAGGGCCACCCGCCCCACCCCGTGGTCGCCCAGCAGCGTCCAGCACATCTCTTCGTCGAGTTCAGCCATCCGGGCGCGCCGGGCGCCCCGGCCCGCGCCGCGCGGCAGCTCGACCGCCCCGCCCGTCAGCTCCAGCACCGTGGTCTCCAGCGCGTCGGCCAGCCGCAGCAGGAAGCCGACGCCGGGGGTCGCGGACTGCTCCTCCACGTACTCGATGTAGCCGGGCGCGGCGCCCGCCCGCAGGGCTACGTCCTGCCGGGACAGACCGAGCTGCAGGCGGCGTGCCGAGATACGCCGGCCCAGGTCGCCGCCGGCCGACTGCGGTGCTGAGGGCATCGCGGGGCTCCTTCATTGTCGACGTGCGTCCCCCCCGGCTCACGCTAACCAGGACCGCGAGCGGTCGCAGCGCGGAGGCCCGTCGTACTCTTCCCCGAGTTCACCTGCCCCGGGAGATTCGCTTGTCCGTCCGCGCTCGGCTCCGTGCCACCGTGCCCGCTCCCCTGCCCTTGCCCCAGGCCGGTCCCCCGGAGATCACGGGGCCGCCGGGGCGCAGGCTGCTCGTCCAGCGGAGCGACGACGAGATCGTGGCCAAGCCCCTGGACGACGCCTTCGCCGCAGGTGCCGGGGCGAGCGTCCGTTTCCCCGCGCCGTGGCCGCGGCGCCGTGGCACATGGGAGGTGGCGCCGGACGCGACTCTGGCCGTCTTCGCCGGAGTCCATGCCGTGCGCGCGGTGGACCCGTCGGGGGCAACGCGCTGGGAGGTCCGCCACGGGTGCTGGTCCGGCCGCTGCGAGGAGATCCACGAGTCGTACGAGTCCTACGCGGACCGGCGGGACCACCGGTACCCCGAGAGCGGCTCGGTCGGCTTCTCGGCGGACGGCAGGCTCGTCTGGGCGCACGTGCGCGGCCCGTTGCCCGAGGGTGAGCTGAGCCCCGGCACGGCGGACGAGTGGCTGGTCATCGACGCCGAAGACGGTCGCGTGCTCGCGCGGGCCGACGCCGAAGCGGCTGCGGCCGGCAGCGCTCACCTTCCCCATCCGGCCGATCCCGCGCAGATGGGTCTGAGTATCGGCGAGGGCCAGGACGGCGCGCCGCTGCGCTGGGGCCGGTGGGACGGGAAAGAGCTGACCGTGGACTGCCTGGACGGCGATCTGTGTCTCCTGAGCCTCAGCCCGTCGGGTGACCGGCTCATGACCGTCTCCCACGACCAGGACTCCCTCGCCGTACGGGACTCCCGTGGCGTCGTCGTCGAGGCGCTGGACTGGGACGCCGACACGGCGATACCCCGGCACCCGGAAGCTCCCGCCGACACCGAAGAGGACGAGCTGCCCGTCTGCTGGGACTGGGCCGGCGGCTTCCTCGACGAGACGACCCTGATCGCGTCGACCACCGAGAGCGACGAGGACTGCGGGCAGTACCGGCACTGGCTGATCGACACCACGGCACCAGCACACGGCTTCGTGCCGGTCGACTACCCCTCCCCCGTCTCCTGCGAGCCGACCGCGCTGGGCGGCGGTTTCTGGTCGACGTCGTCCCCATCCCGTGACGTCGTCCACGTCTGGAGTCCCGACGGGCCGGAAGGCTGATCCCGGCAGCCCCTGCAGGGCCTTCACGCGCCACGAAACCGTGTGACGCGGCATCACCTCCGCACGCGCGGCATCCCCAGACCGATCCACGAGATGATCTCGCGCTGGATCTCGTTGTTGCCGCCGCCGAAGGTGAAGATCACCGCCGAGCGGTAGCCGCGTTCCAGTTCGCCGTGGAGCACCGCGCCGGCCGAGCCCTCCTTCAGGGCGCCCGCGGAGCCGACGATCTCCATCAGCCAGGCGTACGCGTCCCGGCGGGCCTCGGAGCCGTAGACCTTGACCGCCGAGGCGTCCTGCGGGGTGAGGGTGCCGTCCTGGAGAGCGGCGACCATCTGCCAGTTGAGGAGTTTCATCGCGTCGAGGCGGGTGTGGGTCCGGGCGAGCAGGGCGCGGACCCAGCCGAGGTCGATGACCCGGCGGCCGTCGGCGAGCTTGGTGTCGGCGGCCCAGCGCTGGACGTTGTGCAGGGCGCGGACCGCCATCGTGCCGTGGGCGGCGAGGGTGACGCGTTCGTGGTTGAGCTGGTTGGTGATGAGCCGCCAGCCCTTGTTCTCCTCGCCGACGCGGCGGGAGACGGGGACCCGGATGTTCTCGTAGTAGCTGGCGGTCGTGTCGTGCGAGGCGAGGGTGTTGATCAGGGTGCAGGAGTAGCCGGGGTCGCTCGTGGGGACGAGGAGCATGGTGATGCCCTTGTGCGGCGGGGCGTCGGGGTCGGTGCGCACCGCGAGCCAGACCCAGTCGGCGGTGTCGCCGTTGGTCGTCCAGATCTTCTGGCCGTTGACGAGGTAGGTGTCGCCCTCGCGGACCGCCCGCGTCTTCAGGGCGGCGAGGTCGGTGCCCGCGTCCGGTTCGCTGTAGCCGATCGCGAAGTCGATCTCCCCGGCCAGGATTCCGGGCAGGAAGTGGGCCTTCTGCTCGTCGGTGCCGTACTGCATGATCGTGGGGCCGACGGTGTTCAGTGCCATCAGGGGCAGCGGTACGCCTGCCTGGGCGGCCTCGTCGAAGAAGATGAACTGCTCCATCGGGGTCAGGCCCCGGCCGCCGTACTCCTTCGGCCAGCCGACCCCCAGCCAGCCGTCGGCGCCGAGCCTGCGGACCGTGTCGCGGTAGAAGCGTTTCTGGGCGGCGGGCTCCGCGTAGCGCGCGTAGGCGTTGTCGGGTACCAGGGCCGCGAAGTACGTACGCAGTTCGGTACGCAACCGCTGCTGCTCAGGCGTGTATTCGAGGTGCACGGCCCCTCCAGAGTCTCGCGTCGGCGTCGTCCGTGTACGGCGGCGCACACAGTAGAACCTGTTGCAAGAATCTGGAAGTGCCGGGGCGTGGGGTTCGTCGTCAGCGCTTGACGGCGCGCAGGACCACGAACTTCGGATCGCCCGCGACCGTGGTGCAGTTGCCGAAGATCCGGCGCAGGTGCGTGTGGTAGGAGAGGTGTCGGTTGCCCACGACCCACAGCTCGCCGCCCTGCCGCAGGGAGGTCCGCGCGCCGGCGAACATCGTGCGGGCCGTGGCGTCGGTGGTCGCCATGTGGGAGTGGAACGGCGGGTTGTTCAGCACCAGGTCGACGCTGCCCGGTTCGAGGCCGGCGAGTCCGTCGCCGACCAGGAAGTCGGCCTTCGCACCGTCCGGCGCCCCGGCCCGGAAGGTCTCCTCGGCAGAGGCGACCGCCCCGTAGGACTCGTCGACGAAGGTGATGTGCGCGTCGGGGTTGGCGACGGCGGCGGAGAGCCCGACGACGCCGTTGCCGCAGCCCAGGTCGACGACCCGGACGGCCCCGCCGCGGGTGGGCAGGTGCTTCAGGAAGAAGCGGGTGCCGATGTCGAGGCGGTCGGCGCAGAAGATCCCGGCGTGGTTGACCGTGGTCAGGCCCGAGGCGGGGCCCACGTCGGCGGGCAGCTCGTAGCGGTACGGCCACGGGCTCGGCTTACGGGGCAGCCCGGGGTCCGGGGTGCAGAAGATCAGCCGCGCCTTGCGGACGGCGAGGGAGGTGCGGGTCGGGCCGATGATCCGCTCGAAGAGCTTCAGCGTGGAGGTGTGGATCTCCTTGACCATGCCGGTTCCGATGATCACGGTGCCGGCGTGGACGGCGGGCGCGATCCGGTGGAGCTGGTCCTCCAGGAACGCCAGCGACTTGGGCACCCGGATGATCAGGACGTCGATCCGGTCCGGCGGGGTGTCCCGCGAGGACAGCAGCCGTACGGCGTCCTCGTCGATGCCGTTGCGGCCCAGGTTGGCGAGGGTGGCGCGCCCGGACAGGTAGGAGTCGCTGATCTGGACGGGCCGGTGCGCGGCCAGCGCGGTGGCGAGGGCTCCCCACCGGTCCCCCACGACGGCGACCGTCCCCGAGAGGTCGACCGGGCCTGTCTCGGGGTCCGTGAGCTGCCGGAGCAGGTATTCGTCGGCGGCGTCCCACGCCCGGAAGGGGTCGCGCGGGTGCTCGGGAAAGCGGGCGAGATCGAACGTGCCCTGGGGGATCGTCAAGCGGTTCATAGGTGACTCAGGCTAGCCGAGGGAGCCGGGGGCGCCCCACACGCTCCCCGGCCCCTCGGTTGCGTTCACCTCGGTGTACGGCTCCGAACACCCGCCCGACGGGTGCCCCTGCGGGCCCGGGCGGGGGTGTGTCATGGCAGTTGTTTGTCGATGGCCGAACGCCCCTCGGCGGCCAGCTTGCGCCGGGCCCATTCCAGGGTTTCCGGAGTGAGGTCCCGCCCGGAGGCCAGCACCAGGTCCTCCGGGCTCGGCCGGTCGCTCGCGCCCGTGTGCAGGAGCCGGTCGGGCGTGATGCCGCCCGGCCCGGCCAGGGCCTCGGATACGGATTCGGACTCTTCGCTCATGCCGCCTCCTCGTCCTTGCGGCAATTCTCACCCTCCGCGCACCCGGCCGCATCCGATGAGCGCGCACCCCTTACCCGGGAGGGTGAATCAGCCCTTGGCGGGCCCGGGGAGTGGGCAGGAGAGGGGGATCGTTGCCCCACATTCCCGAGGCGGGTACCCATGCTCCACGGTGTCGATGTCAGCGCCTATCAGCCCTCCTACGACACGGACGGTCTCGACTTCGTCCTCATCAAGTCCACCGAAGGCCGCACCTATGTCAATCCGCGGATGGAGGCACAGGTGAAGCGGGCCAGGGACGCCGAGTGCGTCGTCGGCTTCTACCACTTCCTCTGGCCGGGGAACGTGGCGGACCAGGTCGACTACTTCCTGAGCAAGACCCCCGAGAAGGCAGGTGATCTGCTCGCCGTCGACTGGGAACAGACCGGCGGCGGGACGCGGGCGAGCAACGCGGAGAAGGACCGGTTCATCCGCGCGCTGAAGGAGGAGCGGCCCGGTCACCGGGTCCTCCTGTACTGCAATCGCTCCTTCTGGCTCAACCACGACACCACGAGCTACGCGGGCGACGGGCTGTGGATCGCCGACTACGTCTCCGCGGGCAAGCCCCGTATCGAGGCGGACTGGCGCATCCACCAGTACACCGACGATCCGCTCGACCGGAACGTGGCCGACTTCGCCTCGGTGCGGGCCCTGCGCGACTGGGCGGCCGGATAGCGCTGGGTCGTCGCCCCTCGCGAACGGTCGTCCGCGAGGGGCGACGACCCAGCGATTCTTGACCTGCACATGATAGGTACAGGGTGTTCACACCTGGGCCACGGTGCGTGTGGAAGGCTCCCGGCTGACCACCTACCGAACGGCCGCCGCGCGAGCACCCCCACCCAGGGTCCCGCCGCGACGCCCGCGTTCCGGAGAGGACACCCCACATGTCCCGTCGTCACTCGTTCTACGCGCGTCCACTGCTGGTCGCCGTGGCCGCCGCCACCGTGCTCGCCGGCACCGCGGCCGCGGCCCCCGCGGACTCCTCGCCCGGCCGGTACACCGCCACCGCCGCCGCCCTCGACGACACCTACTACCAGGACGCCGTCGGCAAGACCGGTGCCGAGCTGAAGGCCGCCCTGCACACGATCATCAGCGACCAGACCAAACTCTCCTACGACCAGGTGTGGGACGCCCTCAAGGCGACCGACGAGGACCCCGCCAACTCCTCCAACGTCGTCCTGCTGTACACCGGGCGCTCCCAGTCGAAGAACGACAACGGCGGGGGCTCGGGCCAGTGGAACCGGGAGCACGTGTGGGCCAAGTCGCACGGTGACTTCGGTACGTCGACGGGTCCGGGCACCGACATCCACCACCTGCGACCTGAGGACGTCCAGGTCAACTCGACCCGGGGCAACAAGGACTTCGACAACGGCGGCGGCGAACTGGGCGACGCCCCGGGGAACTTCACCGACGGCGACTCCTTCGAGCCGCGCGACGAGGTCAAGGGCGACGTCGCCCGCATGATCCTCTACATGGCCGTGCGCTACGAGGGCAACGACTCCTTCGCCGACCTCGAACCCAACGACCAGGTGGACAACGGGTCCGCGCCGAAGATGGGCAAGCTGTCCGTCCTCAAGCAGTGGAGCCAGGAGGACCCGCCGGACACCTTCGAGAAGCGCCGCAACGACGTCATATTCGAGCAGTTCCAGCACAACCGGAACCCGTTCATCGACCACCCCGAGTGGGTCGGCGCCATCTGGTAGTTCCGGCTCAGCTCCCCCCGGCCAGGGCCTGCGCGCAGCCTTCGACGGCATCCTCACGGGTGGCGTAGCGCGGCAGATCCTGGCCGGTCCGGTTCCGCACGACGTCGGGCGGACCCAGCAGGTCGCGCGGATCGACGACGGCCGCGCGCCGCCCGTCGGACAGGAGTCGCGCGAGGCCGGTGTGCAGCATGGCCAGGGCCACGGAGTCGATGGCGGTGACGTCGCGCAGGTCGAGCACCACGGATTCGCCGTTCGGCCCCGACTCGTCCAGGGCGTACAGCACGCGTTCGGCGGCCGTGAAGTCGATGGACCCCTGGGCGACGACGACGCCGACCTGTTCGTGGAGGACCCGTTCGTGCTCGGCGGAAGGCGCCGACGGCAGATCGTCCGCGGTCGTGACGAGGGTGACGGTGGAGCCCGGCAGCGCCGGGTTGAGCATGAGGTGGAGTCCGTAGCGCTGCGACATCGCCTCCAGCGCGGCGTGGCCGCGCACCGAACCACCGGTGGCGTCCAGCGGCGGGCTGTACGTGGCGACCCCGAAGCGGGCGGGTCCCACCGCGATGAGGCCGCCGGACACCCCGCTCTTGGCGGGCAGTCCGACGCGCAGCAGCCAGTCGCCGGAGCCGTTGTACATGCCGCAGGTCGCCATGACGGCGAGAACCCGGGCGGCGACCTCGGCGGAGACGACCTCCTCGCCGGTGACCGGGTTCACGCCGCCGTAGGCGAGCGTCGCAGCCATGGTGGCGAGGTCGACCGCGGTGACGCGGGTCGCGCACTGACGGAAGTAGCGGTCGACGGCGTGGACCGGGTCGACGGGCATGGTGCCGGTGGAGCGGATCAGGTAGGCCAGCGCGCGGTTGCGGTCCCCGGTCGCCGACTCGGAGCTGAAGACCTCCTCGTCGACGTCCAGTTCACGTCCGGCGAACCGGCCGAGGCAGCGCAGGATCCGGTCGAAGGCGGGTTCGTCGGGAGTGTCGGGGATCAGGGCGGTGGTGACGATCGCGCCGGCGTTGACCATGGCGTTGGCGGGCCGGCCGGTGTCGGGTTCGAGGCTGATGGCGTTGAAAGCCTCGCCGCTCGGCTCCGCGCCCACCCAGCGGCTCACCTCGTCGAGGCCGAGCAGGGAGAGTGCGAGGGCATAGACGAACGGTTTCGAGACGGACTGGAGGGTGAAGGCGGTGTCGGCCTCGCCCGCGCTGTAACGGTGTCCGTCCATGCTGACCAGCGCGAGCCCGAAAGCATCCGGGTCGGCCAGGGCCAGCTGGGGGATGTAGTCGGCCGGCTTCCCGTCCCGTACGTCGATGAACCGGGCGCGCAGGTTCTCCAGCGAGTCGGTCACCGCGTCGGCTGCGCTCATGACCGCGCCCCCTCAGCCGCGCTCGGCCTGGGCGACCCGAGGGAAGGTCTTCACCCCGGCGGCCTTGCGGCTGTTGGCCTGGGCGTCGACCGTGCGGTCCGGCGGCGCGTCCTCGATGCCGACGACGACGGTGTCCAGGACCTTGTCCTCGGCGTCGACGAACTCCACCTTCACGGCGTAGAACGCGGCCTCGTCGGTGGGGTTGGTGACCCGGACGCGCGCGCTGCGGACCTCCTCGGACCCGCTGAGCGGCAGCCCGGTGACCGAGACGTCGGCGACGGCGTTGCCCCGCCCCTCCACCTCGTCGAGGCGTTTCGTCGCCTCCTGCCGTACGCGTTCGGACGCGGCGGACACCGAGGCGGCGAAGCTCTCCTGGGTGCGCGGGCTCGGGGACTCGGACGGGGATTCCTCCGGCTCGGGCGTCAGGGTGTGGACGCCCTGGTCGGTGCCTTCGCTGGTGGTGTCGGAGTCGCAGGCCGCCGTACCGGCGAGCAGCAGGGCCGCGATCGCGACGGGGGCCAGGGCGCGCGCGGCGCGGGCCCGGCGGGCGGGGAGGTTCGCTTTCACGGACGGTCCGTCCAATCCAGGAGTGGGGGTGTGCTGGGGTCAGGCCGTGTCGTCGCCGAAGATGTCGCGGAGTTTCGCCTCGCGCTCGGTGTCGAGATTGCTGTGGAGGAGTTCGGCGCCGTCGCCGGGCAGCTGTGCGCCGATGCGGTCGGGCACCTCGTTCATGGTCAGCAGGAAGAGCGCCGAGGTTCCGGGCGTCACCTTTTCCTTGACCTCGGCGATGAAGTCGTCGTCGATGCCGACGTCCGCGAGCTTCCCGCCGAGCGCCCCGGCGGCCGCCCCGATGGCCGCGCCGAGCAGCGGCATGAGGAAGATCAGCCCGAAGAGCATGCCCCAGAAGGTGCCGCTGAGGGCTCCGGCGCCGACGAGGTTGAGCAGCTGTTTCGTGCGCGGCCTGGCCCGGTCGGCGGGCCAGCTGACCACCGCCGCGTCGAGGATCTTGATCAGCCCTTCCTTCTGAAGGGATTTCAGGGCCTCCTCGACGTTCTCCGCGCCGTCGGCCGTCCGGAACTTCCACACCGTGAGCGTGGACATCGCGCACCCTCCTGCACACCGGCTCCTGTTACACCCAAGCAACAACTCGCCCATATTAGGATCAAAAGGTATGAATTGACTCGTCGAAGCATCCGCTTCATACGGGAGCGGGTCAAGCCCTGGAGGGAACGATGGATACGGACGCCCTGACCGCCGACCTGTTGCGGGAGCTGCGGGCGACCCGGCCCTATCCGGCGCTGTCCCTGACCATGCCGACCCACCGCAAGGCCCCGGACAACGCCCAGGACCCGGTCCGGCTGCGGAACCTGGTGGCGGAGGCCGGGCACCGGCTGGACGCCGACCCGGAGGTAAGCCGTGAGGTCGCGGCCGCTCTGCGCGCCCAGTTGGAGCGGGCGGCGGGCGAGGTGGACCCGCGCGGGGCGCTGGACTCCCTGGTGCTCCTGGTCACCACCGACGAGTACCGGATCTGGCGGCTTCCGCGTACCGCACCCGAACGGGTGGTGCTCAGCGACACCTTCCTCACGCGCAACCTCGTCGCGGCCAAGGCGCAGACGCGGCCGTTCCGGGCGCTGACCGTCGCCGCCGACCACGCCACGCTGTGGATCGGAACCGGCGACGGCATCCGGCCGGAGCAGACCGGCGGCTTCCCGATGACCGCGCCGAAGGAGCCGCCGAACCCGCAGCGCGAGGAGCGGATCGGGGACACCCCGAGCACGTTCACCGACGAGGAGACCCGGAACTTCTTCCGCGATGTCGACGAGAAGCTGCGCGCGGTGCTCGCCGACGATCCGCGTCCGCTGTATCTGATGGGCCTGGCACCCGCTCTCGCCCTGCTGGACGAGGTCGGCGAGAGCTCGCGGTCCGCGGTCGGCCGGGTCACCAAGGGGGCTCCGGCCGACCTGCCGCCCGCCGAGGTTCTCCGCGAGCTGCGGCCCGCGCTGGAGGAGGGGGCGCATCAAGCGGCGGCCGAGGTGGAGAACCGGCTGGACGACGCCCGCAGCGCCCACTCCTTCGCCGGCGGGCTCGACGAGGTGTGGGCCGCCGTCCGGGAGGGCCGGGCGGGGCTGGTCGCGGTCGAGGAACAGTTCCAGAAGACCATGCGGGTGACCGACGAACATCTGGAGCCGGTGCCCGAGGGGACGACGCAGGGCGCGGACGGCGCGGTCCGCGAGGACGTCGTCGACGAGCTGGTCGAAGCGGCGCTGGACAGCGGCGCCGACGTCGTCTTCGTGGCGGACGACTCGCTGGCGGAGCACGGCCGGATCGCGGCGGCCCTGCGCTACTGATCACCCCTCAGGAGAGGCCCCTCCGCCGTCAGCCCAGGCGGCGGACCGGCTGCCCGTCGAGGAACGCCCTGATGTCCTCGACCGCCTGGCCGTAGTACGTCTCGTAGTTGGCGCGTGACACATAGCCCAGATGCGGGGTGGCCAGCAGCCGCGGGGCCGTCCGCACCGGGTCGTCGGCCGGCAGCGGCTCGACGTCGAACACATCGGTCGCGGCCCCCGCGATGGTGCCCGCGTCCAGGGCGGCGAGCAGGGCGTCCGTGTCGACGATGGCCGCCCTGGAGGTGTTGATCAGGTACGCGGTCGGGCGCATCCGGGCGAGTTCGGCCGCGCCGATCAGACCCCGGGTCCGCTCGCCGAGCGCCAGGTGGACGGAGACGAAGTCGCTGGAGCCCAGCAGGTCTTCCTTGGAATCGGCCAGTCCCACCCCGACCTCGTCGGTACGTTCCTTCGTGAGGTTCCGGCTCCAGGCCACCACGTCCATGCCGAAGGCCAGGCCCACCCGCGCCACCCGGCCGCCGATCTTCCCGAGCCCCAGCAGACCGAGCGTCCGCCCGTGCAGATCGGCCCCGAGGGTCGACTGCCAGGGCCCGCCCGTGCGCAGGGCCTCGGCCTCGGGGACGATCCCACGCGCCAGGCCCAGCAGCAGTGCCCAGGTCAGCTCGACGGGCGGGGTCGAGGAGCTGGCGGTGCCGCAGACTTCGACACCGTGCCGCCGCGCGGCGTCGAAGTCGATGACGGAGTTGCGCATACCGGAAGCGACGAGCAGCCGCAGCCGGGGCAGCCGGGCGAGCAGCTCGGCGGGGAAGGGCACCCGCTCGCGCAGGGTGACCACGATGTCGAAGCCGTCGAGGGCGGTGGCCGCCTCGTCCACCGTCGCGAGGTGCTCGGCGAACGTCACGATCTCGACGTCGTCGGTGACGGGCGACCAGTCGACGACGGTGGTGGCCACGGACTGGAAGTCCTCGATGACGGCGCAGCGCAGCTTCATGGCAGCCTCTCTCCGGCCGGGCAGGGTCGCGTCCATGATCGCGCATCGCCCCGGCCGGGCCGTACGGGCCCCTGGTCAGCGGGGAGGTCAGCCGCCCCACTTCCAGTCGCCGACCTCCGGGAGATCCGTGCCGTGCTCCCGGATCCAGTCGTGGTGGCGGCTGCGGATGTCCGCCATCTGCTGGCGTACGGCGACGGCGCGGACGCCGAGGCCCGGGACGCGGTCGATGACGTCCATGACCAGCCGGTAGCGGTCGAGGTCGTTGCGGACGACCATGTCGAACGGCGTGGTCGTGGTGCCTTCCTCCTTGTAACCGCGCACATGGAGGTTCGCGTGGCCGTTGCGGCGGTAGGCGAGCCGGTGGATCAGCCACGGGTAGCCGTGGTACGCGAAGATCACCGGCTTGTCGCGGGTGAACAGGGCGTCGAACTCGGAGTCCGGCATGCCGTGCGGGTGTTCCGACTCGGGCATCAGCCGGGCGATGTCGACGACGTTGACCACGCGCACCGCGAGCTCCGGGAGGTGGCGGCGGATCAGGTCGGCGGCGGCCAGGATCTCCTGGGTGGGTACGTCACCGGCACAGCCGAGGACCACGTCGGGTTCCCGGCTGCCGTCCTCGGTCCCGGCCCACTCCCAGGCCCCGGCCCCGCGCGCGCAGTGGGCCCGGGCCTCGTCCAGGGTGAGCCAGTCGAAGGTCGGCTGCTTCCCGGCGACGACGACGTTGACGTAGTCCCGGCTGCGCAGCGCGTGGTCGGCGACCGAGAGCAGGGTGTTGGCGTCCGGCGGGAGGTAGACGCGGACGACCTCGGGGCTCTTGTTGAGGATGTGGTCGACGAAGCCGGGGTCCTGGTGGGAGAAGCCGTTGTGGTCCTGGCGCCAGACGTGCGAGGTCAGCAGGTAGTTGAGCGAGGCGATGGGCCGCCGCCAGGGCAGCCGGCGCGAGGTGCGTAGCCATTTGATGTGCTGGTTGACCATCGAGTCGACGATGTGGGCGAACGCCTCGTAGCTGGAGAAGAGACCGTGCCGCCCGGTGAGGAGATAGCCCTCCAGCCAGCCCTGGCAGAGGTGTTCGGAGAGGACCTCCATCACCCGGCCGTCGTGGGCGAGGTGTTCGTCGGTACGGAGGGTCCCCGCCTGCCATGCCTTACCGGTGGCCCGGTAGAGGGCGTCCAGCCGGTTGGAGGCGGTCTCGTCGGGTCCGACCACCCGGAAGTCCCTGCGGTCCGCGGTGGCGGCCATGACACTCTCCAGGAGGCCGCCGAGCACCTTGGTCGGCTCGTGGAGGGCGGTGCCGGGCTTGTCGACCCGTACGGCGTGGTCCGCGAGGTCGGGCAGCGGCAGGCCGCGCAGGAGCAGTCCGCCGTTGGCGTACGGGGTGGAGCCGAGGCGGGCCTCCCCCTCGGGGACACAGGCCAGGACCTGTTCGGTGGGGCGGCCGTCGGCGTCGAAGAGTTCGGCGGGCCGGTAGGAGCAGAGCCAGTCCTCCAGCTGCCGGAGGTGCTCGGGGTTGTCCCGGACGCCGGAGAGCGGCACCTGGTGGGAGCGCCAGGTGTTCTCCACGGGCAGCCCGTCGACCTCTTCGGGGCCGGTCCAGCCCTTGGGGGTGCGCAGCACGATCATGGGCCAGTGGGGGCGCTCGGTGTTGCCGTCCTCGCGGGCCGCCCGCTGGTGGGCGGCGATGCGGTCGAGGGCGGTGTCCAGGGCCGCGGCCAGGGCCCGGTGGACGGCGGCCGGGTCGTCGCCGCCGACGAACAGGGGGTCGTGGCCGTAGCCGCGCAGCAGCTGGTCGAGCTCCTCCTCGGGGATGCGGGCCAGGACCGTCGGGTTGGCGATCTTGTAGCCGTTGAGGTGGAGAATGGGCAGGACGGCCCCGTCGTGGACCGGGTCCAGGAACTTGTTGGCGTGCCAGGACGCGGCGAGCGGTCCCGTCTCGGCCTCCCCGTCGCCGATCACGCAGGCCACAAGCAGCTCCGGGTGGTCGAAGGCGGCCCCGTAGGCGTGGCTGAGGGCGTAGCCGAGTTCGCCGCCCTCGTGGATGGAGCCGGGGGTCTCGGGGGCGACATGGCTGGGCACGCCGCCGGGGAACGAGAACTGCTTGAACAGCGCACCCATGCCCTCGGCGTTCCGCCCGACGTCCGGATAGGTGGCGGAGTAGCTGCCTTCCAGCCAGGCGTTGGCGAGGACGGCGGGTCCGCCGTGGCCGGGCCCCCAGACGCACAGGGCGCTCAGGTCGCGGGCCTTGATCACCCGGTTGAGGTGGGTGTGGACGAGGTTGAGCCCCGGTGAGGTGCCCCAGTGGCCGAGCAGCCGGGGCTTGATGTCCTCGGGGACGAGCGGCCGGGTCAGCAGGGGGTTGGCCATCAGGTAAATCTGGCCAACTGCGAGGTAGTTGGCCGCGCGCCAGTGCGCGTCGAGCGCGGCGAGTTCGTCGTCGGTGAGGGCGGAACGGACAGGTGTGTCGCTCACGGAGCAGGTCTCCTCGTCGCGTGACGGCGCGGCTGTCAGGTGTCAGGAGGCCTCGGGCCCGTACCAGAGCGTGGTGGCGTTGCAGAACTCGCGGATGCCGTGTCCGGCCAGCTCGCGACCGTAGCCGGAGCGTTTGATCCCGCCGAAGGGCAGGGCGGGGTGCGAGGCGGTCATCCCGTTGAAGAACACGCCGCCCGCCTCCAGATCGCGGGCGCACCGTTCCTGTTCGCCCTGGTCGCGGGTCCAGACGTTGGAGCTGAGGCCGAAGGGGGTGTCGTTGGCCAGGTGAATCGCCTCGTCGAGGTCGGCGACCCGGTAGAGGGTGGCGACCGGGCCGAAGGTCTCCTCGCGGTGGATGCGCATGGCGGTGGTGATGCCGGCGAGCACGGTGGGCTCGTAGAACCAACCGTTCTCGAGGCCGCCGCCGAGCTTGTCGGGGCGGCGTCCGCCGCACAGTGCCTCGGCCCCGCGCCCGACGGCGTCGTCGACGAGTTCCTCCAGGTCGGTGCGGCCCTGTTCGGTGGAGAGCGGCCCGACGTCGGTGGCTTCCTCCAGGGGGTCGCCGACGGTCAGGGCGCGCATGCCCGCGGTGAAGCGTTCGGCGAACGCGTCGTACACGTCGGCGTGGACGATGAAGCGCTTGGCGGCGATGCAGGACTGGCCGTTGTTCTGGACGCGTGCGGTGACGGCGGTGGCGGCGGCCTTCTCCACGTCCGCCGAGGGCAGGACGAGGTAGGGGTCGCTGCCGCCGAGTTCCAGCACGGTCTTCTTGACCTCGTCACCCGCGGTGGCGGCGACGGAGCGTCCGGCCGGTTCGCTGCCGGTGAGCGTGGCGGCGACGACGCGCGGGTCGCGCAGGACGGCCTCGACGGCGCCCGAGCCGATCAGCAGCGTACGGAAGCAGCCCGCCGGGAATCCGGCCCGGTGGAAGAGGTCCTCCAAGTAGAGGGCGGTCTGCGGGACGTTCGACGCGTGCTTGAGGAGCCCGACGTTGCCCGCCATCAGGGCGGGTGCGGCGAAGCGCACCACCTGCCAGAGCGGGAAGTTCCACGGCATCACGGCGAGGACCACACCGAGCGGACGGTAGCGGACCAGCGCGCGGGAAGCCCCGGAGTCCGTCACGTCGGCGGGGTCCGGGTGCTCGTCGGCGAGCAGCCCCTCGGCACGGTCGGCGTACCAACGCATCGCCTTCGCACACTTGGCCGCCTCCGCACGGGCCGCGGTGACGGGCTTGCCCATCTCCAGGGTCATCGTGCGGGCGATGGTGTCGCGGTCCTCGTCCAGGAGGTCGGCGGCCCGGTTCAGCCAGGCCGCGCGCTGTTCGAAGGTGGTGGTGCGGTACTGGCGGAAGGTCTCCGCGGCGGCGGTGATCCGGCGTTCGGTCTCCTCCTCGCCGAGGGCGTCGAATGACCTGATCAGTTCGCCGTTCGCGGGGTTGACCGTCGCGATGGGCATGGCAGTGGCCTCCTTGCATCGGTAGTCCGACCGTGCCGCGCCGCACCGGTCCGCGCAACGCGGCCCTCCCCTCCCTCGCACGTACCCGGCCGACGCGGATCATGCGTGCCGGAGGGCACGTTCCGCGTCGGCCGGGGTCACGGGCCGTCCTTCCGGGCGGTTACACGAGCGCCGCGAGGGGGGTGCGGCGGGCTGTGCGGACGCCGGGCAGCGGAGCGTACGGGAGCAGTTCCGCGAGCTGCGGCGCCTCGGCGTAGCGGGTGAACCAGACCACTTTGCCGTCAGTGGTCCGGCAGGTGCCCCAGCTGTCGCTCAGGGCCATGACCCGGCTCAGCCCGCCGCCGACCGGCAGCAGGCGGGGCATCCGGGCGCTGTTGTCCGCGACGGACACGGTCACGTGCCGTCCGGTCCAGCGGAGTTCGAGGACGCAGGTGTTGCCGCCGCCGACATGCCGGTGGACGTTGGTCAGGAGTTCGTCCAGGGCCCGGCACACCGGCCGGACGTGCAGGTCGAGACTCCAGTGACGAAGGTGTGCGGCGACGATCCGCCGCAGCTGGGAAACGCGCTCTGCCGACACCTGCAGTTCGACCGAGTAGTGCCGGTCGAGTGGAACGGTCATCGTCGAGGCTCCTCACCACGAGGCCCACGTGCTTCACCCCGTCGTACTTCACCCCGTCGTACGAACGACCCCCGAACACGAAGCGTGAGCACTGATCACTTCTGGGTCACTCCTCAGGGTGAGGCCGGTACGCCGGACGCGCAACAGCTGGGCCGTCCGCGCTGGTGGGAGGTGGTGCCCGGGCTCAGGACGATCACAGCAGGTAGGGCAGCAGGGTGTCCGGGGTGAGGGGCAGCTCGCGCAGCCGGGCGCCGGTGGCGTGGCGGACCGCGTTGCCGATGGCGGCGGCGGTGCCGACGATCCCGATCTCGCCGATGCCCTTGCTGCCCATGGGGTTGAGGTGGCGGTCGTCCTCCTCGATCCAGTGGGCCTGGATGTCGGCGGTGTCGGCGCAGACGGGCACGTGGTAGGAGGCGAGGTCCTTGGCCGTGAAGTCGCCGAAGACCGGGTCGATGCCGCAGCCCTCGGTGAGGGCCATGCCGATGCCCATCACCATGCCGCCGGTGAACTGGGAGCGGGCGGTGCGCGCGTTGAGGATCCGCCCGGCGGCGTACACCCCGAGGAGCCGGCGGACGCGCACCTCGCCGGTGACGGAGTCGACGGCCGTCTCCGCGAAGTGGGCGCCGAAGGCGTGCCGGGCGTACGGGGACTCCTCGCCGGTCTCCTGCTCGGTGTCGGCGGTGGCGGTGATCCCGTCGGCGGGGAGCGGCCCGGAGTGCCCGGCGAGGTGGGCGGCGAGGTCGGCTGCCGCCTTGTGCACGGCCCAGCCCCAGGAGGCGGTGCCGGAGGAGCCGCCGGCCAGCGGGGCGGTGGGCAGGTCGGTGGAGCCGATGTCGACGTGGACGGCCGCAGGGTCGGCTCCGAGGGCGTCGGCGGCGATCTGCGCCAGCACGGTGCGGGCCCCGGTGCCGATGTCGGTGGCGTTGACCCGGATGGTCAGGGAGCCGTCCGGGGCGGCATGGGCGCTTGCGGTGGACCGGGACACGAGGACGGGGTACGTCGCGGAGGCCACGCCCGTACCGATGAGCCAGCGGCCCTCCCGGCGGGTGGCGGGGCGGGGGTCGCGGTCGTGCCAGCCGAACCGTGCCGCACCGTCGCGCAGACAGGCGGCGAGGCCACGGCTGCTGAAGGGGCGGCCGCTGTCCGGTTCGGTCGCGGGTTCGTTGCGCAGCCGCAGTTCCACGGGGTCGAGGCCGAGCGCGGAGGCCAGTTCGTCCATGGCGGACTCCAGGGCGTACATCCCCGAGGCCTCCCCCGGGGCGCGCATCCAGGAGGGGCTGGGCACGTCGAGGGCGACCACCCGGTGCCCGGTGCGGCTGTTGGGCGAGGCGTACATGACGCGGGCGGGCACGGCGGCCTGCTCGACGAACTCCTTCACGGTGGAGGTCTGGGTGACCACCTCGTGGCTGACGGCGGTGAGCACGCCGTCGAGGTCGGCGCCGAGCCGGACTCGCTGGATCGTGGGGGCCCGGTGACCGACGACCTCGGCGAGCTGGGCCCGGGGGAAGACAAGTTTGACGGGGTGCCCGGTATGCCGGGCGGCCATCGCGGCCAGAATCCCCTGGGGGCGGGTGGTGCCCTTCGACCCGAACCCGCCGCCGACGTGCTCGGAGACCACGGTGATCCGTTCCGGGTCGAGACCGAACGCCTGGGCGAGGCTGCCGCGGACCTTGTCGGAGCCCTGGCTGGAGTCGTGGACGGTGAGATGTCCGTCGGCCCATACGGCAGTGGCGGCGTGCGGCTCCATGGGGTGGTTGTGCAGCGCGTCCATCCGGTACGTCGCGTCGGTCTGGACGGGCGAGGCGGCCAGGGCCCGTTCCACGTCGCCCCGGTTGCGGACGGCGGGGAACCCGCCGTTGGCCTCCTCGGGCGTGTACAGGCCGGGGTGGTCCTCGGTGAGGGTGACGTCGTGCGGGTCGCTTTCATACTCGATGTGGAGCTCCCCGGCCCCGGTCCGGGCGGCTTCGAGCGAATCCGCGATCACGAGGGCGACCGGCATGCCGTGGTGCGGGACGCGGTCGTCCTGGAGCACGGCGAGGATCGGGTCGTCGGGCTCCTGGAGCCGGGGCGCGTTGTCGTGGGTGAGGACGGAGTGGACGCCGGGGACGGCGAGGGCGTCGACGGCCCGTACGGCGGTGACGCGTCCGGCCGCGATCGTGGCCGGGACGGTCCAGGCGTACAGGCAGCCGGCAGGGGTGTGGTCGGCCGCATAGCGGGCGGTGCCGGTGACCTTGTCCCGGGCCTCTCTGCGGACGACGGGCGCACCGGGGAACTGCGGGGCTTGCGTGGTCATGGCGGGGATCCTCGGGGTCGGTGGTGCGGGAGGGCGACCGTTGCCGGCGGGAGCGGCCGGGACGGTGGGCTCAGCCGGTCCGAACGGGCTCAGCCGGTCCGGGTCGGCTGCCGCTCGGTGAGTTCGCCGAGCACGTCCAGGGCGAGGCGGCGGGCGAGGTCCACCTTGAACGCGTTGTCGCGCAGCGGACGCGCCTCGGCGAGCTCGGCGATCAGGGCGTGCTGGAAGGCGGCGGGGGTGGCCGGGGCGTCGCGCAGTTCGGCCTCCGCCCTGCGGGCCCGCCACGGCCGGTGGGCGACGCCGCCGAACGCGAGCGTGGCATGCTCCACGCGGCCCGCCGCCACCCGGAGCGTGGCGGCGACGGAGACGAGTGCGAAGGCGAAACTGGCCCGGTCGCGGGCCTTGCGATAGCGGGAGGCCGCCCCGGGCACCGGCGGCGGGAGCACCACCTCGGTGATCAGCTCGCCTGGCCTGATCACGGTGTCCTGGTCAGGGTTCTCCCCCGGCAGGCGGTGGAACTCGGTGAGCGGGACGGCCCGTTCGCCCTCGGGTCCCACGAGGAGGACGGTCGCGTCCAGCGCGGCGAGAGCGACCGCCATGTCCGACGGGTTGGTTGCCACGCACTCCGGCGAGTGCCCGAGGATCGCGAGGTCGCGGTGGGTCCCTTCGAGCGCGGGGCAGCCGGAGCCGGGGAGCCGTTTGTTGCAGGGCTTGGAGACGTCCTGGAAATAGCGGCACCGGGTGCGCTGGAGCAGGTTGCCGCCGGTGGTGGCGGCGTTGCGGAGCTGGCCGGAGGCCCCGGCCAGCAGCGCCTGGGACAGGGCCGGGTAGTCCTCGGTCACGTCGGGGTGGG
Source organism: Streptomyces globisporus (assembly GCA_014649555.1). GTDB lineage: Bacteria > Actinomycetota > Actinomycetes > Streptomycetales > Streptomycetaceae > Streptomyces > Streptomyces globisporus. The sequence continues at coordinate 193,356 of BMTG01000006.1, read as the reverse complement.
CGGCGACGTCGCTGTTGCGCACGGTGGCGCCGATGCTCAGACCGCCGTCCGCCGTCCGGGTCACCCGGTCCAGGGGCAGCCCGGAGACGTCGATGAGGATCCGGGGCGTCTCCACTCCGAGTTTCATCAGGTCCACCAGATTGGTGCCGCCGCCCAGGAAGCGGGCGCCGGAGCCGGCCACGCAGAGCCGGACAGCCTCGTCGGTGGTGGCGGGGCGTGCATAGCCGAACGGTTTCACTCGATCACGTCCTCGATGGCTTCGACGATCCGGGGGTAGGCCCCGCACCGGCACAGGTTGCCGCTCATGCGTTCCCGGATCTCGTCGGCGTCGAGTGCGACCGGCCCGGTCGCGGTATCCGGATCGGTGATGTGCGAGGGGCGCCCGTCGGCGGCCTCACGAAGCATGCCGACGGCCGAGCAGATCTGGCCCGGAGTGCAGAAGCCGCACTGGAGGGCGTCCCGCTCGACGAACGCCTGCTGCACCGGGTGCAGGCTCTCGCCGTCGGCGAGCCCTTCCACCGTGGTGATCGTGGCGCCGTCCTGGGTGACGGCGAGCAGCAGGCAGCTGTTGATCCGCCGCCCCTCGACGAGGACGGTGCAGGCACCGCACTGGCCGTGGTCGCAGCCCTTCTTCGCTCCGGTGAGGCCGAAGCGCTCCCGGAGCGTCTCCAGGACGGTGGCGCGGTGGTCGACGGTCAGCGTCGTCTCCTCGCCGTTGACGAACAGGGTCACCGGGGAGTGTTCGTCGACGACCGGTTCCGGTCCGAGGTCCGCTCCGAGAGCGAGGGAATCCATGCGCGCGCCTTTCGCTTCGCCGCGGGGCAGGTCCCGCCCCCGGTGGTTTTCGGTCGTGTTCCGGGTGTGTCCTCGTCCGGGCGGTCAGCGGCTCTGCAGCCGCAGCCGGACCTCCTGCTCCTGGTCCCCGGCGGCCGTGCCGACGACTCTCACCTCGAAGGCCCCGGTGAGGTGGGCACGCAGCCGGTCGACGGCCCAGTAGCCGCCCTGGGCGTCCACCGTGACCGGTGCGGTGAGGTGGGCGGGGGTGGCGTCGGCCTTCGGCTCGGAGACGTCGACGGTGGTGACCCAGACGGTCGGACGGGGGCCGGAGGTCTGCTCGGGGGTCTCGCCCATCGGGTGGTCGGAGGCGAAGCCGGTGGCGAGCACGTCGAACACGGTCCGGGCGTCCTCGGTGTCGCAGCGGCTGAGCGAGACCACCACCTCCCGGCCCGCCGGATGATCCTCGCCGCTCTGCTCGGGAGTGCTGTTCACCGTGGTTCCTTCCGAGATGCCTGAACTTCCGGAGTGCGGGCAGGAGGGGTGTCCTGACGCGCGGTGGTGAAACCCGTTTCCCCTGAGATACCCATAAAACATGAATTGCTGTGAATAGCTGACTGATGCCCTTCTCTCGGGGTATGCCGATGACATGGATGTTCTGAAGGCAGTCAATGCGGCCAATGCGCCCGCCGAGATCCCGCTCGCGGACGGCACGGGGGCTCTGGGGATCTTCATGGGCGTCGTGGCGCTGGCCGTCGTGGCCCTGCTGATCGGCGGTTTCGTGCTCAGCAAGCGCAAGCACGACGCCGAGCCGCCGCCGCCCCAGCCCCATGAGCAGCCGACGAAGCCCGAGCGGCGTACACACATCGAGCAGACCGATCCGCATTCCTCCGACCGCTTCCCCGAGGACGGCCACGCCCTGTCGCCGTACGAGCTGAAGGACCACGGCAACGGCCCGCTGCCGCCCGACGAAGAACAGCCTCGCAACTGACCCGCCCGTCCCCCAGGGGGGCGCGTCACGCCGGCCCCCTCTGTCCAGGAGGTAGTGATGGCCGGCTCGGCCGCCGACCGACGGACTCGTCTCACGGTCCTGGTCGCGCTCGCGGCCAACCTCGTGATCGCGGCGGCCAAGACCGTGGGCGGACTGGCTTCCGGCTCCCCCGCCCTGCTGTCGGAGGCCGCCCACTCGGTCGCCGACAGCCTGAACGAGGTGTTCCTCCTCGCCGCGCTCCGGCGCAGCCGCCGTCCCGCCGACGCCCGCCATCCGTTCGGATACGGCAAGGAGCGCTTCTTCTGGGCGCTGCTGGCCGCTGTCGGGATCTTCGTGATGGGCGGTTGCTTCTCGTTCTACCAGGGGCTTTCCGCACTCCGCCGGGACGATCACGATGAATCCCCCGAGGGCTACACGGCCGGTCTGATCGTCCTCGGCGTCGCCTTCGTCGCCGAGGCCACCTCCCTCACCCGCGCCCTGCACCAGGCTCGCGGTGAGAAGCCCGGCTCGCTGGACCCGGCGCTCCGTACCGTCATCGCGGAGGACAGCACAGCGGTCCTCGGCGTGACCCTGGCGATGGCGGGCATGTCCCTGCGCCTCGCCACCGGAAGTGTGGTGTGGGAGGCGATGGCCTCGCTGGGGATCGGGCTGCTGCTCGTCTACGTGGCCTTCCGGCTCGGACGGGACGCCCGCGACCAGCTGATCGGCGAGGCCGTCGATCCCGAACTGCGCCGCGAACTGGTGGGCTTCCTGATGCGCCAGAGCGAGATCGACAACGTGGCCGAGCTGCTCACGATGCGCCTCGGCATGGACTCGGTCCTGGTGGCCGCCCGTATCGACCTCGCCCCCGGCATCGACAGCGAGCGCATCGAGGAGGTCTCGATGCGCATCCGCGAGGCGATGGCCGACCGGTGGCCGCAGGCCGACCAGGTCTTCCTCGACGTCACGAACGCCCCGCCGCGCACCGGGCTGTGACCCGGTCCGGCGCCCGGCCCGCGTTGCGGGACCGGGCGGGCCGGTCGAGGCTGGTTGCTGGACCGCAGCGGCCGGGCAGGACGCCGCTCCCCGACGAAGGCAGTGGACCATGACCGGAAGCGATCCCCGTACGGCCTCCTCGGCAGCGCCCCTGACAGGGCCGGCCGCACCGTGCTGGGTCACCCTCATGACGCGGCACCGGGAGGCCGCCGAGCGGTTCTACTCCCAGGTGCTGGGCTGGTCGTTCCGCCCCGGGCGGCTCGGGTCCGACTTCTCGGTCGCCTACCGCGGTCAGGTCCCGGTGGCCGGCCTCTTCGCCGTCTCCTCGGCGTTCCAGGTCGCGGTGGCCTGGACGCCGTACTTCTCGGTCGAGGACGCGAACGTGGCCGCCGCCCGGATCCGCGAGCGCAGCGGGACGGTCGCGGTGGGCCCGCTGACGCTCGGCAAGGGGCGCGGGGTGCTGGCCTCGGACCGGGACGGGGCCGCCTTCGGCCTGTGGGAGCGCACCGAGCCCTCCACGTCGCCGCCGGCCCCGGCCGACCACGCGCACGCCTGGCTGCGGCTGCGCACCCGGAACGCCTTCGACGCGGCGATCTTCTACGGCGAGGTGCTCGACTGGGCGAGCGGGCGGCCGGGGGGCTGCGATGTCGCGTACGAGGGCGAGGAGGTCATCGTGCGGTGCGGGGGCCATCCGCTGGCCCGGATCAGCTCCGGTGCCGTGGAGTCCGCGGTCGACCCGCTGGTGCGGCCGCACTGGCAGGTCCAGTTCCCGGTGGCGGACCTCGCGGAGACGGTCGCCGCGGCCGAGCGGCACGGCGGCACCCTCGTCGAGGACCGCACCGGTTTCGAAGGCACCGAGGTCACGCTGCGCGATCCGGACGGCGCCCTGTTCGCGGTGACCGATGTGCGCAGCCCCGCCTGACCTGCACTCAGGCCTGGCCGCTCCCCCGGTCGAACGTGTCGCCCACGCGCGGGCCGGAGCGCCCCTTGGCGACGGCCCACAGCGGGAAGCCGAACCAGCAGAGCAGGAACCACAGCGCCATCCCGCCGACCAGCCAGAGGGCCAGTTGGTTGTGCAGGGCGACGCGCATGATCAGCAGCAGCGTCGAGCACATGGTGCAGAACAGGAGGACCAGGCCGAGAACGGTCATGCGCGAGGCCCAGATCACCGTCTGGGGCTTCATCCGGCGGCCCGTGAGGAGCCGGTGGTACGAGACGGGGCCGATGAGCGTCGCCGCGGTCGCCGCGCCCAGCATCACGGTCACCACATAGATGTTCCGGTCGACGTCCGACAGGTCCGCGAACCGCTCCTGGAAGACCACCGCGAGCATGAAGCCGAAGAGGATCTGCACCCCGGTCTGCGCGACGCGCAGTTCCTGGAGGAGCTCGGTCCACTGCCGGTCCGCCCGCTCCTCCTGGGTCTCCTCGCGGCCTCTGCCATGGGTCTCCGTCATCGGTGTTCTCCTCGTCTCGACCCGACCGGGGCGCTTAGACAGACGTTCGATTCGGGACTACAGGTGCCCCGTCGGCGCGGGGCCATTCCCGAACGCGCTCGACCTGGCGGTGCGGCGCGTCTAAGATCGCCGCAGGGCATCGCGCGTCGGTCACCGGCCGGGTGAGGCGTGGAGGTAGCCCGTGAGATGCCCGTTGGAGGCATTCCACCGTGTCAGTCGAGTTGAACCACACCATCGTCCACTGCAAGGACAACCGCGAGTCCGCCGAATTCTTCGCGGATCTGCTGGATCTGACGGTCGGCGAGGAGTGGGGTCCGTTCATTCCGGTCGTTCTCGCGAACAGCGTCACGCTGGATTTCGCGACGATCCCCGCCGCTTCGATCACCCCGCAGCACTACGCCTTCCTCATCTCGGAGGCGGAGTTCGACTCCGCGTTCGCGAAGATCCAGGCGCTGGGAATCGAGTTCTACGCCGATCCCCAGCGGAAGCACCCCGGCGAGATCAACCGCAATGACGGCGGGCGGGGTGTGTACTTCCCCGATCCCGGCGGTCATTGGCTGGAGCTGATCACCCGCCCGTACGGCGGCTGACCGGCACCGGGACAAGTGACGTCCCGGGCCGGGGGCCTCAGCCGGTCCTGAGCAGGAGTTCGGGGCGGTCCCACATCACCGCCGGCGGGCGCGCCGGGACCGTACCGACCGGTTCGGCGCCGATGCTCCGGTAGAAGCCCTCGGCGGGCGGGTGGGAGACGATCCGGACGCCCGTGAGCCCGGCGCCGCGGGCCTCCTCGCGCAGATGCTCGGCGAGCAGTCGGCCGATGCCGAGCCCCTGGGCGGCGTCGGCGACGAACATCAGGTCCAGTTCGGGCGGGTCGAGGAGCAGCGCGTAGAAGCCGAGCACCTGGCCCGTGGCACCGTCGGCGGCGACGAAGACCCTGTGTACCTCGATGTAGTCCGGTCCGACCCGGTAGCCCGCGACCATCGGGGCGTACGGGCCCTCGTAGGCGCGTGACGTACGGACCAGCCGGGTCAGCCGGGCGGCGTCGCGCGCCACGGCCCGGCGGATCACCACGTCGGCACGCCGTGGGGAGCGCCCGCGTCGTCGTCCTGCGCTGCCCGGTTCCAGTCGTCGTCCTGCGCTGCCCGGTTCCATACGTCGATTATCAGGCACCGCCCCGTGGCGGCGGCTCTCAGGCCGGGCGGTGCTCCTCGCGCCAGCGGCGGACGGTCGCCTCGACGTCGAAGGGCTTGAGGTGCAGCGGCGGGCCCTCGGGGGGCATCCTGACGGCCCGCTCGATCTTCTCGTTCACCTCGGTCAGGATGCGCCTCACCTCGGACTCGGTGCGGGCCCCGGCCACCGCGGCGGGGACATCCTCCGCCTCTTTGCGCAGGGCCAGCGCGGGCGGCAGCATCGACACGCCCTCCCGCTGCATCTTCTGCTTGATCCACCAGGCCTCGTCGTACGGGCGTTCCAGGCCGGCGATCGGTTTGCCGAAGCCCGGGAGCCGGGAGAAGTCGCCGCGCTCCTGGGCCTCGTGGATCTGACGGTCGACCCAGGACTCGAAGCTGACCCCCGGTGGTTTGCGCTCTGTCATCGCATGTCCCTCCGACCTTCCGCCGAACCGGCCCTTTCACCCTACAGAGGCCCCGCCCGCAGCCTTCCGCCGTCAACGGGCTGCCTTGAACCGGAATCCGGGGGTACACGGAAGTCCTGCGCGCCGTCCGGCGATTGACGCCGGACCCGGACCGAGAGGGGTTGACCACTGTGCGACAGCAGAGCTACGGACCGGCCGATGAACATGGAGGGCGGTAGCCGTGACGACAGCGATCATCATCATCGCCGTGGTCGCCGTGGCGGCCATCGCCGCGTTCTTCCTGCTGCGTGGACGCCTCGCCGGCGGCGGCCGGGGTCTGCGCAGCCGCTTCGGCCCGGAGTACGACCGGGTGGTCGCCCGGCACGGCGGCGACACGGAGGCGGCCGAGCGGGAACTCGACGAACGGGTGAAGCGGCACGGGGCCATCGAGGAGCGCCCGCTGACCGAGGAGGCCCGTGCGCGGTACGCCGCCCGCTGGGCGGGTGCCCAGGAACTGTTCGTCGAATCGCCGGAGCGCTCCCTCGCCGAGGCCGACGCGCTGCTGGCCGATCTGTCGCGCGAGCGCGGTTTTCCGGACGGCGAGAACTTCGAGGACCGTACGGATGCCATCTCCGTGCACCACGCCGCGCATGTCGACGGATACCGCCGGGTGCACACCGCCCGGAACGGGGATGCGAGCACCGAGGACAGGCGCGAGGCCCTCATCGAGGCCCGCAAGCTCTTCGACGCCCTGCTCGCGGGCGGCGCGTCGGGGCGTGAACACGGCAACCGGAATCTGGTGAAGGGACGGGGTACATCATGACGCGCACACCGAACGACGGGACGGACGCCGCCGGCACCGGACTCCCCAAGGGCGCCGGGCCCATCGACACGGGTACGCCTGTCAGGCGCCCGGGCGCGCCCGACCCGGCCACGAGGACGGTCACGGGCAAGGAGACCGATCCGGTCCGGCCGCCCACGCAGGCCCCGGGCTCCGCAGGGCACGCCGAGGGGGCCCAGGAGACCTCCGTCGGCGGCACCCCGCACACCCCGGACCCCACTGCCGTCAGGCCCCCGGATCCGCGCACGGCGCCCGGCGAAACGGGCCCCGAGGCCGGTTCCCACTCCGTGGGGCGGCCCTCCGAGGACGGCCCGGGACTGGGCAAGCCCTTGTTCGCCCCGGCCGAGCAGGAGGCCTTCACCGCCCGGATCCAGGAGGCGGTGACCGGATTCGTGGAGGACCCCCACCGGGCGGTGCGGGACGCCGACGCCACGTTCGAGGAGGTCGTCGCGGACCTCGGAGCCGCTCTGGCGGAACGCGGGCGGCGGCTGCGGTCCGGGAAGGACGGGAGCGGCGCGGACTCCGGGGTGGACACCGAGGATCTGCGGATCGCCCTTCAGCACTACCGCGACCTGACGGAGCGCCTCGTACGCCTGTGACGGGGTTCGTACGACCGTGTGAAGGGGCCGGTCCGGCCGAGAGAGCTCTCTCGGCCGGACCGGCCCCTTCACCTGTGGCGACGCCCCGGTCGTCCGCTTCAGCCGCGGACCACCAGGCCCTCGCGCAGCCGTTCCAGTACGGCGTCGGGCACGCGCAGGCCGTTGCGGACGTAGCCGTCGAGGCCGCCCCACCGCTCGTCCATGGCGTCGAGCGCCATGTCGAGGTAGCGGGGGCGGACCTCGATGATCGCCGCGGCGACGGCGGGGTCGCCGCCGCCGTCGAGGAACTTCGTCACCTGGGGGGCGAAGGCGGCCCGTACCGCGGGGTTGACCGCGAGGAAGTCGGAGCGCACCGTCGCGCGGGGCGCTCCGAGGATCATCAGCAGGACGGCCGCCGCCCAGCCGGTACGGTCCTTGCCCGCCGTGCAGTGGAAGAGCACCGGGCGCGCGGCGGGGTCGGCCGCCGTCTCCAGGAAGGCCCGGTAGGCGGCCGCGGCGCCCGGTGAGAGGACCATCTTGCGGTAGGTCTCGGCGAAGAGTTCCTCGGCCCGGCCGCCCCCGAGCGTCCGCTCGGCCTCGGCCGGGTCGGCGAGCAGGGAGCGCAGCCGGGCGGGCGCCACGCCCGGGTGGTCGCCCAGCACGTCGGCGACGAAGAGCCGGGCCCGGTCCGGCAGCCGGTCCGGGGCCCACTGGCGCTCGTCGGCGGTGCGCAGGTCCACGACGGTGCGGATGCCGAGCGCGGCCACCGCGCGGTCGCGTGCCGGGTCGAGTTCGCTCAGCTGACCCGAGCGGAACAGGACGCCCTGCCGCACCCGGCGGTCACGCCCGAGGGCGATGCCTCCCAGGTCGCGCAGATTGACGACGGTGGCGGCCGGAACGGTCCGGGCGGTCTGCACGATGAACTGCCTCTTTCCCCGATGAATTCCAGGAATTCCCCATACCAGGATCAACGTCGTACGCGTCAGGTCGTACGCGTCAGTCCGACAGAAGCCTGGTCTTCTGCTCCACGAACTCGGCGTCGGTGAGGATCTCGCGCTTCCACAGTTCAGCGAGCCGCTCCAGCCGGTTGATGATGTCGTCGCCCGCGGCCTCGTCCGTCCCCGTGCCGTCGGCGCCGAGGCGCTCGTGCGCGACGAACGTGCCGCCCGCCTCACGGGCCGTACGGGCGAGCTCCGTGGTCCACAGGTCCTCCCGGACGACGATCGCGACGACATCGCCCGCCGGTACGCCCTGGTCGAGCCGGTCGATGTCCTCCGCGCTCAGCACCGCCGCCGCCCCGCCCTCCGCGGTATCGGCGGGAACCACTCCCTCGGGGTCCAGCTCCCGCAGGTCCACGGGGGCCGGCGCACCGCCTTCGGTCCGCCGGACGAAGGCCAGGTCACCGGCGCGTACGGCGCCGGACGACACGGCGTCGGCGAGGGCGGGGGCGACCACCCCGGTGAAGCGACTGCCGGGGAAGGCGATGACGAGGTATTCCACAGGTCCGACGGCCACGGTCGCGTCCTCTCCGTATCCCGGCGGCCGCAACGGGCACCGGGGTGGATACGGCATTCCAGGGATGACATAAGAAATCAGAAACTTCGCACATAATATGCATCAGTGTCCCGATTCATCCCGATGTCGAGGATCGTCGTGTTGCCCCGGACATCCGTCCGCCGTGCCGGTTACGTGACCGTATGTAAAGGATCAAGTGCATACCCGAGAGGGCAAGGTCACAGCACGTGCCCCTGCTGCTCGTTCCGCGCACTGGCCTAGCATCTGACCATGACGGTCCAGCCTGCTGACGGGCTCTCTCCAACCGCCGCGTTCCCCGACCCTTCCCATGACCAGTGGCAGAGCCTCGTCGAAGGCGTACTGCGCAAGTCGGGCAAGGAAGTATCGGGCTCGGCCGCCGAGGAAGCGCTGTCCACCACACTGGAGGACGGGCTCACCACCCGCCCCCTCTACACCGCGAGCGACGAGTCGCCGGACACCGGCTTCCCCGGCTTCGCCCCCTTCACCCGGGGCAGCAGGGCCGAGGGGAACGCTGCGGGCGGCTGGGACGTGCGCCAGCGCCACGCCCTGGCCGATCCCGCCCGGCTCAACGAGGCGCTGCTCGGCGATCTGGAGAACGGGGTCACCTCGCTCTGGCTCACCGTGGGCGGCCCGGCGGGCGTCCCCGTCGACGGGCTCGCACGGGCGCTGGAGGGCGTGTACCTCGATCTCGCGCCCGTCGCCCTCGACGCCCCGGCCGACCTGGACGCCGCCGCGACGGAGCTGCTGCGCCTGTACGAGGAGCGCGGCGTCGCGAAGAGCGAGGCGCGGGGCACGCTGGGCGCCGATCCGCTCGGCCATGAGGCCCGGACGGGCGTCGAGGCGGATCTCGCCCCCGCCGTGCGCTGGGCCCAGCGGTGCGACGCGGAGTACCCGGGGCTGCGCGCGATCGTCGTGGACGGGTTGCCGTACCACGAGGCGGGCGGTTCGGCCGGCGAGGAGCTGGGGCTCTCCCTGGCCACCGGCGTCGCCTATCTGCGGGCCCTGACCGCTGCCGGGATGAGCGTGGAGGCGGCCTGCGGGCAGCTGGAGTTCCGGTACGCGGCCACCGCCGACCAGTTCCTGACCATCGCCAAGCTGCGCGCGGCACGCCGGCTGTGGGCGCGGGTCGCCGAGGCGTCGGGGGCTCCCGCCGCCGGGGCGCAGCGGCAGCACGCCGTCACCTCGCCGGTGATGATGACGCGCCGCGACCCGTGGGTGAACATGCTGCGCACCACGCTCGCCACACTGGGCGCGGGGGTGGGCGGCGCGGACTCCGTGACGGTGCTGCCGTTCGATCACGCGCTGGGCCTGCCCGACGCGTTCGCGCGGCGGATCGCCCGCAACACCTCGACGATCCTGATGGAGGAGTCGCATCTGGCGCGGGTCATCGACCCGGCGGGCGGCTCCTGGTACGTGGAGCGGCTGACCGACGAACTCGCCGCGGCCGCCTGGGCGTTCTTCCAGGAGACCGAGCGGGCGGGCGGTCTGCCCGCGGCCCTGCGGTCGGGGACGGTCGCGGAGCGGCTGGCCGCCACCTGGGCGGCGCGGAGTGCGAAGCTGGCGCGTCGCAAGGAGCCGATCACCGGGGTCAGCGAGTTCCCGATGCCCGGTGAGCGCCCGGTGGAGCGCGAGCCCGCACCCGACGCCTACGCCGGTGCTCCGGGCGGTCTGCCCCGGGTCCGGCGCGACGAGGCGTTCGAGGCGCTGCGGGCCCGGTCGGACGCGCATCTCGCGGCGACCGGAAGCCGTCCGAAGGTGTTCGTCGCGGCGCTCGGACCGGCCGCCGCGCACACCGCGCGGGTCTCCTTCGCCGTCAACCTCTTCGGGGCCGGCGGGATCGAGGCGGTGCACGACCCGGTCTCCGTGGACACGGACACCGCCGCCGGTGCGCTGACCGCCTCCGGGGCGTCGGTCGCCGTGCTGTGCTCGTCGGACGCGCTCTACGCCGAGCAGGCGGAGCAGGTGGCCGGTGTGCTGAAGTCGGCGGGTGCGGCGCAGGTGTTCCTCGCGGGGCGCCCCGGCGAGTACGCCGATGTCGACGCCTATGTCTTCGCGGGCTGCGACGCGGTCGCCGTTCTCACCTCCGTTCTCGACCGCATGGGAGTGGCGTGATGCCGACCTCGCCCACGAACCGTAAAGCCTCCGTTCCCGACTTCTCCGACGTGCCGCTCACGCCTCCCGCGTCCGCCGGCTCCCATGCTTCCGCCGCTTCGGCCGCTTCGGCCGGGGAGTGGCAGGCGGTGGTGACCAAGGCCGCCGACGGCGCCGAGGCCCCGCTCTGGGAGACGCCCGAGGGAATCACGGTCAAGCCGCTCTACACCGGTGAGGACCTGGAGGGCCTGGACGCGCTGCACAGCTACCCGGGCATCGCCCCGTATCTGCGCGGCCCCTACCCGACGATGTACGTCAACCAGCCCTGGACCATCCGTCAGTACGCCGGGTTCTCCACGGCCGAGGAGTCCAACGCCTTCTACCGGCGTAACCTCGCGGCCGGGCAGAAGGGTCTGTCGGTCGCCTTCGACCTGCCGACCCACCGGGGTTACGACAGCGACCATCCCCGGGTGACGGGTGACGTCGGCATGGCCGGGGTGGCGATCGACTCCATCTACGACATGCGTCAGCTGTTCGACGGCATTCCGCTGGACCGGATGTCGGTGTCGATGACGATGAACGGCGCGGTGCTCCCCGTACTGGCGCTGTACATCGTGGCCGCCGAGGAACAGGGCGTACCGCCCGAGAAGCTGGCCGGGACCATTCAGAACGACATTCTGAAGGAGTTCATGGTCCGCAACACCTACATCTATCCGCCGTCGCCCTCGATGCGGATCATCTCCGACATCTTCGCGTTCACCTCGCAGAAGATGCCGCGCTACAACTCCATCTCGATCTCCGGCTACCACATCCAGGAGGCCGGGGCGACGGCCGATCTGGAGCTGGCGTACACGCTCGCCGACGGGGTGGAGTATCTGCGCGCCGGGCAGGAAGCGGGCCTGGACGTCGACGCGTTCGCGCCGCGCCTGTCGTTCTTCTGGGCGATCGGGATGAACTTCTTCATGGAGGTCGCCAAGTTGCGGGCGGCCCGGCTCCTCTGGGCCCGTCTGGTCAAGCAGTTCGACCCGAAGAACCCCAAGTCGCTTTCGCTGCGCACCCATTCGCAGACGTCGGGGTGGTCGCTCACCGCGCAGGACGTGTTCAACAATGTGACGCGTACGTGCGTGGAGGCGATGGCCGCGACGCAGGGGCACACCCAGTCGCTGCACACCAACGCGCTCGACGAGGCGCTGGCGCTGCCCACCGACTTCTCGGCGCGGATCGCCCGTAACACGCAACTCCTGCTCCAGCAGGAGTCCGGCACCTGCCGGGTCATCGACCCGTGGGGCGGCAGCGCGTACGTGGAGAAGCTGACGCGGGACCTCGCGGAGAGGGCCTGGCAGCACATCGAGGAGGTCGAGGCGGCCGGCGGGATGGCGAAGGCCATCGACGCGGGCATCCCCAAGCTCCGGGTGGAGGAGGCGGCCGCGCGGACGCAGGCGCGGATCGACTCCGGGCGGCAGCCGGTGATCGGCGTGAACAAGTACCGGGTGGAGACCGACGAGCAGATCGACGTGCTCAAGGTCGACAACTCCTCGGTGCGCACCCAGCAGATCGAGAAGCTGCGCCGGTTGCGCGAGGAGCGCGACGAGGTGGCGTGCCAGGAGGCGCTGCGGGCGCTGACGGCCGCCGCCGAGAGCGACCCCGGTCCGGGTCTTGAGGGCAATCTGCTGGCACTGGCGGTCGACGCGGCGCGCGCGATGGCCACGGTCGGCGAGATCTCGGACGCGCTGGAGAAGGTGTACGGCAGGCACGCCGGGCAGATCCGTACGATCTCCGGTGTGTACCGAAAAGAGGCAGGAGAGTCCCCTTCCGTGGACCGGACCCGTGCGCTGGTCGACGCGTTCGAGTTGGCGGAGGGCCGCAGGCCGCGCATCCTGGTCGCCAAGATGGGCCAGGACGGCCACGACCGGGGCCAGAAGGTGATCGCCACAGCCTTCGCCGACCTGGGCTTCGACGTGGACGTCGGCCCGCTCTTCCAGACGCCGGGCGAGGTGGCGCGGCAGGCCGTCGAGGCCGACGTGCACATCGTGGGCGTCTCCTCGCTGGCGGCCGGACACCTGACGCTGGTGCCCGCGCTGCGCGAGGAGCTGGCCGCCGAGGGCCGCGAGGACATCATGATCGTGGTGGGCGGGGTCATTCCGCCGCAGGACGTGGAGGCCCTGCACGAGGCGGGCGCGGCCTCGGTCTTCCCGCCGGGGACGGTGATCCCCGACGCGGCCCACGACCTGGTGACGCGGCTCGGCGCCGCGCTCGGCCACGAGCTGTGAGCCGCTGACCGGATGGCTGCGAAGATCGACATCGACGGTTATGTGCAGGGAGTGCTCGACGGCAAGCGCGCGTTCGTGGCGCGCGCGATCACGCTCGTCGAGTCGACACGGGCCGAACACCGGGTGCTGGCCCAGCAGTTGCTGAGCCGGCTGCTGCCGCACGCGGGAGCGGCCCGGCGGATCGGGATCAGCGGGGTGCCGGGCGTGGGCAAGTCCACGTTCATCGACGCGCTCGGCACGATGCTCACCGGGCTCGGCCATCGGGTGGCGGTGCTGGCGGTCGACCCGTCATCCAGCCGTACAGGCGGTTCCATCCTGGGCGACAAGACCCGGATGGAGCGCCTGGCGGTGGACCCGGCCGCTTTCGTCCGCCCCTCCCCCACGGCGGGCACGCTGGGAGGGGTGGCCAAGGCGACCCGGGAGTCCATCGTGGTGATGGAGGCGGCGGGCTACGACGTGGTGCTCGTGGAGACGGTGGGCGTCGGGCAGTCGGAGACGGCGGTGGCCAACATGGTCGACACGTTCCTCCTGCTCACCCTGGCCCGCACCGGCGACCAGTTGCAGGGCATCAAGAAGGGCGTCCTGGAGCTGGCCGACGCCATCGCGGTGAACAAGGCCGACGGCCCACACGAACGCGACGCCCGCTCGGCGGCGCGCGAACTGGCGGGCGCGCTGCGGCTGATGCATCCGGCGGACGCGGCCTGGACTCCCCCGGTGCTCACGTGCAGCGCACGCGAGTCGACCGGGCTGGACACGCTGTGGGACCGGCTGGAGCAGCACCGTACGGTCCTGGAGTCCACCGGCCGGCTGGCGGCCAAGCGGCGCGACCAGCAGGTGGACTGGACCTGGGCCATGGTCCGGGACGAACTGCTGGACAGTCTGTACAGCCATCCGTCGGTGCGGAAGCTCGTGCCGGAGCTCGAACAGCGGGTCCGGGAGGGCACGTTGACGGCGACGCTGGCGGCGGAGGAGATCCTCGGCGCGTTCCACGGCGGCGTACGGGGCGAGCCCGGCGCGGGAACGTCTGCCTGAACGCATCGGCGCAGGACTCGGATACAGACCGAGGGGCCCCCGGACGGAGGGGCCCCTCGGCGTTTTCGGGCGCCCGTGAGGAGCGCGGGGCGGGGCGTCAGACGCCGGCCGTGGGCACACTCGCCCGAGGTACGACGACGGGCGCCCCGTCGGAGGTCGCGGTGAGGATCTCCGCCTCGATGCCGTAGAGCTCCTGGACGAGCGCGGCGTCCACGGTCTCGCGGGGCGGCCCCGAGGCGACGATCCTGCCGTCGCGCATGGCGACCAGGGTGTCGGCGTAGCGCGCGGCCGCGGCCAGGTCGTGGACGACCATGACGATGGTGCGGCCCTCGGCGGCGACTTCGCGGACCAGGTCCAGGACTTCCACGGCGTGCCCGATGTCGAGGGCGCTGGTGGGCTCGTCGAGCAGGACGACGGGGGTCTCCTGGGCGAGGGCCATGGCGAGCCAGCAGCGCTGGCGCTGGCCACCGGAGAGCTGGTCGAGGCGGCGTCCGGCCAGGGCGGCGGTGCCGGTGGCCTCCAGGGCGCGGGTGACGGCCTCCTCGTCCTGGGTCGACCACTGGCGGAACAGCCCCTGGTGCGGATGGCGTCCGTACCGCACGAGTCCGGCGACGGTGACCGCTTCGGGGGCCTGCGGGGCCTGGGGCAGCAGGGCGATGCGGTGGGCGGCGTCGCGCTGGCGCAGCTTCCAGACGTCGGCGTCGCCGACGAACACCGTGCCGGTGCGGGGCTGGTGGAGGCGGGCCATGGAACGCAGGAGGGTCGATTTGCCGCAGCCGTTGGGGCCGACGATCGCCACGACCTGACCGGAGGGAACCGTCAGGTCGACCTGATCCACGGCGGTATGACCGGCGTATCCAGCGGTGAGCTGTTCGACACGGATTTCCACGGAGACCGGCCTTTCCGAAGGACTTGGACAGCATTTTGCCCGATGGGGCTAAAGTAAGGCTAACCTTAGCTCGCTCACGAGCCGACGGCCGCCCGCGCGTGACCGTACGGCCGTCGACGCTTCATGTCCCGTTGAACCCGGAGCCCTTGATGAACCTGCACAGCCGCCCCGCCCGCACCGCCGCCCGAAGAACGGCGCGAGCCGTCGCCGCACTCGGCGCCGCCACCCTCCTCCTGACGGCCTGCGGGACGGACTCCGACTCGGGCAAGCCCTCCGGGGACAAGGCCGGCAAGGCGGACAGCGCCTCCTCCACGACCCGAACGGTCAAGGACGCCACGGGCAAGGCCGTGGAGATACCGGCGGAGCCCAAGCGCATCGTCACGCTGACCCAGGAGGACCTGGACGCGGTGCTGGCACTGGACATCAAGCCGGTCGGCATCACCAACGGGCAGGGCCTGGACAAGCCGCCGGCCTACCTGGCGGACAAGGTCGAGGGCATCAACGTCGTCGGCAACCTCCTCCAGCCGGTCATGGACAAGGTCGTCGCCGCGAAGCCCGACCTGATCCTCGCCGGTGACATGCAGGACGAGCAGGTGCTCAAGCAGCTGCGGGAGATCACCCCGGCCACGCTGGTGACCATGGCACCGACCGATGACTGGAAGCTGTTCTTCCGGGGTGTCGGCAACGCCGTCAACAAGCTCGACGCGGCCAACAAGTTCATCACCGACCACGAGGCCGCCGCCAAGACCGCCGGGGAGAAGCTCGGGAAGAACAAGGGCGCCGAGGTCTCCATCGTCCGCTGGAACCCGGACGGTCCCAGCTGGATGGAGAACAAGCAGTTCGCCAGTGGCGTCGCCCTCGAGATGGGGCTGAAGCGGCCCGAGTCCCAGGACAAGGACGGCAACGCGCACACGCCGTCACTGAGCCTGGAGAAGATCAACGAGATCGACGGCGACTGGCTGTTCCTCTCGACGCTGACCTCGGACGGCGAGAAGGCGCTCAAGGACGTCCAGTCCAAGCCCGCCTACAAGGAGCTGGGCGCTGTGAAGAACGGTCAGGCCGTGACCGTCGACGGCTCGGTGTGGTCCACGCGCGGCGGCCCGCTCGCGGCGGACGTCGTCCTGGCCGACTACGTCAAGGCGCTCTCCGTCGAGTGACCTCCGGGTGACGGCAGCGCTGTGCGGCCCGGACCGGGGGGCTCCCGGCCCGGGCCGCACAGCCTGGGTCCCGCTCTCAGATCCTGGCGGCGGCGAAGTCGGCGGCCGTCCACGCCATGCCCACGGCCCCGTCCAGCAGGGCCTGTTCGGCCGCCGGGGAGATCGCCGCCTCGGCGAAGGCGGCCTCGTGCGGGCCGCAGGCTCCCCCGCTGATGTCGACCACCGGGTGGATGGACGGCACCGCGTGGGAGACGTTGCCCATGTCGGTGCAGGCGAACGGCGGTCGCTCGACCGGTTCGGCGCGGCCCAGCTCCCGGGCGTTGGCGGTCCAGAGGCGGATCAGCTCCGGGTCCCCCCGGAAGTCCAGGTAGTCGGGCTCGGGGCGCTCCAGGATCACTTCGCAGCCGGTGGCGAGCGCCCCGGCGCGGAAGCAGTCCTCGACCCGCTGCCGCAGCTCCCTCAGGTCCTCGGCGGCCAGCGCCCGTATCTCGTAGGTGGCGGTGGCCCGGTCGGGTATCGCGTTGGGCGCGGTCCCGGCGGCGGTGGTGATGCCGTGCACCCGCCACTCCGGGGGCAGTTGCTGGCGCAGGAGGCCCAGGGCGACCTGGGCGACGGTCAGGGCGTCGGCGGCGTTGCGGCCCTCGTGCGGGTTGAGGCTGGGGTGCGCGGCGCGGCCGGTGTAGGTGACGTCGAGGGTGCCGAGCGCGAAGGAGCGGAAGTCGGCCATCTCGAAGGGGCAGGGGTGCACCATCATCGCGGCGTCGACCCCGTCGAACGCCCCGGCGTCCAGCAGCAGCGCCTTGCCGGCTCCGCGCTCCTCGGCGGGGGTACCGATGACCCGTACGGTCAGGCCGAGTTCGTCCGCGTAGGGGGCGAGGCCGAGGGCCGCGCCGACTCCGGCGGCGGCGATCAGGTTGTGCCCACAGGCGTGGCCGAGGCCGGGCAGGGCGTCGTACTCGCAGGCGACGGCCACGGTGACCGGTCCGGAGCCGATCGTGGCGCGGAACGCCGTGTCCAGGCCGTGGGCGGGTGCGGTGACCTCGAAGCCGTGCGCGGCGAGGAGTTCGGCGCAGAGCGCGGCGGACCTGTGCTCCTCGAAGGCGGTCTCGGGCTCCGCGTGCAGCCGCCTGCTGAGGTCGATCAGGGCCGGGGCATGCTTGCCGACCGTCTCCCGCACGGCGGCCCTGAGAGCGCGGGCCCGCTCGTCGAGCCCGTGGTCGGTCCCCTCGTCGGCCCGTGTCTCGGGGCGTGGGGCTGCGGGGACGGTCATGGGCTCTCCTGGCGTTCCGGACCGCCCCGGGGCGGTCGCCTGCACTGTCGGAAATAGGTTAACTTAGCCTTACCTAAGTGTGCGCCGTGTGCCCGTCGGCCCGGTGTCCGTTGTCTTCAGGGGAGTCGTCACCCACATGCATGAGCGTCCGAACCGCCCGACCAGCACTTCGGCAGCGCACTCCGGCGGCGCACCCTCCCCCGGACTCCCCCTTCTGACGGCCCAGTCGGGCATCTACTACGCGCACCAGCTGGCGCCCCTCGGTACCGAGTTCAACACGGCGGACTGCGTGGAGATCGACGGGCCGCTGGACGCCGACCTGTTCGTGGCGGCGCTGGGACGGGCGGTGGGCGAGGCCGAGACGCTCGCCCTGCGTGTGACGGAGACCGGCGGTGTGCCGGTGCAGCGGATCGCGCCCGCCGCCGAACCCGTGGTGGCCCGGCTGGAGATGACCGAGGCCGACGCCGAGGCGTGGATGCGGGAGGACCTGGCCCGGCCGGTGGATCTCGCCGCCGAGGGTTCGCTGATGACGCAGGCGCTGATCCGGGTCGGCGAGGGGCGCCACCGGTGGTACCAGCGGGTGCACCACATAGCCGTCGACGCCTACGCCCTCTCCCTCATCGGGCAGCGCGTCGCCGAGCTCTACCGGGCGCTGGTGGCCGAAGAGCCGCTGCCCGAGAGCCGGTTCGCCCCGCTGAGCGAGCTGACCGAGCAGGAGAGCTCCTATCTGGCCGGTGAGGAGTACGCGGCGGACCGGGCGTTCTGGTCGGCGCGCATGGCGGGCTCCGCCGTGGCGGCGCCCCGCCGCTCCCCTGCCGCCGCACTCGCCGGGGAGGCGGCGGACGGCGGTGGCCCGCACCGCACCACCGACCTTCCCGCCGAGAC
This sequence comes from Streptomyces globisporus, assembly GCA_014649555.1. Classification (GTDB taxonomy): domain Bacteria; phylum Actinomycetota; class Actinomycetes; order Streptomycetales; family Streptomycetaceae; genus Streptomyces; species Streptomyces globisporus. The sequence continues at coordinate 175,040 of BMTG01000006.1, read as the reverse complement.
CCTGGAGCGGCTGTCCTCGGCGGCGCGCGCGGCGAAGGCGACCTGGGCGGAGCTGGTGGTGGCCGCGACGGCGGGTCATCTGCACCGGCTCACCGGCGCCGAGGACGTGGTGCTGGGCCTGCCGCTGAGCAACCGGCGGGGGCCCTCGGCCCTGCGCACCCCGGCCATGACCGTGAACGTGCTGCCGTTGCGGATCGCCGTGCGCCCGGGCGACACCGGGGCGGAGCTGCTGCGCCGGGTGGTGCTGGAGATCCGTGAGGTCCGCCGCCACCAGCGCTATCCGCAGGCGGACCTGCGCCGCGATCTCGCCCTGGAGTCGGCCGAGACGCCGCTGACCGGCCCGCTGGTCAACGTCAAGCCGTTCGACGGCGCCCTGGACTTCGCCGGGACCACCGGCACCGTGCGCAATCTCGCCGCCGGGCCCGTGGAAGGGCTCGCGGTCGGCGCGGCCCCCGGCCCGGACGGAGGGCTGCGGCTCACCCTGGACGCCGACCCCGCCGTGTACGGGCCCGAGGACCTCGCCGCCCACGAGGCCACCTGGCTGCACTATCTGGACGGGCTGGCCGAGCTGCTGCTGACCGACCCGGCACGGCCGATCGGCACCCTGGACCTGCTCACCGGCCACCAGGTACGCGCGTCCACGTCCGGCCGCGCCGAACCCGCCGCCGCACTCCCCCTCCCCCGGTCCTTCACCGCACAGGCGGCCCGGACGCCCGACGCCGTGGCGGTGCGCTCGACCGTGGCGGGCACGTTCCGGGGGGCGGACGCGGAGGCGGCCTCGGCGGCGGACGCCGGAGCTGTCGCGCGTACGGAGGCGGGAGCGGGTGCCACCGAAACCCCCGCCGCGTCCGGGGCCCGGCTCACCTTCGCCGAACTGGACGCCGCATCCGACCGGCTGGCCCACCTGCTGACCGGACTCGGCGCTGCCGGCTCCGACCGGCCGGGCACCGCCGGTGACGCCGAAGGCGCGGGCGGCACCGTGGCGTTGGCGCTGCCCCGGACCGCCGACATGGTCGTGGCGCTGCTGGCCGTGCTCAAGGCGGGCCTGGTCTGCCAGCCGCTCGACCTCGGCCACCCCGCCGCCCGCACGCTGGCCGTTCTGGAGGACGCGCGCCCGCTGTGCGTGATCGGCACGGCGGAGACGCTCGCCGCGCTGCCCGGCCACGGGCTGCGGACGGTAACGCTCGACACACCTGCCACGGCCGACGCCCTCGCCGCCTGCCCCGCAGGGCCGCTGCCCGCCGGGCCCGCGCTCGGTGACCCCGCCTATCTCGTCCACACCTCCGGTTCCACGGGCCGCCCCAAGGGCGTTCTCGTCAGCCACGCCTCGCTCGCCAACCTCTGCGCCGGGCACGGCACGGACCACATCGCCCCGGCCGTGGCACGGACCGGCCGGGAGCGCCTGCGGGTCGCGCACAGCGCCTCGTTCGCCTTCGACGCGTCCTGGGACCCGCTGCTGTGGATGGTCCACGGGCACGAGCTGCATCTGCTGGACGACGCCGCCTACCGGGACCCGGCTGCCCTCACCGCGTACGTCGACGCGCACTCGGTCGACTATCTCGATGTCACCCCCTCCTACGCCGAAGCGCTCCTCGCCGAAGGACTGCTGGACGAGGACCGCCACCACCCGGCCCACATCGTGGTCGGCGGGGAGACCGTCCCCCCGGCCCTCTGGGAGCGGCTGACCGAGGCGGCGGCCGTCCACCCGGTCAACCTCTACGGGCCGACCGAGACGACGGTCGACGCCTACTACTGGGTGCCGGGCGAGACCGCCGCCCGCCCCGACGGCCGCCCCGTGCGCGGCTCACGCGTCTACGTCCTGGACTCCTCTCTCCGTCCCGTGCCCGCCGGTGTGACGGGTGAGCTGTATGTCGCGGGGGCCTGCCTGGCCCTCGGCTATCTGGGCCGCCCCGACCTGAGCGCCGAGCGGTTCGTCGCGGACCCGTTCGGTGCGCTGCACGGCGAACCCGGGGGGCGCATGTACCGCACGGGCGACCTGGTGCGCCGCCGCGCCGACCACACGCTGGAGTTCCTGGGCCGCAGCGACGACCAGGTGAAGATCCGCGGCTTCCGCATCGAACTCGGTGAGATCCAGGCCCGCCTGGCCGCCCACCCCCAGGTCGCGGCAGCCGCCGTCATCGCCCGCGACACCGGCCACGGCAAGCGGCTCCTGGCCTACGCCGTGCCGGTGAAGGGCACCGCCACGCCGCCCGCACCGGGCGAGCTGCGCGACCACCTGGCCGCCGCACTGCCCGAACACATGGTCCCCGCGACCGTGACGCTGCTGGAGGCGCTCCCCCGTACCGCCAACGACAAGCTGGACCACCGGGCACTGCCGGACCCCGAACCCCTCTCCCCCGCCGCCGGGGCGGAGGCCGCCGGCGAGAGCAATCCGCACACCGAGATCGTGCGAGGCCTCTACGCCGACGTGCTCGGTATCGCGGAGCCCCCGGCCGCCGATGCCGGCTTCCTGGACCTCGGCGGGCACTCCCTGCTCGCCGCCCGGCTCGCCGCCCGCGTCCGCGAGCACTTCGCGGTCCCGTTCTCCATCGCCGACGTCTTCCGCCACTCCACCCCGACGGCGCTCGCCGCGCAGGTCCGCGGCCGCAGCGGAGCGGCCATCGCTGCCGTACCGCTCTCCCCCGTCCCCCGCACCGGTCCCCTCCCTCTCTCCCCGGCCCAGCAGCGCCTGTGGTTCCTGCACCGCCTCGAAGGCCCCAGCCCGACCTACAACATCCCGCTCGTGCTCAGCGTCAACGGCCCTCTGGACCGGGACGCGCTCCAGCTCGCCCTTCGCGATCTGGTGGACCGTCACGAGACACTGAGAACGGTATATCCGCCCACTGACAACGGGCCCGGAGCCGACGGGGACAGCGCCCCTCACCAGCTGATTCTTCCTCCGGGCCACGTGGCCTCGCGGCCGGTGCTGCATCTCGCGGAGCCGGGCAGCGATCTCACCGAGGCCGTCCGTCACTGCTTCGACCTCGCCACCGAGCCGCCGCTGCGCACGGTCCTCTTCAGCGACGGGCCGGACCACCACACCCTGCTCCTGCTGCTCCACCACATAGCCGGCGACGGAGCCTCCACCACTCCCCTCGCCCGCGACCTGGCCACCGCCTACACCGCGCGCCTGGCGGGCCGCGCCCCGGAGTTCGCACCGCTGGCCGGCCAGTACGTGGACCACGCGGCCCGGCTCCAGCTGCTCCTGGGCTCCCCGGCCGAGCCGACCGCGCTCGCCGAGGCCCAGCTCGCCCACTGGCGCGACGCGCTCGCCGGGCTGCCGGACCAGCTGGAGCTGCCCACCGACCGGCCCCGGCCGCCGGTGGCCACCTCGGCGGGCGACACCGTGCCGTTCGCCCTGGACGCCACGGCGCACGAGGCGCTGCGCCGGCTCGCGCGGGCGCACGGAGCGACCGTGTTCATGACCGTGCAGGCCGGGCTCGCCGCTCTGCTGACCCGGCACGGCTGCGGCACCGACATCCCCCTCGGCACCCCCGTGGCGGGCCGCGACGACGACGCGTCGGCCGGGCTCGTCGGCTTCTTCACCAACACCGTGGTCCTGCGCACCGACACCTCCGGCGACCCCGCCTTCGGTGACCTCCTGGACCGGGTGCGGGCGACCACGCTCGCCGCGTACGAGCACGACGCGCTGCCGTTCGACCACCTCGTCGAGGCGCTGAACCCGCCGCGCTCGCTGTCCCGGCACCCGCTGTTCCAGGTGATGCTGGCCTGGCAGTCGATCGCGGACGGACCTGTCGCCCTCGGCCCGGAGGCCACCGCGCGGCTGACCGCCGTGCCGTCGGGCACCGCGAAGTTCGACCTGACCCTGAACGCGGGCGAGCTGCCCGGCGGTGGGATCGGCGGCTTCCTGGAGTTCCGCACCGACCTCTTCGACCGGTCGACCGCCCAGGCCCTGGCGGACCGGCTGTCCCGGCTGCTTGCGGCCGCCGCCGGGCGGCCGGAGACGCCGGTCGGTCTGCTGCCCGTGCTCGGTGAGGACGAGGTGCACCGCGCCCTGGTCGAGGCCAACGGCGTGCCTTCCGGCGACCGGCCCGCTCCGCTCACCCTGGCCGAGGTGTACGGCGGAGCGGCACGCCGGCACCCGGAGCGGGTGGCGGTCAGCTGCGAGGGCGATGCGCTGACGTACGCCGAACTGTCCTCCCGGGCCCAGTCGCTGGCCCGGCTGCTGGCGGACCGGAACATCGGCCCCGGTTCGATCGTGGCGCTCGCGCTGCCGCGCTCCCTGGACCTGGTGGCCGGGCTGCTCGCGGTGTCGCTGGCGGGGGCCGCGTATCTGCCGATGGACCCGGACTACCCGGCGGACCGGCTCGCTTACATGCTGGACGACGCCCGCCCGGCGGCCCTCATCACCGACGCGGCGACGGCCGGACGGCTGCCCGCACACGACCTGCCGCTGATCACCGTGGACGAGGCGGCCGGATTCCCCGACGGGCCGGTCACCCAGGCGGACCGCACCCGTCCGCTGAGCCCGCAGGACCCGGCGTACGTCATCTACACCTCGGGGTCCACCGGCCGCCCGAAGGGCGTCGTGGTCACCCAGCACAATGTGACGCGGCTGCTGACGGCGACCGAGCACTGGTTCTCGTTCGGGCCCCAGGACGTGTGGACGCTGTTCCACTCCTACGCCTTCGACTTCTCCGTGTGGGAGCTGTGGGGAGCGCTGCTGTACGGCGGCCGTGTCGTCGTCGTACCGCATGTGACCAGCCGTGACCCGCACGCCTTCCTCCGGCTGCTGGCCGACGAGCGGGTGACCGTCCTCAACCAGACGCCGTCCGCCTTCTACCAGCTGGCCGCCGCCGACCGGGAAGCCCCAGGGCACGAACTGGCCCTGCGGTACGTGGTGTTCGGCGGGGAGGCGCTGGAGCTGGGGCGGCTCGCCGACTGGTACACCCGCCACCGGGAGAACGCGCCGACGCTGGTCAACATGTACGGCATCACCGAGACGACCGTGCATGTCTCGTATCTGGCGCTGGACCGGGCGACCGCCGCCTCCGCGATCTCCAGCACCATCGGCGTGAACATCCCCGACCTGCGCGTCTACGTCCTGGACGAACGGCTCCAGCCGGTGCCGCCCGGGGTGACCGGCGAGATGTACGTCGCCGGTGAGGGCGTGGCCCTCGGCTATCTGGGCCGCCCGGACCTGACGTCGGGGCGTTTCGTCGCGGACCCGTTCGCGCATCTCTTCGGTGAGAGCGGGCGGCGGATGTACCGCTCGGGCGACCTCGCCCGGCGGCGCGTCGACGGCACGCTGGAGTACTTCGGCCGGGGCGACCAGCAGGTCAAGATCCGCGGGTTCCGTATCGAACTCGGCGAGATCGAGGCAGTGTTGGCCGCGCACGGGGAGGTCGCCGATGTGGCGGTCGTGGTGCGCGAGGACCAGCCCGGCGACAAGCGGCTGGTCGGCTATGTCGTCCCCGCGCCCGGTACGGACCCGGTCCCGGCTGCTCTGCGTGAGCACGCCGCCGCCACGCTGCCGGTGCACATGGTGCCCTCGGCGGTGGTGGTGCTGGACCGGCTGCCGCTGACCGGCAACGGCAAGCTGGACCGCAAGGCGCTGCCCGCGCCGGGCGTGTCGGTGAACGCCGCCGGCCGCGCGCCGCGCACGGTCCGCGAGGAGCAGCTCTGCTCGATCTTCGCGGAGGTGCTGGGGCTGCCGTCCGCCGGGGTGGAGGACAACTTCTTCGATCTGGGCGGGCATTCGCTGCTCGCGGTGCGCCTGGCCGGGCGGATCAGATCCGCGTTCGGCATCGAGGTGTCGATCGGCACGGTGTTCCAGGCGCCGACGCCCGCCGCACTGGACACGGCGCTGGACGTCTCGCGCGAGGAGGACCCGCTGGATGTGCTGCTGCCGCTGCGGCCGGCCCGTCCCGGCGACCGCGCCCCCGTGCACTGCGTGCATCCGGCCGGCGGTCTGAGCTGGTGCTACGCCGGTCTGATCCGCCACCTGCCGGCCGATGTGCCGATCTACGGGCTCCAGGCCCAGGGCGTCGGCGAGGCGACGGCGGACGAGCCGCTGCCGACCACGCTGGAGGAGCTGGCCGCGCACTACGCGTCGCGCATCCGGGAGGTCCAGCCGGAGGGCCCCTACCGGCTGCTGGGCTGGTCGACCGGCGGCATCATCGCGCATGCGATCGCAGCGGTGCTGCAGGAGGCGGGCCAGGAGGTCGAGTTGCTGGCGATCCTGGACGCGTACCCCGCCGAGGGCTTCCGCGACCTGCCGGTGCCCGATCAGGCCGAAGCGCTCGAATCGCTGCTCACCATGGGCGGTTACGGCCCCGACAGCCTCGGGGACAAGGAGCTCAACACGGCCAACGTGGTGGAGGTGCTGCGCCGCGAGGGCTCCCCGCTGGCCGCGCTGTCCGCCGCGAAGATCGAAGCGCTCGGCGAGGTGTACCTCAACACCAACGACCTCGTACGGGCCTACGACCACCGGGTGTTCCAGGGCGATGTGCTGTTCTTCCGGGCCACGGTGGACACCATCGACGACACCTTGACGCCCGACACCTGGACCCCGTACGCGAGCGGGCGGATCGACAACACGAATGTCGCCTGCTCCCACAAGGACATGACCCTGCCCGAGCCGATCGCGCACATCGCGCGCGTGGTCGCCGACCGACTGACCGAGCTGGAGAAGTGACACCGATGAGCGACGCATCCGCCAACCCCTTCGACGCGGACGGGGAGTTCCTCGTGCTGACCAACGCGGAGGGCCAGCACTCGCTGTGGCCGCTGTTCGCCGCGGTGCCCGAGGGCTGGTCGACGGCTCATGGCCCGTGCGCCCGGCAGGACGCGCTGGACTGGATCACCGCGCACTGGGACGGCCCCGTCGCCGCCGCCGCGCGGTGAGCGGGCTGCTGATCCGGCCCCGGATACGTCCCCGGGTCGCCGTCGTCCTCGTCTACACGGCCGCGATGTGCATGAACGGCCTGGACTCGACGATCGTGAACCCGGCGCTCTACACGATCGCGGGCGACTTCGGCCGCCCGCTGTCGGCCGCCAACACGGTGGAGACGGCCTTCCTGGTCGCGCTCGCGGTGGGGCTGCCGGTGGCAGGGTGGCTGGGCGACCGGTTCGGGACGAAGCGGGTGTTCCTCGGCGCGCTGACGGCGTTCACGGTCGCCTCGGCGGTCTGCGGTCTGGCTCCGGACCTCACCACGCTGGTGGTCGCCCGGGCCGCACAGGGCCTGGCGGGCGGGTTGTTGACGCCGGTCGGGATGACGCTGCTGTTCCGGGCGTTCCCGCCGCACGAGCGGATGAAGCTGGCGAAGGTGCTGATCGTGCCGACGGCACTGATGCCCGCGCTCGGCCCGCCGCTGGGCGGTCTGCTCACCGAACACCTCTCCTGGCACTGGCTGTTCTTCGTGAACGTGCCGATCGGCGCGGCGGCCGTCCTGCTCGGCGTCTTCGGTCTGCGCGAGCATGTCGAGGGCCCGGAGGGGAAGTTCGACACGGTCGGCTTCTGGCTGGCGACCCCGGCGCTGGGGCTGCTGACGTACGCGCTGGGCTTCGGCCCCTCGCAGGGCTGGACGAAACCCGCCGTCGCCGTGAGTGCGGTGCTGGGGTCCGTCCTGCTGGTGGCGGCGGTCGTGCACCAGACGCGCGCGAAGACGCCGCTGCTGAAGCTGCGGCTGCTCGCCGACCGGGTGTACGGGTCGGCCTCCGCGCTCGCCGGGGTGACCGCGGCCGGGCTGATGGGCGTGCTGTTCGTCTTCCCGCTGCTCTACCAGGCGAGCCTGGGCGCTTCGGCGCTGGACGCCGGGCTGAGCGTCTTCCCGGAGGCGGTGGGGCTGATGCTGGCCTCGCAGGTGGTGGACCGGCTGCTGCCGCGGCTCGGCCCCCGGCTGCTGACCGTGCCGGCACTGCTGGTCGCGGCGGCGGTCTTCGGTGCACTGGCCGTGCCCGGAGTGGCCGAGAACGCGTGGAGCGTGCGCGGCCTGATGTTCCTGATCGGTCTGGTGCTGGGGACGGCGGTGCTGACCGTGCAGATCTCCGGCTTCGAGTCGATCGCGCCCCCGGACATGGGGCAGGCGATGGGCCTGTTCCAGATCGTCCGCACGCTGGGCGGCGCATTGGGCATCGCCGCCTGTGCGGCGGTGATCGGCGGCGGCCACGTGGCGGAGGCCTCCACCGACCCGGGCCCGTACCGTACGGCGGTCTGGGTGACGGCGGGGCTCGTCGCGGTGGGCGCGCTGATCGCGCTCCGGCTGCCGCGCGAGGCCCCGCAGCCGCCACCGTTCGACGACGAGGACGCCCCCGAGCCGCCCGGCGAGGGCCTGGCGGCACAGGAGGCCACGGTCGCGAAGGGCTGAGCGGGCATACGCGTGTGGGGCGGGCGGCATCCGGAGAGGGATGCCGCCCGCCCCACACGCGTGCTCGGGACGCGGGGTTGCGTCGTCGTCTCAGCCTTCCCCGAGCAGGGCGGCCAGCCCGTCCGCGAGGCCGCCGCGCCAGCAGGCGTAGTCGTGACCGCCGTTGAACTCCCGGTAGCGGACGTCGTATCCGCGAGCCCGCAGCACATTGCGCAGCCTGCGGTTCTCCTGGAGGAGCATCCACTCCTGGAGGCCGACCTCCAGATGGAGGGTCACCGGCCTGCGCTCCGCCCACGCGTACTGCCCGGTGAGCCATTCGCTGCCGCGTTCGTCGTCGGGCCACCAGAAGGACCCCGACTGGGAGACCGCGAGCCCGAAGCGGTCGGGGCGCTGGAAGGCGGCGAACGCGGCGGTGAGGCCGCCCGCGCTCTGTCCGGCGACGACGGTCCGCGCGGCGTCCGCCCCGGCCCCGTACTCCCGTTCGGCCCAGGGCAGCAGGGTGTCGGCGAGCCAGTCGACGAACGGGGCGCTGCACGCGAGGTCTTCCATGCGCCGGCCCATGGTGTCGACCAGGACCGCCACGGTGGGCGGCAGATCCCCGTCCGCGTGAAGGTTGTCGAGGATGTCGCCGACGCCGAGGACCGGCCCCCACATCTCGCCGTCGAGGAGCACGGCGAGCGCGTACGGGCCGCTGTCCGGGGGGTGTCCCGGCGGCAGGTGGACGGTGATCCGGCGGCCGTCGACCTCGGCGTCGAGCGTGCGCCCCCGGTCCACGTCGTCGCGCCGCCGGATGCGTGACTGCGGCGGGGCGTCGGGGAGTTCGAGGACGGAGGCGGGGTTGCGGCCGTCCCGGGAGGGCAGCGGGGCACGGTCGTTGAGCGGGTCGGGTTCGGCGTGGTCGAGGACCCCGAGCCAGGAGGACCGGTCGGCGAGCAGGGCGTCCTCGCGCGTGCCCCCGGTGGCGTGGAACTGGTACGAGGCGCGGTGGTCGGCGCGCAGCCGGTGGCTGATCGCCCACACCCCGGTGCCGTCGATCCGTTCCATCAGATGCGGGGCGAGGTCGCCCGCGTGCCGGTCCTTGTCGGTGACCGTGTGGACGAGGGCCAGGACATGGGTGGCGGGGCGCGCCGGGTCCTCGCGGCGGACGAAGGTGACGAGCCGGTGGTCCGGGTCGCCCTCCGGGTCGGGTTCGACGAGGGGGGTGCCGGTGGCGGCGGCGTACCGCCAGAACGCCTCCTCGGCGTCGGGCTTGCCGGCGCGGACGTCCGCGACGAGCGTACGCACCAGGGGGCTTCGCACGGCGGTGGCCTCGGTTTCGGTCGGTCCGGCGGATAGCGGCCCCGTGGACATCGGTTCCGTGGACATCGGTTCCGTGGACATCGGTTCCGTGGATACGGGCGGGGGCGGCGGGTTCCTGCGCGGCGGGTAGGTCACGGGTGTCTCGTACTTCCTGTACGTGGGCTTCTTGTACGGGGTGGCGGTCCGCTACACGCGGGTGGCGGCCGAGCGGCCGAGCAGCACCCAGAGCAGGAAGGGGCCGCCGAGGACGGTGGTGACGATGCCGACGGGGAGTTCGGCACCGTCGAAAGCGATGCGGCCGAGGGTGTCGGCGGCGACGACGAGGACGGCTCCGGTGAGCATCGAGCCGACGAGCGGCACGCGCAGGGGTCCGGCGAGCCGGGAGGCGATGACCGGGGAGGCGAGTGCGACGAATCCGACGGGTCCGCAGATGCCCACCGCGAGGCCCGCGAGGGCGACGGCGAGGAGCAGGGCGAGGGCGCGGACCCGGCCGGGGGCGGAGCCGAGCGAGGAGGCGGTCGCGTCGTCGAAGCGCAGGACGCCCAGGTGGCGGGCGACGGCAAGGCCGACCGGGACGAGGACCGCGAGGCCGATGAGGACGGGGACGGCGACGGAGTAGCTGCGTCCGTTGAGGCTGCCCAAGGTCCACACGTACAGCGAACTGGCGGAGGAGAGGGACCGGCGGGAGAGGACGACCTGGGTGATGGCGGAGGCCAGGGCGGACATGGCGAGGCCGACGACGAGGACGCGGTAGCCGCGCTGGCCGAGGCCGCCGGAGACGGTGGTGACGACGATGACGGCGACCAGGGCACCGATCGGCCCGGCCCACCAGGCGCCGAAGGATCCGGTGGCGCTGAGGGTGACGGAGAGGAGGACGGCGGCGGTGGCCCCGTCGTTGACGCCCAGGAGTTCGGGGGTGGCCAGGCGGTTGCGGGCCAGGGTCTGGGTGAGGCAGCCGGCCAGGCCGAGGGCCGCTCCGGCGGTGAGTCCGGCGACGATGCGGCCGAGGCGGAACTTCTGGACGAGCAGCACGTCGAAGCGGTCGCCCTGGCCGAACACCGCGCGGAAGGTGCGGGCGACGCCCATGTCGCTCTGGCCCGCGTAGGCGGAGAGGACGACGGCGAGCAGGAGGACCCCGGCCAGGGCGAGGGCGGCCAGGGCGGCGCGCCGGGTGACGAGGAGGGACAGCGGGCCGCGGCGCAGGACGAGGGTGTCGGCCGGGCGGACCCGCAGGGTCTTGGCCTTCGGGGTGCGCCGGGCCGGGCGGGGCAGGGTGATCCGGAAGCGGCGGGGGCGGTCGGGGGCGCGTTCCTCGGTGGCCGGTTCCGTCATGCCCATCGAGGCCAGCTGCTTGGAGCGGACGATGGCGATGAGGACGGGGGCGCCGATGAGGGCGACGATGACGGAGACGGGTGCTTCGAAGGGCCGGGAGACCACGCGGGCGGCGATGTCGGAGACCGTCAGGACGCAGGCGCCGATGAGCCCGGCGAGCAGGATGCGGGCGGCGAGCCGGGTGCCGGCGAGGGCGCGGGCGAGGAAACCGGCGAGGAGGCCGAGGAAGGAGATCGGCCCGGCGAGCGCGACGGCGGCCGCGGTCAGCAGGGTGACGCCGATGGCGACGACCGTACGGATCACGGGAGGCCGGTGGCCGAGGCTGCGGGCCAGGTCGTCGCCGAGGGCGAGGGCGGAGAGCGGGCGGGCGACGAGGAGGGCGACGACGAAGCCGAGGGCGAGGACGGGCGCGAGGCGGCCGAGTTCGCCGAAGCCCTCGACTCCGGCGAGGGAGCCGAGGACCCAGAAGCGGAATCTGTCGTAGGTCTCGGCGGAGTTGACGACGATGACGCTGGTGAGTCCGCCGAAGGTCGCGCCGAGCGCCGCGCCGGCGAGGACCAGGCGCATGGGAGAGCCGCCGCCGCGTCTTCCGGATATGAGGAGGACGAGACCGCTGGCGACCACCGCACCGACGAACGCGCAGACGAGGTAGGCGTAACCGGAATCGAAGCCGAGCAGCGCGATGCCGGCGACGACACCGAGCGAGGCGCCCGCGTTGACGCCGAGCAGTCCCGTCTCGGCCAGCGGGTTGCGGGTGACCGCCTGGAGGAGGCACCCGGCCACGCCGAGGGCGGCCCCCACGAGCAGCGCGGTGAGGGTGCGCGGCAGGCGCAGGTCACCGACGACGAGGGAGAGCCGGGCGTTGTCGCGCGCGCCGTCCCGGCCGAGCAGGTAGTCCAGGACGCCGCCGGGGCCGACCTCACCCGCGCCGATCGAGAGGGAGAGACCCGTCAACAGCAGGACGGCGAAGGCCAGTCCGGCGACGGCCACCACCACGGTCCGCCGCCGCGGGTCGGCCGTGGAGTGGGAACCGTCGGGCGTGGAGCGGGAGCCGTCGGGCGTGGCGGCGGGAACGGTCCGGGGCCCCGGGGGCTGTCCGGTTTCCGGCGTTGTTCCCTTTTCGGTTCCCGGGGACGCTTCCTCGTGTCCGGCGGAGGCGGCCTCCGCGGTCCGGTCGGCCTCGCCTCCGTCCAACTGAACGGTCGAGGAGTCATGTTCGGGAGCCGAGGCCGTGGTCCCCGTGCGCGGCGTTTGCATAAGGTGAGGCTAGCCTAAGTAGATATCGACGGCTCGAACCCCTTCTGGGCGGTCGGTTCAATTTAGGTTACCCTTACCTAACACCCGGAGGAGGTTGCTCATGCCTGAGCACATACCGGGCAGAAGCGGCGACTTCGTCGGCCGCACTGCTCTGGTCACCGGTGCCGCACAAGGCATCGGCGCGGCAGTCGCCGACCTGCTCGCCACCCTCGGCGCCCGCGTGGCCGCCACCGATCGCGCCCTGCCCGGCATCGAGGCGACGGCCGCCGAGTGGAGCAGGACCCAGGAGAAACTGCCCGGTGGCGAGCGTTCGGCGGGCAGTCTGGACCCGTATGTGATGGACGTCACCGACCGTGGCTCGGTGGAGAGCACCGTGGCCCGCGTGGAGCGTCAACTCGGCCCGGTCGACGTCCTGGTGAACGTGGCGGGCATCCTGCGCACCGGCCCGGCGGCCGTGCTCTCCGCGCAGGACTGGGCGGACACCTTCGCGGTGAACGCCACCGGCGTCTTCCACGTCTCGCAGGCCGTCGCCCCGCTCATGGCGGCCCGCGGATCCGGCGCGGTCGTCACCGTCGGCTCCAACGCCGCCGGGATCCCGCGCACCGGCATGGCCGCCTACGCCGCCTCCAAGGCGGCCGCCGCCATGTTCACCAAGTGTCTGGGGCTCGAACTCGCCGGCAGCGGCGTCCGCTGCAACATCGTCGCGCCCGGCTCCACCGACACGCCGATGCAACGCGCGCTGTGGACCGACCCGGGCGCCGAACAGCGCGTCATCGACGGGGACCCCGCCACGTACCGCACCGGCATTCCGCTGGGCCGGATCGCCGACCCCGAGGACATCGCGGAGACGGTGGCGTTCCTCGCCTCGGACCGCGCCCGCCACATCACCATGCAGGAGCTGTACGTCGACGGCGGCGCGACCCTGCGCTGACCGCCCGACGGACCCTCCTTCCTTTCCTGCGCCCCTTTCCCGCGCCTGCCTTCACCTCCCATCCAGCCCCCCGCACCCGCTGACGGGACCATCGAGAATGGAGTCCCCGTGTCGACGGCATCCCAGGTCGCCACGCACACCGCCCCGGCCGATCCGGCCCACCCGGCCGTAGGAGCGGCCACCTCGCTTCTGGACGCCTACGCACCGGGCGACCACTTTCTCGCCACTCCCGGACGCACGCTGCTCGCACGGGGACCGGGACGCCATGTCCCGCACGACGAGAGACCGTTGACCGCGCGGGTGGACGCCACGCTCGCCGCGGCGGCCGCCGCCGGCCAGGAATCACCGGTGGTCATCGGCGCCATCCCCTTCGACCACACCGCCCCGGCCGCGCTGAGCGTCCCTGAGTCGGTGCGCACCGCGCCCGCGCTCGCCTCCGACCCGCTCATCGCCCTGCCGGCCACCGCGCCCACCGCCGGGACCTGGGTGATACGCCAGGTGCCCGAGCCGGAGATCTACGGCAAGGGCGTCGCCGCCGCCGTGGAACGCATGTGGCGCGGCGAGTTCAGCAAGGTCGTCCTGGCCCGCACCCTCGAACTCACCTCGGATGCCCCGGTCGACCTGCCCGCGATGCTCCAGCGCCTCGCCCGCCGCGACCCCTCCGGTTACACGTTCGCCCTGCCGACCGCCCCCGGGCGCACCCTCATCGGCGCCAGCCCCGAGTTGCTCGTCTCCCGCCACGGGAAGCAGGTCATCGCCAACCCGCTGGCCGGCTCGACCCCGCGCAGCGCCGACCTGGCCGAGGACGTGCGCCGGGCGGCGACGCTGCTGGAGTCCGTGAAGGATCTCCACGAACACGCCGTCGTCGTCGACGCCGTCCATCAGGCGCTCGCGACGCACTGCACGGAACTGACCGTCCCGGCCCGGCCGACGCTCATCCGCACCGCCACCATGTGGCACCTGTCCACCACGGTCACCGGCACCCTGCGCTCCCCCGACACCTCGGCGCTGGAGCTGGCGCTCGCGCTGCACCCGACGCCCGCCGTGTGCGGCACGCCGACGCGGACGGCCCGTCAGGTCATCGCGGAGACCGAACCGTTCGACCGGGACTTCTTCACCGGCGTGGTCGGCTGGGGCAATGCCGAGGGCGACGGCGACTGGGTCGTCACGATCCGCTGCGCCGAGGCCGAGGAGCGCACCCTGCGCCTGTACGCCGGAGCGGGCGTCGTCGCCGCCTCCGAGCCCGAGGCGGAGACGGCGGAGACCGCGGCCAAGTTCCGCACCTTCCTGAGCGCCGTGGGAGCCGAGCTGTGAGTGCGGAAGCAGCGCCCACCTGGCCGGCCGAATTCGCCGAGAGGTACCGGGCGGCCGGCTGGTGGCGCGGGGAGACCTTCGGGGAGATGCTGCGACAGCGCGCCGAGGAGCACCCGGACCGGGTCGCGATCGTCGACCCGGTGGCGGGCAGCCGGTGGACGTACGCCGATCTCGACCGGCGCGCCGACCGGCTGGCGGCGGGCCTCCTCTCCCGCGGCATCGTCAAGGGCGACAAGGTGGTGGTGCAACTCCCCAACATCGCCGAGTTCTTCGAGGTGATCTTCGCGCTGTTCCGGATCGGCGCGCTGCCCGTCTTCGCGCTGCCCGCGCACCGCGAGAGCGAGATCACCTACTTCTGCGAGTTCACCGAAGCGGTGGCGTACGTCGTCGCGGCCGAGCACGGCGGCTACGACTACCGTGAGCTGGCGTCGAAGACCCACGCCAATGTGAGCACACTGCGCCATGTGTTCGTCGCCCAGGGGGACCCCGGCGAGTTCGAGGCGCTGTCCGAGGTCGCCGAGGAGCCGGTCGGCTACGGCGGGCCCCGCCCGGACGACCTGGCCTTCCTCCAGCTGTCCGGCGGCAGCACCGGCATCCCGAAGCTGATCCCGCGCACCCACGACGACTACATCTACTCGCTGTGGGGGTCCAACGAGATCTGCGCGGTCGACGAGAACAGCGTCTACCTGTGCGTGCTGCCCGCCGCGCACAACTTCCCGCTCTCCTCCCCCGGTTCGCTCGGCACGCTGTACGCCGGCGGCCGTGTGGTGCTGTGCCCCGGGCCTTCGCCCGAGGTGGCGTTCCCGCTGATCGAGCGGGAGGGCGTCACCATCACCGGGCTCGTGCCGCCGCTGGCCCTGCTCTGGACCGAGGCCGCGCCCGGCACCGCGCACGATCTCAGCAGCCTGGACGTGCTGCTGGTGGGCGGCGCCAAGTTCAGCGAGGAGGCGGCCCGCCGGGTGCGGCCCGCGCTGGGCTGCACGCTCCAGCAGGTGTTCGGCATGGCCGAGGGGCTGGTCAACTACACCCGTCTCGACGACCCGGTCGAGACGATCGTCACCACCCAGGGCCGGCCCATCTCGCCCGACGACGAGGTCCTCGTCGTCGACGACGAGGACCAGGAGGTGGCCCCGGGCGAGACGGGCCACCTGCTGACCCGGGGCCCGTACACCATCCGGGGCTACTGGAACGCCCCCGAGCACAACGCCCGTTCCTTCACCGAGGACGGCTTCTACCGCACCGGCGACATCGTGCGGGTCACCGGGAGCGGGCACATCGTCGTCGAGGGGCGCGCCAAGGACCAGATCAACCGGGGCGGCGAGAAGATCGCCGCCGAGGAGGTCGAGAACCACATCCTCGCCCACCCCGCCGTGCACGACGCCAACGTGGTGGCCGAGCCGGACCCGTATCTGGGCGAACGCACCTGCGCGTACGTGATCCTGCGCTCCGGCGCGGGCCCGCTGAAAGCGGTGGCCGTCAAGCGGTTCGTCCGCGAACGGGGCCTGGCCGCCTACAAGGTGCCGGACCGGGTCGAATTCGTCGACGCGTTCCCGCAGACCGGCGTGGGCAAGGTCTCCAAGAAGGATCTGCGCAACGCCGCCGCCCGCACGGCCTCGTCATCCTCGCCCTCATAACCGTCCCCGCCCGTCCCCGTCCCCGTCCCCGTCCCCGTCCCACTGAACGACTCCCCGAACGGAACCCTCTCCACCATGGCTCTGCCCGCCATCGTCCCCTACCCCATGCCGTCCGCCGACGCGTTGCCCGCCAACCGGGTCGACTGGACCGTCGACCCGGCGCGCGCGGTGCTCCTCGTCCACGATCTGCAGAACTACTTCCTCACGGCGTATGACCGCGAGGCCGCACCCATTCCCGAACTCCTCTCCCATGTCGCCGAGTTGAAGAAGGACGCGGCACGGCTCGGGGTCCCGGTGCTCTACACCGCGCAGCCCGGCGGCCAGAGCGCGGAGGAACGCGGTCTCCAGCAGGACTTCTGGGGCCCCGGCCTGCCGGCCCACGAGCACCTGGCGGCCATCGCCGACGAGGTCGCGCCCGACGCGGACGACACCGTGCTCACCAAGTGGAAGTACAGCGGCTTCGTCCGCACGGATCTGTTGGAGCGCCTGCGCGAACAGGGCCGGGACCAGATCGTCATCACCGGCGTCTACGCCCACATCGGTGTGCTGATGACCGCGTGCGACGCCTGGATGCAGGACATCCAGGCGTTCGTGGTGGCCGACGCGGTGGCGGACTTCTCCGCCGAGGACCATGCGATGGCGCTGCGGTGGGCCGCGGGCAAGTGTGCCGTCGTCACCACCGCCCGGACCGTCTTCGAAGGGAAGTGACCGCCGTGGCGCTCACGCTCGAACAGCTCCGTGCCGATGTCGCCGACATCCTCGGCGAGGCCCCCGAGGAGATCCCCGTCGACGAGAACCTCGTCGACTACGGCCTCGACTCCGTCCGCCTGATGGCGCTGGCCGCCGCCTGGCGTCGCGACCACGGGATCGAGGTGGCCTTCGCCGACCTCGCCGAGAAGCCGGCGCTGGATGCCTGGGCGCCGCTGCTGGGTGCGACCGGCTGACCCCGGCGTACCTGGCTGACGCCGGCGTGCCCGGCTGATCTTGGCGCACCCGGCTGACCTTGGCCCACCTGTATGTCCGACGCGCATCCCCTGGAGTCGCCGAGCACCGGAGCGAACGGTGCCGGCGGCCCGGGCGCCGTCGTCGTGGGGCCCGGGCCGCCGGCACCGTCCGATGGGAAAGACTGGGGCCATGAGAGACATCGTTTTCACGCGCGCGAGCGGCTGGATCCCGAACGTGATCCGCGAGGACGGCGAGCTGAAGCTGATGCTCGGTGCCGGGGCGGACGCCAACCACTCGCCCCGTGAGTTCACGTTCCCGATCGGGGAAGCCCACCTCGCGGTGATCCGGGCGGACCTGGGCAGGCACCTGCTGCTGTGGAGTGCGGTCCTGCCGCTGTGCGATGCCGCCGGAACCCGGGGCCGGCTCGACGAGGACGCCGCCGTCGCACTCCTGGATCCGGTTCTGCTCGCCGCGCCCGCCGATGTCGACGGGCTCTTCGGGCGTGTCCCGTGGGACCGGGGCCGGCTCATCGCCCATGGGGCCGATGTCGAACTGCTGGAGCGCGGTCAGGTCTGCGCCGCGATGCGCGCGGCGACCGAGACGTCCGACGAGAAGCGGGCTCAGGAGCATCACGCGAACCGCCGTCGCGCCGAGCGCGGCGTCGTCCTCGGTCCGCTCGATACGGCGCTTCTGAAGTACACGGGCCAGTACCTGCACGGCGCGACGATTCCGAAGCGGGTGCCGGACGCCGTCGACCCCGCGCTGCTGCCCGAGGTCATGCGGGTGGTCGCCACTGCGGAGCGGGCGTGCGCCGGAATGCGGATCGGCCGCGACCCACGGCGGGGCAAGCGCGCCACGGACAAGCGCGACTGGAGCCGGATGGAGACGGCCGTGGACGCCTCCGTGCGCCGGGCGCACCCGGAGCTCGCCGCCGACGCCGTGCGCACCATGAGCTTCCTGATGTGCTCGGAAGCCGCGGCCCGTTCCAGGAACGCGCCTCTGGAGGATGACGAGGAGACCACCGGCGGCCGCGGCGAGGACGCGGGGAAAAGGAAGACCGTCCTGTCCTTCACCGACGACAAGGGCGTCGAGAAGAAGTGGCGCGCGGGCAGCGGCCGGACCGCCTCGGCGGAGTTCTGGGAGTTCGTCGGTGATCGCTCCGCCGGCGACAACGAAGTGTTCACCGTCGAGGACGAGGAGCTGGGCGAAGGGATCCAGCTGCACTTCTACGCCGATACCGCCGCCCGGGTCATGACGGTGTGCAAGGGCCGCGGCGGGTCGGATCCGGAGTACCGGGTCGAGTACACGCTCATCGACGGGATGAGCGGGTACCGGACCCTGGTGAGCGCCTACGTCCGCGGTGGCTGGGCCGGACTCGACCGGCACGGCTCCTGGCTGCCGGACGCCGCCGAGCTCGAACGCGCCCGGCGGCGACGCGGCGGCCGACCCGGCTCCTAGGCGCCGCCCAGCGCTTCGGACACCAGCGCCCGGGCCTCCTCCTGGACCTGGGCGAGATGACCGGGACCCTGGAAGCTCTCCGCGTACACCTTGTAGACGTCCTCGGTGCCCGAGGGGCGGGCGGCGAACCAGGCGCTGTCGGTGCAGACCTTGAGGCCGCCGATCGGGGCGCCGTTGCCGGGGGCCTCGGTGAGGACGGCGCTGACGGGTTCCCCGGCCAGGGTGTCGGCCTTGACCTGCTGCGGGGAGAGTTTCGACAGGACGGCCTTCTCCTCGCGGGTGGCGGGGGCGTCGATGCGGGCGTACGCCGGGTCGCCGAAGCGGTCGGTGAGACGGGCGTAGTGCTCGGAGGGGGTGGCGCCCGTGACTGCGGTGATCTCGGAGGCGAGGAGGGCCAGCAGGATGCCGTCCTTGTCCGTCGTCCAGACCCGGCCGTCGCGGCGCAGGAAGGAGGCCCCGGCGGACTCCTCGCCGCCGAAGCCGAGGCTGCCGTCGTAGAGGCCGTCGACGAACCACTTGAAGCCGACCGGGACCTCCACCAGGGTCCGGCCGAGGTCGTGGGCGACCCGGTCGATCATCGAGGAGGAGACCAGGGTCTTGCCGATGCCCGTCCCGGCGGCCCAGGCGTCGCGGTGGGTGTAGAGGTAGTCGATGGCGACGGCCAGGTAGTGGTTGGGGTTCATCAGGCCGCCGTCGGGCGTGACGATGCCGTGCCGGTCGGCGTCCGCGTCGTTGCCGGTGGAGATGGCGTACGCGTCGCGCTGCTCGATCAGCGAGGCCATGGCGTGCGGCGACGAGCAGTCCATGCGGATCTTGCCGTCCCAGTCGAGCGTCATGAACCGCCAGGTGGGATCGGCCAGCGGGTTGACGACGGTGAGGTCGATCCGGTGGCGCTCGGCGATCCGTCCCCAGTAGGCGACGGACGCTCCGCCGAGCGGGTCGGCGCCGATCCGGATACCCGCGTCCCGTACGGCGTCGAGGTCGAGGACGGACGGCAGGTCGTCGACGTACGCGGTCAGGAAGTCGTGGCGGCGGGTGGTGTCGGCGGCCAGGGCGCGGGCGTACGGGATCCGGCGGACCTCCCCGAGTCCGGCCTCGATGAGGGCGTTCGCCCGGTCCTGGATCCAGGAGGTGGCGTCGGAGGCGGCCGGTCCCCCGTTCGGCGGGTTGTACTTGAAGCCGCCGTCGGCGGGCGGGTTGTGCGACGGGGTGACCACGATGCCGTCGGCCAGGTGCTCGGTGCGCCCCTGGTTGTACGTCAGGATGGCGTGCGAGACGGCCGGGGTCGGGGTGTAGCCGTCGTCGCTGTCGATGAGGACGGTGGCCCCGTTGGCGGCGAGCACCTCCAGGGCGGTGACCCGGGCGGGCTCGGAGAGCGCGTGGGTGTCCGCGCCGAGGAACAGGGGCCCGTCGGTGCCCTGGCGGGTGCGGTAGTCGCAGATCGCCTGGGTGGTGGCGGCGATGTGGTCCTCGTTGAACGCGGCGGCGAAGGCGGAGCCCCGATGGCCGGAGGTGCCGAAGGCGACACGCTGGGCGGGGTCGGCCGGGTCGGGGTGGAGGGCGTAATAGGCCGTCACCAGCCGTGCCACGTCGACCAGGTCTGCGGACTGTGCCGGGTGACCGGCCCGTTCGTGCACCATCGGGTCTCCTCGTACGTCTTCGTCTTCGGCCGGCCCGCGGGGAGACGGGCCCGTCGCACCGGGAAGCGATCACCCGGGTCCGTACCCGATTCTGCTCTCTCGACCGCCCCAGCGTGCGACCGGTTCACGCCTTCCTCGTGTCGCCCCCCGGCCGGAGCGGCGCCGCGCCCCCGGTCATCGGCGGACCGGGGGCGCGGAAACCGTACGGGCGGGGGGTCAACGGCCCTGGAGTGCCTTCACGTTGTCGCCGAAGGTCCAGCCCTTCGAGCCGTCCCAGTTCAGCGACCAGGTCATCAGACCCTTCAGCGAACCGTTGTAGTGGTTCCAGGCCTGCGCGACGAGTCCGGTGGACATGTGGCCGCCGCCGGCGCCGGGCTGCGCGGGCAGTCCGGGGACCTGCTTGTCGTAGGGCACCTTGATGGTGGTGCCCTGGATGACGATCCCCTTGTTCAGGCAGTCGGTCTGGGCGGTGAAGCCCGCGACGGTGCCGGCGGAGTAGGAGTCGCCGGAGCAGCCGTACATGCTGCCGTTGTAGTACTGCATGTTCAGCCACCACAGGCGGCCGTTGTCGGCGTACTTCTTGATCACCGGGAGGTAAGCGCCCCAGATCGAGCCGTAGACGACGCTGCCGCCGGTGACGTACGCCGTCTCGGGGGCCATGGTGAGGCCGAAGTTCGACGGCATGGCGGCGAGGACGCCGTCGATGATGCGGATGAGGTTGGTCTGCGAGGGGGACAGCTGGTTGATGTTGCCGCTGCCGACGAGACCGGTCTCGATGTCGATGTCGATGCCGTCGAAGTTGTACTTCTTCAGGATCGGGACGATCGTCCGGACGAACCGGTCGGCCACCGCGCTGGAGCTGAGGTCGATCCCGGCCGTCGCTCCGCCGATCGACATGAGGACGGTCAGGCCGGCGGCCTTGGCCTGGCACATCTCGGCGGGGGTGGCGACCTTGACGGTGCTGTCCATGCCGTCCTCCCAGAGGACGGTGCCGTCGGAGCGGATGACGGGGAAGGCCGCGTTGACGACGTTGTAGCCGTGCTGGGTGATGCGGGAGTCGGTGATCGGGATCCACCCGAGCGGCGGGTGCACGCCGTTGGCCGCGCCGTCCCAGTTCTCCCAGTACCCCTGAAGCACCTTGCCCGTGGGCTTCGACTTGACCGAACAGGTCTCGGCGGCCGTGCCGACGCTCTCCGCGGGCTTCGGCGGCGCGGCCGCGACCAGCATCGGTACGACGAGCGCCGCGGCCAGGCCGAGGCCCAGCAGTCGTGATGTACGCCCCATGATCCGGATGTCCTTCCTGCCTGGGTCAGCCGCCGCCGGTGCGAAGGGTTCGCCCCGACCCGCCCTGTGTCGTGACCCCGTCAAAACGCAGAATGGTCCAGACCTTCGGTCAAGAGGTCTGGACCAGGGCGCCGGTCGGAAGCCGTGCGCCCGGAACCGTGCGGCGGACACCGTGGCGGGGTGGGCAGCGGCACAGTCAACCGCTTCCCACCCCGTCCGGTCAGTGGTCGCGGCCCCCTCAGCCGCGACCCGGAACCCGGGCCCCTCAGCCCCGGTCGTCGAGGTGGAACCCGCGCCCGGTCTTCCGGCCGAGCAGCCCCGCCTCCACCATCCGCTGGAGCAGCGGCGGCGGGGCGTAGAGGGGTTCCTTGAACTCGTCGTACGCCGAGGCGGCGATGGAGGCCACCGTGTCGAGGCCGGCCGGGTCCACGGTCCCGGCTTCGGCTTCACCCCGGGCTGCACGTCCCTGTTCGCGTCCGCGCTGATCACCGGCGGGGTCGGCCCCTGGATGCCGTACCAGATGTTCGGCTGCGCGTTCGTCGGCATGCTCGCGGGTCTGCTGCCCCGGGCCACCGGGCGCCGCGAGGTCCTGATGCTCGCCGTCTACGGATCGCTCTCCGGCTACCTCTTCGGCTTTCTGCTGAACCTGTCCTTCTGGCCGTTCTCACTGGACCCGAACAGCTCGATCGCCTACCTGCCCGGTCTCCCCTTCACCGAACAGTGGCAGCGCTACCTGGCGTTCGACGTGGCCACATCGCTGGGCTGGGACACCGGACGCGCCGTCACGAACTTCGTCTGCGTCATGCTGGCGGGCCCCGCCGTCCTCACCACGTTCCGCCGGGCCGCGCGCAAGGCGCGGTTCCGGGCGCCCGTGCGCTTCGCCGCCCGAAAGCCGGATGGCGAGGGTCAGGCGGGGATAGATTCGACGACGCGGACACCATGATCGTCTCCGAGGGGAACAGCAGTGGACTGGGGCACGCTCGTCGCCACCGTCAGCGGCGGAGTCATCGCGATATCGGGCACCGTGCTGGCGGACCGGCTGCGCCAGCGCCATGAGAGGGACCGGGAGGCCGACGAGCGGCGGCGTTCGGTGTACATCGAGTTCATCGCCGCCGTGGGGAAATGCCACACCCGGCTGCGTGGCATAGCCCAGGCGCAGGATCCGGGCGTCGATCCGGATCTGGCCGCCCGCGCGGCCTTCGACGAAGCAGGCGTCCACGAGGTGCGCGAGCGGTTCTTCATCGACGCCTCCGCGCAGGTGGCCGGCGCCGGGCAGGCGATGTTCCAGCAGTTGCGCGCCGTCCAGCGGGTCGTGGGCTCGGGCGCGGCGCACACCTCGGCCGCCTTCCACGACGCCTACCACCCCTACCTCGACCTGGTCTGGGCCTACCGGGTGTCGGTGCGCGGCGAGTTGAAGGACCGCGCGTTCTCGCCCGAGTCCTTCGGGTGGGAGGCCTGGGACGGCCGGGAGCGGTGCCCGGTGTGCCGGGGCGAGCTCACGACGGGAGCGTGAGGGTCCGCCCCGGCACCGGGGGCGCCCTACGCGGTGCCCGGCCCCCGCGGGGCCGTGGAGGGTGCGCTGTCGCTGACCCACTGAGCCATGATCACCGGGGCGTTGTAGTGGCCGCCGCTGATCGTGTTGTGGTTGATCGCCACCCTGGGGCCGGCGGCCTGCCGGGGCGCCAGCTCGTCGAGGATGGCCCGCAGCTCCTGCTCGGCCTCGGGGTTGTCGCGCAGTGCCCGGCGGATCCTGATGCGCCACTCGGCCGCGACGTCCGCGGCGCCGTCCTCGTCGCCGTTGCGGCGGGCGGCGATCAGTTCCTCGCGGGACTCCTCCAACTCGGCGTCGATCACCTCGTCGTCCTCGCCCCGGCCCAGGAACCGGGCCAGCCGCCCGCGCACCTGTGTCCAGGCCTCCGTCGCCATCAGCCCCACGAGGGTCGTCGCTCCCGATGCCGCCAGTGCCGCCAACTCGGCTTCCACCGATGCCCCTCTGTCTCGCCTGTCACCTCGTGCGGGTACGCGAACCCGTCACTGATGCAACCGTAGAGAGCGGACAGCGCCTTCGGAAGGCGAATCGGAGGCGCGGAGCGGAGCAGTTCCGGCCACGCCGGGAGCGTCCGGGCCGGGCGCGGCCTCCCGTGCGAGCACGGGCGCACCGGACCCGGGATGGTGGATGATGGACGAGGGGGCGCGACACGACGACGTGCCGCAGATGTCGTCGGCCGGCGCCCCGGAAGGGCGGTCGTCATGTCCGCAGCCGGAGTGAAGAACCGGGCCGCGGTGCTGTTCGCCGTGCTCGTGCTGGCCGTGACCGCCGCGTGCACGGGCGGCGACGGTTCGTCGCCCTCCTCCACCAGCTCATCCCCCCGTACGAGCGGGTCCGCCGACGTGCTCGCCGTGAAGATCGACAATGTGGCGCCCGCACGCCCCCACACCGGGCTGGAGCAGGCCGACGTCGTCTACGTCGAGCAGGTGGAGGCGGGCCTGAGCCGGATTCTCGCCGTGTACTCCTCCGACCTGCCGCCGGTCATCGGTCCCGTGCGCAGCGCGCGGGAGACCGATCTGGAGCTGCTGCGGCAGTTCGACCGGCCGACGCTGGCCTTCTCGGGGGCCCAGAGCAGGCTGCTGCCGGTCATCGACCGCGCGCCGCTGGACCCCGTACCGCCTTCGAAGGCGCCCCAGGCGTATTTCCGGGGCCCTGACCGGCCCGCGCCGCACAACCTGTATCTGCGGCCGGAAAGGATCCCGTTCACAGCCTCCGGGGTGAACGCCGTGGCGGAGCTCGGGCTCAAGGTCGGCGCGCCGCCGCCCGGCGGGGAGCCGGAGGACAGCCGTACGGTCCGCTATCCGTCCGCGTCGGTGACGTTCATCTGGGCCGCCGAGGGCGAGCAGTGGCTCGTCTCCCTGGACGGCGCCCCCGCCCGTACGGCCGAGGGCGAGCGCATCGGGGCCGGCACGGTCGTCGTCCAGGACGTGGACGTACGGGAGTCGGACTTCCGGGACCGGTCGGGGAACAACACTCCGTTCACCGAGACCGTGGGGTCGGGGGACGCGGTCGTCCTGCGGGACGGCCGGGCGTACGACGCCCGGTGGTCCCGGAGCTCCGCCGACGCGGATACGGTGTTCAGCACCCCCGACGGGCGCCGTGTGGACCTCGCCGATGGCCCGCTGTGGATCCTGTACGCGCCGCGCGGCTGAAGCCCGGAAAGACTGTCCGGACGGTGCGGGGAACACACCGCCCGGACGCCCGTGACCTGCGGGTTTTCTACTGCCAGACCTTGATGTAGTCGACGCTCATCTTCTGCGGGAAGCGGGTGGTGGCGTCGGGCGGGCCGGGCCAGTCACCGCCGACCGCGTTGTTGAGGATGAGGAAGAAGTCGTGGTCGAACACCCAGGGTCCGCGGGTGCTCTCCAGCTGCTCCTTGTCGACCGTGTGCGTCACGTTTCCATCGACCCGGAACGTCATGCCCTTGCTGTTCCAGTCCACCGCGAAGGTGTGGAAGTCGTCGGCGAAGTTCGCGCCGCCCGGCAGGGAGTACGGGGCTCCGTAGCCGGCCGCGCCGTTGTACGCGGGTGCGTGCAGGGTGGAGTACGTGGTGTTCGGCTCCTTGCCGACGTGCTCCATGATGTCGATCTCACCGGTGTAGGGCCACGGACGCCCCTGGTCGAAGTAGTCCGCGCCCAGCATCCAGAAAGCGGGCCAGAGCCCCTGCGTACCGGAGACCTTGATGCGGGCCTCGACCCGGCCGTAGGTGAACTGGAACTTCCCGTAGGTGTTGAGCCGCGCCGAGGTGTACTGGCACGTGGTGCTGCCGCTCAGCGGGTCGGGCGGGCAGGCGGAACCGGGGGTCGCCTCGCGGCGGGCCTCCAGGACGAGGCTGCCGTTGCCGTCCTGGGCCGCGTTCTTGTTGTTCGTGTAGTACTCCAGCTCGTTGTTGGGGCCGGTGCCGGTCTCCGGGACCCACTTGGCCGGGTCGGGCGCCGCGCCGGCGGGGCCGTCGAACTCGTCGCTGAACACCAGCCGGTCGTACGTGGGGTCCGCGGGCAGCGGCGGTGCGGGGATCGGCGCTCCGCCGGTGCCCCAGACCTGGAACTCCCAGAGCGAGTAGCCGTATTCACCGCTGCGCTGAGTGGCGTACAGGCGCACGTGCCGGCCGGTTCCGCTGACGTCCAGCGTCTCCTTGAAGCCGGTGCCGGTGGTGGTGGAGTGGATCGTCGTCCAGTCGGTCCCGTTGTCGGAGACCTCGATGCGGTAGGCCCTGGCGTACGCCGGATCCCACTGGAGGACCACCCGGTCGATCTCCGCGCGGGCGCCGAGGTCGACGGCGATCCAGCCCGGGTCGGTCCAGCCGCCCTCGGGGCTGGTGGCCCAGCGGCTGGCGGGGTCGCGGTCGAACGCCTTGTCCGGGGAGCACTCCCAGCAGGTGCCGTCGTGCTGGGTGGTCGAGGCGGAACCGGTCTTCCCGTAGGAGAGCAGGACGTCGTCGCCGGGAGCGGTGCCGCCGGTGGTGGAGTAGACCTGGAACTCGTGGAGGGAGTAGCCCCAGGGGGTGGCGCGCTCGGTGCCGTGCATCCGGATGTAGCGGCCGGTCCCGGAGACCGTCAGGGTCTCGACGCCCCCGGTGCCGGTGGTGGTGGAGTGGATGGTCGTCCAGTCGCTTCCGTTGCCGGAGACCTCCAGGCGGTAGCCCTTGGCGTACGCGGCCTCCCAGGTGAGGACGACCTGCCCGATCGAGGTGCTCGCGCCCAGGTCGATGCGGATCCACTCGTCGTCGGTGAAGCCGCTGGACCAGCGGGTGGAGGTGTCGCCGTCGACGGCGGACGGGGCCGTGAAGGGCTCTTCGGTGCTGGAGGCGGTGGCCGGCTTTCCCTGGGAGACGAGAACGGCCGCGGCGGCGGCGCGTTCGGGGGCGACGGCCGCCGAGAGGGTGAACAGGAGGGCCACGGCGGCCATGACCGCCAGGGCACCGCGCAACCGTGGGGTTCCACGGGCTTCCATGCGAACTCCTTGCACTGTGAGGGGATGAGGCCGAGAGAGCGCTCCCCCGCAGTGGGGAGCGTGGCCGGAGCGGAGTGAACCGTCAAGGGTTGCGGCCGAGTTGATTCCAGATGCCACAGCGACGGCGTCCGACTTGTCACGCTGATGCCAGGTCAACTACCTCTGAGCTTGCAGGAGATGAAACTTCGCCTCCGCCGGAAGAGCCGAGGCGCCAATCCTGTGCACAACTCTTGACGCGACGGAAACACGGGAGAATCATTCGGCTACCGAGAGAGCGCTCTCTCCCCTCTGTGGGGAGCGCGCCCGTAGCTGAACCACCCCCGCCCACCTGACCTTTCAGGAGATCAGACATGTCCGTTGCCCTCGTCAGACCCTCGCGGCCTCCCCTGGCCGCATCCCGTCGACGGCGCTCGCTGGCCCTCGCGGTCATCACCACCCTGGTCGCGACCCTGCTCGCGGCCGTGCAGGCGGCTCCGGCACAGGCCGCACCCGTCCTGCTCTCCCAGGGCAGCACGGTGACCGCATCCAGCCAGGAGAACGGCGGCACCGCGGCAGGCAACGCCGTCGACGGGGACGGCGGGACCCGCTGGTCCAGCGCGTTCGCCGACCCCCAGTGGATCCGGATCGACCTCGGCTCACCGGCCGCGCTCAGCCGGGTCGAACTCGCCTGGGAGGCCGCGCACGCCAAGAGCTACCGCATCGAGCTCTCGACCAACGGCAACGACTGGACGACCGCCTACAGCACCACCGCATCAGCGGGCGGCAACGAGACCCTCACCGTCTCCGGCGACGCCCGTTACGTGCGGCTGACGGGCACCGAGCGGGCCACCGGCTACGGCTATTCGCTCTGGGAGTTCAAGGTCTTCGGTACACGTGACGGGGGCGGCGGACCGGAGATTCCGGGCGGCGGCGACCTCGGCCCGAACGTCCATGTCTTCGACCCGACCACGCCGAACATCCAGGGCAAGGTCGACGAGATCTTCCAGCAGCAGGAGGAAGCCCAGTTCGGCAGCGGCCGGCACGCGCTCCTCTTCAAGCCGGGGACGTACAACAACATCAACGCGCAGATCGGCTTCTACACGCAGATCGCGGGTCTCGGCCTCAACCCGAACGCCACCACGTTCAACGGTGATGTGACCGTGGACGCGGGCTGGTTCAACGGAAACGCGACGCAGAACTTCTGGCGCTCGGCGGAGAACCTGACCCTGAACCCGGTCAACGGCACCAACCGCTGGGCGGTCTCCCAGGCCGCCCCGTTCCGCCGGATGCACATCAAGGGCGGGCTGAATCTCGCACCCGACGGATACGGCTGGGCCAGCGGCGGCTACATCGCCGACTCCAAGATCGACGGCACGGTCGGCCCCTACTCCCAGCAGCAGTGGTACACCCGTGACAGCTCGGTCGGCGGCTGGACCAACGCCGTGTGGAACATGACGTTCTCCGGCGTCCAGGGCGCCCCCGCGGCGAGCTACCCGACCCCGCCGTACACCACGCTCGACACCACCCCGATCTCGCGCGAGAAGCCGTTCCTCTACCTCGACGGCAACGAGTACAAGGTCTTCGTCCCCGCGAAGCGCGTCAACGCGCGGGGCGTCTCGTGGGACGGCGGAACCCAGCCGGGCGAGTCCATCCCGCTGAACCGCTTCTACGTCGTCAAGCAGGGCGCCACGGCAGCGACGATCAACGCCGCACTGGCGCAGGGTCTCAACCTGCTGTTCACGCCCGGGGTTTACCACATCGACCAGACGATCAACGTGAACCGGGCGAACACCGTCGTCCTCGGCCTCGGCCTGGCCACCATCATCCCGGACAACGGGGTGACGGCGATGAAGGTCGCCGATGTCGACGGGGTGAAGCTGGCGGGCTTCCTCATCGACGCGGGCCCGGTCAACTCGCCGACGCTGCTGGAGGTCGGACCGCAGGGCGCGTCCGCCGATCACTCGGCGAACCCGACGTCGCTGCAGGACGTGTTCGTGCGGATCGGCGGGGCCGGTCCCGGCAAGGCGACCACCAGCATCGTCGTCAACAGCGACGACACGATCATCGACCATACCTGGGTGTGGCGTGCGGACCACGGTGAGGGCTGGGGCTGGGAGACCAACCGGGCCGACTACGGAGTCCGCGTGAACGGCGACGACGTCCTGGCCACCGGACTGTTCGTCGAGCACTTCAACAAGTACGACGTCGAGTGGTACGGCGAGCGCGGCCGCACGATCTTCTTCCAGAACGAGAAGGCCTACGACGCACCCAACCAGGCCGCCATCCAGAACGGGAACACGAAGGGCTACGCGGCCTATCGGGTCGACGACTCGGTCGAGCAGCACGAGGGCTGGGGCATGGGCAGCTACTGCTACTACAACGTCGACCCGACCATCGTGCAGGAGCACGGCTTCAAGGCGCCGGTGAAGCCCGGCGTGAAGTTTCACAACCTGCTGGTCGTCTCGCTCGGCGGCAACGGCCAGTACCAGCACGTCATCAACAACGTCGGCTCGCCGACGTCGGGAACGTCGACGATTCCTTCGACCGTCACCAACTTCCCTTAGATCCGGGCTTCTTCGGCCTGGACCCGGTGACCCGGGAGCGGTGATCAGGTCCGGTGTCCGGCGGCCCGGACCGGCCTGCCGCGAACGGGGGGCGGCCTCCGGTGGACGTAACCGTCCGCCGGGGGCCGCCCGTTCGGCGTCGGGCCGGGCGCCCCCCGGAGGCACGGCCCGCCGAGGTCCCGTCAGGAGCGGGACAGCAGCGCCCCGCCGGCGTACTGCGCCGACTCGCCCAGCTCCTCCTCGATCCGGATCAGCTGGTTGTACTTGGCCGTGCGGTCGGAGCGGGACAGCGAGCCGGTCTTGATCTGGCCGCAGCCCGTCGCCACCGCCAGGTCCGCGATCGTGGTGTCCTCCGTCTCGCCGGAGCGGTGGGACATCACGGCACTCCAGCCCGCACGCCGGGCGGTGGCGACCGTGGCGAGGGCTTCGGTCAGGGTGCCGATCTGGTTGACCTTGACCAGCACCGAGTTTCCGACGCCGGTACGGATGCCCTCACGCACCTGCGCCTCGTCGGTGCAGAAGACGTCGTCGCCGGTGAGCTGGCAGCGGTGGCCGACGCGGGCGGTCAGCTCGCGCCAGCCGTCCAGGTCGTCCTCGGCCATCGGGTCCTCGATGGAGACGACCGGGTACGCGTCGATCAGCTTGGCCAGGTAGTCCGCCTGCTCGGAGGGCGTGCGGCGGACCCCCTCGCCCGTGTAGACGTACGCGCCCTCACGGAAGAACTCCGACGACGCCGGGTCCATGATGAGGCCGATGTCCTCGCCGGGACGGTATCCGGTGCGTTCGACGGCGCTCAGGACGAAGTCGAGGGCCTCCTCGGCGGTGCGCAGCGCGGGGGCGAACCCGCCTTCGTCACCGACGCCGGTGGAGTGACCGGCGGCGAGAAGGTCACGGCGCAGGGTGTGGAAGATCTCGGAGCCCATGCGGACGGCTTCCGCGAAGGTCTTCGCACCTACGGGCGCGATCATGAACTCCTGGAAGTCCAGCGGGTTGTCGGCGTGGGCCCCGCCGTTGATGATGTTCATCATCGGCAGCGGGAGCAGGCGGGCGTCGGCGCCGCCGAGGTAGCGGTAGAGCGGCTGGCGGTGGGCCGCGGCCGCGGCCTTCGCGGCGGCGAGCGAGACCCCGAGGACGGCGTTCGCCCCGAGCCGGGACTTGCCGGGCGTGCCGTCGAGCGCGATGAGCGCGGCGTCCAGGCCCGCCTGGTCGTCCGCGTCACGGCCCACGACCGCGGCCGCGATCTCCCCGTTGACGTGGCCGACCGCACGGTCGACGCCCTTGCCGTGCCACTGTCCGGCGTCCCCGTCACGCAGTTCCACGGCCTCCCGCGCACCGGTGGAGGCGCCGGACGGAACGGCGGCGCGCCCGAGGGATCCGTCGGCGAGGCGGACGTCGACCTCGACGGTGGGGTTGCCCCGGCTGTCGA
Source organism: Streptomyces globisporus (assembly GCA_014649555.1). GTDB lineage: Bacteria > Actinomycetota > Actinomycetes > Streptomycetales > Streptomycetaceae > Streptomyces > Streptomyces globisporus. Next base: position 144,645 of record BMTG01000006.1, on the reverse strand, counting down.
TGATGCGGCGGGCGGTGACGGACCGGATGGCGGTGGGCTCAGCTGTCGTGCGGGACATGCGAGGTCCTTCCGTAGGTGCGTGCCGCGGCACTGGTGCGACAGCGCCGGCGCTAGCCGCGACGGCAAAACTCTACAGCAATGCTGTTCAGCTTGACTGTACAGTTGCGCTGCATAGGTGCGCGGCCGCTCCCCCGCGCATCTCGTACGTCGACCACCTGGGCGGACGCGCCCACAACCGCGGGTTAAAGTGCCCTATGCCCACCCCGGAACCCGCCACCGTCGCCGCCGATCTGCGCACCGCCATGGGCAAACTCGCGCGACGGGTGAAGCATGAGGACCGGATTCCGCACGGCCAGGTCGCCGTGCTGGGCGTCCTCGACCGGGACGGGGCAATGACCACCAGCGACCTCGCCGCGGACCAGCGCGTACGCCCCCAGTCGATGGCCCGCGCGGTCGGCCTCCTGATGGAGCAGGGCCTCGTCGTCCGCCGGGCGCACCCGACGGACGGCCGCAAGTCGCTCGTCGATCTCTCCGAGGTCGGCCGGGCGGCGCTGAAGGCGGAGCGCGACCGGCGGGCCGACTGGCTGGCCCGGGCCATCGACCTCGAACTCAGCGCCGAGGAGCAGCGGCAGCTCGCGCACAGCGTGGTCCTCATGGAGCGGCTCGCGGCGTACTGAGCCCGACCGCCGTTCCGCGTCACATCCCCAACAGCCTTCCAGGGCACTTGGGTTAGGCTCGCCTTACAACAGGCGGAGCCCACCTCGGCCTGCCTCTCCGCTCTTCCCCTCGCACAAGGAGACGTTCATGCCTCCGGTGGACGCCGAGAGCCCCTTCGCCGCCTTCGGTCTGCCGGGCCGCCCCGGCACCGACGCGTTCTGGGCGGCGGCGCGCACGCCCGCGCCGGTCCCCGCCGACGGCGGCTGGCGGACCGTGTTCCTGTGGCGCGGCTCCGAGGCCGTACTCGACTTCGAGAGCTGGTCGCCGCCGGTGCCGTTGCGGCGCTGGGAGGACACCGACTGCTGGTACGCGGAGGTGTCCATGCCCGCGCGGCTGCGGGTGACCTACCGCGTCCTCGTGGCGGGCGAGGCCCATGCAGATCCGTTCAATCCGGTCGGCGCGGGGGCCGACCGTTCCGTCGCCGCGACGCCGGACGCCCCGCCCCAGCCGCACTGGCCCGCCCTCGGCCCGGACGATGTGCCGCCCCTCCCCCGCACCCGGATCCGCTGGAGCAGCGACCGGCTCGGCGGGCGGCGTACCGTGCGGGTCCATCCGGTGGGCGGCGGCGGTCCGGTGGTGCTGCTGCTCGACGGGGACGACTGGCTGTATCTGCACCCGGCCGCGACCGCCTTCGACGCGGCCTTCGACGCGGGCGACCTGCCCCCGGTCACCCTGGTGTTCCTGCCGGCCAAGGACCGGGAGGCGGAGTTCGGCTGCCGCCCGGAGCTGTGGGAGGCGGTCCGGGACGAACTGCTGCCGCTGGTGGGCGACTGCGCGGTGCCGGCCGGCCTGGACCGGCTGGTGGTGGCCGGGCAGAGCCTGGGCGGGCTGAGCGCGCTGTACGCGGCGCTGGAGTTCCCCGATCTGGTCTCGCGGGTCGCCTGCCAGTCGGGGTCCTTCTGGTGGGCGCCCGGGACCGTGGACCTGGCGGATCCGCTGGGCGGGCCGGCCGGCGGCGCCGTCGCCGACCGGCTGCGCCGGGGGGCCGACCTGTCGCGGCTGCGGTGCGCGTTCGACGTCGGGGAGCACGAGACGCGGATGCTGCCCCACTGCGAGCTGACGGAGTCGCTCACCGAGCGGGCCGGTGCGACCGTGCGGGTCTCACGGTCCGCCTCGGGCCACGACCGGGCGGGCTGGCGGCACGCCCTGCTCAGGGATGTCGCCTGGGCCCTGGGCTGAGCCATGGGCAGGGGCGGGTAGCCGATGGGCCCCCGGCCCCTACCGGTGGCCCTGCCTCTACCGGTGGCTCACCGGGCCACGGCCAGGCAGTACGCCTCGTCCCCGGCGAGGAGGTTGCGGTGGGTGTCCTCGGCGGTGATGACGCCCCCGTCCAGGACGAGCACCCGGTCCGCCGCGTCCAGGAGTGCCGGGCTGCTGGTCAGCACGAGCGTGGTGCGGCCCCGGCGCAGCTTCGCGACGTTGCGCGCGATGAGCTGTTCGGTGACCGCGTCCACGGCCGTCGTGGGGTCGTGCAGGACGAGCACGTCGGCGTCGGCGGCCAACGCACGCGCCAGCGACAGCCGTTGGCGCTGGCCGCCCGAGAGGTTCGCCCCCCGGTCCCGTACCACGTGGTCGAGCCCCTCGCGGTGGAGGGCGACGACGTCGGTGAGCATGGACGCCTCCACGGCCTCCGCGATCTCCCGGCCGCTGCCCGACGGGTCGATGTTCGTCCGGAGGGTGCCGGCGAAGATCTCCCCGTCGTACGGGTTCACCAGAAGGTGGGAGCGGACCGCCTCGATCGACAGGTCACCGATCTCCCGGCCGCCGACCCGGACCACTCCCCCGTACGTCTGGGGGGCGGCGTTCACCGCGAGGACGGTGGCCAGATCGGCCGCCGCGCGCGGCTGGTAGGCGGCGATCGCCACGAACTCCCCGGCGGTGACGGCGAACTTGACCCCCTGGAGCGTGCCGTGGTGGACACCGTCGACCTCCAGGGCCCCGCCGGGCTCCGGGCGTTCGGGGCCCGGTGTCATCACCGGGGGCGCGTTCAGGACGAGGGCCATGCGCTCGGCCGAGGCGCGGGCCATCATCACGTACTTGGGCATCTCGGAGAACATCTTGAGCGGTTCCATGATGAACTGCGCGAGTCCCACGGCCATGACGAGTTCACCGATGGTGATCCGGCCCTCGAACGCCAGCCAGCCGGCGGTCAGCGAGACGGCCGTGGCGAGAGCCGCGTTGAGGGCCAGCGCGGTGCCCGCGTAGGTGCCGTTCACCCGGGCGACGGTGATCGCCTGGCGCTTCGCGTCCGTGCTGACCTCGCGATAGGACCCGAAGGCCGCGTGGTTGCCGCCGAAGCCGTGCAGCGGGCGCAGCCCGATGATGAGGTCGGCGACCTTGGCGCCCGCCCGGGCCACCCGGGCCTGCTGTTCCTGCGTACTGGCCCCGATCCGCTTGGACATCACGGCGAGGACCGACAGGATCGCGACGGTGCCCACCATCACCAGCAGGCCGAGCCGGAGGTCGGCGAGGCTCAGCGCGAGAGCCGCGACCACGATGGCGACCAGGGAGCTGATCAGCAGCGGCACCACCTCGATGATGTCGGCGGTCTGGTCGGCGTCCTCGGTGGCGACGGTCAGGATCTCGCCGGACTTGAGGTCCACGTCCCTGGCCACCGGCTGGAGCCCGCAGGCGGCCACCTGCACCCGCCAGCGGTGCGCCTCGGTCGTGTTGGCCTTCTGCAGGACGCGCATACCGAACCGCCACGACAAGGACACCGTCGTGATGATCACGGCGAGCGAGCCGATCGAGATGCCGAGGGAGCCGAGGCTGCGGTCCTGCATCGTGTGCTCGACGATGAGTCCGAGCGCGATGGGGAAGGCGGTCTCCGCCGCCTGGTAGAGGCCCATCAGGACGGTGCCCGCGATCATGGCGCCGATGTTGCGGCGCAGCGCCGTCCGCAGGATGGCGGTCCCGGGGCGGGGCCGCTCGGTGTCAGGAGTCTTCATCAGGTCAGGAGTTCTCATCGAGGTGGCGGGCGATCGCTTCGGGGGTTCGCAGGGTGAACAGGTCGCGGATGGTGATGACAGGACCGTACTCGCGGCGGAGCAGTCCGATGAGCCGCACCGCCAGCATGGAGTGCCCGCCGAGCGATACGAAGTCGCTGACGGCGCTGACCTCGTCGTCGTCGAGGTCGAGCGCCTCGGCGTAGAACTCGCAGACGACGATCTCCGTCCCGGTCTCCGGGCCGCGCTCCCCCGCCGTGGTGAGGGCGCCGAGCGGCCTGGCCTCCGGCAGCGCTTTGGTGTCGGCCTTCCCGTTCACGGTGAGCGGGACGCTGTCGACCTGGGCGTAGTGCGTCGGGCGCAGGAAGTCCGGCAGCCCGACGCCCACCTCGTGGGCGACCTGCGCGAGGTCGGCGGGGCCGGTGAGGACGAGATAGGCGGCCAGCCGGTACGCGCCGTCGACCCCCGGGTCGGGCTGGGCGACGGCGGCGACGAAGTGCACCGCCGGGTGCGCGGCGAACACGGCCTCGACCTCACCGAGTTCGACCCGGTGGCCGCGGATCTTGACCTGCTGGTCGGTGCGGCCGAGGTAGGCGATGTTCCCGTCGGGCCGGCGGATCACCAGGTCCCCCGTGCGGTACATGCGCTCCCCGGACGCGCCGAAGGGGCAGGCGACGAAGCGGTGCGCGGTCTGGGCGCTGCGGCCCAGGTAGCCGCGGGCGATGCCGATGCCGGACACGTACAGCTCGCCGGGGACGCCGTCGGGCAGCGGCCGCAGCCAGGGGTCCAGGACGTACACCTCGGTGTTGTCGATGGCCACGCCGACGACCGGGTCCTGGCACTCGAAGGTGCCGACGCCAAGGGTGTTGATGGTGTACTCGGTGGGCCCGTAGAGGTTGTAGCCGACGGTGCCCTCGGTCTCGGCGAGGCGCTGCCACAGCGTCGGGGTGACGGCCTCGCCGCCCAGCAGGACGAGCGCGGGACGCCTCTCCGGGTCCTCCAGCAGCCCTTCGGCCACCAACTGCTGGGCGTAGGTGGGCGTCACGTTGATGACGTCGATGCCGTGCCGCAGGCAGTACTCGACGAGGCGGGGTGCGTCGCGGCGCAACTCCTCGTCGCAGATGTGGACTTCATGGCCGTCGGCGAGCCACAGCAGCTCCTCCCACGACATGTCGAACGCGAACGACACGGTGTGCGCGATACGGAAGGTCCGGTGGCCGTGCTCGGCGAGGACCGGTTCGAAGATCCGGCGCTGATGGTTGATCAGCATGTTCGTGAGCCCTGCGTATTCGGTCACCACGCCCTTGGGCTTCCCGGTCGACCCGGAGGTGTAGATGGTGTACGCGGGGTGACGCAGCCGGTCCGGGTCGTCGGGCGTGAACGTCGTGTACGGCTCGGCATCCGGCAACGGGCGGTCCAGTTCGATGAGTTCGCCGGTCAGCCGGGGCGACACCGCGCTCACGGTGAGGATCACCTCGGGCCGGGCGTCCTCGACGATCGCGGCGATCCGCTCGTCGGGGTGGTCCAGCTCCAGGGGTACGTACGCGGCCCCGACCCGCAACACCGCGAACAGGGCGGCGATCCAGTCGAGGGAGCGCGGGATCGCCAGGCCCACCGTCGTCTCGGGTCCGATGCCGCGTGCGGCGAGGACACCCGCCACGGCCCGGCTGCGCTCCTGGAGTTCGGCGAAGGTCAGGGTCGCGCCGTCGGCGACGAGGGCGGTCCGGTCCGGGTCGCGGTCGGCCGCCTGGTCGAAGCGGTCGACGACGGTGTCGGTGCCGATCTCGGTGCGCGCGGCGGGTGCGGGGTCCGGGCCGAGTCCGGGCAGCGCGCCCATGGGGCCGGTGGCCCGGGCCAGGTCCTCCAGGACGCGCAGGTAGTCGTCGAGGAGGCGGCGGGCGCTGTCGGCGCCGCCGTGGCGGTGCTCCAGCTTGACCGTGAGCCGGTCGCCCGGTGTCACGACCCAGGTGTAGGGGTAGTGCGTGGAGTCGTCGGCCTGGACCTCGGTGATGCCGTGGCGGGCGTTCATACCGGCGAACGCGTCCAGGTCCAGGAAGTTCTGGAGCACGAAGAGGTTGTCGAACAGGGTGTCGTGCCCAGCGGCCCGCTGGATCTCGCCGAGGCCCAGGTGCTCGTGGTCCATCGCCGCCACGCGAGCCGCCTGGACGGAGGACAGGTACGCGTCGACCGAGTTCTCGGGCCTGGCCCGCGTCCACAGGGGGACGGTGTTGAGCAGGACGCCGACGATGTCGCCGTGCCCTTCGCCCTCACGCCCCGAGACGGTGACGCCGAAGACCGCGTCGTTCCTGCCCGTACGGGCTCCGAGGAGCAGGCCGAAGGCTCCGGTCAGCACGGAGTTCAGCGTGACACCCCGGGCCCGGGCGGCTTCGCGCAGCAGCTCCGACAGCTCGGCGGAGAGGGTGTGCACGAGCGGCTGCGGCAGTTCCTCGGACAGGGCCGGGGCCGGTCCGGCGAGGAGCGTCGGTCCCGGCAGACCTGCCAGGTGCTCCGCCCAGAAGCGTTCCGCCACCACCGGGTCCTTGGCGGCGAGCTCCCGGGCGTACTCCTCGAAGCCGGGCACGGCGGGCGTCGTGTCCCACGGTTCGCCGGCGACGACGGCCTCGTACGCGTCGAACAGGTCGCGCAGCAGGATCTCGCGGGACCAGCCGTCCCAGAGCAGCAGGTGGTAGCTGAGCAGCAGGCCGTCGCGGCCGTCGGGCCGCCGCACCACGGTCATGCGGACGAGCGGTGGCTCCCCCGGGTCGAAGCCCTGTTCGCGGTCCCGGGTGCGCAGCTCCTCGATGTCGGCGTCGGTGGCCAGGTCGAGCGTGCGGACGGGGACCCGGCGGCCCGCCGCGAGGAGCTGGACCGGGTTGCCGTCCGCGTCGGTGGTGAAGCCCGCGCCGACGACGGGGTGGCGGCCGATGACGTACGCCATCGCCTCGGCCAGCGCGTCGGGGTCCAGGCGCCGGTCGAAGGCGAACCAGCTCTGCGCGACATAGTGCCCGGCCGTGCCCGCCTCCCCCGTGCCCGCCAGCTGGGCCTGGAAGAACAGCCCGCGCTGGAGCGGGGTGACGGGTGCGGTGCGCTCGGCCGTCGCGGAGACGTCCGCGATCTTCTCCAGGGCGGTCAGCCAGTGGTCGGTGATCGCGTCGGAGATCGAGTCGGCGAGGGTGAAGGCGGCATGGAGGGAGCCGGTGCTCTCGTCGGTCCAGGCGTTGACCTCGACGGCGTACGGACTGTCGCCCTGGTCGGCGCCGGTGATCCGCAAGGCTTCCGATTCGCTGCCCCGGCCCAGGTAGTTGAAGAGAACCTGCGGCCGGGCGGTCAGCAGCGGGGCCGTCTGCGGGTTGAGGTAGCGGAGCATGCCGTAGGCGATGGGCCCGTCCTCGTCCGGCCGGCGTTCGGCGATCTCGCGGGCGGCGGCGACGGGGTCGGTGTGGGCGGTCAGGCGTACGGGGGCGATGGAGGTGAACCAGCCGACGGTGCGGGAGTAGTCGTGGTCGTCCCGCGCCGGGACGCGGCCGTGCCGCTCCAGGTCGACGGCGAGGTCGGTGGGCTCGGTCTGGACCCGGGTCAGCGCGGCGCGCAGGGCTCCGCAGAGCAGCTCGGTGAGCCCGAGGCCGAGCGCGCCGGGTGCGCTGCGGGTCACCCGGTCGCTCGCGCCGGGCGGCAGGACGACGGTGGTCTCCCGGAGATCGCGGACCGCGGGCACCAGCGCCGGGGCGTCCAGGGTGGTGAGCCAGTGGCCGAGGTCGTCGGCCGGCTCGGCGGACCGCAGGGCCAGCGCCTCCGCGTACGCGGTGTAGGAGGTGGTCGGCGGCGGCAGGGCGGCCCCGCCGCTCAGGGCGGTGGTCAGGTCGTCGAGGAGGACGAGCCAGGACACCGCGTCCACGGCGATGTGGTGGACGGTGACGACCAGGGTGCGGCTCGCGGCGAGCCAGGAGAACGCGATGACGTCCCCGGTGGTGGGGTCGAGCCGTCCGGCCGCCTCGTTGGCGGCGGCGGTCGCGTCGGTGGCGCGCTCGGTGACGACGGTCGCCTCGCGGGCGGGTTCGGTGCGGAGGGACCAGACGCCGTGCTCGATGTGCAGCCGCAGACGCAGGGCCGGATGTGCGGCCACGACGGCGTCGGCGGCGCGCCGGATGTCCGCGAGGCCGGTTCCTTCGGGGACGGTGAGGCCCCTGGCCTGGGCGAACCGGGCGAGTGAGCCGCCCAGTTCGCGTTGGCGCAGGATGATCGGGGTGAGGGGCAGAGGGCCGTCCTCACGGCGGGAGGGTGCCGACGGCTCCGGGGCCGGGGCGCGCGTCGCGAGGTGGCCGGCGAGGGCGCGCGGGGTCTTGAACAGGAAAACGTCCCGGGGTGCGATCGGCAGGCCGAGTGCCCGGGCGCGGTTGATCACGGTGATGGCGACGATGCTGTCGCCTCCGGCGCCGAAGAAGTCGGTGTCGGCGTCGACGGTGGCGCCGGGCAGGGTCTCGGCGAAGATGCCGGTCAGGGCGGTGAGGGCGGAGTCGCCGAGGGGCGGCGTTGCCTCGTCCCGGGGGGCGTCCTGCCGTGCGGCCCGCTCGGTCAGCGCCTTGCGGTCGAGCTTCCCGTTGACCGTCAGCGGCAGTGCGTCGGTCGGCAGGACCCGGCCCGGGACCATGTGCGCGGGGAGCTTGGCGGCGAGCAGGCCGGTGAGGTCGGCGGACGGCTCCCCGACGACATGGGCGACGAGGTGGTCGCCGCTGTCCGCCACGGTGACGGCCACGTCGACGACACCCGCCACCTCCCTCACCGCACTTTCCACTTCGCCCAGCTCGACACGGAATCCCTTGAGCTGCACCTGGTCGTCCGCCCGGCCCGCGAACTCCAGCTCGCCGTCGAGCGTCCGGCGGGCGAGGTCGCCCGTGTGGTACATCCGGGACCCGTCGGCGGCGAACGGGTTCGCCACGAAGCGCCCGGCGGTGAGCCCGGGGCGGCCCAGGTAGCCGAGGGACACCTGGTCGCCCGCGACGTAGATGGCGCCCACCCGGCCCGGCGGTACCGGCCGCAGCCGGTCGTCGAGCAGATGGACGGTCAGGCCCGGGATCGGACCGCCGATGGGGCTGGCGTCGTCGCCCCGGCTGAAGTCCTCGTCCGTGAGCACCCGGTGGGTGACATGGACGGTGGTCTCGGTGATGCCGTACATGTTGACCAGCTCGGGCGTACGGGTGCCGTGCCGCTCGACCCAGCCGCGCAGCCGCCCGAGGTCGAGCGCCTCGCCGCCGAAGACGATGCGGCGCAGCGAGGTGACCGGTTCCTCGGCGTGCAGGTCGGCCTCGATGAACTGGTGGAAGGCGGACGGGGTCTGGTTGAGGACGGTCACGCCGCGTTCGCGGACCAGCCGGTGGAAGTCGACCGGTGAGCGGGTCAGCCCGTACTCCGGTACGAGCAGTTCGCCTCCGTGGACGAGTGCGCCCCACAGCTCCCAGACGGCGAAGTCGAAGGAGAAGGAGTGGAACTGGACCCAGACGTCGGCGGGGCCGAAGTCCATGTCCGGCCGGGTGTTCGCGAGGAGCGTCGTCACCGCGGAGTGCGGGACGACGACGCCCTTGGGCCGGCCGGTCGAGCCCGAGGTGTAGATCACGTACGCCGGGTCTCCCGGTCGGACATCGGGCGCGGCGGGTCCGGGGGCCTGCGGGAGGTCCTCGCCCTGGACGAGTACGCGGGCCGCCACCCCGGCCTTCTCCAGCAGTGCGGTGAAGCGGCCCTGCTGTTCCCGGTCCACCAGGACGACCTGTGGGGCGGCGTCGGCGAGGATGTACTCCAGCCGCTCGTCCGGGTAGGCCAGGTCCAGCGGTACGTACGCGCCTCCGGCGGTGACGACGGCGACCAGGGCGACGACCTGTTCCAGGGAGCGCGGGACGGCGACGGCGACCCGCTGCCCGGGGCGGACCCCGGCCGCGCGGAGGGCGGAGGCCAACGCGTCCTTTTCCCCTGCCAGTTCACCGTAGGCGAGGGAGCGAGTGGCGCCGTCCAGCGCGCACTGGGTGACGGCGGTGGCCGCCGGGTCGCGGTGCGCGGCGGCGTCGAACAGCTCGCCCAGGGTGGCCGGGGCCTCCTGCTCCGGGGCCCTGCCCGGCGTGGGAAGCAGGGCGTCGACCGGCGTGTCCGGGCGGCCGAGCAGTTCGGTGAGGGTCCGGGTGAACGTGCCGAGGATCGCCTCGGCGCTTGCGGTGCGCAGGAGTTCACCGTCGTAGATGAGGTTGAAGCGCACCCGGCCGTTCTCTGCGCGCTCGACGACGAGCGTCAACGGGTAGTGCGGCGCCCCCTCGTTGACGATGCCGGTGATGACGAGGGTGTCGTCGGGTCCGCGCAGGGCGGCCACGTCGGTGGCGACGTCGAAGACGACCAGGGTGTCGAAGAGGGTGCCCGTGCCGCACTGCCGGCCGATCCGGGCCAGGGAGACATGCTGGTGCGGCAGGACCGCTCCCTGGTGGCGCTTCACGGCGTCCAGCAGGTCGTACGCCGTGTCCGTGGCGGACCAACGGGCGCGCACCGGGATGGTGTTGATGAAGAGGCCCACCAGGTCACGGATGCCGGGGACGTCGGCGTCGCGCCCGGAGACGGTGGAGCCGAAGACGACGTCCCTGCTGTGCAGCAGCCCGCCCAGGGTCACCGCCCACGCGCTGTGCACGGCCACGCTCAAGGAGACTCCGGCGGAGCGTGCGGCCACGTCGACGTCCTCGTCGGGCTCCGCCGTGACGTCGGCGAACCGTTCGGAGGGGGTGTGGCCCTCGGCGACCAGGGACGGGCCGGGCAGTCCGGCGAGCTCCTCGCGCCACACCCGGTCGCTCTCGTCCTGGTCGCGGGCGGCGAGCCAGTCCACGTAGGCGCGGTAGCCGCCGCGCGCGTACACCGATCCCGGTGCGTGGTACTCGGTCAGCAGGGTGCGGAGCATCGGCGGCACCGACCAGCCGTCCGCGATGATGTGGTGCACGGTCTGGACGAGGACCCAGGGGCCCGCGTCGGAGCGGATGAGCGTGTAGCGCATCAGGGGACCGGTGGCGAGGTCGAACCCGGCCCGGCGGTCCCGCTCGGCGAGGTCGCGGATCGCCTCGTCGGTGCGGGCGGGGCCGTCCAGGGTGGTGAAGGGGGCGTGCCTGCCGTGTTCGACGACGGAGACGACCCGTCCGTCCGCGAGGGCCGTGAAGCGGGCGGCCAGGTTGGGGTGGAGGGTGAGCAGCCGGTTGGCCGCAGCCGCCAGCCGGTCGGCGTCCACGTCGCCGTCCAGCGTCATCACCTGCTGCTCGACGTAGCTGCCCGTGGCGTCGTCGTCGAAGACGGAGTGGAAGTAGAGGCCCTCCTGCAGCGGGGTCAGCGGCAGGATGTCGTCCAGGGCCGGGCCGTCCAGGGCGTCGACGTCGGCCTGGGTCAGCGGCACCAGGGGGAAGTCGCTGGGCGTGTGGCCGCCGTCTTCGAGCGCGGCGAGTGCGGTGAGGGCCGAGCGGAAGTGGTCGCCGAGGGTGGTGATGTCGTCCTCGGTGAAGACGCCTTCGGGCCAGGAGATGGTGGTGACCAGTTCGTACGCGCCGCTGGCGTCGGGTTCGGCGATCGCGTTGAACTCCAGGGCGCGGGGCAGCCGCATGCGGGGGTCGCGCTTCTCTCCCAGCTGCCCGGTCGTGCCCGCGAGCTGCCAGTCGCCCGCGCTGCCCGCGTCGAAGCGGCCCAGGTAGTTGAAGAGCACCTGGGGTGCGGGGGCGCCGGCCGGTCCGTCGGCGCTCAGATAGCGCAGGGCCCCGTAGGAGAGGCCGCCCGCCGGTACGCGGGCGAGGTCCTCCTTGACCGCCTTGAGGGCCCCGGCCAGGTAGGCCGGTGCGGTGAGGTCGCTCGCCGTGCCGGGGTCCACCGTGACCGGGAAGAGGGTGGTGAACCAGCCGACGGTGCGCGAGAGTTCGGGCTCGAAGCCGGCCGCGGGGGCGACGAAGCGGCCTTCCCGGCCGTGCCCTTCCAGTTCGATGTGGGCGAAGGTCTGGTCCTGCCCCCGGTCCCGTCGCAGGCGGGCGAGGGCGACGGCGAGGGCGGTCAGCAGGACGTCGTTGACGCCCGCGTGGAACTGGGCGGGGATCTCCCCGAGCAGTGCGGCGGTGGTGGCGGGGCCGACGGAGACCGTCCGCGTCCGTTCGCGGGCCACGGTGTCGGCCGCGCTGAGAGCCCGCCTGCCGATCGGGGCGTCGGCGGCGGGCAGCACGTAGGCGTAGTGCGTACGGTGCGCATCGAACGGGGTACGGCCCAGGAGCTGCGTCCAGCGCCTGAACGACGTTCCGACCGGAGGCAGTTCGACGGTCTCGCCCGAGGAGAACTGCCGCCAGGCGGTGGCGAGGTCGTCCAGCAGGATGCGCCAGGACACACCGTCGATGACCACATGGTGGGCCACCAGCACGAGTTGGCGTGCCGCGCGGCGCCAGACGGCGCGCAGCATGATGCCGTGGTCCGGGTCGAGCGCGGCGGTCGCGAGGGCGACGCAGTCCTCGACCGGGGCATCGCTCTGCTCCCAGCAGCGGGCGGTCGCACCGGCCTCGGGGATGTCGAAGCCCCAGCGCTCGCCGCGTATCAGCCGGGCGCGGAGCATGTCGTGCCGGGTGAGCACGGCGGCGAGGAGGCCGTCGAGGGCCTCGGGGGTCAGTTCGGCCGGGGCGGTGAGGACCACCGACTGCACGAACCCGTCGATGGCGTCGGTGGTCTCGCCGAGCCACTGCACGATGGGTGATCCGACGACGGTGCCGGTCGCGACGTCGCCGTGGTCCACGGCGACGACGGACTCCCGGCTCGCCACCGCCGCCAGTGCCCCCACGACGGTATGGGCGAAGATCTGGCGTGCGCTGACGTGGAGACCGACCTCGCGCAGGGCGCTGAGCAGGGAGATCGCCAGGATGCTGTCGCCGCCGAGCTGGAAGAAGTCCTGGTCCACGCCGACGGCGTCCAGGCGCAGCACCGCCGCGACGGCCTCGGCCACCAGCCGTTCGTTCTCGGTGGCGGGCGTCCGGAGGGCGCCGGTGTCCGTCGTGGGCTCGGGCAGCGCGTTCCGGTCGACCTTGCCGTTCGCGGTGAGCGGGAACTCCGGCAGGACGACGACGTGGGTGGGCACCATGTACTCCACCATGTTCGCCGCGGCCCACGCCTTGACGTCCTCGGCGCTCAGGTCCTCGTTGCCGCCTGCGGGGATGACGTAGCCGATCAGGTAGGTGCCGCCCGCCGTGTTCTTCTTCGCGACGACGCAGGTGTGCCGGACGCCGGGGTGCTCGGCGAGAGAGGCCTCGACGTCCTCGATCTCCAGCCGCATGCCCCGGATCTTGATCTGGTTGTCGGCGCGGCCGAGGAAGTCCAGCGATCCGTCGGGGGCGTACCGCGCCAGGTCGCCGGTGCGGTAGAGCCGGGAGCCGTCGGTGGCGAAGGGGTTGGCGACGAAGCGGGAGGCGGTGAGGCCGGGCGCGCCCACGTAACCGCGTCCCAGCAGGAGCCCGCCGACGTACAGTTCGCCGCCGACGCCGACCGGGACGGGGCGCAGTTCGTCGTCGAGGACGTAGAGCTGGGTGTTGGGGTTGGCCTTGCCGATCGACGTCGACAGGCGTGTCGCGGCTCCCCGGTAGATGACGTGGGAGACGCCGATGGTCGTCTCGGCGGGGCCGTAGCCGTGGTACAGCGGGATGTCGAGGCGGGTGCGGAACCGTTCGTACAGCTCCGGGGTGAGGACCTCGCCGCCGCACCAGACGTGCCGCAGGCTGTCGAGGCGGCCGGAGTCGCCCACGAGCTCCAGGAGGACGTCCAGCATGGAGGAGACCAGGTAGGTGAAGGTGACGCGCTGCTCGGCGATGACGCCGAGGAGGTGGTGCGGGTCGCGTTCGCCGCCGGGCCGCAGGACGACGAGCCGGCCGCCGGTGGTGAGGGGCAGGAAGATCTCGTTGACGGAGATGTCGAAGGAGAGCGGGGCCTTGAAGAGCGAGGCGTCGTCGTGGCCGAACCGCAGGATCTCGCGGGACTGCCAGAGCAGGCGCTCGCTGATCGCCTCGTGCCGGATCATGGCGCCCTTGGGCCGCCCGGTCGAACCGGACGTGAAGATGACGTAGGCCAGCGAGTCCCCGGGGGCGGTCGTGCCGGGCGTGTCCGTCGGGTGGGCGCCGTACTTCCAGTCGCCGAGGTCGACGGCGACGGCGTCCGGCTCCCCGGCACCGGCCTTGCCCGTGGCGTTGAGCTGTAGGACGATCCGGGCGTCCTCGGCGACGACGGCCCGGCGGGCGGCGGGCCACTGGGGGTCGAGGGGGACGAAGGCGCCCCTGGCCCGGAGGACGGCGAGGAGGCCGATGACCATCTCGGCGGAGCGGCCGAGGGAGATGCCGACGACCTGCTCGGGTGTGAGGCCGCGCTCGATCAGATGGTGGGCCAACTGGGCTGACAGCTGAGCTGTTTCGCGGTACGTCAGTGAGCGGCGCTCGTCCACGATCGCGACGGCGTCCGGCCGCAGGCGTACCTGCTCGGCGAACAGCTCCATGACGGTCGGGCGGGCCCGGTCGGCCCGGGTGTCGTTCCACCGGGCCAGCTCCTCGACGCGGGTCCGGGGGTCGGAGGGGCCGATGGTGCCGAGGGGCCGGTCCGGGAAGTCGGCCAGGGCGTCCAGGGCCCGCTGCGCGTCGAACCGGTCGACGCCGGGCGGCACGGTGATGGCGAGGGTACGGGCGTCGGTCTCCCACCCCCCGGCGCCGCTTGTGCCGTTGTCGACCCATCCGAGGAGGTCGGGGAAGGGGGTGGCGGGGGTGAGGTCCATGCCGTCGGGGCCCGTACCGGTCGCCCAGTATGCGAGTGAGACGGCGCACGCCTCGACGACGGTCCGTTCGCTGTAGTCGCCGATCCGCCGGCGCACGGCGGCCAGCCGGGTGGGGGAAAGCAGTATGCGAGAAGCGCCCGGTTCCGACATCGAAGTCTCAGCATCCTTTCGAGGCGTGCGAGTTGAACGAGCGTTGGTTGGTTCTCCGCTAACTACCCTCGCGCCAGGCGCGCCACAGCCGGGCGTACTGACCTCCCAGCTCGACCAGCTCGCTGTGCGTTCCTTCCTCCACCACGCGTCCCGCCGAGAGCACGGCGATCCGGTCCGCCGCCATCGCCTGGGTCAGCCGGTGGGCCACGAACAGGGTGGTCCGGCCGGAGCAGGCGGCCAGCACGGCGCGTTCCAACTCGGCGGCGCCCTCGCTGCCCGCCTCGGCGGTCGACTCGTCGAGCACGACCACCGGCGACCGGGCGAGCACCAGTCTGGCCAGGGCCAGTTGGGCGACCTTGGTGACGTCCAGGCGTTCGCCGCCCTCGCCGACCGGGGTGTTCAGGCCGTCGGGGAGGGAGCCGGCCCATTCCCCGGCGCCGACCGTGCGCAGGGCGTCCATCAGGTCGTCGTCGCTCGCGAGGGGGGCGGCGAGCCGCAGGTCGTCGGAGAGCGGACCGGAGAACACGTGGGTCTCCTGGGTCAGGATGCTGACCAGGGCGCGGGCCCCGGCCTCGTCCATGCCCGCGAGGTCGTGGGTCCCGATGTGCACCGACCCGGCCTGTGGTCTGCCGATGCCGGCGATGAGTGCGGCCAGGGTCGACTTGCCCGCGCCGGTCGCCCCGACGAGGGCGAGCGAGCCGCCGGCCGGGATGGACAGGGAGACGTCCCGCAGCACCGGGTCCTCGGCGCCGGGGTAGGTGAACGTCAGGTCCCGGACCGTGACCGGGTAGGGCGCGACGGCGGCGGTGGCGACCGAGGCGTCGCCCACCAGGCGCTTCTCGGAGGGCTCCGAGAAGACGCCGACCAGACGGGTGAGGCTCGCGCCGGACTTCTGGGCCTCGTCGAAGGTGAACATGATGGCGCCGAGCGGGGTGAACAGGCGGTGGAACATCAGGGGGGCCGCCGACACCTCGCCGAGGGTGGCGGCGTCCGCCTCCAGCAGGGCGTACCCGACGACCAGGATCAGCACGAGTCCGATGAACTCGGCCCGGTTCTCCCGGCCGACGAACCGGCCGAAGAAGCGGAACACCTCGATGCCGAGGTTGCGCACCCGCCAGGACTCGTCCGTGACCTTCTCGCGTACGGCGTCCTCCAGGCGGTAGGCCCGGACCGTGTCGATGCCGTTGAGTCCGCTGATCAGGGCCTGGGCGCGGTGGGCCTGGGCCGCCCGCTGCTTGCGGTAGAGGGGCGCGGAGCGGGGCAGGTACCAGCGCAGTGCCAGCGCGTACGCGGGCAGGGCGCAGGCTCCGGCCAGGCCGAGCCGCCAGTCGAGGCCGAACATGCCGATCGTCGCGATGACGACCAGGACGCCTGCCGAGAACACGGTGGGGATGGCCGTGCGGATGCCCTTGGAGATGACGGCGACATCGTCGCCGACGCGGGAGAGGACGTCCCCCCGGCCGACCTCCTCGACGCGTGCGCTGGGCATACCGAGCACGGCGCGTACGGCTTCCTCGCGGAGCCGGGCGAGCAGTTCGGCCCCGAGCTTCCCGATCAGGAAGGTGGAGGCCGCGGTGGCCGCCGCGCCGAACAGGGCGGCGGCCACCATCAGGATGCCGACGGTGAGGAGTATCGAGCGTGACTCGCCCCCGACGACCCCGTCGACGACCTGGCCGAGCAGCAGCACCGGGAGCACTTGGAGCGCGGCCCCGGCCACCGTGGTGAGGACGGTGGAGGCCGACAGCCAGGGGGCCTGCCGGCAGTGCCGGGCCACCCAGCGGGCCGCTTCTCCACCCGTCGCGGTGCGCAGGGTCGTGGGGGCGACCGGGGTGTCGGTGACAGTCACACAGAAGCCGATTCTCGTCGGGGGACGGGCCGTCGGGTCGTCATCACTGCTTGGCCGACTCGACGAGCTCGTCGATCGCGTACGGCAGGGAGAGCAGGGTTCCCTGAGACATCGCGGCGCCGACCGCGGGGCCTTCGCTGTCCAGGAGGTAGGAGACCTTGCCGTTCTTGACGGCCGGCAGGTTGGCGAACAGCTCGAACTTCTTGAGCGCCTCCGTGTCGGCCTTGTCGTTGACCACGAAGATGCGGTCGACGTCGATCAGGTCGATGCGCTCGGGCGAGAGCTCGGTGGAGAAGCCGCCGTCGGCGATCTTGTCGATCTCGGTCTGGTAGGTGAAACCGGTGCCCGTGACAAGCCGTCCGCGCACGTCGGTGGAGGTGAAGGCCGAGATGGAGTCCTTGTACCAGGACAGGGCGACGGCCTTCTGCCCGCCGAAGTCCGGGTTGGCCTTCTTGGCGGCGTCCAGCTGGGTCTGGATGCCCTTGATCAGGTCGGCGCCCTCCTTCTCCTTGCCGAGCGCCTTGGCGATGTGCGCCGCGTTGTCCTGCCAGGGGGCGCTGAAGAGTTCCTTCTCACCCTTGGTCCGGCCGACGGTCGGGGCGATCTTGGAGAGCTTCTCGTAGGCCGCCTTGTCGACCTCGGAGTAGACCGCGATGATCAGGTCGGGGCGCAGCGAGGCGATCTTCTCGAAGTTGGGGCCGGCGTCCCCGTTCTTCATGACGACCTCGGGGCGGGCGTCGCCCCACTTGTCCTTCACCCAGGGCCACTGGGTGTTGATGTCGGGGGTCTGACCGGCCGGGTTCGGGTACTGGTCGACCATGCCGACCGGCTTGATGCCGAACGCCAGGACGGCCTGGTCGTCGGTGTAGCCGACGGTGACGACCCGCTGGGGCGCCTTCTTGACCTCGGTGGACCCGAACGCGTGCTCCACGGTGACCGGGAACGCGCCTTCGGCCGCCGCCGGGGCGTCGTCGGTCTTCTTCTCGTCCGCCGCGTCGTTGCCGCATCCCGCGAGGAGTCCGATGCCGAGGGTGGCAGCGGACACCGCCGCGGCCAGCCTCTGCCACGGCTTCCGGTGCGTCGTTCGATGGAGAAGCATCGTCAAATCCCTTGCTTTCGCGCTGTCCACTGCGCCCCGGTATGAGGGCAGCCAGACTGTACCCCGAGCAAGTGAGGCCAGCCTAGCCTAACTGGACAACATTCCACTGGTCAGGACGAGTTGGAGCTGGTGAATCGTCAGAGTCTTGTGGCAGCAATGCCGTTCGGTTACCGGACTACGGTTCGGTCCGCACATGAGCCCGGCCGATCGGAACGATCAGCGGCCGGTCGCCCACCGGGTCGTCGATCACCTTGGCCCGCAGCCCGAACGCCTCGTGCAGCAGCTCCGCGGTGATCACGTCCCGGGGGTGCCCCTGGGCCAGGACGGCTCCCCCGCGCATGACGACGAGGTTGTCGCTGTAGCGCGTGGCCAGGTTGAGATCGTGCAGCACCATGACGACGGTGCAGCCGGACTCGTGCAGATCGTCGACCAGATCGAGTACGTCGATGGCGTGGGCCAGGTCCAGATAGGTGGTCGGCTCGTCCAGCAGCAGCAGATCGGTGCCCTGGGCGAGGGTCATCGATATCCATACCCGCTGGCGCTGGCCGCCCGACAGGGAGTCCACGGTCCGGTCGGCGAGGTCCGCCACCCCGGTCATGGCCAGGGCGCGCCGCACCACGTCGGCGTCGTCCGACGACCACTGCCGCAGCCAGCTCTGGTGCGGGTGGCGCCCCCGGGCGACCAGGTCGGCGACGGTGAGCCCTTCCGGGGCGACCGGCGCCTGCGGCAGCAGTCCGAGCTTCTTCGCCACGTCCTTGGTCCGGAGCGTGCCGATGTCCTCGCCGTCCAGGACGACGGTGCCGCCGGCCGGTTTGAGCAGCCGGGTCAGAGTCCGCAACAGGGTGGACTTGCCGCAGCCGTTGGGGCCGATGATCGTGGTGATCACCCCGGACGGGATCGCCACGTCGAGCTGGTCGATGACCGTCCGGTCGCCGTACCCGACGGTGATGCCCCTGGCGGCCAGCCGCGGGACGTCCTTGACGCCGGCATCGGTCCTGACGGTGAACTGAGCGGCCACGAGCCCCCCTTGTTGAGGTCAGCCTTACTTCTACCATCTACCGGAGGTTCGCCCGTACCAACAGGTAGACGAGGAACGGGCCGCCGATCACGGCGGTGACCACGCCCACCGGCAGACCGATCGGCAGCGCCGCGCGGGCGATCAGATCGGAGCCGATCAGCAGCAGCGCGCCCACCATGCCGGAGGCGATCAACGGAGGCGTCGGCCACCGCGCCAGACGCATCGCCACCTGCGGGGCCACCAGCGCGACGAACGGGACCGGCCCCGCCGCGCTCACCCCCACGGCGGCCAGCAGGACCGCGCAGAGCAGCAGGACGGCCCGCACCCGGCCGAACCGGACACCCAGGCCGGCGGCGACGTCGTCGCCGAGGTGCATCGATTTGAACGGGAAGGCCACGGTGGCCACGACGGCCAGCAGGACGAGCGTGGCCCAGAACGCCACCTCGACCTCGTCCCAGGACCGGTTGTCCAGCGAGCCGACCAGCCACACCTGGGCGCGCGCCACGTCGCGGATGTCGGCCGAGACAAGCAGCCAGGTCGTGATCGCCTGCATCACAGCGGTCACCGAGATGCCGATGAGGATGAGCCGGAAGCCGTCGACGCCGCGCCGCCAGGCGAGGAAGTAGACCAGCAGCCCCGTACCGAGACCGCCGAGCAGGGCGGCGGCGGGCAGCCCGACCGAGCCGGTGATCGCCGCCGCGGTCCCGCCCGTAGCCGTCACCAGGAACACCGCGACGGCACCGGCCCCGGCGGTGATCCCGAGGATGTCCGGGCTGGCGAGCGGGTTCCGCGCCACGGACTGGGTGATCGCCCCGGAGACGCCCAGGGCGATGCCCACCACGAGACCGGCCAGGGCCCGGGGCATGCGGAGGTCCATGATGACGAACTCGTCGACCTGTTCACCCCGGCCGAGGATGGTGGCGATCACCCGGGAGAGACCGATGGGGAAGTCGCCGACGCCGATGGAGAGGCAGAAGATCAGGAAGGCCGCCGCCGCGAGCACCAGGGTGACCAGCACGAGCCAGGGCCGCCAGACGAACGACACCCGGCCGAGCCGCACACCGGGCGGCATCGACGCCTTCACTTCGGCCCCACCGGCCGCACCGGCCACTTCGGTCCCGTTCATGCGCTCCTGAACTTTCCTCATGCGCTCTTGAACTTCCCTCGCCACACCAGGACCGCGAAGAAGGGGGCCCCGAGGAGAGCGACCACGACACCCGCTTCCAGCTCGCCGGGCCGCACGACCACCCGGCCCACGATGTCGCAGACCAGCAGGACCCCGGCCCCGAGGAGACCTGCGTACGGCACCAGCCAGCGGTAGTCGGGGCCGGTCAGATAGCGGGCCACATGGGCCACCATGAGCCCGAGGAAGGCGATGGGGCCGCAGGCGGCGGTGGCGGGCCCGGCCAGCAGGGTGACGGCGACGATGCCGAGGGTCCGGCTCGCCGCGATGTTCACTCCCAGCGCCCGCGCCACGTCGTCGCCCAGGTTGAGCAGGTTGAGGGCGGGCAGCGTGATCAGCGCCAGGACCAGTCCGACGGCGATGAACCCGGTCACCGGCCAGATGACGTCGAAGCGGACCCCGGCGACGGAGCCCGCGTTCCAGAACCGCAGCGCGTTCAGCGACTCCTTGTCGGAGAGCGCCACCGCCGCGGTCATCGCCGCGAGGAACACGGTGACGCCCTGCCCGGCCAGGGCGAGGGTCAGCGGGTTGCCCGCGCCCCTGCCGATACTGGCCAGGCCGAAGACGACGACACCGGCGAGACCCGCGCCGACGAAGGCGAACCAGACGTACTGGAACGGGTCGGTGAACCCGAACACGGCGATGACCGACACCACGGCGAAGGAGGCCCCGGCGTTCACCCCCAGCAGTCCGGTGTCGGCGATGGGGTTACGGGTGTACCCCTGGATCAGCGCCCCGCCGACCCCCAGGGCCAGGCCCGCCACGATCGCGAGAACCGTCCGGGGCACGCGCACGGTCTGGACGATGAGCCGGATCTCGGTGAGCTTCTGGTCGGGCTGGGGCTCCGCGAACAGCCCGTGCCAGACCTCGGCGGGGCTCAACGCGCGCGCCCCGACGGCCAGGGACACCGTCGCCGCGACCAGCAGGGCCACCGTGAGGACGACCAGTCCCACGGCCCTGCGCCGACGGGTGTCCGTCACCCCGTCCGGCACGGGGCGCTCCACTGCGGTGGTGATCATGACGACGAACGATATCCCTTGGGTCGAACCGGTCGCGCCCGGCCCGCCCGATGGTCACCGGGCGGGCCGAGCGCTGAACTCGTAGTTTTTCAGCGGTTGCTGGGGCCTGCGCCCTCGACGGCCTCGACCGCCGGCCGGGACGCGTCGGAGGTGGACTTGACCCGCCGGTCGAGCAGCGAATCCAGGATCTCGCCGACCCGTATCGCGGTGTTGGAGAGCAGCGAGGTGGTGATGCCGTGCGTGTGCTCCGTACCGCCCTGGAGGTAGATGCCGCAGCGCAGGGCGGGGTCGGTCGAGATCCGGTAGTCGCGCTGGACGCGGACGCGGCCCGCGTCGTCGCGCAGGCAGTGCTCGCCGACCTGACCGAGGAGGCCGAGCGGATCGGCGGGGCTGTAGCCGGTGGCGAACACCACGACGTCGGCGTCGAGTTCCGACTCCTCGTCGGTCACCAGGGATCTCACGGTGGCGCGGACGCTGTCGGGCTTCTCCACCACCCCGGTGACCCGGGAGACGTTGAGGAAGCGCAGCCGTTCGGTGCCGAGGACCTTCTCCCGGTACATCTGCCGGTAGAGATCGTCGATGAGGTCGATGTCCACCACGGAGTAGTTGGTGTTGCCGTGGTAGGCCATCAGCCGCCTCTTGACCTCCTCGGGAGCGGCGAAGAAGTCGTCGACCGCGTCGGGGTCGAAGATCCGGTTGGCGAAGCTGCTGTCGTCGGCGGGGCTGTAGCCGTAACGGGAGAAGACCGCGCAGACCTCGGCGTCGGGGAACCTGCGGTGCAGGTAGGCGACGTTCTCGGCGGCGCTCTGTCCGGCACCGACGACGACGAACCGGGAGGGCGAGCCGCCTTCCAGCCCGTCGACCTTGCGCAGCAGATCGGAGTTGTGCCAGACGCGGTCGCCTCGTTCCACGCCCTCCGGCATGAGGGGGCGCAGGCCGGTTCCGATGACGAGGTTGCGGGCCCGGTGGACCGAGAGCCCTTCCGCGGACCGGACGGTCACGTCCAGGTACTCCACGGTCCCGTCGTGCACGAACGGGGTGACCGCGACGACTTCGTGTCCGTAGGAGACGAGGTCGTCGACCTTGGCCGCGGCCCATTCGAAGTAGTCGTGGAACTCCACCCGCAGCGGGAAGAGGTTCTTGTGGTTGATGAAGTCGATCAGCCGGCCCTGGCTCTGCAGATAGCAGAGGAAGCTGAATTCGCTGGCCGGGTTCCGGAGCGTCACCAGATCCTTGAGGAAGGAGACCTGCATAGTGGCGTCGTCGATGAGCATGCCGCGGTGCCAGCCGAAGCTCGACTGCTGCTCGAAGAAGTGGGCGGTGACCGAATCCTGCCTGCCGACTTTGCTGTTGTGCTCGCTCAGCGCGATCGCCATGGCCACATTGGACGGGCCGAAGCCGATGCCGATGAGGTCGTGGACCAGTGGTGTGTCGCCAGGAAGACCCTGAGACATGTCACTCCCATCATCCGGGAAAGCCGCCTGTCAGGCGTGAGGGGAAGGGCTCGATGAGTGGGCACGCCAAGGGGGTCACGCACCCAAACTTAGGTGAGCCTAAGCTCATCAACTCACCTTGTCGATAGTGCACATGGGACGCCATCACGGCGATAGTCCATCAATCATGGCCGGAAATAAGCGCTGTTGCCGCGCCACGCGCAAGCCTCGGGGCCCCCGCCCCGCAGTACCCACGCACACCCAGGACCGGCCACTGCCGGAGTACGGCCGAAATGCACGCCACGGATCCGGACGTCGGCGGTCCGGAGCTCAGGCGTCGGGATCGGCGCGCGGGGGCTCCGACGCGTCGAGGCGGACCAGCCGGTACCCCTTGAGCTCCGCCTTCCTCTTCCGGCCCGGCGACACGCTCCGGCGGCGCAGGTTCTGTGCCGCGCCGAACAGCGCACCGAGGTGGGGGTTGCCTCGCCTCAGGCGGTAGAACGTGTCCCGCTTCACCCCCACGAGGGCACCCGCCTCGATGAACGGCACACCGCGCAGGATGGCGTCCAGGGCCACCCTGAGCACCGCGGGATTCGCGGCGACGTCCGGCACCACGCCGTGCACATGCGCCAGGGACCTGGCCGTCGACAGGGCGGCGTCGAAGACCGGATCCTCGGCGCGCCAGGACGCGAGCAGCCGCTCGGAGACGCCCGCGGCGGAAGCGCAGCCCGCGGCGCCGAGCCCCATGGCCGCCGCCCGGAGCGCTTCGGCCCGCCGTTGCGCGTTCTCCTCCTTCACGGACATGGCCGGTCGCAGCGCGTCCGCCAGGGCACGCTCGGCGGCCCTCGCTCCGTCGAGCCCGGCCACCACGGCTTCGGCCCAGGCCTCCGACGCCCCGGCCTCCGCGTCACTCCCCGCCCCACCGGCCGACCGGTCGCCCATCGATCCGCTCCTTCGCCCGCACGCCGTGTTGTTCAAGATGCAACTATATGATCCTCTCCCCCGGACCCGCCTTGCCGCCCGGCCGCTCCCGTACCCGCAGGTCCTTACGGTCCCGTGACGCCTGCGCGCCGGACCCCGCCCGACGCCGTGCCCGGCCCTAGCGTGGCGGTCATGCGCGTACTGATCACCGGCGGAGCCGGGTTCATCGGGTCACATGTCGTCGCCGCCCTCGCCGCGGCCGGGCACGAGAGCGTGGTGCTGGACGCCCTCCTGCCCTCGGCCCACCCCGGCGGCACACCGCCACAGCTGCCGGGCGACCGGGTGGCCGTCGGGGACGTCCGGGACCGGGAGGCGGTGGCGGACGCGCTGGCCGGGGTGGACGCGGTGTGCCACCAGGCGGCCATGGTCGGTCTCGGCAAGGACTTCTCGGACGCCCCGCTGTACGTGGGGTGCAACGACCTCGGTACGGCGGTGCTGCTGGCGGAGATGGCCTCGGCCGGGGTCCGGGACCTGGTGCTGGCCGGGTCGATGGTGGTCTACGGCGAGGGGCGCTACGAGTGCTCGCGGCACGGCACGGTCCGCCCCGGGCCGCGTGCGGAGGCCGATCTGCGTGCGGGTGACTACGAGCCCCGCTGCCCGCACTGCGGCACGGCACTGACACCCGGCCTGGTGACCGAGGACGCGCCGGTGGACCCGCGCAACGTGTACGCGTCGACCAAGCTGGCCCAGGAGCACCTGGCCGCCGCGTGGGCGCGGGCCACGGGCGGCCGGGCGGTGTCCCTGCGTTACCACAACGTCTACGGGCCGGGGATGCCGCGCGACACCCCGTACGCCGGTGTCGCCTCGTTCTTCCGCTCGGCGCTGGCGCGGGGCGAAGCCCCCCGGGTCTACGAGGACGGCGGCCAGCGGCGCGACTTCGTCCATGTCCACGATGTGGCGGCGGCGAACGCGGTGGCCCTGGAGGCGGTACGGGAGCGGCGGCCCGCGTCCTTCGCCGCGTACAACACCGGCAGCGGCGAACCGCACACCATCGGCGAGATGGCGGCCGCCCTGGCCGACGCGCACGGCGGGCCGGACCCGGTGGTGACCGGGGAGTACCGCCTGGGCGACGTCCGTCACGTCACGGCGGACTCGCGGGCCCTGCGCGAGGAGCTGGGCTGGCGGCCCCGGGTGTCCTTCGCCGAGGGGATGAAGGATTTCGCGTCGGCCCCGCTGCGCGATACGCGGGGCCGCGGCCGGGAGAGCCGGGGCCGCCGCGAGGAGAGCGCCGTCACGCTGTCGGGAGCGTGACCGAGAAGCAGCAGCCGCCCTGGACGTTGCGGACCTCGGTCCGCCCGGCGTGCGCCTCGACGATGCCGCGCACGATGGCGAGCCCGAGGCCCGCCCCGGCCGGCGGGGTACGGGCGTGGCTGCCGCGCCAGCCCGTGTCGAAGACCCGGGGCAGGTCCTCCTCCGGGATTCCGCCACAGCCGTCGGTCACCGACACCACGACACCGCTGTCCGAGCGGTGCGCGGCGACGGCCACGGTGCCGTCGGGCGGGGTGCGGCGGATCGCGTTGATCAGGAGGTTGCCCAGGACCCGGCTCATCTCCTTGCCGTCGACCTCCACCGGCACCTCGTCGATCCGGTCGCCGACCAGCCGCACCCCGTGCTCACGGGCGAGCGGGTCGGCCCCGGCCAGCGCGTCGCCGACCAGGTCGTGGAGGGAGATCCGGGCCGGTGCCAGGGCGAGCGAACCGGCCTGGATGCGGGAGAGCTCGAAGAGGTCGCCGACCATGGAGTTCATCCGCTCGACCTCGACCCTTATCTGCCGCAGATAGCGCCCGGAGTCGGCGGCCATGCCGTCCTCCAGCGCCTCGGCCATCGCGCGGAGTCCGGCGAGCGGGGTGCGCAGATCGTGCGAGATCCACGCGACGAGTTCGCGCCGCGAGGTCTCCAGCGCGCGTTCCCGCTCCCGGGAGCTGTCCAGTTTCGCGCTGGTGGCGGCCAGTTCACGGGCGAGCGCGGCCAACTCGGCGGCGGGCTGCCCGGCAGGCATGGCGAAGGTGCCGCCGTCGCCGAACGACCGGGTAGCCAGCGCCAGTTCATGGCTCTGGGCGGCCACCCGGCGGCCCAGCAGGACGGCGGTGACCAGGGAGATGAGGGCGGCCATCGCGACGACGGTCGTGACCACGTAGAGGTCGTGGGGCGAGAGGAACATCGCCCAGGCGACCGTCAGCGTCCCGGCGAGCATCGCCGCCACGGCCACCCCGGCGACGACGCTCAGCGAGACGATCAGCGAACGGTGGCGCAGGAGGCGCAGGACGGCTGCGCCGATGAGCCCGGCGGCGGCTGCTCCCAGGAAGGCGAAGAGCGCGATGAGCAGGACGTCGGTCACCGCGACCGGCCCCCGCCCGGCGGCACGGCGGGGGCGGCGGACGGGCGGGCTTCCGTCCCCGGGCTCTCCGGGGCCAGGTCCAGGCGGTATCCGACGCCCCAGACGGTACGGATCAGCCGGGGGCGGGCCGGGTCGTCCTCGACCTTGCCGCGCAGCCTGCGGATGTGGACGGTGACCGTCGAGAGGTCACCGAAGTCCCATCCCCAGACCTCGCGCATCAGCTCCTCCCGCCCGAAGGCTCTTCCGGGGTGCCGGAGGAGGAAAGCGAGCAGGTCGAACTCCCGCAGTGTCAGGGCGAGTCCGTGCCCGTCGCGGGAGGCCTGCCGGGACGCGGGGTCGAGGCTCAGCCCGCCCCCGGAGAGCGGACCGGTGCCGTCCGCCGGTGCGGCGGCCCTGGCACGGCGCAGCACGGAGTCGACCCGCAGGACCAGTTCGCGCGGGCTGAACGGTTTGGTGACGTAGTCGTCGGCGCCGGTCTCCAGGCCGAGGATGCGGTCCTCCTCGTCACCGCGGGCGGTGAGCATGATGACGGGGACCGGCCCGTGCTCCCGCATCCGGCGGCAGACCTCGAACCCGTCCATGGCGGGGAGCATCAGGTCCAGGACGACGAGATCGGGCCGGTGTGCCGCGAACCGCCCCAGGGCGGCGGGCCCGTCGTCGGCCTGCTCGACCGCGTATCCGGCTCGGTGCAGATAGCCGACGACGACTTCGGCGACGGTCGGGTCGTCGTCCACGACGAGGACCCGGCCGCGCGTTCCCGGGGAGCCGGACGGCGGGCAGTCGGGCGGGGCGTTCTCCATGGTTTCCACTGTGGCACCCCGCCCCCGCGCACCGGGGCCCGAGCACCCCCCATACGGCCGACGTCCCTGTTTCGTAAGAACCTGATGCCCTGAATGCCTGTTTTGCCTCCGTAGGGTGATGCGGGTGACTGATTCTTCTGCCGCCCTTCCGTGTCCGCCCGACCCGCACACCGGCCTGCCGACGGCCGAGGTCGTTCTGCCCTGCCTCGACGAGGCCGCCGCCCTGCCCTGGGTACTCGATCGCATCCCCGACGGGTGGCGCGCGATCGTGGTCGACAACGGCTCGACCGACGGTTCGGCCGAGCTCGCCCGGTCCCTCGGCGCGACCGTCGTCACGGAGGAACGGCGGGGGTTCGGCGCGGCCTGCCACGCCGGGCTGCTCGCCGCCGAGGCGGAGTTCGTCTGTTTCTGCGACTGCGACGGCTCGCTGGACCCCGCGCTGCTGACCGGCTTCGTGCGGCGGATCGCGGACGGTGAGTGCGATCTGCTGCTCGGCCGCCGCCGCCCCGAGGGCCGGGGCGCCTGGCCGCCGCACGCACGCGCCGGCAATCTGGCGCTGGCCCGGATGCTGCGCCGCCGTACCGGCCTGCGCCTGCACGACCTCGGCCCGCTGCGAGCGGGCCGCCGCGCCGATCTGCTGGCCCTGGACCTCACCGACCGGCGCAGCGGCTATCCGCTCCAGATGGTGGTCCGGGCCTCGGACGCCGGGCTGCGGGTCGCCGAGAGCGATGTCCCTTACCGGCCGCGTACCGGGAAGTCGAAGGTGACCGGCACCTGGCGCGGGACCTGGCACGCGGTGCGGGACATGCGAGGCGTCCTGCGCGAGCCACCGGCGGACACCGCCCCCGGTGGGGTCGTGCGCGCGGGGACGGGGGCCCTGCGATGAGCCTGTACGAGCCGATGCCCACGGGGCCGACGGAACTGCTGGTCATCGCGAAGGAGCCGGTGGCCGGGCGGGTCAAGACCCGGCTCTGCCCGCCCTTCTCCCCCGTCGAGGCCGCCGAGCTGGCGACCGCGGCCCTCACGGACACCCTGGAGACCCTGCTCACCCTTCCCGCCCGGCGGCGGGTCCTCGTCCTCGACGGGCGGCCGGGCCCCTGGGCGCCCCCCGGGTTCGAGGTGGTGCCGCAGAGCGCGGGCGGTCTGGACGAGCGCCTCGCAGCGGCCTTCGGCGGGTGTACCGGGCCGGCCCTCCTGGTCGGCATGGACACCCCGCAGCTGACGGCCGGTCTGCTCGCCCCCGCACTCGCGCCGGACGCCTGGGACGGCTGCGGGGCCTGGTTCGGTCCGGCCGAGGACGGCGGGTTCTGGGCCCTGGGCCTGGCGGAACCCGATCCGGCTCTGCTGCGCGGAGTGCCGATGTCCCTCCCGGAGACCGGCGCGGTACAGCGGAGCAGGCTGGTGGAGGCGGGGCTCGCCGTGCGCGATCTGCCGGTGCTCGTCGACGTGGACACCGCGGCCGACGCCCACCGGGTCGCGGCAGCCGCGCCGGGCGGACGGTTCGCCACGGTGCTCGACCGGCTGACCGGGGCGGGGGTGCGATGAGTACGACCGTGCCCTCGTCCGAGCTCGCGGCGCCGGCCCCCGCCGAATCCGCCGAATCCACTGACACCGGTAAGGGTCCGGCCGCGCCGCGCGCCGCTTCCTGGGGCGCCGACCCGTACGCCAACGCCCTGCGTACCGGCCGGGGTCCGCTGTTCCTGCGCCGCAGCGACGGCTGGCTGCTGCCCCTGGACGTGGAGCGCTGGTGCTCCGACGCCGGCTCCGCCGATCTGTCCGCGCTGCACCGGTGCGAGGGGCCGGTGCTGGACATCGGCTGCGGGCCGGGGCGGCTGGTCGCCGAGCTGACCGCACTCGGGCACCGGGCGCTGGGCATCGACGTCAGCGAGGTGGCGGTGGCCCGTACGCGCGGTCTCGGCGGTGCGGCTCTGCTCCGCAGCGTCTTCGACCCGCTGCCCGGGGAGGGCCGTTGGGGCACCCTGCTCCTCCTCGACGGCAACATCGGCATCGGCGGTGACCCGGCCGCGCTGCTGGCACGGGCGGCCGATCTGCTCGGCGTCGGCGGGCTGCTGATCGCCGAGACCGCCACCGTCGACGTGGACGAACGGGTCCGGGTCCGGCTCGACGACGGCCGGGGCGGACCGCCCGGGGAGTCACCCCCCGCCGCGTGCGGGGCCGCCGCCGAGCTGTTTCCCTGGGCGCGGATCGGGACGCCCGCCCTGCTGCGGCACGCCCGTGCGTGCGGCTGGCGTACCGCCGATCAGTGGGGCGCGGAAGGGCGGACGTTCGTGTCCCTGCGCCGCCCCGTACGGGAACGGAGCGCCCGGACCAGCAGCCAGAGCGCGGAGAGCGCGAACAGCACGCCGGTGATCAGCAGCCAGTTGCCGAAGTAGACGTCCGGGGTGGTACCGGCGGCGGCCTCGTACCGCCGTTCGGTCCGCCGGGCGATCAGCGGGAACCAGATCAGCAGGAGCAGCCCGGAGAGGAATGCGGGTACCCGGACGAAGTTCACCAGGGCCGTCCGGGGGCCGAGCGCGGCGCGCAGCGCCCGGTCGGCCCCGGCGTACACCGGCAGCAGCACCAGATCGTGCAGGACGGCCGACCCGGCGAACCAGAGCAGTACACCGACGGTGTCCCCGTCCAGCAGCCGTACGCCCGCGTAGCCGGCCAGGCAGAACGTGGCGGCGAGCAGGATCAGGTGGAGCGGGCCCTCGCCGTACAGGCGGCGCGGCGAGAAGCGCGGGCGACGGGGTGGGGTGGGGTGGGGCGGCACGGCCCGGGTGGACATCACAGCTCTCCGAACGTCAGGGTCTCGACCCACTTGGTGTTCAGGACTCCGGGCGCGGCGGGGACGATGATCCGGGCCGGGTAGCCGTGGTCCGCCGACAGCGGGGCGCCGTTCACCTCCAGCGCGAGCAGCGAGCGGCCGTCACGGACCTGGTTGTCGCGCAGCGCGGCCTTGCGGAAGGAGCCGCCGCGCTGGAGCGACTCGACGAACACGCCCGGCGGCCGGTCCGGGAATCCGGCGAGCGCCGCCAGATCGGAGAGCCGCACCCCGCGCCACTGCTGGTCCGAGGTGGACCAACCCTCCACGCAGGCGATCGGGAGCGCCGTGCTGTGCTGTTCCATGGCGAGCAGTTCGGCCCGGGAGAAGCGGAACTCCCCGGCGGGCCCCCGTACGGTCAGCCGCCAGCGCTCCCCCGTGTCGGCGGAGGTGATCCGTACGGCGGCGGCGGTCTTGTTGACCTGGAAGGCGTTCGGCCCCGGCCCCGGGTCGGTGCCGCCGCGCGGGGTGAGGAGCGCGATGCGGCGCAGCGGCCCGTCGAAGCTCCGGCCGGCCGAGGTGATCAGCAGCAGGAGCGAACCGGCGCCCACCATGGCCAGCGCGCCGCGCCGGGACAGGGTGGCGGGGAGCGGGTCGGGGGCGGCCAGGGTGTCCGCCTCGCCGCGCGGGATGCCGTTGCGCAACACCCGTACGGCCTGCGGCGCCTTGAGGACCGTATGGGTGACGAACCCGGCCAGGAAGACCCAGGCGCCGTAGAAGTGCAGGGTGTAGAAGGATCCGGGGAAGAGGTAGTCCAGCTGGATGTTGAGCAGTCCGGTGATGAACTGGAACAACGCCCCGCCGATGAGCAGCAGCAGGGAGAGCCGCTCCAGGGCGTGCCCCACGGAACGGGCGGGCGGCAGGGCGAAGAGCCGGGGGATCACCGACCAGAGCTTCGCGAGCAGGACGGGCACGAGCACGATGCCGACGGTGACGTGCAGCCCCTGGGTGAGCCGGTAGAGCCAGTGCGGGCCCGTCGGCCAGGAGAACAGGTAGAAGCCCAGCAGGCCCTTGTCCGGCGTCTTGTCGTTGACCGGGTTCAGGTCCGGGTTGTAGGCGGCGTACGAGAGCAGGCCGGTGACGAACAGCAGGGTGAGGCCGACGAGCAGGACGACGCCGAGGACGGCGGTGAAGCGCGCCCCTCGGACGGGGCTGCGCCAGAATCCCGGGTCGGCGGGCGTACGCAGGGTGCGGAGGGCGCCTGGGAGGAGGCGGGTGGGGCGGCGTTCGGGCATGGTCCGACGCTATGCGCGGAACACCGTCCACGGCCGGGTACGACTCCTGACGGAATTCTGACGTCGCGGCCGGACGACGCGACGGCCATCACCGCGAGAAGCCGCGTCAGGAGCGAATCTGACGGTTCGGTGACGCGGCCCCGCCGGACCGCCCGATCGCCATCCGGTGTGCATAACGTGCCAGCGTGAAGACCGAGGACGTCACCCCCACGGACACCGCCGACGGCACGGGACACGGCCCGCCCGGACCGCCGGACCGCTTCGACGAACACGCGCGGCGCGCGGGGCGGGCCGACCTGGCCGCCGCCGCAGCGGGCGTGCTGCTGGTCACCGCCGCCGTGCTCATCGGCCGGGTCATCCAGGACCGGGACCAGACCCTGTTCGCGCAGTGGCCGCCCTTCCTGGCCTCCTGGGACCCCCATCTGGGCCCCGGCACCCCCGCCGCGCTGACCATGGCCGTCCTGGTCGTCGCGTACGGCCCGCCGCTCGCCGCCCGGCTGCCCTGGCGCGGGCTCCTCGCGGCGGCCTGGGCCGGGTCCACGGCCTGGGTCCTCTCGATGGCGATGATCGACGGCTGGTACCGGGGTGTCGAGCGGCGGCTCACCACCAAGCACGAGTATCTGCAGGTCATCGACCGCTTCGCGGACATCCCCGCCACGCTGCGCGGCTTCACCGGCCACATCCTGTTCGACGCGCCCGACAACTGGCCCGCCCATGTCGCCGGGCACCCGCCCGGCGCGACGCTGACCTTCGTCTGGCTGGACCGCATCGGGCTCGGCGGCGGCGCCTGGGCGGCACTCTGGTGTGTCGTGGTGGGCAGTTCGGCGGCGCTGGCCGTCCTGATCACCGTCCGGGTGCTGGCCGACGAGCGGCTGGCCCGGCGTGCCGCGCCCTTCCTCGTCCTCGCCCCGGCCGCCGTCTGGGCGGGCGTCTCCGCCGACGGGTACTTCGCGGCCGTCGCCGCCTGGTCGGTGGCCCTGCTCGCCCTGGCCGCCACCCGCCGGGTCCGCTTTCCCGCCCTGGCGGCGGCCGGCGGGGGTCTGCTGTTCGGGTGGACCTGCTACCTGAGTTACGGGCTGGGGCTGATGGCGGCCGTCCTGCTCGCGGTCCTGGTGCTCGCCCGGACCGCACGGCCGGTGCCGGTGTTCCTGCTCGGCGCGCTCGTGGTCCCGGTGGCCTTCACCCTCGCCGGGTTCAACTGGTGGACCGCCTACCACCTGTTGGTCGAGCGCTACTACCAGGGTGCGGGGGGTGTCCGCCCGTACGGCTACTGGGTGTGGGCCAACCTGGCCTGCGCGACCGTCGCGGCCGGGCTCGCCGCCGTCGCCGGGCTGCGCCGGAGCGCGGTGGCCGCGCCCGGTGCCGTACGGGCCCTGCGGGGCGGATCCGGGGCGGCCTCCCCGGAAGGACGGCTGGCGTTGCTCGTCCTGGCGGCCCTGGTGGCGCTGCTCGCCGCCGACCTCTCCGGGATGAGCAAGGCGGAGACGGAACGCATCTGGCAGCCGTTCCTCCTGTGGCTGCTGCCCGCGGCGGCGCTGCTGCCCCGCCGGGCCGTGCGGGGGTGGCTGATCGCGTCGGCGGTACCGGCACTGCTCGTCAACCACCTGCTGTGGACGGGATGGTGAGGTCCGGCCCGTGGTGAGCGGCCCTCACGTGGTGTCCAGGTCCCGGCGGCGGAGGCCCACCAGGCCCAGCGCGACCAGTCCGGCCGCGACGGCGGTGAGGGCGAGCAGCGGGGTCCAGGTCATGGGCGCGGCCGGGAGCCGGGGCACATGGCCGAAGGGCGACAGGTTCGTCAGCCCGTCCGGGAGCCGGAGGACGGGCCCCAGACAGCCGACGGGCAACGCGTACACGGCCACGATCCAGGCCACCGCCCCCGCCCTCGGAAACCAGCCGAAGAGCAGCACGGCCCCACCGACGGTGACCCACAGGGCCGGGGCGTACGCGGCCGCCGCGAGGGTCAGTTCGAGGACCAGGCTCCCGTCCCCCGCCGACGCCGCGCCCGAGACGCCGAAGCACAGCCCGGCCAGGACCAGCAGCACCGTGCCGCCGGTCAGGGCGACGGCGACATGGCTGCCGAGCCAGCGGCTGCGGGAGAGACCGGTGGCCAGGAGCGGTTCGGCGCGGCCGGCGTTCTCCTCGGCGCGCGGTCGCAGCGCGGCCACACCCTGGAGTTCTTCCGGTTCCTGGAGAAGGAGCTCGGCTCGCTGATGCAGCGTTGGGCGGCGCACCGGGCGGAACACCCCGGCGGCTGAGGGGCGCCCGTCAGCTCACGCGCTGCTCGGCGAGGTCGAGCCAGTGCTCCACCTCGGACGGGGTGAAGTGCCGGATGGCCCAGTCGGCCATGCGCAGGCTCATGTGCGCCCACGCGGGCCGCAGGACGTCCGCGGGGAGCGCGTCGAGGACGGCGTCGAGATGGCGCGCCACCCCGGGGTCCGCTCCCCCGCCGTGGAGGCCGAAGCGCAGGGTGACCAGGTCGAACCGGCGGTCGCCGCGAGCGGCTCCGTCCCAGTCGATGACGCCGGTGATCGAACCGCCGGTCGCCAGCAGGTTTCCGGGGTGGAAGTCCATGTGCACGGCATCGTCGCCGGCCGGCCGGTCGGGATGGCCCGCGCCGACGGCGGCGACCCACCGCTCCAGCGCGGCACTGCGACGGTTGTGCCGGCGCAGCGGCTCGTGCAGGCAGTAGCCGGGGCCGTCCTGACGCAGGAACAGCTCCGCGGCGGGAACATCGGGATGGCCGGCGAGCCGGCCGGCCTGCGACCGGTTGAGTTCGAGGGCCTGAACCAGACCGCGGTGGTCGAGGCGGTCGATCACGGTACCGGGCAGCAACTCCTGAACCGTGACGACCGCGTGGCCCGCCTGGGCCACCAGCTCGATGTCCGGAACGGGACAGCCCGCGCGCCGCAGCACCCGGCTGACGGTGAGCGGCCCCGCCTCCATGTCCGCCAAGCGGGTGTGCGGCCGCCACTTGAGCACGGAGCGGTGGCGACGGTCCGCCCGGCGCACATAGGCGGCCCGACCTGCCCGCCCGGGCACGGGCCGTCCAGGATCAGCCGGACACCGGTCTCGGCACGGAGGGCGTCGAGCATCCGGACTGCGTCGAGGCGCTCGGCCCGCGCCCAGCCGTGCGATGGAGAGGTCATGGGGCCATGATGGCCGCGCGCCACGGTCGCGGGATCCGGCGGCCCAAGCCCTGGTGCCGGACGCTCACCTCATCCCCGCCGTACTGGCAGGCCGTACCGCGCCCGCCCCGAAGCGGGCCCGGGCGCGGTCGGCCGCGGCTTCGATGCGGCGGGCCCGGTCGTCGTCGGGGCCGAAGGTCAGCTGCCGGGAGGCGGACGCGGCGTCGCCGAGTTCGCCCGCGCGCAGGGCCAGGGAGCGGACCCGGGCCCGCTGGAGCGCCAGAGCGGCGTGCAGCGCGTGGGCCGTGGCGCGGAGTCGGGGGGTGTGTGCGGTGGCCTCGGGCAGGGTGCGGCTGCGGGTGATCGACGCGTGCCCCGTACGGTCGGCGTACAGGACGGTCAGGGTCAGCACCCGGCAGGTCTGCCGCTCGTCGCGGAGGCGGGCGCCGAGCTGTTCGGTCAGATGGGTCAGGGCGGCCTGCCGGCGGGCGGCGTCGGACTCGTCGCGGGCGAAGCGGTGTTCGGCGTCGACCGTGCGGGGCGGGGCGCCGGCGATGACGCGGCTGGGGTCGACGCCGGCCGCGCGGTCGCGCAGTTCGCGCCCGGAGGCCGCGCCCAGGATGCGCTGGAGGGTGAGCAGCGGGGTGGCCGCGATCCGGTCGGCGGTGCGCAGGCCGTACGAGGCCAGGGTGCGGGCGGTGGCCGGGCCGACGCCGGGCAGCGCGGAGGCGGGGAGTCCGGCGAGGAACCGGGTGATGGCCTCGGGGTCGTCGGGGACGGTACGGATGGCGCCGGGCTCGCCGCGGTGTGCGGCGAGCCGGGCGAGCAGCGGGTTGGGGCCGATGCCGACCGTCACGTCGAGGCCGTGGAGCGCGGCCGCGCGCATCCGGATCAGGGCCGCGAGCCCGGCGGCGTCGCGGTCGAAGTAGCGGGTGCTCCCGGACACGTCGGCGAGGGCCGCGTCCGGCGGCAGGGCCTGGGCGACGGGGGTGAACTCGCCGACCATGTCGAGAAGTCGCCGGTAGACGGGGTCCGGTTGCGGGTCGCCGAAGTGGAGGTAGAGGATCATCCCCGGTCACCCCGCGCTTCCGGGACTCGCGTGGTGGAAGGACCGTCCGTCGAGCGCGTCGAGGGCGGGCAGACCGGCGGAGGCGGGCGTGCCGGGCGGCTGGAGGTCGGCCCAGGGGTGCAGGGCGTAGCCGTTCGGCTGGGTGAAGGTGCGGTGTGGCACGGCCCTGCGCGGGGTGGACTCGGCGCGGGTGAGCCGGTCGGCGACGGCGGCGGGGCCGCCCTCGCGGTACAGGTCGATCAGCTCGGCCAGGTTCCAGGCGGCCGTGCCGGTGATGCTGAAGGCGCGCGGCGGACGGCGGGCGAGGGTGCCGCGGACGAGCAGCAGGCCGCTGTGGAACACCGTATGGGCGCAACGCCCGTGGCTGTCCTCGAAGAACGCCAGGTCGGACAGGCCGGTGGGGTCGTCCAGGGTGGCGAAGATGACGCGCTTGCCGGAGCGGATCGGCGGGGTCTGGGTGGCGACCTTGACGCCGGCGACCAGCACGGTGGAGCCGTGCCGGAGGCCCGCCAGATCGGCGGCGGGGGTCGCGCCGATGTCGGCGAGCAGGGAGCGGTGCTCGTCGAGGAGGTGGTGGGAGATGTCCATGCCGAGGACGTCGAGTTCGGCGGCGAGCTGTTCGGACGCGTCCATGGCCGGCAGGCCCGTGACGGCGTCGGCCGCGCACTCGCCCTCCGACCCGGAGCAGGTGTCCCTCGCGCCTTCCGTGCTCCCCGTGTCCGCCATGGGGAGCTGACCGGCGGCGGATCCGCCCGCGCCGCGCCCCGAGCGGTGCAGCTCGGCGACCTTCAGCAGCAGCTCGCGGCGGGACCCGAACGCGCTCAACGCGCCGACCCGGGCGAGTCGTTCGGCCAGTGGGCGGCTGGGCCGGGCGCGCTGCCAGAAGTCCTCGACCGAGGCGTACGGCTGCCCGGCCACGATGCGTCCGCTCTCGGCTTCGGTGATGCCGCGCACCTGCGCGAGACCGATCCGCACCCCCCATTTACTGGACACCAGTTCGATTATATGGGCGACCTGGGAGCGGTTCACGTCGGGCAGCAGCAGCGGCACCCCGTGCCGCCGGGCGTCCGCGGCCAGGACCCGCTTGTGGTACATCCCCGGGTCGTGCGTGAGCAGCCCGGCGAGCAGGGCCGCCATCCGGTGGGCCTTGAGCCAGCTCGACTGGTAGGCGGGCTGCGCGAAGGCCGCGGCGTGCGCCTTGGCGAAGCCGAAGCTGCCGAAGTTCTCCAGGGTCTTCCACACGTCCCGTACGACCTGGACCGAGTAGCCGCGCCCGCGCGCCCGGTCGGCGAACCAGGCACGGACCCGGCCCTGCCGCTCGGGGACGGACAGGGCTCGGCGGGCCTCGTCGGCCGTACCCCGGTCACAGCCGGTCATCACCTTCATGATCTCGATCACCTGCTCGTGGTAGACCACCTGCCCCTCGGTCTCCGCCAGGATCTTCCGCAGGTCGCGGTGCGCGTAACGGGTCACGCTCCGGCCGTCCCGGGCCTTGATCAGCGGATCCACCATGTTGGCCGCGACCGGTCCGGGCCGGAACAGGCTGATGTCGAGCGCCAGGTCGCCGAACGACCGCGGCCGCAGGTTCCGCACCAGCTCCCGCTGTCCGGGGCTCTCCAGCTGGAAGGTGCCCAGGGTGTCCCCGGAGGAGATCAGGTCGTACGTGGCGGGGTCGTCCGGCGGCACCTGCGCGGGATCGTCCAGGTCGACGGGTTCACCGGTGACGCGTTCGATCTCGGCGGCCGCGTGGGCGAGCGCCGACTGCATCCGTACGCCGATGACGTCGATCTTCGGGTGTCCGGTGTCCTCGATGTCCTCCTTGTCGAACTGGGACATGGCGATGTTCTCCACGGTGGTCGGCGCCATCGGGGTACGCCGTACCAGCGCCGCGTCGGAGACGAGCAGCCCGCACGGGTGCAACGCCGCCTCGAACGGCAGCTCGTCGAGCGCCTCCACCAGCTCCCAGAGGCGCCCGTGGTCCTCGGCGGCGACCTCGCGCAGCTCCGGCAGCTCGGCGAGCGCGGCCCGCACATCCTTGGCCCGGATGTGCGGGAACGCCTTGCCCAGCCGGGACGCCCGGTCCGGAGCCATGCCGCGGGCGCGGGCGACGACCTCGATCGCCCCGCGCGCCCGGTAGGTCTTGTAGACGGCGAGTGTCGCCACCCGGTCGGCCCCGAACCGCTCCCGTACCGCCTGGTAGACCTCCAGACGGCGGGCGGACTCGACGTCCAGGTCGATATCGGGCAGGGCCGAGCGGTGCTCGGACAGGAAGCGCTCCATCACCAGGCCGTGCGCCACCGGGTCGACCGGGCTGATCCCCAGCAGATGCGTGACCAGCGAGCCCACGCCCGAGCCGCGCGCGGCCACGCGGACGCCGAGCCGCCGGGCCTGTGCCGCGACCTCGGCGACGGTCAGGAAGTATCCGGCGAAGCCGTGCCCGGCGATGATCCGCAACTCGTCCTCCAGCCGGTCCCAGCGCTTCCCCTCCCGGTGGTAGCCGCGGCCGAGCATGCCCGCCGCGCACCGGTCCGCGAGCGCCCGGTCCACCGACTCGGCGCTCGCGCCCACGAGCTCGGGCTCGGGCAGGTTCAGCCGGCCGAGCCCGAACGCGCCGCCCGGATCGACCACGCAGGCCTCGGACGTCTCCTCGGTGGCCGCGAGCAGCCGCCGCGCGTCCCCGCTCCGGCCGCCCGCGGCCTCCGCGATCCGCCCGGCGATCCGTTCCATCTCCCCGGTGTCCTTCAGCCACCGCTGCCCGGTGTCGAGCCGGGACGCGTCACGGGCGTCGATCGGCACCAGGAGACGGGCGGAGTCCAGGATGTCGGCGACCTCGCCCCGGTCCGGGTCGGCGTAGCGCACGGCGTTGGTGAGCACCGGGGTCACCTGCTGCTCGGTGGCGAAGCCCAGCATGCGCGCGGCCAGCCGCAGCGACCCCGGGCCGGTGCCGGACCGCCCGTGCCAGGACGTCTCGATACGCAGCGACCGGCCGAACCGCTCACGCCAGGGGCCCAGCAGGACCGCGGCCCGGTCCGGCCGTCCCGACGCCAGCGCCTGCCCCACCTCGGAGTCCGCCCCGAGGAGGACGAACAGTTCGTCGTCCGGACAGGACAGGTCCTGCCAGGTGATGCCCTGGTCCGACGCCGCCGTCACCAGTCGGCACAGCTCGGCCCAGCCGCGTTCGGTCCGGGCCAGGAACACCGCGCGCTGCGGCGACTCCGTGACGAACGGACCGCCCCGGGAAGGAGCGGTCCGCTGCCGTTTCCCCGGCACCGGCCCGGGCGCCGGTACGCCGGGCACCGCCAGATCGGCGCCGAACAGCGGCCGGATCCCGGCCTCCGCACACGCCTTGGCGAAGCGCACCGCGCCCGCCAGGGAGTCCCGGTCGGTCAGCGCCAGGGCGTCGAGGCCCCGCTCGGCGGCCCGCTCGGCCAGCGCGGACGGGTGGCTGGCCCCGTACCGCAGCGAGTAACCGCTCGCCGCATGGAGGTGCGTAAACGACATACACACCTCCTGTTACCCATGCCCCCCTTTACGGATCTCTGCCCTCTCATCCCGATTCATCGTGATGAGGAAGAAGCACTCTAACCCCATGTTCGCATATTTGTTCGAATCAGGAACGAGGGATCACGCCGGACCGTCGGCAGAGGAGCTCTTCGCTGGCAGCCGGAGGCACGGAAGGTGTACCGGGAGACGTATCGCCCCACCGGCCCGCCCCAAGATGCGGCGCCCCTGAATCTGACGAGACTGGGCGCTATGGCAGACCAACGTTCGGCGCGGGCCACGAGCCCGACCAGGGCCCGGAAGAAGACCGCGCCCAAGAAGGGGCCCGAGCACGCTGCTCGCGCTGCCTGCCAGAGCCTGGAGGGGCTGATCGGCCATCGCGCCGAAGGCGTCTCCGCGGTCCGGCGTTCGGACGACGACGGCTGGTGCGTGGTCGTGGACGTTCTCGAGGTGCCCCGGATCCCGGACACGACGAGCCTGCTCGCCTCCTACGAGGTGCAGCTGGACAAGGCCGGGGAGCTCCAGGAGTACCGCCGCGTCCGTCGCTACCGGCGCGGTGCCGCAGACGAGTGATCCGAGACCGTCCGAACAGCTGGAAGGACCCACCCCCATGGCAACCACCACCACGACCTACGCCGACGAGATCGCTCCGTGTCCGCCTCGCGCCGGCACCTTGTACGACGTGCTGGAGCTCATTCTCGACCGGGGCATGGTGATCGACGTCTTCGTCCGGGTCTCCCTGGTCGGCATCGAGATCATCAAGATCGATGCCCGCATAGTCGTGGCCAGCGTGGACACCTACCTCCGCTTCGCCGAGGCGTGCAACCGGCTCGACCTCGAACGGGACTCCGGCAGCACGACCGTCCCCGAGCTGCTCAGCGGCGGTGTGGCGAAGTCCGTCGGCAAGCGCAAGGTGCGCAAGGCCGCGGAGACGGTGGGCGATTCCGTGCGCAAGGCCGTGGGGTACGACGACGATGCCGACGAGGCGGACGAAGAGGACGAGCGCCCGAAGAAGCGTCGTGCCCCGGTCCGCAGCGGCAGCGGCGCAAGCCGGCGCCGCCGAGCGGAGGCCTGAGCCATGGACGGCGACGGACTGTACGTCTACGCGGTGGTCGGCGACGGAACCGCGCTCCCCGAAGGGGCCGGCGGCGTGGGCGATCCCCCCGCCGCCCTGCGCGTCATCGGTACGGGGAAGATCGCCGCGGTCGTCAGTGACACCCCTGCCCGGCTGCGCGCACGGCGACGGGATCTGCTGGCGCACCAGGACCTGCTGATGGATCTGGCGGACAGCGGCCCCGTCCTGCCGATGCGTTTCGGCATGGTGGCGCCGGACGAGGACGCCCTCCTCGCCCAGCTGGCCCTGGCGGAGACGAGTCACCTCGCCACCCTGAAGAACCTCGACAAGCACGTCGAGGTCAACGTCAAGGCTCTGCCCGCGCAGGACTCCCTCGCCGACGTGGTGGCCGAGGACGCCGCCGTACGGCGGCTGCGTGACGCGGCGCGCAGACGACCCGGTTACGAGGCCAGCGTGCGGCTGGGCGAGGCGGTGGCCTCCGCTCTGGCGCGGCGTGCGGCCGAAGCGGGCAAGGCGGTGTTGCGCGAGCTCGCCCCGCTGGCTCGCGCGGTCGCCGCGGGGCCCGACGTGCAGGGGTGCGCGCTGAACACGTCCTTCCTCGTCCCGCGCGGCCACAGCGAGCGGTTCCGTACGACGGCCGAACGGCTCGCCGGCGCACGCCGGAGCCATGTCGACATCCGTGTCGCGGGTCCGCTGCCCTGCTACAGCTTCGTCGGTGACGCGGGTGCCCCGCGCCGGCCGGCAGCGATGACCGAAGGCTGACGATGGGACTGATCTCCGGACTCCTGCTCCTGCCGCTCGCTCCGGCGCGCGGCGTGGTG
The DNA here is from genome assembly GCA_014649555.1 of Streptomyces globisporus. GTDB lineage: Bacteria > Actinomycetota > Actinomycetes > Streptomycetales > Streptomycetaceae > Streptomyces > Streptomyces globisporus. The sequence continues at coordinate 104,680 of BMTG01000006.1, read as the reverse complement.
TGGATCGCGGAGAAGCTCCAGGAGACCGCCGAGCGCGAGTTGTACGACCCTGGCGTGATCCGTGCGCAGCTCGCCGAACTCAACCGCGATCTCGACGACGGACTCATCGATCTCGAAGAGTTCGAAGCGGAGGAGGACAAGCTGCTCGACCGGCTCCACGCCGCTCAGAAGCGCTGCGACGTCGACAACAGAAGGTGACAGACATGGATGACCAGGCCAAGGTGGCGCTGGCAGCCGCCGTAGTGGGCGGGTACGTGCTGGGCCGGACTAAGAAGGGTCGGCTCGCACTGAGCGTCGCGACCTATCTCGCGGGACGGCGATTCGGGCTCGAACCCCGTCAGCTGGCGGCCGAGGGGATGCGCCGGCTCGGAGAGGTGCCCCAGTTCGCGGAGTTGCAGGAACAGCTGAGGGGCGAGGTCCTGGACGCCGGGCGCCAAGCCGTGACCGCTGCCGCCAACCGGGGCGTGGCCTCGCTGGCGGACGCGATCAGTGACCGCACGCTGCGCCTCGGTCAGGCCCCTTAGGAGGACGAGGCCGACGAGGACGAGTTGGAGGGGGAGTACGAGGAGGAAGAGGGCGAGCCGGAGGACGAGGAGGAAGAAGAGTACGAGGACGAGGAGGACGAGGAGGAGCCGGACGAGGAGGACGAGCCCGAGGAGGAGGAAGAGGAACAGGACGAGGACGAGGACGAGGAAGCCCCGGAGGAGGAAGCCCCGGCTCCACGAGCGCGCCGCAAGAAGGCGCCTGCCGCCCCCGCGAAGAAGGACCCGTCCCGGAAGTCCGCCCCGGCGAAGAAGGCTCCGGCCAAGAAGTCGGCCCCGGCGAAGAAGGCGGCGGCCAAGAAGTCCGCCCCTGCCAAGAAGTCCGCCCCGGCGAAGAAGACGGCAGCCAAGAAGTCCGCCTCCGCCAAGAAGTCGAGCCCGGCGAAGAAGACGGCGGCGAAATCGACCGCCAAGAAGTCGACCGCGAAGAAATCGACGGCGAAGAAGGGGTCCTCCAAGGAGGCCTCTTCGAAGCGGACAACATCCAAGCGCTCCGGTAGCGGGAGGTAGACGTCATGGTGAAGTCGGACAGGACCGAGCCGGAAGAAGCGCAGGAGTCGGGTGTCGACCGTCTGAAAGACGAGCTGTCGAAGTACGCGAGCGCGCAGGTGCAGAAGATCACCGAGAAGGCCGGCGACAAACTCAGCGATCTCACCGGCCAGTTGAGCGATGTCGCGGAGAACGGTGGTTCACTGCCCGCGATCGGCTCCCGCGTGCTCCAGGGCGACTCCCCGCTGAAGGCCTTCGTGTCGGAAAAGGCCAAGGGAGCGAAGGACACGGTCGTGGACAAGGCCAAGGAAGCCCTCGGCGGCGGGGGCAAGAGCAAGCGCAAGTCCAGCGGCAGCAAGGTCATGAACATCATCGAGGTCCTCGATGTGGGCGTGCCGCTGCGGACGGCCTACGACGCCTGGACGCAGTACGAGGAGTTCAGCAGCTTCGCGAAGGGCGTCCGTGATGTCTCGAAGAGCGACGAGGTGGAGAGCGACTGGAAGGTGAAGGTCGGCCCCTCGTCCCGCAGTTTCAAGGCCACGGTCCTGGAACAGGTGCCGGACGACAGGATCGTGTGGTCGTCGGAGGGCGCCAAGGGAACGACCAGCGGAGCGGTCAGCTTCCACGAGCTCGGGCCCACACTGACCCGGATCATCCTGGTCGTGGAGTACTACCCCTCCGGGTTCTTCGAGAAGACGGGCAACCTCTGGCGCGCCCAAGGGCGTCGTATGCGGCTCGACTTCAAGCACTTCCAACGCTACGTCACCCTCACCGAGGAGGAGCCGGAAGGCTGGCGCGGCGAGATCCGCGACGGTGAGGTCGTCGTCTCCCACGAGGAGGCCGTCGAGCAGGAAGAGGCGGAGGAGCAGGAGCGGGAGGGCGAGGAGCCGGAGGACGAGGAGTACGAGGACGGCGCGGAAGACGAGGAAGAGGAAGAGGACGACGAGGACGAGGACGAGGACGAAGGCGAGCCGGAGGACGAATACGACGAGGAGGAGCCGGAAGAGGAGCCGGAGGAGGACGACGAGGAAGAGGACGAGCCGCCCGCTCCGCGGCGTCAGAGCCGCCGGCGTCGCGCGAAGGAGTCGCGGTGACCGACCTCGACTTCCGGCAGGGCGATCAGCCGATCCCCGGGCCTCAGACCAACAACCTCGCCGACATCCTCGAGCGCGTCCTGGACAAGGGCATCGTGATCGCAGGCGACATCAAGATCGACCTTCTCGACATCGAGTTGCTGACCATCCGTCTCCGCCTGTTCGTCGCCTCGGTCGACACCGCGAAGAAGGCGGGCATCGACTGGTGGGAGACCGATCCCGCGCTGAGTTCCAAGGCCGCGCGCAACGCCTTGGAGGACGAGAACCGTGAGCTGAGGGAGCGCCTCCGGGCGCTCGAACCGTCCGCCGACACCGGCCGGGAGAAGGAGAGCGAGCAGAGATGACACAGCCCTCGGACTCACGGGTGGCGTCCTCGTCCGCGGAGGCGGCGGTCACGTATGTGTTCGCCGTCTGCCGCAGCACACGGGCCACGAGCGCGTTGGATGTCACGGGCGTGGCCGGCCTGCCGGGCGGTGAAGCGGTCCGGCTGCTTCCGTCGGGTCTGCTGACCGCAGTGGTGCAGACCGTCCCCGCCGCCGACTTCACGGACGAGGTCTGGCAGCGTCGGCTGTCCGACCGGGAGGAGATCGAGCGGTACGCCCGCGCCCACCACGCGGTGGTGTCGGCCGTGGCCACGCACGGGCCCGTCGTCCCTCTGCCTCTCGCCACGCTGTACCACGACGACGACCGGGCCCGGAGCCGCCTGGCCGACGAGGCGGACCGCTTCCACACCGCGCTGAAACGCGTCGCGCACCACGCCGAATGGGGGGTGAAGGTGTACCGGCCCCTGGCGCCCGAGCCGGGACCGGTGGCCGACGCACCGGCCCCTGAGGCGACGGGTGGCCGGGCCCCCGGGGCGGGCCTCGCCTATCTGAACCGGAAGCGGGGTGCCCAGGCGCGGCGGGAGAGGCTCCGGGAACAGGCGCTGGACGTCGCCGATTCCGTGGACGCCGAACTGCGCGGACTCGCCGCGGCATCGCGCCGGTTGCGTACGCACGGTGCGGCGCTGTCGGGGGATCAGCGGGTGCACGTGCTCAATGCCACGTACCTCGTCGCCGACGAACGGGCGCACGAAGTCGGCCGGCTGGTGGCGGCGCTGGGCGAACGTACGGGCGCACAGATCGAGCTGTCGGGCCCCTGGGTGCCGTATTCCTTCGTCGGAGAGGTGTGACCGTGGCGCACGACGTGGTGCCCTGGGACAGCCCGGAACCCCTGAGCGGTCCTCTCGGGGTGCCGCTCGTCGATCTGCTGGACCGTGTTCTGGCGACCGGTGTGGTGGTGAGCGGCGACGTGGTCATCGCGATCGCCGACGTACCCCTCGTACGGCTGTCGCTGCACGCGCTGTTGTCGTCGGTCAACGAGCGGGTGCCCTCGCCGTGGAGCGACGGGGGGCCGCTGTGACCGGCCCGCGCGTCGATCTGGACTCCGAGCAGATGGGGCGGGACCTGGTGGCCCTGGTCCTGACGGTGGTGGAACTGCTGCGGCAGCTGATGGAGAGACAGGCCATCCGCCGGGTCGAGCAGGGCGATCTGAGCGACGAGCAGGTCGAGGAGATCGGCACCACGCTGATGCTGCTCGACCAGCGGATGAAGGAGCTCTGCGAGCAGCACGGTGTACGGCCGGAGGACCTGAATCTCGACCTGGGCCCCCTGGGCACCCTGCTGCCCCGCGACTGAGAACCCACGCCGCGTCTCTCCGCCCCCACTCGAATGGCGTATGCGGTCGAGCAGGCGCAGAGTGAAGAAGGGGGCCGCACGGGCCGGGAGGGGGACAGGTTCGTGGCAATGACTCTCTGTGAGGCAGACATGGCCGACACCGAAAGCCTGGGCACAGGCACCACCACCGACCGCGGCTCGGAGGGATCCCGTGGCCGCGGCAGAACGACAATCGCCGACAACGTCGTCGCCGCCATCGCCGGCATCGCGATACGGGAGACCGACGGCGTCCATTCGATAGGCCGAGGAGCGTCGAAGGCTCTGGGGGCCGTCACCGGGCGTATGTCCGGCTCGTCCGGCTCCTCCGCCGCGGGGCGCGCCGTCAAGGTGGAAGTGGGCGAGAAGCAAGCCGCGATCGACGTCGACGTCAAGGTGGAGTACGGAACGACGATCCACGAGCTCGCCGACCTGATCCGGACCCACGTCACCGACGCCGTGGAGACGATGACGGGGCTGGAGGTCGTCGAGATCAACATCGTCGTCTTCGACGTCCACATCCCCGGCGACGATGACGACGATTCCGACGATCAGGGCGGGTCCCGCTCGGGCGGAAGCTCTCCTCGCGTCCAGTGAGGGGCGTTCACAGGTGACCGAAGGCAGGAGAGAACATGCCCGACAGTCCGGGCGGGCGCCGGATCCGCCGTGCTCCCGCCCGTCCTCTGCACGGGCGGACCGCCGTCGTCACCGGCGCCGCCCGCGGCATCGGTGAGGCGCTCGCCCACGGCCTCTCCCATGCCGGGATGCGGGTCGCCCTGCTGGGCCGGGAGAAGGCGGCCCTGGAGAGGGCGGCCGAGTCCCTCCCCGGTCCGAGCATCTGTGTCGAGTGCGACATCACCGACCGCACGGCGCTCGCTGAGGCGGCACGCCGCGTGGCGGCCGAACTCGGCCCCGCCGACGTGGTCGTGGCCAACGCCGGCATCGCGGTGAGCGGTCCGTTCGACCGTACGTCCGGTGAACTCTGGCAACGCGTCATCGACGTCAACCTCATCGGCTCCGCCAACACCGCCCGCGCCTTCCTGCCCCAGCTCACCGCCACCCGCGGGTATTTCCTCCAGATCGCCTCGACCGCCGCGTTCGGCGCGGCCCCCATGATGAGCGCCTACTGCGCCTCCAAGGCCGGAGCGGAGTCGTTCGCCCTCGCCCTGCGCGGCGAAGCCGAACCGGACGGGGTCCAGGTCGGTATCGCCTATCTGCACTGGACCGGCACCGACATGCTCACCGGCATCGACGACCACCCCGTCCTGGCCGCGCTGCGCCGCAACCAGCCCCGCCCCGCCCGGCGGGTCCACTCCCCCGCCCAGGTCGCCCGATGGCTCACCCGGGGCATCACCCACCGCACCCCGAACATCTACGCCCCGCCCTGGCTCCGCTGGTGCCAGCCTCTGCGTCCTCTGTTCCCCGCGCTCGTCGCACGGGCCACCCGTCGCGAACTGCGGGACCTTCCCCGCGAGGACACGTCCTCCCCCGCCGAGGTCCTGGGTGCCGGAGGCCGTGCCGACTGGTACGCCTCCCGGGCGTCGCGCCCCGCTGCCCGGCCCGACCGCTAGACCGGACCGCCGCGTTACGGCGGAGGGGCACGACGGTCACGCCCCCTCGCCCCGTACGCGGGTGGTCTCGCCGGTCCGGCCCCGGTGGGTCAGCAGCCGCTGGACGGCGGAGAGGGCGGCCGTGGTGGCGCGTGTGGAGCGGATGGCGGCGCGGGCGGCGTTGGCGCCCGGCGCGCCGTGCACCCCGCCGCCGGGGTGTGCGGACGCGGACGCCAGGTACAGCCCCTTCACGGGCGTTTCGGGGCGGCCCGTCCCCGGCACGGGCCGGAACACCAGCTGCTGGTGCATCGCGGCCGTACCCCCGTTGATGGCGCCGTTGTGCAGATTCGCGTCCGCGGCCTGCAAGGACGCCGGGGCGAGAATCCGCCGGGCCCGGATCCGGCTGCGGAACCCGGGGGCGTACCGTTCGACCCGCGCTTCCATCCGGTCGGCCATCCGCTGCTGTTCCCCGGCGCCCCACCGGCCGGTCAGCCCGTCCGGGCCCGCGTCCGCCTTCACCGTGTGGGGCACATGGGTGTAGGCCCAGGCTGATTCGGTATCCAGCGGGGACCGGGTGGTGTCGGCCGTGGTCATCTGCCCCATCAGCAGGAACGGGCGGTCCGGGACCAGACCGCGGGCGATCTGGGACGCGCACCGGGTCAGTTCGTCGACGCCTTCCGCCAGGTGGACGGTGCCCGCGGAGGCCGCGGCCGCGCTGCTCCACGGGACAGGGCCGTTGAGCGCCCAGTCCACCTTGAAGGTGGCGAAGTCCCACTGGAACCGGCGCATGTCGTCCAGGAGCCGGCCCGGCAGATGCTCGGCGGCGACCAGCGCCCCGTAGAGGCTCGGGGCGGAGACGTCGGCCAGTACGGCCCTGCGGGCGACCACCGCCTCCCCGGACTCCGTACGGACACCCACGGCGCGGCCCCGGCGCACGACGACCTCGGTCACCCGCTGCCCGCACCGCATGCTTCCCCCACGGCTCCGCAACCGCCCGACCAGCGCCGCGGTGAGGGCACCGGCGCCGCCGACGGGAGCGGGGAAGCCGTGGAACTGCCCGAGCATGGACATCAGCCAGCCGAAGCCGCCACTGCCCGCCGCTTCGGGGGCCAGATCGGCGTGCAGGGCGTTTCCGGCCAGCAGCAGCCGCCCGCCCTCCCCGGCGAACTCCTCCTCGCCCAGCCTGCGGACGGGGAGGATCAGGCTGCGGGCCAGTCGCAGCCCGCCCGCCGCCCGGAGGCGCGCCGCCAGCACGGTGCCTGCCCGGACGGGAGGGAACGGCGAGAAGAGGGCGTCGACGATGCCGTCGCCCACCCGGTCCCAGATGTCGCAGAGGCCGAGCCAGCCGTCACCGTCGCCGGGGGCGAACCGGTCGAGGCCCGCGGCGGTCGCCGAGCGGTCGCGGTCCAGTACGGCGCACCGGCCGTCGAGCAGCGGATGTGCGAGCACCTGGGGTGCGTGGCTCCAACGGAGCCCCTGCCGGTGCAGCTCCAGCCGGGCCAGCACCGGGGAGGCCGCCGCCAGCGGGTAGAACGAGCTGAACAGGTCGTTGACGTATTCGGGGTGGACGCCGCGGTCGCTGCGGACCGCGCCGCCCGGCTCGTCCTGCGCCTCCAGCACCTCCACCGACCAGCCCGCGTCGGCGAGCAGGTTGGCGGCGACCAGGCCGTTCGGTCCACTGCCGATCACCACTGCGTCGACCATAGGAGTCTCACCCTCCGTTTCAGCGGCCGAGCCCCACCTCGGCGGGATTCGACGTCGGCCGGTGCGCCTATGTGTGTGCGCCCTCGTTCGTCCCCGCGGGCGTACGGCGTTCGGTCAGCCGGGCGAGGCGGGCCAGCATGGTGCGGTGGCGGATCTGGATCAGCGAGTCCAGCAGGACGTTGTGGAGCGTGCCGCCCACGCCTCGCAGCGGGTGTTCGTCGACGGTCACGAGGGTCTTGTCTCCCCAGGGCCGGATGTCCAGGGCGATGCGTGCCGAGCCCAGCGGGCCGGCCTCGGCCTCCAGCTCCAGCGTCCGGGGCCTCTCGATGCGCCGCACCACCGTGCGGCCGGTGAACTCCTTGGGCCCCAGCCGCACGCTGTAGGTGATCGAGGAGCCCAGCTCGGGCCAGTCGCCCTGCTCGGGGCGGGAATCGGAGGTTCCCACCACCCAGGTGCCGTAGAGACCTTCGTCCTCCAGGACCGCCCACACGGCGGACGGAGCGCGGTCGATGAGGTGGTGCCGGGCGGCCATGTTCTTCCTCGCTTCGTCGGTTCGTCGCTTCACCGCCCGGGCGTCCGGACGCCGGACGCCTCAAGGGCTCACGGATGGTTCGGTTCGAGTTGCCGGATACGTCCGTCGAGTTCGCGGCGGTAGAAGTCGATGAAGCCGTCGGGGTCGGGGCCCGCGTTCTGCATGACCAGCCGGTCGAAGCCCGCGTCGACGTACCGCTGGGCCACCTCGACGTACCGTCCGGGGTCCGCTCCGCAGGCGAACTTCTCCAGGATGTCCTCCTCGCGGACCGTGGCGGTCGCGGCGTCGAAATTGACCGGGTTGGGCAGCTCGCTCATCACTTTCCAGCCGGTCAGCGCCCAGCGCGAAGTCTCCAGCGCGGCGCGTGCGGCGGTGTGCGCGTCGGGGGCCCACGCCATCGGGACCTCGCCGTAGCACGGGCCGGTGCCGCCTGCGTCGCGGTAGTGCCGGACGATGCTCGGCTTGTCCTCCGTGGCGAAGAGGCCGTCGCCCAGTTCGGCGGCGATCCGGGTCGATTCCGGACCGCTGGCGGCGACCGCGATCAGCGGCGGCTCGTCGGGGAGGTCGAAGACCCGGGCGTCCTGGAGCAGCAGATGCTTGCCCTCGTAGGACTGGTAGCCCCCGCTCCACAGCAGCCGGATGATCTCCAGCGCTTCCCTGAGCAGGTCGTGCCGCGGCTTGACCGCGTCGGGGAAGCCCGGGCCGACGACGTGTTCGTTGAGCCGCTCCCCCGAGCCGACGCCCAGGACGAAGCGGCCTTCCGCGAGCAGGGCGAGGGTCGCGGCCGCCTGGGCGATGACGGCGGGGTGGTAGCGCACGGTGGGGCAGGTCACCCCGGTCGCCAGACCGATGCGCGAGGTCCGGGCCGCGATGGTCCCCAGCACCGTCCAGGCGAACGGCGAGTGCCCCTGGTTGTCGAGCCAGGGGTGGTAGTGGTCGCTGATCTCCACGAAGTCGAATCCCGCCTGCTCGGCGAGCACGGCCTGCCTGACCAGCTCCGCCGGGCCGAACGCCTCCGCCGCCAGCTTGTATCCCACCTGCATGTGATCCTCGTTCCTCGTGCGTCACGGCCGTTCTCTTCGCTTTTGCTTCTTTCGCGTCGTTTCGTACGCACAGGGGTACCCCTCGACGCCGGCACGTAACGCCTGTCCGCTCACCGACACGGCGACAGCGGCCGATATCGCACCGAGCGGGCGGACCGGCTGCGACTCCTGCGCACACCGTCCCAGGAACGCTCCCCCCAAGCCGATATAGGCTCACGTCGCATGATCGACGAGTTCGCGAAGGAAACCCTGCACGGGAGACTGCGGCGGGACCGTGAGGCGCTTCTCTGGAAGCTCGACGGCTTGTCCGAGTACGACGCCCGACGGCCGTTGACGGCGACCGGGACCAACCTCCTGGGCCTGGTCAAGCATGTGGCCACCGTCGAGGCCAGGTACTTCGGCGAGGTCCTCGGCCGCCCGTCCCCGGAGCCGCTGCCCCGGTGGCAGGACCACGACGGCGGCGATCTGTGGGCGGCCGAGGACGAGACCCGCGACCGGATCACCGGGTTCTACCGGCGCACGTGGGAACACGCGGACGCGACGATCGACGTGCTTCCCCTCGACGCCCCCGGCCATGTGCCGTGGTGGCCCGAGCCCCACTCCGACACGAACCTGTTCGCCGTCATGGTCCATGTCCTCGGCGAGACCGTCCGGCACACCGGGCAGGCCGACATCCTGCGCGAGGGGCTCGACGGCCGGACCGGGCTGCGCCCCGAACACGAGGAGCCGATCGACGAGGAAGCCCGCGCGGCGTACCGCGCGAAGATCGAGCGGGCCGCCGCCGGATCGGCGGCTTCCGCTCCCCCGGTGGAATCCGGGAGCCGGCAAGACACCCCCTAGGATCTGCGGCATGGCAACACGGCTCGTGCAGATCAACATGAAGGCCCAGGACGACGCCGCGCTCGGCCGGTTCTGGGCGGAGGCCCTGGGGTGGGGTATCGACAGCGAGGGGCCCGGGGTGACCAACCTCGAACCCGTGGGCTTCACCTACCCCGACCCCGCGGCGGTCTGCATCGACATCATCGCCCGCCCGGAACCCAAAACGGTCAAGAACCGCGTGCACCTCGACCTGGCCACCACCTCGACCGCCCATCAGGAAGAGCTGGTCGCACGCCTGAAGAGCCTCGGCGCGACGCTCGTCGACGTGGGGCAGGGCGACGTCCCCTGGACGGTGATGGCCGACCCGGAGGGCAACGAGTTCTGCGTCCTGGAGCCCCGTCCGGTCTACCGGGACACCGGGCCGATCGCCGCCGTGGTGGTCGACTGCACCGATCCACGGGAGATGGCCCGGTTCTGGGGCGAGGCGATGGACTGGACGCTGCACGAGGTCACCGACGACGGCGCGACCATGCGCTCCGCCAAGGGCGCCGGCCCCTACCTGGAGTTCCTCCGTACGCCCGACATCAAGAGCGGGTGGAACCGTGTCCACCTCGATGTCCGCCCCTACCCCGGTGACGACCCGGCGGCAGAGGCGGACCGGCTGCGCTCCCTGGGCGCCACCGACCCCGGTATCGACCGGTCCGCGATCCACTGGACCATCCTGGCCGACCCGGAGGGCAACGAGTTCTGCCTCCTCACGCCTGCCTGACCTCGAGCAAGGGGCGCCGCGTGAGGATTCCGGTGCGGGCCAGGACGATGATCGATGCCGCGCAGGCGAGCCCCGTCGCGACGAGCGCACCCCACGTCAGCCACTCCGTCCGATGGCTCTGCGCGAAGTCCCATACGGCTCCGACGGCCAGGTTGCCCAGGGTGATGCCGAGGCCGGAGACGGTGTTGTAGAGGCCGTAGTGGGTGGCGACCAGCCGGTTGTCGCACAGGACGACCACCGTCTCCATCTCGAAGGGGTAGATGATCGCCCCGCCGACGGCGAGAAGCACCACGGCGGCCACCAGGGCGGTGAGGGCCAGGACCGGTGCGTCGTCAGGGGTGAAGGCCAGAGGGACGAAGGCCAGACCCATGAGGCAGAGTCCGACGGCCAGTGCCTGGTGCGAGCTCCAGCGTTTCTTCGCCCAGGCCGTCAGGCGGAGTTGCCCGACGACCGCGATCGTGGCGCCCGGTGCCGGCAGGCGGGCGGCACGGTACCCCGGCTGCCGTACCAGCTGACGAGGTCGACGGGGTCGTCCGTTCGCAGGCTCGCCTTCGACATGAACCATGCGGTGTCGGGGAGGCCGACGGTGCTCAGGAGGAGCGCTGTCCGGTCGTCCAGCCGGTTGTGCGGCGCGTCGTAGCGGGGGAAGTGGACCACGCCCGACAAGCCGAATACGGAGCGCACGTCGTCGGCGGTGATGGCGAACTTCATGCTGGGGCCCTGGCGTTTCGTGAGGGTGGATGGGGCTCGATTTCGGAGAACGTCTCGAAACGGGCCGACCTGGCCGAGGATGGCGGGCCGGCCCCGGGCGCCGTGTACCCCTGTGCACCTGTGCACCTGTTCAAACGGATGTTGCCGACGGCCGGGGGCCGAGTCCGCCACGTGCGCGTACCGAGGTGTCGGATGAGGGGCTGCCGGGAACCCGTGATCCATCGAGCGCGGGTGATCCGAATCCAAGGAGGATGCTGTGGAAGCCGGTCTGGTGCGATGGGTGGGTGCGGCGACCGCTGTCTACGGTGTGGGTATTCTTGTGCGCCCGGCCTTGATGGCCCGTCCGTGCGGCCTGGACGACGAGGACGGGTCCGTCCCGGCCCCTGCCGCCCTGCTGATCCGTGCCATGGGCGTTCGGGATGCCGCGATCGGCATCGCCATGATGGTCGCGAAGGACCACTCCGTCCGACGAGCGGCAACCGCATGCCGGGTCGTGGCCGATCTCGGCGACGCGGTGCTCTTCGGTACGCAACTCCCCGATCCGGCCGCCCGCCCCAAAGCCGCGGCGGTCGCAGGAGGCTGGGGTGCGCTCTGCGCGGTGGCCGGCCTGGCGTCGGATCGAGCACGGGGACGCAGCGCCGGCTCCGTTCACATGAAGTAGCAGCGATCGGTCGGATGTCGAAGAGGGCTTCCTCCTGTGGCGGAATCGGAGGGCCGAGGACGTCGTCCCCGAAGCGGGCATGCTCACGGTACCGGCGACACTCGAACGTGTGGCACCCTGACGCGCGTGCGTGTCCCGCCGGGCTGTAGGCAGCAGCACAGGCATCGTCACGTACATGGGACATGAAGTCGTCAAGCACGTGCACGGGATGCACGTGGTCCAGTACGGCCCGCGGCAGGCGCCGCCGCTGGTGCTCATCCACGGATCGGGATCCTCGGGCAGCTCCTGGAGTCCGGTGGTGCCGGCACTCGCCGACCGGTATCACGTCATTCGAGTCGACCTCCCGGGTCACGGCCAGTCCTCGCCCGCGCCGTCGTACGACGTGCCTGAGCAGGCCGGCCGCCTGGCCGCGGTACTCGACGAGCTCGCCCTTCGTCCGGTCACCGCGGTCGGGCACTCCAGCGGTGGATACGTCGCCACCGCGCTCACCGAGCAGCGGCCTGACCTGGTCGGTTCGCTCGCACTGATCAGCAGCGGCCCGAGTCCCGACGCACTCCTTCCGCAGCCCGCGCTCCTGAGGGCGCTGACGGCTCCGCCGCTGGGCCCGCTCCTCTGGCCGATCCGTTCGGACACGATGCTCCGCAAGGGGATGAGCTCGGTGTGCAACCGCCCGGTGGACATCCCGGACGAGCTGGTCGCCGAGGTCCGGGGCATCGACTATCGGACGTTCAGGACGGTGCTGCGCCGGAACACCGCGTACATCGCCGAGCGGAGCGTCCCCGAGCGCCTCGCCGCCCTCGACGTCCCCGTCCTGGTGATCTTCGGCGCTGCCGATCGCCGCTGGGATCCTTCTTCGGTACACCGCTACGACACGGTGGCTACCGCGCGCATCGAGCAGCTGCCCGACGTCGGACACCTCCCCATGTTCGAAGCGCCGGAGACGACCGGCGAATTGCTGCGGGCCTTCGCGGTGGCAGGGCGCTGACGGGGCTTCTGAATCCGGGATCTTCGCAGGCCGCTCCGCGGTGGCATCTGGGCGACTGTGGTGGCGTCCCCCGGCCAAGGGGCGCGAGATGTCCGGCAACAGCCCGGGGCGCGCTCATTCCTGGTGGCATCGCATCACGACCATGGTCCAGGCAGCCACCCTCCGCCACCACGCCTCAGCGTGAGGTTGGAAAAGGCTCACCGCGGCGTTACCGGCCCTTACCGGGCGGTGGGATCTTCGGCAGGAGCTCCCACAACGGGCGCCCGCCGCTTGCCCAGGTGGAGAGGGTGCGCCGGTCGGCGAGGTTGCGGGTGTCCAGGGTGTAGATGCCGCCCTTGTCGCCGACTCCGTACAGCTTGGTGTTCTGCACCCGGAAGTCGATGCCGACCAGCTTGGTGTCCTTCTTGAGGCCGCTGACCTTGCCCAGCTGCCACGGCCTGGAGGGCTCGCCGCTACGGAATCCCACCAGTCGCTGACCGGTGGTCAGGCCGATGACCGTCAGGTCACCGTCCACGGCCGCCCGCTGCCCGCCCTCTCCCGGTCCCGAACCCTCCTCCTGGGAGGTCCGGTCGGATGACGGGGCCGCGGCCCAGGCTCCTGCCGATGCCGGGACGACCGAGGACACCGCCGCAGCGAGGGCGACGGTGACAACTGCTGCACGCATGCGTATCTCCGCCGAGGTGAGACTCCCGCCCATCGGGAGTCCCCAGCGACGAGACCACGCGCGCACCCGAGCCGCCCGCCGCGCAGGACCATCCGGCCCGCAGCCGCACGAGAGCCCTACCGATGCCCGCAGGCGGGCAGAACCACATGCCGGTGCATGCCCGCTGTCCATCCTCCCTGTGCGGGGAGGCCAGGACCGCGCGACGTAGGGAGCACCGACACCACCCCGGCGAGTGACGGCCTCGGCGCTCGCCGGGCGGGCGGCTTCGGCCGGTCTCCGAAGCGGAAACCCGGAGCCCGAGCACCGATAGGGTACGAGGCGTGAAGGAAACGGAGCCCGGGATCCGGCAGGAACATGCGGATCGCGAACAAGCGCAGGATGCCGCGTGCCTCGTCCCCGGAAGGGCGACAGCACATGCTGATGACTTGCTGGTACAGATCGCGCACGGGAGCTTCAAAGCTCTGGCCGAGCTGTACGACCTCGTGGCTCCGCTGCTTCTCGCACTTCTGCGCTCTCGGCGTTCGACGGCCGATCAGGCCGACGACGCTCTCGTCGGTGCCTTCGTCCGGATCTGGCGGACAGCTCCCGCCTACAGCCCGGGGACCGCCGCTCTGGACTGGATCATCGATCTGGCGCAAGGCGACCGTCGTACCGGAACTTCCGGGCGGGCGGCGTGACGGCGTGACCCGGGAGCTCCGGCATGCCCTGTGAGGAGTCGGCCTCAACCTGGCCGCTGCCGGCTTCAAGCCCGGAGCCACCAGTGGGACTTCGTCCGGCCATGAAGTCGTAGGGCGCTCCGGTCAACTGCCGCAACACCCCCATCGCCGCTGTCAGGGCCGTCGCACGTGAAAGATGTCCTGTCCGCCGGCGACACCCCACCTCCCGCACAAGCTGCTCAGCGCTGCGTCCAGCTTGTCCGCACCGCTGTGAGTCCGGGACTTTGCAGGCCGCCCTTGCGGTGGCATCGGACACGCCACGTTGGCATCATCACGTTGAAGCAAGCAGTCAGCATCAGTACCGCCACAGGGCGCGGCAAGCCGCCGCGGACCACCACGACCCATAACTGGTAGCGCCCTTGCTGACCTGAAAAAACGCAGGTCCCGAAGCTCTCTGCCACGCACACCAGGAGACCGGCATGAAAATGCTCATCAACGTTCCCGAAACCGTGGTCGCCGATGCTCTGCGGGGCATCGCGGCCGCGCATCCCGAGCTCACCGTCGATGTGGAGAACCGCGTCGTCGCCCGGCGGGACGCGCCCGTGGCGGGGAAGGTGGGGCTCGTCTCCGGGGGCGGTTCCGGGCATGAGCCGCTGCACGCCGGGTTCGTCGGGCCCGGGATGCTGTCGGCCGCCTGCCCCGGGGAGGTGTTCACCTCCCCCGTGCCGGACCAGATGGTGCGGGCGGCCGCGGCCGTCGACAGCGGTGCGGGGGTGCTGTTCGTCGTCAAGAACTACACGGGTGACGTGCTGAACTTCGAGATGGCCGCCGAGCTCGCCGAGGACGAGGGGGTCCAGGTCGCTCAGGTGGTGGTGGACGACGACGTGGCCGTGAGCGACAGTACCTTCACCGCCGGGCGGCGCGGCACGGGAGCGACGCTGTTCGTGGAGAAGATCGCCGGAGCGCTGGCGGACGAGGGCGCGCCCCTGGACCGGGTGGCCGCGGTCGCGCGGCAGGTGAACGGGGCCTCGCGCAGCTTCGGGGTGGCGCTCGGCGCCGTCACCACACCGGCCAAGGGCAGCCCCACCTTCGACCTGCCCGCCGGCGAGCTGGAGTTGGGCATCGGCATCCATGGCGAGCCGGGGCGTGAGCGGCGCCCGATGATGACGTCCGGGGAGATCGCCGACTTCGCCGTGAACGCGATCCTGGAGGACCTGCGGCCCACCGGCCCGGTGCTGGCGCTGGTGAACGGCATGGGGGCGACACCGCTGCTGGAGCTGTACGGCTTCAACGCGGAGGTCCATCGTGCGCTGTCCGAGCGAGGGGTCCCGGTGGCTCGTACGCTCGTGGGGAACTACGTGACGTCGCTCGACATGGCAGGCTGTTCGGTGACGCTGTGCCAGGTCGACGAGGAACTGCTGCGCCTGTGGGACGCGCCCGTGCGGACGGCCGCGCTCCGCTGGGGCCTCTGAACCGCCGACGGGGCCGGGACCGGTAGAGGAACAGGAGATCATGTGCTCGACACCGACTTCTTCCGCCGCTGGATGACCGCTGCCGCGGCGTCCGTCGAGCGTGAGGCGAACGATCTGACCGAGCTGGACTCGGCGATCGGGGACGCCGATCACGGCAGCAACCTCCAGCGCGGTTTCACGGCGGTGACGGAGGTGCTGGAGAAGGACGCCCCCGCCACCCCCGGTGCGGTGCTCACCCTGGCGGGACGGCAGCTCATCTCCACCGTCGGCGGGGCCTCGGGCCCGCTGTACGGGACGCTGTTGCGCCGTACGGGCAAGGCGCTCGGCGACGACGACGAGGTGACGCAGACGCAGTTCGCCCAGGCCTTCGCGGCAGGGGTGGCCGCGGTGGGGCAGCTGGGCGGGGCCCAGGCCGGGGACAAGACGATGCTCGACGCGCTGCTGCCCGCGTCGGAGGCCCTGGCCACCTCGTTCGACGGCGCCGCCGAAGCGGCCCGTGCGGGTGCCGTGGCGACGGTTCCGATGCAGGCGCGCAAGGGCCGGGCCAGCTATCTCGGCGAGCGCAGCATCGGGCATCAGGACCCGGGCGCGACCTCGGCCGCGCTGCTGGTCGAGGCCCTCGCGGCAACGGCGACGGCGACGGACGGAGTGGACGCGTGAGCGACGAGCAGCAGGTGGGCATCGTGCTGGTCTCCCACAGCGGTCCGGTCGCCGAGTCGGTCGCCGAGCTGGCCCGGGGGCTTGCCGCCGGAGGGGTGACCGCGCCGGTCGCCCCGGCCGGCGGGCTGCCCAACGGCGGGCTCGGGACGAGCGCGGAGCTGATCGGGCGGGCCGCCGCCTCGGTGGACCGGGGCGCCGGCGTCGCGGTCCTGGTCGACCTGGGGAGCGCGGTCCTCACGGTGAAGTCCATGCTCGCCGAGGGCGACGAGCTGCCCGAGAACACCCGGCTCGTGGACGCGCCGTTCGTCGAGGGCGCGGTGGCCGCCGTGGTGACGGCCTCGGCCGGTGGTGACCTCGCGGCCGTGGAGGCGGCGGCATCGGAGGCGTACGGCTACCGCAAGACGTAAGGGTCCCGCCCCGCCCCGGGCGGAACGCCCCCGCGTGGCGCCCCGCACTCCGTCGCCGCAGACTTGACGACATGTCGACAGGCAGGCGCAGTGCGGGGCTCCTTCTCTTCCGGGTCACGGAGGACGAGGACGCGGGCGAGCGGGATGTCGAGGTGCTGATCGGGCATATGGGCGGGCCGTTCTGGGCGGGGCGGGAGGCGGCCGCGTGGTCGGTGCCGAAGGGCGAGTACGGGGCTGAGGAAAGTGCGGAGGCGGCCGCCCGCCGCGAGTTCACGGAGGAGCTGGGGGTGCCCGTCCCGCCGGGTGAGTGGATCGCGCTGGGCGAGGCGCGGCAGCGCAGCGGCAAGACGGTGACCGTGTGGGCCCTGGAGGCCGGACTGGACCTCGCGTCCGTCGTGCCCGGGACGTTCACGATGGAGTGGCCGCGCGGGTCCGGCGTGCAGCAGGAGTTCCCGGAGATGGACCGGTTCGCCTGGTGCACGCCGGAGCAGGCCGCCGAACGGCTGATCGCCGGTCAGCGGGTGTTCGTCGACCGGCTGCGCGCTCAGGTGCGCGGGGCTGCCGCCTCCCCCGACGCATAGGCCGGGGCCGGCGCCTTGCCCACCTGGCGTCCGGCCCGCAGTTCCAGGACGTCGCCGGTGAAGCGGGCCCGGAAGCTGCGGTCGTGCGACACGACGACGACCGCGCCCCGGTACTGGTCGAGGGCCTGCTCCAGCTCCTCGACCAGGCTCAGCGCGATGTGGTTCGTCGGCTCGTCCAGCACCAGCAGATCGGCCGGCCGGGTCACCAGACGTGCCAGGGCCAGCCTGCGTTGCTGGCCGACGGAGAGGGACGCGACAGGCACGTCGAGGTCCTCGGGGCGGAACAGACCGAGGGCCAGGAGGTCGTCGGCGTACTCGTCGGGGAAGCCGGGCCGGCCCGCCGCGAACGTGGCGAGCAGGGTGCGCCGGGTCGGGCGCGCGGGCAGTTCCTGCGGGAGGTGGCCGATGCGGGCGTGGCGGGTGACCGTTCCCGTGTCGGGGGTCAGGTCGCCCGCGAGGACCCGCAGCAGGGTGGTCTTTCCGGCCCCGTTCTCACCGGTCACCAGGAGCCGGGCTCCCGAGGTCACACGCAGGGAGGGGAGGTGGAGCCGGTCCCCGACGGAGACGGAGTCCAGCTCCACGAGAGTCCTCGCTCTGCTCACCGGGCCGCCTGTCGTGTCGGTGGTGTCGGTGGTCCCGCCGGTCTCCGTGGCGACCGACGGGCGGCCCGTGAAGGCGAGCGGGCGGGGCGGGGGCGGCACGGGAGACCTGCGCAGGGCGTCCAGTCGGGTCCGGGCCGCCCTGACCCGGCCGGACAGCTTGGCCTCGCTGGAACGGCGGTGCTTGCCGAAGCCCTGTTTCGGGTCGCCCCCGGTGGCCGCGAGCCGCGAGCCCGCCGCCTCGACCAGTTCCTCGGTGCGGGCCAGGTCCGCGAGGTACTCCTCGTGCTCCTGGGCCCAGCGGCGGCGGGCGGCGGCCTTGGCGGTGCGGTAGCCGTCCCAGCCGTCCCCGTACCGGGTGACCGTACGCAGATCCCGGTCGACCTCCAGGATCACCGAGGTGACCCGCTCCAGGAACGCCCGGTCGTGGGTGATCGCCACGACGGTCCCCCGGTGGGCGCGCAGGTGGTCCTCCAGCCAGCCGACGGCACGGGCGTCGAGGTGGTTGGTCGGCTCGTCGAGCAGCAGCAGTTCGGGGGCGGCGGCCAGCACGCAGGCGAGGGCGAGCCGGGACTGCTCGCCGCCGGACAGCGTGCCGAGCGGGCGGTCGCGGGTGAGGTGGGCGAGGCCGAGGCCGTGCAGAGCCGCTTCGGTACGGGCGTCCGCCCGGTAGCCGTCGCGGTCCTCGTAGGCGGTGAGGAGGTCCCCGTACGCGGCGAGTTCCACGTCGGTCGGCCCCGGGGCGCCGGGCTTCCGCTCCGAAAGGGCCGCCTCCGCCTCGCGGATCCGGTGTTCGAGGGCGCGCAGTTCGGCGAGGGCCGCGTCGACGGCGTCCTGCACGGTGTCGGCCGGGTCGAGGTCGAGCGTCTGGGCGAGGTAGCCGGTGGAGCCGGGGAACCGGACGGTGACCTCACCGGTGTCCGGGGCTTCGGCCCCGGCCAGCAGGCGGAGCAGGGTGGACTTTCCGGAGCCGTTCTCGCCGATGACGGCGGTCTTCTCACCGGGTCGGACGGTGAGGGTCACCTGGTCGAGTACGGAGCGGTCCCCGTACGCCTTGGAGACGTCCTTCATGGCCAGTTGAGCGCGGTCGCGCTGGGAGTGCATGGGTGCCTTTTCCTTGGGTGACGGCCCGCGGCGGCGCGCACGGAAGCGCGACGGGGGCGGGGCGTGGATGCCGGACGGCGGAGGGAACGGCGGCGGGCGCGCGGGGTGACGTCGACGTCACCGGAACATCGTCACGAGAGAACGTCGTCACGAGGACCTTGGCACCGGGCCGTCTCAGAGGGACGCGCGGTGCGGCGCGCTGCGGCCGTCCGGGCCGGGAATCAGCGGAAGAAGTAGAAGCGGTACGAACCCATACCGGCCAGTCTAGCGGCGGGCGGCCACCCCGTGCCGGGATTTTCCGGCCGCCCCCGCCTGGGTCCGGGGCAGGGGCGGGGGCCGACGACGGCGACGGCGACGGCGGGAGGTCAGCCGTTGGGCAGGATGACGGCCCGGCCGTTGATCCTGCCGTCGTGGAGGCGCTCGTACGCCAGCGGGGCCTCGTCGAGGGAGTACGTCTCCACATGGACGTCCACCGCTCCGGCGTGGGCCAGGTCGAGGACCTCGGCGAGCTCCTTGCGCGAGCCCCAGTAGGGAGCGCAGACAGTGGCCCCGTACGGGAGGGTTCCGAAGCCGACCGGGAGGGCGCCCCCGCCGATGCCCACGATGGTGACGTCGCCGTCCACGCGGGCGACGGCTCCGGCGGTCTGCACGGTGGGCGGCGCTCCGACGAAGTCGAGGACCACGTGGGCGCCGAGTCCGCCGGTCAGTTCGATGACGCGGGCGGCCGCCTTCTCGTCGGAGAGGACCGCTTCGTGGGCCCCGACGGTCCTGGCCAGGGCGAGCTTGTCCTCGGTGACGTCGAGGGCGATCACCCGGGCGGCCGTCATGGCGCGCAGCAGCTGGATCGCGACGTGGCCGAGGCCGCCGGTGCCGATGACGACGGCGGTGGAACCGGGCACGAGCTTCGCCAGGGAGCGCACGATCGCGTGGTACGGGGTGAGTCCGGCGTCGGTGAGGGGCACCGTCTTCACAGGGTCGAGGACGCCGATCGGGACGAGGTGGCGAGGGTTGTCGACGATCATGTATTCGGCCATCGCGCCGGGGGCGCCGAGGCCGGGCGGCATGATGCCGAGCTCCTTGGCGCGCAGGCAGTAGTTCTCCTTGCCCTCGGCGCAGTTCACGCAGGTGCCGCAGCCCCAGGGGCCGTAGACCGCGACGGAGTCGCCGACCGCGAAGCCGTCGACGCCGTCACCGAGCGCGGCGACCGTGCCCACGCCCTCGTGGCCCAGGGTGAGGGGCAGGGGGAAGGGGACCTGGTCGGCGGGCCAGCTCATCACGGCGATGTCGGAGTGGCAGACGCCGGCGGCGGTGACCTTCAGCAGCACCTGGCCGGGGCCGGGCTCCGGATCCGGGACCGTGACCACCTCGGGGGCGGCGCCGACGGTTCGGTACTGAACGGCTTTCATGGGTCTCCTCGCTTCTTCCTTGCTTCTTGCTTGTCCTCGCCGGCCCCCGTGTTCCTTTGTCGCCCTCGTGTCCCCCGCCCGCCACTCGGGGCCCAGACACCCGCTGGGTCACGGGGCGGAGTAGCCGCCGTCCACCAGGTGGTAGCTGCCGTGGATGAAGGATGCCTTGTCGGAGAGCAGGAAGGCGGCGAGTTCGGCGACCTCCTCGGCGGTCCCGAGGCGTCCGGCCGGGTGCAGGGAGATCAGGTGCTCGCGGGCCGCCGGGTCGGCGTTCCGCAGGAGCGGGGTGTCGATGAAGCCGGGGCCGACCGCGTTGATCCGGACGTTCCGGGCGGCGTATTCGAGCGCTGCGGTCTTGGTGAGGCCGACGACGCCGTGCTTGGCCGCGACGTAGGCGGGCGAGCCCGCGAAGCCGTTGGTGCCGAGGATGGACGACATGTTGACGATCGCGCCGCCGCCCGCAGCGACGATGGCGGGCAGTTCGTAGCGCATCGAGTGGAAGACGCCGCTGAGGTTGGTGGCGACGACGCGGTTCCAGTCCTCGACCGGGTACTCACCGGTGGGGCTGCTGGGGCCCGCGATACCGGCGTTGTTCACGGCCAGGTGGAGTGCGCCGAAGGTGTCCACCGCGAACCGCACGCCCGCCTCCACGGATGCCGGGTCGGTGACGTCCATCGCGACGGCGGCGGCCGTGGCTCCGGTGCTCTCCAGCTCGGCGGCGGCCTTGCGCGCGTTCTCCTCGTCGTAGTCGGCGACGACGACCGCAGCGCCGCCGGCGGCGAGCCGCCGGGCCAGGGCGAGGCCGATGCCGGAGGCGCCGCCGGTGACGAGGGCCGTGCGGCCCGCGAACTCGGCGGCGGACGCGGGCGCGTCCGTGTGCGTGGCCGTCTGCGCGGGGGTGGAGCTGTGTTCGGTGCTCATGAGGTTGCCTCTGTTTCCGGTGCTTCTTCTGTTGCTTCTGCTGCTTCTCGGGCTGTCTCCGCAAGTGCGTCGAAGGCCTCGGCGACCCGTTCGGGCAGGGCGTCCGGACGGCCTCCTCGCACCCAGGCGGCCTGGGCCGCGAGCAGCGCGCCCGCTCCGGCGGCGACGGTCACGGCGGGCCGGATGTCCTGCCGGGGATCGACGCCGAGCCGGTCCGCGACGATGGCGATCGAGTCCTCCTGGGCGTCCACCCGGATGTGGTGGAAGACGGCGTAGAGCGTCGGTTCCTCCTCGGCGACCACCAGCAGCTCGAAGATCCGGGGGCGGCGGTGCCAGGCCTCCGCCCCGGGGTCGGCGAGCCAGTCGAGGACGGCCCGCCGGTAGGCGAGGAGCGGGGGTTCCGGGGCCGGGCGGGCGCGCAGGGCCGCGTTGATGCGGTCGCCGTCGCCCCGCAGGGAGTCGAGGGCGGCGGCCTCCTTGCTCGGGAAGTACCGGCTGAACGTACGGCGGTCGACGTCTGCGGCTTCCGCGATCTCCTCGACCGTCACGTTCCGCAGCCCCCGGTCGAGCACGAGCTCGAACGCGGCCTGCGCCAGGGTGTCGCGGGTGCGGCGCGCCTTACGGCTGCGCCGTTCCGGGATCTTCCGTTCCGGAGTCATAGATGTACCGTACACCTGAAAATGTCCCCACGCGACATTCGTCTCGTGGGGACATCTGGGGGCGTATCAGAGGGTGGCTGCGGGGGCGCGGTGCAGCGCCAGCGCGGCGACGTCGTCGCGCCGGATGCCGCCCGAGAACTCCTCCAGGTCGCCGTGGAGCGCGTCGAGCAGCTCGCGCGGACCGTGCCCGGCCCAGGCCGCGACCCGCTCGTCCAGCGGGTAGAAGGCGCCCGTGGCGTCACGGGCCTCGGTGACCCCGTCGGTGACGACGAGCAGCGTCGCGCCCCGCGGGAAGTCGAAGGACTCGGCCGTACGGGCCTCCCGGCTGAGTGCGGCGAGGCCGAGGGGGACGGAGGTCCGGTGGAGCGTGACGGCCGAGGTCCGGCCGTCGTGCAGCAGGCGCGGCGGCAGATGGCCGCAGTTCACGGCCTCGACCTGGCCGCCCTCGTCGAACCCGAGCACGAGCGCGGTCACGAAGCGTTCGGCCTCGCCGGTCTGGGCGGAGAACTCGTTGTGCCGGACGACCGCGTCCTCCAGCACCTGGACGACTCCGGTCAGCGTGGGTTCACGGATGGCCGCCTCACGGAACGCGGCGATGGCCGCGAATCCGGCGCCGATCGCCGCGAGCCCCTTGCCCTGGACGTCCCCGATGATCACCCGGGTCCCGTACGGCGACTCGACGACCTCGTAGATGTCTCCGCCGACGAAGCGGTCCTCCTCGATCGGCTCGTAGAGCCCGTACGCGAAGACGTGGTCGGTCACGACGGGCAGCGGCCGCAGGATCTGGCGCTGCAGGGTGACGGCGGCGGACCGCAGCCGCGCCATCTCGGTGGCGTGCCGGATACGCGCCGCGCAGGCGGCGACTCCGAGGGCGCAGGCCAGTACGGCGAAGCCGATGCCGAAGACGAAGTCCCAGAAGGTACCGTCCGCGCCGGCCCGGAAGCCGACGACGACCGTGGTGATCCACACCGCGACCCATATGGTCTGGCGGAGGCTGCAGTAGACGGAGGCCAGTGCCGGGACGACCACGAGCAGGGGCACGACCCGCAGGTCGTTGCCCGTCCTGACGTCGAGGAAGACGACCAGCAGGGTCAGCAGGGTCAGCCCGCCGACCAGCGCCCAGTTGCCGATGCGGCCCTGGGACACCGCCGCGATGCTCGCGTCCGGGCTCTGCGCGGCACCGTCCCGGTGCCGTGGACCGCTCCGCCTCTTCGGCGTCTGTGGCTTGTGTGCCATGTCCAGCAACCTCATGGGCACGGCCTGTCCTCCCGCTGGTGCCTCGGCGCCGCCCGCAGTTTCGGCCGGTCCCTTCCAGTTCACCGGGAGGCGGGCCCGCGCACAGGAGGCCATAGGACCCCGAGGGGGTGCCGAAGGTCCCGTTCGGGACTTCCGGCCCGGGACCTCGGCCCCGGGCCGGGGGTGCCTCAGGTCCCGTGGGCCGAGGGGAACGCGGCGGGGACGAGGGCGGAGAGGAATTCCGTACGCCGGCGAAGCCGGAAGCCGAGGGACTCGTAGAGCCGGATGGCGCCGGTGTTGGATGCGGACGCATGCAGGAACGGCGTCTCGCCGCGCTCCCGGATCCCGTGTGCGACCGCCAGGACCAGCCGGCTCGCCAGCCCCTGTCCCCGTACGGACTCGTCCGTGCAGACGCCGCTGATCTCGGTCCAGCCGGGCGGGTGCAGCCGCTCCCCCGCCATCGCCACCAGGGCGCCGCCCCGCCGGATGCCCAGATACGTGCCCAGCTCGACCGTGCGCGGCAGGAAGGGGCCGGGGCGGGTGCGCGCCACCAGGTCCAGCATCTCCGGCACGTCCCTCGGGCCGAGCAGGACCGCCTCGGGGTCGGGCGCGGCGTCCACGGACGCGTCGACCAGCTGGACGCCGTCGGCCCTGAAGACGATCTCCCAGTCCGGCGGGGGCGGCGCCTGCAACGCGGCCAGGGCGACGGAACCGCCCGGCCCGGCGAGCGCCGCGAGATCGGCCCAGTCCTGGGTGTCCGGGGCGTCGGGGAGCGCGATCCAGGGGGTGACGTCGACGGGATAGCGCAGGACCCGCCCACGGCTCTCGGCGAAGTGGGCGTGCGGACCGGCGAGGGAGGACCGGGCGGGGTTGTCCAGCGGGTGGAGCCGGGAAGGGGTATCGGTCCGGGGCCGGGTGTCGTTCTGGGTCATGGTCTCCTCGGTCTCGTTCCGTACAGCGTGCGGTTTCCTCGGCGGCGGGTGCCCGGCGTCCGGAGCAGCGCGCCCGCCGGAGGAAAGGCAGGTGGATACGGCGGGTATTCCGCGAGGCAGATCTGTTCATGGCCCTGCAATCATCGGGAGGCGTGCGGGAGGTGTGAGGGGGCGTCGCGGCGCGTGCTCGTACGCGGACGAGCGGCGAAAACGACTCATCCCTAGGCCAATACGTGCCGGTGCGGTCCCAACGGCCCTCCGCCTGTGGCACTCTGGTGGCGACCGCCCCACCGGGCTCCCCCGTACCGGTGGGGCGGTTCTTCGTCCCTCCACGCTCACGCCCCTCATCTGCGGTCCGCAACGTGCGCCCGTCACTCGCGCCCCTCGGGCAGCCGGGCGTGACGGTTCCTCAGGACCGAACCAGGCGTGTTTCCGGCCAACTCGATCCGTGTGGCCAGATCAACTCCCTCCACCACGCATGAGGACCGACCCACCGGGAAGGCGAACAGGCCTCAGGGCCTACGAACCAGGGAGCGTGAAGCGACATGACCGTGCACACCGCAGAGACCGCGCAGACCGCCGGCGCGGAGCGGACGGGCACCACCGAAGAGCTTCCGTGGATCGAGGATGCCGGGAAGATCGCCCCGCTGGACGCGCGTCGGCTCTCGCGTCTCTTCTTCGACCGCCTCCAGGTCCTGGAGGAGGGCACGCACGAGTACCAGTACGCGCGCAACACCCTCATCGAGATGAACCTGTCCCTCGTCCGCTTCGCCGCCAACCGCTTCCGCAACCGGGGCAGCGGCGACATGGAGGACATCGTCCAGGTCGGCACCATCGGGCTGATCAAGGCGATCGACCGCTTCGACCTCTCCCGGGAGGTCGAGTTCACCTCGTTCGCGGTGCCGTACATCGTCGGGGAGATCAAGCGGTTCTTCCGTGACACGAGCTGGGCCGTGCACGTGCCCCGACGACTCCAGGAGCTGCGGGTCGATCTCGCCAAGGCGAAGGAGTCCCTGGCCGGCGAACTCGACCGGGACCCCACGGCGAAGGAGCTGGCGGAGTACCTGGGGCTCGAGGAGTCCGAGGTCACGGAGGGGATCGTCGCCTCCAACGGCTATACGGCGGGCTCCCTGGACATGCCGACCGACACCGCGGAGGCCGGACCCGGGCAGAGTGCCGGGCGGACGTTCGCCGATGTGCTGGGCGATCCGGACCCCGCCATGGAGGCCGTGGAGAATCTCCACGCCCTCGCGCCCCTGCTGGGCGAGCTGGACGAGCGGGAGCGCCGGATCATCGACATGCGCTTCGGCCAGGAGATGACCCAGGCGCAGATCGGCGCGGAGCTCGGGATATCGCAGATGCACGTGTCCCGGCTGCTGAGCCGGATGCTGGGCAAGCTGCGGAGCGGGATGCTCGTCCAGGAGTGACCACCGCCGGGGCGAACAGCGGGCAGGAGGGGTGTTGCGGTTCTGACTGATGCATCAGTCAGAACCGCAACACCCCTCCTTTTTCATGGCCTGCGCTCGCTCATGTTGAGGTTTTCTCAACACGTCGTTACGGTGGCTGACCATGCAGCAGGACGAGGTGGCCGCACGGGTCCGACAGGTGATCGACGCGGCGGGTGTGAGCGCGCGCGAGTTCGCGCGGCGGATCGTCATCGATCCGTCGAAGCTGTCCCGGTCCCTGAACGGCACACGCCGATTCACCGCCGCCGAACTGGCCCGGATCGCGGACATCGGGGGCGTCGACGTCGGCCGGCTGCTCGGCTCGGCGGCCGGTGCGGCAGACGGCGTGGACGCGGCGGGCCGTGCGGCGTCCGGTGCGGCCGTGACGGCGTCGCCCGTATGTTCCGCGTCGGCCTCTCGCCCGCCGGTGCCCTCGCCCGAGGGCGGCAGACCCCTGCAGATCGTGCGCGAAACCGTCCGGCTCATCGCCGAGCGCGGATTCCACGCCGTCCGGGTCGCGGACATCGCCGCCGCCTGCCACACCAGCACGGCGGCGATCCACTACCACTTCCCCGGCCGTGACGAACTGCTCGAAGCCGCGGTCCGCTGGTGCATGGACGAGGACACCCGTCGCCGCTCCGACGCCACGGCCGGGACACGGCACGCCGGGGACGAACTGCGCCTGCTGATCGAACTCCAGACGCCCCGCACCGAGCAGCAACGGCGGCAGTGGTGCGTCTGGCTCGACCTGTGGGCCGAGGCCGCCCGGTCCACCACGGTCGGGCGGCTCCACGTGGAGTACTACCGCCAGTGGCGGGGAACGGTCGCCGACGTGATCCGGCGCGGCGTCGAGCAGGGCGTGTTCCGCCCGGTCGACGCGGACGGCGCGGCCCTCGCCGTCACCGCCCTGATCGACGGACTGGCCTCCCAGGTCCTGGCCACCGAACCGGGCGGTCAGGAGGACGGAATCCCCGGCACCGGTGCGCAGGCCATGCATGACGCGCTGATCGCCCATGTGGACGCCTGCCTGACAGCTCCCACGGCCGGCTGACCCCCGTACAACGGCAAGCAGCCCCGCAACCCTCAGCTCGCCGGCCCCCAGCCCCCAACCTTCAGCTCCCCAGCCCTGCCCGCTCCCCGGAGGAGATGTTTCCGCATGCCCGTGAACCAAGACGTCATCATCACCTGCGCCCTCACCGGAGCCGGCGACACCGTCGGCCGCAGCCCCCATGTCCCGGTGACGCCCGAGCAGATCGCCGCCTCCGCCGTCGAGGCCGCCGGGGCCGGCGCGGCCGTGGTCCACATCCACGTCCGCGAGCCGGAGACCGGCGCTCCGTCCCGCGATCCCCGGCTCTACCGGGAGGTCCTCGAGCGGATCCGGGAGACCGGCACCGACGTCGTCATCAACCTGACCGCCGGAATGGGCGGGGACCTGGTCATCGACCCGGAGGCCCCGCTCCGTCAGCTCCCGGGCACCGACCTGGTCAGCGGGCTCGACCGGCTGCCGCACGTGGAGGAGCTGCTGCCGGACATCTGCACCCTCGACTGCGGTTCGCTCAACTTCGGCGACGGCAGCAACCTCTACGTCTCCACCCCCGACATGCTGCGCACCGGCGCCAAGCGCATCCAGGAACTCGGTGTCAGGCCCGAACTGGAGATCTTCGACACCGGGCAGCTCTGGTTCGCCAAGCAGCTCCTCGCCGAAGGGCTGCTCGACGATCCCACGGTCTTCCAGCTCTGCATGGGCATCCCGTGGGGCGCGCCCGCCGACCCGGGCGTCCTCCAGTCGATGGTGAACATGCTTCCCCGGGGCGCCCAGTGGGCGAGCTTCGCCCTCGGCCGGATGCAGATGCCCTGGGTAGCCCAGTCGATCCTGCTCGGCGGACACGTCCGGGTCGGCCTGGAGGACAACCTCTATCTGGGCAAGGGCGTCAAGGCCACCAACGGGCAGCTGGTCGAGCGCGCCGTGCGGATCACCGAGTCCCTGGGCTCCCGGGTCGCCACGCCCGACGAGGCCCGCGAGAAGCTCGGCCTGCGCCCGCGCGCCTGATACCCCCGACTTCCCCAACTCCCCTCCCCCTCACTGTCTTTCCGGAGTGTCGCCCGTGACCGTCATCCCCTCCCCCACCACGCCCCCCGGTTCCCCCGCCCCCTGTGCCCCGGAGGACGTGCGCCGTGTGGCGTGCGTCGGGGCCGGGGTGATCGGCGGCGGCTGGGCCGCCCACTTCCTTGCCCGCGGTTACGACGTCACCGCCTGGGACCCGGCCCCCGACGCGGACGTCCGGCTGCGTCGGCTCATCGCCGCGGCCTGGCCCGCGCTCGAACAGCTCGGCCTGGCAGACGAGGCGTCGCAGGACCGCCTGACCGTCACAGCGAGGCTCGAAGAGGCCGTGGCCGACGCCCAGTTCGTCCAGGAGAGCGCCCCCGAGAAGCTGGACCTCAAGCGCGATCTGCTGGCCCGCCTGGACGCCGCCGCACCCGCCGGTACGGTGATCGCCTCGTCGACCTCCGGCTACCCGATGACGGACATGCAGACCGAGGCCGCCGACCCCGGGCGGCTCGTCGTCGGGCACCCCTTCAACCCGCCCTACCTCATCCCCCTGGTCGAGGTCGTCGGCGGTGAACGGACCGACCCCGCCGCGGTGGAGTGGGCCTCGCGCTTCTACGAGGTCGCGGGCAAGTCCGTGATCACCATGGACCGGGAGGTGCCCGGCTTCATAGCCAACCGGCTCCAGGAAGCCCTGTGGCGCGAGGCGCTGCACATGGTCGCCAACGGTGAGGCGACGGTGGCGGAGATCGACGCGTCGATCACCGAAGGGCCCGGGCTCCGCTGGGCCGTGATGGGGCCGATGCTCACGTTCGCGCTCGCGGGCGGCGAGGGCGGGATGGCCCACATGCTCGACCACTTCGGCCCGTCGCTGAAGTCGCCCTGGACCCGGCTCGAAGCTCCCGAGCTGGACCGAGCCCTGTACGAGGCGGTGGTGGCCGGCTGCGACGAGGCCGCGGACGGCCGGAGCATCGCGGACCTGGTCGCCGAACGCGACCGGGGCGTCATCGACATCCTGCGGGCGACCGGCCGCCTGCCCCGTTCCGCCGAGGAGGCGACCCGATGAGCGAGCAGCCCACGCACGAGGAGACGGCCGTGGTCGCCGAGGGTACGTCGCTCCCCCTGTTCCACCGGACCGTACGGCCCGAGTGGATCGACTACAACGGCCATATGAGCGAGGCGTTCTACGTCTTGGTCTTCGGGTACGCCACCGACGCGATGATGATCGAGACCGGTCTGCACGCCGGCTACCGGGAGAGCACCGGCTGCTCGCTCCACACCGCCGAATCGCATCTGCGCTATCTCCGCGAGGTGGCCGCGGGATCCCATCTCGCCGTCCGCACGCGGCTGTTGGGCGTGGACGCGAAGAAGGCGCGCTTCTGCCACGAGCTCTACGTGGTCGGCGCCCCCGACGACGTACCGGAGCCGGATGCCGTCCCGGTGGCAACGACCGAACTGCTGGCGCTCCATGTCGACCAGCGGGCGGGCCGCACCGCCCCGTTCCCGGACTCCGTACGGGAACGGCTGGCCTCGCTCGTCGAGCCCGCGCCCGCGTGGGCGGGGCGTTCGATCGCCGAGGTTCCGGCGGTCCGCTGAAGGACGTCCCTGCCGCATGCCATGCCCGCCGCCCGGTGGGCATGGCATGCGCGTTTCCGCCGTATTGCGGGCCATGACGGGCCGTTGCGGGTTCGTGGCCAAGCGGGCGACACGCTTCCGAGGGTGCGGAGTGCGTCCTACGGTCCGTATTCAGCCCGTCACCGCCCCGTGCGAGGAACCACATGAGCCAGCCCCTCGACTCCGTCACCGCAGGCCACACCCCCGAGGACCAGGACCGGCAGGACCCCGGCGCCGCCTGGTCGTTCGAGACCAAGCAGATCCACTCCGGCGCGGCCCCGGACCCGACGACCGGCGCCCGCGCGGTGCCGATCTACCAGTCGACGTCCTTCGTCTTCCGCGACACGAAGCACGCCGCCGACCTGTTCTCCCTGGCCGAGCCGGGCAACATCTACACCCGCATCCACAACCCCACCCAGGACGTCCTGGAGCAGCGCATCGCCGCGCTGGAGGGCGGGATCGCGGCCGTCGCGCTGGCCTCGGGCCAGGCGGCCGAGACGCTGGCGATCCTGACCTTGGCCGGGGCCGGCGACCACGTCGTCTCCTCCTCGTCCCTCTACGGCGGCACCTACAACCTCTTCCGCCACACGCTCCCCCGCTTCGGCGTCGAGGTGACGTTCGTCGAGGACCCGGAGGACCTGGCGGCGTGGCGGGCGGCGGTCCGGCCCAACACGAAGGCGTTCTTCGCCGAGACGCTCGGGAATCCGCGCGGCGACGTGCTGGACGTCCGGGCCGTCGCGGACACCGCGCACGAGGCCGGGGTGCCGCTCATCGTCGACAACACCGTGCCCACGCCCTATCTGCTCCGGCCGATCGAGCACGGCGCGGACATCGTGGTCCACTCGGCGACCAAGTTCCTCGGCGGGCACGGCACGACGATCGGCGGCGTGGTCGTGGACGCCGGCACGTTCGACTTCGGGGCGCACGCCGGGCGTTTTCCCGAGTTCCACGAGCCCGACCCGAGCTATCACGGGCTGCGCTACTGGCCGGACCTCGGCCCGAGCGCGTTTGCGGTGAAGCTCCGGGTGCAGCTGCTGCGCGACCTGGGGCCCGCGCTCTCGCCGCACTCGGCGTTCCTGCTGCTCCAGGGCGTCGAGACGCTGAGCCTGCGGCTGGAGCGGCACACCTCCAACGCGCTGGAGCTCGCCCGCTGGCTGGAGCGGCGCGACGAGGTGGCGGCCGTGCACTACGCGGGGCTGGAGTCGAACCGCTGGTACGAGGCCGGGCAGCGTTATCTGCCGCGCGGGGCCGGGGCCGTGCTGGCCTTCGAGCTGAGGGGCGGGGCCGAGGCGGGCCGGCGGTTCGTGGACGCGGTCGACCTCTTCAGCCACCTCGCCAACATCGGTGACGTACGCAGCCTGATCATCCACCCTGCCTCCACCACGCACAGCCAGCTCACCGAGGAGCAGCTGATCGCCACCGGCGCGACGCCCGGTCTCGTGCGGCTGTCGGTGGGGCTGGAGAACGTGGACGATCTCAAGGCCGACCTGGAGGCGGGCTTCCGGGCGGCGAAGGCGGCGTCCTGAACCGGAAGGACCCGCACCGCGCACTCCCCCTCCCGCCGGCCTCCGGTGGCCGGCGGGAGGGGGATCCGCCCGGTCGTCGCCGCTGGGCGGCGATCGAGGACCCGCTGCCCCTGGAGTCCGGGATCAGGCTGCCGGGGGTGCGCCTGACGTACGAGACCTGGGGGCGGCGGGCGGAGGACGGGTCCAACGCCGTGCTGGTGCTGCACGCACTGACGGGCGACAGCCATGTGGCCGGTCCCGCCGGTCCGGGGCATCCGACGCCCGGCTGGTGGGACGCACTGGTCGGTCCGGGCCGGGCGCTCGACACCGACCGCTGGTTCGTCGTCGCCCCCAACGTCCTGGGCGGCTGCCAGGGCAGTACCGGCCCCTCCTCCCCCGGGCCCGACGGCACGCCGTGGGGTTCGCTGTTCCCGTATCTGAGCGTGCGGGACCAGGTGACGGCGGAGGCGGCCCTCGCCGATGTGCTGGGCATCGACCGGTGGGCGGCCGTCATCGGCGGGTCTATGGGCGGCATGCGGGCCCTGGAATGGGCGGTGAGCAGGCCCGAACGCACCGGCTCGCTGCTCGTGCTCGCCGCCCCGGCGGCCGCCTCCGCCGACCAGATCGCCTGGGGTTCGGTGCAGATCGGCGCGATCCGCTCCGACCCGGGGTGGCGGGGCGGCGACTACCACGGGGCGCCGCCGGGCGAGGGCCCGCACCGGGGCCTCGGGCAGGCGCGCCGCATCGCCCACATCACGTACCGGAGCGCGCCCGAGCTGGACTCCCGCTTCGGCGGCGAGGCACAGCCCGGGGAGGAGCCCGCGCACGGCGGCCGCTACCGGGTGGAGTCCTATCTCGACCACCACGCGGACAAGCTGGTGCGCCGGTTCGACGCCGGGAGCTACGTGACGCTCACCGAGGCGATGAACGGCCACGACGTCGGGCGGGGCCGGGGCGGGATCGCCCGCGCCCTGGCCCGCGCGGAGCTGCCCGCCCTGGTCGCGGGCGTCGAATCGGACCGGCTGTACCCGCTGACGCAGCAGGAACGCCTGGCCGCGCTGCTGCCGGGGGCGGACGCCGCGCACACCATCGCCTCGCCGTACGGGCACGACGGCTTCCTCATCGAGACGGAGCAGGTGGGCGCGCTCGTACGGGAGTTGCTCCCGCAGCCTCGTACCGCCCGCACCCCCGTCCCCAGCCCCACATCACCCTGACCTGACCCACGAGGAGTTTCCATGAGCCCGGTTCCGACCGAGGATGCCTACGACCGGATACGGATGCGGCAGTGGTCCCGCGGCCGCGCGCGTTCCGCCGGGATCGACCGCCGCGATCTGCTGAAACTCATGGCGGCGGCCTCCGCCGCCGTGCCGCTGGCCTCGGTCGCCGCTCCGGCCCGCGCGGCGGACGGGCTGCCCGGCGTGGTCAAGCCGCTGCCGCCGGAGCTGTTCACGCTGCGCGGCACCAACGCGGAGACGAACTTCGCCGCCCTGCGCGGCACCGGGCTCCTCACCCCCGCCGACCGGTTCTTCGTCCGCAACCACACCGCCACCCCGCGCATCGACCGGGCCGGCTGGAAGCTGACGGTGTGGGGCGACGGGCTGCGCGGCGGTCCGGTCGACTTCACGTTCGCGGATCTGCTGGCCCTGCCGCAGGTGACCCGTACCGCGTTCGTGGAGTGCGCGGGCAACGGCCGCAGCTACTTCACCTCGCAGCAGGGCCAGGCGGTCAGCGGCACCACGTGGACGCTCGGGGCGATCGGCACGGCGCGCTGGCGCGGGGTGCGGCTGGCGGACGTGCTGCGCCGGGCCGGAATCGGGCGGCACGCGGTGGACGTGCTGCCGCGCGGCCTGGACGCCGAGGTGGTCACCGACGGGGTGAACCTGGGCCGGGTGCGCCGTCCGCTGCCGGTGGCCAAGGCGCTGGAAGACGTCCTGCTCGCGTACGAGATGAACGGCGAGCCGCTGCCGCCCGACCACGGCTATCCGGTCCGGCTGATCGTGCCGTCGTGGGTGGGTATCGCCAACATCAAGTGGGTCGGCGACATCGAGGTGAGCGCAGAGCCGCTGCTCACCCCGTGGAACACGGGCCTTTACCGGCTGTTCGGCCCCGGGCATCCGCCGGAGGGCAGCCCGCCGCTGACCCGGCAGTCGCTGAAGAGCGCCTTCGAGCTGGCCCCGGGGGCCGCTTTCCCCGCTCACCGGCGTGCGCTGCTGACCGGGCGTTCGTGGTCGGGCGGGGCGCCCGTACGGACCGTGGAGGTCAGCACCGACGGGGGTGCGCGCTGGCGGGCGGCCCGGCTGCGGGACGAGCCGCGGGCCGGGAGCTGGGTGCGGTGGACGGCCGACTGGGTGCCGAGGGAGCGGGGGCCCGCCGTGCTGCTGGCCCGGGCGACGGACCGTTCGGGGCGCAGGCAGCCGGTGGCCACCGCGCACAACACCCAGGGCTATCTGTTCGACGCGGTGGTGCGGCACCCGGTGACGGTGACCTGAACCCCGGCACCCCTGGTGGTGGGCCGGGCCCCGTCACGCGGTCGGGCGGGCTCCGGCCAGTACGGCCGTGTGCACGGCGCGGGCGATCCGCGCACCCCAGGTCGAGCGGGGCCCGGCGAAGGGTTCGCCGCCGTCGGCCCCCGGTGCGGGTGCGGCGACGCACACGGCGTCGGTCGGGGTGCCCGAGCAGTCGAGTCCGGCGTCCAGGAGGGCCTGGACCTTCGCCTCGGTGGCGGTGGCGACGGCGTTGACGAGGGCGGCGTCGGAGAGCGCCACGGGCAACGTGACGACGATGTTGACCGTGCCGGGGCGGAACAAGGGCGCCCGGTCGTCTTCGGGGGCCGCCGCCCAGCCCCGTACGCCGAGGCCTGCCGTGACGGTCGCCGTGACGCCGCCGTCCTGGGCGGTCGTGTGCGCGGCGACCTCGGCGGCGGTCATCAGCCCGGCACCCGGGCCCGTGAGCCCTTCCGCCGCGGCGATCTCGGCGAGGTGACGGTCCGGGTCGAGGCGCGGGTAGCCGCCGGGGACCTGGGCGTTGAGGATCCAGGCCCGGGGGCCGATGCCCCCGCCGAGGACTGCGCTGCTGCACACCCGCACGCCCGGCCCCAGCCGCCACACGAGGTGGTGGAGGTGGTGCCCGTCCTCGCGCCGGTCGCGCAGTTCGCCGCGTTGCGCGGGCAGCCCGAGACGTACGGAAGAGATGGCGCACCCCTGGTGGCTCGGCGGGTCGGCGGTGGTCCGCCCTGCGGCCGCCACGGTCCGCCGATCCTATGCGAGCCCCGGCGGCTCACCCGATTGGCCTAACGCCTTGCGGAGTGGCCCGGTACCGCCGCACGGGGCCGGGGCCCCGCACCGGGCTTGCCGGAGCCACGATCGGGGCGGGCGGGCGGTTGCAGCGTCCAGGCGGGTGAGGCGCGATGGAATCCGGACGCGCCACCTCCGGTGGAGCCAACCACAGGGCGTGCCCGAGAGGAGGAATCGGTTATGGGAGCCGCTGACGGTTTCACGGATTCCGGAGAACTCGACGGTCTGACCGTGTACGACAACGACGGCGAGAAGGTCGGCAGCGTGGGCCGGGTGTACGTCGACGACGACACCGGCAGGCCCGACTGGATCACGGTCAAGACCGGCATGTTCGGTATGAAGGAGAGCTTCGTCCCGCTCGCCGGAGCCCGTCGAGTGGGTTCCGACCTGCACGTCGCCCATCCGAAGGAGAGCGTCAAGGACGCGCCCCGGGTGGACGCGGACGCGCACCTCTCCGTGGCCGAGGAGGAGGAGCTGTACCGGCACTACGGCCTGAGCAGGAAGTCCGGCAATCTCGGTGAGAACCGGCCGGGCGGCATGGACGCGCCGACCGTCGCCGGGACCGGGGCGATGGGAGCGGCGGGTGCCGCCGGCGCCGCGGGCGCGGCCCGGGGTACCGGAACGCCCCCCACCGCCAAGGCGACCGGGAAGGCGACCACCGCCGGGACGAGCGCCGGGATGGCCGGCGCGGGAACGACAGGAGCTGCGGGCATGGCAGGAGCGGGCAGCGGCAAGGGCAGGCACCGCGACACGGAGGCATCCACCACGGAACGCCCGCTGGCGGGCGCCGGTGCGGGCACGTCCCGGGCGGCCGACATGAGCGGCAAGGAGGAGATGATCCGCTCCGAGGAGCAGCTGCACGTCGGCAAGGAGGAGTACGAGAGCGGCAAGGCACGGCTGCACAAGTACGTGGTGACCGAGGAGGTCACCCGGACGGTGCCGGTCTCCCACGAAGAGGTGCGAGTGGTCCGTGAACCGCTCCAGCCCGGCGAGAAGACCACCGGGACCACGGACTTCGGCGAGCAGGACGTCGAGGTCACGCTGCACGCGGAGCGCGCCACCGTACGCAAGGAGGCCGTGCCGGTGGAGCGGGTCCGGCTGGAGACCAACCGGGTCACCGAGCAGAAGGAAGTCTCCGCCGAGATCCGCAAGGAGAAGATCGACTACGCGGACGGCAAGGACATGGGCACCGGCAAGGACGCCGGTGGCGAGTTCGGCCAGGGGCGACGCCGCTGACCTGCACGACCTCAGGTGGCTGGAAAGCCGCTCCCACGTCCTCGGCCGCCGGGCGGGCTCGTTCAACGGGTCCGCCCGGCGGGCTGTCCGGCGTCTTTCGCCGTCAGCGACGCGGCAGGAAACGTACCGGGGGCGGCCCGGCGCGGTCCGTCAGCCCGGACGTCTTCTCGCAGCTCGGGCGCCGTCCGGTGGGTCACGTCCGCGGTGCCGGTACGGCGCGGGGTCGGCCCGCCGTACCGGCTGTGCGGATTCCGCTCGGGCAGCCCCTACGGAGCCTGGAGGGCGATCACCGCGTTCTGGCCGCCGAAGCCGAAGGAGTGGCTGACGGCCCGTCGTACGGGCACCTCGCGCGGGGTCTTGGTGACACAGTCGATGGCGAACCCGGGCTCGGGGGCGTCCAGGTTCGCGATCGGCGGGATCACCCCGTGCTGGAGCGTGAGGATCGTCAGGCCCGCCTCGATGGCGCCCGCCGCCCCCATGCAGTGGCCCAGTACGCCCTTGGGGGCGGTGACGGGCGGCCGGTGCGGGTAGGCCCGGCCGATGAGGGCGGCTTCGGTGGCGTCGCCCTGCGGAGTCGACGTGCCGTGCGCGTTGACGTGGTCGACGTCCTCGGCCCGCCAGCCCGCGTCGCGCAGCGCGGCGTCGACGGCCGCCCGCGCGACCTCGCCCGAAGGGTGCGGGCTGGTGGGGTGGTGGGCGTCGGTGGTGGCCCCGGCGCCCGCGATCAGCGCCCGGGGGGAGGCTCCTCGGGCGCGGGCCTCCTCGGCCCGCTCCAGGACCATGATCGCCGCGCCCTCGCCCATGACGATCCCGGCCCGGTCGGCGGCGAAGGGGCGGCAGAGGCGGGCGGGGTCGCCGTCCCGCGGTGCCGCGGCGCCGGAGCGGGCGAAGCCGGTCATGGCGACGGGGAAGACGATCGACTCGGTGGCCCCGGCGACGGCGATGTCGCACTGGCCCAGCGTGAGCATGTCCCGGGCCACGGACAGCGCGGTCACCCCGGACGAGCAGGCGGTACAGGGGGCCAAGCTCGGCCCGGTGGCCTTCATCGCGATGGCGATCTCGGCCGCGGGCATGTTCGGGATGGTCAGCAGGATGCCCGAGGGTGAGGTGGCCTCGGGGCCGCGCCGCTCCAGGGCGACGGCCTGTTCGGTGAGTCCGGCGGATCCTCCGCTGCTGGTGCCGACCACGACGGCGACCCGGGTCCCGTCCCAGTGCGCCGGGTCGAGCCCGGCGTCGGCGACCGCCTCCCGGGCGGCCAGGAGGGCGAACTTGACGTACCGGCCCATCCGGAACGCGGACCGGCCGCCGACCGCCTCGTCGAGGTCGATGCCGGAGACCGTACAGGCGAAGTCGACGGCGCAGCCTTGCAGTTCGGGGACGGTACGGGCGGGCGAGACGCCGGCGCGGACTCCGTCCCAGGTGGTGTCGGTGGTGTGGCCGACCGGGGTGATCATCCCCAGTCCCGTCACGGCGATGGCGGGTCGTTTCATCGGGTGTTGCTCACCGGCACCGTCGCCTCGGCCTCCGCGCTTCCGACGGCCTCGTCGATGTACGCGGAGATCTCGGCCAGCGTGGCGTCCTTGTAGAGCTTCTCGGAGTCGGCGTCGACGCCCAGGGTCTCCTTGATGATGACGGCGAACTCGGCGACCGCGAGGGAGTCCATCTCCAGGCTGTCCATGGTGGACTCCGGCAGGACCTCGTGGGCGGGCACCTTGAACGTCCCGGTCAGCACCTCGGTGATCTTGGGGTGAATGGTCTTCATGGTGATTCCTCTCATCGGGTACGTCGAGATCGTCCGAGCGGCGGGAGAACCGGTACTGCCCACCTTCCGAAATAACTGGATGACGATCTTCCGGTTACGCCTTCCGGCGAACCGATTCATCTACGCTCACCTGCGGCTTCTCGAACCATCGGGAGAGCACCGATGTGGTTCCCCAGTACGCCAGAAGGACCCCACGGGTGCCGAGCGCCGCGACCTTTTCGCGCAGCGGGCGCCTCCGGCTGCCGCAGACGGGCCGCCGGAACTCCGCCGCTCGCCCCCGGATTCCCGCCCTGCGACTCCGGTGCCACGCCCCCTCGGGGTCGTCGTAGACGTCCGCGTACCGGGGTCCGGCGATCGGCCAGTCCGACATCAGCCGCTCGGGCAGGGCGAAGGTCTCCACCAGGGCGGGGGTGTGTTCGGCGACGACGACGGTCGCCTCCTCCACCGCTTCGGGCAGAAAGGTGACCTGATCGGCGGTCAGCCGTCCGGAGGCGAGCAGGTCGCCGCTGTTGCGGGCGATCCACCGGAGCGCGAAGAGCCTGCGCAGCTCGGTGAGCCGTTCGCGCGCCGCGCCCTCGGGCAGGGTGGCGACGGCCTCGGCGTACGCTTCGTCCGCCTGTCGGCAGGCGTACGCCTCGACGCCGCGCAGCGCGGCCGACGACGCGGCGTTCCAGCGGCCGAGCGGGTCGCCGGGCGGGGCGGCGCTCATCCGCGTGCGGGCGCGGGCGAACCAGAGGTCCTCGACGGCGGCGAACAGCCGACCGAGGAAGGCCGGGTCGTCCAGGTCGCCGGGGCCGCCGTCGTCGGCCGAGTCCCGGTCGGCGGCGCTGAAGAGCATCTCGGCGGCGGCCTTGGCGTGGACGGCGAGGTTGTCGCCCTCGGCGGTGATCGCGCCCTCGATGCCGGTGACCAGTTCGGTCATTCCGTTGTTCTCCAACAGTCCCTGGGCTCCGCACCGTTCGCGGCATTCGACGATGACGTCGCGGGCCTGCCAGGTGATCCATCCCTTGGCGACGGCCACCAGGCGTTCCGCCTCGTCCCGGTCGGCCCCGGAGGCCGACTCCCAGCCGTCCAGCGCCCTGCGGTGCAGCAGGCTCATCGCGTAGACGGTGGCCATCGCTCCGGCCAGCGGGCCGTGGTGGGTGCGGTGCGCGTACACCGGGATCCGCCGGGCGGCGCGCGATCCGGAGATCATCCGGTGGCCGGCGTACCGGACGGCGATGGCCAGGGTGACCCGGGCGGAGCCGACCGCGCAGGCGCTCATGGAGAGCTTGCCGGGGGTGACCCGGCCGATGGAGGTGAGGAACCGCCTTCTGCGGTTGGGGACTTCGCTGTGGAACCGGCCGTCGTCGCCGATCCGCCCCTGCTGTCCGGCGAGCAGCGCCTCGCGCGGGACGAAGCAGCGGTCGAAGGAGGTCAGGCAGTGGTCGACCGGGGAGCCCATCCGGGCGGGCAGCCGCCGCACCCGGACGCCGGGCAGGGCGCGGTGGGCGTCGGTGAGCGGGGCGAGGAAGAGGAAGACCCCGTGGTCGGCGCCGTCGGCGAACAGACGGGCAGCCACCACACCGGACTTGGGGCCCCCGGCGGGACTGGTGTTGGGCATGAACTTCTGTGCCCCTGCGTGCGGGGTGTGCAGGACGAAGCCGTCGCGTTCACGGTCGTACGTCGCGGTCGTCTCGATGGCCGCCGCGTCGTTGCCGTGCGCCACCTCCGTACAGAGGAAGGTGCCCACGCGCCGCAGGGCGAGGAAGTCCGACAGATCACGCCGGGTGTCCGCGTCGTGGTCGAGGAGGCTGCCGAGGAAGAGGTTGTAGTGGATGCCCGCCACGGTGGTCAGCGCCGGGTCGACGGGGCCGAGCCACTCGTGGAGGGCGGACAGCGCCCGGGGATCGGCGGCCAGTCGGGCGCCGCTGTCGAGCGCGTTGTTGAGGATGCGCAGCCGGTGGTAGGAGAGGGCGAGTCGCTCGTCGGGGGTGCCGCCACCGGGGCGGCGAAACGGTTCTGTTGTCAGCAGGCGGCGCCAGAATCCGTGCTCCTGGCGGAAGTTCGGCCCGAAGAGCACTGCGGTGAGCAAATCGTTCGTGGACGGCGAGGCCGCGTCGTTCGTGGTTACGGTCACAACACAGTAACGATCAAGGAACGGCGAGGACACCCCCGCCGTCCCGAAATGCCCCCGTATATCAGGCGCGTTGGAAGGCCAGTACGACGTTGTGGCCGCCGAAGCCGAAGGAGTGACTGAGCGCCGTCTCGACCCGCCGGAGACGGGGTTCCTTCGTCACACAGTCGAGGGGGAAAGCGTCGGGGAGCGCGTCCAGGTTGGCGATCGGCGGGACGGCGGAACGTTCCAGCGTCAGGACGGTGGCCACCGCCTCGATCGCGCCCGCCGCCGCCAGGGTGTGTCCGGTGACGCCCTTGGGCGCGGTGACCGGCGGCCGGTGCGGGAAGAGCCGGGAGATGAGGGTGGTCTCCATGGCGTCGTTGAGGGGGGTGGAGGTGCCGTGGGCGTTGATGTGGTCGACATCGCCCGGCGCCCAGCCCGCCTGGTCGAGCGCCGCCCGCACCGCCCGCTGGGCGCCGTGCCCGTCGGGGGCCGGGGCGGTGGGGTGGTGGGCGTCGGTGCTGGAGCCGGCCCCGGCGAGCAGGGCGCGCGTCCGGCCGCCCCGGGCCCGTACCCCCTCCTCGCGCTCCAGGACGAGCATGGCGGCGCCCTCGCCGATGACGAAGCCGTCCCGGTCGGCGGCGAACGGGCGTGAGGCGGCGGCCGGTTCACCGGTGCGGGTGGACAGCGCGCCCATCCGGGCGAACGCGGTCACCACCAGCGGGGTCAGCACCGACTCCGCGCCGCCCGCGACCACCACGTCGCAGCTGCCGCCGAGCAGCAGATCGCGGGCGACGGCGACGGCCGTGGCCCCGGAGGCGCAGGCGGTGGCGGGGGCGAGGCTGGGGCCGCCCGCCTTCAGCGCGATGGCGACCTCGCCCGCCGCCGCGTTGGGGATCATCATCGGCACGAGGAGCGGGGAGACCGCCTCGGGGCCCGAGGCGGCCAGCTTGGCCGCGTTGTCGACGAGTACGGAGACGCCGCCGACGCCCACGCCGAGCACCACGCCGACCCGGGTGCCGTCCCATCGGGCCGGGTCGAGGCCGGCGTCGGCGACGGCCTGCCGGGCGGCGACCAGCGCCAGCTTCACGAACCGGGCCATCCGCCACACCGACCGGCCGCCCACCGCCGCGTCCAGGTCGATGCCGTCGACCGGACAGGCGAAGTCGACCGGCAGGCCCGCGAGTTCCTCGATCCGCCGGGCGGTGGACCGCCCGGAGCACAGCCCCTCCCAGAAGCTGTGCTCGTCCGCCCCTGCGGGTGTCACGAGGCCGATCCCCGTCACCGCGACGGCGGTGCCGGCTCGGGCCTCGGTGCCCTGATCAGCGGGGAGCGACATGCTGTGTTCCTTCCATAGAGTCCATACACATGGTCTGCGGGGTCCCGGGCCAGCGAAGTGCCGCCGAACCCCAGGTCAGTCCGCCCCCGAAGGCGGTGAGCAGCACCCGGTCGCCGGGGTGGAGAAGCCCGTCGTCCGCCGCGTCGGCCAGGGCCAGCGGGATGGAGGCGGCGCCGGTGTTGCCTACCTGCTCCAGATGGGTCACGCAGCGCTGCGGGGCGATGCCGACCCGCTCGGCGACGGCGCGCAGGATCCGGGCGTTGGCCTGGTGCGGCACGAAGCGGTCGACCTCGGCCGGGTCCCAGCCGACCCGGTCCAGGAGCGTCCGGCAGGAGCCGGTCATGCGCTCCACGGCGTGCTGGTAGACGGTGCCGCCCTGCATCCGGAAAAACCCGTCGTCCAGGCCCGGCGGCTTCCGGCTCGCCCGCGCACGGGCCCCGCCGCCGGGGACGGTGATCAGGTCGTAGCCCGTACCGTCGCTGCCCAGGTCGAACGCGAGCAGTTCCCCGGGATCGCCTCGGCGCCCGGCCGCCACCAGGGCGGCGCCCGCCCCGTCACCGAAGACGACGCCCGCCGAACGGTCGGCCGGGTCGAGCCAGGTCGAGTAGACGTCGGCCCCGACGAGCAGGATCCTCCCGTAGAGGCCCGAGGTGACCAGACCGTGGCAGACGGCGAGTCCGTAGACGAAGCCGCTGCACACGGCGGCGATGTCCAGCGCCGGTACGGTGCCGAGCCCCAGCCGGGCCGCGAGTGCGGGGGCGGTGCCGGGGCAGAGGTGGTCGGGGGTGGCGGTGGCGAGGACCACCGCGTCCACCCGATCCGCCGCCGGGGCGCCGGCCAGCAGCCGGGAGGCCGCCTCGAACGCGAGGTCGCCGGTGGCGACGCCCGGTCCGGCACGGTGCCGGCTGCCGATGCCGGTGCGGCGGCGGACCCAGGCGTCGTCCACGCCCCAGTCGGCGGGGAGCCGTTCGTTGCCGACCGGCTCCCCCGGCACCCAGCCCGCCACGCCCTGGAGCACTGCCGTGCGCGCGCCGGCCGCTAAGACGCCCGCCCGCGTCCCCGGCTCCGTCCCGCTGTCGGCCGCCCGTCTCCTCGCCACCCGTCGCCCCGATGCCACCCGTCGCCCCGATCCCGTTGTCGTACTGCATCGGGTTGACGAACGGCGGAACGTCTCACGAGGGTGCGTTCGACTGCGCCGAACGGGTCATGACGTGGCGTCAGTTGACGCCGAGCGCCTCGCGGAGCTCGTCGGGTCCCGGCGGGTTGGCCCCGGGCCGGGAGACGGTCACGGCGGCGGAGGCGACCGCGTGGCGCAGGACGTCGGCGACGGTGTCGCGGTCCACGGCGTGCAGCCGGTCCCGGGCGTCCGGGCCCAGGAGCCCGTGCGCGGCGAGGGCGTGGAGGGTCCCCGACATGAAGGCGTCGCCCGCGCCGACGGTGTCGGCGACCTCGACCGTGGGGGCCTCGACGGTGATCCGGCCGCTGGGGAACAGAGCGAACGCGCCCGCCTCGCCCCGGGTGACGAGGACGAGCGCGGGTCCGGCGGCGAGCCATCGCCCGGCGATCCGCTCCGGCTCCTCGTCCGGGTGCAGCCACCTCAGGTCCTCGTCGCTGGCCTTGACGACGTCGCTCAGCGCGACGCAGCGCTCGACGCGGGCCACGGCCGGGGCGCGCTCGCCCATCAACTCGGGTCGCACGTTGGGGTCGTAGCTGACGGTGGCAGCG
This sequence comes from Streptomyces globisporus, assembly GCA_014649555.1. GTDB lineage: Bacteria > Actinomycetota > Actinomycetes > Streptomycetales > Streptomycetaceae > Streptomyces > Streptomyces globisporus. The sequence goes on along the minus strand of BMTG01000006.1, from coordinate 62,729 downwards.
GTCCGCAGCGCCTCCAGGGCGGCCAGGACCGTCGCCGCCCCGGGTTCGACGACGGCCGCGATGGAGCCGGTGTGCACATGCCCCGGCGCCCGGCCGAGCGGGACGGGGCCCAGGGTCCAGCCGACGTCGAAGGCGTACGTGGCGTGCCCCTGGCCGTCCAGGGTGACCACGGCCGAGGAGGTCGGCCCGGTGGCGTCGTCGGTGCGGACCTCGACCCCGGCGGCTGTCAGATGGTCCCGGATGAGCCGCCCGTGGCCGTCGGCGCCCAACTGGGTGTGCAGAGTGGGGTGATGGCCGAGCCTGGCCAGTCCGTACGCGACGTTCGCGGGGCTGCCGCCGGGGTGGACCCGGTCGGGCCGGTCCGGCTGCCGGACGATGTCGGCGACGCATTCGCCGATGACCAGCGGCTCACATCGGTCGAGCATGGGGGTGGATCTCCTCGGGTGCGGTGTCGTGGAGCGGTCCGGCGGAAACGGGGGCGACGACCGGGTCCCCGGCCGTCGAGGAGCCGTGGTGGGGCGGGACCGGGACCGCGGCGTCCGGGCCGGGCGGGGCATCCGGGAATCCCTTCGGCGGGCCGGCGCGCCTGACCCAGAGCAGCGCGCCGGCCAGCACGGCCGTGGCGGCCAGCAGCCAGGGCAGCGGGCCCGGGGGCAGGGCGCCCGCGCCCAGTCCGGCCCCGGCGGCGACCAGTTGCAGGGAGAGCGACTGGACGGAGAGGGCGGTGGCGCGGCCGGAGGCGTCGACCCGGCGGTGCAGCAGATCGTTCTCGTTGGGGCCCGCGGCTCCCAGGCCCAGGTAGACGAGTCCGTAGCCGGTGACGGCGACCGTTGTGGCGAGGGGGCTCATCGTGTGCGTGGTGAGGCCGAGCAGGGTCAGCCCCAGCGTCACCAGCCCGAGGCTCGCGAGCACCGCGCGCTCGCCGCTGCCGGTGAACCGGGCGACGAGCGGCGCGAGTTGGCTGCCGAGGGCGGAACACAGGAACCCGGCGCAGGCGAGCCCGGCGAAGACCAGGGCCCCGGATTCGGCGGTGCCCATGAGGGCGGCGGCCCGGCCGGGGGTGAGGAGTTCGACGGCGGCCAGGGCGGCCCCGGCGGCGCTCGCGGTCAGCAGGATGCGCCGGATCAGGGCGTCCCGGGCGCCGAGGCGGAGCCCGGCGGCGATGGCGGCAGGCACGCCGCCCACGACGCGGCGCAGGGTGGTCCGGGGCCGGGGAGGTTCGGGCAGGGCACTCAGCACGTAGAGCACGAAGACGCCTTCGACCAGCGCACCGAGCAGGGCGGGCACGGAGAGCAGGATGACCAGGCCACCGGTCGTGTCGGCCGGCCACTCCCCCAGGCCGGGGGCGAGGCCGAGCAGCCAGGGCAGCCCGCCGCCTAGCAGGGTGCCGAGCGCGAGGGCGGCCGAGGTGGCGGAGCTGCCGCGAGCCAGGCCCGTACGCAGGTCGGCGTCGGGTCCGGCGTGGGCGTGGACGGTGTCGACGTACCAGGCCTCGGCGGGTCCGCTGGACAGGGCGCGGGCGAGACCCATCAGGCCCATGCCGAGCGCGATGGCCCAGCCTGCCGCGCCGAGGCCGATGAGGGCGAAGGCGGTGAGGTTGAGCAGCCCGGCGATGGCCAGGACGGGGCGCCGCCCGATGACGTCGGAGAGGCCGCCGGTGGGCAGCTCCATCGCGGCGGCCGTGAGGGAGTGGACGGCGTAGAAACCGGCGATGGCCGCGAGACCCATGCCGCGTTCGGTGAAGAGGAGCACGCCCGTGGCGATGGACATGCCGATGGGGAGCCAGAAGAGGAAGGAGACCGTGACGTAGCGGCGGCGTGCGGTCGCGCCGTCCAGACCGCCGTGGCCCGGGGAGACGGCGGCGGGGAGGACCGGCCGGCCGGTCATGAGTCTTCTCCGGCGGCCGTGTCCTCCTGGGCCAGTGGGAGTCCTGCCGTGAACAGCACGACCTGTTCGGCGCGGGGATCCTCGGCGTCACGGGCGGTCAGCTCGGCCGTCTTCGCGCGGAACACCTCCCACAGCTCGGCGAGGGACTCCGGGGTCAGCCGGGGCATCAGGTCGCTGAGCCCCGACGGCTCCTGCCATTCCTCACCCAGCCGGCCGCTGTCCAGGTCCGCCTCGTGGCGGTCCAGGGACTGCTGGAGGTGCTCGATCTGGCGGTGATGCAGAACGCTGAGGATCACGCTGCCGCCGGGGCTGGCGTGCATCGCCTCGTTGCTCCACGAGGTGACGTCGTGCACGGACTTCCAGCGGCGTTCCCGGCTGTCGCGGTGGTCGGCCTCGGCGACGAACGCGTACTTCGCGAGCACCCGCAGGTGGTAGCTGGTGGACGCCGAGGACTCCCCCGTCCTGACCGCGAGCTCGCTGGCGGTGGCCGGGCCGTGCTGGCGCAGCAGCCCGAGCAGGGTGAGGCGCAGGGGGTGGGTGAGGGCTTTGAGGGCGGCCCCGTCCTGTGCGGGATCGAGTACGCGACCTCTGCCTTCGCTGTCCATGGCAGCAGCGTAGGCAGACGGAAGCACTTCCCCAAAGAGTTTTTGCAGAATATTTTTGGGAAAGTTGGGGAATCGGTCGTCAGGCCCCTCCTCCGGCCGTTTGCCGTGCCCGCAGCACCTCCATCACATCCCGGCACCAGTCGCGGTTGGCGCGTTCGAAGTCCCGCCCGCGGCGACAGGTGAGATACGGGCCGACGCGCGCCCCGCGGAGCAGGAACTCCGCCTCGTCCAGGCCGCCGCGCATCCTGCGCAGCTGCTCCTCGAAGAGCGCAGCCTTGGCCTCGGCGAACGCGTACCGCTCGGTGAGCCGTTCGACCAGTACGCCGGCGTCGAGATGGTCGGCCGCCTGGACCTGGACCAGCAGGTCCTCACGCAGGAACGCGGGCTTGGCCGCGGCGGACGCGAAGCTCTCCAGTTCGGCCATCCCCTCGCCGGTAACGCGGAACAGCCGCTTGTTGGGACGCCCCTCCTGGACGACCTCGCGCCCGGCGACCAGACCCTCCTTCTCCAGCCTGGCCAGCTCCGCGTAGACCTGCTGCGGCAGGGCGTGCCAGAAGTTCGCGACGCCCGCCGCGAAGGACTTCGTCACCTGGTAGCCGCTCAGCTCCTCGTCGAGCAGCGCCGCCAGCACCGCATGGCGCAACGCCATCGGACCACCTCCTCTCAGCCGGGCCGGAGCGGATTCCCGTCCATCCCTGTCCGGAACTCCGATCCCCATGATAGTCATGAAACTGACTAGTCACTTTCATGACTATGAGGAGGACACATGACCACCGCAGTGGACCGCTTCCGCGCAGCCGTCGACAACCGCGACCTCGGCGCCCTGGACGATCTGTTCACCGAGGACATCCGGCTCTACAGCCCGGTGAAATTCACGCCGTTCGAGGGCCGGCCGGCGGTGCTGGGGCTGTTCGGCGTCCTGCTGCGCACCTTCGAGGACTTCCGTTACGTCGGCGAGTTCGCGGGCTCCTCGCAGACGAGCGCCGACGGGACCGAGGCCCCGTCGGCGGTCCTGCTCTTCCGGGCGACGGTCGCGGGCAAGGAGATCCACGGCATCGACCTGGTGCACCTGGACGAGGACGGACGCATCAAGGAGTTCACCGTGATGGTCCGCCCCGCCTCCGCCGTCCAGGCGCTGGGCGAGGCGGTGCTCGCCGGACTGGTCGCCGACGGCCTCGCCCCCGCCCCGTAGAACCGGGGAACGCCCCGTAGGCCCGGGACTCAGCTCGCCCGCGCCGCCTCCAGGGCGTCCGCGACCAGGCCCAGGAAGCGGGCGTGGTCGCGGGGCCCGTAGAGGGGCTCGGGGTTCCACGGGACGACGGGCGTCGGCGCGCCCTCACTCCCCCGCAACTCTTCCAGGGGCGCGGCGTGGGCCCGGATGTCGGCCAGGATCACCTCGGGGCGCAGCGCGAAGGTGTCGGCACGGTCGAGGGTGGACCAGTTGGCCCCCGGGCCTTCGGCGGGCTCCACGAGCCGGACGCCCAGTTCGGTGAGGACCCGCAGCTCGGGCCACATTTTGGGGCGTGCGACATGCGCCTGGTCCGGGCCGGCCGGGGAGAGGGCGAGCACCCGGGGCGCGTCGGCGGAGGTGACGGCGACGACGGCGCGCAGCCGCTCCCGGGCCGCGTCGAGGTCCTGGTCCGCGTCCGGTCGCCCGGTGGCGCCGAGCGAGCGGGCCAGCTCGGCGAACCGGTCGCCGATCTCACCGAACGTACGGGCCTGGCTGACGTCGAGGACCACCACCGGGACCCGCTCCTCCAGAGGCTTGGCCGTCTCGGGGGCCAGCCCGTAGACATGGCCGCCGCCGTAACTGACGGCCACCACGAGGTCCGGCTCGGCACTCAGCAGCCGCTCGACGTCCAGGGAGCTGCCCGCACCCACGTAGTCGACGTCGGCGAGCGGCAGGGTCCCGGTCTTCGCCGTGTCGGGGTCGGGTCCGTCGTGGTCGGAACCGAAGATCGCCACCGGCCGGATCCCGAGGTCCCACAGGGTCGCCCCGGCCTGGACGTAGGCCAGCACCCGCCCGGGCGGCCGGGGCGCCGTCGACTGCTGACCCCGGTCGTCGGAGAACCGCCATTCGCTCTGTTCCGTCACGTCACACACGCCCCTCTGCCGCCGACTGCCGTTCCATTCGTGCGAGTTCGTACACGTGTACCTGCCCACCTCCTCACCGCCACACCCCTCTGGCCAGCGAATGGACGGCCCGTCGGCGGTTTCGGGCACAACAGGCGCGCAACGTCACAGGGTGTTAAAAGTGAGTCACTCTCAGCTATCGGGCGGCGCCCCTTCCGGACGGAGTCGACTCCCCATGCGCGCGAACCTTTGGAAGGCAGTTCTGGCCGTCGGCATCGGTGCGTCGCTCTGCGCGGCTTCCGCCACCGGGCGCGCCGCGGCCGAAGCGACGGGGGCTGCCCCCTGCCCCGTGGTCGACGTGCTGGTCCTCTACACACCGAAGGCCGCGCGGCAGGTGGGCGGCGAGCACCGGGTGCCCGCCTCGGCCCAGCGGATCGCGACACGGATGAACCGGTCCCTGGCGGGTGGCGGGCTCTGCGGCATCATCCGCGTCGTCCACCCGCACACGGTGACCGGTTACGAGGGGTCGGAGGAGTTCCGTGCCGCGCACACCCTCCTCAAGGACCACACGTCGGCGGGGGTCGGACGCCAGGCGCACGAGCAGCGGGCGCGGTACGGAGCCGATCTGGTCACGCTGGTCGTGGACCGGCCGGAGCGGGGCGGCGGCACGGCGGACTACACGCCCGCCCTCGACAGCTCGACGGACGAGTACGCCTACGCGGTCGTCGACGTCGACGGGATCGAGCTGGATTCGGCGAGCCACGAGATCGGTCACAACCTCGGCCTCGCCCACGACCGTACGACGCTGGCGGGCAACCCGGACGGCTCGATGAGCGTGAGCCGGAACCGCCCGTACAACACCGGCTGGGTCACCGAGGACGGCAAGCGCTACACGATCATGGCGTACCGCTCCGCGTGCGGGGACCACTGTCGCCGTATCAGCCGGTTCTCCAGCGCGACGGGGACGTGGCAGGGCCACCGGCTGGGCGACACGGACAACGACGGCGTACGGGTGCTGCGCGAGACGATGCCGATCGTCGCCGGGTACCGCACCAAGGCCTGAGCCGAGGAAGGCCCCGGGTCCCCCGGCCCGGCTCAGCCTGCGGGGGCGGTCCCGTCGGCGTCCGCGCCGGAGTCCCGTTGCGGTTCGGGCCGCCGCAGCTCGACGTTGAACTGGGCTCCGGCCAGCAGTGAAAGGTTGGCGAACCAGACCCAGATCAGGAAGACGACGAGCCCGGCGAGCGATCCGTACAGCTGGCTGTAGCTGCCGACCTGGGTCGCGTAGAGGGCGAACAGCGCCGATGCGGTGAGCCAGCAGAGCGCGGCCAGTATCCCGCCGGGCAGGCCCCGGCGAACACCTCGCGCGGAGCGGGGGCCGGTGCTGAACAGAACCATGATCAGGCAGGCGACGAGGAGGACCAGCAGCGGCCACTTCAACGCCGCCCACAGGGTCTCCCCCTCGTGCGGCAGACCGATGCGACGGCCGAGCCACCGGGCCAGCGGGCCGGTCATGACGAGGGCGAAGGCGCTGGTCATCAGCAGGAGGAGCAGGCCGATCGCCGAGACGACGATGATGTGCGCCTGGCGCAGGGGCGGGCGGTTGTCCCGGACGCCGTGCATCGCGTGCATCGCCCGGCGGAAGACCGCGAGGTAGCTGCACGCGGACCAGACGGCACTCACGGAGCCCGTCGCGACGAGCAGCCAGACGGCGGAGCGCTGCTCGGTCGCCGCCTCCAGCGGCCTGCGCAGCGCCTCCCCGGACTCGGCGGGCGCGAACGCGGTGATGTCGGAGATCAGGGCGGTGGTCGCGTCGGGATTGGCGAGGCCGATCACGGACACGGTGACCAGGAGCGCCGGGAGCAGGGCGAGGATGGCGTAGTAGGTGAGGGCGGCGGCCCAGTCGGTGATGTCGTCGTTCCACAGCGAGACCGGGGTACGGCGCAGAGCGGTGAGCCAGGAGCGGGGCGGGGAGGCGTGCCCGTCGGCGGGGGCGGTGCTGTCCGCGGCGGACGCGGTCTGGGTGGGCAAGCTGGTACTCCGGGGACGTGGGTGGCTGTGGTGACCGGGGTGACCTGCCCGTTCCCGGACGGGCCGACCCCTCTCGATCCTCTCCTGCCACGTCGTGGCCGGGGCACACCTGGGGGTGTCCGGCGATCGGTGTCCGGTCAGTCGTTGACGGCGGTGAGCAGGACCACGGCGTCGCTGAGCGCCAGCAGCCCGTGCCGTTCCTGCGGGATCGGGTGCAGGGTCCCGGCGGCCAGTTCCGCGTCGCCGGAGGCGGCGGTGAGGCGGACGCCGCCACGCAGGACGAGGAGGGAAGCGGCGGGCGGCGCGTTGTGCTCGTCGAGCGCGGTCCCCTCGGTGAGGGCGATCACCGTCTGCCGCAAGGGGGGCTCCTGGAGCACGAGGTGGGCGCTGCGGCCGTGTGCGGAGGCACGGGCGGCGGTCAGGTGTTCCTCGGCGAGTGCGTTGAGGTCGTCCATGTGCCCCACTGTGCCGCAGCCGCACGCGCCCCGCGATCCTGGCGTGCCCCGGCGGCGGCGGATGGACCGGTGGTCCGGGCTCAGCGGGGCGCCTGCGCGGTGGAGCCCCGGACCACCAGTTCCGGCTCGAACAGCAGCTCGTCCGGCGGGAGCGATCCGCCCTGGATACCCGCGCAGAGCAGTTCGACGGCGGCCCGGCCCATGGCCTCGATGGGCTGGCGGATGGTGGTGAGCGGGGGTTCGGTGCAGTTCATGAACGCCGAGTCGTCGTAGCCGACGACGGAGATGTCGGACGGCACGCCGAGGCCGCGCCGGCGGGCCGCGCGGACGGCGCCGAGGGCGAGGGGGTCGCTGGCGCAGATGATGCCGGTGACGCCCCGTTCCAGCAGCCGGGAGGCCGCCGCCTGGCCGCCCTCCAGGGAGAACATCGAGCGTTCGACGTGCGCCTCGGTCAGCTCACCGCCGGTGGCCGACGCGACGGACCGGGCCGCGGCGAGTTTGCGGTGGGAGGGCACGTGGTCGGAGGGGCCCATCACCACGCCGATGCGCTCGTGGCCGAGGGAGGCCAGATGGCGCCAGGCGCGTTCGATCGCGACGGCGTCGTCGCAGGAGACGCAGGGGAAGTCCAGTCCTTCTATGGGGGCGTTGATCAGCACGACGGGGATACGGCGCTCGGCGAGGCGGTGGTAGTGCTCGTGGGCCTCGTCTGCCTGGGCGAACAGCCCGCCGGCGAAGACCACGCCGGAGACCTGCTGCTGGAGCAGGAGGTCCACGTAGTCAGCCTCGGACACCCCGCCCTTGGTCTGGGTGCACAGCACGGGGGTGAGCCCCTGTTGGGCGAGGGCACCGCCGATCACCTCGGCGAAGGCGGGGAAGATCGGGTTCTGCAGTTCGGGCAGGACGAGGCCGACGAGCCGGGCGCGCTCGCCCCGCAGTTGGGTGGGGCGCTCGTAGCCGAGGACGTCCAGGGCCGTCAGCACGGACTGCCGGGTGGCCCGGGACACCCCGGGCTTGCCGTTGAGCACCCGGCTCACCGTGGCCTCGCTGACCCCAACCTTCTTGGCAACCTGAGCAAGTCGTCGCGTCATGCCGCAAGGCTAGCGCAAGCAGCGCAAACAATTGACTTATGAACGCAAGGATTACACGCGCCGGGGGCGCTTCCCGGCCATCGGGAAGCGCCCCCTTGCGATCCCTCCGCCACTCCTCTCCTCACCTACGGGTTGATGTTGATCTTGAAGCCGGGTGCGGTGTTCTTGATGTCCTGGGCGTTGTCGCTGAACTTCAGCCCGTTGAAAGTGACTTCACCGACGGCCGGGCCCTGCCCCGCCTCCGGCATCTCGTTGGCCCACAGTCCGAAGCCGGACTTGGCATCGAACGCGTCACCGCTCTTGCGCGCCCCCGAAATGGAGATGTCGCTGAGCACGGTGTCCTTGATCGGGAACTGGGGCTGTCCGCCGACGTAGTTCGTCTGGAACATGATCCCGCTGTAGGTGGGGTCGACGATGTCCACGTTGTTGATGCGGATGCCCTGGAACACCTTCGACGCCGAGAACAGCCAGATCCCGGGGAAGGTCTGCGATCCCCAGAAGTGACCGCCCGCGCGCACGATCGAGACGTTCTCGATCGTCGTCGGCTCGGTCCCGAATCCGTTCATCGGGTAGCCGAAGTCCAGCGAGCTGACCGTGATCCCGGAGTACACCAGGGTGTCGGCGATGTGGATGTTGCGGAAGGTGTTGTCGTACCCGCCGTAGACGGCGATGCCCGCCGCACGCCAGGTGAGGATCGAGGTCAGGTTCTCGTAGACGTTGTTCTTCATGTCCGCTCCCCCGGCGTCGATCGCCGAGAAGAGCGCGAAGCTGTCGTCTCCGGTGGCCCGCGCCTCGTTGTTGATCACGAGGTTGTCGGTGGACCCGTTGGTCATGTTGACGCCGTCGGCGAACATGTTGCGGATACGGGAGTTCTTGATGGTGATGTTGTCGGTGTTCGCGCCCCAGTAGAGGCACACCATGTGCTCGTTCCAGATGTTGTCGATCACGATGTCCGACACGTTCGAGAAGTCGAAGACCTTGCCCGGTCCGTCGATCCGTGACGTGTAGTTGCCGAAGTACGCGAAGTTCGCGAACGACGACCCCTTGGCACTGGCCTCGGCCCGGAACCCGACATCGGTGTTGTCCTGACTGTCCGGGGCGTTGAAGCGGGTGTGCCAGGGTCCGGCCCCGACCACCTTCACGGCCTTGCCGTAGACCTGGAACTTACTGGCCGTGCTGTACTCCCCCGCCGGGAGGTAGACGCCCACCAGGGTGCCGGTGGTGTCCATGCGGACCTTGTCCAGGGCGTTCTGGACGTCCTGGTGGGTGAAGCCGGCCGGCACGGTGTACGTCGCCGGATTCGGGTTGGCGACCGGGGCGACCTGCTCCAGGTTGATGAAGTCGATCGCGTATGTGGAGGTGTTGGCGCTGTCCTTCTGGAGCCTGATCTTCGACCCCGCCGGGACGGTCTTGCCCAGCATCACGTTCGCCTCGTCGTAGATGTGACGGGGCGCCCCGGAGCCCGGGGAGTTGCCGGGAGCGGTCTCGTTCCCGTACAGCCAGGCGTACTTCGAGGTGAGGTCGATCGCCTTGAGGAAGACGCCGTCGACGTAGACGTTCAGCGTGGAGTCGATGCCGCCGCCACCCGGGGCGTCGGGGATGGAGAACCGGGTGACCAGGGTGTTGGTGGAGGCCCGGGTGGTGAACTCGACGTAGTTTCCGTTGTTGTTGAGGGTGACGGCTTTGCGGCCGGACGCCTCGCCCGCGATGTCGCCGACGGTCCGGTTCGGGCCGACGACCTGGGCGCCGCCGCCGGTCGTGCCGTCCTCCGCCTCGTACATGTCGTACGGCATGTTGGCGCCGCGCCCGACGAAGAGGGCCTGGGTGGAGGTGTTGTTCTCACGCTTGACCGGGAGTTCGTTGGCATCGGCCGCGATCACGGTACGTACGGTGTACGAGCCGTTGGCCGCGGTCCAGGTGCCCAGCGAGACGGGTGCGGTGGTGGCGCCCGCCGCGATGGCCCCGTTGTGGGCACCGGTGAGGGTCTTCACCGTGGCGCCCTTGCTGTCGACGAGGGTCAGCGTGATGCCGTGCGCACCGCTCGCCGAAGCCACCGTGCCCTGGTTCTTCAGGGCGACGGAGAAGGTGACCGTATCGCCGGCGGAGGCGGCCGACGGCGAGGTGGTGACCGCGGCGGCCACCAGGTCGGAGCTGGAGACCGGCTTCACGACCAGCGGGGAGCCGCTGGTCCAGGTGTTGTTGGTCTCGTTCTGCTCGATGACCTCACCCGCCGGGTCGGCGACCGCGCTCAGTTCGTAACTGCCCGCGCTCCGCGCCCCGACGGAGGCGCTGACCTGGGTGGAGGCTCCCGACGCCAGGGCGCCGACCGAGGCGGTGGCGACCTTGGTGGAGCCGAGCCGCAGCTCGACCTTGCTCGCCGGGGCGCCGAGCGCTCCGGCGTTGCGGACGGTTGCGGTCAGGGTGATCTCGTCCGTCTCGACCGGGGCGGCGGGAGCTGCGGTGACGCCGGTGACCTGGAGGTCGGGGTTGGCCGCCGGGGCGCCCAGGACCTGGAACTCGGCGACCTGGCCGGCCCCGGAGCCGCTGTTGGCGGTGAACTTCAGCTGGACGTCCGCGACGCGGGCGGAGACCGGGATGGTCACCGTGTTTCCGGACGCGGGCTTGAAGGCGTAATCCTTGGCGGCGGAGAGGGAGTTGAAGGAGGAGGAGCTCTGCTCCCGGCCGAGCACCTCGATGCGCTGGGTGCGCGGTCCCCAGCTGCTGTCGGGGTTGAGCTTGACGACGACGTTCTCGGTGTCGGCGTTGGAGCCGAGCTTCACGGTGAGCGTGTTGGGGTAACTGCCGCCCGCGCCCTCCCAGTAGGTGGAGGTGCTGTTGTCATTGGCGTTCTCGGCGACGTAGGTGTGGACCACGGAGGAGGCCGTGATCGGCTTGTTCACGGCGAGGTTGGACGCGGAGCCGCTCTGCCCGTTGCGGGTGACGGTGTTGCTGTCGCCGGAGACGTTGCCCGCCGCGTCCTTCGCACGCACGAAGTAGCTGACCGTGGTGGACGCCGACAGGGTGTCGGTGTAGGTCAGCACGTTGCCCGCGACACTGCCGCGCAGCACGTTGTTGGCGTAGATGTCGTAGCCGGTCACGCCCTTGTTGTCGGTGGACGCCTGCCAGGTCAGCTTGACCGAGCCGGCGGACGGTTCGGTGAACGCCAGCGCGGAGGGGGCGGTGGGGGCCTGGGTGTCGCCGGTGTCGCCGCCGCGGGTGGCGGTGTTGCTGTTGGCCGAGACGTTGCCCGCCGCGTCCTTGACGCGGACGAAGTAGCTGACGCTCTGCCCGGCCGGACGGGTGTCGGTGTACGTGGTGACGTCAGCGCCCACGCTGGTGAGCAGGGTGTTGTTCGCGTAGACGTCGTAGCCCGTGACGCCCTTGTCGTCCGTCGACGCCTTCCAGGTCAGCCGGATCTGGCCGGTGGCGGGCTCGGTGAAGGCGAGGTTCGTCGGCGCGGTCGGGGCCTGCGTGTCGCCGGTGGTGGGCCCGTAGATCTCCAGCTCGGCCAACTGGGCCGCCTGTGCGCCGGTGTTGGCGGTGACCAGGACTCGGACGTACCGCGTCGTCGTGGCGTCGAAGCTGATCGTCGCCGACTGCCCGCCCGCCGCGTCGAAACGGTAGGCCTTGGACGCGGTGAGGTCCGTGAAGTCCGTGCCGTTGGCGCTGCCCTGGAGCTTCAGGGTCTGGCTGCGCGCCGCCCAGCCGTCGGGCAGCCGCAGCACCACCCGGTCCACGCCCAGCGACGCGCCCAGGTCCGCCTGGATCCACTGCGGGAACTGGTCGTTCCGGCTCGCCCAGTGGCTGTCGCGGTTGCCGTCGTTCGCGTTGGCCGGGGTCTGTGAGCCGTTGCTGCTGCTGGCGGTGAGGGTCTTGCCCGCGGCGAGGTCGGCCGAGGAGTCCCCGGCACCCCGGACCTCCAGCTCGGAGAGCTGGGCGGCCGGCCAGCCGGTGTTGGCGGTGATGTTGACGCGTACGAAGCGGGTCAGGGTGGCCGGGAACGCGAGGGTGACCTCGTTCGCGGCCCCGGGGGCGAAGGTGTACGTCGCGGAGTTCTTCAGGGTCGCGAAGCTGGTGCCGTCCGCGCTGCCCTGGAGGGACAGCGTCTGGGTGCGGGTCTCCCAGCCCGCCGGAAGGGTCAGCTTCACCTCGTCGACGCGGGTGCCCGCGCCCAGGTCGGTCTGGACCCACTGGGGCAGTCCGCCTCCGGCGCTCTCCCAGTACGTCGACCGGTTGCCGTCGGTGATGTTGGCCGCGCCGTACTCGGCGTGGGCGCTGCTCGCGGCCGCGGCCCGGCCCGCGGCGAGGTTGGGGCCGTCGGCCGCCGCGGCGGCGAGCGACGGTATGCCGATCATCAGAAGACTGGTTGTGACGAGGGCGGATATCGCCCGCCATCTCCAGCGTTGGGCTCTCATAGCTCCCCGATCTTCGGCCTCGGCGCAGGGGCGCGCCGAGGGCGCGGCTCTGTGACCGCAGCCAGGGAACACGGATTTCTGCGTATGCTGCGGCCTGTTTTGCGTTGTGCCGTCAGAGAGTTGCAGAGAAATGAGAGACCGTCCACCGTTCCGACAACAGCCGGACGGCCTGCCCGGCCCCGTTGCGGGGACCGGACAGGCCGTTCGACGGATCGTCAGAGGCCGCCGGTGTACAGCAGCCGGTCGGGCGATCCCTGGCCGAGGCCGGAGAGCACGTCGGGGGTGGCCGTGTCGTTGAGCCACCGCGCGACGGCGGCGGGCGAGGCCGAGGGGTTCTCCTCCTTGTAGAGCGCGGCGACGCCCGCGACGTGCGGGCTGGCCATGGAGGTGCCGTTCAGCGAGACGGTGCCGCCGCCGAGCCGGGCGGAGACGATGTCGGCCCCGGGGGCGTACAGCGCGAGGCAGGAGCCCCAGTTGCTGAAGGAGGTCTCCCGGTCCTGCCGGTCGCTCGCGCCGACCGTGACCACGCCGTCGGCGGCGGCCGGGGAGACGTCGCAGGCGTCCCGGTCGTCGTTCCCGGCGGCCACGACGGGCAGCACGCCCGCGTCGGCGACGGCCTCGACCGCCGCGTCGACCGCGCTGGAGCGGGCCCCGCCCAGCGAGGCGTTCAGTACACCGGGGGCCTTGGTGCGCTCGGCGTCCTTGGCGACCCAGTCGAACCCGGCGAGGATGCCGGCCCAGGTGCCCCGGCCCTCGCAGTTCAGGACACGTACGTTCACCATCGAGGCGTCCTCGGCGACGCCGGAGGTCGCACCGCCCGCGGTGCCGGCGACATGGGTGCCGTGTCCGTTGCAGTCCATGCCGTCGCGGCCGTCGCCGACGGCGTCGTATCCCTGGACGACCCGGCCGCCGAACTCGCTGTGCGCGGCGTCGATCCCGGTGTCGACGACGTACACCTTCACACCGTCGCCGGTGGCCGTGGTGGTGAAGGTGTCGTCCAGCGGCAGGGCGCGCTGGTCGATGCGGTCGGTGCCCCAGCCGGCCGCGGGGGCCCGGAAGAGGCTTCCCGCCCTGGGCGCCTCCACCGCCACCTCGGCGTTCTCCTCGACGGCGAGGACGCCGGGAACGGTGCGTACCGCTTCGAGTTCGGCGGCGGTGAGGGTGGCCGCGAAGCCGTGCAGGACGTTCCCGTAACGGAACAACGGGTCGAGCCCGAGCTCCCGCAGGACGGTGTCCGGCGAGAGCTCGGGCTCCAGGGTGACGATGTACTGCCCGGGTACGGCCCGGGTGGACTCCTCCACCACGACCCCTTCCGGTCCGCTGTCGGCCGAGGCCGGGGTAGGGATGGCGATCATCGGGGCGATCAGCAGCAGGGCGGCCGTGGCCCATCGGGCGGGCAGGCGCATGCATTCTCCTCGGGAGGGGGATCCGTTCGCGGAGCGAGTGCATCCGCGAAGCGCGAACACCCGTTCCTTCGTCCCCGCCCGCCGGTCGCCTTAGCCGGTTCAGCCGGACAGCGCAACGCCGGCGGTCAGCTCCAGCTCGTCGAGGCCGGCCGCGACCGACGGGCGGAGGTCTTCGGTGGTCCAGGTGCCCACGGCCGTCTCGGCGGTGATACCGGGTCCGAAGCCTGCGATGAGGCCCTGCGCGGACTCGGCGGCTCCGCCGTCGTCGAAGAGCCGGGCCAGCGCGTCGAAGACGACGGAGCTGGCGATGTTGCCGCGTTCGGTGAGGGTGGCCCGGCTGTAGCGGAACATCTCCGGCGGCAGCTTCAGGAAGTGGCAGAGGTCGTCCAGGATGCGCGGCCCGCCCGCGTGGACGATGAAGAAGTCCATGTTGGGGACGGACCAGCCGTGCAGGTCGACCAGGTCCTGGAGGACCGGGGCGAGCATCTCCATGGTGCCGGGGACCCGCTTGTCCAGCAGGAAGTGGAATCCGGTGTCGCGGACGGCGTAGGAGATCCAGTCCTCGGTGTCGGGCACCAGGTGCGACCCGTTGCGCTCCAGCCGCATCCCCGTGCCGCCCTGTCCCCGGACGACGGCGGCGGAGAGGGCGTCCCCGAACAGGCCGTTGGAGAGCAGCGACCCGACGCCGATGTCGGTGGGCTGGTAGCACAGCGAGCAGAACTCGCAGGAGACGATGAGGACGTTGGCCTCGGGGTAGGCCACGCAGAAGTCGTGCGCGCGGTTGATGGCCGCGCCGCCCGCCGCGCAGCCGAGCTGGGCGATGGGCAGTTGCCGGGTCCCGGGCCTGAAGCCCATGGTGTTGATGAGCCACGCGGTCAGCGAGGGCATCATGAAGCCCGTGCAGGAGACGTAGACGATCAGGTCGATCTCGGACGCGTCGGTCTCGGCGTGGGCGAGGGCCTGCCGGACGACGTCGGGAACCCTCCTCTTGGCCTCGGACTCGTACACCCGGTTGCGGAGCTCGAATCCGGGGTGCTTCAGGGTCTCCTCGATGGGCTGCACGAGGTGCCGGGTCTGGACGCCGGTGTTCTGGATGAGCCGCAGGACGAGATCGCGCTGCGGGTGCCCGGCGTGGGTCTCGCGGGCCAGGTCCAGGGTCTGCTGCATCGTGATGACGTGCTCGGGCACAGCGATGGCGGGTCTGCACAGGGTCGCCATGGGTTCTCCTCGTATCTCGGAGCGGAGGCTCTCGTCACCACGTGACGGGCAGGGCGAGCGGGTAACGCCAGATGGACGTCGTGTTCCACTCGATGTCCTCGGGCGGCACGTCCAGACGCAGGGCCGGGAAGCGGGTCAGCAGCGTGGAGAAGGCCACTTCCAGCTCCATGGTGGCGAGCGGCGCGCCCAGGCAGTGGTGGGCGCCCCAGCCGAACGTCATATGGGGGATCGACGGGCGGTCGGGGTCCAGCTCGTCGGGACGGTCGAACTTGGCGGCGTCCCGGTTGGCCGTCAGATAGGACACGTGGACCACGTCCCCGGCCTTGATGAGGACACCGCCGATCTCCACGTCCTCCAGGGCGATGCGCGGGATGCCGACGCCCTTGCGGAAGGGGATGTGGCGCAGCAACTCCTCCAGGGTGCGGGGCAGCCGCGCCGGTTCGGCCTGGAGGGAGTGGAGGAGTGCCGGGCGGGTGAGCAGGGTGTAGGCGATGTTGCCGAGCTGGTAGGTGGTGGTGTCCTGGCCGGTGATGAGCAGGACCATCGCCATGACGGCCAGTTCGTCGTCGTCCAGCAGCTCGGCGCCGTCCCGGGCGGTGGCCAGGGTGCTGATGAGGTCCTCGCCCGGGGAGCGGCGCCGGTCGGCGGTCAGCTCCTGGAAGTAGCCGCGCAGCTCGGCCTTGGCGCGTACGGCGTCCTGCTTGCCGGCGGCCCCGACGTTCATCATGGTCATGGCGTGGGCGCGGAGCCAGGGGCGGTCGGCCTCGGGGATGTCGAGCGCCTCGCAGATGGTGATCAGCGGCAGCGGCGAGGAGACCCGGGCGACGAAGTCGGCCGGTGCGCCCTCCTCGGCCATCTCGTCGAGCAGCCGGTCGACGACGCGCTGGGTCCCGTCGCGCATCTGCTCGACGCGGCGCGGGGTGAAGCTCTTGGCGACCAGGCTGCGGAGCCGGCTGCTGGCGGGCGGGTCCATGAGGTTGATGGACTCGGCCTGGACGATCGGCTCCGGGGTCATCCGGGGGAAGTCACGGCCGAGGACGGCGCTGCGGCTGAACCGCCGGTCGGTGGTGACCGTCCGGACGTCCTCGTAGCGGGTGACGAGCCAGGCCTCGCCCTCGCCGTACGCCATCCGGATGCGGGAGACCGGCTCCTCGGTCAGCAATTGCCTGAGCTGGGGGTCGAACTCGAGCTGCTGCGCGTAGTCGAACGGGCAGGTCCGTACGGTTTCCTTGTGCTGCACCGAGGTGTTCTCCACCGAGGTTCTCCCCAGGGCCGGTTCGGGGTGTTCAGGACATCCGGGTGCCAGGCCCGGGAACAGACCTCCCCTGTGTCCCCCGCCGTATCGCGAAACATGTCACTCACTGTTCGCAGTCAGCCGATCAGGGGGGCGCACGCCCCGGCGCTCGGCCTCCCGGCCCAGTCGAACCACCCCGCACGGAGGAAGCGGCGCTGAACTGGTGCTCGGCGCGGTAGAGGTGAGGGGGACAGAGCAGCCCGTCCGCCTCGCGAAAAGGGAACGGCCATGACGGAAAGTGACCAATGCCGAGACGCGCGTCTCGGCCGACGAACTTTCGTACGGGGTGCCGCGGGTGTCGTGGGAGGCGCGGGACTGATCGGCACGGTGTCGGCGGGAGCAGCTTCCGGCGTCCCCGCGGCGGCTCCCGACGAGGGCCTGGTGCCGTTCCACGGCGCGCACCAGGCGGGGATCCTGACCCCGCAGCAGCGGTTCGGCGGTTTCGTGGCCTTCGACGTGCTCGCACGGGACCGGAAGGAGCTGGCGGCGCTCTTGCGGAAGCTGACCGTGCGGTCCCGTGTCCTCACCACCGGGGTCACCCCGAAGGATCCGGACGTGGCGGCGGTGCGGGGCCCGGAGGACCGGGTGACGATCACCGTCGGGGTGGGCGCCTCGCTGTTCGACGGGCGTTTCGGGCTGGAGGGGGCGCGGCCGCCCGGCCTCACCCGGATGCCGCGCTTCCCCGGGGACCGGCTCGAACCGGGAGGCTGTCACGGAGATCTCTCGGTGCAGGTCTGCGCGCAGCACCCGGACGCCGTCCTCCATGTCGTACGGGATCTGGCGCGGGAGACCACGGGGCTGCTGCGGGCCCGGTGGCGGGCCGACGGGTTCGTGAACCCGCCGCGCCCCGAGGGCAGCCCCCGGTCGTTCACCGGCTTCAAGGACGGCACCGCACACCCGGACACGGCGTCGGCGCGGGAGATGGACCGGCTGGTCTGGGTCGGGCCGGAAGGGCCGGGCTGGGCGCGGGGCGGGAGCTATCAGGTGCTGCGCACGATCCGATTGGGGGCCGAGGCGTGGGACCGGGTCCCGTTGGGCGAGCAGGAGCGGATCTTCGGCCGGCGCAAGGCGACCGGCGCGCCGCTCGACGGGAAGAAGGAGAGCGACCCGCTCGACTACGGGCGCGACCCGCAGGGCCGGGTGACACCGCTGGACTCCCACATCCGCCGTGCCAACCCCCGTACCCCCGGGAGCGAGGACTCGGTCCTGCTGCGCCGGAGCTACAACGTGGACCGGGGCCTCGCGCCCGACGGGACGCTCGACGTGGGGCTGGTCTTCTGCTGCTACCAGCAGGACATCGCCCGGCAGTTCGCGACGGTGCAGAAGCGGCTGGAGGGCGAGCGGTTCGCGGATTTCAGCACCACGACGGGCGGCGGCTACTTCCTCGTGCTGCCGGGGGTGGCCGACGCCTCGGACTGGTACGGCTCGGCGCTGCTCGGTTCCTGAGGGACCGGCGTCGCTCCGTCGAGGACGTGGTGGCGGCCGATCGGGAGCATCAGGGGCCGCCCGGACACGGGGTCCTCGATGATGCGGCTGTCGAGGTCGAACACCGCCCTGACGGTCTCCTCTGTCAGCACCTCGGAGGGGGTGCCGGAGGCGTGGAGGCCGCCGTCGGCGAGGGCGATCAGGTGGTCCGCGTACCGGGCGGCGAGGTTGAGGTCGTGCAGGACCATCACGATGGTGGTGCCGCGCGAGCGGTTCAGGTCGGTGAGGAGGTCGAGGACCTCGATCTGGTGGCTGGCGTCGAGAAAGGTGGTCGGCTCGTCGAGGAGCAGCAGGTCGGTCTGCTGGGCGAGCGCCATGGCGATCCACACCCGCTGGCGCTGGCCGCCGGAGAGTTCGTCCACCGCGCGTTCGGCGAGCGGTTCGGTGTGCGTGGCCTCCAGGGCGGCGGCCACGGCGGCGTCGTCCTGCTCGTTCCAGCGGGAGAAGATCCCCTGGTGCGGGTGGCGGCCACGGCCGACGAGGTCGGAGACGGTGATGCCCTCGGGTGCGACCGGTGACTGCGGCAGCAGTCCGAGGGTGCGGGCCAGTTCCTTGGCGGGGAGCCGGTGGACCTCCTTGCCGTCCAGGACGACGCGGCCCGCCCTGGGGGCGAGCAGCCGGGACATGGAGCGCAGGAGGGTCGACTTGCCGCAGGCGTTGGCGCCGACGATCACGGTGATCCGGCCGGGCGGTACGGCCAGGTCGAGGGAGTCGACGACGGTGCGGTCGCCGTAGCCGAGGGTGAGTCCTTCGGCGGTCAGTCGGTGGTGCGTGGTCATAGCGAGCCTCCCGCCCGGTTGGTGCGGACGATCAGGTAGACGAGATAAGGGGCTCCGAGGACGCCGGTGACGACGCCGACGGGGTAGCGCTCACCGAAGGCGAACTGGCCGGTGAAGTCGGCGACGAGCACGAGCAGCGAGCCGACGAGCCCGGCGGGCACGAGCAGCGAGCCGCCCGCTCCGGCGATGCGGGCGGCGATGGGCCCGGAGAGGAACGCCACGAACGCGATGGGTCCCGCGGCCGCCGTGGCGAAGGCGATCAGCCCGACGGCGGCGACGATCACGGTGATCCGGGTGCGTTCGACGCGTACGCCGAGGGCGGAGGCGGTGTCGTCGCCGAGCTGGAGCGCGGAGAGGTTACGGGCCTGGCCGAGCAGCAGCGGGGTGAGGACGGCAGCGGCGGCGAGGGCGGGGATCACCTGGTCCCAGGTGGCTCCGTTGAGGCTGCCGGTCAGCCAGCGCATCGCCTCCTGGAGGTCCCATTCGGCGGCCTGCGACAGGACGTAGGAGGTCATGCTGTCGAGCATCGCGGAGATGCCGATGCCGATGAGGATGAGCCGGGTGCCGGCGACTCCGCCCTTGAACGCCAGCGAGTACACGAGCAGGGCGACGCCGAGTCCGGCGGCGATGGCGAGGACGGAGACCTGAAACTCGCCGAGGGACAGGGTCACGATGGCGATGGCGGCCGCAGCGCTCGCCCCGGAGCTGATGCCGATGATGTCGGGGCTGGCGAGCGGGTTGCGGAGCATCGTCTGGAAGGTGACGCCGGCAAGGCCGAAGCTGAATCCGGCGACCAGGGCGAGCACCGCGCGCGGCAGCCGCAGCCGCCCGACGGTGAAGGACGCGCCCGGCACCTGCTCGCCGAGGATCACCCGGAACACGTCGCCGGGCGGGTAGTAGGTGCGGCCCGCCATCAGGGTCACGGCGAACGCGGCGACCACGAGGAGGACCAGCACCAGGACGACCCGGCGGCGGCGCGAGGCGCCCCGGACACGGCGGCGGGTGGCGGCCTCGACGGCGGCGGGCCGGGTGAGGACGGGCGCGCTCACAGGGCACGTACCTTCTGTCGGCGGACGATGTAGATGAAGAACGGGGCCCCGATCAGGGCCGTGACGATGCCGACGTCGATCTCGGAGGGGCGGGCCACGATCCGGCCGACGACGTCGGCGGCGGTGAGCAGGACCCCGCCGAGCACCGTGGAGAGCGGCAGGAGCCAGCGGTGGTCGACGCCGACGAGGAGCCGGCAGGTGTGCGGGACGACGAGGCCGACGAAGCCGATCGGTCCGGCGACGGCGGTGGCGGCTCCGCACAGCAGGACGGCTCCGAGGGCGGCCACCGCCCGTGCGACGGCGACCCGTTCACCGAGACCGGCGGCCAGCTCGTCCCCCAGGGCGAGGGAGTTGAGGGCCCGGGCGGAGAGCAGGCAGACGGCGAAGCCGACGGCGAGGAACGGCGCGACCTGGGCGATGCGTTCGAAGGACGCGCCGCCGACGCCGCCGATCTGCCAGAGCTTGAAGCTCCCGGCGATGTCGTTGCGCGGCAGGATGACCGCGCTGACGAGCGAGGCGAAGGCGGCCGATGTGGCGGCCCCGGCGAGCGCGAGCTTGAGCGGGGTCGCCCCTCCCCTGCCGAGCGTGCCGACGGTGTGGACGAACAGGGCGGACAACGCGGCGCCCACGATGGCGACCCAGATGTAGCCGGTCGGCGAGGTGAGCCCGAAGAACGCGACGGCCGTGACGACGGCGAGGGAGGCCCCCATGTTGACGCCGAGGATGCCCGGATCGGCGAGCGGGTTACGGGTCACGCCCTGCATGACGCCGCCCGCGAGGCCCAGCGCCGCGCCGATGACAACGGCGAGAACGGTACGGGGAATGCGTTTGGTCGCGGCCGCCTGCCCCAGGGTGTCGTCCGAGCCGCCGAACGCCGCGACGACGTCGGACCACGGCACGTCGCGCGAGCCGAAGGCGACGGAGGCGACCATCACGGCCGCCAGGGCGAGCACGGAGAGCAGGACCCACAGCAGGCGCACGCTCGCCGGACGCCTGGTGGTGACGGCGTCCGGCGGGGTGCGGGTGTCGAGCGTGGTCACTTGACCTTGTCCGCGGCCTCGGCGAGGGCGGCGGCGTAGTCGTCCAGCACGTAACTGATCGACAACGGCGTCGGGTTGGCGGCGGTGGCCAGCGGGCTGCTGCCGGGCAGGAGGTAGGTGGAGCCGCGCTCGACGGCGGGGATCTTCGAGAGCAGCGGGTCCTTGGTGATGGTCTTCAGCAGCTCACCGGTGTCGTCACCGTAGCCGGTGATGATGTCGACGTCGTCGAAGGCGTCGATCTGCTCGGCGCTCTTGGTGAGGGCGAACTT
Organism: Streptomyces globisporus; assembly: GCA_014649555.1. Classification (GTDB taxonomy): domain Bacteria; phylum Actinomycetota; class Actinomycetes; order Streptomycetales; family Streptomycetaceae; genus Streptomyces; species Streptomyces globisporus. The sequence continues at coordinate 41,638 of BMTG01000006.1, read as the reverse complement.
GTCCGTGCCCTCGGACGCCTTCGCGATGGAGCCGGGGATCTTCATCCCGAGGTCCTGGAAGAACTGGGTACGGGTGTCGTGCGTGGTGTAGAAGCCGACCTCGCTGACGTCGTTGGGGTCGACGTGCGTCATGAACATCGCCGACTTGCCCTTGAGCTGCGGGTACTTGGCGGCGGTCTTGGCTATGTCCCCGTCGAGCTCCTTGATCAGCCTCTCGCCCTCGTCGGCGAGCCCGATCGCCTTGCTGTTCGTCCGGATGATCTCGCGCCACGGCGTCGCCCAGGCAGCGTCCGGGTAGGCGACGACGGGGGCGATCTCGCTGAGGGTCTCGTAGTCCTTCTTGGTCAGACCCGAGTAGGCGGCGAGGATGACGTCGGGCTTCGTGTCGGCGACGGCCTCGAAGTCGATGCCGTCCGTCTCGTCGAACAGCACCGGCGTCTTGGCCTTCAGCTCGTCGAGCTTCTCCTCGACCCAGGGCAGCACGCCGTTCTTGTCGTCGTCGCCGAAGTTGGCCGCGGCCATGCCGACGGGCACGACGCCGAGCGCGAGCGGGACTTCGTGGTTGGCCCAGTTGACGGTCGCGACGCGCTTGGGCTTGGCGGGGATGGTGGTCTTGCCCAGGGCGTGCTCGACGGTCAGGGGGAACGCGCCGCCGGAGCGGCCCTCGTCGACCTTGTTCCCGGTGTCGGAGGTCCCGCCGCAGGCGGACACGCCGACGAGGGCGGCCGCCACGACGAGCAGGCGGAGGCGGTGTGAAGACATGGGTGTGTACCCGGCTTTCCGGATGTCGGGGGCCGCGGCGGGACGCGTACGTCAGTGGCTGACGCGATCCTCGCTGGCTTAGGTAAGGCTTGCCTTGGAACCTTATGAGAGGGGCCCGGCTGTCGCAATCAAGCGTTTGAGACATCCGCTGTAGTGATACGGACATCCAGGTCGGCGGTCAGGCAGGCCGGAAGGTCCCCGGGGTGAGTCCCGTCGTACGCCGGAAGGCGACGCCGAACGCGCTCGCCGAGCGGTAGCCGACCTGTTCGGCCACGCTCTCCACGTCCCATCCGCGGGCCAGCAGGCCGATCGCGTGCTGGGCGCGCACCGCCGCGACCCAGCGGACGAAGCTCATGCCGGTCTGGGCGGTGAACGCCCGGGCGACCGTACGGGTACTGACGCCGAGAGCGGACGCCCAGTCGCTCAGCGTCCGCTGGTCGGCCGGGTCCTCGCGCACCACGTCGGCGATCGGGCGCAGCAGGTCGGAGACCGGGACCCGGACGAGCAGTTCGCGGGGCGACGGGGTGAGCACGTCGAGCACCAGCGCCTCGGTCGCGGCCCGCGAGGACGCGGCGAGGCCGGGCTCGCCGAGCCGTTCGAGGAGCAGGCGCAGCAGCGGAGTGATCTCCACGGCGACCGGGGTGTCGGAGATCGACGCGGTGGTCCGGAAGCCGAAGAAGCTGGCGCGCAGCCAGGTACCGGCGGTCGCCGCGCCGGTGTGGAGGGTGCCCGCGGGCATCCAGAGGCCGAGCGTGGGGGTGATCGTCCAGACGCGTTCACCGACCACCGCCGTGGAGGCGCCGCGCTCGTTCCAGAGCAGCTCGTGGAAGGGGTGGGAGTGCGCGTCCCAGTGCGTGTCGTGGGAGACGACCTCGCCGTAGTCCTTGATGACGAACGGTGTCTCCACCGAGCCGGGCGCGAGCGCGGGGAGCGTGCGGGTCTCCCTGGTCATGGGAGGCGGCCCTGGACGGTACGGGGACCGCTCGCGGCGGAGGGGTGGCGCATCCGCCCAGGGTAGAGCCTTTCGTTCGGCCCGCACCGGGGGGGCGTGCGGGATCCGTGAGCCCCTTCGTCTGCCTCGACTCGACGTTTACGCGGGCCGGGGTACGTCCTTCAGGTGAAGGCATCACCGCTTTCGCCGTGTATGCCGCCGCCCGGCTGGACAGTGGGTGGGCCGGCTCGGCAACCGGGCCGGCCGGTAGAACGTGACGTGCGGAGAAGGGTGACGGATTCATGGGCACTGAGGCCACCAGGCGGGTCGCGCTCGTTTTCTCCCTGTTCGACGCCAATGCCAACGGCGTCCTGGAGCAGGACGACTTCGATCTCATGGCCGAGCGGGTCGTCCGCGAGGCGCACGCGTCGGACCAGGCGGCGAAGGACGCGATGCGCGCGGCGTTCAGGCGGTACTGGACGACCCTGCTGACGGAGCTGGACGCCGACGGGAACGGCGAGATCAGCTTCGAGGAGTTCACGGCGTGCGTGCTGTCGCCGGAGCGGTTCGACGCCACCATCGCTGTGTTCGCCGAGGCGCTGGCCGCCCTGGGCGACCCGGACGGCGACGGACTGATCGAGCGCCCGCTGTTCATGGCGCTGATGCGGGCGATCGGGTTCGAGGCGGAGAACATCGACGCGCTCTTCGACGCCTTCGAGCCGACGGACGGTGACCGGATCCGGGTGGAGACCTGGGTCACCGGGATCAAGGACTACTACGCCCCGGGCAAGGCCGGTATCCCCGGAGACCACCTGGTCGTCGGTACACCCGTCTGACCGGGCTCTCATAGCCGGCTGGTGGAGGGCGCCCCGCCCGTGATGGACGGGGCGCCCTCACCTTCCCGCGCGGACGAGGGAAGCGGCCTCCGCCCTCCCCGCCCGCGCTCAGCCCGTCAGCAGGTCCGGGTTGCCCGCCAGCGCTGCCAAGCGGCCCTGCGGGTCCGGGACGAGGCGGCGTTCGGTCAGGTCGAGGACGCCGGCGACTCCGGTGATCTCCGCGGCCACCGTGCCGTCCTCCTTGAGGATCCGCTGCTCCAGGGTGAACGTCTTGCCCGTGCCGTAGTCGAACCGGCAGGTGACCCGTACGCGCTCGCCGCCGCGCAGCTCCCGGCGGTACCTGACCGTCACCTCCAGCTGCACCGGGCCGATCCCGTCGGCCAGCAGCTTCTCCTGGGGCAGTCCGGCGGCGCGCAGCAGTTCCCAGCGGGCGTGCTCCGCGTACTGCAGGTAGACGGCCTGGTTCAGGTGGCCCTGGGTGTCGAGCTCGTAGCCCCGCACGGTCACGTCAACGGAGAAGGTCATGACCGTGCGAACAACCGGGCCCGGCCGTCCATTCCGGGCGGACCGGGCTGAAGCAGTGGGGCTCCGCTCGCCCGGGATCATCCCGAGGAAGGCGCCAGGACCGCGTGCGAGGTCACGGTCGGCAGGCATACGGCGGAGCGCCCCAGGACATGCTCCCGCGTATGAAGCGCAGCCGGATACGTGCATGGGTCATGGCGCTGCTCGCGGTCGCCTTCGTCGGCTACGCCCTGCTCCTCTGGCAGGGCCCGTGGCTGCTGGACGGCGACCGGCTGGACCGAGGAGATCTTCAGCCGGCCGAAGGGCTGGTGATCACGGGATTCCGCACCACGCTGATAGCCCTCGGCGCCGGTGCGGTTGCCGGGGCCGGCCTCTACTACACCGACCGCACGCTGCGGCACACGCGTACCCGGGACCGCGAGCAAGCCGAGATCGCCCGGGACGGCCAGGTGACCGCCCACTATGTCGAAGCCATCAAGCTGCTTGCCTCGGAGCGTGCGGTCGAGCGCCTGGGCGGGATCTACGCGCTCGAGCGGATCATGCGGGATTCCGCCAAGGACCACCTCACCGTGGTGGAAGTTCTCGCTGCGTTCGTGCGGGACCGCGCGCCCGTGGGGACGAGCACGGCGTTGCCCGTCCCACGGAGCCGGAAGAATCCGTTCAGGCGGCCTTGACGGTTCTGGGACGACGGCCACCCGTGAAGGAACCGTTCCGGATAGATCTTCGGCGCACGGACTTGCGTGGAGCGGACCTCCAGGAAGCCCGGCTGGAGCGCGTGCGCCTCGCCGGTGCACGCCTGGAGGGGGCCAACCTCATCGGCGCGCGCCTGGAAGAGGCGTGGCTCAGAGAGACGCGACTCTCCGGTGCGTGGCTCGACCGTGCCCACCTCGAAGGTGCCTTCCTGAGGGGAGCGGATCTGGGCGGCACCAGCCTCAGGGAGACACATCTGACGGGGACCCGTCTGTACGACGCCGACCTGTCGGCAGCAGTAGGTCTGACCGTGGATCAGGTCGGTCACACAGTGCTCAACGCACAGAGCAAGCTACCCCCCGATATCGAGAGCCTGGTACGAGCCGGCTCATGAGCGTGGCGGATCACGCGGTCCGGGCAGCCCATTGCGGGTAACTCAGCAGGTTGGTCGTTCTGAGTGCCCGGGCGCTCTTGTCCCGTACAGGGTCGCCCGGCCCGGCCGCCCGGATGCGCGCCTAATCCGCCCACAGGTGCGGGAAGCGCCATTCGGTGCGGCTGCGCAGGGTTTCACCGGGGCGCAGCACCGTGCTCGGGTGGTCGGGGCGGTTGGGTGAGTCCGGGAGGTGCTGGGTTTCCAGGCAGAGGGAGCCGTGGCGCTTGTGGCGGCGGCCGGTGCCGTCGGTGAAGGCGCCGTCGAGCTGGTTGGCGGTGTAGATCTGGAGGCCCGGTTCGGTGGTCCACAGCTCCAGGGTGCGCCGGTCGCCGGGGGCGGTGAGGCGGGCGGCGCGGCGCAGGGTTCCGGGGGTGGCGGGGCGCAGGACCCAGCAGTGGTCGTAGCCGCCGGCCCGGTCCAGTTGGGCGTCCGGGTGGGCGAGGCGTTCGCCGATGCGGTGCGGGGTGGTGAGGTCGAAGGGGGTGCCGGTCACCGGGGCGGGCGGGCCTTCGGGGATGGAGCCGGCGTCGACGGGGAGGTAGGCGTCGGCGTCGACCTCAAGGGTGTGGCCGAGGATGTCGTCGTCGCCGAGGTTGAGGTAGGAGTGGTTGGTGAGGTTGACGACGGTGGGCCGGTCGGTGGCGGCCGTGTAGTCGACGGCGAGGGTGCCGGTGGTGTCCAGGGTGTAGGTGGCGGTGACGTCGAGCGCTCCGGGGAAGCCCATGTCGCCGTCGGGGCTGTGCAGGGTGAGCCGGAGGACGGCTGCGGTGTCGGTGCGGTGCCCGGTGGCCTGCCAGATCTTGGTGTGGAAGCCGTCGGGCCCGCCGTGCAGGGCGTGACCGCGGTCGTTGGCGGGGATGTGGTGCGTGGTGCCGTCGAGGGTGAAGCGGCCGTGGGCGATGCGGTTGGCGTACCGGCCGACGATCGCCCCGAAGTACGGGTTCTTGTCGGTGTAGTCGTCGAGCGCGGGCAGCGAGCGGACGACCGGGCCGGGTTCGCCCGCGGTGTCCGGCACCGTAAGGCTGTGCAGGACACCGCCGTAGGTGAGGATCTCGGCCCGGACGCCGGTGCCGGAGTCGAGGGTCCAGAGGCCGGTCTCGCTCTGCCCGTGGGCGCGGCCGAACGGTTTGCGGTGCACGGTGGGCATGAGGAGTTCCTTGGGGGTGCGGAAGGGGCCCCGCGACGACAGGCCCTCGGGGCGCTAGCGGGCCGGTCCGGAGGCCTCGCGGGGCGTGGTGGATTCGCGGACGACGAGGCGGTAGCCGGGGCGGGGCCGCCGGGGTTCGGCGACCGGGGTTCCGGCGAGGCGTTCGACGAGGCTGTCGACGGCGAGCCGGGCGATGGCCGCCTTGTCGGGGGCGATGGTGGTGAGGGTGGTGGTCCCGTACCGGCTCTCCTCGATGTCGTCGAAGCCGACGACGGCGATGTCGTCCGGGACGGTGAGGCCGCGCTCCGTGATGGTGCGCATGGCCCCGATCGCGATCAGGTCGTTGTACGCGAACACCGCGTCGGGTCGCTCGCCCCGGTCGAGGAGGGAGGCCATCGCGGCGGCCCCGTCCTCGCGGCCGTAGCCGTCGGTGACGACGACCAGGGACTCGTCGGGGGTGATGCCGGAGGAGGCCAGCTCCTCGCGCCAGCCGCGCAGCCGGAGATGGGCGGGCTGGCGTTCCTGCCCGGTGCGGGAGCCGAGGAAGGCGATACGCCGGTGGCCCAGCGCGATGAGGTGGGCGACGGCCTCGCGGGCGGCGGCCACGTTGTCGATGGCGATGTGGTCGTACGGGGCCTCGTACTCGCGTTCGCCGAGCAGCACCAGCGGCGCGGTCTCGGTGCGGGCCATCAGGTCCTCGGTCTCCAGGTGGATGGGGCTGAGGATGAGCCCGTCGATGACGTGGGAGCGGAACCCCTGGCAGACCAGCAGCTCCTTCTCGCGCTGGCCCGCCGTGTGGTCGACCAGGACGGTGTAGTCGTGCCGGGCCGCCGCGTCGACGACCTCGCCGGCCAGCTCCGCGAAGTACGGGTTGCCGAACTCGGGGACGGCCAGCGCGATGATGCCGGTGCGTCCCTTGCGCAGATGGCGGGCGGTGAGGTTCGGCCGGTAGCCGAGCTCATCGATCGCCTGCTGCACCTTGGCCCGCATCTTCGGGGTGACGTGCTGGTAGTTGTTGACCACGTTCGACACGGTCTTGATGGACACGCCCGCCCGTTGAGCTACGTCCTTGAGGCTGACGCCCACGGCACTCCTTGTTTTCCTTGGTTCGACACGGCCCGATCCGTACGGCTCAGGTGGTTCTCCGGCTGCGTGCGAGGTAACGCTGCGCCACCACGACAACGATAAGGAAGCCACCGCTGACCACCGACTGGTACGAGGAGTTGAGCGAGCCGATCTGGTTGATCAGGTTCTGGATCACGGCGAGCAGCAGGACGCCCCAGAGGGTGCCGCTGATCGAACCCGCGCCGCCGATGAGGAGCGTGCCGCCGATGACGACGGCGGAGATCGCGTCCAGTTCCATGCCGACTCCGACGATGGTGACGCCGGAGGAGAGGCGGGCGGCGTTCAGCGCTCCGGCGAGTCCGGCGAGCAGTCCGCTGAGGGTGTAGACGAGGATCTTCGTCCGGGCGACGGGCAGGCCCATCAGGGTGGCCGCGTCGCTGCTGCCGCCGACCGCGAACAGGGTCTGGCCGAACGAGGTGCGCTGGAGGAGGAGGCCGCCCGCTCCGAATAGGGCCAGCGCGATGAGGATCGGGTAGCCGAAGCCCCAGACGCTGCCCTGGCCCAGCTCGGCGAAGGCGGAGTCCTTGGGCACCAGGTAGGTGGTGGCCCCCTCGTCGGTGAAGGCCAGCAGCATGCCGCGCGCCGCGAGGAGACTGGCGAGCGTGACGATGAAGGGGGCCATGTTGGCGCGGGCGATGAGCAGCCCGTTGACCAGACCGATCGCGCCGCAGACCACCAGGGGGACGAGCAGGGCGGCGAAGAAGCCCCATTGCGATGCCCAGGCGGCGAGGACGCCGCCGAGGGCGAAGACGGAGCCGACGGAGAGGTCGATACCGCCGGTGATGATGACGAGGGTCATGCCGAGCGCGACGATCGCCAGGAACGAGGCCTGGACGGTGACGCCCCGGGCGTTGTCGAGGCTGGCGAACGTCGGGTAGACGAACGAGGCGATGAGTATCACGGTCAGCAGGACCGCGAGGACGCCTTGGCGCTGGACGAGTTCCCCGATGCGGGAGCCGGTGGAGCGCTCGGGGCGGGGTTCGGGGCGCGAGGGGGCGCTCTTGAGCGGCGCCGGGGCCTCGGCCGCGGGCACGGTGGCCGGTGTGGTCTTGTTCATCGGGACCTACGCTCCCGGGCGACGTAGACGGCGGCGATGATGATGGCCGCCTGGGCGATCTGTGCGGTGGAGTCGGGCAGGTCGTGCTTGACGAGGGTGGCGCGCAGCAGCTGCATCAACAGCGCCCCGGCGACGGTGCCGAGCACACGGATCGAGCCGCCGTTCAGCGGGGTGCCGCCGACGACGACCGCCGTGATGGCGGACAGCTCCATGAGGGTGCCGAGCGAGGACGGGTCGCTGGCGGTGAGCCGGGCGGTGGCGAGGATGCCGGCGAGTGCGGCCATCACGCCGCAGAGGATGTAGACGCCGATCAGCACGCGCTTGACGGGCAGTCCGGACAGCGCGGAGGCCGAGCGGTTGCCGCCGATGGCGACGATCTGGCGGCCGAAGGTGGTGCGCTGCACCAGGAACGCGACGGCCACCGCGAGCACGCCCGCGATGAGGACGACCGTCGGGATGCCGAGGAAGGAACCGGTGCCGAGCGCGAGAATGTCCGGGTTGACGATCTGCTTGAGCTGGCCGTCCGCCATGACGAGGGCGAGCCCCCGGCCGCCGACGAACAGGGCGAGCGTGGCGACGATGGGTTGCAGCCCGACGAGGGAGACGAGCGTCCCGTTGATCGCGCCGACCACCGCCCCGGCGAGCAGGGCGATCAGGAGCGCGGGGACCAGTCCGTAACCGAGGTAGAGCGGCAGCAGGGCGGCGGCGAGCGCCATGGTGGAGCCGACGGAGAGGTCGATGCCCTCGGTGCCGATGACCAGGGCCATGCCGAGCGCGACGATCACGATGGGCGCGACCTGGACGAGCTGGGTGCGCAGGTTGTCGGCCGTCATGAAGTGCTCGGTGAACAGGGCGTTGAACAGCAGGACGACGGCGACGGCCGCGTACACGCCGTACTCCTGGTACCAGGCGGGGTCGCGGAGCCGGGCCAGCGGCTTCGCGGGGCGTGGCAGGGTGGCCTGGGTGGTCATCGGGGGTCCTCCTGGCCGGCCGGGACCTTCCCGCCGGGTTCGGGCGCGCGGTCGGCGGGCTCGGCGTCGGGCGTTCGGTCGCTGCGCCCGGCGTGCGGCGTGCGGTCGGCGGGCACGGCGCCGGGCGTGTGGTCGCCGGGCGTGTGGTCGCCGGGCGTGTGGTCGGCGAGCACTTCGAGGAGGCGGCTCTCGTCCACCTCGTCGCCGGCGAGTTCACCGGCGACCGCGCCGCCGCGCAGGACGACGATGCGGTCGGCGCCCTCGATCAGCTCCTCGATGTCGGAGGAGATCAGCAGCACGGCGAGCCCTTCGCGGGCGAGTTCGTCGATGAGGGACTGCACCTCGGCCTTGGCGCCGACGTCGATGCCCCGGGTGGGCTCGTCGAGCAGCAGCACCTTGGGCTCCAGGCAGAGCCAGCGGGCGAGCAGCACCTTCTGCTGGTTGCCGCCGGAGAGTTCGCCGACCTTCTGTTCGGGGCTGGACGCCTTGATCCGCAGTCGCTTCATGAAGATGTCGACGATGCGGTCCTGCTTGGCGCGGGAGACGATCCCGGCCTTGGAGAGCCGGGGCATGGCGGCGAGCACGATGTTCTCGCGGACGGAGAGACCGGGGACGATGCCCTCGGCCTTGCGGTCCTCGGGGAGCATGCTGATGCCCGCGCGGATGGCGGCGGCGGGTGTGGGCCGGCCGATGCGCTTGCCGTCGACGGTGATCTCCCCGCCGTCCAGGGGCAGCGCACCGGTCAGCGCCTTCGCGGTCTCGCTGCGCCCGGAGCCCAGCAGACCGCCGAGTCCCAGCACCTCACCCGCGTACAACTCCACGGATATGTCGTGCAGTTGGTGACGCCGGTCGAGGCCGGTCGCGGTGAGGACGGGGGTGCGGGCGGCATCGTGGCCCTCGGCGGCGAAGCCGGTGAGGCCGTCGCTGCGGACCTCGGCCATGTCGCGGCCGAGCATCATCGACACCAGCTGCATGCGCTCCAGCGGGGAGAGTTCGCCGGTGTGGATGTGGCGGCCGTCGCGCAGCACGGTGACCCGGTCGCAGATGCGGTAGAGCTCGTCCATGCGGTGGCTGACGTAGAGGACGGCGATGCCCTGGCCGCGCAGGTTCTCGATGACCCGGAACAGGGTCTCGACCTCGCGGGGCTCCAGCGACGAGGTCGGTTCGTCCATGATGACGACCTGTGCCTGTACGGAGACGGCGCGGGCGAGGGCGACCATCTGCTGGGTGCCGATGCCGAGGGTGTGCAGGGGCCGCTTGGGGTCGACGCGGACACCGAAGCCGTCGAGGAGTTCGGTGGTCTCGCGGTTCATCCGGGGGAAGTCGATGAGCCCGAAACGGTTCTTCGGCTCCCGGCCCAGGAAGATGTTGCGCGCCACGCTCATCAGCGGGACGAGGTTCACCTCCTGGTAGATGGTGGAGATCCCGGCCTGCTGCGCCTCGAAGGGGCGGGCGAGGCGGACGGGTTCGCCACTGACGCGCACCTCGCCCTCGTCGCTCTGGTAGACGCCGGTGAGCACCTTGATGAGGGTCGACTTGCCGGCCCCGTTCTCGCCGACGAGCGCGTGGACCTCGCCCGCGCGCAGGGCGAAGGAGACGTCGTCCAGGGCGACGACGCCCGGGAACCGCTTGCTCACGGAGCGGGCTTCGAGGACGGGTTCGGCGACAGCGGCCCCGGCCCCGGCGGTCTCCGGGTGCGGGGGTGTCGCGTGGGTGGGTGCCATGAATCCTGGCCTTCCGGTGGTACGGGAACGGTCCCGGGCCGCCGCGTCGCCCCAGGGGGATGCCCGGGGGCGAGGCGGCGGCCGGAGTGCCGGTCGGAGTGCCGGTGCGGGTTCCGGTGGGAGCGCCGGCCGGGTCAGTACGCTCCGTTGAGCGATTCCTTGGCGTTGGCCTCGTCGTACTCGCGGTCGGTGATGATGACGTTCTCGGGGATCTCCTCACCGGCGTAGAACTTCTGCGCGGTGGCGAAGGCGAGCGGACCGAAGCGCGGGTTGGACTCGATGACGGCGTTGTACTCGCCGTTGACCAGGGCCTGGACGGCGTTGCGGGTGCCGTCGACCGAAACGATCTTGACGTCCTCGCCGGGCTTCTTGCCGGCCGCCTTCAGCGCGGTGACCGCACCGAGGCCCATCTCGTCGTTCTCGGCGTAGACGGCGGTGATGTCGGGCTTGGACTGGATGAGCTGCTCCATGACCTGCTGGCCCTTGTCGCGGGCGAACTCGCCGGTCTGCTGGGCGACGATCTCCAGTCCGGGAGCCTCGGCCTTGACCTGGTCGACGAAGCCCTTGGTGCGGTCGGTGGTGACGTTGTTGCCGGAGGCGCCGAGCAGGATCGCGACCTTGCCCTTGCCGCCGGTGACCTTGATCATCGCGTCGGCGGCGCGCTTGCCCTGCTCGACGAAGTCGGAGCCGAGGAAGGCCACGTAGTCCTTGCAGGCGGTGGAGTTGACCTTGCGGTCGATGGTGAGGACGGGGACCTTCTTGGCGGCCGCCGCCTTCAACGCGGGCTCCAGACCGTCGGAGTTGAGGGGGGCGACGATGAGGAACTGCGCCCCCTGGGACAGCATGTCCTGGATGTCGCTGATCTGCTTGGACAGCTGGGACTGGGCGTTGGTGGTGAGGAGCTTCTTGACACCGATCTTCTTCGCCTCGTCCTTGATGGACTGGGTCTCGGCGATCCGGAAGGGGTTGGCCTCCTTCTCCGACTGGGAGAAGCCGACCACCGCGTTCTTCAGGTCCAGCTTGGGCGCGCCGTAGGTCTCCAGCGTGCAGCCCGAACCGGACGAGGTTTCGGGGGTCTTGGCCTCCTGGGCCGCCTGACTGCTGTCGCCACCCGCGTTGTTGGAGGTCTCCGACTTGGCGCAGCCGGCGGCGGCCAGCGTGGTGGCGGCGAGGACGCAGGCCACGGCGAGGGTACGGGATCGACGCTGGATCATCATGCGCGGAACGCTCCTTGGCGGGTTGACGGCACGCTGATCGGCGTGCGGTCGGGCATGCGGGACGAGGCATCGGCCACGGGGCAGCTGATGCCACTGCATTCCTCACACCCCTGCTCCGGACTGCGGGAACAGCGGTCGTGAGAGCCTGCGCAGCCTGTCGGCGGCTCGGTTTACAACGTTATATAGGCGGTGCGGCACGGGCGGCAAGAGCGTTGTCGATGCGTTTCCAAAAAGTGTCGGCCGGCCGCCCGGGCGCTTCCACGACCGGCGACCCACCGGGCGGCACAGGCTCTGCGCGGGGCCTGGACACCCGCCCGACACCGTGCTGTCATACCGCCGGACGCCTGATTTCTAACGTTGCAAGAATGGCTCTCGTCCGACCGCCCCGCCGCGCGACGGCGGTCCTCGGCATGCGCCCGGCCGTTCGGCCCGCCGCTCCGCCCCGCACCTCAGGTCACTTGCGCACCACCGGCAGCCCCGCCCCGCACGGCCTCGGCGCCGTGCGGCCACCCCCACCGAGCCCGGCCGCGGTACAGGCGGCCGCGGCCGAGAGCAGGAGCCGCACCGATGCCCCTGAACCGCAGGCAGCTCATCACCACCGCGGCGGCCACCGCCGTCGTCACCGGCGTCACCAGCCGGTGGGCGACCGCCGCGACGCCCGACCGCCACCGGATCCCGGCCGCCCGCGGCGGCCACTACTCCCCCAACGCCGCCCCGCTCCACCCCACGGCATTCCTGAAACTGCCCCCGGGCAAGGTGACGGCGCACGGCTGGCTGGCCGGGCAGTTGAAGCTCCAACTGGAGGGGCTGTGCGGCCGGTACGAGGAGTTCTCGCACTTCCTCGACTTCACGGCCACCGGCTGGGTCCGACCGGACCGGGGCGGCTGGGAGGAAGTCCCGTACTGGCTGCGCGGTTACGCCGATCTCGCGATCGTCACCGGTGACGCGACCGCGCTGGCCACCACCCGCCGCTGGATGGACGCGATCCTCGCCACCGGGCAGAGCGACGGCTTCTTCGGCCCGAAGGCGCTGCGGACCTCGCTCAACGGCGGGCCCGACTTCTGGCCGTTCCTCCCCCTGATCCAGGCCCTGCGCTCCTGGCAGGAGTACACCGAGGACAACCGGATCATCCCCTTCCTCAGCCGCTTCTTCCGCTACATGAACGCCCAGGGCCCGGGCGCCTTCGACACCAGCTGGATCGCCCTGCGCTGGGGCGACGGCCTGGACAGCGTCATGTGGCTCTACAACCGGACCGGCGACGCCTTCCTCCTGGACCTCGTCGACAAGATCCACCGGCACGGGGCCGACTGGGGCGACAACCTGGTCAACCCGCACAACGTGAACATCGCCCAGGGCTTCCGGGAGCCCGCCCAGTTCGCGCTGCGCAGCGGCTCGGCCACCGACACCCGCGACACCTACGGCACGTACGCGAAGGCCATGGACGCCTACGGCCAGTTCCCCGGCGGCGGTTTCGGGGGCGACGAGAACGCCCGGCCCGGGCACGGCGACCCCCGCCAGGGTTTCGAGACCTGCGGGATCGTCGAATTCATGGCGAGCCACCAGCTGCTCACCCGGATCACCGGGGACCCGCTGTGGGCCGACCGCTGCGAGGAGCTGGCGTTCAACTCGCTGCCGGCCTCGCTCGACCCGTCGGGCAAGGCGGTGCACTACATCACCTGCGCCAACAGCGTGGACCTGGACAACGTGCCCAAGCGGGACCGCCAGTTCCAGAACCCGTTCGCGATGCTGGCGTACCTGCCAGGCGTGGACCAGTACCGCTGCTGCCCGCACAACTACGGGATGGGCTGGCCGTACTTCACCGAGGAGCTGTGGCTCGCCACCCCCGACGGCGGACTCGCGGCGGCGATGTACGCACCCAGCGAGGTCACCGCGAAGGTCGCGGACGGAACGGAGGTGACGTTCGTCGAGGAGACCGGCTACCCCTTCACGGACACGGTCACCCTGTCCCTCACCGCACCGAAGCCGCTGGCCTTCCCGCTGGTCCTGCGGATTCCGGCCTGGTGCGCCGAACCCGACATCCGGGTCAACGGGCAGCGGGTGGCGGCGCCCGCAGGGCCGGCCTTCACCCGGATCGAGCGGACCTGGTCCAGCGGCGACCGGATCACCCTGCGGCTGCCGCAGCGGACCACCGTACGCACCTGGGCGCAGAACCACGACTCCGTCAGCGTGGACCACGGGCCGCTCACGTACTCGCTGCGGATCGGGGAGGAGTACGAGCGGATCGGCGGCAGCGACACGTTCCCGGAGTACGCGGTCCACGCCACGAGCCCGTGGAACTACGGCCTCGTCCTGGACACCGCCCGCCCCGCCGCGTCCCTGCGCCGCCGCCCCACGGGCCGGGCCCCCGGCGACAACCCGTTCACGCTGGACGGCACCCCGCTCACCATGACCGCCCGCGCCCGCCGCATCCCCGAGTGGACGGCGGACGACGAGCACGTGGTCGGGCCCCTCCAGCCGAGCCCGGCGCGCTCGACCGAGCCGGTCGAGGAGGTCACGCTCGTCCCGATGGGCGCGGCCAGGCTGCGGATCACCTCGTTTCCGACGGCCGCCCCGGAAGCCGAGCCGTGGCTCGCGGACCGCTGGTACCGGATCGCGAACCGGCACTCCGGCAAGGTGCTGGGCGTGGACGGCATGTCGACCGCGAACAGCGCCCACGTGGTGCAGTTCGGCGACACCGGCACCGCCGACCATCTCTGGCGGCTGGTCGCCAACGGCGACGGCTGGTACCGGATCCGCAACCGGCACTCCGGCAAGGTGCTGGGCGTCGACCTGATGTCCACGGCGAACAGCGCGCACGTCGTCCAGTTCGACGACATCGACACCGCCGACCACCTGTGGCAGCTCGTTCCGGACGGGGGCGGCTGGTACCGGATCCGGAACCGGAACTCGGACAAGGTGCTCGGCGTGGACGGGATGTCCACCGCCGACAGCGCGCACGTCGTGCAGTACGACGACAACAGGACGGCCGACCATCTGTGGCGGCTCCTGCTCTGAGCCCTCCCCTCCCCGACGTACCCCCTGCCAGCCCCGTACGACCGTAGAAAGGGATGTCCATGCGACCAGCACCCGCACCTCGTCGCCGCACCTGGTGGCGGAGATTAACGGCCACCACCGGCCTGCTCGCCCTGGTGGCCACCGCCCTCGTGGGGACCGGCACCGCCCCGGCCGCCGCCGCGCCCGCCGCCTGGGAGCCGAAGCCCGCGCCCATGACGACGCCGTGGACGAACAGCGTCCCGGTCGACAAGCCGCTGCCGGAGTATCCGCGCCCGCAGCTGACCCGCCCCGACTGGACGAACCTCAACGGCATCTGGGACTTCGCGGTCACCGGCCGTGACGCCGGGCAGCCGGCCACGTTCCCGGAGCAGATCCGGGTCCCGTTCGTCGCCGAGTCGGCGCTCTCCGGCATCCAGCGCCGGATCACCGAGAACGACAAGCTCTGGTACAAGCGGACCTTCACCGTCCCCGCGAACTGGAACAACCGCCGGGTCAAGCTGCACTTCGGGGCCTCCGACTGGCAGACCACGGTCTGGGTCAACGGCACCCAGGTCGGCGCGCACAAGGGCGGCTTCGACGCGTTCGCGTACGACATCACCCCGCAGCTCAACGGCGGGACGAACACGGTCGTGGTCTCCGTCTACGACCCGAGCCAGACCGGCGGCCAGGCGGTCGGCAAGCAGCGCATCAACGACGTGAAGCCGCACCCGGGCGGCGGGATCTTCTACACCGCGGCCTCCGGCATCTGGCAGACGGTCTGGCTGGAACCGGTGGCCTCCGCGCACATCACCCGCCTCGACATGACGCCGAACCTGGGCAACAACACCCTGCGGGTGAAGGTCCAGACGGGGGGCGCGGCGGGCCGGAGCGCCCGGATCACCGTCTCCAGCGGCGGTACGGTCGTGGGCACGGCGACCGGCGCGGTGAGCGGCGAGATCTCCGTACCCGTACCGAATCCGCGGCTGTGGACGCCCGAGGATCCGTTCCTGTACGACGTGAAGGCGGATCTCCTCGACGGTTCGGCCGTCACCGACACCGTGGGCAGCTACACCGGCATGCGGTCGATCGGGATCGCCAAGGTCGACAACATCCTGCGGCCGGTGCTCAACGGGAAGTTCGTGTTCCAGACGGGCACCCTGGACCAGGGGTACTGGCCGGACGGCATCTACACCGCGCCGAGCGACGCGGCGCTGAAGTACGACCTCCAGGCGCACAAGGACCTCGGGTTCAACATGGTCCGCAAGCACATCAAGGTGGAGCCGCAGCGGTGGTTCTACTGGGCGGACAAGCTGGGTCTGCTGGTGTGGCAGGACATGCCGTCGATGGACACCGGCAAGGTGCCGGACGGGCCGGCGCGCACTCAGTGGGAGGCGGAGTACCGGAACATCATCGACCAGCACCGCAGTTCGCCCTCGGTGGTGATGTGGGTCAACCAGAACGAGGGCTGGGGGCAGTACGACCAGGCGAGGATCGCCGACGAGGTGAAGGCCCAGGACCCCTCGCGTCTGGTCAACAACATGAGCGGGGTCAACTGCTGCGGCTCGGTCGACGGCGGCAACGGCGACGTGGTGGACAACCACATCTACGTCGGCCCCGGGAACACCGCGCCGAGCGCCACCCGGGCGGCCGTGCTGGGCGAGTTCGGCGGGCTGGGCTACAAGGTGCCGGGCCACGAGTGGTATCCGGGCGGCGGCTTCAGCTACGAGGACCAGCCGAGCCTCGCCGCGCTCAACAACCGGTTCGTCGGTCTCCTGGACGCCATCCGGATCGGCCAACTGCCCGCCGGGCTCTCCGCGTCGGTCTACACGGAGATCACGGACGTCGAGAACGAGGCGAACGGGCTGCTGACGTACGACCGCCAGGTCGTGAAGGTCGACACGGCCCGGGTGAAGGCAGCCAACCAGGCCCTCATCCAGGCGTCCCGCAACCCCGCTCCCCCGGTGAACCTCCCCACCGGGCAGAACAAGTCGCTGCGGGTCACCACCCCCGGGCACACCACGAAGCACCTGCGCCACTACGACGGGCTGGCCTTCACCGAGGTGGTGAACAGCGGGAGTCCGGCCGTGCTCAAGGCGGACGCCACCTGGAAGATCGTCACCGGGCTCGCCAACAGCAACTGTTACTCCTTCGAGTCCCGGAACTACCCCGGCGAGTTCCTCCGCCACCGGGAGTTCCGGGTCCGCCGCGACGCCGACGACAACTCCGCGCTGTTCAAGGCGGATGCGACGTGGTGCGCGGTCGCGGGCAACGGCGGGGTGCGGTTCACCAGCGCCAATCTGCCCGGCAGCTATCTGCGCCACATCGACTCCGAGGTGTGGCTCGCCACGCCCGGCGGCGGGCAGCCCTTCGACAGTCCGGCGCTGTTCACCGAGGACACGACGTGGGCGGTGGACGCACCGTGGACGCCGTGACCTGACCTGACCAGGGGCACAGGCAGGGGCCCGGCGGTGACGGAGAGGTTCTCTCCGTCACCGCCGGGCCCCCTTTTGCTCAGAGCTACTGCTGAGGCGGGCAGGCCGGGCTCAGTGGATCAGAAGCGGTTCGGGGCGCGTTCCGGGACCGGGGACCCGGGGAGCGCGTCCGGCTTCTCGTTCTGGCGTGCCTGCGCGTTCGACGCGGTGGTCGCCTTGCAGGTCACGTCCTTCGTGGGCAGCTTGCCGGTCGCCAGGTAGCGGTTGACCGCGCCGTCCGTGCACGCGTTGCCGCTCGGGTAGACACCGTGGCCCTCGCCGCCGAGGACGGTGACCATCTTCGAGCCCTTCAGCTGGGCGTGCAGCGCCTGGCCGCTGGGCAGCGGGGTCTGCGAGTCCCACTCGTTCTGGACGACCAGGGAGCCGACCTTGTTCTTGACCACGGTCGCCGGCTCGGCGGACTTCCCCCAGAAGGCACAGGGCTTGATGCTGGACGCGAAGTCCCCGAAGAGCGGGTAGCGGCCCTTGTCCTCGATGGCGTCCCGCCGGTAGGTCTCCGGATCGCGCGACCACACGGCCGAGTTGTCGCCGCACACCACGGCCCAGAAGCTGGCCGTCATGTTGTCGGCGGGGGTCTCGGCGGCGAGTGCGGCCTTTCCGGCCCACTCGGGCGCCGGGGTCCCTCCGCCCTCGGTGATCCGGGCGAGCTTCCTCGCGGAGGCGGGTTTGCCCGCCGCGGCCTTCTTCAGTTCCACGACCGCCTCGGATGCGGACTGCGGGGTGAAGGACAGCGCGCGCATCCCCTGGCGGATGTCGTCGCCGCCGGTGGGCCGTCCGTCCACCTCGATCGGGTCCTTGTCGGCCCGCGCGACGAGATCCCAGAAGGTCCGGTCGACCTTCTTCGGGGTGTCGCCGAGACCGTACGTCTTCGAGCGCGCGGCGGCCCACTCGGTCCACCGGTCGAACGCGGGTTCCGCGCCCTCGGCCCACCACTGGATCATCCCGCGCCAGGCGCGCTTCGGGTCGACCGCGCTGTCCAGCACGAACCGCTCGGCCCGGGCCGGGAAGAGCTGGGCGTAGACGGCCCCCAGATAGGTGCCGTAGGAGTAGCCGACGTAGGAGATCTTCTTCTCACCGAGGATCGCCCGCACCAGATCCATGTCGCGCGCGGTGTTGCGGGTCGTGATGTGCGGGAGCCTGTCCCCCATCTTCTTGCGGCACTTGTCCGCCACCCTGCGCGCCCAGGCGACGTCCTTGGCGTACGTCTCCGCCTTGTACGGCCGCAGCCATTTCTCCTGCTGCGGCGTCAGGTTGCAGGAGACCGGGCTGGAGCGGCCGACACCGCGCGGGTCGAAGCCGACCAGGTCGTAGCTCTTCAGTACGGACTTGGGCAGCTCCTCCTTCATCATCATCGGCATCCACAGTCCCTCGCCGCCGGGGCCGCCGGGGTTGGAGAGCAGGATGCCGCGCCGTTTGCCGGGCTCGGCGGTCCTGATCCGGGATATCGCCAGGTCGATCCGCTTGCCTCCGGGCTTCCGGTAGTCCAGCGGGACCTTGACGGTGGCGCACTGGTACGCCGCGGAGGTCTCGGCGTCGCACCGCTTCCACGCGGGCTTCTGCTTCGCGTACCGGTCGAGCACACTCTTGGCGGCGGGCGAGGAGACGGCCGAGGGGGTCCCGGCCGAGGGGGCGGCAGCCGGGGCCGCGGTGGCCGTCGAGGCGGCGAACGCCGGGGCCAGCGTCGCCAGGGCGCTCACGGCCACCAGGGGCGCGAGACGTCGTCTGCGCACGATATCGATCCTTCCGGTCGCATGTTCGGACAGGAGGATCTTGTCGGACCTGTGTACGTCTGCGTATCCCTCCCGGGGCCCCAACTCCTCTAGGTCTCGGGTATGACGGCAAAGGGCGTGAATGGTCCACGAGTTGGAGAACCATTCACGCCCTTGCGGGGTCCGCTCCCCTCCCGGCGCGCCCGGGGGTTCCGGATGCGCCGGGAGGGGTCCCCCGGCCCTTGCGGGTTACGGCTTCTGACGGCCGTGCAGCGCGGACACCTCCTCGGCGGTCAGGGCCTTGTCGTACACCTCGACCTGGTCGACGGAGCCGTTCCAGAAGTCGACCTCGGCGCCGTCGTACCGGGCCCGGCCGACGGAGAGCGGGCCGGTGCTCACATCGGCCGGCCCGGCCTCCGCGGTAGCGGCGGGCTTCCCGTCGACGTACAGCGTGATCGCGTCACCCTTGCGGACCCCGACCAGGTGGTACCACTTCCCGGTCTCCGGGGTGATCTCCAGGCGGGCGCGCTTGCCGCCCGGGGTGGAGAAGGCGAACGCCCCCTGGCCGTACTGGAGGTAGAAGGGGTTCTCGGTGCGCCGGCCGTCCTGGCTGACGACGGTGGCGTAGTTGCCGGGTACGGTGTCGAGCGAGGCCCACGCGGAGACGGTGTAGTCCTTGGTGGTGTCCACGACCGGACCGGCGCTCTGCGCGTAACTCCCCTCGCCGTCGAACTTCAGCGCCGAGCCCGTGACGCCCGGCGCCCAGGACGAGCCGCCTTCCAGGGTGAGATGGGCCTTGTTGGGGCCGCTGTCGCGGGCGGTCGTGCCCTTGTTCTCGTCGAGCGACCAGGAGCCGCCGCCCTTCAGCTCGTCGCGCTCACCGGCGTTGGCCCCGGCCGCGATGACCTGGCGGTTGATCTCCCGGACCTTCTTCGGATCGACCTTGATCTCTCGGCGGTCGTACGTCCAGAGCCCGTTGAGCTCGTTCTCCAGGTCGCTGACCTGGGTGTAGACGGAGCCGGACAGTTCCGCTCCGGCGGCCGCGAGGTAGTACGTACGGGTGTTGTCGACGTACTTCGCGGTGAGGGCGGCCTTGTCCGCGACCCCGGAGTAGATGTTGGCGGGGGCGCCCGGCCACATGTGCCCGGGAGTCCGGAGCGTGAAGCCGCCGTGCTCGCCGTCCATCGCGGCGCGATGCTCGTCCGGGAAGGCCGGGTCGTTGTTCACGTAGTCGTGGTGGTCGATGATCTCGCCCTTGCCGGAATCACCCTTGGAGGCGCAGCAGTTGACACCGCTGTGCGCGTTGACCACGCGGGACGGGTCCAGCGCCTTGACATCCTCGGCGATCTTTCCGGTCTCCGTGCGGTCCCACTCGCCCCAGCCCTCGTTGAAGACGATCCAGCCGCTGATCGAGGGGTAGTTGTGGAACTGCTTCATCAACTCCTTGCCCTGGGTGAGGAAGGCGTTCTTGCCGGCGTCGTTGTCGATGTCGGCGTTGACGAAGTCCTGCCACACCAGAAGTCCGAGCCGGTCGGCGTGGTGGTACCAGCGCGGCGACTCGACCTTGATGTGCTTGCGTACGGCGTTGAAGCCCAGGTCCTTCTGGGCCTTCAGGTCGAAGGTGAGGGCCGCGTCGCTGGGCTGGGTGTACAGCCCGTCGGGCCAGAAACCCTGGTCGAGCATGGCGAGCGAGAAGAACGGCTTCCCGTTGAGGACGAGCTTCTGGTAGCCGCCGACCTTGTCGACCTTCAGCTGCCGCATGCCGAAGTAGCTTTCGACGCTGTCCTTGGAACGGCCGTCGGTGAGGGAGACGTCGAGGTCGTACAGGTAGGGGTCGTCGGGCGACCAGAGGTGCTGGTTCTTGAGCTGGAGGCTGAGCTTGCGGTTGGCGGGGCCGCTGACCGTGCCGACGACCTTGCCCTTGCGGTCGCGGGCGACGGCGGTGATCCGGGCGTCGGCGGACGCCTTCGCGGAGTTGACGGTGACCGCGAGCCGGCCGGTGTCGATGTCCGGGGTGGTGGTCAGGGAGTCGATGGCGGCGGGGGCGACGGGCTCCATCCACACGGTCTGCCAGATGCCGGAGGTCGGGGTGTAGACGATGCCGCCGGGGTTGGTGGACTGCTTGCCCTTGGGCTGGTTCGGGCCGGTCTTGTCGGTGACCGCGACGACGATCTCCTGGGGGCCATTGCCCTTGAGCGCGTCGGTGATGTCGGCGGTGAACCCGGTGTACCCGCCGGTGTGTTCGGCGACCTTGGTGCCGTTGACCCACACGGTGGACCGGTAGTCGACGGCGTCGAAGTTGAGCTTCAGCCGCTTGTCCTTGCCGGACGCGCCCTTACCGCCCTTGCCGATCGACCAGTTCTTCGGCACGGTGACGAGCTTGCGGTAGAACATGTGGTCCTCGTCGCGCTCCAGGCCGGAGAGCTGGGACTCGACCGGGAACGGCACGATGATCTTCTCGTCGAGCTTCTTGCCGAAGACCGGCTGCTCGCCCTCGGTCGCCCCGGCGAACTCCCAGGGGCCGTTGAGGTTCTTCCACTGGTCGCGGACCTGCTGCGGCCGGGGGTACTCGGGCAGCGGGTGGTTCTTGTCCAGCTTGTCGCCCCAGGGGGTGGTGAGGCGGTGCGTGGAGAGGTTCTTCGCGGTCCGGCCGATCTCCGGGACCGTCTCGGACCCGGACTTCAGGCCGCCCTTGCCGTCGTAGGCGACCTTGACGCGCTGGTCCTTCTGAACGGGCGCGGCGAGATCGATGACCAGCGCCCTCGGGTTGTCCGACGCCCGGTTCACCGACTTCACCGGCATCGGGGAGGTGTCGACCTCGATCTTGAGGTGCTCCTTCACCTTCCGCCAGTCCGCGACCCGGCCCCTGAAGGTGGCCTGGAGGCGCTTGCCGTTCTGCGCGACGCTCAGGGCGACCGGGTAGACCTCGAAGTCGGCGGGCGGGGTGAACGCGGACTCGGGGACGATCTGCTTCTTCAGACCGTCGGCCTCCCAGCGCAGGAACATGCTGGCGCCGCCGGTGTCCTGGAACATCTCCAGCTTGAAGTCGTGCTTCTCCCCCGCCTTCAGGGAGATCGGCTCGCTGCGCTGCTCCTTGTCCCAGTCCGGCTCCCAGTGGTCGATGACAACGTTGCCGTCGAGGTAGAGCCGGAACCCGTTGTCGCCGATGGCGGAGAAGGTGTACTCACCGGTCTCGGGGGCTTCGATCTGTCCGGTCCACCGGGCCGTGGTGTGCTCGGTCTTCCCGGTCGCCGACTCGAACGTACCGGTGAGTCCGGGGAAGTTGATGTCCGGGTCGAGGGTGGTGGCGCCGAGCTCGGCGAAGTCGCGGGCGCCCGGGGCGGACATGCCGAAGTACTCGCCCTTCAGCCCGCGGACATCGGTGACCGGGTCCTCGGCCGTGAAGGCCTTCGCGGTGACTTCGGCCGGTACGGCGGGTGCGGCGGCCGCCGTCGGGACCAAGGTGGCACCGACCGGTATGAGCAGCGCCGCAGCGCAGGTCAGGGCCCTGAACAGGGCACGGGGGCGCGGGTGTTGTCGTCTCAAGGCGTCGTCCTCGTCGAAGAGCCGGGGGTGCCTCCAACCAGCGAGGCACTGCACATAGTCGAACATTGAGCCACAACACCAAACACTGCACAACGGTCGTGCACACGAAATTTTCAACGATAGAAACAGTGGTCCTCACACCAGGAACGATGCGGCCGCGGGGATCGGCCGGGGAGGGGCGAAGACTGGGCCGATCGGCGTACTGATCGCACCTTCCGCCGCCGGTCTCCATGAAATGCCGATTCGGGGGTACGTGACCTGCCAGACAGAAGGCTCACGCGACGGGGTGAACGCAATGAACGACCGCATCCTGATGACGTTTTCACCGGACGGCGAGACCCGTACCGATTTCGTCTGCCGGCCGGAGAAGGCCGCCGACGCGCGGGACGCTGTCAGCGCCTTCGTCGCCCGGCTGCATCCCGCACCGAACTCACACATGGTCCAGAACCTCCTGATCCTCGTGTCGGAGCTGGTCACCAATGCCGTCCGGCACGCGGGGGCCGTCACCGCGCTGTGGCTGACCGCGGACCGCAGGGGCGTCCATGTCCGGGTCACCGACCCGAGCCCGGCACACCCGCAGGACCGGACGCCCGACCTGACCGGCCGGGCCGGCGGATTCGGCTGGCCCATGGTCCAGCGGCTGGCCCAGGAGGTGCGGGTCCGCCAGACGGTGGGCGGCGGCAAGGTCATCCTCGCCACCGTGCCGCGCTGAGGACCGCACCCGGAATATCGGAGGGACCCACCTACGACGGGCGCCCACACCCTCGACGGCGGGCGCCGATCGATACATATCGATAGAATGCAGACATGGGAGAGCGGCCTGCGACGCCGACTGCGCCCGAACTCGTTCTGGAGACCGATCTGGGCTCCACGGTGATGAGTCCGAGCCGGGACTACCATGTCGGGCGCGATCCCGGGAGCGACATCGTCATCGACGACGACCGGGTCTCCTGGCACCACGCGGTCCTGCACCCCGAGGACGGCCACTGGACACTCGAGGACGAGGACAGCACCAACGGCACGTACACCGCCGGCCGGCGCATCCACGCCTCGGACGTCGGCGCGGGCAGCGAGATCCGCTTCGGCAATCCGAGCGACGGACCACGCGCCGTCCTGCTGGGCCGGGAACCTCCTTCGCCCGCCGCAACGCCCTCCGCCGACCGCCCCTCGGCCGTTTCGATGCCCGCGGCGACCGGCACCTTCCGGCAGCCGACGACGGTACGCCCGCTGCCCGCCAGGACCGTACGGATCGGCCGCGACGCCGGGAACGATCTCGTCATCGACGATCTGGTCGTCTCGCGCCACCACGCCGAACTGCGGGCCCTGGCCGACGGCACGTACGAGATCGTCGACCTCGGCAGCCACAACGGAACCTTCCTCAACGGTCAGCCGGTCGCCCGCGGCCCCGTCGGTCCCGGTGACATCGTCGGTATCGGCCACTCGGCGTTCTGCCTGGTCGGCGACTCCCTCCAGGAGTTCGTGGACACCGGCGAGGTGTCGCTGGACGTCCAGGACCTGGAGGTGACGGTCGGGCGCGCGGGCAAGGGTGGCAAGACCCTGCTGGACAAGGTCTCCTTCCCCGTCGGCGAGAAGTGCCTGCTCGGCGTGGTGGGGCCCAGCGGTGCGGGCAAGTCCACACTGCTCAACGCGCTCACCGGCCAGCGCCCGGCCGACCGGGGCACGGTGCTCTACGACGGCCGTGACCTCTACCGTGACTTCGCCGAGCTGCGCCAGCGCATCGGCCTCGTACCGCAGGACGACATCCTGCACGCGCAGCTGACCGTGCGCAAAGCCCTCGGTTACGCCGCCGAGCTCCGCTTCCCGCAGGACACCGCGAAGGCGGAGCGGCAGGCGCGGGTCACCGAGGTGATCCAGGAACTCGGCCTCGAACAGCGCGCCGACCAGCCGATCCACTCGTTGTCGGGAGGCCAGCGCAAGAGGGTGAGCGTGGCCCTGGAGCTGCTGACGAAGCCTTCGCTGCTCTTCCTGGACGAGCCGACGTCGGGGCTCGACCCCGGGATGGACCGCTCGGTCATGCACATGCTGCGCGGGTTGGCCGACGACGGCCGCACCGTCATCGTGGTGACGCACAGCGTGCTGAGCCTGGAGGTCTGCGACCGGCTGCTCGTCCTCGCGCCCGGCGGCCGCATCGCCTACTACGGCCCGCCCGGGGACGCCCTCGCCTTCTTCGGTTTCGAGGAGTGGCCGGAGGCGTTCGAAGCGTTCGAGAACGACCGCGATCGCGACTGGGCGGCCACCTACGCCGGCTCGCCCTTCCGCCGGCAGTACATCGACAACGCCACGGCCCAGCCGCATCTGCCGCCCGCCGCGCCCGGAGCGATGGTCGCGCCCCCGCCCAAGACCCGAAACTGGGGTGCGCAGCTGAACACTCTGGTACGCCGGTACGCCTCCGCGCTGAGCGCGGACCGGACGTTCCTGATCATCATGATCGCGCTGCCCTTCGTCATGGGCGCCATGGCCCGCGCACTGGCGGGCAGCCGGCTCACCCAGGAGACGGCGATGAACGCCCTGCTGATCCTGTGCGTGGGCGGAGTGCTGACCGGAGCGGCCAACGCGGTACGGGAGTTGGTCAAGGAACGGGTGATCTACCAGCGCGAGAGAGCCGTCGGCCTGTCCAGATCCGCGTATCTGATGTCGAAGATCGTGGTGCTCGGAACCATCACCGTCCTCCAGGCCGTGGTGCTGACCCTCGTGGGCCTCGTGGGCGTCGATCTCGGCGCGCCGGGCGGCGAAGGAGTGTTCCTGCCGCCGCTCGTGGAGATCACGCTCGCCGTCGCCCTGCTGTCCTTCACGGCGATGATGCTCGGTCTGCTGGTCTCCGCGCTGGTGCGCAAGGAGGAGGTGACGATGCCGTTGCTCGTCCTCCTCGCGATCGTCCAGGTCGTCTTCTGCGGCGCGCTGCTCAAGCTGCACGGTGTTCCGGGCGTGGAACAGCTGTCCTGGCTGGTGCCGTCGCGATGGGCGCTCGGCGCGATGGCCGGGACGATCGATCTGGCGCGGATCGTGCCGGGCGAGCTGACCTCCGATCCGCTCTTCGAGCACGCGGCGGGGATCTGGCTGCTCAACATGGGCATGATGGTCGTCCTCTCGCTCCTCTTCGGATACGTGGTCGCGAAACTGCTGAGGCGGCGCGAGCCCGCGGTCATGCGGAAGTGAGCTGGTTCCATGGCGACCCCGACCCCGGAATTCCGCCCCACGCACGTCGTCCCGCCGGACGGGCTGCCCGCGTGGGAGTCCCCCGACGTGGCCCGCCCGACCGATCCGCTGGACGCGCTGCTGCCGGTGGAGCTGCGGGACCGGCGCGGGGACTGGGCTTACGTCGCCTGCTCCAACGGCTGGTCGGCCTGGGTCGACGGCCGCCTCCTCGTCTCCGTACCGCGGACGCCTCCGGCCTCCGGGGCGCCGATGGCACGCACCGCGGACCCGCGACCGCTGCTGGCCCGGGCGGAGGAGTCGCTGAGCCGGTACCGCCGGGCGGCCCAGGACCTGGCCGAGGGCCGCAGCGACGGGGAGGGCTTCCGGCAGCGGACGCGGGGGCTGCGGGTCGGGATGGTGGTGGACGGGGAGTCGGTGTGGCTGTACGACGCGGAGCACGAGCGGTGGGTCTTCTGCGACGGGGCCCGGCTGAGCACGTACGCGGCGGCAGCGGGCCCGGGAGCGGCGGCACCGGTCTCCGCGTCGGGGGAGGCGGAGACGCCGGAGCCCTTTCGCGTAGCGGGCGGTGAGGGGCCGGAGCCGACGCGGGTGGTTCCGCCCGAGGGGACGGAGCCGACGCGGGTGGTCCCACCCGACGAACCCGAACCGACACGCCTCGTCACCCCCGACGAACCCGAACCCCCCCGCGTCGCACCGCCCGCAGGCCCAGAACCCACCCGCGTCGTCCCACCCGATGAGGCCGAACCCGCCCCCGTCGTACCGCCCGCAGGGCCGGAACCGACGCGCGTGGTGACCCCGGACGAAGAAGGCCGAACGCCCGACGAGCCCGAACCGACACGCCTCGTCGCCCCCGAAGCCACCCGCGCGATCACCGTCGCCGGGCCCGATGAACCGTCCGGCGGCGGGGCGTCGGGCGATGCGGGGCGGTGACGGGCGATGGCGCCGCCGCCTCCCCCGTCGCACGACGCCGGTGTGCCCACCGGGCGTGAGGACGATCTCGTCGGCAAGCGGATCGCGAGCTATCTCGTGGAGGCCGAGATCGGCCGCGGCGGCATGGCGGTCGTCTACCGCGCCAAGGACCTGCGGCTCGACCGGATCGTCGCGTTGAAGCTGCTCGCCCCCGAGCTGGCCCGTAACGACACCTTCCGGCAGCGATTCACGCACGAGTCGCGGGTGGCGGCCGCGATCGACCACCCCCACATCGTGCCGGTGTTCGAGGCGGGCGAGACGGAGGGGCTGCTCTACATCGCCATGCGGTTCGTCGCGGGCGCGGACCTGCGCGTCCTGATCGACCGGCGCGGGCCGCTGGACCTGACGGCCGCCGTCCGGATCGCCGCCCAGGTCGCGTCCGCGCTCGACGCGGCCCATGACCACGACCTGGTGCACCGGGATGTGAAGCCCGGCAACATCCTGGTGGCCGCGGGCACCGACAGCGACCATCCGGAGCACGTGTACCTGACGGACTTCGGGCTGACGAAGAAGTCGCTGTCGCTGACCGGGTTCACCACGGTCGGCCAGTTCGTCGGCACCCTCGACTACGTGGCGCCGGAACAGATCTCCGGGCGGCCCGTGGACGGGCGGTGCGACGTGTACAGCCTCGCCTGCGTCGTCCAGGAGACCCTGACCGGGGCGCCGCCCTTCCAGCGGGACGACGACATGGCGCTGCTGTGGGCCCACCAGTACGACCCGCCCACCCCGCCGAGCGGGCTGCGGCCAGGGCTGCCCGCCACCGTCGACGGCGTACTGGCGAAGGCGCTCGCCAAGTCGCCGGAGGACCGTTACGAGACCTGCCTGCGCTTCGTCGCCGCGCTCCGGGCCGCGGCGGCGGGCATCGGGCCCGGCGAGCACCCGCCGACCCGCGTGGACGCACCGGCCGGCTCCTGGTCGGCCACCCCCGAACCGCCGCCCGCCCCGCCGTGCTGGGCCGCCCCGGTGTTCCCGGGGACCGGCTGAGCGCGGGAGCGGCGGCCGTTCAGGCGCCGGGGCCGGGGCCTGCCTCCGGCTCCACGACCTCGCCGCGCCGGTGCACCCGGGTGGCCGCCAGACCGCCGAGGAAACCGGTGACCAGCCCCCACAGCACCGCGAACCCGAGCGCCGTCCACAGTTTCGCGCGCAGCGACACCTCCCCGCCGAGTCCCCCGCCCAGGTCCCCCAGGCCCAGGAGGGAGAGCCCGTAGTGGGCGGAGATCCGGGCGGTGAGGCAGATGAACAGCACCGTCAGGGTGAGCGCCACCGCCATGTGGACCGCGTGCTGCCACAAGCGCGTCCGGGCGGGCGACCTCGCCGCCATGAGGAACGCGGCGGCCAGCACCAGCACGGCGACGACGACCACGAGCCAGCGGACGCGCCCATCCTGTTCGGCGAGCGTGCTCAGGTTCAGGGTGGAGAGGTCGGGGGTGCGCAGGACGGTGTCGAGAACCTGGGGCATGGGCAGCCCGAAGGGGCCTTCGACCTTGCCCTCCCAGGACGCGCCGAGGCCGAGGGTGAGCGCGAGCCAGACCAGGTTGGGGAGTCCGAGGAGGAGCACCGCGGCGGTTTCGGCGGGGTGGCCGCGCGTGATCATCACGATGATTCCGGCGAGGACACCGAGCACGACGCAGGCGAGGAGCAGCACGACCATGGCGAACGCCGCCGGACGCACCGCTTCCTGGAAGCGCAGCAGCCGGGCGGGGAGCGGGGCGCGGCGCGAGACGATCAGGGCCAGCACGAGGACCCCGGCCAGCCACAGCAGCCCGAAGACCAGGGTGAGGGGGATCTCCGCCCGGAATCCGATCTTCGGGTCCTCGCCGAGGAGGTCCCCGGCCTCACTGCCGGTGAGGTCCTCGGCCGAGAGGGTGAAGGTGTGCCGGGCGATCAGCGAGAGGACGATCAGGGCGACGATCCACAGGGCGGCGACACGGCCCGCCCAGCCGGCCAGTTCACGGCCCCCGGCGACGGCGCGGTGGTGCAGCGGGCGGAGGAAGCCCCGGGCGACGAGGAGCGCGCCCACGAGGGTGACCGAGAGGGGCAGGACCGAGAGGTCGGCCTGCGTCCCCACGAGGGAACCGGCGTCCCCGGACAGCCCGACCGAGCCGCCCGCCGCCATCACCACCACCGCGGCGACGACGGCCGGGAAGGCGCCGCCGGGCAGCCCGGTCGCACCGGCGGCCCAGAGGCCGAGCGCCGCCGTCACCACCATGGCCAGCACGCCGGTGAGGACCGTCAGGAGCGCGTCGCGCCAGCCGTGCGGAGTGCGTGCGGTGTTCTCTTCGTTGCTCGCCCGGACGTTCACGACCCCACGCTAAGCAGGGACCGGGCGCTTCGCTCCCCGAGGAAACGGTTCGCTCCTCCGCTTGCGAGGACCGCCGGGGCGGAGCAGACAATGGTGCGAAATGCCCTTTATTGTCACCTCTCGGACCCGTACGGAATCGGGTCGGGCGGGGGGCTCCGGGGCGATACCGACAACGGGGAGCAGAGCCCGTGAGTGTCCAACCGCCGCCTTCCGGCCGCCCCACAGGACCGCCGTCCGGCCCGCTCTCGGGCCCCTCGGAGTCCGGCCCCACCCCGCCCCCTCCGACCGTTTCGGGCCCGCCGCCCGGTCCGCCCAGCGGCGGCGACCACGGTGGGCCGAACGGCCCCGGTGGCCCAGGCGGTTCGGGTGGCGGGGACGAGGGGGGCGGCTCCGGGGCTTCCGGCGGCGGGCCCGGTGGTCCGGGCGGCGGCTCGGGTGCCGCACCCGGCCCCCGCCCCGACCGGCCCTGGTGGCGTTCGGTGCCCCGGATCGCGGCGATCGCGACGGCTCTGGTCGCCGCGGTGGTGCTGGTGGTCGTGCTGACCCGGCCCGAGGGCGGCGGCGGGTCGAAGGAGGGCGGCGAGGTCTTCCTCCAGGCGGCGGGCGAGTCCGGGCCGGATCCGTTCACGGAGTCCACGGCGAACGACGATGCCCCCGCGCCCGGGACCGCCAGCCCCTCCGTCGCGCCGAGCCCGTCGAAGACCGGCGCACAGGTGACGCGGGGCGTGGACGGCGCGGCCCCGGGGCTGTACGGGGGCACGCAGAAGATCGCGAGCTGCGATGTGGAGCAGCAGGTCAAGGTGTTGCAGGCGGCACCGGACAAGAACCGGGCGTTCGCCTCGGTCCAGGACATCGAGCCGTCCGCCGTCCCCGGCTATCTGCGCGGGCTCACCCCCGTGACGCTGCGCATGGACACCCGCGTCACCAACCACGGTTACCGGGACGGCGAGGCCAACGCCTACCAGGCCGTGCTCCAGGCGGGTACGGCGGTCCTCGTCGACGACCGGGGCGTCCCCAGGGTGCGGTGCGCGTGCGGGAATCCGCTGCTGCCGCCCGTCGCCCAGGAGGACCCGCGGCAGACGGGCAAGGCGTGGCCGGGCTACCGGGCTTCCGGCGTGGTCGTGGTGGAGCCGTCCGAGAAGCCGGTGAAAGAGTTCGTGATGGTCGATCCGGAGAACGGCGACTGGTTCAAGCGGCCGGCCGGTGACACGGGCGACGGCGACAAGAAGACGGATCCGCCGAAGAACGCCTCCGAGTCCCCCTGCCCGCCCGGATCGGACCCCTGCCCCACCTCGTCCGGGGCCACCACCCCGTCGGAGCCGGCGCCGGACGACCGGACGTCGCAGCCCGGTGAGGATCCGGCGACCTCCGAGCCTCCGCCGGACGACCCGGCGACCTCGGAGCCGCCGCCCGACGACCCGGGGACCGAGCCCGCGCCGGAGGACCCGCCGGGCTCGCCCGACTCACAGTCCGCCCCGCAGCCGCCCGCCCCGGACACCGGGGCCCCGCAGGAGCCCGGCGCGGGGACACCCCTGCCGGGCG
Source organism: Streptomyces globisporus (assembly GCA_014649555.1). Classification (GTDB taxonomy): domain Bacteria; phylum Actinomycetota; class Actinomycetes; order Streptomycetales; family Streptomycetaceae; genus Streptomyces; species Streptomyces globisporus. The sequence continues at coordinate 11,492 of BMTG01000006.1, read as the reverse complement.
CGCCCGCCCTCGGCTGAGCCGGTGGGGAGCGGCGGTCCGCCCGCCCTCAGCCCACGGCGTCGGGGCGGCGCTCCACCGGGGCCGCCGGGGTCTTGGCCCGGGTACTCGTTCCCGTACGCACTCCGGCCGCGGCTGCCGCCGAGTGCAGGGAGCGCAGGGCGACCAGCAGGAAGCCGATGTCGTCGAGGTAGACGGGGTCGGGCAGCAGGTCGACGGGCGACACGGTGTAGATGACGGCGGCCCAGACGAGCGCCTTGCTGCGCAGCGGGACCCCGGCGTCGACCAGCAGTTTCCTGGCCCTGAAGACGCGGACCAGCAGCACGACGGCCAGGGCCAGCATGATCAGCGCGGCCACGGCGCCGAGAACGAGCCAAGCGGTGGTGTCCATGGCTCATCGTGTACCCACTCGTTGCCGGATCACGAACACCGCTCCGGGCGGCCCCACTGTGCGGCGTACGGGTCAGGCCGCGCCGCGTCCGCGCGCCTCCGCGCGCCTGCGGCTGCGGCGCTTCAGGGCGCGCCGCTCGTTCTCGGACAGGCCGCCCCAGATACCGGAGTCCTGTCCGTTCTCCAGGGCCCACTCCAGGCAGGCGGCCTGGACGGGGCAGGTTCGGCAGACGGCCTTGGCCTCCTCGGTCTGGACTACCGCGGGGCCGGTGCTCCCGATGGGGAAGAACAGGTCCGGGTCCTCCTCGCGGCAGGCGGCGTGCAGGCGCCAGTTCTCGGTGCTGCTCAACTCTGCTCACTCCCGAATGTCGTGATGTCGTAAGTCGGTTGCCGTACGTGTCTTCCGTGCGGGTGACCGACGATCGACGCCTCAAACACGTATCGGGCGGACAGAACCGGCCGGCGGAGCGCGTAGGCCGGCTACGCGTGCGGGGGGACCGGGGGGCGGTGGAGGGCGAGGAGTGCCTGATCGTCCTGGATCCGGCCCCCGGTGTGATGGCCGACGTCCTCGATCAGCAGGTGCAGGATCTGCGCCGGGGAGGCCGGGTAGCCGATCAGCGCCCGGTGGTGGACGAGGAAGGGCAGCCGGACGGACGCGTCGTAGAAGGCTCCGGACTCGTCCCGGGCCTCGGTGACCCCGTCCGTGTAGCAGATGAGGGTGGCGCCGGGCGGGAACGGGAACGTGTCGACCGGGCACGACCAGGTCCCCAGGCCGCTCATGCCGAGCGGGGGCGCCTCCTCGGAGGGTTCGAGGACGGTGGCCCGGCCCTGGGCGTCCAGGAGCACCGGCGGTGGATGTCCCCGGTTGACGACCCGTACGGTGCCGAGGTCGTCGGCGAACTCGGCGATCAGCGCGGTGGTGAACCCCTCGTCCTGCTCCTGGCCGCCGCGCCTGCCGCCCTCGCGCATGAGGGCCCGCTCCAGCGCGGCGACCAGGCCGGGCAGGTCCTCCGCCTCGTCCGCCGCGTACCGGAAGGCCCCCAGGTCCGCGCAGACCGCGCTCACCGCACCCAGGCCCTTGCCCCGGACGTCCCCGACCATCACGCGCACCCCGTGCGGGGTCTCCTGGACGACGTAGAGGTCGCCGCCGATCATGGCCTCGTCCTCGGCGGGCACGTACCGGGCGGCGATCCTGAGCTCCCCGAGGCGCGAAGGGGGGCGGGGCAGGACGGCGCTCTGGGCCACGGCGGCGATATGGCGGGCGCGCCGGGTCCGGGCGTCCCGGCCCTCCAGGGAGCGGTTGATCAGGACGGCCAGCACGGTTACGGCCAGAAGGGTGAGCTGGTTGGCGACGCCGCGCTGCCAGCCGAGGGTACCGTCGTGCCAGGCGAGGACCGCGTGGACGGCCATGGCGAGCGCCCCGATCGCGATGATGCCGCGCAGACTCAGCAGCGGCGCGGCGGCGACCGGCGCCGCCATCAGCAGGGGCGCCGAGGTGACGTCCGTCGGGGTCACCAGGTCCAGCACGACGCCCAGCACGATGACCCCCAACGGGATCCACTTGGCCCTGCGCAGCTGCACCACTCCCCCACGCTGTCCGGGACCGGGTCCCGCCGCATCCCGGCGGCGGGCCGGACGCGGTCACACCGGCAGCGGGGTGCCGGGTCCCGGCGCGGCGGCGCACGCGGCGTCGAGCCGGATGCGGTGGGCCATCACGGCCTCGGGATCGTCGATGAGGTCGACCCGGACGCCCGGGGTCTCCAGCACCGCCTGGTCCCCGATCTCGGGTGCGGGCACCCGCAGGATGTGCAGGGGCGGTACTCCGGTCAGGGGGTGCGGCGGGTGGTCCAGGGGCACCACTTGGACGGTGACGCGCTGCTCCCGCATGGCCTCGGCCAGCGCGGCCCGCTGCCCCTCCATGGTCTCCCGGTCGCCGACCCGCGTATGGAGGGCCGCGGCAGGGAGCAGGGCCCACAGGGCGGCTCCGCGCTCGCACAGCCGGCGGCGGCGCTCCCGCAGCAGCTCCACCCGGCGTTCCCGGCGGGCGGGGCTGTCCCCGGGGTACTGCGTGCGGTAGAGCTCGGCGGCGTACGCCGGGGTGCGCAGCAGTTCGGGCACGAGCGCCGGGTGCCAGGTCCGCACGAGGCTCGCCGAGGACTCCACGCCGATGACGTCCTGCTGCCAGGCCTCCATCGCGTCCCGCCAGCGGTGCCACCAGCCGGGCAGGTTCGCGGCCGCGAGCCCGGCCATGATGGGCCCGGCCACGGCGGGCGGCACGCCGTAGCAGCGCAGCAGTTCGCCGACCTGCCGGGCGTCGAGTCCGGTCTCCGCGCGTTCGATACGCCGTACGGTGGCGGGGTGGGCGTCCAGTGCCTCTGCGGCGGCCCGCAGGCTGACGCCCGCGCGTTCCCGCAGCATGCGGAGGCGGACCGCGAGAACGCGGTGTTCCACCGTGGGGCCGGACCGGGCTCGCATGCGCATACCTTCTTCGTCGAGCCCCGTGGCGGAGCATTACACACTCTGTCGCTTGCAAAGTATGCGTTTTGCGTCGAGAGTGCATACATGTCGGAAATAGTCAGTTGCGCGGATCGTGCCCCCGATGACGGAGGTGTCCGAGGTGCCCGAGGTGCACACAGCTGGTGGGTTCCCCGATTGCCCGGGGGTGTCCCGGAGGCCAGGCACCGGGTCCAGGAGGCCATGCGGGCCTGGGGCGAACCGGCCGAACGGATCGAGGCGGCGGCTCTGATAGTGACCGAACTGGTCACCAACGCGGTGCAGCACACCAGCACCCGGCGGATCCGCTGCCGGCTCCTGCGCTCCACGGAGGGCGTGCGCATCTGCGTGTGGAACCGGGGCCGGGGCCGGGCCCGGATCCCGGCCCCTGCCTCCCCTGCCGACTCGGCGGGCCTTCCCGTCGGCGAGGCACCGACGGCCGGCGATCTCGAGGCCGACGACGCGCTCGACCGTCTCAGCGAGGACGGCAGAGGCCTGCTGCTCGTCGACGCGCTGGCGGCCCGGTGGGGCACCCGCGCGGCACTGGCGGGCCGGCTCGTCTGGGCCGACCTCTGAGATCCCCCTCCCCTCCTGATCAGGCGGGAGCCGTACGGCACTCCGGGTGACCCCAGCCGTTCGGGTTCTTCGCGATCGGCTCCTGGGCCGCGTACGGCTTGCCGCAGTGGCACCGGCCGGCGAAGCGTGCCTTGATCGTGCCGGTGGACCGCCCGCTCCGGGACGCGCCCCCGGCGCTCCTCCCCTTCGCGCCGCCCGCCGCCCCGGACGCTTCCGTACGCCCCTTCGTGGACCGCGCGGGCGCGGGCACCGGCAGAGCCGTCGCACCGTGCGCCGTACCGGCCGGAAGCTGGGTGACCGCGACCTCACTGGCCGCCTGGTCGGCGATCGCGTTGAGCGGGTCGCCGTTCACCTGGTGGGCGGGAACATAGCGGAACGTCACCGAGCGGTCGGCGAGCAGGGCGTCGATGCGGGTGACCAGCTCACGGTTGGCGACGGGCTTGCCGCCGGAGGTCTTCCAGCCGTTGCGCTTCCAGCCCGGCAACCACTTGGTCACGGCGTTCATGGCGTACTGCGAGTCCATCCGCACCTCGACGCGCACCGCCGGGTCGGTGGACTCCAGCAGCTCCGCCAGGGCGGTGAGCTCGGCGACGTTGTTCGTCGCCGTGCCGAGCGGACCGGCCTCCCAGCGCACCGGGTTGCCCTGCGCGTCGGCCGCGACCCACGCCCAGGCGGCCGGTCCCGGATTTCCCTTCGACGCCCCGTCACACGCGGCGATGATGCTCTCGTTCATCCCTCGATCATGCCAGCCCCGCATGACCGCTCCGACCGGCCGCGGGGCGCCCCGGCCACCCCGGTCAGGGCAGGATCGAGTCCACGTAACCGCCGTCGACCCGCACGGCCGCCCCGGTCGTCGCCGAGGCCTGCGCGGAGCTGAGGTAGACGACCAGGTTCGCGATCTCCTCGGGCTCGATGAGCCGCTGGAGCAGGGACTGCGGCCGGTGCAGCCGTATGAATTCGCGCTGCGCCTCGTCCCAGGGCAGCTCCTTGTCGACCAGCTCGTACACGAAGTCCTCCACGCCGCCGGTGTGCGTGGGTCCCGCGATCACGGAGTTCACCGTCACGCCCGTGCCCGCGGCCTCCTTGGCGAAGCCCCGGGAGACGGCGAGCAGCGCGGTCTTCGACATGCCGTAGTGGATCATCTCGGCGGGGATCACGATCGCGGAGTCGCTGGCGATGTTCAGCACCCGGCCCCAGCCCTGCCCGGTCATCCCGGGAAGGTAGTGGCGGATGAGGCGCACGGCGCTGAGCACGTTCGTGTCGAAGTAGGTCTTCCACTCCGCGTCGGTGATCTCCAGCGGCGGCCGGGATCCGAAGATGCCGAGGTTGTTGACGAGGACGTCGGCCGCGGGCACGGCCGCGTACAGCAGCTCGGCGCCCTCCTCGGTGGTCAGGTCGCAGGCCACGGTGGCCACGGACGCGTCCGGCACCGCTCCACGCACCGACCGCGCCGCCTCGTCCAGCCGTCCCTGGGTCCGCCCGGTCAGGACGACCCCGGCGCCCGCCCCGGCCAGTCCGGTGGCGATGGCGAGGCCGATGCCCTGCGAGGAGCCGGTCACCACCGCGTTCCTGCCCGTCAGATCGATACGCACGCCGCTTCTCCCTCATCCGCTCGTCCAGGCCGTCAACGCCAGGCTCGCACCCCCGCTCGCGGCACGCCCATCGGCCTTGACCTCAAGCAAACTTCAGGTTCTAGCGTTCTCAGTGAACCCGGGGCCGCACGGCCTACGGGGATCCGCAGGCCGTCGGGCGATCCGGGGGCCATCGATTTCGGAGCGCCCCATGGACATGGAAGTCACGGCGTGGCATTCGCTGCACAGCGCGATGAACGCCCAGCAGGACCGCCGGCCCTTCTCCCGGGCGTCCTTGCGCCGCATCATGCTCTTCGCCCGGCCCCACCGACGGCGGATCCACCGCTTCCTGCTGCTGAGCGTCCTGACCGCGCTGCTCGCGGTGGCCACTCCGCTGCTGGCCGGGAAGGTCGTCGACGCGATCGTGAACGGCGAGGACACCGGCACGGTCACCCGGCTCGCGCTGCTCATCGCGCTCATCGCCGTCGTGGAGGCCGGTCTCGGTCTGCTCACCCGCCTGCTGTCGGCGACGCTGGGCGAGGGCCTGATCCTGGACCTGCGCACCGCCGTCTTCGACCATGTGCAGAAGATGCCGGTGGCCTTCTTCACGCGGACCCGGACCGGCGCCCTGGTCAGCCGGCTCAACAACGACGTGATCGGCGCGCAGCGGGCGTTCAGCAACACGCTCTCCGGCGTCGTCTCCAACCTCGTCACGCTGCTGCTGACACTCGCGGTGATGCTCACGATCTCCTGGCAGATCACCCTGCTCTCGCTGGTGCTGCTCCCGGTGTTCGTCGTACCGGCGCGCCGGATGGGGGCCCGGATGGCCGGACTCCAGCGGGAGGCGGCCGACCACAACGCCGCGATGGGCACCCAGATGACCGAGCGGTTCTCCGCCCCCGGCGCGACGCTCGTCAAGCTCTTCGGCCGCCCCGCGGACGAGTCGACCGAGTTCGCCGCCCGCGCCGACCGGGTGCGTGACATCGGTGTCCGTACGGCGATGGCGCAGTCGGCGTTCATCACCGCCCTCACCCTGGTCTCCGCCCTGGCGCTGGCCCTGGTCTACGGGCTCGGCGGCTTCTACGCCCTGCGCGGCAGCCTGGATCCGGGGGCCGTGGTGGCGCTGGCGCTGCTGCTGACCCGGCTGTACGCCCCGCTCACCGCCCTCGCCGGGGCCCGGGTCGAGGTGATGAGCGCGCTCGTCAGCTTCGAGCGGGTCTTCGAGATCCTGGACCTGAAGCCGCTGATCGAGCAGAAGCCGGATGCCCGCCGGGTGCCCGAAGGGCCGGTCTCCGTGGAGTTCGACGAGGTGTCCTTCGGCTACCCCACCGCCGAGAAGGTCTCCCTGGCCTCGCTGGAGGAGGTCGCCACGCTCGACGACCGGGGCGGGCAACCGGTCCTGCACGAGGTGTCATTCCGCGCCGAGCCGGGCCAGACGATCGCCCTGGTGGGATCCTCCGGGGCGGGCAAGTCGACGATCGCGCAGCTGCTGCCCCGGCTGTACGACGCGGACGCCGGTTCCGTACGGCTGAACGGTGTCGACGTACGCGATCTGAGCGCCGACTCGATCCGGGACACGCTCGGCATGGTCACCCAGGACGGGCACCTCTTCCACGAGTCGGTACGCGCCAACCTGCTGATCGCCCGGCCCGACGCCGCCGAGGACGAGATCTGGGACGCGCTGCGCCGCTCCCGGCTCGACGGTCTGATCGCCTCGCTGCCCGACGGGCTCGACACCGTGGTCGGCGAGCGCGGCTACCGGCTCTCCGGCGGGGAGCGCCAGCGCCTCACCATCGCCCGGCTGCTGCTGGCCCGTCAGCGGGTCGTGATCCTCGACGAGGCGACCGCGCACCTCGACTCCACCTCGGAGGCGGCCGTCCAGGAGGCGCTGGCCGAGGCCCTGTCGGGCCGGACCGCTCTGGTGATCGCCCACCGGCTCTCGACCGTACGCGCGGCCGACCGGATCCTGGTGCTGGAGGCGGGCCGGGTCGTCGAGAGCGGCACGCACACGGAACTGCTGACGGCCGGCGGACGGTACGAGGAGCTGTACCGCACCCAGTTCGAGCGACCGGCCTCGGACGGGGAACGGTCGGCCCAGCCGGTCGGCTGACCCGGGGCCCACGCCCGTATCGGCGCGCGTTGACGCCGCCCGGCCGGATCTCACCGGCCCGGGCGGCGTCAGCGCGTGCCGATACGGGCGAAGGAAGGCCGCTCGGCGGTCCGCAGCCGCCGCAGCGCGTGGCCGCCGCACCGGCTCCACTCCTTCGGCGACACCCGCGGGCGGTGCCCGTTGGTGACGAGCGCGTTCACCGAGGTCATCGGGTCCGCCGCCATGGTCTTGGCCAGCAGCACGCCGACCACCAGCGGGAGCAGCGTGACGGCCAGGGCGGAGCCTGCGGTGGTGACGTGCTCGATACGGGGGCGGCGCGGCGCTTCGGAAGTCATACGGCCATCGAACAGCGGCCCGGTAAGCCGGGCATCGGGGAACGTACTCAGGAGCGGAGGACCGGCATACTCAGGCGCTCGCCGGGGGACGCTCACAGCGGCCGGGCACATGGCTCCCGGCCTGCCGCCGGACCACGGAAGGACCGCCTCGATGGGTGACAGCCAGGGACGTGCGGGCGAGGGTCACGGGAGTCCGGCCGCGGCCGTGTTCGACGCGCTGGGCGCGGAGTACGAACGGGCCTTCGCCGCTTCGGCCGCCCACCGGGAGTCGCTGGAACGGCTGCTGGCGGATCTCGCCCCGGGCAGCCGGGTGCTGGACGTGGGCAGCGGGACGGGCCGGCCCACGGCACAGACCCTGGCGGAGGCGGGGCACCGGGTGCTCGGTGTCGACGTGTCTCCGGTGATGACCGCGCTCGCGGCCCGGCAGGTTCCGGAGGCCGAGTTCCGGTGCGCCGACATCCGTGATCTCCCGCTGTCGGAGGGCGAGTTCGACGCGGTCTGTGTGTACTTCTCGCTGCTGCAGCTGGAGCGCGGCGAGCAGGCCGGGCTGCTGGAGCGGCTCGTGCGGTCGCTGCGGCCCGGCGGGCTGCTGGTCGCCGCGACGGTGCCGGTGGACGTCGCAGGGGTCGACGCGGTGTTCATGGGGCAGCCGGTCCGGGTCTCCAGCTTCGGCGCCGAGGAGTTCACCGCCCTGATCGAGCGGGCGGGGGCAGCCGTGGAGCGGACGAACAGCGCGCTGTTCACCCCGGACCATCCGGCGGGCGCACCCGAGCCGCATGTCTTCGTGCACGGCCGACGCATCTGACGGCGCAGCCACCCCACTCGGAACTCTTCACACTCTCCACCCATTGGCAATCACAAAGAACAAGCCGAATGAATGACTTAGGTGGCGCATTTACGTTCCTTCACGAGAAGGTAATGCGATAGCAAAGTTCTGGTCTATATGCTCAGCTGTAGTCGTATCCGTACGGAGCGGCCGGAGCGAGCCCCATTAGGACTACCGTCCGGCAAACCGCAAGGTGAAGAACCCTTCATCTCTTCCGAACACGTATACGGATACAACTAGCGCATTCGTCAATATGACCCGACCACACCGCTCCCCGGCACCGCCGGATGCAGGAGGCAGGCCACCATGCAGTCCCTCGTAGAACACGCCCGGACATTCACCGAGCACGTCGCCGCGAACGCAAAGGATTTCGAACGTCTCGCGGACGGCCAGACCCCCGAAGCACTCTTCGTCACGTGCTCGGACTCGCGTGTCGTCCCCTCGCTGATCACCGGCGCCCGCCCGGGTCAGCTCTTCGAACTCCGTACCGCGGGCAACATCGTCCCGCCCTATCCGGGCCGGGACCGGCCCACCGGTGAGGCCGCCACCATCGAGTACGCGCTGTGCGTGCTCCAGGTGCGCGACATCATCGTCTGCGGGCACTCCCACTGCGGCGCGGTGGGCGCGATCCTCCGCGGCGACGACCTTTCCGCCATGCCCGCCGTCCGCCACTGGCTGGAGCACTCCACGGACGGCCGCACACCCCCCTCCGACGCCGGGGACCTCCCCGGCGCGGTCCAGGCCCACGCCCTGGCCCAGCTCGACACCCTGCGGGGCTACCCCGCGGTGCGCGAGCGGCTCGCCGAGGGCTCCCTCGGCCTGCACGCCTGGTACTACGAGGTGCACACCGGCTCCGTCAGCGTGCACCGGCCCGAGCGCGGCACCGAGTTCGCCCGCCTTTGACGGCTCTCCCTCCCCCACGTCCCCGCGCTCGGCCCCGGCCGGGCGCGACCGTACCCACAAGGGAAGCCATCGTGATTTCCGCGAAGGACCTCAAGAACCCCCACGTCGTACGCCGTGACCTGCTGGCGTCACTCGTCGTCTTCCTGGTCGCGCTGCCGCTGTGCGTCGGCGTCGCCGTCGCCTCCGGAGTCCCGGCCGAACTGGGCCTGGTCACCGGCATCGTCGGCGGACTCGTCGTCGGCCTCCTCCCCGGAAGCAAACTCCAGGTCAGCGGCCCCGCCGCCGGACTCACCGTCCTCGTCTTCGAAGCCGTCAAGGAATTCGGCCTGAGCACGCTCGGCCCGATCGTGCTCGCGGCCGGACTGCTCCAGGTCGTGCTGGGTGTCGCGCGCTTCGGCCGCTGGTTCCGCGCCATCTCCGTCTCCGTGGTGCAGGGCATGCTCGCCGGCATCGGCCTGATCATCGTGCTCGGCCAGGTGTACGCCATGGCCGACCTCGAACAGCCGGGCAGCGGACTCGCCAAACTGGCCGGGCTTCCCGGTCTCGCCATCGACATCGTCACCAACCAGGAGGCTCTGACCGCCTTCGGCCTCGGCGCGGGAACCATCGCCGTGCTGCTGCTGTGGCCGAAGCTCCCGGCGCGGGCCCGGATCGTCCCGGCGCCCCTCGCCGCGGTGGCCCTGGCCACCGCCGTCGCCTCGCTGGCCGGGCTGCGGCCCGCGGTGGCCGACGTCAACGGGCTGCTCAACGCCATCGACCTGCCCGGCGGGGTGGAGTTCTCCCGGCTCGCCGATGTGGCGGTCATCGGCACCGTCCTGGCTTTCGCCCTCATCGCCTCGGCCGAGAGCCTGTTCAGCGCGGCGGCCATCGACCGGATGCACGACGGCCCCCGTACCGACTACGACAAGGAGCTGGTGGCCCAGGGCGTCGGCAACACCATCTGCGGGGCACTCGGCGCCCTGCCGATGACCGCGGTCATCGTCCGCAGCGCCGCCAACGTCCAGGCCGGGGCGACCACCGCGCTCTCCCGGGTCGCCCACGGTCTGTGGCTGCTGCTCTTCGCCGCGCTGCTGCCCGCCGCCATCGGCATCATCCCGCTGGCCGCGCTCGCCGGAGTCCTCGTGCACGCCGGGTGCAAGCTGGTGCCCGCCAAGGAGTTCGGCCCGCTGTGGCGCGAACACCGCGGGGAGGCCATCCTGTTGGCGATCACCGCGATCGCCATCGTGGTGACCAACCTCTTCGAGGGGGTCGTGCTCGGACTGCTGCTCGCCGTGGTCAAGTCGGCCTGGGAGACCTCGCACGTCCAGCTCACCACCCATGAGCTCACCGGCGGCCGCGTCGTGGTGACCCTCACGGGGAACGCCACCTTCCTCCGACTGCCCCGCATCCTGGAGCAGTTGGAGAAGCTCCCGCAGGACCAGCCCATAGAGCTGGACCTCACCGGACTGCGCCACCTCGACCACGCCTGCCGGGTCGCCCTGGAGAACTGGGCGCGCCGGCACAACAACGCGGAGATCGAGCCGGTGACGATCCGCCAGTAGTTGCCCGCCCGGGGCCTCTCGTCCGAACCTGGACGAGAGGCCCCGGTAGCACTTCGCCGCAGCGAGCGAGCGCGCCCGGTGATGGACGGGCCGGCAGGATCGTGGGCCTCAGCGGCGTGGGAGAGCTGAGGGCCTCCCGCCGGAGACCGCTCACCGAGACAGGGGTCAATACCAAGGGCGAGTGTTGTGCGCGGGCAGCGGCCGCAACGTCGGCCAGCGTTCCAACAGGCGGACGGCCAGGGGTGTGGAGCTGAGGCGGCCCACGGCGAGCGCGGCGGCGATCGCACATGAGAGCTCCTCGCTAACTCGATAGTGGGTTTTGCCTACTCACTCCCCGGTTCGTCGCGATCCTGTGACAGAGGGCGCGACCTGCGCCGGGGAAAGTGGGGGCGGGAAGCGGCATGACCAGCGAATCGGGCCACGGCGAAACTCTCGACCGACGTGCGGTGCTGCTCGTGGTGGGGGCAGCCGATCTGGCGGTAAGTGCGATCGGTTCGGCCCGGTCGACGAGGTCCTGCATGAGTTCGTCGCCCGGGAAGTCGATCCCTGATACCCCGGCATCCCGGCGGAGGGCTTCAACTCGGCCGACGCCATCGCCAAACCGAAGGCCAAGGGCGTCCCGGCTTCCAAGCTGCTCCTCGGCATCGGCTTCTACGGCCGCGGCTGGACGGGTGTGACCCAGTCGGCTCCCGGTGGTACCGCCACGGGCCCGGCGGCCGGAATCGAGCCCGGCAACCAGTACTACAAGGT
>BMTG01000005.1 GCA_014649555.1 Streptomyces globisporus | reverse complement strand
ACGCCGCCGCCACGGAGCAGAACTCCCGGCACCGCTCACGCCACTGAGGCTCCCCCGGCCGGGGGCCGGTCCGCCCGAAGCGCGGACGCTCCCCCGGCTGACTAGCGTGGGCGATGACGGGTGGGGCCGAGGGCAGGACTCGGGGACGTGAGGGAAGGTCCGCGAGAACGGCGGCGAGGTGCTGGTGGAGCCGATGGAGGTCGGCGTGTTCGGCACGATGGCGCTGGCCCGCGACCCCGACGGAGCCGTGTTCGGCATCTGGCAGGCGAACGCCCACGAGGGGTTCGACACCGAGATGGGCGCGCCCGGCGGGTACTGCTGGGCCGAGGTCTTCACCCGGGACGCGAAGGCGGTGGACGCGTTCTACCCGGCGGTCTTCCCGTACACGGAACGGAAGATGGACGAGGCCTCGATGGACTTCGCCGTGTTTCACGTCCAGGGGCAGCCGGTGCTCGGCCGGATGGTGATGGACAGCGACTTCCCGCCCGAGGTGCCCTCCTACGTCAACGTGTACTTCGCCGTCCCCGACTGCGACGCGGCGGTGGCGAGGACGACCGAGCGCGGCGGGGCGCTGCACTTCGGACCGACGGACAGCCCGTTCGGCCGGTTCGCGGTGCTCGGCGACCCGCAGGGCGCGGCGTTCGCCGTGATCGACGTGACCACCACCCAGGGCGAGATGCCGCACATGAGCCCGATGACCTGACCCGGGCCGTCAGCCGCGCCGACGGGCCGCGACCGGGAGACCGGCGCGGCCCGTCTCCCTGCCCGCCGCGCACTCCTCCGAGGGCTCCACGGTCTCCGTAGATTCCTCCGACACCCCTCGCATCTGCGATGGAACATCGTCCAGAGAATGGCAGATGCCACCCCTATTGGCCTAGCGTATTGCACATGCAGTCCTACACAATCGGCCAGGCAGCACGACTTCTCGGGGTCAGCCCCGACACCGCCCGCCGCTGGGCGGACGCCGGCCGGGTCGCGACCCATCGCGACGAGGCCGGCCGCCGTCTCATCGACGGCCGCGCGCTGGCCGCCTTCTCGATCGAGGTCGGCCAGAGCGCGGGCGGCGAGGACGAGGCCCCCTACACCTCGGCCCGCAACGCGTTCCCGGGCATCGTCACCGCGGTGAAACTCGGCGACGTCGCGGCCCAGGTCGAGATCCAGGCCGGGCCGCACCGGCTCGTCTCGCTCCTGACCCGGGAGGCGGTGGAGGAGCTGGGCCTGGAGGTCGGCATGCAGGCGATCGCCCGCGTGAAGTCGACCAGCGTGCACATCGACCGCACCTGAGCCCGCCCCCGTACTCCCGTACCGCACCCTGCGCGCACGCCCATGTCCCGCGCCTCACGCCTCACGCCCACGCGTCCAAGGAGCCTCACCCTCATGTCTCTCCGGCTCACCCGCCGCCGCGCGGCCGCCGCCGTCCTGACCGCCGCGCTCCTCGTCCCGCTCGCCGCCTGCGGCAACGACGACAAGAAGGGCGCGGACAGCGGCGCCGAGGCCACCTCGTCCGCCTCCGGCGCCCCGAAGGCCGACCTGACCGTGCTGGCCGCGTCCTCCCTGACGGACGTCTTCAAGGAGGCGGGGGCCGCGTACGAGAAGGCGAACCCCGGCACGAAGGTGACGTTCTCCTTCGCGGGCTCCCAGGAACTGGCCGCCCAGGTCAAGCAGGGCGCCCCCGCCGACGCCCTGGTCACCGCCGACACCAAAACGATGGACGGCCTCTCCGGCGACACCGGCAAGCCCACCGTCATCGCCAAGAACCGCCTGGTCATCGCCACCGGCGAGGGCAACCCAAAGAAAGTCAAGAACCTCAAGGACCTCGCCGACCCGAAACTGAAGGTCGTCCTGGCCGCCCCCGAGGTGCCGGTGGGCCGCTACAGCCAGCAGATCCTCGACGCGCAGAAGATCGAGGTGAAGCCGGTCTCCCAGGAGCCCAACGTCCGCGCTGTCCTCAGCAAGGTCGAGCTGGGCGAGGCGGACGCCGGGCTCGTCTACAAGACCGACGCCGCGACCGCCACCGACAAGGTCGACGCGATCGAGATCCCGGACGCGGAGAACGCCATCGCCTCCTATCCGGCCGCCACCCTGAAGGCGTCGAAGCACAGCGAGGCGGCCGCCGCGTTCGTCGCCTGGCTCTCCACGCCCGAGGCGCAGAAGATCCTCCAGGGCGCGGGCTTCCAGCAGCCGTAACCGCACCCGGGCCGACCGCCGCGCACGCGCCGACCGCCCCGCGCGCGGCCGACACCCGCCCCCGGCCGACACCCGTACGCGGCCCGACACCCCCGTACGCGGCCGACACCCCCCGTACGTCCCGGCGGGCCCGTACCGTCCTACGGGCCCGCCGGGCACCGCCCGTCCCCCGCCGCCGCACGACGAGGTCACCATGAAACGACCGGCACTCCGCCGTACGCCCGGGGCCCGCGCGCCCCTGCTGCTGACGGTGCCCGCCCTGCTGGCCGTGGCCTTCCTGATGCTGCCGCTCGTCGGGATCCTGGTGCGCACCTCCTGGGGCGAGCTGGGCGACCACCTCACCGCCGAGGCCACCACCGAGGCGCTGCGGCTCTCGCTACTGGTCTCGCTGTGGGCGCTCGGGCTCTCCCTGCTGCTCGGGGTGCCGCTGGCCTGGCTGCTGGCCCGGGTGCCGTTCCCCGGCAAGGCGTTCGTCCGCTCGCTGGTGCTGCTGCCGATGGTGCTGCCGCCCACGGTCGGCGGCGTCGCGCTGCTGCTGGCGTTCGGGCGGCGCGGGCTGCTCGGCCCCTGGCTGGAGGACACCTTCGGGATCACGCTCCCCTTCCACACCTCGGGGGCCGTGCTCGCGGCGACGTTCGTCGCGATGCCGTTCCTGGTCATCTCGCTGGAGGGCGCGCTCGGCGGACTCCGCCCCCGGTACGAGGAGACCGCCGCCTCGCTCGGGGCCTCCCCGATCCGGGTGTTCCTCACCGTGACGCTGCCGATGGTCGCCCCCGGGCTGATCGCCGGGGCCGCCCTGACCTGGGCGCGGGCGCTCGGCGAGTTCGGCGCGACGATCACCTTCGCCGGGAACCTCCCCGGCACCACCCAGACCCTGCCGCTCCAGGTCTATCTGCTGCTCCAGGACTCGCCGGAGGCCGCCACCTCCGTATCGCTGCTGCTCCTGGCCATCGCGATGATCGTGCTCATCGCGCTGCGGGGCCGCTGGACCGGCACCCCGGGCGACCACCGGGACCCCGCGAGCCGTGCGGCGGCGGCCCGCCCCGAGGACCCGGCCGCCCAGGCCCCCCTGCCCGAACCGCCCCCGGGCCTCCCGCAGAAGTCCGCGCCCGAGCCCTGGCCGCTGTACGCCGACGTCACCGGCTTCACCCGCCTCACCCTGGACGCCGGACCCGGCACCACCATCGCGGTGGTCGGTCCCAACGGCGCGGGCAAGACGACGCTCCTGCGGGCCCTCCTCGGCCTCACCCCCCGCGCCCACGCCGTTCTCCGCCTCGGCGACGACGACGTCACCGGCCTCCCCCCGCACCGCCGGGGCGTGGCCTGGGTACCCCAGGACGGCGCTCTCTTCCCGCACCTGAGCGCCCTGACCAACACGGCGTACGGGCTCCGCGCCCACGGCGTGCCGCGCGCCGAGGCCCGCCGCGAGGCCCAGGACTGGCTGGACCGGCTCGGGGTGGGCCACCTCGCCCACCGCAGGCCCGCCCAGCTCTCCGGCGGCCAGGCCCAGCGGGTCGCCCTGGCCCGCGCGCTGGCGGCCCGCCCGCGCCTGCTGCTGCTGGACGAACCGCTCGCCGCCCTCGACCAGACCACCCGGGCCCGGGTGCGGCACACCCTGCGCGGGCACCTCGCGGAGTTCGGCGGGGTCTGTCTGATCGTCACCCACGACCCGGTCGAGGCGGTCTCGCTGGCCGACCGGGTCCTGGTGCTGGAGGACGGCCGGGCGCTCCAGGACGAGCCGCCCGCCGAGGTCACCCGGCACCCGCGCTCGCCCTGGGTGGCCCGGATGCTGGGCCGCAACGCCTGGCCCGGCACCGCCACCGCCGACGGGCTCGCGCTGGAGGGCGGCGGCCGTCTCGTGGTCGCCGAGCCCCTCCCGGCGGGCACGGACGCGCTGGCGGTCATCGCGCCGGAAGCCGTCTCCGTACACCGGGAGCGGCCCACCGGGTCCCCGCGCAACGTCTGGCCGGGCACGGTCCGCGAGATCACCTCCGGGGGCAGCCGGCTGCGGCTGCTGATCACCTCGGACGAGGCCCCGGACCTGGTCGCGGAGATCACCCCGGGGGCCGCGGCCGAGCTGGGCATCGCCGACGGGAGCGCCGTCTGGACCAGCGTGAAGGCGACGGAGGCGACGGTCGTACCGCTGTAGCGGGGAGGGCGTCGGGGAGGTGTCGGCAGGCCGGCCCCGGGAACCAGAGACACCACCGCGGACGTACTTCTTACGACTCTTGACGCACATTCGGAGAATCGGGGACCCATGGCACTGTTCGGCAACGCCCACACGATCAACCCGGCCACCGCCCAGCAGGACTACGCGAAGCTGCTCGGGCAGGGCGAGCAGGTGCACGCCGCGTTCCTGCTGATCCGCGACACCATCCTGTTCACGGACCGGCGGCTCATCCTGGTCGACAAGCAGGGCATCACCGGCAAGAAGACCGAGTACCACTCCGTTCCGTACCGCAGCATCACGCACTTCGCCGTCGAGACGGCGGGGACGTTCGACCTCGACGCCGAGCTGAAGATCTGGATCTCGGGCACCCCGACCCCGCTCCAGAAGACGTTCACCAAGGGCGTCGACATCTACGAGGTGCAGGCGATACTCACGCAGTTCGTCGCCCGCTAGCCACCCCCCGGGGCCGACCTCGGTCAGAGGGACGGGCGCAGCCGGGCCGCCGCCGAGTGGCCGGGAACGGCGGCGCGCAGCTTCGCGGCGCGCTCCCGCAGTGCGGGCAGCAGCGCGTAGAGCGCGTCGCCGGGGCAGCGGGTCTCGAAGCTGTCGCGGTGCCCGGAGATGACGTGCAGCCGGGCCACCTGCCCCTCGTCGAAGCGGCTCTCGTCGTTCGTCGAGACCAGGTCGACGCTGCCCAGCGGGTCCGCCCCGGGGCGGAGCTTCCAGGCGGCGAGCCGCACCAGCGCGTCCATCATCGGCTTCGGCACCTCCGCCCCCGCGCCGAAATTCCCGATCGCCGCGATGCCGACCGTGTCGGCGTTGAACCCCTTGGTGTGCGCGCCGAGCACCGAGCGGCCGACGCCGCCGGCCCGGCCCTCGTAGATGGTGCCGCAGCGGTCGACGAGGAAGTTGTAGCCGATGTCGTCCCAGCCGTCCTGCCGGATGTGGTCGCGCTGGACGGCCCGGATCAGCTCGGGGGCGTCCGCGCAGTCGTAGTCGTTGGGGTTTCCGGTGTGGTGGACGAAGACCGCCCGCGCCGCGCCCGTGTAGTGCGGGCCCTCCCGGACCAGCTTCTCGTCCGCGTGCCAGTCCCGGCGGCTGACCAGGGCCGGCTGCGGGAGACCGCGCGGCGGGCGGGGTCCGGTGGCCAGCTCCGCCCCCGGCGCGCGGAACGCCGGACCGTCCCCGAACACCAGGAGGGCCAGGGGCAGGACCAGAACGCCCAGGACGAGTCGGCGGGACCACATGGACTCCACCCTGCGCCCTGACCTCCGGGTTCGCAGAGGAGCGGGCCGTTCGGGTGACGTTCCTGCCGGACCCTGCGGGCCCTCCCCCGCAGCCCGGGCACGCCGTCCGGAATGCGTGTTTCGCCGGGTCTCCTTACGATGAGATCCGGATCATCGCCCGCTCCCGGCGGGGATGCCCGGCGGAGCGAGGAACCATGGCCCACGACCGTGTGCGGGACGAACCGGATGTCGGCCTCAAGCCGAATGCGATCGGGTTCGTCGACGCCCTTGTCATCGGTCTGAACGCGACCTCTCCGGCGTACTCGCTGGCCGCCGTCATCGGTCCGATCGTCGCCCTGGTGGGGATCTACGCCCCGGGCGTCATGTTCGCCTCGTTCGTGCCGATGCTGCTGATCGCCTCCGCGTTCTACTACCTGAACAAGGTCGACCAGGACTGCGGTACGACGTTCTCCTGGGTGACCCGGGCGATGGGCCCGTGGGCGGGCTGGCTGGGCGGCTGGGCGATCACCATGACCGGTGTCCTGGTGGTGGGTTCGCTGGCCGATGTGGCGGTGAGCTTCACGCTGCTGGCGGTGGGTCTGGACGGCTGGGTCGAGAACGACTTCGTCCGCCAGCTGCTCACCGTGCTGCTCATCATCGTGATGACCGGCCTCTGCGTCATCGGCACCGAACTGTCGGCCAAGGTGCAGAACGTCCTGATCCTCCTCCAGATCGCGTTCCTGCTGGTCTTCGTCGCAGTGGCGCTCTACCGGGTGTACGCGGGCACGACCGGATTCGACTCAATCGAGCCCTCCGGCGGCTGGCTCAACCCCTTCGGCGCGGGCGGTGCCGCGCTGACCGGCGGGCTGCTGCTCGGGGTGTTCATCTACTGGGGCTGGGAGTCCGCGGTCAATCTCACCGAGGAGACCGAGGACTCGGCCAGCGCGCCCGGCAGGGCGGGCCTGTGGTCCACCGTCGTGCTCCTGGTGACCTACCTGTCGGTCGCCATCGCGGTCGTCGCCTTCGCGGGGACGGCGTTCCTGGCGGAGAACGCGGGCGAGGAGGAGTTCATCTTCGCCCAGCTCGCCGGGGACGTCCTGGGCGGCTGGGACTGGATCCTGCTGCTGGCGGTGGCCACGTCCGCGATCGCCTCCACACAGACGACGATCATCCCGGCGTCCCGGACCGCTCTGTCCATGGCCCGCCGGCAGGCGCTGCCGCGGCACTTCGGGCACATCAGCCCCCGGTTCCGTACCCCGGACGTGAGTACGTGGTGGGTCGCCGGGATCGCGATCGCCTGGTATCTGATCGTCAACCAGATCTCCGCCAACGCCCTCTTCGACTCGCTGACCGCGCTGTCCCTGCTGATCGCCTTCTACTACGCGCTCACCGGGGTGGCCTGCGCCGTCTACTACCGGCGCCATCTCACCGAGAGCGTGCGGAACTTCCTGCTGATCGGGCTCGGCCCGGTGGTCGGCGCCGGCCTGCTGACCTGGCTGCTGGTGCGCTCGGTCATCGACATGTCCGACCCGGCCAACTCCTACAGCGGCACCTCCTGGTTCGGGCTCGGCCCGCCGCTCGTCATCGGCATCGTGATCGCCCTGGTGGGCGTGGTCCTCATGGTGGTGTGGCGGCTGCGCGACGCGGCGTTCTGGCAGGAGCGGCCGGGGGTCGCGGACCCGGACCTGGTGCACGCCCCGACCCGGAAGGGGCCGTGAGATGTCGGTCGTCCTCGGTTACGACGAGTCCCCCGGCGCCGCCCGCGCCCTGCGCATCGCCATCGAGGTGGCGGCCGCGTACGGGGAGGAGCTGGTGATGGTCTACGGGGCCGCCGCCCCCGGGTTGCGCGACGGCGCGGAGTACCGCAGCCACTACGACGCGATCCGGCAGGCCGGGCGCACCGGCCTGGAGCACGCGCTCACCTCCGCCGAGGAGGCGGGCGTACCCGCTTCGGTCGAGGTGCTGGACGAGAAGCCCGCACAGGCCCTGCTGGACGCCGCCGAACGGCACGGGGCCCGGGTCATCGTGGTCGGCACCTGGGGTGAGAGCCCGATGCGCGGGGCCCTGCTGGGCTCGACCCCGCACAAGCTGCTGCACATGTCGACGGTCCCGGTGCTGTGCGTACCGACGGAGGAGGGCCCGGAGCAGCCGCAGGCGTAGGCGGCCGTACGGGCTCAATCCGCCACGCCTCACCGAGCCGTACGGGCCGGAGCAGCCGCAGGCGAGCAGGTCACCACGCCTCCCCGCTCTCCGCCGCCCGCCCCGGAACGGCCCGGCCCCCGCCGCCGTCCTCCTCCCGGCGCAGCAGCCGGAATGCCAGCAGCGGGAACACCAGCACCGACACCATCGCGGCGGCGACCAGGGCCGCGGCCTCGCCCGCCCCGATCACCTTCTCGTCCAGGCCGATCGCGGTGATCGCGACCACCAGCGGCAGACACGTCGAGGCGAAGAGCCCGAGCGCGCCCCTCGGAGCCCGCCCGGTCAGGTCGCGCGGGGCCAGCAGATACGCCGGAGCCCCGCGCACCAGCAGGAACAGCAGCAGGAAGACCGGCAGGAGCAGCAGCGGGCGGCCGCCGTCCAGGAGCGCCGCGAGGTCGAAGTCGATGCCCGTGACGATGTAGAAGAACGGCACGAGGAAGCCGAAGCCGATGGCCTCGATCCGCTCCAGGATCGCGTCGCTGCGCTCGGGCACCGACCCCTGGAGGACGAGCCGGGTCAGCATCCCCGCCGCGAACGCGCCGAGCAGCGTGTCCAGGCCGAAGACATGGGCGAGCCCCAGCATCCCGGCCAGCAGCAGCATCACGAAGCGGACGGCGAACTGGCCGCTGGAGTGCAGGGTCGCGGCGACGATCCGGGCGAACCACGGCGGCCTGGGCCGCATCGCCCAGAACACCGCGCCCGCCGTGACGACGGCGAACACGGCCAGCACCACGCTCGCCGCCCCCGGGCTGCGCCCGCTGAACAGCAGGGCCATCGCGATGATCGGCCCGAACTCCCCCACCGACCCGAACGCCATCACCACCGACCCGAACCGCCCCTCAAGACGCCCCGAGTCCCGCAGGATCGGCAGCACGGCGCCCAGCGCGGTGCTGGTCAGCGCGGTGCCGATGACCAGGCTCTTCGCCAGGTCCGCCCCGCTCAGCAGCAGGGCGACGCCGAGCCCGGCGGCGAACGACAGCACCCAGGCCCCGCCGGCCCGGCGCAGCGTGTCGCCGCGGACCTCGGCGAACCGGATCTCGTACCCCGCCAGGAAGATCAGCATCGACAGTCCGAGGTCGGACAGGGTGTCGATGACCTGGTCGTGATGGGCCCAGCCGAGCACATCGGGCCCGACCAGGATCCCGAGCACGATCTCGAAGATGACGACGGGGACGGGAAGCCACCGCCCGGTGGCGTGACCGAGCAGCGGGGCGAGAACCGCCAGGGCCATGATCAGGACGAGGGTGCCCGGGTACTCCATCGCTCGTGTATAGCAAGGAGCATCCCGGAATCAGCCGTTATGACACCCCCGGGGAGGCCGCTCGGTTCGGGCAGTGGGTGTCCCGGGGAGGGCGCTTCCCGGTGACGAGGAAGTCGCTGACGGCCCGGTCACCGCAGGCGTTGCCGTTGCCCAGATACATCCCGTGCCCGCCCTGCCCGACGGTCACCATCCTGGCCCGCTCGCCGAGCGCCGCCCGCATCTTCAGGGCCCCGGCGAGCGGGGTGGCGGGGTCGCGCAGGCTCTGGATCATCAGGACGTTCGAGGGGCCCTCGTCGGTGATCCGGGTGGGCCTCGGCTCCTCCTCGTACTTCCAGAAGGAGCACGGGGTGATGTTCTCGGGAAGCCCGGCCGTCAGCGGATACCGCGCCCGGTCGGCGGCGACCCGGCGGGCGTACCCGGAGTCCGGTCCGGGCCAGCGCACGTCGTTGCAGATCACCGCCATGGTCAGCGACGCGTCCTCGTCCGGCAGCGCGCCCGCGAGCTCCGGCGGCAGCACCGGGCGGCCCTGCGGATCCCCCGCCGACCGGATCAGCCGGGCCAGCGGAGCGAACCCCGTATCGCTGTTCAGGCTGCCGTGGAGCGCCTGCCGCAGCCGGTTCCCGGTCAGCGGCACGCCGGGGACGTCCGACTCCTTCGGCTCGCGGTCCAGCTCCCGGGCCAGCGCGAGGAACAGCGGCTGTACGTCCTCGGCGCGCCGGGCCAGCCGCAGCCCCTCGGCCTCCCGGGCGGGGTCCGCCGCCCAGGCCGCGAAGTCGGGGAAACGGAGGGCGACTGCTGGGCCCACGTTCGCCATCCAGCCGTACCCCACGCGCGCCGGATCCGGGTCGCCGGTGCTGTCCAGGACCAGCCGGTCGACGCGGTCCGGGTGCTCCTGCGCGTATCCGGCCGCGACGTAACTGCCGTACGAGTGGCCCCAGACCGACAGCTTCCGCTCGCCCAGCGCGGCGCGCAGCCGGTCGATGTCACGGACCTGGTTCCGGGAGCTGAAGGACCGCACCACCGGGCCGCCGTCGCGCGCGCACGCCAGGGCCGTGCGGCGGGAACGTCCGGCGTTCTCCGTGATCGAGCCGTCCGCGGCGGGCCAGGACCGCAGCGTCACCAGGTGCCGGTCCGCCTCGGGGATCCCGCAGCCGGCCCGGGTGGAGCCGCCGACCCCGCGCGGGTCGAGGCTGACCAGGTCGTACGCCCCCTCGGTCGCCGCCCGCAGCGCCTCGCCCTTCTGCGCGAGGCGCTGCACCCCCGAGCCGCCGGGGCCGCCGGCGAGCGCCAGCAGGGTGCCGCGCCGGGCTTCGGGCC
The DNA here is from genome assembly GCA_014649555.1 of Streptomyces globisporus. GTDB lineage: Bacteria > Actinomycetota > Actinomycetes > Streptomycetales > Streptomycetaceae > Streptomyces > Streptomyces globisporus. The sequence continues at coordinate 471,343 of BMTG01000005.1, read as the reverse complement.
GGTCGGTGCGCAGCCGGGTCACCGCCACCTCGACGGTGCGCCCGCCGGGGGCGCGGTAGTCCAGGGGAACGCGGAGGGTCGCGCACTGCTGCCCGGCCGGGACGGGCGTCCCCGGGACCGGGGCGCAGGGACCCCAGGCGAGCGGAGACGCGGCGGGTCCCGCCGGGCGGCTGTGCGCGACCGGTGCGCCCACGGCGGTCAGGGTCCCGGCCGCGGTGGCGGCGGAGACGGCGAGAAGTAAGGCTTTGCGGGTCCAGTTCGTCATGGACACAGCCTGGTCGGGCAGGGATCCGCCGCCCATCCGGGAGCCCGGTGGAACGGGGTGGGGACACCCCCAGGACGCCCCCCTCGGCCACCCCCCGGACGCCTCCTCGGGCCACCCCCCGGGCGCGCCCCGCCTCGACGCCTCCCGGGGCGATCCCCCGTCCGAGCCCCCGAACCGGCACCCGTCACCCGTTCTCCCGCACCGGCGTGCCGGGCGGCGGCGGGGGCCGTTGAATGCGAAGTCAGCGAACCCTCGAAGGCATCCTGCCGGGAGCACGGTCGCGAACGGGGCGGGAGGCAGGAGAGACCGCATGCCGTCGTCACAGACCCGCACGGGGCCGGAAGCCGCCCCGCGCCGCCGGGGTGCGCTGCGCCGCACCGGCGAGTGGTGCGCCCGGCACTTCGTGACCGTCCTCGTCCTGTGGGTGGCCGCGCTCGCCGGCCTCCAGGTCCTCCAGCACGCGTACGGCGGCGACTACTCCGACGACTTCTCGCTCCCCGGCACCCAGTCCCAGGACGGCCTCGACGTCCTCAAGGCGCACGCCCCGCAGGCGGGCGGCTACAGCGCCCAAGTCGTCCTGCACGACCCGGACAAGCCGCTCACCTCCGTCTCCGACCAGGTCGCGACCGCCGTCACCGACCTCCAGGAGCTCCCGGACGTGCTCTCCGCGCAGAGCCCGCTGCCGTCGGACGGTTCCGCCCCGCCGCCGCCACCCGACCCGAACACCGGGCCGCTCTCCACGGACCAGAAGACCGCCTACATCACCGTCCGGTTCAGCGTGCAGCCCTCCACGCTCGACGCGTCCTATCTGGACGGGGTCGACGACGCGGTGCAGCCGCTGCGGTCGGCCGGGGTGACGGTGGAGTACGGCGGGTCGCTCGGCGAGCTGGCCCGGCCCGAGCCGAGCGACCGCACCAGCGAGGCGATCGGCTTCGGGGTGGCGATCGTGGTCCTGCTGATCGGCTTCGGCAGTCTGCTGGCCGCCGTGCTGCCGCTGGTCACCGCGCTGGTCTGCGCCCTGTGCGGGCTGGCGCTGCTCGGCCTCTTCGCCGCCGCCGCGACCTTCGCAACCGTCTCCCCGACGCTCGCCACGATGATCGGCATCGGCGTCGGCATCGACTACGCCCTCTTCCTGGTCACCCGGCACCGGCAGAACCTCGTCGACGGCCAGGACCCGGTGACCGCCGCCGGGAACGCCGCCGCCACCAGTGGGCACGCCGTGCTGCTCTCCGGCTGCACGGTGATCATCGCGCTGTCGGGGCTGTGGGTCTCCGGGATCGGGTTCATCGGCAAACTCGGCCTGGCCGCCGCGGTCACCGTCGTCACCGCGGTGGCGGGCGCCCTCACCCTCGTACCGGCGGTCCTCGGTCTGATCGGCCGCCGCATCGACCGCGTACGGGTACGGAAACCGGTGGCCGAGACCGTACCGGCCCCGGAGGGCGCGGAGCCCGGCGGCTGGCACCGGTACGCGCAGCGGGTGGAGCGGCGGCCCTGGTGGTTCCTGGCCGGCGGGGTGGTGCTGCTGGCCGTCCTGTCCTTCCCGGTCTTCTTCATCCAGCTCGGCCACATCGGCGACGGCGCCGACCCGAAGTCGTTCACGGACCGGCGCGCCTACGACCTGATGTCGAGCGCCTTCGGCCCCGGCTCCAACGGCCCGCTGACCGTGGTCATCGACCAGAGCAAGGTGTCCTCCGGCGACCGGTCCGCCCTCGCCGACCAGGCGCAGAAGGCGCTGACCGGGGTGCCCGACGCCGAGGTGATCACCCAGCTGACCGCCACCTCGGACGGCGACGTGCTGACCGCCACCGCCTACTCGGTGGCCGCCCCGCAGGACGAGCGGACGACCTCCCTGACGAACCGGCTCACCGACGACGTCCTGCCCCAGGCCGTCTCCGGCTACGACGCGAGCACGTACGTCACCGGCACGACCGCCGCCCAGGTCGACTTCCTGGACATCGTCTCCAGCCGGCTCCCGCTGATCATCGCGGTCGTCGTGGGCCTGGCGTTCCTGGTGATCCTGGCCGTCTTCCGGGGCCTGCTCGTCGCGGTGAAGGCCGCCGTGCTCAACGTCCTGTCGATCGCCGCCTCGTACGGGGTCGTGGTGGCGGTCTTCCAGTGGGGCTGGGGCGGCCCGGCGCTCGGGGTGTCGGGAGACGTCCCGATCGAGAGCTATGTCCCGATGATGATGTTCGCGATCGTCTTCGGGCTGAGCATGGACTACGAGATCTTCCTGCTCTCCCGCATCCACGAGGCGTGGGTACGCACCGGGGACCCGCGCGCGAGCGTGGCACACGCGCTGGAGATCACCGCCCGGGTCATCACGTGCGCGGCGCTGATCATGGTGAGCGTCTTCGCCGCGTTCGTCATCAGCGACAACATCGTGGTGAAGATGCTGGGCCTGGGGCTCGCCGCCAGTGTGCTCATCGACGCCACCGTCGTACGGCTGCTGCTGGTCCCGGCGGTGATGACCCTGCTGGGCCGGGCCGCCTGGTGGATCCCCGGCCCGCTGGACCGGACCCTGCCGCACCTGGACGCCGAGGGAAGCGCGGAGCCGCCCGCACGGACCGCCCAGAAGTGATGGAGGACACAGCGGGTGGAGGGAGCGCCTCCGCGTTCTAGGGTGTCAGGATGCCTTCCCCCCTCACCTCCGAGCAGCCGCGCCCCACCGCCGCTGCCGGCGCCCCGGAGACCGGAAAGCCGCCGGCCGACGGCCGGGACCCGTTCTTCGACAACGTGAAATATCTGGCGATCGTGCTGGTGGCCGTCGGGCACGCCTGGGAGCCCCTGCCGCCCGGGCGGCTCGTGGAGGCCGCCTACACCTTCATCTACACGTTCCACATGCCGGTGTTCATCCTGATCGCCGGCTACTTCTCGCGGAACTTCGAACTGCGTCCGGACCGGGTGTGGAAGCTGGTCACCAGCCTGCTGGTGCCCTACATCCTGTTCGAGATGCTCTACACGCTCTTCGAGCGGGCCGCCGACAAGCCGGACTTCCCCCTGTCGATGCTGGAGCCCTACTGGCTGCTGTGGTTCCTGCCCGCCCTGTTCTTCTGGCGGCTGTCCACCCCGGTCTGGCAGTCCGTGCGCTTCCCCGTGCTGGTCTCCCTCGCCGTCGCGGCCCTCGCGACGGTGTCACCGGCCGCCGACGGGAGCCTCCAGATCCAGCGCATGCTCCAGTTCCTGCCGTTCTACGTGCTCGGCCTGCGGATGCGCCCGGAGCACTTCGCGTTCGTCCGGTCCACCTGGGTGCGGGTCGTCTCGGTGCCGGTGTTCGTGGCCGGGATGCTGCTGGCGTACTGGATGGTCCCCCGGACCTCGACCTCCCTGTTCTTCCGCAAGAACAGCGCCCAGGAGATGAGCATCGCCGAGTGGACGGGTCCCATGACCACGCTCCTGCTGTTCCTGGCCGCGCTCGTGCTGGGCGCCTGCTTCCTCGCCTGGGTACCCAGGGGCAGGAGCTGGATGACCACGCTCGGCACCTGCACGCTGTACGGGTATCTGCTCCACGGCTTCGTCGTCCGGAGCCTGAAGTACGACGGTTTCTACGAGGACCCGTTCTTCGACACCACGCTGGGCACGGTCGCCGTCACCCTGGGCGCGATCGCCGTCATCACGCTGCTCTGCACGCCCCCGGTCCGGCGGCTGCTGCGCCCGCTGCTGGAGCCGCGGATGACGTGGGCCCGGCAGAAGCCACCGGCCGCCCGGGCGTCCTGAGACGCCACCGAACGGCCGGGCCGGGGACGGGGATTCAGTGATCCGCGACGACGGTCCGGCCGAGCACCGCGACATGCTCCAGGACGTCCTCCAGCGGATCGTCGATCTGGCCCGTCGCGATCAGGGCCACCTGCGGGCCGTTGTGGGAGTCGGTGTGCGACTCGTCGGCGTGGGCAGCGGTGGCGGTGGCGGGCAGCACGGACGCCACCACCGTCACGCCTAACGCGGTCAGCTTCCTCTTCATGGCGCCGATCCTGGGGCCGGCCAAGCCGCGGTGCGGGGAGCGACGCCCGGCCCCGGCACCTTGTTACAGACAGTCACCTGACCGCGGACGCCGGGGCCGTACGGTCACGCCGCGCGGTTCTTCCGGCGCTGCGCGGCGGCTGCCCGCTCCTCGGGCGTCGGCACTCCGGGACGGCCGCGCCGGGCCGGGGCCCCGCCACCGCGCTGGGTACCGCGGCCCATGAACGCGCCGCCGCCCCCGCGGCCGGAGCGCTCCTTGGGCGGGGCGGTGACGACGACCGGGACACCGGAGGGCGCCTGCGCACCGGTGATCCGGCTCAGCTCGGCCTCGCCGGAGCGGACCTGGGCGATCTGCGGGGTGATCCCGGCGTCCGCCATCAGCCGGGTCATCTCACGGCGCTGGTTCGGCAGCACCAGCGTGACGACGCTGCCGGACTCTCCCGCGCGGGCGGTACGGCCGCCGCGGTGCAGGTAGTCCTTGTGGTCGGTCGGCGGGTCCACGTTGACGACCAGGTCGAGGTTGTCGACGTGGATGCCCCGCGCCGCGACGTTGGTGGCGACCAGCACCGAGACGTGCCCGGTCTTGAACCGGTCCAGGGTGCGGGTGCGCTGCGGCTGGGACTTGCCGCCGTGCAGCGCCGCCGCCCGGACCCCGCTGTGCAGCAGGTGGTCGGTGAGCTTGTCCACCGCGTGCTTGGTGTCCAGGAACATGATCACCCGGCCGTCGCGGGCCGCGATCTCCGTCGTGGTGGCGTACTTGTCGGCGCCCTGGACGTACAGCACGTGGTGCTCCATCGTCGTGACCGCGCCGGCGGCCGGGTCGACGGAGTGCACGACCGGGTCCTTCAGGTACGTGCGCACCAGCAGGTCGACGTTGCGGTCCAGGGTGGCCGAGAAGAGCATCCGCTGCCCGTCCGGGTTCACCTGGTCGAGCAGCTCGGTGACCTGCGGCATGAAGCCCATGTCGGCCATCTGGTCGGCCTCGTCGAGGACGGTGATGGTGACCCGGTCCAGCCGGCAGTCGCCGCGCTCGATGAGGTCCTTGAGGCGGCCCGGCGTGGCGACGACGACCTCGGCCCCGCCGCGCAGCGCGCTCGCCTGGCGGCCGATGGACATGCCGCCGACCACGGTGGCGATGCGCAGCTTCAGCGACCGGGCGTACGGGGTGAGCGCGTCGGTGACCTGCTGGGCCAGTTCCCGGGTGGGGACGAGGACCAGGGCGAGCGGGCGCTTGGCGTCGGCGCGGCGGCCGGCCGTACGGGCCAGCAGCGCGAGGCCGAAGGCGAGGGTCTTGCCGGATCCGGTGCGGCCGCGGCCCAGGACGTCCCGGCCCGCCAGCGAGTTGGGCAGGGTGGCCGCCTGAATCGGGAAGGGCACGGTCATGCCCTCGGCGGTCAGCGCCGCCTTCAGCGGGGCGGGCATCTCCAGCTCGCCGAAGGTCTCGACGGCGGGGAGGGCCGGGGTGAGCGTCACCGGCAGGGCGAACTCGCCCTTGACGCCGGAGGCGGAACGGCGGCCGTACCCACCGGACCTGCCGGAGCCGCCCGTGCCGCCGGACCGCCTGGGGCCGCCGCCGAAGCCGGCGGCCCGGCGCTCGCCGCCACCGCCGGAGTAGCGGGAGGCGCCGCCGGAACGGGTCCGGGAGAAACGATCATTCGAGCGGGGGGTGCGTTCGCGATTCATGCAGAACCTTTCCTCGATGGGCGCGTATCGAGGGATTCTTTTCGGGGAAGCGGCCACATGAACGGCACCCGGAATCGCAAGAACGAGCCGATGAAATGACAAAAGAAAACGGGTTTCGGACCCCGGAAACGACAACGAGCCGGGGCCCGCACCCCATGGTGCGGGCCCCAGCTGCGCCGTGCTGCCTGAATGATCAGGCGGGGACGATGTTCTCGGCCTGCGGGCCCTTCTGGCCCTGCGTGACGTCGAAGGAGACCTTCTGGCCCTCCTGCAGCTCACGGAAGCCGGAGGCAGCGATGTTGCTGTAGTGGGCGAAGACGTCGGCGCCGCCGCCGTCCTGCTCGATGAAGCCGAAGCCCTTTTCCGAGTTGAACCACTTCACGGTGCCAGTAGCCATGTCATATCTCCTTTAAGGGCGCAGAGCCCGTGGGCCCGCCCTGTGCGGACCCCACGTCGCCGCGATGATTACCCCGTCCGGAAGAACACATGAACACCGGAAAGACAAAAATGCACCTGCCGACATCCGGTCGGCAGAGGCATTTGAAGTTTTTGGGAACCACAACTGCAACTGAGATCAACACTAGCACGACGACCAGGGAGAGGCAGTGCCCAATATCATCGGCCGGGCCGGACCATAAAAAGCCTCATCGGGCATTGCGCGAAATTCTGTGCTGCCGAATACAGATATTCAGTCGGCGCGGCGCAGCTCCTCGTTGAGGCGCAGCGCCTCCTCCAGCTGGTCCTCCAGGATGACGATGCGGCAGGCGGCCTCGACGGGTGTGCCGCCGTCGACCAGCTCGCGGGCGCGGGCGGCGATGCGCAACTGATAGCGGGAGTAGCGGCGGTGGCCGCCCTCGGACCGCAGCGGGGTGATCAGGCGGGCCTCGCCGATCGCTCGGAGGAACCCCGGCGTCGCACCGATCATCTCCGCGGCTCGCCCCATCGTGTACGCGGGGTAGTCGTCGTCGTCGAGCCGGCCGGCGGCGTGCGAGGGGGTCTCCGGGGGCATCTGCACCTCTTCCCTCACGCGCGCCCGGAGGAGCCGGGCGCCGTACGCCTGCGGGGTGCACCTCTGCTGCGTACCACTGTTTTCCGTGACTGCACAAGAAACCCTAATCGCCCGGCAAGGGCATGTCTATCGCGACCGGATCAGATTCGGGTGGCCGCGAAGGGCCGCACGGATCCGCCCTCGCGGCCCTCCCGCAGATCACTGACCGACCGGTCAGTTGTCGTCGGGAGGACCGCGGGGCCATAATGCACGCGTAGCCCTTCACGCATCCCCCGTCGTGAAGGGCTACACCCCTGTCCGGAGCCGGTTCGCAGCAGGGTCCGGCGGGCGGTCCGGAGCCTGCTCCAGGCCCCGCACGAGGCCTGTTCCGGGCAGGGCGGGGCACAGGGTCATTCACGGGCAAGGGACTCCCCTCGTGGTCCCCTGCCCGTGTTTTTTCGAGTTAACAGTGACGTAGAGTGTTTGCGCAAGCTCAGTTCCGACTCCGAGGTGATCGTGGAGGCCCGGATGGCCATGGACGACGGCGACGAACGCGGTCCGGAACCCGTCGACGCCCCCGGCCCCGACGAGCTGCCCCGCCTCGACTCGCTGCGGGAAAAAGTCGAGTACATGGTCGAGAAGACCTTCCCCGGCCAGAAGATCTCGGGCCGGGTCTTCGCCGAACTGGTCCGCGACCGCGGCGGCTCGCTGTCGCACAGCTACTTCTCCAACATCCTGGCCGGCAAGGTCACCCAGCCCTCCGAGGACATCCTCAAGGCCCTCGGGCTGGGGTTCGGCGTGGACTGGCGCTTCTTCAAGGAGGAGTCCGAGGTCGTCGACGACGTCGTCGCCGGACTCCAGTTCCTGGCCAAGCGCCGCACCGGGGAGATCAGCGGCGTGGCCGGCCGGGGCCTGGACGACGAAGGCCTCCCGCCGGAACTGCTGCGGTTCGCCCTGGCCCTGCTGGAGGATGCCGCCCGGGAGCGGGAGGGCCCCGCCGGGGAGAGCGGTGGCAAAGATTCCGCCGCGAACCACCGCCCCGGGGGCCCGGCAGCGTAGCGTCTTCGTCATGTCCCTGCGGAAACTGCGGAAAGAGTGCGAGGCCGGGCTCGCCGACCTGCCCCTCCCGGTTCCCTTCACGCTGGACGGGCTCGTCGCGAACATGGAGGAGGCCGGCGGGCGCACGATCCGGCTGCACGAGATGCCGGACCGCCTCGCCCGCGTCAACGCCGCCTGCGGGCTGCGCCTGAAGGCGGGCGGTACCAGCCTGGTCCTCTACCGCCGCAGGCCGACCGCGTACCAGACCCAGCACGTGATCCTGCACGAGCTGTGCCACGAGTGGTTCGACCACGGGACGACGCTCGACGCGGAGCAACTGCGCACGCTCCTGCCGGTCTTCGACACCTCGCTGATCGCCCGGATGATCTCTCCGGCCGCCGCCGAGTCCTTCGCCTCCGGCGGCGGCATCGTCCAGGCCCGTGCCCAGTACGACACCCACGACGAACGCATGGCCGAATTCGGTGCCTCCCTGATCCCCCGGATGGCGCGGGACCTCACCACCGATGACATGGTGGGGCGGCTGGACAACTCCCTGTCCCGCCCGGTGGCCCACCGGAGGCGCGGCCTCTTCCCCGGAAGACGGTCCGGCGACACCTGACACGTGCCACCGGTCTCCGCCCGCGGGCCCCACCCCCGCACCCCGACCCCGAGGACGAACACCGCCGTGACCCCGCTCGATCTCGCCGGCTACCTCATAGCGGGCCTGATGACGGCCGTTGCCCTGTGGCGTATGCCCGCTGCCCTCTGGGGCGACGAGGAGGACCGCAGACGCCGGGCGCTGTGGGGCTGCTACGCCGGATTCGCCATCGCCCTGTGGACGAAGACCGAGGCGGTCCGCATCGGCCTCAACAACAGCGCCGTCACCGACCTCGCCGTCCTCATCAAGCACTACACCGCCACGGTGGCAATTCTGGCCATCCTCAGCTACATCGTGGCCATCTACGGCAGCTACCCCGAAGAGGGCGCGGTCCCCCGCCACGTACGGTTCGCACGGCTCGTGCAGAAGCTGGCGGCCAAGGCCTCCGTCGCCACGCTGATCCTGCTGACCGTCCTGTTCTTCACCGTCGTCGACCGCTCCGAGCCCTCGGACCGCTTCGTCTCCGACCACGCCGGGGAGTGGGGCGCCACGCTCTACATGAGCGTCTTCTACCTCTACCTCGGGGCCGCGTCCGCCGTCTGCGCCTTCCAGTGGGCGCTGGCCACCCTCGACGCCCGCCGCCGCCATCTGCGCATCGGGCTCGGGATGATGACGTTCGCGATGTTCATCGGCGTCGGCTACACCGTCAGCCGCACGCTCTTCCTGTGGATCAGCGTGGTCGACGAGCCGAGCGAGGCGTTCGCCCTGCGCTTCGACCAGATCACCGAGGCCGCGCAGCTGGTGCTGTTCGCCTTCTTCGCCCTCGGCGCGTCCATCCCCGCGTTCGCGGCCGGGGCGCGCCGGGCCAGGCTGTGGCGGGCCCAGGTCCGGCTGCACGCCCTCTGGTACGAGTTGATGACCGCGTTCCCGGAGCAGCCGTTCGACCCGCCCGCGTCCCTCCCCCGCGAGCTGACCCGGTTCAACGTCCCGGCCGACCTGCGGGTGGACCGCTGGGCCGCCGACATCGCGGACGCCGCCGAGAAGCTGCGCCACTACGTGCCCGACGGGCTGCTCGACGCCGCCGGACGGGCCGCCGCCCGCGACACGGACGACCCGCGCCGCGCCGCGTCCCTCACCGACGCCTACTGGATCCGGGCCGCCCTGCTCGCGAAGGAGTCCGGCGCACCCGCCGGAGGGGCCGCGACGGTCGCCTCCCAGCACGCCGCGGACCAGGACGGCGAGGTGGCCCGGCTGGTCCGGGTCGCCGCCGCGTACCGGACGGTCGACGAGGAGCGCGCCCGCGCCGTCCTCGCCACAGCCACGGCCGACACGGCCCGCACGACGGAGACGAGCGCATGACCGGCACCACGGCCCCCACGACCGACGGCGCCCCGGGCCGGGGGACGACCGGCGAGGGGATCCCCACCACCTCCGCCCGCACGGCCTCCGTGGCGCGCACCGTCACCGACGTCCTCCAGCCGCGCAACGTGCTGCTGGCGGGCATGCTCGGCATCGGCCTCGCGGCGGCGGGCGGCGACTGGACCGGGCTGCTCTGGGGCTTCCTCGGGGCGCTCTGCGCCGGGCTCATCCCGGCCGGGTACATCGAGTGGGAGCGCGGACGCGGCACCTGGGGCGACCGCCACGTCGTGGACCGTACGAAACGGGCGCCGATCTTCTTCGTGATCCTGGGCTCGATCGGCACCGGCTCGGTGGTGATGGTGCTGGGGAGCGCGCCGACCGGGATCCTCGTCGCGATGCTCGCGCTGTGGGTGATGACGATAGGTCTGCTGGCCGTCAACACGGTGTGGAAGATCTCGGTCGACTCGGCGGTGGCTTCGGCGGCCGTCTCGCTCCTCGCCGTCGTGCACTCCCCCTGGTGGATCGCCGCGTACGCGCTGACCGCGGCGGTCTGCTGGTCCCGGGTCGCCCTCGGCTACCACACCGTCGCCCAGACCCTGGCGGGCGCGGGCCTGGGGGCGGCGACGACGGTGGCGTACGTGTTCGTCTGAGGGCGCGCCGCGTCGGGACGGTCCCGCTTCCGCCTCGCGGCGCGCCGTGTCCGCCGCCCCCGCGTTTGCGGGGGCGTCGGACACCCGGTTACGTGGACGGGGAGGGCGCGCCCGCGAACGGACGGGCCCCACCGGCTGGAGGTGTCCCCGATGGCGAAGAATCGGTCCGCCAAACCCGCCCAGGGCCTGCGCGGCAGCAAGGCCGGGCTCGTCCTGAGCCTGGGCAGCAGCGCGCTCGCGGTCATCAGGGCGTCCAAGCAGGTCCGCCGGGCCAAGGGCACGCACGACAAGCTGAACACCGCCGACGCGGTGGCGGGGATGCTGCCGCTGATCACCTCGGCCGCCCTCGTCCTGCGGCAGCTGCGCGGCCGGAAGCGGGAGAACCCGGAAGCGGCCTGAACGAGCCGCTCCCCGGCCCGCCCGAAAGGCCGGAAATCGCCCCGCTTCCGGTCACTGAACGGTGCCCGGCCGGGGTACGACTGTGCCGTGCCGAACCCTTTCGAGATCACCGCGGCCCGCGCCGAGGACATCGTGACGCTGGGCGCGTGGGCCCACGAGGAGAGCTGGAACCCGGGCCTGCACGACGGCGGGGTGTTCTTCGCGACCGACCCCGGCGGCTTCCTGTTCGGCCGGCTGGACGGTGAACCGGTCACCTCCGTCTCCGTCGTCCGCTACGGCGATGCGTACGGCTTCCTGGGCTTCTATCTGACCCGCCCGCATCTGCGCGGACAGGGTTACGGGCTGCGGACCTGGCAGGCCGGCACGGCCCGCCTCGCCGGGCGCACCGTCGGCCTCGACGGGGTGCCCGCGCAACAGGACAACTACCGCCGCTCCGGCTTCCGCACCTGCTGGAGCAACGCACGGTACGAGGGAACGCCCCCGCCGGACATCGCACCGCCGCCGGGGACCACCCTGGTCGACGCCCGCAGCGTGCCGTTCGACCTGCTCGCCGCCTACGACCGGCGGTACTTCCCGGCCGCCCGGGACACCTTTCTGGCGGCCTGGATCACCGCCCCGGCCCGCACGGCCCTCGCGGCGGTCGGGGACGGCGGGATCCAGGGGCTCGCGGTGCTGCGGGCCTGCCGGGCCGCGTCCCGGATCGGCCCGTTGTACGCCGAATCCCCCGCCGTGGCGGCGGCCCTGGTCAGCGCGGTCGCGGCCACCGCACCGGACACCCCGGTCGCCGTCGACGTACCCGACATCAATCCGGCGGCGGTGCGGCTGGCCGGGGAGCTGGGCCTGACCCCGTCGTTCGGCACGGCGCGGATGTACAGCGGCCCGGAACCGGTGATCGACCGGCCGGGCCTGTACGGCATCACGAGCCTGGAACTGGGCTGACCTGGGCTCATGGAAACAGCGGCCGTCCCTCCGCCGGGGTCGGCCGCACCACCGGCGGGCCCTCGCGGATCCGGGACGCGAGCACGGCGATGTCGTCCTCGGCGTCCTCGCCGAACCGGTCCAGTACCCGGTCCAGCAGGTCCTCCAGGCGCCCGCCCTGCGGCATGGTCAGCGAGGCCAGCCGCTGCACGGACACGTCGATGTCCTCGCCCCGGCGCTCCACCAGACCGTCGGTGTACATGAACAGCACGGTCCCCGGGCCGCAGGGCACGGACGCGGTCCGGTAGCCGCCGAACCCGGTGCCGAGCGGCGGCCCCACCGGCACCGGCACGACCCGGGCCCCGGCGGCGCCCGGGTCGATGAAGACCGGCGGCAGATGGCCCGCGCTGGCCACCTCGCACACCCCGCCGAACCGGTCGACGACGGCGAGCAGACAGGTCGCCGCCCGGTCCAGTCCGGACCGCTCCACCATGGTGTCGAGCTGCTCCAGGATCCGGTGCGGCGGCAGGTCCTCCTGCGCCAGCAGCCGCAGCAGCGAGCGGTACTGGCTCATCGCGACCGCCGCCTCCACCCCGTGCCCCATCACGTCGCCCATCGCCTTGAGGTGCCGGCCGTCCTGGAGCGGGACGACGTCGAACCAGTCGCCGCCGACCAGGACGCCCTCGTCGGCGGGGCGGTAACGGGTGGCGACCTCGACGTGGGGGTGGGGGCCCCACGGCTCGGAGAGCAGGGAGCGCTGGAGTTCGCGGGCGATGCTGTGCTCGTGGTCGTAACGGCGGGCGTGGTCGAGGGCCACGCCCGCGCGCACGGCGAGCTCGCGGGCGACGGCCACGTCCTGGTCGCCGAAGAGGGGTGAGCCCTCGGCCCGGACCAGGGTGAGCGTGCCGAGCGGCCGGCTGCGGGCGGTCAGCGGAACGACGAGCGCCTGGCGCAGCCCGAGCGCCAGGGAGGCGGTGATCCGGTCGGAGGTGACGGTGCTGCGCCCGCGCTCGTGGTTCTCCCAGTCGTCGACGACCGGCTCGTTCTCCAGCAGACAGCGGGTCACCGCGGAGTCCGCGGCGAAGTCGACGTACTCCCCGGGGTGGCCGAACCGCTGGACCTGCGCGTCGAGTTCGCCGTCGCCCCGCAGCGCGGCCCGCCGCAGCCGTACGACGCCGGGCTCCGGGCGGCGTACGGAGTGCCCCACATCGGCCGGGAACACGTCGACCGCCGCGACGTCGGCGAAGTCGGGCACCACGAAGTCGGCCAGCTCCCGGCAGGTGGTGTCCATGTCGAGCGTGGTGCCGATCCGGACGGCGGCGGTGGAGAGCAGGGCGACATGGCCGCGGGCCTGCTCCAGCTCCTCGCGCTGCCGGGCGATGTCGGTGATCTCGACGACGATCGCCATCAGCCCGCAGCCCTCCCCGTCCGCGTCGAGCCGGTGGTACGTGGCCCGCCAGAGCTGCTGCTCCTCCTCGGTCGGCGCCCAGGTCCGCCCGCTGATCGTCACTTCCCGGGGGGTGCCGTCGGCCAGCACGTCGCGCAGGGCGGCGGCCTGGCCGTGCAGCCCGGGCAGCACCTGCGAGAAGGTCCGCCCGATGTGGGAGCGGGCGGGGAGGCCGTTGAGCCGTTCGAGTGCCGGGTTGACGTAGGTGTAGCGGAGATCGTGGTCGAGCACCGCGACGGCGGCGGGATTGCCGTCGAACAGGGCCGCGACGGTCTTCGGGTCGAAGAACGACGGCATGCCGTCGTCGCACGTGTCGGCCTGCAAGAGCATGCCTCCCACCGCTCGTCGGCTCCCGAGCCTCCATCGTCGGCCGCGGCTTCCGGTAGCGCATCCGCAGGGGGGCAGGCGGGTCCAGGGTGCTCCCGTCCGGGCCGGGCGAGGGGCCTCAGGGCCGGCGACGCGCGGCAGGAGGCCGTGTGACGACAGGACTAGGCGCGCGTCCGGGCCCGGAACCGCCCGGGATCCGGGCCCGGGTCGAGGTCGAGGTCCAGATCGAGGGTGCCCTCGGTGGCCTCGGCGGTGGGCGGCAGGGCGAGGGCCTCGCCGACCGGGCCCGGCAGACTGCCGGAACCCAGCAGTCCGGTGACCAGTCCGGTGGTGAGCCGGTGCCAGGCGGAGGCCCGCCGGATCATGGCGTGGTCGCCGCCCCGGACGGTGACCATGCACGTACGGGCGCCGGCGCGACGGGCCCGGGCGGTGAGGGACTGGGTGGCCTGGGGGCTGGTCATCCGGTCCCGGTTGCTGTGGACGAGGACGATGTCACGGCCGGCGAGCTGGGTGACCGGGTCCCCCGGCGGACACCAGGGGGCGAGCCCGACGACGCCCCGCACGAGGGGGTGCCCGGCGGCGCGGAGGGCGGCGCGCGCCCCCATGGAGTGGCCCAGGAGCACCACCGGCAGCTCGTCGCCCGCTTCCTCCCGCAACGCGTCGAGGGCGGCCACGGCGTCGTGGAAGGGGTGCGCACGGTCGCCGTTCCAGCCCCGGTGGCCGTACCGCACCTGCGTCACGAGCACGTTCCCACCGGTGGCGCGGGCGGCCCGGTCGACGGCCCGGGCGAAGGGGCGCATGCGGGTGCCGGGCAGATTGAGGAGACCCGGCGGCGGGGGCTCCGTCCCGGTCTCACGCCCTCCGTGCAGGACGAGAACCGCTGCCGACGGCGGTCGTTGGGCCACGCGTACCTCCAGGTCCGGGTGCGGGGCGCGGGCGCCCCTCTCCCCGTATTCGGCGCCGAGGCCGCCCCGGATGGGCGAAACGGCTCGACGGATCCCGACGGATCCCCAGAGGTCCCGACGGAACCCGATGGGATCCCCCGGATCAACGACTCGCCGGACCCGGAAAGTGCCGCCCCCGGTACGGTCACGACCACGGAGCGTCCGTGTACGAGACACAGAAGGAGCATTCCCATGGCATCAGGCCCCCAACTCAACACCGAGGTACCCGACTTCACCCTCCCGGGCGGAGTCCTGTCGGGCGAGACCTTCGACCGCTCCGACTACCGCCTCTCCGCGGCCCGTGGCCGATCCGTGGTCCTCGCGTTCTACCCGGGGGACAACACCTCGGTCTGCACGAAGCAGCTGTGCTCGTACTCCTCGGGCATGGAGGCCTTCGAGGGGCTCGACGCCGACGTCTGGGGAATCAGTCCACAGGGTGTGGACAGCCATGAGTCGTTCGCCCGCGCCTTCGGCCTGCGCATGCCGCTGCTGGCCGACGAAGGCCGGGAGATCGCCAAGGCGTACGGAGTCTCCGCGCCGGGCATCGGAGTGCGGCGGGCGGTCTTCCTCATCGGCCCGGACGGGGTCCTGCGCTGGAAGCACGTGGCGTTGCTCGGAGCGACCTTCCAGTCACTCGACACCCTCACGAACCATCTGTCCGGCATCAAAGGCGCGTAAAGATTGCCGGATCCCGGCAGTGACCGAAGTGCGTCGCGTATGGGACCATCCAGCCAGATCGACGAAAAACACTCGGGGGAAGTCGACAGGTGGGGGAGTGATCGCGTGACCTTCTTTCTCGGTCTCGGCATTGCGGGAATCGTCCTGCTGGCCCTCTCCCTGATCTTCGACGGGGTCCTCGAAGGGCTCTTCGACGGCGTGGTGGACGGCCTCTTCGACGGGCTGCTCTCGCTTCCGGTGATCGCCGGCTTCCTCTCGATGCTGGGCTTCGGCGGCGCGATCGTGCTCGGCGCGACCGGCGCGGGGACGCTCGTGGCCACGGTCGTCGGCGTCGCCGCCGGCCTGGTCGCGGGCTGGCTGACCTGGAAGCTCAGCAGCGCCCTGATGCGCGACCAGACGCACGCCACGCCCCGCGACTCCGACCTGGTCGGCACCTCGGGTTCCGTGGTGACGGCCATCCCGGCCCAGGGCTACGGCGAGGTGCTGCTGCGCCTGGGCGGCCAGCCGGTGAAGTACGCGGCCAAATCGGCCACGCCCGTCCCGCGCGGGACCGAGATCTGGGTGGAAGAGGCACTGTCGACCACGTCGGTCGCGGTACGCCCGGTGGAGCGCTGACCACGCACACCGGCTCCACCACCTGACCGCCCCGCCCCGGCCACCTCCATCTCCCTCTCCACAGCAAGGCCCGCTCCACAACGATCTGCCGTCCCTCCAGGGAGGCAGGGGGGACAAACCTCATGAGTCCAGTAGTCATCGCCGTCATCGGCATCGTCGTACTCCTCGTTCTGCTCGGCCTCGTCGTCATCACGCGCTACAAGGTGGCCGGGCCCAGCGAGGCGTTCATCATCACCGGCCGCCGCGGCAAGAAGTCGACGGACCCGGTCACCGGACGCACCAGCATCGACAACAGCGGCCAGAAGGTCGTCGTGGGCGGCGGCGTCTTCGTCGTGCCGTTCGTCCAGCAGAAGTTCACCCTGGACCTCTCCAGCCGGCACATCCCGATCTCCGTGCGCGGCGCGGTGACGCTGCGCGGCGTCAAGTCGAACCTCGAAGGCGTCGCGATCGTCAAGGTCGGCGGCAGCGAGGACGCGATCCGCGCCGCGGCCCAGCGCTTCCTCCAGCAGCAGGACGGCATCGTCGGCTTCACCCAGGAAGTGCTGTCCGGCGCGCTGCGCGCGATCGTCGGCCGTATGTCGGTCGAGGACATCATCCGGGACCGGGCCGCGTTCGCCGGCCAGGTCGCGGAGGAGGCCGAGGCCAGCCTCTCCGGCCAGGGCCTGATCCTGGACGCCTTCCAGATCCAGGACATCACCACCGAGGGCTCCTACCTGGAAGACCTCGGCCGCCCGGAGGCCGCCCGCGCCAAGCAGGAGGCGGACATCGCCGAGGCCATCGCCAAGCGGGCCTCCGAGCAGGCCCGGCTGAAGGCGGCCGAGGAGATCGCCATCGCCGAGCGGACGTACTACCTGAAGCAGGCCGAGATCAAGGCCGAGACGGAAGCCGCGGCCGCCAAGGCCAACGCCGCGGGCCCGCTCGCCGAGGCGGCCCGCCAGCAGGAGGTCCTCGCCGAGCAGGAGAAGGTCGCCGAGCGCCAGGCGGCCCTGACCGACCGCGAGCTGGACACGAAGGTCCGTAAGCCCGCCGACGCCGCCCGCTACCAGGCCGAACAGGAGGCGGAGGCCCGCCGCATCGCCCAGGTCAAGGAGGCCGAGGCCGACGCGGAGCGCTCGCGCCTGACCGGTCAGGGCGAGAAGCTGCACCGTTCGGCGCTGGCCGACGCGGTCCGCATCGAGGGCGAGGCGGAGGCCGCGTCCATCGCAGCCAAGGGTGCGGCCGAGGCCGAGGCCATGCAGAAGAAGGCCGACGCGTTCGCCCAGTACGGCGACGCGGCCGTCCTCCAGATGCTCGTCGAGGTCCTCCCGAGCGTCGTCGCGAAGGCCTCGGAGCCGCTGAGCGCCATCGACAAGATGACGGTCATCTCCACGGACGGCGCGAGCCAGCTGGCCCGCACGGTCACCGACAACGTCTCGCAGGGCATGGAACTGCTCAGCTCGACGACGGGCGTGGACCTCGCGTCCCTCCTGGAGAACCTGAAGAACCGCACGACGACGGTCCCGGCCCCGACCACGGCCCCGGACACGTCCGCGGCGAACGGCGAGATCGAGATCAAGGGCTGACGCGCAGCACGACGCGCGCACCGGTGCCCGGCAGCGACCAGTTCGCCGCCGGGCACACCCGTGTCCGCCGGGACCAGCTCCCTCACTGCCCGCGAGCAACCGCGCCTTCGGACGGGTCCGCGACACGTCGGGCCGTCACCAGGTAGCCCGCGAACTGGACGTCCGGCTGAGTCTTTGCCCAGCCGGTCGCCCGGTCGACCGGAATCAGCACGGCCGTGCCCGGAACCGGGCAGTGCATCTTGTCCACGGAACCCGGAGGCATCGCGTAACGGCAGTGCACCTCAGCGATCGAGAGCACCTCCAGCAACGTGGGGCCCTGCTCCTCCTGGCCGTGGTGCTCCTCGTGGAAGTCGAGTTCAGCCGCACGTTCTTCACCGACGATGTCGCCGTAATCCTCCGGATCGGCCTCCATCAGTGACCAGGAAACGACGCCCCCGGACGCGAAGTTCTCTCCGCAGCACTGCATCTGCCACTCATCGACCCAGATCGTCAACGTCACGACGCCATTGTCCGCCCAACCCCCTCAGGCACGACCACCGCCGAGTCCGTCCCGAAGCTACGCTGACCGGCGCAGTCCACAGGCAGCAGAACTCCGGGGGAAACCATGAGCCGACCACCGCTGCTGTTCCTCGACGTGGACGGTCCGCTCAACCCCTACGCCGCGCAGCCGGAACGGCGCCCCGACGGCTACACCACGCTCAGGGTGCCCACGGACAGCGGGATGTCAGCAGACCGCGGAGGTCTCTCGGCGCGACGACGGACGCTGCGGGTCTGGCTCAACCCGGAGCACGGACCGGCTCTGCTCGGGCTCGGCTTCGAGTTGTGCTGGGCCACCACATGGATGGCCGAGGCCAACCGCTGGATCGCCCCGGTGCTCGGCCTGCCCGAACTCCCCTTCGTGGACTTCGGCGACGCCCTGTTCCGGGAACGCCCCGACGGAGTCCACTGGAAGACGGGCCCCCTCGTCGACTACGCGGCCGGTCGGCCTTTCGCCTGGGTGGACGACGAACAGAGCGAACCGGACCACGCCTACGTGGCCACCCACCATGAAGGTCCCGGTCTCCTCCACCATGTCAACCCACGACTGGGCCTGCGCGAGAACGACTTCCGTACCCTCGCCGACTTCGCGCTCGCCGTGAACACTCCCGAGTCCCCCGGAACGGACTGAGGCCGAGTTGTCTCCGGCGACGGGCACTGCCGGCTCCGGACACCAGTTCAATTCCCTTGCGCTGTAGGCCAGTTCGGCCCACCAGCGTGCCATCGCACCAAGGATCCGCAGGAAGCGTTCCAAGGCCTGCGGCACGTCGAGGTGGAAGAGGCCACTCTGACCAAGGAACCGGGCCGGGCCCTCGATGCGGGCCTCCTCCACGCTCATGCCGCCGATCTTCCCCGACCCGGCTCTCGTGTCAGAGCGCTAGCGGCCGGTAGGTCAGTGCCCGGTCGACGATCTCTTCCGGAGTGGGGTCGGAGCCCGGCCGCCCCCTCCCCTGCCCCCGTCAGCACACGTGCCGGTCCCGCTCCGGGGAGTACAGGTGGCTGTCCCGGAACTGCTCCGCGCCCAGCGTGCGGCCCACCATGATGACCGCCGTCCGGATCACCCCCGCCGCCTTCACCTGTTCCGCGATCGAGTCCAGGGTGCCGCGCAGGATGATCTCGTCCGGGCGGGACGCCATCGCCACCACCGCCGTCGGGCAGTCCGCCCCGTAGTGCGGGAGCAGTTCGTCGACCACGCGGTCCACGTACCGGGCCGCCAGGTGCAGCACGATCAGCGCGCCGCTGCGGCCCAGCGTGGCCAGGTCCTCGCCCTCCGGCATCGCCGTGGCGCGCTGGGCGATGCGGGTCAGGATCACCGTCTGGCCGACCGTCGGGACCGTCAGCTCGCGCTTCAGGGCGGCGGCGGCAGCGGCGAACGCGGGGACGCCGGGGACGACCTCGTACGGTACGCCCGCCTCGTCCAGGCGCTTCATCTGCTCGTTCACCGCGCTGAACACCGACGGGTCCCCCGAATGCAGCCGCGCCACGTCGTCGCCGTCCGCGTGGGCCCGGACCAGCTCGGCGGTGATCCGGTCGATGTCCAGGTTCGCCGTGTCGATCAAGCGGGCGCCCTCCGGGCACTCGGCCAGCAGTTCCACGGGGACCAGGCTGCCCGCGTACAGGCAGACCGGGCTGGCGGCGAGGATCCGGGCGCCGCGCACCGTGATCAGGTCGGCGGCGCCGGGGCCCGCGCCGATGAAGTACACGGTCATCGTCTGTCTCCCATGTGCGAACTTACTTCTGAGGATGAGGGTTTGGTCACCGACCACTGCGTCACCGGCATCGCCTGCCGCCACCCGGTGAACCCACCGACCGGAACGGCGTGCGCGACCGACAGCCGCACCAGCTCGCCGCCGTACGCCTTGTGCCGTTCGGCCAGCAGCGCCTCCGACTCCAGCGTCACCGTGTTCGCGACCAGCCTGCCCCCCGGCCGCAGCGCCTCCCAGCACGCGTCCAGCAGGCCCGGCGCGGTCAGCCCGCCGCCGATGAACACCGCGTCCGGGGTGTCGAGTTCGGCCAGGGCCGCAGGCGCCGGGCCCGTGACGACCCGCAGGCCGGGGACGCCCAGGCGCTCCGCGTTACGGGTGATCCGCTCGGCACGCACCGGGTCCCGCTCCACGCTCACCGCGCGGCAGGACCGGTGGGCCCGCAGCCACTCGATCGCGATCGAGCCCGATCCGCCGCCCACGTCCCAGAGCAGCTCCCCCGGCGCGGGCGCCAGCGTGCCCAGCGTGGCGGCCCGGATGTGCCGCTTGGTGAGCTGGCCGTCGTGCTCGTACGCCTCGTCCGGCAGACCGGGCACCGTGCCGAGCCGCAGCGCCTCCGCCGACGCCCGGCACTCGATCGCGACGACGTTCAGCCGGTCCCCGGGCTCGTGCGTCCAGGCCTCCGCGACGCCCTCGGCATACGCCTCGGCCTCGCCGCCCAGCTGCTCCAGCACCCGCACCCTGCTCGGGCCGAACCCCCGGTCCGTCAGCAGTGCCGCGACCGTCGCCGGAGTGCTCGCGTCCGCGCTCAGGACGAGCAACCGCCGCCCCTCGTACAGGGACGCGGCCAGACGCGCCGCCGGGCGCCCCACCAGCGTCACGACCTCCGTGTCCTCCAGCGGCCAGCCCAGCCGTGCGCACGCGTACGAGACGGAGGACGGGTGGGGGAACACGCTCAGCCCCTGCGGCCCCAGCTCCTCCGCGAGCGCCCGCCCGATCCCGTAGAACATCGGGTCCCCGCTCGCCAGCACCGCGATCCGCTGCTCCCCGTGTTCGGCCAGCAGCCGGGGGACGGCCGGCCGCAGCGGGGACGGCCAGGCCACCCGTACCCCGGCGCACTCCGGTGGCAGCAGATCCAGCTGGCGCGCCCCGCCGATCAGCACTTCCGCCCCGCGCAGCGCCTCCCGTGCCGTGCCGGACAGCCCGGACCAGCCGTCCGCGCCGATGCCGACGACGGCGACGGGGTACGGACGCGGGGCGGGGGATGCGGGCACGGGCCGGGACCTCGTCATGTAGCTGGAAGGGGAAAGGAGCGGAAACAAAGCGCAGCAAGCGGCAACGAAGCGCAGCCGAACTTTACTGAACGCCCCGTTCCGCCCACCCCGCCGGGGGAACGCCACCCCGCCGGGTGAATCCGAAAAAACTTCGCGCGTGGTGTCGAGAAGCCCCCATCGGCCCCGACGTCCCCTGTGCAGGAGGAAGAAACCGCACCACGAACGAAGCCACCACGGAGGCGACAGTCATGAAGTATCTGGTGATGGTCCAGGGCAGCCAGGCGGACTACGACGCGCAGAGCGGCAAGGGGAGCGCCGACAGCCCGGTCTGGGACGAGAAGGCCGTGCAGGCGATGTACGCCCACATGGGCAGCATCAACGACGACCTCTCGGAATCGGGCGAGCTGGTCACCGGCTACGGGCTGCGCGAGCCCGCGTCGGGACGGGCCGTCGGCGTCGACGCCGAGGGTCGCCCGGTCGTCTCGGACGGGCCGTACAGCGAGACCAAGGAACTGCTCGCCGGGTTCTGGGTCCTCGACTGCGAGAGCCTGGAAAGGGTGACCGAGATCGCCGCCCGCGTGGCACGCTGTCCGCAGCCGGCCGGGGCGCCCGAGTACCCGGTCCTCATCCGGCCCGTCGACGGCGGGCTCGACGACTGACCGAGCCGAAAGGTCCAGGTGGGCCGAGCGACCGACGACATCGAGGACCTGCTGCGCCGCCACGCGCCGCAGGTCCTCGGCGCACTCGTACGCCGGTACGGGCACTTCGACCCGGCCGAGGACTCCGTCCAGGAGGCCCTGATCGCGGCCGCCGAGCAGTGGCCCGGCGACGGGATCCCCGACAACCCGCGCGGCTGGCTCATCCGGGTCGCGTCCCGCCGCCTCACCGACCGGCTGCGCAGCGACGAGGCCCGCCGCCGGCGCGAGGAGACGGCGGCGGCGCTCACCCCGGCGGACGCGTTCGTCACCCCGCCGCCCGGGGAAGGGCCCGCCGGGAGAGATCCCTCCGGCCTGGGCCGGGCCCCCTCCGAGGACGACACGCTCACCCTGCTCTTCCTCTGCTGCCACCCCGCGCTCTCCCCCGCCGGCCAGATCGCGCTGACCCTCCGGGCGGTCGGCGGCCTCACCACGGCCGAGATCGCCCGTGCCCACCTGGTGCCGGAGGCGACGATGGCGCAGCGGATCAGCCGGGCCAAGCGGGCGGTGCGCGGTACGCAGTTCCGGCAGCCGGACGCCCGGGACCGCGACCAGCGGCTCGCCGCCGTGCTCCAGGTCCTCTACCTGATCTTCAACGAGGGCTACACCGCCACCGCGGGCCCCGATCTCCACCGCACGGACCTGGCCCGCGAGGCGATCCGGCTGACCCGCGCCGTCCGCCGGCTCCTCCCCCGGGAGGGGCGGGTCACCGGGCTGCTGGCGCTGATGGTCCTCACCGAGGCGCGCACCCCGGCGCGCACCGGCCCGGACGGTGAGCTGATCCCCCTCGACGAACAGGACCGGGCCCTCTGGGACCGTACGGCCGTCGCCGAAGGCACCGCCCTGGCCGAGGAGGCGCTCGCCCACGGACCGGCCGGCGACTACCAGCTCCAGGCCGCGATCGCCGCCCTGCACGACGAGGCGGAGCGCGCCGAGGACACCGATTGGCCGCAGATCCTCGCCCTGTACGACCTCCTCGTGCGCCGCTCCCCCGACCCCGCGGCCGCGCTGGGCCGGGCGGTCGCCGTGGCCATGGTGCACGGGCCCCGGGCGGGGCTGGCGGAGGTCGACGCGCTGGCGAAGACCGCCGGGGCCTCGAGGCAGCGGAACTACCGGCTCGACGCCGTGCGCGGCCACCTCCTGGAGCGCGCCGGGGAGCCCGACACCGCCCGTACCGCCTACCGCGCGGCCGCCGACGCCACCCTCAGCGAGCCCGAGGCCCGCTACCTGCGCCGGCGCGCGGACCGGCTGGACCGGCCGGACGGATAGGGGGTTACTCCCTTCGGCCGACAGGGAAGAGGCCATCGGCGCAGCCCCGCTCGCCACCACCCGCCGCGCTCGCGATGATCGGCGGCATGACCACGAGCGGCAACAGCAGCGACAGCAGCAGCGGCAAGGGGACGGGCAAGGGCGAGGGCGCGGGCACCACCCTGCACATCGCCCAGAACCCGGAGGCGGACGAGCTCCTCGGCCGCAGCCCGCTGGCCGCTCTGGTCGGCATGCTGCTGGACCAACAGGTCCCGATGGAGTGGGCGTTCACGGGCCCGTACACCCTCGCGGAGCGTATGGGCTCCGACGACCTGGACGCGGGACGGATCGCCGCCTACGACCCGGACGCCTTCACCGAGCTGTTCACCACCAAACCGGCCCTGCACCGCTACCCCGGCTCGATGGCGAAGCGGGTGCAGCAGCTGTGCCAGTACCTGGTCGCGGAGTACGGCGGCGACGCGAGCGCGGTGTGGCGGGACGCCGCGACCGGCGACGACCTGCTGGAACGCCTCAAGGCCCTGCCCGGTTTCGGCGCGCAGAAGGCCCAGATCTTCCTGGCGCTCCTCGGCAAGCAGTTGGGCGTACGTCCACCGGGGTGGCGGGAGGCGGCGGGCCCGTACGGGGAGGCCGGATCGCACCGGTCGGTCGCCGACATCACGGGCCCGGAGTCGCTGGTCGAGGTGCGTGCGTACAAGCAGGAGGCCAAGGCGGCGGCGAAGGCGGCCAAGGCGGCGAAGAAGCCCGGGACGCCACGCAAGAAGTAGGACGTCGCGGAGAAGGAACACGGGAGCAGACGCCCCCCCGGGCACCCCCGGGCGCGAAAGTGACATGACCATGCACCGGAACCGGCCGACGCCCCCGCCCCACCGATCAGAATCAGCCACACCGGTTCACAGGCGTCACCCCACTCGCTAGCTTTCGCAGCACATTCGTTCAGCCGTTCAGCCGTTCAGCCGTTCAGTCACCGAGCCGTTCGACGTACCAGCGGCTCGGGGCACCAGCCGTTCAGACCGGAAGGACTCCTGTGCACGCAACACGTCGCAGAGCCATGGCTGTCGTGGCCGCCACCGCCCTGGCCACACCGCTCCTCCTGGCCGCGTCCCCGCACCCCGGACGCACCGCCTCGCACGACCCCGGGAAGGAAGCGGCCAAGCTGTCGCGGGAGTTGGTGAGGAACGCGTCCGCACGCGACGCCTACAAACACCTCCAGCAGTTCCAGGCGATAGCCGACTCCACCGAGGGCCACCGCGCCGCCGGCTCGCTCGGTCACGACGCCTCGGCCGCGTACGTCTACCGGCAGCTCCAGCGCGCCGGGTACAAGGTCTCGTACGAGAGCTTCCGCTTCACCTACACGGAGACCCTGGCCGAAAAGCTCGCCGTGGTGTCGCCGACGCCGCGCGACGTGACGATCAAGGCCATGACGTACACGCCGTCGACGAAGGAAGGCGGCCTGACGGCACAGCTCGTCGCCGTACCCGTCGACGACACGACCGGCTGTGAGGCCACCGACTACGCCGCCGCGACCTTCACCGGAAAGATCGCACTGATCAAGCGCGGCGGCTGCTCCTTCGCCGAGAAGCAGGCGGCCGCGGCCACCGCGGGCGCGGCCGGAGCCGCCATCTACAACAACACCGAGGGCGCGCTGTCCGGCACGCTCGGCGAGGTCGCCGCCGGGAAGATCCCCACCGGCGGGCTCACCCAGGCGGAGGGCGAGAAGCTCGTCGCCGACCTCGCGGCCGGCGAGGTCACGGTCTCCTTCGAGATCCGTGAGCTCCAGGAGGACCGCCCCACCCGCAACGTCATCGCCGAGACGCCCGGCGGCAGCGCGGCGAAGACCGTGATGCTCGGCGCCCACCTCGACTCGGTCACCGAGGGCCCCGGCATCAACGACAACGGCTCCGGCTCCGCGGGTCTGCTCGACGTCGCCCTGAAGCTGGCGAAGTCGAAGAGCAAGCCGGCCAACAAGGTGCGGTTCGCCTGGTGGTCGGCCGAGGAGAACGGCCTGATCGGCTCGGAGAAGTACGTCGCGGCGCTCACCGAGAAGCAGCGCGAGCAGATCAAGCTCTACCTGAACTTCGACATGATCGCCTCGCCGAACGGCGTCCAGTTCGTCTTCGACGGCGACAACTCCGACCAGGTCGGAGAGGGCCCAGGACCGGAGGGCTCGGCCCAACTGGAGCGGGACATCAACGAGTTCCTCGACGGCAAGGGCAAGCCGCACGAGGGCACGGACTTCACAGGACGCTCGGACTACGGCCCGTTCATCGAGGTCGGTATCCCGTCCGGCGGTACGGACACCGGGGCGGAGGGCATCAAGACGGCGGCCCAGGCCGACGTGTTCGGCGGCGAGGCGGGCATCGCGTACGACCCCTGCTACCACGCGGCCTGCGACGACCTGGACAACATCGACATGGGTCACTTCGACACCAACATCGACGTGATCGCCAACGCCGTCGGGACGTACGCGCACGACCTGCGCTCGCTGACCCGCCCGGTCGACCCCGACACCGGCACCGGGACGCCCGGCAGCGGCGGCAGCGGAGGCGGCCTGCGCGAGGGCCACGGCCGCGTCACGGAGTAGCGACGGCCTTACGGGCTCCGGCACCCGGCACCCGAACCGGAGCCCGTAGGCACCGCAGAGAGGTCCCCTGCCCCGGTATCCCGCCCTATCCAGCGCTATACGCCCTTTGCACCGGCATAGCGGCGAGCTTCCGTGGCTGCGCCCGGTGGCTCTTGACCGGTAGGCTTTCCGTGTGATCTTCAAGCGCATCGGAAATGGGAAGCCGTACCCCGACCACGGCCGGGAATCCACCCGCCAGTGGGCGGATGTCGCGCCGCGTCCGGTTCGCCTGGACCAGCTCGTGACCACCAAGGGCCAGCTGGACCTGGAGACCCTCCTCGCCGAGGACTCCACGTTCTACGGGGACCTGTTCGCGCACGTCGTGAAGTGGCAGGGCGACCTCTACCTGGAGGACGGACTGCACCGGGCGGTCCGCGCCGCGCTGCAGCAGCGCCAGGTCCTGCACGCGCGCGTCCTCGACCTGGGCTGACATCGCCCCACGGCACCCACGCACCCCCTTGGGGTTTACGCATCTCGAGGCGTCCCCCCGAGACCCTGATTCGGGCTTTCGGGTGCTTTCCCGCTCATCCGGGTGCCATACGTTGATCATTTAGTACGCATCATCACCGGGTCGCACTACGCTGCCTCCATGAGCATGCTCACTCCCCCCGGCATGGGCGGAAAGTACCGCATCACGGGCGACACCTATCCCCGGATGCGCCGCCCCCGGCACCGCCGCAGGCTGGTCCTCGCAGGCATCGGAGCCGTCGTCGTCCTCGGTCTCGTCGGCTGGGGCAGTCTGCAGCTCATCGACGTGTTCACCGGCGGCGACAAGACGGCGAACGCGGCCGACCGCAAGCGGGACTGCCCGACCGCGAAACCGTCGGTGGCCCCCGCAAAGGCGCTGCCGAAACCGGCCGCGATCAAGGTGAACGTCTACAACGCGACCACGCGCACCGGGCTGGCCAAGGCCGCCGCCGAGGAGCTCAAGAAGCGCGGCTTCGCCATCGGCGACGTGGGCAACGCGCCGAAGGAGTACGACAAGAAGGTGCCGGGCGCGGGCGTGCTGCTCGGGGCCCCGGCCGCGAAGAACGGCAGCTTCACCGTGCTCGGCACCCAGCTGGCGGGCACGGTACAGAAGACGGACACCCGGAAGACGGGCGAGGTCGACCTGATCCTCGGGGCGAAGTTCAAGGCGTTCAGCACGCCGAAGGAAGCCACGGCGGCGATGACGGCCCTGACGAAGCCGGCTCCGGCCCCGTCCCCCTCCTGCTGAAGCCTGCTGCTGGGGGCGCACCCCGGCGCACACGGAAGCGCCCCGCTCCGGCGCGTACGCACGAGACCGTACGTACGCACCGGAACGGGGCGCGAAGTCGTGAGAGAAGGTTCCGGGACCGGTCCCTCTACTCGGCCGTCCCGTACATCCGGTCGCCCGCGTCGCCGAGGCCCGGCACGATGTAGCCGTGCTCGTTGAGCCGCTCGTCGACGGAGGCGGTGACGACGGTGACCGGGGTCCCGGCCAGCTCGCGCTCCATGACCTCGACGCCCTCGGGCGCCGCGAGGAGGACGACGGCGGTGACATCGTCGGCGCCGCGCTTGATCAGCTCCTGGATGGCCGCGACGAGGGTGCCGCCGGTGGCCAGCATCGGGTCGAGGACGTAGACCTGGCGGCCGGAGAGGTCCTCGGGCATCCGGGTCGCGTACGTCTCCGCCTGGAGCGTCTCCTCGTTGCGGATCATGCCGAGGAAGCCCACTTCGGCGGTCGGCAGCAGCCTCACCATGCCGTCCAGCATGCCCAGACCGGCGCGCAGGATCGGCACGACGAGGGGCCGGGGGTGCGAGAGCTTGACGCCCGTCGTGGGCGTCACCGGGGTCTCGATGTCGACCTGCTCGGTACGCACATCCCTGGTGGCCTCGTAGGCGAGGAGGGTGACCAGCTCGTCGGCGAGCCGCCGGAAGGTCGGGGAGTCGGTGCGCTTGTCGCGCAGCGTGGTGAGTTTGTGCGCCACCAGCGGGTGGTCGACGACGTGGATCCGCATGCGTCAACAGTAACCGCGCCGCCCGGCACTCTGCGCTGGCATCAACCACCTGTTCGGGGGGAAGGTGGGGGCATACGGACCCAGCACTGGGGTGGTGTGTCGATGGCTGACGGGGATCTGCGGGACAACCCGGCCGCGCGCGGACCGCGCGAGGGGCGCGACGCCGAGGGTATGGCGGGCGCGGTGGGCGATGTCGAGGACGCGCAGGAGAGTGACGCGGCCCGCCGCCGCCGACGCGCCCAGTTCCTCCGTGAGCTCCATGAGGCCAAGCAGTTGCGGGACCGGGTACAGCCGCGCCGGGCCCGGGCCGCCCGAATGCGGCAACAGATGCGGATGCGCACGTTCCGCTGGTGAGCCGACGGAGGGGAACGGGCGGATCACCTGACGTATCCCCTGGTGAACCCCCCGACGAGCCCTCCGCGTACCACCGGCGCACTCCCCCACCGATCGGCGCGTCAGGGTGAGGGCCGACCAGGCACTCCTGGAACTGATGGCCGACGCAACGGTCGAAGAGGTCTCGCACGGCGCTTGTTTCTGCCACGATGCCGATTGGGCGGGGCCCAGGACGGACGGATCACCGTTCGCCCTCCCGTCGGACCGATTCGCCTATGACCAGTGGGAGAGTCACGGTGTACTTCGCCGCACTGCTCGCGCGCACCGAAGACGGGTGGGAAGCGAGCGATACAGAGCTCGACGACGTGGAGACCCTGTCCGATCTGACGGACCTGGCCCGGGAGGCCTCGGTGGACGAGGACACGGTCCTGGTCTACATCGAGCAGGAGGACGCCTGGTTCGGCGTCGTCCGGGTGGACGGTGAGGAGGACCCCCGAATCTACGTCTCGGACGCGTCCGCCGCCGCCCGCTCCTCCTACGGGGAGATCCTGCTCACCGACGAAATGCTCGGCCGCGAACCAGGGGCCGAGGACGAGATCGCCGCCCTGGAGGAGCTCGTCGACCTCGACGGCACGGAGGACGGCGAACCGGAACGGCCCGCCCCCGCGGCCGACACGGACGACGACGCCCCCGACCCGGACGCCGTCCCGGCGGGCCCGATCGGCGAGCTCGGGGTCCTGGCGGACCTCGGGATGTCCGAGAAGGAGCTGCTGACCCTGCAGACCGACGCGCTCGCGGAGATCGCGGAGGCCGTGGGAGCGGCGGAGGTCCTGGAGTCGGTCCGCTAGCGGGCCGCGGACCCCTGCCAGGCCCCCGAGCACCCACCCCCTCATCCATCCCCTCTCCCTCCCACAAACCGCTCCACCCCACCCCCGTCCGTTAGGGTCCGCGAGTGACCGCACGACCACCGGACCCCTCACCCGAGCCCGCCCCGGATCCCGTACGCGTACCGGAGCCCGATCCGGTACGCGATCCCTGGCAGGCCCCGATGCGCCGCGCGCTGGCCGAGGCCGCGCGGGCGGCGTCGGCCGGCGACGTGCCGGTCGGCGCCGTCGTGCTCGGTCCCGACGGCACCGAGCTGGCGACCGGCCACAACGAACGCGAGGCGACCGGCGACCCGACGGCGCACGCCGAGATCCTGGCCCTGCGCCGGGCGGCCGAGACGATGGGCGAGTGGCGTCTGACCGACTGCACCCTGGTGGTCACCCTGGAGCCCTGCACGATGTGCGCGGGCGCCCTGGTCCAGTCCCGCGTAACCCGCGTCGTCTACGGCGCCCGCGACGAGAAGGCCGGCGCCGCGGGCTCCCTCTGGGACGTGATCCGCGACCGCCGCCTGAACCACCGCCCGGAGGTCATCGCCGGCGTCCTGGAGCGGGAGTGCGCGGAGCAGCTGACGGCGTTCTTCCGCACCCTCTGACCAGGTGAGACCTGGACGCCCGGCCACGTTGGGCTCCTGCCCCGAGAACCGATTTCTGTCCACGGCCCGGGATGGTCTAAGCTCTCTCTCGGTAGCGTGTCCGAGCGGCCGAAGGAGCTCGCCTCGAAAGCGAGTGTGGCGTAACCCGTCACCGTGGGTTCAAATCCCACCGCTACCGCTTGAGAACGAAGGGCCCGGCTCGATGAGCCGGGCCCTTCGTCGTGGCTGTAGGAGCTGGGCGGCCGGACCCTGCCGAAGCCACCGGGCCCGGTGGCTTCGGGGTCGGATCGGAACGCGGGTGGGGGTCTCGTGGGTGTTGGTGGACGCGGATCGGGGAGAGCGCACATCGGGCGCGACAGCATGTTCGTCGCTGCTGGATTCGTCCTGGTGTGGGCTGTCGCCGACGTGACCGGCTTCTTGCACTGGCTGGGCATGGGGTGAACCCGAGCTCCGGCGCTCAGGCGGCGTGAGCGCTGAGCCGGCCGGCGAGCCGGTCTTCCCTCCGGTACGCCTCGATGCCCGACGGCATCTGCTCTACAGAGCTGGGGTAGGTGCCTCACATGACGGAACCTCAGCAGAGCGGCAGAAGACCAGCTTTGCCGTGGCGTCGGCGTGGATGGCGACGTTGGCTCGCCCTACTGGTCTTCTCAAGCGTCGTCATCGGGCTGTGCACCGTGTTCTGGCATGTGGTGCTGGAGCGGTCCTGGGAAGACTCGTTCACCGCGGCACTGATCGTGGTCGTCACCGCGATCGCAGGGCAGTGGATATCGGCGTTGATCGTACGTCGAACTGGTCCGACCGACGGTTGAAGCCAGCCGTGGACGTTGCGGCCGACCATTGGGTTACGTCCTGCCAGGCCGGATGATCTCGCTCGGGTCGCGGAGCCATACCTGCTGGCCCCGGTCGGTGACGGTCAGCCCGAACTGCTCGGCGTCGGGCCGCCCGGCCGTTTCGTACTCCCACCAGGTCTGCTCGATCTCCTCCCACAGGAACCCGGGACCGTACTGCCACACCTCTTCGCCGGTGGCGCCGTTGCGGCGCTCCCGTTGTCGCGGGTCACCCATACCTGGATGCCTTCGTCACGACCGGCGCGCACCGGTCGGGGAGTCGGTGCTCACCCGGTCGAAGTTACCGCCTTCGCGAAGTCTGCGGTGCGCGTCGCGTGGTGCCAGGCCGCGTCTCGTGCCTGGCAGGCGAGGGCTACCTCGGCCGGGTCCTCACTCAGGACGACGCCGAGGGTCGTGTCGTCCTCGTCGAAGACGAACCGGGCGACCAGCCGGGAGTCGAACAGCCAGAAGTCGTGCTCCGGCAGGCCGAGTCGGTCCGCCTGAGTCCGTGGCAGGTTACGGATGTCCTCACCGGCCGCCACGTTGCTATGGCCGCCGTCCAGCAGGAACTGCTGCCCCTCGGTGAGGGGCTGGTCGACGAGCCGGACACGCTCGAACCGCTTGCCCTCAGCCGTCTGCACCCGGACGCTCTCGCGTCATGCGTTGTGCGGCTCGGTCGCGATGTCCGCGCCGCTCTTCCACCGTTCCCACTTCGGGCTGTTCCGGTCGGAGGCATATCCGCGCCGGGTCTCCAGCCGGAAGGCAGTGTGCCTGAACTCGCGGAACAGCGAGGCGATCTCGGAGAACGGCACCGTCTCGGTAGCCGTGGCGCGTGGGGCGAAGCGGACCAGGAGGTCACGTGGCACCACCACGAACGTCTCGCTGTCCTTAACATCGCGAAGCTGAGCGAGCTGTTCGGGGTCGGTCACGCGATCGCCCTGAACAAGAATGTCGGTGGTGCCCTCGACCTCGTAGAGCGTGGGGCAGTCTCCGTCGTCGCTGGTCGTACCGAGGAACCTGAGGCGTGCCATAGTGCCCTCCGTATACGCCGAGTGAGCATCCAGGATGCGGCGAATAGCCCAGGGCCGCCGACCGATTGCGCAGAATTGCAGATCGTCATCGAGGTGGAGCAGTTGCGCGCAACTGAAGGCGCCGATGATCCTGCCGCTCACCATCGCCGGCAACGAGTGGGCAGGCGCCAACAGGTCCAGCGGAGCGTGCCATCAGCTGCCCCGAAGCTTGGGTCCCGGGCCGCAAGCCTCGGGCTTCGGGGGTGGTCGGGTCACTCTTCCGGAGGTACGTGGACGGGGCTTCGGCCCGAAGCTCGGGTGTCGAGACTCGGGCGTCGGGATGCGGGACCCGGGGTTCGAGTGCCTTCTTTAACCGGTAGGTAGAGAAGGGGGGTTGGGGAAAACCTTCCCTCCCTCCCCACCCCGTCACGGCCAGCCAGTATGACTAATCGTGACAGCTTGCGGCGCAGCGTGACGGCCGTTTACGGTGCGAGAACTAAGCGACCCCGACGCGGTGTTGGAAGCACCAGGCCGGGGTCTCACCACAAGATCGAACCCCTTAGAAAGCCGATCCCATGGTTACCCAGCACCATAGCTCCGCCCCGCACGCCCCCGCAGCCTCCGCCGCGTACCCGATGGCCAAGCCCGGCTACGGCAAACGCTCCGCGCCCGGCCAACAGGCACGTACCCCCGACGACTTCGCCCTGCTCCCGACGCGTGAGCGGTACGTCGCCGGATTCGTCGACCACCTCCCCGACGGCGCCTCGATGAGCGTGAAGCAGCTCGCCAAGCAGCTCCCGCTCTACGGGCAGCAGGCCATCTCCACCGCCCTGAACGCCCTGTCCGTCGCCGGGCACCTGCGGCGCGTACGGTGCCCTGTCGGCACAGGCGACGAAACCCGCTGGGTCTTCCGGACCTTCTGGTCCCGTACCGCACGCGACAACGAGTGGTGGACCACCTACCTCGCTACCGAGACCGCCTCCCAGGCCGCAGCGCCCGCCCCCCACGCCGGAAGCGCCCGCCCCGCCGCCCGCGCGGCCAGAAGGCCCGGCCGTGGCAGGACCGGCCCCCGAACCCATCGCCGCACCTCCCCAACGCACTCCACCCCAGGCCCCGGACGCCGAGCCCACGCAGACCACCGGCCCCTCCCCCGCCTACCTCGCCCTCGCCCGCCTCGGCCGCGACGACCACCGCCTGGGCCTCTCCGCCCACGACTGCACCACCCTCGAACCCCTCGCAGCCCAATGGCTCGACCGAGGCGTCACCACCGACTACCTCACCAGCACCCTCACCGCAGGACTCCCCGCCCAGATCGACTCCCCCGTCGGACTCCTCCGCCGCCGCCTCATCGACAAACTGCCACCCCGGCTGCCGGCCACCCCAAGCACCCCAGCCGACACCCCGGCCCCCACCCGCCGCCTCCTCGTCGAATGCACCGACTGCGGCCGCCCCGGCCCACCCGAAGCCCTCCCCGACGGCCTCTGCCACCCCTGCCACACCACCCACTCCGCAGGCGGCCCGCCCTCACCCGACCCCACCCA
This sequence comes from Streptomyces globisporus, assembly GCA_014649555.1. Lineage (GTDB taxonomy): Bacteria > Actinomycetota > Actinomycetes > Streptomycetales > Streptomycetaceae > Streptomyces > Streptomyces globisporus. Next base: position 438,650 of record BMTG01000005.1, on the reverse strand, counting down.
GATCGCCGCCGTCAAAGCCCACATGGCCAACCTCCGCGACCTCCCCAAACCCGTCTGAGGGCCCGCCCAGGCTCCATTTTCCTCTCCGGAAACTCTTCTCTTTCCGTATCGGAAACTCTCCGTTACTCTTTCCATCATGGAAACTAACGGGGGACGACCGACACCCGAGCAGGCCCAATCGGCCCTGGCCGAGGCCGAGCAGATCCAGGCCTCCGCCGCAGCGCTCTCCGCGACGCCTTGGCCGAACTGGTTCTTCGCCGCGCTCACGCTCTACATCGCCGCGCTCCCGATCGCCTACGGCGGCGTCATGGCCGACGAGGACTGGCTGCTGCCGGGCCCATCCTGGACCGGCATCATGATGGCGATCACCGCGCTGCACCTGGGCCTCTTCGCCCTCGCGGCCAAGACATGGCGGGAGAAGACCGGCGTGGCTCTGCGACTGGACGTGCTGCCCAAGCGGGCTACCGTGCCGCTCGCGATCGGGCTGCCCTCGATCCTGGTGGGCTCGGCGTTCGTGTTCCGTTTCACGGGGTCGCCGGTGTGGCTGTTCGCCGCCTCCCTGATCGGGGCCGCCGCGTCCGTCGGCTTCCATCTCGCCTTCGTACGGCTGCACCGGGCGTCCGCGTGAGCCCCGAAGCCCACGACATGCCCGCAGGGTTCGACGCCACCATCCACGCCCCGAATCGCCTGCGCATCTGCGCCCTGCTGGACACGGCGGGCGAAGCCGAGTTCGGGCTCGTACAGAAGCAGCTCAGACTCTCCGCGTCCGTGCTCAGCAAGCACGCCACCGTGCTCATGGACGCCGGTTACGTCGAGCAGCGCAAGGCCGTCCGCGATACCCGGCAGCGCGTATGGCTTCGCCTGACCCGGGCGGGGCGCGACGCCTATCAGGGGCACCTCGCCGCGCTGCGCGCGATCGTGGAGCCGGCGGATCCCGCAGCCTCCTGATCAGCAGCCCGTCGGGGCGCGAACACGCGGACATGCGGACAGCAGAGCGCCCGGTCGCCGGTACAGAGGAAGTACGGCGACCGGGCGCTCCGGTCCAGCAGTCAGGTCGGGGGAAGCGGCATCGGGGGGACAAGCCGCTTCCCCCGGTGGGAACAGGGCCTGCTGGTCGTCCGTCGCGGTCAGGGGGGAAATCGCGCGGCGGCCGGCCCCACAGAGAGGCCCTGTTCCGGCCTTCCGGGTCCTGCCTGGTCCCGTCGGGCTCGTCATCCATCGTGCCGGGCGGCGAGGCTCGTGAGGCCCGGCGAAAGGCCTTGATAGCTGGGTCGTAGGTCCTTAAAAGGCGCATCAGTGATCAAAAACGGCCACCGGATACGGCCATTCGTGCGGATACAATCGCCCGATCGCACGTGAGGTCGACGGGGAGGCATGGTTGTGGCCAAGGCAAAGACGATCATCATCTACATGCTGGTGGTCTTCGTGCTGTACACGATCATCATGTCTCCCCAGCGGGCCGCCGAACTGGTCCAGGTAGGGTTCGAAGGCATTTCCACCGCCGCCCAGAGCGTCGGTGACTTCATGTCAGAACTGGTGAAGTAGGAGCCGCCCGATGATCCGCCACCTGGTCCTCTTCAAGCTGAACGACGGCGTCGAGCGCGACGACCCGCGGGTCGTCGCCGGGGACCGGGCCTTCCGGGAACTGGCGGGGCAGGTTCCGGAGCTGGAGTTCTGGGAGTGCGCCTGGAACATCACCGACCGGCCGATCGCGTACGACTACGCCATCAACTCCGCCGTCGCCGACGAGGACGCGCTCAAGCGGTACATCGAGCACCCCGCCCACCAGGCCGCCGCCGGACAGTGGCGCGAATTCGCCACTTGGGTGATCGCGGACTACCCCTTCTGATCGTGCCGACGGGGACCGGTACGTCCGGTTCCATCGACCCCTCGCCGTTCAGGCGGGGGGTTTCTTTATTGCTTTTTAAACCCTTATGCCGTCAACACGGCACTATGAGGTGCTTGCACACAGTGGACATGTCTTGTGATGCTATGACCGCTTTTGACGGATGAGTTGACCGTAGTTGACTAGTTGACCGCAAAGGGGTGGCGTCACCGTGCCGGCCAGTACAGCGCCTCAAGTGCCTCCCCAGTCCGTCCAAGCCCCCCCGACCGTCCCGGCCCTCCCGGCCGAGGACATCCAGACCGAGACCCCCGACCCCTCGGCCCGGCCCGCCCGGGCCCGCGGCGCCGACACCCGGGCGCTCACGCAGGTCCTCTTCGGTCAGCTCAAGAACCTGGAGCCGGGCACTCCGGAGCACCGCCGGGTCCGGGCCGCCCTCATCGAGGCGAACCTCCCCCTCGTCCGGTACGCCGCCGCGCGCTTCCGCAGCCGTAACGAGCCGATGGAGGACGTCGTCCAGGTCGGCACGATCGGCCTGATCAACGCCATCGACCGGTTCGACCCGGAGCGCGGCGTCCAGTTCCCCACGTTCGCGATGCCTACCGTCGTCGGCGAGATCAAACGTTACTTTCGCGACAACGTGCGCACCGTCCACGTCCCCCGCCGGCTGCACGAACTCTGGGTCCAGGTCACCGGCGCCACGGAGGACCTGACGACGGCTCACGGGCGGTCCCCCACCACCGGCGAGATCGCCGAGCGGCTGAAGATCTCCGAGGACGAGGTCCTGGCCTGCATCGAAGCCGGGCGCTCGTACCACGCGACCTCGCTGGAGGCCGCTCAGGAGGGCGATGGGCTGCCCGGGCTGCTGGACCGGCTCGGCTATGAAGACCCGGCGCTCGCCGGTGTCGAGCACCGCGACCTCGTCCGGCACCTCCTCGTCCAGCTTCCCGAGCGCGAACAGCGCATCCTTCTGCTGCGCTACTACAGCAACTTGACCCAGTCTCAGATCAGCGCCGAGCTGGGCGTCTCCCAGATGCATGTGTCAAGGCTCCTCGCCCGAAGTTTCGCCCGACTGAGATCCGCAAACAGGATCGAGGCGTAACCGGAACGGGTAGACCGTCCCCAGAGCAGTTCTGACGGCATAAAAGGGCTACACCCCCTGTTTCCAGGGCGGATTCGGCGCTGACTTGTCGACATGTCACTACAGCGTGTTGCCGACATGTGACATTCTGCTCGAAGCGCGTTTGCCGCAGCCCCACCTCCGGTATTCAGGTGGAGGCTGCGTTCCTCCGATGGTCGCGGCCACCGCGACCGTCCGCGACCTCAAGGGGGTGGCATGTCCGAAGAACAGGGCAGCTCGAAGGTGCTCACGCTCACGAAGAGCGTGCCGGCACCCGCCGTGCTCACCAGCTCGCCGGAAGCCATCGACACCCGCACGCTGTCCCGCTCCCTGTTCCTGCGGCTCGCCGCGCTCGGCCCCGCCTCGGGCCCCGAGGGAACGGACAGTCCGGAGCGGACCTATGTGCGGGACACACTGATCGAACTGAACCTCCCGCTGGTGCGGTACGCCGCGGCGCGGTTCCGCAGCCGCAACGAGCCGATGGAGGACATCGTCCAGGTCGGCACGATCGGCCTGATCAAGGCGATCGACCGGTTCGACTGCGAACGCGGCGTCGAGTTCCCGACGTTCGCCATGCCCACCGTCGTCGGCGAGATCAAACGCTTCTTCCGCGACACCTCCTGGTCCGTGCGGGTCCCCCGCCGCCTCCAGGAGCTGCGGCTCGCCCTGACCAAGACCAGCGACGAGCTCGCGCAGAAGCTCGACCGCTCGCCGACCGTCCCGGAGCTGGCCCGCGCGCTCGGGGTCTCCGAGGAGGACGTGGTCGACGGCCTCGCCGTCGGTAACGCCTACACCGCCTCCTCGCTCGACTCCCCGTCCCCCGAGGACGACGGCGGCGAGGGCTCCCTCGCCGACCGCCTCGGGTACGAGGACACGGCGCTGGAGGGCGTCGAATACCGCGAGTCCCTCAAGCCGCTGCTGGCCAAACTCGCCCCGCGCGAACGCCAGATCATCATGCTCCGCTTCTTCGCGAACATGACCCAGTCGCAGATCGGCGAGGAGGTCGGCATCTCCCAGATGCACGTCTCCCGGCTGCTGACCCGCACGCTCGCGCAGCTCAGGGAAGGGCTCATCGCCGACTGAACCGAAGAGCCGCCGAACCTCAGGTCCGGAGCGTCGGAAAAGTGGTTCACGAGGGTTCATATGTGACGAGGCGTCAGACACACTGACGCGATGCGACGTCAGACATACGGCTCCACCGGCCGCCGAGGCACCGCCATCGCCGCCTCGGCGGCCGCGCTGTGCCTGGGCACCGGCCTGCTGTCCGGCTGCGGCAGCGGGCCGGACGACGGGTACACGGCCGTGGGCGCGGCCGCAGGAAGCTCGAAGCCTCCCTCGGACGCGGCGCCCTCGGGCGGCGTGACGCTCACCCCGCTCGACGGGAACGGAAACGGGAGCGGGAGTGGGGGCGCTGGGGGCAGGGGGCGTGGTGGCGGTGGTACGTCACCGAGCGGCGGTACGTCGCCGAGCGCCGGGTCCTCGGGTGCCGGCCGGTCCGGCGACGCCCAGGACGGGTCCGGCGGGGCGCGTACGGGGGCGCCCGGCGGGCATCAGGCAGCCGGTTCGTCCGGCGGGCCGGGGGAAGCCCCCTCGCAGCCCGCGGACCCCTCCGCGCCCTCGAAGCCGGGCGGCAGCGGCGGACCCGGGTCCCCACCGGGCGGCAGCCCCGGCAACCAGTCACCTCCGGGACCCGGCCGCCCCGGCACCCCCAGCAGCCCGAAGCCTCCCGCTCCGCCCGCGACCCCGGCCGCGCTGACGCTGAGCGCCCCGCAGCGGGCGGCGGCGGACAAGCGGTGGTGCGAGAAGGTGACCGTGGAGTTCCGGAACACCGGAGGCTCCCCGGCGCGCTCGGGGACCGTCACCTTCGCCACGCACATCATCGGCGCGCTCGGCGTCGACTGGGCGACGATCACCTCGTCCCAGCCCCTGCCCGCCCCGATCGACGCGCGCTCCACGCGCTCGAAGACGTACACCGTCTGTGTGGAGTCCTGGCGGGTCCCGCTGGGGATGCGCGTCGAGACGCAGGACGTCTCCGCCGTGTGGGAGTGACCCCCACACGGCGGGGTGTCGTATCAGCGTGCCGCCCTACGGCAGCACTCTCGTACGGCCGCTCGTCAGCTCAGTGCGCGAGCTCAGTGCGGGCCTCGTCAGCCCAGTGCGAGCCAGGCCACCGCGCCGAGGACGACGACGACCGCGATCACGGCCGCGATCACCCCGGCCTTCGGCCCGGACGAGGTCGCCGCGGGCTGCTGCCGGCGCTGCGGCTCGCCCTCGTCGACGAAGGCGCGGAACATCTGCGTGCTGCCCGCCGGGTCCTGGTTGCCCTCGGGGCCCGGCTGAGGGGCGTGGGGGTTGTGTGCCATGGGGCAGGACCCTAGCGAACTCGGGCCCCCGGCCCAACCCCCGGGGCCACCGGGCACCCCGCCCTACCTGCGGCGGCTCATCTGAAGATCGTCCGAAAATCGCACGGACAACGGGGCGGCAGAACGGCAGCGCACGCGCTTGACCTCGACCCTACGGAGGCTTTTGCGTTCCTTTACTTCTGCAAGGCCGTTTTCGTTTGCCTGCAGCAACCAACGGCTTCTATCGTTGCCCTAAGCAACAACATAGTCGTGAGTGTGCTGGGGGTTCCCGTGGCCGCACGGAGTAGTTACGAGGAACTGGCCCGACAGCTCAGCGCCGTCGGGGCCGTCAAAAGGGGGCTCGCCCGAGCGCTGCCCCCCGAGTGCCCCGCGGGATCCGCCGCCGTACTGACCCTCCTGGACCGGCACGGCGAGATGCGGATCAGCCGGCTCGCCGAGCTGCTGTCCGTGGACATGTCGGTGACCAGTCGCCACGTGGCCCATGTGGCCGACCGCGGCTGGATCGAACGGTCCCCGGACCCGGCGGACAAGCGGTCCCGCATCCTGCGGCTGACCCCCGGCGGACACGCGCAGCTCGACGAACTGACCCGGCGGACCACCGAGGTGTTCGCCCACAACCTCCAGGACTGGTCCGACGACGACGTCGGCCTGCTCATCGCGCTGCTGTCCCGGCTGCGCGACAGCTTCGCCTGTCGCGGATCCGGCGGCTGCGCCCCCGGACGTCACACCGGCGAGTGCAGGACCGGCCTCGGCGACGAGGCTCACGCCCGTACACCTGTGTAACAGAAGCAAATACGCACGGATAAGGAACTCAATGGCTACGACCACACCCACCGGTGTGCGGGGCGGCCACGCCAAGCACGGAGGGCACGGCGGAGGCAACGTCTCCGGCGCCCCCGACGGCACGCCGATGACACACCGGCAGATCATGGAGGCACTGACCGGGCTGCTGCTCGGCATGTTCGTCGCGATCCTGTCGTCGACGGTCGTCTCCAACGCCCTGCCCGAGATCATCTCCGACCTCGGCGGCGGCCAGAGCGCCTACACCTGGGTCGTGACGGCCTCGCTGCTGGCCATGACCGCCACCACCCCGCTCTGGGGCAAGCTCTCGGACCTCTTCAGCAAGAAGCTGCTGGTCCAGATAGCCCTGATCATCTACGTCCTGGGCTCGGTCGTCGCCGGTCTGTCGACCAGCAGCGGCATGCTCATCGCCTGCCGCGTCGTCCAGGGCATCGGCGTCGGCGGTCTCTCCGCCCTCGCGCAGATCGTCATGGCCGCGATGATCGCCCCGCGCGAGCGCGGCCGCTACAGCGGCTACCTCGGCGCCGTCTTCGCGGTCGCCACCGTCGGCGGTCCGCTGCTCGGCGGCGTCATCACCGACACCAGCTGGATGGGCTGGCGCTGGTGCTTCTACGTCGGCGTGCCCTTCGCGATCATCGCGCTGATCGTGCTCCAGAAGACCCTGAAGCTCCCCGTCGTGAAGCGCGAGGGCGTCAAGGTCGACTGGTCCGGCGCGTTCTTCATCAGCGCCGCTGTCTCCCTGCTGCTGGTCTGGGTGACCTTCGCGGGCGACAAGTACGACTGGCTGTCGTGGCAGACGTACGTGATGGTCGCGGGCTCGGTCCTGCTCGGCCTGATCTTCGTGCTCATCGAGTCGCGGGCCAAGGAACCCATCATCCCGCTGCGCCTCTTCCGTAACCGCACCATCACGCTGGCCTCGATCGCCTCGCTGTTCGTCGGCATCGCGATGTTCGCGGGCACGGTCTTCTTCAGCCAGTACTTCCAGCTGGCGCGCGGCAAGTCGCCGACGATGTCCGGCGTCATGACCATCCCGATGATCGCGGGTCTCTTCCTCTCCTCGACCATCTCCGGCCAGGTCATCACCAAGACCGGGCGCTGGAAGGCGTGGCTGGTCACCGGTGGCTTCCTGGTCACGGCCGGGCTCGGACTGCTGGGCACGATCCGGTACGACACCCCGTACTGGCACGTCGCGGTCTTCATGTTCGTCATGGGTCTCGGCATCGGCATGATGATGCAGAACCTGGTCCTCGCCACGCAGAACCAGGTCGCTCCCGAGGACCTCGGTTCCGCCAGCTCCGTCGTCACCTTCTTCCGCTCCCTCGGCGGTGCGATCGGCGTCTCGGCGCTCGGCGCGGTCCTCGGCAACCGGGTCACCCAGTACGTCAAGGACGGCCTCGCCGCGCTCGGCCCTGAGGGCGCCGAGCTCGGCCACGGCGGCACCGGCGGCGGGGGCATCCCCGACCTGGACAAGCTGCCCGAGCCGTTCCGCCTGGTCATGGAGTCCGCTTACGGGCACGGCGTCGGCGACGTCTTCCTGTACGCCGCTCCGTGCGCGCTCATCGCCTTCATCGTGACGATCTTCATCAAGGAGGTCGCCCTGAAGACCAGCGCGGCGAACGACGCCCCCACCGAGGCGTCGGACCAGGCTCCGGCTCCGGCCGCCGTCGAGACGGCCGAGCTTCCCGTACCCGCCACCGTCGGCGCGGCCGGCCTGGTCTCCGAGGGCGCGGCCGGGGTCACCTCGGTCGACATGGCGGAAGCCCCTCACGACACCGTCCAGGGCACCCCCGTCCACGGTGTCGTGCGCGGCGCCGAGGGCGCTCCGGTCGCCCGCGCGGCCGTCACCCTGATCTCGCTGGGCGGGCGGCAGCTCGGGCGCTCCGTGGCCCGGACCGACGGCGGCTACACCCTGGACGCCCCCGGCTCCGGCAGCTACGTCCTGATCGCCTCCGCCGACGGTTTCCAGCCGCAGGCGTCCACGGTGGTCGTCGGCGACGAGGCACTGGCCTTCGACATCCTGCTGTCCGGTACGAGCGGACTGGCCGGGACCGTCCGGGCCGCCGAGTCCGGCGCCCCCGTCGACGGCGCGATGGTCATCGTGACCGACGTCCGGGGCGACGTGCTGGCCACCGGCGCGTCCGGCCCGACCGGTGAGTTCGCCTTCGGCGAGCTGATCCCGGGCTCCGTGACCGTCGCGGTCAACGCGGCCGGCTTCCGTCCGCTGGCGCTGCCGGTGGAGATCGGCGGCCAGGGCGTCACCCGCGTCGAGGCCGCGCTGCGGTCCGGTGCGCTGGTCCGGGGCACCGTGCGGGCCGGGTCCGCCCGGGGTCCGCTGGCCGACGCCCGCGTCACCCTGATCGACGCGGCGGGCAACGTGGTCGCCACCGCGACGACCGGCGAGGACGGCGCGTACGCCTTCACCGACCTGGACGCGGGCGAGTACGCGGTCATCGCGACCGGCTACCCGCCGGTGGCGGGCTCCCTCACCGTCAGCGGTACGGGAGTCGACGGGCACGACATCGAGCTCGCCCACCCGGGCGAGTGACGGCCCCTCACGTGAGCACGTGCTCCTGTGCACGTGAAGAGCACGGGCTCACGTGAAGGGATCGCGAAGACCCCTGGTCGGGCGGCACTTCAAGCGGAGAGGCTGTCGCGACCGGGTGGAAAGGGGTCCCGGTGGCGGGTACGGCAGGCAGGGGACGGCCGGCCGTGACCGCCCCGGGGCCCGACTCATGTGACCCCCACGTTCCGTCAGGTTCCGTCGTCCTCCGACGGGACGCCGGGTCGCCGGGGCGTCGCACGCGGGTCATCGAGTCATCGAGCTAGGGCTTCTGGGAGAGATACGGATGGGACTTCGCGCACAGGTACGGACGCGGGACGGCTGGGCGGTCCAGCACGCCGTCGTGACGGTCACCGACATGACCGGCGCCCAGGTGCTGCGGGCCGCGGCCGACGAGGACGGGACCGTCCGCACGGACGGCTCCCTGACGGCCGGCGCGTACACGGTGATCGTCACGGCGGTCGGGTACGCCCCCGCCGCCTCCACCGCCCTCGTCACCGCGAGCGGCCGGATCGAGGCCGGGCAGATCGTGCTGGCACGGCAGGGCGGGGTGGAGCTGCCGCCGCCGGGCGCCTGGTCGCTGGACCCCGCGCACTCCTCGGTCGGCGCGGTCGCCCAGCACCTGGGGATCTCCAGCGTGCACGGCCGGTTCACCGACTTCGGCGGCCGGATCGAGATCGCCGAGGAGGTCGGGAGCTCCCGGGTCGACGCGGTGATCCGGGCGGCCAGCATCGACACCGGCAACGGCATGCGGGACAAGCACCTGCGCTCGCCGGACTTCCTGGACGTCGACCGGTACCCGGAGATCGCCTACAGCTCCAGCGGCCTGGCCCCGGCGGGCCCCGACCGCTGGACCGTCCACGGCGAGCTGACCATGCACGGCGTCTCGCGCCCCGTCGACCTGGACCTCACCTACCTCGGCACCGGGCCCGACCCGTGGGGCGGGGTGCGCGCGGCCTTCCACGCCACCGCCGAACTGCGCCGCGACGACTTCGCGATGAACTACAACCAGGTCGTCCAGGCGGGCATCTCCGCGATCGGCACGACCCTGCGCGTGGAGCTGGACATCCAGGCGGTGCAGGGCGAGGCGCTGCCCATGGCGTGACCCGGGGCGCGCCTCGCGCCGGTCGTGGGCGAGGCGCTTCCCGGGCGGCCGCACGGGCCGGTCGTAGGGTGGTGGGCATGGCACCGAACATCGCGACCAACACCGCCGTGGAGCTCGACGAGTTGCTGGCGTTCGTACGCCCCCGGCACCGGGCGGTCCTGCTCACCACCCGGGCCGACGGCCGCCCCCAGGGCTCCCCGCTGACCTGCGGCGTGGACGACGCGGGGCGGATCGTCATGTCGACGTACCCCGAGCGCGCCAAGACCCGCAACGCCCGGCGTGACGAGCGGGTCAGCGTGATCGTGCTGTCGGACGAGTGGGACGGGCCGTGGGTGCAGGTCGACGGCGCGGCGGAGGTCATCGACGCCCCGGACTCGGTCGAGCCGCTGGTGGAGTACTTCCGGAACATCTCGGGGGAGCATCCGGACTGGGACGAGTACCGGGCGGCGATGCTGAAGCAGGGCAAGTCGATCATCCGGGTCACCCCGGAGCGCTGGGGCCCCGTCGCCACCGGCGGCTTCCCGGCCCACCTGGCCCCGGGGAGCTGATCGCGCGATGAGTGAGAGCAGTGGGACGCCCCACTCCCTCCTCGCGTGCGGGCTGCCCGTTCCGCCCCCGCCGCTGCCCGCGCCCGATTCCCTGGCACGGGCCAGGCTGCTCGTCGCGCCCTCGCTGGACTCCTGCCTCGTACGGGAGTTGGAGCGGATCGCCGGGCGCGGCGCGGAGCCCCTGGCGGACGTTCCGCCGCTGTCCGACGCGCCCCTCCTCTGCGTGGGCGACGCACTGCCGGACGCCCTGCGGGCGGACCGGCTGCTCTGGTTCCACAGCATCACCGCGGGGTCGGACAGGCTGCTCTCCGGGGGCCTCTGGCCCGGCCAGGCGCTGCTGACCCGGACCGTGGGCCGGATGGGCGAGCGGATGGCCCAGTACGTCCTGGGCTGGATGCTCGCCGAGGCCCAGTCCGTACCGGAGTTCGCCGAGCAGCACGCCCGCGCTCACTGGGAGCGCCTCCCCTCGGAGCTCGTCGCCGGGCAGACCGCCCTGATCTACGGCACCGGCCGCATCGGCGCGGCGGTGGGGCGGCTGCTGACGGCCTGCGGGGTGCGGACCGTCGGCGTCGCCCGCACCACGCGGTACGGGCCGGAGCCCGGCACCGAGCGTGCGGTGCCGCCGGGATTCGACCGGGTGATCGGGGCCGCCGAGGACACCGGCGCACTGGGTGAGGCCCGCTGGGTGATCTCCACCCTGCCGTTGACGGCGGCCACGGAGGGCTTCTTCGGGGCCGACCGGTTCGCGGCGGTGCGCGGGGCGACGTTCCTCAACGTGGGGCGGGGCGCGACCGTGGACATGGGGGCGCTGGAGACCGCCCTGCGGGACGGCCGGGTGCGGCGGGCGGTGCTGGACGTGCTGCCGACCGAACCGGCCGCGCCGGAAGACCCCGTGTGGCAGCTGCCCCGTACGGTCATCACCTCGCACTCCTCGGGGATCACCACCGACGAGGACATCGCCGTGGACTTCGCCGCCTGCTGGGCGGACGTGACGGCGGGCCGCCGCCCCGGGCTGACGGTGGACACGGGACGCGGCTACTGAGCCGGGGCTCTCAGGCACCCGGGCGACTCTGCGCCGGGAAGCGGCTGCCCGGCCGGGCACGGAGCTACTGCGCCGGGGATCCGGTCCGGTCGCGTACCGCCTCGATGCCCGCGATCAGCAGGTCCAGCGCGAACACGAAGTCCCGCTCGCGCATCTCCTCGACCGTCTCGCCGCCCCGGGCCGCCATCAGGTCCTCGGAGGCCTCGGCGATCTGCCGCAGGTGCGGCTGCGCCCGGATCGTGCCCATCGCCTGGCGGTGGTACTCGTCCTGGGTGAGCCCGGTCGCGTCGCACCGTGCCTTGAAGTGGCCCTCGACGGTGCCGAATCCGTACACGAACTGGAAGACCGCCGAGAGCGCGCCCGTCTGCCGTTCCAGGGGCAGGCCGGTGTCCCGGACGATGTCCTGGACGGCGTACGAGAACAGCATGGAGTTCGGGCCGATGTTGAGGAACGTCCCGGCGAGCGGCGAGATCCAGATGTGGCGGACGAGGAGTTCGCGGTAGCTGCGGGCCAGTTCCCGCAGCCGGTCCCGCCAGTCGGCGTCCTCGCGGGGCCGGTCGATCTCGGCGTACACCGAGTCGAGGGCCAGCTCCAGGAGGTCGTCCTTGGTGTCGACGTACCAGTAGAGGGACATCGCGGTGACGTCCAGCTCGGCGGCGAGCCGGCGCATCGAGAACTTGGCGAGTCCGTCGGCGTCCAGCAACCGCACCGACGCCTCGGTGATCCGGTTGCGGTCCAGGCCCGCCGGGGACTCGGTGCGGCGCGAGCGGGAAGGGGCCGTGCGGCCCAGCCAGACGCTGGTCCGCACGGCGGCGTCCTTCAAGCCGACGGACGACGCGGAAGCGGGATGGGCAGCAGGAGCTGATGCGGGCGCGGGCGCAGCGTCTGACGTCGGCTCAGACGCGGAATCGGGTTCGGAACCGGGCCCGGACACCATGGCGCACTCTCCTCGTCGTGCTCGGATCGGCCACCGAGCGGTCCTGCCGAACGCCGGGCCGTGCGGGCCCGCCGGAAGACCGCGTACCGGACGCTGACGGTCCGGTACGCGCGTCATCTCCGATGCTATGCCGCCGGTCCCGTCGCGTCTGCCCGGTCCCCCGCCGACGACTCGTCGGCCTCCGGTTCCTCAGCCCCCGGTTTCCCGGCCTCCTGCCCCTTCGTCCCCGCCCGAGCCGACCCGCCTGCCGCCTCCACCCGCTCGGCCCGGCGCAGCAGCAGCGCGGCGAGCAGCCCGCCCGCCAGCACCGCCACCGCGCCGACGAGCTGGCTGGTCTCCAGCCCCGCGGCGAACGCGTCCTTGATCTGCTCCCGGGCGGCGGGCCCGTCGGCGGCGGCCAGGGCCGCGGGCAGTGAGGCGGCGCCGACGGCGGCCGGGACGAGCGCGGCGAACCGGGCGTTGAGGACCGCGCCGAGGACCGCGACCCCGAGACCGTTGCCGAACTCCGCGAGCATGCCGTTGACGCCCGCGCCGACCCCGGCCTTCTCCGGCGGGATGGCGCTCATGATGGCGTTGGCCATCGCGGGCATCGCGAGGGCGACGCCCGCACCCATCACGATCAGGCCGAACAGCATGCCGCCGTACCCGCCGTCGCCCCCGCCGAGCACCGCGATGGCGACGAGACCGGCCGCCAGGCAGCTCATCCCCGCCGCGATGACGGCGGGCGTGCCGAACTTCCGGACCATTCGCGCGCCGACGCCCGTGAGGTTGAGGGCGACCACGGTGAGCGCCATCGGGGCCGTCCGCAGACCCGCCTCCAACGGGCCGTACCCGAGGACGAACTGGAGGTGCTGGGTGAGCAGGAAGAGCGAGCCGGTCATCCCGAAGGCGACCAGGATCGCGCCCGCCACCGCGCCGACGAACTTCTGGTTCCGGAAGAAGTGCATGTCGAGCATCGGGTTCGGGATGTGCAGCTCCCACAGCACGAATCCGGCCAGCACGGCGATGCCGAGGAACGCCGTCAGCAGCACCCGGCCGGAGCCCCAGCCGTGCTCGGGCCCGGAGATGATCGCGAAGACGGCGGCGGTCATACCGATCGTGGAGAGCAGCGCGCCCAGCAGGTCGGGCCGGTCGCCCTGCGCGACCTTGGACTCCGGTACGAGCCGGGCGACGGCGACGAGACCGATCAGGGCGACCGGGATGTTGATGAGGAAGATCGCGCCCCACCAGAAGTGGTCGAGGACGAACCCGCCGAACAGCGGGCCCGCCGCGAAACCGAGGGAGGCGACGGTGGACCAGATGCCGATCGCCTTCACCCGCTCGGTCTCGTCGAAGATCTGGACCACGACGGCGAGCGTCGTCGTGAGCAGCAGCGCACCGCCGACGCCCATCCCGGCACGAGCCGCGATGAGCTGGCCGGAGGACTCGGCGAGCCCGGCCACGAGCGAGCCGACGCCGAACAGGGCGAGGCCCACCATCAGCATCTTCTTCCGCCCGTAGCGGTCCGCCGAGCTGCCCGCGGTGAGCAGCAGGCCCGCCTGGACGAGCGAGTAGGCGTTGATCATCCACTGCACGTCGGCGGTGGACGCGTTCAGCTCCGAGGTGAGGGAGGGGATCGCGACGTTGAGGACGGTGTTGTCGAGCAGCACCACGAGCTGGGCCAGGCAGATGACGCCGAGGATCAGCCAGCGTTGCGGATGTCCCTGGTGGGAGAGGTCGGGTCGCTCTGCTGCGGGCGCCGTCATGCGGGCTCCTTGGGCTCCATGGGTGGGTGGCCCGTGGTGGTGCGGCCGGTGGTTGTACGGCGTACGGGACTCCGTCTTGTACACCGTAAGTCAGTCCTGTACGACGTACAAGTCGATTCTTCCGAGCCGGAACGGTCGCGTCGCCGGGACCCGAGGGGTGGCCCGGCGGTACCGTTCTCGACGCTTACCTGACAAGTTTTCTGACAAAGTGCGCGATTCCCGGCCCTTGGGAGAGCCATGTCGCTGCGTCGCCGTTCGTCCCGTGTCCCTCAACTGCTCCTCGCCGCCTCCCTCCTGGGGGCGCTCCTCGCACCGCCCGCCGCGGCCGCGTCGGCCCACCGCTCCCCTTCCGGTGAACCGGGCGGGACCGGCGGGACCGGGGGCCGGGGCCTGCCGCTGCGGGTCGCCACGTACAACATCCATGCCGGTGCGGGCATGGACGGTGTCTTCGACCTGGACCGCCAGACGGCCGAACTCCGTTCGCTCCGGGCCGATGTGATCGGGCTTCAGGAGGTCGACCGGCACTGGGCCTCCCGCAGCGCATGGCGGGATCTCGCGGGCGAACTGGCCCGGCGGCTGCGGATGCACGTCTCCTTCGCGCCGATCTACAGCCTCGACCCGGCCGAACCGGGCGGGCCCCGGGCCGAGTACGGGGTGGCCGTGCTGTCGCGGCACCCGATCGTGAGCGCCGAGAACCACGAGATCACCCGCCTCTCGACCCAGGACCCGAACCCGGTGCCCGCACCCGCCCCGGGGTTCGGCGAGGCCGTCGTACGGGTGCGGGGGCTGCCGGTGCACGTGTACGTGACCCACCTCGACTACCGCCCGGACCCCGCCGTCCGCGTCGCCCAGGTCGCCGACACCCGGCGGATCATGGCCGAGGACCGGGGCCCGAAGATCCTGCTCGGCGACTTCAACGCCGAGCCCGCCGCCCCCGAACTGGCCCCGCTGTGGCGGGAGCTGGCGGACGCGGACCCGGGCGCGCCCACGTTTCCGGCGCAGGACCCGGTCAAGCGGATCGACTTCGTGACGGTGTCGAAGAACAGGATCGGCGTGCGGAGGGCCTGGGTGCCGCAGAGCCTCGCCTCCGACCACCGGGCCGTGGTGGCGGACCTGCTGTTACGGGGGTGACGGCGGGGCGGAGACAGGTGCGGGGGCGACAGAGCCGGGGCTGATGAGCCAGGGCCGATGAGCCGGGGCTGATGAGCCTGGGCCAGCCGGGGGCGATGTGCCCGGGGCGATGAATCCTGGGCGCTCCCGCAGTCTCCGTTGTCGGCTCGAATGCTTCCTTTTGCGGTGGGAACGCGTCCTCCTTACCGAGGGCGGCCGCGAAAGACCACGCGGTACCGGACGGACGAAGGATGGTCATGACCACCACCACCCTGCACGAACTGCTGGACAGCCACATCGCCAGGGGGTCGATGCCGGGCGCGATGGCGCTGGTCGCCCGGGGCGAGCGGGTCGAGGTCGTGTCGGCCGGTACGGCCGGCCTCGCCGGGTCCGCGCCGATGCGGCGGGACTCACTGTTCCGCATCGCCTCGATCACCAAACCGATCGTCGCGGCGGCAGCCATGACGCTCGTCGAGGACGGCCTGATCGCCCCCGCCGACCCGGTCGCGGCGTGGCTGCCCGAGCTGGCCTCGCCCCTGGTCGTCCGGACCCCGCAGAGCCCGGTCGACGACGTGGTGTCGGCCGTCCGCCCGATCACCCTCCTCGACCTGCTGACCTTCCGGGCCGGCTACGGCTTCCCGTCCGACTTCTCGCTCCCGGCCGTCGCCCCGCTGTTCGAGAAGCTGAAGCAGGGGCCGCCGCAGCCGCAGACCGGTCTCGCACCGGACGCCTGGATGGCCGAGCTGTCCCGTATCCCGCTGCTCCACCAGCCGGGCGACGGGTGGCTCTACAACACATGCTCCGACATCCTCGGCGTGCTCATCTCCCGGGTCGCCGACCGCCCGCTGCCCGCGTATCTGGCGGAACGGATCTTCGAGCCCCTCGGCATGAAGGACACCGGGTTCTGGGTGGAGCCCGCCGCGCTGGACCGGTTCACCTGTTCCTACCGGGCCGGGGCGGGCGGGGCCGAGGACGGGGGCGGTGGCGAGCCCGAGCTGATCGACGCCCCGGACGGGCAGTGGAGCAGCCCGCCCCCGTTCCCGTCCGGCGCCGGAGGGCTCGTCTCGACCGTCGACGACTGGTACGCCTTCGGCCGGATGCTGCTCACCGAGGGCCTGAACGACGCCGGTGACCGGGTGCTGGCCGGCGAGTCCGTCCGCCAGATGATCACCGACCACCTGACGCCGGAGCAGCGCGCCGCGAGCGGGCTGTTCACGGAGGGCCAGGGCTGGGGGTTCGGCGGGGCCGTTGACGTCGAGATCGCCGCCCCCTGGAACGTGCTCGGCCGCTACGGCTGGGTCGGCGGCACCGGCACCACGGCCCATGTCATCCCGGCCACGGGCACGGTCGCCGTCCTGCTCACCCAGATGGAGATGGGCGGACCGGCCGCGCCCGAGGTGATGCGGGACTTCTGGACGTACGCGGCCGGGTTCTGATCCCTACCGCGTACGCCCACGCCGTCAACTCACCGGCTGCGTCAGGTCGTAGAACGTGGCGCTGCCGACGGTGACCTCGGTGAAGTTCTCCGTCACCCAGGAGGAGATCTGGGAGGAGGTGCCGGAGGAGCCCATGCCGCCGGGGCCGCCGCCCATGCCGCCTCCGCCTTCGCCGGCCGTGCCTCCGCGCATGCCGCCGCCCATTCCGCCGCCCGAGACGAAGTAGTGGATCTTTCCTTCCGCCACGTACTTCTTGAACTGGGCGAGCGTCGGCGACGGGTCGCTCCCGTTGAAACCGCCGATCGCCATCACCGGTTCGCCGGTCGCGAGTTGGTAGCTGGCGGCGTTCTGCGCGCCGACGGCTGCGGCGACCCAGGTGTAGTCGTCCGCGTCCTTCGTCAGGAGGGCCTTGGCCTCGGCGTCGACGGTCGCGCCGTTGAGCAGGCCGCCCATGCCGCCGCCTCCGCCGCCACCACCGCCCCTCATGCCTTCGCCGAAGGCCGTACCGGTACCGCCGGGTGCGGTGCCGGCGCCCGGCAGAGTGGGCATGCCGCCCGGCGCGTTGCCCTGCTGGTTGCCCTGCCCCTGGCCCTGGGCCTGGCCCTGGCCGGGAGGCTGCTGCATACCGCCGCGCTGCCCGCCGTCACCGCCGCCGGGCCCACCGGGTCGGCCACCACCGCCACCAGGCCCGCCCCCCATACCGAACCCGCCCGCCGAAGGACCGGCGGTCACGATCGAGCCCTGGTGGCCGCTGTTCAGGGTGGAGACGGTGTACGCCGTCGGCCCCGCCAGCGACGCCGCGCAGCTCAGCCCCACCACGGCGACGGCCAGGCCCCGGCCGGCGATCCGCCCGACGACCAGCAGCCCGAGCGCGCCGGCGATCCCGCCCGCGAGCACCGCCCACCGCAGCCACGGCAGGTAGTCCGGGGTGCGGCCCAGCAGGACGTACGCCCAGAGCACCGTCGCGAGGACCGTGCCCGCGAGCACCGCGCGCGGCCACCACGCGCCCCGCTCCTCCCACAGCACCGTGACCCCCATGGCGACGAGCGCCGCGATGTACGGGGCGAGGGCCACCGTGTAGTACTGGTGGAAGATCCCGGCCATGAAGCTGAACACCGCAGCGGTCATGACCAGCGCACCGCCCCAGGCGATGAACGCCGCCCGGGCGGAGTCCGTCCGGGCGGCCTTCCGGGTCAGCCAGAGACCGGCCACCAGCAGGATCAGCGCGGCCGGCAGCAGCCAGGCGATCTGGCCGCCGACCTCGGTGTTGAACATCCGCCCGATGCCGGTCTCGCCCCAGCCACCGCCGCCCCCACGGCCACCGCCGCCCCCGCCGACGCTTCCGGTCTCCTCGCCGTTGATCCGGCCGAGCCCGTTGTAGCCGAAGGTCAGCTCCAGGAACGAGTTGTTCTGCGAGCCACCGACGTACGGCCGCGAGGACGCCGGCATCAGCTCCACGATCGCGACCCACCAGCCACCGGCGACCACCATCGTCAGTGCTGAGAGGGCGAGTTGGCCGATCCGCTTCCGTACGGGAACGGGGGCGCACACCGCGTACAGCACGGCCAGCGGCGGCAGGATCAGGAACGCCTGGAGGGTCTTCGTCAGAAACGCGAACCCGACCGCCGCCCCCGCCCACAGCAGCCACCTCGTCCGGCCCTGCTCCAACGCCCGCAGCACGCACCACACGGTGACGGTCATCAGCAACGCCAGCAGCGCGTCCGGGTTGTTGAAGCGGAACATCAGCGCGGCGACCGGCGTCAGTGCGAAGACCGCGACCGCGATCAGCCCGGCGGCCGGCCCGAAGCGACGGCGTACGGCGGAGTTGAGGACGGCCGCCGTGGCGAGGGCCATCAGGACCTGAGGGGCCAGGATCGCCCAGGAGTTGAGCCCGAAGAGGCGTACGGAGAGGGCCATCGGCCAGAGGGCGGCCGGGGGCTTGTCGACGGTGATCGCGTTCGCGGAGTCCAGCGAGCCGAAGAAGAGGGCTTTCCAGCTCTGGCTGCCCGCCTGAACGGCGGCGGAGTAGAAGGAGTTGGCGTAACCGGAGGCGCTGAGGTTGTAGACGTACGCGAGGCCGACGGCGAGCAGCAGCCCGTACAGCGCGGGGCGCGCCCAGCGGGGGCTCGGGCCGGAACCGCGATCGGGTTCCGGAGGCGGGGCGGTGGTGGTGATCGTGGTCGTGGCCGTGGTCATCGGAGATCCTCGGGTTCGGGGCAGGCGCGGGCCGGGAAGACCCAGGCGCGCAGGAGCAGGAAGCGCAGCACGGTGGCGGCGAGGTTCGCGGTGATCAGGACGGCCAGCTCGGTGGAGTGCGAGGGCGAACCGGAGGCCGCGCCGAGCGCCGCCAGGGAGCCGCTGGTCAGCGCGAGGCCGATCGCGAAGACGACCAGGCCCTGGGCCTGATGGCGGACGGCTCCGCTCCGGCCGCGTACCCCGAAGGTGAGCCGGCGGTTGGCGGCGGTGTTGGCGACGGCGGAGACGAGCAGCGCGCCGCCGTTGGCGACCTGCGGGCCGACGCCGAGCCGGAAGAGGGAGTAGAGGACGAGGTAGAAGAGGGTGGACAGGACGCCCACGGCACAGAATCCGATGAGCTGGCGGGCCAGCCCGCGCTCCACCCCGGTCAGCGCCCGGTCGCGCGGATCGTCCCCGAAGGGCCGGGCGAGCCGGTCCAGCGGCAGCGCGCCGACGGCCAGCGCCCGCCCCACCCGCCACACGCCTTTCAGGTCCTCGGTGGCCGTCCGCACGATGTGGACGGTCGAGTCGGGGTCGTCGATCCAGTCGACGGGCACCTCGTGGATGCGCAGCCCGGCCCGCTCGGCGAGGACGAGGAGCTCGGTGTCGAAGAACCAGCCGCTGTCCTCCACCATCGGCAGCAGCCGCTCGGCGACCTCGCGCCGGATCGCCTTGAACCCGCACTGGGCGTCGCTGAACCCGGCGGCGAGGGACGAGCGCAGGATCAGGTTGTAGGCGCGCGAGATGAACTCCCTCTTCGTTCCGCGCACCACCCGCGAACTCCGCGCCAGCCGCGAGCCGATGGCCAGGTCGGAGTGGCCGGAGATCAGCGGGGCGACCAGCGGGAGGAGCGCGTTGAGGTCGGTGGAGAGGTCGACGTCCATATAGGCGAGGACCGGGGCGTCGGAGGCCGACCACACCGTCCGCAGGGCCCGTCCGCGCCCCTTCTCCGCCAGCCGGACGTACCGCACCCCGGGCAGCTCGGCGGCGAGCGCGGCGGCCACGGCCGGGGTGGCGTCCGTGCTGGCGTTGTCGGCGACGGTGATCCGGAACGGGTACGGGAAGGTCCGCGCGAGATGGCCGTGGAGGCGGACCACGCAGGGGTGGAGGTCCTTCTCCTCGTTGTACACGGGGACGACGACGTCGAGCACGGGGGCGGCGGAGGCCGTGGCGACCGGCTGCCGGGCCGGAAGGTGGTCCCGGCCCGGCAGCCGGCCGTGATCCCTGCCGGCCGCGCCGTCCCTGCTGCTACTGCGGCGGCCGGTCGTTCCGGGGCCGCTCCGGAGGCTGCTGTCGGTGGTCATGCTCCGACATTCGCCAACCGCGCTGTCACACCGGTGTGGTGAGCCTGTCCCCGGCCTGTGAGTCCACGCGGATCATTCCGTGGCCCGCCGGTACGCCGTTCGTCGACACGGCGTCCGTCGACACGCCGTCCATCGGTACGGCGTCCATCGGTACGGCGTCCGCCGGCAGCTCGACCGCGAAGACCGTCCGGCCCGGCGCGGACTCCACCCTTACGCGGCCGCCGTGCGCGGAGACGACGGCCTGCACGATGGCGAGGCCGAGCCCGGTGGAACCGGTCGCTCCGCCACCGTCCGCACCCCGCGCCCGGGAGGCGTCCCCGCGCGCGAACCGTTCGAAGACGTGCGGCAGCAGCTCCGCCGGGATGCCGGGGCCGTCGTCGCGCACCTCCAGCGTGACCGGTCCCCCGGCGCGTACGGACGGCTGTACGGAGACCGTGACGGTGGTCCCCGGCGGGGTGTGCGTGCGGGCGTTGGCGAGCAGGTTGACCAGCACCTGCTGGAGCCGGTCGGGATCGGCGCGTACGGTCACGGGCTCGGCGGCCTCGGGCAGTTCGAGCCGCCAGTGGTGGCGGGCGTCGCCGGGGCCGGTATCCGGCCCCTCCGCTCCCGTCCCGTCCGCCGCCCGTGCGTCGCTCACCGCGTCCACGACCAGCGGCAGCAGATCGGTGGTGCCGTACGAGAGCGGACGTCCGGCGTCCAGCCGGGCCAGCAGCAGCAGATCCTCCACCAGGCCCGTCATCCGGTCCGCCTCCGACTCGATCCGCCCCAGCGCGTGCCGGGTGACCGGATCGGGCTCCGGGCCCGCCGTTCCTCCTGCGGCGCGGCGGGTCAGCTCGGCGTAGCCCCGGATCGAGGCGAGCGGCGTCCGCAGCTCGTGACTGGCGTCGGCGACGAACTGCCGGACCCGCGTCTCGCTCTCCTGGCGGGCGACGAGGGCCGAACCGACGTGCCCCAGCATCCGGTTGAGCGCCGCGCCGACCTGCCCGACCTCGGTACGGGGATCGGCCTCGGCGTCCGGGACGCGTTCGAGGAGCGCCACCTCGCCCCGGTGCAGGGGGAGTTCGGAGACCCGGGTGGCCGTCGCGGCGACCCGGCGCAACGGCCGCATGGCGACCCCGACGAGCACGGTGCCCGCGATCGAGGCGGCGATGAGCCCGGCGGCGGTGACGCAGACCTCGACGACGATCAGGGTGGTCAGCGCCCCGCTCACCTCGGCGCTGGGGATGCCGACGAGGACGGTGTCCCCTTCGGCGGTGGTCGTGGCCTCGACCCGGTAGCCGCCGAGCCCGGGCAGATCGACGCTCCGGGTCCCGTCACCGGCCCCCGGGGCGGCGTTCTCCAGCGCGGTCCGCTGCTCCCCGGTCAGCGGCTTCGCGCTCTCCTGGGCGCGGAGTCCGCCGTCCTCGACGACCTTCGACGCGGTGACGTCCCCGTCGCCGTCGACGAGCGCCCCGAACGTGCCGAGCGGCTGCCCGCCCCCGCCGACGAAGCCGAGCGGACCCGCCTCGCGCAGCGAATCGGGCAACGGGAGCGGACCGGGAAGACGTTGGGCGCGCTCGACGACGGAGTGCAGCTGGTCGTCGAGCTTGCCGTACATGTAGCTGTGGAAGGCGATCGCGGTGACGGACCCGATGACGGCCGCGACGACGGCGATCAGGGACACGGCAGAGACGACGAGCCGGGTCCGCAGCGTCCAGGGCCTGCGCAACACCTGCACGGCCTTCATCGCCTTCATGGCCCTCATGGCCCTCCTGGCCCTCCTGGCCCTCCTGGCCCTCATGACGGGCCCCTACTCACCGGGCTTGATCAGATACCCCGCGCCGCGCCGGGTGTGGATCATCGGCGTGCGCCCGGCGTCGATCTTCTTGCGGAGGTAGGAGATGTAGAGCTCGACGACGTTGGCCTGGCCGCCGAAGTCGTAGTTCCAGACCCGGTCGAGGATCTGGGCCTTGCTGAGCACGCGGCGCGGGTTGCGCATCAGGAAGCGCAGCAGCTCGAACTCGGTGGCGGTGACGTGGATCGCCTCCCCGCCCCGCCACACCTCGTGGCTGTCCTCGTCGAGCACCAGGTCCCCGACGGTCAGCGTGGACTCGCCGCGTTCGGCGGCAACGGCCGAGCCCGAGCGGCGGATGAGCCCGCGCAGCCGGGCCACGACCTCCTCCAGGCTGAACGGCTTGGTGACATAGTCGTCGCCGCCCGCGGTGAGCCCGGCGATCCGGTCCTCGACGGCGTCCCGGGCGGTCAGGAAGAGCACCGGCACATCGGCATACTCGCGGCGCAGCCGGCCCAGCACGGCCAGCCCGTCCATGTCCGGCAGCATCACGTCCAGGACCACCGCGTCCGGCCGGAAGTCGCGAGCCGCGCGGACGGCCGCGGCCCCGTCCCCGGCGCTGCGCACCTCCCACCCCTCGTAGCGCAGGGCCATCGAGAGCAGCTCGGTGAGCGGAGCCTCGTCGTCCACGACCAGGACCCGGACGGGGGTACGGTCCGGCCTGAGCAGTTCGGTACGCCCCTGGGGCGAGGTCGTCGTCGTCATGGGCCCCACTCTGTGAGGCGCCCGTGAGAGAAGCCTGACCCGTTCCTGTGAATACCCTGAGAAAGCGGTCCGGGTTCCAGCAGGCCCTAAGCTTCCGGCAGCTCGAACAAGGCAGCGGCGTTCCCGTGACAGACCGCCCGCAACCACGCGTCGCCCAGCCCGAGCCGCTCCAACGCCTCCAGCTGATGGACGTACGGGTACGGAATGTTCGGGAAGTCCGTGCCCAGCAGGATGCGGTCCCCGAGACCGGCGAGCCGCCCGCGTTCGGCCGCCGGGAAGGGGCTGAGCCGCTCGCTGAAGTCGGTGAACGCCATGGTCGTGTCGAGCCGGACTTCCGGATACGCCTCCGCCAGCGCCAGGAACTCCGCGTACTCCGGCATCCCCATGTGCGCGACGATCAGCCGCAGCCGGGGGTGCCGGGCCAGCAGCCGCCCGATCGGCTCCGGTCCGGTGAACTTCCCCGGTGCGGGCCCCGACCCGCAGTGCATGACCACCGGAATCCCGGCCTCCGCGAGCAACCCCCATACCGGGTCCAGCAACGGATCATTGGCGTCGTACGCGCCCACCTGAAGGTGCGACTTGAACACCCGCGCCCCCGCCTCCACGGCCTCCTTCACGTACAGCTCCACGCCCTCCTCCGGGAAGAGGGTCGCGGTGTGCAGGCAGTCGGGGGTCCGGCCGGCAAAGCCGGCGGACCAGCCGTTCAGCCAGCGGGCCATACCGGGCTTGTGCGGGTAGAGCATGGCGGTGAACCGGACCACGCCGAACGCCCGCAGCACATCGAGCCGCCGCTCCTCCTCGTACCGGTAGGTGATCGGCCACTCCAGCCCGGTGAGCGGCCCGGCCGCATCGAAGTAGGCCCACACCTTGCGCAGGACCTGCTCGGGCATGAAGTGGGTGTGCACGTCGATGATCCCGGGCAGCCCGAGCCGCTCCCGGAACCGCACCACGTCATCGCTTCCCGTTTCCATGCGCAGGCCCTTTCGCCGGTCGTCCGGGACAACCCACCCGGTCGTTCAGAACAACCCACCCTGCACACCGCCGCCGCCGATGTCGATGAGGGGGACACGTACATCGCTCCCGGTCACCTCCGGCACCTCGGTCACCTCGGTCGCCCGGGTCACCGCCGTCAGGTCCCAGCCGGTGATCAGCCGCGTATCCAGCACGACCACGCCCCCGTCCGCCACCGCGAGGTGCAGATCGGGCCCGGCCGCCGCGACGAGCCGCCCCGCGACGACGCCGCCGTCGACCAGCTCCCGCACCGACCGGACGGGCGCGGGCGCACTTTCCCGTACCGAGCGGCCGGGCGCGGGATCGAGGTCAAGCCCGAAAACACCCACCTGATCGACGACTTCGAGGGGCAACCGCTCCAACGACTCGGGCCAGCCCCGCCCTTCGAGCTCCGCCGCCCGCGCGTACAGCTCGGCCACCGCCCCGGCCCGCTCCTCGGTCCCCGGCAACTGCCCCCGCACAGCACGCTTTTTCGCGTAAGGGATCCGGTCGGGGACCCCGAGGGCCGCCCGCAGCACCTCCTCGGTCCGCCGCGCCGCCATGAGGGGTCCGCGCCCCAACCAGCTGAAGGCGACGGCCCCCTGCTCCCGCAGCCGGGCGGCTCCGCGCTCCTCCCCGGTGATCCCGACCTTGACCATGCCGGGACCGAACCAGGCGAGGTACACGCGGTACGTCCGGGGGTCGTCCGCCATCGTGTCGGCGGCCACCGAGTGCGCCCGGTCCAGCCGCGCGCACTCGGCGCACCGCCCCCCGGTCGAGCGTCCCGGCACGACGGCCCCCAGCGGGCACACGTTCCCCCGGGCGCCCACACAGTGCCGCTCCCCGACGGCCCGGAACCCGAGGCCGGCCCCGTACGCGAGCACACTCACCCGCCGGTCACCGCCCCGGCTCCACCCCAGCTCGGGCATCTCCCGGGGCCACCGCACCCCGGCACACCGCCACCCGCCACCGGACTCCCGGACCGCACACGTCATCCGGAGATGCTAAGCGCGCCCGCCGACACTCTCGATCCCACCGACGCCGACCCCGCCGACACCTTCGATCCGCTGCCGCATCGCGACCATGCGCCGCACGAAGCGCCGGTTGAACCAGATCATCCAGCTCATGAACGCCACGCCGAAGCCGAGCGTCCACAGCCCCGTCGGCACATCGCCGGAGGTGAACCAGAGCAACGGCATCCCGAGGAAGATCACCCCGAGCATGGGGAAGGCCCACCGCCGACTGCGCCGCAGCTTCTCCTCCCGCCGCCGGATCAGCCGGACCATGGCCGCCTGCTCGGCCGGGTCGTCGGGCAGCTCGCCGTTCTTCGCGATGCGCCGCTCCAGCTCCGGCACCCTGTCGGGCTCGGTGCCCACGGCCTTCGCGTCCCGCCGCCTGCGCCGCATCAGGATCCACGTCAGGAAACCGGCGTAGAAGACACCCCCGACCAACGCCTCCGGCCACGCGGACCAGCCCCGGAACCCCAGCCGGACGGCGACCCCGGTCACCAGCACCATCAGCCCGACGGCCCACCACTGATCGCGCCAACGGCCTCTGTCCGCCTGCCCCTTCGCTCCCACCGTGCCCACCTCCGAACGGAGGGGCGCCCAGCACGCCCCGTAGTACGTCGGCTACCCCGCCCCCGCCACGACGAACGGCCGCTCCCGCCTTCACTCCCCTCCCCGTTAGGATCCGGACCATGGCGCTGACCGGGAACCAGATGGACCAGTTCGAGGCTGCCATGCCCCGCCTCAAGGCCATCGCCTACCGCCTCCTCGGCTCGGCGAGCGATGCCGAGGACGCCGTGCAGGACACGTTCCTGCGCTGGCAGGCCGCCGACATCGACCGCATCGAGGTTCCCGAGGCCTGGCTGACGAAGGTCCTCACCAACGTCTGCCTCAACGAGCTCACCTCGGCGCGCGCCCGCCGCGAGACGTACGTGGGCCAGTGGCTGCCGGAGCCGCTGCTCGCGGGGGACCCGCTGCTCGGCCCGGCCGACACCGCCGAGCAGCGCGAGTCGGTCTCGTTCGCGGTCCTCGCCCTGATGGAGCGGCTGTCCCCCGACGAGCGGGTGGTGTACGTGCTGCGGGAGGCGTTCGGCTACCCGCACCGGAGGATCGCGGAGATCCTGGACATCACGGAGGCGTCCGCCCAGCAGATCCTCCACCGCGCCAAGAAGCACATCGCGGCGGGCCGGACCCGTACCGAGATCGACGAGGCGGCCGCCCGGCGCATCGTCGAGGAGTTCCTCACGGCGGCCACCAGCGGCCGGACCGAACCGCTGGTCCAGCTGCTCACGGCGGACGCCGTCGCGATCGGCGACGGCGGCGGAAAGGTACCGGCCCGCGCGAAGGCGTTCGAGGGGGCCGTGGCCGTCGCGACGTTCATGCGCAGCCTGTTCACCCCCAACCAGGCCGCGCGCCGCCTCATCGGCGGCACGGCGGAGATCCACGTCTCGTCCGCCAACGGGCTGCCCGCCCTGGTGGTCCTGGTCGACGGCCGGGTCATCGGGGTGGTCTGCCCGGAGTTCACGCCGGACGGCATCGCCGCGTTCCGCAGCCAGGTCAACCCCGACAAGCTCGAACGCGCGACGCGGCAGTGGGCGGCGACGGACCACGGAACCCCACTCCTCACCATCACCCAGCACATGTGACTCACGTCACACACGTCACCTGTCAGGAATCGACGGCCTGCCCGGTTCAAGGGGCGAAACCGCGCGAGACAGGAGTGCAGGGACATGCAGAACATGCGGCAGACCATCCAGCAGCACCGCGTCGTCGTCATCGGAGCCGGATACACCGGAGCGACCGCCGCCGGACGCCTCGCCAGGCGGCTGCGCGGCGAGGACGTCTCCATCACCCTCGTCAACGCCGAACCGGACTTCGTCGAGCGCGTCCGGATGCACCAGCTGGCGGTGGGCCAGACCCTCCGCCCGCGCCCCTTCGACGAGATGTTCGCCGGTACGGGGGTTGAGCTGCGCCTCGGACGGGTGACGGGCCTCGACGTCGACCGCAGGACGGTGACCGTCACCGGCGCGGACGGGCCTTCGGACCTGGAGTACGACACCCTCGTCTACGCCCTCGGCAGCGCCTGGAACACCCAGGGCGTCCCCGGCACGACGGAGCACGCCCACGAGATCGCCGGCCGCGACGGAGCCCTGCGCCTGCGCGACCGCCTGGCCGCCCTCGCCCCCGGCAGCCCCGTGACCGTCGTCGGCGGCGGCCTCACCGGCGTGGAGGCCGCGACGGAACTGGCCGAGACCCGCCCGGACCTCGACGTCTCCCTGATCGCCCGGGCCGGACTGGGCGACTGGCTCTCCCCCAAGGGCGCGCGTCACCTGCAAAAGGTCTTCGGGAACCTCCGGATCACGACCCACGAACACACCACCGTCACCGCCGTACACGCCGACCGCGTCACGACCACCGACGGCGACATCCCGGCAGCGGTCACCATCTGGACGACGGGCTTCGCGGTCCACCCGATCGCCCGGGCCACGACACTGGAGACCGGCGACACGGGCCAGATCACGGTCGACGCCACGATGCGTTCGCTCTCCCACCCGGACGTGTACGCCATCGGCGACGCGGCCCTGGTGACCGGCCCCGGCGACGAGCCGCTGCGCATGTCGTGCGCCTCGGGCATCCCCACCGCCTGGCAGGCGGCCGACGCCATCGCGGCCCGCCTGACCGACAGCAAGCTCCCGACGATCTCGGCCCGCTACTTCAACCAGTGCATCTCGCTGGGCCGCAAGGAGGGCCTGATCCAGTACGTCACCGCCGACGACCGAGCCGTCAGCGCTGCCCTGACCGGCCGCCTGGCCGCCCTCTACAAGGAGTTGGTCTGCAAGGGCGCGGCCTGGGGCGTGGCGAACCCGACGATGGGCCTGCCGACCCGGCGCCGCAGGGTGACGGCGGAGGGGGCGCGGGTGGGCGTGCCGACGGCTTGAGGTCCGGCTCGCCCCAGGCCAGAACCGGCGTACGGGAGGCTCCCGGAATCCCCCGGGAGCCTCCATAACTGCACTTCCTCAAAAGCTACTTCGACGTTCCCGACGTCATCCCCCGCCCAACACGGGATCATTACCCGAGACGGAGTGTCAGGCACAGGGTGACTCGGGGGCCACGATGACCACGACCTCGCAGCGGTTCTTCATCAGCTACGCGGGCCTGGACCGCCCCTGGGCCGAATGGGTGGGCTGGCATCTGGAACGGGCCGATCACCAGGTCATCCTCGACGTATGGGACTGGAGCACCGGGGGCAACTTCGTCGAGCGCATGGACGAGGCCCTGAAGCAGGCCGATGCCGTGGTGGCCCTGTTCTCCAAGTCCTATTTCGACGCCGATCGATGGACTCAGGAGGAGTGGACCGCCGCCGTCGCCCGCAGGGAACGCATCATCCCCCTGGCCCTCGAACCCCTGGCCGCCGCGGACACCCCCCACCTCCTCGCCCCGAGGCTCCACAAGAACCTCCACGGCCTGGACGAGACAGCCGCTCTCGCCGCGCTCCGCGAGGCGATCAACGGAGGGACCCGCCCGACCAGCCCACCTATCTTCCCCGGCAAGGCCCCGGCAGCAGGACCGACCGAGGCCGAGGGCCGCACCAAGCCGAGGCTTCCCGGAAGCACAGGGCAACCCGACGTGTGGAACGTACGCCGTCGCAACCCCGACTTCGCCGGCCGTGAGGCTGTCATGGTCCAGCTCCGCGAGAGTCTGCTCAACGGCCAACAGGCGGTCGTACAAGCACTGCACGGAATGGGCGGCATCGGGAAGACGCAGATCGCCCTGGAGTACGCCCACCGCTTCTCCGGCCAGTACGACCTGGTGTGGTGGATCGACGCCGAGCAGTCCGACCAGGTCCCCGTCCACTACACCGAACTGGCCGACCATCTCGGCATCGCCAAGCCGGACGCCGGCTCGGACCCCAACGCGCGTGCCGTCCTGCACCACCTGCGTACGCGGCAGCGCTGGCTCATCGTCCTCGACAACGCCGAGGACCCCGCCCAGATCGCGCCCTGGCTGCCGGAGGGACCCGGCCACGTCCTGATCACCTCGCGCAACCACAACTGGCGCGGCATCGCCCACCCGACCGGGCTGGACGTCTTCACCCGCTCCGACTCGCTGGCCTACCTTGGAACACGCATTCCGGGCACCACCGCCGCCCAGGCCGACGCCCTCGCCCAGGACCTCGGAGACCTCCCGCTGGCGCTGGCCCAAGCCGCAGGTGTCATCGGCAGCGGCATGACCCTCGACCGTTATCGCCAACTCCTCACCGGCAACACCGCACGCATCCTGCAGGAAGGCGACGCCCCCGGCTACCCCGCGCCCCTGGCCGCCACGGTCGGCATCGCCACCACCCGCCTCGACGACAACCACCCCGAGGCCACAGCCCTGCTCCGCCTCGGTGCCTTCCTCGGCCCCGACCCCATCCCCATCGCCTGGCTGGAGTCCGCGCGCCCGCACCTCTCCACGATCCCGGGTGACCCCGACGACCTGATGTGGCTCCACACCTCGCTCCAGCATCTGGGCCGCTACGGACTGGCCCGTATCGACCACGAGACCTTCCAGATCCACCGCCTCACGCAGGCGGTCCTCCGCGACCAGTCAGACTCCGCCCAGACCGAACGGGTCCGGGACGACGTCACGACCATCCTCCGCACCATCGAGCCGGGCGATCCGGAGAGCCCCGACAACTGGGCGGCGTGGGCCTCGCTCACCTCTCACCTCACCGCGCAGCACGTCCTCGTCGCGGGCCGCCCCGAGCTGCGCCCGACGCTGCAGCAGGCTGCCATCTTCCTCATCCGCAGTGGCCAGCCGCGCACTGCGGTCGAGCTCCTCACCTCTCTGCGCGAGACGTGGACCGCCGACTTGGGGCCCGACAACCTTGAGGTCCTCACCTGCGCGCAGTACCTCGGCCACGCGACCTTCGACTTCGGCGACTTCACGAACGCCCGCCCCATCATCGAAGACACCCTCACGCGCCGAAGCCGCACTCTCGGCGACGACCACCCCGACACCCTCCATTCCGCCAACGACCTCGCCACGGTCCTGAACGAGTTCGGCGAGCACACCGAAGCCCGCCGCATGCACGAGGACACCCTCACCCGCCGACGCCGCACCCTCGGCGTCGACCACCCCGACACCTTCCGATCTGCCACCAACCTGGCCATGGCCCTGGGCAAGCTCGACAAGCCCGCCGAAGCTCTCCCCATGTTGGAGGACACCCTCGTCCGGGCACGCCGCATCCTCGGCGACGACCACCCCGACACCCTCCACACCGCCACCAACGTCGCAGCCATCCTCAACGAGCTCGGCAAGCCCGCCGAAGCCCACCGCATGCTGGAAGACACCCTCGTCCGGGCACGACGCACCCTCGGCGACGACCACCCCGACACCCTCCACACCGCCACCACCTTCGCCGGCAGCCTCAGTCAGCTCGGCAAGAAGGCGGAATGCCGCCGCACGCTGGAAGACACCCTCGCCCGCCGACGCCGGACCCTGGGCGACGACCACCCGGACACCCTCCACTCCGCCGTCAACTTCGCCGTCAACCTCCTTGAGCTCGGCGAGCACGCCGAAGCTCGCCCCAGGCTGGAAGACACCCTCCTCCGGGCACGCCGCACCCTCGGCGACGACCACCCCGACACCCTCAAATTCGCCAACGCTCTCGCCACGGCCCTGAACGGGTTCGGCGAGCACACCGAAGCCCGCCGCATACACGAGGACACCCTCGCCGGCCGACGCCGCATCCTCGGCAACGACCACCGCCGCACGCTCCAGTCCGCCTATGCCGTTGCCATCACCCTGTACTCGCTTCGCGCCTACTCCGAGGCAGCCGAGTTGCTCGAAGACGTACGTGCGCGCCAGCGCCGCACCCTCGGCGACCACCACCGCGACACCCTCCGGACCACTCACGCCTTGGCAGACACCCTCACTGCGATGGGAAAGCGCTTCGCGGCCCAGAAACTGCTGGCCGGAAAGAAGCCCAAGCGCCGCCTGGGCCGCAAGCGGCGCTAGCCGCCGGGAGCCCCGTGCCCCGCCCTCGCGGGCAAACGCGAGAGGCCCCCGGGATTTCTCCTGGGGGCCTCTCACCTGCTGTGCACTCGGCAGGATTCGAACCTGCAACCTTCTGATCCGTAGTCAGATGCTCTATCCGTTAAGCTACGAGTGCTTGGCGTTCCGGGCTTTTTTCTTCCCGGTCGGCGTTGCGAGAACAACATTACATGACCTGCGCCGTGACGCGAAATCCATTAGCCGCACCACCGCTGAGCTGCGGAAATAGCCTCTGACGCCCCACCCCGGGCACCCCTCCGCGCACCCCCTCGCCCCGGAACGACCGAAGCCCCGTACCAGGGGCACGGGGCTTCGGGATGGAGCGGAGGCGGAGGGATTTGAACCCTCGATGGGCTTTAAGACCCAAACCGCATTAGCAGTGCGGCGCCATAGACCGGACTAGGCGACGCCTCCTCCACACTCCTCGCGCGGACGCGAGTGGTGCGTGCAGATGATGACACAGTCGAGCGTCGTGCCACCAATCGCCGACCACGTTACTAGGCGTCCGGGGGCCAGGGCAAAGCAGTTCGGCGTGGTGGCGCAACGTCCGGGCGCGGTGCGCGTTAGAGAGGGGTGGGGGCCTCGGGTCTCCGCCAGTCGTCCAGTCGTCGTCGCCCGTTCGTCGTCCGTCAGCGTGGCGCCGGGGCAGGTCCGTGATCCGTCCGCGGCCGCCGCCCGCGGCCGACCCCGCCGCAGAGATCCTGGAGCTTTCGCATGCTGCGCCGTCTCGCCCTCACCGCCGTCGTCCCGCTCGCCGTCCTCGCCACCGCCGTGCCGGCGGCCACCGCCTCCGGGGCCGCGTCCTCCGGGCCGGTGCCCTCGGTCGCGCCGACCTCCGGTCCGTTCGCCGCCGCCCGGCCCGCCCTCGGCCCGCTGCCCATGCCCCTTCCGCTGCCCGGGTTCCTGGACGACGGGGAGGGGACGGGGGCCGGTGAGACCGACGAGGCGCGGACGCGGCTCACCGTGAGCGTGGAGAACACCGGGGTCCCGGGGGCCGACGGCACGTTCGAGCTGGAGTGCGGGCCCACCGGGGGCACCCACCCGGAGGGGCAGGCCGCCTGTGACCGGCTGGCGGAGGCCGGGGCCACCCGGGCCGGGTGGCAGGAGCTGTTCCGGGAGACTCCCGAGGGCACGATGTGCACGATGATCCACGGCGGCGACGCCACCGCCCGCATCGTCGGCACCTGGGAGGGCCGGGCCGTGGACACCACCGCCAGCCGCCGCGACGGATGCGAGATCGCCCGCTGGAACAGCCTCGTGCCGGTGCTCCCGGACGTCCGGTAGCCCGATGCCCGGTCAGCCCGTCGGCGGTCGCCCTCTCGGCCGCCGACCCGTCGGCGACGTGAAGACGACCGCGTAAAGACGTTCGCACCGGCGAAGAGACCAGGAGCGTTCCGGGGCCCGGAAGGCCCGCCCCGCCCCGCGTCCGCGCACGTCACAGGGTGTGCGGACGCTCACGGCATGGGCCCCTGACGTACACCGCGCGCACAGAACCTTGGTGAGAGCTCCCCCTCATCCGCCGCCCCCGGGGCCTCCCCTGGCCTTAGACTCCTCCAGTGACAGTCTGCGGCCCGAGGGGCAAGATGGGGCCCGCTGTCGGCAAGGTGCGGTAATCAGGGAGGAAGCGTCGTCGTGAGCAGCAGGCCATCCCGAGGCACTGCTCGCCTCGCAGCCATACTCGATGCCCTTCCTGACGGGCTTCTGCTCGTCAATTGCAATGGCACGGTCGTCAACGCCAACGCCATCGCCCTCGAAATGTTCGAGACCCCGGGCACCGCGCTCGTCGGTCGCGGTCTGCTCGATCTGCTGCCGGAGTTCGACTCCAAGCTGATCCCGGGGTCGATGCGACGGCCCGAGGCTGCGGACGAGCAGGGCAGGACCAAGCCCACGCGGATGACCGCGCGGCGCACCGACGGTCACGAGTATCCGGTCGAGGTCACCAGCGCGAGCCTCGACAGCGGACAGGCCGCGTACAACGACATCCACTCCAGCTACACCGGCGACGAGCTCCTCATGATCGTCGTCCGGGATCTCTCCGGCACCGTCGACACCGAGGCCGAGCTGGCCCGTTCGCAGCGGCAGACCGAGATGATCCTGCGGGCCGCGTCCGAAGGTGTCGTCGGTACGGACACCGACGGGCGCGTCGTCCTCGTCAATCCCGCGGCCGCGCAGATCCTCGGCTTCCGGGCCAGCGACCTCGGCGGCCAGGAGCTGCACCCTCTGATCCTGCACTCGCGGGCGGAGGGCGAGCCGTTCCCGTACGAGGACTCCCCGCTCGCCGACACCCTCAAGTCCGGGCGCAAGCACCGGGTGCGCGGGCAGGTGCTGTGGTCCAAGAGCGGCGACCGGGTGCCGGTGGACCTGACGACCGCGCCGGTACGCGACGGGGACCAGCTCGTCGGCGCGGTGATGACGTTCACCGACCGCCGGCCGTACGAGGAGCTGTCCGCCCAGCACAAGAACGTCGTCGCCGAGCTCACCACGAGCCACTCCGCCGAGGTGACCGCGCTCAAGGAAGCGCACGCCAAGGAACTGGAGGCGCTGAAGGAGGCGCACGCCGCCGAGCTCGCCGACCGCAGCGAGCGGTACGCCGCCGAGATCGAGGGACAGGCCGAGCTGCTCGCCTCCCTGGGCGCCCAGCACGCCCAGCTCACCGCCGTCCTCGGCGGTTCGCTGCGCGGGCCCCTGGAGGAGCTGCGCGGCGAGCTGTCCGCGCTCGCCTCCGACCCGGCCGGTCAGCTGTGGCCCGAGGCCAACCAGATCCTGCACCACCTCGCCGCCGGGTACGCCCGGATGACCACGCTCGTCGACAACGTCCTGGGCTACCAGCGCCTCGACGCGGGGGTGGAGGGGCTGCACAAGGCCCCCGCCCTGATCGAGGGGATCGTGAAGGGCGGCATCGACGGGGCGGTCGAGCTGATCGGCCCCGGGCGCGCCCAGTTCGCCGTGCACGCCCCGCCGATCGAGGCCGAGGTCGACGCGCGCCGGCTCGCGACCGCCATCGCCCATCTCGTCGCGGACGTCTGCGGGGTCGACTCGACCGGCAAGACCCGGGCCGTCCCCGGGGGCGGCTACGTCGACTCCACCGTGGTCGTGGCCGCCGCCCAGCGCGGTGACGTCGTCCGCATCGAGGTGCGCGGCCCGTTCGCCGGGGGCGACCCGGTGCACGAGCCGATCGTCCGCGGCATCGTCCAGGCCCACGGCGGGGTCCTCCAGACCCACGAGATGCCCGGCATGAGCGGCAGCGCGTACGTCCTCGACGTGCCCATCGGCGCGGCAGCAGGCACGATCGCGTCCCCGGAGCCGGACGCGAACGGCCTGGCGCCGGAGCCCGCCGCTCCGATGTCCTCGTCGTCGCCGGAAGGCGTCGGAGCGCCGGGCGTCACCAGCGGCGGCCGCCGCCGGGCGCGCAGGTCCTCCACCGACGCGTTCCTGGACAGCCCGGTCGGTACGCCGGAGAGCGCGGGTGACGGCACAGCGGCCGAGGCTCCCGCCGCTCCCGTTGCCGACGACCGGCCCGTCGCCGAGCCGACCGGGCGGCGCCGCGCGCGCCGTGGACCGGCCGCGCCCGAGGAGCAGCAGGCCCCCGAGCTGATCCCGGCCCAGCAGGGCGAGGGTTCCGGGCGGCGGCGCGGCCGTCCCAGCCCCGCCGAAGCGGCCCTGGACGGCGTTCCCGCGACGGACGCCGGGAACGCCGTGCGGGAGCAGCAGCCGCAGCGCCAGGCGCTGGCCCTGACCTCCGGCCCGTCCGGGCCCTCGGAGGGGGCGGTCGTCACCGCGGCCGAGAACGCCCAGGGCGGCGGCCGTCCGCAGCTCGGGCAGACCGTGCCGCCCCAGGGTGTCCCGGTGGACCGGCAGCAGCCCGTTCCGCCCACCGGACGGCGAGCCCGTCGGGAGGGCGAGCCCGCCGCCCTTCCCGCACTCACGTCCGGCAACGGCAACGGCGGACACCCGGACCCTGCCCAGCAGCCGGGTGGCCGACGGGCCCGGCGCGCGCTGGCCGCCGCCCAGGAACGCACCGCGGCGGACGCCGGTCCGCGTACCGCCTTCGCCCTGCCGCCCGCCGACGCGGACCGGGCGCCGGTGGTCCCCGATGCCCCGGCGGGCCCCGGCGTGGACGCGAGCGCCCACCACGCGCGTACCGCACCGGAGGCCGGCCACACCCCTCCGCAGGCGCACCCCGTCGGCCCGGCGCACCACCTCCCGCAGACGGACGCGACCTCCGGGCAGGGCATTCCCGGGCAGGGTGTATCCGGGACGGACACGTCCGGGAACGGTCTCCCGCAGGGTCCGGCGCCGGCAGCGGGACAGGGCCCGGAGACCGGCTCCTGGGGCGACAGCGGGCAGAGCGAGCAGACCGGACAGACCGGGCACACCACCGGTGTCGCCGCCGTCACCGGGCCCGGGGCACACCCGGCCGACGGTGACCCGGGCGTTCCGGCCCCGGACGCGCGGCGGCAGCCGCTGCCCGCCGAGGAGCCGATGCCGGAGGGCACCAACCCCGACTCGACGCAGGGGAGGGCCTTCAGCGTGCGCACGCTGGGCCAGGGCGTGCCGTTCGCCCAGCACCTCGCGCATCAGCAGAACCAGCCGCACCAGAGCCTCGGCGGGGCCGGCCGGCGTCGCAAGCTCGCCGCCCCGCCGGAGGGCGACCGCACCCCGGCCCGAGCCCCCAGCAACCAGCAGGCCGCGCAGCCGACGACGGGGCCGACGCCCGCTCCCGCGACGACGAACGCGCCCACGCCCCCGCCCGGAGCGCAGCAGAGCCAGCCCCCGGTCCCGCCTCACGAGCACGCCCAGCCGGGGCAGCTCGGACAGCCGGGTCAGCCGGGTCACACGAGTGGCGGGCCCGGCGCCGCTTACGGCGAGGGGCAGCTGCTCGCGCCGCCGGTCTCGGAGGGGCGTGCGTACGCCATAGGGGCGCCCGACGAGGGCGCCGAGGGTCCCGAGCCGCTGGACGGGCCCGGGGGCGCGGTCGAGGTCGCCAACCGGCCGCACCCGCACCCGGTCGACGACGAGCTGCCGCCCGAGCCGCTGGACAACCCGCGCCGGCTGCTGGTCTGGCCCGCCCCCGACGTACCGACCCAGCAGGCGCTGAGCGACCGCGGCTACCGTCCCGTGATCGTGAACTCCCGTGAGGAGGTCGACGCCCAGATCGCCGCGTTCCCCGCCGCGCTCTTCGTCGACCCGCTGACCGGCCCCATCACCCGCACCGCGTTGCAGTCGCTGCGCCAGGCGGCCGTCGCGGCCGAGGTCCCGGTGCTGGTCACCGCCGGTCTCGGGCAGGCGACCCGGGAAGCGGCGTACGGGGCGGATCCGGCCGTCCTCCTCAAGGCGCTGGCCCCGCGCGACAGCGAACAGCATCCCTCGCGGGTGCTCCTGATCGAGGAGCACGAGGAGATCGCGGTGGCGCTGACGCAGACCTTGGAGCGGCGCGGGATGCAGGTGGCGCGCGCCGCGACGGACAGCGAGGCCGTGGACCTGGCGGGCCGGATGCGGCCGAATCTCGTGGTGATGGACCTGATGCAGGTACGCCGCCGACGCGCCGGGATCGTCGACTGGCTGCGGGCCAACGGACAGCTGAACCGCACCCCGCTGGTCGTCTACACCTCGGCCGGGATGGACGAGGCGGAGCTGCCGCGGCTCGGATCGGGTGAAACCGTTCTCTTCCTGGCGGAACGGTCGACCAGCGACGAGGTCCAGTCCCGGATCGTCGACCTGCTGGCGAAGATCGGCACCAACTGAGCACCCGCGTAAGACAAAACAGGGCGGGGGCGGTACGGAATCCCGTACCGCCCCCGCCCTGTTTCACGTGAAACCAGAGGCGGAACCAGAGGTGGAACCGGAGCCTCAGAGCTGGGTGACGTCCAGCTCGCCCTCCGCGTACTGCCTGCGGATCACCTTCTTGTCGAACTTGCCCACGCTCGTCTTCGGCACGGCGGGGATCACCGACCAGCGCTCCGGCAGCTGCCACTTGGCGATGCCCGACTCGGCGAGGAACGCCTTCAGCGCCTCGTAGTCGACATCGGCGGCGCCTTCCTTGAGGACGACGGTCGCGAGCGGCCGCTCGCCCCACTTCTCGTCCGGTACGGCGACGACGGCCGCCTCCGCGACGTCCGGGTGGGCCATCAGCGCGTTCTCCAGCTCGACGCTGGAGATCCATTCGCCGCCCGACTTGATGACGTCCTTGGCCCGGTCGGTGAGCGTGAGGAAGCCGTCGGTGCTGATCACACCGACGTCGCCGGTCTTCAGCCAGCCGTCCTCGCTGAACTTGTCCTCGGGGCACAGGTGCTCGCCGTCGGACCCGCCGTAGTAGGCGGCGGCGATCCAGGGGCCCCGGACCTCCAGCTCACCGGCCGACTCGCCGTCCCACGGGAGGTGTTCGCCGCCGGGGCCGACCAGCCGCGCCTCGACTCCGGCGGGGAAGCGGCCCTGGGTGACCCGGTAGGGCCACTGCTCCTCGTCGCTCAGCCCGGCGGGCGGGTGGGCCATGGTGCCCAGCGGCGAGGTCTCCGTCATGCCCCAGGCGTGGCAGAGCCGGACGCCGAGCTTGTCGTACGCCTCCATCAGCGAGGGCGGGCAGGCCGCGCCGCCGATGGTCACGTTGGCCATGGAGGTGAGGTCGCGCGGGTTGGCGGTGACCTCGGCGAGCAGGCCCTGCCAGATGGTGGGGACCGCGGCCGCGTGGGTGGGGCGCTCGCGCTCGATCATGTCGGCGAGCGGGGCGGGCTGGAGGAAACGGTCCGGCATGAGCATGTTGACGCCGCTCATGAACGTGGCGTGCGGCAGGCCCCAGGCGTTCACATGGAACTGGGGCACGACGACGAGGGTGGTGTCCTTGTCGGTCAGCCCCATCGACTCGGTCATGTTGACCTGCATCGAGTGCAGGTAGATCGACCGGTGCGAGTAGACGACACCCTTGGGGTCGCCCGTGGTGCCGGAGGTGTAACACATGGCGGCGGCCTGGCGTTCGTCCAGCTCGGGCCAGTCGTACGTGGTGGAGCGGCCCGCGATCAGCTCCTCGTACTCGTGCACGCGGGGCGTGATCCCGGCAAGGGCGGAGCGGTCGCCGGGACCGGCCACGACGACATGCTCGATGCTCGGCAGGTGGGGCAGCAGCGGCACGAGGAGCGGCAGCAGCGAACCGTTGACGATCACCGCCTTGTCGTCCGCGTGGTTGACGATCCAGGCGAGCTGCTCGGGCGGCAGCCGGAGGTTGAGGGTGTGGAGCACGGCGCCCATGGAGGGGATGGCGAGGTAGGCCTCGACATGCTCCGCGTTGTTCCACATGAGCGTGGCGACCCGCTGGTCGCCGTCGATGCCCAGCTCGTCGCGGAGCGCGTTGGCCAGCTGGGTGGCGCGGGCGCCGATCTCGGCGAAGGTACGACGGTGCGGCTCGGGTTCGCCGGTCCAGGTCGTGACCTGCGACTTCCCGTGAATCGTCATCCCGTGGTGCAGGATGCGGGTGACAGTCAGCGGTACGTCCTGCATGGTGCTCAGCACGGCGTCCTCCCGGTGGGCGCTACGCGGCAGTAGGGTTCCGCTGATTCTGCGCACATACCACGCGGTATGTCACTACTCGCGGGAGAAAATTCCTGACCGGGGCCTTGCGGGAGACTTCTCCGTGATCGTGAACCTGGGGGCCGACGGGCCGGCGTCAGCGGACTCGCGCCGACGGACCGGTGTCAGCGGACCGGTGCCAGCTCCGGGTCCTCGCGGAGCTTGCCGAGGGCGCGGGAGACGGCGCTCTTGACCGTACCGATCGACACGCCGAGGACCTCCGCCGTCTGGGCCTCGCTCAGGTCCTCGTAATAGCGCAGGACGACCATCGCGCGCTGGCGGTCCGGGAGCTTGAGCACCGCGCGCCACATCGCGTCGTGCAGCGACTGCTGCTCGGCCGGGTCCGGCGTCGGAAGGTTCTCGCGCTCGGGCAGCTCCTCGCAGGCGAACTCGTCGACCTTGCGCTTGCGCCACTGCGAGGTGCGGGTGTTCAGCAGGGCCCGGCGGACGTAGCCGTCCAGCGCCCGGTGGTCCTCGATCCGCTCCCATGCCACGTACGTCTTGGCGAGCGCGGTCTGCAGCAGATCCTCCGCGTCGCACGGGTTCGCGGTGAGCGAGCGCGCGGTACGCAGCAGGACCGGTCCCCGGGCCCGTACGTACGAGGAGAACGACGCGTACGGCGTGTGGGGGTGGTGTCCGGCGGTGGCGGAGGCCGCCCTGGAGGCGCCCGTGCAGACTGGCGTGGTCATGTACCCAACGCTAGGAGCGAGCGCCGCCGAGGGGATCGGCCCCAGGTCCCGAAGCGCTGTCCGCCTCAGGTTGTAGGGGGTGTCCACCCTGAACCTCCTGAAGGTGGACGGGCCTTCCCACCTCCGTCAGGGTCCACCCCCGAGAGCCCCCGGGAGCCGACCGGGCCCGGGCGGTGCCGCTCAGCCGTCCGCACCGAGGACCAGGCCCGACGTCGGAACGCCCGTACCGGCCGTGACCAGGGACCTCGCCGCACCCGCCACCTGGTTCACCGAGGTGCCCCGGATCTGCCGGACGGCCTCCGCGATGCCGTTCATCCCATGGAGGTACGCCTCCCCCAGCTGACCCCCGTGGGTGTTCAGGGGCAGGGCGTCGGCCGCGACGAAACCGCCCGCCTCCCCCGGCCCGCAGAAGCCGAACTCCTCCAGCTGCATCAGGACGAACGGGGTGAAATGGTCGTAGAGGATGCCCACATCGATGTCGGCCGGGGACAGTCCGGAGGTGCGCCAGAGCTGCCGGGCGACGACGGCGGTCTCCGGCAGGCCGGTGAGCCCGTCCCGGTAGAAGCTCGTCATCTGCTCCTGCGACCGGCCCGCCCCCTGCGCCGCCGCGACGACGACGGCGGGCGGCCGGGGCAGATCGCGGGCCCGCTCGACGCTGGTGACGAC
Source organism: Streptomyces globisporus (assembly GCA_014649555.1). Taxonomy (GTDB): domain Bacteria; phylum Actinomycetota; class Actinomycetes; order Streptomycetales; family Streptomycetaceae; genus Streptomyces; species Streptomyces globisporus. Next base: position 399,014 of record BMTG01000005.1, on the reverse strand, counting down.
GAGGGCCTGGCCACCGTCCGTCTCCTGGCAGCAGTCCAGCAGCCGCAGCGGCTCCACGATCCAGCGGGACGCGGCGTGATCGGCGAGCGTGATGGGCTTCCCGTGGAAGTACGCCGCCGGGTTCCGCGCCGCGTGCCGCCGGTCGACCACCGCCACGTGCCCGAAGACCTCCGGATCCAGCCCGTACGTGTGCAGGTAGCGCTGGGCCGCCATCGCCACCCAGGAGGCGGGGGTGAGCAGCCCGTACGGCAGGTTCCAGCCGAGCGCCGCGCCCTCGGCGGTGGGCTCGCGCCGCTGGACGCCGGAGCCGAAGCGGCGGCCGGAGCGTTCGTTGAAGGCCCGGTAGCAGACGACGACGTCCGCGATGCCGCTCGCCACCGCCAGGGCGGCCTGCTGCACGGTGCCGCAGGCCGCGCCGCCGCCGTAGTGGATCCGGGAGAAGAACGACAGCTCGCCGATCCCGGCCGCCTGGGCGACGGTGATCTCGGGGCTGGTGTCCATGGTGAAGGTGACGAGCCCGTCCACGTCGGCGGGGGCGAGGCCGGCGTCGTCGAGGGCGGCGCGGACGGCCTCGACGGCCAGCTTCAGTTCGCTGCGGCCGGAGTCCTTGGAGAACTCGGTGGCCCCGATGCCGACGATCGCGGCTTTCCCGCCGAGCGAGTCGGCTCTGCGGATACTCATGCTCCGCCCCTCTTCGGGCTCGGGCCGGGGAGGGCGATGGTGACCGTGCCGGTGACGTGGCGGCCGATGCGGTTGTCGCCGGTGACCTGGACGACCGCTTCGGCGGGTTCTCCGGCTCTTATGTCGGTGATGTGGCCGGTCAATCGCATGACATCACCGGGGTAGTTGGGCGCACCGAGCCGGATCGCGACCTTGCGGAGGACGGCGGTGGGGCCGAAGTGGTCGGTGAGGTAGCGGCCGACGAGCCCGTTGGTGGTGAGGATGTTCATGAAGATGTCGGGGGAGCCCTTCTCCCGGGCCAGCTCCGCGTCGTGGTGGACGTCCTGGTAGTCGCGCGAGGCGATGGCCCCGGCGACGATCAGGGTCCGGGTCACCGGGATCTCCAAGGGCGGCAGATCGTCACCGACGCGGTACGCCCGCGTCATGACGCATTCCCCTGAGCGCTGTCCGCCAGCAACAGGCCCAGCTCCTCCAGTACCTCGCTGCCGCAGCCGAGGTACGCGTCGAGCTGGCGGCCCCAGAGGAAGTGGCGGTGGACAGGATGGTCGAGGTCGGCCCCGGTGCCGCCGTGCAGATGCTGGCCCGCGTGGACGACCCGCTTGCCCGCCTCCGAGGCCCACCAGGCGGCCGTCAACGCCTGTGCTGCGCAGGCCCGTCGCTCGTCGTGACGCCAGGCCGCCTCGTACGCGGTGACCCGGATCGCCTCGGTGTCCATGTGGGCGTCGGCGGCGCGGAGCAGGACGCCCTGGTTGGTGGAGAGCGGCCGCCCGAACTGCTCGCGGGTGACGGTGTGGTGGACCGCTCGGGCGAGCGAGCCCGCGCACACCCCGGCCTGAAGCCCGGCGAAGGCGGTGCGGGCGGAGGCGAGGACGGCGGCGTACGCCTCCGGCCCGTTCCCCAGCCGCTCCCCGCGTACGCCGTCGAGAACCAGCCGCCCCGCGGACCAGGGCGCGGTCGTCTCGACGGGTTCGACGGTGACGCCTGCCGCGCACGCCTCAGCGCCGGGCTCGCTCGCCTCCACCATCCACAGGGCCAGGTCCGCGTCCGCCACCAGCACATGGGCGGCGTCGCGCAGCCAGGGAACCCAGGGAACGGCCCCGTACAGCGCACCGTCCTCCGCGGTGTGTACGCGGCCCCGCGCCGGGAACGCGCCCGTCGCCACCGCCGTACCGTCGCGCAGCCCCGGCAGCAGGCGCTCGCGCTGTTCCGCCGTACCGTGCTCGGCGACCGCGAGCAGCCCGTACACGCAGGTCGCCGCGAACGGGACCTGGGCGGTGGTCCGGCCCTGCTCCTCCAGGAGGAGGACGAGCCCGAGCAGCCCGATGTCCTCGACGGCGGCCGGCAGCCCCGCCGCGCACAGCTCCTTCCACAGCTCGGCGTCGGTGCCCGAACCGGCCGCCGTCAGCCGCTCGTGCGTGGACAGGTCGCCGAAGATCCGCGCGGCCAGCCCCTGCGCCGCCGACTGCTCCTCGCTCGGGGTGAAGTCCATCTCAACCTCCTTCGCTCGCCCGGAAGACCGGCAGTTCGAGGTCGGGGTCCGTACGAAGGAAGTCCAGATGTACGGGCATGCCGACGCGGACCTTGTCGTACGGCACCCCGATGACGTTGCTGACGATGCGGACGCCCTCCGCCAGTTCGACCAGCGCGACGGCGTACGGTCCGCCCTCGCCGTCCGGGGCGAAGGCCGGGAACGCCGGGTGATGCATGACGACATGGCTGAAGACCGTGCCCTCCCCGCCCGCCTCGACCGTGTCCCATTCCGCGCCGCCGCAGGCGTTGCAGCCGGGCATCCAGGGCAGGCGGAGGGTCGCGCAGTCCGTGCAGCGCTGGATGAGGAGGCGGTGTTCGGCGACCCCGGCCCAGAAACCGGCGTTGTCGCGATTGATCACGGGCCGGGGGCGGCGCGCCGGCTCGGAGTCCTTCTTCCGCTGCGCGGGGCGGTACTTGAGGATGCGGAAGCGGTGCGTCCCGGCGCGTTCGCCGTCGGCGTGCACGTCCGTGCGGGTGGTGACGAAATAGCCGGTGCCGAGCTTGGTCGTCTTGCGCGGGGAGACGGACTCGATGACCGTGTCGAAGGTGATCCGGTCGCCGGGCCGGAGCGGTCGCAGGTATTCCTGCTCGCAGTCGGTCGCGACGACGGAGGTGTACCCGGCGCCGTCGAGCAGCGCGAACATCTCGTCGTACGCGGCGGAGCGCCCCGTACCGTCCGTGTGCCCGGAGAGCCCGCCCATCGTCCAGGCCTGGAGCATGGCGGGCGGGGCGACGGCGTCCGGGCCCCGGTAGGCGGGCGAGGTGTCGCCCATCGCCTCGCACCAGTGCCGGATCATCGGCTGGTTGACAAGGTCCTTGCCCCGCCCTGCGGTGGCGGCGGCACGGCCTTCGTAGGCGCGGAGCTGGGCGTACAGGTCATCGCGCTCGCTGTTCCCGAACGTTTCGATACCCGCTCCGCTCATCGCCTGCCCCGGATCATCCCGAGCCCGGCCGTCGCGACGATCTCGCGCTGCACCTCGCCGACACCGCCCCCGAAGGTGTTGATCTGGGCCGCCCGGTTCATCCGCTCCAGCTCCCCGTCCGGCCCGAAACAGCCGGGCGACCCGCCCCGGAGCAGGGCGGTCTCGCCGACGGCCTCCTGGCACATCCGGTAGACCTCGACCGCGCTCTCCGTGCCCGCGAACTTCACCCCGCTCGCCTCGCCGGGAGCGGGTGCGCCGGCGCCGACGGCATCGACCAGACGCCAGTTCAGCAGACGCGTCGCCGCGAGCCGGGCGTACGCCTCCGCGAGCCGGGCGCGCACCCACGGCTCGTCGATCCGGCGGCGCCCGGTCGCGGGGTCGGGGGTGCGGGCGTGGGCGAGGGCCTCCTCGTAGAAGTCCTCGGCCTGCATGCCGATCGCGGCCAGGGCGACGCGTTCGTGGTTGAGCTGGCTGGTGATGAGCTTCCAGCCACCGTTCTCCTCGCCGACCAGGTTCGCGGCCGGGACGCGTACGCCGTCGTAGTAGGTGGCGGTGGTGGTGACCCCGCCCACGGTGGGGATCGGCGTCCAGGAGAAGCCGGGGGAGTCCGTGGGCACGAGGACGATCGAGATACCGCGGTGCTTGGGAGCCTCGGGGTCCGTACGGCAGGCGAGCCAGATCCAGTCCGCCTGCTGGGCGTTGCTGGTGAAGATCTTCTGGCCGTCGATGACCCAGTCGTCGCCGTCCCGCACGGCACGGGTCCGCAGGGCCGCCAGGTCCGTACCGGCCTCGGGCTCGCTGTAGCCGATCGCGAAGACGAGGTCGCCGCCGAGAATGCGGGGCAGGAAGTACGCCTTCTGTTCCTCCGTGCCGTACGCCATCAGGGTCGGGCCGACGGTGTTGAGCGTGACCATGGAGACGGGGGCGCCGGCCCGGTACGCCTCGTCGAAGAAGACGAACTGCTCGTCGGAGCCGCGGCCCTGCCCGCCGTACGCCTCGGGCCAGCCGAGCCCGAGCAGCCCGTCGGCGCCGATCCGCCGGAGCAGCCGACGCTGCTGCCGCTCGTTCCCCTGTGCGGCCTTGTCGCTCATCAACGTACGGAAATACGAACGGAGTTCGGTGCGGAGTCGCTGCTGGCGTTCCGTAGGAGCGAGATGCACGGAGGGGCCTCCAGAGCTGCGGACAGGTCAGCGGACAGGTCAAAGGCCAGAACGCAGCTGTCCGACATCACGGCGACGCTCCGACGACCGACGGCCCACGCCCAACACATCTGACTGTCCGTCAGATATTGAACGCCTGTCAAGACACGAGCAGCCCGCACGAGGGCACCGAAGTGCCTCCGTACGGGCTGCCGTTCAGTACGCCGGAACCCACCCCCCGGGAGGTCCCGACGACCGGTTCACCGGGGAACGATCACCAGAAGAAGGGCGTGAAGTTCACCGCGACACTGTGGTCCGACTGGTCGATCGGAACGAAGGCCGAGTTGCTCACCTGGGCGGACGTGTTCTGGTTCGACGCACCGGCACCGACGGCCTGCTGCTGGGTCGTGGACGAGTTACCGGAGTTGTTGCCGCCGACACCGCTGCCGCCGATCGTCGCCACGGCCGCGTTCGATCCGTCGTTCGCGAAGGAGCCGTTGTCCGCCACGGCGACCCCGCCGCAGAGCGCGACGGTCAGGGGCAGAGCGGCGACGGCGGCGAGGACGCGAGCGGTACGGATACTTGCCATGTCATTTTCCTCCATAAACGGAACTGCGGCTTCATCTTCGGCTGATTCCAGGGGAGTTGGCCGACCACCCCGGTGCTGTTCACAACGTCGCGAGACCAGAGTTGCCCAGCACATCCCCGACGAATCCCTCACCACCTCCCGATTCCCCCTCACGTATGACGAAGAGCGGATAAACCTCCTATGCCGCAGGAAAGTCCAGGTCAGCGGGGCGCCCGCAGCGACCCGTTGGCGCACGGGGGAAGAAGCGTTCCGCCACCCACCCGCGCCGGCCACCCCCGAGCCGCCCAGCACCCACCTCCTCACGACCCCCCTTCCTTTCTTCGAACGTATGTACGAAACTCATTCCATGGCCACCATCGACCGGCAGACCCCCACCCTGGCCCTCGCCCACGCCCTCGCCGCCGCCGGGCGCGGCCTCCCCGTCTTCCCCCTCTCCGCCACCAAGCTCCCCGCCCTGCGCTCCCCCCACCACGGCGAGCAGCCCCCGACGCACTGCCGGGGCGAGTGCGGGCTGCCGGGACACGGCGTGCACGACGCCACCACCGACCCCGCCGCCGTCCGCGCCCTCTTCGCCGCCGCGCCCCGGGCCACCGGCTACGGCATCGCCTGCGGACGCGCCCCGCACCGCCTCATCGGCGTCGACCTGGACGTCGACCCGGCGTACGGCAGCGACGCGGCGGGCGCACTGCGGCAACTCGCCCTCCAGCACCTGTTCACGATCCCGCCGACGGTCACGGTGCTCACCCCGAGCGGCGGCCGCCACCTCTGGCTGACGGGCCCCGCCGACGCGACGGTCCCGAACTCCGCCGGCCGTCTCGCCCCGGGTATCGACATCCGCGGCAGCGGCGGCTACCTGGTAGGCCCCGGCTCGGTCACCGCCCACGGCCGCTACCGCCTGGCCCCCGGCACCGCCCACCTCACCCCGGCACCGTGCCCCCGCGCCCTGCTCCGCCTCCTCACCCGGCCGCGCCGTGCGCCCACGACCACCAGGGGGGCGGCCCCCACCCCGGACCGCCGGGGCGAGGGCCTGATCCAGTTCGTCCTGGCCGCGCACGAGGGCCAGCGCAACACCCGCCTGTTCTGGGCGGCCTGCCGCGCGTACGAACACGGCTTCGGCGACACCCTGGCCGACGCGCTCACCGCGGCCGCCGTCCGCACGGGCCTGCCGGAACACGAGGCCCGCGCCGCGATCGCCTCGGCGGCCCGACTGACGTCGAGGCGCGGCGAGGAGACGAACGACGCGACCTGAAGGGAAAGCCTGACAGCGCTTTCTATATACATCCGACGGCGCAACAACTTCTACTTCGCAGGTCACACCAGGGGATGGAAGCAAGCGCGGACGCTTTCATCCCCATCACCTGTACAACGATAAAATAGAAAGCGCTTGCCGACCTGTTGCCTTTCCTACGAGGGCTGCCCTTCACTGTTGTGCGGCAGCCCGTCAGCCACCGACCGCCGGCTGCCTCGGCCCCCAAGGAGGCAGGCCCATGCGGCGCTTGGCCGTACTCGTCTCAGCCGTGTTCCTCTCCACTCTCGTCCAGGGTCAGGCCGCCGCCCAGCCTCCCGACATACCGCCCCAGGAACCGGGCGTGACCATGCGGGTCTTCGACGTACAGATGGCCCTGGAGGACTTCTGCACGCTCAAGCCCGGACAGACGCCCAACGTCGACGAGTTGAAGCCGACGATCGACTGGACCACCGCCGATGACTTCGGGCTGAGCGGCAAGTTCGTCACCGAGGTCTCCGCGTACCTGAACGTCGAGTCGGCCGGGACGTACGACTTCCGTATCACCAGTGACGACGGATCACGGCTGATCATCGACGGCACGCAGATCATCGACAACGGAGGCAAGCACGGCGCCCAGCCCAAGGAGGGCTCGGCCGAGCTGACCGAGGGCCACCACGCGCTGCGCATCGACCACTGGGACGGCGAGTACGACCAGCGCCTCCTGCTGGAGTGGCGGCCGCCCGGCTCGGACGCGTACACCGTCGTCCCCACCTCCGCACTGAGCACCGACGCCGACGTCACCCGGGTCACCTCGCCGGGCCGCAAGCTGTGCGAGGGCATCGACGAGTCACCGGGCGACGGCCTGCCGCTGGCCGGGGTGCACCCCGACTACACACTCACCGATCTGCGCCCCGGCGGTTTCGAACCGCAGGTCACCGGCATGGACTGGCTGCCGGACGGCCGGCTGGCCGTCAGCACCTGGGGCGGCAGCAGGGAGAGCGAGCTCGGGCAGGTGTATCTGCTCGACAACGTCACCGGGAACACCGACCCGTCGAAGGTGACCAAGAAGCTGGTCGCCGAGGACCTGCTGGAGCCGATGGGCCTCAAGTACGTCGACGGCACGATCTACGTCTCCGAGAAGGACGGCCTGACCGCACTCGTCGATAAGAACGATGACGAGGTAACCGACGAGTACCGCAAGATCGCGACCTGGCCGTTCGGCGGCAACTACCACGAGTTCGCGTTCGGGCTGCTGTACGAGAAGGGACACTTCTACGTCAGCACGGGCATCGCGATGGTTCCCGGGGGCGCGACCCAGGACCCGCAGAACGTGCCCAACCGCGGCTCCACCCTCAAGATCAACAAGAAGACCGGCAAGGTGTCGTACGTGGCCGGGGGGCTGCGCACCCCGAACGGCCTCGGCTGGGGCCCGAAGGGCGAGATCTTCGCCACCGACAACCAGGGCGCGTACGTGCCGACGTCGAAGCTGGTCCGGATCAAGCAGGGCGCCTTCTACAACCACCACACCAACCCGGACGGCGTCTACGACGACCAGCCGGTGACCGAGCCTGTCCTCTGGCTGCCGCACGGCGAGATCTCCAACTCGCCGAGCAACCCCCTCCTCCTGCCCAAGGGCCCCTTCGCCGGGCAGATGGTCTTCGGCGACGTTACCTACGGCGGCCTCCAGCGGGCCTACCTGGAGAAGGTGGGCGGCGAGTACCAGGGCGCGGTGTTCCGGATGACGCAGGGCCTGGAGGCCGGGGTCAACCGGATCAGCCTCGGCCCGGACGGGGCGATCTACGCCGGCGGCATCGGCGACGCGGGCAACTGGGGCCAGGAGGGCAAGCTCAAGTTCGGCCTGCAGAAGCTCACGCTCACCGGCGACGACGCCTTCGACATGCGCGCCATGCGGGCGGTCGACGGCGGCTTCGAGATCGAGTACACGCAGCCGCTCTCCGCGGAGACCGCTGAGGACCTGGCGTCCAAGTACGAGGCTCAGCAGTGGCGTTACGTGGCGACACCGCGCTACGGCGGCCCGAAGGTCGGCGAGGAGACCCTCGACGTCACCTCCGCGACGCTCTCCAAGGACCGCAAGACCGTGACGCTGACCATGGACGGCCTGCGCCCCGGCCACGTGGTGCACGTCCAGTCCCCGCGCCCCTTCGCCGCGGAGTCCGGGGAGGAACTGTGGAGCACCGAAGCCTGGTACAGCCTCAACACGCTGCCCGACGGCTCGAAGGCGCCGCCGGTGTACGAGGCGGAATCCGCGTCCCTGTCCGGCGGCACCAAGTTCAACGACAACCACTCCGGCTACTCCGGCACCGGCTTCATCGACAACAACTGGGAGCCGGGCTCCCGCACCACGTTCGCCGTACACGCCGGCAAGAAGGGGAAGCACGACGTCGCGCTGCGGTACGCGAACGGCCAGAACGCCGACCCGCAGCCCACTCCCCGGTCGATGACCCTGTACGTCAACGGCGAACGGTGGAAGCAGATCTGGCTGAACTCCACCGTCGCCTGGAACAAGTGGGCGACCCACACCGAATCGGTACCCCTGCGGAAGGGCGCGAACACGATCACGTACGCCTACGAGCCCGAGGACGACGGCCATGTGAACCTCGACAACCTCACCGTCACCCCGACGAAGCGCACCACGCTCTTCGACGGCACGAACCTGGACGCCTGGGAGGCGAACGACGGCAGCCCGGCCAAGTGGCCGGTGGCGGAGGACGGCTCCATGGAATCCTTCGGCGGTGACATCCGTACGAAGGAGAAGTACGGCGACTTCCGGATGCACGCCGAGTGGTACCAGCCCCACTACCCGCCGGACGTCACCGGACAGGCCCGGGGCAACAGCGGGGTCTACATCCAGGAGCGGTACGAGCTCCAGATCCTGGAGTCCTTCGGAGTCGACGTACCGGCCACGAACGACGCCGGTTCGATCTACCTGCGCAAGGCCCCCGACGTCAACGCGGCGAAACCGTCCGGCACCTGGCAGAGCTACGACATCGAGTTCCGGGCGGCGCGCTTCGACAGCGACGGGAAGAAGGTGGAGGACGCGCGGGTGACGCTCCGGTGGAACGGCAAGCTGGTCCACAGAGACGTCGCCATCGCGGGCCCGACCGGGGCGGGCCGCCCGGAGGGCCCCGCCCCGGGCCACATCAAACTGCAGGACCATGGGGACCCCGGTGAGAACCCGAGGTTCCGCAACATCTGGATCGAACGGCTCTGATACGCGGGACCTTACGAGACCGCGAAGCGGTGCGGCCCCCTCCTCCGAGGTCGGAGGAGGGGGCCGCACCGCTGGGTTCTCCTGGCCGGCTCAGCCCCGCAGCGAGACGTAGTACGCCCCGACCTCGGCCAGATACCCGTGGTCGGTCGTCTCACTGTCGGTGGTGAACCGGGGAGCCGACTTGATCTCCTCCCGGGACGCCGCGACCTTCACCGTGCGCTCCCCACCGTCCACGACGGTCACCGCCCCGGCCGGAATCAGCACGCTCCTGCCGAACTTCCACACCCCGGTGTCGACCACCAGGTGCTGCTTGCCGGGCTCGTCCTCCAGGCGCTCCACATGCCCGATGACCCCGTCGGTGGACTCCACATCGAAGCCCACGAGCTCCTGCCCCGCGACGAAGCCACTGTCCCGCCCGAACGCCCACACATCGCCCACAGCCACGTCTCCTCACTCCCACCCGGCGACGCACGCCGGGCACCTCACGACGCCTTACCGATCGCGTCACCGGGCTGATGCCCCGGTACGGGCCTGCCAAGCACGTACGACCCGCCTCGGAGGAGCAGACCCTCCGAGGCCCCGGTCCCGACCGTCCCTAGGAAACCCCGGACCTCCCCGCCCTGGTGTCCACGCGAGCCAGCTCGGCGTCGTACTGATCGGCATCGAAGTGGAACTCCGGCGGAGCGAACTCCGCATACGGAACCTGCCAGTCGGACCACTGCACGATGCCCCTGAACCGCTGGACGACCACGGACAGAAACCCGCAGCAGACGCCCGAACACTCCGGCTCCCCCAACTCCACGCGCAGCGCCTCACCGTTGCCTCGCAACGGCCCGAGCTCCGCACCCGCCGGCCCGACGGCGAACAGCCCCCGTCCCCCTTCGCCGACCGCCTCAGCGACCACGTCCTCGCCATTGACCAAGAACCGCAGATGGGCGGAGAACCGAGGCCCTGACGGCACCATGCTGATCTCCAGTCGATCGACCATGCGGCCACAGTACGTCGGCCGACCCACGGGAGCTCCTCGGTTTCCACGCGGCCACCGCCCCCACGAACGGACGGCCCCACGCCCGACAGAGAAGTGGCCGAGGACACCGACGAACAGGACGCACGGGAACGGCCCCGGCTGAATCTCTGCTGGTCGGGGGCCGTGACACGGCAGGGCGGCCGTCAGCTCAGGGATTTCTCGATCGCCTCGAAGATGTCGGCATCGGTCTCCTGCTGCCAGGACGGGAGGTCGGGCCAGTCAGCCACGTAGCCCGGCTTCGGGTTCTCGAAGTGCTTGAACATCTGGGCGGTCCAGCACGTCGCGACGATGCGGCTCTTCTGCTCGCGGGACAGCCGGGCGGCGTGCCCACTGCTGATCCCGATGAAGTGGCGTACCTGCTCGTACACCTAGCCTGCGGCCCGGCGCTCCCACTCCGGGGTGTCTTCCCACGGGTCACATATCCGGCCTTCGGCTCCCCGGGAAAGTGCCGCCGCACTCCGGCGATCCAGTTCTCCCGGAACAGTTGTGCACCCTCGGTCTGCGACATGCCTACCCCTCTCGCCACGGCGTGCCCAGCATGGCGATCTCTGCTCCCAGCTCCGCCACGCGGATATCGCGGCTCAGGGGGCCGAACTCGTCGCACAGGGCACGGAGTCTACGAGCGACGTATCCGGACCTCGACGATCGAGCCAGTTCCAGGGCTTCCCGGGCGTACGCCACGGCCTGCTCGGGGTCCCGCCTCTTGGCGCCAAAGGAGCCCCCGCATACTCGGTGTATGCGAGGGCTCCGTAAATGGGACGCGGCGCTGTCGCCCATCCCCGCCTGGGTCTACAGGAGACAGCGCAAGGGCCTACGGGTCAGGTTCGAGCGACTCGCATGCGTCCGTGCAGCGCTCGGTGCACAGGTGGAGTCAGAACCCCGCCTACGACGAAACCGACTATGACGCCCGTACTCCCCGCCGCGACAATCCCGACAACGGCACACAGGGCAAGGCCGATGAGGGTCAGGCCCAAGACCTTGATCTTGGGATCCTTACGGTCCAGCCATTTAACCGTCGAGAAGGCGACGAGATACACCGTGGAGCCGAAAGCAGCTGCCGCCAGAACGGTAAGAATATCCATTCTGCAACCTTTCAAATTCGGAAAGTCGAGTTATTTCTCTTCGGCCACCAGAGTCAGCCGCGTTGCCCTTTCGGGCCCGCCGGCTGCCGGTTCTTACTTGCAGTATCCGTCGCCGGCCTTGCCGCTGTAAAGGCCACTTCCATTGATGGCCGCCGCAGGCGAAAGGAGTGCCAGTGAGGGGTTTACCTTGAACTTGATGCACTTGCCAACCGCTGCTGCACCACCCGCGATGGTCGCAAGGCTTCGGCCGCCCACCTTCGTTGCGGGGTTCGGCAGCCACGACACCACAGTGCCCCCGACAGCGAGGAGTTTGGTCTCCTTCTTGTTGAAGTACACCGTGCCGGTGATGATGCCCCACGTGTAGTGGGGGTCAGCCACCACGGGATAGGCGGTGTCGGGGTTGGTCTCGACCGTCTGAACGAGAGTGTTGCCGTCGAGGCTGTAGCTCGTGGGGACGGCGTCGCCGTTTGCGTCCTTCGCCCAGGGGGCGTCGATGTGGCCACGGGGGACGAGACCCGCCCCGCCGGCCGAGGTCACGATGTCGTAGCCGCCGTCTCCATCGGCCACGAGGCTGGCGCCATCGGGAAGTCCGAGGTCGAAGCGCTGCGTGTTGGGGGCGGCGGCGTTCTTGAGGGTGACCAACGCGCGGGCGCCACCGTCGACGGTGGCCTGGACAGCGAGGTCGACGTGTGCTGCCGCATCGGGGTAAACGGTGGTGCCGGCAGCCGAAGTGACACCTGCGGTGTCGACCGCTGCGGGCAGGGCCATCGTGACAGCGGAGCCGTCGGAGGCCGCCACGCTCACCGGCTTCTCCGCGCTGGTCGGGGTGGAAACGGTCACGGAACCGCGCTCGGTTGCCATCACCGCGCTTTGAGTACCGGCACCGGCGATGCCGGTGGTACCGGTGGCTTTCTGGACAGCGGCCACAGCTTGGTCGGCGGCCGTACCGTCGCCGGTGCCTCCGGAGGCAAACGCCGGGATGGCCGTGCCGGCTATGAGCGCAGTGGTCAGCAGCGCTGCATGAACCGCATTCTTGCTCTTCACTTGGGTAATCCCCGTTCAACAGAGTTCCGCGTTCGCGGAACAAAGAGAACACTAACGATCTTCACGAGAAGGTCAAATAATTGAGCAGGCGCCGAGGTTCCCACTGTTCTCTGGATGGTGTGTACACGGGCCATGTCACCTATCGTTCTTGCTCAGCGCTTGCCACCAACCCGAGGGAAGTTCTTGGTGAGTTACGCCATGCGGTTGGGGGCTGCGTCGGGACCTGCAGAAGATGCGCCAGGACTTCAGCCACGCCAAACCTCGCTCGACGGGACGCAACGCTGCGGCCAGCGCCTGATTGGTGCTCACCGAGCAGACGTCCCTTCAGGACGGAGCAGTCCTGCGTCCAAGGCTGGCGGAAGTACGTTGCCGAGCCCCGGGAGCGCGTGAGAGTCGTCCGGTCGTCGGCACGTGAGCAGCCCAGTGGATCCCCGTTCCGCCAGGGCATGAAGGCCCTTCGCCGACAGGGCGACCGGGAAAGCCGGACCGACGCGACGACGCCGGCCCCGGCGGAGATCGCGACGCGGCTCGGGATCGCCGAGGGGGCATCGCTGCTCGGCATCCGGAAAGGGAACAGCGGTGCCCGGCAGGGAGCGGGCGTGGCAGAGGCCCCCGACCATACGTACTGGTCGGGGGCCTCTCGCCTGCGGTGGGTGTGGGATTTGAACCCACGGTGACATCGCTGCCACGACGGTTTTCAAGACCTTTCGCTCGTCGGGCAGGTTTTGGTCTCTTTCGCAGCTCAGAGGCTTGTGCGCTTCCAGATCCGGCCGTCGTCCTCGGCGGCGTGCCCGCTACGTGCCCCAGCTCCCGATCGGATCTCTTGTCGTGCTCGGCGTACCTCTCCGACAGCGATCACCCCAGCCACGGCTATCGGGGCACGCGGCTCGTCCGTTGACTTTCGGCCAGTGTCCGAGCACCCGCATCCGACCATGTGAGGGGCGTGACATGCTGCGGTTTGATCATCAGCGGCAGCGTTGCCTCGCTGCGGGTTGAAAGGGACTTCATGCGCGCGCGGCGATTCTGTCTTGTTGCCCTTCTCGCCATTGGCTTGTCGGCCTGCGGCTCACCGGCGGACAGAGGTCCGGCAGACGGAGTGCCGTCGGGCTCTTCCTCAAAGGGCTCCGTAGAAAAAAGGAAGCCGGAGCGCGTTCCGCACGATCCGCCGGAGTCGTTCACGGCCCGGGGAGCGGTAGCCCTGCCGCCGGAGGCGACGGCGGGCCGGACCAATCTGTTGGGCGATGTTCGTGACCTCGCGGTGGCCCTGCACCGTACGTCGGCGTATGTGGCCTCTGCCGACCGGATGCAGACCGTGGACCTGACCACCGGGAAGGTGGTGGCAGTGGTGCGCCCGCGCGCGGAGGCCCTGGGTGAGGACGATGATGCGATCGCGCCGCTCGTGTCGGCCGATGGTTCCCTGGTCGTGACGACGTTCGTCACGAGACAGCCCGGTATTGGAACGCAGTCGCCCTCGATGGAGCTTGAGGTCGTCGCCACCACGCCCGAGACAGGAAAGGCCGCGTGGAGCACATCGCTCAAAATCCCGCGAGCATGGGCAGAGGGGGACAGTTCTACGCCCGAGGCTCAGGTGGTCGGCTTCGCGGGCGGCAACGTCATCGTGACCGTGAACACTGGCTACAACGCGGTGACGGCCGGTATCGATATCGCTACCCACCAGGTGCGGTGGACAGCACAGAACGTTCGGACGCGGGCCGTCACCGCGGAGGCCGCGGTAGGCGTCGACATTCTCGACAGATTCGGCCCCGACCAGCTGGTTGGTCTCGACCCGGCCACCGGCAAGGAGAAGTGGCGGGCCGAGAGGAACGCTGGCGACACCACCGTCGAATCTGCCGGCCCGTCCCTGGTCCGGGTGTGGGGCTGGGCCGAGGACGGCGGCGCGCGCTTCGACCGGCTCCTGAAGTCTGGCACCGGCAAGGTACAGGCGGACGTGCCCGAGGGCCTGGACAATTTGAGCTGCCCGTTCGACCAGGCCAAGACTCTTGTCTGCACGTCTCAAAGCCTTCTCGTCGCCCTGGACTCCACCAGCGGCAAGGAGCTCTGGCGGCTGGAGGACGGCCAGGCTGACGGCCGTTTCGCCCCCAAGGTCACAGCATCCTGGCACGGCAGGATCTACGGCCGGGCCTCGTCGACCACCGCGGTGGCCCTTGACGCCCGGACCGGCAAGGACAGGCCCGCCGGGCTCGACGTCGCTCCGGTATTGGTAAACGAGTACCAGGGCCTGGTCCTGGTGGACCGTCAACTCCTCGCCTACCCGACCGAGGGCTGAGTACCGCACAACGGGAAGATCACCTCGTGGTCGGATGGGTGGTGAGGGCTGGGTGCCGGTCAACTCGTCATAGACCGACGCAAGACCGCCACCTCCTACGAGGCGGCGGTCAGTCTGGCGACATTCCTGCTCTAGGCGAGATCCGCTTGAAGACGGACTCTGGATCACGTCTGAGCAGGCACCGCAGCGGAGCCGTCGTCATTGTCTTCGTTGCCACTGAGCCAGGAGTCCGCCGCTTCGGCAACCTGTTCGTCACGGCCGACGACCGGCCGGGCGTAGTGCCGGGTAGTGACGCTCGCGTTCGAGTGGCCGAGTCGATGGGCGGCGGTCATCACGCCGTACCGGTCGGCAACCCATGTGCCATGCGAGGCGCGGAGATCGTGCGGCGTGACGTCGGTGAGCCCGGCCGCCGCCACCGCAGGGTCGAAGTAGGCCTTACGCCACTGGTTGTAGCGCAGGGGCTTGCCGCCGGGCGTGACGAAGAGGAGAGCATTCTCCCCGCCGGGCAGCGTCTCCAAGTGCCGGCCAATCCGCGCCGCCAGTGACGGCCCGATCCGCAGGACCCGCTTCTGATGGGACTTGGGAGTGTCGAAGACCAGGGTGCCGTTCGCTTCGGCCAGGTTCTCATCGACGAGGACCAGGCCGCCCGACACGTCGATGTCCGCTCGCCGCAGCGCGAACGCCTCCCCTACCCGCAGACCCGCGTAGGCGAGCAAGGAGATCAGCAGGTCATGAGGTTTCGTCGCGCTCCGCACGATCCGTGAGGCTTCCAGCGGGGTGAGGATGTGCGGCTCGGTCTGCGGCATGCGAGGCAGCCTCACGCCCCTGCACGGGGTCTGCCCGATCATCTCGTTGTCGACGGCAGCCCGCATGATCTGCGAGAGCACCCGGTAGGCCTGCCTGATCCGCGATGCGCTGAGACCACGGGTCTTCATCGCACCGACCCATTCGACGATGGTGATAGGCCGGAGGCTGGACAGCTCACGGTCACCGAGCGCCGGAACGATCAGCGAGTTAATCAGGGATCGGTACGACGCCTGTGTCTTGTGCTTGAGCTGCGGGGAGACCGCGGTGAGCCATCGTGCCGACCAATCGCGGACGGTGGTCCGTCCCTCGGCGGGGTCGAGCCAGCGGCCCTCCTCCATCTCGATTCGCTTCCGTGCCAGCCAGCGATCGGCATCGGTCGTTGTCGCGAACGTCTGATCAGCGGCACGGAGCACGCCGTCAGGCCCCGGATACCGAGCCTGGAACCGACCGGACGGCAGCTTCCGGATCCGGCCGAAGGCGCGTCGGGACTTACGCTTGGCGGCCATCAGGCGGCCCTCCGGTACGAGTACGTTGAGGCGGGCCGCAGGACGATCGGCGCCACCGTGTGGGCACTGACGTATTCCTCCACGGCACTCTCGGGGATGCGAACGTGTCGGCCGACCTTGACGAACGTGATGCGGCGTTCCTCGATGAGCCGGCGGGGGAAGCGGAGACCGGTGCCGAGTCGTTCGGCAACCTGATTCACGGTGAGCAGTCGGTCCGCCACAGTCACCACTCCCCCTCGTTGGCAGTGATCCCCTTCAGTGCGTCGCGGGCGGTCTCGCGGTTGGTCTGGAGGTCACGGGCGATGGTGGCGGCGAGAGCTCCTTCGCCGGGGGTGTGCCCGTGGCCTACGTACTGCCAGTCGGTCAGGACGAGGACGGTGTCCGGTTCGCGGTCGGCGAGGCCGAGAGCAGGCGCTTCCTGGGCGGCGCGGTAGTCGGCGCGTTCCTGACGGAGGGCACCGAGGGTGGTGGAGTAGGTGCGGGACTTGGAGGAGAAGTGGCCGCGGAAGCCAAGCATGTGGGCCCAGGCCCAGAGACGTCGGTCCGGATAGAGGCTGTCGAGCTCACGGCATGCGGTGATGAGCCGACGGGTGTGATCGGGAACGCGGTGGCGGTCGAGTTCGGCGAGTTCACCGATACGGCGGTCCAGGGTGCCGGTGTTCTCGGCAGCTTTGGTGGCGTA
The DNA here is from genome assembly GCA_014649555.1 of Streptomyces globisporus. Taxonomy (GTDB): domain Bacteria; phylum Actinomycetota; class Actinomycetes; order Streptomycetales; family Streptomycetaceae; genus Streptomyces; species Streptomyces globisporus. The sequence continues at coordinate 382,257 of BMTG01000005.1, read as the reverse complement.
CTTGGCCACGTACGAGGCGACTGCCTGTTCGGTGACATCCGAACCGTCGCCGAAGGCCTTGACCGGGCGGACGTCGAGCTGTCGGCCCCACCGGAAGGTCCGGGCCGACTGTTCACCGGCAGCAGGAACGGAGACCGACGTGTACGAGTGCGCGGCTGCGGCGCGTATAGCGTCGGTGAGGAGATCGACCGTGGCCCAAGAGGGCGGCGGAGTACAAGGCCCTTCCGGGCCGTCGAGACGTACGACGGCGTGGAAGTGCAGGGCTCCGCGCTTCTGGAATTCGGCGACCTTGCCGAAGGAGACGCGGAGGTGGTCGCCCAGCTCACGGCGTGGGATGCCCGCGTGGATGGCGAGTTCGCGGCGGAGTCGGGTGGTGAAACGCTGCCAGAGCTCCCCGGCGTGGTTGTTGAAGAGCACGGCGCCCGCGTAGTCGTAGGTCTCCGGATCAAGGGCGGAGCCCAGGTCCGCGGAGTCCGAGGCGTGTGCCGTGCCGCACCGGCAGGTGCCCCGGTCGGGGCGGTTGTGGACAGGGCCGAACGAGGGTGCGGTGAGGGTGGCGAAGACGCGCGGGTGGTCGCGGACGGCGGCGGTGATGTCGCGGCGGTCGTCTCCGGCGAGGCCGGCGCGGATCAGGTGGTAGGTGTCGCCCGCGTAGGTCCAGGCGCAGGAAGGACAGCGGGAGGCGCGGCGGTTGCCACAGGCGATACGAAGGCGTCCGCCCGGCTCGTACGCGGTCGAGTAGTGGTGCAGGGTCTCGCCGGTGGTCTTGTCCTTGTGGGTTACCCAGCCGCTCAGATGGACGGGGTCGGCACAGCCGCCGGTGCGGCGGATCTGGTCCTCCCAGCGGGTGTAGTCGGAGGCCGAGGCCACCCGGAGGACGTCCCCGAGGACGGTCGGGTCGAGCTGTGGGCCGGGCATGGACCGCTTCTGTTTCGAGGGTGAGGGCCGGTGGGCCATGCTGGGGATTCCTTCCGGTTGCGAGATCGATCGGTGGGCACGGCTCCCGGGCGGCGGATGCTTGGCGGTATCGAGGCCGCCCGGGGGCCGGTCAGCGGCGTTTGGCGTCGGACGCGATCAGGGAGCGCAGGACGACCGCGCAGACGGCGACCGATGCGCTGGTGACGGCGACCGCCAGGAGCAGCGAGACCAGGACGGTGCCGACGACCAGGACGACGGCAGTACCGGCACCGACGAGCGCGACCGCGGTACCGGGGGTGAGCTGTACGACCGGACGGGCCGGCGCAGGGGCGGCGGGTGCCAGGGCGGGCGTGCCCGGCGTGATGGTGCTCGGCTGGACGACGGCGGGCGGGGTGACCAGGCCCGAGGGCTGCGGCATGGTCGGGATCTTGGGCTGGAACATGAGTGGTTCTCCTCTCCCGGGCGCGGGTTACTTGACGGCGGTGTCGATGACGGACGCGAAGAGGCTGTCGGCGAGGAGGTAGCCGCCGAGGAGGAGCACGCAGATCAGCCACACCGGCGGACGGAAGAGCTTGATGCCGAGGTAGCCGACGACCAGCAGGGCGATCCAGAGGGGGACGTCCATGGACGCTGTCTCCTAACGGACGGTGCAGCGGTGGGTACGGGCGGCGAGTTGGGCGGCGGTCCGGCTGGAGTAGTCGGCGGACCAGCCGCAGCGGTCGGCAGTGCAGACGGCGGCGTGGACGGTGCGGCCGGTGCGGTCGCGGTGGGTGCCGATCTGCACGGGGCCGATACGCATCACGGAGTGGAAGCTGTCGCGGGCGGGCATACCGGTCAGTCCCTGTCGGTCGTGGGGTCGGTGTACTGGGCGCGGATGCTGCGGGCGGAGGCCGGGTCGTCGATGGGCCCTGCGGCTTCCTCGGCGAGCAGGTGGGCGAGGAAGGGGCGTCCGGCTGCGGACATCTCACGCGCTCCGTCGAGGTAGTCGTCCACGGTCAGGTCGGCGAGATCGTGGGTCATCTCAGTTCTCCTTTGCGGTCAGCTGAGGCGGGCGGCGATGGCGTCGGCGAGGTGGGGCGGAACGCCGAGGCGGGAGCGGAGGGTGTCGGTGTCGATCGGTGATCCGGTGCGGGTGCGGTACTCGTCGGCGACCTTGCGGGCGTGGTCGATCAGCACGGCGGGGACGGGCGTATCCGGGGACGGGGCCGGCGGCGAGGACAGGGAGGTTGTCGCAGGGAGTTCATCGGCCGGGGACGGGATCGGGGCGACGTCAGGCACACGCGTCGGCCCGACGTCTTTCGTCTCCGTGACGGCGGCTGGCGGAGCTGGCTCCGGCTTCCCCGACGAGTGGGCGAGGAGAGTGCCGCCGAGGAAGGCGAGTGCGGGCCATCCGGCGATGCCGAGCCGGAGCGGGGCCGGCGGGTCGGCCAGATCGAGGAACCCGGCGGTGGCGACGTTGGCGCCGAGCGAGGCGAACAGGGCTATCAGGAACCAGCACCAGGCCAACCGGGACGGACCCTCACTGCGCAGCCGACGCCAGGCGGCGACAAGGAGCAGGTCGACGCTGACCGGGTAGGCCCATGCCTTCCAGCCGTCCTGTCCGGCCGCGGCGGCGAGGTCGTGCAGGTGCGCGAAGGACAGAGCTCCGGCGATGACCGCCTGGATCAACACCGCGTCGATCCGGAGACCGTGCCGGGCGCCCATCACGAGTCCTCAGCGGGGTCGGAGTCGTCCGGGAACGTGCCCGGCGGCGGCTCCGGCAGCGACACGGCGAGGGACGGGCTGACGACGTCCACGAAGTCGAGGTCGGCGTCGGCCATGTCGGCGTACAAGGCGAGTTGGCCGAGCAGAAGCACGGTCCGGGCGAAGTCCTCACAGTCGGGGCACATGGCGGTTCTCCCTTCTCTGGGCATGGCGGTGGTAGGGATTCGGCGCGAAGACGGTCACGCCTACCGAGTGGGGGGAGAGATCAGGCGGTGGGCGGAGAGGCCTTCGCCGATGGCACAAGCTCGGTGGCGGTGCCGATGGTGGGCCGGAAAGGGGCCAGCTCGGGCAGGTCCGGGGTCCTGTCGGCGTACCGGTTGCAGAGGTTCACGGCCTGGCGGAGCGAGGTGTGCGGAGCGCGGACACGGTGCCAACCGCCGGACGCGTCTCCCGCGATGGCGAGGCCTCGCAGTTCGGCGGGAATCTGGATGGCGGCGAGGACCGCGTCCGGGGCGATGTCGCCGAAGGCCATGTTGGCGGAGGTCTCGTCGTTGAGACGGTGGGCGGTGCGGCCGGTGAGTTGGGCGCGGAGCATGGTGATGCCCTTGCCGAGTTCGGAGCCGAAGCGCTGTCCGCAGATCTCGAGGTAGATACCGGCGGCGCGGCCGAGCTGCGCGAGACGGACCAGGGCGGTGATGATGCGGTCCCGCCGCTTCTCCTCCTCCTTCGTTGCGTAAAGGGCGAGTTCGGCCACCTCGTCGACCAGGACGACGACCGGGGTCGGGCGGAGCTCATCAGGCAGGTCCCAGATGTCGGCGGCGATCTCCGCGTCCGGCACATCGACGGTGATGCGTTGTTGGGTACGGATGAGGCGGTAGACGTCCGCCATGCGCGCCACGAGTGCATCGAGGAGTTCGGCGGCGGTGTCCGGACTGTCGGCCAGCGCTGAGAACCGGCGGGCCAGCGGGAAGAGTTCGACCCCTTGCTTGCAGTCGATGCCGACGAGGGCGACGTCCAGAGGAGCAAGGCCGGCGACCAGGTTGCGTTGGTAGACCGACTTGCCGGACTCCGTGGCGCCGAGGGTGAGGGCGTGGGGTATCGCTCGGTAGTCGCGGTGGTGCACCGACCCGTCTTCCCGAAGGGCGACCGGTACCCGCATCGCCCGGGTCTTCGTCTCAGCGGGCATCTGCACCCGCTTGAGCACGTCGTATCCGGTCATCCGCACCTCGACGACACCGGACCGCACCTCACGCGAGGTCACGCCGAACATCGAGAACGAGTGCCGAAGCCGGTCCGAGGCCGCAGCGATGTCGAAGACGTCCTGGCCGGGACGGAGCTTGAGTCGGAGGACCAGGCCGGTGCGAGTCGGCCGCAGTCGCCGGATACGCGGAGGTCGGGGCTCAGGTATCGGCCGGTTGGTGGCCCGAGCCAGAGATAACCGCCACCGCGCCGGCGGAACGGTCAACCCGCACGCGTCCATGACCGAGCGGTACCGGACCAAGACCCGCAGCGCGGCCAGAGTGACCCCGAAGGCCAGCCAGTACCAGGCGGGCCGCCGCCACCGCAGGAGACCCGCAGCGGCGACGACCAGCACCAGAGCGACCGTGAAGGCCGTCATGATCAGGCCGCCTTCGACCCTGTGGCGGCGGCGACGTCGGCGAGCGAGGTGACCGCGACCGCGCGGAACGCGATGCCGTGCCGCCGCTGACCGTTGAAGTCGTTCTCCCACGGACGTGCGACCAGGCCGGTGAGCGCGACCGGCGTGCCCATGGACAGCTCACCGGTGATCCCGGGCTCCGGAACGGTGACGGAAAGGATCTCTACCTCCTCGTTCGCCGCGAACATCACGTCCACGGTCATGAGCTGAGCACCGGTCTCCATGTCGGTGGCGATCTCACCGGTGCGGCGGTCACGGACCTTGACCTGCGGAGGCTTGGCGACCATCACGACAGCGCTGGAGGTGTCGACAGGAATCTGACGCACAGCAGATCACTCCTCTATAGATGCTGGACTCCACCACTCATGTATATGAGTGACATGAAGAAGAGTGCATGACTCCTGTACATGAGTCAACCCGCCGCGAGGAAGAACTCGCGACGGGTTGTGGGAAGTTGAGCGGGCGTCAGTCGTCGGCAGGGATCCGATACTCGAAAACGAACTGGTCAGCGGCCATGAGCGTGTCGCACACCTCGACCACCCGACCCGCGGTCGTACGGGCCTCTCGGATCAGGTGAACCACGGGCGCGCCAGGACTGAGCGCCAGTTCCGACGCCTCCGACTTCGAGGCCGGGCGCGCTTGCAGCGTCTCGACGAACTCCGCGAACTCATGCCCGTGGTCTTCGAGTCGGGCATAGATGCCGCCGCCCCCGGGGTTCTCGGCGAACAGCTCGGGGATCTCCTTCACCACGTCCCAGGGCAGGTACGACGAGGCGGTCTCCACCGGGGTGCCGTTGCGGAAATAGAGGCGCCGGCGGGCCAACACCTGCGTACCGGCGGGGACACCCAGCCGCTCGGCGGCATCCTCGGGCGCGTCCATGGGACCGATGTAGAGAACGCTGACTTTCGCGGTGGCGCCGGACTGTGTGGACTCCGCGAGGTAGGCCGCCTGGCCACCTTGCCGGAGCGAGCGCCGGAAGCGATCGGAGGAGCGGTGCCGTACGGGGGGCCGGTTCTTCACGATCGAGCCCTTGCCATGCCTGGTCTCGACGAGCCCACTCGCCCGTACCTCGACCATGGCCTTACGGATCGTCCCGCCGGAGACCCCGTAGCGGTCCACCAGCTCGGATTCGCTCGGCACCATGTCGCCGGCCTTGAGAACCCCCGCCCGGATCTGCTGCACGAGGTCATCAGCGATCTGGACATATCGAGGACCGGAACCGGCCCCTCCCGCCGCAGTTCCCATAGTCCTTCCCTGCCTCCTATGCTCCTCTACATGAGTCAATCACAGGAAGCGGCACCCACTCCCCTGCACTCCGTGTCCGTCGCCGGAGTAGTGGTGCGCGAGGACGGCCGCCTCCTGGCGATCCGCCGAGCCGACAACGGCACCTGGGAGCTCCCCGGCGGCATCCTCGAACTCAACGAGACACCCGAGGCCGGCGTTGCCCGCGAGGTCTGGGAAGAGACAGGCATCCACGTCGAGGTGGACCAGCTCACCGGCGTCTACAAGAACACGACCCGAGGCATCGTCGCTCTGGTCTTCCGCTGCAAGCCCTCCGGCGGCACCGAGCGCACATCAAGCGAGTCGACAGCCGTCTCCTGGCTCACACCCGGCGAGGTCAGCGGGCGTATGGCAGAGGTCTACGCGGTCCGTCTGCTGGACGCCCTGGACGACAACGGCCCTCACGTGCGGAGCCACGACGGCAAGCAGCTCATCTCAGCGGGATAAAACTTTCTCTACTTCATCAAGGCCCGCGCAAGGCGCGGGCGCGCGCCGCCTCAGCGGCGCGGCCTGCCTCCTGTCTCCGCCCCGGCTGGCCGCGCCCGGCGGCGCGCTCGGCGGCTGCGGGCATGAAGTGGGGAGACACCCTCTTTGGCTGGGGCGGTCGGCTCCACGGCTTTAGGCAGCCACTTTGGGGCGAGCCTCTAAGATCATGGCCCCAACGTCGCGCTTTACGGGCAGGTCCACTGACTGCCCGACTCGCCATGAGCTTACGGGGCCATGATCACTCGCCCCAAAGTAGCTCCAGCCCAAAGCCGCTCCGCCGACCTAAGTGGTGAACATCGGAAACCCTTAGCTGATTTTCGGCAGCGAACTCCAGCTGTCGACAATCCGGAACGCGTCTTGCAACTTGTTGATTCCGACTCGGGCTGGTTTGAGTGAAGCCCGGAGGGGAGAACTCATGACCTCGAATACGGTCAACATGGAGAGCACACCTGACATCTGGGAAAGCAGCGACTGCAGGTCGGGCGAGTCCTCTTGCATACTCTCAGTGAGTTGCTTCGCCATCTCGCGAGCGTCAGAAGATCCTGTCTGAGAAAGCTGCTCAATCATAAATCGCAGGAGAGCATCTGCTTCGGCCGTGGTGGTAGCGAGTGCCGTTCCAGCATCCCTCAGTCGGATGGAGGGCATTTTAGCCTTGCTTGCCATTCGAAGAGAAACAGCCTGCATCTGCTGTGGAGTTTTTTGGTTGGCGAAGGATTCCATGTCTCCGGAGATAGCCTCTACCCACGCTTCGACGGCCTGAGTAGCCTCCGCGATCTCCTCTTCAACCCGCTCCGAAATAGTGCTCAAGTCTGACATACCTTGAAGCAGGTCAGATTCCTCACCTTCCGTAGCGGCATCCGACGGGAGTATCGGTTGCCCGGAAGACCTTCTGGCTTCTTGCTCGGCCTCGACTCTATCGATAACGCCGATCAATTCATCAGTCAGCACGCTGAGGGCTGTTCGCCATTCAGGGGTCCCAGGCCCTGAGAGGAAGGCCGATTCGAGGTCCCTGTACTGCAAACTCTCGATAATTCGCACCTCCGGAATCTCGTGATCCGCCTTGATCGATCGGGCTCCTGCAATGACAACCGGCAGGATCAACTCCTTTACACCAAGGCGATCCGCGCTACTTTTGAAGGCATTCAATTCATCACGGCAGGCGGCACGGTTGAAGTATTGCATCGTAATGATTGGCATGAACACCATGGAGTTATCTAGACCACGGTCAATCTCCGCTCTCCAGTTCTCCCCCCATCCGATACTCTGTCGATCGAAGAAATAGTTGAGCGTGTTGCCGGTTTTTGCGGAATAGAAATTGCTGACGTCCTTGGCGAAGATGGCGACGGCTTCATCGAACAGTTCGTTGTCCTTGTGAGCGTAGCTAATAAATAGACGGTTTTCCTGTTCCATACCCGGGAGTGCGTTCACAACTTCTTCCTTGCGTGCAGTAGGGTCTGCTTCCAGGATGTAGCGCTTTAGCTCTGCTGTGTCAAATTCACCAGTGACCTTGTCCGTTTTCGCGGCTTCAACGAGTTCCCTCGTGACTTCTTCCATGTAGCGTGTCCGATGACTGTCAGGAAGATACCGACTTAGCGCATCTGCCGTCAGTAGGACAGTGTGAGCGGGAACCGCGGTTGGATCTTGCAGAACTCTATGAAGTGTTGATCGACTTGGCCCTCCCGCATTTTGAAGGTCGCGCAGTGGAGGGGATCCAGCCTTCCTATAAAGTTTATCCAAGGCGGCCCGAAGGTCGGTTTCTGCTTGCTTCGCGACTATGGGTCTACTCGCCTCCTCTAGGAGATGAGCATTTTCCTCTTTAGCTTCTTTCCATAGGCGATCTAGTAGCAGGCGTTTAGAAACGCCATCTTCACCGAGGACGACAATCAGCGCTTCAGCCAGTTCCGCACTCGGGAAAGCTTGGCCGCTGAGTGCGCGCGCGACGGCCGCAGGGCTGTAGGGAGTAAGGCTCGACAACTTGGCGAGCGTGTATCCGGCCTCGCCTCGCACCTTGCGCAACGCCTCGATGAACTGCCGATGCGCCGGCGGCATCACGTCCGGTAGGGCCTTCTCGCGTCGCCCCATCGGCTCCCACCTCCTGTGTTGGCTTTTTTTCTCATTCTCTCATACCGTCTGGGACGAACTCGGGAGTGGACCCGCGCCTCCGAAGGCCGCCATCCGCCTGCCCGTGCTGTCCTGCTGTCCTGCTGTCCTGCTGTCCTACTCTGCCCCTTGGGGGTTGGCATGAGTGACGAGTCGTCGATGTTGATGCCGTTGCTGACTGCGATCAAGGTGATGACCAGCCTGGCGTGCGCGATCGTTGCGTACTGGCTGTCGTACAGCTTCCAGAGGTCCGCCGCCATGGGTGTAGTCATCCCGCAGGGAGGGGCCCAAGAGTCAGGGATACATGGCTGGAAGTCCTTCTGCGCCGCAGCAGGTGGCTTTCTGGCGGCCTTCCTCGACCTCCAGGCGCTCATCTCTGTGCTCGGGCTTCCCGAAGCGCCGAGTGACCGAGCCGTGGGGTGCGCTGTCCTTCTGTTCGTGGTGTCTGTGGTGTGCGGCATGCTCGGCTTCAGCATCTGCCTCAAGATCAAGCAACCCTGGCAGATGGCGGTCTTTGGAGGCGGCACGGCCTTCACGGGCGCGCTACTGGTCTTCCCTGATCTTCTGAGGGGGTTCAACGTGCTCTGACGTCAGCGGGGGTCTCTGCGCCTGGGCCGTCCCTGGGCCGTCCGAAGCCGAATAGCGCCACCCACAGGTGACCGCCCCCACCCCGCTCTGGCCTGGGCCCCTGCGGATGATGTGCCGCACTGAACGTGTTATTCCTGCACCCAGAGAACGGAGCTGACGTTCGCTGATCGCGCTGGGGACCGCATCAGGTGCGTGTCTAACTGCGTGACAACACCGACGAACAACGGCGGACGAGCGCCGACGCCTGCGGACCATCGGCGCAGGTGGGCGGCACAACCTCCCGGGGCAGCATCTCTATCGAAGTTGCTTCGGGACAAAGCAGTCCTCAGGCCATCCAAGGTCGACGAAAGTCAGTCGGCAAAGCCAGAAGCCCACGGCATCTGATCTGGTCAGAGCCATGGGCTTCCCTTGCTGTGCTGGTCGGGGACCGTACGTCAGCAGGTGGGCTCACGCGGATCGCTCGTTGCCCGGAGGTGGCCGCGGCTCGTTGCGACGCGGTAGACGTCCCGCAGTGCCCCGGTCAGCTCTTTGACCAGGCACCGCATCTCGTCGAGCGACGTGTCCTGGTTGTCGAGAGCTTCTGCGGCTTCTTCCATCAGTTCGCTTGCCGTGCCGAGTTGGGCCGCTTCGATGTTGTCCGCGAGGCGGGACATGTAGCCGTCTGGGTCGTCGGTGCTCAGGTAGCAGGGCTTGTCCCCCGTGCCCGACCATGGGAGGAGCCGAAGTTCGTTTGGTGTTGTCATCCTTGGGTTGGCCTCTCGTTGAGCACGTGGTGGGCGGTGAAGATGGCGTCGACTCGGTCTCCCGGGAAGGCCAGGAGCGCGGCTTCAACGACGCGGCCGTTGGTGTCGGTGGCGATGCGTGTGATCGCTATAACGGCCATGTTGTTTCCGATGCGGAGGGCCGACGCTTCGTCTGGGGTGGGAGAGCGGGCGGAGACCGTCTCTCGGATGGTGGCTGGCGACGGGCCGAGGACGGCGAATCTCGTGGCTGCCTCCTGGCACACGGAGTCGTCGTCGAGGACTCCGGCCGGGGCCAGGTCGCGCGGGATGTAGATACGGGCCAGGCCCTGCGGTGACCCGTGTTCGAGGCTGAGGCAGGTGTACTCCGCGAGGGGGCTGCCCGTTGGCACCTTCAGCAGCGTCGTCAGGTGCACGGAGGCCGGAACCGTGGTGCTGCGAACCGTGATGCGCAACGTTGGCTCAGCCGCGGTCCAGGGGTCCAGCGTGCCCCAGCCTCCGACGTACATGATCTTGCGGCGGGGACTGCGGACGTAGTTCCCCTTGCCGTGGATCTTCTCGACGAGTCCTTCGCCCTGGAGCACGGCGAGAGCACGTCGCAAGGTCACCGTACTGACCCTGTACCGAGCGGCCAGGCCGGCTTCGGACGGGAGGCGTTCACCAGGCTTGATGCTGCCCGTCGTGATCTCGCGGCGTAGGTCGTCGGCGATGTCGTGATGGCGTCGGGACACGGAGTCGGTCACCGCCTTCTCAGCAGTCGCAGGGCGATGAGCCGGGTGCGGGCGTGTATGGCCAGCAGTTCGCCCGACTCGAAGACCAGTTGCTTGGCACCTTGGGGAAGCTGGAAGAGGTCATTCACTCGGCAGGCCTGACCGCCGAGTTCGATGATGTCGCCGCGCTGCACGGTGGCCGCAGTGACCTCGACGGAAGAGACCAGTGCACCGCCGGGGGCTGGGGCCCTCATGCCGTCACCTTCACGGGCACGGACGGGTCGGGTGTCGAGTGGCACGGGCAGATGCACACCTCGTAGATCACCGGCACGTCGTCCGTCGCCGCAGGCGGGAACGGCTCGGTGCAGGAGTGGTGCGTCCCGATCCAGCAGGCGATCGAGCGGTAGGGGACGGAAGCCGTGCCCGTCGGGTGCGGTTCTCGGCGAGGAGGCATCAGTGGGCCCCCGAGAGGGCCGACCATGCATCGGCCGGCAGGTGCGGGGCGATGAACACTGAGCGCGTCCGTGCACGCTGCTCTTCCCAGGCCAGCAGGTACGGACGGACAAGCGCGACGTCCTCTCCCCTCAGCGGGTAACGGTGGAGTGGGCCGACCGCAGCCCGCCTCAAAGTGACGGTCGAAGCGTCAGCGGGCACGGGGCAGGTGGAAGAGGCCAGTGGCTGGGAGGGCGCTAAGGGGCGGCGATGCCGGCCGTTGGGGAAGCACCGCGCTCTGGTGCGCGCGATGGCTTGGCGGATACGGTTGAGCATGCTGTTCAGCTCCTATCGCTGATAGCCCGGTCCCCCGACGTCGCCTGTCGTGGGGGCCGTTTTACGTACGACCGCCCATAAGGTGCGGCCGTTCAAGCTGGTGGCCACGAGCCCGAATCGATCGGCATCGGCCACCGCGTCCAGGACCTCCCGCCATGAGGCGGCGGAGAGCGTGTCCGGTACTTCTGCCTCGACCGTCGTGAACTGGGTGTCCTCCTCCACGCGCGGGCGGAGGCCAGCGGCAGACAAGCGGGCGGCGAGAGCCGCCGCGGTCACTTCCGAAGCGGACACAGCACACCCTCCGTTGCCAGCGATCACTTTCAGTGAAGCTAGTTAACTAGATTAGAGCTAGTGGACTAGATTTTCCATATGTCTGAGCAACCGCCGTACCTCCGCATCGCCGACGAACTCCGGCAGCGCATCGCGGAGCACGTCTGGGAACCGGGCGACCGTCTCCCATCCCGCGCCCAGATCGGCCAGGAGTGCGGCGTGGGCGAGAACGTGGTGCGCAGAGCACAGGAGTTGCTGATCTCCCAAGGCGTGCTGGAAGGCCGGGCCGGATCGGGGACCTACGTCGCCGAGCCCCGGGAGCGCGTGAGAGTCGTCCGGTCGTCGGCGCGTGAGCAGCCCAGCGGGTCCCCGTTCCGCCAGGACATGAAGGCCCTTCGCCTACAGAGCGACTGGGAAAGCCGGACCGACGCGAAGGTGCCCGCCCCGGCGGAGATCGCGACGCGGCTCGGCATCGCTGAGGGCGAGCTGTGCGTGCGGACCACTTACGAGTTCCTTGCGGACGGGAAGCCGGTCCAGCTGTCGACGAGTTGGGAGCCGTACGCCGTCACTGGCGGAACCCTCGTCGTTCTCCCCGAGGGAGGCCCCCACGCGGGGGCCGGGGTCGTGAACCGCATGGCCGCGATCGGAGTCACCATCAGCCACGCGGTGGAGCAGCCCGAGCCGCGGCACGCGACCGCCAAGGAGGCATCGCTACTCGGCATCCAGAAAGCCGCGCTCGTGACGCACATCCGGCGGACGTACTACAGCGACGACGGCCGTCCCGTGGAGACAGCGGACATCGTGGTGCCCGCAGCGCACTGCGAGATCGTCTACGAGATCCCGATCAACCGCTGACGAGCAGCCCCGGCACCTCCAAAGCCGTGGTCCAGCCGTGCCCCCCGCGTGCCCCTTCCGTGCCCGATAGAGCGGGAAACCAGGGGGAACAGCGGTGCCCGGCGGTCACCGGGCATGGCAAAGGCCCCCGACCATACGTGCTGGTCAGGGGCCTCTCGCCTGCGGTGGGTGTGGGATTTGAACCCACGGTGACATCGCTGCCACGACGGTTTTCAAGACCGTTCCCTTAGGCCGCTCGGGCAACCCACCCCGCGTCGGCGGACCGGTCGCTGTGCAAGCCGACGGGCCGTCAGGCCCGCGAGGGGCCGGTTCGACGCGTGGGACAGCCTAGCCGGTCAGCTGTCGCCCTCGCGCTGGCCCAGGGTGACTTCGGCCGTGGCCTCCTTGCCGTCGCGCTCGTACGTCAGGGTCACCTTCTCGCCCGGCTTGCGGGTCCAGATCTCGCCGATCAGGGTCGGGCCGCTGTCGATCACGGTGTCGTTGAACTTCGTGATCACGTCGCCCGCCTTCAGGCCCGCCTTGGCCGCCGGGCCGTTCGGGGTGACGGCGGGGGTGCCGCCCGCGCCCTCGGCGGAGATCGCCGCGCCGCCGGTCTTCTCCTCCATCGTCACCGTCGCGCCGATCACCGGGTAGACCGGCTTGCCGGTCTTGATCAGTTGCTCGGCGACGTTCTTGGCCTGGTTGATCGGGATCGCGAAGCCGAGGCCGATCGAGCCCGCCTGGGACTGGCCGAGGCCGCCGCCGGTCGACTGGATCGCCGAGTTGATGCCGATGACCGCGCCCGTCGCGTCCAGCAGCGGGCCGCCGGAGTTGCCCGGGTTGATCGATGCGTCGGTCTGCAGGGCGCTCATGTACGAGTTCTTGTTGCTCTGGCCGTCCCCGGACGCCACCGGGCGGTTCTTCGCGCTGATGATGCCCGTGGTGACCGTGTTCGACAGGCCGAAGGGCGCGCCGATCGCGATCGTCGAGTCGCCCACCGCGACGCCCTCCGAGTTGCCGAGGGGGAGGGGCGTCAGACCCGCAGGCGGGTTCTTCAGCTTCAGCACGGCCACGTCGTAGCCCTGCGCCCGGCCGACCACCTCGGCGGCGTACTTCTTGCCGTCGGAGAAGGTCGCCGACAGTTCGCCGGACTCCGCGGCGGAGGCCACCACGTGGTTGTTGGTGAGGAGGTGGCCTTCCTTGTCGTACACGAAGCCGGTGCCCGTGCCGCCCTCGCCCTCGCCGCCCTGTGCGTCGATGGTGACCACGCTGGGGAGCGCCTTCGCCGCGACCCCGGCCACCGTGCCCGCCGGGCGCTTCAGGTCCTTCGGGGTGTCCGACGCCGAGACCGTGGTCGAGCTGCCGGAGGAGCCGTTGTCGTTGCGGTCGGCCGCCCAGAAACCGAGGGCGCCGCCGACGCCACCCGCGACGAGCGCCGCCACGGCCACGGCCGCCACCAGGCCGCCGGCCTTGCTCCTGCCGCTCCTGCCGCCGCCCGCGGGGTCCGTGCCGGGCGGGACCGGAGCGCCCCAGACCGGGCCGTGGCCGCCGCCGTTGCCGATACCGCCGGACGCGTGACCGGCAGCGTGGCCCGCCGTGTGACCGGCGTCCCCGCCGGCGTACGACGGGACGGCGGGCGGGGGCGGCGGCCAGGAAGCGGCGCCCGCGGGGAGGTCGGGCTCCGCTCCGTATGCGGGGTTCGATCCGTACGGGGGGTGCTGCGGCGGCTGTGGCGGCTGGTTCGGGGTCGGGTGCGCGGCGCCCTGGCCGTATGCCGGCGCGCCCGCAGATCCCGGAGCGCCCTGGTGCGTCGGGTTGTGGCGCGGCGCCTCCGCGTGCGCCGGAGCGGCGGCCGGGGCACCCGCGCCGGACGCGCCGGATACGCCGTCAGCGCCCGGCGTCGTGCCCGTGTCGTGCACCGGCAGACGCGCCGTGTCGTGCGCGGGCTCGTCCGGGGCCGCGGGAGTCCGCGGCAGGGACGTGGTTTCGTCGGTGGCCGGTTCAGGAGTCTCGGCCGGCACGGGAGGTACGGACGGCACGGCCGGTACGGCGCGGTCCTCGTTGCCCTCGTTCTCGGTGCTCACAGCTCTTTACTCCTCGGTTCCACTCGGCATCCAGTCGGCATTCGGCAAGAAATCCGCTGTGCACGTGTCTGCGGTCAGCTTTTCCCACAACGCGTCGGGCCACTGTAAGCAGGACCTGTGCATCCGCACACCAATCTTTACATCCGACAAAACAGACCTCCAGGGTGACATGTGCTCAGCCACCCCCACGGCGGTGACACCATGGCCCGGGTGACCCACGCACGGCAGCGCAGCGCGCACACCTCCATCCAGGTCATCGCCCACCGCGGGGCCTCCGACGACGCCCCCGAGCACACCCTCGCCGCCTACCGCAAGGCGATCGAGGACGGTGCCGACGCCCTGGAATGCGATGTCCGGCTCACCGCAGACGGCCACCTCGTCTGCGTCCACGACCGGCGGGTGAACCGTACGTCCAACGGGCGCGGCGCCGTGTCCGCCCTGGAGCTCGCCGACCTCGCCGCCCTCGACTTCGGCTCCTGGAAGGACCACGAGGAGTCGCCCGACTGGGATCCGGTGCCGGGCGAGCTCACCTCCGTACTCACCCTGGAACGGCTCCTGGAGCTCTTCACCGAGGTGCGGGCCACCGGGCGGAATCTGCAGCTGGCCATCGAGACGAAGCACCCCACCCGCTGGGCCGGGCAGGTCGAGGAGCGGCTCCTGCAGCTGCTGAAGCGCTTCGGGCTGGCCGATCCGCCCGCCGACGGGCCCTCGCCCATCCGCATCATGAGCTTCTCCGCCCGCTCCCTCCACCGCGTCCAGGCGGCCGCCCCCACCCTGCCCACGGTCTACCTGATGCAGTTCGTCTCCCCCCGCATGCGCGACGGGCGGCTGCCCGCCGGGACCCGGATCGCGGGGCCCGGCATGCGGATCGTGCGCAGCCACCCCGGGTACATCGAGCGGCTGCACCGCGCGGGGCACCGGGTGCACGTGTGGACCGTGAACGAACCGGCCGACGTCGAGCTGTGCGCCGAACTCGGCGTCGAAGCGATCATCACCAACCGCCCGAAGCAGGTTCTGTCGCAACTGGGTCGCATTTAGTCCGGAATCAGCACGGAAGAGGACGCTCCGCGCCCCCGACCTCGACCGTTACGGGGTGTGCTCCGGCGCATTCGCTGCGCGTTCGATCGTTACGAGTGCGTCACCCGCAGCCCATTGGCCGGTTTCCGGTCCAGCCCGGTGGGGCATCCAACCCGTGGCGTGGGGCAAAGGAGGTCTCGGGGGTGGCGTTGGTGGTGGCACAAGAGGTGCCCGCGTCGTCGAGCATGGCCATTCCTCATGGTCCTGCCGGCGTGGGGCAGGCACGACACCGGATGCGTGAGCAGTTGCGCGGCAACGGGGTGTCGGACGCGGTCGTCGACGACGCTGTTCTGATCCTTTCCGAACTTCTCAGCAACGCCTGCCGGCACGGCAGGCCGCTCGGACGGCACACCGACGTCGGCGACGGGGACATCCGCGCCGCCTGGCGGGTGGACACCGGCGGCGGGCTCACCGTGGAGGTCACGGACGGCGGTGGCCCGACCCGCCCGGTTCCGGCCACCCCTTCGGTGACGGCACGCGGCGGCCGGGGCCTCAACATCATCAGCGCCCTGGCCCAGGAGTGGGGCGTACGGGACGACGCACCCGGCGAGGTCACCGTCTGGGCCCTGGTCTCGTCCAGGAAGCCGCCCGGCATCGGAGGCAGCGGCTCCGCAACGAACGGCTCCAGCAGGAACGGCCGCGGTACGAACCATGTCGCCGGGAACGGCGTCGGCGGGCTCACCGGGTTCGAGGGTCTGGACTTCTCCGACGTCCTCGACGACGTGGGCTGAGAGCCCGGGCGAAGGGCTTGGCCCGGACGGGCCCGCGAGCGTCTGCCGGCGGGGCGGACGGCGAGGCCCGGTCGCGTACGTGGACGGGGCACGGCTCCCCGGGCGGCTAGGCTCGCGCCGAGTCCGCACTGTCGCAATCGGGAGAATGCCCACCATGGCCAAGAAGCGCCCTCAGTCCAAGGCCGGGAAGCAGCAGCTCAAGGACGGTGAGATCCCGGTCGTCGGGGCCCGTGAGCCCTGCCCGTGCGGATCGGGCCGCCGTTACAAGGCGTGTCACGGTCGCGCCGCCGCCCAGGCCGTGACCGAGCTCGTGCATCGCCCCTTCGAGGGACTGGCGGGCGAGTGCGACTGGGTCGCGCTGCGCGAGCTGGTGCCCGCCGCCACGGTCGAGCTGACCCTCAAGGACGAGCTGCCCGACGGGGTTCCGTCGGTGAAGCTCGCGACGGTCCTGCCGATGGCCTGGCCGGCGCTGCGCCGCGACGACGGTTCCGTCCTGCTCGCCCTGCAGAACGACACCTCCTCCGGCGACCTCAGCCGCGACCTCGCGGACACCCTCCAGCGCGCCCTGGAGGCCGAGCCCGGCACCCCGGTCGCCGCCCGCCGCGTACCGGCCGACGGTCCGCGCCTCCAGGACCTCCTCGCCCCGGACGCCGCCTTCGCGCCGGAGGTGCACTCCGGGTTCGAGTTCTGGGTGCCGGACGCGGAGAACGCCACCGCCGAGGTGTCCGCGTCGCTGGAGCGTGCGAACGCCGCCGCGATCCCGACGACGCTGCTGTCCGGCGTCGACGCCGCGTACTGGTGCGAGACCCCGGAGAAGAACCACCTGCGCTGGGTCATGCCGCACCCCGAGGAGCAGCTCCTCGACGCGCTCGCCCGGCTGCACGCCGCGGGCACCTCCTCGCTCGGCGACGACACCCGGCTGGTCGGCTCGTTCCGGGCGCACGGTCTCGTGGTCCCCGTCTGGGACCTGCCGAGTTCGATGGGGGCCGAGGCCTGCGAGAAGCCCGCGGTCGAGTTCGCCGAGCGACTGGCCACGGCGCTCGCGTCCGACGCCCCGCTCACCGCCGAGGAACGGCGCGCCCGGGGCGGTCTCACCAACCGTCAGGTGACCCTCAGCTGACAGTGACACCAGGACGCCGCAGACGGTGACCCGCGTCACAACTCCCCGTACTCGTAAGTAAATACGCGTCCCTACAGGCGAGATCGAATTTGCGAACAGCAGATCTCTTGTTACGGTTCTAGAAGCCCGGTCGCTGGTGCATCCCCCGTCGCCAGCGACCGGGCGTCCTCGTTCCCGGCTGCGGCCCGCCCCGTGACACCCCCGGGCGCGCGCTCGGCCTCCGGTGACAGGGCCCGTTCCTCAGCCCCTGGAGTCCGGTGCCCGTTCCGATCCGGCGCGCAGCAGCAACGGCGCCTCCTCCACCGGCCCCGCGCCCACGAACTCCGCGATCGCCGCGGCGGATCCGGGCGGGCCCGAGGAGGGGACGCGCGGTGTCTCACAGGTGTCCGGCTCGTCGTGCGCGGCCGGTGCGCAGTGCAGCTCCACGGTCCGCCCGCCCGGCCCCATCAGGGTGAGCACGGAACGGAGTTCCTCACCGGTCGCGTTCCGGTAGTAGAGGCGCGCCCACACCGTGTCTCCCCGGGTCATGACACAGGTCTGCGCCTCGACACCCTCCGGTGCGACCACCTCGGGCCCGCACCGTGCCGCCGTACCCGACCGTTCCCACGCCGCCGCATCCGAGCGATCAAACTCGGACAGGGAACCGGCTTCCGCGCTCATTCCCGATGGTGATTTCGGCAATGCCGAAGAAAGGGCGGCGGGATCATCTCCGGATAGCCGATCAGAAACCTTTGGCCTACGACTTTCTGGCGATCCGCCAGATGATTTCCCGGCGACCGGATCAGCCGATACGGCATCCGGAGCAACGGCGGGATCCGCGGAAGCAACCAGCGGAACGAGACTTCCGCACACCACGGCTGCCGTGAGACCGATCATGCGGAGATTCATGGTGGCCCACCTGGCAACTGCGCGGAATTCCTGACGACGGGCCGACGATATCGACGGAATGGGTGCCGCCGGGGCGCCCGGCACCCGATTACCTCGGATCCCGACCGGCTCACACCCGTTCGAGTGAGCCGGACGCCGGGCTGCCCCTTACGAAGGGCGTCAGCAGACGCCGGGCCGGCCCGGAGCCCCAGGACGTCAGTAAGCGAGCCGGCTGCCCCCGCCCGGCGCACCGGTGCTCGCCTCGACCAAGGCGTCGAGAACCGCTCCGACATCCGGGAGCCAGGGGGACGCGGCCACCGGAGCGCCGCCCTCCGCCCGCCCGCGCGACACCGAGGAGGCGGACGCTCCGGGCACCCCCGGGGGCCGCTCCCAGCGGACCTGGCCCGCGCCCGTGCGGGACGGCGGCAGGACGAGATAGCCGCCCTCGCCGTGGAACCGGAGCGAGCTGGGCACCCAGTCCTTCGCGTACAGCAGTTCGCCGAGCCGCTCCAGGCTGTACGGGGCGACCAGCAGCGACCACCGGGTCGGCGTCGCCACGACGGGGCCCAGCCGCATGCCCAGCGCGTCGAGGGCGCTCAGCGCTCGGGCGCCGGCCACGGCGGGCAGGCTCACCGCGCAGGGCGCCCGGCCCCCGGTCGCCAGCAGCACGGGGGCGGCGGGGCGGTTGGTCCACCACCAGCGCACCATGCGCCCGTCCGTGGTGGCCGCCAGCAGGCCGGGGTCGAAGGGGTGTGCGCCCGGTACGGCGCAGTCGGGTTCGGGGCAGGCACAGCCGAGGCCGGCGCTCTCGCCGTACGGGTCGGCGGCCTGCGCCGTCCCCACTCCGGGTAGCACGGGCCACTGCCATACGGTGGCGCAGGTCAGAGCCGCGTCGAGCCGGGCGGTCGCCTCCTTGCGCCGGAGCCGGAGCCTGCGTCGCCTTCCGAGGATCTCGCGCATGAGCGCTCGTTCCTTTCCGTTGAACGCCGAGTCCACATGGCACCACGCGTGCGTGACACCACGTGCGTATCTCTTCGCTGTGCGTACGTGCTCGTCAGTTCCGCGGTACGGGCGTGCTGTCGATACCGAGCGTGAGCCGAGCCGAATGGAATCGATCCGAAAAGGAACCGATCCGAGGTGGAACAGAGCCGAACCGAGCAGAGTCGAGCGGAGTCGAACCGGACAAGGTCTCACCGACCGAGCGGAGTCGTGCTGCTCCGGCGGAGTCGTGCGGGTCGAACCGAGCGGGTCGAGCCGGGCCGGCGGTCGCGGGCGAGGGTGGCCTGCGCCTCGCCTGCCGTCCCTGGTGCGAACCCCGCCGTCCGGGGCGGGGGCGTCACGTTCACGGGTTAGGACGCCCGAACCCGCTGCCGGGTTCCTGGGCGATCACAACTGCGCCCGCGCATCACCGTTTACGTACCCAGCATGCCCGGGATGACGCTCCTCCGGCGACCTGACCCCGGAGGTACCCCTGTCGAACGGCCCCAGTCGATCGTAAATAGCGTCCATAGGGTGCATTTTTTGGCCAAGTTAACCAACACTGGTAGAGCACGAATCGCCCGGTCCCCGAAGGGACAATGCTGGACATCGGGTTACTTGTGCGTGTACATGTGGATGCACTGATAGTGGCGCAGAATCACATGGGGGTTTGCGATGCTATTCGACGAATCGCACCGGTCGGAAAGCTGGCTGCCATGAGCGCCCCACACCTGCCGAAAGTGGCTGGAATCGATCCAGAGGTTCCGGTTTCAACGCAGACTCCCGCACCCCTGACAGAGGTCCCGGGACCACCCGGAGCCTTCATCCAGGACCGCCTGGCGGGCTGGGTGTCGGACCTCACGACCCTGCACGAACTCACCGAGCGGCTGGCCGCGACGAGCACCCTCGACTCCGCCCTCGACGAGCTGTTGCAGGCCGGAGCCGCCCTCGTCGGGGCCCGCCGCGGGCTTCTCGTTCTGGAACCGGCGAACGGCGAAGGCCCTTGTGCCACCCGCGGTCTCGGGCTCACCCACGCCGAGCTCGGGCACTTCGAGACCGTGCCGCGCGCCGCCACGGGCCTCGGCCGCGTCCTCGACGGGCTGCCGGACACGGCCAACGGCATCGCCGGCCCCGACCTGCTCGGCGAGCAGGACCTCGACCCCCGGCACCGCGAGGTCGCGACCCGGCTCGGCTACGCCGCGAGCTACGCCCTCCCCCTCGCCTCCGATGCGGCCGGCCGGCTCGGCGCGGCGCTCTGGCTCTACGACGAACCGGCCGAGCCCGCCCAGAAGCAGCGCCATCTCGCCGGCCTCTACGCGCGCTACGCCACCGAGCACCTGGCCCGCCTGATCGAGCTGGAGCGCGCCCGGGCGGACGTCGCCGCCGTCGCCGAGGAGCTGCTGCCAAGACGGCTCCCCCGGATCCCCGGCGTCCAACTCGCCGCCCGGCACCGCACGGGCCCCCGCGGCGGCGGCGACTGGTACGACGCGCTGCCGCTGCCCGACCGCACCCTCGGCCTGGCCGTCGGCTCCGTCGGCGGGTCCGGGCCGAGCGCGATGGCCGCGATGGGCCGGCTCCGCGCCAGTCTGCGGGCGTACGCGGTGATGGAGGGCGAGGACCCCGTCGCCGTACTCTCCGATCTGGAACTGCTGCTGCGGCTCACCGAACCCGCGCGGACCGCGACCGCCCTGTTCGCCTACTGCGAGCCCGCCGCCCGCAAGGTCGTGCTGGCCGGGGCCGGGCACACCCCGCCGCTGATCCTCGGCGACCGGCGCTGCGAGTACGTCGAGACGACGCTCTCCGCCCCGCTCGGGATGCTCGCCTGCTGGGAGGCGCCGAGCGTGGAGTTCAGCCCCGCGCCCGGCGAAACGGTACTGCTCTACACGGACGGGCTGCTGCGCCGCACCGGGGACGCGATGGACCGCGCCTTCGCCCGGCTGCACTCCGCCGCCGCTTCCGTACCGAAGGCGGACCGGCACGATCCGGCGGCCGTGGCCGACCGCGTCCTGCGCACGATGCTCCCCGACGGCCTCGACCGGAGCGACTCCACCGAGGACGTCGTGATCCTCGCCGCCCACTTCGACTGACGCCTCGGCCGCCCCCCGCGAAGCTCTCCGCGACGCTCTCTCCGGTAACAGGTCCTTCGACCCTGGGCCCCCTTCCGTACGCCCGTACGATGGGTGATGGTCCAGTGTCGTATCAAGGAGAGACAAATCGTGTCTGAGGAGCTCATCCCGGAGACCCCGGAGCAGGAGACCGAAGAGAACGAAGCAGCGGAGGCGATCAAGCAGCGGAAGAACGGCCTCTACCCGGCCGTCTCCGACGAGCTCGCCGAGAACATGAAGTCGGGCTGGGCCGACACCGAGCTCCATGACCTCCAGCCGATCCCCCAGGCCGAGCACACCGCGAACCGCCGCGCCGCGCTTTCCGCCCGCTTCCCCGGCGAGCGCCTGGTCATTCCTGCGGGCAACCTGAAGACCCGCTCCAACGACACCGAGTACGCCTTCCGCGCCTCCACCGAGTACGCGTACCTCACCGGTGACCAGACGCAGGACGGCGTCCTCGTCCTGGAGCCGACGGGCGGCACCGGCCACGAGGCCACCATCTACCTGCTGCCGCGCTCCAACCGGGAGAACGGCGAGTTCTGGCTCGACGGCCAGGGCGAGCTCTGGGTCGGCCGCCGCAACTCCCTCACCGAGGCCGAGCAGCTGCTGGGCATCCCCGCGAAGGACGTCCGCGAGCTGCCCGCCGCGCTGACCGAGGCCACCGGCCCGGTCCGTAACGTCCGCGGCCACGACGCCGCCATCGAGGCCGCCCTCACCGACAAGGTCACCGCGGAGCGCGACGAGGAGCTGCGCGTCTACCTCTCCGAGGCCCGCCTGGTGAAGGACGCCTTCGAGATCGCCGAGCTGCAGAAGGCGTGCGACGCCACCGCGCGCGGCTTCGAGGACGTCGTGAAGAGCCTCGACAAGGCCGAGGCGACCAGCGAGCGCTTCATCGAGGGCACGTTCTTCCTACGCGCCCGCATCGAGGGCAACGACATCGGCTACGGCTCGATCTGCGCCGCGGGGCCGCACGCCACCACCCTGCACTGGGTCCGCAACGACGGCGCCGTCCGCGCGGGCGAACTGCTGCTCCTGGACGCCGGGGTCGAGACCAACGACCTCTACACCGCCGACGTGACGCGCACCCTGCCGATCAACGGCACGTTCTCGCCGCTGCAGCGCAAGATCTACGACGCGGTGTACGAGGCCCAGGAGGCGGGCATCGCCGCCGTGAAGCCCGGTGCCGACTACCGCGACTTCCACGACGCCGCGCAGCGCGTGCTCGCCGAGAAGCTCGTCGCGTGGGGTCTGCTCGGCGACCTGTCCGTGGACAAGGTCCTGGAGCTGGGCCTCCAGCGCCGCTGGACCCTGCACGGCACCGGCCACATGCTCGGCATGGACGTCCACGACTGCGCCGCCGCGCGCACCGAGACGTACGTCAACGGCACGCTGGAGCCGGGCGTCTGCCTGACGGTCGAGCCCGGTCTGTACTTCCAGGCCGACGACCTGACCGTGCCCGAGGAGTACCGGGGCATCGGCGTCCGGATCGAGGACGACATCCTCGTCACCGAGGACGGCAACCGGAACCTCTCCGACTCGCTGCCGCGCCGGGCGGACGAGGTGGAGGCCTGGATGGCGCAGCTGAAGGGCTGACCCTGCCGTACGACACGCGCCGGGGCGCGCCGCTCACTACACCGTGAGCAGCGCGCCCTCGCGCCATTTGAGGACCTTGTCGAAGCTCACCACCGCGCCGCGGCCCGGCCGGTTGCCGAACTGCACGTGGTCGGAGAGCTGCTGGATCAGATCGAGGCCCCGGCCGCTTTCGGCATCGGCTTCGGCCTGAGGGGAATGCGCGGCTGGGCGAAGCGCGCGGCGGGCCGGAAATCCCGGCCCCGAGTCACTGACCTCGATACGGCATTTCTCGCCGTCCAGATAAGCCGTGACCCGGTACTGCCCGGAGTCCGCGGAAGGGCGTCCGGTCCCGGAATCCCCGGGATCCCCGAGCACCGTCCGGTCGCCGCCGTGCTCGACGGCGTTCGCACAGGCTTCGCTGAGCGCGACCGACAGGTCGAAGGAGATGTCCGGATCCACCCCCGCGGTTTCCATGGTGCCGAGCAGAAAACGACGGGCGAGCGGAACGCTCGCAGCTTCGCGCCGCAAATGGAGAGACCACCAGATGCTCATCTTTCAGCCTCCTGGCTGCGGCTCGACGTATCGATACGTATTGCCGCCCTCGGCACTTCGTAAGCACGGATCGGGTGGGAGAGCCCTCGTTCGGCGGATGTGGATATTCGGCCGCCCGGTGTATGGAACGGCCCGGTCGCAGGTCAACGGGGGCGCGTTCCCGGTTCCCGAAGTGCGCCCACTGGTTCGTACATCCCCCGCGAACAGGCGCAACAAGCACGGTTGGGGACGGAGGCTGATCTTCCGGACCTGCCGTACGGCGGACGGGGGTGCAGTGCGATGATGTCCCGGCCATGTCCACGCCTCTCGCACGCGCCGGAGCCGGTCTGCGGCTCATGAGGGCCGCGGTGTTCACCGCGGTCTGCGTCGTGCTGTCCGCGGCCGGACACATGCTCGCCGCCGGTACGGCGGTTCCCGCGTGGACGCTGCTCGCCGGATTCCTCGGCGTCCTCGCCGTCGCCGCCCTCCTCGCCGGACGGGAGCGTTCCCTTCCGGGCATCGTGGGCGCGCTGGCCGGCGGGCAGATCCTCCTGCACGTGCTCTTCGCGTACGGCAGCCATGGCAGTTCCCCGGCCGGCGCCGCCGGAACCACGGGCGGCGACAACCCGCTCATCCGGTTCGCCTCCGGACTCGTGTGCGGCGAAGGGACGACCCGGCTGAACGCGGCCGAGGCCCACCGCATCGTCTCCTCCGCGGGCATCGACCCGTCGACGCTCCCGGGGGGCCACGGCCATCCCGGGGCGGGCGGCGCGTCCGGGGCGGCCCAGGCCGCCGCGTCGGCGGGAGGGGACGGGGCCTCGGGCATCGCCCAGGTCTGCGCCGCGGTCACCGCGATGCTGCCGAGCCTGCCGATGTTCCTGGCGCACGTCCTCGTCGCGCTCGCCTCCGGCTGGCTGCTGCGCCGCGGCGAGATCGCCCTCTTCGCGCTGGCCCGGCTCTCCGCCCACAGCGCCCAGGCGCTGGCGGCCGGGGCCCGGCTCCGGTCCCTGCGCGCGGCGCTCGCCCTCGTCCACGCGCTGCGGGCCGGGGAGCGGGAGCAGCTCGTGGCCGGACCGCGCGCTCCGCGCCACGGCGACGACGTCCCCCTGCCGACCGCCGGGGATCCTCTGCAGCACCTGGTGATCAGGCGCGGGCCGCCGGCCCCGCACGCCCTCGCAGCCTGACGCGACGCCTCCACCGGGCCCCGCGGGCCGCTCGCGCACTTCCCTGTGCGCGCGACCGTCCGCGCGGAACCGCACCCCGAGGTGTCGTGATGCCGTCGCGCATCCGCGCGCCGGACCACCGTGTTCCGTTTCCCTGTGGAGATTCCTGCCATGAAGCTTTCCCGTATCGCCCTCGCCGGTGGCGTCGCCGCGTCCACCGTCCTGCTGATCGCCGGCCCGGCCGCCGCCCATGTCAGCGTCCAGCCGGTGGGCGAGGCCGCCAAGGGCGGATACGCCACGCTCAACTTCAAGGTCCCCAACGAGCGCGACCAGGCCTCGACGGTGAAGCTCGAAGTCAACTTCCCGGCCGACCACCCGCTGTCGTCCGTCACCCCGCAGGCTGTCCCGGGCTGGGACATCAAGATCGACAAGAGCAAGCTCGACAAGCCGCTCGAGGTGCACGGCAAGAAGATCACCGAGGCCGTCTCCAAGGTGACCTGGACCGCGGACGACAGCGAGATCGCCCCCGGCTACTTCCAGCAGTTCCCGGTCTCCGTCGGCGCGCTCCCCGAGGACGCCGACCAGCTCGTCTTCAAGGCGATCCAGACGTACGACAACAAGGAAGTCGTCCGCTGGATCGAGGAGCCCACCGAGGGCGGCGAGGAGCCCGACAGCCCCGCCCCGGTCCTGAAGCTGTCCGCCGCCTCCGACGATCACCACGGCGGTGGCGCGGCCGACGACGCCAAGGAGGGCGACGACCACAAGGCCGCCGACACCGCCGCTTCGACCAAGGAGACCCACGCCGCCGCGTCCTCCTCCTCCAGCGACACCACCGCCCGCACCCTGGGCATCATCGGCATCGTCATCGGTGTCGCCGGTGTCGCGTTCGGCGTGCTCGCCGGACGCCGCCGCTCGGCCTGACCGGCCGGTTCCCTCACCCGCACCACGTTCAGGACATCTCTTTCATGCGCAACAAAAAAGCAGTGACGGCCGTGGCGTTCGCCGCCGCGGCCGCACTGGCCCTCTCCGCCTGCGGCTCCGGTGACGACAAGACGGGCTCCTCGGCGATCGCCGACGTCAGCGCCGCGCCGAAGGACAAGGCCGCCACCGTCCTCGACCAGCCGTTCACCAAGCCGAACCTCGTCCTCACCGACACGAACGGCAAGGAGTACGACCTCCGCGAGGCGACCAAGGGCAAGCCGACGCTCATCTACTTCGGCTACACCAACTGCCCCGACGTCTGCCCGCTGACCATGAGCAACATCTCCCTCGCCAAGCGGGAGCTGCCCAAGGCCGACCAGGACAAGCTCCAGGTCGTCTTCGTCACCACCGACCCCGAGCGCGACACCCCCGCCTCGCTCGGCAAGTGGCTCTCCGCCCAGGACCCCACCTTCACCGGTCTCACCGGCGACTTCCCGACCATCCAGGCCGGGGCGCGGCAGATCGGCATCGGCATCGACGCGCCGGAGAAGGAGAAGGACGGGACCGTCGTGTCGATGCACGGCGCCCAGGTCATCGCCTTCTCCCCGAAGACGGACGAGGGGTATGTGCTCTACGGCGAGGACACCTCCGCCGAGGAGTACACCAAGGACCTGCCCAAGCTGATCAAGGGGGAGGCGCCGTGAACCGCCGCCGCACGGCTCTCGCCGGCGTCCTCGCCCTCACCACCGGGCTGACGCTGGCCGGGTGCTCGTCGGACAGCGGGTCGGGCGGCGCGCCGGAGCTCAAGGTCGTCGGCGCCTTCATGCCGCAGCCCGTCAGCGACATGGCCGCCGGTTTCCTCGTCGTACAGAACAGCGGCGGCACCGCGGACCGGCTCACCTCGGTGACCAGCCCGCTCTCCGACGACGTCACGATCCACGAGACGAAGGACCAGAAGATGCGCGAGGTCTCCTCTTTCGAGGTGCCCGCGAACGGCGAGCTCGATCTCGAACGCGGTGGCAACCACATCATGTTCATGAAGCTCAAGCAGAAGCCCCAGCAGGGCGAGAAGGTCTCCGTCGAGCTGCACTTCGAGAAGGCCGACCCCATCACGGTCGACCTGCCGGTGAAGGAAACCACCCACAACCCGAAGAAGCAGTGAGGGACTGAATCCAGATGTCTGCCACCGCCCCTTCCGCCGGGCCCTCCCCGATACGACGGCCGCTCGCCGCCGCCGCGCTCCTCGCCACGCTGGTCAGCCTGGTGTTCGGGCTGCTGCTGGCCGGCGCGGGCCCGGCGTCCGCGCACGCCGCCCTCACCGGGAGCGACCCGGCGGACGGGGCGGTGGTGGACACCGCGCCCAAGGAGGTCACCCTCAGCTTCTCCGAGGCGATCGCCGTGGGCGACGACTCCATCCGCGTCCTCGACCCGAGCGGCAAGCGCGCCGACACCGAGGCCGAGCCGAAGGACCTGTCCGAGGGGTCCACGGTCCGCTACGGCGTAGCCCTCCACTCCGGACTGCCGGACGGCACGTACACGGTGGCCTGGCAGGCGATCTCCGCCGACAGCCACCCGATCTCCGGCGCGTTCACGTTCTCCATCGGCGCCCCCTCCGACACCACCGTCGCCCTGCCCTCCCAGGAGGCGGGCGGCGGCCCGGTCGGCGTCGTCTACGACATCGCGCGCTACGCGGCGTACGGCGGATTCGTCCTGCTCGTCGGCGGCAGCGCGTTCGTCCTCGTCTGCTGGCGGGACGGGGCGACCGCCCTGCCGATGCAGCGCCTCGTGGTCCGCGGCTGGCTCACCCTGACCGCGGCGACCCTGGTCATGCTGCTGCTGCGCAACCCGTACACCGGCAGCGGGAAGTTCGCCGACGCCTTCGACCTCGCCGGACTCCAGTCCGTCCTGGACACCAAGCCCGGCGCCGCCCTCGTCTCCCGGCTGCTGCTGCTCGGGGCCGCCGCCCTGTTCATCGCCGTGCTGTTCGGTACGTACGCGCGGCGCGAGGACGAACGCGAGAAGAAGGACCTCACCTTCGGGCTGGCCGTCGGGGGCGGGGTCGTCGCGACGGGCATCGCCGCCACCTGGGCGATGTCCGAGCACGCCTCGACCGGCATCCAGGCGAACATCGCCATGCCGGTGGACGTCCTCCACCTGCTGGCCGTCGCCGCCTGGCTCGGCGGACTCGCCTCACTCCTGGTCGCGCTGTACCGGACGCCGGACATCGGAAGCGCGGCGGTCCGGCGCTTCTCCACGGTCGCGTTCAGCAGTGTCGTGGTCCTGGCGGCGACCGGGATCTACCAGTCCTGGCGGCAGGTCGGCTCCTGGTCGGCGCTGACCGGTACGCGCTACGGGCAGCTGCTCATCCTCAAGGTGGCGCTGATCGCCGTCCTGCTCGCGGTCGCCTGGTTCTCCCGGCGCTGGACGGGACGGCTGACGGACTCTGCGGTGGCTTCGGTTGACGCGGCCGAGGAGGAGCCCGAATCCCCGTCCGAAAGCGTCTCGGCCGACCCCGAGCGCGCCGCGCAACTGGCCCGTCAGCGGGCCGCCCTGACCGCGACGAAGAAGAAGCGGATACGGGACGCCGACCCGCAGCGCTCCGGACTGCGCCGCTCGGTCCTGGCCGAGGCGGCCGTCGCCGTCGTCCTGCTGGCCGTCACCACCATGCTGACGTCCACCGAGCCCGGCCGTACGGAGGAGGAGGCCGCGGGCGGCACCCCGTCCGCGAGCGCTCCCGCAGCGGGCGGCCCGGTCAACCTGAAGATGCCGTTCGACACCGGTGGCCAGAACGGCAAGGGCACCGTCCGCATCGACATCGAACCCGGCCGCACCGGATCCAACGATCTGCACGTGTGGATCGACGGCAGCGACGGCAAACCCATGGACGTCCCCGAACTGAAGCTGGCCCTCACCCTGGAGTCGAAGGACATCGGCCCGCTGCCGGTCGTCCCGGACCGGCTGGCCGAGGGGCACTGGTCGGCGAGTGCGGTACAGATTCCGATGGCCGGGGACTGGAAGATCGACGTGACGGTACGGACGTCGGACATCGACCAGGTCACCATCGACAAGAACGCGAAGATCGGCTGAGCACGTGAGCAAGACCAGGAAGCAGGCCCCGGACCGGGCAGCCGCAGCCGTCACCCCGGGCGACGGCGACGGTGCCGCCGTTGACCGCGCCGCCGTTGACCGCGCCGCCCCCACCGGCGTCTCGCGGCGGCGGCTGCTGGGGACGGCGGGCGCCGCGGGCGCCACAGGGCTGGTGCTGGGCGCCGGGGGCGGGGCCGCCGGATACGCCGCCACCCGCCCCGAGGAGCCGGCCGCGCTGACGACGGTCGGCGCGAACGAGGCGATGTTTCACGGGAAACATCAACCGGGGATCACCACTCCGCTTCAGGCCCGGGGCCATCTCGTCGCCTTCGACCTGGCGGCGCGCGCGGGGCGCAAGGAGGCGGCGACGCTGTTGCGGCGCTGGTCCGCGGTGGCGAAGGAGCTGATGGCGGGCCGCCCGGCGGCGGGCGCGCCGGACGGCCCCGGGCACGACACCGGCATCGCCCTGGACGCGGGCCCGTCGTCCCTGACCGTCACGTTCGGCTTCGGCCGTACGTTCTTCGCGCGCACGGGTCTGGCCGACCGCCTGCCCGCCGCGCTCGACCCGCTGCCCGCGTTCTCCGCCGACGCCCTCGACGCCAAGCGGTCGAACGGCGATCTGTGGGTGCAGATCGGCGCGGACGACGCGCTGGTCGCCTTCCACGCACTGCGGGCGCTCCAGAAAGAGGCCGCGGGAACGGCACGGGTGCGGTGGCAGATGAACGGCTTCAACCGCACCCCCGGCGCGACCGCCCGGCCGATGACCGCCCGCAACCTGATGGGCCAGATCGACGGGACCGGCAACCCGAAACCGTCCGAGGAGGACTTCGACCGGCGCGTCTTCGTCCCCGCGTCCCCCGGGAAGCCGCAGGAGTGGATGGAGGGCGGTTCGTACGCCGTCGTCCGCCGGATCCGGATGCTCCTGGACGACTGGGAGAAGCTTCCGGTGGAGCGCCAGGAGCGGGTCATCGGGCGGCGCAAAGCTGACGGGGCACCCCTGAGCGGGGGGACCGAGACCACGGAGATGGACCTCGACAAGGCGGGCCCGGACGGCAGGCTCGTGATCCCCGACAACGCCCACGCCCGGATCTCCTCGCCCGAGGAGAACGGCGGGGCCGCCATGCTGCGCCGCCCGTTCTCGTACCACGACGGCATCACGGAGGACGGCACTCCGGACGCCGGGCTGCTGTTCATCTGCTGGCAGGCGGACCCGTTCCGGGGCTTCGTGCCGGTGCAGCGCAAGCTCGACCGGGGCGACGCGCTGTCGCCGTTCCTGAGGCACGAGGCGAGCGGGGTGTTCGCGGTCCCGGGCGGGGCTGCGGAGGGCGAGTACGTGGGACAGCGGCTCCTCGAGTCGTAGGCACGCGTACACGGTCCGGGAGGGCGTTCGACCGCATCCTGAGACAGCGCGGCGGGCCTCGCGGGGCAGATTAGGGTGACCGTATGTCAGCCACGCGCTACGCCTATCTCGGCCCCGAAGGCACCTTCACCGAGGTCGCCCTCCGTACGCTCCCGGAGGCCGCCACCCGGGAACTCGTCCCGATGCTGTCCGTACCGGCCGCCCTGGACGCCGTGCGCAGCGGAGAGGCGGCGGCAGCGCTCGTACCGATCGAGAACTCCGTCGAGGGCGGTATCACCGCGACGCTGGACGAACTGGCCGGCGGGGACCCGCTGATGATCTACCGCGAGGTGCTGCTCTCCATCACCTTCGCGTTGCTGGTACGGCCGGGGACCAAGCTGTCGGACATCAAGACGGTCACCGCGCACCCGGCCGCCCAGCCGCAGGTGCGCAAGTGGATGGCGGAGCACCTCCCGGGCGCCCTGTGGGAGTCGGCGGCGTCCAACGCGGACGGGGCCCGGCTGGTCCAGGAGGGGCGGTACGACGCCGCGTTCGCCGGGGAGTTCGCGGCCGCCACCTACGGCCTGGAGCCGCTGGTGACAGAGATCCACGACGCGGCGAACGCCCAGACCCGCTTCGTCCTGGTGGGCCGGCCCGCCCGTCCCTCCGCACCGACCGGCGCGGACAAGACCTCCGTGGTGATCTGGCTGGCCGACGACCATCCCGGCGCCCTGCTGGAGCTGCTCCAGGAGTTCGCGGTGCGTGGCGTCAACCTGATGCTGATCCAGTCCCGCCCGACCGGCGAGGGCATCGGCAACTACTGCTTCGCCGTGGACGCGGAGGGGCACATCGCGGACCGGCGGGTCGGGGAGGCCCTGATGGGGCTGAAGCGGATCAGCCCGAAGGTGCGGTTCCTCGGCTCGTACCCGCGGGCGGGGGTCTCGCCGGAGGAGGTGCGGCCACTGCGGGCGGGCACCTCGGACGCGGCGTTCACGGAAGCCTCCGACTGGCTGGCGCGCAGCCAGGACGGTCGGATCTGACGGAGGAGCGGGGAGATGCCCGGCGGGAAGGCTGCCGGGCAGCCTCCTCGCGCGCTCCGCAGCGGTGCGATCTACAGATAGTCACGCACTCCGGAGAGTTATCCACAGGAGGGGCTCTCGACCTGGGGACAAGTCGACACCGCAATGCGACATCGTCGACAAATCAATCCAGTCACCCCAGAGCCGTCCACAGATGCGTGAGGCGGCATGAGTCGTCGCGTGTCACGTCAATTCCCTTGATCAACTCTTTGGGGCGATGGAATCCCATCCGAATGAGCCCGTGGGGAGGGTTTGGGCGGAGATTCCACGGCACTTCGTCCAGCTTCCGGAAGAATGCCCTCCGGCATCCACAGAACTTCCACACAGCCTGTGGATAACTATTCCGACACCAGCCCTCCTGTGGACAACAGGGGCCGACGCACCCCCAACTCCCGCCTCCCCCAAGGTCGGTACGTCAAGGCGAGCCACACCTTCTGCCCTGTTCAGGGGAGTTAAGCGCCGTTATTGACACCCCTCTCCCGCTCCGGCGCCGCCGCCACCCACGATTCCTCCCCAGAAATATCAATTCCGGCAATTCGGTCATAGGGACACGCTCGGCCATATCGGTTCGAGTGCCAGAACCGCGCACCGGTAGCCTGGAGGGGTGATTGACCTTCGCCTGCTCCGTGAGGACCCCGACCGTGTTCGCGCCTCTCAGCGCTCCCGTGGAGAGGACGTCGACCTCGTCGACGCCCTGCTCTCCGTCGACGAGCTGCGCAGGTCCTCCGGCGTCCGCTTCGACGGACTCCGCGCCGAGCAGAGGTCGCTCGGCAAGCTGATCCCCAAGGCCACTCCCGAGGAGCGCGCCGAGCTCCTCAAGAAGGCCGAGCAGCTCAAGGCCGACGTCAAGGCGGCCGACGCCGCCCAGGACGAGGCCGCCGCCGACGCCAAGCGGCTGCTGCTCCAGCTCGGCAACATCGTCCACGAGGACGTGCCGGTCGGCGGCGAGGAGGACTTCGTCGTCCTGGAGACGCACGGCACCATCCGCGACTTCGGTGCCGAGGGCTTCGAGCCCAAGGACCACCTGGAGCTCGGCGAGGCGCTCGGCGCCATCGACATGGAGCGCGGGGCGAAGGTCTCCGGCTCGCGGTTCTACTACCTCACGGGTGTCGGCGCGCTCCTGGAGCTCGCCCTCGTCAACGCGGCGATCGCGCAGGCCACCGAGGCCGGCTTCACCCCGATGCTGACCCCGGCGCTGGTCCGCCCCCGCGCCATGGAGGGCACCGGCTTCCTCGGCCAGGCCGCGGAGAACGTGTACCACCTGGAGAAGGACGACTACTACCTGGTCGGCACCTCCGAGGTCCCGCTCGCCGCGTACCACATGGACGAGATCATCGACGCCGACAAGCTGCCCCTGCGGTACGCCGGGTTCTCCCCGTGCTTCCGCCGCGAGGCCGGCACGTACGGCAAGGACACCCGCGGCATCTTCCGCGTCCACCAGTTCGACAAGGTCGAGATGTTCTCGTACGTCGACCCGGCGGACGCCGAGGCCGAGCACCGCAGGCTCCTGGAGTGGGAGAAGCAGTGGCTCACCGGTCTCGAACTGCCCTTCCAGGTGATCGACGTCGCCACCGCTGACCTCGGCGCCTCGGCCTCGCGGAAGTTCGACTGCGAGGCGTGGATCCCGACCCAGGGCAAGTACCGCGAGCTGACCTCCGCGTCGAACTGCGACGGCTTCCAGGCCCGCCGCCTGTCCGTCCGGATGCGCGACGGCAAGAAGGTCCAGCCGCTGGCCACGCTGAACGGCACGCTCTGCGCCGTACCGCGCACGATCGTGGCACTCCTGGAGAACCACCAGCTCCCCGACGGCTCGGTCCGCGTTCCCGAGGTGCTCCGTCCCTACCTGGGCGGGCGCGAGATCCTGGAACCGGTAGCCAAGTGAACTTCCCCTACAAGCTCGTCGCGACCGACCTCGACGGCACGTTGCTGCGCGGCGACGACACGGTCTCCGAGCGCACCCGCGAGGCGCTCGCCGCCGCCACGGCGGCCGGTGCCGCGCACATCATCGTCACCGGACGCGCGGTCCCCTGGACCCGGCACATCCTGGACGACCTCGGTTACGAGGGGCTCGCCGTCTGCGGTCAGGGCGCGCAGGTCTACCACGCGGGCGAGCACAAGCTGCTGACCTCGCTGACCCTGGACCGGCAGCTCGCCGGTCTCGCGCTGTCCAAGATCGAGGCGGAGGTCGGCCCACTGCACCTGGCGGCCAGCCGCGACGGCCTTGAGGGCGAAGTCCTGGTCGGCCCCGGCTACCGGGTGCAGGAGGGGCCGCTTCCGTATCTCTTCGTGGACGACGCCAAGGAGATGTGGACGGCCCCGCTCAACAAGGTCTACATACAGCACCCGGAGCTGGACGACGACGCGCTGGCCTTCGCCGCGCGGGCGGCCGTCGGCAGCCTGGTCGACGTGGTCATGGCGGGCGCCGGTGTGGTCGAGATCCTGCCGCTGGGCCTGAGCAAGGCGACCGGCCTCTCGCTGGCCGCCCGCCGGCTCGGGGTGAAGGCGGCCGACACGATCGCCTTCGGCGACATGCCGAACGACATCCCGATGTTCGGCTGGGCCCAGCACGGCGTGGCCATGGCCAACGCCCACGACGACCTGAAGGCCGTCGCCCACGAGATCACCGCGTCCAACGAGGACGACGGCATCGCGGTGGTGCTGGAGCAGCTGCTCCGCTCGGCGCAGGTACAGCCCGCGCGGTAGGACGGCACCACCCGCACCCGGACAGCGCGACAGCGGCCCGGCACCGTTTCCCACGGTGCCGGGCCGCTTCACTCAGCGCTGCCCGCGTTGCCCGTTACGGCGGCGCAGATCCTTCAGCTGCCCGGCGAAGGTGTCCATCCGCCCGTCGAGCCGCACGACGTCCTGCTGCACATCCGTCAGCCGCAGACTCATCGCCCCGACCACCTGATGCGTCATCTCCACCTTCCGGTCCAGACTGTCGAGCCGCTCCGACATCCGCACCAGCACCGGCCCGAGCTCCTGCAGCGCACTGCCGACTCCGGTGAGGCAGCTCTCGATGCGCGTGACGCGCTGGTCGAGGGAGGCGTACTGCGTACGGAGCGACTCCTCGGCGTCGAGGAGGTACGTGCGCACGCAGCGGGCGATGTCGCTGTCGCGAAGAAGCATCGCGATGTTGAGGACGGTGCGGCGGGTGTAGAGCCGCAGTTGCGTGGCCGCCTGTGGATAACTTTCCACCCCGTCACCGGCCCATAGCGACACCATGTCGCTATGGAAGGATCGCAGGTCAGCACCGCGCAGCACGCGCATGCCATTCTCCGTGAACTCCCCCTGATGCCGGTCGGTCAGCCTCCTGACCGCCCCTGTGGATACTTCGAAGTAACGACCCACGTCCTCTGTGCGAACGTGAATTCCGTCCGGGAGCATGACAAGACTCTTCACCTTGTCGAGGACATCGACGCGCCCCATCTGCTCCCCGCGCAGGGTGCGCGACTCGAGCAGGGCGACTTCCGTGGGCATGGGCGTGCCTTTCGTACGAGGGAATGACGAGGACGGCCCACACCCCGGGCTTCAGGGGTGGAGGACGCTCACGGTTGCCACTCACTCGATGGCCGGCCCGGTGGGCTGGGCCTCACCCGGTGCCGGCATTCCCCGATTTCACGATCGCTACGACGCCACGGATTCCAGTTGCCTCCACGCACCCTGCTCAACGAACCGATAAACACAACGTCACGCGCACGTCTGTCCGGTCATACGACGACCCCCGCCCTTGTCGTGGACAAGGGCGGGGGTCGTCGGGACGCAGCGGAGAGCTCAGCTCGGAAGCCTCACTCCTCGCCCGCCAGCTTCAGCGCCCGCAGCTTCTGGCCCGCGTACCAGGTGGCGGCCGCCGTGACCACGACCAGCAGCACCGTGGCGAGCGGCAGGCCGACCTCCGAGGTCACCACGCCGTCGCCCGACACCTTCTGGGCGACCGCCAGGGACCACTGCTGGACGCTGAGCGTCCGCGCACCGGCCACCAGGCTGCCGAAGAGGGCCTCCCAGACCAGCGCGTAGACCAGGCCGAGGACGACAGCGTGCCGGCTGACCGTGCCGAGCAGCAGGAACAGGGCGCTGTAGGCGATCGAGGCGACCAGCGCCGCGATCGTATAGGCGACGGCGATCTGCTGGCCGTTGCCGTTGAGGATCAGGCCCGCGAGCAGCGTCGGCAGCGCCGAGAACACCATGGTCACCGCGATGGCCACGATCAGCTTGGTGAAGATGATCGTGGGCCGTTTCACCGGCTTCGCGAGCAGATAGACGATCGAGCCGTCGTCGATCTCGGGGCCGATCGCCCCGGTGCCCGCGATCACGCCGATCAGCGGCACCATCGTGGCGATGGCGAAACCGCCGAGGACGTTGGAGGCGATCTGGTCGTCGGCCCCGGCGAACATCCGCACGGCCGCGGCGATGAGCAGCAGCAGGGCAGGCAGGACGAACAGGATGGCGGCCCGGCGCCGGCCGAGCAGGGCCCGGTAGGTGAGCCGGGCGACTGTGGGGTCGTACATGACGGTGCACAGCTCCTTTCAGGCCACTACTCAGGCCGCTACAAGATAGGAAAAGACCGATTCGAGGGACTCGTCGGACGGCGAGACGGTGAGCAGCCGGATGCCCTGCTCCCGGGCGACCCTCGGCAGCAGTTCGGTGAACCGCCCGAAGTCGACGGCCTGGATGCGCAGCGCCTTCTCGGTCAGGTCGACCTCGATGCCCGCCGTGGAGGGGTCGGCGATGAGCGCGGCCGCGAGGGCCCGGTCGTCGCTGGAGCGCACCAGATAGCGGTGCGGACGGTCCTTCATCAGCCGGCGGATCTTGCGGAAGTCGCCGGAGGCGGCGTGCCGGCCCGCCACGATCACCTCGATGTGCGAGGCCAGTTGCTCGACCTCTTCGAGGATGTGCGAGGAGAACAGGACCGTACGGCCCTCGGCTCCCATCCGCCGCAGCAGCTCCATCAGCTGCATCCGCTGGCGCGGGTCCATTCCGTTGAACGGTTCGTCCAGGAGCAGCACCGAGGGCTCGTGGACCAGCGCGGAGGCCATCTTCACGCGCTGGCGCATGCCCTTGCTGTACGTGGCGATCTTGCGGTCCTGTGCGTACTCCATCTGGACCGTGGCGAGCGCCCTCTGCGCCTCGGCACCTCCCAAACCCTGGAGTTCGGCGTTGGCGACGACGAATTCCTTGCCGGTGAGGAAGTCGTACATCCCTTCCCGCTCCGGGACGATGCCGATCTCCTTGTACACGGCCTCGTTGCGCCAGATCGTCCGGCCGTCGAGCGTGACCTTCCCCGTCGAGGGGGCGAGGAATCCGCCCATCATGTTGATGAGGGTGGACTTTCCGGCGCCGTTCGGGCCGAGGAGTCCGGTGACGCCGGGGCCCACGGTCATGGAGACGTCGTTGACGGCGACCACATTGCCGAACCAGCGCGAGGTGTGGTCGATCTCGATGGTGGTCACAGCCCGACCCTCCGGTAGCGGCGCATCAGGACGGCGTACGAGCCGGCGACGAGCGCGAGAACAACGATCAGGTAGACCACGCCGGCTCCGGCGCCCGGGCCTTCCCCTCCGGGGAAGGATGAGGTCGCGCCGAGGAACGCGGTCTGGACGCCGTCGATCAGGGTGATCGGCGAGAAGAGACCGAGCCACTGCACGGCAGATTCCGAACCGGTCTCCCAGGCGATGGCCTGGACCGTGGAGACGGCGCCGTAGGTGATGGTCAGGAGGGCGATCACCGCGGCGACGCCGAAGCCGCGCCGCGGGGTCAGGGCGGCCATCACCAGGCCGAGCCCGGCGAACAGCACGGACAGCAGCGCCACCGACACCAGCCCCTGGCCGAACCACTTGGTCTGATCGGCGAAGTCGAACTTCGCGAGCAGAGAGCCCACATAGAGGATGAGCAGCGGCGCACCGGTGAGGATGAAGAGCGCGGAGGCGGTGGCGGCGAACTTCGCGATCACGTAGTCGGCGTGTTCGATCGGCCGCGAGAAGTACAGGGGGACGGTCTTGAAGCGGAGGTCCCTGGAGACTGCCTGCGGGGCCTGGGCGGCGATGAAGAGGCCGATGACGGCCTGGAGGTAGATCGCGTACGAGGTGTACTTGACCACCAGCTTGCTGGCGTCGGGCGCGGCCATGGAGACCGCCACCAGGATCGCCGCGACCAGCGCCATCACGCCGAACAGCAGCATGGGCAGCACCTTGGACTTGGCGGAACGGCCCAGTCCGAAGGAGCCCCGCAGCGTCTGCGAGAACAGGGAGCGGCGGGCGTAGGCCCGGCCGAGCCGCGGTCCGTCGTAGGAGCGGTAGCCGATGTTGTGGATCCGGGAGGCGTCGCGCCCGGCCGCGGCCTTGGTCTCAGTGCTCATCGCGACCGCTTCCCTTCTGCTGGACGGCCCCGGCGGTGGCGGCCGCGGCCGGGACGGCGGCTGTCTGCGCCGCGCCCTGTTCGGTACGGAAGACCTCGGCGATCTGGTGGCGGCGCTGTTCCATGCGGACCAGGCCGAGCCCGAGCCCGGCGACGCTGTCGCGGACGACGTCGTACGTCTCCTCGCCCGTCGCCTCGATCAGCAGGATGTGGCCCGCGCCCGGCAGCCCCTCCGAGTCGATCCCGTCGTGGCCGATGAGCGTGACCCCGGCGTCGGTGAGGACCTTGCGCAGCGCACCGGTGCCGTCGGGGTGGGTGTCGCTGTCGGTCACCTCGACCGCGAGGGTCGCGGTGGTCTGGGTGAAGTCGCTGGTGGAGCTGGAGCGCAGGAGCGTTCCGCCGTCGATGACGACGACGTGGTCGCAGGTGCGTTCCAGCTCGCCGAGGAGGTGCGAGGTCACCAGCACGGAGATGCCGAAGTCGGTGTGGATCCGCCGGATCAGACCGAGCATCTCGTCCCGGCCGACCGGGTCGAGGCCGTTGGTCGGCTCGTCGAGCAGGACCAGCTGGGGGTCGTGGACGAGGGCCTGGGCCAGCTTCACCCGCTGCTTCATGCCGGTCGAGTAGCCGCCGATGGGGCGGTAGCGCTCCTCGTAGAGGCCGACGTGGCGCAGGGTGTCGGCCGTGCGCTCGCGGGCCGCCGTGGGCGGTAGCCCGGACATGCGCGCCATGTGCACGACGAACTCGGTCGCCGAGACGTCGGGCGGCAGGCAGTCGTGCTCGGGCATGTACCCCACCCGTTCCCGGATGGCGGCGCCGCTGGTCGCGACGTCGAGCCCGAGCACCGCGGCCCGGCCTTCGGTGGCGGGGGAAAGACCCAGCAGGATCTTGATCAGTGTGGACTTGCCGGCTCCGTTGGAACCCACCAGACCGGTCACACCCGGTCCGATGTCCAACGTGAGCCGGTCAAGCGCGGTCACCCGGGGGAACCGCATGCTCAGGGCTTCGGTAGCGATTACGGCTGTCACGGAAATGACGTTAGTGGCGCGGACCACAGGGGTCGTCAGCCCTGACGGTTGGATCCGCGTCAGACTCCAGGCGTACACGCCCGTAGGGGGATGCGCCGTGGATCCACCGCGGAGCCGGGGTTTTCCACAGGCCGTGCGCACCCCTTGACGCAGCCGTCGGACATTGTCACATTCATCAGTGTCACGTTACGGGCACGTACCGCACACGGCAGGGAACGGACGGTGGCATGACCGGCTTGGCCAAGGCAGTGCAGGACACCAACACCCCGGAGCTGCGCGGGTTCAGAGAGGTTCAGCGCCTCGCCTATGCCTGCGCGGAGGCGGTCGCCGGTCAGCTGCGCTCCGGTGTGACCGAGCGCGAGGCGGCCCGGATGCAGCGCGTGTGGCTGCGCGAGCGCGGTGTGCGCGACTGGTTCCACCTACCGTTCGCCTGGTTCGGGGACCGTACGGCGTTCGCCGGGTTCAAGGTGCCGCTGCAGTTCTTCCCGACCGACCGGAAGCTGGAGCCGGGCATGCCGTTCATCCTCGACATGGCCCCGGTGTACAAGGGGTTCACCGCCGATGTCGGGTATGCGGGATGTCTCGGCCTCAATCCGCTGCACGACCGGCTGCTGGCCGATCTGGAGGCCCACCGCGAGCTGATCCTGCGGGAGGTGCGCGAGCGCCGTTCGCTGCGCGAGATCTACGAGGACGTCGAACGCCTCATGACAGCACAGGGATACGCGAACCGGCACCGGGCCTACCCCTTCGGCGTGATCGCCCACAAGGTCGACCGCGTCGCCGAACGCCGGTGGTCCCCCCAGGTCTTCGGCTTCGGCACCCAGGCCCTCAAGGGACTCGTGAGCGACGTGCTGCACGGCCATAGGGAGGGCTGGTCGCCGCTGTGGAGCCCCTACCGCTTCTCCGACCACCCGCCGCAGCCGGGCCTGTGGGCGGTCGAACCCCACCTCGGATTCCGGGGTACGGGTGCGAAGTTCGAGGAGATCCTGGTCGTCACCGACTCCAAGGACCCCGAGCAGAGCGCCTTCTGGCTGGACGACGATCTGCCGCATGTGCGGCGCTGGGCCGAGGAGAAGGTGGCGGCGTGAATCTGTCTCAGGCGCGTGAGCGGACCGTGCGTACGGGAGGCGTCGAGCTGTGCGTCGCCGAGCTGGGCGACGCGGGCCGGCCGACCGTGGTGCTGGTCCACGGCTATCCGGACAGCAAGGAGGTCTGGTCGGACGTCGCCGTACGGCTGGCGGAGCACTGGCACGTGGTGCTGTACGACGTGCGGGGGCACGGCAGGTCCACCGCCCCGAAGCCGCTGCGCGGCGGCTTCACCCTGGAGAAGCTGACCGACGACTTCCTCGCCGTGATCGACACGGTCAGCCCGGACCGGCCGGTGCACGTGGTCGGTCACGACTGGGGGTCCGTCCAGTCCTGGGAGTTCGTCACGGTCGGCCGGACCGAGGGCCGGATCGCCTCCTTCACCTCGATGTCCGGGCCCTCCCTCGACCACTTCGGGCACTGGATCAAGCGCCGCATGGCCCGCCCCACCCCGCGCAAGGTGGGGCAACTGCTCGGCCAGGGCGCGAAGTCCTGGTACGTGTACATGCTCCACACGCCCGTCCTGCCCGAGCTCGTCTGGCGCGGGCCGCTCGGCAAACGCTGGCCGGGAATCCTGGAACGGCTGGAGAAGGTCCCGGCGGGCGACTACCCCACCGCCTCCCTCCCGGACGACGCCGCGCACGGCGCCTGGCTCTACCGCGACAACGTCCGTGCCCGGCTGAGCAGGCCCCGTCCGGACGCCTACGCCCACGCACCGGTCCAGCTGATCACCCCGACCGGGGACTCCTTCCTCTCCGAGCGGCTCTACGACGGCCTGGAGGACTGGGTCCCCACGCTGGTACGCCGCTCACTGCCGGCCAAGCACTGGGTGCCCCGCACCCGGCCGGACCAGCTCGCTTCCTGGATCGACGAGTTCGTCACCGCGAACGAGTCCGCCGCGCAGGACGGCGGGCCGGTGCAGCAGACGGTGGCGCAGGGGCCCTACGCAGAGCGGTTCGGCGGTCAGCTGGTCCTGGTGACGGGCGCGGCCTCCGGGATCGGCCGGGCCACGGCGTTCGCCTTTGCCGAGGCGGGCGCCCGGATCGTGGCCGTGGACCGTGACGCGGAGGGCGCCGCCCGCACCGCGGAGATGGCGCGGCTGATCGGTGCGCCCGCGGCCTGGGGCGAGGCCGTGGACGTCAGCGACGAGGCCGAGATGGAGAAGCTCGCCGCCCGGGTCGCCGCCGAGTACGGAATCGTCGACGTCCTGGTCAACAACGCCGGGATCGGGCTCTCCGGCTCCTTCCTGGAGACCACGAGCGAGGAGTGGAAGAAGGTCCTCGACGTCAACCTGTGGGGCGTCATCCACGGCTGCCGGTTCTTCGGCAAGCAGATGGCGGACCGCGGCCAGGGCGGCCACATCGTCAACACCGCGTCGGCCGCCGCCTTCCAGCCCTCCCGGGTGCTGCCCGCGTACAGCACGTCGAAGGCGGCCGTGCTGATGCTCAGCGAGTGCCTGCGGGCCGAGCTGGCGGAGAAGTCCATCGGCGTGAGCGCGATATGCCCCGGCATCGTCAACACCAACATCACCGCCACCGCGCGGTTCGCCGGGGTCGACGCGGCGGAGGAGGAGCGGCTGCAGAAGCGGACGAGCCGGCTCTACGGCCGGCGCAACTACCCGCCGGAGAAGGTCGCCGACGCGATCCTGCGGGCGGTCGTGCGCAACCAGGCCGTGGTCCCGGTGACCCCGGAGGCGCGCGGCGCCCGGCTGCTGTCCCGGCTGAGCCCGGGAACGCTGCGATCCGTCGCCCGGCTGAAGCCGCCGCTGTGACCGGGGCCGGGGCGGAAGCGGGGGCCGGGGCAGCGGCCCGGGCCCCCGAGTACCGGATCGAGGACCTGGCGAACGCCAGCGGGGCCACGGTGCGCACGATCCGCGCCTATCAGGACCGGGGGCTGCTCCCGACGCCCGAGCGGCGCGGCCGGGCCAATGTGTACCGGGAGGCCCATCTGGCCCGGCTGCGGCAGATCGCGGACCTGCTCGACCGGGGCTACACCCTGGCCAGCATCAAGGAGTTGCTGGAGGCGTGGGACGCGGGGCGGGGGCTCGGCGGGGTGCTCGGGCTCGTCGCGGAGGTGCAGGGACCATGGACGGACGAGGAGGCGGACCGGATCACCCGAACGGAGCTGGACGCGAAGTTCGGCGGCGCGCAGGACGACGAGGCGATCGCGGAGGCCGTGGCGCTCGGCGTGCTGGAGCGTGTGCCCGGCCGGGACGACGAGTTCCTCGTACCGAGCCCGCAAGAGCTTGCGGTCGCCGTCGAGTTGC
Organism: Streptomyces globisporus; assembly: GCA_014649555.1. Taxonomy (GTDB): domain Bacteria; phylum Actinomycetota; class Actinomycetes; order Streptomycetales; family Streptomycetaceae; genus Streptomyces; species Streptomyces globisporus. Next base: position 340,813 of record BMTG01000005.1, on the reverse strand, counting down.
ACGCGGCCGGGGTGCCGCTGACGGCAATCTCCGCCCATCTGCGGGAGCTTCGCGGCCAGGTCGAGCACATAGCCTCCCGTTTCCTGGAGTTCACCACCGAGCACGTCTTCGCCCGCTACCTGGGCCACCGGCCGCCCACCGACTCCGACGCGGCCGAGGCGGCGTCGATGGTGCGCCGCCTGCGGCCGCTCGCGCAGCAGACGGTGGACGCCGAACTGGCCCGTGCCATGCGGTTGTTCGCCACCCGACATCTGCATCACCACCTAGGCGCCCAGGAGAGCGTCATCGAGGGAAGCGAGACCCGTCCGGTGCTCCTGCCGCACCGGACAACGCTGTCTGTGCAGGAACTCGTTGGCGCCGACCAGGTGGCGGCGTTCGTCGCGGCAGCCGCCGAACGCGAGGTGCAGGCACGCACCTTGGACGCGCTCGCCGCATCTCACGCAAGAGCCAATAAAGTTGACGAAAAGGGCTAAATCACCTGCCAGTTGTCCACAGAGTCGTCAAATAGCCTGTGGATAAGTTGAGTTGGCTGTGGATCAAACATCGGTGCGGAGAAAGACGAAGAGAAGCCTGTAAGAAATCCGGATGCACCGATGAACCGCGCAGGGGCACTCTGGCGAGATGGACGAACGTCGCACCGTCAAGGTGTCCAAGTACCTCTCGAAACATCTGCGGCACCAGCCGGAGCGCATCGGGATCACCCTCGACGAGAACGGCTGGGTGGGCGTCGAGACCCTGCTGAGCGCGGCGGCCCTCCACGGCTTCGCCATCAGCCGCGCCGAGCTCGACCACGTGGTCACCGTCAACGACAAGCGCCGCTTCGCGGTGGACGGCGACCGCATCCGCGCCAACCAGGGCCACACGGTCGCCGTGGACCTGGACCTGCCGCCGGCCGAACCGCCCGCGTACCTCTACCACGGCACGGTCGCCCGGGTGATGGACGCGATCCGGGCCGAGGGCCTGCGCCCCATGACCCGCCACCACGTGCACCTGTCGCCCGACCGGGAGACGGCCACCCGCGTCGGCGCCCGGCGCGGCCGTCCCCTCGTCCTCACCGTGGACGCGGGCGCGATGCACCGGGCCGGACATGTCTTCCGGGTCAGCGCCAACGGTGTCTGGCTCGCCGACGCCGTACCGCCGGAGTTCCTGCGCCTGCGCGACTGAGGGGCCCCGGGAGCGGGACCCGCCGGACCTACGCCGACTGCCGCGCCTACGCCAGCTGCGCGGGTGCCTCGATGGCGATGCGCTCGAAGACCTTCGGGTCGACGTCGAAGACCGAGTCGGGGATCGGGGCGTGGACGACGATCTCGGTGAAGCCCAGCTCCGCATGGCGTCCCGCGAAGTCGACGAACGCGTCCACGGACTGCAGCGGGGCGGTGCGGTCCGGGGTGAAGCCCGTCAGCAGGATCCGGCCCGGCTCCGAGGCGTCCCGGCCGATCTCCGCGCAGGCCGCCGTGAACTTCTCGCTCTGCGCCCGCAGCGCGGCCCGCGACTCCTCCGGGGTGCCGTTCTCGTACAGCTTCGGGTCGCCGGTGGTGACCCACGCCTGCCCGTGGCGGGCGGCGAGCTTCAGCCCGCGCGGCCCGGTCGCGGCGACCGCGAAGGGCAGCCGGGGCCGCTGGACACAGCCGGGAATGTTCCGGGCCTCGTCCGCGGTGTAGTGGGTCCCGCGCTCGGTCACCGCGTCCTCGGTGAGCAGGCGGTCCAGGAGCGGTACGAACTCGGCGAACCGGTCGGCCCGTTCGCGCGGGGTCCAGGCCTCCTGGCCCAGGGCGGTGGCGTCGAAGCCGTTGCCTCCGGCGCCGATGCCGAGCGTGATCCGGCCGCCCGAGATGTCGTCCAGGGAGATCAGCTCCTTGGCCAGCGTGACCGGGTGGCGGAAGTTCGGCGAGGTCACGAGGGTGCCGAGACGCAGGCGTTCGGTGGCCGTCGCAGCGGCGGTGAGCGTGGGCAGGGCCCCGAACCACGGGCCGTCCCGGAAGGTCCGCCAGGACAGGTGGTCGTAGGTGTAAGCCGTGTGGAAGCCGAGCTCCTCCGCGCGCCGCCAGCGGTCGCGACCGCCCTCGTTCCAGCGGAGGACGGGAAGGATCACGGTGCTCAGACGGGGGCTCATGCCTCTGAGCCTACGACCGTGCCCCTGCTCCGCGACCACCCGATGGCTTTGGCATATGCCAGAGGACTTTTCTGCAGATCAACACCCCTACCCACTCAAATGTGCGCCCCTTCGCACGCCCGTGCACCCTCGTGGGCGAGAATGGCCCGGTGACCTCAGTGACCGATACGCCTCTTCCCGCCGTGACCCGGCTGATCGCCACCGACCTCGACGGCACCCTGCTGCGCGACGACAAGACGCTGTCCGCGCGCACCGTCGCGGCCCTCACGGCGGCCGAGGAGGCCGGGATCGAGGTCTTCTTCGTCACCGGCAGGCCGGCCCGCTGGATGGACGTCGTACGGAACCACGTCCAGAGCCACGGCACGGCGATCTGCGCCAACGGCGCCGTGGTCACCGATCTGCGGACGGACGCCGGCCTCCTCGCCGTACGGGCCCTGGAGCGCGACGCCGCCCTCCACGTCGTGCACACCCTGCGCGAGGCGGCCCCCGGCACCTCCTTCGCCGTCGAGATGACCACCGGCATCAACTACGAACCGGCCTACCCGCCGTTCCACCTGGACCCGGGAGCCTCGGTGGCCGTCGCCGAGAAGCTGCTGCACGAGGACACCCCGGGCGCCGGCGCGCCCGTGCTCAAACTGCTGGCCCACCACACCGAGCTGGCGCCCGACGCGTTCCTCGACCTGGCCCGTACGACGGCCGGCGACCGGGCGTCCATCACCCGCTCCAGCCCGTCCGCGCTGCTGGAGGTCAGCGGGCTCGGCGTCTCCAAGGCCACCACCCTGGCCGCCTGTTGCGCCGAGCGCGGCATCGCGCCCGCCGAGGTGGTCGCCTTCGGGGACATGCCCAACGACATCGAGATGCTCAGCTGGGCCGGCGCCTCCTTCGCCATGGGCAACGCCCACCCGGACGTGGTGGCCGCCGCCAAGGGGCGGACCGCGGCCAACGAGGAGGACGGGGTGGCCCTCGTCATCGAGCGGATCCTCGCCGCCCGCGCGGAGGGCCGCGCCGAGGCACGCTGAAACCTTTCGGCACAACGGGGAGGCGACCCCTCACAACGGCGCCTCCCACACCACCGTCGTACCGCCGCCGTCCTCCCCGATGCCCGGCCCGATCCGGCTCGACCCGCCCAGGGACTCGGCCCGGCGGGCCAGGTTGCGCAGTCCGCTGCGGCGCCCGCCCTCCGGAATGCCGACCCCGTCGTCGGCCACCGAGAGCCGTACCGCGGCCCGCCCGTCCGGCAGCGTCACCGTCGCGTCCACGACCACATCGATCAGCGACGCCTCCGCGTGCCGGAACGCGTTGGAGAGGGCCTCGCGCAACGCGGCGACCAGGTTCTTGCCGGTCAGCTCGCCGACGAGCGAGTCCACCGGACCCAGGAAGCGGTGCGACGGCTTGAAGCCGAGCGGGACGGCCGCCATGTTGATCTCCCGCAGAACGCGGGTACGCAGCCCCGAGGGGGCTTCGGCCGGCTCCTGCTGGAGGGCGAAGATCGCCGTACGGATCTCCTGGATCGTCACGTCCAGCTCGTCCACCGCCCGGCCGACGCCGGTCCGCACCTCGGGCACCACTGATCTGCGCTGGGCGCTCTCCAGCATCATCCCGGTGGCGAACAGCCGCTGGATGACCAGGTCGTGGAGGTCGCGGGCGATCCGGTCGCGGTCCTCGTACACCGCGAGCCGCTCCCGGTCCCGCTGGGCCTCGGCCATCATCAGCGCGAGCGCCGCCTGGGAGGCGAACTGCGCGGCGAGCGTCCGCTCGGCCTCCGTGAACGGGCGCGCGCCCCGGGAGCGGGGAGTGGCCAGCGCGCCGAGCACCCGGCCGCCGCTCTGGAGCGGCAGCAGCATGCTGGGGCCGAACCGGTCGGCCAGCCGGGTCACCATCCGGCCGTCGGAGGCCGAGTCGTCGATGAACACCGCCTCGCCCGCGAGGAGTTTCACCACCACCGCGCTCCGGCCCGGGATGATCACCCCGAGCGAGGACGAGGGGTCGTCGGACGACACGGCGACGATCTCCAGACCGCCCCCCTCGGCGGGCAGCAGCACGATCCCGGCGGCGGCGTCCGCGAGCCGGCGGGCCTGTTCGGCGACCACGGACAGGGCTTCGTCGGCGTCCCCGCCCGACAGGAGCGCCGTCGTGACCGCCACCGACCCGTCGATCCAGTGCTCCCGCTGCCGCGCCGCCTCGTACAGCCGGGCGTTGCCGATGGCGATCCCGGCCTCCGTGGCGAGCACCCGGACCATGTGGAGGTCGTAGTCGCTGAACTCCGCGCCGCCGTGCTTCTCGGTGAGGTAGAGGTTGCCGAAGATCTCCCCCTGCACCCGGATGGGCACCCCGAGGAAGGACCGCATCCGGGGGTGCCCCGGCGGGAGCCCCGCGGACCGCGGGTCGGTGGACAGATCGGCCAGCCGGACCGGTCCGGGGTCGTGGATCAGCGCACCGAGCAGACCCCGGTGGCCGTCGGGGCGTCGCCCGATCTCCTCGGCCACGTCCTGCGGAACGCCGTAGGTGACGAAGTCCGAAAGACCCTCACCCAGCTCGTCGACGACGCCGATGGCCGCGTACCGGGCGTGGGCGAGCTCGGCGGCCGTCTCACAGATCCGGTCCAGGGTGGAGTGCAGTTCCAGCCCCGCGCCGACGGACCGCATCGCCTCCAGGAGCTGCGGCACTCGCGCGGTCAGCTCGGTGGACAGCCCCTGGAGGCTTCGGGTGGCCCGGGTGGCGGCGTCGAGGGAGTCCTTCGGGTCGGGCTCTGCCATGGCCCGAGCCTATTAAGTGCTGATACAGGGCGAAAGTCGGGAATGCACCTGATCACCGCAAGGGCGGCGGCCACCTGCGCCCCCACCGCCCTACACCCCCGACCCCACCGTCTCCCGTTCGCGCTCCAGCATGCGGCGCAGCGGCCCGCCCTCGGCGGCGAGTTCGGCGTACGGTCCGCGCTGCACGACCCGGCCCGCATCCAGCACCAGCACCTCGTCGACCGCCTCCAGGCCGGTCAGTCGGTGAGTGATCAGGACCGTCGCGCGACCCCGGGTCGCGGCCAGCAGGTCGGCGGTGAGGGCGTCGGCGGTCGGCAGGTCGAGGTGTTCGGCGGGCTCGTCCAGGACGAGTACGGGGAAGTCGGCGAGCAGCGCGCGGGCCAGGGCGAGGCGCTGGCGCTGACCGCCGGAGAGCCGGGCGCCGTGCTCGCCGACGGCTGTGTCGAGGCCTTCCGGCAGGGCCCGCACCCAGTCCAGGAGCCGGGCCCGGGAGAGCGCGTCGCGCAGGTCGTCGTCGGTCGCCCCGGGCCGGGCCAGACGCAGGTTCTCGCGGATCGTGCTGTCGAAGACGTGGGCGTCCTGGGCGCACAGCCCGACCGAGCGCCGGACCGTGTCCGACTCCAGGGCGGACGTCTCGACGCCGCCGAGCCGGTACGTCCCCGACGAGGCGTCCAGGAAGCGCAGGAGGACCTGGGCGAGCGTCGTCTTGCCCGAGCCGGAAGGTCCCACGACCGCGATGCGCCGTCCGGGCGTCAGCGTCAGGTCGAGCGAGGTCAGCGCGTCATGCCCGGCCCCCGGGTAGCGGGCACTCAGCCCTCGTGCCTCCAGCGGGAAGGGCGAGCCGGGCTCCTCGGCCGGGGTCCCGGGCTCCTGTACGGGTACGGGGGCGTCCAGCACCTCGAACACCCGCTCCGCGCTCCGGGCGACCCGCTGGCGGTACTGCACGGCGAGCGGCAGCCCGGCGACGGCCTCGAAGGCGGCGAGCGGGGTCAGCACCACCACGGCGAGTGCGACGCCGGAGAGCCGTCCGTCGTTGACGGCGGGGACGCCGACGGCCGCGGCGGCCACCACGGTGAGCCCGCAGACCAGGGCGGAAAGACCGCCGCCCAGCGCCGTCGCGGCGGCCGCCCGGGAGGCGATCCGGGTCAGGAGGGTGTCGGCCGCGCGCAACTGCTCCTGCCGGGCCGGCAGGGCGCCCGCGACGGTCAGTTCGGCGGTGCCGCCGAGCAGGTCGGTGACCCGGGTGGCCAGGGTGGCGCGGGCGGGCGCGAGCTGACGCTCCGTACGGTGGGCGCAGGCACCGCTGACGAGCGGGACGCCGACCCCGGCGAGCAGCAGGCCGATGGCGAGGATCACGCCCGCCTCCGGGAGCAGCCAGCCGGTGAACCCGGCAGCGGCGGTCCCCACGACGACGGCGGTGGACGCGGGCAGCAGCCAGCGCAGCCAGTAGTCCTGGAGCGCGTCCACATCGGCGACGAGGCGGGACAGCAGGTCCCCGCGCCGAGTGGTGCGCAGACCGGCGGGGGCGATGCGTTCGAGGCCCTGGTAGACGGCAACGCGCAGACTTGCGAGCAGCTTCAGCACGGCGTCGTGCGAGACGAGCCGCTCGGCGTAGCGGAAGACGGCCCGCCCGATGCCGAAGGCGCGGGTCGCGGTGACCGCCATCATCAAGTACATGACGGGCGGCTCTTCGGAGGCGCGGGAGATCAGCCAGCCGGAGACCGCCATGAGCCCCACGGCCGACCCGACCGCCAGGCTGCCCAGCAGCAGGGCCAGGGCCAGCTGTCCACGCCGGTCCCCGGCCGACGCCCGGACCCGGGCGAGCACCCGTCCCGGGCGGGTTCCGGCCGGCGCGGGGGAGCCGAGGGACTCCATGGGGCGGGCGGTCGGCAGTTCGCCTCCCGCGAGCGGCTCCGGGACGGCGGGGCCCGCGGCGGCAAGGCCCGCAACGGGCTCCCCGTAGGCCTCCGTACGGACGTCGGTGCGCGGCTCCAGCGCCACCACACGGTCGGCGACCGCCAGCAGCGCCGGGCGGTGGACGACCAGCAGCACGGTCCGCCCGGCGGCCAGCCTCCGTACGGCGTCGACGATGCCCGCCTCGCTCTCGCCGTCCAGGCTCGCGGTCGGTTCGTCCAGCAGCAGGAGCGGCCGGTCGGCGAGGAACGCCCGGGCGAGGGCGATGCGCTGGCGCTGGCCCGCGGAGAGCCCGGCGCCGTCCTCGCCGAGCGCGGCCAGCATCCCGTCCGGCAGGGCGGCGACGAAGTCGTACGCGCCCGCGTCCCGCAGCGCCGCGACGACCGCCTCGTCGTCGGCGTCGGGCCGGGCGAGGCGGACGTTCTCGGCGATCGTGCCCGCGAAGAGGTGGGGGCGCTGGGGGACCCAGGCGATACGGCTCCGCCAGCGTTCGGGGTCCAGGTCCGCGAGGTCCCGCTCCCCGACCCGTACGTGCCCCTCGTCGGGCCGGGCGAAGCCCAGGATCACGTTCAGCAGGGTGGACTTGCCGACGCCGCTCGGGCCGACCAGGGCGACGGTCTCCCCCGGCTCCACGGTGAGCGACGCGGCGTCCAACGACGGTTCGGCGCGGCCCTCGTGGCGTACGGTCACGTCCGCCAGCTCCAGCCGCAGTGTGTCCGGGGCGTCCTCCGTGCCCGAGGCCCGGGGTTCGGTCTCCAGGACCGCGAAGATCTCCTCGGCGGCCGACAGCCCCTCGGCAGCCGCGTGGTACTGCGCCCCGACCTGGCGGATCGGCAGATACGCCTCCGGGGCCAGGATCAGGACCACCAGGCCGGTGTAGAGGTCGAGTTCGCCGTGGACGAGCCGCATGCCGATGGTGACGGCGACGAGGGCCACAGACAGGGTCGCCAGCAGCTCCAGCGCGAAGGAGGAGAGGAAGGCGATCCGCAGGGTGCGCAGGGTAGCCCGGCGGTAATCGGAGGTGATCGTGCGGATCGACTCGGCCTGGGCCTTGGCCCGCCCGAAGACCTTCAGGGTCGGCAGCCCGGCGACCACGTCCAGGAAGTGGCCGGAGAGCCGGGACAGCAGCTGCCACTGACGGTCCATCCGGGACTGGGTGGCCCAGCCGATCAGGATCATGAAGAGCGGGATGAGCGGCAGGGTGACGACTATGATCGCCGCCGACACCCAGTCCTCCGTGACGATCCGGGCCAGCACCGCCACCGGCACGACGACCGCGAGACCGAGCTGCGGGAGGTAGCGGGCGAAGTAGTCGTCGAGCGCGTCGATCCCCCGCGTCGCCAGCGCGACCAGCGAACCGGTGCGTTGTCCGCTCAGCCAGTCGGGGCCCAGCCGCGTGGCCCGCTCCAGGAGCCGGCCGCGCAGTTCGGACTTGACGGCCGCGCTGGCACGGTGGGCGGCCAGCTCGGTGAGCCAGGCGACCAGCGCCCGGCCGAGCGCGACCGCCGCGAGGAGAAGGAGAGGGGCGCGCAGCTCGGTGACCGTGAGCCCGTCCTCGAAACCGCCCACCACGATCTCGGCGATGAGCATTGCCTGGGCGATCACCAGGAGGGCGCCGACCAGGCCGAGAGCCACCACGGACGCCAGGAAGAGACGGGTGGCCCGTGCGTGGTGGAGCAGACGCGGATCGATCGGTTTCACGTGAAACATCCCCCCGGCGGGGTCGGTGAGCTCTGCGGGATCGGAAGCTGCCGCGGGCCTCGCGGGGCCTGCGGCAGCTCGCCGGAGTCAGTGCGCGTCGGCGATGTGCTGGGTGCCGATGCGCTTGCGGAATACCCAGTAGGTCCAGCTCTGGTAGAGCAGCACGACGGGCGTGGCGATGCCCGCGCACCAGGTCATGATTTTGAGCGTATACGGGCTGGACGAGGCGTTGGTGACCGTGAGGTTCCAGGCGTCGTTCAGCGAGGACGGCATGACGTTCGGGAACAGCGTCAGGAAGAGCATCGCGACCGCCGCCGCGATCGTCACGCCCGAGAACGCGAACGACCAGCCCTCACGTCCCTTGGCGACGGCTCCGATCGCGGCCAGCAGCGACACCACCGCCACGATCAGCACCCCCAGGCTCCAGCCGTCCCCGTTGTCGACCTGCGTCCAGAGGAGGAATCCCAGTGCGAGGAGCGCGGTGACGGGTCCCAGCTTGAGTGCCAGGGCGCGGGCCCGGACCCGGATGTCGCCCGCCGTCTTGAGGCCGGCGAACACCGCTCCGTGAAAGGTGAAGAGGGTGAGCGTGACGAGCCCGCCGAGGATCGCGTAAGGGTTGAGGAGGTCCCAGAAATTGCCGACGTACTCCATGTCGGCGTCGATCTTCACGCCCCGGACGATGTTCCCGAACGCCACCCCCCACAGCACGGCGGGGATCAGGGAGGTCCAGAAGATCGCGGTCTCCCAGTTGGTCTGCCACCGCTCCTCGGGCCGCTTGGCGCGGTACTCGAAGGCGACACCGCGCACGATCAGGCAGAACAGGATGATCAGCAGCGGTAGATAGAAGCCCGAGAAGAGGGTGGCGTACCACTCGGGGAAGGCGGCGAAGGTCGCGCCGCCCGCGCTGAGCAGCCAGACCTCGTTGCCGTCCCAGACCGGCCCGATCGTGTTGATCAGAACACGCTTCTCCTTGCGGTCGCGGGCCAGCAGTTTGGTGAGGACCCCTATGCCGAAGTCGAACCCCTCCAGGAAGAAGTAGCCGGTCCAGAGGACGGCGATGAGCACGAACCAGACGTCGTGGAGTTCCATCTCTCAGCTCCTGTGCTCAGTACGAGAAGGCCATCGGCCGGTCGGCGTCTTCTTCGTCGTGACCGCCGATCTTCGTGGGCGGGTTGAGGTCGTCCTCGGTGAGTTCCGGCGGCCCGGCCTTGATGTACTTCACGAGCAGCTTCACCTCGATCACGGCGAGCACCGCGTAGAGCAGGGTGAAGACGGTCATCGAGGTGATGACCTCGCCCTGCGAGACACCGGGGGATACCCCGGCACGCGTCTCCAGCACTCCGTAGACCACCCACGGCTGGCGGCCCATCTCGGTGAAGATCCAGCCCCAGGAGTTGGCGATCAGCGGGAAGAGCAGCGTCCAGAGCGCGACGAGCCAGTAGAGCTTGGTGAGCCTCGGGCTCAGCGCCTTGTTCCGGAAGAGGACCAGATGCGGCACCTCGTCCTCACCGGTCCGCAGCGCCGGTGGCAGCAGGAACTTCTTCCGGGTCAGCCAGAGCCCCAGGAGGCCGAGGCCGAAGGACGCCATCCCGAAGCCGATCATCCACCGGAAGCTCCAGAAAGCGACCGGGATGTTGGGCCGGTAGTCGCCGGGCCCGTACTTCTCCTGCGACTCCTTGTTGATGTCGTTGATGCCCGGGACATAGGAGTTCGGGTCGTTGTTGGCGAGGAAGGACAGCACCCCGGGCAGCGAGATCTCCACGGAGTTGTGGCCCTCGCTGACGTCCCCGTAAGCGAATATCGAGAAGGGTGCCCGCTCCTGGCCGTCCCACAGAGCCTCGGCGGCGGCCATCTTCATCGGCTGCTGCCGGAACATGACCTTGGCGAGGCTGTCGCCGCTGACGGCGGTGAGCAGCCCGGCGACCACGACCGTGATCAGCCCCAGGCGCAGCGAGGTCCGCATCACCGGGATGTGCTTCTTGCGCGCCAGGTGGAACGCGGCGATACCGACCATGAAGGCCCCGCCGACCAGGAACGCCGCCGTGATGGTGTGGAAGAACTGGGTGACCGCGGTGTCCTGGGTGAGCACCCGCCAGAAGTCGGTGAGCTCGGCGCGGCCGCGCTCCTCGTTGATCCGGTAGCCGACCGGGTGCTGCATCCAGGAGTTGGCGGCCAGGATGAAGTAGGCGGAGAGGATGGTGCCGATCGAGACCATCCACATGCAGGCCAGGTGGATCTTCTTCGGCAGCTTGTCCCAGCCGAAGATCCACAGACCGATGAAGGTGGACTCGAAGAAGAAGGCGATCAGCGCCTCGAAGGCGAGCGGAGCGCCGAAGACGTCGCCGACGAAGCGCGAGTAGTCGGACCAGTTCATACCGAACTGGAACTCCTGGACGATGCCCGTGACGACGCCCATGGCGATGTTGATCAGGAACAGCTTGCCCCAGAACTTCGTCGCCCTGAGGTACTTCTCCTTCTCCGTCCGTACCCACGCGGTCTGCAGGCCGGCGGTGAGCGCGGCGAGCGAGATCGTCAGAGGGACGAAGAGGAAGTGGTAGACGGTGGTGATGCCGAACTGCCATCGCGCCAGGGTCTCCGGCGCCAGAGCTAGGTCCACGTCGTCAGTCTCCTTACATCGCCGTGGTCACACCGGCACTATGCCCCTTTGATTCCCACGATTACGGGAGAAAGCAGGGCACGCTTGTGAACGCGTTCACATTCACAAGCAATTATGGCGCACACACTTTCGGAGCCTTCGCCGGGGGTACCCCTTTTCGGCCGACCCCCGCGCCACCGGGCTCTCGGCCCCCTGCGGCCGGCCCCGACGCACGCAAAGGGCCCCGGACCTCGTCGATCGAGGTCCGGGGCCCGCCCGGCCGTACCAGCGGCGCCGCAGCGCGCCGCGAAGCCCTACAGCTCCGCGCGGAACGCCTCCGCCGCCTTGAGGAACAGGTCGTTGCCCTCGGTCTCGCCGATCGTGACCCGTACGCCCTCGCCCGCGAACGGGCGGACGACCACACCGGCCCGCTCGCAGGCCCCCGCGAAGTCGAGGGTCCGCTCGCCGAGCCGCAGCCAGACGAAGTTCGCGTGCGACTCGGGCACCGTCCAGCCCTGCCGCGCCAGCTCCGCGCTCACCCGGGCGCGCTCGGCGACCAGCGAACCGACCCGGCCCAGCAGCTCGTCCTCCGCGCGGAGCGAGGCCACCGCCGCGTCCTGGGCGAGCTGGCTCACACCGAAGGGGACGGCGGTCTTGCGCAGCGCCGCGGCCACCGGCTCGTGCGCCACGGCGAACCCGACCCGCAGCCCGGCCAGACCGTACGCCTTGGAGAAGGTCCGCAGCACGGCCACATTGGGCCGGTCACGGTAGATCTCGATGCCGTCGGGCACGTCGGCGTCGCGGATGAACTCCTTGTACGCCTCGTCCAGGACCACCAGCACATCGCTCGGCACCCGGTCGAGGAACCGTTCCAGCTCTCCCCGGCGCACCACCGTGCCGGTGGGGTTGTTGGGGTTGCAGACGAAGATCAGCCGGGTCCGGTCGGTGATCGCCTCCGCCATCGCGTCGAGGTCGTGCACATCCCCCTCGGTCAACGGGACCTTGACCGAGGTCGCGCCACTGACCTGGGTGATGATCGGGTACGCCTCGAAGGACCGCCAGGCATAGATGACCTCGTCACCGGGGCCCGAGGTGGCCTGGAGCAGCTGCTGGGCCACCCCCACCGACCCCGTTCCGGTGGCGAGGTGCGCGAGGGGCACACCGAAACGCTCGGCCAGCTCGTTCATCAGGCCGGTGCACGCCATGTCCGGGTAGCGGTTGAAGTTCCCCGCGGCGGCCAGCGCCGACTCCAGGACACCCGGCAGCGGCGGATAGGGGTTCTCGTTGGAGGACAGCTTGTACGCGACCGGTCCGCCGGCCGCCGCAGGCTTGCCCGGCACATAGGCAGGAACGCCGTCCAGCTCGGCGCGCAGCTTGGGGCTCGTCTCGCTCACCGCAGGTCCTCCTCGACCGTCCGTTCACAGCAATACTGCACACCTTATGAGGATTGGCCCCCGCTGCGAATGGCCCGAGCGGGAAATCGACCGCAGTGCCCGGGAATGGGGCCTCCCCCGGGGCCGGTCCGAGAGCTCCGCCCGGGGGAGCGCTTCCCGTTCCGGCGCGCGCCGGTGGCTCGCGCCGTGGCGCGCGTCCCCCGAAGTGGTGAGTTGAGACCTCTTCGAGACATCGCACATTCAGCAGGCTGCCACCCTTCCCTACCTGACACATGCATGCAGTAACCTTCAACTGCCTTGCATTGAAAGTAATTTGATGGGGCGTGACCTTGCAGAAACGTGCCTGTCAACGTGTGCATATGCGACCGGACCGACCACCCCTCGGAGCCCTACTATCGGCTCGCCATGACAGCAGCAGGGAAGCACCAGGTGAGCCGGACGGAGACCCCCCGGCGCAGCGGCCGGCCGGGACGGGCGGGGATCCGTGACGTGGCCGCCGCGGCCGGAGTCTCGATCACGACCGTCTCCGACGCGCTCAACGGCAAGGGCAGGCTCCCGGACGCCACCCGCCGCCATGTCCGCGAGGTCGCCGAGCGCCTGGGCTACCGCCCGTCCGCCGCGGCCCGAACCCTCCGTACGGGCAAGTCGGGGCTGATCGGCCTGACCGTGACCACGTACGGGAATGAACCTTTCACCTTCACCGAATTCGCGTACTTCGCGGAGATGGCGAGAGCCGCGACCTCCGCGGCACTGGCCCGGGGCTACGCCCTCGTCATCCTCCCCGCCACCTCCCGGCACGACGTCTGGTCGAACGTCGCGCTCGACGGAACCGTCGTCATCGACCCCTCCGACCAGGACCCGGTCGTCACCGAACTCGTCCGCCAGGGACTGCCCGTCGTCTCCGACGGCCGCCCGGCCGGGACGCTCCCCGTCACCGCCTGGGTCGACAACGACCACCGGGCCGCCGTGCTCGACCTCCTCGACCATCTCGCCGCCGCCGGGGCCCGCCGCATCGGCCTGCTGACCGGCAACACCACCGACACCTACACCCGGCTCTCCACCACCGCCTACCTCCACTGGTGCGAGCGGGTCGGCCAGGATCCCGTCTACGAGTCCTACCCGGCCCACGACCCCTGCGCGGGGGCGGTCGCCGCCGACCGGCTGCTCGCCCGCCCGGACCGCCCCGACGCGGTCTACGGGCTCTTCGACCCCAACGGGACCGACCTCCTCGCGGCGGCCCGGCGCTACGGGCTACGGGTTCCCGAGGACCTGCTGCTCGTCTGCTGCAGCGAGTCCACCGTCTACGCGGCCACCGAGCCGCCCATCACGACGCTCTCGCTGAAGCCCCGCCGGATCGGCACGGCCGTCGTCCAGCTCCTCATCGACGCCATCGAAGGGGTCGAGCACGACGGTCCTGTGGAGCAGGTCATACCGACGGAGCTCATCGTCCGGACCTCCTCGCAACGCCGCCCACCGCGCACGACGGTCAGCGCGCCGCGCTCCCCCAGCGGGGATTGATCGTCTCTTTTCGGACCAATCGGCCGGTGAACCGTGCGTGCGCCCGGATTCACCACCCCTGGTGCGTCACACAGATCGATCCGCATTCCTATGATGGGCGCACGACACCGCGGACCACCTCTACCAGGCAGGGCCCGTCAGGTGTACGGCGGCGCGACGGTGGTGGAGGGGTCGATGACTCAGGGGGCCGGTCAGGAACCCGTGGTGCGGACGGCGACGTTGCGTGACTTCCGGGTTCCGCCGTACGCGCAGACACCCGTGCCACCGCAGCCTCAGGGGGCGCCCCCTTCCTCGGTGCCGCCGCATGCGCAGGATCCGCATCCCCCGGCGCCGGGCGCATCCGTGCCGCCGCCCGCCGCGTCCGTACCGCCGCACGCCGCCGCGCCGCCCCGCCCGCCGCACCCCGGGAACGCCGTCGTGGGCGACGAGCAGCCGGAGGGCTACACCCCGACCGAGCGGGACCTCCCGGTCATCCGCCGCGGCGACACGGTCCAGGTGCAGACGGTCGCCGAGCCGCGCCCCGCGTCCGACGACGGCCGCGGCCCGCTCTTCGTCGTCGGGGACGTCCACGGCTACCTGGACGAACTGCTGGCCGCCCTCGGCGAACAGGGCCTCATCGACGCCGACGGCAACTGGGCCGCGGGCAACGCCCGGCTGTGGTTCCTCGGCGACTTCACCGACCGCGGCCCCGACGGCATCGGGGTCATCGACCTCGTCATGCGGCTCTCCGCCGAGGCGGCGGCGGCCGGCGGCTACTGCAAGGCCCTGATGGGCAACCACGAACTGCTGCTGATCGGCGCCAAGCGGTTCGCCGACACCCCCGTCAACTCCGGGGCGGGCACCGCCACCTTCCAGGCGGCCTGGCTGCTCAACGGCGGCCAGAAGACCGACATGGAGCGCCTTCAGGACGTCCACCTCCAGTGGATGTCCCGGCTCGACGCGGTCGTCGAGGAGGACGGGCATCTGCTGATGCACTCCGACACGACGGCCTACCTCGACTACGGGTCCACCATCGAGGACGTCAACGACACGATCACGGCCATTCTCACGCGTAACGACGCCGACGAGTGCTGGGACCTCTTCCGCAAGCTCACCAAGCGGTTCGCCTTCCGCGACGAGGGCGGATCCCAGGCGGTGCGCGAGCTGCTGACGACCTACGGCGGACAGCGCGTCGTCCATGGTCACAGCCCCATTCCGTACCTCCTGGGCGAGGTCGGAACGGAGGAGGGCGACGACAGCTCGGGGCCCGTGATCAACGGTCCGCACGTGTACGCGGACGGCCTCGCCATCGCCATGGACGGCGGAGTGACCATGGCCGGAAAGCTGCTGGTGGTCCAACTCCCGCTGCATGACTGACCGTCGGCGGGGAAGGCGCTTCAGGTTCAGCCCGCGCCGACCTCGCCGATCGCCGGGCCCGTCACCGGGCCCAATTCTGGAAACACCCTGTCACCCCTTGCCGTGAGCGCTCTACCATCGGCGTATCAGTGGCAGGCTCTCCTCCGTTTCCGCCCGATCGCCCGGTCCACCGCGGGCAGCCGGGCACCGACGGAGCATCGGGGGATGCAGATGACAAGCGCTCCGCACCTGCTGGCCGAGGACGGACCCGAGTACGAGCGGATCCTGGGCGACGCACTGCGCCACGCCCACGAACGCCCGGACCTGGAAGGCGTCGGGGACCGGCTCAACACCGAACAGCTGCGCACCATGGCGCTCGGCGCCACAGCGCTGATCACCGCGGCCGCGGCCACCGAGTACGAGCACTACATCAAGGCCCGCGGCGAACTGCGCCGCGCGCCGAACGCCGAAGGAGCCGACGGGCTCCCGGGCCTGGACGGGCCGCAGAGCACATCGGCCGGATCGGGCGCCGGGATAGGCGCGGTCATCACGGTCCTGACCCCGCTGCTGGCCGGCACCGCGGCGCTCATCTTCCTGCTCGTCGGCTATCTGCTGAAGGCGGTCAGCCCGTCGCTGACGTTCGGCCGCACCATGGTCACGGCCGGGTGGTTCTTCGCCTGCGTCGCCGCCGCGGCGATCCTCGTCGCCGCCGTCGGACTGCTCGTCACCGCCCTCCGCAACGGCGCGACGTCCCTGGCCGCCGAGGAGGAGGAACAGGAGCTTCCGGAGGAGGTCGCGCGGGCCAGGGAGGCATGGCGCCACGCCCTGCTGGAGCGCGGCATCCTCCCGTTCTTCCGGGACGCCCTGGCCGACCCCACCGCGGGGCCCGCCGCGCGGACCCCGCACCGTTCGCCCAACCGCATCCCGAAGGTCGGGTACAGCAGGCCGGACTTCTCGGGCCCGGACGACGGCCCGGCGGCCGGCCCCCGGCCGACCTTCACCAGCCCCGACTTCACGGGCCCGGACTTCGGCGGCCCCGAGCACCAGCCCGACTGAGCCCGGCGCGGTGCCCGGACACACCGCGGGCCGGGGCGGCAAATGCCGCGCCCGGCCCGGGGGATGCTCCGGACGGACCGGAGCGGTGGATCAGACGGCCTGCGGAGACAGCTTCGGGTTGACGCCGTGCTCGTTCGTCTCCGGCTTGCCCTCGGAGGCGAGGAAGACGATCAGGACGATGGCGCCGACCAGGGGGACGAGCGCGATCAGCAGCCACCAGCCGGAGCGGCCGGTGTCGTGCAGACGGCGCACGGCGACCGCGAGCGTCGGGATCAGAACACCGATGCTGTAGATGTAGGAGATGAACTCCACGCCGATCGCGCTGCCGATGATCGTGAGCACCAGGCTGATGACAAAGCTGATGAGCGTGAACATCCAGTACTCCTTGCGGCGCGCGCGTCCGCTGAAGCCTGCGTAGTTCTTGAGTACGGCCAGGTACCAGTTCATTGTGATTCCCCTCCCCGGGCCCTTGTTTCAGGGCCGCCAACTTTCAGCCAAGCAAGCCGGAAAGTAAGCCACAGATAAGGAACAGGTCAAGTCAGGTTGACCCGTTCCCAGAACGTACATAGAGCTGCCACACGACTGTGTCCATACTGTCGCTTAACAAGGTGCCCAACCATGCCAAAGCATCCTGAAACATGCATAGTTGCCCCTAAGGCACAGAACGCCCAGCGTCTCCCGTCGACCGGCTGTACGAGGCCGATGCGCTGTTCGTACCCCGGCCCGGTCACCGGCCGCATACCGGCCGCATACCGGCCGCACGACGGAGGTGGGCCCGACGGACTCTGCCGCCGGGCCCACCTCACCTGACGGGACGGGTCAGTCCGCGATCGGCAGGTAGACCCGGTTCCCCGCGGCCGCGAACTCCTTCGACTTCTCGGCCATGCCCTCCTCGATCTCCTCCTGCGAACCACCGTGCTGACGGCGGATGTCCTGGGAGATCTTCATCGAGCAGAACTTCGGCCCGCACATCGAGCAGAAGTGCGCCGTCTTCGCCGGTTCGGCGGGCAGCGTCTCGTCGTGGAACTCCCGGGCCGTGTCCGGGTCGAGGGCCAGGTTGAACTGGTCCTCCCAGCGGAACTCGAACCGCGCGTCCGAGAGCGCGTCGTCCCACTCCTGGGCGCCCGGGTGCCCCTTGGCCAGATCGGCCGCGTGGGCGGCGATCTTGTAGGTGATCACGCCCGTCTTCACGTCGTCCCGGTTCGGCAGCCCCAGGTGCTCCTTGGGTGTGACGTAACAGAGCATCGCCGTGCCCCACCAGGCGATCATCGCGGCACCGATGCCCGAGGTGATGTGGTCGTAGGCGGGCGCGACATCCGTGGTCAGCGGGCCGAGCGTGTAGAACGGCGCCTCCTCGCAGATCTCCTGCTGGAGGTCGATGTTCTCCTTGATCTTGTGCATCGGGACATGCCCGGGGCCCTCGATCATGGTCTGTACGCCGAACCGCTTGGCGATCGTGTTCAGCTCGCCCAGCGTGCGCAGCTCCGCGAACTGCGCCTCGTCGTTGGCGTCCGCGATCGAACCCGGCCGCAGCCCGTCCCCGAGCGAGTACGTGACGTCGTACGTCGCGAGGATCTCGCAGAGCTCCTCGAAGTGCTCGTAGAGGAACGACTCCTTGTGGTGCGCCAGGCACCAGGCCGCCATGATCGAGCCGCCGCGCGAGACGATCCCGGTCTTGCGGCGGGCCGTCAGCGGGACGTACGGCAGGCGCACTCCGGCGTGCACCGTCATGTAGTCCACGCCCTGTTCGGCCTGTTCGATGACGGTGTCCTTGTAGATCTCCCAGGTCAGCTCCTCGGCCCGGCCGTCGACCTTCTCCAGGGCCTGGTAGAGCGGGACGGTACCGATCGGCACGGGGGAGTTGCGCAGCACCCATTCGCGGGTGGTGTGGATGTTGCGGCCGGTGGACAGGTCCATGACCGTGTCGGCGCCCCACTGGGTCGCCCAGGTCATCTTGTCCACCTCCTCCTCGATGGAGGAGGTGACGGCCGAATTGCCGATGTTGGCGTTGACCTTCACCAGGAACCGCTTGCCGATGATCATCGGCTCGATCTCGGGGTGGTTGACGTTGGCCGGCAGCACCGCCCGGCCCGCAGCGATCTCCTCCCGTACGACCTCGGCCTCGACGTTCTCCCGGATCGCCACGTACTCCATCTCCGGGGTGATCTCCCCCCGTCGGGCGTACGCGAGCTGGGTGACGGGGCGTCCGTCGCGGCTGCGGCGCGGCTGGCGCGGGCGGCCGGGGAAGACCGCGTCGAGGTTGCGCAGTCCGCCGCGCGGCGAGGTGTGCTTGACCCCGTCGTCCTCCGGGCGGACCGGGCGGCCCGCGTACTCCTCGGTGTCGCCGCGGGCGATGATCCAGTTCTCCCGCAGGGGCGCGAGGCCCCGGCGGACATCGGTGTCGATGGCGGGATCGGTGTACGGCCCCGACGTGTCGTACAGCGTCACGTCCTTGCCGTTGGTGAGGTGCACCTGTCGGACCGGCACCCGGAGGTCCGGGCGCGAGCCCTGGACGTACCCCTTGTGCCAGCCGATGGACTTTCCTGCCCCGTCGCCCACGTTCTCGGCGTTCTGTTTCGAGGCAGGCGTGCGTGCGTCCGATGTGGTCATGAGACCTACTCCCTACGCCGGCATTACCCGGTAACAGGTTCAGCGGTCGGCGCAGCGTGTCCCGTACGGATGTACGGCGATCTCAGCGCCCTCTCAGCCCGGTGCTCCGAGCTCCCGCGTGTGCAAAGGTGCCTCCACGCTAGCGTCCTTTCCGGCGAGCTGACCAGAGGGCCCTCCCGTTCTTGCGATGATCGCCCCGTGACCTCCCCTCAAAACGACCCCGCACCCCAGCCGCCCCAGGGCCACACCCACGCCCACACGCACAGCCACGGGCCGGCCGCCCCGGTCTCCCGGCATCTGCGCAAGGTCATCGCCGCCGTGCTGATCCCCTTCGCGACGGCGGTCGTCGTCGGCCTGATCGCGTTCTGGCCCGGCGGCGTGCCCGATCACGAGCGCACCGGAGTCGGATTCGACCGGCAGACCCAGGACGGCAAGGTCGTCCAGGTCGTCAACGTCGACTGCGCGGACGTCAACGCCGCGCAGGTGCCCCCGACCGGTGACACCTCCACGCCCTCGGGGCGCGAGGCCGTCAACGAGCAGGAAGGGGAATGCGCGAAGGCGACCATCGAGGTGACCAGCGGCGACGACAAGGGCCGCAGGTTCGTCGAGGTGGTCCAGCCGGACGCGCCGCGCCAGCTGAAGGAGGGTCAGGGCGTGGTCGTCGCGTACGCCCCCGACGCGCCGCGCGACCTCCAGTACTCGGTGATCGATGTGAACCGGAAGATCCCGATGGCAATGCTGGCCGGGATCTTCGCCCTGGCGGTGGTCCTGGTCGGCCGGATGCGCGGGGTGATGGCGCTGGTGGCGCTGGCCGTGTCGTTCGCCGTGCTGACGCTCTTCATCCTGCCGGCGATCCTGCAGGGCTCGAATCCGCTGGTCGTGGCGGTGATCGGGGCCAGCGCGATCATGCTGGCGGCGCTCTACATGTGCCACGGTGTGACAGCCCGTACATCGGTCGCGGTCATCGGCACGCTGATCTCACTGCTGCTGATCGGACTGCTGGGCTCCCTGTTCATCGGCTGGGCCGGCCTCAGCGGCAACACCGACGACAACACCGGCCTCATCAAGGGTCTCTACCCGGACATCGACATGAGCGGTCTGCTGCTGGCGGGCATCATCATCGGTTCGCTCGGCGTGCTCGACGATGTGACGGTCACCCAGACCTCCGCGGTCTGGGAACTGCACCAGGCCGACCCGGAGATGGGTTGGAAGGGGCTGTACCGGGCAGGTATCAGAATCGGAAGGGACCACATCGCCTCGGTGGTCAACACCCTGGTGCTGGCGTACGCGGGCGCGGCGCTGCCGCTGCTGCTGCTCTTCTCCATCGCCCAGAGCAGTGTGGGGACGGTGGCCAACAGCGAGCTGGTCGCCGAGGAGATCGTCCGCACGCTGGTCGGGTCGATCGGACTGGTCGCCTCGGTGCCGGTGACCACGGTGCTCGCCGCGCTGGTCGTCTCCGCCGACCGCGCGGGGCCGGGCGGTGCACAGGCGGCTACGGCCGCACCCGCGCGGACCGGCCGGGGCCGTCGCCGTAAGACGGGGTGACGGGCCGCCGGGACGCGGGGCGAGCCGCGGGGACGAGCGGGCGGAAAGGCAGGGCGCGCCCGGTCAGCCGGCGTTCTGCTCCTCGGCGAGGATGCGGCCGAGCGCGTCCTCCAGGTTTCCGTCGAAGTCACCCAGCGTGTGCTCCTGGCCGAGCGGCACGAGCTTGTCCGTCCGGTCGAGAAACGCCACCAGCGGTGCCGTCCCCGCCCGGAACAGCGCGCGATCCGCGCCGACCTGGAGCCGGATGTGCACATCTCCGAGCCCCTCGAGCTCGGTCGGGCCGATGTGCACATCTCCGTCGCCGCTCGGGCTGTTGAGCCCGTCCAGCAGCAGTTCGCGTCCGAACGCCCAGGTCACAGGGGCATCGCCGGGAAGGTGGAACGTCATCCGGACGGCATACGGATCGCCGACCTCGTACCGGAGCTCCACCGGAATACGGAACGAGAGCTCCTCGGAGACGAGGAAGCTCATCATGACCTCTGCTTGAACCGACTCGCGCATCGTTCAACCCCGCAGTAGATGAAACTGGCCAGGAATGATCCCCCATGGCCCTATTGACGCCATCGTGGTGCACGCGATAGCAGATCACAAGGAGTGATTTTTCAGATACTGATAGAGAACACGAACGAACGCAAGAGGCTGGCGACTTCGCCACGTAGCTGTTCGACTGCGGGCAGCAACCGATCTTCCCGGTCCAGGGGTACGGAAATGGCCATCGCCGCAATGGTGGCACCGGCCGTGACCGGAATCGCGGCGCAGACGGTCCCCAGTGCGTACTCCTGGCGTTCGATGACCGGTTCACCTCGTCGGAGGGTGCGCAGCCTTTCCAGAAACGTGGCGCGATCTCGCACTGAGTAACGGGTGAGGGGCCGAACGGGGTGCCGGTCGAGGTGGTCCTCGCGGGCCCTCTCGTCGAGTTGGGCGAGCAGACACTGACCGATGGCGTGCGCGTGGCCGGTCTCCCGGAACGAGGCCCACTCCTCCACCGCGGGGGTGTCGGGGGCGTCGGCGACCGCGATGAGGTCGATCTCGCCGTCGCAGTAGACGGCGCAGTACACCGGTGCTCCGATGACGTCCCGCCAGTGGCCGAGGGAGTCGGCGACGGAGATGGGGCGCGGGCGGCTCCTGACCCCGGGCGCCGCGGTCAGGTTCTCGGCGGCCGCGCCGAAGAGGAAGACACCGTTCTCACGCCGGAGATAGCCCTCATGGGTGAGGGTGCGCAGCAAGTGGTACGCGGTCGGAAGCGGAAGCCCCGCCTCCCGCGCCAGTTGCTTGGCAGGCGCCCCGTCCCGATGGGCACCCACAGCCTCCAGCAGCCTCAACGCCCGCTGAACCGAACCGATCAACGTCGGGACAGCGGTGCTCGATGCCGTGGTCAAAGGTCACCCCCAGGCATGGTGACGGGCCGTCGGCCCTCCCGTGGGGGCCGCCCCCACGGGCCTGCCGCGATCCCGAGGGCCGGAGGGGACCGGAGATCCGGTGACCGTGACCGGCGAGGACCGATCCGGGCGCCGGCGATCGGAGGCCAACGACCGGACTGTCGTACCCAGGAGCGATCAGGGGATCGACAAGGTGACGGAAGGTCACATTCCGGATGGCGGCAGCGGTTTGTCACTGTATCGGCCGCCTGCGGCAGACGGGTGGTTTCCTCCGGGACTTAGCTCTGCTGGGCTAATCCCACCCGGATCGGAGGGGACAGGCCGGCCCCCGCGCCGGCCTGCGGTCCGTGGCATGCCGGTCGCTCCGTGGTCTACCAGTCACCGCGCGAGGACGACGACGACATGAACTTGCGGACGACGAAGATCAGTCCGCCGACCAGCACGACGAAGAACAGCACCTTGAAGAGCAGGCCGATCACGAAGCCGACCACGCTGGCGATCAGACCGCCGAACACGAAGATCGCAATGACGGGCACCGCGATCCACTTCACCCACCAGGGCATTCCCGCGAATATCTCCCGCACGGCCATCGCCTCTACCTCGTCTCTCTGAGTCCTTGCCTCGATGCTAAAGGCGCGACGGCCCCCGGCGGGCGCGTGCAGCCCTTGAAGACCCCTGATCGAGCCCCTAGGGATCCCTGACGCACACGCGTGCTCCCGGCAGGTCCGGGGAAGGCGGCTCAGCCCTCCGGCGGCGAGAAGACGACCATCACCTTGAGGTCCTCGGTGATGTGGTGGAACTTGTGGGCCACCCCCGCGGGCACATAGACGACGCTTCCCCTACCGACCTGGGTCGTCTCCATCCCCACCGTGATCGACGCACGTCCGCTGACGACGAAGTAGACCTCGTCCTGCTGATGGGGCTGCTGCGGATCGAGCTCTCCCGCGTCCAGGGCGTACAGACCGACCGACATGGTGCGCTCCCGCACGAACTGCAGATAGGCGCCGTCGTTGGCGGCCCGCTCCGCCTCCAGCTCGTCCAGTCTGAATGCCTTCATGGCCCGTCCCGCCCCTTGTGCCCGTGCTGTCGGCTGTACCTGTGCTGTCGGTGTCCACCACCGATCATGTCTGCCACGATCAGACACATGAAGAATTTCGTAGTCAAGACGATCGCCAACGCGGGTGCGCTGGCCGTCGCCATCTGGCTGATCGGCAACATCACGCTGGAGGGCGGCAGCACGGGCCGCAAGGCCCTCACCCTGATCCTGGTGGCGCTGATCTTCGGGCTGGTGAACTCTCTGGTGAAGCCGGTGGTCCAGCTCCTGACCTTCCCGTTGTTCATTCTGACGCTGGGGTTGATCACCCTGGTGGTCAACGCCCTGATGCTGTTGCTGACCTCCTGGCTGGCCGGCGTGGTCGATCTCAGCTTCCACGTCGAGGGGTTCTGGACGGCGGTGCTCGGCGGACTGATCATCTCGGTGGTGTCCTGGGCGCTCAATGTCGTCCTGCCCGACGAGGACTGACCCGGGGATCCCGGGTTCCGGCATCCTCGGAATCCCAGCATTCGGGATTCCGGTACACGGCGGAAGGCTGCTCCCGGCCTCTCTGGAAGAGTGCAGGGGACACCGGTCTCCACCAGGGAGAACAGCGAAGGAGCAGGGCATGAGCACCATGGGCGACGGAACACGTGCGGTACGCGCCGGGCTTCCGGAACCGGAGCAGTTCGAACCCACACTGCCCGGCCCCGTCTTCGCCGCGCACTTCCACCTCTCCGGCGAACCGGTGGGCCCGTACACCTACGGCCGGGAGACCAACCCGACCTGGACCCATCTGGAGCGGGCCATCGGTGAGCTGGAGGCGCCCGGCGGGGACGTGGGCACGACGGTGTTCGCCTCGGGCATGGCGGCGATCACCGCGGTGCTGCTCTCCCAGGTCCGCTCGGGCGACGCCGTGGTCCTGCCCGACGACGGCTACCAGGCGCTCCCCCTCGTACGGGAGCAGCTGGCGGCGTACGGGGTCGAGGTCCGGACCGCGCCGACCGGCGGCGACGCCCAGCTGGCCCTGCTGAACGGGGCGAAGCTTCTGTGGATCGAGAGCCCGTCCAACCCGGGCCTCGACGTCTGCGACATCCGGCGGCTGGTGGAGGCCGCGCACGCGGCGGGCGCCCTGGTCGCCGTCGACAACACCCTGGCGACCCCGATCGGCCAGCGCCCGCTGGAGCTGGGCGCCGACTTCTCGGTCGCCAGTGACACCAAGGGCATGACCGGCCACGGCGACATCCTGCTCGGCCATGTGACCTGCCGCGATCCCCGGCTGACAGCGGACGTACGGCGCTGGCGCAAGGTCGTCGGGGCGATCCCCGGACCGATGGAGGCCTGGCTCGCCCACCGCTCGCTGTCCACCCTCCAGCTGCGCATCGACCGGCAGTGCACCACCGCCCTCGCCCTCGCCGAGGCACTGGCCAAGCGGACGGAGGTGACGGGCCTGCGGTATCCGGGGCTGCCCACCGACCCGTCGTACGCCGTCGCCACCCGCCAGATGCGGCGCTTCGGGTCCGTCGTCTCCTTCGAGCTGGCCGACCGGGACACCGCCGAACGCTTCCTGACCGCGCTGCGCCTGGTCGACGACGCGACGAGCTTCGGCGGCGTCCGATCCACGGCGGAGCGCCGGGGCCGCTGGGGCGGCGACGCCGTCGCGGAGGGCTTCGTCCGTTTCTCGGTGGGCGCGGAAGACCCCGAGGACCTGCTCGCCGACGTCGAACAGGCGCTGGACGCGGCGGTCCGGTAGGCCGGGGGAGTTTCAGACGGCTCTCCGCGGGCCACTCTCTTGCCATGACCGAACGTCCTGTGGTCAAGCGCACCGCACGCGCCGTCCTGCTCGACGGCGACGATCTCATTCTGATCAAGCGCACGAAGCCGGGAGTCGATCCGTACTGGCTCACGCCCGGCGGCGGGGTCGAGCCGGAGGACGCCACCGTCGTCGACGCGCTGCACCGCGAGGTCGACGAGGAGCTCGGCGCCAAGATCGTCGACGTGGTCCCGTGCTTCGTCGACACCGTGGAGCACATCGCGGACGGCGGCGTGACGGGGGTGAAGGTCCAGCACTTCTTCGTCTGCCGGCTGGCGTCGATGGACGTCTCCCTGCGGCACGGCCCGGAGATCGACGAGCCCACCGGGGAGTACGAGATCGTCCGGGTGCCGTTCAGCAGGGTCGGGATCGCGGCCGTGCACCTCGTCCCGCTGTCCCTGCGGCACTACCTGGACGGCAACATCGAAGGCGTACGCGCGATGCACGCACCCGACCTGGGCTGACATCCACGCGGCGGGGCCACGCCCCGGTACCGGCCGGGGCGTCTACTCCCCGGCCGGTACCCCTGGATACTCCCGCTGCGGGACGCCGGGGACGGCCGGGCTCTGCATCGTGTTTCACGTGAAACCACTCAAGCGCCCCGTACGCCGAGGGCTCCGCGTCGCCCATGTCGACGTCTCCGTCAGCTGGCTCGGCCTGACCGTCGGCCTGCTGGCGCTCGGCATCACCGCGTTCGCCACCGGCGATCCCGCCACCGTGGGGGCCGCCACCCGGGCCATGAAGGTCTTCGGGGACTGGCTGGTGGTTCCGGTGGCGCTGCTCGCCCTGGTCAGCGGCCTGGTGCTCGCGCTGGGCACTCCGTGGGGCCTGGCCCGGCATCGCTGGGTGTGGACCAAGTTCTGGCTGACCCTGATCACGACGGGTCTGTCGGTCTTCTCCCTGCGCCCCGGGATCGACACGGCGGCCGCCGAGAAAGCCGTCGACATCAACCTGGTGATCGCGCCGTCGGTGGCCAGCGCCACCTATCTCTTCATCACCGCGATCTCGATCCTCAAGCCGTGGGGGCTCACCCGGCGCGGCAGACGGTTGCGGTTCTCGGCCAGTTCCGCGAAATCGGTGGACGCGCGATCATCCCGTCAGACAGCCTGACCCCATGCACAGCCCTTCACCCCGCTCCCTCGTCGACCTGCCGATCCGACGCCTGAACCGGGGAGACCTGGTCCCCTGCGCCGATCTCTGCGAGGACCGCGGCTGGCCGCGCGACGAACACCGGTGGGGACTGCTCCTCTCGGCCGGCACCGGGTACGGGATCGATGCCCCGGACGGCAAGGGCCTGGCGGCGACCTGCCTGACCATGCCCTACGGATCCGACGTCATCGCCGTCGGCATGATGCTCGTCGCCGGGCGCTACGCACGTCAGGGAATCGCCCGCCGGCTCATGCGGCACGTGATGGAGACGGCGGGGGACACCCCGCTCACCCTGTACGCCACGGAGCAGGGACAGCCGCTCTACGAAGACCTCGGCTTCTCCCCCGTGGGCCGGTCCGAACGCGTCGGCGGCCGCTTCGAAGCGATCGGCTCCGGCGGCTCCCCCTCGGTCTCCGCCGCTGCCGCCCCCTCCTCGTCGGCTGTCCCGGCGTCGGGGCTTCCGTCATCGGCCTCGTCCGTGACCACCCGGCCGGCCGCGGCGGACGATCTACAGGCGATGGTCCGGCTCGACCTCCCCGTGTTCGGCGCCGACCGGACGCATCTCCTCGCCCGGCTGCCCGCCTTCTCCGACCGGCTCCAGGTCGCCCAGGAGCACGGCGAGCTGGTCGGCTACGCGGCGCTCTGGCCGAGCGGGCAGGCCGAGGTGGTGGGGCCGCTGATCGCGCGGGACACGGCCACCGCGCAGGCCCTGGTCGCGGCACTGGCCGCCACGACGGACCGGCCGCTGCGGGCCGATGTCGACGCCCGGCACAA
This sequence comes from Streptomyces globisporus, assembly GCA_014649555.1. Lineage (GTDB taxonomy): Bacteria > Actinomycetota > Actinomycetes > Streptomycetales > Streptomycetaceae > Streptomyces > Streptomyces globisporus. The sequence continues at coordinate 314,127 of BMTG01000005.1, read as the reverse complement.
GGAGCTGCTCGGCTGGCTGACGGAGCACGGCCTGGAGCCCCTCTCCCGGACCACCGTGATGACGTACGGCATCCCGGATCTGCCCGGTGACGCCGCCCGCAGGTTCGCTCCGCTCACCGTCGCGACCGGCTGACCCGTAACAGCCGCACCGCCACGAGGACGGTGCGGCTGAATCTCGGCCGGGAGGGAGCGCGGGGCGGCCGATCCGCAGTGCGGCCGATCACCGGTACGCGAGCACGGAGGCGCTGGGGCTCAGTGCCGGGCTGCCGCCACGGGGGCCTGCTCGGGGCTGCTCCCGGTGACGATCCGGCCCTTCCCGGTCTCCCGGCGCTCCAGGATGCTGGAGAGCACCGCAAGGACCAGCGCCGAGGCGGCGAGCGCGGCGCCGACCCAGTTGGGGGCCGTGTAGCCGAGGCCGGCCGCGATGACGAGACCGCCGAGCCAGGCGGACAGGGCGTTGCCGAGGTTGAAGGCCCCGATGTTGACCGCGGAGGCCAGCGTCGGCGCACCCGCCGCCTGGTCGAGGACCCGCTTCTGCAGCGGCGGCACGGTCGCGAAGCCCAGGGCGCCGATCAGGACGATGGTGACGGCCGCGGCGACCTTGTTGTGGGCGGTCACGGTGAACAGGCCGAGGACCACGGCGAGCGCGCCGAGCGACACGTACAGCAGGGGCATCAGACGGCGGTCGGCGAACTTCCCGCCGACCAGGTTGCCGCCCACCATGCCGAGGCCGAAGAGGACCAGCAGCCAGGTGACGGACGAGGCCGAGTAACCGGCGATCTCGGTCATCATCGGGGTGATGTAGGTGATCGCGGCGAAGACTCCGCCGAAGCCCAGGACGGTCATGGCCATCGCCAGCAGGACCTGGACGTTGCGGAACGCGGCCAGCTCGTGGCGGATGCGTACGCCTTCCGCCTTGGGCTGCTCCGGCACGAGCTTCGCGACGCCGAGCAGTCCTACGACACCCAGGACGGCGACGACGAGGAACGTGGTCCGCCAGCCCGCGGTCTGTCCGATGAACGTGCCGAGGGGAACGCCGACGACGTTGGCGACGGTGAGTCCCGTGAACATCATGGCGATGGCCCCGGCCTTCTTCTGCGGGGCCACCAGATCGGCCGCGACCACCGAGCCGATGCCGAAGAAGGCACCGTGCGCGAGGGAGGCGATCACGCGTCCGGCGAGCATGACGCCGAAGACCGGAGCGAGCGCGGACACCACGTTGCCCACGACGAACAGCCCCATGAGCAGCATCAGCATGCGCTTACGGGTGACACGGGTGCCCAGCAGCGTCATCAGTGGGGCTCCGAGGACCACACCGAGCGCGTAGCCGGTCACCAGGAAGCCCGCGGTCGGGATCGAGACCTGGAAATCACCGGCGACCTCGGGGAGCAACCCCATGATCACGAACTCGGTCGTTCCGATCCCGAATGCCCCGATGGCGAGAGCGAGGAGCGCTAGCGGCATGGGTTTGACCTTCCTTGGAGATTGCGTCTGCGCCTTAAGAGCGTCCACAATAATTGCAGACGCTGGTTAATTGCAAGCGCGGGCTATTGCGGATGTCCCCTATCCTGGAGTCACACCGCTCCCGTACGGAGGAGAGAGACATGACCGCGACCGACCCCGCCCTGACCGCCATCGCCCAGAGCTGGTGCACGCTCTCGCTGCTCCACGGGAAGATCGAGGCACGTATCGAGCGGGCCCTCCAGGCCGGCCACGGGCTCAGCGCACGCGAGTACTCCCTGCTCGACGTGTTGAGCCGGCAGCACAACGGGGTCGGCGGGCACCTCCAGATGAAGCAGGTCGCCGACGCCGTCGTCCTCAGCCAGAGCGCCACCACCCGGCTCGTCACCCGCCTCGAGGACCGTGGGCTGCTGACCCGGTATCTGTGCGACACCGACCGCCGGGGCATCTACACCGACGTCACCGAAGCCGGGCTCGCACTGCTGAAGGCCGCCCGGCCGACGAACGACAGCGCACTGCGGGCGGCCCTGGACGAGGCGGCGGAGAACCCGGAGCTCGCTCCTCTGGTCAGAGCGGTCGAAGAGCTGAAGGCCCCGGTCTGACCGACTCCGGCGTCCCCGGCGCCCGCCCTAAGATGCCGATCATGAGCCGTCTCGACATACGCCCCGCCACTCCGGACGACCTGCCTGCGGTCGTCGCGATGCTCGCCGACGACCCCCTGGGCGCGCAGCGCGAGTCGCCGGACGACCTCACCCCGTACCAGGAAGCGCTCCAGCGGCTGGCCGACGACCCCAACCAGCACGTGGTCGTCGCCGTCCGCCAGAACCGCGTCGTCGGTACCCTGCAGCTGACCATCATCCCGGGGCTTTCCCGCCGGGGCTCGACGCGCTCGATCATCGAGGGCGTCCGCATCCACGGCGACGAGCGCGGCAGCGGCCTCGGCACCCAGCTCATCCAGTGGGCTGTGGACGAATCCCGCCGCCAGAACTGCCAGTTGGTGCAGCTGACCTCGGATGTCACCCGCGAGGACGCGCACCGCTTCTACGAGCGGCTCGGCTTCACGGCGAGCCATGTGGGCTTCAAGCTGGCGCTCTGACAGAAGGAGAGCGGGTGGTGTTTCACGTGAAACACCACCCGCTCTCTGCGCTCCGGGGCCCGGAGCTCAGCCGCCGAGCCCGCGCCAGCCCTCCGCGTCCACGCCACCGGGCACGGCCGCCCCCGCCTCGTACGGCTCCCGTGTGAAGACGAACGAGCCGAGGTCGAGGTGGTCCACCGAGCCGTCGTCCTTGCGTACGACGCGCAGGGTCTCCCCCGCGTAGTAGTCGTTCTGGCCCGCCCAGGTGCCGTCCGGCCGGTACGTGAAGGCAGCGCCGCGCCCCTTCCCGCCGAGCGGCGTGAGCTGGAGGCCCCGGTCCCCGGTGAGGCTCAGCGTGAACGTGCTGGTGCCCCAGTGCCAGACGCCGGTCAGCGCGAGCAGTTCGTCGTCCACCTCGGGCAGCGGACGCCAGGGCTCCGGGATCCGTGGCTCGGCCTCGACGACGATGTTCAGGAGTTCGGCGGCCACCGTCGCGGCGGGCAGCCCGGAGGTGACATTGGCGAGGGCGACCGCCGCCACGTCCTCCTCCTCGCACACCCAGAGGCCGGCGACGAATCCGGGAAGCGATCCCGAGTGCCCGAAGAGCACACGCCCTTCGCCCCCGACGATCTGGAGCCCGAGACCGTAACCGCTGCCGCCGATCTCGACCGGGGCGGCGGGCGTCCGCATCTCCCGTACGGAGGAGGCCGAGAGGACCCGGTCGTCGCCCCCGGCCAGGAAGGCGGCGAACCGCAGCAGATCCTCCGCGGTAGACCAGAGCTGACCGGCGGGCGCCATGATCCCGAGGTCCTCGGCGGGCTCGCTCAGCATCACATCGGCCCAGGGGTGGACGGCCCAGCCGCCCGCGTGCGGTACCACGGGGGCGCTCGTCGTCCGGTGCATGCCCAGCGGTTCCAGGATCTCCCGGCGCAGCGCCTCCTCCCAGGAGACACCTCGAACCGCTTCCACCAGCGAACCGAGCAGGGTGTAACCAGGGTTGGAGTAGTGGTGACGATGCCCGGCCGGATGCATCTGCGGCCGGTCGCCCAGGACATCGGCGATCTCCGGCCGCAGGCTGCCGGGCGTCCGCTCCCACCAGGGGGCCGGCGTCTCGGCCCCCAGCCCCGCACTGTGGCACAGCAGCTGAAAGACGGTCGCCCCGCCCACGCCCGTACCAGGAAGGTGCTTCTCCAGCGGGTCGTCCAGGTCGATCAGGCCCTCGTCCCGCAGCCGCAGCACCAGAACGGCCGTGAACGTCTTGGTGATCGAGCCGATCCGGTACTGCGTATCGGCGTCGGGAGCATGCCCGTCGACACACGTACGCGCCCCGCTCCAGGCCGTACGCCCCTGCCGCCCCACCGCGGCCACAAGGGACGGCGCACGCCCGTCCCGCTGCGCGACGGCGATACGGTGCAGCAGGGCGCGCCGGGTACTGGGGAGCAGGTCTTCACCGAGAGAAGTCATGGTCCCACCCTTATCCGACCGGCCGCTCCTTGACGAACCCATTTCCGGGAACGCCCCGGCATGGTCACAGAGAGTCGAGGAATCCCCTGACGGCAGCGGCGAAGTCCACCGGGACGGTGTCGTGCACGGTGTGCCCGGCGGGGAGCTCGACCAGGCTGGTACGAGCACGACGTGCGGCCATCCTTCGCGCATGCTCGGCGTGCAGAACCGTGCTGCGGCTGCCACGGACCAGCAGGGCCGGGCAGTCCGCACCCAGCCAGTCGTCCCAGTGGTCTCCGTTGAGGAACTGCTGCGAGACGTTCATGTCCTGCGGGTCGAAGGCCAGGCCCCAGCCATCCGGATGTTCGCGCACGGCGTCCATGAGGTAGGCGGCCGACGCGCCGAGCCCGCCCAGCAGCCCGGACCGTGTCGGGGCGCGGTGCGGCCAGGACAGGGCGAAGGACAGATCGTCGTCGACCTCGGCCCCGATGTCCTCGACGATCAGCGCCTCCACCAGCCCGGGTCGCCGGGCAGCGAGTTGGTAGGCGTTGACACCGCCGAGGGAGTGTCCTAGCACGACCGCGCCGCCGATCCCCAGATGCTCCAGCACGGCGGCGGCGTCCTCGACGTAACCGGACCTGGAGTAGTCGGCGGTGCGGTCGGAACGACCATGGCCCCGCTGGTCGAGGGCGACCACCCGCCAGGAGCCACCCAGTTCACCGGCGAGACGCGTGAACGTACGCCCCTCCCCGAAGTGCCCGTGCAGGGCCAGCAGAGGACGGCCCGGCCCGCCGAAGTCGAGGAAGGAGAGCCGCCGCCCGGCCACATGCAGGGCGCCACGCTCCGGATCGGGTGGTGTCATCAAGGTCACGACCGCCAGTATGGGTGTACGAGGTAACTAGCCGCACACGCATACCTGTTGAACACACCGCCCATCGCTCCGGCGAACGCCCGAGCGCGACGAACCATCGAAAAGGAAGATCCGCCATTCCCACCAAGACCGTGCAGATCCCCACCACCGACGGCCTGGCCGACGCCTTCGCCGCCTACCCCGACCACGGCGAGCAGCATCCCGGGGTGCTGATGAACCCGGACGCCTTCGGCATTCGGCCCGTCATCCGGGACCTGGCCGCCGAACTGGCCGGGCACGGGTACTACGTGCTCGTCCCCAACTTCTTCTACCGGGAAGGGCCCACGCCGATCATCGACCTTCCCGGACACATCGGAGAAGCGGACCGTTCCGCGCTCGTCGCCCGGCTGATGCCCCTGATCAAGGAGCTCACCCCCGAACGCGTCCTGAGCGACGCCGACGCCTACCTCGGCTTTCTCACGGCCCAGCCCGAGGTCGGCGCGGGACCGGTCGCGGTGACCGGCTACTGCATCGGTGGCCTCCTCGCGACCCGCACCGCCGCGGCCCACCCCGGCCAGGTGGCCGCCCTCGCCGCGTTCCACGCCCCCGTCGCCGCCGACGGGCCCGAGAGCCTGCTCCGTCTCACCGCCGACGTCCACTTCGGCCATGCCGCAACGGACATCACCCCCGAGGCACTCGGCGAGCTGAACCAATCCCTGGAAGCCGCAGGGGTCACCTACACCTCGGAGATCTACTCCGGCACCGTCCACGGCTTCACCATGTCGGACACCGACGCCTTCGACCCGGCCGGCCTGCGGCTCCACTGGGACCGCCTGCTCCCGCTCCTCAGCCGCGCCCTGGCGAAGGGCTGAGCTGAGCCCGTCAGGTCTGCGCCATGTCCACGAAGCGGGAGTAGTGGCCCTGGAAGGCCACGGTGATGGTGGCCGTCGGGCCGTTACGGTGCTTGCCGACGATGATGTCGGCCTCGCCCGCGCGCGGTGACTCCTTCTCGTACGCGTCCTCGCGGTGGAGCAGGATGACCATGTCGGCGTCCTGCTCGATGGAGCCGGACTCACGCAGGTCGGACACCATCGGCTTCTTGTCCGTACGCTGCTCGGGGCCACGGTTCAGCTGCGAGAGCGCGATCACCGGGACCTCCAGCTCCTTGGCCAGCAGCTTCAGGTTTCGGGACATGTCCGAAACTTCCTGCTGTCGGCTCTCGGACCGCTTCGACCCCCCGGCCTGCATCAGCTGCAGATAGTCGATGATCACGAGCTTGATGTCGTTGCGCTGCTTCAGCCGACGGCACTTCGCGCGGATCTCCATCATCGACAGGTTGGGGGAGTCGTCGATGTAGAGCGGAGCGGCCGAGACCTCGGGCATCCGGCGCGCGAGCCGCGTCCAGTCCTCGTCCGTCATCGTGCCGGACCGCATGTGGTGCAGGGCCACCCGGGCCTCGGCCGACAGCAGACGCATCGCGATCTCGTTGCGCCCCATTTCGAGGGAGAAGATGACGCTGGGCAGGTTGTTCTTGATCGACGCGGCGCGCGCGAAGTCCAGCGCGAGCGTGGACTTGCCCATCGCGGGGCGGGCCGCGATGACGATCATCTGGCCGGGGTGCATACCGTTCGTCAGGGCGTCGAGGTCCGTGAAGCCCGTCGGCACACCGGTCATCTCGCCGCTGCGCGAGCCGATGGCCTCGATCTCGTCGAGCGCGCCCTCCATGATGTCGCCGAGGGGGAGGTAGTCCTCGCTGGTGCGCTGCTCGGTGACCGCGTAGATCTCGGCCTGCGCGGAGTTGACGATCTCGTCGACGTCCCCGTCCGCCGCGTATCCCATCTGCGTGATCTTCGTGCCCGCCTCGACCAGCCGCCGCAGCACCGCCCGCTCGTGGACGATCTCGGCGTAGTACGAGGCGTTGGCCGCGGTGGGCACGGACTGCACCAGGGTGTGCAGATACGGTGCTCCGCCGACCTTGGTGATCTCTCCGCGCTTCACCAGTTCGGCGGCGACCGTGATGGGGTCGGCCGGCTCACCCTTGGCGTAGAGGTCGAGGATCGCCGTGAAGACGGTCTCGTGGGCGGGGCGGTAGAAGTCGTGGCCCTTGATGACCTCGACGACCTCGGCGATCGCGTCCTTGGACAGCAGCATGCCGCCGAGGACCGACTGCTCGGCGTCGACATCCTGGGGCGGCACCCGTTCGAAGCTGGGGGCGCCGCTGTCCCAGGCCTCGTCCGAGCCGCGGTCATGGCGGTCCTCGCGCCCCTTGCGGTCCCCGCGACGCTGACGGGAGACAGGCAGACGGTCCCCGGGACCGGTCTCGGTCCAGGGGTCGTCCAAAGGCTCGGGAATGCTCACCGGGCCGCCTCCTCCCGTCCGCATCGCGGACCTAGCCGTGCCACTCTTTCTTACGGCACGGCACCGACAAACAGGTCGCCCGACTCCACTTCCGGCGCGTCTGGTTCGGTGGATTCCGGTGCCGGAACGGAGTGCGGGCGCCGCACCACGGTAGGCCCCTGGGCACCGTCAGCCAATCTGGTTATCCACAGGGCATGTGGACGACGGACCAGATGCTGTGGAGAACCCTGCCGAACCTGTGCACGGACCGGGGGACAGCACTGTGGACAAACTCATAGCGCTCCTACCGCGACCACCCTGACCTGCATGTTCTCCGTCCACTGACTGTGGGGGAGAAAAACTTCCGCCCTCATTTCAAGATCACCGCAAACGGCGCGGGAAGGTGGGACCCAGCGGGGCGCAAGTAAGGACTGCTAGTCAATTGCATCTCTTACCTGTGGAAGATTAGATTGACCCCATGACCCAGGCCTCCGCGACCCCGAAGAACGGCCGCCGACGACACGACCGCGAGATCATCGCCCTTGCCGTCCCGGCGTTCGGCGCACTCGTCGCCGAGCCTCTGTTCGTGATGGTCGACAGCGCCGTCGTCGGCCACCTCGGCACCCCGCAGCTGGCCGGCCTCGGCATCGCCGCAGCCCTCCTGATGACGGCCGTGAGCATCTTCGTCTTCCTCGCCTACGCAACCACGGCGGCAGTCGCCCGCCGCGTGGGGGCGGGCGACCTTCCCGCCGCCATCCGCCAGGGTATGGACGGCATCTGGCTCGCCCTTCTGCTCGGAGCCGCCGTCGTCGCCCTCGCGATCCCGACGGCACCCTGGCTCGTCGACGTCTTCGGCGCGTCCGACACCGCGGCCCCGTACGCCATCACGTATCTGAGGATCTCCATCCTCGGCATCCCCGCCATGCTCGTCGTGCTCGCCGCCACCGGCGTACTGCGTGGGCTCCAGGACACCCGCACGCCGCTCTACGTCGCCATCGGCGGTTTCACGGCGAACGCCATCCTCAACGTGACACTCGTCTACGGCGCCGGGCTCGGCATCGCAGGATCCGCGTGGGGAACGGTGATCGCCCAGGCGGGTATGGCCGCCGTCTATCTTGTCGTGGTGATCCGCGGCGCACGCAAGCACGGTGCGTCCCTGCGCCCCGACGCGGCCGGGATCAGGGCCAGTGCGCGGGCCGGCGTACCCCTGCTGATCCGGACCCTGTCCCTGCGCGCCGTCCTGATGATCGCCACCGCCGTCGCCGCCCGGCTCGGGGACGTCGACATCGCCGCGCACCAGATCGTCCTCTCCCTCTGGAGCCTGACCGCCTTCGCGCTCGATGCCATCGCCATCGCAGGTCAGGCGATCATCGGCCGCTATCTCGGGGCGGACGACGAGAAGGGCGCGCGCGAGGCCTGCCGCCGCATGGTCGAGTGGGGTATCGGCTGCGGCATCGTGCTCGGCGTCCTCATCGTGCTCGCCCGGCCGCTGTTCATCCCGCTCTTCACGAGCGACCCCTCGGTGAAGGACGCCCTGCTCCCCGCGCTCCTGGTCGTGGCGGTTTCGCAGCCGATCGCCGGCGTGGTCTTCGTGCTGGACGGCGTCCTGATGGGAGCCGGTGACGGACGCTATCTCGCCTGGGCGATGCTGGCGACGCTCGCCGTCTTCGCTCCTGTCGCGCTCCTGGTGCCCACTCTCGGCGGCGGACTCACCGCACTCTGGTGGGCGATGACGCTGATGATGACCGTCCGCCTGATCACGCTCTGGCTGCGTACCCGGTCGGGCCGGTGGATCGTGACCGGGGCTACGCGCTGATCAGCTGGATCCGCAGCCTGTTCCGAGGGTGCTGTTTCACGTGAAACAGCACCCTCGTTTCACGTGAAACACCGCGCCTGCGAACGCAGCGCATCCGGACACACTGAAGGGCCGCACCCAGAGGGTGCGGCCCTTCAGTGGCTCTGCTGAGCTCTGCCCTTAGGCAGCAACGACCTCGACGCCGAGCTTCGCTGCGACCTCGGGGTGCAGACGGACGGACACCTGGTGTCCGCCGAGCGTCTTGATCGGCGAGCCGAGCTCGACGCGACGCTTGTCGACGTCGGGACCACCGGCAGCCTTGATCGCCGCAGCGACGTCGGCCGGGGTCACGGAGCCGAAGAGACGGCCGGCGTCGCCGGAGCGAACAGCCAGACGGACCTTCACGCCCTCGAGCTTGGCCTTGATCTCGTTGGCCTGCTCGATCGTCGCGATCTCGTGGATCTTGCGGGCGCGGCGGATCTGCGCCACGTCCTTCTCGCCGCCCTTGGTCCAGCGAATGGCGAAGCCACGCGGAACCAGGTAGTTACGGGCGTACCCGTCCTTGACGTCGACGACGTCGCCGGCGGTACCGAGGCCGGAGACCTCGTGGGTGAGGATGATCTTCATGCTGTTGTCACCCTTCCCTTATCGCGCGGTGGACGTGTAGGGCAGCAGCGCCATCTCACGGCTGTTCTTGACAGCCGTGGCGACGTCACGCTGGTGCTGCGTGCAGTTGCCGGTGACGCGGCGGGCACGGATCTTGCCGCGGTCGGAAATGAACTTCCGCAGCATGTTCGTGTCCTTGTAGTCCACGTACTGGGTCTTGTCCTTGCAGAACGCGCAGACCTTCTTCTTAGGCTTGCGCACAGGCGGCTTCGCCATGGTGTTTCTCCTGTGTGATCAAGAAGTGGGGGTACGAGCTGCCCTAGAAGGGAGGCTCGTCCGAGTAGCCGCCGCCGGAGGAGCCGCCGGAGCCGCCGGAACCGCCGGAGCTTCCGCCCCAGCCACCCCCGCCGCCCTGCTGGCCACCGCCCTGGCCGCCGGCCGGCGAGCCGGTCGCCCACGGGTCGTCGGCGGGTGCACCGCCGCCGCCCTGCTGGCCACCGCCACCGGGACCGCCGCCCCAGTTGCCGCCGCCCTGCTGGCCGCCGCCGTATCCACCCTGGCCGCCCTGACCACCGCGACCGGTGGTCTTGGTGACCTTGGCCGTGGCGTTCTTGAGGCTGGGGCCGACTTCCTCGACGTCCAGCTCATAGACCGTGCGCTTGACGCCCTCACGGTCCTCGTAGGACCGCTGCTTCAGCCGGCCCTGCACGACGACGCGCATGCCTCGCTGGAGCGATTCCGCGACGTTCTCCGCCGCCTGACGCCAGACCGAGCAGGTGAGGAACAGGCCTTCGCCGTCCTTCCACTCATTGGTCTGCCGGTCGAAGATGCGGGGAGTGGACGCGACACGGAACTTCGCGACCGCCGCACCGGACGGGGTGAAGCGCAGCTCGGGGTCGTCGACGAGATTGCCGACGACCGTGATGACGGTCTCGCCTGCCATGGGTGAACCTCTCGGCGGGGATTGCTTCTGGCTGCTTGCTGCTACTCGGACCCGAAAACCGCTGAGCTAGATGCTCAGTGGACTTCGGGACGGAGGACCTTGGTCCGGAGGACCGACTCGTTCAGGTTCATCTGGCGGTCGAGCTCCTTGACGACCGCAGGCTCGGCCTGCAGGTCGATGACCGAGTAGATGCCCTCGGGCTTCTTCTTGATCTCGTAGGCGAGCCGACGACGGCCCCAGGTGTCGACCTTCTCCACCTTTCCGTTGCCCTCACGGACGACGGAGAGGAAGTTCTCGATCAGCGGGGAGACTGCTCGCTCCTCGAGATCGGGGTCGAGGATGACCATCACCTCGTAGTGACGCATGTGGAACCCACCTCCTTTGGACTCAGCGGCCACGGTCGTTCCGTGGCAGGAGGGTCGTGATGCGTGATGCAACGGCGTCCCCGAGGAGAACACCCGGCACTGACAATCCGCTCCTGAACGATCCCGTGGAGGAGGTTCGGGGAGAGGCTCGCCGTGCTGGCCTGGGCAGACACCGGTGCAGACCGTACAGACTACCCGTAGACCGGCTTCCGGTTGAAATCAGGAGCTCAGAGGGCACAATCGAGACAGATGCGGTGTGAGAGGCGCTACACCCGCCGCAGCGGGAGAGGCGCGGATCCACCGCCCACCTGTCGGCCAGGAGGTACTCCATGGCACAGACCATCCGCCCCGCCGGCTCCCGGCACCCGGCCGGCCGCCCCGCCACCGGTTCGCTCTTCGCGACGGACGGCAAGCCGCACCGCGTCCAGGACGTCCTGATGGTGGTGACCGGGGTGCTCGGTGTCCTCGCGTTCGTCACGGCGATGTTCCACCATCTGCACCTGATCAGCTCCTGGGCGGGGCTCATCGGCATTCTGACCGGCCTCTACGGCCAGTACATCTCGAAGACCACCTGGGAGAGGTTCGGCCTGATCATGGGCATCGGTGCCTCTGCCGTCGGCTTCTACCTCGGCATGGCCCACGGCGGCCTCTTCGGCGGCGTGATCACCTGACCGGAGCACCGGCCGGAACGCGGACCGGTGCGGGTGCCCGGGCACCCGCACCGGTCCGCGGCGCATTCCGTCCCCCCGGGGCCAGGCCGGGCGCCCCTCGGTCACAGTAGGCTTCGGCGCGAGAGCCGGAGCCCCTGACCGATGGGGACACACCTGCCGAGGAGCGCCCCGCATGAGCCTGACCCTGAGGACCATCAGCCGAGAGCAGCATCTGGCGTACATCCAGAGCCTGCCTTCGGCCAGTCACTGCCAGGTCCCGGCGTGGGCTGATGTGAAGACCGAATGGCGCTCGGAGAACCTGGGCTGGTTCGACCGGGACGGCCAGATCGTCGGCGCGGGCCTCGTCCTGTACCGCCAGCTGCCCAAGATCAAGCGCTACCTGGCGTACCTCCCCGAGGGCCCGGTCATCAACTGGTACGCGCCGAACCTGGACGACTGGCTCCAGCCGATGCTCGCCCACCTCAAGCAGCAGGGCGCCTTCTCCGTGAAGATGGGCCCGCCGGTGGTCATCCGCCGCTGGGACTCCGCGGCCATCAAGTCCGGCATCCAGGACCCGGACGTGAAGCGCCTGCGCGACGTCGAGGCCACCCACATCGAGCCGCGCGCCTTCGAGGTCGCGGACCGCCTGCGGAAGATGGGCTGGCAGCAGGGCGAGGACGGCGGCGCCGGATTCGGCGACGTACAGCCCCGTTACGTCTTCCAGGTGCCGCTGGCCAACCGCTCCCTGGAAGACGTCCTCAAGGGCTTCAACCAGCTGTGGCGCCGCAACATCAAGAAGGCCGACAAGGCCGGGGTCGAGGTCGTCCAGGGCGGCTACGAGGACCTGGCCGAGTGGCAGCGGCTGTACGAGATCACCGCAGTGCGCGACCACTTCCGGCCGCGTCCGCTGTCGTACTTCCAGCGCATGTGGACCGTCCTCAACTCCGAGGACCCCAACCGGATGCGGCTCTACTTCGCCCGGCACAACGGCGTGAACCTCTCCGCGGCCACGATGCTCGTCGTCGGCGGACACGTCTGGTACTCCTACGGCGCCTCCGACAACATCGGGCGCGAGGTCCGGCCGTCGAACGCGATGCAGTGGCGCATGCTGCGCGACAGCTACGCGATGGGCGCGACCGTCTACGACCTGCGCGGCATCAGCGACTCGCTGGACGAGACCGACCACCTCTTCGGCCTGATCCAGTTCAAGGTCGGCACCGGCGGCGAGGCCGTCGAGTACGTCGGCGAGTGGGACTTCCCGCTCAACAAGCTGCTCCACAAGGCGCTCGACATCTACATGTCGCGCCGCTGACCGGCTTCAGTACCCTTCGCGGCACCACCCGTTCGTTCCCTGATTCACCGCAGCCACCAGAAAGGTTCCGGGCCGGCCATGGCGCTCTCCCTCTACGTCGACACCGCGCGCTGGCGGGCGCACCAGAAGTCCGTGATCGACCAGTTCCCCGGGCTCGTCCCCGTCTGCAAGGGCAACGGCTACGGCTTCGGCCATGAGCGCCTCGCCGACGAGACGATCCGCTTCGGGTCCGACACCCTCGCCGTGGGGACGACCTACGAGGCGGCCCGGATCAAGGACTGGTTCAGCGGGGACCTGCTCGTCCTGACCCCGTTCCGGCGGGGCGAGGAGCCCGTACCTCTGCCGGACCGCGTCATCCGGTCCGTCTCCTCCGTCGACGGGGTGCACGCCCTGGTGGGCGCCCGGGTCGTCATCGAGTGCATGAGCTCGATGAAGCGCCACGGCGTCAAGGAGGAGGAGCTGGGGCAGCTGCACGCGGCGATCGAGGACGTACGGCTCGAAGGCTTCGCGCTGCACCTGCCGCTGGACCGCACCGACGGCTCCGATGCCGTCGAGGAGGTCATCGGCTGGATGGACCGGCTGCGGGCGGCCCGGCTGCCGCTGCACACCATGTTCGTCAGCCATCTGCGCGCCGAGGAGCTGGCCCGCCTCCAGCAGCAGTTCCCGCAGACCCGCTTCCGCGCCCGGATCGGCACCCGGCTCTGGCTCGGCGACCACGAGGCCACCGAGTACCGGGGGGCCGTCCTGGACGTCACCCCCGTCGTCAAGGGCGACCGGTTCGGCTACCGCCAGCAGAAGGCCGCCTCCGACGGCTGGCTGGTCGTCGTGGCCGGCGGTACGTCCCACGGGGTCGGCCTGGAGGCGCCCAAGGCGCTGCACGGCGTGATGCCGAGGGCCAAGGGCGTCGCCCGCGCGGGCCTGGCCACGGTCAACCGGAACCTGTCGCCGTTCGTCTGGGCGGGCAAGCAGCGGTGGTTCGCCGAGCCGCCGCACATGCAGGTATCCATCCTGTTCGTCCCTTCGGACGCCCAGGAGCCGCGGGTCGGCGACGAACTGGTCGCCCATCTGCGCCACACGACCACCCAGTACGACCGGCTCGTCGACCGCTGAGCCGCCCGTTCCGTAAAGCCCCCCGGCTCAGCCGTTCCGGGTGGGCACAGCGCCCCACTCCACCTGAGGCCCGTCCGTCCGAGCCGCGTGCCCGGACTGGCGGGCCTCGGGCGCGAGCACGAACGTGTCCGGAGCCCCGTCGAGCACACCGCCGGACGGGTCGTCCGACCCGTCCGCGCGCACCAGGTCCTTCTCCGGCTGCAGGACGTCGCGGACGACCAGCGCGCACAGATACAGCGTGCCCAGCAGGTGCAGGGCGATCGCGACCTGGTAGCCCTCCTGGGGCAGCCCCTGGTGCTTGTCCCCGCCGCTGGTGTAGGCGAGGTAGGACCAGATCCCGAGGAAGTACATGACCTCGCAGGCCTGCCAGATGAGGAAGTCGCGCCAGCGCGGCCTGGCCAGGACGGCCAGCGGAATCAGCCAGAGCACGTACTGCGGTGAGTAGACCTTGTTCGTCAGGATGAACGCGGCCACCACCAGGAACGCCAGTTGGGCGAAGCGCGGCCTGCGGGCCGCGGAGAGCGCCAGACCGGCGATGCCCGCGCAGAAGACGACCATGAGGACGACCGAGGCGGTGTTGACCGTCTCCACGTCGATGGGCTTGCCGGTGCGCTGCGTGATGATCAGCCAGAACGAACCGAAGTCGATCGGCCTCTCCTGGCTGAAGGTGTAGAACTTCCGCCATCCCTCCGGGGCGAAGATCATCACCGGCAGGTTCACCACCAGCCAGGCCGCGCCCGCGCCCAGCAGGGTCGTCCCGAACTCGCGCCACCGGCCCGCCCGCCAGCAGAGCACCAGGAGCGGGCCGAGCAGCAGGACGGGGTAGAGCTTGGCCGCCGTGGCCAGGCCGATGAGGATTCCGAAGGCGAGCACCCGGCCCCGGGACCACATGAGCATCGCCGCGGCCGTCAGGGCGACGGCCAGCAGGTCCCAGTTGATGGTCGCGGTGAGGACGAACGCGGGTGCCAGCGCGACCATCAGACCGTCCCAGGGGCGGCGCCGCTGCGTGCGGACGGTGCACACGGCGATGACCACCGCGCAGATCATCAGCATGCCCGCGTTGACCATCCAGTACATCTGCTCGCGCTGCTGGATGGGGTCGCTGTCGGGCGTCAGCGTCAGCCAGGCCGCGACCTGCATGAACACCCCGGTCAGCACGGGGTACTCCAGGTACTGCATATCGCCGCTCAGCCGGTCGAAGTACGGCACGAGGCCGTCGGCGAACCCGCGCCCCAGAAAGAGATGCGGAATGTCGGAGTAGCAGGCGTGCGTGTACTGCGAGGTGGCACCGCGGAACCAGGCCCACTCGTAGCAGGGGATCTTCTGCACCATGCCGAGGGCGAACATCCCGATCATGACCAGCGCGACCACGCGTACGGGCGTGAACGGACCGTCGCCCAGCCGCGCCCAGTGCCCCACCCGGCCACCGAACAGCTCGCTGCCGGCCGCCGCGACCTCGTCCTGATCGGTTGGCCGCACGACGGGCGGTTCCTGGTGCACGCTCGTGTCTTCTGCGCTGGGGCTTGGCATGCCGCACATCCTGCCGTACGGGGCTGTGTCCGGGGCAAGGACCGCTCGGGGGACACGGGATGAGTGCGCGGGATGCCGGAACGCGGCGAGGGCCGCCGCACCCGGGTGGGTGCGGCGGCCCTCGCCGCTCTGCTGAGCCGGCCCCTGAGGGGCGCGGCCGGCGGTCCGGCTATCCGGAGTTGCCCCAGATGGAGCCGGTTCCGCCCGGATTGCCGTTGGCTCCCTGGGCTCCGCCGTTGTCCGTGCCGTCGGTCGTTCCGGTGTTGTCGCCACCACCGTCGGCCCCGCCGTTGTCAGCGCCGCCGTCGGCCCCTCCGTTCTGGCCTCCGCCGTCCGCCCCCGCGTTCGCCCCGCCGTTGGCCTCCTGGCAGTTCGGGTCGAAGATGCCGCAGGTCTTGGTCGGCGTCGGCGTCGGACTCGGGGTGGTCGGCGTCGGCGTCGGCGTCGGACTCGGCTCCTCGGAGGGCGTCTCCGAGGGCGTGGGGCTGGGGGTCGGGCTGGGGCTGACCGCGCCACCGCCCCATACGACCTCGCCCGGGTCCTGGGGCTCGGGGAAGGGCATGTCCTTCTTACCCTTCATCGCCCCAGTCATGTAGTCGTGCCAGATGGAGGCCGGGAACGAGTTTCCGTGGATCTTCTCCTCACCACCCGTTCCGAACATCTTCTCGAACTCGCGCGTCTTGTTCGTCTCGTCGTCGTCGAGCCGGAACATGCTGATGGCGGTCGAGATCTGCCGGGTGTACCCGACGAACCAGGCGGACCGGTTGCCGTCGGTCGTACCGGTCTTGCCCGCGGCCTCACGGCCCTCCAGACGGGCGGGCTTGCCCGTCCCGTTCTCCACGACGTTCTTCAGGACGTCCGTGACGTTGTCGGCGATCATCGGGCTGAAGGCGCGCTTGGGCTTCTTCTTGTGCTGGAAGACGACCTCACCCTCTTGCTTCACCTCGGTGACCGAGTAGGTGTCGTTCTGCTGGCCGCTCGTGGCGAAGGTGGAGTAGGCACCCGCCATGCGGATGGCACTCGGCGACGAGGTACCGATGGAGAACGAGGGGACGGACGCGTCCGCCATGAAGGTGTCGTCCTTCAGGCCGGCGGCGACGGCGACGTCCTTGACCTTGTCCGTACCGACATCCATGCCGAGCTGCACGAACGGGGAGTTGGCGGATTGCTCCATGGCCTTCCGCAGGTCGATCTCACCATGGTTGTAGTTGCCGTCGTTGGTCTGACGCCATTCCTCGCCGTCCTTGTTGAGCCAGATCTTGCCGGTGTAGTCCCTGATCCGCAGGCCGTCGTCGCCGTTGTAGATGCTCTTCGGCGAGATCTGGGTGCGCTGGGACTCGCTCTGCTCCGGACCACCGGCCGGATCGCGGACGCCGTACTGCATGGCCGCCGCCAGCACGAAGGGCTTCCAGGTCGAACCGACCTGGGCGCCGGTGGCGTCGGCGTTGTTCGTGAAGTGCGTGGTGGCGTCCTGACCGCCGTACGTGGCGATGATGGCACCGGTCTTCGCGTCCACGGACGCCCCGCCGAACTCGACGTGCGTGTCCGTCTTGGGACGTTCCTTGGGCCTGATCTTGGCGTCGTAGACCTTCTTCACCGCTGCTTCGAGCTGCTTCACCCGCTTCTCCTGGAAGGTGGTGTGGATCTCGAAGCCGCCCAGTTCGAGTTCCTTGGCGGTGATGCCCTTGTCGTTGTTCGCGAGGAAGTACTTCTTGGCGAGGTCCACCAGGTAACCGGTCTGGCCGCTCAGCTTGGTGTCCTGCGCCTTCGGCTGCGGCATCGGGAACTTCGTGTACTTGGCGCGCTCCGCCGCCGTCATCCTCCCGTCCTTGACCTGCTCGTCAAGGATCCACTTCCACCGGTCCTTGGCGCGCTCGGTGTTCTTCTCCTCGGTCGCGTTGTCCTTGTCGATGTCGGGCGCGCCGGCGGGGTCGTAGTAGCTCGCGCCCTTGAGCAGGGTGGCGAGGAAGGCGCACTCGCTCGGGTCCAGCTCGCCGGCATCCTTGTTGTAGTAGGTGCGGGCGGCTGCCTGGAGACCGGAAGCTCCACGTCCGTAGTACGAGACGTTGAGATAGCCGGCCATCACCTCTTCCTTAGGCTCCTCACCGGCCACCTTGAGCGTGATGAAGAGTTCCTTGAACTTCCGGGTGAACGTCTGGTCCTGCGAGAGCCTGGAGTTCTTGACGTACTGCTGGGTGATGGTCGACCCACCCTGGGTCTCACCACCCGTGGCCATGTTGAACACTGCGCGCCCGATGCCCATCGGGTCGATGCCGCGGTCCGACTCGAAGCTCTTGTTCTCGGCGGAGATCACGGCGTTGCGCATCGCCTCCGGGATCTGCTCGTACTTGAGGATCTGGCGGTTCACCGCACCACCGGTCGCGACCATCGGCGTGCCGTCGGCCCAGTAGTAGACGTTGTTCTGAGCCTGGGCCGTCTTGTTGATGTCCGGCTTGGCCACCAAGGCGTACGAGATGCCCGCCACGCCCATCAACAGGGCGAGAAACCCCATACAGAGCCCCGAGACCAGCTTCCACGAGGGCACCCAGCGACGGAACCCGTACTTGCCGTAGCGCGGGTAGTCGATCATCCGCTTCTTGCCGGGGCCGCCGTCGTCGCGTCCACGGCCGCCCGGACCATCGGCACCCCCGCCGCCACCGCGCCGCCGACCGCCACCGCCGCCCGCGCCAGGGCCCCCGGCGTCGGCACCCCGGCGTCGGCCGCCACGCTGAGCCGCGCGGCGGGCCTCGGCGCGGCTGCCGTACTGGCGCTCCTCGCCGTACGACTCGGACGGCGATTCGGAAGGTGATGCGGAAGTGGCTCTGCGTGACGGGGCGGCTCTGCGTCCGGCCGACTGCTGGGCGGCTCGTCTGGCCGCGGCACGCCCGCCACCCTGTGGCTGCGGCGATTTGCGACGGTGCTCGCTCATGGAACGACTACTCCTCGGGCAGGCGAGAGCGCCTGGAAGCGGCAGTTGAGATCCGGTCCCCCCGAATTACGGACAAGCCCCTGCGGAAGGCTCATCCGCAGTACATCCGGCAGTCCGCGATGAGTGACGCGCGTCAGCGTCTCGCGGTTCCCGGTGGTCTGCATGCCGCACAGACTACGCACGGTCAAAACCCGCCTAGGGCCGAACTTCACCCCAAACAACGCAAGTCGAGCCCTGGGAATTACCGATGTGACGCCGCTCACGAAGGTCACCCTTGTCGAACAGGACCAGCCGATCTATCGTGCTGATGTATCGAGTCGATACATCAGCACGGCATAAGTACGCCGGTGATTCCGGTGGACCGTGCCGACCGAAGCAGCGGGAGAAGGAGGAGGCACCGGTGAGCCGACGCTCCGGCATCCTCGAGTTCGCCGTTCTCGGCCTGCTCCGCGAATCGCCGATGCACGGCTACGAGCTGCGCAAACGCCTCAACACCTCGCTGGGGATCTTCCGTGCGTTCAGTTACGGGACCCTCTACCCCTGCCTCAAGACGCTGGTTGCCAGCGGCTGGTTGATCGAGGAGCCCGCCGGTGACCCGGTGGACACCGCGCCGGTCACCGGACGCTCGACCGCTTCCTCCTCCTCACTGACCGGACGCCGGGCGAAGATCGTCTACCGGCTGACGGCAGAAGGTAAGGAGCACTTCGAGGAGCTGCTGTCGCACACCGGTCCCGACGCCTGGGAGGACGAGCACTTCGCAGCGCGCTTCGCCTTCTTCGGCCAGACCGAACGCGATGTGCGAATGCGCGTGCTCGAAGGCCGGCGCAGCCGGCTGGAGGAGCGCCTGGAGAAGATGCGCGCCTCTCTCGCCCGCACCCGTGAACGACTCGACGACTACACACTTGAGCTGCAGCGGCACGGCATGGAGTCCGTGGAGCGCGAAGTGCGCTGGCTGAACGAGCTCATCGAGAGCGAGCGGTCGGGACGGGATCGGCGACGATCCGCGCCCGAGGGCTCTGCTCAGCAGGACACACCTGGAGAGACGGGCGGCCTGCCCCGGCGCCGGGACAACACCCCGCCGGATCCGTCCGACGACACCGCCAAGTGAAGTCATCGCACTCCGCGGCGACTTCATCGGAAACACCGATTACACAGGGAGCAACCGGAATGGGTTCGGTTCGCGTAGCCATCGTAGGCGTGGGCAACTGCGCCGCCTCGCTGGTGCAGGGCGTCGAGTACTACAAGGACGCCGATCCGGCCGGCAAGGTGCCCGGTCTGATGCACGTCCAGTTCGGCGATTACCACGTCAGCGACGTCGAGTTCGTCGCCGCCTTCGACGTCGACGCGAAGAAGGTCGGCCTCGACCTCGCGGACGCCATCGGCGCCAGCGAGAACAACACCATCAAGATCGCGGACGTGCCGAACACGGGCGTAACTGTCCAGCGCGGCCACACCCACGACGGTCTCGGCAAGTACTACCGCGAGACGATCGAGGAGTCCACGGACGCCCCGGTCGACATCGTCCAGATCCTCAAGGACAAGCAGGTCGACGTTCTCGTCTGCTACCTGCCCGTCGGTTCCGAGGTCGCCGCGAAGTTCTACGCGCAGTGCGCCATCGACGCCAAGGTCGCGTTCGTCAACGCCCTCCCGGTCTTCATCGCCGGCACCAAGGAGTGGGCGGACAAGTTCACCGAGGCCGGTGTCCCGATCGTCGGTGACGACATCAAGTCCCAGGTGGGCGCCACCATCACGCACCGCGTGATGGCGAAGCTCTTCGAGGACCGCGGTGTCATCCTGGACCGCACCATGCAGCTGAACGTCGGCGGCAACATGGACTTCAAGAACATGCTCGAGCGTGAGCGCCTGGAGTCCAAGAAGATCTCGAAGACGCAGGCCGTCACCTCGCAGATCCGTGACCGCGAGCTCGGCGAGGACAACGTCCACATCGGCCCCTCGGACTACGTGGCCTGGCTGGACGACCGCAAGTGGGCGTACGTGCGCCTTGAGGGCCGCGCCTTCGGCGACGTTCCGCTGAACCTGGAGTACAAGCTCGAGGTGTGGGACTCCCCGAACTCGGCCGGTGTCATCATCGACGCCGTCCGTGCGGCGAAGATCGCCAAGGACCGTGGCATCGGCGGCCCCATCCTCTCCGCGAGCAGCTACTTCATGAAGAGCCCGCCCGTGCAGTACTTCGACGACGAGGCCCGCGAGAACGTCGAGAAGTTCATCAAGGGCGAGACGGAGCGCTGAACCGGCCCTCCCGGCTGACAGCTCCACCGAAGCGCCGGCCGCTTCACCGGGAGTACTGAGCGGAGACGCTCATCTCTTCCTGCCGCACGTCGGGGGTCCCCGGGCAATCCGCCCGCGGACCCCCGACGTGTGTGACGCTTGCTCCCATGTCTGTCGCGCGTGATCTGCGCACCCTGCTGCGCCTGCGGAACTTCCGCCGCCTGCTCACCGTGCGGCTCCTGTCCCAGTCCGCCGACGGCGTCTACCAGGTCGCCCTCGCCGCGTACGTCGTCTTCTCCCCGGAGAAGCAGACGTCGGCCGCCGCCATCGCCTCCGCCATGGCCGTGCTCCTCCTGCCCTACTCCCTGATCGGGCCCTTCGCAGGAGTGCTGCTGGACCGCTGGCCCCGGCGGCAGGTCTTTCTCTACGGGAACCTCCTGCGGGCCGCCCTGGCCTGCTCCACGGCCCTGCTGATTCTCGCCTCGGTGCCCGACTGGCTCTTCTATGCTTCGGCCCTCTGCGTCACCGCCGTCAACCGCTTCGTGCTGGCCGGTCTCTCCGCCGCTCTGCCCCGGGTCGTCGACACCGACCGCCTCGTCGTCGCCAACTCCCTCTCGCCGACCGCGGGCACCCTGGCGGCCACCGCGGGAGGTGGCCTCGCCTTCGTCGTTCGACTGCTCGCCGACGAGTCCGACGCAGCGGTTGTCCTCCTGGGGGCGGTGCTCTACCTGCTCTCCGCGCTGGCCTCTCTGAGTCTCCCCCGCACACTTCTGGGGCCGGACATCGACGAGAGCCCGATGCGGCTGCGGGCAGCTCTCGCCGTCACCGCCCGCGGGCTCATCGCCGGGCTACGCCATCTGGCGCAGCGGAGCCACGCGGCCAAGGCGCTGGCCGCCATGACCGTGATCCGCTTCTGTTACGGCGCGCTCACCGTGATGGTTCTCATGCTGTGCCGCTACGCCTGGTCCGACACCGAGTCCGACGGGCTGGCCCTGCTCGGCCTGGCAGTCGCGGTGTCCGGCGCGGGATTCTTCATCGCCGCCGTTCTCACCCCGTGGGCGGTGGGCCGGCTCGGCCGGTACGGGTGGATCGTGGGCTGCGCCGGGGCGGCGGCGGTCCTGGTGCCGGCCCTGGGCCTCTCCTTCACCCCCGTCCCGATACTGATCGCCGCGTTCGTGCTCGGCGTCGTGACGCAGGGGTCGAAGATCGCGACCGACACCGTCGTCCAGACCTCGGTCGACGATTCCTACCGCGGCCGGGTCTTCTCGCTCTACGACGTGCTCTTCAACGTCGCGTTCGTGAGCGCCGCGGGGGTGGCGGCGCTGATGCTCCCCCCGGACGGCAGATCGGTGACCGTCCTGGCGGTCGTTTCGGTGCTGTACGCGGTGGTCGCGGTGACGATGTTCCGCTGGCGACGTACCGACGCCCACCAGTAGCCGGTCGTGGATGTGCCGAGGGGCGTTGTTTCACGTGAAACAACGCCCCTCGGCACATCCCGTCGGCGATGTTTCACGTGAAACATCGCCCTGCCCGGCTCAGTCCTGCTGCGCCCACCACTCCTTGAGCGCCGCCACCGCCGCGTCCCGCTCCATGGGCCCGTGCTCCAGACGCTGTTCCAGCAGGACGCCGTACGCCTTGCCGATCACCGGCCCCGGCCCGACCCCGAGGATCTGCATGATCTCGTTGCCGTCCAGATCGGGGCGAATCGAATCCAGCTCCTCCTGCTCCTGCAGCAGAGCGATGCGCTCCTCCAGGCCGTCGTAGGTACGGGAGAGCGCGTTGGCCTTCCGCTTGTTCCGGGTCGTGCAGTCCGACCGGGTCAGCTTGTGGAGCCGCTCCAGCAGCGGCCCCGCGTCGCGCACATACCGGCGCACCGCGGAGTCGGTCCACTCGCCGTCGCCGTACCCGTGGAAGCGCAGGTGCAGCTCCACCAGCTTCGACACGTCCTTGACCAGCTCGTTGGAGTACTTGAGCTCGGTCATCCGCTTCTTCGTCATCTTCGCGCCCACCACCTCGTGGTGGTGGAAGGAGACCCGGCCGTCCTTCTCGAAGCGGCGGGTGCGCGGCTTGCCGATGTCATGGAGGAGCGCGGCCAGCCGCAGGACGAGGTCGGGACCGTCCCCCTCCAGATCGATGGCCTGCTCCAGGACGGTCAGCGAGTGCTCGTAGACGTCCTTGTGGCGGTGATGCTCGTCACTCTCCAGGCGCAGGGCGGGAAGCTCAGGCAGCACATGGGCGGCCAGCCCGGTGTCGACCAGGAGCCCCAGGCCCTTTCGCGGGTGCTGGGAGAGCAGAAGCTTGTTGAGCTCGTCGCGGACCCGCTCGGCGGAGACGATGTCGATCCGCTCGGCCATCTCCGTCATGGCGGTGACGACCTCGGGGGCGACCTCGAAGTCGAGCTGCGCGGCGAAGCGGGCCGCGCGCAGCATGCGCAGCGGGTCGTCGGAGAAGGACGCCTCGGGCGTGCCCGGAGTGCGCAGCACCCGGTCGGCGAGGTCCTTCAGCCCCCCGTACGGATCGACGAACTCCTTCTCCGGCAGCGCCACGGCCATCGCGTTGACCGTGAAGTCGCGGCGCACGAGGTCATCCTCGATGGAGTCGCCGTAGGAGACCTCGGGCTTGCGCGAGGTCCGGTCGTAGGCCTCCGACCGGTAGGTCGTGACCTCGATCTGGTAGCCGTCCTTCTGGGAACCGACGGTGCCGAAGGCGATCCCGACCTCCCACACCGAGTCGGCCCAGGGGCGGACGATCTTGAGCACGTCCTCGGGGCGGGCGTCGGTGGTGAAGTCCAGGTCGTTCCCGAGCCGGCCCAGCAGAGCGTCACGGACCGATCCGCCGACCAGCGCGAGACCGAATCCGGCCTCCTGGAATCGGCGGGCGAGGTCGTCGGCGACCGGGGACACCCGCAGCAGCTCACTCACCGCGCGGTGCTGCACCTGGCTCAGTGCACTGGCGTTCTCTTCGTTGGCGTTCGGCACAACAGAAAAGGGTACGTGCACGGGCCGGGCGCGACGTCATCGTTTACGGCGGCCCTGCGGGATACCCGCGATCATGTGCGATGGACCCCAGCACTTCGGCCCGCCGCATCTCGTTACCATGCGGGGACGCAGGACCGAACGACCGACAGCAGCTGACGACGATGAGGGACGGGTAGGCGCGTGGCCGAGGCGGCAGACTTCCAGGGGACTCGTCCCTCTCCTGCCCGCCGGTGGCTCCGGCGCACGGCCTCGGTGGTGCTCGGAGCGCCGCTGCTGGCCGGTCTCCTGGCCGTTCCGGCCGCCGGTGCCGCCCCGGCCGGCGAGCCCGCCAAGGCCCCCACAGGCTCCCGCACGGTCGATGTGTCCCTGGACACGCTCACTCCGAGCGTTCCGTCGGAGGACGACACCCTGACCGTCTCCGGAACGCTCACCAACAGGGGCAAGGAGACGATCAGCAGCGCCGAGGTCGATCTCCGGGTCGGACCGCAGCTCACCGGGCGCGGAGAGGTCGACGACGCCGCGAAGCGCTCCACGTACGTCCCCGGCGCCGACCCGGTCACCGTCGGGGACAAGTACACGGTGAAGTTCCCCAAGCTCGCCAGGGGCATCAGCCAGGACTTCACGCTCACCGTCCCCGTCGACAAGCTGGGCCTGGACGACCCGGGCGTCTACCAGCTCGGCGTCTCGGTCTCCGGCCGGACGACCACCGCCCCCTACGAGCAGGTGCTGGGCATCAAGCGCTCGTTCCTGCCCTGGCAGCCGGAGGCGAGCGACAAGAGGACGAAGCTCACCTTCCTCTGGCCGCTGATCGCGTCTCCCCATGTCACGGCGGAGACCCGCTCGGACGAGCAGCAGACGCCCGTGTTCACCGACGACGACCTGGCCGAGGAGCTGGCGCCCGGCGGCCGGCTGGAGCAGATGGTGGCCCTGGGCAGCCGGCTCCCCGTGACCTGGGTCATCGACCCGGACCTCCTGGCGAGCGTCGCGGCGATGGCCGGGAAGTACGAGGTCGAGTCGGGTGACACGACCGTCCCGGGCAAGAACCAGGCGCTCGCCAAGCAGTGGCTCACCGCTCTGGAGAAGGTGGTCGAGGACGGCAAGGTGATCGCGCTGCCGTTCGCCGACCCCGATCTGGCCTCCATCGCCCACCGCGGCAAGGCCGTCTCCGGGACGCTCAGTCACCTGCAGAACGCCTCCGCGGTGGCCGCGACCACCGTGGAGACCATCCTCCACGTGAAACCGTCCACCGACTTCGCCTGGCCTGTGAACGGCGCCGTGGACTCCTCCATCGTCGATGTCGCGACGTCGGCGGGCGCCCACAACGTGATCGCCCGCAGCGACAGCTTCCGGGAGACCGCGGCGCTTCCGTACACGCCGAGCGCGGCGCGGCCGATCGGCGGGGGAACCACCGCGGTCGTCGCGGACGCCCGGCTGTCGACGCTGTTCGACGGCGACATGTCGAGGGCGGGCGCCTCCACCCTCGCGGTGCAGAAGTTCCTCGCCCAGACCCTCGCGCTGACCGAGCAGGCGCCGGACAACGAGCGCAGCATCGTCGTGGCCCCGCCGCGGATGCCCACCGCCGCGCAGGCCCAGACGATGGCCCGCGCCCTGGAGGGGCTGTCCGGCAACCGGTGGACACAGCCCCTCGACCTGGTGGCCGCCGCCGAGATGAAGCCCGACCCGAGGGCCACCACCAAGGTCCCCCGCGCCTCCTCCTACCCCAAGAAGCTCCGCGCCCAGGAACTGCCCACACAGGCGTTCCAGGACATCCGCACGACCCAGGGGTCCCTCGACAGCTTCGAGACGATCCTGACGCAGCCCGAGCGCGTGGTGACGCCCTTCGGCAACGCCGTCAACCGCTCGATGTCGACGTCCTGGCGTGGGCGGTCCCTGGAGGCGCAGCAGTACCGGGACGCGGTCCGCGACTACCTGCAGAGCCTCACCTCCGAGGTGCAGCTCATCGAGAAGTCCGACGTCACCCTCTCCGGGCGCAGCGCGACCATCCCGGTCACCGTGCAGAACAAGCTGGTGCAGGGCGTGGACCGGCTGCATCTCCAGCTGACCTCGGACAACATCCGGCTCAAGTTCAACGACGACGGGACCACGGCCAAACTGCCGGTCAGCATCGCGGGCGGGCACAGCCAGTCCGTGAAGTTCGACACGGCGACCAGCGCCAACGGCCGGGCCCAGGTGACCGCCCGGCTGTTCACGGAGGACGGCACGCCGTACGGCAAGGAGATGACCTTCACCGTGAAGGTCTCCGAGGTGACGCCCACCGTGCTGCTCGTCATCGCCGGCGGACTGCTGCTCCTGGTGCTGGCCGGCATCAGGATGTACAGCCACCGCAAGCGCGCCGTGGCAAGCGACACGGCGGACGGCAACGGCGACGGACCCGAGCAGCCGAGTGACCCGGCTCCGGACACCGGACCGGAAAGCGGGGCCCCGTCGGGAACGGGTGAGAAAGTGGACCGTTGAGCGATGTCTGTCGTGGCCGGTCGGCCGGGGACGATGAGGTAGGGGTTTCGATGAACGCGCCGTACGACGGTGACCGCGGGCAGGGCGCGGGCGGAGCAGCGTCTCCGGGCGGGCCTCCGGTTCCTCCGGACGCGGGCCAGGACGGCTCCGTGCCGCCGGACCCGTACCTCCAGCACGCCTACGACGACGATCCCTACCGGGCGCAGGACCTGACCGCCCAGGACCCGGTGGACGAGGCGCTCTACGACCGCGCCGCCCACCCCCCGCCGCCCCCCGGCACCTACCAGGAGCCCGCGCCGCTCTACCAGCAGCCGCCCCCCGCCCCGTACGCCCCGGACCCGCGCATCTGGGCCCAGACCCCGCCGC
Source organism: Streptomyces globisporus (assembly GCA_014649555.1). Classification (GTDB taxonomy): domain Bacteria; phylum Actinomycetota; class Actinomycetes; order Streptomycetales; family Streptomycetaceae; genus Streptomyces; species Streptomyces globisporus. Next base: position 287,673 of record BMTG01000005.1, on the reverse strand, counting down.
CCGAGCCGGCGGGGCCCTCCCGGCATCTGCCGTACGGGGACCGCCCGGCGACCACGCAGTTCGTCGGTGTCGACGACCTCGTGACCCGGGCCTCGGACGACCGGCAGGAGCCGGACGCCTTCGCGCACCTCTTCCGGGACCAGGAAGGTTCGGGGAAGCCTCCGGTACCGCCCCAGCCCGAACCGGCTCCCGCACCCGTGCCCGCCAAGGGCGGTGGCGGCAAGGTCTCCGGCCTCCTCAAGTCCAGCGCGGTCATGGCCGCCGGCACCCTCGTCTCCCGGCTCACCGGATTCGTCCGGTCCCTGGTGATCACCGCCGCACTCGGTGCCGCGATGCTCGGCGACAGCTTCACCATCGCGTACACCCTGCCGACGATGATCTACATCCTCACCGTCGGCGGCGGTCTGAACTCGGTCTTCGTCCCCCAGCTCGTCCGCGCCATGAAGGACGACGAGGACGGCGGCGAGGCCTTCGCCAACCGGCTGCTGACCCTGGTGATGGTCGCGCTCGGCCTCATCGTCGCCGCCGCGGTCCTCGTCGCGCCGGTGCTGATCCAGCTGATGTCCAGCACGATCGCCGACGACGTGGCCGCCAACAGCGTCGCCGTCACCTTCGCCCGGTACTGCCTGCCCACCATCTTCTTCATGGGTGTGCACGTGGTGATGGGTCAGATCCTGAACGCCCGCGGCAAGTTCGGCGCGATGATGTGGACCCCGGTCCTCAACAACATCGTCATGATCATCACCTTCGGGCTGTTCATCTGGGTCTACGGCACCTCCGCCGAATCGCAGATGGGTGTCGACACCATCCCGCCGGAGGGCGTCCGCCTGCTCGGCATCGGCACCCTGCTCGGACTCGTCGTCCAGTCGCTGGCGATGATCCCCTACCTGCGCGAGACGGGCTTCCGCTTCCGCCCCCGCTTCGACTGGAAGGGCCACGGCCTCGGCAAGACCGTCAAGCTGGCCAAGTGGACCGTGCTGTTCGTCCTGGCCAACCAGGCGGGCGTCCTGGTCGTCACCCAGCTCGCCACGGCGGCGGGCAAGCTCTCGGGCAAGGACGGCACCGGTTTCCTGGCCTACTCCAACGCCCAGCTGATCTGGGGCATGCCGCAGGCCATCATCACCGTCTCCGTCATGGCCGCGCTGCTGCCCCGCATCTCCCGTGCCGCCCACGACAACGACCCCGGAGCGGTCCGCGACGACATCTCGCAGGGTCTGCGCAACTCGGCCGTCGCGATCGTGCCGGTGGCCTTCACCTTCCTCGCGCTCGGCCTGCCGATGTGCACCCTGCTGTACGCCTCCAGCGGCACCGAGGCCGCCCGCTCCATGGGCTTCATCCTCATGGCCTTCGCGCTCGGCCTGATCCCGTACTCCGTGCAGTACGTCGTGCTGCGCGGGTTCTACGCCTACGAGGACACCCGCACCCCCTTCTACAACACGGTCATCGTGGCCGCCGTGAACGCCGCGGCGTCCGCTCTCTGTTACGTCGTCCTGCCCGCCCGCTGGGCGGTCGTCGGCATGGCCTTCTCCTACGGTCTGGCCTACGCCGTCGGCGTCGGCGTCGCCTGGCGCCGGCTGCGCAACCGGCTGGGCGGCGACCTGGACGGCGCGCACATCGTGCGGACCTACGCCCGCCTCTGCATGGCCGCGGTGCCCGCCGCGCTGGTCGGCGGCGCCGTCGGATTCGGGATCCTGGAACTGGTCGGCACCGGCGCCCTGGGCTCCCTGGCCGCACTGATCTGCGGCGGTGTCCTCCTCCTGGGCATCTTCTTCGTCGCGGCGAAGAAGATGCGTATCGAAGAGGTCAACGGCCTGGTCGGCATGGTCCGTGGACGGCTCGGACGCTGAATGAGCACCCGCCCGCACAACCATCGCCGCACTCCGCGTGTCGTGCATAGCGCCGGAGTGTGGGCACAATTGGCGTGACTGTGCAGAGCTGGCTGGCATCGCGCAACGGATGGGGAGGCAGGAACGACGGTGGCGGAACGTAGCACGGCTGCCGTCGACGTGGCCGACAACAGCGGCGACGAGCCGCTCACCGCCAAGGCGGACGAGGCCACGACCGACGGGACGGCGGAAGCCGAGGACACCAAGGGCGCGAGCCCCGAGGACACCGAGAACACGGACGGTGGGCAGAAGCGTTCCGAGGCCGTTCCGGCGTCACCCGATCTGCACAGCGGTCACAAACTCGCCGGGCGCTACCGCCTGGAGGAGTGCGTCACCCGTCTGGACGGCTTCAGCAGCTGGCGTGCGGTCGACGAGAAGCTCCGCCGGGCGGTGGGGGTCCATCTGCTTCCCGCCGACCACCCGCGGGCCCGCTCGGTGCTGGCCGCCGCCCGCTCCTCGGCCCTGCTCGGGGACCCTCGCTTCGTCCAGGTCCTGGACGCCGTCGAGGAGAACGACCTCGTCTACGTGGTCCACGAATGGCTGCCGGACGCCACCGAGCTCACCGCTCTGCTGGCAGCCGGGCCGATGGAGGCCCACGACGCCTACCAACTCGTGAGCCAGCTCTCCCAGGCGATGGCCGCCGCTCACCGCGAGGGCCTCTCCCATCTGCGCCTCACCCCCGGCGCGGTGCTGCGCAGCTCCACCGGGCAGTACCGCATCCGCGGCCTCGCCGTGAACGCCGCCCTGAGGGGAATCACCGCCGAGCGCCCCCTCCGTACGGACACCGAGGCCATCGGCGCCCTTCTGTACGCCGCCCTGACCCACCGCTGGCCGTACGGGGACGACGCCCACGGGCTCACCGGGCTCCCCAAGGGCCTGGGGCTCATCGCCCCCGACCAGGTGCGGGCCGGCGTCCACCGTGGGCTCTCGGAGCTCGCCATGCGGGCGCTCGCCAACGACGGTGCCACCGCCTCCCGCCAGGAGCCGCCCTGCACCACCCCGGACGAGCTGGCCAAGGCCGTGGCGGCGATGCCGCGCATCCTTCCGCCGGAGCCCACCTTCACCGCGCCGCCGGCCTACCAGCGCACGACCTATCAGCAGGGCACGTACGGGCGCCCGTCCTCCCACCCGTCCTCGGTCACCCAGCCCGTGATGCCGGCCCCTCCGGCGCCCCTGCAGAGCCGTACCGGCCGCGTGCTCAAGTGGACCGTGTCCGCTCTCCTCATCGCCGCCCTGGGCCTCGGCAGCTGGCAGCTCGCGGAGGCGCTGCTCGACCGGACCAAGGGCTCCGACGACACCGGCGTCACCGAGCCGAACGAGGACGACAAGAACAAGGACGACAAGCCCGCACCGTCCGCCGAACCCCTGGACATCGCGGGGGCCACGGAGTTCACGCCCGACGGCTCCGGAATCAAGCAGGGTGAGGTGGCGAACACCGTGGACGGCAACCAGGGAACGCACTGGGTCACCCCGCGGTACGAGGGCTTCGCCAACTTCGGCAACCTCCCCCAGCGCAAGCAGGGCAGCGGCATCATCGTCGACCTCGGCAAGGTGCGGGACGTCTCCGGAGTCGATGTGTCCATGTACCGCAGCGGGCAGACGGCGACCGTCTCCGCCGCGTCCCCGGACGCCACATCCCCCTCCACGACGGCCGACTTCGACCAGCAGATCGTCAAGCGGACGGTCGCCGGGTCGACGCTCAAGGAAACGCTCGACGAGCCCGTCCGCACGCGCTACGTCCTCATCCACATCACGGAACTCCCGTCGGACGGCACGGGCGGATACCGCGGCGGCATCACCGACATCTCCGTCCTCGGCTGATCACGGGCCGGTATGCGGGATCCCGCGTACCGGCCCGTGATCACCGCCCCGACCCGACCGCTACTGTGGGGCGGACCGTCCCGCCCCGCCGAGCACCCGCGGCGACAAGGGTTGCGGCCGTCACGCCCGTGACGGCAGGCTTCTCCCGTCGCACCACTTCACCGGGCGCGGCCCGTATGTGACATCGGATCCGGTTCGAGGGGGGAGCACGGTGGATTCCGTTCCACCAGAGGCACCGAGCGACTCGGATCTGCTCGCCCAGCATGTGGCGGGCGATCCCGACGCCTTCGGTGAACTCGTACGCCGACACCGCGACCGGCTCTGGGCCGTGGCACTGCGGACCCTGGGGGACAGGGAGGAAGCGGCTGACGCCGTCCAGGACGCCCTCGTCAAGGCTTTCCGCGCCGCCCACACCTTCCGCGGCCAGTCCGCCGTCACCACCTGGCTCCACCGCATCACCGTCAACGCCTGCCTCGACCGGGTCCGCAAGGCCGCCTCCCGCAGGACGTCCCCCGTGGACGACGCGGAACGGCTCGATCAGCTCCTGGAGCCCCACGAATCCGCCGAGGCCCCCGCCGTGCGGCAGGACCTCCACCGGCAGCTCCAGAAAGCCCTGGACACGCTCCCCGCCGAACAGCGGGCGGCCCTGGTCCTCGTCGACATGCAGGGCTACCCCGTGGCGGAGGCCGCCAGCATCCTGGAGGTGCCGGCCGGCACCGTGAAGAGCCGGTGCGCCCGGGGCAGGGCGAGACTGGCCCCCCTGGTCCGCCATCTGCACGCGGAAACCGGGGGACAGACCCCCGGCGAGGAGAACGGCGCGGGCAGAAGGAACCAGACGCACGAAGCATCCGTCCCACCTGCGTCAGGCCCCAGAGACGCAGGAGCAAGCGGTCCTGCCGCTACGAAGGGAGGAGGTGGGCGCCCGTGACACCCACGGCCGACACGGCTCAGCACCCGGAGGTCTCCGAGATCTCCGATCTCACCGAGGGACTGCTCGCCCCTTCCCGGACCGCGGAAGTCCAGCAGCACCTCGCGCAGTGCGACCTCTGCTCAGAGATCCGGGACTCCCTGGAGGAGATCCGCGGCCTGCTCGGGACGATGCCCGACCCCGAGCCGATGCCTGAGGACATCGCCGCACGCATCGACGCGGCTCTCGCGGCGGAAGCCGGCCCCACCCCGTCCACCGAGAACGAGCCGGTCGTTGTTTCACGTGAAACAACGACCGGCGAAGGTGCGACGAGGAGCAGGACGGCGACCTGTTCCGCTTCCGTGACCGGCAGCGCCACTGCCCCGGACCGCCCTGCGGGCCGTTCGTCCGCCGCGACCGGACCGGGCCGCCCTCCCGGCCGCCGCCGTCGGCGCACCGTGGTCCTCGGCAGCGCCTTCGGCGCCGCGATCATCGGGATGAGCGTCTTCTTCCTCCAGTCCCTCAGCCCGTCCGACGACGCGTCCAAGTCGGTCTCCGACGGCGGAGTCACTGCCGCGGACAGCAGCGCGCCCGCTTACGCCGACGGCACACTCGAAGCCCAGGTGCGGGACCTCCTCGGCGACAAGGCGAGTCAGCAGAGCCCGGGCGTCAAGAAGGTGCCGCCGGAGGCCGACACCAAGTCGTCGAGCGAAGCCCTCACTCCCGAAGCCGAGCCGTCCAGGAGCCCCATGAAGGCTCCCGTCGTCGCCGTGCCCTCCTGTGTCCAGAAGGCCACCGGCCGCACCACTCCTGCCCTCGCTCTGGAGGAGGGGACGTACCGGGGAACAGACGCCTATCTCGTCGTCCTTCCGCACACGAGCGACTCCTCACGCGTCCAGGCCTACGTCGTGGCCTCCTCCTGCGTGGACACCGCCCCGGAGTCCTCCGGTCAGCTGCTGCTCACACGCTCCTACAACCGCCCCTGAAGGCCGTCCGGGACCGCCGCGGCGTGTTCGGGAATGCATCAGCCGTAGGATCCGTTGGGTGGGGTGTGAGTCGTTGACCGACCCCGTAGGCAGTTAGGCAGTCTGCAGAAACGAGGAAGAAGCCCGTGAGCGACGTCCGTAATGTGATCATCATCGGCTCCGGACCGGCCGGGTACACCGCCGCGCTGTACACCGCCCGTGCCTCGCTGAACCCGTTGGTCTTCGAGGGCGCCGTCACAGCCGGTGGTGCGCTGATGAACACCACCGACGTGGAGAACTTCCCCGGTTTCCAGGACGGCATCATGGGCCCCGAGCTCATGGACAACATGCGGGCCCAGGCCGAGCGCTTCGGCGCCGAGCTGATCCCCGACGACGTCGTCGCGGTCGACCTCACCGGTGACATCAAGACCGTCACCGACACCGCGGGCACCGTCCACCGGGCCAAGTCGGTCATCGTCACCACCGGTTCCCAGCACCGCAAGCTCGGACTGCCCAACGAGGACGCCCTCTCCGGACGCGGCGTCTCCTGGTGCGCCACCTGCGACGGCTTCTTCTTCAAGGACCACGACATCGCCGTGATCGGCGGCGGCGACACCGCGATGGAGGAGGCGACCTTCCTCTCCCGCTTCGCCAAGTCCGTGACGATCGTCCACCGCCGTGACACCCTGCGCGCCTCCAAGGCCATGCAGGACCGTGCCTTCGCCGACCCGAAGATCAAGTTCGCCTGGGACAGCGAGGTCGCCGAGATCAAGGGCGACCAGAAGCTCTCCGGTCTGACCCTGCGCAACACCAAGACCGGCGAGACCTCCGACCTCCCCGTGACCGGGCTCTTCATCGCCGTCGGCCACGACCCGCGTACCGAGCTCTTCAAGGGCCAGCTGGAACTCGACGACGAGGGCTACCTGAAGGTCGAGGCGCCCTCCACGCGTACCAACCTCACCGGCGTCTTCGGCGCCGGCGACGTGGTCGACCACACCTACCGTCAGGCCATCACGGCAGCGGGCACCGGCTGCTCCGCCGCCCTGGACGCCGAGCGCTTCCTCGCGGCCCTGGCCGACGCCGAGCCCGCCGAGCCGGAGAAGACCCCGGCCGTCTGAACGTCCGCACCACACCCCACCACCCCGAGAAACTAAGGAGGCCGCCGTGGCCGGCGACCTGAAGCACGTTACGGATGACACCTTCGACGACGTCGTCCTCAAGAGCGACAAGCCCGTTCTGGTGGACTTCTGGGCTGCCTGGTGCGGCCCGTGCCGCCAGATCGCGCCCTCCTTGGAGGCGATCGCGGCAGAGCACGGCGACCAGATCGAGATCGTCAAGCTCAACATCGACGAGAACCCGGCCACCGCCGCCAAGTACGGCGTGATGTCCATCCCCACCCTGAACGTGTACCAGGGCGGCGAGGTCGCCAAGACCATCGTCGGCGCCAAGCCGAAGGCCGCGATCCTCCGCGACCTCGAAGGCTTCATCAGCGCCTGACCGCGCAGCAGTGCCCCCGGCGCAATGTTTCACGTGAAACGGGCCCACCCTCGAAAGGGTGGGCCCGTTTTCGCATCGCAGCCCGCACGCGAACCGGCCTCACAACGGCCGCAACACCGGTTCCTTCTGGACCGCTCCCAGAAGCCGGTCGAGCGCCATCTCCACGTCTTCCTTCCAGGAGAGCGTCGTCCGCAGCTCCAGCCTCAGCCGCGGGTGCACGGGATGCGGCCGCACGGTCTTGAAGCCGACGGCCAGCAGATGGTCCGCGGGAAGGACGCAGGTGGCCTGCTCGGACCGGGCGTCTCCGAACGCCTCGATCGCCTTGAAGCCCCGGCGCAGAACGTCCTTGGCCACCGTCTGCACCATGACACGGCCGAGCCCCTGGCCCTGGTACTCGGGAACGATCAGACCGGTGATGAGCTGAACGGCGTCGGGGGAGACCGGGCTGGTCGGGAACGCCGTCGAGCGGGGGACGTACGCGGGCGGGGCATAGAGTACGAAGCCGACCGGCACGTCGTCCACATAGACCACCCGGCCGCAGGAGCCCCACTCCAGCAGAACCGCGGAGATCCAGGCTTCCTTCTCCAGCTCCGGCTTGCCCGCCTTTACCGCGGCTTCCCCACTGACCGGGTCAAGCTCCCAGAAGACGCACGAGCGGCAACGCTCGGGGAGATCCGGAAGGTTGTCCAGGGTGAGTGGTACGAGCCGACGCCCCATGACGGCGATTCCTCACTTCCTTCGCCCGCCGCACCACGTGCGGCCGCCAGCGCGCTCCGTTCGCGGAACAGGCTGCCGACGAATCCCCCGACGGCGCCCAGGCCGAGACCGACCGTGACGAGCCGATTGCGGCTCACTCTTCGCAAGGTCTCCGCCCTCCTCTGAGGTCGTTCACCGTGGATGCGCCGTCCCAGAACGCATCGTATCCACCCAGAGGTGATGCGGATACCGAGAGAGGGCAAAGGGCGGGCCGTGTTCCGGTATGCACCGGTGCACGGCCCGCCCTTCGATGAAGCCCTGCGGCTCAGCCCTCGTCGTCCTCCTCGGACGTCTCGGCGAGTCGGCGCTCCAGAACCCGGCCCTCGCCCGGAGCGAGGCTGCCGAGAATGCGGTCCAGGTCCTCCATCGAGGCGAACTCCACGGTGATCTTGCCCTTCTTCTGCCCCAGGTCGACCTTCACCCGGGTCTCGAAGCGGTCGGACAGACGCGTCGCCAGGTCGGTCAGGGCGGGGGACAGACGCCCGCCGGCCCTCGGCCCCTTGGACTTCGGAGAGCTCGTGGGACGCGAGCCCATCAGCGTCACGATCTCCTCGACGGCCCGCACCGACAACCCCTCGGCCACGATGCGGTGGGCCAGCCGGTCCTGCTCCTCGGAGTCGTCCACGGACAGCAGGGCCCGGGCATGACCGGCGGAGAGAACGCCTGCGGCAACCCGGCGCTGCACCGGCGGGGACAGCCGCAGAAGCCTCAGCGTGTTCGACACCTGCGGGCGGGAGCGGCCGATCCGGTCGGCCAGCTGGTCATGGGTGCACTTGAAGTCCTTGAGCAGCTGGTCATACGCAGCGGCCTCTTCCAGCGGGTTCAGCTGAGCCCGGTGGAGGTTCTCCAGCAGCGCGTCCAGCAGCAGCTTCTCGTCGTCCGTGGCGCGGACGATCGTGGGAATCCGCTCCAGGCCCGCTTCGCGGCACGCCCTCCACCGACGCTCACCCATGATGAGCTCGTAGCTGTCCGGGCTCACCTTGCGGACGACGACCGGTTGGAGAAGACCGACCTCCTTGATGGAGACGACCAGCTCGGCCAGCGCATCCTCGTCGAAGACCTCACGGGGCTGACGCGGGTTCGGGGTGATCGCCCCGGTCGGGAGCTCGGCGAAGTACGCACCGGACGTACCGACGCCCTGCTCGGACCGGTCCTCCGGGGCGGATGACGGCTCCGGCACCACCGGGGAGGACGGCAGCGCGGTCACCTTCGCGGCAGCCACCCCTCGTTCCGCGGTCAGCACCGGACCCGCGCCATTGCCGGGCGTCGGCACCTGCTTCTCCTGAGGAGCGGCGGGGATCAGCGCACCGAGCCCACGCCCCAGTCCTCTACGACGCTCACTCACTGAAGGCCCTCCGCGTTCTGCTGGCTGTTCTGAATGCTCGTGTGGGCGTGCTGAGCCTCGTAGTGCACACCGACGCCCCGCAGGGCGATCTCCCGGGCAGCTTCGAGATACGAGAGCGAGCCGCTGGATCCCGGGTCGTAGGTCAGCACGGTCTGCCCGTAGCTCGGCGCCTCCGAGATACGCACCGACCGCGGGATGCTCGTCCGCAGCACTTCCTTGCCGAAGTGGGTACGGACCTCCTCGGCGACCTGGGAGGCGAGCCTCGTCCGGCCGTCGTACATCGTCAGCAGGATCGTCGAGACATGCAGATCCGGGTTCAGATGGCCCCGCACCAGGTCGACGTTCCGCAGGAGCTGTCCCAGGCCTTCCAACGCGTAGTACTCGCACTGGATGGGGATCAGCACCTCGGCACCAGCCACCAGTGCATTCACCGTCAGCAGGCCCAGCGAGGGCGGGCAGTCGATGAGGATGTAGTCCAGTGGCTGCTCGTACGCCTGGATCGCCCGTTGAAGACGGCTCTCCCGTGCCACCAGCGAGACCAGCTCGATCTCCGCACCGGCGAGATCGATGGTCGCGGGGGCACAGAAGAGACCCTCGACGTCCGGTACGGGCTGGACCACCTCGGAGAGGGGGCGGCTGTCCACCAGGACGTCGTAGATCGAGGGGACATCGGCATGGTGATCGATGCCCAGAGCCGTGGAGGCGTTGCCCTGCGGGTCGAGGTCGACCACCAGAACGCGCGCACCGTGCAGGGCCAGCGAAGCGGCAAGGTTGACCGTCGTGGTCGTCTTGCCGACCCCGCCCTTCTGGTTGGCCACGACCATGACGCGGGTGCGGTCAGGACGGGGCAGCCCTTCGCCGGCGCGGCCAAGGGCCTCGACCGCCAGCTGAGCGGCACGGCCGATGGGTGTGTCGTCCATCGGCGGCGGTGTTTCACGTGAAACACCCTCACCCACGGACTCGGTTCGGGGACCGGGGACCGGGTCGGTCATCGGTCCCGCGATGTTGGCGTCGGACCGCAAGGATTCACTCTCCTCGACTTCAGGCTCGCAATGAACAGAGCCTGCCATGCTTTCGGGGTCGTGAACCAGCGAGGCCCGCTGTTCTGTGGATGAATCCGTGCGTGTGGACAACCCGGCCACCCGTCCGGGCTTGCGGTCGCGCGGCGTGGCAGCCGCACGACCGCGGCTGATGATTCCCTGCAGCAGAGAGCGACGTTTCACGTGAAACACGATGCCTCTGCGGAGCAACTACCAGGCCACGACACTCCGCAGCGGTGAGGTATCGCTACTTTCCGGCCGAAACGCTGCTAAGTAACCTGAGCGGTATCAGAGTCCGCATAACGCACACCCCTGAGCCCTACCAGCCGCGGGATGTCGCCGCCTCAGCGGCGCCTGCGCGTGCGCCCCGTGCGAGCGGCCTTGGCCCTCTTTGCGGCGAACCTCACACCGCCCGGGCTCTCGCCCACCACGACACGGACCACCGTGGAGAGCGGGTCGACCACGCCCTCACCGACGTGGAGCACCTCGGTCTCCACGACACCGAGCTTGCTGAGCGCGGCCCTGGCGCCGGCGATCTCCTCCTCCGCGGTGTCGCCCTTGAGCGCAAGCATCTCCCCGTACGGCTTCAGCAGGGGAACGCCCCAGCCCGCAAGCCGGTCCAGCGGCGCCACCGCACGGGCGGTCACCACCTGAACGGGCTGCAGTGTCCCGAGGACCTCCTCGGCCCGGCCGCGTACGACCGTGACATGGTCCAGGCCGAGCAGCTCGACGACCTCCTGGAGGAAGTTCGTCCGCCGGAGCAGCGGCTCCAGCAGGGTGATCTTGAGGTCGGGGCGCACCAGAGCCAGCGGGATGCCGGGCAGACCCGCGCCCGAGCCCACATCGCAGACGGTGACACCCTCGGGCACGACCTCGGAAAGCACCGCGCAGTTCAGCAGGTGCCGCTCCCACAGCCGGGGGACCTCACGCGGGCCGATCAGGCCGCGCTTGACCCCGGCATCCGCCAGAAGCTCCGCGTACCGGACAGCCTCCGGGAAGAGCTCTCCGAACACCGCCCGCGCCTCCGCAGGTGCCTGGGGGAGCTCTGCTGCCTCCGTCACGGGGACCGTCCTTCCGTACCGCACTCGCGCACTGTGGGTGGCTGACTATCAGGCTGACAAAGATCGGCCCCGCCTGCGTACAGACGGGGCCGACAGTACAAGGATCCGGTCAGGCCGGGAGAACGACGACGAAGCGCTGCGGCTCCTCGCCCTCCGACTCGCTCCGGAGACCGGCCGCGGCGATCGCGTCGTGCACGACCTTGCGCTCGAACGGCGTCATCGGGTCCAGCTTCACCGGCTCGCCCGTGCTCCTGACCTCGTTCGCGGCCTTGGCACCCAGCTCCGCGAGGATCTCGCGCTTCTTGGCCCGGAAGCCGCCGATGTCCAGCATCAGACGGCTTCGGTCGCCGGTCTCCCGGTGGACGGCCAGCCGCGTCAGCTCCTGGAGCGCCTCCAGGACCTCGCCGTCACGGCCCACGAGCTTCTGGAGATCACGTGCCGATTCACTGATGATCGACACCGCGGCCCGGTCCGCCTCGACGTCCATGTCGATGTCGCCGTCGAGGTCGGCGATGTCGAGCAGTCCCTCGAGGTAGTCGGCCGCGATCTCGCCCTCCTGCTCCAGGCGGGTCAGGGTGTCGCTGCCCGCCTCAGCGGCGGCCGTGGAGGTGGTGCCTTCCGTCACGGATGGACTCCTTCTTACTTCTTGGACGGGTGCTTGGGCCGCTGCGGACCCTTGCGCTGCCCGGACTTGGCTTGGCGTGAGGAGCCGGAGGCGGGCTTGCCCGCCGACTTCGGCTTGCTGTCCTGCGGTGCGTCCTGCTTCTCGAGCGAGGTCTTGGAACCGGCGGCCGCGGACTCCGTGTCCTTGGCTTCCGCCGTCGCGTGACCGGTCGTCTGGCGCTTCGCCTTGGTCTGGCGCTTGGGCTGCTGGCGCTTGTGCGCCTGACCGCCCTCGGCGTCGGCCGCGGCGGCCTCACTCTTCGCCACCGTGCCGTCCTCCTGGGCCGCGAGACCCAGCTTGCCGAGACCGGTGATGAACTTGCGCTCGATGTCGTTGCGGTCGGAGCCCTTGGCGACGATCGCCTTGACCATCTTGCGCCGGGTACGGCCACGCACCTCGCCGTGGGAGGTCACACTCTTGAGCACCCGCTGGAGGTAGGCGTCCTGCGCCTTGCTGCCCGGCGTCGGATTCTGGTTGATCACGTACATCTGCTGACCCATGGTCCAGACGTTGGTGGTCAGCCAGTAGACGAGGACACCGACGGGGAAGTTGATGCCCATCACGGCGAAGATGACCGGGAAGATGTACATCAGCATCTTCTGCTGCTGCATGTACGGGGTCTTCACCGTCAGGTCGACGTTCTTCGTCATCAGCTGGCGCTGGGTGAAGAACTGCGATGCCGACATCAGCACGATCATGATCGCGGTGACGATCCGGACGTCCGTCAGGGAAGCGTCGAGCGAGGTGACCTTCTCGACGCTGTCCGTGAACTTCGCCGCGAGCGGGGCACCGAAGATGTGGGCCTGACGGGCGCTGTCCAGAAGGTCCTGGTTGATCGCGCCGATCTTCTTGCCCGAGGCGATGGACGACAGCACGTGGTACAGGGCGAAGAAGAACGGGGACTGCGCCAGGATGGGAAGGCACGAGGAGAGCGGGTTGGTGCCCGTCTCCTTGTACAGCTTCATCATCTCTTCGGACTGACGCTGCTTGTCGTTCTTGTAGCGCTCCTGGATCGCCTTCATCTTCGGCTGGAGCACCTGCATGTTGCGGGTCGACTTGATCTGCTTCACGAAAAGCGGGATCAGGCAGATCCGGATCAGCACCACCAGGGAAACGATCGACAGACCCCAGGCCCACCCGGAGTCATCGCCGAAGAGCGCTCCGTAGATCTTGTGGAACTGGACGATGACCCATGAGACAGGTGTGGTGATAAAGCTGAACAGACTGGCAATCGTGTCCACTAATCAGGCTCCTTGAGCATTGGGCGAGGTCTCTGCGGCCGGGCTCGGAGGTTCGGAGACCGACCCCCCGGACGGCACATCAGCGGCGGACTGCCCGCCCTTTTCGCCGCGCAGGGCATTGCGCAGCAGCTCGTGCCACCGCGGACGCTTACGAGGCGGAACATGATCCACACCGCCGGGTGACCACGGATTGCACCGCAGGATGCGCCAAGCGGTCAGCGCTGTTCCCTTGATCGCACCGTGCCTGTCGATCGACGTATATCCATAGTGGGAACACGACGGGTAATAACGGCAGACAGGCCCGAGGAGTGGACTGATCGTCCACTGGTACAGCTTGATGAGAGCAAGCAGCGGGTACTTCATCGCGCGCCCCCTCCCAGCAGCCGCTGAAGAGCGGCATCCAGGTCTCGGGCCAGCTGTGCATGGTCGGCGTCGCCCGCACCGGGCAGCGCCCGTACGACAACAAGGCTACCGGGGGGCAGCTGAGCCAGCCGGTCGCGGACCAGGTGGCGAAGCTTCCGCTTCACCGCGGTGCGGACGACGGCACCCCCCACGGCCTTGCTGACAACGAAACCCGCACGCGGCGGGGGAACAGTCTCCCCTGTCACGTGCGGGTCCGTTTCACCGCTGCGTAGATGGACGACGAGCAGCGGACGTCCGGCTCGACGTCCTCGTCGTACCGCGGTCGCGAAGTCCTCGCGCCGCCTCAGCCGATTCTCGGTAGGCAGCACGGCATGAACCTGTGAGCGATCAGGCGGACAGGCTGCTGCGGCCCTTGCCGCGGCGGTTCGCGAGGATCGCACGGCCGGCACGGGTACGCATGCGCAGACGGAAGCCGTGGGTCTTGGCACGACGGCGGTTGTTCGGCTGGAAGGTGCGCTTGCTCACTCGGGGGCTCCAGAAATGATTCGTGTCTTGGCGGGACATCGCCTGGCTGTCACCGTGCGCCCACGAGGAACTCGCGTAAACGCCTTAGTGCACCGCTTCACAATCACAGATCGTGATCTTTGCCCATCGGAGGCAGGCGGCAGCAGCCATCGACAACTCGACCTGGTCACGGTACGCGCGGCTACGCCATCCGGTCAAACCGGCTCCGCGCGACCCCCCATTGTGCACAGCCTGTGGACAACAACTTGAACCGCGCGGGTCGGCCTGACTACCGTGACGGAACTCCGGTTCTTTTCCTTCCCGACTGCCGGGCTCACCCGACCCGACCCATCCCGTCCCGAGAACCACACATTCGTGGGACATGCGAGAGAGCGTGCCTTGTGGCTGACGTACCTGCCGATCTTGCCGCAGTGTGGCCGCGAGTGCTGGAACAACTCCTCGGGGAGGGCCAGCAGGGCATCGAGCCGAAGGACAAGCAGTGGATCGAGCGCTGCCAGCCGCTGGCACTCGTCGCGGACACCGCACTGCTGGCCGTCCCCAATGAATGGGGCAAGCGCGTCCTGGAGGGCCGGCTCGCGCCGCTCATCAGCGAGACGCTGACCCGGGAGTGCGGCCGCCCCATCCGGATCGCGATCACGGTCGACGACTCCGCCGGCGAGCCCCCCGCCCCGCCGGCGCCCCCGATGCACCCGTCGCATCAGCAGCACGGGAGCCGCCAGGACCACCGCTACCCGGCGCAGCCGCGCGACGACGCTCCTCGGGGCGACGCGTACGACGGATACGGCCACCGGCCCTCCGACGACGGTATGCCGACGGCCCGGCCGGCCTACCCCGACTACCAGCAGCAGCGCCCGGAACCCGGCGCCTGGCCGCGTACCCAGGAAGACCTCTCCTGGCAGCAGCCGCGGCACAGCGGGTACCAGGACCGCGAGCAGCCCGCCGGTGAGCCGTACCGCGAGAGCGAGGCGTACCGCGAGAACGAGCAGTACCGCGACCAGCCCTCGGAGCCGTACCGCGACCAGGCCGCCGAGCAGTGGCGCGAGCCGTACGGCACCGGTCGGCCGCAGCAGCCGGGCCACGACTACCGGTCGCAGCCGCCCGAGCGCCAGGGATACGAGCAGCAGCGCCCCGACCGGCAGGACCAGCAGCAACCGCAGCACCGCCAGAGCGGTCCGGGCCACGGCCCGGGGCGGACCGGCGGTTCGGTCCCCGGTCCGATGGGCGCCCAGCCGGCCCCCGCGCCGGGTCCCGGCGAGCCGCACGCCCGGCTGAACCCGAAGTACCTCTTCGACACCTTCGTCATCGGGGCGTCCAACCGGTTCGCGCACGCCGCGGCCGTCGCCGTCGCCGAGGCTCCCGCGAAGGCGTACAACCCCCTGTTCATCTATGGGGAGTCGGGGCTCGGCAAGACGCACCTGCTGCACGCCATCGGGCACTACGCACGGAGCCTCTACCCGGGGACGCGGGTGCGGTACGTGAGCTCGGAGGAGTTCACCAACGAGTTCATCAACTCGATCCGCGACGGCAAGGGCGACACCTTCCGCAAGCGCTACCGCGACGTGGACATCCTGCTGGTCGACGACATCCAGTTCCTGGCGAGCAAGGAGTCGACGCAGGAGGAGTTCTTCCACACCTTCAATACGCTGCACAACGCGAACAAGCAGATCGTGCTCTCCTCGGACCGGCCGCCCAAGCAGCTGGTGACGCTGGAGGACCGGCTGCGCAACCGCTTCGAGTGGGGTCTGACGACCGACGTCCAGCCACCCGAACTGGAGACCCGGATCGCGATCCTCCGAAAGAAGGCGGTGCAGGAGCAGCTCAACGCCCCTCCGGAGGTGCTGGAGTTCATCGCCTCGCGGATCTCGCGCAACATCCGTGAGCTGGAGGGCGCCCTGATCCGGGTGACCGCCTTCGCCTCGCTGAACCGGCAGCCGGTGGACCTCGGGCTGACCGAGATCGTCCTCAAGGATCTGATCCCGGGCGGCGAGGAGTCTGCCCCGGAGATCACGGCGCCGGCCATCATGGCGGCCACCGCGGACTACTTCGGGCTCACCGTGGACGACCTCTGCGGATCCTCGCGCAGTCGGGTCCTGGTGACGGCACGCCAGATCGCCATGTATCTGTGCCGCGAGCTCACCGACCTCTCGCTGCCGAAGATCGGCGCACAGTTCGGCGGCCGCGACCATACGACGGTGATGCACGCGGACCGGAAGATCCGGGCGCTGATGGCGGAGCGCCGCTCCATCTACAACCAGGTCACCGAGCTGACCAACCGCATCAAGAACGGCTGACCCCGGCTCCCACCCGGGCTCCCACCCGAGCCCCCACCCGGCCGGCACCGTCTCCCCGGCTTCTCCTGAAGCGTTTCTCCGAGGCGCCTGCCGCGGACCTCCCACGGTCCGCGGCAGGCGCTTTTCGCGTTTCCGGGGTCAGCGATGAGCTTCCCGAGGCGCTCAGTGAGCCTTCCGGAGCCTGCGACGAGTGCCCCGCCGCACCCCCGCTGTTCGAATACGAGCAGCTCAGAGGCCCTTCTCCACAGATGTGCGAGGAATCTTCCGTCCACAGCCTGGGGACTGGGAAGTTGTCCATATTGCGTCCACAGGGCGCGCTGCCGATACTCCATCAGGCCAGGTCATGCGGTTGGGGATTTGTGGCCAACGATGATCCACAGCCTGTGGACAGAATCTTCTTCCACAGGAGGTCGTCGACGTTGTCCACCGGCCGCCCACAGGCTGGGGGGTGTTGTCCCCAGCTGAGCCCTGCTTCTCCACACCTCTGTCCACTGTTCGGCAACGCAACACACGCTCTCACCGCCCGGAGTGAAAGGCGTCACACCAAGGGGCTGGGTTGGGCTGTGGGGAACCGGGGTAAAGCTGGGGACAGGTCTGGGGAGAAGTGGCCCTCTCCTGTGCATCGGGTGTGCAGAACTTCCGTCCGTCCACAGAAGGCCCGGGTTGTCCACGGGCGCCACCCACAGGACCGGTGGACAAAAAACAGTCGCTGACCTGCGCAAACGACGTTATCCACGGTATCCACAAGGCCTACTACTACTACCACCCAGAGTTAGCCAGGAATCCGCTTCGAAGTGGGGCCTGTGTACAACTCGACCGTCGACCGCCGCGAACCTCTTGGCCCGACTTGACCCCGAGCAGCAACGGCTGTCGGTGCCGTACGTCAGACTGGACCCCGGAGCCTCCGCCGTCTCGGCAGCGGACTCCGGTCCAGACGACGAAGGCCAGCAGGGCGAGCGAGCAACAGCAGGAGGCGGTTCCGGTGAAGATCCGGGTGGAGCGCGATGTACTCGCGGAGGCGGTGGCCTGGGTGGCCCGCAGCCTCCCGGCCCGTCCGCCGGCGCCCGTTCTCGCGGGCCTTCTGCTGAAGGCCGAGGACGGAGCTCTCAGCTTCTCCAGCTTCGACTACGAGGTCTCCGCGCGGGTCTCCGTCGACGCGGAGATCGACGAGGACGGCACGGTGCTCGTCTCCGGCCGGCTGCTCGCCGACATCTGCCGCGCCCTTCCCAACCGCCCGGTGGAGATCTCCACCGACGGTGTGCGGGCCACGGTCGTCTGCGGCTCCTCCCGCTTCACCCTCCACACACTGCCTGTGGAGGAGTACCCCGCGCTGCCGCAGATGCCGACCGCCACGGGCACCGTCCCCGGTGAGGTCTTCGCCTCGGCCGCCGCCCAGGTCGCCATCGCCGCAGGCCGCGACGACACGCTGCCCGTGCTCACCGGTGTGCGGATCGAGATCGAGGGCGACACGGTCACCCTCGCGTCCACCGACCGCTACCGCTTCGCGGTCCGCGAGTTCCTGTGGAAGCCGGAGAACGCGGACGCCTCCGCGGTCGCCCTGGTGCCCGCCAAGACGCTCCTGGACACCGCCAAGGCGCTCACCAGCGGCGACACGGTCACCCTGGCGCTCTCCGGCTCCGGCGCGGGCGAGGGCCTGATCGGTTTCGAGGGCGCCGGGCGCCGCACGACCACGCGGCTGCTCGAAGGCGACCTGCCGAAGTACCGCACGCTGTTCCCGACCGAGTTCAACTCCGTCGCGGTGATCGAGACGGCCCCCTTCGTCGAGGCCGTCAAGCGCGTGGCCCTGGTCGCCGAGCGCAACACCCCCGTACGGCTCAGCTTCGAGCAGGGCGTCCTCATCCTGGAGGCCGGTTCGAGCGACGACGCACAGGCTGTGGAGAGGGTCGACGCGGTGCTGGAGGGCGACGACATCTCGATCGCCTTCAACCCGACGTTCCTGCTGGACGGGCTGAGCGCGATCGACTCCCCGGTCGCCCAGCTCTCGTTCACCACGTCCACCAAGCCCGCCCTGCTCAGTGGCCGCCCGGCCGTCGACGCCGAGGCGGACGACGCGTACAAGTACCTGATCATGCCGGTGCGTCTCTCCGGCTGATCCCGCCTCCCCCGCCCGATCGGGGGACGTTTTCCGCGGCAGTTTCCGGCGGGCCCGCTCGGCGCGGAGCGGGCCCGCCGCGCTGTCCCCGGCCGGGCGTAGGCTCGGTCGTGGGTGCAAACGCCCCGACGCTTATCGCCACGACGCTTAAGGAATCTCTGATGGAGCTCGGTCTCGTCGGCCTCGGCAAGATGGGCGGCAACATGCGCGAGCGCATCCGCCGCGCAGGCCACACCGTCATCGGTTACGACCGCAACCCGGATGTCGCCGATGTCCACAGTCTCGAAGAGCTTGTGGGCAAGCTGAAGGGTCCGCGGGTCGTCTGGGTGATGGTCCCGGCCGGTGCCGCGACCCAGTCCACGATCGACGAGCTGGCCGAGCTGCTCTCGCCCGGCGACGTCGTCGTCGACGGCGGGAACTCGCGCTGGACCGACGACGAGAAGCACGCCGTCGAGCTGGGCCTCAAGGAGATCGGCTTCGTCGACTGCGGCGTCTCCGGCGGCGTCTGGGGCCTGGAGAACGGCTACGCGCTGATGTACGGCGGCAGCACGGAGAACGTGGCGAAGGTCCAGCCGATCTTCGACGCGCTCAAGCCCGAGGGCGACTTCGGCTCCGTCCACGCGGGCAAGGTCGGCGCCGGCCACTTCGCGAAGATGGTCCACAACGGCATCGAGTACGCCATGATGCAGGCCTACGCCGAGGGCTGGGAGCTCCTGGAGAAGGTCGACTCCGTCACCGATGTGCGCGAGGTCTTCCGCTCCTGGCAGGAGGGCACGGTCATCCGTTCCTGGCTGCTCGACCTCGCGGTCAACGCGCTGGACGACGACGAGCACCTGGACAAGCTCCGGGGCTTCGCCGCCGACTCGGGCGAGGGCCGCTGGACGGTGGAGGCCGCGATCGACAACGCGGTGCCGCTGCCCGCGATCACGGCGTCGCTGTTCGCGCGGTTCGCCTCGCGTCAGGACGACTCGCCGCAGATGAAGATGATCGCCGCGCTGCGCAACCAGTTCGGCGGCCACGCGGTCGAGTCCAAGACCGAGAACTGACCGGCCCGCCGCCGGAGATCCGGCGGCGCGGCACGACGTGACGAACCGCGAAGCGGAAGCACCGACAACAACGGGAGAGGGTGGCCACCATGCACGTCACGCATCTCTCGCTGGCCGACTTCCGTTCGTACGCCCGGGTCGAGGTCCCTCTCGACCCGGGCGTCACCGCGTTCGTGGGGCCCAACGGGCAGGGCAAGACGAATCTCGTCGAGGCCGTCGGCTATCTCGCCACCCTCGGCAGCCACCGGGTCTCCTCGGACGCCCCGCTGGTGCGCATGGGCGCGGAGCGGGCGGTGATCCGGGCGGCGGTGACCCAGGGCGAGCGCTCGCAGCTGGTCGAGCTGGAGCTGAACCCGGGCCGGGCGAACCGGGCCCGTATCAACAGGTCCTCGCAGGTCAGGCCGCGTGATGTGCTGGGGATCGTGCGGACCGTGCTGTTCGCCCCGGAGGACCTGGCGCTGGTCAAGGGCGATCCCGGCGAGCGGCGGCGGTTCCTGGACGAGCTGGTCACCGCGCGTTCGCCCCGGATGGCCGGGGTCCGCTCCGACTACGAACGCGTGCTCAAGCAGCGCAACACCCTGCTGAAGTCGGCGGCGATGGCCCGGCGGCACGGCGGCCGTTCGATGGATCTGTCCACCCTGGACGTCTGGGACCAGCACCTGGGCCGGGTGGGCGCCGAGCTGCTCGCGCAGCGCCTCGATCTGATCGCCACGCTCCAGCCGCTGGCCGACAAGGCGTACGGGGACGTGGCGCCGGGCGGTGGTCCGGTGGCGCTGGAGTACCGCAGCTCGGTCGGCGATGACGTGGGTTCCGAGCGCACCCGCGACGAGCTGTACGAGCAGCTGATCGCGGCGCTCGCGGGGGTCCGGAAGCAGGAGATCGAGCGGGGCGTGACGCTGGTCGGCCCGCACCGCGACGATCTGCTGCTGGGGCTGCGCGGGATGCCGGCCAAGGGGTACGCGAGTCACGGCGAGTCCTGGAGCTATGCGCTGGCGCTGCGTCTTGCCAGCTACGAACTGCTGCGCTCCGAGGGCAACGAGCCGGTGCTGGTCCTGGACGATGTCTTCGCCGAGCTGGATGCCCGCCGCCGGGAGCGGCTGGCGGAGCTGGTGGCCCCCGGCGAGCAGGTGCTGGTGACGGCCGCGGTCGCGGAGGATGTGCCGGGCGTGCTGGCGGGGACGCGGTACGCGGTGACCGCGGGCGAGGTGGAGCGCGTATGAGCGGCCGGGACGAGCAGCCGGGCGCGGTCGGCGGTGCGCCGGAGGCCGGGAGTCCGAAGCCGCCCGAGGTGTCCGGGGTCGATCTCGCCCGGGTCGCGTTGCGGGCCGCGAAGGAGCAGGCCAGGGCGCGGGGTGCGGCGGCGCAGCAGAAGAAGCAGGCGCGGCGGGGTGGCGGACTGCGCTCGGGGGCCCGGTCGGACGGCCGGGACCCGCAGGCGCTGGGCTCCGCGATCAGCCGGCTGATCACCGAGCGGGGCTGGGAGACGCCCGCGGCGGTCGGCGGGGTGATGGGCCGGTGGCCGCAGATCGTCGGCGACGACCTGGCGAACCACTGCGTCCCTCTGCGGTACGACGACGATCCGGCCGCCCGGGTGCTGACCGTGAGCTGTGACTCGACGGCGTGGGCGACACAGCTGCGGCTGCTCGCCCCGCAGCTGGTGGCCCGGCTGAACGCGGATCTGGGGCAGGGCACCGTACGGATGATCAAGGTGGTCGGGCCGGGGGGCCCGGAGCGCCGGTACGGCCCGTTGCGGGCCCCCGGCAGCAAGGGCCCGGGCGACACCTACGGGTAAGCCTCGGGGCGTCGGCCGGAGGTGGCCGCGCCGCCGGACCGCCGGGCCGAGGCCCGAGGTGGCGCGCCGCTGAGCCGATGGCAACCCTGAGCTGCACTTTCGGCGTAAAATTGTCGTGTACCGGGCGAGCTTGTGGGTGGGTTCGTCAGGGTTCGCGCGGGAGGAAACCGGACGGTACGGCCGGAGCGTCCCTCACCGTAGCGGTGGGTTGACAGGCCGAAGCGCTCAAAGCCCTTCAGGGCCTCTTGGAGCCCCTTCCCGAATATGGGGAGTCGTCAGCCGCTCATTCAGGGCGGCACATGCGTACTCAGGTACCGGCAAACCCCCATTCATGTCAGCGCTACCGGTAGACTGGTGAGTAATCCCGCCGCTGAGGCGGGAGTCGTCGATACAAGCCGAACGACGCAGCCGCTCCCGCCTGTCCGGAGAACGGCCTGTGCTGTGCCAGAAAGGGCGCTTCGTGGCCGATTCCGGCAACCCCAACGAGAACATTCCGTCCACGGCCGGTGAGCCGGGCGAGGTCTCCGAGACCTCGTACGACGCCAGCGCGATCACCGTGCTGGAAGGGCTGGACGCGGTCCGCAAGCGGCCTGGCATGTACATCGGCTCGACCGGTGAGCGCGGCCTCCACCACCTCGTGCAAGAGGTCGTCGACAACTCCGTCGACGAGGCGATGGCGGGCCACGCGGACACCATCGACGTCACGATCCTCCCCGACGGCGGGGTGCGGGTCATCGACAACGGCCGTGGCATCCCGGTCGGCATCGTGCCGTCCGAAGGGAAGCCGGCCGTCGAGGTCGTGCTGACCGTGCTGCACGCGGGCGGCAAGTTCGGCGGTGGCGGCTACGCCGTCTCCGGCGGTCTGCACGGCGTCGGCGTCTCCGTCGTCAACGCCCTGTCCACCCGGGTCTCCGTCGAGGTCAAGACCGACGGGTACCGCTGGACCCAGGACTACAAGCTCGGTGTCCCGACCGCGCCGCTGGCCAAGCACGAGGCCACCGAGGAGACCGGCACCACGGTCACCTTCTGGGCCGACGGGGACATCTTCGAGACCACCGAGTACAGCTTCGAGACCCTCTCGCGCCGCTTCCAGGAGATGGCGTTCCTCAACAAGGGGCTCACGCTCAAGCTCACCGACGAGCGTGAGTCGGCGAAGGCGACGGCGGGCGCGGACAGCGCCGACGCGGTCGAGCCCGCCGAGGAGGAGACCGCCCGCTCGGTCACGTACCACTACGAAAACGGCATCGTCGATTTCGTGAAGTACCTCAACTCCCGCAAGGGCGACGTCATTCACCAGTCGGTGATCGACATCGAGGCCGAGGACAAGGACCGTCTCCTCTCGGCCGAGATCGCCATGCAGTGGAACACGCAGTACACCGAGGGCGTCTACTCCTTCGCCAACGCGATCCACACGCACGAGGGCGGTACGCACGAGGAGGGCTTCCGTGCGGCGCTGACCTCGCTGGTCAACCGGTACGCGCGCGACAAGAAGCTGCTGCGCGACAAGGACGACAACCTCACGGGCGAGGACGTCCGCGAGGGTCTGACCGCGATCATCTCGGTGAAGCTGGGCGAGCCGCAGTTCGAGGGCCAGACGAAGACCAAGCTGGGCAACACGGAGGCCAAGACCTTCGTACAGAAGGTCGTCCACGAGCAGCTGACGGACTGGTTCGACCGGAATCCCAACGAGGCCGCCGACATCATCCGTAAGGGCATCGCCGCCTCGAACGCCCGTGTGGCGGCCCGCAAGGCGCGTGACCTGACGCGGCGCAAGGGACTCCTGGAGAGCGCCTCGCTGCCGGGCAAGCTCAGCGACTGCCAGTCGAACGACCCGACCAAGTGCGAGATCTTCATCGTCGAGGGTGACTCCGCCGGCGGTTCGGCGAAGTCCGGCCGTAACCCGATGTACCAGGCGATCCTGCCCATCCGCGGCAAGATCCTGAACGTCGAGAAGGCCCGGATCGACAAGATCCTCCAGAACACCGAGGTCCAGGCGCTGATCTCGGCGTTCGGCACCGGGGTCCACGAGGACTTCGACATCGAGAAGCTCCGCTATCACAAGATCATCCTGATGGCGGACGCCGACGTCGACGGCCAGCACATCAACACCCTGCTGCTGACCTTCCTCTTCCGCTTCATGAAGCCGCTGGTCGAGGCCGGGCACGTCTACCTCTCGCGCCCGCCGCTCTACAAGATCAAGTGGGGCCGGGACGACTTCGAGTACGCGTACTCGGACCGGGAGCGCGACGCCCTGGTGGCGCTCGGCAAGCAGAACGGCAAGCGGATCAAGGAAGACTCGATCCAGCGCTTCAAGGGCCTCGGCGAGATGAACGCCGAGGAGCTGCGCGTCACGACCATGGACGTCGACCACCGGGTCCTCGGCCAGGTCACGCTGGACGACGCGGCGCAGGCCGACGACCTGTTCTCGGTGCTCATGGGTGAGGACGTCGAGGCGCGGCGCTCGTTCATCCAGCGCAACGCCAAGGACGTCCGCTTCCTCGACATCTGAGTCGGCCGCACCAGCCACGCCGCAGCTCGAAAGGACTTTGACCAGCAATGGCCGACGAGAACACCCCCGTGACACCCGAATCCGCGACGTCCGACGAGGAGGGCACCATCCCCGGCGTGGGGATGCGTGTCGAGCCCGTCCAGCTCGAGACGGAGATGCAGCGCTCCTATCTCGACTACGCGATGTCCGTCATCGTCTCGCGTGCGCTGCCCGACGTACGGGACGGTCTCAAGCCCGTCCACCGCCGGGTGCTGTACGCGATGTACGACGGCGGGTACCGCCCCGAGAAGGGCTTCTACAAGTGCGCCCGCGTCGTCGGCGACGTCATGGGCACGTACCACCCGCACGGCGACTCCTCCATCTACGACGCCCTGGTCCGCCTCGCGCAGCACTGGTCGATGCGGATGCCGCTGGTGGACTCCAACGGCAACTTCGGTTCCCCGGGCAACGACCCGGCCGCCGCCATGCGGTACACCGAGTGCAAGATGATGCCGCTGTCCATGGAGATGGTCCGGGACATCGACGAGGAGACCGTCGACTTCCAGGACAACTACGACGGCCGCAACCAGGAGCCGACGGTCCTGCCGGCGCGCTTCCCGAACCTGCTGGTCAACGGCTCCGCCGGGATCGCGGTCGGTATGGCGACCAACATCCCGCCGCACAACCTCCGCGAGGTCGCCGCCGGTGCCCAGTGGTACCTGGATCACCCCGAGGCCTCGCACGAGGAGCTGCAGGACGCGCTGATCGAGCGCATCAAGGGCCCCGACTTCCCCACCGGCGCGCTGGTCGTGGGCCGCAAGGGCATCGAGGAGGCGTACCGCACCGGCCGTGGCTCGATCACGATGCGCGCGGTCGTCGCGGTCGAGGAGATCCAGGGCCGCCAGTGCCTGGTCGTCACGGAGCTTCCGTACCAGACCAACCCCGACAACCTCGCGCAGAAGATCGCCGACCTGGTCAAGGACGGCAGGGTCGGCGGTATCGCGGACGTCCGCGACGAGACCTCCTCGCGTACGGGGCAGCGCCTGGTCGTCGTACTCAAGCGGGACGCGGTCGCCAAGGTCGTCCTGAACAACCTGTACAAGCACACCGACCTCCAGACGAACTTCGGCGCCAACATGCTGGCGCTCGTCGACGGGGTGCCGCGCACGCTGTCGATCGACGCGTTCATCCGCCACTGGGTGACGCACCAGATCGAGGTCATCGTCCGGCGTACGAAGTTCCGGCTGCGCAAGGCCGAGGAGCGGGCGCACATCCTGCGCGGCCTTCTCAAGGCCCTGGACGCCATCGACGAGGTCATCGCCCTCATCCGCCGCTCGAACACGGTGGAGATCGCGCGCGAGGGCCTGATGGGCCTGCTGGAGATCGACGAGCTCCAGGCCAACGCGATCCTGGAGATGCAGCTGCGCCGGCTGGCCGCCCTGGAGCGCCAGAAGATCACCGCCGAGCACGACGAGCTCCAGGCGAAGATCAACGAGTACAACGAGATCCTGGCCTCGCCCGCCAAGCAGCGCCAGATCGTCAGCGAGGAGCTGGCGGCGATCGTCGACAAGTTCGGCGACGACCGGCGCTCCCAGCTGGTGCCCTTCGACGGTGACATGTCCATCGAGGACCTGATCGCCGAGGAGGACATCGTCGTCACGATCTCCCGCAGCGGCTATGTGAAGCGCACGAAGACGGACGACTACCGCTCGCAGAAGCGCGGCGGCAAGGGCGTGCGCGGGACGAAGCTGCGGGAAGACGACATCGTCGACCACTTCTTCGTCTCGACGACCCACCACTGGCTGCTGTTCTTCACGAACAAGGGCCGGGTCTACCGGGCCAAGGCGTACGAGCTCCCCGATGCCGGGCGGGACGCGCGCGGCCAGCACGTCGCCAACCTGCTGGCCTTCCAGCCGGACGAGAAGATCGCCCAGATCCTCGCGATCCGCGACTACGAGGCCGTGCCCTACCTGATCCTGGCGACGAAGGGCGGTCTCGTGAAGAAGACCGCGCTCAAGGACTACGACTCCCCGCGCTCGGGCGGTGTCATCGCGATCAACCTGCGCGAGATGCCGGAGGGCGGCGACGACGAGCTGATCGGCGCCGAGCTGGTCTCGGCCGAGGACGATCTGCTGCTCATCAGCAAGAAGGCCCAGTCGATCCGGTTCACCGCGACGGACGACGCGCTGCGCCCGATGGGCCGCGCCACCTCGGGTGTGAAGGGGATGAGTTTCCGCGAGGGCGACGAACTCCTCTCGATGAATGTCGTCCGGCCCGGTACGTTCGTCTTCACCGCTACCGACGGCGGGTACGCGAAGCGGACCCCCGTCGACGAGTACCGCGTCCAGGGCCGCGGCGGCCTCGGTATCAAGGCCGCCAAGATCGTGGAGGACCGCGGATCACTCGTCGGTGCGCTGGTGGTCGAGGAGACGGACGAGATTCTCGCCATCACGCTCGGCGGTGGTGTGATTCGTACGCGAGTCAATGAAGTCAGGGAGACGGGCCGTGACACCATGGGCGTCCAACTGATCAATCTGGGCAAGCGTGACGCCGTCGTCGGCATCGCGCGCAACGCCGAGGCCGGCCGTGAGGCGGAAGAGGTCGATGGGACCGATGATGCCGAGGGCGAGACGGCCGAGGCCCAGGCCGTAGGCACGGCAGAGGGCACTGTCGAGGGCACGGAGCCTTCGACCGGGGAGCACGAGGAGTAAGAGCGTGAGTGGAGCCACGGGCGCCGGTTCGGCCGCTTCCGGAGCTGGAGCGAACGGTGCCCGTGGCCCTGCCACGGACTCCCAAGGGGGCACTGTGACGGACACACGAGGGCCTCAGCCCCAGTACGAGGGTTACGCGACCGGGCCCCTGCCCGGCGAGCGTGAGCCCGCACCGGGGCCGTCGGGGCCGTACCACCCGCCCCAGGCGTACCAGGCGCCCGGCGGCGGCACCGAGGGCGGCCAGCAGCGCCCCGGACAGGGCGGCGGCACGCTGGGCGGTGCGCAGGGCGTGGGCGGCGCCCAGGCGACGCGCAAGCCGCGCACGGGGGCGCGGACCACGCCCCGTACCCGCAAGGCCCGTCTGCGGGTGGCCAAGGCCGACCCGTGGTCGGTGATGAAGGTCAGCTTCCTGCTGTCGATCGCGCTGGGCATCTGCACGGTGGTGGCGTCGGCGGTGCTGTGGATGGTCATGGACGCGATGGGCGTCTTCGAGACCGTCGGCGGCACGATCAGCGAAGCGACCGGCTCGAACGAGAGCAACGGTTTCGACCTGCAGTCGTTCCTGTCGCTGCCGCGCGTGCTCATCTTCACCTCGGTCATCGCCGTGATCGACGTGGTGCTGGCCACCGCGCTGGCGACGCTGGGCGCCTTCATCTACAACCTGTCGGCGGGCTTCGTGGGCGGCGTGGAGCTCACGCTGGCCGAGGACGAGTAGCGCGCCGGGTATCGATTTTGGGACTGGCCCCGACGTGCGCTAATCTTCAGAAGTCAGCGCGGAGCAGTGCAGCGCGGCGGGGCTATAGCTCAGTTGGTTAGAGCGCATCCCTGATAAGGATGAGGCCACAGGTTCAAATCCTGTTAGCCCCACCAGACTGAAGGCCCCTCACCGGAGACGGTGGGGGGCCTTTCGCGTGGGCGGAGTGCTCAGCTCCGGCCCGTGTCGCGGAGCTGGACGAGGTAGCCGGGTTCGGGGCCGGTGGGGCCCTCCAGCCAGTCGCTGGACGCGAACCAGAGGGTGGTCGGCTCGTCGGCCTCCGGGATCTGGAAGATGGCGTGAGCGGGACCCTTGCTCCCGGGGTTGAGGCCGTGGGACGGTCCCGACTCGCCCTGGTCGCTCCAGTAGTCGGCATACTCGCCGGCGTACGCGGCGTCGGTCTGGCTCTGGCTGTATGCGGTGTCGTCGATGTTGAGGGTCACTGTGTCGTCGACGAACCAGTTCGCCTCGCTCTTACCGACGTTCAGCACCTCCATGGCGACCACGCAGAACTGTTTCCCGCTCTCGGGTGTCGGGTTCTGTGTCGGTTCGCCCATGGAGTCGGCTGTGTGCGCCAGAACCTTCGGGTCCAGCGGTTCGCCGCAGGTCACGTCCTCGACGGTGATCTCGAACTCGTCGGGCCGTGCCTCGTCCGAGGAACCGATGGTCAGCTTGAACGGCTCTCCGACGGCAGGCCGGCCCAGGACCTCCGCGCCCGGTGGGGCCCCGGCGTCCGGGTCGGTGGTCGTCGCCGCCGCAGGTACGGCGCTGCCGGGGCTCGACGTCGTACCGGACGAGGTGGCCGCCGCGCAGGCGGTGACCATGAGGAGCGCGGAGGCGGCGCCGAGGGCCGCGGAGGTACTGGCACGAGAGCTCATCGAACGGTCCTTTCGGCGGGGCGCCGGGTCCTTTCATGGTCGTCCTGCCCGTCGGCTGCCGCGCGTCGGCGGTTCGGGCACACGAAAAGGGCCCCCGGCGCCGGTGTGAACCGGACCAGGGGCCCCGGAGTGCGGTGGGCCGCCGGGATCAGGGGGGCGGTGCCGGGGAGTCGCCTTCCGGGGCTGTGGGGTGGGAGCCGCTCTGACCGGTCGTTCGGGCGGTCTGCGCGGGGTCGAGCGACAGGTGGCGGGTGGCCGGGGAGGAGCCGTGGGCCTCGGCTCGGATGCGCTGCTTCATCGTGGGCGGAAGGGCTCGGTCACGCGGAAGGGTCCATCGGACCGAGGGAGCGATCGGGGTTGCCGCGGTGGCACCCGTGTGCTCGTGGGTCGTGGTGCTCGGCTGCGCGGCGGCGTTCGTGGCGTTTGCCGTGCTCGCCGTGGCGGTGGCGAGGCCCAGCGACGCCAGGAGGGCGAAGACGGCGGTGATGAAGGCGGTCCAGAGGTTCTTGGGCTGGAAGGTGCTCATGGCCCCTCGCTTTCGGACGGTCCGGTTGCTGACTTCTCCGATCATGTGGATCCCGGCCGCGATTTCGGGGAGCGACGCCCGCTCTGCGCCGATCTTCGGATTAACACCACTCGTATGGTGCAACCGGGCTGGACAGGCCCTCGCGGGCGGTGAGGAGGGGGTGTCGGGAGGTCGTTCCGGACGCCCTGGAGGGGGTGTCACAGGGGTCCGGGCAGGTCACCGATCGGTATCGGCCGGTGTGTATAGTCGGCGACATAAGGCCCTTACGCCAAGGAAAGACGAGGTCGCGCGGTGAAGAAGCTTCTCCTGGTCGCACTGGCCGCCATCGGTGGGCTCCTCGTGTACCGCCAGATCCAGGCGGATCGCGCCGAGCAGGATCTGTGGACGGAGGCGACCGACTCCGTGCCCGCAGGTTCGGGTGTGTGAGACGACACAGTCTGTTACGGGCCCCGGTCGCTGAGCGGCCGGGGCTTCGTGCTGTCCGGGGCCGGCGCCGATGCGCCGGCCCCTTCGGCTGTTGCGGGACCGTGACGCACCGCTCTTGAATTCACTCAAGCAAATCGCTAGCTTGCTGAAGCAAAGAAGCTGACGGGGTCGGGCTTCATGGGTTGGGGGGGGGGCACCAGGTGATGACACGTCATCAGCGTCGTACCGCGATCGTGGGGGCGTGGGGCGGCGCGGCGCTTCTCGCCCTGGTGGCGGGCGCGCTTCCTGCCGCGGCCGCGCCGCTCGCACCGGCGGACAGCGCTGGTGCGGGGGGGCCTGGTCATGGTGCTCGACTCGTCCGGCTCGATGGCCGACGACGACGGTGCGGGGCGGACCCGGAGGGAAAGCGCCCGCGGTGCCGTCGGCGCCGTGGCCGACGCCCTCCCCGACGGCTACCCCACGGGCCTGCGGGTCTACGGTGCGGACCGGACGAGCGGTTGCGCCGACACCCGCCTCGTACGGCCGGTGGAGCCGCTCGACCGGGACGCCGTCAAGCGGACCGTGGACGGGGTCCGGCCCAAGGGCGACACCCCCATCGGGCTGTCCCTGCGCAAGGCAGCCCAGGACCTGCACGAGCCCGCCGGCGGTGCGATCGGTACGCGGACGATCCTGCTGATCTCCGACGGCGAGGACAACTGCGGTACGCCGGAGCCCTGTCGGGTGGCCGAGCAGCTCGCCCGTCGGGCTGCGGATCGACACCGTCGGCTTCCAGGTGAAGGGCGCCGCCCGCGCGCAGTTGGAGTGCGTCGCCGCGGCGGGCAACGGCCGCTACTACGACGCCCCCGACGCCGAAGCGCTGGCCCGCCAGCTCCAGCGGGCCGCCCAACTGAGCGCCGAAGGCTACCGGTTCGAGGGGCGGCCGGTGACCGGCGGGGACGGCGGGGACACGGCCCCGGTGCTGCGGCCCGGGCAGTACCTCGACAGCATCGGCCCGGGCGAAACGCGGTACTACGCCGCCGACTTCGACGCCGTCTCCACGGTGGGCTTCGCCGCGACCGCGGTGCCCCAGCCCGGCGCGGCCGTCGACAGGTTCGACGTCCTGCGCACCCGGATCGTCGCCGCCGGCGGCCCGAACGCCGGCGGCCCGGACTGCGAGCGGGACGACGAGCGCTTCCGCCAGGCGGAGGGAGCCGTCCCGCTGACGTCGGCCGTCGCGCGCATCCCCTCCGAGGAGGGCAACCGCCGCTGCGACGAGGCGGGGCGCTACCTGCTGACCGTGGAGCGCGAGAGCAAGAAGGGGTCCGACGCGGCGCGTTGGCCGCTGGAAATGGTGTACGGGACGGAGGTGCCGCTCGCCGACGGGGTGGTCCCCGCACAGTCCGCGCCGGAGATCGGGGAGGCCGGCAGGGACGTGGCGCTGCCCACCGCGACCCCGCGCGAGGTCCGGGGCGGGACCGGCTTCAACTACGCGGCCCGGATCGCGCCCGGTGTGTGGAAGGACCGCGGGCTGCCCTCGCAGACCCTCTGGTACAGGATTCCGGCAGGCTGGGGCCAGCAGGTCCGCTACGACGTGGAGTTCGCCAACGAGCCCACGGCCGGGCGGGGGACGCGGACGTACTCCTACGGCTCCACGGAGCTGTTCAGCTGTTCACCCCGGCCCGCTTCCCGGTCGGTGCCGGGGGCGGTGAGCACCGCCCGAACACGCCGTACGACGGGCGCCCCGCGGTGGCCGGGGCGGGCTCGGTGCCGGTCGCGTGGACCAACCGGTACGAGAGCCGCCCCACCGTCCGCCCGGTGCACGCCAGAGGTGACTTCTACCTCGCGGTGACCCGGTCGCGCAGGCCGCCGAGATCGCGGAGAACCCGCGGATCGGTGTGGTGCTCCGGGTCGCCGTCCTCGGCGACGAGCTGGCGGGCCCCGAGCACGGTGCGCCGGTCCTGGCCCGGGAGGGCGAGGGGAAGAACGCGGACAAGAGGGGTAATCCGGCTGTGGCCGGAGACAGCGGCGGTGCGGGCGGGGCAGGATGGACCGGCATCGCGGCCGCTGCCGGGGCGGGCGCCCTGGTCGTCGTGGCGGGAGGGTTCCTCCTCGTCCGCCGCCGCAGCAGCCGTAGCCGCCGCGGCTGAGTGGTCGGGTCGCCGGGCAGCTGAGCGGCCGAGGGGTACCGGTGGGTGAGGACGACGAGGGGAAGCGCGTGAACAGGCAGCGCAACAGGGGCCGGGTGACGGCCGCGGCACTCGCGGCGATGTGCGCGGCGGCGGTCCTGCCGGGGCAGGTGCACGCGGCGGGCCCCGGGGTGTACGCGTTCGATCCCGACGCGAAGAACGTGCAGGGCGCGGCGACCAACGTCGAGGCGTCCACCCTGGACGAGGGCCTCCCGTACCGCAGCACGATCAAGCCGGGCGAGAAGCTCTACTACCGGGTCACGCTGGACGACGCCTCCGCCGCCTATGTCTCGGCGGTCGCGGTGCCCGGCGACGGCGGCGCGGTCGCCTACGGCGACGGCATCACCGTCAGCATCCGGGAGACCGACGACACCCAGTGCGACAGGGGGCAGGCGAGCTTCGGCTCCGGCGCGTACGCCCGTCCCATCACCGCGTACGCCTCCCGGACCGTCGAGGAGGGCGGCAGCACCTGCCAGGAGGGCGGCCCGTACGACGTCCGTGTCGAGCGCGAGAGCAAGGCCGGCTCCAGCCAGGAGCCCTGGGGCCTGGAGCTGCGCTTCCTCCAGGAGCCGAAGCTCAAAAGCGGTACGCCCATGCCGACCGAGGCCCCCGGGAGCTTGCCCTCCGCTTCGGCGAAGCCGCTGACCGGGAAGCAGCAGAAGCGCTCCGGCGGATCCGGGTTCTCGGAGGCCACCAGCCTGGAGAACGGCCGCTGGCAGGACACCGTCGCCCCCGGACAGACCCGCTTCTACCGGGTGCCGGTCGACTGGGGACAGCAGATCCACGCCACCGCAGGGCTCTCCAACACCACAAGTGCCAACAAGGAGTTCGTCGGCAGCGCGCTCACCCTGTCTCTGGCCAACCCCGCCCAGGGGCCGGTCTCCGACGCCACCCTCTCGTACTCCGGAGGCCCCGCGTCCGCGTCCCTGCGGCCGCTGCCGCCGGTGGCCTACCGCAACCGGTTCGACTCCTCGTCCCAGGTCAGCGCCATGCGCTTCGCGGGCTGGTACTACCTGTCGGTCTCCCTCAGCCCGAAGCTGAAGGAGTCCTACGGCGCCGAGCCGATTCCGTTCGAGCTGTCGGTCCAGGTGAAGAACCAGGCCGAGGAATCGCCGTACGAGGGTGACGCCGGGGTCTTCGGCGTCACCGACCAGGACCGGGAAGTGGCCCGGAAGGGGCAGAACGCCGAGCAGGCCGCGAAGAGCGGCCCGATGACCGTGGTCGCCTGGGCCGGGATCGGCACGGGGTCGGTGCTGGTGCTCGGTCTGGGCGTCTGGACCCTGCTGGCCCGTCGCCGCGCGTCGGCCGCCGGTCACCCGGCCGGTGGGGGCCATCAGCCGCCGGCGCAGGGCTGGTAGCCGTACGCCGACGGGACTTCCTTCTGCGGTGCGGGCCCGTCAGACCTGGGTGAGGGCCCAGATCCCGACCGCGAAGCAGATCAGCGCCACCACCAGCACCGGGACGGCCACCTTCGGGGGCGGTCCCGGGCGCGTTCGCCGGACGGGCGGGTGGGGCGCGGCGTGCTGCACCGGCGGGGCGGGCACCGGCGGGAACTGCTGGTGCTGCTGGGCAGTGTAGGGGCGGGTGGCGGAGGGATCGTGCCGTACGCCGGAGGTCGGCGCCTGGGAGGGGTCCGGCGCGCCGACAGCGTACGCGGGCGGCGCGTCCGCGGCGTACGGTGCGGACGGCGGCTGCTGGAACCCCGGCTGTGGCAATCCCGCCTGCGGGTAGGGCTCTTGCTGCGGAGGCGCGATACCGGGCGAGGCCGCGGAGGGCTGCGAGGCCGCAGGGGGCGGCGCCAGGTGGAAGCTGCCCGTCTCCGACATCGAGACGGGGGGCGGGACGGGGGCCTGCCGGTCGGACGGCTGCTGCGGGGCCTCCGGCGGGGCGGTGACGGGCCCGTCGGGGCCGAATCCCTCGGGCAGCGGCCCGATCTGGTCGAACACCTCCACCGGCTCGTCGTCCGGGCCGGCTTCGGGCAGCATCTCGACTGCCGCGGTCAGGGCCTTGCGCGCGCCCGTGGCCGTACGGAACCGGGCGTGCGGGTCGGGCTGGAGCAGACCGGCGAGAACCTGCCACAGCGGCTCGGGAATGCCCTCGGGGGCCCCCGGGGTGCCGTGCGCGGCGAAGTGCTCCACCAGCGCCTGGGCGTCCGGCTTCCGGCCCTGGAGGAGGTAGAGCGCGACCAGACCGACCGCGAAGAGGTCCGCGGGGAAGTCGGGCTCGGCGCCCATCATCTGCTCGGGGGCGAAGTAACCGGGCGTACCGACGACGTAGTTGGTCTCGGTCAGCCGGGGTTCGCCCTTGCGCATCGAGATGCCGAAGTCGGACAGGCGCAGATGCGGCCGCCCCGAACCGGTCGCCTCCATCAGGATGTTGGCGGGCTTGATGTCGCGGTGCACCACCCCTTCGGCGTGCACCGTGGAGAGGCCGGAGAGCAGCTGGTCCAGCAGCAGGCAGACGAAGCGCGGGGGCAACGGGCCGTAGTCGCCGATGACATGGGCGAGCGAGCCGCCGCTCACCAGGTCCATGGTGAACAGGACCTTGTCGTCGTCGGCGGCCCAGCTGGCCGGGGCCAGCACGTGCGGGTGCTCGATGCGCAGCGCCTGTTCGCGGACGAAGCGCAGCAGCGTGTGCGCGTCGCTCTGCTGGAGCACCTTGGCCGCGACGTACCGGCGGCGGCGGTGGTCCCAGGCCCGCCAGACGGCGCCGACCCCACCGCGTCCGATCGGATCGATCAGCTCGTACCGACCGGCGAAGACCTCACCCATTGCGCTGCGCCCGCTCCCCGTTCGTAAGGTGCCGCGGCGTCCGCCGCGGCCCGTGTCCGGCTCTGTGTCCGGCCGGCACCAGGGCGCTGCGCGGTGCGCGTGCCCTGGCTCCGTCGTGCTTCCGTCGGGACGTGCTAGCTCTGGTGCCCCTCGTAGTGGGCGACCGCGTCCGAGGTGCGTCCCGCGCCGTACACCTTGAGGAACTCTGCCAGCTCCGGGTGGGTCGGGGCGAGGGCGTCCGCGGCATCGATGATGTCGCCGGCCGCCGCGACCGACCGCAGCAGGGACTGGATCTCGCGCACCACACGGCGGACGGTGGGAGCACCGCCGGTGGAGGTGGTCTGGCCGGTCGCGGTGAGGACGGAGCCGCCTTGCGACTTCTTGATCTCCTCCATGCGGTCGGTGGCCTCGCCCGCGCTGACGCTGCCGTCGGCCACCTGGCCCGCCAGCTCCTGAAGGGCCTGGACGCGCTGGACCACCGCGGGGTTCCCGATCTTGGCGCGCTGGCCGCTCATCAACTGCGAGAGCATCGGGGCGGAGAGCCCGAGAACGGCGGCCAGCCGGGCCTGGTTCAGGCCGAGATCATCGATCAGCCGACGGAAGAGCGCCCCCAACGGCTCTCCGTACCAACTGCGTTGAAGCTCTCTGGCTCTTGCCGTCGCCTCTTGTTGCGCTGCGTCCATGGCGTCTCCCCATCGCTGCGGCTTCGCTGCTGCGAACCTTGCGAGCATCTTACGGAGCGTGGTCGTTCCCGGGGAGTCCCTATCCTTTTGGAAGAACCCGGGGGGTACCCGGTACTCTGGTCCCGACGGTGACCCGGGGCCTTAGCTCAGTTGGTAGAGCGCTGCCTTTGCAAGGCAGATGTCAGGAGTTCGAATCTCCTAGGCTCCACTTGATTGAACCCCTCCAACCTGCGGAAACGTGGTTGGAGGGGTTCTTTTGCGTTCCGCCGCCGCCGCACCAGGCACACTTCATACATAAACAGTCGAGCCACAAAGGACTCAGGCATGATCACGTTGACGAAGGAAGACGGACCGGCGGACCTGGGCGGAGTGACGCACCTGACCATCGGAGCGTCCTGGGACCCGACCGTCGGGAGCAGCGGCGGCCTGATGGGGAAGATCCGGCAGAAGGCCGGTACGGACCTGGACCTGATCGCCATCGCGCTGCAGGGCGGCGACCCGGTGCGGCTGGCCGGTCTGGACTCCCTGGACCCGCTGGGCAACGGCTCGCTGGTGCACAGCGGGGACAACCAGACGGGGCACGGCGACGGCGACGACGAAACGGTGACCGTCGAGTTCGCCAGGATCCCTTCGAACATCACGTCGATCGTCTTCATCGCGGCGGCCTACAAGAAGCGCAGCTCGTTCAGCAACGCGCGCAACATCAGCTTCAAGGTGTACGACGCGACGGGCGGCAGCTCGCAGCAGGTCGCCGACATCTGGCCGAGCATGCTCACCCAGGACAACGGCGTCGCCGTCGCCAAGGCGATCCGTGAGGGCGCGGGCTGGAAGCTCCAGGTGATCAACGAGACCGGGAAGATCAAGCAGGGCGACGAGCACGCCCTGATGCGGTTCGCCGTCAGCCGGTAGTCGTTCCCGCGCATGTGTCGGTGCGCTCACGCGAACGAGGCCGTGGATACCGCCTGAGCGGTGTCCACGGCCTCGTTCGTCCTGCCGTCCTGCCGGTTTGTCAGCCTGCCGGGCTGTCAGGGACGGTCGTCGAGGCCCGGGGTGTCCCCCTCGGCCTCCGCCTGCTTGGCCTCGACCTCCGGGTCGAGGTCGGCCCGCGGGCTGCCGTCGACCGAGCTGAGCGGCGAGCGCTCGTCGCCCACCTCGGTGGCGACGGGCGGCTCGACCAGCCAGTCCGGGTTGGCCTGCTTGTCCCACCAGCGCCAGGCGGCATAGGCACCGCCCGCCAGGACGCCCAGCACCAGGAACCCCTTCGCGGCCCGGCCGGCCTTGGCCCGCCGCTGGTGCTTCCGGGCCAGCTTCTGGATTTCCTTGGCCGTCACCTGCGTACGCAGCGCGGCCAGGGCGGCCGCGCTGCGGGCGGACGCCTGCTCGGCGACGGGCAGGGCCACCGCGCGGGCGTGCTCGACGCGGGGTGCGGTGTAGTCGGCGGCGCTCCGCGCGGCCTTCCGGGTCGAGACCGCGGCGCGGTGCGCGGCCTCGTCGACCCGGGGCGGCACGTGCGTACGGGCCTGCTCCAGGCGCGGCGCGAGGTGGGACGCGTACTGGACACGGGCCTGCTGGGCCGCCTTCGTCACCTTGGGCGCGAGTCGTACGCGCGCCTCATGCGCGAGGTGGGCCGCCTGGTCCTTGGCTGTTTCGGCGTAGGGCGCCACCACTTCCGCGGCGTGCTGCGCGCTGTCCTTCGCCGAGTCGGTTGCGGCGCGCACGCTGTCGATGCGGGTCACGAGATCCTCCTCCTTGGTGGCGGGTAGGTACTCCGCCTGTCCGCCCAGTCCAAAATCATGCCTGTTGAGTCCCTGCCCGGCATGCGGGGCGGGCATCCGGGTCATGATCGTCATGTGCGGTCAAAACGGTTCATGTGAAGTGTGCCGACGACAATGCCATGGTTCGGTGGTGAACGCGCCGGTTCGCCCGGCATCCGGCCGTACGTTTCCCGGTCCGTGGGAGGATCGCCGGACGTCAGCGAAGGATTTGACGGCAGGCGAGGGAAGAGGAAGACAGATCGTGGCCGAGCAGCTTTACGCCACCTTGAAGACCAATCGGGGCGACATCGAGATCCGGCTGCTGCCGTTCCACGCCCCCAAGACGGTGAAGAACTTCGTGGAACTGGCCACCGGGCAGCGCGAGTGGGTCAACCCGGAAACCGGTGAGACCTCCAGGGACCCGCTGTACGACGGCACGGTCTTCCACCGCGTCATCAGCGGATTCATGATTCAGGGCGGCGATCCGCTGGGCAACGGCACCGGCGGCCCCGGCTACAAGTTCGCCGACGAGTTCCACCCGGAGCTGGCCTTCACCCAGCCGTATCTGCTGGCCATGGCCAACGCGGGGCCGGGCACCAACGGTTCGCAGTTCTTCCTGACCGTCTCGCCGACCGCCTGGCTGACCGGCAAGCACACCATCTTCGGTGAGGTGGCCGACGACGCGGGCCGCAAGGTCGTCGACGCCATCGCGGCCACCCCGACCAACCCGCGCACGGACCGCCCGCTCCAGGACGTGGTCATCGAGTCCGTGGTCGTCGAGACCCGCTGACGGCCCGCACGCACCCGGCCCTGCGGGAAGCTCTGCGGGCATCCCCGGGTACCTGTGGAACCTCTGTGGGAACCAACCGCCCTGCCCGTCCGTAGTGATACATAGCGGACGAGCGGGGCGGTCCTGTCCGTGCCGCCGCCCGAGCGATGAGGACCGAGGACCGAGAGGCAGGCCAGGGCCGATGGACCAGCAGCCGCCGGGAGACCGTGCCGCCGCGGGAAGCGCTGTGCCGACGCCGACCTGCTACCGCCATCCCGACCGCGAGACCGGCATCAGCTGTACGCGCTGCGAGCGGCCGGTCTGCCCCGAGTGCATGGTCAGCGCCTCGGTCGGCTTCCAGTGCCCCGACTGCGTACGCCAGGGTTCGGGCACCGGGCACCATCCGGCGGCCGGCCGGCCGCGCACGTTGGCGGGCGGCTCGGTGGCCGCCGATCCGCGCCTGGTCACCAAGATCCTCCTCGGCATCAATCTGGCCGTCTTCCTCCTCGTCACCGTCCGCCCCGGGCTGGTGGGCGATCTGACGCTGCTCGGCCGGGCGTGGGACCCGAGCCCGCCGCCGGGGTCCGTCGAAGGTGTCGCCGAGGGGCAGTGGTACCGCCTGGTGACCTCGATGTTCCTGCACCAGGAAGTGGTGCACCTCGGGTTCAACATGCTGGGGCTCTGGTGGCTCGGCGGACAGCTGGAGGCGGCGCTCGGCCGGTCCCGCTATCTCGCCCTCTACCTGCTGTCCGGGTTCGCCGGTAGCGCGCTGACCTATCTGATCGCCGCGCAGAACCAGCCCTCGCTGGGTGCCTCCGGCGCGGTCTACGGCCTCTTCGGCGCGACCGCCGTCCTGATGCGCCGGATGAACTACGACATGCGCCCGGTGCTCGTACTGCTGGCGCTGAACCTGGTCTTCACCTTCACCTGGGGCGGTATCGCCTGGGAGGCGCACGTCGGCGGTCTGATCGCGGGCGTCGCCATCGCCGTCGGCATGGTCCACGCCCCGCGTGAGCGGCGTACGGCGGTGCAGACCGGCACCTGTGCGCTCGTCCTGCTGGCGTCCCTCGGGATCATCGTCGCCCGGACGCTGGCGCTCACCTGAGCGGCAGGGTCGGCGAGAAGGGGCTCTTCACCCCCAGCCTGACCGAAGTTGTCCACAGTGTGCGCGGAATCTTGTGCATGGCAAGAGGAACAGGTGTGCCCCTTGTCGCTGAACTGGGCTTTTCCGCCGGGACAACGGGCTGCAGCCCCCCTCGGCGAGGGGGGCTGCAGTCACACCGGCGTCAACTTCAGTGGAGGTTATCCACAGATCGTCTGACCTTTTCCCCCGACTGTGGATAACTCTGTGGGTAACTCAGGGCAAGGCTTGCGCGGAAGGGCGTCGACCAGCTACGGGCGCGCTTGCGTGCCCGGGAGCGACGGAGCGGAAGGGGTCCGCTACTTCCACTGGGTCGACACGGCGAAGCCGCCGGCGATGAAGCCGAAGCCGACCACGATGTTCCAGTTGCCCAGGGCGTCGACCGGCAGATCGCCTTCGGTCACGTAGAACACCACGATCCAGGCCAGCCCGATGAGGAACAGGGCCAGCATCACCGGAGCGACCCAGCTGCGGTTGGTCAGCTTGATGGCCGTTGCCTGCTTCGCCGCGGGCGGCGTGAAGTCGGCCT
Source organism: Streptomyces globisporus (assembly GCA_014649555.1). Taxonomy (GTDB): domain Bacteria; phylum Actinomycetota; class Actinomycetes; order Streptomycetales; family Streptomycetaceae; genus Streptomyces; species Streptomyces globisporus. Next base: position 248,765 of record BMTG01000005.1, on the reverse strand, counting down.
TCTTGCGGATACGTGACTTCGGCACGAGGGACTCTCCTGTCGATGCGCTGCGTGACCGCGCAGGGATCTGTGGCGGGCGCCGGGGGCGGGTGCCAGGGGATGCCAGGGGGAATGCTGCCTCCCCCGAGCGTCCGTTAGCGTAGTGCTTCCCTGGCGCCTGATGAGATAAGGGTACGTTGAGCAATTCTGCCGACTCCCCCGAAGGCCCGGCCCGGCGCACCTCCGTGTGGGCGGTCCGGGGGCTCACCGCTGCGGTTTTCGCCCTGGCCGGACTCATCTTCGTCACCAGCGCCAACACGGCCAAGGGCACCAATCTGCGCAGTGACTCCTCTCTCCTCAAGCTCTCCGACCTGATCAGGGAGCGCAGCGAGAAGAACGCCGAGCTGAACGATTCGGCCGCCTCCGTGCGCGCGCAGATCGACGCCCTCGCCCAGCGCGACGACGGCTCCACCGAGGCCGAGGACGCCAAGCTGAAGGCGCTGGAGCAGGCGGCCGGCACGACGAAGATCACCGGCGACTCCGTCAGCGTGACCCTCAACGACGCGCCTCCCGACGCCACCGCCAACCCCGGCTACCCCGAGCCCCAGCCCAACGACCTGGTCATCCACCAGCAGGACCTGCAGGCCGTGGTGAACGCGCTGTGGCAGGGCGGGGCACGCGGAATCCAGGTGATGGACCAGCGGCTGATCTCCACCAGCGCGGTCCGCTGCGTCGGCAACACCCTGATCCTCCAGGGCCGCGTCTACTCCCCGCCGTACAAGGTCACCGCGGTCGGCGACCCCGGAAAGCTCAAGCAGGCGCTCAACAGCTCCACCGCGATCCAGAACTACCTGCTGTACGTGAAGGCGTACGGGCTGGGCTGGAAAGTCGACGAGGACGAGGCGGTGACTCTTCCCGGGTACTCGGGCACAGTGGATCTCCACTACGCACAGCCTGTGGAGTGAGCCCTGGCCGAGCGCCAGCTGAACCCGGGGAGGCCGGTCCGGTGTCGGTGCGACTCGTCGTCAGGACCTTCAGCGAACTCTGCATCACCGTGGGCGCGCTGATCGTCCTCTTCGTCGTCTACTTCCTGTTCTGGACCGGCGTGAAAGCGGCCGACGCGGCCGAGGGCGAGATCGACACCCTCCAGAGTCAGTGGGCAAGCGAACCCGTGGCCCCGGCGCCCCCTTCCGCTTCCGCTTCCGCGGAGCCCTCCGACCCGGCCCCGTACCGCGGCGGAAAGCCCTTCGCGACGATGCACATCCCCCGGTTCGGCTCCGGCTGGGAGTGGCCCGTCCTGGAGAACACCGAGGTCAAGACCTTGCAGAAGGGGCTCGGGCACTACAGCGGAACCGCCCGCCCCGGCGACACGGGCAACTTCGCGGTCGCCGGGCACCGGCGGACGTACGGCGACCCCTTCAAGGACTTCCCGAAGCTGCGCCCCGGGGACGCGGTCGTCGTCAACGACGGCACGACCTGGTTCACCTACCGCATCGCGAAGAAACCCCACCGGACCGTGCCCACCGACACCGCCGTCGTCGACCCGGTGCCCCGCAGCTCCGGCTTCGAGGGCGCGGGCCGCTATCTGACCCTCACCACGTGCGAACCGGAATGGGGCAGCAGCCACCGGCTGATCGCCTGGGCGCATCTGGACGCGACGCGGCCGGTGAGCGAGGGGGAGCCGCCGGAGCTCGCCGACTGAGCCGTGATGGTCCCCGGCCCGTGGTGGACCACGACGCGTGGTTTTCCCCAGCGGACCCACGCTTCTGCCGCGGCCCTCTAGTCTGGTGCGGGTACCGAATGGAGGGGTCAGCATGTACGGCTGGATCTGGCGGCATCTGCCGGGCAACGCATGGGTGCGCGGCATCATCGCGCTCATGCTGATTCTGGCGGTCGTCTACGCACTGTTCCAGTACGTGTTCCCGTGGGCGGAACCGCTGCTCCCGTTCGGTGATGTGACCGTCGACGGCGCGAGCGCCGGTGGAGCAGGAGCCGGCCGGTGAGCGCACGCATCCTCGTCGTGGACAACTACGACAGCTTCGTCTTCAACCTCGTCCAGTATCTGTACCAGCTCGGTGCCGAGTGCGAGGTGCTGCGCAACGACGAGGTGACTCCCGCCCACGCCCAGGACGGCTTCGACGGCGTCCTGCTCTCGCCGGGCCCCGGTACGCCCGAGCAGGCCGGCGTCTGCGTCGAGATGGTGCGCCACTGCGCGGACACCGGGGTTCCGGTCTTCGGCGTCTGCCTGGGGATGCAGTCGATGGCGGTGGCGTACGGCGGTGTCGTCGACCGGGCCCCCGAGCTGCTGCACGGCAAGACCTCCCCCGTGACCCATGAGGGCAAGGGCGTCTTCGCCGGGCTGCCGTCCCCCTTCACCGCGACGCGCTACCACTCGCTCGCGGCCGAACCCGGCGAGCTGCCCTCCGAGCTGGAGGTCACCGCCCGCACGGCGGACGGCATCATCATGGGGCTGCGCCACCGCGACCGGGCGGTGGAGGGCGTGCAGTTCCACCCCGAGTCGGTGCTCACCGAACACGGCCACCTGATGCTCGCCAACTGGCTGGAGCAGTGCGGAGACCAGGGGGCCGTCGCGCGCTCGGCGGGGCTCGCGCCGGTGGTGGGCAAGGCCGCCGCGTGACCGCAGGCCGCCCCGGGCCCGCCGCCGGACCGGAAGGCCCCGACGCGCACGGGGCGTACGGGACCGACGGCGCGTTCGTGGCGGCGGTGGACGGCCTCGCGGATCCGCTGAACGATCCGCTGCCCGGCGGGCACACGTCGCCGTGGTTCCGGTCGGACACCGTCCCGGCGGCGGAACCCGCGGCGCCGTCCTCGTACGCGGATGGGTACGCGGCCCACCAAGGGCCTCAGCAGCCCCAGGGAGCCCCGAACGAGTGGTACGACCCCGCCGGGTACCAACGCGACTGGTACGGGCCTCAGGAGCCGTCTGCGGGCATGGTCGCGGCGGACCCGGTGTCCCCGATGGCTCATGTGTCCCCGGTGGCTCCGGCCGAGGAGCGGGCTCCGGCCCCGGCCCCTGACATACAGGACTTCCACGCCGAACCGCGTACCGAAGTGCTCGCCCGCATACCGGCGGAGCCGGAGCCCGAGCCGGAGGCGGCGCTCGACCCCGCTCCGGCCCCCGGCGGGCGGGCCGAGCGGCGGCGGGCGGCCAAGGGGCGCGGGCGTCGGCGCCCGGGGACGGCCCCGGAGCAGCAGGCCGCCCCGGCCGCCGCGGTGCCGATGTCCCGGGTGGAGGCCCGGCGCGCGGCACGGGCGGCGAAGGACAGCCCGGCGGTCATCGCCAGCCGGGCGGTCGGCGAGGTGTTCATCTCGCTGGGCGTCCTGATGCTGCTGTTCGTCACCTACCAGCTGTGGTGGACCAACATCCGGGCCGACCAGATCGCCGGCAAGGAGACGAACCGGATCCAGGACGAATGGGCCAACGGCGACCGCAAGCCAGGGGTGTTCGCGCCCGGCGAGGGCTTCGCGATCATGCACATCCCCAAGCTGGACGTCGTCGCCCCGATCGCCGAGGGCATCGACAAGGAGAAGGTCCTCGACCGGGGGATGATCGGCCACTACGGCGAGGGCAAGCTCAAGACGGCGATGCCCTCCGACAAGCAGGGCAACTTCTCCGTGGCGGGTCACCGCAACACCCACGGTGAACCGTTCCGCTACATCAACAAGCTGAAGCCCGGCGACCCGATCGTGGTCGAGACCCGGGACGCGTACTACACGTACGAGATGGCCCAGATCCTTCCGCAGACCTCGCCGTCCAACATCTCGGTGATCGAGCCGATCCCGGTCGGTTCCGGGTTCACGAAGCCGGGCAGGTACCTCACGCTGACGACGTGTACGCCGGAATTCACGAGTACCTACCGGCTGATCGTCTGGGGCAAGATGGTCGACGAACGGCCACGCAGCGAGGGGAAGCCCGACGCGCTCGTCGGCTGAACATCCTCACGACAGGGACGGTGCGGTGGCAGCGAGGACCGAGCACGACGAGCGGACCGACACGTCCGCGTCCCCGCCCCCGGCGCGCCGCCGCGTCCGCGACCGCGTGGCGTCGGCCGTCAGCGTCTTCGGTGAACTGCTCATCACCGCGGGCCTGGTGCTCGCGCTGTTCGTCGTCTACTCCCTGTGGTGGACCAACGTGCTCGCCGACCGCGAGGCCGACCGGCAGGGCGACACGGTCCGCAGCAAGTGGGCGGACGGCCCGGGCGCCCTGGACACCAAGGACGGCATCGGCTTCCTGCACGTGCCCGCCATGAAGAACGGCGAGGTGCTGGTCAAGAAGGGCACCGACCCCAAGACCCTCAACAACGGCATCGCCGGCTACTACACCGACCCCGTGAAGTCGGCCCTCCCCTCGGACGACGAGGGCAACTTCACGCTGGCCGCGCACCGCGACGGCCACGGCGCGAAGTTCCACAACATCCACAAGCTGAAGAACGGTGATCCGGTCGTCTTCGAGACCAAGGACACCTGGTACGTCTACAAGGTCTACAAGACGCTCCCCGAGACCTCGAAGTTCAACGTCGACGTCATCCAGCCGGTCCCGGAGGAGTCGGGCGTCAAGAAGCCCGGCCGCTACATCACGCTGACGACCTGCACCCCGGTCTACACCTCGAAGTACCGGTACATCGTGTGGGGCGAGCTGGAGCGCACGGAGAAGGTCGACAAGGACCGTACGAAGCCGGTGGAGCTGCTGGGCTGAGCCCTCGTCGCGGCCCCCGCACACGGGAAGGGCCCCGGTCACCATCGTGGTGACCGGGGCCCTTCGCCGTACGCTGCCGGGCTCGCGGGGGCTCAGCCGCCCGGGCCTCCGAAGAGGCCGCCCCCGCCGCCCTCGATGGTGATGAGGGTGACGGTACTGCCCTTCTCCGCCTCGGTGTTCGGCGCCGGGTTGCTGGTGATCACCCGGGCGTCCGGCTTGTCGACCGAACCCTGGGCGAGCTGGACCACGAAGCCGAGCCCCTCCAGCTGGCCCTTCGCGTCCTGGTAGGACTTGCCGCCCAGGTCACCGGGGATCTGGACCTTCTCCGGCTCGGCCGGCCCCTTGGAGACCTTCAGGACGATCTGCACGTCCTTGGCCTGGTTGCTCGGGCCCGCCGGGGTCTGCTCGATCACCTCGCCGGCCGGCTTGTCCGAGTCGACGTCGGTCCGCGAGACGTTGGTGAACCCGAGCTGATTGAGCTGGGCGACGGCGGCGTCGTACTGCCGGGTCCGCACGTCGGGCATCGGGTCGGTCGTCTTCTTGGCGATCGTGATGGTGACCTCGGACTCCTCGTCGGCCTTCTGGCCGCCCTTGGGGTTCTGCTTGATCACCGTCCCCTCGGCCGCCTCGGACTCCGCCGTGGTGACGTTGACCGAGAAGCCCTTGCCCTCCAGCTCCTCGCGGGCGCCGTCCTCGGACTTCTCCAGGACGTTGGGGACCTCGACCTTCGGCGCTCCGGACGAGACGACGACCGTGACGGTGCCGTCCTTGTCCATCATCGCGTCGGCCGACGGGTCCTGGGAGCAGATCTGGCCCTTCTCCTGCTGCTCGCACGGCTCCTCGGCGCCCTTGGTCACGGTGACGCCGGTTCTGGACGCGAGCGTCTGCGCCTCCTCGAGCGTGGACCCCACCAGGTTCGGGGCCTTGACCTGGTCGTCGCCCCCGTTGTCGGAGAAGATCACCCGGCCGATCAGGATCGCGCCGATGAGCACCAGGATGCCCGCGACGACCAGCAGGATCGTCGAGGTGTTGCTCTTCTTCTGCTGGCGTCGGCGGCCCTGGCGGTCGTCGTAGCCGTAGCCGCCGTCGTCCGGGTTGACCGGCGGCAGCATCGAGGTCTGCGCGTTGTTCGGGTCGGCCGGGCGCAGGGCGGTGGTGGGCTGGTCGGGGTTGTAGCCGTCGTAGCCCCCGTACCCCGCGGCGCCCATCGCCGCCGTGGCCGCGACCGGCTGGCCGTCGAGGCAGGCCTCGATGTCGGCGCGCATCTCGTCGGCGGACTGGTAGCGGTAGTCCGGGTCCTTGGTGAGCGCCTTCAACACGATCGCGTCCATCTCGGGCGTGATCTCGGGGTCGAAGTTGCTCGGCGGCTGCGGCTCCTCGCGGACGTGCTGGTAGGCCACCGCGACGGGCGAGTCCCCGACGAACGGGGGCCGCACGGCGAGCAGTTCGTAGAGCAGACAGCCGGTGGAGTAGAGGTCGGAGCGTGCGTCGACCTGTTCGCCCTTGGCCTGCTCCGGGGAGAGGTACTGGGCGGTGCCGATGACCGCGGCGGTCTGGGTCATGGTCATTCCGGAGTCGCCCATGGCGCGGGCGATGCCGAAGTCCATGACCTTGACCTGGCCGGTGCGCGTCAGCATGACGTTCGCCGGCTTGATGTCGCGGTGGACGATCTGGGCGCGGTGCGAGTACTCCAGGGCCTGGAGGATGCCGACCGTCATCTCCAGCGTGCGCTCGGGGAGCAGTCTGCGGCCGGAGTGCAGCAGTTCCCGCAGCGTCGACCCGTCGACGTACTCCATCACGATGTACGGGATGGAGACCCCGTCGACGTAGTCCTCGCCGGTGTCGTACACGGCGACGATCGCGGGGTGGTTGAGCGAGGCGGCCGACTGGGCCTCTCGGCGGAACCGGGCCTGGAACGACGGGTCACGGGCCAGATCGGCCCGGAGCGTCTTCACAGCTACGGTGCGGCCGAGCCGGGTGTCGTGGGCGAGGTAGACCTCGGCCATGCCACCACGGCCGAGCACCGAGCCCAGCTCGTACCGGCCGCCGAGGCGACGCGGCTCTTCCATAACTGTTCCAGCCCTCTCCGTCAGTCCCGACCGCACCCGTGTGTGGTCCGCGGCGGTGCGCTGTTCGCGCATACGCTACCGGGCACGGGTTACGTGATCAGCCCGTACCCGTCAGCCGATATCCGACCGGTATGCGATGTCCGGTATGACGCGCGGCAGCCGTGACAGGTCTCACTTCTTGCTGTCGATGACCGCCTTCATCACGTCGCGCGCGATGGGGGCGGCCAGGCCGCCACCGGAGATGTCGTCCCGGTTGGCGTTGCCGTCCTCGACCACGACGGCGACGGCGACCGGGGAGCCGTTGTCGGTCTTCGCGTACGAGATGAACCAGGCGTAGGGCTTCTCGCTGTTGTTCAGACCGTGCTGGGCGGTACCGGTCTTGCCGCCCACTGTGACGCCGGGGATCTGCGCGTTGGTTCCCGTGCCGTCCTCGACCACGGTCTCCATCATCTGCTGGACCTTCTGGGCGTTCTCACCGGAGAGCGCGCGGCTGAGCTCCTCGGGCTCGGCGGTGTAGACCGGGTCCAGGTTGGGCGCCTGGCGCTCGGCGACCATGTACGGCTGCATCAGCTTGCCGTCGTTGGCGATCGCGGAGGCCACCATGGCCATCTGGAGCGGGGTGGTGCGGTTCGACGCCTGCCCGATGCCGGCCATGGCGTTCTGCGGCTTGTTGTCCTCGGGGTAGATGCTCGCGTCGGCGCGGACGGGCGTGAAGACTTCCTTGTTGAAGCCGAACTTGTCCGTCTGCTCGATCATCTTCCGGTTGCCGAGGTCATCGCTCATCTTCCCGAAGACGGTGTTGCAGGACCAGCGCAGGGCCTCCCGCAGCGAGGCGTCCTTGCAGGGGATGCTGCCCTCGTTCTTGAGCTCCGTGGTGGACTGCGGAAGCGTCCAGGGCAGCGGGGATTCCGTCTTGGCGTCGATGTCGTCGTAGAGCCCGTTCTCCAGGGCGGCGGCGGCGGTGACGACCTTGAAGGTGGAGCCCGGGGGGTAGGTCTCGCGCAATGCCCGGTTGAGCATCGGCTTGTCCTTGTCCTTCAGGAGCTTCTGCCGGTTGTCCGAGTCCTTCATGGAGTTCCCGGCGAAGACCGAGGGGTCGTAGGACGGGGTGCTCGCGAGGGAGAGGATGGCGCCGCTCTTGGGGTCGAGGGCGACCACCGCGCCCTTCTTGTCGCCGAGCCCCTTGAAGGCGGCCTTCTGGGCGTCGCCGTTCAGTGTGGTGACGATGTTGCCGCCGCGCTTCTTCTCGCCGGTGAACATCGACAGCGTCCGGTCGAAGAACAGCTGGTCGTCGTTGCCGGTGAGGATGCCGTCCTCCAGGTTCTCCAGCTGCGAGGAGTCGAAGGCCTGGGAGGAGTAGCCGGTCACCGGGGCCCACAGGGGGCCGTTCTTCCAGACCCGCTTGTACCTGAAGTCGCTGTCCTCGGTCTCGGCGGAGCCGGTGATGGCCTTGCCGTCGACGATGATGTCGCCGCGCTCGTGGGCGTACCGCTCGATCTCGACGCGGCGGTTGTACTTGTGGCTGTTCAGTTCGTCGGCACGGACGTACTGGAGCCAGTTGTCCCGGATGAGGAGAGCCATGACGAGGATTCCGCAGAAGATCGCGATCCTGCGCAGCGGCTTGTTCACGGTCGGACCACCTGGGTCATTTCGGCGTCGGGCGACGGTGAGGGGGCCGGGGCCGGGCGGCGGGCGGTGTCGCTGATCCTGATCAGAATGGCGATCAGCGCCCAGTTGGCGAGCACGGAGGAACCACCCGCGGCCAGGAATGGCATCGTCATACCGGTGAGCGGGATGAGGCCCATCACACCGCCGGCGACGACGAACACCTGGATGGCGAACGAGCCGGAGAGGCCGATCGCGAGCAGCTTGCCGAACGGGTCACGGGCCGCCAGGGCGGTGCGCACGCCGCGCTCGACGATCAGGCCGTAGATGAGAAGCACGGCCATCATCCCGGCGAGCCCGAGCTCCTCGCCGACCGTGGCGAGGATGAAGTCGGAGTTCGCCGCGAAGCCGATCAGGTCGGAGTTGCCCTGTCCGAGCCCGGTCCCGAGCGTGCCTCCGGAGCCGAAGGCCATCAGGGACTTCGCCATCTGCTCGCTCGCGGCCACCTCGCCCCAGCCTGCGAAGGGGTCGAGCCAGGCGGTGACGCGCTGCTGGACGTGCGGTTCGAACGTGGCGACGCTGACCGCGCCGACCGCCGACATCAGCAGACCGAAGACGATCCAGCTGGTGCGCTCGGTCGCCACGTAGAGCATGACGACGAACATGCCGAAGAAGAGCAGCGAGGTGCCGAGGTCGGTCTCGAAGACGAGGATCAGGATCGACATCGCCCAGATGGCGAGGATCGGGCCGAGGTCCCGTCCGCGGGGCAGGTAGAGGCCCATGAAGCGGCGGCTGGCCAGGGCCAGCGCGTCCCGCTTGACCATCAGGTAGCCCGAGAAGAACACGGTGATGATGATCTTGGCGAACTCGCCGGGCTGGAGCGTTCCGAAGCCCGGGATCTTGATCCAGATCTTGGCGCCGTTCACGGCGGGGAAGAACATCGGCAGGATCAGCAGGAACAGCGCCACGACCATGGAGATGTACGTGTAGCGCTGCAGGATGCGGTGGTCCTTGAGGATGGCCAGGACCGCGACCAGAGTGGCCACGCCGATGGCGGAGAACAGCAGCTGCTTGGAGGCGGCCGGGGCGAAGGTGTCCAGTGCCTGGAAGCGTTCCGACTGGTCCAGCCGCCAGATCAGCGCCAGGCCCAGCCCGTTCAGCAGGATCGCCAGCGGCAGCAGCAGCGGATCGGCGTACTTGGCGAACCTGCGCACCACGAGGTGCGCGACCCCGCCGAGCAGGGCGAGCCCCGCTCCGTAGCCGAGCATGCCCGCGGGCAGTTCGCCGTTGAGGGCGAGGCCCACGTTGGCGTAGGCGAACACCGAAATGGCGACGGCGAAGACGACGAGCGCCAGCTCGGTGTTGCGGCGGCTCGGTGCGTCGATCGCGCCGATGGTGGTCGTGTTGGTGACAACGCTCATGGTGCTGAAGGCCCCCTACGGCTTACTGCTTACCGCACTGCGGGACCAGCTTCTTCTCTTCCTCCGAGAGGCTGGGGCCGGGAGTGGGAGCGGTGGTCGGCTTGGTCCCCTTGGCGGAGGACGTGGCGGAAGTCCTGGTGGCGGGAGCCCCGGCGGTGCCGCCGGCCTCGCCCTCGCCCGTACGGGCCCGGGTCTCGGCCTCGGCCGCGCGGCGCTGCGCGTCCTTCTTGCAGGCGGAGGCCTGGGCGGCCAGCTCGGCGATCTTCTCGCGGGCGTCGGTGATGTTGCCCTCGGCGATCGTCGACTCGACCTGCTTGCGCTGGTACGGCGGCAGGTACTTGAGCTCGATCTCGGGGTGGTTCTTCTCGACCTTCGAGAGGGAGACCCAGGCGAGGTCCTGGCTGATGCCCTGGAACAGCGCGACGTTCTCGTCCTTCGCGCCGACGTAGTACTGCGTCTGCGTCCAGCGGTAGCCGCCGTACAGACCGCCGCCGATCACGGCCAGCGCCAGCACGATGTAGACGGAACGCTTCAGCCATTTACGGCCGCCGCGCGGTTTGACGAAGTCGTCGTCCGTATACGAGTCGTAGGAGCCGTCCGGCATGCCGCCGTACCCGGTGTCGCCGCTGCCGGGCGGGCCGAAGCCGCCGGAGGGCGGGGGTACGGGGCGGCCGAGGCCCGCCGCGCGTCCGGCGGGCGTCTGCATGGCCCCGCCGTCGCCCAGCTGGGCCTGGTTCTCCGCGACCGCGCCGACGACGACCGGGGTGTCGTTGAGCTGCCCGGCCAGGGTGTCGTTGTTGTCGACGTCCAGGACGTCGGCGACGATGCAGGTGATGTTGTCGGGGCCGCCGCCGCGCAGGGCGAGCTGGATCAGCTCCTGGATGGTCTCCTGCGGGCCCTGGTAGCTGGCGAGGGTCTCTTCCATCGTCTGGTGCGAGACCACACCGGAGAGGCCGTCCGAGCAGATCAGATAGCGGTCGCCGGCCCGGACCTCGCGGATGGAGAGATCCGGCTCGACATGGTCGCCGCTGCCCAGCGCCCGCATCAGCAGGGAGCGCTGCGGGTGGGTGGTGGCCTCTTCCTCGGTGATCCGGCCCTCGTCGACGAGGCGCTGCACCCAGGTGTGGTCCTGGGTGATCTGCGTCAGGACACCGTCGCGCAGCAGATACGCGCGGGAGTCGCCGACGTGCACCAGGCCGAGGCGCTGACCGGTCCAGAGCAGGGCGGTGAGCGTGGTGCCCATGCCCTCCAGCTGGGGGTCCTCCTCGACCATGACGCGCAGCTGGTCGTTCGCCTGCTGCACGGCGGAGCCGAGCGAGGTCAGGAGATCGGAGCCGGGGACGTCGTCGTCGAGCGGGACGAGGGTGGAGATCACCTCGGAGCTGGCGACCTCACCGGCCGCCTGACCGCCCATGCCGTCGGCGATGGCGAGGAGCCGGGGACCGGCGTAGCCGGAGTCCTCGTTGCCCTCGCGGATCATGCCCTTGTGCGACCCGGCGGCGAAGCGCAGCGACAGACTCATGCGCACCTCGCCCGTCGGCTCGGGGTACAGCCTGTCTCGAGCCACACTGCCCACCCTCCGGTCGGGAACCGGGCAGCGTCCACGGTCGGGACCGCCGCGGCTCGCTCGCTCCGCTCGCTCATTGTCGTACTACTTCCGCAGCTCGATGACGGTCTTGCCGATACGGATCGGCGCGCCCAGCGGAACTGATGTCGGGGTGGTGAGCCGGGTCCGTTCCAGATACGTGCCGTTGGTGGACCCGAGATCCTCGACGATCCACTGGCCGTCACGGTCCGGGTAGATCCTGGCATGCCTGCTGGACGCGTAGTCGTCGTCCAGCACGATCGTTGAATCGTGGGCCCGTCCCAGGGTGATGGTCTGGCCCTGGAGCGCGACCGTGGTGCCCGTGAGCGAGCCTTCGGAGACGACCAGCTTGGTCGGCGCACCGCGGCGCTGCCGGCCCGGCTGCTGGCGCTGCTGGGGCGGCGCCGCTTGTTGTTGTTGGCGGCCCTGCTGGGGGCGCGTGTCGGCGGCAGTGCGGCGTGAGCCGCGCTGCGTGACGCGCGTTCCGAACAGGTCGCTGCGGATGACCTGTACGGCCACGATGACGAACAGCCACAGAACAGCCAGGAAACCTAGCCGCATGACCGTCAGGGTCAGCTCTGACATTGCCCCCGCTTCACCCTTCGGCTTGCCGGTAAACGATGGTGGTGCTGCCCACGACGATCCGCGAGCCGTCGCGGAGCGTAGCGCGGGTGGTGTGCTGCCCGTCCACCACGATGCCGTTGGTGGACCCGAGATCCTGGATCGTCGAGGGCGTTCCGGTCCGGATCTCACAGTGCCGGCGGGATACGCCGGGGTCGTCGATCCGCACGTCGGCGTCGGTGGATCGTCCCATCACCAACGTCGGGCGGGAAATCTGATGGCGAGTGCCGTTGATCTCGATCCAGCGTCGCGTCCGGGCGTCCGGCAGGGGGCCGGGCGCCGCTGCCGGGCGCCGGTCGCTCGTGGGGGCCGAGGGCCGTCCGGCGCCGGGCGGCGGGGCCGCGGGCATCGGCGGAGCGGCGCTCGGGGGGTAGCCGTAGCCGCCGGGAGCCTGCGGGGCTCCGGGGCGTCCGGCCGGGGGCTGGTGGGAGTGGGCCGACGGGTCCTGCTGTGACGTACTCGACGCCAGTGTGCGGCTGCGCACCCGGTAGAGCCCGGTGTCGAGGTCGTCGGCCTTCTCCAGGTGGACCTTGATCGGGCCCATGAACGTGTAGCGCTGCTGCTTGGCGTAGTCGCGCACCAGGCCGGAGAGCTCGTCGCCCAGCTGGCCCGAGTACGGGCTGAGCCGCTCGTAGTCGGGGGTGGAGAGCTCGACGATGAAGTCGTTGGGGACGACGGTCCGCTCGCGGTTCCAGATCGTCGCGTTGTTGTCGCACTCGCGCTGGAGGGCGCCGGCGATCTCGACAGGCTGCACCTCGGACTTGAAGACCTTGGCGAAGGTGCCGTTGACCAGCCCCTCGAGGCGCTGCTCGAAACGCTTCATGACCCCCATGGGGCACCTCCTCCGTTGTCATCGTCCCTGTACTGCTTACTGATCGTATCCACGCGTCGGGAAATCGGCTGGTTCCCCTTGTCTGGCCTGTGGATGAGTGTCACCCCTCACACGGATCGTAGAGGTGGCCTCCTCACAGTGTCCCGCACCCGGGACGCACTCCGGAGGAGTGGGGGCGATGGGTTCGGGGTTCCCGCTTCCCCTCCCGGAGCCGACGAAACAACGGATGTGAATCCACCCTGTCCAGCGTGCTAATCTTCCGTTTGTCGCCAGGCGCTCACCCCCCAAGGTGAGAGCCTGAAAACACCACTTATGCGCGAGTGGCGGAACGGCAGACGCGCTGGCTTCAGGTGCCAGTGTCCTTAGGGACGTGGGGGTTCAAATCCCCCCTCGCGCACAACGGCAGGTGCTTGCAGCTGCTGAAGTTGAATCGGGAGAACCCCCGCTCCGGAGAAATCCGGAGCGGGGGTTCTTCGTTGTTGCGTGTTCCCGACAGTCTCGTCGGGCTTGTCGGAGGCGTTCTCGTGTTTTCGGCGGACGGGCGGGGTACGGACAGCGGGTGTGGGCACGGTTTCCGGACAGACCGATGGCCGGTGCAACGGCGCACTTGCATACGCTGGCCGCAGAGGTTGGATCGACGGCGGCTCGGCGGCGAAGGGCTGAGCGCACAGAACGTCCCGGAGGCAGGAAATGGCGAAGCAGGCTCGCGCGGTCCAGACGTGGCGGTCGATCGTGGATGCCGCGGCGAGTGTCTTCGACGACTACGGCTACGAGCGTGCCGCCATCTCGGAGATTCTCCGCCGCGCCAAGGTCACCAAGGGGGCCCTGTACTTCCACTTCGCCTCCAAGGAAGCCATCGCGCAGGCGATCATGGACGAGCAGACCAAGACGGTCGAGTTCGAGCAGGAGGGATCGCCGCTCCAGTCCCTGGTGGACGGAGGCCAGCAGTTCGCTTTCGCCCTCCGCCACAACGCGATGGCCCGCGCCGGTACCAGGCTCTCCATCGAGGGCGTCTTCCTCGGCGGGCCGCATCCGTGGGGCGACTGGATCGACGCGACGGCCCGGATGCTGGAGCTGGGGCAGGAGCGCGGCGAGGTGTTCCCGCAGATCGACCCGATGGTGTCGGCCAAAATCATCGTCGCCTCGTTCACCGGTATCCAGCTGGTCTCGGAGGCCGACTCCGGGCGGGCCGATCTGCGCGAGCAGGTCGCGGAGATGTGGCGCCACATCCTGCCGTCGATCGCTCACCCCGGTGTCATCGCCCACATCAAGCCCGAGGGCCGGGTGGATCTCGCGGCCCAGGCGCGTGAGAAGGCGGAGCGGGAGGAGCAGGAGGCCAGGATCGCCGCGGAGGCCAAGGAGGCCGGCTCCGATCCCGCGACGGACACGGGCTCCCGACCGGGCGGGGCGGGCCTGCGGGGCGGTGGATCCGCTCGCGGTACGCAGGCCGGCGACGAGGGCGACGAGGAGCCCGCGGGCGCGGGTGTGACGGCGGCCGGAGGGGCTGCCTGATCCGCGACCGGACGTTCCATGTTTCACGTTCCATGTTTCACGTGAAACGTCCGATTGATCATGATGCGGCAGGGCCGCGGAGCTCGTAGAAGCTCCGCGGCCCTGCCGCTTCTCTTTGGAGTCTGCGGTTCTCTCAGGCGGCGAGGCGGGTGGCGAGGGCCTTCGCCTTCGCCCGGGCGTCGTCGAGTGCCTGGGCGCGGGAGGCCTCGGCGAGCGGGACCAGCTCGGCCATCGACGGCTGCGAGTGCGCGAGGGTCAGCTCCGGAACGATGAAGTCCACCTCGGTGGAGAACATGCCCGCGAACACCTTCTCCAGGTAATTCTGGACAAATTCGAAGCCCTCGCGCGGGGTGCCCGGAGCGTAGGAACCGCCGCGGCTGGCGACGACGGTGACCGGCGTCCCGGCGACGGGGGAGTCGGGGCCCGCGTTGTGCCCGACGATGATCACCTGGTCCAGCCACGCCTTCAGGGTGGACGGGATCGTGAAGTTGTACATCGGGGCGCCGATCAGGACGGCGTCCGCCGCGGCCAGTTCGTCGGCCAGTTCGCGGCGGAGCGGGTCGTCGGCGCCCGCGGCCGTGGCGCCGGCGTCCAGGTGGGGCAGCGGATCGGCGGCGAGGTCGCGGTGGACGACGGCGCCGTCAGGGTGCTGCTCGCGCCAGGCCTCGACGAACGCCGCGGTGACGTCGCGGGAGGCGGATCCCTGGGGGAAGACGGCGGAGTCGAGGTGCAGAAGCGTGGCCATGGGGATCTCCACAGAGAGGGGGAAGGGGGCGCGGGTGGGTCGACGCGACCTCACGGGCGTCCGGCGGTAGCCATTGCGTACGTAACTACTAATAGCATAGCTACTTATTTTTAGTAAGCTCCCGACGTAGGCGCAGTAAGCTGGAGGTATGGCGGATCACAGCGAAGAGGCCTGTCGGCGGGTCGATGGGGGGATCAGTCGGGTCTTCGAGTTGTTCGGCAAGCGCTGGACCGGCCCGATCGTCTCGGTGCTGCTGCAGCGACCGGTGCACTTCGCCGAGTTGCGCAGAGCGATTCCCGGGATCAGTGAGCGCATGCTCTCGGACCGGCTGACCGAACTCGGCGCGGCGGGTCTGGTGATCCGCGAGGTCGACGAGGGGCCACCGTTGCGCGTCGCGTACCGGCTCACCGAGGCCGGTACGGCGATGGAGCCCGCGCTCAAGGAGCTGGGGCAGTGGGCGGACACCTACCTCGCGCCGGAGTCCGGCAGCGGCTGCTGACGCGGGCTGCCGGATCGGCGGTACCGTCGTGCCCGGCCGCTGCTGGGCAGGGCTGCTGGCCGGGCGGGACAGCCGGGCAGCCGGAGAGCGTGGACGAGGTGGGGGAGGCGACGCTCCATGGGCGTAACCGGGACGACGATGCCTGAACAGCATGCCGAGGAGTCGGATCCGCGTATTCCTGTCGTGCCCGGGTTCGCCCGGCGCGGGGCGACGACTTCACCGAAGGCGGCGGGCAAGGAGCTCCGCGGCCGGGTGCCCCGGTCCTCGCACGCCTCGCTGGTCCTGCCGCCGGGACGGCCGGACGCGGTGCGGGCCGTCGAGGAGTCGAACCGGGGCCGCGTGCCGGGTCTGACGCCGATACGGGTGGGCAGGATGGCGGCCACCCCCTTCGCCTTCCTGCGGGGTGCGGCCGGGCTGATGGCCCACGACCTGATGGGCAGCCCCGTGACCGGGGTGGGCGCCCAGCTCTGCGGCGACGCCCACGCGGCCAACTTCGGCCTCTACGGCGATGCCCGGGGCAACCTGGTCATCGATCTGAACGACTTCGACGAGACCGTCTTCGGACCGTGGGAATGGGACCTCAAGCGGCTCGCCACCTCCCTGGTGCTCGCGGGCCGGGCCGCCGGAGCCGACGAGGACACCTGCCGCCGGGGCGCGTACGACGCCGTCGGCGCCTACCGCCGCACGATGCGGCTGCTGGCCCGGCTGCCCGCCCTCGACGCCTGGAACGCGATCGCGGACGAGGAGCTGGTCTCGCACACCGACGCCCGTGACCTGGTCGGCACCCTGGAGCGGGTCTCGGAGAAGGCCCGCAACAACACCAGCGCCCGGTTCGCCGCCCGCTCCACCGAGGAGTGCCCCGACGGCGGCCGGCGCTTCGTCGACGCCCGGCCCGTCCTGCGCCGGGTGCCGGACGCCGAGGCCGCCGTCGTGGCCGCCGGTCTCGGCGGCTATCTCTCCACCGTCGCCGAGGACCGGGTGCCGCTGCTGGCCCGGTACACGATCCACGACGTGGCGTTCCGGGTGGTGGGCACCGGCAGTGTGGGGACCCGGTCGTACG
The DNA here is from genome assembly GCA_014649555.1 of Streptomyces globisporus. Lineage (GTDB taxonomy): Bacteria > Actinomycetota > Actinomycetes > Streptomycetales > Streptomycetaceae > Streptomyces > Streptomyces globisporus. Next base: position 232,120 of record BMTG01000005.1, on the reverse strand, counting down.
TGGTGCTGCTGCTCGACCACCGGGGAGAGCCGCTGGTCCTCCAGGTGAAGGAGGCGCGCCCCTCGGTGCTCGCCCCCTATCTGCCCGCGGTCGGTTTCGACGTACCGGAGGTGGCGCACGAGGGCCGCCGGGTGGTGCTCGGGCAGAAGCGGATGCAGGTCGTCAGCGACATCCTGCTCGGCTGGGCGGACGTCGACGGTCGGCAGTTCCAGGTCCGGCAGTTCCGGAACCGCAAGGGCAGCGTGGACCCCGCCGCGCTCGCCGCCGACCAGGTCGACGACTACGGGCGGATGACCGGCGCACTGCTCGCCCGGGCGCACGCCCACAGCGCCGACCCCCGCCTGCTCGCGGGCTACTGCGGCAAGAACGACGAGCTTGACGAGGCGGTGGCCGCCTTCGCGGTGACGTACGCCGACCGTACGGAAGCGGATCACGCCGAGCTGCTGCGGGGGATCAAGGCGGGCAGGCTGGCCGCCGAGTTCGGTGTATGACCGGTCCGTGTCCGGCGGGCGCGTGAGGCGGTGGGCCCGGTCCGGGCCCACCGCGTGTGCCGTGCCGCCGGGCTGTGGCCATACGCTGGACGGGTGAGCCACGAAGCCGCCGGGGTGCCGACCACCCGGAACGATGAAGACCGGCAGGACGACGTCCCGCAGGACAGCGACGGCGTCCCGCAGGACAACGACGACGTCCAAGCCGTCCAGCAGAACGAGGCCGAGCCGGTCGCGCCCGGGTCCGCCGGCCCCGAGGACGCCGGGCCGCGTCCCGAGGACCGGCTGGCCCGGGCGGTGCAGGTCGCCGAGCAGGCGTTGATCGAGTTCGAGATCGCGGTGGAGACCTTCCGGGTGGAGGTCGAGAACTTCTCCCGGCTGCACCACCAGAAGCTCGGTCCGATGTACGCGCGTCTCGACGAGCTGGACGCGCTGATCGCGGAGGCGCGGGCGGCGAAGACCGGGGATCCGGAGGACGAGCGCAAGGCGCGGGAGGCGCGGGCGGTCGTCATGCCGATGCCCGGGGTCGACGAGCTGTTCCACGACTGGATGGACACCGACGGGCTTTCCCCCGAGGCCGCGGCCATGCTCACCGAGCAGCCGGTCCGGCCGCCGAAGCGGGTCAGGCCGAGCGAGGAGGCCCGCCGGCTCTACCGGGAGCTGGCCCGCAAGGCGCACCCGGACCTCGCCCAGGACGAGGTGGAGCGGCAGCGCCGGGACGGGTTCATCGCCCGGGTGAACGCCGCCTACGGCCGCGGCGACGTCGAGCTGCTCAAGGAGCTCGTGGCGGAGTGGGAGGCCGGACCGGTGCAGCCGCCGGCCCCGCTGAGCGAGAGCGAGGAGCTCTACGCCCGGCTGGAGTGGCTCAGCCGGCGCAAGGAGCTGCTGACGGTGCTCGCCAAGGAGCTGGAGGACGGGGCGATCGGCTCGATGCTGCGGATGGCCCCGGACGACCCGGACCAGCTGCTGGAGGACATCGCGGAGCAGCTGCTGGGCGAGGTCTCCCGGCGCGAGGCCGAGCTCGCGGAGATGGCGCGGTAGGCCGCAGTGGGCAGGGTGCGGCGGGCGGGGTGCAGTAGCGTTCCGGATGACTCTTCCGTGAGTGGACGACTCTTCCGCGTATGTACGAGAGAAGGCATGACCCATGAACTTCGCCCCGCTGCCCTCGGTGGACGCCGCGGCGGTGCCGTCGGACGGCTTCGTCCTGGACGTCCGTGAGAACGACGAGTGGGCGGCCGGTCACGTCGAGGGCGCGCTGCACATTCCGATGAGCGACTTCGTGGGCCGGTTCGGCGAGCTGACCGCGGCGGCCGAGGACGGCCGGCGCGTGCATGTGATGTGCCGGGTGGGCGGCCGGTCGGCCCAGGTCACCCAGTACCTGGTCCAGCAGGGCATCGACGCCGTGAACATCGACGGCGGCATGCAGGCCTGGGACGGCGCCGGCCGTCCGATGGTCACGGACAACGGGACGCCCGCCTTCGTCCTCTGAGCGGTCTCTCGGGCTGGTCCTGCGGGCCGGTCCTACGGGCCGGTGCTTCGGGCCCGGGCCGGTGTCAGCCGAGCGGGTGGGCGGCCAGCAGGTCTCCCAGTGCCTCCTCGTGGGCCGCTGCCGGGCCGAGTGAGAGCTCGATCTGCTTCGCCCAGGCGTGGTAGCGGTGCAGCGGGTAGTCGGTGTCCGCGCCGAAGCCGCCGTGCAGATGCTGCGCGGTATGTACGACGCGGCGCACCCCGTCGGAGGCCCAGATCTTCGCCACGGCGACGTCTCCCGCGGCCGGGAGCGGGCCGCCGGTGTCGGTGGAGATCCGCCAGGCGGCCTGCCAGAGGGTCGCCTCCATCGCCCGCAGATCGATGTACCGGTCGGCGGCCTGGACCGCCACCGCCTGGAACGTCGCGATCGGAAACCCGAACTGCTCGCGCTTCCCGGTGTATTCGGCGGTCATCGCGAGCACCCGCTCGCCCAGCCCGAGCGCCAGCGCGCATGTCCCCGTGGTGAGCAGGGACCGCAGCCAGTCCCAGCAGCCGGCCGCGTCGATCAGCTCGCGCGCTTCCACCCGCACGGCCTCCAGCCGGACCTCGGCCAGGCGTTCACCGTTGGTGGATACCTGGTCCGCCAGGGTGACGCCGTCACGGGTACGGGGCACGAGGGCGAGGACCGGGCGGCCCCCGGCGGTGTGTGCGGGGACGGCGATCCGGTCGGCCGCCTGGGCCCACGGAACCGCGGACTGGACCCCGTCGAGCAACCAGCCGGAGCCCTCGGCCGGGCCGTCGGTCTCCCCGTCGCCGGCCCCGGTTACCGCGCCGTACGGCCGTGCGGAGACGGCGAGTTCGGCCGGATCGTGGCCGCTGCGGCCGTTGGCGCCGACGGTCAGGATCAGTTCGCCCCGGCCTGCCCGGGGCAGCAGCTCCGCCGCGAGGGTGCGATCGCCGTACCGCTCGATGGCCATCGCCACCGCACAGCTCTCCAGCAACGGGACCCTGGCCAGCACCTTGGCCGACTCCCGCAGGACCAGACAGAGCGCGATCGGGTCAAGACCCGCGCCCCCGTGGTCCGGCGACAGCGTCAGCCCGAGCAGGTCCGTGCGAGCCAGCTCGTGCCACAGCTGCCGGTCGATGTCCTCCGCCACGGCGCCCGGGGTCAGGGCGGGGCTGGGCGCCCGGTCGGGTGCGATATCCGAGAAGACGGCCCTGGCCGCCTCGACGGCCGCCTGCTGTTCCTCGGTGAAGGTGAAGTCCACTGTCCCAGCCTCCCGTTGACCCTGAGCTAGCTGACGGGTCGTCAAGATAGAACAGGTTCTATGGGAAGGGAAGGGAACGGTGCGGCGGCCCGCCCGGCCCTCAGCGGTCGAAGTCCAGCGCCACCTCCGGGGTGAGCGGATGCGACTGGCAGGCCAGCACGAAGCCCGCATCCGTCTCCTCCGGTTCCAGAGCGAAGTTGCGGTCCATCCGGACCTCGCCCGAGACGAGGAACGCCCGGCAGGTTCCGCAGACCCCGCCCTTGCACGCGTACGGAGCGTCCGAGCGGCTTCGCAGCACCGTCTCCAGCAGGGATTCCGCGTTCTCCACGGGCCAGCTGCCCGAGCGGCCGTGAAGGGTCGCCGTCAGCACCGAGTCGGACGGCGCGGCGACCTTGGCCACCGCCACGTCGGCGGGGCCCTCGTCGACGTGGAAGATCTCCTGGTGGACCCGGGAACGGTCGACGCCGAGCGCCTTCAGGGCCTTCTCCGTGCCCCGCACGAGGCCGAGCGGCCCGCACAGGAACCAGCCGTCCACCTCCGCGACCGGGAGCACGGCGGGCAGCAGGCCGGTGAGCCGTTCGGTGTCCAGCCGCCCGGAGGGGAGCCCGGCCGACTGCTCCTCCCGGGAGAGCGCGGTGACCAGCTGGAAGCGTTCCGGATAACGATCCTTGAGGTCGGCCACCTCGTCGAGGAACATCGTCGAGGCCGCCGTGCGGTCGCTGCGGATCAGACAGAACCGGGCCGACGGCTCCCGGTCGAGCAGGGTGGCCGCCATCGACAGCACCGGGGTGATGCCGCTGCCGCCGACCACCGCCGCGAACAGGCCCGGGCGCGGCTTCAAAACGAACCGGCCCATCGGAGGCATGGCCTCCACCTGGTCCCCGACGGCCAGTTCCTTCAGGGCGTACGTGGAGAACGCCCCGCCCTCGACCATGCGGATGCCCACCCGGAGCACCGGTTCGCCGGGCTGCTCGGTGGCCGGCGCGCAGATCGAGTACGAACGGCGGACCTCCTGGCCGTCCACGGTGTAGCGCACGTTCAGATGCTGGCCGGGAGTGTGGCGGAAGGTCTCGCGCAGCTCGGCCGGCACGGCGAGGGTCACGGCCACCGCGTCGTCCGTGATCCGTTCGATCGCGCTGACCCGGAGCGGATGGAACATCTACAACTCCTTGAAATGGTCGAACGGTTCACGGCAGGCGACGCAGCGGCGCAGGGCCTTGCACGCCGTGGAGGAGAACCGGCTGAGCAGCTCGGTGTCCGTGGAGCCGCAGTGCGGGCAGCGCACCGAGAGCGTCAGCGGCACGGGGCCGCCGTCGGCGCTGTGGGCGCGCGGCGGCGCTATGCCGAACTCGGCGAGCTTGCGGCGCCCTTCGGCACTGATGTCGTCCGTCGACCAGGCCGGTGCCAGGACCGTGACCACGGAGACCTCCGGCACGCCGTGGTCGTGCAGCACCCGCTCGATGTCGGCGGACATCGCCTCGATCGCCGGGCAGCCGGTGTACGTCGGGGTGAGCCGCACGGTCACCCGGCCCGGGCCCTCCACCCGGACGTCCCGCAGGACGCCCAGCTCCGCCAGGGTCAGCACCGGGAGCTCGGGGTCGGGCACGGAGCCGGCCAGCTCGCGCAGCTCCGCCTCCAGCAGTGTGTCGGTCACCATGACGCCCCCGGGTGACTGCGGTGCAGATGCTGCATCTCGGCGATCATGCGGCCGAACGGCTCGGTGTGCAGGCCCTGCCGGCCCGCGCCCGCCGCCCAGCCTCCGGACCGCGGGCCCGCGGGGAGGGTCAGAGTGGCGCGGTCGACGACGTCGGTGACCGCGGCGAGCCAACTGCCCTCCAGCGTCTGCCAGTCGAAGCCAGCATCCGTGGAATCGAGCCCTTCGACCGGCTGGAACATCTCGCCGGTGAACCGCCACAGCGCGTCCAGGCCGCTCTGCATTCGGCCGTGGCTCTCCTCGGTGCCGTCCCCGAGCCGCAGAACCCACTGCTCGGCGTGGTCACGGTGGTAGGCCACCTCCTTCACGGCCTTGGCCGCCAGACCGGCGAACTCGCCGTCCCCGGCCGCCAGTCGCTCGTACAGCAGGTGCTGATACACCGAGAAGTAGAGCTGCCGGGCGATGGTGTGGGCGAAGTCCCCGTTCGGCTGCTCGACCAGCTGGAGGTTGCGGAAGGCACGCTCCTCGCGGAGGTAGGCCAGCTCGTCCTCGTCGCCGACGAGCGAGAGCAGCACCCGCGCCTGCCCCAGCAGGTCCAGGGCGATGTTGGCGAGCGCCACATCCTCCTCCAGAACGGGGGCGTGACCGGCCCACTCCCCCAGCCGGTGCGAGAGCACCAGCGCGTCGTCGCCGAGGGCGAGTGCGGCGCTCACAGGTGCTTCACCCCGTCCGGGATCTCGTAGAACGTCGGGTGGCGGTAGGGCTTGTCGCCGGCCGGCTCGAAGAAGGAGTCCTTCTCGTCGGGGGAGGAGGCGGTGATCGCGGTGGACGGGATCACCCAGATCGAGACGCCCTCCGAGCGGCGGGTGTAGAGGTCGCGGGCGTTGCGCAGGGCCATCTCGGCGTCCGGCGCGTGCAGGCTGCCCGCGTGGGTGTGGGACAGTCCGCGCCGGGAACGCACGAACACCTCCCACAGAGGCCAGTCGGTCGAGCTGCTCATGCCGTCTCCTCCACATGCTGCGCGGACGCGCTGGTCGGTGCCGATGCCGATGCCGATGCCGGTGTCCGGGGCGATGTCTGTGCCGGGGCGTGCTTGGCGGCGTACGCGGCTGCCGCGTCCCGGACCCAGGCGCCCTCCTCGTGGGCCCTGCGCCGCTGGGTGATCCGCTGTTCGTTGCAAGGGCCGTTGCCCTTGAGGACCTCCTGGAACTCCGACCAGTCGATCGCGCCGAAGTCGTGGCCGCCCAGCTCCTCGTTCCACCGGATGTCGGGGTCCGGGAGCTCCAGGCCCAACGCTTCGGCCTGGGGCACGCAGATGTCGACGAAGCGCCGGCGCAGCTCGTCGTTGGAGTGCCGCTTGATCTTCCAGGCCATGGACTGCTCGGAGTGCGACGAGGCGTCGTCGGGCGGGCCGAACATCATCAGGGAGGGCCACCACCAGCGGTTCACCGCGTCCTGGGCCATGGCGTGCTGGGCCTCGGTGCCACGGCTGAGGGCGAGCAGCAGCTCGTATCCCTGGCGCTGGTGGAAGGACTCCTCCTTGCAGATCCGGACCATCGCGCGGGCGTAGGGGCCGTAGGAGCAGCGGCAGAGCGGCACCTGGTTGGTGATCGCCGCGCCGTCGACCAGCCAGCCGATGGCGCCGACGTCGGCCCAGGTCAGCGTGGGGTAGTTGAAGATCGACGAATAGCGCTGGCGGCCCGCGTGGAGCTTGTCGAGCAGCTCCTCGCGGCTGGTGCCCAGGGTCTCGGCGGCGCTGTAGAGATACAGGCCGTGGCCCGCCTCGTCCTGCACCTTGGCCATGAGGATCGCCTTGCGGCGCAGCGAGGGCGCCCGGGTGATCCAGTTGGCCTCGGGCTGCATGCCGATGATCTCCGAGTGGGCGTGCTGGGCCATCTGGCGGATCAGCGTCGCCCGGTAGGCGTCCGGCATCCAGTCGCGCGGCTCGATCCGCTCGTCCGCCGCCACGGCCGCGTCGAAGGCCGCGAGGTGGTCCGCAGCCGCCGCGTCCGTCTCACCTGCCGCAGCCGTAGAACCCGCTCCGCCCGCCGCATTCGCCGTGCCGAGGGTCTTCTGCGTCGTCTGGTGCGCAGTCACTGCCGCCATCCCGGGCTCCCTACCGACCGATCGTTCGGTTCCTTGACTTCAATGGTGAGTCGGAGGCCCGTAGGGTGTCAACCCTGTGGATAACTGAGTGGTGATCGACGGTGAGCGGGGCGGGATGGAATCGGACCACGACAGGAGCTCTGCGGGCGGGGGGAAGGACGCCTGGCCGCGGGCGTCGAACCGGCCGGCGGAGGCGCGGAACACCCCCGGAGCCATACCGGCGGACCAGGCGGTCACCACGCCCCCGACGCCCTCGTCGCCGATGCCGGATCCCTCGGTCACCGGCCGGGGCATAGCCGGGCTCTCGACTCCGTACCAGGTGGTCGCGGCCCTGGCGCTGTCCCTGATCGGACTGCTCGCCTGCACCCAGGTGGCCATGGTGTTCCTGCACGTCGCCCCGTCCAACACGCTGACCAAGGAGCACGGGAAGACGATCGACCGCTGGATCTACCCGGAGTTCGAGCAGAACTGGAAGCTGTTCGCGCCCAACCCGCTCCAGCAGAACGTCGCCGTCCATGTACGGGCCGAAGTGGCCGACGCCGACGGCCGCCGCACCACCCGGTGGATGAACCTCACCCACGAGGACGCCGAAGGGATACGCGGCAACCTCTTCCCCAGCCATGTCGACCAGAACGAGCTCCGCCGGGGCTGGGACTTCTACGTCAACTCCCACGACAGCGAGAACCGCCCCAACGGCCTGCGCGGGGATCTCTCCGAGCGTTACGTGCGGCGCATCGCGATGCTGCGGCTGAGCGAGCGCGACTACGGCGGCACGATCGAACGCATCCAGCTCCGCTCCGCCACCAGCTCCATCGCCCCGCCCCGGTGGAGCACCGAGAAGATCAGCACCCGGCCCGTCCACCGCGTACTCCCCTGGTGGACCGTGACCCCCGACGATCTTCCCGAGCACGCGGCGGAACAGCGCCGTGACGCGCCCCGTGCGGAGGCGAACCAGTGACCATCCCCTCGCCGCAGAACCCGGCTCCGCAGAACCCCGCCTCGCAGAACCCGGCCCCACAGCCGACCGGCCCACAGCCGACCGGGCCCCGGCCTCAAGGGGTCGGCGGCCCCGGTGGCGGTCTGGCCCGTGGCCTTCAGCGTGTCACCGCCTCGGCCCTCGGCCCGTACCAGAGCGCCGTCGTCCGGATCGGCTTCGCCGCCACCTACCTCTTCTTCCTGCTGCGCGAGCTGCCGCACCGCCATGAGCTGTACGGCCCGGACAGCCCGTGGCACTGGGACCTGGCACGCCAGCTCACGGACGGCAACGAGGCCTTCTCCGTCCTGATGTGGACCGACAGCACGCTCTGGTTCGAGGCGGTCTACGTCCTCACGCTGCTGTCCGCGGCGGCGCTGATGGTCGGCTGGCGGACCCGGACCATGTCCGTCCTCTTCATGGTCGGCGTGCTCTCGGTGCAGAACCGCAGCATCTTCATGGGCGACGGCGGCGACAACGTCGTCCACCTCATGGCGATCTACCTCGTGCTGACGCGCTGCGCCCAGGTCTGGTCGCTGGACGCCGGGCGTGCGGCCCGCAACGCGCGGCGTGCCGCCCAGGGCCTGCCGCCGCTCCGGGACATCCTGGGCCCGGTGCTCTGGGTGGTCCTCGGCCCCGTTCTCGCGACGGCCACCCTGATGGGCGGGCTCGGCGGCACCTGGTGGCTCCCGACCCTGCTCTGGATCCTCTGGATCTCCGCCGCCGTCTGGTGGGCGGTGAACCGCTACGCGCCGCACAGCGAGGCCCGCACTCTGCTCGACGTGCTGGCCAACCTCGCGCACAACGCCACGCTCGCCGTGATCATGGCCGAGGTCTGCCTGATCTACGCGACCGCCGGCTGGTACAAGATCCAGGGCTCGCGCTGGCAGGACGGCACCGCGCTCTACTACCCGCTCAACCTCGACTACTTCACCCCGTGGCCGGCCCTGTCGGACATCCTGGGCGCCAGCGGGCTGATGGTCATGGTGCTGACGTACGGCACGGTCATCGTCCAGGTCGCCTTCCCGTTCACGCTGTTCAACCGGCGGGTCAAGAACGTCCTGCTGGTCATCATGATCTGCGAGCACGCGGGGATCGCCCTGCTGCTCGGGCTGCCCTTCTTCTCCATGGCGATGATCGCGGCCGACGCGGTGTTCCTGCCGACGGCCTTCCTCGTGTGGCTGGGCGCCCGGGCCGCGACCGGCAGGCGGCGGCTGTTCTCCCGGCTGCCCGGCCGGTCCCGTACGCCGGGGAAGCCCGGGACGCCCGCCCAAGCGGTCGGCCCGGACGGACCGCCGGCGGACGGCCCGGCGCAGGACGGCCACGGCGGTACGGAGGAGCCCCGGCTCCAGGGCGGCGGCGGGGGCCATACGCTCGTCGGGTGAGCAGTGAGACCGGCAGAACCCAAGAACCCCCGGCGGAACCCCTCCAGTACGACGACGGCTACGGCCAGCTGATCGGTGTCGGGCCGCACCCGCTGCCCTGGCCCGAGGACGAGCGGTACGACCCCGAGCTGCTGGCGCAGGGCGACCGGCGCAACGTCGGTGACGCGTACCGCTACTGGACGCGGGAGGCGATCGTCGCCGATCTCGACCTGCGGCGGCACGACTTCCACGTGGCCGTGGAGAACTGGACCCACGACTTCAACATCGGCTCCGTGGTCCGGACCGCCAACGCCTTCCTGGCCAAGGAGATCCACATCGTCGGCCGGCGGCGCTGGAACCGGCGCGGCGCCATGGTCACCGACCGCTACCAGCATGTGCGCCACCACCCCGACACGGCGGACCTGACCGCCTGGGCGGCCGCCGAGGGGCTGCCGGTCATCGGGATCGACAACCTCCCCGGCGCCGTACCGCTGGAGCGCACCGAGCTGCCGCGTCGCTGTGTCCTGCTGTTCGGGCAGGAGGGGCCGGGCCTCACCGAGGAGGCGCGCGAGCACGCCACGACGGTGTGCTCGATCGCGCAGTTCGGCTCGACCCGGTCCATCAACGCCGGAGCCGCCGCGGCCATCGCGATGCACGCGTGGATCCAGCGCTACGCCGACGTCCCCGACCCCCGCCGGTAGCGCCTACGCCTGGCGGCGCACCTCCACCACGCGGAAGCGGTTGGCGACGAAGGCCGCGTCGCACAGGGCCGCGTTGGCCGCCGGGTTGCCGCCGGAGCCGTGGAAGTCGGAGAAGGCGGCGGTCTGGTTGACGTACACCCCGCCGGTCAGGTTCAGCGAGAGCTGGGCCGACTCGTCCAGGCAGACGTCCTCGATGGCGCGCTCCACCTCGGGGGAGGTGGTGTACGCCCCGACCGTCATGGCGCCCTGCTCCCGGATCGTGCGGCGGAGCAGGTCCAGGGCGGCGGACGTCGACTCGACGGCGACGGCGAAGGACACCGGCCCGAAGCACTCCGAGAAGTAGGCCGCGCCGTCGTCGGGCTTGGTGCCGTCGAGCTTCACGACGACCGGCGTGCGGACGGCCGCGTCGGGGAATTCGGCGTTGGCGACCGTCCGCGAGGGCAGGGCGACCTCGCCCAGCCCTCCCGCGGCCTCCAGCCGGGCCTTGACGTCCGGGTTGACCAGCGCGCCGAGCAGGGCGGACGCGCGGGCGTCGTCGCCGAGCAGCTTGGTGACGGCGGCCGAGAGGTCGGCGACCACGTCGTCGTAGGACTTGGCGCCGTCGTCGGTGGCGATGCCGTCCCGGGGGATCAGCAGATTCTGCGGGGTCGTGCACATCTGGCCGCTGTACAGCGAGAGGGAGAACGCCAGGTTGGCCAGCATGCCCCGGTAGTCGTCGGTGGAGTCGACGACGATCGTGTTGACGCCGGCCTTCTCCGTGTAGACCTGGGCCTGGCGGGCGTTCTCCTCCAGCCAGTCGCCGAAGGCGGTCGAGCCGGTGTAGTCGATGATCCGGACCTCGGGGCGGACGGCCAGGGCCTTGGCGATGCCCTCGCCGGGCCGCTCGACGGCCAGCGCCACCAGATTCGGGTCGAAGCCCGCCTCGCCGAGGACCTCACGGGCGATGGACACGGTGAGCGCCAGCGGGAGTACCGCGCGCGGGTGGGGCTTGACCAGCACCGGGTTGCCCGTGGCGAGGGAGGCGAAGAGGCCGGGATAGCCGTTCCACGTGGGGAACGTGTTGCAGCCGATGACCAGCGCGACGCCGCGGCCGGACGTGATGAACGACTTGTGCAGCTTCAGCGGATCGCGCTTGCCCTGCGGCTTCGACCAGTCGGCGTTCTCGGGGGTGCGGACCTGCTCGCGGTAGGCGTACGCCACGGCCTCCAGGCCGCGGTCCTGGGCGTGCGGGCCGCCCGCCTGGAACGCCATCATGAAGGCCTGGCCGCTCGTGTGCATCACGGCGTGGGCCAGCTCATGGGTGCGGGCGCTGATCCGCGACAGGATCTCCAGACAGACCAGGGCCCGGACCTCCGGACCCGCCGCCCGCCAGGCGGCCGTGCCGGCCTTCATCGCCGGCAGCAGGATGTCCGGGTCGACGTGCGGATACTCGACACCGAGCTCCGGACCGTACGGCGAGACCTCGCCGCCGGCCCAGCCGTCGGTGCCCGGCTGGCCCAGGTCGAACCGGGTGCCCAGAACTGCGTCGAAGGCGGCCTTGCCCTCGGCCGCACCCAGGCTGCCCGGGGCGCCGCCCTCGCCGTACGCCTTCGGGTGCTCGGGGTGCGGGGACCAGTACGCGCGGGTACTGATCACGTCGAGGGCCTGGTCGAGCGTGGGCCGGTGGGTCTCGGACAGCTGCTGGGGGGTGAGCGCGGAGGCCATGGCGGACCAACTCCTCATCGAGCCGGGCGGGGACGTGCGGACGGAGTTAGAGTAACCGAACGATCGGTCGGGACAAGGGGCCCTCGGGGAACCTGTGGACAACTTCGGCGGTCCCCGCCTGTGCGGGGCTGATCCCTCATGGGGGAGGATCGCGGACATGACCACGGCCAAGCGGGACACGTACACACCGGAGACCCTGCTCACCGTCGCCGTCCGTGTCTTCAACGAGCGCGGCTACGACGGCACGTCCATGGAGCATCTCTCCCGGGCGGCGGGTATCTCGAAATCCTCCATCTACCACCATGTGGCGGGCAAGGAGGAGCTGCTGCGCCGGGCCGTGAGCCGGGCGCTCGACGGGCTCTTCGCCATCCTCGACGAGCCCGGGGCGCAGCGCGGGCGCGCGGTCGAGCGGGTCGAGTACGTCACGCGCCGGACCGTCGACGTGCTGATGGCGGAGGTCCCCTACGTCACCCTGCTGCTTCGGGTGCGCGGAAACACGAAGACGGAGCGCTGGGCGCTGGAGCGGCGCCGCGAGTTCGACCAGCGGGTGGCGGAGCTGCTCCAGGCCGCGGTGGCCGAGGGCGACCTCCGGGCGGACGTGGACATACGGCTGGCGACCCGGCTGCTGTTCGGCATGGTGAATTCGCTGGTCGAGTGGTATCGGCCGCAGCCGGGCGGCTTCCCCGGGGAGGAGCAGCTCGCGGACACGGTCGTCCAGCTGGCTTTCGAAGGGATGCGGGCGGGCGGCGCCCGCTGAGCCTCCGGGCCTGCTGAGCTTCCCGAGCCCCGCCGTTTCACCGGGCTTCCGGGCCGTCAGGCTTCCGTGCGCGGCACGGTCGCCTGCCCGCGCACGGCACGGTCAGGCGAGTTCGGCCGGCCGGTCCGGGCGCGGTCCGAGGTCCGTCTCCTCGAACACCAGCAGCGTGCGCGTAGAGAGCACCTCGGGGATGGACTGGATCCGGGTGAGGACCAGCTCGCGCAGCGCCCGGTTGTCCGGCGTGTGCACCAGCAGCAGTACATCGAAGTCGCCGCTGACCAGGGCGATGTGCGTGGCCCCGGGCAGCGCCTGGAGCTGCTCGCGCACGGTGCGCCAGGAGTTCTGCACGATCTTGAGCGTGATGTACGCGGACGCCCCCTGACCTGCCCGCTCGTGGTCGACCCGGGCGCCGAAGCCGCGGATCACGCCGTCCTCGACGAGCCGGTTGATCCGGGCGTAGGCGTTGGCCCGCGAGACATGGACCCGCTCGGCCACGGACCGTATCGAGGCGCGGCCGTCCGTCTGGAGGATCCGCAGGATGTCGCGGTCGACGGCGTCCAGCGGCCGCGCGGGCGGAACCGGGGCCGGCTCCGGTGCCGGGCTCGCGGGGGCGGCGGCCGACGGCGTCGCGGTGGGCGGGGTCCGGTCCTGCTCCTCGCCTCTGTCGGCCATTTGTTCAGCTGCCATCGGCCCGCGCCTCCCTGTCGTGGACGACCTGTACCTATCCCAGGCTGTGGAGAACCGTTTGTCCACAGGCTGGTGGTGCCTGTAGCCAAAATGCGCTTGCGACCGAACAATCGGTAGGTGAGGCACACCACACCCGTGCCTCGCCCAGCTTCCGATGTCTCTCTCCCGATCGACACCATCGACACCCATCGACACCGCCGATCGACTCGAAACCGCCGGTCGACACCCTCGATCTCCCTCGATGCCAGGAGGTGCTTCTCATGACGGTCCAAGAGCTGCCCGGCGCGGCCGCCTACCGGCCCACGCCGCCCCCGGCCTGGAAGCCGATCACCGACCCCGCCCCGCTGCTCCCGGACCCGGAGCCCTACCGGGTGCTCGGTACGGACGCGGTCGCCGACGTCGACCCCGAACTGCTGCTCCGGCTCCACGCGGAGCTGGTGCGCGGGCGTCGCTACAACGCCCAGGCCACCGCGCTGACGAAGCAGGGCCGGCTGGCGGTCTACCCGTCGAGCACCGGCCAGGAGGCGTGCGAGATCGCCGCCGCTCTGGTGCTGGAAGAGCACGACTGGCTCTTCCCCAGCTACCGCGACACGCTCGCGGCCGTCGCGCGCGGCCTGGACCCGGTCGAGGCGCTGACCCTGCTGCGCGGCGACCGGCACACCGGTTACGACCCGCGCGAGCACCGCATCGCCCCGCTGTGCACCCCGCTCGCCACCCAGCTCCCGCACGCCGTGGGGCTGGCGCACGCCGCCCGGCTCAAGGGCGACGACGTGGTGGCGCTCGCCATGGTCGGCGACGGCGGCACCAGCGAGGGCGATTTCCACGAGGCGCTGAATTTCGCGGCCGTCTGGAAGGCCCCGGTCGTCTTCTTCGTCCAGAACAACGGCTTCGCGATCTCCGTGCCGCTGGCCAAGCAGACCGCCGCCCCCTCCCTCGCCCACAAAGCCGTCGGATACGGGATGCCGGGCCGCCTGGTCGACGGCAACGACGCGGCGGCGGTGCACCAGGTGCTGAGCGAGGCCGTAGGCCGCGCCCGGCGCGGCGAGGGCCCGACGCTGGTCGAGGCGGTCACCTACCGCATGGAGGCCCACACCAACGCCGACGACGCCACCCGCTACCGGGTCGACAGCGAGGTCGAGGCGTGGAAGGCGCACGACCCGGTGCGACTGCTGGAGCGTGAGCTGACGGAGCGCGGGCTGCTGGACGACGCGGGCATCGAACAGGCGAAGGAGGCCGCCGAACGCATGGCCGCCGCCCTGCGCGACCGGATGAACGCGGATCCGGAGCTTGCCCCGATGGACCTCTTCACCCATGTGTACGCCGAGCAGACGAGTCAGCTCCGGGAGCAGGCCGCCGCCCTGCGCGCCGAGCTGGACGCCGAGCAGGACCACGACGAGCACGGCCCGGAGGCAGGACGATGACCACGGCGGCAGTGACGGCCGAGGGCCGCCCCGTGAAAGCGAAACCGGCCACGATGGCGCAGGCCCTCGGGCGCGCGCTCCGGGACGCGATGGCCGAGGACCCCACCGTCCATGTGCTCGGTGAGGATGTGGGCACGCTCGGCGGGGTCTTCCGGATCACCGACGGGCTGGCGAAGGAGTTCGGCGACGACCGCTGTACCGACACCCCGCTGGCCGAGGCGGGCATCCTCGGCGCGGCCGTCGGCATGGCGATGTACGGGCTGCGGCCCGTCGTGGAGATGCAGTTCGACGCGTTCGCCTACCCGGCGTTCGAGCAGCTCATGAGCCACGTCGCCAAGATGCGCAACCGCACCGGCGGAGCCATGCCGCTGCCGATCACCGTGCGCGTGCCGTACGGCGGCGGGATCGGCGGGGTCGAGCACCACAGCGACTCCTCCGAGGCGTACTACATGGCCACCCCCGGCCTGCACGTCGTCACGCCGGCCACGGTCGACGACGCGTACGGGCTGCTGCGGGAGTCGATCGCCTCGGACGACCCGGTGGTCTTCCTGGAGCCCAAGCGGCTCTACTGGTCCAAGGCCGACTGGTCGCCCGAGGCCCCCGCCGCGGTCGAGCCGATCGGCAAGGCCGTGGTGCGCCGACCCGGGCGCAGCGCCACTCTGATCACGTACGGGCCCTCCCTGCCGGTCTGCATGGAGGCCGCCGAAGCGGCCCTCGCCGAGGGCTGGGACCTCGAAGTGGTGGACCTGCGCTCGCTGGTGCCGTTCGACGACGAGACGGTGGCGGCGTCGGTGCGGCGCACCGGACGGGCGGTCGTCGTGCACGAGTCCCCCGGTTTCGGCGGGCCCGGCGGCGAGATCGCGGCCCGGATCACGGAGCGGTGCTTCCACCATCTGGAGGCTCCGGTGCTGCGGGTGGCCGGGTTCGACATCCCCTACCCGCCGCCCATGCTGGAGCGGCACCATCTGCCGGGAGTGGACCGGGTGCTCGACGCGGTGGCCCGGCTGCAGTGGGAGGCGGACAGCTGATGGCCCAGGTGCTCGAATTCAAGCTGCCGGACCTCGGCGAGGGACTGACCGAGGCCGAGATCGTCCGCTGGCTGGTGGAGGTCGGCGATGTCGTCGCCATCGACCAGCCCGTCGTCGAGGTCGAGACGGCCAAGGCCATGGTGGAGGTGCCCTGCCCCTACGGAGGCGTGGTGACCGCACGGTTCGGCGAGGAGGGCACGGAACTTCCCGTCGGCGCACCGCTGCTGACGGTCGCCGTCGGAGCACCGGAGGGGTCTTCCGGCTCCGGTGAGGATTCCGGCTCCGCCCCTGAGTCCTCGGGCGGCTCGGGGAACGTGCTCGTGGGGTACGGGACCGGCGCGCCGGCCGCCCGCCGTCGGCGCATCCGCCCGGACCGGCTCGACCGGCCGGTGACCGAGGCCCCGGTCTCCGCTGCGCCGGTGGTGAAGGCCCCGGTGCTCGAAGCCCCCGTGGTCAAGGTCCTGGTTGCCGACGCCTCGGTGTCCGAGGGGCCCGTGCCGGTGGTTTCTCCGCTGGTACGCCGACTGGCCCGGCAGAACGACATCGATCTGCGGCGGCTGGCGGGTTCGGGCCCCGACGGGCTGATCCTGCGCGCCGACGTCGACCGGGCGATCCGGACGGCGGAGGAGACCGCGACGGCGACGGCACGTGCGCCCCAGGCCCAGGCCCAAGCCCCGGTGCAGGCCCAGGCCCCGGCGGTAGCCGTGGCGGCAGCCCCGAACGGCGTAGCCGCTGCTGTGGACGCCGAGCGGATTCCGCTGCGCGGGGTGCGCGGAGCGGTCGCCGACAAGCTGTCGCGCAGCCGGACCGAGATTCCCGACGCCACCTGCTGGGTCGACGCCGACGCCACCGAGCTGATGGCGGTCAGGGCCGCGATGAACGCCGCCACGGGCCCGTCCGCCGGGCCGAAGGTGTCGGTCCTGGCCCTGCTGGCGAGGATCTGCACGGCGGCGCTGGCCCGGTTCCCCGAGCTCAACTCCACGGTGGACACGGAGGCCAGGGAGATCGTCCGGCTGTCCGGCGTGCACCTCGGGTTCGCCGCCCAAACCGAGCGGGGCCTCGTCGTTCCGGTCGTCCGGGACGCGCACGCCCGTAACGCCGAGTCGATCGGGGCCGAGATCGCCCGGCTGACCGAGCTGGCGCGTACCGGGAAGCTCAGCCCGGCCCAGCTGACCGGGGGCACGTTCACGCTGAACAACTACGGGGTGTTCGGGGTCGACGGTTCGACGCCGATCATCAACCACCCGGAGGCGGCGATGCTCGGCGTGGGCCGGATCATGCCCAAACCCTGGGTGCACCAGGGCGAACTGGCCGTACGTCAGGTCGTCCAGCTGTCGCTGACCTTCGACCACCGGGTGTGCGACGGCGGAACGGCGGGCGGCTTCCTCCGGTACGTGGCGGACTGCGTGGAGCAGCCGGCGGTGCTGCTGCGCACCTTGTAGTCGCGGGGGTGCCCCTGTCGCGGGGGCCGGTCTTCCGGCCACCCCGGCGGGGGCGTCGCTCCGGGGCGCCGCCCATACTCGACGTATGACCGCCTACGACGTGATCGTCCTTGCCGGAGGGGCCGCGAAGCGGCTCGGCGGCGCCGACAAGCCAGGAGTCCGGGTGGGCGGCCGGGCGCTGCTCGACCGGGTCCTCGCGGCATGTGACGACGCGGCCCGCACCGTGGTGGTGGGCGACCGCCGCGCGACCGCCCGCCCGGTGCTCTGGACCCGGGAAGTGCCGCAGGGCGGCGGCCCGTTGGCGGCGCTGGGCGCGGGGCTGAAGCTGACGACGGCGGAGCACGTTCTCGTTCTCTCCGCCGACCTGCCCTTCCTCGGCCCGGGCACGGTCGACGCGCTGCTCGCCGCCGCCGGACAGCCCGGCCGCGAAGGCGCCCTGTGCACCGACCCCGACGGGCGCGACCAGCCGCTCGTGGCCGCGTACCACGCCGAGCCGCTCCGCCGGGAGCTGGCCCTGATCGCCACCGAGCACGGGAGCCTCGCCGGGCTGCCGCTGCGAATCCTGACGGCGGAGCTGGAGCTCGCCCGGATCGACGCGGGCCCTGACGCCGCGTTCGACTGCGACACCTGGGACGACATCGCCGCCGCCCGAGCCCGGATCAGGGAGCATGGGGCCGTGCTGGACGAATGGATCACCTCGGTCAAGAACGAACTGGGCATCGAACTCGACGTCGACACCGGTGTCCTGCTCGACCTCGCCCGCGATGCCGCGCACGGAGTCGCCCGCCCCGCCGCCCCGCTCACGACCTTCCTGGTCGGGTACGCGGCAGCCAGGGCGAGCGCCGGTGCGGGCCCCGACGAGGCCGCGGCTGCGGTCGCGGAGGCCTCGCGCAAGGCCACCGCCCTTGCTCTGCGCTGGGAAGCGGAAGCGGCCCGGTCGGCGGGGCAGGGCGGCGATGCGGCGGGCGGTCCGGCGGGCGGGTCGAAGCCCGACGCGGGCCGCGAGGGGACCGGGACACCGTGACCGGCTCCGACGGGCCGCACCGTGAGCCCGGCAGCGACGTCCGTGCCGCCGGGTCCGCGAGCGAACGCGCACGCGAGGAGGAGGAGCGGGCCGTCGAGCAGGCACTCGCCCTGGTCGGCGGAGCCGACCGGTCGAGCCGGTCCGACCGGTCCGGAGGGTCGGGCGAGCCCCCGAGCCGCGGCCGGGATACCCGGGGCCGCCGAGGCCCCCGGGACGAGGACCTGGACGCCGGCCGGAGCAGCAACACGCACGCGGACCGAAGCCGCGACCCGCAAGCCCATCGGAGCAGCGACAGCGCCCCGTACGACGGCCGAGACAACGACCCGCGCGACGGCCGCGCCGCCTCCGCCACCGCCCCGGCGCCCGGCAGCGAACAGCCGCCCCTCCCCGATCGGGCCCTCCCGGGCGACCCTGCAAAGACCTCGCCCCCGCCCCCGTCCTGGGACCGGGCGCGGGCGGTCGCGGCCCGGGCGGGGCGCGGCGGCCCGCCCGTGACGATCCGGTTGCCGCTCGACCGTGCGCCGGGGCATGTGCTGGCCGAGGCGCTCGGCGCGCTCACCGATCTGCCGTCCTTCGACACCTCGGCCATGGACGGCTGGGCCGTCGCCGGACCCGGCCCCTGGGCGTTCGAGGCCGGGGCGGGGCTCCTCGCCGGACGCGGCCCGGCCGCCGCGCTGCCCGACGGCACCGCCGTACGGATCGCCACCGGCGCCCGCGTACCGCCCGAGACCACGGCGGTCATCCGCAGCGAGCACGCCCATGTCGACGAGGCCAGGGGGCTGCTGCACGCCCGGCGGTCCGTGGTCACCGGGCAGGACATCAGGCCCCGGGGCCAGGAATGCCGCTCGGGCGAGCATCTCGTTCCGGCCGGGACGGTCGTGACCCCGGCGGTGCTCGGCCTCGCCGCGGCCGCCGGGTACGACGCCCTGCCCGTCGTGCCCCGTCCGCGCGTCGACATCCTCGTCCTCGGCGACGAACTGCTCAACGCCGGTCTGCCGCACGACGGGCTGATCCGGGACGCCCTCGGCCCCATGCTCGGCCCCTGGCTGCGGGCTCTCGGTGCCGAGGTCTCCGGCGCCCGCCGGCTCGGGGACGACGCCGGGGCGCTACGCGATGCCCTCGCCTCCTCCGACGCCGACCTGATCGTCACCACCGGGGGCACCGCCGCCGGTCCGGTCGACCATGTGCACCCGGTCCTCGACGCCCTCGGGGCCGAACTGTTGGTGGACGGGGTCGCGGTCCGCCCCGGCCACCCCATGCTGCTGGCTCGGCTGTCGCCGGACGGGCCGTGTCTCGTGGGGCTGCCCGGCAATCCGCTCGCGGCCGTATCGGGTCTGCTGACGCTCGCGGAGCCGCTGCTCGCGGGCATCGCGGGCCGCCCCGCCCAGGACCCGTACCGGGCCCTCGTCCACGCCGAGGTGCACGGACATCCGCACGACACCCGCCTCGTCCCCGTGGTCCACCGCCCGGGCCGGGCGGGCGGCCGGGACCATGTCGCGCCGCTGCGCTACAACGGGCCCGCGATGCTTCGGGGGATCGCCGCGGCGGACGGACTGGCTGTGGTGCCGCCGGGCGGGGTACGGTCCGGCACCGAGGTGGAGATTCTGGATCTCCCATGGGCCCCGGCGACGCCGTGGACGGAAGGGTGTTTCACGTGAAACTTCCCGGCCACGATGCGATGGCCAGGCAAGCCGACGAACTGGTCGTGCCGACCCGGGTGATGCTCCCCCGCCGGGTGGCCCTCGGTCCGGCCCGCCAGGTCGCCAAGCGCCTGTTGATGGCGCTGCTCGTGCTGGCCGCGACCGTGCTGATCGTCTGGCTCGACCGCAGCGGTTACAACGACAACGCCGACGGCAAGGTCGACCTGCTGGACGCGGTCTACTACGCGACGGTCACCCTCTCCACCACCGGGTACGGCGACATCACGCCGTACAGCGACGGAGCACGGCTGATCAACGTGGTGCTCGTGACACCGCTGCGCGTGATGTTCCTGATCATCCTGGTCGGTACCACTCTCGAGGTCCTCACGGAGCGGACCCGGGAGGACTTCCGGCTGAAGCGTTGGAGAGCCAACTTGCGAGACCACACCGTCGTCGTCGGCTTCGGCACGAAGGGCCGCTCGGCGATTCTGACCCTCTGTGCCACCGGTCTGTCGAAGGACCAGATCGTCATCGTCGACCCGGCCTCCAAGGTGATCGAGGCCGCCAACGCCGAGGGCTTCACCGGAGTGCTCGGTGACGCCACCCGCAGCGATGTGCTGCTGCGTGCCGAGCTCCAGAAGGCACGTCAGGTCATCATCGCGACCCAGCGCGACGACACCGCCGTCCTGGTGGCGCTGACCGCGCGCCAGCTGAACCGCGGGGCGAAGATCGTGGCGGCGGTCCGTGAGGAGGAGAACGCGCCCCTGCTCCGGCAGTCCGGTGCGGACGCGGTGATCACCAGCGCCAGTGCCGCCGGACGGCTGCTCGGCCTCTCCGTCCTCAGCCCGAGTGCGGGCACCGTGATGGAGGACCTGATCCAGCAGGGCAGCGGCCTCGATCTCGTCGAACGGCCGGTCATAAAGGCCGAGGTGGGCAAGAACGTACGGGAGACCGAGGACCTGGTCGTCAGCGTGCTGCGCGGACACCGGCTGCTCGGCTACGACGACCCGGCGGCCAGTCCCCTGCAGTTGACGGACCGGGTCATCACCATCGTGCGGGCGAGCCCCAGTTCGGCCGCGCTGCCGAAGAACCCGATGCCTCCGCACCAGCGACCCTGATCGACGAGGCGCCCGCCCGGGCGAGCGCGGCGGGAGTAGCCTCGCGGCCATGTATGCGATCACGATTCCCGAACCCGGTGGCCCCGAGGCGCTCGTGTGGGCCGAGGTGCCCGATCCCGTACCCGGTGACGGCGAGGTCCTCGTCGAGGTCGTCGCCAGCGCCGTGAACCGTGCCGACGTGCTCCAGCGGCAGGGCTTCTACGATCCGCCGCCCGGCGCGTCCCCCTACCCCGGCCTGGAGTGCGCGGGCCGTGTCGCCGCGCTCGGTCCCGGGGTGACGGGCTGGGCGGTCGGCGACGCCGTGTGCGCGCTGCTGGCGGGCGGCGGTTACGCGGAGAAGGTCGCCGTCCCGGCCGGCCAGCTCCTCCCCGTACCGGAGGGCGTCGACCCGGTGGAGGCCGCGGCGCTGCCCGAGGTCACCGCGACGGTGTGGTCCAACGTCTTCATGGTGTCCCACCTGCGCCCCGGCGAGACCTTCCTGGTGCACGGCGGCTCCAGCGGCATCGGCACGATGGCGATCCAGCTGGCGAAGGCGGTCGGGGCCCGGGTCGCGGTCACGGCGGGCAGCCCGGAGAAGCTCGCCCGGTGCGCCGAGCTGGGGGCGGACATCCTCATCAACTACCGCGAGCAGGACTTCGTCGAGGAGATCCGGGAGAACACCGCCGGAGCGGGGGCCGACGTCATCCTGGACCTCATCGGCGCCAAGTACCTGGACCGCAACGTCCAGGCGCTCGCCGTCAACGGCCGCCTCGCGATCATCGGTCTCCAGGGCGGCGCCAAGGGCGAGCTGAACCTCGGCGCCCTGCTGACCAAGCGGGCCGCCGTCACCGCGACCTCCCTGCGGGGCCGCCCGCTCCAGGAGAAGGCCGCTATCGTCGCCGCCGTACGCGACCACGTGTGGCCGTTGATCGGCGGCGGGGTCGTCAAGCCAGTGGTGGACCGGACGCTGCCGATGGCGGACGCCGCCGAGGCCCACCGGGTGCTGGAGTCCAGTGCGCACATCGGCAAGGTCCTGCTGGTGGCGCCGTCGGCCGGCTGATCAGGACCGTTCCCGGTCCGGGCCGGGCCCGGACCGGGAACGAACGCGGATTTACAGATACGGGCCCGAACGGATCGGGCCGTGCGGGTCCGCGCCGCCTTCCTCGTCCTCGTGACCCATACCGGGCGGCAGGGCGCGGCGCATCTGCTCCAGCTGGGCGCGGGCCGCCATCTGCTGGGCGAACAGCGCCGTCTGGATGCCGTGGAAGAGTCCCTCCAGCCAGCCCACGAGCTGGGCCTGGGCGATCCGCAGCTCGGCCTCGGAGGGCACCGACTCCTCCGTGAACGGCAGCGAGAGCCGCTCCAGCTCCTCGACCAGCTCGGGCGCCAGGCCGTCCTCCAGCTCCTTCACGGAGCTGGCGTGGATCTCCTTGAGCCTGACCCGGCTCGCCTCGTCGAGAGGAGCCGCCCTGACCTCCTCCAGAAGCTGCTTGATCATGCTGCCGATGCGCATGACCTTCGCGGGCTGTTCCACCATTTCCGTCACCGGGACCTCGCGCGACTCGTCGTCACTGGCACCGCCGCCGATAGCCATTCCGTCCTGGCCCACGACAAGGACCTGCGGGTGCTCCTGCGACCGGTCATTCCTCGGCATTTCCATGCCGCCATTGTCTCGCACACATGCCGTACACCACGTTGGTGCCCCCGAAAACGGAAGATCCACCGTTCTCGGGGGCACCGGAACCCCTCCGGGAGACCCGGACGCGCCGTTCAGCCCGCGCGCCGGGCCAGGGTCAGCCGGGAGCTGGTGAGAGCGGCGGCCAGCAGACCGGCGAGCACCGGGACGACCAGGGCCAGCAGCCCGACGGTCTCCCACGGCATCACGATCGGCGTGTACGCCGACTGCATCGGGTCCTCGCGCATCTTCTCCAGCGCCGCGCGCAGGTCGGTCAGGCGCAGGGCGACCGCGGGGACGAGCCCCGCCGCCGTCCCCAGCAGGACCCCGGTCAGGGCGACGACCAGGCACTGGAAGCCGGACAGCGAACGCCGTACGCCCGGGGCCGCGCCCACCGCGCTGAGCGTGGTGAGGTCGGCCTCCGCGTCGGCCTTGGACAGCCCGGTCGTGATGGCCGCCGCGCCCAAGGTCACCACCCCGGCGAAGAGGGCGAGGATCAGCAGGACCGTGTCGGTGTCGTCCTCTGCCCGGTACTGCTCGTTCGAGTTCATCAGGTAGGCACGGTTCCCGGCCTGGTCGAGCGCCGCATGGGCGGCCTGGGTCTCGGCGTCCGTGGCGTCGCGGGCCAGCGTGTAGAAACTGCCGTACTCCTCGACGTGCAGCCCGAGCCGCGCGGCGGTCTTCTCCGGCATGATCATCCGGATGCCGGGGGTCGCCGCGAAGCGGTCCGGCGCGACGTACACCTTCAGCTGGTCCGTGGTGGTGCGGGCCTTGCCGGGGTGCAGGGCCCGGTTCTTCTTGTCCCGGTCGTTGTAGAGGTGGGTGGCCTTGAGGGTGACCTCGCCGTTCTTCGCGTACGCCGGGTTCAGCAGGACGGGGGTGCCTGCGGCCAGGGCCTTCGCCGCCGCCGGGTCGTCGAGCTTCACGTAGGTGTCGAGGACGTCCGCGCCGCCTGTGACGATCTTGTGTTCACCGGTGCCGAACGAGACCATCGTGTAGTTCTCGTCCATGCAGGCCGGGGAGTTCATCATCCGCTTGTGCTCGTCGGCGGAGAGCCGCAGGGCGAGTTCCTTGGCGCCCTTGCCCTTGAGCGGGCAGCTGTGGCCCTTGCCGGTGGGCTTGACGAGTTCGAGGGTGCCGCAGCCGTTCTCCTCCTCGTAGTAGACCGAGCAGTCGCTGCCGGCCCAGACTCGCCCGAAGTCGGCGGGCTTGCCGCTGACCGGGTAGTTCTGCTCGACGGCCGCCCGGGAGCGGGGGAGTTCGGCGTCCGCGCCGATGTCGGAGGCCGCCAGCGCGACGGTGCCCGGGGTCAGGCTGGGCACGAAGTCGTACTCCTGCTGGGCGGCGTTGCTGCTGGTGTACGTGGCGATGGCGACGCTGCCCGCGACGGCCGCCATCACGGCGGCGACGGCGGGAGCCGTCCGGCCACGGTTGCGGGCCGCGTCGCGCAGGGCGATTCGGGGCGTCAGCGGGAGCCGTCGGCCGAGCCGGCCGAGGAAGCCGACGATCACCGGGATGCAGCCCAGCACGCCCAGTTCGGCCAGGACGGAACCGCCGGCGACGAACGTGGTGTCGCCGGCCACCCCGCCGTAGACCGCGATGCCGACGCCCGCGACGAGCACGATCACGCCGATCACGGGCAGGACGCGGGAACTGCGACGGGTGCCGCGCCGGCCGCTGAGCGACTCCAGGACCGACTGACGGCCCGCGACGATCGCCGGGGCGAGCGCGGCGAGGACGCCGGTGACCAGTCCGAGCGCGGCGATGCCGAGGATCTCCCAGGGCTGCACGGTCAGCTCGCCGAAGCGGCGGCCTGTGAAGTCCTCGATCATCGGCCGGAACAGGGCGGTCAGACCGAACCCGGCGCCGACGCCGGCCACCGCGCCGACCCCGCCGAGCACCGCGCCGCCCGCGAGCACCACGGCCCGGACCTGGCCCCGGCTGCCGCCGCACGAGCCGACCAGTCCCAGTTGGCGCCGCGAACGGCGGGCACCCACGGCGAACGCCGGACCGGCCAGCAGCACGATCTCCAGGACGGCCATGGCGGCCACGGTGACGACTGCCGCGGTCGTCTCCGTCTCGGTGGAGTACCCGCTGCTCAACCCGGCCATCGGGACCTCGGAGTCCGGCGGCGGGTTCAGGACGACCTGGCGGGACGTGACCACCACGCCTCTCTCGTTGGCCGCGAGGATGTCCTGCCAGGTCACGCCCGCCCCGGCCGGGCCCTTCACCAGCCAGTACGGATCGCTCGGCTGGGGCGGCAGGATCGACTGGTCGCGGTCGGCGGTCTTCTGCCACGGGGCGATGACCGATCCGGGGAGCGCGTAGAGGGCGTCGGCCCGCAGGTCGGCGGGGAGTTCGACCGTGCCGGTGAGGGTGTAGGTCTGCTCGGGGCCGCGCACGGTGACGCGGTCGCCGATGGACAGTCCGGCCGCCTCGGCGAAGTCCGAGGTCGCGGCGATCTCGTTGGGCCGGCTCGGGTAGGCGCCGTCGGTCAGCTCGATGCGGCCGCGCAGCATCGGGTCGGAGATGCGCAGCTCGGTGATCTCGGTGTCGGCGATGCCGTGCCGGGTGGTCACCGACGCGGGCAGACTCCGCTCGGTCAGATACCGCGAGCCCTCCGGGAAGGCGGCCGGTACGTCGACCGGCTTCGCCTGCTCCTCCGGGGTCGGGTCCGGGGCGCCTTCGGGGGTGCTCCAGTTGATGCCGTCGGGCATCTGATGGATCTTCACCGGGCCGATGCCCGTGGCCTGGAATCCGGCGTCGGCCGACCCCAGCTCCGCCGTCAGCTCCTCGGCCTTGGTGGGCAGGGCGCTGCGGTAGGTGAGGTCGGCGGCGGTCACGCCGAGGACCGGCAGGGCGATCATGGCGACGACCAGGGCGCTGCGGCCCTTGGCCCGTGCCGCGTCGCGCCGGGCTATGCGGAAGGCTGCGCGCCAGCCGGGGAGCGGGTTCACGCGGTGGTCCCGGTGGTTCCGGCGGCGAGCAGGGAGTCGGCTCCCGTGGTCACCGTCTGGTCGACGATCGAGCCGTCCCGGAGGAACACGACCCGGTCGGCCCAGGCCGCGTACCGGGGCTCATGGGTCACCATGACACCGGCCGCGCCCTGGTCGCAGCGGGTGCGCAGCAGGGCGAGGACGGCCTCGCCGGTCTCGGAGTCGAGGGCTCCGGTCGGCTCGTCGGCGAGGACGAGGCGCCGGTCGCCGACCAAGGCGCGGGCGATGGCGACGCGCTGCTGCTGGCCGCCGGACATCTCGTCGGGGAAGCGGTCGGCGATCGCTTCGAGCTTCATCTCGGCCAGCGCGGCGAGGGCCTCCTTGCGGGCCTTGCGCACGGAGACGCCGTCGAGTTCGCGGGGCAGTGCGATGTTCTCGGCGGCGGTCAGGGCGGGGATGAGGTTGTAGTCCTGGAAGACGTAGCCGACGCTGCGGCGGCGCAGGGCGGCCATGCCCTTGGGGCCGAGGGCGGCGATGTCCTGGCCCTCGATGACGACCTGGCCGCTCGTGGCGGTGTCGAGCCCGCCGGCCAGGGTCAGCAGG
Organism: Streptomyces globisporus; assembly: GCA_014649555.1. Classification (GTDB taxonomy): domain Bacteria; phylum Actinomycetota; class Actinomycetes; order Streptomycetales; family Streptomycetaceae; genus Streptomyces; species Streptomyces globisporus. The sequence continues at coordinate 206,085 of BMTG01000005.1, read as the reverse complement.
GTGGATTTGCCGGAGCCGGAGGGGCCCATCACGGCGACGAGTTCGCCCGGGTACACCGAGAGGTCGATCCCGCGCAGGGCATGCACCTCGGCGATGCCGGAGCCATGGGTACGGGTCAGTGCCCGCAGTTCGAGTACGGGGCTGCCGCCGGGCGTCCCGGAGGACGACGGGGGCGGCGGAGTGGCGGACGCGGGCATGACGGGTGGTTCCCCCTAGGAACAACTGGTGACGAACCAGGAATGGTCTGGGTCGGGCAGGAGCGGCGGCGCCGGTGTCAGCGCTGGGAGCGGGTCCGGTCGGCCAGCGCACGGGCCGGGCCCCGGGTGGCAGCGGGGCCGGGCTCGGCCGAGGGCTCGGTGGCGGCGGCCTCGGCGAGGCGGACGAGCCGGGACTCGCAGTGGTCGAGCCAGCGGGCCTCGGCCTCCGCCTGGAAGATCAGCTGCTCCACGACGAGGAGCCAGGCGACCTCGTCGCGGTTGGCGGGGACGTCGGCCAGGGCTTGGGCCTTGAGCCGGGTGTAGTCCTGCATCGCCTTGAGCGTGTGGTGGCGCTGGGACTGGATGACGTCCCGGATGTCGACTCCCGGGGCCCCCACGGCCATGGCGAGCTTGATGGCCAGCTCGTCGCGGGGCGGACTGGTGCGGTCCACGGGGGTCTCGAACCAGCTGCGCAGTTCGGTGCGGCCCTCGTCGGTGATCGCGTAGAGGTCGTGCCCGGCGTCGTCCGCGCCGTCCTGGACGATCAGGCCGTCACGCTCCAGACGGCTGAGCGTCGTGTAGACCTGGCCGACGTTCAGGGGCCAGGTGGAGCCGGTGCGCGACTCGAACTCGGTGCGGAGCTGGGACCCGTAACGAGGGCCCCGCTCCAGCAGGGCCAGCAGGCCGTGGCGAATGGACATACTGAGTATGTATACCGAGTATGTTCGTCCTGGCAAGTCTCGTCGGAGCCGGAACCGCGGGGTGCGACGCTCAGTTCGCGCGGCGCATACGGAACGCGAGGAAGCCGAGTCCCAGTCCGACCAGGGCGATGCCCGTACCGAGCGAGACCTCCTGCACCCGCCGTACGGCAGCCGCGTCCAGCGCCTGCCCGGACCGCTGTCCCGGATCGCTGAACGCGTCGGGCGGCGGCGTGGAAGCAGGCAGGTCGACGGGGTCCGCGATCCCCTCGTCGGCCTCCTCCGGCGGATCCTCCTCGACGGGGTCCCCGGCCCGCGCCAGCTCCATCGGCGACAGCGAACGCCCGGGACGCGCCTTGCCGGCCCCGGCCTCGCGCCCGGCCAGCGGGGCGGTCGACCCCGACACGTCGGGCGAAGCGGAAGGAGAGGAAGAGGGCTCGGGTGCCTCGGCCCCGGGCCCGGAACCGGCTCCGCCGGGGGTCTGCGCGCCGTTCCCGGTCGCCGCCGGGGAGGACGGGGCCGGACCGGTCCCCGCCGCTCCGGAAGCCGGGACGCCGGACGGCAGGGGCAGCGCGGAGGGGAGCGCCGAGGGCGACGCGGAGCCCGAGGGGGCAGGGGGTGAGGACGGGGCGGCGGACGCGGTGGCGGTGGGGCTCGACGTCCCCGGGGCCGTGGCGGTGACGGACGGCGGGCCGTCGGGCGCCGAGGAACCGTGGGCGGAGCCGGCCGACGGCCCCAGCGCCGCTCCGGCCGCCGCCAGCAGACAGACCGCACACCTCGACGGCCATGCGGCCGGAAGACCTGGAGCCATGAGATCAGCGTCACACGGGCCCCTGCATCCGGCATCCCGGACGCGGTATCCGGAAATCAGGGGCCTGTTACCGGTCCACGTACCGGTCCCTGACGAAGATCCGGCGATATCCGTGAACCGTAACGATCACCTTCGGACACCGACGTTTCAGGACGGCGTACCGATGGTCAGGAGGGGTTACCGGTGGTTCAGGACGGCTTCCCGGTGGAGACCTTCAGCTCGAAGTGCGCGCCGCGCTCGGGGACCGCCGTACCGGAGGACGGGAACTGGCCGACGACCTGGCCGTCCGCGTACGTGTTGCCCGGCTCCTCGACCTCCTTGACCGTCCACCCTGCGGCGGTCGCGCACGCCTTCGCGGACTGGATGTCCTTGTAGATGAAGCTCGGCGCGCGGACCTTCTTCGGGTCGTTGGAGTCCTCGGAGGCGTTCGAGCAGTCCGTGTCCTTCATCGTCCGGTTGCGCTCCGGCGGGCGGTAGCCCTCCACCTGCTCGGTGCCCGTCTCGCTGCCCTTGCCCGCCTCGTCGTCCTTGCCGTCGCCCTGGAGGGCGATCGCGGTGATCAGACCGCCGACGGCCAGCAGGGCCACGACGATCGAGCCGACGATGACCGGCATGTTCCGCTTCGAGCCGCCACCGGTGGTGCCCACGGCCGTCGCGTGCTGCGGGCTGATCGAGTACGGCGGCGGGGTCTGGTGCGACAGCCGGCCCGGGGCCGGGTAGCCCTGGACCTGGCCGGACTGCGGGTAGCCGTAGCTCGGCGCGGGGGTGGGCTGGCTGTACGGGCCCGGCTGCTGGTGCGGATGCGGCTGGTACGGCGTCTGGACGCTGTGGGGCGCCGGGGTGCTCTGGTCGACCGGCGGGAACACCGCCGAGCCGACGCCGGCGCCGCTGTTGGCGGGCCCGCCGCCCGACACGATCATCGGGGCGCCGGTCTGGCCGCCGGAGGCGTTCAGCACGCGGGCGATCTCGTCGCGCATCGCGGCGGCGCTGGGGAAGCGCTCGTTCGGGTTCTTCTTGAGCGCGCGGGCGACGAGGGCGTCCATCGCCGGGGTGACCGACCGGTTGATGCTGGAGGGTGCGACCGGCTCCTCCTGCACATGCGCGTACGCGATGGCCAGCGGCGAGTCCGCGTCGAACGGGATCCGGCCGGTGAGCAGCTGGAAGAGCATGATCCCGACCGAGTACAGGTCGGACCGGGCGTCGACGCCGCGGCCGAGGGCCTGCTCGGGGGAGAGGTACTGCGGTGTGCCGACGACCATGCCGGTCTGGGTCATCGAGGTGACGCCGGACTGCATGGCGCGGGCGATGCCGAAGTCCATGACCTTGACGACGCCGCGCTTGGTCATCATCACGTTGCCCGGCTTGATGTCCCGGTGGACCAGGCCCATCTCGTGGCTGGTCTCCAGGGCGGCGAGCACGTCCGCCGTCACCTTGAGGGCCTTGTCGGCGGGCATCGCGCCGTGTGTGCGGATGTCGGCGGCCAGCACCGAGCCGAGCGGCTGCCCCTCGACGTACTCCATGACGATGTACGGCATCAGCGCACCGCCGAGCTCGTCCTCGCCGGTGTCGAAGACGGAGACGATGTTGGTGTGCTGGAGCTTGGCGACGGCCTGCGCCTCGCGCCGGAAGCGCTCGCGGAAGGACTGCTCGCGGCCGAGCTCGGTGTGCAGGGTCTTGATCGCGACCTGGCGGTCCAGGGCGGAGTCGTACGCCAGGTACACGGACGCCATCCCGCCCTCGCCGAGCAGGTCGCGCAGCTGGTAGCGGCCTCCCGCGACCGACCCGCCCGCATAGCGGCCCTGTGCGCCGTCCTGGCTCATGACTTGCTTCCCCCTCGACGGCGCGCGGTCGCACGCGGCTTTTTTGTCCGACGTGTTTCTGTCTGACGTGATTGCGTGCGACGCGGTTCCCGTACAAACGCGATGACGCGCCAAGTCTGCCGTAGGGGTCCGACACGTCAAGCCGGGTGCCCGTTCCGTGACCCTACGCACAAGAAGCGTCTCGGAAGCGTTACAGGAAACGCATCACATTCCTGTGGAGGACGCGCCGGGCGGTCCGATGATCCTGCCGGAGCGGAACCGTGGTGTCCGGCGGAGGCTGTAGCGTGACGTGGCAATGCAGCAAGGCACCGTGAGAACCCGCGGACGCGCGGACAGATACGACGGCGAGGACTGATGGCACCCGATTCCGAAGCAAACGGCGGCGGAGTCTCGGATGGCACCGACTCCTGGGGCGTCGGCGGCGTCGTCGGTGACGGCCGTTACCGGATGACCCACCGGCTCGGCCGGGGCGGCATGGCAGAGGTCTACGCGGCGGAGGACGTCCGGCTCGGACGCACGGTCGCGGTGAAGCTGCTCCGCTCCGACCTGGCCGAGGACCCGGTCTCCAAGGCCCGCTTCACCCGCGAGGCACAGTCCGTCGCGGGCCTCAACCACCATGCGATCGTCGCCGTGTACGACTCCGGCGAGGACGTTGTGGGCGGCCAGACCGTCCCGTACATCGTGATGGAACTGGTCGAGGGCCGCACCATCCGCGATCTGCTCCTGACCGCCGAGGCCCCGCCGCCCGAGCAGGCGCTGATCATCGTCTCGGGTGTGCTGGAAGCCCTCGCCTACTCGCACCAGCACGGCATCGTGCACCGCGACATCAAGCCCGCCAACGTGATCATCACGGACTCCGGCGCGGTCAAGGTGATGGACTTCGGCATCGCCCGCGCGCTGCACGGCGCGCAGTCGACGATGACCCAGACCGGCATGGTCATGGGCACGCCCCAGTACCTCTCCCCCGAGCAGGCGCTCGGCAAGGCCGTCGACCACCGGTCCGACCTGTACGCCACCGGCTGCCTGCTCTACGAGCTGCTGGCGCTGCGGCCCCCGTTCACCGGCGAGACCCCGCTCTCGGTGGTCTACCAGCACGTCCAGGACATCCCGGTGCCGCCGTCCGAGGTCTCGGACGTGGTGCCGCCGGAGCTGGACGGGATGGTGATGCGCTCGCTGGCGAAGGACGCGGACGACCGGTTCCAGAGCGCCGAGGAGATGCGCGGGCTCGTCCAGTACAGCCTGCAGATGCTCCAGGTGCAGGGCGGCCACACGGGCACCTGGAACACCGGCCCGGTCGCGCTGCACGAGGGCGGCCAGACCCCGCCGCACGGAATGACCGGCTCCACCCGCGCGATGGGCACGGGCCACCCGATGCACGGGGACACCTCGCAGGGCCCGATCCTGCCCCCGTACAACCCGGACGACGGGGGGTACGACGGCGGCGGGCAGCGGCGCTCCGGGGGGCGCGGCAAGATGTGGCTCTTCGTCCTGCTGGCCCTGATCGCGATCGGCGCGGGCGTCGCCTTCGCCCTCAACGCGGCGCAGGGTGACGGCGACAAGGACAAGGACCCGGTCACCCCGTCCACCTCGGTCAGCCAGTCCGAGGACGAGCCCTCGGAGAAGCCGTCCGAGGAGGAGAGCGAGGAGCCGGAGGAGCCGGACACCACCAGCGGTGGCCAGACCGAGCCGAACCCGCCGCCGTTCACCCCGGACCCGACCCCGAGCGAGCCCACGTTCAGCCCGTCCCCGACGCCGACCGACACCGACGGCGGCACGTCGGACGGCTCCACCAACGAGGGCACCACCGGGGAGCCCACGGGCGAGCCCACGGACCCGACGACCGACCCCGGCACCCCGGGCGGAATCATCGAGGGCGGGGCCGGCGGGGACGAGGGCGGTGCGGGCACGACACCCGGTGAGACGGCGCAGGGCGCCACGACGGGCTGAGGCACCGGACCGGAGCGACCGGCGCACGCCGGTCGCTCCGGTCCGCTCACTCCGTGAAGGCCGCGTACACCGCCTCGTACTCGCGCGTCCACCACACCGCCAGGGCCGACACCGCGGGAAACTGCGGGTCGGCCCTGCGGTCGTCCAGGCGGTAGCGCCAGCGCAGTATCCAGAAGTCGTTGAGCCGCTCCCACCACACCCGGTGCACCGCGGCCGCCAGTTCCCCGGCCCCCGCCCCGGCGGCCCGCCGGTAGGCCCGGGCGTAGGCGCGTACCTTCGCGAGGTCCAGTTCCCCGGCCGGCCGGACGAAGAAGATCGCCGCCGCCCGTACCGCCTCCTCGGCGCGCGGCTGTACGTCCAGCCGGTCCCAGTCCACGATCGCGACCGGGTCGGCGCCCCGGTAGAGCAGGTTCAGCGGGTGGAAGTCCCCGTGCACCCAGCCGGTGGCGGGCCCGTCCGGCGTGGGCGGGCGGCGGTGGGCGTGCTGTTCGAGCAGGGCGCGGCGCTCCACGAGCCGGTGCACGGCGAGTTCGTCGAAGGCGTCGCGCGGGGCGTCCCGACCGTCCTCGCCGCGCGCGGCGGCCAGCAGGTCGTCGATCAGCGCGAAGGTGTCGGCGGCGTCCGGGCTGCGGTGCCCCGGCCGGGCGGGCGGGCTCGCGCGGGGCGGGCCGTCGCGCGGGGCCATCACCTGCTCCAGGCCGGTGTGCACGGTGCCGAGGAGCGTGCCGAGCCGGCGCGACTGGGCGAGGGTGAGCTGGGCGCCGACCCGGTGGAGGCCCTCGACCCAGGGGTGCAGGGCGTAGCAGCGTTCGCCGATCATGGTGACGGTGTCGCCCCGGGTGTCCGTCAGCGGTGGCACGACGGGCACGCCGAGCGACTGCAGGCGCTGGGTGGCACGGTGCTGGCGCACGATCGCGGCGCGTTCGCCGCTGGTGTCGTCCAGGTGCTTCTTGTCGAGATGGTGCTTGAGGAAGTAGGAACCGCTCGTCGTGGAGACGCGGTATCCGTGGTTCAGCAGGCCTTTGGTGATCGGCTCGCAGGCGAGCGGCTCGCCCACGCCGGGGTAACGGCGCAGCACCTCGCCGACCGGGGGAACAGGCGGACGAGTGACATATGAGCGCAGCACTTACCAGATGTTAGATCACTCTGCGTGGCCACTTTGCGGACTTGCGGTGACGCCCACCGGTGCGCTAGAGGGTCCGGCCACCGGTGCGCTGAAGGGTCTGGAGGGGCAACGCCTCAGAAGTCCAGCGTGTGTTCCGTGACGAAGTGCGGATCGACCCGGAGGTACGCCGGCGCGTAGGGCTCCCCGTTGACGCTGACGGGGGCGGCGCCGAACAGTTCCTCCTGCTCGGGGCAGAGGTGCACGATCTCGGCGGGCCCGGTGAACTGAACCGACCACAGGTTGCCGCCGTCGCCCGAGGCCGCGTCGTTGTAGTTGTCCGCCCCGTACGCGACGACGCTCCCGTCGCACGCCTCGTGGTGGCCGAAACCCCGGTGCATCCGCAGCAGGATGCTGCCGTCGCTCACGATGTGCCGGGCCACCGCCAGGAACGGCAGGGCCCGCATGCTGGTCGCGAGGCGGCCGTACGGGACCCGGCCGAGCAGGTCGAGGGGCTCGGCAGGACCGGTCCGCTCGATCGTGCCGACCGCGCGTCGTTCGGGGGAGCCGTGGGAGTCGAAGGACATGGCTTCCACTGTCCCCCGGGCGTAGGGCCCGCGTAAGAGTCGCCTGCCCCGGGTGACGCGGGACCAAAGTCCCGCCGCCCGGGGCGGTTCAGCGGCGCTCGGCCTGGAGCCGTGCGACGTAGGCGGCGGCCTGCGAGCGGCGCTCCATGCCCAGCTTGGACAGCAGGCTGGAGACGTAGTTCTTGATGGTCTTCTCGGCGAGGTGCAGGCGCTCCCCGATGACGCGGTTGGTCAGCCCCTCCCCGATCAGGTCCAGGATCTTGCGCTCCTGCTCGGTGAGGCCGGCGAGCCGGTCGTCGCCCTTGGCGGTGCCGCCGTCGCGCAGCCGCTCCAGAACCCGGGCGGTCGCCACCGGGTCCAGCAGGGATTTTCCGGCCGCCACGTCCCGTACGGCATTCAGCAGTTCATTGCCGCGGATCGCCTTCAGTACATAACCCGAGGCGCCCGCCATGATCGCGTCGAAAAGCGCCTCGTCATCGGCGTACGAGGTGAGCATCAGGCATTTGATGTTCTCGTCCTGGGAACGGACTTCCCGGCACACCTCCACCCCGCTGCCGTCCGGCAGCCGCACGTCGAGCACCGCGACATCGGGCCGCGTCGCCGGGATCCGGGCCAGGGCGTCCGCGGACGTACCGGCCTCGCCGACCACCTCGATGTCCGGTTCGGAGGCGAGCAGCTCATGGACGCCACGCCGGACGACCTCGTGATCGTCGAGCAGAAATACTGTGATTTTTCCATCTTCGCGCACGATCGCAGTCTCACATACTCGCCTCCCCTCCGCTCTTCCCTGGGGCTGATCCGCGGGATAACGTGCCGTTGTTCCGGCGGCCTGCAAGGCTGTTTCCAGTGCCCTGACCAGCAGCGCTTCGCGTTTTTTTCGATTTACTTGGAAATCCAAGCAAAATCGCAGGTCAGAGAGGGTTTCGCAGTTATGCGATGCACTGGGTAACGTGCCTATGACAGGGCGCTCGCCGGGGCACCTGTCACGCCTGATCCCGGCCCGACCGGCACCCACCCCGTGCACGGCTGTCGGGTTCAGGCGAGCCGCACTGGTTTCCCGGCAGACCCCGGGGGCCGGACCGACGGAGGAGCACGCACGTGACCGTGGAGAGCACTGCCGCCGCGCGTAAACCGCGACGCGCCAGTAAGCGGACCAGCGCCGCGAAGAAGCCGCAGAGCGCCGAGCCCCAGCTCGTACAGCTGCTGACGCCCGAGGGCGAGCGCGTCGAGCACCCGGACTACAGCATCGACCTGAGCGCGGAAGAGCTGCGCGGTCTGTACCGGGACATGGTGCTCACCCGCCGCTTCGACGCCGAGGCGACCGCCCTCCAGCGTCAGGGCGAGCTGGGGCTGTGGGCCTCGCTGCTCGGCCAGGAGGCCGCCCAGATCGGCAGTGGCCGCGCCCTGCGCGACGACGACTACGTCTTCCCGACCTACCGGGAGCACGGCGTCGCCTGGTGCCGCGGCGTCGACCCGACCAACCTGCTCGGCATGTTCCGCGGCGTGAACCACGGCGGCTGGGACCCGAACAGCAACAACTTCCACCTGTACACGATCGTCATCGGCTCGCAGACGCTGCACGCCACCGGCTACGCCATGGGCGTCGCCAAGGACGGTGCGGACTCCGCCGTGATCGCGTACTTCGGTGACGGCGCCTCCAGCCAGGGAGACGTCGCCGAGTCCTTCACCTTCTCCGCGGTCTACAACGCCCCCGTCGTCTTCTTCTGCCAGAACAACCAGTGGGCCATCTCCGAGCCCACCGAGCGCCAGACCCGCGTGCCGCTCTACCAGCGCGCCCAGGGCTTCGGCTTCCCCGGCGTCCGCGTGGACGGCAACGACGTCCTCGCCTGTCTCGCCGTCACCCGCTCCGCGCTGGAGCGGGCCCGCCGGGGCGAGGGGCCGACCCTCGTCGAGGCGTTCACGTACCGCATGGGCGCCCACACCACCTCCGACGACCCGACGAAGTACCGGGCCGACGAGGAGCGGGCCGCCTGGGAGGCCAAGGACCCGATCCTGCGGCTGCGGACGTACCTGGAGAAGGCCGGCCACGCCGACGAGGCGTTCTTCACCGCCCTGGAGGAGGAGAGCGAGACCCTCGGCAAGCGGGTACGGGAAGCGGTACGCGCGATGCCCGACCCGGAGCCGCTGGCCCTGTTCGAGCACGCCTACGCCGACGGCAACTCCCTCGTGGACGAGGAGCGCGCCCAGTTCGCCGCCTACCAGGCATCGTTCGCCGACTCTGCCGAGGAGGGCAAGTAGCCATGGCCGTGGAAAAGATGTCCATCGCGAAAGCGCTCAACGAGTCGCTCCGCCTCGCCCTCGACACCGACCCCAAGGTCCTCATCATGGGTGAGGACGTCGGCAAGCTCGGCGGCGTCTTCCGGATCACCGACGGGCTCCAGAAGGACTTCGGTGAGGACCGGGTGATCGACACCCCGCTCGCCGAGTCCGGCATCGTCGGCACGGCGATCGGCCTGGCCCTGCGCGGCTACCGCCCCATCGTCGAGATCCAGTTCGACGGCTTCGTCTTCCCCGCGTACGACCAGATCGTCACGCAGCTCGCCAAGATGCACGCCCGCTCGCTCGGCAAGGTCAAGCTGCCGGTCGTCGTGCGCATTCCGTACGGCGGCGGCATCGGCGCGGTCGAGCACCACAGCGAGTCCCCCGAGGCGCTCTTCGCGCACGTCGCGGGCCTGAAGGTGGTCTCGCCGTCCAACGCGAGCGACGCGTACTGGATGATGCAGCAGGCCGTCCAGAGCGACGACCCGGTCATCTTCTTCGAGCCCAAGCGGCGCTACTGGGACAAGGGCGAGGTCGACACCGAGTCCATCCCCGGCCCGCTGCACAAGGCCGTGACCGCCCGCGAGGGCGGCGACCTCACGCTCGTCGCGTACGGGCCGATGGTCAAGGTCTGCCTGGAGGCCGCCGCGGCCGCCCAGGAGGAGGGCAAGTCGATCGAGGTCCTGGACCTGCGCTCGATGGCCCCGATCGACTTCGACGCCATCCAGAGGTCGGCGGAGAAGACCGGCCGGGTCGTGGTCGTCCACGAGGCGCCCGTCTTCTACGGCTCCGGCGCGGAGATCGCCGCCCGGATCACCGAGCGCTGCTTCTACCACCTCGAAGCCCCCGTGCTGCGGGTCGGCGGCTACAGCGTGCCCTACCCGCCGGCCCGGCTGGAGGACGAGTACCTGCCCGGTCTGGACCGGGTGCTCGACGCCGTCGACCGCTCGCTGGCGTTCTGAGGAGAGGGTTCGTGACGACGATGACCGAAACGTCTGCTCGTTTCCGTGAGTTCAAGATGCCCGACGTGGGCGAAGGACTGACCGAGGCCGAGATCCTCAAGTGGTTCGTCCAGCCCGGCGACACCGTCACCGACGGCCAGGTCGTGTGCGAGGTCGAGACCGCGAAGGCGGCCGTCGAGCTGCCGATCCCGTTCGACGGGGTGGTGCACGAGCTGCGCTTCCCCGAGGGCACGACCGTCGATGTCGGCCAGGTGATCATCGCGATCGACGTGGCACCGGGCAGCGGCGACGCGCCCGCCCCGGCCGCCGCTCCGGCCCAGGAGCCGGTGGAGGCGCCGGAGGCCGAGGCCGAGCCGAAGGGCCGCACGCCGGTCCTGGTGGGCTACGGGGTCGCCGAGTCCTCCACCAAGCGCCGCCCGCGCAAGGGGACGGCCGCCGCTCCGGAGGCCGCTGCCGTCGCGGCGGCGGTGCAGGCCGAGCTGAACGGGCACGGGGCGTCTGCTCCCGCACCGGCGGCGACCGCACCGGCCGGTGCTCCGGCAGGTGGCCGCCCGCTCGCCAAGCCCCCGGTCCGCAAGCTGGCCAAGGACCTGGGCATCGACCTGGCGACGGTGGTGCCGACCGGCAAGGACGGCATCATCACCCGCGAGGACGTCCACGCGGCGGCGGCTCCGGCCGCTGCCGAGGCTCCCGCGGCGGTCGCGTCCCCGGTGGCCCCCGAGGCCCCGGCAGCGGCTCTCCCCCCCGCTGTCTCCGACTCCGCCCGCGAGACCCGTATCCCGGTCAAGGGCGTCCGCAAGGCCATCGCGCAGGCGATGGTGGGCAGCGCGTTCACCGCGCCGCACGTCACCGAGTTCGTCACGGTCGACGTGACGCGCACGATGAAGCTCGTGGCCGAGCTCAAGGAGGACAAGGACATGGCGGGGGTGCGGGTCAACCCGCTCCTCGTCATCGCCAAGGCCCTCCTCGTCGCGATCAAGCGGAACCCCGAGGTCAACGCCGCCTGGGACGAGGCCAACCAGGAGATCGTGCAGAAGCACTACGTCAACCTGGGCATCGCTGCGGCCACCCCGCGCGGTCTCATCGTGCCGAACATCAAGGACGCGCACGACAAGACGCTGCCGCAGCTCGCGGAGGCGCTGGGCGAGCTGGTCACCACAGCCCGGGACGGCAAGACGTCCCCGGCGGCGATGGCGGGCGGCACGGTGACCATCACCAACGTCGGCGTCTTCGGCGTCGACACCGGTACGCCGATCCTCAACCCGGGCGAGTCCGCGATCCTGGCGGTCGGCGCGATCAAGCTCCAGCCGTGGGTCCACAAGGGCAAGGTGAAGCCGCGCCAGGTCACCACGCTGGCCCTGTCGTTCGACCACCGCCTGGTCGACGGCGAGCTGGGCTCCAAGGTGCTGGCCGATGTGGCGGCGATCCTGGAGCAGCCGAAGCGGCTCATCACCTGGGCCTGACGGACAGACGGACAAAGGGTGCGGCCACCGACGGTGGCCGCACCCTTCTGTCATGCCCGGTGCCGGATCAGTCGCGCTGTGCGCCCTGGGGCAGCGTGCGCAGCTTCATGGTCGACGCGGTGCTGGAACCGTAGTAGTAGTCGAGCAGCTTGGCCGCGTCGTTGTAGCGGTCGGTGCCGTTCAGGATGACGCCGACGTACGTCTTGTCGCCCCGGGTGGCGGCGAAGATGAGGCAGGGACCTGCCGCGGTGCCGGTGCCGGTCTTGATGCCGACGGCGCCGCTGTAGGAGCCGAGCAGCTGGTTGGTGTTGTACCAGGTGTACGTGCGTGTCGCGCCGGTGCTGGTCGTCACCGGGGCCACGTACTTGGTGGTGCTCATGATGCCGCGCAGGGTCGAGCCCCGCATCGCGTAGCTGGCGAGCTGCGCGAGATCGCGCGGGGTCGAGTAGTTGTCCCCGGCCGCAGAAATGCCGTCGAACGAGTCGAACTTGGTGTTGGTCATCCCGAGCGATGCGGCCTTGGAGTTCATCTGCCCGATGAACTGCTTGGTCCGGGCGGCCCGGGTGGAGCCCACGCCGAAGGTGTCTGCGAGCGCGTACGCCGCGTCGCAGCCGGACGGAAGCATGAGGGCGTGCAGCAGCTGACGGACCGTGGCCTTGTCGCCGGTCCTCAGATCCGCCGTGCTGGCGCCCTGGGCCGTGACGTAGTCGCGGTAGGTCTGCGAGATGGTCACCTTGCGGGACAGATCGACGCCGGGGGTGTTGAGGACCACGGCGGCGGTCATGACCTTGGTGGTGCTGGCCATCTGCCGCTTGATGTCGGCGGCCTTGCCGTACTTCTTTGCGCCGGTCGCCCGGTCCTGCAGGAACGCGCCCTTGGCGCTGAGCGTCGGCAGGGCGGCAGCGGCCTGGGCAGGCGACGCGAGGGGCATGACCCCGAGCATCACGCCACCGGATACGACGGCTGCGACGACAGAGTTGCGCAGGCGCTTGCCGCGGGCCTTGTGACCGGTCTCGGGACGGGTCTTGTGGCTCGATATCAATGAACGCTCCGATTCCGCGAATGCATTGAGGGACCGGCCATATGGAGAGGCCCCGATACGAGACTCATGACCGGCCCGCAAGGATGTACGCAGCCATGGCAAAGAATCCGGCTGTGCCCCCTGACGCGTGGGCCCGCACGGCGACCGCGCGGGCCCACCGGCCTTCTCGCCTGTCCCGGGGCGGAGGCCCTACTTCTTGAAGCCGTAGTCCATCAGCTTCTTCGCGTCGGCCGTGCGGTTCGCCTCGGAGGTCGACGTGAGCACCGTGCCGATGACCGTCTTGCCCTTGCGGGTCGCCGCGAAGACCAGGCAGTACTTGGCGGTCGGGCCGGAGCCGGTCTTGACGCCGGTCGCGCCGCTGTAACTGCCGAGCAGCTTGTTGGTGTTGGTCCACGACATGTAGCGGTAGCCACCGCTCTTCGTGGTCACCTTCTGCTTCGTCGACTTGGTCTTGACGATCGAGCGGAACGTGGAGTTCTTCATCGCCTTACCGGCGATCTTCGTCAGGTCACGGGGAGTGGAGTAGTTGCTGCCGCTCCCGATGCCGTCGAACGAGTCGAAGCGGGTGTTCTTCAGCTTGAGGCTCTTCGCGGTGGAGTTCATCTTGCCGATGAACGACTTCACCCGGGCGGCACGGGTGGAGCCGGAGCCGAACTTGTCGGCCAGGGCGTACGCGGCGTCGCAGCCGGACGGGAGCATCAGGCCGTAGAGGAGCTGGCCCACCGTCACCTTGTCGCCGACGATGAGCCGGGCCGACGAGGCGTTCTTCGAGACGATGTAGTCGCTGTACGCCTTCTGGATCGTGACCTTGGACTTCAGGTTCACGTTCTTCTGGGACAGGACGACCAGCGCCGTCATGATCTTCGTGGTCGAACCGGTGGCCCGGCGGGTGTCCGCGGACTTGGTGAAGAGGGTCTTCCCGGTGCTGTCGTTCATCAGGAAGCCGCCCTTGGCGACGATCTTCGGAGTCGGCGGCGTGGCGGCCTGTGCCGTGGAGGCGAAGGCGCTGCCCGCGAGCACCGCACCGGCGGTGAGCGTCACGGTGGCCGTGACGGAGACGCGATTGATGCGCTTGATGCCGATTTTCAACTGAATGCTCCCAAATGCGCCTGATATGCGGCCACATAAGGGTGCCGCTCGTGGAAGAGACTCCTGAGGAGGGGCAAGGGATGTGTTACCGAACGGGTGAATTTGCGCAGGCTTGACCCTGGGTCGTCGGCGCGCAGCAGCCCTTGCCGCGCCATGCCTCACGGCCCTCCTTGACCGCGATGCCGGCGATGGCGAGGGCGGCCACCGGGTCCGCCCAGGACCAGCCGAAGACCGCGTTGAGGATCAGGCCGACGAGCAGGACGGCGGACAGGTACGTGCACAGCAGGGTTTGCTTCGAGTCGGCGACGGCGGACGCGGAGCCGATCTCGCGCCCCGCGCGCCGCTGGGCGTCCGAAAGGAACGGCATGATCGCCAGCGACAGCGCGGCGATGACGATGCCGAGCGGGGAGGGTTCGGCCTCGCCGGTCCCGGCCGGCGCACGGACCGCGTCGACGGCGACGTACGCGGCGAGGGCGAGGAACGACACGGCGATGATCCGCAGGGCCGTCCTCTCCCGGGCCTCGCGCACCGCGTGCTCGCGGGCGGAGAACTGCCAGGCGACCGCGGCGGCGGAGAAGACCTCGATGACGGAGTCCAGGCCGAAGCCGATCAGCGCGCTGGAGGAGGCGGGCGTTCCGGCGGTGAGGGCGACGACCGCCTCGATGACGTCGTAGGCGATGGTGGCGGCGACCAGCAGCCGTATCCGGCGGGCGAGGGCGTCCCGGCGGGCCGGCGAGGGGCCGAGGGAGAGCGTGGTCATCAGCAGCACCCTTCCGTCCCGGCGTCCGGGCAGGTGCGGTCGGTCTCGACGGCCACCACCGCGGAGCGCAGATCGTCCAGGGGGGTCCAGAATCCGGACGCCGGTCCCTATGCGTGCATGTTGTATCTATGCTGTGCGCATGCCTCCCGCATCCTCCGCCCCCGTACGGTCCACGCCCTCCTCCCTCAAGCGTCCGCCCGCCGCCGAGCGGGTCTACACGCACATCAAGGAAGCCGTCCTGGAACGGCGTTACGAGGGCGGGACGCTGCTCACCGAAGGGGATCTGGCGGACGCGGTCGGGGTGTCGCGGACGCCCGTGCGCGAGGCGCTGCTGCGGCTGGAGGTCGAAGGGCTGATCAAGCTCTACCCGAAGAAGGGGGCGCTCGTCCTCGCCGTCTCCGCGCAGGAGATCAAGGACGTGGTGGAGACCCGGCTGCTGGTCGAGGAATTCGCGGCGCGCAAGGCCGTGCCCGCGTCCCCGCAGCTGATCGAGCGCCTGGAACAGCTTTTGGAGGAGCAGCGGCAGCTGGCGGAGGCCGGCGATCTGGCGGCGGTGGCCGTCACGGACCGCTGTTTCCACGCCGAGATCGTCAAATACGCGGGCAACGAGATCCTCTCGCGCCTCTACGACCAGCTGCGCGACCGTCAGCTGCGCATGGGTGTCGCGGTGATGGAGGCGCACCCGGGCAGGATCGAGGCCAACATCACCGAGCACGGTGAGCTGCTGGAGGCGATCCGGTCCGGGGACGCGGACGGGGCGGCCCTGGTCGTGCGCCGCCACGTCGGCCGGGTGCGGGAGCTGGTGCGGGGTGAGGACCGGTGAGTTCGGCCGCCCCCACGCTCTCCCTGCCCGGTGACCCGCCCGGTGGCCGGCGTGCCGCCTGGGTCTGGGGCGTCGGCGTCGCCGTCTACTTCGTCGCGATCATCTTCCGGACGAGCCTGGGCGTCGCCGGACTCGACGCCGCCGACCGTTTCGACGTCAACGCCTCGGCGCTCTCCACGTTCTCCATCCTTCAGCTCCTGGTCTACGCGGGCATGCAGATACCCGTCGGGCTGATGGTCGACCGGCTCGGCACCAAGAAGGTCCTCACCATCGGGGTCGTGCTGTTCACCGTCGGACAGCTCGGCTTCGCGCTCTCCCCCTCGTACGGGATGGCGCTGGCCGCGCGCGCCCTGCTCGGCTGCGGTGACGCGATGACGTTCATCAGCGTGCTGCGGCTCGGCAGCCGCTGGTTCCCGGCCCGGCGCGGACCGCTGATCGGGCAGGTCGCCGCGCTGTTCGGGATGGCGGGCAACCTCGTCTCGACGCTGTTCATCGCGCGGGCGCTGCACAGCTACGGCTGGACGACGACGTTCGTGGGCAGTTCGCTGGCGGGCGTCGTGGTGCTGGTGCTCCTCCTGCTCTTCCTGAAGGACCACCCCGAGGGCCACGAGCCGCCGCCCGCCGAGCACGCGGGGGCCGCGTACGTCCGCCGGCAGATCGCCGCCGCCTGGCGGGAGCCGGGGACCCGGCTCGGGATGTGGGTGCACTTCACCACCCAGTTCCCGGCGATGGTGTTCCTGCTGCTGTGGGGGATGCCGTTCCTGGTCGAGGCGCAGGAGCTGAGCCGGGGCACGGCAGGCGCGCTGCTCACCCTGGTGGTGCTGTCCAACATGGTGGTCGGACTCGTCTACGGGCAGATCATCGCCCGCCACCACGAGGCGCGGACCCCGATCGCCCTCGGCACGGTGGCGACGACGGCCCTGCTCTGGGCGTCCGCGATCTTCTACCCGGCCGACCACACGCCGATGTGGCTGCTGGTCGTCCTGTGCCTGGTGCTGGGCGCCTGCGGACCGGCCTCGATGGTCGGCTTCGACTTCGCCCGCCCGGCCAACCCGCCCGAGCGCCAGGGGACCGCCTCCGGCATCGTCAACATGGGCGGCTTCATCGCCTCGATGACCACCCTGCTGGCCGTCGGGGTCCTGCTGGACGCCACGGGCGACAACTACCGCGTCGCGTTCGCCTCGGTCTTCGTCCTGGAGGCGTTCGGCGTCGCCCAGATCCTGCGGCTGCGCCGACGGGCCGCCCTCAGGGAACGCGAGCACCACGTGGTCAGCCGCGTCGAGGCCGTGCACGTGCCCGCGTGACCCTCACTCCGGGGAGCGGGCACGTGCCCGTGAAGCCGTAACGGAGTCACGGGGTCACGGTGAAGTTGTCCAGGATCGCCGTGGCCAGCTCCTGGTCGCCCTCGACCTTGATCCGGTCGGCGACGGCCGCGTGACGGACCCGGCCGCAGGCGAGGCGTACGTACGTCTCCCAGTCCAGCGACAGCGTCACGGCGGGGCCCAGCGACGGCGCGCCGTCGATCGAACCGCGGCCCTCCGCGTCGACCCGGACCGTCCGCAGGAACTCCACCGGGCCGTGCACGTCGAAGACGACCGCCGAGTTGGCCGGCGCGCCCGCGCCCTTGGCGACCACCTTCGGCAGCCCGAGGAGCAGCATGTCGCGGGTGATCAGGGCGCCGGGGGAGTCCAGGTTGCCCGGCTGGCCGAGCGTGGTGCGCAGGTCCTGTTCGTGCACCCACACGTCGAAGGCCCGAAGATTCAGCGCCGTTTCGAGGGTCTGCTCGGCGCCCAGGGGCGCACGGACCTTGGTCTCGGGGCTGCGCGACTCGTTGCGGATCTGGCGGGCCCGGCGGATGAGGACGTACTCCAGCTCGGCGGTGATCTCCGGGGAGGTGTGGTGGCGCCGGACGTCGACCTGCATCTCCATGTAGCGGGCGAAGTCGCTCTGCACGTGGTAAAGGTCGCGCGGCAGGGTGTGGATCGGCCGGGGATCGCCGAGCATCTCGCACTCCATGCCGATGACGTGCGACACGATGTCGCGCACCGACCACCCCGGGCAGGGCGTGCGGCGGTTCCACTCGCTCTCGGGAAGGGGCTTCACCAGCTCGGCTATCGCCTCGATGGAGTGGGTCGCGGCGTCGGTGTAGGGCTGGAGGCTGGGATGGACGGTCACGGGACCCCTCGTGCGGTTCTGCGGTGCATGGGCTGGAGAGAGCAGGGAGTGCTGGCGGGTGGGCCGGCTCTGACGGCACTGTCGGCGAGCTGCGTGGGAGGTTCGACCGCTAAGTTACGCTGCGAGCAGGCACCCCGGCAGTGCTTTCGTGTGACGATCGTAGGCCCGTGTTGACGGCTTGAATGCCAGGACGGTGGTAGTGTGCGCGCCTCCCTCATCCAGATCGCAGTAGACCCGGACGAATCCGTCGAGGCCCGCAGAGTGCGAGCGGCCTCTCTGGTGGTCGCCCAGCGCGGCGCCGACCTTGTGGTTCTTCCCGAACTCTGGCCGGTCGGGGCGTTCGCCTACACCGCCTTCGAGGCGGAGGCCGAGCCGCTGGAGGGCCCCACGCACGAGGCGATGGCGAAGGCGGCGGCCGAGGCCGGGGTCTGGCTGCACGCGGGCTCCTTCGTCGAACGCGCGGACGACGGCACCCTCTACAACACCAGCCTGGTCTTCTCGCCCGAGGGTGAGCGCACGGCCGCCTACCGCAAGATCCACCGCTTCGGCTTCGACCAGGGCGAGGCGGTGATGATGGGCGCGGGCGAGGAGCTGGTGACCGTCGCCCTGCCGGACACCACCCTGGGCCTCGCCACCTGCTACGACCTCCGCTTCCCCGAGCAGTTCCGGGGCCTCGTCGACGCGGGCGCCGAGACGCTCGTCGTCGCGGCGGGCTGGCCCGAGCGCCGCCGCTCCCACTGGACGCTCCTGGCGCAGGCCCGCGCCGTGGAGAACCAGGCGTACGTGCTCGCCGTCGGCACGGCGGGCACCCACGGCGACATCCAGCAGGCCGGCCACAGCATCGTCGTCGACCCCTGGGGCGAGGTGCTGGCCCAGGCGGGCGCGGATGAGGAGGTCCTGACCGTCGAGCTGGACGCGGACAAGGTGCGCGCGACCCGGGAGCAGTTCCCGGCCCTGAAGGACCGCCGGCTGGGGCTCACGTCACCGCTCTGAGGGCCGCCGGACGGCTTTCCGGGGGCAGTTCGGCGGCCTCCACGTTTCACGTGAAACAACGAACGGCCGCGCCCGGCGGGCGCTCAGCCCTCGCTCTCCTTGTCCGCCAGGACGATCACGCACATCGCCACGGCGATGAGCAGCGCGGTGTCGGCGTCGTCCCGGACGACGTCGATGCCGTACGTGTCCCGAAGGGTCAGCCAGCGGCGCGAGATCTGGGCCAGCAGCTCGCCGTCGTACTCGATGGCGAACTCGCGGTCCAGGATCTTGCCGCTGACGTCCAGCTCCGTACCGTCCACCAGCGTCACCCGGTAGTGGTTGCGGAGCAGCGACAGCCGCTTGCGCTTGACCTTCGCCAGCTCCTCGCCGCCACGCTCGATGAGCATCGTGTCGCGCAGGCTGATCAGCTTCTGGCGCAGCTCGACCAGGACCCGGCCGTCGGTGTCCTTCAGCTCGAAGGTGTCGCGCAGCCGCATCGCCTTGCCGTCGACCAGAAAGACCTTCCGGCCCCCGTCGTCCTCGATCCAGTAGTCGTCGCCGATGGCGAACAGCCGCTCACGTACGAGAAGTCTCATGGGGCACAGGTTCCCCCGGGGCCCGGCGGAATGCGCGCAGGCCGGGACGGTGTTGACTGGTGACATGGCAACACGTGCACGCGTCCGCGCCCCCGAACTCATCGGCAAGGGCGGCTGGCTCAATACAGGCGACCAGCAGTACACCCTCGCTGACCTGCGAGGACGCATCGTCATCCTCGACTTCTGGACGTTCTGCTGTGTGAACTGTCTGCATGTCCTGGACGAGCTGCGCGAGCTGGAGGAGAAGCACCGCGACACCGTGGTGATCATCGGCGTCCACTCGCCCAAGTTCGTCCACGAGGCCGAGCACCAGGCCGTCGTCGACGCCGTCGAACGCTACGAGGTCCACCACCCCGTCCTCGATGACCCCGAGCTGGCCACCTGGAAGCAGTACGCCGTCCGGGCCTGGCCGACGCTCGTCGTGATCGACCCCGAGGGCTATGTCGTCGCCCAGCACGCGGGCGAGGGCCACGCGCACGCCATCGAGAAGCTCGTCGAGGAGTTGGAGGCCGAGCACGGGGCCAAGGGCACGCTCCGCCGCGGCGACGGCCCCTACGTCGCGCCCGAGCCCGTCGCCACGCATCTGCGCTTCCCCGGCAAGGCGCTGCTCCTGCCGGACGGCGGCTTCCTGGTCTCCGACACCACCCGCCACCGCCTGGTCGAGCTGGACGCCGACGGCGAGACCGTACGACGCCACTTCGGCACCGGTGAACGCGGTTTGAGCAACGGCGGCCCGGACGAGGCCCGGTTCAGCGAACCGCAGGGACTCGCCGTGCTCCCGGACGGCCGCGTCGCCGTCGCGGACACCGTCAACCACGCCCTCCGCGCCCTGGACCTCACGACCGGGGTGACCAGCACCCTCGCCGGGACCGGCCGCCAGTGGTGGCAGGGGAACCCGACCAGCGGCCCGGCGCGTGAGGTGGACCTCTCCTCGCCCTGGGACCTCGCCTGGTTCGGCGACCGGCTGTGGATCGCCATGGCGGGCGTGCACCAGCTGTGGACGTACGACCCCGGGAGCGCGACCGTACGTGTCGCCGCCGGGACCACCAACGAGGGCCTGGTCGACGGGCCGGCCGCCGAGGCCTGGTTCGCCCAGCCGTCCGGGCTCGCCGTCTCGGCCGACGGGGAGCGGCTCTGGGTCGCCGACTCGGAGACCTCCGCACTGCGCTGGGTCGACCGCGACGAGCACGTCCACACCGCCGTCGGCACCGGCCTCTTCGACTTCGGCCACCGGGACGGGGCGGCCGACCAGGCGCTCCTGCAGCACCCGATCGGCGTGACCGCGCTGCCCGACGGGTCCGTCGCGATCAGCGACACGTACAACCACGCCCTGCGCCGGTACGATCCGGCGTCCGGCGAGGTCACCACGCTGGCAACGGACGTGCGCGAGCCCAGCGACGCTGTGCTGGTCGACGGCGATCTCGTCGTCGTCGAGTCGGCCCGCCACCGGCTGACCCGCCTCCGGCTGCCCGAGGAAGCGGTCCGGGTCGCCGACCAGGCGCACCGCACCCAGCGGGCCGCCACAGAGATCGCCCCGGGCACCCTCCGCCTCGACGTGGTCTTCCAGGCGCCCGCGGGGCAGAAGCTGGACACCCGCTACGGGCCCTCGACCCGGCTCCTGGTCTCCGCCACCCCGCCCGAGCTGCTGGCGGACGGCTCCGGCGCGGGGACGGATCTCGGGCGCGATCTGGTCCTCGCGGACGGGGTCACCGAGGGCGTGCTGCACGTCTCCGCGATGGCGGCGTCCTGCGACGACGACCCGGCCAACGAGTACCCGGCCTGCCATGTGCACCAGCAGGACTGGGGGGTGCCGGTCCGCGTCACCGCGGCGGGGGCATCACGGCTGGCGCTGGTGCTGGCCGGGATGGACGAGCAGGGCTGACGCCGGACGGGTCGCCCCGGTGCGGGGCGACCCGGAGCGCCCGGCCGTTACTGGTAGCGCTGCTGGTCGTCCTGGACGACCGTGGTGGTGGGCGGCACGACCATCCGGCGGCGCCGCGCGATGCTCATATAGACGAAGACCCCGACGAGGCCGACGAGCATCATGATCCAGCCGACCAGGTCGACGTTCACGGTGTCCATCTTCCAGTCGGTGGCGAACGCCAGGATCGCGCCCGCACCGATCAGGAGAATGCATCCTCCGAGTCCCATGAATTCCGCCTCCTCGACCGCCCGGTGAGTCCGGGCCGGTGTACGACTCGCGTACCCGGCCCGGCAACAACCATGTGCGCGGAGGCGGTTGGGTGTTCTCCGGTCAGCTGGCCAGGAACGCCGTGAGCGCGTTGGCCAGCAGATACGGGTCGTCCGCACCGCACAGCTCACGAGCGCTGTGCATCGAGAGGATCGCCACGCCGATGTCCACGGTCTGGATGCCGTGCCGGGCGGCGGTGATCGGCCCGATGGTCGTGCCGCAGGGCATCGCGTTGTTGGACACGAAGCTCTGCCACGGCACGCCCGCCTTCTCGCAGGCCGCGGCGAACACCGCACGGCCGCTGCCGTCGGTGGCGTACCGCATGTTGACGTTGACCTTGAGGATCGGCCCGCCGTTGGCGACCGGGTGGTGCGTCGGGTCGTGCCGCTCCGCGTAGTTGGGGTGCACGGCGTGGCCGGTGTCGGAGGAGAGGCAGACGGTCCCGGCGAAGGCGCGGGCGCGGTCCTCGTACGTGCCGCCGCGCGCGAACACCGAGCGCTCCAGCACCGAGCCCAGCAGCGGCCCGTCGGCGCCGGTGTCGGACTGTGAGCCGTTCTCCTCGTGGTCGAAGGCCGCGAACACCGGGATGTACGGGATGTCGGCGTCGGGGAGCCCCGCGACGGCGGCCAGGGCGGCGGTCGCGGCGTGCACCGAGAGGAGGTTGTCCATCCGGGGCCCGGCCACCAGCTCCCGGTCCCGGCCCAGGTAGGAGGGCGGCTCGATGGCGTGCGGCATCAGGTCCCAGCCGGTGACGTCCTCCGCGTCGACCCCCGCCTCCTCGGCGACGAAGCGGATCAGGTCGCCCTCCTCCACATCGCCGAGTCCCCAGATCGGCTGCATGTGCTTCTGGCGGTCGAGCTTGAGCCCCTCGGTGTTGGCCGACCGGTCCAGGTGGACGGCCAGCTGCGGCACCCGCAACAGCGCCCGGTCGATGTTGACCAGCCGGTGCGTGCCGTCGCGCAGCGAGATCCGCCCGGCCAGGCCCAGATCCCGGTCGAGCCAGGTGTTGAGCAGGGTGCCGCCGTAGACCTCGACGGCGATCTGGCGCCAGCCGTGCGCCCCGGTGTCGGGCAGCGGCTTCACCCGGAGGTTCGGGGAGTCGGTGTGCGCCCCCGCGATCCGGAACGGCGTGTGCGCCTCGGCGCCCTCCGGCACGTACCAGGCGACGATCGCCCCGCCGCGCAGCACGTACTTCCCACCCGCCGAGCCGTCCCAGGCGGCGGTCTCCTCGACCTGCCGGAAGCCGGCCTCCGCCAGCCGGGCGGCGGCGTTGGCCACGGCGTGGTACGGGGACGGGCTGGCCGCCAAGAAGGTCATCAGGTCATCGGTGTGCGCACGGTCGAACCGGAGAGGGGAACTCATGTTCTTCACTGTAACGAGGACCCGGGGTCCGGTATCCGGTGACCGTGAGATCGGCGGCGCCGTCGCTCCCCGGTCCCCCGGTCGTGCGACAGCGCCGCGCCCGGACGGTCTCCGGGCGCGGCGCTGTCGGATGTGCTGAGCGGCTGCGAGGTCCTAGAAGGCGGCCTCGTCCAGCTCCATCAGCGAGTTGTCGATCGACTCGGCGAGCGCGCGCTCGGTCGAGACGCCCGGCAGGACGTTCGCGGCGAAGAACTTCGCGGCGGCGATCTTGCCCTGGTAGAAGGGCACGTCCTTCGCGGAGGCGGTCGGCAGCTTCTCGGTCGCCACGGCCGCGCCCTTGAGCAGCAGGTAGCCGACGACGACATCGCCGGAGGCCATCAGCAGGCGGGTCGTGTTGAGGCCGACCTTGTAGATGTTCTTGACGTCTTCGCCGGTCGCGGTGAGGTCGGTGATCATCGTGCCGACGATCGCCTCCAGGTCCACGGCGGCCTTGGCGAGGGAGTCCAGCGCCGGGGCCAGCTCCTCGTTGCCCTGGGCGCCCGCGAGGAACTTCTTGATCTCCTCGGAGAGCGTGTTGAGCGAGGCGCCCTGGTCGCGGACGATCTTCCGGAAGAAGAAGTCCTGGCCCTGGATCGCCGTGGTGCCCTCGTAGAGGGTGTCGATCTTGGCGTCCCGGATGTACTGCTCGACCGGGTACTCCTGGAGGTAGCCGGAGCCGCCGAAGGTCTGGAGCGACTGCGCGAGCTGCTCGTAGGACTTCTCGGAGCCGTAGCCCTTCACGATCGGCAGCAGCAGGTCGTTGAGGCCGTTCAGCGCCTTGGCGTCCTCGCCCGCGGCCTCCTGCTCCTGGATCGCGTCCTGGACGGAGGCGGTGTACAGCACGAGGGAGCGCATGCCCTCGGCGTACGCCTTCTGCGTCATGAGCGAGCGGCGCACGTCGGGGTGGTGCGTGATGGTGACCTTGGGCGCCGTCTTGTCCATGAAGTTCGCCAGGTCCGGACCCTGGACGCGCTCCTTGGCGTACTCCAGGGCGTTCAGGTAGCCCGTGGAGAGGGTGGCGATGGCCTTCGTGCCGACCATCATGCGGGCGAACTCGATGATGCGGAACATCTGGCGGATGCCGTCGTGCTTGTCGCCGATCAGCCAGCCCTTGGCGGGGTGCTGGTCGCCGAACGTCATCTCGCAGGTGTTGGACGCCTTGAGGCCCATCTTGTGCTCGACGTTCGTCGCGTACACGCCGTTGCGCTCGCCCAGCTCGCCGGTCGTCCAGTCGAAGTGGAACTTCGGGACCATGAAGAGGGAGAGGCCCTTGGTGCCCGGTCCTGCGCCCTCGGGGCGGGCCAGCACGTAGTGGATGATGTTCTCCGACATGTCGTGCTCGCCCGAGGTGATGAAGCGCTTCACACCCTCGATGTGCCAGGAGCCGTCCTCCTGCTGCACGGCCTTCGTGCGGCCGGCGCCGACGTCCGAGCCGGCGTCCGGCTCGGTCAGCACCATCGTCGAGCCCCACTGCTTCTCGACGGCGATCTCCGCGATCTTCTTCTGGTCCTCGTTGCCCTCGTCGAAAAGGATGCCGGCGAAGGCCGGGCCGGAGGAGTACATCCACACGGCCGGGTTCGAGCCGAGCAGCAGCTCCGCGTAGCCCCAGATCAGGGAGCGGGGGGAGGTGGTGCCGCCGATCTCCTCGGGCAGGCCCAGACGCCAGTACTCGGAGTCCATGAAGGCCTGGTACGACTTCTTGAAGCTCGCCGGGACCGGAGCGGTCTTGGTCTCCGGGTCGAAGACCGGCGGGTTGCGGTCGGCGTCGGCGAAGGAGTCGGCGAGCTCGTTCTCCGCGAGGCGGGCGACCTCGTCCAGGATGCTCTTCGCGGTGTCGACGTCCATCTCACCGAACGGACCGGCGCCGTACACCTTGTCGCGCCCGAGGACCTCGAAGAGGTTGAACTCGATGTCGCGGAGATTCGACTTGTAGTGCCCCATGGGAAGGCTCCGTAATCAATAGCAGTGGCGCCACAGCGCCCCGGGGAGTGATGCGGGTCGGGCGACAGGCAGGCGTAGGTCTATCAGCTGACCTCTCCGATGATGCTACCCGTCAGTAATAAGGCGCAACCCCTCAAGCCGTAGATGTGTCCGATTACTCTTTGCAGCATGTACGGCTACGACCAGAACCCTGGTGCTCAGCAGCAGATGGGTCAGATGGGCCAGATGGGTCAGATGGGCGGCGGCTACGGGGAGCAGCCGCTGTATCCCGAACCGTCGCCGCCCTCCCTGGCCGACGCGGTCCGGGCCTTCACCACCGGCTCCCTCTCCGCCGAGGACTTCCAGCAGATCTTCGCGACGTCGAAGGTCTACTGCCCGCGCGGCGACAACCCCGGCTTCCTGGCGCTGCACAACACGCAGCAGCCGGTGATCCCGATGTTCACCACGCTCAAGGAGCTGCGGCGGTACGCGGGCAAGGAGTCGAAGTACTTCGTGATCACCGGGGCCGAGGTGATCGACCTGCTGCCGACGGGGTACGGCTTCGTCCTGGACATGGAGGGCGATCACCGGATGGTCTTCGACGCCAAGGCCGTCGAGCAGATGGTCGACTTCGCTATGCGCCGTATGTACGGCTAGGGATTCGGGGTGTCCGTAGGTCGCTGAACTGCGGTTTCTTCTGTCGGGCGAGGGCCCGCGCCGAGACGGCGCGGGCCCTCGCCCTGTCGCGGCCGCCCTCCGGGAATGCGCGACGCCTTGCAGGATGTTCACCATTCAACTAAATTGATTCCAGAACACTCGCCCGGAGGTGGCTTCCATGCCCGCAGTGACTGTCGACAACCCGCTGACCCTGCCCAAGGTGGCCGCTTCGGGTGACGCCGTGGCCCGTCCCGTGCTCGCCGTCACGACCGCGCCCAGCGGCTTCGAGGGTGAGGGCTTCCCCGTCCGCCGCGCGTTCGCGGGGATCAACTACCGGCACCTCGACCCGTTCATCATGATGGACCAGATGGGTGAGGTGGAGTACGCGGCAGGGGAGCCGAAGGGCACCCCCTGGCACCCGCACCGCGGCTTCGAGACGGTCACGTACCTGATCGACGGGACCTTCATCCACCAGGACTCCAACGGTGGCGGCGGCACCATCGAGAACGGCGACACCCAGTGGATGACCGCCGGCTCGGGCCTGCTGCACATCGAGGCCCCGCCGGAGTCGCTCGTCCAGTCCGGGGGCCTCTTCCACGGCCTCCAGCTCTGGGTGAACCTGCCCAAGGCCGACAAGATGATGGACCCGCGCTACCAGGACATCCGCGGCGGCGAGGTCCAGCTCCTCGCCTCCCCGGACGGCGGCGCGCTGCTCCGCGTCATCGCCGGTGAACTCGACGGCCACCAGGGCCCGGGCATCACCCACACCCCGATCACGATGATCCACGCCACCGTCCGGCCCGGCGCCGAGGTGACCCTGCCGTGGCGCGAGGACTTCAACGGCCTCGCGTACGTCCTGGCCGGGCGCGGCACGGTCGGCGCCGAGCGCCGCCCGATCGCGATGGGCCAGACCGCGGTGTTCGGGGCCGGCGGTTCGCTGACCGTCCGCGCGGACGAGCGGCAGGACGGCCACACCCCGGACCTGGAGGTCGTCCTCCTCGGCGGCCGCCCGATCCGGGAGCCGATGGCCCACTACGGGCCGTTCGTGATGAACAGTCAGGCCGAACTGAAGCAGGCCTTCGAGGACTTCCAGGCCGGCCGCCTGGGCACGGTCCCCGCGGTCCACGGCATGTGACGCATCGTCACCCGTACGGGGTGCGTCGGCGGGCCCGCCGACGCACCCCGTGATCGGCTGGGAGGGTGCCCGCATCCAAGCCCCTCCTGCCCGACAGCGCCCGCCGCGCCGCCGCCTGGTGCGGTGTGGTCCTGCTCGTCGTGGGCGTCGCCGCCGTCGCGATCTGGCTGGTCGTCGCCCTCAAGACCGCGGTCACCCCGGTCCTGCTGGCCCTCCTCGGCACGGCCCTGCTCGGCCCCGTCCACCGCTGGCTCGTCGCGCGTCACCTCAACCGTTCGCTGGCCGCGGGGCTGACCTGCGCCGCACTCGTCGCGGTGGTCGGCGGCGCCGGGTACATCGTCGTCACCGCCCTCGTCGACTCCGGCGACCAGATCGTCGCCTCGCTGAAGGACGCGGGCCAGTGGGTCGTCGACCACTTCGACATCGCCGGGGCCACGGACGTCGACGATCTGGCCGACAACGCGAAGGGCCTGGTCGAGAAGTTCGGGGCGAGCGCGGCGGGCGGGCTGCTCAGCGGCATCAGCCTGATCGGTTCGCTGGTGGCGACCAGTGTGCTGGCCCTGCTGCTGACGTTCTTCTTCCTGCGCGACTCGGACCGGGCGGTGAACCTGGCCCACACGGTGGCCCCGCGCGGCACGGGGGACCTGGTGGAGGCCATGGGGCGGCGCGCGTTCGAGGCCGTCGAGGGCTTCATGCGCGGCACCACGTTCATCGCCCTGATCGACGCCGTGTGCATCACGGTGGGCCTGCTGATCCTGGACGTGCCGGGGGCGGTGGGGCTGGGCGCGCTGGTCTTCGTCGGCGCGTACATCCCGTACCTGGGGGCGTTCCTCTCCGGCGCGGTGGCGGTGCTGGTCGCGCTGGCCGACCGGGGGTTCGTGATCGCCCTGTGGGCGCTGGGGGTGGTCCTCGCGGTCCAGGTGCTGGAGGGCCATGTGCTCCAGCCGATGATTCAGAGCCGTACGGTCCAGATGCACCCCGCGATGATCATGATCGCCCTGACGGCGGGAGCGAGCGTGGCCGGCCTGATGGGCATGCTGCTGGCGGTCCCGCTGTGCGCGGCGGCTTTCGGCGTCCTGGGCGAACTGCGCGGGGGCGGCCATTCCAGCCCGCCGGGCGCCCCTCCCGGCCCGTCGGGCGGCGCCCACCCCAGCCCGTCCGGCGCGTGAGGACGGAACCCTTGCGGTGGTGGGCCCGCGCTTGCTGTGGGCCGGGGCCCGGCGAACCAGCCCGTCCGGCGCTTGAGGACGGAACCGTTACGGGGACGAGCCCGAGCGCTCGGAGGGCCACGGCCCGGGTCCTTCACCCGCTCAGAAAACTCCCGGCTCGTCCGACTCGTACAGCTCGAACCAGATCGACTTCCCCTCCCCCCGCGGATCCACCCCCCACGCATCCGCCAGCATCTCCATCAGCACGAGCCCCCGCCCGCTGGACGCCATCTCGCCCGGCCGCCGCTTGTGCGGCAGCTCGTCGCTCGCGTCGGCGACCTCGACCCGCAGCCGCCGCTCACCCTGTTCGCCGGAGACCTCCGCCACCATCAGCGCGTCCCCGTCCGTGTGGACGAGCACGTTGGTCGCCATCTCGGAGACCATCAGGACCGCCGAGTCGACCTGCTCGGGATCGCTCCAGTCGTGCAGCAGCTCCCGCACCAGCTGTCGCCCCACCGAGATCCGCTCCGGCTCGGCCTGCGCGATGGTCAGGACGCTGCGGCGGGCCGCCGTCTCCGGGGCCGGGGCGCTCTCACGTCGCAGCACCAGGACCGCGATGTCGTCCTCCCGCCGGTCCGCGAGCGGCCCCGTCGTGTAGTGCGAGGTCGGCCCGTGCACGGCCTGGACCAGGGCGTCGGCGAGCTGTTCCAGGTCCTCGACCGGCTTCTCCAGGACCGGGCGCAGCCGGGTCCAGCCGGTCGCCATGTCGTGCCCGCCGGTCTCGATGAGGCCGTCCGTGCACAGCATGATCGTCTCGCCGGGTTCCAGGACCACCCGGGTGGTGGGGTAGTCGGAGTCCGTCTCGATCCCGAGCGGCAGCCCACCGGCCGTCTGCCGGATCACCGCGGTCCCGTCGGCGCTGATCACCACCGGGTCGGGGTGGCCCGCGCGGGCGATGTCCAGGGTCCCGGCCTCCGGGTCGACCTCGGCGTACAGGCAGGTCGCGAAGCGGGGCGCCGCGGGTTCCTTGTCGCCCTCGACACTCTCGTACGCGTCGGTGAGCCCGGACAGGAAGCGCGAGGCCCGGGCGAGCACGGCGTCCGGGCGGTGCCCCTCGGACGCGTAGGCGCGCAGGGCGATGCGGAGCTGGCCCATCAGTCCGGCGGCCCGCACGTCATGGCCCTGGACGTCGCCGATGACCAGGGCGATCCGGCCGTTGGGCAGCGGGATCATGTCGTACCAGTCGCCGCCCACCTGGAGCCCGCCACCGGTCGGCACGTAACGCGCGGCCACCGTCATTCCGGGGATCTCCGGCCCCAGGGTCGGCATCATCGAGCGCTGGAGCCCCAGCGACAGCTCGCGTTCCGTCTCGGCGACCCCGGCGCGGGCCAGGGCCTGGGCGAGCATTCGGGCGACCGTCGAGAGCACCGCGCGTTCGTCCGGTGAGAACCCCACCGGGTGCTGGAACCCGGCCATCCAGGCGCCCATCGTGCGACCGGACGACACCAGGGGCAGGAAGGCCCAGGACTGCCGCCCGAAGCGCCGGGCGAGCGGCCAGGTGGCCGGATAGCGGCGGCGGTACTCGTCGGGGGAGGGGAGGTAGATCGCGCGGCCGGTGCGGACGACCTCGGCGGCCGGGTAGTCGGTGTCCAGGGGCATGTCGGTGAAGGGTTCCTCGTCCCCGATGTTGTGCCCGTGGTGCCCGATGATCGTCAGCCGTTCCCCGGCGGAGCCGAAGACGGCGAGGCCGTCCGGGGAGAAGCCCGGCATGGACAGGGACCCGGCGACCCGCAGCACCTCAGCGGTGGACCGGGCCTCGGCCAGCGCGCGCCCGGCGTCCAGCAGGAACGCCTCCCGGGACCGCCGCCAGTCCCCGGTGATCGGCGTATGGGCGGCGTCGGTGGCGCCGGGCTGCGGCTCGGCGACCTCCTGGAGCGTGCCGTAGAGGACATAGGCCTCGCTGTCGGCGTCCTCGTCCGTTCGGAAGACCGGTTTGGAGCGGCTGCGCACGGTACGCAGGACCTGCCCGCGCTCGTCCACGATCCGCAGCCGCGCCTCGGCGAGGCTGCCCTCGGCGACCGCGAGGTTCACCACCCCGTAGATCTCGTTCCAGTCGACCGGGTGGAAACGGGAGCGCACCGCCGCCTCCCGGTAGCTGCCGGGCTCGGGAGGCAGGCCGAGGAGCCGGGCCGCCTCCGCGTCGAGCGTGACCGTGCCGGCTGCGTTGTCCCAGCGCCACAGGCCCGTCGCGATCGCGGCCAGGACTTCCTCGGTGCGCATTGCCCCACTTTAGGAAGATGTGCTCGGTGGACGCCACCGAGAGGCCGCCACCTGCCCAGAGGGCGGCGGGTACGGCGGGACAAAGGGAAATGAAGCCTCCCGCCCCCGGGCGGTAGCCTGGGGAGGCTCAATCCCCACCTAACCGCGAAGACTGGATGAACGACGATGCATCGGTACAGGTCCCACACCTGCGGCGAGCTCCGCGCCTCTGACGTCGGCACCGACGTCCGGCTGAGCGGCTGGCTGCACAATCGCCGAGACCTGGGCGGCATCCTCTTCATCGATCTGCGCGACCACTACGGTCTGGTGCAGCTCGTCGCCCGCCCCGGCACCCCCGGCAACGAGGCCCTGGCGAAGCTCACCAAGGAGACCGTCGTCCGGATCGACGGCAAGGTCTCCGCCCGTGGCGCGGACAACGTCAACCCGGAGCTGCCGACCGGCGAGATCGAGATCGAGGTCTCCGAGGTCGAGGTGCTCGGCGAGGCCGCGCCGCTGCCCTTCACGATCAACACCGAGGACGGCGTCAACGAGGAGCGCCGCCTGGAGTACCGCTTCCTCGACCTGCGGCGCGAGCGCATGCACCGCAACATCATGCTGCGCTCGGCCGTGATCGCCTCCATCCGCTCCAAGATGGTGGCCCTCGGCTTCAACGAGATGGCGACCCCGATCCTCACCGCGACCTCCCCCGAGGGCGCCCGTGACTTCGTCGTCCCGTCCCGGCTGAACCCCGGCAAGTTCTACGCGCTGCCGCAGGCCCCGCAGCAGTTCAAGCAGCTGCTGATGATCTCGGGCTTCGACCGCTACTTCCAGATCGCGCCCTGCTTCCGCGACGAGGACGCTCGCGCGGACCGCTCGCCGGGCGAGTTCTACCAGCTCGACGTCGAGATGTCCTTCGTCGAGCAGGAGGACGTCTTCCAGCCGATCGAGAAGCTGATGACCGAGCTCTTCACCGAGTTCGGCAACGGCCGCGAGGTCACCTCGCCGTTCCCGCGCATCCCGTTCCGCGAGTCGATGCTGAAGTACGGCAACGACAAGCCGGACCTGCGCGCCAAGCTGGAGCTCGTCGACATCTCCGACGTCTTCGCCGACTCCGGTTTCAAGGCGTTCGCCGGCAAGCACGTCCGCGCGCTGCCGGTCCCGGACACCGCGGGCCAGTCCCGGAAGTTCTTCGACGGCCTCGGTGAGTACGCCGTCGAGCACGGCGCCAAGGGCCTGGCCTGGGTGCGCGTGGGCGAGGACGGCACGCTGGCCGGACCGATCGCCAAGTTCCTCACCGAGACCGACGTCAAGACGCTCACCGAGCGCCTCTCGCTGGTCCCGGGCCACGCCGTCTTCTTCGGCGCGGGCGAGTTCGACGAGGTCTCCAAGATCATGTCGGCGGTCCGGGTCGAGGCCGCCAAGCGCGCCGGCCACTTCGAGGAGGGCGTCTTCCGGTTCTGCTGGATCGTCGACTTCCCGATGTACGAGCGGGACGAGGAGACCGGCAAGATCGACTTCTCGCACAACCCCTTCTCGATGCCCCAGGGCGGCCTCGCCGACCTGGAGGAGAAGGACCCGCTGGACATCCTCGCCTGGCAGTACGACATCGTCTGCAACGGCATCGAGCTGTCCTCGGGCGCCATCCGTAACCACGAGCCCGAGCTGATGCTCAAGGCCTTCGAGATCGCCGGTTACGACCGCGAGACCGTCGAGCACGAGTTCGCGGGCATGCTCCGCGCGTTCCGCCTCGGCGCCCCGCCGCACGGTGGCATCGCCCCCGGCGTCGACCGCATCGTCATGCTGCTCGCGGACGAGCCGAACATCCGCGAGACGATCGCCTTCCCGCTCAACGGCAACGCCCAGGACCTGATGATGGGCGCCCCGACCGAACTGGACGAGACCCGCCTGCGCGAGCTGAACATCCAGCTGCGCAAGCCGGTCGCCGCGAAGGGCGCGTCGGAGAAGCCCGCCGACCAGTAATCCGTACGGTCCCGCCCTGCGGATGTTTCACGTGAAACAGCCCCCGATCACCCGATCGGGGGCTGTTTCGTTGCATACCCGCGAGCGTCGGTGACGGCCGGGCGACGCGGTACAGCCGGATGGCCCCGGTTCGGGTTCGGCCGGGGCGGGCCCGGCAAAGACTGGCACCGAGACACCCCTCTCGCCGCCCGTCCTGCCGCGTAGCGCCGCCCGCCGCCATCCGAGGAGCCCACCGCCGTGTCCCTCCCCCGCCGCCCACCCGCCCTGCTCGCCGCACCGCTCCTCGCCCTGGCCCTGCTGCTCACCGGCTGCTCCTCCGGCGCCGCTCCGGAGAAAGCCCCGGTCGGCGTTCCGGGGCAGGGGGCCGCGGGCCCGCAGTCCGACGCCGCGTCCGCGCTCCGGTCCTCCCCCAGCCCGGTGCCCGCCCCGAGCCCCGCCGAGATCCCGGGCCTGGGACCGGAGACCCTGGCCCAGATCCCCGACGAGGCCCGGCAGGCATTCGTGGTCACCGGCGAGGAGGCCGACTCCTACCGCTCCAGCGCGGTCCTGTACGGCCGCGCGGATCCGGCACAGGGCTGGGCGCCGGTCGCGGGGCCCTGGCCGGCGCACAACGGCATGGAGGGCTGGACGGACCACCACGTGGCGGGCGACCGGAGATCACCCACGGGCGTCTACACCCTCACCGACGCGGGCGGCCGGCTCCCCGACCCCGGGGCGCTGCTGCCGTACGACGAGCACCCCCGGTTCGCGGTGGACGGCGAGGGCTTCTTCGGCGAGCCGCTGGAGGGCTCCTTCGACTACGTCGTCGCGATCAACTACAACCGCACCGAGGGCGTCAGCCCCCTCAACCGCACCCGCCCGCTCGGCCTCGAACGCGGCGGCGGCATCTGGATCCACGTCGACCACGACGGCCCGACCCAGGGCTGCGTCTCCGTCCCCGAGGAGCGCATGGAGGAACTCCTGCGCACCCTGGACCCCGCGATGAACCCGGTGATCGTGATGGGGGATGCGGAGTCGCTGGCGCGATGAGGGAAGCCGGTGAGCAGGGGGGAGGAACGCGAGGAGCCCGGGACCGCTGTTGACGGTCCCGGGCTCCCGGCGTGCGTACGGAGGCGTTACGCCGGCTTCTCCTCCAGGCGGGGGAACAGCACCGCGCCCTTCGTCACCGTCGCGCCCGCGGGCAGGATGCCCCACGCGCCCGCGTCCTGGACCTTCTGGTCGGCCAGGGCGCCCAGGGACTCCTCGGCGCCCAGGGACTCCCAGAGCTTCTGCGAGGTCTCCGGCATCACGGAGTTGAGCAGTACCGCGACCCCGCGCAGCGACTCGGCGGCCGTGTAGAGGATGGTCGCCAGGCGGGCCTGGCCCTCCGGGGTGGTGTCCTTGGCCACCTTCCACGGCTCCTGCTCCGTGATGTAGCCGTTGACCTGCTTCACGAAGTCGAAGATCGCCAGGATGCCGCCCTGGAAGTCCAGCTCCTCGCCGATCTTCCGGTCGGCCGTCGCCACGGCCTTCGCCAGGCCGTCCCGCACGGCCTGCTCGGCGTCACCGGCGGCCGTGTCCTCCGGCAGCGCCCCGCCGAAGTACTTGCCGACCATCGCCGCCACGCGCGAGGCGAGGTTGCCGTAGTCGTTGGCCAGTTCGGAGGTGTAGCGGGCGGAGAAGTCCTCCCAGGAGAACGACCCGTCGCTGCCGTAGGAGATGGCCCGCAGGAAGTACCAGCGGTACGCGTCCACGCCGAAGTGCGAGGTCAGGTCCTGCGGCTTGATGCCGGTCAGGTTCGACTTGGACATCTTCTCGCCGCCGACCATCAGCCAGCCGTTGGCGACGACCTTGCCCGGCAGCGGCAGCCCCTGCGCCATCAGCATCGCGGGCCAGATCACCGAGTGGAAGCGGAGGATGTCCTTGCCGATCAGGTGCACGTTCGCCGGGAACGTACTGTCGAACTTCTCCTGGTTGGCGCCGTAGCCGACCGCCGTCGCGTAGTTGAGCAGGGCGTCGACCCACACGTAGATGACGTGCTTGTCGTCCCACGGCACCGGGACGCCCCAGTCGAACGTCGAGCGCGAGATCGACAGGTCCTGGAGACCCTGCTCGACGAAGTTCACGACCTCGTTGCGCGCCGACTCGGGCTGGATGAAGTCCGGGTTCGCCGCGTAGAACTCCAGCAGCTTCGGGCCGTACTCGCTGAGCTTGAAGAAGTAGTTCTCCTCCTTGAGGAGTTCCACCGGCTTCTTGTGGATCGGGCAGAGCTTCTGCCCGGCGAACTCGCCCTCGCCGTCGATCAGATCGCCGGGGAGCTTGTACTCCTCGCAGCCCACGCAGTACGGGCCCTCGTACCCGCCCTTGTAGATCTCGCCCTTGTCGTACAGGTCCTGCACGAACTCCTGCACCCGGTCGGTGTGCCGCTTCTCCGTCGTCCGGATGAAGTCGTCGTTCGCGATGTTGAGGTGCTCCCAGAGGGGCTTCCACGCCTCCTCGACGAGCTTGTCCGCCCAGGCCTGCGGAGTCACGTCGTTCGCCTCGGCCGTGCGCATGATCTTCTGACCGTGCTCGTCCGTGCCGGTGAGGTACCACACCTTCTCGCCGCGCTGGCGGTGCCAGCGCGTGAGCACGTCGCCTGCGACGGTCGTGTAGGCGTGGCCCAGGTGAGGAGCGTCGTTGACGTAGTAAATGGGGGTCGAGACGTAGTACGCCGTCGCCCCCTGCTTCTCGGATCCAGTGGCCGCCATGGTCGAAATCCTAACGGCCCGATCAAGATCCACTCACATCGATAAACGGCGGCCGGCGCGCGGACGGAGGAAGGCCCTCCGGTGGAGAGCTTTGCGAAACATCCCCTCACGTAATGGTTCCCGTAGGAAAGTCGCATCCTGGGAGGGAGCGGACAAGCGTGCACGAGGCAGGGGACATCACGATGCGGGTACTGGTCGCCGAGGACGAGGAGATCCTCGCGGAGCTGGTCGCCACCGGATTGCGCCGGGCCGGATTCGCCGTCGACACCGTGTACAGCGGGGACGCGGCCCTCGCCTATCTCGGCCTCCACGACTACGACGTCGTCGTCCTCGACCGCGACCTCCCCCGGGTCCACGGCGACGACGTGGCCCGCCGGCTCGTCGCCTCCGGCTCCCGCACCCGGATCCTGATGCTCACCGCCTCCGGAACCATGGAGGACCGGGTCGCCGGGCTCGACCTGGGGGCCGACGACTACGTGGCCAAGCCGTTCGAGTTCCCCGAACTGGTCTCCCGGGTACGCGCCCTGCGCCGGCGCAGCGCCCGCCCCGTACCGCCCCAGCTGGAACGGCACGGCATCCGGCTCGACACCGTACGGCGCTCGGCGCTCCGCGACGGCCGGGACCTGGACCTCTCCCCGAAGGAGTTCACCGTGCTGCAACTGCTCCTGGAGGCCGACGGCGGCACGGTCAGCGCGGAGGAACTGCTGGAGCGGGCCTGGGACGCCAACGCCGACCCGTTCACCGGTGCCGTGCGCGTCTGCATGAGCAAGCTCCGCGCCAAGCTCGGCGAGCCCGCGCTGATCCGCACCGTGCAGGGCGTCGGGTACGCCCTGTGAAGCGGCCGTCCCCGCTGCGGCGGCTGGCGGACGCCTCGAAGCTGCCGCACTCGACGATCCGCACCCGTATCGCCCTCGTGTACGGCGGTGTCTTCCTGGTGCTCGGCACCGCGCTGCTGGCCACCGTCAACCTGGCCTCCCGCGCCGGTACGGAGACCGAGGCGCGGGCCATCGCCTCCACGGCTGTGGTCGTCGTGCCGCCCGGGTACACCGTGAACGGCCCCTTCATCGCCCGCAGCTCCACCGGATCGCCCACCGCCTACGAACTCACCGACCATGTCAGCGACGCGGCGGGCAAGCAGCTCCTGAACTGGTCGTTCGCCGCGCTGCTCGTGATGACGGCGGGCGCGGTCGGGGTCGGCTGGTGGATAGCGGGCCGGGTCCTGCGGCCTGTCCACGCGATGACCGCGAAGGCCCGCCGACTCTCCGAGAAGACCCTGCACGAGCGAATCGCGTCGAGCGGCCCTGACGACGAGCTGAAGGAACTGGGCGAGACGCTGGACGCGCTGCTGGGCCGTCTGGAGAAGGCGTTCGACAGCCAGCGGAGATTCATCGCGAACGCCTCGCACGAGCTGCGGACCCCGCTGGCCACCCAGCGCGCCGCGATCCAGATCGGCCTGGACGACCCGTCCCCCGAGGACCTCGTGCGCACCCGGCAGACCCTGCTGGACACCAACCGGCGCAGCGAGCGCCTCATCGAGGGGCTGCTCGTGCTGGCCCGCAGCGAACGGGGCCTGGCCACGGACGAGCGCGAGGTGGTCCGCCTCGACCACGTGGTCAGGGAGGAAACGGCCCGGTATCCGGCGGCACGGAGTGAGGGCGCCGGCGGCGGAGGCCCGGAGGTGAACGTCTCGGTGGCCGCCTGTTCCGTGCGCGGCAACCGGCTGCTGCTCGCCCAGCTGGTGGCGAACCTGCTGGCCAACGCGGTCACGTACAACGTGCCGGGCGGCTCGGTGCAGGTCGCGCTGAGCAAGGAGGGGGCCCTTTTGGTGCGCAACACCGGGCCGGTGGTCTCCGAGGCCGATGTCGCGGGGTTCTTCGAACCGTTCCGGCGGGGCGAGGGCCGGGACCGGATGGGCCCGGGGTCGGGCCTCGGCCTGTCGATCGTCCGGTCGATCGCGGTGGCCCACGGCGGAACGGTCACGGCGGTACCGGGCCCGGAGGGCGGCGGTCTCGCCGTGACCGTACGACTGCCGGTCGATCAGGCCCCGGAGCCGGCCTCGCGCGCGGCGGTCCAGTCCGGCAGCCCGGCGAGGATCTCCCGGTAGAGCTCGGCGTCCGCGATCTCACGGGGGGCCGGCCCGGCGTGGAAGAACCCGGCGTTCGGCGCGTCGAGCTTCCGCAGGAAGTCGAAGCCCTTCGCGTCCTGCTCGCCGAAGGCGACGAACTGGAAGAACAGCGGCAGCCGCGCCGCGTCCGTGAGGGCCTGCCGGGCGGCCTGCTTGGCGTCCGGCGGACCGTCCGTCTGGAAGATCACGAGAGCCGGACCGGTGGCCTCCGCCTTCTCGTAGTCCGCGACGACCTCCTCGACCGCGCGGTGGTAGTGCGTCCGGCCCAGTCGCCCGAGGCCCGCGTTGAGCTCGTCGACGCGGCCCTCGTGGCCGGAGAGCTCCAGGGAGCCGGTGCCGTCGATGTCCGTCGAGAAGAAGACGACCTGCACGGTGGGGTCCTCGTCGAGGTGCGCGGCGAGCGCGAGCGTCCGGTCGCCCAGGTGCTGGGCGCTGCCGTCCTTGTAGAACGGCCGCATCGAGCCGGAGCGGTCGAGCACGAGGTAGACGCGGGCGCGGAGCCCGGTCAGCCCGTGCGCCTTGAGCGCCGCCTGCGCCGCCTTGTACGGGGCTGCGAGCTGCGGAGCGCGCGACTTGACCCGCGCGAGCGTGGTGGCGGGCTTGCCGGGGGCGGGCTCCGACAGGGCGGGCTCCGACGCGGCCGGGGCCGGCTCCTCCGCCGCGGCGGGTGCCGTCGGCTCGGGTGCGGCGGGGGCCACCGGGGTCTCCGCGACGGCAGGGGTTTCCACGACCGCCGGGGTCTCCACGACCGCCGGGGTCTCCACGACCGCCGGGGTCTTCGCGGGCGCGGGGGTTTCTGCGAGGACCGGGGTCTCCGCGGGCTCCAGGGTCTCTACGACGACCGGGGCCTCTGCGGGCTCCGGTGCCGCTGCGGCCTCGGGCGCCTCAGGCGTCTCGGAGGCCCGGGAGGTCCCGGGCGCCTCGGTGGCCTTCGGGGCCTCGGCGGCGGCCTGGGGCACCTCGGGGGCGCTCTCCGGGGCCTCTGCCGGTGCGGGCGTGGACTCCTGAGCCGGTGCGGCCTTCGCGGCCTCGTCGAGGTCGAGGTCGATCGTGATCGGCTCCGGCGTCGACTCGGGAGCCTCGGCCTTGACGGGCTCCTCGACGGCCACCGGCTCGGCGGCCACCGGCTCCTCGTGCTTCTCCGCCTTCGGGGCGTCTGCCGGAGCGTCGTCGAGGGCGTCCTCGGGAGCCGACCCCTGCGCGGGGACGGTCGGGGACGCCGGCGCGGCGGCCGCCTTGTCGAAGGCCTCCGCCACCAGGTCGGAGGCCGGCGAGCCGGCACGGTCCGTGGGCCCGGCGACGGGGGACGAGGGCGAGGCCGGGGCCGGAATCGACGCCTTCGGCTCCGCCGCCGGCTCGGCCGCCGAAGTGGTCTCCGGCTCCGTCTCCTTGGGCTGAGTGCGGTCGGCCTGGGGCGGGACGGTGGCCGTGGTCGGCTCGTCCTGCTCCGTGCGGCCGAACACCTTACGCAGCAAGCTCCGAATGCCCATGGGCGAGGCCTTTCGCATGAGTTGGGTGCGGGGAATGTCCGACCTGGGGCGAATTCATCCCTGGTCAGGACGGATACGTAAGGTTAGCGGCCGGATCCGGCCGTTCGCCGGTGCGGCCCACCCCTGCGTCAACCGAGCCGAAACCGTTCCCGGACCGAGTCCGCCGCGGTGTCCACCGCCGGCCCTCAAAGGAACAGCGGTGGCCCGGACTTCACCCGCCGTTCACCGGGAGTCCCTCGGACCGGGTGGAGGCGCACCTACCGTCACGCACGACACCAGACGGAGGGAATCCACGTGCGCAATCTGCTGCCGTTCATCAGCTCGCATCCCGGTGGGCGTTCCGCGCTGACCTGCCGCTTCCGCTGTGGGGACGCCTGCTTCAAGGAGACGCCCAACAACAGCGACAACGAGTACGCCGGCGACATCATCGCCGGTGCCGTGTCGCGCCGCTCAATGATGCGCGCCGCCGCCGTGGTCACCGTCGCCACCGCCGCCGGGACCGCCGCGTTGACCGGCCCGAGCGCCCCGCAGGCCGAGGCCGCCGCGCTCGCCGGGCACGGCAACAAACCGGGCCGTCCCCAGAAACCGGGGGCGTCCGGCGCGCGTGGCCTGCGGTTCTCGCCGGTCGCGCCCAACAAGGACGACAAGGTCACGGTCCCCGACGGGTACGCCCAGAACGTGGTGATCCGCTGGGGCGAGCCGATCCTGCGCGGCGCTCCCGCCTTCGATCCGGACAAGCAGACGGCGAAGGCGCAGGCGGGCCAGTTCGGTTACAACAACGACTTCCTCTCCCTGCTCCCGCTGCGCGGCGAGCGAGGCCGTCAGGTCATGGTCGCGAACCATGAGTACACGGACGAGATCCTCATGTTCCGCGGTTACGATCCGGCCAACCCGACCCGCGAGCAGGTGGAGATCGCCTGGGCGGCGCACGGACTCTCCGTGGTCGTCGTCCAGGAGGAGCACCGCACCGGCAAGCTGGGCCCGGTCAACCGGCACCCGCTCAACCGCCGGCTGACCGCGACCAGCGAGTTCCGTATGACGGGCCCGGCCGCCGGGAGCACCCTGCTGCGTACGTCCGCCGACCGCACCGGCCGCAAGGTGCTCGGCACCCTCAACAACTGCGCGGGCGGCACCACTCCGTGGGGCACCACGCTGCACGGCGAGGAGAACTTCAACCAGTACTTCGCCAACGGCACGACCGCCATGCACAAGCGGTACGGGATCGGCACGAGCGCCTCCGAGCGCAAGTGGGAGCGGTTCGACCGGCGGTTCGACCTGGCGAAGGAGCCCAACGAGGCCAACCGCTTCGGCTGGGTCGTCGAACTCGACCCGTACGACCCGGACTCCACCCCGCGCAAGCGGACCGCGCTGGGCCGGTTCAAGCACGAGGCCGCGCAGCCCCGGCTCACCTCCGACGGCCGCCCGGTTGTCTACATGGGCGACGACGAGAAGTTCGACTACCTCTACAAGTTCGTCTCCAGCAAGCGCATGAAGAAGGGCAACTCGCGTGCCGCCCGCGAGCACAACCTGACGCTGCTGGACGAGGGCACGCTGTACGTCGCCAAGCTCACCGGCGACTCGCCGGTCAACGAGATCGACGGCACCGGAAAGCTGCCCAACGACGGGGAGTTCGACGGCAGCGGCGTCTGGATCCCGCTGGCCACCGGCACCACCTCGCACGTCCCCGGCATGACCGCCGAGGAGGTGTACGTCTACACGCGCCTCGCCGGTGACAAGGTCGGCGCGACCAAGATGGACCGCCCCGAGGACGTCGAGCCCTCGCCGCGCACCGGCCGGGTCTACGTGGCGCTCACCAACAACTCGGACCGCGGCAAGGAGGGCAAGCCCGGCGCGGACGAGGCGAACCCGCGCAACGCCAACAAGCACGGGCAGATCCTGGAGCTCGCGGAGAACTGGGACGATCCGACGAGCGACGGCTTCGCCTGGCGGCTGTTCCTCGTGGCGGGCGACCCGGACGACCCGGCGACGTACTTCGCCGGCTTCCCCAAGTCGAGCGTCAGCCCCATCTCCTGCCCGGACAACGTGGCGTTCGACGCCCACGGCAATCTGTGGATCTCCACGGACGGCAACGCGCTCGGCTCGCACGACGGGCTGTTCGGCGTGGCCACCCACGGCGACCGGCGCGGTGAGCTGAAGCAGTTCCTCACCGTCCCGACCGGGGCCGAGACCTGCGGCCCGGTCATCCAGGACCGCCGGGTCCTGGTGGCGGTCCAGCACCCGGGGGAGATCGACGGGGCCTCCGTCGAGAAGCCGGCGAGCGTCTGGCCCGACGGACCGGGCAAGATCGTCCGCCCCTCGGTCGTCGCCGTCTGGCGCAAGGACGGGCGCGACATCGGCGTGTGAGGTCCGGCAGGAAGCAGGAAGCAGGAAGCAGGAAGCAGGAAGCAGGAGGCCGGGCGGCAGGCGGGGGCTTATTGCCTCTCGCCCGCCGCCCGGTCCGCATTAGAGTCGAAGACATGGTTTCCGGTGACGCGCCGCAGGCGGAAGGAAGCGTCCGGGTCGACGTGTGGATCTGGTCGGTCCGGCTGACGAAGACCCGTGCCCAGGCGGCCGCCGCCTGCCGGGCGGGACATGTGAAGGTCGGCGGCGACCGGGCCAAGCCCGCACAGGCCGTCCGCGTCGGCGACGAGGTGCGGCTCCGGCACGCGGGACGGGACCGGGTGGTCGTCGTCTCGAAGATCGTGAAGAAGCGGGTCGGCCCACCGGTGGCCGTGGAGTGCTTCGTCGACAACAGCCCGCCCCCGCCGCCCCGTGAGATCGCGATCCAGGTGCCCGTACGGGACCGGGGCGCGGGCCGCCCGACCAAGCGCGACCGCCGGGAGATGGAACGACTTCAGGGCCGCTCGCCGGAGAGCTGAGGCCACGGCGGAACCCCGGCCCGGTGTTTCACGTGAAACACCGGGTCAGCTCTGGTACCCCTCCACCTCGTCGGCGGGGCGGACCTTCGCCGTCGAGGGATCCTCGCCGTACTCGCTGAGCGCCCGCCGCCGACGCAGCAGGTCCCAGCACTGGTCGAGCTGGACCTCCACCGCCCGCAGCCGGGCCTTCTCGTCCGTGGACAGGCCCATCTTCGCCACGGAGCGGTCGCGCAGGTCGCGCTCCTCGGAGACCAGTTCGTCGATGTTCTCGAAGATGTCGCTGTCGGCCATGACGCCTCTTTCGGGTTCGTTCGGCGGCGGTCGTCGCTCGGTGGCCCTCCCGGATCCCACTCTCACCCGGGCATCGCCTCATCGCACGTCGGCCCGGGTCCTCCGGCGCCGCAGGAGCACCCGGGCCAGCACCGCTCCCACCAGCAGGACCGCACCGACCGCCAGCACCCACCACACCGTGGTCCGCAGTGAGGCGGTCAGGGCGTCGACGACCGCGGCGGCCGCGTCCCGGTCGCCGCCCGGCACCTCGTCCAGCACCCGGCCGCGGCCGACCGCGACCAGTACCCGGAGCACGATCGCACCGAGCACGAACCCCGCGCCCACGATGGCGGTGGCCCACAACCCGGCCCGCAGCCCACCCCGTACGGTCGCGGTGCCCACGACCAGGACGAGGAGCACCAGCGTGGCGACGGCCGGCCAGATGCTGCAGTAGCGGAGCCAGCGGAACGAGTCCCGGAGTTCGTCGGCCTGGCCGGGGCCGAGCAGCGTGATCTCCGTCCGCTCGACGGGGATCTGGTCCGCGAACGGCACCCCGTCGCGCACCAGGTCCTGCTTGACCTGGTCGATCACCGGGGCCAGATCGATCGTGACGGCCTGTCCGCTGTCGCCGCCCAGGGCGGCCTTCACCGCCTGGTGGGCGACACGGTTCGCGGTGTCCCAGGCGTCGCGGAAGGCCTCGGTGGTGGTGAACGACCGCACGGTCTCGTGCAGGAACTCCCGGACCGTGTCCTGGAGCGGACCGAGATCGATCCGCCGCATCGCCTCCTCGGTGACCAGGTCCGTGACGGTGGCCTGGACCGCCGGGTCGGAGGAGAGCGGGGACACGGCGGCGACGTACCGGTCGGTGTCGTCGATCTCCAGGTCGACCCAGGCGGAGAGCGCGCTCAGCGGCACGAGGACGGCGAGCAGGACGAGCAGGACCGCCGAGAGTGCCGCCGGGATCGCCGAGATCGCCGAGGCCGGGGCGGGCGACGGAGTCGGGGAGGTGGGCGAGGAAGAGGTCCGCACTCCTCCAGACAATCCCGTCCGGAGCCGGGCCGCTCCGGACCGTACGCCATTCGAGTTGCCGGGCGGCGCGGTCGGGTGTGCTCTGGAGAAACGGGGGCGCGCGACGGGGGCGACGGAAGGAGCTGTCCCGATGGCCACACACGCAGCCATGCCCGGCCGAAGGGGGGCCCGCGCCCATGCGCGGACCCGTCACCACACCCCGCTCGCCTGGGCACTGCCTCTGGTGCTCGGCGTGATCTACGGGTTCTACGCGGCGTTCATCCGCCGCGACGGCGGTCCCAGCACCGGCGGCCAGGTCCTGCTCGGCCTCGTCTCCGGGGTCGCTCTGGCGGCCCTCTGCTTCGCGCTGGGCCGGATCCAGCGCTCGCTGCCCCGCGAGCTGCGGGCCGCCGCCTACGGCGCGCTGACCGCGTGCGCGATCGGCTTCCTG
Organism: Streptomyces globisporus; assembly: GCA_014649555.1. Classification (GTDB taxonomy): domain Bacteria; phylum Actinomycetota; class Actinomycetes; order Streptomycetales; family Streptomycetaceae; genus Streptomyces; species Streptomyces globisporus. Next base: position 163,118 of record BMTG01000005.1, on the reverse strand, counting down.
GTGAGCCTCACCGATACCAGCGTGCTGCGGTCGACCGGCCTGGGGCTGGCCGTCGGGGCGGGCGTCCTCGTCGTGTCGTACTACTACCTCTACTCGCGGGAGACCTGAAGCCCGTCGGGCGTCCCGTACTCGCGGGAGACCTGAAGCCCGTCGGGCGTCCCGATCTTCTCCGACCGTGAGCGCGGCCGCCAGATTCAATCTGGCGGCCGCGCCTCTCCGCCTCGCGCCCAAGAGGTGAGAGCGGGAGGAGGAACGAGCGATGACGACGGACAGCGCTCCGCTGCGGGTAGCGGTGATCATCGGCAGTACCCGTGAGGGCCGCATCGGCGATGCGGTCGGCCGCTGGTTCATGGAGCGTGCCCGGCACCGGAGCGAGCTGGAGCTCGCCGTGCTCGACCTCGCCGATTTCGACTTTCCCGTGCACTACCCGGGGCGGGCGACCGGCCAGATGACGGAGTTCACCGACGAGATCGCCAGGGCCGAGGCCTTCGTCGTCGTCACCCCCGAGTACAACCGCTCGTTCCCCGCCTCCCTGAAGCAGGCCATCGACTTCGCCTACGACGAGTGGCAGACCAAGCCGGTCGCCTTCGTGAGCTACGGACACGGTTCCGCCGGGCTGTACGCCGTGGAGCAGCTGCGTTCGGTCTTCACCGAGCTGCACACGGTGACCCTGAGGAACGGGGTCGCGCTCGACATCCTCCAGCAGCCGCTGGAGGGACACCCCGGCGACACCGGACGGGACCGGTCCGTGGGTCTCATGCTCGACCAGCTCGGCTGGTGGGGCTGGGCCCTGCGCGAGGCGCGCGCCGTCCGCCCCTACGTCTCATGACCCCTGCGCCTCATGAGCGGCTCCGTCGCACGAACAGCCGGAGCAGGGCGCGGATCACAGACGCGGATCATCGACTTCCACCGACGACCACCAAGGAATGGATCATGAGTACTGAACTGGCCATCGAGACCACGGGGCTGGTGAAGGTCTTCGGCGACAACCGCGCGGTGGACGGCATCGACCTCGCGGTCCCCACGGGCACCGTCTACGGCGTCCTCGGACCCAACGGCGCCGGCAAGACCACCGCCGTCCGCATGCTCGCGACTCTGCTGCGCCCCGACGCCGGCTCGGCCCGGATCTTCGGCAAGGACGTCGTGAAGGACGCCGACGCGGTCCGCAGCCGGGTCAGCCTGACCGGCCAGTACGCCTCGGTGGACGAGGACCTGACCGGCACGGAGAACCTCGTCCTGCTCGCCCGGCTGCTCGGCCACTCCAAGCCGGCGTCCCGGGACCGGGCGGAGCAGCTGCTCGACGGGTTCGGGCTGAGCGAGGCGGCGGGCAAGCAGGTGAAGAACTACTCGGGAGGCATGCGGCGGCGCATCGACATCGCCGCATCCATCCTGAACACCCCGGACGTGCTGTTCCTGGACGAGCCGACCACCGGACTCGACCCCCGCAGCCGCAACCAGGTGTGGGACATCGTGCGGGCGGTCGTCGCCCGCGGCACCACGGTCCTGCTGACCACCCAGTATCTGGACGAGGCCGACCAGCTGGCCTCCCGGATCGCGGTGATCGACCACGGCAAGGTCATCGCCGAGGGCACCAAGGGCGAGCTCAAGGCCTCCGTCGGCGCCGGAACCGTCCATCTGCGGCTGCGGAACGCCGATCAGCGGGCCGATGCACAGCGGGTGCTGGCGCTCGCGCTGAACACGGACGTCCAGCTGGACGCGGATCCGGTGGCGCTGACCGCCCGGGTCGACGGGCAGACCACCGAGCAGGGCGCGGCGGAGCACGCCGGGCGTGCCCTGGCCGAGTTGGCCCGGTGCGGCATCACGGTCGACAACTTCTCGCTGGGACAGCCCAGCCTCGACGAGGTCTTCCTCGCACTCACGGACAAGAAGGGAGTGGCGGCATGAGCACCGCGACCGCCAAGACGGCGCCCGAGGACGTCGAGCTCGCCGCGCCCGACCAGGAGCGTCTCTCCGCGCTTCTGGTGGGCCAGGACCGCCCGCCGAGGCCCAGCGCCCTGTCGGCGTCGCTGACCTTCGGCTGGCGCGCCATGCTGAAGATCAAGCATGTGCCGGACCAGCTCTTCGATGTGACGGCTTTCCCGATCATGCTGGTCCTGATGTACACGTACCTCTTCGGAGGGGCGCTGGCCGGCTCCACGGAGGAGTACATCCAGTTCCTGCTGCCCGGCATCATGGTGATGAGCGTCGTGATGATCACGATGTACACGGGTGTCGCGGTGAACACGGACATCGCCAAGGGCGTCTTCGACCGGTTCCGCACGCTGCCGATCTGGCGGCCCGCGCCGATGGTCGGCTATCTGCTCGGCGACGTCCTGCGCTATCTGCTGGCGTCGGCGGTCATGCTCTCCATCGGCATGCTCATCGGGTTCCGCCCCGAGGGCGGTGTGCTCGGAGTGCTGGCGGGCGTCGCGCTGCTGATCGTGTTCTCGTTCGCGTTCTCCTGGATCTGGACCATGTTCGGTCTGCTGCTGCGCTCCGAGAAGTCGGTGATGGGCGTCAGCATGATGGTGATCTTCCCGCTGACCTTTCTCAGCAACGTCTTCGTCGACCCGAAGACGATGCCGGGCTGGCTTCAGGCCTTCGTGAACAACAGCCCGGTCACCCACCTCGCCACGGCGGTGCGCGAGCTGATGGCGGGCAACTGGCCGGCCGCCGCGATCGGCTGGTCGCTGGGGTGGGCCGGGGTGCTCATGGCGGTCTTCGGTGTGGTGACGATGCGGCTGTACAACCGCAAGTGACCGACGGCGGGCGCGGTCACAAGGGGATCCCGGGCGCGCCCGCCGGTGTGCCCCGGCAGCGTCCGCCCCAGCATCCTTGACCTTCCCCGCGGGGAAAGCCCCAGCATCGGTGGGGCCGGGCGGAAGGCGCCCGGTACGAGGAGGTACGGGGTGGAACGCGAAGGCCGTCCGGTGGGCGCCGAGAGCGGGGAACTGGTGACGATCGGTGAGTTCGCCCGGCTGTCCCGGCTTTCCGCCAAGGCGCTCCGGCGCTACGACGAACTGGGCCTGCTCCGGCCCGCCCTGGTCGACCCGGTGAACGGCTACCGGTACTACGACCCGGCGCAGGTGGAGGGGGCCCGGCTCGTGGCGTGGCTGCGCAGGATCGGCATGCCGCTGAACCGGATCGGCCGGGTGGTGGCGCTCGACGCGGGTGCCGCGGCCGTGGAGATCCGGGCCTACTGGGCGCGGGTGGAGGCCGAGACGGCGGCCCGGCGCGATCTGGCGATGTACCTCGTCGACCATCTGTCAGCGGAGGGCAGGACGATGTCGCGGATGCCGGACAGCGCGGAGAACACGGGAAGTTCGGGGAGCGCGGGCAGTGCGGGAGTTCCGGCCGGTCTCGGCGTTCCGGGTGGGCTCGGAGCGCCGGGCGGGCCGGGGGCGGTGGCGCTTGCGATCCGGTGCGCCGCGCTGACCGATATCGGGGTGGTGCGTACGGCGAACCAGGACGCGGCGTTCGCGGGGCCCCGGCTGCTGGCGGTCGCCGACGGTTTCGGGGAGGGCGGGGCCGAGGCGAGTGCTGCGGCGATCGAGGCGCTCCAGCCGTCCACGTGGGGCCGGGACGGTGCGCTGTCCGCCGCGGATCTGCTGAACGCCTTGGAGGAAACGGCAGATTCGGCCGCGCGGGCGGTCCGGGACGCGGTGGCGCCCTGTGCGGATCCGGACGGTTCGGGGACCACGCTCACCGCGATGCTCTGGACCGGATCGCGGCTCGGGCTCGTGCACATAGGGGACTCGCGGGCCTATCTGCTGCGGGGCGGGGAGCTGTTCCGGATCACGCACGACCACAGCCTGGTCCAGTCGATGATCGACGACGGTTCGCTGAGCCCGGAGGAGGCCGCTTCGCACCCGGGGCCGGCCCTGCTGCTGAAGGCGCTGGTCGGAGAGGCGCGGCCGGGTGCGGTGGCCGTGGCGTGCCGCGCGGACGTCCGCCTGCGGGAGGTGCTGGCGGGGGACCGCTATCTGCTGTGCTCGGACGGACTGTCGGCGGTGGTGGAGGCGGCGGATCTGCGGGCGGCGGTCGTCGCGGCGGACGACCCGCAGGAGGCGGTGCGCCGGTTGGCCGGACTGGCCCGCGAGGCGGGCGGGCCGGACAACGTGGCCTGTGTCGTGGCCGACGTGGTCGTCGAGGAGTGAGAGGCAGAGCCGCCGGGCGGACGGCGGGCCCGGGGGCCGGCCCGGTCGTGGGGCGAACGGCCGGGCCGGGCGCTCCGGAGGGCGCTGGGGTGCGGGTCAGAGCCGCCAGTCGGGGGAGTGCTCGGGGCGGTAGGCGCAGGTGGTCCCGGTCGTCACGGAGGCCTTGAGGTGGGCGGCCAGCGCGGGGTGCAGGGTGTCCAGCTTGCGCAGGGTGTCGCGGATCCGGGCGGTGACCGTCTTCCGGGCCCGCTCGGTCTGGTCGCCCAGCCGACGGGCCCGGCCGCCGAGCCCGGCCGCGGTGCGCAGCTCGTCGAGGAGGGCCTGCCGCTCCCGGCCGTACTTCTCCACCTGCTGGGTGTCGTCCCGGGCGGCTGCGCGGTCTATCTCGGCGTCCAGCCGGTCCAGGTGTTCCTTGTAGCGGCGCTTGGCTTCCTCGTCGAGCACCGGATCGCCGCCGAACTGCCCGGCTGCGACGGCGAGGTCCCCGCCCTCGGGTGCGAGGAGCCGGACGGCGGGGACGTCGGCGCCGGGCAGCCCCAGCAGGCTGTGCAGGTCCCGCAGGCCCTTGGCGTCCGGGATGTGCACGGTCACCCCGTCCCACCGCAGCTGCCACACCGGCCCGTTCCGCCGGAATTCGGCGGACGCCCCGTCCTGCGCGGCGGCCGTGTCCGGGCCCGGCGGCGCCGCTGCCCTCTCCCGGCCCGGCTCCGCCGCTGCCTTCTCCCGGCCCGGCACCGCTGCCACCCCGCCCCCGGCCCCGCTCCCGCTCGGGTCCGTGTCCGGGCCTTGTGTCCGTGAGACGGAGGTGGCTGCGGAGGCATCGGATGCCGCGGTGGCCGGGGCAAGGGCGGCAGTGACGGCAGACGCGGTGGCGGAGCCCGCCAGAGGTGGGGTCGCACGGAGGGCGGAGGCCTCCGTCTCCATGTGGTCCAGGGCCAGCTCACCCGCCTCCCGGGCCACTTCGCCGAGCAGCCGCCGAGCCCGGTCCGCGTCGCCTGCGAAGGAGCCGTCGCCCGCGTCGGAGCGGGCGAGCAGGGAATGGGCCAGGCACAACCGGGCGCGTACGGCCCAGGGGCGGGCGCCGAGGCGGTCCGAGGAGGCGGCGGCCTCGGCGAACGCCGCCACCGCCGTGTCCTGGTCGTCGCGTGCGGCGGCGAGCATCCCGAGCCAGAGGTCGACGGGGCCGCTGATGTCGCACCCGTACAGCGAGACGACCCACTGGCCCGTGAAGGGGGTCAGTTCGTCCTCCGCGCGGGCGATGAGGCGCGGGTCGCCCGTCAGCGCGGCCGTCTGCGCCAGCAGCCTGAGCCAGAGCGGCATGAACGCCCGGGGGTAGGGGGCGGCGCGGTCCGCGTGCTCGGCGATCAGGCGCAGCGCGGGTGTGGCGTCGCCCTGCTCCACCGCGGTGATCGCCTCCAGCAGCCCGGGGTGGGGATACCCGGAGGCCGGAAGCTCGGCGAGGACCTCCTCGGCCTCGGCGAAGTGGCCCTGGAGCAGATGCAGCGCCCAGCGCAGGTGGTGCGCCATGAAGCCGAAGACCGCGTGGTCGTTGTTCTCCGGGGCGAGGGCGTCGTCCGCCAGCGCGGTGGACGCCTCGGCGAACCGGCCCTGCAACGAGGCGATCAGGCTGGTGTCGACGGCGATCCCCAGGGCGAACCGGGGCAGCGCGGTCAGCTCGGCGAGCCGGACGAACGTACGGAACTGGTCGAGGAAGGCCGGGTCGCCCAGCTCCAGCAGCGCCACCCAGCGCATGGACGCCGCGTGCATCTCCATGTCGTTGTGCTGGGTGCGCCGGCCGACGACGGTCATCTCGTCGGTCAGCCCGAGCCGCTCCACCGCCGAGCCGAGACCCCACACGGAGTCGTGGCGCGCCCAGAGGGAGAAGACGAGCGCCTCGTCGTCCGAGCCGCTCCGTGCCAGCGCCATGAAGTTGATGGCCAGCTCCTGGGCGAGCCGGTCGTCGGAGAGGCTCTCCTGGCCCTCCTTGCCGGTGATCCTGCGGTGGGCCTCGGCGAGGAGGCCCTTCGTGGACACGCCGGGGCCGCCCAGGAACCCGTCGCCGTGGAGGGTGATCGCCACCCGGCCCAGCAGCTCCGGGTCGTCCAGCTCCCGCGCCCGGGCGACCGCCCCGTCCAGCAGGCGCTGTGCCTCGGCGGACTCCCCCGCGTGCCGGAGCTGTCCGGCGAGGTCGAGACCGATCAGCACGGCCCGCCTGAGGTCCGGGCCCCGGCCCGCCGCACCCGACTCGTCGGACGCCACCGCGAGGGCGCGCCGGTAGTGGCCGGCGGCCTCCTCGTCGGCCAGGCGTCCCGAGGCGTACCGGGCGGCCGCCAGCAGCAGATCGAGGCGGCGGTCGCGCTCCAGGGCGTCGCCGGCGAGGTGGGCGTGGCGGGCCAGGGCGCCCGGCGGCACCGCGTCGCCGAGGCCGCCGTGCGCGTCCAGGGCCCGTACGGCGGCGGCATGGCGTTCGCGGGCCTCGGCGTCGTCCAGCGAGGCGTACAGCGTCTCGCGCAGGAGGTCGTGGGCGAAGGCGTACTGGCCGGACGGGCGGGGACCGACGACCCGGGCGACGACGGCCGACTCCAGGAGCCGGTCCACGTGGGGGACCGGTGCCCCGTGCACGACGGCCAGCACCTGCCGGCGGAACTCCCGGCCGAGCAGGGCGGCGCTGGTCAGCAGCGAGACGACCGGCTCGGGCAGCAGGGCGAGCCGCTGCCGGACCGCCTCCCGCACACCGGGCGGAATGGTGGAGACCGGGGATCCGCTGTGCCAGAGCCGGGCGGTCTGCTCGACGAAGAAGGGGTTGCCGCCGGTACGCCGGTGGACCTCGTCGACGAGCTGCGGCGCGGGCTCACGGCCCGTCGTCACCGTCATCAGCGCGCCCACCTCGTCCCGGCCGAGGCCGGTCAGGGTGAGGGTCGCGGCGGCGCGCGAGACCAGGGGAAGGATCAGCTGCTGGAGCGGGTGCCCGGGGGCCTCCACCTCGACGTCCCGGTAGGTGCCGATGAGCAGCAGCCGCTCGAACCAGGCGTGCTGGGCGGCGAATTCGAGCAGCCGCAGCGAGGCCGGGTCGGCGCTGTGCAGATCGTCGAGGACGACCACCAGCGGCCGGCTCTGGGAGACCGTGACGAGGGCCGTGGTCACCGCGTCGAAGACCCCGAAGGCCTCCGCTCCCTCCGACGACCCCCAGCCCGGCGGTCCCCCGCCCGTCCAGTCACCGCCGGTCGGGCCCGTGTCGCCCGGCGCACCGGCTTCCGCGCCGGGCTCGCCCCCGTGGGGGCCGCCCGTCGCGACGGCGGCCGGGTCGCCGAGGAGCACGGCGAGCCGGCCGTCCGACGCCTCCTGGGCCGCCGCCCATTCCGTCGCCGTGGCGGACCGGCGCAGGCCGCGCAGGATCTGGACCCAGGGCCAGTAGCCCGGGGTGTTGTCCGAGTCCCAGCAGGAACCCCCGACCACCAGCGCCCCGCGCCGCCGCGCCTCGTGCGCGGCGTCGGTGACGAGGGTGCTCTTGCCGATCCCGGCCTCACCGGTGACCAGCACGAGGCCACCGTGGCTGTCCGTGGCCCGGGCGATCTCCGAGCGGAGAACGCCTGCGGGGTGGTCGCGCCCGAAGAGAGCAGGGGTCATGACCACACGATAGGAGCCCCCACTGACAACGGCCCCTCGTTCCTCCGGGGCGGGCCGCCCCACCCTGCGTCAGGCACCCCGCCCTGCGTCAGGCGCCTCGATCTGCTTCCGCCGCCCTACTCCCGTCTCGGCCGTCCCACTCCCGCCTCAGTCGCGGACCACCGTCACCGGGCACGGCGCGTGCTGGGTGACGTGGAGGCTGACCGAGCCGAGCAGGGTGGCCTTGAAGCCGGTGTGGCCGCGGGCTCCCACGACGAGCAGGTCGGCGCCCTGGGCGCGGTCCAGCAGAGCCTGGGCCGGATTGCCGATGACCACGACCTTGCTGACGGCGGCGGCCCCCGCCGCGCCGAGTGCCTCCTCCAGCGCCTCGTTGAGGGAGACCGTGGCCAGGGCCTGCGGATCGAAGTCCTCCGGCATGCCCGGCATCATCGACGCCCAGCTGGTGGCGGGGTACTCCCAGCTGTTCACGGCCTCCACCGTGGCGCCGGTCAGCCCGGCCTGGCGTACGGCCCAGTGCAGTGCCTTGATCGAGGAGTCGGAGCCGTCGACGCCCACAACGATCCTGCCCATATCTGCCTCCAGCTCGGTCGCGCTCGGTAGCTCGGTCGCGCTCGGTACAGCGCCCTGTCTCACTGTAATCAAATAGGGCAATCGGGGCGGGTCGATGTGACCCGCCCCGATGGGCTCGTTCCCCGGCCTCAGTCCAGCCGCAGGTCCGCGAGCTGCTGCTCGAAGGGGACGACCGCGTCCTCCCCGTCGTCCAGGCCCAGGGCCCGCGAGGCCCCGGAGACCGTACGGCCCAGGACAGCGGAGGCCAGCTCGCCGCCCGCGCGCCGGATCCGGGACGGCAGGCCCTCGGTGTACTCGTCACCCGAGGAACCCCAGTCCTCCGAGGCCGCGTAGACGGAGGTGGGCACGGTGACGGCCCGCAGATACGCGAAGAGCGGGCGCAGGGCGTGCTCCAGGACCAGCGAGTGCCGGGCCGTGCCGCCCGTCGCGGCGATCACGACGGGCTTGCCGGTCAGCGCGGTGTGGTCGATCAGGTCGAAGAACGACTTGAACAGACCGCTGTACGAGGCGGTGAACACGGGCGTCACGGCGATCAGCCCGTCGGCCTCCGTCACCGCGTCGATCGCCTCGCGCAGCCCGGTCGACGGGAACCCGCTGACCAGGTGGTTCGCGATGTCCACGGCGAGGTCGCGCAGCTCGATGACACGCACCTCGACGTCCCTGTCGTCCCTGTCCTGCTCGGCCGTGAGGCGCTCACGGGTGGCGGCGGCCAGCCGGTCGGCCAGCAGCCGGGTGGAGGACGGCTGGCTGAGCCCGGCCGATACGGCGACGATGCGCAGCGGTGTGGTGGCGAACATCGGGGTCAGGACTCCTTTCCGGAGGCTCGGGCGGCGGCGACCGCCGGGTGCACGGGCGCGGACTCCGGCACACCGGCCGGCCGCAGGTTGGCGAACTCCTTGCGCAGCACGGGCACGACCTCCTCGCCGAGGATGTCGAGCTGCTCCAGGACCGTCTTCAGCGGGAGCCCCGCGTGGTCCATCAGGAACAGCTGGCGCTGGTAGTCGCCGACCGCGTCCCGGAACGTCAGTGTCCGCTCGATGACCTCCTGCGGGGAGCCCACGGTCAGCGGGGTCTCGCGGGTGAAGTCCTCCAGGGACGGGCCGTGGCCGTAGACCGGTGCGTTGTCGAAGTACGGGCGGAACTCCCGTACCGCATCCTGCGAGTTCTTCCGCATGAACACCTGGCCGCCGAGTCCGACGATGGCCTGCTCGGCGGTGCCGTGCCCGTAGTGGGCGTACCGCCGCCGGTACAGGTCGACCATCTTCCTCGTGTGCTCCATGGGCCAGAAGATGTTGTTGTGGAAGAAGCCGTCGCCGTAGTACGCGGCCTGCTCGGCGATCTCCGGGGAGCGGATGGAGCCGTGCCAGACGAACGGCGGGACGCCGTCCAGCGGGCGCGGGGTGGCGGTGAAGGACTGGAGCGGCGTACGGAACTTGCCCTCCCAGTCCACGACGTCCTCGCGCCACAGCTTGTGCAGGAGGGCGTAGTTCTCGATCGCCATCGGGATGCCCTGGCGGATGTCCTTGCCGAACCAGGGGTAGACCGGACCGGTGTTGCCCCGGCCCATCATCAGGTCGACGCGGCCGTCCGCGAGGTGCTGGAGGGTGGCGTAGTCCTCGGCGATCTTCACCGGGTCGTTGGTGGTGATCAGCGTCGTGGACGTGGACAGGATCAGGTTCTCGGTGCGGGCGGCGATGTAGCCGAGCGTCGTCGTCGGGGAGGACGGGACGAACGGCGGGTTGTGGTGCTCGCCGGTCGCGAAGACGTCCAGGCCGACTTCCTCGGCCTTCTGCGCGATGGCCAGGGTCGCCTTGATCCGCTCGTTCTCGGTGGGGGTCCGGCCGGTGGTCGGGTCGGTCGTGACGTCCCCGACGGTGAAGATCCCGAACTGCATGGCGTCCGCCTTCCTGAGCCCTGGCCGGGTCCGGAGATTCGGAGATCCGGAGGCCCTGACCGATTTGGTTGAACGTTGAACTACACCCTACAACGGGACCCCCCTCCGACCTATTCCACGTTCGCCTCCGGGCACCTGTCAGCCGGGCACGGGGCCGCTACACTCGGCCCATGACCTCCGTCCCGTGCCGAAACTGGTGGCGCTCCTCCTAGGAGCGGCCACAGCATCTGCACGGAACCAGGGCCGTTCGACATGGACGGCCCTTTTCGCTGCCCTCGTACGGCGCGGACACGGAAGACGGAGCGCAGCGGCGCTTCACCGGCGGGGCCGTCCCTCACGTATCACTCACGCGAGGAGAGGCACCCACCATGATCACGACCACCGCCGAGCCCCGATCCACCGAGCCCCAGGGCGGCGAGAACCGCACGGCCGAGAGCCGCAACACCGATGGCCGCGCCGCCGACCTGGAGCGCCGCATCGCCCAGGACCCCGGCGGCTTCCGGGTCCTCACCGGGGACCGCCCCACCGGCGCGCTTCACCTCGGCCACTACTTCGGCTCCCTGCGCAACCGGGTCCGCCTCCAGGATCTCGGCGTGGACGTCATCGTCCTCATCCCCGACTACCAGGTCATCACCGACCGGGACACCGCGGAGCGGCTGGGGGAGTACACCGACGGGCTGCTCCTGGACTACCTGGCCCTCGGTATCGACCCCGCCCGGTCCACCGTCTTCTGCCACAGCGCCGTCCCCGCGCTCAACCAGCTCATGCTGCCTTTCCTGAGCCTGGTCTCGGTCGCGGAGCTGAACCGCAACCCCACGGTCAAGGACGAGATCGCGCACTCCCGGCAGTCCACGGTCAGCGGGCTGATGCTCACCTACCCGGTCCACCAGGCCGCCGACATCCTGTCCTGCAAGGGCAACCTGGTCCCGGTCGGCCGCGACCAGGCGCCCCACCTGGAAGTCACCCGGACGATCGCCCGCCGCTTCAACGAGCGGTACGGCCAGGTCTTCCCGGAACCGGACATCCTGCTCTCCGCCGCGCCCCTGCTGCTCGGCACGGACGGTACGAAGATGAGCAAGAGCCGGGCCAATTCCGTCCCGCTCTCCGCCACCGCCGACGAGACCGCCCGTCTCCTCAAGGGCGCGACCACGGACGCCGACCGGCACATCACCTACGACCCCGACACCCGCCCCAACGTCTCCTCCCTCGTACTGCTGGCCGCCCTCTGCCTCGACCGGGACCCGCACGAGGTCGCGGCGGAGATCGGCGACGGCGGGGCTGCGGCTCTGAAGCGGACGGTGACCGACGCGGTCAACAGCCACCTGGCCCCCTTCCGGGCCCGGCGGGCGGAGTACGCGAAGGACCTGACGTACGTACGGTCGGTGCTCCGCGCGGGCAACGAGCGGGCGAACGCGCTGGCGGAGGCCACGCTGGACGAGGTACGGGAGGCGATGGGCGCGTTCCGGTAGCCGGCCGGGCGAACCGCCCACCCGCGAACCGGCCCGCTGTCCGCCCGCGAACCGCCCACCCGCGAACCGGTCCGCCGTCCGCCCGGGATCCGCCCCCCCGATAACCGGACCGCCCCTACCGCCCCGGCACCGCCGACCGCTGCCGTCGTAGCAGCTCCGCGAGGCCGCGGCGGGTGGCGGCGATGACCACCCGGTCCTGGGCGCGCAGCACGTATCCGGGGTGCAGGTCCCAGACCAGGCCGGAGGGCGGCGGTGCCGTGTCGCCCTCCGGGTCGAACGGGGGCAGGGCGGCGAGGTCCGGGTTGCGGTCGGCGGGCGGGGTGGCGTCGATGGCCAGGACCCGCCAGGCGCCCGCCCGGAACGCCTGCTCGACCGTGTGGCCCTCCAACTGCGGGTGCCCCGCCACCTCCAGGGCGGCGAACAGCATCACCTTGCGCTCGACCGGGACCGCGCCGAGGACCTGGCGGCCCATCATGGCGCCCGCGAACGCCGGGGCGGCCAGGTGGGAGACCGAGCGGGAGCGGGTCAGGGCCTGGGGGTGCGCGGTGCGCAGGGTGCGGTAGACGGCGGTGGCGAACTCGTCGTCGTACAGCCGCAGCGCGACCCTCAGGTCCGGCTTCACCGAGCGGGCGTACAGCGCCGCTTCGAGGTTCGTCGTGTCGATGCTGGTGAGCGCGAGGAGGGCGCGGGCGCGGTAGATCTTGGCCGCTTCGAGGACGCCTTCCTGGGTGACGTCGCCGATGACGGTCGGCACATGCAGGGAGCGGGCCAGCGGGATGCCGCGCGCCTCCGGGTCCTCCTCGACGACGACCACGGGGATGTCGAGTTCCCGCAGGCGTACGAGGACGCGCGTACCGATCTTGCCGAGCCCCAGCAGCACCACGTGCCCCCCGAGCCCGCGCGGCGGGCGGCGCAGCGAGGAGGCGGTGCGCAGGGTGCCGAACGCCTCCAGGACGGCGGCGATCAGCAGCGGCAGCAGGAGCAGACCGGCGATGCCGGAGAGGATCTGGATGATCTGCCGGGCCGGCGACGCCCCCTCGGCCGGGTCGTTCATGCCCAGCAGGTCGAGGACGGTCAGGTAGGCGGAGTGGAGCGCGGTGTCCTCGGTGGTCAGCAGCGAGGCGATCACCAGCGCCAGTGCTGCGAGCGCGAAGCCGAGGGCCGACCAGCGCAGCCGGCGCGAGAAGATCTGGGCGAGCGGTGCGCCCCTGCCGCCCATCCGGGTCGCGGGCCGGGCCGGGTCGGCGCGGCTGATCGCTTCGAGGACCACCGTGCCCCGGCCGGCCGCGTCGGCGACGGCGCGTTCGTCGGGCAGGAGCTGCGGGGCCTCGTCGCCGCTGCTGTCCGAACCCTCCGCGCCCGCCGGGTCGTTGGTGGTGGAGGAGAGCAGGGCGAGGGTGCACAGGCCGGGGTCGGCGTGCTCGCCGGGGCGCGGCGGCGGACGCTCGGCGGCGCGCAGGAGCAGCCCCTCGGCCTGGATGATCTTGCTGCTGCCGGTGAGGGCGGTGGCGGCCAGGGCCGGGGCCGCCGTGTCGGCGTCGGACAGGACGGTGGTGGAGGCGTCCAGTAACGCCGGGTCGATGCCGGGCATGGCGACGGCCGCCGCCTGGTCGAGCAGCTCCTCCAGATGCTGGCCGAGCTTGCGGTTGTAGAGCCGGATCACCAGCCGCAGACGGGGGTTGAGGCGGCGGGCGGTCAGGGCGGCGCGGATGTTGCGCTCGTCGTCGTCGTAGACGAGGGCGAGGGCGGCGGCCCGGTCGATGCCCGCCTCCTCCAGGACGTCGTCGGAGGGCTCGGGGGCCTCCATGATGCGGACGGCCTCGACCCCGGCGTTGGTGTCGCCGCTGCCGCCGGTGGCCCCGTTGCCGTTGCCCGCGCGGTTCATCGCCGCCGACATCCTGCCGAACAGGGCTGCTGCCCGGCCCCGTTGGGTCAGCGGGGTCTCGGGGTTGTTCGCGTCCCGGCCGGGCGGCAGGAGCAGCGTGACCCGTTCCCCGTAGATGAAGCGCAGTTCCACCGCGAGCCGTCGCCCCAGGGCGTCGTCACCGCAGACGATCATGTGGCCGGAGGACGGCGGCCGTCCCGGTTGCTGAGGAAGTGGAGGCACGAAACCCAGCATGCCGTGATCCTTCCGGTTCGGTCTTCCCGATCAGGCCCGATCAGTGTGGAACGTTTGTGATCTTCGTATGACGGCCCGGAGCGGCCCGGTCGTTGACCTCTCCGCCATTGACGCCTCCCTGGTCACCCGCGAGCAGATGGCGGGGGTCGGCCGCCCGCTGGATCGCCGTCTCGACCGCCGCGATCCGGTCCGCGAGCAGCCCGAGAGCGGCCACCGCGCGGGTCATCGGATCGCCCTCCGGCCCGCCGAGCGCCTGCGTACGGACGTAGGACGCGGTGATCGCCGCCCACCGCTCGGCCTGTTCGGCGGTGAGCGTGCCCCGCAGGGCGGCCAGCTTCAGCAGATTCGCCTCTGCCCCGGTGGTGAGCGTCTGGGCCTCGCCCGCGTAGTGGTCGTCGATCACGGCGGACAGTTCGCCGTCGTTCATGACGGGCACGATCCGCTCCGCGATCTTGTTCATGTTGCGGTACGAGCCCTGGAGCCGGAACGGTGGCTCGGTGCGGGTGTTATCCGTTTGCGCGGCCGATGCGATGTACGCCGCGTTGACCGCGAGCACGGTGTCCCGGGCCGTGAGGAGATGCCGAAGCACCGCCAGGATGCGGTCCAACTCGGCCGCGCTGTAAGGGTGTTCAAGGTGCTCCGCGCGCGCGGCCGGGTCGCTGCCGCCCGCCAGCCGCACCAGCAGTGCCAGATCGTCCCGGGAGCGGCCGGCCAGCGGGGCGAGGACCGGGTTGGCGGTCAGTGCGTTCTCCACGAAGCTCAGCGCGAAGACGTCCTCGCGACCGCTCAGCACCTCGCCCAGGTTCCAGACGTCGGCCCGGTTGGCGAGCATGTCGGGGATCCGGAACTGCTCGCCGGACTCGGTGTACGGGTTGCCCGCCATGCACACCGCGAACCGCTTGCCCCGCAGGTCGTAGCTGCGCGGCTCGCCGTCCCGCACGCCCTCGATGCGGCGCGTGGCGTCGCACAACGGGATGAATTTCTGCAGCAGTTCGGGCGAGGTGTGCTGGATGTCGTCGAGGTAGAGGAGCGTGTTGTTGCCCGCCTCCAGCGCGAAGTTGATCTTCTCGATCTCCTGCCGGGCGGTGGCGCTGGGCGCCTGGTCCGGGTCGAGGGAGGTCACGTCGTGGCCCAGGTTCGGCCCGCTGATCTTGACGAGGACCATCCCGAGCCGGTCCGCGACGTACTCCATGAGCGTCGTCTTGCCGTAGCCGGGCGGCGAGACGAGCAGGAGCAGGCCCTGCGAGTCGGTGCGCCGGTCGGCGTCGGCGGTGCCGAGCTGCTTGGCCAGGCTGTCGCCGATCAGCGGCAGGTACACGTCGTCGAGCAGCCGGTTGCGGACGAACGCCGACATCACCCGCGGCCGGTGGTCGTCCAGCCGCAGCCGGCCGCGCTCACCGGTCACCAGGGAGGTGCGCAGCCGCTGGTAGGCGCGGAACCCGGGCACGGTGGCGGTACGGAACCCGGCGGTACGGGACAGGAGTTCGTCGAGCCGTACGGTGAGGGCACCGCCGCCCGCGATGCGCGGGTGGTCGCCGAGGAGGCCCTCCAGCCGTGCGGTGAGCGGCGCGTCGCACGCGTACCGCTCCAGCTGGGGGCAGAGCTCCACCGCGACGGCCTCCGCCAGATCGCCGCCGCCGAGGTCCGCCCCCGTGGACTCGGCGTACGGCACGAGCCAGCCCTCCACGAGCTGCTTGCGGGCGGCCAGGTCGTCACCGAGGGCCGCGAGGTCGTCCCCGTACGCGTCGGGGCCCGCCGCCCGGTGGAACGCCTCCAGGAAGGTCCGGATCGGGGAGCCCACGACGAACCCGGCGGGTCCGCTGGTCAGCTCCTCGAAGAGGTACGCGGCGACGGCGTGGGCCGGCGCGGCCGGGGGCGGGGAGCCGATCGCCGACGCCCACTCCTCCTGGAGCACCGCGATGGCCGGGGCCAGCCCGAAGGTGTCGCGGGCGCGGGCCAGGGAGACCGCGCGCCGGGTCCAGGAGGTGCGCCGCGCTTCCTCGGTCCCGTACGCCCAGAAGAGCTGGGCCGCCGCGCGGACGGCCGGCTCGTGGCGCAGCAGCCCGGCGTCCGCGTGCAGGCGCAGCAGGGCGGCCAGGATCGCGGTGGCGTCCTCGTCGTGGACGCCCCGCGTGTACCCCTCGTCGTACGCCTCGGCAGCCGACTCCCGTACCAGCCGGGCCCGTTCGGCATCGGACAACGCGGCCAGACGGCTCGCCCCGTGCTCGTCGAGGAGCCGGGCGGCGAGGTGCTCCGCGCGGTAGACGGCGGCGTTCTCCGAGGGGAGCAGCTGCTCCCAGAACGGCCGGGCCGCCGTGAACGCCGGGTCGGTGACCGGGGCCCGGTAGTCCGTCCCGGTCAGCGCGAAGACGAGGCTCTCCCCGGAGGGCACGAGCGTCAGGTCGAACGGCTGGGTGTTCACCGCGAACCGGTGGCGGCCCAGCTTGATCACGGACCCGCCGTCCGCGTACAGCTCGGTGCGGTCGCGCAGGGAGCGGCCCGCCTCCTGCCGGGACGCCTTCAGCCGCCCGTCCAGCTCCTCCGCCCGTACCGGGTCACCGAGTTCGCGCAGCTCGTCGGCGGTCCGCCGGATCTTGGCGACCATCGGGTCGGAGGCGAAGTAGGTGTGGACGGCGTCGAGATCGTCGAGCGAGGCCACCCGCCGGGCGATGGTCTCCAGCACCCGGTCCGCCGACCCGGCCAGCCGCTCCGCGCGCCGCGCCCGCTCGTCCTGGAGGGTCTGCTTGCGCGCCGAGAACGCCTCGTACACCTCGGTGCGGCGCTCGGCCAGCTCGGCGAGGAAGTCGTCGAACTCCGCGAACCGCGACTCCAGGTTCTCCAACTGGAGCAGCAGCCGTGCCAGTTGGTCGTCGCACGTCTCCGGCGAGTCGGCGGCGGCCAGCGCACCCGTCACCGCCTGCCCGAGCAGCGCGAACTCGGCGGCGAACTCGGCCCTGCCCTCCTTCGACAGCAGCTCCCGGCGGCGCGCGTCCAGCGTGGCGCGGGCCCGGTTCGCCCCGCCCAGCACCTCCGCGATCCGCTCCAGGATCGAGGTGCGCACGGTGGCGTCGCCGATGTCGAGACCGGCGACGACGTCCGTGACGGTGGCAAGACCCTCCGTCATCACCGCCAGCCGGTCCGCCACGGCGGAGGCGTCCCGCACGGTCTCCAGCGCCCCCGCGTCGGCCACGAGCCCCGCGATGTCCGCGTGGTACCCGTCGAACGCGTCCTCGCGGGCGAGGAAGGAGACGGCCCGCTGGGCGGCCGACGCGATGTCGTCCTCGGTCCGGGCCGACAGCTCGGCGATCCGCTCGACGTCGGCGTACCGCATCTCGCCGACGGTCGCCAAGTGCCCGTGGGCCTGGCGTAGTTCGGTCAGCCGCTCGACCCAGGCGGACGCCGACCCGGGCACCTCGCCGCGCACCCGCCGCACCAGCGCGGTGATGCGCCCGGCGGTCTCCTCCAGCGCGTCGGCGGCCCGCCGGGTCAGATCCTGTACGGCGGTGAATTCGGCCAGCACCTGCCGCGCGGTGGCCCGCAGCTCGGCCAACGGCTCGCCGAGCGCGCCCAGTTCCGGGTCGGACAGCCAGTGGTAGCGGTCCTGGGCGCGCGCGCAGTCGGCGGCGAGCTGCCCGTACACCGCCGTCGTCGGCGTCATGTCCCGCACCCCGTGCGCGAGCGCGAGGCAGTCCGAGATCCCGCGTACGAGATCGGCGTTGCCGGTCCGGGCGAGCGGCCCGGTCCCGGCGGGCCGGGCGGCGGCGTAGGTGTCGGAGACGTACGGGGTCTGCCAGCGCTGCAACGGGTGCACGCGGGCCGGCCCGTCCGGGTTGTCCCGGAGCAGGATCAGCGTCCCGTCGTCCAGCAGGGCGTGGCCGCGCCCGGTGAGCGGGGTGGCGACCTCCTGGCGGATCAGGTTGTAGGGGAGGAGCAGGCTGCGGAGGCCGTCGCGCGAGCGGAAGGCGTAGAGCACGTCCTCGCCGTTGGGCGAGCGGACAGCGCCCTCGAAGACCGGCTCGGTCAGCTCCTCGGCGGTGTCGAAGGTCTTCGCGGTGCCGGTGGTGAGGTAGTAGCCGCCGGGGAAGATGATCCCCTGGTCCTCGGGGAGGCGGTGGCACGACGGCCCGATGGAATCGAGCCGCTGGACGCTGCCCAGCAGCGAGTTGAAGACCAGATACCGCCAGTCGGTCTCCTTGTACGGCCGCACGCGCAGGAGCGTCAGCGGCCCGACCTCCGCGTACTCGACGTCGGCGTCGGCCAGCGACTGCAACGGTTCGGCGACGGCCTCCTCGTAGATCCCGTCCGGCGACTCGGTGTCGTCCGTGACCTTGACGGTGAGGGTGCCGCCGAGCGTGTCGACGAAGAGGCCACCGCCCTTGCCGATGGCGATGTGCGGGTGGCGGCCGGGGCGGTGGGCCTCGCGCCCGGCGACGATCCAGTCGAAGTCGTGGGATGCGGGGAACACATGGTCACGTTCGCCCTGCGCGTCCAGGAACGCCCCGGGTGCCCCGTCCGGGCCGAGCGCCCACCGCAGCACCCGGATGTCCTCGGCGTTCTCGCCCGTACGGAAGACGGCGAGGAGCTTGCCGCCCGCCCGGCGCAGGCGGAGGAGGCGGGCGTCGCGGAAGTAGCGGTGGAGGGAGGAGAACTCGCGCCGGAAACCGTCTTCGTCGAGGAGGGTGTTGTGGGGCGGCGCGGCGGTGTCGTCGTTCTCTTCGGCATCCCGTACGAGGAGGACGTCCTCGACCCCGGCCTCTCCGCGAGCGCCCGGGCCCCGCTCGAACCCGAAGAGGAGCTTCCCGCCGACGGCGACGAGGTCACGGGGCACGGAGGCGTGCTCGGTGCGCACCTGCTCGGTGGCCAGGAGGCGCAGTTCGGTCGACCCGAACTCCTCGGTCCGCCGGGCGTTGAGGGCCTCGGCCCGCCGCACGAGCTCCCCGGCCTGCGCGGAGAGCCGCCGCCGCAGCACCTCGTAGGCACCGGCGTCCACATCGCCCCGGCCGCCCTGGGGCGCGGTGGCGGTGGCGGTGTCGGTGATGTCGCTGTCCATGCGTACGGCTCCCTCTGTGCTTCGTCATGTGCCGTGGGCCCGAACTCCGGCCCGTCCGGCGCTTGAGGACGGAAGGTGGCTCCGGAGGGCCTGCTCCCGGTGTGTGGCGCGGGCCCGGAGATCCAGCCGGTCCGGCGTTTGAGGACGGAACCGTCGGGCTGTTGGGCCCGCTCCCGGCGTGTGGGCGCAGGCCCGGAAATCCAGCCGGTCCGGCGTTTGAGGACGGAACCCCTGACCCGGAGGGCCCGCCCTTGACGGGCAGACCAGGCCCTGGTGCGCCCACCCCCGTGGGACGCACACCCACACCTTCCGGCCCCCCGGGCCAAGGGTTCCGTCCTCAAACGCCGGACGGGCTGCAATCGGCGGCCCGTCCCACCCCCGGCGGAGGGGGCCGTCCTCAAGCGCCGGACGGGCTGCAATCGGCGGCCCGTCCCACCCCCGGCCGAAGGGGCGTCCTCAAGCGCCGGACGGGCTGTGGTGGTGCGGGCGGAACTACCCCGTCACCCCGGCCCCGTTCAGTGACACCGCCCCGGGAGCCACCTTCGTACCGTCCGCCACCGAACCCACCGGCAGATCCGCAAGCCCCAGCTCCTTCGCCGCCGTCAGCAACTGCTCCACCTGGCCCGACGCCGCCCCCGACGACCCCATCAGCCGCATCAGCAGCGCCGACACCGTCAGGTTCTGCACATCACCCGTGGAGACCGACCCCAGCACCCGGCTCAGGTCGTCCGTGAAGGACGACGAACCGTCCAGCCACGAGCCCGCCAGCGCCTGCGCGGTCTGCGAGTTGTCGACGAACCCGTCGACCGCCTTGCCGAGCGAGACCGACGACACGAGCCGGTCGAAGAAGACGGACTCCCCGCCGACGATGTCGATGTCGGCGTTCTCCAGACCCGTCGCCAGGACCGTCGCCTGCGCCTCGGCGACCTGCCGCTGCACCTCGAGGCCCGCCAGCCGGATCTCCTTCTCCGCGTCGAGCCGCAGGCGGTACTCCTCGTGCGTACGGGACGCCTCGTCCAGCGCCGCCATCGCGGCCGCCTTCTCCGTGAGCCCCGCGGCCTCCGCCTTCAGCTTCTCGCCGATGACCGCCGCGTCCGCCGAGGCGCGGGCCTGCGTACCCTCGGCCTCCGCGAGCGCCTTGAGCCGCGCGCCCTCCGCCTCGGCCTTGAGCCGCGCCGCCGTCGCCTCGGCCTCCGCGAGACCGGCCTTCTCGGTGACGTCCGCCTCCGCGTCCCGCACCTGTACGGCGGCGAGCCCGGGCGCGGCCGTCTCGGCCTGGACGCCCTCCGCCAGCCGCAGCTTGGCCTGCGCGTCCAGGTCGGCCGTTTTGAGCCGCGCCTCGGCGAGCGTGAGCTGCTCGGCCGCGAGGTGCGCGGACGCCGCCTCCGCCGCCTCGGCCGCCTTGATGTCCTTGACCAGCTTCTCCTGTGCCTCCGCCTCGGCCGCGATGATGACCGACCTGCGGGCCCGCTCGGCGTCCTCGACGGCGCGCAGGGTGAGGATCGACTCCTCCTGCTCGGCGACCGTGCGGTCCACCGCGATCCGCTCGCGGATGACGTCGGCGACCTCGCGCCGCTCGGCCTCGACCTCCTTCGTGGCGGCGATCCTGTTCAGTTCGGTCTCGCGCTCGCGCCCGATGACCTCCAGCATCCGGTCCTTCTCGATGCGCTCGCTCTCGACGGCGATGACCCGCTCGCGGTTCTTCTGCGCGACGGCGATCTCGCGGGCCTGGTTCTCGCGCTGGATGCCGAGCTGCTCCTCCGTCCTGATGAACGCGGTCTGCGCGCCGAGCCGCTCCTCCTCCTGGACCCGGGCGGTGGCCGCCTCCTCGCGGGCCCGCAGGCTCTCGACCTCGCGGCGCTGCTTGATCTCCGCCTCGGCCTGCCGGCGCTCCAGCTCCAGGATCGTCTCGCGGGCATCGACGTCCTGCCGGGTGATCTCCTTCTGCTCGGTGCGCTGGAACTCGTTGGTGCGCACGTGCTCGATCGCGGTCAGCTCGGTGATCTTCCGGATGCCCTGCGCGTCGAGGATGTTGGAGCCGTCGAGCTGTGCCATCGGGGTCTGCTCGAGGAAGTCGATCGCGGCGTCGTCGAGGTGGTAGCCGTTCAGGTCGGTGCCGATGACCTGGATGATCCGGTCCCGGAACTCCTCGCGCTTGGTGTACAGGTCGACGAAGTCGAGCTGCTTGCCGACCGTCTTGAGGGCCTCGGAGAACTTCGCCGCGAAGAACTCCTGGATGGCGGCCTTGTCGCTCGCCCGCTGCGTACCGATGGACTGAGCGACCTTGATGACGTCCTCGACGGTCTTGTTGACCCGGACGAAGAAGGTGATCTGGATGTCGGCGCGGATGTTGTCCTGGCAGATCAGCCCCTCGCGCCCGGCGCGGTGGATCTCGATCTTCTTCACCGAGATGTCCATCGTCTCGGCCTTGTGGAGCACGGGCAGGACGACGGCACCGGTGAAGGTCACGTCGACCTTCTTGGTCTTGGAGATGATCAGCGCCTTGCCCTGCTCGACCTTGCGGAACAGCCGGGTGATGACGAAGGCGATGGCGATGACGATGATCAGGACAACGGCGACGAGCACGCCGATGCCCAGGGAGATGGCATCCATAGAAGAGTCCTTGGCGGCTGGTTGGTACGCGGAAGTGGCACAGCGGAGCGGCGAGGCCGCCTGCGGTCACGGGTACGGGGCGGGGACGGGCCGGCCGGACGGCCGGACGGACGTCAGGCGTTCGGGCCCGGATCGAGTGCGGCGTCGTAGGACGCGACCCAGAAGAACTCGCCGTCCTCGTCGTACGCGTAGAGGAGCCCGGTGCCGCCCATGACGAGCGGCGCGTCCTCGGCGCCCGGCCCCGAGGGCCGGGAGGGGGACGGGAGGGGCTCGGCCCGGCGGACCTGCACGAGGGCCGTCGACCCGTCGCGCGAGACGACCTCGGCCTGGCCGAACGTCGCGGTGACGGTGCCGGTGCGGATCGTGCAGACGCTCCCGACGAAGTCCAGCCGGGATGGCGGAGGTTCCGCCGGGAAGAACCGGCGGAAGCGGTGTACGAGGAGGCGGACGGCCCCCCAGGCGAGCAGGAGCGACCCGGCGAGTACGGCGACCGCGAGCACGGCGCGGGTGGCGCTGCCGGTGTCGCTCTGGCGGAGCAGGACCGTACCGGTCAGGCTCCCGAACCAGGCGAAGACGATCAGCAGCGATACGGAGACGGCGACCGGGACCCCGCCGAGGCCGACCGGACCGGTGTCGAGGTCGGTGTCGAAGGAGTCGTGGCCGGCGGCCCCGACGAGCACGAGCAGCCAGAAGCAGACGATGACCACCAGAGCGGCGCCGAAGATGACGGCGGGGAATCCGATCGCCGCGCTCAGGAACTCGTCCATCGATCCCACCCCCCCCTGCGGTTCGGCGCACGGGCCCTGAGGCGTGCGCTGCCGTGATCCGGTACGGGGAAGGCGAGCGGCCGACCGATGAGCGCCCGGTCCGCGGGCGGTCGGCCGGTCCGCGGGCGACGGGGCCCGGCAACCGCGGCGTGGTCGTAACCTGCCGCAGAGGCCGGGTCGTTCCCCCTGCTTCCCCGTACTTCCCCCGTGCCCCGGGTACTTCCCCCGGGTATCTCCCCCGTGTGCTTCCCCCGTGTTCGTGCTGACCTGATCCTGTCATCCGGGACCGGCCCGACGCATTGCCGGATCCCGGCAATCTTTACGCTTTGCTGATGCCGGGCACCGGCACCGCCCCGTATGCGTTGGGGAAATGACAGGACTGTTGCAAGGCTGAAGGGGAGCGCGTGGCCGAGCCGAGGATTCCCGAGGAAATGCTGGGCGATTATGCCCGCATTCTGGGCGAAGTCGCCCTCACCGGCCGACGTCTGACCCGTAACGAACTGGAGGAGCGCCGCGCGCTGGGCCGTGCGGCGGCGGACGCGGGCCATCAGCTGCGGGCCCTGGTGACGATGCATCTGGCGCAGACCCGTGAAGCCTGGCCCCGGGCCGCTGCCGGAAACTCCCCCGCCGTCACGGATGCCGTCCTGGCCGCGGTGGAGCAGGCGGTCGACGCGTTCGCCGAGGGCTTCGAACGGGCCCAACGCCTCACCGTACGGCGGGAGGAGGCGGCGCGCCGGGAGTTCATCGACGACCTGCTCTACGGGCGCAGCGACCTGGTCCGGCTCGCGGAGCGGGCGACCCGCTTCGGCCTGCGGCTCTCCCGGGCGCACGCGGTCGCGGTGGCGTCGGGCCCGGAGGCGTACACGGAGACGGACGCGGTGCCGCGCAGCGTGGAGGCGGCGCTGCTCACGCGGTTCAGCGGGCGCAAGATCCTGCTGACGACGAAGGACGGCCGGATCGTCTGCATCGCGCCGGGCAGCCAGCCCGACGTCCTGCGGTACTTCGCCAAGCAGGCGCACGCGGCGACGGACGGCGGGCAGGTGGCGGTCGGCCGCCCGCACAAGGGTCCCGGTGGGGTGGTCCACTCGTACGACGAGGCGCTCGAAGCCCTCGATCTGGCGGACCGGATGGGGATGGAGGACCCCGTGCTGTACGCCTCGGACCTCATGGTCTACCCGGTGCTGACCCGGGACCGGCAGGCCATGGCCGACCTGGTGCGCAGCGAGTTGGGCCCGCTCCAGAAGGCGAGGGGCGGCGCGGAACCGCTGCTGAACACGCTGGCGGTCTACTTCGACGCGGGCTGCGTCGCCGCCGAGACCGCCCGCAGGCTGGCGCTGAGCGTCCGGGCGCTGACGTACCGCCTGGAGCGCATCCACCAGTTGACCGGGTCGGACCCCTCGGACCCGATGCACCGCTACAGCCTGCAGACGGCGGTCATCGGCGCCCGGCTGCTGGACTGGCCGGCCAAGGAGCTGTGACCCTTGACCGGCCGCTGACGCACGGACGAATCGAATGATCCCTCCAGGTCGAAATCCCTAAAGGTCGAACTCGTGCGGCGGCAGGTCGAGCGCGAAGCACGCCTCCCGCACCACGGCCTGCTCGGTCGCGTCGAAGTCACCGTCGGCACCGCCGATGACGATGCCGATCTGGATCACGGCACGGGCCTCGGCCGGCTTCTTCTTCGCCTTGGCGATCTCCTGGACCACACCGACCTTGCCGAGGGCGAAATCGGCGGTGAGCTGGTCGACGTACGCGTTGAAGCGCCGCTGGAGGTCGTCGGCGGGGAAGTTCCGCAGGACGTCGTTGGACGCGATGAGCGCCGCGACGCGCTGGCGCTCGGACGGGTCGACGGAACCGTCGGCGGCCGCGACCAGCGCGCACATGGCCATGCTCGCGTCCCGGAACGACCCCGACTTCAGCTCGTTCTTCTTCGCCTCCAACTGCGTCTGCATCGACGACGCGGATTCCTTGATGCGATCCCACAGAGCCATGACATCTCCCTACGTTGCGGTACGAAGCCGGGACTGAGGCAACAACTCTACAGACGTGTAGAGAATACTGGCGAACGCCGACCCGAGGTGATCTCGCACACCTGACCGACACTCAACCTTCCCTACGGAAACGGGAGATGGCGGCCGAGTCCGGTCGATGGGATGGGCTGTCGACCCTCTATCGTGGGCGCCATGTCCGCCGATCTGATCCGCATCGTGTCCCGTGACTCCCCGATGGCACTCGCTCAAGTGGAGCGCGTACGAGCGGAGTTGACCGCCGCCCACCCGGGCATCCGCACCGAGGTCGTCCCGGTCCGGACGACCGGCGACAAGTGGATGGGCGATCTCAGCGCGGTCGAGGGCAAGGGCGCCTTCACCAAGGAGGTCGACCAGGCGCTCCTCGCCGGAGACGCGGACCTGGCGGTGCACTGCGTCAAGGACATCCCGGCCGACCGGCCCCTGCCCGCGGGCACGGTCTTCGCCGCCTTCCTCAAGCGCGACGACATCCGCGACGCCCTGATCCACCCCGGCGGCCTGACCCTCGACGAACTCCCCGCCGGAACCCGGATCGGGACCTCGTCCGTACGCCGCTCCGCGCAGCTCGCCGCCTCGCACCCGCACCTCGACTGCGTACCGCTGCGGGGCAACGCCAACCGCCGGCTGGAGAAGCTGGCGGGCGGCGACGCCGACGCGCTGCTCCTGGCGGTGTCCGGTCTGGAACGCATCGACCGTACGGACGTGATCAGCGAGGCCCTGTCGCCCGAGGTGATGTGCCCGCCGATCGGGGCGGGGGTCCTCGCCCTCCAGTGCCGCGAGGGCGACGACGCGGTCATCGACATCGTGAGCGGACTCGGCGACCCGGCGGCGTACCGCGAGACGACCGCCGAGCGGATGTTCCTGCATGTGCTGCAGGGCCACTGCAACAGCCCGATCGCCGGGTACGCGCAGGTCGAACGGAACGGCGACCTCTCGCTGCGGGCGAAGGTGTTCACGCCCGACGGCAAGACCGTGCTGAACGCGCACGAATGGGCGGGCCCGCTGGACCCGGCGACCCTGGGCACGTCCGTGGCGGTGGCGCTGCTGCGGCAGGGGGCAAGGGACCTGATCGACGGTATCGCCCACTGAGTCGCCCACTGAGAGGCACGCACGAACTGATCGGCACGCCCGCTTGATCGGCTGACTCCCCCGTACGACGACGAAGCCCCCGGACACGAGGTACGTGTCCGGGGGCTCGGCGTGGTCCGCGCGTATCGGCGTCGGGGCGGCGCCTACTCGTGCTTCTCGCCCGCCGGTTCCGGGGTGAGGTCGTCGTGCGAGCCCAGCCGGCGCTCGGGAGCGGACTTCGCGACGGGCTCGGCCTCCGCGCCGCTCACGCCCACGGCCTTGTCACCGCCGCCACCGCCGCGACGGGCCTCGATCTTCGCCGCGATGGGCTGCGTCCACCGGGCGGTGAGCGGGCCGACGATG
Source organism: Streptomyces globisporus (assembly GCA_014649555.1). GTDB lineage: Bacteria > Actinomycetota > Actinomycetes > Streptomycetales > Streptomycetaceae > Streptomyces > Streptomyces globisporus. Next base: position 137,394 of record BMTG01000005.1, on the reverse strand, counting down.
ACGAGGATCAGGACGTACGCGGTGGCGATGGGGCCGATGCGCGGCTCGGTGGCCACAGCCAGACCGGCGATGACGATGGAGAACTCACCGCGCGCCACCAGGGTGCCGCCCGCACGCCAGCGACCGCGCGAGCCGACTCCGGCGCGGCGGGCCGCGTAGTAGCCGGTGCCGATCTTGGTGAAGGTGGTGATGATGGCCAGCAGGGCCGCGGGCAGCAGCACCGGCGGGATGTCGGCCGGATTCGTGGAGAGCCCGAAGAAAACGAAGAAGACGGCGGCGAACAGGTCCCGCAGCGGGGTGAGCAGCTTGCGGGCGCCCTCGGCGACCTCACCGGAGAGGGCGATGCCGACGAGGAACGCGCCGACGGCGGCGGACACCTGGAGCTGCTGGGCGACACCGGCGACCAGGACGGTGAGGCCGAGGACGACCAGGAGCAGCATCTCCGGGTTGTCGGAGGAGACCGCGCGGCTGATCAGACGGCCGTGGCGGAGCGCCAGGTAGAGGACGAGCCCGACGGCCCCGAGCGCGATGACCAGCGCGAGGCTGCCGCCGGCCAGGCTGACCCCGGCGAGCATGGCGGTGAGCAGCGGCAGGTAGATCGCCATCGCCAGGTCCTCCATGACGAGGACGCCGAGGATGACGGGGGTCTCACGGTTACCGAGCCGGCCGAGATCGGTCATGACCTTGGCGATCACCCCGGACGAGGAGATCCAGGTGACACCGGCGAGCGCGACGGCTCCCACGGGACCCCAGCCGAGGATCAGAGCGGCGACGGCGCCGGGCGTCGCGTTGAGGACGAAGTCCACAGCGCCGGAGGGATATTGCGTCTTGAGGCTGGTGACCAGCTCGGACGCGCTGTATTCGAGGCCCAGCAGCAGGAGCAGCAGGATGACGCCGATCTCGGCGCCCACCATGGTGAATTCCTCGCTGGCGTCGAGCGGAATGAGTCCGCCGTGGCCGAAGGCGAGCCCCGCGAGCAGATACAGAGGGATCGGCGACAGCCCTATCCGCCCGGCGAACCGTCCCACGAGGCCGAGCCCGAGGATGACGGCCCCCAGCTCCACCAGCAATGCAGTCGTGTCATGCACGGTCAGCCCTCCGCAAGGATCTCGGAGAGCGCGTCGACGCCCTCACGCGTACCGACGGCGACGAGTGTGTCCCCGATGGCCAGTCGAAAATCCGGTTCCGGCGACGGGTGCGCGCTGTGGGTGCGCAGCACCGCCACGATGGACGCCCCGGTCCGGGTCCGTGCCCGCGTCTCCCCCAGCAGCCGCCCGCCGTACGGGGAGCGGGAGCCGAGCGGGATGTGCTCGGTGACGAGGTCGATGCCCTCGGTCCGTACGGCGTCGATGGGCGCCGGATCGATGAGGTGCGCGAGGGCGGTGGCCTCGGTCGTCGTCAGGGGGACGGAGAGTTGGCACGAATCAGGGTCGTCCTGTTCGTAGAACCCGATGAACCGGCGTCCGTCGTGGTGGACGACGACCGAAATGTGCTGACCCGTCTCGGTCGTGAAGTCGTACTGAGCACCCACTCCGGGCAGTGATGTACGGCGGGTTCCCATGGCTTCCTCCCGAGACGTGCGGCAGCGGGCGCGCACTTGGCGATCTCTTTATCCGGCCATTACCTTATCGGGCGGCCGAATCCGGTCCCTGGGCGAGCAGCTCCAGGGCCTCTTCCCAGGGGAAGGCGGCGGTGTCACCGGACTTGGGAGTGTGCGGCGCGCGGGTGCTGATCCGGACCCCCATGCTCCGCAGCCTGGCCAGGCTCTCGGCATACGCGGGATGCTGGGCGAGGAGGGAGTTCACGGCCGGGAGTACGGCGGTGGGCACGCCGAGCCCGTACGCCTCGCAGAGGATGCCGAGGGCCAGGGTGTCCGCGATCCCGGCCGCCCACTTGTTGACGGTGTTGAACGTGGCGGGCGCGACGGCGATGGCGTCCGGGTCCGGGAACGGGCGGGGGTCGCCCGGGGCGCGCCAGCCGGAGCGGATCGGATACCCGGTCCGCGCCTCGACGGCCGCCGCGTCGAGGAAGCCGAGCCCCTGCGGGGTGGCGACGACGCCGACGTCCCAGCCGGCGTCCTGCGCCGCGACGAAGAGCCGGTCGACGTCCCGGGCGACGCCCGCCGCGCAGACGACGACGTACAGGAACGGCCTCCGGTCCGGCTGGTCCGACTGCTGGCTCATGGGCTCCCCTGGCGATCGCTGAGGCGGTGCGGCTCAGCAGCGTACGGGGGAGGGACGGCGATAGTGGGTGAGGAGGAGAGACCTACGGACGCGACGGACCGATGAGTTGGGGCGGCGCCCCCGGTCTTACAACGGAGAACCCCGGAACACGGAACACAGGAGGACGGACGGCATGGCTCAACTGCTGCGAGTGCAGAACTTCACGGTGTCGAGTGACGGCATCGCCGCCGGCGAGGACCAGACGCTGGAGCGCCCGTTCGGCCACGTCGACCCGGGCCGGCTCTTCTCCTGGGCGGGCGCCACGGCGAGCTGGCCGAACCGCACGGACCCCGGCGGGAGCCGAGGCCTGGACGACTACTTCACGCGGGACTTCTCCCACGACATCGGGGCGGAGATCATGGGCCGCAACAAGTTCGGCCCGCAGCGCGGCCCGTGGGAGAACCACGAGTGGCAGGGCTGGTGGGGCGACGAACCCCCTTTCCACACCCCGGTGTTCGTGATGACCCACCACACGCGCCCCTCGTTCACGCTCTCCGACACCACGTTCCACTTCGTCGATGCCGACCCGGCGACGGTGCTGGACCGGGCGCGGGAAGCCGCGGGCGGCAAGGACGTCCGGCTCGGCGGCGGCGTCACCACGATCCGCGAGTTCCTCGACGCCGACCTGATCGACACCCTCCACGTGGCGGTCGCCCCGGTGAAGCTGGGCACGGGCCTTCACCTGTGGGACTCGCCGGACGACCTGCGCGACCGGTACCACCTGGATGTCGTGCCGAGCCCGAGCGGCATGACGCACCACCTGTTCTGGCGGAAGTGAGGTTGGGGGTGGCCGGAGCGAGGGAGGCGACTCAGCCGTCGCTCCGGCGGTCTTCCACGGGGTGCCCGCACAATGCGCTGGCCGTCCCATCTTGGGTTGTGTACCTTGCCCGCATGATTCGCAACCGAAAGGGCCATGCCGCGTAGGCGCCCATCCGCCCTGCGGGGCGACCTCCCCATTCGCCTTCCCAGGCGGCGGTATCCATTGATCGATCGGCTCTCAGGGTCGTGTACCGCTGACCTGCGCCGACTGGAGCGAACCCGCTTCTGGCCCGAAGCCACGGAAGAAGCGTTCTGGCACTGGAACGCTCTTGCCCGCGGCCCGCTCAGACACCTTGTGGACCCGATGTTCGGTCCTGATTGCGGCTTCCCCGAATGCGGATGCCACGGGGCCGGGTTCCGCGAGCACCTCGAGACCGTGCTGCATCTCCTGCCCAGGAAGAGCGCGCGGGAATTGCGTGCCCTGGTCCGGGCCCTCGACGGGAGGATTCTGGTGAGGGCCAAGGTCATTCCTGCTGACAGTCCGGATGCGCCCTGGTGGCGGGGCCGGTTCTGGGCCGCGGCCGGCGGTTCGGGGCGCGCGGGGCGTGTCAGTGGCCGCTGAGAGAATCCACGGGTGCTGATCGAGGGGTACGGCCACGGGCCGGTCGTGGCGGGGGAGTCGCTCGTGGGGCGGCGTGGCTTCTGGGCCAACCATCTGCTGGCCATGTGCGGTGACGGGACGTGTGCCGAGCGGGCCGTTCCTGAGTGGTTCGGTGGGGACGGGGCCGATGCCGACGCCCTCGCCGAGGTGCTCTTCGATCCCGAACAGTGGCCGGTGTTCCGGGTCTTGGTGCCGGACGGGCACCCTGTTCCCGGTGTTGTCGTGGTCTACCGCAACCTTGTCGACGAGTTCGGGGTCGACTGCCTCCTTGGCGGTCAGGACAGGTGCTTGGTCGCGGGGCTTTCTTGGCAAGAGCTGATTCGGGTCACCGACTGCCCCGAGCCCCCGGCCGACGGTGTCCAGGACGTCTCCGGGCGCTTCCTGTTGCTTCTGCCTCTCCTGAGTGGAGAGTGGTCGGACGAGGTGGTCCGGGAGCGGATCGTTGCCGCCCTGGTCGCGGTCGGGGCGCCCGAGGGCACCGTGGGACGGGCGGCCGGTCATCTGCTCGGTCATCTGGAGCGGCGGGCCCTGCACGATGCCGTGTGGGGCTCGCCCCTCAGCGGTGGTTGAGGGGGCCGTCGCCTCACCCGGCGTGGAACACAACCGCCGTGCCCAGTGCCGCCTCCGCCGGTACGAAGAGGTCGCCGGTCGGCGTCTCCCGTACCGGGATGTCGTTGCGGTGGAGCAGGTCCCGGGCCAGGGGCAGGTCGCGCACGGTCACGGTGTACGCCACCAGAGCCGGGAGCGCGGGTGGTTCCTCGCCCGGCAGGGTCGTGGGCAGGGCCGACTTCGGGACGAGCCTCAGGGCCGCGCCGTCGAGGTCGAAGACCAGGGCCTGGCCCTCCTGGCGCGGGCTGCGGTCCAGGGAGGTCGCGTACCGGTGGTGCGTGGCGGCCAGATCCTCGTCCGCCACGCAGAGCGTCGCCTCGGCCAGACCCGTCGCCCCGTTGGGGTGGTCCAGGTGCCGTGCGGACTGGATGCCCGGGTCGAGGTCGGCGACGACGCCCACCCTGCCCTCCGGGACGGTGCCGGTGCCGGGGTCCGTCTTCTCGGTGCATGCGCCCAATGGAGCAGTAAGTGCGGGCGTCCAGCAGCCGTGTGCGGCCAACTACCCCCGCCCCACCACCACCCCCGCCCGGTCGATGCACAGCACGTCCACCGCGACCGGCGCTCCCCGCAGCACACTCAGGGCTTCCTCGCGGGCGCGGGCCGCCACCAGGTCGCCCAGGGGGACGTCCGCCGCCTCGCACAGGCGCAGCGCCTCCAGGCCCGTGTTGGCGGTGGTGATCCGGGTGGCCAGGTCTTCGTCCGCGCCGCCCGTCCGGGCCAGGTCGGCCAGGAAGGCCTTGTCCACCTGGGAGCGGGCCGAGTGGAGGTCCAGGTGGCCCGCCGCGAGCTTGGAGAGCTTGGCGAAGCCGCCGCAGATCGTGAGGCGGTCGACCGGGTGCCGGCGTACGTACTTCAGCACCGCGCCCGCGAAGTCCCCCATGTCCAGCAGGGCGATGTCCGGCAGGTCGTACTCCGCGCGCACCGTCCGTTCCGACGTCGAACCCGTGCATCCCGCCACATGCGTCAGGCCCGCCGCCCGCGCCACGTCCACGCCCCGGCGGATCGAGTCGATCCAGGCCGAGCAGGAGTAGGGGACGACCACGCCCGTCGTGCCGAGGATCGACAGGCCGCCCAGGATGCCCAGGCGGCCGTTCCACGTCGAGCGGGCGATCTCCTCGCCGTGGTCGACCGACACCGTGATCTCCACGTCGCCGGCCGCACCGTGCTCCGCCGCCACCCGCTCCACGTGCTCCCGCATCAGCCGGCGCGGCACCGGGTTCACCGCGGGCTCCCCGACGTCCAGCGGCAGACCGGGGAGCGTCACCGTACCCACGCCCGGGCCGGCCCGGAACACCACACCGGAGCCGGGCGGCAGCTTCCGTACGGTCGACCGCACCAGCGCCCCGTGCGTCACGTCCGGGTCGTCGCCCGCGTCCTTCACCACCCCGGCGCTCGCCCCCTCCGTCGTCAGCTCCTCCACCGCCAGAGCGAACGCCGGTGTCTGGCCCTTCGGCAGCGTGATGGACACCGGGTCCGGGAAGTCGCCGGTCAGCAGCGCCGTGTACGCGGCCGTCGTCGCCGCCGTCGCACAGGCGCCGGTCGTCCAGCCGGGGCGCAGACCGGTGTGCTTGAGTTGGGCACTGCGACCGCCCTGCGTCTCAGCGGTCATCTTTTCCTCCTGTGTGGATGCCCCGTGCTGCGGAAACACAGCTCCTGCGGAGCAGGCAACGGGCGACCTTTCGCCCCCTGGGCGAAGGAAGTCGTGCTCCGACCCGCGGGTTTTGATCCTAAGTCGCAGCGCAGCTAGTTTGTGAGCGTGGCCACGAACCAGGTGAAGCGGGCGTTCAAGTACCGCTTCTATCCGACCGATGCGCAGGCAGCAGAGCTGTCGCGCACGTTCGGGTGCGTTCGGAAGGTCTACAACCTGGCGCTCGCCGCACGGTCCGAGGCGTGGACGCTCCGTCAGGAGCGGGTCAACTACAACGCCACCTCCACGATGCTCACCTCGTGGAAGAAGACCGAGGAGCTGGCCTACCTGTCCGAGGTGTCGTCGGTGCCGTTGCAGCAGACGCTGCGGCACTTGCAGGAGGCGTTCAGCAGCTTCTTCGGCAAGCGGGCCAAGTACCCGCGCTTCAAGTCGAAGAAGAAGTCCCGCTTGTCCGCCGAGTACACCACCAGTGGTTTCCGCTACCGGGACGGCAGGCTCACCCTCGCAAAGATGCGCGAACCGCTTGACATCGTGTGGTCCAGGGCGCTGCCCGAAGGTGCGACGCCGTCCATCGTGACCGTGTCGCAGGACGCGGCCGGGCGCTGGTTTGTCTCGATGCTGTGCGACGACGTTCCCGCACCGATGCCCGGGACCACGAACGCTGTCGGGATCGATGCCGGGATCACCAGCCTGGTGACGCTCTCCACCGGAGAGAAGGTCACCAACCCCCGGCATGAACGGAAGGACCGGGCTCGCCTGGCCAAAGCCCAGCGGAACCTGGCGAAGAAGACCAAGGGTTCCAACAACAGGGCGAAGGCCCGCCGGAAGGTCGCGAAGGTCCATGCCCGGATCGCCGACCGTCGCCGCGACCACCTGCACAAGCTGACCACTCGACTCGTTCGTGAAAACCAAACGATCGTGATCGAGGACCTGACCGTACGCAACATGGTCAAGAACCATTCCCTGGCCCGCGCCATCTCGGACGCGGCCTGGACCACAGTGCGCGGCATGCTGGAGTACAAGTGCGCCTGGTACGGAAGGAACCTGGTCGCCGTCGACCGCTGGTTCCCCTCCTCCGAGCTCTGCTCCGCCTGCGGAACTCTCCAGGGGAAGATGCCGCTGAACGTCCGCACATGGACATGTGTGTGCGGTGTCACCCACGACCGTGACGTGAACGCCGCGAAGAATGTGCTGGCCGAGGGGCTCTCGGTGACAGTCTGTGGAGCCGGTGTAAGACCTCAACGGAGCACTCCGGGCGGGCAGTCGGCGACGAAGCAGAAAACCCCACGGCGCGAGCCGTAGGAAATCCCCCTTTTTTCAGAAGGGGGAAGATGCCAAGAGAAGAGTCCGTTCCGATGACGCCTGTGCATGTTCTTGTTCTGGGGGGTACGACCGAGGCGCGCCGCTTGGCCGAGCACCTGGTCGCCCGTGATGCGGGGGTCCGGGTCACCAGCTCGCTCGCCGGGCGCGTCGCCGCCCCCCGGCTGCCGCCCGGCGAGGTCCGCGTCGGCGGGTTCGGGGGGCCCGCCGGGCTCGCCGCCTGGATGCGTGAGCATGACGTGGACGCCCTCGTCGACGCCACCCACCCCTTCGCCGCCGCCATGAGCCGGAACGCCGCCGAGGCCGCCGCCCTGGTTCATGTTCCCCTCCTCGCCCTCCGCCGGCCCGGCTGGATCGCCCAGGACGGTGACCGCTGGCACTCCACCGGATCGCTGGCCGAGGCCGCCGGGCTGCTGCCCGCACTCGGCGAGCGGGTCTTCCTCACCACCGGGCGGATGGGGCTCGCCGCCTTCGCGGGGGCGGGCCTGGACGCGCTGTGGTTCCTCGTGCGGTCCGTCGACGCGCCGGAGCCGCCCTGCCCGGCCCGGATGGAGGTGCTGCTGGACCGGGGGCCGTTCGACCTCGACGGCGAGCGGGACCTCCTCCGGCGTCACCGCATCGACGTCCTCGTCACCAAGGACAGCGGCGGGGACGCGACCGCCCCCAAGCTCACCGCCGCCCGTGAGACCGGGATCCCGGTCGTGGTCGTCCGGCGGCCACCGGTACCGGAAGGGGTGCCGGTGGCCCGTACGCCCGACGAGGCCGCGCGCTGGGTGGCGCGGCTCCACGCCTCCGGGTAGCGATCCCGCGCCTCCGATCCGGAGCGCCACGCCTCCGGGCAGCGCGCCCGCGCCTCCCGGGAGCGCCCCCCCCGGAGCTCCCCCTCCCGGGAGCTGCCCGCCGGGCATCGGCTCTACGCCTCCGGGTAGCGGCGCGGCGTCCAGACGATGCCCCGGCCGTCCTCGCCCCGCTGCACCCACCGCGTCTGCGACGAGCCCACGATCAGCAGCGTCCGCATGTCCACCTCCGCCGGGTCGACGTCGGCCAGCCGTACCGTACGGACGGACTCCGTCGGGCCGCCCACGTCCCGTGCCAGAACGACCGGGGTGTCCGGCGAGCGGTGTTCCAGGAGCAGGTCGCGGGCCTGGCCGACCTGCCACGTACGGGACTTGGACCCCGGGTTGTACAGCGCCAGCACCAGGTCCGCCGAGGCCGCCGCGCGCAGCCGCTCCGCGATGACCTCCCACGGCTTGAGCCGGTCCGAGAGGGAGATCGTGGCGTAGTCGTGGCCGAGCGGCGCACCCGCGCGGGCGGCGGCGGCGTTCGCCGCGGTGACGCCGGGCAGCACCCGGACGGGGATGTCCGCGTAGTCGTCCTGCGAGGCCACCTCCAGCACCGCCGTCGCCATCGCGAAGACCCCGGGGTCGCCGCCCGAGACCACCGCGACCCGGTGGCCCCGCCGGGCCAGGTCCAGCGCGAACTCCGCCCGCTCCGACTCCACCTTGTTGTCCGAGCCGTGCCGCGCCTGGCCCGGACGGACCGGCACCCGGTCCAGATAGGTGGTGTAGCCGACCACGTCGTCCGCCGCAGCCAGCGCGCCCCGCGTCTCCGGCGTGAGCCACAGCGGGCCCGCCGGTCCGGTGCCGACCACGACCACTTCTCCGGAGGCCGAAGCAGCGGGGCGCGGCGCGTCGATCCGGCTCGGCAGCACCGCGACCGAGAAGTACGGGACCGACTCCGGGTCGATGTCCGCCAGTTCGCCCGTACGCTCCCCGGCCATCGTGGCGCGCTCCACGTACCGCGCTTCCGGCAGCCGGCCCGACGCCTCGAACGCCCCGCGCACCGCCGGGAACGTCCGCCCCAGCTTCATCACGACCGCCGTGTCGGTCGACGCGAGACGGGCCGTCAGCTCCTCCTCCGGCAGCGTGCCGGGCAGGATCGTGAGGATCTCCTCGCCCTCGACGAGGGGGGTGCCGAGCCGGGCGGCGGCGGCGCTGACGGACGTGACGCCCGGGATGACCTCGGTGGTGTAGCGGTCCGCCAGGCGCTTGTGCATGTGCATGTACGAGCCGTAGAACATCGGGTCGCCCTCGGCGAGCACCGCGACCGTGCGGCCCGCGTCCAGATGCGCCGCGAGACGGGCCGCGGCCTTCTCGTAGAACTCCTCCAACGCACCCCGGTAACCGCCCGGGTGGTCCGTGGTCTCCGTCGTGACGGGGTAGACCAGGGCCTCCTCGATGTGGTCCGGCCGCAGGTGCGCGGCGGCGATGGAGCGCGCGATCGAGCGGCCGTGGCGGGCGCTGTGGTACGCGACGACGTCCGCCTCGCCGATGGCCTGGACGGCCCGCAGGGTCATCAGGTTCGGGTCGCCGGGGCCGAGCCCGACGCCGTAGAGACGGCCCGTGCTGCCGCTGGACTCGCTCATCACTACTCTTCCTCGCTCGCGATGGCGTTCAGTGCCGCCGCCGCTATTGCGCTGCCGCCACGACGGCCCCGGACGATCAGGTGTTCCAGGCCCGACGCGTGCTCGGCCAGGGCCTCCTTGGACTCCATCGCGCCGACGAAGCCGACCGGGACGCCGATCACGGCGGCCGGGCGCGGGGCGCCCTCCTCGATCATCTCCAGCAGCCGGAACAGGGCCGTCGGGGCGTTGCCGACCGCGACCACCGCCCCCTCCATCCGGTCCCGCCACAGCTCCAGCGCCGCCGCACTGCGCGTCGTCCCCATCTTCGCGGCCAGCTCGGGCACGGACGGGTCGGACAGCGTGCACACCACGTCGTTGTCCGCGGGCAGTCGCTTGCGGGTGACCCCGCTGGCCACCATCGCCACGTCGCAGAGGATCGGTGCACCCGCGCGCAGAGCGGCGCGGGCGTCGGCCACGGCGTTCGGCGAGAAGGCGAGGTCCGTCACGAGATCGACCATGCCGCAGGCGTGGATCATCCGGACGGCGACCTGGCTGACGTCGGCGGGCAGCCCGGCGAGATCCGCCTCCGCGCGGATGGTGGCGAAGGACTGGCGGTAGATCGCCGGTCCGTCCTTCTCGTACTGGTGCACAGTGCTGTCGCTTTCTTCTGCCGGTAGGGGGAGGGGGAGCGTGCTCAGGCGCGGGCCGAGGCGACCGCCGCCGCCAGCGCGGCCGGGTCGTCCCGGACCGTCCGCGGGGGATCCCGCCGCTCTCCGCGTACGAGCGAGATCCGGTGCCCGTCGGGGGTGACCACCACGTCGATCCACTCCCCGTGGGGGTGGCCGCAGCGGCGTTCGCACCCGGACCAGTACACAGGGAGCCGCCCGACCGGTCCGACGGCGGCCCCCGCCTCGGCCCGTACGTCGGACAGGGACTTCGCGCAGCCGGGGTGGCCGATGCACGCGCCGACCCCCGTCCACGGGGAGTCGGGGGCGGCGATCAGCCCGGCCGCCGCCAGGGTGGCGAGCGCGTCGGCCGCGTCCTCCGGCCGCCCGAACGGCCCGGGGACGACGATCCCGCGCCACGGGGTGAGCCGCAGCTCGTCGCCGTGCCGCCGGGCCGTTGCGGTGAGCAGCCGCCACTGGGTGGAGGTGAGCCGCCCCAGGGGTACGTCGACGCTGATCGCGTTCGGGGAACCGTGCGCGCCCGGGGCGGGGGGAGTCGCCGTACGCGGGCGGGGCCGGTGGACGGACGGCCCCGAGGCCGCCCTGACGGTCCGGACCAGCTCGGCCCGTACGTCGGTGCGCACTCCGGCCCGTACGTCGTCGGGCAGGTCCTTCACGCGCCACGCACCCGAATCGCGGGCGGCCCGCAGGAACGTCTCGGCGGCCAGGAGAGCGGCGCGCGGACCTTCCCCGCCCGGTATCCGGGACACCTCGTCCTCGGCCCCGATCCGCAGGAGGCAGCTGTCGCCCGCCGCGATCAGGGTCACGTCCGCGCCCAGCGCGTCCACGTCACCGCGGCCGTCGTCCAGGGCGAACAGGAAGCGGCCGGAGAGCGAGGCGGCGGCGGCCGATCCGCAGACCAGGGCGTCCAGTTCGGACAACCAGCCGCTGACCGGGGGCGATCCGTCGAGACCGGCGAGCGGCGAGGCCACGATGTTGCGGGCCCGCTCGTGCGCGGCGGACGGAAGCAGCCCGGCGGCGGTGAGCAGCTCGGCGAGGGCGCCGCCGCACGCCGCGTCGAGGCCGCGCAGCTGGACGTTGCCCCGCGAGGTGAGATGCAGCTCACCGTCCCCGAACCGTTCGGCCGCCGCGAGCAGCGCGTCCGCCCGGTCCGCGCTCAGCACCCCGCCGGGCACCCGGACCCGGGCCAGCGCACCGTCGTCGGCCCGGTGCAGCCGCAGCGTCCCCGGGCAGGCGTCATCGCTGCCGCGGAGGGCTGGGCCGCCCGCGGAAACGGGCGAGGGGGCGGAATCGGGCATGGCGGCGAGCATACCGACCGGGCCGCTCCCCGCGAGGGGCCCGCCGCTGTGACCTGCGGGACAGCGGGACGGCGGGCAGGGAGGGGGCCACGAGGCGCCACCACCGCCCGATCACCGGGGGCAGCGATCGCCACCCCCGCACACAGACGTGGCGACCACGCCAAACAGTGATCACCACCGCACCCACGCCCCCTGCCACGCCCCCACCCCCGCCGCTTAGGATGCTGGCGGTGGTCCGTTCAGGCCGCCATCGCCAGACGGCGACAGGGGAGGAAGCCCGGTGAGATTCCGGCGCGGTCCCGCCACTGTGAGTCCGGCCGCCGCCACCACCGGCTGCCGGACGAGTCAGGAACTCCCTTCCCCGCGTGCCCGGTAGCCGCCGGACCGCCCGGGGAGACCCTCCGACACCCGCCCGGGGCGTGGACACCCCGAGGAAGGCCTGACGCAGCATGATCCTGCTCCTGTCGACGTCCGACACCGACCTCCTGAGCGCCCGCGCTTCCGAGGGACCCGTCAGCTACCGGTACGCCAACCCCTCCCGCGTCGACCTCGACGGACTGCCGGAGCTGCTGGACGGCGTCGACCTCGTCGTCGTCCGGCTTCTCGGCGGCGTACGGGCGTGGCAGGAGGGCCTCGACGCGGTGCTGGCCACCGGCCGCCCGGTCGTCGTGCTGACCGGTGAGCAGGCCCCCGACGCCCAGCTGATGGCCGCGTCCACCGTGCCGATCGGCATCGCTGCCGAGGCGCACGCCTACCTCGCGCACGGCGGGCCCGCCAACCTGGAGCAGCTGGCCCGGTTCCTCTCCGACACCGTGCTGCTGACCGGCCACGGCTTCGAGCCGCCCGCCCCGGCCCCCGCGTGGGGCCCGCTGGAGCGGGAGGCCCGCACGGTGGCCGAGGGCGCGCCGACCGTCGCCGTCCTCTACTACCGCGCCCACCACATGAGCGGGAACACCGCGTTCGTGGACGCGCTGTGCACCGCCGTGGAGGACGCTGGGGCACGGCCGCTCCCGCTGTACGTCGCGTCTCTCCGTACGCCGGAGACCGAGCTCATCGACACGCTCCGCGCCGCCGACGCCATCGTGACCACCGTCCTCGCCGCGGGCGGCACCAAGCCCGCCGAGGCCTCGGCCGGCGGCGACGACGAGTCGTGGGACGCGGGCGCGCTCACCCAGCTCGACGTGCCGATCCTCCAGGCGCTCTGCCTCACCAGCCCGCGCAGCGCCTGGGAGGAGAACGACGAGGGTGTCTCCCCGCTGGACGCGGCCACCCAGATCGCGGTGCCGGAGTTCGACGGCCGCCTGATCACGGTCCCGTTCTCCTTCAAGGAGATCGACGAGGACGGGCTCCCGGCGTACGTCCCCGACGCCGAGCGCGCGGCCCGGGTCGCCGGGATCGCCGTACGCCACGCGAAGCTGCGGAACATCCCCAACGCGGAGAAGAAGATCGCGCTGGTGCTGTCGGCCTACCCGACGAAGCACTCCCGCATCGGGAACGCGGTCGGCCTCGACACCCCCGCCAGCGCCGTGGCCCTGCTGCGCCGCCTGCGCGCCGAGGGGTACGACTTCGGGCCCGAGGAGGAGATCCCGGGCCTGGTCTCCGGCGACGGCGACGAGCTGATCTACGCACTGATCGACGCGGGCGGCCACGACCAGGAGTGGCTGACCGAGGAGCAGCTGGCGAAGAACCCGGTCCGGATCCCGGCCGCCGACTACCGCCGCTGGTTCGCCACCCTCCCCGAAGAGCTGCGCAGCGCGGTCGAGGAGCACTGGGGCCCGGCCCCCGGCGAGATGTTCGTCGACCGCTCGGCCAACCCGGAGGGCGACATCGTCCTCGCGGCCCTGCGGCGCGGCAACCTCCTCATCCTCATCCAGCCGCCGCGCGGCTTCGGCGAGAACCCGATCGCGATCTACCACGACCCCGATCTCCCGCCGTCCCACCACTACTTGGCCGCGTACCGCTGGATCGCCGCCTCCGCCGAGGACAACGGGTTCGGCGCGGACGCGATGATCCACCTGGGCAAGCACGGCAACCTGGAGTGGCTGCCCGGCAAGAACGCGGGCCTCTCCGCCGCCTGCGGTCCCGACGCCGCCCTCGGCGATCTCCCCCTGGTCTACCCGTTCCTGGTGAACGACCCGGGCGAGGGTACGCAGGCGAAGCGCCGCGTCCACGCCACGCTGATCGACCACCTCGTCCCGCCGATGGCCCGCGCCGACAGCTACGGCGACATCGCGCGCCTGGAGCAACTCCTCGACGAGCACGCGCAGATCGCCGCGATGGACCCGGCGAAGCTGCCCGCGATCCGCGCCCAGATCTGGACGCTGATCCAGGCGGCGAAGCTCGACCACGACCTCGGGGTGGAGGACCGCCCGGAGGACGAGGGCTTCGACGACTTCATCATGCATCTCGACGGCTGGCTCTGCGAGATCAAGGACGTCCAGATCCGCGACGGCCTGCACGTCCTGGGCAACCCGCCCGCCGGGAACGACCGGGTCAACCTGGTCCTGGCGGTCCTCCGCGCCCGCCAGATCTGGGGCGGCACGGCCTCTCTCCCCGGCCTGCGCGAGGCGCTCGGCCTGGACGAGTCGGCGGCCACCCGCACCGCGGCCGACGAGATCGAGGAGCAGGCGCGCGCCCTGGTCCAGGCGATGGACGACGCGGACTGGAACCCGGAGGCGGTGGCCGGGGTCGCCGCGGGCCTCCCGGACGCCGTGGCCGACATCCTCACCTTCGCGGCCACCGAGGTCGTCCCGCGCATGGCGGCCACGACCGACGAACTGACGCACGCCGTCCACGCGTTGAACGGTGGCTTCGTGCCGGCCGGCCCGTCGGGCTCCCCGCTCCGCGGCCTGGTCAACGTGCTCCCCACGGGCCGAAACTTCTACTCGGTGGACCCGAAGGCGGTCCCCTCGAAGCTGGCCTGGGAGACGGGCCAGGCCCTGGCGGACTCCCTCCTGACCCGCTACCGCACCGACAACGGCGACTGGCCCACCTCGGTCGGCCTCTCCCTCTGGGGCACCAGCGCGATGCGCACGGCGGGCGACGACATCGCGGAGGCGTTCGCGCTGCTCGGCATCCGCCCCGTCTGGGACGACGCCTCGCGCCGGGTGACGGGCCTGGAGCCCATCCCGTACGAGGAGTTGGGCCGCCCCCGCATCGACGTCACGCTCCGCATCTCGGGCTTCTTCCGCGACGCGTTCCCGCACACGGTCGGGCTGCTCGACGACGCCGTACGCCTGGCGGCCTCCCTCGACGAGCCGGCCGAGCGCAACTACGTACGGGCGCACACCCAGGCCGACCTGGCCGAGCACGGCGACGAACGCCGGGCCACCACCCGTATCTTCGGCTCCCGCCCCGGCACGTACGGCGCGGGCCTCCTCCAGCTCATCGACTCCCGCGACTGGCGCACCGACGCCGACCTCGCCGAGGTCTACACGGTCTGGGGCGGCTACGCCTACGGCCGCGAACTCGACGGCCGCCCGGCCCGCGAGGAGATGGAGAGCGCCTACAAGCGCATCGAGGTCGCCGCGAAGAACACCGACACCCGCGAGCACGACATCGCGGACTCCGACGACTACTTCCAGTACCACGGCGGCATGGTGGCGACCGTGCGCGCCCTGAAGGGCTCGGCCCCGGAGGCGTACATCGGCGACTCCACCCGCCCCGAGACGGTCCGCACGCGCACGCTCGTCGAGGAGACGTCCCGCGTCTTCCGCGCCCGCGTGGTCAACCCGAAGTGGATCGAGGCGATGCGCCGCCACGGCTACAAGGGCGCGTTCGAGCTGGCGGCCACCGTCGACTACCTCTTCGGCTACGACGCCACGACCGGCGTGGTCGCCGACTGGATGTACGACAAGCTCACCCAGACCTACGTCCTGGACCCGGAGAACAAGCAGTTCCTCCAGGAGGCCAACCCCTGGGCCCTGCACGGCATCGCGGAACGCCTGCTGGAGGCCGAGTCCCGCGGCATGTGGGCCAAGCCGGACCCGGCGGTCCTGGAGGCGCTGCGCCAGGTGTACCTGGAGACGGAAGGCAACCTGGAGGGCGAGGACTGACGCGGCGGGCCGGCGGGGCGGTTCTCGCCGGCCGCACCGTCTTTCTCCGCCGGGCACCTGCCCCGGACCGCTCCTGACCGGCACAATCACGGTCATGGGGACAACGGGACACAGGCCGGCCGCGCAGGTCCCGGCTGAGGACAACGAGCGTGTTGGGCAGGGGCGTTCGGCCATCAAGGGGATCCTGTCCCGGCTACGCCTGACCTTCACGTCGGGGCTGACGGGTGCGGCGGTCGCGGCCCTCGTGGTCGGCGTGATCCTGGAGCGGGTGCCGGTGTTCCTCTCGGGCGGCGGGGTCCTGCTCCTCTTCGTCCTGATCGGCTTCGTCGCCGGGCGGCTGAGCCCGGGGCCCGCCGAACCGCCGGTCACCCGGACCGCGCTCGCCCGGATCGAGGACCTGCGGGCGACGAGCGGCGAATCGGCGGACGTACCGGTGGAGTTCCGGCTGACCGTCGCACCGGAGCCGGAGGACGGGCGGTCGGCGTACCGCGTGAACGTCGACCAGTCCGTCAACCTGGTCGACATCCCCGCCTACCGGCCGCGCGGCATCGCGGTGGTGGAGTACCGCCCGGACGAGCCCTGGGACGTGCGGATCGTCACCCGCCCGACCCCGGAGTGGAGCCGCCGGGCCGAGGCGGCGGAGATCGACTCGGCGCCCGAATTCACGCTGATCGAGAAACCGGGGCTGAGCGAGGGCTCCTGGTGCGTGCTGGTGCTGGTCACGTTCCTGGCGGGTGCGGCGCTGGTGATGCTCCTCTTCCGGGGCGAGTTGTTCACCTCCGGGGGCGAAGCGGGTTCGTCGTCGAAGCAGCCCTCCGTCACGACGTCCGCCTCCGCCTCCGTCTCGCGGACGTTCACCACCTCCACGACGGTCCCGGGGCACTCGTCCTCGCTGCTGGTCCTGGGCCGGATGCGGGAGACGGTCACGGAACTGGCGGAACGGGCGGGCACCTCGGACGTCATCGCGATCACCATTCAGGAGCGCCGCATGGAGATCCGCGGCGACTCCGCCCGCCCGCCCGGCGAGACGCTGCACGTTCAGATGCTCACGTACGAGCTGTTCCCCGCCCTGGTCCGGGAGGCCCGCACGAGCCTCGGCGTCCGTTCCCCGAAGAGCTGGCGCATCGACGTGACGCCGGACTCCAGCACGGGCCCGCGGATCCGGGTCACGGTCACCGGCGACGAGGGCACCGCCCACCTCGATGCGGACGCCACGGCCCGGGTCCTTGAGCGGCGGCCGGTGGGGGAGGAAGAACGGGGGTGACGCGGCGGGGGCCGCGGGCCGGGCCCGGGCACGCCGCAGGCCCCGGGAAGCCTCCCGGGGCCTGCGGGACGTACACCAGGCGGTGCCCCGGCAGACGTTCGGCGCCAGCCTAGTTGGCGTTCACCAGTTCATGCGCGGGGACCGTCACGGTCCGGGCCCCCTTCTTGCCGCCGAGGACGACCTTGCGCAGGGCACTGTTGTTCTTGTGGTTGGTCTCCTTGAGCCGGTTCTCCGGGTTGGCGAGGACCTGGATGTAGTACGTGCCGTTCGGCAGACCCGTGATGTCGAAGGACTGGCCGGGCAGGTCCTGGGTGTAGGTGTCACCGGAGCCGACGTCGAGCACCTCGCGGACGGAGATCGAGTTCTCCTGGCCGCACGCGGTGGACAGATCGGTGTTGCCCGGGTGCCAGTTGGCGTTCTTCACCGTGTAGTCGACGGCGTCGGTGTTGGCCAGGCAGAACGCCTCCTTGCCGCTGCGCACCGACTCCTTCTTGTCGGCCTTCAGCAGCCGGTAGCTGGCGAAGTCCGTGAAGTGCCAGTGCTCGTGGCCGGGGCGCGGGTCCCACTCCATGGTGCCGGTCGGGGTGTAGCCGACCTGCTTGCCCTTGGCGTCGTAGAAGTACTGGTAGGCGTCCATCAGCTCCTTGCCCGGGGAGCGGAAGCCGTCCACGACGAGCTTGGCCGGGCCCGCGTTCCACACGTTGGCGCTGAAGGCGAGGTAGTCCCGCCCGGCCTTCTCCTCGTAGCCGTCGTTGACGGTGATGCCGTACGCGGGCAGCGAGCGCAGGTCCGGCTTGGGCACGTCGGGCACGGTGGCCTTGCCGGTGGGCCGCTTGGCGTTGGGCTTGGCCGCGGGTGCCTGCCGCGACCCGTCGGTCTGCCCGGGGCGGTCGCCGACCTTGGCGGCCGAGAAGGCCTGCCGCTGGAGGGACTCCTTCTTGAGCGCCCAGGGCAGGGCGGGCGGAGCGGGCGGGTAGGGCCCGTGGCCGACGTTGAAGGTGGGGGCGGCGCCGGTGGTCCGGCCGGCGGGGGCCTCGGGACGGGCGGGGGCGCCGTGCCCGGCGTGGGGGGAGGCGGCGGGCGCGTCGGCGGCCTGCTGGTGGCCTTCATGGCCGCCATGCCCGGTGTGGCCCTGGTGTGCGGTGGCGGACTTGGGAGCCGCACTCCGGGCTGCGGAGCCCGCGCCCTGCCCCTCCTCCTCTTCCCAACTGCGCTCGCGGACGGTCACCTTGACGGTCTGCGGCTTGTTGGCGATGCCGAAGAGGTCGCGGTACTTCTTCGTCACGGAGATCTTGGCGGTGTAGGTTCCGGCGGCCAGCTGGACCGGCTTGGCGTAGTACCCGGCGTAGGTGTTGGACGCCCAGCCGTTCTCGACGCCCCACACCGAGCCGAGGGTGAAGGGGTTCACCGGGCAGCTCTGCGGATACTTCGAGTTGGCGGGCGCGTCCGGCCGGATCCGCCCGGAGGCGTTGTTGGGGCAGAAGGCCTCGGTCTGCTTCAGCACCGTCTTGCCGGCCGCGTCGGTGACGGAGACCTGCGCGAAGCCCGGCAGCCCGGAGAAGTCCTTCACGAGCCCGGCGGGAAGCGCCTTGTTCGTGGTCTTCTTCCCGTTCCGGAGCACCTGCGTGGCGACGACCGGATCCTTGTACGACTTACGGGTCACCTTGAGCTCGAAGGCGCCGTTCTCCGAGGTCAGATAGGTCCCGAGATCGAGATAGACACCGGGATCGTCCTTCCACGAGTCGAGCGTCACCGAGGTGGACGCGGCGATCAGACTGAGCTTGGGCGTCGGCTCGGCGGTCTTGGCGTCGGGTGCGGCGGCCACGACACCCGCCGTCACGGCAACGGCCGCGGCGACGGCGATCGAGGGGCGGGTGAGGCGGTTGGTGCGGCCCTGCGGGGTTCTGGTCATCATTCCTCGTACTTCCGGGTTCCGAGTGCGCGATGGAACGTGGACGGGCAGCACGGCCCCAACAACCCAACTCACGTGTGGCGACGCTGTGTCCGGCCTGTGAGAGGCGGTACGGGTGGGTCGGGTTGTCTCCGGTCCCCCGATTGGCGCAGGGTCGTCCGAAAAGTACCGCCCGAGCCGCCGCGACGGAGCCGGGCGGGAAGCCCCGGCACCTTCATCACGCAGCGGCTCTGCCGACCAGCGCCCCTTCTCGCTTTTCGGCCAGGGGCCCGGCAACGGACGCGCTCGTCCCGTGCGGCGTGGAGCCGTGGGCGGATCGTACGAGGAGGTTCGGTCACAGGGCGGGCGAGGGGGTGGCGTCCGGGCCCTGGTGCCCCGAAGCCACCCACCAGGGCTCACTGCCCGTACGCGACCAGCAGGTTGGTGGCCGGGACCACCACGAGCCCGCCGCCGGCTCCGAGGCCGGTCAGCGGCTGGGAGACGTTGTGCTCGTCGGGCTCGTTGATCGGAGCGCCGACATCGGTGGACCAGACGGACTGGCCGGTGGCTCCGTTGAGGGCCCACAGCTGACCGCTCAGCGAGCCGACGTACACGTACCCGTTGACGACGATCGGCGCCGTGCTGATCCGGCCGTCGCCCTGGAACGCCCAGCGACTGGCGAGGGTGCGGCTGTGCCGCTCCTGCAGAACGCCGTCGTCCACGAAGTAGCCCTGGCGTCCGTCGAACGCGGGCGCCGGCGACCAGCCGTTGGCCGGGTAGGTGCCGCGGACCTTTCCGTCGGCGGTGCTGAGCACGGAAGGCGCGCCGCCGCTGCCGTCGCGGATCCAGACACCGCCGTCGGCGACGACCGGGGTACGGCCGCCGCCGCCTGAGCAGTCGGTCCGGCGCTCCCAGACCGGGCTGCCCGACGCCGGCCCGAAGGCGTAGGTCCGCTCGCAGGCGTACGAGACGTAGACGCCGTTCGCCGTGACGGCGGGCGAGCTGTTGTCCCCGTTCGCGACGGGCTGCGTCCACCGCACCGCCCCGCTGGCGGCGTCCACCGCGTACAGGGTGCCGCCCGACCCGGCCCCTCCGGTGTACACGAGACCGCCGGAGAAGGTGGGCGGGGAGGAGAAGGAGTGCTGGTCGGGCAGCTTGACGGTCCAGAGCACCGCACCGGTGGCCGGATGGAAGGCCGTCAGCACACCGTCGTAGTTCTGGGCGTAGAGCCGGCCGCCTCCGTAGGCGAGTGCGGACCACCAGTAGGTGCCGCCGAGGTCGACCGGCTTCCAGGCGTTCTCGCCCGTGTCCGCGTCGAGGGCGTGCAGGACGGTGCCGTACCCGTCCGCCGAGGCGACGGTCACGAAGACGCGCCCGCCGGCGACGACGGGGTAGGAGACGTTCCCGCCCAGGTCACGGGACCACTTCCGGCTGAGCGGCGGAGCGCCCACGGCGGAATCGACGAGGCTTCCGTCGTGCCGTGCGTTGATCTGGTAGGTGGTCGAGGATCCGGTCTGCGCCGACTGCGCGCCGACCGGCGTCACGAAGGTGACTGCCGCCAGTGCCGCACCGAACAGCACGCCAACGGTTCTTCGGAGCTTCACTCAGGTGTCCCCCATCATCAGGCACCGCCACGGGCGATGCACACAGGGCGGGCCAGACGCGGATCCGCTGACCCGTCTCCGTTCTATGGTTCACGAATGAGGAGGCAACCGCCGCTTATTTAAAGCCAGTTGATCGTCGGCCGGTAGGCGGGTAGGCCGGTAGGCCGGCCGTCCGGCGATCGCCGGACAACCGGCACCCACGCATCGTGACGGCCAGGGGCTCCGCCGGCGAGCCGCGCTGCGCGCCTACTACGCGGCGCGGGACCTGCTGGAGAGGCCGGAGGCGCTCACGCGCCCCGCGCCCGCAGGATCCCCTCGACGCCCAGCAGGAAGGTCTCGGCGATCGGTTTCGGGTCGGAGAGGCAACCCGCGGCCATGGCGCCGTCGCGGAGCATGACGAGGTGACGGCCGGCTCCCTCGGCGGGCTCGTCGCCGACCTGTGCCAGCAGTTCGGTGACGGTCTCCAGGAACCACTGGCGGTGGGCCAGGACGGCCTGGTGGATGGGGTGCGCGGCGTCGGGGTATTCGGCCGCCGCGTTGAGGAAGGCGCAGCCGCGGAAGCCGGGGCTCTGAATGCCTCCGGTGATGAAGCGGGCGATCGCCCGGACCGCGTCGGCCGCCGACCCCTCGCCCGCCCGCGCGGCCTCGATGCCCGCCCGGATGCCCCGGTCGGCTTGGCCGAGGTAGGCGAGGACGAGCTCTTCCTTGCCGGTGAAGTGTCGGTACAGCGTGGCGCGGGTGACCTGCGCCTCCGCGATGACCCGGTCGACGCCGACGGAGTGGATGCCCTCCGCGTAGAAGATCCTCGTCGCCGTGTCGAGCAGCCGGGCCCGCGCCGCCGACGTGCTGCCCCTTCCCGTGCCTTCGCTCATACGGCCAGATTACCGCACTCATGAGGGAGAACGTTCGGTCTTGACAGGGCGCCCTCCGCTCCCTTCTCATGATGAATGAGACCGAACGTTCTCCCTCTCTACTGGAGGACCTCCGGTGCCCGGCCCGATCGCTGTGAACTCGGCTTTCCTGAAAGGAACTTCCATGGACACCCTCGTCGGTACCCCTCCCGCCACCAGCGTCCCCACCGCCCTGCGCAAGCTGTATTTCCTGCGCTTCGGGTTCGCCGCGGTGTGGGCCGCCCTGCTGTTCGCGACCGCCGACACGCTGAGCGTGCTCACCGCCGCGCTGCTGGTGGTCTATCCCCTGTTCGACGTGGCCTGCGCGGTCGTCGACGTCCGGGCCGCCCGGACGAACGGGCAACCAGCACGCGCTCTGTACGCGAACATCGCGCTCAGCGCCCTCACCGGCATCGGCCTCGCCGTCGCGGCCACCTCCGGCATCCCCGCCGTCCTGCGGATCTGGGGCGCCTGGGCGATCACCGCGGGCATCGTCCAACTCGTCGTCGGCATCGCGCGACGCCACCTGGGCGGGCAGTGGGCGATGATCGCCAGCGGCGGCATCTCCACGCTCGCCGGCGCCTCGTTCATCGCCCAGGCGGGCAAGGACGGAGCCTCCCTGACCAGCCTGGCCGGTTACGCCTTCCTGGGCGGCGTCTTCTTCCTCGTCTCCGCGCTCCGCCTGCGCGATGAGCGCGGCCGGTAGCCCGCCGACCGCGCCGTACGGCCGGAACCGGGCGAGCGGCCCCGGCTCGCCCCGGGTGGCATCCTGCACCCATGCGAACCGGAACCGGCCTGACCGAGAAGAACCTGCGCCAGCTCCTCAACGAGTGGGATCCGATCGGCGTCGCCGACGAGGTGCCCGACGAGTACGACTGCATGCTCGCGCCGCTCCTGGGGAGGCTCCGCCGTGGCGCGGACCAGGCGGAGATCGCCGCGTTCCTGCGGACCGAACTGGTGGAGCACTTCGGCCTCACCCCCGCACCGGCGGAGCCCGAGGCGGTGGCCACCCGCTTGATGGCCCTGAAGGCCGAAGACGCATGAGCGGCGAGCGAGAGCCCCGGACCATGGCGGAGAAGGCGGCCGACCATACGGATGACGGCATCGGCAGCGGCCTCTGCCCGGCCCCTGAACAGTCCGCACAGACCATCCTGAGCAACGAGCCCGGCTCGTTCGCCCGGGGCGTCCTGGCCAACCGCCATCCGGCCTTGATCCAGCAGGTACGGAACGCCTTCCCGTACGGCCCCCGCCAGCACCAGGCACTCGACGCCCTGCTGGATGCGAACAACAACGGAGTGATCGAGCCGCTCGCCCCCTCGGAGCCGGACCACGAGCAGTGGTCGGCCTGGGGGCGGGAGTTCTTCGGACGATCCTGGTTCGACGCCCCGTTCCTGTGGGCGGAGAGCTACTTCTACCGCAGGCTCCTCGGCGCCACCGGCTACTTCGGGACGGGCCCGTGGCGGGGCGTCGACCCCTTCGCCCCCTTCAAGCAGGCCGAGCTTCGCGGCACGACGGCGGACGAGGAGCTACGGGCCCTGGACGCGCTCGCCGGCGTACCGGCCGACGAGCGAGCCACGGCCCTGCTCCACGCCTCGGTCTGGGGCAACCGGGCGGATCTGGGCTTCCGCGTCACGGAGGGGGATGCGGCACCGGGTGCTGCTACCGACGACCTGGTCGCCGACGACAGCCCTCTGCTCCGGCAGCTCCTGCCCGCCGGAGCCGACGCCACGGTCGCCGTGGTGGCGGACAACGCGGGGCGGGAGCTGATCCCGGACCTGATCCTCATCGACCACCTCCTCCTGCACCGCCATGCCGAGCGGATCGTGCTCCACGTGAAGCCCTACCCGTACTACGTCTCCGACGCGATGACGGCCGACGTGGTCGACTGCCTGCGCCGCCTGGTGGAGGCACCCGGTGAGGCGGGCCGCATCGGAAGCCGCCTCTGGGACGCCATGGCGACGGGGCGCCTGGAGGTCCGGGCCCATCCGTTCTTCTGCGCCCCGCTGCCGTACGAGGAGATGCCGGCGGACCTGCGGGCGGAGTTCGCGGCGGCCACCGTGACGATCCTGAAGGGCGACCTCAACTACCGCCGCCTGGTGGGCGATCGGACGTGGCACGCGACGACACCGTTCGCCGACCGCACGGCGTACTTCCCCGGGGCGGTCGCGGCGCTGCGCACACTGAAGTCCGACGTGGTGGTGGGGTTGGAGCAGAAGACGCTGGACGCTTTGGAGCGGTCCGGTGCGGCTTGGCGGACGAGCGGTACGCATGCCTTGATCCAGGTTCGCGGGTAGAGCAGGCCCCCCCCCCCCGAGCCGAGCCACCAACGCTGAATCGCCCGGCGGCGGGTGCTCGGTGATGACCACCCGGACACCCTGAGAACCGCCAGGCTCCTGGAGCTGTTGGAAGCCACGCGGGACGAGCCCGACATCGAGTAGCGATCAGGCACTCCGTTGACGCTCCCGCAGCGGTCGGCACGTCCTCACAGATGCGCGCCGGGGTACCTGCACGTGCCCGACGCCATGCCGAAGGCGGTGGCACAGAAGTTCGCGGACGCCATCTGAGGGCCCGCGCCGAACGCCCCTATGGACAAGGACCAGAACAACGAGGGCTGAGACAACGCCGAAGGGCCCCACCGCAAGCGGTGGGGCCCTTCGGCGTATTGCCCGGTGAGAGCAATGGCGGAGGATACGAGATTCGAACTCGTGAGGGGTTGCCCTCAACACGCTTTCCAACTGTTCGTCCGGGGGTCCGGACGGGTTCGCAGACGTTCCGACCTGGGGGCCAGTGGTATCGAGCCGTTCGGACGGACCCGCCTGAACGCCCATGAAAGCAAACCGAACTGCAGCCCTGGGCGGGGTGCGGACCCGCGTGGTGACGAGCGGGTCAGACGTTGCCGAAGAAGATGCTCCCCGGGGCCTCGGGGTCGTTGGAGAGGAAGTACTCACGGATCACACGGATGAACTCGTGCCGCGAGATCGAGCCGTCCCCGTCGACGTCCAGCCGGCAGAACAGGTCCATCGCCTCCGGAGAGTCGTGCTTCCAGACGTCACGCATGAGACGAGCGAACTCGTCCTTGGTGATCTCGTTGTCGCCGTTCTCGTCGATGACGTCGAAGATCGCGTGGCCACCGCCCTCGGTCACGTTGAGACGGCTGCTGTCGATGACCGCGAGACGGTTGGCGGTGACGAACTGGTCCTTGGTGAGCCGGTCCCCGTCCACGCCCGCGTGACGCAGCAACTCCAGCCAGTAGATCTGGCAGAAGGTCTGGAGCGCCCTGGTTCGGCGGTCGTCCCTGGAAAGCCCGTAACCCTGGATGTAGCGGTCCGCGAGCTTCTGGTAGTCCGACCAGTCGAGGTGGCCGTCCCGGTTGGCATCCATCGCGTCGAAGGTGCGCTCGAGCTTGATGGTGATCATGTCCTGCACCGCAGCGGTCATGCCTATCCCTTTTACGTGATCAAGTCCTGACCTGTTCAGGATCGGTCACGGCCCTCTCCCAGGGGCGGAGATGCCCTCTCCATCACCCGGATCAGTGATTCTGTCCGCGAACCTCAGACAGTGTCGACGCCGCCGTGAAGTGCGTACTCGTCGAGCAGCCGGAGCCGGGTGCCCTGCAGCCGGTAGGCGAGCACTGATGTCACCCAGTTGCCGATCAGCGAGCCGAAGGCCGGGTCTGCGTCCATGGCCGTACGGACAGTCACTGCGTTGAACTCGTAGGCGCGTACCGGCGTCTCGGCCTCGGCACTGTTGTGCCATGTGTAGGGTCGAAGCAGCCAGGACCAGCCGACGAGTTCGCCGGGGCCGAGCCGTTCGATGAGGGCCGGTTTCCTGCCGGGCACGCGCATGTCCAGTGTGACCGTGCCGGATCGCACGATCCAGAAACGGTCGGCGACGCTGCCTTCCTCGAAGAGCCGGGTGCCCTCGAGGAAGTTGGCCTCGTGACCGTGCTCCTTGAGTCGTTTCCGGTCATGTGCGGTGAGTGTGTTGGCCAGGCGTGCGGGAGAAAGAGTTCGCATGGTCGTCCTCCGTTCGCTCCCCTTCTCCAGTGTCCCTCGTGAGAGACCGGGCAGCGCAGGCCGAACGCTTCTTTCGGAGACGTATACGCAGAGCCTCTTGCGGCTAACCCGAGGGGCGACTCCGGCATCTCCTGCGGTCGGTCGCCGGAGCGATGATCGTCAGCCGACGTATTTCACCGTGTGGTGGCCGTGGGCGGGCGCGTCAGAGGCGGATGACGACCAGCGCAGTGTCGTCCGTGTTACCGGAGGGTGGGAGCAGATCGGCCAGAAGCGCGTCGGCCAGGGCCTCCGGATCGTCCTGCCCATGGCGGGCGAGGGAGTCGGCGAGTCGGGCCAAGCCGGTGTCGATGTCCTCCGCTCGGCGTTCGACCAGCCCGTCCGTGTACAGAACGAGGGTGTCGCCCTCGGCAAAGGTCGCACTGGCCTCCGGCCGTGGGACGTGTTCGGGGCGCGCGCCGAGAGGGGGATCGGTCGCCCTGTCGAGAAAGGCCACGATGCCACCTGAGCGGAGCAGGGCCGGCGGCGGATGGCCTGCACTGCTGTACGTGATGGTGTGGGTACCCCAGTCGATGAGGGTCTTCACCACAGTGGTCGACTCGGCACCGTCGACACGGCGCGCATACAGGCCAAGGGCCTCCAGGGCCTGGGCAGGGCCGGCTGCGACACGGGCCGCGGCGCTCAGCGCGCTGCGCAACTGCCCCATGACGCAGGCCGCCGAAAGACCATGGCCGACCACGTCGCCGACGGCGACCGCGATACGGTCACCGGGCAGGTCGACCAGGTCGTACCAGTCGCCACACACGTTCAGGGTGCCCGCGGCGGGCCAGTAGCGGACGGCCGCCCGGTGGTGACCGACCGGCATGGGGGCGGGAAGCATCGCCTCCTGAAGGGCCAGGGCGACCTCGCGGTCACGCGCCTGCGCCCTCCGCAGGCGTTCGTTGACCTCCTGCAGTTCACGGGCACGGGTGAAGAGCTCGGCCTCCAGCATGCGGGCGCGTCCGTCGTGGCCGAGGCCGCCGCGAGCGCGGATGAGTTCGGTGACCTCCTCCACCCGGTGCACGATCAGCACCACGTTCCCGTCCGGGCCGAGCACCGGTGCATTGACCGGGCTCCAGAAATGCTCCACCCAGCGACCGGACCGCTCGGGGTCCTGGATGTCGTAGCGCAGCAGCGCCATGGTGTCGCGCTCACCGGTGGCCACCGCCCGCAGCATCGACGTCCGGGTCTCCCGCATACCGGCCGCGGCCCGGTCGTTGGGGTTCTCGGGGAACACGTCGAAGATGTAGCGGCCCAGCAGCTGCTCACGGGTTCGCCCGGCCAGCCGCAGGAAGTCGTCGTTGGCGTCGGCGTACACGAGGTCCGGAGTGAGCAGAGCCACCATGCCGGGCAGGGCGTGGAAGACCGCTGTGTAGTCGATCTGCGGTTTCCTCATGTGCTGTCCGCCTCGGCGTCGGCCTTAACGACGTGCTCATTCCACGATAGGTGGGATGACGCCACCGAGCATGGGCACTGCTCCCGACGGGATGCCTCGGAGACCTGGACAGTCCCTGCCGCCGGGCGGAAGCCCGCTTGCGGAGCGTCTGCGGAGGCAACCGCCGGGACGGTGCCCTGGGTAAGGGGCCGCCGCCAACCGGCCCATCACCATGGCGGGTCGCGGACCAGGAGTCGACGAACGTTGCGACCATCGGACAATGAACGCCAAAGCGGACTCGCCCGGAAGCTCGACAGCGGCGCGGGTCGTCCTGCTGACGCTCGCGGCAGGCCAGTTCCTCATGGCACTCGACAGTTCCGTCATGAACGTGTCGATCGCCACGGTGGCAGAGGACGTGGACTCGACCGTCACGGGGATCCAGGGGGCGATCACGGCCTACACCCTCGTCATGGCGATGCTCATGATCCCCGGCGGCAAGGTCGGCGCACTCATCGGCCGCAAGCGGGCATTCATGATCGGCTGCTGCATCTACGGATGCGGATCAATGACCACAGCGCTGGCTCCGAACCTCCCGGTGCTGCTCGTCGGCTGGGCACTCCTGGAAGGAATCGGGGCAGCGCTGATCCTGCCGGCGATCGTGGCGCTCGTCGCCGGCAACTTCACCGTGGAACGCCGTCCCGCCGCCTACGGACTCGTCGCCGCCGCCGGGGCCGTGGCCATCGCGGTGGGGCCACTGATCGGAGGTGTGGCCACGACGTACTTCTCCTGGCGCTGGGTGTTCGCCGGAGAGGTGGTGCTGGTGCTCGGCATTCTGGTGCTCGCCCGGCAGGTCGCCGACGCGGCACCCGACAGGCGTCCGCGTATCGACCTCGCCGGGGCCGTGCTCTCCGCTCTGGGGCTCGGGATCTTCGTGTTCGGCGTCCTGCGCTCGGACCAGTGGGGCTGGTTCCGGCCGAAGCCCGACGCGCCCTCGCTGCTGGGGGTCTCACCGGTCGTATGGCTGATGCTGGCGGGCTTGTTCCTGATCTGGATGTTCCTCCGCTGGGAGGCCCGGCTCGTCGGAAAAGGTGGGGAGCCCTTGGTGAATCCGGCCCTGCTGGAGAACAAGCAGCTCACCGGCGGCCTGACCATGTTCTTCTTCCAGTACCTCGTACAGATGGGCGTGTTCTTCGTCGTACCGCTCTACCTGTCGGTCGCGCTCGGCCTGTCGGCGCTCAAGACCGGCGCCCGAATCCTGCCGCTTTCCCTGACCCTGCTGGCCGCCGCGATCCTGATCCCGCGTCTTCTCCCGAACGTCTCACCACGGCGCGTGGTACGGCTCGGCATCCTCGCGATGCTCGCTGGGGCGGTCGTCCTGATGGCCGCTCTGGACGCGGATGCAGGCGCGGAGATCGTCACGATCCCGCTGCTGCTGATCGGCCTGGGCATGGGCGCGCTCGCCTCCCAGCTCGGGTCGGTCACGGTGTCCGCGGTGCCGGACGAGCAGAGCGCCGAGGTCGGCGGCATCCAGAACTCCGTCACCAATCTCGGGGCCTCGATCGGTACAGCACTCGCCGGGTCGATCCTGATCGCCACACTGACCACCTCGTTCCTGACCAGCGTCGAACAGAATCCGGCGCTCCCGGCCGAGGTCAAGAACCAATCGAGTGTCCAGCTCCGGAGCGGTGCCCCTTTCCTGTCGGACGCCCAGCTCAAGGCCGCTCTCGCCGACGCCGACGCGAACGCGGACGTGACCGACGCCGCACTCGACGCGAACTCCGAGGCACGCATCGACGGTCTGCGGGCGGCACTCGCCATCCTCGCTCTCAGCGCCCTCATCGCTCTGTTCTTCAGTCACCGGATCCCCAAGACCCAGCCCGGCTCGGCCGGGACGTAGCGGCGCCGATGTTGCCGGCCCGCACACCCGACGCTCCGGGAGGGCCGCTCGCAGGAAGTCGCCGCGGCCTGATCGCGGGCATGGCAACTACGGAACGTCGAAGGCCCCCGCAGCAAGCTGCGGGGGCCTTCGACGTATTGCCCGGTGAGAGCAATGGCGGAGGATACGAGATTCGAACTCGTGAGGGGTTGCCCCCAACACGCTTTCCAAATTTTCGCTTGGGGGATCAGGAAGGGGCGGGAGTGTTCTGATCTGTTGCTTTGCTGGCTGTGTACCTCTTTGAGAACGCTGCTGCACAATGACGAATGAGACCAGAACTGAGACCCTGAGCAGCCCGCGTCTGCGGCTCGACCGAGTTCGTCAAGCAAGCGTTCATGCCTGTTGGTCAGACGCGGTCCTTGGCCAGGCGCTCAAAGCTGCCTTGGCCAGCCACATGGTCCGTAGCATGATGCGGTCCTCATTCCACTCTTCCGTCCATGTACCTGTGTCCCAAGGCCCATCGAGTCCGTCGGGCGCTGTGAGGATGGATGCGGTGGTCAGCCGGAGTAGGCTGTGGCTACGGAGCGAGTCCTTTTTGTGACTCCATCCCTTATTGCTCAGCGAAGGATTCAGCTTGGTTGTCGTAAGCGTCAGATTGCCGAGTCGGTGAACCGCGTTGATTCGCTGCTGAAGGCGGTCATCATCTACATTTGCATCAAGAGGCCAATGCGTTTCCCATTTCTGTGGCAGGACGTGCTCGATATTGAGTGTCGATCTCGAACATGCCAAGGGGGAAGTTGACTCGGTCTTCGAAGTTCGCAGGTGGTTTTCCAATCCGATGAGGAAGGCCCGCAATCGTGCCCGGTAGCAGCGGTTGTAGATGTCATCCCCGGTCAATGCCGTGATGAAATCACTATCGCTGGGCCACAGTCGGGCGTCTGCGGTTTGGCCGAGCAGGCTTCGTGCCACGGCATTTCCTGCCTGGGTCGGGTCGCTGGCCTGCGCGTCTGCCAGCACCTGGACAAAGAGCCGGTTGTAGTCCTTGGTCGTCATTGCGCAGATGGCGCGCCGCATCAAGTATGAGTCGATGGCGTGTGCTGCGATATGTCGTTGATCGAGTGGCACCGCTTCCGTGGCGTGGAGGTACAACAAGACCGGCCATGGTGTCGCAGTCGAAGTGGCCTGCATGCGGTCGAGCAATTGCGCTGTCGGATCCGTCATCGGGAGCTTGTGCATGGCTTGATACGTATCTGCGTAGTGCCGGATGTCTCGAATTGTGTCGGCGGCCGAAGCCCCGCTTTCGGTGAGCCATTTCTTGAAATCGACGAACAGGTGCTCGATGAGGATTTCTCGACGGCCATGAATTGTTAGCCAATGCGACAGGAGCAGATCGATCAGGGCGCGCTTAATTCGTCCAGTGGTGACGTCCCCTCGCCAAGGCAAATCATCCAGTGGCAGCCAGGACTCCATCAGCAGTCCTTCTGCCTGGGCGTGCCGTCCTTGCATGTCCAGTGTTTGGAAGAGTAGGTTTTTCACTAGATCTGCCGCATCGAGGCGAACACCCCGATGGTTCAACGCCTCGAAAATGACCTGTGGGTCGTCTCTGGCGTCAAGGACGATCTCTACGAGCTGCATACGCTCCAGAAGGGTGTAATAAAGATCGTCCAGTCGCTGCGTTGGAGCTGTTCCGGCCTCGGCCCACTCTGCGATCTCCTGCTCGAACCACTCGCGGGCACGTGCCAGTCGGTGGGCAGGTTTGGGCGGTGGACGCTCGTCAGTGGGAGCCCGTACTGCCCAAAGGAAGGCGTTGCGGTCCTGCGGCAGTGGCCAGACCTTGTAGCGATCGTCCGGGAAATCTTCGTGGACCGTCTCGGGGCGGTTCACCACGAGGCTTGCGAAGCGACCGGCCACACTGTCCGCCGCGAAAGTGTGGGCCACCGAGCGGGCCGCTGCCAAGAGTACCTGGAGGGTGGTCAGACGCTGTTGGCCATCGATGATGTGTGACGACGCGAGTCGGCGTGGCGGCCTACGGCGCTGCTGCAGGACTACAGCTCCGAGGAAATAGGTACGAGGGTCCTCCTGGCTGGACGGGCAGTGTTGTTCCGCCTCGAACTCTTCGGCGGCGGTCCGGATGTCCTTCCACAGAGGGAGCCAGTTCGCTTCCTGATCCCAGACGTATGGCCTCTGGAAGATCGGGATCACGTTCTGATGGTCGTTCGCGAACACCGCGCCTAGCTTCACATCGCCGGCCTGCATCGCACCCCCGGTTTGCTCGGATCGGACAATGACGGCAGGGTACCGGCGGTGACCCGCCAACAATGGCCGATCAGGAATATCGAGCACGCCACGGCCCGATTGCTTGGAACGAGGTCGACCGTGTGCCGTCAGAGCTCAGCTAGCGGCGCGTCAGGGTGACCTTTTTTCTGATCGGCCCCGCTGACAGGAATGCTGGAGTGACCGTGGCCTAGCCCTTTCCACTTCAACAGCCGTCACTGTCCCCGCTGGACGAGTACCTCTGTCACTCGTGTGACACCCTTGCCCATCTTGTGGATCGGTAATTCGCCCGGCGGCCCGTGGTCGCCATAACGGCAAGGCTCGGGTCTGTTGATCGTGCGTTGTCCGTCGGGCCGGGGCAGCGCCTGATGCGGCGAGCAGTGGGGGACGGCCGCTATCTCAGCCGCGATGGGTGCTCGATGGGGTGGAAGATCTCACCGTCATCCTTCAAGGACTGCAGGACTTCGAGCAGCGATGTGCGCGCGTAGAGCGGCCGTGCCATCCTGCAGCGGCCCTTGTGCTGGCCGGCCGGACGGCGCACTGATGCTCCAGTGCGGTGATTGAGGGGCTGTCCGTGGCTACGAATGGTCCCCCTCCTTTCCGGTCGCGGGACGCCGCTGCCGACCATTCGCTCCGAAGAGCCTCATACGCCGGAGAGCAGCGCCGCGCTCACAGCGGTGACTGCCGGCAGCAACATGAGGACGGCGCCGTGCACGTATCTGTTCTTGGTGCGGGCGATGCGACTGGTTACTGTCAGGGCGCGGAACAGGCGGGGGTACGGATCGGAGCTACTCAGGAGGAGTCCGGACGACAGTTCCGCACGCTTCTCCGCCCGGACCACGTCCTCGTAGTAGGCGAGGATGCGGGAGCTCTCCCTGATTCTCGGTCCGTGGCGGGGCAGCAGCGCCGCCAGGAGTAACAGCAGGGCTACGGTCGTGGTGACCGCCGCCGTCCACCACAGTGGGTGGGGCCAGAAGGTGCCGGGCGGGCGGCGGATGAGGAGAAGTCCGAGCAGTGATCCCCCGGTGGCGAGCAGGACGGCGGCCTTGCCGTCCGCCCGGCCTATCTCAATGTGGTTCTGGGCGATGAGCTCGCGTGACAGTTCCACCACGTCCTCCGGCTCGGCCCCTTGTGGCGGGCGACGGGCGGAGGGCAGGCGGGGGATCACCGGTGATCCCCGTATGGGCCGTTCCCGTTCTCCGCCGCGTCGGTGTGGCCGATTCTGCGCAGAATCTCGTCGCCCTGCGGGACCCCCACGTCACTCAGGACACGCGCCAGGTTGACACCGACGAAGCCCCGGTCCTCAGGTGTCAGTGACTGAAGCGTCGCCGCGAGGGTGCGTTCCCAGCCGTCCCGGTCGGAGAGGAGATTGCGGTGAGTCACCGTCCAGTCGAGCACCTCCCTCGCCTGTTCCGGCTGGTGCAGGAGCCAGAGGGCCGCCAGGCCGACGGGGCCGCCCGCGACAACCTCCCGGTAGAAGCGATACGCCGCGCGGTGGGCTTCGCCGAAGCCTGGCGGAAGGGTGGGTTCCGCATCGGTGCCGGGGGTAGGAAGAAGCGCGGCCGGAGGGTCCAGGAACCAGTACGTGAGGCCGAAGCCGTCGATCACCCGTGTTTGGCCGGGCGGTTCGACCTCGGTCGTACCGAAGTGGGGTGGGGGCTTCCGCAACGGGTCGGCGGTGCCGGGCAACGTCGCGTTCTCGCTGATATGGCCGACCACCAGGTGCCGGGCCCGTTCCTCGGTCATTCGGTTCCTCGCAGCGATGACCGGGTTGGTGATCTTCCAGGCGACCCCGTAACGGGCAGGGGGTTTCGGCGGCCGGCGCGGGATGTCGACCGAAATCCGCCTTTCCGCGAGCGAGACCCACACGATGTCGAAGAAGTCCCCCTGACGCACCGCGCGCGCCGTCGGTCGCGGATAGCCCCAGTAGTCGCCGCCGCGGGGCGGCACCATTCCGTCGGTCCCGTCGTCCGCGAGAAACACCAAGGCTCGGTCCTCCGGCGTACCGAGGCGTAGGCGGAACAGCTGCCAGGCTGGCGAGGAGTTCAGGGGAGTGATGAGCGGGCCTGTCATGGGGCGAACCCTTCTGCTGGGGAGGCCGTACGGACGCGATGGCGGCGCAGGGCGAATCGCATGACGCCACGGTGGCTCCGGGCTGTGCCGGAGAGTGAAGCGAGGAAGTGCGGGAAGGCAGTCCGGTGCCGTAGGTCCGGGTCGCTCTCGATCAGGGACAGGCCCGCCGCTGTCGCTTCGTGGGTGGCAGGGTCGTCCAGCGCTGCGACCACGAGGTCGAGGGCCGGCTCGCGGTGGTTCACGAGCAGGTCGGCGAGACTCACGCGCCGTACGCCCGGCGCGCCGGGCCGGGGGAAGGCCGTCTGGCTCATCGATTCGATGACATGCACCGCCATGGCGTGACGCTGTGTGCCCGGATCGGCCCCCTGCCACTCCCGCAGGCGGTCGAGGACTGGGGCGTGGTTGGCGTCCTCGGAGAGAAGGGTGCTGAGAGCGAAGGACACCGCTGTACGCAATCCGCGCTCCAGGTCTTTTTCCGACTCGTCCAGTGTGGCGTCCAGGAGTTTCAGAGCGACGGCGGGCCGGGCCAGGCCGTAGCTGCCGGCGCAGGTCTCGGCCACGGTGCAGCGGAGGGTGACGAGGGTGGCCCGGCTCCATTGCCGTAACAGGTCCCGTACCGCGCCCGTGAGAGCGGGGTACTGGACCATCTCTCCGAGCGCGTAGGCCACCAGACGGCGGTGCCAGCGCTTGCCCGACGAGGCGAAGGGGTGCAGCTGGCGCAGAGTGTCCGGGCCGGTCGCGTGGGCCAGTACCTTCCCGATCGCCCGACCCGCCGGCAGTTCGATGCCCGAGCGGTGGGGGGCCTCGTCCAGAGTCCTCCACAGCAGGCCCGCCATGCCCTCGTAGTCCAGCCAGAGGCACCGGAGCAGGGCGTCCGACCGGTGTCGGCCGGAGAAGACGACCGGCTGGACCGGATAGCGCTCGAAACGGGGCGGCAGCAGGCGTGCACCGACGGCCGCCAATCGGTCCTCGAAGGCCGGTCCGAGAACGTCGCGCCGCGTCTGCGGCCCTTCCGTGACCATTCCGCGCGCATCGACACGCTCCGGCCGCCCGGCGGTAACCGGTGCAGGGCCGCCGCGTTCGTCGATGTGGGGGCGGAGAATCGCGCTGAACTCCTCAAGGACCGTACGGTCCTGTCCGGACAGCAGCGAGATGGCGGCCATCAGGGAGAGACTGTCGGCCCGGTGGCTCGACTCCGCCAGCGCTTTGCGGGCCGCCGCGGGACTGCCGGTTTGCAGTTCGTCGAGTACGGAAGCAGCGGACTTTCCCGACACGACGAGGTCACGCAGTCCCTCCGCCACATCGACACCGTCCCTGGGCATCGGGTGAGCGTGCAGATAGCCGGTGAAGTCTGGGGACGCTAGGTGTCCCAGTGCCTCAGCCCCCCGCCCAGGAGCGAGCTCACCCGCCTTGACCATGGCGTTCAGGCGGTTCGTGGCCACCTCGGCCGACGGCGGCGGGCGGTGCACGACCTGCCAGGGCGCAGTGTCGCCGGGAAGCGCCATCTCCGCCCGCACGGTGACGACCAGATGGGCGCCCGATCGACGCAGCAGCGCGGCCAGTGCGGTGAGCGCGACTTCGCCGAGCGAGGCGGCGGTCGCCGGGGACAGACCTTGGAGCAGATAGCCGCACCCCTTCTTGGGGCGCCAGCGTGAGAGGTCGTCCGATGAGTCCAGGCCGGTGATGCCGCCGACTCCGTGCCGTTCTGCCAGCAGCGCGAACGCGGCGGTGCTCGCGCCTGTGCCGCTGACGGCCCTCAGTATCAGGATGTGACAGTCCAGCATCTTCCGGCACTGTGCGTAGGCCGGTGGTTCGACGAATCCGCGCAAGCGGGCGTGGACGTCGTCCGCGGGGTACGGGCCTTCCCGCAGGCGAGGTTTGACGATGTGGTCCGTGGCGGTCTCGTCGAGCGGGGCGCCGATCATCATGGTGACGTCGCCGGCGATTCCGCCCATGACCGCCATGCCGTGGTCCAGCCGCTGCTGGTTGTCCCGGTAGGAGTTCCTCGGACCCGGTCGGCCGTCGGCGTCCGGACCGCCCGGCTCAGGAGAGGTGTCCGCGTCGGCGCTCACCGGTGGTCTCCGGCTTCGCCGACCCGCTTGTCGCCCGCCACGTTGTCGCCACCGCCCCAGTGCTGGTTTGTGCCGCGGTACGAGGTGGAACCGCCGGTGTACGTGATGTCCCGTCCGACGCTCCCCATCACGGCGGCGCCCTCAGCGACATGCTGCGTGTTGCCGCTGTAGTGCGTGCCGGGCCGCGTCACCAGGTCTTGTTCCTGATCGGTGGATGCGCCGGCCGGTACCGCGGATTCCTCGCGCGGTCGCACACCGGCCTGTACGAGGTTTCCGGACGGCGACGGGACGTAAAGCCATGCCCGCTGCGAGAAGTTCTTTCCCTCCACGGTGGCCGGGACCTCCACACAGCGGTCGGGGTGCAGCCCGGTGTACGCGCCGAGCACGACGTCCTCGTAGACGCGCTGGGAGATGATCGCGGCCAGGTGGGTGACCTGCTCGCTCGCCGCAGCCAAGATGGCCTTGACCGGACGGGAGTCCAGCAGCCGGTGCGTGTCGTTGCGGGCGATGCCGTTGCCGTCGCCGACACCTCCCGCGTCCGGAAGCGGCCCGACGTGGACGCTGGCCCGGAGCCGGATACGAGGGCCCACGCACTGCCTGTTGTATGCGCCGAGGATGTCGTCCAGCACTCCCAGGAATGGCCAGAGGACAAAAGGCAGCAACGCCGGATCGAAGCCGAACACCACGCCGTCGCCGGTGTTGGCCGGAAACCGCTTGGAGTCGCGCAGCTCGTTGAGCCCGGCTCGCTCGAGCGCCTGGTCAACGAGTTCGGGGATCAACTGGCTTACCGGACCGTGCTGCACGGCGGGAAGACCGGTGAAGTCCTTTGCATCGACGGCGAACAGGGCGCGGTATGGAGGAAGTGATCGGCTCTCGGTGTACGGGGCGGGCACGGGCGTGGACATGCGTGATCTCCTCGTGGACGGTGGGACGGTGACGAAGCCGGTGGCCGGCTGATTCGAGGTTCCGTCGGTTCCGTCCGTCCGACTGCACAGCGCAGGGCACTCCGCAGGTGTCCCACGTCACAGCGTGGGCGTGCTCAGACGACGGCTCCCGCTCCCGACGCGGGCGCGTTCATTCAGCCGAGGACGGCGAGAAGGTCGAGGCGGGTGTGGTCCCCGGCGCGGTCGTCGCCCAGTCGCGCAGCGCCTTCATGTCCTTGATGACGATCACTCTGCGGGCAGTCTCCACCGCGCCGGACTCTCTCAGCCGTTGCAGTCCAGTGATGACCGCATTGCGGGTCACTCCGGTCGCCTGGGCGATCTCCTCCTGGCTCAGGCCGGTCAGCCGCACGACGCCCGATTCGGATCCGGGCGCGGTGAGTTCGGCAAGGCGCAGGAGTGCCCGCGCCAGCCGGACGACCAGCGGCAGGGTCAGCAGTTCGGTGCGGTGGGCGTCGGACTCTCGCAGTCGGGAGAGGGCCTGGCGCATCAAGTCCATGATGAGACCGCGCTGTTCGATGAATCGGCGGAACCGTTCCGCCTCCAGTACGACAGCCGTGCAGGGGGTGAGCGCGACCACTTCTGCCATGCGTGGCGTGCCGTTGAAGACGGACACCTCGCCCAACAGGTCCCCCGGCCCTCGGAAGGCCAGCCAGGTCACGACTCCGCCCGGTTCCCGGCACACGACCTTGGCAAGGCCGTCGGTGAGGGCGAGCAGGTGCGTTCCCGCGGAGCCCTGTCTCAGCATCACGCTGCGTTCGCGGAAGGCGCGGGTCGCCCCCTGGTCCCTCAGCTCGCGCCATGACTCGTCTGACAGCACTCGTCGCCTTCCCCGTCTGTCCTGTACGCGGCCCGCCCCTGCCCCGTACGCGACCTCTTGAGCCGCCCGCCTCCATGAGTTCTACGTCGCCCCGGCCGTTTCCACTGCGGTTCGGGTGACCTTGTCCGATAACGGCTGTCGCCCCAGCACGGGCCTGCGGGGCCGGACGATTACGTCCTGGAGACGAGGCGCGGGACGCCGTGGAAGAACGGTCTGGTGTGCCAGAACCGGTGGCACGCCGGGCTCGTGCCCGGCCGGAGGCCGGCCAAGCGGAGGCCCGCCAGCGCTGTCACGCGTTCGCGGGCCGCAGGACTCCGTCCGACGAACTCTTGCGCTACCAGGATGCGGTGGTCTTCGCCGACGCCGGTTTCGTTGCCGCGGCCCGGCCGAGAGCGGTTTGGACTCCACCGGCTCCAGCCCCACCGCCTCCCGCAGCTCCCGCACGCCGGTGCCAGGACTGCCGGGCCCCCGATCGGTTCGTACTTCCCACCCCCCCCCCGGCGCTGACCAGATGCTGGAAAGGGCGGGTCAGCGTTGTCCTGTTGGCCGGCACGTAGTCGGCGAGCAGCAGGGGCTTGTGCGGGGCCCGTATCCCGTTCCAGGACCCGAGCTTCGCCGTGCATCCGAGCCAGTCCATGACCGGCGATCGTAAGCGGCGTCACCGGGAGGGGAGCGGGTAGCCGACCGCGATTGGGAGGGGCGACACAAGCAACGTCGAAGGGCCCCACCGCGAACGGTGGGGCCCTTCGACGTATTGCCCGGTGAGAGCAATGGCGGAGGATACGAGATTCGAACTCGTGAGAGGTTGCCCCCAACACGCTTTCCAAATGTTCGTGCGGGGGTTCGGCGGGGGTCGTAGGAGTTCTGAGCTGCGGCGGGACGTTCGGGTCGGCCCCGTCCGGACGAACCCGGACGGGGCCGAATGAGACCAGAACTGAGACCGCGCACATGCGCGTGCCCAACCTGTGGCCAGCAGCCGCACGATCAGATCGGGATACCTGGCCCCTTTTGAATAAGCTGCCTCAACCTTGGTCCAGACTCGTCGAGGGCATACCCGACCTGATTGTTATCCGGACAGCACTTCTTGCCGAGTGCCACACCCTCCGTGATCCGATCCAGTACTTCCTCGTACTTCTGCGGAGTCAGTGCTTCACCGCACTTCTCCAACCACCGGCTGCCCTCGCGGGCGAGCGCGACGAAAGCATGCGGAGCCTGGCTGCGGTACTTGGTGGCGACGGTAGACAGGTCGTGCACGGCACGCTCAGCCGCCCGCATCAACTGTGGACTGGTCGGGTTCTGCATCGAGGAACGCAGCCGGACCCTGGCGTCGGCGGTGAGGACAAAGCGATCCTCACCGCCGTTGGGACAGTTCTTCGCTGCCGCAAGGTGGTTCTTGGCGAGATCGAGCCGGCCTTGCTCGGCCTCATACTCAGCGCGCTGCAGCCAATAATGGTGGTCGTCATCCAAAAACTGGTGCGCGGCGTCATAAATCCGCCGCACTGATTCGGCGTCCAAGTCCAGACGTCGCATAGTGTCGTGATTGAGCAGCTTAATCATGGCGCTCCGGTCGCGATGCCGGTTGTCCTTAATGTGCCAGGCACGTCCTGCGTAGAACAGTAACAGTTTGGCAATCACCCACTCCAGGTCGCCCTTGCGCTCCTGGAGCACGGTCTCGACAACGGTATCGGCAATAGTCCGCTGCCGACAATGCAACCGACCATCACCGGTGCGCACCAGCAAGTTCATCTGCACGAGCTGCTTGACCGCGGTCCGGTGGCTCCAGTCCGGCGGGTCCGGGTGGGAAACGATTTCCAACAAGTCCGCTTCGTCGATGCCGCGCTGTTGGAAGACGAGAGAGGAGTCGGAGAAGGACACCACGGCATATGGGGCGCGCTGGATCTGGTTAAGCTCCTCAAACTCGCTCTTCACTTTCTGAGTCAAGGAGGTCCCGGTCACCGCCTCGATCATGGCGGCCAGCAGTCCTTGGTCACATTTCTCCCGGAGCCTCGCGACCTTCTGGTGCATGAAGAAATATTGCTTGAGGTTGCCGATCAGCGCATTCTTTGCCAGTGACTTTATGATCTTTTCGAGGTCGTCGTCATTCAGTAACTGGTCGGAGCTGACGACTTCGGCGGGGAATCCGGCACCCAGCTCTGACTGGCGGGTGACACGGATCGCGGCAATCACAAGGGCACGGCCGTCGTCGTTCAGGTTCTTCAGGAGGGAGGACGCTCGGCTCGTGAACATGTCCGCGTCGTCCACGAAGATCGCTTCGAATCGCTGCTGACGTGCCTGACGCTCGACTTCATGGGGCGGTAGCGACGCCCTGCGGTCTACCCAGCCGGCATTTCTTCCCTCTTTGTGGAGCCGGTAGGCGAATTGCATCAGGGCGGTCGTTTTACCGGAACCGGCCGTGCCCTTCAAGAGTACGATCGGCAGTCGGCCCCCTTCGGCGGGATGGGCCCGCTCCTCGACCTTAGCGGCCAGGGACAGCTGTGCCGCGATCTTCTTGCTCTTAATGTCGCCCCACGTCGGGTCTCGCCCCATGAGGAACTCGCGACTGCCTGCGGGAGCGTTCTCGACGAGGCGCGCCACCCGGACGACACCAACACCGTCGCGCGTTTTCCCGTACTCCTCGTTGAGGACACGCTGTCCCTCGGCTAGGGCGTGGATTCCGCTGCCGAGACAACGCTGTACGAAGTCGCTAGGGGCCATGCGGATATGGCGGAGACCTGCCTCGCGGAGCCGTGCCCGGTCGGCAGACGTTCCCTCCGGGGTGACGAGGAACCTCGGGAAGTCGTCTTCCCCGAAAGACATGCTCCGGGAAATCCCTAGGGTCTCCCACAAAGCCGGGCTGTTGGCGGTGGCGGAAAAGAAGACCACCGGCCGGGTCAGCAGTTCTGCCCGGAAGCGCCGGAACCACAAACTGCGCGCGTCGTTGCCTGGGGTTGACCAGGCGTCGCTGAAGTCTTGGGGGGCATCCTCCTTACCTGGCCAGCCGTGCATGGCTATGGCTTCGAGAGCGTTACGTTTGCCAGTCGGAAAGTCCTTACACGCATCAACCAGGGACACCACGTCGGCAAGGTGGGCGTTGTGTACGGAGGCCATGGTGCTGCTGCCGGTGAAGTCGTAGATGCGTGACCACGGGGCACGCATCAGCCCGTGCGTTGTCTGCGCGTCTTGGCCGTCTGGAGCGGCCAGTGCCCTGAGATGCAACTCCATCTGCTGCTCGGCGAGCTGGCGGCGGGCTGCCACCCAGGTCTCGTGCAATGCAGGCAAAGGCTGTGGTATCGATCCGAAGACGGCTTCCGCAAGCCGGTGGTTGAGAGTGTCTGTGCTGATGACGTTCTCATCGGTTCCTGAAACCACCACGAGGACCATCTGGCCGGACGCCGTGTACCGGTAGAAGTCGTCAAGCAGGGGTTTCTCGTCGTACGGCTCCTCCTGCGGAGGTGCAGGGATCACGCGGCTGGCTGGAGACGTACGGGGATGGACGGCCGATGGCAGCTGACGGCGGGTGGCGGTGTCCGTGACAACCGGTCGCCCCCCTCCCACGTCCACACGCACCAGCAGGTGGGCAGTGGCGGCAGCATCGAATGGCAGGTGCCACCCCTGAGAGGATTCCTCGCCACTTCCCGCCAGAGCGAGCAACGGTGCTGCCGTCGGTGGCAGGTGTGGTAGTTCGGCGCTCCGGCCGGCCAGGAGTAGGGTGAAATCATTGTGTGCTGCCCAGGCTGCAAAAGACTCCCCCACGGCTTTGTCCAGCTGCTCAGCGGAGCAACTGGCAAGGGTGGCGGGTGCATCGTCGGCCACCATACGGAAAACGGTGTTCACGCACACCATGCCAATTGTGCGTTCGCCTACCCGCTGCCGCAGGGAGCCGTCGCCGGGCAGCAGACCGGGGTACCAGTCCGGGCAAGAGTCCGCAATGTCCGCCGCCCAGGGAGCGAAGTCCGGAAAGACGTCCTCGCGCAAGGGCTGGACGATGTCCTCGGTCATGGTCCCGTCCCACAGGTCAGGTGCGACCTCCTGCCAGCCTTCAGCCAGGTTCCGCGCCAACAACCTTCTGGGCGACATGGTGCGGAGGTCGTAGGGTCCAGGGACAATGGCGACGGCGGGCTCGTACCCCTGCTCCAGGCAGGCGAACTGCACGTCCTCGACGAGGCTTTTGGCCTCGCCCGGGACGCCCGCGGTACCGAGGACGACGATCGCATTGAGCTGGCCCCCAGACTCGTGCAGCCGCACCACCTCCGTGAGAACTGCCTGCTTGGAAGATTCGGCAGTCGGGAGAAGCGGCCCGAGAAGGAGATAATGAGTGACTTTCATGGGCTGGGGCTCAGGCATCCTGCCACCTCACGGCCTTGACCTGGTTGCGCGGAACGTGCAGCGTCGAGTCCGGCGATTGACAAACGCCGCGGGCCGGTTCGATCTCCACGAACGAGGTACCAAGGGAATTCTTGACGATCTTGCCCTCGACCCCGCCGGTGGCAGCGGCCTTCTGCGAGCAGGCGGCGCGTAGGACGGGTGCGTAGGAGGGGTTGACCAGTACGGTACCGTCGGCGGTTTCACGGACTGGGCTGGTGAGGACTGCCAGTCCGAAGGTGATGAGGCTCAGCGCGACGGCGACAGCCGCTACCCCGTTGGACCTCCTTTGGCGATGGTCGATCGTTCTGGCCTCCTGTCGAACCTTGTCGATAACTTCATTGAGAAGTTGCTGACGCGTGGCCACTTTCAGCCGGTCGAGTGTCTCGGGTATGGGGGAGGCGACTGCCCTGAGGTACAGCAGAGCCGATACCAGCCAGAGCCCGACGGACACGATGCCGAGCCACTGAATCACCAGTGGTCGGTCGGCAAGGGCCGTGACGCTCAGCGCCGCCATCAGCCCGCCCGCGAACAGGGTGACCGTGGACTGTGCGGCCTGGGCGCGGCCCCGGGCGACACTGACAGCTTGGACGAGCTGCGAGTAATAGGCTTCCGAGACCGAGGTGACCACGGCGTCCAGGACTTGGTCGTACTCCGCGCGCTCGCGCGCAGTATCTGGATGGCTGGCTATGTCTTGCTCAACAGCCACTGGGGCCCCCTTGCACTCAACGGGGCCTGAAAGTACCAAATCCTACGAACTGCCATCAGTGCTTCCCCGGTCTGCGAGCGTCTTCTATCGGCCACAGTCGCTGGCTGGCGCTCCCGCACCGACAGAACAGCGTCGGCGATCTTCGCGGTCAGCATGACCTGAGTGAAAGACCCTTTAGAAGGCGCGGCACGCCCATCTCGGCGGAGCTGTCGCCCTCAACGATGCCTGGCGACGCCGGGTAGGAGGCGCTCGGCGACAGTTGGGGTGGGCGGAGTGGCGGGAGGGCTGGGCGAATCGACGCGCCCAGAGCACGGCGGCATGCTAGTCGTGCTCTGGGGCTGCCAATTTCTCGAAGGTCAGCGATTCGCTCGGGCAACCCGTTGTTTCAGCCGTTCGTCGGCGAGACTCTCCACTGTGCGCCACGCCGCATCTGTGACCTCTTCGGTCTGCAGTTCGCCGATGTCGGCGGTGGTGCGGAAGAGGAACCGGAAGTCGAAGTGCTGGTGGGCGGGCTCGTGCTTGGCCGGGTTGGCGTCGATGGGGTGGACGTCGATGTGCAGCGGGATCTCGCTGTGCGGGGTGACGACGAAGGGCGGGATGCCGGTCTCCTCGGCCAGTTCACGGCCGGCGGCCTGCAGGAGCGTGTCGTCGGAAGGCTCGATGTGGCCGCCGGGCAGCAGCCATTTGCCGGTGGCGTTGTGGAGGACGTGCAGGACGCGGCCGTCGCGGCCGACGAGGATCGCGCCGGCGGTGACGTGTCCGGGCTGGGTCTTGCGACTGGTGAGGTCGTCGCCGTCGTTGAGGAGGCCCTGGACGACGGCGATCTCGCGCTTGTCCTCGGGGTGCTGGTCGAGGTAGGCGTTGATGGTGGTGCGGATGTGCTGGGCTGTGATGGGCATGATGATCACCTGTTGAAGTAGGAGAGCCAGGTCGCCGCGATGGCCTCGCGGTCAGGCGCGGAGACCTCGTGGATGCCAGGGG
Organism: Streptomyces globisporus; assembly: GCA_014649555.1. GTDB lineage: Bacteria > Actinomycetota > Actinomycetes > Streptomycetales > Streptomycetaceae > Streptomyces > Streptomyces globisporus. The sequence goes on along the minus strand of BMTG01000005.1, from coordinate 94,548 downwards.
TGAGGTCCCCGCGGGTGAGCATCCTGATCGCGGCGAGGATCTCGGCCTGGATCAGGAAGATGAACGGTCCAACGCTTGCGCCGTGGATGAAGTTGACGGCGTTGCCGCCGTTCGCCAGATAGAAGTAATGGCCGGTGGTCTGGTAGCGGGTGACGTGGTCGCCGACAACCGTGCGGGTGTAGACGTCCGGCAGACCGGCGAGGTCGAGCTCGTCCTCGCTGGAGGTGACGGTGGCGACGTAGGCGCCGTTGCGCAGGTGGGAGAAATCCTCGCCGCGCAGGGAGACCGCGCCGGTGGCGCAGAGCACCAAGCCGGCACCCGTGAGGGCGGTCTCGCGGTCGCGGGCGACGGTGAAGCCCTGGGACAGGGCCTGAGTACGTCGGACGGGGTCGATGTCGAAGACGGTGACCTGGACGCCCTTGGCGTGCAGGAGCCTGGCGATGGAGGAGCCGAGCTTGCCGAAGCCGATCACTAGGGCGGGGCGGCCGTGGAGGATGTCGCCGCGGCCGCGCATGACGGCCTCGGTGGAGAACACCACGGATTGGCCGACGAGGAAGTCCTCGGGATCCTTGAGCGGGGAGCGGGCCACCGAGACCACAGGGCAGGGCAGCTTGTCGAGGGCGTCGTAGCGGCGGTGGCCGTTCTCGGTGTCCTCGACGACGCCGATCAGACGGCCGGTGAAGCGGCTGTGGAGGTCGGCGAGGGTGGGGGAGAAGTAGCCGCCGACATCGAGGAGGGCGACGGATTCCCCGGCAGCCCGGGATTCGAGATAGTCCAGTGCGGTGTCCGGGTCGGTGAACAGTTCGCGGGTGAGTGAGTCGACGCCGACGGTCCGCTCGGTCTCACGCTGGGCGGCCGGGTGGACGGACTTCGGCTTGGGCAGCACCGCCGCGAGCCGGGTCATCGAGGCGACGGCACGGACGAATGCGGGGCGCTCGGCCAACAGGTGAGTGATCAGGAGCGACGAGGTCTGCTCGTCGGAGGCGAACTGAGCGGCGATCCGGGCGAAGTAGGCGTCCAGCTTGGCGCGTTCGAAGGTTTCCATCTCAGTTTCCTCTCATCGGGGCGTGCAGGAAGTCCCAGGGGTCAGCAGGTCAACGGGTGCGGGCCATCCCGTACAGCAGCCGGTCGGACTGGCTTGCGGTATCCAGGTAGGTGTCGAGCTGGGATGCGTCGACGGACTGCGACAACGAGTCCAAGCCGAGCAGGAGAACGGCTGTGCCGGTGCGGGTGACCAGTGATGTCCAGGCAGGGCGGCTTGGAAGCCGCAGCCTGCGGGAGGCGCCGGGAATGTGGAGGAACACGTGGTCGCCGATGATGTGCAGGCAGCAGCCGGCATCCGGAACCACATCCTCTGCCCGGCCCAGTCCGCCGAGGCTGTCCGCGAGACGCCGCATGCGGGATTCGGGTGCGTCAGCGGGGTCGGAGAGAGCCGGAGCAGGAGTGTGCGTGATCAGGATGTGGGCGATCTCGCGGTTGTCCGGACTGATGCCCGGCCAGCTCCACGCGGCGAGTGAGAGGAGTAGTCGGGGCTCAGGTCCGGTCGGAGTGAGGGCGGCGGTCACGCCTGCTTCCCTCCCGCGCCCTTGAAGGAGGACCAAACGATCTTCCCGAGGGGCGTACGGTCCTGCACTCCCCAGTCGTCGGCGAGCGCGTCCACCAGGACCAGGCCGCGTCCGGACAGGTCGGTGTCGGTGGCCTCACGCGTCTTGGGGCGTTCGCGGCGGCTGTCGTGCACCTCCAGGCGTACGACGTCGTCCTCGGCGTCGAGGCGAACCAGGAATCCGTGGTCGGAGACGGTGCCGTGCACGAGCGCGTTAGTCGCCAGCTCGGAGACGCAGAGACGGACATCGTCGATCCGTTCACCACGGCCCCACCCGGCCAGGGTGGCGGTGGCGAATTCCCGCGCCTGTTGGATGGATTTTGGGTTGGCCTTGAAGAAGCGTTGGTTCGTTTCGATCATGGTCGTCCTCATTACTCGGCGTCCAGGAGGCGGGCGGGCTCGCAGCCGTGGCGGGAAGCTGCACCCCGGGAGGTGCCTGGCGGGCGCGCAGGGCGGGGCCGCCGGACGAGCAGCAGCCGGGAGCCGGCCGCCTCGATCTGCCGACCGCGCTCAGCGGCTATCGCCCTCGGGCCAAGGTGGGAAGCGGCCGGGGCGAGTACGCCGTAGACGTCCGGCAGTGCCAACACGTCCAGCAGACCGGTGAAGGCCGACGAGCGGGGGTCGGCACTCGCCTCGCGATCAGTGAAGACGCCGGACAGCTCCAGCTCGTGCCTACGGCAGTACTCGGCGAGCGAGGCGGCCAGCGCCTCTTGCCGGGCTTCGGAGACCCGCACCAGCCGCAGGAATCCGTAGACGACAGGCCCGCTGACCAGGCGATGTTCCGTGAGAGGTTCCATGCTGGGGACCGTCCAAGGAGTCGGCAGGTGGTGACGCTCCTGAGCATGGCGACCCCTGAACTCCTAGCCAATCACCCGTCGTTCTACTTCCGTTCCACTTCCGTACCGCCGCCTCCGGGCATCTGCTTCGATGACGGTGGAAGGGAGCAAGGCGTGGCAACCGTGCACCACTGGACCGGCCTGGAGGCCAGGGCTCTGCGTCTCGCTCTGCGTCTGAGCGTGCGGGCCTTTGCCGAGCACCTCGGCGTAGCTGTCGCGACGGTCTCGAAGTGGGAGAGTAAGCGCGCCGAAACCGAGCCCAGACCCGACACCCAGGCCATCCTTGACACCGCCCTCGGACGCGCCGACGCTCCTGCCCACCTGCGCTTCGAGACGCTCCTGTCCGAGATGGCCAGCACCGTGCAAGGAGTCGGACGGCGCGTCACCGCCGCCGGCCCGCGAGCTTGGGAGTACGAATCGTGGGCCGAGGACCTGGATCGCGTCGTGGTCGCGCTCTCCCGTCAGAACTTCACCTTCGCCGACAGCCTGCTCAGCCGCTGGCTGACGCGGTTCAACGCCCGAGAACTGGATGAGAAGGGCCTGTACCTTTTCGCCCGCTCGACCGCGCTGTTCGGCGACCTCAAACGCGACCAAGGCTCTGTGCTCGGCCCACTCTCCGCCCAGCACTCCTACGCCGGGGCTCGCGCGGTTTTCACCCAGCTCGACATCCCGCGTCGTGTCGCCCAACTCGACCTCTCCCTCGCGGTGATCACGGAAATGTCCGGCAAGCTAGAGACTGCCGCCCGCCACTACGAAACCCTCGCCGTCGACGACCGGCTTTCCCGCCGGGACCGCGCCAGGGCCCGTCTGTGGGTGGGCACGGCGCTGAGCAAGAACGGCCGGCACGACTACGCGACCCGCGTCATGCAGGCCGCGACCCGTGACTTCGAGGCCCTCACCGAACCTGACGACTGGTCGGTGGCCCACCAGAAACTCGCCCTCGCCCGCCGTGGCGCCGGCGACCTCACCCAGGCCCTGCACTTCATCGACATCGCCCGCAGCAGCGGGGCCGCCGACTCCCCGATGCAATGCGTACGGCTGGACACCGCTCATGGCCACATCCTGCTCTCTGACGCGGCGACCCGGGATGATGGGCTCCTTGTCCTCGATCAGGCCACCCGCACGGCCGCGCAGTATGGACTCGTGCACCAACTGCGCAGTATCGAGGGCATCAAGGCCATGAACGAGGGGCCGACCGGCCCCCGGCGACGGTGACCAGGGAGAGACGCGTGAGCGACAACAAGCAGGCCATCACCGAGGACCAGTGGCGCCGGGCCGCGCTCATCTGGGACTACCACCAGATGCACCACCAGCTGCGGCCCGTCGACGTGGCGATCGGACTGGGCAGCCACGACCTCGGCGTCGCCACCCACTCCGCCGAGCTGTACCGCGCCGGGCTGTTCCCGACCCTGGTCTTCACCGGCGGCAACAGCCCCACCACCGCCAAGGTCTTCCCGCGCGGCGAGGCCGTCCACTTCCGCGAGCACGCCATCGACCTCGGCGTCCCAGCCGAGGCGATCCTGCTGGAACCGGAGGCTGGCAACACCGGGCAGAACGTCACCCTCTCCCGAGAGGTCCTCGCCGCCGCCGGCATCACCCCGACGACGGTGATGCTGGTCTCCAAGCCCTACATGGAGCGGCGGTCGTTCGCGACCGCCCGCAAGCTGTGGCCCGACGTCGAGATCCTCTGTGCGTCGGAGCTGCTGGAGTTCGACGACTACGTGAAGTCCATCGGCGACGAGAAGCTCGTCCTGGACATGCTCGTCGGCGATCTCCAGCGGGTCATCGAGTATCCGAAGCTCGGATTCGCCATCGAGCAGGAGGTCCCGGAGGACGTGCATGGAGCGTACGAATCCCTCATCCATGACGGCTTCACCAGCCGTCTCATCGTTTCCTGACCTGCCCGAGGCGGGCGGGCTGTGCGCAATTCATCAGCCCAACCTGTTCCCGAGACTGACCACACTGGCCAAGCTGTTCTCGGCGGACTACTGGATCGTCCTGGACGACGTGCAGTTCACCCGTCGCGACTACCAGCATCGAGCCCGCCTTGGTGCCCTCGACGAATCGGATCGTCGGCAGTGGCTCACCGTCCCCACACGCCTCCCCCATGGACGGCCCACTCTCATCCGGGACGCGTTGATCGACGATCCCGACCGGGCATGCCGGAAGACCGCGGGGATGCTGCGGCAGCACTACGGAGCGAGCCCTTACTGGCCAGCCCTCGCCCGGGTCCTGGTACCGGTGTTGGACGCCTTCAACACTGGTAGGACCGCTGCCGTTGCCGCAGCCTCCACCCGCGTCCTGCTCGACCTGCTCGGCTGGCAGGGCCAGATCCTCACCAGCAGCGATCTGTCCTCCCGGCCGGGACGCTCTCAGAGGCTCGCCGATCTCTGCGCCGTTACCGGTGCCCGCGCGTATGTGTGCGGGACCGGCGGCATGACGTACCTCGACCCGGCACCGTTCGCCGCCAAGGGCATCGCCGTTGTGCCGTTCCAGCCGCCGACGACCAACATCTGGTCCTCCAGCCGAAGGCTCAGTGCGCTGTCGGCGTTGGCGGCACTCGGCCCGCAGGATGTGGCCACCTGCATGCAGAGGCTTGCCTTGGACCACGGCCTTCTGGTGGCCGCTGCTTGACTGCCCCCGCTCGCTCGCCTTGTCCGGATCAGCGGCGTGGGCGGCTCAGCCGACTCGTGGGAGCTGCGGTGGTGGTCGGCAGCTGGGCGGCGGGGGAAGGAGTGCCGAAGGCTGATGCGGTGGTGCTTCGCAGGCGGGCTGCTTCGGCGCGGCGGTTGGGGGCGGGGTTGCGGCTGGTGTGCTGGATGCGGGTGATCAGGACGCGGGCGGGCCTGTGAGCAGTGCCGAGCTCCCGGCGGGCGGCGGCTTCCTTGAGGAGCTGGTGGGGTTTGTGGCCGCCGGCCTCGGCGTCGGCGAGGCCGGGCCAGCCGGGGTCGGCCAGGATCCGCTCCGCGTGTTCGGGAACGGCGGCGCGTGCGTCACTGGCCAGGGTGCGACAGGTCTCCTCCGTGGGGCGGCGGGATTCAAGTGCGGTGAGAAGCGGCGCGAGCGCGTCGTCCGCTGCGGACTGGAGATGCTGGACGGCTTGCCGGGCGGCGTCGGCCTGGTGGGCGTGGCCCTTGGCTTCGTGCCAGCGTCCGGCGAGGATGGCGGCCCAGAGCATGGCGGCAACAAGAGCAGCGAATGCGCTGCCGTCGGGGCTGGTGGCGGTGTTAGCGATGTCGCGGGCCGCGGTCCGCAGAGTGTGGGCGGCGCGGTCTTCGGCCCGGATTTGCGAGCGCTGGGCACGGGCGAATGTCTTGCTGGCCGCGTGCAGTTGGTTACGGAGGTCGGCGGGGGCTTTCTGGGCGGTGGCTTCGATGAGTTCACCCAGGACGGTGATGTGCGCCTGTGTCCGCGCGTCTCCGCTGCCGGTGCTTGTGTGGGTGATCTGTGTGTGGAGGGCGTCGAGGGCTTCGGTGGCCTGATGCCAGGGGGTGGTGGGTCGGTTGCGGCGGGCTGTGGGGTGTTCCTCCGGTGCGGTGGTTTCCAGGCGGGCCTTGAGTTTGGGCAGGGTGAGGTCGGGGGCGATCTTCCCGCCGGAGTGGTAGATCTGCTCGCCGTCCTTGTTCAGGTCGCCGGGCCGGCCGACGGCGTAGCCGAGGAGGTCTCCGGAGGGGCCTCGGCGGGGCTTGACCAGGATGTCGTCGGCTTCGAGGTAGGCGAGGAGTTCCTCGGCGCTGGTGGCGTGGGGGATGGCGGCGCGGATGCGGTCCTGGAGCCACTGGCGGCTGGTCTGCTCCCAGCCGAGGCGCTCGGCCTTGTGCATCTCGGCCTGGGCGGGCCGACGCCCGGCGGTGCGGTCGCCCTTCTTCAGGCGGCGCAGCCCGTAGTCCTTCTCGATCTGACGGCATTCGTCGCCGACGCGGATGCCGCTGTCGTGGAGTTTGGGGCGGCGACCGTCTTCGCGGACTGTGGTAGCGAGGATGTGGATGTGGTCGTCGGCGTGGCGTACGGCGATCCATCGGCAGGCCAGGTCGTCGCCGTCAGGGGCAATGCCCGCTGCGGACACGATGCGCTGGGCGATCTCGCCCCACTCGGTGTCGGAGAGATGGCGGTCTTCGGGTGCGGCGCGGACAGGGCAGTGCCAGACGTGGTCGGTGACGGGCTTGCCGAACTCGCTGTTCCGAAGCCGAACAGGCTCGTCGAGGTGGCGGGCGAGATCGGTCAGGGTGGCGTGCTCGTCGCGTCCGGGGTCGGGCATGGCGAGCATGGCGAAGCCGGTGACTAGATGCGGGTCGAGGTGTTCGTCGCGGCGGCCGGGGCCGTAGAGGTAGGCGAGCAGACCACGGGTGTTGGATCCGGTCGGTTTGATGGCGGCGATCACGCGGTCAGACCTCCGTCGGGTCAGTGGGCCGACGCAGAGCTTCGGCGATCAGGGTGAGCAGGTGGTGGAGTTCGTCGAGGCGCTGGCGGATGTCGGGCGGCGTGTTGTCGCTGTTGAGCGCGCGGGCGATCTGGTTGACGTTGACCCCGGTGCGGTTGAGGGCACGCAGGACCTGGGCGCGGAACATGTGGGTGCGGCGTCGGTCCTCGGACAGGGGAAGGTTCGCGGTGAACCGGCCGGTGATGAACGCGAGGACGATGTCGGCGGCGAAGCCGGATTCGCCCTTGTAGCCGTGCTCGGCGGCAGCCTCCTGGAGAGCGGCGTGCTCGTCGTCGGTGAAGCGCAGCGGGCCGACGCGGACGGTTCGCTTGGTGCCGGTGAAGCGGCGGATCGCCGGCTGAACACTCTGCACATCGCGCTCGCCAGCCGTCGGCACGGCGGTGGGCGTGGAGGAAAGGATCTGCTGCTGGACGGCACGGAGTTCGTCCTGGTCGGGGCCGCCCTCGGCCCCGACCTCCCGGACCGGCGCCCCCTGGCGCCGGACCGTCTCCGCCACCCCTGGGGCGGAGATCCCCGAAGACCGGCCATGAGTCGGACTCGGGGTACTACTGGCTCCGCCAGGAGCCGTCCGTCCGAACGACCGCCGCAAACGTTCCGTCAGCGTAGGCGACTTCGTCAGTGTCGGCGGCCCGTCGATGGAGCCGTCAGTGTGGTTCGGGTCGTGGGTCACGGATAGCTCTCCGGAAGGTGTGGGCCGGGTGGTGGCGTGCGGAGGCCACGGCTACGGCTGCGGGGGTGTGGATGAGTGACGGCGGCGGAGAGGCGGGGACCGCTTGACCGGTGGCCGTAGGAGTTCCGGCCACCGGGATGGCGGGCGATCAGCCGAGGTTCCGTCCGACGCCGGGTTCCGACCGGAGTACTTCCATGACTTCGGTCAGCCTCTGGCCGCCGACCGTATGTCCCTTGGCACGTATGGCTTGTTGCACGATGCCCCGTGTGAGCTTGCGCTGCTCGGCCGCGGCGATCCGTCCGATCTCGACCAGTTCCTCGACCGTCGCGCTGACCGGACGCCCACCACGCGGCTGGCCCTCCGAAATCCTGGGCGGTGGCGTTCGGCTGGAGTCGGTTGCCTGCGGATTGGCGATGCGTTCGGATGGTGTGGCCCGCGGTTCCCGTGCCTCGGCGGAATTGAGTGCAGGGCGGTCGAGGGGCCGGTCGACCAGTTGGTGGATCTGCCGCATCAGCACGCCGAAGGCCAGTAGGGCTGCGGTCGGGGGAACCGCCGCGACCACGTAGTCGAGCAAGGGCACGACGCTCGCGTTGCCCGTGCCGCTGACACCGGCCACGTTGAGCGCAATGGATCCGACCGACCCGGTAGCGGTCAGGGTGACCGCCCACCAGTCGGTCACTCGGCGGAGGCCGGCGCGGAGCATGAGCAGTTCGCCCGCGACGATGAATGCGTCTAGGGTCGCGGGCCAGGCCCATTGCCGGACCGGGGAGCTTCCCAGGCCATGCTGTCCGGCGACTTGGGCGAGGTGTGCGTAGGAGAGCCAGAAGCCGCCGGCGGTGAGGGCGATGATGACGGTTCCGGCTGCGGCGAGGGCGTACCGCTCGGCGGCATGCTGGGCCGTTGCTTGTGGCTTCACGTCCTGGACGTGATCGGCGTGGGGCATCGCGTTGCCCTGCTGGGTGGTGTCATGAGGCGTGGCGGGTGTGGTCATGCGGGTTCTCCGGGGTGGTTCTGCGGAGGCGATCACGGCGTTCACGCAGGGGGCGTACACGTGAGCCCCCTTCTAAAGGGGGGCTCACGCGTGAACGCTGGTGTGCGTGTACGGCGTGAACGATCGCGTGATCGTCTGACCTGGGGTTTCGTTCTTGGCGTGTACGCCTGCGGTGAGGCGTGCGCCGGTGCGCGAGGGAGGGGTGCGTGTACGCCCTCGTGTACGGTCCCGGCGCTCGGCGATCAGGTCAGGAGACGGCGCCGATATGGCGGACTGAGGCGCGGTAGCGGGCTTGCTGGCCGCCTCCGGTGCCGCCTGCGGTGCCTTCGGCCTTGCCTGCGAGTCCGGCCCTGACGAGTCGGTCCAGGGTGCGCCTGGCTTTCTCGGTGGCCGAGCGCTCGGGGTTGTTCTGGCCGCTTTGGATCATGGCGAGTTCGCGCACGGTCAGGCCGTCGGGGCGCTGTCGCAGGATGGCGATCGGGTCGAGGGCAGGGTCGAGCGTCGAGATGCCACGTTCGTGGTCGTGGATGACCTGGAGGGGGCCGATCTCGCCGGTGGGTGTTTTGAGGTGATGCAGGGTGACGGCGAGGTCGCCCGCTTCTCCGGCGATGAAGAGGACGCTGCCTGCGCCGGAGGTGATCCAGGTGGAGCCGTAGACCCGGTCCAGGGTGGGCTTCTGGGCGCGTGGGGCGCCCTCGGTGGCCTTGCGCTGGTGGTGGAGTTCCATGATCTCGACGCCGTTGCGCATGGCTCGCTGGCGGGCGTTGTTGTAGGCGACGCCAAGCGCGTCGTCGACCAGCGTGCTCACCGCGTCCTTGAGGCTGTCGATCACTATGGTGTCGGCCTGGTGAGCTGCGGCGAGGTCCGCCAGGAGATCGGGCTCCTTGTCCAGGCTGGCGGGCAGAGGTCCCTGCCACACAGCGAGACCGTCGCGCAAGCGCTGCTCGTGTTCGGGCCCGATGCTGCGGGCCATGGCGCGGGCGATCTGCTTGTACCGGTCCAGTGCCAGATACAGCACCCGTCGGCTCGGTGCGACCGGCATGTCCAGGACACTGTCCGCCAGACCCAGGCGGGCGAGGATCACCTGGTGAGCCAGGGTGGTCTTTCCTACGCCGGGTGCTCCGACGATCATCAGGCTCTCGCCGGAGGACCAGGCCGTCTGCTCCCGCGTGCCCCACAGCGGCTCCGCGTCCGCGCCGGTCTCGGTGACGAATCGCCATCCGTCGGTGATGAAGCGGGAGAGTCGGCCCTGTCCCGAGGCGAGCGCACGCTCGCGCTCCGCCTGGACCTCTGCCTCCACCTCGCTGCGGATGGCATCCGGATCGGCGCCCGGCTCCATCGCCTGCTGAGCGGTCCGGATGCCGGAGGCGCGCAGACGCCTGAGGTCGGCCATCGTGCGCACGATGCCCGCGTAGTAGGCGGCGCTGCTGGCGGAGGGCACAGCGTCGGCGAGCTGGTGGACGTACACCACACCGCCGACCCGCTCCAAGTCGTCCTGGGCGCGCAGCTGGTGCGACAGGACGATGGGGTCGGTCGGCTTGTCCTCGTTGTGCAGGGCGAGGATTGCACGCCAGACCGTCTCGTGTGCGGGGCGGTAGAAGTCGGCCGCGTCGAGCAGCAGGCGCACTTCGTCGATCACCGCGCCCTTGTGCATGCAGGCCCCCAGCACGGCGGCCTCGGCGTCGACGTCGTGCGGCGGAACCGCGGTGAGCTCGCCAGCCGTGGGCCGGCTGCCGGTTCCCGCGAGGTGTGGCGCGGTCGGCCGCGGTTCGTCCATACTGGACATTGAGCTCCTCAACTTGCGGGCCGTACGGGACGGCGAATCCCAGGCCACGCGGGTCAATCGTTCAGGGATGGGCGGTTACGAGAGTTCGTGCTTGGCCCCCGACGTTCGTAGCGTCGGGGGCTTTTTGCGTTCACCGCCGTTCGAGGGCGGACGTCTACAGTACCTGACGTTTTCGGAAGCGCAACGGTTGCATTTGGCTCCGGAATGGTGTTTAGTTTTCACCATCGCCCCGGCTGTCCGTCGGGCCCCAGCAAGGAGGTGCAGTGATGAGCAGTGACGAAGGCGCCTCCCGCGCGGGGCCGGACCGGCCGCCAGCCGAGGAGCACGTCGCGGAGCGCATCAAGCTCGAACGCGAGGCACGCGGATGGAGCACGGTCACGCTCGCCGAACGGATGGCCGATGCCGGCCACCCGGTCAACCAGTCCGCGATCTGGCGCATCGAGAGCGGGAAGCCCCGCCGCCGGGTCAACCTTGATGAGGCTCTCGGCTTCTGCAAGGTCTTCGATCTGACCTTCGACGAGCTGACCAGCCCACCCGGGCAGCTCGCCAATCCGCTGGTCCGACGTCTCGTCGGCGAGTACGTCGCGAGATGGAGGGAATGGCGGGATCTGGGCAAGGACATGCGCCGGATCCAGGACGAACTGGCGGCGTACACGGACGCCAATCCCAACCAGGACGACATGGTCAAGGCGCTACTGACCCACGAGTTGACCATCGCCTCGAATGGCGAATTCCATCACCACCGCGGAGCCCCGACGCGGCTCCGCAGCTTCCTCGGCGAGCGCATGGACACGCCACCCGAACAGAGCTAACCGGCTCCCTCGCTGCTACGAACAGCGCGGGTCTTGCCATCTATGGCTCCTTCTCTTCACGCCCATCCCTGAACGATTGACCCGCGTGGCCTGGGATTCGCCGTCCCGTGGCTTGCCAGGAGAGGACCCTCCCTTGCACCGAAACGAACTTCCGCTTGCCCTGATAGCCGACCTGCTGGACGTCCCCGAGGACGACCTGCGGAACCTGATCTCCGAACGTCGGCCGGCCCAAGACGACACCACCCTCGTCGCCCTCACCGTCGCTGAAGCCGCGCGACGCATCGGCATCGGCCGCACGAAGCTGTACGAGTACGTCACTTCCGGCGAAATTTCCTCGGTCAAGATCGGCAGCTTGCGCCGCATCCCAGCGGAGGCGGTGAACGACTTCCTGGCTCGGCGCCTCACGTCCGGCGACTTCGGGACCGCAGCATGACGCGGGGCGCGACGGCGAATAGTCGTCAGCCCAACGGAGCCTCCAGCATCTATCTGGGCAAGGACGGTCGCTGGCACGGCCGTGTCACCGTCGGCGTGAAGGACGACGGCAAGCCCGACCGCCGTCACGTCAGCCGCAAGACCCGAGCCGAGGTCACCAAGGTCGTACGGGAGCTGGAGCGGCAACGAGACAAGGGTTCGGTTCGCAAGGCCGGACAGAGCTGGACGCTGGAGACCTGGCTTACCCACTGGGTCGAAAACATTGCCGCGCCGAACGTCTCCGAGAACACTATCGACGGCTACCGCGTCGCGGTGAATCATCACCTCATCCCCGGCCTGGGTGCCCACCGCCTGGAGAAGTTGGAGCCGGAACACCTGGAGCGCTTCTACAAGAAGATGCAGGAGACCGGCAGCGCCGCAGGCACCGCCCACCAGGCACACCGCACCATCCGTACCGCCCTCAACGAGGCCGTGCGCCGTGGCCACCTCACCCGCAACCCAGCCACGATCGCGAAGGCACCACGCCTCGAAGAGGACGAAGTCGAGCCGTACTCGGTTGAGGAGGTCCAGCGCCTCTTGGCGGAGGCGGGAAAGCACCGCAATGCGGCCCGCTGGGTCATCGCCCTGGCTCTCGGCCTCCGCCAGGGAGAGGTCCTCGGCATGCAATGGACCGACGTCGACTTCGAACTCGGAGTCATCCGCGTCCGACGAGGCCGCCTGCGGCCCCGCTACGAGCACGGCTGCGGCAACCGCTGCGGGCGCAAGCCCGGCTTCTGCCCGCAGAAGATCAACGTCCGGCGCGAGACCAAGAACGTGAAGTCACGGGCCGGGCAGCGGCCAATCGGCGTTCCTGACGAGCTGATGACCCTGCTCCGCCGGCACAAGGAGGAGCAGGGCCGAGAGCGCGCTCTCGCCCGTGACCTCTGGACGGAGAAGGAGTACGTCTTCACCTCGCCGGTCGGCGAACCCCTGAACCCGAACACCGACTTCCACCGGTGGAAGGACCTGCTGAAGGCTGCGGGGGTTCGCGACGGCCGCCTTCACGACGCCCGCCACACGGCGGCCACGGTCCTGCTCATCCTCGGGATCTCCGACGCCGTCGTCGACAGCATCATGGGCTGGGAGCCCGGCAAGTCCGCACGGATGCGCCGCCGCTACCAGCACATGACCGGCCCCGTCCTGCAGCAGACTGCTGCCAAGATCGGAGCCCTGCTCTGGGCCGTGCCTGCGGACGCCGCGGAGGAGGTTGGCTCCCGTGCCGCCGTGCGCTCCGGCCCTGCCTCGGTCGACTCAGCTGTCTACCTCGCTGACCTTGGCGGCCGACGCCTGGCCTTCGCCGCCCGCGAGCACGCGGAGCAAGTGATTGCCCAGTGGAGCGAGGACCGGCCAGCCCAGGCGGCACAGGTCGAGGAGATGGGGCGGGAACACTGGGAGGCCGAGGCGGGAGGTGGAGCCCAGCTCATCCGCCATGAGGTTCCCGACCGCCGAATGGTGCACCACGCTCATGCCGTGTTTCTGACGGGAGGTGAACGGCTCAACGTCGGGCGTCCTGCCCGATGGTCAACATGGGCCTGGGACTTCGAGCCCGATCTGTACACGGACCTGCCAGTCCGCTGGCACACTTCTCGTCGGCCAGGCCAGGAGATCGAGGCCCACGTGCGGGGCACGGACGAGAACGCGGTCTCGTCGGCCTACGGGGAGGCGTGCGCACAGGCTGTGGACCGGGCGCGTAATCCCGCCACGTACGGCGATGGGCAGAGTTAGCGGCCCGCAGCGCGGAAGAACGCGCTGCGAAGGAGAGCGATGGAGGCCCCACGGCATGAAGTACAAGAACGAAGCCGAGATCATGCACGCGCTCGGGATCGACACCTGGAGGCATCTCTCCAAGGAGAAAGCGGTCAAGTTCGCGGCCATGATGCCTGACATGGACACCGAAGTGGCCATGAAGATCGTCGAACAGTTCCCCGAGTTCAGGAAGTTCGCCACGGATGCCTTCGGAGCCATCGAGAAGGCCCACGAGGCCACTCTCGCGGACGGCAGGCATAGCCTGGATCAGGTCTACCAGGCCCTCCGGGAGAACCGGGTGATCTTCGAGCGAGAACTCCACAGAGGCGACCTGACCTGGGAACAGAGGAAGCACCTCCTCGAACTCATCCAGGAAACGGCAAGACTTGCTTCTCAGAAGGACTCTGAGCACAAGCGCCACGTGGACGGTCTACTGAAGAAGGTCATGGTCGGTGTCGGTTCCGGGCTGGCTCTGGCTGTGGTCTTCGTCGGAGGCCGGATCCTGATCCAGGGCAAGGAAGAACCCGATGACTCTGGGGAGTCGTGAGACCTGGCGGCGCCGGTCCTTGACCTCGGTGACCGTCTTATCGACCGGGCCGCGCTGGGCCGTGACTGCCGCTCAGAACGGGGGCGTTGTCAGTGGCGTGCGTCAGACTCGGAGCACGGTACACACCCGTGCCGGCTGTCTGTCCACGCACCGCACCCCCGCCCGCAAGGAACGGTCATGGCACATCTGCACAATCAGTTCGACGACCTGCTCACTCTGATCAACGTAGATCCCGACGTCCTCGCGGCGACGCGCGAACGTCTGGTGCTGGCGCGCAGGTTGGCCGAGCAGCATCCCGAGGGCCGTACGTCGTACAGCTCGGGTTCGATCCCCGTTCGCACCCACATTCAGCCGCACGCGGGAGCCGTCAGCGATGGGGACGGCGGGATCATCCTGGATCGTGTCCAGCACCCGGAGCTTGGTCCTGACGGAGAAGGGGAGGCTCCACACACCATCACCGACGAACTTGTCGCGTTCATCGGCCCGAAGCTCCGCGACCCGGAGCGCACCCCGTTCTACCCCAAGGCGCGGGTGTGCACGTCCCGGCGGGGCCTCAAGATTCACTTCGGCGCCCCGGTCAACGGCACGGATGTCACGGTCGATCTCATCGTGGCGCTGCGCCGCCGTGATGGGCGCGGGCTGTGGATCCCCGACCTGGAGCAGGCCCCTGGCTCCGCAAAGGCATGGAGTGCGAGCGACCCTCAGGGCCACGTAGAGCTGCTGACGTCCGGCGCCGACGCCCTGCGGCGCACCCGGCGCCGCGCCATCCGCATCCTCAAGGCTTGGAATGCTCAGGCCGCGAAGCCGGGCTTCTCCTCACACCAACTCTCCGTCTGGGCTTACGAGTTCGTCGAGCCGAGAATGGGCCTCGTCAGCGCCGTCCACACGGTGCTGCTGAAGGCCGCCCTGCGCCTTCAGCGCGGCGAGTCGACCAAGGATCCGCGCTCCGTCTCGCCCGACCTCAAGCCGCTGATCCCCGACGCGGATGCCGAGCGACGGCTACGGGTCGCGGCCGACAGGCTCGCGAAGGCCATAGCCGACCCCGACGATGTAGACACGGTGGCGGAGGTCCTGGAGTACCTCTTCCCCAAGACGATGCGTGAACGTGAGCGCGCCTTCTCCGCCGCGTCCTCTCCCCTGAGCACCACTGCCAGCCTCGGTCTCGCGGGTGCGAGCCTGCTCATCCCGAAGACGCGCTCGTGGCGGGAGGACACGGCCGTTGAGGGGTGACGGGCGTCCTGCGCGGCGTCCTTGGTTCGCACGTCCGATGGCCCGCGCCGAGCTGCTGACCGGGATGCGCTCAACGGGGCTCGACGCGCGCGAGGTGGACAAACCTGCCGACTTCGCGTCCGGTTTCACTGTCCAGGTCTACCCGCACGTTCGGATCCTGCCCTCACACAGTCTCCGGATCGCCTTCGCCGCCGGCGATCCGGCATTCCCTCGCGTCCACGCACGCGGACCGGACTGCCCCGCCCACCGCAACCCCGACGGTTCCCTTTGCCTCTGGTACCCGAAGGACGCGCCCTCGCGCCGCTGGTCGCCCGGTGACGGCGGGCGGGTCCTCGTCGCGATCATCGTCCGCCATCTGCGATGGGAATCTGCCTATCGCGCCACCAACATCTGGCCGGGCTTCGAAGCACCCCACGGCCACGGTTCGCCGGGCCTCGACGAACAGGACCACATCATTGGCTGACGCGATCAAAGTCTTCGGCCCCTACGCCGCTGTTTTCGCCGCACTCGTGACCGGCCTCGTCCTCGGCCTCCAGGCGCGGATTGGCCGTCGCGCCCAGCTGCAGGAGCGGAAGCAGGAATTGTTCGCGAGCGCGTACGAGGTGAGCATCCAGTACGCGGAGATGGCTTACGCCGTGCGGCGCCGCCGCGCGGACGCTGCCGCCGAGGAGCGGGTCCGCCTGTCGGAGCAGCTGCGAGAGATCCAGTCCAGACTGACCTGGCACGAGGCGTGGGTCCGCTTCGAGGCTCCGGAGGTGGGCGCCGCGTATGACGAACTCGTCGCCCGTACGCGGACGGTGGCCGGGCAGAGCATGAAGGATGCGTGGCTCTCGCCCCCAGGGGCGGACGACACGGCGATGGTGATCCCGACGTCGGTGATCGACCTGCGGGCGCTGGCGGATGTCCGCGAGCGCTACATGGCCGCGGTGGAAGCACACCTTCGCCCCCGGGGCCGCGCCCGCCGCCTTTTCCCGCGCCCGCGCCGCGCCATGCCACCCCCACCCGTGCCTGCTCCCCCGGCCGGTGGGACGACCCCCGGCGGCCCCGTCGGCGGCTCGCCGTGAGACGAAATACACGCACACCCCCGCCTCCGGCCGGCACTGGCCCTGGACCCACGTGATCATCGACGCCCTCGAACGGCTCGCTCTCCTACCGAACCCCGGGTGACCAGCAGGTCTCCCCGTTCCCACGCGAGCCCTTCACCCGGAGCAGTGGAACCCCGCGCCACCCCGAGACGACATTTGGGCCCCCGACCTGCCCCCTCTACCCACCACACGAAACGGCCGACCGACTCCGCGGCGGACCGTCAAGCAAGATCGAGGTTAGGGACCTCGCCCCTGCGAAGGCATCCGAATGCGGGGCCTCGACCGGATCGGTCGGGGCCCGTTCGTCTTTCCTAGCCGGGGATCCCGAGCTCCTTCAGGTACGTGAGGCGGGCGTTTATGGCAGCCGAGAAGTGCCGCCAGTCAAGGCTGTTCACCAGTTCGACGGGCTTGGGGTCCTCGGCTGAGGACGTGACATAGCAAGCGGCGTCGTACAGCTGCTCGGCCACAAGGCGCTCGCAGAAGATCCCGAACCGGTCCTGATACGAGGTGCCGTGCCAGATTGAATCGGCAGGCAGCGCGCCCTCCGCGATGCTGACCGGCCTCCGAGAGCCGCTGCCGTCCTCCATGATGAAGAAGTAGCCGAGCCAGGGCTTCTCCTGCGGATACAGCTCGGCCAAGGCGGCCCGTCGCAGATCCACCGCGCTGCCGAGTGCTTCCTCAACCCGGTTGTTGTAGTTGTTTCCGAACGACGGCCCACCGAGGGCCTTCAGTTCGAAAGCCGCAACCAGCACTCCCTCGTGGACCACCACGAGGTCCCACTGTTTCTGGGGGCGGTAGTAACCGGGGAGTTCCAGACCTTGTTTCTTGGTGACCCGGATGCTCTCGGGCGGATAGCCGGCTTCGAGGAAGAACTTCGACAGGAGGATCGCGATCGCGTCGAAGTGCTTACCACCGCGCACGGAGCCGGCGGTGCCGGCGCCGACCGCGGCCTTGATGGCGGACTGCTCCCGCTGCAGCTGCTTGGCGCCCCAATAGGTCGCTATCGCGTCCTCGAAGTCCTGGCGGGTGACCGTCAAGATCCGCTCTCCTAGTCAGGAAGCTCGGCAAGTCCGTAGACGCGCAGGGCGGCCTCCGTGGCGGCCCTCACGTCTCGCTTGTCGAAAGCTGCCGCCAGGGCTTCTCGGTCGCGCTCGCTGATCGTTTCCGGGTCTGGGACCCGGATCTTGCGAAGGTACTGAGCCTGGAAGCGGAGGGTCCCCCCTCGCATCTTGACCGCGTACGCCTCCACGAATGCTTCCGCGACCTTGGAGAGTAGGAGACCACCCAGCACGCGCATGTCCCAGACGTCCGAGACGATGAAGTACAGGTTGTGGTGAGGGTACAGTCCGCCCTCATCGAGTACCGGATGGATCGTCAGCTTCATGTCCGGGAGCAGCAACTTGGGCCGCCGAGTCAGCGCGTGGTCGACCTTGTCGATGGTTTTGTACCAGCGGTGTGGCTGCTTGACCGCCACGTAGCGCTTACGCAACGCGGCTCCGTATTCGTCGAGATACCTGGCAAGCCGGGGATACGCGGCGAGGTCGACCAGATCGCCTTTGTCCGTCCAGGGGTTGACCAGGTAGGTGCCGTTCCAGTTGAGCGTGCCGCTCGTGGTGTCGCGGACCATGGCCATCGGCAGGAGCCGGTCGTCTTCGATCAACGTGCCGTCGTCGGTGAGGAAGACCTTGTCCGCTCCCGTGGCGATGCCGATGCCGACTCGGGTACCGGACTTCTTGCTCTCAAGCAGGTGGAAGCGCTCTGTCAGCTCCTCGAGGACTGCCAGTCGTGCAGGTGAAGCACTCGGCCAGGAGTCCTCGTCCGGGAACCAGTGCGGCATCCGAGCGGCCTGGAACGCTGGTGTCGTGACCGACTCTGTCTGGGCAGTCGCGTACCAGCGTGCGAAGGCGGTGGCCTCAGGAGCACCGAAGGCTCGCGTGGTGTCCGCTGCCACAGCGGTGCCTTGGGGCCGCTTGCTGATCAGGGTGATGGCGGGGTACGCGGAGACCTGGTCGTCGAAGGCGTCCACATCGTGCATGACCAGTGCCAGGTCCATGCTGAAGCTCTTGGTCACCAGTTGGCGCAACTGCCGACCGTACTGATTGCGCATCCAACGGTCCGCGCAGATGAAGCCCAGCTGTCCGCCTGCCCCGAGGCTTCGGAGTGCGACTTCGAAGAAGCCAACGTAGATGTCTGCGCGGCCGCCCATGGTGGGGCACGCGTGACGGTAGACCGCCATCCTGTCCGCGGGAACGTCCTCCAGGCGGATGTAGGGCGGGTTGCCGACCACGTAGTCCGCGTGCTGGGTCCCTTCGGGCTGGAGTAGGTAGTCACCCTGCTCGACCCAGGCCGCCGCCACCTGCTGGGCATCTGTGGGGTTCCAGCCGTCGTCGACCAAGTGCTGCTCGACGACTTCGCGGCTCCTGCGGACGTTGCGTTCCAGTAGATCGAGCGCACGCACGGCATGGCTTGCGTCACTGATGGGACGGTTTTGCTCGCGGCAGGATGCGCTGATCCGCGAAGCCACGGCTCCTAGAAAGGCTCCTGAACCGCAGGCCGGCTCCACGAGCTTCAGGTCGCAGAGGGCTTTGTCAGAGGTGTAGCCCACAAGGTCGAGGATCAGATCGACGACCCAACGCCGCGTGAACACCTCGCCGTGCTCCACGGCCTCCTCGGGGACTGAGGGGAGGGTGTGGAGGGCGGTGTCGAAGAACAGGGGAGTGGCCACGTCTTGACACTACTAGGGAGGATTTCGGCCACGAGAGTTATCCACAGGGGCGCTCGCGCTCAACGGAGTGATCTGTTCCATCTGCGGAGCATCGGGCCCGTGGGATCGACATCCACTCGTACCTTCAACGGGAGCGCGCTCCGGCTCGTCGGCCGTGAGGGGGTGCGCGGCGGAGGAGAGCGGACCGGCAACCGAGCCGATGCGTCGCCTCGGAGCAACTGAGACCAAAACTGAGACCGCCAACGTCGAAGGGCCCCACCGCAAGCGGTGGGGCCCTTCGACGTATTGCCCGGTGAGAGCAATGGCGGAGGATACGAGATTCGAACTCGTGAGGGGTTGCCCCCAACACGCTTTCCAAGCGTGCGCCCTAGGCCACTAGGCGAATCCTCCGCCGCAAACAATACAAGACGTTTGAGGGTGCTCGCGAACACGATCCCCGGAGATCGTCCCGAGGGGGCCGCAGACGTTCCGCAGGTCGTTCGCCGGGGGCGGGCGGGTGGACCGGAGGGGGTGGGGATCCGCTAAGGTGGGCGTCAGCCCCTCACGTGGCGCTATCTGACTGAACTCCCCCAGGGCCGGAAGGCAGCAAGGGTAGGTTGGCTCTGGCGGGTGCGTGGGGGGCCCTTTGCGTTTGCCGTGAGGTGCTGTGGGGTCGAGTGTCAGTCGGCCCCGATAACCTCGTAGGTGTGTCGTCCCTTGCGCTGTACCGCCGCTACCGCCCCGAGTCGTTCGCCGAGGTCATCGGTCAGGAGCATGTCACTGACCCGCTCCAGCAGGCCCTGCGGAACAACCGGGTCAATCACGCGTACCTGTTCAGCGGGCCGCGCGGCTGTGGAAAGACGACCAGCGCGCGCATCCTCGCCCGCTGTCTGAACTGCGAGCAGGGGCCCACGCCCACGCCCTGCGGGGAGTGCCAGTCGTGTCAGGACCTCGCGCGGAACGGGCCTGGGTCCATCGATGTCATCGAGATCGACGCCGCGTCCCACGGTGGTGTGGACGACGCCCGTGATCTGCGCGAGAAGGCGTTCTTCGGGCCCGCCTCCAGTCGTTACAAGATCTACATCATCGACGAGGCGCACATGGTCACCCCGGCGGGCTTCAACGCCCTGCTGAAGGTGGTCGAGGAGCCGCCGGAGCACCTCAAGTTCATCTTCGCGACGACCGAGCCCGAGAAGGTCATCGGGACGATCCGGTCGCGTACGCACCACTATCCGTTCCGGCTGGTACCCCCGGGGACCCTGCGGAGCTATCTCGCCGATGTGTGCGGGCGGGAGAACAGCCCGGTCGAGGACGGCGTCCTCCCGCTCGTCGTGCGCGCCGGGGCCGGGTCCGTGCGTGACTCGATGTCCGTCATGGACCAGCTGCTGGCCGGTGCGGGCGACGACGGTGTGACGTATGCCATGGCCACCTCGCTCCTCGGGTACACCGACGGCTCGCTCCTCGACTCGATCGTCGACGCCTTCGCCGCCGGCGACGGGGCCGCCGCCTTCGAGGTCGTGGACCGGGTCATCGAGGGCGGCAACGATCCGCGCCGGTTCGTGGCCGATCTCCTGGAGCGGCTGCGGGATCTGGTGATCCTCGCCGCCGTTCCGGATGCGGGGGAGAAGGGGCTCATCGACGCGCCCGTCGATGTCGTCGAGCGCATGCAGGCCCAGGCCTCCGTCTTCGGCGCCGCCGAGCTCAGCCGCGCCGCCGACCTCGTCAACGACGGGCTCACGGAGATGCGCGGTGCCACCTCGCCGCGCCTCCAGGTCGAGCTGATCTGCGCCCGGGTCCTGCTGCCCGCCGCCTACGACGACGAGCGCTCCCTGCAGGCCCGGCTCGACCGGCTGGAGCGCGGGGCCTCGGCCGCCGCTGCCGGCGCGTTCGCGGCTCCGCCCGTGGGCGCCGCCCCCATCGGGTACGTACCGGGCCCGGACGCTCATGCTCCCCACGCTCATGCCGCCCCGGGCCCCGCCGCCCCGGCCGCCTACGCACCGGCCCCCGCCGAGCCCGCCCCGCAGGCCCCCTCGGCGCCTGCCCCCGAGCCCGGCCAGCGGCCCGGTTCCTGGCCCGCCGCCGCGGGAGCCGGATCCGGGGCTGGACCCGGGGCCGGGGATCAGGCCCGTCGGCCCGGTGGCTGGCCCACCGCGTCCGCCCCCGGCAGCGGACCGGCCCCCGCCGCCACCCCGCCGCCCGCCGCGGCTCCGGTCGCCCCTACGGCCCCCGCCGCTCCGGCCGCGCCCGAGGGCGGGCAGACCATGGCCCAGGGCGCCGCCCAGGTGCGGAACATGTGGCCCGACATCCTGGAGGCGGTCAAGAACCGCCGCCGCTTCACCTGGATCCTGCTCAGCCAGAACGCCCAGGTCGCCGGGTTCGACGGGACGACGCTCCAGCTCGGCTTCCTCAACGCGGGCGCCCGCGACAACTTCGCCAGCAGCGGCAGCGAGGAGGTCCTCAAGCAGGCCCTCGCCGAGCGCTTCAACGCCCAGTGGCGTATCGAAGCGGTCATCGACCCCTCCGGTGGCGGCGGGATGCCCCCGCAGTCCGGTGGCGGCGGCGGGCGTCCCGCCCCGCAGTACCAGCCCGCCCCGGCAGCCCCCGGCGCCCCGGTCGCGTACGAGCCCCGGCCCCAGCACACGGCCCCGCAGCAGTCCGCGCCCGCGCCGCAGGGGCAGCCCGCCCCGTCGGCCCAGCAGCCGCCTTCCGCCGCGCCGCCGCAGGGCCGGGATGCCGCGCCCGCCCCCGAGGCTTCTCGCAGTTCGTACGGGGCGGAGCCGCCACGCTCCGTCTCCCCTGAGGACGACGTTCCGGAGGACGACGATCCGGATCTCGTCGACTCCGCGCTCTCCGGCCACGACCTGATCGTCCGCGAGCTCGGCGCCACGGTGGTCGACGAGTTCGCCAACGAGCAGTGAGGCGGGCCGCCGGGTAACGGCGACCCGGCGACCCGGTGCCTCCGTACCGCTACCGACGCCCCGGCCATCCCGTACCGGCCCGGCGTCCCAGCCCTCCGGCGTCGGCCGTCCGCCGGCGGCCGACCGGGCTCGCCGCGCCCGGCGGTGCGTCCACCCACCGGCGGCCGTCGGGGCTCCCCGTGCCCGGCGGCTAGGCTGCATCCCGTGAAGGTCCTCGTCATCGGCGGCGGCGCCCGCGAACACGCCCTGTGCCGCTCTCTGTCCCTCGACCCCGATGTCACCGCTCTGTACTGCGCCCCCGGCAACGCCGGCATCGCAGAGGTGGCCGAACTGCACCCGGTCGACGCGCTCGACGGTGACGCCGTCGCGCGCCTCGCGACCGAGCTGGGCGCCGGGCTGGTGGTCGTCGGCCCGGAGGCGCCGCTCGTCGCCGGGGTCGCCGACGCCGTGCGCGCGGCCGGCATCCCCTGCTTCGGCCCCTCCGGCGAAGCAGCCCAGCTGGAAGGCTCCAAGGCGTTCGCCAAGGACGTCATGGCCGGCGCCGGGGTCCCCACCGCCCGCAGCTACGTCTGCACCACCCCCGCCGAGATCGACGAGGCCCTCGACGCCTTCGGCGCCCCGTACGTCGTCAAGGACGACGGCCTCGCGGCCGGCAAGGGCGTCGTCGTCACCGAGGACGTGGACGTGGCCCGCGCCCACGCGCTCTCCTGCGACCGCGTGGTCATCGAGGAGTTCCTCGACGGCCCCGAGGTCAGCCTCTTCGCGATCACCGACGGCACCACCGTCGTGCCACTCCAGCCCGCCCAGGACTTCAAGCGTGCCCTGGACGGCGACGAGGGCCCGAACACCGGCGGCATGGGCGCCTACTCCCCGCTCCCGTGGGCCGACCCCAAGCTGGTCGACGAGGTCCTCGAAACCGTCCTCCAGCCGACCGTCGACGAACTGCGCCGCCGGGGCACCCCCTTCTCCGGGCTGCTCTACGCGGGCCTCGCGATCACCTCGCGCGGCGTCCGGGTCATCGAGTTCAACGCCCGCTTCGGCGACCCGGAGACCCAGGTCGTCCTGGCCCGGCTGAAGACCCCGCTGGCCGGTGTCCTGCTCGCCTCCGCCAACGGCACCCTCGACGTCCTCCCGCCGCTGAACTGGCGCGACGACGCCGCCGTCACCGTGGTCATCGCCTCGCACAACTACCCGGACACCCCGCGCACCGGCGACCCGATCGACGGGCTCGCGGACGTCGCGGCGCAGGATGCGCCCGACGCGTACGTCCTGCACGCCGGGACCCGTGCCGAGGGCGACGCGGTGCTCAGCGCGGGCGGCCGGGTGCTCTCGGTGACCGCGACCGGCAAGGACCTCACGGCGGCCAGGGAGCGCGCCTACACCGCGCTCGGCCGGATCCGCCTGGACGGTTCCCAGCACCGTACGGACATCGCTCTGAAGGCCTCCCAGGGCTGACCCGCACCCCGGGCCGCCCTCCCGCAGCCCGTACGCGCCCCCGGGCCCCGCTGCCCGCACGAGCCGCCCGGGCCCCGCAGCCCCTCGCACCCGCCCCCGCACGCCACCGGCGTACGCGGCAGGCGCGAGGGGCTGCCCCGTGCCTTCAGCCCGTTCTCCGGCATGCCCCATGGGCGCGAACACGTCAGCAGCTTTGCCCAAAGCCATTCCATCGGGTGACGACTGGGCTATCCGGATGACGGTGGCCGGACCCCCAACTAGGGTGCGGCGCAGGCGTTCCGGCACTTGGCCCACCGGCATTGCGATGTCGGTGACGGGTGCCACAGTGGGGGAGTGAGCAACACCGCCGCGAGGGCCAAGAGGGCCGCGATGAGGGCAGAGGGGGTGACGTCCGGCCGTGTCCGGTATCGACGTGGGTGAGGAGCTGGGTGCGCGGGCCGCGCAGGCCCGGGCGCTCGCCCTGCTGCGGATCCGCAGCAGGGCCCTGGCCGTGGCGATCCTGCCCGCGGCCGTCGCCGTCGTGCTGTTCGCGGCGGACGCGCAGGGGCATCTGGCCGGTCCGGTCTGGGACGCCGTGCGCTGGACGGTCCTCGGCGTCGCGGTCGTCGTGCTGCTGGTGACCGTCCTGGTCGCCGTCTCCGTGGCCCGCGCGCGGCCCGCCATGAGTCCGACCGTCCCCGTGCCGGAGGAAGGCGCCCCCGACCTTTACCGCCTGGTCCGCGACCTGGCGGACCGGCTCGACGTGCCCGCGCCCTCGGCCGTGGCGCTGACCCCGGACTGCGACAGCTGGCTGGAGGACCGGACGCACCGCGCGCTCCGCAAGGGCCCGGGAGCGTCGGCGGAGGACGCGGACACCGCCCCCGTTCTGGTCATCGGCTCGCCGTTCCTGTGGTGGATGCGGGTCGCCGAGCTCCGCGCGGTCCTCGCCCCCGTGGTGGCCGGTACGGGCCCGTCCGCGCATCCCGACATAGCCGCCGCCCGCCGCTTCGTCCGCGGTCTGGACGCCGCGATCGCCGATGCGGCCGCCCCCGGCCGGGGCCCGGTGCGCGGGGCGCCGCTCGCCTTCGCCGGCTGGGTCGCCCGGCTGCTGCTGCGGGCCTGCCGGGGCCATGCCGCCGAGATGGAGCGCTGTGTGGCGGCCGCCGCGTCCATGCGGGCCCAGACCGTCGACTACGGGCTGCGCATCGCCGCCCAGGAACAGGTCGGCCTCGCCTACGCGGGCTGGGACCGGCTGCTGACCCGGGTCGCGCTGCCCGCATGGCGGATGGGCCGCTGGCCCTCCCGGCTGGACGCCGGGGTCGTCTCCGCGCTCACCGAGCTCTCGCGCCGGGACCGGCTGGCGGACGGCTTCGCCCTGCGCCTGGGCGAGCGGCCCGCGTGCGACCTGCTGGAGGAGCCCGGGGTGGCCGACGAGGCCGCGTCCCTGCTTGCCGCCCGGCTCTTCCACGGTGGCCCCGCCGAGAGCGGTCCTGGCTGGGCGCCGGTGGACTGGCAGCAGTATCCCGACGAGGTCGTCGACCGGAAGTGGCGCAGCGAGGCGGCCCGGCTGCACCGCGTCCTGGACACCCTGGGCGTCCCCCGGGCCTCCGCCGCAGACCCGGCCGTCCCCACGCTGGCCCGGGTGATGGAGCACCTGTCCGGTGCCGGCGGACCCGGCGGTCCGGGCGAGGCGCTCGCGGCGGGCATCGGCGCCGCGATCGCCCGGGAGGAAGCCGAAGCCCCGGTCCACGGCGGAAGCCAGGGGCAGGGCGGACAGGTGCAAGGAGCCGCGGGGAGCGGCCCGGCCGACGATCCCCTCGATCTCTGGGGGCCTGGCCCGCTGCCCCTCTTCCCGCTCCAGCCGCCGCGTACGGGCACCGAACTGCTCGCCGACCACGTCGGGGCCATGGTCTGCTGCGCGGCCGTCGACACGGCGGGCGCGGCCCCCGGCCTGGACTGGCTGGACGGCCCCGCGCTGCTCGTCGGCGGTGAGCGGCGGGCGGACCTCGCGGCTCCGGTCCTCAGCCTTGTGGAGGACGGCGATCCGGACCCGCTGCTGTCCTGGCTGGCCGAGGTGGGGGTGCGCTCCGACAAGCCGGTCCGGCTGGTGTGACCGCTTACGGGACCGGGGCGCGCCACCCCGAGGCCGTGCCCCGGGCCCGAAGCCATAGCCGAACCGGGCGCGTCCGGAGTGCGGAGTGCGCTGTTCGGAAGGAATGGTTCCGTTCCCGTCAATTCGCGACGAAGGGTGACGGGCTGCGTGCGTTATGTGATGTGCTGGGGATCGGCGCTGACATTCGGCGCACCAGAGTTGTCCGGGGGATCACCCGAGTCGTGCGGGTGATCCGAGGGAGGGGCGCGGCATGGGGGCGGAGCAGATTCGCCGGTGGGAGTCGGGCGCCCTCGCGCACGCGGTGAGCGATCCCTTCGGCCAGGGCCCGCTGCCCTGGCTGCGCGGCAGTGAGAACTACTTCGACGACACCGGCCAGGTCGTCCCCTGGTACGCCGACCTCGCCCGCTCCACCGGCGGCGGCACCCGGACCGCCGACGACGTGCACCGCCAGATCAAGGGCTTCGTCTCGCCCGGTGCGGCGGCCCCCGGCGAGGCCATCGACTTCCACATCACCGTGGACCCGCCCCAGCAGTTCTCCGTCGACGTCTACCGGATCGGTCACTACGGCGGTGACGGCGCGTCCAAGATCACCACGAGCCCCCGGCTCTCCGGCATCGTCCAGCCCCCGCCGCTCGCCGCCGACCGGACCGTCTCCTGCCACCACTGGTGGATGTCCTGGCGCCTCCAGATCCCGAGCTACTGGTCGGTCGGCGCGTATGTGGCCGTCCTGACCACGGCCGACGGCTACCGCTCGCACATTCCCTTCACCGTGCGCCACGACCACCCCGCCGATCTGCTGCTCCTGCTGCCCGACATCACCTGGCAGGCGTACAACCTCTACCCGGAGGACGGCCGCACCGGCGCCAGCCTCTACCACGCGTGGGACGAGCGCGGTCGGCTGCTCGGCGAGGAGGACGCCGCCGTCACGATCTCGTTCGACCGCCCGTATGCCGGATCGGGCCTGCCGCTGCACGTGGGGCACGCGTACGACTTCATCCGCTGGGCCGAGCGGTACGGCTACGACCTCGCCTACGCCGACGCCCGTGACCTGCACGCGGGCCGCGTCGACCCCAGCCGCTACCGGGGCCTGGTCTTCCCCGGCCACGACGAGTACTGGTCGCTGCCGATGCGCCGGGCCGCCGAGCGCGCCCGGGACTCCGGCACCTCGCTCGTCTTCCTCTCCGCCAACACCATGTACTGGCAGGTGGGCCTCGCCCCCTCCGCGTCCAACGAGCCCGACCGGCTGCTGACCTGCCGCAAGCGCCGGGGGCCCGGGAAGTCCGCCCTGTGGCGCGAGGTGGACCGGCCCGAGCAGCAGTTGCTGGGCATCCAGTACGCGGGCCGGGTCCCCGATCCCCGCCCGCTGGTCGTGCGCAACGCCGAGCACTGGCTCTGGGACTCCACGGGCGCGGTCGACGGCGACGAGATCCCGGGCCTGGTCGCCGGCGAGGCCGACCGCTACTTCCCGCGCACCAGCCTGCCCGAGCACGACACCAGGATCCTGCTCGCCCACTCCCCGTACGAGGACTCCGAGGGCGCCACCCGCCACCAGGAGACCTCGCTCTACCAGGCCCCCTCCGGCGCCCTCGTCTTCGCCTCCGGCACCTTCGCCTGGTCGCCGGCCCTGGACCGCCCCGGACACACCGACCCCCGGATCCAGCGGGCCACGGCCAACCTCCTCGACCGGATCTGCAAGCGCGACTGACCGAAGGCCGGGCCCCGGGCGGAGAACGGGCCGCGGATACGGGACAATCGGAACCGCTCCTGGATCAATCTACGCGGAGGCACTGTGTCCGGTTTTGTAGAAAAGCCCGAGCCCGTACAGGTTCCGGGCCTCACCCACCTGCACACCGGCAAGGTGCGTGACCTGTACCGGAACGAGGCGGGCGACCTCGTGATGGTCGCCAGCGACCGTATCTCCGCGTACGACTGGGTCCTGCCGACCGAGATCCCCGACAAGGGCCGCGTCCTCACCCGGCTCTCGCTCTGGTGGTTCGACCAGCTCGCCGACCTGGTGCCCAACCACGTCATCTCCACCGAGCTGCCCCCGGGCGCCCCGGCCGACTGGGCGGGCCGCACCCTCATCTGCAAGAGCCTGCGCATGGTCGAGGTCGAGTGCGTGGCCCGCGGTTACCTGACCGGCTCCGGGCTCGTCGAGTACGACGCCACCCGTACGGTCTGCGGCATCGGGCTCCCCGAGGGCCTGGTCAACGGGTCCGAGCTGCCCGGCCCGATCTTCACCCCGGCCACCAAGGCGGCCGTCGGCGACCACGACGAGAACGTCAGTTACGAGGACGTCGCCCGCTCGGTCGGCGTGGAGACGGCCGCCGAGCTGCGGCGCACCACGCTCGACGTCTACCGCCGGGCCCGGGACATCGCGCACCAGCGCGGGATCATCCTCGCCGACACCAAGTTCGAGTTCGGCTTCGAGATCACCGAGGACGGAACCGAGCGGCTGATCATCGCCGACGAGGTGCTGACCCCGGACTCCTCGCGCTTCTGGCCCGCCGCCACCTGGGAGCCCGGCCGCGCGCAGCCCAGCTACGACAAGCAGTTCGTCCGCGACTGGCTGACCTCGCCGGCCTCCGGCTGGGACCGCAAGAGCGAACAGCCGCCCCCGGCGCTGCCGCAGGAGATCGTGGACGCGACCCGCGCCAAGTACATCGAGGCGTTCGAGGTGCTGACGGGCACCAGCTGGGCGTGACGACCGGTGGACACGGAGAAGGCCCCGGACCGAAAGGTCCGGGGCCTTCTCCTCGTGGAGCGGACGACCAGGTTCGAACTGGCGACCTCAACCTTGGCAAGGTTGCGCTCTACCAACTGAGCTACGTCCGCAGTGCGCCGAAGCGCGATGCCTACTATACCCATCCCCGCTCGCGCGCGAGACGCACTGCCGTATGCCGGTTCTCCGCACCGATCTTGGAGGCGGCCGAGGAGAGGTAGTTGCGTACGGTCCCCTGGGACAGCGAGGCCCGCTCGGCGATCTCCGCGACCGGCGCCCCGTCCGCCGCCAGTTCGAGCACCTCGGCCTCCCGGGCGGTCAGCGGGGAGTCCCCGGCGGAGATCGCGTCGGCGGCCAACTCCGGATCCACGTAGCGGTTTCCGGCGTGGACGGTGCGGATGATCTCGGCCAGCCGCCGGGCACTGACCGTCTTCGGCACGAACCCCCGTACGCCGGCGGCGAGCGCCCGCTTGAGGTGCCCGGGCCGGCCGTGGCTGGTCACGATCATGGTGCGGCAGTCGGGCAGTTCGGCCCGCAGCGATGTGGCGACCTTCACACCGTCCGCACCCGGCATCTGAAGATCCAGGACGGCGACGTCGGGCCGGTGCGCCAGGGCCATCGCCAGGGCCTCGGGACCGCTCGCCGCCTCCGCGACCACGACGAGGTCCTCCTCCAGGGCGAGCAGCGCGGCCAGCGCCCCCCGGATCAGGTGCTCGTCGTCGGCCAGCAGGACGCGCAGGGGCCGCTCGGGGGTCATCGTTCCTCCGGGAGGGCGGAAGGGGCATCGGAAGGGGGAGAGAGGGAGGGGCGGCCGCCCGGCTCCGGGCGGGCTGCCGTGAGGGGCACCGTCGCCGTCACCCGGAACAGATCGTCCCCGGCCGGTCCGGCGGTGAGGGTGCCGCCCAGCGCCCCGAGCCGTTCGCGCAGTCCGGCCAGGCCCGAACCGCCGCCGTCGCCCCCGCCGTCGAGCGGATCCGTGCCGTCGGCCCCGTCGTTCTCGACCTCCAGGACCACCGCGTCCCGGGTCCGGGCGAGGCGGATCGAGCAGTGGGTCGGATCGCCGTGGCGCAGGACGTTCGTCGCGGTCTCGCGGACCACCCAGCCGAGCGCGGCCTGCACGGCGGCCGGAGCCCCGATACCGGCCGGGCCGTCCGCCCCCTCGACGGTGACGGAGATCCCGGCGGCCTGCAACACGCCCTGCGCGCCCATGAGTTCGGTGGGCAGATCGGCCTCCCGGTAGCCGCGCACGACATCGCGGACCTCCTGCTGGGACGCCCGGGCGATCCGCTGCACCTCGACCATCTGGTCCACCGCCGCCGGGTTCCCGCGCTGGGCCAGTTCCACGGCCAGCTCGCTCTTCAGGGCGATCACCGACAGGTTCCGGCCCAGCACGTCGTGCATGTCCCGGCCGAACCGCAGCCGCTCCTCCGCCACCGCGAGGCGGGCCTGCATGTCCCGCGCCTCCTCCGCCTGCCACATCACGCTCATGCTCCAGGCGCTCGGCCGGACCGAGGAGAGCACGAGCAGGATCACGACGAGCATCGAGAGCACCGCGCCGAAGAGCAGTCCCGCGGGCACCCCGACGGCCGCCAGCAGCGCCACCAGGACCACCGCGTAGACCGCGCAGTGCACCAGGTAGGTGCGGACGGGGACGAGGAGGACGTACGGGATGGCGAACGCCAGCGGCAGGTCCAGCACCAGCAGGGCGAGACCCGCGTCCTTGAGGTCGGCCGTCGCCGCGAGCGCCACCATCAGGCCGGTCAGCAGCGCGAGCAGCGCCGCCGGGAGCCGCAGTCGCCGCACCGGGAAGGTCTCCGTGCCCCGGTGGTGGGCGAACGCGGCTCCCAGATCGCGGTTGCTCAGGACGCACTGGGCGCTGTTCACCGCGAAGAACGCCACGGCGAGGCCCGCCGGCACCGGGCCCTGGCCCAGTACGGGGAGGAGCGGCAGCAGGCCCCAGGAAGCCAGGAAGACCCAGGGGAGCCCGGCGAGCGTGCTCCGGGTGTACAGGTCGATGCGCTGGAGCTTGCTGCGCTCGTGCCAGCCGCGCCGCCAGCCCCGTACCCGACCGATCACGCCCCTCAGCCCCTTCATCTCAGCCTCGCGGGTCCCAGCGGAACCACCGTCGCACAGCAAACACCGCGAACGCGGTCCAGGCCAGCGCCGCCACGGCAGCCGTGACCAGGTCGCCGCCCTCCACCCCGCCGAGCCAGCCGTGCCGTACGAGGGTCATCACGCCGGTCAGCGGCAGCAGTTCGAAGACGGCGGCCAGCTTGTCCGGGAAGACGTCCAGCGGGACGAAGATCCCGGAGGCGAAGAGCGAGACGAAGAACAGCGGCAGCGTGGTGAGCTGCGAGGTCTGGACCGTCCGGGTCACCGCGGAGGTCGCGGCGGCGAGCGCCGACATCATCACGAAGCCGACGAGCAGGCCCAGCAGGAACAGCTCCGGCCGCTTCGGCGCGCTCAGGTCGAAGGCGATCGCGCCCGCCACGACGAGCAGCACGCTCTGGAGGACCGCCAGCGCGACGGAGGGCAGCGCCGTGGAGATCAGGATCTCCTGGTCGGTGACCTCGCCGGTGCGCAGCCGCTTGAGGACGAGTTCCTCGCGCCGGGTGACGTAACCGGTGACGAGGTTCATGTAGACGACCTGGACCAGCACGATGCCGATGCCGCCGGTGAGGGCGGCGCCCGCGACGGAGAGTCCGGTGCCGGCGAGGTCGATCTGTTCGAGCGAGGCCCGGATCGAGAAGATCATCACGATCGGCAGCACCAGGGCCACGAAGATCGCGGACCGGTTGCGGATCAACAGGATCAGCTCGGCGCGGGCCAGTGCGTTCAGCCGCCGGAAGGAGGCGGACCGGCCGGAGGGGGAGGGGGACCGCTCGGGGGCCGTGCGGCCGTCCGCGAGGGCGGTGGGCGTGGTCATGCCGTCACCTTCTTCGTCTCGTTCGGGGTGCTGCCGTCGGCGGACCCGTGCCGGGGTCCCACCCGGCGCGGGTCGTCGGCCCGCGAGCGGAGCTGGGTGTTCGCGATCTGCAGGAACGCCTCCTCCAGCGAGGCGGAGCGGGCGTCGAGCCCGAGCAGTTCCACGCCCGACTCCCTGGCCCAGCCGAGGAGTTCGTGCAGGGACTCCTGGAGCGTGGGGGTGCGGATCTCCACCCGCTGCCCCTCCGCCCCGGCCCGGAGCGAGAGCGGAAGGTGTGCGGCCGCAACTCCGTCGGGCAGGGTGAAGCGGATCCGGGCCGGGTGCTCGGCGGTGACCTCGGCGGTCGTCCCGGCCGTCACGATCTGTCCCTGGTGCATGATCGCCAGCCGGTCCGCGAGGGACTCGGCCTCCTCCAGATAGTGGGTGGTCAGCAGGACGGTCGTGCCGGACTCCCGGAGCGCCCGGATCAGGTCCCAGGTGTCGCGCCGTCCCTCGGCGTCCAGTCCGGTGGTCGGTTCGTCGAGGAAGAGCACCTCGGGCCGCGAGGTGAGGGCCAGCGCCAGGTCCAGGCGCCGCTTCTCGCCGCCGGACAGCTGCTTGACCCGCACCTTGGCCCGGCTGGTGAGGCCGACCATCTCCAGGGCCTCGCCGGCGGGGCGGGCGCCGGTGGTGCACGCCGACCACATCCGCGCGGTCTCCAGCACGGTGAGGTCGGAGGGGAAGCCGCCCTCCTGGAGCATGACGCCGGTACGGGGGCGGACGGCGGCGCGTTCGCGGTACGGGTCGTGGCCGAGGACCTTGATGGTCCCGGAGGTCGGGAGCGCCAGTCCTTCGAGGAGTTCCACGGTGGAGGTCTTGCCCGCGCCGTTCGTCCCGAGCAGGGCGAACAGCTCGCCGCGGGCGACGGAGAAGGAGACGCCGGAGACGGCCTCGAAGCCGTCCTTGTAGCTGCGGCGAACCCCGTCCACCGCGATCACCGTCTCCGCGGTCACGGCTCCCGAGGGGGCCGTGACCGGGAACGTGCCACCGTCGCGTCGGTCGTTGAGAAAGTCGTCGCTGGTCATGCTTCAAGGGTTCCGCCGGATCGGGCCCGGAAGCAGTGCGCGCTGTCACCACTGCTCATGACAAACGTCATGGGGTGGCGGAAGAACGCCAAAGGCCCCGATCGAAACGATCGGGGCCTTTGCCTCTGAGCGGACGACCAGGTTCGAACTGGCGACCTCAACCTTGGCAAGGTTGCGCTCTACCAACTGAGCTACGTCCGCAGTGCAGCCACTCGGCTTTCACCGGTGGAGCGAGCACCACTCTACCTGATCCACGAAGGGGTCCGAAGAGTCGTGCAGAGCGGGTGACAGGAATTGCACACTGCGCCTTCCCCCTGGAAGGGGGCTGTTCTACTACTGAACTACACCCGCACGCTGCGTGGGATTCGGCTTTGCGGCCTCGCCCCTCGGCGTGTTCCAGACTCTATCCGACCTGCGGGGGTGTCGCGCAAGTCGGCTCCCCGCGGAGCCCGGTGAGCGGGTCCGTGAGGACGGCCGACGAGCCGTCCGGCGGTCCGCCCGGGGCCGCCTGACGGAGCGTCGTACGGCGTCGGCTCAGCCCGCCGCGGCGAACGCCTCGTAGACCTTCTTCGGGATGCGGCCGCGGGCCGGCACGTCCATCCGGTGCGAGCGGGCCCAGGCGCGGACGGCCGCCGGGTCCGGGGCGAGGGAGGTGTGGCGGTAGGCCGTGGGCGTCCTGCCGTGCTTACTGGCATTTGTCTGCTTTCGGCCGGCGGCCACGTAAGGCGCCAGGGTCTTCCGCAGTTTCTTCGCGTTGGCGGGATTGAGATCGATCTCGTACGTCTTCCCGTCCAGGGCGAAGGTCACCGTTTCCGCCGCCGCTCCCCCGTCGATGTCGTCGGAGAGTGTCACCACTACGCGCTGAGCCACGGATATCGGTCCTTTCCTGCGGCACCGGCGCGTTCTGCGTGCGCGGATGCCGGCCTTCCGGCTGCCGGGCGGGAGGAAGCGGATCGACGAGATGTCGACTGTTCCGTTGTCCCCGGGGCAATGGTGCTTTCCCCGGTAATCATTTGTACAGCGGTGGGTGCCGCATTGTGAAGCCCAGTCAATTACGTGCGCGTGTCCGTGTGCAATCCGTGTGCAATCCGGGCGGGTTTTTCCCAGAGCTTTTCCGTGCGGTGTCGCGGCCGATATACGGACGTGATCCGCGCACCGCCCTCACCGGGGCCGTCCTGCCCGATATCTACCCGCGTAGAAATTTCGGCCAGGTACGCTGAGTGGACCCGCGGGGGTCTGGGGAACCCCCCGGAGAGACAGCCGCACCACACCACCACACCGGGAGTGCCAGTGGCACGCGTCGTAGTCGACGTCATGCTCAAGCCCGAGATCCTCGACCCGCAGGGACAGGCGGTGCAGCGCGCACTGCCCCGTCTCGGCTTCGAGGGAATCGCGGACGTTCGTCAGGGAAAGCGTTTCGAGCTGGAGGTCGAGGGGCCGGTCGACGACGCCGCCCTCGCCCGTATTAACGAGATGGCCGAGACGTTCCTCGCCAACACCGTCATCGAGGACTTCGTCGTGAAGGTGGAGGAGGAGAAGTGACCACCCGTATCGGCGTCGTCACTTTTCCCGGCACCCTCGACGATCAGGACGCCCTGCGCGCCGTCCGTATCGCGGGCGCCGAGCCCGTGTCCCTGTGGCACCGCGACAAGGACCTGCACCAGGTCGACGCGGTCGTCCTGGCCGGCGGTTTCTCCTACGGGGACTACCTCCGCGCCGGTGCCATCTCCCGCTTCTCGCCGGTGATGGAAACCCTCATCGAGCAGGCGAAGGCCGGGATGCCGGTCCTCGGCATCTGCAACGGCTTCCAGATCCTGACCGAGGCACACCTGCTGCCCGGCGCGATGCTGCGCAACAACCACCTCCACTTCATCTGCCGCGACCAGACGCTGCGGGTGGAGAACGCGGAGACCGCCTGGACCTCGGACTACAGCGCCGGCCAGGAGATCAGCGTCCCGCTCAAGAACATGGACGGCCGGTACACCGCCGACGAGCGCACGCTCGACGAGCTGGAGGCCGAGGGCCGCGTCGCCTTCCGCTACCTGGACGGCAACCCCAACGGCTCGCTCCGCGACATCGCGGGCATCACCAACGCCGCGGGCAACATCGTCGGCCTGATGCCGCACCCGGAGCACGCCGTGGAGCCGCTCATCGGCACCGGCCGCACCGACGGCCTCGGTTTCTTCACCTCGATCATCAAGAAGCTGGTCAACGCATGAGCCTGGATACGGTCAAGCACGCGGCCGAGACCCCGGACGCCGCGCAGCCCTGGAAGGAGCTCGGCCTCAAGGAGGACGAGTACGCCCGGATCCGCGAGATCCTGGGCCGCCGTCCCACCGGCGCCGAGCTCGCCATGTACTCCGTGATGTGGTCCGAGCACTGCTCGTACAAGAGCAGCAAGGTCCACCTCAAGCAGTTCGGCGAGAAGGTTCCCCAGAACGACGCGATGCTCGTCGGCATCGGCGAGAACGCGGGCGTCGTCGACGTCGGCCAGGGGTACGCGGTCACCTTCAAGGTCGAGTCGCACAACCACCCCTCGTACATCGAGCCCTACCAGGGCGCCGCCACCGGTATCGGCGGCATCGTCCGCGACATCCTCGCGATGGGCGCCCGCCCGGTCGCGGTCGTCGACCCGCTGCGCTTCGGCGCTGCCGACCACCCGGACACCAAGCGCGTCCTGCCGGGCGTCGTCGCGGGCATCGGCGGCTACGGCAACTGCCTGGGTCTGCCCAACATCGGCGGCGAGGTCGTCTTCGACGCCTGCTACCAGGGCAACCCGCTGGTCAACGCCGGCTGCATCGGCGTGATGAAGCACGAGGACATCCACCTCGCGCAGGCGTCCGGACCCGGCAACAAGGTCATCCTGTACGGCGCCCGCACCGGCGGTGACGGCATCGGCGGCGTCTCCGTGCTGGCGAGCGAGACCTTCGAGTCGACCGGCCCGGCCAAGCGCCCGGCCGTCCAGGTCGGCGACCCGTTCCAGGAGAAGCTCCTCATCGAGTGCACCCTGGAGATCTTCAAGGAGAAGCTCGTCGCGGGCATCCAGGACCTCGGCGGCGCCGGGCTCTCCTGCGCCACCAGCGAGCTGGCCTCCGCCGGTTCCGGCGGTATGCGCGTCGAGCTGGACACCGTGCCGCTGCGCGACTCCTCCCTCTCGCCCGAGGAAATCCTCATGAGCGAGTCGCAGGAGCGCATGTGCGCGATCGTCGAGCCGCAGCACGTGGACCGCTTCCTGGAGATCTGCGAGAAGTGGGACGTCATCGCCACCGTCATCGGTGAGGTGACCGACGGCTCCCAGCTGGAGATCTTCTGGCACGGCGAGCAGATCGTCGACGTACCCCCGCGCTCGGTCGCCCACGACGGCCCGGTCTATCACCGCCCGTTCGCCCGCCCCTCCTGGCAGGACGCGCTCCAGGCGGACGACGCCGGGAAGCTCGCCCGCCCGGCGAACGCCGCCGAGCTGCGCGAGCAGGTCCTCAAGCTGGTGGCCTCCCCGAACCAGGCCTCCAAGGCGTGGATCACCGACCAGTACGACCGCTTCGTGCAGGGCAACACCGTCCTCGCGATGCCCGAGGACGCGGGCATGGTCCGCATCGACGCCGAGTCGAACCTGGGCGTGGCGATGGCGACCGACGGCAACGGCCGGTACGCCAAGCTCGACCCGTACACCGGTGCACAGCTCGCGCTGGCGGAGTCGTACCGCAACGTCGCCGCCTCCGGCGCCAAGCCGCTGGCCATCTCGGACTGCCTGAACTTCGGCTCCCCCGAGGACCCGGACGTCATGTGGCAGTTCGCCGAGGCCACGCGCGGTCTCGCGGACGGCTGCCTGGAGCTGGGCACCCCGGTCACCGGCGGCAACGTCTCGCTGTACAACCAGACCGGTGAGACGGCGATCCACCCGACGCCGGTCGTGGCCGTGCTCGGTGTGATCGACGATGTGAACCGGCGTACGCCCGTCGCCTTCGCGCAAGAGGGCCAGCTCCTCTACCTGCTGGGTGACACGGCCGAGGAGTTCGGAGGTTCGGCCTGGTCCGAGGTCGTCCACCAGCACCTCGGCGGCCTGCCGCCCAAGGTGGACCTGGCCCGCGAGAAGCTGCTCGCGGAGATCCTCATCTCGGGCTCGCGCGACGGCATGATCGACGCCGCGCACGACCTGTCCGACGGCGGCCTGATCCAGGCGGTCACCGAGTCCTGCCTGCGCGGCGGGAACGGCGCCCGGCTGGTCGTGCCGGACGGCCTGGACGCGTTCACGTTCCTCTTCTCCGAGTCGGCGGGGCGCGCGGTCGTCGCGGTCCCGCGCAGCGAGGAGCTCCGCTTCACCGACATGTGCGGGGCGCGCGGTCTGCCCGTCGCCCGCATCGGTGTCGTGGACGGCGAGGAGATCGAGATCCAGGGCGAGTTCAGCATTCCGCTGAGCGAGCTCCGTACGGCGCACGAGGCGACGATCCCCGCGCTGCTCGCCTGAGCCGCGCGCCGACCGGCGTTTCACGAAGCCCCCGCCCGGGTCGTCCGGGCGGGGGCTTCGGTCTTCCCCCCGAACCTCTTGATGAAATTTACGTAATTACGTAAGGTTGGTGTCATGGAGCTGGAGCAGCGGGTCGCCGAGCTGGAGCGGCGGCTCACGGCGCTGGAGCGGCGGGACTCCGAGTCCCCCCGGCTGGGCGACGGCGACTTCTGGGCGTTGGAAGGGCTGAAACAGCAGCTCGCCGACGTCGGGGAGGCCGGGGCCGACGGGGGAGTGCTCTACACGGGCTCGGTCCGGCTGCCCACCGGTGAGCAGTACGGCTGGCAGTACGGCGCCTTCACCGAGGCCCTGTTCGACGGGGACTGGACGGATGCCGCCGAGTCGTTCGCCGCCCTGGGCCACCCGGTCCGGCTGCGCCTGCTCCGCGAGATCCTCGGCGGCCTGAGGACGGCCGCCGAACTGGCCGCGCTCGACGGCGCCGGCACCACCGGCCAGATCTACCACCACCTGCGCCAGCTGACCGGCGCGGGCTGGCTGCACGCGGCGGGGCGCGGCAAGTACGAGGTGCCGCCCGCCCGGGTCGTGCCGCTGCTGGTGGTGCTGACGGCGGCGCGGCCGTAGAACCGCCGACAACAGCCCTAGAACCGCAGACAACAGGGGGAAAGACCATGTCCGTTCGCGAAGTCGTCCCGGTCGCCATGCGGCTGTCCTGGCTGGTCCTGTTCGCGCTGATGATCGGCGAGTTCGTCACGGATCTGCCCGGGCCGGGCTGGGCGACCACCTTCCTGCCGGCGATGGTCGTGCTCGCCCTCATGGTGGCGACGACGGCCCTGCAGGCCCGGGCCGCCGAGCCCCGGGGCGAGCCGGGGCCCCCGGTCGAGGTCGACCCGCCGGTCACCGGCCGCTGGAGCGCCCTCAACAGCCCGGCGGACAAGGTGCCGAGCCATGGGACGCACGTGTACGGGCAGACGTACGCGATCGACATCGTGGCCGACCCGGAGACGGCGGAGGGCGAGCCCCCGGCCCGGCCGGCGTTCCGCTGGTTCTGGCCGCTCTTCCGCCGTAACCACGCCTTCCCGGCCTTCGGTGCTCCCCTGCTCGCGGTGGCCGACGCCACGGTCGTGCGGGCGAGCGACGGCCAGCGCGACCACCTGAGCCGGAACTCGCTCCTGGGGCTCGTCTACCTGATGCTCATCGAGGGCAACGTCCGCTCGATCGCCGGCGCGCGCCGGGTGATCGGCAACCATGTGATCCTCGACCTCGGCGACGGCACGTACGCCGCCTACGCGCACGTCCGGCGCGGTTCGCTCCGGGTGAAGGCCGGGGACACCGTCCGGGCCGGGCAGCGGATCGGCAGCGTGGGGAACTCCGGCAACAGCTCCGAACCGCACCTCCACGTCCACCTCATGGACAGCCCGGACCTCGACGACGCCCGGGGCGTCCCGTTCACCTGGCGGGGCGTCGGGGTCCCGGCGAACGGCGAGACGTTCACCGTGGAGGAGCGGGTCGCGGAAGCCCGGCCGGGCGATGTCGGTGGCGCCGGTTAGTCTCGGCCCCATGCCTTCGGCCAAGAAGCGCCCGCGCACCTACGACCACCTCAGGACCCGGACGGCGGTCCTCGCCCAGTACGCCCATGTGCGCGACGCCGTCGCCGCGCTGACGCCGCAGCAGCTCGACCGGCCGACCCGGCTCGGCGACTGGACGGTGCGGGATCTGGTCGCGCACATCGCCCAGGGGCTCGGCTCGGTCAGCCGGGACCTGGCCCTGCCGGAGCCGCCGGGACCCAAGCCCGCGACCACCCTCCTGGAGTGGCCGCCGGCCGTCGCGGCCGTCGTCAGGGACCCCGAGGCCCCGGCCCCGGCGGCCGACCGCCCCGATCTCCTCGCGCTGTACGGGGAGGTGGAGGCGGCCTTCCTCGCGGACGTCCCCGCCTCCGGCACCGGGGACCGGCTGCTGCCCACCCGGGTCGGCTCCATGCGGCTGACCGACTACATGGTCACCCGGACCGTCGAGCTGATCGTCCACACGGACGACCTGAACGAGGCGCTCGGGCTGGAGATCCCGTACGACCGGCAGGCCCTGGCCGCGTGCACCCGGCTGCTGGCGGACACCCTCGCGGACCGGGCCCCCGGCGGCTCGGTCGAGGTGCGCGTCCCGCCGTTCGCGGTGGTCCAGTGCATCGGCGGGCCCAAGCACACCCGGGGCACCCCGCCCAACGTCGTGGAGACCTCCCCGCTGACCTGGATCCGGCTCGCCACCGGGCGTACGGAGTGGGCGCGCGCCCTGGAAGAAGCCGAGGTCAGCGCCAGTGGGGAGCGGGCCGACCTGGCCGCGCTGCTTCCGCTGCTGCGCTGAGCCGGCCGCCCGGCGGCGAAGCCGGGTGGGCCGGTGGCGCACACCCCGAAGCGGAGCGGGCGGAACCGGATCGGGCCCTCGTACCGTCACATCGCCATGCACACACAACGGATGACCCTCAGCGTCAGTGTCCTGGCCCTCCTCGCCCTCGCCGCCTGCGGTACGGAGTCGGGTTCCGGCTCCGGCAAGGGATCCGGCGACGGCGGTGACACCGCGCAGAGCGATGTCCCCGTCACCGGCGTGGCGTGGAGCGTCGACTCGGTGACCGTCGGCGGGAAGAAGACCGAGGCCCCGGCGGGGGCCCGCCTGGAGATCGACCCGAAGGGCCGGGCCACCGCGGACTTCGGCTGCAACCACATCAGCGTGGACGCGCAGGTGAAGGGCGACCGGATCACCCTGGGCAAGCCCGTCACCACGCAGATGGCGTGCGACGTGAAGATCGAGAGGTTCGAGAAGGCCGCCATCGACGCGATGGGCGGCGAGCACACCGCGAAGCTCTCCGGCGACAAGCTGACCCTCACCACGGAAGGCGGGGACACCATGGCGCTCAGCGAGGAGAAGCCGGCCGACCTGGTGGGCACCAAGTGGACGGTGAACACGCTGCTCGACGGGAAGACCGCCACCACCGTGCCGGCGGACCTGCCGAAGGAGCGGACGCCGCACCTGACCTTCGCCGAGGACGGCACCGTACGCGGCAACGCCGGCTGCAACTCCTTCAGCGGCAAGGCCACGGTCAAGGACTCCCGAATCGTCTTCGGGCCCACGGTCAGCACCCGCAAGATGTGCCCGGAGGCCGAGATGGAGACGGAGCGCGCCGTGCTCGCCGCCCTCAAGGGCACGAAGACGTACACGATCAAGGGCAGCACGCTCACGCTCGCCGCCGACGACGGCAAGGGGATCGGCGCCACAGCCGCACCCGCCGGGGCCGAAAACAGCTCCGAGCACGGCTGAACCCGGCCCCTCGGTGTGAGGCTCACCACGAAACGAGCGTTCGGCCAGCCGCCCGGGCGAAGATCGGCCGGGTTCACCGAGCGCCACGGTCGGCCGCCCACCGCCCGGCACGTCTACCCGTCGGTAACCAGCCGCTCGGCCCGGAAGGGAGCGCCGCGTCCACCCAGGACGCCCGGTACCCTCCGGGCCGGCGTCACGCAGGGTCACTGATCGAAGTCCCGCGAATCGCCCGCCCGGGGCGGCGGGCGGGCCCGTTCCCCGTGCTCCACCGCGCGTTCGCCCCCCGGTCCCCAATTCGGACCAGTGGCCGACCTCGCCTACACTCGGTGCCGTGCCCCGTGGTGATGGACGACTCAACCACGACCTGCTCCCCGGAGAGAAAGGCCCCCAGGACGCTTGCGGCGTCTTCGGTGTCTGGGCTCCGGGTGAAGAGGTCGCCAAGCTCACCTATTTCGGACTGTATGCCCTGCAGCACCGCGGACAGGAATCCGCGGGCATCGCAGTGAGCAACGGGTCCCAGATCCTGGTCTTCAAGGACATGGGACTGGTCTCGCAGGTCTTCGACGAAACGTCTCTGGGTTCCCTCCAGGGCCATATCGCGGTCGGTCATGCCCGCTACTCCACCACCGGTGCCTCGGTGTGGGAGAACGCGCAGCCGACGTTCCGTGCCACCGCGCACGGCTCGATCGCCCTCGGCCACAACGGGAACCTGGTCAACACCGCCCAGCTCGCGGAGATGGTCGCCGACCTCCCGCGCAAGGACGGCCGCGCCACCCAGGTCGCCGCGACCAACGACACCGACCTGGTGACCGCACTGCTCGCCGGGCAGCGCGACGAGGACGACAAGCCGCTCACCATCGAGGAAGCCGCCGCCAAGGTGCTCCCCGATGTGAAGGGCGCCTTCTCGCTCGTCTTCATGGACGAGCACACGCTCTACGCCGCCCGCGACCCGCAGGGCATCCGCCCGCTGGTCCTCGGCCGGCTGGAGCGCGGCTGGGTCGTCGCCTCGGAGTCCGCCGCGCTCGACATCTGCGGCGCCAGCTACGTACGCGAGATCGAGCCGGGCGAGCTCGTCGCCATCGACGAGAACGGTCTCCGCACCTCGCGATTCGCAGAAGCGAAGCCCAAGGGCTGTGTCTTCGAGTACGTCTACCTGGCCCGCCCAGACACCGACATCGCCGGGCGGAACGTCTACCTCTCCCGCGTGGAGATGGGCCGCAAGCTGGCCGCCGAGGCCCCCGTCGAGGCGGATCTCGTCATAGCGACCCCGGAATCCGGCACCCCCGCCGCGATCGGGTACGCGGAAGCCAGCGGCATCCCCTTCGGCGCCGGACTGGTCAAGAACGCCTACGTCGGCCGGACCTTCATCCAGCCCTCGCAGACCATCCGCCAGCTCGGCATCCGGCTCAAGCTGAACCCGCTCAAGGAAGTCATCAAGGGCAAGCGCCTGGTGGTCGTCGACGACTCGATCGTCCGCGGCAACACCCAGCGCGCCCTGGTCCGGATGCTCCGCGAGGCCGGCGCCGCCGAGATCCACATCCGGATCTCCTCGCCGCCGGTCAAGTGGCCCTGCTTCTTCGGGATCGACTTCGCCACCCGCGCCGAGCTGATCGCCAACGGCATGACGGTCGACGAGATCTGCACCTCCATGGGCGCCGACTCCCTCTCGTACATCTCGATCGACGCGATGATCGAGGCGACGACGATCGACAAGCCGAACCTCTGCCGCGCCTGCTTCGAC
This sequence comes from Streptomyces globisporus, assembly GCA_014649555.1. Lineage (GTDB taxonomy): Bacteria > Actinomycetota > Actinomycetes > Streptomycetales > Streptomycetaceae > Streptomyces > Streptomyces globisporus. The sequence goes on along the minus strand of BMTG01000005.1, from coordinate 52,937 downwards.
GGTGAGTACCCCATGGACCTCCCGGACCCGGAGCTGCTCGGCAAGCAGCTGCTGGAGACCGAGCTGGCGGCGGGCCCCGCGGCGACCGCCGCGGCCGACGCGCTGCGCCGTCCGTGACCCGGACGTACCGCGGCCCCTCCCACCAGCCCCGTATCTCCACACGAAAGATCCCAGGCCATGTCTGAGACAACAGGTGCTTCCTACGCGGCGGCCGGCGTCGACATCGAAGCCGGTGACCGCGCCGTCGAGCTGATGAAGGAGTGGGTGAAGAAGACCCAGCGCCCCGAGGTCGCCGGTCTCGGCGGACTCGGCGGCTTCGCCGGCCTCTTCGACGCCTCGGCGCTGAAGCGCTACGAGCGCCCGCTGCTGGCCTCGGCCACCGACGGTGTGGGCACCAAGGTGGACCTGGCCCGCCAGATGGGCGTGTACGACACCATCGGCCACGACCTCGTCGGCATGGTCGTGGACGACCTCGTCGTCTGCGGCGCCGAGCCGCTGTTCATGACCGACTACATCTGCGTCGGCAAGGTGCACCCCGAGCGTGTCGCGGCCATCGTGAAGGGCATCGCCGAAGGCTGCGTCCTGGCCGGCTGCGCCCTGGTCGGCGGCGAGACGGCCGAGCACCCGGGCCTGCTGGGTCCGGACGACTTCGACGTCGCCGGAGCCGGTACGGGCGTGGTCGAGGCCGACCGTCTGCTCGGCCCGGACCGTATCCGCAAGGGTGACGCGGTCATCGCCATGGCGTCCTCCGGTCTTCACTCCAACGGGTACTCACTCGTCCGCCACGTGGTCTTCGACCGGGCCGGCTGGTCCCTGGACCGCGAGGTCGAGGAGTTCGGCCGCACGCTCGGTGAGGAGCTCCTGGAGCCCACCCGGATCTACTCCCTGGACTGCCTGGCCCTCACCCGTACGACCGAGGTGCACGGCTTCAGCCACGTCACCGGCGGCGGCCTGGCCAACAACCTGGCCCGGGTCATCCCGGACGGCCTGCACGCCACCGTGGACCGCTCCACGTGGACACCCGGCGCGGTCTTCGACCTGGTCGGCAAGGCGGGTCAGGTCGAGCAGCTGGAGCTGGAGAAGACGCTCAACATGGGCGTCGGCATGATCGCGATCGTCCCGGCCGACTCGGTGGACGCGGCCCTGACGACGCTGGCCGACCGCGGGGTCGACTCCTGGGTCGCCGGTGAGATCACCGACCGCGGCGACCACACGACGGGCGCCGAGCTGACCGGGGCCTACGTACGCTAGTCACGCTCACGCGGTGGTGCGCCGGGCGCACCACCGCACACGGCACGGAAACCGGCGCACACCACGGGCAACCCGGACCGGGACACACAGAACCCGGCCCGGGGCGAGCCCGGACCGGGTTGAAGTGTCAGCGCGAGGTCAAGCGCCGCGGCGCTGTGACGACGGACCGGACTGGTCGTCCTGATCGTCGTCATCGTCCTGGTTGTAGCGATCCGCGTACTGTGCGTACGGGTCATCTTCCTCGTCGTCGTCCTCGAACGGCTCTGCGTTCGGTGGCTGACTCGAAGGCGATGCGCCCAGCTCATTGGCCAGACGCGACAGGTCCGTCCCGCCGCTGCTGTACTTCAGCTGGCGGGCGACCTTGGTCTGCTTGGCCTTTGCCCGGCCGCGCCCCATGGCTCGACCCCCTCGGTGACGGGGCTCGACGGCCCCAGAGTCTTGACACGCGTTCATGTTTCAGGACGGACTCTCGGCAGAGAGACCGCGCCCGTAGAGCTTTAACGGTACCTGCTTCCGTGGCCATACGGTACGCCGCCCGCATTCCGGTCCCCGGCACAGGGCCAGTGAGGAGCCCCGTCCTCGCTGGTCAACTGCGATTTTAACCTCTTGTGGAGGTACGACCCGCCGACCGGCGTGAGTCTTGTCTCGCCGGTCGGCGGTCACGGGCGGCCGGGCGTCAGCGCGAGCGCGCCTCCGCCATCCGCTGCTCGGCGAGCCGGTCGGCCGCCGCGGCCGGCGGAATCCCATCCGCCTTCGCACGTGCGAATATTTCGAGCGTGGTGTCGAAGATCTTCGTCGCCTTCGCCTTGCACCGGTCGAAGTCGAACCCGTGCAGCTCGTCGGCCACCTGGATCACGCCGCCGGCGTTGACCACGTAGTCCGGCGCGTAGAGAACCGACCGGTCGGCCAGGTCCTTCTCCACACCCGGGTGCGCCAGCTGGTTGTTGGCCGCGCCGCACACCACCTTCGCCGTGAGCACCGGCACGGTGTCGTCGTTCAGCGCGCCGCCGAGCGCGCACGGCGCGTAGATGTCCAGGCCCTCGGTCCGGATCAGGGCGTCGGTGTCCGCCGCCACGGTGACCTCGGGATGCAGGTCGGTGATCGCGCGCAGCGACTCCGCGCGGACGTCGGTGATCACGACCTCGGCCCCGTCGGAGAGCAGGTGCTCGACGAGGTGGCGGCCGACCTTGCCGACCCCGGCGACGCCGACCTTGCGGCCGCGCAGCGTCGGGTCGCCCCAGAGGTGCTGGGCAGAGGCCCGCATGCCCTGGAAGACGCCGAACGCGGTGAGCACCGAGGAGTCGCCCGCGCCGCCGTTCTCGGGGGAGCGGCCGGTGGTCCAGCGGCATTCCCGGGCGACGACGTCCATATCGGCGACATAGGTGCCGACGTCGCAGGCGGTGACGTAGCGGCCGCCGAGCGAGGCGACGAACCGGCCGTAGGCGAGGAGGAGTTCCTCGCTCTTGATCTTCTCCGGGTCACCGATGATGACGGCCTTGCCGCCACCGTGGTCGAGGCCGGCGAGGGCGTTCTTGTACGACATCCCGCGCGACAGGTTCAGCGCGTCGGCGACGGCGTCGGCCTCGGAGGCGTACGGGTAGAAGCGGGTGCCGCCGAGGGCCGGGCCCAGGGCGGTGGAGTGGAGGGCGATGACGGCCTTGAGGCCGCTGGCACGGTCCTGGCAGATCACGACTTGCTCGTGGCCCCCCTGATCCGAGTGGAACAGGGTCTGCAGTACGTCTACGTGCCCGCTAGTCACATCGGTCACTGTGGTGACTCCCAAAGAACGAAGCGGCGGAGGCCCTCCTGGGGGTGGGGAGGACCCCGGACCGACCGGCACGGCCGGTCCGATGGGCAAGAGCGTAAGTCCTCCGGCGGCGCGTATCTGCCCCCGCGCGAAGGATCACCCTCCGGGGGTGATCGGCCATGACACGATGCGCTCCATGTCGGTGGTGTCTTCGGTGCTCGTCCCTTACACGTCCTACCTCCGGATCTACGAGCCGCTCGCCGCCTTCGCGGAGCCCGAGCGCAGCCACTGGGCGCGCTACGCGCAACGCGAGGAGCTCCCCACGGCCCAGGACGAACTGCGCCGCTCGCTGGCCGACTTGGTGTCGACGCCGCCGGTCGGGGTGCCCGCGCACGAGAGCGGCGACGCGTTCGTGGCGGAGCTGGACGGGGTGGTGTGCGTCTGTCCGTGGCGGACCCGGCTGCGGGGCTGGCTGGCCCTGGAGGAGCTGGGGGGCATGTTTCCGGCCAACGTGCTCGACGCCGTGCTGCCCGCGGTGGTGCGCGGCCAGGCGGCGGCGGACCACGAGCGTTGGCAGCGGCTCCACCCGGACGCGCGGCCGTGGATCCGCACCACGGTGTGGCAGGTCCCGGTGCGCTGGTTCGTCCTCTTCCACGACGAGGAGCGGGAGTACGCGGCGGCCGACGGTGAGGGGGCGGGCCCCCTCCTGCGCTACCGCACGCCGATGGTCGAGGCCCGGCGCCGGCTGGCGCGGGCGCTGCGGACGCTGCGGGAGAGCGTTCCGGAAGGGCCGCTGACCGAGGGGCTGGTGGACGTGGGGCGCTGGCTGGAGGAGTTCCATCCCCGCTCGTTGGTCGAGCTGGACTACGGGGGCCTCGTCCACGCGCTGCCGGCGGACCGGCTCGCCGGGGACCGGTCGGCGGCGGATGTGGCGGAGGGGCTCGCCGCGCTGCGGGACGGCGACAGCGAGCGCGCGGGGGAGGCGTACGCGCGGCTCGCGGAGCGCTGGCGGGCGGTCCGGGACCTTCAGTTCACCAATTGACGTGAAAAGACCCACAGCGGCATCAACGTGATGGAACCGGGGCATCCTTCATCCAGGACGAAAGGCCGGGACGCGAGGAGGAGGGAGGAGGCGGAGCGGGCGGGCCGTGAACCGACGGACGATCCGTGAACCGGTGTTCTGTGAACCGGCGTTCCGTGTGACGCGTGAGGTCTCATGGGGCGGGTGGGGCAGGCCGTACGCCGTTGGGCCCGGGACCTACGTCCCGAACCGGGCCTTTGCCTCAAGCGTGATGGACAGCACTAACGGGGCCCTTGCGCCTATCCCTAACCCTCATGCCAAAATAGGACAAGGAGTCCGGGGAGGGCTCCTTCTGTCCAAGTAAGGGCAGAATGCTCGACATTGCACTCTATGGGGGGTCTGACGACTCCTGATCGCTCTGTGACTGATCGTCACTGGGGCGTGACTGTCCGCTATGGCATGGTCCATCGGCTTCCGTCGCTGATGAACACCTGGGAGGGCAATTCCATCGGTTTGGCCGACGTGGCTGGACGGATGGTGTAGTTGTAGTGCCGAGGACAAGCCGTTCGTCCTATAACCGACTCGGCCCGCGTCCGCCATTTCGGGCAACGCGGGTCAAGGTGCAGAATTTAGAGGAAAGAACCGAGAAGGTTCGGTTCTCCCGAGGAGGCCGCTCATGACCGCTCGCACCCCTGATGCCGAGCCGCTGCTGACCCCGGCTGAGGTTGCCACGATGTTCCGCGTGGACCCGAAGACGGTCACCCGTTGGGCCAAGGCTGGCAAGCTCACGTCCATCCGCACGCTCGGTGGACATCGCCGGTACCGCGAGGCAGAGGTCCGCGCACTGCTTGCGGGTATTCCGCAGCAGCGCAGCGAGGCCTGACACACCCCTGCCGACCAGCGATAACAGCAGCACAGCAGTACCGCAGCACCGCACAACATCCGGGCAGCTGGCAGGTCCCCCAACCCCAGTCGCCCACCCATAGCTCCACTCGACGGACGCCTGCCCCAACGGGCGTCATACCTGTGTCCCACGGGTTTTCGTCGTATCGATCGCGCTGGACTCCGCCGGGTCCAGCGCGATCTTTTTTGTGCCCGGAAGGGGCCTCTCCGGCCGGTTCCCGGACCGCCCGGACGGTCCCTGACAGCGCCCTCCCGGCCGCTCCCGCGCCCGCACCGGCCCGGAGTCAGAACCGGGCGGTCGGTCGGCTTCAGGGGGCCGACGGGGGCGTTCGTGGGTCTGTGAGCGGGTCTGTGCGGGAGTGTGGGTGAGCGTCCCGGACGCGGTGGGACAGCCCCGGACGGAACGGTCCCCGCAACTCCACGGCCCCCGTGCAATTGCACATATTAAATTCACCAGTTGTAGGGGAGGCGTAAAATCCCCCGGTCTGAAAACTCTTTCGGTGACTACCGTCACATCACCTGATGCTTGCCAACTACGAGCCTGCCACTGTCCGAACGCGGAGTCACCCGGCCGATGGTCGTGTCGCCGGGGGTCTTTCGTCCTCGTTCCCGTCGGCGTCCTGAGGGGCCTCGGGCGCCCCGTCGGGCTCCGCGGTCGCCCCGGGCTCCATGGCGAGGCGCAGGAGGCGATGGCAGACCGCGCAGTGCCGGGTGAGATGGCGATAGGCGGAAGCGGCCGCCAGGTGGGCGCGCAGCAGCGCGCGGGTCTCATGTCGTGCTGCGGACGCGGACATACGAGCCACCTCCCGGTGGGCCCGGCCGTCCCCCGCCGCGAGAAGCGCCGAGGGTACGGATACGGCCTCTGCTTCTACGGGGTACCCGCGGCGGATGGGCCCGTCAAGACGCGAGAAAGCCCGGATCGAAACGATCCGGGCTTTCTTCTACTGCGGTCCTGACGGGATTTGAACCCGCGGCCTCCACCTTGACAGGGTGGCGAGCACTCCAAACTGCTCCACAGGACCAGGTTTTCGCTGCTTGCCTTGCGGCTTGCTGCGAAACCAGACTGTACAGGAGGTGGGAGGCCCAGGTCGACTTCACTCCTGGTGGTGACTCCGTCACCCACCTCCCGGGCCCCTGCGGCGGCCCCGCGTCAGGGCGCGAGGGCGTCGATCGCCTTCACGATCCGCTTGTCCGAGACGGGGAACGCGGTCCCCAGCGCATGGGCGAAGTAGCTGACCCGCAGCTCCTCGATCATCCAGCGGACGTCCAGCGCCTCCTGCGGCACCGGCCTGCCCTGCGGGAACTGTTCGAGCAGCCAGGCGTACTCGTCCTGCATCTCGTGGACCTTTTCCATCCGCGTGGTGTCCCGCTGGACGGCCGTCGGCATCTGCTGGAGCCGCCGGTCGGCCGCCACGAGGTAGCGCATCAGGTCCGGCAGCCGGCGCAGCCCGGTGGCCGTAACGAAACCGGGCGGTACGAGACGGGCCAGCTGCTCCCGTACGTCCGTGACGTTGGCCACCAGCGCCAGGCTGTTCGTCGACTTCAGCCGGCGCTCGCAGGCCTGCCACGCGGCCAGGATCTGCTGCACCTGGTCGATCGTGCGGACGGTGAGGTCCACCAGGTCCGCGCGCACCTTGTCGTACAGCGTCCGGAACGCCTTCTCGTCCCACGCGGGCCCGCCGTGCGCGGCGATCAGCCGGTCGGCCGCGGCGGTCGCGCAGTCCTCGAAGAGGGCCTGCACCGAGCCGTGCGGATTACGGGACAGCGCCAGCTTCTGCTGATTGCTCAGCCGGTCCGACGCGAACTTCGCCGGGTTCACCGGGATGTTCAGCATGATCAGCCGCCGGGTGCCGCGCCACATCGCCTGCTGCTGTTCGGCCTCGGTGTCGAAGAGCCGTACGGCCACGGTCTCGCCCTGGTCGACCAGGGCCGGATACGCCTTGACGGGCTGCCCGGCCCTGCGGGTCTCGAAGACCTTGTTCAGCGTGCCGATCGTCCAGTCCGTGAGGCCCGAGCGCTCGATGGACTCCCCGGAGGGCCCCGCGGTCGCCGCGGCGGCCTGGGAGAGCGCCTGACGGGCCTTCGGACGCAGCGTGAGCTTCAGCGCCTCCAGGTCCTTGTCCTCGGCGACCTTGCGCCGCCGCTCGTCGACGATCCGGAACGTGATCTTGAGGTGGTCCGGGACCCGGGAGAGGTCGAAGTCGTCCGCCGTGACCGGGACCCCGACCATCCGCTGGAGCTCGCGCGCCAGGGTCTGCGGCAGCGGCTCCTGGAGCGGGACCGCCCGGTCCAGGAACTTGTCGGCGTAGTTCGGCGCGGGGACGTAGTGCCGGCGGATCGGCTTCGGCAGCGAGCGGATCAGCTCGGTGACGACCTCCTCGCGCAGCCCCGGGATCTGCCAGTCGAAGCCCTCGGCGGTGACCTGGTTGAGCACCTGGAGCGGCACGTGCACGGTCACACCGTCCGCGTCCGCGCCGGGCTCGAACTGGTACGTCACCTTGAACTTGAGCTTCCCCTGCCGCCAGGAGTCCGGGTAGTCGTCCTTGGTGACGGCCCCGGCCTTCTCGTTGATGAGCATGGAGCGCTCGAAGTCGAGCGCGTCCGGCTCCTCGCGCTTCTTGTGCTTCCACCAGGAGTCGAAGTGCGCCCCGGACACGATGTGTTCGGGAATCCGCTGGTCGTAGAAGTCGAACAGGGTCTCGTCGTCCACGAGGATGTCGCGGCGACGGGCCCGGTGCTCCAGCTCCTCGACCTCGCCGAGCAGTTTGCGGTTGTCGTGGAAGAACTGGTGGTGGGTGCGCCAGTCGCCCTCGACCAGGGCGTTGCGGATGAACAGATCCCGCGAGGCCTCCTGGTCGATACGTCCGAAATTGACCTTGCGCTGGGCGACGATCGGCACGCCGTAGAGCGTGACCCGCTCGTACGCCATCACCGCCGCCCGGTCCTTCTCCCAGTGCGGCTCGCTGTAGGTGCGCTTCAGCAGGTGCCCGGCCAGCGGTTCGATCCACTCCGGCTCGACCTTGGCGTTGACCCGCGCCCAGAGCCGGGAGGTCTCCACCAGCTCCGCCGACATCAGGAACCGGGGCTGCTTCTTGAACAGCGCCGAGCCGGGGAAGATCGCGAACTTGGCGCTGCGCGCGCCCAGATACTCGTTCTTCTCGGTGTCCTTCAGCCCGATGTGCGACAGCAGCCCGGCCAGCAGCGAGGTGTGCACCGCCTGCTCGGGGATGGACGCCTCCGCCTTGGGCTCCTCGACGGTGATGCCCATCTGCTTGGCGACCGTCCGCAGCTGCGCGTAGATGTCCTGCCATTCGCGGATGCGCAGGAAGTTCAGATACTCCTGCTTGCACATCCGGCGGAACGAGGACGAGCCGCGCTCCTTCTGCTGCTCGCGGACGTAGGCCCAGAGGTTCAGATACGCCAGGAAGTCGGAGGTCTCGTCCTTGAACCGGGCGTGGTTCTGGTCGGCCTGCGTCTGCTTCTCGGCGGGCCGCTCGCGCGGGTCCTGGATGGAGAGCGCGGCGGCGATGACCATGACCTCGCGGGCGCAGCCGTTCTTGTCGGCCTCGATGACCATACGGGCCAGGCGCGGGTCGACGGGCAGCTGGGAGAGCTTGCGGCCGAGCGGGGTGAGCCGCTTCTTCGGATCCTTCTCCGCCGGGTCGAGCGCACCCAGCTCCTGGAGGAGCTGGACGCCGTCGCGGATGTTGCGGTGGTCCGGCGGGTCGATGAAGGGGAACTTCTCGATGTCGCCGAGCCCGGCGGCGGTCATCTGGAGGATGACGGAGGCCAGGTTGGTCCGCAGGATCTCGGGGTCGGTGAACTCCGGCCGGGTGACGAAATCGTCCTCGGAGTACAGCCGGATGCAGATGCCGTCCGACGTACGGCCGCAGCGGCCCTTGCGCTGGTTGGCGCTGGCCTGGGAGATCCGCTCGATCGGCAGCCGCTGGACCTTGGTGCGGTGGCTGTAGCGGGAGATCCGGGCGTTGCCCGGGTCGATCACGTACTTGATGCCGGGGACGGTCAGCGAGGTCTCGGCGACGTTGGTCGCCAGGACGATCCGGCGTCCGGTGTGGCGCTGGAAGACGCGGTGCTGCTCGGCATGCGAGAGACGCGCGTAGAGGGGGAGCACCTCGGTATGTCTGAGGTTGCGCTTGTTCAGGGCGTCCGCGGTGTCCCGGATCTCGCGCTCACCGGAGAGGAAGACCAGGACGTCGCCGGGGGCCTCGTGGCCCAGCTCGTCGACGGCGTCGCAGATGGCGGTGATCTGGTCGCGGTCGGAGTCCGCTGTGTCTTCGTCCGCCCCTTCGAGTAGCGGCCGATACCTGACCTCGACCGGATACGTCCGCCCGCTGACCTCCACGATCGGGGCGTCCCCGAAGTGGCGTGCGAACCGCTCGGGGTCGATGGTCGCCGAGGTGATGACGACCTTCAGATCGGGGCGGCGGGGCAGCAGCCGGGCCAGATATCCGAGCAGGAAGTCGATGTTGAGGGACCGCTCGTGGGCCTCGTCGATGATGATCGTGTCGTACGCCAGCAGCTCGCGGTCCGTCTGGATCTCGGCGAGCAGGATGCCGTCCGTCATCAGCTTCAGATACGTCGACTCCGGGTTCACCTGGTCGGTGAAGCGGACCTTCCAGCCGACCGTCTCGCCCAGCGGCGTCTTCAGCTCGTCCGCGACGCGCTCCGCGACCGTACGGGCGGCGATCCGGCGGGGCTGGGTGTGCCCGATCATGCCCCGGACGCCGCGCCCCAGCTCCATGCAGATCTTCGGCAGCTGTGTGGTCTTCCCGGACCCGGTCTCCCCGGCGACGATCACGACCTGGTGGTCGCGTATCGCCTCCAGGATCTCGTCCTTCTTCTGGCTGACCGGCAGCTCTTCCGGGTACGACAGGGCGGGCAGCCGGGCCGCGCGCGTCGCGAGCCGTTCGGCCGCCTTGCCCGCCTCGGCCGCGATCTCGTCCAGCACGGACTGGCGGGCCTCGGGCTTGCGGATGCGGCGCGCTCCTTCGAGGCGCCGGCCGAGCCGGTTCGCGTCGCGGAGCGAGAGCTGACCGAGCTGGGACTGGAGATCGGCGAAGGAAGTAGACATACGGATCCCAGGATCTCACCCGGGCCCGGCCAGTGGCGACCTCATTTCGCGCGGGCTGCGTCACGCGGCACGTACCATTTCGGGCAGTCGAACGCCTCGTCACCACCGCTCACGCGAGAAAGGCCCGGTCCCGTGTCCCGTACGCAGTGGTGGAGCCTGACGTCGCTGCTCGCGGTGGTGCTGGGGCTGCTGTGCGGGCCGGGGGCGGTCGCCGCGGTCGTCCCCGGTGCCTCCGCCACGACGGTGACGCACGTGACGCAGGCGCGGACCGCCGAGGCAGAGGCTGACGCCTCGGCCTCCGTGGCCGAAGCCGGCGCCCACGCCCCCGTGGCCGAGGCCTCCGGCGAGCGCGCCCCGGTCCCCGGCTGCGGGAAGCTCCGTGATCACGACGGTGAGCCCGCCGTCCCCACCCGCGCCCGGTCCGCCCACGACCACGCGCCGGGGCTCGCGCCGTGGGGGCTGCCCGCCGCGACGGGCGCGCTGCCGGCCGAGCCGCCGCCGGGGATACGGGCCCGCGCCCCCCTCCCGTACACCCCGACCCCGGTCGAACTCTCCGTGCTGCGGGTGTAGGAGGTGTCCGGCGGGCACCCGCCCGCCCCGCGCCTTTCGCCCTTCCTCCCGCATCACCAGCACGGAGTGCCGCATGCCCACGCCCAAGAATCCGAAGCCCTCGCAGTCCTCGAAGTCCGCGAACGCGCGCAAGCCCCTCGTCTACGGCGCGGTGATCGTCGTCGCGGCCGGTCTCCTCGGCTTCGCCTCGTACAAGGCCACCGCCCCCGACACCGCCTCGAAGGACACCACCGCCAGCGCCACCGGCCCCGCCGCCGAGGTCTCCGCCGACCCGAACGAGGGCGTCTACCCGGAGCTGGCGAAGCTCGCCCGCCGGGACGCGGACGACCAGCTGGCCATCGGCCCGGCGGACGCCCCGGTCGTCCTGATCGAGTACGCCGACTTCAAGTGCGGCTACTGCGGCAAGTTCGCCCGGGACACCGAGCCGGAGCTGATCGAGAAGTACGTGAAGGACGGCACGCTGCGCATCGAGTGGCGCAACTTCCCGATCTTCGGCGAGGAGTCCGAGAACGCCGCGCGCGGTGCCTGGGCCGCCGGGCAGCAGAACCGCTTCTGGGAGTTCCACCGTGCCGCCTACGCCGAGGGCGCGAAGGAGAAGGGCTTCGGCAAGGACCGGGTGAAGGCGCTCGCCGAGGAGGCCGGGGTGAAGGACCTGGACCGGTTCATGAAGGACCTCGACGGCGACGCGGCCCGCGCGTCGGTCAAGAAGGACCAGGAGCAGGCGTACGGGATCGGCGCCACGTCCACCCCGTCGTTCCTGATCAACGGCCGCCCGATCGCCGGCGCCCAGCCGGACGAGACGTTCACCCGGGCCATCGAGGCCGCCGCCGAGCAGGCGAAGACCAGGGGGACCGCGGGTCAGGCCGGGGAGCCCGCCAAGTGACGGCGGACATCGGCTACTTCGCGGCCTTCCTCGGCGGGCTGCTCGCCCTGGTCAGCCCGTGCAGCGCCCTGCTGCTCCCGGCGTTCTTCGCGTACTCCATCGACTCCACCTCCCGGCTGCTGGCCCGTACCGGCATCTTCTACGCCGGGCTCGCCACCACCCTCGTCCCGCTCGGCGCTGCCGGTTCGTACGCCGGGCGGCTGTTCTACGGGCACCGGGACGCCCTCGTCACCGGCGCGGGCTGGCTGATCATCGTGCTGGGCGTCGCGCAGATCGTCGGTCTCGGCTTCGCCTCCCGGCGGATGGTCGAGCTCAGCGGCCGGATCCGCCCCACCACGGCGTTCTCCGTCTACGCACTGGGCGCGGTCTACGGGCTGGCCGGATTCTGCGCGGGCCCGATCCTCGGCAGCGTCCTGACCGTCGCGGCGGTCAGCGGCAGCCCGGTCTACGGCGGCCTGCTGCTGGCGGTGTACGCGCTCGGGATGGCCGTGCCTCTCTTCATCCTCGCCCTGCTCTGGGAGCGGTTCGACCTGGGCCGCCGCACCTGGCTGCGCGGCCGGACCGTCCAGCTCGGCGGCCGGTTCCAGCTGCACACCACATCGCTGCTCTCGGGCCTGTTCTTCATCGGCCTGGGTGCGCTGTTCCTCGTCTACGACGGGACGACCGCGCTGCCCGGCCTGCTCGGGGTCGACGACTCGTTCGCGGTCGAGCAGTGGGCGCAGAAGCTCGGCGAACGGGTGCCGGACGGTGCGGCGCTGGTCGCGGTGGTGCTCGTGGCGCTGCTGGGCCTGGGTGTACGGGCCTGGCGGCGGCGCGGTTCCGACGTACCGGCGGAGGAGAAGGAGCAGGCCGAGACCGAGAAGGTGTGACACGGCGAAGGCCCCGTCCGGTGGACGGGGCCTTCGAGAAGTGGCTGGGGCCGGGATCGAACCGGCGACCTATCGCTTTTCAGGCGATCGCTCGTACCAACTGAGCTACCCAGCCACGCAGCCGCTGGGGCTGCAAGCGGTCCTGACGGGATTTGAACCCGCGGCCTCCACCTTGACAGGGTGGCGAGCACTCCAAACTGCTCCACAGGACCAAGCAATGTGCGAAACAAGTCTCGCACACGGTGAAACGTGCCCCCAACGGGATTCGAACCCGTGCTACCGCCTTGAAAGGGCGGCGTCCTGGGCCACTAGACGATGAGGGCTATTGGCCCGCCGGTTCGCTTTGCAGCGCGTCGGGGACGTGAGAAGCATATGGGATGGGTGGAGCTATCGCCAAAACGGTTTACGGCGATGGGGTCGGGCGGCCCGGGGAGCGGGTCGGGGAGGGCGACGAGGACGCGGACGACGGCGTCGGCGAGGGCGAGCCGGGGGGGTCCTTCTTCAGGTTCTCCTCCGGGAGATGGCGGCTGACCTCGGCAGTCGTCAGTCCCAGACCGCCGAGCGTGATCTCGTCCCAGGCCTGGAGCCGGCGGGTGGAGCGGTCCAGGTAGAGCACCGAGGCGTGCACCTTCTCCGGCTTCTCGTTCTGCACGGCGCGCAGCCCGCCGCCGCCCGTGGAGCCCTCGACCTTCAGCCGGGTGCCGAGCTTCAGCTGTTCGTTGATCCGGCGGTGGAGGTGGCCGGAGAGCACCAGCGGGACCGTACCGTCGGTCGCCCGGGCGGTGTTCGGGTCGTGGGCGACGGCGATGTCGACGGGGGTGCCCGCGCGCTCCTGGTCGCGCAGCGCGGTGGCCAGGCGTGCGCCCTCCAGCTGGGCGGCCGCCTTGTTGCCGCCGGGGCCGGTCCGGTCCGGGGTGAAGGAGGCGTCGCCGGTGCCCGCGATCCGCAGCCCGCCGACGTTCACCGCCTTGCCGTCGTCGAGGACGCGGACGTTCCGGAACTTCTCCAGGTAGTCCTGGGTGACGGTCGAGTCGTGGTTGCCGCGCACCCAGACGTAGGGCGCGCCGAGGTCGCGGATCGGGTCGAGGAAGCCGTTCTCGGCGGCGGAGCCGTGGTCCATCGTGTCGCCGGAGTCGATGATCACGTCGATCTCGTACTGCTCGACGAGCGAGGCGATGATGTGCCAGGCCGCGGGGTTGAGGTGGATGTCGGAGACGTGCAGGGCCCGGATGGTGCCGGGGTCGGGCTGGTAGACGGGGAGCGAGGAGGTCGCGTCGTACAGCTTGGTGACGTTGGTGACCAGGCGGGCCAGTTCCTGCTGGTACATGTCGAACTCGGTGACGATCGAGCGGGCGTCGCCGACCAGCGACGGGGCGCTGGAGAGCAGCCCGGAGAACTTCGGCTCCAGCACGGACTTCGGGTTCCAGGTGGCGTACGCGCTGACGCCGGACGCGGCCAGCAGGGTGAGGGCGAGCCCGCCGGCGGCCAGGGCGCGGCGGGGGCGGCGGTAGACGACGAGGCCGAGGGCGGTGGCGCCGGAGATCACGGCGACGCAGGAGCGCACGGCCAGCTCCTTGGTCCCGGCGGCGACGTCCCGGGTCACCTCGTCCTCCAGGCCGGAGAACCGTTCCGGCTGGTCGACCAGGGCCTGGGAGCGCTCGGGGTCGAGGCGGTCCACGTCCACGTCGAGCCGCAGCGGCGCGATGTGCGAGTCCAGCTCCAGTGCGCCGAGCGGGGCCACGTTGATCTTGCTGCCGCCGGTGAGGGAGGGGCGGAGCGTCATGTTGGTGTCCATGGGGCCGACCGGCGTACGGATGGACCCCACGGCGAGCAGTCCCAGCCAGGCCCCCAGCACGACGACGGCGAGCATGCCCAGCGCGCGGAGCCAGGGGCTGCGGGCGGGGGCCGCCAGGTGGGGTGCCTTCGGGCCGCCGGGGGCCGTCGCGCCGGTTCGGACCGTCGCGCGGGAGGCTTTCGGGGCGGCGGTACGGCTCCGGGACGCCGGGCGGACGAGCTGGCTGAGGCGGTGCCGGACGCGGTCGGCTGCGGCACGGAACGGGACGCGGACCATTGGGCCCGTATGCCCCGGTACGGACTCCGCCATGCCGGGCGGCTCCACCGGTCATGCGTCCGTACGGACCCGGTCGCCGCGATGCCGGGCGGTGGCCATCTGCCCGTACCCGGCCCCCGTACGGGACAATGGCCGGGTGCTGGAGATGACGCGCGAACAGTTCGAGGAGCTGGTGAGCCAGGCTCTGGACCGGATTCCGCCGGAGCTGACGCGGCTGATGGACAACGTGGCGGTGTTCGTCGAGGACGAACCCGACCCCGGCGACCCCGACCTGCTCGGGCTCTACGAGGGCACCCCGCTCACCGACCGCGGCGAGTGGTACGCCGGAGTGCTGCCGGACCGGATCACCATCTACCGGGGCCCGACGCTGCGGATGTGCGAGACCCAGGAGGACGTCGTCGCGGAGACCGAGATCACCGTGGTCCACGAGATCGCCCACCACTTCGGCATCGACGACGAGCGGCTGCACGCCCTGGGGTACGGATGAGCGAGCAGGAACCGCGGGAGCTGCCGGAACCCGGCCCGCCGTCCGCCCCGCAGGGCCGGGTGCCGGCGGCGGTCGCGGCCGGCGGCGCGCTCGGCGCCCTCGCCCGGTACGGGGCGCTGGTGCTCTGGCCGGCACCCGGTCACGGTTTCCCGTGGACGGTGTTCGCCGTCAACGTGACCGGCTGCGCCCTCATCGGCGTCCTGATGGTCCTGACCGTCGAGCGGGGCCGGATCACCCACCCGCTGGTGCGGCCCTTCCTCGGCGTCGGGGTGCTAGGCGGTTACACGACCTTCTCGACGTACGCGGCGGACGTCTCGGGCCTGCTGGTCCGTCAGGAGATCGCGGTGGCGATGGCGTACACGGTGGCTACGGCGGTGGCCGCGCTCGGATCGGTGTGGGCGGCGGCCGTGGCCGCGCGGGCCTGGCTGGACCGGGGCGCGCGACCCGAGGGGCGGACGGCGTGACCTGGCTGCTGGTGGCGATCGGCGGCGCGGTGGGCGCGCCCCTGCGCTACCTGACGGACCGTGCGGTGCAGACGTACCAGGGACCGGGCGTCCCGTACGTCTTCCCGTGGGGCACCTTCACGGCGAACATCGCCGGCAGTCTGCTGCTGGGCGTGCTGACCGGCGCCGCGGTCTCCTCCCCGGTGCACGCCCTGCTGGCGACGGGCCTGTGCGGGGCGCTGACGACGTACTCGACGTTCTCGTACGAGACCCTCCGCCTGGCCGAGACGGGCCGCGCCTTCCTGGCCGCGGCCAATGTGCTGGCGTCCTTGTTGGCGGGCCTGGGTGCGGTGTTCCTGGGGGCGGAACTGGCGGGCGGGTTCGGGGGGTAGCGGGGCTTCGTGCGGTGAGGGCACGTGCGGGGCGTTGCGGTTTCGGGCGTGTCTCCGGCGGGGTCGGGGGAGTTGGGCACGGTGCGAAGCCTCGCTCCGGCGTCGCGGGCTCCACCCCTCGCCACGCTCCCGCTCCCTCGCCCCGGAGGTGCCCCTCGTGCGCCAGTTCCCTTCCCCTGTCCGCTGGGCAGCCGTCACCGCGCTGACGATCGCCGCGACCACCGGCTGCATGAGCGTCGGCGAGGACGGCGCCGGAGGCCCGGGGCCCTCGAGGTCCGCAGGGCCGAAGGGTTCCGAGACCGATCCGGCCGGGAACACGATCCCCGGCTCCGGGCAGTCCGGAGGACGCGGCGGGGGCGCCCACCCCCACTCGGACCGGGGCGTTCCCGGCAGCAGCCCGCGCCCCGACGCTTCCGGTGCGAAGCCGTCGGCCACCTCCGAGGACGCCCGCCCGGAACCGGCCGCCCCCGGGCAGCCCACCCGTGCCGGCGGCGGGGTGCGGCCCACGCCGACGCCCTCGACCCCGGGGCCGGGGGAGCCGCCGCCGGTCACCCCGGAGCCGCCGGCCCCGCCGACGCCCGCCCCGGACCCGGACCCCGAGCCGGAGCCCACCGATCCGCCGGAGCCGCCCCCGTCGGCGTCGCCCGCCGCGCAGTTCCGGGCCCATGGGACGGGCGGGCCGAAGCCGGTCGGCCCACTGCGGACGCCGGAGGCATCGCCGCAGGTGGGGCCGGTGTAGCCGGGGTCACAGCGAGGGCGGTTTGCGCAAGGTGGGTGGGAGTGCGTATGGTGGTAGATCGTTTGATCCCATTGCCCGGCGCCGACACAGAAGAGCGCCGTGTGGCGCGTACTCTCCCTTGCCGTGGCTGGACCGCATTGAGGCGGTCGAAATTGCGAATCACGGAGTTATGGGCGCGTGCCGAGACTCCGGAAGGTTTCGCATTTCGCATGTCAATTTCCAGTTCTGACCGCACCGTCATGCCCGAGAACGTCGACAACGCCGAGCTCGCCGAGCTGGTCGAGTCCGCCGTGACCGAGGCCCCCGCCGGTGCGACCGCCCCGGCCGCCGAGAAGACCGACGAGGCCCCCGTGGCTGCTGAGGCCCCCGAGGCCGAGGTGTCCGAGGCCTCCGCCGAGCCGACCGTCACCTTCGGCGACCTGGGCCTGCCCGAGGGCATCGTCCGCAAGCTCGCGCAGAACGGCGTCACCACCCCCTTCCCGATCCAGGCGGCGACCATCCCGGACGCCCTGGTCGGCAAGGACATCCTCGGCCGTGGCCGTACGGGCTCCGGCAAGACCCTCTCCTTCGGTCTGCCCACCCTGGCCGCGCTGGCCGGTGGCCGCACCGAGAAGAAGAAGCCCCGCGCCGTCATCCTCACCCCGACCCGTGAGCTCGCGATGCAGGTCGCGGACGCCCTCCAGCCGTACGGCGACGTGCTCGGCCTGAAGATGAAGGTCGTCTGCGGCGGTACGTCGATGGGCAACCAGATCTACGCCCTGGAGCGCGGCGTCGACGTCCTCGTCGCCACCCCGGGCCGGCTGCGCGACATCATCAACCGCGGCGCCTGCTCCCTGGAGGACGTCCAGGTCGCCGTCCTCGACGAGGCCGACCAGATGTCCGACCTGGGCTTCCTGCCCGAGGTCACCGAGCTGCTGGACCAGGTCCCGGCCGGCGGTCAGCGGATGCTCTTCTCCGCCACCATGGAGAACGAGATCGGCACGCTGGTCAAGCGTTACCTCTCCAACCCGGTCACGCACGAGGTCGACAGCGCCCAGGGCAACGTCACGACCATGTCGCACCACGTCCTCGTCGTGAAGCCGAAGGACAAGGCGCCGGTCACGGCCGCCATCGCCGCCCGCAAGGGCCGCACCATCATCTTCGTCCGTACCCAGCTGGGCGCCGACCGCATCGCCGAGCAGCTCATCGAGTCCGGCGTGAAGGCCGACGCGCTGCACGGCGGCATGACCCAGGGCGCCCGTACGCGGGTCCTGGAGGACTTCAAGAAGGGTTACGTCAACGCGCTCGTCGCGACCGACGTCGCCGCCCGCGGTATCCACGTGGACGGCATCGACCTGGTCCTGAACGTGGACCCGGCCGGCGACCACAAGGACTACCTGCACCGCTCGGGCCGTACCGCCCGCGCCGGCAAGTCCGGTGTCGTCGTCTCGCTGGCGCTCCCGCACCAGCGTCGCCAGATCTTCCGCCTGATGGAGGACGCGGGCGTCGACGCCTCGCGCCACATCGTCCAGGGCGCGGGCGTCTTCGAGCCGGAGGTCGCCGAGATCACCGGCGCCCGTTCGCTCACCGAGGTCCAGGCCGACTCCGCGAACAACGCCGCCAAGCAGGCCGAGCGCGAGGCCGCCGACCTGACGAAGCAGCTGGAGCGCGTCCAGCGCCGCGCCGTCGAGCTGCGCGAGGAGGCCGACCGCCTGGTCGCCCGTGCCGCCCGCGAGCGGGGCGACGACCCGGAGGCCGCGGTGGCCGAGGTCACCGCCGAGGCGGAGGCCGCCCTGGTGGCCGCCACCTCCGTCCCCGAGCAGCCGGCCGCCCGCGACGAGCAGCGCCGCGACGAGCGGGGCAACTACGAGCGCCGCGACAACCGCGGTGGCGACCGTGGCGGCTACCGAGGCAACGACCGTCGTGACGACCGTCCGTCGGGTGGCTTCCGCTCCGGTGGCAACGACCGTCGCGATGACCGTGGTGGCCGTTCCTTCGAGCGTCGTGACAACGACCGTCCGTCGTTCAACCGCGACCGTCGTGACGACCGTCCGTCGGGTGGCTTCCGCTCCGGTGGCAACGACCGTCGCGATGACCGTGGTGGCCGTTCCTTCGAGCGTCGTGACAACGACCGCCCGTCGTTCAACCGCGACCGC
Organism: Streptomyces globisporus; assembly: GCA_014649555.1. Lineage (GTDB taxonomy): Bacteria > Actinomycetota > Actinomycetes > Streptomycetales > Streptomycetaceae > Streptomyces > Streptomyces globisporus. Next base: position 34,334 of record BMTG01000005.1, on the reverse strand, counting down.
CGCGACGACCGCCCCTCCGGCGGTTACCGCTCCGGCGGCAGCGACCGCCCGTTCAACCGTGACCGTCGCGACGACCGCCCGTCGGGTGGCTTCCGCTCCGGCGGCAGCGACCGCCCGACCGGCCGCCGTGACGACCACCGTGGCGCCAACACCGGAACCAACACCGGCTCGTTCGGCCGCCGCGACGACAAGCCGCGCTGGAAGCGCAACGGCTGACCCCGGCCCGGCCGACCCCCGGCCGAGCAGGTCCGCCTGACAGACCGGCAGGGCCCGTACGCCACCGAACCGACTCGGTGATGTACGGGCCCTGTTGCTGTTCCCGACCCCGTGCGCGTGGTGTTCCTGGCCCCCTGGCGCGCCTCCCCGGGGCCCGAGTCGGGCTCCCGGAGCAGGCGCGACGGGCCCAAGACCGATACCGGATCGGCTGCCGGGACCGGGCGGGCTATGCTCGGGGGGTGATGTTGCAGGGGCCGTTAGCTCAATTGGTCAGAGCAGCGGACTTTTAATCCGTTGGTTGTGGGTTCGAGTCCCACACGGCCTACCGCACGCGAGGCGGAGGAACCATCCTCTGACCTGCGCCTTAGCGCCCCATCCGACTTCTTCGGGTGGGGCGCTTTGCTGTGCCCGGGGCGGCCGGTGGCCTGATGTGAGCCCGAGGTGAGCCCGGCGGTACGAACGGCCTGCCGCGGGACCAGCCTTACCGCGGCCTCGGCAGCCTTCCGCGCGACCTCGGGCAGGACGCTGGTGTACGTGTCTGAGGTGATGGTGATGGAGGAGTGGAAGGCTCGACGGCTCATTGCTGCTCATGGGGGGACCATGTCCCCAACTACAGCCTGGTGCTTAGTCGCGCTTGCACGTGATCCTGGGTACATCCCGTTTGTGCAACACATCGTGGCGCAGCGGTCGTCAGAGGAGTCGATGCCGCCGGGCGTATTCCTTGACTCGTGGCGAAACCTTGAGCCGCGTGAGCAAGAGAGACGCAGTGCTTGGCTTAACCGCTATAGAGCCACGCCTCTCCACAGGCTGGGTGTGCCGGAGGAAGTCATCGCCCTAGCTGGCCTTCACGTAGTTGAGTGGCGACTTCCTCCGGGGCAAGACGTGGCCTCGATCGTTGCCCAGAACCACCCGCACTAGCTTCGGGTGATCGACGGAAGGGAGGCCTGAACCGGCGCCAGTCTTTCCAAAATGCTTCGATATGTGGGGACGCCCAGGGGACGACGGGGACGCACGTCAACCTCCGCTCGTCCCCTTCCTGCCCCGCCGGGTGCTGCCCTGGGGCGATGTGTGGGTCGCAGGGGACGACTCCACCCCTTCACTCCTCTGTCTCACTCAGAGAAGGAAAGAAGAAGGAGAGGGGAGAGTGCCAATACCGTCCCCCGCGTCCCCGCCCGTCCCCCGATGGCATCGGACTGTCCGACCGCGACCGGTCGCGTCTTGTGCGCGGGCGTGCGCGAATACAGCAGGGCACTGACAACGCCGTGAACCCGCACGCGGAACCGGTTCCTACTGCCTCGCGCACATGGGTGCTGACTCAGGCTCGCGACCGGTCGAAGCGCCCTCCGCGCGCGGGACTGCCAAGAAGCCGGCCCCGAGGCGGCCCCTCACACCTTGGCGTACTCGCGATGGGCTGCCCAAGCTCGGGCCGCGGAGATGAGCGGAGCGCGGTGGGGGGCGGGGTCCGACTCCTCGCGGCTCTCCCATACGGCACACAGGGTCTGCGCGAAGGTGCTCACGGCCGAGGGCGCGGCGGCGCGGTAGGCGGGGACGGTTCGGGCGAGTGCCTCGGCCTGCTCGGGTGTGTGGCCGGCGTGGACGAACCGGGGGATCGCGAATGCGGTGTCGGCCCATGCCGGACCGGGGCAGGCCAAGGCCCAGTCGAGTACACGGATGCCGTCATCGGTGGCCAGCATGTTGAGCGGCGACACGTCGCTGTGAACGAGCGCCCGGCCTTCCAGGTCGGGGCAACGGTCGGTCGGGAAGAACCCAGCCCATCGGATGTGGAGCGGCTTCTTACGGACCTGCTCGGGCCACGGGGCCGCCGCCATGGTGGTGAGCGCGTTGATTAGGGGGCCGAGGTCGGGCGATCCGGGGACGAGGTCCGGGTGCAGGCCGAACACGTACTCGTAGCCGGTGAGTAGCCATCCGCCGGCGTCGACCTGCCAGAGCACCCGGGGCGCCAAGGGCGCTACGCGGGTGACGCGTGCTTCGTACTCGTACATCCATGCGGCCGGCTCGTCGCTGCGGGTGCCTTTGACGAACACGCGCCCGGTGGTGGTGTGCAGGGTGCAGGCGAGTCGGGACATGACGCCGGTCTCGGCGGTCTCGGCGTACTCCACCGTGCTGGTGTAGGCCTCGGCAGCGCTACGGGCCTCGGGCGGGAGTTCAAGCCATGCGGTGCGGTCCACCCGCGTGCTCCTCGTGCAAGAAAGGGGGCCGGTCCCCGGCTCGGCCACAGCGTGGCACAAGCCGAGGACCGGCCGCAGGCGGTACGTCAGGCGTGCTTGGGGCTGTTGTGGCAGTTGGCGTGGCACTGCGAGCAGTCGGCGAGGTCCAGCTCGGGCCAGAACTCCATGTCGATCACGAACCCGGCCGCGACGATGGCGTCGACCGTCCGGGCGCGCAGGGCCTTGCCGCCGCCGTGCTCCTCCTTGTCGAGGAACCCGGGCTGGTGGTGGACGAACTTGCCGAGCGTCTGCCCGCAGAAGTCCTGGTACGCCTGCGTGTGCAGCAGGAAGGCGTGCCAGAAGTCGTCAACGAGCGGGGACGGGCTGAGCGGGGTGTCGCTGTGCGCGCCGGCCGCGAGGAAGGCGAGCATCTGGCCAATGCCGCGCTCGGCCTGGTCGTCGCTGAGCTCGGGGAACTTGGCCTGCATGTTGGACGCGAGCGTTGCGCGCAGCGTGGCGCTGATCAGTGTCCGGGCGTCCGTCGCGGGACGTTCCTGGATTACGGTCACGGTCCTTGCCTCCTTGGTCAGTGGTGCCTGGACGTGCGGTGGTGCACCCCGCCCGCGCGGGGCCGTGCTGGTCATCCCGGCGGGCGGGCAGATCAGAGCGCCGGAATGCGGGCGTCGGGCGCGGAGAGTGCGGGCCTGGCGTCGTAGCGTCCGAGCTCGGCGGTACCAGTGACAGCCAGGGCGGCGAATCCCGCGACGGTGCCGAGGGCCCACATCCAGCTCAGGAAGGCCCCGAAGGGATCGCGAGTGGTGGTGCGGCGCTGTGCTGCGTGGCCAGCCCTCACGCGGCGGCCTCCTTGGCCTGCTCGCGCTGGGCGATGATCCGCTCGAACTGGCTCGCGTACAGCTCCACCTGGTCCGGCGTGAGGACGAGCAGGGACTCGGCGGTTCCTCCGTCCTCGTAGTGGACGGATACCCGCAGGGCGCCCTGCTGCGCGCGGGGGTCGTAGAGGGCATCCCGCTGTATCGGAGTGATGTGCGTGACCTGAGCCGGTACGGGGCGCAAGGTCGTGCCGTCGGCCGGCGCCGTCCACTTGTCGCCGCCGCCGGGCGGGCTCAGGTGGTACGTGCCGCCGCCGACGCCGGGGAGCGCGACCACGACGCCGATCTGCCCGCCCTTGGCAGTGTCGCGAGCGAGATCGCCAAGGCGCGGGTAGAACGGGGCAGCCGTGCCTAACTCGCCGCCCTGCGAGGGGAGACGGGGAGTTGCTCGTCCTGTCATGCCCCAGAAGTTAGGGGCGTGTCAGGGGTTCAATATGAATCGGAGGAATACCACCCTCATCCGTCCAGGTGGAAGCGGTCTGACATGCGGCGCAGCTTCTCGCGGGTGGTGATCCGCTCGGCGTAGACGATGCTGCGCAGGGTCGAACGGGCGATCGGATGGTTCCGTACGAGCTGTGGTGCGATCCGCTCGGCGGTTTCCAGCTCGGCGAGCGCATGGTCGCGGTTGCCGTCCCACAGCCAAGCGCGGGCGAGGTCCATGTGGTGGTGACCCTGGCGGGAGTTCGGGAGAGCTGCGACGAGCTCGGGTGCGGTGCGCCGGTTTATGGCGAGGGCCTTGGTCTGCTCGCCCGTCTCCAGGGCCACGCTGATGGCGTGGATCTGGACGTTGCCGGGGGAGAACGTGACCGAGTGCCGGTCGTAGACGGGCGGGTTGCGGTGGCCGGTCATACGGCGGGCAGCGTCGCGTGCGTGGCCGATCCGCTCGTCGGCCTCGGACTGGCGGCCGGCGCGGGCCGCGGCGACAGCCGCGCGCAGGTGGAGTGTGCCCCACATCCGCAGTGCGAGGGGGTCACCGAGCTCGTACTCGCGCTGCACGCTGGCGATGGCCTTGTCGGACAGGGTGAGCGAGTCGTCCCAATCGGTAGTGGCCCACATGTCCCAGACGCGCATCCAGTCGGCGAGCGCGGGCATGACGGGGTCGGCAGACAGTCGAGCAGCCCATGCGGCGCGCTCGGCTGCCATCGCGACGAGCTCGGGGTGGCCGAGGGCGTGGGCGGCGGTGTGGGCGAACTTGCATGCCACGGCATAGATCGCGAACGCTTCCTCGCGCTCGTGGCCGGTGGTGGCCTCGGCGAGGGCGCGGGCCTCGCGCAGCAGGTCGGGCAGGGTGGCGAGGATCGCCGTGTTGGCTGCTGCGTCCCTCAGGCGGTGCAGGCGGGTCATGTCCCGCCACAGCTCGCTGGACGGACGGGGGGCGCCGTTGAACACGGGCGTCAGGTCGTAGCGGCGCAGCTCGCGCAGGATGGAGGCGGCCGAGACCTGCCACTGATTCTCGGCGGGGCTGCTCGCGTACGGCCGGCCGATCAGGTCATTGGGATGCACGTGCAGCTCGGCGGCAACGAGGTTCAGCAGCCCGACCCGGTCCAGTTCGATCAGGCCGCGTTCCATCTTGGACACCCAACCCTGTGTCTTCCCCAGGGCAGCAGCGAGGTCGGCCTGCGGCATTCCGAGCCGCAGCCGCGCCCGGCGGACGCGGCGGCCGATCTCCTCGGCTTCTTCCAACATCAGCACACCCCCTGCACGTGGGCGACCGGCCATGGTCGCTCATCAGCACGGTACCGATGCGGCAGGCCGAGTGTGGGGTGTCGGCCTCACTGCGTCTCCCCACCACCTCGTGCAAACGTGGCATGGGCGCCACGCAGGTAGGGCGCCGCCACGAAATCAAGGAGTAGGCCGCTTAAAGAGAGTTGAGTACGGATGACGAGGCAGGCCCCCGAGCCCCATGACGCGATACCCGGCGCCGCCGTTGTCGAGTTTGACGTTTCCCGGCTTCCCCTCGGACACCCAGTCCACGGTGATGGAGAACCGCACGTCTCCCTGCACCGATGGGAACATCAAGACGAGCTGCTCCGGATCATCGGATGAGACCTTGAAGGGGAAACCAGGCCCACGCTTCTGACTGCCGTCAGCTCCCTTGGTAACGGCTGGCTTCACTGCTACGGGTTGACTGGCCAAGTCGACGTCAAAGGGCCGCACGTCGATTCCGCTTCCGCAATCCGAAGCATCGATCACCTGCCCCGTGCTCGGGACAGGTTTGGAAGTGATCACGTCAACGCGTACACCCGTCACCACGATGCTCTGATTGGTCTTCGCTTGCAGCGTGAGTGGCGCGGAAACGACTTCTCCCCACTGTGGGTCCGCCACAGGAACTCCCTCGGCCCTGAGAGCGTCGGGCTTTGCTTTCAGCTCGGAGAGGCTCTGTACCGAGTAGCGCGGAACGCACCCGTCCGGACCGCTGGAGTACGCCTTCAGACTCGGCGGTTCCGCGAACAGACCCGAGAACCAACCCCATCCCCCGGGGACTGCGGTAGCGACGATGACCATGATGGCGGGGAACACCACGGCCGTTACCCAGGCTTTCTTGTCCTTCAGCGGCGAACCGCCCGGCCCCTCGGGCTGATCATGCTGAAGGCCGCGCAATCTGCGCACAGCCGGACTCGCCAACCGCCTAAGCCGCGGTCTTGCCATCTCGATCCCTCCCCTGGCTGGCACAGGGGGTAGATCGCAACTAGTCACGGCAACGGCACCCCCTATGCCGGTCGATTCGACTGGCATTGTGTCAGCCGACTCTTCACGCGGCATCCTCTTGTCGCGTGGTTGTGCGTCCGGCGGTGTGCAGAGCATTTGAGGGTGGCTGCCTGAGGCCGGGAGGCGAGCCTGTCGGCCTTCGGGCCAGGTCAGAGCAGCTTTGAGGTGAGCCCAGTGTGAGCCCGGACGCCTACGGACGAGGTGTCACGGGCCGGTGGTCGGGTGGCTGGGGCACCCGCTCTGACCAGCCGGAACGGCATGGACAGGAACGGGGCCCCAGCCGATATCACTCGGGCTCCTCGACTTTTAATCCGTTGGTTGTGGGTTCGAGTCCCACACGGCCTACCGACAGCAGAGCGAGGAAACCTCCTCCGAGCTGCTCCTCAGTGCCTCGACCGGCTCCGGCCGGTCGAGGCATTTCGGCTACTTGGGCACGTGCGAGCCCGGCCCCTCCCATTCGGTCGATCGCCGCGTGACTCGCGCGAGCGGGACACGTTCATGAAGCATGCGAAAGATCATCACCTGCGGCCTGCTGGCCGCCGCGGCTCTCTCCGCCGCCACGCCCGCCTTCGCCGACAACGACAGCAACTTCGGAAGCGGGGTCAACGCGGCGAACAACTGGAACTTCACCGCCGCCGACGTGTGTATCCAGGAACTCGCCGTGGTCCCCGCCCTCAGCGACTGGACCGGCGACCACCGGAACAACTGCTCCAACGGCAACGTCATCGACCACTCCGGCGCCGCCCCGGCACCCGGCAACTGACCCGGGGGGCCGACCCCGCTTCCCCTCGGCTCAGGACCCGATCGCCAGATACTCCGCCGTGCGCACGATCCGCTCGCGGACGGCGCCGCTGTCGCGGTCACGGTTGATGGCCCCCAGCGTGCGCAGGACCGCGGTGATCATCGCGCGCTGGAGGTTCGGGGGGACGACGATCAGCAGGTAGCCGAGTTCGCGATGGCGTCCGTACGGGCGATGAGGACGAAGTCCGGGTCGGTGCGGGCCTCGGGCCGGGACCATCTCCAAACGGCAGTCCGCTACCGACTTCCCCTGCTCCCGCCTCGGCGGTACGTGTCCCCTGCGGACGGTCTACGAGGCGTTCTCCGCGCCCGGCCGCACCCTGAGCCAGGTCGCCGACATGCCCGACGGCAAGCGCTACTTCTGGGTCGCCCGCACGATCACCCGGGGCGGCTACAGCCACCACGCCCCGCGTGCCGAGTTCGCGGTCGCCCTCGGCTGCGAACTCCGCCACGCCCGCCGTCTCGTCTACGCCGAAGGCGTTGCCCTCGACGACTCCCGGGCGGCGACCCCGATCGGCCCGGGCTGCTGCCGCGTCTGCGAACGCCGCGACTGCGCCCCGCCGGCCCGGGCCCCGGCGGGCGGCCGACTGGCGATCGCTCCGGACCAGCACCCGTGGCGCGGATCAGTCGGTGGCGGTGGCGATCACCGCCGGCAGGGCCGCCAGCGCGTCGGAGACCCCGCCGGGCCCGAGACCGCCGCCCTGGGCGACCTCCGCGGAGCCGCCGCCGCGGCCGCCGAGAAGCTGCTTCACCAACCGGGAAGCGCTCAGGCCCGCTTCCCGGGCCGTGCCGTTCAGCGCGAGGACGAGAGCCCCGTCCTCCGTGCCGACCGCCACCGCGCCGGGTACGCCGCCGGGCAGCCGGTCGCGGACGGCCAGGGCGAGCGCGCGGGCCTCCTGGGCGCTGCCGTCCGCCGTCGTGGTAACGATCCGCACGCCATTCGCCTCGCCCGCCGCTTCGGCGAGTTCGCCCGCGCGTGCGGTGGTGGCCTGCTGCTTGAGCCGGGCGTTCTCCCGGTCGGCCGCCTTGAGCCGGTCCAGGAGGCCGGCGATCCGGTCGGGCAGCTCGGCGCGCGGTGCCCCGAGCTGCTCCGCGATCCGCGCCACCAGGTCCCGCTCGCGGGCCAGGTAGCCGAACCCCTCGATGCCCACGGCCGCCTCCAGGCGGCGCATGCCCGCGCCGACCGAGCCCTCCGAGGTCAGCGCGACCGTGCCGATCTGGGCCGCCCGCTCCACATGCGTACCGCCGCACAGCTCCCGGGACCAGGCCCCGCCGATCTCGACGACGCGCACCTTCTCCCCGTACGTCTCGTCGAAGAGGGCGAGCGCGCCGATCTCCTTCGCCTCGGGCAGGGTCATCCACCGCACACCGACCGGCAGATCGCGGCGCAGGGCGCGGTTGGCGGCCTCCTCGATCTCGCTGCGGACGGTCGCGGACAGGCCGCCGCGCCAGGGGAAGTCGAGGCGCAGGTAGCCGGGCCGGTTGTAGGACCCGGCCTGGAGCGCGGTGGGGCCGAGGATCTCGCGCAGGGCGGCGTGCAGGACATGGGTGCCGGAGTGGGCCTGGCGGGCGCCGAGCCGCCACTCGGCGTCGACGGCCGCGTGCACGGTGTCGTCCAGGGCGAGTTCGCCCGCGGTGATCCGGACCTGGTGGGCGACCAGGCCGGGCAGCGGGCGCTGGACGTCGAGGACCTCGGCCTCGACCGACGTACCGGACAACAGCCCGGCGTCGCTGTCCTGGCCGCCGGACTCGGCGTAGAACGGCGTGCGGTCCAGGACGACGGTGACGATGTCCCCGGTACGGGCCACCGGCACCGGGCCGGCCGGGCCGAGCAGCGCGAGGACACGGGACTCGGTCTCCAGGGTGTCCCAGGCCCGCCAGTCGGTCGGCCCGTGCGCGTCCAGGACCGGGCGCAGGGCAGTGGTGTCCACGGCCCCGCCGGCCTTGCGGGCGCGGGCGTCCGCGCGGGCCCGCTCACGCTGCTCGTTCATCAGCGCGGTGAAGCCCTCGCGGTCGACCTCGACGCCCTGCTCGGCGGCCATCTCCAGGGTCAGGTCGATGGGGAAGCCGTACGTGTCGTGCAGCAGGAACGCCTGGGCGCCGGGCAGCAGCCGGCCGCCGCTCTCCTTGACCCGGGCGACGGCGGTGTCCAGGACGGTGGTGCCCTGCTTGAGGGAGGAGCGGAAGGCGTCCTCCTCGGCCCCGGCCTGATCGGCGATACGGGGATAGGCGTCGGCGACCTCCGGGTAGCTCGGCGCCATGCAGTCGCGGGCCACCGGCAGCAGTTCGGTCAGCGCCAGGTCCTCGTAGCCCAGCAGCCGCATGGAGCGGACCGCGCGGCGCAGGATGCGGCGCAGGACGTAGCCGCGGCCCTCGTTGCCGGGGGTGGTGCCGTCGGCGAGGAGCATCAGGGCCGTACGGACGTGGTCGGCGACGACCCGCAGCCGTACGTCGGCCTCCGGATCAGCCCCGTAGCGGACGTCGGCCAGGTCGGCGGCGCGCTGGAGGACGGGGCGGGTCTCGTCGATCTCGTAGAGGTTGTCGACGCCCTGGAGGAGGGTCGCCATCCGTTCCAGGCCCATGCCGGTGTCGATGTTGCGGCGGGGCAGCTCCCCGAGGATCGGGTAGCCGGACTTGCCGGGGCCCGGGCCGCGCTCGTACTGCATGAAGACCAGGTTCCAGAACTCCATGTACCGGTCCTCGTCGACCGCCGGACCGCCTTCCCGGCCGAGGGCCGGGCCGCGGTCGTAGTACAGCTCGGAGCAGGGCCCGCACGGTCCGGGGACGCCCATGGACCAGAAGTTGTCCTCGTCGCCCCGGTCCACGATCCGCTCGTCGGGCAGGCCCGCGACCCGCCGCCAGATACCGCGCGATTCGGTGTCGGAGTGGTGGACGGTCACCCAGATCCTGTCGGGGTCCAGCCCGTAGCCGCCCTCGCCCTGCGGGCTCGTCGACAGCTCCCAGGCGTAGGCGATGGCCCCTTCCTTGAAGTAGTCGCCGAAGGAGAAGTTGCCGTTCATCTGGAAGAACGAGCCGTGCCGGGTGGTGCGGCCGACCTCCTCGATGTCCAGGGTCCGCACGCACTTCTGCACGCTGGTGGCCCGCTCCCACAGCGGGGCCGCCTCACCGGTGAAGTACGGCTTGAACGGCACCATGCCCGCGTTGACGAACAGCAGGGTCGGGTCGGGGGTCGGCAGGGGCGCGCTGGGGACGACGGTGTGGCCCCGGGCGGCGAAGAAGTCCAGGAAGCGGCTGCGGATGTCGGCGGTACGCACAAGCGGTCCTCTTAAGTCCTTCGGTCGGTCACCAGGGGAAATCCGGGCGCGGCATCACACCGCTCACGCGGCTCTCGCCGCCCGTCCCGGCGTGGCCACCGGGTGCAGCGCGGCGTACTCCAACGGCGCCGACGGGTCGAAGGACACGTTCAGCTGGGCCGGGTCGGCGCCGGCTCGTACCAACAGGTCGCCGACGGCGGCGATCATCGCCCCGTTGTCGGTGCACAGGGTCAGCGGCGGCACCCGCAGCTCGACGCCCGCCGCCGCGCACCGCTCCTCGGCCAGGGCCCGGACCCGGGAGTTCGCCGCGACCCCGCCGACCACGACCAGGGTGCGCACGTCGTACTGGCGGCAGGCGGCCAGCGCCTTGCGCGTCAGGACGTCCGCGACGGCCTCCTGGAGGGAAGCCGCCCCGTCGGCCAGCGGGATGTCCTCGCCGCGCAGCCGGTGCTGCTCGGCCCAGCGGGCGGCGGCGGTCTTCAGCCCGGAGAAGGAGAACGCGTACGGGTCGTCCTTCGACCCCAGCAGCGGCCGGGGGAAGGCGACGGCACAGGGATTTCCCTCGCGGGCGGCCCGGTCGATGGCCGGCCCGCCCGGGTACGGGAGCGCGAAGACCCGGGCGACCTTGTCGAAGCACTCGCCCGCGGCGTCGTCCACGGTGTCGCCCAGGTGCAGGATCGGATCGCGCACCAGGTCGCGCACGAGCAGCAGCGAGGTGTGGCCGCCGGAGACGATGAGCACCATGCACGGGTCGGGCAGCGGCCCGTGCTCCAGGGTGTCGGCGGCCACGTGCCCGGCCAGGTGGTGCACCCCGTACAGCGGCACCCCCGCCGCGTACGCCAGGGACTTCGCGCCGGCCAGACCGACCTGAAGCGCCCCGGACAGACCGGGCCCTGTGGTCACCGCGACGGCGTCGATGTCCCGCACCCCGAGCCCCGCCTGCGCCAGGGCCTTCTGGACGACGGGGGTGAACGCCTGGAGGTGGGCCCGGGCGGCGATCTCCGGCACCACCCCGCCGTAACGGGCGTGCTCGTCCATGCTCGACGCCACGACGTGCGCGAGCAGACGGCCGCCGGAGACGATCCCCGCCCCCGTCTCGTCACACGACGACTCGATGCCCAGCACCACCGGAGTCCGCACGGGGTCCTCTTCTCGCACAGTGATCGTTATTGCAAACTCTGTGCAACAAGGTACTCGTCCGGGCGGGGGAACGCGGACCGGAGGAGGGGGCCCGCTTATTGGTCAACGGCACTCCCGGAATGCCGTACAGTTGTGTTCATCGACGCGGGGTGGAGCAGCTCGGTAGCTCGCTGGGCTCATAACCCAGAGGTCGCAGGTTCAAATCCTGTCCCCGCTACTGAAGATCCGGGCCCGGCACGCAGACAGCGTGCCGGGCCCGAGTCGTTCCCCGGCATGTTCCGGGTTGACCTTGACGCAACGTAAAGATCTAGCGTTTCCGGCATGGAGTGGTCCATTCAGGAAATCGCCCGCCGGGCCGGCACCACGAGCCGCACGCTCCGGCACTACGGGGACCTCGGTCTCCTCGCGCCGAGCCGGATCGGGAGCAACGGCTACCGCTACTACGACCAGGACGCCCTCGTCCGGCTGCAGCGCATCCTGCTGCTGCGGGAGCTCGGGCTCTCGCTGCCCGCGATCAAGGACGTACTGGAGGGGCAGCGGGACACGGCGGTGGCGCTGCGGGCGCATCTGCGGCTGCTCGAACAGGAGCAGGCGCGCATCGGACGGCAGATCGCCTCGGTGCGGACCACCCTCCACAAGACCCAGGAGGGGATGGAACTCATGGCCGCTGAGGTGTTCGACGGCTTCGACCACACCGCCCACGAGCAGGAGGTCACCGAGCGCTGGGGCCGGGACGCGTACGAGGAGGGCGACCGCTGGTGGCGTTCGCTCGGGGACGGGGAGAAGAAGGCCTTCCAGGACGAGCACGAGGCCATCGCGCGCGACTGGGGCCGGGCCAGGGAGGCCGGGCTCGCCCCGGACGGGCCCGAGGCGCAGGAGCTCGCGCGGCGGCACTGCGCCTGGCTGTCCTCGGCCAAGGAGCCCAGCCGTTCGTACGTGATCGGGCTCGGGGAGATGTATGTCGCCGATCCGCGCTTCGGAAAGAACTACGATCGCTACGGGGACGGCACCGCCGCCTTCGTACGGGACGCACTGACGGTCTACGCGCAGCACCGGCTCTCCGACTGACCACGGCCGGCCGGGCCGCCACCGCATTCCCCCTATTCGGCCGATGCCCGGTCGCCGCTCGGCGCGGCTCCGGGAAGCCTGGACAGGGAGCGGTACCGTCCGCAGCCGTGGGTGGACCGGGCAGGAGTACACAGGTGGGGATGGCCGAGGGACGGCGCAGCGGAGCGGCGGGGAGCATGGACGCCGTGGGCCGTGCGGTGCTCGGTTCCCGGGAGGGGGAGCTGGCATCCGGCGGCGGGCGGGGCACCGGGCGGTTCATCCGGATGCTGCCCGCCCTGCTGATCATCGGCGGACTGCTGTTCGACTCGCTCGCCCCGCCCAACTTCACCGCCGTCCCCCTCTTCGTCGCGGCCCCGCTGATCGCCGCCCCGTTCTTCTCGCTGTCCCGGACCGTGCGTACCGGAATCGCCGCGGTCATCTCCGTCATCGTCATGCGGATCTCCGACGGGACGTCCACGCAGGTCGTCCCGGTCATCGAGATGATCACCGTGCTCACGGGCTCGGTCCTGGCCCTCGTCATCAACGGCGTCGTGCGGCGCGGCAATGAGCAGCTCGCCTCGGCCCGGGCCGTCGCGGAGACCGCCATGCGGGCCGTGCTGCCGACGCCCGCCGAGCGGATCGGCGGACTTCAGGTGGCCGCACGGTACGAGGCGGCGCAGGCGGACGAGTTCGTGGGCGGCGACCTGTACGCCGTCGCGGACACCCCGTACGGCGTGCGAGTCGTGGTCGGCGACGTCCGCGGCAAGGGGCTGGACGCCGTCGGGGCGGTGGCGGTGATCATCGGCGCGTTCCGGGAGGCCGCCGAACAGGAGCGTTCGCTGGAGGGCGTGGCCCAGCGGCTGGAGCGGGCGCTGGCCCGGGAGGGGACGCGGCAGTACGGGCTGGACGCCATGGAGGGGTTCATCACCGCCGTACTGGGCGAGATCCCGCCCGGGGCGGCCACGGTCCGCCTGGTCAACCGCGGCCACCCCGAGCCGATCCTGCTCCACGCGGACGGGGCCCTGGAGGTGCTGGCGCCCTCGGTGCCCGCCCTGCCGCTGGGGATGGACCTCGGGGTGTGGCCGGACCGCGCCGACGAGTGGGTGATGCCGCCCGGGGCGACGCTCCTCGCCTTCACGGACGGCCTGTCCGAGGCCCGGGACGCGAGCGGGGTCTTCTACGATCCGGCGGCCCGGCTGCGCGGCCGGATCTTCCCGGGGCCGGAGGAGCTGCTGTCGGCGCTGACCGACGACGTACGGCTGCACACAGGCGGGCGCGCCACGGACGACATGGCGCTGATCGCGGTCGGCCGGCCGGCGGAGGGGCAGCCCGTGCGCCGGACGACGGTGAAGATCGTGGGCCGGGGCGACGAGGACGCGGCCCGCTGAGGTGACGCGGACGTCTGCCGGCGCGCTGAACTCGCAGCGATGGCACGGTGCGTGATCGAAGCGCACCGCTCCGCATAACATTTGATACACCGTCAGAAAAAGACGTGTGGCTGAGCCCTGGTCAAGTCGCCCGATTCCGCCCGCTTGTGCCCCGTACCTCCCGCTCCTGTTCGTTAATGATCAACAGGAACAGCTTGGAATCGGGCCCGGGTGTCTATTAACGTTCGATAACGCAGCGCGGTCGTCACAGCCGTCGTCAGGGACGGCGCCGCGCGCGAGCGCCGAATTCCGCAAGGAAACCGGGGACCCACTACATGGGGTGAATCGGACGCCTGCGTCTCGTGAGAGGCGGAGGGGCCCGTAGGAGACCTTCCTGCTCCGAACCCGTCAGCTAACCCGGTAGGCGAGAAGGAAGGAAAGGAGTGCGCCCACGTGGCGTCCAACAAGCCTGCCCCTGAGGCCCCGTCACCCTTCAGCACCGACAGCTACGGTGGCGCCGAGCGGTCCGTGGGGGAGTGGAATCCCACCGAGGACTCCATCCGTCCCGTGCGCGGCAGGCACCGCGTCGCCAAGCAGCGTGGTCTGGCCCGTAGCTCCACCGTCCTCGGGGTCGGCGTCATAGCGGCCGTCGGAGCGGGGGGCATGGCCACCGCTCAGGACAAGGCACCCGTCTCCATCTCTCTTCCCGATTCCATCGCGGACAACCTCCCCGACGCCAAGTCCCTTCCCGGCGTCGGGTCCTTCATGTCCGACGACGCGGAGGCCGCACCGGTCGCCGCGGCCGCGCCGCTCACCACCGCCGGGCTCACCAGCGCCGAGGCCGAGCAGGGCACCGACGCCGGCGAGGCACTGCGCGCCCGGATCCTCCAGCAGGCCGAGCAGCAGCAGGCCAGCGCCGACGCCGAGGCCAAGGCGGCAGCCGAGAAGGCAGCGGCCGAGAAGGCGGCGGAAGAGGCCAAGAAGCAGCAGGACGAGGCCGAGGCCGACGCCGCCGCGAAGAAGAAGGCGGCAGAGGAAGCGGCGAAGAAGAAGGCGGAGGAGGAGCGTCTCGCCAAGCTCGCCGCGAGCTTCTCCCTGCCGGCCTCCTCGTACACGATCAGCTCGACCTACGGTCAGTCCGGCGCGATGTGGTCCTCCGGCCAGCACACCGGCCTCGACTTCGCCGGGGCGGCCGGTTCGCCGCTCAAGGCCGTGCACAGCGGCACGATCACGTCGGCCGGCTGGTCCGGTTCGTACGGCTACCGCACGGTGCTCCAGCTCGATGACGGCACGGAGATCTGGTACGCCCACCAGTCCTCGATCGACGTCTCGGTCGGCCAGAAGGTCACCACCGGCGAGACCATCGGCCGCATGGGCGCCACCGGCAACGTGACCGGCGTCCACCTCCACCTGGAGGTCCGCACCGCGGGCGGCTCCGCGATGGACCCGATGGCCTGGCTGAACAGCAAGGGCCTCTCGGTCTGAGCCCCCGGGCCGGCGCGCGCCGCCGGCCCCGGGCCGCCCTTCTCCGGCGGCCCGCCCCGAAACCCCGGCAGCCCTGACGCACACCCCCCGACGTCAGGGCTGCCGGTCTGTCCGGGGGAGGGGTGGGAGAGGAGCGGAGGACGAGGCGACAGGACCGGATGGAGTACGCGGCGGAATACCGCCCCCCGACCGGCCCGTTGAACCCTCACATGACTTCCGCGCGCACCCCCCTCGGCACCTCCGGCCTCCAGGTCTTCCCCCTCGCTCTCGGCGGCAACGTCTTCGGCTGGACGGCGGACGAGGAACAGTCCTTCGCCGTCCTGGACGCGTACGTCGCGGCCGGCGGCAACTTCATCGACACCGCCGACGCGTACTCCGCCTGGGTCGAGGGCAACCACGGCGGTGAGTCCGAGACCGTCATCGGCAAGTGGCTCGCCTCCCGCTCCAACCGGTCCGACATCGTCGTCGCCACCAAGGCCGGCGCCCACCCCGACTTCCGGGGCCTTTCCGCCGCCACCATCAAGGGCGCGGCCGAGGCATCGCTGCGCCGGCTCGGCACCGACCACATCGACCTCTACTACACGCACTTCGACGACGAGAACGTCCCGGTCGAGGAGATCATCACCGCCCTCGACCAGCTGGTGAAGGACGGCAAGGTGCGCCACATCGCCGCCTCCAACATCAGCCCCGAGCGCCTCGCGGCCTCCCTCGCCTTCTCCGAGCGCGAGGGCCTCGCCCGGTACGTCGCGCTCCAGCCGCACTACAACCTGGTCTCCCGCTCCACCTACGAAGGCGCCCTCCAGGACACCGCGGCCGCCGCTGGCCTCGCCGCCGTCCCGTACTACGCGCTCGCCTCCGGCTTCCTCACCGGCAAGTACCGCCCCGGTACGACGGTGGAGAGCGCGCGCTCCACGAAGGCGGGCGGGCACCTGGAGTCGGAGCAGGGCCGCAAGGTGCTGGCCGCCCTCGACCAGGTGGCCGGGGAGCGGAACGCCGAGCTCGCGACGGTGGCCCTCGCCTGGCTCGCCGCACAGCCGACCGTCGCCGCCCCGATCGCCTCCGCCCGGACGGTCGAACAGCTCCCCGCCCTCGTCGCGGTAGCCGAACTGCGGCTGACGGACCGGGAACTCGCGCTGCTCACCGAGGCGTCGGCCTGACGGAGCCGGGGTCGCCGTATCCGTATCCGTACGGCTGCGCCTGGGGCTGTCCGTACGGGTACGGCTGCTGTCCGTACGCCGGACCGTATCCGGGGCCGTTTCCGGGGGCCGGCACGGGCGCGGAGCCATAGCCCTGTGCGGGGCCGTAGCCCTGCCCCGGGCCGGGCCCGTACGGCATCGGCGCGTGGCGGCCGGCGTGGGCGTGGCGGCCGTGGTGCGGACCCCGGTGGGACGTGAGGCGGGCCGCGTGGGTCAGGGCCGGGGCCGCGATCTCCCGGCGCTGCCACAGATGGTGCAGCAACTCCCGTTCCCGGGCGCCGAAGTCCGGGCCCGCCGCGCCGTGGCGGGCCCGGCGGCGCAGCCCCGCGAGCGACGTCGCGAACGACTCGTACTCCGCGACCGCGCGGGCCGCCGCCCGGCCCCGGGTCCGGTCCTGCTGCCAGTGGCGGGCCAGGTCGCGGGCCATGCCCCGGGCCCGCATGGAGGAGAGCGCCGACGGCTCGGCGGGGGTGAGCCAGCCGGCCGCCGCATACGCGGGCAGCTCGGCGGCGAGCGTACGCAGTTCCCGCTGACGCGACCAGATCGCCAGCCAGGTCACCAGGCCGAACGCCGGGACCATGACGATCCCGTACACCGCGTAGAAGCCGTACGGGCCGAAGGCCGACGAGCCGTTCCACAGGGCGTGCAGCCCCATCGCCAGCAGGAGACCCAGCACCGGCAGGGCGATCCGGCGGACCCGGTGGCGGCGGGCGCTGACGGCCGCGAAGCCGAAGCCGAGACCGGTGAGGACGGTGAACAGGGGGTGCGCGAAGGGGGACATGACGATCCGCACGAAGAACGTCCCCGCCGTCACCGAGGCGAACCCGGAGCTGCCGAGCTGCTGGTCCTCGCCGAAGGCGTTGCCCAGATAGAGGATGTTCTCGGTGAACGCGAAGCCCGTCGCGGTGAAGCCGGCGACGACGATGCCGTCCACCACCCCGCTGAACTCCCGTCTGCGGAACAGGAAGATCAGCAGCACGGCCGCCGCCTTCGCGCTCTCCTCGACGACGGGGGCGATCACCGTCGCCCCCAGGGTGTCGGCGCTCGCCGTGTCGGCCGTCGCGGTGGCTATCCAGCGCGTCGCGAAGGAGTTGGCGATGATCGCGACGAGCGCGGCGGCGCACGCGCCCCAGGCGAAGGAGAAGATCAGATTCCGCCAGGGCCCCGGCTCGACCCGGTCCAGCCAGCGGAAGGCGGCCATCAGCAGCGGCACCGGCAGCACCGCCAGGCCGAGGCCGACCAGGAACCCCTCGGGCCCGGTCTGTTCGCGGACGAGCGCGAGGATCACCAGACCGCACAGCAGGAGCGCCACGATCACGGCCCCGGCACGGAACACCTTGCTGCGCCACACCATGCCGACGCGGTGCGGCCGGTAACGCGCCCGGCCACGCTCCGGCGCGGCGCCCAGGACCTCGTCGAGCCGCTGCTCGTGGAGGACCGGAACGGCCGGGTGCGCCTGCTGTTGCTGCACGGAGGGGTCGGACACCTCTCGACCCTAACGAGGAGCACTGACAGCCGCGATGGCGCATCCGGCCATCGCCCGGCCGCCGGGCGGTGCGTCAGACGCGGGCGAACAGCAGGTCGTGGACGACGTGCCCCTTGTCCAGGCCCTGGCCCTCGAAGCGGGTGAGCGGCCGGAACGCGGGACGCGGGGCGTATCCGCCGTCGGCCGCGGTGTTCTCGAAGCGGGGGTGCGCGGTGAGCACCTCCAGCATCTGCTCGGCGTACGGCTCCCAGTCCGTGGCGCAGTGGACGATCGCGCCGGGCTTGAGGACCGGGGCGACCAGGTCGAGGAAGTCGGGCTGGATGAGCCGCCGCTTGTGGTGGCGGGCCTTGGGCCAGGGGTCGGGGAAGTAGACCCGCAGGCCGTCGAGGGACTCCGGGGCCAGCATCTCGCGCAGCAGGATGACCGCGTCGCCGTTGGCCACCCGGACGTTCGTCGAGCCCGCCGCGTCCGCGAGGCCCAGCAGATTGCCCTGGCCGGGGGTGTGGACGTCGACCGCGAGGATGCCGGTGCCCGGGTCGTCGGCCGCCATCTGCGCGGTGGCCTCGCCCATGCCGAAGCCGATCTCCAGGACCACGGGCAGCCCGTCGAACAGCTCGGCCAGATCGAGGACGCGCCGGCCGTCGATGTCCAGGCCCCACTTCGGCCACAGCCGCTCCAGGGATTCCTGCTGGCCGGTGGTGACCCGGCTGCGGCGCGGCTGGAAGCTGCGGATCCGGCGCTCGTGGTGCGAACCGGCCGGGTCGGCGGCGGGACCGCCGGGGAAGCGCGGCTCCATGCGCAGCCGGCGCGCACGCTCGAAGGAGGCGGCCCGCAGCGCGGCGGCTTCGTCGGCGGTCGTGGTTTCCTCGGCGGTGGCGTCGGCGAGCGCGTCGGCCGCCGTGGAGCCGGTCCGCGCGGGGCCGGTCGGCGTCTCGTCGGTCGGCGTCTCGTCGGGGGATCCGGCGGGGGTGGGGTTCAGGGGCTGCTCAGACACAATGACCGGATTCTACGGCGGGCGGCTTCCACCCCGTCCCCCGAGCCCGGCGCAGCGCGAGCCGCGCCACCTCCCGTCCGATGGGCAGGCACGCCGTCGCGGCGGGCGACGGGGCGTTGAGCACATGCACGGTGTGCGGGGCCTCGCGGATCAGGAAGTCGTCGACCAGCGTGCCGTCCTTCAGCACCGCCTGGGCCCGCACTCCGGCGGGTGACGGGCGCAGGTCCTCCTCGGTGACGGCGGGCAGCAGCCGCTGGACGGCCCGGGTGAACGCGGACCGGGACAGCGAGCGGTGCACCTCGCCCGCCCCGTACCGCCAGTGACGGCGGGCGATTCTCCAGGTGCCCGGCCAGCTCAGCGTGGACAGCAGTTCGGCGGGGCGGACCTGGGGCCAGGTGTATCCCTCGCGGGCCAGGGCGGGGACCGCGTTCGGCCCGACGTGGACGGAGCCGTCGAAGCCCCGGGTGAGGTGGACGCCGAGGAAGGGGAACGCCGGGTCCGGCACCGGGTAGACCAGGCCGCGCACCAGCTCGGGGCGGGCCAGCTCGAAATACTCACCCCGGAACGGCACGATCCGCACCCCCGGGTCGTCCCCGGCGAGGCGGGCCACCCGGTCGCAGTGGAGCCCCGCACAGTTGACCAGCACACGGGCCCGGACGACCAGGCCGTCCGCCGTGCGCACCGCGACGCCCCAGGGGCGCCGGTCTATCGCGGTGACCTCCGCGCCGTACCGCACGATGCCGCCCGCCGCCGTGACCTCGGTCGCGAAGCGGGTGGCCACGGCGGTGAAGTCGCAGACGCCCGTCGTGCCGACCCGGATCGCCGCCAGGCCCCGGACCTCCGGTTCGTGCTCCGCGATCTGGGCCGGGCCCAGCTCCCGCACGGGCAGCCCGTGCTCGCGGCCGCGCTGCACCAGGGCGTGCAGCCGGGGCAGCTCGGAGCGCTCGGTGGCGACGATCAGCTTGCCGGTGGTGGCGTGCGCGATGGAGTGCTCCGCGCAGAAGTCCGCGAGCTCCGCCGAGCCGCGCAGCGCGTACCGCGCCTTGAGGGAGCCGGGGCGGTAGTAGATGCCGCTGTGGATCACGCCGCTGTTGCGGCCGGTCTGGTGGCGGGCGGGGCCGCGCTCCTTCTCCAGGACCGTGACCCGGGTGCCCGGAGCCGCCCGGGTCAGCGCATACGCGGTCGACAGACCGACGATCCCGCCGCCGATCACCAGCACATCGCAGTCGTACGCCGCGTGCGTCATCATCACGCCACCTCCCACCCCGATAGTGCACTGACCCACTGACAACCGGCTCAAACCCGAGATGGGCAGGGCGTGGCGCACATCCCGGGTCCTACGGCCTGTCGTGTCCGGCTCAGGCCTGGGTGACCAGCAGCGGGCGGGCCCGCTCGCGCAGCTCCGCGACGCGGGGCTCGTCCCCGTACGGCTCCAGGCGGTGCAGCAGGTCGCGCACGTACTCCGTGGTGCGGGCCGAGGAGATGCGGCCCGCGACCTCCACCGCGCGGGTGCCCGCCGCGCAGGCCGCGTCCAGATTGCCCGACTCCAGCTCGGCGACGGCGGAGACGACGAGCCGCAGTCCATGGCTGCGGACGAACTCCTCGGTCGGCCGGGACAGCGCCTGCTCGGTGAAGCGCCGCACCTGGCGGGGGGCCTTCAGGTCCCGGTAGCACTCGGCGGCGTCGGCGGCGAACCGGTCGTAGCCGTAGAAGCCGAGCCAGGGCGGGTCCGAATCACCCGCCCGGGACCGCTCCAGCCAGCTCTCGGCGCCCTTGAGCGCGGCCCCCGCGGCCGGTGCGTCGCCGGCCTTCGCATGGGCGCGGGCCTCCACCAGACGGAAGAAGCTCATGGTGCGGGCGGTGGCGAGACCCCGGTTGCGCTCGACGGCGGCCTGGGCGAGGTCGACGCCCTCGTCGGCGAAGCCGCGGTAGGTCGCCTGGAGGGACATGGAGGCGAGGACATAGCCGCCGAGCGGCACGTCGGCGGCGGCCCGGGCCAGGCGCAGGGCCTGGATGTAGTAGCGCTGGGCGGCCTCCTGCTGACCGGTGTCGAAGGCCATCCAGCCGGCCAGCCGGGTCAGCTCGGCGGAGGCGCCGAACAGGGCCCGTCCGACCTCGTCGGTGTACGAGCCGAGGAGCAGGGGTGCGGCGTCGACGCGTAAGCACTCCGGAACCATGGAGGAACGCCAGTCGCCGCCGCCGTACTTGGAGTCCCAGCGCCGGGCGTCCTGGGCCGCCTCGCGCAGCTTCGACACATCGCTGTGGCCGACGCGGAGCGGTGAGGCGTCCGGCGCGGAATCGGGTCCCGGCTGTACGGGGACGGAGCCCGCCGTGCCGGGGGTGTGGAGGATGTGTGCGCCCCGGGCGTCCGGTGCGGTTCCCGGCCCCCGGGCTCCGGCCGCGCCGGAGCCTTCGGGCCCGCCGCCGCGTGGGCCGAGGATCGCCTCCTGCGCCGCCGTCGGATCCCGGGCCACCGACGGGTCGGCGGGGGTTATCAGCCAGCGGGATGCGGGCGTCGCGTAGGCGCTCACCGAGAAGGATCCCGCCAGGGACTGCCAGATCCCGCCGCCGCCCCGCCGCCCGGCCAGATCCAGCCGGTACAGCTCGGTCGCCGACCGGACCGCCTCGCCCACGTCCCGGGGAAAGGCAAGACCGACCTCCGGGGCCGGGTCCGCGTCGGCGAGACCGATCTCGTGCAGCGGCACCGGGCGGCCGAGCTTGGCCCCGATCGCCGCCGCGATGAGATGCGGCGCCGCGCCCTGCGGCACCATCCCCTTGGCGACCCACCGGGCCACCGAGGTCTTGTCGTAGCGAAGTGTCAGACCGCGCTGTGCTCCGAGGTCGTTGACCCGCCGGGCGAGCCCGGCGTTGCTGATTCCCGCGAGGGCGAGAACCGTGCCGAGCTTCTCGTTCGGCCCGCGTTGCTCCCTGGACATGCGCCACCCCTCGACACACAGACGGCCGCCGCGTCACCGAGGACGGCGCGCGGCATTCGTACCGATGCCTCCCCAGGTTCGAACCCTCGTACTCCGCCTGCACACGCATGTGGCCGAGCCCCGAGGAATATGCCCCCTGTCGAGAACAACAGTAAACACAGCGTAGTTCTCCCTATCCCTACCGTTAAGGGGCAGACGTCCGGATGGCGGGATTGTTGTCCGTGCGGGCGGTCCGGGTGTTCGGGGCGGGCGGTCCGGACCGGGGTGGGGCGTGCTCCCGGTGTGTGGCCGTGCGCCCGGCCGTGCGCTCTGGCCCGTCCCGTCGCGTGGCGCTTGGCTGAGTCCTGCGTGGGTCGGCCCGCTGCACTGGACTCAGTGGGCTGGGGGATACCGCCGCTCCATTCCCCGCGGGCGGCGGACCGGTCCGGGAGGTGAGGCCCACCTCCCGGACTGTGCGTGGAGGGGTCGCCAGGGGGGGCGCGGCGCGGTATGCGCGCAGGGCGGCACTTCGAGAGAATGGCCGAATAGCGACGGTCCGGTGAGGGTCTGGCCAACGGTCCGACTATGGCCGGATATCGCCGCTGTTTCCGGGCGGCGCCGGCCCCTCCCCTTCCCGGGGAGCGGGCCGGGGCGGCGCGGCGACCGCGCGGTCCGGCCTCCACAACTCCCGGAACCGGCAGTTCCGTTGCTGTCGCCGCGGTGAAGACCGCGTCGGGCCTTTGCCAGGGGCGCATGCTCTTCCGGCGTGCGCTGCCCGTACACCCTCTCCTGCGGCGTTGTCGTGGCAGCATGTCCCGCAGCGGCGTTTCCGTTCATCTCGTACGCCGTTTGTCCACAGCCTGTGGAGGCGGCGATGCGTTGGTTGGTGGGATGGAGCAGTATCGCCGCGAGCTTCGGCACCGTCGGCGCCGTCGGAAACGGCGGTGAGGGGCGCACGGTTCACCCTGTGGGTTCCCAACTCCTGTGGGGCGACCCGGATCCGCTGTGGGCGGTCGGCGACTGGCGGCCCGACGAGATCCGCGTCATCGGCGTCGCCACCCCCGAAGGGGCCCCCACCGCCCGCCTCGCGGTCCTCGGCTGCTGCGGCGCCACCGACGAACAGCTCCGCGTCGGGCTGCTCTCCGCACGCGGCGGCGCGATGCGCCATCTCACCGCCTGGCCCGGCAGTTACACCGCCGTCGTCCAGATCGGCCGCCGCATCACCGTCGCGGGCGACCTCGCCGGAGCCCGGCCCGTCTTCCACACCCCCTGGGCGGGCGGCACCGCCTACGCGACCGCCGCCCTGCCGCTCGCCGACCTCATCGAGGCGCAGCTCGACATCGGGCACCTCGCCGCCCTGCTCGCCTGCCCGGAGACCCCCGAGGCCCTCGGCGACGGCACGCCCTACGAGGGTGTGCGGCGGGTCCCGCCGGGCCACGCGCTGATCCTGCGCGAGGGCTCGCGGGAGATCACCGGGTACGAAGCCGTCGCCTCGCTCGCCGTTGCCGCACCCCAGGCCGACCCGGTGCACGCGGTGGAGGGCGTACGGGACGCGCTCGTCGAAGCCGTACGCGCCCGGCTCACGGCCCCGCGCCACGCGCCGGAGAGCATGCCGCAGGACCCGGGGCCCGTCCCCGGCATGGGCCCCGCCGACCGGCGCGCCGCCCGGGGCGGACCCGTCGCGGGCATCGGCGCCGACCTCTCCGGAGGCAGCGCGTCCGCCACCCTCGCCCTGCTCGCCTCCGGGCTGCCCGGACTGCCCGGCACCCTCCTCGGCCACGGCACCGGCGCGGGGGAGCGGCTGCTCGCCGTCACCTTCAACGACCTCACCACCCGCGGCAACGAGGGCGAGATGGAGCGGGCCCGCTCCATCGCCGCCAACCCGCGCCTGCACCACGTGGTCGTCGCGGCGGGCGAAGAGGCCCTGCCGTACGCCTCGTTGGAGACCGGCCCGCTCACCGACGAACCGGCCCCCTCCCTCGTCCTCGCCGAACGCCACCGCCGCCGGCTCTCCGCGGGCAGCGCCGACCACCTCGTCGGGACCGGGGCCCGGCAGGTCCTGGACGCCCACCCGGCCCGCCTCGCGGACCTCCTGATGGACCGGCGCAGACGCCACCTCCTGCGCCCCGTCGCCGCCCTCACCAAGGCCGAAGGCCCCACGGCCCACTCCCTGTTCGTCCCGCTGACGGTCTACCGCGCCGCCCGCCGCCTGGCCCGTACGTCGTACCGCACCGGCCTGGAGTCCGCCGCCGGGCTCCTCCCCGACGCCAACCGCCACGCCCCCGACCTCGCCACCCCCGCCGACGCCTCGCTCGCCGCTCTCGCCTGGTCGCGCCCGGGACCGGCGGCGCGCTGGCTGACGGGGGAGGCACTGGCCGAAGTATCGGTTCGCCTCCAGGAGGCGGCGATCCGGCCCACCTCCGTGCAGCGCCCGGGCGAGGCCCGCGCCCGCGCCGCCCTCGCCCGGGGAGCCGCCGACCACCGGATCCTGGAACAGGCGGCCGAGATCCGCAGCCAGCGGCTGCACGCCCCGTTCCTCGACAACCAGGTCGTCCGGGCCGCCCGCGCCCTGCCCGAGTCGCTGCGCGTCCAGCCCGGCGCGCGGGCCGCGATCCTGCGCCGGGTGCTCGGCGGGGCGGGCATCCACGATCTGCCGCCCGGCTGGGGCACGCCCTCCCAGGCCACCTCCACCGCCGTCACCCGGACCGGCCTGCGCACCGCGCTGCCCGAGCTGATGGCCCTCTTCGACGCCCCGCTGCTCGCCGACGCGGGCCTGGTGGAGGCCCGGGTGGTCCGCAAGGCCCTGCGCGCCGCGTCCGAGGGGGAACCGCTGCCCCTGGACGGCCTGGCGGACCTGGCCTCCACCGAACTGTGGCTGCGCCGTCTGGTGACCCGCCGCGGCACCTGCTGGACGGGCACGGCTGCCCCGCGCCAGCGCGCGGTCGCGGGCGGAGTGATCCCCGCCCGCCGCACCCTCCAGCCCTGACCGGAACCCGCCGTCGCAACGCTTCACCAGGCAGCCGGGGCCGGAACCCGCCGTCCAGGACGTGTGGCGCGCGTACGGGTCAGGTGCAGCTGATCCGGGACTCCGCCCAGTCGGCCAGGGCCACCCCGCCCATCGGCCCCTCCGGCTCCACCACGAGGCGGATCGAGGACTGGCCCGCGATGCCCACGCTCACCGGGACGGCGGGCTCGCCGCCCTCCATCACCGGGGAGCGCCACAGCCGGGCCCCGTCCCCGTTGAACACGGAGAAGCGCACTGCGCCGAGCCCGAGTGTCAGGTCGTCCACCCCGACCATGGCCTCGTAGCGCGTGCACGGCCGGTTCAGCTGGATGGTCACCGAGGAGCGGGCGTGCACGGTCACCCCGTGCGCGTAACGGGTGGAGGCGACCGACACGTTCGACCGCTGCCAGACCCAACTGCTCTGCCCCATCACGACTTCCGGCTCGCTCTGGTCGCCGAACACCGAATACGCCAACTCGCTGACCTGGTACACCTCCGGCGCGGGTGGCGGCGGTGTGGGCTTCGGCGGCTTGGGCGTCGGCTTCGGGGACGGCGGCGGGCTCGGCGCCGGGGGCGCGGGCTTCGGCGGCGGCTCGGGCGAGGGAGTGGGGCTCGGCGTGGGCTTCGGCGCCGGCTCGGACGGGTCCGGTGCCGGGGGCGCGGGCGGTGCGGGAGCGGCGGGCGGCTTCGGCGTCGGCTTCGGGGCGGGCGCAGGAGGCTGTGGCGTGGGCACGGCGGGCGCCACGGCCGGGGGCTTCGCGACCGGCTTGGGCTCCGGCTTCGGCTGGTCGTCGCCGACCAGCGCCCACACGAGACCGGCCGCGGCGGCCACCGCCACGGCGGCGGCGATCCCCGCCTTGGCGGGCGCGCCGAGCCCTTCCGAGGCAGCAGCGCCACTGGCGGCCCCGCCGGTGGAGCCGGATCCGGTGGCCGCGGCGGCGGCTCCCGCCCCGGCGGCCCCGGCCGCACCGCCGGCCACGATGCCCGCGGCCTTGAGCGAATATCCGGCGGCGAACCAGCCGATGACCGCGACGGGCAGCAGCGCCGGAATGCCCGCGTTCACATGGTCCAGCTCGCCCGCGGCCACCCGGCACTTGGCGCACTCGTCGAGATGCTTGCGCAGCCCGCGCTCGGCCCGGGTCCGCAGCCCGCCCCGGGCGTGGGCGCCGAGCCGGTCGGCGTACTGCGCGCAGTCCCCGCCGGTGGTGAGCGCCTGGCTGACGTGGGCCTGGAGATACGCCTGCTTGAG
Source organism: Streptomyces globisporus (assembly GCA_014649555.1). Lineage (GTDB taxonomy): Bacteria > Actinomycetota > Actinomycetes > Streptomycetales > Streptomycetaceae > Streptomyces > Streptomyces globisporus. The sequence continues at coordinate 8,395 of BMTG01000005.1, read as the reverse complement.
CCCTTCGCGGGCCCGGCTGGCCAGCACGGCGGTGGCGTTGGCGGTGAGGCCGAACAGCGGGGCGATCTCGCTCGGCGACTCCTCCTCCACCGTGGTGTGCCACAGGACCGCCTGCCAGCGCTCCGGGAGGCTCCGGAACGCCTGCATCGCCATCGTCTGCTCGGCCTCGTGCATCGCCAGGACATCGGCGCCGAGTTCGAGGGTGTCGTCGTCGGAGATCTCGGAGGAGCGGGTCGCCTGCGTGGCGAACACCGCGAAGTCGTCGACCAGATGCTCCCGCTTGGCGCTCTTGGTCCAGGCGGCGGCGACATGGCGGACGGCGGTCATCAGATAGGCGCGGACCGCTTCCGTCGGCCCCTTCCCGCCCCGTACGGCCTGGAGCGTGCGGGCGAACACCTCGGCCGTCAGGTCGTCGGCGGTGTGCGCGTCCCGGCAGCAGCTGCGGGCATAGCGGAGCACGGCGCCCGAATGCCGCCGGAACAGCTCCTCGTAGGCCTGGTCGTCGCCCGCCCGCATGTCCTCGATCAGCCGGGCGTCGGAGAGACCGGACTCGGGGGCCCCGCTGCGACCGGCGCGCTGCTGCGGAACCGCGTGCGCGCCGACGCCCGCAGCCGCCTCGTCGGACGCGTCCTCCTCGGCGACGGCGGGCCACGGGCCGGGCAGGACGGTGCCGCCCTGGGCCTCGCCGCCCGACGGGCCGCGCCCGGCCTGGACCGGCACCTGTCGGGCGGACGGCCCGTCCGCCTTCGTGTCCCTGTCGGCCGCAGCGATCTCGCCGAGCGGCTCTTCCTGCTGCTCGTTACCGCTCATCGCGGAAGCCCCCGTATACACCCTCGGACCCGAATACCGGCCAAGACTGCCACATGGCTCAATCGTGTTGGCCCCTCATGCCCGCCAACCACTCATCCGGGGCGTTTTCCCGAATGTGAGTACTAGAGCGCCCTCTTTCGGGGAATCACTCCCCGTTGATTCGACCGAGCGATACGGACGAGCGCGGCCCGGGACGAGCGGGCCCGCCGGCCTCGGCCGTCACGCCGGCCGCGACCGCAGACCCTCCAGCAGGATGTCCAGCAGCCGGGCCGAAGCCGCGGCCTGCTGGGCGGCGTCCGGCAGCGAAGGAGCCGCCGTGGCGATGACCAGCAGCACGTCGGCCACCGTCACATCCCGGCGCAGCTCGCCGGACTCCCGCGCCCGGTCCACCAGCCGCCCCACGACCTCCAGCAGCTCGACCGCGCCGGTCTCCTCGCCGAGGCCGTCCAGCCCGTCGCCGCCTCCGCCCGAGTGCCGGCCGGCGGCACGGAAGTCGTCCTGGCTCACGCCCTGCCGCTGCTGCGGAACCCGGGTCTCGTCCACCGAGGCCGCCGGCGCACCCGGCTGCTCCTCACCGTCGACCCCGACCCGCAGCACCTGCGGCGGCAGCAGCCTGCCCGCGCCCGACGCCACCGAGGTACGCAGGAAGCGCGACAGCGCCGACCAGGGCTTCTCCTCCTGCCCCAGCGCCGTACGCGCCTGCTCGGTCAGCCGGGCGGTCTCCTCCTCGGCTATCCGGCGCACCAGCACGTCCTTGCTCGGGAACCGCCGGTAGACGGTGCCCACGCCGACGCGTGCGCGACGGGCCACATCCTCCATCGGGGCGCCGTAACCCAGCTCCCCGAACACCTCGCGGGCCGCCCGCAGCACATGCTCCAGATTGCGCTGTGCGTCGACCCGCAGCGGAGCCGAGCGCGGCGCGCCCGCGGCTCCCGTCGTCGCCGTTCCCGTTGTCGTCGCGCCGCTCGGGCCCGGCCCGGCAGCGGCCGAACCCAGCGCCGCCGCACTCACCGCGGCCGCGGAACGAACGGCATCTGCCGAGCTCATGACGCCCAGCGCGCCCACGGAGCCGAGGCGTCCTTTGTCCTCGGAAGGGCGCGAGAGCGCAGCCTGGCCATGAGTATCCTGAATATGCATAACTTCCCCCGGTTATGACGTCTCCCCCCGGAGACTTCCCGCCGTTTCAGCCGGGGAGCGGAGCCATACGAAATCCGCACCCGACACCCCGACGGGTAACGAACATAGTTGAGCCCGCGTCAATTCAGAAGGGGGTTGTTCCGCATGGCACGCCCCCCGATCGGACCGGGATCCGATCCGCGCCGGGACATCGCCCCTCCACTCACCCCGTGCGTAGCGCCTGACCTGCACGGCTGTCGCTTTCCACCGGCGACGGGCTCCGAGCGCCGCCGCCGGTCCTCCGGTCACACAATTTGCCGGGCCTGTGGACAAACCACTGACTCCGTTGCGTCATGGGGTGGTGATGGCTCCAGATTCCCGGGGGACGACCCCCGGCACCCGGCCAGGTGTACGCATTCTCGTCGTCGGCGGTGGCTACGTCGGGATGTACACAGCGCTGCGTCTCCAGCGGAAGTTGAAGCAGAGACTGAGGAGCGGCGACGCCGAGATCGTGGTCGTCACGCCCGAGCCCTACATGACGTACCAGCCCTTCCTCCCCGAAGCGGCCGCCGGCTCGATCTCGCCCCGCCATGTCGTCGTGCCGCTGCGCCGGGTCCTCAAGGACTGCACGATCGTCATCGGTGAGGCCCAGCGTGTCGACCACGCCAAGCGGACCGCGACCGTCACCACCCTCGCCACCGGTGAGGACGGCACCGGGGCCCTGGAGATCGGGTACGACGAGATCGTCATCGCCCCCGGGTCCGTGTCGCGCACCCTGCCGATCCCCGGTCTCGCCGACTTCGGCATCGGGTTCAAGACCGTCGAGGAAGCCATCGGGCTGCGCAACCACGTCATCGAACAGATGGACATCGCCTCCGCCACCCGCGATCCCGCGATCCGCGACGCCGCTCTCACCTTCGTCTTCGTCGGCGGCGGCTACGCGGGCGTCGAGGCGCTGGCCGAACTGGAGGACATGGCCCGCTACACGGCGCGGTACTACCACAACATCAAGCCGGCCGACCTGAAATGGATCCTCGTCGAGGCCTCCGGGCGCATCCTCCCCGAGGTCGGCGAGGCCATGGGCACCTACGCCATCGGCGAGCTGCGGAGCCGGAACATCGACGTCCGCCTGGAGACCCGCCTCGACACCTGTGAGGACCGCGTCGCCGTCCTCAGCGACGGCTCCCGCTTCCCCACCCGCACCCTCGTCTGGACCGCGGGTGTCAAACCGGCCCCCCTGCTCGCCGCCACCGACCTGCCCCTCACCGAACGCGGCCGGCTCCGCTGCACCACCACCCTCGGCGTCGAGGACATGCCGCACGCGTGGGCCGCGGGCGACGCCGCGGCCGTACCCGACCTGACCGCCGCCGAACCCGGCCGCGAGACCGCCCCCAACGCCCAGCACGCCGTGCGCCAGGCGAAGGTCCTCGCCGACAACGTCCTCGCCTCCGTCGACGGCAAGCCGCTCACCGAGTACCGCCACGCGTACGCCGGTTCGGTCGCCTCCCTCGGCCTGCACAAGGGCGTCGCCCACGTCTACGGCCGCAAGCTCAAGGGCTACCCCGCCTGGCTGATGCACCGTACGTACCACCTCAGCCGGGTACCGACGTTCAACCGGAAGGCACGCGTCCTTGCCGAATGGACCCTGTCCGGACTCTTCAAACGCGAGATCGTCTCCCTCGGCTCGCTGGAGCACCCCCGCGCCGAATTCGAACTCGCGGCGGGTGGCGGCGGTTCCGGCACCCCGGGCTTGCCCGGCCCCAGCCGCCCGAAAGGCCCCGGAGAACCGCCGAGGGGCGCCGGAGAAGCGCCGAAGGACGGCCGGACCGACGGCTGACCGGCCGGCCGGACCGACAGCTGACGGTGGGGCCGGAGAGCCGGCTGACGGCCGTTCACCAGGCGGCCCGGCGGCAACTGTCAGTACGGTCGGTCACACTGGACGTGTGACCATAGGTGGGCCCACACCTGCACAGAGTGACCCGGTCGGCAGTGACCATCAGTGACCAGCAGCGATGCACCACCAGCACGACGAGGCCCGGCTGCGCCTTCCCGGGGGTACGGCCCCCGGAGCCCCGAACACGGCCGAGGAAACGGCAGAAGAAGCAGCCCGCCCGAGCGGACCAGACCGACACACGAGGCCAGAAATACCGTGAACTTCACGCGTTGGAGCGCCCGCCTTCCCGGAACGCAGCGCCGAGCCGCCGCGCGGGACGACCGCAGTTCCGTGCCGGCCGCCCGAGCCGAGTACGCCCGGACCGAGGGCACGCCCGCCCCGCCGGACGACGACGCCCCGGCGCCTTCCGGCACCGCGGTGGCGGAGGGCCTCCCCGGGCCCGCCCTCGACGACCTCTCCGCCCGCGAGATCCTCGGCCGGCTGCCCGCCCCCGTCGCCCTGCTGCACGGCCCGGACCACCGCGTCGCGTACGTCAACGACGCCTACGAGGCCGCGTTCGGCCCCCGCCCGCCCGGCGTCCCCGCCGCCGAGGCCATGCCCGAGCTCGACCGGCTCAGCGTCCTCCCCCTGCTCGACCAGGTCCTGCGCAGCGGCACTCCCCGTACGGTCAAGTCCCGCAGAACCACCGAGGGCGGCTCGTACACGGTGACCTGCACCCCGATCGCCGGAGAGGACGGCGTCCTCGTCTACGCCGCCGACGTCACCGACCACGCCGAAGCCGCCGAACGCCTGCGCACCAGCGAGCGCCGCCACCGCGAAACGGCCGTCACCCTCCAGCGTTCCCTGCTCCCGCAGGAGCTGGAACAGCCCGACGACCTCCGCATCGCCGCCACCTACCAGCCCGGCGGCACCGACGCCGCGGTCGGCGGCGACTGGTACGACGTCATCACCCTCGGCGCGGGCCGCACCGCCCTCGTCATCGGCGATGTGATGGGCCGCGGGGTCCGGGCCGCCGCCGTGATGGGCCAGCTCCGCACCGCCGTCCGCGCCTACGCCCGCCTCGACCTCCCGCCGCACGAGGTGATCCAGCTGCTGGACGTCCTCGCCGCCGAGATCGACGCCAGCCAGATCGCGACCTGCGTATACGCCGTCCACGATCCGAACGAGGGACAGCTCGTCTACGCCTCCGCCGGACACCTCCCGATCCTCGTCCGCGACGATGACGGCACCGTCCACCGCGCCGCCGACCCCACAGGGCCCCCGCTCGGTACCGGTGGCTGGGTCCACACCTCGGGCACCATCGCGCTGCCGCCCGGCTCCACCGCGGTCCTCTACACGGACGGCCTGGTCGAACGGCGCAGCGAGGACATCGACGAGGGCGTCGCCTCCCTGGCCCGGGCCCTCTCCGGCGCCAAGGGATCACCCCAGGTGGTCTGCGACCGGCTGATCCGCTCCCTCGGCGTGACCGCCGAGCACGACGACGACGTGGCGGTCCTGGTCGTCCAGCACCCCGCCCGTACGGGGACGAACGCGGAGCTGTTCCACAACGCCGCGCTCGATCTCCTCGGCGGCATCGAGGCCGCCCCGCGAGCCCGCGCCTTCGCCACCGGCGTCCTGAGCTCCTGGCGCTTCCCCGTCGAGCTCCGCGACCTCGGTGTCCTCGCCACCAGCGAGCTCGTCGCTAACTCCCTCCAGCACGGCACCCCGCCGATGCGCCTGGGACTGCGCCGTACGGACCGCCGGCTGATCATCGAGGTCACCGACGGCGACGACCATCTGCCGCGCCGCCGCCAGGCCGAACCGGCCGACGAGGCGGGACGCGGCATCTCGATCATCGCCTCGATCGCCACCTCGTGGGGCAGCCGGCGCACACCCGGCGGCGGCAAGGCGGTCTGGTGCGAGTTCGCCCTGCCGCAGTGAAGCAGGGCGGCAGGGCGAACGTTCTCCGTCAGGTCCGGTCAGTGACCGGCGGGAGCCGGGGCGGGAGCGGCTGCGGTGTTCTTGACGGGCGTCGCGCCGTCCGCACCCTCGGGCAGTGACACCGCCACCACCCGCGAGGGGAGGGCCGCCAGGGACGGCTGATCCTGTACGGGGGTGAGCCGGCGCCCCAGCCGCAGCGCGAGCACGGTGATGCCCAGCGAGAACAGCACGAACGTCACGATGTACGGGCCGTGCAGCGACGCCCCCATCGGACCGCCGACGGCCGGACCGACCGCCAGCGCGAGCTGCTTGCACAGCGCGAACGCCGAGTTGTACTGCCCGACCATCGACTCCGGCGCCAGATCGGCGACCAGCGGGGCGACGGTCGGCGACAGCATCGCCTCGCCCAGCCCGAACAGCGCGTACGTCGAGATGAACGCGGCCGTCGCCATGGTCTGGCTGCCGTGGCCCAGCCCCGCGTACCCGGCCACGATCCAGGCGAACGCCCAGATCAGGCCGACCGCGGCGATGACCCGGCTGCGCCGCCGCCGCTCCACGAGCCGCAGGACGACGAACTGCGCGACGACGATCACGGCGGTGTTGGCGGCCAGCGCGAAGCCGAGGGTGGAGGGCTGGATCCCGGCGGCCTCCGTGCCGTACGCGGCCAGCCCGGACTCGAACTGCCCGTAGCAGGCGAAGAACAGCACGAAGCCCAGCACACACAGCTGCACCATGGCCCGGTGCGAGAGCAGCGCCCGCAGCCCACCGCCCTTGGCAGCAGCGCCGTCCGAGGGCCTGGCCCCGCCGAGGGAAGCCGTACGGGGCATCCGCACGGTGGTGACGACGACACCGAGCACCACGAACATCGCGGCCTCGATCAGGAAGAGCATGGTGAAGCTCGCCGGACGGTCCACGTCCACGAGCTGCCCGCCGACGAGCCCGCCGAGGCCGAGCCCCAGGTTCTGCAGGAAGAACTGCATGGCGAAGGCGCGCGTACGGGTCGCGGTGCTGGAACACCACACGAGCATCGTGGCGAGGGCCGGCTGCATGACGGCGGTGCCCGCTCCCAGGACCGCAGCGGCCAGCACGGCGGCCGGAACACTGCTCGCGAACCCCAGGGCGGCGGCGCCCACAGAGGCCAGAACGGAGGCCACCACCAGCACGGGCAACGGGCCCCGCCGGTCGATGGCCCGCCCGGTGAACGGCAGAACGGCCAGCGCTGCCATCGCGAAGGCCGCCAGGACGACCCCCGCCGTCCCGGCGCCCAGATCCCGCACCTGCGCCACGTAGACGTACAGATACGGAACGGTGAACCCGAGCCCGAACGCGCTCAGCGCGCTGCCCAGCTGGATCCGCCGCAGCGCTGCGCCCATCTCCCTGGTCACACTCACCTACCTCAAGATCTTGAAGGAATCAGACTCGAAGACTTTAGCACTAAACTTAGAAGGTGAAAACTTCAGCCTGAAGGACTTCAAGGGTGGTGAGGGCGTGCCATACTGCCCGCCATGTCCGAGAGCACCGAGGAGCCCGGCCCCAGCGAGCCGAGCCTCGACGAACAGATCGCCGCCTACCAGCGCGAGTTCCGCGACCTCGACCCCCAGGTCGAGCAGGTCGTCTCCGCACTGGGCCGCCTGAACCGCCGAATGAACGTCGCGTACGGGAGGCAGGTCGCCGCGCTCGGCATCAGCAACGCGGAGTGGGAGGTCCTCAAGACCCTGGTCCTTTCAGGCTCCCCCTACCGCCTGGGCCCCGGCGAACTGGCGAAGCGCCTCGGACTCACCCCGGCCGCCATGACCCACCGCATCGACCGGATGGCCGGCGAGGGCCTGGTCACCCGCGACCGCGACGAGAACAACCGGGTCCGCGTCATCGTCGAGCTGACCGATGAGGGCCGTACGAAGTGGCTCGAGGCGATGCGCATGGCGAGCGACTTCGAGGAGGACCTCCTCCAGGATCTGTCCGGCGACGAGCGGGGAGTCCTCGGCGAGCTGCTGGTCCGCCTCCTGCGCCGCGTGGAGCACGCCCAGCCGGACGCCGGCGGGCGACTCACGGACCTGGACTGAGGTCCACACGGGAGGTCACGGTCGGGACCGCAGGGGAGGGTTGACACTCCCCTGGTGGATCCGTAAAGTTCTCCGAGTTGTCACGGAGCCGACGGTTCCGGGGCAGCCATCCCGCCGCGAACGCGGCAACCAAACTTCAGCACGATCTCCCACTCGGGATGATTTCTGCATGCCGGAATTCATGACGAGGGCCCGATTATGAGCCGCCGGGAGAATCCGCTAGAGTTTGAGCGTCGGAACGGCCCAACAGCCGTGAAGACAAGCCCCGCTGACTGGGAATCAGGCCCGAAAGGATCTGATAGAGTCGGACTCGCCGGAAAGGGAAACGCGAAAGCGAAGAACCTGGAAAGCAAAACTGCACGGCCTGCTTCGACCGGGAATCGGACACGAAAGAGTCTGATAGAGTCGGAAACGCAAGACAGCAAGACAAAGAAGAAGAACGAAGGGAAGCGCCCGGAGGGCCCCGGTGATACGGGACCGAAGGAAGCGTCCGTTCCTTGAGAACTCAACAGCGTGCCAAAAGTCAACGCCAAATATGTTGATACCCCGTCTCCAGCATCATGCTGGGACGCGGTTCCTTTTGAAATACACA
>BMTG01000004.1 GCA_014649555.1 Streptomyces globisporus | reverse complement strand
ACGGACCATGATCAACGATCAAGGTCTCGACGCGCTACCGCCAACCATGCACGAGGTCGTTATGAGTTCACCGACGTCGAGGGGCGCACCCGCCGTCTCACCGACGACTACTCGTCAGGCGAGCGAGTGGAGATCCTCCACGATCCCGCCCCAGGTCGGGACACGGCCCAGATCGGCCGCCGCACCACGGGGACTCTGGTCTTCGCCGGCTGTGTCTGCCTGCTGTCCCTCGTTGTGGCCGCGGCCCTGGTCGCCATCGGACTGACGGGTCCGCTCGCCGCTCTTGACGTCATCTTCCTTGGTCTGTAGGGGACTCGCGTGAGGAGCGGCGATCTCACCGGGGCCGCCGGACGTCGATCGGTCTGCCTGGGGCCTCTCGTTTGGATCAGGCAGAACTCGCGGGGTCCGACATGATCCAAACGCGAGGCCCTAGCTAGTCGGTGACGCGCGTATAGGTGAGGAATAGCGCTCCGCTCTTCAGGGGTGCGTGGTCTGTGAGTTCCCAGCGGCGCGGTTCGAAGGTGGACCTATGAGAAAAGAGCGGTATCCCGGCACCGATAGTCAGCGATCCCACCTTGAGGATTAGCTGATCGATCTCGGCATACAGAGCATTGGCCAGCTCCGCGCCACCGATCAACCAGATGTCCTTACCGTCCTCTTGCTTCAGCTCTCGCACCTTCGCCACCGGATCATCAGCTACCAGCTCGACGGCAGGGTCCGGGCTCTCAGGCAGGGTTCGTGAGAAGACGAGATGACGCAGGTGGGGATAGGCATCGGTGATCCCGGCCGCGAGGCCGATCTCGTAGCTGCGTCGTCCTTCGAGGACGGTGTCAAAGCGCGTTCCCTCGGCCGTGACGGACAGTGCCGCTCGGGCTGGAGCGGGCAGCGTCTCCGGGTACTCGGTCACGATGTGCTGAAGGTAATCGTCAGGAATTGGCCAGAAGCCGTTCGGGCCGGTGGGATCGGCGCCGTCCGGGCCGGCGATGAAGCCGTCGAGCGTGGTGGCGATGTAGTAGACGAGCCTGCGCACGGATGGCCTTTCGTCGAGTGGCTGCGATCTGCGGCTCGAAGCGACCGATTCGTGCAGAATTGACGGCCCCCCGATCGCATGGCGATCATCGCACAGGCTGTTGGGAGATTCCGAAGGTCTCGCATCGGGAGTACGAATGCGCGCACGGTCGTCGGCGACTGAGCCTCAGGTGCCCTGCGGCAGCGCTCCATCCCTGGGCCGTCTGTGGGCCGTCCGAGGGCGGCCGACGACGACAGTCGACGACAGCCCTTCCCCTGCTCGGCGATGGTGGTTCGGGTGCTGGCCCAGGTGCTCATCCGTGAAGCAGAGTTGAGCGACTTCAGGGGTTCCCCGTGCCAGCTCCAGCGGAGAGCCACGGGGAATGGCAGAGGCCTGCGGGTGACTAGCCCTTGATCCGGGGGGCCGTAGCGGTGCCCGGCCGAACTGCAAAGCAGATGTCGGAGGTTCGAACCGTCCGCGCCCACCAGCACAAAGGCCCCAACCGATCATGGGCGGGGCCTTTGGTGGTTGAAATGACGGCAGTCCCTCACCCTCTGCCTGGAACCTGCTAGTTCACGGCTCCCGGGCCAAGGCGTAGTGCCCCCACAGACTCGGTGAGGCCAGACCTCTCCAGCTGCCCCAGTGCATCCTCAAATGTCTGAGGCGGGCGGCGTCGAGAAGTGGCGATTTCCTTGACGCAATGCATACACAACACGATCGTCAAGACCTATGAGATCCATGATGAATTCATCGGCGCTCTTGCGTTCAATGCCCCAATTGTCGAGGTAGTCGGGCGGGAAGTCGAATTATTCGCAATAAACGAAGCAAGCGTAACCCGGTCGCAGTTAACGATTCCGGATTGGCGAAATGTCACCCAGTTGGCTGGCCCCTGAGTATCGCCCCGACTGTCTGGGCCTTGGGGCAGGCGGCCCCAGGGTCTCAGGCTGGTCGTCAGGTGGACTGCGACCGTGTGTCGACGACACGTCCGGGGGCCGACGCGGTGCCGTAGCCGGCGGCTGCCTGCCGCAGTTCGGTGTGGGTGGTGTGCGTACGCTGCCGCGCCGCCTCCAGCCGGGCCTCGATCTCCGGCGTGTAGCGGCCGTCCTCCGGGACGCCGGGGTCGATGTCGCTCAGGCCCAGGGCGCTCCAGGCCGCGCGTCCGGCCGCCCGGAGCAAGGTCTCGTCGTTGACCGCCAGGGCCAGTCGGTCCCGGGCCTCGGTCACATCGCTGCGGGCCTGGTAGAAATCCGCCCGGACGACGGGGTCCGGCTCGCCCGCCCGGCGGGCGTCCACCCGGAGCCAGTACAACTGGCGGTAGCGGAGCGCGGCGCTCAGGAGCTGGCCGGTGAGGTCCGCGACGCGCTCACGGTGCTGCTCGCGCTGTCGGCGCCGGTCGGTCAGCTGCTGGGTGACCGTGACCATGAGTCCGCCGGCGAGGGTGCCTATGACGGCGATCGCGCTTTCCCACATCAGACGTGATCCCCGTCGGTCTCGCTTCGGTCGCGGTGGTCGGGCTCGAACAGATCTTCATCGGTCATGGGGTTATCGTCCCTTCTGCCGTTGACCGTTGGAGGACGATCCGCGCTTCTCCTGAGCGTGGGCGGCGAACGGCGGAGGACGAGGGGGCAGTTGATGGGGCAGACGCTGGCGGAGATCCTGAACGGGGCGGCGTGCGGGCGGTTTCCGGAGACCGACGGGAGGACGACCGTGGTCGCCGCGCCGAGCGGCCGCGACACGGGGGTGATCGCCTTCACCGCGCACTCGGTCGTGTTCACCGATGAGGACCCCGAGTGGGTCCACGCGACGCTGGCCGCGCTGGACTGCGATGCGCTGGCGGCGACCATGCATCCGCGCTTCCTTTCGGCCTTCCTGGAACGTACCGGGCGGACCACCGACACGATCGACCTCCTGACCGTGGCGTCCTCGCTGCCCGGTGAACCCGGCCTGGAACTAAGGGAGATCACTGATCCCGTGCACCCGCGGGTCGTGAGTGCCCGTCGGCGCCGGGACGGGGTGCGGATGTGGGAGGTCGACGGGGGAGTGCTGGTGCTCGGGCGCGGCGTGGCCGGTCGTTGGGAGGTGGCCGTCGAGCTGGACGAGGACGCCCGGCACCGGGGGCTCGGGCGCGCCCTCGCCACCGCCGCACGGCATCTCGTACCCCCGGGCGAACCGCTCTGGTCGCAGCAGGCCGCGGGCAACGCGCGCAGCATCCGGGCGTTCCAGGCCGCCGGATTCCGGCCGGTCGGCTCGGAGGCGCTGCTCCTCGGCCGTCGGGAGGGGGCGTGATCGACGCATCCATGAACCTGACGGACACCGAGGTCGCGGCAGCCGCCGCGCTGGCCGGGGCGGAGGTCGTACGGGCCCGGTACGGGCGGCTCCACTCCCGTATCGACAAGGGAGCCGGGGACTTCGCCACCGACGCCGACCTGGCCGCCGAGGAGGCGATCCTCGACGTCATCCGCGCCGCCCGGCCCGGGGACGCGGTGCACGGTGAGGAGGGCGGCCGGCAGGGAGCGGCCGACGCCGAGCGGGAGTGGCTGGTGGACCCCCTGTGCGGGACGCTCAACTACGCCAGCGGCTCCCAACTTGTCGCTGTCAACGTGGTGTTGCGCAACGGTCCGGCCGCCGTGGCCGATCCGTTCAGCGGCGAGGTCTTCCTCGCCGACGGGGAGAGCGCCCGGGTCCGGACCGGAGTGCCGGGCGACGAGCGGCCGTTGACGGCCACGGCGGACACCCGGTTGGTGGATGTGAACCTCGATCCGCCCTTCCCGAGCGCCCCCGGATTCCGGGCCGTCGACCTGCTCGCCCACCCCGGGTTCGTCGAGAACTTCCGCCCGCGCGTCGTCTCCACGACGCTGGCGCTGGCCTGGGTCGCGGCGGGCAGGCGGGCCGCCTACGTCACGGACGGCGGTGACCTGAGCGGGAGCGTGCACTTCGCCGCCGGGATCGCTCTGTGCCGGGCCGCCGGCTGCGTCGTCACCGGAATCGACGGCCGCCCGGTCGGACCGGGCGGGTCGAGTGGCAGCGGGCTCGTCGCGGCCGCGGACGCGGGGACGCACGAGCTGCTCATGTCGATGATCGGCGGTCGCGGGCGGACCGGCTGAACCTCTCAGATGTGCAGTTCGGGCAGGAAGCCGGTCCAGCGGAGTTCGGCGGGCAGATGGCCCGTGTCGTTGAACAGGAGGAGCGCCGGGGGGCGGCCGGGCGCGTAACGGATCACGGTCAGCCCGGCGTTGGCGTGGTTGAGGCCCAGCCAGCGCCACTTCGGGGCGTCCAGCGCGGCCCGGACGAGCCAGCCGACCAGGAAGTTGTGGGTGACGAGGAGTTCATGGCGGGGCTCGTCACCCTCGACCGTTCCCGTGAACCGTACGAGAGCCTCCTGTGCGAGACCGGGGCCCAGCTCGCGTTCCGCCGCCGGGAATTCGGCCAGCCGGGCGAGCGTCCGGTCGGCCGACTCCGCCGGCAGCTCCTCCCGTGACGGCAGGTACGGGAGGTAGTCGCCCGCCGGTTCGGACCGCAGCAGCGGAACCCCCGGCAGCTGCTCGCCCATCGCCCGCGCCGACTGCTCGGCGCGGGCGAGCGGGCCGTGGTGGATCGCCGTGATCGGGGCCCCGCGCAGCCGCTCCCCGAGCAGGGCGGCCTGGCGGCGGCCGGCCTCCGTCAGCGTGGTCTCGTCCTCGGAGGCCTCGCCGTGCCGGGTCACGTACAGATAGCGGGCGGCCGTTGCCGTCATGGGCGGGTCCTCCGTCGTGGCTCATGATCGTGGAGACGTCTTCGGGGACGTCGGGGCGCGCCCGGGCGGTTCCGTGGAGCGGGGCGGGGCCGCCCGGGATGCGCGGGGACAGGGCTCGGGGCACCGTGGAGGCATGGCCGAGCACCCGCCCGTGATCGTCTATCCGCCTTCCGCGACGGGAGGACGGCGGGTCACCGTGCACGGCCAGATCGTGGGCCTGGCGCACGGGCGGGGCGAGGTGGCCGCGCTGCTGCGGGCCGCGGGGTTCGCCCCCGGGCCCGACAAGATCGTCGAGCTGGACCGGCCCGGGCTGATCGAATGGCGCGGCGGCGACCTCGACACCTGGGGGTGAACCCGTGAAGCGTCGTCGAACGGTACGGGAGAGCGCGTCGATCGAACCACCGCCCGGCTATTACGTCGCCGGGGACGCCGGGCGCGAGCCTCCCGACGCAGCACAGCGGGCGCTGATCCTGGACTGGGTCGTGAGCCGGCGCATCGCGAGCGGCTGGCGCGTCGAGTCCCGCTCCGGGAGCCAGGCGGTGCTGGTGCGCGGGCAGCCGGTGAACCACGTGCTGCACGCCTTCCTCACCGTCTTCTCGTGCCTGGTGTGGGGCGTCGTGTGGGCCGGTCTCTCCCTGGTCAACCGCGTCGAACGGGAGGCGCTCACCGTCGACGCCCAGGGGCGCATCGTCACGGTCAGCGCGCCATGACCCTTCACCCGAACGGGTGCGTCCCGCTGGCTGCGCCCGGATGCCGCGAGGAACGTCGGAGCTGATCTGCCCGCACCACCGGGGCGGATCAGGACAGCAGGCGTTCCGTATCCGATCCGGATGAACCGGCACCTGTTCCGGCCAAGGAGTCCTCATGTCGCAGTCCAGCACACCCCCGCCCAGCGCCTCGCGCCCCGCCGAACCCCGTCCGGGCGGCGACCCGGGCAGCCCGTGGGCGGCCGGGGGAACGGTGTTCGCCGGTGTCCTGCTCTTCGTGGACGGTGTCCTCGGAGTGCTGAAGGGCATCGCGGGGATCGCCTCGAACGACGTCTACACGCGGATCAACGACTACGTCTTCAAGTTCAGCGTCACCTCGTGGGGCTGGATCCACCTCATCCTCGGCGTGGTCCTGATCCTCGTGGGCTGGGGCATCCTCAAAGGCGCGGCCTGGGCCCGCGGCGCGGGCGTCGCCCTTGCCTCCCTGAACCTCATCGCCAACTTCATGTGGCTTCCGTACACCCCGGTCTGGGCCATCGTCACCATCGCGATCGACGTCTTCGTCATCTGGGCCCTGTGCACCGACCGGTCGGACAGGGACGACTGGGCGCGGAGCGGCTGAGCGACCGGCGCAGACAGTGAAACACCCGGCCGCCCCGCGGCCGGGTGTCCGTTGTCAGTGGGGCGGTCCACACTGGAGTCATGTGCCGCAGCATCAAGACGCTCCGCCCGCCCGCCCTCCCCGAAGAGGCCACCGAGGAGGACATGCGGGCCGCCGCCCTTCAGTACGTACGCAAGGTCTCCGGGTTCCGCGCGCCCGCCGCGCACAACCGGGAGGTGTTCGACCGTGCCGTCGACGAGATCACCGCAGCGACGATGAAGCTGCTCGACGGCCTGGAGATACGGGGCGCGTCGCGGGGCGCTTGACCAGGAACGCGGCCAGCGCGCCTGCCACGAACAGGGCCAGCACCGAGACGGCCGTGCCGAACCAGGTCGAGCCCAGCCACCGGCCGCCGAAGTAGCCGAGGCCCACGCTGTAACCGGCCCAGGCCAGGCCCGCCAGCGCGGACCAGGGGAGGAAGTCCCGCTTCCTGCGATGGGCTGCGCCCGCGCCGAGGGAGACCACGGAGCGGCCGGCGGGGGCGAACCGGGCGATGATCACCAGCGCGCCGCCGCCCCGGCTCAGGGCCGCGCCGAGACGTTCCTGCGCGCTGGTCAGGCGCCGGGAGCGGGCGATGGCCCGGTCCAGCCAGTCGCCCCCGCGCCAGGCGAGCCGGTAGGCGACCAGGTCGCCGAGCACCGATGCGGTGGCCGCGCACAGGATCAGGACCACGAGCGAGGGGACCTCTCCGGCGGTGCCCTCGCCGGCACCGTTCACGGTGGTGGAGCCCGCTGCCGCCGCCGTGGCGGCCGTGATGACCAGAACACCGCTGGGCAGGAGGGGCAGGAAGACGTCCAGGAGGACGGAGGCGGCGACCACCACGTAGATCCATGGGCTGCTGGTCAGCGCAGCCACACTCTCCAACACCGTCTACGACTCCCCGATCGTGTCGACGCCGCGACGGTCGCAGGGGAGCGGCAGGGGCGGCAGGTTCAGCTGTACAGCGTACGCGTGGGGCTTCTCCCGAGATCGCCCGGGGCGGGTGATGTTGTGCAGGTCACGTACACCTGACGGCCATGCGCCCGTTAGGCGGGGAGAACGACCGGCACGAGCGAGGAGCAGCGCATGACGGCATGGATGGTACGGACGGGACGGGGTCCCGTGCACCCGATTTCGGAAGGGCGGCCGACGGTGGGACCCGAGGGCCGCGCGAGGTCGCGGGGCCGGGGCATCTCACGGGCACCGGGCGCGCTGGCGGGCGCGGTGGCCCTGCTGACGCTGGCGTACGGAGCAGGCGTCGGTGTTGCCCAGGAGGCCACCCACAGCGGGCACGGCAGTCAGGGTGCTCATGGCGCCCCCGACGCACCTGGCGGCCACGGCGCCCACGACGGCTCCGGTGCGCATGACGCCTCAGAAGGCCACGGCGCGCACGGCGCTCCCGCGGCGGACCAGAGTCGCACCGCCGCCGTGGCCGATGACGTCGCCGCCACGGGCGGCAGTTCGTGGATGCGGGCCGCGGGGGTGTTCTCCCCGCCCGGTTCGTTCGTGCCGTCCGACGCGTTGACGTACGACACCCGGCTGGTGCCGGCGGGCGCCCGGATCGAGATCACCCAGTTCACCGAACCGTCCGGTACCCGGGTGGGGACGCGCCTGCACGGGCTCGTGCCCGGCCGTGCGTACGGGATGCACGTGCACACCTCGCCCTGCGGCGCCAACCCGGCCGCCGCGGGGCCGCACTACCAGAACCGCCCGTCGGCGACCGCGGACCCGGTCAACGAGGTGTGGCTGGACTTCCGGACGGACGAGGACGGCGACGGGCGCGCGGAGGCCCTGCACGACTGGAACTTCCGGGAAGGCGGGGCGCGGTCGGTGATCATCCACGACCGGCAGGGCGGTGCGGGGGAGCGGGCCGCCTGCTTCACGGTGCCGTTCGGGCCCGGGGGACGGGCCTGACCGCGTAGCACGGCATACGCCGCGGCGCCCCGCTCCCTCCGCGAACTCGGGGGAGCGGGGCGCCGCCGTACGTTTCCGGTCCCGCCGCGCGCCGGGTCGGCGCCGGAACGCGGGGGCCGGGGAGGGCCGGTCAGACCGAGACGGCCGGGGCCTTGTCCTGCCGGGTCGTGTCC
Source organism: Streptomyces globisporus (assembly GCA_014649555.1). Taxonomy (GTDB): domain Bacteria; phylum Actinomycetota; class Actinomycetes; order Streptomycetales; family Streptomycetaceae; genus Streptomyces; species Streptomyces globisporus. The sequence goes on along the minus strand of BMTG01000004.1, from coordinate 599,854 downwards.
TCGGCGGTGGCCTCCGTGCCCGTGCTCCGGGAACCGAAGAAGCGGTCCAGGGCGACGGCTCCCGGACCGGTGAAGACCAGCAGCAGGAACGCCCAGCAGAACATCGCCGACGGCTCGCCGCCGTTCTGGAGCGGCAGGAACGCTTCCGGCTGGTGCACCTTGAAGTACGCGTAGGCCATCGAGCCCGAGGCGAGGAACGCCGCGGCACGGGTGCCGAGACCGAGGGCGACGAGAGCCCCGCAGACCAGCTGGATCAGAGCGGCGTACCAGCCGGGCCAGGCGCCGGTCTCCGCCTGGGTGCCGCCGAGCACCCCGAAGAGGGTGGCGGCGCCGTGGAAGGCGAAGAGCAGGCCGACGACGAAGCGGAAGAGGCTGAGCACATAGGGCTGCGCCTGGTTCAAGCGGATGAGCATGGGGGGCGGGCTCCTTCGGTCGGGGTGGGGACGTGAACCGACTGGGCGCATCAGGTTAGGGAAACCTCACCAGTGCTTGCAACTTCAACATTCTGTCGGATGGCTGAAAATCGCCTAACCCTCAGGGGTGAGTGAACGCTCAAGAACGGCTTCGAGCTGGGCCCCCCGCTTCCCTGCAGTGGCCTGTACCAATGTCAGCGCAGACTTCCGGCCAAGCAATGTGAGCGTCATGAGCTGGTTACCGAACCAGGGGCCGCCCGCCCTGTCCCAGGTGACCGGCGACGCTCCGGTGCGGCCGTGGCGCGAAAGGAGTCGGCCGATCCGCCGGCCCGTCCGGCTCCAGCCGAAGCGGAATCCCGCCTGGATCCACCGGGGGACCGAGTTGTGCACGGGTGAGCAGGTCAGCTGGAGGACGCGGGCCACCGGGGCGCTTCCGGGGCCTGGGGCGGAGGCGGTACCGGAAGCGCGTCCGTTCCCGGGCGGAGTGTCCGGCCATCGGGGCTCGGTGACGTAGGCGTGGTGCACATCGCCCGAGAGGACGCATACCGTCGCCGGTGCGTCCGGGCCGCTCGCGGCCTCCCGCAGCAACTCCGTGAACCGGTCGAACGATTCCGGGAAGGCGGCCCAATGCTCCAGGTCACCGGCGCGGCGGACCTTCTCGCCGAAGCGTGCCCAGCGGTCCCCGCGTACGCCGGCGCACAGCGAGGCGTTCCAGCGCTCCGCGTCGTGGACGAGCGGGGGCAGCAGCCACGGCAGAGAGCTGCCGATGAGCAGATGGTCATACGAAGCGGGGTCGTCCAGGACCGCTTCTCGCAGCCAGTCGGCCTCCTCGGGGTCGAGCATCGCCCGCCGGTCCTCGGCCAGAACGCGGGCCGCGCGGGTGTCGACCATCACCAGCCGTACTCGGCCGAAAACACGCCGATAGCTCCACCGGGTGCGGGCGGGGTCCGCGTCGGTCTCGGCGGCGAAGCGGCGCAGCGCCTCCGTGCCGTCGGGCGAGGCCCTGACCGCCGCGTACACGGGGTCGGCGGCCAGTTCGGCGGGGGAGAGGTTGCCCAGGTGCTGGTGGACCCAGTACGACATCAGCCCACTGACGATCCGTTCGTGCCACCAGGGCGTGGCGCGGATGTCCCGCTGCCAGGCGGCGCTGGTGTTCCAGTCGTCGATCACGTCGTGGTCGTCGAAGATCATGCAGCTGGGAACCGTGGAGAGCAGCCAGCGGACCTCCGGATCGCGCCACGATTCGTCGTAGAGGTAGGTGTACTCCTCGTAGTCCGCGATCTCCGCGCCGGGCGGCTCCTTCAGGTCCCGGCGGGCGGCGAGCCTGCGCCGGGTCGCGGCGGAGGTCTCGTCCGCGTACACCTGGTCGCCCAGGAGCAGCAGGACGTCGGGCCGCTCGGCCGCCGGATCCGCGGCGAGGTGGGTGGCCAGGGTGACCAGGGCGTCCGGCCCCACGGGATCGTGCCCGCCGTCCGGGGCGGCCGCCCAGCGGCACGACCCGAACGAGATCCGCACGCCGTCCGAGGCGGCCCCGGCGCTCTCCGCCACGCCCTTCCCCGGGTCTGCCGGCGTCGCCACCGGCGGCGTGGTGATGGTGCTCGGCGGGAGACGGGTGTCGTCGGGCGGCCAGACGCGCCGGAAGCCGATCAGCACCTCGTACGCCGTCGTCGAGCCGGGCGTCAGCCCCTCCACCACGACCAGGGCGTAGTGGTGCCCGGCAACGGAGAAGGTGGGCGACGTTCCCGAGGCGCCGTCCGCGCACCGCACTTCCACGGTGCACGGACGGCTCGCCTCGACCCAGACGGTCGCGGTGGACCCGGACTCCCAGTCGACGTACCGCAGCAGTGGTCCCAGGCGCAGCCCGGTCATGTGGTGCCTCCTCGCGACGCCGGTACGGATCGGCTCCGTAACGTACAGAACGCGGAGGGGCCGCGCACAGGTCCCGGCGGGAGCGTCAGGGGACCCGCACCGGGGTCAGCAGCCGTTCAGGGCCGACTGCAGCGCACTCTTCTCGGCGGAGTCGACGCTCAGGTTGTACTGCTTCTTGACGTGGACCCAGGCGCGGACGTAGGTGCACTTGTACGAGGAGCTCGGCGGCATCCACTCGGCCGGGTCCTTGTCGCCCTTGGACTGGTTCACGTTGTCGGTGACCGCGATGAGCTGGGGGCGGGTCAGGTCGTTGGCGAACGACTGGCGCTGGGTGGTGGTCCAGCTGCTCGCGCCGGAGCGCCAGGCCTCGGCCAGGGGGACCATGTGGTCGATGTCCACGTCGGAGGCGGCGCTCCAGGTGGCGCCGTCGTAGGGCGAGTACCAACTGCCGCTGACCGCGGCGCAGGCGGAGTCCTGCTGGACGTTCGTGCCGTCGCGCTTGAGGACGACCTCGCGGGTGTTGCAGGCTCCCGACTGGGTGATCCAGTGCGGGAACTTGTCGCGGCTGTAGCCGCTGGACGAGCCCTCCGCGCCGACGGTGAGCTGACCGAGGTAGGTCCGTGCGGTCGCCGCGCTGACCGGGGTGGGCATGGCGGCCTGGGCGCTGGGAGCGGTGAACAGGGCGGACGTGGCGGCGAGTGCTGCGGTTGCGGCGACGACGGAGAGGCGACGCGCGTAGACACCGGACATGCGAACTCCCATGATGTGGGGGGTGCGTGGGTGGGCGACGATCGGGCTTGGGGCGGATCCCGGCCATCGTGGCGACGCCAGGTTTCTGTGGGGTAGGCGTCAGGTAACAGAGTGGCGACATGTGCACGTCACATCAAGGGGTGTGCAAGGGGAGTGACGGATCGCGGGGGCGCGTCGGTTCGTCATGGAGGGGTGGTCCGGGGGGTGTTGGGCGCCGCCTCGGAGGGCCGGGGGCGCTCGGGGTCCCGGTCGCGCCCCCACCGGGCGCGGACCGTGCGGCGTGCCCCGCCGGGTGGCCTGGGTGCGGTCGCGCCCGGGCCGGGCGGCCTGGGGCCGGTCGCGGCTCCGGGGGCTCGGTCGTGTCCCCGGGGTCGGTGGGGGATCGGTGTCGTCCCCGGGATGCGGGACCGTACGGGCCCGGGGCATCGGGGAGTTCGGCGAAAGCGGGTGCGGCTCTATCGTTGCCGCGTGCTGCTTCCGGTCTCCGTCACCCTCGGCGTCGTCCTCGCCGTCCTGTTGGTCCACGCGGCCACCGGCGCCGCGTGGGCCTCACTGGCCGGTCGCGCGAGATCCTCGTCGCCGGGGTGCGGGCGGCGGCCCAACTCGCCGCCGTCTCCCTGCTCATCGGCTGGGTCGTCCGCTCGGTGGCGCCGCTTCTCGGGTTCGCGGCGCTGATGTTCGCGGTGGCCGTATGGACCGCCGGCCGTCGCATCGCCGCCAACCGCACCTGGCGCTGGGCGGCCGTGCCGATCGGAGCGGGGGGTGCTGCCCGTCGTCGGGGCGCTGCTGCTCACGGGGCTCGTGCCGGTCCGGGGCGTGGCGCTCATCCCGGTGGCGGGCATCCTCATCGGAGGGGCGCTCACCGCGACCGTACTCAGCGGGCGGCGTGCGCTGGACGAACTCGCCGCCCGGCGCGGGGAGGTGGAGGCGGGCATGGCCCGACCAGGACGCCCGGCTGGAGATCGTCCGGCCGGCGGCGTCGGACGCGTTGCCGGCCGGGCTCGATCAGACCCGGACCGTCGGACTCGTCACGCTGCCGGGGGCGTTCGTGGGCCTGCTGCTGGGCGGCGCCTCACCCGTGGAGGCGGGCGCCGTGCAGCTGTTCGTCCTGGTGGGCGCTGGTGGGCGCTGGTGGCGCTGATAGCGGTCCAGGTGGTGGCCGTCGCGATGGTCCTGGAACTGGTCGCTCGCGGGCTGCTGTACCGGGACTGAGGCCCGGGGCACGGGGCTCAGGCCTCGTCGATGTGCAGGCGGACCGAGCCGTCCTCGGCCGCCTCCACCCGCACCTGCGTCAGGTCCGCCACGTGGGCGTCCGGCGCCAGGGCCGCGGCGCGCGGGCCGACGCCCACGACGCGCATGCCCGCCGCCCGCCCCGCCGCGACACCCGCCTCGGAGTCCTCGAACACGATGCAGTCCGCCGCGTCGAACCCCAGCTCCGCCGCACCCTTGAGGAAGCCCTCGGGGTCCGGCTTGCTGGCGCCGACCTGCTCGGCGGTGACGCGGACGGCGGGCATCGGCAGCGCGGCCGCACCCATCCGGGCCGTCGCGAGCGCGCTGTCTGCGGAGGTCACCAGGGCGTGCGGCAGCTCGGCGATCGCGGCCATGAACGCGGGCGCCCCGCCGATCGGCACGACGCCCTCGACGTCGGCGGTCTCCTCGGCGAGCATCACCCGGTTGTCCGCGTAGTTCTGCTCCATCGGGCGGTCCGGGAGCAGGACGGCCATCGTGGCGTACCCCTGGCGTCCGTGCACCACCTTGAGCGCCGCCTCGGGGTCCAGCCCGTGCTCGATCGCCCAGCGCCGCCAGCAGCGCTCCACCACCGCGTCGGAGTTCACGAGGGTGCCGTCCATGTCCAGAAGGAGGGCGCGTGCGGTGAGAACGGTGGCCGGCATCGGCTGCTCCAGAAATGCGGGGAGGTGTACGAACGGCCCGGGCGCGCGTGCCGCGGGGCGGTACCAGAGCAACCCCCGCCCGCCGGTCAGGGAGTGCGGGCGGGAGCTACTTTGTTCCATCACGATACAAAAACCGGAGCCGGAACGCCAATCACCCCGCTCTCCGCTCTTCGTCCCGCCGCCGCCCGGGCTCAGCGGTGTCCGCGTCCGGTCGTCTCCGCCTCCAGCGCACGCCGGGTGTTCGGCCCGTACACGCCCACCGGATCGCCCTGGATCGCCTTGTACGACTGGTAGATCGCCACCGCGTTCTCCACCCGCTCGCTGTAGTTCTGGTCGGACGGACCCGAGTAGAGCCACACCTCCCTGAGCCGGTTCTGCAGCACACCGACCTCCGGGCCACGGTCACCCGGCCGCAGCGAGGGGCCGGCGAACTCCGCGGGCGGGGCGGCGGACGGCGAGGACGTGGGCGCGCCGCCGTCCTCCGGGGCGGGCGAGGCGCTCGCCGTCGGTGACATGGACGCGCTGGCGGTCGGCGAGGGCTCCCGGCTCTTCGTCGCCGACGCGGACGCGGACGGCGAGGCCGACGGAGCCGCCGAGCGGGACGGCGTACGGGACGGAGCTGTCGACGCGGACGGGGACGGGGCGACCGAAGCGGCCGGTTCGTCCTCCGTGTCCGGGACGCTCGTGGTCGCCTCCGGCAGTGCCTCGTCCCCGCTGTCGTCGCCGCCGAACAGGCCCCCGGCGAAAGCCGCCGTGCCGACCACCGCGGCCACGGCCGCCCCCACGGCGAGCGCTCCGAAGGGCCGCCTGCGGCGCGGCTGCACGGGGTCGGGGGCGAAGGCGGGGCTCGCGGCGGCGGTCCGCCTGCGGTTGCGGTCTCCGCTTCCGGCCGTTGCGGCGTACGCACCGGTGGCAGCGCCCGGGCCCGGGCCTGCACCCGTATCCGTTCCCGTACCGGCGTCCCGGCCGTCGCCGCCCAGGAACAGCGGCATCGTGGTGGCCGCCGCCCCCGGAACGTCGGCCCCATGCCGCTCGGACCCGGAAGCCTCGCCCGCCCGCGTACCGGGCTGCGCGCCCTCCGGCATGCCGAAAGGCGCGCCCGTCCGGTCCGTCAGCGTCACGTACGGCCGGATGCGCAGCGGGTCGAAGTCCTCGGCCGCGGCGATCTCCGCCGTACGGGCGGCGCGCTGCTCGTCCTCCGTGAGCGGTGCCGAACCCGCGCCCGCGCCGCACCGGCACGGCACCCGGTGCTCCGTGCCGGGCTCCCCGGCCGTCCGTCTACCGCACTCCGGGCATGCGTGTCCGGTCATCGTGGGTCCCCTCCCCTTGAACTGCCTGCGATTATGCAGCCCGCTCCGGGGAAGCCCAACGGCCCGCAGCGGGCTCAGCCCGCCTTCGGCAGGCCATAACGGGGTGAAACGTCCAGGATGGGGGTGTAGTGGATCAGCGGACGCAGCGGATCGAGGAGACGCCATGGCCCGGCAGAGGAGACGCCCATGTCCCAGCAGCTGAGCCCGCAGCCCCCGGCCGCGGCCCCCGGTGAGGGACACTCCCACCGGAGCGTCCTGGTGGCGATCGGAGCGCTGCTCCTCGGCATGCTGCTCGCGGCACTCGACCAGACCATCGTCTCCACGGCCCTTCCGACCATCGTCAGCGAGCTCGGCGGGCTCGACCATCTCTCCTGGGTGGTGACCGCCTATCTGCTGGCGGCCACCGCGGCGACCCCGCTGTGGGGCAAGCTCGGCGACCAGTACGGCCGCAAGAAGCTCTTCCAGACCGCGATCGTGATCTTCCTGATCGGCTCCGCGCTCTGCGGAGTCGCCCAGAACATGCCCCAGCTGATCGGATTCCGGGCTCTCCAGGGACTCGGCGGCGGCGGGCTCATGGTGCTGTCGATGGCGATCGTCGGCGACCTCGTCACCCCGCGCGAACGCGGCAAGTACCAAGGGCTCTTCGGTGCCGTCTTCGGGGTGACGAGCGTCCTCGGACCACTCCTGGGCGGCTTCTTCACCGAACACCTCAGCTGGCGCTGGGTCTTCTACATCAACCTGCCGATCGGCGTCGTCGCGCTGGGCGTCATCGCGGCCGTCCTGCACATCCCGGTCCGCCGCGAGAAGCACACCATCGACTACCTCGGCACCTTCCTCATCGCGGCCGTCGCGACCAGCCTGGTGCTCATCGCCTCCCTCGGCGGGACGACCTGGGCCTGGGGATCCCCGCAGATCATCGTGCTCGCGGTGCTCGCCGTCGTCCTGCTCGTGGCCTTCATCGCCGCCGAACGGCGTGCCGTCGAGCCCGTGCTGCCGCTGAAGCTGTTCCGGATCCGCACCTTCACCCTCGTCGCCGTGATCAGCTTCGTCATCGGCTTCGCCATGTTCGGCGCGATGACCTACCTGCCGACGTTCCTCCAGGTGGTCCACGACATCACCCCGACGATGTCGGGCGTGCACATGCTGCCGATGGTGTTCGGTCTGCTGATCACCTCGACCGCCTCCGGCCAGATCGTCAGCCGGACCGGCCGCTGGAAGGTCTTCCCGGTCCTCGGCACGGCCCTCACCACCGTCGGTCTCCTGCTGCTCCACCGCCTCGACGAGTCCAGCTCCACCTGGCTGATGAGCGTCTACTTCTTCGTCTTCGGCGCCGGGCTCGGGCTGGTGATGCAGGTCCTCGTCCTGGTCGCCCAGAACTCCGTCTCCTACCAGGACCTCGGGGTCGCCACCTCCGGCGCGACGTTCTTCCGGTCCATCGGCGCGGCGTTCGGCGTGGCCGTCTTCGGGACCATCTTCACCAACCGGCTGACCGGCCAGCTGACGGACGCGCTCGCCGGGCAGCCGCTGCCCCCGGGCATCGACGCGGGCAGCCTGGCCGCCGACCCCCGGGCCCTCGGGCAGCTCCCCGCCGACCTGCGGCCCGGTGTGCTCAGCGCGTACTCCACCTCCATCACGGACGTCTTCCTGTACGCCGCCCCGGTCGTCCTCCTGGCCTTCGTCCTCGCCTGGTTCCTCCGCGAGGACAAGCTCCGGGGCTCGGTGACCGCACCGGACACCAGTCAGACCCTCGCCTCCAACCCCGTCGAGCGCTCCTCGTACGACGAGTGCGCCCGCGCCCTGTCCGTGCTCGCCACCCGGGAGGGGCGCCGCGAGATCTACGAGAAGATCACCGCGCGGGCGGGGTACGACCTGCTGCCCGCCGCCAGCTGGCTGCTCCTGCGGATCAAGCGGCACGGCACCGTCGAGCCCGCCCGGCTCGCCGAGACGGCTCCCGTACCGCTGCACGTGATCACCGACGCGGCCCGGCAGGTCGAGGAACGCGGACTGGCCCGCCGGGAGGGCCTGCAGATGATCCTCACCGACTCCGGCGCCGAGGCCGTCGTCCGGCTCTCGCAGGCCCGCGAGGACTCGCTCGCCGAACTCCTCGGCGACTGGTGGGGCCCCGAGCGCCCCACCGACCTGGTCCAACTCGTCCATGAACTGACCGCCGAGGTCAGCGGCTCGACCAGGGAGCGGCCCCACTCCCCGACGCCACCCCGCGACCACGAGGCCCACCTGCGCCGCGACGAGCGCGAGGCCCACAGCAGGGCCCTCGACGACCCGGACGACCACGGCCACCCGCACCCGCCCGCCTGAGCCCCGGCGCTTCACGCGGGCCGGGGCCGGGTCACAGCTCCTTGGCGAACCAGTGCTCCGCGTACCGGTTACGGCGGTGGAACGCCGGCACCTCCCGGTACCCGTGCTTCGCATACAGCCCGCGCGCCTCGACCAGGTCGTTGCGGGTGTCCAGCCGCAGCAGCCGTACGCCGTACGCCCTCGCCGCCTCCTCCACCGCGGCCAGCAGCAGCCCGCCGCCGCCCGTGCCCCGGAACGCCGGGCGCACGTACACCCGCGTCAGCTCCGCCGTGCCCGCCCCGGCCTCCTCCGTCAGCACAAGACCGGCACAGCTCGCCGCCTTGCTCCCGTACCGGCCGACGACGAACTGGCCGGTCGGCGGTACGAGCAGGTCGGCCCCGTCGTCGGCCAGCCCGTCGGCGATCTCCCCGGCGGTCGCGGGCCGGTTCCAGTAGCGGCTCGCGACCTCGTCGTAGTAGTCGCGGCGCAGCGCGCTCGCGTCGGGGGAGTCGAATCGTTCGGCGGCCACGGTCCAGGTCATGTCGGGCATTCTTGCTGCCGTACGGCCTGACGACGACGCAATTACCTGTGCAGGGGGCAGCAGTGACCGACGTGTCCGCGACATCGCAGATATCCACCACCCGGGCGATCCAGCATCTCGCCGAACGCTGGATACAGGACGGCATGGCCGCCGACGGAGCAGCCGGATCAGCGGGCGGGAGCCGAGGGCGGTGGTGGCGCCGGGCCCGTACGGTGCCGACCGCCGGCTTCGTCTGTTCGCCCGCCGGGCTGTGGCTCGCCCTGGCCGCCGTCGCCGCGGGCGCCCGCGGCGCGACCGCGGCCGAGCTGCGGGCCCTCCTCGGCACCGCGGACCGGGAGGCCGCCCCGGCCGTCACGGAGGTGGCCCGCGAGCTTGCGGCGACCGGAGCGCTGGGCGTGGCCACCCGGGTCTGGAGCCGGGTGCCCGTGCTGCGCGCTTATCAGGAGGCGCTGCCGGACGTCCGCTTCGACCCGATGGACCCGGCGGCCACCGACGCCTGGGTGCACGAGGTCACCGGCGGGCTGATCGAGCGGCTGCCGTTGGAGATCACCGACGAGACCCTGCTCGCCCTGGTCAACGTCCTGGCGCTGAAGGCCCGCTGGGAGAAGCCGTTCGAGGGGTGGCGCACCCGGGACCTGCCGTTCACCGACGCGGCCGGGACCGTCCACTCGGTGCCGACCATGTCCAAGGAGGTGCCGGTGGCCGACGCCTGGACGGCCGGCGGGGCGTACGTCGTCGAGCTGCGCTGCGCCCAGGAACCGGGCGGCGCTCCCGGGGCCCGGGTCCGTCTCGTCCTGGGGGAGCCGGGGGCGGGCCCGGAGCGGGTGCTCCCCGTGGGCTGGGCGCCCCGGATCGCGGGCACCGCGCCGGCCGCCGACCGGGTGACCGTCGCGCTGCCGCGGCTCGCCCTGCGGACCCGGGTGGCCGTCACCGAGCAGCTGCCTGCCCTCGGCGTACGGCAGGCCACCTGCGGCGACGCCGACTTCTCCGGCCTCTCGCCCGAGCGCCTCCTCGTCTCCGAGGTGATCCAGGAAGCCGTGCTGAAGATCGCCGAGGAGGGCGTGGAGGCCGCGGCCGTGACGGTGGTCGCGGCCCCGGGGAGCGCCGCGCCCCGGCCGCAGCGGGTCCACCACATCGCCTTCGACCGGCCCTTCGGCATCGTCGTGCTGGCCGGATCCGACGACGTACCCCTGTTCACCGCCTGGCAGGCGGACGCCCCTGCCGACCCGGACGCCTGAGGCCCTTCCCGCGCCCACCTGAGGCCCTCCGGCGCCCCCGTCATCCCCACGGACGACTTCTTCCGGACCAAAGCAGGATGACAGTCAGGCAAAGAGGGGGTTGATTGTGTCTACCTCGTAGGGCAATGCGAGGCTTCATCCTGCATGGCCCCCACTCGAAGGGGCGGTGCATGGAACGGTGGGAGGGTCGGCGCAGCGTGGTGAATGCGGATCACAGTGTGCGCGGTGACGCGGCGGCGGACACGGGAGCGGGGGCGGGACCGGCCAGGGTTCTGCTCTGGCTGGTCGTGGCCGTGCTCGCGGTTCGGCAGGTGGCGGTGGTGCTCCGGCAGCCACCGGGGGAACGGCTCCTCGATCTGGAGACCTGGATCGGGGAGAACGGCGTCCTGCACATGACGGGCTCGCTGTACGACAGCGGCCGGTTCACCGGGACGCCCTTCGCCGGGCTCGTCCTGAAACCGCTCACCGCCACGGCCCAGCAGACCCTGGGCGTGGCCTGGACGTTCGGGTCCCTGCTGCTCGTCGTGGCCCTCGGCCTCGTCGCGGCCAAGGCGCTGCCCGGGCCGGTGGGCCGCCGGACGGCCCTGCTCGCGGCCCCCGTCGCGATCAGCCTGGTCATGCTGTCGCTGCCGGTCCGCAACGCCCTGCACCTGGGCCAGACGAGCATCCTGCCCGTCCTGCTGGTGCTCCTGGCCTGGTTCGTCGTCCGGGACCACCGGGCGGCGGGCGTCCTCGTCGGCATCGCCGCCGCCTTCCAGCCGGTGCTACTGCTCTTCGCCGCCCTGCTCTGGCTGACCGGCAGGCGGCAGGCGTCAGTGAGCGCGGGTGCGACCTTCGCCCTCGCCACGGCCGTGGCCTGGGCCGCGGCGCCGAAGGACTCGTGGACGTACTGGGTGCACCACCTCGCGGGCGCCGGACTGGGGGAGCGGCCGGACAGCCTCGCCAACCAGTCCCTGCACGGGGCGCTGCTCCGGCTCGGCCTCGAAGGGCCTTTGGAGATCGCCCTGTTCCTGGTGCTGTCCGCCGCCGTCGTGGTCCTCGGGCTGCGGCGGGCGGTGCGGTACGCCGAGGACGGCCAGCTGCTCCTCGCGGTGGCCGTGACCGGCTGCGTCGTCGTCGCCGTCTCGCCGACCGCCTGGCAGCACCAGCTGCTCTGGGTGCTCCTCGCGGTCGTCGGCAAGGTCGGCAAGCGGGCCTCCGACCGGCTGGTCTGGCCGTCCGTGGTGGTGCTCGCCGTCACCCTTCCGGGCACGATGCTGCTGCCGAACATCGAGGCACTCTTCCCCGTACGCGACAACATCCTGCTCCTCGCGGCGCTCGGCGCTGCCTGCCTCGCCCCGTTCCTGCCCCGCACCTCGCCGTACTGGCAGCACCCGGTCCCCACCGACTACGCGAAACCGGTCGCGGCGCGCTGGAGACGCGTGCCGCTCCTGCCGTTCTGGCGCCGGGTCTTCACCCGCCCCAACCTGCTGCTGGAACTCCTGCTGATCCGGGTCGTCTACGACGCCTACGCCCAGGTCCGCCTCGCCGCCCGGGCGGGCCGCCCGCTGGCCGAGGAGCACGGCCGGCAGATCCACGCCATCGAGCAGTGGCTGCACATCGACATCGAGCACTGGGTCAACCACACGGTCGTCAAGATCGACTGGCTGCGGGAGTTCTTCGACTACTACTACTCCACGTTCCACTTCATCGTCCCGCTGACGATCCTCGGCGTGCTGTACGTCCGCCGCCCCGCCGACTACCGCTGGGTCCGCTCCTCCATCGGCTTCGCCACGCTCCTCGCGCTCGTCGGCTTCTGGCTCTACCCCCTGGCTCCGCCCCGGCTCATGCCCGGCCTCGGCTTCATCGACACCGTCCACGGGGTGCAGGACTTCGCGAAGCCCGACTACGGGACGCTGACCACCGTCACCAACCAGTACGCGGCGATGCCGTCACTGCACTTCGGCTGGTCGCTGTGGTGCGGTGTGGTCATCGTGATGCTGGCCCCGAAGCTGTGGATGAAGGCGCTCGGCCTGCTGCACCCGCTCTTCACCATCGCCGCGATCGTGGGCACCGCCAACCACTGGGTGCTCGACGCGGTCGGCGGCGCGCTCGTCGTGGCGCTGGGCTTCGGGCTGACGTATGTGCTGTCGGGGCCGCGGAAGCTGGTCGACGAGGAGCGGGAAGCGGCGGCGGAACCCGCGGAGCCGCCGCCCACGGGACCGGCCGCTGAGGAGTCGGAGCCCGTACCGGCCGGGAAGCCGGAGGCGGCACACAGCGGATGAGCAGGCCGAAGGGGTGCCGGGACGACGTTCACCGTCCCGGCACCCCTTCGGCGTGGATCGCCGCGTCCCTACATGGTCCGCCCGTCGCGCCCGCCCCGCCACTCGGCGGAGGGTTTCAGGCTTCCGCCGCCGTGGTCACCTGGAGCTGCTTGATCCCGTTGAGCCAGGCCGACCGCAGCCGCCGCGGATCCTCCAGCAGCCGCAGGTCCGGCAGCACATCGGCGATGGCGTTGAAGATCAGGTCGATCTCCATCACGGCCAGCGACTTGCCCAGACAGAAGTGCGGGCCGCCGCCCCCGAAACCGAGGTGCGGATTGGGGTCGCGGGTGATGTCGAAGGCTTCCGGGGACTCGAACACCTCCGGGTCGTTGTTGGCCGAGGAGTAGAAAAGACCCACCCGCTCGCCCTTCCTGATCCGCTGACCGCCCAGCTCCACATCCTGGGTGGCGGTCCGCTGGAAGGAGACGACCGGTGTCGCCCAGCGCACGATCTCCTCGGCCGTGGTCTTCGGCCGCTCCCGCTTGTACAGCTCCCACTGCTCGGGGTGGGTGAGGAAGGCGTGCATGCCGTGGCTGATCGCGTTACGGGTCGTCTCGTTCCCGGCCACCGCGAGCAGGATCACGAAGAACCCGAACTCGTCGGAGGACAGGTTCCCTTCGCCCTCCGCCGCGACCAGCTGCGTGACGATGTCCTGGGCCGGGCACTCCTTGCGGGCCGCCGCCAGGTTCATCGAGTACGCCACGATCTCCATCGCCGCCTCGGCGCCGACCTCCTCGGTGATCGCGTACTCCGGATCGTCGTACGCGGCCATCTTGTTGGACCAGTCGAAGATCTTGGACCGGTCGTCCTGCGGTACGCCGATGAGCTCGGCGATGGCCTGGAGCGGCAGCTCCACCGCGATGTTCGTCACGAAGTCGAAGGAGCCGTCCGCGTCCGCCGACGCGAGGGCCGTCTCGACGATGGAGCGGGCCCGCGAGCGCAGGGCCGCCTCCAGCGAGCGCACCGCGCGCGGGGTGAAGCCGCGCTGGACGATCTGGCGGACCCGGGTGTGTTCCGGCGGGTCCATGTTCAGCATGATCAGTTTCTGGACGTCGATCTGGTCGCGGCTGATCGTCTCGTTGAAGCGGATGACGGCGGTGTTGGTGTTCGAGGAGAACAACTCCGGGTGCGTGGAGACGTACTTGACGTCCGCGTGCCGGGTGACGACCCAGTAGCCCTCGTCACCGAACCCGGAGATGTTGGGCGGCTGGGTGCACCACCAGACCGGTGCGGTCTCCCGCATCAGGGCGAACTCCGGGTGCGGCACACGGTCTTGGAGGAGATCGGGATCGGTGAAGTCGAACCCGTCGGGCAGATGGGGGCAGCGCATGGGCACCTCTCCACTCCGGATCTGATCGCGAACCGTCCGAGTCCGACAGGCGCGCCGTCCTGCTTCTGACGGCCCATCAGGATTTGCCCGCAAGGTAGTAACGAGTTCTACAAGTGGCAAGAGCCGTGGCCGGATCCATCGCCCCGGGTGGGTGTGCGGAAGCGTGGAAGGGGTCTTCCGTTGCGGAGTCGCGCGTGTGCGGTGCGTGCACGCCCCTTGCGCAGCCGGGGCGCCGTCACGAGACTGCTGGGCAGAACTAGAACGCGTACTAGTTCCTTCCGCGGGCGCCGGGACGCCCCTGCGGAAGCGCGAGGAGAGGACGAGCTCATGGCCGCGGAACCCGTCATCGTCGAAGCCGTACGCACCCCCATCGGCAAGCGTGGAGGCGCACTCGCCAATCTGCACCCCGCCTATCTGCTGGGCGAGACCTACCGTGAACTTCTCGGCCGCACGGGCATCCAGGCCGACTGCGTCGAACAGATCGTCGGCGGCACCGTCACCCACGCCGGCGAGCAGTCGATGAACCCGGCCCGTACGGCCTGGCTGACCGTCGGCCTGCCGTACGAGACCGCCGCCACCACCGTGGACTGCCAGTGCGGCTCCTCGCAGCAGGCCTCCCACATGGTCGCGAACATGGTGGCCGCCGGGGTCATCGACGTCGGCATCAGCTGCGGCGTCGAGGCGATGTCCCGGGTGCCGCTGGGCAGCGGCTCCAAGCACGGTCCGGGAAAGCCCTGGCCCGACGAGTGGAACGTCGACCTGCCCAACCAGTTCGAGGCGGCCGAGCGCATCGCCCGCAAACGCGGTCTGACCCGGGAGCGGGTCGACGCCCTCGGGCTGCTCTCCCAGCAGCGGGCGGCCGCCGCCTGGGCCGAGGAGCGCTTCAAGCGCGAGACGTACGCCGTCCAGGTCCCGACCACCGAGGAGGAGCAGGCGGCCGGGCAGGGCATGTGGCGGCTCGTCGACCGGGACGAGGGGCTGCGCGACACCTCGATGGAGGCGCTCGCCGGACTGAAGGCCGTGATGCCGAGCGCGGTCCACACGGCGGGCAACTCCTCGCAGATATCCGACGGGGCCGCGGCCATCCTGTGGTCCTCCAAGCGCATGGCGCGGGCCCTGAAGCTCAAGCCCCGGGCCCGGATCGTCGCCCAGGCCCTCGTCGGCTCCGACCCGCACTTCCACCTCGACGGTCCGATCGACGCGACCCGGGCGGTGCTCGGCAAGGCCGGTATGTCGCTGCGCGACATCGACCTCGTCGAGATCAACGAGGCGTTCGCGTCGGTGGTCCTGAGCTGGGCGCAGGAGTTCGAGGCGGATCTCGACGGCCTGGAGAAGGTCAACGTCAACGGCGGCGCGATCGCGCTGGGCCATCCGGTCGGCGCGACGGGCGCCCGGCTGATCACCACGGCCCTGCACGAACTGGAACGCCGTGACAAGGAGTTCGCGCTGATCACGATGTGCGCAGGAGGGGCGCTGGCAACGGGAACGATCATCCAGCGGCTGTGACCCCGTAGCGGCCCCAACGGCCCTGGCGGCCCCAGCGGCCCTTCACGACGAGCCCGGGGCCGTCCCCTCGGGCTGCCTCTCCGGCTCCCCGAACGCCACCCGCGCGTCGAACGCGGCGCGGCGGGTGGCCCGGCGCAGCGCCTTCAGCAGCGTCGGGCCGAGCGTCAGGGTCAGCACCACCGTCAGCACCGCCCGCCCCAGGTCCCAGCCCAGGGAGGTCGTCAGGTAGTAGGCGACGAACCGCACCAGGTTCTCGTGCAGCGGGTCGTTCTCGTCGAACGAGATCCCCGAGCCGAGACCGGTGATGAGCGGCCAGCCCTGCAGATTCATCACCGCCCCGTAGGCGAACGCCGCGACGCACCCGTACACAGCGAGCATCGCCAGCTCGGCCCGCCCGCGCACCCGGTCGGGCCCCGGCAGCAGGCCCGCGCCCATCGTGAACCAGCCCATCGACAGCATCTGGAACGGCATCCACGGCCCGACCCCGCCCGTCAGCAGCGCCGAGGCGAACATGGTCACCGAGCCGAGCACGAAGCCGAAGCCGGGACCGAGCACCCGGCCGCTCAGCACCATCAGGAAGAACATCGGCTCCAGCCCCGCCGTCCCCGCGCCGAGCGGGCGCAACGCCGCCCCGACCGCCGCCAGCACGCCGAGCATCGCGACGGCCTTCGCGTCCATCCCGGACTCCGAGATCGTCGCCACCACCACCGCGACCAGCAGCGGCAGCAGTGCCGCGAACAGCCAGGGCGCGTCCTGCGCGTGCGCGAGCCCCGACCCGGTGTCCGCCAGCAGCGGCCACCCGAAGGCGACCACACCGATGGCCCCGGTCAGCAGCAGCACGGCGACCGACTTCGGTCCGAGCCGCACGGGCCGGGGAGCCCGGACCCTCTGCGTACCGCTCATGCTCCCGCCTCCAGGGCGTCGCGCACCTGGGACACGGTCAGCCACTCCTGCGGGGCGAGGATCTTCGCCGTCTGCGGGGCGAACGCGGGGGAGGAGACCACCACCTGACCGGTCGGGCCGTCCGCGACGACCTCCCCGTCCGCGAGGATCACCACCCGGTGCGCCAGCTCCGCCGCCAGCTCCACGTCGTGCGTCGCCAGGACGATCGCGTGCCCCTCGGCCGCGAGTCCGCGCAGCACGCCGACGAGCCGGGCCTTCGCCGCGTAGTCCAGGCCCCGCGTCGGCTCGTCCAGCAGCAACAGCGGCGGCCGGCCCGTCAGTACCAGCGCCAGGGCGAGCGCGAGGCGCTGCCCCTCGGACAGGTCCCGGGGGTGGGTGTCGTCCCCGACCCCCGGCAGCAGCTCCGAGACCAGCGCCCGGCAGGTGCCCTCCGCCGCGCCCGCGTCCCGGTCGGCGGCCGCGCACTCGGCGGCCACCGTGTCCGCGTACAGCAGATCGCGCGGCTCCTGAGGCACGAGGCCGACCCGGCGCACCATCGCCCGCGGGTCCGTCCGGGCCGGGGCCAGGCCGCCGACGCGCACGGTGCCCGCGGTGGGCTCGATCATGCCGACGAGCGCGCCGAGCAGCGTGGACTTGCCGGCCCCGTTGCGCCCCATCAGGGCCACCGTCTCGCCCGGAGCCACGGTGAGCGTCACCCGCCGCAGCGCCTCGACCCGCCCGCGCCGCACCCCGAGCCCGTCGACCCGGGTGACCGGATCGGCGGCGGCCGGGGTGACCGGGGCGGCGGACCCTCGTCCCAGGAGCCGGGCGAGGCGGCCGGGGCGGGAGCGTTCCGCAGCGACCACCGGACCCGGTCCCGCTGTCGGGGCGACGCCCGTCCGCACGGGCACCGCGGCCCCTGCCAGCCGCTCCCGCAGCCCGCCCGCCGCGCGCCGGGCGTCCCGTACCGACAGGGGCAGCGGGTCCCAGCCCGCCAGCAGGCCCAGCTCGGCGACCGGCGGCCGGACCGGCGACACCTTCATGATCCCGTCGGGCGGCCCCATCACCGGAGGTGCGCCCGGGGCGGGCAGCACGATCACCTGGTCCGCGTACTGCACCACCCGCTCCAGCCGGTGCTCGGCCATCAGCACGGTCGTGCCCAGGTCGTGCACCAGCCGCTGGAGCACCGCGAGGACCTCCTCGGCCGCCGCCGGGTCCAGCGCCGAGGTCGGCTCGTCCAGCACCAGCACCTTCGGGTGCGGGGTGAGCACCGAACCGATCGCCACCCGCTGCTGCTGGCCGCCCGACAGGGTCGCGATCGGCCGGTCGCGCAGCTCGGCCAGGCCCAGCAGATCGAGGGTCTCCTCGACCCGGCGGCGCATCACGTCCGGGGCGAGACCCAGCGACTCCATGCCGTACGCGAGCTCGTCCTCGACGGTGTCCGTGACGAAGTGCGCCAGCGGATCCTGCCCCACGGTCCCGACCAGATCGGCCAGTTCGCGCGGCTTGTGCGTACGGGTGTCGCGGCCGTCCACCGTGACCCGGCCCGACAGCAGCCCGCCCGTGAAGTGCGGGACGAGCCCCGAGACCGTACCCAGCAAAGTCGACTTGCCGACACCGGAGGGGCCGACGAGCAGCACGAGTTCGCCCTCGGGGACCGTGAGGTCGACCCCGGACAGCGTGGGACGCTCCGTGCCCTCGTACCGCACGGAGACCCGCTCGAACCTGATCACGCCTGCTCCTTGCCGCGTTGCGCCGGTCTGTCGGCTGCCGCCCGGTTCGACGGCGGTACGGGGGCGACCAGGGCGGGCAGCAGTCCGATCAGCGCCGCCGCCGCGGGCCACAGCGGCAGCACCGGCGCGGTCAGCGGTACGACACCGGGGCGCAGCGCCTCCGGATCCACCGCCCCCGCCCAGATCATCGCCGCCGCGACCGCCGCACCCGAGCACGCCACCAGCCAGGCCCGAACACCCCACCGGTCCGGGCGATAGCGGGTACGCACCGAACGCCGCCCGCCGAGCCGCAGCCCGGCCATCGCGACGACCAGACCGGCCAGCAGCAACGGCAGCCCGTACACCGCTCCCTGCGCGGCCAGCAGCCCGTACGTACCGGCGCACACCCCGAGCAGCCCGCCCAGGGTGAGGACGTTCGTGGTGTGCCGGACGGCCGCCGGGACCTGGGCGGTACGCCCGTACCCCCGCGCGTCCATCGACGCGGCCACCGCCACCGACCGCTCCAGCGCGCCCTCCAGCACCGGCAGCCCGATCTGCGCCACCGCCCGCACCCCGCCGGTCGGCCGCCCCCGCAGCCGGCGCGCGGTGCGCAGCCGGACCACGTCGGCCACCATGTTCGGCGCGAACGTCATCGCGACCACGACGGCGACCCCGGCCTCGTACAGCGCACCGGGCAGCGACTTCAGCAGCCGCGCCGGGTTGGCCAGGGCGTTCGCCGCGCCGATGCAGATCAGCAGGGTGGCCAGCTTCATCCCGTCGTAGAGGGAGAAGACGAGCTGTTCGGCGGTGACCCGGCCGCCGATCCGCACGCCCTGCGCCCAGTCGGGCAGCGGCAGCTCGGGGAGCGTGAACACGGTGTGGGTGCCGGGGATCTGCGAGCCGAGGAAGACGGAGAAGACCAGGCGCAGCGCCACGACGAACAGCCCGAGCTTGATGAACGCCCCGTACGAACGGGCCCACGGCGCGTCCGTACGCCGGGCCGCCACCACATACCCCGCCACGCCGACCAGCAGCCCGAGCAGCAGCGGGTTGGTGGTCCGGGAGGCGGCGGTGGCGAGCCCCAGCGCCCACAGCCACCACGCCCCGGCGGGCAGCGCGTTGGCGCGGTCCGCCTCGGGGGCGTGCAGGGCGCGGCGCAGCAGCCTGGCCGGGGCCGACGCCGGGGAAGCGGTCACCGGCGGCGGCGGGCCTGGACGACGGCAGCGATGCCGAGCAGCAGGACGGCGCCGATGCCGACCAGCAGCCCGACGGACGGACCGCCGCCGCCCCCGTCACCTTCGTCGCTCTTCTCCGGGCCGTCGGTGGTCTTCGCGGGGTCGGACGGTTTGGCGCTGCCGGAGTCGCCGGACACCTGCTCGCCGCAGCCGGACTTCGGATAGCCGGAGATCGCGCAGAGCATGGCGCTGTCGTCGTACCGCAGCGGCTTCGCCACCGCGGCGAGTGCCTCCGCACTGCTGGCGTCCGGCGCGACCTGGGCGCAGATCGTCCGCAGGGCGGGCGGCTTCTCCCCGTCCGGAGCGTCCGTGGTCGTCCCCGGGTCGATCACCAGCGCCACCCGCTTCTTCCCGTCCTTTGCCGGGGTGTCCGCACAGATCGCCCCGAAGTCGGGGGCACGGCGCGGCTGGTCGGCGTCGCCCGAGTCCTCGCTCACGGCGAACCGGAAGCCCTGGACCGTACCGTCGTCCGGGCGCAGGAGGGACGGCCCCTGGGTGGCGTACTCCCAGTTCTTGCCGTTGCCCTCCCAGAAGGACCAGTAGCGGTAGCCGGCGGCCTGGGCGCTTCCCGCGCCGAGGAGCACGGCGGAGGCGGCGACGAGGGCGGCCAGGAGGGCGACGAGGGGAACGCGCAGCCGGGCGGTGGCCTGTGCAGGGCTCACGGCTGCTTCTTCTTCCCGCGCATGCTGAGCAGGAAGCCGATGCCGGTACCGGCGAGCAGCCCGATGCCGATCAGCCACCCCAGGCTCAGCCCGCCGTCGTCGCTGTCGGTGCCGCTGGAGGGCTGCGGACCGGTCGGCGTCGGCGAGGGGAGGGCGGTGGCGGCCGGGGAGGGCCCCATCGAGTTGAGCTGCTTGACGAGGTCGACGCCGCCGAAGCTGCGCGCGTCGGCGCCGGTGGCGTGCGCGGCGAGGATCAGCTGCGCGGTGGCGGCCGGGCCGCCCTGCTTCGCCCAGCCGGTGCCGTTCTTCTGCAGCCAGGCGACCGACGCCTTGGCCTTGTCCGCGTGTCCGGAGGCGGCGAGCGCGACGACGGCGTCCGAGGTGTTGCCGTAGTCGGGCTGCGGCGTGGATTCCTCGGCGCCCGGCATCGGGGCCTGCTCCAGATACGGCTGCTTCGCCAGCGTGTCCGCGAGGAAGGAGGCGCCGTTCTGGGCGGTCTGCTCCGGGCTGAGGTCGTCGCCCTTCGTGCAGGAGGGGTCCTTGACCGCGTTGGACGTGCCGGAGGCGATGCCCTTGCCCATCAGACCGAGCACGGAGGCCGCGGTGGCGTCCATGTTGGCGGCCAGCTCGCCCTTCTTGCCCGGCTGGTAGGCGAACGCGCCGCCGTCCTTCTCGCCGCAGGCGATCGCCAGGGACTGGAGTGCGGTGTACGGGGTGCTGCCGTTCTTGGTGGTGAGCTCGTTGACCGGGACGCCGGTGCGGGCGAGCGCGCCGATGACGATGGAGGTGGAGTTCGCGTCGGACGGGCTGCCCGGGTTGTAGCCCCAGCCGCCGTCCTCGTTCTGCACGGACTTCAGCCAGTCGGCCCCGTTGTTGGCGTCCTCGCGGCGCTGGTTGATCTCGACGAGGGCCTGGACGGCGACGGCGGTGGCGTTGGTGTCCATCACGGTCGACGCGTCACAGGGCTTGGAGGTGTCGGCCCGGTACGAGGTGAACGCCCCGCTGTCGCACTGCTGGCCCACCAGCCAGTCCACCGCCTGCGTCGACGGCGTGACGTACTCGATCTTCTGCGCGAGGAAGGCGAGCGACTGCCGCCACACTCCGTCGTAGGTGGGGTCCGTGGTGCCGTAGAGCCCGGCCGGCAGATCCGCCGACGGAGAAGGACTCGGTGCGGCTACCGCCACAGGGGCGACCGCCACGGGGGCGGCGACGCCCAGGAGCACGGCGGTGGTCGCGAGCGCGGCTGCGCTGCGGCGTACGGTCATGGCTGGCTGGGCCTCTCCTGCGAGGGCCGGACTCCCCGGGCGCACGAGGGCACCGGGCTCCGGCCCCGTATGCCTCGACGGTGCCGGCCACCGGGGTTCCGGTGGCCCGAGCCGGTCACGCTCCGCGGAGGGCGGTCCGGCTGCCGTCGGGCGGACGGGTCACGGCTGGGGCGCTGCGCCGGACGGTCTCCGGCGTCCTCCCGTACGGGCATGATGACGACCTGCCCACTCTACCGGTCCGTAGGGGAGGGGCCGGGGGCGCGCGTAGCGATGTACGTCACCGAGGTCGCCCGGGGCCGAGTGAGGGCTCAGGCGGCGATGTACGACACCGGGGGCCCGCCCGGGACGGCCTCGGCGCGGCCGAGCTTCACGAGCCGTCGCAGATGGGACTCGGCCTCCGACACGGCGATGGACCGCGAACCGTGCGGGATCTGCTCCCAGGGCCGGTTCCACTCCATCCGCTCGGCGAGCTGCCACGGGGTGAGGGGCGTGGCGAGCAGGGCGAGGAGCCCGGTCAGCCGCTCCTCGTGGTGGTCCAGCAGCTCCCGCACCCGCCCGCCCGCATCGGTGAAGGCGTGCTGATGCGCGGGCAGCACCTCGGCCACCCCGAGCCGGCCGATCCGTTCGAGCGAGGCGAGGTAGTCGCCCAGCGGATCGGTGACGGCGGTGTCGTCCGGGTCCTCGTACAGCCCGATGTGCGGACTGATCCCCGGCAGCAGGTGATCGCCGGAGAACAGCCGCCCGTTCCCCGCCAGCCCGGCGGGATGCCGCTCCTCCAGATGGAGGCAGACGTGGCCCGGGGTGTGCCCGGGCGTCCAGACGGCACGCAGCCGTCGCCCGGCGAGGTCGAGCAGCTCGCCGGGGACGATCTCCCTGTCCGGCAGGGCGGCACGCAGCCCGGGCAGGGTCCGCAGCCGCCCCCCGCTGCGGGCGGCGCGCAGCGGGGCGAGGTGGTCGTCCGGCGCGCCGACGGTGGCGAGCTTGCGGGTGAGGTAGTCGAGCCAGGTGCCGGGCTCGGACTCCCGGGTACGCCGGACGATCGCGGTGTCGGCCTCGTGCATCGCGATCCAGGCCCCGGACGCCTCGCGGACCTGGCCGGAGAGGCCGTGGTGATCGGGGTGGTGGTGGGTGATGACGACGCCGTGGATGTCGGTGACGGCGGTACCGAGGGCGGCGAGCCCGGCGACGAGGGTGTCCCAGGAGGCGGGGTCGTCCCACCCGGTGTCGATGAGGACGGGCCCCCGGTCGGTGTCGACGAGGTGGACCAGGGTGTGCCCGAGGGGATTGTCCGGGATGGGCACCTTGATGCTGTGGACGCCCCCGCCGTGGTCGGCCACCTGCGTCCCGGTCCCGTGAGTCACCTGCGCCATGGGCTCCCCTTCTCCGCTTCGGCCTCCACTGTAACGAGAACTCGTTTCAGTGGTAGCCCGGGTCTACCACATCGTGGGAGTGCGGGGGCCATTGACGCGGTGACCCCCGTGGACTACTGAAACAAGAACTGGTATCAGTTCTGACGAACAGTCAGCTGAGGATGTGCTGGCGTACGGGTTCACGGGTTCACGGGTTCAACGGGAGGCGACGGCCATGACGGAACGTACGGAGCTGGTGGAGCACGGACGCCTGTTCATCGGAGGGGAGTTCACCGATCCGCTCTCCACCGAGGTCATCGAGGTGATCTCCCCGCACACCGAACAGGTCATCGGCCGCGTGCCGCACGCCTCCGAGGCCGACGTGGACCGGGCGGTCGCCGCGGCCCGCCAGGCCTTCGACGAGGGCCCCTGGCCCCGGATGCCGCTGGACGAGCGGATCGCGGTGATCACCCGGATCAAGGACGCCTTCGCCGTACGCCACGAGGAGTTCGCGCGCCTGATCAGCGCGCAGAACGGCACCCCGTACAGCTCGAGCGTCATGGTGCAGGCGCTGGCCGCGATGATGGTGTGGGACTCGGCGATCACGGTGGCTCGGACGTTCCCGTACGAGGAGCGGCGCGACGGTGTTCTGGGCCCGCTGCTGGTCCGCCGTGAACCGGTGGGCGTGGTGGCGGCGGTCGTCCCGTGGAACGTCCCGCAGTTCACGGCGGCGGCGAAGCTGGCCCCGGCGCTGCTGGCGGGTTGCACGGCGGTGTTGAAGGTCTCCCCGGAAACCCCCCTGGACGCCTACGTGTTGGCGGAAATAGCAGAAGAGGCGGGCCTGCCGCCCGGAGTCCTCTCCATCCTCCCGGCCGACCGGGAGGTCAGCGAGTACCTGGTGGGCCACCCCGACGTGGACAAGGTCTCCTTCACGGGTTCGGTGGCGGCCGGCCGCCGGGTGATGGAGGTGGCGTCGCGCAACCTGACCAGCGTCACTCTGGAGTTGGGCGGCAAATCGGCAGCAGTCATCCTCCCGGACGCAGACCTGGAAGCGGCGGTGGCGGGCATCGTCCCGTTCGCCTGGATGATCAACGGCCAGGCGTGCGTGGCGCAGACGCGCATCCTGGCGCCGCGCTCCCGCTACGAGGAAATAGCGGAGGCATTCGCGGCAGCGGCGGGGGCCCTGCGGGTGGGCGACCCCCTGGACCCGGCAACGGAACTGGGCCCGCTGGTGGCCCGACGCCAGCAACAACGCTCCCTGGACTACATCAGGTTGGGCCAGGAGGAGGGCGCCAAGATCCTCACGGGAGGCAACGTGCCGGCCTCCCAGGAACGCGGCTGGTACGTCGAACCCACCCTCTTCGGCTCGGTCGACAACTCCATGCGCATCGCCCGCGAGGAGATCTTCGGCCCGGTGATCTGCCTGATCCCGTACGGGGACGAGGCCGAGGCGGTCCGCATCGCCGACGACTCCCCGTACGGCCTCAGCGGCAGCGTCTGGACGGCGGACACGGAACGCGGCATCGACATCGCCCGCCGCATCCGCACGGGCACGTACAGCGTGAACACCTTCAGCCTCGACATGCTCGGCCCGTTCGGGGGCTACAAGAACTCGGGCCTGGGCCGCGAGTTCGGCCCCGAGGGCTACAGCGAGTTCTTCGAGCACAAGATGATCCACCTGCCCGCCGGCTACCGGGAGGCGTGATGGGCGACCGCTGGCACGTGGAGGTCGACCGCTCGGTCTGCATCGGCTCCGGCATGTGCGTCAACCACGCGGGCGACGCCTTCCGCCTGGACTCGGTCCGCCAGTCCCACCCGACGAAGGAGAACCGCGACGCGGGCGAAGACGTCCTGGCGGCGGCGGAGGGCTGCCCGGTGGAGGCGATCACGCTGACGCTGGCGGGGTCGGGGGAGGTGGTTTTTCCGCCGGAGGAGTGAGGGTCCGGGGCTGGCGTCAGAGCGGGGCCTCGCCAGTCGAGAGGGAAGGACCTCAGGCGCACCGACTCCAGCGGAGGAACATCGGGGTACAGGGTGCCGAGGACGTCTGAGTTTCTTACCAGGTCGATCCAATGGGGGGTCAATGCGGGGCGTTCCTTTACTCTGCGCTTGTGGCGCTAAGCCTCATTCATGACCGAGCTCTACGCCACCGCCTCGCACGGCGTGCGGGCCGGGCGGTTGCCCATGGTCCACGAAGACCACTTCGACCGGCTGCTCATCGCCCAGGCGCAGGCCCATTGCCTCCTACTCGTCACCCGGAGCGACTGGATTCCGCAGTACGACGTGACAGTTACGCGGGTCTGACCTGCGCCACCGGCACGCCGTACCCAGGTGGTCAGACCGCCGGTTCCCCCTCCGCCTTCGTCCGGAGCAGCCCCTCCGGCGCCCGCCGCAGGGCCCGGATCGCCGGGACGCTCAGCATCACCGCAAGCAGCGCGCACGACATCACCGACGAGAAGACCAGCACCTCGTTCGCGCCGAACGCGTCCGCCGCCGGGCCCGCCAGGGCGCGGCCCAGGGGGATGACCATGATGGAGCCCGCGACGTCGTACGCCGAGACGCGGCTCAGGACCGTCAGGGGGATGTGCGACTGGACGCTCGTCGCCCACATCACGCCCCAGAACGCGAAGCCGTAGCCCGCGATCACGTGGGCGATCGCCGTGGCCGCGAAGGACCATTCCAGTGCCGGGGCCAGGGGGTTGAGCGCGAAGCAGAGCATCGCCAGGGCACCCGCGACCAAGGGGCGGCGCGGGCGGACGCGCATGCCGATCAGGCCGCCGATGATCGTGCCCGCGCCGTCCGCCGAGGCGATCCAGCCGTAGCCGCTCGCCCCGTGCTGCTCGATCATCAGTGCCGCGCCCAGCGGCAGCGCCGGGCCGAACACGAACAGGCCGTACACCGACCAGACCGCGATCACGCCCCACAGCCACTGGCGGGACCGGAACTCCTGCCAGCCCGTCGCCAGCCTGCGCCACATCGGGGCGTCGCCCTCGTCGCGTTCCGTGTGCAGCTTGCGCAGGGGGAGGAGGACGAGGGCGCTGAGCGCGTACGCCGCCGCGATGACGATGTAGGAGCCCGAGACCTGCCAGTACGCGACGAGGATGCCCGCCAGGCCCGGGCCCAGCAGCGTGCTCAGCGCCTCGGAGATCCGCAGCAGGGCGTTGGCCTTCTGGATGTCCTCCGCGACCCGGGGGACCATGCTCGCCATCCCGGGCTGGAACATCGCCGTCGCGGCCCCGCTCAGCGCCATCAGCCCCATGATCTGCCACAGGGGGACGCTGTCCGAGGAGAAGAGGAGGGTGGCCAGCGTCAGCATGGCCAGCATGCGCGCCACGTCCGCGCAGATCATCATCAGCTGCGGCGTGAACCGGTCGGCCAGCACCCCGCCGAACAGCACCAGCAGCACGATCGGGGTCATCCACGCCGCCAGCGCGTACCCGACGCCGCTCGCCCCGTGGCCCGCCCCCAGCACCGCCGTGGTCAGGGAGACCATGAGCATGCCGTCGGCCAGCAGCGACGCGCTGCGGGCCGTGAAGAACAGCCGGAACCGGGTCGACCGCCAGGGGCTCGGCAGCGTGGCCGGCTGCTGCGGGAGGGTCGTGTCGTCAACGCTCATGTCACACCTGCCGGCTTCTGCCGGTCCCTTCATCGATGGTGTTCAGCCGACGCCATGCGTCGCTCCGGTCCGGCTCGGTGGGCGGGTTCTCGACGAGTACGTAGCGGTGGGGCGCCAGGACCCCCGAGCCGGCGGCCGGGATGAGGGCGGTCAGCGCCCGGTGGGCCTCCTCGGGCGTCAAGGAGGTTGCGCCGCGGGCGATGTACGCCGTCAGGCGCGAGTCCGCGCCGGATGCCTCGTTCACCTGCACCCACACCGGCAGTCCGCCCACCGCCCGGCCCAGGGTCTCGCGCACCGCATCGGGCGAGACCCAGCAGCCGTCCACCCGGAGCCAGTCGGGCCCGCGTTCGGCGGGGCGGACTCCCGTCACCTCGGCCAGTGCCTCCATCGGCACGTCCCCGGCGGCGACCGCCTCCAGGAACAGGACCAACCCGGTGAGGAACCCCTCCGCCTCCTCGGGGGTGAAGACCGAGGGGGCGGCCCACAGGGAGATGTGGAGCTGGGGCGCTGTCCGGTACGTGAAGGCGAGCAGCCGGGTCGGCAGTGCCTGGGGCGGACCCCAGGTCAGCTCCTGCTCGGCGTCGTCGCGGTCCTGCGCTTCGGTACCCAGGAGCGGGGCGGGCAGGGCGCTCACGTCGTTGAACACCACGTCCCGGCCGAAGTGGCTGCCGCGCTCGGCCGTGACCCGGCCGATCATGTCCCACAGCCGTACGGAGTCGAACTGGCTGTGCCGGTAGGCGTCGAGCACCGCGCCCCACGTCCGGGTGACCAGCGCGTCGAACGTCCCCACCCCGACGTCCAGGTGGAGCAGCGCGTCCTGGGACGTGGTGGTCACCGAACGGGCGACCCGGGCGTGGAACCGGTTGGCGCTCGGGACGGCGGTGACACAGCTGTCCTGGCCCGCCCGGTGGGCCACCAGGGCGCACCAGGCGGCCATCAGCACGGTGGCCTCGGGGTGCCCGGTGCGGCGGGCCGCCCCGGCGAGTGCCCGGGCGCCCCGGCGCGAGCGGAGCGTCAGCTGTCGGGCTTCCTCGTCGGTGCCCGGCCTCCTGCCGCGCGGCTCGGCGAACATCTCCTGCGGCCCGGTGCGGAGGATCCGCTCCCAGTACCGCAGGGACGCCTCCGACTTCCGCAGCCCGGCCGGGGACGCCTCCACGGCGGCCAGGTCGACCGGGGGCAGGGACGTGAGCTCCGACAGCTCCTTGCCCGCCAGCAGTTCCGCGAACTCCTCGCGCAGGATGGCCATCGCGCTGCCGTCCGCCACCGCGTGGCTGAACGCCAGTGCCACGTAAGCCGGTTGTCCGGCCACGGTGAGCAGGGTGATCCGCATCGGAAACTCCCGCTCCAGGGCGAAACGCCCTGCCCGCGCCGCCCGCGCCACCGACTCCGCGTACTCCGCCGGATCGCCGGGGAGTTCGGCGTGGTCGAGGACGGTCACCGTGAACGTGCCCTCCGCCGCCACGACCTGGTCGACCGGCGCCGCGCCCGGCGCGTGCGGGAAGGTGGTGCGCAGCCCCTCGTGCCGTACGGCCAGGGTGCTCAGGGCGTCGGTGACGGCCGCCGGGGTGGTGCCCTCGGGGACGGGCCACACATCGTGGATGTTGATGTGGGTCGGGTCGTCCCGCAGGATGCAGCGGATCATGTTGGCCTGGCCCATGGTGACGGGTCCCCGGCGCTCGTCACCGCCCGCGTAGGCGACGGTGACCGTGGTCGTGGTGAGGGGCGGAGGGTTCTGGTGCATGGTGTCCTTGCCGACGGCGGGGGTCGGGGTCATCGGGTCACGGCCAGGCCCGCTTCGGCGCTCGCACCGGCCAGGGCCTCCCAGTGGTCCATCAGATGGGCGAAGTCGGCCATGTCGTCGCGGGCCTCGTCCAGGAGCCGCGAGCGGCGGTCGGCGAGTGTGTCGGAGACCGCCGTGTAGCGGCCGCCGAGCCGGCGGTACGCCCGGTCGATGACGTCGAGGCGACGGGCGACGTCCGTACGGTCGAGGTCGACGCTGTCCCGGACGTAGCGGGCCACCACGGACGCCCGGATGTGGCCCTCCGCGTCGAGCAGCGTGTCACCGGTCGCCGCCGTCCTCGCGTACACCGCGTTCAGATACGCCTTCGCGAGAAGGAACTTCGCGAACCGGACCTGGTACGCCAGGAACCCGGCGTCCGTACGTCGCTCCTCCGTATGGAAGTTCACGATGTGCCGGTCGTGCTGGAGACCGGGCAGCCGGGCGTCATGGGTGAGGTGGAGCAGGAAGTAGTCGGTGCCGATGGTGTCCGTGGCGGGCGGCAGCGGCACTCGGCGGTAGACCTCGTGGTCCAGCGCCACGTTGCACATGTCCACGCGCATCGGGCTGATCGGGGCGAGCGTGGCGTGGTCGCCGTCGAACGTCCCGTTCCCCGCGCCCCGGAACGACGCGTCGATCAGGTGGTTGCGCCAGATCTCCGGGGAGCCCTCGGGCAGCGACAGGCCGACCAGTTCGCCGTACGTGTCCGGGTCGAGGTCGCGGATCTCCGCCACGTCCACCGACATCTCGCCCACGAACGATCCGCCCGCCACCGCCACCCGCCGGTCGCCCGAACCCGGCGGCAGCTTGCTCCGCGTTGCCGACTTCCTTATGTCCTCCGCCCGTTGGCCCAGGTAGGTGAGTTCCTGGTGGAGGGGGAAGACCGGCTCGCCGTCGGTGTACTGGTAGCGGCTGTCGGAGTCCCGCCGGTGGACGGACGTGCAGCCGAGGGCCTGGGCGATGAGGAACGCCCGGTTGGTGCAGGCCCCGTAGGAGACGCGGGACGGCAGCATCAGCTCCAGCAGCCGGTCCGCGAAAGCCGCATCCCCGGCGGACCGGGTCGCCACCTCGCGCAGGAAAGCCCGCTGCTCACCCTCGTCGAGGTGGTGGACGGATACCCCGGGCGTCCCGGGCAGCGCGGCCACCGCCTTCCGGTGCTCCGCGAGCACCGGCGCGGGGGAGGAGTCCAGGATCAGGAGATGGACCGAGGCGCCGAACTCCCTTGCCCCGTAAGCCGCTTCCTCGGCGATTGCCGTGATCGTCCCGGTGCACGCACGGTGCGTGGGCAGGGTCAGGCAGACGCGGCGCACGAAGGCTCCCCGCTTGCGGCGGCCGGTGCGGTGGCCGATGTGTCCTCGACCGGGTCCTGCCAGGAGGCCAGTCCCAGCAGCCGGCTGCCCAGCGGGTTCAGCTCGGCCGTCGGGTAGCGCTTGGACTCGGGCAGCACCGGGTCGCCGACCAGCGTGCGGTTCCAGCGCGGGGTGCGCAGATGGCGCCAGGACTCCACCCGGGACTTGCGCAGCCGCTCGTGCTCCTCCAGCGCGGGCATCATCGACAGGTACTGCACGGCCCGCACCCCGTTCTCGGAGAGGTTACGTGCCACCCCGTGAGCCAGCAGACCGTTCCAGATCAGCAGGTCACCGGGGCGCAGATCCGGCCGTACGACGGGGAGTTCGTCCCGGTCGATGTCCGGGCGCAACGGGTCCCGGTCCGCGGGCTGGGCGACCTTCCAGGCGTCGAACTGCCGGAACAGCTCCGGGCAGCACTGGAAGCCGCCCGTCTCCGGCCGGGTGTCGTTGAGCGCGATGATGCCCTGCACCCGCTGCGGCGGCACCGCGAGCGTGGTGTCGATGTCCCAGTGCAGCTCGATGTCGAAGCCCCGGTCCGTCGCCTCGATCAGCGCACGGTCCCGGTTGCCCCGGTTGGGCGGGTTGAGGTTGAGCCGGTCCAGGGTGACCCACAGCTCCTCGCAGTCCCACACGTCGACGAAGGCGTCGTACACCCGCTGCGACTGCCGGTTGTCCCAGAGGAGCTGGTGGTGGTACGCCTCCACGAAGCCGTAGATGTGCAGTTGCTGGTCCAGCTCGGAGCGCAGCGGCCGGTCCTCGTACCAGCTCTCCGGCCGGTCCGGGTCCAGGCCCTGGAACTCCCAGGTGAAGTCGAGCAGCCGGCGGGCCGTCGCCGCCGGTATCGCCTCTCGGACGATGACGTAGCCGTACGTCTGCCAGTGGGCGAAGTCCTCCTCGGACAGCACTCGCAGCGGACGCGACTTGTCGAGTTCCCGCAGGGCCGTCTGCGCGAGGTAGGCCTCGCCGTCCGCGCTGAAGTACGGGATGTCCGACGCCGCCCGGTGCAGGCGGGGCCGGCGGCGGGGGGCGGGGGTCGTCATGAGGTTCATGGCAGGTTCTTCTCCTCGGCCGGCCGCGTGGCGACCCCGGGGGAGCGGGGTCGCCACGGTCGGCGGGACGGATGGCAGTGCCGTGGTGCGAGGAGCCGTGACCACGTCGATCAGCAGGATTGGTCCAGACCGCCCGGACTGTCAAGTGCCTGGTGCATATGGGGATATGGTGTGCCGTCCTGTGCCCGCTGGCCACGGAACCGATACCTGGCGTTCGGTATCTTTGGTCTAGACAACAGGTGAGCGACGGGCCTAGTGTCCAAGGGTGTGGTCGGGTTCGTGACGACCTGTCAACCCGCTTTTCCAGAAAGACGCGGTCTCATGAACACACCCAGCATCACCGCCCTGCCGGACATCGAGCTGAAGAGCCCCGGCGCCGGGCTGATCACGCTGGACCCGGTCCGCACCGCCCTGCTGCGGGGCCTGGACGACCTGCTGACCGGTCTGGCCGCGCAGCTCTCCGCCCCCGAGGTGGTGGGGCCTCCCCTGCTCTCCGTCGACGGCCTCGCACGGCTTGACTTCTTCCGCAACTTCCCCCATCTCGGTGTGTCCGCGGGGCGGTTCGGCCCGGACGTGCTCGACGGTCTGGCCTCCGGCGGCTCGCCCCGGGATCTCCCGCTCCAGCCGACCGGCCATGTGCTGCCGTCCGCGACCTGTTACGGCCTGCTGCTCTCCCTGGAGGGCGAGGACGTCGGCGACGACGGGCTGCGGCTCTCGGCGGTCGGCCGCTGCTTCCGCAACGAGACCCACTACGACGGCCTGCGCCGCCTGTGGGGGTTCCATATGCGTGAGGTGATCTACCTCGGGACCAAGGACGGGGCGACCGAACACCAGGCGCGGGGAGGGGAGTTCGTCCAGGAGGTGGCGGGGCGGCTCGGCCTGACCCTGACCCGGGCGGCGGCCGACGACCCGTTCTACGACAACGGGGGGTCGCGGGCCCGTCTGATGGCACTGGATCCGGTCAAGTACGAGTACAGCGCTCCCGACGGTACGGCCATCGCCTCCGTCAACCGGCACCGCAACTTCTTCGGCGAGCGGCTCTCCATCCGCGCCGGCTCCCACGGGCCCGCGTACAGCTCCTGCGTCGCCTTCGGCGTCGAGCGCTGGGTGCACGCGATGATCCTCGCCCACGGCACGGCCGAGCAGGCGCTGGAGCGGCTCCGGGCCGCCGTCACCGGTTCCTGACCTCCACCCCGTCCGTCGGCCGCCGGAACGGTTCGGTCACCAGAACAGAGAACAGCAAGAGGAGCGTTTTCCCCATGGACCAGGTCTCAGCGTGGCTCCACGAGAAGAACCCCGGCCTCGACGGCCCGATCGGCGTGGACGAGGACCTCATCGAAGCCCGCCTCATCGACTCGATGGACTTCCTGGAGTTCGTCGATCTCCTGGAGGAGATCTCGGGCAGCAGCATCGATCTGCAGGCGGTCACCATCGACGACTTCCGCACCCTCGCCCGCGTCAAGGAGCGCTTCCTCGACCCCGCCGGCCACGCGGAGGTCCCGGCCGGGTGAACGCAGGCCCCGGCCGGGTGGGCGCGGCCCCCGTCGCGCTGGTCGCCACCACCGCCGAGGTGCTGGCCCACCCGGAGCTGGACGAGGGCCTGCTCGCCCCGTGGGAGCGGCGCAGGCTCGCGGGCATCCGGGTGCCCGCCCGGCGCGACGACGTGGTGGCGGCCCGGCTGCTGCTGCGGCTGTGCGCCTCCCGGGCCACCGGGCTGCCGCCGCGTGCAGTGGAGCCGGCCCAGCGCTGCCCGGGATGCGGGCGGGACGGGCACGGTCGGCCGTATCTCCCGGACCACCCCGGGCTCGGCGCCAGTTTCAGCCATGCCGACGGACTGGCAGCGGCGGTGGTCGGGCCGGGCCCGGTCGGTATCGATGTGGAGCCCCTGACGCGTCGGCCGGGGCCCGTCCCCGTACTGCGGAGGCTGCTGCCGCACGACGAGGTGGACGCCGCCTGCGCCGAGCCGGATCCCGGTCCGGCGCTGCTGCGGTTGTGGGTCCGGCGGGAGGCGTTGTTCAAGGCCGGGCGGGACGACGTCCCACTGACCGTGTGGACGGACCTGCGCCGCGCGGCCGTGGTGGCCCTCGCCGGAGCCACCGGAGCCGCCGGAGCCGGCCGCGCTGACAGGGACGCCGGGGCCGCCGAGACCCCCGTGCCGCCGCTCAGCCCCGGTCCAGCTCCCTCGCCGCCCCGGTCCCCGGCTCCGCCGTCAGGTCGATGAGGCGGCAGACCGTCTCGATGTCGATCTTCACCTGGGCGATCGACGCCCGCCCCGACAGCCAGGTGATCAGCGCCGAGTGCCAGGTGTGCTCGATGACCCGGACCGCCGAGAGCTGCTCCGGTGACGGATGCTCCAGCCCCATCGCGTCCAGGATGATCGCCGTGGTGAGCCGGGAGACCGTGTCCACCTCGGGGCTCACGCTGCGGTCGGCGAAGGTGAGGGCGCGGACCATGGCGTCCGCGAGGTGCGGTTCGCGCTGGAGGGCGCGGAAAGCGCGCATCAGCGTCTCCGCCACCCGCTGGGCCGCGTCGTCACCGGCCGGCGGGCGCTTGCGGAGCGTGGTGTGCAGATGCTGGAGCTGGTCCTGCATGGTCGCGACCAGCAGGTGGATCTTGGACGGGAAGTAACGGTAGAGCGTGCCCAGCGCGACCCCGGCGGCCTCGGCCACCTCCCGCATCTGCACCGCCTCGAACCCGCCCCGGCTCGCCAGCTGGGCGCTGGCGTGCAGGATGCGGCGGCGACGGGCCTCCTGGCGCTCGGTCAGCGCAGGCGCTGCCGGTCTGGCGTCCGCGGTCATGCTGTCCCCGTTCCACGATCCACGATCCATGGCTTGATCCACCCGGACGGGCGAAGCGGGCGGTCCGGGCGCGGACAGCATGCCAGGGCGTCCGTCGTGGCGCGAATCACCTGATCCGGCCGTTCCGCCGTCGCTACCTGCCGGTAGATTCGATGCACGTCGAGCGATCAAGTATGAAACTTGTTCTAGCAAGTCTGAAACTTGTTCTAGATTAGCGCGACCGGTTACGCTCCGGCGAACACGCAGTCAGAAGGGGGCCGAGTGTGACCGCTGAGGCCGTGGAGACAGGCCCCCGCACGGGCGACGGCAGCATCGCCGGGACCGGCGACCGGCCGTTGCGCATCGCACTCCTCACCTACAAGGGCAATCCGTTCTGCGGTGGCCAGGGCGTCTACGTCCGCCACCTCGGGCGCGAGCTGGCGCGCCTCGGCCACAGCGTCGAGGTGATCGGCGCCCAGCCCTACCCGGTGCTCGACGAGGGCGTCCCGCTGACCGAGCTGCCCAGCCTCGACCTCTACCGGCAGCCCGACCCCTTCCGCACCCCGAAGCGCGGCGAGTACCGCGACTGGATCGACCTCGCCGAGGTCGCCACCATGTGGACCGGCGGCTTCCCCGAACCGCTCACCTTCAGCCTGCGCGCCCGGCGCCATCTGCTGGCTCGGCGCGGCGAGTTCGACGTCGTCCACGACAACCAGACCCTCGGTTACGGGCTCCTCGGCGACCTCGGGGCCCCGCTGGTGACGACGATCCACCACCCGATCACCGTGGACCGCAGGCTCGATCTGGCCGCCGCGACCAGCCGTCGCCGACGCGCCTCCGTACGCCGCTGGTACGCCTTCACGCGGATGCAGAAGCGGGTCGCCCGCAAGCTGGACACCGTCCTCACCGTCTCCGGCTCCTCCCGCGACGAGATCGCCGAGGACCTCGGCGTACGCAAGGACCGGATCAGCGTCGTCCACATCGGTGCCGACACCGACCTGTGGTCGCCCGACCCCTCCGTCCCCGAGGTCCCGGGCCGCATCGTCACCACCTCCAGCGCCGACGTCCCCCTCAAGGGCCTCGTCCACCTCGTCGACGCGCTCGCCAAGCTGCGCACCGAGAACCCCGCCGCCCATCTCGTCGTCGTCGGCAAGCGCGCCGAGGACGGTCCGGTCGCCCGCGCGATCGAGCGGCACGGGCTCGCGGACGCCGTCGAGTTCGTCAAGGGCATCAGCGACGCCGAGCTGGTCGACCTGGTGCGCAGCGCCCAGGTCTCCTGCGTGCCCTCGCTGTACGAGGGATTCTCGCTGCCCGCCGCCGAGGCCATGGCCACCGGCACCCCGCTCGTCGCCACCACCGGCGGTGCGATCCCCGAGGTCTCCGGCCGCGACGGCGAGACCTGCCTCGCGGTGGAGCCCGGCGACGCGGACGCGCTGGCCGGTGCGCTGGCCCGGCTGCTGGCCGACCCGGAGCTGCGCGCCCGGCTCGGCGCGGCGGGCCGCGAACGGGTGCTGGCCAACTTCACCTGGGCCCGGGCGGCCGCCGGAACGGCCGAGCTGTACCGTCAGGCGATCACCGCCCGCGGAGTCCGCAGGTGACCGCGGACTCCCGGGTGGCCGCGCGCCCCCGGGCGACCGTGGACCCGCTCGTCACCACCCGTACCTCCGACCTCGAAGGCAGGCCCTCGTGCTGACCGTCGACTTCACCCGCTTCCCGCTCGCCGCCGGCGACCGAGTGCTCGACCTGGGCTGCGGTGCCGGCCGGCATGCCTTCGAGTGTTACCGGCGCGGAGCGCAGGTCGTCGCCCTCGACCAGAACGCCGAGGAGATCCGCGAGGTCGCCAAGTGGTTCGCCGCGATGAAGGAGGCCGGTGAGGCCCCCGAGGGCGCCACCGCCACCGCGATGGAGGGCGACGCCCTCAACCTGCCGTTCCCCGACGACTCCTTCGACGTCGTGATCATCTCCGAGGTCATGGAGCACATCCCGGACGACAAGGGCGTCCTCGCCGAGATGGTCCGGGTGCTCAAGCCGGGCGGCCGGATAGCGATCACCGTCCCGCGCTACGGCCCCGAGAAGATCTGCTGGACGCTCTCCGACGCGTACCACGAGGTCGAGGGCGGCCACATCCGCATCTACAAGGCCGACCAGCTCCTCGCCCGGATCCGCGAGGCCGGGCTCAAGCCGTACGGCACCCACCACGCGCACGCCCTGCACTCGCCGTACTGGTGGCTCAAGTGCGCCTTCGGCGTCGACAACGACAAGGCTCTGCCGGTGCGGGCGTACCACAAGCTGCTGGTCTGGGACATCATGAAGAAGCCGCTCGCGACCCGGGTCGCCGAGCAGCTCCTCAACCCGGTCGTCGGCAAGAGCTTCGTCGCGTACGCCACCAAGCCGCACCTGCCGAAGGCCGAGGCGTGAGCACTCCCGAACAGACCGAACACCTCGTTCTGCCCGGGGTCCTGACGGCGTCCCAGGCCGCCGAGACGGTCGCCGCGATCGCGGCCGTACAGCGGGAGGACGGCGCGCTGCCCTGGTTCCGGGGGCACCACCTCGACCCGTGGGACCACACCGAGGCCGCGATGGCCCTGGACGCGGCCGGCGAGCACGAGGCGGCGGCCCGTGCCTACGAGTGGCTCGCCCGCAACCAGAACGGTGACGGCTCCTGGTACGCCGCCTACCACGACGGCGATCCGCAGCAGCCGACGGACCGGAGCCTGGAGAGCAACTTCTGCGCGTACGTGGCCGTCGGCGTCTGGCACCACTACCTCGCCACCGGGGACGACGCGTTCGTCGACCGGATGTGGCCCACGGTCTACGCGGCGGTCGAGTTCGTGCTCCGGCTCCAGCAGCCCGGCGGCCAGATCGGCTGGAAGCGGGAGCCCGACGGCACCCCGGTGAACGACGCGCTGCTGACCGGATCCTCCTCGATCCACCAGGCGCTGCGCTGCGCGCTGGCCATCGCCGAGCGCCGCGAGGAGCCGCAGCCCGACTGGGAGTTGGCGACCGGGGCGCTGGCGCACGCGATCCGCAGCCATCCCGAGCGCTTCCTCGACAAGAACCGCTACTCGATGGACTGGTACTACCCGGTCCTGGGCGGCGCGGTCACCGGGGCCGAGGCCACCGCCCGCATCCAGGAGGGCTGGGACCGCTTCGTCGTCCCCGGCCTCGGGGTGCGCTGCGTGCTGCCCAACCCCTGGGTGACCGGCGGCGAGAGCTGCGAACTCGCCCTGGCCCTCTGGGCGACGGGGGAGTCGGACCGGGCCCTGGAGATCCTCCAGTCGGTCCAGCATCTGCGCGCCGAGGGCGGGCTGTACTGGACGGGGTACGTCTTCGAGGGCAACAAGGCCGTCTGGCCGGAGGAGTTGACCACCTGGACGGCGGGTTCGCTGCTCCTCGCGGTGGCCGCGCTCGGGGGGGACGAGGCGACCACCGCGGTCTTCGGGGGCGAGCGGCTGCCGGTCGGCCTGGAGCCGGACTGCTGCCGCTGAACACCGCCTGGGGCGGCGCCGGTTCAGCGACGGATCCGGCCCGCCACGGCATGCCCGATGAAGAGGTAGACCACGGCCGCGAGACCGTAACCGGCGACGACGTTCGCCCACGTCTTGTCGAACGTGAACAGGTCGTACGACCAGCCGGCCAGCCAGCGGGCCGCGTCGTGCACCCACTGCACGAAGTCGTTGCCGCGGTTGGCGTCCAGCAGGTACATCAGGATCCACAGGATGATGATGAAGGCCAAGATGTCGGCCACGACGGCTATCACGCGTGCCGCTGAGCTGCTACCTGAACGGGTTCTGGGAGACATGGAACTCTGGTTGCCGCTTTACGCAGGGTGAAACCCGTACGGCCCATGCCGGGTGGCCGCCCCCTGAGGAACGCGTGAGTCTGGGCGGGAGTGTCGAGATGCGTCACTCTCGGTCAGGAGGCCCCGCCGTGCCCCGTTCCGTACCGTTCCGCCGCACCCTGGCCGCGCTGCTGCTGTCCTGCGCCCTGGTGGCGGGCGCTACCGCGTGCGGTGACTCCGGCGACACCTCGGGCGGCAACGCCGCGAGCGTCTCGGCGGCCGCGAGCCCCTCCGTCTCCGTATCCGCCTCGGCCGAGAAGCAGCGGCTCGCCAAGACCCGGTTCGTCGCCAACGCGGGGCTGGCGGCGGGGGCGACGTACCAGTGGATCGTGAAGCCGTACCGCGCCGGAACGTTCAAGAAGGGCGCCGAGGGCCGGAGGCTCGCCCTCGTGAAGGCGGGCCTGGCGGGCGGGTTCGCCTACAACCGGCTCCAGGCCGCGGCCAAGAACGCCAAGGGCGACCCGCTGCTCTCGAAGGCCGTCGCCCCGCTCACCGCCGGGATCGAATCGCTCAAGGGGCTGGGCACCAAGCTCCGCAAGGGCGAGGCGGGGGAGGGCGACGTGGGGGCGTTCGAGAGCGTCATCGACAGCATCAAGAACGCGGGCAAGGACGCGGGCGCCGAGGTGAAGGACAAGGTTCCCTCCACCTCGCAGCTGACCGGTTAGCCGCACGCGAGGGTCAGAGCAGGTCTTCACCCGTGTCTTCGTAGTCCATCTCTTCGCCCCCGGGGTTCAGGGGGTCCGCACCGGTCAGGGCGAGGATCAGGTATGCCCCGTAGGGCGATCCGTCGTTCTCGTCCTTCACGTCCAGCACCCCGCCGACGCCGTCCTCGTCGGCCACGAAACCCGCCGGGTCCAGGCCGAGTCGTGCGGCGAGCGCCTCCACGGTGGCGAGCAGCCGGCTCCGGGTGCTCCCGCCGCCGGCCCCGTCCTCCTGAAGTGGGGAGACCACGAGGAGATCGGCCAGGTAGCCCCGGCGCAGGCCGTCCGGGTGGGCCGCCTCGAACGCCGCCGAGACCGGCTGGAGCTCGGAGACCAGCGGCAGCCAGGCACGCATCGCCTCTTCCGCGGTGTGCACCTGCTCCAGATTGCAGGCGATACGGCAGACGAGATCGTCGGAGGAGAAGTGCATCAGTGGGTCGCGTAGCCCTTCTTCGGGATGGTGGCGTCATTGTTCCGTCGGAGAGCGGGGCGACCGGCGGATATCGGAATGATCATCCCAGGTGCCGCCGGTTAGGGTGCCGCATGACGTCTCTCTCCTACGACCGCTACTGCGACGAGATCCTGGCCCAGACCGACGCCCTGCGCGCGGTGCTGACCGGTGCCGATCTCGGCGTGACCGTTCCCAGCTGCCCCGACTGGACCCTCCGCGAGCTCGCGGTGCATGTCGGCGGCGCGCACCGCTGGGTCGGTGAGACAGTCCGGACCCGGGCTTCCGAGGAGTTCCCCGAGGACAAGGTGCCCGGTTTCGACGGGCCGGACGGTGAGGACTCGGCCGCGCTGGACGCCTGGCTCGCCGAAGGTGCGGCCGCCACCGTCGCCGCGCTGCGGGAGGCCGGGCCGGACGCCGAGGTGTGGACGTGGGTGACCGAGCAGCGTACGGCCTTCTGGGCGCGCCGTATGACGCACGAGACGGCCGTGCACCGGGCGGACGCGGCGCTCGCCGCCCGTGTCCCGTACGAGGTCGACGCCGAGGTGGCCGCCGACACCATCGACGAGTGGCTGGGCATCGTCGCCCTGGCGCAGGAGGAAGGCGACCCGGAGGCGGCGGAACTGCGCGGCGGCGGGCGCTCGCTGCATCTGCACGCCACCGATGTGCCCGGCGCGGAGTGGCTGATCGAGTTCGGCGACGACCGCTTCACCTGGCGGCGCGCGCACGACAGGGCCACGGTCGCGCTGCGCGGCACGCTCACCGATCTGATGCTCGTCTTCAACCGGCGCCTGGAGCCGACCGGTTCACGGGTCGAGGTGCTCGGCGACGCGGCCCTGCTGGACTTCTGGCTGGACCGGTCCTCGTTCGGCTGAGCACCCTGTTGGGCTGTCCCGCCTAGGAGTTGAGTTCCGCCAGGACCCGCAGCGTGTGCGGATCCGGGGCGGTGACCAGCAGATCCGTCACCGGTCCCGTGCGCCACAGCTCCAGCCGCTCCGCGATGCGGGCGCGCGGCCCGATCAGCGAGATCTCGTCGGCGAACGCGTCCGGCACCGCCCGCACCGCCTCGTCCTTGCGGCCCTGGAGGAAGAGCTCCTGGATCCGCCGGGCCTCCTCCTCGAACCCCATGCGGGCCATCAGGTCGGCGTGGAAGTTGCGTGCCGCGTGCCCCATCCCGCCGATGTAGAAGCCGAGCATCGCCTTCACCGGCCACAGCCCCTCGGCCACGTCGTCGCAGACATGCGCGCGGGCCATCGGCGCGACCATGAAACCCTCCCGGAGCCCGCTGAGGGAGGTCTCGTAGACATCGGTGCGCAGCGGTGACCAGTACAGCGGCAGCCAGCCGTCCGCGATCTCCACCGTCTGCGCGATGTTCTTCGGGCCCTCCGCCCCCAGCAGGACCGGCAGCGAGGCGCGCAGCGGATGCGTGATCGGCTTCAGCGGCTTGCCGAGCCCGGTGGCGTCCGGACCGGCGTACGGGTGGGAGTGGAAGCGGCCCGCCAGCTCGACAGGATCCTTCCGCGCCAGCACCTGCCGGATCACCTCGACGTATTCCCGGGTCGCCGTCAGCGGGCTCTTCGGGAACGGCCGCCCGTACCACCCCTCCACCACCTGCGGGCCCGACAGGCCGAGGCCCAGCAGCATCCGGCCGCCGGAGAGATGGTCCAGGGTCAGTGCGTGCATGGCCGTCGCGGTGGGCGTCCGGGCCGCCATCTGGACGATGCCGGTCCCCAGCCGGATCCGCGAGGTGTGGGCGGCGATCCAGGTCAGCGGTGTGAAGGCGTCCGAGCCCCAGGCCTCCGCCGTCCACACCGAGTCGTAGCCGAGCCGCTCCGCCTCCTGAACCAGGCCGAGTTGGCCGGGGTCCGGGCCGCGGCCCCAGTAGCCGAGCGCGAGTCCGAGCCGCATACCGTTCCCTCCAGCCGTGCCTGACGATGCGTCAGAAGCGTGGGGTGCGGGGTGGACTGTACGACAACGGCCCCCCGCCCGGAAGGGCGAGGGGCCGCGGTGCACGCGTCGGGGATCAGCCGCGCTGGATGCCCGTGGTGTCCTGGAGGACGCCACGGCGGCCGTCCTGCGTCTGCGCGATCAGGCTCTGGCCGCGCTGCTCCACCGCGAGGTACCAGGTGCCCGGCGCCAGCTCGGCGATCGGGTTCGGCGAACCGTCCTCGCCGTACAGCGGGCGCGCCACCGGAACGGCGAACCAGAACGGGGTGAAGTCACCCGCCGGGGCCGCGCCGCCCTGCGCGGGCTGCTGGGCCTGGGCCTGGGCCTGCTGCGCCTGCGCCGGGTCGGCCTGGGCGGGCTGGCCCTGCTGGGGCGCGCCCGGGTAGCCGTAACCCTGGCTCGGCTGGGCGCCGTACGGAGCCTGCTGCTGGCCGCCCGGGAAGCCGTAGCCCTGGCCGGGCTGCGCACCGTACGGCTGCTGGCCGCCCTGCAGGCCCTGCGCCGGGGCGGCCGGGCTGAGGAGCGGGGCCTTGAGGAAGGGCACCAGCGGTCCGGCGATCGCGGCGCCGGCGAGCAGGATGGTGGCGAGCAGGCCGAGGATCAGACCGGCACCGGCGCTGCTGATGTCGAGGATCGTCCAGAAGGCGGTCCACAGGGCGAAGACGCTGAGCGCCGCACCGAACTGGCCGAGGTCCAGCCCGACGACCTTGCGCCCGGGCATCGCGCGGCCGACGATCACCAGCGCCGCCGCGATGACGCCGCCGAGGTAGACGCTCATCAGGATGCCGAGCGAGTCCCAGGCGTTCGGGTTGTCGATCCGGGAGCAGTCGATGCCCTGCGGGCAGTAGCTGGAGTAGTCGAGGAAAGAGGCGATGAACAGCACGACCGCTGCTCCGATCACCACGCCGTCGCCTCGTGTGAGGGATCGGATATTCACGTGAAGGTCCTTAGTCGGTCGTCTCGTCGGGGCGGTCGTCGCTGCCGCCGGTGCGGCTCGAAGCTCGGGAGCGGCTCCCCATCGTACGGATGAATCTATCGTCTGCCCGGTCGGGTTGCTCCCCAGCCCGGATCATGAACGGTTATCCCCCCAATATCACCGCAGAACTACCCCTTCAGGTAGCCGGCAATGCCGTCGGCCAGTCCCTGGGCCGCCTTCTGCCGCCAACTCGCGGCGGTGAGCAGCGCGGCGTCCTTCGGATCACGCATATTGCCGCATTCGACGAACACTTTGGGCACGGTCGACAGATTCAGTCCACCGAGATCATCGCGGGTGTCCAGGCCGGTATTTCCGCCGATGTAATTGGAAGGCGCGCTTCCGGTCGTACGGGCGAAGTGCCCCGCGATCCTCGCGCCGAGATCGGCGGAACTCTTCACGATCTTCGAGGTGTCGGCCCCGCCGCCTTTCACCTCGGCGGGCAGGATCACATGGAACCCCCGATTGCCCACCGCGGATCCGTCGGCGTGGACCGAGACCACGGCGTCGGCCTTCGCCTCGTTCCCGATCCGGGCCCGCTCGTCGATGCACGGCCCGAACGGCCGGTCCGCGTCGTGCGTCAGCCGGACCCGGGCGCCCTCGGCCTCCAGCAGTGCGCGCAGCCGGTGGGAGACGTCGAGGGTGAACCGGGCCTCCGCATAACCGTCGTTGGCGGCCGTCCCGGTCGTGTCGCACTCCTTGCGGCCGGTGCCGATGTCGACCTGCCGGTTGATCTCCCGGGTGTGATCGCGGTTACCGGGGTTGTGACCGGGGTCGATCACCACGGTCCGGCCGGTCAGCGGACCCTTCGGCAGCGGCTGCTTCCCGGTCGGCGTCGGGGCCGCCGAGGTGGTGGCGTCCGGGCCGGGCCGGGGCGAGGCCGCACCGGCCTCGCCGGTCTCCGGGCCGCCTCCGCATCCGGCGGCGGTCAGGCATACGGCGGCCAGCGCGGCGGCCACGGACAGGGGCCGGGCGTGGCGGGTGGGGGGAGGGCAGTCGTCGTACGGCACGCGGCGATGCTACCCATCCGGCCGTCGGGGCGGCCCGCTACCCGCCCGGCGTCCGGAGGGCCGGTACTCGCCCGGCAGCCGAAGGGGCTGGTACGCGCCCGGCAGCCGAGGGGCCAGGACGCGCCCGGCAGCCGGACCGGCCCGCGCCCGGGCCCAGTCCCGGTGCCGTACGGCTCAGATCCCGGCGCCCGTGCGGCGCAGCACGCGCAGTGAGTCCGTCACCGACACCTCCGTGAACGCCCCGGAGGCCAGCGCCCGCCGGTAGATCCGGTACGGGGCCTGCCCGCCGTCGGCCGGGTCGGGGAACACGTCGTGGATCACCAGCAGCCCGCCCTCGACGACATGCGGGGCCCAGCCCTCGTAGTCGGCGTTCGCGTGCTCGTCGGTGTGCCCGCCGTCGATGAAGACCAGCCCGAGCGGTCCGCTCCACACGGCGGCGACCTGCGGGGAACGCCCGACCAGCGCCACCACGTGATCCTCCAGGCCGGCCCGGCGCAGGGTGCGGCGGAAAGTGGGCAGCGTGTCCATCAGCCCGACCTCCGGGTCCACCACGCTCGGGTCGTGGTACTCCCAGCCCGGCTGCTGCTCCTCGCTGCCCCGGTGGTGGTCCACGGTGAGCGCGGTCACCCCGGTGCCCCGCGCCGCGTCCGCCAGCAGGATCGCGGAGCGCCCGCAGTACGTGCCCACCTCCAGCAGCGGCAGCCCGAGCGCACCGGCCCCGGTGGCGGCGGCGTACAGGGCGAGGCCCTCGTGGACCGGCATGAAGCCCTTGGCGGCCTCGAACGCGGCGAGGATCTCCGGCCCGGGTCCGGCGGGTCCGGTGGCCGCAGCGGGTCCGGAGGTGGAAGCGGAAGCGGCGGCGGACTCGGCGGTCACGGGGTTCCTCCAGGTGGGGCGGGGTGGCTCAGGGGCCGGTCGACGGCGACCCATCGTGCCGCACGTTCCGGCCGGCGGCCTCGGCGGGGGCCGTGGCGGCGACCGGGGCGACCGGCATGGGGGAGGGGGCGG
Source organism: Streptomyces globisporus (assembly GCA_014649555.1). GTDB lineage: Bacteria > Actinomycetota > Actinomycetes > Streptomycetales > Streptomycetaceae > Streptomyces > Streptomyces globisporus. The sequence goes on along the minus strand of BMTG01000004.1, from coordinate 556,809 downwards.
GGCCCGGTCCGGCGTCCGCGCTGCTCGCCAGGAGCACCGGGTGCGCGGAGGGCCGCTGCGAGGGCAGGAACGCCGCCAGTACCAGGCCGATCAGCACAGCGCCCGTGGCGATCAGGAACGAGATCCGGAATCCCTCCATGGACGGCACCTCGACCGAACCCATGGTCACGGAGGTGTTGGCGAGCACCATGCCGATGACGGCGCTCGACACCGAGGTGCCGATGGACCGCATCAGGGTGTTGAGACCGTTGGCGGCGCCGGTCTCCGACGGGTCGACGGCGCCGATGATCAGGGCCGGCAGCGAGGAGTAGGCGAGGCCGATGCCCGCGCCGAGCACCACCGCGATCAGCACGGTCTGCCAGGCGGCGGAGAGCAGGCCGAGCCCGGCCCCGTAACCGATCGCGATGACCAGCATGCCGAGCATCAGCGTGGCCTTGGGACCCCTCCGGGCCGAGATCCGGGCGTACAGCGGGGCGACGAACATCATCGTCACGCCCAGCGGCGCCACGCAGAGGCCGGCGACCACCATGGACTGCCCGAGGCCGTAACCAGTCGACGCGGGCAGCTGGAGCAGTTGCGGCAGGACCAGGGAGACCGCGTAGAAGGCGACCCCGACCATGATCGAGGCGAGGTTGGTGAGCAGCACCTCGCGGCGGGCGGTGGTGCGCAGATCGACCAGCGGCGCCGGGGTGCGCAGTTCGAACAGGCCCCACAGCACCAGGGTGGCCACGGACGCGCCGAGCAGCCCGAGGGTCGGCGCGGAGGTCCAGCCCCAGTCGCTGCCCTTGGTGACCGGCAGGAGAAGGAGGACCAGGCCGAGCGAGAGACCGAGGGCGCCGATGAGGTCGAAGGAGCCGGGCGCGCGCAGCGGGGGTTCGGGGACGCGCGTGTACGTGAGCGCCATCGCGAGCAGGCCGAGTCCGGCCGACCCGAGGAACAGGGCGTGCCAGTCGGCGTGCTGGGCGACCAGCGCGGCGACGGGCAGCGCGAGCCCGCCGCCCACGCCGATGGAGGAGCTCATCAGCGCCATCGCCGAGCCGAGCTTCTCGCGGGGCAGCTCGTCGCGCATGATGCCGATGCCGAGCGGGATCGCGCCCATGGCGAAGCCCTGGAGCGCGCGGCCGGTGATCATCACGATCAGGTCGTCGGTGGAGGCGCAGATCAGCGAGCCGATCACCATCACGGCCAGCGAGGCGAGCAGCATCCGCCGCTTGCCGTAGAGGTCGCCGAGGCGGCCCATGATCGGGGTCGAGACGGCGCCCGCCAGCAGGGTGGCGGTCATCACCCACGTGGCGTTGGCCGGGGCGGTGTCCAGGAGGACCGGCAGATCCTTGATGACCGGGACGAGCAGGGTCTGCATGACCGCGACGGTGATGCCCGCGAAGGCGAGGACGGGCACGATGCCGCCGGAACGCCGGGCTTTCGGCGGCTCGGGAAGCTCCTGTATGTGCCGTGTCTGTCGCGTCCGTCGCATGCGTGGGGCCTCCCGGGCAGCCTTCGGTCACCCGGGCTCCCCCCAAGTGCGTGCAGGGTGAACGCTTCCGGACGGCGCTTCTATTCCGGCTGATCCCTGTGTGGATCCGGCAGTCTTCTGACCTTCCGTCAGATTGAAACGTGTTCTACTCTTGCGCCGTTCCAGTGGCTGCGACCGGCGGAGACGCGCATGGGCAGGGGCACGGTCAGGGGCACGGCTGTCGGTACCGGCATCGGGATCACCGAGGAGCACCGCGCGCTGGCGCACTCCGTACGGGGGTGGCTGGCCCGCGCCGCACCCCCCGGTGAGGTGCGCGAACTCCTCGACGCGGGGAGTCCGGCCGCCCCCGGTGCGCGCCCCGCGCACTGGAAGGCGCTCGTCGCCCAGGGGCTCACCGGCATTCATCTCCCCGAGGGGTACGGAGGTGGCGGCGGGGGTCTCCTCGACCTCGCCGTCGTCCTGGAGGAGGCCGCGTACGCCTCGCTCCCCGGCCCGTATCTCGCGACGACGCTCACCTCCGCCGTGCTGCACCGGGTGGTGGCCGCCCAGGCGGGGGCGTCGGCGGCGCACCGCTCCTCGGGCGCCGGGGGCGGGGCCACGGTCACGGCCGAGACGCTGGCCGGGGTGCTGCGGGAGCTGGCCGCGGGGGACCGCACCGCCGCCCTCGCCCTCGCCCCCGGCACCCTCACCGCCACCCCCGTCGAGGGCGGCCACCGCCTCGACGGCACCGCCCCGCCCGTCCTGAGCGCCGACGCGGCCGACCTGCTCCTGCTGCCCGCCGCCACGCCCGACGGCGAGCGCTGGTTCCTCGTGGACGCCGGGGCGGAGGGGCTCACCGTGCGCCCGCACCGCAGCGTCGACCCGACCCGGCCCACCGCCGAAGTGCGGGCCGACGCCGTCTCCGTACCGGCGGACCGGGCCGTGCCGGTCGCCGACCCGGGGATCGCCCGCGACCTGGCCGCCGCCCTCCTCGCCGCCGACGCCTGCGGCACCGCGGCCCGGAGCCTGGACACCGCCGTCGCCCACGCCGCCGTACGCGAACAGTTCGGGCGGCCCATCGGGGCGTTCCAGGCGGTCAAACACCTCTGCGCCGACATGCTCGTCCGCCTCGAACAGGCCCGCGCCCTCACCTGGGACGCGGCCCGCGCCGTGGACGAGGAGACCGGGGCCGAGGTGACCGTGGACGAGAGGGCCGGGGCCGACGGGACCGGGGCCGCGGGGACCGGGGCCGAGCCGCGCGGGCTCGTCGCCGCGCTCGCCGCCGCCACCGCCCCGGAGGCCGCGTACACCTGCGCCAAGGACGCCCTCCAGATCCTCGGCGGCATCGGCTTCACCTGGGAGCACGACGCCCACCTCCACCTGCGCCGGGCCGTCCTCGCCCGCCAGCTCCTCGGCCCCGCCGACACCCACCGGCTGCGCGCCGCCCGCCTCGCGGAGGCCGGGTCCCGCCGCGAACTCACCCTGGAACTCCCCGCCGAGGCCGACCGCCACCGCGCCGAGGCCCGCCCCCACCTCGCCGCCGCCCGGGGCCTCGCACCCCGCGAGGCCCGCCGCGCCCTCGCCGCCACCGGCTACGCCGCCCCGCACCTCCCCGCCCCGTACGGGCTGGACGCCGGCCCCGTACAACAGCTGGCGATCCAGCAGGAGTTGCGCGAGCAGGGGATCCGGATCGGTGACCTCTCCATCGCCACCTGGGTGGTGCCGTCCCTGATCGCGTACGGGACGGAGGAGCAGCGCGAGCGCTATCTGCCGGCCACCCTGCGCGGCGACCTCCAGTGGTGCCAGCTCTTCTCCGAACCCGACGCCGGATCCGACCTCGCCGCGCTGCGCACCCGTGCCGTACGGACCGGCGAGGGCTGGCGGATCACCGGGCAGAAGGTCTGGACGAGCGCCGCCCGCACCGCCGACCACGGCATCCTGCTGGCCCGCACCGACCCGGACGCGCCCAAGCACCGCGGGCTCACCTACTTCCTGGTCGACATGAAGAAGGCCCGGGGCATCGACATCCGCCCGCTGAAGGAGATCACCGGCGAATCCCTCTTCAACGAGGTGTACTTCGACGATGTCCTCCTCCCTGCCGACGCCGTCGTCGGCGAGGTCGGCGGCGGCTGGCGGGTCGCCCGCAACACGCTCGGCAACGAACGCGTCCACATGGCCGACCAGGTGACCTTCGACAGCGGTCTCGAAGCCCTGATCGCCCGTTCGGACGGGCTCGACGAGGCCGTCCGCGCCCGGATCGGGGCCCTCGCCGGCGAGGCTCACGCGCTCGCCTGCATCGGGCTGCGCACCACGCTCCAGCAGGTCTCCGGCCGCGAACCGGGCGCCGGGGCCTCGGTCCGCAAGCTCGTCCAGACACTCCACCAGCAGAAGGTCGCCGAACTCACCCTCGAACTCCTCGGCCCGCAGGGCGCGGTGGACGAGCCGGCGGCCGGGGAACGGGCCCTCCACGGCTTCCTGATGTCCCGCTGCCTGACCATCGCGGGCGGCACCACCCAGATCCAGCTCAACGTCGTCGCCGAGCGCGTCCTCGGCCTGCCCCGGGACTGAACGGTCCGTCCACCACGAGGAGTCGGAAGAGATGAAGGCCTACATCGTCGGCGTCGGCATGACGAAATTCGAAAAGCCCGAGACCCGCGACTGGCAGTACTGGGACATGGTCCGCGAGGCCGGAACCGCCGCGCTGGCTGATGCCGGGATCCGCTACGACCAGGTCGAACAGGTCCCCGTCGGCTACTGCTTCCAGGCTTCCACCGCCGGGCAACGCGCCGTCTACGAACTGGGGTTGACCGGCGTCCCCGTCTACAACGTCAACAACAACTGCGCCACGGGCTCCACCGCCCTCATGCTGGCCCGGCAGTTCGTCGAGGGCGGCGGCAGCGACTGCGTCCTCGCGGTCGGCTTCGAGAAGATGGCGCGCGGTGCGCTCGGCGGAAGCTCGGGCGGCGACGACTTCGCGACCTCGCCCGTCGCCCGTCACTACGGCATCATGGCGGCGGGCCATGGCTTCGAGATGTCCCCGCCCACCGCCCAGATCTTCGGCAGCGCGGCCCGCGAGCACATGGAGCGGTACGGGACGACGCCCGCGCAGCTCGCCGCCGTCGGGGCCAAGAACCACCGGCACTCGGCACACAACCCGTACGCCCAGTTCCAGGACCCGTACACCGTCGAGGAGGTCCTCGCCGCCCGCACCGTCCACCGCCCCCTGACCAAACTCCAGTGCTCGCCCACCTCCGACGGTGCGGCCGCGGCCGTCGTGGTCTCCGAACGGTTCGTCGAGCGGCACGGTCTCGGGGAGCGGGCGGTGGAGATCGCCGCCCAGGCCATGACCACCGACACCGGGGCGTCGTTCGCCTCCGGCAGCTGCATCGACGCGGTCGGCGCCCCGATGTCGAAGGCCGCCGCCGAGCAGGTGTACGCCGCATCGGGCCTGGGCCCCGACGACCTCGACGTCATCGAGCTGCACGACTGCTTCTCCGTCAACGAACTCCTCACCTACGAGGCGCTGGGCCTGTGCGGCGAGGGCGAGTCCGGCAAGCTCGTCGAGTCCGGGGCCACCACCTACGGCGGCCGGTGGGTGGTGAACCCGTCCGGCGGGCTGATCTCCAAGGGCCATCCGCTGGGTGCCACCGGCATCGCCCAGGCCGCCGAGCTGACCTGGCACCTGCGCGGCGAGGCCGGAGCCCGCCAGGTCCCCGGCGCCCGGACCGCCCTCGCCCACAACATCGGCCTCGGCGGAGCGGCGGTGGTCACGCTGCTGCGGCGGGGCTGAGGCACGAGAGACGGCGGCCGAGCATGTGTAGGTCCTCCGTCCCGGTCGACGGGGACCGAGGACCTGGATCCGATACCCGATGTACCGGCCCCCCGACGCCTGCGACCATGGCCGTCATGCCCGACGTCTCCGCTCCCGCCGCCGCCCCGCCCGCCACCTCCCGCATACGTCCCAGCACCTGGGCCGTCGTGCTCGCCGCCTGCACCGGCCAGTTCCTCGTCGTCCTCGACGTCTCCGTCGTCAATGTGGCGCTGCCCTCCATGCGGGCCGACCTGGGGCTGAGTGCGGCGGGGCTCCAGTGGGTCGTCAACGCCTACTCGATCGCGTTCGCCGGGTTCATGCTGCTGGGCGGGCGGGCCGCCGACATCTACGGGCGCAAGCTGATGTTCCTCGTCGGGCTCGGCCTCTTCACCGCCGCCTCCCTCGCCGGCGGTCTCGCCCAGGAGGGCTGGCAGCTCCTCGCCGCCCGCGCCGTGCAGGGCCTCGGGGCCGCCGTCCTCGCGCCCGCCACCCTCACCATCCTCACCGCGGCCGTGCCCGAGGGGTCGGCCAGGACGAAGGCGATAGGCACCTGGATGGCCGTCGGGGCGGGCGGTGGCGCGGCCGGCGGGCTCATCGGCGGGGTGCTCACCGACACCCTCTCCTGGCGCTGGGTCCTGCTGATCAACGTGCCCATCGGTGCGCTCGTCCTGATCGCCGCCGCCCTCCGCATCACCGAGGGCCGCGCGGGTGACCGCCGCCGTATCGACCTGCTGGGCGCGGTCCTGGTCACCGCGGGCCTCGCCGCCGTCGCGTACGGCATCGTCCAGACCGAGGTCGAGGGGTGGACGGCCGCCGCCACTCTCGTGCCGCTGCTCTCCGGGCTCGCCCTGCTGGCCGCCTTCGTGCTGGTCGAGGCGCGGACCGCCGTCCCGCTGATCCCGCTGCGCGTCTTCTCCGTACGAGCCGTCTCCTCGGCCAACGTGTCGATGCTGCTCATGGGGTCGGCGACCTTCTCCATGTGGTACTTCATGACCGTGTACGCCCAGAACATCCTGGGCTACACGCCGTTGCAGGCCGGTCTCGCACTGATCCCGACCTCGGCCGCCGTCGTCATCGGCTCCAAGCTGGCCCCCCGCCTCATGGTCCGCACCGGGGCGAAGGCCCTCGCCGTCGCCGGGGTCCTGATCACCGCCGCGGGCTTCGGCTGGCAGTCCACGATGGGCGTGGACGGCTCCTACCTCACCGCGATCTGCCTGCCCGGCGTCCTCATGATGGCCGGTGCCGGGCTCGCCTCCACCCCGCTCGCCACCCTCGCCACCTCCGGAGCGGAGCCGGGCGACGCCGGACTCGTCTCGGGTCTGGTCAACACCTCCCGCACCATGGGCGGCGCGCTGGGCCTCGCGGTGCTCTCCACCGTCGCCGCCGCGCGCACCGCGGGCTCCGGCGACACGGCCGAGATCACCGCCGGGTACGCCATGGCGTTCCGCACGGCGAGCGGCGTGCTGCTGGCCGGGGTGATCGTGATGCTGCTCTGGCTGCCGAACCACCGCGGGCCCCGGCGCCGCCCCGTACGCCACTGATCTGACGATACGTCAGCAGTCTTCCCAACTTCCGGGGCCTGCGTTATACATGGGCCATCGGCTAGAACGCGTTCTAGAAGGGGCGTGCCCTGCCGGTCCCGCACGACCTCGGTGCGGCCGACGGTGCGGACGGCCGTGCCGAGGTCTTCCCACCGGCAAGGACCACCGTCAAGGGCCACCACCAAGGATCACCGCCAAGGACTACCCCAGGACCATCAAGGAGCTGCTCCGTCATGCCCATTGATGTCTCAGCGGCCCTCGCCGCCGAACCCCGTCGGGCCGAGATCGGCTGGGACCACAAGGACGTCCAGCTCTACCACCTCGGTCTCGGAGCGGGCACCCCCGCCACCGACCCCGACGAACTGCGCTACACCCTGGAGTCCCGGCTCCAGGTGCTGCCCGGCTTCGCCACCGTCGCGGGCGCGGGCACCGCCGCCTTCGGCGGGATGGGCGCGGCGGGGATCGACGTGGACCTCGCCGCGGTCCTGCACGGCGGCCAGACCGTGCGCGTCCACCGCCCGATCCCGGTGACCGGCCGGGCCGTCCAGACCTCGAAGGTCGCCGCGGTGTACGACAAGGGCAAGGCCGCCGTCATCGTGCTGCGTACCGAGGCGAGCGACGACGACGGGCCGCTGTGGACCAACGACGCCGAGATCTTCGTCCGGGGGGAGGGCGGGTTCGGCGGGGAGCGCGGGCCGTCCGACCGGCTCACCGTGCCCGAGCGGGCCCCCGACCGCACGGTCGAGCGCCCCATCCGCGAGGACCAGGCGCTGCTCTACCGGCTCTCCGGCGACTGGAACCCGCTCCACGCCGACCCCGCCTTCGCCAAGCTGGCCGGGTTCGACCGGCCGATCCTGCACGGGCTGTGCACGTACGGCATGACCCTGAAGGCCGTCACCGACACCCTGCTGGAGGGTGACGTCTCGCGGATCACCGCCTACCGCACCCGTTTCGCCGGAGTGGTCTTCCCCGGCGAGACTCTCCGAATCCGGATGTGGACCGGGGACGGCCGCGTCCAGGTCACGGTCACCGCCGCCGAGCGGGACGACGCCCCGGTCCTCGCCGACACGCTCGTCGAACACTCCTGAATCCCAGCAGCACTCTTTCTTGGCAGCCGAATCGAGGGAGTCCCACCCATGCGCGCAGCCGTACTGCACGAGATAGGCCAGGAGAAGCTCGAAGTCCTCGACGACGTCGAGGCGGTGGGCTTCGGCCCGGGGAAGGTCAAGCTCCGCATCCGGGCCACCGGCCTCTGCCACTCCGACGTCTCCGCGATGAGCGGCGTCCTCCCGCAGCCCGCCCCCTTCATCCCCGGCCACGAGGGCGCGGGCGAGGTCGTCGACGTCGGCGACGGGGTGACCGGGCTGAGCGCCGGCGACCGGGTCCTCGTCTGCTGGCTGCCCGCCTGCGGGGACTGTCCGTCCTGCAAGCGCGGCCAGACCCACCTGTGCCTGGCGGGCTTCATGAACGCGGGCACCCCCAACTTCAAACGCCCCGGCGGCGACGTCTTCGGCTTCGCGGGCACCGGCACCTTCACCGAGGAGGTCGTCGTCGGCGCGGGCTGCGCGGTACCGATCCCCGACGACGTACCGTTCGAGATCGCCGCCCTGATCGGCTGCGGAGTCACCACCGGCCTCGGCGCGGCCATCAACACCGCCCAGGTGGAAGCCGGTTCGTCGGTCGCGGTGATCGGCTGCGGCGGTGTCGGCATCTCCACGATCCAGGGCGCCCGGGTCCAGGGCGCGGCCCAGATCGTCGCCGTCGACCCGGTCGCCTCCCGCCGCGAGGCCGCCCTCCGCTTCGGTGCCACCGAGGCGGTCGCCCCGGGCGAACTGGCCGACGCCAAGCAGCGCATCACCGGCGGCGAGGGCTTCGACTACGTCTTCGAGGTCGTCGGCAAGTCCGCCACCGCCCGCACCGCCTACGAGAACACCCGTCGCGGCGGCACGCTCTGCGTCGTCGGGGCCGGGGCCATGGACGACACCTTCCAGGTCAACATGTTCGAGCTGTTCTTCGACGAGAAGCGCATCCTGCCCTCCATGTACGGGGGAGGGGACGTCCTGCGCTCCTACGAGCGGGCCATCGCGCTCTGGCGGGCGGGCCGCATCGACCTGGAGTCGATGATCACCCACCGGGTCCGGCTGGACGGGATCAACGACGCCCTGGACCAGATGCGCACGGGCGAGGCACTGCGTACCTGCATCGAGCTCTGAACCCCGCCCGCATCCGAGGAAGCCGAGGACCGTGATGTCACTTCCCCTCCCGCTGGACGGGCTGTCCGCGATCGTCACCGGCGCGGGCCGTGGCCTCGGCCGCGCCGAAGCCCTCGAACTGGCCCGGCTCGGCGCGGCCGTCGTCGTCAACGACTACGGGCAGCCCGGCCGGGACGGTTCCGGAGAGGCGTCCGCCGCCCCCGCCGAGGAGGTCGCCGCCGAGATCCGTGCGGCAGGCGGCCGGGCCGTCGCCCATCTCGGCGACGTCTCCGACCACGAACAGGGCCGCGAGCTGGTCGAGTCGGCGATCTCCGCCCACGGCCGGCTCGACATCCTGGTCAACAACGCGGGCATCCTGCGCGACCGGATGGTCTTCTCGATGACCGAGGAGGAATGGGACTCGGTGGTCCGCGTCCACCTCAAGGGCCACTTCAACACCACGCACTTCGCCGCCGCCCACTGGCGCGCCCGCTCCAAGGCCACCGGCGCCCCGGTCTACGGGCGGATCGTCAACACCTCGTCGGAGGCGTTCCTCGCGGGCTCGGCGGGCCAGCCCAACTACGCGGCGGCCAAGGGCGGCATCGTCGGGCTCACCACCTCCACCGCGCTCGCCCTCGCCAAGTACGGCGTCACGGCCAACGCGATCTGCCCGCGCGCCCGGACCCGGATGACCGAGGACGTCTTCGCGGGCTTCCAGGAACCGGCGGACGGCACCCTCGACCCGCTGGCGCCCGAGCACGTCTCCCCGCTCGTCGGCTATCTCGCCTCACCGGCGGCGGCCGGGGTCAACGGTCAACTGCTCGTCGTCCACGGGGGGATGGTCGCCGTCGTCGAACGGCCGAGGGTGGCCGCCCGGTTCGACGCGGCGAAGGAGACGTTCACCTTCGCGGAGCTCGACGAACTGCTCACCCCGTACTACGCGGACCGGCCGCCGAACGAGACGTTCGCCGCCGCCGAAGTGCTGGGGCTGAAGCGGCGCTAGCCGTATCCCCTGTACCTGGCCGAAGCCCCGGTGCGTAGCCGAATCCCCGGTACGCACGGGAGGGGCGTGTACGCACAGGAGGGCCCGGACCGGCGGTCGTCCGCCGGTCCGGGCCCTCCGCAGTGCACTGCCCGGCGGTTCAGGCCGCCGTGGACTGCGCTTCGGCGGGCCGGCGGTGGCGGCCGTGCGGCTGCACCGACGTGTTCTCCGCCGACGCACCCCCTCGGTGCCTTCCGGAACCACCAGTTCCCGTCCCCTCGTCCGCCCCCGTCGGGCGCTGCTGGGTCGTGTCGGTCCGTGTCTCGGACATGTGGGAAGTCACCCCGTTGTGATCGCTTGCTTGTGTCGCGCCTACGTGTGTCGCAAGCCCCGCCACCGTCATCCCGACCCGGTCACCGTCGGTACCCGCCCGGAACGGTCGCGTAGCCCAGGCCCCGAATTCAATCAGGTCGAGCGGCTCCGTGCAGAGGCGCCTGCCCCAACGGAACGGGCTTACACACAACAGGAGCGGCATCGGCGGCGGACGGTTCCCCTCCACCTTCCCCGCCACCCGTGGAGCCGGTCAGGCGGGAGGGTTCCACGTCCTCGGGGGCATTCACCAGCGCCACGCCGCAGGGCGTCGCCCCGTTCGCGTACGGCAGGTGCAGCACAGCGTCCCGGCTCCAGTACCCGGCGCCCGGCACCCAGCCCAACGGGGCCGCGAACTGGTGCAGTTGCCGGCCCGCCGGACGCCACACGCCCACCCAGCTGCCCGGCGCCCCGTCGATCCGCAGCGCCACCGCGCAGCTCTCCGGCATCAGCATCTGGCCCGGCTGCACCGCGAACGGCGTCACCGCCACGTCCGCGAGGCGCAGGCACTCGGGGAACCTCACGGGCAGGCAGCTCCCCAGCACGCCCCAGCCGAGCCGGTCGTGGCCCGGGGCGTCGGAGCGGAGCAGCAGCAGCCCGCTGTCCGGGTCCGCGAGCAGCAGCCGGTCGTCGCTCCCCGGCGCGATCTGGAGCAGCGGCGTCATCTCACCCTGTCGCCCGAGGTCGACGGCGACCGCCTTGACCGGCCCACCGCCCGGCTCCTGCCGGTCCAGCGCCAGCATCCGGCCCGCCCGGTCCAGCCACACCCCGCCCGAGCAGCGCCCGGGAATCCGTGCGACCTCCTCGGGCCCGAACGCGCCCCCCGCCACCAGCCACAGCGACGCGTGGTCCTCGTCGGCCGCCAGGGCGTACACGCACCGGCCGTCCGGCGACGGCGGCAGCAGGGTCATCTCCGCGCACCCGACCGCGCCCAGCAGGAGTTCGCCGGTCCCGGGCCCGGTCGGGTAGAGCAGCGAGAACATCTGCCGGTCCGCCACCCTCCGCCGGATCAGCACCCGCCCGTCGGCGAGCGGGGCCACCTCGGAGTCCGGCTCCTCGGGCTGGTCGAGGGGGAGGGGTACCGCGTACGGCTCGGGCCCGTCCAGCGTCCACCGCTCGGGATACCAGGCGCGCTCGCCCGGCGGCCCGGGAGCGGCGGTGAGCCGGGCGGCATAGGCGCCGTCCGCGGTGAGCGTGAAGCCGCGGGGGAGCGGTGCGTCGTCGGCCGGTACGTCGTCGGCGTTCGGCCGTGCGTCGGCCTCCCTGGACGGCGCTTCCGCTTCTTCGGCCTCCCCGGCTTCCGCGGCGTTCTCGTCCGCGACGGATTCGGGCAGCAGGCCGGAGCCGTCCGCCTCGGCGGGCTCACCGGGCTCTTCCGGTTCGGGTTCCGCTTCCGGGTCCGCCGTCGCGGCGGCCCCGGCGGATCCCCCCTCGATGGCACAGGCAGTCATGGACTCGTCACCTCCGGCTACGAAAGCTAGTTTTCGCACTTCCAGCCGAACAACACGAGCCACCGCACTTCACACATAAGGGTGGCGATGCCCGGATTCTCCTGAGGCGGCAGGGGTGAGTGTGCTGCGGAGTCCTCGGTGCGGCCCGCCGAGGACCCTTCCGCGCGGGTCCGGCGAGGCTGATGACGAGGAGGATGCAGTAACGATTCGCCCTCCGGCCGCCGGTCCTGGCGTACAGGTCCGGCGGCCAAGGGCGGCGGACCACCCCGGACAGGTAGCCTTTCCTCCGTGCCCCGTCTGTCTGAAGTCATCGCCGCCCTCGACGCCCTCTGGCCCCCCGAGCGGGCCGAGGGATGGGACGCGGTCGGGACGGTCTGCGGCGACCCGGACGCGGAGATCGACCGGGTGCTGTTCGCCGTCGACCCGGTCCACGAGATCGCCGACGAGGCCCTGGAGCTCGGCGCGCAGTTGATCGTCACCCACCACCCGCTCTATCTGCGCGGGACGACGACGGTCGCCGCCGACACCTTCAAGGGCAAGGTCGTCCACACCCTCATCAAGCACGGCATCGCGCTCCACGTCGCGCACACCAACGCCGACACCGCCGACCCCGGCGTCTCCGACGCCCTCGCCGGCGCCCTCGACCTGCGCGTCACCGGGCCGCTCGTCCCCGACCCCACCGACCCCGCCGGGCGGCGCGGACTCGGCCGGATCTGCGAGCTGGACCACCCCGAGACCCTGGCCGCCTTCGCCGCCCGCGCCGCCGCCCGGCTCCCCGCCACCGCGCAGGGCATCCGGCTGGCGGGCGACCCGGAGGCACTCGTGAGCACCGTCGCCGTCAGCGGCGGCTCCGGTGACAGCCTCTTCGACGCCGTGCGCGCCGCAGGCGTCGACGCCTTCCTCACCGCCGACCTGCGCCACCACCCGGCGTCCGAGGCCGTGCAGCACTCGCCGCTCGGCCTCGTCGACGCCGCGCACTGGGCCACCGAATGGCCCTGGTGCGAGCAGGCGGCGGCCCAGCTCGACGCGCTTTCCGACCGCCACGGATGGGACCTTCGGGTCCATGTCTCGAAGCGGGTCACCGACCCCTGGACCACCCACCATTCCTCTGGAGCCCCCAACTGAACGCCGCGCCCGCCGACCAGATCCGACTTCTCGACGTCCAGGCCCTCGACACCCGTCTCGCCCAGCTCTCCCACAAGCGGTCCTCGCTGCCGGAGCACGCCGAGATCGAGCAGCTCGGCAGCGACCTCGCGCAGCTGCGTGACCTGCTGGTCGCCTCCACCACCGAGGAGAGCGACACCGCCCGCGAGCAGACCAAGGCCGAGCAGGACGTCGACCAGGTGCGCCAGCGCGCCGTCCGCGACCAGCAGCGCCTGGACTCCGGTGCGGTCTCCTCGCCCAAGGACCTGGAGAGCCTCCAGCGGGAGATCACCTCGCTCGCCAAGCGCCAGGGCGACCTGGAGGACGTAGTCCTGGAGATCATGGAGCGCCGTGAGGCCGCCCAGGAGCGGGTCGCCGAGCTGACCGAGCGGGTCTCCGCCGTCCAGGCCAAGGTCGACGACGCCACCGCGCGCCGCGACGCGGCCACCGCCGAGCTGGACGCCGAGGCCGCCACGGTGACCAAGGACCGCCAGGTCGTCGCCGAGGTCGTCCCCGCCGACCTGATGAAGCTGTACGACAAGCTCCGCGTCCAGCAGGGCGGGGTCGGCGCGGCCCGGCTCTACCAGCGCCGCTGCGAGGGCTGCCGCCTGGAGCTGAACATGGCCGAGGTGGGCGACGTGAAGGCCGCCTCCCCCGAGACGGTCCTGCGCTGCGAGAACTGCCACCGCATCCTGGTCCGCACCGCGGAGTCGGGCCTGTAATGAGCGTCGCCCGCCAGGTGGTGGTCGAGGCCGACGGCGGCTCCCGGGGCAACCCGGGGCCCGCCGGTTACGGCGCGGTCGTCATCGACCCCGTCACCGGGGAGCCCCTCGCCGAGACCGCCGAGTACATCGGCGTCGCGACGAACAACGTCGCCGAGTACCGGGGCCTGATCGCCGGTCTCACGGCCGCGAAGGCGCTGTTCCCGGACGCGGGGGAGGCGCTGCGGGTCCATGTCCGGATGGACTCCAAGCTGGTGGTCGAGCAGATGTCGGGGCGCTGGAAGATCAAGCACCCCGACATGAAGCCGCTGGCGGCTCGCGCCGCCGCGATCCTGCCGCCGTCCTCGGTGACGTACGAGTGGATCCCGCGCGCGCAGAACAAGCACGCGGACCGGCTCGCCAACGAGGCGATGGACGCGGGGCGCGACGGCCGTCAGTGGGAGGCCTCCGCCTCGACGGCCGCCCTGGACACCCCGTCCGCCCGCACCCCGGGCACCCCGTCGCCGGTGCAGGGCCCGCCCGGCGACCAGGCCGCGGGCGCCGCCAGGGCCCGCGCGGCGCTGGCTGCGGCCCGCGGTACGGCCGCCCCGGCCGCCGACGCGCTTTTCTCCCTGGCCGAGGAGCCGACGGAATCGGGCGGGGAGCCGACGGAATCGGGCGGGGAGCCGACGGACGCCCACCCCGCCCCGCAGCAGTCCGCCGGGGCTCCGCAGACCGGCTGGGGTGCGGCCCCCGATCTGGGCGCGCCCGCCACCCTCGTCCTGCTCCGGCACGGCGAGACCGCCCTCACGCCCGAGAAGCGGTTCTCCGGAAGCGGCGGCACCGATCCCGAACTCTCCGCCGTCGGCCGCGGCCAGGCCGAGCGGGCCGCCGAGCACTTCGCGGCCCTCGGCACGGTCCAGGAGATCGTCAGCTCCCCGCTGCGCCGCTGCCGCGAGACCGCCGTCGCCGTCGCCGCCCGCCTCGGCCTGGACGTCCGGATCGACGAGAGCCTGCGCGAGACGGACTTCGGCGCGTGGGAGGGCCTGACCTTCGGCGAGGTGCGCGAGCGGTACGGCGACGACCTCACCGCCTGGCTGGCCTCCCCGGACACGGCCCCGACCGGCGGCGGCGAGAGCTTCGCCGAGGTCGCCGAGCGGATCGCCGCCGCCCGGGACCGGCTCGTCGCCCGGTACGCGGGCCGCACGGTCCTGCTGGTCACGCATGTGACGCCGATCAAGACGTTCGTCCGGCTCGCCCTCGGGGCCCCGCCCGAGGCGCTGTTCCGGATGGAGCTGTCGGCGGCCTCGATCTCCATCGTCGCGTACTACGGGGACGGCAACGCCTCCGTACGCCTGCTCAACGACACCTCGCACCTGCGCTAGCGGGACCGGGCACCCATGGACTGGCCGACGGGGCTGCTCGGGTTCGCCGCCGGGCTGCTGATCTCCGTGGCCACCGCGCCGGTGGGCGTCTCGGGCGCGGTGTTCCTCCTGCCGGTCCAGGTCAGCGTGCTCGGCGTGCCCAGCCCGGCGGTCACCCCGACCAACCTGCTCTACAACGTGGTGGCGGGCCCCGGGGCCCTGCTGCGGCACCACAGGGCCGGGACGCTGCGGGGGCCGCTGACCCGGCTGCTCGTCCTGGGCACCGTGCCCGGGGTGGTCGTCGGCGCGGTGATCCGGGTGTTCGCGGTGCCGGGCCCGTCGGTGTTCCGGCTGCTCATCGCCGTCCTGCTGCTGCCGTTGGGCGGCTGGCTCTGCCTGCGCACCCTGCGCCGCGCCTCCCGCCCGGCCCCGGCGCGGGAGCCCTCGCCCCGTGCCGTGACCCGGCTGGCCATGGCGGTCGGCGTCGCCGGAGGGATCTACGGGATCGGCGGCGGCTCACTCCTCGGCCCGATCCTGGTCGGACGCGGTATGCCGGTGGCGAAGGTCGCCCCGGCCGCGCTCGCCGCCACCTTCGTGACCTCGGTGGTGGGCGCGGGGACGTACGCGCTGCTGTCCCTGACCACCACCGGTGACATCGCGCCCTACTGGTCCCTCGGCCTGGCCTGCGGACTCGGCGGACTCTGCGGCGGCTACCTGGGCGCCCGCCTCCAGCCGCGCCTGCCGGAAACGGCGCTGCGGCTGCTGCTGGGGGTGCTGGCCCTGGGCGTCGGAGGGCTGTACGCGGTGCAACTCCTGCGCTGATCCCGCGCTGTCGGAGACAGACCGGCGAGGCCGGATGCCTGCGGGCGTGGACGCCTACGGTGCGAGCGCCGCCGCCTCGGCCGCCAAGCGGGCCACCCGGTCCCAGTCCTTCGCCGCGACCGCATCGCCCGGAACCATCCAACTGCCGCCCACACAGCCGACGTTGGGCAGCGCGAGATAGGAGGGCGCGGAGGCGAGCGAGATACCGCCGGTCGGGCAGAAGCGGGCCTGGGGGAGAGGTGCCGACAGTGCCTTGAGATAGGCCGTGCCGCCCGCCGCCTCGGCCGGGAAGAACTTCATCTCCCGCACCCCGCGCTCCAGCAGGGCCACCACCTCGGAGGTGGTCGAGACGCCCGGCAGGAACGGCAGCCCGGACGCCTTCATCGCCTCCAGCAGCGCGTCGGTCCACCCCGGGCTGACCAGGAACCGGGCCCCGGCGGCCACCGTGTCCCGGACGTGCTCCGGCGAGATCACCGTGCCCGCGCCGACCACCGCGCCCGGCACCTCGGCGGCCATGGCCCGGATCGACTCCAGCGCGGCGGGCGTCCGCAGCGTCACCTCGATCGCCGGAAGTCCGCCCGCCACCAGCGCCCGCGCCAGCGGCACCGCGTCGGCGGCGTCGTGCAGGACGACGACGGGGACGACGGGCGCGAGATCGAGCACGGAGGCGTCGGGGGTGGCTGCGGCGGAGGGCGCGGCGGGCGGCACGGAGGAGGTCATGGGGTCATCCTGCCGCGCAGCCACCAAAATCTGCAATGAGCGTTGCGCCCCGTGCAACGTACGCGTGCGGTCGGCTCAGTGGATCTCCGTCACCACCACGTCCAGCGACCACGGCCGCCCGGCCCGTGCGGGGGCCACGGCCTCCACCACGTAACCGAGGTCCCGCAACGTATCCACCAGCCGCGCCGGGTCCTTGGGCCGCGCACCGGCCACCAGCAGGTCGCGCACCAGCCGGCCCTTGGTCGCCTTGTTGAAGTGGCTCACCACGGACCGCTTCTCCACGCCGTCCACGATCTGCGAGTGGAGCACCCGCACGCTCGCCGTCCGCGAGGCCACCTCGCCCTTCGGCTTCCACGCCGCCGTGTACGCGGAGGACCGCAGGTCCAGGACGAGCCCGTCGCCCGCGGCCTCGGGCAGCACGGTCTCCATCGGGGTGCGCCAGTAGGCGCCGAGGGCGCCGAGACCGGGCAGCTTCACGCCCATCGAGCAGCGGTACGGCGGAATCCGGTCACCGATCCGGACCGCGCCCCACAGCCCCGAGAAGACCAGCAGCGACGTGGTCGCCCGGCGCCGCGCGGCCGCCTCCAGCGTGGCCAGGTCGAGGGCGTCGTACAGCACACCGGTGTACAGCTCCCCGGCCGGGCGGGTCCCCGCGGTGCGCAGCTCGGCGTTCTTGCCGACCTCGCCCGCAAGCCCCATGCTCAGCCCGAGCACCTCACGGGCCTTCTCCTCGTCCGCCTGGCACAGCTCGACCAGCTCGTCCAGCACCGCCGCACGGGCCGGGGCGAGCCCCGGCAGCGACAGCGACTCCGGCTTCAGCGAGGCCCCGCGCCCCGAGGCGGCCTTTCCTTCGGAGGGCGGCAACAGCACGAGCACGGCGGTTCTCCTTCGTACGTACGGCGAGCGCGGATCCGGAGGCGTGCGGGCTCGCCGGGTCCTCGGCAAGGGTACGGGGACGGGGCGGGGGTTCCCGTACGGCGGCGGGATCCGGGCACCCTCCTGCGGCCTCCCCGCGCGGCCTCGGCAGCCGCCCCGGATGCCGCCCGCCCCCTCCCGGCCTACGCTCGGGCCATGCCCCGCCGCCACCTGCGTATGACCGGCGCAGCCGACTGCTCGCTCGGGGCCGCCCTGCGGGCGCTGCGCACCGAACTCGACCTGCCCGGCGCCTTCCCGCCCGAGGTGCTCGCGGAGGCGGCGGAAGCGGCCCGGGCCCCGGACCTGTCGGCCCACGAGGACGCCACCGGCATCCCCTTCCTCACCATCGACCCGCCCGCCTCCACCGACCTCGACCAGGCGATGCACCTGGAGCGCCGCCGGGACGGGCGCGGCTACCGGGTGCACTACGCCATCGCGGACGTCGCCGCGTTTCTCCGCCCGGGCGGCGCGCTCGACGCCGAGGCCCACCGCCGGGTCACCACCCTCTACTTCCCCGACGACCGGATCCCCCTCCACCCCGCCGTCCTCTCCGAGGGAGCCGCCAGCCTCCTCCCCGGCGAGACCCGCCCGGCCGCGCTGTGGCGGATCGACCTGGACGGCGACGGACAGGCCGTCGCCACCGACGTACGCAGGGCCCTGATCCGCAGCCGCGCGAAGCTCGACTACGCGGGCGTCCAGCGGCAGATCGACGCGGGCACCGCGGAGGAACCCCTCGCCCTGCTCCGGGACATCGGGCGGCTGCGCGCCGAGCAGGAAGTGGCCCGGGGCGGCATCTCGCTCGACGTTCCCGAGCAGGAGGTCATCGAGCACGACGGCTCCTACGGCCTCGCCTACCGCGCCACGCTCCCCGCCGAAGCCTGGAACGCGCAGATCTCGCTCCTGACCGGGATGGCCGCCGCCCGGCTCATGGCCGACACGGGTACCGGCATCCTGCGCACCCTGCCGCTCGCGCCGGACGGGGCCGTCGCCCGGCTGCGGCGCTCCGCCCACGCCCTGCGCATCGACTGGCCGCACCACGTCCCGTACGCCGAGGTCGTCCGCTCCCTCGACCCGGAGAAGAGCAACCACGCGGCGTTCCTCCAGGAGTGCACCACCCTGCTGCGCGGCGCGGGCTACACCGTCTTCGAGGGCGGCGACCTCCCCGACCCCGCCGTGCACGCCGCGGTCGCCGACCTCTACACGCACTGCACCGCACCGCTGCGGCGCCTGGTCGACCGGTACGCCTCCGAGCTCTGCCTCGCCGCGACAGCGGGGAAGGCGCCCCCGGAGTGGGTACGGGAGGCCCTCCCCGCCCTTCCGAAGGAGATGGCCGAGGGGACGCGCCGCGCGGGCACCGTGGAGCGGGCCTGCGTCGATCTGGTCGAGGCGGCGCTGCTGGACGGGCGCGAGGGCGAACTCTTCGACGCGTACGTCGTCGACGTCCAGGACCGGGACCCGTCCACCGGCACGGTTCACCTCCGGGACCCGGCGATCGTCGGCCGGATCGAGGGCGGCACGGCCCCGCTGCCGCTGGGGGAGCGGCTGCGGGTCCGGCTCACGCGGGCGGGGCCGGCGGCGAGGACGGTGCTGTTCGCTCCGGCGTGAGCGAGACGCGGGGCGGAGTCAGGGGCGAGGTCGGGGCTGGGCTGCCTGCTCCGGCGTGAGCGAGGCCCGGGGGGGCACGGCGTCCTCCGTCGGCAGCGCAGGCGGTGCGGCCCGCCCGGGAGCGGTGAGCGCGGCGACGACCGCCCGCGGATCGTCCGCGTGGAACCGGAGCGTCCGCGCACTCCCGCGCCGCCCCAGCGGCCGTACGAACTCCACCGGCCCCGTCAGCTCCACGGTCACCGTCGTCTGGCTCCCCACCGCCAGATCCAGCGTCCCGTCCTCGTCGACCCGGACCGGACCCCCGTCCGGGAAGCGCCGCTCGACCCGTACGGAGGCGATGGCGTCGGCGGGCACCCGGAGGTCGAACAACGCCCCGTACCGCAGCCGCAGCGAACCGTCCGCCCCCACGAGATGCGGCCGGGTCACCGCGGCGGCGTGCAGGGCGAGGATGATGACGATCCCGTACGCGTCCACCGCGAGCAGGATCGCGTGGACCAGCGGCCAGGGGATCACCAGGGCCAGCACCACGGTCTCGACGACGGAGACGAAGAGGAACGCCCACATGATCCCGGTCTGCGGTTCGGTGTACGAGAACGGCCTGGCCCCCTCGGGAACCCGGTGGCGGCGCCGTACGGTCCACAGTCCGAGGCTGTGCAGCGCCCGGAACTCGTGGACGATCAGCCGCCGCAGGGCGACCGGCACCGCCGCCCGCACCACGGCGAGCCCGGCCTCCCGCCGGGTGTCGCCCGCCCGCCGCCGGGCCGCGTACAGCGGCCACATCACGTACGCCTCCAGCGCGAGCATCCCCACCACCAGCGCCTCGGCCGCCAGCAGTACCCCGCCCGGTATCCGCACCCCGGCCACCAGGCAGACCACCAGGGCCAGCTCCCCGGGCAGCACCGCCCACATCGCGACCCGCAGGCTTCTCGCCACCCGTGCCCTCATGCCGTCCCCCTTCTCCGCACCCGCTCGGCCAGCTCCTCCATCACCCGGCGCACCACCGCGCGCTGCGCGGGCGGGTAGTCGTCGAGCAGCACCCGCCCGAGCCCCGTCGCCGACGGTTCTCCCTCGGGGATGACCGCCAGGACCTCGTCCGGCACGGCGGCGGCCAGTTCGGCCGCCAGCGGCGCGATCCGCGGGTCGTCCGCCCCGGCCCCCTCCAACGCGTCGAGCCGCTCGTACAGCGCGAGCACACCCGGGTTCTCGGCCAACGGCCGCAGCGCCGCGAACAGCTCCGCCCCGGCCCCGTCGCCCGCCGCGTCCAGCAACGCCAGATGCTCGCGGTCCTTCGCGGCGGCCGGAGAGGTGGTGGCGGGCGCGTGGTCCAGGAGCGCGGCGAGGGCGGGCGAGAGCGGCCCGTCCGAGGTGAGCGGCGCCTCCAGCAGCGCGGCCAGCACCTGCCGCCGCTCCTGGATCTCCCGCTCCTGCCGCGCCAGATCGGCGTCCAGCTCCGCGAGCACCTCGCCCAGCTCCCGCCCCGCGTCATCGGCGAGCACGTCCCGCACTTCGTCCAGCGAGAGCCCGATCTCCGTCAGCCGCCGGATCCGGGCCAGCAGCACGGCCTCGCGGACGGTGTACGCCCGATAACCGTTGGCCTGCCGGGCGGGCTCGGGCAGCAGGCCGATGTGGTGGTAGTGCCGGACGGCCCGGGAGGTGACTCCCACGAGCGCGGCGATCTCTCCGATACGCATGCGGTCAGTAGAAACGTTGACGCTGCGACAAGGTCAAGCGGCGCGTTCCCTCCCGCGCTTTCGTCCACGCCGAGCCGTCCTGTGCCACGATCGGAGGAAGAACTCCCCTCTCACGGACGGCTGGTCCCCCGATGCCCGAGTCTGGCGAGCGACCGAGGAAGGAGCGTGACATGACTGCCATGGCGCACGAGCCGCTCACGCAGGCAGAAGTCCTTCTGGAGGGCTTCCTGGCCCTGGACACGCCGGAAGGCTTCCGGGCCGAGCTGATCGAGGGGGAGATTGTCGTGACGCCGCCGCCGGACGGGGACCACGAGGACTGCATCGGGCTGATCGTCGACCAGGTGGCCAGGCGCGCCCGAACACGCATGCAGTTCTCCGGAAACAAAGGGCTGAAACTCCGCAGCGGCGGTGGCTGCCCGAAGAACCACGCCATCCCCGACGGCACCTTTGCCCCGCTCGACCTCCGCCTCTTTCGGGGCGCCGACCCCTGGATGCCCTGTGAGGGCGTCGCCCTCGTGGTCGAGGTCACCTCCACCAAGCCGCAGGCCGACCGCGAGGCCAAGCGCCGCTGCTACGCGCGCGGAGGCATTCCGCTGTACCTGCTCATCGACCGGGACGACAGCTCGGTGACGCTCTTCAGCGAGCCCGAGGGTGACGACTACCGCCAGCACATGACCATCCCGTACGGGAAACCGCTCCCGCTCCCCGAGCCCTTCGCCTTCGACCTGGAGACCGGCGACTTCGGCTGAGGGGCACCGACAGGACTGTCGGTCGGTACAGCCCGGTAGGATGGCGATCACGGCAGACGAGCCGTGCGGACGGCCGCGTGAGGATCCCCGGATCCTCCCGAGGAACGTCCGGGCTCCACAGAGCAGGGTGGTGGCTAACGGCCACCCGGGGTGACCCGCGGGACAGTGCCACAGAGAACAGACCGCCCGGGACTTCGGTCGCGGGTAAGGGTGAAACGGTGGTGTAAGAGACCACCAGCGCCTGAGGTGACTCAGGCGGCTAGGTAAACCCCACCCGGAGCAAGGTCAAGAGGGGGCGTGCCGGAAACGGGACGGCCCTGCGCGGACGTTCGAGGGCTGCTCGCCCGAGTTCGCGGGTAGACCGCACGAGGCCTGCAGCAATGCCGGCCCTAGATGGATGGCCGTCTCCCCGGCCGCCGCGAGGCGACCGGGAGACAGAACCCGGCGTACAGCACGACTCGTCTGCCGCCCAGAGCCCCTGACCGGCGTCGAGCCGGCCAGGGGCTCTGGGCCTTTCCCCCTGTTTCCTTCCCCGGCCATCAGTACTTCGTGTACGAGATCCAGTCGTAGCGGGCGGTCAGCGGCGTGCCCGGATACGTGAACGGGCCGAGCCAGCCGTCGACCCCGGTCCCCGGCCACAGGTTGGTCATGATGCGCATCGGGCGGGTGGGAAGCGGACCGCGGGAGCCGTTCTCCTGGTGGACGAGTCTGCCGTCCACGAACCAGTTGATGGTGCCCTGGTTCCACCACTCGATGGCGTAGTCGTGATAGCCGGCGGAGGCGTCGAACCCGAGGTCGATGACGGTCTCGTGGCCGCCGACACCGTCGGTGAAGTAGTTGGTCTGCATCTGGGTGGTGTTCTTGCCGAGGATCTCGACGTCGATCTCGTCCCAGGGCTGACCGTCGCTCGGCCCGGTGTACGTGAAGAACCCGGTCACGACGCCTTCGCGCTTGACCGCTTGGAGCCGGGCCTCGAAACGGCCGTACGAGTACAGCTCGTCGGTGCGGTACTCGCCGGAGGCGTAGGGCTTGCCCGAGCAGCCGGAGGGGCAGGTCGCGACGTCGATGTTCTGGCCCATGACGCCGCCGTTGAACCAGGTGTGGTCGGCGCGCCAGCCGACGTTGAACATGCCTCCGTTGGACCAGCCGTCGGCCTTGTGCCAGCGGCCGGTGTCGTAGGCGTCGAAGGTGTCGGTGAAGCTGCCGCCGACGGCGTACGCGGGGGCGGTCATCGGCTGGAAGATCAGGGCGAGGGCGGCCGGCGGAGCCAGCAGCCAGCGAGGTGTGGGGAACCGACGTGATCTCGTGCGGGAGTGCATCTCGGCCTCCTTGTGCCGTGAAACCCATGTGCCGGACAGGCTCGGCGTCCGCTGACGGCACGTCTGTGCGGGGGGAGGACGCCTGCGTTACGGAGAAACTGGGAGCGCTTCCAGAAAGTAGCAGCGCACTAGTGGGCCGACAATGGATCGGACAGAATGGGTTGGGCTGGAAGCGCTCCCTGAATCAACGGCCGGGCTTGCCGCCGACACGGCCGGTCGGCCCGTCAGGTGCTGGAACGCTTCACCAGGTGTGTGGGCAGGATCAGCGGACCGGCCGAGCGGCCCGCGACGACCCCGACGAGCATCCTGGCCATCTCGCGCCCGAGATCCCGGATGGGCTGGTGGATCGTGGTGAGCGGGGGATCGGTGAGCTGCGCGACGGCGAGGTCGTCGAACCCCACCACGGCCACGTCCCCGGGCACCGACCGGCCGGCTCCGCGCAGCGCGCGCAGTGCGCCCGCCGCCATGTTGTCGTTGGCCGCGACCACCCCGTCCAGGTCCGGATGCGCTTCCAGCAACCGGGTCATGGCGGCGGCTCCGGCGGCTTCGGAGAAGTCCCCGGTCTCGGGCGGCCGGGGCGTCAGACCGGCGAGCGTCATGGCTTCCCGGTAGCCGCGATGCCGGGATCTGGCCACCTCGGTGTCCTGCGGCCCGCAGATCGTGACCACCCGGGTCCGCCCCCGCGCGAGCAGGTGCTCGGTCGCCTCCCGTGCGCCGCCGACGTTGTCGATGTCCACGTACCAGCGCGGTTCGAAGTCCACCGGGCGCCCGCCGAAGACGACCGGCAACGAGCCCTCCTCGGCGATCCGGGCCAGGGGGTCGTCCTCGTGCGACGCCGTCAGCATCACCCCGTCGACGGCCCGGGAGCGCACGAGCTGTTCCACCCGCTCCCGTCCGCGCGGGGTGGCGGCCACGCACATCATCATGTGCAGGTCGGCCTCCTCCAGGGCGCCGGCCACTCCGGCGATGAGCTGCCCGAAGAACGGGTCCGTCAGCACCTCCGGGTCGTCCCGCGAGATGACCAGCGCGGCCGCACCCGCCTGCCGCGTGGCCAGGGCGCGCGCCTTCGGGTTGGGTACGTAGCCGAGTTTCCTGATCGCCTTCCCGACGGACTCACGCTTGGCCCGGCTGACATGGGGAGCGTTGTTGATCACCCGGGAGGCCACCGACCGCGACACACCGGCCAGCGCGGCCACCTCGTCGAGTGTGGCGTGCCGGTGCGGCAGTTCCTCGGCCATGGACACCGGCCTTCCCTCGCGACGGATCCGGAAGCCCTTCCATTGTGGCCTGTGGCCGGTGGCGGACGTGGGCCGGTCAGATGACCGGCGGGCGGCCCAGCCGCGTCATCCGCCACACCGTGGACCAGCGCATCGGGCGCCGGTCCCCGCACGGGGTGCGGACGCCCTCGACGAAGCCGCCCGCCCAGGCGCGCAGGCCCTTCGGGTCGCGGGTGCGGGCGAGCGTGAGCAGGGTCCAGGTGCCGAGGTAGGCGGGGACCAGGGGGAGGGGCAGGTTGCGGCGGGCCAGCCAGACGCGGTTGCGGGCCGTCATCCGGTAGTAGACCGCGTGCCGGGCCGGGGACGTCTTCGGGTGCTGGAGCAGCAGCTCGGGGTCGTACTCCACCTTCCAGCCGGCGTCCAGCGCCCGCCAGGCCAGGTCCGTCTCCTCATGGGTGAAGAAGAACTCCGCGGGCCACAGACCGGTCTCCGCGAGCATCTTCATCGAGAACGCGTGGCCGCCGCCCAGGAACGCCGTCACCGGGCCGCCGCGCATCGGGTCGCCCGCGCGCAGACGCGGCACATGGCGGCGCTGCGTCTCGCCGGTCTCGTCGGCGATCCGGAAGCCGACGATGCCGAGCCGGTCGTCCGCCGCGAAGTGGTCCCGCACCCGGCGGAAGACGTCCTTGTCGACCAGGAGCCCGTCGTCGTCCAGCTCGATCACCACGTCCACGTCGCCGATCTCGGCGAGCCGGCGCAGCCCCTCGTTCCGGCCGCCCGGGCAGCCGAGGTTCTCCGGCAGCTCGATGGTGGTCACCCCGCCGTCGAGGTCCTCCAGGCCGGGTGTGGCGGAGTAGTCCGGGAGGGCCGTACCGTTGCCGATGATCACGAGCCGGGTGGGCCGGACGTCCTGCATGGCCACCGACGCCAGCAGCGCCTCGACCGCCTGCGGGCGGTCTCCCATGGTCACGATGGATACGCCGATGCGCGGTGCGGACACGGTCGGTACTCCTGGAACTCGGCTGCCGGTGGCCGGCTGCTGATCGGCAGCGGTGCCCGCGATCGTAACGCCTCGGTGTTCAGTGTGCGGCTACCGCCTGGCCATCCACCGGTCCGTCGTTGTTCAGCAGCGCGTACACGGCCATGTCCCGCCGCTCGTCGCCCACCTGCTGCCAGCCGCGCAGCAGGCCCTCCCGCCGGAAGCCGATGTCCTCGGCGATCCGGGCGGAGGCGGTGTTCCACGGCTCGATGTAGAGCTGGAGGCGCGGGACGCCGAGGTCGCGCAGGGCCCAGCCCGTCACCGTACGCAGCGCGGCCCGGGCGACCCCCTGGCCGCGGGCGAGGTCGGTGAGCCAGTAGCCGAGGGAGGCGCGGCCCTCCGGCAGCTCCCGGAGCCAGAGTCCGATCGCGCCGACCGGGCGCCGGTCCCGGGAGCGCACGATGGCGAAGGGGTACCCCGCGCCGGTGGCCGCGCGCTCCCACTGCCTGCGCACGAACGCCTCCGCCGCCGCTTCGGAGTAGGGGGCGGGGATCGTGGTGATGAGCGGGATGTACGGGTCGAGCGAGGCCTCGCGGACCAACGGGAGGTCGCTCATCTCCCAGGGGCGCAGGACGAAGTCCGGGCCCGCGGACATGCTCGGGACGGTCAGCGGCTCGGGGGCGGGGTCGGGGTCGGGTGCCGAGCCGGGGGTGTTGCCGGTCTCGGCGGTGGTGCGGGGGGTGGAGCCGGTGCCGGGGGCGCGTCCGGGGTCAGGCTCAGGAGCAGCCATGTCCGTATCCTCCCGCTGTCGATCCGGTTCCGCTTCCCGGGCCGGTCCCGCCTGCCCGAGGTGTCCGGCTTCCCGGGCCGGTCCCGGTTCCCCGGGCCGTCCCCGCTTCCCGTTTCCCGGCGTCCCCGCTTCCCGTTCCGCGGGTCGGCCCGGGAAGCGGGACCGGCTCACCCGTTCTCCCGCCTCCGGGCGCCGCCCGCCAGGAAGTATCCGGCCAGTACGGCGCCGGCCAGGACCAGGACGGAGTTGACCAGGATCGCGCCGGAGACGCCGGACAGTACCGCGTCGGGCCCGCGCGCTGCCCCCATCCTGGCGGTGACCACCGCGCTCATCACCGGAATGCCGAGGGCGATGCCCACCTGCTGCGTCATCGTCGCCAGCCCGGTGGCCCGCCCCTGCTCCTCGTCCGGCAGGCCCGAGGTCGCCGTGACCATGAAGCCGACGATCATCAGCATGTTGCCGACGCCGCCGACGAAGGTGGCCGCCAGCAGGAGCCAGATCCACGTCCCTGAGGTGCCGAGCGCCACGAGGGAGAGGGTGGCGGCGGCCTGGACGGTGCCGCCCAGGACGATGGCGCGCCGGTTGCCGAAGCGGCCCACCGCCCGTCCGCCGAGCACACCGCCGACGACCGTGCCCGCGCCGAGCACGCCGAACGCGAGGCCGGTGGCGAGTGCGGAGTAGCCCAGGACCTCCTGGAGGTAGAGGGTCAGCAGGAAGACCAGCGAGGTCTCGGTGACGAAGGCGATCAGCCCGGCGGTGTTGCCCCAGACGACGCTGCGCCGCTTCAGGATGCGCATCGGGACGAGTGGAGCGGCGGATCGCTGCTCGATGCGGACGAACGCGACCAGGAGGACGGCTCCGGCGGCCAGCGCTGCCAGCGTGGTCGGCCTGGTCCAGCCGGTCTCGCCGGCCTGGGTGAGCCCGAGGACGAGGAGCAGCAGACCGCCGGTGACGGTGATGGCTCCGGGCACGTCCAGCTTCGGGCGTTCCTCCGGCCGGGAGTCGGTGATCACGGACGGAGCCAGGATCACGACCAGCGCTGCCACGGGGACGTTGACGAAGAAGGCCCAGCGCCAGGAGAGCAGGTCCGTCAGGAGCCCGCCGAGGATCGCCCCGGCGGTGAACCCGGCCGACATCAGAGCCCCGTTGAGCCCCAGCGCCCGTTCGCGCAGCGGCCCCTCCCTGAACGCCGTGGTCAGCAGCGCGAGTCCGGCCGGGGTGACGGCCGCGGTGGCCAGTCCCTGCAGCACCCGGGCCGTGAGCAGCACCTCGGGCGAGGTGGCGAGGCCGCCGAGCACGGAGGAGAGGCCGAGGACGGCCATGCCGCCGACGAACAGGTTCTTGCGGCCGACGAGGTCGGCGACCCGGCCGAAGAGCAGGGTGAACCCGGCGGCGGCGAGCGCGAAGGAGGTGGCGATCCACTGGAGACCGGCGAGGGAGAAGCCGAGCCCTTCGCCGACGACGGGCAGCGCCACGTTCAGGATCGAGAAATCCACCGCGATCATGAACTGGGAGCCGAGCAGCAGGGCCAGGACGAGTTTCTGGCGGCTGGACATACGGGGGGAGGTGGCGGGCGGACCGGATGTGGGGTCCACGGCGGGGCCGATGTCGGAGGATGCGGTACGGGATGGGGGCATGGCAGGGCGCCTTCCTGGACACGGGAACGCTAAACGGTTCTGTGGTTCCGTTAAGGTGGTGTCACCGTAGCAGGGGAGGCGTTGTTAATGGAACTGGAGACCCGTTATGACTTCTGAAGGTGCTGCAGGCGCTGAAGGCGTCGGCGTCGAGGGGGTGGAGCCCGGCACCGTGCGTCCCGGCGGTCGCACCGCTCGGGTGCGCGAGGCGGTGCTGCGCGCGGCCGGTGACGCGCTGGTCGAGCACGGCTTCGACGGCCTCGACCTGGCCGACGTCGCCCGGCGGGCCGAGGTCGGCAAGACGACCGTCTACCGTCGCTGGTCGGCCCCCGCCGGGCTGGTCGCCGACCTGCTCACGGACATGGCGGAACAGTCGCTGCCGCGCGCGGACACCGGATCCCTGGCCGAGGACCTCCGGGCCAACGCCCGCCTCGTGGTCCGCACGCTGACCGATCCCCGCCAAGGGGCCCTCTTCGTGGCCGTCATCGCGGCCGCCGCCTGCGATCCGCGTACCGCCGAGGCCCTCCACCGCTTCTACGCCGTGCGGATCGGGGAGTGGTCCGGCTCCGTCGAAGCGGCGGTCGAACGCGGTGAACTGCCCGCGGGCACGGACCCGGGCGAGGTCATCGCGGCGGTGTCGGCCCCGCTGTACTACCGGCTGCTCGCCAGTGGCGCCCCGCTGGACCAGGAGGTCGCCGACCGGGCGGCCGCCGCGGCCGTCGCCGCCGCGCGGGCGGGCGTGTTCGTACGGTGAGTGGTGCGGGAGCCCGTGGCGGGGCCGGTTTCCCTCGGGCGGGACCGGCTTCATGGCATCGAACGGGCCGTCGATAAAGTGGTGGAATGATATTCGGTAAAGCCGGGTTCGGGGGAGCCGTCGCCGACTTCGAGGCGGCGGTGTCGGCGCAGGACGCCAAGCGGTCCGGCAAGGCGTTCGTCCGGTTGCAGGAGACCTTCGGGCAGGCCAGGGAGTCGGAACTGCTGGACGGCGGACCGCGGCTCGCCGCCCTGCTGGAGCAGGTGCCGCCCAGCCCGCGTGCCGTCGTCGCTGTGCTCGTCGGGGCCTGCGTCGAGCGCGGTGCGGACGCCGAGCGCTGTGCCCCGGGGGTGCTGGCCGGACTGCGGTGGGCCCTGGAACAGGCCGTGGCGTTCGCCGACGCCTGGGCCGCGACCGGGGGTGGCGCGTTTCCCGCCCCGGACGGCGGCGAGCCGGGCCCGGAGGCCGTGGAGCGGGCCGGTCGCGACGCTGCCGTCGGCTGGTGGACGCTTCCCCAGTGGGAGATGGCCGCCGTCGCGATGCTGAACCACCCCGGCGTACGGCGGGAGGCCGGCTCCCGGGGCGACGCGCTGCGGCTGCTCGGCGCGGTGGAGCGGGCCTCCGGCCTGGAGCTGAAGTCCCTCGCCCACGCCCTCCTGGTGCTGGACGACGCACCGCTCGTCGCCCTCCACCGGACGAGCGGCACCGGCTATCTCCTGCGGATGTCCGGCATCGGGGACAACTTCCAGTTGCACACGCTGCTCGCCGACGCGCTCATCGGCGGTGGCCATGTGGAGGGGCACGCGCCGTCGTCGCAGGAGGTGGCCGTCTGCCGGGAGACCCCCGGCCAGGTGGGCACCGTGGGCTCCTTCGACCTGGTGGCCCCGGACGGCGAACTGATCTGGAACGAGGGCACTCCCGCCGACATACCCGTCGTCGACGGCGTCCGGCTGCTGGTCCTGGACGAGCCGTCCTACCGGCGCACCTGGCCTGCGGGCCGCTTCTTCCCCGGCATGCGCGGTGACGCCCTGCTGGAGCGCGCCCTCGACCAGGAGGAGACGGAGCGCTGGTACGCCCACGTCTCCCCGGCCAAGAACGCGACCGGCTGACACCGGCTTCAGGCCGGGCCTCGCCCCGTACGCCGGAGGTCCGGCCGGTCCCGACCGGCCCGGTACGCCGGAGGCCCGGCCGGTCCCCGGTGACCCTCCGGCCCCCAGGTCTCAGCCGATCCGGGTGCCCGTTCCGCTGACCCGGATCCTGGCGTCGCCCGCGCGCAGTTCGACGGTGAGGGTGCCGGGGCGGCCCATGTCCGCCCCCTGGTGCAGGGTCAGCACCGCCGCCTCGGGGGCGAGCCCCAGCTCCCGTGCGTACGCGCCGAAGGCCGCCGCGGCCGCGCCCGTCGCCGGGTCCTCGACGACCCCGCCCACCGGGAACGGGTCCCGGACGTGGAACACCTCGGGCCCCTCGCGCCACACCAGTTGCAGGGTGGTCAGGTCGAGCCGGCGCATCAGCGCCTCCAGCCGCGCGAAGTCGTAGTCCAGCTCCGCCAGCCTTTCCCGGGTGGCGGCGGCCAGCACCAGGTGCCTGGCCCCCGCGTAGGCGATCCGGGGCGGCAGGGCCGGGTCGAGATCGGCGACCGCCCAGTCCAGGGCCGCCAGAGCCTCCGTCAGGTCGGCCTCGGCGTCCTCCTCGACGTGCGGCGCCACGCTGGTCAGGGTGGCGAGCAGCGCGCCGCCCTCCCGGACGACGGAGACCGGGACCGCGCCCGCGGGCGTCGTGAACTCCAGTGCGCCCGGTCCGTCCCGTTCGGCCAGCGCGAGGGCCGTGGCGACCGTGGCGTGACCGCAGAACGGCACCTCGGCCTTCGGGCTGAAGTAGCGGATGGTGTACGCGCCTTCGCCGGTCCGCTCCGTCAGGAACGCCGACTCGCTGTACCCCAGCTCCGCCGCGATCGCGAGCATCCGCTCCTCGTCGAGACCGGCGGCGTCCAGGACGACCCCTGCGGGGTTCCCGCCCGCGGGATCGGCGGAGAAGGCGGTGTAGCGCAGGATCTCGGGCCGGTGATCATGTGTCATGCAGCAGACAACGGTGCCGCTGCCCCCGCCATTCCCGGCCCGCGGGGAGGGGCGGTCGGGGGCATGGGAGCGGGCTGGTCGCGACTCCCCGGCAGTCGCGACCAGCTCTCCGAAAGCGCCGGGCGGGTCAGTGGCAGTTCTTGGCGCCCTTGTCGGCCTTCGTGGACTTCCCCCAGGAGCAGGAGTCCTGGAGCTTCCCGTTCGGCTTGATCAGCCGCGCCTTGTCGCCGGTGTTGTTCCAGACGTACGAGCCCCGGTTCCGGTGCACGGTGCCCGAGACGTTCTTGCCCTTGCCGGTGCGGAGCTTGACCGTCTTGCCCGCGCCGATGGCGTAGCTGCCGAAGGTGTAGGTGTAGCCCGTGTTGTCCTTCACCTTGAAGCCCTTGAGCTGGACCTTCTTCTTGCTGCTGTTGTGGATGTTCACCCACTCGGCGTTCAGCGACTTCTTCGACCGGTCGTCCTTGCCGGGGCCGTCGAACTGAACAGCCCCGAAGTGCAGCCCGCCCTGGTGGGCGGCCGCCGAGGCCGGTGCCGCCGTGGCGAGGAGCGAGCCGGCCAGTGCGGTGGCGGCGGCCAGTTCGATCGAAGGTGATCGCAGATGATCACGCGCTGTGCCGCGCCGCAGCGCCCCGGCCCCGGCTCCGCCCCGCCCCGGCCTCAGCCCCGTCCGACGTACGGCATGTTCGTCGCCATCACCGTGGCGAACTGCACATTCGCCTCCAGCGGCAGCTCAGCCATGTGCAGCACCGTCCGCGCCACGTCCGCCGCCGCCATCACCGGCTCCACCGCCAGCTCCCCGTTGGCCTGGAGGATCCCGGTCTGCATCCGCTCGGTCATCTCCGTCGCCGCGTTGCCGATGTCGATCTGGCCGCAGGCGATCCGGTAGGGGCGGCCGTCCAGCGACAGCGACTTCGTCAGCCCGGTGATCGCGTGCTTGGTCGCCGTGTACGCGACCGAGTGCGGGCGCGGTGCGTGGGCGGAGATCGAACCGTTGTTGATGATCCGGCCGCCCTGCGGGTCCTGCTCCTTCATCAGCCGGTACGCCGCCTGCGCGCACAGGAACGCGCCCGTCAGGTTCACATCGACGACCGCCCGCCAGTCCGCGACGGCCAGATCCTCCAGCCGTACGCCGCCGGGGCCGAACGTACCCGCGTTGTTGAACAGCAGGTCCAGCCGGCCGAACCGGTCCCGTACGGCGGTGAAGAGCGCGGCCACCTCGTCGGCGTCCGTCACGTCCGTGGTGACGCAGAGCGCCTCGGTGTCCCCGGCGGCCGCCGCCGTCTCCGCCAGCGGCTCGGCCCGCCGGCCCGCGAGCGCCAGCGACCAGCCCCCGCTCGCGAGGGCGAGCGCGACCGCCCGTCCGATCCCCGATCCCGCCCCCGTGACGACGGCGACCTTCCGGCCGGACCGCCCTCCGTCCCCGCTGCGCGCGGTCCGTCCGGCCTGCTCCGTCTGCTCAGTGTTCATGGCCCGGCAGCGTACGGGACGGATCCGTGCACAGGGCACGCGGTGCTCATCGACCCGCCATGCGGATGTTGTGCACGCGACAACGGTGCGTCGTTCCCTCCCGCTGCCATGAATCCCGACAGCATCCGGGCTGAGGAGGGGCATATGACAGCCGCACGGACCATCATGACGCCCGATCAGGGCACCCGAGCCACCGAACTCCGCACCGCCGCCCGCTTACTGCAACCAGGCGTGGGCCGCCGGCGCTTCCTGACCGGCACCGCAGCCGCCGCCGCGCTCGCCTTCGCCGTCAACCTGCCCGCCGCCGGCACGGCGAGCGCCGCCGAGGTCGACGCCCGCCGGATCGCCGAGGACCCCTTCACCCTCGGCGTCGCCTCCGGCGATCCGCACCCCGCGTCCGTCCTGATCTGGACCCGGCTCGCCCCCCGCCCCTACGAGCCGGGCGGCGGACTGCCGAACGGCCGGGTCGAGGTGCGCTGGGAGGTCGCCCGCGACGAGCGCTTCCGCCGGATCGAGCGGCGCGGCACGGTCACCGCCCACCCCGAGTTCGCCCACAGCGTCCGTGCCGAGGTCCAGGGCCTCGACTCCGGCCGCCTGTACTACTACCGCTTCCGCACCGGCAGCTGGACGAGCCCGGTCGGCCGCACCCGCACCGCCCCCGCCCCCGGCGCCCGCACCAGCTCCCTCACCCTGGCCGCCGTCTCCTGCCAGGCGTACCACGACGGCTACTTCACCGCCCACCGCCACCTCGCGGCCGAGGACGTCGACGTGGTCTTCCACCTCGGCGACTACCTCTACGAGTACGCCGTCAACGCCACCGGCGGCGCCCGCAACTACACCGACCGCCGTCTCCCCGACCTCTTCAACCGCGAGACGACGACGCTGGAGGACTACCGGCTGCGCTACGCCCTCTACAAGTCCGACCCGGATCTGCGCGCCGCCCACGCCGCCCACCCCTTCGTCGTCACCTGGGACGACCACGAGGCCGAGAACAACTACGCGGGCGAGATCCCCGAGAACGACGTCACCCCCGAGGAGTTCCTGCTGCGCCGGGCCGCCGCGTACCGCGCGTACTGGGAGAACCAGCCGCTGCGCACCCCGCAGCGCCCCACCGGGCCCGACATGACGCTCTACCGCCGCCTCCGCTTCGGGCGGCTCGCCCAGTTCGACATCCTCGACACCCGTCAGTACCGCGACGACCAGGCGTACGGCGACGGCTGGCGCACCCCGGGGCCCGAGTCCGAGGACCCCGCGCGCACCATGACCGGGGCCACCCAGGAACGCTGGCTGATCGACGGCTGGCGGGCCTCGAACGCCACTTGGAACGTCGTCCCGCAGCAGGTCACCTTCGCCCAGCGGCGCGATGTGCCCACCGGCGCCTTCAAGCTCTCCATGGACTCCTGGGACGGCTACCCCGCCTCCCGGCAGCGGGTGCTGGCCGGCGCCGAGGCCGCCGGGGTGGACAACCTGATGGTCCTCACCGGCGACGTCCACGTCTCGTACGCCTTCGACCTGAAGAAGGACTTCGCCGACCCCGCCTCCCGCACGATCGGCACGGAGATCGTCACCACCTCCATCGCCAGCGGCAAGGACGGCGCGGACCGGCCCGCCAACTGGGAGAACCAGACCCGCGCCAACCCGCACCTCAAGCACTACAACGGGCGGCGCGGCTACGCGGTCGTCACCCTCGGCACGAAGGAGGCCCGCGCCGACTTCCGTACGGTCGCGGCCGTCACGACCCCCGGGGCGCCCGTCACCACCGCGGCCTCGTTCGTCACGGAGGCCGGCAACCCGGGGCTCACGCCCGCATAACAGGGCTCAGGCATCCGCCGGGTAGCGGACGCCGATGCGGTCCCGTACCGCGTCGAGCGTCCGCATCACCGCCAGCGAACCCTCCAGCGGGACGAGCGGGGACTCGGCCTCGCCCGCCCGTACCGCGCGCGCCACCTCGACCGCCTCGTACTGCATGCCCGACAGCCCCTGCGGCCCCGGCCCCGACGTGATCGTCTCCGGCTCCGCACCCGCTCGGCGGAGCACGAAGTGGTCCGGGTGGAAGAAGTCGCGCGGGAGGTCGATCCGGCCCTCGGTGCCGATGACCGTGGCGGCCGTCGGGTGGTGCCCGACGATCGAGCAGGACAGCAGCGCGGTCGCGCCGGAGTCCCAGCCGAGCAGCATTCCCGTGTTCAGGTCCACACCCTCCGGCGACAGCAGCGCGTCGGCCTGGATCCGGTCCGGCTCGCCCAGCAGCAGGTGGGCGAACGACACCGGGTAGACCCCGAGGTCCAGCAGGGCCCCGCCGCCCAGGGCCGGGTCGCGCAGCCGGTGGCCGGGGGCGAAGTCGCCCGCGAAGCCGAAGTCCGCCTGGACGGTGCGGATCTCGCCGATCGCCCCGTCCCGGACCAGCTCGGTCAGCCGGCGGACCACCGGGTTGAGGTAGGTCCACATGGCCTCCATCAGGAACAGACCCCGCTCCCGGGCGAGCGCCACCAGCTCCTTCGCCTCCCGGCTGTTGAGCGTGAACGCCTTCTCGCACAGCACGTGCTTTCCGGCCTTCAGCGCGAGCGAGGCCGCCGCGTGGTGCGCCGAGTGCGGGGTGGCCACGTAGACCACGTCCACCGTGTCGTCGGCGACCAGCTCCGCCCAGCTGCCGTAGGCCCGGGCGATCTTGTGCCGGTCGGCGAAGGCCCTGGCCGAGGCCTCCGTACGCGAGGCGACGGCCACCACCTCGGCGTCGGGAAGCCCCTGTACGTCCGCCGTGAAGGTCCCCGCTATGCCGCCCGTCGCCAGAACACCCCAGCGCACCTTGTCACCCATGCCCGCCACCCCAGCCCACCCGAAAAAGGTATCGACCACTCCGGCCGAGCTGAGAGCATAGATGCGGATTCAACGATGTGGAGATGAGAATGCCGGAGAGCGGCGGCAGCCGGGCCCAGCGAGCACACATACCCACCTCCGGGACCGGACCCGGAACCGACGCGGACCTCTTCACCGGTGCCGAGGACGCCCCGGCCGTCCCGCACGGGGACGTGGGCGCCCTCGCCGTCGACCCGGCGGCCCCGCAGGCGACCGCCCCGGCAGGCCTGCCGGGAGCACCCGGATCCTCCGCCTTGTCCGCCCCGGCCGCGAAGGCCGCCCGGCGCACCGGACTCCTGGTCACCCTGGTCCTCGGCGGGCTCACCGCCCTGCCGCCGCTGTCCATGGACATGTACCTCCCGGCGCTCCCCGCCGTCACCGACTCCCTGAGCGCCCCTGCCGCCACCATCCAGCTCACGCTGACCGCGTGCCTGGCCGGGATGGCGCTCGGCCAGCTCGTCGTCGGACCGATGAGCGACCGCTGGGGCCGCCGCACCCCGCTGCTCCTCGGCATGGTCGTCTACGTCCTCGCCACCGCGCTCTGCGCCCTGGCCCCCACCGCCGGACTCCTCATCGGCTTCCGCCTCCTCCAGGGGCTCGCGGGCGCGGCCGGGATCGTCATCGCGCGGGCCGTGGTGCGCGACCTCTACGACGGCGTGGAGATGGCCCGGTTCTTCTCCACCCTGATGCTGATCTCCGGCGTCGCCCCGATCATCGCGCCGCTGATCGGCGGTCAGGTGATGCGGTTCACCGACTGGCGGGGCATCTTCGTCGTGCTGACCGCCGTCGGCATCGTGCTCACCCTCGTCGTGTGGAAGTGGCTGCACGAGACGCTGCCGCCCGCCGCCCGCCACACCGGCGGTGTCACCGACGCCCTGCGCACCATGCGCGGGCTGCTCGCCGACCGGGTCTTCACCGGCTACATGGTCGCGGGCGGGCTCGCCTTCGCCGTCCTGTTCGCGTACATCTCCGCCTCCCCGTTCGTCGTGCAGGAGATCTACGGGGCCTCGCCGCAGACCTTCAGTCTGCTCTTCGGGCTCAACTCCATCGGTCTGATCGCCGTGGGGCAGATCAACGGCAAGCTCCTCGTGGGCCGGTTCCGCCTCGACAAGGTGCTCGGCTTCGGCCTCGCCGTGATCGTGCTGGCCGCCGTCGCGCTGCTCCTCATGACGACCGGCGTCTTCGGTGAGGTCGGGCTCGTCCCCGTCGCCGCCGGACTGTTCGTCCTGATGTCGGCGATGGGCCTCGCGATGCCGAACACCAACGCCCAGGCCCTCATGCGGACCAAGCACGCGGCGGGCTCCGCCTCCGCGCTGCTCGGTACGTCCTCGTTCCTCATCGGGGCCGTCGCCTCCCCGCTGGTCGGTATCGCGGGGGAGGACACGGCCGTCCCGATGGCCGTCGTCCAGGTGGTCTGCGCGGTGGCTGCGGTGGGCTGCTTCCTGCTCCTGTGCCGCCCCTGGCAGCGCGCGGGACGCGAGGCCGGCGGCCTCTGAGGTCCTGAGGAGCCGGGCGGGGAGGGCCCGGCCCGGGCGCGTCCGGGCGGTCTCAGCCCGTGCGCGGGTAGCCGATCAGATGCGTACGGTCCTGCCGGTCGGTCCAGCGGAACACCCCGACCCCCGTCGTCTCCATCCCCGGCAGCCGGGCGTTGCGCGACAGTCGCTCGGTGCTCCAGGTGGCGAAGTCCATCGCGACCGGGAGCCCGCCTCCGGACAGTGCCTCCGAGGCGTCGCGCGCGTTCTCCGCCCCGTACGCGATGCCGTCGTCCGTCACCGTGGCCAGCGTCAGATGCGCGGTGCCGCCCTCGTCCTCGAAGCAGCGGCCCTGCTTCGCCTCCAGGTCGAAGGCCAGGTTCCCGGCGATCAGGTAGTCGCCCGAGGGCGAGAGGACCGCCTGCGGGTAGCGCCCCGGCTTTATGGCCGGCTTGTGGCACTCCACCGAGGTGAGCACCTCCCCGGTCGCCGCGTCGTGCACCGCCCACAGCTCATGGGTCCCCGCCCGCTTGGTCTTCTTCGCGGGCTGCCACTTCGCCAGCACCTGGTCCGGGGTCATCGACGTCACCACGCCGCTGCCCTTCTCGGTCCCCTTGGGTGCCACGTTCCGGCTGAACCAGCCGCCGCGCACCCAGAACTCCCGCGCCCCGCCGAGCAGCAGGCCGTCGGCGGTCTGCCCGTGCACCTCGGTGAGCTGCTTGCAGGCCGGGCAGCCCTTGGGATACCCGAGCTTGTCCGCGCGCAGCTCGGTCACCTCACCGGTGACCGGGTCGATCAGGGTGCTGTTCGCCTTCGCGTCGCTGATCACGATGCCCGGCCCGGTCGTGGTGACCTTCGGGGCCCCGGACCACGGCACCTCGACGCGCTGCCGGTTCCCGTTCGTCACGTCGTACAGATCGAGGGCGAGGAAGGTGCTCGACGGCGAAAGCCCGTCGCCGACCTTCCCGTAGGACCAGGTCACGAAGTACTGCCGGTCGCCCTTGGCCACCGTGGCGAGCTTCGGGTAGTGCAGCGGGTCCGGCGGCTGCCAGGCCTGGCCCCGCCAGCCCAGCTCGCCGCTGGCCGTGTCGACGGTGCGCAACCGGTAGCGGTTGCCCTCGGACCGCTCCAGATAGGCCAGCAGCCCCGTCGTATGGGAGACGGCGACATCGGGGGAGGAGCCGATGATCTCCCAGCCCCGGTCCGTCGCGTACTCGGGCGGAACGGTCAGCCGGGTCACCGGGCCCGCGCTCGGCAGCACCGGCTTCGCCGTCGCGGTGGCCGCGCCGTCCTTCTTCTCGCCCTCGGGGTCGCCGCCGCAGGTGGCCAGCAGCAGGAGCAGGGCGAGAAAGACCACCCCGCCGACCAGCGTCAGCCGCACGATCTTCTGCCTCATGGCTCCCCCGCTGGACCATCTTGATCTGGTGCCGTGCACGCGCGGTCAGCGTAGCAACAGGCCTCCGGCCACGTGGAGTTCGCCGGATTCCTGTTCCGTGCCGGTTACGTGAACCCTTCGTGCGGCTCGTCCGGCCCCCCCGTCCCGCCCGCGTACGTCCCTGCGTACCCCCGCCCGCCCCGGCGGAAGCGGAATGCGGCCGACGGGTCGCCTCCGCCTACAATTCG
Organism: Streptomyces globisporus; assembly: GCA_014649555.1. Classification (GTDB taxonomy): domain Bacteria; phylum Actinomycetota; class Actinomycetes; order Streptomycetales; family Streptomycetaceae; genus Streptomyces; species Streptomyces globisporus. The sequence goes on along the minus strand of BMTG01000004.1, from coordinate 519,117 downwards.
GCGGTGAACGTCACCCTCCCCACCGCACAGTCCCTGCGCGCGGCGCTGGCCGGGCTGCTCGACGGACTGCCGCCCAAGCAGGCCGCGCAGGCCGTCGACCGGCTGATCGCCAGCTACCGCGGGGAGACCCCGACGAACGCTCCGATCCTGCGGGACCGCTCCGACGTCGTCGCCTACGCCGCGTACCGGATGCCCGCCACCTTCGAAGCCGTACGGTCCGCCCTCGACGCCCTCGTCGAGGCCGCGCCCGACTGGACGCCCGCCACCCACACCGACGTCGGCGGCGGCACGGGCGCGGCGAGCTGGGCGGTCGCCGGGGCCTGGGAGGGCCCGGCCACCACCGTCCTGGACTGGGCCGAACCGGCCCTCGCGCTCGGCCGTGAACTGGCCGAGGCGTCCGGCGTGCCCTCCCTCCGGGACGCGCGCTGGGAGCGGGCCCGGATCGGCGCGGCCCTGGAGCTGGCGCCGGCCGACCTGATCACCGTCAGCTACGTCCTCAAGGAGCTGACGGCCACCGCCAGGACCGAGCTGGTCGACGCGGCCGCGGCGGCCGGGCAGGCCGTGGTGATCGTCGAGCCCGGCACCCCCGACGGCTACGCCCGCATCATCGAGGCCCGCGACCGGCTGATCGCCGCCGGGCTGCGGATCGCGGCCCCCTGCCCGCACAGCGACGCCTGCCCGATCACCCCCGGGGCCGACTGGTGCCACTTCTCGGCCCGGGTCAGCCGCTCCTCGTTGCACCGGCAGGTCAAGGGCGGCTCGCTGAGCCACGAGGACGAGAAGTTCAGTTACGTCGTCGGCACCCGCTTCCCCGCCGCCCCGGCGCCCGCCCGGATCACCCGGAAACCGCAGATCCGCAAGGGCCTGGTCCAGCTGGAGCTGTGCACCCGGGACGAGGGGCTGGCCCGCGCCACGGTGAGCAAGCGCCACGGCGAGCTGTACCGGGCGGCCAGGGACGTCGCCTGGGGCGAACCCTGGCCGCCGGAGGGCCCCGCCTAGGCCCGCAGCTCCTGCGTACAGCACTTCACGCTGCCGCCGCCCTTGAGCAGCTCGCCCAGGTCCATCGGGATCGGCTCGAAGCCCCGGTCCCGCAGGGGATCGAGCAGCCCGGCCGCCCCCTGCGGCAGCAGCACATGACGCCCGTCGCTGACCGAGTTGAGCCCGAACGCCGCCGCGTCCGCCTCCCGGGCCAGCAGCGCGTCCGGGAACAGCCGGCGCAGCACCGCCCGGCTGGCGGCGGAGAACGCGTCCGGGTAGTACATGATCTCGTCGGCCGCCGTGTCCAGCACACAGAGCGCGGTGTCCAGGTGGTAGTAGCGCGGGTCCACCAGATCGAGGCCGATGACCGGCACCCCGAAGAACTCCTGGGCCTCCATGTGCGAGAGCGGGCTGGAGCGGAAGCCGCGCCCGGCCAGCAGATAGGAGGCGGTGACGGCGAAGTCCCCCTCGCCCTCGTTGACGTGCTCCGGCTCCTGGACCTCGGCGAAGCCGTTCTCCCGGAACCAGTCCCGGTGGGCCCCGGCCTCCTCGAACCGCTCCCGGTACGCGAACAGCGCGCCGAGCACCCGGCCGTCGATCACCGTGGCGCCGTTGGCGGCGAAGACCATGTCGGGCAGATCGGGGCGGGGGGTGAGCAGCTCGACGGTGTGGCCGAGGCTCCGGTAGCGGTCGCGCAGGTCCTCCCACTGGGTCTGGGCCAGCGGCAGGTCGACGGGTTTGGACGGGTCCATCCACGGGTTGATGGAGTAGGTGACCCGGAAGTGCGTCGGTGCGCACATCAGGTAGCGACGAGGGGTGGCGTCACGGTTCAACTCGGGCTCCTCACGATCGGCGGCCTGGGCCGCGGAACGGTGGGATGCGCACGGTCTGTGCGTGAGCCCATGGTGCGCCGTGCGCGCCGGATCCGCAGTGATCCGATCGGGTGGTTCACCGGACACCGCACAGGACATCATCAGGACGTCAGCGGGACCTTGCAAGACGATACGTATCGGCTCGCGGGGGGTAGATTGGCCGCATGGCACCCACCAAGGCCCCCGACTCCAGCCGCCGCAGCGACCGCTCCCGCCGCGCCATCCACGACGCCGCCCTCGCCCTCGTCACGGAGGTGGGGTACCGGCGTACGACGATCGAGGGTATCGCCGCCCGCGCCGGGGTCGGCAAGCAGACCATCTACCGCTGGTGGCCCTCCAAGGCCGCCGTGCTGATGGACGCCTTCCTGGACCTGGCGGGCCGGTCCGCCGAGGGGGCCGGGTCCGGCGGGGAAGCGCAGTCCGACGAGGCCGCCCAGGGCATCCCCGACACCGGTGACCTGGTCGCCGACCTCAAGCTCGTCCTGCGGGCCACCGTCGACGAACTGAACGACCCGGTGCTGGAGGCCCCCACCCGCGCGCTGACCGCCGAGGGCATCGTGGACGCCAAGCTCGGCGCCGAATTCGTCCACAGGCTGCTCGACCCGCAGCTCGCGTTGTACGTCACACGGCTGCGGGCCGCCCAGGAGGCCGGCGACGTCCGCGCCGGCGTCGATCCCCGGATCGCCCTGGAGCTGCTCATCGGCCCGCTGATGCACCGCTGGCTGCTCCGGACACTGCCGCTCACCCATGCGTACGCCGACGAGATCGTCGACTACGCGGTCGGCGGGCTCGCCCCGCGACCGTGACGCCGGACCCGCCGTCGTATCCGATATGTGGCGACATCGGGCGTGATGGTGCTCACTCGGTGCAGTGGTACACGGCCCCGCTGGTGAACTCTGGCCACCCGAACCGCAGGATGGTGCGACCATGGACAGGCAACGCTGAGGTGAACTGCTGAGGTGAGGGGATAGATGGGCGCCGATTCCGGCCGTTTCCGCGGCACAGAGAGCAGGATCTCCCAGTGGCTGCGGCGACGTCCCAAATCATCCGGGGCCGAGACCGACGATTTGGCCCGGGTGGGCATGCTCCTGGCGGTCGCCGACGCGGGCATGCCGATCGCCCCCGCCGCCCACCCCGTCGGATACCGATGTTCGTGCGAACGCATCGGCTGTCCCACCCCCGCCCGGCATCCCGTCTCCTTCGCCTGGCAGACGCAGTCGACCACCGACCGGGCCCAGATCGAGCGCTGGGCCGCCGGTCAGCCCGAGGCCAACTTCATCACCGCGACCGGAATGATCCACGACGTGCTGGACGTCCCGCTCACCGCCGGCCTCAGCGCCCTGGAGCGTCTTCTCGACGCGGGCATCGACGTCGGCCCGGTCGCGCAGTCCGGCGACGACCGGATGCTCTTCTTCACCGCCACCCGCGGCACCCCCGAGGACGAGGACGAGTGGTGGCCCTGCGAGCTGGACTGCCACCCCGAGACCATGGACGCCCACCCGGGCCTGCGCTGGCACTGCCGGGGCAGCTACGTCCTGCTGCCGCCCGCCCGGCTCCCCGGTGAGCTGGACGTCCACTGGGTGCGCGGGCCCGAGCACGAGCTGCCCGACCCGCTGACCCTGCTGGAGACGCTGACCGACGCCTGCGCCCGGTACGCGGGCAGCGCCGAGCAGAGCGAGCTGGACCACGACGCGATCGCCTGGCCGCTGAGCCGCTGAGCCGAGCGGGAGTCCTGGAGCCGAGCGGAGGCGCTGAGCCGCGCTGCTCGCTCGCGGCTGGTCGCCCCTGCCCCGGCTATTCGCCCTTCGCCGCGATCAGGCCCGGCAGCCGGTTCAGCATCCGTACCTTGCCGCCGGCGCCCGTGTCCGCACCGGAACCGGCCCCCGCGGCCCGCGGCGGTACGTGCACCAGCTGGCTGGAGACGCGCTCCTTGGTGAGGGTGCTGTTCACCTCGCCGGTGAGCAGCGCCTTCACGTCCGGGTTGACCTCGGGCCGCAGCCCCTTCGCGGCGACCTGCCGTTCGAAGTGCTTGCTGTTGAAGAAGACCAGCGCCCCGCCGTCCTCGGTACGCAGCCCCAGCGGTGCGAACGTGCTGTCCGTCAGCGGCTGGTCGATGTACTGGTACGAGAACCCCGCCCGCCGAGTGGTGCGGCGCGTCTCGCGCCAGCCGGAGGTCGACGTGGACGGGGTGAACACGTCCGGGGAGCCGTTCTGCAGATAGCCGGTGTACGAGGCGCTCAGGTCCGCCGGCGCCACGGCCAGCTCGTCGTCCTGCGGCTTCACCGGGGTGGCGAGCCCGTCCCCGTCGAGGGCGAACTCCGGCACCTGGGACGCCGGGAGGACGCCGAGGTAGGCCGCCTTCCACGGCGCGTCGGGGCCCGTCCGCACGAACACCACCAGCCAGCGGGTGTCCAGCTTCCCGCCGTCCCGGTCCCGGTTGGAGTCGGTGTCCGCGAGGAACCAGCGGGGCCAGCCCGCCTTCTTGGGGATGACGTAGGTCGCGTCGTCCAGCACCAACGGCTTGTGCGCCTTGTTTCCCTCGGGGTTGTACGTCCGGCGGGCCTTCAGCCCGGCCTGGTTGATCGCGCCGAGCGAACCCGTCACCCGGTCCGCGTCCAGCGCCGGATCGAACGCCTTGTCCGCCGCGTTGTAGGCGTCGGTGAAGTCCTCGAGCGCCTGGGCGGCCTCGGACTTCTTCGCCCCGGGCAGCACTTCCAGCTCCCCGTGCACCGTCACACAGCCGGTCGCCGTCACGCACAGCACCGTCGCCGTCGCGAGCCCCGCCGTCAGCCGACCCAGCCCAGGGTGTCTCGTCATCCGTTGCTTCTGCGCCTTCTGCATCCGTCGCCCGCACTGACCGTCGAAACCCTACCGGGGCCGCGACGGGTGTGCGGGCGCGGACCGGATACAGCGTCCACACCGTGACCTGGGTCGAGGACAGGCCCGGGAACCGCGTCAGTTCTGACGTACCGGCACGATCAGCGGTGTGCCCGTACGCGGATGGGGGAAGACCTCCACCGGCTGCCGGTAGACCTCGCCGAGCAGCTCGCCGCTGAACACCGTCCCGGGCGGGCCCAGTTCCGCGATCCGGCCGTCGTGCAGGACGGCGGCCCGGTCCGCGTACGCCGCGGCGAGACCCAGATCGTGCAGGACGACGACCACCGCGTCCCCGGCGGCGGCCCGCTCCCGGCAGATCCGCAGCACCAGCTCCTGGTGGCGCAGGTCCAGGGCGGCGGTCGGCTCGTCGAGCAGCATCAACGGGGCCCGCTGCGCCAGCACCCGGGCCAGCGCCACCCGCGCCTTCTCCCCGCCCGACAGCGCCGAGAACGGGCGGGCCGCGAACCGGGTCACCTCGGTCGCCGCCATCGCCGCGGCCACCGCCGCGTCGTCCTCGTCCTCCCGCTCCGTACCCGCCCAGGGCGCCCGCCCCATCCGTACGACGTCCTCCACCGGGAACGGGAAGGACAGCACGGCCGACTGCGGCAGCACCGAGCGGCGCAGCGCCAGTTCGGGCGCGGACCACGCGGTGGCCGGGCGGCCGTCGATCCGCACCTCGCCGCTTCCGGGGGCCAGATCGGCGGCGAGCGCGGCCAGCAGCGTCGACTTGCCGGCCCCGTTCGGCCCGACCAGGGCGACCACCTCGCCCGCGTGCGCGGTCAGGTCGACGGAGTCCAGCACCTGCCGCTGCCCGAGGCGGACCGAGAGCCCGGCGGCCTCGACGGCGGGGCAGCCGGGCGCGACGGGCGAGGGCAGCTCCCGGGTGCGTACCGCGAACAGATCTCTCAGCGTCCTCATGCCCAACCACCTTGCTTACGACGGGTCCTGCGCAGCAGCCAGAAGAAGAACGGGCTGCCGAAGAGCGCGGTCAGCACCCCGAGCGGCAGTTCGGCCGGGGCCGCCACCGTCCGGGCCGCGAGGTCGCCCGCCACCAGGACCAGGGCGCCGCCGAGCGCGCTGCCCGGGACGAGGAAGCGGTGACCGGGGCCGTTCGCCATCCGCAGCAGATGCGGGACGAGCAGCCCGACGAAGGAGATGATCCCGGCCACGGCGACCGCGGCGGCCGTCAGCAGCGCCACCACCAGCACGAGCACGATCCGCAGCCGCTCCACGTCCACGCCCAGGTGCCGGGCGGGCCGTTCGCCCAGCGCCAGCAGGTCCAGCTTGCGGGAGGAGAACGGGGCGATGAGCAGCCCGGCCAGCGCGCACGGCAGCACGGCCAGCACCTTGGGCCAGGTCGCCTGGGAGAGCGAACCGAGCTGCCAGAAGGTGATCTGGGTGATCTGCGCGTTGTCCGCGAAGAAGATGAACAGACCGATCAGCGCCCCCGCGAAGGCGTTGACGGCGATACCCGTGAGGATCAGCGTCACCACCTCGGTCCGGCCGCCGGAGCGCGACAGCGCGTAGACGAGCAGCACGGTGGCCAGTCCCGCGATGAACGCGAAGACCGTGATGGTCCAGTTGCCGAAGAAGGTCAGGCCGAGCGCGATCGAGGCGACCGCGCCGACGGCCGCGCCCGCCGAGATCCCGATCACGCCGGGTTCGGCGAGCGGATTGCCGAACACGCCCTGCATCAGGGCGCCCGCGCAGCCGAGCGACGCGCCGACGAGCACCGCGAGGGCGACCCGGGGGAGCCGCACGTTCCACAGGACGCTCTCGCCGACCCGGTCCAGCGACTGCCCGCCGAGCCCGATCCGGTGCTGCACGGAGGACAGGACGTCCCCGAGCGGGATGTTGTACGCGCCGATCGCCGCCGACAGCAGACAGCCGGCGAGCAGGGCGAGGGAGAGCCCCACGGTGAGCACATACGCCGTGCTGCGCGAGGACTTGGGGGCGGCTTTCGCCATTGGCCCGGCCGGGGACTTCTCCACGGACCCGGTGCGTTCCTCGTACGAGGTGGTCACCGGCCCTTTCCGCCCTTCGCGTACAGCTGCTCGACGATCTCGGTGAGCACCCGGTCGGTGCGTGGCCCGTAGTTCAGCAGCACGCCGTCGTCGACCGTGACGACCCGGCGGTCCATCCCGGCCGGGGTCTCCGCGATGCCCGGGATCTTCACCAGTCCGTCCATGCCGCCGACCGACTCGAACCCCTTGGTCATCAACAGGATCGCGTCCGGGGCGGCCTTGGCGAGGGCTTCGCTGGTGATGGCGGTGAAGTCCTTGTCCAGACCGGACTCCTTCCCGGCGTCGACCGCGCCCGCCGCCTCCAGCAGCGAACTGGCCCCGGACTCCGCGCCGCCCAGCAGATAGACGGAGGCCGAACCGCGCAGATAGAGGAAGGCGACCCGGGGCTTCTTGCCGTCGGTGTGGTCCGGGATGGACTTCTGGACGTCGGCGATCCGCTTCTCGGTGCGCTCCTTGAGCTCCGTGCCGGCCGACGGTACGCCGAGGGCCTCGGCGACGGTGTCGATCCGGCGGCCCACGTCGGACAGTCCCTTGGCGGGTTCGACGACGAGCAGCGGGATGCCCGCGTCCCGGATCTGGTCGATGGCCTCGGAGGGGCCCGTGGTGGTGTCGGCCAGCACGATCGTCGGCTTCAGCGAGAGCACGCTCTCCGCCGAGACGTCGTGGGCCCGGGTCACCACCGGGAGCTTTTCCGCCTGTTCGAAGGTGGCGGTGATGTCCCGGGCGACGACCTGCTTGCCGAAGCCGAGGGTGAAGACGATCTCGCTCAGCGACCCCGTCAGCGGCACGATCCGGTCGGTGGAGTCGATCGTTACCTTCTTGCCGTCCGCCGAGTCGACCGTCACCGGCAGCTTCGGCTTCGGTGCACCGGCCAGCGGCTCGACCCGGTCCGCGTCGGCGGAGCTCTTGGCGGACGCGGACTTCGGCGCCGCGTCGCTCCCGCCGCCGCAGCCGGTCAGGACCAGGGCGAAGGCGACGGCTGCGGTGAGCGCGGTGGCAGCCCTGCCCCGGGCCGGGCGACGGCGGGCCGTCGTCGCGGCGTCCGGGCCCGTCGGGGCGAAGTCCTGCGAGATGCGCACTGGGGCACCGTCCTCGTTCTGCGGCGTGCGGTCGGCCGTTCGCCGTAACGGCGTGACCGGAAGGGGTTCCGGCCCGGGCTGGGAATACCTTAGGTTAGCCTTACCTGTGTAGCCAGTCCTCGGAGGGGCCGTCATGCCGTCGTCCAGATCCAGCCGCGCGCTCGCCGTCGCGCTCCTCGCGGTCCTGCTGGGAGCTCTGCTCCCCGCCGCCACCGCGCAAGCGGCAAGCCGCACGGTGCAGGGCGGACGGCTGGACTGGGGCATCAAGGCCTCCTTCCAGAGCTATGTGACCGGGCCCATCGCGAAGGGCAGTTGGAGCCTGACCGGCGGCGCGGCCACGGTCGGCGGCAGCCAGTTCCGCTTCCACTCGGCGACCGGTTCCTACGACCCGGAATCCGGTGCGTTCAGCTCAGGCTTCTCCGGCGGCGTGCACTTCACCGGCCACAAGAAGGCCGACGGCAGCAACGAGCTGGACCTCACGATCAGCCGCCCCACGATCCGCATCAGCGGCGGCAGCGGTGTGCTCAACGCGGACATGGTCAGCAAGGAGCGGGGGACCGGCAAGGTCTCCCACCGCTCCCAGGTGCCCCTGGCCAAGCTCGGTCTCGGCGGGATCGACATGAAGGGCGGTTCCACCCCCATCGCCCTCACCAACGTCCCCACCACGCTGACCGCCGAGGGCGCCTCCGCCTTCGCCGGTTACTACACCGAGGGCACCCCGCTCGACCCGGTCAGCCTCTCCGTCGACACCGAGGGCGCCGCCGCCCAGCCGAAGCCGTCCGCCCCGGACGAGAAGAATGACGAGGGCGAGAAGAAGGACAAGGCGAAGAAGGAGAAGGCGGGCCGCTTCGAGGACGCCGCCGTCGACTGGGGCGTACGCCGCACCTTCCGCGAGTACGTCACCGGCTCCATCGGCCAGGGCAGGTGGACGCTCGCCGACGGCGCCCAGGACGGCGGGGCCCTGTTCCGCTTCCCGCAGGGCAAGGGAACGTACGACGCGAAGAAGGAGACGCTGGACGCGGAGTTCAGCGGCAGCATCCGCTTCACCGGCGCCCATGACCTCGACCTGAAGTTCGCCGCCGTCACCGTCGCCGTCACCAAGGGCGACGGCACTCTGTCGGCCGACGTCACCAGCGAGGGCAAGACCACCAAGAACGTCCCGATCGTCAGCTTCGAGGCCGAGGACTTCGCGCCGAAGGACGGCCTCGCCGCCCTCACCGAAGCCCCCGCCACCCTCACCGCCGAAGGCTCCAAGGCGTTCGGTTCGATGTACAAGGCGGGCACCGCGATGGACCCGGTCTCGCTCGCCGTGACCGTCGACGAGAAGGCCCAGCTGCCCGCGCTGCCCGACCTCGGCAGCGAGCCGACCGCGGCCGCCGAGCCCACGAAGAAGGCCGCCGAGAAGCCCTCCGCCGCACCGGCCGCCGCCTCCTCCGCCTCCGGCCCGGGCGCCGGCACCTGGGCGGCCATCGGCGGCGGTGCGCTGCTCCTCCTCGGCGCCGTGGCGGCGTTCCTCGCCCTGCGCCGCCGGTCCGCGCAGCAGGCCCCCGACGCCGCCGACGCCTCCGCGGCCCCCGACTCCCCGCAGACTTCCTGACCCGGCATCCCCCCATGCGTGCCTTATGGATCGTCACCCCCTCCCCCCACGCTTCTCTTCCCCCTCCCTCTTCGCTAGGAGACCCACCGACATGGCAGCAACACGCCGCCCCATAACCCTTGCCGCGGCGGTCGCCACGGCCGCCGTCCTGGGCGCGACCTTCGCCCTCCCCGCCCTCGCGGCCGACAACTCCGAGGCCGCCCCGCCCGCCGCCGCCCCGAAGCTGGAGCTGGTGGACGGAACCCTGGACTGGGGCATCAAGGAGAGCTTCCGCAGCTACATCGCCGGCTCCATCGCGCAGGGCAAGATCACCCTCGCGGACGGCGCCAAGCAGGCGGCAAACAACGGGGTGTTCACCTTCGTCGACGGCAAGGGCTCCTACGACACCTCGACGCACGCGTCCGACACCGCGTTCAAGGGCGGCGTCCGGTTCGAGGGCCACCACGGTCTGCTCGACGTACAGATCAGCGATGTGAAGGTCGCCACGGGCCGGGAGACCGGCACCATCACCGCCGACTTCACCAGCAAGAAGATGGACGGCACCGTCGTCAGCAAGAACGACGCCCCGATTGCCGCTCTGGACATGACCAAGGCCAAGCGGGGCGGCGGCGCGGGCGGCGCGATGGTCTTCTCCGACATCCCCGCCAAGCTGACCGCCGACGGTTCCGAGGCCTTCGCAGGCTTCTACCCGAAGGGCGCCGAGCTCGACCCGGCGACGCTGTCCGTGAAGACCTCGTCGACGCCCCCCACGGGCAAGCCCACCGACAAGCCCACCGACAAGCCCACGGACAAGCCGACCGACAAGCCGACGGGCAAGCCCACCGACAAGCCGACGGGCAAGCCCACCGAGAAGCCCAGCACCGAGCCCGCCCCGACCGCCTCCGAGACCGCCGCGCCCGTCAGCGGCCCGGTCGTCGACGGCAATCTCGACTGGGGCGTCAGGGAGAAGTTCCGCGACTACGTGGTCGGCCCGATCGCGCACGGCAAGATCGTGACGAGCGACGGCGCGTCCGACAACGGCGACAGCTACCGCTTCACCAAGGCCACCGGCCGCCTCGACGCCGACAAGAACACCCTCGACGCCGCGTTCCAGGGCAAGGTGCGCTTCCTCGGCCACGAGACCAAGGGCGAGTACGTCCTCGACCTGTCCCTCAGCAACCTGAAGGTCGACATCGAGGGCACCTCCGGCACGCTCCTCGCCGATGTCTCCACCAAGGACCAGACGTCCGGCAGGGTCAGCAAGTTCACCGGCCTGTCCTTCGCCGACCTGAAGGTGCCCGCCGGCGCGCTCGCCGCCAAGGGCGGCATCGTGAACCTCAAGAACATCCCGGCGACGCTCACCACGGACGGCGCCAAGGCGTTCGGCGGCTTCTACAAGAAGGGCGAGGCGCTCGACGCGCTGAACGTCGCGGTCTCCGTCGACAAGGACGCCCAGCTCCCGGGCGGCTCCACCGGCGGCTCCGGCTCCACCGGCGGTTCGGGCTCCACCGGCGGTTCCACGGCGGGCGGTTCGACCACCGGCGGCGGCACGGTCGGCGGCGGCTCCACCGGCGGTTCGGTCGGCGGCTCCGGCTCCCTGGCGGCCACCGGCTCCGACGTCCCGACCGGCGCCCTGATCGCCGCCTCCGGCGTGGTCGTGGCGGCCGGCGCCGGTGTCGTGATCGCGGCGCGCCGCCGCCGCGACACCACCGCCTGATCCACCCGCACATTCCCGGGGCCGTACCGGCGGCAGCAGTGCTCGCCGGTACGGCCCCGCGGCCATGCCCGCTCAGCTCCCGCCCCGGTGCCCGGCAGTGCTTGAATGCCCTGGTGAACGACTACGACGTACCCCGGGGCATCGATGTCCTGCGGGTGTTCTGCGGACCCGACGGCCGGTACGGCAACGCCCTCGGCGTCGTACGCGACGCAAGTGGCCACCCCGACGAGGCGTCCCGGCAGCGGCTGACCCGGCAACTGGGCTTCAGCGAGACCGTGTTCGTCGACGACCCGGAGCGCGGCCGGGTGGACATCCATACCCCGGGGCTCCGGCTGCCGTTCGCCGGACACCCGCTGGTGGGCGCGGCGTGGCTGCTCGACCTGGAGATCCTGGAACTGGCCGTGGGGGACGTGTTCGCGCGCCAGGACGGCGAGTTCACCTGGATCACCGCCCGCCCCGAGTGGGCCCCGCCGCGCACGCTCCAGCAGTACGCGAGCGCCGCCGAGATCGAGGCGCTGCCGGGACCGCCGCCCGGGGAGGGCCGGCTCTACGCCTGGGCCTGGGAGGACGAGGCGGCCGGCCGGGTCCGGGCGCGGGCCTTCCCGAGGCTGGGCGAGGAGTCGGGGATCGTCGAGGACGAGGCGACGGGCGCCGCGGCCATGCTGCTCAGCGCCCACCTCGGCCGGGCCCTGAACATCACACAAGGACGCGGCTCCCAGATCCTCACCGCACCCGCGCCGGACGGCACGGTGGAGGTCGGGGGCCGCGTCCTGATGGCCGCCCGGGGCTGAACCCGGGCGGCGGCGAGCCGTACGTGAGTGACTACGCGCTGAGCGGGAAGACCTCGCCCAGCTCGCGGAAGACCGCGGTGTTCAGCGCGAAGGCGCGCTTGCACTCCTCGATGACGCGCTGCTTCTCCAGGTCGTCCGCGTTCACACCGTCCAGCAGCTCGCGGTAACCCCGCTTGAAGGCGGCCGGGTTGGTGATCTGCTCGAAGACGTAGAACCGGACGCCGTCGCCCTTGCGCTCGAAGCCCCAGGTCTTCTCCGCCTTGTCGCGGATGATCTGACCGCCCGAGAGGTCGCCCAGGTAGCGCGTGTAGTGGTGGGCGATGTAGCCGGCGGGCCAGGTGCGCGCGCACTCCGCGACCCGGGCCGCGTACGCCGCGGTGGCGGGCAGCGGCTCAAGACCCTCGCGCCAGTTCTCCCCGCGCAGGTGGGCGAGGTCGCGCTCCAGCTCGGTGGAGCGCATCAGCTCGGACTGTATGAAGGGGCCCGCGACCGGGTCGTTCCGCAAGGTCTCCGCGCCCTCCTCCAGCGCCCGGTACACGAACCACAGCTGCTCGGTGTAGCGCGTGTACGCGTCCACTCCCAGCCGCCCGCCGAGGAGGTCACTCATGAAGGTCGAGGTCTCGGCCTCGGTGTGCTGCTCGTGCGACGCGGTGCGGATGAGCGTCGAGAAGGGAGTGACGGTGGCGGTTGCGTCCAAGGCGGGCCTCCGGGGACCGAGGGGACGGGAAGTCAAGAAACAGACGGAAATATCGGCAGGCGGCCGCCGCGACGGTGCGGCGGCGCGTGCCGGTACGCCGATCCTCCTACTTAGGCTTACCTAAGTCAACTGGTTCCCGACTGCTTGTCGGTAAAAAACTACGCCACGAGGGGGTGGAGGGCCCGATAGCGGACAGTTCGGGGTGATTACGGAAGCGTGAGGATCTCCGCCCCGGTCTCCGTGACGACCAGCGTGTGCTCGAACTGGGCCGTCCGCTTCCGGTCCTTCGTCACCACGGTCCAGCCGTCCTCCCACAGGTCGTACTCGTGGGTGCCCAGCGTCAGCATCGGCTCGATGGTGAACGTCATGCCCGGCTGCATCACCGTGGTGGCGTGCGGGCTGTCGTAGTGCGGGATGATCAGACCGGAGTGGAACGAGGTGTTGATCCCGTGCCCGGTGAAGTCGCGGACGACCCCGTAGCCGAACCGCTTGGCGTACGACTCGATGACCCGGCCGATGACGTTGATCTGCCGCCCCGGCCTGACCGCCTTGATCGCCCGGTTCAGCGACTCCCGGGTGCGCTCGACCAGCAGCCGCGACTCCTCGTCCACGTCGCCGCAGAGGTAGGTGGCGTTGTTGTCGCCGTGCACCCCGTTGATGTACGCGGTGACGTCCAGGTTCACGATGTCGCCGTCGCGCAGCACGGTGGAGTCGGGGATGCCGTGGCAGATGACCTCGTTGAGCGAAGTGCACAGCGACTTCGGGAAGCCGCGGTAGCCGAGGGTCGAGGGGTACGCGCCGTGGTCGACCATGAAGTCGTGGGCGACCTTGTCGAGCTGGTCCGTGGTGACGCCGGGGGCGATGTGCTTGGCGGCCTCCTCCATCGCCTGCGCGGCGATACGGCCCGCGATGCGCATCCGCTCGACGGTGTCGGTGTCCTGGACCTCCGGGCCGGTGTACGGCGTCGGAGCCGGCTTCCCCACGTACTCGGGACGCCGGATGTTTCCGGGGACGGAACGGACGGGAGTGATCTCCCCTGGTACGAGAAGCGACTGGCCAGACATGTCAGCGAGTCTAACCAGCGCCCTCGGGGGCACCATGGCGACAAGGAAAGGAGCAGTCGATGGCCCTGTTCAAGAAGCGCACGGTCGGCAAGCCGGGCGAGTGGTACTACTGCCTGGAGCACAAGAAGGTCGAGGAAGGCCCGGAGTGCCCGGCGCTGAACCGTTTCGGCCCCTACACCTCCCGCGAGGCGGCCCAGCACGCGATGGACACCGCGCGCGACCGCAACCTGGAGTGGGACACGGACCCGAAGTGGCACGACGAGGACAAGGGCACATCAAGCCCGTCCGGGGGCAACCCCAGCCCGTCCGGCGATTGAGGACGTCTTTTCAAGCCCGTCGGCGCTTGAGGCAGCACCCCAGCCCGTCCGGCGTTTGAGGACATCTTCAGCCCCTCCGGCGCTTGAGGAGCGGGGCGCGGGGCGGAGCCCCGGAACCGGGTCACCCCTCCACCCGGGCCTCCCGCCTCCGCACCGCATCCTCGTCCGTCTCCGAGTCGTACCGCACCAACTTCGGCAACGCGGCCGTCAACAGCACCACCGACGCCACGCACGCCACCCCGCCCGTCCAGATCGCCGACCGGGTCCCGGTCCAGCCGGCCATCGCCCCGGCCCGTACCTGGCCCAGCTGCGGCCCGACGCTGTACGACAGCACCTCGATGCCCGCCAGCCGCCCCCGCAGCTCCTCGGGAATCGTCTGGTTCCAGATCGTCGAGCGCCCCAGCCCGCTCAGCATGTCGCCCGCCCCCGCCACCGCCAGGCAGATCAGCACCACCCACACGCTGGAGAACCAGCCCGCCGCGGCGATCGCCAGGCCCCACGCGGCCGCGCCGAACACCACGAACAGCCCGTGCCTGCGTACCCGGCTCGTCCAGCCGCTGGTCAGCCCCAGCACCAGCGAGCCGACCGAGCCCGCCGCGTACATCAGCCCCAGCGACCACTCGGCGTCCAGCTCGTCCGCCAGGAACGGGAAGATCGTGTTCGGGAAGGCGAAGAACATCGCCGCCAGGTCGATCGCGTACGTCCCCAGCAGCACCGGCCGGCTCCAGGCGTAACGCGCGCCCTCCACGATCCCGCGCAGCGACGGCTTCGCCGCCTCCTTGGCGGGCGGCGCGGGGGAGAGCCGCAGGCAGAGCACGGCGGAGACGGCGAACGTGCACACCGTCACCGCGTACGCCGTGCCGTGACCGGCGTACGCCACCACCAGACCGGCCAGCGCCGGGCCCGCGATCGCCCCGATCTGCCAGCGCAGCGAGTTCAGCGCGGCCGCCGCCGTCTGCTGCTTGTGCGGAACGATCCGGGCCATCAGCGAGTCCAGCGCGGGCCGCTGGAGCCCCGCGAGCGCGGAGACGCCGCCGGCCACCACGTACAGCGGCCACAGCAGCGGCTCCGGGAGCAGGGCGTTGACCAGCAGGATCGCGGCGAGCACCCCGAGCCCCGCCTCGGTGAGCAGGATGACCCGGCGGCGGTCCACCGAGTCCGCGAGCGCCCCGCCGTACAGCCCGAAGACCACCAGCGGCACCAGCTCCACCGCGCCCATCGCCCCGACCGCGAGCGGGGAGCCCGTGAGGTCCTTGATCTGGAGCGGCAGCGCGATGAGCGCCATGAAGCTGCCGAAGTACGTGATCAGGCCCTGCACCCACAGCAGCCGGAAGTCCGGCGAGGAACGCCACGGCGCGAGGTCGGGCAGCAGGGCGCGCAACCGCCCCGGCCGTGGCGGCGGCGAGGGAGAGACGGAGGGCGGGGGAGGCGCTGAGGTCACGAAGGGCCATGATCCGTACAACAGGGTGTATCGGGCAAGCGAGTTTCCGGCCCGCTCGCGCTACCAGCGGGCCGGAGGCGGCTGGGTCAGCCGGTCGGCCAGCCCGGAGAGCCGGTCCCGGAAGGTGCGACGCCCGCCCGCCGGAGGCCTCCCGTTCTCCCCGGCGGCCGCGCTCACCAGATGCTGCACGATGTCCAGGTCCACCTCGTCGTCCCCGCCGACCACCAGCGACTCGTGCGCGAGACCGCCGACCTCGGGGTCGCCGCCGCCGTCCAGGGCGAGCACCCGCGCCCCGGCCCGCCGGGCGTCGTGCACCCGCTCCAGCAGGTCTTCGCCCGGCCGCTCCGGCGCTACCAGCAGCACTGTCTCGCCCCGCCCCGCCGCCGCGATCCGGCCGAGCCCGACCGCCAGGTGCGCGGGCTCGCCCGCCGCCACCCGGTGCCGTACGAGCGTGGGAGCCAGCTCCGGCAGCCCCGACCAGGCGGACTCGTCGGACAGATGGGCCGCCAGATGCCACGGCTCGTACGCCTCGGTCCCCGCCAGCAGCAGCCCGCCGCCGCGCGGGGCGACGGAGGCGCGCAGGGCCAGCGCGAACCGGCGGGCGTCCTGCGGCCACCGGGTCCCGGCCAGCACATCGCGGAGCAGGGCGACGCGTACGGCATCCATGGCCCGGCATCCTGCCCGGCGAGCAGTCCCGGCAGGTCCCGTCGCCCGTCCCCATCACCCGAACGGAGGACCCGGCGGCAAACGGAACCGGTCGGCGGAGCCAGGACCGGAACCGGGACCGGACGGAGCCCGACCGAGACGGACGGGGGGCTTCCCCGCGTACTACCTGGCAGTAGGGTCGGCCCATGACTACACAGGACAGCGGCAGCGCGCCCAAGCCCCCCGCCAAGGACCCCTGGGACCTCCCCGACGTGTCCGGCCTGAGCGTCGGCGTGCTCGGCGGGACCGGACCGCAGGGGCGCGGCCTCGCCTACCGGCTCGCCCGCGCCGGACAGAAGGTCACTCTCGGCTCCCGGGACGCGGCCCGCGCCGAGCAGGCGGCGGCCGAGCTGGGCTTCGGCGTCGAGGGCGCGGACAACGCGGAGTGCGCCAGGCGCAGCGACATCGTGATCGTCGCCGTGCCGTGGGACGGCCACGCCAAGACGCTCCAGTCCCTGCGCGAGGAGCTCGCGGGCAAGCTCGTCATCGACTGCGTCAACCCGCTCGGCTTCGACAAGAAGGGTGCCTACGCCCTCAAGCCCGAGGAGGGCAGCGCCGCCGAACAGGCAGCGGCCCTGCTGCCGGACTCCCGGGTGACGGCCGCGTTCCACCACCTCTCGGCCGTGCTGCTCCAGGACGAGTCCATCGAGGAGATCGACACCGATGTGCTGGTCCTGGGCGAGGCACGCGCCGACACGGACCTCGTCCAGGCGCTGGCCGGGCGGATCCCCGGCATGCGGGGCATCTTCGCCGGCCGCCTGCGCAACGCCCACCAGGTCGAGTCGCTGGTCGCCAACCTGATCTCGGTCAACCGCCGCTACAAGGCCCACGCCGGACTGCGCACCACCGACGTCTGACCGGGCCGACCCGGCGGGCGCTCCGGCAACGTGTCCGGGCGCTCCCCGGGACGGGGCACAACGGGGCATGGGGGACACTGGACGGGACCGCGACCGTTCCCGGCAGGGAGCGCGACCCGTTCCCGACAGGAGCCGACCCCCATGCCCCGCATCGCCCTCTACGCCCTCGTCGTCTGCGTCCTCGCCGTCGTGGCGGCCGTGGTCTCCTTCGCCCAGGGCAGCCTGCTCGGGATCGTCTGGGTGCTCATCGCGGGGCTCTCGTCCAACATGACCTGGTTCTACGTGCGCAGGCACCGCCTGGCCGCGGCCCCCGACGCGGGCTGATCCCACGCCGCTCCCCGCTCCACCGCTCCCCGCCTCCGCCAATCAGGTCGAGCCCACCTCTCCCCGGGCGTGCCCCGGCCGGCCGACGCCGCCGGGGGCCGAGCATGTGACGGCCCTGCCACGGACGTGGCGGAACCGGACGAGGGAGGCCGTGTGGCAGACGCGAGGGACGACGTTTCGGGGTCGACCGTACAGACGGGGGAGCGGACCCAAGGCTTCTGGGAGGAAGTGCGGGACGCCGTCTCGACCCGGGCCGCGCTCGTCATGCTCGGGGTGCTCCTGCTGCAACTGGGCTTCGCCCTCTCCTACATGGGGGCCTTCCACGCACCCGAGCCGCACCGGGTGCCGATCACCCTGGTCGCCCCGCCCGCCGTGGAGGGTGACCTGGTGGCCCGCCTCGACGCACTGCCCGGCGATCCGCTGCGGGTCACCGCCGTCCAGGACCGCGCCGAGGCACGCGCGCGGCTGCTCGACCGCCGTACGGACGCCGCCCTCGTCGTGGATCCGGCGAGTCGCACCGACACCCTGATCGTGGCGTCGGCGGGCGGGCCCTCGGCCACCGCGGCGGCCACCGAGGTCCTCCAGGAGGTCGCCAGGGCGGAGAACCGGACGATCGTCGTCCGAGACATCCGCCCGCCCGCCGCCGGCGACTCGCGGGGCCTTTCCTCCTTCTACATCGTCCTCAGCTGGACCATCGGCGGCTATCTCGCGGCCTCGGCCCTGAACATGGCGGCCGGTTCCAAGAAGCCCACCCTGCGCCGCACCCTCGTCCGGCTGGCGGCGATGCTGCCGTACGGCTTCGTCTCGGGCATCGGCGGCGCGATCATCGTGGGCCCGGTGCTGGACTGCCTGCCGGGCGCGTTCTGGGAACTCGTCGGGATCGGCACCCTCGTGGTGTTCGCCTCCGGCGCGGTGGGCGTCGCCCTCCAGTCGGTGGCGGGCACGATCGGCCTCGGCCTCACCATCCTGATCTTCACGATCCTGGGGAACCCCAGCTCCGGCGGCGTGTACCCGTCCTCACTGCTGCCGCCGTTCTGGAGCGCGATCGGCCAGGCGCTCCCGCCGGGCGCCGGGACGACCGTGGTGCGCAACACCGTCTATTTCGACGGCAACGCCACCACCGGCGCCCTCTGGATCCTCGGCGCCTGGGCCTTCGGCGGCGTCGTGGTGGCGATTCTCGCCGCCGCCGTCCGGGCGTCCCGGGCGGCTCGCCCCACCGCCCCGGCCGCCGGGCCCGCCGCCCCGGCGGTCTGACGCGGCGACCCGGGCCGTGCGGTCAGCCGACCGCGCAGCCCGGGTCCTGCTCGTCGAAGAGACCCCGCCAGAAGCGGTACAGGTCGTAGCCGCAGTACCGCTGGAACTCCTCCACGCCCAGGCCCCGCAGCAGCGCGTGGATGGTGTCGAAGAAGACGATGTTCACCTCGGGGATCCAGAGCAGCGCGAACACCGCGATCAGCCCGAACGGCGCGATCGGCTCCACCTGGCGGCGGACCTTGTACGAGAGCCAGGGCTCGATCACCCCGTACCCGTCGAGACCGGGGATCGGCAGGGAGTTCAGGATCGCCGCCGTGACCTGGAGCATCGCCAGGAACGCCAGCGCGTACTGGAAGGCCCGCGGCACCCCGTCCAGCGCGTCCAGCCAGAACGGGGCCGTGCAGACGATCGCGAACGCCACGTTCGTCAGGGGGCCCGCCGCCGAGATCAGGCTGTGCTTCCACCGGCCGTGGATCCGGCCGCGCTCGATGTAGACCGCACCGCCGGGCAGCCCGATCCCGCCCATGATCACGAAGAGCACCGGGAGCACGATGCTCAGCAGCGCGTGCGTGTACTTCAGCGGGTTCAGCGTCAGATAGCCCTTCGCCCCCACCGACAGGTCCCCGCTGTGCAGCGCGGTGCGGGCGTGCGCGTACTCGTGGAGGCAGAGCGAGACGATCCAGGCCCCGGTGACGAACAGGAAGACCGCGAAGCCGGTGGCGTCCGCGAAGCCCGTCCACACCGCCCAGCCCGCGACCGCGGTGACGGCGGCGATGCCGAGGAAGACCGGGCTGATCCTGCGGTCGCCGCGGGTGGCTGCGGTGGTCATCGGCGTTCGACTCCCTCGGGTGGGGGCGGGGTGACCGTACGGTCGGGCAGGACGGGAACGTCGGCGACCGCTTGTGGAGTTCCACCCGGTCGACGCCGGTCCGTCGTCCGTCACGGACAATAGGCCCCGTGCACTACTGCGTCCTCGGCACCACCCGGGTACTCCGCGACGACGGCACGGCCGTCACTCTCGGCGGGGCACGGCTGCGCGCCGTGCTCACCGTCCTCGCCCTGCGCCCCGGACGGACCGTCCCGGCCGGGGTCCTCGTCGACGAGGTGTGGGACGGCGACCCGCCCGCCGACGCGGCCGGTGCGCTCCAGGCCCTGATCGGACGGTTGCGGCGGGCCCTGGGCCACAGCGCCGTCGAGTCCGTGGCGGGCGGCTACCGGCTCGCCGCCCCGCCGGACGCCGTGGACCTGCACCGCTTCGAGCGGCTGGCGGGTGAGGGGAGCCGGGCCCTGGAGAACGGCGACGCCGCCGACGCCCTCGCCGTCCTGGGGGAGGCCCTCGCCCTGTGGAGCGGGCCCGCCCTCGCCGATCTCCCCGACCGTACGGCGGCCGCGTCCCGCTGGGAGGCCCGCAGGCTCGACGCACGGCGGGCCGCGCTCGGGGCGCTCCTCGCCCTCGGCCGACCGGAGGAGGCGCTGCCGGAGCTGGCAGTGCTCTGCGACGCCCACCCGCTCGACGAACCGCTCCAGGTCCTGCGCATCCGGGCACTGCGGGACGCCGGACGCCCCGCCGAGGCGCTGGCCGCGTACGAGCAGGTCCGCACCCTGCTCGACGACCGCCTCGGCACCGCCCCGGGACCGGCCCTGCGCGCCCTGCACACGGAACTGCTGCACCCGGTACCCACGACCGGGGTCGCGCCTGCCCCTGGGACCGCACCCGCGACCGGGGCCGCCCCCGCCTCTGAGGCTGTACCCGCCGCGACCAAGCCGCCCGCCACCCCGCACCCGCCCGCCCCCGGCAACCTCCGCGCCCGGCTCACCAGTTTCGTCGGGCGTGACAGCGACATGGCCGCCCTCCGCGAGGACCTCGGCCGCGCCCGGCTGGTCACCCTGCTCGGGCCCGGCGGCGCGGGCAAGACCCGGCTGTCCCAGGAGACCGCGGAGGCCGCCGCCGGCGCCTGGCCCGACGGTGTCTGGCTGGCCGAACTGGCCCCCGTCGACGACCCGGACACCGTGCCCGAGGCCGTCATCGGCGCCCTCGGCGCCCGCGAGACCGTGCTGCGCGGTGCGGGAGCCGAGGAGCTGCGCGCCGCCGACCGCACCGGCGACGACCCCCTCGTACGGCTCACCGAACACTGCGCCCCGCGCCGGATGCTGCTCCTGCTCGACAACTGCGAGCACGTCGTCGGGGCCGCCGCCGCCCTCACCGACCACCTCCTCACCCACTGCCCCCAGCTCACCGTCCTCGCCACCAGCCGCGAACCCCTCGGTGTACCGGGCGAGTTCGTCCGCCCCGTCGACCCGCTGCCCGACCCGATGGCCCTGCGCCTCCTCGCCGAGCGCGGGGCGGCGGCCCGGCCCGGCTTCCGTACCGACGCCGACGAGGCGACCGCCGCCGCCTGCGCCGAGATCTGCCATCGGCTCGACGGACTGCCGCTCGCCATCGAACTCGCCGCCGCCCGGCTGCGGATGCTCACCCCGCGCCAGATCGCCGACCGTCTCGACGACCGCTTCCGCCTCCTCACCAACGGCAGCCGCACCGTGCTGCCCCGCCAGCAGACCCTGCGCGCCGTCGTCGACTGGTCCTGGGACCTGCTGGACGCCGCCGAACGCGCCGTGCTGCGCCGCCTCTCCGTCTTCGCCGGAGGCTGCTCGCTGGCCGCCGCCGAGGAGGTCTGCGCGTTGCCCGCCGGACCGGGCGGCCCCGCCGTCGACAGCCTCGACGTGGCCGCCCTGCTCGGCTCCCTGGTCGACAAGTCCCTCGTGGTCGCCGCGCCCGGCGACGAAGGGGAGATGCGCTACCGGCTGCTGGAGACGGTCGGCGAGTACGCCGCCGAACGGCTGGCGGAAGCGGTCGAGAGGGACGCCGTCGAGCGGCGCCACCTCGTCCACTTCCGGGAACTGGCGCGGACGACCGGGCCGACGATGCGCGGGTCGGGGCAGCGCGCGGCCATCGCCGTCATCCGGCGCGAGTACGAGAACCTGCGCACCGCGCACCGTCACGCCGTCGCCACCCGGGACGAGCACGAGGCGCTGTGCCTCGTGCTCTCGCTGTCCTGGTACTGGATGCTGCGAGACCTGCGCTCGGACGCCCGCCACTGGACCGACGCGGCCGCTTCGCTCGGCCCCGACCCGTTCGCCGCGCCCGGTGTGCGGGCCCCGTCACTGCCGGAGCAGGCCATCGACCGGCCGCCGCCCTGGGACGCCGACCAGCTCGCGGAGGCGCGGCGCGGGGCGGCGCTGATCCAGGTGGCCAGCGTGGACGACGCGATCTCCCAGTGGTCGGACACCGAGGGGCAGAAGCGGCTGCGGATCGTCGCCGACGCCTACCGGCCCGGGCAGCCGCAGACCTGCCGCATGCCCGGGACGTTCTGGATCTACGCGGTCATGCTCACCGGCGACATGGACCGGACGCGACACACGCTCGACGAGACGGTCCGAGCCTCCCGTGCCCACGGCTACGAGTGGGAGCTGGCCGCCGCGCTCCAGCTGCGCGCCAACGTCCTCGCCGGTCACTCCGGCCACGCGGATCTGGCGCGCGCCGACGCCGACGAGAGCCTGGAGATCTTCACCCGGCTCGACGACGACTGGGGCAGGGCGGAGGCGCTGGCGTCCCGGGGCGAGGCCAATGAGCGGACCGGCCACTTCTCCGAGGCATTGGACGACTACGCCGCCGCCGTGGAATACGCGCGGAAGATCGGCGCCCATTCCCAGGTGGCACTGTTGCGTGCCCGGTACGCCGGGCCGCTCGCCGAGCTGGGCCGCCTCCCGGAGGCCGAGACGGCACTGCGGGAGGTGGTCGAAGGGGACCGGCCTCCGAGCCCCGAATCCGTGGCGATCGCCCGGATGCATCTGGCCTTCGTCCTCGGCGCGCAGGGCCGGGTTGCGGAAGCCCGCGAACAGGTGGATGTGATCAGCGCGCGCCTCACGTTCGGCGATGTCGCCGTCTTCGACGGGTTCGTCTACGGGGTGCTCTCCTGGCTGGACAACCTGGAGGGCGGGCACGCCTCCGCGCTGGGCAACGCCCTGATGGCGCTCCGCTGTTCGCGGGAACGGCTGTCGGCGATGATCGCCCCGCAGATGTCCTCGGCTCATCTGATGGCGATCGCCCGCGCCCTGGCCGGACTCGCCGCCGCGGGCGCGGCCGGGCCCGCGGCGTACGCGGACGCCGTCAGACTCCTGGGCCTCCAGGCGGCGCTGCTGCCTCCCGGCCACGTGCCGACCACGATCGAGCGCCGCACTCTGGCCGAGGCCGAGGAGGCCGCCCGGTCCCACCTCGACGAGGCGGCGTACGCGCGGGCTTACGCGGAGGGCGGCGGCCTCACCCTCGACGAGGCCACCGCCCTGGCGGAGGCGTACCGGCCGACGCCTCCGCCCACGTAAAAGCCTGCGGCTCAGGCCTTCTTACGGAACTTGGCCACCGCCAGCGGCGCCAGCACCACCGTGATCCCGGCGGCCCAGGCCAGCGTCCACCAGACCGAGTCGCCGACCGGATCGCCCTGCATGAGCGCCCGCGCCGCGTCCGCGAGGTTGGAGAGCGGGTTGTAGTCGGTGAAGGCCTGGAGCCAGCCCGGCATGGTCTGGGTCGGCACGAAGATCGAGGAACCGAACTGCAGGGGCATCAGCACGAGCATCGCCGTCCCTTGAACAGCCTGGGCCGTCTTCATGGACAGCCCGAGCAGGATGAAGATCCACATGATGGCTGCGCCGAACACCGCCGACAGCGCGACCGCCGCGAGGAGCCCGAACACCGAGCCGTGCAGCTCCATGCCGACGACGAACCCCATGGCGAGCAGGATGAGCATGGCGACCATCAGCCGGCCCAGCTCGACCACGATCTTGGCGATGAGTACCGATGACCGGGAGATGGGCATCGTCCGGAACCGGTCCATGACCCCCTTGCGGAAGTCGTCGTTGACGCCGGTCCCGACGGCCATGGCGATGTTCAGCCCCAGCATCGCCATCAGCCCGGGCACCAGGTAGTTCACGTACTCCTGCCGGTTCCCGCCGAGGCTGGCGCCGACCGAGCCGCCGAAGACGTACACGAAGAGCAGGATGAAGACGATCGGCGTCAGAAGGACGTCGAACATCGACTCGGGGTCCTTCTTGATCTGGAGCAGGTTGCGGCGCGCCAGGGCTCCGATGTGCCGGAGGTTGGCCCGCAGACCGATCCGGCCCTCGTCGGCCGCAGCCGCCTTCACGGGTGCGGTGCTCGGGGAGCCGGCGGGCGCGGGGGTCGGTGCAGTGGTGGTGGTGCTCATGCGGCGACCTCCTGGGGAGCCTGGTCGGAGAGGGGGGAGGCCTTGTCGCCGGTGATCGCGAGGAACACCTCGTCGAGGCTGGGCAGGGCGGTGGAGACATGGGCGAGCGAGAAGCCGCGCACGCCCAGCAGCCCGATGACGGCGGTCAGCTGTTCGTCGCTGAGGATCGGTACGTACAGCAGCCCCTCGTCCACAACGGCCTGGACCCCGGCGACGCCGTCGAGTCCGGCCTCCCGGATCGCCTGCGCCATCGCGGCCAGCTCCGCCGGGTCCGATGGCCGGATGTGCAGGGTGCGGCCGCCGACCTTGGCCTTCAGCTCGTCGACCCCACCCCGGGCGATGATCTTCCCGCGGTCGATGACCGTCAGCTCCTTGGCGAGCTGCTCGGCCTCCTCCATGTACTGCGTGGTCAGCAGGACGGTGGCGCCCTCGGCGACCATCCGCTGCACCTCGTCCCAGACCTCGTTACGGGTCCGGGGGTCGAGCCCCGTCGTCGGCTCGTCCAGGTACAGCACGGAAGGGCTGCCGATCATCGAGGCGGCCAGGTCGAGCCGGCGGCGCATCCCGCCGGAGTACTCCATGCACGCCCGCTTGGCGGCCTCGGTGAGCGAGAACCGCTCCAGCAGCTCGTCGGCGCGGGCCCGGGCCTGCTTGCGGGGCAGATCGAGCAGCCGCCCGATCATGTAGAGGTTCTCCCAGCCGGAGAGCTTCTCGTCGACCGAGGCGTACTGTCCGGTCAGGCCGATCCTGCGGCGCAGCTCGCGGGGCTGCTTCACCACGTCGTAGCCCGCGACGACCGCGCGCCCGGCGTCGGGGGTGATCAGGGTGGACAGGCAGCGTACGAGGGTGGTCTTTCCGGCGCCGTTGGGGCCGAGCACACCGAGGACGGTGCCCTCGCGCACATCGAGGTCCACGCCGTCCAGAGCTTTGGTCTCGCCGTAGTGCTTGACCAGCCCCCGCACCTCGACGGCGTTCCGGCCGCTGCTGGGGTTCTTGTCGATTCGTTCCATGCCCACCAGCAGACCAGCACCCACCGACAGCTCACCGACAGGCCGCCGACACGGACCGGCGCGGGGCGGCAGACGCGCGACAGCCCGCCGATGGGGGATGTCGGCGGGCTGTCGGTGGTGCGGGAAATGGCTGGTGGGCGCCGCTGTCGAGGAGCGGCGGCGACCGGGTGGATCAGTGGAAGGTGTGCTCCGCCGCCGGGAACGTGCCCCCGACGACCTCGTCGGCGAACTCCTTCGCCGCGTCACCGAGCACCTTGCGCAGGTCGGCGTACTGCTTGGTGAAGCGCGGCACCTTGCCGCCGGTCAGCCCGACCATGTCCGTGTAGACGAGCACCTGCGCGTCGGTCCCGGCCCCGGCGCCGATGCCGACGGTCGGGATGTGCAGCGTACGGGTGACCTCGGCGGCCAGCTCGGCGGGTACCAGCTCCAGCACGACGGCGAACGCGCCCGCGTCCTGGACGGCCTTGGCGTCCCGCAGCAGCTGCTGGGCGGCCTCCTCGCCGCGGCCCTGGACCCGGTAGCCCATCGCGTTGACGGACTGCGGGGTCAGGCCGATGTGGGCCATGACCGGGATACCGGCCTCGACCAGCAGCCGGATCTGCTCGTGGGACCGCTCGCCGCCCTCCAGCTTGACCGCGCCGACGCCCGACTCCTTGATCAGCCGGGTGGCGTTGCGCAGCGCCTGGACGGGGCCTTCCTGGTACGAGCCGAAGGGCAGGTCGGCGACGACCATGGCGCGCTTGGTGCCCCGGACGACGGCGGCGGACAGCATGGCGATCTCGTCCATCGTGACGGGCACGGTGGTCTCGTAGCCGAGGTGGACGTTGCCCATCGAGTCCCCGACGAGCATGACCGGGATCCCGGCCTCGTCGAAGACGGACGCGGTCATCGCGTCGTAGGCGGTGAGCATGGGCCACTTCTCGCCGCGCTCGGTGGCGGCGGCGATGTCGTGGACGGTGATGCGGCGGGTGGACTTCCCTCCGTACAGCGCTTTGCTGCTGTCGGAGGACGGGCCCGCGGGGGAGGACTGATTCTGCTTCTGCGCAGCCTGAAGCGACATGGCCAACGGCTCCTTCGTCATCTCGAGGCGCCCTGACGGCGTCCCCGGATCCCTTCCATGGTGGCATCCCGCCCCGCCCCTCGGGAAGTGGGCCCGCGCACACCCCTCCGTACGGCCTCATGGAGGAAAGCCGTACGGCCCCGTTGGGGAAAGCTTTAACAATACGAGACGGTCTCGTATCGAAACTGGATCTAGGCTCTCCCCATGCCCATACCGTCCGGCGCTCCCGCCGCCGCGCCCCGTGTTCCCGAGGCGATCCACCGCCGCCGCTGGTGGATCCTCGCCGTCCTCATGTTCAGCCTGCTCATCGTGGTGCTGGACAACTCGATCCTGAACGTCGCGGTCAAGACGATCGCCAGCCCCGCCCCCACCGGCATCGGCGCCACCCAGAGCGAGCTGGAGTGGGCGATCAACTCCTACACGCTCGTCTTCGCCGGACTGCTGTTCACCGCGGGCCTCCTCGGCGACCGGATCGGCCGCAAGAAGGTCCTCCTCGTCGGCATCCTGGTCTTCGGCATCGGCTCCGCCCTGGCCGCCTTCTCCGCCTCGCCCGGTGAGCTCATCACCTGGCGTGCGCTGATGGGCTTCGGCGCGGCCTTCGTGATGCCCGCCACCCTCGCCGTCCTGGTGAACGTCTTCGAGCGCGACGAGCAGCCCAAGGCCATCGGCATCTGGGCGGGCAGCGTCGGCCTCGGCATCGCCATCGGCCCGATCACCGGCGGACTGCTCCTGGAGCACTTCTGGTGGGGCTCGATCTTCCTGGTGAACGTCCCCGTCGTCGTGATCGCCCTGATCGCGATGGCGGTCCTGGTCCCCGACTCCCGCGACCCGAAGCCCGGCAAGGTCGACCCGCTGGGCGTCGCGCTCTCCATCGTCGGCCTGGTCCTGCTGGTGTACGGGATCATCCGGGGCGGCGAACTGGCCGACTTCACCGACACCACCGTCGTCCTCCCCATCGCCGGCGGGCTGCTCGTGCTGGCCGGATTCGTCTGGCACGAGAAGCGCAGCAGCCACCCGGCCATCGACATCACGTACTTCCGGAAGCCCGCGTTCTCCGCCGCCGTCGCCGCGATAGCGCTGGTCTTCTTCGCGCTGATGGGCGTGACGTTCTTCTCCGCCTTCTACCTCCAGAGCGTGCGCGGCTACACGGCCCTGGAGTCGGGCCTGCTGATCGTTCCGCTCGCGGCCGCCCAGATGATCTTCGCGCCGCGGGCCCGGCTGGTCGTCGACCGCTTCGGCGCCCGCGCGGTCTGCACGGCCGGCATGCTGCTCGTCGCGGCCGGACTCGCGTCGTTCGCCCTGTTCGACGCCGGTACGCCGGTGTGGGTGATGTGCCTCGTCTTCTTCGTCCAGGGCACCGGGATGGCGCACATCATGCCGCCCGTCACCGTCGCCGTGATGCAGGCGCTGCCCCGCGAGAAGGCGGGTTCCGGTTCGGCCATCAACAACACCTTCCGCCAGGTCGGCGGGGCGCTCGGGATCGCGGTCCTCGGCTCGGTGCTCTCCACCGTCTACCGGAGCGACATCGAGGGTCACCTCGGCGCGGTCCCGGCCGGGGTCAGGGACGTGGCGGGCGAGTCCATCGAGGCCACGCTCGGCGTCGCCGAGAAGCTCGGACCGGTGGCCGGAAAGCCCCTGGCCGCCGCCGCCAACGACGCGTTCATCAGCGCCATGCACGTGACCGCGCTCGGCTCGGCGGCCGTCGCCCTGATCGGCGCGGTCGTCGTCGGCCTGTTCCTGCCGGGCCGCCCTCCGGCGAGGACCGAGGCCCCCGAGGAAGCCCGCCCCCCGGCGGAGCAGCTGAGCCGCTGACCCGCTGACCCGACGAGGCCCGTCGATCCGCGCACCCCGGGTCGGCGAGAATCGAGGCGACGGACGTACGCGGAACGTGCGGCGGACGTACGAGGGACGACGACGGCGCGGCGAGAGGCGGCTTCACGGTGCAAGGCCAGGACGGCGAGCGGGACCGGCACGGGGCACGGAACGGGGGCGACGCGTCGCCCGGCGCACCGGGCGGGGCTCCCGACGGGGCGTCGGCCGGGACGGCGGCAGGGTCTCCGGACAGGGCACCGGCCGAGACGTCGGCAGAGGCTCCGGCCACGACACCGGCAGGGGTTCCGGCTGGAACCCCTGCCGAGGTGCCGGATGCGGAGCCCCGCCGCGGACGCCCCCGTTCCGCCGCGGCGGAACGGGCGATCCTGGACGCCGTCATCGCCCTCCTGGAGGCGGGCGAACCGCTCGCGGGCCTCTCCATCGAGCGCATCGCCCGCACGGCCGGCGTCGGCAAGGCCACGATCTACCGCCGCTGGTCGGACAAGGAGGAGCTGTTCGTCGACGTAGTACGGGACATGGAGCCCGACGACCCGCCGGTCTCCGGCACCGAGGGCCTCGCCGACCTCCGCGTCATGCTGGAATCCCTGCGCACCCGGGGCCTCGCCCAGCGCTCCTCGGCGCTGCTGCACAACATCTTCGCGCAGATGAAGAGCCACCCGAAGCTGTGGAACGAGTACCACGGCATGGTCATCGCCCCCCGCCGCCTCGCGCTGCTGGAGGCGGTGCGGCGCGCGGTGGCCGCCGGGGAGCTGCGCGACGACCTGGACGTCGAGCTGATCGACGACCTCTTCGTCGGCCCCATGCTCGTCCGCACGGTGCACCGCCCCGACGCACCGCTGCCCGACGACCTCGCGGACCGCATCATCACGGCCCTGCTGCAGGGGCTCGCCCCCGCGGGACGAGTGTGATCGTTCTGTCACAAGCCCCACCGGTCGGCCCCGGACCGGAACCCGTCGTCCCGCCTGTGTCGTCCTGGTCTCCGTACGGGGTCCGAGGGACCTCCGTACGGTCGTCGCACACCGGGCACCGGACCGGCCGCCACATCGGCGCCCGGCGGGCCGGTAGGTCGACGGCGGGAAAGGTGCCGCTCATCACCTAGGGTCGAGGGCGCGGCGATGTGCAGGGCAAGGCAGTGAGGACAGCGCGATGGTGCAGGCGTACGGAGCGGACACGGACAACGGCAGCGCCGAGCAGCCCGGGGCCCGCGGATCCCGCTTCCGGGGCCTGTGGGACCGGCTGAGAAACGATCCGGGCTACTGGCGGCGCGGCATCCTCCTGGCCCTCTGCTCGGTGCTGCTGACCCTGCTGATGGTCGTCCACGCGCAGATCCCGAACCGGCTCGGCAACCTCGGCAGCCTCATCGAGACGTTCCTGCCGTGGGTCGCGCTCTTCATCCCGGTGCTGCTGGTCCTGGGCCTGCTGCGGCGCTCCGCGACCGCCCTGATCGCGCTCCTGCTGCCCGCCGTGGTCTGGCTCAACGTGTTCGGCGGCCTGCTCACCGACAAGTCCGGCGGCGGCGGCGACCTCACGGTCGCGACCCACAACGTCAACGCGGGCAACCCCGACCCCGAGGGCACCGCCCAGCAGGTCGCCGGATCCGGGGCGGACGTCGTGGCCCTCCAGGAACTCCCGGGCCGGCAGGTCTCCACGTACGAGAAGTCGCTGGCCGGCCGCTACCCGTACCACTCGGTCCAGGGCACCGTGGGCCTGTGGAGCAAGTACCCGCTGGCCGACACCAAACCCGTCGACATCAAGATGGGCTGGACCCGGGCGATGCGCTCGACGGTGAAGACCCCGCAGGGCGAGGTCGCGGTGTACGTGGCCCACCTGCCGTCCGTCCGTGTGAAGCTGCACGCCGGGTTCACCGCCAACCAGCGCGACGACAGCGCCGACGCGCTCGGCGAGGCCATCGCCGACGAACGCGTGGAGCGCGTCGTCCTCCTCGGCGACCTGAACGGCACGATGAACGACCGCTCGCTGAACGCGGTCACCGCGCAGATGCGCTCCACCCAGGGCGCGGCGGGCGACGGCTTCGGCTTCAGCTGGCCCGCCTCGTTCCCGATGGCCCGGATCGACCAGATCATGGTCAAGGGCGTCGAGCCGATGGCCTCCTGGACCCTCGCGGCGACCGACAGCGACCACCTGCCGATCGCGGCCCGCGTGGAGCTGTGATCACGGCCACGCAACCGCCCGTTCACCACGCGGCATAAAACGTCTGCGACAATTTGTTCCTGTCGCATACATAAAGAAGACTCAGCCGTCGCCCGGCGTCCACGCCGAGGCGACGGTTCTTCGTTCCGCCCCCGCTCCGAGATTGCGAAGGTTTCCCATGCCCCTGGCCCTGCTCGCCCTGGCCGTGAGCGCCTTCGGCATAGGCACGACGGAGTTCGTCATGATGGGCCTCCTGCCCAACGTGGCGGACGACCTCGGCACGTCCGTGCCCACCGCCGGATACCTCGTCTCGGCGTACGCGATCGGCGTCGTCCTCGGCGCACCGCTGCTCACCGGCCTCGGCTCCCGCGTCCCGCGCAAGAAGATGCTGCTGCTCCTGATGGCGCTGTTCACCATCGGCAACCTGGCCTCGGCGCTCGCCCCCGACTTCGGCTGGCTGGTCGCGGGCCGCCTCCTCGCCGGTCTCCCGCACGGCGCGTTCTTCGGCGTCGGCGCGGTGGTCGCCGCCCGGCTGGTCTCCGAGGGCCGCCAGGCGCGGGCGGTCGCGACGATGTTCCTCGGCCTGACGGTGGCGAACATCGTCGGCGTCCCCGCCGCCACCCTCCTCGGCCAGCACCTCGGCTGGCGGGCCACGTTCCTCGTCGTCGCGGCGATCGGCTTGGCGGCCATGGCAGCGCTGGCCCGCCTGGTACCGCACATCCCCGTCGAGGCCCACCAGGACGTACGCCGCGAACTGCGCGCCCTCGGCAACCGCCAGGTGCTCCTGGGCCTGCTCACCGCGGTCTTCGGCTTCGCGGGGGTCTTCGCGGTCTACTCCTACCTCTCGGCCATGACCACAAAGGCGATGGGCTTCGGCGAATCGTCCGTGACCCTGGTGCTGGCCCTCTTCGGCATCGGCATGACCCTGGGCGCCCTGGCCGCCGGCCCCCTCACGGACCGCGCGCTGCGCCCGACGCTGTACGGCTCGCTCGGCGCCCTCGCCGTGGTCCTGGTGGCGTTCCCGTTCACGGTGCACGTGCAGTGGGCGGCGCTGACGATGGTGGTGCTGCTGGGCGCGGTCGGCTTCATGACGACGACCCCGCTCCAGATGCTGGTCATGAACAAGGCGAAGGACGCCCCGACCCTGGCCTCCGCCTCCAACCACTCCGCCTTCAACCTGGCCAACGCGGGCGGCGCGTGGCTGGGCGGCGTCGCGATAGCGGCAGGCTGGGGCTGGACGTCTCCGGCGTTCGTGGGCGCGGTGCTGGCGGTGGCGGGCCTGGCGATAGCGGCGACGGCGGGATTCCTGGACCGGGGCGAGGGGAAGAGCTCCCGGGTGGTGGCGGCGCACTCGGCCACCCCAGCCCGTCCGGCGGCCACTCCAGCCCGTCCGGCGTTTGAGGACGGAACCGGTTCGCCGGGTGGGCCCGCAGCCAAATCCGCCAACTCCAGCCCGTCCGGCGTTTGAGGACGGAACCGAAACGCCGGACGGGCCGGACACCCACGTGGGAGCCCAGCCCGTCCGGCGCTTGAGGACAAGGCGGCCGCCGGACGCCCCCGGCAACCGCCACCCCGCTAAGACGACTCGCGCCAGCGATTCGTGATCGGCAACCGCCGGTCCTTCCCGAACCCCTTCGGCGAGATCTTCGTCCCCGGCGGATACTGCC
The DNA here is from genome assembly GCA_014649555.1 of Streptomyces globisporus. Taxonomy (GTDB): domain Bacteria; phylum Actinomycetota; class Actinomycetes; order Streptomycetales; family Streptomycetaceae; genus Streptomyces; species Streptomyces globisporus. Next base: position 487,565 of record BMTG01000004.1, on the reverse strand, counting down.
GCCGCTTGTACTCCGCCGTATCCACCATCCGCAACGTCTTGGCGACCAGCTCCGCATCGAACCCGGCCGCCACGATCGCGTCCATCCCCTGATCCCGGTCCACGTACATCTCCAGGATCGCGTCGAGCACCTCGTAGTCCGGCAGCGAGTCCGTGTCGACCTGCCCCGGCCGCAGCTCCGCGCTCGGCGGCTTGGTGATCGAGGCCTCGGGAATCGGCGGCGTCTGCCCGCGCTCCTCCGCCGCCCGGTTCCGCCACTTCGCCAGCCGGAACACCGACGACTTGTAGACGTCCTTGATCGGCCCGTACGCGCCGACCGCGTCCCCGTACAGCGTGGAGTAGCCGACCGCCAGCTCCGACTTGTTGCCGGGCGCCAGCACGATCTGCCCCTCCTGGTTGGAGATGCCCATCAGCGTCGTACCGCGCAGCCGCGCCTGGAGGTTCTCCTCCGCGAGCCCGGTGAGCCCCAGCGCGCCCATGTACGCGTCGAACATCGGCGCGATCGACACCGTACGGAAGTTGAGCCCGGTACGCCGCGCCAGCTCGGCCGCGTCGCCCTTGGAGTGGTCCGAGGAGTACTTCGACGGCATCGAGACCCCGTACACGTTCTGCGCCCCGAGCGCATCGCACGCGATGGCCGCGCAGATCGCCGAGTCGATCCCGCCGGAGAGCCCGATCAGCACACTGCTGAAACCGTTCTTCGCAGCGTACGCACGGAGCCCCACGACCAGCGCCGAGTAGATCTCCTCCTCGTCCTCCAGCCGCTCCGCGTAGCCGCCCGCGAGCTCCGGATCGTACGCGGCGACCGGCTCGTCGGACAGCACCACATGGTCGATCCGCAGCCCGTCGTCCACGACCCCCGAGGGCGCTTCGGCCGGCGCGGCGGGCAGCTCCAGGTCGAGGATCACGCTGCCCTCGGAGAACTGCGGGGCGCGGGCGATGACCTCGCCCTCCTTGTCGACGACGATCGAGTCACCGTCGAAGACCAGCTCGTCCTGACCGCCGATCATCGCCAGATAGGCCGTCGTGCAGCCGGCCTCCTGGGCCCGCTTGCGGACCAGCTCCAGCCGGGTGTCGTCCTTGTCCCGCTCGTACGGCGAGGCGTTGATCGACAGCAGCAGCCCGGCCCCGGCGGACCGGGCGGCCGGGACACGCCCGCCGTCCTGCCACAGGTCCTCGCAGATGGCGAGGGCCACGTCGATGCCGTGGACCCGGACGACGGGCATCGAGTCGCCGGGCACGAAGTACCGGAACTCGTCGAAGACGCCGTAGTTCGGCAGGTGGTGCTTGGCGAAGTTGAGCGCGATCCCGCCGCGGTGCAGCACCGCGGCGGCGTTGCGCGGGGAGCCGGCGGGCTGCCCGTAGCGCGCTGCCGCGTGCTCGGAGCGGTCCAGGTAGCCGACGACGACCGGCAGTTCGCCGAAGCCCTCCGCGTCGAGCCGGGCGGCCAGCGCGCGGAGCGCCTGCCGTGAGGCCTCGACGAAGGACGACCGCAGGGCCAGGTCCTCGACGGGGTATCCGGTCAGCACCATCTCGGGGAACGCCACGAGGTGGGCGCCCTGCTCGGCGGCGTGCCGGGTCCAGTGGACGATCGCCTCGGAGTTGCCGGCGAGGTCGCCGACGGTCGAGTCGATCTGATTCAGTGCGAGGCGTAGTTGAGGCACGTCCGCCAGTGTAATCGTCTTTCTGACGCGATGTCCCGGCGGGCCGGGCAAAATCTGCCCCGGCCCGCCGGAACCGCAGGTGGGAGCGGCTGTCCGCGCCGCCCCACCGAGGGTCGCGGGAGATCAGTCCCGGTATCCGAGAACCGTCATCATCCCCGCCTCCGCGTGGTAGACGTTGTGGCAGTGGACCATCCACAGCCCCGGATTGTCGGCGTCGAAGTCCACCGTCAGCGACCGGTGCGGCAGCACGATCGCGGTGTCCTTACGGGCCCCGGCGGCGTTCCCGCCGAGCGCGAAGGTGTGGCCGTGCAGATGGATCGGATGCCACATGGCGGTGCCGTTGTCGAAGACGAGCCGCACCCGTTCGCCCGCCTCCACCGGCCGCCGCCGCTTCGCGTCGTACGGCTGCCCGTCGAAGGCCCAGTCGCACGTCGCCATCCCACCGGTGAGCCGCATCCGGATCGTCCGGTCCGGCAGACGGGCGGGCAGCGCCACCGACGGGTCGGGCGCGAGCCGCCCCGCCTCCACCACCTTTCCCTCCAGCTCCTTCGGCCGCAGGGAGGCGGCGGGCGCGGCCCCGCCCCCGGTCCGCAGGACGGCGAGGGCGGCCGCCTTCTTCCCCTCGGCCAGGGCGGTCAGCGGGAAGACCCCGTCCCCGGCGGTGACGAGGACGTCGTACCGCTCACCCATCCCCAGCAGCACCGCGTCCCCCGTGGTGTGCCGGACCGGGAACCCGTCGGTGTGCGTCACGGTCATCCGGTGCCCGCCGAGCGCGACGCGGAAGGCGGTGTCGCCGCCGGCGTTGATGATCCGCAGCCGGATACGGTCCCCGGGCCGCGCCCGGAACGTCTCCGGATCGTCCGCGACCCGCCCGTTGACCAGGTAGTGCGGATAGGCCACATCACCGGCGTCGCCCCCGAGCAGCTCACTGCGGGCGCCCATCATCATCCGAGAGGGCCCGCTGTCACCGGGATTGTCCTCACCCGAACCGGACATGGTGTGCGCGCCATGATCCATCCCGCCGCTCATACCTCCGGACAACTCATCGAGGACGGCGTCCGGAGTGGACCCGTCCACCCCGTCGACCCAGTCGTCGAGGACGACGACCCACTCCTTGTCGTACGCCAACGGCTCCTTCGGGTCCTCGACGATCAGCGGCGCGTACAGCCCCCGGTCCTGCTGGACGCCGGAGTGCGGGTGGAACCAGTACGTCCCCGGGTGCGGTACGGCGAACCGGTAGGCGAACTCCGCCCCCGGGGCGATGTCCCGTTGAGTCAGCCCGGGAACCCCGTCCATGTCGTTGCGCAGCGCGAGCCCGTGCCAGTGCAGGGAGGTGGGCTGCGGCAGGTGGTTGGCCAGGGTGAGGGCGAGGGTGTCCCCGGCCGTCACCCGCACCTCGCGCCCGGGCAGCCGGTCCCCGTAGGCCCAGGAGGTGACGGTGGTGCCGCCGCCCAGATCGAGCCGGGTCCGGGTGGCGGTGAGGGAGACCTTCCGTACGGGCCCGGAGCCGCGCGCCGCCTCTGCGGCCTCGACCTCCTTGCCGCCGGGCGTGACGTACGTACCGGAGTCCTGGGCCCCGCCGCCGGGGGAGTGGGCGCCGCCGTGGCCGCTGCCGCCGTCGGAACAGGCGGCGAGGGCTCCCGTACCGGCGACGGCGAGAGCGGCGCCGAGCACGGCGCGGCGAGGGAGTTGGTGCATGGGCATGCTGAAGACACCTCTGAAGTACTGGGTGATCCGGTGGTTTCGGGAAGGGGCGGAGGTGAGACGCCCACTCCTAAATGCGCAGCACCGAGACGCTGGCGAGCACCGATATCGGGGGTGGCGGATTCGGCCGCAGCACGCGCAGGAGCCCCGCCCCCACCGGCGTACCGAGAGGCCGCCCGTCGGCGCGCAGCCCGAGCAGCCAGAAGCCGACGAGGGCGAGGCCCCAGACACCGAGGACGGCGAGGCAGACGGAGAGCGGGTCCATGCCGCTCATGGGGGCATCGGCCCCGGGGGAGTCGTGGGGCGCGGAGTGCTCGCCCATGGCGGCCGACGAAGACGCCGATGCCGCCGACATCGCGGCCGATCCGCCGTGCTCGGCCGGATGCCCGACCGTGTGCATGGTGACGATGCCGAACAGCAGAGCGGCGAACAGCATCAGCTGCCCGTACGTCACGCTCCTGCTCCGCGTCCTGCCCGCCACGCGGGCCACCCTACCCCCGGCGGGTATACGGACGGACGGCGGCCCGGCACCCTCCCGCCGAAGCGGACCAGGGACACCGGGCAGCTGCCACTCTCACGACGGTGCCTCTCAGCTGCGGGAGTAGACCTTCTCCGCCCAGCCCGCGATCTGCTCCTCGGTGAGGTGCTGCGCGAGGTCGGCCTCACTGATCATGCCGACCAGCTTCTTGTTCTCGACGACGGGCAGTCGGCGGATGCGGTGCGTCTGCATCTCCTCCAGGACCGCGTCGACATCGGCCTCCGCCTCGATCCAGCGGGGCGTGCCCTGCGCGAGATCGCCCGCCGTGACCTTCGACGGGTCATGCCCCTTGGCCACACAGCCGACGACGATGTCGCGGTCGGTGATGATGCCGACCATCCGGTCCGAGTCGCCGTCGGCGGAGACGGGCAGGGCGCCCACGTTGTGCTCGCGCATCAGCTGCGCCGCACGGTCGAGGGTCTCGTGGGCCGGGATCCAGCGGGCCCCGCTGTGCATGATGTCTTTGGCGGTCGTCATGGGGGATTTCCTCCTGCGTGCCGATGGCACTGCCGTACGGCCCCGAGCGCCCCCATCGTCATCGGCGGGGGACGCACGCGCGACCGCAATCACCCGTTCGGGTGCGCCGACGCAGGGACTCAAGCTGACGCGCGTCGTCCGGGCCGTGGCCCCGGGCTCAGGTCCGGGGCCGGGCCTTCCGCTCGGTGAGCATGTCGCGCATGAGCCCCAGCTCGGACTGCTGCCCCTCGACCATGCCCCGGGCGAGCCGCCGCTCGACCGGGACGGTGCACCGGGACGCACAGGCCTCGGCCATGGCGACGCCGCCCTTGTGGTGGTCCGTCATGAGCTGGAGGTAGAAGACCTCGGCCTGCCGGCCGTCGAGGCGCCCGAGCCGCTCCAGCTCGGCGCGGGAAGCCATCCCCGCCATGAGCACACCGTCACCGTCGCTGCCACCGCCGGGATGGTGCCCACCATGCTCATGCCCGCCGTCGCCTTCGCCGCCACCCATCCAGGCCATCGGGGGTTGGTCACCGCCCGCGACCTTGGGCAGCCCCCAGAGGCCGAGCCAGCCGAGGAGCATGCCGCGCTGGTTGGCCTGGGTGTTGGCGATGTCGTACGCGAGACGGCGTACGTCCTCGTCCTCCGTACGGTCGCGGACGATGAACGACATCTCGACGGCCTGCTGATGGTGGACGGCCATGTCCCGGGCGAACCCGGCGTCGGCGGAGTCCGGGGCGGGCGCATCGGCCGCGCGGGGCGGCGAACCGTCCTCACGGGCGGAGGCGACGGCGGCGGCCCCGGCGAAGAGCAGGGCGAGGGCCACGGCGCCTCCGGCCACCCACCGCACGAGTGCGGTCTTCCGCCGCTCGACACCGGCGGCCGGGTCCGTGCGGTCCGTGGTGCCGGTTGTGTCGGTCGAGTCCGTCACTGCGGCACCGTCGCCAGCCCGCCGGTGCAGGGGGCGCCGGGCTCGGGCGTCTGGGCGCCCTGGACGTACTCGGTGAGGAACTGGTCCACCCGCCGGTCGTCGGCGGAGTCCACGGTGACCTGCTTGCCCCAGGCGCTGAGCGTGATCGCGCCCTCCTGGCCGGCGTACGGGCTCATCAGGGTGAACGGGGTCTTCTCGACCCGCTCCGCGAGCGCGGCGACATCCGCCTCGGCGGCCGAGCCGTTGTACGTGACCCAGACCGCGCCGTGCTCCAGGGAGTGGACGGCGTTGACGTCCGGGAGGGCCTTTTCGTATACGTCGCCGTCGCAGTTCATCCAGGACGCGTTGTGGTCGCCGCCGACCGGAGGCTTCATCGGATAGTCCACCGTGCCCGCCACATGCTGGCGGCCGAGCTTCGCCGCGTCCCAGGACTTCAGCCCCTCGATGGCCCCGCCCTTGGCGTCGCCGTGCCCGCCCGGGTGCTTGCCGTCGTGGGCCGCCGAGGCGTTGTCGGACTTCTCGTCGGCCGCGGAGTTGTCCAGCAGCATGAACGAGCCGAAAGCGACGAGACCGGCCACGACGGCGGCGCTCAGCCCTATGGCGATGGCCCGGTTGCGGGTGGAGCGCGCGCCGGGGGCGGGGGCCTGCGGCTGGGGGGACCGGGGGGCGAAGCTCATGTCGTGGAGTCCTTCTGCGAAGGGGCCGGGAGACGGGAGAGCGGTCCGTGGACCGGGGTGCGCGGACGGGCGTAAAGCCGGAGAGGAAGCAGGCACCGAAGCCGACCGCTGCTCGGTCGCCGATCGTAGTGGGTGGCCGAGTGCTCTCTCTCACACCGTGTGCGTAATCTGGGGGAAATCCCGGGTCGCGATACTGAAGTGTCCCCCTACCCCGGGCGGTGGTGCACGGACCGTCTGAACTGCAAGGATGTGGCAATGGACAAGCAGCAGGAATTCGTCCTCAGGACCCTTGAGGAGCGCGACATCCGCTTCGTGCGGCTGTGGTTCACCGACGTCCTCGGGTTCCTCAAGTCCGTCGCCGTCGCCCCGGCCGAGCTGGAGCAGGCCTTCGACGAGGGCATCGGCTTCGACGGCTCGGCGATCGAGGGCTTCGCACGGGTCTACGAGTCGGACATGATCGCCAAGCCGGACCCGGGGACCTTCCAGATCCTGCCCTGGCGCGCGGAGGCTCCCGGCACGGCGCGGATGTTCTGCGACATCCTGATGCCGGACGGCTCGCCGTCCTTCGCGGACCCGCGCTATGTCCTGAAGCGGATCCTGGCCAAGACGTCCGACCTGGGCTTCACCTTCTACACGCACCCCGAGATCGAGTTCTTCCTGCTGAAGAACAAGCCGGTCGACGGCACCCGCCCGACGCCGGCGGACAGCTCGGGCTACTTCGACCACACGCCGCAGAACGTCGGCATGGACTTCCGCCGCCAGGCGATCACCATGCTCGAATCGATGGGCATCTCGGTCGAGTTCAGCCACCACGAGGGCGCCCCGGGTCAGCAGGAGATCGACCTCCGCTACGCGGACGCGCTCTCCACGGCGGACAACATCATGACGTTCCGCCTGGTGATGAAGCAGGTGGCGCTGGAGCAGGGCGTGCAGGCCACGTTCATGCCGAAGCCGTTCTCGGAGTACCCGGGCTCGGGCATGCACACCCACCTCTCCCTCTTCGAGGGTGACCGCAACGCGTTCTACGAGTCGGGTGCGGAGTACCAGCTCTCCAAGGTGGGCCGCTCCTTCATCGCGGGCCTCCTGAAGCACGCGGCGGAGATCTCGGCCGTCACCAACCAGTGGGTCAACTCCTACAAGCGCATCTGGGGCGGCTCCTCCCGCGCGGCCGGCGCGGGCGGCGAGGCCCCCTCGTACATCTGCTGGGGCCACAACAACCGCTCCGCCCTCATCCGCGTCCCGATGTACAAGCCCGGCAAGACCGGCTCGGCCCGCGTCGAGGTCCGCTCCATCGACTCCGGCGCCAACCCCTACCTCACCTACGCGGTCCTGCTCGCCGCGGGCCTCAAGGGCATCGAGGAGGGCTACGAACTCCCGGCCGGCGCCGACGACGACGTCTGGGCCCTCTCCGACGCCGAACGCCGCGCGATGGGCATCGAACCGCTCCCGCAGAACCTGGGCGAGGCCATCTCGCTGATGGAGAAGAGCGAACTGGTCGCCGAGACCCTGGGCGAGCACGTCTTCGACTTCTTCCTGCGCAACAAGAAGCAGGAGTGGGAGGAGTACCGCAGCGAGGTCACCGCTTTCGAGCTGAAGAACCTGCTGCCGGTGCTGTAACTCCTGGATCCCTGAGCGGCCGTGTTTCCCGGCCGAAGGTTTCGACGACACGCAACGGGCCCCGCGGTGAGTACCGCCGGGCTCGTTGTCCGTGGTCGTTCGTATGCTCCTGAGCATGACGGAGGCGGAGAGCGCGGCACCGAACACCCCTGGCACGGCATGGTCTTTTCTCGTGACCGGGGAGGAACGGCAGTTTCAGGGAAACTCCGGCTACGAGGACATCATCGAGGAGTCGTACAGCTACGACTCGACCGTAGGGAACCACCAACACGTGGCGGTCGGTGACCTGGTGGTGGTACGGAACGGTAAGGAAGCCCTCGGGGCGGGGTATGTGGAAGCTCTCCAGGTGCTGCCCGACCAGGAGAAGGTCCGCAGCCGATGCCCCTTCTGCACAAGTACCGGCTTCAAAGAGCGAGCCACCATGCTGCCCCGGTTCTGGTGCAGTCGCTGTAAGAACGCCTTCGACACCCCGACTTCTGAAACCGTCCGCGTCACTGCTTTCCGGGCGCACTACGGAGGGACTTGGCAGCCTCTGGACGGCTGTCTGGACAAGACGCAGTTGAGCGAGCTCAGCCTGAGCCGGTCCGACCAGCAGTCGATCAAGAAGATGGACCGTCGCCGAACCCTGACCGCCATCGATGCCCGGGGAGTCCGCCTTCCGGGCCGTCGTGAACTCCGTCGTGCGGACAGACTTCGACCGCAGGAGCTGCCGGGCGGACGCCGGAGATCGGCAGCCGCAGTGCGACGTGGCCAGGATGGGTTCCGCCGTGCCCTGGTACGCGAGTACGGGCTGATCTGCGCCGTCACCGGCGCGGCGCCGGCCGAGGTCCTGGAGGCAGCCCACCTGCGCCCCTTCGCCGAAACGGAGCAACACCGTGTGGAGGAGGGGCTGATCCTGCGCTCGGACGTGCACCGTCTGTTCGACAGCGGTCTGCTCGCCATCGACGCCGAGCTGGTCGTGCACGTCGCACCGAGCCTGGCAGGTCACGCTGTGTACAGCGCCTTGGCCGGTGTGCCTCTGCGTATTCCGCCGGATGCCCCGATGGACCGGGCTGTCGTCGCGGACCACCATGCAGCGACCGTCGCCACCTGGTGACCGTGCCCAAGCTGTGTTGCCCGGCCCGTGCCCACGGTCCAAGGGGGAGGGAGTTGCACCTTCCGTAGCGGCATGTGGTCCGGTGGACTCACGTCTCGCCCCTTCGAGGAAAGGCCTCTCATGCCCGTGTCCTTCATGCCGCCTCGCCAGGTCGGAATCGGCGACGCGGCGGCCTTTGCCGGCTGCACACCGCGGGCGATCCGCCACTACCACGAGATCGGCCTGCTCCCGGAGCCCGAGCGGGGTGGCGATGACCGTCGCCGCTACGGGTACGAGGACATGATCCGCCTGCTGTGGATTCGCAGGATGGCGGACGCCGGGATCGCACTGGAGGACATCCGCGAGGCCTTCGCCGAGGACCCCGCCGACGCGCAGGGCGGAGACGGCATCGAGCCCGTCCTGGAGAGCGTGGAGGGATCCCTCGCCGCGCAAGAGGCGGAACTGCGGCGCCAACGGACCGCCGTGCAGCGGATGCGCGTCGAAGGCAGCCGAAGGGGACTGCTGTCCGACCTGGTGACCGACCGCCTCAAGGGCCTGTCCGAGGGCTCCCTGCGCCAGGCCGACCTGGATACTCTCCTGGTCACCGAGCGGATCTTCGGACCGCTCGGAGCAGCCGTGCAGGCCACGCGGTTCGTCGCCCTGGCCACACATCCCGCTCTGCGGGAGGAGTCCGATCGCATCGACGCCGCCGAGGAGGCACTCGACGACAGCGTCGCCGTCGACGACCCGCGAGTGGCTCAAGTGGCCGCCGAACGGTGCGCCTTCGAAAGCGCCCTGCACGCCGTCATCGAGGAGTCCGGCCTCGACGAGGACGACGATGCTCTCTTCGACGCCTGGGAGACTTCGCACCTTGAGACCGGCGACGACGGCGAGAACGAGTCCGGCTCCGACTCCGGCAGGGTCATGACGGTGTTGGAAGCCACCGGCAAAATGCCCTACGACTTCTCCCCGGCCCGCCTGCGCTGTAGGGAACTGGCCGAAGGGCTGTCTGTGCTCACGGAGGATGAGGGGGGTGGGAATCCACGGCTTCCAACATAGTCCCGAGGTGGCTCCCGGGGACCTTTGTGCCCACCCCCCTTGACCGCGTACCTCGAAGGTCTGACCGGTCTGCAACCACCAGGCAACCTAGCAAGGGGTACTGACAACGGCCCGGGTTTCCGTCGAGGGGTACGTGCAGGGCGGGAGCGCCGGGCCTTACACCGGTGGCGTTCCCGGCGGTGACGGGGCCGGGGGAGGGTTGGGCAGCGGCGGGCCCGGGTTCGGAGGGAGCTTCGGGGAGCCGCTGCCGTGCCGGCCGTCGTTCAGGAGCTTGCGGGGCGTCAGGCCGTAGATGCCGAACGGCGGGAAGAGGTCGACGCGGCGCGGGTAATCGCCCTCCGCACACTTCTCGCAGAGCAGGTCGCGACCGGCGGGGGTCTGCCGGGCGGCGGTGACCGGGGCGTTCCAGCACGCCTCGCAGTCGAGGACGTCCGTTGCGGAGAGAGTGATCATCCGGGCCTCCCGGGTGGTGTCGGTAACGCCTGGCGGGTCTTGCGCATCAGGTGCCTCCGTCGCTGGTCGGGACCGTGGGCGCGGTGGCGCTGATGTGGTCGGGGCCCCATCGGCGGGTCTCCCGCCAGACGCGGACGAGCTTCGTCGCGTCGGGGCAGATCGCCCCGGTCCGGCAGGCGGTGCAGGTCATCGTGTGGCCGAGCAGGGCGCGGTAGGCCGTGTCGGGGGATTCGGTCGTGGTCACGTTCGCCTCTCTGCTGATCTCGGCCCAGACGTACTCGGCGGCGCGGGTGCGCGTGTGCCCGTAGCGGTCCGCCGTGGCCAGGGCGGCGAGGACGGCCGCGTGGGCGGTCGCGCTCAACTCGGCGGGGAGATCGGCCTCGACGCGGATGACGTCCAGGTCGGTGGCCACACGCGGTTCGGTGCCTGTGGCGGCGGCGAGCATGCCGGTCAGCGCCGCAATCCGCGCTTGTGCAGAGCGCACACTTCTCCCCTGTGAACTGAAGGTCACTCCAGGTAATGCTGAGTATTCAGCTTCAACCTGATGGGTTAGCTTTGTCAACCAGCGACGCCCATATCGACGCCGAACACACGGAGCTGCTCAAATGCCACGTGATACGCCGTACTTGCAGGTGGCGGACAAGCTGCGGGCTCGCATCCGGGCCGGTGAGTGGGCCGTCGGCGACAAGCTGCCGTCCCGGGCGCGGTTCGCCGAGGAGTACGGCGTCGGTCAGTCCGTGGCGCAGCGGGCCATGGAGCGTCTGATCATCGAGGGCATCCTCGAAGGGCGCGCCGGCTCCGGTACATACGTCCGCCGGGCCCGCGAGCGCCGGCGCATGATCCGCTCACGCCACCGCGAGCAGCGGAACAAGAGCCCGTTCGCCTCGCATATGGCCGAGCTCGACCACGAGGCGGACTGGGAGTGCACCAGCACGGCCCGTGTCCCCGCGCCCGAGGACATCGCGGAGCGCCTGGCGATCGAGCCCGGCGACCTCTGCGTCGTGACCGACTACGAGTTCCTCGCCGACGGCATGCCCGTACAACTCGCCAAGAGCTGGGAGCCGATGGCCGTCACGGACGGGACGCCGGTCCTGCTCCCCGAGATGGGGCCCGCACGGCAAGATCGGCGTCGTCGAGCGCATGCGCTCCATCGGCGTCCACATCGCCACCGGCATCGAACTGCCCCGCCCGGCCCGCGCGACGCGTGAACAGGCCAACCTGCTCGGGATCTCCATCGGCGACCTGGTCATCGAGATCGAGCGCACGTACTTCGACCGCGAGGGCCGCCCCGTGGAGACGGCGGACGTCGTCGTGCCGGACATCCGCTGGGAGATCGCCTACGAGATCCGCATCGACCAGCCGGACTCCGACCGGCCGGACTCCGACCGGCCGGACTCCTGAGACGGGCGCCGATGGGGCGGGTTCACGCGAACCCCCGCCCCATCTCGTCCAGGATCTCGTCGATCACCGCCGCCGGCTCCCGCGCCAGGTCCTCCTCGATCCACATGCGCATCGCGATCCGGAGCGAGGCCAGGAAGCCCGCCGCCAGGACGATCGGGCGGACCGGGGCCGACGGGGGGCCCGGGCGGGCGGCCACCGCTTCGGCCAGGTCGCGTTCCAGGGCGGCGTGGTTGGCCAACTGGCGGGCCAGTAGCGAGGGGTGACGCATCGCCAGGCGGGTGCGGATCGCCCATTCGCGTTCCGGGGGTGCCACGCGGTCCGCGAACTGGGCCACCGCCGCGCGCAGGGCCGGCCATGCGGGTTCGTCGGCGGGGCGCTCGCGGACCGTGCGGACCAGGGCCCTGATCTGCTGCTCCTCGCCGTAGAGGAGGGCGTCCTCCTTGTTGGTGAAGTAGTTCGAGAACGTTCTGCGGGAGATCCCGGCCGCGTCCGCCACCGCCTCGACCGTCACCTGGTCGAAACCGTGCTCCACCGTCAGGCGCAGGGTCGCCTCGTGCACGGCCTGGCGGGTGGCTTCCTTCTTGCGTTCCCGGAGTCCCGGTCCCGCGGTGCTGCTGTCCATGGGGGCATTATCCCCCAGGTGTGAGATTCTTGCTCAGTGGGCAAAATTGCCCAGTGTGCATGTATGGTGAAGCCTTCTCTCTCCCGTACGGGGTCGTGCACGGATTCGGGTTGACCCGGTGCCGACACCGCTTACGGGCCTCTCGTACGAACTTTTCCGGAGGTTGCGCGTGAGCGCAGCAGACACCGCCGCCGCCCCGGCCGGGGCCCCCGCCGCCGCACCCATGGACCACCGCCACGTCCTGCGGGCCCTCAGCGGGCTGCTCATCGTGCTCTTCGTGGCGATGATCAGCAGCACCGTGGTCTCGGTCGCGCTGCCGCAGATCATCGGGTCCCTCGACGGCACGCAGTCCCAGTACACCTGGGTCGTCACCGCGACCCTGCTCGCCTCCACGGCCTCCACGCCGATCTGGGGCAAGCTCGCCGACCTGTTCAGCAAGAAGCTGCTGCTCCAGATAGCCATCGGGCTCTTCGTCGTCTCGTCGGTGGCGTGCGGGTTCGCCCAGTCCACCGAGCAGCTGATCGCCTTCCGTGCCGTCCAGGGGCTCGGTATGGGCGCGCTCCAGGTGCTCGTCCAGGTGATCATCGCCGCGATGATCAGCCCGAAGGAGCGCGGACGCTACAACGGTTACCTCGGCGGCGTCATGGCCGTCGCCACCGTCGGCGGGCCGCTGCTCGGCGGGTTCATCACCGACGCCTCCTGGCTCGGCTGGCGCTGGTGCTTCTTCATCGCCGTGCCCTTCACCCTCCTCGCCTCCGTGATGCTGGCCCGCACGCTGCACCTCGTCGAGGTCCGCCGGCCCGACACCAAGGTCGACTACCTCGGGGCCTCGCTCATCGCCGCCGGGGTCAGCCTCCTGCTCCTCTGGGTCACCTTCGTCGGCGACGACTTCGACTGGATCTCCTGGCAGAGCGGACTGATGGTCGGCGGGAGCGTGGTCATCCTCGGGGCGGCCGTACTCGTGGAGAACCGGGTCAAGGAGCCCGTCGTTCCGCTCCACGTCGTCCGCCGCCGCGACCCCGCCCTCGCCATCGTCGCCAGCCTCGCCGTCGGCATGGCCATGTTCGGCGGGGCCGTCTTCCTCGGGCAGTACTTCCAGATCGGCCGTGGCTACTCGCCGACCGAGGCGGGGCTCTTGACCATTCCGCTCATGGCGGGCGTCCTCGTCTCCTCCACCGTCGCCGGGCGGCTGGTCTCCAAGAGCGGCAAGGTCAAGCCGTTCATCGTCGCCGGTGTCGTCGTCCTCGCCCTCGGCTTCCTCGGACTGTCCTTCATCGACCACGAGACCTCGCTCGTGATGGTGTCGCTGGGGATGCTCGGTGTGGGCGTCGGAGTCGGTATGTCGATGCAGAACCTGGTGCTCGTCCTCCAGAACACCGTGCCGCTCAGCGAGATCGGCGCGGCCAGCGGGGCCATCACCTTCTTCCGCTCCCTCGGCGGCACCATGGGCGTCTCCGTCCTCGGCGCGGTCCTCGCCCATCAGGTGTCCACGAAGATCACGGACGGACTGGCGAAGCTCGGCATCGATCCCGCCGCCTCCGGCTCCGGCGGTTCCACCCTGAACGTCGCCGCCATGCCGCCCCAGGTCCAGGACGTCGTCCGGGCCGCGTACGGGGACGCCACCGGCCACATCTTCCTCATCTCGGCCGGTATCGCCGTGATCGGCGTCATCGCGTCGCTGTTCCTCACGCCTACGAAGCTGCGGGACAGCGTGGATCTGTGAGCCGCCCGCACGGCTCGTCCAGCCCGCTTCCGCGCCCCGCACGGGTGCGGAAGCGGGCTGTTGTACTGTTACGACCCCCGTACGCCACGGGGAACGACGCGATCGACCGAGGAGGTGAGACCCATTACCGCTGGATCAGACTGGGTGCTCACCCCGCGCGATCACGTCGGACGTCCGGCGGCAGCCGAAGCTGACCGGACGGACTAGGACGATCGTCGAGCGCCCATCGGTTTTCCCGAAAGGCTTCGCTCGTATGCCGGTTCACCCCATCAGCACCGTCCTCTCCACCACCGTCCTCGTCCTCCGCCGCGCCGGCTGTGTCTTCGCCGAGGACGAGGCCCTCCTCCTCCACGAGGCCGCCGCTTCCCCCGGCGAGCTGTCCGCGCTCGTCGAGCGCCGTGCCGCCGGGCTCCCGCTCGAACACGTCCTGGGCTGGGCGGAGTTCCGCGGTCGCCGCTTCGCCGTGGACGCCGGTGTCTTCGTGCCCCGGCGGCGTACGGAGTTCCTCGTGGCGCAGGCCGCCGCCCTCGCGCCCCGCCGGGCCGTCGTCGTCGACCTCTGCTGCGGTTCCGGCGCCCTCGGCGTCGCCCTCGCCGCCGCGTCGGACACGGCCGAACTGCACGCCTGCGATGTCGAACCCGCCGCCGTGAGCTGCGCCCGGCGCAACGTCGGCGACCTGGGGGAGGTGTACGAGGGTGATCTCTTCGCCCCCCTTCCCGCGCGCCTGCGCGGCCGCGTCGACGTGCTCCTTGCCAACGTCCCGTACGTTCCGACCGACGACGTCGAGCTACTGCCCACCGAGGCCCGCGTCCACGAACCGCGCGTCGCCCTCGACGGCGGCGGCGACGGCCTCGACGTCATGCGCCGGGTCGCCGCCGAAGCGCCCGAGTGGCTCGCGCCCGGCGGCAGTCTGCTCGTGGAGGCCGGTGAGCGGCAGCGGGACACGGCGGTGGAGGTCCTGCGCGCCGCCGGGCTGCACCCCCGGGTCCTGGTCTCCGAGGAGCTGTACGCCACCGTCCTCGTCGGGACGGCCCAGCGGATCACGTGAAGCGGTGGCGCGTCTGGCTGTACGGTTCCCCCTTGCCGAAGCCGAACACCGTACGGGGGTGGACCGCGAACACCTGGGCGTGGCCCGCCTCCGCCTGGACGAAGCTGCCGTCCTCGACGTCGAAGTGCCAGTCGGCGCCGTACTTCGCCTCCCACTCCCGGGCCAGTTCCCTGAGCCGCTCGTGGTCCGTCACCCGCTCCGCCCGGCCCTCCACCACGACGTCGAAGCCGGAGTCCAGGGTGTTCACACCCGTCGTCAGGACCACCTCGGGGTTGGCCGCCAGATTGCGTGCCTTGCGCTCCTGCGGGCCCGTACAGAAGTGCAGGGCGCCCTGTGACCAGACGCCGATGAGCGGGGTGACGTGGGGGCGGCCGTCGGGGCGGACCGTGGAGAGCCAGTACAGCGGGGCGTCGGCGAGCACGGCGGCCGTCTCCGGCCAGGGGCGGGCCGTCGCGCCCTCGCTGCTGTAGCGGGCGTCCAGCTCGGTGGCCGGGGGCTGCTCGGTCGTGGACATCGTTCCTCCGGGGGGCGTCTAGTGGTGCTGTCACGGGGTGCTGGCAGGTGTTTTCCCCGTGGGTGGACTCCGCCGCCGCCCCGAATTCATCGGCACGGGACTAGGCTCGGAGAGCTGTGACGCCGACAAGGAAGCGGCCGAGCAGTTACGCAGATCGGTTCGGCTGGCAGGAGAGCACGGGATGACGACCGCGCCGGGGCGCAGAAGCAGTACGTTCACCAGGCTGCTGCGGCACGGATTCACCGACCCGTCCGCCGCCGAGCAGCTCCTCGACCTGGACGTGCTCGCCTCCGTCAGGTCCGATCCGGTCCTCCTGGAGGCGCTCGGGGCCACTGCGGACCCCGATCTGGCCCTGCGCGGACTGGTCCGGATCGTGGAGGCGGGGGAGGAGAGCGAGCGGCGGGTGCTGCTCGACACCCTCGTCACCGCCAAGCCCCTGCGCGACCGGCTCCTCGGGGTCCTCGGAGCATCCGAGGCGCTCGGGGACCATCTGGCCCGGCACCCGCGCGACTGGCAGGCGCTCGTCACGTACGAGTCGGCCGACCTGCACCCCGGCGTCGCCGAGTTCGAGCAGGGGCTCGCCGACGCCGTCGACCCGGACTCGCTGCGGGTCGCCTACCGCCGGTGCCTCCTCACCCTGGCCGCCCGGGACGTGTGCGGGACGACCGGTCTCGCCCAGACCGCCGCCGAGCTGGCCGACCTCGCCACCGCCACGCTGCGCGCCGCACTCGCCATCGCCCGCACGTCGGCGCCCGAGGACGCCGCACAGTGCCGGCTCGCCGTCGTGGCGATGGGCAAGTGCGGCGGACGGGAGCTGAACTACATCTCCGACGTCGACGTGATCTTCGTCGGGGAGGCGCGCGACGGGGTCGACGAGACCAAGGCCATGCAGGCCGCCACCCGGCTGGCCGCGCACATGATGCGGATCTGCTCCGACACCACCGTCGAGGGCACCATCTGGGAGGTCGACGCCAACCTCCGCCCCGAGGGCCGCAACGGGCCGCTCGTGCGTACCCTCAGCTCCCACCTCGCCTACTACCAGCGCTGGGCCAAGACCTGGGAGTTCCAGGCCCTGCTGAAGGCCCGGGCGGTGGCCGGCGACCCCGAGCTGGGTGCCGAGTACGTCGAGGCCGTGTCGCCGCTCGTCTGGGGGGCCGCCGACCGGGAGAACTTCGTCCCCGACGTGCAGAAGATGCGCCGCCGGGTCGTCGACAACATCCCCGCCGACCGCATCGAGCGCGAGCTGAAGCTCGGCCCCGGCGGACTGCGGGACGTCGAATTCGCCGTCCAGCTCCTCCAGTTGGTGCACGGGCGCAGCGACGCCTCGCTGCACAGCGGCTCCACCCTGGAGGCGCTGCGGGCGCTCGCCGAGGGCGGGTACGTGGGACGCGCGGACGCCGCCCAGCTGGACGAGGCGTACCGCTTCCTGCGCGCCATGGAGCACCGCATCCAGCTCTACCGGCTGCGCCGCACCCACCTGGTCCCCGAGGACGAGGCGGATCTGCGGCGGCTCGGCCGGTCGCTCGGCATGCGCACCGATCCGGTGGCCGAGCTGAACAAGGCCTGGAAGCGGCACGCCTCCGTCGTACGGCGGCTGCACGAGAAGATCTTCTACCGCCCGCTGCTGGACGCCGTCGCCCAGCTGGCCCCCGGCGAGTCCCGGCTCAGCGCGAAGGCCGCCGCGATCCGTCTGGAGGCCCTCGGGTACGCCGACCCGGCGGCGGCCCTGCGCCATCTGGAGGCGCTCTCCTCCGGGGTGACCCGCAAGGCCGCCATCCAGCGCACGCTGCTGCCGGTGCTGCTCGGCTGGTTCGCGGACTCCGCCGACCCGGACGCCGGGCTCCTCGGCTTCCGGAAGGTGTCCGACGCGCTCGGCAAGACCCCGTGGTACCTGCGGCTCCTGCGCGACGAGGGCGCCGCCGCGGAGAACCTCGCCCGGGTCCTCTCCGCCGGCCGCCTCGCCCCGGACCTCCTCATGCGGGCCCCGGAGGCGGTGGCGATCCTCGGTGACCCGGAGGGGCTCACGCCGCGCACCCGGGAACACCTGGAGCAGGAGGTACTGGCCGCGGTGGGGCGCGCGGGCGACGCGGAGTCGGCCGTCGCGGTGGTGCGCGGGGTGCGCCGCCGGGAGCTGTTCCGTACGACGGCCGCCGACCTCATCGGCTCGTACGGCACGGAGGACAGCCCCGCCGAGCAGGACCACGGGGCCCTCGTCGACCGCGTCGGCTCCGCCGTCACCGACCTCAACGCCGCCACCATCGCGGGCGCGCTGCGGGCCGCCGTCCGCGAGCAGTGGGGCGACACCCTGCCGACCCGGTTCGCCGTCATCGGCATGGGCCGCTTCGGCGGGCACGAACTGAGTTACGGCTCCGACGCCGACGTCCTCTTCGTCCACCAGCCGCGCGAGGGCGTGAGCGACGAGGAGGCCGGGCGGGCGGCGAACGCGGTCGTGACCGAGATGCGGCGACTGCTCCAACTGCCCACCGCAGACCCGCCGCTGCTCATCGACGCCGATCTGCGTCCCGAGGGCAGGACCGGGCCGATGGTCCGCACGCTGAAGTCGTACGGGGCCTACTACCGGCGCTGGTCGCTGGTCTGGGAGAGCCAGGCGCTGCTGCGGGCCGAACCCATGGCGGGCGACGAGGAGTTGGGGCGGTCCTTCGTCGAACTGGTCGACCCGCTGCGGTATCCGATGGAGGGGCTCGGCGAGGACGCCGTACGCGAGATCCGCCGGCTCAAGGCGCGGATGGAGTCCGAGCGGATACCGCGCGGCGCGGACCCCACGCTCCACGCGAAGCTGGGGCGGGGCGGGCTGAGCGATGTCGAGTGGACCGTCCAGCTGATCCAGATGCAGCACGGGTGGGCGGAGCCCGGGCTGCGCACGACGCGGACACGCGAGGCGCTGGCCGCCGCGTGCGCGGCCGACCTGATTCCGGCGGAGGACGCGCAGACGCTGGACGAGGCGTGGGTGCTGGCGGCACGGGTGCGCAACGCGGTGATGCTGGTGCGGGGGCGGCCGGGCGACACGTTCCCGTCCGATCCGCGGGAGCTGACGGCGGTGGGGCGGTACCTGGGGTACGAGCCCGGGCATGTCGGGGACATGCTGGACGACTACCGGCGGATCACGCGGCGGGCTCGGGCGGTGGTGGAGGAGCGGTTCTACGGGGCGGCGGGCTGAGGGCGGTGCCGGGGCTCGGCCCCGGGACCCCTCGGGGCTCCGCCCCGGACCCCGCTCCTCAAACGCCGGAGGGGCTGGAAGGGACGCCTCGCCGTACAGGACTACGACCTGCGTGCCCCGGCCGCCTCCCGCTCGGCCTCCGCACCCTGCTTCGGCTCTGCCTTCGGCTCCGGTTCGGACGCCGGGCGTGGCAGGCGGGCGGCGGCGCGCAGCCCGGTCAGCCGGCCCTTCCTCGCCCCGGGCACCCACTTCGGCAAGCGGTGCGGCAGCGAGCCGTACCAGACACGGGAGACCGCGTAACCGAACGCGAGGCAGGCCATGCCGCCCACCGCATCCAGCCAGAAGTGGTTGGCGGTGGCCACGATGACGACCAGGGTGAGCGTCGGGTAGAGCAGGCCCAGGATCCGGGCCCAGGGCGCCGAGGCCAGGGCGAAGATCGTCAGACCGCACCAGAGCGACCAGCCGATGTGCATCGACGGCATCGCCGCGTACTGGTTCGACATGTTCTTGAAGTTGCCCGACGCCATCGAGCCCCACGTCTCGTGCACGAGCACCGTGTCGATGAAGTTCGCCCCGTTCATCAGACGGGGTGGCGCCAGGGGGTACAGGTAGTAGCCGAGCAGGGCCACGCCCGTCGTCGCGAAGAGGACAAGGCGGGTCGCCGCGTAGCGGCCGGGGTGGCGGCGGAACAGCCAGACGAGGACGCCGATGGTCACGACGAAATGCAGCGTCGCGTAGTAGTAGTTCATCGACACGATCAGCCAGGTCACGGAATTGACCGCGTGATTGACCGATTCCTCGAAGGCGAGTCCCAGGGACTTCTCCGCCGACCAGATCCAGTCCGCGTTGGCCAGCGCCGCCGCCTTCTGCTCCGGGACCGCGTTGCGCACGAGCGAGTACAGCCAGTAACTGACCGCGATGAGCAGGATCTCGAACCAGAGCCGGGGGCGGCCGGGCGTCCGCAGCGAGCGGATGCGGGCCTGCCAACCGGACTTTCCGGGGGCCGGGGGAGGCGTCGACGACGCGGCGGCGGTCCCGGGGGCCGCCTCGGCCGCGATGGGTGAAGGACCGGCCGTCGACCGGCCTTCCTGTGCTGTCACCTGTGTTTCACCCATAGGCAGAGAGTCTTCCATAGAGCTTCCTCTGCCTACGATCATCCTCCGGTCGGGTTCCGGTCGCACGTCCTGCGCCTCAAGGACGAGGAACCGACCCTGAACCCCCTGCGGGTCCGGCGGCCGTCGTGCCGCGCACCACCAGCTCGGGCATGAAGACGAATTCGCTGTGCGGGGCCGGGGTTCCGCCGATCTCCTCCAGGAGCGTGCGGACCGCGGCCTGGCCCATCGCCGTGACCGGCTGCCGGATCGTCGTCAGCGGCGGGTCCGTGAACGCTATGAGGGGTGAGTCGTCGTAGCCGACCACGGAGAGATCCCGGGGGACCTCCCTGGACTCGCGGCGGGCCGCCCGGATCGCCCCGAGCGCCATCATGTCGCTCGCGCACACGACCGCCGTGCAGCCGCGCCCCATCAGGGCGGTGGCGGCGGCCTGGCCGCCCTCCAGCGTGTACAGGGAGTGCTGGACCAGCTCCTCGATCTCTTCCTCGGCGAGGCCCAGCTGCTCCCGCATCGTCGCGTGGAAGCCCTCGATTTTGCGGAGCACCGGCACGAAGCGCTTGGGGCCGACCGCCAGGCCGATCCGGGTGTGGCCGAGCGCCACCAGATGCGTGACCGCCAGCCGCATCGCCGCCCGGTCGTCCGGGGAGATGAACGGCGCCTGCACCTTGGCGGAGAAGCCGTTCACCAGAACGAAGGGGACCCCCTGGCAGCGCAGTTGCTCGTAGCGCTGCATATCGGCCGAGGTGTCCGCGTGCAGCCCGGAGACGAAGATGATGCCCGAGACGCCCCGGTCCACCAGCATTTCGGTGAGTTCGTCCTCGGTGGAGCCGCCGGGGGTCTGGGTCGCCAGCACCGGGGTGTAGCCCTGCCGGGTCAGCGCCTGGCCGATGACCTGGGCCAGCGCCGGGAAGATCGGGTTCTCCAGCTCCGGGGTGATCAGCCCGACCAGCCCCGCGCTGCGCCTGCGCAGCCGCACCGGGCGTTCGTAGCCGAGGACGTCGAGCGCCGCGAGGACGGATTCGCGGGTGGCCGCCGCTACTCCGGGCTTGCCGTTCAGGACCCGGCTGACCGTCGCTTCGCTGACCCCCGCCTGAGTTGCGATATCGGCAAGCCGTGCGGTCATGGGATGCGACTGTACCGGGCCCGTGTCGGATTGCCCACTGTGCGTGGGGCCGTACGGGAAGGGGTTTCGGACGGGCTTCCGGCAACGTCTTGCAAGGACTTGCGGTCCCGGATCGCGGACCGCTGTCGGACCGTCGCCCTGCGGATATGGCCAGGCCCGCCCGCCCCTGCCAGGGGTGGGCGACGGTCGTCAAGGGGCTTGACGGCAACCTTGAGGACACGCGAATGTAACGATCACCAGCGCTTGCAGAAATCTTCCGCAAGGTCTTTCGGTCGTCTTTCATCCTTGTTACGTTCACGTCGACCCGGCGCCGCGACGGAGCGGTACGGCAGTTGAAGGAGTTCAGATGCGACGTGGCATAACGGCCACCGCCCTGGTCGCGGCCCTGGCGCTCGCGGCGACCGCCTGCGGCAGCGACGACGAGACCGGCAGCAAGAGCTCGGGCGAGCTCTCGGGCACCGTGACCTGGTGGGACACCTCCAGCGTCGGCAGCGAGGACAAGGTCTTCAAGAAGCTGGCCGAAGGCTTCGAGAAGAAGCACCCGAAGGTCGACGTCAAGTACGTCAACGTGCCCTTCGGCGAGGCGCAGAACAAGTTCAAGAACGCCGCCCAGGCCGGCGACGGCGCGCCCGACGTGATCCGCTCCGAGGTCGCCTGGACGCCGGACTTCGCCAACCTCGGCTACCTGGCCCCGCTGGACGGCACCGCCGCCCTGAAGAACCAGGACGACTTCCTCAAGCAGGCCGTCGCGTCC
Organism: Streptomyces globisporus; assembly: GCA_014649555.1. Classification (GTDB taxonomy): domain Bacteria; phylum Actinomycetota; class Actinomycetes; order Streptomycetales; family Streptomycetaceae; genus Streptomyces; species Streptomyces globisporus. The sequence goes on along the minus strand of BMTG01000004.1, from coordinate 465,917 downwards.
ACCAAGTACGAGGACAAGACCTACGCCGTCCCGCAGGTCATCGACTCCATGGGCATCTTCTACAACAAGAAGATGTTCGAGGAGGCCGGTGTCGAGGCGCCCGCGAACCTGGCCGACCTCAAGACCGTCGCCAAGAAGATCAAGGACAAGACCGGCAAGACCGGCCTCTACCTCCGCGGCGACGACCCGTACTACTTCCTCTCCTTCCTGTACGGCGAGGGCGGCGACATGGTCGACGCCGGCTCCAAGAGCGTCGCCATCGACAAGCCCGAGGGCGTCAAGGCGTTCAAGGCGGTCAAGGAACTGGTCGACGACGGCACCGCGAAGACGGACGCCTCGGACGGCTGGGAGAACATGATGCAGGCGTTCAAGAACGGCGACGTCGCGATGATGATCAACGGCCCCTGGGCCGTCGCCGACACCCTGACCGGCAAGGAGTTCACGGACAAGGGCAACCTGGGCGTCGCCCCGGTCCCGGCCGGCTCCGCCGCCCAGGGCGCCCCGCAGGGCGGCCACAACCTCGCCGTCTACGCCGGCTCCAAGAACCTCGACGCCTCCTACGCCTTCGTCGAGTACATGACCTCCGTCGACAGCCAGGCCACCGCCGCCGGCGAGCTGAACCTGCTGCCCACCCGCACCTCCGCGTACGCCAAGAAGGAAGCGGTCGACAGCGAGATCGTCGGCTTCTTCAAGCCGGTCGTCGAGACCGCCGTCGAGCGCCCCTGGATCCCCGAGGGCGGCAGCCTCTTCGAGCCGCTGCGCATCGAGTACACCAAGGTCCTCACCGGCCAGACCACGCCGGAGAAGGCCGCCAAGGCCACCGGTGACTCCTACCGCAAGCTCCTTGAGGGCTGGAAGTAACAGGAAGGCTGGCCGACTGATGGCTGTCCACACCAGCCAGTCGGTGGTGAAGGCCGCGGGCGAGAACACCGCCCGCGGCCGGAGCCGCGGTACTGGCACCCCACCACCGACCCCCGGCCGCCTGCGGCGCGCCCTGTCGGTCCACTGGTACGCCTGGGCCATGGTCGCCCCGGTCGTCGTCGTGATCGGCGTGATCATCGGTTATCCGCTGGTCCGCGGCATCTACCTGTCGATGACCGACGCCGACGAGCGCAACGTCGCCCGCTCCATCGGGGTCAACGAGATCCCCGCCACCTACGAGTTCGTCGGCGCCGACAACTACGTCGACGCCCTGACCGGCTCGCAGTTCCTCGGCACGCTCGGCTGGACACTGGTGTGGACGGTCTCCTGCGTGAGCATCACGTTCGCCCTCGGCATGGCCCTGGCGAACATCCTCAACCGCCGTATCGCCGGACGCTCCGCCTACCGCATGGCCCTCATCCTGCCCTGGGCCATCCCCGGCTTCGTCTCCGTCTTCGCCTGGCGCTTCCTCTACAACGAGGAGCGCGGCCTGCTCAACAAGGTCCTCGGCGGCGCCGGCATCGACGCCGTCCCGTGGCTCAACGACCCGACCTGGGCCAAGTTCGCGGTCATCGCCGTCAACGTCTGGCTCGGCATCCCGTTCATGATGGTCGCCCTCCTCGGCGGACTCCAGTCCATCCCCTCCGAGCAGTACGAGGCGGCCGAGATGGACGGCGCGACCGCCTGGCAGCGCTTCCGCCACATCACGCTGCCCGGACTCCGCCCGGTCTCCACCACGGTGGTCCTGCTCTCCACCATCTGGACCTTCAACATGTTCCCGGTGATCTTCCTGCTGACCCGCGGCGGACCCGGTGAGGCGACCCAGATCCTGGTGACCCAGGCGTACAAGTTCTCCTTCGAGATCAGCCCGCGCGACTACGCGCAGTCCTCCACGTGGGGCGTGCTGATCCTCGTACTCCTGATGCTCTTCGCCGTGATCTACCGGCGGGTCCTGCGCTCCCAGGGAGACAACTGGTGACCACCGCGACCGACACCCCCGCCCGGCACGCCGCCGTACGCAAGGTCCGCCTGCGCGGCGAGCGCTCCCCGCTCGCCTCCGTGGCCCTGCACCTCACCCTGATCGTCGCCTCGGTGGTCGCGGTCTTCCCGGTGCTGTGGGTCCTGCTGACCTCGCTCAAGCCCGCCAAGTACGCGACGACCACGGACTTCTTCCGCGAGACGACGCTCGTCAACTACACGAACCTGATCCGCGACACCGAGTTCCTCAACTGGTTCGCCAACTCCGTCATCATCTCCGCGCTCTCCACGGTGATCGGCGTCTTCGTCGCCGCCACCACCGGATACGCCGTCAGCCGCTTCCGCTTCCCCGGCAAGCGCGGGCTGATGTGGACGCTGCTGATCACCCAGATGTTCCCGGTCGCCGTCCTCATCGTGCCGATCTACAACATCATGTCGACCCTCGGGCTGCTCAACCAGCCGACCGGTCTCGTCATCACCTACCTCACCATCTCGGTGCCGTTCTGCGCCTGGATGATGAAGGGCTTCTTCGACACCATCCCGCGCGAGATCGACGAGTCGGGCGAGGTCGACGGCCTCACCCCGTTCGGCACCTTCTTCCGGCTGATCCTGCCGCTGGCCAAGCCGGGCCTCGCCGTCACCGCGTTCTACTCCTTCATCACCGCCTGGGGCGAAGTCGCCTACGCCTCCGCCTTCCTGGTCGGCGACGAGAACCTCACGCTGGCCGGCGGACTCCAGAAGTTCGTCAACCAGTACGGAGCCCAGTGGGGCCCCATGACCGCGGCTTCCGTCCTCATCGCCATCCCGGCCGCCCTGGTGTTCCTCTTCGCCCAGAAGCACCTGGTCACCGGCATGTCCGCCGGAGCCGTCAAGGGCTGACACCGCCAGGACGCCCAGCACCCGCCCGCACCACCGCACCCGTCACGGCGGCGCCGGAAACCCCGACCCGGTCACCGGCGCCGCTCCCCACCCAGACACCCCAGGGACGACATGACCCAGCACCTCGCTGCCCCCTCCACCGGCACGTCCGACGACGCCCCGGGCCACCGCACCGGCTGGTGGCAGGACGCGGTGATCTACCAGGTCTATCCGCGGAGCTTCGCCGACGGCAACGGCGACGGCATGGGCGACCTCCCCGGCGTCACCGCCCGCCTGCCCCACCTCAAGGACCTGGGCGTCGACGCGGTGTGGCTCTCCCCGTTCTACGCCTCCCCGCAGGCCGACGCGGGCTACGACGTCTCCGACTACCGGGCCATCGACCCGATGTTCGGCAACCTGCTGGACGCCGACGCGCTGATCCGCGAGGCGCACGCCCTGGACCTGCGCGTCATCGTCGACCTGGTCCCCAACCACTCCTCCGACCAGCACGAGTGGTTCAAGCGCGCCCTGGCCGAAGGCCCCGGCTCCGCCCTGCGCGAGCGCTACCACTTCCGCCCCGGCAAGGGCACCGACGGCGAACTCCCGCCCAACGACTGGGAGTCCATCTTCGGCGGCCCCGCCTGGACCCGTACGGTCAACCCGGACGGCACCCCCGGCGACTGGTACCTCCACCTGTTCGCCCCCGAGCAGCCCGACTTCAACTGGGAACACCCGGCCGTCGCCGACGAGTTCCGCTCCATCCTGCGCTTCTGGCTCGACATGGGCGTCGACGGCTTCCGCGTCGACGTCGCCCACGGCCTCGTCAAGGCCGAGGGGCTGCCCGACCTCGGCACCCACGACCAGCTCAAGCTGCTCGGCAACGACGTCATGCCGTTCTTCGACCAGGACGGGGTGCACGCGATCTACCGCAGCTGGCGCACCATCCTCGACGAGTACCCCGGCGAGAGGATCGCGGTCGCCGAGGCGTGGACCCCGACCGTCGAGCGCACCGCCAACTACGTGCGCCCCGACGAGATGCACCAGGCGTTCAACTTCCAGTACCTCTCCACCGCCTGGGACGCCGCCGAGCTCCGTAAGGTCATCGACTCCTCGCTCGACGCCATGCGCCCGGTCGGCGCCCCCACCACCTGGGTGCTCTCCAACCACGACGTCACCCGGCACGCCACCCGGTACGCCAACCCGGCCGGCCTCGGCACCCAGATCCGCACCCCCGGCGACCGCGAGCTGGGCCTGCGCCGCGCCCGCGCCGCCTCCCTGCTGATGCTCGCCCTGCCCGGCTCCGCCTACGTCTACCAGGGCGAGGAGCTCGGCCTGCCCGACGTCACCGACCTGCCCGACGAGGCCCGCCAGGACCCGTCGTTCTTCCGCGCCGAGGGCCAGGACGGCTTCCGCGACGGCTGCCGCGTCCCGATCCCGTGGACCCGCGAGGGCACGTCGTACGGCTTCGGCGACGGCGGCAGCTGGCTCCCGCAGCCCGCCGGCTGGGGCGAGCTGTCCGTCGAGGCGCAGACCGGTGTGGAGGGCTCCACCCTGGAGCTGTACCGGGCCGCCATCGCCGCCCGCCGCGACCACCCGGGCCTCGGCGCCGGCACGGACGTCGAATGGCTGGACGGACCCGAAGGCGTCCTCGTCTTCGCCCGCCCCGGCTTCGTCTGCACCGTCAACACCACCGGCGCCCCCGTCCGGATCGCCGCCCGCGGCCGGGTGCTGCTCGCCAGCTCCCCGGTCACCGTGGACGGCGCCGAGGCCGAGCTGCCCGCCGACACCACGGTGTGGTGGACGGTGTGACACTCCCCGCGCCCAGGACCACGGCAGCGCCCCGCCTCTCCGACATCGCCGGACAGGCGGCGGTCAGCGAGGCGACGGTCAGCCGGGTCCTGAACGGGAAGCAGGGCGTCGCGGACTCCACGCGTCAGCGGGTGCTCGCGGCGCTCGACATCCTGGGCTACGAACGCCCCGTACGGCTGCGGCAGCGCAGCGCCGGACTGATCGGCCTGGTGACGCCCGAACTCACCAACCCGATCTTCCCGGCGTTCGCGCAGTCCGTCGAACAGGTGCTGGCCGGGCACGGTTACACCCCCGTGCTCTGCACCCAGCTCCCGGGCGGGGCCACCGAGGACGAACTCGTCGAGCAGCTCGTCGAGCGCGGCGTCGGCGGCATCGTCTTCCTGTCCGGGCTGCACGCGGACACCTCCGCCGACCCGGGACGGTATGCCGCGCTCACCGAGCGCGGCGTGCCGTTCGTCCTGATCAACGGCTACAACGAGCGCATCAGCGCCCCGTTCGTCTCGCCCGATGACAACGCTGCCGTACGGATGGCCCTCCAGCACCTCGCCGACCTCGGCCACCGCCGGATCGGCCTGGCGATCGGGCCGCAGCGCTACGTCCCCTCCCGCCGCAAGCGGGACGGGTTCGTGGAGGCGGCCGTCTCGGTGCTCGGCATGGACCGCTCCGAGGCCGAACTGCTCGTCTGCTCCACCCTGTTCAGCGTCGAGGGCGGCCAGGTGGCGGCGGGCGCCCTGCTGGACGCGGGCTGCACCGGCATCGTCTGCGGCAGCGACCTGATGGCGCTGGGCGTGGTCCGCGCCGCCCGGGGGAGGGGGCTCGACGTGCCGCGCGACGTCTCGGTCGTCGGCTTCGACGACTCGCAGCTCATCGCGTTCACCGATCCGCCGCTGACCACGGTGCGCCAGCCCGTGCAGGCGATGGCGGCGGCCGCGGTGGGGGCGCTGCTGGAGGAGATCGGCGGGAGCCCGGTGCAGCGTACGGAGTACGTCTTCCAGCCGGAGCTGGTCGTACGGGGCTCGACGGCGGCGGTGCGCGCCTAGGCGGGACCGCGGAGAAGGACACGTACAGGAGAGGCACCAGGAGTCGGCCCAGGAAGGGCCGGCGGGGAGTTTCAGCGACTCCGGGTGCCTCTCTTGTCGTGACCGGCCCGGCCGGCCGGGCGCGTGGAGTCCGGCACCGCGAGACGGGACCGGAACCCTCGGCCGACCGGACCGGAGTCGAAGGCAACGTAACAGGCCCGCAATCTCTTGCGAAAGACCTTGCAACGGGAAACCGCGAAGAAAAATGGCTTGTTTCGTGGATGTGAGCGCAGCGTGTCCAAAGGGTTGACCGGTGCCTGGCGGCCTCGTACGGTCTGGTCCGCGGCAAGGTTTGCATTCTTGCAGCAAGAACATTCAGGAGCCTTGAGGGCATGGCGCGTTGCCGACTGAGGCTGCACCGTCACCCGCGTTTCCCCCACCCGCAGGAGGAAAGACATGGCACGCAGACCACTGTCTGCCGCGCTCGCCCTCGTGGCCGGCGCCGCCGCCCTCGTCGTCCCCACCGGATTCGGCGCCGCGTCCCCCGCGCAGGCCGCCGCTCCGGGCGACAAGGACGTCACCGCCGTGATGTTCGAGTGGAAGTTCGCCTCCATAGCCAAGGCCTGCACGGACACTCTCGGTCCGGCGGGCTACGGCTACGTCCAGGTCTCGCCGCCCCAGGAGCACATCCAGGGCGGCCAGTGGTGGACCTCCTACCAGCCCGTCAGCTACAAGATCGCCGGGCGGCTCGGCGACCGGGCCGCCTTCTCCGCCATGGTCAACACGTGTCACTCGGCGGGCGTGAAGGTCGTCGCCGACTCCGTCATCAACCACATGGCGGCGGGCAACGGCACCGGCACCGGCGGCTCCGCGTACACGAAGTACGACTACCCGGGCCTCTACTCCGGCGCCGACCTGGACGACTGCCGCTCCCAGATCAGCAACTACAACGACCGCGGCAACGTCCAGAACTGCGAGCTGGTCGGCCTCGCCGACCTGGACACCGGCGAGGACTACGTACGCGGCAAGATCGCCGGGTACCTCAACGACCTGCTCTCGCTCGGCGTGGACGGCTTCCGCATCGACGCCGCGAAGCACATGCCCGCCGCCGACCTGGCCAACATCAAGTCCCGGCTGACCAACCCGAACGTCTACTGGAAGCACGAGGCGATCTACGGGGCGGGCGAAGCCGTCTCGCCCTCCGAATACCTCGGCACCGGGGACGTCCAGGAGTTCCGTTACGGGCGGAGCCTCAAGCAGGTCTTCCTCAACGAGAACCTCGCCCACCTGAAGAACTTCGGCGAGGGCTGGGGCTTCATGGAGTCCGGCAAGTCCGGCGTCTTCGTCGACAACCACGACACCGAGCGGGGCGGCGACACCCTCAACTACAAGAACGGCTCCGCCTACACCCTCGCCAACGTCTTCATGCTGGCCTACCCCTACGGCTCCCCGGACGTCCACTCCGGCTACGAGTTCAGCGACCACGACGCCGGACCGCCCGGCGGCGGCCAGGTCAACGCCTGCTACAGCGACGGCTGGAAGTGCCAGCACGCCTGGCGCGAGATCTCCTCCATGGTCGGCTTCCGCAACGCCGCCCGTGGCCAGTCCGTCACCAACTGGTGGGACAACGGCGGCGACCAGATCGCCTTCGGCCGGGGCAGCAAGGCGTACGTCGCCATCAACCACGAGGGCTCCGCACTGAACCGGACCTTCCAGACCTCGCTGCCCGCCGGTGACTACTGCGACGTCCAGTCCGGCAAGGGCGTCACCGTCAACGGCTCCGGCCAGTTCACCGCCACCGTCGCGGCCGGCACCGCCGTCGCCCTGCACGCGAACGCCCGGACCTGCTCCGGGGGCGGCGGTACGAACCCCGACCCGGGCCCCGGCAACGGCTCCTCCGGCGCGTCCTTCGGCGTCAACGCCACCACCCAGCCCGGCCAGAACATCCACGTCACCGGCGACCAGGCCGCCCTCGGCAACTGGAACCCGGCCAACGCCCCCAAGCTCGACCCGGCCGCGTACCCCGTGTGGAAGCTGGACGTGGCCCTGCCCGCCGGGACCACGTTCGCCTACAAGTACGTCCGCAAGGACGCGGCCGGCAACGTCACCTGGGAGAGCGGCGCCAACCGCACCGCCACCGTCCCGGCCTCCGGGAAGGTCACGCTGACCGCCGACGTCTGGCGCGCCTGACCCGTCATCCCCTCTCTTCCGCGGGCCGGTGGCACTGCCACCGGCCCGCGGCCCACCCTCCTGACACCAGCCGAGGAGCACCCTCCGTGTCCCGAACCACCCTGAGACGAGGGGCGGTGGCCGCCCTGTGCGCGGCGCTGCTGCCCGTCGTCCCGGCGGCCACCGCCGCCGCCTCGCCCCGGCCGCCGTCCCCGCCCTCGGACGCGAAGCTCGCCCGTGAGTCGGCCCGGCACGACCTCACGCGCGAGCAGTTCTACTTCGTGCTGCCCGACCGCTTCGCCAACGGCGACGGCTCCAACGACCGGGGCGGGCTGACCGGTTCACGCCTCGACCACGGCTACGACCCCACCGACAAGGGGTTCTACCAGGGCGGCGACCTCAAGGGGCTGACCCAGAAGCTCGACTACATCAAGGGCCTCGGCACCACCGCCATCTGGATGGCGCCGATCTTCAAGAACCGGCCCGTCCAGGGCACCGGCAAGGACGCATCGGCGGGCTACCACGGCTACTGGATCACCGACTTCACCCAGGTCGACCCGCACTTCGGCACCAACGCCGACCTGGAGAAGCTGATCGACAAGGCCCACGCCAAGGGCATGAAGGTCTTCTTCGACGTCATCACCAACCACACCGCCGACACCGTCGACTACGCGGAGAAGGCCTACGGCTACAAACCCAAGGGCGCCTTCCCCTACCTCGACAGGACCGGCCGCCCCTTCGACGACCGCGAGGGCGTCAAGAAGGTCGGCAGAAACTCCTTCCCGTACACCCCGGTGCAGGCCCCCGGCACGGGGAAGAAGGTGCCCTCCTGGCTCAACGACCCCACCATGTACCACAACCGGGGCGACTCGACCTGGGCAGGCGAGTCCAACGAGTACGGCGACTTCTCCGGGCTCGACGACCTGTGGACCGAGCGTCCCGAGGTCGTGAAGGGCATGGAGAAGATCTACGAGAAGTGGGTCCGCGACTTCGACATCGACGGCTTCCGCATCGACACCGTCAAACACGTCGACCTGGACTTCTGGACCCAGTGGGCCACCGCACTCGACGACTACGCCGCGAAGCGCGGCCGGGACGACTTCTTCATGTTCGGCGAGGTCTACTCCGCCGACACCGAGGTCACCTCCCCGTACGTCACCCGGGGCCGCCTGGACTCCACGCTGGACTTCCCGTTCCAGGACGCCGCCCGGCAGTTCGCCTCCCAGGGTGCTCCCGCCGACAAGCTCTCCTCGGTGTACGGCAACGACTTCCGCTACACCACCGGCAAGGCCAACGCCTACGAGCAGGTCACCTTCCTCGGCAACCACGACATGGGCCGCATCGGGACCTTCCTGAAGCAGGACAACCCGAAGGCCGACGACGCCGAGCTGCTGCAGCGGGCCCGGCTCGCCAACGAGCTGATGTTCCTCGGCCGCGGCAACCCGGTGATCTACTACGGCGACGAGCAGGGATTCACCGGCGCGGGCGGCGACAAGGACTCCCGCCAGACCCTCTTCGCCTCGAAGACCGCCGACTACCTCGACGACGACCAGCTCGGCACCGACCGCACCCACGCCTCGGACGCGTACGACACGAAGCACCCGGTCTACCGCTCCATCGCCGCGCTCTCCAAGCTCACCAAGGAGCACCCGGCGCTGCGTGACGGCACCCAGATCGAGCGGCTCGCGGACGGCTCGGTGTACGCCACCTCGCGCATCGCGGCCGAGCGGCCCAACGAGTATCTCGTCGCCTCCAACAACGGCACGGCCCCGAAGAAGGTCCAGCTCGCCACCGAGTCGGCCGACATGAACTTCCTTACGCTGTACGGCGGTTCCGGCGCGGTCCGCAGCGGCAAGGACAAGAGGGTCACCGTCACCGTGCCCGCCCTGTCCAGCCTCGTGCTGAAGGCGGACAAGGCCGTCGGCGCCCCCGCCGCCAAGCCCGCGGTCTCGCTGAAGGCCCCGGCCGCCGGCGCCACCGGCACCGTCGAGATCACCGCCGATGTGGACGGCGGACAGCTCAACCGGGTCGTCTTCGCCGCCCAGGTCGGCAACGGCAAGTGGCAGACCCTCGGCACCGCCGACCACGCCCCGTACAAGGTCACCCAGCACCTGGACGAGACGGTCAAGGCGGGAACGCCCCTGCGCTACAAAGCTGTCGTCGTCGACCGCGCCGGGCGTACGTCCAGTGCTCTCGGCTCCACGACCGCCGGTCAGGCCCCGCCGCCCGGCAAGCCCGTCGCCGTCGAGCGCGACCGGGCCGTCGTCCACTACCAGCGCCCCGACGGCGACTACGACGGCTGGCAGCTCAAGGCTGGTGAGAAGACCGCCGAGTTCATCGGACGGGACGCCTTCGGCGCGTTCGCCTGGATCGACCTGGAGAAGGGGACGGACTCCGTCCCGTACACCGTCGAGAAGAACGGCACGGTCGACGGTCCGCAGCGGACCATCGACCTCGGCGTGACCGGTCAGGTCTGGATCGAGCAGGGCAACGACGGGCAGCAGGTCGAGGCCCCCGAGACCCCGCCGCAGGACACGACGAAGGCGGTCCTCAACTACCACCGCCCGGACGGGAACTACGACGGCTGGGGGCTGCACACCTGGGCCGGCGCCAAGGAGCCCACGGACTGGGCCAAGCCGCTGATGCCGGTGAAGAAGGACGCCTACGGGGTCACCTTCGAGGTGCCGCTCGTCGACGGGGCCACCAGCCTCAGCTACATCCTGCACAAGGGCGACGAGAAGGACCTGCCCAGCGACCAGTCCCTCGACCTCGCCACCTACGGCCACGAGGTCTGGATGCTCGGCGGCAAGCCCGGCTACCTGCTCCCGCAGACCGGCGGCGGCGCGGCCCCCGACCTGTCCAAGGCCGAGGCGCAGTGGATCGACGCGAACACCGTCGTCTGGAAGGTGAAGACCACCGACGCCACCAGCCAGCAGCTCGTGTACGCGAAGAAGGGCGGCATCTCCGTCGTCGACGGGGCGCTCTCCGACGAGGGGCAGTGGCTGCGGCTCCAGCAGGGTGAGCTGAGCGACGCCCAGAAGGCGAAGTTCCCCCACCTGAAGGACTATCCGGCGTTCACCGTCGACCCGCGCGACCGCGACCGCGTCCGCGCGTCCCTGCGGGGTCAGCTGATCGCGACACAGCGCGCCGCCAATGGGGCGCTGCTCGCGGCCACCGGCGTACAGACGGCCGGGATTCTGGACGACCTGTACGGCAAGAAGGCCACCTCCGCCGAACTCGGCCCGGTCTTCCGCAAGTCGACGCCCACCCTCTCCGTGTGGGCCCCCACCGCTCGTACCGTCTCGCTCGAACTCGACGGCCGTACCGTTCCGATGAAGCGCGACGACCGGACCGGCGTCTGGTCGGTCACCGGGAAGAAGAGCTGGCAGGGGAAGCCCTACCGGTACGCCGTGACCGTCTGGGCCCCCACCGCCCAGAAGCTGGTCACCAACAAGGTCACCGACCCCTACTCCACCGCCCTGACCGCCGACTCCGCCCGCAGCCTCGTCGTCGACCTCACCGACCCGAAGCTCGCGCCGCGCGGCTGGTCCGGCCTGAAGAAGCCCGCCGCCACCCCGCTGCGGGACGCCCAGATCCAGGAGCTGCACGTCCGGGACTTCTCCATCACGGACCGCACGGCGAAGCACCCCGGTGAGTACCGGGCCTTCACCGACACCCGCTCGAAGGGCATGCAGCACCTCAAGAAGCTCGCCGACTCCGGAACGAGCTACGTCCATCTGCTGCCCGTCTTCGACATCGGGACCGTCCCGGAGAAGAAGACGGACCAGGCGACCCCCGACTGCGACCTGACCGCCCCCGCCCCCGACTCCGAGAAGCAGCAGGAGTGCGTGAGCAAGGCGGCCGCCAAGGACGGCTTCAACTGGGGCTACGACCCGCTGCACTACACCGTCCCCGAGGGCTCCTACGCCTCCGACCCGGACGGTACCGAGCGCACGGTCGAGTTCCGCCAGATGGTCCAGGGCCTGAACAAGGCCGGGCTGCGCACGGTCATGGACGTCGTCTACAACCACACCGTCGCCTCCGGGCAGGACGACAAGTCGGTCCTCGACAGGATCGTGCCCGGCTACTACCAGCGGCTCCTGGAGGACGGCACCGTCGCCACCTCCACCTGCTGCGCCAACACCGCGCCCGAGAACACCATGATGGGCAAGCTCGTCGTGGACTCGATCGTCACCTGGGCCAAGGAGTACAAGGTCGACGGCTTCCGCTTCGACCTGATGGGCCACCACCCCAAGGACAACATCCTGGAGGTCCGCAAGGCCCTCGACTCCCTCACCCTCGCCAAGGACGGCGTCGACGGCAAGAAGATCATCCTGTACGGCGAGGGCTGGAACTTCGGCGAGATCGCGGACGACGCCCGCTTCGTCCAGGCCACCCAGAAGAACATGGCCGGCACCGGCATCGCCACCTTCTCCGACCGGGCCCGTGACGCCGTGCGCGGCGGCGGCCCCTTCGACGAGGACCCCGGCGTCCAGGGCTTCGCCTCCGGCCTCTACACCGACCCCAACTCCTCGCCCGCCAACGGCACCCGTGCCGAGCAGAAGGCCCGGCTGCTGCACTACCAGGACCTGATCAAGGTCGGCCTCACCGGCAACCTCGCCGGCTACACCTTCACCGACACATCCGGGCGCACGGTCAAGGGCTCCGATGTCGACTACAACGGGGCGCCCGCCGGATACGCGGCCGCACCCGGTGACGCGCTCGCCTACTCCGACGCCCACGACAACGAGACCCTCTTCGACGCCCTCGCCTTCAAGCTCCCGGCCGACTCCACGGCCGCCGAGCGGGCCAGGGCCCAGGTGGTCGCCATGGGCGCCTCCGTCCTCTCCCAGGGGCCCTCGCTCTCCCAGGCCGGCACCGACCTGCTGCGCTCCAAGTCCCTGGACCGCAACTCCTACGACAGCGGCGACTGGTTCAACGCCCTGCACTGGGACTGCCGCGACGGCAACGGCTTCGGACGGGGCCTCCCGCCCGCCGCCGACAACCGGGACAAGTGGTCGTACGCCAAGCCGCTCCTGGCCGCCACCGGCACCATCGCCCCCCAGTGCGCCCAGATCGACGGGGCTTCGGCCGCCTACCGCGACCTGCTCACCATCCGCTCCACCGAGAAGGAGTTCTCCCTGCGCACCGCGGACCAGGTGCAGTCCGCCCTGTCCTTCCCGCTCTCCGGCAAGGACGAGACCCCCGGCGTGATCACCATGCGCCTCGGCAAGCTCGTCGTCGTCCTCAACGCCGCCCCGGACACCGCGACCCAGCGGCTCGCCGCACCGGCCGGGAAGACGTACGCGCTGCACCCGGTCCAGGCCAAGGGCGCGGATCTTACGGTCAAACGAGCCAGGTACGACGGGAAATCAGCCACTTTCACCGTACCGGGACGTACGGCGGCCGTCTTCACCCTGCGCTGACCTCCCACGGCACTACGGTGACGGCAGACGTCGGCAACGGAGCCGCGACAGCCGTACCCGGTACCGTCCGGCCGGCCCCGCCCACCCCTCCGGGGGAGGACGGGGCCGGGCCGCGGCCGTCGGCCCGCCGGCGCACCCTGCCCCAGCGTGCGGACGGTGATGATGACCAAGGTGGGACACCTTCCCGAGGAGACGAGCAGCTTCGTCGGGAGGCGGGCCGAACTGGCCCGGCTGCACACCGCGCTGACCACCCGGCGGATGACCACCCTGATCGGCCCCGGCGGGGTCGGCAAGACCCGGCTCGCGCTCCGGGCCGCCCGCGCGGCCGCCGACCGTTACGCGGACGGCGCCTGGTGGGCCGACCTCTCCCCGCTCGCCGACGACCGGCTGCTGCTCCCCACCGTCTCGGACGCGGTCGGACTCGCCGACCACACCCTGCGGATGCCCGTCGAGGCGCTCTGCGAATGGCTCGGCGACAAGCACCTCCTGCTGGTCCTCGACTCCGCCGAACACCTCCGCGGCCCCTGCTCCCACCTGCTGGCCGAGATCCTGACCACCTCGACCGGGCTGAGCGTCCTCGTCACCAGCAGGCAGCCGCTCGGCACCCGCGGCGAGTACGTCGTCGAGGTGCCGCCGCTCCCGGTGGACGGCGCGCCCGACGCCCTCCAGCTCTTCGCCGACCGGCTGCGCGCCGCCGACCCCCGGGCCGGCCTCGACGCCCCCGGGGACGAGGCGGCCGCCGCCGAGATCTGCCGCCGCCTCGAAGGCATCCCGCTCGCCATCGAACTGGCCGCCGCCGGCATCGGCCGCCACAGCGTGGCCCAGCTCGCCACCCGCATCGGCACCCGCTTCGACGCTCCGGGCCTCACCGTCGGCGCGCCCGGGGCGTACGGCTCCTCCGGAGCGTACGGCTCCTCCGGCGCGGCCGGGCTCCCGGGCGGCGTCGGGGCGTCCTCGGCCCCCGGCACCTCCCGTCTCGACCTCCTCGCCGACGAGACCGCCTGGCCCCGCCGCCACCGCACCCTGCGCACCGCCATCGGCTGGTCCCACGAGCTGTGCACCCCGCTGGAGCGGCTCCTGTGGGCCCGGCTCACCCCGCTGCGCACCGACTTCGACGCGGAGGTCGCCCGCGAGGTCTGCGCCGGGGGACCGCTCAGCCCCGACGAGGTGGACCGGGCGCTCCAGGGGCTCGTCGCTCAATCCGTCGTCCAGCGCGACGGCGACCGCTACCGGATGCTCGACACCCTGCGCGAGTACGGCCGGATGTGGCTCGCCGAGCTGGGCGAGGCCCGCGCCGCCGCCGACCGGCACGCGAGCAGCTTCCTCGGCCTCGCCCGCCGCGCCCACGAGGGCTGGACCGGCCCCGACCAGGTGTCCTGGTACCACAAGGTGTCCGACACCCACCTGGACCTGTGCGCGGCCCTGGAGCACCTCCTCGCCCACGACGTCGAAGGGGCCCAGGAGATGGCGGGCCGGGTCGGCTTCTTCTGGGCCTGCTGCGGCCACCTCTCCGAGGCCCGGAACTACGCCCAGCGGGCCCTGGACGCGGGCCCCGTCGAGGGGCCCCACCGGACCAGGCTGCAGTGGGTCCTCGGCGTCGCGGCCCTGCTCCAGAGCGACTTCGCGACCGCCGAGAAGTACGGGGCGCTCTGCACGGCCACCGCCCTGTACGACCGGGACGACGAGGGCATGCTCGCCGCCACCTATCTCTCCGGCATCACGCAGCTGATGACCGGGGAGCCCGAGGAGGCCCTGGAGGCGGCCCGGCGCATCCTGCGGATGACCGAGGGCGTCCCCGTGGACTCCGGTCACCGGCTGCGCTGCCGCCTCGTCACCGTCTTCGCGCTCACCGCGCTCGGCCGGCTCGACGAGTCCGAGGCGGCGGCCACCGCGCTGCGCCGGGCCTGTGAACGCGGCGGCGAGTTCTGGACCCGCACCTACGCGGACTACCAGCTCGCCCTGATCGCTCTGCTCCAGGGCCGCCCGGAGGCCTCCGCCACGCACGCCCGGGCGATGCTCGCGGGCAAGCACCGGCTCCGCGACAGCTTCGGCATCGCGCTCGGCCTGGACCTCCTGGCCGCCGCCATCGCCGCCCAGGGCGCGGGCGCCCAGGCCGCCCGGGTCTACGGCACCGGGCACGCGTACTGGCGGATGGTCGGCCACCCCCAGCGCGGCACGCCCGAGCTGGGCCCGGTCCGCGAGCGGTGCGAACTCCAGGCGCGGGCGGCCGTCGGCGACGAGGCGTACCAGCGGGCCTTCGAGCGCGGCCAGTCGGACAACGCGGAGGTCGGCCTCGCCGCCGCCCTGCGCACCGAACTACAGCTCTGACCAGGGCCTGTGTGTCACTCGTGTCCCCGGACTACCCGCATCCACCGCCTTGTGAGTAAGGTTAGGCATACCTAAGTAGCCACTTGGGTTCCGCTGACCCTCCCTGGAGAACTCGGATGCGTCTTTCCCGCCCCCGCGCCACGCAGCCGACCCGCGCCGAGCGTGTCCGGTCGATCCTGACCGTCTCCCACTCCATGACGGTGGTCAGCGACGGGCTGCACACCGAAGTCCGCCGCCTCGACGGCACGGGCGCGATGGGCCACATCCACCTGCACGCCCCGAACGACGGCAACCACGCGCCGAGCGCCGAACGCGTCCCGGCCCGCCTGGAGTTCACGGACATCGCCGCCACCCCCGTACGCGACCGGCTGCGCGCCCGCGTCACGGTCACCGGGCTGCTGGCCTCCCCGTACAGCACCGACACCGAGCAGTCCACCTGCATGGAGTTCGGGCAGGCCGTGCTGGAGGACGCCGAGGGGCGCACCTTCGTCACCCTGGAGGAGCTGGAGGAGGCGGAGACCGATCCGGTCGCCGCCTGCGAGGCGGGCATGCTCACCCATCTCGTGGACGACCACGCCGAACTGGTCCCGCTGCTGCTGCGCCTGGTCCACCCCCGCCCGGAGCGCGGCATGACCCGGGCCGTGCCGCTGGCGATGGACCGGTACGGGGTGACCCTGCGGCTCGAATACCCGAACGCCCACGAGGACGTCCGGCTGCCGTTCCCCCGCCCGGTCACCGAGATCGACCAGGCGGGCCCGCAGATCCACGCCCTGCTGGCCGCCGCCCGCCGCGTCTCCCACCGCAACGGCTTGCCCGCCTGAGCGGTTCTACGGGTTCGGCAGCCGCCGGGCCGGGACCGCGGGCGCGTCCGGTGCGAACGCGGAGAGCCGGGCGAGCAGGTCGCCGAACGGGCCGTCCGCCGGCTCCTGGGACAGCACCCGCAGCACGATGCCCGCCATCTCCTGGTCGTACGCGGCGCTGACGGCGGCCAGCGCCGCGAAGTCGTGCACCAGCTGCATCTCCAGCTCCTCGCGTGGAATGCGCCGCCCGTCCAGCCAGATCAGCGCCGTCGACTCGGCGAGCGACACCCAGGAGCGCACCACCAGCTCCAGCCGGGCGGGCGGTCCGCTCACCCCGAGGTGCGTGATGATCTGCTCGTACGCGGCCTGCCGCACCCCGTCGATCATGGCGTTCGCCGTCGAGGAGCCGACCGCGGGGCCGCCGCGCATCAGCGCGGAGAAACCCGGGCCGTGCTCGTCGACGAAGTCGAAGAACCGCCTCATCACCCGCAGCAGCCGCGCCCCCAGGGGCCCTTCGAGCGGTTCCAGGAAGCGGGCCGCCAGCTCGTCGGCGGCCCGGCGCAGCGCCGCCTCGTACAGGCTCTGCTTCCCGGGGAAGTAGTGGTACACCAGCGGACGCGAGATCCCCGCCGCGGCCGCGATCTCGTCGATCGACACGTCCTCGGGCGAGCGGCGGCTGAACAAGTCCAGCGCGACGCCGATCAGTTGCTGTCTGCGCTCGTCGACGCCCATCCTGCGCCGCACCCCGGTCGTCATGCGAACAGCCTATCCGGGGCGCGGCCCTGAAGACCCTAGAGGTCGAGGACGAGACGCCCGCCCCGGCACCGCGAGACGCAGATCAGCATCGAGTCGCCCCGCTCATCGTCGGTCAGCAGCTCGTCCCGGTGGTCGATCTCGCCCTCCAGCACGCGCTGTTGGCAGGTCCCGCAGAACCCCTGCTCGCAGGAGTACGCCACATGGGGCAGCTCCGCGCGGACGGCGGCCAGCACCGACTGCCCGGCCGCGACCGGCACCGTACGCCCGCTGCGCCGCAGCTCCACCTCGAACGCCTCGGAGCCCTCACCGGAGCCCGCCGCGCCGCCCGTCGCCGCCGAGAACCGCTCCAGGTGCAGGGTGCAGCCCTCGGGGAGCCCGGCGGTGGCGGCGGCCATCAGCGGCTCGGGGCCGCAGCAGTAGACCGCCGTCCCCGGGGCGAGGTCCGCCAGCGCCCCAGCCACGTCCGGGTGGCCCGCCTCGTCCTGGGCGACGACCGTGACCCGGTCCCCGTCCGCGCCCAGCTTCTCGATCTCCTCCAGGAACGGCATCGACGCCCGCGACCGGCCCCCGTACAGCAGCCGCCACTCGGCCCCCGACGCGGCCAGCGCCCGCAGCATCGGCCACACCGGGGTGATCCCGATACCGCCGACGACGAAGACGTAACCCGGAGCCTCCGTCAGCGGGAAGCGGTTGCGCGGCCCCCGCACCTCCACCTCCAGGCCCTCCTGGAGCTGTTCGTGCACCTCCCGCGAACCGCCCCGGCCGTCCGCCACCAGCCGGGTCGCCACCGTGTACGCCCCGGTGTCCTCCGGGTCGCCGCACAGCGAGTACTGCCGCACCAGACCCGACGGCAGCACCAGATCCAGATGGGCCCCGGGCGACCAGGGCGGCAGGCCGGGCCCCTCCAACCGGAGCTGGACCACCCCTTCGGCGACCTCGGTCCGCCCGGTGATCAGCAGCTTGCGGACCGCCGTCGCGCGCCGCTTCGAGTGGCCCGATATCGGCTCGGGCAGGGCGGGCAGCGGCCACAGCGGTGACCGGGCGATCCGGCGTTTCAGGGCGCGTCGGGTGAGCAGGGCGGCGCCGGAGACCAGCACGACGGTTCGGAGACGGGGCAGCGCCATCGGTCAGGCCCCCTTCGCCGTGGCGGACTCGGCGGCGAGGGCGGCGGGGGAGCGGGTCAGATACTCGACGGCCTGGGCCGTACTGCCCTCGTGCGAAGGGTGGTAGGACCGGCTGAGATAGCTGGGGACCGAGCGCAGAATCGCGCCCGTGCTCGGCAGTGTGCCCTGCTTCCCGCTCGCGTGGAACGCCTTGAAGGACGCCTTGCCGCCCAGCAGCGTGGGGTCGTTCTCCATGAAGAACCGGGTGCCGCGCTGCCAGAGGAACACCAGCGCCGAGAACGCCGCCGCCCAGGTGCGCACGCGCCGCCGGTAGCCGCCGTCCACATGCATGAAGACGTCGAACGCCACCGACCGGTGCTCCACCTCCTCGGCCCCGTGCCAGCGCAGGAGGTCCAGCATGGTCGGGTCCGCGCCCTTGCGGTCCAGGGCCTCGGCGTTGAGGATCCAGTCGCCGAGGAACGCCGTGTAGTGCTCGATCGCCGCGATCGTCGCCACCCGCTCCATCAGCCACCACTTCGACGCCCGCCCCGGCGGCAGCGTCCGGTCCCCGAGCAGCTTCTCGAAGAACCAGTCCACCTGCGCGGTGTACGGGGTCGGGTCGAGGCCCAACTCCCGCAGATGCGGCAGTACATCGTCGTGCGCCTGCGAGTGCACGGCCTCCTGCCCGATGAACCCGATGACGTCCTCGCGGAGCTGGTCGTCATGGATGTACGGGAGGATCTGCCGGTAGACGTGGATGAACCAGCGTTCCCCGGCCGGGAGCAGCAGATGGAGCACGTTGATGGTGTGCGTGGTGAACGGGTCGCCCGGCACCCAGTGCAGGGGGGTCTTCTCCCAGGCGAAGGACACCTTGCGGGCCTTGAGGGGCGTCCGCTCCGACGCGACCGCCGCTGGCTGCGTGTTAGACATGCTGTCAATGTACTGACGGGTATGCGGGTGGACCAGAGGCGTGCAGGCATTTTCCCTGCGACTCCGCGAGGCATCACGCGATGATCGCTGTATGACGAAACCTGTGCAGGCCCGCTCCTTCGACGCCATCGCCGCCGCCTACGACGCCCACCGCCCCTCCTACCCGCCCGCGCTGTTCGACGCGATCGAGGAGCTGGCCGGAATCCCGCTCGCCGGAGCCCGGGTCGCGGACGTCGGCGCGGGCACGGGGCTCGGCACGGCCCGGCTGTACGAGCGCGGGGCCCGGGTCACCGCGGTGGAGCCGGGCGACGGGATGGCCGAGCAGTTCGCCCGGAGCCTGCCGGACGTGCCGCTGGTCCGGGGTGACGGGAACAACCTGCCGCTGCGGACCGGGTCGATGGACCTGATCACGTACGCCCAGGCCTGGCACTGGACCGACCGTGCCCGCTCGATCCCCGAGGCCCGTCGCGTTCTGCGGCCGGGCGGGGCGCTCGCCCTGTGGTGGAACGACGGCGACCCGGCCGTGGAGTGGCTGGTCGACCAGGAGAACCGGATGCGGGTCTTCTTCGGGGTGGAGGTACCGGCCGTCCCGAACCGCCGGGCCCGCTACCCCTCCGTGCTGCCCGACGGGCTGGACTTCCGCACCCGGCAGGCGGCGTGGAGTCGCCGCGTACCGGTCGACGCCCATATCGCCAACATGGCCACCCACTCCGACTTCCTGGTCGGCGACCCGGTGGCGGTCCGCGACTTCTTCGACCGTGAACGGGCTCTGCTGGCCGCTCTGTTCCCGGACGGCGAGGTCGAGGAGGCGTATCTCGTGAGTCTTGCCGTAGCCCACCCGTAGCCCCGCTTCCGGGTGCAGGATGGCCCGATGGTGACACAACCGGAATGGCGAAACACGCGGCGCGGCGGGGCGACGGCCCTTGTCCTGGCGGGATTTCTGCTCCTGGCCGGGTGCAGCACGGAACCGGCCGACGACAACGGCGGCCGGGTGCGGCCCACCCCGAAGCCGGCCGCGACGGGCACGCTGGAGCAGCTGGCGAAGAAGGCCGGCTGCGACCCGAACGTGCAGACCGACGCGGCCGAGCTCCGGCAGGCCAACTGCAAGGCGAACGACGGGCGTTACGTCCTCACCACCTTCGCCACCGACCGCGGGCAGCGGGAGTGGATCAACGAGGCCAAGGACTACGGCGGCTCGTACCTCGTCGGACGGCGGTGGGTGGCCGTCGGTGAACCGGGGGTCGTCGCGGCGCTGCGCGGCCGGCTCGGGGGGACGGTGGAGACCGCCTCGCCTCACCACTCGGGGGACAGTGGCGGAGGGGGGAGCGAGGACGGGCACTCCGGTCACCACCCGGGCTGACCGCGCAGGTTCACGGGGGCCGCACGCGCCGCGTCAGCGGCAGCGGCGGCCGTCGTTGATGCACCGGACCATCTTGTTCATCAGCCGATCGTCGAAGACATTGATGAAGTCGCCATGATCGGTGATCGGCTTGTGCAACTGCTCGGGGAACGAGTCCACGGCGAAGCCGGGCCCCGGCGGAACGTCGTAGACGATGCGCTGCACCAGCTGCGGCACCGCCCGGAACCCGCTCGGGCAACGCCCGTTCCCCTGCGCGAACGCCACATGGGTGCGGTGGTTGGCACTGTCGGTGTTCTGCCCGTCCCAGCAGTTCTGGAAGGCGAACGTCCGCACCACCTGACTGCCCTCGGGACAGATCGGATACTTGTCCTTCAACTGGCGGTCCTCGAATCCGGTGCAGCTCCACGAGGCGTTGGCATTGGCGTCGCCGTTGGTGAACGCCTTCGCGTCCCCGGTGATGATCCGCAGGAAGCGCGGCATCGCGGTGACCCGGCCGACGGGCGAGCCGACGAACTTCAGCGTCACCTGCGACGGGGTCTGGATCTCGCCGACGTTCTGGTCCCGGCCGCCGCCGTCCGCGTCCACGTCGTTCTCGTCCTGCCCGTTCTGCAGACGCAGGACCGGCCAGTAGTAGGTGGAGCGGTCGCCCTGGTTGCGGCAGGTGGTCGCGCCGTTCGCCAGATCGTCGTCGCTCGCGAAGGCGTCGTTGGCCTGGTTGCCGATGTAGTCGTGCATATGGTGCGCGCCGTTGCTCACGCCGGGCGCGACGATGACGTTGTCCGGGTTGAACTTCCCGTTCTCATTACGGCCGCAGTCGGTGGTGAAGGTGCCCCGGGACGCGCCGCGGCGCTGGCGGGGCCGGTCGGCGTTGGGCTGCACGGACTGGATATCGACGAAATCGGCGGCCACGGGCCCGTTGCCGCCCTGGCCCTGATCCTGCTCGGGGTCCTCGCCCTGGCCGGGATCCTGACCTTGGCCAGGGTCCTGTCCGGGGTCCTGCCCCTGGCCCCCGTCCTGGCCCTGATTCTGACCTTGGTCCTGGCCCTGGCCGTCGTCCTGGCCACCGTCACCGCCGCCGTTGCCGTCGCCGCGGCCGCCGCCGTTCCCGCCGCGGCTGTCGTCGGCGCGCAGGCTGCACCCGGCGAGGCTCTCCAGCCCCGCGGGCCGCTCGCCCGCGCGCCCGATCGCGATGCCGATACGGTCGAGGCTCGCCGTCCGCTTGCTGCGCAACGGGCCGAGCACGGCGTTCTCCGCCAGCCCGGGATCCCGGGCTATCTGCTCCTTCCGGTCCGCGAACTGCTGGTAGGCGTCGGTGATCTGGGTATCCATCGCCGCGAGTTCGCGGTCGACCTCCCCGCGTGCCTCGTCCGGCACCTCGGGCAGTCCGTTGACGGCTTCGGGGCAGTCGATGGTGGACAGCTGGCGGCCGGCATTCTGCGTCCGGGTGGGCGGAGAAGAACCGGACGGTCCTTCTCCCGCGGAGGCGTAGACATTGACCGCGACCAGACCGCCTCCCCCCAGGATCAGGGCTGCGGAGGCGGCGATGGCCCGGTTGGCCAGCGTGGAACGTTTCTTGCGCGATGTGCGTCGCATGGGACTCCTCGTGCTTCGAGGGAGAAGCGTGACGTCCCATACGGACGGGGAGCCCGACCCGTTCAGCTCACCCGCCGACTAGCCTGCGAACGAAGCCAGTTGCTCGTCCACGGGGGCTCCCGTGAGCCGGTTGGCCAGAGTCGACAGGGTGTACGCGCCGATGCCCAGGACCACTTCGAGGGCGTTCTGCTCGGTGTAGCCGTACGCGAGGAAGTCCCGCAGGTCCACGTCGTCCACCGCGCCCGCCGAGGCGAGCACCGCCAGCGTGAACCGCCTTACGGCGTCCAGGCTTTCGTCCGGCAGCGGGGCCTGCGTACCCTCGCGCAGAGCGGCGATCAGCGCCGGGCCGGCGCCCGCACCGGTCAGTTTCGCCGTGTGCATCGCGACGCAGACGTGGCAGTCGTTGCGGGTGGCCATCGTCATGACGACGACCTCGCGGGAGAGCGGGTCCAGCGTGCAGGCATCGAAGATCGCGCTGATCTTCAGGAAGCCGTCCAGGGCGTGGGGCGAGGCGGCGAGGCGGGCGACGGCGGCGGGCAGGTATCCGAGACGCTCCGTCACCGCCTCCATGGCGCGCCGCGATGCGGGTGGGGCGGTGGTGGGGGTGAGATCGGCAAAGGGCATGGCGAACCTTTCAGGGAGATAGGATCGACAACATGGTTGACGAAAAAAAGGTAAACCAGGTTGTCGAGTCTCGCAACGGATTCGAGCTGCCGCTGCTCCTCTTCGCCGGCTTCCGCTCGATCATCGACGCCCTGCACCGGGACCTCGCCGAGCACGGGCACCCCGAGACCCGGCCCGCGTACGGCTTCGCCCTCCAGGCGGTGGGGCGCGACGGTGCGGCCATCAGCGACATCGGGCGCCGCCTCGGAGTCTCCAAGCAGGCTGCCGGGAAGACCGTCGAGAAGCTGGAGGCCCTCGGCTACGTGGAGCGCGCCCCGGACCCCGCCGACGGCCGGCGCACCCGGATCCGCCTCACCCCGCACGGTGTCGACCTGCTGGCCAGGTCGGCCGAGGGCTTCGACCGGCTGCGGGCGGACTGGGCCCGGACGCTGGGCGAGGAACGGCTGGCCGCCCTGGAGCAGGACCTGCGCACGATGGCCCCGGGCGGCGCGTTCCGGCTGGACGCGGCGGGCTGGTTCACGGGCTGAACGGAGCCGGGGGCCGCGTACGCCGGAGCCGGAAGCCCCGGCCCCGTACACACGGCACGCTCAGCCGTGGTCCAGATACGCCAGCACCGCCAGCACCCGGCGGTTGTCGTCGTCCGACGGAGGCAGATCGAGCTTCCCGAAGATGTTCGACGTGTGCTTGGCCACCGCCCGTTCCGTGATGACCAGCTGCGCGGCGATGGCGGCGTTCGACCTGCCCTGCGCCACCAGCTCCATCACCTCCCGCTCGCGCGGAGTGAGACGGCCCATCGGCTTGTCCTGCGAACGGCGCGACAGGAGCTGGGAGATGACCTGCGGGTCCATCGCCGTGCCGCCCGCCGCCACCCGCCGTACCGCGTCGATGAACTGGTCCGCGTCGAAGACCCGGTCCTTCAGCAGATAGCCGACCCCGCCGTTGCCGTCCGCCAGCAACTCCCGTGCGTACAACTGCTCCACGTGCTGCGAGAGCACCAGCACCGGCAGCCCCGGCCGGGCCCGGCGGGCGGCCAGGGCGCACTGGAGCCCCTCGTCCGTGTGCGAAGGCGGGAGCCGGACGTCGACGACAGCGACGTCCGGCTCCAACTCGGCGAGTGCCTTGGTCAGTTCGGGCCCTGTTTCCACAGCCGCGGCGATCTCGAAGTCGTACGCCTCCAGCATGCGCACCAGGCCGTCACGCAGCAGGAAGAGATCTTCGGCTAGGACAACTCGCAAGGGATCTCCATGGTCACCATGGTGGGACCGCCCGCGGGGCTGCTGACGGCCAGGATGCCGTCGAATGTACCCAGTCGCCGTTCGATTCCGCTCAGACCCGAGCCCGATCCGATCGCCGCACCGCCCCGGCCGTCGTCCGTGACGGAGATCCGGAGCATCCCCTCCGTGTGGTGCAGGTCCACGTAGATCCGCTCGGCCTGCGCGTGCTTCACCGTGTTCGTCAGGGCCTCGCTGACCGCGAAGTACGCCGCCGATTCGACCGGGGCCTCGGCCCGCCCCGGCAGCTCCACCGTCACCTCGGAGGCGACCGGCAGCCGCAGCGCCAGCGCCTTGACCGCGTCGCCGAGCCCCCGCTCGGCCAGAACCGGCGGGTGGATGCCGCGTACCAGGTCGCGCAGCTCGGTCAGCGCCTCCGCCGACGACTCCCGGGCCATCGCCAGCATCTTCTTCGCCTGCGCCGGGTCCTTCTCGATCAGCGCCTCGATCGTGCCCAGGTTCATGCCCATCGCGACCAGCCGGGCCTGCGCCCCGTCGTGCAGGTCCCGCTCGATGCGGCGCAGTTCGGAGGCGGCGGTGTCCACGGCTTCGTGCCGGGTCTCGGTCAGCCGCTCGACGCGCTGCGCCAGCTGCTCGTCCCGGGTGGGCGCCAGGACCGTACGGGCGAGCAGGAAGTGCGACCGCAGCAACGGTCCCGACGCCCGCATCCCCAGGTGGAAGAGCACGAGCCCCAGCGCCAGGGCCGCGATGCCCGTCGCCTGGCTGTCCACCGGCACGAACCCGTACCAGTACGGATCGTCCCGGAACACCCGCCAGAGCCCCGCCGCCAGGACAAGGCCCTCCACCGGGTAGATCATCAGGGCCGCCGCCAGGACCGCCAGCACCGTGCCGGCGGTCATGTCGATCAGCAGCCACTGCAGATCCCGCCAGGTCGCCGGATCCTTCAGCATCAGCGTGGTGCGCTCCACCTGTCCGGTGACACCCGGCCGCAGGTCCTTCGGGAAAGGCCGGTACGGGACCGGGATCCGCACGTCCGACCAGGTCATCGCCCACAGCCGCCGCTGATTGGCGTGCTTGCGGACCGCCTCCAGAACCACCGGGGTGGTGAACACCCCGATGCCCAGCAGGATGAAGGAGATCGAGACCACCGCGAGCACGAACAGGGTGATGGACACCGCAAGACCGACCACGGACAGGAACAGCCCCCGCCCCGCGGCCAGAACCGACGGCCCCAGCCGCCCCGAGAACACCTTCATCGCGATCCCTCTCCCCTCACCGGAGCCGGGCCGATCCCCGATCCGGATGCCAGTCTCACCCGGGCCGGCCCCGCCGCGTCAGCCGGTCCGCCACCCGGAGGGGGTGTACCTGGCACCACCCCCGCATCCGCCCCCTACGCCTCCGCGACCGGGGGCTTCGACGGCTGGGGCGCACCGCCCCCGATTCCTAGATTCGAAGCGTCCCGATCCACTTACCTGACGCTTACCTCCGGGGGAGAGACCACATGAGGCGCAACCTCGCCGCACGCATCGGCGTGTGGAGCACACACCACCGCAAGACCGCCGTACTCGGCTGGCTGCTCTTCGTCGTGCTCGCCACGGGCATCGGCGGAGCCACGGGCATGGTCGAGATGACCAACGCGGAGAACGGCGCCGGGGAGTCCGCCCGCGCCGAGCAGATCCTCCTCGACTCCGGACTCGACAAGCCCGCGGGCGAACTCGTCATGGTCTCCGCCCCCGCCGCCGGCGACTGGAAGCCGGCCGCCGAGGCCCTCGCCACCGCCGTACGCGAGACCGGCGAGGCACAGAACATCGCCCCGCCCGTCCCCTCGAAGGACGGCAAGGACGCCCTGATCACCTTCGAGATGAAGGGCGACGCCGCCACCTCGTCCGACCGGGTCCAGCCCGTCCTGGACGCGGTCGCCGCCGTGGGCGAGCACCACCCGGACGTCGAGATCCACCAGTTCGGCGAGGCCAGCGCGGGCAAGTGGCTCGGCGACCTGCTGTCCGAGGACTTCAGGAAGGCCGAGTTCACCGCCGTCCCGCTGGCCCTCGGCATCCTCGTCGTCGCCTTCGGCGCGATCGTCGCCGCCCTGCTCCCGGTCGGGCTCGCCCTCACCGCGTGCATGGCCGCCTTCGGCCTCCTGTCGATCGCCAGCCACCAGCTGCACCTGTTCCAGACCACGTACTCGGTGATGTTCCTGATGGGCTTCGCCGTCGGCGTCGACTACTGCCTCTTCTACCTGCGCCGTGAACGCGACGAACGCGCCGCCGGACGGGACGCCGAGACCGCCCTGCGCATCGCGGCCGCCACCAGCGGCCGGGCGGTCCTCGTCTCCGGCCTCACCGTGATGGTGGCGATGGGCGGCATGTTCCTCTCCGGACTCCTGCTCTTCAAGGGCTTCGCGCTCGCCACGATCATCGTCGTCTTCATCGCCATGCTCGGCTCGGTCACCGTCCTGCCCGCCCTCCTCTCCTGGCTCGGCGACCGCGTCGACGCGGGCCGCATCCCGCTGCTGAACCGACGCGCCAGGCACGGCCACGCGGGCAGCGGCCGCATCACCGGCCGGCTGCTCGGCCCCGTCCTCGCCCGGCCCCGCACCTTCGCCGTCGCCGCCGTCGTCCTGCTGCTCGCCCTCGCCGCGCCCGCCCTCGGTATGAAGACCGAATCCCTCGGCCTGGAGAAGCAGTTCGGCTCCGACGCGCAGCTCTCGATCGCGTACAACCGCATCACCGACAGCTTCCCCGGCGGACCCGCCCCCGCCCTCGTCGTCGTCACCGCGCCCGACATCACCACCCCGGGGGTCACCAAGGCCCTGGGCGACTTCGACGACGTCACCGTCCACCGCGACAAGAACGTCGCCGAGATCGAGATCCCCCTTCCCAAGGGCAAGGCCGACCTCACCGAACTGCGCGAGAAGACCCTGCCCGCCGCGTTCGACGGCACCGGGGCGCGGACCCACGTCACGGGCGAGACCGCCGGATCGGTCGACTTCAACGACCAGCTCCGCCGCGGCATCGTCCCGGTCTTCGCCTTCATCACGGCGGTCACCTTCCTGCTGATGCTGTTCTGCTTCCGCAGCTACGTCATCGCCGTGACGTCCATCGTCCTCAACCTGCTCTCGGTGGCCGCCTCCTACGGGGTGATGACCGCCGTCTTCCAGCACGGCTGGGGCGCCTCGCTCATCGGTTCGGAGGGGGTCGGCGCGATCGAGGCGTGGATGCCGCTGTTCGTCCTCGTCGTCCTGTTCGGCCTCTCCATGGACTACCACGTCTTCGTCGTCTCCCGGATCCGCGAGGCACGCGGCGGCGGCCTGGACAACCGGTCGGCCATCGAGACCGGTCTCCGCCGCACGGCCGGGGCGGTCACCGGGGCTGCGGCCATCATGGTGGCGGTGTTCGCGGTCTTCGGGACGCTGTCCATGCAGGACATGCAGCAGATGGGCGTCGGCCTCGCCGTCGCGGTCCTGCTGGACGCCACCGTCGTACGGATGGTGCTGCTGCCCTCCGTGATGCTGCTGCTGGGTGAGCGCAACTGGCGCACCCCGCGCGGCCTTTCCCGGCTCCCGAGCCTGGAGCACGAGGACCCCGCCGAGCCGGTGCGCGACACCGTACGCGTCTGAGCACAGGGATCCGCATACACGGGGGCGGCCCCGGAGCACGGTCGGGAAGAACCGTGCTCCGGGGCCGCCGGACGTGCGTCATGCAGGGCCGAACCGGCCGGTCAGGGCGTGTACTTGTACCCGACCCGGCGGACCGTCTGGATGGAACGGCGGTACTCCGCACCCAGCTTGCGGCGCAGCCGGGCGACATGGACGTCGACGGTACGCCCGTCGCCCACATGCCCGTAGCCCCACACCGTCGTCACCAACTGGTCGCGGGTGTGCACCCGGTGGGGGTGCGCCACCAGATGGGCCAGCAGCTCGAACTCCAGGTACGTGAGGTCGAGGGCGACGCCGTCGACCGAGGCCGTACGGCGGGTGGCGTCGATCCGGACCGGACCGGCCGACACCCCCTCGGCGCCGACAGCGGCACCGGAGCCGGCGCCGGGCGCCGGCCGGAGCGGGGCCCCGGTGACAGCCCCCGCGAGCGCGGGCTGCTGATCGGCCGGCACGAGCACCAGGTAACCGATCATCGGCGGCTGGCCGGGCAGCGAGGGCAGGGTGTGCGGCGGGGCGGGCAGCCAGGTGGCCCCGGGCGGGAGGAAGCCCGCCACGTCGGCCGGGGCCGCGACCTCGTCACGGTCGACCGCGCGCAGCCGGTGCCGGTTCGGGTGGGCGGGCACGGAACGGGCGGGGACGGAGCGAGCGGTGGGATGGGCCGCAGCGGGCGCCGGGGACGCCGCGGTGGCGGCGGACGCGGCGGAGAAGGTACGAGTGTTCGCCATGAGGGTCAGCTCTTTCGCGCGAGGAGTCGTCAGGGACGGACTTACGTCGTACGCGCGGACCGAAGGCCGGGGTGAGCGGCTTTAGTGGGCCTGCGCGTTCCACGCGCGGCAACACACCCGGTCGAAATCATGGTGCTGACGGGAAGGCCAGAACGGTTCGAGGTCGCTGCGACCCGACGCGATGTACTGGAAGCTGGCCATGTCCTCCATTGAAGCAGACATTGCGGCCGTGCATCAGGCTCCTCTCGCCCCTCGATACGGCCCGCCGCGTTACGTTTCTCACGCGACGCCCGCCGCACCCACGCGGGAGGGGCGACCGCGCCCACGCGGGAGGGGCCCACCGGCGATTCGGCGGGCCCCTCGTACGTACGTGATCGGCGTCGGGATCAGACCTGGTCGGCCTTCTCCAACGCGGTGCAGCAGGTGTCGACAATCAGTCGCGTGACGACGTACGGGTCGACGTTGGCGTTCGGACGGCGGTCCTCGATGTACCCCTTGCGGTCCTGCTCGACCTGCCACGGGATACGGACCGAGGCGCCGCGGTTGGAGACGCCGTAGCTGTACTCGTTCCACGGGGCGGTCTCGTGCAGACCGGTGAGCCGGTCGTCGATGCCCGCGCCGTAGTTCTTCACGTGGTCCATCGGCTTGGAGCCCTCGCCCAGCGACTCGCACGCGGTGATGATCGCGTCGTAGCCCTCGCGCATCGCCCGGGTGGAGAAGTTGGTGTGCGCGCCCGCACCGTTCCAGTCGCCCTTGACCGGCTTCGGGTCCAGCGTCGCGGAGACGTTGAAGTCCTCGGCGGTGCGGTAGAGCAGCCAACGGGCCACCCACAGCTGGTCGGAGACGTCCAGCGGGGACAGCGGGCCCACCTGGAACTCCCACTGGCCGGGCATGACCTCGGCGTTGATGCCGGAGATCCCGAGCCCCGCCGCCAGGCAGTTGTCGAGGTGCTTCTCCACGATCTCGCGGCCGAAGATCTCGTCCGCGCCGACCCCGCAGTAGTAGCCGCCCTGCGCGGCCGGGAATCCGCCCTCGGGGAAGCCGAGCGGCCGGTGGCCGTCGAAGAAGGTGTACTCCTGCTCGATGCCGAAGATCGGGGCCTGGCCCGCGAACTGCTCGGCGACCGGACGCAGCGCGGCACGCGTGTTGGACTCGTGCGGCGTCATGTCGATGTTGAAGACCTCGCACAGGACGAGGACGTCGTCGCCGCCGCGGATCGGGTCCGGACAGGTGAAGACGGGCTTCAGCACCCGGTCGGACGCGTGACCCTCGGCCTGGTTGGTGCTGGAACCGTCGAACCCCCAGATGGGCAGCTCCGCCACGTCCCCCGACGGCGCGCCGTCCATGATCTTCGTCTTGGAGCGAAGCTTGGCGGTCGGCTCGGTGCCGTCTATCCAGATGTACTCAGCCTTGAACGTCACGGACGCCATCCTTTGCGGGTGCAGCGGTCTATGCAGCGCAGCTTGGCAAGACGCGATTTCCCGTCCGTTGCCCAGGTGTGAACCCCGTGTTACCGAGGTTTCCTGCGGTTTTCCGTGGTGCGCGGGCGGCCTCAGGGGCCGCGTTTCAGAGGCTGCTCCTGAGCAGGGCCGAGAACCCGGCCGCCCGCATCCGGCGCACCAGCTCCTCCCGGCTCGACCCCAGCGCGGCGGCCGCTTGGTCCAGCTGCCAGCCGGCCCCGGCCACGGTCCGCAGCAGGTGGCCCCGGCGGATCTGGGCGTCGGAGAGCCGGAACGTCTTGAGGTAGGCGACCTGTCCCTTGTGGTCGGTGATCGTCTCCCCGATGTGCTGCCCGCCCCCGTCCCGGACGAACGGTGGCAGAAAACGCCACAGGGTGAAGGACTTCATCCGGTACACCCGGTCGAACGCGTACGAGGTGTCCAGCAGCTCCCGCGCGAACAGGGTGTCGTGCGCCTCGGCCCACGCCCGCTCCTGCGCCCGCGCGGCCGACCGCAGCTCCCCGAGGCCCCGGATGTGCTCCGCGCCTTCGATCCGCACCGGAGTGTCGGCCACCGGCGCCCCGTACAGCGCGTACTGGTGCACCAGCTCCCCGTAGAGATCCTCCACCAGCGAGGCGTGCAGCAGGCGGTAGTCGTCCGAGTGGGGCACCACGAACGCGGCGGCGAGCGCGTCGGAGACGTACACCATCACCCCGCACTGGCCCGGATGGATCTCGAAGATCCGCAGCGCGTCCGCGAGCCCGCGCACCGACAGCCCGAGGTACGCGTCCTCGGCACGCGGCGAGAGCCCGTCGCGCAGGGCCGTACGCGACCACTCCTCCCAAGCGGTCGACGGACCGCCGAAGTGCAGCGCGAGATACCCCTCCAGCGCCAGGTGCAGCGGCAGGAACCGCAGCCGGTCGCCGGGCCGCCGCTTGGCCATCCGGTGGTGCGGCAACGGCGGCAGGGGAACGGCCCGGGGCGCGTCGCCGCCACCGAACTGGGTGCCGTACGCGGCCGACTGCCGGCCGGCCCCCTGGTCCCGGCCGCCGTCCTCCTCGCCCGACCAGTCGGCGACCAGCCCGTGCGGAATGTACGAGAGATAGCGCTCCCGGGGCCCGAGCTCGACGATCCCCGCGCCGAGGCCCTCGTACACCTCGCGATGCAGCCGCAGCCCCGCCACCGGCGCCTCGCGGATCAGCGGGACGAGCCGGACACCGCCCCATACCTGCGCGGGACCGGCGGTGAGTCCGGTCAGCTCCAGCCGGTTCACGGCGTCACGTCCTCTCCCGGCGCCCGCGCGGTGCGGGCGGTCGTCGGTGCCGGCTCCAGTCGCTTCACGAGACCGCGCCCTCTCCGCTGATGAACCGGGCCACCTGCCGGTCCAGATACGCGTACAGCTCCGCGGGGCCCGAGCGTCCCTCCGCGAACCGGGCGATCTCCACCAGGGCGGGCAGATCCTCCGCGTCCCGGATCCCGGCCGTCGCCACCCCCGCCGCCAGCCGCCGCACGTCGAAACCCTCCGCGTCGTATACGGGGTTGACGTGTACCGCGGCCGTCCGCCGCTTCGGATCCAGTCGGCGCCGCCACACCCGCAGCACCTCGCCCGCCAGACCCGCCGGGGCGTTGTCCCAGCCGTCCGAGACGATCACCAGCCGGTCCGGAGCAGTCCCGTCGGCCCCCGGCTCCAGCGCGTCCAGGATCCGCATCCCCAGCGGGGTCGGCCCCGACGGACGGACGAGCAGGGCGTCCCGCGCCCCCGAGGTCCACAGCCCCCGGTACGCCCCCGGCGCGGCAAGCACCTCCAGCAGGTGGTGGCAGGCCAGCGCCACGGCGAGCGGCCGACGCCGCTTCTGCCCCGAACCGGAGGAGGAGAAGCTGTCGTCCAGCACCGCGTGCACCCGCCCCCAGCTTCCCGCGTGCGCGCCCGCCGCCCGCCGGGCCGCCGCCCGCAGGGCGCCGGTCAGCTCGGCCCGGCGCCCGGAACGCTCCTCGAAGCCGAGCGACAGCACGTACAGAGCGAGCCGGGTCAGCGGCATCACGGTCAGATCCACGTCCGGCCGCCGGTCGCCCACCACCCGCTGCTCCTGGGTGCGCAGCCGCTCCAGCCGGGTCATCCGGGGCGCGGCCCGCTTCAGGAACACCTCGCGCTTCATCCCGTGCTTGGCGGCGAACCCTTCCGCCACGGTGAACGGCAGCTCGGCCACGGCCCCCTGCTCGTAGTGGGCGCGCCGCCAGGCGTCCAGCGTCCCGTGCTCGTACCGGGGCAGCCGGCCCGGCCGGAACAGGAACGCTCCGACCTCGGCGAGCGCTCCGCGCCCCTCGGGGCAGGGCAGGTGGATGTGCCGGGCGACGGTCTTCAGCCCGGCCCGGTACTTCACCGCGTCATGGCCCAGATCCGGCCGGGCCGCCAGCCAGTCCCGCATGATCGCCCGGGTGCGTCGGTTGTTGACCTTGGCGCGGCGCAGCTCGCCGAAGAGCCGGTAGGCGCGCTGCGGCGGCAGCGCCGCCAGCCGGGCCGCGATCAGCCGGCCCTCGGTACGCCGCTCCTCGGGGGATGCCTCGTCCGCGGTCTCCAGCAGCCGGCGCACGATGAGCGCCGCGTTGTGGTGGTTGATGTCCAGCGCCAGCGAAGCCGCGTACACCCGGCGGTAGTTGACCCGTACGTAGGTGTGCAGGAAGTCCAGGGAGAGCTGCTGGTCGACGGCGCGGGAGCGGAACTCGCGCTGCCCGGTCGCGGTGATCGCCGCGTTCACGAAGAGGAGGACGTCCTCGGCGGCGACGAGGTCGGCGCTGTCGGCGCGGCTCTCGGCGTGGCTGTCGGGCGTGTTCATGGTCGTCCCCCGGGTGGCTGGAGTGCCGGCCGGGGAATGGGGGCGCGAACAGCGAAATCATTGCTTCACAGGCACGTCTCGGAAGTCGCACCGGAGTCCCGCGGCCGGCTCCGGAAACGTAACGGGGCGGGGCGGGCGCGCGCCACCGGATTCGGGCCGAGGTCCGGCGCCGCTCGCGGCCAAGCGCGACGTGGGCCCCAGGCCCCGGCCCCCTGCCCCACCGCCCGCCGCACCCGGCACACTGGCACGCATGACGACTGCAGGAACCACCCCTCTGCGCATCGGCCTCCTCGGCACCGGCCCCTGGGCCCGCAACACCCAGGCCCCCGCGCTCGCCTCCCACCCCGGCGTCGAGCTGAGCGGAGTGTGGGGCCGCAGGGCCGAGGCGGCGGAGACCCTCGCCGCCGCCCACGGGACCCGGGCGTACACGGGCGAGGAGGGCATCGACGCGCTCCTTCAGGCGAGCGACGCGGTGGCCTTCGCGCTGCCGCCGGACGTCCAGGCCCCGCTCGCGGTCCGGGCGGCGGAGGCGGGCTGCCACCTGCTGATGGACAAGCCGGTCGCCACGACGGTCGCCGGAGCCCGCGCGGTGGCCGAGGCGGCGGAGAAGGCGTCGGTGGCCTCGGTCGTCTTCTGCACGCTGCGGTTCGCACCCGAGACCTCTGCCTGGATCGCCGAACAGGCTGCGGTGGACGGCTGGTTCACGGCGCGCGCCCAGTGGCTGGGCTCGCTCTACGCCGCCGGTTCGGACAGCGAGTACGCGGACTCCCCGTGGCGGCGCGAGAAGGGCGGCCTGTGGGACGTCGGCCCGCACGCGCTGTCCGTGCTGATCCCGGTCCTGGGCGACGTCGAGCACCTGACGGCCGCCGCCGGACCGGCCGACACCACGCACCTGATCCTGCGCCACACCTCCGACGCGTCCAGCACGGTGACCCTCGGGCTCAGCGCCCCGCCCGGCGCGGCGGGCGTCGAGATCGAGTTGCGGGGCGAGCGGGGTACGGCGTCGATCCCGGGCTGGGCCGGCGCGGAGACCGCGTTCCGGGGCGCGGTGGACGCCCTGGCCGAAGCGGTACGTACGGGAGTGCCGCACCCCTGCGACGCGCGCTTCGGCCTCCACCTCACGGAGCTGCTGGCGGCTGCGGAGGAGCAGGCGCAGGCGGCGGGCTGACCGGCGGCAGGGAGCGGCACAGGGCGTCGAGCGCCTCCGGGTAGGCGGATTCGGCGGGGGTCGCGTACCCGACGACGAGCCCGTCGCGGTGGGGGACGGGGGAGGCGTCGGGGGCACGTACGGCACCGGCCTCACCGGCACGCGGGGAGTGCTCCGCCCCCGGGTGCAGATAGTCGCCAATACCCTCCACCGCGAGCCCCTGCCAGGCCGCCGCCCGGACCGCCGACCGCTCGGTGCCGGGCGGCAGTTCCAGCACCGCGTGCAGCCCGGCCGCGATCCCGGTGACCCGGACGTGCGGGGCCCGCGCGTGCAGGGCGGCCACCAACTGGTCCCGGCGGCGGCGGTGGCGCTGCCGCATCCGGCGTACCTGCCGGTCGTACGCGCCCGAGTCGATGAAGTCCGCGAGGGTGAGCTGCTCGGTGGCGCTGGAGAACTGCTCGCGCTCGCCCTTGGCCGCGACGACGGGGGCGACGAGCCGCTGGGGCAGCACCATCCACCCGATCCGCAGAGCAGGGGAGAGACTCTTGCTCACCGATCCCACCAGCACCACATGCTCGGGATCGAGCCCCTGGACGGCCCCCACGGGCTGCCGGTCGTAGCGGAACTCCCCGTCGTAGTCGTCCTCGACGACGAGCCCGCCGGTGGCCCGGGCCCAGTCGACGACGGCTGCCCGCCGCGCGGGGTGCAGGGGCCCGCCGGTGGGGAACTGGTGGGCGGGCGTGAGGAGGACGGCCCGGTCGCGGCGGGTGAGCCCGTCGACCCGGGCGCCGTCCGCGTCCACGCCGAGCGGCCGGGTGCCGACACCGTGGGAGGCGAGCAGCTCGCGGTGGAAGGGCAGCCCGTACTCCTCCGCCGCCCACGGTCCGCCGACCACGTCCGCGAGCAGCCGCAGCCCGTGCGCGGCGCCCGAGCAGAGCACGATGCGCTCCGGCGCGGCCCGCACCCCGCGCACCCGGGCGAGATAGCCGGCCAGGGCCCGCCGCAGCTCGGGCCGCCCGTGCGGATCGCCGGGCCCGAACGCGTCGTCGGGAGCGGCGGCCAGCGCCCGCCGGGCCGAGGCGAGCCAGGCGGTGCGTGGGAAGACCGAAGGGTCCGGCTGCCCCTGGACGAGGTCATGAACCGGGCGGGCGACGCGCTCGGGGGTACGGGCCCGGTGCACCGGGGTCACGGGGGCGGCCCGCTCGGCGACCCGGGTCCCCGACCCCTGGCGGGCGGCCAGCCACCCTTCCGCGACCAGCTCCGCGTACGCGTCGGCGACGGTGTTGCGGGCCAGGCCCAGGTCGGCGGCGAGGGAACGGTAGGGCGGCAGCCGGGTGCCCGGGGCGAGCCGCCCGCTGCGCACGGCCTCACGCAGGGCATCCATCAGCAGGGCCCGGCGGTTTCCGGTGCCGGAGAGTTCCAGGGGCAGATCGCTGCCCAGGATCTCCGCCGAATTGACCCATGAATTCATCACTGAAATGCACCCCACACCCAGTCGCTTGTCGCCCTAGATTCGTACCCATGACGACGACGGAGATCAAGACGAACGACCGCACCACCACCGAGGCCACCACCGTCCGGCCCAACCCGGCCACGCCCCGGCTGAACTTCGCGAAGACCGCCCCGAAGGTCTTCCGGGCCGTGATCGGCCTGGACGCGGCGGCCCGCGAGGGCCTGGACCCGGCCCTGGTCGAACTGGTCCAGATCCGCGCCTCGCACCTGAACCGGTGCGCGTACTGCCTGCACATGCACACCACGGACGCGCGCAAGGCGGGCGAGAGCGAGGACCGCCTGCACATGGTCGCGGTCTGGCAGGAGGCGGACCACTTCTTCTCCGACCGGGAACGGTCCGCCCTGGCCCTGACGGACGCGGTGACCCGGATCGGCGACGCGGGTGTGCCGGACGAGGTCTACGCCCGGGCGGCGGCCCACTTCGACGAGGAGGAGCTGGCCCACCTGCTGGCCCTGATCTTCACGATCAACACCTGGAACCGCATCGCCCTGTCCACGGCCAAGCGCGCGGGCACGGACGAACGCTGAGCTGGACGGCACGCGCCGGCCCCGGGGGACTCACAGGAGCCGGATGGTCAACGGCCCTCGGCCTCAGGCATCACGGCCTCAGGCACCACGCCCCAGCGCGTCCCGCACCGCCTCCTCGCTCCGCGCCACCACGGCGGTGCCGTCCTCGGCCGTGATGATCGGCCGCTGGATCAGCTTCGGATGCCCGGACAGCGCGACGATCCACCGCTCCCGCGAACCGGCGTCGCGAGGCCACTCCTTGATCCCCAGCTCCTTCGCCGCCGCCTCCTGCGTCCGCGTGATGTCCCACGGCTCCAGACCGAGCCGGTCCAGCACGGCCCGGATCTCCTCGGGCGAGGGCACGTCCTCCAGGTAGCGGCGGACGGTGTAGTCGGCCCCTTCGGCATCCAGCAGAGTCACCGCGCTGCGGCACTTGGAACAAGCGGGATTGATCCAGATCTCCATGGGGCCAAGGGTACGCGAGGGACTGCCGAAAAGGCCTCTGGCCAGGGGCGATTGTCAGTGGGGGGCAGTAAAATGGAGGGAGTTCGTGAGGGTTCCACCACGCTGCCAGGAGGATGCCGATGGCCGTTGCCACCGCCACGACCGAGCCGCTCGACCGACAGCTCCCGATGCCCTTCCACCCGCCGCTCCCCACGCCGCCCGCGAAGAAGCGTCTGCCCGCCGGCCGCCCCCGCGAGTGGTACGTCTCCCACAACCGCCGCCTCAAGGCCATGCGCCTGGCCATCGCCCTGCTCGACAGCGGGGTCTACCAGCCCTCCAGCGCCGGCAACCACCGGATACGGATCACCGCCGAGCGCATGGGCATCCACCCGCCGTCCGACACCACCTGCCGCATGGTCCGCGCCCTGATCCGCTACGGCCGCTGACCGGACCGACCACCACTGCCCCCGGCCCCGTCGAGCGACGGGTCCGGGGGCACCCGACTGTCAGCCCCCGCCCGTGGGGGACCATGGCCCGACCGCACAAGGGAGAGCCGCCGGGCCGAACAGATCGACGTGCTCAAGGAGTTCGTCTCCTGCGCCCAGGCCGCGGAACGGGCCGCCTACCGCCGCCCCGACCCGTGGGGCGACGACGAGGACGGCTGGATGACGCAGACGGCCCCGGTCATGACCGCGCTGTGGACCGCGTCCGGCAATGTCACGCTGCTGTGCGACGAGGCTCTGCGCGAGCCGGTGAGGACGTACGAGCACCTGGAGGAGGCCAAGACGGCGTTCATGAACGCGGCACGGGCGAGCCTCGCAGGCGCCTGAGCAGCAGAACGACGACAGGTAGGATCCCACCCCCATGAAGGCACTCATCTCCGTCGACATAGAAGGCATCTCGGGGATCGTTCACTCCTCCGAGACGAACCCCGAGCGTTACGACTACCAGCGCGGCAGGGAGCTGATGACGGCCGAGGCGAACGCGGTGATCGCGGGCGTCCTGGACGCCGAGCCCACGGCCGACGTCCTGGTCGCGGACGCGCACGGCACCTTCCGCAACCTCCTGCCGGAGCAACTCGACCGCCGCGCCCGCCTGGTCCGGGGCAAGCCGCGCGCGCTGAACATGCTGGCCGGGCTCGACGAGGAGACGGACGCGGCGCTGTTCGTCGGCTACCACGTCCGCGCGGGCGAGGGCCCGGGCGTGCTGGCGCACACGATGAACGGCGAGATCCTGGACGTACGGGTGGCGGGCCGCTCCCTGGGAGAGATCGGGCTCAACGCCGCCATGGCCGGCCACCTCGGCGTACCGGTCGTCCTGCTCAGCGGCGACGACGCGGCCTGCGCCGAGGCGGCCGCCCTGATCCCCGAGGCGGTCACCGTCCCGGTCAAGGAGGCCCTGGGCATGGCGGCCGCCGTGACCCTGCACCCGGAGGAGGCCCGGGACCGGCTGCGCCGGGCGGCGGCGGACGCGGTGAGCCGCCGCACGGAGATACCGTCCCTGGCCCTCACCGGCCCAGTGGACGTGGAGGTCGACCTCGCGAGCCCGCACACCATCGACCTGGCAACCCTGATCCCGGGCGTCTCGCGCACGGCGGGCGCCCGGACGGTCGCCTTCACGGCCCCGGACTACGGGACGGCGTACCGCCTGATCCTGCTCCTGGCGCAGCTCGCCACGATCAGGCCGGCGTAGGCCGCGCACGGCGGACGCCCCCCGAAAACACCTCGAACACCGCGCGCCTTGCCTCTACCGTGTCCGGATGACCATCCAGGTGATCGTGCTGAACGGCGGCTCCAGCTCCGGCAAGTCCGGCATCGTCCGCTGCCTCCAGGCGGAGTTGCCGGCCCCGTGGCTCGCCGCCGCGATCGACACCTTCGTGGACTCTCTGCCCGCGTCCCTGCGCACGACGGACGCGGGCATCGCGTTCGCGGAGGACGGCGGCGTGGCCATCGGCGAGGAGTTCCGGAGACTGGAGGCGGCCTGGCGCGAGGGCGTGGCCGCGATGGTCCGGGCGGGTGCGAAGGTCATCATCGACGATGTGTTCCTCAGCGGCCCCGCCTCCCAGGAGCCGTGGCGGAAGGCGCTGACAGGCCTGAACGTCCTGTGGGTGGGCGTCCGGTGCGCGAGCGAGGTGGCCGAGGCCCGCGAGGTCGCCCGGGGAGACCGCCCGAAGGGCATGGCCGCAGCCCAGGCGGAGAAGGTGCACGAGGGCGTGTCGTACGACCTGGAAGTGGACACGACACACATGGAGTCCTTGGCCTGCGCGAGGACGATCGCGCCCTACGTATCCTGACCGACCGACCGACCGACCGACCGACCTGCCCCCACCCTTCCCCCCTGGCTGGAGCGAGATGACCGACCTGTGGACCGGCGAGAGAATACGTCTGCGGGGCATCGAACCCCAGGACTGGGAGGGCTTTCGAGCCCTGGCCCTGCACACCGTGGACGCCCGCAACGCCGATGTGGTCGAACCCCCGCGCTCGGACGAGAGCTTCCGCGCCTGGGCCGCCGAACGCGCCGGCCGTACCCCCAACCCGGCCTCGTACCAACTGGTCATCGAGACCCGCTTCGAGCACGCCTTCGTCGGCGCGGTGTCGGTGGGCGAGACGGACACCCGGGCGGGCCGCTTCCGTACGGGCATCGAGGTCACCCGCGAACACCGCCGCCAGGGCTACGCCGCCGAGGCCACCGAACTGATCCTCACCTACATGTTCGCCGAACAGCGCTGCCACAAGTGCGAGGTGGAGGTCTACGCCTTCAACGACGCCTCTCTGGCCCTCTACCGCAAACTCGGCTTCGTGGAGGAAGGCCGCCTGCGCCAGCACGAGTTCTTCGCGGGCGCGCACCACGACGTGGTCCTGCTGGGCATCACGGCGGACGAGTACTGGGCAGGGAGGGCGCGCCCTTCGCTGCGGTGAGGGTTGCACCGACGGAGTAGGCCCGTCCCGGGTGGCTGTACGGGAGCTTCGTCATGGCGCCGCCGACCCCGATACACCTGCCGGCCCCCGGGCCTCGCGCGAGGCTTCGAGACGCTCCATGTTCTCCTCGCCCCACTGCCCGAGCGGTCCGAGGACCTCGATGAGCGAGTGGCCGAACTCCGTCAGCGAGTACTCCACCTTGGGCGGGACCTGATGATGGACCTCCCGGTGCACCAGGCCGCTCGCCTCCAGCTCCCGCAGCTGCAGGGTCAGCATGCGCTCACTGATGCCCGTCACCGTGCGCCTCAACTCACCGAAGCGAAGCGGCCCTTCACCGAGCCAGAACAGAATCAGCCCCTTCCGCTTCCCTCCCATGACATCGATCGCGGCATCCAGCCCGCACGTATAGCTCTGCCTCTGCATGAGTGCTCCCTTACAAGAGTGTGGGTACCGGTCAAAAATGTAGGTACTTGTAGAACAGTTGGCGCCCCGCAGCATGGAACCGACAGCGCACGGCGAGCGCAACAGCCCCGTGCGGAAGCGGACATGGGCCTGGTCGCAGAGGCCAGCCGCACCGGCTGCTGACAGGAGCAACACCACATGACAGGGCACCACCGGACTCCCGTGACCGTCGTCGGGCTGGGCTCGATGGGCAGCGCACTGGCCGAAGCGTTCGTCGACGCCGGGCACGCGGTCACCGTATGGAACAGAACCCCGTCGAAGGCCGCACCGCTGGTGGCCAAGGGGGCCGTGCACGCCCGCTCGACGGACGAGGCGGTCGCGGCAAGCGGGCTGGTCATCACCTGCCTGACCACGTACGACGACACCCTCGCAGCACTCGGACCGGCGGCTGCCGCCCTCGACGGCCGTGCCCTGGTGACCCTGAACAGCGGGTCGCCCCGCCGGGGCCCGCGAGATGGCGGCCTGGGCGGACGGGCAGGGAGCCCGTTACCTGGACGGAGCGATCAAGAATGTGCCGTCCGCGGTGGGGGCCGAGAGCACGCTCCTCTACTACAGCGGGGATCGCTCGGTCTTCGACGAATTCACCCCGACCCTCCGGGTGATGGGCGGCGACACCGTCTACCTCGGCGCGGACCCTGACCTCTCCGCCCTGTACGAGATGGCAGTGGGCGGCACCCTGCTGCCCGCACTCGTCGGCTTCTTCCAGGGCGCGGCGGCCCTGCAGGCGCGCGGCCTGGAGGCCGCCTCCATGGTGCGGTTCAGCGTCAAGTGGTTCGAGATGGTCAACTCGATCCTGCCCGTCTTCGCCCAGGAGATCGACAGCGGCGACTACAGCGATCCGGCGTCCTCGGTGAACCTGTTCTTGGCCGGCTCCGCCCACGACGAGGAACTCGGCAAGGAAGCGAACCTCGACGCCGAGTGGCACAAGGGGTTTCACGACCTGCTGCGGCGAGCGGTCGACGCCGGCCACGGCGAACACAGCATCTCCGCCCTGACGGAAGTGCTCAGGACTCCCGATCGGGCGGCATAGACCGGAGGTGTGCCAGGTTGGCTCGCATGAACGCGCTGAAGCGGAGCTACCCCTACGTCGGACCGGCCGACCTGCGAGCCACGGTCCGGCCCGGCAGCGGTGGCCACCGGATCGGCTCGGCGGCCGACTTCGCCCACTGGGCCGCCGAACGGACGGCGGCGGAACTGCGCGAACCGTTCACCTTCGTGGTCAGCACGGACGGCATGCTCCGGCTGGCCCCTCGCCGGAGCGAACACGTGGCATGCGCCGGCGGAGAACACGTCCTGAGCGCCGGAGAGATCAGCTTCACCCGCGAGGCGGACCGGTGGGTGGTGGACGAGGTCAGCAACCAGTCGACCGGATACTGCCCGGACGTGGTCTCCTGGCCGGCAGTCGCCCGCGCGCTGGACGCCATCGAGCTGGTGCGCCCGTCCGGCTTCACCCACCCAGTGGTGTTCCGACGCTGTCCCGGCTGCCAGGAGCACAACATCGTGCGCGAGGACGACTTCGTCTGTGTCTTCTGCGGCAGTGATCTACCGGAGGCGTGGAACGTCGAGCCGGACGGACGCTGCTAGCGTCCCCCACGTGAATGACAGCGTGTACGTGGGCAACGCGGGCAAGGACGCGGCACTGGACCGAGGATGGCTCCTCGGGCATTTCAAGGACGTCGGCGACCCGCGCCACAGTGAAGCCGTAGAGATCAAATGGGGCGTTCACCCTCGTGCCGACAGGCGAGCGCAGTGGGTGAGGGGCGAGGAACGCACGGCTCTCCTGGTTCTCATCAGTGGCCGATTCCGCGTGGAACTGCCGGGCCGTGACGTCCTGCTGGAGGAGCAGGGCGACTACGTCGTGTGGGGGCGCGGAGTCGATCACTCATGGTTCGCGGAGGAGGAGTCGGTGGTACTGACGGTTCGATGGCCGTCCGTGCCGGGCTATGCCGTGCCGGAGAAGGATCGGGCGTAACTCGGCCGCCGCGAGGAGACCGTACGGCCGTGGGCCGTCACCTCCAGCTGGAGGTGACGGCCCACGGTATTTCGGAGCGCGGAGGCCCGAAAGGTCTTCCTAGATGTCGAAGAACTGATGCTGCCTCATCGTCACCTCGGCCTCTCGCCCAGGCGATGCCCATGACCTGCGAGGGAGTGGTGGGCATTGGTCATCGCTGGACGCTGTTGGTTGACTCCTGACGGCCCAGGGACGGCCCAGGTCCTCAGCCATGGTGATCATAAGGACGGCGGCTATGCCACGCCGATATCCTTGAGTGCTACCCGCGCTTACGTCCGGAGCACACCCCCAGGGGGTATGGCCTGGCTCGCACATGACTGATGGTCGGCTGACTGCCTTTCGCCTACGCACCCAACACGCTTCCCAACTGTGCGAGTGGCTGTTCAGGAGCGTCCATGTGCGGTCGTTCGGCAGCTCAGCCAGGGTCCGGCGTACGACGATGAACCTGCGCGGGCACCAGCGAACTGAACAAAGAACAGGACGACGAACGTCAGCCAGCTGCGTCGTCAGCGGTGCTCGTCTGCTTCGCCGGGCACGTGGATGGCCCACAGCCGGACTGCGCTGCCCCGAACCCCCTACTGGGCGGCCTCTTCACCTCGAAGCCGCTGGGTGTGGACTCCGCCTGGAACTGGCGAAGTAGCCGGGCTGAAGCACTTGTGGACGATTCCCCCCCACGCAAGCACCGCTTTGCGGCATCCTACGCATACACGTGGACACAGGGCCGGAGCGCCCAGCACTGCACCTTGAGGGAGCCATGGAAATCGTTGATCAATTCATTGCACGCTACTCGAAGGAGTACGACTTTTACGGCAAGGCAGCACAACTAGTCACCCAAGCCCTAGAGAGGGATCTCAATGAATCAGGCGTCCGCTGCATCGTCACTTACCGAGCGAAGGACATCACGCGCCTAGAAGAGAAGTGCCGTAAGCGTGCACCAAAAAAGAAATACAAGACGGTAGAGGATATCTACGAAGATATCGTCGACCTGGCAGGCGTCCGCATTGCACTCTATTTTCCAGCAGAGCAAGACCAAGTCGAAAAGGCTGTAAATCGCCTATTTGACATCGCGGAGAAAAAGAGTTTCCCCGAGTCGAACAGGAGGTCTACCGAAAAGGAGTTTTCCGGATATTCCGCAACTCACTATCGAGTTAGACTCAAGGAACGTGAGCTAATCGGCCCGGATGCGCGATACGCCAAGGCGCGTGTCGAGGTGCAGGTCGCCTCGGTGCTTATGCATGCATGGTCGGAAGTGGAACACGATCTCGCTTACAAGCCGCTATCCGGCGACTTGTCCGATGCGGAAAAGAAGATCTTGGATCAGCTCAATGGACTGGTTATCGCTGGCGAGATGTCACTCAGGATGCTGCAAGAGGCGAGCGAAAATCGAGTGGCCCGAAGCGGCCGATTCCGCAATCACTACGAACTCGCCGCATATCTATTGAACCAAGCGGAGA
The DNA here is from genome assembly GCA_014649555.1 of Streptomyces globisporus. GTDB lineage: Bacteria > Actinomycetota > Actinomycetes > Streptomycetales > Streptomycetaceae > Streptomyces > Streptomyces globisporus. The sequence goes on along the minus strand of BMTG01000004.1, from coordinate 422,900 downwards.
GGATCCTGAATGAACCGGTCGGAGACTCGGGCCTAGGTCGAGTCGACCTCCTTTTCAACTTCTTGAGAGAGCTAAAAAAGGAGGCGCCTGCCGAACTGGATCCGTATCTGGAATCACTTCACGATAATGTCGAGAGACGTCCGCTGTCGGAGCAGGTTATCGATGCTCTCCTTGCCGAGGATCCTTCGCGGTATGAGCGCTTCAATCTGGTTCGGATTGATGGCGCAGAAGCAGACGCGCTTGATCCCCACTCTCTGAGCTCACGAATGCATCAGGAAATCGGCCGTTTCCTTACGCGATGGGTAGAGCTGGAGGGACTTTTGCGGAATCTCCTACCAAAAGAAGAGAGCCGTCGAATCGTTCTGCCGATTTCCCGGGTGCTCGACCGTCTACCGTCACTGGACGCGGAAACGCGTCATGATATCGATTTGCTGCGAGGGCTGCGTAACAACGTAGTGCACGGGCGAAACATGCCGTCCCCAGGCCACCTCGCCAGCGCCTCTAAGCGACTTGAGGAAATCATTGAAAGGGTGCCCCGGGTATTGCCGTAACGAAGTTGTTCCTTCGCGCCCAGCCACGAGCGCGCCGCTGGGCGCGGCAAGCCGGGGCACAGGGAGGAGGCAGCCCGCGCCGTGTGCGGGCTCTTGATGAGGTAGAGGAACTTGTAACGCCTGCCCACAGCCCTCAATCAGGCGGCAGAGAGTGCGGTGGCCTGTATCTGCCAGCAGTTTTCCAGCGGGCTCCAATCTAGGGCCCGTAGTCTGCGGGTTCTCCGTCAGCGGCCTCTCTAGCGGCACGTGTGGGGGCATCCGCTCGACTTCGTGCCGCCCACTCCTCATGCACCAGGTGGCCGATGCAGTGCTGTCGGGGACACCGCTCGGCCGGTCCCGGTGTCGACGACCGCTGAGTGCTGCGGTATCGCCGCCTCTGAGAGGGCTGACCAAGCAGCAAGAGTCAGTTGGGTCAGACCCGGCACGGATTGCGCGTGGATTGCACCACGAGAGCGACTCTGTGCGAGGTTCCGCGGTTGCCAGTCGCCGGATGTACGTCGCCGGCGGCTGTTAATTGGCGGGGCGGTTGCCACCTGTAGGGTGTGTTCCAGTGCGAGGCCGCAGACAGTTGGGCCCATTTCCTCGGCCAGCGAGTGTTCGTTTGCGGGTGCTTCGGGAAGCAGCAGTGGCCAGCGGATTACCACCACCCTCTCCCAGAGTTCGGGTGGCACCGTGTTGGCCAGGTGGTGGCTCTCGCCCACTGGCAGGTCCCGCAGACGGCGTTCGGCCTCCTGGGTCTGTCCTACGTAGCAAAGGCCTGCACCGGCGGCGAACACCCCGTAGAGGACGGGCCCTGTGACGGCAGGGCTGTCTTCGTGCGCTTGGGTCAGGAGGGCTCCGACACGGTGAGCGAACTGGAAGCGGCGCTCCTGCCACCGCGCAAGCAGTGCAGGATCAGCCAGCAGGGTCGTCAGCGATGCTCGCCAACCGCGGTAGGCATCGTCGTACGTCTGATCATCCACGCACCGCAGCGTAGACCTTTGTCTATGACAGCGATCAGGAACGGCTTTCAAGACCGGTCGGCCTAGCCAACCTGTAGAGCGTTGACCTGGGCCTACGCCCGAGGCGCCATTACGGGGTGCCCACTTGGCCCGCGTATGGCCCACGACAGGCCTTTACTCACCGACGTTCGCCGTACGCACACTGGTGCGGCAGTAGGGGTCGAACTTGCCGGCCCCCCCAACAAGCGGCAGCGAATGAGACGGACGAAGCCTAGACAGAACGTACGTCGGGGATCCGTCTATGGTGCTGAGGTAGCTACACGCGGCTCTCAAAGAAGCTGGAGAGGAAGTTACGTGCGGCCCCGTTGACCCGGCGGTTTCGGCAGGACCAGCTCGATGACCTGCTCGGCAGCTGGCGTCGGTTGTCGGTACTGATCGTTTCTGGTTGTTCTCAGACGACCCCACGACGGCCCTCGACGTCAAGTGATTCGCCTTCAAGGCCGCAGACCAGTTGAGAGCGTGAAAGAGGATCGCCCCTACGTCGCTGCTGGGTAGGGTCAACTGGTCACCGTGGTAAGGGTGCTGACGGTCTGCCGCGTGGCACGGGGTGGATGGCGTCTTCGGCCCCCGGTGCCTCTCAATCGCAGCCCTGAAGGGACAACACACTAATGCCACAACCGGCGACAACACCTAGCAGTAGGGCGACCACCGATGCGTTAATTAGGTATCGCCGCGATATTGCCGACCTGAAGCAGCGAATTAAGAACCGTCGGCTGCAAGTTTTCGGACTCTACGGCACCCCAATTTCTTTGGTTCTCCTAATCCTTGGATGGACGGGTCTCAAGGTTTCATTTTGGCTGGAATCCGCTATACCGAATGCGATCGATAACGCGCTCACGGGATTCCTCTTCTTTCTGGGAGTTGCCACCGTTGCCCAATTTGCAGCGGAGTTCGTTGAAGATAGTCCATGGAAGGACTCTAGAACTCCCGTAAGGAAACTTAAGCTCGACCTTGAACTGGCTGAGGAACGTCGAATCCTGGAAGCTAGAAAACTTACACCCCCCGCTCTGGACCGACAGGCTTCATATAAGGAACGCATGCCAGGTGAGGTAGCCCGGCTTCGCAATGAATCCCGCTACTATCGACGCGTACATCTCTTCTTGCAGTGGGTGCTCTTCGTTAGCTCTGCCGCAATTTCTGCGGTCACCGCTTGGTTCGACCCTCCTCAACCTGCAAAGGGGGTTCTCATTGCTCTGGGGTTCACGGTTACGGTGATTACTGCTGCGGCCGGCTATTTTAAACCACGTGAACGAGCTTTCAACCTTCAGCAAACCGCCGACAGCATGGAGCAGCATATAACAGCGATCGAACTGGGGATTTCACCATATGATCAGGCTGACGACAAGGCGAATCTCGAATCGTTTGCCACTACGGTTGAGGGGATACGCAGTGAACAGCGTATGCGTGAGCAGCAGCTTGACCAACCTCAGCAGGGCCAGAACGAAGTCATTTAATCGAGAGGAGACGTCCGAAACTACAGCCAGGTGACTCGCGCAGGCCGTTTGCAAGGGTTCGGTGGGCCGACGTCTGATGTGTAGGTAGGGCCCGGGTCCGCACTCGCGCCGTGTACTGGAACGGCCATGGTGGGCAGCGTCGGCCCCGAGTCGGCCAGAGGTGCCATCGGCTGAACGACGAATTGGCCGGAAATTTTTACGAGGGCACTTAGGCGGCTAGTACGACGTCACAGGCTTAATGGTTTGAGGGGGGTTTTGAATCAGGTTGCGCACCCTGTCACGCAGTTGATATCCCACATTCCTATTGAAGAAGCGATGCAATGCATCCTTGGGCATTCCGCAACGCTGAAGCAAGTAGGCCGTGAGAAGTAGATTGCCCGACAAGGCAAGCGTTGCCAGATCGCGGGCATCAGGGTCGTAGCTTGCTTGGTGCTTCCCACCGTTGTAGGCACCCCAAAATAGGCCTGCCCATGCACGTTCATCGCCTACGAACTCAGCAAAGGGGGAGCCGACCCTTTTCGCTAGAGCGAAGCTCTGTGGCCGTTCATTAGTCCAGGCTGGCCTACCCTTTTTCTTGGTAGCGGCAATTAGCCTCTCTATCCCCACGGCAGTGTCCCGAAGGTAGCTGTGCCACGACATGCCGCCCAGCCGATAGGGTGAAGCGACCGCAGTGAATGCACTGGGGTATTCGTCGTAAAGTCGAACCCATCTACTGACTCCGGTGGCGCCATTAAGATCAGCCAGCGTGAATAGAGGGAACCCCGTCTTGCGTTTTCCTCTATCGTGACTAAGTGGTCCTTCCATTAGGGAACTGTTCCAAAATCTTGGGTACTGTGCTGGACTGCGTTCCGCACCCAAGACAGCGCGGCCACCGTCCACGGCCATGAATGAGTCGTGGGCAACGTTAACGAGGTCTTGAACTCGATTAAGTACTGTAATCATCTCGCTCACATCGCGTGCACGTTTTGCTTTAACTCCAATCGACACAGGGGCATAGACCAGAGATCTGTCCTGATTTTCGTCAACTTCCCAATGCCCTCCAATTACGAGGGTCAGGGAACCAAGATCTGCCACGATCTCTTCCGGAGCCCTCAAATGAACGGTAGCTGCCCTTGCTCGACCATTTGGCTTATGCTCGCGCTTGACCTCAGACACCTTGAGTCCAGCCCACTGTGAAATGCCGGGGAAGTGAGCACTCAACTCCTTGACCCGAACGTTTACACTCTTTCCGGCCAGCTCCTCGACTGGAAACCTCGTGATCAGCGTCCGGGCTTCATACTCAAAGGCAGAAGCGCGACGCCCTCCGATGCTTGTAGTTCCTCCGTTCCGGGTGACATTCAAGATAACCGCACTGCCTTCCGGAAAGGTGCTCACAATGGCGTGAGGCCTTTCCCTCTGGTGTGCGAAAATAAGACTGCTGTTAGGGTCCTCATTTAGGGTGCGAATTTCGAGTCTCCTAGATTTGACCCTACTGATGTATCCCCTCTCCGGCTCCTGGTCGAACTTTCCGTCTGCCGAGACCGGCCAGAAGAATCCGACTGTTCCCGAAATCAGGGCTTGGAGCTCCTTGTCCATTGCTCTCCTAAATAGATGGAAAAAAAGATAGGGCCTTTTCGCCCGCCCATGGCTTCCCGGTCATCAGGGTTGCGGGGCACCCATACTGTCGACCTATGGGCATCGCAAGGCTGTGGCCAGGGTGACCATAGAGGTTACGATTGCGTCGGCCCCAGCATCGCGCAGCGCGATGCTCTTTCCCGGCTTGTTGGCAAACCCGATAGAGCGGCCACCGCTCGCCTTCGCGGCCTCGACGTCCGTCACCGAATCACCAATGAGCGTGCAGTCCTGGAGCGGCACGGCCAACTCTTCGGACGCGCGCATCAACGAGTTAGGGGCTGGCTTCATCGCTTCCGGCTGATACGGCGTACGCCCCACAACCGTGTCGACCAAATGCTGAAGCTCATGGAGCAGCAAGAAGGTCCGGACGCACATGGCCGAGTTGTTGCTGACGACGGCGACCTTTCGGCCCGAAGCGTGTGCTGCTTCGAGCGCGGCCACAGCACCTGAGACAGGCAGTCCCGCCGACAGGACGGCACTTACCTCGGCTTCGATCAACTCATCCTCGACCCGCCGCAAAGCAGTCTCCCCAGCCTGCGGAGCCAGACGAAGAACCTCCATCGGATCGTCAGTGCCGCATGCCTTTTCCCTCAGAGAGCGATCGTATTTCGACAATGTCGCAGCCAGGTGACGCGCGACGTCGGGAGCTGGCTGCCCCGCGAACACATCGCAGATCGGCCCGTCGAAGTCGAACAGGAATGCTCTGGTCGCTCCGAGCACGTCCGCGATGGCGCTACTTTCCATCCGGGTCAAAATCCCTCCCAATGGTCTCCCATACGCTGTCGAACCACATGCGTGCCTGGCCTACTTGCTGAGCACCGCTGGACGACTCCCCCTCGTTCATCGAGTAGTGGAACAACGCGGCGTCCGCCCCGACGAAGTCATAGATCTCTATTACTTCTCCTTGTGTGACCACCTTGTTGGGCCGGATCGGGTAGTACCCAAAGAAGGCGTCGTCCTGGTTGATCACGTACAGCTTGAAGAATTGCGTGCCGCTGTGGACCCTCACGCTGACTTTTGCTTCGCTCACCAACCCGAGCACGCTCAGTTCGTGCATCGTGTTGGCGATGCTCCGAGTGAAGCCCACCATCATGTCGTGCATGCGAGCCCGAAGCCGGGGGTCGTCGCTACCGTCCTCGCGCCGGACAGGGGCGGCCTGCACTACTGACATGTCCGGCACCAGGATGCGGATATTGATCGTGGACGGAGTCAGACGCCCTACACGGATCTTGTCAATCGGCTCCTGAAGGGCCCCGTGGAGCGTCTCGCTAGAGAAGCCTGCAAAGTCAATCGATACGTTCTGGCTGGCAAAGGCTTGCTCCACATAGGGCCGAAGGCCTGCCGGCCGTTCGGTGCGGTTGCGCACGTACACGCCGCTTCCCTTACGAGAGACGATCAGCCCCTCGTCTTCGAGCTCGCGGAGAGCGCGTTGAATCGTTGCGCGGGCGAATCCGTACGCCTCCGTCAGTTCCTTCTGAGACGGGATCTTGTCGCCGGGGCCCAACTTTCGGGTCCTGATAGCGGCACTCAGACTGCTCGCCACCTGCTCGTACGGCGGCCGGTCGTCGTCCGGGTCCAGTGGTCCGGGGGTGAAGGTCATGCCCTCAACTCTACGACCTCACAGCCACATCGGGACAGCCAACCTAGTCAGGTATTGACGTGGCTAGCCAGGATGGCTACGTTGTGCTCATCGGAACCGGGCTAGCCAGGTTGGTCAGATTGGTTCTGGTGGCTGTACCCAGCTCTGCGCCATCAGCGCTTGGTGAGTCCCGTGGAGACGGGAGCCCTGCTCAGGGGTTACCGCACTCATCTCGTAGCTGCTGATCTTTGACAAGTGAATGAGGATCACGCCGCCTCTCCTCGGCCAAGTAGGCGGCCACGCGGTCTTCCGCGTGAAGTACAGCGCAACCTCGTACCTGTCCGCAGCGGGTTCATGCTGCGGCCGGTTGCCCGATCCGCCTGTCTCGTACAGGCGGTGAGGGGGAGCCGGAGAACGACCTTTCCTGCTTCACCTCATCTGAACGGCACGCGGCCCCGGTGGTAGGACACCGGGGCCGCTGGTTTGGGCCGTTCCACCGACAGGAGAAAACGACCCATGAAGAACATCGTGGCCGGTCGCATCGCGGCCAGCACCACCGAGTTCATCGAATTGGCCCTCGGCTCCCCGCTGGACCTCTGGCTGGGTGTAGAGGACGAGAGCGAGATGGAGCGCGCCGCCCGCATGGACGCGGCCCGCGACATCCTCGCCGACAACCCTGACCTCCCCGACCGCGTGAGCCAGGTTGCCGCGCAGGCGATCGAGGCCCACGCCCCGGAGCTCTTCAACGTCACCCTGCTCCCCGCACGCCGCCCGGCCGGCCGGCGGCAGTACCGGGGCGGTGTCGCGGCATGACCACCACGACACAGGAAACCGTGCGGCCGGCGGTTCCGCCGCTGACCCGCCCGGAGATGGGCCTCGCCGGATTCGGCGCGCTCGCGGCGGCCGGTGTCGGTGCGCTCGGGCTGATCTCCTCCTTCGACGCCGTGTCCGACGCGGCGGCGGGGTGGGGATTCAGTGAGGCGTGGATGGTGCCGGTCGGGATGGACGTCGCGATCCCGGTGTTCTCGGTGGCCAACCTGCTCCTGATCCGCATGGACATGCCGTTGGCGTGGGTGCGCTTCGTCCCCTGGGCCCTGACCCTGGTGACGTGCGGGCTGAACATCTCGGCTGGGCACGGGCTGTGGGCGAAAGTGGCGCACGGGACGATGCCGCTGCTGTGGGTGGTGTTCTCCGAGATCGGCGCGCACATCTACGCCTCCCGCATCGGCGCGGTGACCGGTCGGCGGATGGACAAGATCCGCGCATCTCGGTGGCTGCTCGCCTTCCCCTCCACCTTCGCCTTGTGGCGCCGGATGACGTTGTGGGAGGTCACCTCCTACGCCGACGCCCTCAACCGCGAGCGCGAACGCCTCCTCGCCCGCGCCGAGCTGCGCGAGCGGCACGGCCGCCGGTGGCGCTCACAGACCCCCCGCCGCGAACGCGTCCTGCTCAAGCTCGGGGAACTCAACCCGGCGGCCGAGCAGGAACCGGCCGCCCCGTCGGAGCCCGACACGGCCCCGGCGCCTCTCGTTGCCCCGGAGACCGAGCCGAAGCCCAGGACTAAGCGGCCTCCGCGCCGCCCGGTCAAGGCGAAGCAGCCGAAGCGGTCCCCGGAGGAGATCCTTGCCGAGGCGCGGGAGGTCACCACGGCGTGGCCGGATGCGGCGCTGACCGCTGACGGCATCCGTACGGCGGTGCGCGTCTCGCAGGCAACCGCCCGCACCCTGCGCGACACCCTCAAGGCCGAACGCGCCGCTCAGCCGCTGCACAGCGTCGACACCGAGCAGGACGACAACGGTGCTGCTGACGACGAGCAGGCCGGGGCGGTGGCGGCATGAGCACCCTCTTAACTGCCCTCGCCACCGCCGGTCCGCTCTCGGCCGGATGGTCGGTCCACACGGTATGGCTGCGCCGCTCCCTGCGCACGGCCCGCCGTGACCCGCTCACCGGGCTCCGCACCCGCGACGGCTTCACCCGCCGTGCCAACGCCCTGCTGAAGGACCCCCGCGCGGTGGTGATCCTCGCGGACGTCGACCACTTCAAGCAGATCAACGACCAGTACGGCCACGCAGCAGGGGACGCGTTGCTGAAGGCGACCGCGGACCGGCTCGCGCACTACGTGGGCCGGGACGGGGTCGCCGGGCGGCTGGGTGGGGATGAGTTCGCCGCCGTCGTCATCGACACCCACGGCACCATCGGCGACCTCCTCGCCGTCCTGCACGGTGTGCTCGCCCGCCCGGCCGACGGCATGGACCCGGCGGTGCGCACCACGGTGTCGCTCGGCTGGGTCGGCGCCGCCGACCACCCCGGTGAAGTCCTCTCCGGGCTGCTGCGGCGGGCGGATGAGGCGATGTACGCGGCGAAGCAGGCACGGGACGGGGTCCGCCGGGCCGGGCTCGGCAGGCTGCTGGCCACCTTGTCCGGGCGTCGTGCCGGGCGACGCGGTACGGGGGTGGCGGCGTGAGCGGGCTGCGGGTCGGGTCGGTGTGCTCGGGATACCGGGGCCTGGACCTGGCGGTGGAAGCCGTCTTCGGCGGCAGCACCGCTTGGGTCGCGGACAACGACCCGGGCGCCTCCCGCATCCTGGCCCACCACCTGCCCCAGGTACCGAACCTGGGCGACATCACCACGGTCGACTGGCACCAGGCCGAGCCGGTCGACATCTACTGCGGCGGCTATCCGTGCCAGCCGTTCAGCACCGCCGGCCACCGGAAGGGAACACAGGATGCCCGGCACATCTGGCCCCACATCGCCCATTCCCTTCGCGTTCTACGACCACGGCTCGCGGTCTTTGAGAACGTCGCAGGGCACCTTTCCCTCGGATTCGACACCGTCCTCGGTGACCTTGCCGCCCTCGGGTTCGATGCGGACTGGTGCACTCTTCGCGCGTCCGACGTCGGCGCCGCCCACCAGCGCAACCGCCTCTTCCTCCTCGCCTGGCCTGCCGACACCGGCGGCCAGGGACTGGCGCGGCGGTGGACAGCGGGGACAGCTTCCCACCGCGATCGGCTCGCTCCTGCCGACACCCTCTACCTCGGAAGCCACCGGGGCGGGGCACGCGGCGCAGGGTGGGATGAACCTGCGGCACGTCGTCTCGCTGCTCCCCACACCGCGGGCGTCGGCGAACGAGAACCGGCAGACCAAACGCACCCCCTCTCAGGAGGCGGGGACGCATGGTCTGTGTCTGGCGGCGGAGGTCTGCGAACTGCTCCCGGTGCACCAGCCTGGGGCCGGTACGGCCCGGCGATCGAAAGGTGGGAAGCGGTCCTCGGCCGCCCCGCCCCCTGGCCAGTTGACGATCTGGGACGGCTGAACCCGCCCCTGGTCGAGTGGCTCATGGGCCTGCCCGCCGGGCACGTCACCGACGTGCCCGGCCTCTCCCGCACCGCCCAGCTCAAAGCGCTGGGCAACGGCGTCGTCCCGCAACAGGCAGCCGCCGCCCTCCGTCACCTGGTTGCCCGGCGGGAGCCGGACGCGCGGTGGGGGAGGGCGGCGTGATGTCCGAACCGATCGTCGCGGCAGACCTGTTCCGCACCGTGATGGCGGCGGCCGGCGGTCGGTGCCAGTGCATCGGGCAGTGCGGCCAGCCCCACGCCAAGACCGCTGGCCGCTGCCCCCGTGAGCACGACTCCTACGCGGGCAAGCACGGCGGGCCCGTCCGGCTCATGGCCGCAGCCGCCGACCCGGCCCTCACCGAGCGCGAGGCCGCCGCCCTCCCGGCCAACCGGCTGCGCGCCTGGTGCCCCGGCTGCTTCACCGCCGCCCAGCGCACCGTGCACCACCACGCCGAACCGGCCGCCGAGCAGGGCGGCCTGTTCGATCTGTAGATCCCGCCCGCCGGGGAGAGGCGGACAGTCCGGGACAGGGGGACGAACTGTCCCCCTTCTGGCGTGCTGACGCCTCTACGGTGCCTGTTCACGCGGAGCCCGGCCACGACCGTCCAAAGCTGCGGCCGGGCTCCGCCAACCCCTCCAGTACGGAAGGACCGTCAGTGAATCACGACGACGAAAGCGAACTCTTCAACCGACTCGAAGCCGACATGAACACCCCTACCGAATCCGACCCGGGTGGGGACGTGGTCGACCTCGACAAGGCCCGGTCCGCCCGCGCCGAGTCGGCCGACCCGGCCCCCGACCGGTCGCCCGATTCCATGCCCGACCGGTCGGGCCGTGAGTCGGGTGGGGAGTCGGCCGACCCAAGTGCACGGGTGATGGTCGACGGACCGGCCGAAGCCGGGCCGGGTTTCATGGGCCGGATCGTGGTGGCCAAGCGTCGGGCGATTGTCCCCGCGTGGCTGCGGTCGGCCGCCGAGTTCTCGACCGCCACGAAGTGGGCGGTCGGGCACTACGGTCACCTGGTCGGGTACCACGCCCTGCGCTCCCCCTACTACGCTGCCCGCCTCACCTTCCAGGCCCCGGCCGGGGCAGCGAAGTTCGTCGGCGGGAGCATGCGGTGGGTGGCCGACCGCGAGGGCGAACCCGTCCGTCTTGCGGCCGTGCGGCGCGAGGACGCGGGCGAGTACCTCAAGCTGTCCCGGCAGCGCGACGGCCGCGTCCGACTGCGGACGCTGGTGGCGACGCTGGCCCTGTTCGTCGGGATCGGTGTGGCGCTCGCCATCTACGTCCTGGCCCCCGGATGGCTCCAGGCCCTCTCCATCGGTGCCCTGTTGATGGCTCTGGGGTCGGCCGGCACACAGGCGGATGCCCCCGTCATCACCCGCGCGGTCGAGATGACCAAAGCGCCTAAGCTCACCTCCGACATCGTCCTCCGCGCGCTCGGTGCGCTCGGGATCTCGGCGATCAGTCAGGCGCAGAGCAAGGGGCGGGACGGGTTCACGTTCACCGCCCCGATCACCCGGGACGGCCCCGGGTGGCGGGCGGAGGGCGACCTCCCCTACGGCGTCACCGTCACCGATGTCATCGACAAGCGGGACAAGCTCGCCTCCGGCCTGCGCCGCCCCCTCGGCTGCGTCTGGCCCGAAGCCGTCCCCGACGAACACACCGGCCGCCTCGTGCTCTGGGTCGGGGATCAGGACATGTCCACAGCGAAGAAGCCCAAGTGGCCGCTGCTGACGTCCGGAACGGTCGACCTGTTCAACCCCATCGCCTACGGCACCGACCAGCGCGGACGCTGGGTCGACATCACCCTGATGTACATCGCCGGAGTCATCGGGGCCATCCCCCGCATGGGCAAGACGTTCCTGCTCCGCCTGCTCTTGCTGATCGCAGCGTTGGACCCGCGGGCGGAGCTGCACACCTACGACATGAAGGGCACCGGCGACCTCGACCCCGTCGGCTCCGCGGTCTCCCACCGGCACGCGGCCGGGGACGACGACGAGAGCATCGACTACGCCCTGGCCGACTGGCGCGCGCTGCGCGAGGAGCTGCGCAGGAGGGTGAAGGTCATCCGGTCGCTGCCGCGGGACATCTGCCCTGAGAACAAGGTGACCAGCGCCTTGGCGGACAAGCGGTCGCTGGGCCTGCATCCGATCGTGATCGCGGTCGATGAGTGCCAGGTGCTGTTCGAGCACCCCAAGCACGGCGGGGAGTTCGAGGAGATCGCCACCGACCTCGTCAAGCGCGGCCCGGCCACCGGGATCGTGTTCCTGGCCGCGACGCAGCGCCCGGACGCGAAGTCGTTGCCCACCGGCATCAGCGCGAACGCGTCGGCCCGGTGGTGCCTGAAGGTCATGGGCCAGACCGAGAATGACATGGTCCTGGGGACCTCCGCCTACAAGCGGGGCATCCGGGCCACCATGTTCGCCTGGGGCGACAAGGGCATCCACTACTTCATCGGCGAAGGCAGCGACGCTCGGATCGTCGCCGCCACCTACATCGACGGCCCCGGCGCCGACCTCATCGCCGCCCGCGCCCGCAAACAGCGCGAAGCCGCCGGCAGGCTCACCGGCTACGCCCTCGGAGAGACACCCGACACCAACACCGCCCCCTCCTTCGACCTGCTGAGGGACATCCTCGCGGTGACACCGGAGAAGGAACCGCGGCCGTGGAACGACGTGACCGTCGACCGCCTCGCCGAACTCCGCCCCGACACCTACGGCCCCTGGGCGGACATGGAGCCCGCCGAACGGGCCGCACACCTGACCACGCTGCTCAAGCCGTACGGGATCAGCACCGGCCAGGTCGGGCGCCGCATCAACGGCAAGACCGTCAACCGCACCGGATTCACCCGCGCCCACCTCACCAACAAGATTGCGGAGCGTGACGGGAAGCGAGACGCGAGCTGACCCCCGGGGCCTCTAGCGCTAGATGCCACACCCGCTAGCGCTAGAGGCCCCGCTAGCGGCCCAAACGCCGCTTGATCAGCGCGCTAGCCGCTAGCGGCCCACCTGCACAAACCCCGGAAACAGGCCCAGGAGGCCCTTTATGACCCCTGCCCTGCTCACTAGCGCACTCCTCATGCTCATCACGCTCAGTTACGCGTCCCTGTGTGCGGCCTCGCCGTTCGGGAACTGCCGTCGCTGCCGCGGCTGGGGCTTCGCGATGAAGACCGACCGCAAGGGCCGGGCCAAGCGCGGCAAGGACTGCCGCCGCTGCAAGGCCACCGGTAAACGCATCCGGATCGGCCGCCACCTCTACAACACCGCCGCCCGCCTCCACCGCGACGGCACCCGCTAACCACCCCACAACCGGGGGACCGGCGGTCACCCGCCCTGAGGCGATCCCGACCATGTCAGGCGCTCGCCAGCGTGACCGCCGGTCCAAGCCCCGAACTTGCGAGCACCCGGGGTCCACGCACCCTACCCACCACCCCCAACCAGCCTCAAAGGAGATCCCGCCGTGGCTGTCACCGTCTCCCTCGTCCTGCTCTTCGGACTCGTCCTGTTCTTCCTCCTGCGCTCCAAGTCACTCGGCGCGGGCTCCGCGTTCATCGCCGTGATGTTCGGGTTCTTCCTCGCCTCCACCGGCGCCTCCGCACCCATCAACGAACTCACCACCGCCGTCATCAACGCCATCCCCAACCTGTAGGAGGTCACCCGATGAACGAACCCCTCACCCACCGCCACTGGGCCGCCCTCGCGGCCCCGAAGGTCGCGCCCGTCGTCGGCACGTCCACGGTGCTGATCCTGGGAAGGATCTGGAACGCGAACGGGGCCGAACACAGCTCGGGCAACGCCGTGTTGATGGTCGCCCTCGCGGCCGGTGCCGCGACGGCCGGCGCGTTCGCCGCCGCCGGACACGGAGGCGGTGACGGGGTCCTCGCCGGGACCGCGTTCGCCACCTCCGGAGCCCTCGCCCTCGCCGGAGTCGCCGGATACGCCGACGGATGGTCCCTACCCGTCCTGCTGTGGGCGGTGGCCACCGCCGTGGCGTACGGGATCGCCGCCCGCTACTGGCGCACCGACCGCCGCACCACCCTCGCCCACCACCGGCAGACGGAAGTCCGGCGCGAGGACCACGCACACGTCGAACGCGTCGAAGCCCTCCGCGCCGGAGCACAGATCGAAGCCGCCCGCACCGGGGCCGCGTACGCCGAGCAGCTCGCCACCGCACTCATCACCCGCGCCACCCTCCCCGGCTACGACCCCCACGCCATCACCCGCGCCGGGCTCCCCGAACTCCCCGCCGTCGACACCACCAAGGAGCACTGACCCGTGTTCGAGATCCGCATCATCTGCGAGACCCTCGACCGCGAGAACGTCGTTAACCGGCTGCGGTCCCAGTTCAACATCGGCCACGTCCGCAGCAGCCTCTCCCACACCTCCGGAGGAGAGCGCCTCTACATCACCGCCGACCTCCCCGCCGCCAACCCCTGGCCCACCCCGGAGCAGGCCTACGCCGACGCCCCGGGCGTCGACTACGAACTCGAAGTGACGCACGAGATCCTCACGGACACGCCGCTGTCCCCGAACCTCAACCGCGAGTACTGGCTTCGCCACGCCGCCGCCCTCGACCGCATGGCACTCGGCCTCGCCCCCGGCCACGAAGCAACCCCCGAGGCGGCCTGCGACGCCGCCATCAACCTCATGGGCCTCGACAGCACCGCCGGACTCGGGCCCTCCGGCTACGCGAACGGGCCTTACTACCCCGACCACCCGGAAAGCACCCGCAACCCCCGCGGCTACACCCGCCAGGAATTCGCGATCTGGCACAAGAACAACCAGTAGCTACGCCAAGGGCGGCCCCCGCATCTCGCCAAAGAACCGGGGCCGCCCTTGTCTCCCAGCCCTCAACAGAACCGGAGACACCCAGCATGACTCAACCCACCACCATCCAGCGAGATCAGGACCGCGGTACCCACCTCCACACCGCCCTGGTGCTCGCCGCGGCCGGTGTACCGGTGCTGCCTCTGCGAGCGGGAAAGGTCCCCTTCGGGAACTGCCCCGCGTGCCGTGACAACGCCTGTGGCGGGCGGCCGAACATGAAGGCTCCTGGCCCCTGCGACTGCCCCCGCCCCTGCCACGCGTGGGCCGCCGCTATCACCGATTCCGGAACCCTCACCGGGCCCGCATGGGCGCCGGCGTGGAAGCTAGCGGCGGCTGTGGCTTACCACCCCGGCGGGATCGGGCTGACCGTGGTCGACCTGGACCACGCCGACGCGGTCGCGTGGGCCCGCCGGGAGCTCCCCGCCACGCGGACCGTGCCGACCACACGGGGCGAGCACTGGATCTACCGCGGGGCCATGCTCTCCGCAAACGCGGTCCGCGACGGCGTCGACATCAAGTCCACGATGGTCTACGCCCGGTGGCTCGGTCCCGGTACCGGCACCATGACCGACCTCCCCGACGCCGTACGCGCCCTGATCGTCAAGGAACCGTCGCCGGTCCGGTCCGCGCCGCGCACCGTCACGGTGCCCGCCCCGATCGGAGACGGGGACTGCCCTCACCGGGCCCCCGCCTATCTGGACCGCGGCATCGCCATGGCTGAGCAGCGCATCACCGGGGCAAACAGCGCGGTGCACGCGACCGTCTACCGGACCTTCCTCGCCGTGCTGTCCGCGCACGGCCGGTGCGGCTGCCTCACCGAGACCCACATGGCGCGGCTGTTCGCCGCCGCGCAGGCCAAGGGCGAAAGCCCCCGGCACTGCACGGACGCCTGGGCCAATGCCCTCACCCGGTTGGGACTGTGACCATGGCTGACGACGAGAAGAACCCCGCCCGCGAGATCATCACCGACTACGCGCAGTCCCACTTCCGGTACTTCCGCACCGCCGACGGAACCGTCTACGCCCAGCGCAACGGCCACCCCGTGGCCCGCCCGATCCGCTCACAGGGCACCACGGGCAGCCACCGGCAGGAACTCATGGTCGGCATGTTCAAGGACGGGGTCGGCGTCTTCAACGGGACCGCGCTGAAGGAGGCGCTGGACCTGATCGAGGCGCTGGCGCTGACCGAGGACACCCAGGCCGTGAACATCCGCGTCGCCCCCGGATTCGACGGGGCCACGTGGCTGGACCTGGGCCGCGACGACGGGCAGTCCGTCCGCATCCACCCCACCGGCTGGGACATCGCCGTCCCCGACCCGCGGGAGGTGTGCTGGCGGCGCACCCAGCTCACTGGGGAACTGCCCCTGCCGGCCAAGGACACCGAGGGCAAGGGCATCGACCTGCTGATGCGGCTGTGCAACTTCGCCAACGCGGAAACCGAGTGCCTGGCCATCGCCTGGCTGATCGGCTGCCTGGGCCCCTCCGTCCCCGTCCCCGCCCCGTTCCTCACCGGCCCGCAGGGCGCGGGGAAGTCCACGGGTGGGCGGATGCTGGTGCGGATCATCGAGGGGATGAGCGGGGACCTGCGCAGGGCGCCGAAGGATGAGGAGAACCTGATCGCGGCCGTGGCCGCAGGATGGGTCACCGCGCTGGACAACCTGTCCCACATGAGCCCGGAGCTGTCCGACGCCATGTGCTGCATCGTCACCGGAGCCGAATCCGTGAAGCGGGCCCTGTTCACCGACGGAGACGTCTTCCGCGTCGGCTACCGCCGTCCTCTCCTTCTCACCGGCATCGACGTGGGGATCATCCGCCCCGACTTTGCGGAACGCCTCCTGCCCCTGCGGCTGGAACGGCCCACCGTTCGGCGCACCGAAGCAGAACTCTGGGCGGAGTACGCGGAAGTGCTGCCCGTCGTCCTCGGCTCGCTCCTGGACCTCACCGTCAAGGTGCGCGCGGCCCAAGCGGAGACGCCCACCGATCTGCGGATGGCGGATTTCGCCCACCTGTGTGCACAGCTTGACGCGGCGACCGGTCTCGGGGCGCTGCCCGCGTACCGCGCGAGCCTGGACGACCTGAACGACGATGTCATTGAAGGCGACCTGTTGGCGCAGACGGTCCTTCAGCAGGCCGACACCATGGCCCCCGGCGGCGAGCAGCGCATGACGTCAACGGAGTGGCTGCACTGCCTCAGCCGCCTCTACAGCGGCGATGAACTGCGTCCCTTGCCTAAGGGGTGGCCTACTACGGGCAAAGTCCTCTCCGACCGCCTCAAGCGCCTCCAGCCCACCCTGGCGGCCCGGGGGGTGCTCATCGACAGCGGCCGTACCAGCGAGGGCCGATACCTCGAAATGGTCCGCAAGAGCGCCCCGAACCCGCACCAGGAGACGGGAGCATTCTGACCCGCGGCCTGCGCTCACCCGGACAAGCAAGAAGAGCACCCGGCGGCGCGTGCTCTTCTTGCTGTTCGGCGGCAGCGCCGCCCCAAGGTCGTGCCGCGCCGCGGCTCCTCTTTCACGCTGTGAGGCGCGCCGCATTACTACAGGCACCCCCTCTTTTGTCCTAAGAGGGAAGACGCTGCGTCATCTGCGTCATGCAGGCCGGAAAACGGCACCTGAACTGCGGCTTCATACATGACGCAGACGGCAGTCTCTGCGTCATCCTGCGTCATCTGCGTCATGGCATGACGCGGCCCGTGACGCACCGATGACGCAGCCCTGAGCCTCTGCGTCACACAGATCAGCAGGTCAGAGGCCCGAATGACGCTGATGACGCAATGACGCAGAAATCCACACCTAGGACAGGCGCGGCCACCTCGCCAGACAACGACGAAGGCCACAGAGCGCCGGGCCCCCTCCCACATCCAAGGAGATGCAGTGGCTGCGACGGCTACCAGAGACCCCCGGTCCACGCTCCGGCGCGGGCTTCCCGACCGCTACCTCACTCCCGAAGACCTCACCACCCTGCTCTCCGTCCCGCTCGAAACCGTCTACGCCTGGCGCAAGAAGCGCACTGGCCCGCCCGGCTTCCGCGTCGGCAAGCACCTCCGCTACGACCCCGCCGCCGTGCACGCATGGATCAGCAGCCTGTCCGAGCGCGAAGCGGCCTGACCTACATCACGACCACCCGCAGGGGCACGACCACCACCAGGTCGTGCCCCTGCCGCGTACCCAACAGGAGCACCCCTTGGCCGGCCACATCCAAGACCGCTGGTACAAAACCGAAACCGGGCCCGCCGGGAAGCCCCGCCGGGTCAAGAGTGACCGATACGGCTCCGGACTCCGCTACCGCGCCCGGTACATCGGCCCCGACGGCACCGAGAAGTCCAAGAGCTTCCCCGACAAGCAAAAGCGGCTCGCGGAGACATGGTTGACGCAGCTTGCCGCCGACATGGCACGCGGCCAGTACGTCGATCCGAGCGAAGGCAGGGTCACCTTCCAGCAGTTCGCCACGACGTGGCTCGCGTCGCAGACGACCGACGTGTCCACCATCGCGGCAATGGAGCTGAGGTTCCGGCTCCATGCCAACCCGTACATCGGTTCCCGCTCCATGTCCGCCTTTCAGCCTGGGCACATCCGCACGTGGGCCCGGGGCCTCCAAGAAGCGGGCCTTGCGTCCTCTTACCAGCGCGTCATCTTCGCGAATGTCTCCGCTGTCTTCGCCGCGGCCGTGGACGACGGGATCATCGCCCGGAACCCCTGCCGGGCTGGGTCAGTTCGTGCCCCGAAGCTCGACGCCAGGAAGCTCAAGCCCTGGACCCGTGAGCGGGTCCTCGCCGTCAGGGAAGGGCTTCCGCAGCAATACAAGGCGATCGTCGATGTCGGTGCCGGATGCGGCTTGAGGCAAGGGGAGGTCTTCGGGTTGGCCGTCGACGAAGTCGACTTCCTCGGAGGAACCGTTCACGTCGTCCGACAGGTCAAGATGGTGGGATCTCACCTCGTATTCGCCCCACCCAAGGGCGGAAAGCTGAGGGAGGTGCCCTTGCCGGAAGTAGTCGCCCACGCCTTGGCCCGGCACATCACTCAGCGCCCGCCCATCGAGGTCACACTCCCGTGGAAGACGCCCGATGGGCCGCCCGTCACGGCGACGCTGCTGTTCTACTCTCGCGAACGCAAGGCGCTGAACCGGAACTACTCCAACATGTACCTCTGGAAGCCTGCCCTCGTCTCCGCCGGCGTCATCCCGGATCGTCTGCCGGGGGAGAGGTTCAAGCAGTCGCGAGAGCACGGTATGCACGCGCTTCGGCACTACTACGCGTCGGTTCTCCTCGACGCAGGGGAGAACATCCGGGCTCTCTCCGAGTACCTCGGACACTCGGACCCAGGCTTCACGCTCCGGACGTACACCCACCTCATGCCCAACAGCCAGGACCGAGCGCGCAAGGCCATCGACGCGGCGTTCGGCCCGGCCGCCGAGGACGACGGCGACGACGGTGCGGTGCCCGTCGCGGTGTGACGGGCAGCAGAAAAGGCCGTCGGCCGTACCCCCGGAGGGATACGGCCGACGGCCCACAGACGGCCCAGGTGAGAGGGGAACCCCTCTGACCTGCGGCGGTCCTAGATGTCGAAGTAAAGCTCAAACTCGTGCGGGTGCGGCCGCAGCTGGATCGGGGCGATCTCGTTCGTGCGCTTGTAGTCGATCCAGGTCTCGATCAGGTCGGACGTGAAGACGCCGCCCGCCTGGAGGTACTCGTTGTCCGCCTCCAGGGCGTCGAGCACGGCCGGGAGGGACGTCGGGACCTGCTGGACGTTGGCGTGCTCCTCGGGAGCCAGCTCGTAGAGGTCCTTGTCGATCGGCTCGGCCGGCTCGATCTTGTTCTTCACGCCGTCCAGGCCCGCCATCAGCAGCGCGGAGAACGCGAGGTACGGGTTGGACGACGGGTCCGGGGCGCGGAACTCGACGCGCTTGGCCTTCGGGTTCGAGCCGGTGATCGGGATGCGCATCGCGGCGGAACGGTTCCGCTGCGAGTACACCATGTTGACCGGGGCCTCGAAGCCGGGGACCAGGCGGTGGTAGGAGTTCACCGTCGGGTTGGTGAAGGCCAGCAGCGACGGGGCGTGCTTCAGGATGCCGCCGATGTAGTAGCGGGCGGTGTCCGAGAGGCCGGCGTAACCCTGCTCGTCGTAGAAGAGCGGCGAGCCGCCCTGCCACAGCGACTGGTGCACGTGCATGCCCGAGCCGTTGTCGCCGAAGATCGGCTTCGGCATGAAGGTCGCGGTCTTGCCGTTGCGCCAGGCGACGTTCTTCACGATGTACTTGAAGAGCATCAGGTCGTCGGCCGCGGCCAGCAGCGTGTTGAACTTGTAGTTGATCTCCGCCTGGCCGGCCGTGCCGACCTCGTGGTGCTGGCGCTCGACCTGGAGGCCGTTCTTGTCCAGCTCCAGGGAGATCTCGGCCCGCAGGTCGGCGAAGTGGTCCACCGGCGGGGCCGGGAAGTAGCCGCCCTTGTAGCGGACCTTGTAACCGCGGTTGTTCTCGACCGCACCGGTGTTCCAGGCGCCGGCCTCGGAGTCGATGTGGTAGAAGCTCTCGTTCGCCGACGTCTGGAAGCGGACGTTGTCGAAGACGTAGAACTCGGCCTCCGGGCCGAAGTACGCGGTGTCCGCGATGCCGGTCGAGGCGAGGTAGGCCTCGGCCTTCTTGGCGATGTTGCGCGGGTCACGGCTGTACTGCTCGCCCGTGATCGGGTCGTGGATGAAGAAGTTGATGTTGATCGTCTTGTCGCGGCGGAAGGGGTCCACCCGAGCCGTCGACAGGTCCGCGCGCAGCGCCATGTCCGACTCGTGGATGGCCTGGAAGCCGCGGATCGACGAACCGTCGAAGGCCAGTTCCTCGGCCGGGTCGAAGGTCGCTGCCGGGATCGTGAAGTGCTGCATCACCCCGGGCAGGTCGCAGAACCGGACATCGATGAACTTGACGTCGTTGTCCGCGACGTACTTCTGCACTTCGTCGGCGTTCTGGAACATCCAACTCCTCCTCCTCCCGACCCGGGAGGGACGGGGGTTGTGTAGCTCGTGGTGCGGCCAGTGCGGTGGCGCACGCTGGACCCGACCATAGGCAGGCTCGATTTCTCAAGCGTGACCCATTTGTTTCGCCCAAGTTAACCGGGGCGGTGGTGGGCGGCATCTCAGCGGCGGTCTCCGTGCGGCTGTTTCCGTGCCCCGCCCGGCCGGGCCCAAACCCGGGCGCAGTACCGTGGACGGGTGGACAACAGGCAAGCAATCGGATCGTGGCTCTCGGGGCCCCGCGCGGCCGCCGAGGAGATGGGCGCCGACTTCGGCTACCGGGGCAAGGGCCTCGGGCTGCCCGAGGAAGGGCCCGGCTCGATCGCGCCGCTCGGCCGGCGCTTCGGAGCCATCTTCATCGACTGGACCCTCTGCATGCTGATCGCATACGGGCTGTTCGCTCGCGGTGACCAGCAGGCGGCGGGGAACTGGGCGCTCGGGATCTTCCTCGTGATGAGCCTGCTGACCGTGGGCACCGTCGGCTGCACGCCCGGGAAGCGGCTGCTGGGCGTGCGCGTGGTCGCTGACGACGGCGGGCGGCTCGGGTTCGTGCGCGTGGCCGTGCGGACCGTACTGCTCCTGCTCGTCATCCCCGCGCTCGTCTGGGACCGCGACGGGCGCGGTCTGCACGACCGGCTGTCGCGCTCCGTCCAGATCCGTTTGTGACTCCAGATCCGGATGTGAGTCCGGATCGGGATGTGAGTCCGGATCGGGATGTGAATCCTCCCGCGCATCCCTGAGACGTGCGCCCATGCGAAACGGGGCGGCCCCGGACCCGCGAAGGTCCTGGGGCCGCCCCGTTTCCGTAGGTCGCGGTCAGCGCATCTTTCCGCCGCGCGGCATCCGCATGCCCTTCGGCATCGGGCCCTTCGGCAGCGGCATGTTGCTCATCAGGTCGCCCATCGCGCGCAGCCGGTCGTTGGTGGAGGTCACCTGCGGGCCGGTCAGGACGCGGGGGAGCTTCAGCATCTTGGTGCGGACCTTCTTCAGGGGCACCTGGCCCTCGCCGTTGCCGACGATGATGTCGTGCACCGGCACGTCCAGCACGATGCGGGCCATCTTCTTCTTCTCGGCCGCCAGCAGCCCCTTCACCCGGTTCGGGTTGCCCTCGGCGACCAGGACGATGCCGGCCTTGCCGACCGCGCGGTGGACGACGTCCTGGCTGCGGTTCATCGCCACCGCGGGGGTGGTCGTCCAGCCGCGTCCGATCCGGTCCAGGACGGCGGCCGCCGCTCCGGGCTGGCCCTCCATCTGACCGAAGGCCGCCCGCTCTGCGCGTCGGCCGAAGATGATCGCCATCGCGAGGACGGCCAGGACGAAGCCCAGGATGCCCAGATAGACCGGGTGGCCGATCGCGAAGCCGATGCCGAGGAGGACACCGAACGTGACGATTCCGACACCTGCGACGACAAGACCGATCTTGCTGTCGGTCCGCCTGGTCATCTTGTAGGTCAGGGCGATCTGCTTGAGTCGCCCCGCGTTCTCGGCGCTGTCCGCGCCTTCAGTTTTTGCCTTCCTCGCCATGTACTGAAGTTTACGCGGCGAGTGAGCGCCCCAGGAACGTGGGAGCGGTCCGGGTACGCGCGAGCGACCCCGGGACGCGGGGAGCGGCCTAGGAGCGGTGGCCGGCCACCGCGTCCAGCACGTGCTGGGCCTCCACCCGGTCCTTGGCGCGGCGGCGGTCCTCCAGGACGGCCGTCCAGGCGTTGCGGCGGGCGGTGCGCTGGCCGCTGCTCAGCAGCAGCGACTCGACGGCGCGCAGGGCGGTGGTGACGGACGGAAGGGCGTGGGCGCGGACCGGTGCGGCCTGCATCGTGGTGTTCCCCCTCGGAATGGATGCGCCCGGTGGCGCGGATGAGTGCGGGAAGCAGTGACGGCGGCGGCTGCTGGAGTCGCTGCCGCACGTGTACCTAGGGTCACTGCTCGGTGTTACCAGCGCGTGACCGGGCGGTCAAACACCAATGAAGCCTTGATTCCGGCGCCGCGCACGCCGAAGCGGTCCGTACGCGTCCCTCACCTGCGAGGAGCGTCCGGACCGCTTCGGTCATGCGGCGGGGCCGTGGTGGCCGCTCGTGAGCGGATTCACACGGCCTGGGCGGCCTGGACGGTCCCGGCTGCGGCACCGCGCGCGTCCATCGCCTGCTGGAAGAGCCGCCCCGCGCGGTACGAGGACCGCACCAGCGGACCCGACATCACGCCGGAGTAGCCGATCGCGTCGGCCTCGTCCTTCAGCTCGACGAACTCCATCGGCTTCACCCAGCGCTCGACCGGGTGGTGCCGTACGGAGGGGCGCAGGTACTGCGTGATCGTGATGAGCTCGCAACCCGCGTCGTACAGGTCCTGGAGCGCCTCGCTGACTTCCTCGCGGGTCTCGCCCATGCCGAGGATCAGGTTCGACTTGGTCACCAGACCGGCCTCGCGGGCGCGCGTGATGACCTCCAGGGAACGCTCGTAACGGAAGCCGGGGCGGATCCGCTTGAAGATCCGCGGCACCGTCTCCACGTTGTGCGCGAGCACCTCGGGGCGCGAGGAGAAGACCTCGGCGAGCTGCTCGGGCTCCGCGTTGAAGTCGGGGATCAGCAGCTCGACCTTGGTCGCGCCGGCCTCCCGCTCCGCGGTCAGCGTGTGGATCTGGCGGACGGTCTCCGCGTACAGCCAGGCGCCGCCGTCCTCCAGGTCGTCGCGGGCGACGCCGGTGATGGTGGCGTAGTTCAGGTCCATCGTGACGACGGACTCGCCGACGCGGCGGGGCTCGTCACGGTCCAGCGCCTGCGGCTTGCCGGTGTCGATCTGGCAGAAGTCGCAGCGCCGGGTGCACTGGTCGCCGCCGATGAGGAAGGTGGCCTCGCGGTCCTCCCAGCACTCGAAGATGTTGGGACAGCCCGCCTCCTGGCAGACCGTGTGCAGGCCCTCACCCTTCACCAGCTGCTGCAGCTGCTTGTACTCGGGGCCCATCTTCGCCCGCGTTTTGATCCACTCGGGCTTGCGCTCGATGGGGGTCTGGCTGTTCCGGACCTCCAGGCGCAGCATCTTGCGCCCGTCGGGTGCGACAGCGGACACTCCGGCTCCCCTTTGCTCTCTGCTGCGTTGGATTCGCGTCGGGTTCGCGTGGGATGCGCGAGCGATGCGCGAGGGATTCACTTTGGATTCTTCGGCGAACACCAGGGTACGCCCCTACATCGAACGGCCTTACGTCCGGCCAACCTGCGGCCGACGGGGCCTATTCCCCGGACGGCCTACTGGTCGGTAGGGCCCGTGGTTCCCCGGTCGGCACGGTCGCGGCTCCTCACGCCGGGACCGAAGCCTGCGGCACCGAAGCCTCGGGCCGCTCGACCTCGCGCGGTGCGAGGTCCGCGTTCTCCAGGATGTCCCGCAGATGCTTCTCGACGACCGGCAGCACCTCCTCGATCGTGATCTCCCGGCCCAGCTCGCCCGAGAGGGACGTGACCCCGGCGTCCCGGATGCCGCACGGGACGATCCGGTCGAACCAGGTGTTGTCCGGGTTCACGTTGAGCGCGAAGCCGTGCATCGTGACGCCCTTGGCGACCCGGATCCCGATCGCGGCCAGCTTGCGGTCCTCGCGGCGCTGGCCCGCGTTGGACGGGGCGTACTCCGGGCCGTTCAGCCGGGGGTCGAACTCCTCGTCCTGGAGCCTCGGGTCGAAGTCCAGCGAGAGCCCGCCCAGCGCCTGGCGCTGCTCGACCGGGTCGCCGAGCACCCAGACCCCGCTGCGGCCCTCGACCCGGGAGGTCTCCACGCTGAAGTCGGCGGCCGTGCGGATGAGCGCGTCCTCCAGCCGCCGCACGTGTGCGACGACGTCGACCGGACGCGGCAGCTTCTGGATCGGGTAGCCGACGAGCTGGCCCGGGCCGTGCCAGGTGATCTTCCCGCCGCGGTCCACGTCGATGACGGGGGTGCCGTCGAGTGGACGCTCGTTGTCCGCCGTGCGGCGTCCTGCCGTGTAGACGGGCGGGTGTTCCAGGAGCAGACAGGTGTCCGGCACCCGGTCCTCGAACCGGTCCGCGTGCACCTCGCGCTGCTTCTGCCAGGCCTCCGTGTATTCGACGGCCTGTTCGCCGAAGCCCAGACGGACGAACCGCAGCTCGCTCACCGATGCCTCCCTCTGTGGACGCCGCAGGCCCGGAGGGGTGTCCCCGGGATGACGGTGCCCTGCACTGATCGCGCCCCCATCCACTGTACGACCGTCGCCCGAATGGCCCCCCGGCAGGTGGAACGGCCGTCTCACGGTCGCGCGGGCCGCGCACTCATGTGTCGGGCGTTTCCGTCAGCTCTGTCCGGAATCCTCACACGATCGGATGAACGTGGAGCAAAGGGTGGCAGTGACCGCCCCGGTGGCCGCTAAATTCGCGCCGTTCCCATGAGGGCTGCCCGTCCGGCCCCGAAGGCAGGAGACCGTACAGCTGATGTCGGAACGACCCTCGCAGCGCACGCCCAACCGCCGACTCGCCTCACTCATCGCGGAAGCCGGGTTCTCCCACGCGGGCCTCGCCCGCCGGGTCGATCAGCTCGGCCTCGAACACGGCCTCGACCTGCGGTACGACAAGACCTCGGTCACCCGCTGGCTGCGGGGACAGCAGCCGCGCGGCACCACCCCCGCGCTCATCGCCGAAGTGTTCACCCGGCGGCTCGGCCGACGGCTCTCCGCGCAGGACCTCGGGCTCGACGCGTGCGCCCCCGTCTACGCGGGACTGGAGTTCGCGGCCACCCCCGCCGAGGCGGTCGACATCGTCAGCGGCCTGTGGCGCAAGGACTCCGGTACGCACACGGAGCTGCGCAAGATCGCCTTCACGCCCGCCGGACTCGTCGTCCCCAGCCGCGACTGGCTGATCGGCCGGGCCGACGAATGGGTGGCCCGGGACGGCGGGGCCACCCGCCGCGCCGGGGGAGAGGCCGGGGGCGCCGCTGCAGGGCGCACGGACCCGGGGCGTACGGACGGGGCGCCGCGCACCGAGGCCCGCACCCTGGCGCGCCCGCCCGCCGGACCGCACCGGCCCACCCCGTCGGGGCCCACCGCCACGCACCCGCCCGCGACGCACCCGCCCGCCGCAGGGGCGCACCCCGGGGCCGGGGCGCTGCCCGTGGTCCCGCGCCAGCGCCAGACGGACCGCGGCCCCGGCCAGCGGGTCGGTACGGGGGACGTCGCCGCGCTGCGCTCGGTCGGCGAGCTCTTCCGCACCCTGGATCACGCCTACGGCGGCGGGCATGCCCGGCAGGCCCTCGTGCGGTATCTGGAGCACGAGGCCGAGCCGATGCTCCGGGGCACGTACGGCGAGACCACCGGGCGGCGGCTGTTCGCCGCGGTCGCCGACCTGACCCGGCTGGCCGGCTGGACCTCGTACGACATCGCCGCCCACGGCCTCGCCCAGCGGTACTTCGTCCAGGCGCTCCGGCTCGCCCAGGCCGCCGGCGACCGCGGATACGGCGCCTACGTGCTGCTCACGATGAGCCGGCAGGCGGTCTATCTGGGCCACGGCAGGGAAGCCGTCCAGCTCGCCCGCGTCGCCCAGCAGGGCATCGGCTCGGCCGCCCCGCCCCTCGTCCAGGCGCTGCTGCACGCCGTCGAGGCGCGCGGCCACGCGGTGCTCGGCGAAACCCGCTCCTGCACCGCCGCGCTGACCCGCGCCGAACACGCCCTGGAGACCGCGCGCCCCGGCGACGAGGTGCCGCACTGGGCCCGCACCTTCGACGAGGCGCAGCTCGCCGACGAGCTGGGCCACTGCCACCGCGACCTCCAGCAGTACCGGGCCGCCGCCCAGCACGCCGAGCGCTCGCTCCAGCTGCGCGCCCCGGCGTACGCCCGCAGCAGGCTGTTCTGCCGGGTGGTCCTCGCCTCGGCCCGCCTGGGCCTCGGCGAGCTGGACCAGGCATGCCAGCTCGGTGCGGAGGCGGCCCAGCAGGCCGCCGAGATGCGCTCGGTGCGCGCCACGGAGTACGTCCGTGCCTTCGAGCGCAGCCTGGAGCCCTACCGGGACGCGGTCGCCGTACGCGGCTACCGCGACCGGGTCGCGGCCCTCGGCTGAGCCCGCAGAGGCCGGGCGGGACGAGCGCGACGCGGGCCCGGGGCCCGGACGGCCTCCGCACCGCGTCCCGCGCCTCCGGCCGGCCCGGCCTCACGCGGCCCTGGGCAGGCTCCCCTCGTGCGCGCCCCGGACGCCCAGGTCGGTGAGGATCGCCCCGGCCGCCCGGCGGCCCGAGTGCAGCGCGCCCTGGACCGTGCTCGTGTCCCGGTGGTCTCCGCAGACGTACAGCCCGGCCAGCACCCGCACCGGGCGGCGCGGATCGTGCGGGGTCTCCATCGCGGGCACCGCCTCCGGGTCGTGGTGGGCCGCCAGCAGCTCCCAGTCGTCCGTCGGTACGCCGTACAGCGCCGCTAGATGCGCCCGCACCGACCGGTCCAGGTCCGGCGGCGGGGTCCCGAGCACCGTCGAGGTGATCAGCGCCCGGCCCTCCGGCGCGCGCGAGGGGTCGACCTCGCTCATCACCGCGGTGTACGCCACCGGGCCCGACCGGTCGCCGTCGAGCACCAGCGACCTGCCCGTGGGCGGCGGGGCGGGCGCGGTGTGGTGAAGGACCGTCACCGGGCGGAAGGCCGGCACCCGCAGCCCGGGCAGCAGCTCGGCCGCGGCCCCCGCCCCGGTCGCCAGCAGCAGGGAGCGGCACCCCAGTTCGCCGTGCTCCTTGGTGCGTACGGAGGTGATGTCGGCGGCCGTCACATGCACCCCGGTCCGGACCGTGCCCGGTGGCAGCGCGGCCGCCAGCAGCTCCGGCAGCGCGGCCGATCCGCCCGCCGGAACACACAGGCCGCCGCGCGCGTAGTCCCGCAGCGCCAGATCGGCGGACCGGCTCGACGTGGTGAGGGCGGGGTCGCTGAGCAGCGCGGCCAGCAGCGGGCGCAGGATGCCGTCCACCGTACGGCCGGGCAGCCCCACCCCCGCCAGGGCCTCGGCGGCCGACCGCTCCGGCCGCGCCAGCAGCCGGGCCTCCGGGGTGAGAGCCAGCCGGTGCAGCGCCGCGCCCAGCCGGGCCCGGTCGATCGCGCCGGTCACCACGCCGCCCCGGCCGCCGCCGCGCGCCGGAGCGCCGAGCTCGTGCCCGTACACGCCCTGCGCCGAACCGGCGGCGCCGGAGGCCGCAGAATTCCCGTGAGCCCCGGAAGCCCGGAGAACGCGGGGCGTGCGCGGGGCGCGGTGGGTCCAGGGGGCGCTCGATCGGGTGCGTGCCGCCTTGAGTGCGCCCCTCGCGCTCCGTATGTCGCCGGTGAGATGGTGGCGGCCCTCGCTGTGGACCAGGACCCCCGGCGCGAACTCCCGCAGCTCCGCGGTGCCGAGCCCCGGGGTACCGGTCAGCTCGGGCCAGGAGGTGCAGAGCAGCGGGCCGAGGCGGTCGAGCCGGAACCCGTCCACCGCGTCGGTGGCGAGCCGGCCGCCCACCCGGGGCGCGGCCTCCAGAACATTGACGCCGAGCCCCGCCCCGGTCAGCAGATGGGCCGCTGACAGGCCGGCTATTCCGGCCCCGATGATGATCACGTCTGCGTGATGTGCCGTGCTGCGCACGTGCCCCTCCCCGAGTCGGTGCGACTGGTGGGGGTTTCTTGCCCCCAACAGGTCCCCGGAAAGCCGGAGTTCGCATCGAGGCTAGGAGGATGGCTGATACTGGGTCAGACGCGCGCCGGGGAGCACCGGGGCACGGGGTCGCACACGCGGTCCGGGCGCACGCAAAACGTTCCTGGGCGCTCGCACACGCCCCGCCCGGCTCGGACGGCTACACGCCCCGCCCGGCTCGGACGGCTACACGCCCCGCCCGGCTCGGACGGCTACACGCCCCGCCCGGCCCCGGAGGCGCGCCCGGCTCAGCGCAGCGCGGCGCGGATCGCCCCGTCGATGTCGGGGAAGGCGAACGAGAAGCCGGAGTCCAGCAGTTTCGCCGGGATCACCCGCTGACTGCCCAGCACGTCCTCCGCGAACTCCCCGAGCACCAGCTTCAGCGCGGACGCCGGCGCGGGGAACAGCGTGGGACGGCGCAGTACCCGGCCCATGGCGGCGGTCACCTCGGCGTTGGTGACCGGCCTCGGCCCGGTCAGGTTCACCGGACCGGCCAGCGACTCCGTGTCCAGGATGTGGCGCAGCGCCGCGACATGGTCGTGCAGGGCGATGAAGCTCCAGTACTGGCGGCCGTTGCCCAGCTTCCCGCCGAGCCCCGCCTTGAACAGGGGGAAGAGCCGCCCCCAGGCGCCGCCCTCGCGACCGACGACCAGTCCGGTCCGGGCGTGCGCGGTGCGCACCCCCGCCTCCTCGGCGGCGGCGGTGGCCGCCTCCCACTCCTCGCAGACCGACGGCAGGAACCCGTCGCCGGGCGGTGCGCTCTCGTCGACGGGGGAGCTACCGGTGTCGCCGTAGAAGCCGATGGCGGACCCGGAGAGCAGGACCCGGGGCGGGGTGTCGAGCGAGGCGACGGCCTCGGCGACGGCGGCGGTCCCCAGGACCCGGCTGTCCCGGATCTCCCGCTTGTACTCCTCGGTCCAGCGGTGGTCGCCGACGCCGGCTCCGGCCAGATGCACGATCGCGTCGCAGCCGACGAGGCCGGCCACGTCCACGTAACTCCGCTTGGGGTCCCACTCGACCTCGTCGCCGGTTCTGGCGGGCCGGCGCACCAGGCGGGCCACCTCGTGCCCGTCGGCGCGCAGCGAGCGCACCAGCGCCGCTCCGATGAGTCCGGACGATCCGCTGACGGCGATACGGGAGCTCGGCATGGGCCCATCCTGCCCCATGAAACGCCTCGAACACCGGGAACACCCCATGACACAGTGACCCCCATGGCCGCACTCGCAATCCGCTCCGTCCGCCCCGCCGTACTCGCCGACGACGACGCACTCGGCGAGCTCGACCGGTCCACCTGGTCGACGCTGCACGCGGTCCTGCCGAGGCCGGTGCCTCCGTACGAGCCCTTCTTCGACGCGGGGCACGGGCCGGAGGACTTCCTCGTGGTGGAGGCGGAGAAGGCGGACGGTCAGGTGGGCATCGCCGGGTACATCCGGCTCGTCCCGCCCACTCCGCTCGCCTCCAACGCCCACGTCCGCCAGATACGGGGGCTCGCCGTGGCGACCTGGGCGCGCGGGGCCGGGGTGGGGCGGACCCTGGTGCGGGCCGCGTGCGCCGAGGCCCGCCGCCAGGGCGCCAACCGGATCACACTCCGGGTGCTCGGGCACAACACCCCCGCCCGCGCGCTCTACGCCGCCGAGGGCTTCGCCGTCGAAGGGGTGCTGCCCGGGGAGTTCTTCCTGAACGGGGCTTACGTCGACGACGTCTGCATGGGCCGCTCGCTCGGCCCCGCCTGAGCGCCGGTCATCACCGCGGCCCGAAGCGGTCCCACAGCTCGGGGAAGCGGGCGGCGAGCGCCTCGTCGTCCTCGAAGTCGACGGGCGAGCCCAGCGGCTCGGCGGGCTGCGGCGGCAGCCCCAGGTCCGGCGCCACCACCCCGGTGAGCTGCTCGTACGCCTCATCGGCCGCGTAGCCCAGCTCCTCGCCGTCCCCGTCGATCTCCTCGTCGAAGTCGTCCAGCAGCTCCGCCAGGGCGTCCGGATCGTGCAGCGCCCCCTCGAAGACCTCCCGGCCCTGGCCGATCAGCCAGCAGCGGAACCAGTCGAAGGCGTCGTCGCTCGCCCCGCCCAGCAGCACGGCCGCGGCCCCCCACAGGTCCCAGGCGTAGGCGCGGTTGTAGCGGGCCTCGAAGTGCCGGGCGAAGTCCAGCACGGAATCGGGATCGAGCTGTGTCAGCCGTTCCACCAGCAGATCGGCGTGGTCCTCGGGGTCGCCGTCGGCGGCCTCGCGGGTGCTGTCGATGATCTCCCAGAATTCCGTTTCGTCCATCACGGGTCCAGCATCCAGCCTGCCGGGGGCTCCCGCACGCGCAGACACCGAATTGAAGCCTTTCAGCGATACAACTCGCGCAGGCGTTCGGCCGCTTCGGTGAACCGTGCCCGCAGCTCCTCGGGCGCCACCACCTCCAACTCGGGTCCCAGCGCCAGCAGCTGGCCGTACGCCACATCCAGGGATTCCACCGGCAGTGTGAGCGTCCGCCACCCGTCCGGGCCCGGCTCCGAGGCCTCCGCGAGCGCCGCTGCGGCCGCCGCCCGGTCACCGGCGTACGCGAGCATCCGCCCACCGCGCTCGGACACCCGTACGGTCACCTCGATACGCAGCAGGGACCGGGCGAACCCGGCGGCCCGCTCCGCCCAGAACCCGGGCAGGTCGAACGCCTCGTCCCGGTCGAAGCGCTCGTCGGCCGCCTCCACGGCGGTGAAGCGGTCGATCCGGTAGACCCGGAAGTCCTCGCCCGCCCGGGCGCAGAGGTACCAGACCCCTGCCTTGAGGACGAGACCGTACGGCGCGAGCTCCCGCGCCACCTCCGTACCGGCGTGGTCGCGGCCCCCGCCCCGGCGGTAGCGGGCCCGCAGCAGCCGGTCGTCCCAGACCGCGTCGGCGATCGCGGGCAGCAGCTCGGGGGTCTCCGGCTCGTGGTACCAGGAGGGCGCGTCCAGGTGGAAGCGGCGGGCGGCGGAGGACGAGGCGTCGCGCAGGGAGGGCATGAGCGCCGCCGACACCTTGAGGCGGGCCGCCGACGCCGCGTCCTCCAGGCCCATCTCGCGCAGCGCGGCGGGCAGCCCGGAGAGGAACAGCGCCTCCGCCTCGTCCCGGGCGAGACCGGTCAGCCGGGTGCGGTAGCCGCCGACGAGCCGGTAGCCGCCGGCCCGGCCGCGCTCCGCGTACACCGGGACGCCCGCGTCGGACAGGGCCTGCGCGTCCCGGGTGACCGTACGCTCCGACACCTCCAGCTCGGCCGCCAGCTCGGCGGCGGTCATCGCGGGGCGGGCCTGCAGGAGCAGCACCATCTTGATCAGCCGGGCAGCACGCATGGGCCCATTGTGGCGGCAGGGCGGGCCCGCCCCACGGCGAAACCCCCGGCCGCCGGGCGGGCGCGCTGTCGGACGCGCCCGCCCGGTGACCGGGGGTTCGGCTGGTTCCTGCGGGAGCGGGGGATCAGATCCCGTAGCGCTCCCGGGCCTCCTTGACCGCCGAGGCCGGGACCTCGCCGCGCTTGGCGAGCTGGGCCAGCGAGGCCACCACGATCGACTGAGCGTCGACGCCGAAGTGGCGGCGGGCCGCGTCGCGGGTGTCGGAGAGGCCGAAGCCGTCCGTGCCGAGCGAGGACCAGTCCTGCTCCACCCACTGGCTGATCTGGTCCGGGACCTGGCGCATCCAGTCGCTGACCGCGAGCACCGGGCCCGGGGCGCCGGAGAGCGCCTGCGTCACGTACGGGACCTGCACCTCACCGCGGAGCAGCGCCTCGTCGGCCGCCAGCGCGTCGCGGCGCAGCTCACCCCACGAGGTGGCGGACCAGACGTCGGCCGTGACACCCCAGTCGGCGGCCAGCAACTCCTGGGCCTCCAGGGCCCAGTGGATCGCCGTACCGGAGGCCAGCAGCTGGAGGCGCGGCGCGTCCGCCGTCGCGGGCGTGCCCTCCTTGAAGCGGTACAGGCCCTTGACGATGCCCTCCTCGACGCCCTCGGGCATCGCGGGCTGGGGCTTCGGCTCGTTGTAGACCGTCAGGTAGTAGAAGAGGTCCTCGGCGTCGGGGCCGTACATCCGGCGCAGACCGTCCTTGACGATCACCGCCACCTCGTACGCGAACGCCGGGTCGTAGTTGAGCGAGGCCGGGTTGGTGGCCGCGATCAGGTGCGAGTGGCCGTCCGCGTGCTGGAGGCCCTCACCCGTCAGGGTCGTCCGGCCCGCCGTGGCGCCGACGATGAAGCCCTTGCCGAGCTGGTCGGCGAGCTGCCACATCTGGTCGCCGGTCCGCTGCCAGCCGAACATCGAGTAGAAGATGTAGAACGGGATCATCGTCTCGCCGTGCGTCGCGTACGACGTGGCGGCGGCGATGAAGTCGGCCATGGCGCCGGCCTCGGTGATCCCCTCGTTGAGGATCTGGCCGTCCTTGGCCTCCTTGTAGTACATCAGCTGGTCGCGGTCGACCGGGTCGTACGTCTGGCCCAGCGGCGAGTAGATACCGGCCGACGGGAACAGCGACTCCATACCGAAGGTACGGGCCTCGTCCGGGACGATCGGCACCCAGCGCTTGCCGGTCTCCTTGTCCCGCATCAGGTCCTTCACCAGGCGGACGAACGCCATGGTGGTGGCCATCTCCTGCTTGCCGGACCCCTTGTACAGGGCCTTGAACGCGCGCTCCTCGGGCTGCGGCAGCGGCGCGGAGGCGTGCATCCGGCGGGCCGGAGCCGGACCGCCGAGCGCGGCACGGCGCTCCTGGAGGTAGCGGACCTCGGGCGAGTCGGCGCCCGGGTGGCCGTAGGGGACCAGACCGTCCTGGAAGGCGCTGTCGGGGATCGGGAGGCCGAGCAGCTCGCGCATGCCCTTGAACTCGTCGATCGACAGCTTCTTCATCTGGTGGTTGGCGTTCTTGGACTCGAAGCCCTTCCCGAGCGTGTAGCCCTTGACCGTCTGGGCCAGGATCACGGTCGGCGCGCCCTTGTGCTCCACCGCCGCCTTGTACGCCGCGTAGACCTTGCGGGCCTCGTGGCCGCCGCGCGAGGTGTAGAAGCACTCGGCGATCTTCGCGTCGGTGAGCAGTTTCGCCAGCTCGACGAGGGCGGGCTCGGTGCCGAAGAAGTGCTCGCGGATGTAGGCGACGTCGCGGGTGGCGTACGTCTGGAACTGCGCGTCCGGGACCTCGCGCAGGCGGCGCAGCAGCGCACCCTGGGTGTCCAGCTGGAACAGCTCGTCCCAGGCGTTGCCCCAGAGCGTCTTGACGACGTTCCAGCCGGCCCCGCGGAACTGCGCCTCCAGCTCCTGGACCACGCGGAAGTTGGCGCGGACCGGGCCGTCGAGGCGCTGCAGGTTGCAGTTGATGACGAAGGTCAGGTTGTCGAGCTGCTCACGGGCCGCGAGGGCCAGGGCGGCGGTCGACTCGGGCTCGTCCATCTCGCCGTCGCCGAGGAACGCCCAGACGTGCGAGTTGGCGGTGTCCTTGATGGAGCGGTTGGCCAGATAGCGGTTGAAGCGCGCCTGGTAGATGGCCGAGAGCGGGCCGAGGCCCATCGACACGGTGGGGAACTCCCACAGCCAGGGCAGCCGCCGCGGGTGCGGGTAGGAGGGCAGGCCCTCGCCACCGGACTCCTGGCGGAACTTGTCGAGCTGCTGCTCGCTCAGTCGGCCGTCGAGGAAGGCGCGGGCGTAGATGCCGGGGGAGGCGTGGCCCTGGATGTAGAGCTGGTCGCCGGAGCCGTCCCCCTCCTTGCCGCGGAAGAAGTGGTTGAAGCCGGTCTCGTAGAGCCAGGCCGCCGAGGCGAAGGTGGCGATGTGGCCGCCCACCCCGTACCGGGCGCCCCGGGTCACCATCGCGGCCGCGTTCCAGCGGTTCCACGCGGTGATCTTCGACTCCATCTCCAGGTCGCCGTCGAACGCGGGCTCGGCGGCGGTCGGGATGGTGTTGACGTAATCGGTCTCCAGCAGCTTGGGCAGCGCGAGACCGGCGCCCTCGGCGTGCTGCAGCGAGCGGCGCATCAGGTACGCGGCGCGGTGCGGGCCGGCAGCCTTGGTGACGGCGTCCAGGGAGGCCGCCCATTCGGCGGTCTCCTCGGGGTCACGGTCCGGGAGCTGGTCGAGCTCGCTCGGAAGCTTTCCTACGGGGTCGGTCATGATCGCCGCCTTCCGGAGAGGAGGGGGGTGGAGAAGGCTCTATCTGGCAGGACAGAGCGATGGGGCCGGTGGGCCCGCGAATGAACTGTAAGTCGCTGATCGATGATCGATCAAAGGATTGAAGGCAAAACTTCTCGATACGAAGAAAAGTGGCATGGGGTGCCTCGAAACAGGGCACGGAGTGACGCGAAATAGCGCGCAAAAAGGGCGCTGACCTGCACGGAAGAGCAGGCCGCACGCCAAATGATCCCGTGGTTCAGGCGCGGGGCGCGCAGCCCAGGACGTGTGCCTTCACCAGGGCCCCGATCTGCGGGTCCTCGGCGAGGAACGCGTCGATGAGCGCCTGGTGCTCCTCCGCGTACGACTTCTGCACCGTGCCCAGCCAGCGGATGGACAGGGCCGTGAACACCTCGATGCCCAGGCCCTCCCAGGTGTGCAGCAGCACCGCGTTCCCCGCGGCCCGCACCATCTCCCGGTGGAAGCCGACCGTGTGCCGCACCTGGGCCTCGCCGTCGGCCAGCCGGTCCGCCTCGTACAGCGCGGCCACGTGCGGCTCCAGCGCCGAGCAGTCCTGGCCGAGCCGGGGGGCCGCCAGTTCGGCCGCGATCTGCTCCAGGCCGGCCCGGACCGGGTAGCTCTCCTCCAGGTCGGCGGCGGTCAGA
The DNA here is from genome assembly GCA_014649555.1 of Streptomyces globisporus. Taxonomy (GTDB): domain Bacteria; phylum Actinomycetota; class Actinomycetes; order Streptomycetales; family Streptomycetaceae; genus Streptomyces; species Streptomyces globisporus. Next base: position 388,141 of record BMTG01000004.1, on the reverse strand, counting down.
TTGCGGACCCGGACGCCCTTGTTGGGGGCCGACTCGATCAGCCGGAGCGTCTCCAGCTCCCGCAGCGCCTCGCGCACCGGCGTCTGGCTGACCTCCAGCTCGGTGGCGATGCGGCGCTCCACGATGCGCTCACCCGGCTTCCAGCGCCCGCTGACGATCCCCTCCACGATGTGCTCGCGGATCTGTTCGCGCAGCGAGTGGACGACGGGCGGGGTCATGGAGGGCTCCTTCAGGGCAGACCGGTGCTGCCTACATCATCACGGGCGCGGCAGGTCGCCCGTGGTGTTTAGACAATACGGCGGCGCCCCCGCCCGGAAGGGTTCCGGGCGGGGGCGCCGCTGGTGAGGCTGGTTACAGCCGGGGCGTTCAGAGGCCGAGCTCGACCTCGAACTCACCCGCCTCCAGGATCGCCTTGACCGACGTCAGGTAGCGGGCGGCGTCCGCGCCGTCCACCAGACGGTGGTCGTAGGAGAGCGAGAGGTACGTCATGTCGCGCACCGCGATGGTCTCGCCGAGGTCCGGGTGGTCGATGACCACGGGACGGCGGACCGTCGCACCGATGCCCAGGATGGCGGCCTGGTTCGGCGGGACGATGACGGTGTCGAACAGGGCGCCGCGCGAACCGGTGTTGCTGATGGTGAAGGTCGCGCCGGACATGTCGTCCGGCGTCAGGCCGCCACCGCGCGCCTTGCCCGCGAGCTCCGCGGTCTTCTTGGAGATGCCGGCGATGTTCAGGTCGCCCGCACCCTTGATGACCGGGGTCATCAGACCCTTCTCGGCGTCCACGGCGATGCCGATGTTCTCCGAGTCGAAGTACGTGATGGTGCCCTCGTCCTCGTTGATCCGGGCGTTGATGACCGGGTGGGCCTTCAGCGCCTGGGCCGCCGCCTTCACGAAGAACGGCATCGGGGACAGCTTGACGCCCTCACGGGCGGCGAACGCGGCCTTCGCCTGGTTGCGCAGCTTCATCAGCTTGGTGATGTCGACCTCGAGGACCGAGGTCAGCTGGGCCTGCGAGTGCAGGGCCTTCATCATGTTGTCGCCGATGACCTTGCGCATGCGGGTCATCTTGACCGTCTGACCGCGCAGCGGGGACGCCTCCAGCTTCGGCGCCTTGGCGGCGGCCGGAGCGGCGGACGGGGCCGGAGCAGCGGCGGCGGCCTTGGCGGCCTCCGCGGCGGCGACGACGTCCTGCTTGCGGATCCGGCCACCGACGCCGGTGCCCTTGACCGAGCTCAGGTCCACGTTGTTCTCGGACGCGAGCTTGCGGACCAGCGGCGTGACGTACGCGCCGTCGTCACCGGAGGGCGCGGCCTGGGCGGCCGGTGCCGGGGCGGCGGGGGCGGGCTGCGCCGGCGCGGGGGCCGGAGCGGCGGGGGCCGCCGGGGCCTGGGCGGGAGCCGGAGCGGCCGGAGCCGGGGCGGGAGCCGCGGGGGCCTCCTGCTTCGGCGCCTCGGCCTTGGGCGCCTCGGCCTTGGGCGCCTCGGCCTTCGGGGCCTCCTGGGCCGGGGCGGCGGGCTGCGCCGGAGCGGCGGCCGGAGCCGCGCCCGGGGCGCCGATGACGGCGAGCTTGGCGCCGACCTCGGCGGTCTCGTCCTCGCCGACCACGATCTCCAGCAGCACACCGGCGACCGGGGCGGGGATCTCGGTGTCGACCTTGTCCGTGGAGACCTCGAGCAGCGGCTCGTCCTCGGCCACCTCCTCGCCGACCTCCTTGAGCCAGCGGGTGACGGTGCCCTCGGTGACGCTCTCGCCGAGTGCGGGGAGGGTGACGTCGGTGCCCTCGGCGGAACCGCCGGAGGCGGCCGGGGCCTCGGCCTGGGGGGTCTCCTGGGCCGGAGCGGCGGGCTGCTCGGCGGCGGGGGCCGGAGCCTCCTCGGCCGGGGCCTCCTCGGCGGCCGGAGCCGCGGCCTCGGCCGGAGCGCCGGAGCCGTCGTCGATGACGGCCAGCTCGGCGCCGACCTCGACGGTCTCGTCCTCAGCGACCTTGATGGACGACAGAACGCCGGACGCGGGGGCCGGGATCTCGGTGTCGACCTTGTCGGTCGAGACCTCGAGCAACGGCTCGTCGGCCTCGACGCGCTCGCCCTCGGCCTTCAGCCAACGGGTGACAGTGCCCTCGGTGACGCTCTCGCCGAGCGCCGGAAGGGTTACGGAAACCGACATGGTTTCAGTTGCTCCTTACGAAAATGCGGAAGTGGTCGGTCGTCGCGCCCGGGACCGGGGGATCAGTCGTGGGCGTGGAGGGGCTTGCCGGCCAGCGCCAGGTGAGCCTCGCCCATCGCCTCGTTCTGCGTCGGGTGTGCGTGGATGAGCTGGGCGACCTCGGCGGGCAGCGCCTCCCAGTTGTAGATCAGCTGGGCTTCGCCGACCTGCTCGCCCATGCGGTCGCCCACCATGTGGACGCCGACCACGGCACCGTCCTTGACCTGGACGAGCTTGATCTCGCCCGCGGTCTTCAGGATCTTGCTCTTGCCGTTGCCCGCGAGGTTGTACTTGAGGGCGACGACCTTGTCCGCGCCGTAGATCTCCTTGGCCTTCGCCTCGGTGATGCCGACGGAGGCGACCTCGGGGTGGCAGTACGTCACCTTGGGCACGCCGTCGTAGTCGACCGGGACGGTCTTGAGACCGGCCAGACGCTCCGCCACCAGGATGCCCTCGGCGAAGCCGACGTGGGCGAGCTGGAGGGTGGGGACGAGGTCGCCCACGGCCGAGATCGTCGGGACGTTGGTCTGCATGTACTCGTCGACCAGGACATAGCCGCGGTCCATCGCGACGCCCTGCTCCTCGTAGCCGAGGCCCTGCGAGACCGGGCCGCGGCCGATCGCGACGAGGAGGATCTCCGCCTCGAAGGTCTTGCCGTCGGCGAGCGTCACACGGACGCCGTCCTGCGTGTACTCGGCCTTGTCGAAGAAGGTGCCGAGGTTGAACTTGATGCCGCGCTTGCGGAACGCGCGCTCAAGAAGCTTGGAGCTGTTCTCGTCCTCGACCGGGACGAGGTGCTTGAGGCCCTCGACGATCGTGACCTCGGTGCCGAAGGACTTCCACGCCGAGGCGAACTCGACGCCGATGACGCCGCCGCCCAGCACGATGGCCGAATTCGGGACGCGGTCCATCTTCAGCGCGTGGTCCGAGGAGATGATCCGGTTGCCGTCGATCTCCAGGCCGGGCAGCGACTTCGGCACGGAGCCGGTCGCCAGCAGCACGTGGCGGCCCTGGACGCGCTGGCCGTTCACGTCCACCGAGGTGGGCGAGGAGAGCTTGCCCTCACCCTCGATGTAGTGGACCTTGCGCGAGGCGATGAGACCCTGCAGACCCTTGTACAGGCCCGAGATCACATCGTCCTTGTACTTGTTGACGGCCTCCATGTCGATGCCCTCGAAGGTGGCCTTCACGCCGAACTGGGCCGACTCACGGGCCTGGTCCGCGATCTCGCCCGCGTGCAGCAGGGCCTTCGTGGGGATGCAGCCGTTGTGCAGGCAGGTACCGCCGACCTTGCCCTTCTCGATCAGGGCGACGTCCAGGCCCAGCTGCGCTCCGCGCAGGGCCGCGGCGTAACCGCCACTGCCACCGCCGAGGATCACTAGGTCGAAAACGGTGCTGGCGTCGTTCGCCACGTCACGTCCTCCATGCATGTGCGCCGTACGCCGGGCCCCGTCGCTGGGGTGTGACCGGCCGGTCGGCTGGTGTGCGGCCGCTTTTGTCTTCGGCCCTGTGGTGGGGGCCCTGTCCTGCCGAGAACCCATCTTCGCACTTGTCGACGGCGGGCGGGACGCGGGGCCCGGGTCCGGGACGGATGGTCGTCCGTCCCGGAGGGTTACTGCTGCGTAGATACCTACGGATTCGGTCGGTGTTCGTCGAGAGCGAAACCCCGCCCTCTCCTTACCGGTGCCGCCCGGACAACACGTACGGCCCCGGACCTGTGCCCGGGGCCGTACACGGCTGATCGCTCAGCCCAGGTCGCCGTCGGCGGTGCGCTCGGCGAGCCGCACCAGGGTGCGGACCGCGGAGCCGGTGCCGCCCTTGGGCGTGTAGCCGTACGGGGCGCCCTCGTGGAAGGCCGGACCCGCGATGTCCAGGTGTGCCCAGGCGATGCCCTCGCCCACGAACTCCTTCAGGAACAGACCGGCCACCAGGCCGCCGCCCATCCGCTCGCCCATGTTGGCGATGTCGGCGGTGGGGGAGTCCATGCCCTTGCGCAGGTCGGCGGGGAGCGGCATCGGCCACGAGGCCTCGCCGACCTCCTCGGCGATCTCGTGGATCGACGTACGGAAGGCGTCGTCGTTGGCCATGATGCCGAAGGTGCGGTTGCCGAGCGCCAGCACCATCGCGCCGGTCAGGGTCGCCACGTCGACGATCGCGTCGGGCTTCTCCTCCGAGGCGCGGGTGAGCGCGTCGCCCAGGACGAGCCGGCCCTCGGCGTCGGTGTTGAGGACCTCGACGGTCTTGCCGCTGTACATGCGCAGCACGTCACCGGGGCGGGTGGCGTTGCCGGAGGGCATGTTCTCGGCCAGCGCCAGCCAGCCGGTGACGTTGACCTTCAGGCCGAGGCGGGCGGCCGTCACGACGGCGGCGAACACGGCGGCCGCGCCGCTCATGTCGCACTTCATCGTCTCGTTGTGACCGGCCGGCTTGAGCGAGATGCCGCCCGAGTCGTAGGTGATGCCCTTGCCGACGAAGGCCAGGGTCTTCTCCGCCTTCGGGTGGGTGTAGGCGAGCTTCACCAGGCGCGGGCCGTTCGCCGAGCCCTGGCCGACGCCGAGGATGCCGCCGAAGCCGCCCTTGACGAGGGCCTTCTCGTCCAGGACCTGGACCTTGACGCCGTGCTCCTTGCCCGCGGCGGTGGCCACGGCGGCGAAGGACTCGGGGTACAGGTCGTTCGGCGGGGTGTTGATGAGGTCGCGGGCCCGGTTGATCTCCTCGACCAGGGCCAGGGCGCGCTCGACGGCCGCCTTGTAGGCCTTGTCGCGCGGCTTGCCGCCGAGCAGGGCCACCTCGGCGAGCGGCTGCTTCGGGCCGCTGTCCTTGGCGTCCTTGGGGGCCAGCTTGTTCTCGCCGCCCTGGTAGGCGGTGAAGGCGTACGAGCCGAGGAGCGCGCCCTCGGCGACGGCGGCGGCGTCCTCGACGGAGCCGGCGGGCAGCGCGAAGCCCGCCTTCTTCGAGCCGGACAGCGCACGGGCCGCCGTGCCCGCCGCGCGGCGCAGCGCCTCGGCGTCGTAGGCGTCCTCCTTGTCCGGGACCGGACCGAGGCCGACCGCGACGACGACCGGGGCCTTGAGGCCGGACGCGGCGGGCAGCTTGGTCAGTTCGCCCTCGGCACCGGTGGCACCCAGGGTCGCGAGGACGGCGGCGAGCTTGCCGTCGAACGCCTTGTCCACGGCCTCGGAGCCGGGTGCCAGGACCGGTCCCTTGACGCCCTTGGCGACGCCGACGACGAGTGCGTCGGCGCGCAGCGTCGCCGCACCGGCAGTGCTGAGAGTGAGAGCAGTCACGGTGGTGAAATCTCGCTTCCGTTGAGTTCGTGTGCGGCCGAGGGGTGGGCCGGCCGTGCCCGGCGCATCGTAGACGCCCCGACGATGTGCCGGGAATGAGCCTACGCGCGCAGTTCCTGCTCCGTGACGGCGGCGGGCCTTCCCGACGCCTTCCCGACGGCCTTTCCGGCTGGTAAGGCGGTCGGGAAACGGCCCCACGGGTCTGCCGCTCCGTCAGGCCCCGAGCGCCAGTACCACCAGGGCCGCCGTCGCCGCGGTCTCCTCGACGCCGCCGAAGACATCCCCGGTGACCCCGCCGAACCGCCGTACGCAGTGCCGCAGCAGCAGTTCGGCGGCGGCGAGAGCGCCGAGCACCGCGAGCCCGTGGTGCAGCGCCCCCAGCGGTCCGGACAGGGTGCCCGCCGCCGCGCACAGCGCCACCGTCGCCACCGCCGCGAGCAGCGCCCGCCCGGCCGGAACCGTGCCCGCCACCGTCGCCCCAAGGCCCTCCGGCCGGGCCGCCGGGACGCCCTGACGGGACGCCAGGGTCAGTGCCAGGCGGGCGGTGACGGCCGCGACGACGGTCCCGAGGGCCCCGTGCGCCCAGCCCTCCCCGTACAGCTCGAAGAGGACCGCGACCTGCGCCAGCAGCACCAGGAGCAGCGTGATGACACCGAACGGCCCAATGTCGGACTGCTTCATGATCCGCAGTGCGTCCTCGGCCGGTTTCCCGCTGCCGAGGCCGTCCGCCGTGTCCGCGAGACCGTCCAGATGCAGTCCCCGGGTGAGGGCGGCCGGCACCGCGACGGAGGCCACCGCCGCGAGCAGCGGCCCCGAGCCGGCCAGCAGCGACAGCGAGCCGAGGGCGGCGGCGAGCAGCCCCACGACCAGCCCGGCGAGCGGGGCGCAGAGCATGCCGGAGCGGGCGGTCGCGCGGTCCCAGCGGGTCACCCGGACCGGCAGCACGGTCAGGGTGCCGAAGGCGAAACGTATGCCGTGGCTGTTCAGGGAGGTCACCGCGCGCAGGCTAGCCGCTGGGCCGCACCGATAGATTGGGCGAAACGCGCCTGAAGCTACGAAACCTGACATACCGGGAGTGGGTGGCATGGGTCACTGGTGGCACGAGAACATCGCGGAGCCGGGCAAGCTGCCGCTGCTCCTCGCGCTGGCCGCCTTCGTCCTGACCTTCGCGATCACCCGCACCATCACGCGCATGATCCGCGCCGGGAAGGGTCCGTTCCGCAACATCACGCCCGGCGGCGTGCACATCCACCACGTGGTGCCCGGGGTCGTCCTCTCCGTCGTCGGCGGGTTCGGCGCGGTGGCCAGCGGGCGGCACGGGGTGGCCGCCGGGGTGTTCGCGGTGATCTTCGGGGTGGGGGCCGGTCTGGTGCTCGACGAGTTCGCCCTGATCCTGCATCTGGACGACGTGTACTGGACCGAGGAGGGTCGCCAGAGCGTGGAGGTGGTGGTGCTGACCGCCTCGCTGGTGCTGCTGGTCCTGGCCGGCTTCTCCCCGCTCGGCGTCGACGACGTCACCGACGAGGAGCAGCAGGGCAGGCTCGGCCTCATCGCGACGTACGTGGTCAACTTCTGCTTCGTCCTGATCTGCCTGTTCAAGGGGAAGCTGCGGATGGCGGTGCTCGGCACCCTCGTCCCGTTCGTCGCGCTGGTCGGCGCGATCCGGCTGGCCCGCCCCACTTCGCCGTACGCCAGGCGCTTCTACCGCCACCGCCACCGGGCCCGCTCCCGGGCGATGCTGCGGGCCTACCACCACGACGTGCGCTGGGCCGGGCCGCGCCGGAAGTTCCAGGACCTCATCGGCGGCGCCCCGGACCAGGTCCCGCTGCCGCCCGCCGGCAAGTCCTGACCGCCGCGCCGGAGTCCCGTGATCCGCGCCGCCGCCCGCGCCACTCCCGTACGCCGCACACGACCAGGACGGCGGCGATCGCGGCCAGATGCTCACGGCCCGCCAGGTTGTCCTTGACCAGGACCTCCACCACCATCGCGAGGACCACCAGCGCCCCGGTGAACCAGGCGCGCCGCTGGTGGCAGACGTACACCGCGAGCCCGACGACCGCCGCCGACGGGCCGGTGTCCACCACCTGCGCGTCCGAGGCGGGCAGCCCCAGGAACGTCCCCGGCCCGAGGGCGACGCCGATCCGCGCGTACAGCGTCCCGGCCAGCGTCGCCCCGTACGCCACCGCGAGTGTGCGCCACCGCCCCAGGCACACCTCCGCCACCCCGAACACCAGCAGGATCTGGGCCAGCGCACCCCACACCGGCAGATCGAGCGCGGGCACGAACAGCGACAGCGGGGTACGCAGGAGGGCGAGCGGGAGCGGGTCCTCGGCCCGTACGGCTCCGAGGCTCCGCACCGGCCCGTAGCCCCACGCCTGGTTCTGCGTCACCTGGATCGCGGCCGTCAGCGCCACCGCGCTCAGCGTCAGCGCGAGCGCCCGCACCCCGTGTCCGGCGAGCCGCTGTCGTACGGCCGTGAACAGCGGTCCCCACTCCTGTACCGCCGCCCGGCGCAGCGCCGGGGAAAGGCTCATCCCCTCTTCACGAACAGCATGGAACGGGCCCCCGGTCGGTCAGTCGGTCGGTCGGATCCCCCCTGAGGTCGGATCCCTGTCGAAGACGGACCGGGGCAGCGCGAAGTTGAGCGGCGCCGGAGTGACGCCGATCTCGTCCGCGCGGTGGGGGAGCGGCGCTCAGGCCCGGTCGACGGCCGCCGCGTCCTCGGACTCCGACGCCTCCTCGGCCTCGGCCACCTCGTCCTCGTCCGCGTCCTCGGACTTCTCCGGCTCACGCTCCGGGAGTTCGGCGGCCAGCGCCGCCGCGGCCTGCACCAGCGGCAGGGCCAGCAGCGCACCGCTGCCCTCGCCCACCGTCACCCCGTGGTCCAGCAGCGGAGTCAGCGCCATCCGGTCCAGCGCCTTCGACTGCGCGGGCTCCCCGCTGACCTGACCGGCCAGCCACCAGTCCGGCGCCCGGAACGCCGCCCGCTGCGCCACCAGCGCGCAGGCCGCCGAGACGACCCCGTCCAGGATCACCGGCATCCGGCGCGCCGCGCTCTGCAGCAGGAACCCCGTCATCGCCGCCAGGTCCGCCCCGCCCGACGTGGCCAGCAGCTCCACCTGATCGCCCAGCACCGGCCGGGCCCGGCGCAACGCGTCCCGGATCGCCGCGCACTTGCGCATCCACGCCAGGTCGTCGATGCCCGCACCGCCGCGCCCGGTCACCACGGAGGCGTCCGTTCCGCAGAGCGCGGCGACCAGGGTGGCCGCGGCCGTCGTGCCGCCCACGCTGAGGTCGCCGAGCACCACCAGATCGGTACCGGAGTCCGCCTCCTCGTCGGCGATCGCCATACCGAGGCGGATGGCCCGCTCGGCCTCCTCGGCGGTCATCGCGTCCTCGACGTCGATCCGCCCCGAACCCCGCCGCACCCGGTGCCGCACCACGGACTCGGGCAGCAGCTCCGGATCGCAGTCCAGGGAGACGTCCACGATCCGCGTCGGCACCGAGAACCGCCGGGCCAGCACCGCGACCGGGCTCGACCCGTCCAGGACCGCCCGCACCAGCTCGTACGCACCGCCCGCCGGCCGGCCCGAGACACCCAGTTCCGCCACCCCGTGGTCACCGGCGAAGAGCACCAGACGCGGCTGCTCGACGGCCCTGACCGGCACGGACTGCTGCGCGGCGCTGAGCCACTCGCCCAGCTCGTCCAGGCGGCCGAGCGCTCCCGGGGGGACGGTCAGCCGCTCGCGCCGCTCCTCGGCATCGCGCCGCACACCCCCGTCGGGGCGTTGGATCAGGTCGGAGAAGTCGTCCAGGTTCACGGAGGTCTGCCTCGCGGGTCGTCAGGTCGGATCCGGGTCAGGGAACCCGGCGGCGGGCCCCAGCGGGAACAGTACCGGTCGGCCCCGGAGAGGGGACGGGCCGCGAGCGGCGGAACCAGCACACCCCCCTCACCCCCGCAGTACCAGCACCTGCCCCGCCACCACCAGCAGCACCTGCTCGCACTCGGCCGCCACCGCCGCGTTCAGCCGCCCCAGCTCGTCCCGGAACCGCCGCCCAGCCGCCGTCGCCGGGACCACCCCCGACCCCACCTCGTTGGTCACCAGCACCACCGGCCGCAGGGTCGCGCGCACCGCGGCGACCAGCTCCGCGACCCGCTCCCGCAACGCCGCCTCGCCACCGTCGTGCCACCGCTCGTCCTCCCAGGCCCCCACCCGGTCCATCGCGTCGGTCAGCCACAGCGAGAGGCAGTCGATCAGCAGCGGCGGCCCGTCCGCCCCCAGCAGCTCCGTGAGCTCGCAGGTCTCCTCGGTCCGCCAGGCGCCCGGCCTGCGCTCCCGGTGCAGTCCGATCCGGGCCGCCCACTCCGGGTCGCCGTCGCGGCGGCCGCCGGTCGCCACGTACACCACCTCCGGGAACGTCTCCAGACGCTGCTCCGCCTCCAGCGACTTCCCCGACCGCGCGCCCCCCGTCACCAGCACCCGGCGCGGCACGTCCGGCACCGCGTGGTACTCGCCCACCACCAGCGTCGTCCCGTCCGGCACCGCCCGCGCCCCGGCCGCCGCGAGCCGCCGCTCCAGCGCCGGGCCCGGCGGGGCGTCGTGGTCCAGGTGGACCGCGATCACCTCGGTCGTCGGGCCCACCGCGCCCACCGCCCGCAGCCGGGCCACCCCGTCGGGGCGCCCGATCACATCGAGGACGACCATCTCGTACGGCCGCTCCACCCGCTCGGGCAGCCCGGAGGGGGCGGCCCCCGGCGGCAGGTACAGCAGCCGCTCGCCGTCCGGGGCGGTCACCTCGTAGCCGGTCCCCGGGGCGTCCATCGCCACCGCCCGCACCCGGTGCCCGCTGATCAGCGTCAGGACCTGACCGTCCGGGACCCGCCCGGCGGGCGGCAGCAGGGCGGGCAGTTCGACGGCGGGCCCGTCGTGCGGATGGGTCAGCAGCACCTGGCGGACCGCGCCCAGCGAACGCCCCGCCCGGGCGGCCGCGAACATCGCACCGGGGGTGAGGTCCAGCAGCAGTGCGTCGTCGACCAGCAACGCCGTCGCGGCCCGAGCCCACGGGCCGCGGGCCGAGGCGCAGACCGCACAGGGGCAGGAGGGACGAGGCAGCCCGTCGGGGGCTCCGGTGCCGAGCAGTGTCAGTTCCACACCTTGATCCTCCCGTGTCCCCTCACGAGGTGCGCGTCCGGCTAGGCTTCGGGCAGCAACGTGACCCAGGAGGCGGACATGGCGTGGACGTGGCGGTTCGAGAAGTCCGACGGTACGGAGACGGAGCCGGCGCTGCAGCCGGAGGAGTTCACCACCCAGGGCGACGCGGAGTCCTGGATCGGTGAGTACTGGAAAGAGCTCCTGGAGGGCGGTGCCGCACAGGTGACGCTCTTCGAGGACACCACCAAGATCTACGGCCCGATGAGCCTGCAGGCCGACAGCGCCTGACGCCCGGCACACAGGGAGGGGCGGTACGGGGTCTCCCGTACCGCCCTTTTCCGACTCCGGCCCGACTGCCCGGGGATCAGATCTCCCCGAGCGTGACCTCCGCCGTCCGGCTGTCGCCGTCCCGTGTGTACGTCACGGTCACCTTCCCGCCCGGCTTCTCGCCCGCCAGCGCCTCGGAGAGCGAGGTGATCGTGGTGACCTCGGTGTCCCCGATCTTCGTGATGGTGTCCCCGGGCCGCAGCCCCGCGTCGGCCGCCGCGCCGCCCCGCTCCACACTGACCAGCGCCACCCCGGCGGGGCGGTAGTTGTCGTCGACGACCGTGCGGCCGGTGATGTTCAGCGCGGCCCGGCCCGAGTCGGTGACCTTGCCGTCCTTGATGATCTGGTCGGCGACCGTCCGCACCATCGAGACGGGGATCGCGAAGCCGATGCCCGGCGCCGCGCTGTCGCCCATCTGCGGGTCGGTCGCGGCCAGGGTGGGAATGCCGATCACCTGACTGTCGAGGTTCACCAGCGCACCGCCGCTGTTGCCCGGGTTGATCGCCGCGGACGTCTGCACCATGTTGGCGATCGTCGCCCCCGTGCCACCGCCCGACCGGCTCTCGCTCACCGTCCGGCCGAGCGCGGAGACGATGCCCTGGGTGACACTGCTGGACAGGCCCAGCGGTGAGCCCATCGCCAGGACGATCTGCCCGACCTCGACCTTCTCCGCGTCGCCGAACTTCGCGGCCCGCAGCCCGTCCGGCACCTCGTCGAGCTTGATCACCGCCAGGTCCTGCTCCGGGTAGGAGGAGACCAGCGAGGCGCTCAGCACCGCCTCCCCGGTGGCGACGCTGACCTTGAACGTCTTCTCGTCACCGACCACATGGGCATTGGTGACGATGTGCCCCTTGTCGTCGTACACGATCCCGGAGCCGAGCCCCTCCGAGGCGTCGATCTGCACCACCGACGGCAGTACGTCGTTGATGACCTCCTGGTAGGCGTTCTCCAGATCGTCGGGGGCGCGCTTCGCCGCACCCTGCGCCGTACCCGACGCACTGGCCTCGGGGGCCGGGGCCGCCGGACTCGTACCGGAGCAGCCGCCCGCCAGGGCGATGGCACAGACGGCCGCGGACAGGGGGAGCAGCAGCCTGCGCGCCCGGCCGCGGGAGGGGGATGAGTCCATATCCGAAAGTCTCGTGCCGGGCCCGTTCGGGTGCCCGTACTGATGGGCCGAACGGGCCCGCCGCCCTCCGGCTAGCCGCGCACCCCGCACAGATGCAGCAGCGCCGCCACACCCCGGTACGGGTCGGTCCGCCCGGCCCGGTTCTCCAGGGCCAGGACCCGCTCCAGCTCCTCGGCCGGCAGCTCCACGTCGTTGCCGACGTTGTCCGTGAAGACCCGCACCCCGTACCAAGCGTGCAGCGGCGCGGCGATCCCGGCGAGCGTGGCCCGCAGGGCGTCGAGCCGGTCGGCGCGCACGGTGAGGCCGAGGCGGTTGGTGTACGCGGCGGTGTCGAAGGCGGCCAGGGCCGCGCCGAAGTCACCGGCGAGCCCCGGGCGCATCGCGAGCGCGTCCGCGTTCCGTACGAGCAGGGAGAGCAGACCGCCCGGTGCCAGCATCCGGGCGAGCCCGGCCAGCATCGGGTCCGGCTCCTCCACGTACATCAGAACGCCGTGGCACAGCACCACGTCGAAGCTGCCGGGCAGGAAGTGCACGCCGGTGTCCCGGCCGTCGCCCTCGATGAGCCTGACCCGCTCCCGGATACCCTCCGGCTCGCTCGCCAGGGCCGCCCGGGCCGAGGCCAGCATCTCCGCGTCCGACTCCAGGCCGGTCACCGAGTGACCGGCCCGCGCGAGGCGCAGTGCCTGGGTGCCCTGGCCCATGCCGACGTCCAGGACGCGCAGCCGGCGGCCCACCGGGAACCGTCCGGCTATCTGCTCGTCCAGCTGCCGGGCGACCAGCTCCTGGCGGACCGTGTTGCGTACGCCGCCGAGACCCGCCAGCCACGCCGAGGAGACCCCGGTGAAGCCGGAGGCCTCCGTGCTCAGGGCCGCTCTCCGCGCTTGACCTGCGGCTTCGGCAGCCGCAGTCGGCGCATCTGGAGCGTGCGCATCAGGCCGTACGCCACGGCTCCGCGCTTCGGGGTGTCCGGGAAGCGCTCGCTGAGCTGCTTCTTCAGGCGGATCGACAGACCGATCGAGTCGATCACGATCAGGATGATCACGCCGAGCCACAGCAGCAGCGAGATGCTCTGGATGTTCTGCACCTGGATCACGCTGAGGATCAGGATGATCACGGCGAGCGGCAGGAACCACTCGGCGATGCAGAAGCGCGAGTCCACGTAGTCGCGGACGAAGCGCCGGACCGGGCCCTTGTCGCGGACCGGGAGGAACCGCTCGTCGCCCGACGCGAGCGCCTCACGCTGGCGGGCCAGGTCGACGCGGCGCGCTTCGCGCTGGCGCTTCATGGCCGCCTTGCGGTCGGCGGGCGCCGCGGACGCGGCACGACGCCGCTGCGTCTGGGCCTCGCTGCGCTTGGGGGTGGGGCGACCCTTGGGAGCCTGCGGGTCGCGGGGCTGCTGGGAGAGGTCCGCCGTCACCTTGTCGGTGGGGGCCTTCTCTGTCTTGGCACGGCTACGGAACACAAAACCCAAGGGTACGGGGTCGGCGCGCGGACCCGGCGACCCGGGCGGGCACGATCCGGCAACGGACGGGGTACCCACAAGGGCCCCGACCGGCCGATACGGGCGTTTACCGGCAGTTCCGGAGTCCGTCACGGGACGGTCCCGGGGCCTCACCTACACCTTGGGCGGGAGCACCGGCCGGGTGCAGTCGTCCTTGGGGAGGAGCACATCAGGACTCGAACAGTGCGGTAATAGAGACAGGGCCCGTACTGTGGGTTCTATCGGGAGTGCTGGAGCTCAGTCCGTCAGAAGGGGGCGCGCGAAGCCCATGAGCGGTGTCATGAAGCGTATGGGGATGCTGTTCCGCGCGAAGGCAAACAAGGCCCTTGACCGGGCCGAGGATCCGCGCGAGACCCTCGACTACTCGTACCAGAAGCAGCTGGAGCTGCTTCAGAAGGTGCGTCGCGGCGTCGCCGACGTGGCGACGTCCCGCAAGCGCCTGGAGCTGCAGCTGAACCAGCTGCAGGGCCAGTCGTCCAAGCTGGAGGACCAGGGCCGCAAGGCGCTGGCGCTGGGCCGCGAGGACCTGGCCCGCGAGGCGCTCTCACGGCGCGCCGCCCTCCAGCAGCAGGTCACCGACCTGGAGACGCAGCACACCACGCTGCAGGGCGAGGAGGAGAAGCTCACCCTCGCGGCGCAGCGGCTGCAGGCCAAGGTCGACGCCTTCCGCACGAAGAAGGAGACCATCAAGGCCACCTACACGGCGGCCCAGGCCCAGACCCGGATCGGCGAGGCCTTCTCCGGCATCTCCGAGGAGATGGGCGACGTCGGCCTCGCGATCCAGCGGGCCGAGGACAAGACGCAGCAGCTCCAGGCGCGGGCCGGCGCCATCGACGAACTGCTCGCCTCCGGCGCCCTGGACGACCCGACCGGCACGGCGAAGGACGACATCGCCGCCGAGCTGGACCGGATCTCCGGCGGCAGCGACGTGGAGCTGGAGCTGCAGCGCATGAAGGCCGAGCTGGCCGGCGGCTCCTCGTCCTCGCAGCAGGCCATCGAGGGCGGCGCCCAGGACGGTTCCCAGCAGTCGCAGCAGTCGTCCCCGCACAAGTTCGACAAGCAGTAAGGGCAGCGTCATGATCGTACGGATCATGGGGGAGGGCCAGGTCAAGCTGGCCGACAGTCACGTCGTCGAGCTGAACGAACTCGACGACGTCCTGCTCAAGGAGATGGAGAGCGGCGACGGCCCCGGCTTTCGCACCACCCTCCACGCACTCCTGGACAAGGTGCGCGAGCTCGGCACTCCGCTGCCGGACGACTCCCTGGAGCCGTCCGAGCTGATCCTGCCGGCGCCCGACGCCACCCTCGAAGACGTCACCGCCATGCTCGGCGACGACGGGCTCATCCCCAACTGACCACGGGACGCCCACCAGCACCCGGCACACCCGCTGCCCCGCGTCCGGTCCGCCGGACGCGGGGCAGCGGCGCTTCCGCCGGCTCTCCCGTCGGGAAGGCTCACGCCGCCGAGGACCGGCCGCGTACCGTTGCTGGACGTGACCACCCTCTCGTCCGGCTTCGCGCGCGCCCGCCGCTGGCTCCGGGAACATCCGCTCGCTTTCGACGCGACCCTGGCGTTCTGCACCCTCGTCGCGATGATCTGCAGCTCGTTCACCGACCCGGGCGACGGCCACGGGCCGCCCGCCTTCGGGACCCGTACCCCCGAGCTGTTCAGCGTGCTCCTGATGACCCTCACCGCCGCGGCCCTCGTGCTGCGGCGCCGCCGCCCGATGCAGGTCCTCGCCGTCACCGCGGCGCTCGCGGCCGTCGAGTACGTCCTGATGGACCCGCCCGCCCCGGTGGTCATGAGCACCGTCATCGCCCTCTACACCGTCGCCTCGCGCACCGACCGCCCCACCACCTGGCGGGTCGGGCTGCTGACCATGGGAGGGCTCACCACGGCCGCGATGGTCTTCGGCTCGACCCCCTGGTACAGCCAGGAGAACTTCGGCGTCTTCGCCTGGACCGGTCTCGCCTCCGCCGCCGGGGACGCCGTACGGAGCAGGCGCGCGTTCGTCGACGCCATCCGGGAGCGGGCCGAGCGGGCCGAACGCACCCGGGAGGAGGAGGCCCGCCGCCGGGTCGCCGAGGAGCGGCTGCGGATCGCCCGGGACCTCCACGACGTCGTCGCCCACCACATCGCCCTGGTCAACGTCCAGGCCGGGGTCGCCGCCCACGTCATGGACAAGCGCCCGGACCAGGCCAAGGAGGCGCTCGCCCATGTCCGCGACGCCAGCCGCTCCGCCCTCAACGAACTCCGGGTCACCGTCGGCCTCCTGCGCCAGCAGGGCGACCCCGAGGCGCCCACCGAACCGGCCCCCGGGCTCGCCGTCCTCGGCGAACTGGTCACCACCTTCCGCAACGCCGGGCTCCCCGTCGAGGTGGCCTGCGCCGACCGCGACCGGCTGCCCGCCGCCGTCGACCTCGCCGCCTACCGGGTCATCCAGGAGGCCCTGACCAACGTCCGCAAGCACGCGGGCGCCGGAGCCAAGGCCGAGGTGAGCGTCGTCCGGGTGGGCACCACCGCGGAGGTCACCGTGCTCGACAACGGCCGGGGGAGCGCCGGCCGGCGCCCCGGGACCGGACCGGCCGACGGCCCGGGCGGGGGCGACGGCCTGGACAGCGGCGGCCACGGCCTGGTCGGCATGCGGGAACGCGTCACCGCCCTCGGCGGGGTCCTCACCGCGGGACCTCGGTACGGCGGCGGCTTCCGGGTCCATGCGATCCTTCCGGTCGAGGCCCGCACGGGTGAACCGGAGCGGCCGGGCACAGCGGGCGGGACGGGGCTCCGCCGATGACCCAGCCGACTCCGGCAACGACGCCCGACGCGCGGGAGGCGCCGATCAGGGTGCTGCTCGCCGACGACCAGGCGCTGCTGCGCAGCGCCTTCCGGGTGCTGGTGGACTCCGAGCCGGACATGGAGGTGGTCGGCGAGGCCGCCGACGGGGCCCAGGCCGTCGAGCTGGCCCGCGCCACGGGCGCCGACGTGGTGCTCATGGACATCCGGATGCCGGGCACCGACGGACTCGCCGCCACCCGCATGATCAGCGCCGACCCGGAGCTGTCCGCGGTGCGGGTGGTCATGCTCACCACCTTCGAGGTCGACGAGTACGTGGTCCAGTCGCTGCGCGCCGGAGCCTCCGGCTTCCTCGGCAAGGGCGCGGAGCCGGACGAACTTCTCAACGCCATCCGGATCGCCGCGGCCGGCGAGGCGCTGCTCTCCCCGGCGGCGACCAAGGGGCTCATCGCCACGTTCCTGGCCCAGGGCGGCAGTTCGCAGGAGGGGCCGGACAGCGCGGAGTACGCCGAGCGGCTGGCGGCGCTCACCGGCCGCGAACGCGAGGTGCTGGTGCAGGTCGCGGGCGGCCACCCCAACGACCGGATCGCCGAGCGGCTGGAGGTCAGCCCGCTCACCGTCAAGACCCATGTGAACCGGGCGATGGCGAAACTGGGCGCCCGCGACCGGGCGCAATTGGTGGTCATCGCCTACGAATCCGGCCTGGTGCGCCCCCGCGCGGACTGACCCGGAGGCGGCACGGTGTACGGCGGTGTACTCCACCTGCGGTATGCGCGGCATAAGAAAGCAGCCCGGCGGGCGACGTTTCGGCTGCGCGGAGCGGAGATCGTAGGACTGGGCTGGAGGGGTGGTCCCCGATGTGCTCCCCTCCCCGCCCTCTGCCGCGTACACCACAGAAGAGAGACCCACCCATGTCCTGGCTGTCCAGATTCAGCCTCGCGCAAAGGGCCCTGATCGGGCTGATCTCGATCGTCGCGCTGGTCTTCGGCGCGATAGCGATCCCGCAGCTCAAGCAGCAGCTGCTGCCGACCATCGAACTGCCGATGGTCTCGGTGCTGGCGCCCTATCAGGGCGCGTCTCCCGATGTGGTCGAGAAGCAGGTCGTCGAACCGCTGGAGAACTCCCTCAAAGCCGTCGACGGCGTCGAGTCCATCACCTCCACCGCCAGTGAGGGCAACGCCCTCATCATGGCGACCTTCGACTTCGGCGACGAGGGCACCAAGCAGCTCGTCGCGGACATCCAGCAGGCGGTGAACCGGGCCCGCGCCCAGCTGCCCGCCGATGTCGACCCGCAGGTCATCGCCGGTTCCACGGACGACATCCCGACCGTGGTCCTCGCCGTCACCTCCGACGAGGACCAGCAGACGCTGGCCGGCCGGCTCGACCGCACGGTCGTCCCGGCCCTCCAGGACATCGACGGCGTCGGCCAGGTCACCGTGGACGGCGTCCAGGACCTCCAGGTCTCCGTCGTCCCCGACGACAGGAAGCTCGCCGCGGCCGGCCTGAACGCGGGCACGCTCGCCCAGGCCCTCCAGTCGGGCGGCGCCACCGTCCCGGCCGGTTCCTTCTCCGAGTCCGGCAAGAGCCGCACCATCCAGGTCGGCGGCTCCTACACGTCCCTGAAGCAGGTCGAGGACCTCCAGGTCGTCGCCGAGGACCCGGCGGGCGGCGCGGACGCGCCGGGCAAACCGGTGCGCCTCGGCGACGTGGCCGAGGTGAAGCAGGAGCCGTCCACGGCGGTCTCCATCACCCGCACCAACGGCAAGCCGAGCCTCGCCGTGATGGCGACGATGGACAAGGACGGCAGCGCCGTCGCCATCTCGGACGCCGTCAAGGACAAGCTGCCCGACCTCCGCAAGGACCTCGGCGCCGGCTCCGATCTCACCGTCGTCTCCGACCAGGGCCCCGCGGTCTCCAAGTCGATCTCGGGTCTGACCACGGAGGGCGCGCTCGGCCTGGTCTTCGCGGTCGTCGTGATCCTGGTCTTCCTCGCCTCGATCCGCTCGACGCTGGTCACCGCGGTCTCCATCCCGCTCTCGATCGTCCTCGCGCTGATCGTGCTCTGGACCCGTGACCTGTCGCTCAACATGCTCACCCTCGGCGCGCTCACCATCGCCATCGGCCGGGTCGTCGACGACTCGATCGTGGTCCTGGAGAACATCAAGCGTCACCTCGGCTACGGCGAGGAGCGCCACGCGGCGATCATCACCGCGGTCAAGGAAGTCGCCGGAGCGGTCACCTCCGCGACCCTCACCACCGTCGCGGTCTTCCTGCCCATCGGCCTGGTCGGCGGCATGGTCGGCCAGCTCTTCGGCTCGTTCTCGCTGACCATCACCGCGGCGCTGCTGGCCTCCCTGCTGGTCTCGCTCACCGTGGTCCCGGTCCTGTCGTACTGGTTCCTGCGCGCACCCAAGGGCACCCCCGAGGACGCGGCGGAGGCCCGGCGCCTGGCCGAGGAGAAGGAAGCGGCCAGCAGGCTCCAGCGGATCTACGTCCCGGTCCTGCGCTTCGCGACCCGCCGCCGGATCACCAGCCTCGTCATCGCCGTCGCCGTGCTCCTGGGCACCTTCGGCATGGTCCCGCTGCTGAAGACGAACTTCTTCGACGCGGGCGAGCAGGAGGTCCTGACCGTCAAGCAGGAACTCGCCCCCGGCACCAGCCTGGAAGCCGCCGACGAGGCCGCCCGCAAGGTCGAGAAGGTCCTGACCGACGACAAGGGCGTCAAGGACTACCAGGTCACCGTCGGCTCCTCCGGCTTCATGGCCGCCTTCGGCGGCGGCACCGGCTCCAACCAGGCCTCCTACCAGGTCACCCTGAAGGACGCCGCGGACTACGAGAACGCCCAGGACCGCATCGACGAGGCCCTCGGCAAGCTCGACGGCATCGGCGACACCACCATCGCCGCGGGCGACGGCTTCGGCTCCCAGGACCTCAGCGTCGTGGTCAAGGCCGCCGACGCCGACGTCCTGAAGAAGGCGTCCGAGGCGGTCCGTGACGAGGTCGCCACCATCAAGGACGTCACCGACGTCCAGAGCGACCTGGCGCAGAGCGTCCCGCGCATCTCGGTCACCGCCAACGACAAGGCGGCCGCCGCCGGATTCGACTCCGCCGCCCTCGGCGGAATCGTCGCCGGAGCCGTCCGCGGTACGCCCGCCGGCTCCGCGACGCTGGACGACACCGAGCGCGACATCGTCATCCGGTCCTCGAAGCCCGCCGCCACCGTGGCCGAGCTGAAGGCCCTGCCGCTCGGCCCGGTCAAGCTCGGCGACATCGCCGACGTCAAGGTCGTCCCCGGCCCGGTCTCGATGACCCGGATCGACGGACAGCGCTCCGCGACGGTCACCGCCAAGCCCGTCGGCGACAACACCGGAGCGGTCAGCACCGACCTCGCCACGAAGATCGACGCCCTGGACCTGCCGGAAGGCGCCACCGCCACCATCGGCGGCGTCACCGAGGACCAGAACGAAGCGTTCATGCAGCTCGGCCTCGCCATGCTGGCGGCCATCGCGATCGTCTTCATGCTGCTGGTGGCCACCTTCCGGTCGCTCGTCCAGCCGCTGATCCTGCTGGTCTCCGTGCCGTTCGCGGCGACCGGCGCGCTGGCCCTCCTGCTCATCACGGGCACCCCGCTGGGCGTCC
Organism: Streptomyces globisporus; assembly: GCA_014649555.1. Lineage (GTDB taxonomy): Bacteria > Actinomycetota > Actinomycetes > Streptomycetales > Streptomycetaceae > Streptomyces > Streptomyces globisporus. The sequence continues at coordinate 368,109 of BMTG01000004.1, read as the reverse complement.
CCGCGATGATCGGCATGCTGATGCTCATCGGCATCGTGGTCACCAACGCGATCGTGCTGATCGACCTGATCAACCAGTACCGGGCCCAGGGGCTCGGGATCATGGAGGCGGTCATCGAGGGCGGCCGCCACCGCTTCCGCCCGATCATCATGACGGCGCTTGCGACCATCTTCGCCCTGCTCCCGATGGCGCTCGGCGTCACCGGCGAGGGCGGCTTCATCTCGCAGCCGCTGGGCGTCGTGGTGATCGGCGGTCTGATCAGCTCCACGCTGCTGACCCTGCTGCTCGTGCCGACGCTGTACGCGATGGTCGAGCTGCGCAAGGAGCGCCGCGCCAAGAAGAAGGCCGCCAAGCGCGCGGCCAAGGCCGGCGTCCCGGACCAGCCTAAGCCGGAGGAGGCCCGCGAGGCCGAGCCCGCACAGGCCTGACCCGCAGGCGGAACCCGAAGGCAGGGGCCCGGTCCACGCACTCGCGTGGGCCGGGCCCCTGCCGCGTACACGGCGGCGCTCACGTGCGTACGGCGGCGGCGTGTGCGGCCCCGTACGGCGGCTCTCAGGCGTCCCCGCCCAGCGCCCGGACGATCCGGTGCCCCATCTCCCTGCGCTGCTCGGGGAGCCGGGTGCTCACGGAGACCGTCTCCCGCACCAGCCGGGCCCGGGTCTCCTCCGGGGCCTTGTGCAGGAGCGCGGCGAGGTCGTCCGGTTCGAAGCCCTCGGTGGCCCCCGCGAGCACCAGCGCCACCTGGGCGTGGGTGAGCGAGGAGAGCCGGTCGCCGAACACCTGCCCCTCGATGCCCCCGCCGTGCATCAGCGCGACACCGTCCCCCGCCTCCAACGCCCGGTCCACGTAGGCCTGGAGGGCCGCGCGGTCCTCGACGAGACGGTAGGCGGCGTCCAGCCCCTCGGCGCGCCCGATGTCGAGCATCGCGACATGCGCCAGCGGGGTGTCCTCGGGCGGCTGGACGGTCAGGAGGCGCGGGTGCTCCTCCAGATGGGCCCGCGACTCCTTCCAGTCCGCGCACTCCAGCCACTGGGCCAGCTGCTCCTGGAGAATCAGCGGATCGTAGGCGGCGGTCACCCCGTGGTCGAGGACGGTCTCGCGGAGCAGCGCGTGCCGCCGCGCACCACGCGGATGCAGAAGGGACAGCTCCTCCAGCGCCACCGCCGCCTGCGCGCTGCCGAGGACCTCGGCGTTCCGTGACCAGAAGTCGCGGGAGCGGGGCCAGTTCGGCGCGAACATCCAGGCGGTGACGAGGTCCAAAGTCTCCCGGGCCAGTGCGAGCCAGTCCGGCACGGACGTGAACGTCTCCTCCTCCCACGCCGTGTGCACCGCCGCGGTATCGCCGTAGCCGCGCAGCGCCTGCCGGGCCCGAACGGTCACGGCGTCCGGTCCGCCGGTCCGCTCCGCTTCCTCGTCGAGCCGGTTCACCAGCTCGCCCACCCCGGTCGCGGGCCAGGGGTCGGGGCAGCGCAGCAGGAAGGCGCTCCGCTCCACGGCCAGCCGCCGGGCGGTCGCCGGACCGGCCTCGGTGAACTCCTTGACGCTCTCGTCGAACTCCTCGATCGCCGCCGCGTGTTCGCCGGTACGGAGGAGAGCTCGGGCCAGGTCGTCCAGGGCGGAGACGAGAGCGGAGACCGGGGGAGCGTCCGGGCCGCTGCGGGGGGTCTCCAGCGCCAGGGACCGGTGCAGGGCCACCGCCTCCCAGAACGCCTCCACCGCCCCGTCGGCGTCCCCGTTCCGCTCCACGTAGGCGCCGAGCATCTGGAGGGAGTCGGCCAGCTCGCCCAGGACGGCGTCGCCCTGTTCCCGCAGGAGCTCGACGGCTTCCCGTGCCGGGCCCGCGGCCGCCTCCGGTCCATCGGTGCCGGCCAGGCTCCGGGCGAGGGTTCGCAGCGCTGCGGCGAGGCCCGGACGGAAGACCTCGGGGCGCTCCGCTGCCAGCTCGCGGTGGAGGGCGACGGCTTCCCGTGCCACCCGGAGACCTGTCCCGGTGTCGCCCGCCTGGTTGAGGTGACCGGCGAAACCGTCCAGGGCCGCGGCCAGCTCCGGACGGAACTCGGGCCGCCGGGCGGCGAGTACACGGAAGCGGCTGCGCGCCTCCTGGCCCGCGTCGATCGCCCCGGAGACGTCGCTCACGGCCGCGCGGTGGTGGCCGAGCGCGTGGAGAGCCGCGGCGAGCCGTGGAAGGAAGGCGTCCGGATCCTCCTCGGCGAGCCCCCGGAGGAGTCCGACCGCCTCCTCATGCCCGCCCCACCGTCCTCGCCGTTCTCACCCGTCTGACCCGCGCGAACACTCGCTGCGGTGCGTAGCAGCGTAGTTACGCACTGGTGTCATCGGCTGCCGTATGGAAGAACCGGCCGGACCGGGGGGGCAACCCGGCCACGGCCCCCGGGGTGCGCGAAAGCCCCGGTACGCCGACCTGCGGCATACCGGGGCTCCCGGGCGTCACGGAACGGACAGGGCGTCCCGGAACGGATGAGGCGTTACGGCAGCGCCAGCATCCGCTCCAGGGCGAGCTTGGCGTACTTCTCCGTCTCCGGGTCGACCTCGATCCGGTTGACCAGCTTGCCGTCGGCCAGCGACTCCAGGGTCCAGACCAGGTGCGGCAGGTCGATGCGGTTCATCGTCGAGCAGAAGCAGACCGTCTTGTCGAGGAAGACGATCTCCTTGTCCTCGTCGGCGAAACGGTTCGCCAGGCGGCGTACCAGATTCAGCTCCGTGCCGATGGCCCACTTCGAGCCGCGCGGGGCCGCCTCCAGGGCCTTGATGATGTACTCCGTCGAGCCCACGTAGTCCGCGGCGGCGACGACCTCGTGCTTGCACTCCGGGTGGACCAGCACGTTGACCCCGGGGATCCGGGCGCGGACGTCCTCGACCGACTCGACCGAGAAGCGGCCGTGGACCGAGCAGTGGCCGCGCCACAGGATCATCTTCGCGTCCCGCAGCTGCTCGGCGGTGAGGCCGCCGTTCGGCTTGTGGGGGTTGTAGAGGACACAGTCGTCCAGGCTCATCCCCATGTCCCGCACGGCCGTGTTGCGACCCAGGTGCTGGTCGGGGAGGAAGAGGATCTTCTCGCCCTGCTCGAAGGCCCACTCCAGGGCGCGTTGCGCGTTCGAGGACGTGCAGATCGTGCCGCCGTGCTTGCCGGTGAAGGCCTTGATGTCGGCGGAGGAGTTCATGTACGAGACGGGCACCACCTGGTCGGCGACCCCGGCCTCCGTCAGCACGTCCCAGCACTCGGCGACCTGCTCGGCGGTGGCCATGTCGGCCATCGAGCAGCCGGCCGCCAGGTCGGGCAGCACGACCGCCTGGGCGTCGGTGGTCAGGATGTCCGCGGACTCGGCCATGAAGTGCACACCGCAGAAGACGATGTACTCCGCCTCCGGGCGCGCCGCCGCGTCGCGGGCCAGCTTGAACGAGTCACCGGTGACGTCCGCGAACTGGATGACCTCGTCGCGCTGGTAGTGGTGGCCGAGGACGAACACCTTGTCCCCGAGCCTCTCCTTCGCGGCGCGGGCGCGCTCCACCAGGTCCGGGTCGGACGGGGAGGGGAGGTCGCCGGGGCATTCGACGCCGCGCTCGCTCCTCGGGTCGGCCTCGCGGCCGAGCAGCAGCAGCGCGAGGGGTGTGGGAGTTACGTCCAGGGGCTGGGCCGTGGTCACGTCACGCACCCTTTCTTCTCTGCGTTCTGCTCTGCGGCTTCGGCGAACGCGCCTTTTCGTCTATTTGACGCTATCTATCATAGCCGCTTCGTGTCACTTTGACGATGCCGATAGCGTCGATGTGACGCATCCCCCGGGCGAGCGGGTGTGCGAGCATGAAAAGGAACAGACACGCGCTTGGCCCGGAATGATTCCGCGGCTGAGACGGTTGAACCGTCGGCAAGCAGTCCGTACAACCCGGGAGAGAAGCAGATGTCCGTATCGGACGAGACCACCACCGTGAGCGACGGCATCCTCCTGTCCGACGCCGCCGCAGGCAAGGTCAAGGCCCTGCTGGAGCAGGAAGGCCGCGAGGACCTGGCGCTGCGCGTCGCCGTCCAGCCCGGCGGCTGCTCGGGCCTGCGCTACCAGCTCTTCTTCGACGAGCGTTCGCTCGACGGCGACGTGGTGAAGGACTTCGACGGTGTCAAGGTCGTCACCGACCGGATGAGCGCCCCGTACCTGGGCGGCGCCTCCATCGACTTCGTCGACACCATCGAGAAGCAGGGCTTCACGATCGACAACCCGAACGCCACCGGCTCCTGCGCCTGCGGCGACTCGTTCAGCTAAGCGCCGCGAGAACGGCGTACGGAGGCGGCCCCGGGAATCGCTCCCGGGGCCGCCTCCGTACGTCCTGACGTCTTGCGGCGCGTACGCCCGCGTCAGCCGCGCGGCACCGCGCCGCCCGAGGCCGCGTCGACCACCGTGCGGTCGCCCAGCGGCTTCTCCAGCGTCACCGTCCGGGTCAGCTCCTTGGCGATCATGATGCAGGCCTTCTTGCCCTCCTGCGGCTTCTCCGTCACCGTGATCCGCACCTGGCCCGCGCTCTCCTTCGCGCTCGCCGTGTACGTACTGCACACCCCGCCCCAGAAGGTCACCTCAAGGGTCTGCCCGTCCGCACCGTACGAGGTCACCTTCCGGTCCCCGGAGGGCGTCGTCGGCGGCTCCGGCTTCTCGATGAACTTCGGGTCCACCGCCACCTGCGTCACCGTGTTCTCCGGACCGCCCGGCGCCTGGCGGACCGTGAAGAGCCAGGACGGCACCAGCGTCTGCCGGCCGTCCACGTAGTTCAGCGCGAGACCGAACACCGCGTCCTCGACCGTCTGCGTCACCGGTGCCCGCTTGCCGTTCGACGGCACGCACTGCGGATCGGCCGGAGGCTTCGGCTCGCCCTCCAGCGGTACGGGAGTGGCGCAGCCGCCGATGTCCCGGCCGCCGTCCCCCTTGCCCTTGCTCGCCTCGTTCAGCTGCTTCAGTGCCTCGTCCGCGCCGACCGCCGGGTAGGTGGCGCCCTTCTCCAGCGCCTTCAGATGTCCGCTGCCGCCGGTCACCTTGCCGTCCGGGCCCACCTGGACCCCGGTCGACCAGCCGTACGTCGGAAGCCCGTCGATCTTCGGATCGGCGTTCACCACGCGGACGTCGCCCATGAGCTGGCCCGCGTTGAGCGCCGCGTCGTCCTGGCCCGCCGCCTTGAGCACCGGGGCCGCGGCCGCCTTCGCCGCCTTGTCGCTCACCGGGTCGCCGCCGGAATCCGTGGCGCCGTTCGCGCACATCTTCCCCGGCTCGCAGGGCTTGGACGGGGTGGTGCGGGCGAACGTCCAGGTGCCCGGGGCCTGCTTGGCCACCTTCAGGAGCGCGCCCGGACCGTCGTCGTCGCCGACCACCCACGAGGTGCCCTCGGTGCGGGGCGTGCCCGGGATGCCCAGCGCCTTCGCCAGCCGGGCGACATCGGCCGACGCCACCGTGCCCTTCGCGAGGTGGACGGCCGCCTCGTCCGGACCGTCGGGGAGCTCGCCCGCGGCCCGGTAGATCACGGGCGGGCCGCCCGGGTCCGGTTCGCCGGGGGCGATACCGGCGGGCGGGGAGTCCGAGGCCGAGGACGTGTCACCCGGGCCGTCGGCCGGGGCGTCCAGGGCCAGCAGGGGGGTCGACTTCTTCGCCGCCGTACCGCTGCCGGTCTTGTCGCCGTCGCCCGAAGCGGTCGAGGCCCAGTACGCCCCGCCGCCCCCGGCCAGCAGCACGGCAGCGGCCACCGAGGCCACCGCGAGCGGCGGACGCCGCCGCCGGGGGCCGGTCACGTCGTTGTCGGGTCGCTCGGTGCTCACCGGATCGCTCCTTCGACTGCGTTGCCGTCGCGGCGCCTACCGCGTGCCCCCGGACGGGGACACCGGTGGGACGGAGCCGAGGAGCGTACGGTTCCACCGACCGGGGGAGCCGTGGGGCGCATCCACACGGGATGTGTGCCGGAAGGGGCGCGGAATGGCCGAAAGGCGACGCCGCCCGGCGGTGTCTCTCCGGTCCTTGCCGGTCGTCAGTCCCCGTACTCGGACATCGCGTCGATCAGCCGCGCCGACGAGGGCGGGATCGTCACCCCGCTGATCAGGGACGGCTTCACCGGAACCGGGGCGCTCTTCACCGGCGCCGTCCAGTGCGGCGCCATCCGCGCACAGTCACCGCGCAGTGCGGCCAGGCTCAATTCCGACTCGGGCAATGCGGTGTGCTTCGACATATCCGCACCGTAACCACGGTCGAGCTCAGGTAGAAAGCCCTACTATCGGGTAGTTTTCCCTTTTCCTGGAGGTCGGGTCACCCGGTAGCGTGAACTGTCACGTCGTCCCGGAGGGCGCACTCACGGCCCTTCGCCTTCCGCAGGAGCAGTCTCCCCGTGCGTATTGCAGTCACCGGCTCGATCGCCACTGACCACCTCATGACCTTCCCCGGCCGCTTCGCCGACCAGCTGGTCGCGGATCAGCTGCACACGGTCTCCCTCTCCTTCCTGGTCGACAACCTCGACGTCCGCCGCGGCGGTGTCGCCGCCAACATCTGCTTCGGCATGGGCCTGCTCGGCACGAAGCCGATCCTGGTCGGCGCCGCCGGGGCCGACTTCGACGAGTACCGCGCCTGGCTCGACCGGCACGGCGTCGAGACCGGTTCGGTCCGTATCTCCGAGGTTCTGCACACCGCCCGCTTCGTCTGCACCACCGACGCCGACCACAACCAGATCGGCTCCTTCTACACCGGCGCGATGAGCGAGGCCCGCCTCATCGAGCTGAAGAGCGTCGCCGACCGCGTCGGCGGCCTCGACCTCGTCTCCATCGGCGCCGACGACCCCGAGGCGATGCTCCGCCACACCGAGGAGTGCCGCTCCCGGAACATCCCGTTCGCCGCCGACTTCTCGCAGCAGATCGCGCGGATGGACGGCGAGGAGATCCGCATCCTCCTCGACGGCGCCACCTACCTCTTCTCCAACGAGTACGAGAAGGGGCTCATCGAGTCCAAGACCGGCTGGAGCGACGAGGAGATCCTCTCCAAGGTCGGCCACCGCGTCACCACCCTCGGCGCCCGCGGTGTCCGGATCGAGCGGGCCGGCGGGCCGGTCATCGAGGTCGGCTGCCCCGAGGAGGACACCAAGGCCGACCCCACCGGCGTCGGCGACGCCTTCCGCGCCGGCTTCCTCTCCGGTCTCGCCTGGGGTGTCGGCCTGGAGCGCGCCGCCCAGGTCGGCTGCATGCTCGCCACCCTGGTCATCGAGACTATCGGCACCCAGGAGTACACCCTGCGCCGCACCCACTTCATGGACCGCTTCACCAAGGCGTACGGCCACGAGGCCGCCGCCGAGGTCCAGCAGCACCTGGCCTGATCAGGAGAGCCGGCGGACCGCATAGGCCGAACCCCGGTCCGCCGGCTCCTCGCCCACGTACTCCTGGCCCCGCATCTCGCACCAGGCCGGGATGTCCAGCCGCGCCGCCTCGTCGTCGGCGAGCACCGTCACCGTGGCGCCCACCGCTACCTCTCCGATCACCTTTGCGAGTTCGATCACCGGGATCGGGCAGCGGCGGCCCAGCGCGTCGACCACCAGGGAGGCGGCGGGCGCGGGGGAGGGGGGCGCGGCTACCGGGGCCCCGAGCCGCTCCCGTACGTCCGCGACCACCTCGGGCAGCACCTCCAGGAAGCGGTCCACGTCCGCCCCGGCCGTGCCCGGCGGCAGCGACACCCGGACGTTCCCCTCCGAGAGCACCCCCATCGCCTTCAGTACATGGCTCGGCGTCAGCGTGCTGCTCGTACAGGACGAACCGGACGAAACGGAGAACTCTCTCCGGTCCAGCTCGTGCAGCAGGGTCTCCCCGTCGACATAGAGACAGGAGAAGGTGACCAGGTGCGGCAGCCGCCGCACCGGATCGCCCACCACCTCCACGTCGGGCACCCGCTCGGCCACCACGCCCCGGATCCGGTCCACCAGGGCCCGCAGCCGTACCGCCTCCGCCTCCGCCCCGTCCCGTACCGCGCGCAGCGAGGCCGCCGCCGCCACGATCGCCGGCAGGTTCTCGAACCCCGGCGCCCGCCCCGACTCCCGCTCCCCGGCCGGGCCTTGGGGCGAGAAACGGGTCCCCTTGCGGACCGCGAGCAGCCCGACCCCGGCCGGCCCGCCCCACTTGTGCGCGCTCGCCGTCAGCAACGACCAGCCCGCCGGGACCGGCCCCCAGCCGAGCGACTGGGCCGCGTCCACCAGCAGCGGCACCCCGGCCTCGGCGCAGAGCGCGGCGACCTCGGCCACCGGCTGCTCGGTGCCCACCTCGTGGTTGGCCGACTGGAGGCAGGCCAGCGCGGTGTCCGCCCGCAGCGCGCCGCCGAACGCCGCCGGATCCACCGCCCCGAAGCGGTCCACCGGCACCTCGGTGCACGAACCGCCCGCCGCCTCGTGGGCCGCCGCCGAATGGAGCACCGACGAGTGTTCGACCGCCGAGTGGGCCAGATGGCGGCCGACACGCCGACGCCCCGAAAGAGCCCCGGCAATTCCCGCGTGCACCGCCGTCGTGCCGGACGAGGTGAAGACCAGCTCGTCGGGACGGCACCCGACGGCCTCCGCGGCCGCCTCCCGGGCCGCGTCCAGGAGCAGCCGGGCCCGCCGCCCCTCCCGGTACAGCCGGGCGGGATCGGCCCAGCCCTCGTCGAGCGCGGCAAGCAGCGCCTGGCGTGCGACGGGGTGCAGGGGGGCGGCGGAGGCGGCATCGAAGTAGGGCACCCCGCCACGCTAGCCCGCACCCGGCCCCGCCTCGCCGGGGGCCGCTCCTGACGGACGGGCGAGTGGGCGTCAGATGAGGTCCGGAGGCCCGCATTCCACCCCAAGGGGGTGTCGGGCGGCGCGTTGGGCACCCTCCCCGCGCGACCCCAAATAGCGTCCAGTAGGGTTTGGTCCGCATAAACATCCAAACCCCTGCCCGCGTCAGGGCCGGCGACCGACCAGAGACATACGGGCGCGCCGACCGTGCGGGCGAGACTCTCGGGAAGGCGCTACGTGAGTCCCAACGGCTCCGACCGCTCGTCGCGGCGCCCGATGCGGCGGAAGCTGCCGCAGGTGCTGACTGCGGGCCTGGTCCTGGCGACGGCCTCCGGTTGTTCATACAACTGGGAGGATTTTCCCCGCCTCGGTATGCCCACCCCGGTAACGGAAGAGGCCCCTCGGATCCTCTCCCTCTGGCAAGGCTCGTGGGCGGCAGCGCTCGTCACGGGTGTCCTTGTCTGGGGGCTGATCCTCTGGAGCGTCTTCTTCCACCGGCGTACCCGGACCAAGGTGGAGGTACCCCAGCAGACCAGGTACAACCTGCCCATCGAGGCGTTGTACACAGTGGTTCCCCTCATCATCGTCTCGGTGCTCTTCTACTTCACCGCGCGTGATGAGTCGAAGCTCCTCGAGCTCTCCGACAAGCCGGCCCACACCATCAACGTGGTCGGCTTCCAGTGGAGCTGGGGCTTCAACTACATCGAGAAGGTGGATGGCCAGCCCGCAGCGGGCCCCGAGGTCCCCAAGGAGCTCAACGCCATCCCCGACAAGTTCCAGAAGGACTTCCCCGAGGGCGCCGGCGGCGTCTACGACGTGGGCATCCCCGGGACCCGCAACCCGCAGAACGGCAACCCGGGTCCGACCCTGTGGCTGCCGAAGGGGGAGAAGGTCCGCTTCGTCCTCACCTCGCGTGACGTCATCCACTCCTTCTGGGTGGTGCCGTTCCTCATGAAGCAGGACGTCATCCCGGGCCACACCAACGTGTTCGAGGTGACCCCCAACCGCGAGGGCACCTTCATGGGCAAGTGCGCCGAGCTCTGCGGCGTCGACCACTCCCGGATGCTCTTCAACGTGAAGGTCGTCTCCCCGGAGCGTTACCAGCAGCACCTCAAGGAGCTGGCTGAGAAGGGTCAGACGGGCTACGTGCCGGCAGGCATCGCGCAGACGGACCCGGCCAGGAATGCGGAGAAGAACCAACTGTGAGCATCCTCAACGAACCTCAGGGTGCCGCTCCGGCAGACGACTCGTACGAGGACGAGCTGCCCGTGCGGCGCAAGCAGCCGGGAAACATCGTCGTGAAGTGGCTGACCACCACCGACCACAAGACGATCGGTACGCTCTACCTGGTCACCTCGTTCGTGTTCTTCTGCATCGGCGGACTCATGGCGCTCTTCATGCGCGCCGAGCTGGCCCGTCCGGGCACGCAGATCATGTCGAACGAGCAGTTCAACCAGGCGTTCACGATGCACGGCACGATCATGCTGCTGATGTTCGCGACGCCGCTGTTCGCCGGATTCGCCAACTGGATCATGCCGCTGCAGATCGGCGCGCCCGACGTGGCGTTCCCGCGGCTGAACATGTTCGCGTACTGGCTGTACCTCTTCGGCTCGCTCATCGCGGTGGCCGGGTTCCTCACCCCGCAGGGTGCGGCCGACTTCGGCTGGTTCGCCTACTCCCCGCTCTCGGACGCGGTCCGGTCGCCGGGCGTCGGCGCCGACATGTGGATCATGGGTCTGGCCTTCTCCGGCTTCGGCACGATCCTCGGCTCGGTCAACTTCATCACCACGATCATCTGCATGCGCGCTCCCGGCATGACGATGTTCCGCATGCCGATCTTCACCTGGAACGTCCTGCTGACCGGTGTTCTGGTCCTGCTGGCCTTCCCGGTTCTCGCCGCCGCGCTCTTCGCGCTGGAGGCGGACCGTAAATTCGGTGCGCATATCTTCGACTCCGCCAACGGCGGCGCATTGCTCTGGCAACACCTCTTCTGGTTCTTCGGACATCCAGAGGTGTACATCATCGCGTTGCCATTCTTCGGAATCATTTCCGAGGTCATCCCGGTCTTCAGCCGCAAGCCGATGTTCGGCTACATCGGTCTGATCTCCGCGACGATCGCCATCGCCGGCCTTTCCGTGACGGTGTGGGCACACCACATGTACGTCACCGGCGGTGTGCTGTTGCCGTTCTTCTCCTTCATGACGTTCCTCATCGCCGTACCGACAGGCGTGAAGTTCTTCAACTGGATCGGCACGATGTGGAAGGGGTCGTTGTCCTTCGAGACACCGATGCTCTGGGCCGTCGGCTTCCTGATCACCTTCACCTTCGGTGGTCTGACCGGCGTCATCCTCGCCTCGCCCCCGATGGACTTCCACGTCTCCGACTCGTACTTCGTCGTCGCGCACTTCCACTACGTCATCTTCGGCACCGTGGTCTTCGCGATGTTCTCCGGATTCCACTTCTGGTGGCCGAAGTTCACCGGCAAGATGCTGGACGAGCGGCTCGGGAAGATCACGTTCTGGACGCTGTTCGTGGGCTTCCACGGCACGTTCCTGGTGCAGCACTGGCTCGGTGCCGAGGGCATGCCGCGTCGTTACGCGGACTACCTCGACGCAGACGGCTTCACCGCGCTGAACACGATCTCGACGATCTCCTCGTTCCTGCTCGGCCTGTCGATGCTCCCGTTCTTCTACAACGTCTGGAAGACCGCGAAGTACGGCAAGAAGATCGAGGTCGACGACCCGTGGGGTTACGGCCGTTCGCTGGAGTGGGCGACTTCCTGCCCGCCGCCGCGGCACAACTTCCTCACGCTGCCGCGGATCCGTTCCGAATCCCCGGCGTTCGACCTGCACCACCCGGAGATCACCGCGCTGGAGCAGCTCGGCCACGACTCCGAGTCGGACAAGGCTCTGGCCGGCGGCAAGGAGGCAGGCAAGTGAAGATCCAGGGACAGATGTTCATCTGGCTGAGCGTCTTCATCCTCGGCATGGCCGTCGTGTACGGCGTGTGGTCGAAGGAGCCGGTCGGCACCACGGCCCTCTTCCTGGCCTTCGGCCTGTCCATCATGATCGGCTTCTACCTGGCCTTCACGGCCAACCGGGTCGACGCGATGGCCCAGGACAACAAGGAAGCCGATGTCGCCGACGAGGCGGGCGAGCTGGGGTTCTTCTCCCCGCACAGCTGGCAGCCGCTCTCCCTGGCGGTCGGCGGAGCCTTCGCCTTCATGGGCGTCGTCTTCGGCTGGTGGCTGCTCTACTTCTCCGCCCCCCTGCTCCTGATCGGCCTCTTCGGCTGGGTCTTCGAGTACTACCGGGGCGAGAACCGCACCCAGTGACACCGCACCCCGTGCCACCGCACCGCCGGTGACACGCGCTACACCACGAAAGGCCCGCGCCGCCGCAAGCGACGCGGGCCTTTCGCCCGTTTGCAGTCACTGAACGCGCTGGAACGGAGGAACCTTCCTAGCGTGGAGCGCATGAACCACACGCCACGCATCCGCACCGTAGTGAGCTGCACCCTCCTGGTCGTGACCCTCGCCGCGGGTGCGACCGCATGTGGCTCGCCCGACGGCCACCCGCTCTCGACGAAGCCTTACGACGCGGGCGACCAGGTCTCCTTCAACGGCCCCTCCGACAAGGAGAAGGCCGACCCCGACAAGCCCCTGGAAGTCACCGTCAAGGGTGACGACGGGCGCATCACCGACGTCAGCGCCGTCGACACCGGCGGCCGCCACCTCGCGGGCGAGCTCTCCGCCGACGGCAGGCGCTGGCGCTCCACCGCCCCGCTCGCGGCCGGCACCGGATACACCGTCAGGGTCTCCACCGAGAACGGCGACGGCGCCCCAGGCGTCCGTACGCTCTCCTTCGACACCTCCTCGCCCAAGAAGCTGCTGAAGGTCGCCTTCGGCCCGGAGGGGGGCACCTACGGCGTCGGACAGCCCATCACGGCGGAACTCAGCGCTCCGATCACCGACAAGGCGTCCAGGGCCACCGTCGAGCGCGCTCTGAAGGTCCGCTCCACCCCGGCCACCACCGGCTCCTGGTACTGGGTCGACGACAAGAAGCTGCACTACCGTCCGAAGGAGTACTGGCCGGCGAACGCCACCGTCGAGGTGCGCTCCAACCTGGCCGGCATCAAGGTCACCAACGCGCTCTACGGAGCCGAGGCCAAGCCCCTCAAGCTCACCACCGGCGACCGGATCGAGGCCGTCACCGACGCCGCGAACCACAGCCTGACCGTGTACCGCAACGGAGAAGTGATCAATACCATTCCGGTCACCACCGGCAAGCCCGGTTTCTCCACCCGCAACGGGGTCAAGGTGGTGCTCGCCAAGGAGCAGTTCGTACGGATGCGCGGCGAGTCCATCGGCATCGCCGCCGGCTCATCGGAGTCGTACGACCTGCCGGTCTACTGGGCCACCCGGGTGACCTGGAGCGGCGAGTACGTCCACGCCGCCCCCTGGTCCACCGGCTCCCAGGGCAACGCCAACGTCAGCCACGGCTGCACCGGCATGAGCACCAGCAACGCCGAATGGTTCTTCGACACCGTGCGCATGGGCGACATCGTCAAGGTCGTCGGCAGCGAGGGCGAGGAGATGGACCCGTTCGGCAACGGGTTCGGCGACTGGAACCTCTCCTGGGAGAAGTGGCAGCAGGGCAGCGCGCTGCACGAAGGTGCGCCGGACAGCCCGCAGACGCTCCAGACCGCCCGGCTGCGGCCCCACGTCTGACGGCCAGGGCCCGCAAGGCGCCGAGAAGCCCCCACGTCCTCCTACGGGCCGTGGGGGCTTCTCCGCGTGCCTCAGGCGTCCGAGGCCGCTCTTCACGCCTCCACAGCGAGCCGCTGCCGCAGCAGCGCCGCCAGGGCGTCGGCGAACTCCACCGGGTCCACCGGCAGCGTCACGGCGGACTCCGCACGGCTCCAGGTGGCCAGCCACGCGTCCTGCGGGCGGCCGATCAGCAGGAGGACCGGCGGGCAGTGGAAGATCTCGTCCTTGATCTGGCGACAGACGCCCATGCCGCCGACGGGAGCCGTCTCCCCGTCCAGCACGCAGACGTCGACGCCGCCGCCCTCCAGCGCCTTCAGGACGGCCGGGAGCGTCGCGCACTCCAGGAACTCCACCGGTGGGACGTCCGCGGCAGGCCTGCGACCGGCTGCCAGCCTCACCTGCTCGCGGATGTTGGCGTCGTCGCTGTAGACCAGGACCGTGGCGGTCGCCTGCATTGTTCCTCCGTGACATCGACGTCGTCGGGGCTCTCGGGGCATGAACCGATGCGCGGATCGTACTCCGCCCGACCGGCCGTCAGCACCGGTAATGACGACGATCCGATGGGCCGTTCGGCGCAGGGTGGGACCCCTGCGGACGGTACGGACACACCGAACGGCACCCCCCGGGGTGAGGGCGGGATAAGCGACCGACATAATGTCGGTCGTGGCGACAGCAACGACAGTAGAAACCGGGCACGCGCACCCGTCGGTCAATCGGCCGAACCTCACCAGCGTCGGAACCATCATCTGGTTGAGTTCCGAGCTGATGTTCTTCGCGGCCCTCTTCGCGATGTACTTCACCCTGCGATCGGTGATGGGACCCGATTACTGGAAGGAGATGTCCGATCATCTGAACTTCCCGTTCTCGGCGACGAACACCACGATCCTGGTGCTCTCCTCACTCACCTGCCAGCTCGGCGTCTTCGCCGCCGAGCGGGGCGATGTGAAGAAGCTCCGCACCTGGTTCATCATCACGTTCGTGATGGGTGCGATCTTCATCGGCGGCCAGGTCCTGGAGTACACCGAGCTGGTCAAGGACGCGGGGCTCTCCCTCTCGTCCGACCCCTACGGCTCGGTGTTCTACCTGACCACCGGCTTCCATGGTCTGCACGTGACAGGCGGTCTCATCGCCTTCCTGCTGGTCCTCGGCAGAACGTACGCGGCCAAGAGGTTCACCCACGATCAGGCCACCGCCGCCATCGTCGTGTCCTACTACTGGCACTTCGTCGATGTCGTATGGATCGGCCTGTTCGCAACGATCTACATGATCAAGTAACCCGGGTTCGCACCCGCCCACCATCGACGCAGAAGATCCTGACACCGGGGTAATCCGTGAAAAAGCTCTCCGCACGACGACGCCATCCGCTGGCGGCGGTCGTCGTACTACTCCTCGCGCTGGCGGCTACCGGGGGGCTGTACGCCGCGTTTGCGCCTGCGGGCAAGGCGCAGGCCGATGAAACCGCCCAGTCCCTCGCCATCGAAGAGGGCAAGAAGCTCTACTCCGTAGGCTGCGCCAGCTGCCACGGAACCGGCGGTCAGGGCACCACCGACGGGCCGTCCCTCGTGGGCGTGGGCTCCGCCGCCGTCGACTTCCAGGTCGGTACGGGCCGGATGCCCGCGCAGCAGCCGGGCGCCCAGGTACCGAAGAAGAAGGTCATCTACAGCCAGGCTGAGATCGACCAGCTCGCGGCGTACATCGCGTCGCTCGGCGCCGGTCCGGTCACCCCGACCGACAAGCAGGTCGACCCGGCGGGCGCGGACGTCGCCAACGGCGGCGAGCTGTTCCGCACCAACTGCGCCCAGTGCCACAACTTCACCGGTAAGGGCGGGGCCCTGACCGAGGGCAAGTACGCACCGGACCTCGAAGGTGTGAGCCCGAAGCACATCTACGAGGCCATGCAGACCGGCCCGCAGAGCATGCCCTCCTTCCCCGACACGACGATGCCGGAGCAGGAGAAGAAGGACATCATCGCGTACATCGAGTCCGTGAACGGTGACGAGACGGAGAGCCCCGGCGGTCTGGCCCTCGGCGGTCTCGGTCCGGTCAGCGAAGGTCTGTTCGCCTGGATCTTCGGACTCGGCGCGCTCGTCGCAGTCGCCGTTTGGGTCGCGGCCCACACCGCTAAGGCCAAGAAGTCATGAGTAGCCAACAGATTCCAGAAGACAGCCTGCCCGCTGTGCAGGAGACCGCGCACGGCGCGGTCGAGGGTACGGACGACCCGTTCGCCGACCCGGGGCTGCCGGCTCACAAGCCGCGCATCCAGGACCTGGACGAACGCGCCGCGAACCGCTCGGAGCGGGCCGTCGCGCTCATGTTCACCCTCTCGATGCTGGCGACGGTGGGCTTCATCGCCTCCTACGTCATCTTCCCGGTGGACAAGATCGTCTACATCTGGCCGTTCGGCCATGTGAGCGCGCTCAACTTCTCCCTGGGTCTCACCCTGGGCGCGGCGCTCTTCTTCATCGGCGCAGGAGCCGTCCACTGGGCGCGCACCCTGATGTCCGACGTGGAGGTCGCCGCCGAGCGTCACCCGATCGAGGCAACGCCCGAGGTCAAGGCCCAGGTCATGGCCGACTTCGCGGCCGGCGCCGAGGAGTCCGCGATCGGCCGTCGCAAGCTGATCCGCAACACCATGTTCGGTGCGCTGGCCCTGGTGCCGCTCTCCGGCGTGGTCCTGCTGCGCGACCTCGGTCCGCTGCCGGAGAAGAAGCTCCGCAACACCCTCTGGGCGGAGGGCAAGCAGCTCATCAACATGAACACGATGAAGCCGCTGCGCCCCGAGCACATCACCGTCGGGTCGCTGGCCTTCGCCATGCCCGAGGGGCTCGACCCGGAGTCGCACGACTTCCAGACGCAGATGGGCAAGGCCGCCCTGATGATCGTCCGCATCGAGCCGGACGACATCAAGGACAAGCGCCAGCGTGACTGGGCCCACGAGGGCATCGTCGCGTTCTCCAAGATCTGCACCCACGTCGGCTGCCCGATCAGCCTGTACGAGCAGCAGACGCATCACGTGCTCTGCCCGTGCCACCAGTCCACCTTCGACCTCTCCGACGGCGCTCGCGTCATCTTCGGTCCGGCCGGCCACCCGCTTCCGCAGCTGCGGATCGGTGTCAACAGCGAGGGCAACCTCGAGGCGCTCGGCGACTTCGACGAGCCCGTCGGTGCTGCCTTCTGGGAGCGCGGATGAGTACTGCGACAAAGAACCCCTCCGCCGCCGAACCGGCGAGCGGGCGCAAGGCTCCGGCCGGCGAGCGGGTTGCCGACTGGGCGGACGGCCGGCTGGGCATCTACGGCCTCGCCAAGGCCAACATGCGCAAGATCTTCCCGGACCACTGGTCCTTCATGCTCGGTGAGGTCTGCCTCTACAGCTTCATCATCATCATCCTCACGGGTGTGTATCTGACGCTGTTCTTCCAGCCGAGCATGGGCGAGATCGTCTACCACGGTCCGTACGAGCCCATGCAGGGCATCCGGATGTCCGAGGCCTACGCCTCGACCCTGAAGATCAGCTTCGAGGTCCGCGGCGGTCTGCTGGTCCGGCAGATCCACCACTGGGCCGCCCTGATCTTCCTGGCCGGCATGTTCGTGCACATGATGCGCGTCTTCTTCACGGGCGCCTTCCGCAAGCCGCGCGAGATCAACTGGCTCTTCGGCTTCCTGCTGTTCGTGCTCGGCATGTTCACCGGGTTCACCGGCTACTCCCTCCCGGACGACCTGCTCTCCGGTACGGGTGTCCGCTTCACGCAGGGCGCGATCCTGTCCGTGCCGATCGTCGGTACGTACATCTCGATGTTCCTGTTCGGCGGCGAGTTCCCCGGCCACGACTTCGTGGCCCGGTTCTACTCGATCCACATCCTGCTGCTGCCGGGCATCATGCTCGGCCTGCTGGTGGCCCACCTGATCCTGGTCTTCTACCACAAGCACACGCAGTTCGCGGGTCCCGGCCGGACCAACAAGAACGTCGTCGGCATGCCGCTGCTGCCCGTGTACATGGCGAAGGCCGGAGGGTTCTTCTTCCTCGTCTTCGGCGTGATCGCGATCATCTCGGCCATCGCCACGATCAACCCGATCTGGGCCCTCGGCCCGTACCGGGTCGACCAGGTGTCCACCGGCGCCCAGCCCGACTGGTACATGGGCTTCGCCGAGGGTCTGGTCCGTGTGATGCCGGGCTGGGAGATCAACCTGTGGGGCCACACGCTCGTCCTGGGCGTGTTCATCCCGCTGGTCGCCTTCGGTCTGGTGCTCGGTGTCATCGCGCTCTACCCGTTCATCGAGTCCTGGATCACCGGCGACAAGCGCGAGCACCACATCCTGGACCGCCCGCGCAACGCCCCGACCCGGACCGCGTTCGGCGTCGCCTGGATCACGGCGTACTTCGTCGGCCTCGTCGGCGGTGGAAACGACCTGTGGGCCACGCACTTCCACCTGTCGATCAACTCGATCACCTGGTTCGTCCGGATCTTCTTCTTCGCCGGACCGGTCATCGCGTTCATCGTCACCAAGCGGATCTGCCTCGGCCTCCAGCGCCGCGACAAGGACAAGGTGCTGCACGGTCGCGAGACCGGCATCATCAAGCGCCTGCCGCACGGTGAGTTCGTGGAGATCCACGAGCCGCTCAGCCAGGGGCAGCTGCACACGCTCACGGCGCACGAGCAGTACAAGCCTCTCGAACTCGGCCCCGCGGTCGACGAGAACGGCGTCAAGCGCAAGATCTCCCCGGTCCAGAAGCTGCGCGCCAAGCTCAGCAAGGGGTACTTCGCCGACGGGAACCAGATTCCCAAGGCGAGCGCCGAGGAGTACAAGGAGATCAGCGAGGGCCACGGCCACCACTGATCACCCGACCTGATCGCCACCGCGAGAGCCCCGTCCATTCGATGGACGGGGCTCTTCGCGGTCCCCGGGGCTGGATAGGGTGGAGCCGACTCTTCTGACCGGCTGTGGACCCTGGAGCGGACCATGAACGTTGTGACCCCGAACGGCGGCGACAGCGTGGCGGACCGTTCCTGGCCCGGCCTCCTGAACCCCCTGCTGCGCGGCGAGAACCTCAGCTCCGAGGAGACCGCCTGGGCCATGGACCGCATCATGAGCGGTGAGGCCACCGACGCGCAGATCGCCGGGTTCGCCGTGGCGCTGCGGGCCAAGGGCGAGACCGTCGACGAGGTCACCGGCCTGGTCCGTGCGATGTACGCGCACGCCAACACCATCGAGGTGCCCGGCCGCACCGTCGACATCGTCGGCACCGGTGGCGACCTCGCCAAGACCGTCAACATCTCCACCATGTCCGCGATCGTCATCGCCGGCACCGGCGCCAAGGTCGTCAAGCACGGCAACCGGGCCGCGTCCTCCGCGAGCGGCTCCTCCGACGTACTGGAGAAGCTCGGCGTCAACCTGGAGCTGACCCCGCGGCGGGTGGTCGAGGTGGCCGAGCAGGCGGGCATCACCTTCTGCTTCGCCGTGAAGTTCCACCCCGCCCTGCGGTACGCCGCCAAGGCCCGCAAGGAGCTCGGCGCGCAGACCACCTTCAACATCCTGGGCCCCCTCACCAACCCGGCCCAGGTGCGCTCCCAGGCCGTCGGGGTCGCCGACGCCCGGATGGCGCCCATCGTCGCGGGCGTGCTGGCCGACCGGGGCAACTCCGCCCTCGTCTTCCGCGGCGACGACGGGCTCGACGAGCTGACCACCACCGCCACCTCCCGGGTCTGGGTGGTGCGCGACGGCGCGGTCCGCGAGGAGGCGTTCGACCCGCGCGACGTGGGGCTGCCCATCGTCCCGGTCGAGGCGCTGCGCGGCGCCGACGCCTCGTACAACGCCGATGTGGCCCGCCGCCTGCTGGACGGCGAGAGCGGCGCGGTCCGCGAGGCGGTGCTGCTCAACTCGGCGGCGGCCCTGGTCGCCCTGGACCCCGGCCCCGGCACGCTGACCGAGCAGCTCGCGGCGAAGATCGCGGTGGCGGCCGAGTCCATCGACTCCGGGGCGGCCAAGCGGGCCCTGGAGCGCTGGGTGGCGGCCAGCAACGCCTGAGCGCGCCGGAGAGGCACCTCCGGCGCACACGGTGTGACGCAGGGCGCAGTCCGGATGCCGGACTGCGCCCTTGCGCGTGCGGACACGTATGGCAAGATGCTGCGCAGGTCATGAGTGACAGCGACTACGGCCCCGGCCCGCTGTCCGGCAACCCTCCGTCCGTGGCGGGGTGCCCCGGGTGAAGACCAGGCCGTAGGCAGCGAGGTCTGCGGCAAGCGCGGGCCCCTCGGCATCCAGCGGATGCCAGCCCCCGGGGTCCTGGTCCCTAGGGAGCCTTCTGTGAGCAAGCGAATGCGTTAGGGCTCGTCCCAGGGCTTTTCACGCCCTGAGCTGACCGCCCTTCTTCAGCGCACTTTTTCCTTCCTTCTCCGCGCCGCCGCGTATCCGCAGGCGCGTGGGTTTCGCCTGCCTGTTACGGGAGTTCGCCATGTCTGTCTCCACCGCTGCCCTCGACCCGTCGGTTTGTGCCCCGCTGCCCGTTCTGGGCCAGGACGTCACCGTTCCGCTCGTCACCGGCGGTGAAGTCACCTACGCCGCCCTCGACTACGCCGCCAGCGCCCCGGCCCTCCAGCGGGTCTGGGACGACGTCGCCGCGTACGCCCCGTACTACGGCAGCGTCCACCGCGGCGCCGGCTACCTCTCGCAGCTCTCCACCGACCTCTTCGAGAACAGCCGCCGCACGGTCGCCGAGTTCCTCGGCTGCCGCCCGGAGGACCAGGTGGTCTTCACCCGCTCCACGACCGACTCCCTCAACCTGCTGGCCGCCGCGATCCCCGCGAACTGCCAGGTCTTCGTGTACGAGACCGAGCACCACGCGTCCCTGCTGCCCTGGCGCGACGCCCAGGTCACCTACCTCAACGCACCCCGCACCCCGGACCAGGCCGTCGAGACGCTGGAGCGCGCGCTCGCCGACCGCGAGCCCTACGGCCCGGCCCTCGTCTGCGTCACCGGCGCCTCCAACGTGACCGGAGAGCTGTGGCCGGTGCGGGAACTGGCCGCCGCCGCCCACGCGCACGGCGCCCGCATCGTCCTGGACGCCGCCCAGCTCGCCCCGCACCACCCCGTCGACATCGCCGAACTGGACGTCGACTGGGTCGCGTTCTCCGGCCACAAGCTGTACGCGCCCTTCGGCTCCGGGGTCCTGGCCGGCCGCGCCGACTGGCTCCAGGCCGCCGAGCCGTACCTCGCCGGCGGTGGCGCGTCCCGCAAGGTCGCCCGGCGCGCCGACGGGGGCGTGGACGTCGACTGGCACACCACGGCCGCCCGCCACGAGGCCGGTTCGCCCAACGTCATCGGCGTCTACTCCATCGCCTCCGCCTGCAAGGCCCTCACCGAGGCGGGCTTCGACAGCCTGGTCGCCCGGGAGCAGGAGCTGGTGTCCCGGGTCCGTGAAGGGCTCGCCGAGGTGCCCGAGGTGCAGGTGCTCTCGCTGTTCGGCGACGACGCGCCCCGGGTCGGCGTCATCTCCTTCGTGGTGCGCGGCTGGAACAGCTCCCACTTCGCCGCCGCCCTCTCCGCCGAGTACGGCATCGGCGTGCGCGACGGTCTCTTCTGCGCCCACCCGCTCGTGCGCACCCTCCTCGGCAGCGACCCGCAGGACCCGGGGGAGTGCGGCGCCCCCGAGGCCGAGCCGGGCGAGCGGTCGCTCAACGCCATCCGCGTCAGCTTCGGGGCCGGTACGCCCGACGAGCACATCGACCGCTTCCTGCGCGCGGTGACCGAGCTGGTCCGCGAGGGCGCCCAGTGGAAGTACCGCACCGAGGACGGCCGCTGCGTTCCGGACCGGGGAGAGGCCCCGCAGGTCTGAGGCCCGGAGACCACTTCGGCCGGGGACGGGCGTGCTGCCCGTCCCCGGCCGAAGTGCGCCGGAGTTACGCGTCGAGGCCGATGGCGAACGCCGCTTCCAGGTCGTGCTGGGAGTACGTACGGAACGCCACATGGGTGTCCGTGCCCTCGACGCCCGGGATCTTGCTGATCCGGCCGGGGATGACATCGGCGAGGTCGTCGTGCCGGGCGACCCGGACCATGGCGATCAGGTCGTAGGTGCCGGTGACGGAGAAGACCTCGCTGACGCTGTCCAGCGCGGCGATGGCCTCGGCGATCTCCGGAATCCGGTCCACACTGGTCTTGATGAGCACGATCGCGGTGATCACGGCTGGCTGTCTCCCTCGGTGGCTGGAACCTTCACTCTAGCTCTCCGCCCATAGCCCACCCAGGCGTAGAGGAACCCCGCCGCGAACCCGGCCACATGCGCCAGATACGCCACCCCCGGCCCGGCGTCCGCGCCCTGCGCCGCCGCCCACTGGAGCCCGAACCAGAAGATCAGCACGATCCAGGCGGGGAACCGCAGCGGCAGGAAGAAGAGGAACGGGAACAGGCTCGTCACCCGGGCCTTGGGGAAGAGGTAGAGGAACGCGCCGAGCACCGCGGAGA
The DNA here is from genome assembly GCA_014649555.1 of Streptomyces globisporus. Taxonomy (GTDB): domain Bacteria; phylum Actinomycetota; class Actinomycetes; order Streptomycetales; family Streptomycetaceae; genus Streptomyces; species Streptomyces globisporus. The sequence goes on along the minus strand of BMTG01000004.1, from coordinate 346,124 downwards.
TCGCCCCCGACGCCCCGACCAGCGTCTGTTCGGAGTCCGTGTGCGCCGCCGCGTAACAGACCAGCGCCACATAGCCGCAGCCCACGTAGAACAGCGCGAACCGCGTCCGCCCCATGCGCTCCTCGGCCATCGCGCCGAACACGTACAGGAACAGCAGGTTCCCCAGCAGGTGCAGCCAGCTGCCGTGCACGAACAGCGCCGTGAACGGGGTGATCAGGGCATGCGTGGAGCCCTCCCACAGTTCGGCGGGGATCACCCCCCACCGCTCGAAGTACGCGGCCTGCGCGGCGAGCAGCGCCTCCTCGCTCCGGTGGGCGGCGCCGCCGAACCCGGAGAGCGGGCTGATCAGGAAGACCACTCCGCAGACGCCGATCAGCCCGTACGTGACCGGGGCGCCGCTCGACATCGCCGCGTCCCGGATCCTGCCGGCCGTGGTCCGCCATTCGGCCTGCCGCCACTCGATCATGTACAGAGCATGACGTACCGGTCGAGAACGGGATGGGGCGCCTCGCCGTGCCGATGCCTATACGCGAGGCCGTAGGGTTACGCCAGGACTTCCGCAGTTCGACGGCGCACCGCGAGATCCTTGACGTAGACAGGTGGAGTCGCGGCGGCGCGCCCGGCGCGGGCTCCTGGAAACGACGAAAGAGGACGCACACGATGACGACGGTTCCCCTGCCGACGGACTCGACCCGCTGGCGCTGCACCCTGTGCGGCAACCTCACGCGCTTCGACGTGACCCGCTCCTCCAAGGTCGTGGAGTACGTGCACCTCGACCTGGCCGGTGAGTCGAGTGTCGAGGAGCGGGAGGTCGTCAGTGAGACCATCGAGTCGGTCCGCTGTCGTTGGTGCAACGCGGTGGACCAGATCGAACTGGTGGACAGGCCGGGTGCCGCTTCCTGAGGGAGCGCACCCTTCGACATATCTATGGGGTGACGGACGGTGGATCAGCCGACCAGCGGCGCCGGACCGGCCGATGAGGCCGACGGCGGTGCAGAGGCGCTCGGCCGTCCGCTGCCCGAAGGCGTGCGACGGCGGGTGATCGCGCTGGTCTCGGACGCCTTCGGCGCCCTCACTGTCGCCGAACTGCCCGCCCAGCTGCGGCAGTACGCCCGGTTCACCCCGACCCGGCGGGCGAAGTTCGCGGGGAACGCGATGGCCGCCGCGCTGGAGAGCGACGCCGTCTTCCGGCAGCGGATCGGTGAGCGGCTCGGCCAGTCCCAGCCCGAGCTGACCGGTGCGCTGGAGGCGGGCGCGCCGCCCGCCGCCGCCGATCCCCTCGATGTGGCCGCCGCCGCCTATGTGCTGCGCCCGGCCGGCTGGGTCAAGCTGGTCGAATCGGCCGGCGAGGAGGTCCAGCGCGCCGACGCGGAACGGGCGGACGAGGAGACCCGGCGGGAACTGGACCAGCTGCGCGAGGAGCTGGAGCGGGCCCGCGCCCACACCCGTACCGAGACCGAGCGGCTGCGCACCGAGCTGGAGGCGGCCCGCAAGGAGGCCGAGTCGCTGCACCGCAAGCTGCGCAGCGCGCTCAGCGAGGTGAAGCGCGGCGAGGCCGCCCTGCGCCGCAGCGCCGCCGAGACCGACACCGTACGGGCCGAGTCCGCCGCCCAGCTCTCCGCCGTGGAGAGCGAGTCGCGCCGGCTCAAGGGGCGGCTGGGGGAGGCCGAGGCGGCCCTGGAGGCGAGCCGCCGCGCCGCCCGCGAGGGCCGCTCGGTGGAGGACATGCGGCTGCGGCTGCTCCTGGACACCGTGCTGGACGCGGCCTCGGGGCTGCGGCGGGAGCTGGCGCTCCCTCCGGCGACCACGCATCCGGCCGACACCGTGGACGCGCTGGAGCCTGGCCGGATGTCGCCCAAGGACATTGCCGCGCGCGCTCTTTCGGAGACCGACCCGGCGCTGCTGGACCAGCTCCTCGCCCTGCCGCAGGCGCACCTCATCGTGGACGGCTACAACGTCACCAAGACCGGCTATCCCCAGATGCCGCTGGAGAAGCAGCGGTTGCGGCTGCTGGGCGGGCTCTCCGTGCTCGCGGCGCAGACCGGGGCCGAGATGACCTGTGTCTTCGACGGGGCCGAACTGGCCGCTCCGGTGCTGCTCGCCCCGCCGCGCGGCGTCCGGGTGCTGTTCAGCAAGCCCGGTGTCACGGCGGACGAGGTGATCCGTCAACTGGCCCGCGCGGAACCGCCCGGGCGGCCCGTGGTGGTCGTCTCCACCGACCGCGAGGTGGCGGACGGTGTGGCGAAGGCCGGGGCGCGACCGGTCGCGTCCGTCTTGCTCCTCAAGCGCCTTTCGCGCGTCTAAAGGGGTTTGGGTGGCATGTGTGACATGCCGGATTTCTGGGAACGTACCGTCAAGTCGCCGCTACACGCGGTGGGGTGAGAGTAAAGAGTTGCCTGGTGTGACGAGAAAAATCCTGTGAGGATTTGAACTGATCACAAGATGGTCACTAGGGTCAGGCCTCGAACCTTCGCACGGTTGATCACCCATTGGGGGTGGCGGCGAAGGAACCGCCGAGTCCGTCATCTGCACGGAGCCGGGGATTCTTTCCCCCACTTGCCCGGTAGGCGGCTGAGGAAGAAGGAGCTCGTCCTTCGTGGCGTCCCACCGTCGTCCCAAGCAGCCGAGCCGCACCCGCGTGACCGTGCTCACCGCGACCGCCGCCGCAGCCGTGGCCCTGACCTCCCAGGCCGCCCACGCCGACCCCAAGCCGAGCAAGAGCGAAGTCAAGGCGAAGGTCGACAAGCTCTACCACGAGGCCGAGGCCGCCACCGAGAAGTACAACGGGGCCAAGGAGCAGCAGGACAACCTGAAGAAGGAAGTCGACGCGCTCCAGGACAAGGTCGCCCGCGGCCAGGCCGAGCTCAACACGCTCCGCACCGAGCTGGGTTCGATCGCCACCGCGCAGTACCGCTCCGGCGGCATCGACCCGTCGGTCGCCCTCTTCCTCGCCTCGGACCCGGACAGCTTCCTCGACCAGGCCTCCGCGCTCGACCAGCTGACGGTCAAGCAGACGGAAGCGCTGCAGAAGATCCAGTCCAAGCAGCGCACCCTCGCCCAGCAGCGCAAGGAGGCCCAGGACAAGCTCGGCGACCTCGCCGACGTCCGCAAGGCCCTCGGCGAGAACAAGAAGAAGTACCAGGGCAAGCTGGCCGACGCCCAGCAGCTCCTCAACACGCTGACGCAGGCCGAGCGGGCCAAGATGCAGCAGGACGAGCAGCGCGCCAGCCGTGCCGCCAGCGACCGGGTCGAACTCGGCAACGAGGCCCCCGCGTCCGGCCGGGGCGCCGCCGCCCTGAGCGCTGCCGCCACCCAGATCGGCAAGCCGTACGTCTCCGGCGGCTCCGGCCCCAACTCCTACGACTGCTCCGGGCTGACGCAGTGGGCCTTCGCCCAGGCCGGCGTCTCCATCACCCGGACCACGTACACCCAGCAGCACGACGGCCAGCGGATCGGCCGCAGCCAGCTCAAGCCGGGCGACCTGGTCTTCTTCAACGGCCTGTCGCACGTCGGCTTCTACGCCGGCAACAACCAGATCCTGCACGCCCCGAAGCCGGGCACCGTGGTCCGCTACGAGTCGATGGACTACATGGGCACCTTCCAGTTCGGTGTCCGCGTCTGACTCGAGCGCGCCCAACGGCACGCCGCGGCACGCCCGAACGAGGGAATCGCCGCGCACCACGCTGACGCCCCCGCCCCGCCGGAGACCAAGGTCACCGGCGGGGCGGCGGCTTTCGAGGCCCTCTTCCGACCGCGGCGCGGTCTTTGGCCGGTGCGTAGTCGTCCGATTACTGTCTGGCTGCTGCGCAGCTCCCGGACTCCGTCCGCCCGCCCGGGCGGCAGGGGCTGTGCACCACCGCGTCAGCGGAAGGGAGTGCGGCTACCAGTGGTGTCCCATCGCCGTTGCACACAGTCCGGCTTCACCAGGGGCGTCCGGGTCACGGTCGTCTCGGCGGCCGCCGCCACCGCGGCCGCCACCCTGACCGGGGCCCCGGCGAGCGCCGACCCGAAGGAGACCCGGGAGAGCGCCAAGGCCGCCGTCGACCGCCTCTACGAGGAGGCCGAGCAGGCCACCGAGCGGTTCAACGCGGCCGGGGAGCGCGTGAAGCGGCTGCGCGGCGAGGCGGACCGCGCCCAGGACGCCACGGCCCGGGGCCAGGAACGCGTCAACGAGATGCGCAACGCGCTCGGCGCGATGGCGGGCGCCCAGTACCGCACCGGCTCCATCGACCCGTCGGTCGCCCTGCTGCTCTCCGCCGACCCGGACACCTACTTGGAGCAGGCCGCCGCCCTCGACCGGGCCGGCGCCCGCCAGGCGATGACCCTGGACAAGCTGCGGCACGCCCAGCGGGGGCTCGCCCAGACCCGTGCCGAGACCACCCGCGCCCTGACCGACCTGGAGCGCAACCGGGCCGCCGTCTCCCGGCACAAACGCGCCGTCGAGTCCAAGCTCCGCGAGGCCCGCAGGCTGCTGGACTCGCTGCCGCCCGAGGAACGCGCCTCCTTCGACCGGGCCTCCCGCTCCGGCCGCGACGGGGCGCCCGACCTCTCCGGTGTCGCCCCCGGCTCGGCCCGCGCGATGTCCGCCGTGGCCGCCGTCCACCAGGCGCTCGGGAGACCCTACGTCTGGGGCGCCAACGGGCCCTCCGGATTCGACTGTTCCGGCCTGATGCAGTGGGCCTACGCCCAGGCCGGGGTGAGCCTGCCCCGCACCTCCCAGGCCCAGCGCTACGCGGGCCGCATGGTGCCCCTCTCCCAGGCCCAGCCCGGTGACCTGGTCGCCTACCGGGCGGACGCCAGCCACATCGGCATGTACGTCGGCAACGGCCAGGTCATCCACGCCCCCTACCCGGGCGCCCCGGTCCGCTACGATCCGGTCGGCATGATGCCCGTCTCCTCGGTCACCCGCATCTGACCGTACGATCGGCAGGGTGGCCGGACGAGGACGTGACGCGCGTGGGGGAGGCCCCCGGGGACGGCGGCGTGCGGCGGGCCTGCTGCTCGCCGCGCTCCTGACCGCGTCCGCCTGCACGGCCTCCGCCGACCCGGACACCGTCCTCACCACCGGGGCCCTCGACGCCACCCTGGAGAGCCGCGCGGCGGCCGTCCTCGCCCACGACCCGGCGGGCTACCTCGACGGCCTCGCCCCGGACGCCGCGAAGCTGCGGGCCGCCCAGCGCACCGAGCTGGACCGGCTCGCCGACGTACCGCTGAAGTCGTGGACGTACGACGTCAAGGACATCACCGAGCAGGACGGGCAGTGGGCCACCGCCGAGGTGGAGCTGCGCTACCGGATCGACGGCTACGACACCGCCCCGGTCGCCACCCGCCGCGTCCTGGAGCTGATGCGCGACGGCGACCGCTGGTACATCACCGAGGACCGGCCCGCCAAGGGTGCCTCCGGGCAGCTGTGGCAGCAGGGGGACGTGGAGGTCGTCCAGGGCGTCCACAGCATCGTCCTGGGCGTCGGACGGGGCGAGGAGGAGCTGCGGCAGATCGCCGACACCGTGGACCTCGCCGTACCGGCCGTCTCGGACGCCTGGCCGCGCCCCTGGAACCAGCGGGTGGTCGTCCTCGTCCCGGACTCCGTCGAGTCGATGGCGGGGCTGCTCGGCTCGCCGGAGGCCAGCTACCGGGGCATCGCCGCCGTCACCACCGGCGAGGTCGGCGGCACCGGCGAGAGCCCCGCCATCGCCGACCGGGTCATCGTCAACCCGCAGGCGTACGCCACCCTCGGCAGCTTCGGGCAGCGGATCGTCCTGACCCATGAGACGACCCATGTCGCCACCCGGACCAGCACCTCCACCGCCACCCCCGTCTGGCTCTCCGAGGGCTTCGCCGACTGGACCGCCTACCGGGGCGAGGACCGCGCCGCCGACACCGTCGCGCCCGAACTGGCCGAGGCCGTCCGCAGCGGCCGGACCCCCGCCGGACTCCCCGCCGACCCGGACTTCGGCTTCGACGGCGACCCGGCGAAGCTCGCGGGGGCGTACGAGGGCGGCTGGCTGGCCTGCGAGCTGATCGCGGAGCGGTGGGGCAAGGAGAAGCTGATCGCCTTCTACGAGGCCGTGGGCGCGCACGACGGGCGGAAGGGGGCGGTGGAGAAGGCCCTGAAGGCGGTGCTCGACACCACCCCCGAGCAGTTCACCGCCGACTGGCGCGACTACCTCGCCACCCGGCTCGGCTGACCCCCGACCACGCTCGGGGCGGCCTCCGCGCCCGGTCTCCCCGGCACCGTCGACCGCCACAGCCGCCGCGCCGCGATCAGCGAGGCCGCCACCAGCAGCCCGTTCCGTACGACCAGGAGCGTCACGCCCCACGCGTCGCTCGCCACCACATGGCCGAAGCCGACCGGGAACTCCAGCAGCGTCACCCCCGCCGCCACCAGCACCAGGACCGCGGGCAGGGTCATCGCCGTCCCCCGGAACACCAGGCACACCGCGGCCAGACCGACCAGCCACACCACGTACTGCGGGCTGATCACCCGGCTGGTCACGGTGAACAGCAGCACCGCCGTGAACGCCGCCTCGGCCGGGGTGCGCACGGCGAAGAGGCGCGCCCGCAGCCGCCACAGCAGCAGCCAGCCCAGCGCCAGGACCGCGAGCCCCAGCGCGAGCGTCGACACCAGCTCCACCTGCGGCCCGACGAACTCCATCGAGCCGTAGCGCAACTCCACCCGCCCCTCCCAGCCGAACTGCCGCGCGAGGTGGAAGACCAGCGCCCCCAGCGACTCGATCTCGGTGCCCCGGTCCCGCTGGAAGGCCAGGAACGCGAACGCCCCGGGCATCCACAGCGCGAACGCCGCCGCGAGCCCCGCCGTGCTCAGCGCCGCCGAGGTCCAGGCCGCCCGGGTCGGACGCCCCTTGCGCACCCCCACCAGCAGCAGCACCGGCCACCCCTTGAGCAGCGCCCCGAACGCTGCCAGCGCCCCCAGCGCCCGGGGCCGGCGCACGCCCGCCAGCAGCGCCGCCACCGCGACCGCCGTCACCATCAGGTCGTAGCGGGCGTAGACCGTCGGGCCCAGCAGCGGGACCCCCGCGACCCACACCCACGCACCCGCCGCCCTGGTGCCCGGCCGCCGCCCCGCGTACAGCAGCAGCCCCAGCACCAGCGCGTCGCAGACCAGCACCAGCACGAAGAACGCCGTCGCGTACTCCCAGAACGGCAGCAGGGCGGGGGAGAGGACCGCCAGGGCCGCCCCGGGCGGGTACTGCCAGGTGACGTCGTCCAGTGGGTACGTCCCGGTCAGCAGGACCTCGTACCAGCCCCGGTAGATCACCGAGACGTCCACCGTGACGTCCGGGCCGGGCACCGTGACCACCTTGAACACGCAGGCCAGCAGCCAGAGGCGGGTCAGCGCCCACACCGCGTACGGCCACGGTCCGCTGCCGGTGGGTGCTCGTCCCGTCGTCATCGCCGCCGCCTCGTCGTCGCTCGTCTCCGGCCGGCCCCCCGGCGGCTCATGATGCCGTCGGGAGAGCGCGTCAGCGGCGAAGCGCGGCCGTTCGGTACTGTCGGCGGCGATGGACAAGACCTTGATCGTGACCAACGACTTCCCGCCCCGCCCCGGTGGCATCCAGGCGTTCCTGCACAACATGGCGCTGCGCCTGGATCCCGAGAGGGTCGTCGTCTACGCCTCCACCTGGAAGCGCGGCGAGGAGGGCGCGGCGGCCACTGCCGCCTTCGACGCCGAGCAGCCGTACCCCGTGGTCCGCGACCGGACGACGATGCTGCTGCCGACCCCGCGCGTCACCCGCCGGGCCACCGAGCTGCTGCGCGAACACGGCTGCACCTCCGTCTGGTTCGGCGCCGCCGCCCCGCTCGGCCTGATGGCCCCGGCGCTGCGCCGTGCGGGCGCCCGCCGCCTGGTGGCCACCACCCACGGCCACGAGGCGGGCTGGGCGCAACTGCCCGCCTCCCGGCAACTGCTGCGCCGGATCGGGGAGGGCACGGACACGATCACCTATCTCGGTGAGTACACCCGCTCCCGGATCGCCGCTGCGCTCACCCCCGACGCGGCCGGCCGCATGGTCCAACTGCCGCCCGGCGTCGACGAGAAGACCTTCCACCCGGGCTCCGGCGGCGACAAGGTCCGGGCCCGCCTCGGGCTCTCCGACCGCCCGGTGGTCGTCTGCGTCTCGCGCCTGGTGCCGCGCAAGGGCCAGGACACCCTGATCCTGGCCATGCCCGCGATCCTCGCGCGGATCCCGGACGCGGTGCTGCTGATCGTGGGCGGCGGACCGTACGCCAAGGACCTGAAGCGGCTCGCGGAGCAGACCGGGGTCCAGGACTCGGTGCGCTTCACCGGCCCGGTGCCCTGGGCGGAGCTGCCCGCTCACTACGGGGCCGGGGACGTCTTCGCCATGCCCTGCCGGACCCGGCGCGGCGGCCTCGACGTGGAGGGCCTCGGGATCGTCTACCTGGAGGCGTCCGCGACCGGGCTGCCCGTGGTGGCCGGGGACTCCGGCGGCGCCCCGGACGCGGTGCTGGACGGCGAGACCGGGTGGGTGGTGCGCGGCGGCAGCGCCGAGGAGTCGGCGGACCGGATCGTCACGCTGCTCGGCGACCCGGAGCTGCGGCAGCGGATGGGGGAGCGCGGCAGGGCCTGGGTCGAGGAGAAGTGGCGCTGGGACCTGCTCGCGGAGAAGCTCAAGACGTTGTTGTGACCGTACGGACGACGCAGAGGACCGTACGTACGGCGAAGGGGCCCGCGCTTGTCGACAAGCGCGGGCCCCTTCGCCGTAATCCTCAGGCACTCTCAGGCGCGGTAGATCGACTCCACCTCGTCCGCGAAGTCCTTCGCCACCACGTTCCGCTTCAGCTTCAGCGACGGGGTGATGTGGCCCGCCTCCTCGGTGAACTGGGTCGGCAGGATACGGAACTTGCGCACCGACTCCGCCTTGGAGACCGCCGCGTTCCCGTCGTCCACCGCCCGCTGCACCTCGGCCAGCAGCTCCGCGTCATCCCGCAGCGACAGGGCCGTCGAGCCGGCCGGCTTGCCGTTCTCCTCGGCCCAGCGGCCCAGGAACTCCTCGTCCAGGGTGACCAGCGCGCCGACGAACGGGCGGCCGTCGCCGACCACCATGCACTCGGCGACCAGGGCGTGCGCGCGGATCCGGTCCTCGATGACGGCCGGGGCGACGTTCTTGCCGCCCGCCGTCACGATGATCTCCTTCTTCCGGCCGGTGATCGCGAGGTAGCCGTCCTCGTCGAGCGTGCCGATGTCCCCGGTGTGGAACCAGCCGTCGGCCAGCGCCTCGGCGGAGGCCGCCTCGTTGTTCCAGTAACCGGTGAACAGGTGCTCGCCGTGCAGCAGCACCTCGCCGTCGTCCGCGATCCGCACGACCGAACCGGGCAGCGGCTGGCCGACCGTACCGATCTTCGGCCGGTCCCACGGGTTGAACGCGGTGGCCGCGCACGACTCGGTCAGGCCGTAGCCCTCCAGGACCGTGAAGCCGATGCCCCGGTAGAAGTGGCCGAGCCGCTCGCCCAGCGGTGCGCCGCCGGAGATCGCGTACTCGCCCCGGCCGCCGAGCACCGCGCGGAGCTTGCCGAAGACCAGCTTGTCGAAGAGCTTGTGCTTGAGCTTCAGACCCAGCGTCGGGCCCTGCGGGGTGGACAGCGCCCGGCTGTAGGCGATCGCCGTGTCGGCGGCCCGGTCGAAGATCTTGCCCTTGCCGTCCGCCTGCGCCTTGGCGCGGGCCGCGTTGTAGACCTTCTCGAAGACCCGGGGCACACCCAGGATCAGCGTCGGCCGGAACGAGGCCAGCTCGTCGGTCAGGTTCTTGATGTCCGGGACGCAGCCGAGCTTGATCGGGGCCATCACCGAGGCCACCTCGACCAGCCGGCCGAAGACGTGCGCGGCGGGCAGGAACAGCAGCACCGAGCACTCGCCCGTACGGAACAGCGGCTTCAGCCGCTCCACCACGTTGCCGCACTCCGCGAAGAAGCTGCGGTGGGTGAGCACACAGCCCTTGGGGCGGCCCGTGGTGCCCGAGGTGTAGACGATGGTCGCCGGGTCGTCCGCCTTGGCGCTGACCATCCGCAGGTCCATGGTCTCGTCCGAGACCTCGGCACCCGCCTTGCCGAGCGCCTCCACGGCGCCCGCGTCGATCTGCCAGACATGCGCCAGCTCCGGCAGGGCGTCCCGTACGGAGGCCACGGCGGCGGCGTGCGCGTCGCTCTCCACGAGCACCGCCACCGCCCCGGAGTCACCGAGGATCCACTGCACCTGCTCGGCGGAGCTGGTCTCGTACACCGGCACGGTCACCGCGCCCGCGCTCCAGATCGCGAAGTCCAGCAGCACCCACTCGAAACGGGTGCGCGACATCAGGGCGACCCGGTCGCCGGGCTGCACACCCGAGGCGATCAGCCCTTTGGCGGCGGCTCTCACCTCGGCCAGGAACTGGGTGGCGCTGACGTCCGTCCAGACGCCGGCCACCTTGCGGCTCATCACCGCGACTTCGGGATGCTGAGCGGCATTGCGGCGGATGAGATCCGTCAGGTTGCCGTCCGTCGGGACCTCGTACAGGGCCGGAAGGCTGAACTCGCGCAAGACTGCTGCTCCTCATCGGGCTCCGGTGCCACGGCTCTGTGTGACGCACCGGCTGCGGTCCAAGATTGGCGGGTGCTCAGTGGGGTGAGCACGACTGGACTGCCCGGACGTTACCCACCGGTACTCGGTTCCGGATAGGGGGTTCCGGCCAGATGTCTTATGCATCACACATACAAATGGCCCTTTCGCGCACAGTAGTCCACCGCCGTCCCGACGTGGAAGTAACCGCAGGTCCGGACGGTCTACCCGGGACCGAAGGGGCACTCTAGGGTGATCGCATGCGAGGCAGCGAACCGGACAGCCGGGACCCGGCCACCAGGCCGACCCGGATCCACGTGGTCAGCGACGTGCACGGCAACACCGAGGCCCTGGCCCGCGCGGGGGACGGCGCCGACGCGCTGATCTGCCTCGGTGACCTGGTGCTCTTCCTCGACTACGCCGACCACTCGCGCGGCATCTTCCCCGACCTGTTCGGCAGGGAGAACGCCGACCGCATCGTCGCCCTGCGCACCGCCCGCCGCTACGACGAGGCCCGCGCCTTCGGCCGCGAGCTGTGGGCCGGCCGCGACCGCAACACCGAGATCCTCGGCGCGGTACGCAAGCAGTACGCCGAACTCTTCGCGGCCTTCCCCACTCCGACGTACGCCACCTACGGCAACGTCGACGTCCCCACCCTCTGGCCCGAGTACGCCCACCCCGGCATCACCGTGCTCGACGGCGAACGCGTCGAGATCGGCTGCCGGGTCTTCGGCTTCGTCGGCGGCGGCCTCAAGACCCCGATGAACACCCCGTACGAGATCAGCGACGAGGAGTACGCCGCCAAGGTCGAGGCGCTCGGCCCCGTCGACGTCCTCTGCTCGCACATCCCGCCCGAGGTCCCCGAGCTGACCTACGACACCGTCGCCCGCCGCTTCGAACGCGGCAGCACCGCCCTGCTGGAGGCGATCCGCACCACCCGCCCCCGATACGCGCTTTTCGGCCATGTTCACCAGCCGTTGGTCCGCCGGATGCGCATCGGTACCACCGAGTGCGTCAACGTCGGCCACTTCGCCTCGACCGGAACGCCCTGGGCGCTGACCTGGTGAGCGCGGGCGGCCGGGGCGTGGACCGGAGCGCCCCGGGCACGCGATAGCCTGCACAGCGGCAGGCTCCTGCCGACAGCGACCGGTATCACCGCACTGGAGGGCCACGGCGATGGCTGAACACACCAGCTCGAGCATCACGATCGAGGCGGCACCGGCCGACGTCATGGGCGTGATCGCCGACTTCGCCCGCTACCCGGAGTGGACCGGCGAGGTCAAGGAGGCCGAGGTCCTCTCCACCGACGACCAGGGCCGCGCCGAGCAGGTCCGCCTCGTCCTGGACGCCGGGGCGATCAAGGACGACCACGTCCTCGCCTACACCTGGACCGGTGAGAACGAGGTCAGCTGGAGCCTCGTCAAGTCCCAGATGCTGCGCTCCCTGGACGGCACCTACGCCCTCACCCCCCTCGCCGGCGGCGAGCGCACCGAGGTCACCTACCGGCTTGCCGTCGACGTCAAGATCCCGCTGCTCGGCATGATCAAGCGCAAGGCCGAGAAGGTCATCATCGACCGCGCCCTCGCCGGTCTGAAGAAGCGCGTCGAGTCCGCCCCCCAGGCCTGAGCGACATGCGTACGGTCCTGGTCACCGGCCCCGGCGGCGCGGGCCGTACCACCGTAGCTGCGGCCACCGCACTGGCCGCCGCCGACCGCGGCGACCGCACCCTGCTGCTCTCCGCCGAGGCCATACCCGGCTTCCCGGCCGCCACCGGACCCACCCCGGTCACCGACCGCCTCGACCACGTCCGCATCGACTCCGGCGAGCACTTCCGCGCCGAACTCACCGAGCTGCAGAGCCGTGCCTCCGGCGTCCTGGACCTGCTCGGCGCGGGCCGGCTCGACGGCGAGGAGCTCACCGAACTCCCCGGTTCCCCCCAGCTCGCCCTGCTGCACACGCTGCGCCGCGCCGCCGAGGGCGACCTGTCCGGGTACGACACCCTCGTCGTCGACCTCCCGCCGCTGACCGAGGCCCTCGCCCTGCTCGCCCTCCCCGAACAGCTGCGCCGCTACCTGCGCCGGCTGCTCCCCGCCGAACGCCAGGCCGCCCGCGCCCTGCGCCCCGTCCTCGCCCAGCTGGCCGGGGTCCCGATGCCCGCCCAGTGGCTGTACGAGGCCGCCGCCCGCAAGGACGAGGAGCTGGCCGCCGTCCAGGCCCTCATCGAGGACGGGGCCACCACGCTCCGGCTGGTCGCCGAGCCGGGCCCGGCCGCCGAGGACGCCCTGCGCACCGCCCGGACCGGCCTCGCCCTGCACGGACTGCGCGCCGATCTGCTGGTCGCCTCCCGGGTGCTGCCCCGGCACTCCTCGGACCCGTGGTTCGCCGCGCTCGCCGCCCAGCAGGAGAAGTGCCTGGACCACTGGCACCAGGACGTGGCCCCCGACCTCCCCGTGCACGAGGCCGCCCACCTGGGCCGGGACCCCGAGGGCGTGGACGACCTGGTCGCGCTGGAGATCCCCGCCCCCGACGACCGGACCCCCGGCCGGGCCGGCGACCCCTGGTGGACCGAGGAGGAGCAGGACGCGGACGACGGGGCCACGACCATCACCTGGTGCCTGCCGCTGCCCGGGGCCGCCAAGGAGGACCTGCGCCTGGTCCGCCGGGGCGACGAACTGCTCCTGACCGTCGGCCCCTTCCACCGGATCGTGCGGATCGCCTCCGCGCTGCGCCGCTGCACCGTCTCCGGCGCGGCCCTGGCCGACGGGGTGCTGCGGGTGCGGTTCACGCCGGACCCGGCCCTGTGGCCGCGCACCTCCTGAACGCCCTGCGGCCATTCGGGTAACGTCGGTAGTACGTGAACCGCAGGCCGACCGTCGGCCGCCCGCGTCGCAGGAGTCCGCCATGAGTGAAGCCACCGATCGTCCCGTCGACGGCGACGCGTGGGCCGACGCCTGCGCCGAGGACCTCGCGGCCGAGAAGGCCCGCCGCCGCGCGGAGTACGGCCCGCCGCCCGGATCCGCCGCCGAGGAGCTGCGCAAGCTGGTCGACGCCGTCGCCGACAAGGTCTCCTCGCTCCAGACCCCGCTGTTCGGCGTCGCCGCCCCCGCGGTCCAGCAGGCCATCCGGCAGGCGAAGTCCGCCGTGGAACCGGTCATCGAGCGCAACCCCCAGGTCTTCGACCACCTCGCCGCCGCGGGCAACGAGCTGCTCGCCGCCTACCGCTCCGCGGTGGAGGGCCAGGAGAGCCGCTGGACCCGCACCACCGAGGGCGCCTCGGGCACCGCGGGCCCCTCGAAGAAGGCCGCCGACGACCCGTCCGACCCCCGGGACGAGGGCCCTTCCGGCACCGAACGCATCGACCTGGACTGACCGGCTCCGGCCGGTACCGGGCGCGGCCTCGGGTACGGTTGCCCTTAGCGGGGCTCGACCGAAACTGAGGGATTCATGGGACTCACCATCGGCGTCGATATCGGCGGCACGAAGATCGCGGCTGGAGTGGTCGACGAAGAGGGCCGGATCCTCTCGACGTTCAAGGTGGCGACCCCGCCGACGGCCGAAGGCATCGTCGACGCGATCTGCGCGGCGGTCGCCGGGGCGAGCGAGGGTCACGACGTGGAGGCCGTCGGCATCGGCGCCGCCGGTTACGTCGACGACAAGCGCGCCACCGTCCTCTTCGCACCGAACATCAACTGGCGCCACGAGCCGCTCAAGGACAAGGTCGAGCAGCGCGTCGGCCTGCCCGTCGTCGTCGAGAACGACGCCAACGCCGCGGCCTGGGGCGAATACCGCTTCGGGGCCGGCCAGGGCCACGACGACGTCATCTGCATCACGCTCGGCACCGGCCTCGGCGGCGGCATCATCATCGGCAACAAGCTGCGCCGCGGACGCTTCGGCGTGGCCGCCGAGTTCGGCCACATCCGGGTCGTCCCGGACGGTCTGCTCTGCGGCTGCGGCAGCCAGGGCTGCTGGGAGCAGTACGCCTCCGGCCGGGCCCTCGTGCGGTACGCCAAGCAGCGCGCCAACGCCACCCCCGAGAACGCCGCCATACTGCTCGGCCTCGGCGACGGCTCGGTGGACGGCATCGAGGGCAAGCACATCAGCGCGGCCGCCCGCCAGGGCGACCCGGTGGCCATCGACTCGTTCCGTGAGCTGGCCCGCTGGGCCGGAGCCGGGCTGGCCGACCTCGCCTCGCTGTTCGACCCGTCCGCGTTCATCGTCGGCGGCGGTGTGTCGGACGAGGGCGAGCTCGTCCTCGACCCGATCCGCAAGTCGTTCCGGCGCTGGCTGATCGGCGGCGAGTGGCGCCCGCACGCCCAGGTGCTCGCCGCCCAACTCGGCGGCAAGGCAGGGCTCGTGGGCGCGGCCGACCTGGCCCGCCAGGGCTGAGTCCCGTACGGCACGACGCATCGGACGCCCGCCGCCGCCCTCCGGGGCAGCGGCGGGCGTCCGCCGTATCGTGGCCCGCATGGTCCTGACGCCCCTGCCCGACTCCCGTACCGAGCCGGACGGTTCAGCCGTGATCCGGGTGCTGAGCTACAACGTCCGCTCGATGCACGACGACACCGCGGCCCTGGCCCGCGTCATCCGCGCCTGCGCACCCGATCTCGTCCTCGTCCAGGAGGCCCCGCGCTTCTTCCGCTGGCGCAAGGCCGCGGCCCGGCTCGCCAGGAACAGCGACCTGGTGGTGCTGAGCGGCGGGGCCACCGCCGCCGGACCCCTGCTGCTGTGCTCGCTGCGGGCGAGGGTCGAGCGCACCGAGGACGTCCTGCTGCCCCTCACCCCCGGCCTGCACCGCCGGGGCTTCGCCACCGCCGTCGTGCGGATCGCCGGGGCCCGGCTCGGCGTGCTGAGCTGCCATCTGAGCCTCCAGCGCGACGAACGCCTCGCCCAGGCGGACGGGCTGCTGGAACAGCTGGCCTCGATGGGCGTGGAGCACGCGGTGGCGGGCGGCGACCTCAACGACGTACCGACGGGGAAGGCGTTCCGGCAGCTGGCCGGGGAGCTCCAGGACTGCCGGGCCGTCGCCCCGTGGGGCGGCGAGCTGACGTTCCCGCCCGACGAGCCCCGTAAGCGCATCGACGCCGTCTTCGCGACCCCGGGCATCGAGGTGCTCGGCTGCGGGGTGCCGAGCGGGCTGCCCGAGGTGAGCGAGGAAGACCTGAGGGCGGCCACGGACCATCTGCCGGTCCTGGCCGCCCTCAGAGTGCCTGCCGCGAAGTGAGCCGCGGGGTGTCCGGCCCTGATCCGCCGGACACCCCCTACACGACCGCGCCGCGCCCCGGGTCGCCGTAGGTGTCGTCATCGTCGTCATGCGGCATCCGGGCCACCAGCGTGGCGAAGCCGCCGAGGAAACCGCCGATGCAGAGCGTGGTGAGCCACCACGTCATCTCCCACTGGAACAGCACCGCGATCAGCATCAGCACCGGACCGCCGATCACCGCGAGCCAGGCGAACTTCGCCGTGACGTCGGCCTCCGGCAGCGGCGGCGGCTCCGGGGGCACGAAGTGCCCCTCGTCCCCGTCGTCCGGCTCGTCGATGCCGTCGTCCTTGGACTCGGGCAGTTCGTAGTCACGCGGACCGGCGACGCCGGGCGCGAAGACCACCGAGCTGCCCAGCGCCTTCTTCTCCGGCGGCTTCGGGGGGCTCTTGTCGGGCCCCTTGTCCGCCGGGTCCCCGGCCGAGCCGTCGCCGGACCCCGTCACATTGCGCTGGTCGTCCTCCAGCAGGGCCAGGTCCTCGATGGACTTGAACGGCTTGGCGCCCGGTGGGTCCGGCGGCTCCTCCCCGTACCCCGCGACGATCGCGGCCCATGCCGCGTCCTCGTCGATCGCCCGCTCCTGCTCCGCTCCCTCGGCCCCGCCCGGCTTCGTCCCCTCCGGGACGGCCGCCGGCTCCGTGGGGCGCGGCTCGCGCTCCTCGTCGCTTCCTGTGCGTTCCGCGTCGTGCTCAGCCACCGGACGTGCTCCCCTTCATCCCGACGTTCGGTGCGAGACGGCCGATGAACCGGTAGCTCTCATCGAAGATCCGCTCCGCATCATGGTCCAACGTCGCCACGTGGTAGCTCTGTTCCAGCAGGATCTCGGAAACATCCGTGGAGGAGATCCGGCTGAGGATCCGCGCGCTGTCGGCGGGCGGCACGACATGGTCCTGCGGGCTGTGCAGCACCACCACCGGCTGGGTCACCTGGGGCAGCTCCCCGTCGACCAGGCGGAAGAACTTCCGCAGCGAGTGCGCGGCGTGCAGCGGCACCTTGGTGTACCCCACCTCGTGCGAGCCCGGCAGCGCGATGTCGTCGGCCACGCCCTTCGTCGTCCGCACCAGATGACGGGCGACCGGCAGCGCGTACGCCGAGAGGCCGTGCACCTTGTTGGCCGGGTTGACCAGCACCAGACCGCTGATCGCGTCCCCGTGCTTGGCCGCGAGCCGCAGGGACAGCGCGCCGCCCATGGAGAGGCCGAAGACGAAGACCTGCTCGCACCTCTCCGTGAGGACCCGCAGCTCCCGGTCCACCTCCGCGTACCAGTCCTGCCAGCCGGTGGCCGCCATGTCCTCCCAGCGGGTGCCGTGGCCCGGCAGCAGCGGCAGCGAGACCGTCAGTCCGCGCTCGGCGAGATGGTCGGCCCAGGGGCGCAGCGACTGCGGGGATCCGGTGAAGCCATGGCAGAGGAGGACGCCGACCTCTCCGCCCTCGTGGCGGAACGGCTCGGCTCCAGGGAGGACCGGCACCAGGGTCTCCTGTTCGTGGGACGGGGCGGGGGAGGGCGCACCTGGGGGAGTGCTTGACGGATGACTTCACCGTACGCGACCGGACCGACACCGACCAGGTCCTTCACGGCCCCGCGAAGCGCCCCCCACGGCCCGGCCAGGAAGGCGGGCCCCTGCCGGACAGAGGCCGCGACGGAGGCACAGGCTAATCTCTAGCGACAGCACACAGGAGGAACCAGAGTTGATCTACGGCGCCATGAAGTTCTCCATCGGCGGGTCCCTGAAGCTCGCCTTCCGGCCCTGGGTGGAGGGCCTGGAGAACATCCCCGAGCGCGGGCCCGCGATCCTCGCCAGCAACCACCTCTCGTTCTCCGACTCGTTCTTCCTCCCGGCCGTGCTGGACCGCAAGGTCACGTTCATCGCCAAGGCCGAGTACTTCACCTCGCCCGGTGTGAAGGGCAAGCTCACCGCCGCCTTCTTCAAGGGCGTCGGCCAGCTCCCCGTCGACCGCTCCGGAGCCCGCGGCGCCGGTGAGGCGGCGATCAAGGCAGGCATACAGGTCGTCGAGAGCGGCGGTCTCTTCGGCATCTACCCCGAGGGCACCCGCTCGCCCGACGGCCGCCTCTACCGCGGCAAGCCCGGCGGCCTCGCCCGGGTGGCCCTGGCCACCGGCGCCCCCGTCATCCCGGTCGCCATGATCGACACCGAGAAGATCCAGCCGCCCGGCCAGGTGATGCCCAAGCTCATGCGCCCCGGCATCCGGATCGGCAAGCCGCTGGACTTCAGCCGCTACCAGGGCATGGACGGCGACCGCTTCATCCTGCGCTCGGTGACCGACGAGGTCATGTACGAGATCATGAAGCTCTCCGGCCAGGAGTACGTGGACATCTACGCCACCGCCGCCAAGCGCCAGCTCGCCGACGAGGCGAAGGCCAAGGCCGAGGAGGCAAAGCGGGAGCGGAAGCAGGCCGCCGCAGGCAACGGAAACGGAACGGAACGGTCCGGCGCGTAACCGCGTCGTTGACCGTCCGGGGGGTGGGGCCATGGCCAAGCGTGAGCGGGTCGTACGGATGTCGGTCGAGCTGCCGTTGTGGCGTGCGCTGACGGGCTACCGCGTCCTGACGATGATCTACGCGGTACTGCTCGCGATCTTCGGCAAGGACAACCTCGGCCGGGAGAGGTTCGAGCGGCCCTGGGTCGCCGTCGCCTATCTGGCGTTCCTCTGCGTCTGGACGCTCGCCACCCTGCCCAAGGTCCGCTCGGCGGCGAACTGCACCAAACGCTTCCTCGGCGCCGACCTCGTCGTCGCGCTGACCGGCATCCTGCTCACCCCGCTCGCCGACGTCGACTCCCAGTCCTTCGACGGCCCGACGCTGCCGTCGATCTGGACGGCCGGCGCGGTCCTCGCCTTCGCCATCAAGGGCGGCTGGCGGTGGGCGGCCTTCGCCTCCACGTTCGTCGCCGCCGCCAACATCGTCCAGCGCGGCGAGCCCAGCCGGGACACCTACCACAACGTCCTGCTGGTCTGGGTCGCCTCCATCGCCATCGGGTACGTCGTCGAGGTCGCCCGCGCCAGTGAGCGCACCCTCGCCCGCGCCCTGGAGATCGAGGCCGCCACCCGCGAACGCGAACGGCTCGCCCGCGACATCCACGACAGCGTGCTCCAGGTCCTCGCCATGGTCCAGCGCCGCGGCACCGCCATCGGCGGCGAGGCGGCCGACCTGGGCCGGATGGCCGGGGAGCAGGAGGTCGCCCTGCGCACCCTGGTCTCCAGCGGCCTCGTACCTCCCACCCGGGTCTCCGAGGACGCCGCCGACGGCGCCGTGGTCCGCACGGTCGAGGTCGACGAGGAAGAAGGTCCCGCCGACGGGACCCCCTGCGATCTGCGCGCCCTCCTCGCCCCGCACGCCGGATCCCGTACGAGCTTCGCCGAGCCGGGCGCCCCGGTGCTGCTCCCCGCCGCCTCCGCCCGGGAGCTGGCCGCCGCAGTCAGCGCCGCCCTGGACAACGTCCGGGTGCACGCGGGCCCGGACGCCCAGGCGTGGATCCTGGTCGAGGACGAGCCGGACGAGGTGATCGTCACCGTCCGGGACGACGGCCCAGGCATCCCCGAAGGGCGGCTCGCCCAGGCGGAGGGGGAGGGGCGGCTCGGGGTGGCGCTCTCCATCCGCGGCCGGCTGCGCGACCTGGGCGGCACGGCAGAGCTGATCTCGGTGCCCGGACAGGGCTGCGAGGTCGAGTTGAAGGTTCCCAAAGCACCGAAGGTTTCCCGGGGGAAGGCAGGATCGGCCCGATGAGCACGAACACACCACAGGACGAGCAGGCGGCGGCGGACCGGCCCATCAGGGTCATGGTCGTCGACGACCACCCCATGTGGCGCGACGCGGTCGCCCGCGACCTGACCGAGTCCGGCTTCGACGTCGTCGCGACCGCCGGGGACGGCGCGCAGGCGGTGCGCCGGGCCAAGGCGGTGAGCCCGGACGTCCTCGTCCTCGACCTGAACCTCCCCGGTATGCCCGGTGTCCAGGTCTGCAAGGAGCTCGTCGGCTCCCACCCCGGCCTGCGGGTCCTGGTCCTCTCCGCGAGCGGCGAGCACGCCGACGTCCTGGAGGCGGTGAAGTCCGGGGCCACCGGCTATCTGCTGAAGTCCGCGTCCACCCAGGAGCTGACCGACGCCGTCCGCTCCACCGCGGCCGGCGACCCGGTCTTCACCCCGGGCCTGGCGGGCCTGGTCCTCGGCGAGTACCGCCGGCTCGCCTCGGACCCCGCACCCGTGGCGTCCGACGAGCCCAAGGCGCCGCAGCTCACCGACCGGGAGACCGAGGTCCTGCGGCTGGTCGCCAAGGGACTCTCGTACAAGCAGATCGCCGAACGCCTGGTGATCTCCCACCGCACGGTCCAGAACCATGTGCAGAACACCCTCGGCAAGCTCCAGCTGCACAACCGGGTGGAGCTCGTGCGGTACGCCATCGAGCGCGGCCTCGACGACGTCTGATCCGGCGGGGGCGGGGCCGTGGCCGTATATTCGGGCTGACCGGCCCTGCCCTGTCCCGTCCCCGGACACAGCTCGGGAGAACCCGTGGAAATCCTGGCCTTCGGTGTGCAGTCCGACGAGAAGCCCCTGATCGAGAAGGCCTTCGAGGGGGTGCACGAGGTCCGCTGCCTGGACGTCTTCCTC
The DNA here is from genome assembly GCA_014649555.1 of Streptomyces globisporus. Taxonomy (GTDB): domain Bacteria; phylum Actinomycetota; class Actinomycetes; order Streptomycetales; family Streptomycetaceae; genus Streptomyces; species Streptomyces globisporus. Next base: position 325,668 of record BMTG01000004.1, on the reverse strand, counting down.
AACCGGGACACCGCCCCCATCGCGGCCGGCCACGAGATCATCTCCACGAGTGTCAACGCCGACCTGAGCGCCCCGGTGCTCCAGACGCTCGCCGCGGGCGGCACGCAGATGATCGCCCAGCGCTCCACCGGCTTCAACAACATCGACCTGGAGGTCGCCGAGCGCCTCGCCCTGCGCGTCGCCCGGGTCTCGTGCTACTCGCCGTACTCGGTCGCCGAGTTCGCCTGGACACTCGCCATGGCGGTCAACCGGCGGATCATCCGCGCCGCGAGCCGCACCCGGGACTTCGACTTCCGCCTGGACGGGCTGCTCGGCCGGGACATGCGCGGCCGGACCGTCGGCGTACTCGGCACCGGCAAGATCGGCGAGGCGTTCACCCGGATCGCCCACGGCTTCGGCATGAAACTGCTCGGCTGGGACGTCGTCGAGAACCCGGCCTGCGTCGAGCTGGGCATGGAGTACGTGGCGAAGGAGCGGCTGTTCGCCGAGGCCGACCTGATCAGCCTGCACGTACCGCTGCTGCCCAGCACCCAGCACATCATCGACGAGGCCGCCCTGAAGGCGATGAAGGATGACGCGATCCTCGTCAACTCCAGCCGCGGCGGCCTCATCGACACCGCCGCCCTGGTCACCGAACTCCGCGCGGGACGCTTCCTCGGCGTCGGACTCGACGTGTACGAGGCGGAGGCCGGGCTGTTCTTCCTCGACAAGTCCCTGGAGGGCATCGACGACGACACCCTCGCCCGGCTGGTGACCTTCCCCAACGTCATCGTCACCTCCCACCAGGCGTACTACACCGAGGACGCGGTGGGCCAGATCATCGACGCGACCGTTCAGAACGTCACCGACTACCTGGCCCGCCGCACCGGCGAGAACGTCCTCGTGCCGAGGACGTGAGACCGTCCGCTCAGCCCGCCACGGGCAGTCCCGCCAGCAGCTCCGTCACGATCGCCGATCCCCGCACGGTCAGCACCGACTCCGGGTGGAACTGCACCGAGGCGAAGCCCGGACCCCGCAGCGCGTGCAGCTCCCCGCTCGCCTCGTCACAGCTCACCTCGATCCCGTGCGCGGCCAGCTCGGCGGCGGCCGGGCCGTCGCACCGGGCGGTGAAGCTGTTGTAGAAGCCCACCGTCTCCGGCCGCCCGAACAGCTCGATCCTGGTCTGCGCCCCCTGGTACGGCACCGCCTTGCGGGCGATCTCCAGACCCAGCTCCGCCGCGATCAGCTCGTGCCCGAGGCAGACCCCCAGCAGCCCGTGCCGGTGGTCCCGCACCAGCTCGGCGGCGATCTCCCGCAGCAGCCGCATCTTCGGGTCGCCCAGGTCACCCGGGTTCCCCGGGCCGGGGCCCAGCACCACGGGCCCCTCGTGCGCCCGGACCACCTCCCGCAGCCCCGGCTCGTCGTACCGGCGCACCGAGACGTCCAGGCCGGACGCCCGCAGCAGATGGGCCAGCATCGCGGTGAACGTGTCCTCGCCGTCCACCACCAGGGCGTGCCCGGACAGGTCCCGGACGCGCTCCTGCATCCGCAGCCAGAACGGGGCGAGCCCCCCGCGCCGGTCGTCCAGCGCCGCCTGCACCCGGGGGTCGGAGGCCAGCCGCGGCCGGTCCGCCTCCGCCGCCGGGCGGCCCGGCCGCACCCCGAGGGCGGCCAGCACCCCGGCGGCCTTGGCATGGGTCTCGGCGACCTCGCTCTCCGGATCCGAGTGTCGTACGAGCGTGGCCCCGACCGGCACCTTCAGCGAACCGTCGGGAGCGATGTCGGCGGTACGGATCAGGATCGGCGAGTCCAGCGTCTGCGCCCCGTTCGCGTCCCGGCCCAGCAGGGCCAGCGCCCCCGCGTAGTAGCCGCGGCCCCCGGACTCGTACCGCTCGATCACCCGGCACGCGTTCTGCACCGGGGAGCCGGTCACGGTCGCCGCGAACATCGTCTCGCGCAGCACGTCCCGCACGTCCAGGGAGGACTTCCCGCGCAGCTCGTACTCTGTGTGCGCGAGGTGGGCCATCTCCTTGAGCCGGGGGCCGACCACCACGCCGCCCATGTCGCCCACCGTGCACATCATCTTCAGCTCCTCGTCGACCACCATGGACAGCTCCTCGCTCTCCTTGCGGTCCCCGAGGAACGCCAGCAGGCTCTCCGCGGTGGGCCCCTCGGCCGGGTAGCGGTACGTCCCGCTGATCGGGTTCATCACGACCGTCCCGCCCGACATCCGCACATGCACCTCCGGGCTGGCGCCCACCAGCGCCCTGTCCCCGGTGTGCACCACGAACGTCCAGTACGCACCCCGCTCGCCCGCCAGCAGCCGCCGGAACAGCGCCAGCGCGTCCGCCCGCCCGAACCCGGGGATCTCGCCCCGGAACGTCCGCCGGATCACGAAGTTCGCGCCCTCGCCCTGCCCGATCTCGTCCCGGATCACCCGCCGCACGATGTCCGCGTACTCCTCGTCCGGCACGTCGAATCCGCGGTCCGCCACGGTCACCTCGTGCGCGGGCAGCGCCGCCAGCACCTCCGCGAGCTCCAGCTCGTACGACTCCTCGGCGACCAGCACGCTCAGCGGGGTGCCGTCGTCACGGACGTCGAAGCCCCGCTCGGCGATCTGCCGGAACGGCACCAGGGCCAGCGCGGGCGACGCGCCCACCGGCAGATCGGCCAGCCGGTCCGCCTCCCGCACCCCGCCGATCAGCAGTTCGACGTGATCGTGGTCACGGCCGGGCGTCCGGCGGCGCAGCAGCGCGAACGGAGGGGCGTCCTCGGCGAGCAGCCGGCGGATGAGGGCGGAGGCGGATGGGGACGAGGTCTGGGACATGGCGAGCAGGTTCCTTCCGGACGGCCCGCACGGGGGTCCACAGGGGATCCGCACGGGGTTCACAGGGAGAGGAACGGCTCCTGAACACAGAAAAGGCCGCCCCTCGGGCGGCCTTCGCGAAGTGTCAGCGCGATGAATCAGCGGGCCGCCGGATGAGCGGTCCACCACCAGTTCTGGATCGAGATCTGGATCTTCTGCGTCGACATGCTCCGATCTTAGCGGACGATCCGGGCACCTGAGCGGGTGTCTCACCCATTGAGCGTTCGAATGGACGCCCTTCGGGACCCCGTAATGTTGTGCACGTGACCGTGAACGCCAATACCTCCGTCGCCGGTGGCAACACCTGGCGAGACCTTCCCGCGGCGCAGCAGCCCGAGTACCCCGACTCCGAGGCGCTGCGCGATGTACTCGCGGACCTCGCGTCGTATCCGCCGCTCGTCTTCGCGGGCGAGTGCGACCAGCTGCGCGCCCGTCTGGGAGCCGTCGCCAAGGGCGAGGCGTTCCTGCTGCAGGGCGGCGACTGCGCCGAGGCCTTCGACGCCGTGTCCGCCGAGCACATCCGGGCCAAGCTGAAGACGCTGCTCCAGATGAGCGCCGTCCTGACCTACGCCGCCTCCGTGCCGGTCGTCAAGGTCGGCCGGATCGCGGGCCAGTACTCCAAGCCCCGCTCCAAGTCTACCGAGACCCGCGACGGCGTGACCCTGCCGACCTACCGCGGCGACTCGGTGAACGGCTTCGCCTTCACCGAGGAGGCCCGGGTCCCGGACCCGCAGCGGCTGAAGCAGATGTACCACGCGTCCTCCTCCACGCTGAACCTGGTGCGCGCCTTCACCACCGGCGGTTACGCCGACCTGCGCCAGGTCCACGCCTGGAACCAGGACTTCGTGAAGTCGTCCCCCGCCGGCCAGCGCTACGAGGCCCTGGCCCGCGAGATCGACAACGCGCTCAACTTCATGAAGGCGTGCGGCACCGACCCGGCCGAGTTCAAGGCGGTCGAGTTCTACGCCTCGCACGAGGCGCTGCTGCTGGACTACGAGACGGCGCTGACCCGCACCGACTCGCGCACCGGCCAGCTGTACGACACCTCCGGCCACATGGTCTGGATCGGTGAGCGCACCCGCCAGATGGACGGCGCGCACATCGAGTTCGCCTCGAAGGTCCGCAACCCCATCGGCATCAAGCTCGGCCCGACGACCACCGTCGACGAGGCGCTCGGCTACGTCGACCGCCTCGACCCCGAGCGCGAGCCGGGCCGGCTGACCTTCATCGTCCGCATGGGCGCCGACAAGGTCCGGGACAAGCTCCCCGAGCTGGTCGAGAAGGTCACCGCCTCCGGCGCGACCGTCGCCTGGGTGACCGACCCGATGCACGGCAACACCTTCGAGGCCGCCTCCGGCCACAAGACGCGCCGCTTCGACGACGTCCTGGACGAGGTCAAGGGCTTCTTCGAGGTCCACAAGGGCCTCGGCACCCACCCGGGCGGCATCCACGTGGAGCTGACCGGCGACGACGTCACCGAGTGCGTGGGCGGCGGCCACGAGATCTTCGTCGACGACCTGCACCAGCGTTACGAGACGGCCTGCGACCCCCGGCTCAACCGCAGCCAGTCGCTCGACCTGGCCTTCCTCGTCGCCGAGATGTACCGCGACCAGTAGAAGTCCTCGCCGGACGCACCTGTGGGGCACGGATCCATGTGATCCGTGCCCCACTGTCGTACCCAGGACTTTTGCGCCGCCCGGGGGGCGGGTAAGGTTAGGTTAGCCTCACCGACGAAGACCGGGGCGGCACCAGCGACCGACCCGCAGGGAGGTGAACCGCATGTACGTCTGCTCCTGCTTCGGCGTCACCGAGGCGCAGGTCAAGAAGCATGCGGACGCCGGTGCCTGCACACCCCGGCAGATCGCTTCGGCCTGCAAGGCCGGCACGGACTGCGGCGGCTGTGTGCGCCGCATCCAGGCTCTGCTGGGACGCGGCGACTGCCCGCGCCGCGAGCTGCTCGACCAGCGGCCGGAACCCGTGGCCGCTTCCGTCACCCGCCCGGTCCTCTCCGACGCCGCCTGAGCGGCCGATCGGCGGTCAGCTCTCCGGCTGCTCGATCAGCTGCGCGATGTAGAGCGGCTCACCGAGCTTCTCCACCAGCTCCAGCTGGGTGTCGAGATAGTCGATGTGGTGCTCCTCGTCCTCCAGGATCGACTCGAAGATGTTCGCGGAGGTGATGTCTCCCTTGCCGCGCATCACCTCGATACCGCGCTTGAGGCGGTCGATCGCCTCCACCTCGACCTGGCGGTCAGCCTGGAACATCTCCGTCACCGTCTGACCCACCCGGACATGGAACAGCCGCTGGTAGTTCGGCAGTCCGTCCAGGAACAGGATCCGGTCGGTGAGGATCTCGGCGTGCTTCATCTCGTCGAAGGACTCTGCCCGGGTGTACTTGGCGAGCTTGGTCCACCCGAAGTTGTCCTGCATCTTCGCGTGCAGGAAGTACTGGTTGATCGCAGTCAATTCGGCGGTCAGCTGCTCATTGAGAAACTCAAGGACCTCGGGGTCGCCCTGCATGGCAAAGGTTCCTTCCAACCGGTGATCGATCTGGCAAGTAGGCCAGATCCTCGCACCGCGCTCAGCGGCCGTCCAGTAAGTGCACGCTTAGTACGAGTTGCCCCCATGGAGGTCCTCCCTGGTCATGACCACCCCTGCCTGTCTGTCACCATGGAGACATGGGTCAGCCGGAAAACCGGGAGAATCGCGGAGCAGAGCAGTCGGAGCTTCCACCAGGACAGCGACTGCAGCGCGGATGGCCGGTCACCCATTACGGGCCCGTTCCCAAGTTCAAGCCCGACCGCTGGGAGTTCCGGGTCTTCGGAGCCACCGCCGACGGCGACAAGCACTGCTGGAACCACCGGGACTTCTCGGCGCTGCCGTTCTCCTCGGTCGTCGCCGATCTGCACTGCGTGACGAAGTTCAGCATGATCGGCGCCGAATGGGGCGGGGTCCCCGCACGCGCGATCCTCGAACTGGCAGCGCCGGCCCCCGACGCCACCCATGTGATGGTCTGGGCCGAGTACGGCTTCTCCTCGAACCTGCGCCTGGCCGACTTCGCCTCCGAGCGCACCCTCTTCGCCACCCACAAGGACGGCGAACTCCTCACCGCCGAGCACGGCTTCCCGCTCCGCCTCGTCGTCCCGCACCTGTACGCCTGGAAGGGCCCGAAATGGGTCCGGGGCATCGAGTACATGACGGCGGACCGCCGCGGATTCTGGGAGGAGCGGGGTTACCACAACATCGGCGACCCCTGGTCCGAGCAGCGCTACTCCTACCAGGAGGAGCCGGGCGACGGCCCGGAGCTGTAGCGGTCTGGCTTCAGCGGGTGCCGCGCAGCTCCTTCAGCCGGGCCACGTCCGCCGCGTGCCCCTCCTTGCCGCCGGGCGTCTCGATGATCAGCGGTACGCCCTCGGTCGCCGGATGGGCGAACAGCTCGGCGAACGGCTCCGCCCCGATGTGACCTGCACCGATGTTCTCGTGCCGGTCCTTGTGGGCGCCCACGACGTCCTTGGAGTCGTTGGCGTGGATCAGCTTCAGCCGCCCCTCGCCGACCGTCTCCACCAGCAGGTCCAGCGTCTGCCGCATCCCCGTCGGACCGGTCAGGTCGTGCCCGGCGGCGTAGATGTGGCAGGTGTCCAGGCAGATGCCGAGCTTCGGATGGGAGTCCAGCGCCTCGAAGTACGGGCCGAAGTCCCAGGTCCGGGAACAGAGCGAGAAGCCCTGGCCGGCCGTCGACTCCAGCAGCAGATCCGGATCGTCGTCATGGGTCAGCTCGTCCAGCAACGGCCGCAGGTGCTCCCGCACCTGGGCCAGCGCCTCGGCGCGCGGCCGCCCGCCGGTCGCCGAACCGGTGTGCACCACCACGCCCAGCGCGCCGATCTCCCGGGCCCGCCGCAGCGAATGGCGCAGGGACTCCACGGACTTCTCCACCGTCGCCTCGGTGTGCGAGCCGAAGTTGATCAGATACGGGGCGTGGACGTACGCCGGGATCGAGGCCGCCGCACACTCGGCGCGGAACAGCTCGTCCTGCGCCGGGTTCCCGACGGGCGTCGCCCAGCCGCGCGGGTTCGCCACAAAGACCTGCACGGTCTCCGCCGCCAGCTCGCGCGCGTACTCCAGGCCGACCTTGGCGAGGCCGCCCGCCACCGGTACATGCCCGCCCACCGGGTTGCGCAGAGAGTCCATCCGGTCTAGAGCCCCTTGGTCTTGATGGTGATCGTGGAGCCTTCGGGGGCCTGTTCGCCGCCGTCCACGGACTGGCTCGCGATCGTGTCGCTGAAGGAGAGGAACGGCCGGTCGACCTTCACCTCGAAGCCCGCCTCCTCCAGGGTGCTCCGCGCCTCGTCGACGTCCCGGCCGGTGACGTCGGGGACGTCCAGCATCCGGGGTCCCTTGGAGACCGTCAGCTGGATCGTGTCGCCCTCGGCCGCCTCGGCGCCCTCCTTGGGGGACTGCTCGGCGACGGCTCCCTCGTCCTGCGGGGAGTGGATCCGGCCGGGCAGCACCTCGGCCTTCAGCCCCTCGGCCTCCAGCTCGGCGGTGGCTTCCCCGGCGGAGAGCCCGGTGACGTCCGGGACGTCGACCGGGGCGCCCTTGCTGACGACGAGCGCCACGGCCGTGTCCGGGTTGCGGTCCGTACCGGCGCGGGGATCCGTGCTGATCACCTTGCCCCGGTCCACGTCCTCGCTGAACTCCCTGGTCACCATCCCCGGGACCAGGCCCACCTTCTTCAGGGAGCGCCGGGCGTCCGCGAGGGAGTCACCCGCCACATCGGGCACCCGCACGATCTCCGGGCCCCGCGAGACGACGAGCCGCACCGAGCCGTTGCCCCGGATCCGGTCGCCCGAGGCGGGGTCGCTGCTGACGACCTCGCCCCGCTCGACCGTGTCGCTGAAGACCCGGTCCACGCCCTTCAGCCCGAGCCCGGCGTCCGCGATCCGTTCCTCGGCGGTCTGCTGGGTCTGTCCGAGCACCGAGGGGACCTGGGTGAACTGGCCGGAGTTGATGTACCAGACGCCCGTGCCGATCCCCAGGGTGAGCAGGACGGCGGCGAGCGCGATGATCAGCTTGCGGTGCGGCCCGCCGAACGGACCGCGCCGGCCGGCCCGGCGCCGGGCCGGAGCGGCAGGTCCCGCGGGCGGCATCGCCAGGCGGCTGGTGCGGTGTACCCCGTCCCCGTGCCCGTCGCCGTCCTCCGGAAGAGCCCGGGGGATCACGCTCGTACGGTCGTCCGCGCCGTCATGGAAGTCCGACAGCGCCTGCGGCGGTACGGCGTCCAGCTCGGCGTCGGTCAGCCCGGCGCGGGCCTCACGGGTCTCGGCCAGCAGCAGCACCGCGTCGTGCGGGCGCACCTCGGGATTGCGGGCGGTCGCGCTCGCCACCAGGGAGTCCAGCGCGACCGGGAGCCCCGGCACGACGGCGGACGGGGCCGGGACGTCGGAGTTGAGGTGCTGGTAGATGACCTGGGCGGCGTTCTCGCCGGTGTGCGGCTTGGCGCCGGTGAGCATCTCGTACAGCACGACCCCGCAGGCGTACACATCGCTGCGGGTGTCGGCGGTGCCGTGCTCGATCTGCTCGGGGGCCAGATACGAGACCGTGCCCAGCAGCGAGCCGGTGGTGTCGGTGGCCGTGCCGACCGCCCTGACCAGGCCGAAGTCGGCGACCTTCACCCGGCCGTCGTCCCCTATCAGGACGTTCTCCGGCTTCATGTCGCGGTGCACGAACCCGGCCCGGTGCGCGGCGCCGAGCGCGGCGAGGACCGGCTCCAGGATGTCCAGCGCGGCCCGGGGCTGGAGGGCCCCGCGCTCGCGGAGCACGTCACGCAGGGTGCAGCCCGCCACATACTCCATCGCGAGATAGACGTACGCGCCCTGAGCGCCCTGGTCGAAGACCGCGACGACATTGGGGTGCGCCAGGCGGGCCACGGACTTGGCCTCCCGGATGAAGCGCTCGACGAACGACACGTCGGTGGCGAGCGCCGGGTGCATCACCTTGAGGGCGAGCACCCGGTCCAGGCGGGTGTCCACGGCCCGGTAGACCGTGGCCATCCCGCCGACGGCGATGCGCGCCTCAATGCGATACCGGCCGTCGAGCAGCTGCCCGACGAGAGGGTCCTGGAGGGTCGTGTCCACCCCGAGAGTCTACGAGCCGCCACGGACACCCCGGACGGGCCGGGGCACTCCCGGGGCCGTTCTGCAGCCGATCCGTGACAGGGACACGTTCTGCGGCTGCGGTGCAGTTCAAGCCCCTCCGGCGATTGAGGAGCGGAGTTCGGGGCAGCGCCCCGACCGCGCACCGGCCCTCAGAACGCCGGCCGCTCCGGATCCAGCACCGCCCGCCCACCCACCGGCGACGACGCCTCGGCGAAGTGCCGACGCGGAATCCGCCCCGCCCGGTACGCGAGCCGACCGCCCTCCACAGTGTGACGCATCGCACCCGCCATCAGCTCCGGCTCCTGGGCCCGGGTCACCGCCGAGGCGAGCATCACCGCCGCGCACCCCAGCTCCATCGCCTGCGCCGCGTCCGATGCGGTCCCGGCCCCCGCGTCGAGAATCACCGGCACCCCGGCCCGCTCCACGATCAGCTCGAAGTTGTGCGGGTTGCGGATGCCGAGCCCGGAGCCGATGGGGGAGCCCAGCGGCATGACCGCCGCGCACCCCACGTCCTCCAGCTTCCGGGCGAGCACCGGGTCGTCGTTGGTGTACGGCAGCACCGTGAACCCGTCGTCGACCAGGATCTCCGCCGCGTCCAGCAGCTCGATCGGGTCGGGCAGCAGGGTCCGCTCGTCGGCCACCACCTCCAGCTTCACCCAGTCCGTGCCGAGCGCCTCCCGGGCCAGCCGGGCGGTCAGCACCGCCTCACCCGCGGTGAAGCAGCCCGCGGTGTTCGGCAGGACCTGGATGGAGAGCCGCTCCAGCACGGAGAGCACCGACCCCTGCACGGTCGGGTCGAGCCGCCGCATCGCGACCGTGGTCAGCTCGGTGCCGGACGCGATCAGCGAGCGCTCCAGCACCTCCAGGCTCGGGGCCCCGCCGGTGCCCATGATCAGCCGGGACCCGAACGTGGCCGGTCCCAGTGTGAAGACGTCGTCCGACATGGTCAGCCTCCCTGTACGGCCGTCAGGACCTCGACGCGGTCGCCCTCGCCGAGCGTGGTGGCGGCCCACTGGCCGCGCGGGACGACGCTCTCGTTGACGGCCGCGGCGACCCCGGAGCGGGCCGGGGTCAGGGCGCCCACCAGGGCGCCCAGATCCGTCCCGGCGGGAACGGCACGGGCTTCCCCGTTCACCGAGACGGAAACGGTGGCGGTCGCGGTGGATTCCGGTGTGGCCGCTCGCGGTACGGAGGTGCCTTCCGGCGCGGCGGGCTGCTGGGTCATACGGGCTGCTCCTGGAGTACGGGGGCGGCGGCGGGTTCGAAGCGGCCGGGGGTGAACGGGCGGGCCTCCTCGGGCAGCTCGCCGGTGGTCAGCGCGTCGGCCATCGCGTCCCCGGTGACGGGCGTCAGCAGGACGCCGTTGCGGTGGTGACCGGTGGCGAGCAGGAGACCGGGCAGGGCGGTCGGGCCGAGCAGCGGGGCGTTGTCGGGCGACGCGGGACGCAGACCGGCCCGGGTCTCGGTCAGCGGCAGCTCGGTGATGCCCGGCACCAGCTCATGGGCGTCGCGCAGCAGCTCGTACACCCCGCCGGCGGTGACCGTGCTGTCCCAGCCCATCTCCTCGCTGGTGGCGCCGACGACCAGCTCGCCGTTCTCGCGCGGTACGAGGTAGAGGTGGCCGCCCCGGACCACGGCGCGGACGGTGCGGCTGAGGAAGGGGGCGTACGCCGGGGGAACGGTGAGCCGGAGGACTTGGCCCTTGACCGGGCGGACCGGTGGCACGAGCTCCGGCGGGAGCCCCGCGAGCCGGCCGCTGAGGCTGCCCGCGGCGAGCACGACCTGACCGGCCGCGAATTCTGTACCGTCGCCGAGCAGCGCCCCGGTGGCCCGGCCCCTCTCCACGGTCAGCCGCTCGGCGGTCGTCCGGCGGAAGGAGACCCCGGCCCGCTCGCACGCGGTCAGCAGCGCCGAGGCGAGGCGGCGCGGATCCACCTGGTGGTCGCCGTCGACCCGGAGGCCGCCCCGGACGCCCGGGGCCAGCATCGGTTCGAGGCGGCGGCACTCCCGGCCGCTCAACCAGACCGACTCCAGACCCGAACGCTCCTGGAGGGCGTGCAGTTCGCGCAGATGCGCCCGGTCGTCGGAGTCCAGCGCGACGGCGAGCGTGCCGCAGCTCCGGAAGCCGGTGTCCCGGCCGCTCGCCTCCTCCAGCTCCTCGACGAACGCCGGATAGCGGGCGGCGGAGGCCAGGTTGAGCCCGAGCAGCATCTGCTCGCCGTAGTGCAGTTCGGTGACGGCGGCCAGCATGCCCGCCGCGACCTGGGCGGCTCCGCCGCCCGGTACGGGATCGGCCACGGTGACCGTCAGCCCGCGCTGTGCGGCCCGCCACGCGGTGACCAGACCGATGATGCCGCCCCCGATGACGAGGACGTCGGATCCGGCGGTTCTCCTTGAGGCTCCTGAGGTGTTCCCCGAGGCGCACATGGGTGTCCAACCCCTCCCTTCGCCGGCATGACCCGGAGCAGGTTCGTACGGTCGGAGGCCGTCCAGCCTCCCTCTCAGCCCGGTGCGTCCGGGCTCCCGCGTGTGTTTTACCGTGGCCAGCCTAGACCCACTCACTCGTGGCCAGTAAGGGAGCGCCCACCGTGGCCCGTTCGCTCGACGGACTCGTCCTCGCGCCCGTCGCCGACCAGGCCCCGGGCCAGGTCGGCACCCGCACCCGCTTCACGTACCACGAGCAGGACGGCCGGATCTGGGCCGAGTACACGGGCGGCGACGTGGTCCACGGCCATCTCGTCGGCACTCGGGACGGGGACGCGCTGGACTTCCGCTACGTCCAGCTCAAGCAGGACGGAACGACCTCCTCCGGGCACTGCCTCTCCACCGTCGTCGACCTCCCGGACGGCCGGGTGCGGCTGGAGGAGCGGTGGCGGTGGGAGTCCCAGGAGGGCAGTGGGACGAGCGTGGTGGAGGAAGTGGCCTCCTGAGGGCCGGCGTCCCGGCAGCCATCTTCCTGACGTTTCGTCAGATGATTAAGGTGGACGGGTGAGCGAGCAGCAGACGGAGAAGAGTCCGGCCCGGAACGTCGTGGTCGTCGGTGCGGGCATGGCGGGAGTGCAGAGCGCCGTCGCCCTGCGCGAGGCGGGCTTCACCGGCCAGGTCACCCTGATCGGCGCCGAGCCCCACCAGCCCTACGACCGCCCGCCGCTGTCCAAGGCCGTGCTGCTGGGCAAGGCCGAGGACTCCGCCTTCGACGTCGACTTCGATGCGCTGGACATCACCCTGCGCCTGGGCCTGGACGTCACAGCCCTGCGCGCCGCCGACCATGTGCTGGACACTGCCGACGGACCCGTCCGCTACGACGCCCTGATCCTCGCGACCGGCGCCGAGCCCCTGACCCTGCCCGGCACCGAAGGCGTGCCCGGCGTCCATCTGCTGCGCACCCTCGACGACGCCGCCCGGCTGCGGCCCGTCCTGGACCGGCAGCACGACGTGGTCGTCGTCGGGGCGGGCTGGATCGGCGCGGAGTTCGCCACCGCGGCCCGCGCCGCGGGCTGCGCGGTCACCGTGGTCGAGGCCGCGGCCCGCCCGCTCGCGGGCACCCTGCCCGCCGAGGTGGCCGCCCCGATGGCCGCCTGGTACGCCGGGAGCGGCGCCGAACTCCTCACCGGGGCCCGGGTCGAGCGCGTCGAGGAGGGGGCCGTGATCCTCGCGGACGGCCGTACCCTGCCCGCCGGAGCCGTGGTCGTCGGCGTCGGTGCGCGCCCCGCCACCGGCTGGCTGGAGGGCTCCGGGATCGCGCTCGGACCGGACGGTTCGGTCACCGCCGACAGCGCCCTGCGCACCTCGCTGCCCGATGTGTACGCGGTCGGCGACTGCGCCTCCTTCCCCTCCGCCCGCTACGGGACCCGGCTGCTGGTCCACCACTGGGACAACGCCCTTCAAGGCCCGCGCACCGCGGCCGCCGCGATCATGGCGGCGGAGAGCGGCGCACCGCTCCCGGTCTACGACCCCGTCCCGTACTTCTGGTCCGAGCAGTTCGGCCGCTTCGTGCAGTACGCCGGCCACCACGCCGACGCCGACACCCTGCTGTGGCGCGGCGACGGGGCGGACGCCACCTGGTCGGTGTGCTGGCTGCGTGACGGCGCGCTGGTCGCCGTGCTCGCCGTGGGCCGCCCGCGCGATCTCGCCCAGGGCCGCAGGCTCATCGAGTCCGGGGCCGCCCTCGACCCGGAGAAGGCCGCCGATCCCGCCGTGCCGCTGAAGTCCACCGCGCTCTGACCGCCCTGGGACCGCCGCCGAAACCCCCCGTACGGTCGGCCCGGCTACCGGCTGTCAGTCCCAGGTGGCACGCTTGTCCCTGTGACCGAGATTGACGCAAAGACCGATGCTCTCGTCCCTGCCTGGCTCCACCTTCCCGACATCGCCGAGATGCTCGACATCGAGGTGACGCGCGTGCGCCAGCTGGTCAAGGAGGGCCAGCTCATCGCCGTACGCCGTGGTGAGAACCGGACGCTCCAGGTGCCCGCCGCCTTCATCGACGGCGACAAGGTGGTCAAGGGCCTCTCCGGAACCCTGACCCTCCTGAAGGACGACGGCTTCTCCGAGGAAGAGATGCTGGAGTGGCTCTTCACTCCCGACCCGACCCTGCCCGGCACCCCCGCGCAGGCGCTGAGCGAGAATCGCGGGACGGAGGTGAAGCGCCGCGCCCAGGCGCTCGCCGTCTGACCGAAACGACAGGAAGCGGTGCACGGGCCGTCCGACACGGCCCGTGCACCCGCACGACCACGGGGGAGTCCACTCCGCCGTGACGACCACGGGGGGTTCCCACCATGTCCACGCCTCGCGAGCAGCTGTCCGACGCCCGGCTCTACCTGTGCACGGACGCCCGCAAGCGGCAGGGTGACCTCCCCGCCTTCCTCGACGCCGTGCTCACCTCCGGCGTCGACATCGTCCAGCTCCGGGACAAGGGCATGGAGGCCGCCGAGGAGCTGGAACACCTCGCGGTCTTCGCCGACACCTGCCGCCGGCACGGCAAGCTCCTCGCCGTCAACGACCGCGCCGACGTCGCCCACGCCATCGGCGCCGACGTCCTGCACCTCGGCCAGGGCGACCTGCCCGTCCCGGCCGCCCGCGCCATCATCGGCGCCGACCGGCTGATCGGCCGCTCCACGCACGCCGAGGCCGAGGTCGACGCCGCCGTCGCCCAGGACGGCGTGGACTACTTCTGCACCGGCCCCTGCTGGCCCACCCCCACCAAGCCCGGCCGCCACGCCCCCGGCCTCGACCTCGTGCGCTACGCCGCCTCGCTCGGCGGGCAGCGCCCCTGGTTCGCGATCGGCGGGATCGACGCGGGCAATCTGGACCAGGTGCTGGACGCCGGGGCCCGCCGGGTCGTCGTCGTCCGGGCCATCACCGAGGCTGACGACCCGGCCGCCGCCACCGCCGAGCTGGCCCGCCGCGTCCGGGCGCACACGCTCTGAACTCCGGACGACGGGCGGCGGACGTCCCGGGCCGGAGTGCGAGGAATGTCCGAGGGGTGGACAACAGTCCGACAATTCCATGCAAAGTTTCCCGCTCTGGTTGGGTGAGTGTCCACCCCCTGGTTAACCTCCCCTTATGGCCCTCGGAACACCTTCGACCAGGACGGATCACGCGCGCACCGTGCGCGACCTCCTGGCGACCGGCAAAACGTCGTACTCCTTCGAGTTCTGGGCTCCCAAGACGGAAAAAGGTGAGCGCAACCTCTGGAACGCGCTGCGCCGGGTCGAGGCGGTCCGGCCGAGCTTCGTCTCCGTGACGTACGGCGCCGGGGGCTCCACCCGTGCCGGGACGGTCAAGGCCACCCAGGAGATCGCGGCGGACTCCACGCTCACCCCGGTCGCCCACCTCACCGCGGTCAACCACTCGATCGCCGAGCTGCGCAACATGGTCGGGCAGTACGCCGACGCGGGCATCAGGAACATCCTCGCCGTCCGCGGCGACCCGCCGGGCGACCCGATGGGCGAGTGGGTGGAGCACCCGCAGGGGGTGAAGTACGCCGCCGACCTCGTCCGCCTCATCAAGGAATCGGGCGACTTCTGCGTCGGCGTCGCGGCATTTCCCGAAATGCACCCCCGGTCCACCGACTGGGAGACGGACATCGGTCATTTCGTCGACAAGTGCCGGGCGGGCGCGGATTACGCGATCACCCAGATGTTCTTCCGCCCGGAGGACTATCTCCGGATGCGTGACCGCGTGGTCGCTGCGGGTTGCGAAACGCCGGTGATCCCCGAGGTGATGCCCCTCACCAGCGTGAAGCAACTGGAAAAGTTCTCCCAGCTCAGCAACGCGACCGTGCCCGCGTCGTTGAAAGAGCGCATCCTCGCAGCCAAGGACGATCCAGCCGCTGTACGCTCCATTGGCATCGAGTTCGCAACGGAGTTCTGCGCGAAGCTGCTGTCCGAGGGTGTGCCCGGGCTGCACTTCATCACGCTCAACAACTCGACGGCTACGCTCGAAATCTACGAGAAACTCGGACTGCACAAGCAGTCGTGACCGGTCGTACCCGCCCCCGAAGCGGTGACGGCCGAAGGAGGGGGCGGGCGTGGGCTGGACGGTCCTCTACATCGCATTCGGTCTGGTGGCACTGTGGCTGCTCGGCGAGGTGCTGCTGCAGTACAAGGCACGACTGCGCTGGCGGCTGCTCGCCTTCGGCGGCTTCCTCGGTGTGGTGGTCGGGGTGCTGCTGGCCTCCGTCCCGGTCATCGTCGTCGGGACGCTGGCCTTCGCCACCGGCCAGACCTTCGTGACGCTGTCCTTCCGGCGAGGCTTCTCCACCGGCTGGGCCATAGGCGGCAGCCCGGGGGAGAGCCGCCGGCGCAGGAGCGGCGGCGAGGGCGCGGCGGTGAAGGAACCCACGCTGCAGGTCTCGGACCTGGAGGTCGCGGAGCCGGACGCCCCCGCCGGGTACGACCGGCCCCCGGCCGTCCCGCCCGCACCGTCCGTCTACGCAACGGAGCCGCTCCCCGACGACACCGGCCAGTACGGCGTGTACGGGGACACCGGCTACGACACGAACGGCCACACCCACCAGGACCAGGGCCACGACGCCGACCCCTCGGCCCAGCCGCAGTACGCCGCGTACGACCCGTACACCGGCTACGGCCAGCAGCAGGCCGAGGACCCCTACGCCGGAACGTACGACTACGGCACCGGCGAGCAGAGCTACGCCGCCTACTCCGACCCGTACATCGGCACCACCAACCAGGCCCCCTCCTACGGCTACGACGCCTACGGCAAGGGCAACGGCGACGGCGACGGCTACGACAGCCAGGGCGGGCAGCAGAGCTACGCCGACCCCTACGCCCAGAGCTACGGCGCCGACACCTACGGCACGGGGGCGTACGCCACGGACACCCCGCCCGGCGGCGTCTGGGTCCCGCAGCAGCGCGACGCCGAGCAGTACCCCCCGATGCCACCGGAGCAGCCCACCGGCCCCGCCCCGTACGGCAACGGCTACGACACCGGCCAGAACGAGCAGTACCGCTACTGAGCGTGCCGCTGCCGGGGCCGCGCCCGCGCCCCGGCGCCGGGCCCCTCAGCGGGAGCCGCGGAAGTCGTCGCCCTCCACCACGAGTCCGGCCACCAGCGTTCCCGACATCCCGGCGTGCGCGAGACCGCCGCCCGGATGCGCCCAGCCGCCCACGAGATACAGCCCCGGCAGCCGGGTGCGATTGCCCGGGTGCAGATACGCGCCGTCCACCCCGGCCAGCGCGGGCGGCGGCACCGCACCGCCCTCGGCCCCCGTCTCCGCCTCGGTCTCCGCCGGCGTACGGATCTCCGTGTGCAGGATCCGCTCCCGCAGCCGTGGAACGGCCGCGCCCGCCCGTTCCACGAGGACGTCCGCGAACCGCTGTCGCACCTCCGCGTCCCGCCAGTCGACGGGACCTTGCGGAGCCACCGTCGCCGTGAGCGTCACCGCCTCGTGCTCCGCGTCCGGCCGGGTCGCCGGATCGTCGGGGCGCAGCACCGTCACCGTGGGGTGGCCGGCGACCCGGCCCGCGAACACCGCCTCCTGCTCCGCCGCCCCCTCCGCACTGTGCACCACGGTCCGGTGCACCGCGTCCGCTTCCCGGGCCCCGCGCAGCGACAGCAGCACCGTGAACCGGCCCGCCGCGCCCGCGCCCGAGCCCGCCCGGACCGGGACATCGCCCGCGCCCCACACCTGCTGACCCGGCACCAGACCCGGACGCGGCCGGACCCCGAGCACCACCCGGTCGGCCTCGGCCACCTCGCCGCCCGCCAACTCCACGCCCGCCGCCCGGCCGTCCTTCTCGACGACCCGGACCACCTCGGCCCCGAAGACGAACTCCACCCGGCGGGCCACGCACCGCTCGTACACCGCCCGTGCCAGCTCCCGCATCCCGCCCATCACGTACCAGCTGCCGAAGGTCTGCTCCATGTACGGCACCAGCGCGGCGCTCGCGGGGGCGGTGCGCGGGTCGAGGCCGTGGGCGAGCGCATACCCGTCGAGCAGGGCCGCGAGCCTCGCGTCCGCCAGCTCCCACGCGCCGATCTCCGCGACCGTGGCCGCCTGCCGGGCCGGGCGCAGCAGCCGCCGCTGCCGCACCGCCGGATACGGATCGCGCCCCAGCACCTGGTGATCCGCGCGCAGCGGCTCCTCCAGGAGCGGCCGCCGTGAGCGGTCCCAGGCGTCCCGGGCCCGGTCCATGAAGTCGCTCCAGCGCGCCCCGGAACCCGCGCCCAGCGCCCCGTCCAGGGCGGCAGCCACCCCGGCCCGGGAGGCGTTCGGCAGGGACACCGCGGTGCCGTCCGCGAAGAGATGGCGGCTCGCCGGATCGACCTGGGTCAGCGTCACGGACTGCTCCAGCGACTCCTTGCCGGTCTTCACGAAGAGGTCCCGCTGAACGGCGGGCAGGTGCAGCAGCCCGGGCCCGGTGTCGAAGACGAAGCCCTCGTGCTCATGGCGGCCGACCGAGCCGCCGTAGCTCGCGGACCGCTCGTAGACCGTCACCTTCTCGCCCGCCACGGCCAGCCGGGCGGCCGCCGCCATCGCGCCCGTCCCGGCGCCGATCACCGCAATTCGTGCCATGCCGGTGACTTTATCGACCGGCACCGACAACTCAGCCAGGAGGCCAGTGCCCACCCGTTCCGGCCAGGCGTTTCTCCTCGCGGCGCTCGGCCCGGCGGCGCAGGAAGCGGCGGATCCGCGAGGCGAGGAAGAGCACGGTGACGATCCCGAGCACCAGCAGGACGGCCGCGATCACGGCGGCCGCCACGGGATTGAACAGGGCGAAGGTGATGACCCCCGCGACCCCGAGGTCCTCGGCGATGCTCATCCCGACGTTGCTGAAGGGCTCCGGGGAGGTGTTGACGGCCATCCGCGTGCCGGCCTTCACCAGATGGCTCAGCAGCGCCGTGGACCCGCCGATCGCCCCGGCCGCCAGCTCCGGCAGCGAGCCGTTCTCCCCGGCCAGCAGCGCGGCCACCACTGCCCCGGCCACCGGCCGGATCACGGTGTGCGCGGTGTCCCAGACCGAGTCCACGTAGGGGATCTTGTCCGCGATCGCCTCGCAGAGGAACAGCACACCGGCCACGATCAGGACGTCGGTGCGCTGGAGGGCGGCGGGCACCTCGTCGGAGACGCCGGTCGCGCCGAACAGGCCGAGCAGCAGGACCACCGCGTACGCGTTGATCCCGCTCGCCCAGCCGCTGGTGAACACGAGAGGGATGACAGACACGCAGGCGATCGTAACGACCCCCCGCCGGAGCCGGGTGAGGTCGCGGGCGCAGCTCTGAGTATCCGTACCTAGGCGCACAGATGAGTACCTGCGCGGATAGGCCCCGACCTGCGGGGACGGCAGAGTGATGACCACGGAAGGGGCGCTGCGCCAGGACCGCCGGCACGGGGCGGCGGAACGGTGCGGTTCCCCCGACGCAACGGGGGTGCGCGACGGAGCCCGGGGGCCACGGGGGACATACGGGGTCACGGGGAACGGGTTTCCGGACGCACGGAAGACGCCGGTCCGATGATGTTCGCGGGGGATGCGAACCTCATCGGCCGGCGTCTTCGGCTTTCCCGGCGCCTTCCCGGGCGTGCGGCCTCAGTGCCCGCTGACCCGCCCGTGCAGCAGCAGGGACAGCGCCGAGTGGACCTCGTCGATCGAGCGCTCCGGCTGGAACGCCTGCCAGTCCAGCGCCGCCACCAGCACCATCCCGACGAGCGCGGCCGCCGTCAGCGGGATGTCGATCTCCTCGCTCAGCTCACCGCTGCGCACCGCGTCGCGCAGGACACCCTCGACGACCGCCACGGCCTCCTGACGCACCACCAGCAGCGTGGACTGCCAGGCGCGGTTGGTGCGCCAGAGCTCGGCCACGTACAGCTGGGTGAAGGCCGGGTAGCGGTCGATGAAGGCGAGCCCGGCCCGGATCATCGCGTCCAGCGCCTCGACCCGGGTGCCTCCCCGCTCCTCGGACTCCTCGGCGGCGGCCCGCAGCGAGGCGGTGAGCAGCCCCACGCCGTGCCGGAGCAGCTCCTCGAACAGCTCGGTCTTGCTCTTGAAGTTGTAATAGACCGTGCCCTTGGCGACCCCGGCCCGCTCGGCGATCTCGTCGACCGTGGTCGCCGAGAAGCCCTTCTCGGCGATGAGCGTCACCGCCGCCTCGTAGAGCTTCTGCCGGGTGGCCTGGCGGCGCGTGGTGCCACTGCTTTCCATGGGGCCGATTCTTCCAGGCCCGGGCGCACCCGGGGACGCGACCGCGGGCGCGCTCACAGGCTCAGCTCCGGGTGCAGCCGGCTCAGGCTCCACACCTGCTTGCGGCGGGCGGTGAACGCGGTCAGGGCGAGCGCGCCGACCGTGAAGGCCGCCAGCACCGCGCAGCCCAGCCAGACCGGGGTGAGCGGACCGCCCGTGATCAGCCTGCGCAGCCCCTCGACGACGTACGTCATGGGGAGGTACGGGTGGATCGCGCCGAAGAACCCGGGGCTCGTCTGGACGGGGTACGTGCCCCCGGCCGAGGTCAGCTGGAGCATCAGCACCACCAGCACCAGGATCCGTCCGGCCGCCCCGAAGCAGGCGTTCAGCCACTGCACGATCGCGGCGAAGCAGCAGGTCACCAGGGCCAGGAAGCCGATCGTTCCGGCGGCGTGGGCCATCTGGAGGCCGAGGCCCCAGTGCAGGACGGCCATCAGGGCCCCGACCTGGGCCGTGCCGATGGCGGCGACCGGGAGCCAGCCTGAGAACGCGATCCGCCACGAGGAGGCCCCGGCGGCGAGCGCCCGCCGGTTCATCGGCTGGATCAGCATGTACGCCACCATCGCGCCGACCCACAGGGACAGCGGGATGAAGTACGGGGCGAAGCCGGTGCCGTAGTTGGGGGCCTCGTGCAGCGACTTGGAGGCCAGCTGGACGGGGTCGGCCATGACGTCGGTCCGCGCGTCGCGGTCCTTCTTGTCGTAGTCCGGGATCTTCTCCACGCCGTCGTTGAGGCCCTGTGCCAGCTCGGCCGAGCCGTCGCCGAGCCGGAACAGCCCTCCGTCCAGGTTCTCCGCACCGGTCTTCAGCTTGCCGACGCCGGTGTCCAGGTTGCTGGAGCCGGTCTGCGCGGTGCCGAGGCCCGTGTGCAGTGCCTGCGCGCCCTTGGCGACCTTCTTGGCCCCGGAATTGAGCTCGTTGACCTTGGCCACGGCCGTCTCCAGGTCGTCGTCCAGCGTCGGGGCGCGCTTGGCGAGCGCCTCGGCCTGCTTCTGGAAGGTGACCAGTTGGTTGCTCAGCTTCTTGAGATCGCCGTTCTGGTTGGCGACCAGGGTGTTCACATCGGCGGCGATCTTCGCGGCGTCCTCGGCCGTGACCTTGGCGCGCTCCAGCGGCGGGCAGGCCGTGGTGTCGGGCTCCTCGGTCTCCTCGCACTGGGTCCGGTGGATCTCGGCCAGTTCGTCGGCGGCCTTCCGGGCGCCGGACGCCGCGGTGGGCGCGGACTTCACCAGCACGTCGAGGTTGTGCCGTACGGCCCCCGAGGTGTCGGCGACGAGCCGGGCGGTGTCCCGGATGGACTTTCCGTTGTCCTTGAAGAACGGGCGTACGTCACCGGCGATCCCGTTGACCTTGTCGGCCAGGACCTGGGTGCCTCCGGCGACCTGCCCGGAGCCCGTCGCGAGGTCGCGGGAGCCCTGGTTCAGCTTCACGATCCCGTCGGAGAGCTTCTTGCTGCCCGCCTTGGAGTCCTTGAGGCCGTCCGCGAGGTCCTTGGAACCCTGCTTGGCCTTCGATATGCCGCCCTTGAGGTCGTCGGCGCCCTTGGCCGCCTCGGCGGTCTTGTCGTGCAGATCGGAGAAGTTGATGAAGATGCGGTCCAGGAAACCCCGGGAGGCGTTCGTGGAGGCGGCGTTGCGCACCTCGCCGAAGACCGTCTTCGAGATCTGCCCGACGATGTAGTTGTTGGCGTCGTTCGTCCGCACCTGGAGCGCGCCGGTCTCGGGGGAGTCCCCGCCGCTGGACGCGATCTTCTTGCTGAAGTCCGACGGCATCGTCAGCGAGAGGTAGTACGTGCCCTCCTCGACGCCCTTCTCGGCCTCGGCGGAGCCGACCTCGTGCCAGGCGAAGACCTTGGAGTCGAGCAGCTTCTCGCTGATCTCGTCCCCGGCGGCGATCCGCTTGCCGTCGCTGGAGGCCCCCTTGTCGTTGTTGACCAGCGCGACGGGCAGCTTGTCGAGCTTCCCGTACGGGTCCCAGAACGAGCACAGGTACAGGGCGCCGTAGAGCAGCGGCAGGAGCAGCAGGGCGACGAGCGCGGCGGCGGGCAGTTTGCCCCGGCCGAACCGCTTCAGCTCAAGCGCGGCGAGCTTCGGCGAACGCATCGGCCGTCTCCTCTTCGGTGGTGGGTCCCTCGGCGGCGGGTTCTTCGGTGGCCGGGTCTTCGTCGTGGGCTTCGTCGTCGGCCGGTGCGGTGGCCGGCTCTTCGACGTCGGCTTCTCCGCCCGCCGGTGCGGTGCGCACGACCTGGACGTTCCCGGGGGCCTCGCTGCACACGGCGAGGACCGTCGTCCCGGCGTCGGCCACGGACCGCAGCAGTGCCCAGGCCTGTTCGCGTCCGGCGTCCGAGAGCTTGAGGTCGGTGTCGTCGACGGCCAGCAGCCGCGGCCTGCCGATCAGCGCCAGCGCGACGGACAGCCGCAGCGCCTCAAGACGCTCCAGGTCGCGTACGGAGGTGCGCCCCGACTTCGGCAGGGTGGCGGGGTCGAGTCCCGCGGCCTCCAGGGCCTCGTCCACCCGGGCCTCGGCGGCGGCCCGGCGCTCGGCGCGCGGGCGCAGCAGGGCGCGCAGGGGCGAGCCGTAGCGGCCCTGGAGCAGGGCGCGTTCGCCCAGGTGCTCGGCGACGGTGAAGGCAGGGTCCAGCTCGCTGACGCCCGGCACCGGACCCAGGGCGGCGATCCTGCGGACGGCGGCGGCCTGCTTCGGCAGGCGCAGTCCGCCGACCTCGGCGTGCCCCTCGGTCGTGCGCATACGGCCGCTCAGGGCGAGCAGGAGGCAGGTGCGGCCCGACCCCGACGGCCCCTCGATCGCCACCAGTTCCCCCGGCTCGGCACTGAACGTCACGTTCCGGAAGACCCGGCCGCGCGGTCCTTCCAGTCCGAAGTCCTCGGCGCTGACAGCCGCGCCGTGCGGGCTCTCCACAGACCCTCCCCTTTTGAACTGACCAGTCAGTTCAAAAGGTAGCCCGAACGTGCGCCCGAAAGCAAAGTCGCTGCTCAAAGTGGGTACACGGCCGATTGTCAGTGGTGGCCGCCACCATGGACACAGACGGCCACGGAGCCGTCACACGACGACAGGAGGTTCGTCATGGCCAGCTCGTCCGCAGCAGCCGCTCCGCGGCGCCGCGCAGTCAGCCCTGCACCCTCACTGACCGGCGCCTCCAGCGATGTCCATCCCGTGCTGCGCCGGGCCTCGGCGCCGCCGGCCGCACTCGACCTGCTCGCCAAGGCCCGTTCCGGCCTCGACGAGGCCGCCGGGCTCCCCGAGCCCAACGAGCGGTACGCCACCGCCCACCTCGCCGCCCTGCGCACCGCCGCGGCCGTGCTGGCCGCCCGCGGCCGCCCCGAGACGAACAAGCGCCACCGCGACCGCATCCGCAGCGCCTGGGAAGTCCTCCCGGAGACAGCTCCCGAACTGACCGAGTGGAGCGACCTCTTCGCCTCCGGCGCCGAGCGCAGGGCCCGCGCGGAGGCCGGCATGCCGGGAGCCGCCAGCGGACGCGACGCCGACGACCTGCTGCGCGACGCGGCCATGTTCCTGCGCCTGGTGGAACGGCTGCTCGTGCTCCAGCCGGTCCTCCCGCAACCCCGGCAGGAGTCGCCGGGCGGCGGGTGACCTCGACGGCGGGGCGAGGCCATAGGGTGGTGACCACTCACATCACCACCCGCACTGTTCACGCTCCGCCGTCCCCGGCGGCACCGTGCCGAGGAGACATCTGCCGTGTCGGACCAGCCGCGCCCCCGCGCCTCCCTCCGTACCGCCGTGGTCTGGGAGGTCCTCAAGGAGGCCCTGGACCGTCAGGTCAAGGCGACCGGCAGGGACGCCCTGGATGTCCTGGACACCGGCGGCGGCACGGGCAACTTCGCCGTGCCCGCGGCCAGGCTCGGCCACCGGGTCACCGTCGTCGACCCCAGCCCCAACGCCCTCTTCGCGCTGGAGCGCCGCGCGGCCGAGGCCGGGGTCGCCGACCGGGTCCGGGGAGTCCAGGGCGACATCCTCGGCCTGTTCGACGTCGTCGAGCGCGACCGTTTCGACGCGGTGCTCTGCCACGGCGTCCTGGAGTACGTCGACGAGCCCGCCGAGGGCGTACGCAACGCGGTCGAGGCGCTGCGGCCCTCCGGCGCGCTCAGCCTGCTCGCCGCCGGCCTCGGCGGAGCCGTACTGGCCCGCGCCCTCGCCGGACACTTCGCCGAGGCCCGGCAGGCGCTCACCGACCCGGCCGGCCGCTGGGGCGAGGGCGACCCGGTGCCCCGCAGGTTCACCGCCGAGCAGCTCTCCGACCTGGTCTCCGATGCCGGGATGGAGATCGCCGCGGTGCACGGCGTCCGGGTCTTCGCCGACCTCGTGCCGGGCGTTCTGGTGGACACCGAGCCCGGCGCCGTGGAGGCGCTCCTCAAGCTCGAAGCGGCCGCCGCCGAGCAGCCCGCGTTCCACTCGGTCGCCACCCAGCTGCACGTTCTGGGCGAGAAGCGCCACTGATCAGCAACGAAGCTGCGCACGGAGTGGGACTCAGGACCCCCGTACAGGGCGTAAGCCCCGTATGATCGGGTGACACCATCCGGCATGGCGGATCGGTCGTCGGGGAATCTACGCCTCAGCAGCCGAGCCGACATAGCGGTCCGGACTGGCTGAACGCTAGAGGGCGGGTTTCACGGGGGCGAATCCCTGCCTATCCTGGAAGGGCCGCATACCGGTCGCCCCCGCGGCCGACGACGAGGAGGATCCCGTGCCGCTCTCGGAGCACGAGCAGCGCATGCTCGAGCAGATGGAGCGAGCGCTGTACGCCGAAGATCCCAAGTTCGCGACAGCGCTCGAGGGAAGCGGGCTGCGTACGTACACCCGCAAAAGGGTCTACCAGGCGGTCGCAGGCTTCCTGGTGGGTATCGCGCTCCTCATGGCCGGAATGGTCGCCCAGCAGATCTGGATCAGCGTGGTGGGGTTCCTCGTCATGCTCGGCTGTGCCGTGCTCGCGGTCACCGGTTGGCGCAAAGCGCCCAAGCCCGGTGAACAGCAGCCGGCCGCCGCAGGTGGCGGGGACAGCGGCGCACGCCGCCGACCGAGACAACGCCGGTCGATGATGAACCGCATCGAGCAGAGGTGGCAGCGCCGCCGCGACGAACAGGGCCAGTAGTACGCATCGGCCCTGTTCTTCCCGCGCAGGGCCGGGCGACAGTACGACGCAGGACACCGATGGGTGAGGGGCGGCCGCATTTCCGCGGCCGCCCCTCAGCCGTTGCCGGACGGTGCTCCGGGCGGTAGACCCGCGCCCAGCGCGATCACGCCCGCGCCCTGCGCGGGAGAGCCCACCGAGCCCCCCCCGCCAGAGCCGAGAGAGCCTCCGGCCCGGACCCCGTCCGTTCACGGGGTCCGGACCGGAGGCTCTGCCGGGCGAGGGCGCTGCCCGCCTCAGCCGTGCTGGCGGGTGAGGCGGCGCAGCCGGGCCGTCCAGCGACCGGCTCCCGCCCGGCCCGCCCAGCGCTCCGCAAGCGCCGTCCGGCGGTCGGCGACGGCCCACACCACCCGGACGGACGAGCGGGGCAGGAGCGTTGCCCGCAGCCGGGTGCCACGGCCCGCCGATCCCCGCAGACCCGCCCGTACCGCCGACGCGTCCTCGGCCAGGCCGGCCGCCGGACGCGGCTCGGGGGCGTACAGCACCTGCTCCACCGAGCCCGCGATCCGGTGCACCGCCTCGGCCGCGGTGGTGTCGAGCCGGCCCAGCCGCACGATCCGGGCCGCCGCCTTCCGGGGCGTCAGCGAGTCGTCCGGGGCGATGCCGTGGTCCCAGGCCTCGTCGGTGATCTCCCGCCAGGCGGCCAGCGTCCGCGCCGCGGCGTCGGCGGGCGTCCGGCCCCCGGAGCCCAGCCGGCGGTTTCTCGTCCGGGTCCGCCACAGCAGCGGTGACAACGGCAGCACCAGGACCAGGACCCCCGCGAGGGCCACCAGCAGCACCGTCCCGAGCGGGGTGCCCCGGTCGGTCGGTGCCGCCGCTCCCGCCTCTTGCGAAGGCCCGCACCCGCCTTCCTGGCGCAGCTGCGGCGGGCAGCTGTCGTCGGCGGAGGGGAGGGCGGACGGTGCGGTGGAGGTGTCCGCGGAGGGCTCGGCCGCATCGCTCGCGGTGTCCGTGGGGACCTCGGGCCGGGTCCACGAGGGGGTGCTGCCCCGGCTCGGGGTGGGCTCGAACCGGGTCCACCCGACGCCCTCGAAATACAGCTCCGGCCAGGCGTGCGCGTCGCGCAGCCCCACCGAGATCGCCCCGTTCGACTTCATGGTGCCCGGGGTGAAGCCCACCGCGACCCGGGCCGGGATGCCCAGCGTCCGGGCCATCGCGGCCATCGAGAACGAGAAGTGGACGCAGAAGCCCTCCTTGTCACGGAGGAACCGGGCGATGGCGGACGACCCCGTGCCCGAGGTGACCGTCGTGTCGTAGGTGAAGCCGCCCTCGGAGGCGAACCAGTCCTGGAGCTTCACGGCCCGCTCGTAGGCGTTGGCCGAACCCTCCGTCACCTGCGCGGCGGTCTCGGCGACCACCTCCGGAAGCGAGCCCGGGAGCTGGGTGTACTCGCGGCGCAGCTCCTCGGGCGGCGGACCCGCGGCCGCGAGCTGCTCCGCCGTGGGCTCGACGACCAGACTGCCGACCTCGTACTGCGCGCCGCGCGTGGTCTGCCCATCGTCGCCGACCAGGGTGCGGCCCTCGGGTTCGTACCGCCAGCGACCGCCGACGCGGACCTCGCTCGCCGGGTAGGGGAGCGGGAGATACGTCTGCTGGTAGGAGCGCGAGGCGGAGATGTTCGTCCGGACCTCCGTGACCGAGACGTCCCCGCCGAGCCCCGCGGGCTGGGGGAGGCGGTCGGGCACGTCCGTCAGCCGCCGGGTGGAGGAGCGCCACTCGCTGCCGTTGAACTCGTCCAGGGCCAGGATCCGGAGATAGAGGTTCTGCGGGTTCTCGATGTTGCTGCGGTACGTCATCACCTCCCGGTTCTCCGGCTGGTTGAGGTTGTTCTGGAGCGAGACCAGCGGGTTCACCGCGGAGATGGTGCCGCCGCCGCTGCCCTTGCCGTTGCCCGGGCCGTTGCCGCCGAGCAGGCCGCTGTCCAGCGCGGGCAGGGCGAGGGGGGCCACCAGGGCGATGCCGAGCGCCAGCACGCCGATCCGCCGCCCGGTGCGGACGGGGGAGGAGCCGCCGCTCACCCCGGACAGTCCGTCGGCCAGACCGCCCTTGGTCCGCGAGGTCCCGCCGAAGACACGGCCCCACTGGGAGAGCCGGTCCCGGCCCTCCGCCAGCAGGAGCAGCAGATAGCCGGAGGCGGCCAGCAGGAACCACACCCAGCCCGCCCCGCCGTCCGAGAGACCGGCCGCGACCGAATACAGGGCGAGGAGCGGCAGCCCGGCCGGGGCAGCGCTGCGGAAGGTCACGGCCATGGCGTCCACCACGAGGCCGATCAGGATCACCCCGCCGACCACCATCAGCTTGATGCCGTCGGTCAGCGGGGCCGGGGTGGAGTACGTACCGACGTCCTCGCCGCCCGCCACCAGCAGCTCACCGAGCCGCAGGACGGCCTGCGGTCCCGGCAGTACCCCCAGCAGGGCGTGGTCCCGCGCGAACACCAGCGTCAGCAGCACCAGCGTGACCAGCGCCTGGGCGGCGACGGTCAGCGTCCGGGCCAGTGGCACCCGGCGCGCCAGGGCGCCCACCCCGCTCTGGACGCCGAGCAGCACCGCCGCCTGCACCAGCCAGCCGACCCCCTCCACCAGCGGGACCAGCGCGCCCGCCGCCAGCAGTGTCGCCGCATAGGCGCTCAGCGCCAGCCTGGCCCGTCCGCTCATGACCATCCCCCCGGGAAACCGTTCGGGCCGCCGCTCGGGGCGGACGGTGTGTCCGTGCGCATCCCGCCGGCCAGCTGCCACAGCTCGGGCAGCTCGTCACCCGGCTCCACCGGCACCGCCGTCCAGCCGGACTCGCGCAGCCGTCGCAGCCGGTCGTCGGCCGCTCCCGCAGCGCTCTCCTCGTCGGCCCAGGCGGCGCTGTCCAGGACGAACGCGACCCCGGCGCCCGCGCGCTGCCGCATCCGGGCCGCGACCGCGGTCTGCTCCTCGTCCAGATCGCCGAAGAAGGCGATGAGCAGCCCCTCGTTGCCACCGCGCAGTACGTCATGGGCGCGGCTGAGGCCCCCGCCGTCGGAGTGGCCGACCACGGCGAGCGTGTCGAGCATCAGTCCCGCCGAGTCAGCGGACTCCTGGGTCGAGCCCGCGTAGCCGTCGGTCCCCTCACCGGGCACCGCGTTCCCGTCGTCGGTGAGGAGCCGGACGGCGAAGCCGCGCTCCAGCATGTGCACGAGGGCGGAGGCCGCCCCCGAGACCGCCCATTCGAACGCCGAGTCGGGCCCGGCGCCCTGGTAGCCGATCTGCCGGGTGTCCAGCAGGACCGTGCATCTGGCCCGCTGCGGCTGTTCCTCGCGGCGCACCATCAGCTCTCCGTGGCGCGCGGTGGAGCGCCAGTGGACCCGCCGCAGATCGTCGCCGTGCCGGTAGCCGCGCGGAATGATGTCGTCCTCCCCGGCGAGCGCGAGCGAGCGCTGCCGCCCGTCGCCGTAACCGGAAGCCTCGCCCGCCAGCCTCAGCGCGGGCAGCGGCACCGTACGCGGGATGACGACGAGCGTGTCGTACGCGCTGAAGGAACGCGTCAGCTCGCACATGCCGAAGGGGTCGCTGAGCCGCAGTTGCAACGGGCCCAGCGGATAGCGGCCGCGCAGGTCGGAGCGGACCCGGTAGGACACCTCGCGCCGGCCACCCGACTCCACCCGGTCCAGGACGAAGCGGGGGCGCGGGCCCAGCACGTACGGCACGCGGTCCTGGAGCATCAGCAGACCGGTGGGCAGCCGGGAGACGTTCTCCATGCGCAGGTGCACCCGGGCCTCCGCGCCCGCGGGCACCCGGGACGGCGAGAGGCGCCGGGTGCCCGTGACCCGGTAGCGGGTGCGGTAGAGCACGGTCACACAGACCAGCGGCAGCACGGCCAGCAGCAGCCCGACCCGCAGCAGGTCGCCCTGGCCCAGGACGTACGCGCAGACGGCGGCGGCAAGACCGGCGGCCAGGAACGAGCGTCCCCGGGTGGTCAGTCCGCCCAGGGCCGTCCGGAGGCCGCCCTTCCGCCCGCCGTCCTCCACGGCGCCGGGCTCGCCGGCCGCCATCACAGCCGCCGTGCCCCGGGCTGCTGCTGGTGGTACAGCGGGCGGCCCGGCTCCTGCGCGGGCGGCGCGGTGCCGCCGGCCGAGGTCGGTACGGGGATGCGCTGGATGATCTCCCCGACCACCTGCTCCGCCGTAAGGCGGTTCAGCTGGGCCTGGGCGGTGGGCAGCAGCCGGTGCGCGAGCACGGGGGTGGCCAGCGCCTGGACGTCGTCCGGCAGGGCGTAGTCGCGCCCGCTCAGCGCGGCGGACGCCTTCGCGGCGCGCAGCAGATGCAGCGTCGCGCGCGGGGAGGCGCCGAGCCTGAGGTCGGGGTGGGTGCGGGTGGCCGCGACGAGCTCCACGGCGTAACGCCGCACCGCGTCGGCGACATGCACCGTACGGACGGCTTCGATCAGCTTCACGATGTCGTGGGCGTGGGCCACGGGCTGGAGGTCGTCCAGCGGGGAGAGGCCCCCGTGCACATCGAGCATCTGGAGCTCGGCCTCCGGGCTCGGGTAGCCGATGGAGACCCGGGCCATGAAGCGGTCGCGCTGGGCCTCGGGCAGCGGGTAGGTGCCCTCCATCTCGACCGGGTTCTGCGTGGCCACCACCATGAACGGGTCGGGCAGCTCGTAGGTGTGCCCGTCGATGGTGACCTGGCGCTCCTCCATCGACTCCAGCAGCGCCGACTGCGTCTTCGGCGAGGCGCGGTTGATCTCGTCGCCGATCACGATCTGGGCGAAGATCGCGCCCGGCTTGAACTCGAAGTCCCGCCGCTGCTGGTCGAAGATCGACACGCCGGTGATGTCCGAGGGCAGCAGGTCCGGCGTGAACTGGATCCGCCGCACCGAACAGTCGATGGACCGCGCCAGCGCCTTGGCCAGCATGGTCTTGCCGACCCCGGGGACGTCCTCGATGAGGAGATGTCCCTCGGCGAGCAGCACGGTCAGCGATAGCCGTACGACCTCGGGCTTGCCCTCGATCACACCCTCCACCGACCTGCGCACCCGCTCTGCGGTGGTGGTCAGATCAGTGAGGCTCGCTCGATCGTCATAGGTCGTCACCCGGCCCTCCTCGGCCCTTTTGCGCAGGGGCCGTCGCGCGTACCCGCGCGGCCCACCCCGGAAAATCGGACACCCCTCCGGAAGACCCGGGGGAGGTCACACCCGCATTCTTGTTGCCGTTACCGCTTCGTGTCACTCGCCTGTGGATAAGTGGGTGTGAAAAGGCAGTGTCTGTCACGATTTCGGCGCCGCAGGGCACGGCGATGCGTGCGTGAGGTGCAGCAGAGGGCCGGGAAGCGACGGGGATCCGTTCAGGAAACGGAGTCGATCTCCCGCAGCAGGCCGGTGGTCACGTCGAAGACGAATCCGCGTACGTCGTCGGTGTGCAGCAGGAACGGCGAGGTCCGCACCCGCTGCATCGACTGGCGCACGTCCTGGTCGGCGTCCGTGTAGGCCTCCACGGCCCAGGCCGGACGCTGGCCCACCTCGCGCTCCAGGTCCTGCCGGAAGTCCTCGGTGAGGGACTCCAGACCGCAGTTGGTGTGGTGGATGAGGACCACGCTGCGGGTGCCGAGCGCCCGCTGGCTGATGGTGAGCGAGCGGATCACGTCCTCGGTGACCACACCGCCCGCGTTACGGATGGTGTGGCAGTCACCGAGTTCCAGGCCGAGCGCGGCGTGCAGGTCGAGACGGGCGTCCATGCAGGCGACCACGGCGACCTGGAGGACGGGGCGCGCGTCCATGCCCGGGTCGCGGAAGTCCTTCGCGTACTCGGAGTTCAGCGCGACGAGACGGTCGGTGACCTGGCCCCCCTCGCGGACCGCCGCAGCGGTGGACGTCACGGACTCGGCGGGGGAGTGAGCAGAAGTCGACATGGCTACGACGTTAGCCTTCCCACCTGGCCCGGGCGGGCTGTGAGAGCGGACAAAGAACGTCAACACGGCTTGTTGTGAGCTAACCCACAGGCCCCCGTGGACGCACCCGTTCGGGTGGGTTCGCCGCATCCGGTCGGGTGGCGCGACGCGCTGCGCGGTTCGTTGATCGCGAATCGATCGAATGGCAGGGTGGACTAAAGTAACGCGAAGTCAACACCCGCATTCCCGCTCCACTGCCCCATCGCACCCCCCGCACCTCCTGCATATTCCGTATTTCCCCCGTGATGTGCGGCGTACGTGCGACCCGGCCCTCTCCCGCTCTCGGTCGGCCGACGCCCCTTCCCCGGCGCCGGCGGGCCTCCCCTTCAGAGCGGGCGGGGACCAGGACGTACGTGCCGGCCGCGGGACAGAGCCTGAGAGGGCGCATTGAGCCAGACCCGACACGTCCCGGTGATGCTCCAGAGGTGTCTGGACCTGCTGGCCCCGGCTCTCCAGGACCCGGCCCACCCGCAGCCCGTGGTCGTCGACTGCACCCTCGGCCTCGGCGGGCACAGCGAGGCCCTGCTCGCCGCGTTCCCCACCGCCCGGCTGGTCGCCCTGGACCGCGACAAGGAGGCGCTCCGCCTCTCCGGCGAACGGCTCGCCCCCTACGGCGACCGGGCCACCCTCGTCCACGCGGTCTACGACGAACTCCCCGAGGTCCTCGCCCGGCTCGGGATTCCGAAGGTCCAGGGCGTCCTGTTCGACCTCGGCGTCTCCTCCATGCAGCTGGACGAGGCCGACCGCGGATTCGCCTACGCCCAGGACGCCCCGCTCGACATGCGCATGGACCAGTCCACCGGGATGGGCGCCGCCGAGGTGCTCAACACCTACCCGCCCGGCGAGCTCGTGCGGATCCTGCGCGCGTACGGCGAGGAGAAGCAGGCCAAGCGGATCGTCTCCGCGGTCGTGCGCGAGCGCGAGAAGGAGCCGTTCAGCAACAGCGCCCGGCTCGTCGAGCTGATCCGCGACGCGCTGCCGCAGGCCGCCAAGCGCACCGGCGGTAACCCCGCCAAGCGGACCTTCCAGGCCCTGCGCATCGAGGTCAACGGCGAGCTGAGCGTCCTGGAGCGGGCCATTCCTGCCGCCGTCGACAGCCTCGCCGTCGGCGGCCGCATCGCGGTGCTCTCGTACCACTCGCTGGAGGACCGGCTGGTCAAGCAGGTCTTCGCGGCCGGCGCCGCCAACACCGCGCCCCCCGGACTGCCCGTCGTCCCCGAGCGCTACCAGCCCCGGCTGAAGCAGCTCACCCGCGGCGCCGAGCTGCCCACCGAGGAAGAGGTCGCCGAGAACCGGCGCGCCGCCCCCGCCCGGCTGCGCGGCGCCCAGCGCATCCGCGAGGAGGAGCGATGAGCACCGGGGCCGGGCGCCGCAGCGGGGGAGTCGCGGGGTGAGCAAACCGGCCGCACCGCTGAAGGGGCGGGCCGCCCGGCTCGCCCGGCTGATGCCGTCCACCGGGCCCAGCAGCGCGGCCCGCACCCCCTTCGTCCTGCTGGTCGTCCTGCTCCTGGGCGGCGGACTCATCACCCTGCTCCTGCTGAACTCCGCCCTCAACGAGGGATCGTTCCGGCTCAGCGAGCTGAAGCGGGACACCACCGAGCTCACCGACGAGCAGCAGGCCCTCCAGCGCGACGTCGACAGCCGGTCGCAGCCCGACGCCCTGGAGAAGCGCGCCCGGGAGCTGGGCATGGTCCCCGGCGGCAACCCCGCCTTCCTGAACCCCGACGGCACGGTCCGCGGCAAGCCGACGGAAGCGACCGCCCCGCCGCCCAGCCCCAGCCCCACCCCGAGCCCCAGCGCCTCACCCGACGCCGACGCCCCGGCGGCCGGACCCTCGGCCTCCGGCGCGTCGGTAGGCCCCTCCGGCTCCCCGTCGCCCTCCGGATCCGTACCCGCGACCGAGCCCGACCCCGCAGCCGCCCCCTCGGCGGAGAACAGCCCGCCCCCGACGAGCCCCGGCAGGTGACGCAGTGCCGCCCAAGGAACCGCCGCGCCGCCGCGTACCCGGACCGGCCCGCCCCCGTAGCGGAGGATCGGGCCGCTCCGGCGCGCGCCCACCGGCCCGCCGCCCCCGCCCCGCCCCGGGGCGCACCACCCGGCGCGGCACCGCACCCCGCTCCCTGCGCCTCGGCAGTCCGCGTCCCCGGCTGCGGCTCGTCAGCCTCGGGCTGACGCTGGTCATGCTGGCCTTCGTGGCCCGGCTGCTCCAGGTCCAGGCCGTCGACGCCAGCGCGTACGCGGCCAAGGCCGAGAAGAACCGCTACCTGGAGTACACCGTCGCCGCCGAGCGCGGCGAGATCACCGACCGCAACGGCGTCGCGCTCGCCACCAGTGTCGACGCGCACAACATCACGGCCGACCCCAAGCTCTTCACACCCGAGGAGAGCAAGGCGCCCGACGCCCCGCAGCAGGCCGCGGCCCTGCTCGCCCCGATCCTCGGCAAGGACGTCGACGAGCTGGTCAAGAAGCTCTCGACGCCCAAGAGCCGCTACACCGTCCTCGCCTACCGGCAGACCCCCCAGGTCTGGAAGCAGATCAAGGACCTCAAGGCCGTCTTCGCCGAGAAGGCGTCCGAGGACAAGCTCAAGGGCGGCCCCGGAGCCAACGTCCTGGGCGGTGTCCTCCAGGAGCCGACGACCAAGCGCGTCTACCCCAACGGGGATCTCGCCGCCGGGATACTGGGCTTCGTCAGCGCCGACGGCAAGGGCGGCGGCGGCCTGGAGTCCCAGCTGAACAAGGAGCTGGCGGGCGAGGACGGAAAGATCCGCTACGCCCAGGCGGGCGGTCGGCGGGTCCCCACGGCGGGCAGCAGCGAGATCCCGGCCGTGCCCGGATCCGACATCGAGCTGACCATCGACCGCGACATCCAGTGGGCCGCCCAGAAGGCCATCAGCGACCAGGTCGAGAAGTCCAAGGCCGACCGCGGCTACGTCATCGTGCAGAACACGAAGACCGGCGAGCTGCTGGCCATGGCCAACTCACCGGGCTACGACCCCAACGACCTCTCCGAGGCCACCTCGGCCCAGCTCGGCAACGCGGCCCTCCAGGACGTGTACGAGCCCGGCTCCACCAGCAAGGTCATGTCGATCGCCGCGGTGCTGGAGGAGGGGGCGGCCACCCCCGGCACCCATGTCACCGTCCCCAACCGGCTGCACCGGGGCGACCGTCTCTTCAAGGACGACGTCGACCACCCCACCTGGTACCTCACGCTCAACGGCGTCCTCGCCAAGTCCAGCAACATCGGCACCATCCTGGCGACCGGTCAGCTCGGCAGGACCCAGGCGGAGTCGAACAAGGTCCTCTACGACTATCTGCGGAAGTTCGGCCTCGGCAAGAAGACCGGGCTCGGCTACCCCGGCGAGTCGCCCGGCCTGCTGGCCCATCCGAAGGACTGGTCGACCTCGCAGCAGTACACGATCCCCTTCGGCCAGGGCCTCTCCATCAACGCCGTCCAGGCCGCCTCGGTCTACTCCACGGTCGCCAACGGAGGCGTACGGGTCGCCCCCACCCTCGTACGCGGCACCAAGGGATCCGACGACCGCTTCACCCCGGCCGACGCTCCCGAGGAGAACCGGGTGGTCAGCGAGAAGACCGCCAAGACCCTGGCGACCATGCTGGAGTCCGTCGTCGACGACACGGAAGGGACCGGCACCAAGGCCGCCATCCCCGGCTACCGGGTCGCGGGCAAGACCGGAACCGCGAACCGGGTCGACCCCGTCCGCGGCGTCTACAAGGGCTACACCGCCTCCTTCGCCGGCTTCGCCCCCGCCGACAACCCGCAGGTCACCGTCTACTGCGCGATCCAGAACCCCACCAAGGGCAGCTACTTCGGCGGCCAGATCTGCGGCCCGATCTACAAGCAGGTCATGGAGTTCGCACTCAAGACGCTCCAGACCCCACCGTCCGGCAGCAAGCCCCCTCGGCTGCCGGTGTCCTTCAAACCCGGCGAGTGAACACGGGGATGCGCGAGCATCTCCTCCAAGGGAACCCTCAGTGACAACGATCACCCCCGACCCCGGGAACCGGAACGAGAACCGCCGGAACCAGGGTCCCTCGCTTCGCGAGAGCCCGCACCGGCCCGGTACGCTCACCGCCGTGCCCCACGCTGATCAGTCCCAAACCTCTCAGAAGGACGCGCCTGTGACCTACCCGGGAGCGCCCCGACCGGACCGGCTCCGGCCCACCCCTCTCGGCGAGCTGGCCGACCGGCTCGGCGTCGAGACCGCCGGGAGCGGTGACGTCACCGGCATCACGCACGACTCGCGTGCCGTGCGGCCCGGCGACGTGTACGCGGCCCTGCCCGGCGCCCGTATGCACGGCGCCGACTTCGCGGCCCAGGCCGCGGGCCTGGGCGCCGTCGCCGTCCTGACCGACCCCACCGGCGCCGAACGCGCGGCCGCCACCGGCCTGCCGGTCCTGGTCGCCGAGGACCCGCGGGCCGTGATGGGCGAGCTGGCCGCCGACATCTACGGGCGGCCCGGCATCGGCCTGCTCCAGATCGGCATCACCGGAACCTCCGGCAAGACCACCACCGCGTACCTCGTCGAGGGCGGGCTGCGCGCCGCCGGACGCCCCACCGGGCTGATCGGCACCGTCGAGATGCGGATCGGCGACGAGCGCATCAAGTCCGAGCGCACCACCCCCGAAGCCACCGACCTCCAGGCCCTGTTCGCCGTCATGCGCGAACGCGGCGTCGAGGCCGTCGCGATGGAGGTCTCCAGCCACGCCCTGGTGCTCGGCCGGGTCGACGGCTGCGTCTTCGACGTCGCCGTCTTCAACAACCTCAGCCCGGAGCACATGGAGTTCCACTCCGGCATGGAGGACTACTTCCAGGCCAAGGCCCAGCTCTTCACCCCCGAGCGCAGCCACCGCGGCGTGGTCAACTTCGACGACGAGTACGGCCGCAGGCTCATCACCGAGTCCGGCGTCCCCGTCACCACCTTCTCCGCCGAGGGCCACCCGGACGCCGACTGGCACGCCGAGGACGTCGAGGTCGGACCGCAGGACAGCACCTTCACCGCCGTCGGCCCCAAGGGCGAGCGGATCACCGCCCGCGCCCCGCTGCCCGGCCCGTTCAACGTCGCCAACACCCTCGCCGCGATCGTCACGCTGGCCGTCGCGGGCGTCGACCCGCAGATCGCCGCCGACGGTGTCGCCGCCGTCCCCGGGGTCCCGGGCCGGCTGGAGCGGGTGGACGCCGGACAGCCCTACCTCGCCGTCGTGGACTACGCGCACAAGACCGATGCCGTCGAGTCCGTCCTGCGCTCTCTGCGCAAGGTCACCGAGGGCAAGGTGCACATCGTCCTCGGCTGCGGCGGCGACCGCGACACGACCAAACGCGGCCCGATGGGCGCCGCCGCGGCCCGGCTCGCCGACACCGCCGTCCTGACCTCCGACAACCCCCGCTCCGAGGACCCCCTCGCGATCCTCGCCGCGATGCTCTCCGGCGCCGCCGAGGTCCCCGTCCACGAACGCGGCGACGTGCTGGTCGACGCCGACCGGGCCGCCGCCATCGCCGCAGCCGTCGCCCGTGCCGAGCCGGGCGACACCGTCCTGGTGGCGGGCAAGGGCCATGAGCAGGGCCAGGACGTCCACGGAGTGGTCCGCGCCTTCGACGACCGCAAGGTCCTGCACGCAGCCATCGAGCGGTCCCTGGCGCACCCCGGCGCCGACCGTGCCCCTCACCACGAGAACAACAGTCAGGGATGACCAAGTGATCACCCTTTCCCTCGCCGAGATCGCCGAAATCGTCGGCGGGCAGCCGCACGACATACCGGACCCGGCAGTCACCGTGACCGGCCCCGTCGTCATCGACTCCCGCGAGGTCGCGCCCGGCAGCCTGTTCGCCGCGTTCGCCGGCGAACGGGTCGACGGCCACGACTACGCCCAGCGCGCCGTCGAGGCGGGCGCGGCGGCCGTGCTGGCGGCCCGCCCCGTCGGCGTTCCGGCGATCGTCGTGGACGATGTCGTCGGCGCGCTCGGAGCCCTCGCCCGGGCCGCCGTCGAACGCCTCGGCACCAGCGTCGTCGCCCTCACCGGCTCGGCCGGCAAGACGTCCACCAAGGACCTGATCGCGCAGCTCCTCCAGCGCCACGGCCCGACCGTCTGGACGCCCGGCTCCCTCAACAACGAGATCGGGCTGCCGCTCACCGCCCTGAGCGCCACCGCCGAGACCGAGCACCTGGTCCTGGAGATGGGCGCCCGCGGCATCGGCCACATCCGCTACCTCACCGAGCTGACCCCGCCCCGGGTCGGCCTGGTCCTCAACGTCGGCTCCGCGCACCTCGGCGAGTTCGGCAGCCGGGAGGCCATCGCCCAGGCCAAGGGCGAGATGGTCGAGGGCCTGCCCGAGGACGGCTGCGCCGTGCTCAACGCCGACGACCCGCTCGTCCGCGCCATGGCCTCGCGCACCAAGGCCCGCGTCCTGCTCTTCGGGGAAGCCCCCGAAGCGGACGTACGGGGCGAGAAGGTCCGGATGACCCCCGACGGGCGGCCCGCGTTCGAGCTCCACACACCCACCGGGTGCAGCGACGTGACCATGCGCCTGTACGGTGAGCACCACGTGTCGAACGCGCTCGCCGCGGCCGCCGTCGCCCATGAGTTGGGCATGTCCGTGACCGAGATCGCCGATGCGCTCTCGGAGGCGGGCACCCTCTCCCGCTGGCGCATGGAGGTCACCGAGCGCGGGGACGGTGTGACGGTTGTCAACGACGCCTACAACGCGAACCCCGAATCCATGAGAGCCGCACTGCGTGCGCTGGCCGCCATGGGCCAGGCCCGAGGGGCCGACGGGGGACGCACCTGGGCGGTGCTCGGTCAGATGGCCGAGCTCGGTGACGCGTCGCTCGCCGAGCACGACGCGGTCGGACGGCTCGCCGTCCGGCTCAACGTCAGCAAGCTCGTCGCTGTCGGGGGGACAGAAGCCTCCTGGCTGCAACTGGGCGCATATAACGAGGGTTCGTGGGGTGAGGAGTCGGTGCACGTGTCCGACGCGCAGGCGGCCGTCGACCTGTTGCGCAGTGAACTGCGCCCGGGAGACGTCGTGCTGGTGAAGGCGTCCCGGTCGGTCGGCCTGGAGAAGGTCGCCCAGGCACTGCTGGAGAACTCGACCGAGGGCGAGGTCGCCGGCCGATGAGGCAGATCCTCTTCGCGGGGGCCATCGGGCTCTTTCTGACCCTGGTCGGTACCCCGCTGCTGATCAAGCTGCTGGCCCGCAAGGGCTACGGGCAGTTCATCCGGGACGACGGCCCGCGCACCCACGGCAGCAAGAAGGGCACGCCCACGATGGGCGGCATCGCCTTCATCCTGGCGACGATCATCGCGTACCTCCTCGCGAAGATCATCACGGGTGAGGACATCCGCTACTCCGGTGTCCTCGTGCTCTTCCTCATGGCGGGCATGGGCCTCGTCGGCTTCCTCGACGACTACATCAAGATCGTCAAGCAGCGTTCGCTCGGTCTGCGGGCCAAGGCGAAGATGGCCGGACAGCTGATCGTCGGCATCGCGTTCGCGGTGCTCTCGCTCCAGTTCCCCAACTCCGCGGGCAACACCCCGGCCTCCGACCGGCTCTCGTTCGTCGAGGACTTCGGCTGGTCGATCGGCCCGGTGCTGTTCTGCGTCTGGGCGCTGTTCATGATCCTCGCCATGTCCAACGGCGTGAACCTCACCGACGGCCTCGACGGTCTGGCCACCGGCGCCTCGGTGATGGTCTTCGGCGCCTACACGTTCATCGGCCTCTGGCAGTTCCAGGAGTCCTGCGCCAATGCGGACAACCTGACCAACCCCGGCGCCTGTTTCGAGGTACGCGACCCGCTCGACCTCGCCGTCGTCGCCGCAGCCCTGATGGGCGCCTGCTTCGGCTTCCTGTGGTGGAACACCTCGCCCGCCAAGATCTTCATGGGCGACACCGGCTCGCTCGCCCTCGGCGGCGCGCTCGCGGGCCTCGCGATCCTGTCGCGCACCGAGTTCCTGCTCGCCATCCTCGGCGGCCTCTTCGTGATGATCACCATGTCCGTGGTCATCCAGGTCGGTTCGTTCAAGATGACCGGCAAGCGCGTGTTCCGCATGGCGCCGCTCCAGCACCACTTCGAACTCAAGGGGTGGTCCGAGGTCCTTGTCGTGGTCCGCTTCTGGATCATCCAGGGCATGTGCGTGATCGTCGGACTCGGCCTCTTCTACGCGGGATGGGCAGCCAAGAAGTGAGCACCGTGGACTGGCAGGGCAAGCGCGTCACCGTCGCCGGGCTCGGCGTCAGCGGACTCCCCGCGGCCCGCGCCCTGCACGAGCGCGGCGCGCTCGTCACCGTCGTCAACGACGGCGACGACGCCCGCGCCCGCACGCAGGCGGCCGAACTGGAGGCGCTCGGTATCACCGTGCGCCTCGGCGACGGCGCCACCCTGCCGCCGTCCACGGAACTCGTCGTCACCGCCCCCGGCTGGCAGCCGGACAAGCCGCTCTTCCTGGCTGCCGCCGAGGCGGGCGTCCCGGTCTGGGGCGACGTCGAACTGGCCTGGCGGCTGCGCGGTGACAACGGCAGGAAGGCCGCCCCCTGGCTCGCGGTCACCGGCACCAACGGCAAGACCACGACCGTACGCATGCTGGCCTCCATCCTGGAGGCGGCGGGCCTGCGCACCGCGGCCGTCGGCAACATCGGCGTATCGCTGCTGGACGCCGTGCTCGGCGAGACGGAGTACGACGTCCTCGCCGTCGAACTCTCCAGCTACCAGCTGCACTGGGCGCCCTCCCTGCGCGCCCACTCCGCCGCCGTCCTCAACCTGGCCCCCGACCACCTCGACTGGCACGGCTCGATGGAGGCGTACGCCGCCGACAAGGGCCGCGTCTACGAGGGCAACACCGTGGCCTGCGTCTACAACGTGTCCGACCCGGCCACCGAGGACCTGGTCCGCGAGGCCGACGTCGAAGAGGGCTGCCGCGCCATCGGCTTCACCCTCGGTGCCCCCGGCCCCTCCCAGCTCGGCGTGGTCGACGGGATCCTCGTCGACCGGGCGTTCGTCGCCAACCGCCAGAAGCAGGCGCAGGAGCTGGCCGAGGTCTCCGACGTCAACCCGCCGGCCCCGCACAACATCGCCAACGCCCTCGCGGCCGCCGCGCTTGCCCGCGCCTTCGGCGTCGAGCCGGCCGCCGTCCGCGACGGGCTGCGCGCCTTCCGGCCCGACGCCCACCGCATCGAACACGTCGCGGACATCGGCGAAGTCGCCTACGTGGACGACTCCAAGGCCACCAACACCCACGCCACCGAGGCCTCGCTGGCCGCCTACGACTCCATCGTCTGGATCGCGGGCGGCCTCGCCAAGGGCGCTACCTTCGACGAGCTGGTCACCGGCGCGGCGAAGCGGCTGCGCGGCGTCGTGCTGATGGGCGCCGACCGCGCCCTGATCCACGAAGCCCTGACGCGACACGCCCCGGAGGTCCCGGTGGTCGACCTCGAACGGACCGACACTGGGGCGATGTCCGAAGCGGTCGCGCGGGCCGCCGAGCTCGCCCGGCCGGGCGATACGGTACTGCTGGCCCCGGCCTGTGCCTCGATGGACATGTTCACCAACTACAACAAGCGGGGCGAGGCGTTCGCGGACGCGGTCCGCGCACGCGCCGACGAGAGCGCCTGACCGACCGGGCCTCCGCGCCCGGGGTCACGGGCCCCGGGCACGAGCAGTGGAGGGGACAGCGACAATGCCGGCCGACGAGAGATTCGCCGTACGGCGGGAGAGCGCACGGGCCTCGGTACCCCGCCCCCTCGCCGCGGCGCCCGCCCCCGCCGGCGTACCCCTGCCCCCCGGGCTCGCCCTGCGCGGGCGGCTCGCCACCGGCGCCCGGCGCCCCGAGACACCCCGCGGCTCCGGACGCGGCGGGTCCGGACGCGGCGGGTCCGGCTCCCGTACCCCGCGCTCCGGGCGCGGCGGCGGACCGCGCCGGGCCTACGAGCGGGCGCGGCGGGCCTGGGACCGGCCCCTGACCGCCTACTACGTGATCCTCGGCTCCAGCCTCCTGATCACCGTGCTGGGCCTGGTGATGGTCTACTCCGCCTCGATGATCAAGGCGCTGGACATCAGCAAGCCCGCGACGTACTTCTTCGGCAAGCAGTTCCTCGCCGCCGTCATCGGGGGCGGGCTGATGCTGATCGCGGCCCGGATGCCCGTCAAACTCCACCGGGCACTGGCCTACCCGATACTGATGGTCACCGTCTTCCTGATGGTGCTGGTCCAGGTGCCGGGGATAGGGATGTCGGTCAACGGCAACCAGAACTGGCTCTACCTGGGCGGCCCGTTCCAGCTCCAGCCCAGCGAGTTCGGCAAGCTGGCCCTCATCCTGTGGGGGGCGGACCTGCTGGCCCGCAAGCAGGACAAGCGGTTGCTGACGCAGTGGAAGCACATGCTCGTGCCGCTCGTCCCGGTCGCCTTCATGCTGCTCGGACTGATCATGCTCGGCGGCGACATGGGAACAGCGATCATTCTCACGGCGATCCTGTTCGGTCTGCTCTGGCTGGCCGGCGCCCCGACCCGTCTCTTCGCCGGGGTCCTCGGCTTCGCCGCCGTCCTCGCGTTCCTGCTGATCAGGACCAGCCCCAACCGGATGTCCCGGCTCGCCTGCATGGGCGTGAGCGAACCCGATCCGGAGGGCGGCTGCTGGCAGGCCGCCCACGGAATCTATGCTCTGGCGTCCGGCGGATGGTTCGGTTCCGGGCTGGGTGCGAGTGTGGAAAAATGGGGCCAACTCCCGGAACCCCACACCGACTTCATCTTCGCGATCACCGGTGAGGAACTGGGTCTGGCGGGGACGCTGTCCGTGCTCGCCCTCTTTGCGGCTCTAGGCTATGCGGGTATCCGCGTGGCCGGACGCACGGAGGACCCCTTCGTACGGTATGCCGCGGGAGGCGTGACCACGTGGATCACGGCCCAGGCCGTGATCAACATCGGTGCGGTGCTCGGCCTGTTGCCGATCGCCGGGGTTCCGCTCCCGCTGTTCTCCTACGGGGGATCGGCCCTGCTGCCGACGATGTTCGCGGTCGGGCTGATGATCGCCTTCGCACGGGAGGACCCCGCGGCGAAGGCGGCCCTGGCCATGCGGAAGCCCGGGGTGAGATGGAAGACGATGAGACGGCGCGTCAAGAAGCGTTCGTCCGGAGAGCGGTGAATTTCGGTGCATGTCGTACTCGCCGGCGGGGGGACCGCCGGACACATCGAGCCCGCGCTTGCCCTCGCAGACGCCCTGCGCAGGCAGGACCCGACCGTGGGAATCACTGCCCTCGGCACGGAACGCGGACTGGAGACCAGGCTCGTGCCCGAGCGGGGGTACGAGCTGGCGCTCATCCCCGCGGTCCCGCTGCCCCGTAAGCCCACGCCCGAACTGATCACCGTCCCGGGCCGGCTGCGCGGCACGATCAAGGCCGCCGAGCAGGTCCTGGAGCGCACCAAGGCGGACTGCGTGGTCGGCTTCGGCGGCTATGTCGCCCTGCCCGGCTACCTGGCCGCCAAGCGCGTCGGCGTACCGATCGTCGTCCACGAGGCCAACGCCCGCCCGGGCCTGGCCAACAAGATCGGCTCGCGGTACGCCCACGGGGTCGCCGTCTCCACCCCGGACAGCAAGCTGCGCGGCGCCCGCTACATCGGCATCCCGCTGCGCCGCACCATCGCCACCCTGGACCGCGCCCGGGTCCGCCCCGAGGCCCGCGCCGCCTTCGGCCTCGACCCCAACCTGCCCACGCTGCTGGTCTCCGGCGGCTCGCAGGGCGCGCGCCATCTCAACGAGGTGGTCCAGCGGGTCGCGCCGCTGCTCCAGCGCTCGGGGATCCAGATCCTCCATGTGGTGGGCCCGAAGAACGAATTGCCGCGCATCGACAACATGCCCGGGATGCCGCCCTACATCCCGGTACCGTACGTGGACCGGATGGATCTCGCGTACGCCGCGGCCGACATGATGCTCTGCCGCGCGGGCGCGATGACCGTCGCCGAACTGTCCGCCGTCGGGCTCCCCGCCGCCTACGTCCCGCTGCCCATCGGCAACGGCGAACAGCGGCTCAACGCCCAGCCGGTGGTCAACGCCGGCGGTGGTCTGCTGGTGGACGACGCGGCGCTCACCCCGGAGTGGGTGCAGTCCAACGTCCTGCCGGTGCTGTCGGACCCCCACCGGCTGTACGAAATGTCCCGCGCCGCCGCCGAGTTCGGCCGGCGCGACGCCGACGACCTGCTCGTCGGCATGGTGTACGAAGCGATTGCCGCGCGCCGCTAGGCGTACGGCGCGATGCGGTGCGGACCCGGGGCGGGTGTCCCGGGTCCGGCGAAGGAGCGAGCGTGGCCGGACCGACGACCGCCCAGCGCGGCGCACCCGGACGGGCGGACACCTCCGCCCGCCCGCCGCACATCGGCCCCGAGGGGCCCCGGATCAGCCGCCGTGCCCTGCTGATCCTGATCGGCGCCGCGGCCGCCCTGCTCGCCGCGTTCGCGATCTGGGCGCTCTACGGCTCCTCCTGGCTCCGCGTCGAGAAGGTCACCACGAGCGGCGTCGAGGTCCTGACCCGCGAAGAAGTGGAAGCGGTTGCCGCGACGCCGGTCGGCGCCCCGCTGGTCTCCGTGGACACCGACGCGATGGAACGCCGGTTGCGCCAGAAGTTGTCTCGTATCGACAGAGTTGATGTCGTTCGGTCCTGGCCGAACGGAATCGGCCTTAAGGTGACGGAGCGAAAGCCGGTCCTTCTGGTCGAAAAGGGCGGGAAGTTCGTGGAGGTGGACGCCAAGGGCGTGCGCTTCGCCACGGTGGACCGGGCCCCGAAGGGTGTGCCCCTGCTGGAGCTGAAGCCCGAACCGTCCGCGAGCCTCCGCCGCTTCGGCGGTGACCGTCTGTTGCGGGAAGCGGTCCGGGTCACCGGCGACCTTCCGGCCGCCGTCGCCAAGGACACCGAGGTCGTCCGGGTCACCTCGTTCGACGCGATCTCCCTGCGGCTCACCCGGGACCGCGAGGTGATCTGGGGCAGCGGCGAGGACGGTGCGGCGAAGGCGCTCATCCTCTCCGCGCTCATGAAGGCGGACCCCAAAGCGGGACAGTTCGACGTAACCGCTCCCACCGCCCCGGCGGTATCGGGCAGTTGACGGGCATTTGTGCTGGCCAGCCCCCTGGTTGGTCAGCGCTACGGGTGATCACATAGGGTGAAAAGAAAAACGGGAGGTTCGGCGTGTTCGTTGAACGTGCGCCACTTGTCGACTTAGTGTCCTGTTCGGAAGAGTCCAGGAAGCAGACACACTGGTAACCCTAAACTTGAACGTTAGGGTTTGGGTCGGCGTTCGGACCGTCCCCATCGACATCAGTCGTCGCCGCGGGGCCACCGCAGAGCGACGACACGTAAATCGAGGCGAGAGGCCTTCGACGTGGCAGCACCGCAGAACTACCTCGCAGTCATCAAGGTCATCGGTGTCGGCGGCGGTGGTGTCAATGCCATCAACCGAATGATCGAGGTCGGCCTCAAGGGCGTCGAGTTCATCGCGATCAACACGGACGCACAGGCCCTGTTGATGAGCGACGCCGACGTCAAGCTCGACGTCGGCCGCGAACTCACCCGGGGCCTCGGCGCCGGGGCGAACCCGGCCGTCGGTCGTAAGGCGGCAGAGGACCACCGTGAGGAGATCGAGGAGGTCCTCAAGGGGGCCGACATGGTCTTCGTCACCGCCGGCGAAGGCGGCGGCACCGGCACCGGCGGCGCACCCGTCGTCGCCAACATCGCGCGCTCGCTGGGCGCCCTGACGATCGGCGTGGTCACCCGCCCGTTCACCTTCGAGGGCCGGCGACGCGCGAACCAGGCGGAGGACGGCATCGCCGAGCTCCGCGAAGAGGTCGACACCCTCATCGTCATCCCCAACGACCGCCTGCTGTCCATCTCGGACCGTCAGGTCAGCGTGCTCGACGCCTTCAAGTCGGCCGACCAGGTGCTGCTCTCGGGTGTCCAGGGCATCACCGACCTCATCACGACCCCGGGCCTGATCAACCTCGACTTCGCCGACGTCAAGTCGGTCATGTCCGAGGCCGGATCGGCGCTCATGGGCATCGGCTCGGCGCGCGGCGACGACCGCGCGGTGGCGGCCGCGGAGATGGCGATCTCCTCGCCCCTCCTGGAAGCCTC
Organism: Streptomyces globisporus; assembly: GCA_014649555.1. Lineage (GTDB taxonomy): Bacteria > Actinomycetota > Actinomycetes > Streptomycetales > Streptomycetaceae > Streptomyces > Streptomyces globisporus. Next base: position 280,761 of record BMTG01000004.1, on the reverse strand, counting down.
CATCGACGGCGCCCGCGGGGTCCTGCTCTCCATCTCCGGCGGCAGCGACCTCGGTCTCTTCGAGATCAACGAAGCCGCCCAGCTGGTGAGCGAGGCGGCCCACCCCGAGGCCAACATCATCTTCGGCGCCGTCATCGACGACGCCCTGGGCGACGAGGTGCGGGTGACCGTGATCGCCGCGGGCTTCGACGGCGGACAGCCGCCGGCCCGCCGGGAGAACGTCCTCGGTGCGAACAGCACCAAGCGCGAGGAGACGGCCACCCCGGTCAGGTCCGCCCCCGAGGCCGCCCGCCCGTCCGGCGGACTCGGTTCCGTACCCCCGCGCGAGGAGAGCCCGGCCCCGGCCGAGCCCGCTCCCGCGTCGGCTTCGAGCGAGAGCGCGCTGCCGCCCGTCTCTCCGCCGCACGTCCCGCCGGCCCGTCCCTACCAGGACACCCAGGCCGAAGAACTGGACGTACCGGACTTCTTGAAGTGATAGATCAGCACCTGGCGGCAACCGTCACGGGCAGCGCTCACTTCGCCTTCACCGACCGGTGGGGCGGAGTGAGCGCCGCTCCGTACGGCGAACTCAACCTCGGCGGCGCGGTCGGAGACGATCCCGCCGCCGTCGGCGCGAACCGGGAGCGTGCCGCGCGCGACCTCGGTATCGACCCGGCGCTCGTCGTCTGGATGAACCAGGTGCACGGCCGGGACGTCGCGGTGGTGGACGGACCCTGGGGCGCGGACGCGGAGATTCCGGCCGTGGACGCGGTGGTGACCGCCCGGCGCGGGCTGCCGCTCGCGGTCCTCACCGCAGACTGCACCCCCGTCCTGCTCGCCGACCCGGTCGCCGGAGTCGTCGGGGCGGCGCACGCGGGGCGGCCGGGACTGGTCGCCGGAGTCGTTCCGGCGGCGGTGGAGGCCATGGTCGCGCTCGGCGCGCACCCCTCCCGGATGATCGCCCACACCGGACCGGCCGTCTGCGGACGGTGCTACGAAGTGCCCGACGCGATGCGGGCCGAGGTCGCCGAGGCAGTCCCCGGCACCTGGTCCGAGACCAGCTGGGGAACCCCGGCGGTGGACGTCACCGGCGGAGTCCACGCCCAGCTCGCCGCTCTCGGTGTGACGGACCGGCACTCCTCGCCGTACTGCACCCGGGAATCGGGCGACCACTTCTCCTACCGCCGCGACCGCACCACCGGGCGGCTCGCCGGATATGTCTGGTTGGACGGATAGGGCATGACGGACCGTAAGGCGGAACTCGCGGCGAATCTCGCACAGGTGGAGGAAAGGATCGTCTCCGCCTGTGCCGCCGTGGGGCGTAAGCGGGAGGAAGTGACCCTGATCGTGGTCACCAAGACCTACCCCGCGAGCGATGTGCGGATCCTGCATCAGCTCGGGGTGCGCCATGTCGCGGAGAATCGTGACCAGGACGCTGCCCCCAAGGCCGCCACTTGTGCGGATCTTTCGCTGACATGGCACTTTGTCGGACAATTGCAGACGAACAAGGTTCGCTCCGTGACCAGTTATGCCGATGTGGTGCAGTCGGTGGACCGCGCCAAGCTGGTCACCGCCCTCTCCGCCGCCGCGGTGCGCGGGGAGCGTGAACTCGGCTGTCTGATCCAGGTCGCCCTGGACGCGGAGAGCGGGGAGCGCGGTGAGCGCGGCGGTGTCGCGCCGGACAGGGTCGAGGAGTTGGCGGCCGCGGTCGACGAGGCTCCCGGACTCCGGCTCGACGGGCTGATGACCGTGGCGCCGCTGGCCGGGGAGTACGCCGGCCGGCAACGGGCCGCGTTCGACCGGCTGATGGAAATCTCATCCCGCCTGCGCGCCGGTCATCCGGCTGCGAACATGGTCTCCGCAGGTATGAGCGGGGACCTGGAGGACGCGGTGGCGGCCGGAGCGACACATGTACGCGTCGGTACGGCGGTACTCGGAGTCCGACCCCGGCTCGGGTAACGTCGCGAAGCAAGTCGGACCACAGCAGAAAATATGGTCATTCCCACTTCTGGCGGGCAGACCACCGTGGATCGCTGGCACTTGGTGACGAATGCCGATCCACCACAGAGCGGAGGACTCGGAGCATGGCCGGCGCGATGCGCAAGATGGCGGTCTACCTCGGCCTCGTGGAGGACGATGGGTACGACGGCCCGGGGTTCGACCCCGATGACGAATTCGAACCTGAGCCGGAGCCCGAGCGCGACCGGCGGCGGCACCAGCCCCCGCACCAGGTGGAGCGGGACCGGGAGCGCGACCGTGAGCGGGAGCGCGAAAGGGATGAACCGGTACGAGTGGTGCAACCACCCGCCCAGCGAGAGCCGGTTCAGCTCCCCGCGGAAAGCGTGCGACCCGCCCGGATCGCACCCGTGGCATCCATCACACCTGAACGCCCGAACATGGAGAAGAACGCACCGGTGATCATGCCCAAGGTCGTGTCCGAGCGGGAGCCGTACCGCATCACCACGCTGCACCCCAGGACCTACAACGAGGCCCGTACCATCGGGGAACACTTCCGTGAGGGCACTCCGGTGATCATGAATCTCACGGAGATGGACGATACGGACGCGAAGCGACTTGTCGACTTTGCCGCGGGACTCGTCTTCGGTCTCCATGGCAGCATTGAACGCGTGACGCAGAAGGTGTTCCTGTTGTCGCCTGCTAACGTCGATGTCACGGCGGAGGACAAGGCCCGCATCGCAGAGGGCGGATTCTTCAACCAGAGCTGAGAACACGACACCGGGAACGACCCGGCCGCGAGGCCGGTGCCGGCCGCGAGGCCGGAGCTGACGAGAGCCAGGGGAGAGGGAAGCGCGAGACATGGGCGTCGCACTGGATGTGGTCTATATCGCGCTGATGTGTTTCCTCATCGTGCTGATCTTCCGGCTGGTCATGGACTATGTCTTCCAGTTCGCACGTTCATGGCAACCCGGCAAGGCGATGGTGGTCGTACTTGAGGCCACCTACACTGTCACCGATCCACCGCTCAAGCTTCTGCGGCGGTTCATCCCGCCGCTGCGTCTCGGGGGCGTGGCACTCGACCTGTCCTTCTTCGTTCTGATGATCATCGTCTACATCCTGATCAGCGTTGTGGTCAGGTTGTGAGCGATACGGTCTTGCCGACTGCCGACGACTACGTAGAGGTGAAGAAGAGATGCCGTTGACCCCCGAGGACGTGCGGAACAAGCAGTTCACGACCGTCCGCCTCCGAGAAGGCTATGACGAGGACGAGGTCGATGCCTTTCTCGACGAGGTCGAATCGGAGCTGACCCGTCTGCTCCGTGAGAACGAGGACCTGCGCGCCAAACTGGCCGCTGCGACGCGCGCCGCCGCGCAGAACCAGCAGCAGCAGCAACAGCAGCAGGGTATGCGCAAGCCCCCGGAGCAGCAGGACCGCCCCGGTGCGCCCGTTCCCGCCGCCATATCTGGACCGCCGCAGCAGCAGCAGCCCCCGCAGATGGGTCCGCCCCAGCTGCCCGGTGGCGCGCCGCAGCTGCCCGCAGGTCCCAGTGGCCACGGCCCCCAGGGTGGCCACGGTCCCGGTCCGCAGGGCCCGCACGGCCCCGGCCCGATGCAGGGCGGTCCCATGGGTGGCCCGATGGGCGGCCCCATGGGTCAGCACCCCCAGCAGCAGATGCAGCAGATGCAGCCGCCGCAGATGCAGCAGCAGGGGCAGGGCCCCGGTGGCGACAGCGCCGCCCGTGTCCTCTCGCTCGCGCAGCAGACCGCCGACCAGGCGATCGCGGAGGCCCGTTCCGAGGCCAACAAGATCGTCGGCGAGGCGCGCAGCCGCGCCGAGGGCCTGGAGCGCGACGCGCGTGCCAAGGCCGACGCCCTGGAGCGGGACGCGCAGGAGAAGCACCGCGTGGCAATGGGCTCGCTGGAGTCGGCCCGCGCGACGCTGGAGCGCAAGGTCGAGGACCTGCGGGGCTTCGAGCGCGAGTACCGCACGCGGCTGAAGTCCTACCTGGAGAGCCAGCTGCGCCAGCTGGAGACCCAGGCGGACGACTCGCTCGCCCCGCCGCGGACGCCGGCCGCCGCTTCGCTGCCGCCGTCCCCCTCGCTGGCTCCGGCCGGTGCGGGTGCGATGGGTCACTCCATGGGCGGCTCCAACCACGGTGGCCACGGCGGCCAGCAGATGGGTGGCGGTCAGTCGATGGGCGGCGGACCGTCCTACGGTGGCCAGCAGCAGATGTCGCCGGCCATGACGCAGCCGATGGCGCCGGTGCGGCCGCAGGCGCCGCAGCCGATGCAGCAGGCTCCTTCGCCGATGCGTGGGTTCCTGATCGACGAGGACGACAACTGAGCGGTGCGCGCTCGCTGAGCGCGTAGCCGTCGGCAGGCTGAGGGCCGGGCCCCGGGGTTTCCCCGGGGCCCGGCCCTTTGCCGTGGGCGGGGCCCGGCCCTTTGCCCTCAAGCGCCGGGCGGGCTGGGTTTCGGGGCTCCGCCCCGGACCCCGCTCCTCAAACGCCGGAGGGGCTGAAAATGCCCGGCCTCGGCTTCTCGGGTGCGGGAGGGGCTGGATTGGTGGGCCCGGCCCTTCAAGCGTGGGAGACGCCGGGAAAACCAGCCCGTCCGGCGATTGAGGACATCTTTGAGCCTCGCCGGGGGATTGAGGCGCGGGGACGCGGAAGGGCCCGCCGGAATCCCTCCCGGCGGGCCCTTCCCCTTGGTGCGGGCTGCCCCTACCGCTTGCGCAGGCGGAACGTCAGCCCCAGGCCCTCGTCCTCGAACGGCGTGCCGTACGTCTCGTCCGCCTCGCCCTCCGCGTAGTCCACGGCCAGGACCTCGTCCGAGATCAGGGGGGCGTGCTCCGTGAGGGCCTCCGCCGTTGCCGGGGACGTCGTCGTCCAGCGGACGGCGATGCGGTCCGCCACGTCCAGGCCGCTGTTCTTGCGGGCCTCCTGGATCAGGCGGATCGCGTCACGGGCCAGGCCCGCCCGGCGCAGCTCGGGAGTGATCTCCAGATCCAGGGCCACCGTCGCGCCCGAGTCGGACGCGACCGACCAGCCCTCGCGCGGGGTCTCCGTGATGATCACCTCGTCGGGGGAGAGGGTGATCCGCTCGCCCTCCACCTCCACCGACGCCGTGCCCTCGCGCAGGGCCAGGGAGAGCGCGGCCGCGTCCGCGTTCGCCACCGCCTTGGCCACTGCCTGCACGCCCTTGCCGAACCGCTTGCCCAGCGCCCGGAAGTTCGCCTTCGCCGTCGTGTCGACCAGCGAGCCGCCCACCTCCGACAGCGAGGCCAGCGATGTGACGTTCAGCTCCTCCGTGATCTGCGCGCGCAGCTCGGGGGAGAGCGAGTCGAAGCCCGTCGCCGCCACCAGCGCGCGCGACAGCGGCTGGCGCGTCTTCACGCCCGACTCGGCGCGCGTCGCGCGGCCCAGCTCCACCAGGCGGCGCACCAGCGCCATCTGGGAGGAGAGGGTCGGGTCGATCGCCGAAACCTCCGCCTTGGGCCACGACGCCAGGTGCACCGACTCCGGGGCGTCCGGCGTGACCGGCGTGACCAGGTCCTGCCACACCCGCTCCGTGATGAACGGGACCAGCGGGGCCATCAGCCGGGTCACCGTCTCGACGACCTCGTGCAGCGTGCGCAGCGCCGCCTTGTCGCCCTGCCAGAAGCGGCGGCGCGAGCGGCGTACGTACCAGTTGGAGAGGTCGTCCACGAACGCCGAGAGCAGCTTGCCGGCGCGCTGGGTGTCGTAGCTCTCCATCGCGACGGTCATCTGGTCGACCAGCGCGTTGAGTTCGCTCAGCAGCCAGCGGTCCAGGACCGTGCGGTCCGCCGGGGCCGGGTCGGCCGCCGACGGGGCCCAGGACGAGGTACGTGCGTACAGGGCCTGGAAAGCCACCGTGTTCCAGTACGTCAGGAGCGTCTTGCGGACCACCTCCTGGATCGTGCCGTGGCCCACCCGGCGTGCCGCCCAGGGGGAGCCGCCCGCCGCCATGAACCACCGCACCGCGTCCGCCCCGTGCTGGTCCATCAGCGGGATCGGCTGGAGGATGTTCCCCAGGTGCTTGGACATCTTGCGGCCGTCCTCGGCGAGGATGTGGCCCAGGCAGACCACGTTCTCGTAGGACGACTTGTCGAAGACCAGCGTGCCGACCGCCATCATCGTGTAGAACCAGCCGCGGGTCTGGTCGATGGCCTCCGAGATGAACTGCGCCGGGTAGCGGCTCTCGAAGATCTCCTTGTTCTTATACGGGTAGCCCCACTGCGCGAACGGCATCGAACCCGAGTCGTACCAGGCGTCGATGACCTCCGGGACGCGGTACGCCTCCAGCTGGCAGTTCTCGTGCGTGCAGGTGAAGGTGATCTCGTCGATGAACGGGCGGTGGGGGTCGAGGGACGACTGGTCCCGGCCCGTCAGCTCCGTCAGTTCGGCTCGCGAGCCCACGCACGTCAGGTGGTCGTCCTCGCAGCGCCAGATCGGCAGCGGCGTGCCCCAGTAGCGGTTACGGGACAGCGCCCAGTCGACGTTGTTGTTCAGCCAGTCGCCGAAGCGGCCGTTCTTGACCGAGTCCGGGAACCAGTTGGTCTTCTCGTTCTCTTCGAGGAGACGGTCCTTGATGGCCGTCGTCCTGATGTACCACGACGGCTGCGCGTAGTAGAGCAGCGCCGTGTGGCAGCGCCAGCAGTGCGGGTAGCTGTGCTCGTACGGGACGTGACGGAACAGCTTGCCGCGCGCGTCCAGGTCCGCGGTGAGGGCTTCGTCGGCCTTCTTGAAGAAGACACCGCCGACCAGGGGGAGGTCCTCCTCGAAGGTGCCGTCGGGGCGGACCGGGTTGACCACCGGGAGGCCGTACGCACGGCAGACCTGGAGGTCGTCGGCGCCGAACGCGGGGGACTGGTGGACCAGACCCGTACCGTCGTCGGTCGTGACGTACTCGGCGTTGACCACATAGTGCGCCTCGGCCGGGAAGTCGACCAGGGTGAACGGGCGCTCGTAGGTCCAGCGCTCCATCTCCGCGCCGGTGAACGACTGGCCCGTCACCTCCCAGCCCTCGCCCAGCGCCTTCTCCAGAAGCGGTTCGGCGACGACGAGCTTCTCCTCGCCGTTCGTCGCGACGACGTAGCGGACCCCGGGGTGCGCGGCGACCGCCGTGTTGGAGACCAGCGTCCACGGCGTGGTCGTCCAGACCAGGAGTGCCGCCTCGCCGGCCAGCGGGCCGGAGGTCAGGGGGAAGCGGACGAAGACCGAGGGGTCGACGACCGTCTCGTAGCCCTGGGCCAGCTCGTGGTCGGACAGGCCCGTGCCGCAGCGGGGGCACCAGGGGGCGACCCGGTGGTCCTGGACCAGCAGGTCCTTGGTGAAGATCTCCTTGAGCGACCACCACACGGAGTCCACGTACTCCGGGTCCATCGTGCGGTAGGCGTCGTCCAGGTCGACCCAGTAGCCCATGCGGGTCGTCAGCTCGGCGAACGCGTCGGTGTGCCGGGTCACCGAGTCACGGCACTTGGCGTTGAACTCGGCGATGCCGAACGCCTCGATGTCCTTCTTGCCGTTGAAGCCCAGCTCCTTCTCCACCGCGAGCTCGACCGGCAGGCCGTGACAGTCCCAGCCGGCCTTCCGGCCGACGTGGTAGCCCTGCATGGTGCGGAAGCGGGGGAAGACGTCCTTGAAGACGCGGGCCTCGATGTGGTGGGCGCCCGGCATGCCGTTGGCGGTGGGCGGGCCCTCGTAGAAGACCCACTCGGGGCGGCCCTCGGACTGGTCGAGGCTCTTGGCGAAGACCTTGTTCTCCCGCCAGAAGTCGAGCACGGCGTGCTCCAGCGCGGGCAGGTCGACCTGGGCGGGTACCTGGCGGTACTGCGGCGATGTCATGTGCGGCTTCCTCCGGCGGATGTCTTCCACTTCCGTCGGAGGGACGAGAGCGTCTCGGCTCCCGCGGTACCACCCTCCTTGGCCCCGGGCGCGGCCCGTGGCCCCCTCATTGGGGTCGCGATGCCGGGTCTAGTGGCCTGGCGTCCGTGGGTGTGGCCCACGTGTCCCAGACGTTCTTCCGGCGGCTCAGGGGTGATCTTCACATCGCGCTCGCCCCCGGGCTCCCACCGTCCCCGGGTCGCTGCTGGCTGCGTACGGCGCTACTCGTCCCGTCGATGCCTCTCGCTGGGGCCAGTGTACGGGCCCGTACGGGCGACGGCCGACCGGTTTATCGGGGGCGCGTGGGTGTGACCCGAGTGGCGGGACGGGGAAGAAGCACTTCCCGGCGAGGCGCGGGGGGCCGGATTACCGGGCGGGGAGCTGGGAACAACGGAGGCAGGCGCGCCACGACCGGACACGGGGGAGGCGAAAGGGCGGCGTGCCCCGTTGCCGCGGGGCTGGAGTCGATTTATCGTCCCAGCACGATTCGCGAGCAAGATCACAATATGTGAAGGGGCCGCGGCCATGGTGGCGAAGAAGGCAGCGAAGAAGACGGTGAAGAAGGCCGCCGCCAAGAAGACCGCGGCCAAGAAGGCGGCGGTCGGCGACAAGCCCGCCGCCAAGAAGAGCACCGCCAAGAAGACCGCGAAAAAGGCCGCACCGGCGGCCACGGAGGCGGCCCGGGCCGCCGAGCAGACGGGAGCCCCCACGGTGGTAGCCAAGAAGAGCGCGAGTCGTCCCGCAGCAGGCGCACAGGCCACGGCCCCCGTGCCGCCCGCCCGTGCCGCCGCCCCGGACGAGCTGGCCGTCCGGCCCGGGGAGGATCCCTGGACGCCCGAGGAGGTCACCGAGGCCCGCACCCTGCTGACCAGCGAGATCCTGCGGCTCCGCAGCGAGCTGGAGGCGTCCGGCGCGGCCCTCGCCGGACTGATGCGGGACTCCGGCGACGGCGCGGGCGACGACGAGGCCGACACCGGCACCAAGAACATCACCCGCGAGCACGAGCTGTCGCTCGCCGCCAACGCCCAGGAGATGCTTGAGCAGACCGAGCGGGCGCTCGCCCGGCTGGAGGCGGGGACGTACGGGCTCTGCGAGATCTGCGGCAAACCGATCGGCAAGGCGCGCATGCAGGCCTTCCCCCGGGCCACCCTGTGCGTCGAGGACAAGCAGAAGCAGGAGCGGCGCGGCTGATCCGCACAGGTGTGTCGTACCCTCATCCGAAGCAGGCACCTAGGGTTGAGGGACTTACGTGGCAGAGGCGGAGCGCATCATCGGTACGCCGGACAATCCCGAGCCCGAAGGCACGGACGAAGGCGGCAGCACGGCCGCCGACGCCGCCGTCAACGCGGGCCGGGGCAAGCGGAAGGTCCTCGTTCTCCTGAGCGTGGCCGTCGTGGCCTATCTGCTCGACCTGGTCACGAAGATGATCGTGGTCGCCAAGCTGGAGCACCAGCCGCCGATCGACGTCATCGGCGACTGGCTGCAGTTCCGGGCGATCCGGAACGCGGGCGCCGCGTTCGGGTTCGGCGAGGCGTTCACCGTGATCTTCACCATCATCGCCGCCGGCGTGATCGTGGTGATCGTCCGGCTGGCCCGCAAGCTCTACAGCCTGCCGTGGGCCATCGCCCTGGGGCTTCTCCTGGGCGGTGCGCTCGGCAACCTCACCGACCGGCTCTTCCGGGCGCCCGGCGTGTTCGAGGGCGCGGTGGTCGACTTCATCGCCCCCAAGCACTTCGCCGTCTTCAACCTCGCCGACTCCGCCATCGTCTGCGGCGGCATCCTCATCGTGATCCTGTCCTTCAAGGGCCTGGACCCCGACGGGACCGTCCACAAGGACTGACCGGGCTGCACGGGGAGCGTGTCGCGCAAGGCATACTCGACTGGTGAGTACGCACCCCGAGATCCGCACCCTGCCCGTACCGGACGGCCTGGAGGGCGAGCGCGTCGACGCCGCCATCTCCCGGATGTTCGGTTTCTCCCGTACCAAGGCCGCCGAGCTGGCCGCCGCCGGGAAGGTCCAGGTGGACGGTTCGGTGGCCGGGAAGTCCGAGCGGGTCCACGGCGGCGCCTGGCTGGAGGTCGAGATGCCGGGGGCGCCCGCTCCCGTCCAGATCGTCGCCGAGCCCGTCGAGGGCATGGAGATCGTCCATGACGACGACGACATCGTCGTCATCATGAAGCCGGTCGGCGTCGCCGCCCACCCCAGCCCCGGCTGGACCGGCACCACCGTCATCGGCGGCCTCGCCGCCGCCGGCTACCGGATCTCGACATCCGGCGCCGCCGAGCGCCAGGGCATCGTGCACCGCCTCGACGTCGGCACCTCCGGCCTGATGGTCGTCGCCAAGTCCGAGCGCGCCTACACCCTGCTCAAGGCCCAGTTCCGCGACCGGGTCGTCGACAAGAAGTACCACGCCCTCGTCCAGGGCCACCCGGACCCGATGAGCGGCACCATCGACGCCCCCATCGGCCGCCACCCCAACCACGACTACAAGTGGGCCGTCACCGCCGAGGGCAAGCCGTCGGTGACCCACTACGACCTGATCGAGGCCTACCGCGCCGCCAGCCTCCTCGACATCAAGCTGGAGACCGGCCGCACCCACCAGATCCGGGTCCACATGTCCGCCCACCGACACCCCTGCGTCGGCGACCTGACGTACGGCGCGGACCCGACGCTGGCCAAGCGCCTCGGGCTGACCCGGCAGTGGCTGCACGCCGTGCGGCTCGGCTTCGAGCACCCGAGCGACGGCAGCTGGGTGGAGTTCTCCTCCACCTACCCGGCCGACCTCCAGCACGCCCTCGACACCATCTCCGCGGAGAGCCAGTGACCGCCGGGCCCACCCCGTACAGCACGCGCCGGGCCGTTGAGGAGAGCGACCTCCAGGCCTGCTTCCAGGTCCGCAAGGATGTCTTCGTCGGCGAGCAGAACGTGCCCGAGGACCTGGAGTACGACGCCTACGACGCGACCGCCGTGCACGTCCTGGCCGTCTCCGACGACGGCACCGCCCTCGGCACGGGACGGCTGCTGCACGGCGCGGACGCGGCCGGGAAGACCGGCGGCGACCTCACCGTCGGCTCGCTGGGCCGGCTCGCCGTGAGCCGCGAGGCCCGCGGCCTCGGCGTCGGCGCGGCCCTCGTGCGGGCCATCGAGGACGAGGCGCGCACGCTCGGCCTCGCCGCCGTCGACCTGCACGCCCAGACCCACGCCCTCGGCTTCTACGAGCGGCTCGGCTATGTCGCGTACGGCCCCGAGTTCCCCGACGCGGGCATGCCGCACCGGGCCATGCGGCGGGAGATCCGCCCCGCCTGAGCGCCGGAAACCGGGGGGGGACCGGCCGGGTCCCGGGGGGTATCTGAGGAAACGCGCACCCCGCGTGGCAGGGTGGAAGCCCTGTTCGGCCGCTCGTGACCTGCCGGACCCGCACGCTCCGGAAGGCCCCTTTCGTGGAACAGATGGCCCTGCTGCTCCTGCTGCTGCTCGGGGCCGTGGTCACGGTGCCGCTCGGCGACCGGCTGGGGCTGCCCGCGCCGGTGCTCATGACGCTCGCGGGCATCGCGATGGCGTTCACGCCGTTCGTCCCGAACGTCGACATCCCGCCGGAGATCATCCTTCCCGCGCTGCTCCCGCCGCTGCTCTACGCCACCGTCCAGCGCACCTCCTGGCGGCAGTTCGCCGCCAACAAACGGCCGATCTTCCTGCTGGCCGTGGCCCTTGTCTTCGTCACCACGGCCGCCGTCGCCGCCGTCGCCAACTCGATCGTGCCGGGGCTGCCGATCGCCGCCGCCGTCGCGCTCGGCGCGCTCGTCGCCCCGCCCGACCCGGTCGCGGCGACGGCCGTCGCGGGCTCGGTGGGGCTTCCGCGCCGACTGGTGTCGATCCTGGAGGGCGAGGGGCTCTTCAACGACGTGACCGCCATCGTGCTCTACCACGTGGCCATCGCCGCCGCCGTCAGCGGCACCTTCTCGCTCCCCGAGGCCTTCGGGCTGCTGATCCTCTCCGCCGTCGTCGCGGTCGCCGTCGGCCTCGCGATCGGCTGGCTCACCATCAAGCTGATGAACCTGCTCGGCGACGCCACGCTCCAGGTCGGCCTGACCCTGCTGGTGCCCTTCGTCGCCTACGTCCTCGCGGAGGAGCTGGAGGGCTCCGGCGTGCTGGCCGTGCTGACCGTCGCGCTCTTCCTCGCCGAGCACACCGCCGACGCCGACGACGTGCTGGGCCGGCTCACCGGACGTACCTTCTGGGACATCGTCGACACCCTCGTCACCGGTGTCGCCTTCGGGCTGATCGGCCTGGAACTGCACACCGTGTTCGGCACCGCCGACGGGCACGCCCTGGAGATGGTCGGCTGGGGGCTCGCGATCGTCGCCGTCGTCGTCGGCGTACGGCTGCTGTGGCTGCTCCCCGCGACCTGGCTGGCCAAGCGGCTGCACACCCGCCGGGACGTCAGCGAGGAGATCCCCACCAGCTGGCGGGAGACCGTCGTGATGTGGTGGGCCGGGATGCGCGGGGTGGCCTCCGTCGCCCTGGCGCTGGCGATCCCGCTGGAGACCGACGACGGGCAGCCCTTCCCCGGCCGCGAGGAGATCATCTTCATCGCGTTCGCCGTGATCATGGCCACCCTGGTCTTCCAGGGGCTCACCCTGCCCTGGCTGGTGCGCAAGCTGAAGGTCCGGGCCGACACCGCAGCCGAGGAGGCCCTGGAGCGGGACCTCGCGATCCGGGCCGCCAAGGCCGCCAAGTACCGGCTCAAGGAGATCCAGGAGGTCGAGGAGTTCCCCGAGGAGGTCGTGGAGCGGCTCCAGCGCGCCGCGTACGACATCGGCGCCCGGATCAGCCCCGACATGATCGACGAGGAGCGGCGCGAGGCCTACGCCCAGCGGGCGAAACGCTTCAAGGCGATCAGCCGGGTCCAGCGCGAGATGATGTCGGCCGCCCGCCACGAGGTGCTCTCCGCGCGCAGCGAACCCGGCTCCGACCCGGAGGTCGTGGACCGGGTGCTGCGGTATCTGGACTTCCGCTCCCTGCGGTGAGCCGGTGAGCCGGTGAGCCGGGCGAGGGGCGTCCGCCCCCTCAGCCGCGGCCCGTGCGCGGGGCCTTGGAGTCGTCCCGGTCGGCGGGCGGCGCCGATCCGTTGCGGCCCGCCCGGCCCAGCTTCGCTCCCGTCAGCTCCGCCCACTGCTCGCCCGGCGGCAGCGCGGCGGGCGCGGTGGCGACCCGCGGCAGCGCGTACGGGTGGTGGTCGCGCAGCCAGCCGATCAGCTGCTCGCGCACCGCGCAGCGCACCGTCCAGATGTCGTCCGCGTCCTTCGCCGTGACCACGGCCCGCACCTGGATCGTGGACGGCGTGGTGTCCGTGACCGCCAGCGACCAGTCCCGGCCGTCCCAGGCGGCGATGTCACCGAGGATCTCCCGCAGCTTCTCCCGCATCGCGGCGACCGGGGCGGAGTGGTCGAGGTGGAAGAAGACCGTGCCGGTCATCTGCACCCCGCCGCGCGACCAGTTCTCGAACGGCTGGCTGGTGAAGTACGAGACCGGCATCGTGATCCGCCGCTCGTCCCAGGTCCGTACCGCCAGGAACGTCAGGGTGATCTCGTCGATCGTGCCCCACTCGCCGTCCACCACCACGGTGTCGCCGATCCGCACCATGTCGCCGAACGCGATCTGCAGCCCGGCGAAGAGATTGCCCAGCGTCGACTGGGCGGCGACGCCCGCGACGATGCCGAGCAGACCGGCCGAGGCCAGCATCGACGTGCCGACCCCTCGCATCGGGGGGAACGTCAGCAGCATCGCCGCGATCGCGACCACCGTCACGATCGCTATGACGACCCGCTGGATCAGCGTCACCTGCGTCCGGACCCGGCGGACCCGGGCGGGATCGCGGGTGGCCGTGGCGTACCGGGCGTAGCTGGCCTCCACGACCGTCGCCGCTATCCGCACCACCAGCCAGGCCGAGGCGCCGATCAGCACCAGGGTCAGGACCTGGCCGATCCCGGCCCGGTGGTCCCGCACCCAGTCGATCCTCGTCGCGCGGTAGCTGCCGCGCAGCAGCGCCGTGATGACCACCACCTGCAAGGGAGGCCGGCAGCGCCGCAGCAGTCCCCACAACGGGGTCTCGTGATGGCGGCTGTCCGCCCGTCGCAGCAGCAGGTCGACCAGCCAGCCGATCAGCAGGGTGATCACCACGGATCCGCCGATGACGATCAGCGGGCGCAGCACGCTCTCCATTCGCTCGTCCTCCCAGCAGTTGAGCGGCCCTCAGAAGGTGCGAGCTGGCACCATGGGGCCCATGAACATCATGCTTTTCCACTCGACGTACGGGCTCACGCCCGCCGTGCACGCCGCGGCCGCGCGCCTCAAGGACGCCGGCCATGAGGTGCGCGTGCCCGATCTGTTCGAGGGGCACACCTTCGACACGGTGGAAGAGGGCATGGCCTACAAGGACGAGGTCGGCAAGGACGAACTGCTCAAGCGCGCCGTGCTGGCCGTCGCGCCCTACTCCGACCAGGGGCTCGTCTACGCCGGCTTCTCCCTCGGCGCGGCGACCGCGCAGACCCTGGCGCTCGGAGACGCGAAGGCCCGGGGGCTGCTGCTGTTCCACGGCACCTCGGACATCGCCGAGAACGCCACGGTGGACGAGCTTCCCGTCCAGCTGCACGTCGCGGACCCGGACCCCTTCGAGTCCCACGACTGGCTGAACAGCTGGTACCTCCAGATGCAGCGTACCGGCGCGGACGTGGAGATCTACCGCTACCCCGGGGCCGGGCACCTGTTCACCGACCCCGATCTGCACGACTACGATCAGGCGGCCGCCGAGCAGACCTGGAAGGTCGCGCTCGGTTTCCTGGCCACGCTGTAGTCCGTCTTCCCGGCCACCCGGCCACCCGGCGACCCGGCCACCCGGCCACCCGGCGACCCGGCGACCCGGCCATCCGGTGAAACGCGTGGAACCCGGCGTTCCCGGGCGGTCGGGCCGCCCGGGAACGCCGGGTTCCATGGAGCTGAGAGGCGTTACGCCTTGAGCGCCTTGTCGATGGCCTTCGTGAACTCGTCGGCCGTCATCGGGGCGTTCTCGCTGCCCTCGGCCGTGATCTTCTTGTCGTCCATCTTCAGCGTCGGCGTGCCCTGCACTCCGCTGTTGTCGAAGGTCTTGGACATCTTCATCGCCCAGGCGTCGTAGGTGCCGTCCTCGACGTTCTTCTGGAAGTCCTTGTTCCCCTTCAGCGCGTCCACGGAGTTCGCGACCTCGATGAGGTAGCTGTCCTTGGCGAACTTGTCGTCGCTCTCCTCGGGGTGGAACTTCGCCGAGTACAGCGCGGCCTTGTACTCCATGAAGGCCTCGGGGCTCACGTCCAGCGCCGCACCGAGCGCGCTCAGGGCGTTCTTGGAGCCCTCGCCGTTGTCGGTGTTGTCGATGAAGGACGCGCCGACGTACTGGACCTTGTACTTGCCGGCCTCGACGTCCTTCGAGACGGTCTCGCCGACACCCTGCTCGAACGTGGCGCAGACCGGGCAGCGCGAGTCCTCGTACAGCTCCAGGGTCTTCTTCGCGCTCGACTTGCCGACGACCACGGTGGTGCCGTCCTTGCCCGAGGTGTTCTTCGGCGCGGTGACGTTCTTCGCGTCGGCGGCCGCCTCCCAGGCGCCCGGCTTGTTCAGCTGCATGACGCCGTAACTGATGCCGCCGATCACGGCGAGGGCCGCGACGACCGAGCCCGCGACGACGAGCTGCTTGCGGGACTTGTCCTTCTTCGCCTGGCGCTCACGCTCGGCCCGCAGCCGCTCGCGGGCCGCCGCCTTGTTCGCCTGGGTGTTGCGCTTGCTCATGTCTGTTCTCCGTGGGTACGTGTGTGGGGAGTGGGGTGGTGCCGTCGTCGCGTCGCCGTGCCCTCAGGCAGCGGCGTACATCGAGAGCGGCGGGCCCCTGCGTCCCACACAGTGCACGAGGAAACGGGCGGTCAGCGGCGGGTGCGGACGCCCGGCGGGCCGGGAGCGGCGGGCCGCGGCCCGGACCCCCGCGCGCACCACGGCGACCGCGGTCAGCAGCGGCCGGAACGCCAGCAGGGCCGCCGCGCGCACCAGCCCGGCCAGGGCTACCTCGCCGCGCCGCAGCCAGGCCGCGGCGAGCAGCCCGACCGTCACATGGGCGGCGAGCAGCAGCCACGGCACCGCCGGCCCGGGCTGGGCGAGGAGGGCCGCGGCGCGGTCGCCCGCACCGGCCACATCGGCCAGCGGGGTGCCCACCGCGCCGACGCCCGCGATCCGGGCCCCGCCCGTGCCGACCTCGCCGCCGCCGCACAGGACGTCGAAGCCCACCGCGCGCAGCGGGCCCGCGACCGGGCCGCCGGCCGCCCCGTAACAGAGGTTCTGGCCCGTGGTGAAGAGCGTGTCGGCGGCCAGCTCCAGCGGGACCAGCAGCCCCGCGATCGCCCCGAAGCCGCGCTCCCGGCCGGCGAGTGCATAGGCCACGGCGAAGACCGCGGCGGCCAGCAGGCCGACCGCGGTCAGGGGCAGCGGCACCCCGGAGAGCAGTACATGGGACGCCGTGGACAGGGTGACGACGAGCGCGGTGAAGACCGCCGCGCGCGCGACCCTGAGCTGCGTCCCTGAGATGTCCATCGCCGGAAAGTGTGTCATGCGTGGAGGTAAGCGGACCTTAAAAGAGGCTGAGAGTCCCCGGGACGCCGAAGATTCAGGGGGTGCCCCGGGGCTCTCCCCCCTTTTACAGGCCCGGGATCTTCCCGTTGCGGAAGAGGTCCACGAAGATCTGGTGGTCCGCGCGGGCCCGCGCCCCGTAGCTGTGGGCGAAGTCGACCAGCAGCGGCGCGAAGCCCTCCTCGTCGGCCGCGATGGCCGCGTCGATCGCCCGCTCCGTGGAGAACGGCACCAGCGAGTGGCCGCTCTCGTCGTCCGCCGCCGCGTGCATCGTGGCCGTCGCCCGGCCCAGATCCGCGACGACCGCCGCGATCTCGTCCACCTCGTCGATGTCGGACCAGTCCAGGTCGACCGCGTACGGCGAGACCTCGGCGACCAGCTGGCCCGCCCCGTCCAGCTCGGTCCAGCCCAGCCACGGGTCCGCGTGCGCCTGGAGCGCACGCTGCGAGATCACCGTGCGGTGCCCCTCGTGCTGGAAGTACTCCCGCACGGCGGCGTCCGTGATGTGCCGGGAGACCGCCGGGGTCTGCGCCTGCTTGAGGTAGATCACCACATCGTTCTCCAGGGCGTCGCTGTTGCCCTCCAGAAGGATGTTGTACGAGGGCAGCCCGGCCGATCCGATACCGATGCCCCGGCGGCCCACCACGTCCTTGACCCGGTAGGAGTCGGGGCGGGCGAGGCTCGACTCCGGCAGCGTCTCCAGATAGCCGTCGAACGCGGCGAGCACCTTGTAGCGCGTCGCGGCGTCGAGGTCGATCGACCCGCCGCCGTCCGCGAACCGGCGCTCGAAGTCCCGGATCACCGTCATCGAGTCCAGCAGCGAGAACCGGGTGCGCGAGCGGGCGGCGCGCAGCGCGCCCAGCAGCGGGCCGTCCGCGGTGTCCAGCGTGAACGGCGGCACCTCGTCGTTCTTCGCGCCCGTCGCCAGCGCGTGGATCCGCTCGCGGTAGGACGTGGCGAAGATCCCGACCAGCTCGGTGATCTGCTCGTCGGCCAGCGCCTTCGCGTAACCGATCAGCGCCACGGAGGCCGCGAACCGCTTCAGGTCCCAGGTGAAGGGGCCCACGTACGCCTCGTCGAAGTCGTTGACGTTGAAGACGAGGCGGCCGTTGGCGTCCATGTAGGTGCCGAAGTTCTCCGCGTGCAGATCGCCGTGGATCCACACCCGGCCCGTGCGCTCGTCCAGGAACGGTCCGCCGTGCCGCTCCCGCTCCAGGTCGCCGTAGAACAGGCAGGCCGTGCCGCGGTAGAAGGCGAAGGCCGAGCCCGCCATCTTGCGGAACTTGACCCGGAAGGCGGCCGGATCGGCGGCCAGCAGCTCCCCGAAGGCGGTGTCGAAAACGGCGAGAATCTGCTCCCCGCGCTGCGCTGCGCCGGTCTGCGTTTCCGACATTTCTTACTGCCTCCTGCGGTAGCTGGCGTATGGGGTCGAACCCTGGATCCACATGACCGAGTGCATGACAAAACGGACAGGTGTTCCGCCCTCTCCAACGCTCGGCGGAAGCCGGGAGTGCCCGTCGTTCGACTCCGTCACGTCGTAGACTTCCACGCTGTCCCCCCGTCCGTCATCGCCCGACTTCCCGGAGGCCCGACGCCGTGACCAAGCCGCCCTTCACGCACCTGCACGTTCATACCCAGTACTCGCTGCTGGACGGTGCGGCGCGGCTCAAGGACATGTTCGAGGCGGCCAACGAGATGGGCATGACGCACATCGCGATGACCGACCACGGCAACCTCCACGGGGCCTACGACTTCTTCCACTCGGCGAAGAAGGCGGACGTCACCCCGATCATCGGCATCGAGGCCTACGTCGCCCCCGAGTCGCGCAAGCACAAGCGCAAGGTGCAGTGGGGACAGCCGCACCAGAAGCGCGACGACGTGTCCGGATCCGGTGGTTACACCCACAAGACCATCTGGGCGTCCAACAAGACAGGGCTGCACAACCTCTTCCGGCTCTCCTCCGACGCGTACGCCGAGGGCTGGCTCCAGAAGTGGCCCCGGATGGACAAGGAGACCATCTCCCAGTGGTCCGAGGGGCTCATCGCCTCCACCGGCTGCCCCTCGGGCGAGGTGCAGACCCGGCTGCGGCTCGGCCAGTTCGACGAGGCGGTCCAGGCGGCCTCCGACTACAAGGACATCTTCGGCGAGGGCAAGTACTTCCTGGAGCTGATGGACCACGGCATCGAGATCGAGCGCCGGGTCCGCGACGGGCTGCTGGAGATCGGCAAGAAGCTGAACATCCCGCCGCTCGTCACCAACGACTCCCACTACACGTACGCCCACGAGGCGACCGCCCACGACGCCCTGCTCTGCATCCAGACCGGCAAGAACCTCTCGGACCCCGACCGCTTCCGCTTCGACGGCACCGGCTACTACCTGAAGACGACGGACGAGATGTACGCCGTCGACTCCTCCGACGCCTGGCAGCAGGGGTGCGCGAACACCCTCCTGGTCGCCCAGCAGATCGACACCACCGGCATGTTCGAGGCGAAGAACCTCATGCCGAAGTTCGAGATCCCTGAGGGCTTCACGGAGATCACCTGGTTCCAGGAGGAGGTCCGGGCCGGCATGGCCCGCCGCTTCCCGAACGGGGTCCCCGACGACCGGCAGAAGCAGGTCGAGTACGAGATGGACATCATCATCCAGATGGGGTTCCCGGGGTACTTCCTGGTCGTCGCCGACTTCATCATGTGGGCCAAGAACAACGGCATCGCGGTCGGCCCGGGACGTGGCTCGGCGGCCGGTTCGATCGTGGCGTACGCCATGGGCATCACCGACCTCGACCCGATCGAGCACGGGCTGATCTTCGAGCGGTTCCTCAACCCCGAGCGCGTCTCCATGCCCGATGTCGACATCGACTTCGACGAGCGTCGGCGCGTCGAGGTGATCCGGTACGTCACCGAGAAGTACGGCGCCGACAAGGTCGCCATGATCGGCACGTACGGCAAGATCAAGGCGAAGAACGCCATCAAGGACTCCGCCCGCGTGCTGGGCTACCCGTACGCGATGGGCGACCGGCTCACCAAGGCCATGCCCGCCGACGTCCTCGGCAAGGGCATCGACCTCAACGGCATCACCGACCCCAAGCACCCGCGCTACAGCGAGGCGGGCGAGATCCGGGGGATGTACGAGAGCGAGCCGGACGTCAAGAAGGTCATCGACACCGCAAAGGGTGTCGAGGGCCTGGTCCGGCAGATGGGTGTGCACGCCGCCGGCGTCATCATGTCCAGCGAGCCGATCGTCGACCACGCGCCCGTCTGGGTCCGGCACACCGACGGCGTCACCATCACGCAGTGGGACTACCCGCAGTGCGAGTCGCTCGGCCTGCTGAAGATGGACTTCCTCGGCCTGCGCAACCTGACGATCATGGACGACGCCATCAAGATGGTGAAGTCCAACAAGGGCATCGACCTGGAGATGCTCTCCCTGCCGCTGGACGACCCCAAGACGTACGAACTGCTCTGCCGCGGTGACACGCTCGGCGTCTTCCAGTTCGACGGCGGGCCCATGCGCTCCTTGCTCCGCCAGATGCAGCCCGACAACTTCGAGGACATCTCCGCCGTCTCGGCCCTCTACCGGCCGGGCCCGATGGGCATGAACTCGCACACGAACTATGCAGAGCGCAAGAACGGCCGCCAGGAGATCACCCCGATCCACCCGGAGCTGGAGGAGCCTCTCAAGGAGGTCCTCGGCCTCACCTACGGCCTGATCGTCTACCAGGAGCAGGTCCAGAAGGCCGCCCAGATCGTCGCCGGGTACTCGCTGGGCGAGGCCGACATCCTGCGCCGCGTGATGGGCAAGAAGAAGCCCGAGGAGCTGGCGAAGAACTTCGTCCTCTTCGAGAAGGGCGCCAAGGAGAAGGGGTTCTCCGACGCGGCGATCAAGGCGCTCTGGGACGTCCTGGTGCCGTTTGCCGGGTACGCGTTCAACAAGGCGCACTCCTCGGCGTACGGCCTGGTCACCTACTGGACCGCCTACCTCAAGGCGAACTACCCCGCCGAGTACATGGCGGCCCTGCTGACCTCGGTCAAGGACGACAAGGACAAGTCCGCGGTCTACCTCAACGAGTGCCGCCGCATGCGCATCAAGGTGCTCCCGCCGAACGTCAACGAGTCGCTGTCCAACTTCGCCGCCCAGGGCGACGACGTGATCCTCTTCGGCCTGACCGCCATCCGCAACGTCGGCCAGAACGTCGTGGACTCGATCATCCGGTCCCGCAAGGCGAAGGGGAAGTACAGCTCCTTCCCCGACTTCCTGGACAAGGTCGAGGCGGTCGTCTGCAACAAGCGCACCGTCGAATCGCTGATCAAGGCCGGCGCCTTCGACGAGATGGGCCACACCCGCAAGGGCCTCGTCGCCCACCACGAGCCGATGATCGACAACGTGGTCCAGGTCAAGCGCAAGGAGGCCGAGGGGCAGTTCGACCTCTTCGGCGGCGGCGAGGAGGAGAGCGGCGAGCCGGGCTTCGGGCTCGACGTGGAGTTCTCCGACGTCGAGTGGGAGAAGGCCTACCTGCTCGCCCAGGAGCGGGAGATGCTCGGCCTGTACGTCTCCGACCACCCGCTGTTCGGCCTGGAGCACGTGCTGTCCGACAAGGCCGACTCCTCGATCTCCCAGCTCATGGGCGGGGACTACGGGGACGGCGCCATCGTCACCGTCGGCGGCATCATCTCCGGGCTCCAGCGCAAGATGACCAAGCAGGGCAACGCCTGGGCCATCGCCACCGTGGAGGACCTGGCCGGCTCCATCGAGTGCATGTTCTTCCCCGCCACCTACCAGCTGGTCTCCACCCAGCTCGTCGAGGACACCGTCGTCTTCGTGAAGGGACGGCTCGACAAGCGCGAGGACGTGCCCCGGCTGGTCGCCATGGAGATGCAGGTCCCCGACATCTCCAACGCCGGCACCAACGCACCCGTTGTCCTCACCATCCCCACGGTGAAGATCACCCCGCCCATGGTCACCCGGCTCGGCGAGGTGCTCAGCCACCACCGGGGCGACACGGAGGTGCGCATCAAGCTCCAGGGCCCCAGCAAGACGACCGTCCTGCGGCTCGACCGGCACCGGGTCAAGGCCGACTCGGCGCTCTTCGGCGACCTGAAGGTGCTGCTCGGCCCGGCCTGCCTGGCCGGCTGAGCCCCGGGCGGATCACCCGGACGACGACGAGAGGGGCGCCCCGCCGATGCGGGACGCCCTCTCGCTGTCTTCAACGCCTGTCACAACTCGCTACCGCAAGCGGCCGACGGGTCAGTTGTGGCCGAAGCGTCGCTGATGCTTGCGCGCCACGTCGGACGGGCTGCCCTGGGCCTGCGCCTGCGGCTGGTTCTGCGACTCGTACGCCGTCGACTTGGCCTGCTCCGCACTACGCTCCGATGCGGACGCGCGGTCGTGCTGGCTGCCCTGCTTGCGGTTCTTGTTCTTGGCCATGGTGAATGCCTCCTGTGGGGAATCCTGGGGGGCCAGGACCGCTGTCAGACTCACATAGCGCCGCAAACACCGCATGTTGGATCATTACCGTGCGTAGCGGTTTCCGCGGTGGTCCCTGTTCCGCGCACCTTCTTCCTTCCTTTTCCGCTTCCTTTCCGGATCCGCCACGCCGATGATCCAGTTCCGGCCGTTAACCCCTGCGCGGTCGGGCAGACTCGAAGGAAACCCTGGGTAAGCGGACCCGGTCATCGAGGAACGGGCCGCTGAACCGTTCCCGAGTTCTGGAAGAGGGTGGAACCCGTGGACCGTTGCGTCGTCCTGGTGGACGCCGGCTACTTGCTGGGCGCAGCCGCGAGTCTGCTGGCCGGAGAGCCCGCCCGTTCCCGCATCACCGTCGACCACGCCGCCCTCATCCAGGGACTGCGCGAGCGGGCCGAGGCCGACACCCAGCAGCCCCTGCTGCGCATCTACTGGTTCGACGGCGCCCCCGACCGGGTGCCCCAGCCCGAGCACCGCCGGCTCCGCGTGATGCCCCGGGTGACCGTCCGCCTCGGCGCCCTGACCCGCAGCGACGGACGCTGGGCCCAGAAGGGCGTCGACGCCGCCATGCACGCCGAGCTCACCGAACTGGCCAGGAACCGGGCCTGCTCGGATGTGGTCCTGGTGACCGGCGACGGCGATCTGCTGCCCGGCCTGATGTCCGCCAAGGAGCACGGGGTCGCCGTCCACCTCTGGGCCGTACAGGCCGCCGACGGCGACTACAACCAGTCCGAGGACCTCGTCGCCGAGGCCGACGAACGGCGCGTCCTCGACCGGGCCTGGATCACCAAGGCCGTACGCGCCAAGGACCTCGGTGGCGCCTGCGCCCCGCAGCCCGCCACCCGCCCCGAGATCGCCGCGATCCTCTCCGCACCGCTGCCCGAGGCCGCCCTCGCCGCTTCCGCCGAACGCGCCTCCGAGGCGGCCCAGGCAGCCGCAGCCCGGTCGGGCACACCGGATCCGGCCGAGAGCGCACCCGCCGCCACCGGCACGCCCACGACCGGCCACAAGGGCGTGCCGACCCCCAAGGACCTGGCCGCGCTGCGCGCCCACGCCACCCACCCGGACCGCCAGCAGCCCGCCCAGCCCGCGAGCGCCACGCTGCGCTGGTCCTCCGACAAAGGGTGGGTGGAGCGCGGCGGCCCCCTCGGCGAGCCCGCCGAGACCGCGTCCCTGCCGACCCTCGCCCAGGTCACCAGCGCCGAACAGCGCTGGGCCGACCGGGAGGAGGACATCACCACCGTCGGCGGTGACCCCTTCGAAGTGGGCCAGGTCTTCGCCCGCCGCTGGATGGAGCGCCTCCCGGAAAGCGTCCACCTGCAGAAACTCTCCACCATGTACCCGCGCATCCCGCACCGGATCGACGGCGAACTCCTGCGGTACGCGGCCCGCTTCGGGCTCCTCGCCCACAAGGACGACCAGATCGACGAACACGACCGCTACGCGATCCGGGCCGGCTTCTGGCGGGAGATCGACGTACGGGCCGCCGCCGAGCACGTACCGGCGGGGGAGTAGCGGGGGGGAGCCGCCGTCCGTACGGCCGGCGACGCGGGGTGGCCCCGGGCGGGAACCGGGGCATGTGACCCCGTACCCTCATACCTCGTGAGTACGGGCACAGCACAGGCGCAGCGGGACACCGGCACCGTGTGCGCGGTGCGCGATCTGGTCAAGACCTACCCCGCGACCCGGGGCCGCCGGGGCGCACCCGCGACCCCCGAGGTCCGCGCCACGGACGGCATCCGCCTGGACGTCGAACGCGGCGAGATCTTCGGACTGCTCGGCCCCAACGGCGCCGGCAAGTCGACCCTGGTCCGCCAGCTCACCGGGCTGATGCGGCCCGACTCCGGCAGTGTCGAGGTGCTCGGCCACGACCTCGTACGCCACCCCGAGCGGGCCTCCCGGCTGATCGGCTATCTCGGGCAGGAGTCCACCGCCCTCGACGAACTGACCGTCTCCCTCGCCGCCGAGACCACCGGCCGGCTGCGCGGCCTCTCCGTGCCGGACGCCCGCGCCGAGCGCGACGCCGTCCTGGAGGAGCTGGGCCTCACCGCGATCGCCGGGCGGCCTCTGAAGAAGCTCTCCGGCGGTCAGCGCCGGCTCGCCTGCTTCGCCGCCACCCTGGTCGGCGACCGGCCCGTCCTGGTCCTCGACGAACCGACCACCGGCATGGACCCGGTCGCCCGCCGCGCCGTGTGGGCCGCCGTCGACCGCCGCCGGGCGGAGCACGGGGCCACGGTCCTGCTGGTCACCCACAACGTCATCGAGGCCGAGACCGTCCTCGACCGGGTCGCCGTCCTCGAGCGCGGCCGGGTCATCGCCTGCGACACCCCCGCCGGGCTCAAGGAACGAGTCGCCGGGGAGGTCCGCGTGGAGTTGGTCTGGCGTGAACGGGCCCCGCTGGACGTCCCCGAGGTGGCGGCGCTGCGGGCGTCCGCCCAGGAATCCGGACGGCGCTGGGTGCTGCGGCTCGGGCCGGACGAGGCACGGGCCGCGGTCGCCGCGGTGACCGGCGGCGCGGCCTTCGCCGCGCTCGACGATTTCACCCTGGCCACCCCCAGCCTGGAAGATGTCTACCTCGCGCTCGGGGGAGACGCCGGCGATGCGACCGAGGGGCTGGTGAAGGCGTGAGAGGCGTACGTGCCGTCGGGAACCTGAACGCGCCGGGCGCGGGGGACGTACTCGACGGGTGGGGTGAGTTCCCCGGACCGGACGAGCTGGACGTGTTTGACGTGGTGGATGTGTCTAAGGGGAGCGGCCTCAGGTGACGAGCATCATTCCGGCCAGGACCGCGGCGACGCGTACCCGGCCCGCGCCCGGCGCCTCCGGCACCGGTCCCGCCTGTACCGTCACGGCGCCTCTCGCCCCGCGCGCCCGGCTGCTGCCCTCGCTGGCCGCGGTCTACCGCGCCCAGCTCTCCCGGGCGCGCGTCGCCCGGATTCCGCTGCTCTTCGTGGCGACCTTCCAGTCCGTCGGGATCATGATCCTGATGCGGGGCGTCGTGGACGGGGGCGCGGAGGCCCGCGCCGTGGTCGCGGGATCCAGCGTCCTGGTCGTCGCGTTCGTCGCGCTCAACCTGCTCGCCCAGTACTTCGGGCAGCTGCGGGCGAGCGGCGGGCTCGACCACTACGCCACGCTGCCCGTGCCGCCCGCCTCGGTGGTGCTCGGGGCGGCCGCCGCGTACGCCTCGTTCACCGTGCCCGGCACGGTCTTCACCGCGATCACCGGAAGCGTGCTGTTCCAGCTGCCGATGACGCACCTGTGGGTCCTGGTCGCCGTCATCCCGCTCTCCGGCGCCGCCCTGGCCGGGCTCGGCGCGGCCCTCGGGCTGCTCGCCCCCCGCCCGGAGCTGGCGACCCTGCTGGGCCAGCTGGGGATGTCCGCCGCCCTGCTCCTCGGGGTGCTGCCGGCCGAGCGGCTGCCGCAGCCGGTGGGGTGGGCGCGCGACCTGCTGCCCTCGACGTACGGGGTCGAGGCTCTGGCCCGGTCCTTCGACGCCCGCCCGGACTGGGGGATCATCGCCTTCTTCCTCGCGATCTGCGCGGCGGTGGGGGTGCTCTCGCTGGCCGTGGCGACGTGGGCGTACCGGCGGGCCGCCGTACGGTAGCGCCCCGGGGCCGTCGAGCACGGGTGCGGTATCCGGTGAGGCGCCTCACAGGGTGGCCTGGCACGATGGCACGGTGACCGCACCTCTGACGCCGCCTCACCAGCCCGGCCCCCACGATCCCTGGCAGGCCCCGCCCTCGGGCTCCCACCTCGCACCCTCCCCGGGGGCGCCGGACGACCCGGACACGGCCACGGAGCTCCGTCAGGCCGCTGTCGTCGCCGTCCTGGTCGCGGTCTCGGGCATCGCCCTCGGGCTGCTGTGGCTGTGGCTCGCGCCGCGCGTTCCGCTGGTCTCCGACGACACGGCGGTCTTCCTCAAGAACAGCGAGGGCGAGGAGGCGATCGGGGCGGACGGCACCTTCGTCCTGCTGGCCATCGGCTTCGGCGTGCTCTCGGCGGCCCTCGTCTTCTGGCGGCTGCGGCGCGGGGGCGTGCTCGTGGTCGTCGGTCTGGCGCTGGGCGCGCTGCTGGCCTCGCTGATCGCGTGGCGGGTCGGTATCTGGCTGGGTCCTTCGTCCGACGTGGTGGGGCGGGCCCGGGAGGCGGGGCAGGGCGTGACGTTCGACGCCCCGCTGGAGCTGCACACGGTGTGGGTGGCGGTGCTGGCGTGGCCGTTCGCGGCGATGGGGATCCATCTGCTGCTGACGGCGGCGTTCGGGCCGCGGGATGTGGAGCCGGACTGGTCGGGGTATTCGGGGTACTACGACGGGCCGGTGCAGGGGCCCCTGGCGGGGCCGGGGTCCGGGGGGGCGCCGTCGTCGCCCGCGGGTGGTGCCGGGCCGGGCTAGGTCGCCTGCGGCGGGCCTCTCCCCTCCCCGCCCCTTCCCGAAACCGGGGCTCCGCCCCGGAACCCGCTCCTCAATCGCCGGAGGGGCTATAGATAGCCCGTCCGGCGATTGAGGACATCGTTCAGGCGCGCCCGATCTCCGCGAACGTCGCCCCCGTCAGCTCCGCCAGGTCCGTCGCGGACAGTTCGACCTCCAGGCCCCGGCGCCCCGCCGAGACGCAGATCGTGGCGTGCGTGCGTGCCGACGCGTCCAGCACCGTGCGCAGGCGCTTGCGCTGGCCCAGCGGGGAGATGCCGCCCCGGACATAGCCCGTCGTGCGTTCCGCCGCCGCCGGGTCCGCCATCGTGGCGCGTTTGCCGCCCACCGCGGCTGCCAGGGCCTTGAGGTCCAGGGAGCCGGCCACCGGGACCACCGCGACCGTCAGGGAGCCGTCCACGTCCGCGACCAGGGTCTTGAAGACCCGGTCGGGGGAAACGCCCAAGGCCTCGGCGGCCTCCTCGCCGTAGGACGGGGACGCCGGGTCGTGGTCGTAGGCGTGGACCGTGAACGCGGTGCCCGCCGAGGTCAGGGCGACCGTGGCGGGGGTGCCGCCCGGCTGGTGCTTTTTGGACTTCTTCGCCACCGGGGCCCGTCCTCGTCAGTTGGGGTGGTTGGGGGCCCGCGTCAGGTCCGTCGCCGGCAGCGACGGCAGGTGCCGGATGACCGCCGTCTCCTTGCGCAGCAGCGTCAGCTCCTCGCGCAGCCGGGTCGCGGTGTCCGGGGTCTGGAGCAGGCGCTGCTTGGTGGGGACGTCCAGGACCGTGGCCGCCGCGACCAGGTAGGAGATCACGGACGGGTCGTCGGGGAGCTCCGCGCCGGTCGCCAGCGAGCGTTCGCTCGCCCCGGCCAGCCGCTTCTGGTACGAGCGGAAGGCCCGCAGAACGCCCTCCGCGAGTGCTCCGGCCTCGTCGGCCTCGTCCCCGGCGGGCGGCTCCTCGGCCAGGTCCTCGACCTCGGCGGTCAGATACGGGCCGTCCGCCTCGACGGACAGCAGCCTGACCCGGGTGGTGCCGGTGGCCAGGACCTCGAAGCTGCCGTCGGCGCGCTCACGGATCGTCGCCGCGTCGGCGACACAGCCGACCCGGTGGAAGGTCTGGATCGGATCGGGGCCGAAGCCGTCCGCCGGGGCGCGCTCGGCGGGCGGGGCCGCCGCGACCGTGTCCGGCATGCCGGTGGCCGTCGGGGCGATCTCGCGGCCGTCGCGGATCGCCACCACGACGAAGCGGCGAGGTTCGTCCTCGTCGCTCTTCAGCAGCTCCCTCATCATGGCGCGATATCGCTCTTCGAAGACGTTGAGCGGCAGCACCAGGCCGGGGAACAGCACCGCGTTGAGCGGGAAAAGGGGAAGGCGGGCGGTGGTCACAACGCTCAAGCGTAATGGCCCCTGGGGCGGCCGTGACCGGCCCGGTCGCGCAGCGGGGTCAGGGAGGCCACCTGGAGGCGTGCGCCGTCCCGTGCGTCCAGGAACCGGCCGAGCGCGTCCTCGGACACCGACGACCACGGGAACGACGTCGCGTGCAGCCCGATCAGGTTGAACTGGTGCAGCGCCTCCGCCCAGCGGCCCCGGGCGAGCAGGACGTACGCGAGGAGGTTGCGGACCTCGGCCGGCCAGGGATCGCCGGGCCGGTAGGCGGCCGAGAGCTTGATCGCCAGATCGGCCGCCGCGTCGATCCGCTCCTCCAGCACGGAGGTGGTCCGGCCCGCCGCCTGGGCGTCCAGGAGCAGCGCGAAGGCCGCCCGGACCGGCAGGGCCTGCACCAGGGAGTCGGGCACCGCGTCCGCCGCCGCCTGCTCGGCGAAGTCGAAGCACTCGCGGTGCGAGCCGTACCAGGCGGCCGAGAGATAGCGCAGCGCCGCCACATGGCAGCCGTAGTGGTGCGCGGAGCGCCGTACGGCCTGCTCCCACAGCGACTCGAAGGAGGTGTGCGTGGCGTGGGTCCCGCGTGCGTGGTCCAGGGCCAGGCGCCACGGCACGGGGTCGCGCGGGTCCGCCTCGGCGGCCGCGGTGATCAGCGGGCCGACCTCGCGGAGCCGTTCCGCGCGGGCGGGCGACTCCCACGCCCGGCGGACCGACAGCTCCGCCTTGACCAGCAGCGCGTCCGGGTCGCGGGGCGCGGCGGCCAGCCAGTCGACGAGCCAGCCGTCCCGGCTGCGGGCGAAGGCGACGAGCCGGCCGACGTAGCGGTCCCGGTTCTCCCAGTCGGCGGAGTCCCGGGTGGTGGCGAGCAGCTCGGCGGCCGGTTCGTGGTCGCCCAGGGCAGCGGCGACCAGCGCGGGAGAGAGCCGCTCGTCGGGGGCGTCGAGCAGCACCGCGTCATCCGCGGACAGTCCGGCGGACAGCGGAGGGCTGTGCCGGATCATGCGCGCGGTACCGATGAGAGCGCGAAGGAAAGCCATGGTGCAGACCATTGAAAAGCGCTGGTGAGGGCCGCGCCAGAGGCGTGCTGTGAAGCTTCTGTGCCGAGTGAATGGGTTGTATCGAGCCTGGTCAAGAAAAGGCAAAGGAAATGCCCGCCAGTGGCTTGATTGCATCCACCCGGGGGCCTCTTTCCTCCCGGTTGTCACCGGGCGCGGGGGCGGCCGGGGCCGGGGGAACGGCCGCCCCCGATCGTGCGCTTACGGCTCCCGGAGCAGTCCCCGTGCGGCAACCGCCCCCTCCGACCCGACCGCCCGGGTCAGCCCCTGCGCAGCATCCGGGAGGCCCCCGCCGCCACCGTGGTGGCCAGAACCCATCCCACCAGCACCAGACCGGCCGCGGCCCACTGCCAGGCGTCCTCCATCCGCCAGTAGCCGTCCTGCCCGAGGTTGATCACCGGGATCAGCAGATCCAGCGCGTACAGGGCGGGATTCCACTGCGGATGCTCCTCGCCCTTCATCGAGGGCGGGGCGTGCTGCGCGAAGGCCACCGTGCCCGCCGCCCACAGCACCGCCATCCACACCGCGGCCCGCCCGGGCCGGTAGCCGTACGCCACCGTCCAGTCCTGGAGGTACCCCCAGGCCTTCGCCGCGGGCGGCAGCGTCTCGCGGCGGCGGCGCTGCTTGGCGAGCAGCACCTCGCGCGCGTCCGCGTCCTCCCCGCAGCTGCGCATCACCGTGGCCAGCCGCTCGTACGGCTCGGGGACGTACTCCGGGGTCGCGGCCTGCACCCACTCCAGCCGCCGGGAGAGCGGGAAGTGGCCGTAGGGGACGAGGTTCTCGTAGACGAAACCGCCCATCGCCAGACCCCCGGGGCCCGGCCAGCTCGTCGACAGGTCGATCAGAGTCACCACCTTCGCGCCGTTCAGCACGACCCGCCCCTCCTCCGGGCGCTCCGCGTTGAACCGCAGCTCCGGCGTGACGATCCGGCGCAGCGACAGCTCCTCCTGCCGGGTCATCGTGAACCGGGCCTTGTGCAGGTCCACCGCGTCCCCGAACCGCCCGTCGTCCAGCCGCACCCCGCCCTTGCTCTCGAAGATCTGCGAGCGGGTGCCGCGCGCCGGGGTCGGGGCGTAGACCACGCCGTACGGGGGAGTGGTGCCCTGGTTCCCCGTGTCGACGCTCACCCACGCCTCGGTCATGTAGAGCGTG
Source organism: Streptomyces globisporus (assembly GCA_014649555.1). Taxonomy (GTDB): domain Bacteria; phylum Actinomycetota; class Actinomycetes; order Streptomycetales; family Streptomycetaceae; genus Streptomyces; species Streptomyces globisporus. Next base: position 250,807 of record BMTG01000004.1, on the reverse strand, counting down.
CGCTCCACCGTCAGCTGCGGGGCGTTCAGCGCGCGCCGGTCCTCCGCGGCGCGCAGCCGGCTGCCGCGCAGGCTCAGCGAACCGCCCACCTTCGTCCCGCGCAGGCTCAGCTCTCCCAGCGTCTCGATCATCTCGGCCTGGAGGTCCTGCGCGACCGCCATGCCGTCCCCGACGATGGCCCGCCCGTGCCGGTCCGGCCCCACACTGAGCTGGTTGATCAGCAGATCCGTGCCGATCTGGGCGTCGGTCAGCCGGATGCCCCGGTCGATCCGGCAGCGCGGCAGATGCAGATCGCCCTCGGTCTGCAGGCGCGCCGCCTCCAGCCGGGGCAGCGCGCAGCCCACCAGCCGCAGCGTCGTGAAGTGGCACTCCGGTAGCACCACCTCCTGCTCGAAACGGCAGCCGGTCAGCTCCACGTACGGAGAGACACGGCCGCCCGCCAGATCCAGCTTCCCGGTGATCCGCACCCCCCGGAGTTTCAGCGCCGCCACCCGGCCGGGCCGGGCGGGCGGGCCGTCCAGGAGCAGCCGCGCCACCGTGCGCGCGCCGACGCTCCGCTCGGGCCCCCACGTCTGCGGGGCGAACGGGTCGTTCCGGGTCGTGTCGTAGCTGCGTAAGTCGTAGGTGGTCCCGTTGCGGAAGGACTGCCACATGCCCAGCTCCGCTGCGCTGAGGCCGTCCGGGATGTCGCCTTCGTGCGGCTCGGTCACGGCCGCTCCCTCCATGCACACATGCTGTGGCGCTGCCGCCATGCCCTCGTGGGCACACATGCCGTAGAGCCGTTATGCCCCTGTGTGACGCCGTGAAAGCCAGCGGTCAGCAGTGACAGCCGGACATGGCCGAGACACGTAGGAGTCAGTGGTGCGGACGACCGGTATCAGCCAGTGATACGCGCGACCAACCGTCCCGGGCGGTCTGAGAGAATTGCCGTGTGATCTCTCGAATCGACCTGCGCGGCGACGCCCTCCCCGAGGGTGGAGCCCTGCGCGACCTGCTGCCCCGTGCCGAGTTCGACGTGGAAGCCGCCCTGGAGACGGTGCGGCCCATCTGCGAGGACGTACGCCATCGCGGCTCCGCGGCAGTGATCGACTGGGGAGAGAAGCTCGACGGTGTCCGGAACGAGTCGGTCCGGGTGCCCGCCGAGGCCCTGACGAAGGCTCTCCAGGAGCTGGACCCCGCCGTCCGCGCCGCGCTGGAGGAGTCGATCCGCCGCGCCCGCCTCGTCCACCGCGAGCAGCGCCGCACCACCCACACCACCCAGGTCGTCCCCGGCGGCACCGTCACCGAGAAGTGGGTCCCCGTCGAGCGCGTCGGGCTCTACGTCCCCGGCGGCCGCTCGGTCTACCCCTCCTCCGTCGTGATGAACGTGGTCCCGGCCCAGGAGGCGGGCGTCGAGGGCGTCGCCGTGGCTTCGCCGCCGCAGAAGGACTTCGGCGGGCTCCCGCACCCCACGATCCTCGCCGCCTGCGCCCTGCTCGGCGTGGACGAGGTGTACGCGGCCGGCGGCGCCCAGGCCGTCGCGATGTTCGCGTACGGCACCGAGGACTGCTCCCCGGTCAACCTGGTCACCGGCCCCGGCAACATCTACGTCGCCGCCGCCAAGCGCCTGCTCAAGGGCCGTATCGGCATCGACGCCGAGGCCGGGCCCACCGAGATCGCGATCCTCGCCGACGCCACCGCCGACCCGGTGCACGTCGCCGCCGACCTGATCAGCCAGGCCGAGCACGACCCGATGGCCGCCGCCGTCCTGGTCACCGACTCCGAGGAGCTGGCCGCCGCCACCGAGGCGGAGCTGGTCCCGCAGGTCGCCGCCACCAAGCACATCACCGACCGGATCGAGCCCGCGCTCGCCGGCCGCCAGTCCGCGATCGTCCTGGTCTCCTCGATCGAGGACGGCCTCACGGTCGTCGACGCGTACGGCGCCGAGCACCTGGAGATCCAGACCGCCGACGCCGCCGCCGTCGCCGACCGGGTCCGCAACGCCGGAGCGATCTTCGTCGGCCCCTGGGCCCCCGTCTCGCTGGGCGACTACTGCGCCGGTTCCAACCACGTCCTGCCCACCGGCGGCTGCGCCTGCCACTCCTCGGGCCTCTCCGTGCAGTCCTTCCTGCGCGGCATCCACATCGTCGACTACACCCGCGACGCGCTCGCCGAGGTCACCCACCATGTCGTGACCCTCGCCGAGGCGGAGGACCTCCCCGCCCACGGCGCCGCCCTCAAGGCACGGTTCGGCTGGAAGGTCCCGCAGCAGTGACGAACGGCAGCACCACCCCCCGTAACCCCTGGGACGAGCTCCCCATCCGCGACGAACTGCGCGGCCAGTCCCCGTACGGAGCCCCCCAGCTCGACGTCCCCGTACGCCTCAACACCAACGAGAATCCGTACCCGCTCCCCGAGGCCCTGGTCGAGCGGATCGCCGAGCGGGTCCGCGAGGCCGCCCGCGGCCTCAACCGCTACCCCGACCGGGACGCGGTCGAGCTCCGCACCGAGCTGGCCCGCTATCTGACGCGTACCGCCGGGCACGAGGTGACCGCGGCCCACGTCTGGGCCGCCAACGGCTCCAACGAGGTCCTCCAGCAGCTGCTCCAGACCTTCGGCGGGCCCGGCCGCACCGCGATCGGCTTCGAACCCTCGTACTCCATGCACGCCCTGATCTCCCGGGGCACCGGCACCGGCTGGATCTCCGGCCCGCGCAACGACGACTTCACCATCGACGTGGACGCCGCCCGCGCCGCCATCGCCGAGCACCGGCCCGAGGTCGTCTTCATCACCTCGCCCAACAACCCCACCGGCACCGCCGTCGAGGCCGACACCGTCCTCGCCCTGTACGACGCCGCCCAGGCCGCAGGACCCTCGATCGTCGTCGTCGACGAGGCGTACGGCGAGTTCAGCCACCGCCCCTCGCTGCTCCCGCTGATCGAGGGCCGCCGCAACCTGATCGTCTCCCGGACCATGTCCAAGGCGTTCGGCGCGGCCGGGCTGCGCCTCGGCTACCTCGCCGCCGACCCGGCCGTCGTCGACGCCGTCCAGCTGGTGCGGCTCCCGTACCACCTCTCCTCGGTCACCCAGGCCACCGCGCTCGCCGCCCTGGAGCACACCGATACGCTGCTGGGGTACGTCGCGCAGCTCAAGAGCGAGCGCGACCGGCTGGTGGCCGAGCTGCGCGCCACCGGCTACGAGGTCACCGACTCGGACGCCAACTTCGTCCAGTTCGGCCGCTTCGACGACAGCCACGCCGTCTGGCAGCGGATCCTCGACAAGGGCGTCCTGGTCCGGGACAACGGCGTACCGGGCTGGCTGCGGGTCACCGCGGGCACCCCGGCAGAGAACGACGCGTTCCTCGATGCGGTACGCGAACTCAAGAAGGAGCACGACGCATGAGCCCCCGCGTAGGCCGCGTGGAACGCACCACCAAGGAAACGTCCGTGCTCGTCGAGATCAACCTCGACGGCACCGGAAAGGTCGATGTCGCGACCGGGGTCGGCTTCTACGACCACATGCTCGACCAGCTCGGCCGCCACGGCCTCTTCGACCTCACGGTCAAGACCGAGGGCGACCTGCACATCGACACCCACCACACCATCGAGGACACCGCGCTCGCGCTCGGCGCCGCCTTCAAGCAGGCCCTCGGCGACAAGGTCGGCATCTACCGCTTCGGCAACTGCACCGTCCCGCTGGACGAGTCGCTCGCCCAGGTCACCGTCGACCTCTCCGGCCGCCCCTACCTGGTGCACACCGAGCCGGAGAACATGGCCCCGATGATCGGGACCTACGACACGACGATGACCCGCCACATCTTCGAGTCCTTCGTCGCCCAGGCGCAGGTCGCCCTGCACATACACGTCCCGTACGGGCGCAACGCGCACCACATCGTCGAGTGCCAGTTCAAGGCGCTCGCCCGCGCCCTGCGCTACGCCGCCGAGCACGACCCGCGCGCCGCCGGCATCCTGCCCTCCACGAAGGGCGCCCTGTGACCGGCCTCAACACCATTCTGATCGTCGTCGGCCTCTTCCTGGCCGGCGGCGTCTACTCCTTCGCCAAGCAGGGGATGCCCAAGGGCGTCATCGTGCTGCTGTCGATCGGCTCCGTGATGTGCCTGGTGGCGGGCATCCTGCGGATCCAGGGACTGTGGGACTGAGAGCGGGTACGTCATGAGTGAGAACAGCAAGAAGGTCGTCGTCTTCGACTACGGCTTCGGCAACGTCCGGTCCGCCGAGCGGGCCCTCGCCCGCGTCGGCGCGGACGTCGAGATCACCCGCGACTTCGACCGCGCGATGAACGCCGACGGGCTGCTCGTCCCCGGCGTCGGCGCGTTCTCCGCCTGCATGGACGGGCTGAAGCGGGCCCGCGGCGACTGGATCGTCGGCCGCAGGCTCTCCGGCGGCCGCCCCGTCATGGGCATCTGCGTCGGCATGCAGATCCTCTTCGAGCGCGGCATCGAGCACGGTGTGGAGACCGAGGGCCTGGACGAATGGCCCGGCACGGTCGGCCCCCTGAAGGCCGACGTCGTCCCGCACATGGGCTGGAACACCGTGGACGCGCCCGAGGACTCCCGGCTCTTCGCCGGTCTGGACCCCGAGGCCCGGTACTACTTCGTGCACTCCTACGCGGCGCACGACTGGACCCTCGAAGTCACCAACGCCAAGATCCGTGCGCCCAAGGTCACTTGGTCCACGCACGGCGAACGGTTCGTGGCCGCCGTGGAGAACGGCGCGCTGTGGGCCACCCAGTTCCACCCCGAGAAGTCCGGCGATGCCGGCGCCCAGCTGCTGACCAACTGGATCGAGACGCTGTAATGCCGAAGCTTGAACTGCTCCCCGCCGTCGACGTCCGCGACGGCCAGGCCGTCCGCCTCGTCCACGGCGAGTCCGGCTCCGAGACCTCCTACGGCTCCCCGCTGGAGGCCGCCCTCGCCTGGCAGTCCGCCGGCGCCGAGTGGCTGCACCTCGTCGACCTGGACGCCGCCTTCGGCACGGGCGACAACCGCGCCCTGATCGCCGAGGTCGCCGGGGCCATGGACATCAAGGTCGAGCTGTCCGGCGGCATCCGCGACGACGCCTCGCTGGAGGCCGCGCTCGCCACCGGCTGCCGCCGCGTCAACCTCGGCACCGCCGCCCTGGAGACCCCCGAGTGGGTCGCCAAGGTCATCGCGGAGCACGGCGACAAGATCGCCGTCGGCCTGGACGTCCGCGGCACGACCCTGCGCGGCCGCGGCTGGACCCGCGACGGCGGCGACCTCTACGAGACCCTCGCCCGCCTCGACGCCGAGGGCTGCGCCCGCTACGTCGTCACCGACATCGCCAAGGACGGCACCCTGGAAGGCCCCAACCTGGGTCTCCTGCGCGACGTCTGCGCGGTCACCGACCGCCCGGTCGTGGCCTCCGGCGGCGTCTCGTCCCTGGACGACCTCCGCGCGATCTCCCTCCTCGTCCCCGAAGGCGTCGAGGGCGCGATCGTCGGCAAGGCGCTGTACGCAAAGGCGTTCACACTGGAAGAGGCGCTCAAGGCGGTCGCCGCGTGACCGATTCCGCTTCCGCTGTACGCCGGATCTCCACCGGCGCCCCCTGGGAGGAGAAGTTCGGCTACTCGCGCGCCGTCGAACTCCCCAACGGGCTCGTCCTGGTGGCCGGCTGCACCTCCGTGGTCAACGGCCAGATCACCGCGGGCTCCCCGTACGAGCAGGCGATCACCTCCTTCGACGTCGCGTTCGCGGCGCTGGAGCAGGTGGGGCTCGGGCGCGAGGACGTCGTCCGCACCCGGATGTACCTCACGCACGCCCGGGACGTGGACGAGGTCGGCCGCGCCCACAAGGAGCTGTTCGACGCCGTACGCCCCGCCGCCTCGATGATCATCGTGTCCGGTTTCGTGGACCCGAGCCTGGTCGTCGAGGTCGAGGTCGAGGCCTACCGAGGAGGCGCCAAGTGACGCTCGCCGTAAGGGTCATCCCCTGCCTCGACGTCGACAACGGCCGGGTCGTCAAGGGCGTCAACTTCCAGAACCTGCGCGACGCGGGCGACCCGGTCGAGATGGCCAAGCTGTACGACGCCGAGGGCGCCGACGAGCTGACCTTCCTCGACATCACCGCCTCCAGCGGCGACCGCGAGACGACGTACGACGTGGTCCGCCGCACCGCCGAGCAGGTCTTCATCCCGCTCACCGTCGGCGGCGGCGTCCGCACCCCGGAGGACGTCGACAAGCTGCTGCGCGCCGGGGCGGACAAGGTCGGCGTCAACACCGCCGCGATCGCCCGCCCCGAGCTCATCCGCGAGATCGCCGAACGCTTCGGACGCCAGGTCCTGGTGCTCTCGGTCGACGCCCGCCGCACTCCGGAGGGCACGTTCGAGGTCACCACGCACGGCGGCCGCAAGGGCACCGGCATCGACGCCGTCGAGTGGGCCCACCGGGCCGCGGAGCTGGGCGCGGGCGAGATCCTGCTCAACTCGATGGACGCCGACGGCACCAAGGACGGCTACGACACCGAGATGATCGAGGCCGTACGCAAGCACGTCACCGTGCCCGTCATCGCCTCCGGCGGCGCGGGCCGGCTCGCCGACTTCGCCCCGGCGATCGAGGCGGGCGCCGACGCGGTGCTCGCCGCGTCCGTCTTCCACTTCGGCGACCTGCGGATCTCCGAGGTCAAGGGTGCGCTGCGGGACGCGGGGCACCCGGTCCGCTGACGCCTTCGATCCCTTTCGGCGGTATCACCGGTCCGCCAAGACCGGTGATACCGCCGATGCGTGCGCACGGGACGCACCGTGAGAGTGGCGACCGCCGACGAACGACGACGGCAGCCACGCGGTGCACCCCGACAGCCCCCGGACGACGGGCTCATGGGCCTCCGCGTGGTGTGGTTCCCCCCGCCACCACCGAGAGGATTCCCCGTGCAGCAGCACCTCCTCGCACGCCGACAGGCCCCACGCCCGAGCCGCTCCCGTACGTTCACCGGCCTGCTGACCGCCGCCGCGGCCACCGTTGGCGTTCTGCTGACCGGCCTGGCGCCCGGCGCCCAGGCCGTCGCCGCCAACCCCTACGAGCGCGGTCCGGCCCCCACCAACGCCTCCATCGAGGCGAGCCGGGGTTCGTACGCCACCTCCCAGACCTCCGTCTCCTCGCTCGCCGTGACCGGTTTCGGCGGGGGCACCATCCACTACCCGACGTCCACCGCGGACGGAACCTTCGGCGCGGTCGTCATCTCGCCCGGCTTCACCGCTTACGAGTCCTCGATCGCGTGGCTGGGACCGCGCCTGGCCTCCCAGGGCTTCGTCGTCTTCACCATCGACACCAACACCACGCTCGACCAGCCCGACAGCCGAGGCCGCCAACTCCTCGCGGCCCTGGACTACCTGACCCAGCGCAGCTCGGTACGGACACGGGTCGACGCCGGGCGCCTCGGCGTGATGGGCCACTCGATGGGCGGCGGTGGCTCCCTGGAAGCCGCCAAGAGCCGCACATCGCTGAAGGCGGCGATCCCGCTGACCGGCTGGAACACCGACAAGACCTGGCCCGAACTGCGCACGCCCACCCTCGTGGTGGGGGCGGACGGTGACACCGTCGCCCCGGTCGCCACACACTCCGAACCGTTCTACGAGTCGCTGCCCGGCTCCCTGGACAAGGCGTACCTGGAGCTGCGCGGCGCCTCGCACTTCACGCCGAACACCTCCAACACGACGATCGCCAAGTACAGCATCTCCTGGCTGAAGCGATTCATCGACAATGACACCCGCTACGAGCAGTTCCTCTGCCCGCTCCCGCGGCCGAGCCTGACCATCGCGGAGTACCGGGGCACCTGCCCGCACACGGCGTAGACCCGACGCTCCGGCCCCTGCCGCGCTGTGCTCCGGCACAGCGCGGCAGGGCTTCGGCTGGGAGCCCGCACCGCACCCGGCGGGACGCGGACGCGACGCTTCCTCCCCCGTCGACGGATACGTACCGTGCCGGTGTGACCCCATCGACGACCGTGCGCAGTCCGCTCCGGCTGTATGGCCGGGACGATGAACTCGCCGCCCTGGAAAAGCTGTTGGCGCTGTTACGGCGAGGTGACGGGAGTGCGCTGGTGCTGGCGGCGCCGCCCGGTCTCGGCCGTACGGCGCTGCTGTGCGCGGCAGCCGAGGCCCACCGCGACCGGGGCCCCGTGCTGTACGCCACGGCCGCCCCCGCCGAACGTGCCGTGCCCTGCAGCGGCTTGGGCGCCCTGCTGGGTGTGGGCCCGGCCGGGGCTTCGCCGGGCGCTCCACCCCCCGGCGTCACGCCCGACGCCCTGGCCGGCCGACTGCGGGAGTTCGCCGACGGCGGGCCGCTGCTGGTCTGCGTCGACGACGCGCACGTCTGGGACGCGGCGTCGCAGGCCGCCCTCGCCTTCGCGGCCCGCGGGCCGGGTGCGGGCAGCCGGATCTCCTTCCTCCTCTCGGCCGCGGACGGCACCGCCTTCGCCGGATTGCCCACGCTGCATCTCGCGCCCCTGGACGAAGGGGCGGCCTCGGCGCTGCTGGACCGGCTGGCCGCCGGCACGGAAGGGCTCGACCCGGTCGTGCGCGCCGAAATCCTCCGCGAGGCGGGTGGAAACCCCCGCCTGCTGGGCGGGCTCACCGGCTGCCTCACCCCGGACCAGCTCGCCGGACGCACCCCGCTGCCCTGGCCCCTGCCCGGCGGCGAAGCGGTGCTGGCCGCCCACGCCGAACGCCTCGACGACCTCCCGGACCGGACCCGCAGCCTGCTCCTGCTCGCCGCGGCGGCCCAGGAGCACGAGCCGGAGGGCGCTGGGGCCGACGCGCTGCTCCTGCTGCGCGCGGGCACCCGGGTCGGACTGCCCCGGGCCTTCCTGGACCGGGCCCTGTTCGACGGCACCGGGGCCGGTGGCCTGCTCCAACGGGCAGGCAGCCGCGTTCACTTCGCCCACCGTCTCGCCGCCCGTGCTGTGCTCCACCACGCCCCCTGGGCCCGTCGCAGAGCCGCCCACGAACTGCTCGCCACCCTGTTGGCGGAGACCGGCGACCGGGGCGCGGTGGACGATTCGCGGGCCCGGGACGTGCCGGGCTTCCCGGAGGCCCGCGCCGCGCGAACCACCGCACTCCCGCTCGCCGCCCTCGTCCAGCGGGCCTGCGCCGCTTCCGGGCCGGACGCAGCGCTGGCCACCGGGCTCGAAGCGGTCGCTGTCGCCCCCTTCCCGCACGCCGCCCGCGCCGCTGCCCTGGCCCGCGCCGCGCTGCTCTCCACCGGGCCGGCCCTGCGAGCGGCCCGGTTCGCCGCGGCGGCCGAGCAGGCACGGCTGGCGGGCGACCCCCCCTTGGCCCGGGCCCTGCTGGCCAGAACCGGGCCCCGCACAGCCGACGCAGCTCCCGCGGATTCTGCGGCCACCCCTGGCGTCGCCGTCACCGACCCGGCGCCGGGGCTGGCCCCGTACGTCCACGGCATGCTGGCCCTCCGCTCCGGGCCCGTCGCCGACGCCCACGAGGTCCTGCTGGCCGCGGCCGCGCTTCTCGTGCCGCACGATCACCGCCGGGCGCTCGACGCCCTTCTCGGCGCGGCCGAGGCGGCCTGGGCGGCGGGGGACGCTCTCGGGTACCTCAACGCCATGAATCGTCTCGCCCGCACCCCGGCGGACGAGGGCCTGGAGCACTACCGGGCCGGTATGAGCGCCGTGCTCGAGGACCGGACCGCCGAAGGGCACGCCCGCCTCCGTCGTTGCCTCGCCCCGGCCGGGGACCCCGGCGACTCGGCCGCGCTGCTCCGGGCAGGTGTCGCGGCCCTGGTCCTCGGTGACATCGCCGCAGCCTGCCGGGCGGGCGCCCGCGCGCTCGCCGCCGTACGGACCGCAGGGCCCGACGCACTCCTGCCGCAGGCGCTCGAGCACCTCGCCTACGCCGAACTGCGGGCCGGGCGGCATGCCGGTGCGCGGGCTCATGCCCTGGAGGGACTGCATGCAGCCCGGCGCACGGGTCAGCCCAACAGCTCCGCCCATCTGCACGCCGTGCTCGCTCTCGCCGCCTCGGTGGAAGGGCCTGCCGAGGTGTGCGACGCGCACGGGGACGCCGCGATGGCCGAGGCGGGCCCACACGGGCTGGCCCAGGCCGTCACCCTCGCCACCTGGGCCAGGGCCCGGGCGGACCTGGCCGCCGGACGGCCGGGCGAGGCGGCCGCCCGGCTGGCCCCCCTGATCCAGGCCGGGCCGGGGCGCGGCCACTTCGCCACCCGGACGCTCGCCGTGCCCTGCTGGGTCGAGGCCGCCGTGCTGGCCGGACGGCTTCCCGAGGAGTCCCGTGCGCTCCACGCCGCCGTCGACGAGTTCGCCTTCTGGGCCGCCCGGGCAGCCGACCCGGGCGCCCCCGCCCAGCTGGCCCGCTGCCGGGCCCTCCTGGCCCCCGCCGACGAAGCCGATGCCCGCTACTCCGAGGCCCTGGCCCGCCACGAAGAGGCCGGCGGCGACTTCGAGCGGGCCCGTACCCATCTGCTGTACGGGCAGTGGCTGCGCCGCCGTCGGCGTACCCGCGAGGCCCGCCGCCCGCTGCGCGACGCCCTCATCGGCTTCCAGCGCTGCTCGGCCCGCGCCTGGGCGGAGAGGGCGGCCGGAGAACTGCGGGCGGCGGGGGAGCCGGTCGCGGCGACAGTGCGGGACACGGCCGGTGAACCGCTGGCGGCGCTCACCCCCCAGCAGCAGCGCATCGCCCGCTGCGTCGCCGAGGGCGCGACCAACCGAGAAGTGGCGCTGCGGCTCTCGCTCAGCCCGCGTACGGTCGACCATCACCTCCGCAACGTCTTCGCCGCCCTCTCCATCCGCTCCCGCACCGAACTGGCCCGGCTGCTGAGCTCCTGACCTCCCTCGTGGCCGTTCCACGTCCGGGAGGTTGCGAGACCGTGATGACGAGTTCCGCGCAGACCTCTAGGTACCGACCGGGCGGTATGTCATTCTGCGGGCGTCAGGATCGTCTCGCCGCGCTCGCGCCCAGCCCGGGCCGGTGCGCCGGGCCCGCCGCTCGCGCGGCCGGCCGATTCCCGGTGGAGGCCGCCATGCCACAGGTCGTACGTTCGCGGATCGGGGCGCTGCACGGCCCCTCCCCGGTACCGCCGTTGCCGCACCGCTTCCGGTCCCTGGCCGACCGTGAGTCCGTCGAGGTGCTGCACCGGGCCGCCCGGGTCCTCGTCGCGTCGCTGCCCGCCCTCACCGACCGGCTCGTCGAGGCCCTGTACGCCCAGGAGCCCGCCTACCGGGCGGCGATCGACTCCGACCGGGCCGAGGTCTGGCAGGAGGTCCACCACTCCCTGCGGCACAACGTCGGCTCCCTGATCCAGCCCCGCGAGTTCCGGGAGTCGGCCCACCGCACCTCCCGCTGGATCGGCGAGATCCGCGCCGAGCAGGGCGTACCGCTCGACGCCGTCCTGCACGCCTTCCGGATGGGCGGCGCCATGGTCTGGCAGGACCTCGTGGACGAGACCGCCCGGCGCGACCCCGACGACATCCGGCTGCTCGTCCATGTCGCCGCCGATGTGTGGAACTTCGTCGACGAGCACTGCGGGGTCGTCGCGGACGCCTATCGGCAGGCCGAGCGGCGGCTGTCCTGGCGCCGCGAGAACCGGCAGCGGCTGATGGTCGCCGCCCTGCTCGACGGGACCGCCCGGATCGCGGACCTGGCCGAGGCGGCGGAGATGCTGGGCCTGCCGGAGCAGGGGCGGTACGCGGTGCTCGCGGTGGCGGTCGGCCCGCGCGGGCCGGGGCCAGGCGCCGGGGCCGGAGCCATCGCCCGCCCCCCGGTGGATCTGCCCGTGGATGCCCCGGGAGCCACGCCGCTCTGGCACCCGGGCCCGGACGCCGAGTTCGCGATCCTGCCGCTGACGGGCCCGCCCGGCGAGCTCAGCGAACTGGCCGCCGCGCTGGACGTACCGGCCGGGACCCGGGCCGGGATCGGCTCCGCCGTCGAGGGGCTGGCCGCCCTCGGCGACGCCCGGCGGCTGGCGGAGACCGCGCTGCGCGCCTGCCCGGCCTCCGGGGGGACCGTCCTGCTCGACGAGCACCTCCCGGACGCCCTGGTCGTGTCGTCACCGGCGCTCGCCGGCGCCCTCGCCGACCGCGTGCTGGGTCCGCTGGACCGGCTGGACCCCGCCGACCGCGACGTCATCGTGGAGACCCTCACCGCCTGGCTGGACGCGGACGGCTCGGCGCAGCGGGCGGGCGCCCGGCTCTACTGCCACCGCAACACCGTCCTCAACCGCCTCCGCCGCTTCGAACAGCTCACCGGCCGCTGCCTCACCCGCCCCCGGGACGCGGTCGAGGTCTCGCTCGCCCTGGCGGCGCGGCGGCTGCTGGGCACCTGAGGGCCTTGATCGCACGGCGACTGCGGGCACCTGAGGACCTTGACCGCGCGACGGTTACCCGACACCTGAGGCCCCTGCCTGTCCGGCACCGACCGCCACCCGAAAACTCCGCAACAAATATTGCGCAATTTTTCTTGCGCAACTTTTCCTGCGCATCTACGGTCGTGTCATGCCCAGTGAAGAGCGACGCCGCATCTCCGACCTCGACACCCTCAAGGCGATCGGCCACCCCCTGCGCCTGAAGCTCTACCGCGCCCTGCACATCAAGCGCACCGCCACCGCCTCCCAGCTCGCCGACCAGGTCGACGAGGCGGTCTCCCTCGTCAGCTACCACCTGCGCAAGCTCGCCGACCACGGACTGATCGAACCGGCCGAGGGACAGGGCACCGACGGCCGGGAACGCTGGTGGCAGCCGTCCTCCCGAGGGCTGACCTACAACGACGCGGACTTCGACGACGCACCGGACAGGGCCGCCGTCTACGCCGCCGCCAGCCGGATGTCCTTCGACCAGCACGTCGAGCTCTACCGCGCCCACCAGAGCGCACGGCACACCTGGGACGCGGAGTGGCGCAGTGCCTCCTGGAGCTCGGAGAACCTCCTCAGGCTCACCGCCGCCGAACTGGCCGCCCTCAGCCAGGAGATGGGCGCGCTCATCGACCGCTACGAGGAAACGGGCCGGGCCCGCGACGACGCGGGCGACACGGAGGGCCGGGAGAGCGTCGCCCTGCACACCTACGGCTTCCCCTTCCGCCCGTGAACCCACCCGACTCTCCCGGAAAGGCCGCACCCGTGACCGTCGCCGCCGTGGAAGCCCGCGAACGCCCCGCGCACCGCGACCCGAACGTCCTGCGCTGGCTCGGCGCCTACACCGCGTCGATGATCGGCGACAGCGTCTACTTCATGGCCCTCGCCTGGGCCGCCGCACGTACCGGCAGCGCCTCCGGCACCGGCCTCGTCCTCGCCGCAGGATCGATACCCCGGGCGCTCCTCATGCTCGGCGGGGGAGTGCTCGCCGACCGGCTCGGGCCCCGCCGCGTCGTCATCGGCAGCGACGCCGCCCGCGCCGTCCTGGTTCTTGCCCTCGCCGCGATCCTGGTTCTCACCGCGCCCACCGTGGGCGTCCTGCTGGTCGTCGCCCTGTTCTTCGGCGCGGTCGACGCCCTGTTCCTACCCGCCGTCGGGGCGCTGCCGCCCCGGATCAGCACCGCGGGCCAGCTCGCCCGGATCCAGGGCCTGCGCGCGCTGGCCGCGCGCGGCTCCTCGATCATCGGCGCGCCGATGGGCGGGGTCGCCGTGGCGACCGGCGGCCCCTCGCTCGCCTTCGCCGCCGCCGGAGTGCTCTTCGCCCTGTCCCTGCCGCTGCTCCTGAGCCTGCGGATCAGACCCCTGTCCGAGCCGGAGGCCTCCGGTGACGCAGCGGCCGCCGAGAAGGCCCCCAGCGCCTGGCGCGACCTCGTCGGCGGGCTCCGGTACATCCGCCGCCACTCCCTGCTCGGCCCTCTGATGCTCGTCATCGCCCTCAGCGAGCTCGGCTTCGTCGGACCGCTCAACCTCGGGCTGATCCTGCTCTCCGAGCAGCGCGGCTGGGGCGCCTCCGGCATGGGCTGGATCGTCGCCGGATTCGCCGCCGGGGCGGCCGGCTCCGCCCTCCTCCTCGCCGTCCGGGGCCGGGTACCCCGCGCCGGACTCGTGATGTGCCTGACGGCGCTCGTCGGTGCCGTCGGCATCGCCGCCCTGGCCCAGGTCCCCACGGTGGCCCTCGCCGCCGCGGTCGCAGCTTTCGTCGGCCTGACGGCCGGTCTGGCCGGCGCGCTGTGCGGTGCCCTCGTCCAGACCGCCGCCGACCCGGCGTACCTGGGCCGGGTCACGTCCGTGTCGACGTTCTTCACCTACGCGCTGATCCCGCTGAGCTATCCCGTCACCGGGGCGGCCATCGCACTCTGGGGGACCGGACCGGTGTACGCGGTCAGCGCGGCCGTGTGCGGGACGGGCGGCGCGGTGGGCCTCGCCCTCACCGCACTCCGCCGTGCCGAACTGCCCCGCTGACCCGGCGACCGCCCGACCGGGGCCGCCACCCCCGGCCGGACGCCCGCCTGGCGCCCGGCCTCGTCACGCGCCCCGCGTCACATCCCCAGTTCGGCCTTCCGTACCCGCTCCACCGCCGCCTGGTCGCCCTCCACCTGCACGTCCGCCGCGCTCTGCCGCCCGTACGCGAACAGCAGCAGCTCGGCCGGCTCGCCGGTCACCGTCACCACCGGGGTGCCCTTGTGTGCCACCGCCGTGCGGCCGTCCGGGCGGCGCAGCACCAGGCCGACGGGGGAGCGGCGGCCCACCAGCCGGGCGGTTTTCTCGACGTTCGACCAGAGCACATCGGCGAAGACCGGGTTCAGCTCGCGGCGCGACCAGTCGGGCTGGGCCCGTCGCACATCCTCCGCGTGGACGAAGAACTCGACCGTGTTGGCCGCCTCGTCGATCTGTTTCAGGGCCATCGGGGAGAACCGGGGCGGGCCGGTACGGATCAGCTGGATCAGTTCCTCGTACGGCTTCGCGGCGAACTCCGCCTGCACCCGCTCCAGCCGGGCCTTCAGCGCACTCACCAGCAGCCCGCCCGCCGCGTCGGCGCGGCGTTCGCGGACCACCACATGGGCGGCCAGGTCGCGGGTCTTCCAGCCGTCGCACAGGGTCAGGGCCTCGGGGCCGGCCGCTTCCAACAGATCGGCGAGCAGAAGACGTTCACGCTTCGCATGGGTCGACATGCCCGCCAGCGTACGACCGTCACCCCGGGTCCGCCCAGTGGACGTCCGACCGGGAAACGCCCGGCACCACGGCACAATGGCCCCATGACCAGCACGCCCGACCCCACCCCGCCCGCCGGCAGCCTCGACCCCGCCATCGCCGCCCGCCTCAAGCGCGGCGCCGACGGCCTGGTCCCGGCCATCGCCCAGCAGTACGACACCGGCGAGGTGCTGATGCTCGGCTGGATGGACGACGAGGCGCTGCACCGTACCCTCACCACCGGCCGCTGCACCTACTGGTCGCGCAGCCGCCAGGAGTACTGGGTCAAGGGCGACACCTCCGGCCACATCCAGCGGGTGAAGTCCGTCGCCCTGGACTGCGACGCCGACACCGTGCTGGTCAAGGTCGACCAGACGGGCGCCGCCTGCCACACCGGCGACCGCACCTGCTTCGACGCCGACGTCCTCACCCTCCTCGACAGCTAAGGTCCGGCCATGGATCTCGACACCTTCCGCAAGCTGGCCGTCGACCGGCGCGTCGTCCCCGTCAGCCGCCGCCTCCTCGCGGACGGCGACACCCCGGTCGGCCTGTACCGCAAGCTCGCCGCCGAGCGCCCCGGCACCTTCCTGCTGGAGTCCGCGGAGAACGGCCGGACCTGGTCGCGCTACTCCTTCATCGGCGTACGCAGCGACGCCACCCTCACCGCCCGCGACGGCGCGGCCCACTGGCTCGGCACCCCGCCCGTCGGCGTCCCGGTCGACGGCGACCCGCTGGAGGCCCTCCGCGCCACCGTCGAGACCCTCCACACCCCGCGCGACCTGGTGAGCGACGCGGGCCTGCCGCCCTTCACCGGCGGCATGGTCGGCTACCTCGGCTACGACGTCGTACGCCGCCTGGAGAAGATCGGCGAGCACGGCGGCGACGACCTGAAGCTCCCCGAGCTGACCATGCTCCTCACCTCGGACCTCGCCGTCCTCGACCACCAGAACGGCACCGTCCTGCTGATCGCCAACGCGATCAACCACAACGACCTCTCCACCGGTGTCGACGAGGCGTACGCGGACGCCGTGGCCCGCCTGGATGCCATGGAGCAGGACCTGCGCCGCCCGGTCGAGAACGCCCCCGCCGTCCTGCCCCCGTCCGAGCTGCCGCCGTACACCGCGCTCTGGGGCGGCGAGGCCTACCAGGAGGCCGTCGAGGACATCAAGGAGCGCATCCGGGCGGGCGAGGCCTTCCAGGTCGTCCCCTCCCAGCGCTTCGAGACCCCGTGCACCGCCAGCGCCCTGGACGTCTACCGGGTGCTGCGGGCCACCAACCCGTCCCCGTACATGTACCTCTTCCGCTTCGACGGGTTCGACGTCGTCGGCTCCAGCCCCGAGGCCCTCGTGAAGGTCGAGGACGGCCGGGCCATGGTCCATCCGATCGCCGGGACCCGGCACCGCGGCACCACCCCGCAGGAGGACCAGGCGCTCGCCGAGGAACTGCTCGCCGACCCCAAGGAGCGCGCCGAGCACCTGATGCTCGTCGACCTCGGCCGCAACGACCTGGGCCGGGTCTGCGAACCGGGCAGCGTCGAGGTCGTCGACTTCATGTCCATCGAGCGCTACTCCCACGTGATGCACATCGTCTCCACCGTCACCGGCCGCGTCACCGAGGACCGCACCGCCTTCGACGTCCTCACCGCCTGTTTCCCCGCGGGCACCCTCTCCGGCGCGCCCAAGCCCCGCGCCATGCAGATCATCGAGGAGCTGGAGCCGAGCCGCCGCGGGCTGTACGGGGGCTGCGTCGGCTACCTCGACTTCGCCGGGGACTCCGACACCGCCATCGCCATCCGGACCGCCCTCCTCCGCGACGGCACCGCGTACGTCCAGGCCGGGGCGGGCGTCGTCGCCGACTCCGACCCGGTCGCGGAGGACACCGAATGCCGCAACAAGGCGGCGGCCGTGCTCCGCGCCGTCCATACGGCCAACCGGCTCCACGGTCGCTGAACCGCTGACGGCCGACCGGCTCCACGGGCGTCGGGGCGGTAGGGGATAGTGGAGGGCGTGAGTGCTGTTCCCGTACCCCAGCCCCGTGCCCGCACCGCCGACTCCGCGTCCGGTGCCGCACCCGATTCCGCGGGGAGTCGCCGCTCCCTCGCGGCCGGTCTGCTCCTGGGCGCGGCGGGCGCGACCGTCGTCCTCCTCGCCTCCGGCCAGACCTGGGCCGAGGGCCAGGCGGCCACCGGCGGCGGCGCGCTGCCGCTGACCGCCGACGGCCGGGACGTCACGGGCGCCCCCGCCGCCCTCGCCATCGTCGGGCTCGCCGCCCTCGTCGCCGTCTTCGCCGTACGCGGCGCGGGCCGCCGGATCGTCGCCGCGCTGCTGGCCCTCAGCGGCCTCGGCGCCACCCTCAGCGCCTGGGCCGGCGCATCCGACAGCACGGCCCTCGACGAGGAGGCGGCCAGGACGACCGGTGACGCGGCGGCCACCATCCACGCCCTCAGCCACACCGCCTGGCCCTACGTCACCGCCGCCGGCGGCCTGCTGATCCTGCTGGCCGGGCTCCTCGCCCTGCGCTACGGCAGCCGCTGGCCCGCCATGTCCGGAAAGTACGAGCGCGACGGCACCCCCCGCCCCGGCAAGGCGCCCCGCACCGCCCCCGACCCGGACCGGCCCGAGGACCTGTGGAAGGCCCTGGACCGCGGTGAGGACCCGACGCGCGAGGCGTGACCCCCACGCTCACCCCCGGCGGTCCCGTACGGGACAATGGAACCGAGCCGTCGCCCGGGCGGCGGCCCCATCTACCGCGTCACCCACAGCGCAACACCAACGAGGAGCAACTCATGGCGGGCACGAGCCACGGACACACCCCGGCCGCCTGGACCGGTGCCATCATCACGTTGATCGGCTTCTGCGTCGCAGGCGTCTTCATGGTCGCGGCCAGCCCGCTCGGTTTCTGGGTCGGCGTCGCCGTGATCTTCGGCGGCGGACTCGTGGGCCTTGCCATGCGGGCCGCCGGTCTCGGCGCCCAGAAGGAGTCGGCCGAGATGGCCGAGGCCAGGGCGCGCGCCGGGCAGGCGCAGATCTCCCACTGATTCCGGGCGCCGGACCGTCCCGGCGACCGACACGCAGACAGGCGCAGTCCCGGTGGGGCTGCGCCTTTTCGTGTCGGCGGGGGACAATCGGCGGGTGGACGCCTCGCCTACCCCCGCCGCAGCCCAGCCGCCGGACCCCGACCCCCAGGGCGTCGGCCCCTGGAACATGCCCCTGACGGTCTGCCCGACCCCGGACATGGCCGTGCCCGCCACCCACGTCGGCCCCGCGGACATTCCAGCCCGTCCGGCGTTTGAGGACGGAACCCTCGGCGGGGAGAGCCCGCAGCTCGCAGGGCCCTTGGGTGAAGGCACCTCCCAGGTGCACGGACCCCACGGCCCCGGTTCCGTCCTCAAACGCCGGACGGGCTGGGTGGGCGCCCTCGAACGTCGGAAAGACCGGGTGGGCCCGCCGGACAGGGGAGACCAGGTGGGTCAGCCGGGCCGCAAAGACCAGGTGGGCCGCCCGGCTGGCCGCCAGCCGGGCGGAAAAGACCAGGTGGGCCGCCGGACGGGCTGGAAAAGGCTCGGCACGCCCCTCGGCATCCTCGCCGCCGTCACCGGCGCCTTCGCCTACGTCGGCACCGTCGACCCCAACGAGCCCGGCCACTACCCCGTCTGCCCGCTGCTCGAGCTGACCGGAGTCTTCTGCCCCGGCTGCGGCGGACTCCGCAGCGCCCACGCCTTCATCACCGGCGACCTCGGCGCGGCGTTCTCAGCCAACGCGATCGCCACCGCCGGCTACTTCCTCTTCGCCGCCGTCTGGGTCCTCTGGCTGGTCCGCGCCTGGCGCGGAAAGCCCCTGCGGATCGCCCTGGCACCCGCCTGGTGGTGGGGCGTGGGCGCCGTCCTGCTGGTCTTCACCGTCGTCCGGAATCTGCCGTTCGGCTCGGCGCTGGCCCCCTGAAATGCCCAGGTAGTGGGACGCGGCGTGGCCGGATGCGAGCCCTGGGCGCTCCTGCGGATACCATCGGTACGGCTGATCCTGTTCCCTATTCACCGTTCCGGAAGGGGGCCGCTCGCGTGAGTGTGCTCGACGAGATCATCGACGGCGTTCGCGCCGACCTCGCGGAGCGACAGGCGCGCGTCAGCCTCGACGAGCTGAAGGAGCGCGCCGCCCGCGCCCCCCAGGCCAAGGACGGAGTCGCCGCCCTGCGCGGCGAGGGCGTCACCGTCATCTGCGAGGTCAAGCGCTCGTCGCCCTCCAAGGGGGCCCTGGCCGCCATCGCCGACCCGGCCGCGCTCGCCGCGGACTACGAGGCCGGCGGCGCGTCCGTCATCTCGGTCCTCACCGAGGAGCGCCGCTTCGGCGGCTCGCTCGCCGACCTGGAGGCCGTCCGCGCCAAGGTCGACACGCCGATCCTGCGCAAGGACTTCATCGTCACCTCGTACCAGCTGTGGGAGGCCCGCGCCTACGGCGCCGACCTCGCTCTGCTGATCGTCGCCGCCCTCGACCAGGAGGCCCTGGTCTCCCTCATCGAGCGCGCCGAGTCGATCGGGCTCACCCCGATCGTCGAGGCGCACGACGAGGAGGAGGCGGAGCGCGCCGTGGACGCCGGAGCCAAGATCATCGGTGTCAACGCGCGCAACCTGAAGGACCTCAAGGTCGACCGCTCCACCTTCGAGCGGGTCGCCCCCGAGATCCCCGACCACATCGTCAAGGTCGCCGAGTCCGGCGTCCGCGGCCCGCACGACCTGATCGCGTACGCCAACGCCGGCGCCGACGCCGTCCTGGTCGGCGAGTCCCTGGTCACCGGCCGCGACCCGCGCGCCGCCGTCGCCGACCTCGTCGCCGCGGGCGCCCACCCGGCGCTCCGCCACGGCCGCGGCTGACCCGGGGACGACAGCGACCATGACCGGACGTCCCACGCCCCGCACCCGACCGGGCCTCGCCCCGGCCGGGGCTCCGGCGCGGGACCCGCACGCCCCGCTGGCGCGCGGCTGTCGCCCCCGCGGTTGCCGCGCCCCCGCCCGGCGCGTGCACGGACGGCGTGTGCGGTACGTCATCGGGGACGAGCCCGGCCAGGTCAACGGCATGCGATGGCGCCCGGGGTCCGCGCTGTAGGCGAGCCCCGGCCGACGTACCGCAGTACCCCAGCACGTTCGTACGTACGACCGCACCACCCCGACCGCACGCCGGTCGCGGTGGCGCTCGCCGCTCCGCGCATACGGTGAACCCACCCGTTGCCATGCCAAGGAGCACGTCGCATGACGTCCGAGTTCTTCATTCCGGACCCCGAGGGTCTGATCCCCAGCGCCGAGGGCTATTTCGGCGCGTACGGCGGCAAGTTCATCCCGGAGGCACTCGTCGCCGCCGTGGACGAGGTCGCCGTCGAGTACGACAAGGCCAAGGCCGACCCGGCGTTCGCCGCCGAGCTCAACGAGTTGATGGTGAACTACACCGGCCGCCCCAGCGCGCTGACCGAGGTCCCGCGCTTCGCCGAGCACGCGGGCGGGGCCCGGATCTTCCTCAAGCGCGAGGACCTGAACCACACCGGCTCGCACAAGATCAACAATGTGCTGGGCCAGGCGCTCCTCACCAAGCGCATGGGCAAGACCCGTGTCATCGCCGAGACCGGAGCCGGCCAGCACGGCGTCGCCACCGCGACCGCCTGCGCCCTCTTCGGCCTGGACTGCACCATCTACATGGGCGAGATCGACACCCAGCGCCAGGCCCTGAACGTGGCCCGGATGCGGATGCTCGGCGCCGAGGTCGTCGCCGTGAAGTCCGGCTCGCGGACCCTGAAGGACGCCATCAACGAGGCGTTCCGCGACTGGGTCGCCAACGTGGACCGTACGCACTACCTCTTCGGTACGGTCGCGGGCCCGCACCCCTTCCCCGCGATGGTCCGCGACTTCCACCGGGTCATCGGCGTCGAGGCCCGCCGCCAGCTCCTGGAGCGCGCGGGCCGCCTCCCGGACGCGGCGGTCGCCTGCGTCGGCGGCGGCTCCAACGCCATCGGCCTCTTCCACGCCTTCATCCCCGACGCCGATGTCCGCCTGGTCGGCTGCGAGCCCGCGGGGCACGGGGTGGAGACCGGCGAGCACGCGGCGACCCTGACCGCCGGGGAGCCCGGCATCCTGCACGGTTCGCGCTCCTACGTCCTCCAGGACGACGAGGGCCAGATCACCGAGCCGTACTCCATCTCCGCCGGTCTGGACTACCCGGGCATCGGCCCGGAGCACTCCTACCTCAAGGACGTCGGGCGCGGCGAGTACCGCGCGGTCACCGACGACGCGGCCATGCAGGCCCTGCGCCTGCTGTCCCGCACCGAGGGCATCATCCCGGCCATCGAGAGCGCCCACGCGCTCGCCGGGGCCCTGGACCTCGGCAAGGAGCTGGGCAAGGACGGGCTGATCCTCGTCAACCTGTCCGGCCGCGGTGACAAGGACATGGACACCGCCGCCCGCTACTTCGGGCTCTACGACACCGACGCCGTCGTCGAGGCGGACGCCGACAGCGACCGCGCCGAGATCGAGGGGGACGCCAAGTGAGCGGCAACATCGAGCTGTTGAACACCACCCTGGCCGCCGCGAAGGCCGCGGACCGGGCGGCGCTCATCGCCTACCTCCCGGCGGGCTTCCCGACCGTCGACGGGGGCATCGAAGCGGTCAAGGCCGTCGTCGCGGGCGGCGCGGACGTCGTCGAGGTCGGGCTCCCGCACAGCGACCCGGTCCTCGACGGGCCGGTCATCCAGACCGCCGACGACATCGCCCTGCGCGGCGGCGTCCGGATCGCCGACGTGATGCGCACGGTCCGCGAGGCGTACGAGGCCACCGGCGTCCCGATCCTCGTCATGACGTACTGGAACCCCATCGACCGCTACGGTGTCGAGCGGTTCACCGCCGAGCTGGCCGAGGCGGGCGGCGCCGGGTGCATCCTGCCCGACCTGCCGGTCCAGGAGTCCGCGCTGTGGCGCGAGCACGCCGACAAGCACTCTCTCGCCACCGTGTTCGTCGTCGCCCCCAGCAGCCAGGACGCCCGCCTCGCCACCATCACGGCGGCCGGCAGCGGCTTCGTCTACGCCGCGTCCCTGATGGGCGTCACCGGCACCCGCGCCTCCGTCGGTGCCCAGGCCCAGGACCTGGTGGGACGCACCCGCGCCACCACCGACCTGCCGGTCTGCGTCGGCCTCGGCGTCTCCAACGCGGCGCAGGCCGCCGAGGTCGCCGGATTCGCCGACGGCGTGATCGTCGGCTCGGCCTTCGTCAAGGCCATGCTGGACGCCCCCGACGAGGCCGCCGGCCTGGCCGCCGTCCGCTCCCTGGCGGGCGAACTGGCCGAAGGTGTTCGAAAGCGCTGAGCCCGTGAACCACCCGAATGGGTGGATTGTGGACCGGGGAGGCGCGCAGGTGCCTCCCCGGTTCGTTCCCCGGGTGTGAGCGACAAGATCCCTGAGGGAAACAGAAGCGCGCGCGAGCGCCTGGCCCAGCAGCGCGAGCGGGAGAAGGGGCGCGAGAAGCGCCGCCGGACGCTGATCGTCGCCTCGGCGGTGGTCGGGGTGCTCGGCCTGGCCGCCGTCGTCGGCCTGATCGCGGCCAACGCGGGCAAGGACGACGGCGGCGACTCCGCCTCCGGCCCGGCCGTCGCCCCGTCCGGCGCGATCGGCGAGGCCGCCCTGACCCTGCCGGTCGGCGCGGCCGACGCCCCGTCCACCCTCACGATCTGGGAGGACTTCCGCTGCCCGGTCTGCGCCCAGTTCGAGACGGCCTTCCGGGACACGATTACCGAACTGGCCGACGACGGCCAGATCCGGGTGGAGTATCACCTGGCCACCATCATCGACGGCAATCTCGGCGGCTCCGGATCGCTGCGCGCCGCCAACGCCGCCGCCTGCGCCCAGGACGTCGGCAAGTTCGCCCCGTACCACGACGTCCTCTTCAGCAACCAGCCTCCCGAGCCGGACGACGCCTTCGCCAAGAACAGCCGGCTGATCGAGCTGGCCGGGGAGGTCGAGGGGCTCGACACGCCGGGCTTCCGCAGCTGTGTGGAGGACGGCGAGCATGACAGCTGGGTGAAGAAGTCCGACACGGCGTTCCGCGAGGGCGGCTTCCAGGGCACGCCGACGGTGCTGCTCAACGGGGAGTCCGTCTTCCCGGGCAAGGGCGACGAGCAGATCTCCCCGGAGAACCTGAAGAAGTGGGTCGCCGAGGCCAACAAGGGCAAGAAGCCGGGCAGCGCCTCCCCGTCCGGTCCGGCCGACGGGTCCGATGCCCCGTCCGCGCCGGACGGCAGCGCCTCCACCCCGGCCGCGCCCTCGTCCGCCGCCGGTTCCTGACCGGAGCCCCCGGGGGTGTCCTGCCCGCCCGTGACGCGGTCCCCGTTACCCAGACGTTGCCGGTTGGCTTGCCGTACCCACCGCCCGGCAAGGTAGCGTCGACCTCGCCATGAATCTTGCCTCCATTCCCAGTCCGTCGACCGGCGTGATCGAGCTCGGCCCGATTCCGCTCCGCGGCTACGCGTTCTGCATCATCATCGGTGTCTTCGTCGCCGTCTGGTTCGGCAACAAGCGCTGGATCGCCCGGGGCGGCAAAGCCGGCACGGTGGCCGACATCGCCGTCTGGGCGGTGCCCTTCGGCCTCGTCGGCGGGCGGCTCTACCACGTGATCACCGACTACCAGCTGTACTTCAGCGAGGGTGAGAACTGGGTCGACGCCTTCAAGATCTGGGAGGGCGGCCTCGGTATCTGGGGCGCCATCGCGTTCGGCGCGGTCGGCGCGTGGATCGGCTGCCGCCGCCGGGGCATCCCGCTGCCCGCCTGGGCCGACGCGCTGGCCCCGGGCATCGCCTTCGCGCAGGCCATCGGCCGCTGGGGCAACTGGTTCAACCAGGAGCTGTACGGCAAGCCCACCGACCTCCCCTGGGCGGTGGAGATCAGCGAGGGCGCGAACCGGGTCGCCGGGACGTACCACCCGACCTTCCTGTACGAGTCGCTGTGGTGCATCGGCGTGGCGCTGCTGGTCATCTGGGCCGACCGCCGTTTCTCGCTCGGCCACGGACGGGCGTTCGCGCTGTACGTCGCGGCCTACTGCGCCGGCCGCGGCTGGATCGAGTACATGCGCGTCGACGAGGCCCACCACATCCTGGGCCTCCGCCTGAACGTGTGGACCGCGATCATCGTCTTCCTCCTCGCCGTCGTCTACATCGTGGTCTCCGCCAGGCTGCGTCCGGGCCGCGAGGAGATCGTCGAGCCCGACCGGGACACCACCCCCGGGAAGGACTCCGACAAGGACGGCTCCGCGAAGGCGGACGCCGACGCGAAGGACGCCGAGCAGGACGCCGACGAGAAGAAGGACCCGCTCAGCAAGGACGAGCCGGGCACGGGCCGCACCGCCGAGAGCACCGAAGCGGCGGCCGAGAAGGGCTGACCCCCCCCGCGCCCTCCCCGGGCGCACCCCGTACACCTCCCGCTCGCCGGGCGGGCCCGCAGTCTCAGGCCCGCCCGGCGAGCGCGATCGTACGGCGGGCGGACGCCACCACCGCCGCGTCCACGAACCGCCCGTCCGGCAGCGCCAGCGCCCCCGCCTCCACCGCCGAGGCCGCGACGATCTGCTCGGCAGCCTCGATCTCCTCGGCCGTCGGCCGGAACGCCCGCTCGATCACCTCCAGCTGGCGCGGATGGATCGCCGCCCGCCCCAGCAGCCCGAGCCCCCGCCCTCGTACGCAGGACGCCCACAGCCCGTCCAGGTCCCGGACGTCCGGGAACACCGACTGCACCGGCGGAGGCAGCGCCGCCGCCCGGGCCGCCACCACGACCCGGCTGCGCGGCCAGTCAAGACCGGCGTCCTCCCGTACGCCCAGATCGGCCCGGAGATCCGCCTCGCCCAGGGCGATCCCCCGGACCGCGTGATGCGCCGAGGCGATCGAGTACGCGTGCTCGATCGCGAGCGCCGACTCCAGCAGCGGATACAGCGGGACGCCCGGGGCCACGGCCGCCACATGGTGCACCGAGACCGCATGGGTGATCTTCGGCAGCCGGAACGCCGCCAGACCCGGCAGCCCCGCCAGCGCCCGGATGTCGTCCTCGCCGTGCACCCGGACATGGACCGGTACGGCGTCGGGGGCTGCGGTCACCTGGTCGCCGAGGAGTTCGGCGGTGGCGGAGCGCGCGTACTCCTTACGTTCCGGGGCGACGGCGTCCTCCAGGTCGACGATCACCACGTCCGCCCCGGAGCCCAGCGCCTTGGCCACCACCTCCGGCCGGTCCCCGGGCACGTACAGCCAGGTCAGCGGCGGCCGCCCGGGGGCGTCCTGCGGGTCCTCCGGCAGCGGAGGGAAGGGGGCGTCGCAGCCGGTCACAGCGCCCCCTGGTCCCGCAGCGCCGCGATCCGGGTCTCCGAGAGGCCGAGCCCGGCCAGGATCTCCTCGGTGTCCGCACCGTGCGGGCGGCCCGCCCACCGGATGCCGCCGGGGGTCTCCGAGAGCCGGAAGAGGACGTTCTGCATCCGCAGCGGCCCCAGCTCCGGGTCGTCGACCTCGGCGATCGTGCCCAGCGCCCGGTACTGCGGGTCCTCCATCACCTCCCGTACATCATGGATCGGCGCGACCGCCGCCTCCGCCTTCTCGAAGCCGTTCAGCACCTCCTCGCGGCTGTGCCGGGAGATCCAGTGGCCGACCGCCCCGTCCAGTTCCTCGGTGTGGTCGGCCCGCGTGGTGCCCGAACCGAACCAGGGCTCGTCGATCAGGTCGGGCCGGCCCACCAGGCGCATCACGCGCTCCGCGACGGACTGGGCGGAGGTCGAGACCGCGACCCAGTGGCCGTCGGCGGTGCGGTAGGTGTTGCGCGGGGCGTTGTTGCGGGAGCGGTTGCCGGTGCGCGGCTGGACGTAGCCGAGCTGGTCGTACCAGAGCGGCTGCGGGCCCAGCACGGTCAGGATCGGCTCGATGATCGCCAGGTCCACCACCTGCCCCTCGCCGGTCTTCTCGCGCCCGGCGAGCGCCGCCATCACCGCGTACGCCGTCGCCAGCGCCGCGATGGAGTCCGCAAGACCGAACGGCGGCAGCGTCGGCGGCCCGTCCGGCTCCCCGGTGATCGCCGCGAACCCGCTCATCGCCTCGGCCAGCGTCCCGAAGCCGGGGCGGTGCGCGTACGGTCCCGACTGGCCGAAGCCGGTGACCCGGGCCAGCACGAGGCGCTGGTTGACGGCGTGCAGCTCCTCGGGTCCGAGTCCCCAGCGCTCCAGCGTCCCGGGCCGGAAGTTCTCGATGATGACGTCGGTCTCGGCGGCCAGCTGGAGCAGCACGTCCCGGCCACCGGGCGCCGACAGATCCAGGGTCAGGGTGCGCTTGTTGCGGCCGAGCAGCTTCCACCACAGGCCGACCCCGTCCTTGGCGGGCCCGTGCCCGCGCGAGGGGTCCGGCTTACGGGGGTGCTCGACCTTGATCACATCGGCGCCGAAGTCCCCGAGCATGGTGGCGGCGAGGGGGCCGGCGAAGAGGGTGGCCAGGTCGATGACCTTCAGCCCGGTCAGGGGTCCCGCTGTCGTGCTCATACGGCCTCGGCCTCGATCTCGCTGCGGTAGGGCATGGATGTGGACGCGCCGGGTTTCTGGACGCAGAGCGCGGCGGCGGCGGACGCGAACGCCACGGCCTCGGCCACCGGGCGCCGCTCGCCGAGCGCCACGGCCAGCGTCCCGACGAAGGTGTCCCCGGCCCCGGTGGTGTCGACGGCGGTCACCGAAGGGGCCGCGAAGAGCACCGGCTCCCCGCCCCGGGCGGCGTACAGGCAGCCCTTCGCGCCGAGCGTGACGATGACCTCGGGCACCCGGCGCAGCAGGATCTGGGCGGCGGCGTGCGGTTCGTCCTGCCCGGACAGCTCGGCGGCCTCGTGCTCGTTGGGCACCAACAGGTCGATGTGGTCCAGGAGTTCGTCGTGCAGAGGCTGCACGGGAGCCGGGGTGAGGATGGTCCGCACACCCTGCGCCCGGGCCGCGCGGGCGCCCTCGACGACGGCGGACAGGGGGAGTTCGAGCTGCATGAGGAGGATCTCGGACTCAGCGATCGCCGCGATCTCCCCCGGGCCGAGCGTGGTGACGACGCCGTTCGCCCCCGGGACCACCACGATCGCGTTGGATCCGGTGTCGTCGACGACGATGTGCGCGGTGCCGCTGGGGCCCTCGGCGGTGTGCAGGAGGTCGGTGTCGACGCCTGCGTGTTCGAGGCCCTCGCGCAGCCGTGTCCCGTACACGTCGTCGCCGACCGCGCCGATCATCATCACCTCGCCGCCCGCGCGGGCGGCAGCGACGGCCTGGTTGGCGCCCTTGCCGCCGGGGATCGTCCGGAACTCCCTTCCGGTGACGGTCTCACCGCGTCCGGGAGCGCGGGCCGTGTAGGCGACGAGGTCCATATTGGTGCTGCCGAGCACCGCGATGCGGGTCATGGGCGCAGAGCCTCCTGGTGGGTCAGTGCGGCGAGGGTGTCGAAGCCGGCCCCGTCGAAGCCGGGTACGGAGGTGGCGAGCCGGTTCTTCAGCGGGGTCGTCCAGTGGTGCGGCAGGGCGTCCGGGGTGCCTGCGAGGAGTCCGGCGAGGGAGCCCGCGGTGGCTCCGTTGGAGTCGGTGTCCCAGCCGCCGGAGACCGCGTTGCCGATCGACCGGGTGAAGTCGCCGTCGGCGTGGGTGAGGGCGGCGGCGAGCAGCGCGGCGTTGGGCAGCACGTGCACCCAGTGGTGGGTGTCGGCGTAGACAGCGTGCAGCCGGTCCACGACGGTGTCGAACTCCCCTTCCGTACGCGCTGTTTCGATGCCGAGCCGGACCGCGCGGGCGTACCGCGAGTGCGGCGGCACCACCCGCAGGCCGGCGGCCAGGCAGCCGTGCACATCGCTCTCGCCCCCGGCCGCGACGGCGAGCGCGGCGGCGGTGAACATCGCGCCGTACACCCCGTTGCCGGTATGGGTGAGGACCGCGTCCCGGTGCGCCTGGGCGGCGGCCCCGGCCGGGTCGCCGGGGTGGGTCCAGCCGTGCACGTCGGCCCGGATCTGCGCGCCGATCCACTCCCGGAACGGGTTGCGGCGGCGGGCGGTTTCGGGGGGTTCGACGCCCGCCAGGAGATTGCCGTACGCGATGCGCTCGGCGGTGAAGGTGCGCCCGGCCGGGAGCTCGTCCAGCCAGAGCCGGGCCAGGTCGGCGGTGGTGAAGGTGCGCCCGTGCCGCTGGAGCAACAGCAGGGTGAGCAGCGGGTAGTTGAGGTCGTCGTCCTCAGGCATGCCGTCGATGTTCTCGGCGAGCGAGGTGGGGGCCGAGCGGCGGTTCCAGGGGTGGGCGGAGAGCAGCTCGGCGGGCACGCCGCGCGCGGTGAACCAGGTGGTGAGGGGCCAGTTGCCGGTGGCCCGGGCGAGCACGCGGATACCGGTCAGCGGCAGCTTCTCCACCGGCTTGCCGA
This sequence comes from Streptomyces globisporus, assembly GCA_014649555.1. GTDB lineage: Bacteria > Actinomycetota > Actinomycetes > Streptomycetales > Streptomycetaceae > Streptomyces > Streptomyces globisporus. The sequence continues at coordinate 222,312 of BMTG01000004.1, read as the reverse complement.
GCAGGCAGCCCGCCGCCCGGCCGAGCCAGGCGGCGTGCAGTCGGGAGGGGGTGACGACGGGCGTCCGGCCGGCGGCGGGCGTACCGTCTCCGACGGCGAGCGCGGACGTGGGCGGCCCCGGCCAGTGCGGGCAGGCGGCCACGATCGCGTCCAGCTCGGTCGGCTCATCGGCGGCCAACGGCGGATCCTGCGTGGCGAGTTCATCCAGCAGCTCACCGGCCAGCGCCCGCAGCCGGGGTGATGCGGGCGGCTCGCACGCGCCCGCGCGGCCCGGGGCGGGGGAGCCCCCGGCCGCGTACCACCGCTCCTCGATCTCCCGGGCGTCCCGGCCGTCCTGCGCGGCCTGCCGCAGCTCGTGCCCGACCAGATCCTCGGGCTGCACCCAGGTGAGGCGGACGCGCGGATCCCGGGGCGGGGCGGCGTTCACCGCTCACCGGCCAACGCGGTGAAGGCCTCCTCGTGGGCCGCGCGCCGCTCCAGGTCGCGGGCGAAGACCTCCCGGGCCACCTGTGCCAGCGCCCGGGCCGGGGTGTGCAGATCCAGGCGGCTCGCCTCCGAGACCGTCTCCGCCCAGTCGGCCGGGATCTCACCGCCCAGCGCGCCCACGATCGCCCCGCTCATGGTGGCGATGGAGTCGCAGTCGCGGCCGTAGTTCACCGAACCCAGCACCGTACGCCGGTAGTCACCGCCCCCGACCAGCAACATCCCCAGGGCGACGGGCAGTTCCTCGATGGCGTGCAGCCGGGAGGGGCGGCGGGCGCCGAGCGCGGGGGAGCGGTAGTCGGGGCCGACCGTGTCGAAGGGTTCCACGGCCGCCCGCAGTGGGGCGAGCGCGGACTCGAAGTCGTCGTGGCGCACGGCGACTTCGCAGACCGCCTCGATCGCGGAGCGGGTGCCGTCCTTGGCGAGCGCGAGGGCGGCGTCGATCACCGCGTCGGGGGTCGCGTCCGGGTGGCAGGCGGCGGCGACGGCGGCCGCGAACACCCCGGCGGCCTCCCGCCCGTACGACGACTGGTGCGGGGCCGCGACCTCCAGCGCCTCGGCGTACGCGGCCTCCGGGTGCCCGGCGTTGACCAGGCCGACCGGGGCCATGTACATCGCCGCCCCGCAGTTGACGATGTTGCCCGCCCCGGCTTCGCGCGGGTCGATGTGCCCGTAGTGCAGCCGGGCCACGATCCACTTCTCCGCCAGGAAGATCCGCTGGAGGGGGAGCGCCTCGGCCTCCAGCTCCGGGATCCAGCGGGGCGAGAGCAGATCCGGGACCAGATGGTCGGCGACGGCGTACGCGTCGAGGTGGTCGCGGACCTTCTCGTAGACCCGGATCAGGGCGTGGGTCATCAAGGTGTCGTCGGTGACGTGCCCGTCACCCTTGTGGTACGGCGCGATGGGGCGGGCGGTGCGCCAGTCCTCGCCGTACCAGGGGCCGACGATCCCGGTCACCCGGCCGCCGTGGCGCTCGGCGATCTGCTCGGGGGTCCAGCCCTCGACCGGGCCGCCGAGCGCGTCGCCTACGGCCGCGCCGACGAGGGCCCGGGTGAAGCGGTCATCGAGTCCGGGGGTGGAGGGGGAGGTCTGCGGGGTCGAGGCGGCCGGAGCTGTGGCCGTTGTGGGCGTCATGTCGGAATTGTCCACCCGGGAGGGCTGGTTCCGTGGCTGCCAGCAGCCCGGCGAGTTCGATCAGGTCGGTGCCCGCGAGCCGGGGCAGCGCACAGCCCGCGAGCGTCCGGCAGGCCTCGCGCCAGCCCGCCGGTACGGCGGTGATCGAGCCGATCGCCCCGGTCAGCGCCCCGGCCAGGGCGGGCGCGGAGTCGGCGACCCGGGAGAGGCAGGCGGCGGCCGGGATCGCCTGGGCGATCTCGCCCCGGGCGGCGGTGGTGAGGGCGAGCGCGACGGGGACGGTCTCGGCCGCCGCGATCCCGTAGCTGTAGACGTGGTCGACGATCTGGTGCTCCAGGACCGGGACCAGGGCGAACGCCCCGGCCGGCTCGTCCGCGAACTCCCGGGCCAGACGGACCGCGTGCACGGCGTTGCGGGCGATCTCGGTGCCGTCGGGGAGCCGGTCGAGGGCGGCGTCGACCACGGTGTCGACGTCCGCCCCGGCCAGCGCCACGGCGATCGCGGCGGCCACGGCCCGGGCGCCGTGCACCCCGTCACCGTCCTGCGTGTACCGGGCGTCGAACTCCGCGAGGGCCGCCGCCTCCGCCGGATCGCCCGGATGGACCACGGCGAGCACGGCCGCCCGGACGCAGGCGGCGTCGTCGAAGTAGTGCGGGTTGTCGTGCCCGGTGGCGGGAGGCCGCAGCCCGGCGGCCAGGTTGCCGAGCCCGGCCCGTACCGAGATCCGGGCCCGCAGCGGAAGGACGGCCGCCTCGACCTCGGGGGCCCGGGCGCTGGCGGCGGCGACGGTGGCGGCGAGCGCGTTCCAGGCCCGGTCGACGGCGTCCCGCATCCGGCGGCCGGACGAGAGCCCGTCCGCCTCGTCGGCGGCCGCCGCCAGCACCGTACGTGCGGCGAAAGCGGCCCACTCGGCGTCGTCGGACGGTCCGAGCCGCAGCGGCTCGGGCGGCTGGTTGAGGGCGATGGGCACGGGGAGCGTGGTGGTGGCGTTCTGCTCGGCGAAGGTGTCCAGCTCCCGGGTGAGCCGCCGGGTCCACTCGGGCATCCGGGCCGCCCGATGCCGCGCGGCGGGCCACCCCGCGGCGTCCCCGGCGGCCAGCCCGAGCAACAGCCCTTCGATCCGGGCGCGCCGGGAGGGGGCGGGGGAGTGGGGCGCTTCCGTACCCGGCCGGGTGGTCCCTGGGCTCCTGTCGGGCCCCGTTGCCGTCTTGCCCGTCGTCATCGCCGCTCCTCCCGCCCCGGCTCGAAGGACGCCGCCACCGACGCCATGTCCCGTACGGCCGAAGGTTCGCGGCCGCCGCCCCGCTCCCGCGTCGCCCCCGCCTCCGGATCGTCCGGCGTCAGGAGCTCCGCGATGTCCAGGACGTGGTAGCCGCGCATCGAGGGCAGGCAGCTGCCCCGGACCGGGCCGATCGCGTTCGCCCAGTCCGGCGGGATGGCGCTCTCCCCGTGCAGCGCCCCGGCCAGCGACCCCGCCACGGCCGCCGTCGTGTCGGCGTCCCGGCCCATGTTGACAGCGGTCAGCACCGCCGTACGGAAGTCCCCGCGTGCCGCCGTGAACGCCCCGAAGGCCAGGCCCACCGCCTCCGGCGCGAGGTCCGTCCACGGGTAGCCGGCGATCACCACCGCCGAGCGCACCGCACGTTCCATCGTGAGGCGGTCGGGGTAGGGGCGCTGGGCCGCCGCCACCGCCCGGCGCAGCGAGCGGGCCGTCCAGGAGTCCATCGGGACCACCGAGAGCGCGGCCGCGATCACCGAGGCGAGGCCCGAGCCGACCATGGCCGCCGCCACCCCGGCCGCCACCGCCTGGCCCCCGTAGATCCCCTCGCCCTCGTGGCTGACCCGGCCGTCCACCGCGACCAGCCGGGCCGCCTCGGCGGGGCGGCCCGCCGCGAACACCCCGAAGGGCGCCGCCCGCATCGCGAGCCCGTCGCTCCAGGCGTGCCGGTGCTGGGCCGAGATCGGTGCGGCCAGGCCCCGGCGCAGGTTCTCCAGCGTGCCGCGCTCGCTGAACCCGGCCCCCCGGAACGGGCCCTCGTCGAGGTCCGCGATCCAGTGGTGCCAGGCCCGCTCCACATGGGTGACGTCGAGCGCGGAGCCGTACCGGGCCAGCAGCAGCCCGGAGAAGATCGCGTACTCCGTGTCGTCGGTGCCCGCCGGGTCGTCGCTCACGAACCCCTCGATCCGCCCCCAGCGGCGGCGGATCTCGGAGGGCCGCAGGTTCTCCGCCGGGGCGCCGAGCGCGTCCCCGACCGCCAGTCCCAGCAGTGCGCCCCTGGCCCGGTCATGGCCGATGGCCGTGTTCATCGCGTCGCCCTTCCGCTCGTCCACCGGGTCTGAGCCCGAGTCGGACCGGGTCCGTTTCCGGGCCCTGTCCGCATCTGTCCCACGTGGGGCGCGAAGGGAGGCGGAAATCGCCGGGAAAGGGGCCAGGCGGATGACGGGCCTGGAAGCTGAGGCTTCCCTTTCTTCGCAGGTCAGAGGGGGTGCAGGGCAGCCTTGCCTTGCTGGCGGCGACCGCCCGGACGGCGTACTTTGGACTTTGTCGCAAGTTGTACTGAGCAGGGGAGAAGCGAGTCGTGGCCATCATCGAGACGGACGCCGTTCTGCACGAGGCGCACCGGGACAACCACACCCACCGGGATGTCAACGGTGGCTGGCTGCGTCCCGCCGTCTTCGGTGCGATGGACGGCCTGGTCTCCAACCTCGCCCTGATGACCGGCGTCGCCGGCGGGGCGGTCTCCCAGCAGACCATAGTGATCACCGGGCTCGCGGGTCTGGCCGCCGGGGCGTTCTCCATGGCGGCCGGTGAATACACCTCCGTCGCCTCCCAGCGCGAACTGGTCGAGGCCGAGCTGGACGTCGAGCGGCGCGAACTCCGTAAGCACCCCAAGGACGAGATGGCCGAGCTGGCCGCGCTCTACGAGTCCCGGGGTGTGGACGCCCCGCTGGCCCGCGAGGTCGCCCGGCAGCTGTCGCGCGACCCGGAACAGGCGCTGGAGATCCATGCCCGTGAGGAGCTGGGCATCGACCCGGGCGACCTGCCCTCGCCGCTGGTCGCCGCCGTCTCGTCGTTCGGCGCGTTCGCGCTGGGCGCCCTGCTGCCCGTCCTGCCCTACCTCCTCGGCGCGAGCGCCCTGTGGCCCGCCGTGCTGCTCGCTCTCATCGGCCTCTTCGCCTGCGGCGCGGTCGTGGCCCGGGTGACGGCCCGCAGCTGGTGGTTCAGCGGACTGCGCCAGCTCGCCCTCGGCGGTGCGGCGGCCGCGATGACGTACGGGCTCGGCACCCTGTTCGGCGTCGCCGTCGGGTGACTCCCGCGGGCGGCCCGGCGGACGGCGTAACCGGGTCGCCCGAACGGCGCAACGCTCCGGCAACCCGTGTGACGTACGTCTTGGCGCCGCCCACTGGGCGTGACGGGCTCCACAGTCGTAAAATGAGGCCCTATGCATGGCTGCACATAAGTAGCCGTTACTCGGTGGTTTCGTTTCCTTTGCCGCCGGGCATGAGCCGTAGGCACCGCAGGCAACGACGCCTGCTCTCTGCGACTCCCCGGGCGCCGATCGTTCCGACAGCGACCCACCCCCTGGTCAGCCGGTCACCTCTGGTTCACCCAGTCACTTCCGGTCACCACGGTGTCCGTATGTTGGAACAAGCCTTCCGCTTCTTGAGAAGCGCCCCATCATGTAACCTGCACGAAATTTCGCAGAGGGCCAACGTCGTCCCTCGGCACCGCAAATGCCACGACGACGACGGGAGAGCCGATGCGTATCGACGCCTGGTCGCCCATGGACGGTCGCCCCGCCCAGCAGGGGATGTACGACCCCCGTAACGAGCACGACGCCTGTGGCGTCGGGTTCGTGGCCACTCTGACCGGTGTGGCCAGCCATGAGCTGGTCGAGCAGGCGCTGACCGTACTGCGCAACCTCGAACACCGCGGCGCCACCGGCTCCGAGCCCGACTCCGGCGACGGCGCCGGCATCCTCTGCCAGGTCCCGGACGCCTTCCTGCGCGCCGAGACCCCTTTCGAGCTTCCCGAGGCCGGCTCGTATGCCGTGGGCATCGCCTTCCTCCCCGCCGACGACTCCACCGAGGCCGTCCGCACGATCGAGAAGATCGCGACCCAGGAGGGCCTGAAGGTCCTCGGCTGGCGCGACGTCCCGGTCACCCCCGAACTTCTCGGCAACGGCGCCCGCGCCACCATGCCCGAGTTCCGCCAGGTGTTCGTCGCCGACGGCGAGAGCGCCGGCATCGTCCTGGACCGCAAGGCGTTCGTCCTGCGCAAGCGTGCCGAGCGTGAGGCAGGGGTGTACTTCCCCTCGCTCTCCGCCCGCACCCTCGTCTACAAGGGCATGCTCACCACCGGGCAGCTGGAGCCGTTCTTCCCGGACCTCTCCGACCGCCGCTTCGCCTCGACGGTCGCCCTGGTCCACTCCCGGTTCTCCACCAACACCTTCCCGAGCTGGCCGCTGGCCCACCCGTACCGCTTCGTCGCGCACAACGGCGAGATCAACACGGTCAAGGGCAACCGCAACTGGATGAAGGCCCGCGAGTCCCAGCTCGCCTCCGAGCTCTTCGGCCAGGCGCAGCTCGACCGGATCTTCCCCGTCTGCACCCCGGACGCCTCCGACTCGGCCTCCTTCGACGAGGTCCTGGAGCTGCTCCACCTCGGCGGCCGCTCGCTGCCGCACGCCGTGCTGATGATGGTCCCCGAGGCGTGGGAGAACCACGACTCGATGGACCCGGCCCGGCGGGCGTTCTACCAGTACCACTCCGCGATGATGGAGCCCTGGGACGGCCCGGCCTGCGTCACCTTCACCGACGGCGTCCAGGTCGGCGCGGTCCTCGACCGCAACGGTCTGCGCCCCGGCCGTTACTGGGTCACCGACGACGGCCTCGTCGTCCTCTCCTCCGAGGTCGGCGTCCTCGACATCGACCCGGCCAAGGTCGTCCGCAAGGGCCGCCTCCAGCCCGGCCGGATGTTCCTCGTCGACACCGCCGAGCACCGCATCATCGAGGACGACGAGATCAAGGCGTCCCTCGCCGCCGAGCAGCCCTACCAGGAGTGGCTGGAGACCGGCGAGATCGAGCTGAGCGACCTGCCCGAGCGTGAGCACATCGTGCACACCCACGCCTCGGTCACCCGCCGCCAGCAGACCTTCGGCTACACCGAGGAAGAGCTGCGCGTCATCCTCGCGCCGATGGCCCGCACCGCCGGCGAACCGCTCGGCTCCATGGGCACCGACTCGCCGATCGCCGCGCTCTCCGAGCGCCCGCGGCTGCTCTTCGACTACTTCACCCAGCTCTTCGCCCAGGTCACCAACCCGCCGCTGGACGCCATCCGCGAGGAGCTCGTCACCTCGCTGCGCTCCTCCCTCGGCCCCCAGGGCAACATCCTGGAGCCCACCGCCGCCGCGGCCCGCAGCGTCACGCTGCCCTTCCCGGTGATCGACAACGACGAGCTCGCCAAGCTGATACACATCAACGCCGACGGCGACATGCCGGGCCTGCGGGCCGCCACCCTCTCCGGTCTCTACCGGGTCAGCGGCGGCGGCGACGCGCTCGCCGCGCGGCTGGAGCAGATCTGCACCGAGGTCGACGCCGCCATAGAGGACGGCGCCCGCCTCATCGTCCTCTCCGACCGGCACTCCGACGCCGAGCTCGCGCCGATCCCCTCGCTGCTGCTCACCTCCGCCGTCCACCACCACCTCATCCGCACCAAGCAGCGCACCCAGGTGGGCCTGCTGGTCGAGGCCGGGGACGTCCGCGAGGTCCACCACGTCGCGCTGCTCATCGGTTACGGCGCCGCCGCGGTCAACCCGTACCTCGCCATGGAGTCCGTCGAGGACCTGGTCCGCGCCGGGACGTTCATCGAGAACATCGAGGCCGAGCAGGCCATCCGGAACCTGATCTACGCGCTCGGCAAGGGCGTTCTGAAGGTCATGTCCAAGATGGGCATCTCCACCGTCGCCTCCTACCGCGGCGCCCAGGTCTTCGAGGCCGTCGGCCTGGACGAGGCCTTCGTCGCCACGTACTTCAACGGCACCGCCACCAAGATCGGCGGCGCCGGCCTGGACGTCGTCGCCAAGGAGGTCGCCGCCCGGCACACCAAGGCGTACCCCGCCTCCGGCATCGCGGCCTCCCACCGCGCGCTGGAGATCGGTGGCGAGTACCAGTGGCGGCGCGAGGGCGAACCGCACCTGTTCGACCCGGAGACGGTCTTCCGCCTCCAGCACGCCACCCGCAACCGGCGCTACGACATCTTCAAGCAGTACACGGACCGGGTGAACGAGCAGTCCGAGCGCCTCATGACGCTCCGCGGCCTCTTCGGCTTCGACTCCGGCCGCGAGCCGATCTCCCTCGACGAGGTCGAGCCCGCCTCCGAGATCGTCAAGCGCTTCTCCACCGGCGCCATGTCGTACGGCTCGATCTCCCGCGAGGCGCACGAGACGCTCGCCATCGCGATGAACCGGCTCGGCGGCAAGTCCAACACCGGCGAGGGCGGCGAGGACCCCGACCGCCTGTACGACCCGGAGCGCCGCTCCTCCATCAAGCAGGTCGCCTCCGGCCGCTTCGGTGTGACCAGCGAATACCTGGTCAACGCGGACGACATCCAGATCAAGATGGCCCAGGGCGCCAAGCCCGGCGAGGGCGGCCAGCTGCCCGGCCACAAGGTCTACCCGTGGGTCGCCAAGACGCGTCACTCGACACCCGGCGTCGGCCTCATCTCGCCGCCGCCGCACCACGACATCTACTCCATCGAAGACCTCGCCCAGCTGATCCACGACCTGAAGAACGCCAACCCGCAGGCCCGCATCCACGTGAAGCTGGTCTCCGAGGTCGGCGTCGGCACGGTCGCCGCCGGTGTCTCCAAGGCCCACGCGGACGTCGTCCTCATCTCCGGCCACGACGGCGGAACGGGCGCCTCCCCGCTCACCTCGCTCAAGCACGCGGGCGGCCCCTGGGAGCTCGGCCTCGCCGAGACCCAGCAGACCCTGCTGCTCAACGGCCTGCGCGACCGCATCGTCGTGCAGACCGACGGCCAGCTCAAGACCGGCCGCGACGTCGTCATCGCCGCGCTGCTAGGCGCCGAGGAGTTCGGTTTCGCGACCGCGCCGCTCGTCGTCTCCGGCTGCGTCATGATGCGCGTCTGCCACCTGGACACCTGCCCGGTCGGCATCGCCACCCAGAACCCGGTGCTCCGCGACCGGTTCTCCGGCAAGGCCGAGTACGTCGTCAACTTCTTCGAGTTCATCGCCGAAGAGGTCCGCGAGATCCTCGCCGAGCTGGGCTTCCGCTCCATCGAGGAGGCCGTCGGCCACGCCGAACTCCTCGACACCGACCGGGCCGTCACCCACTGGAAGGCGCAGGGCCTGGACCTCGCCCCGCTCTTCCACGTGCCCGAACTGCCCGAGGGCGCGGTCCGCCACCGGATCACCGAGCAGGACCACGGTCTGACGAAGGCGCTCGACAACCAGCTCATCAAGCTGGCCGCCGACGCGCTGGGCGCCGAGAGCCCCGAGGCCGCCCGCCCGGTCCGCGCCCAGGTCGCGATCCGCAACATCAACCGGACCGTCGGCACGATGCTCGGCCACGAGGTGACCAAGAAGTTCGGCGGCCCGGGCCTGCCCGAGGACACCATCGACATCACCTTCACCGGCTCGGCCGGCCAGTCCTTCGGCGCGTTCGTGCCGCGCGGCATCACCCTGCGCCTGGAGGGCGACGCCAACGACTACGTCGGCAAGGGCCTCTCCGGCGGCCGCGTCATCGTCCGCCCGGACCGGGGCGCCGACCACCTCGCCGAGTACTCCACCATCGCCGGCAACACCATCGGCTACGGCGCGACCGGCGGCGAGATCTTCCTCCGCGGCCGCACCGGTGAACGCTTCTGCGTCCGCAACTCCGGCGCCCTCGTCGTCTCCGAAGGCGTCGGCGACCACGGCTGCGAGTACATGACCGGCGGCCACGCGGTCGTCCTCGGCGAGACCGGCCGCAACTTCGCCGCCGGTATGTCGGGCGGTGTCGCGTACGTCATCGACCTGAACCGCGACAACGTCAACGTCGGCAACCTCGGCGCGGTCGAGGAGCTGGACGACACCGACAAGCAGTGGCTGCACGACGTCGTGCGCCGCCACCACGAGGAGACCGGCTCCACCGTCGCCGAGAAGCTCCTCGCCGAGTGGGACACCGCCGTGACCCGCTTCAGCAAGATCATCCCGTCCACGTACAAGGCAGTGCTCGCCGCCAAGGACGCCGCTGAGCTCGCCGGTCTCTCCGAGCAGGAGACCACCGAGAAGATGATGGAGGCGGCGACCCATGGCTGACCCCAAGGGCTTCCTGACCACCGGACGCGAGGTCGCCAAGACCCGCCCCGTGGCCGAGCGCGTCAAGGACTGGAACGAGGTCTACGTTCCGGGCTCGCTGCTCCCGATCATCAGCAAGCAGGCCGGCCGCTGCATGGACTGCGGCATCCCGTTCTGCCACAACGGCTGTCCGCTCGGAAACCTCATCCCCGAGTGGAACGACTACGCCTACCGCGAGGACTGGACGGCCGCATCCGAGCGGCTGCACGCCACGAACAACTTCCCGGAGTTCACCGGGCGGCTGTGCCCGGCCCCCTGCGAGTCGGCGTGCGTGCTCGGCATCAACCAGCCCGCCGTGACCATCAAGAACGTCGAGGTCTCCATCATCGACAAGGCGTGGGACAGCGGCGACGTCACCCCGCAGCCGCCCGAGCGCCTCTCCGGCAAGACCGTCGCGGTCATCGGCTCCGGACCGGCGGGACTCGCCGCCGCCCAGCAGCTGACCCGGGCCGGCCACACCGTCGTCGTCTACGAGCGCGCGGACCGCATCGGGGGCCTGCTGCGCTACGGCATCCCCGAGTTCAAGATGGAGAAGTCGCACATCAACCGCCGCATCGAGCAGATGCGCCTGGAGGGCACCAAGTTCCGGACGGGGGTGGAGATCGGCCAGGACATCGACGCCGCCAAGCTCCGCCGCCGCTACGACGCGGTCGTCATCGCGGCCGGTGCCACCGTCTCCCGCGACCTGCCGGTCCCCGGCCGTGAGCTGAACGGTGTCCACTTCGCGATGGAGTACCTGCCGCTCGCCAACAAGGTGCAGGAGGGCGACCTCACCGTTCCCCCGATCACCGCCGAGGGCAAGCACGTCGTCGTCATCGGCGGCGGCGACACCGGCGCCGACTGCGTCGGCACCGCCCACCGCCAGGGTGCGGCCTCCGTCACCCAGCTGGAGATCATGCCGAAGCCGGGCGAGGAGCGGAACCCGGGTCAGCCGTGGCCGACCTTCCCGATGCTCTACAAGGTCACCTCCGCGCACGAGGAGGGCGGCGAGCGGGTCTACTCCGTCTCCACCACCCACTTCGAGGGCGACGAGGACGGCAACGTCCAGGCCCTCCACCTGGTCGAGGTCGAGTTCAAGGACGGTAAGCTGGAGCAGAAGCCCGGCACGGAGCGGCGCATCCCCGCGCAGCTCGTCACGCTCGCCATGGGCTTCACCGGAACCGACCAGTCCAACGGTCTGGTCCAGCAGTTCGGCCTGGAGCTCGACCAGCGCGGCAACGTCGCCCGCGACGAGAGCTACGCGACCAACGTCGACGGCGTCTTCGTCGCCGGTGACGCGGGACGCGGCCAGTCGCTGATCGTCTGGGCGATCGCCGAGGGCCGCTCCGCCGCCCGCGGAGTGGACCGCTTCCTGACCGGGACCAGCGCCCTGCACGCGCCGATCCGCCCGACGGACCGGTCCCTGCTGGTCTGAGCACCACCCGGGTTCCCCCTGGGCCACGCGGCCCGGGGGCACCCCCTTGATACGTCCCGTACAACGGCGTACGGAACTGAACGCGGCGCCTGCCTGTCCCCGACCGGACTCGGCGGGCGCCGTGGCGCGTCCGGGGTCAGCTCCTTCAGCCGTCCCGGACGCCTCAGCCCGTTCAGCCCGTCAGCGCCGAGGTCCTCACCACCACCGCCACCGCGAACAGCCCCAGCAGCACCAGCCCGCCCGCGAGCTGGAAGGGCCCGGTCCGCAGCTTCGCCGGTGCGTAGGCCAGCCCATACGTCACCAGCGCCCCGGTCAGCAGCCCGCCCAGGTGCCCCTGCCATGAGGTGAACAGCGCCGAGAGCACCATCCAGATCAGGAACCCGGCCATGAAGCGGTTGACGGCCGCCATGTCATGGCCGAGCCGCCGGTGGATGACCCAGTACGCGGCGGCCAGGCCGAAGACCGCACCGGAGGCGCCGACGGTGGAGGTGTCCGGGGCCAGCAGGTACACCAGCACCGAACCGCCCACCGCCGACAGCAGATACAGCGCCAGATAGCGGGTCCGGCCGAGCTGCCCCTCCACCGCCCGGCCGATGTTCCACAGCGCGAACATGTTGAACAGCAGGTGCATCACGCCGAACGAGGCGTCCGGCGGCAGGTGCAGGAACGCCCCGGTCACCAGCCTGTACCACTCGCCGTCCGCGATGCCCGTCAGCTCGTACCCCGGGAAGGTGTCGCCCCGGTAGTAGTACTGCTCGCCGTCCGGCCCGGTGAGCGCCGCCCCCAGCACCGCGAACCGGTCCACGATCTCCGGCCGGACCACCTCGCCGAGGTAGGCGAGCACGTTGAGCGCGATCAGGGCGTACGTCACCACCGGCGCCGTCGCCCGGGACATGGCACCGCCGAAGACCGTACGGGGCTGCCGCAGCGACCGCTGTCCCTCCTTCACGCACTCCACGCACTGGTGGCCGACGGAGGCCTCCCGCATGCAGTCCGGGCAGATGTAGCGGTCGCAACGGGTGCAGCGGACATACGCCTCGGTGGACGGATGGCGGTAACACGTGGTGGCGGCGGCCTCCATGGCCGGCTCCTTCACTGGGGGTGGGCAACGGGGCCGGTGGGGGCGGCGGCGATCAAGATAGCGAACCGGGGTGACGAGGCGTGTGCCCGGGGCCCGGCCGTGGCCTAGGCTCGTCACTCCGCGGAACGCGGAACGCCGAGTTGGGGGGAGCCGTCATGCACGGTGTGGACACGGCCGTGGGCAGGAGCGGCCCGGCCATCAGCCTGACCAAGGTCCAGGAGACGGCTCCGGCCCTGGTCAGCCTGTACAAGAGCGCCGGGGTCTCGCTGGAGAAGCACGGCCTGAACGGTCACCGCGCGGCCGTCTACCTCGTCATCGACTACTCCGGCTCGATGAAGCCCTACTACCAGGACGGCAGCGTCCAGGCGCTGGCCGACCGGGTCCTGGGCCTGTCCGCCAACCTCGACGACGACGGCACGGTCCCCGTCGTCTTCTTCTCCACCGACGTCGACGCGGTCACCGACATCGCCCTCGACAACCACCACGGCCGGATCGACAAGATCGCGGCGGGCCTCGGGCACATGGGGAAGACGAGCTACCACCTGGCGATGGACGCCGTCATCGACCACTACCTCGACAGCGGCTCCACCGCGCCCGCCCTGGTCGTCTTCCAGACGGACGGCGGCCCGATCAACAAGCTCGCCGCCGAGCGCTACCTCTGCAAGGCCGCGAAGCTGCCCCTGTTCTGGCAGTTCGTCGGTTTTGGCAACACCCGCAGCAGCCAGTTCGACTTCCTGCGCAAGCTCGACGAGCTGGCCGTGCCCGCCAAGCGGCCCGTCGACAACGCCGGGTACTTCCACGCGGGCCTCGACCCCCGGAAGGTCCCGGACTCCGAGCTGTACGACCGGCTCGTCGCCGAGTTCCCGCTCTGGCTGGCCGCCGCCCGCGAGCAGGGGATCGTCCCATGACCGTACGGATCCTGCGCGCCGCCGATCTGAGCCCCGCCCCCTGGAAGAACGGCGGCGGGCTCACCCGGGAGATCGCCACCGGCCCCGAGGGCGCGGGGGCCGACGCCTTCGACTGGCGCGTCAGCCTCGCGGACGTCACCGCCGACGGGCCCTTCTCCGCCTTCCCCGGGGTGGACCGCATCCTCACCGTGGTCGAGGGCGCGGGCATGGACCTCGTCGTCGGCGGCGAGCACCACATCGTGGACGAGCTCCTGTGGCCGCACGGCTTCCCCGGCGACCTGCCCACCGAGGGCTTCCTGCTGGGCGGGCCCGTCGTCAATCTCAACGTCATGTACCGCAGGGCCCGTACGCGCGCGGAGACCGCCGTCGTCTGCGGCACGGTCCGCCTGCTCCCGCCGGAGGGCGGCGCGGTGCTCACCGTCTCCCTCGACGACGGCGCGGAGCTGGAGAGCGTGGGCGGCGGTGTCCGGCTGGACCGCTACGACGCGGTGCTGGCGGCCGGGGAGTCGCCCGGGGTCCTGCGGACGATGGGCCAGGCGGTGCTGATCACCTTCTCGGGCGGGTGAGGATCCGCGAAGAGCCGGGGAAATCGGACAGAAGGTGTCGGGTATCCCGTGTTCCATGGCGCCCATGACGTCTTCTTCACCCCTCTCCTGGGACGGCTTCGCCACCGCCGAACCCGACTTCGCCGACACCGTCCAGCGCCGCTTCCGCCTCTACAAGCACCATGTCCTGGCCACCCTGCGGAAGGACGGCTCGCCCCGGGTCACCGGCCTGGAGGCCGACTTCCGCTTCGGTGAGATGCTGCTCGGCATGATGCCGGACTCGTTCAAGGCCCTGGACCTGCGCCGCGACCCGCGCTTCGCGCTCCACGCCAATCCGGGCCCGGACGCCGAGATGAACGACGGCGACGTCCGGGTCAGCGGCCGGGCCGTGGAGATCACCGACCCGGAGGTGATCGCCCGCTTCATCGAGGAGGCCACCCCGCCCGAGCCCTTCCACCTCTTCCGTACGGAACTGACCGAGGTGGTCCGGATCGGGCTCGACAACGACGAACTGGTCATCCAGTCCTGGCGGCCGGGGCAGCCGCTGCGCACCGTGCGCCGGAAGTGACCACGGCCCCCGCGGACGCGGGGGCGCTCACCCCGCCAGCACCCGGGCCCGGCACGCGGACGGCGTCCCCCAGACGTCCCGCAGCGGCCGGGCGCGGCGCAGCCACCACGCCAGGTCCAGCTCCTCGGTGTAGCCGATCGCGCCGTGCAGTTGCAGGGCGGTGCGGGCCGCCGCGTATCCCGCCTCGCCCGCCGCCACCTTCGCCGCCGCGACCGCCGCCCCGGCCCCGGACGACCCCTCGGCCGATCCCGCTCCCGCTCCTGCCCCGGGCCGGGAGACCTCCGAGGCCAGCTCCACCGCCGCCCCGTACAGCAGCGGGCGCGCGAACTCCAGGCCGAGCAGCGTGTCCGCGAGCCGGTGCTTGACCGCCTGGAAGGAGCCGACGGGCACGCCGAACTGGGTGCGCTGCTTCACGTACGCCACGGTCGCCCGCAGCAGCTCCTCCCCGCAGCCGAGCGCCAGGGCCGCCGTGGCGAAGGCGGCCGTGTCGCCCGCCGCCCGTGCCGCTGCCCGTATCGCCGGGCCCTTGGCGACCGGGGCGCCGCCCGGCTCGGGACGGAACAGCCGGCGCGCCGGGTCCGCCGACGCCGACGGCTCTCCGGGGCCCGGGGCGAGCCGCAGTTCGTCGCCGGTCACCGTGAACACCGCGTCCGCCGCGTCCGCGTCCGGGGCGTACGGCCCGTACCCCTCCAGGGTCAGCGACACCACCGCCGCCCCCGACGCGATCCCCGGCAGCCACTCCTCGGCCACCGGACCGCCCGCCCCGGCCAGCAGCACCCCGGCCGCCAGGGTCTCCGCGACCGGTCCTGGCACCGCGTGCCGACCCAGCTCGACGCAGGCGACGGCCGCCTCCACGGGCAGCGGCCCGACACCCCCGTACGCCTCGGGGACCGCCAGCGCGAACACCCCCGCGTCCGCGAGCCGCCCCCACAGGGCCCGCCCCGGACCGTGGTCCCCGGCCGCCCACGCCCGCAGGACCGCCGGGGTGTCCGCCGCCGTCAGCAGCGCGTCCAGGGACCGCCCGAACTCCCGCTGCTCGTCGGTGAGCAGAAAACGCATCAGCGCCGCCCCTTCGGCAGGCCGAGCAGACGCTCGGCGATGATGTCGCGCTGGATCTCGTTCGTCCCGGCGTAGATCGGCCCGGCGAGCGCGAAAACGTACCCCTCCGCCCACGCGGTGTCCGCCACCTCCGCGTCCGGGCCCAGCAGGTCGAGCGCCGTCTCGTGCAGCTCGATGTCATAACGCGACCAGAACACCTTGTTCAGGCTGGACTCCGGCCCGAGCGCCGCGCCCGCCGCGAACCGCGACGCCGAGGCGGCCGTGAACAGCTGATACGCCCGCGCCCCGATCACCGCTTCCGCCACCCGGTCCCGCAGCGCCGTGTCCGCAGGGTCGCCCGCCCGGCGCCACAGCTCGCGCAGCCGGCCGGCGGCGGCCAGGAAGCGGCCGGGGGAGCGGAGGGTGAGGCCCCGCTCGTCGCCGGTCGCCGACATGGCGATGCGCCAGCCCTGCCCCGGCTCCCCGATGACGTCCTCGTCCGGTACGAAGACCTCGTCCAGGAAGATCTCGGCGAACGCCGGCTTCCCGTCCAGCCGCCCGATCGGACGGACCGTCACCCCGGGGTCCCGCAGCCCGAACATCAGATACGTCAGCCCCTGGTGCGGCTTCGCCGCCCCCGGGTCCGTACGGAAGATCCCGAACGCCCGGTCCGCGAACGCCGCCCGCGAGGACCACGTCTTCTGTCCCGACAGCAGCCAGCCGCCCTCCGTCCGCACCGCCCGCGAGCGCAGCGCCGCCAGATCCGATCCGGCCTCCGGCTCCGACCAGGCCTGCGCCCAGATCACCTCGCCGCTCGCCATCGGCCCCAGCACCCGGGCCCGCTGGGCGGCCGTGCCGTGGGCGAGGAGGGTCGGGGCGAGGAGGCTGACCCCGTTCTGCGAGACCCGGCCCGGCGCGCCCGCCGCCCAGTACTCCTCCTCGAACGCCAGCCAGCCGAAGAGATCCGCGCCCCGGCCCCCGTACTCCTCGGGCCAGGAGACCGCCGACCACCGGCCGGAGTGCAGCAGCGCCTCCCACTCCCGGTGCGCGGCGAACCCCTCCCCGGTCTCCAGGGAGGGCAGCGGCCGGGCCGGTACGTGCTCCCGCAGCCAGGCCCGGGCCTCGGTCCGCAGCGCCTCGGTCCGTGCTGTCTGCTCCAGATCCATGGGGCCGCCTTCCGTGAGACCGTTCCCTAACAAGTGTTTGGTAGGTTAACGTACGGCTCACGCACCGTCGAGGAGTCATGAGACGTCAGGGGGATGGGCCGATGAGCGCACCGCCGTACCTGCCGGGACACGGACTGCTGACCGGCCGCACCGCCGTCGTCACCGCCGCCGCAGGAGCCGGGATCGGCGGCGCCACCGCCCGCCGCTTCCTGGAGGAGGGCGCCCGCGTCGTCGTCAGCGACGCCCACGCCCGGCGGCTCAAGGAGAGCGCCCACGCCCTCGCCGACACGTTCGGGCCCGACCGCGTCACCGCCCTGACCTGCGATGTCACCGACGAGGACCAGGTGGCCGCCCTCTTCGAACACACCGAGCGCACCCACGGCGGCCTCGACATCGTCGTCAACAACGCCGGACTCGGCGGCACCGCCGAACTCACCGAGATGACCGACGACCAGTGGACGAAGATCCTCGACGTCACCCTGAACGGCACCTTCCGCTGCACCCGCGCCGCCCTCCGCTCCCTCAAGGCCGCCGGACGGGGCGGAGTCGTCGTCAACAACGCCTCCGTCGTCGGCTGGCGCGCCCAGCGCGGCCAGGCCCACTACGCCGCCGCCAAGGCCGGCGTCATGGCCCTCACCCGCTGCGCCGCCGTCGAGGCCGCCGACTACGGCGTACGCGTCAACGCCGTCGCCCCCAGCCTCGCCATGCACCCCCACCTCGCCAAGGTCACCTCCGCCGAACTCCTCGCCGAACTCACCGGGAAGGAGGCCTTCGGCCGGTACGCCGAACCCTGGGAGGTCGCCAACGTCATCGTCTTCCTCGCCAGCGGCTACTCCTCGTACATGACCGGCGAGGTCGTCCCCGTCAGCAGCCAGCATGCGTGAACACACAGGCCGTGGACGGACAATGGCCGGGTGTCTACCAAGAAGAAGCCCCAGGTGACCCCCACGCCGGAGCGACGCCGGGAACTGCTCGCCACCGCCGCCGAGGTCTTCGCCGCCCAGGGATACAACGCCACCACCGTGCGCCGCGTCGCCGACGAGGCCGGGATGCTCGCGGGCAGCCTCTACTACCACTTCGATTCCAAGGAATCGATGCTCGACGAGATCCTCTCCACCTTCCTCGACGAGCTCTGGCAGGGCTACGACGAGGTCCTGGCGGCCGGCCTCGGCCCCCGCGAGACCATCGAGGCACTGGTCACCGAGTCCTTCCGGGAGATCGACCGGCACCGCCCCGCCGTCGCGATCTACCAGAAGGAGTCCAAGCACCTCGCCACCCAGCCGCGCTTCGCCTATCTCGCCGACTCGCAGACCAAGTTCGAGAAGGCCTGGCTCGGCACCCTGGAACGCGGCGTCACCGAAGGCGCCTTCCGCGACGACCTCGACATCCGCCTCACCTACCGCTTCGTCCGCGACACCGTCTGGGTCGCCGCCTCCTGGTACCGGCCCGGCGGACACCACAGCCCCGAGGAGATCGCCCGCCAGTACCTCTCGATGGTCCTGGACGGCATCGCCCTGCGCACCTAGCCGTACGTCCCTCCTGCCTGCGTGAGGAGCAGCAGCCATGACCGAGGCCTACATCGTCGAAGCGGTACGTACCCCCGTCGGACGGCGCGGAGGAGGCCTCGGGGCCGTCCACCCCGCCGACCTCGGCGCCCATGTGCTGCGCGAGCTGATCGCCCGGTCGGGCGTCGACCCGGCGGCCGTCGAGGACGTCGTCTTCGGCTGCCTCGACACCGTCGGGCCGCAGGCCGGCGACATCGCCCGTACGTCATGGCTCGCCGCAGGACTGCCCGAGGAGGTTCCCGGCGTCACCATCGACCGGCAGTGCGGCTCCTCGCAGCAGGCACTCCACTTCGCCGCCCAGGGCGTCCTCTCCGGCACCCAGGACCTCGTCGTCGCGGGCGGCACCCAGAACATGACCCAGATCCCCATCGCCTTCGCCTCCCGCCGGGCCGCCGAACCCCTCGGCCTCACTCAGGGGCCCTACGCGGGCAGCGAGGGCTGGCGCGCCCGCTACGGCGACGCGCCCGTCAACCAGTTCCACGGCGCCCAGCTCATCGCCGAGAAATGGGGCATCAGCCGCCGCGACATGGAGGAGTTCGCCCTCACCTCCCACCGGCGGGCCGTCCGCGCCCTCGACGAGGGCCGCTTCGCCCGCGAGACCGTCGCGTACGGGAACGTCACCGCCGACGAGGGGCCGCGCCGCGACACCACCCTGGAGAAAATGGCCGGACTGCGCCCCGTCGTCGAGGGCGGCACCATCACCGCCGCCTGCTCCTCCCAGGTCTCCGACGGGGCCGCCGCCCTGCTCATCGCCTCGGAACGGGCCGTCGCCGAACACGGCCTCACCCCCCGGGCCCGCATCCACCACCTGTCCGTACGGGGCGAGGACCCCATCCGGATGCTCTCGGCCCCGATCCCCGCCACCGCCCACGCCCTGAAGAAGACCGGCCTCACCCTCGACGCCATCGACCTCGTCGAGATCAACGAAGCGTTCGCCCCGGTCGTCCTCGCCTGGCTGAAAGAGACCGGTGCCGATCCCGAGCGGGTCAACGTCAACGGCGGGGCCATCGCCCTGGGCCACCCGCTCGGCGCCACCGGCGCCCGGCTCATGACGACGCTGCTCCACGAACTGGAACGCACCGGCGGCCGCTACGGCCTCCAGACCATGTGCGAGGGTGGCGGACAGGCCAACGTCACGATCATCGAGCGGCTCTGATCTCCGCCCCGACCCGCGGCGGCGCGTCATGATCCACCGCCGCGGGGGAGGGCGTGCTAGGGTGGTCCGCGTTGCAGTTTTGGTACCCATGAACATTATGTGCGCCTGACGGGAATGCTTCGTCAGGCGCTTTATTGTTTTCCGGCTTTCTCCGGATGGGGCTCAATGCGGCGACTTGGAATTCGTAAAGTGCGGATTTCCGGCACTGCACCTGTTTTAGGAGAATGACATGGCCACCGGTACCGTGAAGTGGTTCAACTCGGAAAAGGGCTTCGGCTTCATCGAGCAGGACGGCGGCGGCGCCGACGTCTTCGCCCACTACTCCAACATCAACGCCTCCGGCTTCCGTGAGCTGCAGGAGGGCCAGAAGGTCTCCTTCGACGTCACGCAGGGCCAGAAGGGCCCGCAGGCCGAGAACATCGTCCCGGTCTAATCGTCGGACGCGTACCTCGCTGACCGGGGCCCGCACCGTGAAGGTGCGGGCCCCGGTTTGTGCTGTCCGAGCAAACAAACCGTTCTGTGCGCACATCCTGGGGGCGCACGGGGAACGGCCGGGCCGGCACATCGCACCAACCCATTCGCAGTTGCCCAGGAATCCCCCCAGGAGGGCAATTCCGTATGACCAGCTCCGAGCGATCCGAACGCCAGGACCGCACCCCCCGCTCGCGACCGGCCCGTGGCCGGGGCCGCGGCCAGGGCGCCGGCTCCCAGGCCCCTGCGAACGGCCGGGGCGGCGCACCCCGCTCCCGGACCCAGGGCGGCTCCAAGCCCGCGGCCCGCCGCAAGCCCGCCGTCGCGGCGCCCGCAGAGTTCGCTCTGCCGGAGACCATGACCCCCGCGCTGCCGTCCGTCGACGCCTTCGCCGACCTGGACATGCCCGCCGCGCTGCTGAAGACCCTCGCCGCGCAGGGCGTCACCGAGCCGTTCCCGATCCAGGGCGCGACCCTGCCGAACTCGCTGGCCGGCCGCGACATCCTCGGCCGGGGCCGCACCGGCTCCGGCAAGACCCTCGCCTTCGGCCTGGCCCTGCTGGCCCGCACCGCCGGCCGCCGCAGCGAGCCGCGCGCCCCGCTCGCCATGGTCCTCGTCCCCACCCGCGAGCTGGCCCAGCAGGTCACCGACGCGCTGACCCCGTACGCGACCGCCGTGAACCTGCGGCTCGCCACCGTCGTCGGCGGCATGTCGATCACCAAGCAGTCCGCCACCCTGCGGCGCGGAGCCGAAGTGCTCGTCGCCACCCCCGGCCGGCTCAAGGACCTCATCGAGCGCGGCGACTGCCGCCTGGACCAGGTCGCCATCACCGTCCTCGACGAGGCCGACCAGATGGCCGACATGGGCTTCATGCCGCAGGTCGTCGCCCTGCTCAAGCAGGTCGAGGCGGACGGCCAGCGCATGCTGTTCTCCGCGACCCTCGACAAGAACATCGACCGGCTCGTCAAGATGTTCCTCACCGACCCGGTCGTGCACTCCGTCGACCCGTCCGCCGGTGCGGTCACCACGATGGAGCACCACGTGCTCCACGTCCTGGACGAGACCGACAAGAAGGCCGTCGCCACGAAGATCGCCGCCCGGGACGGCCGGGTGATCATGTTCGTCGACACCAAGCGCGCCGCCGACCGCTTCGCCAAGCGGCTGCTCGCCAGCGGTGTCCGGGCGGCGGCGCTGCACGGCGGGCGCTCCCAGCCGCAGCGCAACCGGACGCTGGACCAGTTCAAGAACGGCCAGGTCACCGCGCTCGTCGCGACGAACGTCGCGGCCCGCGGCATCCACGTCGACGACCTCGACCTGGTCGTCAACGTGGACCCGCCGACGGACCACAAGGACTACCTCCACCGGGGTGGCCGTACGGCCCGCGCCGGGGAGTCCGGCAGCGTCGTCACGCTGGTGCTGCCCGACGAGAAGCGCGAGATGACCCGGCTGATGCAGGACGCGGGCATCGCGCCGCGCACCACGCGGGTCACGTCCAGCGACGAGGAGCTGAGCCGGATCACGGGCGCCCGTGAGCCGTCGGGCGTCGCGATCGTGATCGAGGTCCCGCAGCCGACCCCGCCGAAGCAGCGGACCCGGTCGGGCTCCGGCTCGGGCGGTGGAGCGGTGCGCTCCGGGAGCCGGGGGCGGGGGCGGCGCGGATCGGGTGCCGGTGCCGGTGCCGGCGCGCAGGGCGGTGCGGCGCGTTCCGGTGCCCCTGCCCGCTCCGGCGCCCCTGCGCGGCGTCGCCGGGCGGCGTAGGGCGCCTATGTGAGCCGTCCGGCGATTGAGGACCGGGGGCCGGGGCGGAGCCCCGAAAGCCCCGTCCCGGGCTTTGTCCTCAATCGCCGGACGGGCTTGATGTGGCCGGCGTCGTCATCAAGCCCGGGTCTGGGCTTGATGGGGCGACCCGGTCATCACGTGCCGGACGGGCTTGATGTGCCCCGGTCCGAGGCCTCGGGCAAAGGCGTCCTCAAGCCCCGTCCCGGGCTTGATGGGGCGGCCCGGTGCTCAAGCGCCGGACGGGCTTGATTCGGCGCCGGGCGGGCTCGACATCGCAGCCAGCGCCGCAAGGGTCCCCTCCGCATCCGCCATCACCCGCTCCACCAGCCCCGCCACACTCGGCACGTCCTCGATCAGGGCCGCCACCTGGCCCGAGGCCATGATCCCGAGGTCCGTCCGGCCCTCCACCATCGCCGCCCTCAGCAGCATCGGCGTGTTCGCCGCCAGCAGCACCTGGCTCCAGCTCAGCTCCTTGCCGTGCCGCATCGCGAGACCGTCCCGGACCATGCCCGGCCAGCTCAGGCCGGACAGCCGGCGGAAGCGGGACGCCCGGCGTACCGCCCCGTACAGGGCGCGCAGCCGGCCCGTCCCGTTCTCCAGTTCCGCCACCATCTCCGTACGGAGCATCCGGTGCGGCAGCCCGTCCACCGCACGCGTCAGCGTGATGTCCTTCGCGGTCGCCGCCAGGTAGCGGGCCTTCACCGCGTCCGGGACCGTCGAGTCGGACGTGAGGAGGAAACGCGTCCCCATCGCCACCCCCGCCGCCCCGTACGCCAGCGCCGCCACCAAGCCCCGGCCGTCGTGGAAGCCGCCCGCCGCGACCACCGGGATGTCCACCGCGTCCACCACCTGCGGCAGCAGGACCGTCGTCGCCACGTCCCCCGTGTGGCCGCCCCCCTCGCCGCCCTGCACGATCACCGCGTCCGCACCCCAGGCCGCGACCTTCTCCGCGTGCCGCCGGGCCCCCACCGACGGGACCACGAGAACGCCGGCGTCCTTCAGCTCCGCGATCAGCTCCCGCGACGGGGCGAGCGCGAACGACGCCACCCGGACGCCCTCCTCGACGATGATCCGCACCCGCTCCCGGGCGTCCCCCGCGTCCGCCCGCAGGTTCACCCCGAACGGCACGTCGGTCCGGGACCTCACCTCCCGTACGGCGGACCGCAGTTGCTCCGGCGTCATGGTCGCGGAGGCCAGGATGCCGAGCGCCCCGGCCCGCGCGGTCGCGGTGACCAGGCGGGGGCCCGCCACCCAGCCCATCCCGGTCTGCACGATCGGGTGCCGCACGCCGACGAGGTCGGTCAGGGCGGTGCGCATCAGGCCCTGACCTCCCGGTCCCGGGTGCGCGCCGGGTCGACGACCTCGCGGATCAGAGCGAGCTCGGCGGGGGAGGGATCGCGGGTGTACGGGACGTCGGCGGGGACCGTGAGCGTGAAGCCCGTCGCCTCGCGGACCTGGCCGACCGTGACGCCGGGATGGAGGGAGGCCAGCCGCATCGAACGGTCCGGCGTCGCGAAGTCGAAGACCCCGAGATCGCTCACGACCCGGGGGATGCGGTGGAAGCGGGTGGCCGACGGCCCCGCCGCCCGCGCGCTGTCGTGTCCGACCCCGCAGATCATGTCGACGCGCTCGACGAAGACCCGGGGGGAGTGCCGGGGGATCCAGTAACTCACCGGGTTGTTCAGCGTGTTGACGGGTGCGCCGCGCACCCCGAGGAGCTGGCGGGCCGGCTGCTCCCAGTCGCCGATGCAGGAGATGTTCTGGTTGCCGAACCGGTCGATCTGGCTCGCGCCCATCATCACGTGCCGCCGTCCGCCCGTCACCAGGGCCAGATGCCTGCGGTAGGGGAGCCAGCCCTCCGCTTCGCCGCCCGGGCCGACGAGCGTCGCCTCGCCGTCCGTGAGCAGCAGATCGGGGGCGAAGGTCAGCCGGGCCAGCCGGGCTCCGACCGACGGCACCGCGCCCATCGGACTGGCCAGAATCTCCCCGCCGCCCCGCCAGGCCTCCGCGCAGGCGATCACGCAGTATTCGGCACGGGTGGTGCTCTCCACGGCGGACGCGTTCATTTCTGCTCCTCGTGCCAGACGCGGACGGCTTCCCGGTAGCTCTTCTCGTCGCCGTCCGGCGGCAGGAAGCGCGCGGCGAAATCCGCCCAGGCCACCGGGTCCGCCGCCGCTGCCGCGTACGCCTTCTGGAACGGCTCGTCGCGCGGATGGTCGGGTACGCAGGACGTGAAGTGCGCCCCGCCGGGCGTCTCCACGACCCCGGTGACGGAGTGCCGTTGCACGAGGAGGGTCTGCAGCGCCCCCGCGCCCTCGGTCAACTCCCGCGTCTCCAGCAGGCGTTCGCAGGAGACGTACGCCGCGTCCGCCGCTTCGCAGAACAGATCGTCGAAGTACGGGTCGGGGCCCAGGTACCGGCCGTTGCCGAGCCGGTCCGCCCGGTTCAGGTGGACCAGCGCCGCGTCCATCCGCAGGGCGGGCATCGCCACGAACTCCTCCCCGTCCTCGTACGGCGAAGTGACCGTCCGCAGCTCGGGGTTGACCCGCATGACGTCCGAGCCGAGCCCGGCCCGCACCGGCAGGAACGGCAGCCGGTTCGCCGCCGCGTGCAGCCCCCACATGAACATCGCCTCGTCGATCTCCGTCAGCGCGAACGCCCCGCGCTGCCGGGCCGCCCGGTAGTGCGGCTCCAGCGGGATGGAGTCGAGCGTCACGAACGCCGTGACCAGGCGACGGATCCGCCCCGCCGCGGCGAGCAGGCCGACGTCCGGGCCGCCGTAGGAGATCACCGTGAGATCGGTGACCGATGACCGGAGCAGCGCCCTGACCAGGGCCATCGGCTTGCGGCGAGAACCCCAGCCGCCGATCCCGATCGTCATCCCGCTGCTCAGCCGGTCCACGACCTCCTCGGGCGTCATCGTCTTGTCGCGGGCGTACGGGGCGGTGGTCACGGTTCAGGCCTCCTTGCCGAAGGTGTCGCGGACCCGGGCGGCGGTTCCGGCGAGGTTCGCCTCGAAGGTGAACCCCTGCTCGAAGCGGTAGCTGCGCTGTACGTCGACGGGGTCGATGCCGTTGAGCGCGGCCTTGGCCAGCCGCAGCAGATGGCCGTCCTTGGCGGCGATCTCCGCCGCCAACGCCAGTGCCGCGTCCTGGAGTCCGGCGGACGGCACCACCTGCCAGACCGAGCCGTGGGCGAGCAGTTCGGCGGCCGTGACGGTCCGCGAGGTGTAGTACAGCGTGCGCATCAGATGCTGCGGGACCAGCCGGGCGAGGTGCGTCGCGGCGCCCAGCGCGCCCCGGTCCAGCTCCGGCAGGCCGAAGACCGCGTCCTCGCTCGCCACGATCGCGTCGGCGTTCCCGACGAGCCCGATGCCGCCGCCCAGGCAGAACCCCCGCACCGCCGCGACGACCGGCACCTCGCACGCGTACACCGCCGCGAACGCCTCCGCGCAGCCCCGATTGGCGCCGATCAGCGACGCGTGCCCCGGGTCGCGCTGCAACTCCTTGATGTCCACGCCCGCGTTGAAGCCGCGCCCCTCGGCGGCCAGGACGACGCAGCGCACCTCAGGGTCGCGGCCCGCCGCCCGTACGGCGTCGGCCAGGTCGTACCAGCCCTGCACGGGCAGCGCGTTGACGGGCGGTCGGTCGACGGTGACGACGCGGACGCCGCCGGCCCCGGAGGGGGAGGAGGTGGAGACAGTCATCGGAGGATCAGCTACCTTTCCACCAAACATTTGTTAGGTGGACGGTAGCAGGCACCCCCGCCCGCCAACCAGGCCCACTTCCACGGGAGATGAGATGACCGCACCCACCGCACACCGGGCCGGACTCTGCGCGGGCCGGGTCGTCGCCGTCACCGGCGCCGGGCGCGGGCTCGGCCGGGCCCATGCGCTGGCCTTCGCCGCCGAAGGGGCCCGGGTCGTCGTCAACGACCTCGGCGTCGGCCCGGACGGAGGTGGGGGTGAGCGCTCCGGCGGGCCTGCCCGCGCGGTCGTCGACGAGATCGTGGCAGCGGGCGGTGAAGCCGTCGTCCACGGCGGCGACATCGCCACCGCCGAGGGTGCGGCCTCCCTGGTCTCCACCGCCCTGGACGCCTTCGGCCGCCTCGACACGCTCGTCAACAACGCGGGCTTCCTGCGCGACCGGATGCTGGTCAACCTCGACGAGGACGACTGGGACGCGGTGGTACGGGTCCACCTCAGGGGCCACTTCCTGCCCCTCAAGCACGCCGCCGCCCACTGGCGCGCCGAGACGAAGGCGGGCCGCACCCCGGTCGCCCGGGTGATCAACACCAGCTCCGGCGCCGGACTCCTCGGCAGCGTCGGCCAGGGCAACTACGCGGCCGCCAAGGCCGGAATCGTCGCCCTGACCCTGGTCGCGGCGGCCGAGCTGGGCCGGTACGGGGTCCACGTCAACGCCCTCGCCCCCGCCGCCCGGACCCGGATGACCGAGCGGACCTTCGCCGAGGCGATGGCGGCCCCGGGGGAGGGGGAGTTCGACGCCATGGCCCCCGCCAACGTTTCGCCCCTCGTCGTCTGGCTCGGCTCCGCCGCGAGCGACGGGGTGACGGGCCGCGTCTTCGAGGCCGAGGCGGGCCGCATCACCGTCATGGAGGGCTGGCGCCCCGGCCCCACCGACGACCGGGGCGCGCGCAGATCCCCGGCCGAGGCGGGCGAGACGGTGCGCCGGCTGCTGGCGGACGCGGAGAAGCCGGGGCAGGTGTACGGGGCGTCGTAGCCGGGACCCCAGCGGCGGGGGCGGGGAACGGCTTCGGGGAAACTCGTTTGCGCGGGCGTCCGCGCGCCCGGTATCCAGCACAGGACACCCGAGGAGCGCACGATGACGCGGCACGGCCCCCTGAACGAGTTCTGCTGGATGGACCTCAAGACCCGCGACCCCTCCGGCACCCCCGCCTTCTTCTCCGCGGTGCTGGGCTGGGACTTCGCCGTGGACGAGGCGGACTGGCGCCGGGCCGTCGTGTTCCGGGCAGGTGACCACCGGATCGGCGGCCTGAGCGACCTCGCCCAGCCCGTCTACCCGCCCGGCCTGCCCGCCCATGTCGCCTATTACCTGGCGGTCGACGACGTGGACCACCGCACGGCCGTGGCGGCGGAGAACGGCGCACAGGTCCTCCTCCCGCCCTTCGACGCGGGGGACCAGGGCCGGATCTCCACCCTGATCGACCCCGTGGGCGCGGCCGTCTCCCTCTGGCGGCCGCGGGGGTTCGCGGGGTGGCCGGTATCGCCTCCGGACGAGGGCGTGGCGATCCCTCACCACATGGTCCTGGTCTGCGCGGACCCCGAGCGGGCCCGGCACTTCTACACCGGGACGACCGGCGCCCCGCTCGCCCGGACCGCGTTCCTGGAAGCCGCCCCGGGGGCCGCGCCGCACTGGGAGCTGGCCGTGGCCGTGAGCGATCCGGACCGCGTCGCCGCACGGGCCCGCGAGCTCGGCGGCGAGCTCGTCACCCTCACCGGAGGCGCCGCACGGCTGTCGAGCCCGGAGGGTCTGACCCTCCGCCTCACCACCACGCCGCAGGTCTCCCCGGCGTTCCTGGAGACCGACCGGCTCGTCCTGCGCCCCGCCACGGCCGCCGACGCCGCCGACCTGCTCGCCCTCGACAGTGATCCGGCCGTCATGCGATACATCAACGGCGGCCGGCCCACGAGCGCCGAGTACATCCGGGACCGGACCCTGCCGAGGCTCCTCCACGACCACGCGTGCACCGGAACCCGCGGCTACTGGATCGCGCGGGAGAGGGACACGGGGGCGTTCCTCGGCTGGTTCGAACTCCGCCCGCTGGACGAACACGACCCCGCCGTGGTCGAGCTCGGCTATCGACTGGGCCGGGCCGCCTGGGGCCGCGGGTACGCCACCGAAGGCGCACGGGCCCTGGTCGACAAGGGGTTCACGGACCTCGGGGCCCAGCGGATCACCGCCAACACCATGGCGGTCAACACGGGATCCCGGCGCGTGATGGAGAAGACGGGGCTGACCTTTCTGCGGGCCTACACCGAGGACTGGCCGGAGGCCATCGAGGGCTCCGAGCACGGCGAGGTGGAATACGAGCTGACGCGGGAGGCGTGGGTGCGCGGACGGTGAGGGAGGGGGGTTCGGCCCGGGGCGGGGCTCACGTTTGGCCCGCCCGGCTCACGCCCGGCCCGCCCGGTTCACGCCCCGCTCAGGCCCACCGAGCCCGGCGGCTCAGGCCCGCCCGTCCAGCAGCGCCACGATCTCCGCGTGCCCCGTGTGCTGGTCCACCCCCGCCGACGGCACCCCGTCCCGGAGCAGCTCCACCGCCACGGTTTCCTCGCCGTCCCGCCGCTCACGGAGCACCACCGTGTCGAGCCCGGAGCCGTACATCTCCTCCAACCGCCGCAACAGCTCCCGCTCCGGATCGAGTCCGGCGATGCGTCGCGCCTCGGCCAGGGCGGACGCGACCGCGGACTCCTGCCCCTCCGCCCCCGCGCCGTGCGCGAGCAGCGCCCGTACCGTGCGCACCGAGCCGCGCTGCGCCGCCAGCACCAGCATCGCCTCGCCCTGCGGGCCCGGCAGCAGCGGGTCCGCGCCCCCGGCGAGCAGCGCCTCGACCGTCGCTGCGTGGCCCAGGCCGACCGCCCAGCGCAGCGCGGTGAAGCCGAACTCCTCGCGCAGATCCGGCCGGGCCCCGGCGGACAGCAGGGCCTCCACCACCTCGGTGTGCCCGCCGCACGCCGCCCCGCACAGCGGCAGATCACCGGCCTCGGGCCCGCTCGCCCGGTCGGGGTCGGCCCCGGCCACGAGCAGCAGCCGCACCATCTCGGGGCGGTCCTGCACCGCCGCCGTGTAGAGCGCGGTCGTGCCCTCCTCGTCGCTCGCCTCGGCCGGCGCACCCGCGCGCAGCGCCCGTACGACGGTGTTCTCGTCCTCGTACAGCGCGTCGAACAGGCTTGGTTCGTCCCTGATCGGCTCGTTCGTCATCCTTCGACCCTACGGCCGGACACGGACAACGCCCGAGGTCAGGTGTCGCACTCCAGGCGCGTACGGCACAGCCCGCAGCGTGCGCTGACCCGGCCCCGGACGGGCAGCCGGATGCGCTGGTGGCAGGTGGGGCAGGGGAAGGAGACGCGCAGCCCCTCGGCGCCGGTCTCGAAGGCGTACGGAACGCTCGGGTCCGGGGCGGTGCCGGGGTGATCCTGGGCGTACCGCCGGTCCTTGGCGTAGCGGCGGCGGCCCGTCCAGCCGGCGGCGGTCAGCGGCGGTCTGCGCAGATCGTCCAGCGCCCGCTGACGCCCCTTGGTGTACGCGGTGTACGCCTGGGGGCTGGTGAACCACGGGGAGGGGTCCTCGTCGAAGGCGAACGCCCGCTTGGCCAGGACGTATCCGAACTCCTCCGGGGTCAGATAGCCGAGCTTCTGGCGGGAGGTCGCGTCCTCCCGGAACGCGTCCAGCAGCAGCCAGCCCGTGCCCAGGTAGGCCGTCGTCGTGTCGGTCAGGATCTCGTTGGCGCGGGTGCCGGGGAACTCCAGGCCGAGCCGGTGCAGCAGCACATGGGTGGTCTCGTGCGCGAGCGCCGCGCCGATGTCCCTGCGGTGGGTGCGGAAGCGGTCGTTCAGCTCGATGAAGTACTCGGGGCCCGCCGTCAGTTCCACGCTCGCGGCGTGCTCCATCGCGCGGAAGCCGACGATCATCCGGGCGTCGGGGAGGCGCAGGTGCTGGACCAGGGAGCGCGCCACCCGCTGGGCTCCCAGATGCAGATCGTCCTCGTCCGCGAACGCGGCGTCGACGGGCGCGAGGCTGGTGGCGTAGGTGCGGACGCCGTCCGCCGAGAGCCGCCGGTAGAGCGCCGTGATGGCGGAGCGGACCGTCTCCAGATGCGGGAAGCCATGGGCGACGGGTGCGCCCGGAGAACTGTTCGTCACGCCGGAATCCCCCATCCGCGACGGTCGACGGATCTCCACTGTATGCCGGGCGGGGGAGAGGGGCCGGAAAGCCGCCAGGTGATCTTGGCCGAAAACTGCACCTTGTGTCAGCGGTCACTCGGTACCGATAATCGGAGTGTTCTTGTCGCGTACATGGCGAGTTCGATTTCCGTGCCGGTACGTCCCGTACGTCAGCATCGCCTTCAGCACCGCGTACAGGGGCTCCTGCACGGCAACGCGGTACGGCAACCTCCCACAGCAACCCCCCACACGAAATCCCCCCACGAAAGCAGGCATCTGTGAAGCTTCTGAGTGCGCTGAAAAGGTGTTCCGTCGCCATAGCCGCCGTCGCCCTCGCGACCGTCAGCCTCCAGCCGGCCTCCGCCGCCCCCCAGCCGATCGTCGGCGGGGAACGCGCCGAACAGGGCGAATTCCCGTTCATGGTCCGGCTCTCCATGG
This sequence comes from Streptomyces globisporus, assembly GCA_014649555.1. Lineage (GTDB taxonomy): Bacteria > Actinomycetota > Actinomycetes > Streptomycetales > Streptomycetaceae > Streptomyces > Streptomyces globisporus. The sequence continues at coordinate 192,282 of BMTG01000004.1, read as the reverse complement.
GCTGCGGCGGTTCGCTCTACACCCAGGACATCGTCCTCACCGCCGCCCACTGCGTGGACGGTTCGGGCGACGACACCTCGATCTCCGTGACCGGCGGCGTCGCCGACCTCGAGTCGCCCGACGCGATCACGGTCAACTCCACCAAGGTCCTCCAGGCCCCGGGCTACAACGGCACCGGCAAGGACTGGGCGCTCATCAAGCTCGACAAGCCGATCGACCAGCCCACCCTGAAGATCGCCACCGACGCCACCTACGACGAGGGCACCTTCACCGTCGCCGGCTGGGGCGCCGACAAGGAAGGCGGCAGCCAGCAGCGCCACCTCCTCAAGGCCGACGTCCCGTTCGTCTCCGACTCCGACTGCCAGGGCGCCTACAGCAACCTCGTCGCCGACGAGGAGCTGTGCGCCGGCCTCCTCGACACCGGTGGCGTCGACAGCTGCCAGGGCGACTCCGGTGGCCCGATGTTCCGCAAGGACGACTCCGACGAGTGGGTCCAGGTCGGCATCGTGAGCTGGGGCCAGGGCTGCGCCCGCCCGAACTACCCGGGCGTCTACACCCAGGTCTCGCACTTCGCGGCCGACATCGCCTCCGCGGCCGACTCGCTCTGAACCGCGCGGAGCGGCTCCGACCCCACTCGGAGCGGCCCACCGGCTCAGACCTGATCCAGCCGATCGTCGGACCGCTCAAACCTGAGCCCCCGATCGTCGGACGGCTCAGGCTGATCCACCCGATCGTCGGACGTCAGCCCGGTGATCATCGCTGAACCACCCCGGGGGTGCCCGCTCGAACGGGCACCCCCGGACCCAGTTCCACCCACGGCCCACCCGCGTCCTCCAGCTCCAGCACCCACACCTCGTTGACGCCCTCGCGGAGCACCGGACCCGGCACGTACAGGGTCCGCTGCGGGCCCGCCGACCAGTACCGGCCCAGGCAGAAGCCGTTCACCCAGACGAACCCGCGCGTCCAGCCCGGCAGTTCGAGCCCGGCGTGGCCGAGACCCGCCGCGCCCTCGACCGTGAACGCCCCCCGGAACAGCCCCGTCCGCCCCGCGTCGCCCGCCCCCGAGGCGGCCTCCACCGGCCCGAACGGGAGCGCCGCCACCGCGCCCGGCGTCTCGAAGGCGTCCAGCCGCAGCCCCCGGGCCCGTACCCCGTGCAGATACTGCCGCTCGTGCAGCACCCCGCCCGTGACACCCTTCGGCTCACCCAGCCGCGGCCCGTAGTTGACCCGGCCCAGCGACTCCACCCACAGCTCGACCTCCGCGGGCCCCGCCACCGGCTCCGGCAGCGTGCCGGACTCCTCGGTCAGCACCCCGGCCCGCACCCCGTCCACGTACACCACCGCCCGGTCCCGCAACCCCGAGGCACCCAGCGGATACGCCTGGCGCGGCCCCGGCACCGCCACTCGGTAGCGCACCAGACCTCGGTCCACGCCCAGCTCCTCGAAGGTCGGCGGCACCCCCGACTCCGTCTCCGGACCGCCCAGCGCCTCCAGGACGTCCCCGAGCCCCGCCCACCCGGTCAACTCCGCCCGCACCGGCACCGCCAGACCCTTCGGCTCGGGCGGCAGCTCGGGCAACGGCCCCTGCGCGTACCCCTCCAGCACCTTCCGGAACAGGTGGAACTTCTCCGTGGCCCGCCCGTACTCGTCGACCGGCGCGTCGTAGTCGTACGACGTCACCGTCGGCTGGAACTCCCCGTCCTGCAGGGGGCCACCGCGATTCGCCCCGGCCCAGCCCGCGAAGTTCGTCCCGCCGTGCGCCATGTAGATGTTCACCGACGCCCCGCACTCCAGGATCTCCCGCAGCGCCCCCGCCGCCTGCTCCGCGTCCCGCAGCACCGGTTCGGCCCCCCAGTGGTCGAACCAGCCGCACCAGAACTCCATGCACATCAACGGGCCCTTCGGCTGATGCCGGCGCAGCACCTCGAAGCCCTCCCGCGCACCCGAACCGAAGTTCGCCGTCGCGAGCAGCCCCGGCACCGAACCCCCGGTCAGCATGTGGTCCTCCGGGCCGTCCGACGTGAACAGCGGGACCGTCACCCCGCACTCCCGCAACAGCCCCGCCAGCCACTCCAGATACACCGCGTCGCTGCCGAAACTCCCGTACTCGTTCTCCGCCTGGACGAGGATCACCGGACCGCCCCGCACCACCTGCCGCCGCACCACCTGCGGCAGCAGCTCCCGGAACCACCGCTCCACCACCGCCCGGTACTCCGCGTCCCGGGTCCGCACCCGCCGCCCGAACCGGCCCGTCACCCAGACCGGCAGACCGCCGTTCTCCCACTCGGCGCAGATGTACGGACCCGGCCGCACGATCGCCCACAGCCCCGCCCGCTCCACCGCGTCCAGGAACCGCCCGAGCGCCCCCACGTCCCGGACCTCGCCCTCCCGGGGCTCGTGCAGATTCCACGGTACGTACGTCTCGACGCAGTTCAGGCCCATCGCGGCGAGCATCGCGAGCCGGTGCTCCCACTGCTCCTCGTGCACCCGGAAGTAGTGCAGGGCGCCCGACAGCAGCCGTACGGGCTTCCCCTCGAACCGGAAGCCGTCGTCCCCCACGGTGAAGTCGGTCATGGCGCAGTTACGCTCCTGTGCTCGGCCGCACCCGGCGGCCCCCGGGTCGATTGGTCCGACCACTGTCACCTCTGGCGCGCACCGGGTCCATGGACAAAGATCGCTGTTGATTGGACGCAGATCGCTGCCGATGGGACGCAGATCGATGTCGACGGGACGCGGCGGACCGGCCGGGTCCGGCGGCGAAGGACCACCTGGGAGGGGAAGACCGTGACCTACCACACCTGGATGCGTTTCTTCACCCCGAGCCCGCTCCACCACCGGCTGGGCCTCGTCTGCCTCGGCGTCGGCCTCCAGCACGGGGCGCTGCCCACCGTCGGACCCCGCACCCTCGACCACCACGTCGCCGTGATCGTCAACTCCGGCACCGGCTGGTTCAAGGGCCCCGACGGCCGCCGCACCCCCGTCACCGGCCCCAGCCTCATCTGGCTGACCCCCGGCACCCCCCACCACTACGGCGCCGACCCCGGCACCGGCTGGGACGAGAGCTTCGTCGACTTCACCGGCCCCGCCACCGCCACGTACACCGAACTCGGCTACATCGAACCCGAACGCCCCCTCGTCCCGCTCGCCGACACCGCCGCCCCGCGCGCCGCCGTCGGACGCATCGTGCGCGCCGCCCGCCGCGGCAACCCCCTCCTGGAGGTCGAGACCGGGGCCGCCGTCCACGAACTCCTCGTCTCCCTGCGCCGCGCCCGCGCCGACATCGGCCCCGACGGCGACCCGGTGCTCCAGGCGCTCGCCCGCGACGCCTACCAACCGCTCACCGTCGCCCAGCACGCCTCCCGGCACGGCATGACCCCCGCCGAACTGCGCACCGCCGTACGGCGCGGCGCCGGATGCAGCCCCAAGGACTATCTGCTCGGCATCCGCCTCGGCCGGGCCAAGGAACTCCTCGCCGCCACCGACCTCCCGGTCGCCGCCGTGGCCCGCCGCGTCGGCTACGACGACCCCGCCTACTTCTCCCGGCTCTTCGCCCGCCGGGTCGGCACCGCCCCCGTCCGCTTCCGCGAACAGCAGGGCCGCAGCGTGCCCGGCGGCTGGAGCGACCGGGTGCCCGACCCCGACGACCCGCCGACGATCGGGCCGTGAGGGCGGACGTCTATCCTCGCTGACCATGAGTACGAGCGAGATCGACGCGACCGTCCGGGCCGAGCTGAACCGGCTGCGCGAGAGCATCGACAACATCGACGCCGCCGTCGTCCACATGCTGGCCGAACGCTTCAAGGCCACCCAGCAGGTCGGCCGCCTCAAGGCGGACCACAAGCTGCCGCCCGCCGACCCCGCCCGCGAGACCCGCCAGATCACCCGGCTCCGAGAGCTCGCACAGAGCGCCAACCTGGACCCGGCGTTCGCCGAGAAGCTCCTCAACTTCATCATCGCCGAGGTGATCCGGCACCACGAGCGGATCGCCGAGGAGGCGGAGAGCGGCCAGGCGGAGAACGGCCAGGCGGAGAGCGGCCAGGCGGAGAGCGGCCAGGCGCGGAACGCCTGAGCGGCTACCTGGCCGGTCGCCGCAGTCCCGTCCGCCCCGCGAGCCACGCGCCGAGCACCGCCCCCAGGGCCGGCCCGAGCACGTACACCCACAGCCGCCCGGTGTCCCCGGCCAGCAGCGCCGGGCCGAACTGCCGCGCCGGGTTCGCCGATCCGCCGCTCAGCGGGCCGAGCACCCCGATGACCAGGGCCGTCGTCAGCCCCACCGCGTACGGCAGCACCCGGCGCCCGCCCGGCGACGCGAGCAGCACGGCGAGCATCAGCGTCGACCCCGCCAGGACCCCCGCCTCGGCCGCCAGGACCGCCGCGTCGCCCCACGCCGGATCGGCCCGCACCGAGGCGTGGCGCACCGGCGGGCGCGCGGTGACCGGACCCCACACCAGCCCCGCGCACCACACCCCGAACAGCGACCCGGCCAACTGGGCCACGGCGTACGGCACGACCTCACGGCCGGGGAAGACCCCGAGCCGCCACAGCGCGAGGGAGACGGCCGGGTTCAGATGGCCGCCCGAGCACCGGCCGGGCGGGGACATCATGAACAGGGCGAGCAGGGTGCCGACGACCGCGCCCAGTACCGCCGGACGGGCGGCCGCCGCCCCCGGGTCCGGCCCGACGAGCCACCGCACCGCCGTCACGATCAGGAACAGCAGCAGCGCGGTCAGCGCCGCCTCGCAGACAGCCCGCGGCAGCAGGGGACCGCGACCGGCATCAGGACCGGGACCGGCACCAGGACCGGCACCAGGACCGGCATCGGGCCCGTGCGGCGACTCCGGTGACCGGGGACCGATCGCGGTGGGCCGGACCTCGGGCCCGGGTCTCGGAACGACAGGTTCGGGCGCAGGCGTGAGCGTCATGAGGGACGTCCTCGGTACTCGGTGTGCCGCGCCGAGGAGATGGTAAGCGGCAACAGCCCCCCGGGGGTATCCGCCCGGCGCGATCACGCCATCCGCCCGCCCGTCCGCCCAGGGAGAACCCCGCTGCGCCCGCCGTCCCCCGTACGGCAGCATGGGGCCATGTCCGTACTGACGCGCGACGAAGCGCAGACCCGAGCCCAGATCCTCGACGTGGAGCGGTACACGATCGCCCTCGACCTCACCACCGGCGAGGAGACCTTCGACTCCATCACCGTCATCCGGTTCACCGCCCGCGCGGCCGGAGACACCTTCGTCGAGGTCAAGCCCGCCACCCTGCGCTCGATCAGTCTCGACGGACAGCCCCTGGACCCCGCCCTCCTCGACGGCAACCGCTACCCCCTCACCGGGCTCACCGCAGGCCCCCACGAACTGCGTATCGACGCCGCGATGCACTACTCCCGCACCGGCGAGGGCATGCACCGCTTCACCGACCCCACCGACGGCGAGACCTACCTCTACACCCAGCTGTTCATGGAGGACGTCCAGCGCGTCTTCGCCGCCTTCGACCAGCCCGACCTCAAGTCCGTCTTCGCCATCGACGTCACCGCCCCCGAGGGCTGGACCGTCCTCGGCAACGGCGTCGCCGAACGCACGGGGGAGGGGCGCTGGACCATAGCCCCCACCCCGCTCATCTCCACCTACCTCGTCGCCATCGCCGCGGGACCCTGGCACTCGATCACCACCGAGCACGCCGGACTGCCCTTCGGCATCCACTGCCGCCGCTCCCTCGCCCCCTACCTGGACGCCGACGCCGACGAGATCCTCGACATCACCCGCGCCTGCTACGACCGCTACCACGAGAAGTTCGACGAGCCCTACCCGTTCGACTCCTACGACCAGGCCTTCGTCCCCGAGTTCAACGCCGGCGCCATGGAGAACCCCGGACTCGTCACCTTCCGCGACGAGTTCGTCTACCGCTCCGCCGTCACCGACACCGAGCGCCAGACCCGCGCCATGGTCATCGCCCACGAGATGGCCCACATGTGGTTCGGCGACCTCGTCACGCTGACCTGGTGGGACGACATCTGGCTGAACGAGTCCTTCGCCGAGTACATGGGCTACCAGACCCTCACCGAAGCCACGCGATTCACCGACACCTGGGTCGACTTCGGCGTCGCCCGCAAGGGCTGGGGCTACGACGCCGACCAGCGCCCCTCCACCCACCCCGTCGCCCCCGACCCCGACGCCGTCCCCGACACCGCCTCCGCCCTCCTCAACTTCGACGGCATCAGCTACGCCAAGGGCGCCTCCGCCCTGCGCCAACTCGTCGCCTGGCTCGGCGAGAAGGACTTCCTGGCCGGCATCAACGCCCACTTCGCCCGCCACAAGTTCGCCAACGCCACCCTCGCCGACTTCATCGACAACCTGGCCTCCGCCACCGACCGCGACGTCCACGCCTGGGCCGAACAGTGGCTGCGCACCACCGGCATCGACACCCTCACCGCCGAGATCGGCACCCCCGCGCCCACCGAACCGGCCGGAACCCCGGCGAACGGCAACGGCCAGTCCTGGGCCCTCACCGTCACCCGCGACGGCTCCCGCCCCCACCGCATCACCGTCGGCGCCTACGACCACGCCCTGAACACCCAGGCAGGACCCGGCCACCTCGCCCTGCGCGACCGCTTCGAGACCGACGTACCCGGCGACGGGACGCCCGTCGTCCGCCCCGGCCGCCGCCCCGCCCTCGTCGTCCTCAACGACGGCGACCTCACCTACGCCAAGATCCGCCTGGACACCGCCTCCTGGGACACCGTCCTGGCCGGCCTCTCCGGCATACCCGACGCCCTCACCCGGGCCGTCCTGTGGAACACCGCCCGCGACATGGTCCGCGACGCCGAACTCCCCCCGGCCACCTACCTCAAGGCCGCCCGCACCCACCTCCCGTACGAGACGGACCTCGCGCTCGTCCAGGGCGTCCTGTCCTTCGCCGCCGGCCAAGTCGTCGACCGCTACACCGTCCCCGAGGACCTGCCCGCCGCCCGCGCCACCCTCACCGACCTCTGCCGCGACCTCATCCGCCGCACCGAGGACGGATCGCAGCCGGGCCTGCGCCTCATCGCCGTACGCCACTTCATCGACGCCGCCACCCAGCCCGACACGCTCCGCAGCTGGCTCGACGAAGGCACCGTCCACGGCGGACCCGAACTCGACCCCGAGCTGCGCTGGCGCATCCTCACCCGGCTCGCCGTCCTCGGCGCCACCGACGAGACCGCCATCGCCACCGAACTGGCGGCGGACCCCAGCGCCACCGGCCGCGAAGGCGCCGCCCGCTGCCGCGCCGCGCTGCCCACCCCCGAGGCCAAGGCCGCCGCCTGGGACGCCCTGTTCACCGACGACACCCTGTCCAACTACCTCTTCACCGCCACCGCCCAGGGCTTCTGGCAGCCCGGACAGGAAGAGCTGACCGGCGACTACGTCTCCCGCTTCTACCCGGACGCCATCGCGCTCGCCGCCCGCCGGGGCCCCGCCATCGCCGAGGCCGCCGGACGGTACGCCTTCCCCGCGTACGCCATCGACGCCGGCAGCCTCGCCACCGGCACCCGGGCCCTGGAGGATCCCGAGCTCATCCCCGCCCTGCGCCGCAAGCTCGTCGACCAGCTCGACGACCTCCGCCGCGCCCTCGCCGTACGCACGTCGGCCACCGGCTGACCTCTACGGGGAGTCCTGACGGCCCGGGCGAGCCTCGTCCGGGCCGTCGCCGTCCGACCGCAGATCGGCCAGCAGCTCCGCCTGACCCGCCAGCACCCCGGTCAGAATCGTCCGCGCCACCCGCAGCAGCTCCGCCACCCCCGGATCGGCCAGCGAGTAGTGGACGGCCGACCCCTCCCGCCGGGCCGTCACCAGACCGGCCCGGCGCAACACCGCCAACTGCTGCGAGAGATGGGCGGCCTCGACCCCCACCTCGTTCAGCATCTCCGAGACCGCGTGATCGCGTTCACTGAGCAGTTCGAGCACCCGGATCCGGACCGGGTGCCCCAGCGTCTTGAAGAACTCCGCCTTCAACCGGTACAGCGGCGTGCTCACCTGCGGCACCCCGTCCCGTACGGCGGAAGCCCGCCGCACCACTGCTGACCTGAACTCTTCTCCATGGGCTCATCCTCGCGCCTCCGCACCCCGGGCGTGCACCCGAGGGTCACCGGAGGCCGCGCCGCAGCGGCAGGGTGACCCAGATGCTCTTGCCGCCCTCGTCGGCATCGCCCCGCACCACCGCGCTGCCGCCCAGACCATGGGTCAGCTCCATCACGGTCGCCAGCCCCCGCCCCGGAGCTATCCCGGCGGACGCGAACAGCGCCGGGCGGTACGGATGACGGTCGTGCACGCCGAACGCGAACGTGTCCGGGCCGCCCGCGAACACCACCGTCACCTGCGGCGAGAGCGCCGCCGCGTGCCGCACGCTGTTGGCCACCAGCTCACTGAGGATCAGCAGCGCCGGACCCCGGCACGGCTCCCACGCCGCCACCCCCCACTGCTCCAGCACCTGCTCGGTGGTCTCCCGGGCGACACGCACGGCCTGGCCCGTCGTGGGCAGCGTCAGCACATGCCGGTACGGCAACGGATCGGGCGGCGTGAGCATCGTGCGGGCTCCCTGTCAGGGCGGAACGACCCGTACAGCATGTAGTGAATTGCATAAACCTGCAATTCACTCATTGGGCAGGCGGCTCTGCACCGCACGTCGGTCCGGGGGTGTCCCCGCACGGCGGCTCGGGGGGTGCCCCCGCACGCCGGCTCGGGGGTCGCCCCCGCACACCGGTCCCGAAATCGCACACCCATACCACCCCCGCCCGCCCCGCCCCGGCCCCTCCGGCCGCCAGTACCCCTTTCGAGTTCGAATCGTTGGGCTCTTCGGCCGCGCCACCCGAAACCACGGACAAGCTGGCATGTCCAACCCCCGCGCACCCGAAGGACCACCCCACCCATGCCCACCCCGCCCCTCGCCGGAGGCACCGCAGGCCCCGCCGCCCTGCGCCCCCTCCTCGACACCGTCCTCGCCGCACTCCACGACGGCGCGGCCCTCCGCGGCGGCCCCCTCCCCGCCGGCGGACCCGACACCGTCACCCCCCGCACCCGCACCGCCACCCACCCCCTCATCCCCGACCACGGCACCGGCCCCCACCACGCCCTGCGCGCCCTCGTCACCGCCCTCGCCCAAGGCGCAGCCGACCCCGCGCACCCCCACTGCGCCGCCCACCTGCACACCCCGCCCCTCGCCCTGGCAGCCGCCGCCGACCTCGCCGCCAGCGCCCTCAATCCCTCCATGGACTCCTGGGACCAGGCCCCCGCCGCCTCCGCCCTCGAAGCCGACCTCACCAGCGCACTCGCCACCGAGATCTACCCCCACGCCCCCTCACCCGACGCCGTCATCACCACCGGCGGCACCGAGGCCAACCAACTCGCCCTGCTCCTCGCCCGCGAACGCCACGGCCCCGTCCAGACCGTCTGCGGCGCCAACGCCCACCACAGCATCGCCCGCGCCGCCTGGCTCCTCGGACTCCCCGAACCCGTCGTCGTACCCGCCCTCACCGGCACCCTCGACCTCACCGCCCTCGACGACGCCCTCACCGAACTCCACCGCCCCCTCCTCGTCGTCGCCACGGCAGGCACCACCGACACCGGCGAGATCGACCCCCTCGACGCCATCGCCGACCTCTGCACCACCCACGACGCCGAACTCCACATCGACGCCGCCTACGGAGGACCCCTCCTCCTCAGCCCCACCCACCGCCCCCTCCTCCACGGCCTCGACCGCGCCCACAGCGTCACCCTCGACCTCCACAAACTCGGCTGGCAGCCCGCATCCGCCGGCCTCCTCGCCGTACCCGAACACCACCACCTCGCCCCCCTCCACCACCACGCCCCCTACCTCAACGCCGACGACGACACCGAAGCCGGCCTCCCCGACCTCCTCGGCCGCTCCCTGCGCACCACCCGCCGCCCCGACGCCCTCAAGATCGCCGTCACCCTCCAGGCACTCGGCCGCACCGGACTCGCCGACCTCGTCGACCGCACCATCGCCACCGCCCACCACCTCGCCGACCTCATCACCAAAACCCCGGCCCTCGACCTCTACGACCGCCCCACCATCAGCACCGTCCTCTTCCGCCCCACCGGCGCCGACGACCACACCGTCGCCACCGTCCGCCGCACCCTCCTCCAACGCGGCCACGCCGTCCTCGGCCGCGCCCACGCCGAAGGCCGCCTCTGGCTCAAGGCGACCCTCCTCAACCCCCACACCACACCCCAGGACCTCCAAGCCCTCCTCGACCTGGTCACCGGCACCACCACCGACCTCCTCACCGGCCCACCGGCCGAACCCCCCACCGGCTCACAGGCCCACCTCCGCACCGGCCCCCCGGCCGACCCCCTCACCGGCTCACAGGCCCATCTCCGCACCGGCCCACCCGCACCGGAGGCCGGGGAAGCCGCACCGGAGGCCCCGGAGACCGCACCGACTCCCACCCCCGCCCCACCCCACCCCACCCCTCACCCCACGGAAAGCGACACCCCGCGATGACCGACCGGCCCGCCCACGAACCCGACCAGCCACACGACCTCGTCGGCATCGGCATCGGCCCCTTCAACCTCTCCCTCGCCGCCCTCGCCCACGCCATCCCCGCCACCCCCGACGACCCCCGCCCCCTCGCCGCGACCTTCTACGAACAACGCCCCGCCTTCCACTGGCACCCCGGCCTCCTCCTCGACGGCGCCAGCCTCCAAGTCCCCTTCCTCGCCGACCTCGTCACCCTCGCCGACCCCACCAGCCCCTGGACCTTCCTCAACTACCTCCGCACCCGCGACCGCCTCTTCCCCTTCTACTTCGCCGAGCGCTTCCACATCCAACGAGCCGAATACGACGCCTACTGCCGCTGGGTCACCGAACAACTCCCCGGCCTCCACTTCGGCCACCAGGTCGACGCCGTCCGCTGGAACACCGACCGCGCCCTCTTCGAAGTCGACTTCACCCAACTCGACCGCGACGGCGAAGCCGAAGCACTCGGCCGCGCCTACACCCGCCACATCGCCCTCGGCATCGGCACCGAACCCTTCGTCCCCGAACCCCTCAAACCCCTCGCCGAAGCCGAAGCAGTCCCCGTACTCCACTCCGCCGACTACCTCCGCCACCGCGAACGGCTCCTCGCCGCCGACCACATCACCGTCATCGGCTCCGGCCAGTCCGGCGCCGAGATCTTCCTCGATCTCCTGCGCGCCCGCCCCGAAGGCGCCGAGAAGATCCACTGGCTCGCCCGCACCCAGGCCTTCGCCCCCATGGAATATTCCAAGCTCGGCCTGGAGCACTTCACCCCCGACTACAGCCGCTACTTCCACGCGCTCCCCGAATCCGCCCGCGACGAACTCGTCCCCCGCCAATGGCAGCTCCACAAAGGCATCGACGCCGACACCATCGCCGCCATCCACGACGAGCTCTACCGCCGCACCCTCCACGGCGGCTGGCCCGACGCCACCCTCACCCCCGGCGTCCACGTCCGCACCGCCGGACGCCTCGCCAACACCCGCGTCGAACTCCACCTCGAACACACCCAGCAAGGCACCCGCAGCCGCCTCACCACCGACGCCGTCATCCTCGCCACCGGCTACCGCGAACGCCCCCTCGACGCCCTCCTCGGCGGCCTCGACCCCTACCTCCGCCGCGACGCCTCCCACCGCCCCCGCATCGACGACCAGTACCGCCTCGTCCTCGACCCCACCGTCACCGGACACGTCTACGTACAGAACGCCGAACGCCACACCCACGGCGTCGGCGCCCCCGACCTCGGTCTCGCCGCCTGGCGCAGCGCCACCATCCTCAACAACCTCACCGGCGCCAACCCCTACCCCCTCCCCGAACGCACCGCCTTCACCACCTTCGGCCTCACCCCCCACCCCCCGGGCATCCCCACCCAGAGCCCCGCACTCGTCCCCCTGAGCCGAACCTTCTAGCCCCAGGAACAGCGAACGGCCCGGGCCCCCACACAGGGAGACCCGGGCCGAACGAACCAACCAGCGCTACGGGAAGACCGGCGCCCCCTCACGCGTCAGCCGCCACCCCACCGAAGCGAACGCCGCGGGGTCCACCGAACCCTTCTCCCGCACCCACCCGATGATCGTGTTCCGGATCTCGTCCGAATTCGCCCACAACTGCTGCGCACCCGGCACATGCGGGAAGTTCCCCCCACCGCTCGCCCGGTAGTTGTTCACCGCGAACACGAACCGCGCCGCAGGGTCGATCGCCTTCCCCTCGAACGACAGACCCACGATCCGCGAACCCGCCGGCTGCGCGATGTCGACGTCGTACGTCACACCCGACACCGCGTCGTAGTTGTAGTCCGGAATCCCGTCCGCGTTCGTCAGCTTCGCCGTGTCCACCGGACCACCCGCGGCCGTCCGCACGTAATACCGCGCCGAATACTCCAGATAGTCCTTCAGCTGGGCGCCCGTGATCAGCCGCGCCTCCAGCGTGTTCTCGAACGGATACAGCCCCGCCGCGTCCTTGATCGTCACCTCACCGGCCGGAATCCCCGCCGTACGCGAGAAGCACGACGCCTGCGACAGCACGGGCAGCGCCGCGTACTCCCCGCCCGCCAGCGCCGCCTTCACCGTCTCCGTCTGCACCTGGTTGATCAGATCGATGATCGGCTCGTCCTTCCACGGCGCATCCGCCGTCGACATCGCCACCACCGACGTACCGATCACCTGGTTGACGTACTCCACCACCTTGCGGTGCTCGCGGCGCAGCAGCGACGTCACCTCCGGATCCTCCGGCACCGTGTTGGAGTTCAGCACCCGCGAACCGGCCTTCTCCACCGTCCAGCGGCCCTTCTCCCACACCAGGTCGAAGTCGAACAACGTCAGCCGCTGCCCCCACTTCGCCGGCTCCGACAGCACGACCCGCTTGCCGGTCTCCTTGTTCGTCACGAAGTGCTCGGCGATCTCCACATGCGCGTGGCCCACCAGAATCGCGTCGATGCCGGGCACCTGCTCCGCCACCAGAGCAGCCGCGTTCTCCACGTACGGCAACTGATCACCCCACGACGACGTCCCCGAAGAACCCGAATGCGCCGACACGATCACCACGTCCGCACCCATCGACCGCAGCTTCGGCACCCACTTCGCCGCCTGCTCCTCCAGACCCGGGAACACCATCTTCCCGCCCACATTCGCCTTGTCCCAGATCGCGATACCGGGATTCGTCAGCCCCAGCACCGCCACCCGCACATCACGCCCGCACGGCGTGTGCATCCGCTTGATGACATACGGGGCGAACGCCGGCCGCAACGTCTTCGCATCCAGCGCATTCGCCCCCAGCAGCGGGAAATCGCACTGCTCCTCGAATTTCCGCAGCACCGGAATGCCGTAATTGAACTCGTGGTTCCCGAGCGCCGCCGCGTCGTAACCGATCGCGTTCATCGCCCGCGCCATCGGATGCACCGGACCACGCCGCGCCGTGATCGGATCGACCTTCGCGTAGTAGTACGACAACTGGGTGCCCTGGATCGTGTCACCCGCGTCGATCAGCAGCGTGTTCCGACGCCCCTTCTCCCGGCGCACCTGATCCACCAGCGTCGAGATCTTCGCCAGACCGACGTCGTTGTGGGCGGAGTCGTCGTACTCCTTGTCCGTGAAGTAGTCCCAGTTGAAGACGTTCCCATGCAGGTCGGTCGTGCCCATCACCGTGAACGAGTACCGCTTCGCAGGCCGTCCATGACCATGCCCGTGGCCATGCCCCGCAGCCTGCGCCGCACCGGCCGAGCCCACGACCGCACCGCCCGCCATCGCCACACCCGCACCCGCGGCGGCCGAACGGCCCAGAAACGTCCTACGGTTCAACGGCATCTCTTCACTCCTCGTTCAGTACGGCAACGCGCGTAGATTCTGGCCCAGCACCCCACACCCGCAACACCCCGCGCAGGTTTCGATCTGATGACCACCCGACGCACACCCCCCGGCGCCACCCGCCGTGCCACAGTGAACACATGACCGAAACCGCCACCCCCGCACCCCACCCCTCCCACGGCACCCCCACCGCCCCCCGCGTCACCGTCCGCGGCGAAGCCCACCTCGAAGTCGACCCCGAGATCGCCCGCATCGCCGTCACCCTCACGGCCCGCGGCACCGACCGCCGCACCACCCTCGACGGCCTCACCCACCGCAACACCACCACTCTCGACCTCATCAAGGGCTACGGCGACGCCGTCGAGAAACTCGAAACCGGGACCCTCGCCATCCGCCCCGAACTCGCCCGCCACGGCCGAGGCGAACGCATCCGCGCCTACCACGGCAGCATCCAACTCAACGTCACAATCAGCGACTTCACCGCCCTCGGTGAACTCGTCACCCGCCTCGCCGACCACGACCTCATCCGCGTCGACGGCCCCTGGTGGGCCCTGCGCCCCACCTCCCCCCACCACGCCGCCGCCCGCCGCCAGGCCGTCCAGGAAGCGCTCCAGCGCGCCCGCGAGTACGCCGAAGCCCTCGACACCCGCATCGGCGCCCTCCTCGAACTCAGCGACACCGGAAGCGTCGGCGGAGCCACCTTCGCCACCGCGACCTTCGGCGGCGCCGGCGTCATGCGCTCCGCCCGCGCGGAATCCGCCGCCGACGCGGCCCCCATCGACCTCGAACCCGTACGGCAGAACGTCGACGCCCAGGTCGAAGCGGCCTTCACCCTCATCCCGCCGAACCTCGGATAAACGCTCATCAGAGCGCCCCGCCGCACAATTCAACACTTGTCAATAACCCTTCACTCAAAGGTTGTTGAGGTGTCATACGGAGCCAAATACCTACCCGTAGGTAAGGTTTAGGCTCGACCTATGCGCCGAGCGAAAATCGTTTGTACCCTGGGACCCGCAACCAACTCATACGACCAGATCAAGGCCCTGGTCGAAGCGGGAATGGACATCGCCCGCTTCAACCTCAGCCACGGCAGCTACGCCGAACACGAAGAGCGCTACCACCACGTGCGCAAGGCGTCCGAGGAAGTCGGCCGCAGCGTCGGCATCCTCGCCGACCTTCAAGGCCCGAAGATCCGCCTCGGACGCTTCCGCGAAGGCCCCGTACTCCTTGAACGCGGCGACACCTTCACCATCACCGTCGAACCCCTCGAAGGCCAAGGCACCGGCGACATCTGCGGCACCACCTACGACGGACTCGCCGCCGACGTCACCACCGGCGAACGCATCCTCGTCGACGACGGCCGCGTCACCCTCGAAGTCACCGGCGTCGACGGACCCCGCGTCCACACCACCGTCATCGAAGGCGGCATGGTCTCCGACAACAAGGGACTCAACCTCCCCGGCGTCGCCGTCTCCGTCCCCGCCCTCTCCGAGAAGGACATCGACGACCTCCGCTGGGCCCTGCGCACCGGCGCCGACATCATCGCCCTCTCCTTCGTCCGCACCGGACGCGACATCGACGACGTCCACCGCATCATGGACGAAGAAGGCCGCCGCCTCCCCGTCATCGCCAAGGTCGAAAAACCCCAGGCCGTCGACAACATCGACAACATCGTCGCCGCCTTCGACGGCATCATGGTCGCCCGCGGCGACCTCGGCGTCGAAATGCCCCTGGAACAGGTCCCCATCGTCCAGAAGCGCGCCGTCAAGCTCGCCAAGCGCAACGCCAAACCGGTCATCGTCGCCACCCAGATGCTCGACTCGATGATCGACAACTCCCGCCCCACCCGCGCCGAAGCCTCCGACGTCGCCAACGCGATCATCGACGGCACGGACGCGGTGATGCTCTCCGGCGAGACCAGCGTCGGCAAGTACCCGATCGAGACCGTGCGGACCATGTCCCGCATCGTCGAGGCCGCCGAGGAAGACCTCCTCGCCAAGGGCCTCCCGCCCCTCACCGAACGCAGCAAGCCCCGCACCCAGGGCGGCGCCGTCGCGAGGGCCGCCGCCGAGATGGGCGACTTCCTCGGCGCCAAGTTCCTCGTCGCCTTCACCCAGAGCGGCGACACCGTCAAGCGCCTCTCCCGCTACCGCTCACCCATCCCGCTCCTCGCCTTCACCCCCGACGAAGCCACCCGCGCCCAGCTCAACCTGACGTGGGGCGTCGAGACCTTCCTCGGCCCGAAGGTCGACTCCACGGACGCGATGGTCGCCCAGGTCGACGAGGAGCTCCTGCGCATCGGCCGCTGCGCGAAGGGCGACGTGGTCGTGATCACGGCCGGCTCCCCGCCCGGCGTCGCGGGCTCGACGAACCTGGTCCGCGTCCACCACATCGGTGAGGACGACAGCCCGAAGTAGGGCGGCTCAGTATTTCGGCCCGACGTGCGCATCCATGAGGGCTACGGATGCCCGTCGGGCTACGGAGATGTTGTAGGGCTTGCCCGCGCGGGTGCAGTGCGTCCAGGTGATGCCGAGCGCGTCGAGGGTGTCGGTGTAGAGGCGGCGGATGTCGTCGGAGACGTTGGTGAACCAGTAGCGGGGATACTCGTAGCGCTTGCGTTCACCGCCGACCACGCGAGTCGTCCAGTTGGTCAGCCGACAGCCGTCGGAGTGGATGAGACCTCGGACGAGCTGCCAGGGATGGGCGTCGACGATCTTCTGCTGCCAGGGCTCCAGGACGATCGCGCGCTCGTGCTTCCTGCCCGGACCGTGCTGCGGGAAGTAGCAGACGAGGTGCTTCGAGTACACCTTGATGTTGTGGCATCCGGTCCTGCCGACCCGGCACGTGGCGTTGTCGGGGAAGGTCCGGCGTAACGCTTCCTCCGCTTCGTTCTGGATTCCGGGCCAGGCGTCGTCCAGCGTGATCATGAGGTTGGGTGCCCGGTGGGCCGAGTGCTGGCTGATGTGGCCGTCGCCCAGGTAGAGACCGAGCAGATACGCATAGGCGGGCTGGTCGAGTGCCGTGGTGTGGCACCGGTGGCAGGACGGTGCGTGTGGCTTCTGGCGCACTCCTGTGCTGTGTACGTTCATTCGTCCACTCTTGGTGAATAGGAGCGACTCTGAGCAGCAAAAAGCGGATGTTCACGCGAAAGTGAACATCCGCTCCGCAGGATGTGCCGGGTATGGGATTCGAACCCACATGTCCTTTCGGACAGAGGTGTTTGAGACCTCCGCGTCAACCAATTGCGCCAACCCGGCGTGGTGACCGATCAGCAGTGTACCTGGTGACAGAAGGCGGCAGCAGGTAGGTAGGCTGCTTCGCAGCAGTGCCTGCCCTGAAACAAGGAGCCCCGTGACCACCCCCGAGTCGCCCCAGCCCGTAGACGCCGTCGACGACGACAAGTCGCACGTCCCGCCGCTGACGACCCGCGTCGTCATCGCCGAGGACGAGGCCCTCATCCGCCTCGACCTCAAGGAGATGCTGGAGGAGGAGGGCTACTCCGTCGTCGGTGAGGCGGGCGACGGGCAGCAGGCCGTCGAGCTGGCCCGGGAGCACAAGCCGGACCTGGTCATCCTGGACGTGAAGATGCCAGTCCTCGACGGGATCTCCGCCGCCGAGAAGATCGCCGAGGAGTCCATCGCCCCGGTCCTCATGCTGACCGCCTTCTCGCAGCGCGACCTCGTCGAGCGGGCCCGGGACGCCGGGGCCATGGCGTACCTCGTGAAGCCGTTCAGCAAGAGCGACGTCGTGCCGGCCATCGAGATGGCGGTCTCCCGGTTCGCCGAGCTGAAGGCGCTGGAGAGCGAGATCGCGGACCTGTCCCAGCGGCTGGAGACCCGCAAGCTGGTGGACCGGGCCAAGAGCATCCTGCAGACGGATTACGGGCTCTCCGAGCCGGCCGCGTTCCGGTGGATCCAGAAGACGTCGATGGACCGGCGGATGTCGATGCAGCAGCTAGCGGAGGCGTTGATCGAGGACGCCGAGGAGAAGAAGAAGTCGGCGGAGTAGCCGCGTACACGACGTAAACGTACTCGCTCGTCCGCAACGAGAGAGGCCCGCACCCGGAACCAACCGGGTGCGGGCCTCTTCCGTACGGCAGCGGCGTCAGTCCTCGCCGAGGTACGCCTTGCGGACCGACTCGTCGTGGAGCAGGTCCGAGCCGGGGCCGGAGAGGACGATCTTGCCGACCTCCATGACGTGACCCTGGTCCGCGAGGGACAGGGCGGCCTGGGCGTTCTGCTCGACGAGCAGGATCGTGGTGCCCGCCGCCTTGAGCTCGACGATGGTCTCCATGATCTTCTGCATCATGATCGGGGAGAGCCCCATGGAGGGCTCGTCGAGCATGAGCAGCTTGGGCTGGGACATCAGGGCGCGTCCCATGGCGAGCATCTGCTGCTCTCCGCCCGAGAGGGTGCCGGCGGCCTGCTTCCGTCGTTCCCCGAGGATGGGGAAGAGGTCGTAGGCGCGCTGGACGTCCTTCTCGATGCCCGCCTTGTCCGTCCGGAGGAACGCCCCGAGCTGGAGGTTCTCCGTGATGGTGAGGCGGGGGAAGATGTGCCGGCCTTCGGGGGAGTGGGCGAGTCCGAGCGCGACGATCTTGTGCGCGGGGACGCTGCCGAGGGGCTTCCCGTCGAAGGTGATGCGGCCGCCGGAGGGCTTGAGGAGCCCGGAGAGGGTCCGCAGGGTGGTGGTCTTGCCCGCGCCGTTGGTGCCGATGAGGGTGACGACCTGGCCGGCTTCGACGGAGAAGGAGATGCCCTTGACGGCTTCGATCTTGCCGTAGGCGACGCGGAGGTCTTCGACCTCTAGCAGGGCGGTCACTGGGTTTCCCCTTCCGTGCGGGTGGTGCGGGTGGCGCTCTGGGCCTCTGCGGCCTCGACCTCGGCGACTTCGTCGGCGCCGGGGTCGCCTTCGAAGGGGGTGCCGAGGTAGGCGGCGACGACGCGTTCGTCGGCCTGGACCTCGCCGGGCGTGCCCTCGACGAGCTTTTCGCCCTGGACGAGACAGGCGACGCGGTCGCAGAGGTTGAAGATGAAGCGCATGTCGTGCTCGATGACGAGGACGGCGATGCCCATGTCCCGGATCGCGAAGATGAGTTCTTCGGTGACGCGGGTTTCCTGCGGGTTCATGCCGGCGGTGGGCTCGTCCAGGAGGAGGAGGCCGGGGTCGCTGGCGAGGGCGCGGGCGATTTCCAGCTTGCGCTGGTCTCCGTAGGGGAGGTTGCGCGCGAGATGGTCGGCCTTGTCCTGGAGGCCGATGAACTCCAGGAGTTCCATGGCGCGTTCGTGGGACGCGGCTTCGGCCTTCCTGAAGCCGGGTCCGCGCAGGAGGGCGGACCAGAGGCCTTCCTTGGTGCGGGTGTGGCGTCCGACGAGGACGTTTTCCAGCACGGTCATGTTGGCGAAGAGGCGGATGTTCTGGAAGGTGCGGGCGATGCCTGCCTGGGTGACGAGGTGGGGCTTGGGCGGCAGAACGGTGCCCTTGTAGCGGACCTTGCCCTCGGTGGGGACGTAGAGGCCGGTGAGGCAGTTGAAGAAGGTGGTCTTGCCAGCGCCGTTGGGGCCGATGAGACCGACGATCTCGCCTGCTTTGACGGTGAGGTCGACGTTGCGCACGGCGGTGAGTCCGCCGAAGCGCATGGTCACGCCGCTCGCGTCGAGCACGGTGGTGGCGGTTTCGGGTGTGGTGGTGGTCATGGTGTTCACGCCCCCGCCTTCGTGGTGCCGGAGGTGGTGCCTGCCAGGGTTTCGTCGGGTACGTCGAGCTGGCCGGTCTCGTGGTATTCCAGCTTGGCCCGCCGGTTGGCGATGAGGCCTTCGGGGCGGAAGCGCATGAGGAGGATGAGGGCGAGTCCGAAGCCGAGGAGCTGGTAGTCCGAGAGGAACTGGAGCTTGGCCGGGATCATGTAGAGGAGCGCCGCGCCGATGAGGGGTCCGCTGATGGTTCCCATGCCGCCGAGGATGACGGCGGCGAGGAGGAAGGCGGAGTTGGGCGGTACGGGTCCGGCGAAGACGTACATCTCGGGGACGACGGTGCTCTGGACGTGGGCCTGTACGGTGCCGGCGATGCCGGCGAGGGTGGCGCCGAGGGCGAAGGCGATGAGCTTGACGCGGAAGCCGTTGATGCCCATGGCGGTGGCGGCGGTCTCGTCCTCGCGGATGGCGACCCAGGCGCGGCCGATGCGGGAGCTGCCGGCTCGGCTGAAGACGAGGACCACGAGGATCATCGCGAGCAGCATGAGCATGTAGTAGTTGGCGTAGGCGCCGAGTTCGAAGCCCAGGATGGTGTGGGATTCGCCGAAGTCGTACCCGAAGAAGTTGAGGTCGGGGATGTTCGGTACGCCGTTGGGGCCGTTGGTGACGCGGGGTCCGGAGACGCCGTCGAGGTTCCCGACGGCGATGCGGAAGATTTCGCCGAAGCCGAGGGTGACGATGGCGAGGTAGTCGCCGCGGAGGCGGAGGGTGGGTGCTCCGATGACGACGCCGAAGATCAGGGAGACGGCGGCGCCGAGGAGGACGGAGGCCCAGAAGGGGAATTGGACGCCGAAGGCGGATGCGCTGGTTCCGGAGACGAGGGCGGCTGTGTAGGCGCCGACGCCGAGGAAGGCGACGTATCCGAGGTCGAGGAGTCCGGCGAGGCCGACGACGATGTTCAGGCCCAGGGCGACGGTCGCGAAGATGAGGATGTTGACCGCGATGAGGGTGTACTGGTCGGTGCTCTGGGTGAACGGGAAGACGGCTGCGGCGACGAAGGCCGCGGCGACGGCGATGGAGCGGTACTTCGTGGTGATCGCGGAGAGGCGGGCCATGAGGCCGGCCTTGAAGAGTGCGGTCACGGCGAAGCCGGTGATGAGCAGGTAGCCGACGAAGAGTTCGGGGTAGGCGGTGTCGATGCCGTAGGTGACGACGAAGAGACCGATGCCGAAGGCGGCGACGATGATCAGGATCTCGGCCCAGGAGGGGAGTTCCTTGGGGCGTCCGGGCGCGGGGGCGCGGAGGCTGTTGAGGAACTTTTCGAGGGGGGAGGGGGTGGCGGTGTCGGTGATGTCCTGGTCGTGCGGGAGGCCGAGGGAGGCGACGACGGTGATGATGGCGCCGACGAGGCCGATCCAGGCTCCGGGTTCCAGGTTGACGACGCCGCCGAGTTCGACGGAGATGGCGCCGACGGTGAAGCCCATGGTGCCGAGCAGGCCGAGTGCGGCGAGCCGGACGGGGCTGTTGGTGCCGCCGGGGGTGAGCCAGCGCAGGCCCTTGATGCCGTACCCGGAGAGGGTGAACAGCAGGGTGAGGGCGGCGCCGACGAGGGTGAGGACCTGGAGGCCGCCGGGGTAGCCGGTGACGGTGAGGTCGCCCGGGAATTTCGCGGTCCAGGTCCAGGCGAGGAAGGTGGAGCCGAGGGTGAGGGCGGCTCCGGCCGCGGTGGCGGCGCGGGCCACGGTGGCGGGGATGGCGAGGACGGGCGTCGTCTGGTGGGTCTTGGTGGTCATGGGTATCACGCCCTGTCCGTGACGCGCTCGCCGAGCAGGCCTTGTGGCCTGACGAGGAGGACGACGATGAGGAGGACGAAGGCCCAGACGTTGGCCCAGGCGCCGCCGCCGAGCTGCTCCATGCCGGGGATCTCTTCGATGTATGCGATCGAGAGGGCTTCGGCGAGGCCGAGGACGACGCCGCCGACCATGGCTCCGTAGATGTTGCCGATGCCGCCGAGGACGGCGGCGGTGAAGGCCTTCAGTCCGAGGATGAAGCCCATCTCGAAGTTGATCTGGCCCTTGTCGAGGCCGTAGGCGACCGAGGCGACGGCGGCGAAGGCGGCGCCGATGGCGAAGGCCATCACGATGATGCGGTCGGTGTTGATGCCCATCAGCTTGGCCGTGTCGGGGTCCTGGGCGGTGGCCTGCATGGCGCGGCCGCTGCGGCTCTTGGCGACGAAGAGGCCGAGGGCGAGCATGCAGAGGGGGGCCAGGACGAGGACGAAGGCGTCGGCGCGCTGGAGGTAGAGGTTGTCGAGCAGCTTGAAGGATTCGCCCTGGAACTCGGGGAAGCTGCGGGGCTTCTTCGCGTCGGGGTAGAAGCCCCAGACGAGCTGCTGGAGCACGATCGAGAGGCCGATCGCGGTGATGAGCGGGGCGAGGCGGGGGGCGCCGCGCAGGGGCCGGTAGGCGAACCGTTCCGCGGCGGTGGCCACGGCGACGGAGGCGATGGCTCCACCGATGATCATGAGCGGGATGGCGACCAGGAGGGTGGTCCCGCTGGGGAGCATGATGTAGGTGGTGAGGGCGCCGAAGCCCCCGATCATGAAGATCTCGCCGTGGGCGAAGTTGATGAGCTGGACGATGCCGTAGACCATGGTGTACCCGATGGCTATGAGGCCATAAAGGGCGCCGAGGGCAAGGCCGTTGGCCAGCTGTTGCGGCAGTTCGTGCACCGCAGGGCCTCCGATGAGCTTGTCGGATATGACTCCGCGCGAGGGCGCTGTTTGCGCCCTCGCGCGGTCTGGGTCAGGTGGGGCGGGGCTGTGCCGGGGGGATCAGTCCTCGAACGTGGCGCTCTTGACGTCCTTCCAGGCGCCCTTCTGGACCTCGTAGACGGTGAGCTGCTTGTTGGTGGTGTCGCCGTTCTCGTCGAAGGAGACCTTGCCGGTCACACCGTCGAAGGAGACCTTGGCCATGGCCTCGGTGACCTTGGCGCGGGCGTCCTCGGGGAGCTTGCCGTCGTTGTCGGCGACGACGGCCTTGACGGCCTGGATGATGGCCCATCCGGCGTCGTAGGAGTAGCCGCCGTAGGCCGCGTACGGGTCCTTGTAGCCGGCGGCCTTGTAGTCCTCGATGAACTTCTTGGCGGTCGGGAGGGCCTCGACGGGGTAGCCGATGGAGGTGGCGTAGTCGCCGTCGTTGGCCTCGCCGGAGGCGCTGATGAAGGCGGGGTCGTAGATGCCGTCGCCGCCCATGGTGGGGATCTTGGCGCCGGTCTTCTTGATCTGGTCGGAGAGCAGGCCGCCCTCGGGGTACTGGCCGCCGTAGTAGACGGAGTCGGCGCCCGAGCTCTTGACCTTGTCGGCGGTGCTGGAGAAGTCGGTCTCCTTGACCGTGACGTGGTCGGTGCCGACGACCTTGCCGCCGAGGCGCTTGAACTCGGCGGAGAAGATCGCGGCGAGGCCGGCGCCGTAGGTCTGCTTGTCGTCGACGACGTAGACCTTCTTCTTCTTGGCGTCGTTGTAGAGGTACTGGGCGGCGAACTTGCCCTGGACGACGTCGGTGGCGCAGGTGCGGAAGTAGGTCTTGAAGGGGCGCTGGATGTCGCCCTTGGCCCAGTTGTCGCCCTGGCTGAGCGCCGGGTTGGTGTTGGCGGGGGAGACCTGCGCGAGGTCGGCCTTCTCGAAGACGCCCTGCATGGACTGGGCGACACCCGAGTTGAGGGGGCCGACGGCGCCGAGGACGTCGTCGTTGCCGACGAGCTTGGTGGCGTTGGCCTGTCCGGAGGCGGGGACGGCCTGGTCGTCGAGGGCTTCGATCTTGAACTCGATGCCGGGGACCTCGTTGTTCTTGTTCGCGGTCTTGGCCGCGAGGTCCACGGAGTTCTTGATGCCCTGGCCGAGCGCGGAGAGGGAGCCGGTCAAAGGCGCGTCGACGCCGATGACGACGGTGGTCTTGCCACCGCTGTCGCCGCTGTCCTTGCTGCCTTCGTCGCGCGACCCGCAGGCGGTGAGCGTGAGTGCTCCGGTGGTGAGCACTGCGGTGAGTATGAGCAAAGAACGGTGTCGCACGAGAGGGTCCTTTCCCTGGCGCGGCGATCCTCGGGCATGAGGTGCCGTGATCATCGCCGGGCCGTACTGGGGTGGTACAGGGCCGTGCAGCAGACGCGCCCGGCGGCGCGGTGACTGGCCGTGACTCTAAGCGCAGGCGGGGGCCATAGGGATGGGTCGGCTGCGGATGTGACTCTCTTGTTATGCCCTTGAGCAAGGCTTGAGGTTCCTGTGAGGGGATGTGCGGGTTTCGCCTGGACTGCGCATTGCCCACATGGTGAGAACGCGCAGCTCTGCTAAGGGGCTTGAGGTGATCTTGGTGCTGTCGCGCGGGCCGGGGTGCGAGGGTGGCGGGGGGAGCCGGGCCGGGGGCGCGGGGGCGGGGGTGCCGGGTTTTTCGTGTATTGCGCAAACGTTACGCAGTGTTACATGTGTGGGATATGTGTGCTGCGCTGCCGGGTCCGTGTCGCTGTTGAAGCAGGTCATGGAACGGGTGCGGCCGTCAAGGGTGTTGACCGTGCGTTTCCATCAACTTCCCGTGCCCGCCCCGGATATGGGGATGCGTGGTCCGGAATGCGGTGAGTTCGTGGACGGCGAACGGCCCGCCGGTGGAGGCCGGCGGGCCGTTCGCGTGCTGTGACGGGGGTCGGTGACGGGGTCAGCCCGCTTCGGGCTGGGGGGCGTCGCGGAGCAGGCAGGTGAGGCGTGCGGTGCAGACCCGCTTGTCCTGTTCGTCGGTGATGACGATCTCGTACGTGGCGGTGGAGCGGCCCCGGTGTACGGGGGTGGCGACGCCGGTGACGAGGCCGTTGCGGGCGCCCCGGTGGTGGGTGCAGTTGAGGTCGACGCCGACGGCGATCTTGTTGGCGCCGCCGTGGAGCATGGAGCCGATGGAGCCGAGGGTCTCGGCGAGGACGGCGGAGGCGCCGCCGTGCAGGAGGCCGTAGGGCTGGGTGTTGCCTTCGACGGGCATGGTGCCGACGACGCGGTCGGCGGCGGCCTCGACGATGGTCACGCCCATGCGTTCGCCGAGGTGACCGGCGGAGAAGAGGGCGGGCAGGTCGATGCCGAGTGCCGCGTACTCGTCGATGACTTCCTGCGGGAAGAGGGGTGCGGTGTGCTCGCCCATGGATCCTGCTCCGTTCGTCTGCTGCGCTGGTTCGTTGCTGTCTGCACTGTTCTTATCAGACGGCTGAGCGCGCGCTTAGCCAGTGGCGGTTTTCAGTCGCTGCCGGGGGTGCGACGGGGCTCCACGAAGCGGACGACGACCGACTTGCTGGCCGGGGTGTTGCTGGTGTCGGCGGTGGAGTCGAGGGGGACCAGGACGTTGGTCTCCGGGTAGTAGGCGGCGGCGCAGCCCCGGGCGGTGGGGTAGTGGACGATGCGGAACCCTTCCGCGCGGCGTTCCACGCCGTCCTTCCACTCGCTGACGAGGTCGGTGTACGCGCCGTCGGCGAGGCCGAGGGCGGCGGCGTCCTCGGGGTTCACCATGACGATGCGGCGGCCGCCCTTGATGCCCCGGTAGCGGTCGTTCAGGCCGTAGATGGTGGTGTTGTACTGGTCGTGGGAGCGCAGGGTCTGCAAGAGGAGCCTGCCGTCGGGGAGTTCGGGGTGCTCGACGGGGGCGGCGGTGAAGTTGGCGCGGCCCGTGGCGGTGGGGAAGCGGCGCTCGTCGCGGGGGGCGTGCGGGAGGGCGAAGCCGCCGGGGCGGGCGATGCGGGTGTTGAAGTCCTCGAAGCCGGCGACGACGCGGGAGATGCGGTCGCGGATGGTGCCGTAGTCCCGCTCGAACTCTTCCCAGGGCGTGCGGGAGCCGGCGCCGAGGACCGCGCGGGCGAGGCGGGCGACGATGGCGGGCTCGGAGAGCAGGTGGGGGCTCGCGGGGGTGAGGTTGCCGCGGGAGGCGTGGACCATGCCCATGGAGTCCTCGACGGTGACGAACTGCTTGCCGCCCGCCTGGACGTCCTTGTCGGTGCGGCCCAGCGTCGGGAGGATCAGGGCCCGGGCCCCGGTGACGGCGTGGCTGCGGTTGAGCTTGGTCGAGACGTGGACGGTGAGGCGGGCCCGGCGCATCGCGGCCTCGGTGACGGCGGTGTCCGGGGTGGCCGCGACGAAGTTGCCGCCCATCGCGAAGAAGACCTTCGCCTCGCCGTCGCGCAGCGCCCGGATGGAGCGCACCACGTCCATGCCGTGGTGGCGGGGCGAGGTGATGCCGAACTCCTTGTCGAGGGCGTCGAGGAAGGCCGGTGCGGGGCGTTCGAAGATGCCCATGGTGCGGTCGCCCTGGACGTTGGAGTGGCCGCGCACCGGGCAGACCCCGGCGCCGGGGCGGCCGATGTTGCCGCGCAGCAGAAGGAAGTTGACCACTTCGCGGATGGTGGGCACGGAGTGCTTGTGCTGGGTGAGGCCCATGGCCCAGCAGACGATGGTGCGCTCCGATGCCAGGACCAGGGCGAGTGCCTGCTCGATCTCCGCGCGGGTGAGGCCGGTGGCCTTCAGCGTCTCGTCCCAGTCGGCCGCTTCGGCGGCCTTGGCGAACTCTTCGTAGCCGTGGGTGTGTTCGGCGACGAACGCGGTGTCGACGGCGCCCTCGGTGGCCAGGATCAGCTTGTTGAGGAGGCGGAAGAGGGCCTGGTCGCCGCCGATGCGGATCTGGAGGAAGAGGTCGTTGAGCGGGGTCCCCTTGAGCATGCCGTGCGGGGTCTGGGGGTTCTTGAACCGCTCCATGCCGGCCTCGGGCAGCGGATTGACCGAGATGATCTTCGCTCCGGACTGCTTGGCCTTCTCCAGGGCGGACAGCATCCGGGGGTGGTTCGTGCCGGGGTTCTGACCGGCGACGATGATCAGGTCGGCCTGGTGGATGTCCTCCAGGGAGACGCTGCCCTTGCCGATGCCGATGGTCTCGGTGAGCGCCGAGCCGGACGACTCGTGGCACATGTTGGAGCAGTCCGGCAGGTTGTTGGTGCCGAACTCGCGGGCGAAGAGCTGGAGGAGGAACGCGGCCTCGTTGCTGGTGCGGCCGGAGGTGTAGAAGAGGGCCTCGTCGGGGGAGCCGAGCGCGGTCAGCTCCTCGGCGATGATCGCGAACGCCCGTTCCCAGGTGATCTCCTCGTACCGGTCGGCGCCCTCGGGGAGGTACACCGGCTGGGTGATCCTGCCCTGCTGGCCCAGCCAGTAGCCGCTGCGTTCGGCAAGGTCGGCCAAGGGGTGCGCGGTGAAGAAGTCGGGAGTGACGCGACGCAGCGTCGCCTCCTCGGCGACGGCCTTCGCGCCGTTCTCGCAGAATTCGGCGATGTGCCGCTTGTCGCCCTCGGGCCAGGCGCAGCCGGGGCAGTCGAAGCCGTCCTTCTGGTTGACCTTGAGGAGGGTCTGCGCGGTGCGGCGCACCCCCATCTGCTGCTGGGAGATGCGCAGGGAGTGGGCGACGGCGGGCAGCCCGGCGGCGGCGTGCGGCGCCGCTTCGACCTGCGGGGCGTCCTGGACCGGGTCACCGGTCGGCGGCTTGGTGGCCATGATGCTGCTCCCCTTCGAGCGCTCGTCCGCGTGGCGAGGTGGTGCATGTCCTCACCATCGATCCTGTCACGGCCGCGCAAGGCCGTGCCCGGTCCGGATTGTCAGCGGGCCGTGGCAGGATCGGGGGCGTGGCTGAGACGGCATCGAAGAAGACGGCAGACAACCGACCGCGCCTGCTCCTCATGGACGGGCACTCCCTGGCGTACCGGGCGTTCTTCGCCCTGCCCGCGGAGAATTTCACGACGGCGGTGGGGCAGCCGACGAACGCCGTGTACGGCTTCATGTCGATGCTGGCGAACACCCTGCGTGACGAGGCTCCTACGCACTTCGCGGTCGCGTTCGACGTGTCCCGCAAGACCTGGCGGGCGCAGGAGTTCCCGGAGTACAAGGCGAACCGCTCCAAGACCCCCGACGAGTTCAAGGGGCAGGTCGAGCTGATCGGCGAGCTGCTGGACGCGATGCACGCGGACCGGTTCGCGGTGGACGGGTTCGAGGCCGACGACGTCATCGCGACGCTGGCGACCCAGGCCGAGGCCGCCGGGTTCGAGGTGCTGATCGTCACCGGCGACCGGGACTCCTTCCAGCTGATCACGGACAACGTGACCGTGCTGTACCCCACCAAGGGAGTCTCCGAGCTGACCCGGTTCACCCCGGAGAAGGTCGTCGAGAAGTACGGGCTCACCCCGCAGCAGTATCCGGACTTCGCTGCCCTGCGCGGCGACCCGTCGGACAACCTCCCGGGCATCCCCGGCGTCGGTGAGAAGACGGCCGCGAAGTGGATCAACCAGTTCGGTTCGTTCGCCGAGCTGGTCGAGCGGGCCGAGGAGGTCAAGGGCAAGGCTGGGCAGAATTTCCGCGACCACCTGGACGCGGTGAAGATGAACCGTGTGCTGACCGAGATGGTCCGGGACGTGGAGCTGCCGAAGGCCCCGGCCGAGCTGGAGCGCGCTCCGTACGACCGCACGGCGGTCACCGGTGTCCTGGACATACTGGAGATCCGTAACCCGAGCCTGCGCGAGCGCCTCCTCGCCGTCGACCCGGGGGCGGCCGAGGCCGAGCCGCCCGCGCCCGCCGCCGGGATCGAGCTGGACGGGGCCGTGCTCGGCTCCGGCGAGGTCGCCGGCTGGCTGGAGGCGCACGGCGCGCAGCCGCTCGGCGTCATGACCGTCGACACCTGGTCGCTCGGGGCCGGCACGGTCACCGAGATCGCGCTCGCCGCCGCCGACGGGGCCGCCGCCTGGCTGGACCCGACGCAGCTGGAGGAAGCCGACGAGCAGGCGTTCGCCGCCTGGGTGTCGGACCCGGCCCGCCCGAAGGTCCTGCACAACGCGAAGAACGTGATGCGGGTCTTCCCCGAGCACGGCTGGCAGCTCGAAGGCGTCACCATGGACACCGCGCTCGCCGCGTATCTGGTGAAGCCGGGCCGCCGGTCCTTCGCCCTGGACGCGCTGGCCGTGGAGTATCTGGGCCGCGAGCTGGCCCCGGCCGCCGCGTCCGACGGGCAGCTGGCCTTCGGCGCGGACGACCGGGCCGAGCAGGACGCCCTGATGGCCCAGGCCCGCGCCGTCCTCGACCTGGGCGACGCGTTCACCACCCGCCTCAAGGAGGTGGGCGCGGCGGAGCTGCTGCACGACATGGAGCTGCCGACGTCGATTCTCCTGGCCCGCTTGGAGCGCCACGGCATCGCCGCGGACCGGGCCCATCTCGAAGGCATGGAGCAGCAGTTCGCCGGGACCGTGCAGCAGGCGGTGAAGGAGGCGCACGCGGCGGTCGGCCGCGAGTTCAACCTCGGATCGCCCAAGCAGCTCCAGGAGATCCTCTTCAACGAGCTGGGCCTGCCGAAGACGAAGAAGACCAAGACGGGATACACGACGGACGCGGACGCGCTGGCCTGGCTGGCCGCGCAGACCGAGCACGAGCTGCCGGTCCTGATGCTCCGCCACCGCGAGCAGGCCAAGCTGCGGGTCACCGTCGAGGGCCTGATCAAGACGATCGCCGCCGACGGCCGGATCCACACCACGTTCAACCAGACGGTCGCGGCGACCGGCCGGCTCTCCTCCACCGACCCGAACCTGCAGAACATCCCCGTCCGCACCGATGAGGGCCGGGCGATCCGCCGGGGCTTCGTCGTCGGCGAGGGCTTCGAGACGCTGATGACGGCGGACTACAGCCAGATCGAGCTGCGGGTCATGGCGCACCTCTCCGAGGACGCCGGTCTCATCGAGGCGTTCACCTCCGGCGAGGACCTGCACACCACGGTCGCCTCGCAGGTCTTCGGCGTCGAGAAGGACGCCGTCGACGCGGAGATGCGCCGCAAGATCAAGGCCATGTCCTACGGCCTCGCCTACGGTCTCTCCGCGTTCGGCCTCTCCCAGCAGCTGAACATCGACCCCGCCGAGGCCCGGGTGCTGATGGACACCTACTTCGAGCGGTTCGGCGGGGTGCGGGACTATCTCCACCGGGTCGTCGAGGAGGCCAGGGCCACCGGCTACACGGAGACGATCCTCGGCCGCCGCCGCTATCTCCCCGACCTCAACAGCGACAACCGCCAGCGCCGCGAGGCCGCCGAGCGCATGGCGCTCAACGCCCCGATCCAGGGCACCGCCGCCGACATCGTGAAGGTCGCGATGCTGCGCGTGGACAAGGCGCTGACCGAGGCCGAGCTGACCTCGCGGATGCTGCTCCAGGTGCACGACGAAATCGTCCTGGAGATCGCGAAGGGCGAGCGGAAGCAGGTGGAGGAGATCCTGCGCCACGAGATGGCGAACGCCGTCGAGCTGCGCGCCCCGCTCGACGTCTCGGTCGGCGTCGGCAAGGACTGGGAGTCCGCCGCGCACTGAGCCACGGAGACAAGGGGCGGGCCCGGAACCACGGTTCCGGGCCCGCCCCTTTTCTGTGAAGCTATCTCCGGCCCGCCGGTGCCTCCGTCCGGGGTTCCTCCGGTACGGAGACGGGGGCCCGGGTCCGTCGGCGCAGCAGCATCCACACCCCGTACAGCAGCAGTCCGGCCGCCAGCCCCGCGCCCGCGCCGAAGCAGGCCGTCGGGATGATGTCGAGCGGGCTCTCCACCCGGCCGAAGTGGGCGTACCAGCGGGCGCACCGGTGGACGACACCGGCCGGCACGCACAGGGCCAGCAGCCCGAGCGCGCCCCACCGCTCCCGGCGGCCGAGCACCGGCACCTCCACGGGCGCGGGGACGGCCGGGGTCCGGCGCAGCCCGGTGGCGACGAACCAGCCGATGACCACGAGGGCCAGCGCCGAACTGCTGTACTGCACGAACTGGAACACCGGGAGGCCGCCGACGCTCCGGTTCAGGAACGGCAGCAGCTCCGTGCCCCACCGGCTGTGGTGGGTGAACGCGTCCCACACCACATGCGTGGCCGCGCCCAGCGCAGCCGAGGCGGCGAACCACAGCCAGGCGGACGGACCGAAGGAGGCCCGCGTCCACCGCTGCCCCCGGACGAACCCGTGGACCCGGCCCCGTACCCGTACCGGCAACAGCGCCACCAGCGGCTCCCGCAGCAGCGCCCACACCGCGACCAGCACCGCGGCGATGGCCACGTTCACCGTGACGATCCCGGCGAGGGTGTGCGTGAACGAACCGAACTCCATCGCCCCGGGAACCACCGTGTCCGCGAAGTAGGTGATGTCGGGCGCGAACGAACCGGCGACGAGCGCCGAGGGGAACAGCGGCCACCGGGCCGCCCCGTTCCGGCGGATCGCCGGGAGCACGGCGGCGGCATGACTGAGCGTGAACGGCATGGCGGCAAGTATGCGGGACCGCCGGGGCACCCTTTCGTGGCCCCCAGGACAACGTGCGCCACAACCTGCGCCCGCGAACGTGAAAAAACAGTAAGAAGCGGTCAGCCCTCGGTGCCTGGGCGACACAAGGTGCCGTAGGGTCGCTGGAGTCGTTGCGCTGGGGAGCGCGAGCAGCCTTCGAGGGGGAGGGACCGGAACGTATGGCAGCGCACATTCGCCGACGTCTGCGCAAGGGAGCCACGACCACCGCCGTGGCGGCGGCCGCAGTGGCGGCGCTCGCGGCCTCGCAGGCGCCCGCGGCGACCCTGGCCGACGGATCCGCGGGCAGCGGCGACCCGAAGGCGGCGGGCGAGGACACCGCGAGCGGCGAGACCGACGGCGCCGCCACCGGCAACTCGCCCTACTACACGGACCTTCCGCCCCTGGTCACGCCCGACAAGCCCGGTTCGTCCAGCAATCTTCCGGCGGCCGGCCGTGCCGAAGCGGGTATTCCGGCGTCGATCCTGGCCGCGTACAAGCAGGCCGAGCGGACCGTCGCGACCACCGACCCCTCCTGCCGGCTGCCCTGGCAACTCCTCGCGGCCATCGGGAAGGTCGAGTCCGGCCAGGCCCGCGGCGGCCGCGTCGACGCCAACGGCACCGCCAGCCCCCGCATCCTCGGCCCGGCCCTCAACGGCCAGGGCTTCGCGCTGATCAAGGACACCGACGGTGGGGCGTACGACGGCGACGCGGTCCACGACCGCGCGGTCGGCCCGATGCAGTTCATCCCCTCGACGTGGGCCTCCTGGGGCCAGGACGCCAACGGCGACGGCCGCAAGGACCCCAACAACATCTACGACGCGGCCCTCGCCGCCGGCCGCTACCTCTGCGCCAACGACCGTGATCTGGCCCTCGCCGCCGACCTCGACCAGGCCGTGCTGAGCTACAACCGGTCGACGGAGTACCTGCGCACGGTCCGCTCCTGGTTCTCCTACTACCAGCGCGGCACGCACGAGATCCCCGACGGCACCGGCACGCTCCCGAGCACCCCGAGCACCCCCACCCCGAGCCCGCGTCCGGGCGCCGGTTCCGGTTCGAGCGCGACGCCGAGCCCGAACCCCTCCCCGTCCAAGCCCGGTAAGCCGAGCCCGGGCCCCTCGAAGCCCGGTGGCGGAGGCTCCACCAGCCCGACGCCGAAGCCGCCGACCCCCAAGCCGACGCCGCCGTCCGAGACCTTCGGCTCCCTGGAGAACGCGGGCACCGGCCCGCTGCGCGCCACCGCGGGCCAGGAGTTCGACGAGCGGGTCTCGGTCCTGGCGCGCAACGCGGTCGGCGCCCCGCTCGCCAAGGTGCCCGTCACCTTCACCGTCACCGGCGGCACCGGCACGCTCTTCGCCGGCGGCAGGAAGACCGTGACGGTGCGGACCGGAACCGACGGCACCGCCACCGCACCGAAGCTCCAGGCCGGCGAGAAGGCCGGGGAGTTCACCGTGACCGCCGTCGCGGGAACCGGCCGGCCGCGCACCCTGACGTACGCGGCGACCGTCACCGCCCGCCAGGCCGACGCGATCGCCCGGACCGACGAGAAGGCGCTCGCCGCCGCCCCCGGCGAGAAGTTCGCGGACGCCGTCACGGTCAAGGCCACCTACAAGGACGCCGCCGCGGCCGGGGTCGCCGTCACTGCCACCATGGTCAAGGACCCTCTGGGCGTCATCGACAACGACAAGGGCCCGTACTTCAAGGACGCGAAGGGCAAGCCGGTCCGCACCCTCACCACGCTGACGACGGACGCCGACGGGCAGCTGCGGCTCCCGGAGATCTTCGCCGACGACAACGAGGGCACGTATCTGCTGCGCCTGACCACCGAGGGCGGCGCCTCGGTCGTCATCAAGCTGACCGTCGAGGCCCCGGAGGAGACGGCCCCGGAGGAGCCGGCGCCGGACGCGACGGAGACCCCCGCGGCCACCAAGCCCTGACCCCGGCTCTCCCAGCAGCGAGTCGCACAGCCCCTCGGCCACCCGGCCGAGGGGCTGTCCGCTCTGTTCTCATCTCGCGCCCCGGTTGCTACGGTGCCCCAGCCCTGACGGCCCATCAGTTCGCCGTCGCCGGACCACCGCCCCGGGAGGCCGAGCATGCGTGCCCTCGTCGCCGCCGCCATCGGACTGGCCGCCGCCCTCGCGCTCGTGTTCACCGTCTCCGCCATCGGCTCCCCGGCCGGGGAGACCTCGCCGAAACCCCTGCTGACCACCGTCCCGGGGCCGAAGAGATAGCCGCCGCAGAGGGAAGAGGTCACCACCATGCGCCGCCGAGCCGGTCTCGTACTCCTGGCCTTCGCCGTGTTCTTCGCCGCCCTGTCACCGCTGCTGCGCTGGTACGCCTTCCCGCGCCTGGCAAAGATCCCGCCGAGTCAGTACCAGGAAGTCGTCCTGGAGGCGAAGCCCGCCGTGCTCCTCGACTACTCCACCCTCAAGGCGAAGAAGGTCGACAAGGTCACCATCGTCCAGACCCTCAAGGGCAACGTGGAGGAGTCCGAGAAGATCGAACGCAGCGCCGGACGCGACGTCGTCGTCTGGGACGCGCTCTCCTACGTCCAGGGCCCCGACGGCAAGATGGTCTCCGCCATCCCCGAGCGCTACATCTTCGACGCCCACACCCAGGCCCCCGTCAACGCCACCGGCGAGATGGTCGACGGTGACCCGGTCCGCCGCGAGGGCATCGAGTTCAAGTGGCCCTTCCTCACCGAGAAACGGGACTACGAGTACTTCGACGCCCAGACCCGCACCACCGCCCCCATCCACTACCGGGGCACCCGCACCTTCCGCGGCCTGGAGGTCTACTACTTCGAGCAGACCATTCCCTGGACCAAGGTCCCCATGCCGAAGAAGATGCCCATCGAGGGCATCACCGCCGAGCAGATCGCGCAGACCGGCATGACCCGCTGGTACACCACCAAGCGCATGTTCTGGGTCGACCCGGTCACCGGCGCCCCCCTCAACGGCGAGGAGATCCACCGCGAAGAGCTGCGCGACGCCAAGAAGATGGGCATGTCCGAGGACACCGTCACCGCGTTCTCCGGCCATGTGAAGATGCGCGAGGACTACATCGTCGACACCGTCGACCTCGTGAAGTCCCAGCGCGTCCTGGTCCTCCTCCTCACCTCGTACCTGCCCTGGGGCTTCCTGGGCCTCGGCATCGGACTGGCCGCGCTCGCCCTCTGGCTGGAGGCCCGCTCCCGGCGGCCGGAGAGTCCTACGAACGCTTGAGCCGGGCCGTGGTGTACCGCGTCGCCGGTACGGTCGCGGGGTCCTCCGGCCACGGATGCTTCGGGTAGCGGCCGCGCAGCTCCGCCCGCACCGCCTTGTAGCCCTCCCGCCAGAACGACGCCAGGTCCGCGGTGACGGCCGCCGGGCGTCCGGCGGGGGAGAGGAGGTGCACCAGGACCGGCACCCCGGCCACCCGGGGCGTCTCGGCCAGCCCGAACAACTCCTGGAGCTTCACCGCCAGTACGGGCTGGTCCCCGCCGTACTCCACCCGGATCCGGGACCCGCTCGGCACCTCGATCCGCTCCGGCGCCAGCTCGTCCAGCCGGGCGGCATCGCCGGTCGCCCAGGGCAGCAGCCGCCGCAGCACCTGGCCCGCGTCGATCCGGCCCAGATCGGAGCGCCGCCGGGCCCGCGACAGCTCGGGCTCCAGCCACGCGTCCGGATCCGCCAGCAGCGCCCCGTCCGACACGTCCGGCCACGGCGCCCCCAGCACCCCGTGCAGGAACGCCAGGCGCGACCGCAGCTGCTCGGTGTCCCGGTTCCAGCGCAGCAGCCCGAGCCCCTCGCGCCGCAGCCCGTCCACCAGGGCCCCGCGCACCAGTTCCGGATCGGGCTGCTTCAGCGGCCGTACCGCCAACTCGACCGCCCCCAGCCGGTCCACGGACCGGGCGGCCACCTCGCCGTCCACCCAGCGGACCTCCTCGCCCCGCACCCGCAGATGCCCGGCGGCCGCCAGCGCGGTGTCCTCGTCGAGCACCGCCGCCAGCCTTACCCGCGCGGACGCCGCGTGGGAGGGCCGGTCCGCTACCGCCACGGCCAGCCAGGGCGAGCGGCGCAGCGGCGACCCCTCCCGCAGCTCCGCGCCCGTGCCCGATGCCATCAGGAACGCCCCGTCGCCCCGGGCCCGCGCCACCCGCTCGGGGAACGCGAGGGCGGCGACGAGCCCGACGACGGCGTCATCGGAGCGACCCGAGCCGGAGCCGGTACGGGTGTCGGCCCCGGAGCCACGGCCGGTCCCCGAGCCCGGCGCGGCCCCGATACCCGGCGCGGCCCCGGAGCTCGGCGTCGAGCCGGAGCCCGCCCCGTCCACCTGGCCCGACAGCCGCCGCACCTCCTGCTTCCAGCGCGCCGCGTACCCGTCCTGGCCCCGGCGGGCGGTCCGCAGCGCCGCCGCGAGATCGTCCCCGTACTCCCTGGGCGGCTCCTCGCTCAGCAGCGCCACCACCTCAGCCGCCCGCCGTGCCCCGACCTCCGCGGCCCCGTCCAGCAGCGCCCGCGCCAGCCGGGGGTGCAGCCCGAGCCGGGACATCCGTACGCCGCGCTCGGTGACCCGGCCGCCGCCGTCCACCGCGCCGATCGCCCCCAGCACCTCCCGGGCCGCGCCCATCGCCCCGGCCGGCGGCGGGTCCAGCAGGGCGAGCGAGGAGGCGTCCGGATCGCCCCAGCACGCCGCTCGGAGCGCGAACGCCGCGAGGTCGGCCACCTTGATCTCCGGGGCCGGGAAGCGCGCGAGCCGCCCGTCCTCGGCCTGGTCCCAGCAGCGGTACACCGCCCCCGGAGCCTCCCGCCCCGCCCGCCCGGCGCGCTGCCGCCCGGCCGCCTGGGAGGCCCGTACGGTCGTCAGGGCGCTCAGCCCCCGCGCATGGTCGGTACGCGGCTCCCGCGCGAGCCCCGAGTCGACCACGACCCGGACGCCCGGGACCGTCAGCGACGACTCCGCCACCGAGGTCGCCAGCACCACCCGGCGTACGCCGGACGACCCGGCCAGCACCGCGTCCTGCACGGCGGCCGGGGCCCGCCCGTGCACCTGGAGCACCTCCGCGTCCACCCCGGCGAGCTGCCCGGCCACCCGGCCGATCTCCCCGACGCCGGGCAGGAAGCAGAGCACGTCCCCCTCCCGCTCCGCCAGCGCCCGCCGCACGGTCGCCGCCACATGCGTCAGCAGCGCCGGATCGACGCGCATCCCGTGCGGCGGCTTCACCGGCCGCACGGGCGGCGCCCAGAGAACCTCCACCGGGTACGAGACGCCCTCGGCCTCGACGACCGGGGCGTCACCCAGCAGCCGCGCCCAGCCCTCCGCGTCCGTCGTCGCGGACGCCGCCACCAGCCGCAGATCGGGGCGGATCGCCTCCCGCACGTCCAGGAGGAAGGCGGCCACCGTGTCCGCGTCCAGGTGCCGCTCGTGGCACTCGTCGATGATCACCACGTCGACCCCGGCCAGCTCCTGGTCGCGCTGGAGCCGCTGGAGCAGCACCCCGGTGGTCACGACCTCCACCACCGTCCCCCGCCCCACCACACGCTCGCCGCGCACCGTGAACCCGACCCGTTCGCCCGGCCGCTCGCCCAGCAGCCAGGCCATCCGCCGCGCCGCCGCCCGCGCGGCGATCCGGCGCGGCTCGGCGACCAGGACCCGGCGCACCGGCCCGTCGCCGGTCAGCCCGGCCAGCACCAGCGGGACGAGTGTCGTCTTGCCGGTGCCGGGCGGGGCGCACAGGACGGCGACGCCCCGGTCGTCGAGCGCGCGCCGGAGGGCGGGTACGGCGGTGCGGACGGGCAGGCGGTCCAGGGCTTCGGTACGGATCACGCCCCCAGTGTCGTACGGGGCGGACGCGGTCCGGACGGTCAGTCCCGCTCGCACACGAAGATCGCCGTGCCCGGGATCAGGTTGCCCCGGAGGGGGGACCAGCCGCCCCACTCCTGGTTGTTCCAGGCGGGCCATTCCGGTTCGACCAGGTCGACCAGCCGGAAACCGCCCGCGACCACGTCCCGGACCCGGTCGCCGAGGGTGCGGTGGTGTTCCACATAGACGGCGTTGCCGGCCTCGTCCTGCTCGACGTAGGGGACGCGGTCGAAGTAGGAGGCCGCGACGGAGAGCCCCTCGGGCCCGGGCTCGTCCGGGAACGCCCAGCGGACCGGGTGCGTCACGGAGAACACCCAGCGCCCGCCGGGCCGCAGCACCCGGTGGACCTCGCGGAAGACCCGTACGGGATCGGCGACGAACGGCACCGCCCCGTACGCGGAACAGGCCAGGTCGAAGCAGGCGTCCCGGAAGGGCAGCCGGCCCGCGTCCGCCTCCACCAGGGGGAGCCCTTCGCCAATACGCAGGGCGTGCTGGAGCTGGCGGTGGGACAGGTCCAGCGCCACCGGGCGGGCGCCCTGGGCGGCCAGCCAGCGTGAGCACTGGGCGGCCCCGGCCCCGATCTCCAGGACGTCCAGCCCTTTCAGGGAGGCCGCGGGCCCCAGCAGACCGGCCTCGGCCTCGTCCAGCCCCTCCGGACCCCAGACGAAGCGGTCGTCCCCCAGGAAGCCGCCGTGGTCGCTCTGATACTCGTCGGCGTTGCGGTCCCACCAGCCGCGGCTGGCCCGGCTGCTCTCGGCCTCGTCCGTTGCCCGGCGCGTGGCTTCCGGCTCCGCGGACTCTGCGGGTTCTCCGGGTTCCGAGGAGTAGGTCCCGTGGATCTCTTGGCTCATCGTGCCCGTCGTTGTAGTTTGCCTTCACCCGCCGCGTGCGGTCCGTACCAGGGGCGTGTACCCCCGGGGGTACGCCCGCGTGCTCGCGGCGCCGTTCCGTAGTGTTCTCGGGCCGATGTGGCCTCGGAGAACACGAGTTGTGCCGGGTTTGGGGCGATGCGCCCCGGGTGTGCGCCTTCGCGCATTGACCCTGTCCGGCTGCCCCCGTATGCTACAAGTTGCGCTGCGAGCCTGCGCGCCTCAGACCTAGCAGGCCGCGCTCGCGTCTGCTGCATGTCCCCTCGGTTGTCGAGGCGTCTCTCCGGAAACGGATTGCGCGTCTTCCAGGCTGTCCGGCTTCTGCAGATGGCGATAAGGGCTTTCGGCGTAGCAGTACCTACGACTCTCTGTCCGTACCGGAGCCCTTTCCCACATGACGAGCAGCACCGAGACCACCGCCACCACTCCGCAGGTTGCGGTCAACGACATCGGCGACGCGGACGCGTTCCTCGCGGCGATCGACGAGACGATCAAGTACTTCAACGACGGCGATATCGTTGACGGTGTCATCGTCAAGGTTGACCGGGACGAGGTTCTCCTCGACATCGGTTACAAGACCGAAGGTGTCATTCCGAGCCGCGAGCTCTCGATCAAGCACGACGTCGACCCCAACGAGGTCGTCAAGGTCGGCGACGAGATCGAGGCCCTGGTTCTCCAGAAGGAGGACAAGGAAGGCCGCCTGATCCTCTCGAAGAAGCGCGCTCAGTACGAGCGTGCCTGGGGCACCATCGAGAAGATCAAGGAAGAAGACGGCATCGTCACCGGTACCGTCATCGAGGTCGTCAAGGGTGGTCTCATCCTCGACATCGGCCTCCGCGGCTTCCTCCCGGCGTCGCTCGTCGAGATGCGTCGTGTCCGCGACCTCCAGCCCTACGTGGGCAAGGAGCTCGAGGCGAAGATCATCGAGCTGGACAAGAACCGCAACAACGTGGTCCTGTCCCGCCGCGCCTGGCTCGAGCAGACCCAGTCCGAGGTTCGCCAGACGTTCCTCACCACCCTGCAGAAGGGTCAGGTCCGCTCCGGCGTCGTCTCCTCGATCGTCAACTTCGGTGCCTTCGTGGACCTGGGTGGCGTCGACGGTCTCGTGCACGTCTCCGAGCTGTCCTGGAAGCACATCGACCACCCCTCCGAGGTTGTCGAGGTCGGCCAGGAAGTCACCGTCGAGGTCCTCGACGTCGACATGGACCGCGAGCGCGTCTCCCTGTCGCTCAAGGCGACGCAGGAAGACCCGTGGCAGCAGTTCGCCCGGACGCACCAGATCGGTCAGGTCGTCCCGGGTAAGGTCACCAAGCTCGTTCCGTTCGGTGCGTTCGTCCGCGTCGACGAGGGCATCGAGGGTCTGGTCCACATCTCCGAGCTGGCCGAGCGCCACGTGGAGATCCCGGAGCAGGTCGTCCAGGTCAACGACGAGATCTTCGTCAAGGTCATCGACATCGACCTCGAGCGTCGTCGCATCAGCCTCTCGCTGAAGCAGGCCAACGAGTCCTTCGGTGGCGACCCGGCCTCGGTCGAGTTCGACCCGACGCTGTACGGCATGGCCGCGTCGTACGACGACCAGGGCAACTACATCTACCCCGAGGGCTTCGACCCCGAGACCAACGACTGGCTCGAGGGCTTCGAGGCGCAGCGCGAGGTCTGGGAGACCCAGTACGCCGAGGCGCAGCAGCGCTTCGAGCAGCACCAGGCCCAGGTCATCAAGTCCCGCGAGGCCGACGAGGCTGCTGCGGCCGAGGGCGCTGCTGCCCCGGCCGGCGCTGCTCCGGCCGCCTCCGGCGGCAGCGGTGGCGGCGGCGGTTCGTACTCCTCGGAGTCGGCGGACAACTCCGGCGCCCTGGCGTCGGACGAGGCCCTTGCCGCGCTGCGCGAGAAGCTCGCGGGCGGCCAGAGCTGACGCTCTGACCCCGGCGGGCCCATCGGCTGCGGTAAAGCTGTAGAGCGGTAAGTGAGGCCCGTCCCCTTCGGGGGGCGGGCCTCACTCGCGTTTTCGGACCTTCAGGGTGTGACGGCGATGTTGGTCAGCCCCTTGCCGCCGGTGACGGTGTTGCTCGCGTAGACGGTGGTGCGGCAACCGGAGCTGTGGTTGGTCACGTTGACGGCGAGCTGCTTGTCGCCGGTGGCCCCGGTCAGGTTCGAGGAGTTGTTCCGGAAGACGGTGCCGCAGCCCCAGCCGCTCTGCTGGGTGTGCGTCTCGTAGCCGTTGTTGGTGGTGCGCGACCCCTTGTTGCCTTCGACCAGGACGTTGTTGCCCTTCACGTCGACCCACGAGTCGTCGTAGTTGGCTCCGGTCAGGCCCTGGCCGTCGAAGGTGTTGCCGATGATCCGCGCGCCCGTCGTGCCTTCCTTGATGTCGACGGACTCGCCGCCGACGTCCGGCCCGATGGTGTTGTTCAGGATCTGCGCGTTGTCGCTCCGGTCGGACAGATCGCCCGCCGAACCGACGTACACGCCCTCGCCCATACCGCGCCCGTTCTGCCCGGTGTCGTAGATCCGGGAGTTCTTCAGGACGCCGTCCCTGCTGGACTTACGGAAGTGGACGCCCTCCATGTCGAGGTCGTGCACGGTCACCGAGTCGATCACGACACCGTTCGCCGTGTCGGCCATGATGCCCTTCTGCCCGCCCTTGACCGTGACCCCGTGGACCGTCCAGTACGAGGCGCCGTTGAGGTGCAGCCCGTAGCCGCCGCCCGCGGTGAGCACGGCCCTGCTGGAGCCGGTGAGGGTGATCCGTGAGCCGGAGGTGCCGGGCCGGGTGGCCTTGAAGTTGCCGGTGTACGTGCCGTCGGCGAGCCGGATCGTGTCGCCGGGGGAGACGGTGGTGAGCGCCGACTTGAGCTGGGCCGCGGTGCTCACGTCGATGACCGCGGCGTTCGCCGGCCCGGCCCCGGCCAGGGTGAGACCGCCGGCGGCCAGGGCGGCGGCGAGCAGGACGGTGAGGGGGGAGCGGGTGCGCATGGGGGTGCCTTCCCGTCGGAGGAGTCCAGATGTTCCCGTACATGAACGTGAGACGCGTCTCTGAACGTGTTGCTCAGTGACGGTAGGGACGGCAGCGGGGCGCGTCAAGGTCTGGACCAGGATCGGCGGGAGCGGCGTCGAACACGATGAAACGCCTTCGCCTCCAACGCAATTGACGCGCCGTGACCCGGCCTCCCCGGGAAAGGCCGGGACGCGGGGAATGCGCGTGCGGCCGGTCGTGTTCTTGTCTAGGAACACGAGGAGGAGCGGTAACCGTGCCTGATCCGCAGAGTTTGTACGAATGGGAGCCGAAGGGCCTGGCCGTCGTCGACATGGCGTTGGCGCAGGAGTCGGCCGGCCTGGTCATGCTCTACCACTTCGACGGCTACATCGACGCGGGTGAGACCGGCGAGCAGATCGTCGAGGGCCTGCTGGAGACGCTGCCCCACCAGGTCGTCGCGCGCTTCGACCACGACCGGCTCGTCGACTACCGCGCACGGCGCCCCCTGCTCACCTTCCGGCGTGACCGCTGGGCGTCCTTCGAGGCGCCCGCCCTGGAGGTCAGGGTGGTCCAGGACGCCACCGGAGCGCCCTTCCTGCTGCTGTCGGGCCCGGAGCCGGACGTGGAGTGGGAGCGGTTCGCCGCCGCCGTCGAGCAGATCGTCGAGCGCCTCGGCGTCCGGCTCGCGGTGAACTTCCACGGCATCCCCATGGGCGTCCCGCACACCCGCCCCGTCGGCATCACCCCGCACGGCAACCGCACCGACCTGATGCCCGGCCACCGCAGCCCCTTCGACGAGGCCCAGGTGCCCGGCTCCGCCGAGGCCCTCGTGGAGTACCGGCTGATGGAGGCCGGCCACGACGTGCTCGGGGTCGCCACCCACGTACCGCACTACGTGGCCCGCTCCGCCTATCCGGACGCGGCGCTCACCGCGCTGGAGGCGATCACCGCCGCGACCGGTCTGGTGCTGCCCGCCCTCGCGCACTCCCTGCGCACCGAGGCGCACCGCACCCAGACCGAGATCGACCGGCAGATCGGCCAGGGCGACGAGGAACTCGTCTCCCTCGTCGAGGGCCTTGAGCACCAGTACGACGCCGTCGCCGGCTCCGAGACGCGCGGCAATCTCGTCGCCGAGCCGGTCGACCTGCCGTCCGCCGACGAGATCGGCCGCGAGTTCGAGCGGTTCCTCGCCGAGCGGGAGGGCGAGGGCTGACCGCCCGGGACCGGCCCGTAGGCTGCGGCCCATGCTGAAAGTGGGCCTGACCGGCGGCATCGGCGCCGGCAAGAGCGAAGTGTCGCGGCTGCTCGTCTCGTACGGTGCCGTCCTCATCGACTCCGACCTGATCGCCCGCGAGGTCGTCGAGCCCGGAACGCCCGGACTCGCGGCCGTCGTTGAGGAGTTCGGGCCGGACGTCCTGACCGCCGAAGGCACCCTGGACCGCCCGGCGCTCGGTGCGCTCGTCTTCGCCGACGACGGGCGGCGGGCCGCCCTCAACGCGATCGTCCACCCCCTGGTGGGCGCCCGCGCGGCCGAACGGGAATGGGCGGCCCCCGAGGACGCCGTCGTCGTCCACGACGTGCCCCTCCTCACCGAGAACGGGCTCGCCCCCTTCTACGACCTGGTCGTGGTCGTCGACGCCTCCGCCGAGACCCAGCTCGACCGGCTCGTGAGGCTGCGCGGAATGACGGAGACCGACGCGCGTGCCAGGATGGCCGCCCAGGCCACCCGGGAGGAGCGCCGGGCCGTCGCCGACCTGATCGTGGACAACGACGGGCCGCGGGAGGCGCTGGAGGCCCGGGTCCGCGAGGTCTGGGACGAACTGGTCCGCAGGGCTGCCGACGCCGGCTGAGCGAGGCCTGCGGGAACGCTCCGGCCGGAACAGCGCAGCCGGAGCGGACGTTGCACACGCGCGAGGAAGCGATGGCGGACCCGCGCGAGAGGACCGCGAGGAGAGGAAGGGACGCGACCGTGCCCGAGAGGAACCCGGAGACCGACGTCATCGACTTCCGTGCGGCCGAGCACCTGCTCGACGCCCGGGACCCCCGGGGCGCCGTCAAGCTCCTCGACTCGGTGATCGCCGCCCACCCGGAGAACACCGCCGCCCGGCTGCTCCGGGCCCGCGCCTTCTTCGCCGCCGCCCAACTGCGCCCCGCCGAGCTGGAATTCGAGCTGGTGCTGGAGCGCGAACCGGACAACGCGTTCGCCCACTTCGCCCTGGCCCGCACCTTCGAACGGTCCGGCAATCCGGAGCGGGCGACCCGGCACTTCCGCCTGGCAGCGGCGCTGGACCCGAAGCCGGAGTACCTGCGGGCGGCGAAGTTCGACGAGCGGGACTGACGGGGGGGGCGTCAGGGGCGCCCGGAGGGTCCGGTTCGTCCTTGATCCGGCCGCCCGCCGTCGGTGCCGGGCGGAGGCCTGTGCGGACGGCCGTCGCCGTGGTCCGGTTCGTACGGTGGGACATCACGGCCCGGCTGGTAGTGCGGACCCTGGCGCATGCGGTACGTGATCACACAGAGGTCCACCACGGCGAGCAGCAGCACCACCGCGCAGGCCGCCGCCCAGCCCTGCCGCCCGTTCATCGCGAAAGCCACCAGGCCGAAGAGGGCCCAGGCCATGCCCCACAGGCTCAGCCAGAGCCGCATCCGCAGCGGACTGCGGGCGGTCGCGGGTTCACTGCCTGTACGCATGGCGATCACCTCACTCTCCAGCATGGACCCATCCGGCGGCGGAACGGAAAGCGGCGGAACGGAAAGCGGTGGCCGGAGCAGCGGCGGGGCGGGGAACCGCGCCCGGAGACGGCTCGTTCCCCCTCCATGGGCGAATCACTGGTACGTGAGGGGTACGCGGGGACGGGGCCCGGAGCCATCACGCCGGACGGCTGCGCGGTGGAGCTGTACCGCCGGCTGGCCGTCGGCGACGAGCCGGACGTGGTCGCGGGCGTCGCCGCCGAGGGGGCGAGCCTTCTCGAACTGGGCTGCGGGGCGGGCCGGGTGACGCACCCGCTGGTGGAGCGCGGGTTCCGGGTGACGGCGGTGGACGAGTCGCCGGAGATGCTGGCGGAGATCGTCGGGGCACGCAGGGTGCGCAGTCCCATCGAGTCGCTGGACCTGGGCGACGAGCGGTTCGACGTGGTGCTGCTCGGCTCGTTCCTGGTCCACGCGGGCGAGCACCGGGTGCGCGACGGGATGCTGCGGGTCTGCCGCGCCCATGTGCGGGACGACGGGATCGTCCTCGTCCAGCGCGAGGCCGTGGCGCACCGCTCGGAGCTTCCGTGGGAGCGGACCGACCCGTCCGGGTGCCTGGTCCGGATCGTCTCGGCGGATCCGGTGGGCGACGGCGTGCGCTCGGTGCGCGCGGAGTATCACTTCGACGACGCGCGGTGGACGCAGACCTTCCTGTCGCGGGAGCTGTCCGAGGCGGACCTGGCCGGACATCTCGCGGCGGCCGGGCTCACGGTGGAGCGCACCCTCACCGACGACGGCACCTGGCTGCTGGCCCGCCCGGCGCTCTGACCGGGCTCTTTGTTCGCGGGTCAGTGCGCGCGTTGTCCGCGGGTCAGTGCACGAAGCTGTAACTGCGCCACGGGCCGCTGCCCGGCGCCGTCACATCGCTGAACCGGGTCGGCACATAGGTCGTCCCCCGGCCCGTACAGTCCCGGGTGCGGTAGAGGATCACGTCGACCAGCGTCCCGTTCTCCACCTCGTGGGCCCCCGCCGGGGCGATCCGGTGGCAGCCGCGTACCGACGGGCTGTTCACCTGGATCACCGCTTCGCGCTCCGTCGTGTAGGTCACCGGACCCACCGCGGTGCGGCCCAGCCCGGAACAGCCCGTGGCGGCGAGGGCGAGGAGCGAGACTCCGGCGGCGACGGCGAGACGGCGTCGGCGGCGGGGAACGGTGGCGGTCACGGACATGGGCGGGTCCTCGTCTGCTCGTCCGGTGCTCGTCCGGTGAAGTCGGTTCGTCGGAAAAAACGTGCTGGCGCTGGCCACCCTGCCCGGCCCGGTCGCCCCCGGCATCCCGGGCGCGGCCGACCGGGCGAGCAGCGGAGCGACGGGGGGTCACCGACCGCAGCCGTTCGGTTGTCACCGAGCGTCGCGGCCCGCTCGCGGAGCCGGGGGCGCCCGGGACGTACTCCTGACCGATCGAGCCATCGCTGAGCT
Source organism: Streptomyces globisporus (assembly GCA_014649555.1). Lineage (GTDB taxonomy): Bacteria > Actinomycetota > Actinomycetes > Streptomycetales > Streptomycetaceae > Streptomyces > Streptomyces globisporus. The sequence goes on along the minus strand of BMTG01000004.1, from coordinate 147,588 downwards.
GGGGTGATGCCGTGGGCGTCCGCAGTGTCAGACCTCCCGCCTAGACTCGCGGAGTCAGCACATTCCGTGCTGACGGAGACCGGAGACCCCGGATGTCGGAGCCCTCGAGACCGGGGGTCGAGTGGGAGGGGGAGTGGACATGACGGAACAGACCCGTGAGGGCGAGACGCGGACCGCCGACGTCGCCCGCCTGCTGCGCCACCCCGCGGTCTTCCTGCCAGGACCGGTGCCCAGGGAAGGCCGCATCGCCTTCTGGGACCTCAGTGCCGACGGCGGCTCCCATATCGACGGTGGCTCCCACGCCGACGGCGAGCCGTGGCGGGCCGACCCCGCGCCGGAGCGGACCGGGACGCCCTTCGCGTACACGGACACCGCACGGCCCGACACCGTCCCGTACACCTCCGCCCGGCTCACGGTCGTCCGGCCGGACGACGCCGCGGGCCCCGAGGGCGTCCGCACCGCCGAGGTGCCCGCGGCCCTGCTGTCCGTGGCCGACGCGCTGCCCCTGCTCGTCCGGGCCCGGCAGCAGGCCTCCGCCCACCCCGCCACGCGCTGCTGGGGCGCGGCCGCCCTGCACGCCCTCCACCTCCTCGCCCGGGGCCGGATCCTCCCCGGGCTCACGGCGGACGGCCACGACGCCTGGCGGGCCGGTCCTTCGGACGCCGAGGACGTGGCGCATCTGCGGGCGCTTGCCGCCGCTCTGCCGCCCGAGGGGCACGCGGTGCCGGTCCCCGGCTCCGCGCCGCCCCGGCTGCCCGACCCCGGGAAACTGACCGGTGCGTTCCTGGACGCCGTCGCCGACACGCTGCCGCGCACGCCCGCCGCCGCGTTCGCGATGGGCGCGCCGTTCGCCGCCCGCGAGGCCCAGCATCTGCCCCAGGCCGCCGCCTGGGCCGTCGAGGTGGCCTCGGGCCTGGACGCGGGCGTGCGGGTCTCGCTGCGCCTCGACCTCTCCGCGTACGAGCTGTTCGACACCGCCGACACCTATGCGCTCACCGCCGCCCGCGAGGAGGCGGAGGCCGCCGGCGGAGCCGTCCGGCCGGAGCACGCGGACGACCCGGCGGTCCGCCCCGCCGCCGCGGCGATCGTGCAGGTGCACAGCCTCGCCGACCCGACGTACGTGGTGGACGCGGCGGCCCTGTGGAACGGCGGGGCGGGCGAGCCGTTCGGACCGCGCTCCCAGGTCGACGCGGTCCTGGCCCTGCGCCGCGCCGCCCGCGTCTGGGCCCCGCTGGAACGGCTCCTGGGGCAGCCCGTCCCCGATGTGCTCGCGATCACCGAGGACGAGCTGTACGAGCTGCTGAGCGACGCCGGAGCCCGGCTGGCCGCCGCCGGGGTCGAGGTGCGCTGGCCGCGCGAGCTGGCCCGTTCACTGACCGCGGCCGCCGTCGTGCGGCCCGCGCCCGGATCCGCCACCGACGGCACGTCCTTCTTCGACGCCGAGCACCTCTTCGCCTTCGACTGGCAGCTGTCCCTGGGCCACGAGCGGCTCACCGAGGCCGAGATGGACCTCCTGGCCGAGGCGCACCGCCCGGTGGTGCGGCTGCGCGACCAGTGGGTGGTCGTCGACCCCGCCCTCGTACGCAAGGCGCGCAAGCGGGAGCTGGGGCTCCTGGATCCGGTGGACGCGCTGGCCGTGGCGCTCACCGGCAGCGCCGAGGTCGACGGCGAGCGGGTGGACGCCGTCCCGGCCGGGGCCCTCGCCGCGCTCCGGACCCGGCTCCTCGCCGACGACACGACGATCGCACCGCCGCCCGGCCTCGACGCGACCCTGCGCGACTACCAACTGCGCGGCCTGGCCTGGCTGGACCGGATGACCTCGCTCGGGCTCGGCGGCTGCCTCGCCGACGACATGGGCCTCGGCAAGACGATCACCCTCATCGCCCTCCATCTGCACCGGGCGCACCCCTCGCCCACCCTCGTCGTCTGCCCCGCCTCCCTCCTCGGCAACTGGCACCGCGAGATCAACCGCTTCGCCCCCGGCGTGCCCGTGCGCCGCTTCCACGGCACGGACCGGAGCCTGAGCGATCCGGACGGCGGGTTCGTCCTCACCACCTACGGCACCATGCGCTCCAGCGCCGCGCAGCTCGCCGGGCAGAGCTGGGGCCTGGTCGTCGCCGACGAGGCACAGCACGTCAAGAATCCGCACTCCTCCACCGCCAAGGCGCTGCGCACCATCCCCGCCCCGGCCAGGGTCGCCCTCACCGGCACCCCCGTCGAGAACAACCTCTCCGAGCTCTGGGCCCTCCTCGACTGGACCACCCCCGGACTGCTCGGCCCGCTCAAGGCGTTCCGCGCCCGGCACGCCCGGATCGTGGAGAACACGGACACGGCCGCCGGTCTCGGCAACGAGGAAGCGGTCGAGCGGCTGTCCCGGCTGGTGCGCCCCTTCCTCCTGCGGCGCAAGAAGTCCGACCCCGGCATCGCCCCCGAGCTGCCGCCCAAGACGGAGACCGACCACCCCGTCCCCCTCACCCGTGAGCAGGCCACGCTCTACGAGGCGGCCGTCCGCGAGACGATGGCGCAGATCGAGGGAGCCGAAGGCATCGCCCGCCGGGGCCTGATCATGAAGCTGCTCACCTCGCTCAAGCAGATCTGCAACCACCCCGCGCAGTATCTGAAGGAGGAGCCCACCCGGCTCACGGGCCGCTCCGGCAAGCTCGCCCTCCTCGACGAACTGCTCGACACGATCCTCTCCGAGGACGGCTCGGTCCTGATCTTCACCCAGTACGTGTCGATGGCGCGGCTCCTCTCCGCACACCTCGCCTCCCGCGCGATCCCCTCCCAACTCCTGCACGGCGGTACGCCGGTGCCCGAGCGGGAGCGGATGGTGGACCGCTTCCAGTCCGCCGAGGTCCCCGTCTTCCTGCTCTCCCTCAAGGCGGCCGGCACCGGACTGAACCTCACCCGTGCCGCCCATGTCGTCCACTTCGACCGCTGGTGGAATCCGGCCGTGGAGGAGCAGGCCACCGACCGGGCGTACCGGATCGGCCAGACCCAGCCCGTCCAGGTCCACCGGATCGTCGCCGAGGGCACGGTGGAGGACCGGATCGCCGAGCTGCTGGAGTCCAAGCGGGCCCTGGCGGACGCGGTGCTCGGCAGCGGGGAGAGCGCCCTGACCGAGCTGAGCGACCGGGACCTCGCCGACCTCGTGTCCCTGCGGAGGCCCGCATGAGCCCGCGCATGAGCCCCCGTCCGACGACGGGCCCGGCCGCCCGCAGATCCGCCCCGAGCGCCCGGATCGGCCCGGACGATCTGCGGCGCACCTTCGAGGCGGTGCCCGTCCGCACCTCCGCCGAGGGCGAGCCCTTCGCCGACAGCTGGTGGGGCCGGGCCTGGGTGGACGCGCTGGAGTCCCTGTCGATGGACGAGGCCCGCCTCGCCCGCGGCCGGGCGTACGCCGACGACGGCCAGGTCGCCGCGATCACCGTCACCCCCGGTCGCGTCGTCGCCTATGTGCACGGCAGCCGGGCCCGCCCCTACCGCGCCGAGCTGCGGCTGCGCACCTTCGCCGACCCGGGCTGGGAGGCCCTGCTCGACGCGGTCGCCGAGCGGCCCGGCCATCTGTCCGCGCTGCTGGCCAAGGAGATGCCGCACTCCCTGGCCCGGACGGCCGAGGAGGCCGGGGTCCGGCTGCTGCCCGCCGCCGACGACCTGGACCCCAGCTGCACCTGCCCCGACCACGGGCGGCCCTGCAAGCATGTCGCCGCCCTCTGCTTCCAGACGGCGTTGCTGCTCGACAGCGACCCGTTCGTCCTGCTGCTGATGCGCGGCCGGGGCGAACGCGAGCTGCTGGACGCGCTCGCCCGGCGCAACGCCGAACACTCCGCCCGCGAGCGCCCCGCGGCCCCGGCCATGCCCTCGGTCGCGGCGGGCGAGGCCTTCGCCGCCCGCTTCCTGCCGCCGCTCCCGGCCCCCCGCCCCGTCCCGCCGCACCCCGGCCAGCCGCCGTCCTACCCGGACCTGCCCGGCGCCCGCGACCCACTGGGCCTGGACGCCCTCGCCACCGACGCCGTCGCCCGCGCCCACGCCCTGCTGACCACCGGCCGCGATCCGCTGGCCGGGCTCACCGCCTGGCAGGACGCCGTCCGCCTCGCCGCCGCGCGCCCGACCGCCGGGCTCACCGCCACCACCCGCGCCCTCTACCGTGAGCTGGCGTACGCCACCGGCCGCACCACCACCGACCTGGCCCGCGCCGTCGCCGCCTGGCGCCAGGGCGAGGCGGAGGGCCTGGCCGCCCTGGAAACGCCCTGGGACCCGCCGGCCGGCCCCTTCGACCGGGCCAGGCCCGCGCTCGCCGCCGCCGGCTTCCCGCGCTTCACGCCCTGGCGCAACCACCTCACCCACCCGGCCGGTTCGCTCCAGCTCCGCTTCGGCCAGGACATGCGCTGGTACGGCTACGAGTCCGACCCCGGCGCCGACGACTGGTGGCCGCGCGCCGCCCCGGACCCCGACCCGGTCTCCGCCCTCGAAGCCCTGCTCGCCGGTGACTCCGTCCCGGACACGGCCGGGGACGACGACCCCCACTACGTACGGTAAAACCCTTGGCCGGCAGGGCGTTGGCCTTGCTAGCGTCCTCGACGTGGCGAAACTCAATCAGATCATCGCAGTGGAGAAGGGCGTCAAGTCCAAGGCGCACCAGGACCTGACGGCGGCCCATCACGGCCTCCAGAAGGCCGCGTTGCTGGCCGGGATCTCCCGTACCTACCAGCCCAAGGACGAGGAGGGCGAACAGCTTCCGCCCGAGTCGACGCTGGTCCAGGTCAAGGCCGAGGACGTGCTGCGGGACACCGCGACCACGCTGACCCGCCTCTTCGATGTGACCGCCACGAAGGACTGGGCGAACTGCTCGGCCCGCGCCGATGTGAAGGTCGAAGGCCGGGTGCTGGTGAGCGAGGTGCCGGTGGCTTATCTGCTCTTCCTGGAGAAGCAGCTGACCGACCTCAACACCTTCGTGCGCAAGCTGCCCGTCCTGGACGCGGCCGAGGCCTGGGTGCAGGACCCGTCGACCGACTCCTGGAAGACCGAGCCGGTCCGTACGCTCCGTACCAAGAAGGTCCCCCGCAACCATGTGAAGGCGGAGGCCACCGAGAAGCACCCGGCGCAGGTCGAGGTGTACTACGAGGACATCCCGGTCGGGTACTGGACGACCGTCAAGTTCTCCGGGGCGCTGCCCGCGCGGCGCGTCAACGAACTGCTGGACCGGATCGAGAAGCTCCAGCAGGCCGTGAAGTTCGCCCGCGAGGAGGCCAACGGCGCGGAGGTCACCGACCAGCGGGTGGGTGATGCGGTATTCGGTTACCTCTTCGGGTGACCGACCATGGATTCCCCGGCCGCCGATGACGGTGACCGGGGTGCGCGAGGAGCGCAAGCTGAAACTGAAGCTTGTCGTGAAGGCGCGGTCCCAGTGGAGGTTCGACTCCTCCCTCCGGCACGGGCCGGAGTAGCCCAAGCAGGCAGAGGCAGACCGCCGTCAATCTCAGACTCTTGCTCCAGACTCAGCATTCGCCGCCGATCGCCGGATCGAACGGGCCCGGGCCCGCGCGCGTCGAGATGCCGGTTCAAGTCCGGCCCGCAGAGCTCCGATCTGCGGTGGTCCAAAGGCAGGACGCGACGACATCATGACTGACCCGGACCCTTAAACGTGCCGGCGTGCCAGATGGGTGGCATTCACAGGGCCCGGAGGCCGGCTACGCCTCCGGGCCCGCTCCCGTTTCCGATGCCGCTACTGCTCCCAGCGAGACGCCCCGGCCCGCGAAGAACCGCTCGAACTCCGTCAGCGGCAGCACGGCCGCCCGTGTCCCGGCATCCGTCCCCGACGGATACCAGGCCCCGGATCGTGCCGTCCACGTCCTCCGTGCACGCCCCGTACTTCAGCGCCCCGTCCCGCAGCGCGAACAGCGAGGGGGCATCGCTGCCGAGCGCCATGCGCAGACAGGTCATACCGCACAGATGGCCTGCCCAGCGCGCGTACTCGGCGGGCGAACCGGCCCCCGAACCGGCCCAGCCGGGTCCTCGGCCGGATCGAGCCCGCCCTCCACGATCGCCCCCACCAGCTCCGGAGTGGCGAACTGGGTGTGCACGGGGACGGAGCAGAGGGCACAGGTCACTGGCGATATCCGTTCAGGAAGCGGCCGATGCGGCTGATCGCCGCGTCGAGATCATCAGCGTACGGAAGGGTCAGGATGCGGAAGTGGTCCGGACGCGGCCAGCTGAAACCGGTGCCCTGCACCACCTGGATCTTCTCCCGCAGCAGCAGGTCCAGCACGAACTTCTCGTCGTCCACGATCGGATGGACCTTCGGATCGATGCGCGGGAAGGCGTACAGGGCGCCCTTCGGCTTCACGCACGAGACTCCGGGGATCTCGTTCAGCCGCTCCCAGGCCCGGTCGCGCTGCTCGTGCAGCCTCCCGCCGGGGGCGACCAGCTCCTTGATGGACTGCCGGCCTCCGAGCGCGGCCTGAATGGCGTACTGCGCGGGCGCGTTGGGGCACAGCCGCATGGAGGCCAGCATCGTCAGGCCCTCCAGGTAGTTGCGGGCGTGCTGGTGCGGGCCGGACACCACCATCCAACCGGAGCGGAACCCGGCCACCCGGTACGTCTTCGACAGGCCGCTGAAGGTCAGGCAGACCAGGTCCGGGGCGAGGACGGCCGCGCTGTGGTGCTCGGCCCCGTCGTACAGGATCTGGTCGTAGATCTCGTCGGCGAACACCATCAGCCCGTGCCGCCGGGCCAGATCGAGAATGCCTTCGAGGATCTCGCGCGGATAGACCGCGCCGGTGGGGTTGTTCGGGTTGATGATCACGACGGCCTTGGTCCGGTCGGTGATCTTCGACGCCATATCGGCGAGATCCGGGTTCCAGTCGGACTCCTCGTCGCAGACGTAGTGCACGGCCTTGCCGCCGGCGAGCGTGGTCACCGCCGTCCACAGGGGAAAGTCCGGGGCCGGGATCAGCACCTCGTCGCCGTCCTCCAGCAGCGCCTGCACGGCCATGGAGATCAGCTCGGAGACCCCGTTGCCGAGGAACACGTCGTCCACGCCGACCTCGGTCAGCCCCATCGACTGGTAGCGCTGGGCCACCGCCCGACGGGCCGAGAGGATGCCGCGGGAATCGGTGTAGCCGTGGGCCTGCGGCAGCATCCGGATCATGTCCTGGACGATCTCCTCGGGGGCCTCGAAGCCGAAGAGCGCGGGGTTGCCCGTGTTGAGCCGGAGCACGCTGTGGCCCGCCTCCTCCAAGGCGTTGGCGTGCTCGATGACCGGGCCCCGGATCTCGTAACAGACCTCGTTGAGCTTGCTGGACTGCCGGAACTCCATGCGCTGCCTCCCGAGCCGAATTGCGATACTTGGTTTTACCAAGCTTGAGCTTGGAAAGTCCAACAACATGTCTAGACTGCGTCGCATGCCACGTCAGCAGCAGCCAGCAGCACGTCCAGCGGCACGACCCGTCCGTCGCCGGAGCTACGACCAGTTCGACGCCACCGCCCGCGCCCTCGACTCCGTCGGCGACCGGTGGACGCTGCTGATCGTCCGTGAACTGCTGGGCGGGCCGCGCCGGTACACGGACCTGCACGCCGACCTGCCCGGCGTCAGCACGGACGTGCTGGCCTCCCGCCTGAAGGACATGGAGCAGAACGGGCTGGCCCTGCGCCGCAAGCTGCCGCCCCCGTCGGCCGCGTCCGTCTACGAGCTGACCGAGCGCGGCCACGGCCTGCTGCCGGTGCTCGCCGCCCTCGCCGCGTGGGGCGCGCCCGCCCTCGCCGAGCGTCGCCCGACCGACGCGGTGCGGGCCCACTGGTTCGCCCTGCCGCTGCTCGGCGCCCTCACCGGACTCACCCGGGAGGGCGTCCTCGAAGTCCGCCTCGAAGAGGGCGAGTTCCACCTCCATGTCGGTCTCCGTGCCGGCGGGGGAGCGGGGTTCGTGCTGCCGGGCGCCGAGGCGTACGGGGCGGTGTACGGCTACGGTCCCGCCGACCGCCCCGACGCCCGGATCGTCCTCGGCGCGGAGGTCTGCCTGGAGCTGGCGCAGGGCGGGACGACCCTCACGGAGGCGGTGAAGGACGGCCGCGTCGAGGTGCTGGGTGACGGCCCGCTGGCGGCGGAGCTGCGCGGGGAGTGAGCATCCGTACGGAGAATCCCCTCACCCCTCGGCCATGATGGAGCCGTGCGACTCGAAGCGATCACCTGGGAACGGCTGGCCGGTGAACTGGCCCGGTACGGCGACGGGCTGTCCGCCCCCGACGGCGGGCCCTGGCTCGCCCTCGGCATCGACGGCGCTCCCGCAGCCCGCACCGGCGAGAGGGCCGAACGCCTCGCCCAGGAGCTGCGGCTGCGCGGCCGCTCGGTCCTGGTGGTCCCCACCGAGGGGTTCCTGCGCCCGGCGAGTCTGCGCTTCGAGTACGGGAAGCAGGACGCGGACGCGTATCTCGACGGCTGGTTCGACACCGGGGCGCTGTGGCGCGAGGTGTTCGGGCCGCTGGAGGCTGGCGGCTCCGGCCGGGTGCTGCCCGACCTCTGGGACCCCGTGACGGACCGGGCCACCCGCACCCCGTACCACCCGCTGCCCGAGGGCGGGGTGGTCGTCGTGCACGGCCCGTTCCTGCTGGGGCACTGGTTCCCGTTCGCGCTCACCGTCCATCTGCGGTTGTCGCCGGGGGCGTTGCGGCGGCGCACGGCGGAACCGGAACGCTGGACCCTGCCCGCCTTCACCCGGTACGAGGACGAGGTCGCGCCCATGGAACGGGCGGACGTGGTGGTCCGGGCGGACGATCCCGCGCACCCGGCCTGGTCGGGTCTGCCGGGGAGCGGGTGAACCGCGCGCGGTGCGGCTCACCGGACGCGTGGGCGGCCACCTGTGCTCAGCGAAGCGGTGGCCGGCCGCCAGGCACCTGTGCTCAGTGAACCGGTGGCCGGCCGCCCACCGTGGCCACGGCCGCCGCCCCCGCCCGGCAGCCCTCGGCCGCGGCGGCCACCTCGTCCGCACCGGCCAGCAGGGCCGCCAGGAACCCACCGGTGAACGCGTCGCCCGCCCCCGTCGAGTCGACCGGCTCGCGCACCGCCGCGCCGGGGATGCGGCCGATGACCTCGCCCCCGGTGGCCACCACGGCCCCCCGCGCGCCCAGGGTGACGGCGACGCGCGGGAACCACCGGCTCAACTCGGCCGCCGCGGCTTCGGGTTCGGGCAGTCCGGTGAGCAGCCGGGCCTCGTCCGCGTTCGGCAGGAGCAGCTCCGCCCCCTCCGCGTACTCCAGGAACCGCTTGGGCCCCAGCTCCCCGAGGAATCCGGCCGACGCCGGATCCACGCTCACCGGAATCCCCCGCTCCACGGCGGTGCGCAGGGTGAGGAGAGCGGCGGCCCGGCTCGACGGCGCGAAGAGGAGGTAGCCGGAGAGATGCAGCCGCCCGACTCCCTCCAGCATCGACGGCGCGAAGTCGTCGGAGGCGAGCCGCAGCACCGCACCGGCGTCGGTCAGGAACGTTCGCTCGGCCGCCGCGTCGACCAGGGCGATGACCGTCGCTGTCGGAACCCCCTCGTCCACCGCCAGGAACGCCCGCACCCCCGCCCGCTCCAACGCCTCCCGGTGCCAGTCGGCGGACCCCGCCCCGGCCCGGGCGAGCAGCCGCACGTCGGCACAGCCCGAACGTACGGCCCAACAGGCGACGTTGGCCCCCGCGCCGCCCGGCAGGGTCCGGATCCGGGCCGACGTGTCCGTACCGTGCGCGAGCGCCGACCCGTACCGCGCCACCACGTCCGTGACGACTTCCCCCACCACCAGGAGTCCGCCGCCCGCCGGACGGTTCACCGGGCGGCCGCCGTGACGGCGATCCGCGCCGCGAGCGTCACGTTCCCGCGTACGGCCGCGAGGTTCGCCTCCAGCGACGCGCCCCCGGTCCGCCGCATCAGCTGGTCCAGCAGGAACGGCGTGACGCCCTGCCCCGAGATGCCCCGCTCCCGGCACGCGTCCAGTGCCTCCGCCAGCACCCGGTCGTGCAGAGCCGGATCCAACTGATTTGCTTCCGCTACGGGGTTGGCGACGATCAGCGCGGACGCCGGCCCGCCCAGCGCCGCCCTCGCCCTGATCACCTCCACCACCTCCCCGGGGCTGTGCACCGTCCAGTCGACGGGTTCGCCGGAGCTGCTCAGATAGAAGCCGGGGAAGTGCCCGGTGCCGTAGCCGACGACACAGACGCCGAGGGTCTCCAGCCGCTGGAGGGTCGCCGGGACGTCGAGGATCGACTTCACCCCCGCGCAGACCACGGTGATCCGGGTACGGGCGAGCAGCCGCAGATCGGCCGACTCGTCCTGGTCGGCGGCCCACTCCCGGTGTACGCCACCGAGTCCGCCCGTCGCGAAGACGCCGACGCCCGCCCGTGCCGCCAGGAACGCCGTCGCGGACACCGTCGTCGCCCCGCTCGCCCCGGCGGCGAGCGCGGGGGCGAGATCGCGGTGCCCCAGCTTGCGTACCGCCGGGTCCTCGGCGACCCGCCCCAACTGGTCCTCGCCGAGGCCCACATGGGCCCGGCCGTCGAGGACGGCGACGGTGGCCGGGACGGCGCCCGCGGACCGGACGAGCCCCTCCAGCTCCCGCGCCACGGAGAGGTTGCGGGGGCGCGGCAGACCGTGCGCGATGATCGTCGACTCCAGCGCCACGACGGGCAGACCGGTACTCAGAGCCGCGCGCACCTCTGCCGAGAGCACCGGCTCGTAGGGTTCTGGTGAGTTCTGAGGCATGCCCCATCCCTGTCGCGGCCGGGAGGGGCGCAAACCACGGCCGGACGTTCTCCGACGGGTCCTGGTCACCCGGTGGCCGGAAGCGGTCGCTAAGGTGACCGGCCATGACGACAAACGACCAGGACCCCGCCTCCTTCGCCGTGCACATCCCGGACGCCGAGCTCGTACCGGAACCCCTCGATCCGGCGCAGATCGTCTCGGGCGACCCCGTGGTGACGGGCAAGGTGCTGTGGGAGTCGCCCGACGGCAAGCAGATCCGGGGCATCTGGCAGATCACGCCCGGCGTGGTCACCGACACCGAGGCGAACGAGCTGTTCGTGGTCGTCAGCGGCCGGGCGACGGTCGCGGTCGAGGGCGGGGCGACGCTGGAGATCGGCCCGGGGGACGCCTGTGTGCTGCGCGAGGGCGACCGGACCACCTGGGCCGTTCACGAGACGCTCCGCAAGGCGTACCACATCAGCCTCTGAGGGCTGCGGTTCTCCGACGGAGCGGCCGGGGCGACGTCCCGAGGTGCAGCGCGTCCGGACCGGCGGCGCGCGGTTCAGCCGCCGACCGCACCCGGGCCCGGCCGCGGCCGCTGCCGCAGGCTCCGGCGCAGGGCGAGCGCGGCGACCGGCAGCAGCAGCGCGGCGCCGATCGCGTTGAGCGGGCCGTACCCCCACTGGGCGACGATCACCCCGGCCGTCGCTCCGCCGACGCCCGCCGCCGCGCTCATGGTCAGGTCCGAAAGACCCTGCACCGCCGCCTGGGCGGACCGGGGCACCGCGTCGGTGAGCAGCGCCGAACCGGCGATCATCCCCGCCGACCAGCCGAGACCCAGCACGAAGAGGCCCGCCGCGGTCTGCCCGTGCCGGGGCCCGGCCGTGCCCGCGAGCAGCGCTGCGCAGCTCAGCAGTCCCACGGCCAGCCCGATCACGGTCAGCCGGCCGAACCGGTCGGCCAGCCACCCCATCACCGGCGAGAACGCGTACATGCCCGCGATGTGCCCGCTGATGACGAGCCCGATCAACTGGAGATCGGCGCCGTGCCGGCTCAGATCGACCGGGGTCATGACCATGATCGACACCATCGCGGTGTGCGACACGGTGACCGTCACCAGGGCGAGCCGCGCCATCGGGGACGCGCGTACGGCCTCGATCCCGGCGCGCAGGGATCGCTTCGGCAGCCCCGCCGGGCCCTCCGGGACCAGGGCGCGGGCGGTGAGGAGCGGATCCGGGCGCAGCGCGAGCGCCACGACGAGCCCGGCGAGCAGGAAGACGACGGCCGAGCAGAGGAACGGCCCGGCCGCCTCGGGCACCGGAGTACCGCGGAACAGCCGGCTCGCCGGGGCAGAGATGTTGGGGCCCAGGACCGAGCCGATCGTGGTCGCCCAGACGACGGTGGAGATGGCCCGCCCCCGGCGCTCCGGCCCCACCAGGTCGGCCGCGGCGAACCGCGCCTGGAGACCGGCCAGCGACCCCGCGCCGAACCCGGCCATGCCGAGCAGCAGCAGGGGGAAGCTCGGCAGCATCGTGGCCAGGACCACCAGGCCGCCGCCCAGCGCACCGATCAGATAGGCGAGCATCAGCCCGGACCGGCGGCCCCGGGAGGCCATCAGGGCGGCCAGCGGCAGTGACAGCAGAGCCGTGCCGAGGACGGACGCGGTCGGCGCGAGTCCGGACAGCGCCTCCGATCCGCTCACCTTCGCTGCGAGCATCGGGGCCAGGGCGATGCCGATGGCAACGCCGAGGCCGCCGAGTATCTGGCTGACGACGAGCACGGCCGACGTCCGCCGCTGCAGAGCGGGCAGGCCGACGGCCGGGACCGGGGGGAGGGAGAGGGGTCGGGTCACCGGCGCAGTGTGCCACCGCTCGGCCGTCGCCGTGCACCCGAGCGGGTGAAACCGGCCCTCGCGAGGACCGCGCCCGTGCCCTGTCGGCCCTCTAGAACAGCGGCTGCGGCAGCACCCCCTCCAGTGCCAGCAGTTGCCGCTTGGTCTCCAGACCGCCGCCGAACCCGCCCAGGCCCCCGTCGCTCTCCACCACCCGGTGGCACGGCACCACCACCGGCAGCGGGTTGGCCCCCATGGCCGCGCCGACCGCCTGCGCCCCCTCCGGCCGGCCCACCCGCGCGGCCAGCTCGCCGTATCCGACGACCGTCCCGTAGGGCACGCCGGACGCCAGCTCGCGGAGCACCTCACGGTGGAAGCCGGAGGTCAGCGACCAGTCCAGAGCGAGATCGACGTCCCGCGGCTCGCCCGCGAAGTAGGCCGCGAGCTCGCGTATCGGCTCGGCGAGCCGGGGCGAGCCGGGCGCCGCCACCGGCTCCGTGCCGAACCGGGTCCGCAGCCGGTCGAGGGCTGCGTCCCGGACGTCGGGGCGGGCGTGGAAGGCCACGTTCACCAGGCCGGTCGCGGTCGCCGCGAGCAGCAACGGACCGATGCCGCTGTCCATGACGTCCCACTCGACGGTCGGCTCTCCACCGACCCCGTAGCTGTCCATGCCGACCACCGTACGACCCGCCACTGACAGCGACGGGCCGGTCGGTGAGAAGCCCGGAAGGCCGGCAGGCCGTTCCCGCCGCGTCAGCTCGGCACGCCGCGTCAGCTCGGCACGCCGCGTCAGCTCGTCGCGTCGCGCACCACGTCGGGGAAGTTGGTGATGATGCCGTCCACCCCGTAGTCACGGGCCTTCACCGCGTCCGCCGCCTTGTTGACCGTCCACGTGTTCACCCGCAGACGCTTGCCGTGCGGGCCCTTGAGCCGCTGGACGGCTGCCACGTAGTCGGAGCCGATCGTCGCGTACGAGGGGTTGATCTGATCGGTGAACGCCGCGTACGAGGGCAGGTCCGCCACCGCCGGGGTGCCCAGGAAGCCGGTCGTGATGTCGGGGCGCAGGGTGTGCACGGTCTTCACGCTGTCGGCGCCGAAGCTCTGGATGACCAGCCGGTCCCGTACGTGGGAGCGGTCCAGCCACCCCGACCGGCCCAGCGTCCGGATGATGTCCCGCTCGATGCCCGGGTAGGTCGCCGGGCTCTTGATCTCCAGGAGCAGCTTCTGCCGGTTGCGCTCCAGGCGGTGCAGGAACTGGGTCAGCGTCGGGATCCGGGCCCCGGTGAACTGCTCCCCGAACCAGCTGCCCGCGTCGAGTTTCGCCAGCTCCGCCGCGGTGAAGTCCTTGACCGCCCACGGCGCCCGGCCGGGGAAGACCTCCTCGACGTCCGTCGTGCGCTTCAGGTCGGTGTCGTGCAGCACGACGAGCACTCCGTCACGGCTGCGGTGGACGTCGTTCTCGACCCAGTCGATGCCGAGCGCGTCCGCGGCGTCGACGGCGGCGAGGGTGTTCTCCGGCGCGTAGCCAGACGCCCCCCGGTGGGCCACGACGACCGGGTTCGCCCGCTGCGCGGAGACCTGGTCCGGGGCCTCGGGCCGGTCGGCGGGCAGCAGCAGGGCGCCGGCGCCGAGCAGGGCGGCGGCCGTGGTGGAGGCGGTTGCGGTGCGGACGAACACGGGGACTCCTCACGTCGGGAGTGTGCGGACACGCAGAGAGTGACAGCGGCCCGCCAACGCCCGGCGGGGTGGCGATGGCCGCGAAATGAACGGAACCTTCGGTCCAGGGGACCACCGCCGGAGCACGGCGTGCGGCCGTGCCGATAAAATGCGCCTTCTTTTGTCCGTCTGCCGGGACTCGCCCCTTGGGGACCCTCCTCGACCCCGGGCATTCTCGAAGGGCGTACGCGCATGCAAGGAACAGTCGACGGGTTCACCTACGGCCTGGTGACTCCGGTCGCGGCGTTCCTCATGGCCGCCCTGGGAGCCGCCCTCGGGCTCCGCTGCACCACCCGGTCCCTTCACGCCACACGCTCCTGTCGGGCCGGCTGGCTGGCGCTGGGCTCGCTGTCCATCGGCTCCGGGGTGTGGACCATGCACTTCGTCGCGATGACGGGCTTCACCGTCCAGGAGACGCCGATCTCCTACGACAAGCCCCTCACCTTCGCCGGCCTGGCCCTGGCCGTGGTGATGATCGGCATCGGCATCTTCATTGTCGGGTACCGGGGCGCGACCCGCATGGCGTTGATCACGGGCGGCACCATCACCGGTCTCGGCATCGCCTCGATGCACTATCTCGGCATGGCGGGCATGCGCATGGCTGCGCAGTTCGCGTACGACACCCCCCTCGTCGTTCTCTCGGTGCTGATCGCCGGGTGCGCCGCCACGGGCGCGCTGTGGGCGGCCGTCACCCTGCGTGGAGCCCTCTCCGGCCTCGGCGCGAGCGTCCTGATGGCCGTCGCGGTGACCGGGATGCACTACACCGGCATGGCCGCGCTCGACGTGCACCTGCATCTGCCGCCCACCCTGCCGTCCGATCTGTCCGCCGTCCTGCCGGGCGACCGGCCCGCCGAGATGATCGGCCCGATGCTGGTGGGCCCCGGCTGCTTCCTGCTCCTCGCCGCCGTGGTGCTCCTGTTCGACCCCGGGGCCGTGACGGGCGAGTCCGGCCCGATCACCCGCCCCGGCCACCGCCCGCGGGACCACTGGGACCACCAGGTCCCGCAGCCGCGACGGCGCCCCCGGAACGATCCCCACGCGCGCGGACGACGCCCGCGGAGCACCGCTCGGGAGGGCACGGGAACGGCCCGCTACCGCTGATCCGAGGCCGTTGTCAGTGGGGAGCCGTACGGTGGTTGCATGCGGCCCGTTTCCAAGATCGAACGTTCGGTGCGGCCTTTCGAGGTCGTCAGTCCCTACCAGCCCAGCGGCGACCAGCCGGCGGCCATCGCCGAGCTGGAGCGGCGTATCCGCGCCGATGAGAAGGACGTCGTCCTGCTCGGCGCGACCGGCACCGGCAAGTCGGCGACCACCGCCTGGATGATCGAGAAGCTGCAGCGCCCCACCCTGGTGATGGCGCCGAACAAGACGCTCGCCGCCCAGCTGGCCAACGAGTTCCGCGAACTCCTCCCGAACAACGCGGTGGAGTATTTCGTCTCGTACTACGACTACTACCAGCCCGAGGCGTACGTCCCGCAGTCGGACACCTACATCGAGAAGGACTCCTCGATCAACGAGGAGGTCGAGCGGCTGCGTCACTCCGCGACGAATTCGCTGCTCACCCGGCGCGACGTCATCGTGGTCGCCTCCGTCTCCTGCATCTACGGCCTCGGTACGCCCCAGGAGTACGTGGACCGCATGGTCCAGCTCAAGGTCGGCGAGGAGATCGACCGCGACCAGCTGCTGCGCCGCTTCGTCGAGATGCAGTACACCCGCAACGACCTGGCGTTCACCCGCGGCACCTTCCGGGTCCGGGGCGACACCATCGAGATCTTCCCGGTCTACGAGGAGCTCGCCGTCCGGATCGAGATGTTCGGCGACGAGATCGAGAACCTGTCCACGCTCCACCCGCTCACCGGCGAGATCATCAGCGAGGACCCCACGGTCCACGTCTTCCCCGCCAGCCACTATGTCGCCGGGCCCGAGCGCATGGAGCGGGCCGTCAGCGGTATCGAGCAGGAGCTGGAGCAGCGCCTGGCCGAGCTGGAGAAGCAGGGCAAGATGCTGGAGGCCCAGCGACTGCGCATGCGCACCACGTACGACATCGAGATGCTCCGCCAGATCGGCACCTGCTCCGGCGTCGAGAACTACTCGATGCACTTCGACGACCGCGCGCCCGGCACCGCCCCCAACACCCTCCTCGACTACTTCCCGGACGACTTCCTGCTCGTCCTGGACGAGTCCCACGTGACCGTCCCGCAGATCGGCGCGATGTACGAGGGGGACGCCTCCCGCAAGCGGACCCTCGTCGACCACGGCTTCCGGCTGCCCTCGGCCATGGACAACCGGCCGCTGAAGTGGGAGGAGTTCCTGAAGCGGATCGACCAGACGGTGTACCTCTCCGCCACCCCGGGGAAGTACGAGCTCTCGCGCGGCGACGGGTTCGTCGAGCAGATCATCCGCCCCACCGGTCTCGTCGACCCCGAGGTCGTGGTCAAACCCACCGAGGGCCAGATCGACGACCTGGTCCACGAGATCCGCGAGCGCACCGAGCGCGACGAGCGGGTCCTGGTCACCACGCTCACCAAGAAGATGGCCGAGGACCTCACCGACTACTTCCTGGAGCTCGGCATCCAGGTCCGCTATCTGCACAGCGACGTCGACACCCTGCGCCGTATCGAGCTGCTGCGCGAGCTGCGCTCCGGTGAGTACGACGTGCTCGTCGGCATCAACCTGCTGCGCGAGGGCCTCGACCTTCCCGAGGTGTCCCTCGTGGCCATTCTCGACGCCGACAAGCAGGGCTTCCTGCGCTCCGGCACCTCGCTCATCCAGACCATCGGCCGCGCTGCCCGTAACGTCTCCGGCCAGGTCCACATGTACGCCGACAAGGTCACCCCGGCCATGGAACAGGCGATCGACGAGACGAACCGGCGCCGCGAGAAGCAGATCGCCTACAACACCGAGCGGGGCATCGACCCGCAGCCGCTCCGCAAGAAGATCAACGACATCGTCGCGACCATCGCCCGCGAGGAGATCGACACCGAACAGCTCCTCGGCACCGGCTACCGGCAGGGCAAGGAGACCAAGGCCCCGGTCCCCGCGCTCGGCGGCAAGGCGGCCAAGGGCGGGGCGAAGGGCAAGGCCGCCAAGGCCGGCGCGGTCGTCAGCGACCGGCCCGCGACCGAACTGGCCGGGATCATCGAGGAGATGACCGACCGGATGCGGGCCGCCGCCGCGGATCTGCAGTTCGAGGTGGCCGCCCGGCTGCGCGACGAGGTCGGCGAACTGAAGAAGGAACTGCGGCAGATGAAGGAAGCGGGCATGGCCTGATTCCGCCGTCGACCATCGGTGCCGGTCGCCGGTGCGGGCCACTTCCGGCACCGGCGACCGACACCGTTTCCACCGCACCGGGCGGGCCGCGCCGGGTGTGTTGCAAGACCGACACAAAAACGGACCGAACCTGCTGCCACCCGGGGTGGAATGCGTAGGGTGCGGGGAAACCGCACACGGATGGCTGCGGGGCAATGCCGAGAGGGGACAGCGCGTGACGGTCAACATGACCAAGGGCCAGGCCATCAACCTGCAGAAGAGCGACGGGGGGACCCTGACCGCCGTACGGATGGGGCTCGGCTGGCAGGCGGCTCCGCGCCGTGGCCTGTTCGGTTCGCGCACCCGCGAGGTCGACCTGGACGCCTCGGCGGTGCTCTTCGCCGACAAGCAGCCCGTCGACGTCGTGTTCTTCCGCCACCTCGTCAGCGACGACGGCTCGGTCAAGCACACCGGTGACAACCTGGTCGGCGGCGCGGGCTCCGGCGGCGACGACGAGGCGATCCTCGTCGACCTCCAGCGCGTCCCGGTCCACATCGACCAGATCGTCTTCACGGTGAACTCCTTCACCGGGCAGACGTTCCAGGAGGTCCAGAACGCCTTCTGCCGCATCGTCGACGAGACCAACGGCCAGGAGCTCGCCCGGTACACGCTCGACGGCGGTGGCCAGTACACCGCCCAGATCATGGCGAAGGTGCACCGCGCGGGCAGCGGCTGGAAGATGACGGCCCTCGGGAACCCGGCCAACGGCCGCACCTTCCAGGACCTGATGCCGTCGATCCTCCCGCACCTGTAGGACCCCGGCAGGTCCGGGTCCCGACCCGGCGTCGAAACAGGCGGGGGCGGCTCCCGGCGGCGCAGGCCGCCGGGAGCCGCCCCACGCACAGCACGGCAGGACAACGGCAGTACGCAGCAGGAACACGGCATCGCACGGCCCGGCGCCCGCAGCGGCGCGGGCCATCGTCGAGGGGGACAGGGCACATGACGGCCGAACTGGTCCGGGGGCAGAACCACACCTTGCCCCAGACCCGTCTGGAGATCCGGGTGTCGGCGGGCACGCCCGTCGTGGCCGGGGCCACCCTCGGCGACGAGCGGGGCACGGTGTGCGGCATCGAGTGGATCGCCCATCCCGGCTCGCCCCAGCTCCCCGGGCTCGAAGTCTCCCAGCAGGCGGCTGCCGACCACCGGCTCGCCGTCGACCTGGAGGCCCTGCCTGCCGGCGCCCACCGGGTCACCGTGCTGCTCGCGCTGCCCGTCGGAGCCGGCGGCCCGGTGCGGTTCGGCGCCGTCCCCGCCCCCTTCGTCGCCGTCACCGGGCTCGACGGCACCGAGATCGCCACCTTCACGCTCACCGACCTGGACGCCGAGTCCGCGGTCAGCGCCCTGGAGCTCTACCGCCGCCAGGACGCCTGGAAGGTCCGGGCCGTCGGACAGGGGTATGCGGGCGGGCTCGCCGAGATGCTCGCCGACCAGGGCGTGCGGGATCCCGCCGCCCTGGCCGGATCGATCCAGGAAGCGGTCACCCGGGGCCTGGCCCGCTCGGTGGCCCCGCCGCCGCCCCGCACCCCGGAAGGCGACCGCGTACGGCACGCGACGGGCTCCGCCGACCACCGCCCGACCGCGCCGCCCCCGCCCCCGGCCCCGGAGCCCCCCGAGCCGCTGACCGACCCGGCCACCACCGGGCCGGCGCACACCACGCAGCCCCACACCACCCAGCCGCACACAACCCCCGGACCGGCCGCCGCGGGAGCTTCGGCCGCGGGACCCTCCGCCGGTGGGCCCATCAACTACGCGCACCCGCGGCGGCAGCATGCCGCGCCCCCCTCGCCGCCGCCCGCCGCGCCCCCCGCCCAGCCCGGACAGCCCGCGCAGCCGGTCGCGGGCGACGCCACCGGCTGGTCGATGGACGAGCGCCTCTACAACCAGATCTGGGGCATGTTCGAGGACCTGGCCCGCGCGGTCGCCGCCTACCGCAGCGCCGTCGACTTCGCCGAGTCCCGGATGGACCAGGAGCTCGACCGCGCCCTGTCCGACCCGCGCAACCGGATCGGCGGCGCGGGCGACCGCGCCCGCGAGGCGGCCCGCGCCAAGCGCGACGAGCTGGCCTCCCGGGCCCGGGAGGCCCTCGACCGCGATCTGGCCCAGCTGGCCGCCGAGGCGGCCGTCGTCGAGCCCGCACTCCCGGCGGCGTACGCCGGCTGGGGCAACCCCGTCTGGCACGCCCACCGGATCCCCATGGAGATACCGATGGCCCTGCGCATCGGCGATCTCCATCTGCCCGAGCGCGCCGATCTGCGCATCCCGCTGCTCGTCCGGCTGCCGCTGGAGCGCGGGATGTGGGTGGACAGCGGACGGACGGCGTCCGAGGCGGCCGCCCTGATGGACACGGACCGGCTGCGACGGCTGGCGATGGAGACCGCGGTCGCGCACGCGGCGCGGCTGCTCGCGGTGTATCCGCCCGGGGAGTTCGCGGTGCACGTCATCGACCCGGCGGGTTCGGCGGCCGGTCCGCTCGCGCCGCTGGTCGAGGCGGGCGTCCTCGCCGGACCGCCCGCCGCCGGCCCCGGGGGAGTGGCCTCGGTCCTCGCCCACCTCACCCGGCGGGTGGACCTCGTGCAGATGGCGGTGCGGGCCCGGGCGGCCGACTCGCTCCCGCCCGACCTGGACACCGGCGAACAGCTCCTGGTGGTCAACGACTTCCCGCACGGTTTCGACGACCGGGCCGTCACCCAGCTCCGCTACCTCGCCGACGAGGGCCCCGCGGTCGGGGTGCACCTCCTGATGGTCGCTGACCGGGAGGAGGCCAGTGCGTACGGGCCGGTCCTCGATCCGTTGTGGCGTTCGCTGCTGCGGATCACCCCGGTCGCCGACAGCCACCTCGCCGACCCCTGGGTCGGGCACGCCTGGACGTACGAGCCGCTGACGATCCCGCCGGGCAGCCACGTCCTGGAGCAGGTGCTGGCGGCGGTGGCAGCGGCCCGCAGAGCCGCCGGCCGCTGACGGAGCAGACGGCTCCGACCTGCGGTTTTGACGACTTCTTTACCCTTTTCTTTACCTACCCTTGGTGATACCTGTACTGTTCGGGGAACGGAGGGGAGTACTCCTTACGCGACGTGCCCGTCAATACGGACCGCAATCGGTCCCGGGGCGTCGGTCCAGGCGCGCACCACGTGCAGGGATGGAAGAGACCTCCGGCAGCGACGACGCTGATTCAGTAGCCGTAGCGAACTGCCGGAGGCGCAGTGGACGTTTCATGGACCGTATGGGCCCTGACCATCGTTGGTCTGTCAGCCCTGATCGCCGTCGACTTCTTCATCGGGCGCAAGCCCCATGACGTGTCGACCAAGGAAGCCGGGATCTGGACAGTCGTCTGGATCGCCCTGGCCATCCTCTTCGGACTCGGCCTCATGGTCGCCGGCGAGAGCCAGGCCTCCGGCGAGTTCTTCGCCGGATTCATCACCGAGAAGTCGCTGAGCGTCGACAACCTCTTCGTCTTCGTCCTGATCATGGCGAAGTTCTCGGTGCCCTCGCACCTGCAGCAGCGCGTGCTGCTCATCGGTGTGCTCATCGCCCTGGTGCTCCGCGCGATCTTCATCGCCGCCGGCGCCGCCGTGATCGCGAACTTCTCCTGGGTGTTCTACATCTTCGGCGCGTTCCTGATCTACACCGCCTGGAAGCTCATCCAGGAGGCCCGGGCCGGCGAGGAGGAAGAGGAGTTCGAGGAGAACCGCCTCCTCAAGAAGATCGAGCAGCGCTTCGGCGTCGCCGACCAGTACCACGGCACGAAGCTCTTCATCCAGAAGAACGGCAAGCGCATCCTGACCCCGCTGATGGTGGTCATGCTCGCCATCGGTATGACCGACGTGCTGTTCGCGCTGGACTCGATCCCGGCGATCTTCGGCCTGACCCAGGACCCGTACATCGTCTTCACCGCCAACGCGTTCGCGCTGATGGGCCTGCGCCAGCTGTACTTCCTCATCGGCGGTCTGCTGAAGAAGCTGGTTCACCTCAGCTACGGCCTGTCGGTGATCCTCGGCTTCATCGGCGTCAAGCTGGTGCTGCACGCCCTGCACGAGAACGGCGTGCACACGCCCGAGATCTCCATCCCGTTCTCGCTCTCCGTCATCTGCGGCGTCCTGGTGATCACCACGATCACCAGTCTCATCGCCAGCAAGAAGCAGGCGGCGGCCGAGGCGGAGGAAGCCACGAAGGCCGAGACCTCCGGCCCGGCCGACGAGGAGAGCAAGACCCTCAGCTAGCTGACCCGGGGCCGCCCCGAGCGGCACAGGGACACACCGGCAGCGGCCGGGGTGGAAACGGCGAAAGCCGTCCACCCCGGCCGCTTTCGCGTCGTCCGGGACGTGGGCGGGCTACCAGCCGCGGGCGCGCCACTCGGGCAGCTGGGGGCGCTCGGCGCCCAGCGTCGTGTCGTGTCCGTGGCCCGGGTAGACCCACGTCTCGTCGGGCAGCCGGTCGAACAGCTTCGTCTCGACGTCGTTCAGCAGGTTCGCGAACGCCTCGGGGTCCTGGTGCGTGTTCCCGACCCCGCCGGGGAAGAGGCAGTCCCCGGTGAACAGATGCGGGGCGCCGTGCGGGTCGTCGTAGACCAGGGCGATGGAGCCCGGGGTGTGGCCGACCAGATGGCGGGCGGTCAGCTCGACCCGGCCGACGGTGATCGTGTCGCCGTCCTCGACCAGGACGTCGGTCGGCACCGGGATGCCCTCGGCGTCGTAGCGGCCCGCGAACGTCCGGGCGCCCGTCGCCCCGGCGACCTGGGCGAGTGCCTGCCAGTGGTCCCCGTGCTGGTGCGTGGTGACGACGGAGGTGATGCCGTCGTCACCGATCAGCGCGAGCAGGGTCTCCGGCTCGGCGGCCGCGTCGATCAGCAGCTGCTCGCCGGTGGCCCGGCAGCGCAGCAGATACGCGTTGTTGTTCATCGCACCGACGGCGACCTTGGAGATCATCAGATCCGTCAGTTCGTGCACGCTCGCCGGTCCGCCGACCTTCACCGCTCCGCTGTACGTCATGCGGCTCAGCCTATAGCGGGGGCAGCGTGGGCAACGGGCCTCCGGCCACCGTCAGGGCGGAGCCGTCACGGCGCCCGCAGAGCCAGCCCAGCAGCTCCACGGCGGGCCCCTGCACCGTCACCAGGTCGCTCGGCGGGCCGCCGCCCGTGCTCCAGGTGCGGCCGTCGAGGTCGGTCAGCCCGGTGGCGGGCACGCTCTCGTTGCCCAGGAAGCGATCGGCGAGGAAGGTGATCTCCCGCTCCACGAACTCGGCGGGCAGGTCCTCCAGCTCGTAGCCGATGTCCAGGTCGACGTGGTGCAGCTCCACCTCGACCCAGCGCCGGAAGGGGACCCGGGCCGCCGAGTCCGTCACACCGTTGCGCAGGGTGACCGTACGGGACCAGTCGGCCGGTTCGGCGCTGACCGCCCGGAGGGCGTCCGCGGTCTCCCGCAGGTCGGCCAGTTGCTCGGCGACCGGGCGGGGGGCACCGTCGGCGATGTCGGCGTCGCGGGTTTCGCTGCTCGCGTACATCGGGAGGCCCCGGAGAACATTTCCGATCGCGTCGGCGTTACGTGACAGGTGGGTCAGGACATGGCCCCGGCTCCATCCGGGCAACCGTGACGGCTCGGCGACAGCGGCGTTGTCCAGTTTGCCGACTGCGTCGAGCAGCCGTTCGGTCGCTTCGCGTACAGCTCCCAGGTCGTGCGCATGGTCAATCATGCGGCCGAGCCTAGCCTCGCCACTCATTCGGGTGAAGGAGGGGAAGGGCGGCCGTAAATCGAATGTGCGTGCTATACGCTCGGAGTCGAAAGCCTCTGACACCACTGTGGCGCCCCCCATACCCTGGGAGAGGGGCTCAGTTCCCCCGCTTCTCTCTAGAAAGGTGCGGACCGGCGTGGCCGACCGTCTCATCGTCCGTGGCGCGCGCGAGCACAACCTGAAGAACGTCTCGCTCGACCTGCCCCGCGACTCCCTCATCGTCTTCACCGGGCTCTCCGGGTCGGGCAAGTCGTCCCTCGCGTTCGACACGATCTTCGCCGAGGGGCAGCGCCGCTACGTGGAGTCCCTCTCCTCGTACGCCCGGCAGTTCCTCGGCCAGATGGACAAGCCGGACGTCGACTTCATCGAAGGTCTGTCCCCGGCCGTCTCCATCGACCAGAAGTCGACCTCGCGCAATCCGCGCTCGACGGTCGGCACCATCACCGAGGTCTACGACTACCTCCGGCTGCTCTTCGCCAGGATCGGCAAGCCGCACTGCCCCGAGTGCCACCGGCCCATCTCCCGCCAGTCGCCGCAGGCCATCGTCGACAAGGTCCTCGGTCTGCCCGAGGGCAGCCGCTTCCAGGTCCTCTCGCCGCTGGTGCGCGAGCGCAAGGGCGAGTTCGTCGACCTCTTCGCCGACCTCCAGACCAAGGGATACAGCCGCGCCCGGGTCGACGGCGCGACCATCCAGCTCGCCGAGCCGCCCACGCTCAAGAAGCAGGAGAAGCACACCATCGAGGTGGTCGTCGACCGCCTCACCGTCAAGGACAGCGCCAAGCGCCGGCTCACCGACTCGGTCGAGACCGCGCTGGGCCTCTCCGGCGGCATGGTCGTTCTTGACTTCGTCGACCTCCCCGAGGACGACCCCGAGCGCGAGCGGATGTATTCCGAGCACCTCTACTGCCCGTACGACGACCTCTCCTTCGAGGAGCTGGAGCCGCGCTCCTTCTCCTTCAACTCGCCCTTCGGCGCCTGCCCCGACTGCACCGGCATCGGCACGCGCATGGAGGTCGACCCGGAGCTGATCGTCCCGGACGAGGAGAAGTCCCTCGACGAGGGAGCCATCCACCCCTGGTCCCACGGCCACACCAAGGAGTACTTCGGCCGGCTGATCGGCGCGCTCTCCGAAGCCCTCGGCTTCCGTACGGACATCCCCTGGGCCGGGCTGCCGCAGCGGGCCAAGAAGGCCCTGCTCTTCGGCCACAAGATCCAGACCGAGGTCCGCTACCGCAACCGCTACGGGCGCGAGCGCGCCTACACCACCCCCGCCTTCGAGGGCGCGGTGCAGTTCGTCAAGCGGCGGCACACCGAGGCCGAGAGCGACTCCAGCCGGGAGCGCTTCGAGGGCTACATGCGCGAGGTGCCCTGCCCCACCTGTGAAGGCACCCGCCTCAAGCCGATCGTCCTCGCGGTGACGGTGATGGAGAAGTCCATCGCCGAGGTCGCCGCGATGTCGATCAGCGAGTGCGCCGAGTTCCTCGGCCGCCTCAAGCTGAACGCCCGCGACAAGAAGATCGCCGAGCGGGTACTCAAGGAGGTCAACGAGCGGCTGAAGTTCCTCGTCGACGTCGGCCTCGACTATCTGTCGCTGAACCGCGCGGCCGGCACCCTGTCCGGCGGCGAGGCCCAGCGCATCCGGCTGGCCACCCAGATCGGCTCCGGCCTGGTCGGCGTGCTGTACGTCCTGGACGAGCCGTCCATCGGTCTGCACCAGCGCGACAACCACCGGCTCATCGAGACCCTGGTCCGGCTCCGCGACATGGGCAACACGCTCATCGTCGTCGAGCACGACGAGGACACCATCAAGGTCGCCGACTGGGTCGTGGACATCGGCCCCGGCGCCGGTGAGCACGGCGGCAAGGTCGTCCACTCCGGCTCGCTGAAGGAGCTGCTGGGGAACAAGGCCTCGATCACCGGCCAGTATCTGTCCGGCAAGCGGTCCATCCCGACCCCGGACATCCGCCGCCCGGTCGACCCGGCCCGCAGCCTCACCGTGCACGGCGCCCGGGAGAACAACCTCCAGGACATCGACGTCTCCTTCCCGCTCGGCGTCCTGACCGCCGTCACCGGCGTCTCCGGGTCCGGGAAGTCGACTCTGGTCAACGACATCCTGTACACCCACCTGGCCCGCGAGCTGAACGGCGCCAAGTCGGTCCCCGGCCGGCACACCCGGGTCGACGGGGACGACCTCGTCGACAAGGTGGTGCACGTCGACCAGTCGCCGATCGGCCGGACCCCCCGGTCCAACCCGGCGACGTACACCGGAGTCTTCGACCACGTCCGCAGGCTGTTCGCCGAGACGATGGAGGCGAAGGTGCGCGGCTATCTGCCGGGCCGCTTCTCCTTCAACGTCAAGGGCGGCCGCTGCGAGAACTGCTCCGGCGACGGCACCATCAAGATCGAGATGAACTTCCTGCCCGACGTGTACGTCCCGTGCGAGGTCTGCCACGGAGCGCGCTACAACCGGGAGACCCTGGAGGTCCACTACAAGGGCAAGTCCATCGCCGAGGTGCTGGACATGCCGATCGAGGAGGGCCTGGAGTTCTTCCAGGCCGTCCCGGCGATCGCCCGCCACCTCCGTACGCTCAATGACGTCGGCCTCGGCTATGTCCGGCTCGGTCAGTCCGCGCCGACCCTCTCCGGCGGCGAGGCGCAGCGCGTCAAGCTGGCGAGCGAGCTCCAGAAGCGCTCCACCGGCCGCACGGTCTACGTCCTGGACGAGCCGACCACCGGTCTGCACTTCGAGGACATCAGCAAGCTGATCACGGTGCTCTCGGGCCTGGTGGACAAGGGCAACTCGGTGATCGTCATCGAGCACAACCTCGATGTCATCAAGACCGCCGACTGGGTGGTCGACATGGGCCCCGAGGGCGGCAACGGCGGCGGACTGGTCGTCGCCGAGGGAACGCCGGAGCAGGTCGCCTCGGTGCCCGCCAGCCACACCGGGAAGTTCCTCCAGGGCATCCTGGACGCGGACCGGATCGCCGAGGCCGCGGTGCCCTCGGGCAGGACCCCCCGCAAGACGGCCGCCCGCAAGACCACCCCGGCGAAGAAGACGGCGGCCGCCAAGAAGACGGCAGCCACGGCCAAGAAGGCCACGGCCACCAAGGCGAAGGCCACGGCAACCGGCACGAAGGCCGCTGCCGCCAAGAAGACGACCCGGGCCCGCAAGGCCTGAGCCCCCGGGCTCACCGATGGCGGCGGCCCCCGCAGGACGAGGGGGGCCGCCGTCATCGGCGTGGGCGGCCCCCGCCTGTCCGCCGCAGCCGTGGCGTCCGGGCGGATCCGCGCCGCCCCGCGAGCGCCGTCCGGCGAGCGCCGGGCAGTGCTCGGCCGCTCCCCGGCGGAGGCGGGACGCCCCGGCCGGTCCCCTCCCGACCGGCCCGCCCGCAAGGCTCCCGTTCCTCGCCGGTATCGTCGGTTCTGTCACCGGCACACGCGGCCGCCGTCGTCGCTCCGCGCCCGTCCGGCGAACCCGACCGCGATCCGCCTCGAACGACACCCCGTGGAGTCCGCATGCCCGGCCTGCCCGCCGCCCGCCGTACCGTGCTGAAGGGCGCCGCGCTCGCCGGTGCCGCCGGGCTGGGAGCGGCCGCCTGCTCGACCGAGTCCAAGCTCGGGCATGCCAAGAACCCCACGCCGACCGCCCCCGTTCCGCTCGGCGCGGCCTCCGAGGTGCCGGTCGGCGGCGCCAAGCTCTACCGGGAAGCGCGCCTCGTCGTGAGCTGCCCGGCCAAGGGCGAGTACAAGGCGTTCAGCGCCCAGTGCACCCACGGCGGCTGCGTCCTGACCAAGATCGAGGGCACCGAGGGCCACTGCCCCTGCCACGGCAGCCGCTTCGACACGACCACCGGCGAGGTCATCGAGGGCCCGGCCACCGTGCCGCTCCCCGCCGTCCCCCTCACCGCCGAGGGCGGCAACCTCGTCGCGGGCCCCGACGCCTGAACCACGAACGCCGGCCCCTCACACCCAGTCCCAGTCGATCCCGATCAGCCCCGGCCGTACGCCCTCCTCCACCAGGTGCACGGTCCGGTGCCGGCCGGTCAGGGTGAGGTCCCCGCGGGCCCCGCGCGCCGCCCCCGCCGACGCCTGGGCGAACCGGCGGCACCGCACCGGGAGCGCGGCCTCGTCGAAGCCGACCTGGAGGACGTACTGCCCGCCCCCGAAGGTGAAGCCGCGCACGTACTCACCGCTCGCCCCACCCGTACCGTCGTCGAAGCCGTACCCGAAGAGGTACGTCTCGCCGGACCGCAGCCGGGTGTCGAACAGCAGCTCCGCCACCAGCACCCCCGCGTCCCCGTCCCAGCGGACCCGGCCCGTCCGGCAGTTCTCCAGGGCCCGCACCGCGATCCGCGACGGGTCGCAGCCGGGGTCGCCCCGGTGCACCGCGAGATAGCGGTCCACGCCGTCCCGGTGCGCGCGCACCACATGCCGGGAGGTGCGGCCCGCCAGCTCCCGGCGCGCCCCGATCCGTACCCGCTCCTGGTGGCCCACCGTGTGCAGCCCGCCGTCCACGGGTGACTCCATCGCCGCGAGGAGCCGCTCCACCGAGCCCGACGCCTCCATCAGCGACCGGTACGAACGTCCCGCCGGGCGGTCCCCCTCGCCCGGGGCGTCGCCGTCGCGCAGCAGCCGCAGCAGCGAGTCGTCCGGCAGCGCGAGCACCTCCTCCAGCGCGGCGACGGCCCGCAGCGATTCGGCCCGCCGGGGGCGGCGCACCCCCTGCTGCCAGTAACTGAGGCTGGTCACCCCGAGCTTGACGCCTCGGTGCGCCAGATGGTGCTGCACCCGCTGGAGCGGCAGCCCGCGCACCGACAGGGCCGTGCGCAACGCCAGATGGAACGGTCCGGTCCGCAGCACCTGCGCCAGTTCGGTCTCGGTCTCGGTCTGCCGCATGGGCGGGCCTCCGGTGAACGTTCACGTGGGGAGTGGCGACACCGGCCCCCGGGGGATGCGGGGGAGCAGGTGACCGGGGCGGTGCCGTTCACACGGACGCCGTGCCGTTCACACCGTGATGTCACCTCGCATTGAAGCGTGTTGACCTGCTCCGGACAACGCCGGATGCTCTTCGTCAGCGTCCGGACGCGCTCCTCCGATCCCCACCCCCGTTTCGGGAGGAACGCCATGCGCAACCGAAAAGTCAGCCCCAGACGGTCCCCGAGGTCCCAAGGGCGCGGAAGGTTCTCGTTCACCGCCCTTCTGGCCGCCGCCCTCCTCGCTGTCCCCGCAGCCACCGCCACCGCCGTCCAGTCCCCTGCCACGACCGGCTCCACCGTCGCCGCCGCCCAGCGGCTCGACATCACCATGCAGGCGCAACAGCAGAGCAACTGGTGCTGGGCGGCCGGCGGCAACACCATCGCCGCCTGGTTCGGCCGCGGCTACTCCCAGAACCAGTTCTGCAACGCCGCCTTCAACCGCAACCAGAACACCCAGTGCCCCAACTCGCAGGCCACCCTGGGCAATGTCCAGACCGGCCTGTCCTGGGCCGGGGTCAGGCCCGGCAGTTACGTCACCGGCTGGCTGCGCTACCCGACCGTGCAGGCCGAGATATCCGCCCAGCGCCCCATCGAGACCCGGATCCAGTGGTCGTCCGGCGGCGGCCACATGCATGTCATCTACGGGTACGACGATGCCAACAGCTGGGTCTACTGGGGCGATCCCTGGCCCTCCAGCGACCGCTACAACTGGGCTTCGCACGCCTGGTACGTGAACAACAACGAGTTCTCCTGGACCCACTCGCTCTACCGGATCGGGGCGTGAGGACATGAACTCCACCACCCGGCGCACAACCACCACGCGGAACGCGGCCACCACCCGGCGCATCGCCGTCGCCACCGCCCTCACCGGTGCCGCCCTGTTCACCGCCGCCGCTCCCGCCCTCGCCGACGACGGCCACGCGGCCCCGCCCAAGCTGACCGCGTCGACCCTCGAAGCCGCCCACGAGGCCGCGACCGAGCCGGCGACCCTGGACACCCTGTCCCGGTTCTTCGCCCGGGAGGGCGCGGTGAGCCGGAAGGCGAGCGCACCGAAGATCGAGGGCGAGGCCGTGCCCGTGCGCACGCTCTCGGCCGCCTTCGTCGCCGGAAAGGCCGGGGCCGCCCCGAGCACCCTGGACTACCTCGCCAGCACCGCCGTCTCCTCCGACGGCCAGAAGGCCTCCCTGTGGACCCTCCCCGGTGCGAGCGCCGACGGTGACTGGCAGGTGGTGAACATCGCCACCGGCGACGACGAGGCCCGTTACGTCGCCCAGGGGGCCCGCGCGCTCCCCGGCGGCACCGTCTTCCGCGAACCGCAGATCGACGCCTGGTACGTCCACGACGGCTCCCGGGTGCTCCCGCTCGACCAGGACGCCAAGACCGCCGTCGGAGCGAAGGGCACCACGCTCGACGCCTACCGGACCCGGGTCAAGGAGGCCTACGGCGACAAGCTGCCCGGCTCCGGATACGCCCGCTCCGGCAAGGCGGGCGGCTACGGCCCCGACGCGGCCCCCGGACCGGCCGGCGGACCCGCGCCCGCCCCTGGCCCCGTCTCGGGCCCGGCGGCGGACCAGGCCGCTCCGGACGGCGCCGGAGGCCCCGCACTGGCAGATGCTGCCCAGGGCCCCGACACGGCCCTGACCGCGGTCTCCACCACCGCGGGCGCCGGGGCGCTGCTCGCCCTGGTCCTGTGCGGGGCGGCCGCGCTGCGCCGCCGGAGCCGTACCGGGCGATCCCCGGCCAGGGACGCCTGAGCGCGGGGCTCCAGCGGCCCATCGGCCCGCGCTCCGGGGTGCGGAACACCCCACGGCACTCCGGAGCGCGGCACCGCCCCCGGCAACACATGAGGACGACGCGCTGTCACTGCCCGCAAGTAGGGTGTGAGACATGGCAGACCCCTCCAGCTACCGCCCCAAGCCGGGACAGATCCCCGACTCCCCGGGGGTCTACAAGTTCCGCGACGAGCACCGCCGGGTGATCTACGTCGGGAAGGCCAAGAACCTGCGCCAGCGCGTGGCCAACTACTTCCAGGACCTGGCCCATCTCCACCCGCGTACGCGCACGATGGTCACCACCGCCGCGTCCGTCGAGTGGACGGTCGTCTCCACCGAGGTCGAGGCGCTCCAGCTGGAGTATTCCTGGATCAAGGAGTTCGACCCCCGGTTCAACGTCAAGTACCGGGACGACAAGAGCTATCCCTATCTCGCGGTCACGCTCAACGAGGAGTTCCCCCGCGTCCAGGTGATGCGCGGCGCCAAGAAGAAGGGCGTGCGCTACTTCGGTCCGTACGGCCACGCCTGGGCGATCCGCGAGACGGTGGATCTGATGCTCCGCGTCTTCCCCGTCCGCACCTGCTCCGCCGGGGTCTTCAAGAACGCCGCGCGCACCGGCCGCCCCTGCCTGCTGGGCTACATCGGCAAGTGCTCCGCCCCTTGTGTCGGACGGGTCACCCCCGAGGAACACCGCGAGCTGGCCGAGGACTTCTGCGACTTCATGGCCGGGCGCACCGGCACCTACATCCGCCGCCTGGAGAAGGACATGATGCAGGCGGCCGAGGAGATGGAGTACGAGCGGGCCGCCCGCCTCCGCGACGACGCCGGGGCCCTCAAGCGGGCCATGGAGAAGAGCGCCGTCGTCCTGGCCGACGCCACCGACGCCGACCTGATCGCCGTCGCCGAGGACGAGCTGGAGGCCGCCCTCCAGATCTTCCACGTACGCGGCGGCCGGGTGCGAGGCCAGCGCGGCTGGGTCACCGACAAGGTCGAGGCGGTCGACACCTCCGGCCTCGTCGAGCACGCCCTCCAGCAGCTGTACGGGGAGGAGCGCGGCGACGCCGTCCCCAAGGAGGTCCTGGTCCCCGCCCTGCCCGAGGACACCGAAGCCGTCTCCCAGTGGCTCGCCGAGCGCCGGGGCTCCCAGGTCAGCCTGCGCATCCCGCAGCGCGGCGACAAGAAGGACCTCATGGCCACGGTCCAGCGCAACGCCCAGCAGGCCCTCGGGCTGCACAAGACCAAGCGCGCCTCCGACCTGACCACCCGCTCCCGCGCCCTGGAGGAGATCGCCGAGGCGCTGGGTCTCGACACCGCCCCGCTGCGCATCGAGTGCTACGACATCTCCCACCTCCAGGGCGACGACGTGGTGGCCTCCATGGTGGTCTTCGAGGACGGCCTCGCCCGCAAGAGCGAGTACCGCCGCTTCCAGATCAAGGGCTTCGAGGGCCAGGACGACGTCCGCTCGATGCACGAGGTGATCGGCCGCCGCTTCAAGCGCTACCTCCAGGAGAAGGAGCGCACGGGGGAGTGGGAGGAGCAGCCGACGGGCACCCCGGCCGACGGTCCCGCCCCCATCGGCCCCGTTCCCGGCCCGGCCCTCGCCGCCGACCCGGCCCTCGCCGCCGACCCGGCCGTCGGGGACGCCGAGCCCACCGCCGTCGCCGAGGACACCGAGCCCCGGGAGGACGACGGCCGGCCCAAGCGGTTCGCCTACCCGCCGCAGCTCGTCGTCGTCGACGGCGGGCAGCCCCAGGTCGCCGCCGCCAAGCGCGCCCTGGACGAGCTGGGCATCGACGACATCGCCGTCTGCGGCCTCGCCAAGCGCCTCGAAGAGGTCTGGCTCCCCGACGATGACGATCCCGTGGTCCTGCCCCGCTCCAGCGAGGGCCTCTACCTCCTCCAGCGCATCCGGGACGAGGCGCACCGCTTCGCCATCACCTACCAGCGGGCCAAGCGCGCCAAGCGCATCCGCACCAGCCCCCTCGATGACGTGTCCGGCCTCGGCGAGACCCGGAAGCAGGCACTGATCAAGCATTTCGGCTCGGTGAAGAAGCTCCGGCAGGCGACAATCGACGAGATCTGCGAGGTCCCCGGGATAGGGCGAAGGACGGCGGAATCGGTGGCCGCCGCCCTCGCCTCGACCACTCCCGCGGCACCTGCCGTGAACACGGCCACAGGAGAGATCATTGAAGAGGACGACGGGGGCAGCTCATGACCGAGAACAGCCACGAGACCGCACAGCACACCGCAGACCGAGCACACCGAGCAGACGGAGCAGCAGACGTGAGTACGAACACCCCGAACGAGACGGGTGACGCGGCCATCCCCGAGCTGGTGATCATCTCCGGGATGTCGGGCGCCGGCCGCAGCACCGCCGCCAAGTGTCTGGAGGACCTCGGCTGGTTCGTCGTCGACAACCTGCCGCCCGCGCTGATCCCCACCATGGTCGAGCTCGGCGCCCGGTCCCAGGGCAACGTGGCCCGGATCGCCGTCGTCGTCGACGTACGCGGCCGGCGCTTCTTCGACAACCTCCGCGAATCCCTCGCGGACCTGGAGGCCAAGCACGTCACCCGGCGGATCGTCTTCCTGGAGTCCTCCGACGACGCCCTCGTGCGCCGCTTCGAGTCCGTCCGCCGCCCGCACCCCCTCCAGGGCGACGGGCGCATCGTCGACGGCATCGCGGCCGAGCGCGACCTGCTGCGCGAGCTGCGCGGCGACGCCGACCTGGTCATCGACACCTCCAGCCTCAACGTGCACGAGCTGCGGGCCAAGATGGACGCCCAGTTCGCGGGCGAGTCGGAGCCGGAGCTGCGCGCCACGGTGATGTCCTTCGGCTACAAGTACGGCCTGCCCGTCGACGCCGACCTGGTCGTCGACTGCCGCTTCCTGCCCAACCCGCACTGGGTCCCCGAGCTGCGCCCCTTCACCGGTGTCAACGAGGAGGTGTCCGACTACGTCTTCGATCAGCCGGGCGCCAAGGAGTTCCTCAACCAGTACACCGAGCTGCTCCAGCTGATCGCTGCGGGCTACCGCCGCGAGGGCAAGCGGTACGTGACCATCGCCGTGGGTTGCACCGGGGGCAAGCACCGCTCCGTCGCGATGTCCGAGAAGCTCTCCGCCCGCCTCGCCGCCGAAGGCATCGAGACCGTCCTCGTACACCGCGACATGGGGCGAGAGTGACCGGACGCAATCTGCGGATGCGGCGCCTGAGCCGCGCCACATCGGCGCTCTCGGGCCGCAAGCGCGGTGCTCAGCCCAAGGTCGTCGCGCTCGGCGGCGGCATGGGTCTCTCGGCGTCCCTGACGGCGCTGCGCCGGATCACCGGCGATCTCACGGCCGTGGTCACCGTCGCCGACGACGGCGGCTCAAGCGGCCGGCTGCGCGAGGAGCTGGGCGTGCTGCCGCCCGGCGACCTCCGCAAGGCGCTCGCCGCGCTGTGCGGCGACGACGACTGGGGCCGCACCTGGTCCCAGGTGGTCCAGCACCGGTTCGAGTCCAAGGGCGACCTCCACGGGCACGCGGTCGGCAATCTGCTGATCGTCGCCCTCTGGGAGCAGCTCGGCGACCACGTCCAGGCGCTCGACCTGGTCGGCAAGCTGCTCGGCGCGCACGGCCGGGTGCTGCCGATGTCGGCCGTCCCGCTGGAGCTCCAGGCGCTGGTCAAGGGCCACGACCCCGACCTGCCCGACGCGATCGTCACCGTGCGCGGCCAGGCCACGGTGGCGCTCACGCCCGGCGAGGTGCAGTCCGTGCACGTGGTCCCGCCCGACCCGCCGGCCGTCCCGGAGGCCGTCGCGGCGGTCCTGGACGCCGACTGGGTGGTCCTCGGCCCCGGCTCCTGGTTCTCCTCCGTGATCCCGCACCTGCTGGTGCCGGAACTGCTCGACGCCCTGGTCACCACGAAGGCCCGCAAGGTCCTCTCGCTGAATCTCGCACCCCAGCCCGGCGAAACAGAAGGCTTCTCACCGCAGCGTCATTTGGAGGTTTTGGGGCGACACGCCCCTAAACTCGCCTTGGACGTGGTGCTGGCCGACGAGGCCGCCGTGCCCGACCGTGAGTCCCTCGCCGACGCCGCCCAGCGGCTCGGAGCCGCGGTCGAGCTGGCGCCGGTGGCATCGCCCGACGGCGTTCCGGTCCATGACCAGGAGCTGTTGGCCGCCGCGTACGACCGTATTTTTCGGATGCATGGAAGGATCGGCCCATGGCGATGACGCCAGCGGTGAAGAACGAAATCTCTCATCTTCCCGTCACCCGGACCTGCTGCAGGAAAGCAGAGGTCTCGGCGATTCTTCGGTTCGCGGGCGGGCTGCACCTGGTGAGCGGCCGGATTGTGATCGAGGCGGAGCTGGACACCGGCAACGCCGCCCGCCGCCTCAAGCGCGACATCCTGGAGATCTTCGGGCACAGCTCGGAGCTGATCGTGATGGCCCCCGGCGGACTGCGGCGCGGCTCGCGCTATGTCGTACGCGTGGTGGCGGGCGGCGACCAGCTGGCCCGCCAGACCGGTCTGGTCGACGGCCGCGGCCGGCCGATCCGCGGGCTGCCCCCGCAGGTGGTCTCGGGGGCCACCTGCGACGCCGAGGCGGCCTGGCGCGGCGCCTTCCTCGCCCACGGCTCGCTCACCGAGCCCGGCCGCTCCTCCTCCCTGGAGGTCACCTGCCCTGGCCCCGAGGCGGCCCTCGCCCTGGTCGGCGCGGCCCGCCGGCTCTCCATCGCCGCCAAGGCCCGCGAGGTGCGCGGCGTGGACCGCGTCGTCGTCCGCGACGGCGACGCGATCGGCGCCCTGCTGACCCGGCTCGGCGCCCACGACGCGGTGCTCGCCTGGGAGGAGCGGCGGATGCGGCGCGAGGTCCGCGCCACGGCCAACCGGCTCGCCAACTTCGACGACGCGAACCTGCGCCGCTCGGCCCGCGCCGCGGTCGCCGCCGGGGCCCGGGTGGGGCGCGCGCTGGAGATCCTCGGCGAGGAGGTTCCCGAGCACCTCGCCGCCGCGGGACGGCTGCGCATGGAGCACAAGCAGGCCTCCCTGGAGGAGCTGGGCGCGCTCGCCGACCCGCCGCTGACCAAGGACGCGGTGGCCGGCCGGATCCGCCGGCTGCTCGCGATGGCCGACAAGCGGGCCCAGGACCTGGGCATCCCGGGGACCGAGGCGACCCTCAGCGAGGAGCTCGCCGACGGCCTGGTCGGCTGACTCGGCGCCGAGAGGGGGACGTTGGTCCCGATCCCACCGGGACCTCGGTCCCGAACCCACCGGGACCCAGGTCCCGGCAGGCGAAACGGAGGTCCGTACTCCTACTGGCGAGTACGGGCCTCCGGCCGTTTCCGGTGGCGCACAGTGCCCCTCTCGATGTCACTCCCCGGCCCTCGGAGAGGTAGGGTCGGAAGCGGTCGGGGACATCCCTATACAACTCGCCGGCGTCGAAAACCGGCGTACCTAACGAGGAGATCGGTTCGTGACGATCCGCGTAGGCATCAACGGCTTCGGCCGCATCGGTCGCAACTACTTCCGCGCGCTGCTCGAGCAGGGCGCGGACATCGAGATCGTGGCTGTCAACGACCTGGGTGACACTGCGACCACGGCACACCTGCTGAAGTACGACACCATCCTGGGCCGCCTCAAGGCAGAGGTCAGCCACACCGCCGACACCATCACCGTCGATGGTCACACCATCAAGGTGCTCTCCGAGCGCAACCCGGCCGACATCCCCTGGGGTGAGCTGGGCGTCGACATCGTCATCGAGTCGACCGGCATCTTCACCAAGAAGGCCGACGCCGAGAAGCACATCGCGGGCGGCGCCAAGAAGGTCCTCATCTCGGCTCCGGCCAAGGACGAGGACATCACCATCGTCATGGGCGTCAACCAGGACCAGTACGACGCGGCCCAGCACAACGTCATCTCCAACGCCTCCTGCACCACCAACTGTGTGGCGCCGATGGCCAAGGTCCTCGACGAGAACTTCGGCATCGTCAAGGGCCTGATGACGACGGTCCACGCGTACACCAACGACCAGCGGATCCTGGACTTCCCGCACTCGGACCTGCGCCGCGCCCGCGCCGCCGCCGAGAACATCATCCCGACCACGACCGGTGCCGCGAAGGCCACCGCGCTGGTCCTCCCGCAGCTCAAGGGCAAGCTCGACGGCATCGCGATGCGCGTCCCGGTCCCGACCGGCTCCGCCACCGACCTGGTCGTCACCCTCCAGCGCGAGGTCACCAAGGACGAGGTCAACGCCGCGTTCAAGAAGGCCTCCGACGACGGCGCCCTCAAGGGCTTCCTGACGTACACCGAGGACCCGATCGTCTCCTCGGACATCGTCGGCGACCCGTCGTCCTGCACCTTCGACTCCTCCCTGACCATGGTCCAGGAGGGGAACTCGGTGAAGATCCTCGGCTGGTACGACAACGAGTGGGGCTACTCCAACCGCCTCGTCGACCTCACGGTCTTCGTCGGCGAACAGCTCTGATCCTCGGGTCGGCAGGCACATCGATGTGAGCGAAGGGGCTCGACCGGCGCAACGGAGCGCGGGTCGGGCCCCTTAGCATGCTCATCGGTCCTTCCAAGGAGTAAACGGAACAGATGAAGACGATCGACGAACTTCTCGCCGAAGGGGTCGCGGGCAAGCGGGTATTCGTCCGCGCCGACCTCAATGTGCCGCTCGACGGCACCACGATCACCGACGACGGCCGGATCCGCGCCGTCCTCCCGACGGTCGCCAAGCTCGCCGAGGCCGGCGCGCGTGTCGTCGTCGCCTCGCACCTCGGCCGCCCCAAGGGCGCCCCGGACCCGGCCTTCTCGCTGGCGCCCGCCGCCGCCCGCCTGGGTGAACTTCTCGGCGCCGACGTCGCCTTCGCCACCGACACGGTCGGCGAGTCCGCCCGCGCCACGGTCGCCCGGCTCGCCGACGGCCAGGTCGCCGTCATCGAGAACCTGCGCTTCAACCCCGGCGAGACCTCCAAGGACGACGCCGAGCGCGGCGCCTTCGCCGACCGGCTCGCCGAGCTCGCCGACGTCTACGTGGGCGACGGCTTCGGCGCCGTACACCGCAAGCACGCCTCGGTCTTCGACCTCCCGGCCCGGCTGCCGCACTACGCCGGCTACCTCATCGCCACCGAGGTCGGCGTCCTGAAGAAGCTCACCACCGACGTCCAGCGCCCGTACGCGGTCGTCCTCGGCGGTGCCAAGGTCTCCGACAAGCTCGGCGTGATCGACCACCTGCTGGAGCGGGCCGACCGCATCCTCATCGGCGGCGGCATGGCGTACACCTTCCTCAAGGCCCAGGGCCACGAGGTCGGCAGCTCGCTGCTCCAGGAGGACCAGATCCCCGCCGTGCAGGAGTACCTGCGCCGGGCAGAGGAGAAGGGTGTGGAGTTCGTCCTCCCCGTCGACGTCGTCGTCGCCCC
Organism: Streptomyces globisporus; assembly: GCA_014649555.1. Lineage (GTDB taxonomy): Bacteria > Actinomycetota > Actinomycetes > Streptomycetales > Streptomycetaceae > Streptomyces > Streptomyces globisporus. Next base: position 110,144 of record BMTG01000004.1, on the reverse strand, counting down.
CGCCTTCCCCGACCTGAAGACCAAGGCCCCGGCCCACCCCACCACCGTCGCCGCCGACGCCATTCCGGCCGCACAGATGGGGCTGGACAACGGACCCGAGACCAACAAGCTCTACGCATCGAAGCTCGCCGACGCGGCCACCGTCTTCTGGAACGGCCCGATGGGCGTCTTCGAGCACCCCGACTTCGCCGACGGCACCCGCGCGGTCGCCCAGGCGCTCGTCGACTCCCCGGCCTTCAGCGTCGTCGGCGGTGGCGACTCCGCCGCGGCCGTCCGCATCCTGGGCTTCGACGAGAATGCTTTCGGACATATTTCGACCGGTGGCGGCGCGAGCCTCGAATACCTCGAGGGCAAGACGCTTCCCGGGCTCGCCGCACTGGAGGACTGACCTTTCATGACCACCCGCACCCCGCTGATGGCGGGCAACTGGAAGATGAACCTCAACCACCTCGAGGCCATCGCCCACGTCCAGAAGCTCTCCTTCGCGCTGACCGACAAGGACTACGAGGACGTCGAGGTCGCCGTCCTGGCGCCCTTCACCGACCTGCGCTCCGTACAGACCCTCGTCGACGGCGACAAGCTGAAGATCAAGTACGGCGCCCAGGACATCTCGGCGCACGACTCCGGCGCGTACACCGGTGAGATCTCCGGCCCGATGCTCGCCAAGCTGCGCTGCACCTACGTGGCCGTCGGCCACAGCGAGCGCCGCCAGTACCACGCCGAGAGCGACGAGATCTGCAACGCCAAGGTGAAGGCCGCGTTCAAGAACGGCCTGACCCCGATCCTCTGCGTCGGCGAGGGCCTGGACATCCGCAAGGCCGGTGACCAGGTCTCCTACACCCTCGCGCAGCTCGACGGCGCCCTGAAGGACATCCCCGCCGAGCAGGCCGAGACCATCGTCATCGCCTACGAGCCGGTCTGGGCCATCGGGACCGGCGAGGTGGCCACCCCCGAGGACGCCCAGGAGGTCTGCGGCGCGATCCGCCGCCGTCTTGCCGAGCTGTACTCGCAGGAGCTGGCCGACGCCGTCCGTATCCAGTACGGCGGTTCCGTCAAGTCCGGCAACGTCGCCGCGATCATGGCGCAGCCCGACGTGGACGGTGCCCTCATCGGCGGCGCCGCACTGGACGCCGACGAGTTCGTCAAGATCGTCCGCTTCCGCGACCAGTGAGTATGCGGTAGCGCCGATCCGTCGTACCCTTGCGGGGGCCGAGGGGGTGGTCACCCTCCGGCCCCCGCTGTACGTAGGCAGTATTCGAGAAATCCGGAAAGTAGGGACCAGCCGTGATTCTGGCGTTCCAGATCGCCCTGATCGTCTTCAGCCTGCTGCTGATGCTGCTGGTGCTCATGCACAAGGGCAAGGGCGGCGGCCTCTCCGACATGTTCGGTGGCGGAATGCAGTCCTCCGTCGGTGGCTCCTCGGTCGCCGAGCGTAACCTCGACCGGATCACCGTGGTGGTCGGTCTGGTCTGGTTCGCGTGCATCGTCGTCCTCGGTCTGCTCATCAAGCTCGACTGAACGACCCGTTCCGCGATTCCGGTAACGGTGTAACTCCTTCCACTGGACGCACGTTGGGCCTTACGTAGACTGAGGCATCCTTCGAGCACCATCACGCAGGGAGTTACGACCGTGGCAAGTGGCAACGCGATCCGGGGAAGCCGGGTCGGAGCGGGGCCGATGGGGGAGGCCGAGCGCGGTGAGTCCGCGCCGCGCGCCCGCATCTCCTTCTGGTGCTCGAACGGGCACGAGACGCAGCCGAGCTTCGCCCATGACGCGCAGGTGCCGGACACCTGGGACTGCCCGCGCTGCGGCTTCCCGGCCGGCCAGGACAAGGACAGCCCCCCCGACCCGCCCCGCACCGAGCCGTACAAGACGCATCTGGCGTACGTACGCGAGCGGCGCAGCGACGAGGACGGCGAGGCGATCCTCGCCGAGGCACTGGCCAAACTCCGCGGCGAGATCTGACATCTCCCCGCACAGCTCCACGGAAACCCCAGTCATTCACCGGCCGGACACCCCACGGGTGTCCGGCCGTATCGCGTTCCCGCGCCACCGCCCTCCTCCACGCCGTCGGCCTCCTCGATCAATTAGGTTGGAGGGGCAGCGGGGATGCTGATGACGAGTGAGAAGTGGGCTGATATCCCGGATGAACGCAGCAAGCCGAACCAAGCTCAACCAGACGCCCGAGTGGACGGCCCTCGCCAAGCACCGTGAGGAGCTCGGCGCACCCCAGCTGCGCGAGCTGTTCGCGCGGCAGCCGGAGCGGGGCACCGCCTACACCCTGCGGGTCGGCGACCTCCACCTCGACTACTCCAAGCACCTGGTCACCGACGAGACGCTGCGCCTGCTGCGCGAGCTGGCCGCCGCCACCGGGGTCGCGGAGCTGCGGGACGCGATGTTCCGCGGCGAGAAGATCAACACCACCGAGGACCGGGCGGTCCTGCACACCGCGCTCCGCGCCCCGCGCGACGCGGTCGTCGAGGTCGACGGCGAGAATGTCGTACCGGCGGTGCACGCCGTCCTCGACAAGATGGCCTCCTTCGCCGACCAGGTCCGCTCCGGGCAGTGGACCGGCCACACCGGCAAGCCGGTCAAGAACATCGTCAACATCGGCATCGGCGGTTCCGACCTCGGCCCCGCCATGGCCTACGAGGTGCTGCGCTCCTTCACGGACCGCGACCTCACCCTCCGCTTCGTCTCCAACGTCGACGGCGCCGACCTCCACGAGGCCGTCCGCGACCTCGACCCGGCCGAGACGCTGTTCGTCATCGCTTCCAAGACGTTCACGACGATCGAGACCATCACCAACGCCACCTCCGCCCGCGACTGGCTGCTGACCGAGCTGAAAGCCGGTCAGGACGCCGTCGCGAAGCACTTCGTGGCGCTGTCGACCAACGCCGAGAAGGTCGAAGAGTTCGGCATCGACACGGCCAACATGTTCGAGTTCTGGGACTGGGTCGGTGGCCGCTACAGCTACGACTCGGCGATCGGCCTCTCGCTGATGGTCGCCATCGGCCCGGACCGCTTCCGCGAGATGCTGGACGGCTTCCACCTCGTCGACGAGCACTTCCGCACCGCCCCCGCCGAGGAGAACGCCCCGCTCCTGCTGGGCCTCCTCGGCGTCTGGTACGGCAACTTCTTCGATGCCCAGTCGCACGCGGTGCTGCCCTACAGCCACTACCTGTCCAAGTTCACCGCGTATCTCCAGCAGCTCGACATGGAGTCCAACGGCAAGTCCGTCGACCGCGAAGGCGACCGCGTCGACTGGCAGACCGGCCCGGTCGTCTGGGGCACCCCGGGCACCAACGGGCAGCACGCCTACTACCAGTTGATCCACCAGGGCACCAAGCTGATCCCGGCGGACTTCATCGGCTTCGCCGCCCCGGTCCACGACCTGCTGCCCGGCCTGATCGCCCAGCACGACCTGCTGATGGCCAACTTCTTCGCCCAGACGCAGGCCCTGGCCTTCGGCAAGACGCCCGAGGAGGTCCGCGCCGAAGGCGTGCCCGAGGAGCTCGTCCCGCACAAGACGTTCCGGGGCAACCACCCCACGACGACGATCCTCGCCGACAAGCTGACCCCCTCGGTCCTCGGCCAGCTCGTCGCGCTGTACGAGCACAAGGTCTTCGTCCAGGGCGCCATCTGGAACATCGACTCCTTCGACCAGTGGGGCGTCGAGCTCGGCAAGGTCCTCGCCAAGAAGATCGAACCGCTGCTGACCGGTGACGGGGGAGCGGACGCCGGGCAGCTCGACAGCTCCACCGCCGCCCTGGTCGACGCCTACCGCACCCTGCGCGGGCGCTGAGCCGATGCCACCGGGGGAGGGGGAGACGGTCCGGCTGCGGCCGCCGCGCAACACGCTGAACGAGCGCGCTGTCGGCTGGTGGCGGGCCCAGTGGCTGCTGATGACCGCCGTGCCCGTCGTGCCGCTCGCGGTGCTGGGCGCGCTGATCGAGCCGGCCCGTTTCTGGCTGCTGCTGCCCGCCGCGGTCCTCGCCGCGGCGGGCACGGCGACCGCCGTGCTCTTCCCCCTGTGGTGGTTCCGCACGCACCGCTGGGAGGTCACCGAGGACGCGGTCTACGTCCTCACCGGCTTCTTCTGGCAGGAGTGGCGGATCGCCCCGATGTCCCGGATCCAGACCGTGGACACCGTACGGGGCCCGCTGGAACAGCTCTTCCGGCTCGCCACCGTCACGGTCACCACCGCCTCCGCCAAGGGTGCGGTACGGATCGAGGGCCTGGACCACGAGGTCGCCGCCGACCTGGCCGAGCGGCTCACCCGGATCACCCGCGACACCCCCGGCGACGCCACATGAGCACCGTCGCCCCGCCCGCCGACTGGCGCCGCCTCGACCCCCGTACAGTCCTGGTCACCGCACTCGTCGTGGCGGGGGTCGTCGCGGGCGCCGCCGTCCCCCTCACGCTCGGGCTGACCCGCTGGTTCAGCCTCCCCGTCGCCGTGCTCCAGGTGCTCGCCGGAGCCGTCCTGGTCATCGGGGTCGCGGCGGGCGCCGACCGGGTCCGCTGGCACCGCACCCGCTACCGGATCGGCCAGGAGCACGTCGACCTCCACACCGGCCTCCTCCTCGTCAAACGCCGCTCCCTGGCCCGCGACCGCATCCGTACGGTCGACCTCACGGCCAACCCGATGCTCCGCCTCCTCGGCCTGGTCACCGTCCGGATCGGCACCGGCGAACAGGGCTCCGAGTCCACCCTCGAACTGGACCCGGTCACCCGCGCCGAGGGCGAACGGCTGCGCCGCCTCCTCCTGGACCGGGCCGCCACCGCACCGGCCGGCGGCGTCCACCACGAGGGCGAACTGGCCGTCCTGGACCCCCGCTGGATCCGTTATGCCCCGGTCTCCTTCGTCACCCCCATGCTCGGCGGGGCCGCCGCCGGGGCCGTGATGCAGGTCAGCGAATGGGTCGGGGCCCAGGGCCAGGTCATCGAGTGGGTCGGCGACCGGTTCCGGGACACCCCGCTGCTCTGGACGATCATCGCCCTGGTCCTGGCCGCCCTGGTCGCGGGTGTCCTCGGGGCGCTCGGCCTCTGGATCGAGATGTGGTGGAACTACCGCCTGGAGCGCGAGGCGGGCGGCACACTACGGGTCCGGCGCGGGCTGTTCACCTCCCGGTCCATCTCCGTCGAGGAGGCCCGGCTGCGCGGCGTCGACCTGGTCGAGCCCCTGGGCGTCCGGCTCCTCGGCGCGGCTCGCCTCGACGCCATCACCACCGGCCTGGCCAAGGACCACGAGGCCAGGAACGCCGACCACAACACCCTGCTCCCGGTCGCGCCCCGGGCCCGCGCCGACTCCGTCGCCGCCGACGTCCTGCGCGAGGCGTACACCCCGACCGGCGCGGCGCTCACCCCGCACCCGCGCGCCGCCCGGGGCCGCCGGCTGCGCTGGTCGCTCGCCGCGGTCCTCGGCCCGGTCCTGGTCCTGACCCTCCTCGGGGCGCTGCTCACCCCCGTGCTGCTGTGGATCGCGCTCGGCTGCGCGGTGGTGGCCGTCCCCGTGGCGGTGGTGCTCGCCCTGGACGCGTACCGGGGCCTCGGGCATGCGCTCTCCGGCCGCTATCTGGTCACCCGCTCCGGTACGGTGCGCCGCTCCACGGCCGCCCTGGAACGGGCCGGGGTGATCGGCTGGACGGTCAAGCAGTCGGTGTTCCAGCGCCGGGCCGGGCTGCTGAGCGTCACGGCCACCACGGCAGCCGGGGGCGGCGCGTACACGGCGTACGACACCGACGCGTCCGAGGGCCTGACCTTCGCCGCCGAGGCCGTACCGGGACTGCTGGAGCCCTTCCTGGAGCGGTCCCCGAAGAAGGCCTGAGGGGGGGCGGGGCGGTCAGCCGGCGTGCGTCGTGTCGATGACGCAGAAGCGGTTGCCCTCAGGGTCGGCGAGCACCACGAAGTCCGGGTCCGGCGGATAGAGCTCCCACGCGACCCGCTCGGCTCCCAGCCCCATCAGCCGCTCCACCTCGGCCTCCTGCTCGTCGGAGTAGAGGTCGAGGTGGACCCGGGGGACCTCCTGCACGGGGGAGGTGGAGCGCCCCAACGCCACGCCGACGCCGGGCCCTTCGACCGGGACCAGCACCACCCAGTCGTCCGTCCCCGGCTCGCGCTCGGTGTACGTGAGCGCCGCCTTCCAGAACGCGGCGGCCCTGCTCACGTCGGTCGCGCCCATCACCACGGTTCCGATATGCACCATGGGGCGAGCCTTTCACGCCGAAGGCCCGGACCGCTCGGTAGAAGCAGTCCGGGCTCCGTCATGCGGCTGTGCCTTTGTACAGGTGTTACGGATGGCCGCACAACCATTCCGGGGAGCGGTGGCGAAGGCGGCGGACAAGACGGCCGGCGAAGCGGGCAAGGCGGTGGATGCCGCGGCGGCGGCCACCGCCGCCGCGAACGAGGCGACGGCGTCCGCCGACACCGCGCTGAAGGCGGCGCAGAGGGCCATGACCGTGGGAACGAGGCGGCCGCGTGCTCCGACGAGGCGGCGGAATCCGCACGTACGGCCCGCAACGCGACTGCGGCGGGCGGGGTTCAGATGATTGGGTGGACAGCGATCCACTACAAGAAGATCCAGCGCTTCACCGCCCCGCATTTCCCTGACTGGGGCTGGAAACGAAACGGTTACGCATGAGCTCCGCAAGTGAAGGCATCGGCGATGCGCAGGACGTCCTGTACCGACTTGTCGATCAGGAGTCCGGAGAGGTTCTGCTGGCTGCAGAGGATCTTCTCGACTACTTCACGGAGGAGGACCCGGAGCCGCCGGAGACCGTCACCGTCACCTTTGTCCGAGCGCACCAGGTCGACCCCGCCCGGCGGAAGACCGAGCGCGCCGAGCTGCAGGTCGTCGACCGGCAGGGGCGAACGATCGGGACGTACTTCATCGGGAGGGCGTCCGCCGCTTTCCGGCACGAGCCGGGGGCGTCCGGCGCCGACCGCCCCGACCTCGACTACTCCTTCGGGTATACCTGCGAGTACCCCCGGGCCGGAGAGATCTGGCGGAAGTGGGCCACGGGGCGACCCGTGGAGCGCGGAGAGTGGGCTCGCTGCCCGTCCGACTGGCACGAGAGCTGGCTGCACGTCGTGCAGACCGCCTGGTTCGAGTCCGGGCGGGAGGCGACCCGCTACGAGACCGGCGGGACGGCGGTCATCGACGGCACCGGAATCACCACGAGGGACGGCTTCTACTGCGCCCTGGGAGAAGCCGTCAACGGACCCGGTGGCTACTTCGGTTCCAACCTCGACGCGGTCTTCGACTGCCTTCGGACCATGCGGCGCGACGACGTGGCTCCGTTCCGTCTGGTGTGGTGGAACTTTTCCGTCGCCCGCGAGGCACTGGGCAGCGATTTCACCGAAAGAGTTCTCGCCCTGTTCGAGGAGTGCGGTGTGGAGACCGAGCTGTCCCCGGGGTGATGTTCCGCGCCGCTCTTCGACCGGCGCGCCGGTCACGCCGAAGGCCCGGACCGCTCGGGAAGAGCGGGCCGGGCCTTCAGGGAGTGAACGCTCAGGCGGAGGCCGGAGGGTAGAGCGCGCGCGGCAGTTGCGAGGCCGCCGCCGCGTCCAGCAGCCACAGCGTGCGGCTGCGGCCGTACGCGCCCGCCGCCGGGGCCTGGATCTCCCCGGCTCCGGACAGCGCGATGGCCGCGGCTTCCGCCTTGTCCTCGCCCGCCGCGAGCAGCCACACCTCGCGCGCCGCGCGGATCGCCGGCAGCGTGAGCGAGACGCGGACCGGCGGCGGCTTGGGTGCCCCGTGCACACCGACGACGGTGCGCTCGGTCTCCCGTACCGCGGGCAGCTCCGGGAAGAGCGAGGCCACGTGCGTGTCCGGGCCGACGCCCAGCATCAGCACGTCGAACGTGGGCACCGGGCCGTGGTCCTCGGGATCCGCGGCGGCGGCCAGTTCGTCGGCGTAACCGGCCGCGGCGGCGTCCGCGTCGTCGCCGTACGGGCCGTCGGACGCGGGCATCGCGTGGACCCGGGCCGGGTCCAGCGGTACCGCGTCGAGCAGCGCCTCGCGGGCCTGGGTGACATTGCGCTCCGGGTCGCCCTCGGGCAGGAACCGCTCGTCGCCCCACCACAGGTCCAGGCGCGACCAGTCGACCGCGTCCCGGGCGGGCGCGGCGGCGAGCGCGGCCAGCAGGCCGTTGCCGTTGCGCCCGCCGGTCAGCACCACCGAGGCGTGGCCCCGGGAAGCCTGGGCGTCCACGATCTTCGTGATCAGCCGGGCCGCCGCGGCCTGGGCCATCAGCTCCTTGTCGCGGTGGACGACCAGTTGGGGAGGCGTCACTTCGACGCCGCCTTCTTGGCCGGGGCCTTCTTCGCGGCGGGAGCCTTGGCCTCGGCGGCCTTGTCCGCCTTGTCCGCGGCGCTGTCGACCGGCTTGGCCGTGACCTCGCCACCCGCGTGCAGCTTGTCGACGCCGAACTTCACCGACGAGGCGTAGGTGTTGTCCGGGTCGAGCCGGCGCAGCTCCTCCGCCAGCAGCTCGGCGGTGTCACGGCGCTTGAGCGCCACCGCGCGGTCCGGCTGGTTCTGCATGGAGAGCGTGGCCAGCCCGCCGTCGGCGCGGTCCAGGACGATGACGCCGTTCTTCGTCTCCATCCGGACCGCGGTGAGACCGGGCCCCTCGGAGAGCGTGCGCTCCACCGGGACGCCGAGCCGGTCCGCGAGCCACATGGCCAGCAGCTCGCAGCTCGGGTTGTCGCTCTCGCCCTCGACGGTCGCGCCGATGACCTCGGCCGGCTGCTGGTCCAGCGCGGCGGCCAGCATCGAGCGCCACGGGGTGATCCGGGTCCAGGCCAGGTCCGTGTCGCCGGGGCTGTACGTCGCGGCCCGTACCGCCAGCTCGTCGAGCGGCAGCTCCGCCGAGTAGGTGTCGGTGATCCGGCGCTGGGCCAGCGCACCGAGCGGGTCCTTCGCCGGGTCGGCGGGGGCGTCCTCGGGCCACCACACCACGACCGGGGCGTCCGGCAGCAGCAGCGGCAGGACCACCGACTGGGCGTGGTTGGCCAGTTCGCCGTGGAGGCGCAGGACGACCGTCTCGCCGGTGCCCGCGTCGGAACCGACCCGGACCTCGGCGTCGAGCCGGGCGTCCCGGCGCGCGCGCGGCGAGCGGCTGTGCCGCTTGATCACCGCGATGAGCCGCGAGGGGTGCTCGCGCGAGGCGTCACCGGCCGACTTGAGCGCGTCGTACGCGTTCTCCTCGTCGGTGACGATGACCAGCGTGAGCACCATGCCGATGGCGGGGGTGCCGATCGCCCGGCGGGCCGAGACCAGCGCCTGGTTGATCTTGCTGGACGTGGTTTCCGTGAGATCGATCTTCATGGCCGCCTCCAGCTCCGTCCGTCACGTGCGAGCATCTCGTCGGCCTCGGCCGGACCCCAGGTGCCGGCCGCGTACTTCGCGGGCTTGCCGTGCTTGTCCCAGTACTCCTCGATCGGGTCGAGGATGGTCCAGGAGAGTTCGACCTCCTGGTGGCGGGGGAAGAGGTTGGCGTCGCCGAGCAGGACGTCCAGGAGGAGCCGCTCGTACGCCTCCGGGCTGGACTCCGTGAACGACTCGCCGTACGCGAAGTCCATCGTGACGTCCCGGACCTCCATCGAGGTGCCGGGCACCTTCGAGCCGAAGCGCACGGTGACGCCCTCGTCCGGCTGGACCCGGATGACCAGGGCGTTGCCGCCCAGCTCCTCGGTCGCACCCGACTCGAAGGGGAGGTAGGGGGCGCGCTTGAAGACGACCGCGATCTCCGTGACCCGGCGGCCGAGCCGCTTTCCGGTCCGGAGGTAGAACGGCACGCCCGCCCAGCGCCGGTTGTTGATCGTCAGCTTGATGGCCGCGTAGGTGTCGGTCGTCGACTTGGGGTCGATGCCGTCCTCCTCGCAGTAGCCGAGGACCTCCTGGCCGCCCTGCCAGGCGTGCTCGTACTGGGCGCGCACGGTGTGCAGACCGAGGTCCTCGGGCAGCTCGACGGCGGTGAGCACCTTGAGCTTCTCGGCGACCAGGGCCTTCGGGTGGAAGGAGCCGGGCTCCTCCATCGCGGTCAGCGCCAGCAGCTGGAGCAGGTGGTTCTGGATGACGTCACGGGCGGCGCCGATGCCGTCGTAGTAGCCGGCCCGGCCGCCGATGCCGATGTCCTCGGCCATCGTGATCTGCACGTGGTCGACGTAGGACCGGTTCCAGATCGGCTCCCACATCGTGTTGGCGAACCGCAGCGCCAGGATGTTCTGGACCGTCTCCTTCCCCAGGTAGTGGTCGATCCGGAAGACCTCGTTGGGCGGGAAGACGTCGTGCACGAGCTGGTTGAGCTCCTGCGCGCTGGCCAGGTCGTGACCGAACGGCTTCTCGATGACGGCACGCCGCCAGGAGCCCTCCTTCTGGTCGGCCAGGCCGTGCTTCTTCAGCTGCTGGACGACCTTGGGGAAGAACTTCGGCGGCACGGACAGGTAGAAGGCGAAGTTGCCGCCCGTCCCCTGTGCCTTGTCGAGCTCCTCGATGGTCGCCTTCAGCGTCTCGAACGCCTCGTCGTCGTCGAAGTTGCCCTGGACGAAGCGCATGCCCTGGATGAGCTGCTGCCAGACCTCCTCGCGGAACGGCGTACGGGCGTGCTCCTTGACGGCGTCGTGGACTACCTGGGCGAAGTCCTCGTCCTCCCAGTCGCGGCGCGCGAAGCCGATGAGCGAGAAGCCCGGCGGCAGCAGGCCGCGATTGGCCAGGTCGTAGACGGCAGGCATCAGCTTTTTACGGGACAAATCGCCCGTGACGCCAAAGATGACCAGGCCCGACGGCCCCGCGATACGCGGGAGCCGTCGGTCCTGTGCGTCACGGAGCGGGTTGGCTCCGGGAACAGCAGACAAAGTGGTCAGCCCTCCGAGGGGGCGAGGCGCGAAAGCTCCGCCTCGGTCGACTTGAGCAGGTCGTTCCAGGACGCCTCGAACTTCTCGACGCCCTCGTCCTCCAGCACCTGTACGACCTCGTCGTAGGAGATGCCGAGCTTCTTGATGGCGTCCAGGTCCGCGCGCGCCTGGTCGTAGCCGCCGGCGACGGTGTTGCCGGTGATCTCGCCGTGGTCGGCCACCGCTTCCAGCGTCGCCTCCGGCATGGTGTTCACCGTGTTCGGCGCCACCAGGTCGTCGACGTACAGCGTGTCCTTGAGCGACGGGTCCTTGACGCCGGTCGAGGCCCACAGCGGACGCTGCTTGTTGGCCTGCGCGTTGTCCAGGGCCGCCCAGCGGTCGGAGGAGAAGACCTCCTCGTACGCCTCGTAGGCCAGCCGTGCGTTGGCCAGGGCGGACTTGCCCTTGGCGGCCTTCGCCTCGTCGGAGCCGATCGCGTCCAGACGCTTGTCGATCTCGGTGTCCACGCGGGACACGAAGAACGACGCCACCGAGTGGATCTTGGAGAGGTCCAGGCCCGCGGCCTTCGCCTTCTCCAGGCCCGCCAGGTAGGCGTCCATGACCGCGCGGTAGCGCTCCAGCGAGAAGATCAGCGTCACGTTGACGCTGATGCCCCGGCCGATCGTCTCGGTGATCGCCGGGAGGCCCGCCTTGGTGGCCGGGATCTTGATGAGCGTGTTCGGCCGGTCGACCAGCCAGGCCAGCTGCTTGGCCTCGGCGGTGGTGGCCAGGGTGTTGTGGGCCAGACGCGGGTCCACCTCGATGGAGACCCGGCCGTCCTGGCCGTCGGTGGCGTCGAAGACCGGGCGCAGGATGTCGGCGGCGTCGCGGACGTCCGCCGTAGTGATCATGCGGACCGCTTCCTCGACGGTGACCTTGCGGGCGGCGAGATCGGTGAGCTGCTGCTCGTAGCCGTCGCCCTGCGAGATCGCCTTCTGGAAGATCGACGGGTTGGTGGTGACGCCGACGACATGGCTCTGGTCGATCAGCTCGGCCAGGTTGCCGGACGTGATCCGCTTGCGCGACAGGTCGTCGAGCCAGATCGCCACGCCCTCGTCGGAGAGGCGCTTGAGTGCGTCTGTCATGAGTTGCATCTCCTACTAGTCGTATCTACCGGCGTCAGCGTGCTGCGGCTTCGAGAGATTCCCGCGCGGCGGCGGCCACGTGCTCCGGCGTGAAGCCGAACTCGCGGAACAGCACCTTCGCGTCGGCGGAGGCCCCGAAGTGCTCCAGCGAGACGATCCGGCCCGCGTCGCCCACGTACCGGTACCAGGTCAGGCCGATGCCCGCCTCGACGGCGACGCGCGCCTTCACCGACGGCGGCAGCACGCTGTCCTTGTAGCCCTGGTCCTGCTCCTCGAACCACTCGACCGACGGCATCGAGACCACCCGGGTCGGCACACCGGCCGCCTGGAGCTGCTCGCGCGCCTCGACGGCGACGTGGACCTCGGAACCGGTCGCGATGAGCAGCACCTGCGGCTCGCCACCCTCGGCCTCGAACAGGACGTAACCGCCCTTGGCCGCGTCCTCGTTCGCCTCGTACGTCGGCACGCCCTGGCGGGTCAGCGCCAGACCGTGCGGGGTGCCCTTGCCGAACACCTTGGTGTAGCGGCGCAGGATCTCGCGCCAGGCGATGGCGGTCTCGTTGGCGTCGGCCGGGCGCACGACGTTCAGGCCCGGGATGGCGCGCAGCGAGGCCAGGTGCTCGACCGGCTGGTGGGTCGGGCCGTCCTCGCCGAGGCCGATCGAGTCGTGCGTCCACACGTACGTCACCGGCAGGTGCATCAGCGCGGAGAGCCGCACCGCGTTGCGCATGTAGTCGGAGAACACCAGGAAGGTGCCGCCGTAGATGCGGGTGTTGCCGTGCAGCGCGATGCCGTTCATCGCGGCGGCCATCGCGTGCTCGCGGATGCCGAAGTGGATCGTCCGGCCGTACGGGTCGGCCTCCGGCAGCGGGTTGCCCGCCGGGAGGAACGACGACGTCTTGTCGATCGTCGTGTTGTTCGAGCCCGCGAGGTCGGCGGAGCCGCCCCACAGCTCGGGCACGATCTCACCGAGCGCCTGGAGCACCTTGCCGGAGGCGGCACGGGTGGCCAGACCCTTGCCGGGCTCGAAGACGGGGAGCTTCTCCTCCCAGCCCTCGGGCAGCTCGCCCGCGGCGATCCGGTCGAAGGAGGCGGCGCGCTCCGGGTTGGCCGTGCGCCACGCGGCGAACGACTTGTCCCACTCGGCGCGGGCCTCACGGCCGCGGTCCAGGGCCTCGCGGGTGTGGCCGATGACCTCGTCGGAGACCTCGAAGGTCTGCTCCGGGTCGAAGCCGAGGACCCGCTTGGTCGCCGCGACCTCGTCGTCGCCGAGTGCCGAGCCGTGCGCGGCCTCGGTGTTCTGCGCGTTCGGGGCGGGCCAGGCGATGATCGAGCGGGCCGCGATGAACGAGGGGCGCTCGGTCTCGGCCTTGGCCGCCTGCAGCGCCGCGTACAGACCCGCCGGGTCCAGGTCGCCGCTCGGCAGCTGGTCGACACGCTGGACGTGCCAGCCGTACGCCTCGTACCGCTTGATGGTGTCCTCGGAGACCGCGGTCTCCGTGTCGCCCTCGATGGAGATGTGGTTGTCGTCCCAGAGCAGGACCAGGTTGCCCAGCTTCTGGTGCCCGGCCAGCGAGGACGCCTCGGCCGAGATGCCCTCCTGGAGGCAGCCGTCACCGGCGATGGCCCACACCATGTGGTCGAACGGGGAGGTGCCGGGGGCCGCCTCGGGGTCGAACAGGCCGCGCTCGTAGCGGGCGGCCATCGCCATGCCCACCGCGTTGGCGACACCCTGGCCCAGCGGCCCGGTCGTCGTCTCGACACCGGTGGTGTGGCCGTACTCCGGGTGGCCCGGGGTCTTGGAGCCCCAGGTGCGGAAGGCCTTCAGGTCGTCCAGCTCCAGCCCGTAGCCGGCCAGGTAGAGCTGGATGTAGAGCGTCAGGCTGGAGTGGCCGGCGGAGAGGACGAACCGGTCGCGACCGGTCCACTCGGCGTCCGCGGGGTCGTGCCGCATCACCTTCTGGAACAGGGTGTACGCGGCAGGAGCCAGGCTCATCGCCGTGCCCGGGTGGCCGTTCCCGACTTTCTGTACGGCGTCCGCAGCGAGGACGCGGGCAGTGTCCACGGCCCGCTGGTCCACATCGGTCCACTGGAGGTCTGTGGTGGTCGGCTTGATGCTCACCCTGAGTCAGGGCTCCTCTCCACTGTTCGTAAACCGGTGACCGTTACCGCACCGGGCGCTGTCGAGCCTACCCCCGTTGCCGGGCGCACTTTCCGTGCACTTTCCAGGGTGTGGGCGACCCGTGGAGTTCGCCTCCCGGCGGAATGCACATCCGGCGAACAGTCACCCTCAACACGACCCCACCCCCGCGAAGGGCGGTGTATCCCCAACGTCTAGAGTGGTCGAGTTCGCGCAAGTCTTCACAAGGGCCTCCAGGCCCGGAGCTTGCTGGGATTTCTCTGTCAGGGGTGTGCGTGACGGCCGTCGAGTCCCGACCCGCAGGGGTCGCCTTGACTCCCAGCCCAGGGGGCCATCGCCCGTTCGGGGCCCGCGTCAAGGCATTCGTGGCGCTTACCAAGCCACGGATCATCGAGCTGCTGCTCATCACCACCGTTCCGGTGATGTTCCTCGCTGCCCAGGGTGTACCCGATCTGTGGCTCGTTCTCACGACCACCATCGGGGGATACCTCTCCGCGGGCGGCGCCAACGCGCTCAACATGTACATCGACCGGGACATCGACGCGCTGATGGACCGTACGTCCCAGCGCCCCCTGGTCACGGGCATGGTCAGCCCCCGCGAATGCCTGGCCTTCGGCATCGGCCTCGCGGTGTTCTCCACGCTCTGGTTCGGGCTGCTGGTCAACTGGCTCTCGGCCGCCCTCGCGCTCGGCGCGCTGCTCTTCTACGTCGTCGTCTACACGATGCTGCTGAAGCGCCGCACCTCCCAGAACATCGTCTGGGGCGGAATCGCGGGCTGCATGCCCGTCCTCATCGGCTGGTCGGCCGTGACGAACACGGTCTCCTGGGCCGCCGTCATCCTCTTCGCCGTCATCTTCTTCTGGACGCCGCCGCATTACTGGCCGCTCTCGATGAAGGTCAAGGACGACTACGCCCGGGTCGGCGTCCCGATGCTCCCGGTCGTCGCCAGCAACCGGGTGGTCGCCAAGCAGATCGTCCTCTACAGCTGGGTGATGGTCGCGGTCTCACTGCTGCTCACCCCGCTCGGCTACACGGGCTGGTTCTACACCGCGGTGGCGCTGCTCTCCGGCGGCGCCTGGCTCTGGGAGGCCCACGGCCTGCAGAACCGCGCCAAGGCCGGGGTGACCGGGGCCAAGCTCAAGGAGATGCGGCTCTTCCACTGGTCCATCACCTACGTCTCGCTCCTCTTCCTCGCCGTCGCGGTGGACCCCTTCCTCCGCTGACACCCCCGCTTCCGGCGTACGGGCGGGTCGCGTGGCACAAGCCACGCGACCCGCCCGTCGCCAGTTCATCTACCCGTCGGTAGCATCCTGTTCATGGCAGAGACGGCAGCAGACGCAGCGGACACCGAGCAGACCTCACGGACGGACGCCAGGAAGGCGGCGCGCGACGGGCGCAGGGCGGCGAAGCTCGCCCGCGAGATCGGCGCCTTCGCCAAGGAGCACGGCGGCGCGGAGGGGCAGCTCGCCTACATCGGCCAGGCGGGCGCCCGTATCGTCCTGGTCGGCCAGGACGGCGCCTGGGGCGACCTCGTGGCCCCGACCTACGCGGTGGCCGAGAGCGCGGCCGCGAAGTCCGGCATCACGATGCACGACGAGTTCGACGGCGAGTTCGCGCTCAAGGTCCGTACCGGCCCCTACGAGTGGACCCGGATGGCCGGGATCCAGGTCGGCGGCCCGTCCAACGACCGCTGAGGCTTCCGCCCGGACGGTGTCCCGTCCGGGGGCTCACCCGTTAGGCCGTGCGTAGACACGCCGTCCCAGGGAGCCCCGGATGACCGACCCCGTGCCCGTGGCCGATCTGGTCGACCAGAACTGCCACGGAGTGCTCCGCACCGAGCTGGGCCTCGGCACCTTCGAGGCCCGGCTCGGTACCGCCCGCGCCCCGGCCGCCCCCGGCACCACCTTCTTCGACACCCAGACCGGCTTCGCCGTACGCCGCTGGTGCCCGCCCCTGCTCGGCCTCGAAGCGCACTGCCCGCCCGCCCGCTATCTGGCCAGGCGGCGCGAACTGGGCGTCGCCGAGACATCCCGCCGCCTGCTGCGCGCCGCCGGGGTCTCCGCCCACCTCGTCGACACCGGCCTCCCCGGCGACCTCACGGGACCGGCCGAGCTGGCCTCGGCGGCCGGGTCCGACGCCCGGGAGATCGTCCGGCTGGAGGTCCTCGCCGAGCAGGTGGCCGACACCTCGGGCACCGTCGACACCTTCCTCGTCAACCTCGGCGAGGCCGTGCACACCGCAGCCTTGTCGGCCGCCGCGTTCACCTCCGTCGGCGCCGCGCCGTACGCCGCCCCCGAGCCGCCGGGACCGGTCCGGGTGCGGGCGGCGGCCGGGCGCTGGCTGGCCCGGCGGGAGGAGGTCCGCCGGGCCGTCCGCCGGGGCGCGGCGGGCCGGGAGGGCGGCGGGGCGCCCGTCGAACCGGAGCTGCTGGACCATCTGCGCTGGTCCGCGGTGGCCTGCGGGCTGCCGCTGCAACTGCGCCTGGGCACCGCGGACCCGGCCCGCCTCGCCGACTTCGCCGCCGCCACCGAGGGGCACGGCTGCGACCTCGTCCTCCTGCACGGCTACCCGCACCACCGGCAGACCGCCGCGCTGGCAGGCCGGCATCCCCACGTCTACGCGGACCTCGGGGCCGTACCGGCGCGGACGGGGGCGCGGGCGGCGGCCGTGCTCGCGGAGATCATGGAGCTGGCACCGTTCGGCAAGCTGCTCTTCTCCAGCGGGGCACAGGCCCTGCCGGAACTGCACCTGGTGGGCGCCCGTCAGTTCCGCGAGGCGCTGGGACGGGTGCTGGGCGCCTGGGTCGAGGACGGCGCGTGGACCCGGCAGGACGCGGCCAGGGTCGCCACGATGATCGGGTCGGGCAACGCACGCCGGGTGTACGGGCTGCGAGAACGGTGAGAGGCCGGGCACGCATGAGGGGCGGCGGGCCCCCGGCCCGCCGCCCCTCATGCGCCGTACGTGTGTCTGTTTCAGACGGTTGTCGCCGGTGCCGTCTCCGGCCGCTCGGCGGAGGGGCCGGGCAGCGGGGCGGTCGTGTCGTCGCCGCGCTCGCGCATGCTCAGGAGGAGCCGGACGACGGCGATCAACAGGATGGCCGAGCCGAACATGTGGATGCCGACCAGGATCTCGGGGACGTCGCTGAAGTACTGCACGTACCCGATCGCTCCCTGGGCGAGCAGGACGAGCAGCAGGTCGCGGGCGCGGGCCCGGGTGTCGGCGGGCGCGTCGACCACCCGCAGGGCCAGCCACATCGCGATGGCCAGGGCGCAGACCACCCAGGCGGCGATGGCGTGGATGTGGGCGGCGGCCGACCAGTCCCACGGCATGCGCGGTACGTCGCTGCTGTCGCCGGCGTGCTTGCCGGAACCGGTCACCGAGGTGCCCAGCACGATCAGGACGACCGTGAACGCGAGGATCGCCCAGGACAGCCGGCGCACCGGCAGCGGGACCCGGGGCCGCGGCGGGCCGTCGCCCTCGTCGATCCGCACCCAGGTGATCACGGCGATCGCCAGGAGCACGTTGGCCAGCAGGAAGTGCCCGGCCACCGACCACGGGTTGAGCCCCGCCCAGACCGTGAGCCCGCCGACGATGGCGTTGCCCAGCACGAGCCAGAACTGCACCCAGGCCAGCCGGGTCAGCTTGCAGCGGCGCGGCTTCATCGAACTGACGGCGATGATCGCCCAGCCGACCGCGGCCGACAGCACGTAGGCCAGCATCCGGTTGCCGAACTCGATCGCACCGTGCAGCCCCTGCTCGGGCGTAGCGAACAAGCTGTCGTCGGTGCACTTGGGCCAGGTGTCGCAGCCGAGCCCCGAACCGGTGAGCCGGACGGCCCCGCCGGTGATGATGATGAAGACGCTCATCAGGATGGCGGAGAGCGCGGCGCGCTTCACCACCTTGGTGGACGGCGTCCAGCGCTTGGCGATGAGGGAGATGGGGGTTTCCACGCGGACCATCGTAGGACGGGGCTTGTGCGCGTTTTCACGAGGGGGTGGGTATGTGGCTGCCTGCCCGGAAAACCGCCCGTCGCGAGTCCTACTCCCAGCGGAAGAACTTCGCCGCCGCGCCGAGTCCCAGCACCGCCCACACCGCGAGGATCCCGGCCTGGGCCCACGGCATCGACGCGCCGTGCTGGAGGACGTCCCGCAGCCCCTCCGAGAGCGCCGACACGGGCAGCAGCCCCAGCACCGACTGCACCGCGTCCGGGAACTTGTCCAGCGGCACGATGACCCCGCCGCCGACCAGCAGCAGCAGGAAGACCAGATTGGCGGCGGCGAGCGTCGCCTCCGCCTTCAGCGTCCCCGCCATCAGCAGCCCGAGCCCGGAGAACGCGGCGGTGCCGAGGACGAGGAGCAGCAGCACCGAGAGCGGGTTGCCCTCGGGCGACCAGCCGAGCGCGAAGGCGATCGCCGTCAGCAGCACGATCTGGAGCACCTCGGTGACCAGCACCGACAGCGTCTTCGCGGTCATCAGAGCCCAGCGGGGCAGCGGGGAGGCCCCGAGCCGCTTGAGGACCCCGTAGCGGCGTTCGAAGCCGGTGGCGATGGCCTGGCCGGTGAAGGCGGTGGACATCACGGCGAGCGCCAGGATGCCCGGGGCGAGGAAGTCGACCGACTCGCCCGCGCCGGTGTCCACGATGTCCACCGCGCTGAACAGAACCAGCAGCAGCGTCGGGATGATCACCGTCAGCAGCAGCTGCTCGCCGTTGCGCAGCAGCATCCGGGTCTCCAGCGCGGTCTGCGCGGCGATCATCCGGGGGAGCGGGGCGGCGCCGGGGCGCGGGGTGTACGTACCGGCGCTCATGCGCGCAGCTCCTTGCCGGTCAGTTCGAGGAAGACGTCCTCCAGGGTGTGCCGCTCGACCGAGATGCCGTCGGGCATCACACCGTGCTGGGCGCACCAGGACGTCACGGTGGCCAGCAGCTGCGGGTCGACGCTCCCGGTGATCCGGTACGTCCCCGGCAGCGGCTCGGCGGCCCCGCAGCCGTCGGGCAGCGCCTTGAGGAGGGAGCCGAGGTCGAGCCCCGGGCGTCCGGTGAAGCGCAGGGTGTTCTCCGCGCCGCCCCGGCAGAGCTCCTCCGGGCTGCCCTGGGCGATGACCCGGCCCGCGTCGATGATCGCGACGTCGTCGGCGAGCGTTTCGGCCTCGTCCATGAAGTGGGTGGTCAGCACCACGGACACGCCGTCGGCGCGCAGCTCGCGGACCAGGTCCCAGGTGGACCGGCGGGCCTGCGGGTCGAGGCCGGCGGTCGGCTCGTCCAGGAAGACCAGCTCGGGCCGGCCGACGACCGCCAGGGCCAGGGAGAGCCGCTGCTGCTGGCCGCCGGAGAGCCGCCGGTAGGTCGTGCGGCCGCAGTCGCCGAGGCCGAGGCGCTCGATCAGGGCGTCCACGTCGAGAGGGTGGGCGTGCAGCCCGGCCATGTGCCGGAGCATCTCTTCGGCGCGGGCACCGGAGTACACGCCGCCGGACTGGAGCATCACGCCGACCCGCGGACGCAGCCGCTCCGCGTCGGCGACCGGGTCGAGTCCGAGAACCCGCACGGTGCCCGTGTCGGGGCGGCGGTAGCCCTCGCAGGTCTCGATGGTGGTGGTCTTCCCGGCGCCGTTCGGGCCGAGGACGGCGGTCACCGCGCCCGCCGCGACGACCAGATCGAGGCCGTTCACCGCGGTCTTCGCGCCGTACCTCTTCACCAGGCCGGTGACCTGTACGACGGGCTCGTTCTCCATGGCGCACCAGTCTAGGCAGCGGTCGGCGGGGGCCTTCCCGCGGGGCCAGATTAGGTAACCCTAAGTGACGAACCACACCGTAGATCGTTTCGGACCGTGGTTGTCAGGGTCGAATGAATTACGCAACAATGGTGTTGTGAAATACGACGGACGGGCTCCTCAGGAGGAACTCGCGACCGGTGAGCGCTCGACGCGCAACCGGGTCGCGCGCTCCATCCTGGACCACGGTCCCTCCACCGTCGCGGACCTTGCCAAGCGTCTCGGTCTCACCCAGGCCGCCGTCCGCCGCCACCTGGACGCCCTCGTCTCCGACGATGTCGTCGAAGCCCGTGAACAGCGGGTGTACGGGGCGCGGACCCGCGGCAGGCCCGCCAAGGTGTTCGCCCTGACCGACTGCGGCCGGGACGCCTTCGACCAGTCCTACGACAAGCTGGCCGCCGACGCCCTGCGCTTCATCGCCGAATCCGGCGGGGACGAGGCGGTCATCGCCTTCGCCCGCGCCCGGATGGCCGCGATGGGCGAGGCGTACCGCGCGGCGGTCGAGGCCGCGGGGCCCGAGGGACGCACCGAGGCCCTGGCCAAGGCCCTGACCGCCGACGGGTACGCTGCTACGGCGCGAAGCGCGCCGGGCCCGCAGCAGGGCGAACAGCTGTGTCAGCACCACTGCCCGGTGGCGCATGTCGCCGAGCAGTTCCCACAGCTGTGCGAGGCGGAGACGGAATTCTTCTCCAGCCTCCTCGGGACCCATGTGCAGCGGCTGGCCACCCTCGCCCACGGCGACGGCGTGTGCACGACCTACGTGCCACGCAGTGGCCACGCAGCACCCCCACAGACCACCCATTCAGCATCTGCAAGCACAGCCGGGAGGAACCCCGCATGACGCTCCCCACGGAGACTGCCCACCCTGAGCTCGAGGGTCTGGGTACGTACGAATTCGGCTGGGCCGACTCCGACGCGGCAGGCGCGGCGGCGAAGCGCGGTCTCTCCGAGGCTGTCGTCCGCGACATCTCGGAGAAGAAGAACGAGCCCGAGTGGATGCTGAAGCTGCGGCTCAAGGGCCTCAAGCTCTTCGGCAAGAAGCCCATGCCCAGCTGGGGCTCGGACCTGTCGGGCATCGACTTCGACAACATCAAGTACTTCGTGCGCTCCACGGAGAAGCAGGCCGCCTCCTGGGAGGACCTGCCCGAGGACATCAAGAACACGTACGACAAGCTCGGCATCCCCGAGGCGGAGAAGCAGCGCCTCGTCGCCGGTGTCGCCGCGCAGTACGAGTCCGAGGTCGTCTACCACCAGATCCGCGAGGACCTGGAGGAGCAGGGCGTCATCTTCCTGGACACCGACACCGCGCTGAAGGAGCACCCGGAGCTCTTCAAGGAGTACTTCGGCACCGTCATCCCGGTCGGCGACAACAAGTTCGCCTCGCTGAACACGGCCGTGTGGTCCGGCGGCTCGTTCATCTACGTGCCCAAGGGCGTCCACGTGGACATCCCGCTCCAGGCCTACTTCCGTATCAACACGGAGAACATGGGCCAGTTCGAGCGGACGCTGATCATCGTCGACGAGGACGCCTACGTCCACTACGTCGAGGGCTGCACCGCCCCGATCTACTCCTCGGACTCGCTGCACAGCGCCGTGGTCGAGATCATCGTGAAGAAGGGCGGCCGCTGCCGCTACACGACCATCCAGAACTGGTCGAACAACGTCTACAACCTGGTCACCAAGCGGGCCGTGGCCTACGAGGGCGCGACCATGGAGTGGGTCGACGGCAACATCGGCTCCAAGGTCACCATGAAGTACCCGGCCGTCTACCTGATGGGCGAGCACGCCAAGGGCGAGACCCTGTCCATCGCCTTCGCGGGCGAGGGCCAGCACCAGGACGCCGGCGCCAAGATGGTCCACATGGCCCCGAACACCTCCTCGAACATCGTCTCCAAGTCGGTGGCGCGAGGCGGTGGCCGTACGTCCTACCGCGGACTGATCGAGATCGGCGAGGGCGCGCCGGGCGCGAAGTCCAACGTCCTCTGCGACGCTCTGCTCGTCGACACGATCTCCCGCTCGGACACCTACCCCTACGTCGACGTCCGCGAGGACGACGTGTCGATGGGCCACGAGGCGACCGTCTCCAAGGTCTCCGAGGACCAGCTCTTCTACCTCATGAGCCGCGGACTCACCGAGTTCGAGGCCATGGCGATGATCGTGCGCGGCTTCGTCGAGCCGATCGCCAAGGAGCTGCCCATGGAGTACGCCCTGGAGCTCAACCGGCTGATCGAGCTGCAGATGGAGGGTTCGGTCGGCTAGGTCCGCACCCGAGGACCACCGGGACGGCCGTCCGCGGCCGTCCCCCGCCCCACCGAACCACCCCCCTTCTTGACTGAGAAAGCGAGCACTACGACAGCCATGGCTGAGGCTCAGAACACTCCGGTGGGCTCCACCACCGCCGGCTCCATCGCGGTCGCCGCCGAGTCGACCGTCGCCACCCGCATGAGCGCACCCCCGTCCTTCGACGTCGCGGACTTCCCCGTCCCGCACGGCCGCGAGGAGGAGTGGCGCTTCACGCCGCTGGAGCGCCTGCGCGGACTGCACGACGGCACCGCCGTCGCCACCGGCAGTGGCGTGAAGGTCGCCATCGAGGCCCCCGAGGGTGTCACCGTCGAGACCGTCGGCCGGGACGACTCCCGGCTCGGCAAGGCCGGCACCCCGGTGGACCGGGTCGCCGCCCAGGCGTACAGCTCCTTCGAGCAGGCCTCGGTCGTCACGGTCGCCAAGGAAGCCGTGCTCACCGAGCCGATCCGGATCGCCGTGCACGGCGAGGGCGGTACCGCCTTCGGCCACCAGCTCATCGAGCTGGGCGCCTTCGCCGAGGCCGTCGTCGTCATCGACCACACCGGGGACGCGGTGCTCGCCGCCAACGTCGACTATGTGCTCGGCGACGGCGCCAAGCTGACCGTCGTCTCCGTCCAGGACTGGGACGACACGGCCGTCCACGTCGGCCAGCACAACGCACTGGTCGGCCGGGACGCCTCCTTCAAGTCGATCGTCGTCACCTTCGGCGGCGACGTCGTGCGCCTGCACCCCCGGGTCGCCTACGCGGCCACCGGCGGCGAGGCGGAGCTCTTCGGTCTGTACTTCACCGACAAGGGCCAGCACCAGGAGCACCGCCTCCTGGTCGACCACAACACCCCGCACTGCAAGTCCAACGCGGTGTACAAGGGCGCCCTCCAGGGCGACGGCGCACACGCCGTCTGGATCGGCGACGTCCTCATCCAGGCCGCGGCCGAGGGCACCGACACCTACGAGATGAACCGGAACCTCGTCCTCACCGACGGCGCCCGGGTCGACTCCGTGCCCAACCTGGAGATCGAGACCGGCGAGATCGTCGGTGCCGGCCACGCCTCGGCGACCGGCCGCTTCGACGACGAGCAGCTCTTCTACCTCCAGTCCCGCGGTATCCCCGCCGAGGAGGCCCGCCGCCTGGTCGTGCGTGGCTTCTTCGCCGAGCTGGTCCAGCAGATCGGCCTGCCGGACGTCGAGGAGCGGCTCATCGAGAAGATCGAGGCCGAGCTGAAGGCGTCCGTCTGATGTCCTTCGTCAAAGCCTGTGCGCTGAGTGAGCTGGAGGACGACACCCCCAAGCGGGTGGAGCTCGACGGCACACCCGTCTCCGTCGTCCGCACCGAGGGCGAGGTGTTCGCGATCAACGACATCTGCTCGCACGCGAACGTCTCCCTCTCGGAGGGCGAGGTGGAGGACTGCGCGATCGAGTGCTGGCTGCACGGATCGTCGTTCGACCTCCGCACCGGCAAGCCGTCCGGCCTTCCCGCGACGCGCCCCGTCCCCGTATACCCCGTAAAGATCGAAGGGGACGATGTGCTCGTCTCCGTCACCCAGGAGTCCTGAGTCACCCATGGCAACGCTTGAAATCCGCGACCTGCACGTCTCCGTCGAGGCCGACAACGCCACGAAGGAGATCCTCAAGGGCGTCGACCTGACCGTGAAGCAGGGCGAGACCCACGCCATCATGGGCCCCAACGGGTCCGGCAAGTCCACCCTCGCGTACTCGCTCGCGGGTCACCCCAAGTACACGATCACCGGCGGTACGGTCACCCTGGACGGCGAGGACGTCCTGGAGATGTCCGTCGACGAGCGGGCCCGCGCCGGCCTGTTCCTCGCCATGCAGTACCCGGTCGAGATCCCCGGTGTCTCGGTCTCCAACTTCCTGCGCACCTCCGCCACCGCCATCCGCGGCGAGGCCCCCAAGCTGCGGACGTGGGTCAAGGAGGTCAAGGAGACGATGGCCGGGCTCCAGATGGACCCGGCCTTCGCCGAGCGCAACGTCAACGAGGGCTTCTCCGGCGGTGAGAAGAAGCGCCACGAGATCCTTCAGCTGGAGCTCCTCAAGCCGAAGATCGCCGTCCTGGACGAGACCGACTCCGGCCTGGACGTCGACGCGCTCAAGACCGTCTCCGAGGGCGTCAACCGGGTCCGCGCGACCGGCGAGGTCGGCACCCTGCTGATCACCCACTACACCCGCATCCTCAAGTACATCCAGCCCGACTTCGTGCACGTCTTCGCCAACGGCCGGATCGCGGCCTCCGGCGGCGCCGAGCTGGCCGACCAGCTGGAGAACGAGGGCTACGAGGCCTACACGAAGGGTGGCGCTTCCGCGTGACTGACGCCCGACAGGGGCTCTCCGGCCTCCTCGACACCGAGGCGATCCGCAAGGACTTCCCGCTCCTGGACCGCACGGTCCACGACGGCAAGAAGGTCGTGTACCTGGACTCCGCGGCGACCTCGCAGAAGCCGCGCCAGGTCCTCGACGCGCTCAACACGTACTACGAGCGTCACAACGCGAACGTGCACCGCGGCGTCTACACGATCGCCGAGGAGGCCACCGCGCTGTACGAGGGCGCCCGCGACAAGGTCGCCGCCTTCATCAACGCACCCAGCCGTGACGAGGTGATCTTCACGAAGAACGCCTCGGAGTCGCTGAACCTCGTGGCGAACATGCTCGGCTGGGCGGACGAGCCCTATCGGGTGGACCGTGACACGGAGATCGTCACCACGGAGATGGAGCACCACTCCAACATCGTGCCGTGGCAGCTGCTCGCGCAGCGCACCGGCGCGAAGCTGAAGTGGTTCGGCATCACCGACGACGGCCGGCTCGACCTGTCGAACATCGACGAGATCATCACCGAGAAGACGAAGATCGTCTCCTTCACGCTGGTCTCCAACATCCTGGGCACGGTCAACCCGGTCGAGCAGATCATCCGCCGCGCCCAGCAGGTCGGCGCGCTTGTCTGCATCGACGCCTCGCAGGCGGCCCCGCACATGGTGCTCGACGTGCAGGCGCTCCAGGCGGACTTCGTGGCCTTCACCGGCCACAAGATGGTCGGCCCGACGGGCATCGGCGTGCTGTGGGGGCGGCAGGAGCTCCTGGAGGACCTGCCTCCGTTCCTCGGCGGCGGCGAGATGATCGAGACCGTGTCGATGCACTCGTCGACGTACGCCCCCGCTCCGCACAAGTTCGAGGCCGGTACGCCCCCGATCGCCCAGGCCGTCGGCCTCGGCGCGGCCGTGGACTACCTCACCTCGATCGGCATGGAGCGGATCCACCAGCACGAAAAGGCGATCACCGAGTACGCGCTGAAGCGCCTCCTGGACGTCCCCGATCTGCGGATCATCGGTCCGACGACGGCCGAGGACCGCGGCGCGGCGATCTCCTTCACGCTCGGCGACATCCACCCGCACGACGTGGGCCAGGTCCTCGACGAGCAGGGCGTCGCCGTCCGGGTCGGCCACCACTGCGCCCGCCCGGTCTGCCTGCGGTACGGAATTCCCGCGACGACGCGAGCGTCGTTCTATCTGTACTCCACGCCCGCCGAGGTCGACGCCCTGGTGGACGGCCTGGAGCACGTCCGGAACTTCTTCGGCTGAGGGCTGACTGGTGAAGCTTGATTCCATGTACCAGGAAGTGATCCTGGACCACTACAAGCACCCCCACGGGCGTGGCCTGCGGGACGGCGACGCCGAGGTGCACCACGTCAACCCGACGTGCGGCGACGAGATCACACTCCGCGTGAAGTACGACGGCGAGACCATCGCCGACGTGAGCTACGAGGGCCAGGGCTGCTCCATCAGCCAGGCCTCCGCCTCCGTGCTGAACGAGCTGCTCGTCGGCAAGGAGCTGTCCCAGGCGCAGAAGATCCAGGACGCCTTCCTGGAGCTGATGCAGTCCAAGGGCCAGCTGGAGCCGGACGACGCGATGGAGGAGGTGCTGGAGGACGCCGTCGCGTTCGCCGGTGTCTCCAAGTACCCCGCCCGGGTCAAGTGCGCGCTGCTGAGCTGGATGGCGTGGAAGGACGCGACGGCCAAGGCGCTGTCCGAAGGGAAGACCGCATGAGCGACAACGAGACCGCGACCATGAAGCCGGCCTCCGAGGAGGAGGTCCGCGAGGCGCTGTACGACGTCGTCGACCCCGAGCTGGGCATCGACGTCGTCAACCTGGGCCTGATCTACGGCATCCACGTCGACGACGCCAACATCGCCACCCTCGACATGACCCTGACGTCCGCGGCCTGCCCGCTGACCGACGTCATCGAGGACCAGGCGAAGTCCGCCACGGACGGCATCGTCAACGAGCTCCGGATCAACTGGGTCTGGATGCCGCCGTGGGGCCCGGACAAGATCACGGACGACGGACGCGAGCAGCTCCGTGCGCTGGGGTTCAACGTCTGACACGCTCGCGCAAGAGCGATGAACGGCCATGCCCGCCAGTCACACTGGCGGGCATGGCCGTTTCCCTGTACCAGATCACCGTCGACTCCCACGATCTGCCGCGCATGGCCCGCTTCTGGAGTGCCGTGCTGGACTGGCAGGTGGTCTTCGAGCACGAGGAGGAGATCATCATCGGTGCGCACCCGGCCGCGCTGCCGGGGATGTGCTTCGTCCCCGTGCCGGAGGGGAAGACCGTCAAGAACCGGCTGCACATCGATCTGACCCCGGACGACCAGGACGCCGAGGTCCGGCGGATCCTCGCGCTCGGCGCCCGGCGGGTGGACGTCGGGCAGGGCCCGGACGCCACCTTCGTGGTGATGGCCGACCCCGAGGGCAACGAGTTCTGCGTGCTCCGTCCCAAGCGGACCCTGCTGGACTGAGCCCGGCCCCCGGCCCCCGGCGCCGCGTCAGACGTGGGCGGGCGGCGGCGGGCCGTACTGCTCGGGCAGCGTCGATCCCGCCGCCTCGGCCAGGACCGGGCCCAGGTTCTCCGTACGCATCCGGAGGTCGACGTAGAGCAGGCCGGTCACCAGCGGCGGGAAGATCGCCGTGAACAGCTGGGCGATCAGCTGGCTGATGAACGACAGCAGCATCAGACCGCCGAACACGGCGATGAGCTCCCCGCTGCTCGGATCGGAGCCCATCTCCTCGGGCTGGAACAGGCCGGGGAGCAGCCCGAGCATCTGGAACGGCATCTGGATCATGTAGCCGATCATGGACGCGAGCACGTAGGCGAGCAGCCCGACGCCGAAGACCCGCCACCACGTGCCGCGCACCAGCTGGGCCGAGCGGCGCAGGGCCGCGACCGGGCTCTGCCCCTCGAAGACCACCACCGTCGGGGCCAGGGAGAACCGCACCCAGAGCCAGACCGCGAACGGGCCGATGAGCAGCGCGCCGATGAGTCCGACGGCGACCAGCGGCATGACGCCGTCCTCGTCACCCAGCGAGATCATGTAGATCATCAGCCCGGCGAAGCCGACGAAGAAGAGCGCCATCGGGACGAGCATGATCAGCCCGGTCAGGAACACCGTGCCGATGACCGACCAGACCCGCGCCCACGCCCGCTTCCAGACCTCCCCGAAGCGGATCGGCCGGCCCAGGACGGCCTCCTGGAGGACGACCGGGACCGCCGCCTGCACCACGGCCGACGCCAGCAGGTAGCTGATCAGGCCGAGGATCATCAGCACACCGAACGCGACGCCCAGCGGGACCAGTTGTGCCGAGGTCGGTGACCCCGGGGAGTCGGACGTCAGCTCGTCCCACTGGCTCGCGACGGCGGAGGCGGCCACCACCAGCGCCACGATCATCACGAGCGTCGCCGCGCCGAACAGCGTCAGCGCCGTACCGATCAGCGGCTTCCAGTACCGCCCGAGCGTCGTGAAGGCGCCGCTGAGCAAGTCCGAGATCCTCAGCGGCGCCAGGGGTATCACCCCCGGCTTGGGCGGTGCGGCCCATCCGCCGTGCCAGCCGCCGCCCGGTCCCTGCGCGCCCCCGTGGAAGGGCCCCCCACCGTGAGGTGCGCCCCCGTACGGGCCACCGCCCCACCCTGCATCCTGCGCCACTGCGTCTCCGTCGAGTCGTCGGCCCGGTCGGCCGGGCCGTTCGTTTTGTCGGCACACCGTAGCGCCCCCGACGCGGGCCGATGATATGTACGGCCGTACGTAACGTTGGGTACAGTCGTACACATGGGATACGCATACGGACTGCTCGCCGGTGCCATCGCGGCGGAGGTGGCCGGGACGACGGCCATGAAGTACAGCGAGGGCTTCACCCGGCTCTGGCCCTCGATCGGCACCGTGGTGGGCTACCTGATCGCCTTCACCCTGCTCGCCCAGACCCTCAAGACCCTCTCCGTGGGGACCGCGTACGCCATCTGGGCCGGCGTCGGCACCGCTGCCGTCGCCCTCATCGGGATCCTGTTCCTCGGCGAGTCCAGCAGCCTGGTCAAGATCGCGGGCATCGCCCTGATCGTCGTCGGGGTCGTCGTCCTGAACCTGGGAGGAGCCCACTGATGGCCCGCCGGTACGACCCCGAGCGGCGGACGCGGATCATGGACGCGGCGCTGACCGTGATCGCGGCCGACGGCATAGCCGGACTCAGTCATCGCACCGTGGCCGCCGAGGCCGACGTGCCGCTCGGCTCGACCACGTACCACTTCGCCTCGCTCGACGAACTCCTCGTCGCCGCCCTGCGCCGCTGCAACGAGAACTTCGTCCAGGCGCTGCGCGCCAGCGGCCTCTTCGCCGAGGAGAGGGGCGGCGAGCGGGGTGCGGCGGAGGCGGACCTCGCGGGGGAGCTGACCCGGCTGCTCGATCAGTGGTTCGCGGGTGAACGCGGAGCGATCGAGCTGGAGTACGAGCTGTACCTCGCGGCCCTGCGCCGCCCCGCGCTGCGCCCCGTCGCCGCCGAGTGGACCGAGGAGGCCGTCGCGCTGCTGTCCCGGCGTACCGATCCGGAGACCGCGCGGGCCCTCGTCGCGCTGATGGACGGCGTCTGCCTCCAGGTCCTGCTGACCGGGGGCACGTTCGACGCGCCGTACACCCGCGTGATGCTGGAGCGGATCGTCGCGGGCGGCGACGCCTGACCGCGTCACGGCCCTCGTCGGTCCGCCCCCGTCAGTCCGCCCTCCCCGGTCGGTCCGCCCCCGTCGGCCCGCTCCCGTCAGTCCGTCCCTCGGCGTACCGCCTTCAGTGCCTCCCGCACACTCGCCTCGATGTCCGTGATCGGGTACAGCACCTCGCGGATCGTCCGCTCCCGGTCCACCACCAGCGTCAGCCGCTTGAGCCTGCTCACGCCCGCCGCCCGGAACGTCGGCAGCCGCAGCGCCGCCGTCAGGGCCAGGTCCGCGTCCGAGAGCAGCGGGAAGCGCAGCCCCTCCTTCTCCGCGAACGCGCGCTGCTCGTCCGGGCGCTGCACGGACACCCCGTGCACCGTCGCGCCCGCCGCCGTGAACTCGGCCAACTGGTCGCGGTACGTGCACGATTCGAGGGTGCAGCCGCTCGCCCCAGGGATGCTCGCCCAGCCCGGCGGATAGGCGTCGCGGGTGGCGTAGGCGCTGGGGAAGCAGTACAGGACGGTGTACGGGGTGTCGGCGACCGGGTCGCGGAGCCGGCCGTCGCTCCCCGGTAGCAGCAGCTCCGGCAGCCGCGTCCCCTTGAGGGCCCGCACCCGTGCCGCCTCCTGCGAGGCCTCCGCCGTCGTCGCCATCGTCTCCCCTTCTCCCAGTACCCAGGTGTCGCCCCAGTCCTGGAGCGCGATCAGCACGGGCAGCAGGGCCCGGCCGCGCGGGGTGAGGCGGTAGTCGTACCGGACCGGGCGGTCCTGGTACGGCTCCCGCGTCAGCACGCCGGCGTCGACCAGCAGTCGCAGCCGCTCGGTCAGCACCTTGCGCGAGACGCCCAGCTCCTGCTGGAGCGCGTCGAACCGGTGCACTCCGCGCGCGGTGTCCCGCACGATCAGCAGCGTCCACCAGTCGCCGACGACGTCGAGCGCCTGGGCGATCGAGCAGTCGGCGTCGGCGAGGCTGGTGCGCTGGGGCATGGTCGTCCTCCGGTTGTGGCCGCTGTCCGCCCCGCCCACCCCTCCGGGGCCTTTCGGTTGACCCTGATGGAATCATGCTGCCATAGTCCGTTCCCATAAGGAACTCACTGCGGCGCGCGGCAGTCGTCAGGAGTCGCACGGAGTCGCACGGAGGGGGCGGGGGATGGGCATGGTGCGCGGAGTACCGAGGACGGTACGGCTGCTGGCGCTGGGGGCGTTCCTCAACGCCGTCGTCAGCTTCACCTTCGTCTATCTCTTCGTGTACCTCGTCGGGCCTCGCGGTCTGAGCGTCACCCAGGCCGGAGTGATCAGCGGCGTCGGCGGTATCGGCCTGGTCGCGGGGAACTTCACCGGCGGCTGGTTCGGCGACCGGTTCGGCCACCGCCGCGCCCTGCTGACCGGCGCCTGCGTGAGCGGCACGGCGCTCGTCGTCCTGCCCCTCCTGCCGGTCGGCGCCCTGTACGCGGTGCTCCCGGTCGCCCAGTACGCGGCGGGCGTCGTCCGCGCCGCCAACGCCGCCCTCGTCGCGGTCTCCGTACCCGAGGGCGGAAGCCGCCGCCAGAGCTTCGCCCTCTTCCGGTTCGCCGCCAACGGCGGCTTCGCCATCGGCCCGCCGCTCGGCGCGCTGGTCGCCACCCGTTTCTCGTACGACTGGCTCTTCGTCGCCGACGGCCTCGGCACCCTGCTCTTCGCGCTCTACGCCGCCCGGATCCTGCCCGCCCATGGCGGCGCCCACGCGGTGCGCTCCCACGACCCGGACGCGCCGGGCCTCTGGCGCGAACTGCGGGCCAGACCCGCCGTCCTGGTGCTGCTCGCCGCGATCGTGGTCGTCGACACCGTCTACCGGCAGCAGTACTCGACCCTGCCGGTCTTCCTCGCCGACCACGGGCACACCACCCAGCTCTACGGCTGGCTGCTCGCCGTCAACGGCGGCGTCATCCTCTGCCTCGAACTGCCCGCCGCCCACGCCCTGCGCCGCCGCACCCCGCTCGGCCTCGTCGGCGCCGGACTCCTGCTCGTCGGAGCCGGCTACGCCGTCCTGATCCCCGGCGCGGGCGCGCTCCTCGCCGTCACCATGATGCTCTCCCTGACCCTCGGCGAGATCCTCTACAAGACCCCCGCCACCGCCTACGTCGCCGACCAGGCGCCGGGCCACGCCCAGGGCCGCTTCCAGAGCCTGTACGCCGGTGCGTCGATCAGCGGGCAGGTGCTCGCCCCGCCGCTCGGGGCCGCCCTGTACGCGGCGGCCCCCGCTCTGCTCTGGCCGGTATGCGCCCTGCTCGCGGCGGCCGCCGGGGGAGCGGTGCTGGCGGCGCGGCGGCTGCCCGGACCGGGGGAGCGGGCGCGGGCGGCGGGAAAGGGGCCGCACGCTGAGACCGGTTCGCCCGAGCGGGCCCCGGCCGGTTAGGTTGCTGTTCATGACCGACACGACTTCCCAGGGTTCTGCCCGCACCACCGGCGCCGTCGCCGCCGGCCTCGCCACCGTCGCCGGTGACGGCACCGTCCTCGACACCTGGTTCCCCGCCCCCGAGCTGACCTCCGACCCCGGCCCGGCCGGTACGACGCGGCTCTCCCCGGACGAGGCCGTCAACCGGCTCGGCGAGGGCGCCGCCAAGGCGATCGGCGTGGACGCCCGGCGCGGCGTCGAGATCGTCGCCGTGTCCACGGTCATCTCTTCGCTCGACGACAAGCCGCTCGACGCGCACGACGCCTACCTGCGTCTGCACCTGCTCTCGCACCGGCTCGTCCAGCCGCACGGCCAGAACCTCGACGGCCTCTTCGGGCTGCTCGCCAACGTCGCCTGGACCTCGCTCGGACCGGTCGCCGTCGACGACCTGGAGCGGGTGCGGCTCAACGCCCGCGCCGAGGGCCTGCACCTCCAGGTCACCTCGGTCGACAAGTTCCCGCGCATGACGGACTACGTCGCCCCCCAGGGCGTCCGCATCGCGGATGCCGACCGCGTCCGGCTCGGCGCGCACCTCGCCGCCGGGACCACCGTCATGCACGAGGGCTTCGTCAACTTCAACGCGGGCACCCTCGGCACCTCCATGGTCGAGGGCCGGATCTCCGCGGGCGTCGTCGTCGGCGACGGCTCCGACATCGGCGGCGGCGCCTCCACCATGGGCACCCTGTCCGGTGGCGGCAAGGAGCGCATCATCATCGGTGAGCGCTGCCTGGTCGGCGCGGAGGCGGGCGTCGGCATCGCGCTGGGCGACGAGTGCGTCGTCGAGGCCGGTCTGTACGTCACCGCCGGTACGCGCGTCACGCTGCCGGACGGCCAGGTCGTCAAGGCCCGCGAGCTGTCCGGCGCCTCGAACATCCTCTTCCGTCGCAACTCGGTCACCGGCACCGTCGAGGCCCGCCCGAACAACGCGGTCTGGGGCGGCCTGAACGAGGTCCTGCACGCCCACAACTGAGCTGTTCGCCCGGGGGCGTCCGGCTCCGATCTGCCGGACAGTCCTCAGGCCGCGAGGAGTTCCTCGTACGCCTTCCGCAGCCCGTCGGCCGCCTCGCGCCCGGCGGGCTGCAGCGGTTCCCGGACCGGGCCCGCGTCCAGGAGCGCCTTGGCCGTGACGGTCCCGGGCAGCCCGCTCGCCATCATCAGCTCGACGAGCCGGGCCGTGTGCCCGTTGAGCCGGGCCGCCTCGTCGGTGCGGCCCGCGTCGAAGGCGTCGAGCGGCGCCCGCACCTGGCGCGGGGCCACGTTCGCGACCGTACTGACGTAGCCCGCGCCGCCCACCGCGTACAGCGGCAGATTCAGCTCCTCGCAGCCCGAGTAGTACGCGAGCGAGGTGCGGGCCAGCACCTGCGTGGCGCCGAGCAGGTCCAAGGAGCAGTCCTTCACCGCCACCACCCGCGGGTGCTCCGCCAGCCGCAGCAGGGTCTCCGGCTCGATCCGGACGCCGGTGCGGCCGGGGATGTCGTACAGCATCAGCGGCAGACCGGTGGACTCGGCCACCCGCAGGAAGTACGCCTCGACGGCGGCCTGCGGCGGGCGGCTGTAGTACGGGCTCACCACCAGCAGCCCGTCCGCGCCCGCCTCCTCGGCCTGCCGGGCGAGGCGCAGGGTGGCCGCGGTGTCCGGGCCCCCGACGCCGGAGAGCAGCGGCACCCCGTCGCCGACCTCGGCCCGGACGGCCCGCAGCAGGGCGGACTTCTCGGCGTCCGTCGTGGTGGGGGACTCGCCCGTGGTGCCGCTGAGGACGATCCCGTCGCAGCCCTTGGCCACCAGGCGCGCAGCGTGCGCGCGGGCGGCGTCCGGGTCCAGGGACCCGGCGGCGGTGAAGGGCGTGATCATGGCGCAGAGTGCGCGGCCGAAGGGGCGCGGTGCGGTGGCGGTCATGGGGGAAGTCTCGACGCCCGGAACCGTGAAGGTCCACTTAGATCTCCTTGTGGTGAACGGCAAGAGCTGCTGAAGAGTGCGGTGACCGCTGCTGTTCCTCTGACACGATCGAACGGGCGGACGACCGGCCGTAGCGAGGGGTGGGCGACATGAACGAGCGCGTACGGGTACGGAGACGGGTCCGGGTGGCCCTGCTGACGGCCACGCTCACGGCACTGACCGGCTGCTCCGGCTTCCTCGTCCCGGCCGGCGAGGGCGAACGGCCGGACCCCACCCCGTCCGCCTCGGCGCCCCGCGCCGAGACGCTGCCCCCGACCCCCGCACCCGGCGCGGACACCCCCGCCCAGGGCGCCCCGGCGCAGACCGGCCCGACCGCCGCCCCGCCCGGGACGTGCCCCTCCTCCGGGGTCGTCGTGGACATGGGCCCGGTGGAGACCGGAATGATGCACCGGGCCGTCGTGCTCACCCTCACCAACTGCGGCCGCAAGCCCTACGCCGTCGACGGCTATCCCTGGGTCCAGGCCCTCGGCGAGGACGGCAACCCGCTCTCCGTCAAGGTCAACGAGGACGGCTCGTACTTCGGCAGCGACCCGGGCCCGGAGAAGCTCCTGCTCGACCCCGGCCTCACCGTGAAGTCGATCCTCGCCTGGGTCTCCACTCCCGAGGGCGGCGACCTCATCGAGGGCGACGCCCTGGCCATCTCCGCCGCCCCCGGCCTCCCGGTGCGGGTCTTCCCGCTGGAGGGTCACGACATCCGGCTGATGGACGAGCTCAACACGACGGCCTGGCGGACCGAACTCGGCGGCTGAGCAGGGGACTTCAGTCCTGCGGTGCGGCGGGGGCCGTGGGAACGGTGTGGGTGGCCCAGGCAGTCCCCGGTGACCCGTCCGGCAGTACGTGCAGGAGAAAGGCCGAGGGCTCGTCCGGATAGCCGGGCACGCCCTCCCGCAGCACCAGTCCGCTCTGCCGGTACGTGCTCGGCGCGACGGCCACCGTGCTGCCCGCGAAGGGCGCCGTCACCGGGCGGTGCACATGGCCCGCCAGCACCCGGACGACCCGGGGATGCGCGGCG
The DNA here is from genome assembly GCA_014649555.1 of Streptomyces globisporus. Classification (GTDB taxonomy): domain Bacteria; phylum Actinomycetota; class Actinomycetes; order Streptomycetales; family Streptomycetaceae; genus Streptomyces; species Streptomyces globisporus. The sequence continues at coordinate 75,561 of BMTG01000004.1, read as the reverse complement.
ACCACCCCGGCCGGCTCGGGGCCGTCCGCCAGACCCATCGCGTCCAGGAACGGGATGCCGACCGGAACCGGTGGATGGTGCAGGCAGACGAGCGCCGGTACGCCGGGGCGCTCGGCGAGGGCGCGGCCCAGCCAGGCCACCTGCCCGGAACCCAGGCGCCCGCCCGGCGAACCGGAGACCCACGAGTCCAGGACCACGACCGTGAACGCCGGGTGCTCGACCACGTACGACGTCCCGGTCCCTCCGCCCAGGAAGCGCGTCCCGCCGAACCCGCCCACGAGAGCCTCGGGCACATCGTGATTGCCCGTCACCAGATGCAGGGGCAGCGGGAACGCGTCGATCTCCTCACGCAGCGCCGCGTACTCACCCGGCTCCCCGCGCTCGGTGAGATCACCGGTGATCACGGCGCAGTCCGGGAGCGGGTCCAAGGCGAGCACCCGGCCGAGGGCGGCCCGTAACCCCGCCGCCGGAGCCGCCGACCCGGGGCCGATGGTGATGTGCGGGTCGCTCAGGTGGGCCACGGAGAGGGTCATGCCCGCACCCTTCCCCGGCGCCGGAGGACCGCACCCGCACACCATCACGCCATGGGCGAACGGAGTCCGGCCGCATCCGGCGGAACAGCCTTGACCTCAACCGAGCTTGAGGTGTGAACGTGGTGGTCATGCGCACCGAACGGTGCGCGGGAGAGGGGAACACTGTCATGACCACCCACGTCACCGACCGCCCCGACCCGGCTCGCGCCGACGCCGGGATCGCCAAGGCCAGCACCTGGAACGTCGGGACACCGCAGCGGCAGCGGGAGGCAGTCGACGCGATCCGGAAGGTGTGGGGGAGCCGGGAATGGCCGCATCCCGGGCTGCTCTCCTACAGCGTCCACGCCGGGGAGGACGGCGCGACCCTGCTGCACTACTCCCAGTGGACCGGCGAACGGGCCTACCAGGACTTCATACGGGAGGGGCGCGACACCCGCAACGCCGAGATCGACGCGGCCGTCCCCGGCATCGAACGCCTCGGGCTGCACACGTACGAGCTGTACCGCTCCGGGCTGCGGGCGGAGGGCGACACCCGGGAGACCGGCTGCGTCGTCATCGTCGACGTCGAGTTCGACGGGCCCGACGCGGCGCGTCAACGCGACTGGGTGGACAGCGTGTTCGAGGCCCTCGGACAGGAGGAGGGCCTGCCCGAGGGCGGCATCGCCGCACACTTCCACGTCGGCACCGACGGCACCCGGGTCCTCAACTACGCCGAGTGGGAGAGCGCCGAGCACCACATCGCGGCTCTCGCCGAACCCGGTGAGGGCGTCGGATCCCCGTCCCCGCTCTGGGAACGCGTCCAGAAGTACCCGGGCATGACCGGCGGCGGCGTGCACCGCTACACGCCCGCGCTCAGCATGGAACCGGGCGGGGGCGCCTGAGGGGGAGGGCAGGCTGCCGAAGCCGTGGGCGGCATGCGGTGAAATGCGTCTAGGCTTGGGCGGCTGAACCGCGTACGCACTCCGTATGCCCCCGAGCACGCACCGAGGAGAACCCCCGATGTCCGCAGAGCGCCCCTCCCTGCCGCCGGTGCGGCTCAACTCCGAGGCCGAACTGGCACGGGACGCGCTCGCCGCTCCGCTGTTCGTCCGGGCCGTCAGGCTCGCCCGGTGGGCCGGTCCCGACACCCGGGTCGGCGCGGGCGGCGAACTCGTCGAGGCGCAACTGCCCGCGGCCGCCGAGCACCTCGGGCTCGCGGCCGACGACGACGGTGCCGCGTACGCCAGCGAGGCCTGGCGGCTCGCCGTGGACACCGGCCTCCTCGACGTCACCGACCCCGAGGAGGAGGACGCCGAGGGGACCGCTTCCGCGGGCGAGAATCTGGCCCTGCTCACCGGCGGCTCCCCGCAGGACGTCCTGTCCATCTGGCTCGACGGCCTGGACGCCGTGCACGCCGACGCCACCGCGCCCGTCCTGGACGACTTCGCGGACCTCGTCGGCGAGGACGGTTCGATCGACTTCGACGCCCTGGACTGGGACCCGGAGGCCGAGGCGGAGTTCCTCGACGGCGTCCTCGGCAACCTCTACCTGCTGACCCTCGCGGACAACGGCGCGGGCGAAGGACCGGTCCCGCTGCCCGCCCTCGCCGCGTCGATGATCGTCCCCGACGACATGGGCGAGCCCACCGACGACATCCTGGAGCAGGTGTCGGAGGCGATGATGCGCCTCGACGACCAGTTCCGGCTCCTCGAACCCATCGGGATCGTCGAGTACCGGCCGGTCGACGAGGCGCTCATGGTCGAGGAGGGCGAGGCGCCGGCCGACACCGTCGCAGGCGACGAGGACGACGTCACCCGGTACGGCATGGTCAAGCTCACCCCCCTCGGCCTGTACGGCATCCGGGCCCGGATGCTGGAGGCCGGGGTGGACGCCCCCGCCGTCGGCGACCTCGCGGACAAGGGCGCCGACGCCCTCCTCGACGGCATCGCCCACTACCCCGAGTCCGTCGCCCGCGCCGAGGTCAAGCTCTGGCTCGCCGGGTACGCCGACGGCGCGGTATCGGCGGCGGCGGAACTGCTGGCCGCCGCGCGCGGCGCGGACGAGGGCGGACCGCTGCGCCGCCTCCACTGCCAGCAGGCCCTTGCCCTGGCGGGCCCCGGGGCGGAGCCCGCCGTACGCGCGGTGCTCGGGGACCAGGAGCTGGGCGGCCTCGCCCGCGTCTGGCTCGCGGAGCACGGCGCCGCCGACGTGCCCGCCCCGCCGGAGGACATGATCTTCTGGCTGGCCATCGACACCATCGCCGCCCACCTGGACGCGGACGGCGAGCTGGACGAGCTCCAGGGCCTGATCGAGGGCCTCTCCGCCCAGCACAGCGGCTTCTTCGACGAGGTATGGCGCGTCGACCACCCGGCCACCGCCGCTGTGCTGGAGGCCATGGGCCGCCTGCACAGCGACAAGAAGGCCGCCAAGGACGCCCGCAAGGCGGCGTTCAAGGCTCGGTCGCGCGCGGGGGGATGAGGGAATCGCCACACGTTCGGGGTGCTTTTCCGGTGCCCCGTTCCGCGTGATTCTGCCGCTGGGAGCCGGGGAAAGCGCTGACCGGCCCCGGTCGGCGTGGGTCACGAATGCGGTACTTCTGGGGGTCGAGCGGCAGACGGGCATGGCGTCACGCGTTTACAGGGCGCATACTCGACTTGATGAAACAGTCAGCCGGTTCCCGGCGTCACCTGCCGTCCAGTCCCTTCAACCGCCCGGCCCAGGAGGCCCCACCGGTCGAATGCTTCGATGTGGGCGACAGGGTGTCGCACGACCAGTTCGGACTCGGCAGGATTCTTGCTGTCGAGGGCGACAACGACGCGGTCCTCATCGACTTCTCGGGGCGCCAGGGAAGGATCCTGAGCCCCTACTCCAAGCTGACCAAGCTCTGAGGCCTCACCTTCTCCGGATCCGGGGCACCTGAACCGCACCGGTTCAGGTGCCCCGGACACGTCTAGAGCGCCTGGGCGGCGGGCTTCACCATGCCGCGCACGGTGCGTGACTTCACGAACTCGCCCATCGCGGTCATCTCCCACTCGCCGGTGAACTGCTTGATGAGCTTGGCCATCATCACCCCGGTCTGCGGCTCGGCGCCGGTGAGGTCGAAGCGGACCAGCTCCTCGCCGGAGGCGTCGTCGATCAGCCGGCAGTAGGCCTTGGCGACCTCGTTGAACTTCTGGCCGGTGAACGAGTTCACCGTGAAGACCAGGCCCGTCGCGTCGGCCGGGATCCGGCCCAGGTCCACGACGATCGTCTCGTCGTCGCCCGCGCCCTCACCGGTGAGGTTGTCGCCGGAGTGCTTGATCGCCCCGTTCAGGATGGCCAGCTTGCCGAAGTAGCAGCTGTCCAGGTGGTTGCGGTTGGGGCCGTAGGCGATCACCGACGCGTCCAGGTCGATGTCCTTGCCGCGGAACGCGGGCTCCCAGCCCAGGCCCATCCGGACCCGCGAGAGCAGTGGTGCGCCGCCCTTGACGAGGGACACGGTCTGGTTCTTCTGGAGGTTGACCCGGCCCTTGTCCAGGTTGATCTTGCCGGAGCCCGGGGCGGGCGTCGCCGGGGGAGCGGGCGGGGCGGCCGGGGCGGGCGGGGCGGGCGGCGCGATCCTCGGGTCGACGGGGGTGGCGACCGGGGCCGGGGGCTGGGGGGCGACCGGGGCGGGGGCCGCCGGAACCGGAGGGGCCACCGGGGCCGCGGGCTCCTCGACCGAGACGCCGAAGTCCGTGGCGATCCCGGCCAGCCCGTTCGCGTACCCCTGGCCGACCGCGCGGGCCTTCCAGGCGCCGTTGCGCAGGTAGATCTCGATGACCACGAGCGCCGTCTCGGCGCCCAGCTGCGGCGGGGTGAAGGTGGCGATCGCGCTGCCGTCGTCCGCGTTGCGCACGGTGGCGGTGGGCTCGATGCCCTGGAAGGTCTGGCCCGCGGCGTCCGGGCTCGCGGTGACGACGATCTTCTCGATGCCCGGCGGCACGGCGGCGGTGTCCACCACGATCGCGTCGGGCGCCGAGCCCCCGCCGGTGCGGTAGGTCACGCCGGGGCCCGAGGGCTGGTTGTAGAAGATGAAGTCGTTGTCGGAGCGCACCTTGCCGTCGGCGGTGAGCAGCAGGCCCGAGACGTCGAGCCGCACCGGAGCGGCGACGTCCACCGCCACGCGGGCGGCGGAGAGGGGAATGTTCGAGCCGGGGGTCATTGCGGTCATGCACGGGGTAACGAACGACCCGGCTTTGCCGTTCCCTTACCTTTCCCTCGGTCCACCAGATGCTTTTCGGCCGTCGGAACGACCCGAAGGAAGGGCCCGGAACGGGCTCAGCGGTGGTTGCGCGGGTGGTTGCGGGCCGTGCGCTCGTTGCCGTGCTTGTACGCGCCGGTCCAGCGCGCCATCACCAGTTGGGCGTCGCCCGATACCACCTCGGCCAGGAACTTCTCCGCCCGGCCGCCGCGCAGCGTGCCCGCGGGCCTGCCGTGGTGGGTGATCGTGACGCTCTGGTCGCCCTGCTGTTCGTACTGGAATCCGGAAGGTCTCGGCATGGCCGTATCCTGCCCGTCCGGACGCCCCCGCGTCGCCCGGATTTCCGTCGCCCCGGCCTTGCGCGCGCCGTCCCCGCCGCCGCTCCCGGGCGGCTCAGCGCGGCCAGATCGGCGGGTCCGTCACGAAGTGGCCGCCCACGCAGGCGTGCGCCGGGTTGTCCGGGTCCAGCTCGCCCTGGTCGGCGACGAGCTTCGCCGCGTACGGCTCGGAGTCGTCCAGCGGCCGGTAGCCCAGCGCCCGCGCCGGGGCCAGGTCCCACCACAGGCGTGTGTTGGCGGAGGAGCCGTAGACGACGGTGTGGCCGACGCCCTCGGCGGTGAGGGCCGCGTGGAACAGCCGGGCGCCGTCGGCCGGGCTCATCCAGACCGACAGCATCCGCACCGAGGTGGGCTCCGGGAAACAGGACCCGATCCGCACCGAGACCGTCTCCACTCCGTGCTGGTCCCAGTAGAGCTGGGCCAGATCCTCGCCGAAGCACTTCGAGAGCCCGTAGAAGGTGTCCGGGCGGCGCGGTGTGTCCAGCGGGATCATCGGATCGCCGGAGGCCGGGCGCGGGGTGTGGCCGATGACGTGGTTGGAGGACGCCGACACGATGCGCCGGACGCCCTCCTCGCGGGCCGCCTCGTAGAGGTGGTGCGTGCCCTGGATGTTGGCGCGGAGGATCTTGTCGAACGTGGACTCCAGCGAGATGCCGGCCAGATGGATCACCGCGTCCACGCCGCGCACCGCCTCGCGCAGCGCCTCCCGGTCGTTCAGGTCGGCGGTGATCGCCTCGGGCTCGCCCTCCACCGGTACCAGGTCGAAGAGCCGCAGGTCGTATCCGTACGCGGGCAGCAGCCCCCGCATCAGGGTGCCGAGGCCGCCTGCGGCGCCGGTGAGCAGGACGGTGCGGGGAGCGGTCATACGGGGGTCTCCTCGGGGCGTACGCGGATGCTGTGCGACATGCTGTCTGACATTCACATGCGTGGACAAGCTAGGGACGGGTGATCGGCGGCGTCACGAGGCTGCGTCTGCCTTGACCTGTCGTCGAGAGCTGGCTTAGCGTTACGGTGTTCAGAAATATGGACGTCGATCAGAATTGTGCACGCCTGCATCTGCTCAGGGAGCGCCCGTGACCTCAGCCCCCCTTGCCGCCCGGCTCCGTGAAGTTGCCGGGCCTCTCTTCTTTCCCGTGACCGCGTTCGGGCCGGACGGCACCGTCGACCTCGATGTCTTCCGCGCCCATGTGCGCGCCGGGACCGACGCCGGAGCCGCCGCGGTCTTCGCCTGCTGCGGCACGGGCGAGTTCCATGCGCTGACCATCGATGAGTTCCGCCTCGCGGTCGCCGCCGCCGTCGAGGAGACGGCCGGACGGATCCCGGTCGTCGCCGGGGCCGGTTACGGCACGGCCCTCGCCGTCCAGTACGCGCGGGCCGCCGAGGAGGCCGGAGCCGACGGGCTCCTCGCCATGCCGCCCTACCTCGTCGTCGCCGACCAGGAAGGTCTGCTGAACCACTACGCGGCCCTCGCGGCGGCCACCGGCCTGGAGACGATCGTCTACCAGCGGGACAACGCCGTCTTCACCCCGGAGACCGTCGTCGCCCTCGCCCGCACGCCCGGCATCATCGGGCTCAAGGACGGCCTCGGCGACCTCGATCTCATGCAGCGCATCGTCAGCGCGGTCCGTACTCACCGGCCCGACGACGACTTCCTCTACTTCAACGGACTGCCCACCGCCGAGCTCACCGGCCTCGCCTACCGGGGCATCGGCGTCACCCTCTACTCCTCCGCCGTCTTCGCGTTCGCCCCGGACATCGCGCTCGCCTTCCACCGGGCCCTGGACTCCGGCGACGACGCCCTGGCCAACGGGCTGCTCGACCACTTCTACCGGCCGCTCGTCGAACTGCGCGCCAAGGGCCGCGGCTACGCCGTCTCCCTGGTCAAGGCCGGTGTCCGGCTGCAGGGGCTGGACGTCGGCGAGGTCCGCACGCCGCTCTCCGAACCGTCCGCCGCGCACGTCAAGGACCTCATCGAGATCATCGCGAGCGGCCGCACCCTGCTGGAGGAGCACGCCGCCGACGGGCACGCCGCTCCGGGAGGCCGGGCGTGAAGGCGGGTGCCTTCCTCTACCCCTGGGACGTCGTCGGGGACCCGGACGCCGCTGCACGGATCGCCGACCTCGGCGTCCGGCAGGTCACCCTGGCCTCCGCCTACCACTCCACCCGGGCCCTGACCCCCCGCCACCCCGCCCACCGCATCGTGACCGCCGGGCACGCCGCCGTCCTCTACCCGCCGGACCCGGACCGCTGGGCGGGCCGTTCCCTCGCCCCGTACCGCCAGAGCTGGACGCCCGGCGGCGATCCGTACGGGGAGGCCGCCGATGCACTGGCCGCCGCGGGCCTGGAGGTGCACAGCTGGGTGGTCCTCGCGCACAGCTCCCGGCTCGGCGCGGAACACCCGGACACCTCGGTGGTCAACGCCTACGGCGACCGCTACCCCTGGGCTCCCTGCATCGCCCGCCCCGACGTACGCGCCTACCTCGTGGACCTCGCGGCGGAGGCCGCCGCCCGGCCCGGCACGCACGGCACCGAACTGGAGTCCTGCGGCTGGTACGGCTTCGCCCATCTCCACGCCCACGACAAGGTCGCCGGCGTCGGCCTCGGCGACGCGGCGCAGTATCTGATGTCGCTGTGCTTCTGCGCGGTGTGCCGCGAGGGGTACGGGGACGCGGGCGCCGACCCGGAGGCGCTGTCCGCCGCCGTACGCCGGGCCCTGGAGCCGGCCTGGTCCGGCGGCGGCTCCCCGGAGTCCGGCCGCGCCGGCATCGCGAAGCTGCTCGGGCCGACGTACGCGGACGCCACCCTGCGATGGCGCGGCCGGGTGGCCCGTACGGTGCAGGAGGCGGCCGTCGCAGCCGTACGGGCGGCGGCCCCGCCCGGCTTCCAGGTGCTGCTGCACGCCGACCCCGTCCCGTACCGCACGGGGGCCAACGTCGGCGTCGAACCGGACCACGTCCTCGCCGTGGCCGACGGGGTGGTGCTGCCCTGCACCGGGTCCGACGCCGTACGGGAAGCCGTCCTCGGGCCGTTCGCCGGGCGCGGAGGTGTGCGCGCCGCCAACTTCGGGGTCGTCACCGGGATGGGCGGCAGCCCCCGCACCCTGGAGCGCGACGCGGCCCACGCCGCCTCGCTCGGCGCGGACCAACTGCGCCTGTACCACGCGGGACTGGCCTCCGGACCGGACCTGGAGGCGGTCGCGGCCGCACTCTCACGGCTGGGGTGACGTGACCGCGCCTCACGGCTGGGGTGACGGGCCCCCGCATTTCACGGGTGCGCCCCCTCGGCGTCGCGCGCCCGCCGCCAGGACTATCGAGGCCAGCACCCCCGCAGCCCCGGCCGCCGCCGTCAGCACCCGCACGTCCGCCACCGCGACGAGCCCCGCCCCCAGGGCCAGGGCCACCGCGTTCGGCGCCGTCATCAGGGAGCCCGCCGTCGCCGCCGTACGCCCCAGCACCGCGTCCGGCGTCTCCCGCTGCACCGCCGTCATCGCCGCGATCAGGACGCAGGGCAGGCCGAACCCGATCGCCGCGCTCGCTCCCAGCGCCACCGCGTCCGGTGACACCGTCCGCGCCCCGACCCCCAGCGCGAACACCGCGATCCCGCCCGCCGCGAACAGCCGCTCGGGCAGCCGTCGCAGCAGCGGCCCCGCCAGCAGCCCCACCGCCACCGAACCCGCGCCCTGCACCGCGTACAGCACGCCCGCGTACGCCGGGGCCCGGCCGAGCACCTCGTCGACGTACGCGAAGGTCACGGCCCCGTTCACCCCCGCCAGGAACATCGTCGCCGCCCCCGCCGTCACCAGTGGGCGCAGCACGGCCGAGGCGCGGATCCGCCGCAGCCCGGCGGCGAGTTCATCGCGCCAGGTACCCGCCGGGGGCGGGGGCGTCGGGAGTTCCGGCGCCGGCGCCGAGTCACGGGCCGGAGTCCGGGGCGTCCCTCGTACCGGCAGCCTCGCGAAGACCAGGGCGGCCAGCGCGCAGCCCGCCGCCGCCAGCAGCGCCACGGCCGGGCCGCCGAACCGGACGTACAGCCCCGCGCCCGCCAGCGGGGCGACCAGCTTCATGCCCTCGTTGGCCGTCATCCGCAGCCCGTTGAAATCCGCCAGCAGCGAGGCGGGCACGGTCCCCGCGACGAGTGCCGACTCCGCCGCGTCGAGCACGACACCGCTCGCCCCGTGGAGCACCAGAACCGCGAAGAGCAGCCAGACGGTGCGGCCCGAGTCCACCAGCACCAGCGGGACCAGCAGGCAGGCTGTCACCAGATTGCCCCGCACCAGCAGCACCTTCCGGTCCATCCGGTCCGCGAGCGCGCCGAGCGCCGGCCCGGCCAGCACCGGGGCCCACATCGCGAACACCGTCAGCGCCGCCAGACTGTTCGACCCGGTCAGCGACTTGGCCCAGATGCCCGCCGTGAGCCACAGCGCCGACGTACCGAAACCGGAGACGACCACCCCCGCCAGACAGCGCCCCGCCGTCCGGTCCCGCAGGACCCTCACCACCGCCGAACCGCCGCCCATGCCGCCGTCCCCCTCCGCTCCACGCTCCGCATCCGCGCTGTGTGCGGCTCATCGTGGGGAGTAAGGCCGTCCGGCGGCATCGGGTGGATGCCTTAGGTGTCCTCAGACGTCTTCCGTGCGGTGCGCTTCCGCGCGCTCCACGAAGATCCGGTGCAGATCGCGCGCGGCCCGCGTGACCGAGCCCGAGCGGCTGCGCTGCACCACCAGGAGGACCGTGGTCGTGTCGTCCTGCAGAGGGCGGCAGGTGATCGCGCCCGTGCGCTCCAGCGGGTCCCCGATGACGCTGTAGTCCGGCAGCACGGTGGCGCCAAGACCCTCCGCCACCATCAGCTTGCCCATCTCCGCGCCGTCGGCGGAGTACGAGAACGAGGGCACCCGGCCCTTCAGCAGCCGGTGGGTGAAGCGGTGCATCAGATAGCCGGAGCGCATCACGATCAGCGGCTCGCTCAGCAGGTCGTCCACCCCGACCGACTCCCGGGACGCCAGCGGGCTGTCCGGGCGCAGGCAGACGACCGGGCGGCCCCGGAGCAGCTCCGTGGTGTGGAGGTCGGGCGCCAGGTCGTCGCCCTCCAGGTAGTTCACCAGGCCGAGGTCGACGCCGCCCTCCAGCAGGGAGCGGTGGATCACCGACTGCTGGGCCGCGATCACCTCCACCTCGGTGGCCGAGTGCAGCGCGTGGAACTCCCGGATCGCCGGGACGAGCAGGGGGACCGTCGCCGCGAAGACCGTGCCGAGCCGGACCGTACGGCTCGTGCGGTGCTGCTCGTCCGCCGCCCGGCGCAGCCGGTCGACCGCGTCCAGCACCCCGATGATGTGCGGCAGCAGCTCGCGCCCGGCGTCGCTGATCGTCGCCCCCGACCGTTTGCGGTCCAGCACGGTCACCCCGAGCTCGCGCTCCAGGTTCCGTACGGTCTCGCTCAACGCGGGCTGGGACAGGTGCAGTTCCTCCGCCGCCCGGCGCAGGGACCCCAGCCGGGTGACGGCCTCGATGTACTCAAGCTGTTCGATCCGCATCGCTTTTCCTTCCAGCCTGAGGCCGTGGAAGGGGAACCCTATCGCTCCTTCGTCGATGCCTTCTCGACCCGGAGCGTTCCCGCGCCCTACTCTGGAACCCGAAGGCGCCCCGTGAGCCACCGGGCGCCCGCCGCGGAACGCGAAAGGAGAGGGATGTGCGCCGCTTGACCCGTCGCCGCCACATCGACCTCGGCCGCGTTTCCAGCGCCTTCTGTTGTTCCCGCTGACGCGAGGTCCGAGGGGTCGGCCCCTCCTTCGCGCTCCCGCACCCCCACACGTACGCCCATGTCCGGCCGTGTGAGTCCGTGCACGCCCTCGCGGCTTCCTTGCCGCGCCCATCGCCCCTGATCGGGTTTCTCGATCACCGGGGCCGGTTCGCCGTGCCCGCCACCACGCCCGACCCGCCTTCCTGCGCCTGTTCCTGGGCCTGTTCCTGTTCCGGGAGAACTCCATGTCCCATCCGCCCTCCGCCGACCCGGTGCGCTTCGCGTACTGGGTCCCCAACGTCAGCGGTGGCCTCGTCACCAGCACGATCGAGCAACGCACCGACTGGGGCTACGACTACAACCGCGAACTCGCCGTCCTCGCCGAGAACAACGGGTTCGACTACGCGCTCAGCCAGGTCCGCTACCTGGCCGGCTACGGCGCCGAGTACCAGCACGAGTCCACCTCCTTCAGCCTCGCCCTGCTCCTCGCCACCCAGCGGCTGAAGGTCATCGCCGCCGTCCACCCCGGCCTCTGGCACCCCGGCGTCCTCGCCAAACTCGGCGCCACCGCCGACCACCTGAGCAACGGACGCTTCGCCGTCAACGTGGTCAGCGGCTGGTTCAAGGACGAGTTCACCGCGCTCGGCGAACCCTGGCTGGAACACGACGAGCGCTACCGCCGCTCCGAGGAGTTCATCCGGGCCCTGCGTGCCGTCTGGACCGAGGACCACGCCGAACTCGCCGGAGACTTCTACCGCATCCGCGACTTCTCGCTGAAGCCCAGGCCGATCGCCTCACCGGACCGCCCGCATCCGGAGATCTTCCAGGGCGGCAACTCCACCGCCGCCCGGAAGATGGCCGGACGCGTCTCCGACTGGTACTTCTCCAACGGCAAGGACTTCGACGGCGTCACCGAGCAGATCGCGGACGTCCGGGCCGCCGCCGAGGGCGCCGGACGCACCCCGCCGCGCTTCGGCCTCAACGGATTCCTCATCGCCCGCGACACCGAGGCGGAGGCCCGCGACACCCTGCGCGAGATCGTCGCCAAGGCCGACACCGAGGCCGTCCACGGCTTCGGCTCGGCCGTCAGGCAGGCCGGAAGCTCCACCGCCGACGGCAAGGGCATGTGGCAGGACTCCTCCTTCGAGGACCTCGTCCAGTACAACGACGGCTTCCGTACGGGGCTGATCGGCACCCCGGAACAGATCGCCGAGCGCATCGTCGCCTACAAGCGCCTCGGCGTGGATCTGCTGCTCCTCGGCTTCCTCCACTACCACGAGGAGGTCGAGTACTTCGGCAAGAAGGTGCTGCCGCTCGTGCGGGAGCTGGAGGACCACCAAGCCCGTCCGTCGTCGGAAGGTTCGTCATGAGCACCGCAGCGCCCACGCAGTGGAAGACCCTCCCCGCCCCGGACAGCCCCGACGCCTGGATCGTGCGCGCGGCCGAGGCCGCGGCCATCCTCGCCACCGACGCCGCCGCCCGCGACAAGGCGGGCGCCACCCCGTACACCGAGATCCAGCTGCTCAAGGACTCCGGGCTCGTCACCCTGCTCGGCCCGGCCGAGCACGGCGGCGGGGGACAGGACTGGACGACCGCCTACCGGGTGATCCGCGAGGTGGCCAAGGCCGACGGCTCGATCGGTCAGCTCCTCGGCTACCACTACCTCTGGAACTGGGCGGCCCGTCTCGTCGGCACCCGCGAGCAGTGGGAGCACGTCGAGGCCGAGGCGGTCCGGCACACCTGGTTCTTCGGCGGCGCGGTCAACCCGCGCGACAGCGATGTGGTCGTCACCGAGGACGGCGACGACCTCGTCTTCACCGGCGCCAAGACCTTCTCCACCGGCAGCAAGGTCTCCGACGTCACCGTCCTCGAAGGCGTTCTCGAAGGCACCGACCAGCACATCTTCGCCATCGTGCCCTCCGACAGCCCGGGGCTGGTCTTCCACGACGACTGGAACAACATCGGCCAGCGCCTCACCGAGAGCGGTGGCGTCACCATCGACGGCGTCCGCACCCCGTGGGCCTCCGCCGCCGGTTATGTCGACAAGGAGTTCCGGCCCCGCGTCTACAACACCCTCAACGTGCCCACGATCCAGCTGGTGTTCATCAGCTTCTACCTGGGCATCGCCGCCGGGGCCCTGGAGACCGCCGCCACCTACACCCGTACCAAGGCCCGCTCCTGGCTGCACGGCGGGTACGACCAGGCCGTCGACGAGCCGTACGTCATCGACACCTACGGCGACCTCACCGCCAAGCTCTGGGCCGTCGAAGCCCTGGCCGAAGCGGTCGCCGCCGAGGGGCAGAAGCTGCACGACGCGCCCGACGAGGTGACCGAGCAGTCCCGTGCCGCGTTCGAGGTGCGGGTCGCGGCAGCAAAGGCACGGGCCACCGAGGTCGCGCTGGAGGTAACCAGCCGCATCTTCGAGGTCACCGGCGCCCGCGCCACCGCCTCCGCCGAGGGCCTCGACCGCTTCTGGCGCAACGTCCGCACCCACACCCTCCACGACCCGGTCGCCTACAAGCGGCGCGAGGTCGGCCGGCACGTCCTGACCGGCGAACTCCCCGAACCCACCTGGTACTCCTGACCGGCCGCCGGGGCCCGGGGCGTCATCCCGACGCCCCGGGCCCCGGCACCCCCAGAAACGAGGTCCCCATGGCCACCGTCCTCTCCGTCTCCGGCAGTCCCTCCGCCACCTCCCGCACCGCCCGCCTGCTCCGCCACCTCGATGCCGACCTGGCCGCCCAGGGCCACGAGGTGATACCGCTCGACGTCCGCACCCTGCCCGCCGAGGCCCTGCTCGGCGCGGACTTCGCGCACCCCGAGATCGTCCGCGCCACCGAGCTGTTCGCCCGCGCCGACGGCATCGTCATCGGCACCCCCGTCTACAAGGCCGCCTACTCCGGGTTGCTGAAGACGCTGCTGGACCTGCTGCCCCAGTACGCCCTGACCGGCAAGACCGTCCTCCCGCTGGCGACCGGCGGCACCACCGCCCATGTCCTCGCCCTCGATTACGCGCTGCGCCCGGTGCTCTCCTCGATGGGCGCGGCCCACATCGTCCCGGGCTGGTTCGTCCTCGACCGGCACATCACGACCGGCGACGACGGGGGAGTGGTCCTCGACCCGGCCTCCGCCGCCCCGCTCGACCAGGTGGTCGCCCAGTTCGCCGCGGCCCTGGACCACCGGACCGCCCCTGTTCCTGCCGCCCGCTGACCCCGACCCGTACCCCTTCTGGACCTTCTGGAGGCAGGCCCGTGACCGCGCCGACCCGACGACGACCTCCCCTCACCGCGCGGGTGATCCGCGACGACGCCGAGGCGCTGCGCACCGCCGCCGAACTCGCCGAGGAATTCCGCCCGGGCGCCTGTGGACGGGACGCCCGCCGCGAACTGCCCCGCGCCGAACTCGACCGGCTCACCGCCACCGGCCTCCTCGCCGTCACCGTCCCCGCCGAGCACGGCGGGGCCGACGTCTCAGCCGTCACCCTCGCCGAGGTCTTCCGGCTGCTCGCCTCCGCCGACGCCAGCCTGGCGCAGATCCCGCAGAGCCACTTCGCGTACGTCAACGTCCTGCGGCAGCTGGGCAGTCCGGAGCAGCGGGCCTTCTTCTTCGCCGAGGTGCTGGCCGGCCGCCGCTTCGGCAACGCCCAGTCCGAGGCCGGGACCAAGCACCTCCAGGACATCCGCACCCGCCTGGTGGCGGCAGACGCCGGAGCCGGCTCGTACCTCCTCACCGGGGTCAAGAACTACTCCACCGGCGCCCTCTTCGCCGACTGGATCCCCGTCCTCGCCCGCGCCGAGGACGACCTGCTCCATGTCGCGTACGTCCCCGCCGACGCGCCCGGCCTCACCGTCACCGACGACTGGGACGGCATGGGCCAGCGGACCACGGCGAGCGGCACGGTCGAACTGGCGGACGTCGTCGTCCCCGCGGCCCACGTCGTCCCGCACCACCTCACCTTCACCGGCCCCCAACTCCACGGTGCGCTGGCCCAGTTGCTGCACGCCGCCATCGACGCTGGGATCGCGGCGGGCGCGCTGGCCGAGGCGGCCGAATTCGTACGGGTCCGGAGCCGGCCCTGGTTCGAGAGCGGGTACGGGACCGCCGCCGAGGACCCCCTCCTCATCCAGCGCTTCGGCGAACTGGCCCTGCGCCACCGGGCCGCCGACGCCCTGCTCGCCACCGCCGCGCGGGCCGTGGACACCGCACGTGCCGGCCTCGACGACGACAGCGCGGCCGAGGCGTCGATCGCGGTCGCGGCGGCGAAGGCGTACGCGGGGAGCGCGGCGCTGGAGATCGCCGACGCGCTGTTCGAGGTGTCCGGGACGCGCGCCGCCCTCGACGGCCTCAACCTGCACCGGCACTGGCGTGACGCCCGCACCCACACGCTGCACGACCCGGCGCGCTGGAAGATCCAGCACCTCGGCCGGTACGTGCTGAACGGCACCCGCCCGCCCCGCCACGGCCTGCTCTGACTCACCACCCCTTCGGAGAGACGATGTCCCTGACCTTCCACTGGTTCCTGCCCACCAACGGCGACAGCCGCCATGTCGTCGGCGGCGGCCACGGCACCCCGGTCACGGCGGCCGGCGGCGACCGTCCGCCGACGGTCCGCTACCTCGCCCAGATCGCCCGCGCCGCCGAGGACCTGGGCTTCACCGGGGCGCTCACCCCGACCGGGGCCTGGTGCGAGGACGCCTGGCTGACCACCGCGATGGTCAGCCAGCACACCGAGCGGCTGAAGTTCCTCGTCGCCTTCCGCCCCGGCTTCGTCTCGCCGACCCTCGCCGCCCAGATGGCCTCCACCTTCCAGCGGCAGAGCGACGGACGGCTGCTGCTGAACGTCGTCACCGGCGGCGAGAGCCATGAGCAGCGCGCGTACGGGGACTTCCTCGACAAGGACGCCCGCTACGCCCGCACCGGCGAATTCCTGGAGATCGTCCGGCAGTTGTGGGACGGCAAGACCGTCGACCTCAAGGGCGAGCACCTGCACGTCGAGCAGGCCCGGCTCACCCAGCTCCCCGACCCCGTGCCCGAGATCTACTTCGGCGGCTCCTCCCCGGCCGCCGCAGGCGTCGCGGCCCGCCACGCGGACGTCTACCTCACCTGGGGCGAGCCGCCCGCCCAGGTCGCGGAGAAGATCGCCGGGGTCCGGTCCCTCGCCGCCGAACAGGGCCGTACCGTACGGTTCGGCATCCGGCTGCACGTGATCACCCGCGACACCTCCGAGGCGGCGTGGGCGGAGGCGGACCGGCTGCTCGCGGGCTTCGACCCGGCGACCGTGCGGGCGGTCCAGGAGGGGCTGCGTCGCAGCGAGTCGGAGGGCCAGCGGCGGATGCTGGAGCTGCACGGGGGCGGCCGGGACGGTCTGGAGATCCACCCGAACCTGTGGGCGGGCATCGGCCTGGTCCGGGGCGGCGCGGGCACGGCTCTGGTCGGCAGCCATACGGAGGTGGCGGACCGCATCCGGGAGTATCACGCCCTGGGCATCGAGGAGTTCGTGCTCTCCGGCTACCCGCACCTGGAGGAGGCGTACTGGTTCGGCGAGGGCGTGCTGCCCCGGCTGGCCGAGGCGGGGCTCTGGGTGCACCCCGAGGGCTCGGTGCCTGCGGTCGGCGGGGCGGAGATCCCGTTCGCGGGCGGGGCGCGGTAGCGGTCGGCCGGCCCTGCGTCTGCGGCGCTGTGTCAGTGTGCGGCGCGCGCGTCAGTTGTCGGCGCCGACCGCCGGCCGCCTCACCACCTGTCCGATCCGCTCGGCCCGCCGCAGCGCGGGCTGGAACAGCAGATCGCAGGACTCGTCGGTCGGGTCGACGAGCACCAGGCCCGCCACCCGCGCGGGCTGCGCGGCGGCCGCCAGCCGCACCAGCGGCCCGCCCCAGCTGTGGCCGACCAGGAGGAACGGGCCGCCGGGGCCCACGCGTTCGAGGTGGTCGAGCAGGTCCCCGAGATCTTCCGCGAGCGTGTGCAGCCGGCGCGACACCCCGGCCGGGGCGGCCGGGCTGCGGCCGAGACCGCTGCGGTCGTACACCACCGTCGGCGCCACATCGGCCAGTGCGGCCCGGGCGCCCGCCCAGGAGGAGCGGCCCGCGGCGAGCCCGCCCTCGAAGACCACGGTCGGCCGGGCCCGGTCAGGGCCGGCGGGGCCCGGCAGCCACTGGCAGTACAGCTCACGCCCCTCGCGAGTACGGGCCCGGCCCGCCTCGCCCTGGCTGTGGGCGGGGGTATCGGCGTCGCGCCCCGTTCCGTGCCTCGCCGGAGCCATCCCCGTACCTCCCACACGTCGGCACATCGGCACATCGGCACGTTGGCGCCCCGGGACCGTCCGGGGCGCCAAGTGAGGTAAGGGTAGCCTAAGTCGGAGGTTCCGGGGGCTCGTTCACCTCTCCAGCGCCGCCTTCATCATCTTCTGCGCGATCGGTGCGGCCAGTCCGTTGCCGCTGACCTCGGAGCGCGCCGAGCCGGAGTCCTCGACGATCACCGCGACCGCGACCTCCTTGCCGCTGCTGTCGTCCTTCGCGTACGAGGTGAACCAGGCGTACGGGGTGTTGCTGTTGTCCACGCCGTTCTGCGCGGTGCCCGTCTTCCCGCCGACCTCGGCCCCGGCGATCTTGGCGTTGGTGCCGGTGCCCTCCTCGACCACGGTCACCATCGCACTGCGGAGCTGCTCGGCGGTCTTCTCCTCCACCACGCGCTGCGTGTCGCCGTCCTCGATCTCCTCCAGCACCGAGCCGTCCCCGTCGGTCACCGACGAGACCATGTGCGGCGCGGCCAGCTCACCGCCGTTGGCCAGCGCCGAGGTGACCATCGCCATCTGGAGCGGGGTCGCGGTGACCTCGAACTGGCCGATCCCGGTCAGGGCCGTCTGCGCCTTGTCCATGTCCGTCGGATACACGCTCTTCGCCGCCCGCACCGGGACGTCCAGCTTCTCGGTGTCGAAGCCGAACGCGTCCGCCATCTCCTTGACCTTGTCCTGCCCGAGGTCGGCCGCGGCCTTCGCGAAGACGTTGTTGCAGGAGTACTGGAGCGCGGTGCGCAGGGTCGCGTTCTCGCAGGGGGCGGACGCGTTCTCGTTGCGCAGGACCGTGCTGGTGCCGGGCAGGGTGTACGGGTCGGGGCTGTCGGTGCGCTCGTCGACCGAGCCGTAGAGCCCGCTCTCCAGCGCGGCCGCCGCGACCACCAGCTTGAACGTGGACCCCGGCGCCAGCGGCTGCCGCAGCGCCCGGTTGACCAGCGGCTTGTCCGGATCGTCCAGGAGCTTCTGCCAGGCGTCGCCGTCCGTCGTCCCGCTGATCTTCGACGGGTCGTACGAGGGCGTCGAGACCATGCCGAGGATCCGGCCGGTCTTCGGGTCGATCGCCACCGCCGCGCCCTTGTCGTCGCCGAGCGCCTCGTACGCCGCCTTCTGGACGCCCGGGTCGATGGTGGTGAGGACGTTGCCCGGCTTCGCCTGCCCGCCGGTGATCAGGTCCTTCGGGTTCTTCAGCCGGTCGTCCGTGCCGTCCAGGACGTCGCTGTGGATGCCTTCGAGCTGGGTCGCCCCGTACGCCTGCGAGCTGTAGCCGGTGACGGCCGCGTACAGCTCCCCCTGCGTGTAGGTCCTCTTGTACCGGAGGTCGCCACCACTGGTCCCCTTCGATCCGGTGACCGGCGAACCGGCCACGATGATGTCCCCGAGCGGCTGCGCGTACTGCGCGATGGTGTTCCGCCGGTTGTGCTCGTCGTCTGCGAGCGCCTTGGCCTCGTAGCCCTGCACCCAGGTCGCCCGCACCAGCAGGGCGAGCACCATGAGCAGGCAGAAGACCGAAGCGCGCCTGATTGTCTTGTTCATCCCGCTGGAGGGACGAGCGGGCTCGCTCCGGCCGTTCCCGATCGTGCCGCTTCTCACCCTTTTCTCACCCGGCCCGCCCCGCTGTGACGCTCAGCCCGGGGTGATGAAACCGGACTCGTACGCCGCGATGACCGCCTGGGTGCGGTCCCGGGCCCCGGTCTTCGCCAGAACCGCCGCCACATGCGTCTTCGCCGTCGCCGGGCCCACCGAGAGCCGGCCCGCGATCTCCGCGTTGGTCAGCCCCGCCGCCATCAGCCGCAGCACGTCCGCCTCCCGGTCGGTCAGCCGCGCCACCCACGCCGGGGCCCTGGCCGGCTGCCGCGCCGCGTGCTCGGCGGCCAGCGTGCGCACCGCCGCCGGGTAGAGGAGCGAGTCGCCGCACGCCACCAGGCGCACCGCCTGCACCAGCTCCTCCGCCGCCGCCCGCTTCAGCAGGAACCCGGCCGCCCCGGCGTGCAGGGCGTCGTACACGTACGCGTCGTTCTCGAAGGTCGTCACGACGACGACCCTCGGCGGGTCCTCCAGCGTGGCGAGGATCTGCTCGGTGGCCCGGATGCCGTCGATCTCCGGCATCCTCACGTCCATCAGCACCACATCGGGCCGCAGCTCCCGCACCACGGAGACGGCCTCCGCGCCGGTGGTCGCCTCCCCGACGACCTCGATGCCCTCCTCGGCGTCCAGGATCACCCGCAGCGCCGTACGCACCATCCGCTCGTCGTCCGCGAGCACCACCCGCACCGGAGCCCCGCTCATCGCCGCCCCTCCGCCCGGTCGGCCGTTCCCGTCGCACCTGTTCCCGGCATCGCCAGCGGCAGCCGGGCGGTGAGCCGCCAGCCGCCGTCGTACGGTCCTGCCTCGGTCCGGCCGCCCAGCAGGACGGCCCGCTCCGCGATGCCACGCAGCCCGCGACCGCCCCCGGGCCGTGCCACGGCCGGGCGCCCGCCCAGCGGATTCTCCATCACGATCTCCAGCTCCCTCTCCCGTTCCCGTACCGCGATCAGCAGCCGCACCGGGGAGGCCGCGTCGCCCCCGCCGTGCCGCAGGGCGTTGCTCAGCCCCTCCTGGACGATCCGGTACGCCTCCCGCGCGACCACCGGGTCCACCACGCCCGGGTCCTCCGGATCGCCCTCCCGCTCGTACGCCACCGGCACCCCGCACTGCGCCAGCAGCCCGCCGAGCGCGTCCAGACCCGGCCCGTACGACGCGCCCTCCTCGTCCGGCTCCGTGTCCTGCCGCAGCAGCCCCAGCACCGAGTCCAGCTCGCCGACCGTGCGCCGCGTCGTCTCCTCGATGGCGGTCAGCGCCTCGCGGACGAACTCCGGGTCCCGGTCCAGGACCCGGCGCGCCGCCCCCGCCTGAAGCGTCACCGCGCTCAGCGCGTGCCCCACCGAGTCGTGCAGCTCCCGGGCGAGCCGGTTGCGCACCGCCAGATCCGCCGCGCGGCGCTCGGCGGCGGCCAGCCGGTCCTCGGGCGTCGGCCCCAGCAGCATCGGAGCCCGCCGGGCCAGCACCTCCCCGGCCACGGCGGCGGCCAGCGCCAGCGCCATCAGCATCGCGAGCCCCGCGAACGGCGCGAGGGCCACGGCCCAGGGCTCCCGCAGGGCCGCGGGCCCGTCCAGCAGCCAGGTCTCGCGCAGCCCCGCGGAGAACGGCAGGGCCAGCACCGCGACCGCGAACGGCGGCAGCGCCAGCGTCGCCCCGCTGATGATCCCGCCGAGCGCCAGATGCAGGGTGTACCAGCCGGCGGTACGCACGCGGGCCTGCCGGGTCCGGGCGGGCCCGTCGGCCAGCAGGGCGGGCGGGACCCCGCACAGGGCACGGGCGGCGGCCACGGACAGCGGCCGGACGAGGGCGAAGAAGCCGGTCACCGCCGCCATCGGCAGGGCGAGGCCGAAGGCGATCAACTGCGCGGGCACGGAGGAGAAGACCGGTTCCCCGCCGCCCGCCATGCCGACCAGGACCGTGCCGACCAGGAAATACGGCATCAGCAGCGCGCCGCCGATGATCAGATGCAGCCAGCGCAGCCGCGCCCGCCGCCCGAACAGCGCGGCGAGAAGCTTCACGACCCCCGGCTCTCGTCGAGCGCGCCGCGGGCGGACAGCGCGGAAGCCGCCGCGCGCTCCGCGAAGAAGTACGCGCCCAGCGTCACGACGAGCGCCCCGGCCAGCATCTGGACAGCGTAGGTCACCATCGTCGCCGCCGTGGGCCGGGCCGCCGCCTCGCCCGCGCCCAGCAGCCCGGCGAGGCTCATCCACCCGCCCCAGCAGGCCATGTGCGCCGAACCGCACCATGCGAGGACGAGCGGCAGCCGCAGGGAGAGGCGGCCGGTGCGCCGGAAGGCGAGCAGCAGCACCCCGGCGGCGGTCGCCACGACGAAGAGCAGGCTGACGGTTTCGAGGACGTGGAAGTCGCTGGTGCGGTCCGCCGCCCGGCCCGCCTCCAGCCCGGCGGTCGAACCGGTGGCCCACAGCAGGTGGGTGACGCCGGGGACCAGGGCGGCCGACGCGGCGGCGACGGCGGTCGAGCGCAGGGCGGGCGCGGTCGCAGTCTCCGGCAGATCGCGCAGCCGCCCCCGCCACAGATGACCCCAGCGCTCCCTGGCGTACAGCGCGAAGAGGGAGCCGAGGGCGAGGCCCTGGACGATGAAGCCGCCGTAGACGACACCGAAGACCCACGGGTCGAGGAACGGCTCCGCACTCCCCTCGCCGACCGGCCGACCGCCGCCACCGCCCAGGAGCCGGACGATCAGCTGCACCGGGAAGGCCGTCATGATCGGCAGCAGCAGACCGCTCGCCACCCACACCGGCAGCACCAGCAGCCAGGCGGGCACCCGCAGCCCCCAGGGCCGGGTGAGCAGCAGCGCGAGGACGACGACGCCACCGTCCATCAGCACGGTGGCCCCGTTGGCGACGGCCAGCGCGGGGCCGCCGTCCAGCAGCGGACTTCCGTCGGGGATCCCGAGCCGACTGCCCGCCATCCAGGCCGTCTTGAGGCCGATGTACGGGACGCAGGACGCGATGGCGACCACCCGCAGCACGGAGCGCGCGCGGCCGACGCGGTACGGGGGTTCCCCGGTCGGTGCGCCGGTGCCGGTGTGCTCCTCGGACGGTGCGCCGGTGTCGATGAGCCGATTCGCTGTCATGCCACCAGGCTTCCGCCCGGGCCGCCCCCGCACGTCCTGCCCGCCGACGATCCGCCTCCGCCGCGCGGGGGAGAACCCGAGAGGTCACGCGCGGAGCGTCACCAGCACCTCGTCGATCTCCTCACTCCGGGCCTGGGCGAACCCCCGGTCCGTGCCGGTCACCACGAAGCCGCACTTCTCCAGCACCCGGCGCGAGCCGAGGTTGTCGGCCGCCGCCCGCGCGTGCAGCGGGCGCGTGGGCGTCTCGGCGAGGAACGCCCGCAGCGCGGCCGTCGCCAGTCCGCGGCCCCAGTGCGCCCGGTCGATCCAGTACGTGACCTGGCGGTCGCCGGCCTCCCCGTACGCCCCGACATGGCCCACCACGACGCCGTCGGCCACCGCCGTGCGCATCACCACCCCGCCGGAACCGGACCGGATCCGCGCCCAGTGGGCGTCGAACGCGGCGCGGTCGGTGGGATCCTTCGCGGTGAACGCGGCGACCCGGGTCGCGTCCGGATCGCTCATCCAGGCGAAGAACAGCGGCAGATCGGCGTCCTCCACCGCCCGCAGCGCTATCCGTGCCATCAGAGCCGCCGCGTCGCGAGGGAGAGCCGGTCCCGGGCGTCGAACAGGGCGTCCTTCACCGTCTGCTCGTGGCCCGGGGTGAGCCGCGCGACCGGCACCGAGCAGCTGATCGCGTCCCGCGCGGGCGTCCGGTAGGGGATCGCGACCCCGAAGCAGCGCAGACCGAGGGTGTTCTCCTCGCGGTCCACCGCGTAGCCCTGCTCGCGGACCAGCCGCAGCTCCTCGATGAGCTTCTCGCGGTCCGTGATGGTGTGTTCGGTCAGCGCGGGCAGCGTCTCGGGCAGCATCTTGCGGACCTGCTCGTCGCTGTGGGTGGCCAGCAGCGCCTTGCCCAGCGAGGTGGAGTGCGCGGGCAGCCGGCGGCCGACCCGGGTGAAGGGGCGCAGATAGTGCTGGGACTGCCGGGTCGCGAGGTAGACCACGTTCGTCCCGTCGAGGCGGGCCAGGTGGATGGTCTCCGTGGTGTCGTCGGACAGCCGGTCCAGCGTCGGCCGCGCGGCGGCCACGACCTCGTCGCCGTCGATGTACGAGGTGCCGACCAGCAGGGCGCGGACGCCGATCCCGTACCGGGTGCCCGTCGCGTCCGTCTCGACCCAGCCCAGCTCCACCAGGGTGCGCAGCAGCATGTAGAGGCTGGACTTGGGGTAGCCGACCGCCTCCTGGACGGCGGCCAGCGAGTGCATGCCGGGCCGCCCCGCGAAGTATTCGAGGAGTTCCACGGTCCGTACCGCGGACTTGACCTGTGCCCCACCGGACTCGGCGACCGACATCGCCCACGCCCCCTTCTTCTTCCAGCTCATCGACTTCTCGACCCCGTCGCCGTCCGCGTCGCCGTCCGAAAAGCCGCCACACGATTGCCAACACGGAACGCCCGGAAATAGAGTCCCAGGACATTCACGATCAGGAACTCTGTTCAGAATACCGAACACTTGCTGATGTGCGGCCGACGTCGGCCCGGACGCCGGCGGGGCGTCGGTCGCGCGACGGAAGGGAATCACGGTGAGCGCAGTACCAGTCTGGAGTGTCGACCCCCGAACGGGGAACCCGCGCGAGCAGGTTGCCGTGGAGGCCACCGCCGAGGAGGTCGACCGCGCGGTCCGGTCGGCCCACGCCGTGCGGGACGCCCTCGCCGACCGGGCGGCGCGCGCCGCGTTCCTGCGGGCGGCGGCGGAGCTGCTGGAGGAGTCCGGCGAGCACATCATCGAGGCCGCCGACGCGGAGACCGCCCTCGGACCGGCCCGGCTCACCGGCGAACTCGCCCGCACCGCAGCCCAGTTCAGGGCCTTCGCGGAGGTCGTCGACGAAGGCGCCTACCTCGACATCCACATCGACCACCCGGACGCCACCCGGACCCCGCCCTGGCCCGACCTGCGCCGCTACAAGATCCCGCTCGGGGTCGTCGCCGTCTACGCGGCCAGCAACTTCCCGCTCGCCTTCTCCGTCCCGGGCGGCGACACCGCCAGCGCCCTCGCGGCCGGCTGCCCGGTCGTCGTCAAGGCGCACCCCGACCACCCGGCCACCTCCGAACTCTGCGCCTCGGTCCTGCGCCGCGCCGCCGCCCGCACCGGGCTGCCCGAGAACGTGCTGACCGTGGTGCACGGCTTCGACGCGGGCGTCGAGCTGATCCGCCACCCGCTGGTGAGCGCCGCGGGCTTCACCGGCTCCGTACGCGGCGGACGCGCCCTGTTCGACGCGGCGGCCGCCCGCCCCGCCCCCATCCCCTTCCACGGTGAACTCGGCTCCCTCAACCCGGTCGTCGTCACCGCGGCCGCCGCAGCCCAGCGCGCCGGGGAGATCGGTACGGGCCTCGGCGGCTCGATGACGCTCGGCGTCGGCCAGTTCTGCACCAAGCCCGGCTTCGTCCTCGTCCCCGAGGGTGCGGCGGGCGACCAGCTCCTCAAGACCCTCACCGAGACGGTCAGCTCGACCGGCTCCGGCGTCCTGCTGGACCACCGCATGCGGGACGCCTTCGTCACCGGCGTACGGGAGCGGGCCGCGCTGCCCGGTGTCGACGCCCCGGTCACCCCCGGCGCGGCCGGCGCGCACTCCGTCTCCGCCGGATTCCTCACCGTGCCCGCCGCCCGGCTCACCGCCGACGGCCCGCACGACGCGCTGCTGGAGGAGTGCTTCGGCCCGGTCACCGTGATCGCCCGGTACGCCTCCGTCGACGAGATCGCCGCCGTCCTCGCCCGGCTGCCGGGGAACCTCACCGCCACCCTCCAGACCGCCGGCGACGAGACCGGGGACCCCGACGCGGGCCCGCTGCTGGCCGCCCTCACCCCGCTCGCCGGGCGCATCCTCGTCAACGGCTGGCCGACCGGTGTCGCCGTCGCCCCCGCCCAGCACCACGGCGGCCCCTACCCGGCGACCACGTCCACCTCGACCTCGGTCGGCGCGACGGCGATCGAACGCTGGCTGCGCCCGGTCACGTACCAGTCCACCCCCGAGACGCTCCTCCCGGCCGAGCTCCGCGAGGACAACCCACTGGGCCTGCCCCGCCGGGTGGACGGACGCCGCGCATGAGCCCGCACCTGGACCGCCTCCCCTTCGCCCTGGACCCGGCGGGCCCCGACGGGCGCTGGACCCACGCGGACGGCGTCCTGACCGGCCGGGCCGGCCCCGGCCAGGACCTCTTCGTCCCGCCTTCCGACGACTCCCTCGACCCGGCCTCCGACGCGCCGCGCCTGCTCGGCGGGGTGGGCGACGGGGACTTCCGGCTGGTGGCCCGGGTCCGGCCGGGCCTGGTGGCGGCCGGTGACGCGGGGGCGCTGTTCCTCCAGGTCGCGGAGCGGGAGTGGGCCAAGCTCTGCCTGGAGCGCTCCGCCGATCTCCCGACCGTCTGCACCGTCGTCACCCGGGGCCACTCCGACGACGCCAACGCCTTCGTGGTGGAGGAGGGCGTCTGCTGGCTCCGCCTGAGCCGCACCGGCAGCGCCTACGCCTTCCACGCCTCCGCCGACGGCGACAGCTGGACCTTCGTCCGCGTCTTCACCCTCGGTACGCCCGAGGAGCGGGCAGCCACCCGCGTCGGCTTCCTCGTCCAGTCGCCCACCGGGGACGGCTGCGGCGCGGTCTTCGACCGGATCGCATTCCTGCCCGGGGGAGTGGCGAACCTGCGCGACGGGCGGTGAGGCGAGAGGGGCCGGGTGCGCGCGGAGAGCGTCAGGAAGCCGTCGCGGCCCGGTCGGACTCGCTGCGCAGCACGCAGAACTCGTTGCCCTCGGGATCGGCGAGCACCGCCCAGCCGGAGCCGTCCGGGTTGCGGAGATCGGCGACGAGGGTGGCGCCGAGGGCCAGCAGCCGCTCCACCTCCTCCTCGCGCGAGGTCCGAGGGCGCAGACACAGATGGAGCCGGTTCTTGCCCGCCTTGGCCTCGGGGACCTGATGGAAATAGAGCATCGGGCCCTCCGCCATCATCACCTGTGTCTCCGGCATGCCCGGTTCGTCCTCCGGATGCAGCGGACGGCCGGTCACCTCGCTCCAGAACCGCGCCAGCTCGTACGCGTTCACACAGTCGATCGCCACGTTCTGCACCACTGAGACCATGCGCGCGAGCTTCCCCGAATTCCGCTCCGGACGCCAGCGGGTCGCGGTGCGGGAATCACCTGGTCAGGTTTGGTGTTCGTACGGAGATGTGACGTACGGAGGGCCTCTCCGCACGCCCCCGTGAGCCTGGGAGAGAAGAAGAGTCATGCGCGTCGAGATCTGGAGCGACATCGCCTGCCCGTGGTGCTACATCGGCAAGGCCCGCTTCGAGAAGGGCCTCGCGGAGTTCGCCCACCGGGACGAGGTCGAGGTGGTGCACCGGTCCTTCGAGCTCGACCCCTCCCGGGCCAAGGGCGACACCGCGCTCGTGATCGACATGCTGGCCGAGAAGTACGGCCGCAGCCGCGAGGAGGCCGCCGCGATGGAGGCGAACGTCGCCGCCAACGCGCAGTCCGAGGGGCTCGGCTACCGCACCGAGGGCCGTGACCACGGCAACACCTTCGACATCCACCGGCTGCTGCACCTGGCCAAGGCCCGGGGCCGCCAGGACGAGCTGCTGACCCTCGCCTACCGGGCGAACTTCGCCGAGGAGCGTTCCGTCTTCGACGCCGAGGTGCTGGTCGCCCTCGCCGAGGAGGCCGGGCTCGACGCCGTCGAGGCCCGCGCGGTGCTCGCCGACCCGGAGGCGTACGCGGACGACGTCCGCACCGACGAGCGCGAGGCGGCCGAACTGGGCGCCAACGCCGTGCCGTTCTTCGTCCTCGACCGGCGGTACGGCATCTCCGGCGGCCAGCCCTCCGAGGTCTTCGTCCAGGCGCTGGAGCAGGCCTGGAAGGACCGCCCCGCCACCGCCCTCACCACCGTCGGCGGGGACGCGGCGGCCTGCGACACCGACGGGGCCTGCGAGGTTCCGCAGAGCTGAGCTTCTGCCGCTCTTATCGGTCTGCCGGTCGCGATCCATAAGCGTTGCTTTGGAGTTCCCCTTAACTCTCCGTGATTGACTTCGGGTTGAGGGGGCTCCAGGGTGGACGCATGACGATCCTCGCGCCCATCCACGCCGCAGCCGTCGAATTCGCGCCCGAGGTCACCTACCTCAACACCTCCAGCTGGGGCCTGCTGCCCCGCCGGACGATCGCCGCCGTCAAGGCCCTGGCCGACGAGAACGCCGCGGGCCGCCGGGTGGGGGCCGGCAGCTTCGAGGCCGTGGAGGCCGCCCGGGCCGGCTTCGCCCGGCTCGTCGGGGTCCA
This sequence comes from Streptomyces globisporus, assembly GCA_014649555.1. Classification (GTDB taxonomy): domain Bacteria; phylum Actinomycetota; class Actinomycetes; order Streptomycetales; family Streptomycetaceae; genus Streptomyces; species Streptomyces globisporus. The sequence goes on along the minus strand of BMTG01000004.1, from coordinate 48,489 downwards.
CCCGGACCGGGTCGCCACCGGCAGCTCCGTCACCGTCCATGTCGGCCTGATCGCCGCATCGCTGCCGCCCGGCGCCGAAGTCCTCTGCCCCGAGGGCGAGTTCTCCTCCGTGGTCAGTCCGTTCGCGCTCCGCGGCGATCTGCGCATGCGGTACGCGCCGCTCGCGGACCTCGCCGGGGCCGTCCGGGACTCGACCGCGCTGGTCGCCTTCTCCGCCGTGCAGTCGGCCGACGGCCGGGTCGCCGACCTCGCCGCCGTCCGTGCCGCCGCCGCGGCGCACGGGGCCCGCACCCTGCTGGACGCCACCCAGGCGGCGGGCTGGTTCCCGGTGGACGCCGGGGCGTACGACTACACCGTCACCGGCGGTTTCAAGTTCCTGCTCTGCCCGCGCGGTACGTCGTTCCTGACCGTCACCGAGGAGGCGCAGGACACCCTGCCGGCCCTCTTCGCGGGCTGGGTCGCCGCGGGCGCCCCCTGGGCGAGCAACTACGGCCCGCTGGAGCGTCTCGCCCCCACCGCCCGGGGCTTCGACGAGCCGCCCGCCTTCCTCTCGTACCACGGGGCCGAGCACTCCCTCGCCCTGCTCGCGGAGGTCGGCGCCGACGCGCTGTACGCGCACGCCACCGGGCTCGCCGCCCGGCTGCGCGAGGGGCTCGCGACCCTCGGGCACAAGGCCGTGCCCGGGGATTCGGCGATCGTCGCCGTACCGGGGCTCGACGGGCGGCAGCCCGAACTGGTGGAGGCCGGGATCGCCGTCTCGGCGCCGGCCGGGAATCTGCGGATCTCCTGCCACCTCTACAACACCGAGGCCGATGTGGACCGGCTGCTGGACTTCCTGGCCTGAGCCGTACGGACGCGGCTCGGTCCGTACGGGAACGGCTCAGGCTGTACGGGTACGGCTCAGCCGGACGCGGCCCCGCGCCGGTCGGGGCAGTCCTCGGTCTCCCGGCAGAGGTTCTCCTCGACCTTCGCCAGCAGCCGGACCAGCTCCGTGCGCTCGGCCGGGTCCAGGCCCGCGAGCGTGTGCTCCTCCAGGCTGCCCCAGGCGTTCTCGACCGCGGTGTGCAGCGCGCAGCTCTCGTCCGTCGCCTCGACCAGCACGGCCCGCCGGTCGGCCGGGTCGGGGCGGCGGCGCACATGCCCGGTCTGCTCCAGCCGCTGGAGCATCTTCGTGACCGTGGACGGGTCCAGCTCCAGGGCCCGGATCAGCTCCGTCTGCCGGACCGCCCCCCGGTCCCACAGGTGCATCATCAGCAACTCCTGCCCCGGGTAGAGGTCCACCCCCTTGAGCACCTTGCCCGCCGCGATCCGGTGCAGCCGCGCCACCCGGGAGACGGCGTGGCTGACGGGCCCGCCGAGCGCCGCCGTGGGCAGCGCGTTCGTACAGGCGTCTTCCGCGGGGGTGGCGCGGGTCATGGCGTGCTCCTGGGGTCCTCGGGGCGGTGAGCGGCGGCTTCGTGGGGGCCTGGGTGGCGCCTTCCGATGATGCCCGACGGTTTTCGACAACTTTACCTTGGTCGGCCAATGAATGGGTTACAGTTGCCCTCGGCGGCAATCATTGGCCGACCACATACTTTCTGTTGGCCGACCACATACCTATCCGGGAGCCCTCATGACCACCGTTTTCGACCCGATCGATCTGTCCGGCACCCCCCTGGCCAACCGCATCGCGCTGGCCCCGATGACCCGCAGCCGGGCCGGCGAGGGCGGCACCGCCACCGAGCTGACGGCCACGTACTACGCCCAGCGCGCCTCGGCGGGACTCGTGATCACGGAGGGCATCCAGCCGTCCGTCGTGGGCCAGGGCTACCCCTCCACGCCCGGCCTGCACAGCGCCGAGCAGGTCGCCTCCTGGCGTACGGTCACCGACGCGGTGCACGCGCGGGGCGGCAGGATCTTCGCCCAGATCATGCACGCCGGCCGCATCGGCCACCCGGTCCTGCTGCCGGACGGTCTCACCCCCGTCAGCGCCTCCCCGGTCAAGGCGGAGGGACAGGTCTACACCCACGTCGGACCGAAGGACTTCGTCGAGCCGCACGAGCTGACCGACGCCGAGGTCCGCGCGACCGTCGCCGACTTCGTCACCGCCTCCCGCAACGCGGTGGAGGCCGGGTTCGACGGGGTCGAGCTGCACGGCGCCAACGGCTACCTCATCCACCAGTTCCTCGCCCCCAACACCAACCTGCGCACCGACGCGTGGGGCGGCTCCGACGAGGCCCGCACCCGCTTCGCCGTCGAGGTCGTCGAGGCCGTCGCCGCCGAGATCGGCCCGGAGCGCACCGCCCTGCGCATCTCGCCCGGCAACCCGTACAACGACATCGACGAGCCCGCGCCGGAGGCCACGTACACCGCGCTGGTCCGCGCGATCGAGCCGCTCGGCCTCGCCTATCTGCACATCCTGGAGGCCACCCCGATCCGCGAGCTGACCCTCGCCCTGCGCAAGGCCTTCTCCGGGACCCTCGTCATCAACGTGCACTCCGAGGGCCCCACCGGCCCCGGCGACCACACGGTGATCGACGACGGCATCGCCGACCTGATCTCCTACGGGGCGCTCTTCCTCGCCAACCCGGACCTGCCCGCCCGGCTGAAGGCGGGCGGCCCGTTCAACACCCCCGACCCGTCGACCTTCTTCGGCGGCGACGCCAAGGGCTACACCGACTACCCGGCGCTCGACGCCGTCTGATCCTCCAGGGGCCGCCCGTCCCACCGCCACGCGGTGCGGCGGGGGTGGCCCGGCAGTTCGGCACGGCCGGTGGCCCACAGCAGGACGGCCCACCGGTCGCCGCCCGCCGGCGCGTCCGGGAAGAGCCGGGCCAGCGCCCGGTCGCAGAGCGCGGCGGGCGGCGCCCACTCCAGGCCAAGACCCTCCGCCAGGTCATGGGTGTGCACCAGGGTCTCCACCACGCCCATCGCGGCGAAGCCCTCCGGGTCGGAGATCCCGTACCCGTGGTACGAGCGCACCCCGGGCGGCGTCGTCCGCGTCATCGAGGCCAGCAGCGCCCCGCTCGCCTCCAGCGTGGCGAGCAGCCCGGCCGGGCCGGCCGCCCGGTCGGCGAAGACCGCGTTGTGCGGACCGCCCTCCCGGTCCGGCGCCCACCGGAAGGGCACCTCGCGGTCCAGCGGAGGCGTACGGGGCCCCAACTGCACCGCGTACGCGAACAGATCGTCGCCCAGGTGCTCCGCCGTCTCCCAGCAGGTCCACTCCAGCGAACCGGCCCGGGCCTCCCAGCGGTCCGCCGGGGCCGTCGCCAGCACGTCCACCGCGAGTCGCACGGCGGTCGTCACGTCGTCGGCGGTCACCGGCAGCCGGGTCCCGCTCAGCGCCGCCCGCTCGGCGGCACTGCACTCCACGCAGAACTCGTTGCCCTCGGGGTCGGCCAGCGTCGCCCAGCCGCGCCCGTTGGGCCTGCGGTGGTCGCCGACGAGGGTCGCGCCGAGCGCGAGCAGCCGCTCGACCTCCTCGTCCCGGGAGCGGTCGTGCGGCTGGATGTCGAGATGGACGCGGTTCTTGGACTGTTTCTTCTCGGCCACCTGCACGAAGAGGACCGCCGCGCCGGGCGTCTCCAGCAGCGCCTCCGGGTCGCCGGGCAGGTCCTCGTCGGAGAGCGGGGCACCGAGCACCTGGGCCCAGAAGCTGCCCAGCGCGTAGGCGTCGGCGCAGTCGATCGTGATGTGGCGTACATGGGAAGTCATGGCGGACACCCTCCCCGCCGACTCGGTCCCCGGTCCAGCGAGTTACGCGGCGAGCCGCCCGCGCCCCGGACCCGTACGGCACGCGCGAAGGGGCCGGGAGGGCGTACCGTCCCGGCCCCTTCCGCCTGCGCGTCGCGCTACTTCACCGGGGTGAAGTCCCGCGCCCCGATGAACTCGGGGCGGCGGATCGGAGCCGCGAAGGGCTCCTGCGCCGCGTTCTCCACGCTGTTGAAGACGATGAAGACGTTGCTGCGCGCGTACGGGGTGATGTTGTCACCCGAGCCGTGCATGGCGTTGCAGTCGAACCAGGTCGCCGAACCGGCCTTGCCCGTGAAGAGCTTGATGCCGTGGCGGTCGGCCATCTTCGTCAGCGCCTCGTCGGACGGGGTGCCGGCGTCCTGCATCTGGAGCGACTTCTTGTAGTTGTCCTTCGGCGTCTCGCCCGCACAGCCGAGGAACGTCTTGTGCGAACCGGGCATGATCATCAGCCCGCCGTTGGTGTCGAAGTTCTCGGTCAGCGCGATCGACACGGACACCGTCCGCATGTTCGGCAGACCGTCCTCGGCGTGCCAGGTCTCGAAGTCCGAGTGCCAGTAGAAGCCCGTGGCTCCGAAGCCCGGCTTCACGTTGATCCGCGACTGGTGGACGTACACGTCCGAGCCGAGGATCTGGCGGGCCCGGCCCACCACCCGCTCGTCGCGGACCAGCGCGGCGAAGACCTCGCTGATCTTGTGGACCTCGAAGACGGACCGCACGTTCTGCGACTGCTTCTCGACGATCGAGCGCTCGTCAGCGCGGATCAGCGGGTCGGAGACCAGCCGGTCCAGCTCCGCCTGGTAGACGGCGACCTCGTCCGGCGCGATCAGCTCCCCGATGCTGAGGAAGCCGTCGTGCTCGAAGCTCTGGAGATCCTTGGCGGCGATCGGACCCGGTGCGCCCGGCGCGGACCAGATGACCGGGTCCTGGCGGGGAGTGGTCATCTCGGCGGCGCCGCGCGAGGGGTACAGATCGGCGCGTACTTCGGTGGTCATGGTGGTTCAGGCCTCCTCGGTCAGCAGTGGGTAGACACCGTTCTCGTCATGGTCCTCCCGTCCGGTGACGGGGGGATTGAAGACGCACACGCAGCGGAAGTCGGTCTTGGGCCGCATGGTGTGCCGCTCATGCCCGTCCAGCAGGTACATGGTCCCGGGCGTGATCCAGTGCTTCTCGCCGGTCTCGTCGTTGGTGAGCTCGGCCTCGCCCTCGGTGCACAGCACCGCCTCGATGTGGTTCGCGTACCACATCGAGGTCTCCGTGCCCGCGTACAGCACGGTCTCGTGGAGCGAGAAGCCCACCTTCTCCTTGGCGAGCACGATGCGCTTGCTCTCCCAGGTGCCGGACGCGGCCTTCACATGCCGGTCGGTGTTCTCGATGTCACTGAACGATCGGACGATCACGGTGAGCGGTTGCCTTTCTCTTCTCTGCGCAGGGCCCGGGCAGCGAAGCCCGGGCCCCCTCTTCCTCTTCGCCTGCCCCGGCAGCGCCGGGTCAGGCCGTCTCGCGGACGCAGCGGGCCAGCGTGCGCAGGCCCTCGTCCAGCTCCTCGGGGGTGATGGTCAGCGGCGGCAGCAGCTTGACGACCTCGCTCTGCGGGCCGGAGGTCTCCAGCAGGAGCCCCAGCTCGAAGGCGCGGGCGCAGACCGCGGAGGCGCGGGCAGGGTCCTCGAACTCCATGCCCCACACCAGGCCCCGGCCGCGGAAGCTCGCGGTCGACTCCTCGGCGCAGATGGCCAGCAGCGTCTGCTCGATCTGCTCGCCGCGGGCCAGGGTCTGCTTCTCCATCTGGCCGTCCGCCCAGTACGCCTGCAGCGCGGCGGCGGCGGTGACGAAGGCCGGGTTGTTGCCGCGGAAGGTGCCGTTGTGCTCGCCCGGCTCCCAGATGTCCAGCTCCGGCTTGAACAGGCAGAGCGACATCGGCAGCCCGTACCCGCTGATGGATTTCGACAGCGTGACGATGTCCGGGGTGATCCCGGCCTCCTCGAAGGAGAAGAAGCCGCCGGTACGGCCGCAGCCCATCTGGATGTCGTCGACGATCAGCAGCATGTCCTGGCGGTGGCACAGCTCCTGCAGCGCCCGCAGCCACTCGGCGCGGGCGACGTTGATGCCGCCCTCGCCCTGGACCGTCTCGACGATCACCGCGGCGGGCTTGTTCAGCCCGGAGCCCTGGTCCTCCAGCAGCCGCTCGAACCACAGGAAGTCCGGGACCTGGCCGTCGAAGTAGTTGTCGAACGGCATCGGGGTGCCGTGCACCAGCGGAATCCCGGCCCCGGCGCGCTTGAAGGCGTTGCCGGTGACGGCCAGCGAGCCCAGCGACATGCCGTGGAAGGCGTTGGTGAACGAGACGACGGACTCGCGGCCCTTGACCTTACGGGCCAGCTTCAGCGCCGACTCGACGGCGTTGGTGCCCGTCGGGCCGGGGAACATCACCTTGTACGGCAGGTCGCGCGGGCGCAGGATCACGTTCTGGAACGTCTCCAGGAACGCCCGCTTGGCGGTCGTCGCCATGTCGAGGCCGTGGGTGATGCCGTCGCGCTCGATGTAGTCGATCAGCGCTCGTTTCAGCACCGGGTTGTTGTGGCCGTAGTTGAGCGAGCCGGCCCCGGCGAAGAAGTCCAGGTAGGAGTGGCCGTCCTCGTCGGTCAGCCGGGCGCCCTGCGCGCGGTCGAAGACGGCGGGCCAGCCGCGGCAGTAGCTGCGGACCTCGGACTCCAGGGTCTCGAAGACGCTCAGTGCGGGCGGGGTGATGGTCACAGCGGGTCTCCTGCGTGAGGGGGTGTGACGGGCGGTGGTCTGGTGCTCCCCGCCGCACGGATGCGGCCGGGACCGCGCCGGGTGGTCGGCCGGCGCGAAAAGTCGTGGGGGCCGGGCGCACGGGTCGGGTGCGCCGGTCCGGTGTCGGGCGGCGTGCGTACGGGTCGGGTACGCGGGAGGCACGCCCGGGCGGGCTCAGGTGGGGAACGGGCCGATCCGGTAGAGCACCTCGGGCAGGTGCGTCCCTTCGGGGAACAGGTCGCCGTCGAAGAGAACCTCCTGCTCCAGGGCCACGTCGTGCCGCTGGGCGTAGGACGTGAACAGCCGGTCGGACGCCGCGTTGTCCGGGGTGATCGTCGTCTCCACGGACGACAGGCCCTGGTCGGCGGCGACCCGGGCGGTCAGTGCGTCCAGCAGAGTCGCGGCCAGTCCCTTGCCGCGGTGGGCCGAGTCGACGGCCACCTGCCAGACCACGAGGGTCTGGGGGCGGTCGGGCCGGATGTAACCCGTCACGAAGGCGATGGGCTCGCCGTCCTCGCCACGGGCGACCACGGAGGTCGCGGCGAAGTCACGGCACCACAGCAAGTAGCTGTACGAGGAGTTCAGGTCCAGGACCTGGGAGTCGCGGGCAATGCGCCAGATCGCGGCTCCGTCCTCCACTCGCGGCGCATCGATACTGAGGAATTCGCTTCGGGCACGGGCAAAATCTGCAGGTGCGGCGGTCATGAAATTGAATTTACCCAGCAAATCTCAAAATTGCATCGGCGAAAGGGGTTGGGTGGAGTGCGTCCATGTGTTATCAGGCGTGCGCGACCTCCCCGTCGAATCAGGGGTGACTTCGGCACGTTTGTCCTGAATTTAACGGGCATAACGCCGAGCTTGTGGAGTCGGTCACAAGGTCGTAACGCTCTCGGTACGCGCCCGAATCGTGAAGTCGGATCTGCGGGAAAACTGGTGCGTTTAGGTGCTGAAAAAGCGGGCAGAAGAATGCGGGAAGCTGTTTTCCGATTAACAGCTTCCCGTATGGATGGGTAATTTATCGGCTCGGCCAGGTTTCCGAAACAGCCCGGCGGGCAGCCTCGATATCGACCTGCCGGCCCGCATCGGTCAGCGCCGCCCCCAGAGCCGCGAGCGAGGACAGCACCGCACCCCGCGTCGCATCCGCCCCGTAATGGTTGACCCGGATCATCTCCTTGGACAGCGCCCCGCCGCCCGCGACCAGCGGCAGCGCGGGGTCCGCCGCCAGTGCCGCCGCGACCAACGCGGCCGCGTCCGTCCCCGCCGGCGCTCGCAGCGTCGTCGCCACCGGGGCCGCGTCCCGCGCCGCGTGGACGTACGGCTCAAGACCGCCGCCCAGCGCCACCGCTCCGGCCCGGGTCGCCGCGGCGGCCGAGGCGTGGCGGGCCATCACCGTCTCCAGCCCCTCGTCCTCGATCCGGGCCACGCACGCCTCCAGGCCCAGCATCTCCAGCTGCGCCGGGGCGTGCGGCAGAGCCGCGCGGCCGCCGTCGATCCAGCGCTCCTTCCAGTCCAGCAGCGAGAGGTAGGAGCGGCGCGGGGCGGCCGGGTTGGCGGCGATCCGCTCCCAGGCCCGGGCGCTCACCGACACCGCGGAGACCCCGGCGGGCCCGCCCATGGCCTTCTGCGCGCCGATCACGCACAGGTCGACGCCCCAGGCGTCCGGCAGCAGCGGCTCGGCGCCCACCGAGGCGACCGCGTCCAGCATGAACAGCGCGCCGTGCGCCCGGACCACCTCGCCGATCTCCGCGACCGGGTTGGTGTTGCCGGTCGCCGCCTCCGCGTGCACCAGCGAGACGAAGTCGGTCTCCGGGTGCTCGGCGAGCGCCTCGGCGACCTGCTCGGCGGTCACCGCCGTGTGGAAGGGCACCGCGAGGTCGACGACCTGCGCACCGCAGTCCCGCAGCCAGTTGCCGAAGGTCTGCCCGTACGGGCCCGTGACCACGTTCAGCGCGGTCGAGCCGGGCCGCGCGCCACTGCGGATGCAGCCCTCCAGCGGCAGCAGCGCCTCGCCCTGGGTGATGACGACGTCCTGCTCCGTGGCGAGGAGTCGGGCCACGCGCCGCTCGATCGCCGCGAAGTGGCCGGCGGTCAGCGGGGGAAGGTCGAGGAAGGGGTGCGTCACGGTGGGGCTCTCTTCGGGTTCGTCCGTCGGTCGAAAGGCACTGGCAGCCTACCGACGGCCCACCGGCGGCCTCGTACAGTGCCGCGTATGAGTGATCAGGTGAGTGATCGGGTGAGGGGCCTGGCGGGTGGTCGGAGTGCGTGACGGGGAGGAGCGGCCGGTGCTGCGGGTGAAGGGGCGGGTGCTCGTCGGCCCGGACGAGGTACGGGACGAACTGTGGGCCGTGGACGGACGGATCACCTACGAGCGGCCGCCCGGCGCCGACGACGCGGTGACGGTCAGGGGCTGGGCGCTGCCCGGCCTCGTCGACGCGCACTGCCATGTCGGTCTCGACCGGCACGGCCCGGTCGACGCGGCGACCGCCGAGAAGCAGGCGCTGACCGACCGGGAGGCCGGCACCCTGCTGATCCGGGACGCCGGATCGCCCTCCGACACCCGCTGGATCGACGACCGCGAGGACCTGCCGAAGATCATCAGGGCCGGCCGCCACATCGCGAGGACCCGCCGCTACATCCGTAACTACGGGCACGAGATCGAGCCGGGCGACCTCGTCGCGTACGTCGCCCAGGAGGCCCGGCGCGGCGACGGCTGGGTCAAGCTGGTGGGGGACTGGATCGACCGCGACGCCGGGGACCTCACCGCCTGCTGGCCGCGCGGCGAGGTCGAGGCGGCCATCGCCGAGGCGCACCGGCTGGGCGCCCGGGTCACCGCGCACTGCTTCGCCGAGGAGTCGCTGCGGGATCTGGTGGAGGCGGGCATCGACTGCATCGAGCACGCCACCGGCCTCACCGAGGACACCATCCCGCTCTTCGCCGAACGCGGCGTCGCGATCGTCCCGACCCTGGTCAACATCGCCACCTTCCCCGATCTCGCCGCGGGCGGCGAGGCCAAGTTCCCCCGCTGGTCGGCCCATATGCGGCAGCTGTACGACCGCCGCTACGACACCGTGCGCTCCGCCTACGACGCCGGGATCCCGGTCTACGTCGGCACCGACGCGGGCGGCTCCCTGGCGCACGGCCTGGTCGCGGGCGAGGTCGCCGAGCTGGTCAAGGCGGGCATCCCGCCCCTGGAGGCCCTCTCCGCGACCGCGTGGGGCGCCAGGCGCTGGCTGGGGCGGCCCGGGCTCGACGAGGGGGCCCCGGCGGACCTGGTCGTGTACGACGCGGACCCGCGCGCGGACGTCCGGGTGCTGGCGGCGCCCCGGCACATCGTGCTGAACGGGCGGATCATCGGCTGACCCGGCGGTGTGTTGACGGGCAGTGACGGATGCGGCTGTCGGCTCGTTGGTACAGCCCGGCCCGTTCCCGTACCTCGTCCCTGCCGTGTGAAACGGGTGACGGGGAGAGGCGGGAGGGAACGCACGTGCCGAAAGATTCGAATATGCGCGCGGAAACCCCCCTTTGGGGTGAACTCACTTCAGGTATCCGCCAGTTCACCCTCAGTGCGTAAAGATTCACGGAGTCGAGGCCACCGGCGCAGGCGATGTCCCCCATTGGACTGTGCCGGTGGCTCCATGTCTCTTGTGGGGGTTCCACCATCTTGAACAGCAATACCTTCCGTCTCGCCGCCGTGGCGGTCGCCGCCGCCCCCGTCGCCCTGCTTGCCGCCGTCCCCGCGCACGCAGCCCCGGCGACGCCCACCACCGGCGGTGAGGGCAGGGCGAGCGCGGTCGTGCTCCGTACCGGACTCGACGTCTCGCTCCTCAACAAGTCCATCCAGGTGCCCCTGAAGGTCACGCTCAACGAGGTGCAGGCCCCGGCCAGCGCCGAGAAGACCGCGCTGACCGTCAACCTGGACGGGGTGGAGGGCCGCCCGGTCAACGTGCTGCGCGCCGACGTGGCCACTTCCAACGCCACCGTCGACGAGCACAAGGCCGAGGGCTACACCAACCTGGCGAAGGCCCGGATCCATGTCCCCGGACTCGCGGCGCTCCCGCTCATCGAGGTCGAGAAGGTCACCTCCAAGGCGCTCTGCGAGACGGGCAAGCAGCCCGTGGCCGAGTCGAACGTGCTCGGCCATGTCGCGGTGCTCGGCAAGAAGGTGACGCTCAGCGCGGGCGGCCCGACCCAGGTGTCCGTGCCGGGCGTCGGCGAGGTCTCCCTCGACCTGTCCAAGACGGTCACCACCGAGCGCACGGCGGCCGCGACGGCGCTCCGGCTCAAGGTGGCGGTCAACCCGCTCAAGCTCAACGTGGCCGAGGTCAACGGCGAGGTCACCCTCGCCGAGGCGACCTGCGAGACCCCGAAGGCGCCGAAGACCCCCGAGGAGCCGAAGACCCCCGAGGAGCCGAGCTCGACCGACGGCGGTTCCACGGGCGACGACGTGAAGACGCAGACCGGCTCCGACACCGGCCCCGCCCCCGCCGAGGCCAACCTCGCCGAGACCGGCGGCAGCTCCACCACCCCGTACATCGCGGGCGGTGCGGCCCTCCTCCTCGCCGTCGGCGCGGGCGCCACGGTGCTGGCGCGCAGGCGCAGCAGCGGTCAGAGCTGATCCGTACGACGGGGGGACGGGGGACGGGGGCGGCATGACGGGGGGTCGGGGGCGGCGTTCGCACGAAGAACGCCGCCCCCACATGCGGGGCCGCTCAGCGCCCCGATCTCGCGGGCAGCGCCTGCACGGCCTGGTCCAGGGCCTGGAGGAAACGATTGGTCGTGGCCCGGTCGCGGACCGCGAGCCGCAGCCACCGCGGCCCGAGCCCCGGGAACGTATCGCCGCGCCGGGCCGCGAAGCCCAGCAGCCGCAGCCGCTCCCGGACCTCCGCCGCCCGCTCCAGACGCACCAGCACGAACGGCCCGCGGGCCGCCTCCACGACCTCCACCTCGCTGAACTCCGCGAGACCGGCGAGCAGATGCGCCCGGTCCACCGTGATCCGGTCCGCCGCCTCCGCCGCCTCCACCAGCGCCCGCGGCTCCATGCACGCCTCCGCAGCCGCCAGCGCCGGGGTGGACACCGGCCACAGCGGCTGCGCCTCGGCGAGCCGCGCCACCGTCTCCGGCTCGGCCAGCACGTAACCGATCCGGAGTCCGGCGAGCCCCCACGTCTTGGTGAGGCTGCGCAGCACCACGAGCCCCGGAATGTCCGTCCGGTCGCACAGCGCCTCGCGCTCGCCCGGCACGACGTCCATGAACGCCTCGTCCACCACCAGCGTCCGCCCCGGCCGCGCCAGCTTCTCCAGCAGGGCCGCCGGATGCAGCACGGACGTCGGGTTCGTCGGATTGCCGACCACCACGAGGTCCGCCTCCTCGGGCACCGCCGCCGGATCGAGCCGGAAACCGTCCTCGGCCCGCAGCAGGACCCGCCCCACCTCGTGCCCGGCCGCCCGCAGCGCCGCCTCCGGCTCCGTGAACTGCGGGTGCACCACGACCGGGCGCCGGGCCGGAAGAGCCCGGGCGATCAGGACGAACGCCTCGGCCGCGCCCGCCGTCAGCAGCACCCGCTCCACCGGCAGCCCGTGCCGGCCGGCGACCGCGGCCCGGGCGGACGACCCGTCGGGATAGGCGGCCAGCGAGGTCAGCGACGCGGCTATCCGCTCGCGCAGCCACGGGGGAGGGGTGTGGGTACGGACGTTCACGGCGAGATCGGTCAGAGTCTCGCCGCGCACCTCCGCGTCGCCGTGGTGCCGCAGGTCGGGCCCGGCGCTCTCGATGTCCCGCATGGGGGGATGCGTGGGGGGGTTCATGGCAGCCATGGTGAACGGGCGGGAGCCTGCCGTCACCGGTGAGGTGGAAGTTTTCCTGCCGGAAACACCGAAAGTCCCGTCGGCGGCCGGAAAACGGCGCGCCACCGCACAGGTCGCCACCCCCTTCTCCGCCGCCTTCCCGCCCGGGGCGCGGGTCTTCGGCACCACCAGTTCGTCCGCATCGATCAGCGCGGCCGCCTCCGCGACCGACGGAGTCCCCACCGCCGCGTCCACCGCCCCCGAGGGGTGCGGCACCCGGACCGCGGCCAGCGCCCCCGCCGGATGGGTCCGCACCGGCACCCCGAGCCGGGCCGCCGCCCCCACGATCCCCGGCTCGTCCCCCTTGGCGTCGACCGTCGCCACCTCCGCCACGTCCGCCGGGTCCAGCCCCGCCCCGCTCAACACCGCCTCGATCAGGGCGAACACCGCATCACCCGAGGCGCCCCGGCGCGCGCCCACCCCCACCACCAGACTGCGGGCGCCGGACTCCGGTCCGGGGCCGACGGATGCTCCGGTCATCGGCGGAGTCCTGCCTTTCAGGTCATACGTCTCGGTGGTACGGGGAAGGGGGCGGGGCCGGTCCGTATACGAAGCACGGACCCGGGCGAGGGGAAGGGCGGCGGGAACGCCGCCGGTAAGGACACCCTGAGATGCGCGGAGGGGGCCCGATCGGCTAGCAAGGCCCCATGGCGGTGTTCGTCGCGCTCGGCGCGTTCCTGATGACCCTGGCCGGCGGCTGGGTCGCCCAACGCGTCACCGACCGCCGCCATCTGGTGCTCGGCCTCGCGGGCGGCCTGATGCTCGGCGTCGTCGGCCTCGACCTCCTGCCGGAGGCGATCGAGGCGGCGGGCGAGCCGGTGTTCGGGGTGCCGATGGCGCTGCTGCTCTTCGTGGGCGGCTTCCTGGTGGCCCATCTGGTCGAGCGGCTGCTCTCCGCACGCCAGGTGGCACACGGGGCGGGCGGTGGACACCACGGCGACCGCGTACCGCAGGTGGGGCTGACGGCGGCCGCCGCGATGGTCGGCCACAGTCTGATGGACGGCATCGCGCTCGGCGCCGCCTTCCAGGTCAGCGGCTCCATGGGCGTGGCCGTCGCGCTCGCGGTGATCAGTCATGACTTCGCCGACGGATTCAACACGTACACCCTCACCAGTCTGTACGGGAACGCCCGCCGCAAAGCGCTCCTGATGCTGTTCGCGGCCGCCGTGGCACCGGTCGTGGGCGCGGCGACGACGCTGCTGTTCACCCTTCCGGAGGAACTGCTCGGCGGCTATCTCGGCTTCTTCGGCGGAGCCCTGCTCTACCTGGCCGCTGCGGAGATCCTTCCCGAGGCGCACCACACCCATCCCGCCCGCTCCACCCTTCTCTGCACCATCGGGGGCGTGGGCTTCATCTGGCTGGTCGTCGGCATCGCCGAGTGAGCCACGCGTACGCCCCGCACGTTCCGGTGCGCCGGACGCGCCGCCGTCGACCGGGCCGGAAGTGCCCGCCGGTACGCGGTCCGCGACGCCGGGCGGAGGTGATCCGCTCACCGCGCCGGAAACGCCCGGCAGTGCTCCACGAACCGCCGGGCCACCTCGGGCGACGCGGCCCAGTGGGTGTGCAGATAGCTCGCGTGCACGCCCCGCCGGACGTACCCCTCGACCCGCCGCTCCGGCTGGTGCATGCCCCAGGCCGGCGTGGTCCCCGCCGCCGGCTCCAGCACCGTGCGGTGGAACTCATGACCCCGCACCCGGGTCCCCACCGCCGCCAGCGGGCTGTCCGAGACCGCCACCGCCTGCCGGTAGCCGAGCGTGAGGCGCTCCGACATCCGGGCCTCGGCGTCCAGCACCCCGCACATCGGCTTACCGTCCAGCTCGCGGGCCAGATACAGCAGACCCGCGCACTCGGCGGCCACCGGCGCACCGCTCAGGGCCAGTTCCGTGACAGCCCGCCGCAACGGCTCGTTGGCCGACAGTTCGGGGGCGTACATCTCCGGGAACCCGCCGCCGATGACGAGCCCCGCCGTTCCCGCCGGCAGCTTCTCGTCCCGCAGCGGATCGAAGGTCACGACCTCCGCACCGGCCGCCGTCAGCAGCTCGGCGTGCTCCGCGTACGCGAAGGTGAACGCCGCCCCGCCGGCCACGGCGACGACGGGCTTCTCGGCGCCGGGCCCGGGGGCGTACGCGGGCTCCCACGGCTCGTCCGCCAGCGCGGGAGCCGTCCGCGCCAGCGCCAGCAGCGCGTCCAGGTCACACCCGGCGCGCACCCGCTCGCCCATGGCCCGTACAGCGTCCACCGCGTCGCTCTGCCGCTCGGCCACCGGGACCAGACCCAGGTGCCGCGAGGGTGTCGCGACCTGCGGCGCCCGCCGGATCACCCCGAGCACCGGCAGCCCCGACTCGTCCAGCGCGTCCCGCAGCAGCGCCTCGTGCCGGTCGGAGGCTACCTTGTTCAGGATCACCCCGCCGATCCGCACCTCGGGGTCCCAGGAGGCAAAACCGTGCACCAGCGCCGCCACGGACCGGGACTGCGAGGAGGCGTCCACCACCAGCACCACGGGCGCCTTGAGCAGCTTGGCCACCTGCGCGGTCGACGCCAGCTCACCCTGGCCCGAGGCACCGTCGTACAGCCCCATCACGCCCTCGACCACGGCGAGGTCGCACCCCGCCGACCCGTGCGCGAAGAGCGGGGCGACGAGATCCGTCCCGCACATGTACGCGTCGAGGTTCCGGCCGGGGCGGCCCGTCGCCAGGGAGTGGTAGCCCGGATCGATGTAGTCCGGGCCGACCTTGTGCGGCGAGACGGCGAGCCCGCGCGCGGCGAAGGCGGCCATCAGACCGGTGGCGACGGTGGTCTTGCCGCTGTTGGAGGCCGGAGCGGCGATGACCAGACGGGGCACACTCACCACTCGATGCCCCTCTGGCCCTTCTGCCCCGCGTCCATCGGGTGCTTGACCTTCGCCATGTCGGTCACCAGGTCGGCGGCCTCGATGAGCTTGTCCGGGGCGTTGCGGCCGGTGATCACCACATGCTGGGTGCCGGGCCGGTTCCGCATGACCTCGACGACCTCGTCCGTGTCGATCCAGCCCCAGTGCAGCGGATAGGCGAACTCGTCGAGCACGTAGAGCTTGTACGTCTCCGCCGCCAGGTCCCGCTTGACCTGCTCCCAGCCCTCGCGGGCCTTCTCCTCGTTGTCGAGCTGGCCGTCGCGCTGGACCCAGGACCAGCCCTCGCCCATCTTGTGCCAGTCGACGGTGCCGCCCTCGCCGCTCGCGCCCAGCACCTTCAGCGCGTTCTCCTCGCCGACCTTCCATTTCGCCGACTTCACGAACTGGAACACCCCGATGGGCCACCCCTGGTTCCAGGCCCGCAGCGCGAGCCCGAAGGCGGCGGTCGACTTGCCCTTGCCTATGCCCGTGTGGACGAACAGGAGTGGGCGATTGCGCCGCTGACGGGTGGTGAGCCCGTCGTCCGGCACCGATGTCGGCTGTCCCTGCGGCATTAAGCGGCCCTCCCGGCTGCGGTGACGTCCTTGACGAGCCCGGCGATCGAGTCGGCCCGCAGCTCGTCGAGCGTGACGGCGGTGCCTCCCAGCTCCCGGGCCAACTCCCCGGCGAGACCGAGGCGTACGTACCCCGACTCGCAGTCCACGACGACGGACGCGGTCCCCTCCGAGCGGTGCAGCCGCCCGGCCCGCCCCGCGAGCGCCACGGGCTCCGGCCCGCCGGTGGCCCGCCCGTCCGTGACGACGACGAGCAGGGGCCGCCGCGACGGATCGCGCAGCCGTTCCACCCGCAGCACGTCATGGGCCTTGAGCAGCCCGGCGGCCAGCGGAGTGCGCCCGCCCGTCGGCAGCGACTCCAGCCGGGCGGCGGCCGCGTCCACGGACGAGGTCGGCGGCAGCGCCACCTCGGCCTCCTTGCCCCGGAAGGTCACCAGGCCGACCTTGTCCCGCCGCTGGTAGGCGTCCAGCAGCAGCGACAGCACGGCCCCCTTGACCGCGCTCATCCGCTGCCGGGCCGCCATCGACCCGGAGGCGTCCACGACGAACAGCACGAGGTTGCCCTCGCGCCCCTCGCGGGTCGCCTGCCGCAGATCGTCCCGGCGTACCACGAGCCCGCGCCCCGCACGCCCGCGCGCACGCTGGTGCGGGGCGGCGGCCTGCACGGTCGCGGCCAGGTGCAGCTTGGTCAGCGCCCCCTCGGGCCGCCGCGCGCCGGTGGTACGGCCGTGCTCCGTGCGGGCCCGGGAGCGCCGCCCCGCAGCACCCTCGCCGAGCCCCGGCACGCTGAGCATCTTCGTCCGGAACGGCTCGGCGGCGGCCACGGGCTGTTGCTCGCCCCCGGCGGGCCGTCCGGGCGCGTCGGGCGTGCCCTCGGGGGCCGGGGACGGCGAGTCGCCCTCCGAGCCCTGGGGCGGCGTACGGTCCTCGCCGTCGGCCTGCGGCGGCACACCACCGCCCCCACCGCCGTCGTCGCCGCCATCGGGCCCGGGGTCGGGGTCATCGTCGTCGTGGTCGTCCTGGGGGCCGGCTTCGTCCAGGGTCTGGTCGAGCTTGTCCTCGTCCAGACCGGGCGCGTCGAACGGGTTGCGCCGCCGCCGGTGGGGGAGGGCCAGCAGGGCCGCCTTCCGTACGTCGTCGGCGGTGACCTCCTCGCGGCCCGCCCAGGCGGCGAGCGCGGTGGCGGTACGGGCCATCACGATGTCGGCCCGCATTCCGTCGACCTCGAACGCGGCGCAGGTGGCGGCGATCTGCCGCAGCACGCCGTCACCGAGCACCACGCGGGGCAGCAGGGCACGCGCGGCGGCGATCCGCTCGCGCAGGACGCCCTCCTCCTCGGCCCAGCGCGCGGCGAACCCCTCGGGGTCGTCGTCGTACGCGAGCCGGCGCCGCACGACCTCGACCCGCTCGTCGGTGTCCCGGGAAGCGGAGACCTCCACGGTCAGCCCGAACCGGTCCAGCAACTGCGGCCGCAGCTCGCCCTCTTCCGGGTTCATCGTCCCGACCAGCAGGAACCGCGCCGCATGCCGTACGGAGACGCCTTCGCGCTCGACGTACGAAGCCCCCATGGCCGCCGCGTCCAGCAGCAGGTCCACCAGGTGGTCGTGGAGGAGGTTGACCTCGTCGACGTACAGGATTCCGCGATGCGCGTCGGCCAGCAGCCCCGGCTCGAACGCCTTCACGCCCTCCGCGAGCGCCCGCTCGATGTCCAACGCCCCCACGAGCCGGTCCTCGGACGCCCCGACGGGCAGCTCCACGGTCCGCGCCGGACGCGACACCCCGGCCGCCTCCGCGTGCGGCCCATCAGGACACGCCGGATCGGGCGAGACCGGATCACAGGAGAACCGGCACCCGGGTACGACGGGGACCTCGGGCATCAGCGCGGCGAGCGCCCGCACGGCGGTGGACTTGGCGGTCCCCTTCTCACCCCGCACGAGCACCCCGCCGACGGCCGGACTGACGGCGTTCAGCAAAAGCCCGAGCCGCAGGTCGTCCTGCCCGACGATCGCGGTGAAGGGATACGGCGTACTCACAAGGCCTCCTCGTCGACATGAACATCAGCACCATCGGGCCCCTGGGGTCTTGGGGCTTTCCCTTGCGTCTCCGGGCGACTCACTTCAAGCCCCTCCGGCGATTGAGGAGCGGGGTCCGGGGCAGAGCCCCGGCTCTCCGGAGCACCCGCACCCAACGCCGGCGCCCCCGGCGGCACGAACGGCAACCCCGCCGGCGCGCCCCCCTCGATCAACCCCCACAACGCATCCGTGTCCGCATGCTCCTCCACCAGATCCCCGAGCCGATCCAGCTGCTCCTCCCGCAGCACCCCGAAACTCGTGTCCGGCGCGGGCACGAACCGCCGCCCGGCGGCCCGGGCCACCTCCACCAGGAACCGCCGCCGGAACGCATCGCTCTCCAGCGACCCGTGCCAGTGCGTCCCCCACACCGCCCCCACCCGGCACCCGTCCAGGAACGGCTCCCCACCCCGTACGTCGGCCACCCCGTGGTGGATCTCGTACCCCTCCACCGGCTCACCCAGCGCCGAACCGACCGGCCGCGCCAGCGTCTTGTCCCGGTCGAAGCGAATCCGTACGGGAAGGACCCCCAGCCCGTCCACGACCCCCGCCCGCGACTCCACCTCGTCCTCGATCCGCTCACCGAGCACCTGGAACCCGCCGCAGATCCCCAGCACCGGCCGGCCCTCCGCCGCCCGCCGCACCAGCGCCTCCGCGAGACCGCGCTCACGCAGCCAGGCCAGCGCCTTCACCGTGCCGCGCGTCCCCGGCACGATCACCAGATCCGCGTCGGCCAGCTCCTCCGCCCGGTCCACGAACCGGACGACGACGCCCGGTTCGGCGGCCAGTGCGTCCACGTCCGTGAAGTTGGACATCAGCGGCACCGCGCAGACCGCGACCCGCAGCACGTCCTCCCCGTGCGGCGGCGCCACGACCGACTCCCGCACCGCACCGCGCAGGGACACCCGCAGGCCGTCCTCCTCGTCGATGCCGAGCCCGTGGGCGTACGGCAGCACCCCGTACGTCCGCCGCCCGGTCAGCCCGTACAGCATGTCGAGCCCCGGCTCCAGCAGCGAGACGTCGCCCCGGAACTTGTTCACCAGATAGCCCGCGACCAGCGACTGGTCCTCCGCGCTCAGCAGCGCCGTCGTCCCGAAGAACGAGGCGAAGACCCCGCCCCGGTCGATGTCCCCGACGACCAGCACGGGGAAGCGGGCCGCCCGCGCGATCCCCATGTTCACGATGTCGGTGCGCCGGAGGTTGATCTCGGCGGGGGAGCCCGCTCCCTCGCAGATCACCGCGTCGTACGTCGACCGCAGCTCCTCCAGGCAGTCGGTCACCGTGCCGAGCAGTGCCTCCTGACGGCCCCCGTGGTACCCCCGGGCGCTCATCTCGCCGACCGGCTTCCCCATCAGGACGACCTGGCTGGACCGGTCGCTGCCGGGCTTCAGCAGCACCGGGTTCATCAGAGCCGTCGGCTCCACCCGGGCGGCCTGTGCCTGCATCGCCTGGGCGCGTCCGATCTCCGCGCCCTCGCGGGTCACGAAGGAGTTGAGGGACATGTTCTGCGCCTTGAACGGCGCGACCTTCACGCCCCGGCGCACCAGCCAGCGGCAGATGCCCGCCGTGACGACGCTCTTGCCCGCGTCCGAGGTCGTTCCCGCGACCAGCAGCCCGCCGCCCCTCATGCCCGCCCCCGTTCCCGTACGGCGCTCCACCGTGTCGTACCGCTCATGCCCGTCCCCGCTTCCGCCCCGCGACCGACCGCCGCGCGGCCAGGTGCCCCGCCGCCAGCCGCCCCGCCACGCACACTCCCAGGGCCAGGGCGCTCACCCGGCGCGACAGCCGCACCGCGCGCTCGATGTCCGCGCCCCGGACGTCCCGCCCGGCCGCGCCGTTCAGCACCGGCCGGTGCTCGACGCGCCCCGCGTACGCGAGCGTGCCGCCCAGCCGTACGCCGAGCGCCCCCGCGAACGCGGCCTCCACGGGCCCCGCGTTCGGGCTCGGGTGGCGGTGCGCGTCCGCTTTCCAGGCGCGTACGGCCTCCGCGGGCCGCCCGCCGCCGACCACGGCCAGCGCGGCCGTCAGCCGGGCGCCCGGCCACCCCGCCACGTCGTCCAGGCGGGCCGAGGCCCAGCCGTAACGGCGGTGGCGGGGCGACCTGTGGCCGACCATCGCGTCCAGCGTGTTCACCGCCCGGAACCCGACCAGACCCGGCACTCCGCCGATCGCCCCCCACACCAGCGCGCCGACGACGGCGTCCGAGGTGTTCTCGGCGACCGACTCCACGACCGCGCGGGCGATCCCCGGCCCGTCCAGCGCGTGCGGATCGCGCCCGCACAGATGCGGCAGGCGCTCCCGGGCCACCTCCAGGTCCCCGGCGGCCAGTGCGCCCCCGATGGCGCGGGCCTCCCGGCCCAGCGACGTACCGCCGACGACGGACCAGGCGGTGGCGGCGGTCAGCGCGACGGCGAGCAGCGGACGTCCCCGAACGGCGCGGGCGGTCAGCGCGGCGGCCCCCACGGCGCCTCCGGCGCACACCAGGGTGTGCAGCGCGCCCCGGCCACGGTCGTCACGCCACAACAGTGACTCGACCCGCGCCGCGGCGCGGCCGAATCCGGCGACGGGGTGGCCCCTGCGAGGGTCGCCGAGCAGTGCGTCGGCGACCATCCCCGCCGTGGCGCCGTACGCGAAGATGCGATCGGCACGCACGGCTCAGCCCGTCGTGGAGAGAGGCGTTCCGGCACGGAGGGGTACAGGGAACGGCGCACGGCGGCCGGGCATGGCGTAGGTCCTCACTCAGGGTCCGCGCCCTGGTTCGACGTGACCGACGACGAGAGTCTCCTGGCTCCCGGATCCGCAGTTCCCCCGGCCTTCCAGCCCGCGTACCGCGAGCCGTGACGTCCGGTGTGGGGGAGTGCTCCCCGGTGACAGTGGCGGGACCGCGCCGGATTCACACCGGCTTCCTCTGCTGTCGCCGTAAATGGCTCCGGCAGTCCACCACGCCCCGAGAACAGCCGTCAACTCGCTGTTGACCTGCGAGGCTCCACTGTGGGCGGACGCACATCGGGCCGGACACACGAGGGTGTGTCCGGCCCGAAGGGAGTGCGAGGAACGCGGGGGTGCGGGGTCAGGCGACGATCAGATAGATCCCGTATGAGACCGCCGCGACGCACAGCGCGAAGCAGGCGTACGCGCCGGTGCGCGCCAGCGCGACCGACCCGCCGGAGGCGCTGCCTCCGGCCGTGGCGGACTGCTTGGAGAGGGCGACGATGCCCAGGGTGAAGAGGCCGACCAGCGCGACGGTGACCACGAGGCTGACACCGAAGACGGAGGCGAGAGCTGCCCAGTCGATTTTCATGCGGATCTGTCCTTACACCTTGGCCGGCGGCCGGGCCGGGTCGTCGGGCGCCGAGGCCGGGGCCGGGATGCTGGAGATGAGCTCGGGCTCGGAGGCCGGGACTCCGATGGGCGGCGGCTGGACCGCGGCGATGGCCGTGGTGACGACGCCCTGGGGCTCGTCGCCGTCCGTGTCGTTGACGTTGGTGTGGTCGACGGGCTGGCGACGCGAGGCCACCCAGATGGCGAACGAGCCGCCCACCAGGATGACCGCCGTGACGGCGATGCCCCAGGGGCCCTGCTTGGTCAGGAACTCGGCGCCCGCGCCGACCAGACCCGCGGCCGGCAGGGTCAGACCCCAGGCGATGAACATCCGGGTGGCGGTGGACCAGCGGACCACGCCCCCCTTGCGGCCGAGGCCCGAGCCCATCACGGCGCCGGAGCAGGACTGCGTGGTGGAGAGCGAGAAGCCGAGGTGCGAGGAGGCCAGGATGACGGTCGCCGCGCTGGTCTGGGCGGCGAAGCCCTGCGGCGGCTGGAGGTCGGTCAGGCCCTTGCCCATGGTGCGGATGATGCGCCAGCCGCCGAGGTAGGTGCCGAGCGCGATGGCGACACCGGCGGAGACGATGACCCACATGGGCGGGTTGGAGCCGGGGGCCAGGACACCGCTGGTGACCAGGGCCAGGGTGATGATGCCCATCGTCTTCTGGGCGTCGTTGGTGCCGTGGGCGAGCGAGACGAGACCGGCGGAGGCGATCTGCCCGGCCCGGTAACCCTTGGCGGTCGACTTCAGCTGGTTCGGGTCGGTGACGTTCCGGTTGATCCGGTACGTCAGCCGGGTGGCCAGCATCGCGGCGATACCGGCGACGAGCGGGGCGGCGATCGCGGGGAGCAGCACCTTGGTGACGACGGTGCCGCCGTTGATCGAGGACCAGCCGGCCGACATGACCGCGGCGCCGATCAGACCGCCGAACAGGGCGTGGGAGGAGCTGGAGGGCAGCCCCAGCAGCCAGGTCAGGAGATTCCACAGGATGGCGCCGACGAGCGCCGCGAAGATGACTTCTGTTCTGATGCCGTCTTCGTTGACGATCCCGCCGGAGATCGTCTTGGCGACCTCCACCGACAGGAACGCGCCGATCAGGTTGAGAACGGCGGACATGGCCACCGCTGTCTTGGGCTTCATCGCGCCGGTCGAGATGGTGGTCGCCATCGCGTTGGCGGTGTCGTGGAAACCGTTCGTGAAATCGAACACGAGAGCTGTTACGACCACAATCGCAAGCAGCAGCGTGATGTGTTCCATTTACCCAGGCAATCGTTCGACGTCAGTGGCTCGTGGACCGTAGGCAATCTGAGTGAACGGAAGATGAACTGGGCAGGGCGCTACGGTGACCCCAAGCGGAGTGAGACGCTTCCGCTTGTGTGCGAGTGGGGTTGTGCGAGGCCGGTGAGGTGCGGCGTGGACTGTCCTTTGCCGCCCGTTGACGAACATTTTGAACGGCAGTTCGGCGCCCGGAAGAGATCCCCGTCACGCCCTGTGTGACGTTCCGGTTGCGCGCCTTCACCCCTACGCTCGCCCCATGAGCGAGCAGCAGCCGGAATCCGTCCGCCAGGCCTGGCAGGGCGTCGTCGACACGGCCCGCCGGAGCGCGGCGGAAGGCCTCGTCGTCGGCACCTCCGGCAACGTCTCCGCCCGCGTCGGCGACCTCGTCCTGGTGACGCCCAGCGGGGTGCCCTACGACCGGCTCGGACCCGACGACGCGGTCGGCGTCGATCTGGAAGGACACCAGGTGCTCGGGGACCTCGGGCCGACGAGCGAACTCCCCCTCCACCTGGCGGTCTACCGCTCCACCGACGCCGCCGCCGTGGTCCACACCCACGCCGTGCACGCCACGGCCGTCTCCACCCTCGTCGCGGAGGTCCCGCTCGTGCACTACGCGGCGGCCATCCTCGGCGGCCCCGTCCGCACCGCCGCCTACGCCCGCTACGGCACCCCGGAGCTGGCCGACGCCATGCTCGAAGCCCTCCGGGACCGCACCGGCTGCCTGCTCGCCAACCACGGCACCGTCACCTACGGCGACACCCTCGACCAGGCCTACGACCGCACCGCCCAGCTGGAGTGGCTGTGCCACCTCTGGCTCACCGCGAGCTCGGTGCCCGGCCGCGCCCCGGCCCTGCTCTCCACCGCCCAGCTGGCCGAGGTGACCGAGGCGCTCAAGGGATACGGCCAGCGCGGCTGACGGGGGAGTGCCCAGGTCCCGCCCCGGACGGCCCCCGCCCGCTGGCAGTCCGCCTCGCGCCCCACGACACTGAAGCGGTGCGCCCGGTAACCGCGACGGCAGCGGCCGTCACCTCGATCCTCGGCGTCGGTGCGGCAGCGGTCGCGGCCGGCCGGTACGCCAGCGACGTCGCCCTCAAGCCGACGCCCGGACGTCCCCTCCCCGCCGACCGCAGAATCACCGTGCACGCCACCGCGGCCGGGCAGGTCACCCTGACCCGTTCGCTCTCGGCGCTCCGGCCCGGCACCTGGGGCATCGCCGGACCCGGGGTCCACGCGGTCGTCGGCCCCGTCGTCGAAGGAGCCTCCGAAGGCGCCGACACCGTCGTCCGCAGGCTGGAGAGCGTCGGTCAGGGAATCCTCGAACCGGGCGTGAAGGTCCGGCTCACCCCCGCCCTGTACGGCGGCGACCCCGGCAGCGACCTCGGCCTCGACCATCAGGAGGTCGAGATCCCCGGCGAACTCGGGCCCCTCCCCGCCTGGTACGTCCCCGGCGCCCGCGACACCTGGATCATCACCGTGCACGGCCTCGGCGCCACCCGGGCCCACCCCATGAACCTGATGCCGTTCCTGCACCAGCAGCGCTTCCCCGTGCTCGACCTCGCCCACCGCGGCGACCCCGGAGCCCCGCGCCCCGCCGACGGCCTCGGCCACTTCGGCGCCTCCGAGTGGCGCGACCTCGACGCCGCCCTCCGCTACGCCCTGCGGTACGGCGCCCGGAACGTGATCGTCCACGGCTGGTCCACCGGCGCCACCATGGCCCTGTACGCCGCCGTCGAATCCCCGCTCCGCGACCGGATCAGCGGCATCGTCCTCGACTCCCCGGTCCTGGACTGGCCGGTCACCCTGCGCGCCCTGGCCGCCGCCCGCGGTGTCCCGGCCGCCCTGCTGCCGCTCGCCGTCCGGGCCGCCCAGGGCCGCACCGGGATGGGCGCCACCCCGGTGCTGGAGACGTCCGTACCGGCCTCCCTGCGCACCCCGACCCTGATCCTGCACGGCCCCGACGACACGATCGCCCCGTGGGGCCCCTCCCGCGAACTCGCCGCCCGCCGCGCGGATCTGGTCAGCCTGCACGCGGTACCGCAGGCTCCGCATGCGTCGATGTGGAACGCCGGCCCGGCCCGCTACGAAGAGACCCTGCGACGCTTCCTCACGCCCCTGATGTGAGCCGATGGGGTGAACTCTCCCCCTTGCCGCCCCGCCCGGGGAACCTTTCACGTACCGGTGAAACGGCTTCCGTTTGGGCTTTCGGGCCGTCAGGGGCAAGACTGCTCCCGTGACGTCCCGTACCCCGCGCGACTCCAGGCTGCGACTTGTCCGCCCGCGACCCCTTGCCACCGCCCGCAAGGCCGTGACCACCCGGCGCACCAGGCCGGCTCCCCGGCCCCCCGAGGGCACCCCGCCCCGCGCGGAACTGGCCCGCCAGGCCAGGGCGGTGCTCGCCGACGCCGTGCGCATCGCCCACTGGGCGGCCGGCACCCCGGGGCCGGGCACCACCGCCCCGCTCGCGGCCCACGCCCTCGAACGGGCGGCCACCGCCCTGGAGCTCTCCCCGGCGCAGGTCCGCGCCGGCTGGGACCGGGCCCGCCTGGCCGGACTCGTCGAACTCCACGGCGACACCGCACGCCTCGGCTGGCGGCTGCGCGCCTGGGACCGGGACGACTCCGCCGTGCTGCGCGGCTGGGTCGCGCTGTTCGACGCCTGGTCGCTCGTCCACGCCGCCCCCGAGGGCATCGAGGCGGGCGCGGTCGCCGAAGCCGTCGAGGCCGTGCCCCAGGTGCTCTCCCTCCTCCAGCTCTCCGCGGGCCCCGTCACCGTCCCCGCCCTGCTGGACCTCCTCGGCCAGCGCGTCGCCGAACTCCACGAGGAGCGCTGCGAAGTGCCCCTGGATCCCGGCAGAACCGCGCCCGCCGCGTCCGCCGCCCCGGCCGGGACGGCCGCCGACCGGGCCGCCACCGCCGGACCCGCCCGGAGCGCCGACCTCAACGCCCTGCTGCTCGACTGGGCCCTGGAGGGACTGGCCGCCGTCGGGGCGCTGACCCTCGGCAAAGGGCACGCCACCCTCACCCCGCTCGGCAACTGGGCGGTCTGGGTCAAGCTGGAACAGATCTGCGTCGCCGCCCAGAGCCCGGCCGGAAACATCGAACAGTCCGCCGCCGACATGCTCCTCGGCTGCGCCCGGCTCACCCCGGGACCGGCCCGCGACGAATACCGCGCCTGGCTCGCCGCCCGCACCGTCGGCAGCGCCGTCGCCGAACTGCTCGCCGTCGCCCGGGGCGAGGACGCGCTGCTGCGCGGACTGGCCTTCGAGGCGCTGCGCGTCGTCGGCGCCCCCGCCGAACCCGAGGTCCGCGCCGTGCTCGCCGAACCCTCGCTGCGCCCCTACGCGCTGCTCTGGCTCGCCGAGTACGAGGGCAACGACCCCGACGACGCCCAGGACGTCCTCAGCCGCGAGGAGGCCACCTGGCTCTGGGTCGACACGGCCGCCGCCGTCGCCGACCACGGCGAGACCGGACTGCTGGTGCGCCACCTCGACTCCGCCGTCCAGGGCACCGTCCCGGCCCTCCTCGACGAGGTCAGGGCCGTCGGCCACCCCCGCACCGTCCAGGTCCTGGTCGCCCTGGCCGCGGCCCACCCGGACCCGGCCCTGGCCAAAGCGGTCCGCCGGGCCGCCTTCCAGGTGCATACCGGAGGAGCCTGACCCGTACGCCCCCTCGGGGCTCCGCTCAGCCGGCGGACCCCGGGGCGTACGTCCCGAAGCTCCACACATTGCCCTCGGTGTCCCGCGCCATGTAGTCCCGGGAGCCGTAGTCCTGGTCGGTCGGGTCCATGAGGATCTCCACGCCGAACTCCCTGGCCCGGGCGCAGTGCTCGTCCACCTCGTCGACCACCACGTACACCCCCGCAGGGCCCGCGCCCGCCATCGCCCGCGCGAACACGCCCTCGCGCCCCTTGGAACCGAGCATCACCCTGCCGTTGCCCAAGGACAGCTCGGCATGCAGCACACTGCCGTTCTCGCCCTCGTACACCGCCTCCTCGGTGAACCCGAGGCCCTGCGTCAGCGTCCTGATGGCCGCCCTCGCGTCGTCGTAGAGGATCGTCGGGTAGATCGTCGGGACCCCGCTCGCCGCGCCCGCCATGACACTCACCTCTCCTGCCGTCCGCACCGTCCGATGTGATCCGCGTCTCAGTCTTCCACCAGGCACTGACAACGGCAGGCCGTCCCGGACCGGACTCCCCGACCGGACTCCCCGACCGGACCCCCGGATCAGGCGAACGTGTCGCACCGCTCCATGTCGCCTGTGCGGAACCCGGTGGAGAACCACTGCTGCCGTTGCGCGGCCGAACCGTGCGTCCACGACTCCGGGGTGACCCGGCCCTGGTACCGCTCCTGGATCCGGTCGTCGCCGACCGCGGCCGCCGCGTCCAGGCCGTCCCGGATGTCCGCCCGGGTCAGCTCGGTGATCAGCGGCCGGCCCGTCGACTCGTCCGGCGTCGTCGTGGCGTGGTGCGCCCAGACCCCGGCGTAGCAGTCGGCCTGCAGCTCCACCCGCACCGCGTTGCTGTTCTCGCCCTGCCGCCCGTCCTGCGACCGGCCCAGCGTGCCCATCAGGTTCTGCACATGGTGGCCGTACTCGTGCGCCACCACGTACGCCTGCGCGAACGGGCCGCCGCTGGAGCCGAACGTCGTCCGCAGGTCCTCGAAGAAGCCGAGGTCCAGATAGACCTTCCGGTCGCCGGGGCAGTAGAACGGCCCGACCGCCGAGGTGGCGGCTCCGCAGGCGGTGCCCACCTGCTGGCTGAACAGGACCGTGCGGGCCCCCGCGTATGTGGCGTCGCGGCGCTGGAACTCCAGCCGCCAGAAGTCCTGCACGCTGTTGACCACCGCCACCGTCCGGCAGTCCTCCCGGCTGTTCGCGTCCTGTCCCTTCAAGCAGCTCTCCTGCACCTGCCCGGCCGACGAGGCGGTCGCCGCCGGGTCCGCGCCGTCGGAGGAGAGCCCGAGCTGATCGGGGCCCACACCGAAGAGCAGCCCCAGGATCAGGGCGATCACCCCGGCGATGCCCCCGCCCACGGTGGCCCGCCCGCCCGGGATCCGGCTGCCGCGGACGTCCTGGACCTCGGAGGTGTCCAGATCGGCGTCGTCGTCGAACTGCACGCTCGCACCACCCTCGGGATCGGGCGGGCGACGGCGTGCCGCCCTGGGGCGAGTATCGGACGGTTCGTCCCACCGGGCACGCGGAAAAGCAGTTGCGCACCGCCAGTAGAATGGCCGTATGGCCTACCTCCTTGTGCATTAGCGGCGTCGAGAGACCTCCGCCCTCGTCCCTCCGCCGTCCTGACTGCCCTGGAGTTTTTCCCGTGATCACCGCTTCCGGCATCGAGCTGCGCGCCGGCGCCCGCATCCTCATCGAATCCGCTTCCTTCCGTATCGCCAAGGGCGACCGCATCGGCCTCGTCGGCCGCAACGGAGCGGGCAAGACCACCCTCACCAAGTGCCTCGCGGGCGAAGGCACCCCCGCCGGCGGCACCATCACCCGGTCCGGCGAGGTGGGCTACCTCCCGCAGGACCCGCGCACCGGCGACCTCGACATCCTCGCCCGGGACCGCATCCTCTCCGCCCGCGGTCTCGACACGATCCTGCGCAAGATGCGGGAGAACGAGGACCGGATGGCGAACGGGCAGGGCGCCACCCGCGAGAAAGCGATGAAGAAGTACGAGCGCCTGGAGACGGAGTTCCTCACCAAGGGCGGGTACGCCGCCGAGGCCGAGGCCGCCACCATCGCCGCCGCGCTCAGCCTGCCCGACCGGGTGCTCGGCCAGCCCCTGCACACCCTCTCCGGCGGCCAGCGCCGCCGTGTCGAGCTGGCCCGGATCCTCTTCTCGGACGCCGACACCCTGCTCCTGGACGAGCCGACCAACCACCTCGACGCCGACTCCATCGTCTGGCTGCGCGACTACCTCAAGACCTACCGCGGCGGCTTCGTCGTGATCTCCCACGACGTCGAACTGGTCGAGACGGTCGTCAACAAGGTGTTCTACCTCGACGCCAACCGCTCCCAGATCGACATCTACAACATGGGCTGGAAGCTCTACCAGCAGCAGCGCGAGGCCGACGAGAAGCGCCGCAAGCGCGAGCGCCAGAACGCCGAGAAGAAGGCCGCGACCCTCAACGCGCAGGCCGACAAGATGCGCGCCAAGGCCACCAAGACCGTCGCCGCCCAGAACATGGCCAAGCGGGCCGACCGGCTGCTCTCGGGCCTGGAGGCCGTGCGCGTCTCCGACAAGGTCGCCAAGCTGCGCTTCCCCGACCCCTCGCCCTGCGGCAAGACCCCGCTGATGGCGGAGGGCCTGTCCAAGTCGTACGGCTCGCTGGAGATCTTCACCGACGTCGACCTCGCCATCGACAAGGGCTCCCGCGTCGTCATCCTCGGCCTCAACGGCGCCGGCAAGACCACGCTGCTGCGCCTGCTCGGCGGGGCCGAGAAGCCCGACACCGGCCGGATCATCGAAGGGCACGGCCTCAAGCTCGGCTACTACGCCCAGGAGCACGAGACCCTCGACCCGGAGCGCACGGTCCTGGAGAACATGCGCTCCGCCGCCCCCGACCTCGACCTCGTCGCGGTCCGCAAGACGCTCGGCTCCTTCCTCTTCTCCGGCGACGACGTCGACAAGCCCGCGGGCGTCCTCTCCGGCGGTGAGAAGACCCGGCTCGCGCTCGCGACCCTGGTCGTCTCCTCCGCCAACGTGCTCCTGCTCGACGAGCCGACGAACAACCTCGACCCCGCCAGCCGCGAGGAGATTCTCGGCGCGCTGCGCACGTACAAGGGCGCCGTCGTCCTCGTCACCCACGACGAGGGCGCCGTCGAGGCGCTCCAGCCGGAGCGGATCATCCTGCTCCCGGACGGTGTCGAGGACCTCTGGGGAGCGGACTACCGCGACCTCGTCGCCCTCGCCTGATCCACCGGAGCCCCTGCCTCATCCACCGGGGATGGATCATTCGGCCTACGCGTGATCCGTCATCTGCGTGAGAACGTCTCGTACTCCGGTGGTGCGCCCGGCGCTCACCCGTTGCGCGCCCCTTTTCCGGATGCTCCTCCCCGTACGGCCCTGACCTGCCGGTTCTCCGGTCGGTGAGGGCCGTGCGCCCTCGTGCGCCCGTGGGAATCAGGGATTCCGCTCGGGTCGACGCGCTCTTCGTCAGGGAAACCGCTCGCACCGACCTTGCCGAATGGGTGGCCAGGAAGCGCGGGAGGGGTGATCATGAGAAGTCCAGAGCGCACTTCCCATGAGGAGGCACGGGTGGCCGAGACTCTGAAGAAGGGCAGCCGGGTTACCGGCGCCGCGCGTGACAAGCTCGCGGCAGACCTGAAGAAGAAGTACGACTCCGGTGCGAGCATCAGGGCGCTGGCCGAGGAAACCGGTCGCTCCTACGGGTTCGTCCACCGGATGCTCAGCGAGTCCGGAGTGACGCTGCGGGGACGCGGCGGCGCGACACGGGGCAAGAAGGCCGCTTCGGCCTGAGGCCTCAGAATTTCGGCGTCGTCGGCGTCATTCGGGACCGACGGATTTCGGGGTGGCCACCCGGCTGACCGCAAGGTCGCCCGGGTGGTTACTGTTCAGTCACTTACTACCGAGTGCTGACTGCACCCCATCCGGAGGCGCCTCATGACCTCGCTCGACACTGTGCTCGACAAGGACGGCGTACGGCTCACCGTCGACGATGCCGTCGCCACGGTGACGCTCACCAACCCGGCCAAGCGCAACGCTCAGTCTCCCGCTCTGTGGCGGGCGTTGACCGAGGCCGGACGGGCGCTGCCCGGCACGGTGCGGGTCGTGGTGCTCCGCGGCGAGGGCAAGTCCTTCTCCGCGGGTCTCGACCGGCAGGCCTTCACCCCCGAAGGCTTCGACGGCGAGCCGTCGTTCCTCGACATGGCGCGCGGCCCGGAGGCCGAGCTCGACGCGACCATCGCCGAGTACCAGGAGGCGTTCACCTGGTGGCGCCGCAACGACCTCGTGTCGATCGCGACGGTCCAGGGCCACGCCATCGGCGCCGGCTTCCAGCTCGCCCTCGCCTGTGATCTGCGCATCGTCGCCGAGGACGTGCAGTTCGCCATGCGCGAGACCAGCCTCGGCCTCGTTCCCGACCTCACGGGCACCCACCCTCTGGTGAACCTCGTGGGGTATGCCCGCGCGCTCGAAATCTGCGCCACGGGCCGCTTCGTCCACGCGGAGGAGGCCGAGCGCACCGGCCTCGCCAACCTCGTCGTCCCCGCCGACCAGCTCGACGCGGCGGCCCGCGACCTCGCCGGAGCCCTGCTGGCGGCACCCCGCGACGCCGTCGTCGAGACCAAGGCCCTCCTCGCCGGCGCGCTCTCCCGCGACTACGAGCAGCAGCGCGTCGCCGAGCGGGCCGCCCAGGGCCGCCGCCTCCGCGACCTGGCGGGCATCACCGACTGACACCCCAGCGGGGCCGCGCGGCCCCGCAGGGGTGTCGGCCCGGCCGAAATCCCGTCGCCTGAGGCCGTCGGACGGTGCCCCGGGCCGGGCCCTGCCCGCCGCCCGTCACACGTGGACCGGGCCGGGCTCCGCCCCCGGAGCCCGGCCCGGCCCCACCACGTCCGTGACCAGCACCGACACCGGCAGCCGCTCCTCCGTGGCCGCCGCCACCGCCGTACGCACCGACCGGGCGACATCCAGCGCCCGGCGGTCCCCGGCCGTCGCCACCTCGACCCGTACGTGGTCCTGGGCGGTGTGCACCGGGCTGCCCAGGACCCGGGTCAGCGAGACGACGCCCGGTGCCCCGGCCGCCGCCTTCGCCACCGGATCCTCCGGCTCCGCGGCCCGGGCCGTCGGCGCGGCCGGGGCCCCGGTCACCTGATCGGACGCACCGTCCTCCAGCAATGTCGTCACCGTCAGGTCCACCTCGGCGATCTCCAGGCCCAGCCGTGCCGCGGCGGCCGTCAGGAGCGCCGCGCGCAGGGCCGCCGCGGTGTCCGGCAGCGGCCGGTCCGGGGCCGCCGAGAACTCCGCCTCGATCCGCAGCGGCCCCGGCGGCAGCGCGCTCGGCGGAGCCGGGGGCGACGCCGGGCCTCCCGGGTCCGCAGAGGCCCGCGCACCGGCGGGGCCACTCCCGCCCCGCGCGCCCGCCACCGGATCACCCTCCACCGGGACCGCTTCCTCCGCGAGGCCGATCCGCAGCTCCCCGAGCACCGCACCGGGGCGGGCCGCCGCCCCGCGCAGCACCGACGCGGCAGCCGTCTCCGCGATCCACACGCCGTCCGCCGGACCGCCCAGCGGCAGCAGCCGGCCCAGACCCAGCCGTTCCCGTACCCCAGCGGTCCATCCGTCGGCCCTCCGCGGGCCCCGCGCCGTAGTCATCCCCCCAGCCTGCCGTATCCACGGCGCGGGATGGGGAAAGCGCACTTAACGTGGGCAAGGAAGTCCAACCCTGTCCCGAAGGGAAGAGCGGCGATGACTGAGAGCTCACAGCGCAACAACCCCACCGGCGGTTCGGGCGACAAGTCCCTCGGCAGGCGCGGCGGTGGTGACCCCGGGACCCGGGGCCGTACCACCATCGCCGACGGCGTCGTCGAGAAGATCGCCGGAATGGCGGCACGCGATGTCGTCGGCGTCCACGCCATGGGCAGCGGCCTGTCGCGGACGTTCGGCGCGGTCCGCGACCGGGTCCCCGGCGGCGGCAAGTCCGTCACCCGCGGCGTGAAGGCGGAGGTCGGCGAGTCCCAGGCGGCCCTCGACCTGGAGATCGTCGTCGACTACGGCGTGGCCATCGCCGACGTGGCCCGCGACGTCCGCGAGAACGTCGTGGCCGCGGTGGAGCGTATGACCGGTCTCGAAGTCGTCGAGGTCAACATCGCGGTCAGCGACGTCAAGCTGCCCGACGAGGACGACGACGAGGACGAGTCTGAACAGCGGGTCCAGTAGCCCTTCCGCACCTCCGTCGCACGGCAGTTGAGGAGAGAGACACGATGAGCATGGCTGTCGCCGGTCTGTTGGCCGGCATGGCGCTCGGGTTCGCCGGATATTTCGGCGGCTTCGGAGCCTTCGTCCTGGTGGCCGCGCTGGGCGCGATCGGCTTCATCGCCGGCCGCTTCCTGGACGGTGACCTGGAGCCCGGCGACTTCTTCCGGAGTCGCGAGCGCGGCGACCGGCGACGGTGACGGCGGTGACCGGCCGGGTCGCCGCCGCCGAACGGGGCGAGACCCGGATCGCCGACCGTGTCGTCGCCAAGATCGCCGCCCAGGCGGCGAAGGAGGCGGTCGAGGAACCGCCCGCGGACGGGGCGTCGCCGCGTGCCACGGTCACCGTGCACCGCGACGCCGCCCGGGTCCGGGTCAGCCTGGAGCTCGGCTACCCCAGCGACATCGGCCGCCAGTGCGGTGCCGTACGCCGCCGGGTCGCCCAGCGGGTCAAGGCGCTGGCCGGCATGGAGGTACCCGAAGTGGCCGTCCAGGTCGAGCGGCTGCACCCCGCCGGAGCGAACGCCGCACACGGGAGGATCCGATGACCGAACCCGGCGAACCGAACGGCTCCACCCGGCGGATGCCCACCGTGGAGCAGAGCGACGACGACGCGCACACGCCCGCTCCGGACGCGCCTGCCGACGCCCGGGAACCGGTCCCCACCCTGGAGCAGGGCGACGGCCGGGCCGGCCGCTTCTGGTCCGCCCGGCGGGTCCCGGCCGCCCTGCTGGCCCTCGTGCTCCTCGGCGCGGCCGGACTGCTCCTCTACGACATCGCCGCCGTACGGGCCGGCCACCCGGCCATGCAGTGGCGGCGCTCCCTCGCCGACGGCCTGGCCGAACAGCGCCTGGACGACACCCCCGTGCTCGTCGGAGCCGGGGTGGCCGCGGCGATCGGCCTCTGGCTGATCCTGCTGGCCCTCACCCCCGGACTGCGGGACCTGCTGCCGATGCGCCGCGACCGCGCCGACATCCGGGCCGGCCTGGACCGCACCGCCGCGGCCCTCGTCCTGCGGGACCGGGCCGTCGAGGTGTCCGGCGTGCAGTCCGTACGGGTCAGGATGGGGCGGCGGAAGGCGAAGGTGCGGGCGCTCTCGCACTTCCGGGAACTCGACGACGTACGGACCGACCTGGACGGTGTGCTGGAGCAGGCCGTCCGGGAACTGGGCCTGGCCAGGCCGCCGGCCCTCTCCGTCCAGGTGCACCGACCGGCGAAGAAGGGATGAGCCGCATGCGCTCCACCGTCAACCGGGTCCTGCTGGCCCTGGCCGGGCTGCTGCTGGTCGTCGTCGGCGGAGCCGTGCTCGCCACCGGCCTCGGCGCGTCCCTACCGTCCTGGTGGCCCTGGGACGGCAAGAACGACGTGCTGCTCAGCGTGGCCGACCGGCACCGCTGGCGCGACGAGGGCTGGTGGTGGCCGGTCGTGATCGCCGTCCTGGCCGTCCTCGTGGTCCTCGCCCTGTGGTGGTTCTTCGCCCAGTTCCGCCGCGGCCGGCTCACCGAGGTCCTGGTGGACAGCGGCGACGGCGAAGGGGCCCAGCTGCGGGGCCGGGCCCTGGAAAATGTGCTCGCCGAGGAGGCGGGCGAGCTGGACGGAGTGGCCCGCGCCCAGGCGATGCTGACCGGCCGCCGTACCGCGCCCCGGTCCCGGCTCCGGCTGCTGATGGAGCCGCACGCCGCGCCGCTCGGGACGCTGCAAGCGGTCGCCGACGGGGCGCTGGCGCACGCACGTGATTCGGCCGGCCTGGACGAGCTCCCCGCCGAGGTGCGCCTCAAGGCCGTCAAGCACCGTGCGGAACGGGTCTCCTGACGGCCCATGGCGTACGGGCGGGAGGCGGGGCTCAGAAACCGTGCCGGTACCCGCCGTCGACCGGGACCATGAGGCCCGTGAGGTAGGAGGCGGCGGGGGAGAGCAGGAAGGCCGCGGTCTTCCCGAACTCCTCCGGCGTCCCGTAGCGCCGCAGCGGGATCCGCGCCTCGTTCGCGGTGCGGGCGGCCTCCGCGTCGCCGGACAGCGCGTCCAGCTCGCGGACCCGGTCGGTGTCGATCCGGGCGGGCAGCACGCCCACCACCCGGATGCCGCGCGGGCCCAGTTCGTCGGCGAGCGACTTGGCGAAACCGGCGAGACCGGGACGCAGCCCGTTGGAGATGGTCAGCCCCGCGATCGGCTCATGGACCGACCCGGAGAGCACGAAGCCGATCACCCCGCCCTCGCCGAGCGCGGCCGCCGCCGTCCGGGCCAGCCGTACCGCTCCCAGGAACACCGTCTCGAACGCGGTCTGCCACTGGTCGTCCGTGTTGTCCGCGAGGAAGCCGGGCGCGGGTCCGCCGACGCTGACGAGGATGCCGTCGAGCCGCCCGAAACGTTCCCTCGCGGTGTCCACGAGGCGCTGGGCGGCGCTCGGGTCGGCGTTGTCGGCGGCGAGCCCCAGGACGTCCCCGCCCAGCTCGGCGGCGGCCTCCTCGACGGACTTCTCGTCCCGGCCGGTGATGATCACCTTCGCTCCGTCGGCGGCCAGCGCCCGGGCCGTGGCGTTGCCGAGGCCCCGGGTCGCTCCGGTGACGATGTAGACGCGGTCCTTCAATCCAAGATCCATGGCCCTATCCTGCCGGGTCGTCCCCGGCGAGGTCGACAGCGGAGTTCACCAGTCCGATATGACTGAAGGCCTGCGGGAAGTTCCCGAGCTGCCGCCCCGCCGCCTCGTCGTACTCCTCCGCCAGTAGCCCCATGTCGTTGCGCAGCTCCAGCAGATGCTCGAACAGCTCCCGCGCCTCGTCCGGCCTGCCGATCCGCTCCAAAGCGTCCACCAGCCAGAACGAGCAGGCGAGGAACGCTCCCTCGTCACCCGGCAGTCCGTCGACGGAGGCCCCCTCCGTGCTGTAGCGGCGGACCAGCCCGTCGCTGCCCAGCTCGGCGCGGACCGCGTCGACCGTGCCGATCACCCGGGGGTCGTCCGGCGGCAGGAAACCGGTCCGCACGATGAGCAGCGTCGCGGCGTCCAGCTCCCGCGACCCGTACGACTGGGTGAAGGTGTTCCGCTCGGGGTCGTACCCCTTCTCACAGACTTCGGCGTGCACGGCGTCCCGCATCGCCCGCCACCGGTCGGCGTCGCCGGGCAGCTCCGGGTTCTCCTCCAGCGAGCGCACCGCCCGGTCGGCGGCCACCCAGGCCATCACCTTGGAGTGCACGAAGTGCCGCCGCGCGCCGCGGATCTCCCACAGCCCCTCGTCCGGCTCGCGCCAGCTCGACTCCAGGAAGCCGAGCAGGCTGAGCTGGAGGTTCCAGGCATGCGGCTTGTCGTCGAGCCCGGCGACGCGGGCCAGCCGGAGCGCGTCGATGACCTCGCCGTACACATCGAGCTGACGCTGCCGCACGGCCGCGTTCCCGATCCGCACCGGACGGGAGTGCTCGTACCCGGCGAGCCACGGCAGCTCCATCTCGGGGAGCCGGCGCTCGCCCGCCAGCCCGTACATGATCTGGAGGTCGGCCGGGTCCCCGGCGACGGCCCGCAGCAGCCAGTCCCGCCAGGCCTCCGCCTCCTCCAGATAGCCGGCCGAGACCATCGCCCCGAGGCTCAGCGTGGCGTCCCGCAGCCAGCAGAAGCGGTAGTCCCAGTTCCGTACGCCACCGATCTCCTCCGGCAACGAGGTGGTCGGGGCCGCCACGATGCCGCCGGTCGGGGCGTACGTCAGCGCCTTGAGCGTGATCAGCGAACGCAGCACCGCATCGCGGTACGGCCCTTCGTACGTGCACCGCTCGGTCCACTTCGCCCAGTCGTGCAGCGTGTGTTTCAGCGCCTTGTGCGGGTCGATCAGCTTCGGGCGCGGCGAGTGCGAGGGGTGCCAGGTCAGCACGAACGCCACGCTCTCGCCCTCGGCGACGGTGAACGAGGAGCAGGTGCTGAACTGCTGGCCCCACGTCTTGACCGGCGGCTCGCTGCGCAGCCAGACGGAGTCGGGGCCCGCGACGGCGACCCGGTGGCCGTGGGACCTGCGGACCCAGGGCACCACGGACCCGAAGTCGAAGCGCAGCCGCAGCACCGAACTCATGTCGACGGTGCCGCTGACGCCCTCGACGATCCGCATCAGGTCCGGCGCCTTGTCGCGCTGCGGCATGAAGTCGACGACCTTCACCGTGCCGGTCCGCGTCTCCCAGTACGTCTCCAGGACCAGGGAGTCCTTCACATAGGCGCGCCGGGTACAAGTGTCCGAGGGGCCCGCTCCCTTGGGCGCGATGCGCCAGTGGCCGTTCTCCTCGGTGCCGAGCAGGGCGGCGAAGCAGGCGCCGGAATCGAAGCGGGGCAGGCAGAGCCAGTCGACGGAACCGTTCCTGCCGACGAGCGCGGCGGTCTGGAGATCGCCGATCAGGGCGTAGTCCTCGATGCGTGGGGTCACGCCAGGCGTTTTCCCGAACCGGGCGGTTGTCAACCAGCCGTTATGGCCCGAAGGGTGTGGACCGCGTCTCAGGCGCTCGCCGGTTCGGGCTGCTCGGAGGCGTCGGCCGTGGCCTTCCCGGCCGCGGCCTCCTCACGGTCGCGCTTCTCCCGGCGTACGAGAATGATCCAGCCGACCGGGACGGCGGCGACGAACAGCCACCACTGGACGGCGTAGGCCATGTGCGGGCCGATCGAGCCGTCGTCGGGGCGGGCGATCTGCTCGGGCAGATCACCCGAGGGCACGGGCTCGGTCTGCTCGATGTATCCGCCGAGGACCTTCCGGGACAGCAGTTGGGACTGCTGCTCGCTGTTGATCAGCATCACCTGCCGGTCCGGCAGCCCCGCCAGGTCCTTGATGCCACTGCTACCCGTCGTCTCGTCCGCCTTCAGACGGCCGGTGACGGTCACTTCGCCCCGGGGCGCGGGCGGCACGTCGGGGAACGCGGTCTGGTTCGGCGCGGCCGGGACCCAGCCACGGTTGACCAGCACCGTGCCGCCGTCCTTGAGGTCCAGCGGGGTCAGGACGTGGACACCGATGCGATCGTCGTCCGAGGTCCGGCGGCGGACGACCACCTCGTGCCCGGTGTCGAACGTGCCCGTCGCGGTGACCGTCCGCCAGTAGTCCGAGCGGGGGACGGTGTGCCCGGCGGAGGTGAGGTCGGTGACCGGGACCGGCTGCGCGTCGAGGTTCCGCGAGATCAGCGCGTTCTGCTCGACCCGGTGCTCGTGCTTGTGGAACTGCCAGAAACCCAGCTCGATCATCGTCGGGATCAGCGCGAGGCCGAGCAGGGTGAGGATCAC
The DNA here is from genome assembly GCA_014649555.1 of Streptomyces globisporus. Classification (GTDB taxonomy): domain Bacteria; phylum Actinomycetota; class Actinomycetes; order Streptomycetales; family Streptomycetaceae; genus Streptomyces; species Streptomyces globisporus. The sequence goes on along the minus strand of BMTG01000004.1, from coordinate 10,855 downwards.
CCACTGCCGGGTCAACAGGAAGCGGTACACCCCATGACCGTACAACCGGGGTCATGGGGTGCGGCACTCAGGGGTACTGCCGGGCAAGCCCGACAATGAGGCGATTCGTCACGCTTTGTCCACGATGCCCGCCTTCCCTTCCGCGCGGGCGCAGTGGGCGCCGCAGTACCAGTGCCCGTCGGCCTCGACGCCCTGCCCGATCACCTGGACCCGGCAGTGCTCGCAGATCGGCGCCATGCGGTGGATGGCGCAGGAGAAGCAGTCGAAGACGTGCACCGCGCCCTGCGCGTGCACCTCGAAGGACATGCCGTAGTCGTTTCCGCAAACCTCACAACGTGCCATGCGCCACAGGGTGGGACGCCTGGCGGTCCCGGGCGAGCGGCTGCGGGGCGAGTCGTGCCCGGTTCACTCCGATGACGAGGCCGCCTGCTGCGGCAGGACGGCCCCGCCGGCGGGGGCCACATCGCGCAGCAGATGGGTGAAGGCGCTCTCCTCCAGGATCGGCGTGCCGAAGGACTTGGCCTTCTGCGTCTTGGAGGTGGCCGCGTCCGGATCGTTGGTCACCAGCAGACTCGTCAGCCGCGACACGCTGGTCGCCACATGGAGCCCGGCCTCGATCGCCCGGTCCTCCAGCAACTCCCGGTCGATCGAGGTGTCCCCGGAGAACGCCACCCGCATCCCCTGCTGGAGCGGCTTCTCCTTCTCGTACCGCCCCGGATTGGGATACGGGCAGGCCGGCCGCTTGCGCGAGGGCCGCCAGCTGTTCGGCTGCCGCGAGGGCTGATACCCGACGCGCGGGGTGACGGGGGAGTCGGACCACTCGGTCAGCGGCCGGCACTCCAGCAACGGCAGCCGCACCCCGCCCCGGGCCGCCGCGTGCAGACTCGGCCGGAACGCCTCGGCCAGCACCCGGGCGTCGTCCAGGGCGTGGTGGGCCTGCTGCTGGACGACCCCGAAGTGGGCGGCGAGGGAGGCCAGCTTGTGGTTGGGCAGCGGCAGCCGCAGCTCCTTGGCGAGCGCGATCGTGCACAGCCGCTGCTCGACCGGGGCGACCACCGAGGCCCGGGCGTACTCCCGGGCGATCATCGACCAGTCGAACGCCGCGTTGTGCGCCACGAGCACCCGGTCCGCGAGCCGCGCGGACAACTCCTCGGCCACCTCGGGAAAGAGCGGAGCCCCTTCGAGCACATCGCTCGTCAGCCCATGGATCCAGACGGGCCCGGGGTCGCGCTCCGGGTTGACCAGCGTGTACCAGTGGTCCTCGACGTTGCCCAGGGCGTCCAGCCGGTAGACGGCGGCGGAGATTATCCGGTCGTCGCGGGCGAGGCCGGTGGTCTCCACGTCGACGACCGCGTACCCCTGGGGGTAGGCGGTCGGCCACGGTGCGGTTGTCTGGCGGTCGTCGAGCATGGTCACAGACAATACGGGCCGCGACTGACAGTCCCCTATTCGGCCGGGTGGGCCGGGTCGGGAGTGGCCTCGCGGAACTCGCAACTCCGTTCCCTCTCCGCCGCCTTCGGGTCAGCCGAGTGAGGCCACCAGATCGCCCGCGGCCACCCGGTCGAGACCGCATCCGTCCACCGGACCGGGCAGCAACCGGTAGACCGTGCCGCTCACCTTCTCCGGGGCCGCGTCCCCGTTCACCACCGCGAGCAGCACCCGCTTCCCGGCCGCCGCCCGCTCCACCGCGGCGACCCCGTCCCCGTCGCCGGACTCCGTACCGTGCGGCTCCTCCGCGTCCGGGGTGCGGAGCGTGCGTATCCGCCTCGCGAAGGCGGCCGTGTCCTCCCCGGCCCCGCGCCGGTAGCGCACCAGTCCGTGCCTGCGGGAGACCGCCACCTCGTCGGTCCGGGCCGCCGCGTGCCACACCGCCGGGTTCCACAGCGTCGTACGTCCCGCGGAGAAGTACTGGTACAGGTCCCTGCCCGCCCGGCCCAGCTCGTCGATGTGCCGGGCGGGCTGTGGTAGCCCTCCGACGGCGGCAGATGCAGATCGGTCCAGAGGAAGGTGCGCCGCTCCACGTCCACCACCATCGGCACATGGACCCGGGAGCGGCCCATCAGGTCGTTGCGCTGGCGGACCGTCCGCGGGTCGAAGTGCGCGACGCGCCCGGCCACCGACGGCAGCGTCAGAGCGGCATGTGCGTACGGTCCGCGCCGAGTTCGGCGTCGATGTGCCCCACCAACCGCTTCCCCGCGTCGGCCAGTCCGGCGGGCCCGAGCCACGCGAGGGCCGCGTGCAGAGCCGGTGTGAGGGCGAACCTGCGATCGAGGAGATCGGCCTCCAGGTCCACCAGCCCGGGAGAGAGGCGGCGGGGGCGGAGAGTGGGTGCGCTACGAGTGTCGTAGAGGTGGAGAAGGAAGCACGCCGCGGAGCTGCCCCCGCGCAAGAGGGAGCTTAGGGGGGCGTGTTGAAGGGCGCCACGTATGTATCGGGCCGACCGACGGGCGGAGGCCCATTGGCAGAAGGTGCCAAAGACTGCTGACAGCAGGTCTCGCATACTTGTGGGTAACAACCTCTAGCCCTCACCGACCGACGGCCCTACGGTGCTCGCATGGAGCCGAACCTGCCCGATGTCGTGCTGTGGTCAATACCGGCCTTCGTGCTGCTCACCGTGATCGAGATGGTCAGCTACCGCCTCCATCCGGACGAGGACGCGGCCGGATACGAGACCAGGGACGCCGCCACCAGCGTCACCATGGGGCTCGGCAGCCTGGGCTTCGACCTGCTGTGGAAGATCCCCATCCTGGCGATCTACATGGGGGTCTACGAGCTGACGCCGCTGCGGGTGCCCGTGCTGTGGTGGACCGTCCTGCTGATGCTCCTCGCCCAGGACTTCTTCTACTACTGGTCCCACCGCGGCCACCATGTGATCCGGATCCTGTGGGCCTGCCATGTGGTCCACCACTCCAGCGAGAAGTTCAACCTCACCACCGCGCTGCGCCAGCCCTGGACCTCCGCGACCGTCTGGCCCTTCTACCTGCCGCTGATCGCCTGCGGCGTGCACCCGGCGGCGCTCGCGTTCTGCCAGTCGGCCAACCTCGTCTACCAGTTCTGGGTGCACACCGAGCGGGTCGGCAAGCTCCCGCGCCCCTTCGAGTACGTCCTCAACACCCCCTCCCATCACCGCGTCCACCACGCCTCGCAGGGCGGCTACCTGGACCGCAACTACGGCGGCATCCTGATCATCTGGGACCGGATGTTCGGGTCCTTCGCGGCGGAGGCCGAGCGGCCCGTCTACGGGCTCACCAAGAACATCTCCACCTACAACCCGCTGCGCGTCGCCACCCACGAGTACGCCGCCATCGCCCGGGACGTCCGGGCCGCCGACACCTGGAGCGAGCGGGCCGGCCGCGTCTTCCGCGGGCCGGGCTGGCAGCCGGCGGCGAAGGCGGGGGTGCCTGCGCACGGTTCGGCACCCGTACAGGCCGCGGTATCCGTACCGGACCAGGCCCCCTCCCCGGAACGCGCCCTGTGACCGCCACCGCCGCCCGCCCCGGCTCCACCGGGGCCGGCGGGCGAGCCGAGCGCTTCGCCCGCCCCGTGCTCCTCGCCTTCCTCCTCGTCGCCGCGGCCGATCTGATCGGGCTCCTCGCCGGGGCCGAGACCGTCCATCTGGTCGCCAAGCCGCTGCTGATGCCGCTGCTCGCCGGGTACGCGGCACTGCGCGGCGCCCCCCGACTGCTCGTCGCGGCCCTGCTGTTCGGGTGGGGCGGCGATGTGTTCCTGCTCGCCGACAACGACCTGGCCTTCCTCGTCGGCATGGGGTCGTTCGCCGTCGGCCATGTCTGCTACCTGACGCTGTTCGGTCGGGGGGAGGGGCGGAACCGAGGCGTCGGCCGCTCTCCGTCCGGCCTGGCCACCGGGGCCGGTTACGCCCTCGTCCTCGTCGTCTTCCTCGTGCTGATCTGGCCGGACCTACCGGCCGACCTGCGGATCCCGCTCACCGGCTACAGCCTGCTGCTCACCGCCATGGCCTGGCGGGCGGGCGTGTTCGGACCGTACGCGGCGGCCGGCGGCGCGCTCTTCCTGCTATCGGACGCCCTCATCGCCACCGGTATCGCCGAGTGGCCGCAGGCGCCCGCCCCCGACTTCTGGGTGATGCTCACCTACATCGCCGCACAGGCCCTGCTGACCCTCGGGGTGCTGACGAAGCACAAGACGAAGCACAAGCCGGGGGCGTGAGCCTGGGGAAGGCCCGAGGGCCCGGGGAGAACGATCTCCCCGGGCCCTCGGCCGTACCGCGACGTGCCGTTACCAGCGCACCGCGTCCAGCGCGTCCACCACTCCGGCCCCGTAGAAGCCGTTGTAGCTCTTGCCGCCCTCGCAGACCGCGTCGATGACGCCGTCACCGTTGATGTCGTACGGCTCGCCGCACGCCTTCGCGTCCGCCTCCACCGTCAGCAGCGCCTTGACCGCGGCCGGCGAAGCGTAGGGGTGCTTCGACTTGATCAGCGCCACGACGCCCGCGACATGCGGGGACGCCATCGACGTACCGGCCTTGTAGCCGAACTTGCCGCCCGGCAGCGTGGAGAGGATCAGCCCGTTGACGGCGGGCGGCTCGGGGGTCTGGTAGACCGTCGAGTCACCGCCCGGGGCCGCCACGTCGATGATGCCCTTGCCGTAGTTCGAGTACGAGGACTTCAGGCCCTTCGCACCCGTCGCGGAGACCGTCACGACGCCCGGCAGCATGGTCGGGATGTCCGGGCAGGCGCTCGGGTCGATCGTCCGCGTGACCGGCTCGGTGTCGTTCGGGCTGGTCGTGTCCTCGATCGCGTCGAGGGCCAGGTCGTGGCGGGAGTTGCCCGCCGCCGCGACGTTGACCGTGCCCTTGCGCTCCGCGTACTTCACGGCGCGGGTGAGCGCGTCGACCAGGGCGCCCTGGTCGGGGTCGTTCTTGCAGTTGAACAGCCACGGGTCGGTGTAATAGCTGTTGTTGGTCACCTCGACACCGCGCTCGGCGGCCCAGAGGAACCCGCAGACGACGGCCTCGGTGTAGAAGAACCCGTCCGGGTTCGACACCTTGATGCCCGACACCTTCACGCCCGGGGCGACACCGGTGACACCGGCGCCGTTCTTCGCGGCGGCGATGGTGCCCGCCACATGCGTGCCGTGGTCGCTCTCGCCCGCCGCCGGACGCCAGGAGCCGGCGGTGGTGTCCGGAGCGCCCGACACACAGTTCGCCGAGGCGCGCTCGTCGAAGTTCGGGGCCAGGTCCGGGTGGGTGTCGTCGACGCCCGTGTCGATGACGGCGACCGTCACCTTCTTCGAGCCCAGCGACTTCTGGTGCGCCTTGTCCGCCTTGATCGCGGGCAGCGACCACTGGAGCGGCTCCAGCGGGTCCTCGCCGGCCTTCGCGTCCGCGGCGGCGGCCGCCGCCTGCTCGGCGGTGAGCGGCTCCGCTATCGAGCCGACGTCCTTCGTGGCCTGCGGCACGATCGGGTTCGTGCGGGTGGCGCCCGCCGACTCCACGCCCCGCGCGCGGCGGATCGTTTCGCCGAAGGCCGGGTTCTGCGAGTGGACGACGATGACGCCGATCTGCTCATAGGCGATGACGACGGTGCCGCCGGCCTTGGCGATCGCCTTCTTGACGTCCTTCACCGTGCCGTGGCCGCCCCGGACGTTGACCACGTAGGACAGCTTCGGCCCGTCGGTCCGCACGCTCGCGGCGGCCTGCTCGCCGGTGGGCGCCGCCGTGGCCGTCGCCGTCGGCAGGAAGCCGATCGAGGCGGTCAGGGCGAGTCCGACGGGGACCGCGAGTGCGCGGGTCCGTCTCGATGCCAGATGAGCCATGGGTTCTCCACATCATCCGTGCCGAACGACCGGACACCTGGCGTGTTCGGTCGCGTACATGACGAGTGAAGCTATCGCTGATCATCCCGGCGCATCAACGTTTACGGGCAAGTGAGTTCGAAGAGTGACCGATGCGGCCGAATGTGAACGGGTGGCGCCCCGCCAACGGGCCGAACGGGGCCCCCTCCGGGAAGGCGAACGAGAAGGCGAAAGACGCGGTGAACCGCTTCGTCGCGCTCTCCGTGCCGTTGTCCAGGAGGTACATCACCGACCCCCGCCGGTAAAGGGCCTCCCTTGGCACCCAACGTCCCCCAGATCACCGCACCCGCGTCGCGAGGAGATTCCGTGGCTACCGATGCACCGCCCCCCGAGGGCACACCGCCCACCGGGCCCGTCCAGCCCACCACCGAGGCGTTCGTCGCGGAGCAGTCGAGCCCGGAGTTCGCCGACCTGCGCCGCTCCTACCGTTCCTTCGCCTTCCCCCTGACCATCGCCTTTGTGACCTGGTACCTGCTCTACGTCCTGCTCTGCAACTACGCGGGCGGATTCATGGCCACCAAGGTCGTCGGCAACATCAACATGGCGCTCGTCCTCGGACTCGCCCAGTTCGCCACCACCTTCCTCATCGCCTGGCTCTACTCCCGGCACGCCGCCACCAAGCTCGACCCCAAGGCCGAGGCGATCAAGTCCCGTATGGAGGCCGACGTATGAGCGCCGCCCACGCCCTCTATCCCACCGTCCAGCTCGCCGCCGCCGAGGGGGCGAGCGAGCACCGGCCGCTGATCATCACGCTGTTCGCCGCGTTCGTCGTCGCCACCCTCTTCATCACCGTGTGGGCGGGCCGCCAGACCAAGAGCGCCTCCGACTTCTACGCGGGCGGACGCCAGTTCACCGGATTCCAGAACGGACTCGCGGTCTCCGGCGACTACATGTCCGCCGCGTCCTTCCTCGGCATCGCCGGAGCCATCGCCCTCTTCGGATACGACGGCTTCCTGTACTCCATCGGCTTCCTCGTCGCCTGGCTCGTCGCCCTGCTCCTGGTCGCCGAACCGCTGCGCAACTCAGGGCGCTACACGATGGGCGACGTCCTCGCCTACCGGATGCGCCAGCGCCCCGTCCGTACCGCCGCCGGTACGTCCACGATCGTCGTCTCGATCTTCTACCTGCTGGCCCAGATGGCCGGAGCCGGCGTCCTCGTCTCGCTGCTGCTCGGCATCACCAGCGACTTCGGGAAGATCGTCATCGTCGCCCTGGTCGGCATCCTCATGATCCTCTACGTCACCATCGGCGGCATGAAGGGCACCACCTGGGTGCAGATGGTCAAGGCCGTCCTGCTCATCGCGGGCACCCTGCTCATCACCTTCCTGATCCTGCTGAAGTTCAACTTCAACATCTCGGACCTGCTCGGCACCGCCGCCAGCAACAGCGGCAAGGGCGCGGCCTTCCTGGAGCCCGGTCTGAAGTACGGCGCCACCGGCGTCTCGAAGCTGGACTTCATCTCGCTCGGTATCGCCCTGGTCCTCGGCACCGCCGGCCTGCCGCACATCCTGATCCGCTTCTACACCGTGCCCACCGCCAAGGCCGCCCGTAAGTCCGTGAACTGGGCGATCGGCATCATCGGCGCCTTCTACCTGATGACGATCGTGCTCGGCTTCGGCGCCGCCGCGATCCTCAAGCCGGACGACATCATCGCCTCCAACAAGGCGGGCAACACCGCGGCGCCACTGGCGGCACTGGAGATCGGCGGCGGCTCCGGGTCCACCGGCGGCGCCATCCTCCTCGCGGTCATCTCGGCCGTCGCCTTCGCCACCATCCTGGCCGTCGTCGCCGGACTGACCCTCGCCTCCTCCTCGTCCTTCGCGCACGACATCTACGCCAACGTCATCCGCAAGGGCCAGGCCACCGAGAAGGAGGAGGTCCGCGCGGCGCGCTGGGCCACCGTCGCGATCGGCATCGTCTCCATCGCGCTCGGCGCACTCGCCCGCGACCTGAACGTCGCCGGACTCGTCGCCCTGGCCTTCGCGGTCGCGGCCTCCGCCAACCTGCCGACGATTCTCTACAGCCTCTTCTGGAAGCGCTTCACCACGCAGGGGGCCCTCTGGTCCATCTACGGCGGCCTCGCCTCCTCCGTCCTGCTGGTGCTGTTCTCGCCGGTCGTGTCGTCCAAGCCCAGCTCGATGTTCCCGGACATCGACTTCGCCTGGTTCCCGCTGGAGAACCCCGGCCTGATCTCGATCCCGCTGGGCTTCCTGCTCGGCTGGGTGGGCTCGCTGATCTCCAAGGAGAAGGCCGACTCCGACAAGTACGCCGAGCTGGAGGTCAAGTCCCTCACCGGCGTCGGGGCCCACTGAGCACACCGGAGCGGGCGGGCCCGTTCGGCCCATCGCCCACCACCTGCGGCCGGGCCGCGTCGTAGAGTCCTACGACGCGGCCCGGCCGCACCTCGTGGCAAACGGGCCACCCCGTTGTCACATGTCTCACGTAGGCTCGGAAGTACCAGAAGCGAAGAAGAACGATCGCACCACCGGGGGAGGGACCCACCGTGCTCATCGACACCTACGACCGGGTCGCCACCGACCTGCGCGTGTCACTCACCGACAAGTGCAATCTCCGCTGTACCTACTGCATGCCGGAAGAGGGCCTTCAGTGGCTCGGCAAGAGCGAGCTGCTCTCCGACGACGAGATCGTGCGCCTGATCCGGATCGCCGTCACCTCGCTCGGCATCACCGAGGTCCGCTTCACCGGCGGCGAGCCGCTGCTGCGCCCCGGCCTCGTCTCCATCGTCGAGCAGTGCGCCGTGCTCACCCCCCGCCCCCGGATGTCCCTCACGACCAACGGCATCGGGCTCAAGCGGACCGCCACCGCCCTCAAGGCCGCGGGTCTCGACCGGGTCAACGTCTCGCTGGACACCCTGCGGCCCGACGTCTTCAAGACCCTCACCCGCCGTGACCGCCACAGGGACGTGCTGGACGGCCTGGAGGCCGCCCACGAGGCCGGGCTCACCCCGGTGAAGGTCAACTCCGTCCTGATGCCGGGACTCAACGACGACGAGGCCCCCGAGCTGCTCGCCTGGGCCGTGGCCCACGACTACGAGCTCCGCTTCATCGAGCAGATGCCGCTCGACGCCCAGCACGGCTGGAAGCGCGACGGCATGATCACCGCCGGGGACATCCTCGCCTCGCTGCGCACCCGCTTCACCCTCACCGCCGAGAGCGACGCGTCCCGCGGCTCCGCCCCCGCCGAGCGCTGGACCGTCGACGGCGGCCCGCACCGCGTCGGCGTGATCGCCTCCGTCACCCGCCCGTTCTGCCGCGCCTGCGACCGTACGCGGCTCACCGCCGACGGCCAGGTCCGCACCTGCCTCTTCGCCCGCGAGGAGACGGATCTGCGCGGGGCGCTGCGCGGGGACACGCCGGACGAGGAGATCGCCCAGCTCTGGCGGACGGCGATGTGGGGCAAGAAGGCGGGCTCCGGACTGGACGACCCGTCCTTCCTGCAGCCCGACCGCCCGATGTCGGCGATCGGCGGCTGACGCCGGGACGCCCGGGAGCTGCTGCTCAGGCGTCCCGCGAGCCCTCGGGTCCGGGGTCCCAGTCCTTCAGCGCCACGACATCCTTGAGGAAACCCCGTACACCGAGGAACGAGGACAGGTGCTCCCGGTGCTCGTCGCAGGCCAGCCAGGTCTTGCGCCGCTCGGGCGTGTGCAGCTTCGGGTTGTTCCAGGCGAGCACCCACACGGCGGCGGCCCGGCAGCCCTTGGCGGAACAGAGCGGGGCACCTGAGGGACTCTCGGCGGACGTCTCGGGGAAGATCACGGGTCCCAGCCTAAAACAGGTGCTCGCGAGCCAAGTCAGCTGGATCGCAAGCCTTCCGAGGCGTCCCCTGCGGACGCATCCCCTGCCGGAGAAAAGGCGACGCCGGGCAGCCACGGGGGGAGCTGCCCGGCGTCGGTCCATCGCTCCGACGGGGGATGCGGAGCGCTTTCGAAGTATGTCACGGGGACCGGGGTGCGGTGCACCGGAACGTCATGATTGATCTGAGCTTTTCCTGAGCTTCGCGCAACGTGTGGGATCAGCCGGGCTCATGCGGCGGCGGAACCCGGCCGGACGCCCCCTGCGCGTCCCCCGACTCCTCCGAACCGGCCTCCAGCGCCGGGCGCATCGGCATCGGCACGAACGTCGTCGGCAGCGAAGTCACGTTCTCCCGGCCCGCGTTGGCGATGACCACCGCCACGTACGGCAGCAGGACACCGAGCGCGAGCGCCACGATCGCCACATGCCGCTCCACGTTCCACAGCACCGCGGCCAGCACCACCGACACCGTGCGCACCGACATCGAGATCACATAGCGCCGCTGCCGGCCGCGGACGTCCTCCGTCAGCCCCTGACGGGCGCCCGTGATCCGGATGACCTCCGAATCCGCGTTCTTCCGCAGCATGCTCCACCACCAGATGTCGTCGCCGGACGCTCACGGACCGGGCCGCATCCACGGTACGCCCGGCATCCGCCGGGCGGGCGACCGGGGCCCGCGCCCGACGGGTGAGACCCGGGGTCCCCCGGACGGCCCAACCGGGCATGCGGACGCCCGACCGGCGGGCCGAGACTGGGCGGACGCGCACTCCGCGCCGTACGAGGAGGCGAAATGAGCTGGTTGTGGGCAATCATCGTGGGATTGGTGCTCGGTGTCATCGCCAGAGCGATCCTGCCGGGTAAGCAGGACATCCCGCTCTGGCTGACGGCCGTGTTCGGCATCCTCGGCAGCATCCTCGGCAACGCCGTGGCGGGCTGGATCGGTGTGGAGGACACCAAGGGCATCGACTGGATCCGCCATGTGCTCCAGCTGGCGGGTGCCGTGGCGGTCGTCGCCGTCGGTGACATGGCCTGGCAGAAGATCCGGGGCGGCCGCAGTCAGAGAACCTGACCGGTCACCGCTCCACCGCTCCATCGAACGCCGCGGCCGGACACGCGAGGAAAAGCGTGTCCGGCCGCGGCGTCGTACTGAGCGGTCAGCCCGCCGGGCTGACCTCCACGGCCGCCAGGTTCTTCTTGCCGCGGCGCAGCAC
>BMTG01000003.1 GCA_014649555.1 Streptomyces globisporus | reverse complement strand
GATTTCGGCGACTACCACCCGGTCCACACACAGCACTACCTCGACATGTTCAGCTGAGCCCGACGAGCCGCGATGTACCAGCCGGACGTTTGCCGGGTGGCCAGGCGGTCGCCCTAGGAGGGAGCACAGAGCGTCCTGCTGCTCCGCCCCGTCTCGAACGCCCGCCCGGCGCACTCTCAGGCCAGACCGCCGGGAGCGAGGTCGGGGCGCAGCCGGTGCCAGGAGGGGTGGCGCAGGCGTCCGGCGCGAGTGCGGGAGGTGTAGCGGACCTCGCCGACGAGGCGGGGGAGGACCCACTGGGCCCCACTCACGGGCGGGACCCGGGAGAAGGGGCAGGTGGCGACGGCCGCGGTCTGGAGGAGTTCGGCGAGGCGGGTGCGTTCGGTATGGCTCCAGCCCGTGCCGACGCTCCCCGCGTAGTGCAGCGATCCGTCGCGTCGCTCGCCGATCAGGACGGCCCCGGGCAGACCGGTCAGCCGTCCGCGCCCGGGTACCCACCCCCCGATCACGACGTCGGCGAGCCGGTGCACCTTGATCTTCACCCAGGTCTTCGAGCGTGCCCCGGGTTCGTACCGGGAGGTGAGCCGTTTCGCGATCAGCCCTTCCAGCCCGGCGTCCTTGGCCATCTCCCATGCCTGGGCGCCGTGGCCGGTGATCGCCGCGGGCATCGACCAGGCGGACCCGGCCGGCCCGAGACCTTCCAGCAGCACCCGCCGCTCCGCGTACGGCAGCCCGGTCAGCAGCCGGCCGTCGAGGTGCACGACGTCGAAGAGCATCAGGTGCGCGGGCACCCGGGCCGCCATGCGTGCGGCCTTGGCGGCGGCGCCGGCGAGGCCCATCCTCTGCTGGAGGCGCTCGAAGTCGCTGCGGCCCTGGTCGTCGAGGGCGACGATCTCCCCGTCCAGTACGGCGCTGCGCGAGCCGAGAGCGTCGGCGAGGGGGAGGAGCTCGGGGTAGGCGGCGGTGATGTCCGTACCCGAACGAGCGCGCAGGAGGATCGTGCCGTCGCCCGGCAGGTAGACCATGGCCCGCTGGCCGTCCTGCTTCACCTCGAACGCCCACCGGTCCTCAACTGCCGCGGACGGCAGGTCTCCGGGGGTTGCGAGCATCGGCGCGATCCTCGGCAGCACGGCACCCGCAGCAGCAGGAGGGTCAGGAGGCACTGCGCTTCTTCGCGGCAGTCTTCTTCGCCGTCTTCTTCGGCGCCGTGGACTTCTTCGACGCGGCCGTCTTCTTCGACTGTGCCTTCCTGGCGGTCGTCTTCGACGGCCGCATCTCGTGCACGGTGGCGTCCTCGCCGTCCTCACCCCGCGATTCCTTCGCGGCCTTGACTGAGGCGTTCAGGGCGGCCATCAGGTCTACGACCTCGCCCTTCTCCTTCCCCTCGTCCTCGGCCGGGGCGGGGAGGGGCTTGCCCTCGGCCTTCGCCGCGATGATGTTCTCCAGAGCCTCGCGGTACTCGTCGTGGAAGCCGGACAGGTCCTCGATCGTCATCCGCTCGGCCAGCTCCAACGCCTGGTCGATCTCCTCCTCGCCGACCTCGACCTCGCGCGGGGCCAGCTCGTCGGGGTTGCGGACCTCGTCGGGCCACTTCATGGAGTGCAGCACGATCGCGCCCTCTCGGATCCGCAGCAGGCCCAGGCGCTCGCGGCCGTGCCAGGCGAACTTCGCTACCGCGACCTTCGAGGACCGCTCCAGGGCTTTGCGGAGCAGGGTGTAGGGCTTGGCGGCGACCTGTCCGTCGGCGGCCAGGTAGTAGGAGTCGCTGATGCGGACCGGGTCGATCGTGTCGGCGTCGACGAACGCGGCGATCTCGATCGCCTTCGCCGTCGGCAGCGGCATCTGCTCCAGCTCCTCGTCCGTCACCGGGACCGTCTCGTCCTTCGCGATCTCGTAGCCCCTGCCGATCTCGTCCTGGGACACGACCTCGCCGTCGAGCTCGCAGACCTTCCGCGTCCGCACCCGTCCCATGTCCGTGAGGTGCACCCGGTGGAAGTGGACGTCATGGTCCTCGGTCGCGGACACGATCTTCACCGGGATCGTGACCAGCCCGAAGCTGATGGCACCGGCCCACAACGGTCGCGGCATACCTACCTCCAGACCCCCACATCGGTGTCGGACCAGGCGGCGAACCGGGACGAGGACGTGTCCGTCGGGTAAGGGACGCGCCGGGCCCCGTACCTTCGATCCTCGCTCGGCGGCCGAGAGCCTGCATCTTCACCACGCATCCGAGTGCCGACCGAAGGGCGGCACTCGGATTCACGGGATACGGACGCAAGACCGAGGGCTTGTGGGTTGACGTGCTCGTCCCCACCGAGGCGGGTCCGGTGTCAGCGCACGGAGGTTACGGGGTGGCGAGCTGTGCGAGGAGGTTGTTGATCGTTGCCGGGTCGGTCAGGACGGGCAGAGTGTCGAAGTGCAGCTCCCACTGCCCGTCGGGGCCGAAGCGTTCCACGATCCCGAACGGCACGGCCTGATTCTGCTCCCCGCCCGCGGTGGCGTGCTTCCTGGTGACGGGACCATGCCAATGGCCTCTATGGGTGGCTTGCGCCCGGTGTTGTGGAAGGCCGCGATGCGCCACTGACCGTCCGGCTCCCGGACCAGGGTGAGGCAGTTGGAGGCGAAGAAGTGGCGGAAGCCGTAGACAACCATGCCTTCGGGGATATCGACGAGGCCGGCCTTCTCCATGCGCTGCCACTGGTTCCCGATCCCGTGGTTGAGCATCGGCTTGGTCAGGTCTCGCGGGCTGCGGAGCAGGTAGCCGTCAATGGTGCCGTACGTGTCCGCGTACCACTCGATGGAGTGCTTGACCCGTGCCGGGAGCGAGACGTCGCGGTAGTCGCCGACCTTGCGGTGCTTGAGGGGGGCGTAGGTCTTCGTGGTCTGGTTGACCTGCTCGGTGATGCGATACGCGTTGTTGGCCACGATGTTGTTGATGCTGACGGCCGGCGCTTCCCCGTTGCGCATGCCGCAGCCGCTCATGAGGTCGGCGACGAGGCGGAGCACGTCGTCGCCGGCAGCGCGTATGCCGTGGAGTTGGGCAATGCCCATCCGGCGGCTCTGGAGTGCAGGGTAAGGGAGGCGGACGAGCAGTGAGTCGAGGTGTTGCAGGGAGCTCGGGCTGAGGTCGCGCTGGGCCGGCCCTCCATTCGGTGGCGTACTGCTCGAACCGCATCGGGCCGTACTTCTGGATGCGCTCGGCTTTGTGCTGGCTCTGTGGGCTGTTCTTCCGGGCCTGGTAGACCTCGGCGAGGCAGGCCTTCGCCTTCTCCTGGGCGGAGAAGCCGGATTCCTCGGCCTGGCGTCCGGCCGCGTTGCTGTAAGGGATCTTGTCATCGTGCGGGCACCTCGGCCAGCGGCTCTCAGGGTGCTCGCACTCCTTGAAGAAGCTTCCCATGCCGCGGACGAGGTTGATGGTGGCCATGTCTGTCGACTTCCGGGCGTCTTGCTGACCCCGGATGCCGGACGATCCCCGGCGCGGCTCAGCCCCGGTGAGCCGCGGCCGAGCGGGCTACCAGTGCCTCCGCGTTACCGGAGAGCCAGGCGGTGACGACGTCGTCCGGCAGCGGCAGCTCGGCCAGCTCGTCCGCCAGAGGCCCGGTCGGTCCCGGATTGACCCAGGTCGAGGTGCCGAACATGACCCGGTCGCGGGCCAGACCCCGGGCGTGGTGGAGCAGCGGCTCCCAGCCCGAGCCGGGTTTGGCCATGTGCCGGGGGCGGTGCGAGGAGAACTCCAGGTGGACCCCCGGGTGCCGGGCGGCCGTCAGCAGTGTCTCCCGTACGTCGGGCCACCCCGCGTGCCCGGCCACCAGCAGCAGCTCGCGGTGGCGTGCCGCCAGTGTCTCGACCGTGCGCCAGCTGCCCAGGCCGGTGGGCCTGCTCCGGGCGAAGTGGTGGCCGGTGTGCAGCCAGACCGGCAACCGGGCGGAGGCCGCCGCGTCCCAGACCGGGGCGAACCGCGGGTCCGCCGGGTCGGTGCCGTCCAGGAAGGGGATCACGCACAGGCCGGACGCCCCCGCCGCCAGCGAACCCTCCACCTCGCGCAGTGCGTCGGCCGGGTCGCGCAGCGAGATCCCGGCCCAGACGTGGATCCGGTCGCGGGCCTCCCGGACGGTCTCCAGCAGCCACGCGTTGACGGTGCGGCCGTCCGGCAGCCGCTCCGCCGAGCCCATGGCGAACTCCGCCGTCACGCCCTGCCGCTGCCGGTCCGCGAGATGCGCGGCGAGGTCGAACGGCGGCCGGCCGGGCGGCAGCAGCACGTCCACCGCGTCCTGCCACCGGACGGCCAGCGCCTCGCGGTACGCGGCGTGCGAGGCCCCGAAGTACCGGGAGAACGAGGCGGAGAAGACGTCCAGGTACTCGGGGGCGTTCTCGCCCAGCCGGTTCAGGTAGGCCCGCCAGCCCGCGCCGTCGTACACCAGCGAGCAGGCGTCCACCACGCTCCGCCGTGCCGGGGCCGCGGGGTCCGCCTCGGCGGTCGCCGCCGCTGTTCCGTTGCGCGGCGCCAGGTCGTACGACACGTTCACGATCACTCCGTCGGGGTCGGGAAGTTCGGGAAGTCGGGACTCTGGGGAGAGGGAACCGGGTTCGGCAGCGGGGGGCCGAGGGGGGGCGGGGGGACGGGGACGAAAGCTCAGGAGGCGGCGGTGCGGCGGGCCTCCCAGTCGGCCACCAGCGCCTCGGTCTGCTCCACGTACCCGTTGAACAGCTCGGCCAGCGACGCCAACCGGTCCCGCGCCTCGCCACGCGCCACCGGGACGCCCGAGGTGAGCGTCTCGGTGAACTTGCGCATATGGGCGTTGTTCACCAGCAGCAGGTGCTGGAGGTCGCCCACGGCCTCGTAGTCGATCCGCCTGCTGCCGGGTCGGGTGGTGCGCCGCACCAGCGTCCATGCCTCCAACTGGCGGGCGGCGACGCTCAGTCCGCTCTTCGCCTGGCCGAGTTCGCGGGTCATGGTGTCGAGGTCCACCGGCTTGTTGCGCAGCAGGAGGTAGCCGAAGAGGCGTCCGGTGGCCTGCGGGAGGCCCCACCGCTCCATGAGCGAACCCATCTCGCTGATGAAGGCCGCCTCCGCGGCGCTGAACTCCCCGGAACCGGTGGAGGGGAGGGGCCCCGAGTCGGGCGTGAGGTCGTCATCGTGCATGGTCTCGTCGGCAGTCATGGTCTCGTCAGGTCTCAGGCCTTCAGGAAGGCGACGGTCAGCCGGTTGACCTCGTCGGGTCGGTCCAGATTGGCGACGTGTCCGGCACCGGGGATCACATGGAACTCGCTGTGGGGATCGCGTTCGCTCCATCGCTCCATCGCCGAGCGGATGTTACCCGTGCCGTCGTGTTCGCCGCAGATCAGGAGCTCGGGCTTCTCCACGCGGTAGCCGGGCGACGGATCGATCGCCCGGGTCATGCCGTCCCAGGTGGTGAGGAAGGCGCGCCGCCCGTTGGCCGCGAAGGTCTCACGCAGATACGTGCGGGCCCCGGCGTCCACGGCCGACGCCAGAGCCATCGACCGGGTGAGACGGCGGTAGGGGACCAGCCGCATGAGGGCGCGCGAGAGGGCCAGAGCGCGCCGTTCGCGCCGGGTGATGGGCAGGGTGCTGGACGTGGAGCCGATCACCACGAGCGCGGTGACCTCGTCGGCCCGGCGGCGCAGGTACTCCTGGGAGATGTTGCCGCCCATCGACTGGCCCAGCAGCACCAGCGGCCGGGCCATCCCTGCCGCGTCCAGCAGCGCCGCCAGGTCGTCCGCCGCGTAGACCGTACGGAATCTGCCGGTGCCGGAGGCGGACGCGCCGTGGTAGCGCACGTCCCAGCGCAGGGTGCGGAAGCCGGCCTCCACCAGGGCCGGGATCTGCGGATCGAACATGCGGTGGTCGGCCCCCGCACCATGGGTCAGCGCGATGCCCGGACGGTCCGGCGCACCGGCCGTCCAGTAGTGCAGCCGGGCGCCGGAGACCTCGGCACTGTGCGCCGTCTCCACCACGCGGGAGCCGGCGACGGTACGGCTCTCGGGGCCGGTCATCGTACGGGCTCCTCGTCGTGGCCGGTGGTGTACGGGGGGAGGGACGGCGAGGCGTACGCGGATGCGGGCAGAGGCGGGGGAGGGGGCGGCGAGGCCGCCGGGCGGGGGTGCCGCAGCGCTTCGATCATCAGAATCAGAATACTCTCTCCGTCGCGGCCGCAAAGGCGGACGGCTCCGCCGGGCCGGCCGACGGCCGTGACGGAGCCGTCCGCCGTCCCTCAGTCGCCGGTGAAACGCGGCGGGCGCTTCTCCGCGAACGCGGCCATACCCTCACGGGCGTCGGCCACCGTGCCATGTGTCTTGAGGTGGTACGCGTCCTGGAGCCGCAGCCCGTACTCGGCCGGCTGCCCCCAGCTCCGCTCGCGCAACTCCTTGAACAGGCCCACCGAGGCGGTCGGCAGCGCGGCGAACCGGCCTGCCAGCTCCGTCAGTTCGCGGTCGAAATCCTCCGGCGCGCAGAGCCGGTCGAACAGGCCCAGCCGCACCGCCTCGTCCCCCGAGACCATGCGCCCGGTGAGATAGATCTCCGTCGCCCGCGCAGGCCCGGTCAGCCGGGACATCAGCACCACGTTCCCCACGTGGCCGACCCCCGCCAGGCAACTGCCGATCGAGGCACGGGTGTCCGCCAGCCGGAAGTCGGCGGCGCAGGCGATCTCCGCCCCGGCGCCCGCCGCCGCTCCGGTCAGCCCCGCGATCACCGGCTTCGGCAGATGCAGGATCGCCTCGCAGACCCGGAGGTAGTGGGCGTCCGAGGTGATCGGGTCGAAGGGGGTGTCCGTCCGGTCGCCCAGCCGCCACCTCCGTACGCTCTCCACATCGTCGCCCGCGCAGAACGCCCCGCCGCTCCCGGTGATCACGACCGTGCGCACCCGGCGGTCGTCGCCCGCGCACATCAGCCCGAGCAGCAGATGGCGGGAGAGCGCCAGATCGAGGCTGTTGCGTCGGCGCGGCCGGTCCAGCGTCAGGGTGGCGACCCCGTCGGCCAGGGAGGCCCGCAGCGGTACGTCCTCCTTGCCGTCCACCCGGTCCGCGAAGTCCGCGAACGACTCGGTCGCCGCCCCCGCCCACTCGGCCGCGAACTCCTGCCCCGCGTCGGGTATGTCCTGGCTCATACGATCCTCTCCCTGCGGACGCGGACCCCGGCGGCCTCGCGGTCCCACGTCCCCGCCACCACTCCGTCGGCGCGCAGCGTGTGCTTGGTCGGCTTGCCGGTGGGGGTCTTGGGCAGTTCGGGCAGCACCCGGATGTACCGCGGCAGCATGAAATGGGCCAGCCGCTCCCGGAGGAACTCCAGCAGCGCCGCCGGGTCCACCGGGTCCGCCGGGTCGCGGTCCGCCACCACCAGCAGCACCTCGTCCTCGCCCTCGTCGCCGGGGACCGCGACCGCCGCCGCCTCCAGTACGCCCGGGTGGGCCACGGCCTGCGCCTCCACCTCGAACGACGAGATGTTCTCGCCGCGCCGGCGGATGGCATCCTTCTTGCGGTCGACGAAGACCAGTCCGCCGTCCGGGGCACGCCGGAACGCGTCCCCGGTGTGGAACCAGCCGTTGCGCCAGACGGCGGCCGTCTCGGCGGGACGGCCGAGATAGCCGGTGAGGAAGGACCAGGGGCGATCGGGCCGCAGCACCAGTTCGCCCGCCTCGCCCACCGGAACCTCCCGGTCGTGGTCGTCGACGACGCGGGCGGTGATGCCCGGCCGGGGCGGCCCGCAGTGCATCGGAACGCCCGGGTGCTGGTCCGGCGCGGAGAGCACCGGGCACGCGACCTCGGTCATGTTGAACAACGCGCGGACCTGGACGCCGAACCGCTTGGAGAACTCCGTCGCCCCTTCGGTGAACGGGATGACGTAGGCCGCGCGCAGCGGATGCCCGGTGTCCTGCGGAAGCGGTGGCTGCTTGAGGAGATAGGTCGCCATCACCCCGAGCAGGGTGCACAGCGTCGTCCCCGTACGGTGGATCAGCGGCCAGAACTCGCCGGTGGTGAAGGCGGGGACGACCGTCACCGATCCGCCGTGCACCAGCATCCCGTACGCGCCGATCGTGCCGCCCGCGTGGAACAGGGGCAGTTGGAGCAGATAGCGGTCGTCCGGACCGGCCATGCCGTGGAAGGCGGCGGTGCAGCTGGAGTACAAATGCGCGTAGGAGGAGACCACCCCCTTCGACGGGCCGGTCGTACCGGAGGTGTAGATCACCGTCTGCGGGTCCCACGGCTGCGGGGCGGGCACCGGCTCGGTGAACTCCGCCCGGTCCGAGCGCAGTCCGGTCTCCACCCGGTAGCGCCCGGCGAGCCGGCCGGCGAGGGCCGCCACCTCCTCCGGCGCGTCCTCGGGTCCCGGCAGCAGCACCACCGTGCGTACCGCCCCGACCCGCTCGCTCCCCTCCTCCAGCCGGGCCGCCAGCGTCGGCCGGCAGATCAGCACGCCGGCCCCGCTGTCAGCGATCACCTGACGCAGAATCGCGCCGCGGTAGGCGATGTTCAGCGGTACCAGGACCGCGCCCGCCAGGTTGACCCCGTACCAGACGCGCAGCGCGTCGGGCCCGTTGGGCAGCCAGCTCAGCACCAGCTCGCCCGGGGCGACGCCCAGCGCCTGGAGGGCGGCGGCCGACTCCTCGGTCTCCCGGAGCGTCCGGGCGTACGTCCAGAGGTCCCCGTCCGGCATCAGCGCGTACGGAGCGTCCGGCGCGGCGGCGGCACGGCGGCGCAGCAGCGGGCCCAGGACGCACTGCTCGGCGGTGGGCACGGCGGCGGACGCCGGGTCGAGTATGTCGTCGCTCACGCGATCCCCCCGGTGCTCGGCGCGGGCAGCACCCGCAGCCGCAGCACGCTCTCGTACGGGCCGCCGTACCAGACGGTCTGCCGCGCCGGCCGGCAGTGCTCCGCCTCGCCCACCGGGCCCGGCACATTCGGATGCCGGTCCAGGTGGGGGAAGTTGCTGCTGGTCACGTGGACGCGCAGCCGGTGCCCGGGAGCGAAGCGCCACGCGGTGTCCCCGAGCAGCAGATCGGCGTCGTACGGCTCGTCCGGCGGGGCGCCGTTCCCGGTGTCCAACCGGAGACTCGCCTCGGCCACCAGCAGTGAACGCCCGTCCGGGTGGACGTCGGTGAGCTTGGCGACGACGGCGGTGGCGGGCGCGTCCGAGCCGAAGCGGAGCCGCAGCCGCTGCCGGCCGACGACGTCCAGCGGTTCGGTGAGCGGCTCCGAGGTGTAGAGGAGCACGTCCGGCCTGGCCTCCAGGTGAGCCTGGTTGAGCGGGCCCGCCGCGAGTCGGCCGAGCTGGAGCACCCGCCCGCCGTGCGAAGGCACCGGGTTCTCCGGATCGTAGGTGAACGCGTCCTGCCCGAAGCCCTCCTGCGGAGGTTCCGGCAGCAGCCTGCCGTCCTCCTCGCCGCCCTCCGGACCTGCCAGGTACCACGGGCTGTCCACGGCCTCGGGCGGCGGCCAGCTCTCGGCACGGTGCCAGGTGTCGTCACCGAAGAGGAAGTACCGGACGTCACCACCCGCCGCCGTCCCGGCGTCCGCCGCGGACGGACGCAGATGGCGGTCGAAGAAGTCCAGGTGCAGATCCGCCAGCCGGGCGCCCTGCGCCGAGCCGTACGGTCCCGTGTTCACCTCGCCCTGCACCTGCGGAAGTTGGCCGGAGTGGACCCAGGGGCCGACGACCAGCTCATGCCGTCCGGCCACCGGATCCTGGGCGCGCATCGCCCGGTGGAGCTCGATCGTGCCGTGGGAGAACACGTCGTACCAGCCGCCGACCGAGAACGTGGGGACACCGACCTCGCCGAGGCGGTAGTCGGCCACCGTCGCCACCTTCCCCGCGAAGATGTCCCGCAGCCGGCCGGGAAACCCCTCGAAGTCGAGGATCGTCGACAACGGCCAGCGTCGCAGGGGAACTTCGGGTGTGGTGAGCAACTGCACGACCTCGGCGACGACCGCCCCGTCCACCGGATCGCCCGCCGCCGCCCGGCGCTGCACCCACTCCAGAGCCGTCAGACCGAGCCAGCTCGTGAGGTGGTCAAGCCGCAGCGAGCCGCCAAGCTGCTCGGCGTCGAACGGCGCGGAGGTGGACATCGTCGGCGCGATGGCCCGCAGGTGCGGCGGCTTCTCCATCGCGGCCAGCCACTGCACGATCGCCTGGTACGAGGTGCCCGCCATGGCCACGTTCCCGTCGCACCACGGCTGTCCCGCGGTCCACTCGACGGTGTCGTACCCGTCCGGGCCTTCCCGCGACCAGTCCAGCGGGGCCCACTCGCCCTCCGAGCCGAACCGGCCCCGGGTGTCCTGCACGACCGCCGCGTACCCCCGGTCCACGCATTGCGCCGGGGTCAAGGTGGCAAGGCCCAGCGGGGACTTGCCGTACGGCGTGCGGAACAGGACGGCGGGGGAGGGCGGCCCGTCGGCGGGCCGCCACACATCGGCGCGCAGCACCGTTCCGTCGCGCATCTCCACCGGCACGTCGTGCTCGACGAGAGTGGTCCTGCCCATCAGCGGTTCTCCTCAGCAGCCCGTCCGGCGCCCTCGGCGCGGGAGCGGTTCAGATGGCGGGTCATGGCGTCCCCGGCGGCCGCCCGGCTCGCGGAGGGCTCGACGCGGATCAGGGGGCCGACGCTCATCCGGGCCGGCCGGTCCAGCAGCCAGGCGACGGTGTCAGCGATGTCCTCCGCGTCCAGCACCTCCTCCTCGGGGACCCCGAGGTCGGCGGGGCGGGCCGCGAGCCGCGTGGAGACCCAGCCCGGTGCGACGGTGACCGCGCGGATGCCCCGGTCGCGGTTCTCCTCGTGGATCAGCTCGGTGAGCCGGTGCACGGCGTGCTTGCTGACTCCGTAGCCGCCGCTGCCCGGCACCACCTCCGAGCCCACGCCCGAACCGATGTTCACGACCCAGCCGCAGCCGCGCTCCCGCATCCCGGGCAGCACCTCGCGGGCCAGCAGGAACGGCACCGTGAGATTCACCCGCAGCTGCCGCTCCCAGTGCCGCTCCTCCGTCTCGTGGACGGCGGCCAGCCGGATCGCGCCCGCGCTGCACACCAGCAGCCCCACCTGCCCCAGCGCGGCGGTGGTCATGGCGACCGCGTCGGCGGGGCCGCCCGGCTCGGCCAGATCCAGGGCGAGCGGCAGGGCGGTGCCCCCGGCCGCGCGGATCGACTCCGCGACCTCCTTCAGCTCGGCCTCCCGCCGGCCGACCAGCGCCACGGCACTCCCACGCGCGGCCAGTCGGCGGGCGACAGCGGCTCCGATGCCGGAGGACGCCCCGGCGACCAGAGCGACCGGCGGCGCACCCGTTCCTCCCGCGGCGCTCACCGGCCCTCCACCCGCGCCTCCTTCGAGCCCGCCGGTGCCGGTTCCGGATAGCCGGGCCGCAGCGGGGCCACGTCCCCGAGGCCGAAGCCGCCGTCCGCGCGCAGCACCGCACCGGTCACCCGGGCGGCCGCCCCGCTCAGCAGATGGCCGAGGACGGCCGCCACCTCGCGCGGTTCGCCGACCCGCCCGGCCGGAATCCGGCTGATCCAGCCGCGCCGGTGCTCGGGCCCCGCCGCGTCACCCATCGGCGTCTCGATGATGCCGGGGGCCACGCAGTTGGCACGGATGCCGTGGCGGGCCACCGAGACCGCGAGACAGCGGATGTACTGCGCCATCGCCGCCTTGCTCGCCCCGTAGTACTCCAGCCCGGCGACCGGGCTGAGCGTGGAGCTGACCGAGGAGACCCCGACCACCGCGCCGGGTACCTTCTCGTCCCGCCAGCGGGCCGCCAGGTACTCGGTGACCGCGACGAAGCTGTGCAGGTTCACCGTGAACGTCCGGGCGGCGGAGGCGGGGTCGCCGCCGACCGCGCTGAAGCCGAGGTGCCCGGCCGCGTACAGCAGCGAGGTCACCCCGTCGGCCGTCTTCCAGGCGCGTTCACCGAGCGACGCCGCGTCCTCGGGGTCGGAGAGGTCGCAGCGCAGCGTCCACGCCCGGCGGCCCGCCGCCTCGATCTCGGCGGCCACCTCCTCCAGCGCCCCGGTCCGGCGCGCGGCCAGCACCACGTCCGCGCCCCGCCCCGCCAGATGCAGGGCGGCGGCCCTCCCGATGCCACTGCTGGCCCCCGCCACCAGGACCGTGTGGCCCAGCAGGTCCGGGCCGGTGACCGGTGCCACGCCCGGCTGCTCCGCCGGGGTGCCGCGCGGCGCAGGGACGGCGGCCGGCGGCCCCGCGGGCAGCGACGGGATCTGGCCGAGACCCGCGCCCCCGTCGACCGGCAGGGTCTCCCCGACCAGGTACGAGCACCCCTCGGAGACCAGGAAGCCCACCGAGGCCGCCACATCCGCCGCCGTGGTCGCCCGGCGCTGCACGAGATAGCGCAGCAGCCCGGCCTCGGCCACGGGCGCGAGGAGATGCCCCAGACCGGGGGAGTAGCCGGTGACCAGGGTGTTGCCGACGACACCGCGCCCGGCGACGTCGGTGACCAGGTGCTGCCACCAGGCCCGGTCGGCGGCGAGCCGGGCGTGCCGCTCGGGGTCGGTCCCGGCGTGCGTCTCGCCCGTCGCGTCGGTCACCAGGACCAGACGGCCCCGGCCCGCCGCCGCCATCGCCAGGGCGGCGGCCCGGACGCGCTCGCGGTCCAGGCCCGGCGAGCGCTCCGCGCCGTACGCCTCCTCGCCCAGCAGCAGCGCGCAGTAGGCGGAGGCGTCGCCCGCACCCGGGGCCCCGGCCGTCTCCGGTGCCAGGCCGAGGGCGGTGAGGGCGTCGGCGAGGGCCTCGGCCGACGTGCCCGGGGCCCCGGCCGCGTCGACGACCACCCGGGTGCCGACCGGCGAGCGCAGCGGGTCTCCCGCCACGGCCGCCACGGGCCGTGCAGCCGTGTTGTGTACATGGGTCATGGCAAGTCGCCGCCTTCGTATTCGATGACCATGCTGGTGGCGTCGCCGCCCGCCCCGGAGGCGAGCACCAGCGCGCTGTCGCCCCCGGTCGCCAGGCCGCCCGCGAGCACCGGTTCGCCCGGCAGACCCGCGTACGGCTTCTGGGTGTTGGCGCTCGGAGCGATACGGCCGTGGCGCAGCATCAGGAGACTGCCGAGGAGCTTGACCAGGCCGCCCGTCCCGGCGACATGCCCGAAGACCGCCTCCTGGTTGGTCAGCAGCAGCTCGCCGCCGTACCCGGCGGCCTCCCGTACCCCGGCCAGCGCCTGGCACAAGTGGTCCTCGACGAACCGGTTGCCGTCCGCGTAGTCGTTGACGAACGCGAGATCGCCCGGCCCGCGCCCGGCCGACGCCAGCGTCGCCAGCACATCCCCCACCACATTGGCGGGCGGCCCGGTCGCGACGGTGGAGGGACCGTTGGAGCGGGAGGTGCGCAGATGGGCCCGGTGCAACAGCCCCGGCCGGTCCCCGGTGGCCGCCGGGTTCTCCAGGACGACGGCGAGCGCGCCCTCCCCGGTGGCGTTGCCGGTCTGGATCTCGTCGTGCGGCCGGACGTCGGAGGGGTCGTCGGAGAGCGAGGAGGCGCGGTAGCCGCTGCGCCCGGTGTGGCTGGTGCCGGCGACGAACACCGGGTCCACGGTGGTGTCCACGCCGACGACGACCGCCCGGTCGATGTCCCCGCACCGGAACATCTGCTGGACCAGGTGGAGCGTCCGCAGCGCCACGTTGCAGGAGCCCGCCACGCTCAGCGTCTGGCACGGCAGCCCGAGCCCGGAGGCCACGGTGCCGACCACGCTGGGCGGGGTCCCGTTGAGCCAGTACTCCATGCCGAGGGCGGCGAAGCCCTCGGCATGGGCCAGCCGGTAGTAGCGCTCGGTCTCCGGGAAGGCGAACTGGAGCGAGCAGGCGACCAGCGCCGTGCGCTCGGGATCGAGGTCGGCGGCGGTGAGCCCGGCCTGTTCCAGGGCACCGTGCACCGCGCCCGTCGCCATCAGCCCGGCGCGTGAGGAGCGGCGGATCTGCCGTTCCGACAGCGGGAGTTCCCGCTCCGGGTCCCAGCCCTCGACCGTTCCGGCGATCCGGAGGGGGAGTTCGGGGTGGGAGTACGGGGAGAGGCAGCTCACCCCGTCGCGCACCACGCGCCAGAAGGTGTCCGCGTCCGAGCAGGCGTGGCCGTCCGGCCCCGGGAGAACGAACCCGGCGCCGGAGAGACGCAGCAGCGGTATCTCAGCGGGCATCACCACCTCCCAGCAGCAGCGCGCTGTTGACCCCGCCCACCTGGTAGTTGAAGCTCAGCGCCCGGTCGAACTCCAGGGCGCGGGTCTTCGTCCCCGGTACCGGGTCGAACGAGCAGACCGGCGACGGGACCATGCAGTTGGCGGTGGGGCAGACCTCGCCCTCGCGCATCATCATCAGCGTCAGCGCCGCGCCCAGGTTGCCGAGCGGCGCGCCGCTGTGGCCGAAGCACGCCTCCTGTGAACTCACCATCACCTGGCTGGATGTGTCGCCCCACAGCGAGCGCACGGCATTGGACTCGATGCGGGTGAACAGGGCGTCGCCCTCGCCGCCCCCGTTGACGTACGGGACGCGTCCCAGAGAGGTGTGGTCGCCCAAGGCGCGGCGGGCCGCCTCCGCCAGCCCGGTCCCGCCGGTGTCGATGGCGACCGCGCTGTTCAGCCCGGAGCGGGTGGTGGCTTGGCCGAGGACCGCCCCGTGGGAGCGGGCGCCGCGTGCGGCGGCGTGTGCCCGGCTCTCCAGGATCAGGGTCACCGAACCGTCGCCGTAGTTCATGCAGTCGCCCGCCGTGTCGTACGGGCGCATCGGCCGGTCGTGGCGGGGCGCGGCCGGCGGGTCGTCGTTGTGCCGAACGACGACGGCCTCCCGCTCGACGACCTCCCGCAACCGGTGTCCGTGCAGGACCCGTTCGGTGTCGAAGCGGTCCACTCCGGTGACGACGACGAGGTCGCTCTGGCCGGAGGCGATCATCGTGCGCGCGATGCCGAGGAGCACCGAGGAGGAGGCGCAGCCGCAGCTCACCGTGTAGTTGGCGCCGGTGGAACCGAGCAACGCGGCCTGGACCGGGCCGACATCGCTCGACGTGCCCGCCACCAGGAGCCGTACGAAGAGGGACTTGGCGTCCTTCGGGCTGATCGTCGCCGGATCGGCGTCGTGCCAGGCACGGTAGCTGTCGTAGTTGCTGTCCACCCCGGCACGCGCGGTCAGGACGTCCGCACCGCGCAACGCCCCCGCCGCGTGGTCGAGTCCGGCGTCCCGGCAGGCTTCGACCAGCGAGACCAGACCGTAGAGGTGGACGTCGGCGTAGCTGCGCAGATAGCGGGACGGGATGTCGGGCAGCAGCTCCCCGAACGCTTCCCGCGCCCCGCGTACGGTGCCGTGGTGGAAGCCGTCGCGTTCGACGTGGCTGGTGCCGACTGCGGCGGTCGCCCAGACCTGCTCGGCCGTGCGCACCGGTTCGTCGCCCGGGCCGGGCAGACAGAAACCCATGCCGGTGACCAGCGCGTCCCGGGGCCCGGGGGCCCAGGGACGGGCCGCCGGCGCGAGCAGCCGCCCGGGCGACGGTGCCGCGTCCCGCTCCTGGCCGTACTCCTCGCTCACAGAGCCCCCGCGTCCACGTTCACGGCCTGGCCGGTCATCCCGCCGGAGAGGTCCGAGAGCAGGAAGAGCACCTGGGCCGCGATCTCCTCGGGGCGCACCAGACGGCGCAGGATGGTGCTGTTCACCGCCCGCTTGAGGTACCGCTCCCAGGTCAGGTCCGGCGGGCCGTGGTGCTTGGCGATGGCCGCCATGAACGGGTCGCCGTAGCGTTCGCCGTCGGTGGCGGCCGGGCTGTCGGTGAGCCCGGGGCAGACCGCGTTGACCCGCACGCCGAAGGCGCCCAGCTCGGAAGCGAGTGCCTGTGTCATGCCGTTGAGACCGAACTTCGAGGCGCAGTAAGAGGTGTTGGCGGGCAGGCCGCGCTTCCCGGCGATGGAGGAGACCATCACGATGTTGCCCTCGCGGCGCTCCATCATTCCCGGCACGATCGCCCGCGCGACCCGGAAGGCCCCCAGCAGGTTGATGTCGATGGTGGCCATCCACTGGTCCTCGTCCTGGTCGCACAGGAACGCCTGGTTGCGGGCCTCGCCCGCGCAGTGCACCAGCCGGTCGATCGGGCCGAGCCGCTCCTCGGCCTCACGGACGGCGGCGCGCACACTCTCGGCGTCGGTGAGGTCGCCGGGGACCGCAACCGCCCGCCCGCCGTCCGCCTCGATGCGCTCGGCGAGCAGCCGCAGCTCCTTCTCGCTGCGGGCCATGAGCGCCACGCGGGAGCCGTGCGCGGCGAGCATCGTCGCCAGGACGGCGCCGATGCCGCTGCTGGCGCCGGTCAGGAAGGTTGTCCTGCCTTCGAGCAGGGTGGGTGCGAAGCCGCTGGTCATGCTGTGTTCTCCGCTTTCTCGGGGAGGTCCGCCGTCGCGGCCGTCGTACGTGTCCCGGTGGTCCGGCCGACCGGGGGCAGGACGCGGGCGGGCAGGCCACCGGCGTCGATCTCCAGCACGGTGCCGGTCACGGAGGGGTTGTCGGCGGCGAAGGCGACCGCCTCCGCCACGTCCTTCTCGTCGCACCAGCGGCGCAGCGGCACATGGCGCCGGAGGTCGGCCATGTACGCGGCGTGCCGCTTGCTCGCCTCCGAACGTCGGCGCAGCGCCTCACCGTCGACGACTCCGGGGGCCACCGCACTGACCCGGATGCCGTACTCGCCCAGTTCGATCGCCCAGGTGCGGGTCAGCGCCTCCACCCCGGACTTGGCCGCGCAGTAGGCGGACTGCCCGTACGCGCCCCTGCGGACGGTGGAGGAGATGTTGACGATCGCGCCGGGCGTGCCGGCGGCCAGCATCGCCTGCGCGGCGTGCCGGCCGACCAGGAAGGTACCGGTGAGCAACGAGGTCACCACCCGCTCGAAGTCCTCCAGCGGGTGCGGGGAGAGCACCGGCGGCCCGTCGGGCCGCTCCTTCACGCTCACCAGGCGGCGGGAGAAGTTGTTGCCCGCGTTGTTGACGCAGAGCCCGAGCGGCGGGGCGTCCTCGGCCAGCCGCTCGAAGAGTTCGGCCACCGACCCCTCGTCGGTGACGTCCGCCCGTACGGCGTGCAGGGCGGTTCCGTCGTCCGCCGCCGCCTTGACGGCGGTGTCCAGGCTGTCCGGGTCGCGTCCGCAGATCACGGTGTGCCAGCCCATGGAGGCGAGATGGCGGGCGATGGCCGAACCGAGGCCCCGGCTGCCGCCGGTGACCAGGGCCGTACCCCGGATACCGCCCGTGTGCAAGGAAGATGACGACTGATCAGACACGGAAGAGCAGCCCTCCGTAGTACCAGCCGGACCCCACCGTGGGCGTGTAGCAGAGGTCGCCCGGCTTCAGCCGGCCGTCCAGCGCCATTTCGGAGAGCACGATGGGCACCGAGGCGCTGCCGGTGTTCGCCCGTGTCTCGTAGTTGGTGATGAAGCGCTCCTCCGGGATGGAGAGGCGTTCCCTTACGGCGGTGTGCAGTTGACCCGTGCCCGGGTGCGGCACCACCCAGTCGATCTCCTCCATCTTGGTGCCCGAACGGGCCAGCATCCGGGCGGCCAGATCGGCGTGGGAGTCGGCCGCTACGGAGACCAGCTCCCGGCTGCTTCTGATCCACCCGTTGGGCGGGTACACCGTCACCGTCTCCCGGCCGGAACCGTCACTGATCAGCAGCGAGTCCCACAGCCCCGCGTCCGGCTCCGCGCCGCGTGAGAGTACGGCCGCCCCGGCCGCGTCGCCCACGATCAGCTCACCCTTGCTGCCGGGCCGGACCCGGCGCGAGAAGCGCTCGCTGGAGACGACGAGCGCGTGCCGCCAGTCCGCGTGCGTGCCGAAGTACGCCGCAGCCGTCTGGACCCCGTGCACGAAGCCCGTACAGGCGCCGCACACGTCGAAGGCCAACGCCCCCTCCGCGCCCAGCAGATGGGCGGTGTGCGGGGCCCACTCGGGGACGAACTGGCGGTCGGTCCAGTTGCTGAAGACCACCAGGTCGATCTCGCCGGGCGTGACGCCCGCCTGCTCCAGTGCCGCGCGGGCGGCGCGCACGCCCATGTACGCGGGGGTCTCCTCCTCGTCCGCGACATGGCGGCTGCGGACGTCCAGCCGCCCGATGACCGCCTCGTCCACCGCGCTGCCGGCGGGGTCCTCGGCGCTCTCGTTCTCGACCAGGAGGCGTGGGTAGTAGTGCCCGAATCCGGACAGGCGCAGTCCGCTCTCGCGCCACATGGAGGTCTCGTCCTGCATCTCTCGTCTTCCCGTAGGGTGCGGTGGGGCCGGGGGACGCCCGGCGGGGGAGGCGGCGTCCGGGCTCACGGGATGCGCAGGAGCATCGCGCCCCAGCTGAAGCCGCGCCCGATGCCGATGGTCGCGACGAGATCGCCGGAGCGGATCTTCCCCGCGCGCAGGTTCTCCGAGAGGCAGCTCGGGATGGAGACGCTGGAGGTGTTGCCCCGCTCCTGGATGTTGGTCAGCAGCTTCTCGCGCGGGATCTCCAGCGTTTGGCACACCTGGTTGATCATGTTCAGGTTGCCCTGGTGCGGCACGAACCAGTCGATGTCGTCCACCGTCAGGCTGTTGCGCTCCAGGATCTCCCGGCCCACGTGGGAGAGCAGCTTCGGGCCGACCGCGCCGACCTCTCGCCCGCGCATCAGCATCTTGTCGTTCTCGTCGATGTCGAAGGCGTCGAAGTACGAACCGTCCGCGTGCAGCGCCACGTCCAGCAGACCGCGCTCCGCCGTGTCCGCCGACCAGACCGCCGCGGCGGCCCCCGCCCCGAACAGCGCCGAGTAGCGGTAGTCGAAGTTCAGGATCGGGCGGGGGTTCTCCGCGCAGACGACCAGCGCGTTGCGCATGCCGAGCGCCGGGAGCATCGCGGCGGCCGTCGCGGTGCCGTACATGAAGCCCGCGCAGGCCACGGAGGTGACGTCGAAGCAGGTGGCGTGACGCAGCCCCACCTGCTTCTGCAGCGGCAGCGAGATGTCCATGTAGTTGTTGGTGGCGCTGGAGGGGTTGGTACGCGGCCGGGTCGTGGACGTCGTGCCGATGACCAGGTCGATGTCGTCGGGGGCCAGACCGGCGGCGCTCAACGCGTCGTCCACCGCCCTGGCCGCCATCTCCACCGCGCGCTCCTTCTCGTCGGCCGGCCAGTGGCGGCTGACGATCCCGGTGTTCTCACGGATCCAGGCGTCGTCGATGCCCAGCGCGTCGAGCTGCTCGAAGTGGGCGTTGGTGATCGGCTCACCGGGGAAGTAGTGGCCGATCCCCGCGAGCCGCACCGGAGCGATCGCGGTCGGGGGCAGCGGCCTGAGGTGGGCCGTCGCCGGGTCGGGGACGGTCTCGGCGGTCGTGGTCATCGGTAGAAGCCTTCCGGGTCCATGGTGCGCAGGAGCGAGAGTTCTTCGCTGGTGACGGGCTTCTCGTCGGTCAGGAACGCGCCGACCCCCGTCGAGCCGTCGGGGAAATCCCAGCCGGTGAGGTCGCGGACCGCCGCCTCGGGCCCGTCGGGGAGGTCCGCCTCCGTGCGGCCCCGTCCGGGTACCGGCGGCAGCCAGCTCGTCAGTTCGAAGGCGGTGCCGGCTCCCGGCCGGGTGAAGCGGCCGAACTGGCTGACCACCTCGCGGACCCGCAGGCCCGGACTGGTCAGGTGGGTCAGCCGCGGGACGTAGCGGCGGGCCGAGGCGACCGCGATCACCACGCAGTCCACGGACGAGGCGATGTCGTTGGCCCCGCCGGAGCCCGTGATCCACCGGCCGTCCGGCAGCAGCGTCGTGTTGATGTTGGCGTCCGGGTCGAGCTCCGCAGCCGACAGCACGCCCAGGCAGCGAGGGTTGGCGGCGACCGCGCCGCCCAGTGTCTCCGCGACCCCCGACAGCATCTGCGAACGCTCCGCGTGCCGCTGACTGAAGAGGAAGACGTCCCCGGGAGCGGGATCCATCGACTGCAGGCCCAGTTCGGCGGCCACCTGCACCTGGACGCCGTCGTCCGCCAGCAGCCGGGCCGCCAGCCACGCCGACATGTGCGAGGTGCCGATCCCGGCGAGCAGCGTGTCGTAGCCGCGCTCCCGCACCAGGTCCGCGACGGTGCGGGCGCCGAGCACGATCAGCTGCTCCTGCTCGGTGGGCCCGGTGCCGGCCGGCACCGTGGCGGGGGTCTTCCCCGCGGCGGCGGGACCGCCCGGGGGAGCGGGGAAGACCAGTTCGTTACGGCGCCGCGCGCCCAGCCTCTCCACGTACGCGGCGTGGTCCGGCACTCCGCCGACCCACTCCTCGTACCAGGCGGCGGCGGTCTCCGGGGTCTTGCAGGCGGCCACGATGTCGGTGAGGAACGCGTAGTCGTCGAGATAGCCGTCCACTCCGGCGAGCCCGCCCGTACGCAGCGACTGCGGGTGGGCGCCGAGCGGGGCCTCGCACAGACCGAGGACGCGGGCGGCGGGGATCACCACCCGGTCGGGCATCGCCGCGATCACCTCGTCGTCGACGATCGCCTCCACCGAGGCGAGGACGCCGTCGGTCGCCGCGTACGCGGCCCAGGCTCCCTCGCCCAGCGGGGGACACGCCACGACGTTGCCCCGGCGGTCGGCGACGACGCCGTGGAAGAGGGTGAGGCGCGGGCGCAGCGGGCTGAGCAGGGTGACCGTGCGCGCCGGGTCCTCGGGGTGCGGCACCGAGTGGAGGACGCCCTCCTTGCCGTGCCGGAGGTCGGTCTCGGCGAGCATCGAGCCGGTGGTGGCGAAGGGCTGGCCGAGCGCCCCGGCCATCAGCCGCTGGGTGTAGCTCAGCAGCGACCACATCTCCATCTCGAACGGCCTGCCCTCGGCCAGTTCGCGGTAGAGGCGGTTGGGGCGCGGCGAGGGGTAGGTGTCCCCGACGAATCCGGTGATCACCTTGCGTACGGCTCCGGAGAGGGCCAGCGCGTGCGCGCTGGAGTGCACGGCGGTGGTGCTCACGGTCAGGCTGCGGCTTCCCGCGAAGGTGCGGCACACCGCGTTCAGCAGGGCATTGGGCCGCGACATGGTCGCCGCCGCGTGCACGTGGTCACCCGCGCGGACGAAGCGGCTGATCAGGTCGTCGGGGCCGCTCGCCAGGTAGGGAGTGCCGGCGAGGGGACGCTCGGGCGCTGTGGTCATGCGTGCTCCAGGGCCATGACGGAGGTTTGCGAGCCGAAGGCGAAGGACAGCGAGACCGCGAGGTCGAACTCGGTGTCGCGCGGCCCCTCGGCGACGTGGTCGTGGTCGCACTCCGGGTCCGGCGTGCGGTGGTTGGCGGTCGGGGCCAGCCGCTGGTGGTGGAGCATCAGCGAGGTGGCGGCGACGTTGATGATCCCGGCCATGCCGAAGGTGTGGCCGTAGATCGGCTTGTTGGAGCCGTGCGGCGGCAGGTCCGCGTCGTCGTGGTGCGGCAGCAGCCTGCGCAGGGCACGGCTCTCGGCGAGGTCGTTGTACCGGGTGGCGGTGCCATGGCCGCAGACGTAGCCGATCTCCTCCGGCTTGCGCCCGGCGTCGTCGAGTACCCCGGAGACGACCGAGGCGGTGACGTCCCCGACCAGGTCCATGCTGGTGGCGTGGTGGGCCTCGTTGAGGGCGCGGTGGCCCAGGACCCGCGCGTAGATCCGGGCGCCGCGCGCCCGGGCGGACGATTCACGCTCCAGACAGA
This sequence comes from Streptomyces globisporus, assembly GCA_014649555.1. Lineage (GTDB taxonomy): Bacteria > Actinomycetota > Actinomycetes > Streptomycetales > Streptomycetaceae > Streptomyces > Streptomyces globisporus. The sequence continues at coordinate 597,070 of BMTG01000003.1, read as the reverse complement.
GCGTCATCGCGCCCTCGCCCAGGGCGAATCCGCGCCGGTCCCGGTCGTAGGGACGGACGGCGGTGCCGGGGTCCTCACGCTCCGGTGAGAGAACTCCGTCCCCGAGCCCCAGGTAGCAGCGGGCGACCTCGGGCGTGATCGGGAACTCGTGGCCCCCGGCGAGCACCACGTCGGCGCTGCCCGACCGCAGTTCGCGCAGGGCGAGGCCGATCGCGTGATGGCCGCCGACACAGGCACTGCTGACCGTGGTGACCAGGCCTTTCGCCCCGACGGCAATGGCGGCCAGGGTGGCCGGGCAGCCGGCCAGCCCGCGGAACATGGCCGTCGCCTTGCCGGCGTACGGGTCCTGCTCCGGGCCCGACGTGATGGTCTCGGCCCACCAGGACAGCGGGCCGCGGGAGGAGGACTGGACGATGCTCAGCCGCTCCGGGGCGATCTGGCCCCGGGTGATCCCGGCGTCCGCGAGCGCGTCGCCGACGGCGGCCATCGTGGCCAGGATGTCCCGGTTGTACTTCGCGGCATGGGCCGGAGCGAGGTCCGGCAGCCGGGCCGCGGTGTCGAACGCGCCGAGCTGCGCGGCCGCGTGCACCGGAAGCCCGGCGGCGGCGAATGCCGGCTTCTCCAGCCGGGTCACCTGTGACGTTCCGGTGGAGACATGGCTCCAGAAGGCATGGACATCGGGGGTGCCGGGCAGCACGCACCCGATGCCGGTCAGCACGACGGGATCGGAGGGGTCCGGGGAAGGGTCTCGGCTGCTGTCCATGGACCGAAGCTAACTGCCTGTACATGAGCCTCGATATGGCCGTCAAGTACTCATGCGTGTCAACTCTGATGACCGTCAGTACTCACTTTCTGACCGCTTCCTTGTTCTCGTACGGTAAGGGCTTCGGTACACACAGCAGCGGCCCGACGTCTCCGTGGGAGGAGAGGCCGGGCCGCTGCGGCGTTGCGGGTCAGGCGTTCTTGACGTCCCGTCGGTCCACCGCGTACGTGCCGACGGCGACGACCACGGCGGCGAGGCCCACCAGCAAGGCGACCCCTCCCCACGGGACCCCGTTGACCAGCGGGTCGCTGCCCAGCGCCCACTCCCAGGGGGACACGTTCGACAGCGGCTCCAGGGTGTCGGACATGGGTGCGATGGCGTGCAGCAGATAGCCGACGACGAGCACGCCCGCGGCCGCGCCGAGCGCCGGGCCGCGGCCGAGACCGAAGCCGACGACGGCGTACGCGATCCCCGCGTGCAGCACGGCGAGCAGTCCGACCGTCAACGTCACGGCGGTGACCCCGCCGCCGGAGACGTCCATGTCCAGGGAGACGACGGAGCCGTACACCGACAGCCACACCAGCGCGCTGGTGACGGCCAGTCCGAAGGCGACGCAGAGGAACCGCACCAGGAAGACGGTGCGGCGGGCGACCGGCAGCGCGAGAAGCAGTTCCAGCCGCCCGGCCTCCTCGTCGCCGCCGGTCAGGGCGGCGGTCGCGGTCACGGCCATCAGGCCTAGGAGCAGCGGGAGCAGCACCGCGTACAGGTTCCCCTTGAGGTAGCCGCTGGCGCTGCTGATCTGGTCGATCCCGAAGGCCGCGGCCATCTCCGGCGAGACGCCGGAGGCGAAGTCCTCCAGGGCGCCGGACTTCTCCATCGACGGCCAGGCGCCGACGACGGAGAGTGCGAGCAGGACCAGCGCGGCCGACCAGGCGATCAGGGTGCGCTTCTGGATCTGTACTCCGCGCCGGAAGATCTCCGAGCTGGGCGATGACATGTGTGTTTCCCTTCCGGCCGGCCCGGGGGAGCGGCCTTGGTGACGTGAGACCCGTGGCGGTGGGGTACGCGGCTATCGCACCGGGTCGGCGGCCGGTGACGGCTCCTCGGCCGTGGCGCCCCGGCTGCCGGGGACGTCGCTCTGGTAGTACTCCAGGAACGCCTCCTCCAGGTCCGGTTCCGGCGCGGTGAGCGTGGTGATCCGGCGGCCCGCCAGGAACGCCAGCAGCGCGTCGGGCGATCCGGCCCAGGCCAGCGAGACCTCTTGGCCGTCGGGGGCGCGGCGCTCCACTGCCGACGCCCCGCCCAGAGCGGCCAGCCCGGTGAGCGGGACCTCCTCGCCCTCGGCGAAGGTGATGTGGAAGCGCTGCGCGGCGCGGCGGCGCAACTCCCGCGTCGGGCCGGAGGCGGCGAGCTTGCCGCCCTGGAGCACCGCGACCAGGTCGGCGACGCGCTCGACCTCGGAGAGGATGTGCGAGGAGAGCAGCACGCTCTGGCCGTTGTCCCGGGCCTCCTCGACGGTGCCGAGGAACACCTGCTGCATCAACGGGTCGAGCCCGTTGGTCGGTTCGTCCAGGATCAGGAGCTCCGGCCGGGCCATGAAGGCGCCGACCAGGCCCACCTTCCGGCGGTTGCCGGTGGAGAGTCCGCGCACCTTGCGCGAGGGGTCGATGCCGAACCGTTGGACCAGGTCGTCCCGGTGGGCGGTGTCCGTCAGCCCGCGCAGCCGCCCCCAGGACGCGAGCGTCTGCCCGATCGTCAGCCGGTCGTCCAGTCGCAGTTCGCCCGGGAGGTAGCCGATGCGCCCGCGGACCTCGGGGTCGGTCGGGTCCTGGCCGAGCACCCGGACCTGGCCGGAGGTGGGCCGGGACAGGCCCATGAGCATCCGGATCGTGGTGCTCTTGCCTGCCCCGTTGGGGCCCAGGTAGCCGTAGACCACGCCCTGGGGGACCGTCAGGTTCAGCCGGCTCAGCGCGGTGAAGTCACCGAACTTCTTGGTGACATCCGTACATTCGATGAGAGGGGTCACGTCTCTTCTGCTCTCCTCTTGCGCCCACGGCTCGTGCGTCCACGGTCGGCCGGGGTCGTCCGGCGGGCATCGGGGGTGGGGGGTCAGTGACAGGCGTACGGCACGTACAGCACATTCACTGATTACTGAATCTGATCAACAGAGTAACGGGGCGGTTCACCTGCTGCAACGAAGCGCCTACCGGCGGTGGCGCGAAGCGCTTCTGTCGCGGGGTGTTCAGGAGGGGGTGACCCCGGGGAGGGCCGGCTCGCGGTTCGCGGCCGAAGCGGCCTGCCACCAGTAGCCGTTCTCCACCCCGAGCGCGCTCGTGCGGTCCAGGTGCCCGGAGTCCCGCAGTAGCCGGACCCCCGCGGTCAGGAGTGCCGGATCTCCGGCAGCCACGGACGCCGCCAGCTCCCGCGCCGCTGCGAGCGCCTCGCCGTCGGGTACCGTGCGCTCGACCGCGCCGAGCCGGGCGAGTTCGTCGGCCCGTACGCGCTCCCCGGGTATCAGCAGCATCCGGGCCGCCACCCCGCGTCCGGCGCGGCGCAGCAGCGAGTGAACCGCCCCGCCGCCCGGCACCGCACCCACGCCGAGCTCCGGGAGCCCGAACAGGGCGCCCTCGCCGGCCACCACCAGATCGCAGGCCAGGGCCAGTTCGAGCCCACCCCCGAGCGCGTACCCCTCCACGGCCGCGACCACGGGGAAGGGGGCCTCGTGCAACGCCTCGAACACCGTGCGGAAGTGGGCCCGCCGCACCGCGCGGCGGGACAGATCGCGCCAGTCGGGTTCCCGGGTGTCCGCGCCACTGGAGAAGGTCCCACCGGCCCCGGTGAGCACCAACGCGCCCGGGGCCCCGTCCTTCGAGTTTGTCAACTGCATTAATTCGGCCGCGAGATGCTCCAGCATTGCGGTGGACATCGCATTGCGGCGGTGCGGGCGGCACAGTGTGAGAGTGACCACCCGTCCGTTCCGCTCGGCCAGGAGGGGGCTCGCCGCCGGTTCGGGCGCGGTCGGTGACGGTGTCATCCGCAGGGCCTCAGCATTCTGAACAGCTCCTTGCGCCCGGATACGCCCACCTTGTGGAAGACCCGGCTCGCGTAGTTCTTGACGGTTTGCTGGGTGAGGCAGAGCTCCTGGGCGATCTCCTCGTTGGAACGCCGCCGGAGTAAGAGGCCGAGGATCTCCTCCTCGCGCCCGCTCAGCTTCCACGCGCCTACCGGCCCGGCCTTCCGGGTCTCCGGCTGCGGCTCGTCCGCGCCCAGATGCCAGAAGCCGCGTCCGCTCAGCACCTCGTGCAGCCCCTTGACGATGGACTCGGGCGGGCACGACTCGTGGACGAACCCGGCGGCGCCGCCCCTGATGCAGTCCACGACGCTGCGGGGGGCGTTGTCCCTGCTGTAGAGGATGACGCGGGTGCCGCTCCAGTAGGGCAGGTTGCCGAGGACCTCCTGCCACTGCTCGTACTCCACGAGCGCCACGTCGGGCCGGCCGCCGGGGAGGCTGCCGACCGCGGTCGGGTGGGGGCAGCCCCCCAGTACGGTGACGCTCGGATCGCCCCGGAACAGATCGAGGATCGCCTTGCGTATCAAAGGTGACGAGTGCAGGACCATCAGTCCGCGTCCGCCCTTCTCGGCCATACCAGAACCCCTCGTACTTCCAGCGCGGCGGGTGACGCCGCGTGTCGTTCGGCATGTTGTGAATGTGTTGAACGGCGCTCGCGAGATGATGCCCGCGCTGCGGACGTGAAGTCCGCTTCGGTGCGACGGAGGGCGGAACTGCGGAGCGCGCGGGCGCGTGAGCGTATTGTTGCCGGGATGCCGCCGCGTAATCAGGCGGAAATCCCATTTCACGTCGGCATTTATTACCGACGCGTAGATATCCTGCGTGGACAGGTAATTCCCCGTGCAAGACGCGCCCGGCCCGCGTCTGGTTCCACTTTCGCGGGCCTTTGATTCCTTGTGCGACTGTGCACGTTAAGGCTCTGTGACATCCTCGGGAACAACGGGCCGGGTGTGTGTCCGCGGCGCCACGGCGGGCGGAACCGGCCCGGGGTGCGGTGGTTCGGTGCGGTCTTCCACCTGTTCCCGCAAGTGTTGCGTAACCCTGAGAGGTTAGCTGGCTGAGGCACGGCTTCCTCCCCCTGGTGGTGCGTTCCAGCCGGTGGCCGGTCAAGGCCGCGCAGGGTGAACCAATACGAGAGTTCGGGCCCCGAATCCGGTCCAACACTAACCGCAGAGACTCCACTTGTCACGCAGCGGATTTTCTCCCGGCGGTCAAGAATATCCGCCGGTAATTGACGCATCCTTTGTTCCTGGTTGCGCTTTGCGAGCACTGTCCAGGCATCCGGCCCTGCGTCGGGGATGTCCGCATTTACCCGAGAGAGGGGGGGCTACACCGGCGTCATGGGCGGCGGCCTCAGGGATGTGCGCGAAGTGGAGCCCGGGCGAGAGACCCGGCGGAGCCGACCGGCCGAGACCACACGGAACGGGCGCCGGGCCTGTGGGAGACGGAACCTCTGCGACTCGGCCTAGAACCAGGGGCGGGTGTCGTGCGCGGGCAGCGGCCGCAGTTTCGGCCAGCACGCCAGCAGGCGTGCGGCCAGGGCGGAGCTGAGGCGGCCGACGGCGCGCAGGTGGTCGTGGTCGCGGGTCATGCCGGCGACCACGCCGAGGCGGTGGACGAGGCGCTCGCGGGCGGAGACGCGGCCCCACGTGAAGTCCTCGGTGGGTACTCGGGCGAACTGGTCGACCGTCCCGCGGTGGGCCCGCTCGACGAGCGCATCTCCCTGGATCAGCCAGCCGGCGCACGCGTCGGCGAGGTCGCCCGGCACATCTTGGCCGGTAAGGCCGCGCCAGGTGGTCCGGTAGATGTCCTCGACCTCCGCGAGCGGGGCCGCGGTGACCGACATCGCACACCAGCAGGTGGGGAAGCCGGTGCGGAAGTAAGCGAGTTCGACCAGTCCGTTGCCGAGCGAGGCCCGTTCGAAGTCGACGAAGCGGACACCGTCGGTGGCGCGCAGGTCGTTGCCGGGGCACGGGTCGCCGTGGAGCAGCGCATGATGCGGGGTGGGGTCCAACCGGTCCAAGAGGCCGGTGAGTTCATCGAGCACCACGGACGGGACGGGCACGTCGAACGCCCGGGCCAGGGTGAGGAAGGACTCCGCGTCGGCGGCCGTGGGTCCCGACCAGGCCGGGAGCGTGCCCTCGTCGGCCGGTCCGGTCAGGGCGTGCAGTCGGGCGAGCGACTCGGCGTACCCCGGCATCCAGTCGTCCGTCCTGCCGAGGTCGTCCACGTGCTCCAGGACCATCACCCGTGAGGGCGGGTCCGTGGCGAGCACCGCGGGAGCCACGGCGGGGCCGATCGCCCGTCCTGCCAGGCGCAGCCCGGCGATCTCCCGCGCGAATCGGGTGTCCGCGTCGGCGCCCGCGTCCCCGCCGTCGGTGATCTGCTTGACGATCACCGGACTCCGGTCGGCCAGCCGGACCCGCCACACCCGTGACCGCGGACTGCTGTCCAGAAGCTTGCTGCGCTCGGGGATGCCCACGGTCGAGCGCAACGCTTCGGCGAACGGAAGCCGGTTCAGCATGCGGACGAGCCTAGCCACGACTCCGTACGAAGACGAGAGCCGTGACCTGGCCGGCGATTCCTCCGAGCCGCCGCCGCCCGGCGCTCAGGCCTCGGGGGCGGGCGCGCCCGAACCGGATGCGGGCCGCCGAGGAGCCCCGCCCAGCGCCCGGCGCAGCACCGCGATCTGCTCGCGGGCGGCCCTGCGCGCCAGTGCGAGGTGGGGGAGTACGCCGTCGAAGCCGTGGAACGCGCCCGGCCACAGATGGAACTCGGTCGACACCCCCGCCTCGATGAGGCGCAGCGCGTACCGCGCGCACTCGTCGCGGAAGACCTCCAGCTCCCCGACGTCGACGTACGCCGGAGGGAGCCCCGACAGATCTTCCGCCCGGGCGGGCGCGGCGTACGGAGGGACCTCGTCGCTCCCCGCGAGCGGGCCGAGCAGGGCCGCCCAGCCGTAGAGGTTGTTGGCGCGCGGCCAGGTGACGGCCTCGGTGAACTCCCGGCTGGAACCGGTGGTGTTGCGGTCGTCCAGCATCGGGCAGAGCAGGAACTGGAAGATCAGGCCGGGGCCGCCGCTGTCCCGGGCCAGCAGGGCCGTGGCGGCCGCGAGTCCGCCACCCGCGCTGATCCCGCCGATCGCCAGCCGCCCCGGGTCGAGCCCCAGCGACTCCGCATGGTCCGCCGCCCACCGCAGGGCGCGGTAGCAGTCCTCCACCGGTGCGGGATACGGGTGTTCGGGCGCCAGCCGGTAGTCCACCGAGATCACGGCGCAGTCGGCCTCCAGGGCGTACGCGGAGACCCGGGCGTCATCCGTCTCGGGGGAGCCCAGCACCATGCCCCCGCCGTGCACCCACACCAGACAGGGCAGCGCGAGGGAGTCCGCCGAGCGGGGGCGGTAGGTCCGGACCCGGAGGGAGGTGGGGCCCGGCAGCCACTGGTCGGTCACCACGACGCCCGGAACGGGCGGCCCGACGGGACGCGCGGCGCGCTCGGCCCGTAACGCGGCCAACTCCTCGTACGGCAGGCCGTCGAGAACCGTGGGCGGCGGCGGGTCCGCCGCGAGCGCGGCCGCCATCTCGGCGTCCAGGTTGGGGTGGTTGCACATGGGCGGTGGCAAGCCTTCCTGGGTTCGACGCGGCGGTTACGGAGTTCCGTGGCGTGAGGCTAACGCGCGGGGGTGCGCCGGGACGGACGTCCGGTGCACTCCCCCCGCACTCCCTTGTCAGCCGCGGGCCACGCAGATCGAGCCCTTCAGGCGCTCGCCCGCCTCGTAGACCATGTACGGCACACCCCGGTCCGTACCGAAGCTGGGCGCGGCGGCCCGGCCGTTCTCCGGTGCGGCGTTGCTCGAATCGTAGAAGAGACCGAGGTAGTTGCGGCGGGAGAAGTCGTTGCCGACCTCGGTGATCAGCATGTTCCCGCCGGTCTCCTTGCCGGTGTGGTAGACGACGTACGTGCTGTTGTTACGGGTCAGCAGGTGTGCGCCGCTGATGTTGTTCGCGCCGACGTCCGAGTGCCGGATCAACGGCTGTTGTGCGAACGTCCAGGTGCGGCCGTCCTTCGACCAGCCCCAGCCGACATCACGGCGGTTCGACTGGTTGTTGACCATGAACAGCATCACGTAACGGGCGTCCCGCGCGGGCAGATTGTGCCGGAACACCCGTGCGTACGACGTCTCGCTGGTGCCGGCCGGAAGCATCTCCTTGGTGAGGACGGTCTTGTCGTAGGTGAAGGTGATGCCGTCCTTGGAACGGGCGAGGCGGGTGGTGTGGTTCTCGCCGTGGAAGTACAGCCAGAGCTCCTTGACGTCCTCGTTCCACAGGACGTGCGGCGAGGAGACATGGCTGACCTGGTAGTGCGGCTGCCAGTTGTTGGAGACGATCGGGTTCGCCGGGTACTCCGTGAACGGGCCCTCCAGCGAGTTCCCGTAGGCCAGGCAGATGCCGCCGGGGGCGTCGTGCGGGGCGTAGTAGAGGTAGTAGCGGCCCAAGGGGTTGGCCAGCCGGTCGTAGACGCCCCGGACGCACGGGAAGATGATCTCGCCCGTCGGGTTGTACTTCAGCTGGGAGGGCGTCAGGAGCGGCTTCAGGTGCTTGTAGTCCGGGAAGCCGCCCGGTGCCGCGGCTGCCGGGCTCGCCGTCGCTCCGGTGGCGGCCAGTCCGGCGGTCGCCGCGATCCCGGCGACCGTCCCGCGCAGGAAGATCCGGCGGCTCGGCTGCCCCGCGTCGGGCGTGAGGGGTGAGTCCTGGTGCTGTGTCATGTCGTTCTCCGTCCCGAGAAGTGATGGATCACAGATAGGTGGCGGCGGTGACGCAGAAGCCGCCGAGCGCGACGGCCCAGACGTACGGCAGGGTCCGCAGCATCACCTGCTGCGGGGTCACCCCGGCGTACTGCGCGCTCCACACGGTCTGGGTACTGGTGGGGTCCGACACCCCGAAGACCTGGTTGTACGAGGTGGCGAGCCCCAGCACCGCGACGGCCGGGTAGATGCCCGCCGCGATGAGGACCCCGGCGATCCCCGCGCCGAGACCGAAGACATTGAGCGGACCTCGGTACAGGCAGAGCGGTACGAGCAGCGTGAACACCAGCACGAACAGCACCGGATTCTGCGGGCTGACCGCCTTGACCAGCGGCTCCAACGACTCGACCGCACCCGGCAGTTTGACCGCCGCGAGCAGGATGCCGATCGCGATGAACAGGACCATCGGGGCCGCCGCGACCTCGAACGCCCCGTACAGGGTGCGCAGCAGCCGCTTGTTCATCTCGCGCGGCCGGGTGGTGGTCAGCAGCGCGTACAGCACGCCGGCCAGCATCGACGGCAGGATCGCCACCTCGAAGCCGAGGGCCAGCACCAGCGGTACGACCGGGGTGAGCAGCGCGTACCACGGGGCGTCGCCCAGCTGCTCGCGACGCGAAACAGGCTTTGCCGAGGCCGACTTGAGCGACCAGGCGTGCTCCACGCCCCGGCGCCGCGTCTCGACGAGCACGAACAGCACGGCGGCGGCCAGCGCGAACGGGAACAGCTTCAGCATGAAGCCGCGCACCGTCGGGATGGGCAGTTCCAGCGCCGTGGAGAAGAACTGCCAGATCGGCAGCTCGAAGGGCATGCCCGCGGCGATGCCCATCAGGATCGTTCCGGCCGCGGTGACCTTGGGGATGCCGACGGCGATCATGGCGGGGATGCCGATGATCCCGGCGAGCATCGCCGCGGGGGCCGACCCGGTGACCGTACCGACCAGGGTGGAGACCGCGAGGACACCGAGGGCGACCACCACCGGCCGGTCCCCGCCGAACTCGACGATCTTGCGGACCAGAGTGCCCGCGATACCGGTCTCGTCCAGCAGCTTGCCCAGCCAGGAGCCGAGCAGGATGGCGACCATCGTCGCGGCGAGCGCCGGGGCGCCCTCCTGGAGGACTGTGTCCAGAACGCTGTTCTCGCCGGTCAGCGGTGCGCCCGCGATGAAGGCGATGGCGACGGCCAGCAGGACGAGCGCGAAGCCGGTGGGGAGCTTGCGGGTGAGCATCGCGGCGACACCGGCCGCCATGACAAGAAGGATGACGACGCCCATGGCGTTACTTCTCTCTTCCGTGCGGGGATCCGTGCGGGGATCCGTGCGGGGACCCGTGCTGCGGCTCGGCCGCTGTGGCCAGCGCCGCCGTCAGCAGGAGGGGGCTGCGGCCCAGGCCGCAGACCGTGCGGGCGTGGGCATGGGCGGCGATCTCGTCGGCGCCCGCGACATGGCCGTACAGGGTGTGCCGTCCGGCGCGCAGCACGACGTGGTCCAGGGCGCGCTTCAGGTCCTTCTTCCGCGGCCCGTGGTGCAGTTGCTCGTGCACCGCCTCGTGGGCGATGGCGGCGGCCCGTACCGAACCTGCCGGATACCAGTGGCGCCAGCCGAGCAGGTCGATCAGCTCGTCGGCGAGCGCCAGCGTGTCGGTGAACAGCTCGACGGTCGGGACCGGCCGCGAGGTGTAGCGGGCCATCAGCCCCTTCGCCAGGCCCCCGTCGCTCTCCACGATCCGCGCCGTGGCGGCGACCGGCTCCAGCCCCGCCCCGAACGCGTCGGCCGTCGTGGCCCAGTGGCGCAGCAGCGCCGGATCGCGCCGCTCGTGCGTGGGGGTGTTCCGCAGCAGCCGTACGCCGAACTCGACGTCGTCCTCGGCCTCCAGCTCCGCGATGGCCGCACGCGCCGCCCGGTCCAGCAGGGCGGCCGTCACGACCGCACCTCCACCACGGCGACGACCGGCTCGTCGGCCGCCCGCGACCGCAGCTCGCTGCGGGCCAGCGCCAGCAGCGGATCCGGATCGAGGACCCCCGACAGATCGGCGATCCGCGAGCCGAGCAGCAGCCGCAGCGCCGGAGCCCGCACCCCGCCGTCCCCGTAGGACGTGGCCTCCTTCACCAGGCCCGCCAGCACCTCGGGGGCCCGCCCCACCGTGGTCGTCTCGACCCGGGCGTCCGGGGCGTGCAGCCGTACGACGCCGTCCGCGTCCACCACCCGCACCGGGTGCCGGTCCGCGCGGAAGCGGCGGCGCACCTCGGTGCCGTACACCGTGTGGGCGGGGGTGCCCGCGAGGACCCGCACGGACGCCGGGTCGGTGCGCAGGCTCATCGCGGCGGCCCGCAGCCGGTCCGCCTCGTCGGCCCGGTGGGCGCGGTCCTGGGTACGCAGCTCGGTGGCGCCGGTCGCGACCGCCCGCACGGTGCTGGTCTGCGGGTCGACGGTGACCTCCACCTCCACCCCGTCGGCGGCGGCCCCCTGGGCGATGACGGCCGCCTCGGCCTCCGCCCGTACGGCGAGGATCTGCTCCTGGCCGGCGCCCGGGATGATCCGCTCGACCTGCTCCCGGATCAGCGCGAGGGCCACCCCGATGGGGCTGATCACCTCGTTGTGCCGGGCGATCCGTCCCTCCTGCCCGGTGACGGCCGCCAGGTGCGGGGTGACCGAAGCGGCCCCTCCACCGCCACCGACGAGCACCGCGGTGTCCTTCTCCAGGCGGTAGTCGCGCATCATCGTCTCCACCACCGACTCCACCTGGTCGGTGCCCGCGTCCAGCAGCTTCGTCGCCGCCGTGGCGACGTCCGTGCCGAGCGCGGCGGCCAGCGGGGCGAGCGCGGCCCGCGCCACCTCCTGGTCGCAGCGGGCGAAGTCGCCCTCCGGCACCCGCCCGAGCGCGTTCGCCGCACAGGTCATGGTGATCGCGAACCGGCCGCCCGCCGCGTCCAGCACCGCGTAGTCCGCCGGGTCGTCGGCCATCGGCCGGATCGTGGTCACCTTCGCGTCCCGCAGGTCCTCCGCGCTCGCGAAACAGGCGTACGGCAGGCCCGCGATGTGCGCGCTGCGCGGCCCCACCCCGACGACCTTGCCGCCGTCGATCCGGACCATCGAACCGCCGCCCACGCCGACCGTCCGCACGTCGAGCGCCGAGAGGTACGACGACCTGCCCAGCATCGTCGCGTGCCGTACGGCGACCTTGCCGCGTCGCACGACACTGATGTCCGTGGACGTGCCGCCGGTCTCCAGGAACAGGCCCTCGCTGATGCGCTCCTGCATCAGCGCCCCGGCGACGCCTGCCGCAGGACCGGACAAGACCGTCAGCAGCGGTCTGCGCCGCATCTCGTCCAGCGACATCACCCCGCCGTCGCAGCGCATCACCATCAGCGGCGCGCTCACGCCCGCCTTGGTGATCGAGGCGTCGACCAGGTCGGCGGTGGCGAGCATCCGCGGCAGGATCGCCGCGTTCACCACGGCCGTCCGGGTCCGCTTGTGGAGCCCGTACAGTGAGGTGATGTCGTGCGCGGCCGTCGTCGGCAGCCCACGCTCCCGGGCGGCCGCCGCCACCGCCTCCTCGCCCTCGGGGCGGTCGACGCTGAACGGCTGGCTGGCGACGACGACTTCGGCCCCCTCGCGGACGACCTCGTCGAGCGCGGCGCGTACGGCGGGGGCGTCGTCCGCGTCGGCGACATGGGCGTAGGCGAGCGGCAGCCGCTTGCCCGGGGTCAGCTCCAGCTTGCGGAAGGCGGCCAGCCGACGGGTCAGGGTGGCGCCCGGGCCGGTGCCGATGCCGATCAGTCCGACGGTGGCCACATCGCCCTCCAGCAGGGCGTTGGTAGCCTGGGTGGTCCCGTGGGCGAGGAACGTCACGTCCTCGGGCGTGTGGCCGGTCTGCTCCAGCAGCCGGTCGAGAGCTTCGACGATGCCGTGGGCGACACCGTCCTCGTGGTGGTGGCTGGTGGGTACCTTCACCTGCCCCAGCAGTTGCAGGGTCGTGGCGTCTACGGCCACGGCGTCGGTGAAGGTCCCGCCCACGTCGATGCCGACGCGGATGCGGTGGGTGTTCATGGCTGGGCACCTCCTTGTGCGGGTGGGCAGGGCGAGGGCGGCAGGACCGGGCGTCGGCAGACGCCGTGGGTCCTGGGCCGGGCGGGTACAGGTGGAGCTGCGCCCGCCCGGCGCTCCGCGGCCGCCCCTGGGGGCCGTGCGGTGAAACAGGTCGTGCTGATGAAGCAGGCCGGGGCGTCCCCGGTCAGTAGCCGCGTACGTCCGGCCAGTGGCGCTGGACTCCGTCGCGCTCCAGCAGCCGGGCGAACACCTCGAACCGCTTGTCCTCGGCCTGCACCCGGTGCGGTTCGACGTTCTCGGCGACACAGTGGGCGGCCAGGGCGCCGGCGACCTCGCCGATGTTCCATTCCACCGGGTGGAGCCGGTAGCAGCCGTTGGTGATGTGCGTGGTGCCGATGTTCTTGCCCGCGGGCAGCAGGTTGCGGACCCGGCGGGGGATGAGCGCGCCGAGCGGGATCTCGAACGGCACCGAACCGATGTCGATGTAGTTGTCGCCGCCGGTCGACGGGTGCAGATCGATGCGGTAGTTGCCGACGCCGACCGAGTCCCGGTGGCGGGTGCCGCCGTACGGGCCGACGATGTCGATCGACACGTCGTGCTCGGTGACCGTGGTGACGGCCTTGATCCGCCGCGACTCCCGGACGTACGGGGCCTTCGCCAGGCCGTCCGCCGTGCCGGTGACGTCCGGCCGCAGCCGCAGCCCCGGGAAGCCCTGGCCGCCGTCGGCCCGGGGGGCCTCGGTCTGGAGCCAGTACAGGACCGACAGCGACAGCTGGCGCGCCCCGTGCAGCGCGGCGGCCGCCGTCTCCTCACCATCGCCGATCAGCGGCTTCAACCAGTAGTCGTTCAGAGGCCAGTTGACCAGCGTGATGTCCGAGTCGAACGCGCCGGGACGGTGCAGCTTGCGGGCCAGGATGCGGCGGAAGCCGAACAGCTCCTTGTCGCCCGCGTCGGCGGACTGGTCGGCGCTGACGTCCAGCGGGTCCAGCTCCGGGTTGGGTACGAAGGTGCGCGGGACCGCCTCCAGGCTGCGCGGGTCGGGGGCGAGGAAGCCGAGCAGCGGACCGGGCCAGAACTCCGGCTGGTAAGTGCGCCAGAAGTCGTAGTCGGCCGGGCGCTCGATGGTGTGGTCCTCGTCCTCGTGGTGCGAGAGCGCGAAACACACCGTGATGCCCTGCTGGTTGAGGGGCTGCGCCTCCTCGGGGGCATGCGGCTCGTCGTACTCGCTCCGGGCCTCCGCGCCGATCACATGCTCCACCCCGGCGAGTTCGAGCAGTTCGCCGGTCTCGGTGGCGTCGATGACGTAACGGGCTTTGAGCGTCAGACGGTTGCCGCTGCGCGTGTCGGCGAGCGTGACGGACCGTACGGTGTCGTCGCCGCCCGCCTCGGCGGCCACCGGGCGGTGCTCGGTGAGCAGCGTGAGCAGTCCGGCGGAGCGGTACGGGGCGATCATCGCCTCCATCACCGCGAGGGCGACCCGCGGCTCGTGGCACAGCTTGCTGACGCGGCCCGCACCCGGATTGAGGGTGCGCAGGGCCAGCGCCTCGGACCGCAGCGGGTACCACTGGCGGTAGTAGTCGCGGATGGAATCACGCAGGGTGCGGTACGAGGCGGTGGTGCCGAACTCCTCGACCCACGGGTGCTCGTCCGGCGGGACCGCCTGCGAGGTGAGCTGGCCGCCGATCCAGTCCGTCTCCTCGGTGAGGACGACGGTGCGCCCCGCCCGGCAGGCGGCGATGGCGGCGGCGACCCCGCCGAGTCCGCCGCCCACGATGAGGATGTCGGGTTCGGGTATCACGATTCTCCTTGAAGTGCTGGACGTACGTGGTGCGATGACAGGCCCTCAGATCCGGAGGTCAGTACCGGGCGGGGGCCGGGCCCGCCGTGGAACCGGGCCGGAAGGTGCAGGCGACCAGGGGTTCGGCCGCCTCCTCCCCGGAGACCAGTGCGGCGAGCATGCGGACTGCCGCCGCCCCCAACTGGGGCCGGGGGATGTCGAATCCGGTGGGAACGGGCTCCTCGGCCAGGTCCGGCGGCGGGCTGCCGAGCAGCGCCAGCGAGGCGTCGCGCGGGCAGTCGATCCCGACGAAGTGCGCGGCCCCGTGCAGGGCGCGCCAGGCGTCCCCGGTGTCCGTCTCTTCCGCGACGAACGCGGTGACGCCCTCGTCGAGCCAGCCGCGCAGCCGCTCCGCGGTCAGCTCCCGCTCGGGGTCGGCGGAGCGGAAGACGGCGGCGGGACCGCCGGGCAGCCCCGCCTCCTCCAGGCCCTTGAGGAAGCCGTGTTCACGGTCGGTGGAGGCGGGCGCCTCGTCGTCCTCCCGGACCAGCACGATGCGCCGGTGCCCGAGCGCCGCGAGATGGGCGACGACCTCCTGGCTGGCGCTGATGTAGTCCGCGCCGACCCAGGCGAGCCCCTCCAGCTCGTCCCGGCGGCCCAGGTGGACCACGGGGAAGCCGTCGGCGACGAGCCGGCGCAGCTCCTCGGCCGGCGCGTGCCGCCCGAGGAAGAGGCAGCCGTCGGCGAGCCGGACGCGGGCCAGGGCGTTCGGCCCGGCCGCCCCCGCGCCGCCCGTGCTGGAGCCGGTGAAGAGCACCAGGTCGTAGCCGCGGGCCGCGGCCTCCTGCTCGACGCCGACCAGGAACGGGTAGTACGAGTGCTGCACATCGGTCGGGAACGTGGACGTGAAGCTGAAGACCCCCAGGAGGTTGTTCCGCGCGGCGGCCAGCCGACTGGCCGCCGGATCGGGGACGTAACCGAGCGCCCGCACCGCGTCGAGCACCTTGCGGCGCGTCTCCTCGGAGATCGTCGCGCCCTGCTTCCGGGCCCCGAGCACCAGCGAGACAGTGGCCTGCGAGACCCCGGCGAGCCGGGCGACCTCCGCCTGCCGCGGCCGGGACGTACGGCCCGCCGGGGCGGGCACGCGGCCCGGCCTGGCCCGCTTCCTGGGTTCTTCCACGGTGTTCCTCCGGATCACTAATGCGTATTAGTAATGCGCATTAGTGAGTCACTGTGGACCCTTGCCCCACCCCGGTCAAGGGATCGCGCAAGACTTCTTTCGGCCCTTCTGCCGTCAGGGCGGTACAGCACACGATCGGGTGGAACCCGGGTGCGCCCATGAGTTTCGCGTGGGCCGGAACCGTGCCCGACGCGATCATGCGGCGGTGATCTCAACGATTCGGACGGCCCACCGTCCCCACTCCCTGGTCCCGGCCGGGATCGCCGCACTCGCCTTACTCACGATCCTTCCCGCGGTCCCCGCCACCGCCGCACCGGCCCAGGACCCCGCCGCCCCGGCCGCGTTCCGCGTCACCACCCCCGCCGAACGCAGGACCGCCGCCCGCCTCGATGCGCTGCGGGACGACCCCGCCCGGCTCAAGGGCTTCTTCGCGGCAATGCCCAAGGGCGGCGACCTCCACAACCACCTCTCGGGCGCGGTCACCACTGAGTACCTGATCCAGCTCGCGGGCGAGAACGGCCTGTGTATCGACGCCACCGACACCGCGGTGCGCCCGCCCTGCGGACCGGGCAGCCGGCCCGCCGCCGACGCCCGCACGGACGCGAAGTTCCGGCAGCGGATCGTCCGCGCCTGGTCCATGCAGGACTTCCCCGCCGGTCAGTCGGGCCACGACCACTTCTTCGACACCTTCGGCAAGTTCGGCGAGGCGACGCGCGACCGCGGCAAGATGCTCGCCAATGTCGCCAACACGGTTGTGGAGCAGAACCAGTTCTATCTGGAGACCCTGGTCACCCCCGCATCGGACGCCGCGAAGAAGCTTGCCGACTCCGTGGGCTACGACGCCGACCTCGCCGCCCTCCACCGGAAGCTGGTCGCCGGCGGAAATCTCGACGGGGCCGTCGAGGAGGCCGTACGGGAGGCGGATGCCGCCGACGCTCAGTTCCGGGAGACGGCGCGCTGCGACACCGCCCGCCCCGACCCCGGCTGCCGCCTGCCCGTCCGGTGGATCTCCCAGGTCTCCCGCGGAAGTTCGAACGAGCGTGTGTTCACACAGATGGCGCTCGGTATGCGTCTCGCCGAGCGTGACCCGCGGTTCGTCGCCGTCAACCTCGTCCAGCCGGAGGACGGCGAGAGTGCCCTGCGCAACTACCGCCTCCAGATGCGGATGCTCCAGTACCTGCGCACCCAGTACCCGGACGCACGGCTCACCCTGCACGCCGGTGAGCTGACCCCCGGCCTGGTCAAGCCCGAGGACCTGAGGTTCCACATCCGCGAGGCCGTCCAGGTCGCCGGGGCCGAACGCATCGGCCACGGCGTCGACCTGGTCCACGAGGACGACTGGCAGCAGCTGGCCCGGACGATGGCCCGGCGCGGTGTCGCCGTCGAGGTGCCGTTCAGCAGCAACAAGCAGATCCTGGGCGTGGCGGGCGACGACCACCCGTTCAACGCCTACCGCCGCTACGGCGTCCCGGTGGTCCTCGCCACCGACGACCCCGGCGTCTCGCGCATCGACATCAGCCACGAGTACCAGTACGCCCGAGCCACCTACGGCCTGAGCTACACCGAGCTGAAGGACCTGGC
This sequence comes from Streptomyces globisporus, assembly GCA_014649555.1. GTDB lineage: Bacteria > Actinomycetota > Actinomycetes > Streptomycetales > Streptomycetaceae > Streptomyces > Streptomyces globisporus. Next base: position 579,850 of record BMTG01000003.1, on the reverse strand, counting down.
GCGCGCCTCGTTGGAGCACGCCTTCCTCGACGGCGACAGCCTCTGGGCCTCCGGCTCCGCACGCACCGGCTACCGCCCGGTCCGCGCCTGCGCCGGATCGCAGCCCGGTGTCGCCCCGCCCGCCCCGGCCTGCGCCCGCCATCTCGCGGACAACGCGAAGGCGGCCACCGAGTGGCGCCAGGAAGCCGCGTTCGCCGGATTCGAACGCCGCCAGGGCGGAGCGCGCTGACCCCGCGCCGCCGCTGACCGGCCGATGACCGGGGGCGGGACCGTACGGAGTCCGCCGGACGCGTACGGTCCCGCCCCTTCGCCGCGTACGGGTCCGGCTCCCCGGGCCGCGTACGGGTCGCGCTCGCGCCCGCAGGACGCGCGGCCCGCCCGCCCCGCGGTTACGCTCGCCGCATGGGAGAGAGCGGAGAGCACGAGACCGCCGAGCCGCCCCCGGACCGGGGAACGCCCGAAGCCGAGCACGCCCGGCTCGCCGCGATCGTCGACGCCTGGGCCGCCGCGATCGTCGCGAACGACGCGGAACGGATCGCCGGCTTCATGGCCGAGGAGTGGGTCATCGTCTCCGAGTCCGGCATCACGGACCGGGAGGCGTTCCTCGGCTACGTCCGGTCCGGCGACCTGACGCACTCGGCGATGGAAGCCGTCACCCCGCCGAGAGTCAGGGTTCACGGGGACACCGCGACGGCCACCGCGCGCATCACCAACACCGCCCACTACGGTGGTCAGCGCTTCGACGCCGACGAATGGACCACGGACGTGTTCGTACGGCGGGACGGGCACTGGCGGTGCGTGCTCAGCCACATCACCCCCGCGGCCCCGTCCGCCGGTTCATGACCCGTCCGCCACGGAGCGGGAGGCGCCTCGGCTACCCCGCCGCCGCGGCCGTCTTCGCCATCGGCATGGCGGGCACCACGCTGCCCACCCCGCTCTACGGCCTGTACCGGGAACAGCTCGGCTTCTCCGAGCTGATGGTGACCGTCGTCTTCGCCGTCTACGCCATCGGAGTCATCGCCACCCTGCTGCTCGCCGGGAACGTGTCCGACGAGGCGGGGCGGCGACCGGTCCTCCTGGCCGCCCTGGGCTTCTCGGCGGCCAGCGCGTTCTGCTTCCTCTTCGAGGGCGGGCTCCCCGCCCTGTTCGCCGGCCGCCTCCTCTCCGGGTTCGCCGCCGGACTGCTCAGCGGCGCCGCGACGGTCACGGTGATGGAGCTGGCCCCGCCGGGGCGTGCCGCACGCGCCGGGCTCGCCGCGACCGCCGCGAACATGGGCGGCCTGGGCTGCGGGCCGCTCCTGTCGGGGCTGCTCGCCGAGTACGCCCCCTGGCCCCTGCGGCTGCCCTTCGTCGCGCACCTGGCGCTGATCGCCGTGGCCGCCGTGCTGACCTGGTTCCTTCCCGAGACGGTCGCCTCCGCCCGGGTGAGGGGACTGCGGCTGCGACCCCAGGGCCTGGCCGTCCCGCCCACGATGCGTGGCGTGTTCACCACGTCGGCGGTGGCCGCCTTCGCCGGGTTCTCCCTGCTCGGCCTGTTCACGGCGGTCGCCCCCGCATTCGTCGCCGAGACGCTCGACGTGCACAACCTGGCCCTGACCGGGCTCGTCGTCTTCTCCGTCTTCCTCGCCTCGACGGCCGGGCAGGCGCTCATGGGGCGGGTCGGCGAGCGCCGGGCCCTGCCGGGTGGCTGCTTCGTCCTCGTCGCCGGACTCGTCCTGGTCGGCGCCTCGCTGCTGTTCACCTCACTGCCCCTGCTGGTCGCCGGGGCCCTGTGCGGCGGCCTGGGCCAGGGGCTGGCGTTCCGGGGTGCGGTGGCGGCGATCAGCGCGGCGGCTCCGCCCGAGCACCGGGCCGCGACCGTGTCCGCGTTCTTCGTCATCGCCTACCTGGGCATCTCCCTGCCCGTCGTCGGCGTCGGCGCCCTGACCCTCGGCATCGGGCTCCGGAACGCCGGACTGACCTTCTCCGGCTGTGTGCTCGTCCTCGCCCTGGGCGTCGGCCTGTACCTGGCCCGCAGGCCTCCCGAGCCCCGGTGACGTAACGCTGCCCGGGTGAACCAGGGCCTCGTCGACGTACGCGAAAACCCTTGTCGCACCCGCCGATCATGGTGCGAGACTGGCCGGGTGGACACAGCGACGCGCTTGCGGCAGACGGTCATCTCCTGGGCCGCGGACGACAGCGACACCCCGGCGCCCGACGAGGCCGGAGCAGCCCGCGAACTGGCCGCCGGACTGGGCCTGCGCACGGTGGTGCTCGTCGAGGGTGTCAGCGACCGTGCGGCGGTCGAGGCGCTCGCCGAACGCCAGGGCCGCCCCCTGACCGCCGAAGGCGTCGTGGTCGTACCGCTCGGGGGTGCCACCAGCATCACCCGTTTCCTGCGGCTCCTGGGTCCCGACGGCCTTGATGTCCGGCCCGCCGGTCTCTGCGACGCGGCGGAGCAGCGCTTCTTCCTCCAGGGGCTGGAGCGCACCGGATTCGGCTCCGGTCTCGCCCCCGAGGACCTGGAGACGCTGGGCTTCTTCACCTGCCACGCCGACCTGGAGGACGAGCTGATCCGGGCGCTCGGCACCGACGGCGTCCAGCAGGTCATCGACGAACAGGGCGACCTGCGGACCTTCCGGCTCTTCCAGCGGCAGCCCGCCCAGCGGGAGCGGCCGGTCGAGGCGCAGCTGCGGCGCTTCATGGGAACCATCGGCGGGCGCAAGGAGCACTACGCCCGGGCGCTGACCGAAGCCCTGGACCTCAGCCGCCTGCCCCGGCCGCTGGACGGCCTCCTCGCCCACCTCTGACCACCGGCCCACACCCCGGTCTGTCCCCGGCGCCCTCGACTCAGCGAGCGGCGAGACTCGACCGCCGCACCACGAGCTCCGGCTGCAGCACCACCCGCCGGTGCTCGTGCGCCGCCGCGGACGCCCCCGCCCCGGTCTCCTCCAGCAGCAGACCGGCCGCCAGCGCCCCCATCGTCGCCGCCGGCTGCCGCACCGATGTGAGCGGCACCGCGGCCGCCGCCGCGAACTCGATGTCGTCGTACCCCACCAGGGCCAGATCATCGGGTACGGAGACCCCGGCGGCGAACAGCGACTGCAACACCCCCAGCGCGAGCAGGTCGTTGGCGCAGAACACGGCGGTCGGCCGGTCGGAGAGCCCCAGCAGCCGGGCCCCCGCGTCCCGGCCGGCCGCCACGTCCAGCCGTTCCGTTGGAAGCTCCCGCAGGGCCTCCGGGCCGAGCCCCGCCTCGGCGAGCGCGGCGAGCGCCCCCGTACGGCGGTCGCGGACCTGGTTGAAGCCGGGCGGCCCGCTCACATACGCGATGGAGCGGTGCCCGGCGTCCAGCAGATGCCGCACCGCCAGCGTCCCGCCCGCCACGTCGTCGACCGAGACCGAGCACTCGGTGGTCCCCTCCGCGACCCGGTCGACGAGGACGAACGGGATGTCGTGCCGCCGGAAGGCCGCGATGTTGCGCCCGGTCGCGTCGGCCGGGGTGAGCAGCACCCCCCGGACCCGTTGTTCCGCGAAGAGCGACAGATACTCCGCCTCCTCGCCGGGGCTCTGCGCACTGTTGCAGACCATGACGCCGAGCCCCGCCTCCCGGGCGGCCCGCTCCGCACCGCGCGCCACGTCCACGAAGAACGGGTTGCCCATGTCGAGGACCAGCAGCCCCATGATCCGGCTGCGCCCCGCCCGCAACTGCCGTGCCGACTCGCTGCGGACGTATCCGAGCCGGTCGATCGCCGACAGGACGCGGGCGCGCGTGTCGGGACCGACCGTGTCCGGGCGGTTGATGACGTTGGAGACCGTGCCCACCGATACTCCGGCGACCCGGGCCACGTCCTTGATACCCACCGACCGGGCCATCAGACGGAGACCTCCAGAGGGGCGAGGGACGCGGGACGGACCCTCAGCCTATCCGCGACCATCAGAAGTCGAAGTCGTCGATGTTGTCCTTGTCGAACACCGTCGGCTTGCCCAGGTCGACCACCCCGTCCTTGCCGATCGTGTACGTGCCCAGCTCGCCGGCCTCGAAGGTCTGACCCTCCTTGCCGGTGATCTGCCCGGACGCCAGGGCGACCGAGGCGTGGCCGGCCAGCTCACCGAGCTTCGCCGGGTCCCACAGCTCGAACGCCTCGACCGTGCCGTTCTTCACGTACGACCGCAGATCGTTGGGGGTGCCGAGCCCGGACAGCTTCACCTTGCCCCGGTACTTCGAACCGGACAGGTACTGCGCCGCCGCCTTGATGCCGACGGTGGTCGGCGACACGATCCCGGCGAGCTTCGGATACTCCTGGAGCAGCCCCTGGGTCTGCTGGAAGGACTGCTGGGCGTCGTCGTTGCCGTACGCCACCTTCACCAGCTTCACGTCCTTGTACTTCGGGTCCTTCAGCTCGTCCTTCATGTAGTCGATCCACAGGTTCTGGTTCGTCGCCGTCTGGGCGGCGGACAGGATCGCGATCTCGCCCTTGTAGCCGATCTGTTCGGCGAGCAGCTGGATCTGCGTGCGGCCCAGGTCCTCGGCCCCCGCCTGGGACACGAACACGTTGCGGCAGCCGGGCTTGGTGTCGGAGTCGTACGTGACGATCTTGACGCCGTTCTTCATGGCTTGCTTGAGCGCGGTGCACAGGGCGCCCGGGTCCTGGGCGGACACGGCGATGGCGTCGACCTGCTGCTGGGTGAGGGTGTTGACGTAGGAGACCTGACCGGAGGTGTCGGTGGCGCTGGTCGGGCCGACCTCCTTGAAGGTGGACCCCAGCGCCTCGACGGCCTTCTGCCCGCCCTTGTCGGCGGTGGTGAAGTAGGGGTTGTTGACCTGCTTGGGCAGGAAGCCCACGGTCAGGCCCTTCTTGGTGGGAGCGTTCGGGTCCGCCTCTCCGGCCGGGGCGGCCGAACCGCTCTCCTTCTTCACATCGCTCTTGGTGGTGCCCCCGCAGGCGGCGACGGCTAGCGCGAGGGAGGTGGCGGCGGCCAGGGCCGCACAGGTACGGCGGATCGATGACGTACGCATGGCAGGGTCCTTTGCGGAAGAAGGGCGGGTTACGAGCACGGGGTCGTCAGGGAGTCGGGGCCGAGGCGGTCCGCCGCCCCGCCCTCGCGACGGAGACCTGGCGGGCGACACGGCCGAGCACGGAGAGCACGAGCAGCACGCCGGTGACGACGATCTGCGACTGCGCGGAGACGTCCCCGAGGCTCATCACGTTCTGCAGCGCCCCGAGCAGGAAGACGCCCGCGATCGCGCCTCCGAGCGTGCCCTTGCCTCCATCGAAGTCGATACCGCCGAGCAACACGGCTGCCACGACGGACAGTTCGAGACCGGTGGCGTTGTCGAAGCGGGCGCTCGCGTAGTGCAACGCCCAGAACACCCCGGTGAGCGAGGCCATCAGACCGGTCACGGTGAACAGGATCAGCTTCTGTCGCTTCACCCGTACGCCGGCGAACCTGGCCGCCTCCTCGTTGGCACCCGTCGCGAACAGAGAGCGCCCGAACGGCGTTGCGTGCAGGGCGATGACGGCGACGGCGAGCAGTGCCAGGAACGGCAGGAGGGCGTACGGAACGAACGTGTCGCCGATCCGCCCGGCGGCGAAGTCCAGGTAGGGGGACGGGAAATCGGTGACGGCGTCCGACCCCAGCACGATCTGTGCGATGCCCCGGTAGGCGGCCAGCGTCCCGATGGTGACGGCCAGCGAGGGCAGCCCGAGGCGGGTCACGAGCAGCCCGTTGACCAGCCCGCACACCACACCGAGCAGCAGACAGATCGGGATGATCGCTTCGATCGGCAGGCCCTGGTTCCACAGCGCCCCCATCACCGCCCCCGAGAGGCCGGCCGTCGACGCCACCGACAGGTCGATCTCCCCGGAGACCACCAGAAGGGTCATCGGCAGCGCGATGAGCGCGATGGGCAGGGTGTTGCCGATCAGGAACGACAGATTGAGGGCGTTGCCGAAACCGTCGACGAAGCCGAAGGACAGCAGCAGCACCACGATCAGGAGGGCGCCGACGACCGTGTCCCAGCGGACGGCGCGCGCGAGTGCGGAGTCAGCCATGGCGGGCGTTCCTCTTCTTCAGGGCGGACGCCACGCGCAGGGCCACGATCCGGTCGACCGCGATGGCGAGGATGAGCAGGATTCCGTTGATCGCGAGCACCCACACGGAGCTGACGCCGAGCGCGGGCAGCACGCTGTTCACCGAGGTCAGCAGCAGCGCGCCGAGCGCCGCGCCGTACACCGTGCCGGAGCCCCCGGTGAAGACCACCCCGCCGACCACGACCGCGCTGACGACGGTGAGTTCGTAACCGCTGCCCGTACCGGAGTCGACGTTCCCGAAGCGCGCCAGATACAGCGCCCCCGCGAGCCCGGCCAGCGCCCCGCAGAAGGTGTAGGCGAGCAGGATCCGTCGGCGTACGGGAATCCCGGCCAGCCGCGCCGCCTCCGGGTTGGACCCCAGCGCGTACAGCTCGCGCCCGCTCCCGAAGTGCCTCAGGTAGTACGCCGTCGACACCAGCACCGCCAGGGCGATCAGCGCGAGCCACGGCACCGCCGAGATCCCGGCGGAGCCGAAGTCCACGAAACCGTCCGGGAGATCGGCCGCGGTGATCTGCCGGGAGCCGACCCAGATCGAGTCGATGCCCCGGATGATGTAGAGCGTCCCGAGCGTCACCACCAGGGCGGGCACCTGGCCGAGGCTCACGAGCAGCCCGTTCAGCAGACCGAAGCCCACGCCGAGCAGCACGGCCAGGACCACGGCCACCACCGGGTGCCCGCCGCTCTGGAGATACGTACCGGCGGCGAAGGCGCTGATGCCGAGCGTCGAGCCGACCGACAGGTCGACGTTGCGGGTGATGACCACCAGCGCCTGGCCGGTGGCGACCAGTACCAGGATCGTGGCGTTGAGCAGCAGGTCCTTGATGCCCTGCTCGGAGAGGAACGCGCTGTTGCCCAGCTGGGTGAGCGCGAGTATCGCCAACAGGAGCACGAAGATGGCGAGTTCACGCATCTTGAAGACTCGGTCCACCAGCCGGGTGCTGCTGGAGGCGGGGATCGGCGCGACGGGCGCCGGTTCGGTCGTCGTCACCGTCATGCGGCGGCCCTCCCGGTGGCTGCGGCCATCACGGTCTCCTCGGTGGCGTCGGAACGGGGGATCTCGGCGGTGAGGCGGCCCTCGTGCATCACCAGCACCCGGTCGGCCATGCCGAGGATCTCGGGCAGATCGGAGGAGATCATCAGCACCGCCACCCCGTCCGCCGCCAGCGCGCTCAGCAGCCGGTGCACCTCCGCCTTGGTGCCGACGTCGATGCCGCGCGTCGGCTCGTCGACGATCAGCACGGCAGGCCCGGTCGCCAGCCACTTGGCCAGCACCACCTTCTGCTGGTTGCCGCCGGACAGGGTGGAGACGGCATCCGCGATGCGGGCGTACTTCACCTGGAGCCGGACCGCCCAGTCGAGCGAGCGGCTGCGCTCCGCACCCCGGTCCATCAGCCCCGCCCGCCGGGTGGCGCGCAGCCCGGTCAGCCCGATGTTCCGCTCGATGGACATGCCCATCACCAGGCCCTGGGCCCGCCGGTCCTCCGGGACCAGGGCGAGTCCGGCGGCCATGGCGGCGGACGGGGCGCCGTTGACGAGCGCCCGCCCGGCCACCTCGACCTCGCCCGCGTCCCACCGGTCGACACCGAAGACGGTCCGCGCCACCTCCGTACGCCCGGCGCCGACCAGCCCCGCCATGCCGACGATCTCGCCGCACCGCACATCGAAGGAGACGTCGGTGAACACGCCCTCGCGGGTGAGCCGCCGGACGCTCAGGGCGACCTCGCCCGCCTCCACGTGCTGCTTCGGATACAGCTCGTCCAGGTCGCGGCCGACCATCCGGCGGACGAGATCCTCCTCGGTCATGCCCGCCAGCGGTTCGCCGGCGATCAGCGCGCCGTCCCGCAGAGTCGTGACGCGTTCGCAGATACGGAAGATCTCCTCCAGCCGGTGCGAGATGAACAGCACGGCCGCCCCCTGCTCGCGCAGCGCCCGGACCACGCCGAACAGGCGCGCCACCTCGCTGCCGGTCAGGGCGGCCGTCGGCTCGTCCATGATCAGGACGCGGGCGTCGAAGGAGAGGGCCTTGGCGATCTCGACGATCTGCTGGTCCGCGATGGACAGGCCGCGCGCCGGGCGGTCGGGGTCGAGCTCGACGCCGAGCCGGTGCATCAGGGCGGCCGTGGCGGTCCGGGTGGCCCGGTGGTCGATGCGTCCGAGCGCCCGGCGGGGCTGACGGCCCATGAAGATGTTCTCGGCGATCGACAGGTCGGGGAAGAGCGTGGGCTCCTGGTAGATGACGGCGATACCGGCGTCGCGGGCGTCGGCGGGACCATGGAAGGTGACCGGCTCGCCGTCCAGCAGAACCTGGCCGCTGTCGGGCCGGTGCACTCCAGCGAGCGTCTTGATCAGGGTCGACTTGCCCGCGCCGTTCTCCCCGGCGAGAGCGTGGACCTCGCCGGGGAACAGGTCGAGGGACACGTCCCGCAGGGCGCGCACGGCGCCGAACGACTTCGAGATGCCCCTCAGGGCCAGCACGGGGGCCGGATCCTTGGCGGACCGGTGGGTCATCGGTGGCTCCTCGACGATACGGAGGGCGTCTTCACGGCATCGTGAAAGGTTTCAAATGAGTTGCCGGGACGTTAGGCAGGTCCCTCTGGGTGCGTCAATGGGGTGGAACGGAAATTCTCAACTGCCCCTTGCCATCGTCAGGTTCTACGGCGTCAGGTCTGCCGGAAGGGTTGACAGCTCTCGGGGGCGCTCCTACCTTCAACCCGCATGAATCGTTTCAGATTCATTCGCGTTCACGCCGACGTCACAGGAGCGACGAAGTGACCGAGCACGCCACGGTGAAGGCCGCCCTCATGTCCCAGGCCATCGAGACGCCCTCCTGGGCGTACGGGAATTCGGGGACCCGCTTCAAGGTCTTCGCCCGGCCCGGCGTGCCCCGCACCCCCCAGGAGAAGCTGGACGACGCGGCGAAGGTGCACGAGTTCACCGGAGCCGCACCCACCGTCGCCCTCCATATTCCCTGGGACACGGTCGACGACTACGCGGCCCTCGCCGAGCACGCCCGTGACCGGGGCCTGGCCGTCGGGGCGATCAACGCCAACACTTTCCAGGACGACGCCTACCGGCTCGGGAGCGTCTGCCACCCGGAGGCCGCCGTCCGCCGCAAGGCCCTCGACCACCTGATGGCCTGCGTCGACATCATGGACGCGACGGGGTCCCGGGACCTCAAGCTCTGGTTCGCGGACGGCACGAACTACCCCGGCCAGGACGACATCCACGAGCGGCAGGACCGGCTCGCCGAGGCGCTGGCCGCCGTCTACGAACGGCTCGGCGACGATCAGCGCATGCTCGTGGAGTACAAGCTGTTCGAGCCTGCCTTCTACACGACCGACGTCCCGGACTGGGGGACGGCCTACGTCCACTGCCTCAAGCTGGGCCCGAAGGCCCGGGTCGTCGTGGACACCGGGCACCACGCGCCGGGCACCAACATCGAGTTCATCGTCGCGACCCTGCTGCGCGAGGGCCGGCTCGGCGGGTTCGACTTCAACTCCCGCTTCTACGCCGACGACGACCTCATGGTCGGGGCGGCCGACCCCTTCCAGCTCTTCCGCATCATGTACGAGGTCGTCCGCGGCGGCGGGCTCACCGCGGACGTCGCCTTCATGCTCGACCAGTGCCACAACATCGAGGAGAAGATCCCCGCGATCATCCGCTCGGTGATGAACGTCCAGGAGGCCACCGCGAAGGCGCTCCTCGTGGACCGCGCGGCCCTGGCCGATGCCCAGCGCACGGGGGACGTCCTGGAGGCCAACGCCGTGCTGATGGACGCCTACAACACCGACGTACGCCCCCTGCTCGCCGAGGTCCGTGAGGAACAGGGCCTCGACGGCGACCCGATGGCCGCCTACCGGCGCTCCGGCTGGGCGACGAAGACCGCCGAGGGGCGGGTCGGCGGGCAGCAGGCGGGGTGGGGGGCGTAGGCCGTCCCGGGACCAGCGCACGCCGACCCGTGGCGCGCTGACTCGCCTACGCCCCGCCGAACCGACCGCCGCAGCCGGGTTCCGCACGCGCCTACCGCCCGCCGCACCCGAACCCCCGCCCCTCCCTTCGCGAAGGACACCGAGGAACCCCATGGCACTCCACCCCGAAGCCGCAGCACTCCTGGCCCGCTCCCACCGGCTCGGCTCCGACCCCCGCAACACGAACTACGCAGGCGGCAACGCCTCCGCCAAGGGCGTCGCGCCCGACCCGGTCACCGGCGACGACGTCGAGCTGATGTGGGTCAAGGGCTCCGGCGGCGACCTCGGCACCCTCACCGCCGAAGGGCTCGCCGTCCTCCGCCTCGACCGCCTCCGCGCCCTGCGCGGCGTCCACGAGGGCGAGGAGCGCGAGGACGAGATGGTCGCCGCCTTCGACTACTGCCTGCACGGCAAGGGCGCCGCCGCCCCCTCCATCGACACCGCCATGCACGGGCTCGTCGACGCCCCGCACGTCGACCATCTGCACCCCGACTCCGGCATCGCGCTCGCCTGCGCCGCCGACGGGGAGAAGCTCACCGCCGACTGCTTCGGCGACACCGTCGCCTGGGTCCCCTGGCGGCGCCCCGGATTCCAGCTCGGCCTGGACATCGCCGCGGTGCAGGCGGCCAACCCCGAAGCCATCGGCTGCGTCCTCGGCGGCCACGGCATCACCGCCTGGGGCGCGACGTCCGAGGAGTGCGAGGCCAACGCGCTCCGCATCATCCGCACCGCCGAGACCTTCCTTGCCGAGCAGGGCAGGCCCGAGCCGTTCGGACCGGTCATCAAGGGGTACGAGGCGCTGCCCGAGGCCGATCGCCGGGCACGGGCCGCCGCCCTCGCCCCGTACGTACGCGCCCTCGCCTCCCGGGACCACCCCCAGGTCGGCCACTTCGACGACTCCGACGCCGTGCTGGACTTCCTCGCCCGCGCCGAGCACCCGAGGCTCGCGGCCCTCGGCACTTCCTGCCCGGACCACTTCCTGCGGACGAAGGTCAGGCCCCTGGTCCTCGACCTGCCTCCGACCGTTGAACTCACCGAAGCCATATCCCGCTTGGACGAACTGCACACCGTCTACCGGGAGGAGTACGCCGCCTACTACACCCGGCACGCGGAGCCCGGATCGCCTCCGATGCGGGGCGCGGACCCGGCGATCGTGCTGATCCCCGGGGTGGGGATGTTCAGCTTCGGCAAGGACAAACAGACGGCCCGCGTGGCGGGGGAGTTCTACCTCAACGCGATCAACGTGATGCGCGGCGCGGAAGCCGTCTCCTCCTATGCCCCGATCGAGGAGTCGGAGAAGTTCCGCATCGAGTACTGGGCCCTGGAGGAGGCCAAGCTCCGGCGGATACCGCGGCCCAAGGCGCTCGCCACCCGGGTCGCCCTGGTGACCGGCGCGGGCAGCGGCATCGGCAAAGCCATCGCACGCCGCCTCGTCGCGGAGGGTGCCTGCGTGGTCGTCGCCGACCTGGACGCGGCGAGCGGGGCCGCCGTCGCCGAGGAACTGGGCGGCCCCGACCGGGCGGTGGCCGTCACCGCCGACGTCACCAGCGAGGACCAGGTGGCCGGCGCCTTCGCGGCGGCCGCACTCGCCTTCGGCGGCGTCGACCTGGTGGTCAACAACGCCGGCATCTCCATCTCCAAGCCGCTGGCCGAGACCACGGTCCGGGACTGGGACCTCCAGCACGCCGTCATGGCCCGGGGTTCCTTCCTCGTCGCCCGCGAGGCCGCGCGGGTCATGCGGGCCCAGGGCCTCGGCGGCGACCTCGTCTACATCGCCTCGAAGAACGCGGTCTTCGCCGGTCCCAACAATGTGGCCTACTCCGCCGCCAAGGCCGACCAGGCCCACCAGGTGCGGCTGCTGGCGGCAGAGCTGGGCGGCGACGGCATCCGCGTCAACGGTGTCAACCCGGACGGTGTGGTGCGCGGCTCCGGCATCTTCGCCGGCGGATGGGGTGCGCAGCGCGCCGCGACGTACGGGATCGAGGAGGAGAAGCTCGGCGAGTTCTACGCCCAACGCACCCTCCTCAAGCGGGAGGTGCTGCCCGAACATGTCGCCAACGCCGTCTTCGCACTCACCGGGGGCGAGTTGACCCACACCACCGGCCTGCACATCCCGGTCGACGCCGGGGTCGCCGGGGCCTTCCTTCGATGAGCGCCGCCGGTGCGAAGACCTTCGCGGCCGTCGACCTCGGCGCGTCCAGCGGGCGGGTCATGGCCGGCCGCGTGGGCCCCGACACCCTGCGCCTCACCGAGGCCCACCGCTTCCCCAACCGGCCCGTGCACCTGCCGGAGGGCCTGCGCTGGGACATCCTCGGCCTGTACGGGGGAGTGCTCGACGGGCTGCGCGCGGCGGGCCCGGTCGACTCAGTGGGTATCGACAGCTGGGCGGTGGACTACGGGCTCCTCGCCGCCGACGGGTCCCTGCTCGGCAACCCTGTCCACTACCGGGATCGGCGCACCGAAGGCGTCCCGGAGCGGGTGTGGGCCACGGTCCCACCCGACGACCTCTACCGGGTGACCGGAATCCAGTACGCCCCGTTCAACACGCTCTACCAACTCGTGGCAGCACAGGGAACACCCCAACTTGCGTCGGCCAGGCGTCTGTTGTTGATCCCCGATCTGATAGCGTACTGGCTCACGGGGGAGCAGGGCACCGAGCTGACCAACGCCTCGACCACCCAGCTCATCGACCCGCGCACCGGCGACTGGAACCGCCCCCTGGCCGACCGCCTCGGCATCGACCTCGCTCTCTTGGCCCCGCTGCGCCGGCCCGGTGACCCGGCGGGCACGCTGCTCCCCGCCGTCCAGGAACGGACCGGGCGACCCGGGCCCGTACCGGTGACGGCCGTCGGCTCGCACGACACCGCGTCCGCCGTCGCCGCTGTCCCCGCCGGACGGGGGGAGCGGTTCGCCTACCTCTGCACCGGAACCTGGTCGCTGGCCGGCCTCGAACTCGACGCGCCCGTCACCACCGGGGCGAGCCGCGCCGCGAACTTCACCAACGAACTGGGCATCGACGGCACCGTCCGCTTCCTGCGCAACATCATGGGCCTGTGGCTCCTCCAGGAGTGCATGCGCACCTGGGAGCTGACCGACGTCACCCCTCTGCTGGCCGAAGCCGCCCGCATGCCCGCTCTGCGGTACGTGGTGGATGCCGCCGCACCCGAGTTTTTGGCCCCCGGAGACGTGCCCGGGCGGATCGCGGCCGCCTGCCGGGCGACCGGCGGGCCGGTGCCCCACAGCCGGGCGGAGATCACGCGCTGCGTCATCGACTCGCTGGCCCTGGCCCACCGGCGGGCGATCCGCGAGGCGCAGCACCTGGCCGACCGCGAGGCCGACGTCGTGCACCTCGTCGGCGGCGGGGCGCGCAACGCGCTGCTCTGCCAACTCACCGCCGACGCCTGCGGGGTGCCCGTGGTCGCGGGCCCCGCCGAAGCGGCCGCGTTCGGCAACGTCCTCGTCCAGGCGCGGGCCCACGGCCTGCCCGGTGACCTGGCCTCCACCCGCGAACTCATCGCCCGCACCCAGCCCTTGACCCGCTACGAGCCGTCGGGTGACCCGACGGCCTGGGAGGCGGCGGCGCGCCGCACCGAAGACGCCCGCCCCCTGCCTGCCTGACCGACCGCATTCCCTGCCCCCATCCCCCTTCCCCTCGCCGAATCGGAGCCGAGTGTGATCAGCCGACGACGACTGCTCAGCACGACCGCCACCGCCCTGGGAACCACCCTCATCGCCGGAGCCATCCCACCCGCACAGGCCGCGGAACGCGGCGTGCCAGGTGCCAAGGGCCTTCGGGTGGGCGGCTCGACCGCCGAGTACGTGAAGAACCCGCTCGGCCTCGGCGCCGCCCGCCCGCGCCTCGGCTGGCCGCTCACCGCCACCGTGCCGGGCCGCACGCAGAGCGCGTACCAGATCCGTGTCGCGCTGAGCGAACGCGCCCTGGAACGGCCCGACGTGTGGGACAGCGGCAAGGTCGAGTCCACCGATTCCACGCAAGTCCTCTACGGCGGGCCGGAGTTGCGCTCCCGTACCCGCTACTACTGGACCGTGCGGGTCTGGGACGACGAAGGCCGGGTCTCGGGCTGGTCCGAGCCCGCCTGGTGGGAGACCGGACTCACCGAGGCCTCGGACTGGTCCGCCCGCTGGATCGGCGCCCCGGCCGCCCTTGTCGGCGCACCCGCCCTGGACGAGGGCTCCTGGATCTGGTTCCCGGAGGGCGACCCGGCGACCAGCGCCCCCGCCGCGACCCGCTGGTTCCGGGGCGCGTTCGACGTACCGGCCGGGGTGACCCGGGCCCGCCTCGTGCTCACCGCCGACGACGGGTACGTCGCCCACCTCGACGGTACGGAGGTGGCGCGGGCCGAACCGGACGAGGTCGCCCGGGCCTGGAGCCGCCCCTCGGTCACCGACGTCACCGAACGGCTGGCCCCCGGCCGCCATGTCCTCGCCGTCGCCGCGACCAACGAGGTCACCGGCCCCGCCGGACTGCTCGGGGTCCTGGAGCTGACCACCGCCGACGGGGCGCGGACCGTCACGACCGGCGACGGCTGGAAGGCCGCCGACGCCGAACCCACGGTCGACTGGAAGGCGTTGGACTACGACGACGGCGCCTGGCCCGCAGCCAAGGTCCTCGCCCCGTGGGGCGCGGGCCCCTGGGGCGAGGTCGCCGCCGCCTACGCCCCCGTCGCCCAGCTGCGCCACGAGTTCCGGCTGCGCCGCAAGCCCGTCGCACGGGCCCGGCTCCACTCCACGGCCCTCGGCCTGTACGAGGCCCACCTCAACGGCAAGAAGGTCGGGACGGACCGCCTCGCGCCCGGCTGGACGGACTACGCCCAACGCATCCAGTACCAGACGCACGACGTCACCGAACTGCTCACCTCCGGGGCCAACACCCTCGGCGTGGAGCTGGCGACGGGGTGGTACGCGGGCAACGTGGGGATGTTCGGCCCGCATCAGTACGGCGAACACCCCGCCTTCCTGGGCCAGTTGGAGGTGACCTACCGGGACGGCACCACCGAACGGGTGCTGTCCGGTACCGACTGGCGGGCCGCCACAGGACCCCTCACCCTGGCGGACCTCCTCACCGGCGAGAACTACGACGCCCGCCTGGAGACCGACGGCTGGCTCCGCTCCGGCTTCGACGACTCCGCCTGGGCCAAGGCCGTGCCCGCCGAGGAGGAGGTCACCGGCGAACTGGTCGCCGAGCCGGACGGGCCCTGCCGCGTCATCCAGGAGCTCAAGGCCCGGAAGATCACCGAACCCCGCCCCGGCGTCTTCGTCTTCGACCTCGGCCAGAACATGGTCGGCACCGCCCGTCTACGGGTCACCGGCCGGGCCGGCACCACGGTAAGGCTGCGCCACGCCGAGGTGCTGAACCCGGACGGTACCGTCTACACCACCAACCTCCGTACCGCCGCCGCGACCGACCACTACACCCTGAAGGGCGGCGGCCGGGAGACGTACGAGCCGCGCTTCACCTTCCACGGATTCCGCTACGTCGAGGTGACCGGCTACCCCGGCAAGCCGCCCCTCGACGCGATCGTCGGGCGGGTGATCCACACCGACGCGCCGCTCACCATGGAGTTCGAGACGAACGTCCCGATGCTCAACCAGCTCCACAGCAACATCACCTGGGGTCTGCGCGGCAACTTCCTCTCCATCCCCACCGACACCCCCGCCCGCGACGAACGCCTCGGCTGGACCGGCGACATCAACGTCTTCGCGCCCACCGCGGCGTACGCGATGGAGTCGGCCCGCTTCCTCTCCAAGTGGCTGAGCGACCTCCAGGACGACCAGACCACCGACGGGGCCTTCACGGACGTCGCACCCCACGTCGACGGCCTCGGCGCGGGCTCGGCCGGCTGGGGCGACGCCGGCGTCACCGTCCCCTGGGCCCTCCACCAGGCGTACGGCGACACCCAGGTGCTGGAGCGGGCCTGGCCCTCGATGCTGAAGTGGCTCGACTACCTGGAGAAGAACAGCACCGGACGGCTGCGGCCCGCCACCGGCTACGGTGACTGGCTGAACATCGCCGACGACACCCCCAAGGACGTCATCGCCACCGCCTACTACGCCCACAGCGCCGACCTCGTGGCCCGTACCGCCCGGGTCCTGGGCAAGGACCCGGCCCCGTACACCGCACTGTTCGCGGAGATCCGCGACGCCTTCCGTACCGCCTACGTCACCGACGGCGGCCGGGTGAAGGGCGACACCCAGACCGCGTACGTCCTCGCGCTCTCCATGGACCTGCTGACCGGACAGGAGCGGACCACGGCAGCCGACCGGCTCCTCGCCCTCATCGAGGCGAAGGACTGGCACCTGTCCACGGGCTTCCTCGGCACCCCGCGCCTGCTCCCCGTCCTCACCGACACCGGGCACACGGACGTGGCGTACCGCCTGCTGCTCCAGCGGACCTTCCCGAGCTGGGGCTACCAGATCGACCGCGGGGCCACGACCATGTGGGAGCGCTGGGACTCCATCAAGCCGGACGGAAGCTTCCAGGACGCCGGGATGAACTCCTTCAACCACTACGCGTACGGCTCGGTCGGGGAGTGGATGTACGCCCACATCGCGGGCATCGCCCCCGCCGCCCCCGGCTTCCGCAAGGTCACCGTGCGGCCCCGCCCCGGCGGCGGCATCACCCGCGCCCGGGGCCGATTCGCCTCGCTCCACGGCCCCGTCACCACCGAGTGGAAGACGGAGAAGGGCCGTTTCCACCTGACCGTGGGCCTGCCCGTGAACACCACCGCCGAGGTCTGGATCCCGGCCGCCCGGGCCGAGGACGTCACCCACCCCGGCGCCCGCTTCCTGCGTATGGACGACGGCTGCGCGGTCTTCGCGATCGGTTCGGGGCAGTACCGCTTCACGGCCTGAGCAGGCCAGGACGAGCGACGCGCGCCGTACCGGCGGTCATAATCCGCCGATACGGCGCACGCGCTCCCGGGACCCCCGCACGGCCGGTCAGCCCTCGCGCCTCGACCGCCAGAGCAGCCAGATGAAGTACGGGGCGCCTATCACGGCCGTCAGCAGGCCGACCGGGATCTGCGCCGGGGCGATGACCGTTCGGCCGACCGTGTCGGACACGACCACCAGCAGCGCGCCGAGCAGTGCGCTGACCGGGAGGACCCGCGCGTGCCGTCGGCCCACCAGGGCGCGTGCCGCGTGCGGGGCGACGAGGCCGACGAAGCCGATCACGCCGACCGCCGCCACGGCTCCGGCCGTCAGGAGGACGGCCAGGCTGAGCAGGCCCAGCCGGGTGGCCCCGATCCGCACGCCGAGCAGGGCGGGCGTCTCGTTGTCCAGCCCGATCAGGTCCAGTTCGCGGCGCATCAGCACCAGGACGGGCAGCGCGACGACCAGCGCGACCAGCACCGGAATCAGCTCGGGGAACGTCCGCCCGTACGTCGAACCACCCAGCCAGGCCAGTGCCTTCGTCTCGTTGTACGGGTCGGTGAGCACGATCAGCAGACTCACGACCGCGCCCGCACCCGCGTGCACACCCATGCCGATGAGCACCAGACGGTTCTGCTCCAGACCACGCCGTGAGGCCAGACCGAACACCAGCGCCGCGGCCGCTGCCGCACCGGCCAGCGCGGAGCCGCCGATCAGCCAGAAGCTCGCCAGCGGTACGACGGTGAGCACGGTGACCGCGCCGACCCCCGCCCCGCTGACGACGCCGAGGACGCCCGGCTCCGCGAGCGGGTTGCGCGACACCGCCTGGACGGCCGTTCCCGCGACCGCCAGCGCCGCACCGGCCAGCAGAGCGGCGGCGACCCGGGGCACCCGGGTGTCGAGGACGTAGCTGACGAACTGCCCCGAACGGCCCGCGAGCCAGTTGCCGACATCGCCCAGCAGCAGTGTCGCGTCGCCGAAGAGTGTCGCCACCACCACCGCGCCGACCAGCCCCACGACCGTCACCACCAGGGTGAGGACGAACGCGCGCCGGCTGCGCAGCCGGGAGAACGCCGTCGAGCCGCTGTCCGTGCCCATGTCGCGCGACCGGTAGGCGAGGACGATCAGGACGAGCGCCCCGAAGCAGGTCGTGACGATGCCCGTGGGCACCTCCGCCCCCGCCTGGGCGCCGAACACCGCGCGCAGCAGCACATCCGCGCCGAGCACCACGAGCACGCCCGCGAGCGCCGACGCGGGGAGGAACGCCCGGTGCCGGACCAGCCCCGGGATCCAGGTGCTGAGCAGCCGGACCGCCGCGGGCGCGCACAGGCCGACGAAGCCGACCGGCCCCGCGACCGCCACCGACACCGCCGCCAGCAGCACCGCGAGGGTGACCGCGATGCTCCGCGTCAGCCGGGGACTCACTCCCACGACCGCCGCACCGTCGTCGCCGAGGGCGAGGATGTCGAGCCGTCGGCCCATCAGCATGAGCCCGGCGAACGCCACGAGGGCGACCGGGGTGAGCCGGTCGATGGACTGCATGCCGATCTGGGCGAGCGAACCCTCGCCCCAGGCGAACAGCCCGGTGGTCTGCTGGGAGCGCAGGAGCAGCATCGTCCCGCTCAGGCCGGACAGCGCGAGGGTGAGCGCGGATCCCGCCAGCACCAGCCGGATGGGTCCGGCTCCCGCCCGGGACAGGCCGAGCACGACGGCCGCCGCGATGAGCCCGCCGAGGAACGCCGTGGCCCCGGCCGGCAGTGCGGGCAGGGTGATGCCGAACGCGGCGACGGTGACCACCGCGAAGTACGCGCCCGCGTTCACGGCGAGCGTGTCGGGGGACGCCAGCATGTTGCGCGACACCGACTGGAGGGCCGCGCCGGCCGCGCCGAGCGCGCAGCCGACGAGGAGCCCCGCGGCGAGCCGGGGCAGCCGGGAGTCCAGGACCACGGCGGCCGTCTGCTCGTGCGCGGTCCGGTCGGACGACGAGCCGGTGGCCAGGTTCCAGAGCGTGTGCAGATCGACGGCGGCGGTGCCCTGGCTCACGTGCGTCAGCGCCAGGGCGCCCAGGGCGAGGAGCCCCGCGAGCCCGAGGAGGAACATCCGGCCGCGACGGGCCGGGGGGCCGGCCGCCGCCGGGGACACGGCCCCGGCAGGACCGGCCGCGCCCGCCCCCGTCTTCACGGGGGCGGGCGGGGCGGTTGTGGTGCGGGTACTCATCGTCAGGCGGTCAGCGCGCCGACGAGGGCGTCGATGTACTCGCGCATCGACGCGGTGCCGCCGAACATCCAGATGCCGTCGGGCAGCCGGTGGACCTCGTCGTTCTTCACGAACGGGAGGGACCTCCACACCGCGTTGTCCTTGAGGCCGTCGGCGAACGGGTCGCCGCCGTCGGAGTCGTTGGCGATGTAGGCGAACTGCGCGTCGCCGATCTTCGTGAGGCCCTCGACGTCGGTCGCGGCCAGGCCGTAGGCCTTGTCGCCCTTCAGCTTCCACGGGTCGACGAGACCGAGTTCGGTGTTCACGTCGGAGAGCAGCGAGCCCTTGACGTACGGGCGCACCGAGACCTGGTTGCCCTCCTGCCAGCCGTCGGCGAAGGCGACCTTCTCGCCGTCGAGCCCGGCGTCCGCCAGCTTCTTCTTGCCGTCCGCGACGGCCTTGCGGAAGGAGGCGATCTCGGACTCGGCCTTGTCCTCGGTGCCGGTGGCCTGGGCGATGAGGTCGACGGTGTCGACCATCTGGTCGATCTGCCGGCTCGCGTCGGCCGAGCGGACCACGGCGACCGGAGCGGCCTTCGACAACTGCGCGATGGCCGAGTCGGACAGGTCGGTGGTGGCGACGATGAGGTCGGGCTTCAGGCTCGCCACGGTGGCGACGCTGGGCTCGCCCCGGGTGCCTATGTCCTTGACGCCCTTGGTGAGCGGGGCCGCCGTGTCGTAGGCGGTGTAACCCTTCACGTCGGCGACGCCGACCGGCTGCACGCCGAGGGTCACCAGGGTCTCGACGACGTTCCACTCGGTGCCGACGACCCGCTTGGCCGGGCCGTCGAGCGTGATCTTCTTGCCGCGCGAGTCGGTGACCGTGACGGCCTTGTCCCCGGCGGACTCCTTCTTCGGCGCCTCTGTGGTGCCGCACGCCGTCAGGGCGAGCGCGGCCGCGGCGGCGAGGACGGGCCACGTCAGGTGCTGGTTCTTCATGAGGGTGTTCAGGGCCTTTCGGTACGAAGGTGGTGGCGGCCGACCGCGCGGGTGCGCGGGATGCCGGTGGGGGAGTCGAGTTCGACGTCGATGCGGATGCCGTAGGCGTCGGTGAGCCGCTCGGGGGCGTACACCTCGGCGGGCGTTCCCGCGGCGACGATCCGCCCGGACGAGAGGAGGACGACCTGGTCGGCCACGGCGGCGGCCTGGTCCAGGTCGTGGAGGACGACCCCGACGGTGACGCCGTGGGTGTCGGCGAGATCGCGGACGAGGTCGAGGATCTCCACCTGGTAGCGCAGGTCGAGAAAGGTGGTGGGCTCGTCGAGCAGGAGCACGTCGGTGTCCTGGGCCAGGCAGCAGGCGAACCAGACGCGCTGCAACTGCCCGCCGGAGAGGCTTTCCACCCCGCGGTCGGCGAACTCGGTGAGGTTCGTGACGGTCAGCGCGTGCTCGACCTTCCGGGCGCCGTCCGGGTCCGTTCCCCGGATCCGGCCCCGGTAGGGGTGCCGGCCGAATCCGACCACGTCGCGCACGCTGAGCCCGGCCGGTGCGTTGCGGCTCTGCGCGAGCAGGGTGACGCGGCGGGCGAAGTCGGAGCGGGACAGGGCGAGGGCGTCTACGGGCGCGCCGTCCTCGGCCTCGGCCGCCACGGTCACGCTGCCGGTGCGGGCCTTGTGCAGCCGGGCCACGGCCCGCAACAGGGTGGACTTCCCACTGCCGTTCGGCCCGATGAGCGCGGTGACACGACCGCGCGGCAGCCGGAGGTCGGCGCCGTGCACGACGTCGGTGCGGTCGTACGCGATCGTCATGTCGCGGGCGTCGAGGCCCGCGCCGTCGGCGGGCAGTGCGGTGGCACCGGCAGCGGGCGCGGAGGGCCGTGGCGGCGGGTCTTCTCGGTCGAGGGGAGGAGCGATCACGAGCGTGAGGTTAGCCTAACCTTAATTGCCCTGGTCAAGGGGGATTCGGAATCGTGTCCTCCGTGTGACCCCCGAAGGTTCTCCGGCGGGGCGCCCGTAGGGGTGGCTGGGGTGTCCCGGGATCGTTCGCGACCTCGGATGGCGGTACTTTCCGGCCGAAGCGGCGGATTGGGGCATCGGTGCGTTTGGGAGTATCCGCAGGTCAGGCGGTTGTTTCGGATTGAACCGCCGGAAATTGTCCATATGCTGGACGATCCGCGTGAGGCCTCTGAGCTGCCCGAATGACCATTCGGTCGGTTCGAACGCCCGTCTGCGGCTGGAAGCTGGCCTTCGATGTGCGCCTACTTTCCGCATGCGTAAGACTCCTGACCGCAATCAGGCACCCGAACAAGGAGTTTTCACCAATGCGACGCAACCCTCACGCCATCTTCGCAACCATCACGGCGAGCACCCTTCTGCTCGGTGGTTTCGCGACCGCCACCGCGCAGGCCGCACCGGCGAAGGCGGAGAGTCTCTACGCGCCCTCGGCGCTCGTCCTCACCGTCGCCCGCGGCGAGGACCCGATGACCGCCACCGTCGAGCGGGCCGTGACGCTCGCCTGCGCGCCCACCGCCCAGGGAACCCACCCCGACCCCGCAGCGGCCTGCAAGGAACTGGCCTCGGTCCAGGGCAAGTTCGCCGAACTCGCCGCAGGCCCGTCGAACCGGACCTGTACCCGCCAGTGGGACCCGGTCGTGGTCACCGCCCACGGCGTCTGGCAGGGCAAGCCGGTCCAGTTCAGCACCACGTACGGCAACGCCTGCGAGATGGCGGGCAGCATGAACGACAACGCCGTCTTCGCCTTCTGATCCACCGGGGCGTGCCGACGCCGGGCTGACGGAGCACCACATCCTCCCGCCCGACCGCGTCCGCTTCCCGCCCCGCCCGGCGTGCCCCGCACACGCCCCCGTCCACGACGACCGGGAGCCTGCGGTCGCCCCAGCCGTTTCCGCCGCGGCCGGCAGCGATCCGCCCCCGGTCAATGGGTCACGAACCCTTCGGCCCGCTCACTGTCCCGAAGGCTCTTCCTGCGTCACCCGGGTCCCCGGATGGCGCAGCGAGATCAGGAACGCGACACCGAGCGCGATGGCCATCCCGTAGAAGACCCACTGGTTCGCCTCGGCGAAGTCCATCCGGATCGCCGACATCGAGTCCCGTACGGTCTCGGCCACCGGTCCCGAACCGGACGGCCCCCGGGAATCCCCCTGACCGGTCACCGACTGGGCGATGGACTCGGCGATGCCGTGCGACTCACCGCTCGGCACTCCCTTGTCCCGCAGGGTCTCGTCCACCTTGCTGATCGTCGTATGGGTCAGCAGGGTGCCGTAGACGGCCAGTCCGATGCTCGCCGCGAAGTTGCGCACGGTCTGGGTGATGCCGGTGACCTCGCCGTAACTGGCGTCGATCGCCCGGTTCACCGCGTCCGTCGAGGCCGGCGCCAGCAGCAGGCCGATCCCCGCGCCCGCCATGGCCGCGTACAGCCACTGGTCGTGCATGGAGAGCGTCGTCAACTTCCCCGCCCACAGGGCGAACCCGACCGCCCCGAGCGCCGTGCCGAGCTTCATCGCGGGGCGCGCGCCCCGTTTGTCGAGGATCCGGCCACCCCACTGGGAGGCCAGTCCGAAGCCGATGAAGAAGTACAGGAGGTACAGCGCGGCCTGGTTCGGCGACGCGCTGAGCGAGACCTGCGCGTAGACGGAGGCGAAGAAGAACACCGGGACGAACGCCATCATGGCGAAGAACAGCACGGCGTTGTCGACGCTGAACGCCAGGTCGCGGAAGACCTGGAGTTTGATCAGCGGGAAGCGGGTGCGCAGCTCGAACCGGCAGAAGACCGCCAGCACCAGCAGACCGACCGCGATACAGGCCCAGGTGGCGACGGAGTCCCAGCCCCAGGTGGACGACTGCTGCAGTCCCAGCACCGTCAGCCCCATGCCGACGGCGACCAGCGCCGCCCCGGGCAGGTCCAGCGGTTCGCGGCGGGACAGCTCCGGGATCCGGGCCAGCAGCGCCAGGACGACCGCGATGACGGCGACGGGGACGTTGACCCAGAAGATCGCCCGCCAGGTCCACGCGGTGAGCCAGCCGCCGAGCAGCGGCCCGATCGCGGTGAGCGCCCCGGAGATGCCGAAGAAGAGCGCCAGCGCCCGCCCGCGCCGCTCCACCGGGAAGACGGCGATGACGACGGCGAGCGCGGCGGGGAACATCAGGGCCGCGCCGATGCCCTGGACGGCCCGGAAGCCGATCAGCCAGGCCTGCGCGAAGTCCCCGTCGGGGACCGCGCCGCACAGTGCGGAGGCGATGACGAAGGTCAGCGTGCCGATGAGCATCACGCGGCGGTGCCCGAAGATGTCGGACAACCGGCCGCCCAGCGCGAAGAAGGCGGCCAGCGTGAGCAGGTAGGCGTTGACCACCCACTGCATCTGCGAGGAGGTGAGCCCGAGTTCGTCGATGATGTCAGGGGCGGCGATCGCGACGATGGTCTGGTCGATGAACGTCATCGACACCGCGAACAGCATGGCGGCGAGCGCGAGGCCCTGGTTCGGCGGACCGCCCGGTCGGCCCGCTGTTCCCGGATCCGACGACGTCGGACCCGGGGCGCCCTTCTCCGGGATGTCTCTGCCCATGCGTCCATGGTCGCCGGGGGGCGGCCGTGGTGCATCCCGAGCCGCGGAAGCGGCCCCCGCCGCAGGTCAGAGGCGTCGCGCGCTACTTGCTCGCCGCGGTTCCGGAGTACGGCAGCAGGGCCGTCTCGCGGGCGTTCTTGATGGCCGCGGCCATCTGGCGCTGCTGCTGGGCGCTGATCCGGGTGACGCGGCGACTGCGGATCTTCCCCCGGTCGGAGATGAACCGCCGCAGCAGATCGGTGTCCTTGTAGTCGATGTACGTGATCCCGGCGGCATCCAGGGGGTTCGGCCGGTTCTTGAGCGGCTTGCGGGGGTCCTGCTGACGTGCCATGAGGCTTCCTCGTGCTCGGTGGGCTGGGTGTGCGTCGGTGGGTACGGGCCGGGGCCGCGGAGTTACGGGGGTGGGCCGGCGGGTCTCAGTGCACCGGGTCGAGGAGCGCGTCGAACGCGGCGGGCAGGCTCTTCCACGTCTCCCGGCCCGACCCGTACTCCTCGTCCGTGAGGAGGCAGGAGTCCAGCAGGCCGGTCAGCCCCTCGCGGTCGAGGCCGGGGGAGACGAAGACCAGGTGCTGGCAGCAGTCGCCGTGCTCGGGGTGCCAGTCCAGCGCGGCGGCCGCCTGCCGGTAGGGCGGCACCATGGACCAGGCCGCGTCGGGGAGTGAGGCGAGCCAGGGCCCGGTGTTCTCCACGCAGAGCGCACCGCCCGCCGCGTCCCAGGAGAGCAGCGTGTCGGGCCGGTCCGCGAGCCAGAACCGGCCCCGGCTGCGGGCCGCTGCGCAGCTCAGGTCCTCCAGCGCGTCGAGCAGGCGCTCGGGGTGGAAGGGCCGGTGCCGCCGCCAGACGAGTGTGCCCACCCCTGCTTCCTCCGCCTCCTGCGGCAGCAGCGCGCAGGCCGGGTGCTGGCCCGCTGCCGCCGCCTCCACGTCGAACCCGGCGAACGCCAGCCGCGCCAACTCCGCCGATCCGGCCGTTGCCTGACGGGCCGTCGGGTTCAACTGCCGGATCAGGGCGCGGTCCTCGTCGTCGGCCGCCGGGTTCGGCGCCACGGCCAGGACGGGGGCGTACTCCACCTGCCGTGCCCAGGTGTCGCCGATGGTCCGCCGGTCGGCCGGGGCCGCCGCGAGACCGGCCTCGGCCAGATCGTCGCCGTTGGAGAGGCAGGGCAGGACGAGCGTGGGGTCGATCGCCGTGAATACGTTGGTGACCTCGGCGGCGTCGGTGTGCGCGGCGATCACCTCGGCCATGGACTTCGGCTCGACGGAGTCCCAGAGCTCCAGGACGGCGAGCCGGGTCACCCCGTCCCCCGCGAGCCGTTCGAGTTCCGGGACGAGGTCCTCGCGCAGCGCGCAGCAGGCGCATTCGTTGACCAGCGGGGCGTCGCCGGAGGCCAGCTCGCCGCCGGCGTCCCGCAGGGAGCGCCGGACCGTCCCGCCGGTGGCCGTCGACAGGTCGTGGTGCAGCGCGACGCTGTGCGGTACGTCCCGCAGCAGCCCTTCCACGACGTCGCCGCGCGCCTCGGAGTGCAGACCGCAGACGATGACGACGGGCAGTTTCGTGCGGCGCCCGCTCACCGGGCCTCACCGCGTCCGTAGCGGCGCTCGAAGCGCTCGACGCGTCCGGCGGTGTCCATCACGCGGGCGGTACCCGTGTAGAAGGGGTGGCTCGCGGAGGAGATCTCCACGTCGACCACCGGGTAGGTGTTGCCGTCCTCCCAGGTGACGGTGCGATCGCTGGTCATGGTCGAGCGGGTCAGGAACGCGAAGTCGGCGGCCTTGTCGCGGAAGACGACGGGGCCGTAAGCGGGGTGGATTCCGGGCTTCATGACGGTGTCCTCGGGTGGGGCTTCAGGGGTGTGCGGGGTGTGCGGGGCGCCGGGCCGGCCTCAGCGGTCCTCGCGGAAGTCGACATGGCGGCGGGCCACCGGGTCGTACTTGCGCAGCATCATCCGGTCGGGGTCGTTCCGCCGGTTCTTACGGGTGACGTAGGTGTAGCCGGTCCCCGCGGTGGAGCGGAGCTTGATGACCGGGCGTACTTCGTTGCGAGCCATGGGCGCTACTATATGGCAATGGTTTCCATTTTCAATAATGGATGCGTCGAAGGAGAGGCAGGTAACTTTCATGTCCGCCCACTGCCAACTGACCGGCTCGAAGCCGGGATTCGGCAACAAGATCTCCCACTCGCACCACCGGACGTCCCGCCGGTTCGACCCGAATGTCCAGCGCAAGCGGTACTGGCTGCCCGGTGAGGGGCGCTACGTGCGCCTCACGCTGAGCGCCCGGGCGATCAAGACCGTCGACAGCATCGGCATCGACGCCGCGGTCGCGCGGATCCGTGCGCGGGGGGAGAAGGTCTGATGGCGAAGAAGAGCAAGATCGCGCGGAACGACAGCCGCCGGGCGACCGTCGAGCGGTACGCGGCCCGCAGGGCCGAGCTGAAGGAGATCATCCGCCGGCCCGGCACCCCGGAGCGTGAGCGTCTAGCCGCCGTGGAGGAACTGCGGCGGCAGCCGCGTGACGCCAGCGCCACCCGGGTCCGTAACCGGGACGGCGTCGACGGCAGGCCGCGGGGATATGTGCGCAAGTTCGGCCTCTCCCGGGTCCGGATGCGGGAGCAGGCCCACGCGGGATTCCTGCCCGGAGTGACCAAGTCCTCCTGGTGACACCGGGCTGAACGGGCCAGGTGGCGCGGGCGGTGGTGCGGTGAGGTTCGCCGGGCCGCCGCCCGCGCCGCCGGTCTCGGCGGGGCGCGGCCGGTTCCGCCGCGCCACCATCCGAGCTTCCGCTCTCAGCGGCCGACCGGGTCCGCGTGTGCCCCGTTCCCGGGAGTTACGAGGGTGAGGTGGCCTCCGTCGTCCAGAGGTGTCGGGACGGTCAGGGTCGAGATCAGCGCCGCCTTGTCCGCGTCGAAGACGTGGACCTCGCCATGGCCACCCCGGCTGACCGCGACCAGGCCGCCACCGGGAGACGCGGCGACGGCGCGCCGTTGCACGCCGTCCCAGGGGGTCCCGCCGCGCCGGGGCGCACCGGACATGGCGGGCAGGGGCAGTCGCGCGCCGACCTCCGGGCGGGATCCGGTAGCCGGGGGAGCGGTGAGCAGGATCAGCTCGTCGCCGTCCGGGTGGACCCGGGTGAACGCGATGTGGCGGGCGGTCACCGCGAGCCGGAAGACCAGCCCGTGCCCCAGGTCGAGCCGCCCCGTCTCACCGGTGTCCAGGTGGTGCCACCAGGCGTCGTTCGACCAGTCCGGCCACTGCCCGGGGTCGCCCGGCCCGCCACGCACGCACGACCAGAGCATCCGCCGTACGGGATCGAGCCGCAGGTAGTAACCGCGCCCGCCGGAACGCCCGTCGGCGGACCAGGGCAAGGGGGCCTCGGGGGTCAGGCCGTCCTCGTCCCGTCGTATGCGATGCACGCCCGAGCCCGCCGCGGCGAACAGCCGCCCGGTGAGCGGGTCGTGGGCGTCGCCGTGCCCGTCGTCATCCGGCAGGGCGATCCGCCGCACCGGGACCGCCGGCGGGCAGGAGGGGGCCGACCGCATCAGCTCCCGGTGCCGGTGGACCAGCAGTTCGCCCGGCTCCCGGTGGCGCACCACCACCAGCGGGGACGCTCCGCCGAGGACCGTGACCCCCGGCTCGCCGGTCCGCCCCCGTACGCGTACGGCGACGGCGCCGTCCGGTGCGTCGAGGTCGACGGCCGTCAGCAGCCCGGTCCACGCCCCCTCGTTGCGGCCGTGGCCGGTGGTCACCGCGATGCGCCGCCCGTCCGGGTCCGCCGCCAGATGCTCGGCGGGGACCGCGACCGGTATCCGCCGCCGGACCAGTGGCCGCCCGTCGTCAGGTCCGTACGGATCGAGGACCAGCAGTTCGCCCGCCCGGTCGTCGACGCAGGCGACGAGCCCGCCGGGCAGCGCGAGAAAGCCCGCGTGCTCCGCGAGGTGCCGGTGGTTCACCTCCGCCCGCTCCGTGCCGTCCGGGAGGTCCAGCAGGCTGACCCGCCCCGCGACATGGTCGGAGACCAGCAGGCGCGGGGGCGCGTCGGGAGCGGGGGGCGAGGTGTGGGGCATGGCGAACTCCTGGGGCAGGCAGGGCCGGTGAGGGCGTCGGGGGTGCTGGGGCGTTCCGGAGGCCGGTGGATCCCGGCGGAAACCCCGCTCACTTTATTGGAAATGATAATCATGTGTAAGGTTTCGGCTTGTGGCGGGGATCGCTCCCGGGGCTCCGCCCCCCGCTCTGCCGCATCCCCGGGACCGCACAGGAATGTTGAGGGACCCGTCGATGCCACGAACCGCGCTGAGAGTCCGCCGCTGGGCCGCGATCGCCGTACTGGGAGGCCTGCTGGCCGGCTGCGGCACCGAGAACGCCGACCCCGACACCGGGAAACCGGCTGCGGCGGCGGGCGCCGGAGCCCGTACGAGTACGGAGGTGCGGCCCATCGAGGCCGCTACCCGGATCACCGACGCCAAGGGCGTCCAGGTCTCCCTGCCGAAGCCGCCGGAGAAGATCGTCTGCCTGGTCGCCCTCTGCGACGACATCCTCGTCGAGCTGGGCATGACCCCCGCCGCCACCAACTCCCAGGTGCTGGCGCACCCGGAGTTCCTCGGCAAGGAGAAGGCGGCGGAGATACCGGTCGTGCCCGGCGGCTTCCTCAGCCCCGAGGTCGAGGCGGTCCTCGCCCACCAGCCCGACCTGGTCATCGGCCTGGAGGACACGCACGGCAAGCTCGCCCCCGCGCTGAAGGGTGCCACGACGTTCTGGCCGCTCCAGCCCGCATCCTGGCAGGACAGCGTCGGCTATCTGCGCGACCTCGCCGCGCTCACCGGCCGCACCGCAGAGGGGGAGAAGGCGGAGAAGACCTTCCGCACCCGCCTGGCGGATGCGGAGCAGCAGAAGAGCGACAAGACCGCGCTGATCATCTACGGCAGTGACGAGAACTTCGGTGTGGCCACCCCGGAGACCGACGTGGCCGCCGGACTGTTCCCGAAGATCTCCCACTACCCGTGGAAGAGCCGGGGTGTCGACGGCAGTTACAGCCTGGAGGAGATCCTCGCCCGGAACGTCGACGTCCTGTTCGTGGAGACCCTCTCCTTCGGCGCGCCCGACGGGAAGCTCTCGGACAAGCTGGCGAAGAACCCGCTCTGGTCCCGTATCCCGGCCGTGAAGAACGGCAAGGTCATCGAGGTCGACTCCGAGGTGTGGGCCAAGGGGCGCGGCACCCGGTCCCTGGGTCTCGTCCTCGACGAGGCCACGGCCGCACTGCGGTGAGGCGTCCGCCCGTGGCGCTGCTCTGCCTGGGTGCGGCGGCCCTGGCAGGCGCGGTCTGCGCACTCAGCCTCGGCACGCCGTACGTCCCGCCCGTCCGGCTCCCGGGCACCCTGGGCCGCGACGGGCTCGCGGGGCTCGTCGTCACCGAACTGCGGCTGCCCCGTATGGTGCTGGCGCTGGTCGCGGGAGCCTGCCTGGGTGCCGCGGGCCTCGTCCTCCAGGAGGCCCTGCGCAACCCGCTGGCCGTGCCCGAGATGCTGGGCGTCTCCTCCGGGGCCGCCCTCGGCGTCGCCGCACCGCTGGTCCTGTCGCTGGCCGTGCCGCTCGGGATCCAGCCGTTCCTCGCCCTGGCCGGGGCGGCGCTCGGCGGTCTGCTCACCCTGGTCGCCGCCGGATTCGGGCGGAGCCCCTCGGCGGTCCTGCTGACCGGGGCCGCCGTCGCCGCGGCGCTCCAGGCCGCCCTGCTGGTGCTCATGGTCATGGCCGACCAGCTCGACCTCCAGCTCATCTACCGCTATCTGCTGGGCAGTCTGTCCGCCCGCACCTGGGACGACGTCACCGGTCTCCTGCCCTGGCTCGCCGTGGCCGTCCCGGCGCTGATCCTGTGCGTTCCGGTGCTCGGTGTGCTGCGGCTCGGCGACGACGACGCCCGCGCGCTGGGCGTACGGGTGGAGAGGGCGCGGGTGGCTGCCCTGGGCATCGCCGTCGTCCTCATCGCCCCCGTCGTCGCGGTCTGCGGACCGGTGGCCTGGGTCGGCTTCCTCGCCCCGCACCTCGCCCGCCGCCTCCGCCCGGACGGCGGCGCGGCCGGGTGGCTCGTCCGGTCCGCCGTGTGCGGCGCGATCGTCGTGCTCTGCGCCGACCAGCCGGCCCGGCTCGCGCTCGCCCCGGTCGAGACGCCCGTCGGCGCCTGGACGGCCCTGGTCGGCGTACCGGTCGGGGTCCTCCTGCTGAAACGGGGGAGACGGCCCGCCCGGGCCCGGGGACCCGTTCCCCTGCCCGCACCGGTGACGTCGCCGGACGTCCCCGCTCCCGTGCTGCGGAAGGCGGAACGATGACCTTCGTCGATGCCGCGCCTGTCCCGGCCCGCCGGGCTCTGCGCGCACCGGGTGTCCGGATCGGCGGCCTGACGCTGCTCGTCGCCGTCGTCGCCTGTGCCGGACTCTTTGCCGGCCGGGGCGTCACCCCCGAGGGCGTACGTGCCGTGCTGCTCGGGGCCGGCGGCGACCCCACCGCCGAGCACATCGTGCTCCAACTCCGCTTGCCCCGGATGCTGGTGGCCCTGGTCGCCGGGGCCTGCCTCGGGGTGGCCGGGCTCGTGCTCCAGTCCGCCCTGCGCAACCCGCTGGCCGGACCCGAGGTCACCGGCGTCACGCCCGGCGCGGTGCTCGGCGCGGTGACCGCGACCGGCCTCGGCCTCGCGGGGTGGGAGTCCCCCACGGCTGTGGTCGTCGCGGCCTGCGTCGGCGGCTTCGCCGGGGCGGGACTGCTGTGGCTGCTCGCCGGGCGGGACCGGGGCGACCCGGAACAGACCGCCGTCTACGGGGTCCTCGTGTCGGCGGTGCTCGCCGGACTCACCGCGGTCGTCCTCCTGGTGGCCCCCGGTGAACTCGGCAGCGTCGTCCAGTGGTTGATCGGCTCCACCGAGGGCCGGGTCTGGCAGCACTGGAATCTGCTCTGGCCGTGGGCCGCCATCTGGGGCGCGGCGGCCTGGCTGCTCGCCGGGCCCCTGACCCTGCTGCGCTGCGGCGACGAACAGGCCGCCGCAGCGGGTCTGGCCACCGGTCGGGGACGGGGAGCGGCGCTCGTGTGCGCGGTGGCGCTGACGGCCGGCGCGGTGTCGGCCGTGGGCGCCCTCGGATTCGTCGGGCTCCTGGTGCCCCATCTGGCGCTGGCCGTCTTCGGAGCCGATCTCCGCGTCACCCTTCCGGGCGCCGCGCTGCTCGGTGCCGCGGTGGTCTGCGGGGCGGACGCCGCGGCACAGCTGCTGTCCCGGCTGCTGGCGACGGCGCTCGACGCGGACCGGCTGACCCTCCCGGTCGGCGCCCTGACCACCTGCGTGGGGGCGGGGCTGCTGATGGTCGTGGCACGGCGACGGGCGGACGAGAGATGAGGGAGAGAGCAAGGGAGAGAACAGTGGAGAAGAGCGCGATGGCCAGTGCGACACCGAGAACCCCGGACGTCGTCCGGGCGGAGGGGCTGGCCTTCGGCTACCCCGGACGTCCGGTGCTGCGCGGGGTGGACCTGAGCATCCGGGCCGGTGAACTGGTCGCCCTGATCGGGCTGAACGGATGCGGCAAGAGCACCTTCCTCAAACTCGCCGCCGGACTGCTCACCCCGAGCGGCGGGCGTGTCCTGCTCGACGGCGACGACGTGGCGCGACTGCCCCGCCGCACCGCCGCCCGGCGCGTGGCGCTGCTGCACCAGTCGGCGCCCTCCGTACCGGGGCTGACCGTGCGTCAACTCGTACGGCAGGGGCGCTATGCCGCCCGGGGGCCGCTCGGGATGCTGCGGGAGGGCGACGACGAGGTGACATCCCGGGCGCTCGCGGACGTCGGCGTCACCGGCTGGGCCGACCGGCCCGTGGACGCGCTCTCCGGAGGCGAACGCCAGCGTGTCCGGCTGGCCATGGCGCTGGCCCAGGACGCCCCCGTGCTGTTCCTCGACGAGCCGACCACCTACCTCGACCTGCGGCACCAACTGGAGGTGCTCCAGACGGTCGTACGGCTGCGCGCGGAACGCCGGCTGACGGTGGTGCTGGTGCTGCACGACCTCAACCACGCCGCCCGGTTCGCCGATCGGATCGTCGCGCTCCGGGAAGGCCGCATCGCCGCCGACGGGCCCCCGGCCGAGGTGGTCACCCGGCACCTCCTGGCCGAAGTCCTCGGCGTGGACGGCCGGGTGGGGATCGACGACGAGGGCGGCTGGCCCGTCTGTTACCCAGATCACCCTCTCGATCCACTCCAGCTATTGCGGAATGAAAATCATATTCATTAGTGTCTGTGCTGCGGCACGCACCAACGCCGCGACCCACACCCATCCGATCTGAATGGAGGCTTCAACTCATGGAGCAGAACAAGGTGTTCAGCCCGATCGCCGACCAGGGCCAGCTCGCCCACCTCTCCGCCACCCACTCGAACGCCCTCGTCGAGAACCCCTTCGACGACGCCGTCGAGGCCGACACCGCGGCCGAGAAGTAAGCGACTCCTGCCGCTGAAGGCAGGTCTCCCGCGTGGCGCGGGGGCGGGCCCGCCCGGTGACAACCCGGGCGGGCCCGCCCCGTTCGGCCCCAGTCATTCCGTCCCCGTCTTCCCCCTTCCTTTCCGACCCGGAGGATTCCGTGACCCGCAGTCGACTCGCTCCCGGCACCGGGATCGTCACCGTTCCCGGCGCCGCCCCCGTGCTCCGGACCTCCGGAGGGGAGTTCCTGCGCATCGACACCCGTGGCGTCACCGGGGAAGCGCTGGTGCGTCGGCTGGCGGGCGAGGAAGCGCCGGGCGGGCAGCCGTCGGCCGAAGAGCCGCCGACCGCCGAACTCGTTAGGCTCGTGGAGGCGTTCGAGGCCGGTGGGCACGCGGTGTCCGTTCCGCCCCGGGCTCCGCTCGCCGCCCGCACCGTCCATGTCCTCGGCGACCCCGTGCTCACCGGGCCTGTGGCTCGCTGCGCCGGGGCGGAAGGGGCCGAGGTCCGCCGGATCACGCCCGACCAGGTCGCGGAGCTGGCCCGCGCCGTCCCGGACCGCGGCCGCCCCGAAGGGTGTGTCGCCGTGGTGTGGTGCCTGGACTCGCCCGTGCCTGAAGGGCTCTGGGACACGGCGGACCGGCTGCCGGACCGGCGTATCGCCTGGCTGCGCAGTCACCGCGAGGGCTCGCACAGCTGGATCGAGCCCCTTGCCGCGGCCCCGGGAGACGTCACCTCCCGGCATGTCCGCCTCCGTAGACTCGCGGCCACCCCCGCCCATCGCGAACTCGCCGCGTACTGGGCCGGACACCGCACCCCCGACACGGGTCCCCACCCCACCGAAGCGTCCGCCGCCCTGATCGCCGCCCTGCTCACCGCCGACCTGATTGCCTGGGCTGAAGCCGAAGCCGAAGCCGAAGCCGAAGCCGAAGCCGAAGCCGAAGCCGAAGCCGAAGCCGAAGCTGCGGGCGGGGTGGGGCGGCAGCCGGCCGGTCTTCCGCCCCGCCGTCGGCTGCGCCGGATCGATCTGCGCGATCTCACCTTCACCGAGCACCCCGTGCTTCCCGTCCCGGACGTCGCGCCGCTGCCCGTGCCGGCCCCGGTGGGGACGCGCGCCGGGGAGAGCGCCGCCGAGGCCCGCGCGTGAACACCCGCACCGTGTCCGTCCCCGCGCCGGACGGCACCCCGCTCGCCACCGACGTCTGCCTCCCGGACGGAAACCGCCCGCGTCCCGCCGTCCTGATCCGCACCCCGTACGGGCGCGAGGCCCACCGCGCCGAGCTGCGCGGCTGGGCGGCACACGGATTCGCCGCCCTCGCCCAGGATGTACGCGGCCGCCACGGTTCACCGGGGGAGTGGCATCCGTACCAGGATCAGGAGAAGGCGGACGGCGCGGCCACGGTCGCCTGGGTGCGCGCACAGGCGTGGAGCAACGGGGAGGTCGTCGCCGTTGGCGCCTCCTACGCCGCGTACTGCGCCCTCGTCACCGCACTCGACGACCCCGACGCAGCCCCCGGCGTGGTGCAAGGCGACGGAATCCCCGACGCGGTCATCGCCGCCGTTCCCGCGCTCGGGCTCAGCGAGACCGCGCGTGAGCCCGGCGGCCCGGAGCGATTGTGGGCCCGGGCCGGCTGGTGGGCGGCCCACGGCGACCGGCGCGACTCCGACCCCGACGCCCTGGAACGCGCCCTGGCCGACGACCCCCGGTTGCTCGAACACCTGCCGGTCGCCCGTCTGGCGGAGCGGATGGCCACGGGTCTCGGGCGTGAACTGCCGTCCTGGCCCCGGCTCTGGGCCGACCGGGAACGCGGCCGCCTCATCGCGCTCGGCTCCTCCGTCGGCCTTCCTCTGCTCGCCGTCGGCGGCACCCGCGACCCCTTCGCCGAGGACACCGTGGCCCTCTGGCGCGGCTGGGGCGGACCGGCGCGACTGCTGCTCGGACCCTGGGGGCACCGCCTCACCGCCGACCGGACCGCTCCGGCCCGTGCGCGTGTCAACCTCGGTGCGCTGTACGTACGGTGGGCCCGCGCCGCGCTCGCCGCGCGCCTGGAGCCGACACGGCACGGCGTCATCGCCCTTGGCGACAGCGGCCGTTGGCACACCACCCGGGTGCGCGGCACCCAGCGGCCCGAGACCGCTCCCGAGGCGGAGTGCCGCTGGCCCTTCGGCTCGTCCACCGGTCTACGGCTGCTCCACGGAGCCGAGTTCAGCGCCGACCCGGAGCGCCCCGTGCGCTCCGACGACCTCGCCGTCCCGGTCGACGGCGACCATGCCGACCGCTGCCTGCTGCTCTCGCCGCCGCTGCCCCGCCCGCTCGACCTGGCAGGGGCCGCCGTCGCCCGGATCGCGGTCACGGCCGACACCCCCTCGGCGGACTGGGCCGTACGCCTGACCGCGCTCGACCCGTCCGGCCGCGCCGATCCGCTCGCCTTCGGCATCGTCCGGCGCACCGGCCCGCCCGGCGAAGCCGCCGACATCACCGTGCCGCTCGGCACCCTCGGTCGCAGGCTGCCCGCCGGGACCCGGCTGCGGGCCGAGATCGCCGGACACCACTTCCCCGCCCACGCCCGCAATCCGCACACCGGCGACGACCCGGTCACCGCCATCCGGCTCGTCCCCTCCCGCCGCACCGTGAACCCCCGGGGCAGCGCCCTCCACCTGCCCGTCGTCGCCCGACGCCGCTACGTCGAGCCCGTACCGGAGATATGCCGTTGACCAGCGCCCTGCCCCTCGAAGCCCTCGTCGATTCCGTCAGCGGGATCGTCCGCGCCGTCGCCCCCGTCGAGCACCCCGCCGGTGCGCCGCCCCGCTACACCGCGATGACCGCCGACGTCGCCGACGCCCGCCGCCTCGGCGCCTGGCCCGCCGACCGGGTCTCGCTCGGCACCACCTTCGGCGACCCCCGGGGTGCCTGGATCGCCGCGGTGGCCGAGGCCGTGGAGCGCTACTGCGGCAACCGCCTCCCGCCGCCCGGCCACCCCCAGGAGCCCCGGCGCGCCACCGCGGCCGAGCTGACCGCCGAGGGTTCCCGCCTCTACGGCCCCGGCGCGCTCCCGGCGTACGCACCGTGGCAGTACGGCCGCCCGGGCTTCCCGTACGCCGAACCCGTCCCTGACACACCGGCGCTGTGGACCCGGGCGGTCGAGAACGGGGAGCTCTGCTGGGCCCCCGTCGCCCTGACCCATCTCAACTGGCGTCAGGGGGAGCTGCGTTCGCTGCCCCGCACCCACCACCTCAACTACGCGGGCATCGCCACCGGGCAGGGCCTCGACGACGCCGTCGAGCGCGGGCTCCTCGAAGTCGTCGAGCGTGACGCGCTGGAGCTGTGGTGGCACCTGGACGGACCCACCCGCGGCATCGACCCGGCGAGTGTCCCCGGACTCACCGAGGACCTGGCCGGCTGCGCGCTGGACGTGCACATCGTGGAGATGCCCTCCGAGTTCGCCCCCTGCGTCGCGGCCCTCGTGCACGATCCCGGGCGCGGTATGTACGCGGCGGGGTTCGCCTGCCGGTACGACCCGGCGGAAGCGGCCCGCAAGGCCGTCCTGGAGGCCGTGCACACCTGGGTGTTCACACAAGGCGCGGTGGATGCGGACGGGTGGGTGTACCGGGCGGTCGAGGCCGGGATGCTCGCCCGCGGCCTCTACCTCGACCATCGGGCCGACCGGCGCTATCTCGACGACTGCGGGCCGGAGTTCGCCGCGGTCCGGGACCTCGGCGCCCATGTCCAGGTCTGGCTGGACGACCGGATGGCCCCGCTCGCCCGCCGCTTCACCGAACCCGCCCTGGGGGTCGTCCCGGTCACCGCGATCACTCCCGGCAGCCGCACCGCGCTCGACGCGGCACTCGCCGCCGGGGGCCACCGGGTCATCACCGCGGACCTCACCACGGAGGACGTCGCGGAGACCACGCTGCGCGTCGCCCGGGTCCTGGTCTCAGGGCTGATCCCCAACGCCCCCGCCGCCTTCGGCTACTTCGGCTGCCCGCGTTTCGAGGAAGCGGCGCTCGCCCGGGGCTGGCGCACCCGACCGCCCGCGGCACCCGAGGACTTCACCCTCGCCCCGCCACCGCACATGTGATGGAGCACGCCACCATGCCCGACACGACGGACCGAGCCGCCGCGCCCGTTTGCGGGGTGGGCGCCGTCCTACCCGCCGCACCGGACGTCCTGCGCGCGGCGCTCGCGGACGCTCGGTCGCCGCGTGTTCCGGAGCTCTCCCCGTACGTTCCGGAGCGCCCGTTCCCGTGGAACGGCCCCACGACCACGTACGCCAGTGAGCCCGGGACCGCGATCGACCTGGACCGTGCGCTGCGGCTCTCCCTGGCAGCGCCCGCCGGCACGCCGGGCCGACTGCGACCCGTTCCCTCGGCGGGTGCTCTGCACCCGGTGCGCCCCCATCTGCTGCTCGGGCGGAAGTGCTCGCTGCCGCCCGGGCGATACGCCTACGACCCCCGCACCCACCGCGCCCACCGGCGAGGCCCGGCCCCCGACGGCGTACCCCCGGGAGCTCTCGTCGTCCTCACCGTGGCCGCGTCCCGTACCGTCGCCCATTACGGCCACCGGGCCTGGCCGCTGCTGCTCCTCGACACGGGTCATGCCGCCGCCGCCCTCGCGCTCGCCGGCGCCACGAACGCCGACGTGCTGGTCTCCCTCGACGTGGACGGCCGCCTCCTGTCCGCCGCCGCCGGACTGCCCGAGGCTCCGGACTGGCAGGCCATCTGGCCCGGCACCGAGCCGGAACTACCGCTCGCAGCCGTACGGTTGATGCCTCCGGGCTGCCCCGTCGAGGGCGGAACGCCGCTGCGCGCCTGGGCCGCTCTGCCCCGCGCCTCGGCCCCGACGCCACAACCAGGAGCCGGCACCGCCCCACCCCGTGAACTCGCAGCGGCACGGCACCTGCTGCACCACATCGCCGGAGCGTCCGGGCGGCCCGAGGGAACCTGGCACCCGGCCCACCGCCCCGGAGAGCTGACCGACGAGGCTCTGGGGGCGCGCCGGAGCGCCCCGCCCGAGGACCTGACCCGCCCGCTCAACAAGGAACTGCTCACGCGAATCCTGGCCACCGTGCAGAGCGTGCCGCCGGACGGGCCCGCGTGGACCGTGGCCCTGGGCGGTGTCACCCCGGCCCTGTACGCAGCGGCTCCCGGAAGGCCGGGCCTCGACCTCCGCGCCGTGGGCGACGCGCGTCCCACCCTCGCCCACTGGGCCGCGGGCCAGCAGTGGATCGGCGCCGCAGGCGCGGTGCTCCTCGCCCACGGCTGCCCCGAGGACGCCCCGCGGGCCACCGTCCGCAGCAGTCACCTCACCGCCGGATACGCGGTCGGCGTCGCCCAGGCGCACGCCACCGCACGGGGCCTGCCCTCGCGCCCCGTCGGCTCCTGGCAACAGGCCGACCTGGGCGCGGCGCTCGGCGACACCCCCGGACGCGACTGGATCGTGCACGGCCTTGCCCTCGGCGCACCCCCGACGACAGCGGCCACCCCGGTCACGAAAGCCACCGCCCTGGCCAGGCCCGCTGTCACCCCGGCCACGACAGCCGCCGGCCCAGCCACGCCCGCCGCCACCCCGGCCCCCACGCCCGCTGCCACCCCACCCACGGCATCCGCCGCCCCGGCTGCCCCGCCCGGCGAGGAAGAACGCCCATGATGCTCCACCTCGAACTCCTGCGCGCAGCGCACACCGCGCGGCGCCCGCTCGGCCTCGCCACCGCCCTGCTCGCGGCGGTCACCGCCACCCACCTCGCCCAGGCCGTCC
Source organism: Streptomyces globisporus (assembly GCA_014649555.1). GTDB lineage: Bacteria > Actinomycetota > Actinomycetes > Streptomycetales > Streptomycetaceae > Streptomyces > Streptomyces globisporus. The sequence goes on along the minus strand of BMTG01000003.1, from coordinate 541,945 downwards.
TCCTCGCCCTCGTGCTCTCCCGGATCGCCCAGGGGGAGACGGCCTCCCTCGCCCCGCTGCTCACCGCCGTGATCGCCGTCGTCCTGGTCCGTGCCGCCCTCGGTCGCGCCCAGCGCCTGGTCGCCGTCACGGCCGGGGCCACCGTACGGGTGAGGCTGCGCGACACCCTGCTGGAGCGGCTCGGCGCGCTCGGCCCCACCGCGATCACCGGTGCGCGGGCCGGAGCCGTTCGGGCCACGCTGGTGGACGGGGTCGAGGGCGTCGACGCGTACATCTCGCGCTACCTGCCCCAACTCCTCATCACCGCCGCCGTCCCGCCGCTGCTGCTCGTCGCCGTCGCTCTCGTCGAGCCGTACGCGGCGCTCGCCCTCGGGCCCGCCCTGCTGCTCGCCCTCTTCGGGCCGCGCTGGTGGGACCGGCTGCTGGCGCGGCGCGGCAAGGAGCACTGGGACACCTACGAAGCCCTCGCCGCCGACTACCTGGAGGCACTCCAGGGGATGCCGACGCTGCGCAGCGCCGGTGCCGTGGGCCGCGTACGGGAACGGCTGGAGCGACGGTCGGCCGCCCTGCACCGGAGCACCGTCGCCAAACTGCGGGTCTCGCTCGTCGACACCGGCCTCACCGATCTGGCCGTCCAGGGCGGCACGGTCGCCGCCGTACTCGTGGCGTGCTCATCCGCCGCCACCGGCCGCACCGCCGCCACCGGCACCTACCTTCTGCTGTTGCTCGCCTCCGAATGCTTCCGCCCCGTCCGGGACCTCTCCCGTGAGTGGCACGCCGGCTACCTCGGGGTGTCGGCGGCCGACGGAATCGCCGCCCTGCGCACCGCCGAGGCCGCCGTTCCGGACCGGGGCACCGTGACCGCCGTCTGGGAGGGGCCGCCCGAAATCCGTTTCGACGACGTGCACTTCACCCACCCGGGGAGCGCCCGGCCCGCCCTCGACGGCGTGTCCTTCACCGCTGCCGCCGGGCGCACCACCGCCGTCGTCGGCCCGTCCGGCGCGGGGAAGTCGACGGTGCTGAGCCTCCTGCTGCGGCAACGGGACCCGGACGGGGGCCGCGTCACCGTAGCCGGGACGGACACCGCCGCGTACGCCCTCGCCTCGCTGCGCCGGGGCATCGCCGTGGTCTCGCAGGAGACGTACCTCTTCCACGCCACGATCGCGGAGAACCTGCGCGTCGCCCGCCCCGCCGCCACGGACGGAGACCTGCGTACCGCCGCCCGGACCGCCGGGATCGACGAGGAGATCGTCCGGCTCCCGGACGGTTACGCCACCCTCGTCGGCGAACGCGGCGCGACGCTCTCCGGCGGCCAGCGCCAACGGCTCGCCCTGGCCAGGGCGTTGCTGGCCGACGCCCCGGTCCTGATCCTGGACGAGGCCACCAGCGCCGTCGACGAACGCGGCCAGGCGCGCATCGTCCGGGAGCTGGCGGCGGCCGGACGCGGCCGCACCTGCATCGTCGTCGCCCACCGGCTCGACGCCGTGCGCCACGCCGACCACATCGTCGTCCTCGACGCGGGCCGGGTGGCCGCCGCAGGCGACCACACCACCCTGCTCGCGGGCGGAGGCGTGTACGCCTCGCTCGTCGCGGCCGGACGCACCACACAGGAAGAGCGCGCCGCATGACTCCGAACCCCCGCGCGACCGAGTCCCCGTCCCAGGACTCACCCCCGCCCCCGCACACGGCCCAGGCTCCGGACCCGGCCCAGGCTCAGCCCCCTGCCCCGCCCCCGCGCACGACCCAGGCTCCGGACCCGGCCCCGGCCGGCGCCCTGCGCTCGCTCCTCCCCGTCCTCGGCGCGCACCGCGCCACCGTGCTTCGCACCTGCCTGGCCGCCCTCGTCGACCAGGCCGCCCTGGTGGCCCTGGTCACCCTCGCCGCGTACACGGTGGGCACAGCCGTCACCGAGCACCGCCCGCCCGCCCCCGAGACTGTCGCCGTCCTGATCGGCCTCGTCCTCCTCCGGGCACTCGCCACCTGGCGCGAGATGGACCTCTCGCACGACCTGGCCTACCGGGTCCTGGCCGAACTGCGCGTCCGGGTCTTCGACGGACTGGCCCGCAGCGCCCCCGCCCGGATCGCGGGCCGGCGCAGCGGCGACCTCGCGGCCACCGCGCTCGGGGACGTCGAGGCACTGGAGTTCTTCTACGCCCACGCCATCGCCCAACTCCTGGCATCCGGTGTGGTCTTCGCGGTGTCGGCGGCCGTGCTGGCCGCTCTCGGGCCCTGGCTGCTGCTCGCCGTCGTCCCGGCCGCGCTGCTGCTGATCTGGTCACCGCTCCTCGAAGCGCGCGGGCGGGCCGAGCGCGGGCACCGCACCCGGAGCGCGCTCGCCGAGCTGTCGTCGGAGACCGTGGAGAGCGTCGACGGACTGCGCGAGCTCCTTATGACGGGGTCGCTGAACCGCAGGCGGGCCCGGCTCCGGTCCGCCGGGCGGCGGCTCGCCCGCGCCCAGCGCGCCGAACAGTCGTGGGAGACCGGTGCGGGCGCGGCCCGCGACCTGCTGGTCGTCGCCGCCGTCGTCGGGGTCGTGGCGGCCGCCGCCCACGCCGCGTCCGCCGAGCGGCTCGACGGGGCATGGGCCCCGGCGGCCATGGCGCTCGCCCTGGGCGCCCTGGCCCCGGTCGCGGAATCGGCGGCCGCGCTCGGCCGGGCGGGTGGTCTGCGCGCCGCCGCGGCCCGGGTCCGGGCCGCCGTGCACGCCCCCGCGGGAGCCCCTGCCCCCGCCGACCCCCGTCCCGTACCGCCCGGCCCGCTCGGCCTGCGGCTGCGCGGCGTACGGTTCGGCTACGGGGGAGAGGCCGTGCTGGACGGCGTCGACCTCACCATCCAACCGGGTGAGACCGTGGCCCTCGTCGGAGCGTCCGGGGCCGGCAAGTCGACCTGCGCCCACCTCCTGGCCCGTTACTGGGACCCGGTCGAAGGCACCCTGGAACTCGTTCCCCCCGCCCCGGCTCACCCCGTCGACCTGCGGGACCTCGCCGAGGACGAGCTGCGCGCCGCCGTGTCCGTGGTGGGGCAGGAGACCCCGCTCTTCCACGGAACGCTCGCCGAGAACCTCCGCCTGGGCGCCCCCGGCACGACGGCGGACGAACTCGACGCGGTGGCCCGGATCTGCGGCGTCGACACCGTCGCCGACGCCCTGCCCGACGGTCTTGACACCCCGGTCGGCGAGCGCGGCGCCACCCTCTCCGGCGGCCAGCGCGCCCGGGTGGCCCTGGCCCGGGCGCTGCTGAGCGGCCCGCGCGTCCTCGTCCTGGACGAGACGACCGCCCATCTGGACCACCGGGGTGACGCGGAACTGGCCCGGGCGCTCGCGGCCGGCTCCGCCACCCGGGCGACCCTGGTCATCGCCCACCGCCCGGCCACCGTTCGCAGGGCCGACCGGATCGCGGTCCTTGACGGCGGGCGCATCGTGGAGGAGGGCACCTGGGACGAGCTGATCCGGGCCGACGGCCCACTCACCCGCCTCTTCGCCCACGAGCGGTCGCCGGACGCGGTGCTCAGGGAATCGGCTGCTCCGCCCAGATGATCTTCCCCTGGGGCGTGTAGCGCGTGCCCCACCGATGCGCGAGCTGCGCGACGAGGAACAGGCCGCGCCCGCCCTCGTCCGTCGTCCTGGCGTGCCGCAGCCGGGGCGAGGTGTTGCTGGCGTCGGACACCTCGCAGGTCAGCGCCGACTGGAACAGCAGCCGCAGCCGTACCGGCCCGGAGGCGTACCGGATCGCGTTGGTCACCAGCTCGCTGACGATCAGCTCCGTCGTCATCGACAGCTCGTCCAGCCCCCACGCCTCCAGCTGGCGGGAGACCTTCGCCCGGATCTCCCCGACCGCCGCGGGGTCCACGGGGACGTCCCACGACACCAGGTGCTCCGGACTCAGGACATGCGTCCGCGCGAGGAGCAGCGCGATGTCGTCCGGCTGCGGCACCGGCAGCAGTTCCTTGACCACCGCCGGACACAGATCCTCCAGCGGCAGTCCGCCCCGGGAGACCTCCCGGCCCAGCCGTTCCATGCCGCTCTCGACGTCCCTGTCGGTCCCCTCGATGAGCCCGTCGGTGTAGAGACCGAGGAGGCTCCCTTCGGGCAGGACCAACTCCAGCGACTCGAAGGGCAGCCCGCCGAGCCCGAGCGGCGGCCCGGAGGGAAGGTCCGGGAAGGTGACCGCCCCGTCGGGCGTGACGACCACCGGCGGGGGGTGGCCCGCCCGCGCCATCGTGCAGCAGCCGCTCGTCGGATCGTAGACGGCGTACAGACAGGTCGCCCCCACCACCGTCGAGCCGCCCCGCTCCGCCGGGCCTCCCGCACGCTCCTCCTCGCTGAGCCGCAGGACGAGATCGTCCAGGCGCGCCAGCAGTTCGTCCGGGGGCAGGTCCATGTCGGCGAGCGTCTGTACGGCGGTGCGCAGCCGGCCCATGGTCGCGGCGGCCCCGATGCCGTGCCCGACGACATCGCCGATGACCAGGCCGACGCGGGCGCCGGACAGCGGGATGACGTCGAACCAGTCGCCGCCGACCCCGTCCTTCGCGTCCGCCGGGAGGTACGACCACGCCACGTCCAGCGCCGTCCCGCCCCGCAGCGTCTGCGGCAGCAGGCTCCGCTGGAGCACCAGGGCCGCGGTGTGCTCCCGGGTGTAGCGGCGGGCGTTGTCCACGCACACGGCGGCCCGCGCCACCAGTTCCCGGGCGGGCGCGACATCGTCCTCGTCGAACGGCACCGGGTTCTGCGACCGCATGAAGGTGGTCAGCCCCAGCACGGTGTCGCGGGCCCGCATCGGTACGGAGATCAACGAGTGCAGCCCGAACTCCCGGATCCGGGCGGCCCGCGCCGGGTGCTCCACCGTCCACCCGTGGCTGTCCGGGTCGAGCGACGGCAGCAGAACCGGGGCGCCCGCCAGCAGGAAGTGCGCGTCGTGCGGCGGCGGCACGAAGTCCACCGCCTCCCCGACCCGGACGACCGCCTCCGGGCAGCCCTCGCGCACCGAGCTCATGCCCGCCCGGCGCATGGCGGGCCGCTCGCCCTCGGCGGGTGTGGCCGACCCGGGCCGGTCACCGCCGAACGGGTTCTCCAGCAGGTCGACGAAGACGAAGTCCGCGAACCGGGGCACCGCGAAGTCGGCGAGTTCCTGCGCCGTACACTGTACGTCCAGAGTGGAGCCGATACTCGCCCCGGCCTCGTTGACCAGCGCGAGCAGCCGCCGCGCGTTCCACCGGTCGGTGACGTCGCGGACCATGTAGCCGATGCCGATCCGCCGGTCCTGCGCGTCGGCCAGCGGGAAGACCGAGCTCGCGTACGCCCGTCGGCGGTGCGGATCGGCCCAGCTCCAGCCCAGGTACTCGTAGTCCGTGACCGCCTCGCCCGTCGACAGGACCTGCCGCATCAGCCGCTCGATGGGCGCCGCCAGAGCTGTCGGCAGCACGTCGGCGGGCCGACGCCCCAGACGCTGTTCGCGCGGTACGCCGCCGAACCGCTCCAGGGTGTCGTTGAGCCAGAGATAGCGCAGACCGGGGTCGAGCACGGCCATCCCGACGGGGGACCGGGCCATGAAGTCGTCCAGCACGGACCCGCTCATCGTCCAGTGCGGGGTGAGCTCCCGCCCGGACACGAGGAAGACCTCCTGCCCGGCGATCTGGAACGAGGCGGTGGCCCGCACATCGATGTCCAGGGACCGGCCGTCGCGGCCCCGCAGCGCAACCAGCCCGCTCCACGCCGACCCGGTCCGGCAGCGCGCGGCCACCGCAGCCGTCCGGCGGGGGTCCGGCGGGCCGGTCAGCAGGCGGGCGGCGGACCGGCCGACCACCTCGGCCGCCGGATACCCGAGCAGCGCCTCGGCCCCGCGGGTCCAGCCGATGACCGTGCCGTCCCCGGCGATCACCGCGGCCGCGTCGTCGGCCATCCGCGCCGGTCCCCGCCCGTCCCCGGAGGGCAGCGGGCCGGGCTCCGCCGGGAAGCCCTCATCGGCGGATGCCATTGCACCTCACCACCCTCTGTAGGTTTCCATGGTCGCGCGTCACCCCGGACCGCGCCCGGTGCGGCGTGCGCGGGAGGCGCGCGAGCTGTCCCTCGTTCGGCGGCGTGACGCGGCGGGACGTGCCCGCGTTGGTGGGGTGACAAGCGGTTGCTCGTCCCCCTGCCCCCGCGCTGGACCCGTGTGGGTGGACGGCTCCGGCCCCCGACCGGCGGGCCGGAGCCGTTTCCATGCCCGGGGTCAGTAGCGGAAGCAGATCTCGCGCTCCGGCAGCCACGGACCCAGCCACTCGGCGGACGGCAGAGTGACGCACCACCGGCGACCGGGCGGAGTACCGGCCCCCGGCGACGTGGGCGAGGGCGACACGGGCGGGGAGGGCTGGACGGACGGCGGGACGGTCGGCGACGGGCTCGGGTCCGCCGGAGTGGGTGTGGGGGTGGGCGTCGGTGTCGGCGTCGGGCTGGGGGAGGGCTCGGTGGGCGCGGCCATCTCGGTCATCATTGTCCGGAACACCTTCGAGGACCGCGGATTGCTCCCGCACTGCCAGACACCGTGCGGGCAGTAGTCCGTGACCGTCTGGTAGAGGGGCTCGTGCCGGTCGATCCACTCCAGCATCCGCCGCATGTACTCGGGGTTGTCTCCGTTGCGGAAGAGCCCCCACTCCGGGAACGAGATGGGCTTGCCGCGCTCCGCGGCGAAGTCGACGTGCTTCTGGAGCCCGTACGGGTCGGTGATCTGGTCGTCGAAGGTCTCACCGGGAGGCTGGTCGTAGGAGTCCATCCCGATGATGTCGACGACGTCGTCGCCCGGGTAGCACTCGGTCCACGGCACCGCGTCCCGCCCCCGGCTCGGGGTGAAGTCGAAGCGGAACTCCTGACCGGGCACCGCGCGCATCGCCGTGACGATCCGCTCCCAGTAAGCCTTCCAGGACGTGGGATCGGGACCGCACCGGTGCGTGTACGTCGTGCCGTTCATCTCCCAGCCGAGCACGATCACGGTGTCCGGCACGCCCAGCTCCACCAGGCGCTCCGCGAGCCGGGTGAAGTGCTGGTCGTGGTCGCCCGCCGCACCCGCCCGGAGCAGGGTGCGGACCTCGTCGTCCGGGACCCGCTCCTCGTTGCGCTCCAGCATCGGTACGTTCAGGACGAACATCCGGTCCGGGTCCGCCCGTCTCCACTCCGCCCAGGTGTCGAGGAAGTCGGGGGAGCCCTCGATGTTCACCCACAGATCGCCCGGCAGGTACGTGTGCCCCACCCGCAGCTCCGCCCCGCCCAGCCAGCGCGAGAACTCGGCCATCCTGCTGACCCCTTCGGGCCCGTAGTCCAGATACGCCCCGTGCGCCGTCCCGCTTCCCGCCCTCGGCCCGCCGGGGGCCGCGCCGTCTACGGAATCGGTGCCCGGAGGCGACTGGCCCGCGATGCCGCCACCCGCCAGGAGGCTGAGAGCAAGCGCCGCGATACACGAAACGAAGAGTCGGCGCTTTGCCGGCATTGCTCCTCCTGGCTGTGATGAATTCCGGTCGATTCGGCCCGGTGGGGAGAGCGTTTCATCATCATGCCCCGGAGGCATGCGGAGGGAGTCCATTTATCGTATTCGGCGTTGCGGGCGTGCCGTTCAGGTGAATGTGGGGCCGAACGTGAAAGGCAGCGAGTCGACGCGGTTGTCGAAATTCGAATCGACGAGCCCCGGGTCGCCCAGATCCCGCATGACGGGACGTCGGTCGATCAGTTCCCGGAACAGGGCCGTCATTTCGAGACGGGCCAGGTGCGCGCCCAGGCAGTGGTGCGGCCCCCCGCCGCCGTATCCCAGATGGGGATTGGGCGAGCGGGTGATATCGAAGCGATCCGGATGGGTGAAAACCGTCTCATCGCGGTTGGCGGACGCGTAGATGAGTGCGACTTTATCGCCCGGGAGGAATGTCCGACCGCCCAGTGCGCATTCTTCGGTGACCGTCCTGCGGAACTGGATGATCGGAGTCGAATGCCGCACGATCTCGTCGACCGCCCCGCCGATGTACCGGTCGAAGTCGGACCGCAGCAGTTCCCGCTGCTCCGGATTCCGGTCGAGCAGGAACAGCCCGTGCGCGATGGCGTTGCGCGTGGTCTCCACCCCGGCCACCAGCAGCAGCGAGAAGAAGGCCCCCAACTGCCGCCCCGACAGCGCCTCGCCGTCGATGTCCGCACACACGAGCGCCGAGACGAGGTCGTCCCCGGGACGGCGGCGGCGCTCCGCGGCGAGCCGCCCCATGACCCACTGCATCCGGGCCAGGGACGCCAGCCCCCGCCCCGGGATCCGGATCCGGGCCCGGCCACGCCGCTCGACGCCGACATGCTCCGACGCCTGGTCGATCTGCTCGGAGATCCGCGCCCGGTACGCCCGCGGGATGCCCATCAGGTCGCAGATCACCTCCAGCGGCAGCCGCGAGGCCGCCGACGGCACGAAGTCCTGGGGCCGCTCGGCGATCAGCGCGTCCACCAGCAGGCCGGCGAGCCGTCCGACGTTCTCCTCGACGCCCGCCAGCAGCCGCGGCGTGAACCGCCGCGAGATGATCCGGCGCAGCGCCGCGTGCTCGGACCCGTCCATGTTGACCATCGAGTTCCCGAACAGCGCCTTCGCCCAGCCGGCCGGCTCCGGAGTGGTGACCCCGGGAGCGCTCGCGAACACCCCGGGCGTACGGCTCGCGGTCCGCACGTCGCCATGGCGCACCAGCGCGTAGAACGGCTTTCCGGCGGTACGCGCGGTACCGGGCCGGGGCGTGAACAGCACCGGCGCGTCCAGCTCCCGCAGCAGCGCGAAGGCCCGCAGCCGCTCGGGGCGCGGCAACCGCCAGAACGCCGGGTCGGCCAGATCGACGTCCGCCGCGCGCTCCACACGGTCCCCGGACGGCTGATACGGAACGGTCATGCCCACCACCTCCACGGTTCGCCAGGCCATGTTCCGGTCCGTCGGCCCCGGGAGCCCCCGCGACGCGGCCCGCCGCCGCCGATCGCCCCGCACCCTCACGCGTTTGCCGGAACGCGACCGCCGCGTGTGCGCCGTACGCCACACGCACGAGAACTGTTTCGCCACCGCCTCGTTGTCAACATCGCCATCAGAAGCACCTCGGACGAGTTAACGAGAGGCAGGTCGTCATCTCATGAGCCCCACCCCCGCGAAACCGGGCGGCACCCGCATTCCCTCCCGCCGGACCGTCCTGCGCGGAGCCTTCACCGCCGCCGTGGTCACGGGCACCGCCGGCGCCCTGTTCCCGCTGCTCGACCGCGACCCGGCCGCCACGGCCCGGCCCGCACCGGCGCCCGGGCCGGGATCCGGATCCCGGGCCACGGCGGAGGAGTTCGCCGAGATGTACCGGGGCCGGGAGATCCGGGGGACGGCGACCGTCGTCCCCGCGGGCGCCCCGGCCGACGACCGGGTCGCGGTCGCCGCCGAACCGGTCACCGAGATCCGTATCGACGGCAGGCCGCTGCACGTCATGAGGCGGGCGGACGGCACCTATCTGAGCGACGTCCGGCACTACGAGTCGTACCCGACGCTGCTGGAGACGGCCCGTGCCGCCGTCGACGAACTCGGCTCCGCCCGACTCGCACCGCCCGCCGCGCACCACATGTGAACCAGGAGGACCAGCACCGGTGTACACCCGCAAGAACCAGCGCGACCTCACGCGCACCGAGAAGCGCCGGCTCATCGACGCGATCCTGAAACTGAAGCGCTCGGGCCGCTACGACGACTTCGTCGTCATGCACCGGGAGTACTACGTCATGGACACCGAACGCCGGCCGCGCCCGGCGCACATGACGTCCTCGTTCTTCCCCTGGCACCGCCAGTACCTGCTGGAGTTCGAGAAGGCGCTCCAGCGCGTCGACGCGGGCGTCAGCGTCCCCTACTGGGACTGGACCCAGGACAACAGGCCGACCTCCTCGCTCTGGGCGGAGGACTTCCTCGGCGGCAACGGCAGGCCCGGCGACCGCCGGGTCACCACCGGCCCGTTCGCCTACGCGGCGGGCAACTGGAGCGTCGGCAGGGGCGTCACCGACGAGCACTACCTCACCCGCAACTTCGGCAGGCCGGGCAGCGACCCGGTCTCCCTGCCCACCAAGAACGACCTGGCGCGGGCCCTCAAGGACCCCGTTTACGACACCGCGCCCTGGAACAGCGTCTGCACCGAGGGCTTCCGTAACCGCGTCGAGGGATGGGGCATCCGGGGCGTGCGCACGGTCGGCCTGCACAACCGGGTCCACCAGTGGGTCGGCGGGCCGATGGCGGGCGCGGCCTCCCCCGAGGACCCGGTGTTCTGGCTGCACCACTCCTTCATCGACCTGCTCTGGGACCGCTGGCGCAAGGCGCATCCCAAGTCCGCCTACCGGCCGGGCCGTAAACCCGCCCAACCTGGCCCCGACCGCGACTACGTCTTCGGCCTCGACGACGCGATGCCGCCCTGGCGCGTGACCCCGAGGAAACTCCTCGACCACAGCAAGATCTACCGCTACGCCTAGGCCGGACGGAGGAACGGCCGGTCCCCTCCGCACGGAGGGGACCGGCCGTTCCGGAACTACGGCAGATCAGCGGCCGTAGCCGTAGTCGCCGCCGTTGTCGTGGCCGCCGTCGACGTTGGCGCAGGTGTTCCCGAAGGTCGGGTTCAGCAGGCCGATCACGTTGATCGTGTTGCCGCAGACGTTCACCGGGACGTGCACGGGAACCTGGACGGCGTTGCCCGAACCGACGCCGGGGGAACCGGCGGCGAGGCCCTGCGCACCGGCGTCCGCGGACGCCATGCCGGCGCCGCCGGCGATCAGGGCGCCGGTGCCGGCCATGACAGCGGCGACCTTCGTCATACGAGACATGGAGAACTCCTTGTAAAGAAGGGGGTTGTGCTGCGGACACGAGGACCGCACCCCCTGACAACGCGAAAGACGCCGGACGGTAACGGATCTCCTCATAGGTGATATCTCCGACGCCGCCGTCCGGCGTACGCCCCGCGCGTCAGCGTCCGATCACCGGCAGCCCCGACAGCCGCTCGTGCCAGTCCCGCGCCGCCGGGAACCGGGCCTTCACGGTCTCCACCGCCCGCTCCCGCACCGCCACCTGCGACTCGCGCAGCCGCAGCAGCGGCTCCAGGCCCGGCCGGGCCAGCAGCAGTCGCTGATTGACCACCGGCACCGGTCCCCAGTGGTTCTTGTAACTCTCCGCGCCGCGCAGCAGACTCAGCACCGCGCGCCCGCCGTCCGAGGCCTGCTGGGCGACCTCGCGCAGCAGCATCGTCGACACATCGACCTTCTTCTCGCGCAGCGCCGGGTCCGCACCGTACAGATAGCCGCCCGTCAACCGCCCGGACTGCAACGACAGGTTGGACGCCACCACCTCGCCGTTCAGCCGGAACTCGGTCATGGCCGCCGTGCCGTCCCCCACCATCCGCCCCACCGACCTGATCAGATGGTCCGAGAACCGTGCCCGCAGATGCTCGGGGTTGACCGTCCGGCCCTCCCACTGCCGCTCGTGCAGCCGCAGCAGCGTGCCGATCGCGGCCGGCACCCCGTCCTGCGGAATCCGGTGCACCTCGATGCCCAGGGCGTCGACCTTGCGCAGTTTCGAGCGCAGCCGCTGGCCCCGCGAGCCCGTCAGCCGCGCCACGCGGTCGTCCAGCGGCTCGGCCGGCAACTCCATGCACGTCGAGTCCGTGAGCCGGCTCCGGGCCCCCGGCCACCGCCCGAACAGCAACTGAGCCGACGCGTCGGGACGGACCTCCCGCAGGTCCACCACGGTGTGCCGGGCCGCCCGGTCCAGACCGCGGCCCAGCGCCCCCACCGCGTACCCGGCCTCCTCCTGGTCCAGGAGGATGTCGAAGAAGTCGGAGACGGCCCCGCCCATCGGGACGAGCAGCGGCATCGGACGGTGCACCAGCATCAGCGGCGCAGCCCCGATCAGCCGCCCCGCCCGGCGGACCAGCAGCACCCGCAGCCGGCCCTCCTGGCCGTAGGAGATCCACCACGAGTGCAGCCAGGCGTGGCTCTGGAACGGGGTGGGGGTGGCGCACCGGCGGTGCAGCGCGTCCCACTCGTCGGCGAGCGCCCCGAACTCCCGGAAGTCCCGGCACAGCGTGACGGACAGGCCTCCCGCCCGGTACGCCGTCATCGGACGAGCTCCCGCTCTTCCTGGGCGGCACCGGTGTCCCCGGCCGCCGGACCGGGCACCTGGGCCGAGACGCTCCAGCCCTCCCGGCGGGGCCGCACCAGCAGCACGAGACCGCCCAGCAGACCGCCCGCCGCCGCCCCCACGGCGGCGCCCAGCGGCACCGACGGCGACACCGGCTGGTCCGGCGTCATCGCGTGGGTGAACTTGATCAGCTTGACCCCGGTGTCCTTGGAGACATGACCGCTGCTCACGATGACGGCCTCGATGACCGCGTTGGCGATGTCGGCCGCCTTGTGACGGTCCGACGAGGTGCCCGTCACGGAGATCATCGGCGAGTCGGGGGAGGTCTCCGACGTCACGTGGGAGCGCAGTTCGCGCACCGGCTCGCCCGCCGCGCCCTGCGCGTAAGAGAGGGTCGCGTCGCTCGTCGTCAGCCGCCCGTACGACTGGGCGTACCCCAGCGCCGCCGTGGGGTCCGTCTCCCCCTCCGCGACCGCCATCGCATAGCTGGTGGCCTCGTACTGCGGGGTGGCGAACGCCCCGTACGAGAGCCCGGACGCGGTGCCGATCAGCACGCTGACGGGCAGGGGCCACCAGTGCGGCAGCCGGGTGAGGGCGGTGCGCAGCCGCCGGACGACGACGTGTCGCTGCTGCTCGGGTGAGTCGGTCATGAGAGGGCTCTCCGGTTCGGTGGGGCGGTGTCGAGGGCGTACGCGTACACGTCCATCAGGCGCTCGCTGCTGCGCCGGATGTCGTAGTGGCCGACGGCCCGGGGCGGCGGCCGGCGGTCCGGTCCTGCCTGTATCCGCTGCCGCAGCCGGGCCGTCAGCTCCTCGGGGCTCCCGGCGATCCGGGTCGCCTCCGGGGCGTGGGCGGCGGGCAGGTCGTCGATGGCGGGGCAGGCGTCGTGGAGCACGGGGAGTCCGGCGGCGAGCGCCTCCACGGCGGCCAGCCCGAAGGACTCCTCGCGGGACGTGGACACGAAGACGTCCAGGGCGCTCAGCAGCGCCGGAACACCAGGCACCGGCCCCTCCCCGTCCTCGTCGCACTCCCCGAGGAACCGGATCCGGTCCACCGCCCCGAGGCGCAGCGCCAGCGCCCGCAGCGCCCCGGCCTCGGGCCCGTCGCCGGCCAGCAGCAACCGGGCCTCCGGGAGGGCGGCGACCGCGCGGATCAGCACGTCGAACCGCTTGCCCGGCACGAGCCGGCCGACCCCGCCGACCACGAACGCGTCCTCGGGGATCTGCAGCGCGCCCCGGACCTCCGCCCGCCGCCGCGCGTCGAAGCGGAACCGGTCCGCGTCGATGCCGTTGGGCACCAGCCTGATCCGGTCGGCGGGCACCCCCCAGTCCCGCAGCCGCCCGGCCACGGTGGAGGAGACGGCGACGGTCGCCGCGCCGAGCCGTTCGGTGGAGAGGTAGAGGGCACGGATGGACCGGGTGAGGGGGCGGCCCTCGATCTCGGCCCGCCCCAGGGAGTGTTCGGTCGCCACGGTGGCCCGCGTCCCCGCGAGGCGCGCCGCGATCCTGCCGTACACACAGGCCCGGTAGAGATGCGTGTGGACCAGGTCGTAGCGGCCGTCCCGGATCAGCCGGGCGAGCCGTCCGACGGCCGACAGGTCCCGGTTGCCGCGCATCCCGAGATGCGTCACCCGGATCCCGTCGGACCGCAGCTCCTCGGCCACCGCCCCCGGGTTGGTGAGCGTCACCACGTCGCACTCCACCGGCAGATGGCGCAGCAGCAGCCGCAACTGCCGCTCGGCGCCGCCGACCCCGAGCCCGGTGATGACGTGCAGCGCCCTCACCGGGTGCCGCCCGCCCGCACCGGCGCCGCGGCCCGGGGGCCCGCACCGGGCACCCCCACCTGCCGCAGCCCGTGCCGTAGATCCTTCGCCCACAGCCGCACGCCCCGGTCCGCCTGGCTGATGTGGGTCCGGGGCAGGGCGAACCGGCTGAGCAGCGGACCGGGGGTCAGCGCACACGCGTGGCCGTAACCCGCCGAGCGCGCCGCCTGCGTCACCCGGCGGTCGAGGATGCCGTACGGATAGCAGAAGCCCTCCGGGAGCGAGCCCGTGAGGTCGCCGATCAGCTCCCGGCTGTCGCGGGTCTCCCGGCGCAGCTCCTCGTCCGACAGCCCGGTCAGGTCCCGGTGGTACAGGCCGTGCGAGCCGACCTCCATGCCCGCGGCAGCGACCCTCCGGACGCCCTCGTGGGTGAGCAGTGGCTTGCGCGGGCCCAGCGGGTCCCACTCGTTGACCCCACCGGGCCGTCCCGGCAGGACGTACACCGTCGCCCGGAAACCGTGCTTGCGCAGCACCGGCAGTGCCTCGTCGAGGAAGTCCGCGTACCCGTCGTCGAAGGTCAGGCCGACCAGGCCGCGCCGCTCCGACGCACCCGTGCGCAGCAGCTCCGACACGCCCACCCCCGTCAGCCGCCGGCTGCGCAGCCAGGACAGCTGCTCGTCGAGCCGCTCGGGGGAGACCGTGATGCCGTAAGGATCGTCGCTGGGGTCCGTCACCGAGTGGTACGTGAGGATCCACGGCTGACGGCGGGTGTGCGGGCGGAGCCGGGACGAGCGAGCGTCGGCGCGATGTGCCGAGGATTCAGCGGCCATCAAGGAACCTCCGTCGGGTGAGTGCCAGCAGGGAAAGGACCTCGGGGGAGCGCAGGGCGAGGCCGGTCAGGAAGAACACGGCGGGGACGAGGAGACACCCGGCGGCCAGGCTCAGCACCGGCTCGGGGACGAGCGGGGCGCACGCCCAGCCCGCCGCGCCCGCCGCCAGCGACGCCCCGGCGAGCCGGCTCAGCGAGAGCGCCACGTCCCGGGCCCTGATCGGCACCACCCGGGTGCCGAGGCCCATCAGGAGCAGCAGGGCCGTGGCGCTGATCCCGATCGCGTTGGCGGTCGCGATGCCGTCCACGCCGAAGCGGTACGTCAGCGCGTACCCGGCCCCCATGGTGACCAGCAGCCCCGTTCCCATCGCGAACGCCGGGAACCAGGTGGGCCGCCCGGACGAGAAGAACGGCCGGCTCAGCGCGCCGACCAGACAGTGCCCGAGCAGCCCCAGGGCGTAGACCCGCATGACCTGGGCGGTGGACGCGGTGTCGACGGAGTCGAACGCGCCGCGCTCGAAGAGCACTTCGACGATCTGGGGCGCGTAACCGAGGACGACGGCCGTGCCGAGCAGGACCACCATCCCGGCCAGACCGAGGTCCCGTTCGACCCGCCGCCGCGCCTTCTCGTGCTCCCCGGCGGCCATGGCCTGTGCGACGACCGGGAAGGTCACCGTGCAGATCATCAGCGACAGCACCATCGGCATCTGCGCGACCTTCTGCGCGTAGTTCAGATGCGAGATCGCCCCGGCGGGCAGGGTGGAGGCCAGGAACCGCTCCACCAGCACCTGGGACTGACGGCTCACCACGAACACGACCACCGGGGCCAGCACCGCGAACCCCAGCAGCGGAGCACTCCGCGCCGCCCGCCGCCGCAGCCGCCCGAACCGGGGCAGCCGGGGCCGGGCGAGCGGCACCAGCCGCAGGAAGACGGGCAGTTGGGTCAGGATCATCAGCGCACTGCCCACCGCGACCCCCGCCGCGGCCGCCCGCACCCCCCAGACCGCGTGCAGGGCCAGCGTCATCCCGATGATGCCGAGGTTGTACGCGACATAGACCCCGGCGGGCGGCAGGAAGCTGCCGTGCGCGCGCAGCGCCGCGCTGAAGTAGCCGGTGATCCCGAAGGTGAGGACGGTGACCGCGGTCAGCCGGGTGCAGTCCACCGCGAGACGGGGATCGGCGAGCCCCGGCGCGAGCACGCCCACCACCCACGGCGCGCCCACGACGAGCAGCGCCGCGCCGCCGGAGAGCAGCAGGAACAGCCGGGGGAGCGTGGCCGCCACCAGTTCCCTGACGGGGTCGCCGCCCTCCTCCGCATCGCCGGAGGCGCGACGGGTGAGGGCGAGGCTGAACGCCGGGACGAGGAGGAGCGCCATCCCGTCCTCGATCAGCAGTGTCGCCGCCATCTCGGGCACGGTCCAGGCGATCAGGAACGCGTCGCTAGCGTCGCTCGCCCCGAAGTAGCGGGCGATGGCCTGGTCCCGCACCAGGCCGAGGACGGCCGCCAGCACGGTCAGCACCGCCGTGCCCGCCGCTGCCCGGGCGAGGAAGGCCCCGAGCCGGGGCGCCTCGCCGCTCGCCGTCTCGGGTGTGCCGCCGGGGGACCGGGGCCCTTCAGGTCCTGACCCCGGGGCGGGGAGCAGCGAAGGGCCCGCCGCCTCCGCCGGACGCGCCTCGGCCTCCGTGCCCGTACCGGACTCGCTCATGCGGCGCTCACCCGGTTCGGCTCGGCCAGCGCCCACCAGGCGGCCAGCCCCAGCACGACACCGCCGAGCACCGTGGTGGGCCCGCCGATGTCCGCGTACAGGAAGTTGACGCTCTGCCAGGTCATCAGGGCGACCGCCACCAGGCCGCAGTCCAGGGCCGCGTTCGCGCGCGAGCGGGCGAGCCACAGCCGGCGGATCGCGCCGACCAGGATCGCCGCCCAGCTCCCGACCAGCGCGGTCAGGCCGATGAGGCCCTGCTCGCCGAGGACGAGGAGATACATGTTGTGCGGGGAGAGGAGGGCCTGCCGGCGGAACTCCTGGCCCGCCCCGGCGGTGTCGCTGCCCGAGGAGAGCCCGATCGAGGCGTGGCCGTCGCGGTGGTCGGGGAAGCCCTTGAGACCGACCCCGGCGGCCGGCTGCTCACGCCACATCGCCCCCGCCGCGCTCCACATCGCGTACCGGTCGCTGACGGACTGGTCAGGGGTGCTGGTCACCCGGGTCACGCTGGCGGCCCGGTCCGCGATCATCTCGGAGCCGATGCCGAACCCGCCGACCAGCACCACGCCCGCCGCGCCCAGCACGGCCAGCGAGGTGACCGCCTGCCGCCGACCGCTCAGCGCCAGGGAGACGAGCACCGCGGCGGCCGTGGCGATCCACACGCCCCGGCTGAACGAGAGCGTCAGCGGCACGATCAGGACGACGGCGAGGACGGCGGCGCACGGCCGCAGCCAGGCCGGAGCGCTCCGGGGCGTGCGCAGGGCGCAGGCCGCAGCGGCGAGCAGCCCGTAGGCGACGACGGTGGCCATTCCCATGACGTCGCTGGGCCCGAAGGTGCCGACCGCCCGGACGTCCTCGCCCATGTACGAGGCGCCGGTCCCGGTGACGTACTGATGGACGCCCGTGACGCCCTGGACGACCGCGAGGAGGACCAGCGAACCGGCGACGATCCGGAATCCGTACGCGTCCCTGAGCAGCAGGAACACCGCGGCCGGCACCAGGACGAAGACCTGGAGGTAGCGCACGAGCCCGGGCAGGGCGGCCGCGGGGTCCGCCGCCGTGACCGTGGCCACGGCGAAGCCCACCGCGGGCAGGCCCAGGACCAGTGCGGCGGTGGCGCTCAGCGGCCGCTGCCGCAGATACAGCAGCCGCCCCACGCACACCAGCACCGCGATCCCCGAGGCCACATCGGCCGGGCCGCCCCCGCCGGACGTCCCGTAGGGGAGGGCGGGCAGCAGGACGGTCGCGACGAGCGGCAGCAGCGGCCAACGACTGCGCCAGGCGGCCCAGGGGGAGCGGGCGGCGGCGCGCGGCTCGGCCGCCGGTGACGGCACGGGCGGGGTCAGGACAGCGGTCATGATCAGCTGCCTCCGAGCCTGAACAGGGAACCCGCAGTCCGCGCCAGCACGCACGCGTCCTGCCACAGCGACCAGGTCTCGATGTAGTGGTTGTCGAAACGGGCCCGCTCCTCGATCGAGGTGTCACCGCGCAACCCGTTCACCTGGGCCAGACCCGTGATGCCCACGGGCATCCGGTGGCGGGCCTGGTAGCCGGGGTGGGCGCGGCTGAACTGCGCCACGAAGAAGGGGCGTTCGGGGCGGGGGCCGACCATGCTCATGTCGCCGCGCAGGACGTTCCACAGCTGCGGCAGCTCGTCGAGAGACGTCCGGCGCAGCATGCGGCCGACCCGGCTCAGCCGCCCGTCGGACGCGACGTTCCAGCGGGTGGCCGACTCCTGGACGTCGGCGGGCCGCAGCGTACGGAACTTCAGCAGGACGAAGGGGCGTCCGTGCCGGCCGACGCGCTCCTGCCGGAAGATCACGCCCGGCCCGTCGGAGAGCCGCACGGCCAGGGCGCAGACCGCCATCACCGGGGCCGCCAGCACCAGCCCGACCGCGGCCAGGACGGCGTCCATCGCCCGCTTCACCCCGTGGCTGAGGGGACGGTCGGTCCCGTCGCGCAGCGGCTGGGCGATGAACCCCCACAGATGGTCGGGCCGGCCGCCCGCCGGGGTCCCCGCGACGGCGCCGGGCCTGGTGATCAGCCACACCCGGCAGCCGTGCCCGGTGAGGAGGGTGAAGAGAGCGGCGCCGTCCGGGGTGGCCTCGGGCGGGGCCGTGAACACCGCGTGCCGCACACTGTTCTGCACCACGGCCCGCCCCACCTCCTGGGGCGAGGTCAGGACCGGCAGCGGCACGGCGTCGGAACCCGTCACCTGCTGCTCGTCCCCGTCCGCCGGGGCGGCGACCAGACCGACCGGCCGCAGCCCGTACGCCGGGTGGTCGTACAGCGCGGCCGTCACCTGACGGGCCGACGGCCCCTGGCCCACGACCAGCGTGGACTGCGGGCGGCGCACGGCGGCCCGCCGCCGCGCCCGGTGGACCGCCGCGCGCCCGGCACAGGTCAGCGCGGTCTGCGTACCGGCCCCGTACGCCAGCACCGCCCAGCCGAACCCCTGCTGCGGGGCCCAGGCGTCCAGCACCTCCATCGTCACGTACCACTGGAGGAGGGTGAGACCGAGGAGCGCGGGCAGGTCGGAGAGGACCGAGGGGGACAACCGCATCCGGTACAGGCCGCGCCGGGCGAACAGCACGACCTGCGCCACCGCCTGGACGGCCATCAGCAGCCAGGGCCACGCGACCGGGACCACCAGGGCGAACGTCACGGCCGGGGCCAGGGCGTCCACGCACAGGAGCGGGACGGGACGGCCGTACCGGACGGCCCGGCGCTCACCCGGCCGCGCCTGCGCACCACCGCCGCTTCTTCGCGGCGGATGAACCGTGTGAGCCTGCACGGCTGTTGCCTGGCCGGCTCCGGGAACCGGTGCACTCTCCATCGTCATCGCTCGGTGCGCTTCCTCGTCGTGGGGCCGGACATGGAGACAAGTTCCTGGTAGAGACCGGCAACCGCCCCCGCGGTCCGTCGGACGTCGAAGGCCGCCCGGGTGTGGCGCAGGGCCCGGCGGGACAACGCCTCGCGCAGATCCGGGTCGGTGAGCAGGGCGGTCAGGGCGGCGGCCAGGGCCGCGGGATCCTCCGGTGGTACGAGACAGTGGTCCTCGTGGCCGGGCGGCAGGCTCTCGCGTGCGCCGTTCACATCGGTGAGGACGACGGCGCGTCCGCAGGCCATCGCCTCCAGCGGGGCCAGGGCCATGCCTTCCCAGCGGGAGGGCAGGGCGAGGACGTCCGCCGCGTGGATCCACGGCCGCACGTCCTCGCAGGCCCCGGTGAACAGCACGCCCGGCGGGGCCGACGCCTCAAGACCCTCCCGGTCGGGCCCGTCGCCCACCAGGACCAGCCGTGCCCCCGGCACCGCCATCCGGCGCCAGGCCCGGAGCAGGACGTCCTGGCCCTTCTGCCGGGTCAGGCGGCCGACGCAGACGACCAGCGGGGCGTCCGCGGCGGCCCCCTCCAGTAAGGGCAGGGAAGCGCGGGCCTCCGCCCGGACCGTGCGGTCGCCGGGGCGGAAACGGTCGAGGTCGATGCCGTTGTGGATCACCGACCAGCGGGCGGTGATGCCCGCCTCCTGCCCGGTGCGGCGCTCCGACTCGCTGACGCACAGGATGTGATCGGCCCAGCGCGCGCCGAACCGCTCCCAGCCGAGCGCGAGTTCCGCGGTGCGTCCGCCGACGGCCTCGAACGACCAGGCGTGCGGCTGGAACACCGTGGGGACCCGGCCGCGCACCGCGATCCGGCCCGCGAGGCCCGCCTTGGCGCTGTGGGCGTGCACCACGTGCGGGCGGCTCGCGCGGACGATCCGGCGCGCGGCCGCGATTTCACCGGCCAGCCCCGGCCCGGGGGAACGGGTCGCGGCCCAGCCGTGGACCTCGGCACCCGCTGCCGCCGCCCCGAGGGCCAGCGGGCTCCCGGGGGGACAGGCCACCACGGGACGCAGTCCGGCACCGGCCTGGGCCCTGACGAGATCGGTGACGACCCGGGCCACTCCGCCGTCCACGGGCTGAACCACATGAAGGACCGTCAATTGTCTTTCTGGAGTACGACGCATGTGCAGCACGCACGGCTCTCTTCGCTCAATACGGTGAGTAAAGCCGAGGTGCACTTTGGCAGATATGTGGCGAAATGGTGCGTGTGACTCGCTCATACGACCACATGGGGATTGCGCGTCCGGGTAGGCCGTCCGGGTGGTTGCGCTGCAGACCGGCGCAGGCCGGGGTGCCCTTCGCGGGCCGGTGGCGAAAGGGCTGTCGGGGGTCCGGCGCGGGGAATGGGCCGGAGTTCCGTGCGATGTCCGCCGGTTATACCGTCATCCTTTTCCGGGAAAGTCCACACCGCCGAACGCCGCACCGGATGGCGGCACCATCCATCGGTGCCGTCGCCGACATGCCTGGAGCGCCCCGGACGGTGTCCGGGGCGCTCCAGGCAGCGGGTCTGCCGGTGATGTCAATGAGGCACGGGCCTCAGCCGGTGCGGTCCACGAGATACGGGATCAGCGTGAGCAGGTCTTCCCGGGCACCCTCGGCGAGCGGCGCCCGGTCCAGACAGGCGCGGGCCGCGGCCAGGTGCTCGTGCGCCTCGGCGATCGCGGCCTCTCGCCCGCCGGCCTCGGCGATCAGCTCCGCAGCGCGCCGCGCCGCCGCGTCGTCGAGCGGCCCGGCGGAGGTGAGCAGCGCGTCGAGACGCCCGGCCGCCGGGTGGTCGGCGGACAGCGCCGCGAGCACCGGGTACGTCTTCTTGAGCCGCCGCAGATCGCTGTGCACGGGCTTCCCCGTCACCTGCGGATCGCCCCAGATTCCGAGCAGGTCGTCCACCGCCTGGAACGCCACCCCCACATGCCGCCCCGCCAGGTCCAGCGCCTCGGCGGTGGACGCCGGAGCACCTGCCAGCACCGCGCCCAGGGCGGCCGCGCAGCCGAGCAGGGACCCCGTCTTGTGGGTGGCCATCGCCCGGTACTCGTGCGGCAGGACCGCCCCGGGACCGGACCACGGCCGGGACTCGAAGAGCAGGTCCTGCGCCTGACCGTGCACCAGATCGCCCAGCGCGCCCGCCAGTTGCCGCACCGCCGCGGGACCGCCCGGCCCCGGGGCCTCCGCCAGTGTGGACACGGCCAGCGCGAACAGGGCGTCCCCCGCGAGGACGGCAGGGCCGGTGCCGTACGCCTTCCACAGCGTCGGCCGGCGGCGACGGGTCTCGTCGCCGTCCATGATGTCGTCGTGGATCAGCGAGAAGGTGTGGATCAGCTCGACGGCGACCGCGCCGAGCACCGCGTCCTCCCCGCTGCCTCCCGCGGCCTCCGCGCCGAGCACCGCGAGCGCCTGGCGGACCCCCTTGCCCTGCGATCCGGGCAGCGGCTCGCCGCCGGTCCCGCGCCAGCCGAGCGAGAAGGCCGCCGTCTCCGCGTGCCAGGGGTGCAGCCGGCCCACCGACTCCACCAGGGCCGGGCGCACCAGCTCGCGGCACCGGTCCAGTATCTGCGGCCCGCTCGCCCTGCGGGTCGTGGAGAGCGTCATCGGCGGCCGTCCCCGGCGCCTGCCGGCGCGGGTTCCACGCCGAGTTGGGCGTACGCCTTCTCGACCATCTCCCGGGCGTTCAGCAGCCCGATCCGGTCGAGCCTGCCCCGCAGTTCGTCCAGGTCGGCGGCGGTGGCGTCGCGGTCCCGGCCGAGCCTGGCCCGGGCCTTGACCAGGCCGAGCGAGGCCAGTGCCTCGCCCCGGGGCTCGTCCATCGCGCGAAACTCGCCGAGCGCCTGCTCGTACACCGCGCGCGCCTCCTCGTACCGCCCGGCGCGGAACAGCACGTTGGCCCGCATCTTGTGGTTGTACGCCAGGGCGCTGGAGAGGTTCATCTCGCGGCAGGTGACCTCGGCCTCGGTGAGCAGATCGAGCGCCCGCCCGGTCGCCCCGTCCCGGAGGGAAACGATGTCGGCGATGCCGCGCAGTGCCCAGGCCCGGCCCCGCCGGTCGTCCGCGTCGCCCGCCAGGACCGCCGCCTCCTCGAACATCTCCAAGGCGGTGCCGAGCGAACCGGTGTTGCGGTGGATCTGCGCGATGCCCTCCAGCGCCCATACGGTGTGCCGGGCCTCACCCCGGGCGCGGGCCTCGGCCAGCAGCTGTTCGTGCAGTGTCGCGACGGTCGCGTAGTCGCCCTGGATCCGGCCGGTCTCGGCGAGTCCGGCCAGTGAGTAGCCGCGGGCGACCACGTCGCCGCCCCGTTTCCCCGCCTCGGCGGCGAGGCCGAGCAGCCGGAACGCGAGGCGCAGCGAGCCGCGTTGACGCGCCAGCGTGCCACCGCTCCACAGCGCCCAGGCCATCGCCCCGGTGTTCCCGGCCGCCCGCGCCGCCCGGTAGCTGGCCTTCCAGGCCCGGTCGGCCTCCGTCACCTGTCCGAGCCTGCGGTGCGCCTCGGCCACGGCGAGGCCGGAGCGCGCCACCTCCTCCTGCGATCCGGAGAGCTCGGCCTGCCTCAAGTGGCGTATTCCCTCGGCCAGTACGTCGGTGAGGGAGGCGTTCACCGACATCTTGGTGAGAGCTCCCTGGTACTCGGGCGCCAGTGCCTTGGTCTGCATGGGTGCCTTCCGCGCGGTGCCGGGCCCGGAACCGGACGACTATACCCTCTGCGTATACCTGGGGGGTATAGTCGGCCGGCCGTGCAGGCCCGGATCATGTGGGGGTGGGGCGCCGCTCGTCCTGCGCGGCGAACCGTCCTGTCGTCGATCAAGACGGCAGGTGGATGCGGAGGGTTGCTCGGGCGGCCCAGGTCGTTCCGGGCCGCCCCGCCTATGTCCCGTTACGCCCCGCCCTGCACCTTCTCCGTACGTCGCAGCCGGTGACGTACCGCGCGCCGGGCCACCGGCCCCAGCTCGTCCAGCACCCCGGCCAGCGCGGCCAGCTGCTCCAGCGCCTCGAAGGCCCGCTCCGCGCCCTCCGGGTCGACGCCCTCGTACATCTCCAGGCCCACGAACGCCCCGGTCACGGCGCGCGCCAGGCCCGCCGGATCGGTGAACTCACCCAGCGGCGAGTCCGCCAGGATCCGGACGAGGACCTTCTCGATCTCGGCGGTCCACAGGTCGAGCCCGGCCGCGGTCGCGGGCGCCAGCCGGGGCTGGGTCTGGGCGCCCGCGAGCACCTGCGCCAGGAAGGCGACATGGCCCCCGGCCCGCTCCTCCTCGTGCAGCTCGCGCCCGCAGCGCAGGAGCTCGGCGAGGGTGGTGACGGCGGCGAGCCGGTCGCGGTGGCGGGCCACCCGCTGCTCGGCGCCGTACCGGCAGGCCGCCGCCAGCAGTTCGTCGACCGAACCGAAGTGGTAGAAGACGAGCGCCTGGTTGACCCCGGCCGAGGCCGCCACCGAACGGGCCGAGGTCTTGGCGATGCCGTGCTCGGCGAGCGTGCGCAGCGCGCCCTCCATGAGCTTCGTCCGGGTGCCCGCCCCCGTCACGCCCGCGCCTCTTCGCGGACCGGGCGCAGACCGGCGCGTACGCCGTGGCGCAGCGCGTCGACATAGCGGGCGCGGAACGTGCCCTCGTACCCGAACAGCGGGCCGAAGCGGCGGTTCGTCACCGCGACCCGGATACGGAAGCGGCCCGTGGCGTCGTCGAAGGACTCGCGGACCTCGGCCTCGCCCCCGATCAGCTCCGGGACCCGCAGGTCGAAGGGCCCCTCGCGGAAACGGTGCTCGCCGGAGCGGATCAGCAGCGAGCCGTCGGGCTCCGCACTCAGCCGCAGGTCGGTGGCCAGGTGCTGGTGCGTCCCGAGGTAGTCCAGCACGCAGGACCGCTCCGGGCTGTGCACCATCGTGGCGTCGAAACGGCGCGGCCCGCCCGGCAGGGCGAAGGTCCGGACGAAGGTCACGGTCTCCCGGCCGAAGGCGTCGGTGTACGGGATGTTCTCGATGGTGAACGGGACGTCGCGCCCGGTCCTCGGCACCAGGATGTTGCGCGTGGCGCCGAGCGCGAGGAACGGCTTCACGAACGCCCGGCCGTGCCAGA
This sequence comes from Streptomyces globisporus, assembly GCA_014649555.1. Lineage (GTDB taxonomy): Bacteria > Actinomycetota > Actinomycetes > Streptomycetales > Streptomycetaceae > Streptomyces > Streptomyces globisporus. The sequence goes on along the minus strand of BMTG01000003.1, from coordinate 517,591 downwards.
TCCGGTCCATCGAACCGCGCCCCACGCACGCCTCTCCGCCCCCCAGCCCGACGGAGAAGCGGCGCTGCAACTGGGGGTGGAGCCGGGCGAAACCGTCTCCCATCGCACGGGCGAATATCGAGGTCACGGGCGCTCCAGACGGGCGAGGAGGGACGGGTCGACGGCCGGTCGGCCGGGCGGTCTGCGCAGGCAGCGCCGGGCGGCGGGCGTGAGCGGCGACGGCGGGACCAGCAGCGCGGCGAGGGCGGCGGGCAGCACGGCCGCAGGGCCGAAGGAGAGGGCAGCCGCCACGAGAAGCAGCCGCACCAGCACCTCCGCCAGGGCGTGCGCCAGCGACCGGGCCGGGCTGATGTCGCGCTCGCACCACAGCCGCAGCCGGTCGAAGGACCAGGCGGTCGCCCAGCCCATCAGCGGCCGGAACACCAGCCGGTCCGCGACCGCGCCGAAGCTGCCCCAGCGGGTCCGGTAGTCGTACCCCGTCAGAAAACGGATGCCGTCGGCGGTGGGGACGTAACGCCAGTAGCCGCTGCCCTCGGCCAGCAGCGACAGCCGCTGCGGCGAGGCGAACCGCAGGGCGGAGACCCGCTCTCCGTCCGCGCGCTCCCGCTCGCCCGCGCTCGTCCCGGTCCCCGCCACGGTCAGGAAGGGCAGCACCCGGGTCGCGTACCGGAACCGCTGGGCGGAGCCCGCCGGAACGGGCAGGGGGCTGATCTCGGTGAAACGCAGATCCCACCGCTGGTGCTGGGCGGGTTCCTGGGTCCGGTCCCACAGGCGCTCCGGATCGGTTCGGATCAACGCCTCTATGTACAGCCCCATGCCTCGCCCCGTCATCACGCGTGTTTGAGCGAGTGCTCAAGTCCCTCCGCGTTTCAGGACGCTACCAGAGGGGGTTGAGCAGTCGCTCAACCCCCTCTGGGCGGTTCGTCCTCAGGCTGCGGCCGGGGGCCAGGACACCTCGGCCAGCAGCGGCAGGATGTGCTCCTCCTCGTAGTCGAGGTGGGCGGTCAGCTCCTCGGTCATCCGGGCCAGTTCGGCACGGAAGCGGTCCGGTTCCGCGATGGCCACATCGGCCAGCAGGTCCGCGAGCGCCGACTGCACGGCCCCGATGGAGCGGTGCTCCTCCCGCAGCCGGTCGAAGACGTCCCGCAGGTGGGGGTGGTAGCCCTCCATCGCGGGGAACATGTGCCCGTCCTCGGCCGTGTGGTGGAACTCCAGCGCCTGGCAGAACGCCAGACAGCGCTGCCGGATCTGCAGCCCGAGACCGGGGGCGGGCGGCTCGTTGTCGCCCCCGTGCCCGGCCCGTGCGGCGAAGTGCGCCTCGGTCTCGTCGTACACGTGGCGCAGTTGGCCGCGCAGCCAGGTGTGCACGTCCACCAGCTTGTCGGCGAGCGAGGCGATCGGGGGAGCCGCCGTGTCGGGGTCGGGGAGCTCCAGCACCACGACCGGCAGCACCCGGTCGGTGGCGCCCTGATACTCCGCATACCCCGGCGCCTCGGCGACGACCCGGGCGAACAGCTCGTCGCGCAGGGCCCCTTCGGCTGGCACGGCGAGGGATTCGAACTCCTCGCCGCCCAGCTCGACCCGCACGGTGGGGTGGGCGAGGAGGTTGCGGTACCAGTCGGGGTGGAGCGGTGCGCCGAGGTTGGAGGCGACGACGAGAAGCCGGTGCCCGTCGCGGACATGGCCGAGCGGTGTGGTGTGCGGCTTGCCGGAGCGGGCGCCGGTGGTGGTGAGCAGGAGGAGGTCGGTGTCCTCGAAGGGGCCGCCGACCTTTCCCGCGTTGGCACGGAATTCGGTGATGACGGACTGCTGGAACGTCTGGGGCATGGAGGTTCTGGGTCTCCCGGAAGGAATGCGGGCAGGCGAAGGCCCGGTGTGTTGCTGAGTGTCGGCCGCTGGGCGCGCAGAGGCGGCAGGCGGCCGGGGGCAGAGGTGCCCGAGGCTGCAGATGCTCAGAGGCAGGGGGCGATGAATGGACTCATGGCGTCATCCCTGGAAGAAGGTGCTGGCTTGACCACCGGCCGGCCCAGATCTCTTTGGCCGGCGTCACGCTGCACGGAGAGCATCAGAACCCGATCCGCTCGTTCCTGTCAACGCGAGGGCGGACAACGGAAAGGCGGACAACGGAAAGGCGGGCAACGCAAAGGCGGGCAACGCCGCGAAAACGCGTTGCCCGCCCTGCGAATGCCTGCGACGCTTCCGGCCATGCCCACGGAACAACAGACTCTCGCGCCGCCGCCCCGGACCCCTCGTACGCACCCGGTGGAGGCGCTCTTCTCGCACGGCCGCCTGGTCGCGATCCCGCGCAAGGAGGCCCGCCGGGAGCAGCTGTTCGTGCACCTCGCCGACACACTGTTCGAGCGGGAGCGCTCGTACACCGAGCGCGAGGTGAACGAGGCGCTCCTCACCGTCCACGAGGACTGCTCCGCGCTGCGCCGCTATCTCGTCGTCGCCGGGCTGCTGGTCCGGCCCCGGGACGGCAGCAGCTACCGCCGAGGCCGCTGACCTGCGGCGACGAACACCGCAACGGCCCACCCCACCGGGTCAGTTGAGCGTGTCGGGGTCCGGGCCGGTGCGCATGCCCCGGTCCAGGGCGGCGACGGCGTCCATGTCGGCGGCCGACAGCTCGAAGTCGAAGACGTCGATGTTCTGCCGGATCCGCTCGGGCGTGACCGACTTCGGGATCACGATGTTGCCGAGCTGGAGGTGCCAGCGCAGAACCACCTGGGCCGGGGACTTGCCGTGCCGCTCCGCGATGGAGACCAGGGCCTCCTCCTTGAGCAGGGCGCCCTGGGCCAGCGGGCTCCAGGCCTCGGTGGCGATGCCGTGCTCGGCGTGGAAGGCGCGCAGCTCGCGCTGCTGAAGGCCCGGGTGCAGCTCGATCTGGTTGACGGCGGGGACGAGCGTGCCCGTCTCCAGCACCCGGCTCAGGTGGGCGGGCTGGAAGTTGGAGACCCCGGCCGCGCGGATCCGGCCGTCGGCGGCCAGCTTCTCCAGGGCGCGCCAGCTCTCCGGGTACAGGTCGTGTGCGGGCGTCGGCCAGTGGATCAGGTAGAGATCCACGTGGTCGAGGCCGAGCTCGGCCAGGCTCGCGTCGAACGCGGCGAGCGTGGCCTCGTACCCCTGGTCGGCGTTCCACAGCTTGGTCGTGACGAACAGCTCCTCGCGGGGGATCCCGGAGGCGGCCAGCGCCCGGCCCACACCGACCTCGTTGCCGTAGATCGCCGCGGTGTCGATGGACCGGTAGCCGGCCTCCAGCGCGGCTGAGACAGCCGCGGTGGTCTCGTCGTCGGGCACCTGGAAGACGCCGAAGCCGAGCTGGGGGATGGTCACGCCGTTGTTGAGCGTGACGGTGGGAACGGTGGGGGCGGTGGACATGAGGGACCTTCCGTAGCGCGGTGCGCGCCGATATGAGCGGCGTGCGACGTTTACTGGCGTCCACAATAATTGCATGCGCGGGCTATGTGCAAACGCGGGCAAGATGGGCGTGGAGTATCCCGGTCGGTGTCCGCCTGTGGGCAAGCCCCTTCGCCCGACCGGAGCGGTCATGTGCTGGACTGGCGCTTTCGCCCGGATCGGCCAGCACCCCGGATTCAGGAGTTCTTGTGAGCAGTTACCGGCAGCCCGGCGTCGTCCTCACCGACCGCCGCTTCACCGTGCCCCTCGACCACAGCGACCCCGGGGGCGAGCAGATCGAGGTCTACGGCCGGGAAGCGGTCGCCGTCTCCCGGTCCGGCGAGGAACTGCCCTGGCTGGTCTATCTGGAGGGCGGCCCCGGCTTCGGCGCACGCCGGTTCGTCGGGACGGAGGCCTGGCTCGGGCGCGCCCTGCGCGAGTTCCGGGTGCTGCTCCTCGACCAGCGGGGGACCGGTCTCTCCACCCCGGCCAACCGGCAGACCCTCCCGCTGCGCGGCGGCCCGCGCGAGCAGGCCGACTACCTCGCCCACTTCCGCTCCGACTCCATCGTCCGCGACTGCGAGCTGATCCGGCCGCAGCTCACCGGTGGAGCGCCCTGGACGGTCCTCGGCCAGTCCTTCGGCGGCTTCTGCGCCGTCCGCTATCTCTCCGCCGCCCCGGAGGGGCTGAAGGAGGTCCTGATCACCGGCGGGCTGCCCTCGCTGGACGCGCACGCGGACGACGTCTACCGGGCCGCGTACCCCCGCATCGAGCGGAAGGTCGCCGCCCACTACGCCCGCTACCCGCAGGACGTCGAACGCACCCGCGCGATCGCCGCACATCTCGCCGAGCACCGGCCCGAGAGCGCCGGACACCGGCTCACTCCCGAGGGCTTCCAGTCGCTCGGCATCATGCTCGGCACCGGCAGCGGCAGCCACCAGCTCCACCACCTGCTGGAGAACGCGTTCGTCCGCACCCCGCACGGCACCGAACTCTCCGACACCTTCCAGGAAGCGATGCGCACCGCCGCTTCCTTCGCCGGGCACCCGCTCTACGCCCTGCTGCACGAGGCCATCTACGGGCAGGGCGAGCGCGCCACGGACTGGGCCGCCGAGCGCGTACGGGGGGAGTTCCCGCAGTTCGACGCGGCGGCCGCGCTGAAGGGCGACGGCCCCGTCCTCTTCACCGGCGAGACCATCCACCCCTGGCACTTCGACGTCGACCCGGCGCTGCGTCCGCTGCGTGAGACCGCCGAACTCCTCGCGCAGCGCACCGACTGGCCGGTGCTGTACGACCCCGAGCGGCTCGCCGCCAACGAGGTCCCGGTCGCGGCGGCCGTCTACCACGACGACATGTACGTCGACACCGCGGACTCGCTGCGCACGGCGGCGGCGATCCGGGGGCTGCGGACCTGGGTGACGAACGAGTACGAGCACGACGGGGTCCGCGCGGGCGGTCCCCGGGTCCTGGACCGGCTGCTGTCCCTGGTGCGCGACGAGGCCTGACCCGCCCTGCCTCCCGGGGCCGGTCGCGGACCGGCCGGCCCCGAGGCGGGCCGCAGCGGACAGGGCCCGCGTCCGGCGGGCCCCGCCGGATCAGCGCTGGAGCTCCTCAAGCGTGGCGTCCAGGTCGCCGGTGGAACGCGGGGCCCGGTTGTGCGGCAGCTTGGAGAGGACCGCCGCCATGCCGCAGGTGTTGCTGAGCGCCGAATAGACCAGGCCCGTGCCGACGCCCGCGGAGAGCCAGCGCGCCGCCGGGAAACGGATGCCCGCCAGCAGCCCCGCCACCACCAGCGAGCCCGCCGCGAGCCGCACCTGGCGCTCCATGGCCCACGTGGTGCGCGCGCCCTCGGGGCGGTCCAGGCCGCGGCCGTCGCCCTCCCAGGCCGATGTGCCGCCGGTCAGCGTCACGGCCTCGATGTCCGCGCCCGCGAGGATCTCGCAGGCCCGCGTGGACCGGACCCCGGAGGCGCACACCACCAGCAGCGAACCGCGCGCGGAGGCCGACTTCAGCGCGGGCAGCGCGTCCGGCAGCTTGTCGAGCGGGATGTTCAGGGCGCCGGGGACATGCCCGGCGGCGTACTCGCCCGGAGCCCGTACGTCGATGACGGTGAACTCCTCCAGACGGGCGGCGGCCTGGGCGGGGGAGAGGGAAGCGGGGCTGGGCACGGGGCAGGTCCTTTCGTTCGGCCGGACTCCAGCGTCGCACGCCCGCCGCCGGAGCCGGAGGTAGCCTGCCCGTATGACGCCGCAGCGACTCGAACCCATGCCCGGCGACTGGCATCGTGCCCTGGCCGTGGTCGCCCACCCCGACGACCTGGAGTACGGGGCGGCCGCCGCCGTGCCCGAGTGGACCGACGGCGGGCGCGAGGTCGTCTACCTCCTCGCCAGCCGCGGCGAGGCCGGGATCGACACCCTGCCGCCCGAGGAGTGCGCACCGGTGCGCGAGCGGGAGCAGCGGGCGGGCGCCGCCGTCGTCGGCGTACGCACCGTGGAGTTCCTCGACCACCGCGACGGCGTCATCGAATACGGCACCGGGCTGCGCCGCGACATCGCCGCGGCCATCCGCCGCCACCGCCCCGAACTGGTCGTCACCCTCAACCACCGGGACACCTGGGGCGGGGTCGCCTGGAACACCCCCGACCACCGCGCGGTCGGGCGCGCCACCCTGGACGCCGTCGCCGACGCGGGCAACCGCTGGATCTTCCCGGAACTCGGCGAGCAGGGTCTCCAGCCGTGGGACGGAGTGCGCTGGACCGCCGTGGCGGGCAGCGACCGGCCCACCCACGCGGTCGACGCGACGGCCGGCCTCGAACGCTCGGTCCGGTCCCTGCTGGAGCACCGTACGTACATCGGGGCGCTGACCCAGGAGGACCCGGAGCGGTACTGCCGGACCTTCCTCACGGGCATGGTCGAGGCGGCCGCCGAGCAGTTCGGCGGCCGGCCCGCGGTCACCTTCGAGGTCTTCGCCCACTGAGCCCGGCGGTTTCGGCCGTATTGACAAACCGGCTTGCCGATTCTGCAATGGCCCGATGAAGGAACACGACCGGGACGATCCGGAACTGGAATCCGTCCTCTCCGGCGTCGGCCCACGGCTGCGCCGGCTGCGCAAGGACCGGGGGGTCACCCTCGCCGCCCTCTCGGCCGCCACCGGTATCTCCGTCTCCACGCTCTCCCGGCTGGAGTCCGGCGGCCGCCGCCCCAGCCTCGAACTGATGCTGCCGATCGCCCGCGCCCACGAGGTGCCGCTCGACGACCTCGTGGGCGCCGCACCGGTCGGCGACCCCCGGGTGCGGGCCAAACCGATCGTGCAGCACGGCCGGACCATGCTGCCGCTGACCGCCCGGCCGGGCGGCCTCCAGGCGTACAAGCTGATCCAGGAGCCGGGCAGCGGCGGCCCGCCGGAGCAGCGCACGCACGAGGGGTACGAGTGGCTGTTCGTGCTCTCCGGGAAGCTGCGGCTGCTGCTGGCCGAACACGATCTGGTGCTGGAGCCGGGGGAGGCCGCCGAGTTCGACACCCGGCTGCCGCACTGGTTCGGCCCGGCCGAGGACGAGAGGGTGGAGTTCCTCAGCCTCTTCGGCCCGCAGGGCGAGCGTATGCACGTACGGGCGAAGCCCAAGCGCGGCTGAGGACCGGGGCGTCCCGGGGGCAGGGCCGGGGTGTTCCCAGATCGGCAAGCGACCGCTTAGTATGCGGCGCAGCAGTGGTAATGCCGACCGCTCAGGCGGTTGACGCCGACAGTGTTGTGGAGGCCCCTCATGCAGGCATGGCGAGTGCACCGGAACGGTGAGCCGGGCGAGGTGATGCGGCTGGAGGAGACGGACCGGCCCACGCCCGGCGGCGGGCAGGTGCTCGTCGAGGTCCGCGCGGCGAACGTCAACTTCCCCGACGCCCTGCTCTGCCGGGGCCAGTACCAGGTGCGACCGCCGCTGCCGTTCACCCCGGGCGTCGAGGTGTGCGGCACGACCGAGGACGGCCGGCGGGTCCTCGCCACCCCCGCCCTGCCGCACGGCGGCTTCGCCGACTACGTCGTCGCGGACGAGGCGGCCCTGCTGCCCGCCCCCGACGCGCTGGACGACGCCGAAGCGGCCGCCCTGCACGTCGGCTACCAGACCGGCTGGTTCGGCCTGCACCGCCGCGCGAACCTCCAGCCCGGCGAGACCCTCCTCGTCCACGCGGCGGCCGGCGGCGTCGGCAGCGCCGCCGTCCAGCTCGGCAAGGCCGCGGGCGCGCAGGTCATCGGCGTCGTCGGCGGCCCCGACAAGGCGGCCGTCGCCCGCGAACTCGGCTGCGACCTGGTCATCGACCGGCGGAGCGAGGACCTCGTCGCCGCCGTGAAGGAAGCCACCGGCGGGCGCGGCGCGGACGTCGTCTACGACCCGGTCGGCGGCGACGCGTACGCCAAGTCCACCAAGTGCGTCGCCTTCGAGGGGCGCATTCTCGTCGTCGGCTTCGCCAGCGGTGTCATCCCCACCCCGGCCCTCAACCACGCCCTGGTGAAGAACTACTCGGTCGTCGGCCTGCACTGGGGCCTCTACAACACCAAGGACCCCGGCGCCGTCCGCGCCTGCCACGAGGAGCTGACCAAGCTCGCCGAACAGGGCATCGTCAAACCCCTGATCAGTGAGCGTGTCGCCATGGCCGGTGCAGCCGACGCCGTCCAGCGCGTCGCCGACGGCACGAGCACCGGCCGCATCGTCGTCCTGCCCGGAGGCGCCCGATGAGCCCCGCCGTGGACGCCGCCGAGGTCCGCCGCCGCACCCGCGAGCTGCTCGCCGCGCACCCGCCCGCCACCACCGGCCGCACCGACTTCCTGAAGGCCCGCTTCGACGCCGGCCTCGCCTGGGTCCACTACCCGGTGGGCCTCGGCGGGCTCGCCGCGCCCCGCTCCCTCCAGCAGGTCGCCGACGCCGAACTCGCCGCCGCCGACGCGCCGGACAACGACCCGCGCCGCATCGGCATCGGCCTCGGCATGGCGGCGCCGACCATCCTCGGCTTCGGAACCGACGAGCAGAAGCGCCGCTTCCTGCGCCCGCTGTGGGTGGGGGAGGAGGTCTGGTGCCAGCTGTTCAGCGAGCCGGGCGCCGGATCCGACCTCGCGGCCCTGGCCACCCGGGCCGTGAGGGACGAGACCGGCGACTGGATCGTCGACGGCCAGAAGGTCTGGACGTCCAGTGCCCACCTGGCCCGCTGGGCCATCCTCATCGCCCGCACCGACCCGGACCTGCCCAAGCACCGGGGCATCAGCTACTTCATCTGCGACATGACCGACCCCGGAGTCGAGGTCCGGCCGCTGCGCCAGATCACCGGCGAGGCCGAGTTCAACGAGGTCTTCCTCACCGGCGTACGCATCCCCGACAGCCACCGGCTCGGACCCGTCGGCGAGGGGTGGAAGGTCGCCCAGACCACCCTGATGAACGAGCGCGTCTCCATCGGCGGCTCCCGCATCCCCCGCGAGGGCGGCATGATCGGCCCGGTCGCGAAGACCTGGCGCGAACGCCCCGAGCTGCGCACCCCCGACACCCACCAGCGGCTGCTGACCCTCTGGGTCGAGGCCGAGGTCGCCCGGCTCACCGGTGAACGGCTGCGCCAGCAGCTCGTCGCCGGACAGCCCGGACCCGAGGGCTCGGGCATGAAGCTCGCCTTCGCCCGCCTCAACCAGGAGATCAGCGGCCTGGAGGTCGAACTCCTCGGCGAAGAGGGCCTGTTGTACAGCGACTGGACCATGGTCCGCCCGGAGCTGGTCGACTTCACCGGACGCGACGCCGGCTACCGCTATCTGCGCTCCAAGGGCAACTCCATCGAGGGCGGCACCAGCGAGGTCCTGCTGAACATCGTGGCCGAACGCGTCCTCGGGCTGCCCGCCGAGCCCCGCAACGACAAGGACGTCGCCTGGAAGGACCTGAGCCGATGACCGCGCCCAACCAGCCCCCCGCCACCCCCGACCTGCTCTACTCGCAGGACGAGGAGGACCTCCGCTCCGCCGTGCGCGCCCTCCTCGCCGACCGGGCCGACGCGCCGACGGTGATCGCCGCCACCGAGTCCGACACGCCGTACGACCCGCGGCTGTGGTCGTCGCTGGCCGGTGACATCGGCGCGGCCGGACTCCTCGTCCCCGAGAAGCTCGGCGGCCAGGGCGCGTCCCACCGCGAGGCCGCCGTGGTCCTGGAGGAGCTGGGCCGCAGCGTCGCCCCTGCCCCCTATCTGACCAGCTCCGTGGTGGCCACCGAGACCCTGCTCGCGCTGGGCACGGAGGACGGACCGGCCGCGGTGCTCCTCGGCGAACTGGCGTCCGGCGCGCGTACGGCCGTACTCGCCGTGCCCTTCGCGACTCCGCCCGCCGGGGCGGGGCCGGTCCTCGCCGGGCCGGACGGAACGGTCCGGGGCATCGCCGACGCGGCGGCCGCCGATGTCCTGCTGGTGCCGACCGCCGAAGGGCTGTACGCGGTCGAGACCTCGGGCCCCGGGGTCGCCGTGGAGGCGCTCGTCCCGCTCGACCTGACCCGCCCGCTCGCCGCCGTCACCCTGACCGGGGCGACCGGGACCCTGCTGGCCGACGCGGACGCCGGCGCCACCGCCGTACGGCGCGGACTGCTCGCCGGGGCCGGACTGCTCGCCTCCGAACAGCTCGGGATCGCCGAGTGGTGTCTGACCGAGACCGTCCGCCACACCCGTGAACGCCACCAGTTCAACCGGCCGGTCGGATCGTTCCAGGCGCTCAAGCACCGGATGGCACAGCTCTGGCTGGAGGTCGTCTCGGCCCGCGCCGCCGCCCGCAACGCCGCCGACGCGCTGGCCACCGGCAGCCCCGACGCCCCGCTCGCCGTCGCGGTGGCCCAGGCGTACTGCTCGGGCGTCGCCGTGCACGCCGCCGAGGAGTGCGTCCAGCTGCACGGCGGGATCGGCATGACCTGGGAGCACCCCGCGCACCTGTACCTCAAGCGGGCCAAGGCCGACTCGATCGCGTACGGGACGGCGGGCGGCCACCGCCAGGCCGTCGGGGAGCTGACGGAACTTCCGGCGCCGTAGCGCCTCCGCCCGGATCGGCCTCGGAAGCCCGCCGCACTGGTCACGGCGGGCTTCCGGGGCCGTCCGCGTCTCCTCAGCCGGGCTCCTCCGTCGCCTCCCCGGTCACCGGAGGGCGGGTGGCGCTCAGCCAGCGTTCACTGCGGGCGATGTGCGCCGCCGCCGCGCTCGCCGCGGCGGCCGGATCGCGGTTCGCCAGGGCGGCGACGATCGCCCGATGGTCCTCGTCGCCCGCCCGCTTGAACTCCGGGCCCTCCGGCAGCGCGAACACGCGGTAGTGCCGGGACCGGGACCGGAAGACCGTGAGCAGCGCCTCCATGGAGGGGCTGCCACCGATACGGGCGATCTCCGCGTGGAACCGGTGGTCGTAGTCGGCGAACTCCGCCGGATCCTCACTGGCCTCGATCGTCTCCAGCCAGCCCTGGAGGGTTTCCAGCTCCTTGGGGGTGATCCGGGCGGCGGCCTGGGCCATCACGTGCGACTCCAGCACCCGCCGGATCTCAAAGAGCTCCAACAGGCCGTCCAGGGGCAGCAGTTCGACGGTCAGGGACAGCCGCCCGAGCAGATCCTCCGGCCGCAGCGCCGAGACGTACGTCCCCGATCCGTGCCGCGCCTCGGCCGCTCCCAGCGCCGCCAGCATCCGCACCGCCTCCCGCAGCGATCCCCGGGAGACGCCGAGCTCCTCGCAGAGGTCCGCTTCCGGTGGGAACCGCTGGCCGGCCGCGAGGCGACCACTGGAGATCATCCGGCGCAGGCCGTGGAACGCCTTGTCGACTGCGGACATCGGGGCCTCTCTCCGTATCGGCCCGGTGTCATGCCGAGCAGGGCGTCAGTTTAGGCGAGTCGTCGTATGTCATCGCAACGTAACCACAAGTCATTGGATAACTTACGCCGAACTCTTGCCCATCGAGCGGGAGGAGGGCAGTATTCCGGCCAAGTCATCACACCTCTTCTCGTCCATGTCTGATGTCCTGCCGCTTCTGGGAGTTCTGTGCCCACCATCGACCTCGCCCCCGCACCCCGGCCACTTGCCCTTCCCGACGGCCGCCCGGCCGCCGCCGCCTGGTCCCTCGATCCGACGGTCAAGCACCTGAACCACGGATCGTTCGGTGCTGTGCCGCTCGTGGCCCAGCGGGAGCAGGACCGTCAGCGCCGGCTGATGGAGGCGTCTCCCGTGCAGTGGTTTCCCGCTCTGCCGGCGAAGATCGCGGCCGCGCGGGGCACGCTGGCCGGCTTCCTCGGAGTCGCGGTCGACGACCTCGCCCTCGTTCCCAACGCCAGCGCAGGCGCGAGCGTCGCCTACAACAGCCTTCCGGCACGCCCCGGCGGGGAGGTGCTGGTCACCGATCACGGCTACGGCGCGGTCACCATGGGGGCCGAACGCCTCGCCCGGCGGTGGGGCGGCACCCTGCGTACGGCCCACGTTCCGCTCGACGCCGACGAGGACACCGCGTACGCGTGCGTGACCGCCGCGATGGGCGAGGCGACCGGCCTCGTCGTGATCGACCACATCACCTCGGCGACCGCCCGCTGGATGCCCGTCGGGCGCATCGCCGCCGAAGCGCGCCGCCGAGGCATCCCCGTGCTCGTGGACGGAGCCCATGTGCCCGGACTCGCGGCCGACCCCCTCGCCGGAGTCGACTGCGACATCTGGGTCGGCAACCTGCACAAGTTCGGCTGCGCCCCCCGAGGCACGGCAGCGCTGGTCGCGCGTACCGCCCTGCGCGACAGCCTCTTCCCCCTCATCGACTCCTGGGGCGCCCGCGACCCGTTCCCCCATCGGTTCGACATCCAGGGCACCGTGGACGCCACCAGCTATCTCGCGGCCTCCACCGCGCTCGACTTCGTGGGCGACACCTGGGGCTGGGACGCCGCCCGTACCTACATGGAGGAGCTGGCGGACTACGCGGAGCGGATCGTGGCCGGGGCGTTCTCCGAACTCACCGGCGAGGACTGCCGCGTGGATGTCGGCATGCCGGTCGGCGCCCTGCGGCTCGTACGCCTTCCCGCCCCGCTGGCCGCCACCCACCCCGAGGCCGACGCGCTCCGCGACCGGGTGGCGCGGGAGCTGGGTGTGGCGGCCGCGTTCACCAGCTTCGGCGGCGTCGGCTACCTGCGCCTGTCGACGCACGTGTACAACACGGCCGCCGACTTCGAGTACTTCGCCGAGCACTGCGTCCCCGCACTCGGCGCCTGGTCCCGCAACGACTCCCACGGAGGACATCGATGAAACGCAGGAACACGGTCGTCGCCCTGGGCCTGGCCCTCGGTCTGACGGCGACGGGCTGCTCCGCCATGGGCGGCGGAGCCGGCGACGGAACGGTCACCCTGAACATGGTCGAGAGCCTGACCAACCCCGCGCGCACGGAACTGCTGCAGCAGCTCATCGGCGACTTCGAGAAGCAGAACCCGAAGATCAAGGTGAACCTGGTGTCGCCGCCGACCGCGCAGGCCGACCAGAAGATCCAGCAGATGCTGCAGTCCGGCAGCGGGGTCGACACCGTGGAGGTCAGGGACATCACGGTCGGCCCCTGGTCGAACAACAAGTGGCTCCACGACATGGGCCCGGACCTCAAGGACTGGTCCGGCTGGCCACAGCTCACCGAGAACGCCGCCGCTGCCGCCAAGGACAAAGAGGGCCGCACGTACTTCGTGCCGTACGGCTTCTACGGGCTCAGCCTCTTCTACCGGAAGGACCTCATAGCCGAGGCCGGGTACGACAAGCCGCCCGGCACCTGGGACGAACTCCTCCAGCAGGCGAGCGCCGTCCAGGACAAGGCCAAGCGGCGTTACGGCTACGCCTTCCGCGGCGGGCCCAACGCCGTCAGCAACGTCACCGCGGTCATCGAGGCGTACGTCGCCGACCGGATCGACCCCGCCGACGGCTACCGGCTGACCGACGGCAGCACGATCTTCTCCGCGCCGGAAGCGGCCGAGGCGCTCAAGACGTACATCGAGATCTTCAAGAAGGCCGCGCCTCCGTCCTCCGTGGCCTGGGGCTACCCCGAGATGGTCGAGGGCTTCTCCAACGGATCCACGGCGTTCCTCCTCCAGGACCCCGAGGTGATCGCCACCCTGCGGAAGTCCAAGGCGATCACGGAGGAGCAGTGGACCACCGCCCCGCTGCTCGCCGGCCCCGGCGGAAAGGCCGTGCAGCCGCTGGCGACCGCGGGATGGGGCGTGGCCAAGGGGAGCAAGCACAAGGCGGAGGCCGTGAAGCTGGTCGAGTTCCTGTCGGAGGGCGAGGCGTCGACCACGTTCGCCCAGGAGAACAGCCTCGTCCCGATCCTGAAGGAGGCGGCCGAGGACTCCTTCTACAAGACCGGCCCCTGGGCCAGCTACGTCACGATGAACGAGAACCCGGACCGGTATCTCACCGCCACCCAGCCCCGGGACGTGCCGTGGTTCACCGAGTGGACGCAGAAGGCCGACGCCGACGTCCAGCGCGTGCTCCTCGGCAAGATGACGCAGGAACAGCTCCTCGCCGACTGGGACGCGTACTGGACCGCGAAGCGGAAGAGCGAGAAGAGCTGACATGCGCGCAGGTACGGCTCCACCGGCCCCCGAGAAGGTCCGGCGACGCTCCGGGGGCCCGCGCCGGGCGCAGCCGGCGGACGGCGGGCGGCGCAAGCGGGAGTTCACGACGCGCAGAGGCCTGACCATCGCGGCGTTCATGGCGCCGGCGGCTCTCTTCGTTGCGTTCTTCACCTACTACCCGATGGTCGCCGGAAGCCAGATGGCCTTCCGCAACTGGAACCTCTCCGATCTGACCGACACGTCCTTCGTCGGATTCGGCAACTTCAAGGCCGTCTTCGGCGATCCGCTGTGGGGCACCGTCCTGAGCAACACCGCCCTCTGGGTGGTCGCCTCGATCGTGCCCCAGCTGGTCATCGGCTTCGCGCTGGCCCTGTGGCTGCGACGCCGCTTCCGCTTCCGCGGTCTCTACCAGGCGCTGATCTTCTTCCCCTGGGCGATCTCCGGCTTCCTGATCGGGATCCTGTTCCGCTGGATGTTCAACAGCGAGTTCGGCGTCGTCAACGACCTGCTGATGAAGGCGTCGCTGATCGACGAACCGGTGCCCTGGCTGGCCGATCCCAAGACGGCCATGGTCGCGATCATCGTCGCCAACATCTGGTACGGGGTGACCTTCTTCGCGATCATGATCCTCGCGGCGCTCCAGTCGATCCCCGACGAGGTCTACGAAGCTGCCGCGCTCGACGGCGCCGGGAAGGTGCGCACCCTCTTCCAGATCACCATCCCCTACATCCGGGCGACGCTGGCCCTCACGGTGCTGCTGCGGGTGATCTGGATCTTCAACTTCCCGGACATCATCTTCGGCACCACGGGCGGCGGTCCGAACAACGAGACGCACATCGTCACCACCTGGATGATCACGATCATGCAGCAGGGCGACTACGGCAGGGCGTCCGCCCTCGGGCTGCTGATCGTCGCCGGACTCCTGCTGTTCTCCGTCTTCTACCTCACGGCCACCAAAGAGAAGGGGGTGCGGCGGTGAACACCCGCGAGTCCCGGGCCGGCAGGACCGCGAGGATCGGCTTCCTCACGCTCTGGCTGATCTTCACGATCTTCCCGCTGTACTGGATCACCATCACGTCCTTCAAACCCGCCGGCGACATCTTCACCTTCCCCCTCGCCTACTGGCCCGAGGACTTCTCCCTCGAGAACTACTCCGGCCTGTTCGGCTCGTCCCAGTTCGGCACCTACCTCCTCAACAGCCTGATCGTGTCGGCGGTGGCCGGGACCGTGGCTACCGTGATCTCGATGCTCTCGGCCTACGTACTGGCCCGGTTCGAGTTCCGGACCAAGACCGCGCTGCTGATGGCGGCCCTGGTCACGCAGATGATCCCCAGCTTCATCGCGCTGGGGCCGCTGTACCTGCTGATGACCGACCTGGGGCTCGTCGACAACCGGCTCGGACTCGTCCTCGTCTACATCGCGGTCTGCATCCCGTTCTGCACGGTCATGCTCCGCGGCTTCTTCGCGAACATCCCGGACACCCTGGAGGAGGCGGCCATGATCGACGGCTGCTCACGACTCGGCGCGCTGTTCCGGGTGCTCCTGCCCGTGATGAAGCCGGGCATCGTGGCAGCCTTCATCTTCAACTTCGTCAACTGCTGGAACGAGCTGTTCCTGTCCGTCACGCTGATGAACAGCGACGACAACAAGACCGTGCCGACGGCTCTCAACGGTTTCATCTCCAGCTTCAACATCGACTGGGGTTCGATGTCCGCGGCCGCCGTCCTGACGATCCTCCCGACCATGGTGCTGTTCGCCTTCGCCAGCCGGCACATCGTGCAGGGCCTCACCGCGGGGGCGGTCAAGGGGTGACCCCGGTCAGGGCCGCCACGATCACCGGTCGAAGACGGGCCGCAGCGGAGCGTGCTGTTTAATTGCGTACTGCTCGCAATTACAGTCGATCTTGAACAGGGATGTGCAGAGTATGACGGCCCGATCGATACGGGTGGCGGTCGCCGCCACACTGGCGACCGCCCTGTCCCTGACCGCGGCGGCCTGCTCGAACCCGGACAGCGCCAAGAGCGGATCCGGTTCGGGCTCCACCTCGGCCGTCGTCGGCATCGCCTACGAGCCCGACAGCCTGAGCCCGCTGCTCGGCTACGGCAAGGACGGCAACTCCAAGATCTTCGACGGGCTGCTCGCCCTGGACGCGGACATGAAGCTCCGCCCCGCCCTCGCCGCCGCACTCCCCGAGGTCAGTGCCGACGGCCTGACGTACACGTACAGGCTGCGCCAGGGCGTGAAGTTCAGCGACGGCAAGGCGTTCGGTGCCAAGGACGTCGTCTTCACCTACCGCACCATCCTCGACGAGAAGACCAACAACCCCTCCCGTACCGAGCTGGACGCCGTCAAGGACGTCACGGCGAAGGGCGAGGACACGGTCGTCTTCACGCTCAAGTACCCCTACGCGCCGTTCGCCCAGCGCACCGTCCTGCCCATCGCCCCCGAGCACGTCGCGGGCAAGCAGGACGTCAACACCGGAGCCTTCACCACCAAGCCGGTCGGCACCGGGCCCTACGTCCTCACCAAGTGGTCCAAGGGTGAGAAGCTCAGCTTCACCGCCAACCCCGACTACTGGGGCGGCGCACCCGAGGTGAAGAAGTTCACCATGGCGATCATCAAGGACGACGACGTGCGCGCCACCCGGCTGCGCTCCGGCGACCTCGACGGTGCGATCCTGCCGCCCAACCTCGCCAAGGGCTTCGCCGACGAGCAGGGCAAGAAGACCTACGCGGCGAACAGCTACGACTACCGCACGGTGACGCTGCCCACGAACAACAAGGTCGCGGGCGACACCGCCGTGCGCCGCGCCCTCGATGTGGCGGTCGACCGGCAGGCGATGGTCGACGCCATCCTCAACGGCAGCGGCAAGCCCGCCTACGGCCCGGTCCCCACCGACAGCGAGTGGTTCACGAAGGGCACCGAGCGCACGCACGACCTCGCCGCGGCGAAGAAGATCCTGGACGAGGCCGGATGGAAGCCCGGCAAGGACGGCGTCCGCGTCAAGGACGGGGTGCGCGCCACCTTCCCCCTCTGGTACCTCAGCGGTGACAAGCTCCGCCAGGAGCACGCCCTCGCCTACGCCTCCGACGCCAAGAAGGCGGGCATCGACATCCGCACCGAGGCCGGGACCTGGGAGGTCATCGAGCCCCGCATGAAGCACGACGCCGTGCTCGCGGGCGGCGGCTCCCCGGCCGACCCCGACTTCGACCAGTACACCCTGCTGAAGTCCTCCCTCGCGGGCGACGGCTTCAACAACATGGCCTGGTACGACAACAAGGCCGTCGACGCCGCGATCGAGGCCGGGCGCAGGAGCGGGGACAAGGCCGAGCGGAAGAAGGCGTACGACACCGTCCAGCGCGAGCTGGTGAAGAACCCGGGCTACACCTTCCTCACCCACATCGACCACCTCTACGTCGTCGACGACCGCTTCGGCGCCCTCACCACCCAGGTCGAGCCGCACGATCACGGGCTGGCCTCCGGACCCTGGTGGAACGTCGAGAAGTGGTCCACCAAGAACGCCGAGGGTTCGGAGAAGTGAGCCGGCGCCTCCCCTGGGGGCCGATGGCGCGGATGGCGGGACGGCGGGCCCTGTTCGCCGTCCCCGTCCTCGGCGTCGTCACCTTCGGCGTCTTCGCCGTTGCCGCCGCGTCCCCCTTCGACCCCGTCAAGGCCTACGCGGGCACCGCCGGGCTCACCGCGTCGCAGGAGAACCTCGACCAGCTGCGGGCCAACCTCGGCGTCGACCAGCCGCTGGTCGCCCGCTGGTGGGACTGGCTGACCTCCGCCCTCCGGGGCGACTTCGGCGACTCCAGTGTGATGCGCCAGCCCGTCGCCGACGTCATCGCGGAGCGCATGGGCTGGTCCGTCCTGCTCGCCGCCACCGCCTTCCTCGTCGCGATCCTCCTCGGCACCGGACTCGGTGTCCTCGCCGCCCGCAGGCCCGGGGGCTGGCTCGACCGGTGCGTCAGCTCCGTCGCGTACACCCTGGAAGCCGCCCCCGCCTTCTGGCTCGGGCTGCTCGCCATCTGGTTCTTCGCCCTGAAGCTCGACGTCCTGCCGGCCGGCGGGCTCACCGACGCCGCCAGCGACGTCGTCACCTTCGGCCAGGTCGCCTCCCACCTCGTGCTGCCCGCGGCGGTCCTCGGCATCTCCCAGCTGCCGTGGTTCTTCCTCTACGTACGCCAAGGGGTCGCCGACGCGCTCGCCGAGGACCCGGTCCGCGGCGCCCGCGCCCGGGGACTGAGCGAACGCACCGTGCTCCTCGGCCACGCCCTGCGCTCCGGGATGCTGCCGATGCTCACCCTCATCGGCTCCCGCGTCCCCGAACTCATCACCGGCGCGCTGCTCGTCGAGACGGTCTTCAGCTGGCCCGGCATCGCCGCCGCCACCGTCCAGGCCGCCACCTCGGTGGACTTCTCCCTGCTCGCCGCGCTCACGGTGCTCGCCACCGCCGCCGTCCTCCTCGGCAACCTGCTCTCCGACCTCCTCTACGGACTCGCCGACCCCCGGGTGGCCTTCGATGGCTGAGACCGCACTCGCCCGGCCGGGCCGCACCACCCGCCGCGTCCGGGTCGTCACCTCGGCGGTGATCGTCACCGCCGTCGCGCTCGCCGTCCTCGTCGTCCCGCCGCTGGCCCAGCTCGACCAGCAGGCCGTGGACCTGGCCAACAAGCTCGACCCGCCGTCCCTCGCCCACCTGTTCGGCACCGACGACGTCGGCCGCGACCTCCTGCTGCGCTGCGTCTACGGGCTGCGGGTCTCCCTGCTTGTCGGCCTGGTCGCCGCCCTCACCGCCACCGTCATCGGAACCGCGATCGGCGCGCTCGCCGGGGCGTTCGGCGGCTGGGCCGACCGGATCGTGATGCGCGTCGTGGACGCCCTGTCCTCCATCCCGCACCTGCTGCTCGGCATCTTCATCGTCGCGATGTTCCGGCCCGGTGTCTGGCCGGTGATCGTCTCGGTCGCCCTGACGCACTGGATCTCCACCGCCCGGATCGTCCGCTCCGAAGTGCTCTCGCTGCGCTCGCGCCCCTTCATCGACGCGGCCGTCTCCGGCGGCGCCTCCCGGACCCGGGTCATCGTGCGCCATCTGCTGCCCGGCGTGCTGCCGCAGGCGGGCCTCGCGGCGGTGCTGATGGTGCCGCACGCCATGTGGCACGAGTCCGCGCTGTCCTTCCTCGGGCTCGGCCTCCCGTCCCATCAGGCGAGCCTCGGCAACCTCGTCCAGTCCGCGCGCGGTTCGCTGCTCGCGGGGGACTGGTGGCCCACCCTCTTCCCCGGCCTCTTCCTGATCATCCCGACCCTCGCGCTCGCGGGACTCGCCGGAGCCTGGCGCGACCGGATCAACCCGCGCCGGAAATCGGAGCTGATGCTGTGACCGCCGAGCCCCCTGTCCTGGACGTCCGGGACCTCTCCGTCCGCTTCCGGATGCGCGGCGGCCGGGACATCGCCGCCGTCACCGACGCCCGCTTCTCCGTCGCACCGGGGGAGTGCCTGGCCCTGGTCGGCGAGAGCGGCTGCGGCAAGTCCGTCCTGGCCTCCGCGCTGCTCGGACTGCTGCCCGCCAACGCGGCCACCACCGGCAGCGCGCTGCTCGGCGGGGACACGGACCTGCTCACCGCCGGCGAACGCACCCTCGCCCGCACTGTACGAGGACGGCGCATCGGCCTCGTACCGCAGAGCCCCGCCGCCCACCTGACCCCCGTGCGCACCGTCCGGGCCCAGCTGGAGGAGAGCCTGCGCGAGCTGACCGGAGCGCGGGGAAGCGAGCTGCCGAAGGCCGCCGCCGCGGCCGCCGCCCGCGCCTCGTTCCCCGAGGACCACCTCGACCGCTACCCCCACGAGCTCTCCGGCGGCCTCGCCCAGCGCGCCGCGACCGCCCTCGCCCTGATCGGCGACGCCCCGCTGCTGCTCGCCGACGAACCGACCACCGGACTCGACCGGGACCTCGTCGAGCGGACCGTGGACGAACTGCGCCGCCACACCGACGAGGGCCGGGCGCTGCTGATCATCACCCACGACCTGGCCGCCGCCGAACGCATCGCCGACCGGGTCGCCGTCATGTACGCGGGACGGATCGTCGAGATCGCGGACGCGGAGACCTTCTTCGGCGCACCCGGCCCCCGCCACCCGTACGCCAAGGGCCTGCTGGACGCCCTGCCCGAGCGGGAGTTCACCCCCATCCCCGGGACGCCGCCGGAGCTGGGGGCGCTGCCCGAGGGCTGCGCCTTCGCCGACCGCTGCGCGTACGCCGATGCCCGCTGCACCGGCGAACGCCCGGCCTTCACGGCGGGCCTGGCCTGCCACCACGGGCCGACCGGCCGGGCACACTCCCCATCGAAGGAGTCCGCCGATGCTTGAGATGACCCGGATCACCGCCGGCTACGACCGGCGCGACCCCGTCGTCCGCGATGTGTCCCTGCACGTCGGAGCGGGCGAGGCGGTCGGGCTGCTGGGCCCCAGCGGCTGCGGCAAGTCGACCCTGGCCAAGGTCGCCGCCCTCCTGCACCGCCCGGACGCCGGAACCATGACCCTGGACGGCACGGTGATACGCGGCTGGCGGCACCGCGCCCCGCGCGAGCAGCGCACCGCCGTCGGCGTGGTCTTCCAGCAGCCCCGGCTCTCCGCCGACCCCCGCCTCAGCCTGCGCGAACTGATCGCCCAGCCGCTGCGGTCCACCGGCCGCCGCCGGGACGTCCCCGAGCGGGTGGCGGAACTGGCCCCGCTGGTCGGCCTCTCCGACGAGCTGCTGGAGCGCCGGCCGCACGCGGTGAGCGACGGCCAGCTCCAGCGGGCCTGCCTGGCCCGGGCCCTGGTGCTGCGGCCACGGCTGCTGATCTGCGACGAGATGACCGCGATGCTCGACGCGTCCACCACGGCCGCCCTGGTCGCCGTCGTCGAGCGCTACCGCGCCGCGTCCGGGGCGGCCCTGCTGGCGGTCGGCCACGACCGGGTGCTGCTGGAGCGCTGGTGCGACCGTACGGTCCGCTGGGACGAGCGCGACACCGAGAAGGCGCCGGCCGGGCCCGTCACAGCTGGTGGCGGACTCCGGCCTCCTGCTGCGCCTCGGTGAGCTGTTCGCGGAGGTCGCCCTCGATGGACTCGCGGGCCTTGCCGCGGCGGAAGAGGGGAAGCACGGTGCGCTGCTTCCCGTCCTCGACGAGCAGCGCGAGCCCGCCGTAGAGCGCGAAGACCCCGATGCCGAGACCGGTCCAGCCCGCCGCCGTCTGGAAGACGTTGCCCAGGTCCGCCTCGTACAGGCCCGTGAGGGCGAAGCGCACCGCGGTGAGGGTGAGGAGCACGGCGAACAGGGGCTTGGACTGCACGGCCGCCCCGGCGAGTGCGAGCACGAAGGGGACGAGGGCCAGGAGGAAGACGGCCTGGGCCACCACCGGCTTGCCGGGCGGGGAGTCCAGGGACGTCACACTCGTGCCCGCCCAGGCGGCGCCGAGCAGCAGCAGCGCCGTGCCCGCCCCGGCGTCGCGGGCCAGGAAGGCGAAGACTCCGCCGACGAGTTGGAGCGGCACGACGAAGATGAGGACGAGGAGCAGCAGGATGCTGCTCTGCGCGGCCGGCACCCAGCCGAGTTGAAGGGAGGACAGGACCGTGCTGCCCATGCCGAGGGCGAAGAAGCCCAGCGGGAGCGGGCTGGCGATCGGGCGCAGCACGATCCGCGTCACGGCGTCGGTCGTCAGCGGCTCTGAAGGGCTGTCGGGGCGGGGTTCCTGAGTCACCGCGCCAGCGTACGAGTTCCCACGGCGCCCGTGGCCACCGGGCGGGCGCTCGGCCGGTCCGCAACGGGCGCGCGGACCGGGGCCCTCGGTCCGCGCGGCGCCGTTCGGTCCCCGACCGCTAGGAGGACAGCGAGTCGACGACTACGGAGGCCGCTTCGGCGATCAGCCGGTCGTCCGGCTCCGCCTCCTTCGTACCGCGGTGCGACAGGATGGCGATCACGATGGGCGCTGAGTCCGGGGGCCACACCACGGCGATGTCGTTACGGGCCCCGTAGTAGCTTCCGGTCCCGGTCTTGTCGCCGACGACCCAGTTCTTCGGCACGCCCGCCTTGATCACCGCGTCCCCGGTGGTGTTGGTCCGCAGCCACGTCGTCAGCTGCGCCCGCTCCGGTGCGCGCAGGGCCTTGCCCAGGACGAACGCGCGCAGATCCTCCGCCAGCGCCCGGGGCGTGGAGGTGTCGCGCTTCTCACCGGGGACCCAGCGGCTCAGTTCCGGCTCCTCCCGGTCCATCCGCGTGACGTCGTCGCCCAGCTTCTCCAGCGAGGCGTCCAGGCCCTTGGGCCCGCCGACGTGGTCGAAGAGGAGGTTGGCCGCGGTGTTGTCGCTGTAGCGCACGGAGGCGTCGCACAGCTCCTTCAGCGTCATGCCGGTGTCGACGTGCTTCTCGGTCACCGGCGAGTTGGCGACCAGGTCCTCGCGGGTGTAGGTCACCCGCTTGTCCATCCCGTCCAGGGAGTAGGTGCTGAGCACGACTGCGGCCTGGAGCGCCTTGAAGGTCGAGTTGTAGGCGAAGCGCCCCCGGTCGTTGTGGGCCACCTCGCGCCCGGTGCCGGTGTCGATCGCGTAGACGCCCAGCCGCGCGTCGAACTTCCGCTCCAGTTTCTTGAAGTCGCCGGTGTACGGCTTCGCGGCGGCAGCGGAGGCCGACGTGCTCGCGGCGGGCTTGGCGGAGGAGGGCGGCGCGGTGGAGTCGCTCTGCCCGCAGGCCGCCAGCGGTACGAGGGACAGCGCGGCGACCAGACCGGCGGCGGCGGTCCTGAAGCGGGGGTGATGCATGGGCGAAACCTCCTGGCGCTCCGGACCGGAGCGCATCGGGGACGGGGCCGCACGACTCCGTCCCGGTACGTGATCATGCCTGCCGAAGCCACCTTCGTCGCCTCCGGTCATGCGGTCCAATACGCTCATGCGCGTTTCCATGCAGAAACGGCATAGGCTCGGGGTGTGGATCTGGTCGGAGCGTGTCGGGCGTTCGTCAGCGTCAGCGAGTACGGCGGCTTCACCGACGGGGCGGCCGCCGCGGGGATGTCCCAGTCGGTGGCGAGCCGCCGGGTCGCGGCCCTGGAGGAGCGCTTCGGCGAGCCGCTGTTCGAGCGCACGTCGCGGCGGGCGGTGCTCACCCCGTTCGGGCGCGACATGCTGGCCGCCGCCCGGCAGCTCGTCCAGGCCGCCGACGTCCTGCTGGAGGAGGCCGAAGCCGTCAAGGACAAGCCCTGGCGACTGGCCGTCCCCGCCATCTGCTCCACGTCCGCTCTCGCGCGCCTGGTCGCCGAGGCGCGGGGGCACGGTGTCCGGCTCGACCTCCGGACCGCCGGACCGGCGCGGCGCAGGGAGCTCGTCCAGGCCCAGCAGGTGCGCGCCGCTCTGCTCGCCGTACCCGCGGAAGGGGCGCCCTGGTCCGTGCCACTGGGGCTGGCCGGGGCGCGGGACGGCGGGGTGCGGCGGATCTACGTCGAGACACTGCGGCTCGGACGGGGTGCGTCGGGCCCGGCCCGGCGCGTCTGGATCCAGCCGGAGGACGACGTACCGCACATCCGCGACCCCCTGACGCGGCTGCGGGACGCGGTGGGCCTGTGGCCCGCGCAGGTTCTCGCCGCACCGGACCTGGCGGCCGCCGCGGCCGAAGTCCTCTGCTCCGACGACCTGCTGCTGTGCTCCCGGGCCCAGGCGGAGGAACTCGCCCTGGCCTGGCATCCCATCGGCGAGGTGACGCCGCGCCGGGGCTACGCCCTCACGGTCGTGGCGGACGGCAACCCCCTGCCCATGGAAGCGCGGCTGGGCGGGGCCATCGCCCGCTGCCTGGGCGCGGACGACCCGGCCGACGCCGGGGGAGGGAAGGCGGCATGAAGACCGAGGCCCTGTTGCGGGACGTGCGCGCCCGGCTGTCCGAGGGCGGCCTGCGCGCGTGCCTGCTGGTACGGGACCTGGACACGGGGGAGGAGCTGGGCATCGAGCCGGACACGGACCTGCCGTCGGCCTCCCTGGTCAAGGTTCCGCTCGCGCTCGCCACGCTCGAACGCATCCGGCGCGGTGAGCTGGACGGCGCGGCCCTGCTGGACGTGGCGCCCGGGCGCGTCACCACGCCGGGCCCGACCGGCCTCAGCCGGTTCCGGCACCCCGCCCGGATCGCGATCGACGACCTGCTCTACCTCAGCACCTGTCTGAGCGACGGGACGGCCGCCGACGCGCTGTTCGACCTCACTCCGCCCGACCGGGTGGCCGACCTCCTCCGGGAGGCCGGCCTGCGCGGGATCACCGTCCGGCACCGCACGGAGGAACTGTTCGACACCCCCGTGGAGCGCTTCGACGCCGACCAGGTGCACCTCGCCCACGCGCTGGCCATCGACGCGGGCACCAGCGGCCGCGGCCACCGGGTGCCCCAACTCGACACGACCCGCGCCAACACCGGCAGCGCACGCTCCTTCGTCGACCTCCTCCAGGCCGTGTGGACCCCGTCGAAGATCCATCCGGAGGTGGCCGCACAGCTCCGCGACCTCCTGGCCCACAACGTGCTGCGCCACCGGCTGACCCCGGACTTCAGCTCCGACGCGAGCCGCTGGTCCTCCAAGACCGGCACCCTGCTGAACCTGCGACATGAGATCGGCGTCGTGGAGCACGCCGACGGACAGACCTTCGCCGTGGCCGTCCTGACCGAGTCGTCGGTCCCGGCAGGCGCACAGCCGGGCGTCGACGGGCTGATGGCCGAAGCCGCCCGGCGGCTGCGCGACCACCTCCGACAGCTCTAGAGCGCGCCCGGACGCCACCAGGCGCCCGAGGTGACCACGGCGTGAAACATCGTCGAACACCTGTCAGGTACCTGACGGAAGGGCCGTTCGCGCCCCCATACTCGACGCGACCCCGTCCGCCGCTCAGGGAGTCCCCATGGCCCACCTCACCCGCCGCCGCGCGCTCACCGTCGCCCTCGCCACCGCCGCCGCGGGCGTCGCCGTCCCCACCACGACGGCGGCCGCCGCACCCGCCCGCCGGCGTGGCCCGCGTCCGTTACGCCACGCCCACGCGCACAACGACTACCTCCACCCGCGCCCGCTGCACGACGCGCTGGCCCACGGGTTCACCAGCGTCGAGGCGGACATCTTCCTCGTCGACGGCGAACTGCTCGTCGCCCACGAACCCGCCACCCTCGACCCCACCCGTACCCTCGCCTCGCTCTACCTCGACCCGCTCGCCGCCCTCGTCCGCGCCGGACACGGCAGCGTCCACCCGCACCACCGGACCCCGCTCCAACTCCTCATCGACATCAAGGCCGACGGCGTCGCCGCCTACCATGAGCTGGACCGGCAACTGCGCCGCCACCAGCGCATGCTCACCCGCTACCAGCACGGCCGCGTCGTCCCCAAGGCCGTCACCGCCGTCATCTCGGGTGACCGCGCCGCCCGGGCCCCCATGGAGGCCCAGCGCACCCGCCTCGCCTTCTACGACGGCCGCCTCGACGACCTCGGCACCCCGGCCCCCGCCTCCTTCGCCCCGCTCGTCAGCGCCAACTGGACCCAGAACTTCAGCTGGCTCGGCACCGGCCCCTTCCCCCGTGCCGAGCGCGACCGGCTCCGCACCCTCGTCACCACCGCCCACCGCGAAGGCCGCCGCATCCGTTTCTGGGCGACCCCGGACGTGGCGGGCCCCGAACGCGAGGCCATCTGGTCCGAGCTGCTCGCCGCCGGGGTCGACCACCTCAACACCGACGACCTGGCCGGGCTCGAGAAGTTCCTGCGCGCCCGCAGCGCGCCGACCCCGTAACGCGCCACCTCCCGGAAGTACCCGTTCGGCGGACACGCCAGTGCGCCGAACGGCCCCTCCGCTGCGCCACACTGGCGGCCGAAAGCCGCAAATCAGGCGCGGCGGAGGAGGTTGGTCATGGCCGTTTCGATCTCACTGGTGCTGCTCCTGGTGATCCTCGCGGTGATCTTTCTGCGCAACGGCGGACTGAAGGTCTCGCACGCCCTGGTCTGCCTCCTGCTGGGCTTCTTCCTCGCGGGTACGAGCATGGCCCCGACCATCCACGACGGCGTCGGGGCCACCGCCGACCTGGTCAGCAGCCTGCACCCCTGACCGTCCGCATCCGCCCCGGACATCCCGCACAATGGGCAGATGTCTTTTCCGCCCCCCGGCCGGCACTCGGGCGCCGCCCACCACGAGTACTGCAACACCGCCCTGTGCTGCCGGTGCCAGATGCGGACCTGGACGACCAAGGCGGGAAACGAGCGGCTCTGCGGGCCCTGCGCGGCCTGCTGCCACGAGTGCGGCCGGGCCCCCGCGCCCCATCTGGACGGCCTCGACGGCGGGCTGTGCGCCGAGTGCCGCGGCCTGTGCGGCCGCTGCCACGCCCCCCGGCGCCCCGACGGCTCCTGCTCCTGCGACCGCTGGCGGGAGAGCGCCCGGAGCAACCCCCGCGGCTATGTCCTCCAGGCCCTGCCGCACCAGCTCCTCCAGGCCCTCGGGGGCAGGGTGCCCAGCACCGTTCACGACCTCATCCACCAGGAGATCGCCGTCCGCAGCGCCGCCCAGCTCCGCGAACGCATCGAACGGCGCTGGAACCTCCGCTGGGCCCACGCGCTGGGCGAGCTGGACGAGGACGGCCGCCGCCGGTGGAGCGCCCAGGACATCGCCGAACAGCTCCTGCGGCCCGGCTCCTGCACCGACCCGCTCTGCGAGGACGGCTACCACCTCACGACCGACGCCCCGTGCGCCCACTGCCGGCAGCCGCTGCACCGCTTCGTCACCTCGGTCGCCGACCACACCGCGACCTCGGAACACGCACGTTCCACCGCCGCGGAGATCCGCCGGGCCATGAAGGACAACCGCTCCCGCCCGAAGCGCCCGCAGCGCTGAGGAACCCACCCCGGCCCGGGCAGTTTGCGGCAGCGTGTCGGGCCCGCGAAACCCTCCTCGTTTCCATGGACACTTCACGGACCTCCTCCTGACGTCGGGCGGCGGCGCGACCCCCGTCCGTAACCGAGGAGCCCGATGCCCCCGCCGTACCGCAGAGCGCTCGCCCGCGCCCTGGCCGACGACATCCCCAAGGCCCCCGGCCACCGCCTGGTCCAGGGGTACGAAGGCGCTCCCGCCTCCGCGTCGCCGGTCCCGGGGCAGGCGCCGCACCCACCCGTACGCCGGACCGCTCGGCCGGAGCCCGCAGGTGACCAGCGAGAAGATCGCCCCGGTCGGCGGCGAGTGCGCGACCGCGACCTTCGACGCGGCCGGCCGGCTGATCACGGTCTGCGGGACGTTCACCGGCTTCCTGCTCAAGCTGCTCGACCCGCGCACGCTCGACACCCTGGCCGAGTACAAGCTGCCGCAGCGCTCCTCCACCGTCGAGGCGATCACCCGGCTCGACTTCGGCAAGATCTTCAAGGACACCTCGGGCGGCGCCTACTTCTCCCTGGACGACCAGGACCGGGTCGTCCTCGCCGACTCGCGCCAGCACGTCCTGCGCATCGCCCACCGCCAGGACGCGGACGGCCGCTGGGAGTTCGTCGACGACTGGGACCTCACCGGACACGTCCCGCACGACTGCGTGTCCTGGACCACCTCTTTCCCAGCGGCGTCCGCGACCCGGTGACCTCCGTGATGCCCGACTGGCAGGGCCGGATCTGGTGGGTCACCCGGCTCGGCCGGGTCGGCACGGTCGACCCGGACACCTCGGCGATCCGGTCCGTCCGGCTCGACGGCGCTGGGGCGACAGCCTCGTCGTCGAGAACAACTACGGCTACGAGAACCCCACCTCCCTGCTGCTGGGCCGCAGCGTCGTCGGCGGCGCCACCCGTATCGACGTACGGCCCGACGGCAGCGGCTGCGACACGGTGTGGGAGAGCGCCGTCCGCTCGCCCTCCACCGTGCCGAAACTGTCCACGGCCAACGGGCTCCTCTACTTCTACGAGAAGGAGCCCAACGCCCCGGGCATCGACGCCTGGTACCTGACCGCCGTCGACTTCCGTACCGGCGAACGCCGCTGGCGCGCCCTCACCGGCACCGGGCCCGCCTACGACAACAACTGGGCGCCCATCACGATCGGCCCCGACGGCACCGCGTACGCGGGCGTCTTCAACGGCATCGTCGCGGTCCGCGACACGCACTGACGGCCAGCACGCATCCTCATCCGTTCCCCTCCACCAGACGGGAACGGATGAGGAAGCGAACCCCTTCCGGGGCTTCCAGCGAGAAGCCGCTGCCGCGGCCCTCCACCACGTCCACGATCAGCCGGGTGTGGGCCCACACCGCGTACTGGCTCCGCGACATCCAGAAAGGCACCCTTTCGGACATGCCGTCGACGGCGAGTTCCGCCAGCAGCACATCGGCGGCCCCGGTACGGAACTCACCCGCCGGGTAGCACATCGGCGCGCTGCCGTCGCAGCAGCCGCCCGACTGATGGAACATCAACGGGCCGTGGTCTGCCCGCAGCCGCCGCAGCAGACCGGCCGCGGCGGGTGTCAGCTCGACGGCGGGTGATTTCGGGTCACACTCCATGGACCTGCCCCTTTCCGGCCGCGGCAGCGCTGCGACAACCGGACGCAAGTCAACTCGACCGGACGTTGCGACCGGGTTGCACACCCTATGCTCGCGGCCATGGAGCAACGGGAAGTCGTGAAGCGCGTGATCGGCATCCTCACAGAGGCGCGCGAAATGCAGCGCCTGCTGGAGGCGGACCTCGAACGGGAAGATCTGGACGCGGGAGCGGGCGCCGTCACCGCCCTGCTGAACGAGACGATGCCCCACATCGCCATCCCCGACGACTTCTCCGTCGAGGAGGTGGTCGCCGTCGTCGGGCGAGAGGTCGGCGGTGCGGTCGAACAGCTCGTGAGCGCCTTCACCCTCGCGTTCACGATGCTGGCCCAGGTCCATGACTCCGGGCAGACCGATGTGTCGTCGGCCGACGTCCTCCAGGACCTCGCGCTGCGGGTCGAGGGCGGCGGTCCGGACGACGACGACAATCCGCTGCTGTAGCCCCCTGCGTTTCACGCCGCGCGTATGCATAGTGGAGGGAGGAAGCGCGTATCTCCCTCGCGGCATGGAGGCAGCTGTGGGAAAGAGCACCGAGATAGCCCGCGCCAAGGCGCGGAGGCTCAGAGGCATGATCAAGGAATCGGACGGCATCGCCCTCGAGAACGAGCGGCTGAAGGCCGAGGGCAGGAAGGAACAGGCCGAGGCCCGCCGCGAGGAGGCCCTGGCACGCGCGTCGCGGGCTGCTTCCGGCCGCTGAGTGTGAGCGAGGCGCCTGTGCCGTCGCCGTACGGCCGGGCGCCTTCGCGAGCAGCAGCGCGGTCACTTCCGGGCGAGGGCAGACTCCCGGACCGTCTCGGCGGTCTCCCGGTCGAGAGCCGCCCTGACCAGGGCCGCGGCGAACGCGGCCCGGTCCCGGTCGCGCGCCACGTCGGAGAGCCGGCCGGTGGAGGTCGGCAGACCCAGCCGCTCAGCGCCCTGAAGACCCTTCGCGCCGACCCAGAACCCGGTCTCCGGCCACACGGCCTGCACCTCGCGCACGAAGATGTCGGCGCCCGCCGGGCCGATCCCCCGGACGCGCCGGAGTCCCGCCCGCAGCACCTCCGTGTCGCCGTCCGCCTCCGCGCGCAGCCGCCGCAGGTCGCCCTTCCAGACGTCGAGGACGAGGCGGGCGCCCTCACCGAGCTGGGTCGAGGTCCGCTCGTCGTAGCGGCGGTAACCGCCCTCTCCCAACGCGTCCACACGCTGCTGCCAGGTCGCTTCCGCCATCCGGCGCGGGGTGCGCATCCCGTGCGCGAACAGCGCCCGCGCGGCGGCCACGGCGACCGGGGCACGGATCCGGGCGCTCAGCAAATGGCTCAGCACCAGAAGCTGGTAGAGCGGCTGCGGAGTGTCGCGCAACCGGATCCCCGCCTCCGCCGCATACGTCCGCCCGCACTCCTCCAGCAGCGCGTCGGTGATCCGGCGCGCCGATGCGGACGCCGTGCCGGTCATCCGTAACCGAAGATCCGGGCGAGGAAGAATCCGGCGACCACGAGCGCTCCCAGCACGATCAGGGCGGTCCAGACGCCCGGGTGCTCCCACAGCCCTCCGTCCGCCCGTTCCTCGTGGGCCTCGCTGATGGAACCCTCGGCCGGCGGTGTCTCTCCTGGGGGATTCAGTAGTACAGCCATGTCTCCAGGGTCTCTCCTCCCGCGGCCCCGCGCACGCCGTCCCGGTTCCGCCCCCGGATGCGGGGCCGTACGGCGGAGCCCGGCCGAAGGGAGCGCTGCGGCGGGGCGAATCGGGGCACCGTCAAGGAATGCCCCGAGTCTCCGCCCCCGTCGTCAAGCTCGTGCAGCGCACCACCGAACCCGCCGGGGTGCAGACGCTGCGCTCGACGGCCGCCGCCGTCATCGCCTACTCCGCGGCCGTCTGGCTCCTGCCCGAACCGGCCCCGCTCACCGCGCCCCTCACCGCGCTCCTGGTCGTCCAGGTGACCCTCTACGCGACCCTCACGACCGGCATCCGCAGGGTGAACTCGGTCATCGTCGGCGTCCTCATCGCCATCGGCTTCAGCTCCCTGGTGGGGCTGAGCTGGTGGAGCCTCGGCCTCACCATCTTCACCTCGCTGCTGATCGGACGGCTGGTCCGGGTCAACGAGTTCGTGCCCGAGGTGGCGATCAGCGCGATGCTCGTCCTCGGCGTCTCCCAGGTCGCCGACACCGCCTGGGACCGGGTGTGGGAGACGCTGATCGGGGCCGTGGTCGGGCTCCTGTTCAACCTGCTCCTCGCCCCGCCCGTCTGGGTCGGCTCGGCCGGTTCCTCCATCGAGACGCTGGCCGCCCGGATGGGCACGATGCTGCGCAGCATGGGCGAGGAGGTCGTGGGGAACAACCCCGTCTCCCGGGCCGCCGCGCGGCTGCACGAGGCCCGCAGACTCGACCACGACATCGTGGAGGTCGACGCCTCCCTGCGCCAGGCGGAGGAAAGTCTCACCCTCAACCCCAGGGTGAGACAGGGGCTGCTGCACCGGGTCGTCCTGCGGACCGGGCTCGACACCCTGGAGATCTGCGCCGTCGTCCTGCGCGTCCTCTCCCGCACCCTCACCGACCTGGCGAAGGCCCGTACCGAGGAGTCACTCTTCCCTGCCGATGTGGCGGAACTGCTCCAGGAACTCCTCGGCCATCTCGCCGAGGCGATCGAGAGCTTCGCCGTCCTGGTCACCACCCAGCTCGCCGCCGACGCGGAGGCGGCCGAGGAACGGCTCGCCGACGCACTCGCCCGCAGCCGCGCCACCCGCGACCGGGTCGCCGACCTGCTGCTGGAGGCCGTCCAGGAGCACCCGCGCCAGTGGCAGCTGCACGGCGCTCTGCTCGCCGAGATCGACCGGGTGCTGGCCGAACTCGACATCGAGGAACGCACCAAACGGCTCGGCGAGGAGCTGGACCGCCGCTCGGGAGAAGCGCACGCGCGCCACCCCCGGCTGCGCGCGCTCCTGCGACGTCTCGGCCGACAGCCCGCCTGACCGTCCGGGCTTCGGCCCCACCGCCGATTCCGCCGACCGGGCCCCGGCCACGCGGGATGCGGAGGCGGCCGGTCGCTGGTTCGCTGGGGGCAGAGGTCCCGTACCCGGCGTCCAAGGAGTGGTGATGAGCGGTTCGGACGAACCCGCCGACCTGGCTCGGCAGATGCGTGAGAAGGCCCAGCAGCTCCACGAACAGGCGGAGCGCGCGAGCGATCCGCAGGAGCGCGAGCGGCTGGAGAAGAAGTCCCGGACGATCCGGGACCGGAGCGAGCAGCAGAGCGCCATGGAGGCCGGGGACATCTACCCCCAGAAGTAGCCCGGCCGACGCCTGCCCGTCCGCCCGCCCCCGGAGACGTACACACCTCCGGGGGCGGGCGGGCGCGTGGGGGTCAGCCGGCCCACTCCAGGAGCCGTTCCGCGCTCCAGGTCGTCACCACCCGGTCCGCCGGTACCCCGCACTCCTCGGCACGGGCACACCCCGACCGCTGCCAGTCGAGCTGCCCCGGAGCGTGCGCGTCCGTGTCGATCGCGAACAGCGTCCCCGCCGCGACCGCCGCGCGCAGGAGCCGCAGGGGCGGGTCCTGCCGCTCCGGGCGGCAGTTGATCTCCACCGCCGTCCCGGCCTCGGCGCAGGCCGCGAACACCCGGTCCGCGTCGAACCGCGACTCGGGCCGGCCACGCCCGTCCAGCAGACGCCCCGTGCAGTGGCCGAGCACATCGGCCCGCGGATGGCGCACCGCCGCTACCAGCCGCCGTGTCATCGGGGCCGGGTCCATCCGCAGCTTGGAGTGGACCGAGACCACCACCACGTCCAGTCGTTCCAGCAGCTCGTCCTCCTGGTCGAGCGAGCCGTCCGGCAGGATGTCGCACTCGATCCCCGTCAGCAGCCGGAACGGGGCCCACTCCTCATTGAGTCGTTCCACCACCTCCAGCTGCTCCCGCAGCCGTTCCGGCGACAGGCCCTTGGCCACTGTCAGCCGGGGCGAGTGGTCGGTGAGAACGGCCCACGCGTGGCCCAGCTCCGCGGCGGTCCGGCCCATCTCCTCGATCGGGCTGCCGCCGTCCGACCAGTCCGAGTGCATATGGCAGTCGCCCGTCAGCCGCGCGAAGAGGTCCTGGCCCGCCTCGACGGGCGGCTCGGCCGCCGCCTCCTTCTCCAGCCGGTCCAGATACCCGGGCGTCTTCCCCGCCAAGGCCTCACGGATCACCTCGGCCGTACGCGGCCCGACGCCGGGGACCCGCTCCAGGGACTTCGAGGCCACCCGCTCGACCGCCTCCCCGGCGGCCATCGCGTCCACGGCGGCGGCGGCCGTACGGAAGGCCTTCACCCGGTAAGTGGCGGCCTGCGAGCGTTCCAGCAGGAACGCGATCCGCCGCAGCGCGGTGACGGGATCCATCGGCACCTCCACCAGAAGCCTCTGCGGCCGACCCGGGTCCGCCGGGCAGGCCGCCCGACCCCACCAGCATGAGCGCCCCCGGCCCCGCCCGCCTCCGCGCCCCCGTTCACCGGCTCATGACGCGGCCTCGTCGCCTTCCGCCGCAGGCACCCAGCGGCCGGCGGTCGTGTCGTAGTCCAGTACGGAGTGCCCCCGCACCCCGCTGGTACGGAACGGCCGCCCGCCGTCGTCGATGCGCACCGTCCCCGACCGGCCGCCGCTGCTCCAGGCCAGCTCCGCGACCCAGGAGCAGTCGCAGCCGACCGTACGGCCGGTGATCAGGAAGACCTCGGGATCGGTGACCGAGACGCGGTAGGGGAAGGCGACCGCCTCGATGGGCTCGCCCGAATCATTGCCCGCGACCGGGCGGGCCACCGGGCGCGCGGCGTCGAGATCCACGTCGAACATCCTCGGGGTGAGGGACCCGCCGCAGCCGGAACTCATCCGGTAGACCCGGCCCTCTGCCGGTGAGCGGCGCTCGGCCACCCGGATCCGCAGGGACTCCAGAACCACGGCCCGGTCGTCCCGGCCCTGCAAGGTGATCCGGACACCGGTCTCGCCCGCGTGCACCGCGCCGAGCGCCCCTGCCCAGGACGCCGCGTCGGCCTCCACGGGGGGAGGCGGAACGGCGGCGGGCGCCCGGTCGAGGAGGTAGGCGTGATCGCAGCCGTTTTTCCAGACGTGGTCGTCACCGGTCCAGGTGAACGGCACCCGCCCGGCTTCCGGCCCGGACGAGGGCCTGGACGACCGGGGGACGTCCTCGCCGCGTGACCCGGTCCCGGGTGACGTGGTCGGTGAGGGGCTGCCCGACGGCGTTGTCCGCGGGGACCCGCTCGCCGTGCCCTGCGGCTTCTCGGGCTTCGGGGAGCCGGAGGAGGGGGACCCCGGGGCGTCCACCGGAGGTGCACCCGGGACCCGGGCCACCGACGAGCGCCCGTCGGGGCCCGAGGACCACGGCCGTCCGAAGGCCGCGACCAGGGCGAGGACGAGGACCGCCGCGGCGAGGACGCCGAGCCCCTGCCCGTACCGGCGTGCGTGGGGTGACCGGAGTGCCGGAATCCGGGAGGCGCGGCGCTCGACCGGGCCGGACTGCCCGGGGCCGGAGCCGGTGGCTGGGGTGAGGGCGGGGACGGGTTTGGCTTCGGGTGCAGTGCCGGGGGACGGCACCGCGTTCCCGCCGGGTGGCCCGGACCGCCCGGACAGGGCCCCGGGCGGCGTGGCCGGACCGTCTTCCGACAGCGCCTCGGCCACCCCCGCCTCCGCGCCCTGCTCCGCCTCCGCCACCCCTTGCCGGTCGAGGCGTTCGCCGTCCGCCAGGAGCCACAGGCGGTGCAGCGCCTCCCGTTCCTCGGCCGGTGCGCCGCACAGCCGGGCCAGCCGCTCCACCGGGGCGAACTCCGCGGGCACCGTCCGCCCCGTGCAGTACCGGTGCAGCGTCGAGCCGCTGACCCCGATGCGGCGGGCCAGCGACGCGTACGTCCGGCCCGATCCCTCCCGCAGCGCGCTCAGCCGCTCCGCCAGTACCGCCCGTGCGGCCCCCTCGGCGTCACCCGACACGCTCGTCCTCCCCTGCCGCTGTTCCAGGGCGTTCCAGCCCTCCGGGAACACCCACGTCACCGGGGGTGGGACGGTTCCAGCCCGGCCGGAAGCCGTGTCGCGCTTGTCCGGCTCCGGGGCGGCGGCCCAGGCTGGTGCCCGTTCCACTCCGCCGCCGTCCGGCCCTCACGGGGCTCCGTACGCCTCGGCGCGACGCCGTACGTACGAGCGAACGGCCGCACGGTACGAACCACCTGACCGCACCATCCGAAACGGGGAACCTCACCATGCGCAACCTCCGCACCGCCGTCCTGACCGTCCTGGCCACGGGCCTGGCCGTCACCGCCCTGGCCCAGGTGCCCGCCGCCGCGGCCCCGGCCCCCGCTCCCGCCCAGCCGAAGTTCCTGAGCGCGAACCAGCTGCCCGCCTCCCACACACCCTGGACGGCCGGTCCCATCCGCAAGGGAGTACCGGCCGAGGGGTCCGTCTGCACCACCGGGATCGCCCCGGCGGCCGGCACCCGCCACCGGGACTTCCGCACCGAGCTGGACACCAACGCCCGCCAGACCATCACGGTCGCCCCCACCACCGCCAAGGCCAAGGCGCTCGCCGCCGAGTTGCGGAGCGCCCTGGAGACCTGCCTCGACCGGCTGAAGAAGCAGGACCCCGGCCTGGAGGGGGAGGCGTTCTACCAGGGCCGGATCAACGTGGAGGAGGGCGCGCACGTCTACAGCATCGACACGTCGTACCCGGAGGTCGGCTCGACCGACATCGGGCTCTACTCCGTCGGCCGCGACGGCAGGACCGTGACCGTCGTCGAGTGGGGTCAGATGGGCGAGCTGGACGGGGCTCCGCTGGAGGGGTTCAAGAAGACGACCCGCACCGCAGTCGCCAAGCTGCACTGATCCCGCTTCCGCGACCGGCCGCCGCGAGGGGAGCGGCCGGTCGCGGAGGTGCGCGGTACCCCGGATCGGGAGCATGCTGGCTGTGTGACCCGGCACGATACGCCCCGGTCTTCCCCGCCTGCCGGACATGGGACCGTCGCCGGGGCGGCCGACGCTGGCCGTGTGCCCGACGAACTGTCCCTCGTCCTCGCCCAGGCGCTCGTCAGCGCCGTCGAGTCGAGCGACGGCTTCGCGGGCGGCGTCTACCTGCGCAGCCGGACGCCCGGACTTCTCCGGCTGGCGGTGCTCGCCGGACTGCCGGGCCCGCTGTTCCGGCCCTGGTGGCGGATGCATGTGAACCGCCCCTTCCCGGTGTCCGAGGCCTACCGCTCGGGGCGGCCCGTGCTGCTCTCCGACGCGGAGGAGGCCATGCGCCGCTTCCCGCAGCTGATGGCCGGGCTGCCGTTCCCGTTCGGTTCCCTGTGGGTGCCCATTACCGGCCCCCGGGGGAGCATGGGCGTACTCGCGGTCCTGCGCTCCTCCACGCCGGGGCAGGCCGTCGCCCCCGCCGACGGCGAACGGCTCCAGCGCCTGGGCCGCCGGCTCGGCGCCGCGCTCACCGATCTGGAGCGACGGGACGTCGACTGTGTGTGGGAGGCCGAGCCGGTCCCCGTGCAGCTGCCCGCCGCCACCACGCCTCCGGTGCGCGTCGGCCGCTTCGACTGGGACCTGCACTCCGGGCAGGTCGCCGCCGACGACGAACTCTGCGCGATCCTCGGCTTCGAGCCCGTAGCCTTCCCGGGCACCGTCGACGCGCTCGCCGAACGGCTGGTCCCCGAGGACGTGTACGGGCTGTGGGCCCTGGCCCGGCAGACGGTGGAGTCCGCCGAACCGGTCGTCCGCCGGATGCGGCTGCGCGGCCCCGACGGCCGGTCCCATCTGCTGGAGCTGTCCGGCCGCTGGACGCACCCGGACGGCGATGTGTCCGCCAGCCATCTGACCGGCTTCCTGGTCGACCTCGGTGCGGGGCCCGTCGTACCGGAGGCCGCCGACCGGCTGCCCCGGGGAATCCTCTCCCTGGACCGGCTGGGCCGGATCACGTACGCCAACGGCCTCGCCGAAGAACTGCTCGGCCACTCCCGTACGGAGCTCGTGGGCCATTCGGTGTGGCAGGCGCTGCCGTGGTTCGGGCACGAGGCCTACGAGGACCACTACCGGGCCGCCCTGATCGCCGACGAGCCCGTCCACTTCCTCGCCCGGCGCCCGCCCGCACTCTGGCTGTCGGTGTCCCTGTACCCGGGGCACGACGGGGTGAGCGTCGTCCTCCAGGCGACCGATCAGCCGGCCTACGCCCCCGGCTCCGTCACCACACCGGGTCTCGGCATCGGTTCGACCGCCGACCGTTCCTCCGCGCTGTACCGGCCGGTGGCCCTCGCCATCGCGCTGACCGAGGCGGTCACAGCACGTCAGGTCTCCTCGGTGGTCACGGACGAGCTGCTGCCCGCGTTCGGCGGCCGTCAGCTCGCGATCTATCTGCTGAACGAGCGCCATCTCCATCTGGCCTGGGAGACGGGATTCCCCAAGGGTTTCCTCGATCGCTTCGACGGGGTCGGGCTCGACGTCAGCATCCCGGGGGTGGAGACCCTCACCACGGGCCGCCCGATCTTCTTCGAGTCCATGCAGCGTCTGGCCGAGGCCTATCCGGGCATCCCGATCGACACGGACGTCGGGGCGCGGGCGTTCCTGCCGCTCATCGCCTCGGGGCGGCCCGTCGGCTCCTGCATCCTCGGCTTCGACCGGCCGCGCGGCTTCAGCCCGGAGGAACGTACGGTGCTGACCGCCCTGGCCGGGCTGATCGCGCAGGCCCTGCAACGCGCCCAGCGCTACGACAGCGAGTCGGCGCTCGCCCGTGGCCTCCAGGACGCCCTGCTGCCGCACCGGCTGCCCGAGGCGGACGGGGTGGACACGCTGGGGCGCTATCTCTCCGGCACCCAGGGCATGGACGTGGGCGGTGACTGGTACGACGTCATCGAGACCGGCCACGAACTCGCCCTGGTCATCGGGGACGTGCAGGGACACGGCGTGTCCGCCGCCGCGACCATGGGCCAACTACGCAGTGCGGTAAGGGCGTTCGCGCTGAGCAAGCACGATCCGCAGGAGGTGATGAGCGGCACGAACCGGCTGCTCATCGACCTCGATCCGGGCCAGTTCGCGAGCTGCTGCTACATCGCCCTCGACCCGGCGACCGGCGTGGCCCGTGCCGTCCGGGCGGGGCATCCGCAGCCCGTGCTGCGGAGGCCCGACGGCCGGACGGAGGTGCTGGACCTGCCCGGCGGCATCGTGCTCGGGATCGACGGGGACGCGGCCTACCCGGTCACGGAGATGCGGCTCGAACCGGGGGCGATGCTGGCCCTGTTCACGGACGGGCTGATCGAACGCCCGGGGACGGACATCGACGAGGGCATCGAGCGGTTGCGCGCCACCGTCGAACGCATCGGCGCGGTCCCCCTGGCCGAGACGGCCGATCAGGTCATCGGCGAGGCGAGAGCGGCCACCGACCGCCCCGACGACATCGCGCTCCTGCTCGCCGCCCGCTGGGCCGAGGCCCCTCGGAACCGTCGGCCCCGGACGGCGCAGGAGCCGGGCCCCGGGCCCGATCTGTGGCGCACGTTCAGAAGGCCGGACCCGGGGCGTACGACGGGTGCCCCGGATCCGGCCTCCTAGAAGGTGCCGGGAAAGCGTCCTGCTGGTCAGGCGCCGGAGGCGTCCAGCATGCCCTCACGCTCCACGACCTTGATCCGCTCACGGCCCTGGGCCGCACCCAGCGCCTGCTCGTGGGCGTCCAGCTTGTGCCAGCCCTCCCAGGTCGTGTAGCGGACGCCCCGGTCCTCCAGGAACGCCTCGACGGCCTCCGGAGCGGGCGTGGCCGGTTCGGGCAGACGGCCGGCGGCACGGTCCTCCAGGACGCAGGCGACCGTCTCGTTGGCGTCGCCCTTGGTGTGTCCGATCAGACCGATCGGGCCGCGCTTGATCCAGCCGGTGACGTAGACCGAGGCCATGTGCTCGTCCCCGGCGATGACGCGGCCCGCCTCGTGCGGCACGGTGCCGGAGGTGACGTCGAAGGGGAGCTTGGGCAGCTCCTCGGAGTAGTAGCCGACGGCACGGTAGACGCTCTGCATGTCCCAGTCGGTGAACTGGCCGGTGCCCCGGACGTTGCCGGTGCCGTCCAGCTCGGTGCGCTCGGTGCGCAGCGCGGTGACCTTGCCGTCCTCGCCGAGGATCTCGACCGGGGACTCGAAGAAGTGCAGGAAGAGCTTGTGCGGGCGGTCGCCGACGTCGCGGATCGCCCAGTTCTCCAGGGTCTGCGCCACCATGTTGGCCTGCTTGTTCTCGCGACGGGTCGCGATGGAGCCCTCGTCGTACTCGATGTCCTCGGGGTTGACGATGACCTCGATGTTGGGGGAGTGGTCCAGCTCCCGCAGTTCCATCGGGCTGAACTTGGCCTGCGCCGGGCCACGCCGCCCGAACACATGCACCTCCAGCGCCTTGTTCTGCTTGAGGCCCTGGTAGACGTTGTCCGGGATCTCGGTGGGCAGCAGCTCGTCGGCCGTCTTGGCCAGGACCCGGGCCACGTCCAGGGCCACGTTCCCGACGCCGAGCACGGCGACCTTCTCCGCGGTGAGCGGCCAGGTGCGCGGGACCTCGGGGTGCCCGTCGTACCAGGAGACGAACTCGGCCGCGCCGTAGGAGCCGTCCAGCTCGATGCCCGGGATGTCGAGCGCGCGGTCGGCCTCGGCGCCGGTGGAGAAGATCACCGCGTCGTAGAACGACCGCAGGTCGTCCAGGCCGATGTCGTGCGGGTAGCTGACGTTCCCGAAGAGCCGCATCTGGGGCTTGTCCAGCACCTGGTGCAGGGCCTTCACGATCCCCTTGATCCGCGGGTGGTCGGGGGCCACGCCGTAGCGGATGAGGCCGAAGGGCGCGGGCATGCGCTCGAAGAGGTCGATGGAGACCCCCGGGTCCTGGCAGACCTCGGATTTGAGCAGCGCGTCCGCAGCGTAGATACCGGCGGGGCCGGCTCCGACAATGGCGACGCGGACGGGGCGTGTCATGGCGTGGTGATCCTTCGGGGCGGGCGAACGCGGGCAGGTACAGCGTACGTCGGAGGTAAGGGTTGGCTTACTAGTCTCCACCCCACACCGTAAGCGATCGCCGCGCGGACCCTTCGACCGGCCCCGCCCGGAGTGCCCGTTCAGCCCGTTTTGTTATTCCGAAATGGTCGATTTGACCCCTATGGGGCTCCTGGTCAATAAAGGGCTTATCGGGATCTTTGAGGTATTTGCTTGGGCGCGATTTCGCCACCTCCGTGAGGAAGTGGTGAGCGTCACGTCCGAGAGGGCGGACGCCGAAGCGGACGTATCGGTTCCCTTCTGTGCGAAGAAAGTTGACGCCACGATGGCACGGGGCGATCCGGGAATTCCGTTATTCGATCATGCGCGGAAAAGGGAATCCGGAATGCGGGGCTTGTTCCGTCCGACGTTTCTCGCCTACGGTCACCGTCAATCCGGATGGAACGCCGAATCCTGCCGCCGTCCGGGAATCCGAAACCCACTCACGTACGGCAGGAGCGGGGGACCCAGGTAAGTCGCCGATCCGTAACCGGAACGGCTTGGGGTGAAGTCGCGCGACCGTGCGGCCAGACATCTCCCGTCTGAACCCGACAGCTCACCTCGCAGGCGCCGGAGAGGAAATCCCCCATGCCCGCACAGGGTAAGCACCGTCGTCCCAAGTCCACCTCGCTCGGCCGCGGCCTCGCCGCCCTGACCACCGGCGGAGCCGTTCTCGCCCTCCCGGTGATCGGCGCCACCAGCGCCTTCGCCGCCCCCGCGCCCGCCGCCGCACCGCAGGCCGTGGCGCCCGCCGCGGTGGTCGCCCAGGCGAATTCCGCGGCGAAGGCCGCCCCCGCCAAGCATTCCGTGGTGGCCGGCGAAACCCTTTCCAAGATCGCCCGCGAGCATTCCGTCAGCGGCGGCTGGGAGAAGCTGTACGAAGGCAACCGGAAGATCGTCGGATCGAATCCCGACCTCATTCACCCGGGTATCAAGCTGGTCATCGGGGCCAAGTCCGCCGCCTCGTCGGACGGCAAGTCCTCCAAGGCTTCCCCGTCCGCCGCGCGCGGTGCTTCGGCGGACCGCGCGGACCGTTCGGAGCGCATCGACGCCGCCCCCGTGGCAAAGGCCGCTCCGGCCGCCGAGAGGGCGGCCGTCACCTACACGAACGACCTCGACGGCTGGATCAAGGAATCCCTGGCGGTCATGGCCGAGCAGGGCATCCCCGGCACCTACGAGGGCATCCACCGCAACATCATGCGCGAGTCCTCCGGCAACCCGGCCGCCATCAACAACTGGGACTCCAACGCGGTCAAGGGCACCCCGTCCAAGGGGCTGCTCCAGGTCATCGACCCGACGTTCCAGGCCTACCACGTGCCCGGCACCTCGACCGACAGCTACGACCCGGTCGCCAACATCACGGCCGCGTGCAACTACGCCGCGGACCGCTACGGCTCGATCGACAACGTCTTCGGCGCCTACTGATCCCCGCGCGACCCAGCAGCACGAAGGGGCCTCGGACCGCACGGTCCGGGGCCCCTTCCGCGTACCGGGGTGTCGCCGGGAAGTTACCCCCAAGTTTCTCGTGACTTACCACGCGAACGGCAGTAGAACCTGTTTCACTCTGCCGAGAGTGAGGGAGGTCACATGAACGACGCTATCACGCAGGAAAGCGGGACCAAGGGTGTTTCGCGCCGAAGATTCATCACTGGAACAGGTTCTCTTCTGGGGGCCGCGGCGATCGTCGGAAACGCTCCACGGGCGTGGGCGGGTGTCCGTGCGGCGGCGGCGCCGATCGGGTCCGGGGCCCACGTGCCGGTCCTGATCATCGGCACCGGATACGGCGGCTCCGTGGCCGCACTGCGGCTCGCCGAGGCCGGCACGGACGTCCACATGGTCGAGATGGGCATGGCCTGGGACACCCCCGGCGCGGACGGCAAGATCTTCGCCAACACCACCAGGCCGGACGACCGCTCCTTCTGGCTGCGCACCCGCACCAAGCAGCCGCTGAGCAACTTCCTCGGCTTCCCCATCGACAAGAGCGTCAACCGCTACACCGGCATCCTCGACGCCGAGGAGTTCGGCGGTATCACGGTCTACCAGGGCCGGGGCGTCGGAGGTGGATCCCTGGTCAACGGCGGTATGGCCGTCACCCCACGCCGGGAGAACTTCGGCGCGATCCTCCCGACGGTGAACGCCGCGGAGATGTACAGCACCTACTACCCGCGCGCCAACAGCGGATTGGGCGTCACCACCATCGACCCCGCCTGGTTCGACAGCGTCGACTGCTACCAGTACGCCAGGGTCGGCCGAAAACACGCGCAGCGATCCGGCTTCCCGTTCCTCTTCGTCCCCGCCGTCTACGACTGGGACTACATGAAGCAGGAGGCGGCCGGAGCCGTACCCAAGTCAGCGCTGGACGCCGAGATCCTCTACGGCAACAACTACGGCAAGAAGTCGCTCCAGAAGACCTACATCGACCGGATCAGAGCCACCGGACGGGTCACCATCTCCCCGCTCCACAAGGTCACCACGGTCACCCCGGCCCCGGGCCGCGGCTACACCGTGCTCATCGACCAGCTCGACACCGGCGGCCGGACCACCGTCACCAAGACCGTCACCGCGGACAAGGTGTTCTTCGCCGCGGGCAGCGTCGGCACCAGCAAACTGCTCGTCGGCCTGAAGGCCACCGGCGCACTGCCCCTCCTCAACGACGAGATCGGCAGGGGCTGGGGCGACAACGGCAACGTGATGTGCGGCCGGGCCAACCACCTCTGGGACCCGACCGGGAAGGTCCAGTCGTCCATCCCCACCGGCGGCATCGACAACTGGGACGCCGGGGGAGCGTTCGCCGAGGTCGCCCCCCTGCCCACCGGTATCGAGACATGGGCGTCGTTCTACCTCTCCATCACCAAGAACCCCCACCGCGCCCGGTTCACCTGGAACGCGGCGGCGGGGAGGGCGGAACTGGACTGGCAGACGGCGTGGAAGCAGCCGTCCATCGACGCCGCGAAGACCATCTTCGACAAGATCAACAAGAAG
The DNA here is from genome assembly GCA_014649555.1 of Streptomyces globisporus. Classification (GTDB taxonomy): domain Bacteria; phylum Actinomycetota; class Actinomycetes; order Streptomycetales; family Streptomycetaceae; genus Streptomyces; species Streptomyces globisporus. The sequence continues at coordinate 475,147 of BMTG01000003.1, read as the reverse complement.
GAGGGGACGATCTACCGCACGGACCTCTTCGGCACCTACAAGATCTGGGGCGACCACCTCACCTACCACCCGCTGGGCGGTGCGGTCCTGGACAAGGCCACCGACAACTACGGCCGGCTGCGCGGCTACTCCGGCCTGTACGTCATCGACGGGGCGCTGATCCCCGGCAACACCAGCGTCAACCCGTTCGTCACCATCACCGCGCTCGCCGAGCGCAACATCGAACGGATCATCGCGACCGATCTGTAGGCGCCCCGCGTACGTCGGAGAGCCCGGGGCCGGGAGTGCCAACCCGGCGGCCCCGGACTCCGTCAGTGACCGGGCAGAACGCACACCGCGTCGATCCCCAGCACATGGTTGAGCCGCCCGAACGCCAGCCACGAGCCGATGCTCATCGTCAGCTCCACGATCTCCGCCTGGCTGTAGTACGCGGTCATCCGCTGCCAGAAGGCGTCGTCCAGACCGTGGTGGTCGAGCGTGTACCGCTCGGCGTACTCCGCCGCGAGCCGGGTCCGCTCGTCGAAGGCCTCGGTCGTACGCCACTGGGTCACCGCCTCGGCGAACTCCTCCTCGACCTTCGCCCCGTCCCGCTCGGTCCGCCAGTCCAGACAGAACAGGCATCCGTTGATCTGCGCCACCCGCAGCCGGGCCGCCTCGAACTCCCGCAGCCCCAGCGTCGTGTGCTCGTAGACGGCCATCGAGAACGTCGCGGCCGCCACGCCGATGCCGGGGACCATCTCCCCCCACACGTAACCGATGGGCTCCTGGCCCTCCGGAATGTCGATGATCATGCCGGTCTCCTTCCCAGCCTGCCGACCGCAGGCCGCAGCGGAACGTCGAGTGCGTCGTACAGCCCCGGCTTCGCGTCCACCAGCCAGTCGATCGCCGAGACGAGCCGCCCGACCGCGGTGGCGTTGCCGCCCGCCGACCGGTTCTCGCCCTCGTCCGAGGCCTCGACCGTCACCTCGATACGGGGCCGCCCCTCGATCACCACCCGGTGCGCGCCCACCCCGTCGGGCGGGGACGGCCAGTCAGGGGCGCACGACGCGTGGATCCGGGTGATGTGCTCGATGACGATCCGGGGCTCGCCGCCCACGATGCCCTGCACCTCGAAGCGCACGGCGCCCTGGGTGCCCGCCGCGAATTCGCCCATCGTGCGCGTGGTCACCGCCGTGTCCAGCGCCCGCCGGTCCATCGTCTCGCGGATCTCGTCGAGCTCGACGCCCAGCGCCCGCGCCATCAGACGTATCTGACCGCCCCACACCATCGTCGGAACGCTCTCCGCCAGCATCAGCGGCTGGTAGTCCATCGGGTGCCCCATCCCGATGAGATGGCGGACCGAATCCTCCTGCTCGTACGTGGAGTAGTCGAAGATCTCCTGGCAGCGGATGACGTCCACCTCGGTACCGAGACCGCTGACCAGCAGGGGCAGGACGTCGTTGCCCCAGCCGGGGTCGACACCGGAGACGAAGAGGGAGCCGCCGCCCTCGGCGACGGCGGCCAGGACCGGGTCCCGCAGCTCGGGCGGGGCGTTGCGCTGGTCGTAGAGCGGATAGAGGGAGGGCGTGACGACCACCGCACCGGCCCGGATCGCCCGGCCGATGTCGGCCAGTGCGTCGTCGGGGCGGATGTCGCCGGACGCCGCGTAGACCACCGCCCGGGGGCGGGCGGCCAGGGCGGCGGCGATGTCGTCGGTGGCCGCGACCCCGAGCGTGCGCCCGAGACCGCCGAGTTCGCCGGCGTCGCGGCCGACCTTGGCGGGATCGTGCACGAGGACGGCGGTGAGTGTCAGTGCCGGATGGGCCTCGACGGCGCGGATCGCCGCGCGGCCGACGTTGCCGGTACCCCAGACAACCGTGGGAATCATGCGCGGAGGGTAGCCCCGGGGCCTTGCACTTCCCAGAGCCGTGCACCACCGAATCCACCGGGGAAAGGGGTGCTCCCGGGCCGGCGGGGGATCCGCCGGCCCGGGAACCGTTCAGGGGGGTTCAGCGCTTCGCGCGGGCGCCGTTCGGGGTGCCGGAGATCGTGAACTGGGAACCCGGCTCGATCAGCACATGGCCGTCGCGCGAGTCGGTGATCGTCACGCCGGTGAGCGTCGCGTTGCCGCGTGCGCCGCCCATCGCGAGGATGCCGGAGCCGTTGTTGGACTTCTCGATCCGCACGTTCTGGATCTTGACGTCCGGCATCAGGCCGCCGCCCGTCTTGAACTGGATGCCGTCATAGGTGGAGTCGACGATGTCCGTGTCGCGGATCGTGACTCCGGGGATCGGCAGGTTCTGCGGGAAGAGGGTGATCGCACCGAACTCCTGGTCCTCGTTCCAGAAGGCTCCGCCGGTGCGGTACAGGCCGTTGTTGGCGATCAGCGTCTGCCCGGAGAAGGGCAGCGGGTCGTGGTCGGTCGCCAGCATGATGGCCGGGTAGTTCATGGTGTCGGAGATCAGGTTGTTCTCGATCTTGTTGCCGTAACCGCCGTAGATCGCGATGCCGTTGGCACGCCACGGGAGCTGGATGGTGTTGTTGCGGAAGCTGTTGTCGTGGCCGATGTCGACGGACTGGTCCTTGACGTACTTGCTGGACCAGACGGCGAGCGCGTCGTCGCCGGTGTTGCGGAACGACGAGTTGTAGACCGTGGAATTCCGTGTGCCGTTGGCGAAGTTGATGCCGTCCGCGTACGTGTTGCGGATCCGCATCCCGGTGAACTCGACGCCGTCGCCCGGGTTCCACAGCTCCTGGATGTTGTCGAAGTCGCGGCCCGCCCAGACGCCCACGTTGGCGTGCTCGATCCAGACGTTGCTGATCTTCGTGTCCTTGCCGAACCGGCCGTTGAGCGCGACGCCGCCCTCGTGGTTGCCGTCACCGCCGCGGATCGTGCCCGAGCCGAAGATGGCGATGTCGGAGATTTGCGTGTTCTCGTCGATGTCGAAACCGAAGTTGCCCTCGTGCGGGTGGTTGATGCCGCCCGCCTCGTGCGGCGGGGTCAGCGTGTAGAGCTGGGAGTGCCACATGCCCGCGCCCCGGATCGTCACGTCCCGGATGCCGACCTGGTTCCACTGGCCCCGGTCGAGCGGGTCGTCGGTGAGGATCTTCTGCTCCTGGCGCCACTGGCCCGCCGGGATCCAGACGCAGTCGATCTCACCGTTCTGGTTCGCCGTCACCGCGCGCTGGATGGCGGCCGTGTCGTCGAGCCCGTCGTTCGCCACCGCGCCGTACGTCGTGATGGAGACACAGCCGGACGGCTGCGAGGAGGGCGCCGCCACCTGCTCCAGGTCGATCAGGTCGATGATGTAGAAGGCGGCGTTGTCGCTCGCGTCCCGCTGGAGGCGGAACTTCGTTCCCACCGGGTAGGTCTCGGTGAGCAGGGCGTGGGACTCGTCGAACAGCCGCCTTGCGTCGCCGCCCGGCGTGTTGGTGAGCCCCTCGGGGCTGTCGGTGTTCCCGTACAGCCAGCTGTGCTTCGAGGAGAGGTCGAGCTTGCGGACGAACTTGCCGTCGGCGTACAGGCTGATGGTCGCCTCGCGGCCCCCACCGCCCGGTGCGTCCGGGATCGAGTTGCGGACGACGATCGAGTTCGCCGGGGCGGTCGAGGTGAACTCCACGTACTCACCCATGGAGTTGAGCCGCACCGACTCGCGGCCGGAGGACTCGGTGGCGAAGTTGGTGTGCCCGAAGGTGCGTTCGGCGTCGGACTGCAGCAACGTGCCCTGGTAGTCAGCCTTCTCCGCCTCCAGTTCGGTGTACGGGACGGCCGCGCCGCGTCCGACCACGATGGACCGGGCGAAGGTGTTGTTGGTCTCGCTGGTCTCCGCGACCAGGTTCGTGGCGTCGGCGGTGGCGCTCAGGGTCGCGCCGCCGCTCGCCGCCGTCCAGCTGCCGCCGACCGTGACGTTCGCGGTCGCGCCCGCGGCGATGGCCGGGGTGGTGCCGTTGAGTGTGGTGGAACCGACGGTCAGCCGGGTGACGGTGCCCGCGCTCACCGCGCCGGTGCCGCGGTTGTGCACGGCCACGGTGAAGGTGACCGCCGCGCCGACGGCCGGGTTGGCCGGGCTGGAGGTGATGGAGCGGACCTCCAGGTCGGGGCCGGGGCTCTGGCCGACCACCAGCGGGGAGGCGGTGGTGCGGCTGTTGTTGGTGTTGTCCGACTCGACGACCGTGTCGGTCGGGTCCACCAGCGCCGAGACGGTGTACGACCCCTGCGGCCGCTTGCCGACCTCGACCGAGACCGGGGCCGAGGCCCCGGCCGCGAGGGGGCCGACCGGCGCGCTGCCCACGACCACGCCGCCGAGGCTCACATTGACGGTGGTCGCGGGGGAGGCGGCCGAGCCGGCGTTGCGGACGGTCCCCTCGACGGTGATGTCGTCCGTCTCGGACGGTGACGACGGGCTCCAGGACAGTGCGCTCACCGTCAGGTCCGGGTTGGGCGCGGCCGTCCCGAAGACCTGGATCTCGGCGACCTGGGCGCCGGGCGCCTCGGTGTTGGAGAAGAACTTCAGCTGGAGGTCGGCGACCCGGCCGGTGACCGGGATGGTCACCGTGTTCCGGTTGGAGCTGGGGTTGAACACATAGCCGGCCCGGGCCCGCAGCGAGGTGAACGCCGTGCTGTCCTGCGTCCGGCCGAGCACCTGGATGTCCTGCGTCCGAGTCGCCCAGATCGGGTCCGGGTTGAGCTTGACGACCACGGACTGGACGTCCGCGTCGGCGCCGAGCTTCACGGTCAGGTCGGCGGGATGGCCGTTGGATTCCCAGTAGCTGTCGACCTTGCCGTCGTTGGCGTTGGCGGCCGGGTATCCGCCGTGCGATCCGCTGGCGGTGACCGTCTTGCCCCGCGCGAGGTCCGTGGCCTCAGCCGCGCTCGCGGTGACGGGCAGGAGCCCGGCGGAGATCAGCCCGGCTGTCAGCAGCCCGGCGACCGTCCGTCCGGTGAGTCGCTTCCATCTCATGATGTCCTCTGTTTCCACAGTATTTGAGTCCACAAGTCAATCTTTTGCGGCCAGAGGTTCACAGATTTCTGCGCTGTTTCGGATTTGTCAACGGTCTTCGCATGGTCATGTCATCCGGACGTGTAATATGACGCCACGTCAGGAAGGTCTCGATGCGGGCCTGTTCACCCCGCCGCTACGCCCCGGACCAGCAACAGCGCCAGATCCACCGCCGCCACGGCCACCGCTCCGGCCAGTGCCGCCTTGCGCCACCGTCGGCCGAGCGCCGGGCCCGCGGCCGCCGCCGCACCGGCCAGGACGAGTGCCGCCGCACCTCCGGCGCCGACCGGTCCGGGCGGGCCGAGCGCCAGCACCGCCGTCGCGCCGAGGAGCGGCAGCGGCAGCAGCAGCCGGGTCCCCCGGTCGCCCAGCCGGTGCGGAAGGCCCCGGATTCCGGCCGCCCGGTCCTCCGCGATGTCCGGGAGCGTGTCGGCCAGATGTGCCGCGAACCCGAGCAGGGCCCCGGCTGCCACCGTCCACCACCGGGGCGCCGGCCCGCCGGGCAGGGCGAGGGCGACGGCGGCGGGCAGGGCCCCGAATCCCGCCACATACGGCAGCCAGGACAGGGCGGTCGCCTTGAGCCGCAGGTTGTAGAGCCAGGCGGCCGCGACCGCGGCGAGGTGCACCGTACCGGCGAGGGCCCCGCAGGCCAGCGAGAGCGGTACGCACAAGGCGAGCGCGACCGTCGCCGCCGCCCACACCGCGCCCGCCCCGACCGTGCCGTCGGCCGCGGGCTTCCCCCGGCGGCCCGCCCGGGCGTCAAGCCGCGCGTCGTACGCGTCGTTGCACCAGCCCACCGAGAGCTGGCCGCTCAGCACTGCCGCCGTGAGCAGTGCGGAACGGGGGCCGCCGAGGCCGGAGCCCAGGGCGAGGGCGCAGGCGAGCGCGGTCACGGCGAGCGCGGGGCCGGGGTGGCACGCGAGCGCGAGCCCCACGGCCCGGCCGCCCCGCCGCCCAGCGCCGGCCGGACCGGCGTCGACCGGGACGGAACTCGCCGGGCTCACCCTCTCCGTGGCGTCCATCGGGCGATCGTAGGGGGCTGTCGCCCCGTCAATGCCACGACCGGGCGGGTCTTTTGCGCCGTTTCGCACCACCTTGTGGGCAGGATGGGGGCATGACGCCACCGAAGCAGGAGGCAGGATGACCCGCATCGCCGCGGTGCACGGGGCTCTGCCGCCGCACCGTCACACCCAGCGCGAGGTCACCGACATGGTGGCCCGGACCTGTCTGCCGCCCGGCGCCGACCGCCGCGTCCTCGACCGGCTCCACGAGAACGCCCGGGTCCGCAGCCGGCACACCGTGCTGCCGCTGGACGGCTACCGCGACCTCGACGGCTTCGGCCCGTCCAACGACGTGTTCATCCGGTCCGCCGTCGACCTCGGCGCCCAAGCCGTACGCGGGGCGCTGCGGACGGCGGGACTGCGCCCCACCGATGTCGACCTGCTGATGTTCACCTCCGTCACCGGTATCGCCGCCCCCTCGATCGACGCCCGGCTCGTCACCAGGCTGGGCATGCGGTCCGACGTCAGACGGCTGCCCGTCTTCGGCCTCGGCTGTGTCGCCGGAGCCGCCGGAACGGCCCGGCTGCACGACTACCTCCTCGGCCACCCCGACGACGTGGCCGTGCTCCTGTCGGTCGAGCTCTGCTCCCTCACCTTCCAGCGCCACGACACCTCGCGCGCCAATCTCGTCGCGACCGCGCTGTTCGGGGACGGGGCGGCCGCCGTCGTCGCCCTCGGCGGCCGCCGGGCCGTCGCCGGGCCCGAGATCGTGGCCACGCGCAGCCGGATGTACCCGGACACCGAGCACGTCATGGGCTGGGACATCGGCTCCACCGGATTCCGCGTCGTCCTCGATCCCGGCGTGCCCGACGTCGTACGCCACTATCTCGCCGACGACGTACGGGAGTTCCTCGGCGAACACGGCCTCAAACCCAAGGACATCGCCCACTGGGTCTGCCACCCGGGCGGCCCCAAGGTCCTGGAGGCGGTGACCGAGGTCCTCGACCTGCGCGACGGGGCACTCGACGTCACCTGGCGCTCGCTGGCCGACATCGGCAACCTGTCCTCGTCCTCGGTTCTGCACGTCCTGCGGGACACCATCGAACAGCGCCGGCCCGAACCGGGCACCCCCGGACTGCTGCTCGCCATGGGCCCGGGATTCTGCTGCGAACTGGTGCTGCTGCGCTGGTAGGAAGGAACGGCCCATGACCTGGTACACCGCCCTCGTGCTCGCCGTCGCCGCCGAGCGCCTCGCCGAACTCGTGGTGGCCCGCCGCAACACCCGCTGGAGCCTCGCCCGGGGCGGAGCCGAATCGGGCCGCGGACACTATCCGGCGATGGTCGCGCTGCACACCGCGCTCCTGGCCGGCTGCCTGGCGGAAGTCCGATTCGCCGAACGTCCCTTCCCGCCCGTCCTCGGCTGGGTGATGGTCGCCGTCGTCGTGGCCGCGCAGGCGCTGCGCTGGTGGTGCATCCGTACGCTCGGCCCCCGCTGGAACACCCGCGTCATCGTCGTCCCCGGCCTGCCCCGGGTCACCGGCGGCCCCTACCGGTGGCTGAGCCACCCCAACTACGTCGCCGTCGCCGCCGAAGGCCTCGCGCTGCCCCTGGTCCACGGGGCGTGGCTGACCGCCCTGGTGTTCACCGCCCTCAACGCCGCGCTCATGGTCGTACGGATCCGCTGCGAGGACGGGGCGCTGGCCCGCCTCCCGGCCGTGGACGCACGGGCGTGATCGACGTCCTCGTCGCGGGCGGCGGCCCGGCCGGCCTCGCCGCCGCGATCCGGGCCGCCTCCGCGGGCCTGGAAGCGGTGGTGGTCGAGCCGCGCACCACCCCCGTCGACAAGGCGTGCGGCGAGGGCATCATGCCCGGCGGCGTCGCGGCCCTGCGCGACCTCGGCGTCCGGGTGAGCGGCCACGAACTGCGCGGCATCCGCTACACGGACGGCCGGCGCAGCGCGGAAGCCGCCTTCCGGGGCGGCCCCGGCGCGGGCGTCCGCCGCACCGAACTCCACGCGGCTCTGCACGAGCGGGCCGCAGCACTCGGCGTACGCGTCGTCACCCGCAGGGTGGGGGAGGTGCGGCAGGACGAGCACACCGTCACCGCCGCCGGACTCACCGCACGCTGGCTCGTCGCCGCCGACGGGCTCCACTCGCCGCTGCGCCGCGCCCTGGGCCTCGACCACCCGGTCCCCGGCCCCGGACGCTACGGGCTGCGCCGCCACTATCCGATCGCCCCCTGGACGGACCACGTCGAGGTGCACTGGTCCCGGCACGGCGAGGCGTACGTGACCCCGGTCGGCGAGCGCCTGGTGGGCGTGGCCGTCCTGAGCCGCGACCGCCGCCCCTACGACCAGCACCTGGCCGCCTTCCCCGCTCTCGCGGCCCGGCTCGCGGACGGCCCGGGGGCCACTCCCGTACGCGGGGCCGGTCCGCTGCGTCAGCGGGCGCTGGGCCGACGGGCCGGGCGCGTCCTGCTGGTCGGCGACGCCGCGGGGTACGTGGACGCCCTCACCGGGGAGGGCATCGCCCTCGCGGTCGCCACCGCGACGGCCGCGGTCGACTGCCTGAGCGCCGGGCGGCCCGAGGACTATCCCCGCCACTGGGCGCGGGTCACCCGGCGCTACCGCCTGCTCACCGCGGCCCTGCTGAGCGCGGCGGGCCACCCGTCCTCGGGCCGGCTGATCGTCGCCGCGGCCCACCGGGCGCCCGCCGTCTTCCGCACCGCGGTCCGCGCGCTCCAGTGAGGTCGCGGTGGCGTGTGCGGCAGGCAGCTCGCCCGAATGGCGACCCTCCCATTTCGGGCATAACGTCGGTCGCGTGATCGCCCGCGCTCACGCCGGGCACTGCCCCCGGCACGAGAGACGAACTCCACCATGACGGGCTCCCGCGCGACACCCACCCCCACGGCCACATCGCACGACCGGCACCGGAGCGGACTGGCGCTGCTGGTCATCGCCTCGTGCCAGCTGATGGTGGTGCTCGACGTCACCATCGTCAACATCGCGCTGCCGCACATGCAGAAGGACCTGGGGTTCTCCACGGAGAACCTTTCCTGGGTCGTCAACGCGTACACGTTGACCTTCGGCGGACTGCTGCTCCTCGGCGGACGCCTCGGCGACATCCTCGGCCGCCGCAGGGTCTTCATCTTCGGCGTGCTCCTCTTCGTCTTCGCCTCGCTGCTCGGCGGACTGTCCCAGGAGGGCTGGCAGTTGCTGGCCGCCCGCTCCCTCCAGGGCGTCGGCGGCGCGATCGCCTCGCCGACCGCCCTGTCGCTGATCACCACCACCTTCCGCGAAGGCCCCGAACGCAACCGCGCGTTCGGGGTGTTCGCCGGTGTCTCGGCGGGCGGCAGCGCGATCGGACTGCTCGCCGGCGGGATGCTGGTGGAGTGGCTGGACTGGCGCTGGGTCCTGTTCGTCAACGTCCCGATCGGCCTGCTGATCGCCTTCGCGACCCCGCGCTTCATCCCGGAGTCCGAACGCCATCCGGGCCACTTCGACGTCCTCGGCGCGCTCACCTCGACGGTCGGCATGGTGCTGCTCGTCTACGGCTTCATCCGCGCCTCCGAGGACGGCTGGACCGACGGGCTCACCCTCGGCTCGTTCGCGGCCGCCGTGATCCTCCTTGCGGCCTTCATCATGATCGAGCGCGGCTCGAAACAGCCCATCACGCCGCTGTGGATGTTCCGCGACCGCAACCGCGCCGGGTCGTACGCGATGATGCTCAGCCTCGCCGCGGCGCTGTTCGGGATGTTCTTCTTCCTGACCCTGTTCGTGCAGAACGTGCTCCAATTCAGCCCCTTGCGGGCCGGACTCGCCTTCCTCCCGGTCAGTGCCGTCATCGCGGTCAGCGCCGGCCTGACCTCCCAACTGCTGCCCCGCTGGGGACCGAAACCCTTCATGGTGGTGGGCGCGCTCCTGGCGGCCATCGGCCTCGGCTGGCTGACGCTGACCGACGTCCACAGCTCCTACCTGGGTTCGATCCTCGGCCCGATGCTCGTGTTCGGCTTCGGTATGGGCATGCAGTTCGTCTCGCTGACCCTGATGGCCGTCTCGGGCGTCGCCCCCAAGGAGGCGGGCGCCGCCTCCGGCATCCTCAACGCCACCCAGCAGGTGGGCGGCTCGCTGGGGCTGTCGATCCTGGTCACGACGTTCGGCACGGCCAGCCGCAACGAGCAGGCCGAACAGCTGCGGATCATTCGCCAGGAGGTGTCACCCGCCGAGTACGAGCAGCTCAGCAGGGCCGAGGTGCTGCCACCGCCCTGGGGTGCCGAGGTGCTCACCTCGGGTGTCTCCAGCGCCTTCGTCGTCGCGGCCTGCTTCGCCGTGCTCGCCGCCCTGGTCGCCCTGTTCGTCATCCAGGTCCGGCCCGCCGACCTGGCCCGCCTCCAGGGCGGCGCGACGCCGCTCGGGGCGGAGGGGGCGGGCGACGGCGAAGCGGACGAACCGACGTCCGGCTCGGACCCGACCCGGCGCGACCCGGACGTACCCTCGCCCGACCCGGACGATCCGCGGCCGGACCCGGACACCGACCGACCCACGAAAGGGCTGTGACCCATGGACTGGACCCTCGAAGTGATCGTGCTTCCCGTGACCGACATCGACCGGGCCCGGGACTTCTACCGGGACAAGCTCGGCTTCCACGTCGACATCGACGACGAGGTGATGCCGGGCGCCCGCGTGGTCCAGCTGACGCCGCCGGGATCCGGCTGTTCGATCGCCCTCACCTACGGGCTTCCCAGCCCCACGGGAACCCCGCAGCCGGGCACGTACCACGGCCTTCAGCTCTGCGTCACCGACATCGACGCCGCGCACGCCGAACTCGTCGGCCGGGGCGTCGAGGTCTCCGAGCCGCAGCGGTACACCTCCGACGACGGGGCGACCTTCATGTACTTCACCGACCCGGACGGCAACGGCTGGGCCGTGCAGGAGTACCGCCGCCGGGAGACCGAACCCCTGTACAGGCTTCTGGCCGACCAGGCAGCCGGGAACAGGGGGAACACGGGGGACACGGTGGGGTGAACCGGATGCGAAGGTGGATCGCGCCGCGTCGGGTCCACCAGAATGCTCCCCGTATCGCGTGCAGAGATCCATCAGCGCAAGGGAGCGGCATCCACATGGGCGGCAACACAGAGATGGTGGCCTTCGTCCGGGCGCGGCTCGCCGACGAGGAACACGTCGCACTGGCCGCCGGCGGGGACCGATGGCGGTGCCCGGCCGACGTGCCGGGCGAGGTCCACGACCGCACCGGCGGAGTGGCGTTCACGGTGCGGGGCCGGGGCTTCGACCAGCACATCGCGCTTCAGAACCCCGCCCGAACCCTGGAGCGCATCGAGACGAACCGCGTCATGCTCGGCGAGTACGAGGAAGTGGCCGACCTGGACACCGACCGCCCGGCCGAGGACTTCCGCTCCGGCCGTGCGGTGGGGCTCGGCTTCGCCGTACGGCAGCTCGCCGCCGAGTACGCGGGCCACCCCGACTACCAGGCGCGCTGGCTGCCCCGGTTCATCCAGTAGCAGCCTCGGTTCCGGCCGCCCTCGGTTCCGCAAGTCCCTGTGTGTCGACTTCAGTTGATCGCTAGCATCTCCCCATCGGCCTACCCGGGGGAGTTGCGCGCGTGCCCGACGTCTGGGAGAACACTCGATCGCGGTGGGAGAGCGTCCGGCACGCCGTCGACGGCGGCGGCCCGGGGGCCGCGGTGGGCGCGGCCACGCTGCACGGACGCCTCGGTCTTTCCGTCAACCCCATCGCCGTCACCGGCGAGGCGGGGGCGGGCAAGAGCGTCCTGTACGACGCGCTGACACAAGCGATCCGCACGGGCGACGGCGACAGCTCCCGCAGCCCGGACATCGAGAAGCACGCCACGGTCCTGCGGTCCGGAAGCCGCCGCACCCGGGCCGCGGTCACCGTCATCCCGGGGCAGCTGTCCACCCAGCGCGAACGGGCTCTGCACGACACGATGCGGGGCGCAGCCTCCCCTCAGGGCATCGTGCACGTCGTCTGCTGGGGGCACAACAGGATCTGGCAGCGTGGCGCACAGCGCGACGTCCACGACGCGCTCGCCGCCGACGGCGTCGTCGACCAGGAAGCCGTCCGCGACTGGCATCTGCGCAAGGAGGCGGCAGACTTCCGGCTCCTGGTGGACGCGATCATCGACGGGCAGCTGGCCACACGGCTGCGCTGGCTGGTCGTCGTGGTGTCCAAGACCGATCTGTTCTGGGACCGGCTCGACGAGGCGCGAGACCACTACATCCCTGGCCCCCCACGCCGCGAGTCCCCGTTCGCGGCCCTCCTGCGGGACCTGGAGAACGAGACGTCATTGCGCCTGTCCGTCCTCCCGATGGCCTCACGGTTGATCCGCCACCAGTTCCTGCCCGGGCTGCCCGCAGGGACGTCCCAGCTCGACGACACACAGATCGGTGCGCTACGCACCCACCTCGGCCAGGAACTCCAGACGCTCATCACGCAGCGGAACGAGGACTGACATGGGCGCGATCGACGGCGGAGCAGCGTTCCTGCGCATGCTGACGGCCGCCGAACGGCGGTTGGCCGTGCTCCGGGCCCTGACCGCGCGGCGGCGGCGGGTCCGCCGGCCCCGCATCGCCTCGGCCGCGCTGGCGGTGCTGATCCCGGCGGTGCTGGCGCTGGCCGCCGCCACGGGTGACGGTCCCGGTGGGGTGCTCCTGGCCGTCGGCCTGAGCATTGCGGTGCTCTCGCTCGCGGCCTGCGCCGCCCTCCTGCTGTTGGTCGAACGGCCGCTGAACCGCCGGTTCGCGGTGGAAGAGCACGCCATGATCGAAGAAGTGAACCGGATGCGGGAGCTGTTCACCCATGTCGCCGAGCGGGACCGGTGGGAGGAGCGGCTGAAGGGGTCGGTTCGCGAACGTCTCTCCCGCTTTCCCGTGGAAGGAGGGTCGCTGCGGTGATCCGACGCCTGACCGTCCTCTTCGGCCTGGTGGCCTTCCCCGCCGCCCTGTTCACCTCGGGCGGATACGTCCTGGCCACGCGGGAGCCAGGGCCGTACCAGAGGGCGTTCGAGAGCCAGTGGGACGCCATCGCCGTCGGGGTCGCCGTCACTCTGTGCGGTGCGCTGTTCCTGGGTCACGGGGCGCGGCTGTGCTTCAGCGTGCTCGGCGGCTTTCAGCCCGACAACGTACGCCGGGGCGCGCTGGCCCTGGCCACAGGGCTCCTCGTCTCCACGGTCGGACTGCTGCTGCTCTGGCGGCTGCTGGTGTTCTGAGGGGTGCGCGAAGCGCGGGATGCCCGTAGCTTACTCGCAAGTAAGTTCCGTGGTCGAAGGAGAAGCATGTCCCGCCAGAAGCGTTCCGCCGTCCTGCTCGCCGGGTTCGTGGGCGGGGCGGCCGTGCTCCACTTCGCCGTACCGAAGGCCTTTGATTCCATGGTGCCCCGGATCCTGCCCGGAGCGCCGCGTGCCTGGACCTACGGCAGCGGCGTGGTCGAACTCGCCCTGGCCGCGGGTCTCGCCCACCCCCGGACCCGGGCAGCTGCCGCCCGCATGACCGCGGGTCTCTTCGTCGGGGTATTTCCGGCCAATGTGCAGATGGCCCTCGACTGGCGCCAGCGGCCCGGGCCGCAGCAGGTTGCGGCCTGGGCCCGCCTGCCCGTCCAGGTGCCGCTGGTCCTGTGGGCGCGGAACGTCGCCAGGGGTACCGACAGGGCCTGACCGGATTCTGAACGGCAGGGCGCGGACCGGTCACCATGAAGAGGATCGACACCAAATTGGCGTTGCTCTCTGGTGAGGAGTGATCTCGCCGTGTAGCGTCGCCGTCAGATGTCGTGGTTCGCAGTACCTGCCCGCGCCTGGCGCGGGCGTTTTGCTGTGCAGTGCCTGAGAACCAGGGCGATCACCTCCGGGTCCGCGCGGTGCGGATCCGTTTACTGCTGAGAGGTACAGGCATGGCCAGCGGAACCGTCAAGTGGTTCAACTCGGAAAAGGGCTTCGGCTTCATCGCGCAGGACGGCGGTGGCCCCGACGTCTTCGCGCACTACTCCAACATCAACTCCACCGGCTTCCGTGAGCTCCAGGAAGGCCAGGCGGTGACCTTCGACATCACCCAGGGCCAGAAGGGCCCGCAGGCGGAGAACATCACCACCGCCTGATCCGGGTTGACCGACCCTGGAGCCCCGGAGCGCGACGCGCTCCGGGGCTCCAGGCGTTGTGGGCCGTGAGCCGGTGGATTGGGGTGCCGCTGTGCGGGTACGCGGTGGCTCGCGAACCCAACGCCCCTGGAAACCTCTGGGAGCGAGAACGGAGGGCAGATCCATGCTGAAGGCCATCGCGGACGTGCTTCGCTCCATCGGAGGAGCTATCGCCACCGTGGTCACGTTGCCCTTCCGGGCGCTGGCCCGCCTGTTCGGCGGGGCGTCGAGCAGCGCGCGCGGACACCACTGAACCCACGGAATTGCCGGTGCCCCAGCCCTTCGGAAGGGCTGGGGCACCGGCATGTCGTGCGGGGCGGAGGCGGCGGGTCAGCCCGTCGCCTCGTCCGGGACGGGGTGCTCCTCGGGGTGCGCACCCGCGTTGCGTGGCTCGTTCCGGCCGGCGCCCGCTTCGTCCAGCTCGGGCCCGTCGCTCTGGCGGGCCACCCGGTCCGGCACCGGTATGTCGAGGGCGTCCTCGCCCTCCTGGTTCTGCTGGTCCGGCATGTCCGCCGGCACGGGGGGCGGGCTGCCGGAAGCCCCGGTGTAGGCGGTGCCTTCCGGCCTGCGGTCGGTCATGAGAGCTTCCTTCCGTACGGCCCCGGAGCGCCCGGGGAAGAGTGATGCGCCCAGGTGGGTACCCGCTGCCGGGCGAAGCAGTCACCCGACCCGATGAGGCGGGGGACACGGGGGCGCGGCCGCACCCGCCAAGCTCCGGGGCAGGTGAGAAGATGCGCGGCCCGTGTGGTCCGGCCATATTGGGAGCTCCGGGCCACCGATCCGGCACGTGCCGCGCGAGTCGGCGGTGGGAGCGCCGTCCGCGGAGTGTGACCGGCCTGGGCGCGGGTACCCGGGGCGATGCCCCACCCGGGCACCATGTCGCCCCCACTCGGTCGCGACATCACCCGACCGACCCCGCGGAAGGATCCCCGCATGCTGATGGCCCACCCCACTGTGCTGCGCAATCTGGTCGAGCAGTACGAGGCCCTGCGCGTGCTGCACGCGGAGAACGGCGGCCAGGAGGCCAGGCAGCGCATGGACGACGTGGCGTACACGCTGTGCGTGTCGACCGGCACGAGGGACGTGGACAGCGCACTGGTCGCCGCCCGCCACCGGTTGCCCGGCGCCCGCCCCGAGGACGACTCCGTCCTGTCCGCCTGATCTGCCGAGCGTCGAAGGGGAGGCCCCGTGGTCCGCACGGTGGGAGTCGAGGAAGAATTGCTGCTGGTCGACGAGGACAGCGGGGAGGCCCGGGCGCTGTCATCGGCGGTGCTGGCGATCGCAGAGAAGGACACGGCCGGGGAGTCGCCCTTCGAGGCGGAGCTGCACCGCCAGCAGCTGGAGTTCTCCACGCATCCCTGCGCGGACATGGGAGAGCTCGCCGACTCGGTGCGCCGGTGGCGTGCCCAGGCGGTCCAGCACGCCGCCGACGCCGGGGCGTCGGTCGCGGCCCTGGCGACCTCACCGCTCCCTGTGAGCCCGAAGATCGGCACGGGGGAGCGGTACCGGTGGATGGCGGAGCGCTTCGGTCTCACCGCCCAGGAGCAGCTGACCTGCGGCTGCCACGTCCATGTCTCGGTGGCTTCGGACGAGGAGGGCGTCGCCGTGCTCGACCGGATGCGCTGCTGGCTGCCCGTCCTGCTCGCCCTCAGCGCCAATTCACCGTTCTGGCAGGGACAGGACAGCCGGTACAGCAGCTACCGCAGCCAGGTGTGGGGCCGGTGGCCCTCGGCCGGCCCGGTGGACGTCCACGGCTCCGCCGAGGCGTACCACACCGGCGTGCGGTCCCTGGTCGCCACCGGAGTGCTCAAGGACGAGGGGATGGTCTACTTCGACGCGCGCCTCTCGCACCGCTACCCCACGGTGGAGGTCAGGATCGCGGACGTCTGTCTGGACCCGGCCGACACCGTGCTGCTGGCCACCCTGATTCGGGGACTGGTGGAGACGGCCGCCCGGGAGTGGCGGGCCGGTGAGCCGCCGCAGGGGATCGGTACGTCCCTGCTGCGCGCGGCCTCCTGGCAGGCGGGCCGCTCGGGTCTCGAGAGCCGGCTGGTCCACCCCCGGACCTGGCGGCCGGAGCCCGCGCCCGATGTCCTCGCGGCGCTGCTGGACCATGTCCGGGACGCCCTGGCGGACAGCGGGGACCTGGAAGCCGCGGAGAAGGCCCTCGCCACCGTGGTCCGGCGCGGGAACGGGGCACGGATCCAGCGCGAGACCCTGGCGCGGACCGGAAGCCTGCGCGACACGGTGGCCGAATGCGTTCGCATCACGGCCGGATGAACCACTCACCCGCCAACCCCCATCAGCCATCAGAGGAACGGAGCAGTCCATGTCCACCAACGCCCTCGACGACCGCCGGATCCTGGCCGTCGTCACCAACTACGGCGTCGAGCAGGACGAACTCGTCGTCCCCGTGAAGCACCTGCGCGACCACGGAGCGCAGGTCAGCGTGGCGGCGGTCTCAGCCGATGAGATCCGCACCCTCGTCGGGGACCGTGATCCCGGCGAGACCGTCCGGCCCGATCTCACCCTCGACGACGTCGACCCCGCCGCGTACGACCTCCTCCTCGTCCCGGGCGGCACCCTGAACGCCGACTCGCTGCGCCTGGAGGACGCCACCACCCGGATCGTCAGCTCGTTCGCCGCCTCCGGCCGGCCGGTGGCCGCCATCTGCCACGGGCCGTGGGCGCTGATCGAGGGCGGCTACGTCCGCGGCAAGACGCTGACCTCGTACGCCTCGCTGCGGACCGACATCACCAACGCGGGCGGCACCTGGGTCGACAAGCCGGTGGTCCGCGACGACGCCGAGGGCTGGCCGCTGATCACCTCCCGGAACCCAGGAGACCTGGACGACTTCCTGGGCGAGATCGACGCGGTGCTCGCCGAGAACTGACCCGGCCCCGCCACCTTGTGCGGGGCGGCCCCTCCGGCCCGGGCTGCGTCCACCGTCGGCCGTCAGGCGAGCGTCTGCGTCACCTCGCTGCGCGTGGCGGTGTGCACGACCCGGCACCGGGCCCCGTTGACGAGCGGCAGGTACGGCGGCACATGGCCGCATTCGACGTCGGCGACGATCGGCACGTTCAGCGGTCCGAGCGCGTCCAGCACGGCCTGGTGCTGGGTGAGCGAGGCGGTGTCCGCAGCCGACGTCCGGCCGACGAGCACGGCGTTCGCGGCGTCGAAGAATCCGGCCATGCGCATCCCGTGCAGATAGCGGCAGATGGCGAGCGCGTCGTCGCCGGCGGCCTCCACGTAGACGAGAAGTCCTTCCGGGGCGTGGGCCCGGGCGAACGCCGAGGTGTCGAGGTACGGCGTTCCGGTGAGGTTGCACAGCATCTCGACGCAGCCCCCGATCAGCCGCCCCTCGACGTCCACGTCGCCGCTGCCGTCCAGCCGGGTCCACCGGCCCGGGATGTCGAGCGTGAACGTACGGGCGTCGGGGTGCTTCGCCCAGTCGTCCCAGCCCGAGGCCCGGTGCCGTTCCGGTGGGATCTGGGTGAAACGGTGGCCCGGCGGGGCGGCGACGATGTCGAACCAGGACACCAGTCCCTCCGGCGTCCCGTACGGGGTGTCCATGAGGTTGTTCCCGTGCAGGGTCGCCACCCCGGTGAGCAGGGTCAGCGGCGTCATCACCGTCGACATGTCCGAGTAGCCCACCAGCCACGTCGGCTCCGCCGCCCGCACCGCTTCCCAGTCGATCAACGGCAGCAGGTCGATGGCGGTCTCCCCACCCCACGGCGGCACCACGGCCCGGATGCCGGGATCCGTCAGCATCGCCGTAAGCTCGGCCGCCCGGTCGGCCGCGGGCGCGCTTACATGACCGGAGCCGTCCATGCACCGGCCGACGACGACCTCGTACCCCCGCGCCTCCACATCGCGCACCGCCACGGCGAGCCGCTCGCGCAGTTCCCCGGGCACTCCGCTGGAAGGGGAGGTGACGCCGACGCGGTCACCGGGACGCAGGGGGCGCGGGTATCGAACGGGCATGCGGTGGATTCTGGCATGGCGTCCCCGTGCAGCGTCAGCGGATTTCGCCCGGGCGTGAGCCGCGCCCCGCCTGGGCCCGAGCGTGAAGCGGATGCCGCCGTCAGGGCAGTGCGGTCTCGAACCGCTGCGCAGCGGTCTCGAACCGATGCGTGCGGAAGGTTAGGCTGACCTAAGTCCAATCGGTTCTCTCGTCCCCGCGGGCGAGGCGCTCAGGCCGACCACGCGTACGAAGGGGCAGTGTCCATGACGATCCATCGAGCCGTCGTCGCCCGAGTGCAGCCGCTCACCCCGAGCATGACCCGCGTCACCCTCCACGGAGAGGGTCTTGCGGGCTTCCGCACCACCGGGGTCGGCGACGAGTACGTGCGGATCTTCCTCCCGCACGGCCCGGACCGCACCGACGTCTCCCTGCCCCGGACCACCGAGCAGGGCGGCTGGGAGACCCCCGATGGACAGCCCGTCGCGCCGATGCGCACGTACACGATCCGTGCCGTCCGTCCGGAGGCGGGCGAGATCGACATCGACTTCGTGCTGCACGAGGGGGGTGTGGCGTCCGGCTGGGCCGCCGAGGCGCGACCCGGCGACGTCGTGGGCGTCAACGATCCCACCGGGCTCTACAGCCCTCCGGACGATCTCTCCTGGCAGGTGCTGGTCGCCGACCAGACCGGTCTGCCCGCCGCCGCCCGGCTGCTGGAGAACACTCCCGGGCATGTCCGGACCCGGGTTGTCCTGGAAGCGCCCGACCCCTCGGCCGTGCTGTCGCTGCACGAAGCGGCCGACTCCAAGGTGACCTGGGCCTACGGCGGCAACGGCCACGGACCGAGCCGCCTGGCCGACCTGGTCGCCGCCGCCGTGCCGCCCGGCACGGACCTCGCGGGCGGGTACGTCTGGGTGGCCGGGGAGACCAACGCCCTGCGTGCCGTGCGCCGTTACCTCCGGCGTGAGCTGGGGCTCCCGGCCGAACGCTTCAAGGTCGTCGGCTACTGGATACCGAACTCCGACACCTGGTCCGAGCGGTACGAGGCGCTGCCCGACGCCGTCCGGGCCGAGCTGGAGGCCCTCTGGGACAACCCTGTGGCGGGCGGCGAGACCGAGGACCTCACCATCCGCTACGAGGCCCGCCTCAGCGACCTCGGGCTCTGACCGGCCAGGCCCCCCGATGGGGCAGTGAAATCCCCAGGCGTGCTGGTGAGTTGTGAAATCCGGTGGGGTGATCACGTAGGGATGGGTAGGGTCGCTTCGCCAAGTAGAGGCAGCCTTACGTGAAGTTGTGGAGGAAGCGGTGACCAATCCGTTCGATGACGAGGACGGCACCTACCTGGTGCTCGTCAACGACGAGGGGCAGCACTCCTTGTGGCCGGCGTTCGCCGAGGTGCCTTCCGGATGGACCGTGGCGCACCCGGAGAGCACCCGTCAGGCCTGCCTGGACTATGTCGAACAGAACTGGACCGACCTGCGGCCCAAGAGCCTGATCGAGAGCACGGCTGCCGACTCCGCCTGAGAGCCGGTATCGGACGCGCCCTCTGTCCGATGGCCCCGCCCCCCCGGGCGCGGGGCCATCGGCGTGCTCGCCACACCGTGACCGCACACCCCCTAGGCTGCGATCCTGCACCGGCCCCGACGGATTCAGGAGCGCACCCCCGCATGAACCATCCCGTCCGCGACGTCCCCTTTCCCTTCCCCGACGCGCTGAGCACCGAGGCGTCCCCCGCGCCGCACCCCCTGCTCGCCCCGGTGACCGGATTCCTCGGCACCTGGCGGGGCACGGGGAGCGGCGGGTATCCGACGCTGGAGGCGGACTTCACGTACGCGCAGGAGGTCACGTTCAGCCACGACGGGCGGCCCTTCCTCGCGTACGAGGCCCGGGCCTGGCTGCTCGACGCGGACGGGAACCCCCTGCGGCCGTCCGCCCGGGAGACCGGCTGGTGGCGGCTGCAGCCGGACGGCCGGATGGAAGCCCTGATCACCCAGCCCACCGGCATCGCGGAGATCCTCTCCGGCCACGCCCGCGACGGCGCCGTCGACCTCGCCACCGAACAGGTCTCCCTCGCCCCCACCGCCAAGCAGGTCGACGCCACCCGCCGCCGCTACACCCTGACGGAGCCGGACACGCTCGCCTTCGTCCACGACCTCGCCGCGGTCGGCCGGCCGCTCCAGCACCACCTGTCGGCCGACCTCCGCCGGACAGCGCCTGGTCAGGGGAGGTAGTTGCCGGAGCGTGACCGAACGGCGGAATGGCGGCCGGGCCACGGGGCAGGTGGACGGGAAGCCAGGAGAACAGGAGCACCCTCCCGATGTCCCTTCCCTCGTACCCGGATTCCCCCTACTCGGCGCCGCCCGTATCCGACCACGACTCCTACGGCGGCCAGCAGCCCGCCCGGACGAACGGCTTCGCCGTCGCCGCCCTGGTGCTCGGCCTCCTCGCCTGCCTGTTCTTCTGGACCGTCGTCGGCGGACTGCTCCTGGGCCTGCTCGCCGTCGTCTTCGGCATCATCGCCGCGCTCCGCACCCGCCGGGGCCGCGCACCGCGTCGCGTGATGGCCATAGTCGGTGCCGTGTTCGGTGCCCTCGGGCTCATCGGGTCGGCGATCGTCCTCGTGGTGGCCGTCTCCGTGTTCAACTCCCAGGAGTTCAAGGACTTCGAGAGCTGTGTGGACCGGGCCAACGGGCAGGCCGCCGAGGACCGGTGCACGGAGGACTTCATCGACGAACTGAGCAACTGACGGATCCCGCAGGAACCGCCGCTCCGCGGGGCGGCGGCGTACGCTCGGCCCATGGTGCATGTACTGGGCAGCAGGATCCTGCTCCACCCCACCGACCCCGACCGTTCCCGCGCCTTCTACGGCGAGGCCCTGGGCCTCGCCGTCTACCGTGAATTCGGTACGGGCCCCGAGCGCGGAACGGTCTACTTCCTCGGCGGCGGATTCCTGGAGGTCTCCGGCCGGTGCGAGGAGCCGCCCTCCTCGGCCGTACAGATCTGGCTCCAGGTCGACGACGCCGAGGCAGCCCACGAGGAACTGCGGGCCAAGGGCGTCACCGTCCTGCGACCCCCGAAACGCGAGCCCTGGGGGCTCGTCGAGATGTGGATCGAGGACCCCGACGGTGTGCGGATCGCCGTCGTCGAGGTGCCGGACGACCACCCCCTGCGCTACCGGCCCTGATCGGCGGTCTCCGCACATCAGTCCACCCCCGCCCGGCCCCGCACCGCCGGTTGCACGCGCAGCGGGTGTTTGCCACGGTGTGGTTGGGTAGGCGGCCCGGTGATCACCGGGTGACCTCACCCGCCTGACCGTCCGCACCAAGGCACCGAGCAGATAAGGAGGGTTCGATGTCCTCGAAGCGACGTCGCAAGAAGAAGGCCCGCCGCAAGAACGGCGCGAACCACGGCAAGCGTCCGCAGAGCTGAAAGGCCGGGACGCGCCGCGGCCCCGCCGGACCGATCGGTCCGGCGGGGCCGCGGCGGTTTCCGTGGGCCGGGGGAGGGCCGTGCGGAACTCGGGTCCACCTCCTGATGCCCGGTGTGCGCCCGGTTCACACCCCAAGCGGGGCCGTGGGTTCCGTTCCTGCCCTGGCGCAGACCGAGGCGGCCGTCGCGGCCGCGTATTCCAGCATCGACCGTGCCTCCGCACCGGACAGCCCGGTCCGCCACCCGGTCTCCGCCCCCAGCCAGGCCAGCATCCCCGCCATGAACGCGTCACCCGCGCCGATGGTGTTCACCACCCGCACCGCCAGGGCGGGGACGGAGACCGCCGGAGCGTCCTGGACGTACGCGGTGGCGCCCCGGGCACCCCGGGTCAGCACCACCAGCCGACCCTGCCCGGCGAGCCTCCGGCAGCTCGCCTCCGGCTCCTCGTCCGGCCACAGCCGTACCAGATCCTCGTCGCTCGCCTTCACGACCCGTGCGAGCCCGCACAGCTCACGCAGCCGCTCCAGGCTCCGTACGGGGTCCAGGGTGCGGTCCTCGCGCACATTGGGGTCCACCGCGAGCACACCGCTGCGCGCGGCCGCCCGGGCGGTGGCGGCCACGACCTCCGCCGCCGGCTCGACGACCGCGGCGAGCCCGCCGACGTACACCGAGCCGAAACGCGACACCTCCGCCGTGCGGTCGGGCAGCGCGAAGGTCGCCGTGTCGCCGAGATGAAAGCGGTACGTGTTCCCGTGCTCACCCGGGTCGGCCACCGCGAGCGCGGTGGGCAGCGGCGGGCGGGCGCTCAGCGAGAGATCGACGCCCGCCCCGGTCAGCCACGCCTCGATGCGGCTGCCGAAGGCGTCGTCGCCGAGCCCGCCCACGAAGGACGGCCGCCCGCCGAGACGGGCCAGACCCACCGCGACGTTCGCCGGCGCACCGCCCGGCTGGGCCACCCGGACCGCGGCGTCCTTCCCGGCCGGCACCAGATCCACCAGCGCCTCACCGAGCACCAGGACCGAGCCGGGGTCCCGGCCGGGCCCGGGATCCGAGGACGCGGTGTCCGTCACGGCTCCACCACGATCTTGCGGCCGATCCCCGCCTGGAACCGCTCGATCGCCTGCGGGTACTGCTCCAGCGGCAGCCGGTCGCTGATGAACACCGACGCGTCCAGCACCCCGCTCGCGAAGAGCGCGGCGGCCCGCTCGTAACTGTGCAGGACCGCCATCGACCCCGTGATGGTGATCTCCTGGTTGTAGATCTTGTACGGCTCGATCACCGCCGTCGTGGCGTAGTCGGAGACCCCGAACTGGAGGAACGTCCCGCCCTTGGCGACCCTCCCCAGCCCGTCCTGGATCGCCCCCGCGTTGCCGGTGGCGTCGATGACGACGTCCCAGCCGCCCGGGCGGTCCAGCTCCTCGGCGCGGGCCGCGGCCCCGGTGCAGCCGAGCGTCGTCGCGGTCGCCAGCCGCTGTGCGTTGATGTCCAGCACGTCCACCGAAGCCGCGCCGGTGCGCTTGGCCAGCTCCAGCATCATCAGCCCCATGGTCCCGGACCCGTAGATCAGCACCTGAGCCCCGAGGTTGCCGTTCAGGACGTCGTAGCCGCGCACCGCGCAGGACAGCGGCTCGATCAGCGCCGCGTCCCGGACGTCGATGTGCTCCGGCAGGCGTACGCAGTTGGCGACGGGCGCCACCGCGTACTCGGCAGCGCCCCCGGGCACGGTCACGCCGATCGCCGCCCAGTTGTCGCAGAGGTTGCCCCGGCCGGAACGGCAGTAGCGGCACTCGTGACAGTGCAGCGAGGGGTCCACGGCCACCTTGTCGCCGACGGACAGCTCGGTGACGTCCGTGCCGAGGCCCACGACCTCCCCGGCGAACTCATGACCCGGCACGATTGGCAGCGTCGGCGCGAACTCGCCCTGGAGGATGTGCAGATCGGTGCCGCACAGCCCGCACGACGCCACCTTGACGACCACGTCGCGCGGGCCGGGTGTGGGGTCCGGGACGGTGGTCACGGAGACCTTGCCCACGGCTTCGACGATGGCTGCCCTCATTTGACTGCTCCCAGCGAGAGGCCCTGGACGAGTTTGTCCTGGGCGGCGTAGCCGGCGACGAGCACCGGCAGGGACACGACCACGGACGCCGCGCACAGCTGGGCGAGGAAGAGACCCTGGCTGGTGACGAAGGTGGTCAGATGGACGGGTGCGGTCCCGGCGACCACGCCGGTCAGCACCCGTGCGAACAACAGTTCGTTCCAGCTGAAGATGAAGCAGATCAGGGCGGTCGCGGCGATCCCGGGACCGGCGACCGGGGCGACGACCCGGCGCAGCACCGTCGGCAGCCGGGCCCCGTCGACCTGCGCCGCCTCGATGATGGAGACGGGCACGTCCGCGAGGAAGGACTGCATCATCCACACCGCGATCGGCAGGTTCATCGAGGTGTAGAGCAGGACCAGCAGCCAGATGTTGTCCAGCAGCCCCGTGTTCTTCGCGAACAGGTACACCGGCAGCAGCCCGGCGACCACCGGGAGCATCTTGGTGGACAGGAAGAAGAACATCACGTCCGTCCACTTGCGCACCCGCCGGATCGACAGTGCGTACGCGGCGGGCAGCGCGAGCAGCAGCACCAGCACGGTCGAGAAGAACGAGGCCGCCAGCGAGTTGACCAGCGGGGGCCACGGCGTCGGGCCGCCCCCGCCGCCGAAGAAGGTGCGGTAGCCGTCCAGGGTCAGTGCGGCGGCGAGCGACGGCGGGTTGGTCGCCGCGTCGGCCTCCGCGTGGAAGGACGTCAGCACCATCCACAGGGCCGGAAGGCAGAAGCCGATGCCCACGACCCAGGCGACCACACCCAGGGCCGCCGAGCGCCGACGGGCCTTGCGCTCGGGCCCGGTGGCGGACGAGGTGACGGACGGGGAAGTCGCGGTCGAGGCGCTCATGCGCGGCTCGCCTCCTCACGGAAGAGGGAGGAGACCACCCGGAGCGCGAAGGTGGCGATGATGATCGTGCCGATCACCACGACCACCCCCGCCGCCGACGCCAGCCCGTACTCGTGGGCCCGGTAGAAGGTCTCGTAGACGGTGTACGGGAGGTTGGCGGTGCCGAGGCCGCCGGAGGTGATCGTGAACACCGCGTCGAAGTTCTGCACGATGTACACCGACCCGAGCAGGATGCCGAGTTCGAGGTAGCGGCGCAGATGCGGCAGGGTCAGATAGCGGAAGATCTGCCACGGCCCGGCCCCGTCCAGCCGCGCGGCCTCCATGATCTCCGCCGGCCTGCTCTGCAGCCCGGCCAGCAGGATCAGCATCATGAACGGCGTCCACTGCCACACGAGCGACGCCTCGATGGCGATCAGCGGCATCTCGGAGCTCCACTCCGGCTGTGCGATCGACTCGATGCCGAACAGCTCGCCGAACCAGGTGAGTGCGCCGTTGAACAGCCCGTACTCCGGGTTGTAGAGCGCGTGCTTCCACAGCAGCGCGGCCGAGACCGGCACCAGCAGGAACGGGGTGATCAGCAGCGTGCGCACGAACCCCCGGCCGAAGAACGTACGGTCCAGGAGCAGCGCGAAGACCAGCCCCAGCACGACACTGACGATCACGACCGTCGCGGTCAGGACGACGGTCGTCACGACCGATTCGCGCAACGCCTCGTCGGTGAAGACGGACGCGTAGTTGGACAGTCCGGTGAAGTGGCGCTTCTCCGGCTTGAGGGAGTTCCAGTCGAAGAGCGAGATCACCAGGGTTGCCACGAAGGGCAGTTGGGTGACGGCGATCAGGAAGATCAGCGCGGGCAGCAGAGGCGCGCGGGTCGCCCAGGCGCGCCGCCGCCCACCGCCGCCCGGCTTCTTCGCCGGAGCCTGCGGGGAGGCCGTGGTCTCTCTCGTTGCGGTGACGGTCATCGGTACTCCTCCGCGACCTTCTCGGCCAGCTTCTGGGAGGCGGCGAGCGCGGCGTCCACCGACTGGCGGCCCGCGATGGCGGCGCTGATCTCCTGCGCCACCCGGGTGCCCAGATCGGTGAACTCCGGTACGCCGACGAACTGGATGCCCGCCGTCGGGCGGGGCTGGGTGCCGGGGTTCTTCGGGTCGGCCTCGGAGATCGCCCGCTCGGTGACATCGGCGAACGCCCCCGCTTCAGCGCGGTAGTCGGGGTTGGCGTAGGTGGAAGCCCGTTTGCCCGCCGGGACGTTGGACCAGCCGCTGGTGGCGCCGACGAGCTCCTCGTACTCCTTGCTGGAGGCCCAGGAGACGAACTTCCAGGCGTCGTCGGACTTCTTGGACGCCTTCTGCAGGCCCCAGGCCCAGGTGTAGAGCCAGCCCGAGCTCTTGGTCTCCTCGACGGGGGCGGGAACGTACCCGATCTTCCCCTTCACCGGGGAGCCCTTCGCCTCCAGGGATCCGGCGCCCGCCGTGGCGTCGTACCACATGGCGGTCTTGCCCTGCGTCATGTTGTTCAGGCACTCCGCGTACCCGGACTGCGGGGCGCCCAGCTCTCCGTGCTCGCGCACCAGATCGACGTAGAATTTCGTCGCCTTCTTGAACTCCGGTGCGGTGAGGCGCGGTTCCCAGTCCTCGGTGAACCAGGTGCCGCCCATCGTGTTGACGACGGTGGTCAGTGGGGCGATGACCTCACCCCAGCCGGGCAGTCCGCGCAGGCAGATGCCCTTCATCCCGCGTTCCGCGCCGTCCGTCCGCTCGGCGAGCTCCGCCACCTGCTCCCAGGTCGGCTTCTCGGGCATGGTGAGGCCCTGCTTCTCGAAGACGTCCTTGCGGTACATCAGGAAGGACGACTCGCCGTAGAAGGGCTGGGCGTAGAGCTTGCCGTCCTCGGCGGTCAGCGACTCCCGCAGCGGCTCCAGGATGTCCTCCTGGTCGAAGGCGGTGTCGGCCTTCGCATAGTCGTCGAGGGGGTGCAGCCAGCCGTTCTTCGCGAAGAACGGCAGCTCGAAGTTGCTGATGGTGGCGACGTCGTACTGACCGGCCTGGTTGGAGAAGTCCTGACTGATCTTGTCGCGTACGTCGTTCTCGGGCAGCACCGTGAAGTGGACCTTGATGCCGGTCTCCTTCGTGAAGTGCTTCGCGGTGAGCTTCTGCAACTCGACCATCTGCGGGTTGTTCACCATCAGAACGTTCAGCGCGTCGCCGCCCCCGAAGGAGGTCCCGCCCGCTCCGGCGCAGCCGGTGGCGAGCAGGGCCAGTGCGGCGGCCACGGCGCACGTCCGCCCCCGCATACGTGGTCGGCGGCGTCCTGGATGAGGCATGGGGGCTCCTGATCAGTCGTAGCGGCTCGGTGATCGGGTGGACGAGGGCGTGGTGAACCACGCCCCGGCGGGTGGGGGAGTCGAGCGGTGGTGCGGGCGCCCTGCGAGCGGGCGGTGGGGACGGTCAGACGCGGATGACCTGAGGGCCGAGCAGGGAGTAGCGCTGGGCCTCGGCCGAGGGGAGTCCGGCGTCGGTGACGATCGCCTCGAAGTCACCGACCCCGGCGAACCGGCAGAAGCTCACCGCGCCGAACTTGCTGTGGATCCCGGCGAAGATCCTGCGCCGTGAGCTGCGCAGCGCCTGCGCCTTGACCTCGGCGACGGCGGGGTCCGGGGTGGTGAGGCCGTACTCGCGCGAGATGCCGTTGGCCCCGACGTACGCCAGGTCGATCACGAACTCCGAGAGCATCCGGGAGGCCCAGTGGTCGACGGTCGCCATCGTCGAGCCGCGGACCCGGCCGCCCAGCAGCAGCACCGAGGTCTTCTCGACCGAGGCCAGGGAGGTGGCGACGGCCAGGGACGCGGTGACCACGGTCAGCGGCCGGTCCTGCGGAAGCGCCTCGGCGACGAGCTGCGGGGTGAAGCCCTCGTCGACGAAGACCGTCTCGGCGTCACCGAGCAGATCGGCCGCCGCGGCCGCGATACGCGACTTCTGCGGAACGTTACGGGTGGTGCGGACGGCGAGCGTGGTCTCGAAGCCGGCCGACTCCACCGGATAGGCGCCGCCGTGGGTCCGGCGGACGAGCCCGTGCTCCTCCAGTACGTGCAGATCGCGGCGGACGGTCTCCTTGGCCACCTTGAACAGGTCGGCCAGGGCGTTCACCCCGACGGACCCCTCCCGCCGGGCCGTGTCCAGAATTCCCCGACGGCGTTCCTCGGTGTCCACGGCGCACTTCCCTGGTCGCTGCTGCGCCCGTTTCGGGCGGAGCCCGTCAGTCCGTTCGGGCTCATGTGTCGTTTGTACAAGCAGTCCAGGGGCCACGACCAGCCGCTTCACCGAATCCCCTCGGCCCGTTCGTGCCCGCATTGTGAGGGTGATCGTGCTGGTCAGGCCCGGACGGCCGCCGTGTCGGCTGTCCGGGCCGCCCGCTTTCGCGTGCTCACCGCCCGAATGGTGCCCGCATTGCGGGACGGGGGTGTGCGCGGGCTGTCAGAGTTCGGAGCCGAACGCCTCGGCCAGCTCGCGCCATTCGGCGCGCGGCAGGCCGGCGCCGCCCTCGTCGGCGGTGAGGATCTGCAACGCGACATGGTCCGCGCCCGCGTCGAGATACTCCCGCGTCCGGCGCGTCACCTGTTCCGCGTCGCCCAGCGCGAAGAGGGCGTCGAGGAGACGTACGCTGCCGCCACCCTCGAAGTCGCCCTCCGTGAACCCGAGGCGCAGGAGATTGGCCGTGTAGTTGGGCAGCTGGAGATACATGCCCAGCATGGTCCGCGCGGTGGTGCGGGCCCGGTCGAGGTCCGTGTCCAGGACGACGGTCAGCTCCGGGGCGAGCAGGGCGTCGGGTCCGAGCGCCGCACGGGCCTCCGCGGTGTGCTCGGTGGTCACGAGGTAGGGGTGTGCCCCGAGCGACCGGTCGGCCGCGAGCTTCAGCATCTTCGGCCCGAGAGCCGCCAGGACCCGATGGCCGGAGCCCACGAATGGCTCCGCGGCGTCGAGCGCGTCGAGGTAGTCCACCATCGCGCTGTACGGCTTCGCGTACTGGGGCACCATCGGGCCGTGGCTGACGCCCAGTCCGAGGACGAAGCGGCCGCGGGCGTCCGGATCGATCGCCGAGACCGCGGCCGCCACCTCCTCCGCCGTGTGGTTCCAGATACTCAGGATGCCGGTGGCGACGGTGATCGAGCGGGTGGCGGCCACGACGGCGGCGGCGTCGCCGGGCGTCGGACTGCCCCCGATCCAGACGGTGCCGTACCCCAGTTCATCGAGTTCGGCGAGCGCGTCGGCGATCGCCTTCCCGCCCGCCTCGTCCACGCGCGACGCGTGGAGCGCACTGCTCCAGATCCCCACGCGTCCGAAGGTGCTGCCCGTTCCGGTCGTCTCAGAAGTCATGGTGTGATCAACAACGGCCCGGCCCGGCTATTCCTGACCGGATGCCATGTCACCCGACCGGATGCGCGGGTCCGATCCCGCCGGGGCCGTGAGGTGCGGTCTCAGTCCTCGGGGACGTCCTTCATGAACACGATCCCGTCGATGCGGGCCAGGTGCGCCGGGTCGAGCGGGGCATAGCCGAAGTAGGGGGACGTGCGCCGTACGGGGCCGGTGGCGGCGAGGGCGGCGCCCGACGCGGAGGTGTCCACCAGGCAGGTCTCGGCCGGGAGCGCGTACAGGGCGCCTTCGAGGGTGTCCGGCGGCGGGACGTCGACCCCCTGGTGCCGCATCGTGCCGAACGCGGTGGCCAGGAAGCCGTACTGCTCACCCAGGCTGGTGTGCACGACGGCGCCCGCGCTCCACCACTCCAGCCGCTGCCCGCACATCCGCATCGAGCTGATGTCGCGCTGGAGATGGCTGTTGTGCGCGTGGACCAGAACAGGCCCCCGCTCCGCGAGCGCGAGGAGGTTGTCGGCCATCATCTGATCCCGCAGGCCCGTCAGCCGCGCCAGCCGGCTCGGCGAGGCGTCGGCCATCCCGTGGTGGTACCGCAGCAGCCCCGATGCGGCCCGCGCCCACAGCCGCGCCCGGTCGAACGCGTCTCGTGACGTCGCCGCGATCAGGTGGGGCGCCCAGGCGTGGAGCAGCGCCCCCAGATCGTCGGCGAGCAGCCGCAGTTCCCCGGCCTCGGCCGACCGCCCGAAGGACGCGGACGGATCCCACATCGCCGCGGGGTCGGTCCACCGGTCGTCGGGGCCGAGCAGGCGGTCGAGCGTATCGGCGGTGCAGGGAATCAGCCCCGGGTCGATGTGGTCGGTGAGGGTGCGGTGGAGCGCGGTGAGGGTCTCCCTGGGGCTCGCGGCCCAGGCCATCTCCAGCGGCCCGTCGAAGCCGGCGAACCTGACCTGGTCGGCAGCGAGCCGGCCGGCGTTGAACGCGCTCATCCAGCACACCAGTTCACGACTGGCGGCGGACGCCCCGAGGCCGTGGCTGAACCCCCGCTCCAGTACGTCGTCCAGCGTGCCCGCGCCCGATGTCACGTAGTCGTCCACCAGCAGTCCCGCCACGCAGTCGCTCTCGACGGCGATGGTCCGGTACCCCTCCTGTTCGACGAGCTGCCGGAAGAGGGCGTTGCGCAGGCGGAGCGGGGCGTCCACCCCGTGGGTGGGTTCGCCCAGGGCCAGCATCCGGGGCGGGGAGGGGAACAGCCGCATGACGGAGTCCGCCTCGACGGCGTGGGCGATGTCCTTGATGTCGTCTGCCATGGCTTCAACCGTATCGTTGAACCTTCGATGGAAACTTCGGCGCGATATCCTCGGCCACATGCGGCAGAACCCTCAAACGGCAGGTCGCCTGCGCCCCGTCGACCTGGCCCGTCGGCACGGTCTGTCGACCCAGGCGGTGAGGAACTACGAAGCGGCGGGAATCCTCCCGGCCGCCGGGCGCACCGCTCACGGCTACCGCACCTACACACCGCTGCACGCGGACGCCCTGGGGACGTTCCTCGCCCTGGTCCCCGGCCATGGGCACGCGACCGCGACGGCGATCATGCGGGAGATGAACCGCGACGAGCCGGCGGAGGCGCTCCGTCTCATCGACGGAAGCCACGCCCAGCTCCTGGAGGACCGCAGGACGCTGGACGCCGTCGAAAGGGCCCTCCGCGACCTGGGGCCCGGAACCGTGCCCGCACCCGACGAGGGGGCGGGCCCCGGCGCGACGTTCGTCGGACCGCTGGCGGGAAAGCTGGGCATCAGGCCCGCCACGCTGCGCAAGTGGGAGCGCGCCGGGCTCGTGACCCCGCGCCGCGACCCGCGGACCGGATACCGGGTGTACGACGCGGCCGACGTACGGGACGCCGCCCTGGCCCACCAGCTCCGGCGCGGCGGCTACCGCCTGGAGCAGATCGCACCGCTCATCGCCCAGGTGCGGGCGGCCGGGGGTCCCGAGCCCCTGGCTGCCGCCCTGGGCGACTGGCACGCCCGGCTGGCCGCCCGCGGGCGCGCGATGCTGGCCGGGGCCGCCGAGCTGGACAACTACCTCCGCGCACGTGAAAGGCCGGTGCCGGCGCAGGGCCCGCACCGGCCACAGGACACATGAGCAGGCCCGGTCAGGCGGGCAGCCGCCCCAGCAGGGCCGCGAAGTCCGCGCCCGCCGGAAGGGTGCCGAACGCGAGCCCCTGGTCCCCGGCGAGGCGGGACGCGCAGAACGCGTCGGCCACCGCCGCCGGAGCATGGCGCACCAGCAGCGAACCCTGCAGCACGAGAGCGGCCCGTTCGGTGACCCGGCGGGCCCGGAGCTGCGCGTCCTCGGGGCGGGCCAGCTCGGCCCGCAACTCCCGCCAGGCCGCGTCGAGCCGCGCGTCCGCCCCGGCGGCCGCGCCGATCTCGGCGCTCAGGGCCTCCAGGGACTCGGGCTCCCGCGTCAACGCCCGCAGCATGTCGAGGGCGTTGACATTGCCGGAGCCCTCCCAGATGCCGTTGAGCGGGGCCTCGCGGTACAGCCGGGGCATCCCGGACGCCTCGTCGTAGCCGTTGCCGCCGAGGCACTCCAGGGCCTCGGCGACCGCGACGGGCTGCCGCTTGCACACCCAGTACTTGCCGACGGCGGTCGCCAGCCGGAGGAACGCGCGCTCCGCGGCGTCGCCCCGGTGGGCGCGGTCGGCGGCCCCCGCCAGGCGCAGAGCCAGGGTCGTCGCCGCTTCGGACTCCAGGGACAGATCCGCCAGAACGTTGCGCATCAGGGGCTGGTCGATCAGCTCGACGCCGAACACCGAGCGGTGGCGCGCGTGGTGGGCCGCCTGCGCGAGCGCGGCACGCGTGCCGGCGGCCGACCCGAGCACACAGTCGAGCCGGGTCATCGTCACCATGTCGATGATGGTGCGCACGCCCTTGCCCTCGTCACCGACGAGCCAGGCCACGGTGTCGTCGAACTCCGGCTCGCTGGACGCGTTGGACCGGTTGCCGAGCTTGTCCTTGAGCCGCTGGATGCGGAAGGTGTTCCGGCTCCCGTCCGGCAGCACGCGCGGCACCAGGAAGCACGACAGACCGCCGGGCGACTGGGCGAGCACCAGGAAGAGGTCGTTCATCGGCGCACTCGTGAACCACTTGTGCCCGCGCAGCCGCCAGGTGCCGTCGGCCTGCTCGACGGCGGCCGTGGTGTTGGCGCGCACATCGGTGCCGCCCTGCTTCTCCGTCATCCCCATCCCGGCGAGCAGACCGCGCTTGTCTGCGGGGGCGCTCAGCCCGGGCTCGTACACCCGGCTGGTCAGCAGCGGCTCGTACGTCTTCGCGAGATCGGGGGAGCGGCGCAGCGCCGGGACGACGGCGTACGTCATCGAGACCGGGCACAGATGCCCCTGCTCCAGCAACGTGGCGAGCATGAAACCGCCCGCCCGGGCGACGTGGGCCCCGGGGCGCTCGTCGGCCCAGGCGGCGCCCGCCAGTCCCGCCCGTACCGAGGCGTCCATCAGCGAGTGATAGGCGGGGTGGAACTCGACCTCGTCGATCCGGTGGCCGAAACGGTCGTGGGTGCGCAGCTCCGGCTCGTGCCGGTTGGCCTGATCGGCCCAGTGCTGCGCCTCCTCGCTGCCGACGTACCGCCCGAAGCGGTGCAGCTCCTCCACGTGCCACTCGGCGCCCTCGCGGCGCACCCCTTCGAGCAGCACCGCGTCGTCGGCGGCGTCATGACCGGTGAGCGGGGGCGCCTGATTGGTCACCTCGTGCGTCACGGCGGCCGGGTTGCTGCGTGGTGCGGTGGGCGTGGACATCGGATCTCCTCCGGAAGGCGGGACGGCGGGGCACACCGGGTGCGGGGCCGGGCGAGGCGCGGGCCGGGTCAGGGGGCCGCGCCCGCGCAGCGCAGGGCCACGGAGGTCAGGCCGGAGACGAGCAGGTCCGCGTCCTCGGCGGCCGAGGTGCTCAGCGGATGGACGAGGACCTCGCCGATCGCGCCGGTGAGCGCGGCCGCCGTGATCTCCGGTTCCTGAAGCGGCAGTTGGTCTCCGGCGACCCCTTCCTCGATCACCGAGGCGAACAGCGCCCGGTACCGGCGCCGGAACGCCAGACGTTCCGCGCCGACCGCCGGCTCGGCGGGCGCCGCGAGCAGCGCGTACGCCAGACCGTGGTTCTCCAGGGCGCGGCGGGCGAACACCTCCACCCCCCGGCGCAGCCGGTCGGCCGGGTCACCGTCGCCCTCCAGCACCTCGCCCAGCACGTCCACCTCACGCTGCGCGGCGCGCCGGAAGACCTCCACGGCCAGCGCGGACTTGGACGAGAAGTGCTGGTAGACGGAGCCGGCGGCGATGCCGGCCGCGTCGGCGACCGCGGTCACGGACGCCTGCGCCCAGCCGACGTCCGCCACGACCTCGGTGGCGCAGACGACGAGATGCTCCCGGGCGGCTTCGAGCCGACGGATTTCGGCTGGGGTCTTGCGGTAGGCCATGTAAGAAGTGAACCATCATTCAGATGTTCCCGCTACGGCCGGTCCGCCGCCCGCATCAGACCCCGGCGGACCCCTGTGGGGCCCGGAGGACGAGCAGGGTGATCTCGCTGGGGGCGAAGACGCGGAAGGGCGGGCCCCAGAAGCCGGTGCCACGGCTCGTGTAGAGGAGGGTGCGCGCGCCGTGGCGGCTGAGCCCGGCGACGGCCGGCTGGTCGACGCGGACCAGGTAGTGGAACGGCCAGATCTGGCCGCCGTGGGTGTGGCCGGAGAGCTGGAGGTCGATGCCGTGGGCCGCCGCGCGGTCGATGAACTTGGGCTGGTGGGCGAGGAGCAGGACGGGGAGACCGGGATCGGCGCCGTCGAGGGCTCCGGCGAGGTGGGCGCGGTGGCCCGCAAGGCCGGAGGACTCCGCGGTGACGTCGTCGACGCCGGCGACCACGAGGCTGTCACCGCCGCGTTCGAGCAGCAGATGGCGGTTGCGCAGCGGCTCCCACCCCAGCTCGTCCATCAGGTCGACCCAGCCCTGGGCCTCGCTGTAGTACTCGTGGTTGCCGGTGACGTAGACCCGGGCCCGGGTGGCCTGCACCGTGCCCAGGGGAGCGGCCTGGGCCCGGCGGCGTTCGGCCGTGCCGTCCGCGATGTCGCCGGTGTGGCAGACGAGATCGGCCTCCAGGGTGTTCACCGTCTCGCAGACGCGTGCGGACCAGCGGGCGCGGTCGAGCGGACCGTAGTGGGTGTCGGTGATCAGGACGACCCGGGTGCCGTCCACCCGGCCCCCAGCCGCGGGAGTTCCACGTCGAGCCGGCGGACGCGCGGCACGCGCCGGGCCTCGGCGTACCCCCAGGCGAGCAGCACGGCGGCGACCCCGAGGACGGCCCAGGTGACGATGCGTGCCCGGTCCTGCCCGTCACCGACGCCGGCCACGGTCAGGGCGAGCCGCAACAGGACGCCGAGCAGGACCGACCAGGTGAACAGGACCCATATCCCGCCGAGCAGCGTGTCCCCGACGATCGCCGCCCGGTCCTGCTGGCGCCGGCCGTGGCCCCGCGCCATCGCGAGCGGCATACCGACCAGACCGAGGACGAACAGGCCGGTGCCGATCACCGTCACCGGGAGCGGCCAGCGCTGACCGGTGTGCAGGAGAACCCAGCACGGCACGGCCCACAGCAGGACGGGAGCGACCAGGGGGATGTAGCGCATCAGACGCTGCAGCCGACTGCGTGGTGCTTCTCGCCCCGCACCGCCTGCCGCGCCGTCCGCGGATCGGGTATCGCTGGTCTCGGTCACGGTTGCCCTCCTGAGATTCTGTCCGGCCGGGTCCCGCCGCCGATGCCCTGCTGCTCCGGCCTCACTGCCGGATTCTCTCGCAGGACGCGGGATCCGCTTCAGGGGGTTGGTCGTGCGGTCCGCGATTGAAGGCCCGAGCCCGGCCCGGCGCTCGTAGGATGCGGGGATGCCCAAGCCGATACGGATGAGGCGCCGCACCTGGGTCGGCGCGTGGGCGGTGCTGTGCGCGGCGGGTCTCGCCACCACTGCCGTACTGCAGGACTCCCCGGCATCGGACCCGCAGCCCGCCAAGTCCGTCAGCGCCGAGTGCGACGAGTTCATCGCCGAGGTCAAGAGGCAACTGGCCAAGTCCGGGCAGCAAGGCGAGGAAGAGGGAATCCTGGCCTTCTCACGAGGCCCTGCGAGCACCGTCGAAGACTGCGGCGACGAGCTTCGCAGCTATCTCTTCAGCGATCGGAAGCCGTAGCGCGGCCCCGCACCGCCTCGCGCCTGTCGCGGCACCCGCCCTTCCTTTAGGTAGGGCTACGTATTGATAGGTGCCGTCCGAGCGCCGCAAACTCTGGGCGGCAAAGCCCATCACAGGTCATTCCCGCGGCTGCCCGGCCCGATCTCCCGTCACCACGGCTCTCTTCGTGGTGCCCGCACGCCGGGCGGTCCACCCCCACCCAGGCCCGACAGGGCCTGTGACGCATCAAGAGGAGAAGCTGTGGATCGTCCCGTTCGCACCTTGCGGAGACTGCTCGCCGTCGGCGCCGGTGCCGCCCTGCTCGTCGGCGCCGCCTCGACCGCCGGGGTCACCGCCGCGCCCGTACCGCCGGGCGGAGGCGAAGGCCGCATCGTCGGTGCGGACCGCCCCGACGCGGTCGAAGGCTCCTACATCGTCACGCTCAAGGACTCCGTGGCCCGTACGGAGATACCCTCCGTCGCACGGTCCCTGTCCCAGCGCCACGCGGGCCAGGTGCGGAGCACCTACACCACCGCCCTGCGCGGCTTCTCGGTGAAGATGAGCGAGGAGAAGGCGAAGCGCCTGGCCGCCGACCCCTCGGTGGCCCGGGTGGAAGCCGACGGTGCCGCGTACGCCACCGGCACCCAGCCCAATCCGCCCAGTTACGGCCTGGACCGCATCGACCAGCGCAGCCTCCCGCTGGACAGGAGCTTCACCTACCCGAGCGACGCCTCCGACGTCACGGTCTACGTCGTCGACTCCGGTGTCCGGATGAGCCACGGCGACTTCGGCGGCCGGGCCACCAGCGGCTACGACTTCATCGACAACGACTCCAACGCATCAGACTGTCATGGGCATGGCACGCACGTGGCCGGGACCGCCGCGGGCAGCTCCTACGGCGTCGCCAAGGGTGCCAAGATCGTCAGCGTTCGCGTGCTGAACTGCCAGGGCAGCTCCGGCACCAGCTGGGACCCGGTACTCCGCGGTATCGACTGGGTCACCAAGAACGCCAAGAAGCCCGCCGTGGTCAACATGAGCGTCGGCGGCGGCAAGACCCAGTCCATCAACGACGCGATCAACAACTCCGTCGCCTCCGGCATCACCTGGGTCGTCGCGGCGGGGAACAACAACGCCGACTCCTGCCAGTACTCGCCCTCGTCCACCCCGGCGGCGATCACGGTCGGCGCCACGAACAGCTCGGACGCCCGCGCCACCGGCTGGAGCAACGGCCAGGCCTCCAACTACGGCACCTGCCTGGACATCTTCGCCCCCGGCGACAAGATCATCTCCTCGTCCAACGCGGGCGACAGCGCCAACCAGTCCATGAGCGGCACCTCCATGGCATCCCCGCACACCGCCGGCGCCGCCGCCCTGCTCCTGGCCGCCAACCCGTCGCTCACCCCCGCCCAGGTCCGCGACAAGCTGGTCGCCGACGCCACCCCGGACAAGATCAGCGACGCCCGCCCCGGCTCCCCGAACCGGCTCCTCTTCACCGGCACCGGCGGCGGCGAGGACCCCACCGATCCGCCCGGCAAGAAGTTCGAGAGCGCCGGTCAGGTCCAGATCCGCGACAACGCCACGGTCGAGTCCCCCATCACCGTGACCGGCATCGACGGCAACGCCCCCGCCAACCTGTCGGTCACCCTCGACATCCGCCACACCTTCCGCGGTGACCTCAAGGTCGAACTGGTGCCCCCGGGCGGAGGCGCGGCCGTCCTGAAGAACTTCAACTCCAACGACAGCGCCGACAACGTCCAGGGCACGTTCACGGTCAATGCCTCCAACAGCCCCGCCAACGGCGTCTGGAAGCTCCGCGTCACCGACAACTGGGTCAACGACACCGGCTCGATCAACTCCTGGTCCCTCCAGTTCTGATCCGGCCTGCGCCTCCCGCCCGGTGAGCCTCTCCGCGGACCTCACCGGCCCGGGACGGAGGCGTCTGCGACGCCCGCACACGCGCCGCAGACGCCACTCCTCTTTCCAGGGCCGTCGGAACGGGCCATCATGAGGCCGTTCCGACGGCCCGGTCGCATCGCACGCCCGCACATCCGTCCTGCCGATGCCGCTCAGGAGCGCGGAAGGAAGCCGTGAACGCCGAGCCGTCGCCACCCTCCGCCCACGGTCTCCTGATCGGACGCTCTTCCCTCCTGGCCGACGTGTACGCGGAGCTCGACCGGCGACCCGCCGTCGCGGTGTTCACCGGGGAGGCCGGGGTCGGGAAGAGCCGATTCGTCCACGAACTCCTGCGACGGACCCCATCACCGGATGCCGTCACGCTGGTGGCCCGCTGCCAGGAGGCGGACACACCTTTCCCCTTCGCGCCGCTCGTCGAGGCGCTGAACCGCTTCCGCTCCGGGCCGCTCCCGGCGGACCTGCCGCCGGTGACCGGGGCCCTGCACGCTCTGCTGCCCGACCTCGCGGATCGCCTCCCGCCCGCGCCGCCTCCCCTGGGAGACCCGCGGGCCGAACACCACCGCGTCCTGCGCGCCCTGCACGCGTACACGGCAGCGCTGGGGGAGGCCGTCCTCGTCGTCGAGGACCTCCAGTGGGCCGACGCATCGACCTGCGCACTCCTCCGCACGGTCGTCGCCGACCCGCCGCCCGGCCTGGGCCTCGTACTCACCGCCCGCAGTCGTACCGCTCCCCACACCGACGCCGAAGGGGGCGACGGCCTTCCGTTCCCGCTGCGCGCACCGGCCCACATGACGGTGGTCGAGCGGCACCTCGCACCGCTGTCGGCGGCGGAGACCGGTGCGCTGGCCGCCGGGCTGCTCGGCGCGCAGGCGGTCCCGGACGAGGTCGCCGACCGTCTGCACCGGTGGACGGGCGGCTTGCCGTACGTCGTCGAGGAGGTACTGCGCGGATGGCCGGACTCCGCGGAGTACCCCACCGGCGCGGCGGGGGAGCCTCCCCTGCCCGCGTCCGTGCGCCGGGTGGTGGTGGAGCGGCTGCGTGGCCTTCCTCCGGCGGCGCGGCAGGTGGTCGCCGCGGCGGCGGTCCTCGGCGAACCCGCGCCTGTGGAACTGCTGTGCTCCGTCGCGGGGTTGGGCGAGCCGGAGGCGCGTCGAGCACTCGCGGCGGCGCTGAGGGAAGGCGTCCTCCACGGCTCCCCTCACGACGGCGGGTACGTCTTCCCCTACGACCTGGCGCGCCGGGCCGCGTACGAGGCGGTCGCCGAACCGGAGCGGCCTGTTCTGCACCTGCGCGCGGCCCGTGCCCTGGCCCGGCACACGAGTCCCTTCCCGCTGGCGGGGATGGCCGAGCACTACCGGCGCGCCGGCCGCCCCGCGCAGGCGGCGCGCTGCCTGGAGGCCGCCGCGGACCGGGCGGCGGGGGACGGGGACGCGGGCATGGCCGCGGCTCAGTACCTCGACGCCCTGCGCAACGGCCCCGCGCCCGTGGCCCGCGACCGGGTCGCGCTGAAGCTGGCCCGCGTCGCGCTGAACGCCCGGCCAGGACCCCAGGTGCCCGCCGCGCTGCGGCAGGTCCTCGACCAGCACTCCCTCGGCCCCGGGCCGAGCGGTGAGATCCGGCTGCTCCTGGGCCTGTTGCTGCGCAACCAGTCGGGTTCCGGGCTTGAGGCGCTGGAGGAGATAGCGCGAGCGGTCCCCGACCTCCTCGTCGTCTCCACCGGCCAGGCCGCACGCGCGCTCGCGATCACGGCCATCCCCTCCCTCAAGGGCTGGCCGGTCGGCGAGCACCGACGCCTGCTGGCCGAGGCGGAGCGGCTGCTGCCCGGGGTCGAGGAGGCGGACCTGCGCTCCGCCGTGCTGGCCAACCGTGCCACCGCCCTGGCCCTGATGGGCGACCCGTCGGCGTGGGGGGCGGTGGCCGATCTGCCCGACGCCCTCACCGGGGAGGGGGCGGCGAGGGTGTACGCCAATCTGGCGGGCGCCGCGAACTCCCTGGGCCACCCGGAGCGTGCCCGTGCCTTCCAGGCCAGGGCGTGGCAGGAGGTGCGGACGAACCACGCTCCCTATCTGGAAGCGTTCGTCGAGACGACCGACGTGGTCGCGGCCTTCACGAGCGGCCGGTGGAAAGGACTGCTGGGGCGGGCCGAGCGGGCCGAGGCGCAGTACCAGGACGTGCCCGACTTCCACGCGGAGGCCCTGCTGGTCTGCGGACTGCTGCGCCTGCACACCAAGGGACAGACGGATGTGGCACGACGCCTCCTGGAACGGGCCGTGGAGACGACCGCGCTGGACACCGGCGTGGTGCTGACCGCTGCCGCGGCTGCCGTGGCGCGGGTCCATCTGGCGGCCGGCCGGCCGTCGCAGGCTGTCCAGGCGGTGGCAGGGGTGCTGCATCACGTCCGCCGTACGGGGGCGTGGGTGTGGGCGACCGCCCTCGTACCGCCGGCGGTCGAGGCCCTCATCCGGGACGGCCGCCCCGGCGAGGCACATCGCCTGGTGGCGGAGCTGGCCGCAGGCATCACCGACCGGGACGCACCGGCCGCCCGGGCCGCCCTGCTGACCTGCCGGGCCCTGCTCACCGCAACGGACGGCCCGCAGTCCGGGCACACACCGTCCGATGCCCTGTACGCGTCCGCGGCGGACGCGTGGACGCGGCTGGAGCGACCGTACGAAGCCGCGTACGTGAAGGAGGCCCGGGGGCTCCACCTGCTGGCCTCGGGTGGGCCGGGCGGGCGCACGGTGCTCCACCAGGCGATCGCCGCCTACCAGGACATCGACGCCGTATGGGATGTGCTGCGGTGTCAGCGTGAACTGCGGGAGCACGGCCAGACCATCGTCCGCAGGCCCGGCGCGCTCGGGTACGGCGACCATCTCTCGCCCCGGGAGCGGGCGGTGGCGCGGCTCGCCTCGCTCGGCCTGTCGAACCGGGAGATCGCGAGCGAGCTGGTCCTCTCGCACCGGACGGTCGAGCACCATGTGGCCCGCGCCCTCCGAAAACTGGGGGTCTCCTCCCGCACCGAGATCGGCCCACAGCTCGGACCGTGACCGAAGACACGAGGGAGGGCGGCAGACTCCATGGTCTATTTTCCGCCATCCCCTTCTCTCCCCATGCCGTTAATCCACCGCTTTGTTGAGGTCTGGAGCTCACCGCCAGAACTCCTTCTCGGCCAGTCCCGTTCCGGGGGTCTTGTGCGGGTCCACCGGTCTCTCCAGCATGAATAACGTTGTCAGGGACACGTCGGAGTGATCGTGTCCCCGATGACGAGTCATGGGCGTCCACCCAAACGCCCCGAGTTTCCCCCCACGATCTGGAGGAACACAGTGCGACTCTCTCGCCCCCACAGCCTCACGAGACGAGCACGACTCATCGCCGGGGCCACCGGCCTCGCCGCCGCGGCGGCGCTCGCGGTTCCCGCCACCGCCGCATCCGCCCAGCCGGCCCCGAAGACGTTCAGCGCCACCGAGCTCAACCAGACCGCCGCATCTGTCCGCACCGCCGACGTCGGCGGCACGGCCTGGTACGTCGACGGCGCGTCGGGCAAGGTCGTCGTCACCGCCGACAGCACGGTCAGCAAGGCCGAGATCGCCAAGCTGAAGAGCGAGGCGGGCACCAACGCCGACGCGCTCGTGGTCAAGCGCACCCCCGGTACGTTTTCCAAGCTCATCGCGGGAGGCGAAGCCATCACCACCGGCGGAGCCCGCTGCTCCCTGGGCTTCAACGTGCAGGACGGTGCGGGCACCAAGTTCGCCCTGACCGCCGGCCACTGCACCAACATCGGCAGCTCGTGGTCCATCGGCACCACCACCGGATCGAGCTTCCCCGGCGACGACTACGGCATCATCCGGCACTCCGACCCGGGCGCGGCCGACGGCCGTGTCTCCCTCTACAACGGCAGCTACCAGGAGATCGACGGTGCGGCCGACGCAACGGTCGGCCAGTCCGTCCAGCGCAGCGGCAGCACCACCGGCCTGCACGGCGGCTCCGTCACCGGTCTCAACGCCACCGTCAACTACGGCGCCGACGGCATCGTCTCCGGTCTGATCCAGACCAACGTCTGCGCCGAGCCCGGCGACAGCGGCGGCGCACTCTTCTCCGGGAGCACCGCGCTCGGCCTCACCTCCGGCGGCAGCGGCAACTGCTCCTCGGGCGGCACCACGTTCTACCAGCCCGTCACCGAGGCGCTCAGCGTCTACGGAGTGAGCATCATCTGATCCCGTACGAACCAGGGTTTCGCCATGGCCCTGAGCGCTGCCCCCGCCGGTCCGCCGGCGGGGGCAGCGCTCGTCGTCCGTTTCGGCGCGCCGGTCCGCGGGCTTCCCCGGCTCAGCGGAACTCGTGGACCACCTGGATCTCACCGACGATATG
Organism: Streptomyces globisporus; assembly: GCA_014649555.1. Taxonomy (GTDB): domain Bacteria; phylum Actinomycetota; class Actinomycetes; order Streptomycetales; family Streptomycetaceae; genus Streptomyces; species Streptomyces globisporus. The sequence goes on along the minus strand of BMTG01000003.1, from coordinate 433,816 downwards.
GGCGTTGAAGTCGTCCAGCTCCTCGGCCGGCACCCAGAGCTCCAGGATGGTCCGCCCGCCGGCCTGCTGGACGGGGTACCGACGCAGGAACTCCGACTCGACCTCGAAACGGGTGACGAACCCGGCACCGTCGTGCTTCACGTTCCAGTCCCGCGCGATCCTGACCGCGTAGTCCTCGTTGAGTACGGGGTAGAAGATCGGCTGCTCCGGCAGCCGGGGCGGCCAGGCGCGCCAGTTCAGCTCCCGGACCAGCTCAAGCTCCTTCGGTCCGGTGGGACGCCACAGGGCCGTCGTTGCCTGTCGGCTGGTCATCTGCGTCGCTCTCGTTGCGAGGCCCACCGGTGCGGCAGGCCGGGAGACCGGACGATACCGGCGCCACGGGCTCGCCCGCGACGCGATTTCCCGGTGCCTGACCGATGAAAGACCAGGTCCGGAACCTTCCATCAGACCGCGAGCCTGGCCGCCGGAACTCCGGCGGCCAGGCTCGAAGGGTGAGGGGCGCGGGGGCGGGCTACGGGAGTCCGTGGACGTGCGGCGCCACGCTGTTGGCCCAGTTGTCGCCGTTCGCCGCGTCCCAGTTGGTGGACCAGGTCATGGCGCCGCGCAGCCCCGGGTAGGTCCTCTCGGGCTTGAACTCGCCGCAGTTCTCACCCTTGGTCAGGCAGTCGAGGGCGTCGTTCACGATCGCCGGGTCGACGTAACCGGAGCCGGCGCCCTTGGAGGAGGCGGGGGTGCCGATGCCGACCTGGTCGGCATCGAGGCCGTTCTCCAACTGGATGCAGGCCAGCGCGGTCAGGAAGTCGACCGTGCCCTGGGCGTAGACGTTTCCGTCGCAGCCGGCCATCGAACCGCTGTTGTAGTACTGCATGTTGACAACGGTCAGAATGTCCTTCACGTCGAGCGCCAGCTTGAAGTACTCGGTGCCGGTGTTCTGCATGTCGATCGTCTGCGGCGCCATGGTGAGGACCAGGTCGCCACCTGCCTTCTCGGACAGCGACTTCAGCGCCTCGCCCATGTACTGGGCGTTGATGCCGTGCTCCAGGTCGATGTCGACGCCGTCGAAGCCGTACTCCTCCATGAGGGCGTACGTGCTGTCGGCGAACTGCTGGGCCGACTCCGAGTCGTCGACCGTCACGTTCCCGAGCTCGCCGCCGACGGAGATGACGACGGACTTGCCGGCCTCCTGCTTGGCGGCGATGTCGGCCTTGAAGTCGTCCTCGGAGGAATAGCCGACCGCCGGGTCGAGGTTGAACTCGATCTGGCCGTCGGTGCCGGTGGCGTCGGCGAAGGCGACCGCGATGATGTCGTAGCCGTCCTGAACGTCGCCCAGCTTCTGGACTGTTGCGCCGTTGTCGAAGTTCTGCCAGTAGCCGGTGACGGCGTGTGCGGGTACGGCAGCACGGGCCTGCTCGCTCTCGGCAGCGCCTGCGCTACTGCCGAGAGTGGTGGCCGCCATGAGCCCGCCGGTGGCGAGGACGAGGGCGACACTGCCGCCCAGGAGCTTGCTGCTGCGCTTCTTGCGATGTGTCCGGTCCACGGGGAATCTCCAGGTGCGTGGGGGGAGTTCGCGAACGAGGGGGACATCGGTGGCCACCGACCTGGTGCAGGAGATTGGTTCATACCAATGCCCATGTCAACCCTTGTGACGAAAACCGTCACCTCTGAGCACTCCTGATGTCGGGTTTTGGTGAGAACGCTCACGGAAGGGCGATCGGCCGGCTGCGGTGTCCTGTGAAGCCGGTCCGTCAGCGGACTGACAGCCGTACGAGGCCGCCGCGCCCCTCCGGGGTGCCCGACACCCGCAGCGCCACGTAACGCGGGGAGCCGGTGGCCCGCAGACTCCGCACCCGGCCATGACTGGTGAGCGCGCCCGCCCGGCGGTAGCTGATCCCGTCGTCGCTGAATTCCACGGACAGGCCCGGGACCCGCCCGGCCGACCACTCGGCCTCCACCCGGCCCACAGCCCGCCGCGCCCCGAGGTCCACGACCAAGCGGCCGTCGCGTCCCGGCCGCCACACCGTGTCCGGGTCACCGTCGACGGCTGCCGAGGGCTCCGACATCCCCGTCGGCAGCGGCGCGTTCGGAAAGACGGCCCGGCCCAGGGCGAGGTCCGTCGTCGGATACGCCTGTGCCCCGTGCACCGTGACCTCGATGCCCCGGCCCGGCCGCACCACCGCCTTCGTGCTGTGCCCCTGTGCCTCGACACGCACCCGGCAGGCCGGACCGGTCAGGCGCACCGTGGCGGCGTCCACGACCTCCACCCGCAGTCCGTTCGGCAGCGACCGGCCCGACAGCGGGACCAGCGTGAACCGGGGCGGCAGCAGCAGCGCCGAAGCCGCCTCCAGCCGCGCCTCGTACCGCAGCCCGTCCCGGATCACCACCTGCTCGCCCTCGTAGACCTCGCGGCGGCGGCCCTCCTGCACCAGGGCGACCGGGGTGCGCACCACCCGGTCCGACAGGTTGAACAGGCTCAGGTGACCGTCCGTCACCGCTGCCCGCACCTTCTCGTCCCCGGCCGTGGGTACCGGCCGGCGGGCGAGTTCGCGCAGGCCGTCGGCGGACACCCCGCAGTGGCCCTCGACGAGCAGCGGGCCCGTACCACCGCCCTCCGCCAGGACGATCGTGTCGCCGTACACCGCCAGCGGGCCGCGCCCGCCGCGTACCAGCAGGCCCGCACGGCCGTCCACGTCCAGCCAGCCGCCCTCGCTGCGCAGCGCCGGGGCGGGGCCGCTCGCCAGGTCCGTCCACCGCTCGCCGTCGTCCGAGCCCTGCACGAGGTAGCTCCGGCCCGCCGCGCTCTCCCAGCGCAGGGTGACCCGGTCCAGGGCGCGGGACTCCCCGAGGTCCACGGCCAGCCAGCTGTCGCGGCGCGGCCGGTCGGCGGTGGAGACCGCCCAGCGGGTCGTGCCGTCCCCGTCCACGGCCAGCTCCGGCCCCCTGCCCGGTGCGGACGAGGACGCGGTGGCCCGGCCGCCGCGCGCGAGGTCGGGCCCGTCGGCCCCGTACCGCGCCTCCACGGCGAACAGCGAGTAGCCGTACGCCGGATCGGGCGTCACGCCCTGGATCCGCAGGTGCCGGACCGTCGTACGGTCGAACGACAGCCCGTCGACGCGGCCCGTCGAGCCACCGGAGGAGTCCCGGGACGCGACCGTGGCCGACCCCTCGGCGAAGCGGTACGTCCGCTCGCCGTCCAGGCCCGCCACGCCCGGCATGGTGAGGTTGTGCACCTCCAGCCGGCCGCCCACGGTGTCCGGTCCTTCGGCGGCGTGGACCACCGCGCCGCTGGGCAGCGTGGTGAAGCCCGCGAAGCCGTCCTTCAGCCGCAGCAGCGTCGCGCTCCCGTCGAAGCCGTCGCGCAGCCGGGTGTGCGTGCGCACCGAGCGGCCGGTGACCTCCACGGCCGTCGACGGCAGGAACATCGGCGTGGCGCCGCTGATCCGGAACAGCCAGTCGTCGTGGCCCGGCTGCCACGCGAACTTCACGAACTTCGGCTTGGACACCGCACCGGCCCAGGCGGTGGGGGACTGGTGCGACACCAGGCCGGGCCCCTCCCCGAAGTCCGTCACCCCGGAGGCGTACGCGAACAGCTCCCGCTGCGACAGCGGCACGGCGGGCCGGCCCGCCCCGGGCCACACGTGCAGCAGGTAGCTGATGGCCAGTTCGGCGCGGGCCTCCGGCTCGTACTTCGGCTCACCGGAGAACTTCGCCAGCCGGTGCTCCGGCGGATACGCCTGGTACGCGTCCAGCCGCGCCGCCAGCTCCACTTCCGCGCGGGCCGCCGCCCGGTCGCCCATCACCCGGGACAGGAACGCCAGCGGGATCACGTCCCGGCCGTAGAGGTGCTCGCGGTCGTTGACCATCGGCATCAGCGGCTCACCCGCGTCCGACATCACCCCCAGCAGGGTCCGCCACAGCGGCCCGGCGTTCGGCTGCCGGGTCAGCACCTCGGGCAGCGGCTCCCCGGCGGCCAGGAAGTGCGCCGCGTTGCGCCCCGAGGTCCGCCACAGCTCCGCCTGGTAGTGCGGGCCGAAGGAGCCGTGGTTCTCGACGATGAACGTGTCGTAGACGTTCCGGGCGGTGTTACGGGCCACCGGAACGCCGTCCACGCGGGCCGGGTTGGCGAGGTCGGCCTCCGGCAGCCCGGCCTCGTTGCGCGACCAGGCGCCGTAGTCGGCCGCCCACGCGGAGCGTCGGCGGTCGTCCGGGGCCCAGGCCAGCGCGGGGGCCAGCGCCTGGGCGTAGATGCCCATCTCCTCCAGCTTGGTGTCACCGACGTGTCCGCCTGTCAGGCCGTTCGGTGTCCAGGACCCGGAGGCCGGGTCGTCGCCGGTGCCCAGAGCATGCGTGTACGCGGCCTGCTCGCGGACGATGGTGTCCACCAGCGAGCGGGTCCGCTCGTCCAGTTCGTCCCAGAGCAGCCGGGCGGCCAGCACGAAGTACGACTGGAACGTGGTGTCGAAGAAGAGCGTGCGGCCCCACTGCGTGCCGCCGTTCAGCCGGTTGGAGGCGGCGAAGTGCCGGAGCGTCGCCAGGGTCCGCCGCTTGAGCGTCTCCCGGTCCACGCCCGCCAGCTCGGCGTCGTAGCTGCCGCGGGTCAGCAGCACGGCGTGGCCGAGGACCACCGCGAAGCCGAAGAACGTGTCCGTGTAGATGCCCCGCGCCTCGTCCCACTGCGTCTCGGACCAGCGAGTGTGCCGCAACAGCACCCGGTAGTACGTGGCGGCGACGTCGTCCTCCGCGCCGCTCCCGCCCGCTCCTGCGAGCGGAGACGCCGCCGACGACGGCGAGCCCGCACTCAGCGGCAGCGCGGCCACGGCTCCGGACGCGCCGAGGATCTGGAGCAGTCGGCGGCGGCCGAGGGGAAGGGAGGTCGGGCCCACGGTGGTTCTCCTCTGCGGGTTCTCGCGGCGGTCGTCGTCGGTCGGCCGATCAGGGCCGACGTACGATGCGACCGTCATGGACAACGTTGTCAAGAACGTTGAGGGCCACCCTTGGCGGCCCCGGTATGTTCCGTCAAGAGAAAACGCACGATTGAACGGGACGATGACGGAGTGACCGTCCGAGGAGGGACGCGGCAGTGAGGACGATCGGGCTCATCGGCGGCATGAGCTGGGAGTCGACGGCGGAGTACTACCGGCTCATCAACGAATACACCCGGGACCGGCTGGGCGGGCTGCACTCGGCGCGGTGCGTGCTCTACTCGGTCGACTTCGCCGAGATCGAGCGGCTCCAGACGGAAGGGCGCTGGGAGGAGGCCGGGGAGGTTCTGGCCGACGCTGCCCGCGCGGTGCAGAGCGCCGGAGCCGACATGGTGCTGATCTGCACCAACACCATGCACAAGGTGGCCGACACGGTGGCGTCGGCGGTCTCGGTGCCGCTGGTGCACCTCGCTGATGCCACGGCGGACGCGGTTCGCGCGGCGGGGGTGCGGAAGGTGGCTCTGCTCGGCACGGCGTTCACCATGGAACAGGACTTCTACCGGGGCCGACTGCGGGACCGGGGGCTGGACGTACGCGTCCCGGACGCGGCGGGCCGGGCCCTGGTGCACGAGGTGATCTACGGCGAACTGTGCCTGGGCGAGGTGCGTGCCGCATCCCGTGAGGCGTACCGGGAGATCATCCGCGACCTGGTGGCGGACGGTGCGGAGGGGGTGATCCTCGGCTGCACGGAGATCGAACTGCTCATCGGCCCCGAGGACAGCCCGGTGCCGGTCTTCCCCACCGCCCGGCTGCATGCCCTGGCGGCGGTCGACGCGGCCCTCTGCGGTGGCGACGAGTAGGTAGAAGGCCTCGCGGAGGGAACCGGACCGGCGGAACGATCCGGGCCGGCGGATCGGGCCAGGTTCCGCCGACTGTCCCCGAGCCGGAACGGGCCCTGAACGGGCCTCTTTTCGCATCGTTCCGGAGCGCCGTCGTGCCCGATCGGGCACGACGGCGCTCCGGCTTCGACCTGGTCCGAACCTTCCGGCATGACGCCCGGCTTTCGGGACAGATGCTGACCCACAGCGCCCCCGCAACCGCGCGCGGAACGGCGGTTCCGCCGCCGGACCCGTCCGCGCGGCGACGCGGCGGGGCGCACGACGTCCCCCACAGCCGGAAGAAGGTCCCCCGTGGCGATCAACCAGACGCAGCAACCGCTGGACGCCGGACGGCCCGTGCCGGAAGCGGACGAGCGGCTGTCCGCGGCCGAACCTCGTCCTGACGCAGGGCCCGGAGCACGGCAGCACCCGGAGCAGGCGCAACGGCAGCGGCCCTCCGCCCTGGAACAAGCAGGCGGCGTACGCGGGTTGATCTACTCCGCGCTGCCGGTCCTCGCCTTCGTCATCGGCAACAACCTCGGCGGACTGAAGACGGCGACCATCGCCGCCCTGGCCCTCTCCGTGGTGATCGCGACGGAACGCCTGCTCCGCAAGGAATCGGTCATGCCCGCGGTCGGCGGTGTCCTCGGCGTGGCCATCGCCGCAGGGATCTCCTGGTGGACCGGTTCCGCCAAGGACTACTTCCTCATCGGCATCTGGTCCAACCTGGCCGCCGCCCTGGTCTTCGGGATCTCCGTCCTCGCGCGCCGCCCGCTGGCGGGCGTTCTGTGGAACTCCATGACCGGCCGGGGCACGGCCTGGCAGGAGGACCGGCGATCGCGGCGCGACTTCTCCATCGCCACGATCGTGCTCACCGTCATCTTCGCCGCCCGTTTCGCCGTCCAGCAGTACCTCTACGAGGCCGACGAGGTCGGCACGCTGGGCACCGCGAAGATCATCATGGGCTACCCGCTGCTGGCCGTCGGGCTGCTCGCCGTCGCGTGGGCCGCCCGCGCGTCGCACCGCCGACTGCATACCGGGGACCACTGAGAGGGACTGACGCGGCGGCCCCGGCCGGGCAGCGGGCCGCCGCCTCCAGGAACCCGACGGGAGGTTTTGGAAGAACCCGAGCTTCTTCGGGCTTTACGAGACCAAGAGGTTCTTCGTGGCGGGACAAAAGCGTGGGTGTCGTGCTCACCTCACGGCCCCTGGCGAACGGGCTCCCACGACGTCCCAGCGGGCTTTGTCGATCCGACCTCAAGCAATGTGATCATCGAGGGAAGAACGGAGGAACCAGTCGCCACCCGGCAGTGCTTTCCGACCCCGGGCGGCGACCAGCGCCTGCATGGCCGCGATGCAGACGGTGCTGACGCGTCGGAGCGAAGACGACGGACACCAAGCTGCCCGAACTGAACACCAGGGTGCTTGCCGCGTCCTTTGGCGATGACGCCGTGGCCGGCTACCTGCAGGAGCGAGGCAGCTTGCCGCAAGGCCCTGCTCCCTTCAGTACGTGTGCTTCCCGTCCCCAAGTCATCAGCCGCCACCCCTTGGTGGTGTCGGTTGCCTCGGAGGTGCGGAGGGCGGGGAGGGGGGAGCTCAGGGGGCGCCCTCCGCACCGGTTGCGAGCTGGGTCAGCCGGGAATCATCTTCTTGCGGCCGGAGCCGGTGCCGATGGAGACCTTCCGGGGCTTGGCGCGCTCCGCGATCGGGATGCGCAGGGTGAGAACGCCGGCGTCGTAGTCAGCCTGGATGCGCTCGGTGTCGAGGGTGTCGGCGAGCACGATCTGGCGGGAGAAGACGCCCAGCGGTCGCTCCGACAGTTCCATCTTGACGTTGTCGACCCCGGCCGTCGGCCGTCGTTCGGCCTTGACGGTCAGCATGTTCCGCTCGACGTCGATGTCGAGCGCGTCCGCGTTCACGCCGGGGATGTCGAAAGCCACCACGTACTCGTCACCCTCGCGGTAGGCGTCCATCGGCATCACCGACGGCTTCGACCAGGTCCCCGGGCCCGTCAACTGCTGCGCCACCCGGTCCAGCTCACGGAAGGGGTCAGTGCGCATCAACATCGTGAAACACCTCCAGCAGGTTCGAACGGTTGCTGCCAATGCGCTGCACAGGCTCTGTTGTAGCATGTCATCCATTGGATGACATAGGTGCCGTCATCCAAAAGATGACATTCCGAGGAGGTGTCCGTGACCGCAGCCGATCAGCCGCCCGCGATCAGCACCGAGGCCCACAGCCCGGCGTCCTTCCTGGCCGCCGCGGCAGCCCTGGCCGCCATGGACGAAGCTCTGCGCGGTGCCCAGAACCACACTCCCGACGCCGCCGTGCCCGGCCCTGAACAGGCCCTGGCCTCCCTGATGCTGCTGCGGCAGGTGCGCGAGCAGCTCGCCGGCTGGGAGACCGGTCTGATCGAAACCGCCCGCCTCGCAGGTGCCAGCTGGGCCGACCTCGCCCACCCCCTCGGCGTCGCCAGCCGCCAAGCAGCCGAACGCCGCTACCTGCGCGGCCGACCCGGCCCTTCCGGCTCCACCGGAGAGCAGCGCGTGCAGGCCACCCGCCAGCGCCGCGCCGCCGACCGCACCGCCGCCACCTGGGCGCGCGCCAACTCAGCCGACCTGCGCCGCGTCGCCGGACAGATCACCGCGCTTGCCCACCTCACGCCCGAAGCCCGCTCGGCCCAGACCGCTGTGCACACCGCTCTGGGCGCCGGGGACGCCGCAGAACTCATCGCGCCCCTGGCAGACATGCGCCCTCACCTCGACGCCCGCCACTCCGGTCTCGTCGACTCCCTGGACGCTCTCGCAGCCCGGCGCGTCATGGCAGCCTCTGACGAAGAGTGACTCATCCCCGCAGAGCCACCATCCGCACGCGCGGCCTCCCGCCAGCGCGTCACCCGACGACGGCCCCGTGCCCGAATCCCATCCGTATCCGACCTTCCGCCGAAAGGACCATGCATGCCCAGCAGCGTTGAGACGCTGGAATTCCAGGCAGAGACCCGCCAATTGCTCCGCCTGGTGATCCACTCCATCTACTCGAACAAAGACATCTTCCTGCGTGAGCTGATCTCGAACGCCTCCGACGCCTTGGACAAGCTGAGGCTTGAGTCGCTGACCGGCAGCCTCGCCGAGGTCGACACCAGCGACCTGCACATCTCGCTGGAGGTCGACAGGGACGCCCGCACCTTGACCGTCCGCGACAACGGTATCGGCATGACCCGCGACGACCTCGTTGAGCTGATCGGCACGATCGCCAAGTCCGGCACCGCCGGCCTCCTGGAAAAGATCAAGGATTCCAAGGACGCCGCAACTGCGGAGAGCCTGATCGGGCAGTTCGGTGTCGGCTTCTACTCGGCCTTCATGGTCGCCGACAAGGTCGCCATGCGCACCCGGCGGGCCGGCACCGACTCCGGTACCCGGTGGGAGTCCGACGGCGAGGGCTCCTACACCATCCAGGACGACCAGGACCTCCCCGTCGGCACCTCGGTCACCCTGCACCTCAAGCCCGCCGACAGCGAGGACGGACTCGCCGACTACCTTTCCGAATCGAAGATCCGGCAGATCGTCAAACGCTACTCGGACTTCATCCGCTGGCCCATCCGCATGGCCTCCGACCGGACCGACGCCGACGGCGAAACCACCTCCGAACTCGACACCCTCAACTCGATGAAGGCGCTGTGGGCCCGGTCCCGCAGTGAGGTGACCGAGGACGAGTACAACGAGTTCTACCAGCAGATCAGCCACGACTGGCTGCCCCCGGCCGAGACGATCCACATGCGCGCCGAAGGCACCTTCGAATACGAAGCGCTGCTGTTCATCCCCTCACAGGCCCCCTTCGACCTGTACTCCCGCGAGTCCAAGTCCGGCGTGCAGCTTTATGTCAAGCGGGTGTTCATCATGGACGACTGCGAAGCGCTCATGCCCAACTACCTGCGCTTCGTCAAGGGTGTCGTGGACGCCCACGACCTGTCGCTGAACGTCTCCCGCGAGCTCCTCCAGCACGACCGCCAGATCCAAGGCGTACGCCGACGCCTGGTCAAGAAGGTCCTCGCAGCGGTCAAGGACATGCAGGCCAAGGACGCCGAGCGCTACACGAAGGTCTGGGCCCAGTTCGGCCGGGCATTGAAAGAGGGTCTGATCGAGGACACGGACAACACCGAAGCGCTGCTGGAGCTGGTGTCGGCCGCTTCCACCCACGACCCGGAGAAGACCACCACACTGCGCCAGTACGTCGAGCGCATGAAGGACGGCCAGGACACCATTTACTACCTGACCGGCGAGACCCGCGCCATGGTGGAGAACTCCCCACACATGGAAGCCTTCACCGCCAAGGGCTTCGAGGTGCTCATCCTCACCGACCCCATCGACGAGGTATGGGTCGACCAGGTCCCCGCCTTCGACGGCCATCGTCTGCAGTCCATCGCCAAGGGGCAGATCGACCTCGACGAAACCGCCGACGGCGAGAAGGAAACCGACGCCCACAGGGCCCAGCGCGAGGAGGACTTGGCCGCCCTGCTGACCTGGCTGACCACCGCCCTGTCGGACCACATCAAGCAGGTACGCCTGTCATCCCGCCTGACCACCTCGGCAGCCTGCATCGTTGGCGACGCCCACGACGTGACGCCCACCCTGGAGAAGATGTACCGGGCCATGGGCCAGCAGATGCCCCCCACCAAAAGGATCCTGGAACTCAATCCCACACACCCTCTGATCACCAGCCTGCGCACCGCACACGACACCAACGCCGACGACCCCGCCTTGACGGAGATCGCCGAGCTGATCTATGGCAGCGCGCTGCTCGCCGAAGGAGGAGACCTGCCCGACCCGGCCCGCTTCACCCGACTGCTCACCGAGCACCTGACCCGCACCCTGTAACCACGGAAGAACCCCAGCCCGGACGAGGCAGCAGCGCGCCCCGGCCGGCGCTGGGGAGCCGGGGACCTGCCAGCCGGCGACCGGACTTGGGACCGACCGGGCGAACGACGTGTGCCGGGTATCGCAGGAAGCCGCGGTGCGAGGGCCCGAGCCCTTGCGCATACTCGGCCGCACCCTCACGAAGCTGCGCACCGGTATACGCACGCAGAACTGACCCACCGGTTCGCCTCCGACAGGGCGCAGGCCCGTGCAGGTCGCGCGGGCTCCGCAGCCCGAAAGCGGAGCTGCACCCCCTCCGGGGCCAGCCTCGTGCGGATCGATGGCCGACACGCTGGCCGTCAGACGGAGGGTGCTCGACTCATCTGATCGGTTTCGGGACATCCCATGGATTGCGCCAGGGTCAGAAGCCCCGGAAGACACCGTCGTCGGCGGCGTTCTCGAAGTCCTCCCAATCCATGTTGGCGAGGGAGATATTGTTCTCGACCGACCACAGTTCTGTGGCTACGACTCGGAGTTGGCCGTGCTCCTGCCTGGCCTCACCCTCCTCACATTCGTCGTTCTCCTCGAAGAGCAGGAGGGCCAGCAGCGGCATCTCCGGCGCCGTGAGGGCGGTCTTGTCGGCCACGATGAGAAGATCGGTGTCCAGCTCGCTTGCCGCCGAAAGGATCTGTTCGGTCGTCAGGTCGCGATAGGCGAGATCGTCCACTGGGTGGACGTTCGCGAGGAAGCCGTCCTGGCTCGGTGTCGTGACGGTCGTGAGCAGGGCTTGCCAAGCGGTCGGGTCGGAGAAGTCGGTGCGGATCAGCAGGGTCTCGTCCGTGTCCGGCAGGCTCTTCACGAGCCTTCCCTGTGCGGGCGGGTTCGGGGCGGCGGCGGGCTCGGTCACTGGCTCGCCGTCGCGCCAGACGACGGTGCCGTCGGCACGGCACAGGACCACTCCGCCCTCCTCGACACGGAGCTCGTCGGCCGGTCCGCCCAGCGGTGGGCGTTCGTCGCCGAGAACGCGCAGCATGCCGTCCTCGTCGAGTCGCAGTCCGGGCTCGGCCGCTTCGCCGAGGTGCGCGTACCAGAGCCAGGTCTGGTCGGCCCCGAAGAGAACGAGGCGGCGTTCGTCCCAGTGTCCGAGCACGGTGCTTCCGTCGGGGGAGGTGAGGGAGTGCCGTCCGAGCGTCTGTCCTCGGCGCAGCACGGCACCCCGCGGGGCGTCGGCCGTGGGGCCGTGGCATGCCGTGTGTGTGCCTGTGGACCACACCGACCGGCCGTCCACGTCACACAGCTCGGCACGGCCGTCATCTCCGACCACGAGCCGGCGGGCCCCCGAACCGGACGGGCCGGAACTCCACACCGGGACACCATGGGTGTTGCGGACCGAGAGGACACCGTCCTCGGAGAGCTCGGCCCATCCTCCGTCCACCCATCCCGTGCCGGTCGACCACACGGCACGCCGCTCGGTGTGGCAGTACAGAGTCAGGTCGCCGTTGCCCTGGTGGGCCAGTGTGTGCGTACCTGCGGGAGACGTCAGGGACTGGTTGCGCAGGCGCCCTCCCGCCTCCAGCGCGGGCCCACCGTACGCGTAGGGCTCTCCCGGGGGGACCGGTCCATGCGGGCGTTGGGTGCCCTCGTGCCACAGGACGGTCCCGGCGGAGTCGACCAGGCACAGCATCAGGCTTTTGGATTTCGAACCACCCGCCAGGTGCCGACGCCAGGTGAGCACAGTGTCCGCCTGTTCGAACCAGTCGACCAGGGGACGGGTCAGCGCGTAGCTCATACCCCCGCCCTTCCCGTACTCGCAGACCCGCAGCCATCCGTCCTGCTGGCGGGCCACTGTCCGCCGCACCTTCCCCTCCTTGACCAGATACGCGTCCCGGGTGATGGCAGCCGCGGGCGCCGCGTCTCCGAGCGGCACAGGGTGGGTGAGCCCGGTGCGTATGTTGCCGAGGCGGACGTGTGTGCGGTCCAGGAGTTCCAGCTCTCCGGCGTCCGTGAGGATGAGGTACTGCGCCCCGGGCGCGGCGAAACCGGAGCGCCACACCGTGTCGTCGTCCTCCCCGCCCTCGACGACGACCTCGTACCCGTGTCCGAGCAACAGCTGTCCAGCTGCGCCCGCCCGCCAGACGACCTGACCGCAGTCGGTGTCCGTGACCACGGCGACACCCTCCGAGTCGCACCGCAGCACGAACCTCTCCGAGGGGGACGTCAGCTGGACATCGGGGTAAAGACGTTCGAACATGGGAAGTTCACGCACAGGAACCCTCTTCCTATCAGGCGACGCCAGGTCATGGTGGCGTCGGTGAAGCGGATTCTGCCGGACACCACGGACAGCGGGCCCACGCGGCCCGCCGGCCCCCGCCCTGACACCCCTGCCGCCCCCCCCGGTCTGGCGCCAGGTCGGCCTTGCCGCGGAGCCGGCCGAGACTGCTCAAGCGGGTGCGGAGCTGACGTCGGCTAGGCACGCTGTCGAGCACTGACGGCACGTCACCGGACACGGCCGTCCGCCGCGCGAGTACGCAGGCGCGTGTGCCAAGCGGCTTACCAGGCCGGCCAAGCGGGCCCCGGAACCGGTCCTGCGCCCCCACGGCCTCGGACCCACCCAGTGGTCCGTGCTCCACCACCTCGGCGACGGCGGCCCACCCAATCAGCGCGACCACGTCGCGCGCTGCGCATGGAGCGCGCCACGTTGACCGGCGTCGTGGCCCGGGGGCCTTGGCCAGGTTGCACGACCGGCTCCGTGAAGGTGCAGCACGGCGGTGCGCCGATGGGTGGCCGCCGCCTCGGCGCCTTACGCGCCCGCGGGGTGGTCGGTCTGTGCTGCCATCCCCGTGAAGATGGCGAGTGCGGTGGTGCTGGTCCAGATGACGAGTTCGTCCTTGGTGGCCTCCAGTTCGTCGCTGAGTCAGCTGTCGACGAGGCCGAGGACGGCGCCGACTGCCGCTACGGCGGCTGCGCGGGTTTGCCTGGCAGGGAGAGGAGTTGTGTCGTCGTCCTGCCGTGGCGGCTGAGATCGAGGGGCGAGCATATGTTCGACGAGAGTGGCCAGCACCTCCACGGCCTTCATTCGGCGTCGGGCGACGGGACCGCCTGCGGCGTGGACCGCGGCGAGGAAGCGGAGGTCAACGCCAGGCTCGCAACCGAGACGTCCTTCGACGCGTTCGTTGACCTGGACCAGGCCCTGGCCGACGACGAGGCAGGCATACCGGCGCAGCGCGACGCCTTCCACATCGGCGACCGGCCCGAACCCGCAAGGCGGCGAAGCCATCGCCGCGGCCATCATGCCCGCACTGCGGCCCCTCCTCGCAGACGGGCCGTGACCAGGACTCAGGCCCTCTCACAGTTCCGGTGCGAGCGCGCTCAGCTCGTCTCCGATGTCACCGCCGACGCTCGCGGGCGGCGCTTCCTCCTCGGCGGCCGGCGCGGCGTGGTGGGCGCGGGCGCCGGAGAAATCCGCTTGCGCACCCGGCCGGCTGACCTATTCTGTGGGAGGTCATGTGCGGCGGGTTCCCTGCCGCACCGCTCGGCGCGTTCGGCGTCGATGCGTAGCGCGTGCCCGGCCGGGAGGAGGTGGGAAACATGGACTGGAACTGGACGACGAGTGTTGCGGCCATAGTTGCCCCCGGCCGTGTGCCCCCGTTCGGCGCGCGGTAGGAATCTTTCCCCCCTGCGGCACCTGATGGTGGTGTCCGTCGTTCTCGCGATCTTCTGTGTCGCGTGACGGGGTGTAGGACCGCGCGTCTGCTCCTACACCTCCGACACAGGATGTCATCGCCTTGACCAAGCAGTCCTCTTCCGGGGACACCGTGCCCACGCCGGTTCCCCACACCACCGCTGACGCCGCCGAGTTGCCCGACCCGAAGCGGTGGTGGGCTCTCGCCGTCATCGCGGGCGCCCAGCTCATGGTGATTCTCGACGGCACGATCGTGAACATCGCCCTGCCCTCCGTCCAGGACGGGCTGGGCATGTCGGACGCGAGCCGGCAGTGGGTGATCACCGCATACTCCCTGGCCTTCGGTGGCCTGCTCCTGCTCGGCGGCCGGATCGCCGATCTGGTCGGCCGCAAACGTACCTTCTTGATCGGTCTGGTCGGGTTTGCCGCCGCCTCTGCGCTCGGCGGTGCGGCCGACGGCCCCGGGACGCTGTTCGCGGCGCGGGCCCTGCAAGGGGCTTGTGCGGCGGTCCTGGCCCCCTCCGCGCTGTCACTGCTGACGACGGCGTTCACCGACCCCGCCGAGAGGGGCAGAGCGTTCGGGGTCTACGGCGCTCTCGCCGGGGGCGGCAGCGCCATCGGGCTGCTGGTGGGCGGCCTGCTCACCGAGTACGCGACCTGGCGCTGGTGCCTGTACGTCAACGTCCCCATCGCGCTGACCGCCCTCGGCGGCGCGCTGGCCCTCCTCAAGGACAGCCCCGGCCGGCGGGGGGTGCGCCTCGACGTCCCCGGCGCGCTGCTCGCCTCCGGCGGGCTTGTGGCGATCGTGTACGGCTCCAGCAAGGCCGAATCAGCCGGCTGGGCCCACCCGTTGGTCCTGACCCTGTTCGCAGTCGGCGTTGCCCTGCTCGCCGTCTTCGTGTGGTGGCAGTCCCGCGCCAAGCATCCGATGCTGCCGCTGCACATCGTCAGGGACAGAACCCGTGCGGCGGCACTCGCGACGATGGGCCTGGCCACCGTCGCCATGTTCGGCGCCTTCCTGTTCCTGACCTACTATCTCCAGACCATCCTCGACTACTCACCCGTCAGGACGGGACTGGCGTTCCTGCCGATGTCCGTCACGATCGTCATCGGCGCGACGCAGATCGCCGCCCGGCTTCTGACCCGCACCGCTCCCCGCAACCTGATGGCCCCGGGCATGCTCCTCGCGGCCGCCGGCATGCTGCTCCTGACCCGCCTGAGTACGAACTCCACCTATGCCACCGGGGTGCTGCCCGCGCTGGTTCTGCTCGGTCTGGGCATGGGGCTGACCTTCATGCCCGTCTATGCGACGGCGACCGCCGGGGTTGCCCCGAAGGACGCCGGAGTGACGTCCGCGACCGTCTCCACCTTCCAGCAGATCGGCGGCTCTCTGGGAACCGTCCTGCTGAACACGATCGCGTCGTCCGCCGCCACCCGATACATCGACGCCCACCCGTCCCGGAGCCGGGACCTGGGGGAGGGGATGGTGCACGGCTTCACCGTCGCGGCTTGGTGGTCGACGGGCGCCCTGCTCCTTGCGGCACTGGTCGCGGCCATGGCCAGGACTCCTGAGAGTAAGAGGGGCCGTCAAATGCCCTCATGATCCAGAACCAACGGGACCCCGGAACGCCCCTCATCGGCGCCCGTGCACTCCGTGGGGCGTTGGGTGAGCGGGCCCGGATGGTGACCGATGGCCAGGGCGGGCACGGGGCCCACCCTCTCGGTGCGAGCACCTGCGCAAACAACGCCGTGAGGGCGTTCCTTGTCCACTGAGAACGCCCGAGTGAGGATCTCGCCCGCGAGAAGTAGGTGTCGGAGCACGACACCGAAACCGCTTGACCGGTGGCGGAGAGGTCTTCGGGGGCGGCATAGGCTCTGCCGCCACCCGTCACTCCTGGAACACGCTATTGACGCCGGGTGCGTGATCCGGTCGCAAACGCCTGTCCGGACAGGCAGCGTGGGAGGCAAACGCTGCGCAGCAGTTTCTGATGTCGGAGGACGCACATGGCCCACTGGTGACTGTCGACGTCGGCACCGTGGAAGGCCGCCTGCACGATGGCGCCATGCGCTTCCCGGGAGCCCCGTACGCCGCGCTGCCGCTCGGGGCGTACAGGATGCGGCCCCCGCAGCCGGTCGTTCCGTGGCAGGGTGTCCGCGATGCGGCCCGCACAGGGGCGACAGTGCCGCAGGGAGACTGTCCGCTTCCCTTGCGGTTTCTCTTCCCTTCAGAGCCGGCCGTCGCGTTGTGCGTGGTAGACGGTGGGGACGGTGGCGGTGAAGCCGAGGGTGCGCAGGAGGGCGCCGTCGGCGCGTCCCTTCCAGGGGTCGTCGAGTGGTTCGGCGGAGGGTTCGTAGGGGGCGCCGACGATCTGGGCGATCTCGTAGATGCTGGTGGGGGACTCGTCCACCACGTTGACGGTGTGTCCGTCGAGTGCGCCGGTGAGGGCGGGCTCGACGGCGGTGGCGATGTCGCGCTGGTGGAGGAGATCGAGTGTCTGGGCGGGGTGCCACTTCCAGTTGGCCATCAGGGCGGGGGCGGATTCGAGGTGGCCGTCCTTGTCGCCGTAGACGAAGCCGAAGCCGAAGCGCAGGATGCTCCAGTTGAGGCTGCTGGCCTTGAGGTCGGTCTCGGCGAGGATCTTGCTGGCCGGGTAGGGGCTGTCGGCGGCTGTGGGGTCGTCCTCGCGGGCGGGGCGGGTCAGCCCGGAGCCGTAGACGAGGTTGGTGCTGGCCATGATGGGACGCGCCTGCGGGGCCTGGGCCTTGGTGGCTGCGATGAGGTTGCGTGTGCCCTCGACGTTGGTGCGGTGGATGGCGTCCGTGTCCTGGGTGCGGAACAGGTCGGCCATGTGCACGACGTCGGTGACGCCGTTGAGCGCGCCGTCGAGAGAGTCGGGGTCGAGGATGTCGCCGTCGACCGGCGTGACGCCTCGGGCGCGGACTTGCCGTGACGGACGAGGGCGCGGCAGTCGACGCCGGCTTCGACGAGACGGGGCAGGAGTCGGGTGCCGACCGGTCCGGTGGCACCGGTGACGAGGATCGTCATGAGGGTGGTGTCTCTGCCTCCAGATGGTGTGCGAGTCGTGCGGTGGCTCCGCGGAGAATGCGGACGACCTGCTCCTGCTCGCTCACGCGGTCGAAGGCGACGCCCAGGATACGGGCGATGGGTTCGGGTAGCCGCGCCCACAGTTCACAGCCCGCCTCGGTCAGGCGCAGCGTCTTCTGCCGCAGGTCGTCGGGATCGGGTATCTGCTCCACGAGCCCTATGCGGACCAGGGCAGCCACGACACCGGTCATCGTGGCGCGCTCTAACCGCAGCGCGCGTACGAGGTCGCGCTGCTTGGTCGGCCCGTCGTGTGCCAGGTGGTACAGCACGTACCACTGGGTCGGCCCGAGTCCGTCGGCGTCTACAGCGCCGACCCGCTCGCGAAGTCGCAGGCCGAGCAAGAGGGAACGTACCCGATCGACTTCGGCAAGGCCTGGATCAAGTCGCCGCGGATTGCCGGCGGGCAGGCGCCGATCATGCACTACAACCGCGAGCTGATGATGGCGATCCTGTGGGACCGCATGCCCTACTTGAGCGCCATGCTCAACACCAAGGTGATCAGCCTCGACGATGCCCCCGACGCCTACGCGACCTTCGACACGGGAGTGTCCGAGAAGTTCATTATCGACCCCCACGGCTTCGTTCCCGCCTGAGCCCCGCCGCCACCGGCCCCTTCCGAACTCACGAGCCACGGCCCGGTGAGCAGACGTCCCCCTCGCGACAGAGCCTCGAACCGCCCCCCCCGTGCCCGGCAGGCGCGGCACCCGGACGCCGACCGGCTCAATCGGCACCTCCCCACGACGACCGCGATCCTGCTGTCGCGCGGCGGGCGACTGTGCCGGGCAGAGCGACGCTTCAGTCATCAGTGAGTCGAGGCGGCGTCGCCCAGCCCGGCAGCAGCCCCTCCGCGTTCGGCGGCCGGACCCTGTGGTGCGGTCAAGGCGCGCGATCCGGCAGGCCGACAGCACCGCGCGAAGGCGGTCGGCTCCGTCGGGCCCCGCCGCCCGCTCCGCCTTGTACTCCTCCCCGAGCGTCTACCGGCAAAGGCCCCCGGCGAAGCCGTCGCCCCTTCCCCGGCACCATGCAGCCAAACTGCGTCGGCGATAAGCCCCCGCTCGCAGCAAGGCAGCCGCTCCGCCGAAGCAACGGCCAGTTCTTGGATCTGACGGCCCTCCAGGCAGTGGGAGGCACGTCGAAGGAGGGCCCTCAGGTCGTGCTGCGAGCCACGAGACGGTGTGGAACGGTGATCTCCTGCGGCGGGGTGGTGTTGGCCGGGCTGTAGATGCGGTCGGCCAGGCACTGCAGGGATCGCTCGGCGATCTGTTGTTTGTCGGGGGAGACAGTGGTCAGCGGGGGGTTGCTGTAGCGACCGTCCTCGATGTCGTCGAATCCGACGATCGCTATGTCCTCCGGCACGCGCAGGCCGCGCTGGTGCGCTGTGTGGAGGGCCCCCAGGGCCAGTTCGTCGCTGAAGGCGAACACGGCGTCAGGGGATGCCGGCCCATCCAGCAGTTCGTCCATGGCCCGGGCGCCGTCCGCCCGGTGCAGCGCGCGAACGGAGCGCTGGAAGTCCTGGTCGTGGAGCAGCCCAGCCCGGTCCAGAGCACGCAGGTAGCCTTCGGTGCGCAGCTGTGCGGTGCCGTTGCGCAGATGGGGCTGGGTGCCGATGGCAGCGATGCGTCGTCGGCCGAGGCCGATCAGGTGGCTCGTGGCTTCGTCGGCGGCAGTGACGTTGTCGACGGCGACACGGTCGGCTGCACCGTTCGGATGGCGCTCGCCGAGCAGGACGAGGGGGACCGAGGGTTGGGCGGCCGCGAGTTCGGCGGGATCCAGTGCCCAGGGACTGATGATGAGTCCGTCGACGACACGACCGCCGCCCGGCGTGAGCAGTCGGCGCTCGGCTTCCGCGTCTCCGTGCGTCTGGTCGATGAGAACGGTCCATGAGCGGCGCCGGGCCTCGTCCACCAAGAGGCCTGCGAGTTCGCTGAAGTAGGGGGAGTGCAGCTCGGGGATGGCCAGGCCGATGATGCCGGTGCGCCCGGCACGCAGACTGCGGGCCGCGAGGTTGGGGTGATAGCCGAGTTCGTCGATCGCTTCCTGTACGCGGCGACGGGTCTCGACGGCCACCGGCGCCGCTCCGCTGACCACGTTGGACACGGTGCGCACGGAGACACCGGCTCGGGCGGCCACATCCTTCAGACGACTGCTCACCTCTGCATCCTGCCATGCGCCAGATGGACAAAGAGAGCTTCTGCATGAGTATTGCAACGTTGCATGCATCGATGTAAATCTGAGGTGGCAGCTACTCCGTTCGCAAGAAGGCGAGGATGTCCATGCCCGAAACCCCCGAAAGGCCCACCGTCGGCAGCGTCGACGCGCTCGGTCTGGCCGATGCCCCTGTCGACGTGGCTCAAGACGTCGCCCACCTCTACAAGGACGGCATCACAGCGCGGAAAGGTGCCTTCACCGTCGCATGGGCCGACCGGCTGCGCGAGGACATCGAGACCGCCTTCGAAGAGGCGCGCTCCCGGCCGGGCGGGGCTGTGGGCCGGGGCCCACACCGCTACTACGTGGAGATCCATCCCGAGCAGATGCGGGGATTCGTCGAACTCGTCGACCATCCCTGGGTCCGGTCGCTGGCCACCGCAGTCCTCGGCCCTGACTACCGCATCGTCGAGCTCGGATTCGATGTACCGCTCGAAGGCGCGGTGAACCAGCCATGGCACCGCGACTTCCCTGCCCCCGAGCACACCCGCACGGAACTCCGCCTCAACTCGCTGGCGTTCAACCTCACCGCGGTCGACACAGCCCCGGACATGGGCCCCTTCGAAATCGCGCCCGGCACCCAGTGGGACGACGAACCTGATTTCGAACACGGGATGTTCCCGCCCCGTGAGCGCTACAGCCGCTACGAGCAACTCGCGGTGCGCAAGTACCCGCAGCGCGGTGACATCTCGGCCCGGTCTGCACTCACCATTCACCGCGGGACGAAGAACGAGT
Organism: Streptomyces globisporus; assembly: GCA_014649555.1. Taxonomy (GTDB): domain Bacteria; phylum Actinomycetota; class Actinomycetes; order Streptomycetales; family Streptomycetaceae; genus Streptomyces; species Streptomyces globisporus. Next base: position 413,438 of record BMTG01000003.1, on the reverse strand, counting down.
CGGCCAAGGCCCGACCCGTCCTCGTGCTCGGTCTCGACGGGCCCCACGCGCACAATGATGACCGCCACGACGCGGCTGTCACCCGGGGATTCTGGGACGGCCTGCCGCAGAGGGTTCGCCGTCACCTTCACTGCCCTGTCGTTGATGAACTGACACCCATCACGCAGAAGCACACCATTGAGGGCCTGGTCATGGGCGCCCCTTGAGCGGCCGTCTTACTGCTCGCGGACCGGACGGCTCCGTTCAACGCTGCCGAGGACGTCTTGGAGGGCCTCACCTACGCGTACGTCCAGAAGCACAGGCGGCCAGCCGTGCCCAGTAGGAGTGGCACGCCACTAACGCGTCCCCGCCGTACCCCGCCCCCGCCAGGCCACTGAGTTGCGCCGCCGCTCTCACGGCCCGGCAGGAGGCGGTCAAGGCGGTGATCCGGTCGACCGGGTCAAGAGCGGGGTACCGGCGGGAGGAAGCGGGAGTTACCGCCTACACCGTTCTCAGCTCTGAGCGAGCCCAGCGGAAGGCGCCTGGTGGGCCAAAGCCCCGATTCAGGCGCCTTCTTTCGTGCTCCTAGAAGAACCCGAGCCTCTGTGCCGAGTACGACACGAGGAGGTTCTTCGTGTGCTGGTGGTACACGCCGCGCATGGCCGCTGACCAGCGGAAACGGCCACGATTCGGCTAAGCTGCTGGCGGCTGGTCCCTGTATGGCCCGGATCTTGGTCGGCACGGAGTGGGGCCCTGACCGATGGCCCGTGGCGGCGGTGAGCCGGCACACAAACGAGGGGCGGGCCGACAGGTCTCCACGGAGCATGCCTCGATCCAACGCGCTACGAGAGAGGAAATCGCCAGGACTTGGACCACGGAGCGGGTAACCCACCGGCTGAAGAACTCCCACGCCGGCACGATCGGCCACGAGACGTGCGGCTGCGTCTTCCCCCGCACACGCTCTCTGACTGAGCCCGGCTGGCCAGCCGCAGGCTGCGGCCCATCTGCGCTATCAGAAGGTTGCTCCGCTTCACCGCGATCGAACGCAGCCAGTCCGATCGGCGAAGAGCTGGCGCGCGGCCGCTCTGCTCAGCCCGATACGTATTCCTAGGCGTTGCTGCTGCGGTGTTGGCTTCGACTACCTTGGCTTGGCCTTGGGGGGCAACCGATGAAGCCCAGCGCCTCCGGGTTGGCAGTAGGTATAAACGTCCTTGGAGTCGGGTCGGCGAATCTAACAGGGGGGTGAGAGGTTGAGCAGAGGGGCTTCCTCGATTGGCACGGGTGGGGCTGGCACGATCTATGAGTATCGAGTCGCGGCCCTGGATCTGGCCGCTCTGCTGTGCGGCGTGAGCGTTCCGGGGCTAGACGTGGTGCCGGACTCGGTCTGCCTGCAGCAGGGCAGGGAGTTCCCTCTGGACGACGTGGTGGTTCTCAACCGTGAAGGCCCTTACGAGTTGGCCGTGGAACGGCAGGTCAAACGAACGTTGGAGATCGCTCGCAGCAGCGATCCCTGGCGCAAGACGATCCGGCAGTGCGTGGAGAGTCTGGAGTCGTTTGGTGGGGAAATAGATGCCGACCGGCACAGGCTAGGTGTGACCGCCTCCGGCCCCTCGCATGGCTTGGAGGTGCTGCAGAGCTTGGCTGCGTACGCTGCTGCGCAGAAAGGCGTAGACCACCTTCTGAGAATCCTGCCGGGCTTGGGACAGGAGCACCGTCGGGTATGGAAACACCTGGCGGACACCGTCCGTGACGTACTTGCAGAAAGTGAGGCTGCTCCCGAACAGGAGTTGGTGGAGCTAAGCGCTTTCCGAATCGCTCGACGTCTCGTCGTGCAGATTGAGCCTACCGAGCAAGTCAGTCCGCGCTATCCCTACTTGTGCGCTCTGTTGAATGACCGGGTGCTTGCGGCCGAGACCAAACATGACGCCGCTGTGGCGTACCGGATGATCGAGGCGCTGGCACAGGAGTGGGGGCCGCGGGCTGGTGTGATTGATGCTGCCATGTTGCGGACCGCACTGCAGGCTCGTGGCATCGTGTTGCGCAGTGATCCGCCGGCCGGGTTGCAGCGGGTCGGTGCCTCACACCAGGTTCGCGTGGTCGGGGAACTGGAGCCCATTGACGCCTTGCGCTTCGAGGTGCATCCCGCCTTGGAGATGGGTGGAGCCCCTGGTGCGCTAGCGGTACTCCCTCCCTACATCGCCCGTCCGGCCAGCGTTGATAACGAGCTGCGGCGCGAGGTAGCTGAGGCGGTCGACGGGAGCCGACTGGTGATGGTGGTTGGTGGCTCCTCAACAGGCAAGACACGATCCTGCTGGGAAGCAGTGCGGGCTGAACTCCCGGACTGGAAGATTGTGCATCCGCTGGCTCCGGATCGGCCGGCGGCACTCCTGCATGCGTTGCAGGAGGGTGTGCTGCAGCCACGAACCGTGCTGTGGCTGAACGAAGCAAACCTTTACTTGCTGGTCAAGGACTACGCCGCACAGGTCTCAGCAAGCTTGCAGGACCTGTTGACGAACCAACAGCGCGGGCCCGTGCTGGTCCTGGGCACCATGTGGCCGAGCTTCTGGGAGAAGCTGACGGAGAGCTCCGTCGAGGACGATGACCACCTGGACACTGGGATGGGCGCGGTGGGTCAGCTTGCTGACCTGGCGGTCACTGTTCGGATGCCTGCCGCGTTCAGTGAACCGGAGCTGGCCCGTGCTGAGGCTGTAGTCAACTCCGACCCGCGCCTGACGCTGGCCCGAACCCGTGCTGCCAGTGGACGCATCGCTCAGTTCCTTGCTGGAGCCCCACATCTATGGCGACGCTACGAGCAGTCCGAAGGGGCGGCCCGTGCCATTCTTCACGCCGCCATGGACGCACGCCGCTGTGGACATGGTCCCCTGCTGTCTGAAAGCTTTTTGCGGGTTGCCTGTGAGGGCTACGTGGATGACTCCACATGGCACAGCTTGGACGAGGACTGGTTCGCCTCCCACCTGGCCAAGCTCCTTCGACCGCATCGTCAGCTTCCTGGGCCGCTGATGCGCCATCGGCCTCGTCTCTACGAGCCATCTACCGACAGCTCGTTGTATCAACTTGCCGACTTCCTCCATGAGAAGAGCCGGGCAACTAGAGAGAGGGAACGTCCTGCTCCCTCTCTGTGGGTGGCAGCAGCGGCACACTCGCGTACAGACACGGACACGCGGGAACTCGCACAGGCCGCGCGTCGCCTGGGAGTGGTGAGCTGTGAACAGCTCTATCTGAAGGCGGCGGAGTGCGGCGACGTAATCGTGCTTCACTGGTTCACCCGTCGCCTCATTGACCTCAGACGCTTCGAGCGGGCGGAACAGATCATTGAGGGGCACTGTCTCGACGGGTTCCTCCTTGGCGAGCTCTCTGCGGCTCTCGGACTTGCCGGCCACTACAAAGAGGCTGAGCGCCTGGCTCGCCGGGCGTACGAGGTGAGCGGTAACCGAAACGGTCAGCGCAGCCTGGCTCACCACCTGCTGACGCTGGGCATGCGCCATTCGGCCGCACGCATTTACTCATGGGCCGCCGACACTGGAGACCCAGTCGCCGCGCGGTGGCTCACTGCGTACCACGAAGCCCGCGGCGATCGGATCGCGGCAGAGCGTCTAGCGCACACCGCCCTCACAGAGTACGGAATCCCATCCGCCGCCCTCGCGCTTGCTCAGTTGCGTGTCACTGCCGGAGCATCCGATGATGCGGAACGGTTGTGCCGACGCATCGCTGGTCACGGCCATACTGATGTCCTGGTGGCCTTCGCGCGCGAAAGATCAGACCACCGTGACCACGCCACTGCCATGTGTTTCTACAGCGCGGCTGCCGCTGCAAAGCACCCGAAGGCTCTTGAGTGGATGTCATGGCACAGCGAAGGACAAGGTCACCATCAGCGTGCCGAGGACCTGGCACACGCAGCGGTGGCGGCCGGAAACAGCCACGCCCTGCATGGGCTCGCCCAACTGAGATTCTTCAACGGCGATATCCACGACGCCGAGCGTCTGAACCGCGCCGCTGCACTTGCAGGGTCAGTATCAGCCCGGGAGTGGCTAATCCGTAGAGGATTCCAACCATGAGTCATGTCGTTGTTGCCGATGACATCTGGCGTGCCGAGCGGCGGAGGCTGCTGCCGGCCGGCCCCACCTGTGCTGGTTGGTCACCATGCTGCGCCACCAGAGCCAGGCGACCTCGCCTACCCACGATCTCGGCACGTACGTCATGAAGTTGTCTACCTGGTGGCGCTGACCTGCATCGATGCGGCTGCACCCGCCCCTGACCTGCGCGGATAAGTCTTTCGGGATCGTGCTGTGTTACGCGGTCGATTCTCCCACGCGCTCCCCAGGCCCGCCGATACTCCCCAGATTCTCCCCAGGAAGGGACGTTGCGGCGGGGCTGGTGGCACGGGACATCACGCCCCTGCAGCTGCTGACAAAGGCACGTTGAGTAGCTGTCTGCGGGTGCAGGGCAGCGGCCTGCGCTGAGCGGGTGAGCGCAAGGCGTAAGTCAGAGCGCCCTGAGTAGGCTCAGGGGGCTCTGACACCAGGTGATGAAGCCGGGGGCAGTGGTGGCCGACAGATCACGCCTCATGCTTACTGCGGCACGAGAAGTGCTCGGGCAGCCCTTCGGGTCCTGGGAGGCTGGCGGGCTGACCGCAGCCGAAGCGGCAGAGCGGGATCGCTTGACCCTGCGCGTCAACCGGCACCTTGGCGGCCGCGGTTTCCCGGGGGCGGGACTCAAGGACGATTGCGCGGCTACCACGTCTCTGCTTCGGCTCAACCCGCACCTCCGAAGCCGGACGGTCCTCGGTACATCTGTCGCGCCGGTCCCCCTGTCGTACAGATGACTGGCGCTCCTTGTCGTCCGAGTGGGGCCCGTTCGCCTCGAGGTATTGCTGCCACTGCCGTGCGGGGAGCCAACCGTGGTGGCCGCCCCGTTGGAACGGGATTCGCTCGCCGGCCGCAGCTTCCACGATGAACTGGGTGAGGGTCAGGCGGCCTTCCCCTGTGAAGGTGCTCGACTGATGGGCGGGCACGAGGACGCGGTGCCAGCCCCCGCAGTACCCGGCGTCGGTGGGGTTCTCCGGGTCGTAGGGCTTCTCCGGGCACCGGGTGAGCGTGCCGTTTTGGCTGCACTCGCCCTCCTCCAGGACGAAGTTGCCGTCCTGGACCGCGATGGGGTTCTTCTGCACGCGGATGACAGAGGCCGGCAGGTTCGGCGTGCGGACGTAAGGGACGGCGCCGATGCCTGCGTGGTCGGGGTCGGCGAAGTCCCAGACCGACTGGATACCACCGCGGCGACGGAACCCCTCCCGTGCACGCATTCCGCGGGCTGACTGGGCGCTCAACTGAGGCTCGTAGCCCAGGACGATGCCGTTCGCGCCGCTGATGCGTACGTCGAGGCGTGCGTGCCCGTCGGCGGTCTGCGACTCGATTTCGGCGTGGAAGCCGTGATCTTCGGAGTCCTTCGCCACGCGTTCCTTGCGGGCGAGATGCTCGTCGGACTCGTGGCTAATGGGCTTCTCTCCGGGTTTCCGGTAGTGGGAGGCAAGCCATACGCCGTCACGCTGGACGAGGTACATGGAGACGCGCCGACCGCGGAGGTCCCGGCAGTCGGGGCAGATGAGCCCGCGCTTTTCGATGGGGACACGTCCTCGCATGCGCAGGAGCACGTTCAGGAGGTCTTGGCCTTGCGGGACGCCGAGGTCGGGGCGGTCCAGGTCGAGGTTGCGGCCGGCCGGTTCGTAGTAGACGGGGTTGCGGAAGAGGTCTTCGTCGCTGTCGATCTGAAGGTCGTCGTCCATCAGTACTCCCCGCAGCCGCTACGAGTGGGACGGACAACGCTACGGGGCGGGTCTGACAATCGGGGCTGAACTGCGGAAACAGGGCGCACTGAGAGACATAGGGGCAGTGGCGAACCCTCCCGGCTTCGCCAAAGGCACCCTGCGGCCGGGCGAACGCCGCACCGTCCCCGTGTCTCGTCGGCCCGTTCCCTATTGGGGCGAATCCGGGAACCGCTGGGTGACTATCGTCGGCCAGGTCCCCGTGCACATCGGCCGCTCACGCCGCGGCGCGTGAGGGGCCGGGTCATCTCTCCTCGAGTGTGCGTGATGACAGCGGAGAGCTTCACAGCTGTGGACGTATGGTATGGCTGTCGGAGGCATACAGTCGGGGGTGGTCTTGTCTCTTCAGCTGGTTGAGGCAGCGCTGGATGAAATAGCGGCATCCGTGAGCTTGAGGGCGTTGCCCGAGCCGTCGTCCCATACGGCGCTGGTCGTGTCGGGGGTTGAGTCGTCGGAAGTGGCGAGGAGTCTCGGCAGGGTGCTGGTGGGCCTGCTCCTCGGCGCGGTGAGGTGCAATGTCAGTCTTGCAGCCGCTCTTCTCGTGGGAGGGGCGGACGATCGGGAACAGCTTGCGGGCGACGTAGTTGAACTGATCGGGGCAAACAACTCATTCGTCACGGACGGCGAGATCCTCTTCCGTGACACGAAAAGGAACGCATGGCTCGCTGAGGGCCTGCTCCATGTGCTTCTGGTACTGCAAAACCGGGATCCCGGAGAGCTGCTTGGCGGACGTATTCACGCGCTGCGTCAGATGCATCCCATTCCGACCCAGCAGGGTTTTGATGCTGTGGCTCTTTACGTGCGTGGGGATGTTCTATCTCTAGCGATAGGGGAGAGCAAGGCGTCCCGCCTCGATGGCAGTGGGCAGTTGACTCAAGCAGCGAAAATATTCAAGAGCCTTGATTCGGGAGATCATCTGCGCCACTTGAGGCAAGAGCTCATGGCTCTGGAAGGGTACCTTTCGACCGAGCTCGCCGGACAAGTGGCCAATTCCGTTCTGAAGCAAAGGTGTTACGTTCCGTCTATCGTACATGAAGTACCCTTTGACGCGAGGAGAGACCGGGTCACTCTGAAGGACTTGACTCCTCCCCGCGAGCACAAGCGACTTTTGATAATTCGCCTGCAAGACTTTCACGGATTCTTCGATGCTGTTGCTGACGCCATGCGGGAAGCCGTGACGGAGATTGTGGTGTGACGTGTTCAATCGCGGGGTATACGAACTACTTCAAGAGCTGCCGCGAATCGGCGAGTTCGATGGGAGCGACATTAGGCGCATGCTGACCCGCGCCTGGGTGGATATCATGGAGTGGCGCGATCTGGCGCCGGCGCCGAGCGTACGAAGTACGGAGCGCATAGGTGTGCCCGACTCGTCATTTATCACGGCAGGCTGGACGTCCCCCAGAGCTGCGCTGCGCAGACTGGCCACCGCATTGGAAGTGCACGCTGTTCTGGTGCCCGGACTGCCGGCGGTCACGGTGCAGGCATGCGCTTTTGTAGCTGCAGAGGCTTTGTCGATATGCAATGAGCAGCCGGATCCAGAAGTCCCCTTGAGCTTCGCCTCTCCGCTTGGCTCGGCCCGAAGATACGAGCAACTGGAAGCCGGGCTGCTCTATCGCATCGCGGGTTACGATGCGAATGCAGCGCGATGCGGGGGCGAAATCGGTGAGCTCGACACGCCGATAGATGCTGAGTCCCCCGCGTCTGAATGGGCTATGGGAACCTTTCGCGAGTTGCTGGCGGCTCAGGTGAGTCCCGATCTTCCCCAAGCGCCACCAGTGCCTAGTCGCAGTGAGCACCTGGACGTCCGCGTCCGGCATGCACTCTGGCGGAAGATGGGGCAGGCGGTACGACGCCACACGCAGTGGCTCACCCACCAGCCAGGTGCCCTACGGACCGCGGTTGAGGACATCCGCACGCTGATCTCGCTGTTGCACCCAGACGCGGATGGCTGGGGAGGCCAAGTCGTCCACCCCGACATCCACCACATCGCCGTTCTGCTCGCAAAGGTATTGGAGGAAGACGAGACACGAGCTCTGCGTTCCGTCCCGACTCCGCCCGACGAGGACGGGCGCTTTGCGAGCTACGTGCAGGAGCAAGCGAAATCACGGCCCCTGCTATGGCCCTCCGCCAGGATTTACTCCGAGCAGGCCCTCCCGGGACCCCACGCTCATGCCGTCGTCTGCGTGCCCACCGGGGCGGGCAAGTCGGCGGTTGCGGAACTCGCCATCGCGCAGACCCTCCACCGCGGATGGGTGCTCTACCTCGCACCGACGAACGCCCTAGTGGGCCAGCTGGTGCGACGGTTGTCTTCAGTCTTCGATTCCCTGCCCGGCGTACAGGTGCGAGGGTTCCTCGGCGGCGCCGAGTATGCCCTTCTCGAGAGCGAGGACCTCGCCGTCATCGGTTCCTGCCAGGTTTTGGTGATGACACCCGAGAAGTGCTCGCTGGCCCTGAGACAGAACCCTGACGCCTTCGAAGACCTCCGCCTCTGCATCCTCGACGAAGCGCACCTCATCGAGGAGCCAAACGGGCGCGGCGCGCTCACGGAGCTCGTCATAGCCGAAGTACTTCATCGCGCACCTCACGTGAGAGCGCTACTGATGTCGGCACTGGTTGCCAACGCAGACGAACTCGCGGACTGGCTCACCGCAGTGACCGGCGTAGAAGCCGTACCCATCAGCCACCCGTGGCGTCCCACAAGGACCCTGCGAGCAATCGCAGGGTTCGACCAGGCTGGAGAGGAGGCCGCTCAGGCTCTGGCCAGGGATCGCCTGGCTGCCCTTCCAGGAAGCCGGAAGAAGCTCACCTATGATGCTCCCATATCGTTGCTGGTCGGACTTCAGGGGGCATGGGCAACAAACCACCCAAAGGACTACCGGGTGGTTCGGACCCCCGTGCTGTCTCCCAAGGAGCTACACCGCACAGATGGGCCATCTCCAACAGGCGTATGCCTCCCGATGACTGCGGCCATCGTCACAGCCATGGCTGATAAAGGCCACCGTGTCCTGGCCTTTCTTCCCAAAAACCGGCACCACAGCTTCACTCAGGCCGTCAAGTTGCCTGGATCCGCGGACTGGGTTCCAGCGAACCATGACGCGGACATCGAGGCACTGCTCACCCTGGCAGATGCCGAGCTCGGCATCGAATCGGAGCTGAGGGCCACCCTGGAGAAAGGCGTGGGCGTGCACACTGGCGCCCTCCTACGCGAAGAACAACGCGCCAGCGAAATCTCCTTCGACCGAGACCGGGTACGAGTGCTGTTCGCCACCGGCACGTTGTCGCAGGGCCTGAACCTGCCGGCCACAGCGGTGGTCATCGGTGGGACGGAGGTCGGCTTCGACCAGGATGCCTCACCTGCCGAGCGTGAGCGGCGTTCACGCACCCAACTTCTGAACGCCATCGGAAGAGCCGGACGCGCCTACACATCTGCCCGGTCGATTGCTGTGGTTGTACCCGGAAGAGCCACCCACGTGACAGACGGCACCAGCGGCAAGAGGTTGGCCCTCACGACCGGGGCGTCCTTCCTGACCCAGGAAGACGCCGCTAACGACATCAGCAGCAGACTCGACGGGCTCATCGAAAAGGCCCTCGGCGAAAGCCTGGAGGTCGCCACCTTGGAGGGCGAAGAACAGTCCGCATTCTCGTTCCTCTCCTTCGCCGCAGGCAGTGGCGATGCACCCGGAGTGGTGCGACTGACCTGGGCGGTGCACAGGGCTGGAGCCGCAAGCCAGGGCGAAGCAATCGCCGAAGCCCTGGAAGCCACTGGCTCAGCCTTCCTCGCTCAGGAACAAGTACCGGACTGGGTGAGCCTGGCAGCCCACCGGGCAGGACTCGGACTCCCGGAAACCTCGTACCTCTACCGCTGGCTCCTCGCTCAGCTGGACGCGTACGAAGCACCCAGCACGGTAGAGGGCTGGGCCTACCTTCTTGTGGACGCTCTCGCGTCAGCTCGACCAGAGATGGTGGAGAGCCTACTTCCGCTGACCAACGACTACCGGTCCACCGCCATCGAAGCCCTTTGGTCTTCCGATCCGGACGACGCTGCCGAGGGACACCGGGCGCTGGCAGCCACCCTGATCGCCTGGATCCAAGGGGAAGACCTGCTGTCCGTAGCAGGCCACGCCCTCGGACCGCACGCCGAAAGGACTGGCGGCCGCGGGCAAGGCATGCCCCTTCCAAAAATCATTGGTCTTACCGACCGAGGTTTCGGGTTCAGGCTAAGTGTGCTGGCGGGCGCGATTGGAGCGATCGTCGCTACAGGGTGCGAATCCGAACTACAACCCGGCCGCTGGGAGCTGCCAGAGGCGTGCTCCAGAGCGCTCAGCCTGCTGCCGTTCGCTGTCAGATGGGGCGCTGGCAATCCGGGTGTCATCGCATGGATGAGAGCTGGAGTCCGGCCTCGGGTTGTCGCCCACCTGCTAGAGCGACGCATGCCCCTCACCCCCTCTGCGGACTGGATGAACGACGAAGATCTGCTTCGACTTGCGGCACGCCAACTTGCACAAACACCGGAGTGGGTACTGGAGGCCATGGAGGAAGGTCGAGAGCGAGAGCTCTTCCGCGCCATGTCCCGTGTCCGCGAGATGAAGTAACGCCAAAGGTGTACGGCGGACCTATTATGTGTGCACTTACTTCTGGTGCGAAGATCGCCTGGCGAACGGGCTTGGGTCCTGTGCGCATGGGGCCGGACACGCGGCCGTGGCTCATTGGTGAAGCTGAGTGGCCGCGACCAATGCTGGCTTAGCATGGCTCCTCACCTGCTCCGCTAGTCCTGTGACTCTGCATCGGCTTCGACAGGCGTGTAGGCGATCGCATCTGAGTATCCAAGCCGGAAGGGAACACGAGGGGTGGAGACGGGTTGAGCTTCAAGACGCTTCGGGCCTGGAATGGCGAGCAGAGCCGGGCATTCGAAGAGCTGTCGTATCAGCTGCTCAAGAACCGCGTGCCACCAGGAGCTCAGGCCATCCGGACCGGCAACCCTGACGGCGGCGTGGAGTGGTACGCCACCCTGCTGGACGGCACGGAGTGGGGCTGGCAAGCCAAGCACGTTGACGGCATCGGCCCGCTCCTGACCGCCATGACGGATTCAGTGAAGCGCGTCGCCAAGGAGCGCCCACAGCTCCGCAAGCTGACGTTCGCGATCTCCTGGAACCTCGCTACCGGCACGCTCGGCGGTGAGCGCACGTCTCAGCGACAGAAGTACGAAGCCAAGGTCTCCACCTGGAAGAAGACGATTCCCGGCGCCGAGAAGATTCAGTTCGAGCTGGTACAGGAGAGCGACCTGCTCGACGAGCTGGCCAAGCCGGAGCACCGTGGCCGGCGCTGGTTCTGGTGGAATAACGTGGTTCTCGGCCGCGACTGGCTGGAGCAGCGCTCTATAGAGCAGGCGGATGCCGCGGGCGAGAAGTACCGGCCCGACCTGCAGGTCGACCTTCCCATCCAGGAAGACCTGGTCGCGCTCGGCTTCGACCAGTCGGTCCTAACACATTTCAATCGACTGCGCCGCGACGTCATCACCGCCGTAAACGATCTACATGTCCTGGTCAAAGACGAGGATGATCCTGACGCTGCCCCGTACCAGGCCATCCATGACACGGCAGCTGCCTTGAAGGCAACCGCGAGTGCCCTTGCAGTACAAGCAGGAGATCCCCCAACTCCCCTAGTGCACCTCAACGATCAGCTATCGGCTACTGCCGAAGCTATTGAAGCTGCCAGGGACTATGAGCGACGGGCGAGGGCCGAGTGGCGAGAGCTGCCGAGCGACGACCCTAAGCGCAATCAGAGCCCCCCGGAACGGGCAGAGGGATACGGCGTCGGTGTCCTGCGCACAGCGATCAACGAACTGCACTCATGGCTTGAGTCTTCGATCGGCCGAGCTTTCCGGCGGCGCGCCTATTTTCTTACGGGACAAGCCGGGTCGGGCAAGACACACCTGCTCCTTGATGCCACCCACCGCGCTCTGCTCGCCGATCGGCCCGCGGTGTTCCTAGCCGGTGCACAGTTCGGCAGGGGCGACCTCTGGGCGAGCATCGCTGATCAGCTCGGTCTGGAGCCCGTCGGCGGCGATGTCCTGCTCAGTGCCATGGACGCTGCTGGCGAAGCAGCCGCAACGGCCGGTAGCCGGTTCGTGATTTTCATCGATGCCCTCAACGAGACCACACCAGCCGACTTCTGGCGAACGCATCTTCCGAAGCTGCGGGCTGCCATAGCCCGACATCCCCACATCGCCCTCGTCGTCTCCTGCCGCGACACCTACCGTGATCTCGTTCTGGAGGGTCACGAGGACAAACACTACGTCCACCGCACGCATCCGGGATTTGCAGAGCGAGAAGTCGAGGCGACACAGCGCTACTTCGACCACTACCGCCTCGAAGCTCCCAAAATCCCGCTCCTGACACCCGAATTCACGCTGCCGCTCTTCCTCCGCCTGTACTGCGAAAGCCTCTCGGAGGCCGACACTCACGCGGCCCCAACCGGCCACGAGGGCCGCATCGCCATCTTTGAGCGCTACCTCAGCGCAAAGATCGGCACGGTCGCTCGCCGCCTCCGCCCCGACGCAACATCAAGCTACGAACTGCAGGCAGCGCAGACCCACGTCCGCCACGCCCTCGACGCGCTCCTCGACGAGTTGTCCCGGCTCGGCCGCGAGAGCATGAGTGCTGCCAGCGCCCATCAGACCGTCAGGTCGTCGCTCGAAGAGCCCCGGATCGACACTGCCCGGCTCTTGGGCCTCCTGCAGGAAGAGGGAGTACTCACACGCGAGCGTCTCTACCTTGGGAACGGAAACACCGGGGAAGGCATCCGCATTGTCTTCCAAGCCTTCGCGGACTTCCTGCTCTTGAGGCGTCGGCTTGCACTGTCCGTCGACCCGCTCAACGACGAAGCGGTGAGTCGATGGCTGACGGAGGAGAGCAGCTGGGGGATCAACGAGGCCGCGAGCATCCTGTTCCCGGAGGTCTACGGTGTGGAGCTGCCGGACCTGCTGAGCATCAGGATGACGGACCCGCCCGTCCGGCACGAAGACAGGGCAGCCTGGGACCAGCATCAACGCGCCCGCCGGCTCTACGAGTCACTCGTGGAGACATTGCCGTACCGTGCCTCGGAAGCAATCACACAGCGGACGATCGACCTGTTGAACGAGGCACAGCCCTATCTGCGCCGTTCGGAGTTCTTTGGGGTGCTGTTCGCCCTCGCACCACAGCCCAACAATCGCCTCAACGGCGAGGGACTGCACCGATACCTCGTTCAGCAGAAGATGCCAGAGCGCGACAGCGATTTCGGGTTTGCGATGTATCACGCGCTGTTCGACGCGTCGGGTACGGCAGCACGACTGGCCCGCTGGGCGGCTGGGGGACCCTATCCCGCTTACGACGCCAAAGTAGTCGAGCTTGCCTGCATCCCATTGTGCTGGCTCTTGGCTTCTCCGAACCGATTTATGCGGGACTGGACTACCAAGGCCCTGGTGCAACTGCTACGTGGGCACCTCGATGTCATGCGCGCACTCGTCGAGCGTTTCTGGGCGGTCGACGATCCCTACGTAGTGCAACGTGTGATCTCGATCGCCTACGGTGCACTCCTGCGCAGCTCACCGGCACATGCTGATCAGGCCAAATCCCTGGCCCATCTGGTCCACCACCTCGTCTTCACCCCACCCGTGCGACCGGATGAACTACTCCTCGACGCCGCCCGCGGTGTCGTCCGATGGGCCGTAGCGCAGCAACTGCTGCCCGCATCAGCGCTAGACGCATCCCGGCGCCCGTACGGGCTGGCGGTGCCTGGCCCGCCACCGACGGAGGCGACGCTCAAGGCCAAGTACGGATGGCGCGAGGGGCAACTGGCTGACGAGAGCTATTCGTCGATCGACTTCTCATTGATGGGCATGGGTGACTTCGCCCGCTATGTCGTCCAACCTGGCGTCCATCACTTCTCGCGCTACCGCACCGGGCAGACCTATCCCGAACGACGGTCCCGGGAACCGCGGTTCATCAAGAGCCGTTGGGAGAAGTTCGTCGCGTCCCTAAGCGATGAACAGAAGGTGACCCTGGCCGACGAGCTGCGCAACCCTGAAGAGCAAAACTTGAGCCCGCTTGAGCTCCTTCTGAACCATGCAGAGGATCCGCTGAGCGAAGAGCAGAGAGAGCTCTGGGACGCCGCGTTTGTGTATTCCAAGCCGGTCGATGACGAGTACCCGGCGGACGTTGCTTGCCGCTGGATCTTCTGCCGCACAATCAGTCTCGGCTGGTCACCCAAGCTCTTCGGAGATGAAGACCGACGCATCGGCCATGGGCGCGGCAGAGAAGGACACAAAGCCGAACGCTGGGGCAAGAAGTATCAGTGGATGGCATACCACGAACTACTGGCCCGGGTTGCAGACAATTACCAGAGTTCGCGGCGTTTCGGAGATAGTGCACCGTATGAGGGATTGCATCAGATCATCGGCGACCGAGAGATCGACCCGAGTCTGCCCCCGATCGACTACCACGCCTTCAACGAAGAAGACGGCGGCAATGGCGTAACGGCATGGAGTCCGTCTCTGATCAACCTCGAAGAGTGGCCACCTGGCCGCCTCGACTTCAGCCGATACCGCGGAGACATCAGACGATTCCTGGTCGATTCAGCCTCCGAACCGACCGTGGCCGGTTCCTTGTTCGTCCGTGATCGAGAAGGCCATGACTGGGTGGTACTCGAAAGCTTCGTGAAGAAGGTCGATCCGTTGGCCGAAAAGGGCTGGCGCGGCCTTCAGGAGAAGGGCGCCATCGACACACTGCTCATCAAGGCGGATGCTGCCAGCACCCTCTTGAACGCCTTGCGAGATGAATCACGTCACGACCCCCGCGATCTCGTCGACTCCAACGGTCACACCGACTGCTGCTATGTAGGCGAAGTAGGGCGGGTGGGGCCGAGCTGCCCGCACCGGCACGACGCCCTTCGTTCGGTATCGATCGGCGGGAAAGTCGTGGAGGCCGTACCCACCATCGAGCAGTACACCTGGGAGGGCAGCATCCTTGACTGCTCCATCGGCGAGTCCGCAACCGCCGTCCTGCCCTCGACCTTCATCCAGCAGGCCGCGGGACTGACTTTCGATATGCGAGGCCCGAGCTGGCTCGATACTGCCGGCGCACCCATGTTCACCTACTACGAGGAATCTGAGGATTCGAGTCGGGCGCTTTTGGTGAGGAAGCCCTTCCTGCAGAAATTCCTGGTGGAGCACAACCTTGAGCTGATTGTGTGGCACTGGTACGAGCGAATGCAGCTACGAGACGACTACCACCAAGGCCAACACCCCTATGTCGAATCGAACGTTATCGCCCGGCTAGGGGCGGACATGAACGTTCGCCAGGGCACCCCGCAGCGGACAGAACGAGACCTGGAGTGATTGGCATAGCCACCCTCACCGTGAAGTACCGTGCCACAGTTACTTCCGTAACGAGACGGCTGGTTAAGATGTCGTCTCATTTGGCGGGTTGAGTGGCCTGCGCTGCGTGGTGCACGGCACTTCTCCGGCTTGGCGCAGGACGGAATGGTCGATCTTCGGATTCGCGAGGCCATTCGTGCGGCCGTCGGGCCCCGCCCGACTTACTGAGCCTCTTTCATCCTGTGCTGAAGGGTGAAATGGGCTGGTCAGCGGGTGAGGTGACGAGGCAGGGCCCCTCGTCGTTGGCGTGGTGATCTCACTCATCACATCGGCGACCGAAGGGGCCCTGTTGGTTCCGTATCCTGCCACGCTCGACGTCCCGTACGAGCTGGTCGAGCATGTCGCCTGGCTGCTGCACGAGCACCGCCTGGCCTGCAACACACGCTGGCGCAAGCTCGGCTGCTTCAAGCAGGCACTGCTGGCCCTCGTCCATCTCCGTAAGAACGAGACGTTCTCGCAGCTCGGAGTCGGTTTCGGAATATCCCAGGCCACCGCCTGGCGCTACGTCGACGAGACCCTGGACGTGCTGGCCGGCTGGGCGCCCGGCCTCCATGAAGCCCTCACCGGCCTCGGTGAAGGCGACCACGTCATCGTTGACGGAACCCTGATCCCCATCGACCGGATCGGTGCGGACGAGCCGTACTACTCGATGAAACACCGCAAGCATGGCATGAACGTGCAGGTCATCGCCCGGCCCGACGGCACACCGCTGTGGTTCTCCCGCGCGACGCCGGGCAGGGCCCATGACCTGACCGCGGCCCGCGCCCACGGCATCGTCCAGGCGTGCCTGACCCGGCAGATCCTCGTCCTCGCGGACCGCGCCTACCAGGGTGCCGGCGCCACCTTCCGCACCCCCTACTACCACCACCGTGAACAACCCGAGCACTACCAGCAGTTCAACCGAGACCATGCCCGCCTGCGAGCGCCGGGAGAACGCGCCTTCGCCCAGTTGAAAGCCTGGCGCCTGCTCCGGCGAGCGCGATGCTCCACTCGCCGCATCAGCACGATCGTCCAGGACGTCCACACGCTCCTGACCTGCAGCTATTCAGGATGAAAGAGGCTCACTGAGCTCTTTCAGAGCGGCCACTGATCGGGTGACGGGCTGAGGTTTCACAACGCACGAGGCTCCTGTGCCGTTGAGGGAGGTGTTCGACGTCTCAACTCAGCGGTGCAGGGGCCTCATTGGCTCTCTATCCTGCCGCACTCGACCTGCCTCAAGCTCTGGTCGAGTGGGTATCCATGCTCATCGTCACCCGTGAGGGTGACCGCCGCCGCAAGCTTCCGCCCCACCAGCGGGCCCTCGTGGGCCTGGTCTACCTTCGCCGGCACGACACGCTCACGCAGATCGCCGCCGGCTTCGGCATATCCGTCGGCACTGCCCACGCCTACGTCAAGGCCGTCGTCCAGCACCTGTCCGGCCGGGCATCGGGCCTCCTACGGGTCCTGCGTGAGGCCGATCCGGACTACGTCCTGCTCGACGGGACGCTCGCCGAGTGCGACCGGGTCGGCGACAGCCGGGCGGACTTCTCCCAGAAGCACCGCTGTCACGGTGTGAACGTCCAGGTCGTGGCCGATCCCGCCGGCAAGCTGCTGTGGATCTCACCCGCCCTGCCCGGCCGCCCCCACGACCTGACCGCCGCCCGCACCCACCGCATCATCCAGATCTGCGAACGACAGGGCGTCCCCGTCCTCGCCGACGGCGCCTACATCGGCGCCGGCCCATGGGCGACCACACCGATCAGACGGCACCCGAACCGCGAACTCACCACGACCCAGCAGACGGTCAACCGGGCCCTGTCCGCGGCACGAGCACCGGTCGAACGAAACATCGCGAGGCTAAAGTCCTGGCGAATCTTCCGCCGGGCCCGCTGCAGCCCCAACCTCATGACTGTCATCGCCGCAGCCACCCTCACCCTGGAGCGTCAACGCTGAAAATGCTCACTGCCGATCTCGTTTCATGTCTCGGCACGACGGCACGACGCGGCTCCGCATCGGTACCGCCGTCACGGGTGGGGTGAAAGACCGCGCATCAACGTGTCCCGCGAGCTGCGTACCCGCGCGCATGGCCGACCGATAAACGGCATGTCAGGCCCGGCACTTGAGTCCGGGCTTGCGTAGCGACGCGAGGATACCAGCAGAGGCCGCACCACCGCAGAGCTTTACGACTCCCCGGGCATGGCACCTTCGGCCGTCGCCCGGTCCTGCTCCGCTTCGTACAGCAGCTGCTCGAAACTGGTCACCCAGAAGCCGCTGACCAGGGAACCGTCGAGCGCCAGTCTGGGGTCGACGATCACGCCCTGGCCCCGCGTCATGGTCAGCCGTACGAAGCGGTCGAACTGTTCGTCGGTCAGGAGCGCCGACACGGTGAACTCCGGCAGCTCGATGCCCGCCCGCTCCCAGTTTTTAAGGAAAGAGCCGAGGTTCCACGGGTCGGTGAGCAGGGAGATCACGCCCTCGACAACCACGGGCTCCCCCGTCTCGGCGTCTACGAGGTATGCCAGAGGGGTGTAGTAGCGCTCGCAGGTGGAGTACGCCTCTCCGATGGCCTGGGTGTACGGCACAACCTCGGCGTTCGTGCAGGGAATCGGATCGTGTCCTTGCGCCAGCAGGCGCGAGTAGGAGCCCCACTCGGCCTTGCTCGGGGTGTAGCAGAGGGGGTCACCCTTCTCCCGCGCCTCGGCCAGCGCGCGGTTCATTTTCTCGGCCTCCTGCGCGGCCCTGTCCGCGGACATGCGCGGCACTTGACCCCGGTCGGTGGTGTAGGTGGTTCCGCCGTCCTCCAGGATCATCCGGACGCACCATTTGCCGAGGGAGAAGTCGTCGTACGCGGACTTCCACAGGATCGGACTATGCTTGACCTGGGACTCCGCGAGAGCTCCGAACATCCCCTGTCCTCCTCGGAGAGCTGCCAGCCACCCGGCGTAATCGAAGTTCCGCAGACGATGGTGATTTCGGAAGATCGCCGCGTCGACCATGCCGAGTACACGGTCGGTCGGCGTGAGGCACGCCTGGTGGACCAGGCCCACGTCCTCCGGCTGTCCCTCCTCGTCGATCTCGACGAGCGGTGCGCCGTCCTCGGAGATCGGGTCGCCGCAGTGCCGGCAGGCGTAAGGGTCCTCGTGCGCCGCGGCGAGGCGGGCGCAGTGGGCCGCGTGGGCCAGGGCGGCGGCCGACTGGTTCGGATCCTGCGGGAGGTCGGCGGCGAGAACCGCCACCCTCTTGTCCTCGTAGTCGTCGGCGTGGGCTTCCATGTGCCGGTCGCACCCCGCCCAGGTGGACCAGCGTCCGACCACCTCCCACGGCTCGCGCCCGCCGATCAACACCTGACCCGCCGAGAACGTGTGGCGCTTCGCGCCCGCCTCGTCGAAGCGCATGATGTCGGTGACGATGAAGTCGCACTCGGGATAAGGGGACTTGGCCAGCACCACGTCCCACCCGAAGGGCAGATCGGCCACGAGCTCGGCGGTGATCGGACCGGGGGCGGGTGTTGGCTGGTCCTGGGACGAGGGGCCCAGGTACGTGCCGAAGCGGTCCTGCACGGCGGCGACGTCGAGGGCGTGCCGGTCGCGTGCGAGCGACACGCCGAAGGCGATCATGTTGGCCCAGAGCAGGTTGGCGGGGACTGCGACCCTGCTGCCGAGGACGAGGAGGATCGCCGACTCCTGCGAACCGCCCTCAGCCAGATCCAGGGCGCTGACGTGGATCCTCGCCATGATCCGCTGGAGGTCGAGTTCGGTGATGTCCTTCCGCGTTCGGGCGAGGTAGTGGGATCGGATGATGTCCTGGGTCTTCGTCAGGACGTCCTGTTCGGGAGCGGTCAGGGGCAGGCTCTGTCCGCCGGCCGCGTTGAGTCGGGCGGCGTCGGTGACCTTCCGTAGTTCCTTGCGGATCCGGCCGGACGCCCCCTGCGAGGTGGCGAGGACGTAGACGTCGCCGGGCCGGTCGTCCGACACGTACTGCGCGACGAACTGGGCGAGGACGGATCCGAACTCCGACCCGGGGGCATCGGACAGGCTCAGCGTATTCTTGGCCTGCACGAAGAGCCGCCTGTCCGGGCCGACGACGACCAGGTCGTCGATCTCGTCGGCCGTCTCGAAGCGCAGCTCCGTGATCTCGGTGGCGGCGGCGCGCCCGAAGGCCGCGAACTCGAGCCCACAGAGCATGTGGGCCATCGCGTACGCCGCGATGCGCTGCTGAAAGTCGACGCCCGAGTGCGTGGCCGCACCCCCGCTGTTGCCCATGTGCCCTCCCTGGCGGAACACCGGAAAGTCTACGGCCGCTCGATCATGCTCAGCGTTCGTTACAGTGAACGTATAGTTCACTCATTTGAGAGCCCTGTTCAGGTTCCCGTGTACTACGCGGACACGTGCGAAGCGCAGGCCCGGGGTCGCGGCCACGGGTGAGCGGGACGGGGTGCCGTGGGTGGCGGTCGAGTACTGCCTGTTCCATCCGCAGGGCGGGGGACAGCCCGCTGACCGCGGATAGGTCGACGGCCACGAGATCGTCCCGGCGCGGGACCACGACGCCGGACTCGTCGTGACCCGGTCCGCCGGCGACCTCCCGCTGCCGGACTTCACGGTCGGACAGTCGGTCGAGGTCCGCATCGACCTGGCCGCGCGCAGGACGTACGCGGCGCTGCACACCGCCGGCCACCTCATCGAGGCGGCCGGGCGGGCCCAGGGCTGGACGCACGCCGCGAACACCCACTTCCCGGGGCAGGCCCGGATCGAGTTCACCGCGGCACGGCCCGACCCACGCCTCGACACCCCGGAGGGCCTGGAGGAAGCGACCGAGGCGCTGCGGACGTACGTCGCCAAGGCCATCGCGGAAGACGCGCCCGTGACCTGGGAGTACGACGCCGAGGGACGCCGTATCGTGCATCTGGCGGGTCTACACTCCGCGCCGTGCGGGGGGGGGGACCCACGTGCGGAGCCTCGGAGACCTTGCCGATATCGTCCTGCCGACGCTGAAGGTTAAGAAGGGCCGGATCCGCGTCTCCTACAGCGCCGTCCACCGGGATTTCCCATGACACCACCGCCACCCGGCGACCGCCGTCCCGCCAGCAGTACCGCCATCGCGATCGGGGCGCAGATCCGCAGGCGCCGGGAGCAGCGCGGCATGAGCGGCGCGGAGCTGGCACGGCGGGCGGGGCTGAGCAAGGCGACGCTGTCACAGCTGGAGGGCGGGCGGGGCAACCCGACCATCGACACCCTCGACGCCCTCGCGATCGCCCTGCGCATTCCGCTGACCGATCTCCTCGCCCGCGACACCGACCCGGGCCCGGTGTTCGTCCCCGGCACCGATCTGACGGACGGGGAGGTCGGACGAGAGCTGCTGCGCCGCATCAGCAGCGGCAACAGCCTGGAGATCTGGCGGCTGCGGATGCCTCCCGACACGCACCTGGACGGCGTGCCGCACGCGACCGGCACCATCGAGCACCTATTCGTAGCCTTCGGCCATCTCACCGCCGGCCTCACCGACACCCTCACCGACCTGCGCGCCGGCGACCTCCTCGCCTTCGCGGGAGACGTCCCCCACACGTACTGCACCGGCACCGAGGGCGCTGACGTCACCGTAGTCATCGCCTCCCCTGTCATCAGCTGAAGGGTTCGGCCTTACGCAGCCGGTGGACTCGTCGGCACGATGCCGGAAGCTCCGGCCTGTCCAGAAACGGCCACCGGGCGGTCAACTACCTCACTCAGCGCACCGTCAAACGATCCCTGGCCGCAGCGAGGGCACCGGTCGAACGCAGCATGGCACGGCTGAAGTCCTGGCAGATCTTCCGAGGATCGCGCAGCAGCCCCAACCGCATGACCGTCATCACCAAAGCTGTCCTCACCTTGGAGAGGCAGCGCTGAAAACGCTCACTGATCGTTTCAGAATGAGTTCGGTGCAGGGTCTTGGCGGCGGCGTAGTGTTGCGTCTCGGACGATCTTGTGCTCGATGGCCTGTGGGAATGCACCGTTCCCGCTGCTGCCGCCTCGCCCGCCGAGGCGTCACCCGTGCCCCGGACGCCTGCCGGCGGACGCCTGCCTGGAGATACTCGCGGTCTCCCGATGAACTCAAGGGCACCACGTGGCGTCGCTGGCCAACTGGTTACGGTTGGTGGCTTCCTGTGCAATGCGGCGGCCCGACAGCAGTACCTCATGAGTCCTCTGTCGCAGTCTGGGCGGCAGCCACGCCGTAAGCGTGTGGGCCCGCTCATCGGAAACCATCTGACCCGGGGCGGAGGCGTGGCTCAGGAGGAGGTCGTACAAGGCGGAGGCGGGTTCGACCGAGGGCAGCCCGCACTGCGTGGCTGTTACTGAGGCACGGGCGGGAATCGACAGCCCTTCAGCGTCCAGGTCGCCGTAGTAGGCGATCCGTTGGATTCCATGGATTTCTTTGACCGTTTCGATGGAGGCTTCGAAGGCTCGTCCAGAGCCGAAGGCCACGGCTCTGGTGCGCCCGGGATTCGGGGTGAGCAGGTCTCGGAGTGTGGCGTAGGTGTCGCTGTTCTCGGCGACCAGGAGGGTGTCTCCGTCGCCGAGCAGTCGGTAGGCGAGGGGCGGTGGCTCGCGAAAGGTGCCGAGCTGTTCCAAGGTAAGGCGGCCGGGGGCGAAGAGCGTACCGGAGAGGAGACCATCGAGGCGCTTTTCGTCCTGAAAGATCTCGTACGAGCGTTCGCGCAGGGGGATCGGTACGCGAAGTTCAGGACGATTGCTGGTGTCGCGGAACCATCGGTTGATGAGGGCTAGGTCTTCGTGGTGGGCGGAGGTGAGGTACGCCGTGTGGACCCAGTCGAGTTCAGGGCGGTAGGAGCGCCGTGTGGCGGAAGAAGCGGGCCTGCGGGGGGCGACTGCGGGCAACCGGATCTGCTCGGGCAGGGCGGGACGGCCTGCGTCCCATTTGTGCCTCTGGCCGTGCGGGAGTCGCAGGGTGCCGGCGTCGGAGAGTTCTTCGAGCAGGGTGGCCAATGCGGTGCGGGAGTCCTCACCGCGGGCGGTGCCGGGGAGGGCCGCGGTGAAGGCTTCCATCACCATGGCGCGCGGCACGATGGCCTTCTCGGCGCGAGCGTGCAGTGCAGCACTGAGGCGGGCGGCGCCTGGTGAGAGGCGAGGCAGCTGCTCGGGGGTGGGCGTCGTCATCGGTCCGTATCCCCCTTGGTGTATAGGCGTGCGGAGCTGAGGTATCCGTTTGCTTCGGGCCCGTGGGTGTCCGGGGCGGTCCGAGGGGTGGGGACGAGGGCGTTACGGACGCGGTCGTCGAGGCGGATGCGGGAGAGGCCGGTGCGGGCTTCGGCGTCGTTGCGCAGCTGGATGGTGGCGGGGAATCGGGCCGTGACGGATTCGTCGCTCAGGCCGGTGGTGTAGATGAGCTGGATGCCGAGGGCTGTCGCCATCTGGGTCTGGATGTCGACGAGGTAAGGGGCGTTGGCGCGGCCGATGGGATTGTCCAGGAGGAGCAGTCCGCCGTGGCGGGTGCGGCTGCGGGGGCCGGGGGAAGTACGCAGCGCGGCGAGGGCGCAGTAGAGCAGGATGGCGCCAGTCAGTTCCTGGCCACCGGAGAAGATCTTGCCCATCTTCTCGACGGGCACGCGTTCGATCCGTTGGGTGGCGTTGGGTTTCATGACCTCGGCGGTGAAGCGGGGAACGGCTGCGTGCAGGCAGCGCATGACCACCTCGGTGCCTTTGAGCTTGCGGGTGCGCGGGTTGGCGGCGAGGTTGTCGATGGTCGCGCGCATATGGGCGGTGAGTACGGAGGGCTCGGGCTTCCTGTAGCGGATGGTGAGGAAGCGCTGCCCTGCCCAGGGCGTGGGACCGTCGGGGAAGAGGGAGAACCGGCTTGCTTGGTCCACTTGCTGGAGAAGTTCGGTGACGAAGCCGCTGAGCTGGGACACAAGGGCCTCGCGCGCCTTGCTCATGCCTTCGAGCTGGGTCGTCAGGGCTGCGGCAGCGTGGTGCAACGCCGTAGTCCACTCTCGGGCGGCGGCGGGGATGTGCCGCCGGTCGAGAGCCGAGATCTGGTTTCGCAGAGGGATGTCGAGTTGTTCGAAGCGGACGTCGCCGGCCTGGTCCTTGAGCAAGGACACGCTGTCTTCGACGCGGCGCTCGGTTCTAGTGAGCTTGCTCCGGGCGTCTTCGTAGCGGGCGGTGGCTTGCCGTACGGCGGGTTCGGCCGCATCGGCGGTGCCTTCGTAGGGGTCCGCCGCGGGTTGAATGCCGAGCTGTTCGATCGTGGCATCCAAGCGTGCTAGGACGTGACCGAAGGCGTCGAGTTCGCGAGTGTGCTGGCTCTGCCGCCTGCGGGCCGCGTTGTACTCCTCGCCGACGCCGCGTTCGGCCTGCTGGGCCTCCGCCTGGGCGTGTTCGGCACGGGCGGTGAGGTCGTAAGCCTCTTCGAGGGAGTGTGGGGTCCACTCGGCGACGTCTTGAGCGCTGATGTCTTGTGCTGCGGTGGCGAGCGTGCGGTGTCGTTCCTTGAGACGGCTCTCCTTGTCCCGAAGGCGCCGTAGCTGGTCCTGGAGGCTGATGATCTGTTGGCCTAGATCGCGCTGTACGGCGTCGCGCTGGACGTCATCCGCCGCGGCGGGAGAACGGCTGTATTCCTGGGCGAAGGGCTTGACCCGGTCAGGGACCTGCGCCCATTCGTCCTGGCAGGCGCGCAGGGCGTCTTCTGCTTCCTTGGCACGCTGACGCTGGTCTTCTCCGATGTCCACACTGCGCAGGTCCTCGACTGCCTGCTCGTAGCGGTGCTGGAGGACGGTGAGCGCTTCGCGGGGCGCTCCCTTGGTGTGCTGAGTCTGCTCGGCCTCGGGCGTGGCGGTGACCTTCTTTCGCGCCTGGGCATGGCTCTGGGCTTGCTGGACGGCGGCTTCCACCGCCTGGGTCATGCGTGCGATGTCGCTGTGGGCGGTCTCCTCTTTCTCGCCCAGCTCCTCGAGTTCGCGCTGACGCTGCTGAGCTTCTTCCGCGAGCGCGGTGATCCGGTCGCGTGCCTGGCTGGCTTTCGCCTCGGCTTCCGCGAGGCGGCGCATCGCCTGCGCGGCCTCGGCGGCCTCGCGGTGAGACGTTTCCTGTTGTGTGTAGACCTCCTCGGCAGCGGTGACGGCATCGTCATGCTGTGCGGCGCTGGCGCGCGCGACCTCAAGGCTGGCCTGGGATGCCTGCGCTGCCGTCCGGAGCTCCTGGAGCAGTCCGAGCCGGACCTCTACGCTCACTGGGCCGATCTCGTCCAGCCAGTACGTGATCTTGTTGCCCAGGTCGCGGGTGACACCGATGCGTTCACCGAGCTCATCCAGTGCCTGCGCGGAGGCCGCCAGGCGTGCTTCAACCTCGGCTCGTTCGAGTGCCGCAGCCTGTTCGTCATGCAGGGCCGGGGTCGGCTCGGGCACCATCCGGCCGCCTGTGTCGGGTACCGGCGTCAGCATCCGTTCCCCGGTTCCTACCGCGACGGCCGCCGTGGGCAGGGGACGGGTGTGCTCCAGATGACGCTGCGCCTGATCCAGCGCTGCGGGGCCGCCGCCTACGATGATGCCGCCGACCAGGTCCGGGTGGTCGTTGATGAGGCGCTGGTGATCGTCCGGCGGGACGTTGTCGCGCAGCCACTGCCAGCCGGGGACGGCGTCGATGCCCTGGGCACAGAGGTCGGCACACAGGGTGCGGACCTCCTTGGTGGCGGGTAGGAGGCCGTCGCTGGTGTCCAGGGTGGCGAGGAGTTCTTCATCCGCGCTGTGTTGGAGCTGTGTCCGCCTGAGCGCACCGTCCAGAGCGGTGATTTTCCGCTCGATCAAGCTCTGCAGGGCTGCGCAGTGGTTGGCGAGCCAGGTCAGGGTGTCGCCGTCTTGTAGGTCTTCGAGGCCGAGCTCAAGCAGTTCTGCAGTCACGGGGTGGCGGCGCACGGACTCGGCGCGGACGCGTAGCCGGTCGGTCTCCGCTTCGGCCGCTTCTCCTGCGCGGCGGTCATCGAGAGCCCGCTCCTGCAGTGCAGGCAGCTGCTGATATGCCTGTGTCCGGCGGCTGCGGGCCTCATCCTGTGCCTTCTTGGCCTCTACACGGAGCTGGCCGTGGTGATCAGCTTCGCCGTCCATCCGGGAGGCGGCGTCCGCGGCGCTTTCGCCGGGTTGCACCTGTCCTTCGTCCCGTGCGGTGCGCAGCTGCTCTTCGAAGTCCTGCACCTGACGGCGCAACTGGCGCTGCTCTCCCTCAGCCGTACCGGCATTCCTGTGGAGCGAGTCGCTTCGCTCGCGCCACTGCTGGATCTTGCTGCGAGACTCGGAGATCTCCCTCTCCAGATTGCTGGCCACGGCGCGTGCCTGCGTTTCAGCCGCCGCATAGCCAGCCCGCAGCACTGCCGCGGCGGTATCACACGCCTGCACATAGGGGGCGGCTGTTTCCTCGGCTTCGGAGAGGGCCCGCTGCATGCGGCCGTGGTGCTCCTGGGCAGCCGCGTGACGCACGGCGACCGGGACACTGCGCCAGCCCGCAAGGCGGTCTTCCAGCCGTTGCGTTGTCGCGGCGACTCGCTTCTGTTCCTCGGCTGATTCGTCCAGCTCGATACCGCAGGTGGCCCAACGCACATGGGCCATACGTGCATTTGCGACGTCCAGCTCCTGCTTGGCTGCTTCATGTGCCTGGTACGCAGCATTAACGGTGCCTGTGGTGGCCTGCGCCGCGGCGGTGAGGATCTGATGCCGACGCATCAGCCCTGCGGCAAGTGCGGCGAGGCCGGCCTTGGCCTGCCCAGCCTCGCGCTGCTGGTTGGTGTGCTCGTGGTACCGCTCGGCCACACGGGCGCAGATCTCCTCCATGGTCTGCGCGAACTCCCGCTCCTTGACGAGTTTCTCGCGCTGGTCGTGGGCGCCGGCATAGGTCTCGAAGGTACTGCCGAGGCTGGTGTACTTGTCGTCGTCGTTGGCCTTCTCCAGGAGCCACTGGACGAACGCTGCCGCACTGGAGGTGGTGAACGCCTCGGCCGCCCCGCTCTCGGTGGCGTTCATCTTGCGCTGGACATCGAAGAGGCCAGGTTCGAGACCCAGACCGGCCTGATGTTTCTCCCACTTCTCCTGCCCGTCCACGATCTGAAGTTCCAACGACTCGACCGTGGACTGCAGTTCGCTCAGCTCGTTGCAGTAGTGGTCGAATGGCAGCCAGTGACTATCACGGTGGAAAGGGAGATCGTCCGCGGACAGGGCGGCACCTGGGTGGAAGCTGTAGAAGCGGCGCTTGAGCTTGCCATCGCCCTCGGGCGCGAGGATCTGCGCGGTGACCAAGAGCCTGCCAGTCCGGGCATCAGCCCACTCCAGGACGATATGGGAGGGCTGAGCAGGAGAAACGACGAAGCTCCGCAGCTCCTCCGGGTCATGGTGACGCAGCGGGATCGTGGTGCAGGTGATGCCGGTCAGCAGCACACCCTTGCCGCCGCCGTTCTGGAGCATGACCAGACTGGCCGGCGAGGGCCGCTGCGTGACGTGTCCGGACGTTGGCATCAGGGATGCTGTCTCAACCAGGGGGCCCACGCCGGAGAAGTCCAGGTTCACGTCTTCGTAGCGGGCATCGACCGGCCCGAAGTTGCGCAGAAGGATGCGGTTCAACTCGTACATCGAGAGGGGTCCTTACATCGCGATGGCGTCAGGTGGCTGGGGCGGAGTTCGGGAGCATGCCGTGGTCGGTAGCGTCCGGCTGCTTCGGAGCCTCGGACGGGAGTGGCGCATCGTGGTGCGGTAAGGCAGCCAAGCCCAGGGCGGCCAGTTCCTGGAGCATTTCCCGGGCTGCCTGGTCACGGATGTGCAGCCTGTACAGGACGTTGGTGGCGTAGGTGCCGCCCTCTTCCTCACTGGTCGGGCGGACGAATCCGCGCTGCTCGAGATGCGCGAACGCCCTCCTCACCAGCGCATAGGTCGCCGAGCGAGGAGTCCTGTCCTTGTCCGTACGACCGGTGGGGTTTCGACGCAGGTAGGCCCGCCACAACCCCTCCAGCCCGGGGCTGCCGGCTGGCGGGTCGGTGTCCTCGTCGGCGGCTGCAGCACGGCGCTCAAGGACGGTCGCATAGGCCCTGACGTCTTCGTCGACCTTCTGCACCGATACCCGGGCGACGTGCTCGTCGTCGTCCAAGTCCTCCGGACGAGGGAAGGCTCGCGACGCGATGGCCAGGTGAGCGAGCAGGTACAGCGGCCGGTTCTCCGCGTTCGGCACGAGGTCGCTGATCGAGACGGCGAAGGCCGTCTCGGTCGTGGTTGCCAGGACCAGCCCCGCCTGCGGGTGCACCTCCCGGACCGTGAGGTCAAAACCCTGCGCGACCTTCCGCACCAACTGGGCAAAGTCCGGTTCCGTTTCGAACCGCCGCACGAGGTGGGCGTACTCTCCAGAACGTGCTGGGGACTTGCCGCGTGTCATACCCAGAGCCACCATCCGGGCTGCTGCGGCAACATCGTCGTACTGCGTCATGCACTCGGCTCCAGATCGTCGCTCGTGGTGCGGGGAACAAACTCTGGTGAATGGGCCGGTTGCGTGTTCGGGGCCGCAGCAACGCTGTCGGAGACCGGTTTGCCCACGGCCGGCAACAGCAGGAAGTCGCTTCCACCGAAAACCGGGTCGTCCAACTCAATCCCGTCATCCACGACCACGACGGCTTCCCTACCGCGCGCCAGCTCGGCGACGGGGACTTGCCGAAAACGATGCGCGGTCTCCATAGCCAGCAGATGGTCAGTGTCGTCACCTGGCCCTCTGCCGTCGCCCCACTGGCGGGCACGCTCGAGCAGCCGAGACAGCCGCACGCCCTCCCCGGGGACACCCGAAAGCAGCCTGTCCACCCATGCATGCTGCGCGTCGTCGAACCTCGGGGGATCGGACGTGTTTTCCCAGTCGTCCGATGCGCCTACTGCGACCAGCTCAACCTCGGACGGTTCCGGCATCCGCGTGAGGGCCTCGAAGTAGTCCGGCAGGTACATAACCCTCGGGCGGACCGGACCCAGCACCCCGCGCACGAACGTCTCCAGGGGCCGCTTGCTGTCCTCGATGCTGAGCTCGAGCGCCGGCTCCAGGAGCTGGCTGCGCAGATGCACACGTGTATGGACCACGGGTGGTACGAAGATCTGCCGGTCCTGCTGGCGCCGGAACTCAGGAACCACCCTGAGCAGCATGTCGATGAGCATCAA
The DNA here is from genome assembly GCA_014649555.1 of Streptomyces globisporus. Classification (GTDB taxonomy): domain Bacteria; phylum Actinomycetota; class Actinomycetes; order Streptomycetales; family Streptomycetaceae; genus Streptomyces; species Streptomyces globisporus. The sequence continues at coordinate 385,070 of BMTG01000003.1, read as the reverse complement.
GTGCCGCTGCAGACAATCCTCGATCAGCGCATCCAGCGCTTCTAGCTGTTGCCGCTTGTGTTCCTCTTCCGTGACCTCGAGCAGTTGCGCCACCTGCGCCTTCAGCTGAGTCTCCGCCCGAGACCTCTCCTCAACGTGCTCCTGCGCCTCCTTCAGCGGGCCCTCAAGATCCGCTTCCCAGTCGACGGCCCGAACGTTGCGTTTCATCTCCTCCATGCGGTCCAGCAGCTCCTTCGCGTACCGGATGCTCTGGACATGGGCGGCGCGGGCGGCCTGCCACGCCTCACCGATCCGCGCGCGCTTTAGCAACGCGGATAACTTGGCCTCTGCCGCGATCTGCTCGGACGCGATGTCCACATCGACCGCATGGACGAGCACCGTGATGGCCGCATCAGTAACGGTCAGCGCAGCCTGCCCGGCTTCGTCCGGCACGTCTTTGAGGATCTGGAACGGAAACTCCCTGACGACGAAGCTGTCCCCCGTCACGCTGCCGATCTCGTGCCGAAAGCACCGGTCGTGTCTCTCGGTGTTGATCAGGCGTTCCACCAGCCAGCGCGCGACTTCCCGATACTCGGTACCCGCCCGCCCGGGAACCTGGAGCGCCGCAGACTCAGCTACCCGTTCCACGACGGCTTCCTGTCGAACTGCCGTCCGCGCCCCTATCCGCAGCGTCACGAAGTCAATGGCCGCCAGGGCGAGTTCGGCCAGCAGGTACTCCTCCCAGCTTCGCTCCCGCTTCACCGGACTGTCGTCGAGCGCCAATAGTGGCCGCACCACGGCCAGCGCCTTCATCCGCGACGTGATGCTCTCGTACGCCGCAGATGACTCGCCAAAGAACACTGAAGCCCTCCCAACACAATTCCCTCGACAGGGAATTCACGCTAGGACATGGCACTGACAATGCCTCAGAATCGAACGTGAAAGCGATCTATTTCGGCCGGAGGTCCGGCATCCCTCCTTTCCGTGTCGGATTGACTCGGCAACGGCTTGCTGTGGGGTGGGTGCGGTGACTGGCTCTCGGAGTTGTGCGAGATGCGCCAAGTGCTTAGAAGGCGCCTGCTCTATCCACTAGGCTACAGGGGGCTGACCTGCGAAAGCGCAGGGCTCAGGCGCTCGTCCCGGCGGCCTCTGGGACGTATGTGAAGTCAGCAGACCCCTGGGGAGTCCTGGGACGTGAGCGCCCCGCCGGGCCGTACGTGGGGTCTCACGGAATCTTCACGGCTCCGAAGGCCCATACGGAAACAATGCGATCACCGTCCGGCGTTGCATCCCCGTAATCGGAAAGAGGACGGTGTCGGGGCTGAGGCTGTTCAACACGAAAGACGACGTGACCGAGGTCGTGTCGCGCCTGGCTGAGGTCGAGGCAGATGTGCAGGGTCTCGTCGAGGCCCACATGGAGACGCTGTTGGGCGTTCGGTTCCTGGCGAGCGAGTACACCACCGGGCCGGTCCACGGGGGCCGGATCGACTCGCTGGGGCTGGACGAGAACGGATCGCCGGTCATAGTCGAGTACAAGCGAGGGGTCGACGCCGGCGTCATCAACCAGGGCCTGTTCTATCTCAGCTGGCTGGTGGACCACCGAGCCGAGTTCGAGCACCTGGTCCGCGACCGGCTCGGGGCTACGGCCGCGTCCCAGGTGCTGTGGAGCGGCCCGCGCCTGATCTGCCTCGCCGGCGACTTCACCCGTTACGACGTGCACGCCGTGCGCGAGCACCGGCGTTCGATCGACCTGGTCCGCTACCGATTTTTCGGCAGCGAACTGGTCGGGCTTGAGACCGTGGCATCCGTCAGCGGAGGCGTGCCGGTTGCCCGCAGGGCGCGTCGGCAGGCGGTCGCCCAGGCGGTCAACGTCCAGGGCATGCCGATGATGGAGCTGGCGAGCGCGGTCGACGAGGCGCTGCTTGGGCTCGGGGACGGTGTGAATCGCGTCGAGCGCAAGACATACCGGGCGTATCAGCGGCTGCGGAACTTCGCCTGCGTTTGTCCGCCGCAGCGGACCAAGGTCCTGGTCTACCTGAAGGTCGACCCCGAGGACGTCGATCTTGTTCCGGGCTTCACCCGGGACGTGTCCGGTCTCGGACACCACGGGACGGGTGATCTGGAGGTGCAGCTCCGTACGCCGAAGGACGTGGAGCGGGCACGGGACCTGTTCCGCGCGAGTTACGCGGCTGCGTGATCGCAAGCTAGCATCCGGGACGTGTTCGATTCGCGGTTGCTCTGTGATCGTCGGGAGATGCCTCTCGATGGGCGGGCAGGGCGCGGCGGTGGACTATCAATGGTGCGCGGGATCGCCGGTTTGGCTAACCGGCGATCCCTCGCTATGTTGTGCCGCTTAGGATCTGCTGACCACCGTCGGCCTCTACTGGTTCGCCCGCACCGGACCTGCGGCCGTGGACTTCTACTGGGAACAGGCGCACGCCGAGAACACAGGCTGGGCAGGAGCCTCCGAGGACCCCCGTCCGCCGCCGACACCGTCTCCTTTCACGAGCACACCGAAGGCGGCCACCTTCCCGCCCGGAGTTGCCCTGCTGGTGCTACCCGGACCGCCGCGTGCGGCGGGTCTCGATCCCGGCGAGTTGGAGGCCCGGGTTGTCGTAGGACATCAACGAGCTCTGTTCGACCAGGGGCACGATGACCGGCCACAGCCCCTCGGCGGCGGGGGAGGGGTTACCTACGTGGCGTTCGGTCACGGCTGCTGCGGCCCCGGCCAGCAGGTCGGCCAGCTGGATGGAAGGGTGGTCCGCGGAAGAGCCGCGGAGCACGGTGTGCACGGGGGCGCCCCTCTCGCGGGTCAGGAGGGTCATGCCTATCGGACTGGTGGCGTACTCCAGCACCGTGCGAAGGGCATCGTCGGTGAATACGCGCTGTTCATCGGTGAGGAGGCTGACGAGCCCGAGGCTGTGTCCCCATCGGCGGGCTGTCTGAGTCACCGAAGGGATGAGCATCTCCAGGGACGGGAACGGGGAGTCTTCCTGGTGGAGGGCCATGGCGTACGGCCGGGTGGAGCGCACCTGGGCCAGCACCTCAGTTACGGGCCGCCGTGTTGAGGCGCCCCATGCATGTTCGACCGCAGCGAAGAACGCCTCCAACGCGGCTTCCTCCCGTCCCCGGGCGCGCTGGGAAGCCAGGGCCACGAACGAGGACATCAGCGCATCGAACAGCGCGCCCGGAAGGGCGCGCGGTCCCTGGAGCGCCAGTGTCCGGGCCATGGCGCGCGCCTTGCCCTCGGCGTACAGGTTCCGCCCCTCGGCGTGTGCCTTCTCCTCCAGCAGCAGATCGATCGCCTTCGCTGCCACGGCGTACTCCTTGTCGATCACGTACACCGAGCAGCGTTCGTGCAGAGCGCCGGCGGAACCCCACAGATCCTTCAGCAGGGACCACCGCTCCTCGCGGTCCTTGAACAGGCGGAACTTCAGCTCCCCGGCCTGCTGGATCCGGGCCTGCTTACGCAGGGTGTCGATCAGTGGGGCCGCCTCGGCGTCGTCGATGGCGACGGACGCGAAGACAAGGAAACGGCGCTTCCGGCCGGCGAGCTGCTCGCCATCCCATCCAGACTCGTCGCACGCGATCCAGCGTCCCCCGCCTGCGTCGTCCGAGGTCGGCTCGTTCTGGTTGAGCTGGGTGTACTTCTCTCCGGTCAAGGCCATGACGCCATTGTCCATCGGGCGCTCCGGTCGCCGGACTGGCCCTGCTCGCGTACTGCGTGGTCGGCGGGGAGATGGGAGCACGGTGAGAGACGTGCGCCCTTGGCGACCCTGACTCCCAGCGCACTGTTCCTACCTCAACTCGCTCTGCAGTGAGGCTTCGTGGAGATGGTTCACCTGATCTGGTGAACTCTGCTGTTTCGGCTCGCCGGGGCGCCGAGACCAGTGGCACATTCGGCGGTGCACGTCGGTGGCTCATCACCGGCGTCCGCCTCATGCCGCCGTCGGCGGAGCAGGAGCAAGCTGCGAGATTCCCAAGCGCCCCATGGTGCTGTGGGGTTGATCCTTCTTCGGACGTTGGCAGGTGGACCGTACGGGGCAAGGAGTTCCGCGCATCTCAGTTCACGGGTGTCGGTTCACGCCTTGCCGGCACGAGGCTTCGGCCCTCGGGCGCGTGTCATGCTCCCGAGAAGCGGGGGCGTTGTGTACGCCCGGCACGGCCGGGTGGAAGGACGACACCATGGCCACGAAACGGCCTGACGGCGACTACCCCTACGTCGGCACCACCACCTGGGGTGAGCGCCTCGCGGACGCCGTCGAGAACACCTGCGCAGACCTGGGGGTAGTACCGCCTCCCCGGCAGGCGATCACCGAGGGTCTCGCCACCGCTCTTCCGGACACCGAGATCAGGAACCTGATCTCCACCCAGCGCGGCAAGAAGGTTCTCAAGCAGACTGCCCACCGGCTCGTGCAGGCCGGTACCGATCAGGTGCTGCTGCTTATGTGCGACATCCACGGCGCCGCGGCTGCCCCGTGGCACCTCAACGACCGCACTGTCCCGGCCTGGTCCCCGCCCCTCCCGGAGGCCAACCAGCGTGTCGAGGACCTCGTCGCCGCCGAGGCGGCGCTGGAGGAAGCCACGAAGGCCGCGAAGTCCGCCGAGAAGGAGGTGGAGGCTTGCCGTCGCGCGCCGGGAGACGAGTCGTACGCCGCGCAGGCGCTGACGGCGGCCACGCAGAAGCACCAGGACGCCCTTCGCCGAGTGACCGAGCTTGAGGGCAGGCGTCAGGTCCTCCTCGCTGCCCTGGGTAACCGGAGGCCGCGTCCCGTGGTTCGCTCCGCGGAGGAGGCGGGGGAGCCGAAGGCGGCGCTCGTCCTGGCGGAGCAGCCGTACGCAGTGGCCCTCCACCTGCAGCGCTACGCCGCCGAGAGCCTGGAGCGTGCCGGCAGGACTCGCGGGTACGACCTGGTGGAGTCCCTGGTGGACGCGGGCCAGCTCTCCAAGGGCATGAACGTCCTGCAGCAGTGGCAGATCACCAACTCCGACGGCACGGTGTCGAAGCCGTGGCGGCTGGCCGCCGTGACCGGCAACAACCGGGCGCTGGCCCGTCTGGAAGTCTTCCGCGTGCGTCCGGAGCACCTGGTGACGGGAATGCCCCAGTCCTTGGTGTCCCTGCCGAAGGAGAAGACCGACCCCGGACTGCTGCTGCTAAGTCTGCGGGAGATCCTGAACCGGCTCTCTCACCGGCTCAACCAGGACGCTGCCGAGCCGGAAACACTGCCGACCGACCCGTCGCTGCGGGCGGGGAAGATCGCCACGGTGTCCGCGGAGATCGTGATCGGCTGCAGCAGGCCGGAGGCGCTGGAACACGTCCTGCGGACGCTGAACGTCAACGATCACCTGCGCGGCATCCAGCCCTACGAGGAGGACGCGCGCCTGATCGCCCTGTTCGCGACGCTCGTCGACTCCTACGCCAGGGAGTCGGCCCTGGCTGCGGCCCTCGCCGAGGCGTTCCCCAACGCCCGTGGTGTGGACTTCCTCGACCTGGCCGACGTGCGCGACGCCCTGACCGCCAACGGGCCGCTCGACCCGCTCGAACCGCTCGTCCCCGCCGGCGAGGAGGTCTCCCCCACCGTGCTGCGCGACATCGCGGTGCGGGCCATCACCGCGCTCGTGTTTCCCGAGATCCCGCCCGAGAACACTCCGAAGTCGAGCAGGCGGACCGTCCGCGACACGGGGCGGTTCTGGCCGATCGTGCGGGGCGCACTGCAGGAGTCGGCGTGGAGCCAGATCCGGGCGAAGACCGCCGAGGCGCGCACGCGGCTGTGGTCCGCCGCCGTCGCGCAGCTGTTCCTCCATCAGGGCAACATCCTCTCCGCGCTGGGCTTCTTCGGCACGAAGGAGGTCCAGAAGGGCGCCGTGCAGGACCCCCGGCCGCTGAGGGAGCTGTTCCTCGGGGCGGAGGCCGGTGACCCGACCGCCTGGGCCGCCCTGGTCAAGCGGATGGCGCCTGCGCTGATCCACGGACCGCAGCCGTTCATCACGCCCGGCCAGGGCAGCGAGGCGGGAGACGGACGCAAGGGCGTGCGCCGCAGCCCCAGCAGTGCCCTCGCCGCCCTCACCCTGGCGTACACGCAGAACAACGTCCCGAACATCAGCCGGGCCCTTCTCCTGGCGTTCACGAAGGCCGTGCTGGAGCACCCGGACGCGACGCAGCCGCCCGAGGCACAGGACGGCACGCCCCTGGTCTGCTACGGCGAGCAGCACTGGAGCGAGAAGGACCGGACGCCGATCACCGCGGGCATGGTGATCGCCCCGGACATCGAGGGCCGGCCCACCGGCTACGTCGCCGACAAGGCGTGGTTCGACGAGATGTTCCCCGTGGAGCTCGGCCGCCCGGCCCCGGCCGGAGGAGACGCTAGCACTTCCATGGGCACCGGGAACAGTGCTGGTGCCGGCGACGGCGGCACCTCCCGCGAGGAGGTGCGGGTCGACCCCCGCGACCAGCTGGACATGCTGCGGCAGCAGCTGCCCGCCCGTGTCGAGCTCGTCGAGGGGAGTTACCAGCGGGCAGTGGACTCCGCCCACACGCTGATGACGGACTTCGAGGAGGCACGTCGCCTGCGGGCCCAGCTCGGAGAAGGTCGGCTGCCGGCCGATCAGCGGATCGAGTGGATGGAGAAGCTGTCGAAGGCGCGGGACGCGGCCCGGGCCAGCGTGACGTCGCTCGACCAGGTGGAGACGCTGATCCTGCAACTCTGACTGGCATGGAAGGTCTGATCTCTTCAGTAAGCGGTCCCGCACGTACTTGGTACGTGCGGGACCGCTGTTGTTCGAGATCGGCACCGTCGCGCTGGGAGGCGAGGGAGACCGGTCTGCTCAGCGATGCCGGGACCGCTGAGCGGGTGGGCGGTGGCGGTCGCGAGCAGCAACTGCCTCTCCTCCGCCTCCTCGGTACGGTCGGGCACGGCTGCCGGTGGGGTGGCGGCCGAGCGGGGCGGTCGAGGACGACGCGTTCGCCGCCTCGGTGCGCCGGTCGGAGGGGGACCAGTGATGAGCGGGCGATATGGGAGCCACGAGGGCGACATCGCGACGTACCGGGAGCTGGACCGGCTCTCGGAGTGGCTTCACGGCGTAGGACACGCGGGTTCGTGCGACTTCGTCAAGTCGTCGCCAGTGCCTCAGGTGGAGATGAACCACCAGGCCCCGGACTATCTGCGAGACCCGGTGCGATACGTGCTGACGGTGACGACGCCGGGGTTCTGGTCGCCGTCGAGCCGGAATGCCTAAAGGTCATGGCCGTGTCGCAGGCCAGTATCGAGCCTCCAGATCACTGAAGAATCGGCGGATGAAGGTGAGATCCTCGCGGGCTTCGAGTATCTCTCGCCCCCCGAAGCGGAAAACCTCGTAGCCCTTGAGTCGGAGCGCACGGTCCTCCGCGACCATCTCGGAGTAGAGGTCTGCGGCGGCCTCCCAGTTCCCTGATCCAGGGGGAACCTCCCGACCGTAGTGGTGCTTGCCGTCGACCTCGATCACGATGCGCACACCACCAGGCAGCAGGAGCAGGAAGTCCATGCGCTCGCGGGCCAGCCTGCGGGGTTTGTTCAGGGTCCGCCGCTGCCGCTCCGTGAGCGGATCGAAGTGCAGATACACCTGCGGCAACAAAGCAGGCTCTTCCATCGCGTTGGGCCCGGCATAGCGGCTACCGAAGGCATGGAAGACGAACCGCTCAGCGTCTGAGGCAAGGGACTCCTTGAGCCGCTCATACAGGGATCGAGCAGCCGTGCGGTCGTCTGCCTCACCCATGTTGTTCCGCTCGCGCCACCAGTCGACGAGTTGCCCCCACGTCAGTCCGGACTCCGTCAGCGGCCGGTTGTAGACCAGACAGTTGTCTTCGTGCTCCACGATCTCGATCGCCCCGTCTATGACCTGACTCATGACGATCTCGGGCTTGAACCCAGTGGAGGCGAAGATGATGTTCTTGGGTGCGCCGTCGACCCCACGGAAGCCGATGCCCTCGTCCTCCGCCGCTTCCAGTTCATCCAGGGCCAACCAGACCGGCGAGAAGAGCGTGTTCAGGTACCCCCGACGCGCGGCCCAGCCGCCTCCGCCACTCATCCCTTGGGCGCTCCAATAGCCATGGAACCCTCGAAAGTCCCGGAAGGGCGGGTTGAACGCGACACCGAGCCGCCGAAGCATGGCCTTCAGGCACCTGATCGCAGCTGCGATCTCCTCATCGTCGAGCCGCTGCCCGCTGTCGGTTCCGCAGTGCTCCAGCTCCGAGTGCACCAGCGCGGACAAACCCTCGGCCGCGTCACGGTCCAAGGTGCCTTCCAGAGGTCCCTTGCGTAGCCGTTCCACGAGTTCCATCTCAAACTCAGAGGCCGTTAGGGGTTCTCCCCAGCCACCAGTACCGGTGATGACCGTTCGGAAAAAGTCGTTGGCCCTCATGAGCCAAGGCTACTGAGGGGCTCTGACAGGTTGGCGTAAGTACAGACGAGAGAACGACAGCTTGGTCCCTGACACGCCTTCGGCGCTCAGACAGGCGCAGTCTGCATCGAGGGCAGCAGAGGTAAAGCCCCTCCCTTGGGCGCGAGTCCGCAGAGCGTTCCCCAACAACCCAGGGTGCCTGGCCCTCAGTAGTCAGCCCCCCTACGACAGCAGCTGTCGGGGTCGGTTGCCTACCGCGGGCACGCTGGGCAGGCACGGCTGCGGGAAGCCAGCCGGCGGGCGCCGGAAGCGGCCTCGGAGCTGGCCGTGTGGTCGACGGGAACAGGTCCACGGCGGTCTGGGCGAGCTCGGCCAGGAGGGCGTGGGGAACGCCGGCGGAGAGGCGGATGGTCCACGCCACCCGGTCGAGGTCCTCCCCGCCGTACAGCGTCCATCGGTCCGCCGTGGCGTGCGGGGTGGACTCGAAGGCGATGGTTCGGTCCGGTGCCGTCCAGGTGGTGCGGGCGGGGTGGCTCGCCGGGTGCCAGGCGGCGCCGTGGAGGACGTTGTCCGGGTGGTCCGCGGTGCTGAGCGGCGGGGAGTCGAGGTGCTGGAGTATCGCGCGGATGAGGGGGACGGGGGTGCTGGCGGTCAGGGTGGCGTGCCAGAGGCGCTCGCCGACGGGGCCGTCGTACTCGGCGATCGTCCAGGCGACGTCGGTGCGGTGGCGTGCTTCGTGGTCGAACTCGGCCCGAACGGTGAGGGATTCGTGGGAGGCGATGGCCGTTTCGTCGAAGGGGCGGTACTTCTCCCACTGGCGGTCCTCGTCGAAGAGGGCGGCGAGGAATGCTTCGTGCTCGCCAGGCTCCGCGGCCGGCGGTTCGGCCGCGGGGGCAGGGGTCTCCTCGGCGGCGGACGGGGGCTTGCCCACGAGGAGCTGGCGGGCGGCCTGCTCTCGGCTGGTGAGCGGGGCGGGGCCGGGGCGGACGGCGACGCCGTAGAGGCGGTGGAACTCGGCGACCGCCTCCGCTTCGGTGGGGAACGTGAGGTCGGTCTCCTGGCGGAGGTGGTCCTCGCCGTGGAGGTGCACGTGCCGCCGGACGCCTTCCTTGTAGGAGCCGACGGCGACGGTGGTGTGGCCGTCGTGGGCGTGCAGGTGGATGGTCAGGCGGCCTTCGGCGATGTCGTCGTGGATGCGCTGGGCCTCGGCGCTCACCTCGCGGACCTCGTCGCGGCTGCACCAGGACATGGGGTAGTTCGCCCAGGTCCACTCGGTGTCGATCTCCTCCTGTAGGGCGGGGTAGATCTCGGTGGTGAAGCCGTACCGCCGGAGCTGCTCGGCGGCCTGGGCGGTGTGATGAGGCTCTTCGCAGTCGATGCGGGCCAGGACCATCGTGGTCGGGCCGGTGCTACGCCATCCGAGGTCGTGGAGGTGGGAGCGGGCGGCGTCGGCCGTGGGGCCTGTCGTGGTGGCGATGACGGCGGGATGGTGGTCGGGGTGGAGGGCGAAGTGGATGTGGGCGTTGGCGGGGGCGTACGGCATCGGGGCCTTTCGGGGATCAGGGGGTCCGGCCGGCGGCGACGGGACGCGCCAGCGGCGAGACGGCGGGGGCGCGGCGGGCCGCGGGTCCGGCGCGTGCGGCTCGGGCAGGTGGGGGGAGGGCGTGCCCGGTGGTGTGCTGCCAGCGGGTGCGGATGGCGCCGATGTCGGCGAGGGCCCGGCGAGCACCGGCGACGAGCTGGAACGGTGTGTTCATCGGGTCGTCGGAGTACGCCTGGATGCTTCGGCCGGCCTGGTCGGCGGCGGCCAGGAGCGAGCGCGTGAGGGCACGCTGGCCCCAGTGCCCGACGGACCCGGCGGGCTCGGCGAGGAGACGGAGTACGCCGCTCGGCTCGCTTCCGTCGTGCAGCAGCCCGCGCTGCTGGGCCCCCTGACCCGCGGCTACAGTGCGCGGGCCAGGAAACGCACCGAGCTGGTACACGCCCGGGTTCGAACGCTCCAGCCTCTCCTATCCGTCCTCGTTGAGCACGTCGACACGGAACTAGTCTCCGCTCGTACCCTGCTGTCGGCAGTGAAGGAGGTGCAGCCGGGTGAGGAGTTCACGTGCGACGGGCGCCGTTATCTCCGGCCCTTGACCCGTCACGACCAGCAGCGCGTGCTCTGGGACGGAGAGGCACCGTTCCGCTGCCGGGACACCGAGACCGGCGAGGCGGTCAACGCCGTCGTGCGTGAGGACGAGGCTTTCTGGACGTGGGCGACCGTTCATGTCCTACGCCTCACCGGGATCAGGGTCGAGGAGCTCATGGAACTCACCCACCTGAGCATTCGCCAGTATCAGCGGCCGAACGGCGAGCTGATCGGGCTGCTGGTCATCGCTCCGTCGAAGAACGACCGGGAGCGCGTCATCCCGATGTCTGCCGAGCTCTTCCACGCGATCGCCGAGATCCTCCGGCGGCTGACAGCCAATGGCAGACCTGTGCGTGTTCTGCGCCGCTGGGACAGCCACGAGAAGATCATGGGCGAGCCCCTGCCGTTCCTCTTCCAGCGCTCGATGAACCACGCCAGCGGCTGCATCAGCGCACCAGTCGTGAACAGACTTCTCAAGGCAGCGTGCAAGAGACTCGAAGCGGTGGACCACCGCTTCCACGATGTTCACTTCACGGCACACGACTTCCGAAGACTGTTCGCCACCGACCTCGTCAACAGCGGAGTGCCAATCCACATCGGCGCCGCGCTGCTCGGACACCTCAACATCCAGACCGCGCGGCTACGTGGCGGTCTTCGAAGAGGACGTCGTGCAGCACTACCAGCAGTTCCTCGCCAACCGGCGCCAAGCCCGCCCCGTATCCGAGTACCGCGACCCGACCGCCGACGAGTGGCACGCCTTCGAGGGGCACTTCGACACCAGGAAGGTCGAGCTCGGCCTGAGCAATGCTCAAGACCTGTGGATCGGGCTCGGGAGGGGTGCCTCGCGGAACGCGGAGGGCGTACCTTCCCGAGTGATCGATTTCTGGTCATCGAGTAGGCCCGCGTTGCAGCGCGGGTCGGGAAGGCACGCCCGTGCTGAGCGTAGTCAACGAGAACGGCACCACCCAGAGCGGCTCCCTGATGGACGACATCATCCGCGAGGGAGCCCGTCGGATGCTCGCTGCGGCCCTGGAAGCCGAGGTCAACCAGTACATAGCTGAGTTGGCGGGCGAGCGGGACGAGGCCGGTCGCCGTCTGGTGGTCCGCAACGGCCACCACCGCGAGCGGACGGTGGCCACCGCCGCCGGGCCGATTGCGGTGAAGGCGCCGCGGGTGAACGACAAGCGGGTCGATGGCGAGAGGGGCGAGCGCAAGCGGTTCTCGTCGAAGATTCTTACCCCCTGGTGCCGGAAGTCCCCGAAGATCAGCGAGGTCCTGCCCCTGCTCTACTTGCACGGTCTGTCCTCCGGCGACTTCGTGCCCGCGATGGAGCAGCTCCTCGGCTCGGCCGCTGGGCTCTCGCCGGCCACGGTGACCCGGCTGACCAAGCAGTGGAGCGACGATCACGCCGCCTTCCAGGACCGGGACCTGTCCGGATCCGACTACGTGTACGTGTGGGCCGACGGCGTCCACCCCAAGGTCCGCCTCGGCCAGGCCCGCTCCTGCGTCCTGGTCCTCATGGGCGTGCGCCCCGACGGCAGCAAGGAGCTGATCGCGCTCGCCGAGGGCCTGCGCGAGTCGACCGAGTCCTGGGCCGACCTCCTGCGGGACTGCCGCCGGCGCGGCATGCGCGACCCCGAGCTCGTCGTCGGCGACGGAGCCATGGGTCTGTGGCGGGCCCTGGCCGAGCTGTTTCCGCAGGCCAGACATCAAAGGTGCTGGGTTCACAAAACCCGGAACGTGGTCAATGCCCTGCCGAAATCGGCCCAGCCCGGCGCGAAGAAAGCGCTGCAGGAGATCTACAACGCCGAGGACCGCGATCACGCCGAGAAGGCGGTGAAAGACTTCGAACGCGCCTACGGCGCCAAGTGGCCCAAGGCCGTCAAAAAGATCACCGACGATGCCGACGAACTCCTGGCGTTCTACGACTTGCCGGCCGAGCACTGGGTCCACCTGCGCACGACAAATCCGATCGAGTCGACCTTCAGCACGGTGAAGTTGCGGACCAAGGTCACACGCGGTGCCGGCAGCCCGGCCGCGGCCCTGGCGATGGTGTTCAAGCTCGCCGAGTCCGCCCAGGCCCGCTGGCGCGCGATCACTGCACCCCACCTTGTCGCCCTCGTCCGCAACGGCGCCCGCTTCGAACGCGGCGTGCTGGTCGAGCGTGAGCAGGAGGCTGCGGCATGAGTGAGCCCAAGGAACGCCCGCTGCTGTTCCTGGACGTCGACGGACCTCTCCTGCCGTTCGGTAACGGCCCGCAGCGCGAGCCGTCAGGCACCGCGACAGATTCGCACCTGACGCGGCTCGACCCGCACCTTGGACCCCGGCTCGCGGCACTGCCGTGCGAGCTGGTCTGGGCCACCACCTGGGAGGAGACGGCGAACACCGACATAGCACCGCGGCTCGGCCTGCCGCCCCTGCCGGTCGTGCACTGGCCGGAACCCTCCGACGCGCATGAACGCGAGGACCAGTGGTTCGGGCTCCACTGGAAGACCCGAACCCTGGCGGCATGGGCGGACGGACGCCCGTTCATCTGGGTCGATGACGAGATCACCGACGCCGATCGGGACTGGGTGTCCACCAACCACCCCACCCCGGCTCTCCTCCACCGCATCGCGTCGTCCCGCGGCCTCACCAACGAAGACTTCGCAGTCCTCGATCAATGGCTGCGGGCCACTTGAGGCTCCCCGGTGATCCACAGGAATTGACAATTGCTCGCTCGGCCTGTGCGGGCGCCCCTACGGCAGTCCGTGCAACCACGAGCACGCCTGCATCCGATGCCCCGTACTACAGGTGAACCCGGAAATGATCAGGCGGCTGGAAGAGATCGAGCGCGACCTCCTTGCCCGGCGGGAACGCGCCGAGACGGAGGGGGGGAAGGGTGAGATCGACGGCATCGATCTCACCCTCCAGCTACTACGCCAAAAGCACGCCGACGCCACCCGCTTTGCCCACCGCACGAGCCACGTCTCACTGGGCATTCCCTCGGTCCGCCCCCCGACCTAAGCGCCCACCAGCGGAACGAGTGCCTCATCAGCACCAATGCACTGAGACTATCCACCCGAGTGCGCACCGCGGACGCCGGACGCGTGGCCTGGATAGGCCGACCGCTCAGCGCTACTCATCAGGGGTTCGTTCGATCGAAGCATGCTCTGCGTCGCTGGCATGGTCGTAGATGACCACCCTCTCGCGCCTCTTGTACTTGGTGCCGCACTGGAAGCACAACGCTTTCCAATCGTCCTGCGGGTTGTCTGCGGTGGCCACATGGAAGACCAGCGTGAGCTCGTCGCCCACCCCACCTCTTTCCGACGCGCAGTCCTCGCACGGGATGACTTGTCCGTTGTCTGAGCCTGTGACCAGCGCGACGTACTCAGAGGCCAGGTCTCGGGGCATCCAGGCTTGCAGGCAGAAGCGGCACCGCGGTTCACTGCCCACGAGTACAGCGAACTGCCGACACGCCGGGCACATGATCGTGCTTTCCAGGAGTTCGCCCTTGAGCTCTGCGTCTACGTCCCGCATGCGATCTGCGACAAGGGAATCGATGTTGCCCAGGACGGCCCGGATGCGCCGCATGGAGGTGTCGAACTCCTCGTCGAAGTCATTGGTAGGTACGTGCAGCTCCTCCTCAATGAACTCGATCAAGAAGGCTAGCACCTCAGCCGAACGGGATTCCACAACAAGAGCGGGCACGGAGTGGCCGTAGTGCGTGAACGCGTTGCGCGTATCCCCCAACCGCTTGATCGCCTGCCGGGTCTTGTCGCTGATCTCGACCTGCGCGATGTCACGTAGCCGGGCGATGGCACCGTCCACCGTCGTGCTGTTGAAGCTGCCGGCCTGGAAGTTGGCGAGGGTCGCCTTCCCGGGGTCGGCGAAGACGAGGCTCCAGTGCTCAACCTCAAGCCGCGCTTTGAGCAGGACCTCTGTGGCGGCATGGAGGTGCAGGACTCCGTACTTGAGGTCACGGTCGGCAGGGAAGAGGTCGCGATGTCTGCGAGCCGTCAAGTGCTCCACTGCGCTGAGAAGGTAGTCGATCCCGTTGCGGACGGGGCGGAAGGTGACGTCAGGGCGCTCAACGCTGCGTCGACCAAGAGACACTCTGTCGTAGGGCACCCCATCGAACGGATCTCTGCTCCCCATTCCACCCCCAGGCTGATTGATTGTCGGTCCTCTGGTTCTTCCTCTGAGCCACGGACTGTAAGCCCAGGGCGCCCTGTCCAACGTGTCTGGGTGCGAAGCGTTCGCTGCCGTACTGAGGAACCGCTTGAAGTCTTCCGTGTGCTACTGAAGTCTGCTGTGTCGGCGGACACAGGCTCGTACGTTGGCGGTTCGCCCAGTGGTGCAGTTAAGGCACAAGATCCGGCACGCGGACACCACGGACGCGGGGGTGGCGTGGCGTCGTAGGCGCACCAGAGCGACGGGCAGGGCGCTGGTGCGGCGGGAGCTTGCGCCTGCAGCCAAGGACGAGTGCGGCTGTATAGGTGACCAACGAGGCCCCTATCCCGATAGGTTGAGGCTTCGAGCATCACGCCTGCCTCGCCATGGCTGCTGTTGGCTCACTTCTCCCCAACTGGCGCTCGAACGGGGGTGTTGAGAACGGTCGAAGCTACTGTTCGCCAGATGGGATGATCGGTTGGTGATGAGACGGAGGGGGGCTCCTCTGGCTGCGCGCTATAGGCGGCAGGCGGATGAGGCGATACGGAAGCTGCGTGAAGACGCAGAAGTACTTGGAATTGGTCCTGTGCCGGGTCCGGTTCGGGTGGCCCTGCGGCGCTATCACCAACGTCGGGTACGAACGTGGGTGTTGTATGGCCTGTTCACCTACATCTGCCTTCGCGTCATCGGCGAGGGGCTGTCGATCTACGTGAAGCAAGCAGACGAACATGCCGAGCGGTTTCCGTACTACAGCGACGCGAAGGCTCTGTCTGTTTGGCTCGTTGGTGACGTTGGCGCCGGTGCCATTGCCTTGCTGCTGCTGGCATATCCTTTGTGGTCACTTCTGGCTTCTGTCGCCCGGATGTGCGGCGCAGGTGGCTACACCTTCGAGCGTGTGACCGTCTGGACGCACTTGATCGGGCAGTGCGCGGACATAGTGCGCTGCTCTTCCGGAAGTCGTGATGCTCACCTCCGAGCGCTGTCCCTTCGACTTCCAGTTATGCGCGTACGAGGCGCTCGGATGTCACGGGGGTCTGTCCCCTTCCTGTCGCGGCGTAACGGACCGTTGAAAAGCCACGCGGCCCAGGTTGTAGGGGCGTTGCGTGCCGCTGAGGCCGAATTGGACAAGGACCCGCAGAAGGCAGCGCACGACCTTGCGCGCATGGCGTTGACGATCAGCGAACGGTACGCCACGGGGCGGCTCGGCGCGCTCCTGGATGAACGGGACCTCGGAGAGCCGCATCGGATGGGTGATGCCGTGCGCTTGTCTCTCACGGTCGTTCTGGTCGCGGCGATCGCCGTAGCGGCAGCACGGCAGGGGATGCCCGAGCCGGCCGCGATTGCTGCCGCGGTGGTGGTGGTGGCGATCATCTATCGGAACGCGGCTGCTGGTGGAGTCGCGGGTGTCGGCTTGATCGTCCTAGAGCTGTTGCTGGGCTCCTTTTTCCCCGGCAAATAGTGAGCTTCTTCGAGTTGGCCACCGATCGGGTGATGGGCCGTGAAGCGCAACGAGCGAGGCCCCCGGGCTGTTGATCGAGATGTCTGACGTCTCAATCACGTTGCTCGGGGGCCTCGTTGGTCGTCCATCCTGCCGCACTCGACCTGCCGCATGCACTCGTGAAATGGGTCACCATGCTGATCATCACCCGTGAGGGCGACCGCCGCTGCAAGCTCCGTCCGTCCCAGTGCGCGATGGTGGCACTGGTGTACCTGCGCGAACACACCACTCTTGCGAAGATCGCTGCTGGGTTCGGGATCAGCGAGTCCACGGCCCACGCCTACACCAGCGCGGTCGTCGACCTGCTCGCCGCACGTGCACCGGGTCTGCTGAAGACGCTGCGCGAGCACGAACCCGACTTCGTCCTGCTCGACGGCACCTTCGCCGACTGCGACCGGGTCGGCGACGGCCGCGCCGGCTACTCCTACAAGCACCGCCGCCACGGAGTGAACGTGCAGGTCGTCACCGACCCCGGCGGCCGGCTGCTGTGGCTCTCGCCCGTCCTGCCAGGCCGCACCGACGACCTGACCGTCGCCCGCACCCACCGGATCATCGGGATCTGCGAGCGCCAGGGCGTTGCCATCCTGGCCGATCTCGCCTACCAGGGCGCAGGACCGTGGCTGAAGGCTGTCTCGCCGGTGGTACGCGACGTGTCCTCGCGCCGGACGCCGATGACCTCGCAGTATCGGCGCAGCAGCGCAAGGACGGACTCATCGGCACCAGTGGTGACAGACGAACTTCTCCTTCGACTGCGCGACAGGACCGCGGCGGCGTCTGGCCGCGCCTGCACGTCGGCCTTCAGGCTGCTTGTAGATCGTGATGTGGCCTATCAGGGAGGTGCCCCGTTGCCGGGTTGGGCGGTGAGGGCCGAGCGTGGGCTGGTGAGCACGAATTGCGGTGCGTACTGAGTGCGGAGCCCCGGAGGCAGCGCCGGCGCGTGCTTCGTGGCATTGCCTGTAGATGACGGATGCGCCTGGGTGACATGCTGGCTCTATGCGGATTCCTGTTGAAGTACGCCCAGACTTCATTGCCAAGGTCGCTCGTCGCACGGATCCGCTGGGAGCTGTCGAGGAGTTGGTGTGGAACAGCCTGGACGCTGACGCCACGGAAGTGCACGTCGAGCTGGAGTTGGACGAGTTCGGCGGTGTTCAGGCCGTGGTCGTGCGGGCAACGGGCTCGGCATCCCGGCTGCGACGGTGGAGTCGGCGTTCAAGGGCATGGGCGGATCCGGCAAGCGCACGGCGCCGGGGACCGAAAGCGGCCGGCAGTTGCACGGACGCCACGGCTACGGGCGTTTCCGGGTGCTGGCTCTCGGGTCGTCGGCGACGTGGACGTCGGTCTCGGACGGTGTGGAGGGCCGTACGGAGGTTGTCATCCGCTTCCAGGACGGGGACAGCGACTTCGATGTGGATGAGCGCGGTCTGGTGCCGTCGAAGGCACCGGGGACCACCGTCCGGGTCACGGGTGAGGCGCAGCGCAAGCAGCGGCTGACGGCGGACAGTGTCCGCGAGGAGCTGACCAGCCGTCTGGCCATGTATCCGCAGCATCGGCCCCGGCCCCGGGTGGTCCAGGCCGATGTCCAGCTCCTCCTCGAACGGCTCGCCCTGCACCACGTCGCCCGGGTCGAGCGCAGTACCGCACCACCACACATCAACCGCGGGGTGTGGAATGGAGGCTCCGCCCGCCGCGACGGGAGCTGTTGATCTGTGACGGTGTCGGTGTGCACCGGGTCACGATGTTGGCGCAGATCCAGGCGCCTGACTTCCACTTCACTGCCCATGTGCTGTGGGACAGGTTCGCTAACCTCACCGACCACGATTTGCTGGAAGGGGAGTTCGAGCACGCGGACTCCTTGCTCGGCGCGACCGTGAAAGCCGCGCGCACCCGGCTGCGTTCGTACTTCCGTGATCAGGAGCGCGAGCTGACCCGGAAGCTGGTGAAGCAGTGGATCGACGAAGGGGTCTACCCCTACAGCGGTGAGCCGGCGGGGCCGGTCGAGGTGGCGGAGCGCGAGACGTTCAACGAGGTTGCGGGGCTGGTGAGCCGTCAGCTCAAGGGGCCCAGGGGAGCGCGGCGTACGCAGATGGTGCTGCTGCGTGAGGCGCTGCGCAGGCAGCCCGCCGCGATGCCGAAGGTCCTCGATGAGCTGTTCGGGCTGTCCGCTCCGCAGAAGGAACGCCTCGAAGACCTGGTCGACCGCACTCCACTGGCGAACCTGATCGCCGCGAACGCTGAAACGGTGGACCGTATCGATGCTCTGAACACGCTGCGGACACTGCTGTTCGAGTTCGACTCCCGCTACACGCTGCGGGAGAAAGACCAACTGCACCGCATGCTGGAGAAGGAACTCTGGATCTTCGAAGACGAGTACACCCGTTCCGTCTCTGAGATCGGGCTGACCAACGCGCTGAACCGACACGTACCGCGCCTGGAGGGCAGGACGGTGCCTCAGCAGCGGGTCCAGCTCCACCACGGCACCAGCGGCCGGCTCGACCTCCTGCTGTCCGCCGTCTCGGGCGCCGGCAAGACCAGGCAGCACCTCGTCGTCGAGCTGAAGCGGCCCCGCACCGTGCTCTCGGAGGCGGAGGTCGCCCAGATCAACAGCTACGCCTTCGCCGTGCTCACCGATGAACGCTACCGCCACGACGAGCAGACCCGATGGGAGTTCTGGCTGGTCGGCAACTCCATCAGCGAGGAGGTGCAGTGGCAGCACCCGGACGGATATGTGAAGAAGGACGAGCGGGTGACGATCCGCATCATCACCTGGGGTGCCGTCATCGACGCTTGCGAGGAGCGGCTGCGCAAGCAGCAGGAACGCCTCAACTACGCCTCAGACCAGACCCGCAGTATCGACTACGCCCAGCGGGTCCATGGCGATGCCGACGTGGTCACCCTCCTCACCCCCCGCGCCGACGACAGCGCCTGAGACCTCCCGCCGCGACCATCGCCGGCGCAGTGCTCGTGCGTCCCGCCGTCGCACCCTCGGGCCTGGGCCGCTTCAGACGGCGGCGAGCGCTCCGGCTGCCATTCCGCACCGCGTACCTGACGGCCGTTACTGTGCGTGGCACAGGGGGAAACAGCGCGCTGACCGAGAGTGGTTCGGGGTGCCTGCGGGATTCGGGGTGCGGGTTGAACAGCCAACTCAGAGGTCGGCGTACTCCCGCAGGGCGGTACGGAATGCGGTTGCGTTCGCGTGTGCCGGACCGAGGCATTGGCGGACCTGGTTCGCCTGCTGGATCACGAACTTTCGCTGCTCGTCGGGAACATGGTCCAGAACGGTCCGGTCCGGGCTGAAGCGTGGAGTCTGTGGCAGTCGGCCCAGGACGGGCATTCCGTGGCGGGCCAGTTCGGCGTCGACCTCAGTGTCGAAGCCGTCCGTGCAGGACTCATCACGTTCGCACCAGAGGAGCAGTCCGGTCATAGGCACGTCGGAGAACGGAACCCTTCCCAGGCGATGGTGTAGCCAGGCCACGGCAGATTCCGTGGGAGTCAAGGGAAGCGATCGGCGCCGCAGTTCTCCGGCCCGCACCGTGGTGGTCCTGGTCGTTTTGGGGAACTGCCCGCCGGCGACGATGAGGTGGTCGTCGGCCAGCGGAGAGAAGCCGAGCAAGGGGGTGTCTGTCCAGTTGCGCTTCACCAGGATGATGTGGTCGAAGACCCCGCGCGCCCGGGCGATATCGGCTTCGAGATCATGATGGATGAGGTTGGAGTACGCCTTGAACATCGCGCCGCGTCCACCCGTCAGTCTCGCTCGCCGCCACGACACCGCGGTGTTGCGGGTTTCCCGGCTGCTGCCCGTGCTCAAGATCAGCGTGTGAAGGCCCTCCCGGGCCCAGGCGGCGGCGAGCTGATCAGCAGCACCAGCATGTCCTTCTCCCCAAGGGGCGATGAGCTGGAGGACGTGCCCGGCGCGCGTCTGGTCGTCGGCAATCGGCGATTGCTTTGCTTCTCGGAGGAACGTTGAGCGGACATGGGCGCGAGCGCGGCTCGCAGGCCGTGCAGGGCGGTCGTTCTCGCCACGGATGGTCCGTACGGTGAGCCGGCCGGAGTCGAAGCTTTGGACGCATTGCTCTTGGTCGCAGGGGTGATCGGTTGCGTCGAGGGGAAGTCCTGGTCCGGCCACCGGGTCGGCGAGGGCGGTTGCGATGTCGTCGTGCAGGGGCCGGTGGTGTGGTACGCAACGCTCAACTGTCCAGAGCAGACCGGAGTCGAGGGGCTGACTGGTGAACGTCACGCTGCTGCCTGCGACGAGGGAATTCCACAGATGCAGGCGCCGCAGTAGCGCGCTGGCCAGTTCGGCTCGCACGGCATAGGGATCCATGGGCCGTGCCTTCGGCCGGGGACGGCGGCTGGTCATGGGGCGTGGCATCGGGTCGTGTGGCGTGTCTTTGGTCCACAACTGCAAGTACTGCATACTCTCGATCGCCTGCCGGTGATCGTCCACGGCGGTGGTGAGATCGCATCCCTGGGGGCCGACGATCAGAGCGCGCCCGGAACCGGACCTGCCCAGAACCAGTTCGATGCCCCGGCGTGAGGCTGAGACGCGAAGGTCGAGGAGCCCGTGCCGTGATCGGCGGCGGTCTCGGTAGGGCATCAGGCGCAGCAACGGGGCGAACGTGTCCACGGACTCCAGGCGCAGCACCAGGTGGTCGGTGCCGGGGACGACTTCTGTGACGCCGAGCGGGTTACGCCCTCGGCCCGTGCCGAGAGCTTGGAGCAGGTGGCCCTCCAGCCGTGCCTGGTCTCCGCTGTGGGCTGCCGGCAGGGGCTTGGACCAGTCCCGGAGTCCGTGCAGTCGCCGTCGTGCTCCCGTCAGGCTCTCGCCGGTGAACTGACGACGGACGTCGACGATGTAGTGCTCGATGAGCATCACGCTCTCCCTTTTCCTGCCCCGACCCGGCAGAAGGCGCGTGAGATCAGAATCGAACGGCTTGCGTGAACTAGTGGGAGGAGGTGTTGTCCGTCGATACCAGGGTCGGTTCGCAGCATCCGGAGCTGGCCGCCTCGAAACAGCCAGGGAACCACAGCAAACCGGACCCACCCGCTTCTCCGCAAGGCGCCAGGCGCCTAATTCCAGCCCTTCCACTCGAAAGGATGATGGCGCTCGGCTCGCGCTGACGGGTGAGCAGGCACCTCCGAGATGCCCAGGACTAAGAGGATGTCTCACGTGGAGAGTTTTGTGAGTCTCTTGTAGCAGGTGAGGGCTGCGGCAAGACCGAGGAACGCGAGGAAGTGGTTGCCTTTTCGTTCGTACCGGACGATGAGGGGGCGGTAGCCCAAGAGCCAGGCGATCGACCGCTCGATCTTCCAGCGGTGCCGGCCGAGGCGCTCGCCGGACTCGATGCCGGGGCGGGCGATCCGGGAGACGAGGTTGCGGTGACGGAGCCAGCGGAGGTGCTCTGCGGAGTAGCACGCCTTGTCCGCGCGGATCTTCACCAGTCGTCTCCGGCGGGGTCCGCGCCGGGAGCGGACGGCAGGTATCCCGAGGACCAGCGGCTTGAACGCCTGGCTGTCGTGCAGGTTCGCGACGACCAACGGCAGGCCCCTGGCCTCGGAAAGCACATGCAGTTTGCTGCCCTTCTTGCCTCGATCGACCGGATTGGGCCCGGTCAGCGAGCCCCCTTTTCGCCCGTACCGACGCGGCATCGACGATCGCGGACGACCAGTTCAGCTCACCCCTGGCACCGAGTTCGTCCAGCACCGCCCGGTGCAGCCTGCGCCACAACCCGGCCTCGGTCCACACGGCGAACCGGCGATGCGCGGTGGCCGGCGAAACACCGAACGAATCCAGCAGAAACGGCCACGCACACCCGCTCGTCAACACGTACACCACGGCCGTGAACACCGCCCGCTCGTCCACCGGCGCCGTACCACCACCCTGCAAACGAAACGTGAACCTCGACAACAACGGAGCGGTCAGCTCCCACAGTTCATCCGGCACAAGCCGACGCGACAGATCAGCAATGGCATGCATCGGGCCGTGTCTTTGGAACGGACACGCTGGAAGGTTCACGCGGTCGGGCTACTGCTGATCACGGCTTGGGTTCCATGGAGCCTGTGCGGCAACTGGGTGGCTGCGCGTTCTCTATGGCGCGCCCAAGCCGCACAGCCGCGCGATTACGCCCGGGGACAGGCTGCTCGTGAATCCCGTCTGGGGGACGCGACGGAGAATAGCCTGCCAGAGTTCGGGTGTAAGGCGGCTGGGAGGACGCTCGATCGCGGCCCGGAAGTCAAGCACGGCCGTGTTGCCGACGTCCCCGAGGACGAACTGCTGGTCGCGGCCGTAGCTTTCGTCCGTGTCACCGCGGAACCTCTTGAGGACGAGAGGCAGACCGCACACCGGGTCCACCAGGGCGGCGATGAAGTTGTGCGGCCCTGGTCCCTGCTCGTGCACATGTGACGAGCGCAGCACCAGCCGCACCACGTCGAAGGCGGCGCCTCGGAACCCGTCAATCAGGAAGGTGTTGGCGACGGTGTGCAGGAGGGCTGCGCGGCGGAGCAGTCCGCTACTCAACCAGGCCCCACGCTGTGTGACCTGGGCGTAGCGGTCGTTGTCGTCTTCCCATTGAGCGTGGTGCTCCCGCTCCACCTGAGTCCAGGACCGTGGCGAGGAACGCCAACACAACTGCATGCTGTCGGGGTCGATCCATTTGTCCAGGGTGCTCGCCTCGGCACTGCGCCAGAGTCTGGCTGGTAGCCCGAACAGCCGCAGCCGGGCGGGCTCTCCAAGTACCTGCAGTTCGATCGCAGTCCGATACCGGCGAGTGATACGTAGGCCGGGCACACCCTGCACCTCTTCGTCTGAGGCGCATGACGGCAGCAGGTGGAAAAGAATCTCCGATGCCCGCTCCTTGCTCTCAACAGCGAGGGCGATGCCGTGGGGTTCGGGGTGAACCACGGTGATCCCCAGGGGAAAGCGGGTGTAGATGTCGCGGCACTCCAGGAGCGCGAGGAGTACGCGGGCCTCAAGGTGCTGTTGAGCTGGCGAGGCGGCTTCTGGAATCGGTGATTCGTCCCCCTGCAGTCCATCGATTGCCCGGCGGGCCTGTTGGACGCTCTCGCCTGTGTAGAGGCGCCGGAGCAGGGACAGGTCCTGGTGTAGTGCGCTCATGGGTCTCCTGCACGTCTCGGCCCAGGACGTACGGAAGCGAGATCCGGTGGGATGCGCGGAGATTCGTCTGCTGACCGGTTCACCCGAGCGTGGAGGACCAGGGCCGAATCGCCTCCGGGGAGCGGTGGTCAAGCCGCAGTTGCATCGTAGATCAAGCGGGAGCCTCTTGGCGGTGCCCCGGCCAGACTCCGGGCTCCTATCACCTGGAAGGGCGACCTGTTCTCGCCTTCGCACTCACCATCCTGCTGTCAGCACCTGATCTTCTATCCGCCCGCACGATCGAGACCGTCGGCGAATTTCCTGTCCGTGAGGAAGGCGTGCGAGGTCGGCAGGTACATGTTGTCCCGACCCTTGATCACCTGAGCCTCTGACTGCTGGGCTGGCGGAGCGGCGAGGTAGGTGTTGAACAGCGGGCTGTCGCGCATGTGCATCGGGAGACGCTCGTAGGCCGGTAGATACTCCATGTTGCACTTACGGCATAGCAGCCCTCGCACGCATTTGCCGCAAGACGAGCCAGGCCCGCAGCATGCGTGGTCGTGATCGATGTGCCAGTGGGACGTCTTCGCGTGCGGAATTCCGAAGTCTTCTTCTTCGTTGTCGCCGCACAGTGCACACACGAAGTCCTGTGACCGCAGGATGGCGTTGTATCGGGCGATCGTCAGGCCATACCGCCACATCCGGCGTTGCAGTTGTCGGCACTTGCGGCATGCCCGCCCGCGTACCAGGGAGCAGACCCAGTCTTCACACAGGGGACACCACTGATCAGGGGCTATGTCGTCAAACACGCTGGCAAGCTAACAGGGGCCTGAGACGCGGAGGTTGGCGGCAGACTGGAGTGGAGCGAGTAGGGGAGCTGCAAGGGAGGGGCGGTTGCCGACGGCCGCGGCTCCTACTCCACGCTCTGTGAGCGACCGCGGACCCGATGTCAGTGGCGAGTGGTGAGATGGGTGCGCGCCAGTTGCCGCCGCTCCAGGAGTCGCCCGCATGAGTTCACGTATTACGGTCCCGCCCCCTCGCGAGCCGAAGATGACACCAGAGCGAGCCCGCCATCTCGCTCTGGTCGCACGGATCCGACAAGAGCGGCGAGCAACTGGGCTGCACCCTGACGCGGCCCGGTGCGGCAGGCCCTTGAGCGACGGGGTCCGGCAGTGCCAGTCGTGGCCGCTGCCCGGACTTGGCGGATGTGCCCGCCACCTCAACGATGAGGAATGGCAAGACACCATGGACTACCCGCACGCGTATCTCCGCGATGTCTCCAGCGGGTGTGTCCATTTGACGGTAGAGCAGCAGATCGAACGTAGGTTTTGGGCCGCCCAGCCACCTGCCTGCCACTCCTGGCCATACCCGAGGGCGGTGCCGTTGCCCGACGAGAACCCCGTCGAACTGCTGGTTGCCTGGCAAGCGGGCCGTTGCGCTGGGTGCGGGCACTCGTTTCACGCTGACGCAGTGGTCGACCACTGCCATGAGGCCGGCCTTGTCCGCGGGCTCCTTTGCTCTCAGTGCAATAACGCCGAGGGAATCGCGCCGCCGCGTCATCCCCGGTGGTTCAGATACCGGACGATGCCGCCGGCGCTGATCCTCGGATTGCACCTCCAGTACGGGAAACCGGTGCGCCGTCGTCTCAGCGAAGCACTTGCCGAGGTGGAAGGCGCGGCAGTCCCGGGAGGATGATCGACCGTGTTCCTCGTGTGCAGGCTGGCCCTCGGGTCGCGGTGTACGGGGGCGGACCATCACTGGCTCCGGCTAGCTGGCTGTTGGTGGCGTGGTGATGGGCTGTGTCGTGCGCCGGGAACCCGGTGCTTGTGAAAGACGAGGAGGCGAGCTGAAAGGGGGCAGCTGGCTTCGGTCTTCGTCCATCAGTCCTGTGGGGGCCGCCACCCCCGGCCGAAAGCAATCGAAATGGCCCTCTGACCTGCAAGTTTGCCGTCTAGGTTCCGGTTCCTGGCTTCCGGCTGCCTCGGCCTGTTTCCAGGTGTTTCTTTCTGTTCCTGGGCGCTGTTGGTCACGCGTTGGTCATGCGCCCCTCTTGAGGCAGCTTCTACCGGTGATTGTCCGGGCACATCGGTCAACGCGCGGTCGGCCCCATCCAACGGCCTGACACATGCCGCAGCCCCGGAGAGACGAGGCGTACATGAGACGCTGCTGGGCGTCCGGTTCCTGGCAAGCGAGTACGGCACCGGGCTGCTGCACGGGGGCCGGATCGACTCGCTCGGGCTGGACGAGAACGGCTCGCCGGTCATCGTCGAGTACAAGCGTGCTACTGACGCCGGCGTCATCAACCAGGGCCTGTTCTATCTGACATGGTTGATGGATCACCGTGCCGAGTTTGAGTACCTGGTCCGCGAGCGGCTCGGGGTGACGGCCGCGTCCCAGGTCCTGTCGAACGGACCGCGTCTGATCTGCATCGCTGGCGACTTCACGCGGTACGACGTGCACGCCGTGCGCAAGCACCGGCGCTTGATCGACCTGGTCCGCTACCGACTCTTCGGTAGCGACCTGCTCGGCCCCAAGAGCGTGGTGTCCGTGAGCGCCGGCATGCAGGTGGCCCGCCGGGCGCGCAGGCAGGCAGCCCCCCGGGCGGCAGCCAACGTCGTGGGCGCGCCGATGGTGGAGTTGGCGCGCGCGGTCGACGAGACATTGCTGGGGCTCTGGGACGGCGTGAACCGTGTCGAGCGCAAGCAGTACCGGGCGTATCAGCGGCTGCGGAACTTCGCCTGCCTCTGCCCGCCGCAGCGCAGCAAGCTGCTGGTCTACCTGAAGGTCGATCCGACGGAGGTGGACCCCGTTCCGGGTTTCACCAGGGACGTGTCCGGGCTTGGTCACCACGGGACAGGTGATCTGGAGGTGCAGCTTCGTACACCGAGGGCCGTGGAGCGGGCGCAGGACCTGTTCCGGGCGAGGTACGCGGCGGCGTGATCGTCTGCTGGCTCCGTTGCCGGGCTTGCTTGGTGGCTGCTCTGTGGTCGTGGTTCCTTTCGATGTACGGGCAAGACGTGGCGGTGGACTACCGATGGTGCTGAGGATCGCCGGTTTGGCTAACCGGCGATCCCGCGTTATGTTCCGCCCAGCGGGAAGCGCGCCCCTTCGGGTGGCACATGCCCGGTTGGAGCGGTAGAGCCGAAGGATGAGCCCGGATTGCCTCCGCCTGCCGGTGGAGCCCATGCTTGCCCGGGCCCGCGAGACCACCCCGGGGCGCTGCGCGGTGGGCTGGCCGTGGACCTCAAAGTTATGGACAGGGTTCGGGTTTGTCCGTTGTCCGCGGCGAGGCGGGGACGGTGGTCAAGGCGAAGTGAGCCGACAGCGACGAATGGCTCGACTCCTGCCGTTCAACCTCAACGCGAGATGAATCGGACGAGTGCCTATGTGGGCTAGCAGAGCCATGCAAGTGGGCTCATGACCACAAATCAGCTGCTCAGCCGGGGCGGTCAGTTCTTGCCCTGGCGTACGGCGTGGGTCGCTGTCCACGGTGCGATGAGCGCGGCGGTCACGGAGACGGCGGCCAGAAGGAGGAACAGCGGTTCGTAGCCGCCGAGCGGCACGGCCAACGCTGCGCCGGCGAAGGGCGCGGGCTGTTGCTGTGTGGGCGGGTGCGGTGAGGAGTCCGGAGAGGCGGCCGCAGTGGATGGTGCCCCAGCGGTCGGTGATGGCGGTGGCTTGGAGGAGGGTGAGGTTGCCGCGGACCATGCCGGCTTTGATGGACACGGCGATGATCAGGGCGTAGGGGCCGGGGACTGCGGCGAAGGCTGCGGTGGTGATGGCGCCGAGTGCGATGAGGGTCGTGGTGCGGGCTGTTGCGGCGGGCGAGGGTGGCGTAGAGGGTGCGGCCGAGGGTCTGTCCGGCGCCGCCGATGCCGAGGGCCCAGGCGGCCTGGGTGGTGGTGTATCCGCGTTCCAGGAGGAGGGGGACCAGGGAGATGAGGACGGCGTACATCGCGAAGCCTGACAGGGTGAAGGTGGCGGCGAGGAGCAGGAAGGGCTGGCTGCGCTCCACTCCGCGCACGTTGGCGGGTCCCGTCCCCGGGGTCGGCTCCGGTGCGGGGGTGGTGGGGGCGTCCTCGCGAGCCCCCGGCATACCTCCAGCTAACTCCGATCAGCGCGAGGGCGCGCGGCGCACCGGGCGTGTTGCGCGTGAAGGTCAGTGGTAGGCGTGGACGACGGCGTGGCCCTTGCCGCGCCCGATCATCCACTTGTTCATCGGCGTCGTGATCAGGAATGCGACGGCGAATCCGCCCAGGAGCGCCGACCAGAACAGACCGTCCGACAGGTGGGCCTCCATCGCGCCGGGGGTCACAGCGATGATGCCGTTGTCGACCAGCTCCATCACGGCGATCGAGACGCTGTCGGCAGCCAGTGCCACCTTGACCGCGCTCTTGAAGTCCAGGCCCGCCCGGCGGACCGCGAACAGCGTGAAGAAGTAGCCGAAGAGGAACGCCAGCGAGATGGCCAGGACCATGGTCTCCACGTTGCCCCACAGCAGCGCGGTGCCGATGACCATGCCGAGGATCTCGCCGATGGCGCAGCCGGTCAGGCAGTGCAGGGTGGCCTTCGCCGCCATCGGCCAGGACGCGCCTTGCGCGCATGCTCTCCGTGCTGATAGGCGTGCGCGTGGTGGCCCTCGTGGGTGGCCGGGTCGTGTGCGGTGCCGGTGTGGTGCATGTTGTCGTCTATGACCTTCATCCCCATTCCCGTCCAGTGTGGTCCGCTCGCCGGGCCTCACATCTCAACCGCAGACCCCCTGGGGGTATGTCCCTAGTGCTTGTCTGTCATCTGTGCCGACTGGTGGAGGGCCTTCCAGTGCGCCCGGCGTCGATGGACTGATAGATGGTGTCGGCGCTGTCGGCAGCCAGCAGCCGCAGCGCGGTCACTGCGGTCAGCACGGTGGGAACACCGCCGCCAGGAAGGCGGCCGTGTTCGGTCCAGATGCGGCCGCCTTCGCTACTGAGCACCCGGCCGACCGCTACGAGGGCGACGAGCATGCCGGGCCCGGTTGCGTCGACGGCTACGAGGTCGGAGGCGGCGGGAACGGAGCTGAAGGTGCGCCCGCCGTCGGTGCTGCGCTCAAGGCCCTTCCCTGCAGCGGCCCACACCGTCTCGGGGCTTTTCCGGTGGGCGGCGAGGTCGAGAAGCGGTTGCTTGGCGCGCTTGTTCCAGCTGCGGCCGTTGTCGGCGCTGGCCCACAGTCGACCGCTCTGGCTGTCGAATCCGTAGAGGGCTGCGCCGGCCTGTTGCAGGGCGTGGAAGTCTGCCTCATTTTCGGCGGAGAGTGTCTTCCAGGTGCGGCCGGCATCGGTGCTGCGGATCAGGCGCAGGTGGGGTGAGCGGGCATCCGGGTCGGTCGGGGAGGGGTGGCCGCTGGCCAGGAAGGAGCCGGGGTGTCGGCGTCCGTTTCGGGACTGGTGCAGGCGGCGAGGAGCACGGCGGCTGCCGCCAGAAGCACGGAGGCGCGCCCGCCGCGCCGGGGCATGCGGACAGAGGCGATCACGTGCGGTCCAAGCTGTTAAGAGGAAGTCGGCAGCGAATGGGGCTGCCGGGGAGGGGCGGGCGCTGGTGGGTGCCCGCCCCTGTCGCGGTGCGGTCAGTTCCTGCCGAGCAGCTCGTTCATCTGGGTGATCTCGGCTGTCTGGGACGTGATGATCGCGTCGGCCATCTTCTTGGCCGGCTCGTAGGAACCGTCGGCCTTCTCGGTCTCGGCCATCGACACGGCACCTTCGTGGTGCTTGATCATCATCTCCATGAAGGCAGTGTCGAACGCCTTGCCCGAGGAGCCCTTGAGCCTGTCCATCTCCTCGGCCGTCATCATGCCGCTCATGCCGTGCTCGGAGTGATCCATGGCGCCCTTCGCGGGTACCTCCTCGCCCCACGAAGTCAGCCAGCCGGACAGCGTCTTGATCTCAGGATCCTGGGCCTTCTTGATCTGCTCGGCGAGCGTCTTCACCTCAGCCGATCCGGCACGGGACGGTGCGAGGTCGGCCATCTCGACCGCCTGGCGGTGGTGCGGGATCATGCCCTTGGCGAAGGCGACGTCGGCCGCGTTCTGCTGACCCTGTGTGGCCGACGCCGGGGCGGACGGGGACTCCTTGCTGTGCCCGTCGTGTCCGGCCGAGCTGTCACCGTTCCCACCGCAGGCGGCGAGGACGAGGGCGGCTGCTGCAGAGGCGGCCACGGCGGCGGTACGGCGGACGAGGGATCGCTTGCTGGTCATGGTGCAACTCCTTGTGGACGCCGCTACTGCGCGGCGGCGCGCGAGTGATCTCGGATGAAGGCGTACGAAGGCGCGGCACCGGTCCCGGGAACATCCGGGGCATGGGAGTGCCGTGCAGGCCGCTCTATATCCGCAGGAGTTGCAGCTCAGACAGGTCGGGAGGCGCTCGGCAGCCTTCGGCGGGACCCACCATGCTCACCGCCGGATCACAAGCGGCAAGCGTGTCCATCAGGGCGCTGGTCAGTGTCGGCGGCGCGTACGCGAAGCCGATCCCGGCCGCCGCGCATGTTCCGTCCGCATGGTCGAGATGGTCAGCGCCGCCGTCTGTGTGGGAGCACCCACCGCTCAGGTGCGGTGCGTCGGCCCCCTGGGCCATCGCCATCTCGTGCGCGGCATCCGATCGCCCTGTCGGCGCCCCTCCGGGGCTCAGAGCGTGCATGCCGAGCAGGCCGGCCAGCACAGCCATCACGAGCAGCACGAACAGCCGCCCGGCGGGGCGGCGGCTGAATCCTGTGCTGCCGGTCATGCGCCCATCCTACGAGCAGCCGCCCACGAACCGCAGCCCGGCCGGCTGGTCGCTGGGACGAGCAATGGGGGCGAGGGTGTGTCGGGGCGGTTGGGCACTGCGGGGGCGATGCGGCGCTGCCCGTGTCGCAAGCCGGTCGCACCCCCCTTACCAAGCCGTGGCCAGGCGGGTCAGAGTGCGGCGTTCACCGGCTCGTCGGCGGGAGTGTCCCGCAGGCCGAGGCGAAGGTGCTCGACGTGGAAGAGGGCTTGGTCGAGGAGTTCGGCGACGTGGTGGTCGTACAGGGCGTAGACGATGGAGCGGCCGTTGCGTTCACCGGTGACCAGGCCCAGGTTGCGCAACAGGCGCAGCTGGTGGGAGCAGGCGGAGGCTTCCATGCCCACCTCATCGGCGAGGTCACCGACCGCGCACGGCCCCTCCTGGAGGCGGGCCAGGATGCGCAGCCGCGACGGGGTCGCCAGGGCCTGAAGGGTGGCAGCAACGTCCGCGGTCCCCACGGCGTCCAGGCGCTCGCGGGTGGTGGCGGTGTGCCTGGCATCAGCTCCATGACCCATGCCGCCCATCCTACTCATTACACGTGAAGACCTGTTCAGATGTTCCTGTACGGTGGAGGTGCTCGCCACCACTGCACCCGTGAGGGGCCTTTCGCTATGCCTTCTGCACTCACCCAGCGCCCTGAACGGACGTCTCCGGCCGCTCCGCCGGTGCCGCGCCGCCGGACGCGCGTGCTCGCCCTGGCCGAGGCCCGCTGGGCCTTGGCCGCGCTGGTGTTGTTCCTCATCGCAATGCCCCTCCAGCTGGTCGGCGCCCCCGCGTGGACGTGGGGGCCGCTGTACGCGGCGGCATATGTGACCGGTGGCTGGGAGCCCGCCTGGGCGGGCCTTGCGGCGCTGCGGGAGAAGACCCTGGACGTCGATCTGCTGATGATCGTGGCCGCGATCGGTGCGGCGTCGATCGGGCAGGTGATGGACGGTGCGCTGCTGATCGTCATCTTCGCGACCTCGGGCGCGCTGGAGGCGCTGGCCACCGCGCGCACCCAGGACGCGGTCCGCGGCTTGCTCGACCTCGCGCCCACCACCGCGGCCCGCGTGGCCGACGACGGGAGCGAGGAAACGGTTGACACGGCGGAGCTCAGCGTTGGGGACACCATCCTCATTCGCCCCGGCGAGCGGGTCGGGGCGGACGGCCGCGTCCTGGACGGGGCGAGTGAGGTGGACCAGGCCACCATCACCGGCGAGCCCCTGCCGGTGGCGAAGGAGACCGGGGACGAGGTCTTCGCCGGCACGTTGAATGGCACTGGTGCCCTGCGCGTCAAGGTGGAGCGGAACGCTTCCGACTCCGTGATCGCCCGGATCGTCGCGATGGTCGAGGAGGCATCGGAGACCAAGGCCCCCACCCAGTTGTTCATCGAGAAGGTCGAGCAGCGCTACAGCCTCGGCATGGTCTTCGCCACCCTGGCCGTCTTCGGGATCCCGCTGGGCTTCGGCGCGGACCTGACCAGTTCACTGCTACGGGCGATGACGTTCATGATCGTCGCCTCGCCGTGCGCGGTGGTGCTGGCCACCATGCCGCCGCTGCTGTCGGCTATCGCCAACGCCGGACGCCACGGCGTGCTCGTCAAATCCGCCGTGG
This sequence comes from Streptomyces globisporus, assembly GCA_014649555.1. Classification (GTDB taxonomy): domain Bacteria; phylum Actinomycetota; class Actinomycetes; order Streptomycetales; family Streptomycetaceae; genus Streptomyces; species Streptomyces globisporus. The sequence goes on along the minus strand of BMTG01000003.1, from coordinate 353,466 downwards.
TGATGGAGCGCTTGGGACAGGTCGATGCGATCGCCCTGGACAAGACCGGCACCCTCACGGAGGGCACCCCGCGCGTCACCGACATCCGCCCCCTGGCCGGCACCGACCTGAGCGAGAACGCCCTGCTGGCGCTGGCGGCGGCCGTTGAAAAATCCAGCGAACACCCGCTGGCCCGCGCCGTCGTCGAGGCCGCCCGTACCCGCGGCCTCAACATCCCGGACACGCAGGACTTCTCCTCCACCCCTGGCATCGGGGTCACCGCCACCGTCGACGGCCGCACGATCGCGGTCGGCGCTCCCGACCGCCTCCTGGACGGCGCGGGCGAGGCGGCCTCGGCTTGCGTCATTTCGATCGTGGCCGGGCTGGAGGACGAGGGCCGCACCGCTGTTCTCGTCCAGCGTGACGGTGCCCCTGTCGGTGTGCTGGGTATCGCTGACCGGCTGCGTCCGGACGCCGCCGCCACCATCGCCTCCCTGACCGCACTGACCGGCAGTACGCCGTTGCTGTTGACCGGCGACAACGCGCGCGCCGCCGCCCGCCTTGCCGAAGAGGTCGGCATCACCGACGTCCGCGCCGGTCTCCTGCCCCAGGACAAGGTCACCGCTGTTCAGGGGTTGGAGGCGGCTGGGCGCAAGGTGCTGGTCATCGGTGATGGTGTCAACGACGCTCCCGCACTGGCCGCCGCCCACACCGGCATCGCCATGGGCCGCGCCGGATCCGACCTCGCCCTGGAGACAGCGGACGCGGTCATCGTCCGCGACGAACTCGGCACCGTCCCCACCGTCGTGAGCCTGTCCCGGGCGGCCCGCCGACTGGTGGTCCAGAACCTGGTCATCGCCGGGGTGTTCATCTCCGGCCTGGTCATCTGGGACCTGGTCGGCCACCTGCCGCTGCCGCTCGGTGTCCTGGGACACGAGGGCTCCACCGTCATCGTCGGCCTCAACGGCCTGCGCCTGCTGCGCGACGCCGCCTGGAACCGCGCCGCCGCACCGGCCCGGAGCGAGATGTGAGCCGCCGCAGCAAGAAGGCCGCGCCCATGTCGGATGCGCCGCGGCCCACGAAACAGTGGTGAAGCGGAGCGGTGAACGGGGCCGCTCTGTTCACGCGTGACCGGGAGAGCAGAAAGCCATCAGCAGAGGAAGTAGTGGCACTGCTACGGCAGCGGCAGCGACGCACCCCCAGAGTGCCGGATGTGCTTCCCGGCGGGGTCCGAGGAGACGCTGTATGCGCACCGATACACTGTGCCCGCCTGCGGCGAAGGCGCCCTTCGGCGCATGAGCCGCGGCCATTTCGTACATTGCGGAAGCGAGCACATCGTGAGAGTGGCGGCGCAGCGCCCGGTCGTCCGCGATCATCTCCAGTAGGATCGCCGTCTGCTCCTTGACATGCCGGGCCAGTGGCACCCTTCCGAAGACGGAGGCGAATGCCTCTGCGGCAGCGAACACCAAGTGATGACGGCCGACAATGTGGGCTCGCTCATGTTCCAGTACGGCATCGAGCTGGGCCGCGGAAAGCAGCTGTACAGCACCCTCGCTGACGACGATGCGCGCACGACGCCCAGGCAGGCAGTATGCGGCAGGGGAGGCGTGCTCGATCACGGTGGCATGCAGCTGCCCACAGTGGCGCCCCACCATGTCCAGGACGCTGCGGTGGCGGGAGCGCGCCCGGCGGCCCCGGGCGACATGGAATGCGAAGCTAAGAATCAGGGCCAGAAGCACAGCGACAGGAAGGGCGATGGCCATCAGGTCTGCGGTGTTGGGGTCCCCGGTGCCCATGCTGAGAACAACCCCGCAGGAATGCAGTATCACCACCAGTCCTGCGTGAAGGTGTTCGGTGGGGGATACGAGTTGGTAGGCGGCCAGAGCGGCTGAGATTGCGAAGGACACGGCGAGTGCGTGCCAGACGGATGCGGCAAGCGCGGGGGCCCGGTGGGGCCAGCTGCTGCGGAGCATCGCCTGCGGGGCGACACAGCCGATGGCCGCCGCATAGCCGATGAGCGCGGGGGCGGCGTTCACGCCCTGGTCTGCCGTCCATTGGTCCGCAGCGCCCTCCGCAAAGCGGCGACCTCTTCTTCGGACATCCGCTCCACGAAGTGGGCCAAGGCGACCGGGCGATCCTCGCTCGCACCCAGAGCGTCCTCCATGAGGGCTGCCGAGTACGCCTCCCGGCTGCGAACCGGCGTGTAGAGCCAGGCCCGGCCCTGCTTGCCACGGAGCAGCCAGCCCTTGTTGAAGAGAATGGTGGCGACGGTCATCACCGTGGTGTAGGCGACAGGGCGGCGTTCATTGATGTCATCGACGACTTCACGCACCGTCGCGGGTCGATTCCATCGCCAGAGGCAGTCCATGATCTCCGCCTCGAGCTCCCCCAGCCGTCGCATGAGCCCGCCCTTTCCGCTGTCGATGTACGTTAGGCCATGGTAGACGGCAGTTCGATCGGTCGCGGCGAGGCGGACGCGCACCACAGCGACGGCCACGCCACGTTCCCGCCGGATACTAATTTACTACGTAGTTTCTTGTGTATGGTGATCTAGCGTGCGGCAGCCGCACGACGACCGTTGCCGACTACCCACACAGTGCGACCGAGGGCCTCTCGGCCTGCGCTGTTTCTGCAGGGTGGCGGGACGTAGAGCGGCGGAGCTTCCTGCAGGACATCGAAGGACCTGCAGCGCCCGGAGCCCTCCACGACGCCCTTCTACTGGATGGTTTTGGGGAGGTTCAGTTGCTGTCCAGCATGACTGACGCCGAGCACAGGCCGCAGCCGAGCACGGCTGCCCACGAACGGGGAGAATCACTGTCATGCGCCTGCCGCGCCCACACGCAAGCGCCATCATCAGGTCCTGTCTGCCGCGCACCCGCGCGGGGCAGCGGCGGTCCGTGCAGGCGATGATGCTCCTATGCATGCTGGCGCTGCTGCCCGCGATGTGGGTGTTCACAGCGGCGGACGGGCGGCTGCGGACGACGGGCGAGGCCCCGAGCACCGGTGTGGCTGTGGTCTTCGGTGCAGGACTGTTTGAGAACGGCGAACCGTCGATCTTTCTAGCCAGCCGCCTAGACGCGGCGGCGGCACTGTACCGCGAGGGTCGTGTTGAGGTGGTTCTGGTCACTGGCGACAACGGCAGTGAGCACTACAACGAGCCGTACGCCATGCGCCGCTACCTCACCCATCGCGGCGTCCCCGACGCTCGCATCGTCAGCGACTACGCCGGCTTCGACACCTGGGATTCATGCGTGCGGGCCAAGAAGATCTTCGGCGTTGACCGCGCCATCCTGGTCAGCCAAGGGTTCCATATCCGCAGGGCGGTCGCCCTCTGCCGGGAGGCGGGCGTCGACGCGTACGGCGTCAGCGCGGCCGACCACCACGACACGATCTGGTACTACAGCGCCACACGCGAGATGTTCGCAGCCAACAAGGCGGTCTTGGACGCGGTCTTCAAGCCGGACCCCCAGTTCCTCGGGCCGAAGGAGCCAGGGGTGGCGCGAGCGCTCGCCGGCGCCCGGTGATCTCGTGTCGTCGGTGCGCAGGTGTCGGCCGACCACGCGATCTGTGCGGATACGAAGAGTCTGCACTGATGTTCGAGGTCTCCACCTAGGCTGACACGGAGTCGCGGGACGGGCGTGAGCTGCCAGCGAACGCCCGTTATGGCTTCAAGTTGTTCGCCGACTCCATCGGTCTGATCGCGGACCTCTGCGAACCGTCTCCTGATGCCTGTCAGGTGCCGCTTCCGTCAGCGACCTGTGAACACCGGATTGGGCAAGCACGACCGCTATCCCTGATCTGCTGAAGTTTCGCGAGTGTCGACCGTGTGACCCGCTTGCTGATTCTGACCGAGCAGAGTGGCCGCGAGGCCGGCGCCGAGAACAAGGAGGGCGGCTGTGACGGTGAGCGCTAACGAGAAGCCTTCCGTCGCCGCATGCTGCGGGGTGGCTGAGTCGGCCAGGTTGTCGCTGTGGCGCGCCGCCAGAGTGACCAGAGCCGCCAACCCCACTGCGCCGCCGACTTGTTGAACGGAGGTCAGGACTGCCGAGCCGAGGCCGGCATCCTCCCCAGTGGTGCCCGTGAGTGCGGCAATGGTCAGGGCGGGCAGGCTCAGCCCGCAGCCGAGGCTCGTGATGAGCATGCCAGGCAGCACTCCGGATGCGTAGCCGTCGCCCGCTGCCACGCCGGACAGCAGGAGCAGTCCGCCAGCACTGATCAAAAACCCTGTGACGAGGGTCAGGCGTACCCCGAGCCTGAGTACCGCACGGGAGGAGAGCCACATGCCCACGAAGATGCCGGCTCCGTAGGGCAGGTAGGCGACACCGGCTGTGAGCGGACCGTAGTCCAGAACGGTCTGCAGGTGCAGCATCAGAAGGAAGGCCATCGCGTAGAAGGCGGCTGAAAACAGCAGCGCCGTACCGTTGGCGACGGCGCGGACCCGCGAGGACAGGAAGTCCAACGGCACAAGGGGTTCGGCGGTGCGCGTCTCGACCGCAAGGAACGAGACCGTCAGGACGAGGGCAAGAGCCAAGGGCAGGACGGAGGCTGCGTGGCCCCAGCCCGACTCCCCGGTCTGGAGCAGGCCATAGACGAGGGAAATGAGCGTACCTGTGCCCAGCACCGCGCCGGGTACGTCGATGTGTGCCTGGCGGTGGGCCCGGCTCTCGGCGACCAGGCGGGGGAGTAGTGCGAGGGTCAATAGGGCCACTGGCAGGTTGATGAGGAAGATCCAGCGCCAGGATGCGAGACCGGTCAGCGCACCCGAGATCACCAGGCCCAGCGTGCCGCCCAGGCCCGCGATGCCGCCCCAGACGCCGAAAGCCTTGGCGCGTTCCTCGGGGCCGGGGAACAGGAGGGTGATCAGTGCCAGCGCGGCGGGGCTGGCCATGGCCGCGCCCGCACCCTGGACGAACCGTCCGGCCACGAGCTGCCAGGGTTCCTGGGCGAGCCCGCAGGCCAGGCTCGCCGCGCCGAACAGTGCGATACCGGCCAGGAAGACACGTCGGCGGCCCAGCAGATCGGCCGCGCGGCCGAACAGCACCAACAGTCCTCCGAAGGCGAGGAAGTAGGCGTTGACGACCCAGGCCAGACCGGCGGTGCTGAAGCCGAGATCGTCCTGGATGCTCGGGAGCGCGACGCTCACGACAGTGTCGTCCAGGACGAGCATGAACTGCACGAAGCACAGGACGATCAGCGCGGCGCGACGGCGGTTGGTGCCTTGGACCCGAGTCGGCGTCGAGGTCATACCGGACATCCAGTCGTCGGCCTGGCCGGCACGTTCGTACAGCGATAGCGGGCCCTGTGGGGCCGATGAGTGATCTGCATGGGGTGAGGCTATGCACCCGCGGCATTGGCCGCGATGCGCTACGGGGCCAGGTCATAGCGTATTGAGGACATACGCTGGGACGCATGGATGAAGCTGTCGCGTGCGCGGCGCCCAGGGGGGTAGGAGCGATCGTCGTCGGGAGCTTCCCCCTGTCGTCGGGGCAGTGGCTCGTGCGCACAGCCATCCGCAGCACCAGTTGGCCTGGACCCGACGTGGTGTGCTCGGCGTCGCCGTCGACGACGACTACTGGATTCTGCCGCCCACACGGGCGTTGTGGTTGCCCGCAGGGGTCGTCCACCGGACCGGCGCGACTCGCGACGCGGTTCTGTGCAGCCTCTACCTCGAACCGGACCGCTGCGGCTTGGACTGGGCCGATCCCACGCCCGTCGGCGTCGACGGGCTGCTGGCCCACCTGATCGCCCACCTTGCCCGCGAGGACCTGGCCGGTGACGCGCGACTGCGGGCCGAGGCGGTCGTATTGGACCTGTTGCTCCCGCTGCCCACCACGCCCATCGACGTGCCGTATCCCGTCGACGACCGCCTACGCGCCGTGGCCGACACACTGCTCGCCGACCCCGCCGACCCGCGTCGCCTCGATGCGCACGCACGGGCCGTCGGAGTGAGCCGACGCACCCTGACACGGTTGTTCGTCCACGACACCGGCATGAACTTCGATCGCTGGCGCACTCATGTGCGACTGCGGGCCGCACTGTCTCTCCTCGCCGAAGGCCAGCCTGTGTCCCGAGTCGCACACACCGTGGGGTACGCAACGGCTAGCGCCTTCCTGGCCGCGTTTCGGCGAACTGTCGGCACCTCCCCGAGTCGCTATCTCAGCGGCGAAGCCCCGTTCGGGGCGTCCGATCTGCCGCACGGTGAATAGGAGCGCACGGTGGTGAAGGAGAGTCCCGCAGATGCGAGCTTCCGCTGAGCGGGTGCCTGTCGGCCTTGCGAAGCTGGGTCAAGAAGTAAGCGGCGCCAGCTCGGAGAAGGTCTTGCCGCCGTCGCGCGATTCGTACACGCCCGTCGTTGTCGCCGCGAGGATGTGGTCGGAGTTTACCGCGGTCAGTGCATGAGGCTGCCCGCCGGGAACGGCCGTGAGCTTCTTCCACGACGTGCCACCGTCCGCGCTGCTGCTCAGCTCGCCGGACGTGCTGATGCCGAATAGAGATTTCTCCGCGGGCCACGACACAAACGCCTGCAGCGGCTTGACAGCCTTGCCGAAGGTCTGTCCGCCATCGGTGCTGGCGACGACGCCGTCCGCCGTGGTGGCCAGCAGCTTGCTCCCAGAGGGGTTAACCGCGAGGTCGAGGGCCTCGAGCTTGGCCCGGTCATCCCAGCTCTCAAGGTTGCTGCTGACCCGGATGCGGCCTCCCTCGTATCCATAGACGGTGCCCTTGGCCGAGTCCATGGAGTGGAAATCGGCCTTGCCTGACAGGGACCGGGACGTCCAGGTGCGGCCCGCGTCCTTGGTCTCGATCAGGCCGAGGTTGCCGGGGCGGCCGCTGCCAGGGTCGCCGTGTCCGCTGGCGACGAAGGTGTTTTTGTCGGTCACGGTGAAGCCCATGAAGTCGTCCTCGCGGTTGCCCAAGAGCTTCGGCTTCTGTCCCTTGGCCACGGTGTAGAGACCGTTGTGGGTGGCGACGTACACGTGTCCGTCGGCTGGATCGACGCCCAGGCCGTGTACGTGGAACAGCGTCCCCGACGAGGCGGATGCGTCATCCGCCGTATCTGCGTTGGAAGAGCCGCCTCCGCAGGCGGCGAGGACCAAGGCGACGATCGAGGTGCCGGCGATCGCGTGCATGGGATGGGCGGTCGGGCGAGCGGTCACGGTGATTCCTCGGATGGCAAAGGGGGTGGTGTTCAGCGCCGGCTAGCCGCCGAAACCGGAATGAAATCCCACGGGACGGCCTCCCCGTGGGAGCGGAGACCCATCATCTGCACCCCCTTTCGCAACCGTCATCGATCGTGACCAAGGTTACCGTACACAACTAAACAACTTAGTTACCTAGCAGGCTAGGGTGTGTGTCAAACCGGCCGAGGCAAATCGGCCCTGCGGTGAGACGGAAGGGCCGTTGCTCTTGAGCACTCTGATAAGAGGAGCCGTCGTGTCCATTGTGCACACTCGGCCCGCCCGCCCTACACCGTCGATCGCCGGGGGGTGTTTGCCTGTCGGTCGGGGGAGGCAGGTAGCGGCGGACCCCAGCGGACCGTCACTCAGAAGCCTGATTCCGGTCTGCGTGCACAGGCAGCTCACGCGGCGGAACCTGCGGCCGGGTCAGTCCTCCGGTGTGCCAACGACCTGCCCGCTTCGAGCCTCTGCCCTGTCGGGAAGGCCAGTGCCGGCCGCGAAGCGGGCCTGACGACGGCGCTAACGGAATCACCACAAACCTTTTTTTACTATTACCCGGCAAGCAGCCCTCCGTGCGGGCCCACTCTGCAGCACGCCGCAGCCACAGACGAGGAGAACCAGTGAGTCGCCCATCTCTTCCCGGCTCAACCGCCGACATCACGTCGGCCGGGCGTCGCCGCATAGGCCGCCATGTCGCGCTCGTCGCGGGAGTGGCGGGTGTCGGCTTCGGCGGGCTGTATCTGGTGGGGCTGCTCGTCGCCGGCGAGAATGTTCCCGCGGGTGCCCGGGTAGGCGGTGTGGACATCGGGGGCCTTAGCAGCGCGCAGGCGCGGGAGAGGTTGGACAGCAGCCTGGGTAGGGCCTGGTCAAGGCCGGTGAAGGTGCGCCTCGGCGACAGTGATAGCACCGTCCGCGTATCCGGCATCTCTCTGGACACGGAGAGGACCGTCGCCCGCGCCGCGCAGGCAGGGTCCGATCCGTTCACCGTGATCGGCCGCCTGTTCACGAGCGGTGACCGCGAGGTCGAGCCGGTGATCCGTGTGGAGGAGGCGAAGGCCCGCGCGTCACTGGCCGAAGAGGCGAAGAAGTACGACCGGAAGGCGCGGGAGGGCGCCGTCACCTTCCACGCGGGCGAGCCGGTGCCTGCGCGGCCGGTCGCTGGGCGATCCCTGGACGTGGATGGCGCGGTGGAGGAGTTGGCTTCGGGGGTCCCGGGCCGGGGGGAGGCGCCGGTGCGGCTTCCGGTCCGCACGACCGAACCGCGGGTCGGCGCGGCAGAAGTCAACCGCGCGATGAAGGAGTTCGCCACCCCCGCGATGTCGGCGCCGGTCACGCTCACCGTCGGCGGTCAGGAGATCGAGATCAGCCCGGCGACGCTCGGCAAGCACCTCACCATGAAGCCTGACGGGGACAAGCCGCTGGCCCCGGTGCTGGACGGCAAGGGCCTTCTGGCCGACCCGACGGTGGCAAGTCCGCTCGCGCTGGCCACCGACGAGCCGGTCAACGCAGAGCTGCGCCTGGATGGCGGCCGAGTGGCGGTGGCCTCTGAAGGCAAGGCCGGACAGGGGGTCACGGCCGCGGCGCTCCAGAAGGCCGTATTGCCACTGCTGCCCAAGAGTGGGGCCGCCCGCACAGGGGCGGTGGGCGTCGAGGAGATGGAGCCCAGACTGACCCGGGACAACGTAGGCCGCCTGGGCATCAAGGAGCAGATGTCGACCTTCACGATCGATTTCGAGCCCACCCCCTACCGCGTCACCAACATCGGCCGTGCCGCAGAGCTGATCAACGGGTCGGTTGTACTGCCCGACGAGACCTGGAGCTTCAACCGCATTGTGGGCGAGCGGACCGAGGCCAACGGGTTCGTAGAGGGCATCATCATCAACAACGATCAGTTCGAGAAGGCGGCCGGAGGTGGTGTCTCCGCAGTAGCCACCACGGTCTTCAACGCCATCTTCTTCGCCGGCGTGAAGCCGGTGGAGTACGGAGCGCACTCGTTCTACATCGAGCGCTATCCGGAGGGCCGGGAGGCGACGGTGGCCTGGGGCAGCCTCGACCTGAAGTTTCGGAACGACTCCGGCAACGCCATATACATCGACGCGCGTGCCACGGACACCTCTGTCACGATCACCTTCCTCGGCACCAAGAAGTACGACGAGATCGAATCGGTCAAGGGCCCGCGCACCATCGTGAAGCAGCCGGCGACCCGCGAGGGAGCATCCGGAGAGAAGTGTGTGCCGCAGACTCCGCTCGAAGGCTTCAACGTCGCGGTCGACCGGGTCTTCAAGGACGGTGGCAGAGAGGTCAAGACGGAGACCTTCGAGACGCGATACGTGCCCCGCGACGAAGTCACCTGCGACTGAGCGACGTCCCAGTACGGGATTACCGACTCGTCCCGCCGTTGGTCAAACCGGCTTGACGGCCTTCGGCGGAGTGCCATTACGCCGTGACCGCCGCGCGATGGCGAGGCTGAGGACCATCATCGCGACGATGGCAGCGATCGAGAGGAGAAAGGCCGGCGAAGCGGGGGATGAGGCCGTGGCTCCGGCGATCACGTAGGCGGCGGTGCCGGGCACCACACCGAGAGCGGTCGCGGCCGTGAAGGACCACGGGCGCACTCCAGAGAAGGCTGCGGCGAAGTTGACCCCCTGGAACGGTACGCCGGGCACAGCGCGGAGCAGCAGCACGCTGACGAAACCCTGATAGGTGAGGCGGCGGTCGAGGGCGGCGAGGATCTTCCCCCGCAACAGTGGTTGGAGAGCCTCACGGCCGAGGCTGCGGCCGAGGCCGAAAGCGAGCACCGCGCCCAGGGTGGTCCCGATCACAGCCAGCGCCAGCCCTTCGGGGATACCGAAAACGGCCCCGGCGGCGACGTTGAGCACCGGCTTCGGAAAGAAGGCGAGGGTGCTCAGCGCGAATACCACGGCGAACGCCGGTCCTGCCCAGATTCCGGGCACCACGGATGTGAAGCCTTGGGTGAGCAGCCGCTCCGGATTCCACGCAAAAAGTGAACAGGCGGCGGCCACGAGCAGCCCGATGAGCAGTGCGAGTCGGGCCTTGGGCCGCAGCGTCGGCATCTTCATTTTCCTTGTCCGGTACAGATCGGTATGGGTGGGGCCGACTGGATCCGGGCCCGTCGGCGAATGTCGCGCATCCGCTTGACCTCGGCGTGCCGATTCTTCTCGCGTCGTCGTCGAGCTTCCTGGCCACAACAGTACGGCCGTCCTTCTGCGCTTCCCGTGATCTCCCGATCTTCAGTGTACTGATCTACTAAGTTCCTACGCGGTGTAGTACTTTAGCTCCGTGGACGCCGACAAGCGCTCAGCCGCATACCCGAGCCCTGCCCGAGTTGTCCCGGGCCAGATCCCCGCCGTGCCTGCGGGGCCGGCGGGGAGAGACGACTGCCCTCCGACGCTCATCGGCCTTCGCATACGGCCCATGGACCCTGACGACCTCCCGTTCGTGGTCGCCGAGCATCTGAGGCACTTCCCGGACAGCTTCTTCGCCCGCCTCGGGCCGAAGTTCTTGACCGCGTACAACAGGACCTACCTCACCGGTCCGGACGCGCGCGCCTACATCGCGGAGATCGGCGGGCGGCCGGCGGGCTTCCTAATCGGTGCGACCGACCCGGAGGCGCACCGCCGTCATGTGCTGCGCCACAACGGGCGCGGACTGCTCTTCCGCGCCCTGGGGAGGCTGCTTCTGCGGCCCCGTCTCGCGCTGTACTTCCTACGTACCCGGCTGCTGCGCTACGGCCGCAAGCTGATACGAAACCGAGTAGCCCGGCAGGCTCCCGCCATCGGGCACTCCGGCGTCACCGCCGTCCTGGACTACATCGTCGTGGCCGAGCATGCTCGTCGCCGTGGCATAGGGGCTTGGTTGATCGCGCAGTTCGCGGAGGATGCCACCGACGCGGGCCGCACGCGTGTCACTCTCGTCACCGCCGTGGAGGGCGGGGCAGGACCGTATTACGACCGGCTCGGCTGGGGGTGTCAAGGAGAGATCCGCACGCATGAGGGGCGCCAACTCCTCGCGTACGACCTCCCGCTGAGCGAAGGGACGACGCCAGACCGGCACTGAGTCACCACGTCTGGCCAACAAGACCCGACCAGCCAGATCATCCGTCATCCCGTACGGGGCACCCCTGCCCGGCACGGGTGTTCCGGCGCCGCTCCAGGAGATTCTGCTTGACCAGCCACGCACCGGAGTCGGCGCGCATGCGCGACGCAGCCCGCTTCCACCACCTGAGCAAGGACACGGCACTGTCGGCTCGCGGGGGTGGACAGCGTCTGAAGCTCACCCTCGGCAGCCTCGCACTGCTCACTACGACGGCACTTCTGGCCGGAGGCTGTTCGTCCTCGTCGGCCAAGGAGGCCGCCCCGTCGACGCCGGGAGCCGACAGCTCCGATGAAACTTCGGCGCGGCCCCCCGCCCCTTCCGGCCCGACCCGCACCGCTTCCCCCGCACCGTCCCTGGACGCCGCCGTCAAAAAGATCACGGACGCGCAGTGGTCCCGCATGGTGGCGACGGGACTGTGGCGCAGGGGCTGTCCCGCCGGCCGCGACCAGCTGCGCCGAGTGGAGATGAACCACGTGGGCTTCGACGGCAAGGTGCACCGCGGCGTCCTCGTGGTCAACGCCGATGTGGCGGCCAGCGTCATCCGCATCTTCACGCAACTGTTGGAGGAAGGCTTCCCCATCCGTCGTATGGAGCCGATGGAGTCCTACGACGGAGACCTGAACGCGAGCCTGCGCGCTGACAACACCTCCGCATTCAACTGCCGTCGCCCCGAACAGATCAACGCCCCGTTCAAGGAGTCCCCGCACGCCAACGGCCGCGCGATCGACATAAATCCGTTTGAAAACCCGTGGAAGGACCTGCGCACCAAGAGCTGGTCGCCGAGTTCCAAATACGCCGCGCGGACCGAGGGAAAGGGCAAGATCCTCAAAGGGGGTCCGGTCTGGCGGGCGTTCACGGAGGAGGGCTGGGTCTGGCAGAACATCAAGGTGCCCGACTACATGCACTTCGACACCGGGTACCCGTCCGCGCCCTTCAAGGGACCGTCCGCCACCCCGTACGAGGCCGAGGAGTCAGCCCCCGCTGGATGAGTAGGGAGCCGGTCGGTGGCGTGAAGGCGCGTGCCTCGGGCATCGGGGACGTCGCCGTCCTGCCGTGAGCTGCGAAGAGGACCGGGTGGGCCGCAGGAGGCGCAAGTCGGGGAAGGCGCGAGCTCTCCGCATCCGCCGGGCTATGCCCTACATGCGACCAGAAAGGGGAGGGCTGGAGTCAGGCCGGCGGCCAGGAGAATCGTGCTCCGCAACGCGAGGTGATGCGCGGGAGCGGGGGTGAGGACCCGGCGCATGCGCACCAGGGCGCCGGATCCGCCTGCTGCGAACGCTGCCTTGGGCGCGCTGCCCGCAGCCACCTCGCACAGGGCGACGGCTACAGCGTCGCCGCCGTGGCGGCGTACGGCCCGGTCGTCGGCCAGCATTTCCAGTAGCAGAGCCACCTCGGTGTGGCTCTGCCGCGCGAGCGGGAGGCCGGGGAAGGCCCTTCCGAACGCCTCCACGGCGGCCAGTACGAGATGGTGGCGGCCTGTGATGTGGGCACGCTCGTGTGCGAGGACGGCTGCGAGCTGGAGCGGAGAGAGCGCGTCGAGCGTCCCTTGCGTGATCACGATGCGGGGGTCGCGGCCGGGCAGACAGTACGCGGCCGGCGCATCATGCTGCAGGACAACGGCTTGGTGCCGCGGCGCGTAGCGCCCCACGAGATCCACTGCAGCCGCGTGCCGGCGCCGCCATCTACGGCCCTGCAGCAAGGCTCGGCAGTACCAGAAGCCGACCCAGAGAACCACAGCGACCGGCGGTATCCAGCCGGCGACAGCGAGCGCGGCTTCTCGTGCTCCAGGAGCGTCCACCGGTGTCCCCAGTGCCAGGCCGCAGGCGTGCAGGAGACCAATCAGGCCGATGTGCACACGACCATCAGGTGGGACAGCCTGCGCCGCCGCCAGGATCACAGCGGCGATGAAGGAGAGCGAAAGCCCCAGCCAGACCGCGAGCGCCGGCCCGGGCGATCGATGTGCCCAGCGTGGGCCCCGCAACACCAATGGTCCGGCCACGCCCACGGCCGCCGCGTAGGTGAGCAGAGCAGCCGCGGTCACCTTGTGCTCCTGCGGCGCGCTGTGCGCAGAGCGGCGCGCAGTTCCTCAGCCTCGTCTGGCGTGATGCCTTCGACGAAGTGGGCCAGCGCGGCGGTGCGGTCCGGGCTGTCGCCAAGTGCCTCTTGCATGAGCCCGGCGGTGTACGCCGCGCGACTGCGGGCGGGGGCGTAGAGCCAGGCCCGGCCTTCCTTTTCCCTGCCCAGCCACCCTTTGCGGTGCAGGATGTCGGCCACGGTCATGACGGTGGTATACGCGACCGGCCGCGTCTCGTTCAGGTCATCCACCACTTCACGGACCGTGCCGGAGCCCCAGGACCACAGTCTGTCCATGATCTCCGCCTCGAGTTCACCGAACCCACGTACCACTGCTCCACCTCAGCTGAACGCCACCGCACGTCCCCGAATCCCTCGTGGGACGACCCGCACCAAGTGGCTCGTAGAGGGTCATCTTAATCTACTTAGTGCGTTCATTGACAGAGGGCTGCCAGCCGCTCGCCTGGATCCGCAGGGACTGGATGCGGCGACCGCCGTCGGAACCAGGAGATGCCGGTATCCGGATTGAGGTGCGGTGCTCGCTCCCTGGGCCACTGGTGCGTGGAGAAATAGCTGAACTGTAAACAGTTATCGGGCCCTTACGTCCACTCATATCCACCAGGAACCCGCCATTACTGGACGGGCTGAACTTCCCCTTCGCCGCCACACCGGTCCCGCAGTTCAGCCAGAAAGGTCTATGACTGGAGGCCGCCACCCCCTGTGACCACCCGAAATCAACACTCACGAATTTTCGCGTTGGCCAATTCATGCACTGTTCAGATGCGATGGTGCTGGAGCGTGCTCCTAATGCGGTTAGGATTACGGCATGTTCACGGCCCGGCGGTCTCTCAGCCTGCTGCGGACCCGCTCCAAGTCGGCGGGTCCGCTGCGCCTGCTGTGGCTCGCCACGGCTTTGCTCAGCCTGCTGTACGCCCACGGCCTGAGCGGGGAAAGTGCCGCCGGCCACGTGACCAGCGTCCTGCCGACGTCAACGGCCGCCCTCACGCACGGTGCCCCGACGGGGCACGGCGAAGCTGAGCCTGCCGCCGGATCGGCCGGGCAGGGCGCTCCCGACGGCAGCGGTGACCACGAGACGGCTCACGGGGTGGAGGAGTGCGCCTCCGGGCAGCCGCAGAATGGCGCAGATCTGCCCGCCCCCAGCACCACTCCGCTGGATGCCGTCCAGGCGTGGAACGCTCATGCGTGGGCGGCCGCAGGGCTGGCGACGAACGAGCTGGCGTCACCACCATTGGCAGCCCCAGCGGTCCTGCGGATCTAGGCCCAGCACTCCCGAACTGGTCGACCTGTCTCACCTGACGCCATCTTCGGTCACTCTGAGCTACTGACAGAGCGCGAACAGTTCCCGGTGCCCGCGCATCCGCATCGCCAACTCCCGCCAGAGGAGGCGACGGTCATGTATCGCGAGGCCGCATTGCTGACCTTCTGACCTGCCCGCCGCGTACCCAGAGTCCCGGCCCCGCGGCTGTCGTTCGGAGCATCTGTGACGCTCGGTTCCCCCGTAAATCCCTTGGCAACGTGGCACCCAACCCTGGTGCCCCTGCGCCGCGTTACCCGTAGCCCTTCGAGTTGGGCGCATCGGTGGGCACTGGCCCCGCCAACGCACCCGTTCCGTGCCACAGCCCTGCCTGCCGGGCCCTGCCCCCTGACGTGGGGGAGTCGATGACCCGACGGACGGCGTCCAGCTCCGCCCATGGGGCGACTTTCACCAGCGCGTTCACGCTCACGCTGCTGCTGTCGCCGCGCAAGGCGCGTGGGCGGAGCAGATCGGAAGGAGCGCGGCCAGGGCGACAGAAGCTCGCCGTGATCTGCCGGTGGCGGATCTAGGCCAGCACGCCACGCGAGATGAGTAGTCCCCCACACGCACATCGATCGAGAGCGAACCATGCACCCTCTGACAGCCAACGACCTCACATCCGCCAACTCCAGCCTCTCCGGGCTGGTCGGAGACACCCCACTACTTCGGGTCGCCGAACCTCTGGCCCCGGCCGGACACGGCTTCTGGGCAAAGCTCGAAGGCTTCAATCCCGGTGGCATCAAAGACCGCCCGGCGCTGCACATGGTGGAGCGGGCCCGTGCCCGTGGGGATCTGTGCCCCGGCGGGATGATCATCGAGTCCACCAGCGGCACGCTCGGCCTGGGGCTGGCTCTGGCGGGCATGGTGTACGGACACCCCGTCACCCTGGTCACCGACCCCGGCCTCGAGTCGTCCATGACCCGGCTCCTCACCGCCTACGGGGCACGCGTCAACGTCGTGTCCGAGCCCCACCCGACCGGCGGCTGGCAGCAGGCACGCCGCGACCGTGTTACCCAACTGCAGGAACAGCACCCCGACTCATGGTGCCCGGACCAGTACAACAATCCCGACAACGTCGCTGCCTACACCCCGCTCGCGCTGGAGCTGGCCTCTCAGCTGGGCCACATCGACGTATTGGTGTGCAGCGTCGGGACGGGCGGGCACTCCGCTGGTGTCTCGCGAGTGCTGCGCCAGCTCTATCCCGACTTGCAACTGGTCGGAGTGGACACCGTCGGGTCGACCATCTTCGGTCAGCCGGCCCGCACCCGCCTGATGCGTGGCCTCGGATCGAGCATCTACCCGCGCAACGTCGCCTACGAGAACTTCTCCGAAGTGCATTGGGTCGCCCCGTCCGAGGCGGTCTGGACCTGCCGGCAACTGGCCTCCTCCCACTACGCCACCGGCGGGTGGAGCGTCGGGGCTGTCGCTCTGGTCGCCGGCTGGGTCGCGCGCACGATGCCCGCGGACACCCGGATCGCGGCGATCTTCCCCGACGGTCCCCAGCGGTATCTGGGGACGGTGTACGACGACCACTACTGCGAGGCCCATGGCCTGCTCGACGGCCCGCCGGCCGTCGAACCGGAGGTGGTGGGGCGCCCCGAAGAGAAGGAGGTCACCCGCTGGACCCGGTGCACGACCGTGATCGATCCAGTGAGCGTGCCGCAGGACGCCGAGGCTGCCTCGGACGGCGAGGGCCGGCTGTGAAGAGCCCCTTCGGCCACATGCGCACGTTCGAGCGCAGCGTGCAGTTGTTGATGGTCAATCAGTTCACCATCAACCTCGGCTTCTACATGCTCATGCCCTACCTTGCTCAGCACCTGGCCGGAAACCTGGGGATGGCCGCCTGGATGGTCGGCCTGATCCTGGGCGTGCGGAACTTCAGCCAGCAGGGCATGTTCTTCTTCGGCGGCACGCTGGCCGACCGGTTCGGCTACAAACCGATGATCGTCGCTGGGCTGATGCTGCGTATCGCCGGATTCGCCGTACTCGGCCTTGTCGACTCCCTTCCCGCTCTGCTTGCCGCCTCGGCGGCCACGGGACTGGCCGGAGCACTGTTCAACCCCGCGTCGAGGGCCTACTTGGCCCTCGACGCAGGGGAGCGGCGAGTGGAGGCATTCGCGCTGTTCAACGTCTTCTACCAGGCCGGGATTCTGCTGGGTCCGCTCGTCGGTGTACTGCTCACCGGCGTCAGCTTCCGACTGACCTGCCTAGTGGCCGCCGGTGTGTTCGCCGTGCTGTCCATCGTGCAGATCAGGGCTCTCCCTGCCCGCGTCGGGCAGCACGGCGACGACAAGTCGGTCTCGTCGGTGCTCTCGCAATGGCGCACGGTGGTATCCAACCGCCCGTTCCTGCTGTTCTCCGTCGCAATGATCGGCTCCTACGCCCTGTCCTTCCAGGTGTATCTCGCACTTCCGCTGGAAGTGCGCCGCATGGCCGACAACGAGACGGTCAACACTGTCGGCGTGGGACTGCTGTTCGCCGCCTCGGGGCTGGCCACCATCGTCGGACAGACCCGGCTGACAGCCTGGGCCAAGGAACGCCTGGGCGCCGGGAGGTCGTTGGTCGCCGGGCTGGCCATCCTCGGAGCGGCCTTCCTGCCGCTGCTGGCGGCCACCGCGGTACCGGTGCCCGAAGAGGGACCCGCCCGCTGGGCACTGGCCGTCGTGCCGCCCCTGCTCTCAGCCCTGCTGCTGGCCCTGGGGACCATGCTGGCCTACCCCTTCGAGATGGACACGATTGTCGCACTCGCCCAGAACCGGTACGTAGCAACGCACTACGGCTTGTACAACACGATCTGCGGCATCGGCATCACCGTCGGCAACCTCCTCACGGGAGTGGCTCTGGACGCCGCACGCTCGGCCGGAGCGCCGGCCCTGCCCTGGATCGTCCTCGCCGCCATCGGGGGCGGCTGCGCGCTGGCCGTCCTCGGCCTGCATCGCACCGGCCGCCTGACGCCGGCTCCGACGCCCGAGATGCGATCCGCGAAGGTCTGACCGATCCGGACGGGGGCGGGCACGACAGGGTGCCCGCCCCCAGCCCCGCCGCGCCCACTTCCAGGAGCGATCAATGCCCACCTCCCAACCGCTGAACTCCCCGGCCCTACGCCTGCACCCATTTCGCGCGGTGCGCTACGACCCTCTCCGTGTCGGCGACATCTCCGGAATGATGTGTCCCCCGTACGACGACATCGGCCCAAACCGATTGCGCACACTGCGCTCCCGGCCACACCACATCACCCGGCTCCTGCACGCCGAGAATGCGCGAGGCACCGCCGCACACCTGGACCGCTGGCTGCGTCGCGGTGTCCTGGTTCAGGACCCTCGGCCCGCCCTGTACGTGTACCAACAACACACCGGCCACGAGGTGCTTCAGCGTGGCGTGATCGGCGCCTTGGATCTGCCCTGCAATGGGGAGAGCACGGTCCTTCCGCACGAAGGCGTCCAACCGCATGTGGTCACGGCGCGTGCTGCGCTGATGGAAGGGCTGCGCGCCCAACCCGAGCCGCTGCTGCTTGCCTACAACTCCGCAACGCGATCAGCAGAGGGGGTCATCGACGGCGTGACCCACCTGCCACCCTTGGCTACGTTTCGCACCGGTGGTATCACGCACACGCTCTGGGCATGCACCACCCCCGAGGAGCAAGCCGTCGTCGCTGCAGATCTGGCACCCCACCAGGCCCTCATAGCGGACGGGCACCATCGCTACGCGGCCTGCCGCCAGTTGCGAGATCGGCATGGGCCCGGCCCGAACCCCTGGCAGAGTTGCCTGGCCCTGCTGGTCGATACCTCCGCCTATCCCCTGCGGCTGGCGGCAATCCACCGCGTAGTTCCCGGCCTTGACGCTGACAAGGCAGCCGCGGCAGCCGCCGATGTCGCCCGGGTTCGGCCGCTGCCCGCAGGCGCTCGGCTGCCCGAGCCGGGCGAGCTGGTGCTGACAGGGGCGGGGCGCGCCTGGACCATCACCGATCCTGATCCGCATGCGCTGAACGAGGCGCTCACTGGCAAGCCGCACCAATGGCGCGATGTACCCGCGGCCGTCACCGACCATCTGCTCCTGGCCCAGGCATGGTCGGTGCAGAACTTGCCCGGTGCCGTACGCCACGTGCACGACGCGAGCGAAGCAACCGCTGCTGTGACCAGGCCCGGAAGCGGAACAGCCCTCTTGTTGCCCTCAATGACCGAGAGGAGCGTGCGGGAGCTGGCCGGTGCAGGGGTCCTGCTGCCCCGCAAGTCCACCTCCTTCGGCCCCAAGCCGGCCATGGGCCTCGTGCTGCGTGTCCTCGACAGCCGCTGAGCCCAGGCAATACGCCCCTTTCTCCTTGTCAACGACCTGTACTAGAAAGGCTCACCGTGTCTCCGACCCAACTCGATGACCGCGACACAGCCACCGTGCCGCAGCAGAACCCGCGGCCCGGCCGTGCAGAGATGCGAAGAGCGGGATCCCACCGTGCACGCCGTGCCCGCCGTGGGGACTCCTTGCCGGCGCGCTACCTCGGCTACGTCGGATACTTCGTCGGCGCGGGACTCATCAGCGGTGCCGTCGTGCACCACCCGCTGGACCCGGCCCGCTACACCCGGATTGCCGGCTTTGGCGTCCTGGTCTTTCTGGCTGCCACCGTCCTGAACGAGTTCGTGCTGATCCGCCAGCGTCCCGCTGTGCCCCGCATGCTTCTGGTGATCGGTGCCTCGTTGCTTCTCTCATTCGGCATCGGCATGCTCAGCGGTGGCATGCAGCACTTCGACGACTTCCCGGACCGGGCAGCGGTTCTGATCCCCCTCGGGATAGCAGTGTCCTTCATCGCGTACTACCTCAAGGAGGCGGAACGACCCGCGCGTCGAATCTTCAGCCTGTTCGGGCTTGTCGTTCTGGTCACCGCACTCGTCGCCTTCTTCAGCCTGCGCCAGCTCGCTGCCGGCCTCGGCGAGGAGCCCGAAAACGGCGGACACAGCCATGGCAGCGAGGAGCCTGCAGGCGGGGACCAACACATCGGAGATGCACCTGACGAGTCAGGGCCACTGCCCTCGTCACCCGTGACAGCTCCTGACTCGAACGAGGGGGGTAGAGAGGAGGAAGGGGGCAGTCACGCCCACTAGTTGGAGAGGCATGAGGTATCACTGAGCGAGTCGGAGTCGGACACGCTGGTCGGAACGGACCTGTCGCGGCGGAACTCAATACTGAGTGACAGGTGGGCATCAGAAGGTGCTGTCAGCAGGAGCTTGTGGTCGCAGCGGAAGGGCACGTTGGCCTGTTCGGCCACTGCGGGTCGAACGCCGTGCAATATGCCTTCTCCAGCTTGTCCATCCTCTCGACCGTCATCCACTCCACCGTGCCGAGCGCGGAGCTGTGCATGGCGCCCTCGACGGCCAGGTCCTCGCCCAAGAGATCAGCCACCCTGACAGGCTTTGATCTCTGGGTTCTGGACCCTCCTGACCTGTTCTGGAGCGTCCTCCTCGGCCGGCTTGGCGCAGTACGGGGCGAGGTCGGCCGTCCTTACTGCCTCGGACGAGGGATCATCCGCTGGTTGGAGGCGGCCCTGGTGGCAAGCGAGGCGGTAGCCGAGGCCGCGGTGTGGCCGTTGCGCCAAGGCCGCACTGTCGCTGCTGCGCGCGGCAAGCACCGTGAACACCAGCAGCGCGAGTGGCCGTCCAGCGGAGCGGCGGCTCTATCGGATCATGCTGGTCATACCCAGCAGCGATCGGACGCCGCGCCATGCCTGGCTCGGCGGGCACGGACTCATCGCGCGAGGCATCTCATGCTGAGCCGGGCCCACCTCTTCCTTGCCGCCCTGGCTCGGGCGCCTGTGCCCCGTCCCGCGCTGAGCTCTGCGTCGTGGGCTGTTCGTGCTACGCCCTGCCGCTGGTCTCGGGCACCGGCTTGCCCGGGGGTGTGAAGGCGGCGAGCACCGTGGCGGTGATGTGGCCAGCGGCATGGTTGGGAGTGAGGCGGCCGGCGCGGATCTCCTCTGCCGCGCTGTGCATGATCGTGTGCAGGACATTGACCATCCACGCGATCGACAGGTCCGTACGGAAGGCCCCCTCGGCGCGGCCGCGCGCGACCAGCGTCTCGACCCGGGCGGCGGGCCCGGCATGCAGGTCGCGGATGCGTCCAGCGGAAAGTTCACGTTGAGCGGCGGCGAGCAGCGCCCGCGTCTGGTCCACCAGGTGCCAGACGGCCTCGACGTAACGCGTCAGGGCAAGCAGTGGATCGCCGGTCAGGTCGACCGCGTCCAGTGCTTCGTTGCCCCGGTCGATGGCGCGGCTCATTGCCGCGTCGACGACCTCCGCCCGTGAGTCGAAGTGCGCATACAGCGTCACCCGGCCCACGCCCGCAGCCCGCGCGATCTCGCTCAGGCTCGCTTCTGGGTTCTTTCCGAGACATTCGGCAGCGGCCTGCACGATCGCATCGATGCTGCGCAGAGCGTCGGCACGCTTGGCGGTCGTGGAGTTCTTACTGCCCATGCATCCACCCTACCCCGGCAAGTCGTACAGCCATGTTTGGTTTATACCCCCGGGGCGTATAACGTGAACACCACTGTACGACTTAGTGATGGAAGGTGAGCGTCATGAGCGGTACTGAAAGCACCACCACACGCGCGCCGGATGCACCGCATCCGCTGCGCTGGACGGTCCTGGGGCTGCTGGGACTGGCCCAACTAATGCTGATCCTCGACATCACCGTCGTCGCGATCGCACTCCCCGACATGGGCGCGGAACTGAACCTGGACCGCGCGGCTCTGACCTGGGTGGTCAGCGGATACGCCCTCACGTTCGGCAGCCTGATGCTGCTCGGCGGCCGGGCCGCGGATCTGTTCGGTCCCAAGCGGGTCGTCCTGACGGGGCTCGCTGTGTTCACCGTCGCGTCGCTGGCCGCCGGATTCGCCACCGGCGCCCCGCTGCTGCTTGTCGCGCGGATCGCTCAGGGTGTGGGCGCCGCGATGGTCTCGCCCGCCGCCCTCTCGGTGGTAGTGCGGCTGTTCGACGGTGACGAACGCAACCGCGCGCTGGGGATCTGGTCGGCGCTCGGCGGCGGAGGCGCCGCCCTCGGCGTGCTGCTGGGCGGACTGATCACGGCAGGTCCGGGCTGGGCCTGGGTCTTCTTCGTCAACGTCCCCGTCGGCCTGATCGTCCTCGTCTCGCTCGCCCGGATCCTGCCGAGCCTGCCCCGCGCGGGTACCGGCTCCCTCGACATACCCGGCGCCGTCCTGGTCGCCGCCGCGACAGGCGCCCTCATCTACGCCCTGATCCGTGCTGGCGACCACGGCTGGCTCGACATCGTCACCGTGGTCCTGGTCGCCACCGCGGCAGCCACCTACGCGACTTTCGCCCTCTGGCAGCGCCGAGCGGCGACGCCGCTGATGGATCTGCGTCTGCTCGGTCGGCGCCCGGTGGTGGCGGGCACCTTCGTGATCGCCGTCACCACGGCGCTGATGGTGGGGGCTTTCTTCCTCGGTTCCTTCTACCTTCAGAACCATCAGGGCCACGGTGCCCTGATGACCGGCGTGCTGTTCCTGCCGGTGGCACTGTTGACCATGGTCGCCGCCGCAGCCGCCGGCCGCGTGATCGGCCGTCTGGGAGCACGACTGCTGGCTGTGCTCGCCCTGGGTGTTGCAGCTGTCGGGTTTCTCGTTCCGGCACTGTGGTCCGGAACCACAGCGATGGTCACCGGCGTGAGCATCGCCGCGGCGGGAATGGGTGCCCTGTTCGTCGTCGCCTCCGCCATCGCACTCGCGAACGTCGCCCCCCATGAGGCCGGGGTGACGTCGGGCATCGTCAGCACCTTCCACGAGTTCGGCGCCTCGGCAGGCGCTGCGGCCGTCTCCAGCGCTGCAGCCACGAGTATCGCCGCGCACAACGGCGTCCGGACCGCGTCCGGCTTCGACGACGCGTTCGTCGTCGCCACGGGCATGGCCGCGGTCTCCGCCGTTATCGTGATGTGGCTGATCCCCGCCAAGCACCAGTAGGCCCCGTTTTCACGGCCAGTTGTGACGGGCCGGGCCAGCGCTTCCATAACTGCGGCGCAGCCGAAGACTCGTCCCATGCGCCCAGACGGTCACGGCACCGCTGCGATCCGGAGCGGGCATCGCACGCCCTCGGCATGCCCATGGAGATACCGGCTGCATCGCGGCAGGCGTCGGCTGCTCACGGCCAGCATCCTCGCGGCAGGTGTCGGCTGGCCCTAGTAATCAGCAGGATTCGCAGTCTGACCTGTGGTTTCACCCATCCTGCTGGCTCGCCACGACGGTTTGCGGTAGAGAAGTGGGCCTAAGCTGCGCTTCCTGCAGTCCGGAGTTGCTGATGCCACGGGCCAACCCCTCAACGCGCATGCGCTCGCCGTACGGGAACGCCCTGCAGAGGGTTCTCAGATACGCACGCCCCACATGAAAGGCATGCCGCTGCGGGCGATCGACTCGTAGCGGACCTGAGCTCCGGGCTTGGGTGAGTGGAGGATCTGCCCGTTTCCGGCGTAGAAGCCGACGTGGCTCAGGTCGGTGCGCATAATGATGAGGTCGCCGGGCTTGAGTGCGCTGAGGGAGTTGATCCGGGTGCCCGCGTTGGCCTGGGCCTGCGAGGTACGGGGCAGGGACACGCCGGCTTGGCGGAAGGCCCAGGAGGTCAGGCCGGAGCAGTCGAAGGAGCCCGGCCCGGCCGCTCCCCAAACGTACGGCATGCCGACCCGGCTCTTGGCGGCGTTGAAGGCTGCGGCCGTGATTCCGGACGCGCTGCTCTCGTTGCCAAGGTCGACCCGTTCACTGGAGCGGTTCGCCCGCTCTTCCTTCTCGGCGATCGTGGCCCGTTCCTTAGCAGTCAGCGTGTTGAGGAGCCTTTGTGCCTCTGCCAGCTTGCCCTGGATCTCCTTCTTCTTGCTGCCCAGTTCCTGTCGGGTGTCCTGGAGGCTGTTGAGCTTCTCGCTGGCCTGGGTGCGCTGCTGCTGCAGGGCGCGTTGCTGGGAGAGGAATCGCTGGAGGGTGTCTGACTGGCGTGCGCTGAGGCGGTCGAGGCCGGACGCCTTTTCGAGGTAGGCGTCCGGGTCGGCTGAGAGGAGGAGTTGGAGGGAGGGGTCGAGGCTGCCGCTGCGGTACTGGGCGGTGGCCACGGAGCCGAGCTGCTGGCGGAGTTCGTTGAGAGCGCCCTGCTTGCGGGCGACCGCTTCTTGCAGGTTGTCGGCCTCTTCCTGGAGTTTGTCGGCCGATTCCTTCGCTCCGTTGTATTTCTCCGTGGCCTGCGTGACCGCTTCGTACAGGCGGTCGACCTGGGCCTGCACGCCCTTCTTGTTCGGGTCTGGCAGCGGGTCCGCCGAGGCTGACTGCGCGGACATCACGACCGTGACTGCGGCGGTCGCGGTCAGGACGGAGGCGTACGCGTGGTTCGGCTGCTTTGGACGACGGTGGGACGCCACTGCGGCGAGCTCCTTCTTCCTCGGCCGCTGTCCGACGGTGAAGTCGTCCGTCAAGTTCTGCAGGAACGCGGCGGGTTCAGCGACTCCTCCGCCGACACCCCGGGCGGGTGATCGACCGTGCGGAGACTGGAGACGCATATTAACCAACTTAGTGACTTAGGTCCAAGCCCCGGCCAACTGTCTCCGCCGGAAACGGTGAATCGGCCCCGCCCCGGCCGCCTGTCGCCTTCGGCCGTAGCCGCGCATCGGAGGGGTTCGGGGCGGGCTCATCGTTCCGGCGTGCCCGCCCCGGGCTTGTGCTGGTCGTTCAGTTCGGGCAGCACTCAAAGGCGCGCGCTGGCGCCAGCTCGGCGGTGCGGGTGACGGGTTCGAAGTGGAGAGCCGCCGGTGCGGAGCGGTCGCTTGGCGGGAACCGTCGTTGCGGAGGGTGTGCCCATGGCGGCCGGCAGCGGGCGCGAGGGCCGGTCCGTGGGTGCTCCGGGGCCGACGCTCAGTGTCTTCTGCGGGGTGGTGGTGTCTGTGCCGAGCAGGTTCGTCCTGCTGTCGGCGGGCACGGGGTGGCGGTCGGCTGGCAGCATCCGTTGGTGCACCCGTAGGGGGCAAACCGCGAGCACGTCGGGCTTTCCCTGTCGGGAATGATGACACTCGAGGACATGGACGTGCTGGAGGAGGCGTCCGGCAAGGCATTCGACACCGTGTATCTCCAGCTGATGGTCATCACGAAGGCATCGTCGAAATGGCGAAGACCGAGCAGTCCGACGGCACCTATGAGCCCGCCAAGGACATGGCCGACGACATCATGCTTTCAGAGCGCTGAGATCACGCGCATGAACAAGCTGCTCGGCGCGGGCTGACCGCACGAGTCGGCCTCGCGGGGCAGCCCGTCGGCCGCCCCCGCCCCCGGTGCATCGAGAGCCCTCATCGACGTGACTGCACGCGCTGGATGTGTCATCGCAAGAGGACTATCGGCTCATAGGGCCGGACAGCAGATCGAGGACTGGACCCGCGGTTACACCTATGGCCAGAGAGAGAGCAGCGCAGGTGTACGCGACGGCGCGCGCGGTGCGACTCTCGCGGGGAGGGGGCGTTGGGCGGCTGCTGTGGGCGAGGGCGGGCATGATCCAGCGAAGGTAATAGAAGAGGGATGCCACGGTGTTGACGGCGGCCAGGACGGCGAGCCAGGTGTATCCGCCGTCGATGGTTGCGGTGAACACCTCCAGCTTGCCGACGAAAACCGCGGTGGGCGGGGTGCCCAGGAGGCCGAGCAGGCAGACCACCAGGCTCGCGGTCAGCAGCGGACGCCGGCGGGCAAGGCCGCGGTAGTCGTCGATGCGCGCTGCGCCGGGGAGGGCGCAGACGACGGCGAACGCGCCGAGGTTGGTGACCGTGTAGGCGGCGAGGTAGTACAGCAGGGCGGATTGGGCCCGGCCGGTGGCCGCGGCTACGGCGACCGCCATGAGGAGATAGCCGACCTGGCTGATCGTCGAGTACGCGAGCAGGCGTTTGACATCGCTCTGGAAGAAGGCGGCCAGGTTGCCCAGGGTCATCGAGGCCGCGGCGAGTACCGCGATCAGTGCGGCCCATGGCAGCGGTTCGGCGTCGAGGGGGACGGCGCCGAGACGGAACAGCGCTGCCAGCGCGCCGATCTTGGGGAGGGTGGCGATCAGGGCTGCCGCCGGCGGGGCGCTGCCCTGGACGGCGTCGGGGATCCAGTAGTGGGCGGGGACGGCACCGGCCTTGAACAGCAGCCCGGCCAGGAGCCCCAGCGTTCCCACGGCGAGGAGCCCCTGCGGCGTGTCGTCGAGGGCTCCGTCCAGGGCGAGGTAGCTGGTGGCGCGTCCGGTGGCGTAGAGCACGGTGATTCCGGCGAGCATGACGACACCTAGCAGGGCGCCGACGACGTAGTACTTCAGTGCGGCTTCGGTGCCCGGTCCGTCCTTGCGGAACCCTGCGAGGGTGTAGGCGGGGATGGAGGCGAGGAGGTATCCGGCGGCCAGGAGCAAAAGGTCCTGCGCCCCGGCCAGCACCATCGCGCCGAGCAGGGCGAGCTGGATGAGGACGTAGAACTCGGCTTCGCGGGGGTCGGCGTGCAGGGGGCGCAGGCTGAGGGCGAGGACGATCAGGCCGCCACCGAGGATGATGATGCGGCCGGCGTTCGTCAGGGGATCCAGGGCGTAGGCGTCGCCGAAGGTCGAGGCGGCGGGGCCCGGGGAGGTGACGGCGGCTGCGATGATCCCTGCGGTGCAGGCGGTGGCGGCCAGCGCCCCGGTGATCCACTGGCGGTGGCGGGGCAGCCAGGAACCGAGCAGCAGGCCGAGGACGGCTCCCGCGACCAGGAAGATCTCCGGGAGGATGTCGAGGGGGTTCTCGTTCATCTCCGTCATCGGGCCAGCAGCTCCAGTACCGCGATGGAGGCGGGTTCGATGACGTCGAGGAGGAAGCGGGGCACGATGCCCACCACCACGGCGAGGGCGAGCAGTGGCACGACGGCCGTGTTCTCGTGCGCGCGCAGATCGCTGAAGGGCCGGGGGGTGCCGGGGGCGTCGGGTAGCCGCAGCGGTCCGAGGAAGATCTTCTGCAGGGCGCGCAGGAAGAGCCCGGCGGTCAGCAGGATGCCGAGCACGGACAACGAGGTGGCCAGTGGCCGGGGCCCGAGGCTGCCGGTGAAGATCTGGAACTCGGCGATGAAGCCGGAGAAGCCGGGCAGGCCGAGAGAGGCGAAGGCGGCGATCGCGGTCATGCCGGTGAACACGGGTGCCTTCGCCGCGATTCCGGAGTAGGCGTCCATGTCGTAGGTGCGGCCGCGCTCGTAGAGGGCACCTGCCAGGAGGAACAGGGCGCCGGTGAGGAGGCCGTGGCTGACCATCTGGGTCACTGCTCCGGTCACGGCGAGGGACTGGGCCTGGCGGCTGGTGTCCGCGGTCGCTGCTGCGGCGCCGATGGCGAGGATGATGTAGCCCATGTGATTGACGGAGGTGTAGGCGATCATCCGTTTGAAGTCGCTCTGGGCCAGCGCGACAAGGGCGCCGTAGAGGATGCAGATGACTCCGAGAATGACCACGACGGTCGCGTACTGGCGCCAGACGTCGGGGAGTATCGGCATCGCGATGCGCAGGAAGCCGTAGGTGCCCATCTTCAGCAGCACGCCGGCCAGGATCGCCGAACCGGCGGCCGGAGCCTCGGTGTGAGCGAGCGGCAGCCAGGTGTGGAACGGCACTGTGGGTGTCTTGACCGCGAGCCCGATGCCGATGGCCAGCAGGACCAGGCCCGCGTAGCCGGCTCGCCCAGCCAGCGGGTTGGCGGCGGTGAGGTCGACGATGTCGAAGGTGTGGGGGGAAGCGGCGAGGTAGAGGCCGATGAATCCGAGCAGCAGGGCCAGGGAGCCGAGGAAGGTGTAGAGGAAGAACATCAGCGCCGCACGGGCCCGGTCCTTGTGTCCCCAGCCGGCGATGACGAAGTACATGCCGACGATGGACAGGTCGAAGAAGACGAAGAACAGGATCAGGTCCAGGGAGACGAACACGCCCAGGCACGTCGTCTCCAGGAACAGGAACAGGGCCGCGAACTCGCGGACCCGCCGGTCCTCACGCCACGCGTAGACCGCGCAGGCGAGGAAGAGCACGCACGTCAGAGCCAGCATCGGCAGGGACAGTCCGTCCACGCCGACGTGGTAGCCGACGCCGGCGCTCGGAATCCACCGGGCCCGCGTTTCGTACTGCATGCCGCCGCCGGGGTCGTAGCCGGCCCACAGGATGACCGTGGCGGCCATCAGCCCGGCAGCAGTGGCCACCCAGATCCCGCGGATGACCTTGGCGGGGGTGCGGCGGGGAAGAGCGAGCAGGAGCAGCGCGACGGCGGTGGGGGCGAAGACGAGGGTGGACAGCACCGGGGGCCTACTTCACGAAGACGAACACGAGGGCAAGGACGGTGAGAGCCGCGACGGCCTGGGCGAGGTACTGGTGCAGCTGCCCGGTCTGTGGTCGGCGCGCGAGTCGGCCCAGAGACCGGGACGCGAATGCGACACGGGACACCGAGCCGGCCACGCCCGCCTCCAGACGGTGGTTCGACCAGTGGGCCAGATCGACCGCTCCGCGTCCCGCGCCCCGTACGGCAGCATCCAGGACACGGTCGTCGAACCAGGACGCGGCATGGGCGAGGGCGAGTACAGGCCGTACGAGGAACAGTTGCGCGGCCGGCTCCACGTGCAGCCAGCTGCCGAAGAGCCTGCTGAAGACAGTGGGCAAGGGGACGCGGCGGTTGCCCCAGATCCACGCCGCTCCTGCGGTCCCGAGCGCGAGGGCGGCCGAGAGCAGCCATTCCCAAATCTTCGGCGTCGGCTGCTCTGCGGCGTCCAGCACACGGGACACCGCGGCGCCTGTTGGACCGAACGCCAGCACGCCCAACGCCACGCAGGCCAAGGCCAAGACCGCCAGCGGCGGAAGCGCTCGGCTCGGAACATGCCGCGTGCCGGGCTCGGTATCCGGGACGCTCTCGGCTGGTGGTACGGGCTGCCAGACGAACCAGAGGGCCTTGGCGCTGTAGAGGGCGGAGAGCACCGCCGCGACCAGACCCGCGACGTACAGGGCCGGTGCTTCCTCGAACGCGGCGGCCAGCAGGACATCCTTGGCCGCCCACAGCGACAGCGGAGGCAGACCAGCGAGGCACAGTGCGCCGACGGTGAACAGCACACCGACGGCCCGATATCTTCGTGCAGCCCCGTACAACCCGGTCAGCGTCTTGGTGCCGAGCGCGGTGAGCCAGACTCCGCTGATCAGGAACAACAGGCTTTTGGCAGCTGCGTGAGCGATCAGCTGTAGCGTGCCGCCCGTGGTTCCGCCGACTCCGGCGGCCAGCACCATGAAGCCGATCTGCGCACAACTCGACGCAGCGAGCAGCTGCTTGAGGTCGGTTTGGGCGACGGCCACGAGGCCGAGTGCGATCGCCGTGACGACGCCCGCCCACGCCACCACGGTGCTGCCCCAGCCCGATGCCTCCAGCAGCGGTTCGATGCGCAGCAGCAGGTAGGCACCGGCGATGACCATCGTCGCGGAATGGAGCAGGGCGGACACGGGGCTGGGGCCGGCCATGGCGCGTGAGAGCCAGAAACTGAAGGGGAGTTGGGCGGACTTGCCCAGCGCCGCAGTGATCAGACCGGCGGTGATCAGCGAGCGCCACGGCTCCCCAGCCCCCGACAAGTCGCTCAGGGCGAGACTCCCGCTGGGGTTCGCGGCCAGCGCCGCTCCGGCGGCCAGGTAGAGCCCCAGGTCGGCGGTCCGGGTGGTCATGAACGCCGTGTTCGCGGCCCGAACGCGCTCGGGGTCGCGCCACCAGTAGCCGATCAGAGCCCAGGACGTGGCGCCCATGACCTCCCAGCCCATCAGCAGGACCGGCAGCGTGGCCGCGGTGACGGTGACGAGCATGCTTCCGGCGAACAGCAGTATCAGCCCGAAGAACCGGCCACGGCTCTCACGGGGGCCGAACTCCGTCGCGCTGAAGGCCAGGACCAGTGTGGTGACGGCGGTGACCGTGACCGCGAGAAGCCCTGACAGCCCGTCGACGGACAGCTCGGCCGGCAGACCGGACAACAGCGCAGCACGAACGGCCGGTTCGGTATATGCGGCTGTCACCGCCAGCCCAAGAGCTACCAGCATCACCGCCACCGCGGCGGGAGCCGACGCCCGATCGGCGCGGCGCCCGCACAGGAGCAGCACAGTGCCCGCGGCGAGCGGCAGGGCGATCAGCGCCCAGAGCACACCGCTCACCCCTTCAGCTCCGCCGCCATGTCGGTCATGTCGATCTCTCGCTTACGGAACAGGGCGGTCACGATAGCGAAACCCATCGCCATCTCCAGTGCCATCGCCGTCACCGCGACGATCACGATGACCTGCCCGTCCGCGCTGCCCGGAGCGATGTAGTGCCAGGCGCCGGCCGCGGCGACGATCACGCCGCCCAACATCAGCTCCAGACCCATCATCAGCATCACGATCGACTGCTGCGTGAGCGCGCCGAACAGACCCGCACAAAGCAGTGCGGCGGCCAGGAGCATGACCACTTCCAGGCTCACCGGCCCACCCCTCCTCTTACCGGGTCGTCCGCCGCCTCGGCGTCGAGGTCGTCGCCGAGACGGTCGTAGCGGCCGCGGCGGGTGGCGAGCACCACGCTGGAGACGATCGTGGCGAACAGCGCCATGCCCAGCGTCATCATGGTCAGCATCTGGGGCCCCATCAGAGACAGTCCCAGATCCATGGTCACGTCCTCCGGCGGACGCCCCTTAATCGCGGGCCACGGGGCCAGGAAGATCCCAGCGACCAGGAGCGCGAACAGCACGCCGCAGATGAGCCCGGCTCCCTTGGCGTTGTGCACCATCGTCATCGGCATGAGACCGGCAGGGTTCATCATGTACATGATCATGAAGACCGCCATGATGGCCATCTCGATCGTCATCATCAGGACAATGACGATGCCCAGGTAGTCCAGCCCCAGGAGGATGACCACGCCGGCTACGCAGAGCAGCGACGTGAGCAGAGAGAACGTCGCCCGGGCCATCGAGTCGAAGACGAAGACCAGCCCCCCCGAGGCTACGGCGAGGACCGACAGGACGTAGAAGGCACCATCACTCAGCACGGCTGCTCACTTCCTCGGTCATCGGCCAAGCACCACCAGCGCCACCACCAGTGCCTGCACGATCGCCAACGGGGTCAGCGCAACCCACGCCACCTCCATGTAGCGGTCCATGCGCAGTACGGGCAGGCGGCGGCGAACCCACAGCAGCAGAGCGAGGACTGCTGCGGTCTTGATCAGGGTCCAGGCCCAGCCGGGCAGCAACGGCCCATGCCCACCGCCGAGGAAGAGCGGAACGGCGGCGGCAGCGGCCACCGTGAGCAGCAGCCAGCGCCCTCCGAGAAAGAGGATGCGGTCGACACCGGACAACTCGGCGGCGGCCCCGCCAGCCACATCGCTGCCCACCGGCTGATCGAATGGCCCCCAGAAGGCCATCGCCAACGCGCTCGCCAGATAGATGACGAACGCGACCGGCATCCACACGGCGAACCACAGCCCAGACTGCGCATCGACGACGGCGCCGACCCGCAGCGACTCCGCCCCCAGGGCGGCGGTGGTGATCGCCAGCATGTGCGGGATCTCGTACGCCAGCCCCTGGGCGAGAAAGCGATACCCCCCGATCATCGACAACGCCGAGTTCGGTCCCCATCCCGCCAGCCACACCGCCGCCCACGCCAGAGCCTCCATCGCGTTGAACCACACGATTCCGTCCGGCAGATCGCTCAAGGCCGTGAAGCCGAAAGGCACCACGACCGCCGCGAGGACGGCCGCAACCGGCAGAAGGGTCACTCCCAGGCGAAGCAGCAGCTGATCGGCCGCATTCGTCACCCGGCGCTGCTGCACCAGCAGGCGCAGAACCTCACGGCCGGGCCCCGGCACGCTGCCCGGTCCCAGCCGTGCATCGACCGTCGCCGCGCCAACGGCGAACGCACCGAGAACGAGGGGTAGAGCGAGAATCGACCAGAGGGAGGCTGATTCAGCCATGAGGCGCCCTCCCGCCCACCGATGACGATACGAGCTCGTCCAGATCTGGATCGAGACTGGCCACGATCAGCCGGGCACCCGCGAACTCCGCGCCCTCCAGCAGCCGCGGCAGCACATCCAGCAGAGCCTGCGACGGCGGCACGTCGCCGCCCACGATGCCGCGCGGTCCGTCGTGTTGTCGGGCACTGTCCAGCGGCTCGGTCTTGTCGCACAGAGCTGCCGAGCGAGCCGCTTCCTCGATCCATAAGGCCAGCCGGTCCCAGACGTCCCCGCCCGCCGCCAGCGCCGGCCCCGACAACCCCGCCGACGCAGCGGCCTCCGTACCCAGCTCGCCCAGGCCGAAGGTGAGCCAGCGAAGGGTCCGCGAACGCCCCACCCGGCGAACGAGCGGCCTGAGCGCGGCGACGACATCATCGGCGGACCGCCCGGCCAGCGCCACGTCGCGGGCGACGCGCGCCCGCCGAGCCTCCGCCTGCCACCCAGCCACCGCCAATAGCCGGCCGACGCTGTCCAGATGCGCCGCGCACAATCGCCGCGCAGCCTGACCTCGACTGACTTGCTCGCCCGAGGCCGCTCGCAGCCACGGTTCGTCCCAGAACGGCGGAACGGAACCGGTTCGGACACGTGTCTGCTCGACGTGTGCTCGTTGGATCACATCGCCCTGCAAGGACAGGTGCAGAATCAGACCGGCGGGCCAGTCCAACAGAGCGGGACCGAGGGAGACGTGCAGCTGATCGAGCCGCAGGCCGTCCCGATCGTCGGATCGATCAGCCATGGGCAGCCCCGCGACCTCCATCCCCATGTCATGACCCGTATGACCGCCGTGCACATCGCTCCCCTCCGGAGCGCCGTGCGAGCTGGGCAGGCCGTGGCCTGCGTGCTCCCGACGCTCTGCGTCGTCCGGATGCTGCGTCTCCTCGTCGCGACCGTCGATGACGGCATGCTGAGGTTGGAAGTCGCGTTCGTCTGCCGCGCCATGATGGTTTCGCGGCATCGCTTCGTCATTGGTGAAGTCGCGGCCATGGCCGGCGTGATCTTCTGATGCGTGCTGCTTCTCCGGGGGAGGCACTTCGGGCGATGTGCCGGGGGAGTGGTGAGGGGGGTCTGGAGCAACGGGAGTCGCGCTCATGGGCGGGACACGCAGCAGCGCGGTCGCAACTTCGTCGAGTGCGGTGCCTGCGTTCCGGGAAGCCACGAGGTGAAAGCGGGCCTTGGGGGCAGGAACAGCGGCCCACAGCCCCTCGGTCCAGCGTGAGTCGTCGGGATCCGGGTTCCCTACCATCGCCAGTACGTTCGCTTCTGCCGGCCCTTCCGCCATCGGCCACCCCCGCTGGCGCAGCTCCCGTTCCAGGCAGAGCCTGGCCTCGGTTGCGCCGGGGGAGACCGCCATGAGAACAGCGGGCCGTGCCAGGGCTGCCCGAAGGATTCTGGCTGTCAGGACCATCGGAAGGCACCTTCCCGCCAGGCATAGGCCACTGCGGCCATGAGGATGCCCAGGAACAGGAACATCTCCACCACGGCAGTGACGCCGACCTCGCCCACGACCAGTGTCCACGGGTACATGAACAGCATCTCCATGTCGAACGCGAGGAAGACCAACGTCACCGGGTACCAGCGCACATGAAATCTGGAGAAGGGGTGCTCCGTCGGTCCTAACCCTCCGCTGAACGGCGCGACGGCCTGGAGTGGTTCGCGGGTAACCCGCACCGCCGCTGCGGCACCAAAGAGCAGGGCAACGGACACCAGAGTGATTCCCAGTAGCAGCAACACCGGCTGCCAGTCGGAGGTGTGCATCTGCTCAGCCCCTGCCTCTGCGGTCGCGTTGTCGCTGGCATCGAGTGCTCGTCAACGGACTGGGCACTCGCCCGTAACCCTATACCGCTAGGGGGTATAGAGTTGGAGTCGTTCGATTCGACACGAGCCTGAGGCGATTGGTCTGCGCGCACGTCCCCCGCAGGGAGCGTGCGCTTCCTCTGTCTACGGGGCAGACGGAATCCCTCGGATGGCGTACAGCGCTACACGACCTTGGAAAGCAGCACTAACCGCCTCTGCAGGCACCTCTGGTAGTTCGCGTCGACGGCGCTGGACCCGGCCCAGCCAGAGGCGTCGCTCTCTCGACCAGCACGGGTCACTTGCTCCGGGAGAGTAGGCAACCGCTTTCAGCCGACTGGGCAAGTTAGGCCGGGTGCGTTGGTCATGCGTTGGTCACACAGTGGCCCTGGCACCTGTCTTTTGCCTGGTCAGGGCGGGTATATGAAACGACGGCCGGGGCCACCCCCCTCGGCCGTACCCTAGCCGGATGACCCTCTGACCTGCGCTTTTGCGGCCTTGGTGTAGGTGCTCGACTTGCGTCTGTGTCGGCCTGGGCCTAGGCGTTTCCGCCTGTTCCTGGGCGCTGTTGGTCACGCGTTGGCCATGCGCCCTTTGTTGGCGGCGTCTGGCAGTAGAAGGGCGGACGTGGACAGGCCGGGCACGGGCCGAGGTGCTGCACGGAAGCTCGTAACAGGACTGAGGGGCCCGGCTCGTCTGAGCCGGGCCCCTCATCGTCACAGGCGGGTGGAAATAGAACGGTGCCTCCCCGACGTTGAGTTCCTCCTTACCGAAAGAGGGGGAGGTGCCGGGTAGTGAAGCTGTTCCGTGCGGACACGGCGAACAGCGGCATGACCGAAGTCGTGCCGCGTCTTGCGGAGGTCGAGGCGGACGTGCAGGGTCTCGTCGAGGCGCACATGGAGACGCTGCTGGGCGTCCGATTCCTGGCGAGCGAGTACGGCACCGGCCCGGTGCACGGGGGCCGGATCGATTCGCTCGGCCTGGACGAGAACGGCAGCCCGGTCATCGTTGAGTACAAGCGCGGCACCGATGCAGGTGTCATCAACCAGGGGTTGTTCTATCTGGCGTGGTTGATGGACCACCGTGATGAGTTTGAGCGCCTGGTCCGCGACCGGCTCGGGGGGACGGCCGCGTCCCAGGTCCTGTGGAGCAGCCCGCGTCTGATCTGTATCGCAGGCGACTTCACCCGCTACGACGTGCACGCCGTTCGGGAGCACCGGCGCTCGATCGACCTGGTCCGCTACCGGCTCTTTGGCAGCGATCTGCTCGGCCTGGAGACCGTGGCCTCCGTGAGCGGGGGCATGCAGGTGGCCCGTCGGGCACGGCGCCAGCCTGTTGCTCAGGCAGCGGCCGATGTCCAGGGTGCGGCGATGGTGGAGCTGGCTATCGCGGTCGACGAGGCTCTGCTCGGGCTCGGGGACGGTGTGAACCGCGTGCAGCGCAAGCAGTACCGGGCGTATCAGCGGCTGCGGAACTTCGCCTGTCTCTGTCCGCCGCAGAGGACCAAACTGCTGGTCTACCTGAAGGTCGACCCGGCGGACGTCGGCCTGGTTCCGGGTTTTACCCGGGACATGTCCGGTCTCGGTCACCACGGAACGGGCGACCTGGAGGTCCAGCTCCGTACGCCGAGGGACGTGGCGCGGGCGCAGGATCTGTTCCGTGCGAGCTTCGCGGCGGCGTGATCGCCCGCTGGCGGCATGGCCGTGGCCGTTTCGGGGCTGCTCTGAGGTCGTGGGGTAGTGCCTTTCGACGGGCGAGTGGGGCGTGGCGGTGGACTATCAATGGTGCGGGGGATCGCCGGTTTGGCTAACCGGCGATCCCCCGCTATGTTGCCCTGCTCTCGTATGCCGATGATCAGCGTGAACGGCAGGCGGCGGAGGTGGCCGCGACCACTGGCATGGCTGGTGGGCCCGTGACGAGGCTCGTCCTGCG
The DNA here is from genome assembly GCA_014649555.1 of Streptomyces globisporus. Lineage (GTDB taxonomy): Bacteria > Actinomycetota > Actinomycetes > Streptomycetales > Streptomycetaceae > Streptomyces > Streptomyces globisporus. The sequence goes on along the minus strand of BMTG01000003.1, from coordinate 318,105 downwards.
TCCGGTGCCTGCGGTTCGGGGGCGGCGGAGTCCGGTGTCGTGGGCGAGGGTCTCGGAGAGGTCGGACAGCAGCGAACTCGGGGTGTGCGGGGACGCGGTGACGGCCCAGGTGGGCCGGTCCGGGTCGGGTCCGGCCCAGATGGTCCAGGTGTCCAGGGTCTGGCTCAGCCGCTGGGCGGCGAAGGCATCGAAAAGGACGCCCGCGTCCCCGGTGGGCGATGTCCAGCGGATCCAGCGTCCGTCCACGGTGTGCTTCCAGCCGGCGTCGGAGAGCGGCTGGGTGGCAGCGGTGACCGCCTTCTCGTCCACCGGGGCACCGACCGCGGTGTCCCAGCCGTCGCCGTCGGCCAGGTTGCTCAGCAGTTCCTGAAGCACCGGAGCGGGGGTGGCGCTGGTCGCGGTGAGGACCCACATGCGGTTGGAGACGGGGGTCTCGTAGGCGGCAACGGTCCATGCGGTCTCGCGGGCCTGGGTTTCGTGGACGTGCTCGATGCGCAGGGTCTGGGACTCGTGGATGGCGTGTGTCGTCTCGTCCGACCAGGTCCGCCACTTCCCGAAGTCACCGTGGGCGTCGAGGAAGGTGTCGAAGAGGGCGTCGTGGTCGCCGGCGTCGGCCAGGTAGACGGGGACGCTCTCCGGCGCCGGCGGAGCCGGTTCGGGCTTGGCCGTAGTGAGAGCGAGCGGGGTGCGGGCTTCCGCGGCGGAGCGCTCGGTGGCGGTCAGGGGCGCCGGACCGGTGCGCATTTCCGCCCCGTGCGTCTTCTCGAATGCCAGCATGGCCTGGGCGGGTGAATCGAAGGTGTCGGCGATCATCCGCAGGTGGTCCTCGCCGTGGAGGTAGACGGACTTGCCGGTGCGGCCGAGGTACGTGCCGACCGCGACGGTGGTGTAACCGTCGTGGGCGTGGGCGTGGATGAGGAGCTGGCCGTGGCGAATGTCGTCGTAAATCTTCTGGGCCTCGTTGGAGACCTCCCGGACTTCGCTGCGGGTGCACCAGGGCATCGGGTAGTTTGCCCAGGTCCATTCCTCGTCCATGGCCTCCTGGAGCCGAGGAGCGATCTCGACCGTGATCCCCTCGGAGACTAGGTGCTTTGCCGCGTCCTGTGCCCAGTAGGGCTCCTCGGAGTCGATGCGCACCAGGGCCAGGACGTTGTCCGCTACGACGGTCCAGTCGGCTGCCTCAAGGCCCATATGGGCGATACGGGCCTGGGTGCCGGTCAGGGTGGCGGTCACGGCGCTGGAGTGCGTGGGGTGGACGTCGAGGACGACGTGGGCGTCGATGGAGGGTGTGGTTGTCATGGAGCGTCTTCTCTTCTGCCGGTGGCCGGATCTTCGGGTCCGGCCACCGGCGTATGCGGGGCGCTAGCGGGCAGCTCGCGCGGGCCGGGCGGTGTGCGCGACGGCGGCGGTGGTGGTGGTCGGCGGCCCGGCGCGAGCGGGGGGCGCAAGTCGGGGCCGTCGTGCCGGCGCCGGCACGGTGGCGTGCTGCCAGCGGCTGCGGATCGCGGCGATGTCGGCGAGAGAGCGGCGGGCACCGACGACCAGCTGGAACGGGGTGTTCGCCGAGTCGCCGGCGTACGCCTCGATGCGTCGGCCGGCCCGGTCGACGGTGGCCAGGAGGGAACGCTGCAGGGTGCGTTCGCCCCAGTAGTCCAGGGAACCGGCTGGTTCGGCCAGCAGGCGGATCACGTCGCGAGGGTCGCTTCCGTCGTCGAGCACGCCGCGCTGTTGGGCTTCCCACAGGACGGTGACGGGGTCGACGGCCTCGCGGCGGCGGACAAGAGCGGTCAGGCACCGCCACAGGCCGGCGTGCAAGGGGACGGTGAGGTCGTCGGGCAGTAGCCAGCGGACGTTTTCGATGTCGCCGGGGTGGGCGGTGGCGGTGGCGAGCAGTAGCTGTTCCTCCTCGACCGCTTCGCTGCGGTTAGGCGCGACCTGCAGTGGGACCGTGGTGCGGGGCAGGGCTCCGGCGCGGGGCGGGAAGCGGCTCGCGATGTCGTCCACGACTGCGCTGAGGGCGTCGGCCTCGGCGAGCGCCGTCTGGACGGGGGTCGGGAGGGAGGCGTCGTGAACGGTCTGGACGAGGTGTTCGGCGGCCGTCTGCAAGCGGCGGCGGGCGTGCTCTGCCTCGACCATGCGTGCGTAGGCCGGTGCGTGGCGGGGCCATGGGCATACCTGGATGAGGGTGTGCAGGTAGGAGGCGGACAGTCCGCGCGCCTGTTCGCGTCCCAGGGTGAGGACGCGGTCGAGCCATTTGGTGTTCTTGGCATGCTCGGCGGGATCGGGTGGCGGCAGGGTGCTGATCGCGGCGTACAGGGCGGCGTGCGGAGCCGTGGAAAAGGAGTCTGCGGCGATTCCGTTAACGTCGCGGAGACGGTGGGGGTCGAGGAGGAGGGCGCCGAGAAGGGCCTGCTCGATGTGGAACACCGGTGGCGGCGGCGTGATGGCGTCGAGGTCGTCCTCGTCGGGTTCAGGGGCGGCGGGCATCAGGCGGCGAGGGTGAAGTCGTTCGGGTCGAGAGTGACGCCGAGGTGCGGGGCGAGGAGGTGGCCGGCGAGCAGCGGAGGTACGGCGTTGCCGATCTGGGAGAACTGCTGGCCCTTGTTGCCGGCCCATGGGTAGTCGGCGGGAAAGGTCTGCAGGAGTCCGGCCTCGCGGGCGGTGATCCGTATGGGCTCGGGCACTGCCGGCGTATCCGCGGTCTCCACCGTGACGGGGGTTGGTTCGGCGACCCAGGTGCACTCGTTCGCCCGGTGCCCGAAGAACAGGGTGCCCGCTGGCTCCGACAGGGAACGGACGGTGGCGTTGGCCTGGTTGTTGTTGCGCAGGGACCAGGTCCAGCGATGCGCCTCGCCGGTGAACGTCGGCGCTGGAGCGTCGGCGGCCCGGTTCTCACGGGTACCGTGCCGCGCCGCCCATCCTGGTCCTTCGCGGCGGGACTGCAGGACCACACGGTCCGCCCGGGGCGTCCAGGTACCCCGCTCCCGGGCATCGGACAGCGCCTTGCGGGAGCCCGAGGGGAAGGGGTTCAGGCCCGCCCCCGGGGCCGCCACCGGCGCAGACAGTGGGGACGGGTCGGTCGGTCGCACCCCACCCGAGGGCCTCGGCCATGCTGACCCAGCGGGCGCGGCCCGGACCGAACAGCGAATCGGGCTCAGCTAGTTGAGCGTGGGTCGGCGTGGGAGGCTGCGCCGTGCGGACGCGTGAGGCCAGGAGGATGGCCCGCCTCCGTGTCTGCGGAACGCCGAAGTCGGCGGCGTTGAGAATCCCGCACCAGACGGAGAACCCCCAACGGCGCAGGACGACCGCATACTGTTTCCACAGTGGCAGGACGTCCGGTACTTCCTCCATAACAACCCAGTCGGGCTCGCCGACCGTGTTCAGGGCGTACAGGTAGCGCATCGGCTCGGCCGCGAGCAGGGACCGCTCGTCGCGGCAGGCGGCAAGGATGCGTTCGCGGGTGTCGCGTCCGGCGGCGAGGTCCTCGACCGCCGCGTGCACCAAGGGCTGGTCAAGCAAGCCGAGGCGCTTGCCGGCCATGCTCCACGCCTGGCACGGCGGCGAGGCGATGACACCGCGGGTGCGGCCGACGACCGGCCAGGTCGGATACATCGCCACGTCGGTACGAATAGTCAACTGGCCTGCGGCAGCACGGGTCTTGCACGCCCACTGGTCCCATTCCAGGCCGACGTCCCGTGCGCCGAGGACGTGCAGCGCACTGCTCCAGCCGCCGGGGCCGGCGAAGAGGTCAAGTATCACGTGGCCAGTCCGAAGTCGTCCCGCATCAGCGCGTCGGCGTCACCGCGGCACGCCCAGGGAGAGCAGCCGTCCTCGACGCCGTTCTCCAGCACGTCGGCCTCATCCACGCCGATGTGAAGAGCGGCCCGTTCGGCGGCGGTCACATGGTCAATCGGTGCCTGGCTCAGGGGGACGCGGGAGCGGTGCAGGAATGCCTCGCCGAGTAGTCGGTTGCCCGATGCGTTGGCGCGGGCATTGCCCTGCCGGATGGCCGCGTCGAACTCGACGACATCCGCCCACTCGGACGGAGAGGCGTCCCTGATGTGCCGCCACTGCGCATTTCCGTGGAACGGGCAGCCGAGGCAACTCGATTTCGGCGTATCGGCAAGCCCGAGAGAGGTTAGATATCGAACGCATTCGGTGCGGCTCCAAGACATGTCCAGAAGAGGATGCCGGTTGCGCATGTACTTGACGTCGGCGTCTTTGGCCCGGTGGAACTCGTCGGTGGAGATCCCCACCCACTGCTCGACGAATACCCCTTTCGGGATACGTGCAGGGTAGGGGTATCCGAGCAGTTCGCGAACTTTCTGCTTTATCGGCTTTATTTTATATTCGCCCGTACACTGCCTTCGGGTCATTCCCGGTCGCCCATCCTTGTTGAGGATGTGCAGAGGCATGGATGCGAATCGGTGATCCGGGTTCAGGGCGTCATTGCGAATATTTCCGGACGACACCCGAAGAATGGGGATTCCGGCGGGCTTCGCTACCTTTTCTTCCATGCGGTCAAGGTGGGTGTAAACCGCTTCGGGTTCCCATCCGGTGTCGGCGAAAATTGCGTAGTCGACCCGGGGGAGAATCCCTTCGGCCGACAGGGCGAGGAGAGTGCTGGATTGAACGCCCGCACCCAGGGAAAGGGCGCGGAATTGAGGCTGGTCTGAAATGTTCTGTCCTGGGGGTGGGGAACGTGGGGCATGCCTTCGGTGAGGCTCGTCTGTAATCGGGCCGGGCGGGGCAGCGGGTACGGACGGAGGGATTGGCGGCTGCCGCAGGGAGTGCAACGGGGCAGGAGGAGAGAGCAGCGCCCGTCACCGGGGCCTCGGACGCGCCGCGCTTGTGACCGGGCTGCTGGGCGGCCGAGCGGTGGGGAGTGTCGGTCAGAGGCGCCGGGCAGCCCCTGTTTTCGTGGCTGCGGCGGCGGGCGCCGGTGCAGTGCCGGGCCCCTTACTGGCGGGAGGGCTGCTGATGACGGCGGCCAAGGCGGTGACGCCGATAGAGGTGAGACGGATGCGGTCCTGGAGCGGTCCGTCAACGTAGGCGGAGGGCGCGGAATCCGGTACGCGTTCGGTGAGTCCGTTCGCCTCCAGCGACCGGAGAGTGCCGATCAGGACGCGTTCGTCGCGGTAGTGGACGTACTCCCGGCCCTGGGAGCTGGTTGTCACGACGTTTCCGAGGGCGATCTCCCGCAGGGCGGTGTGGTGCGTGGCGGTCAGCCGGTGGTCGGGAGCGCTGGTCGAATGCGCACGGCGGCGGTGGAGTTCGCGGGCGACGGTGTCGGCGCAACCGATAGCTGCTGTGGGTGCCAGGGCGGTCAGCGTGCGGGCCATCGGGAGTTCGTGGTCCGTGGAAGCGCTGCTCAGGAAGGCGAGTTGCTGGAGTCGGAACATCGCGTCCGCCAGCTCGTGGCTCGCAAACAGCCGCGCGTCGCTGACGGCTTCGATGGCTGCGTGGGTCGCGGAGGCGAGGTGCTGGGCGGAGGCGACGTGGGCGGCGGGGTCGGACGGGGAACCGGCGCGCAGGAGCTGGTCGAGGGTGTCGTTGTGCTGTACGTACTGGTCGGCCAGTAGCAGCAGTCGTTCGACCGGCGTGGGCGGGGCGGCCACGTCGAACAGGAGGCCGTCGTTGGGCGGTGTCGTCATGCACGGCTCCGGACAGCCGGGGCGCGCAGAGGCGCCGGAGCAGGTGTGCTCGGAGCGGTGAGAGGCGGCGGCACTGCGAGGACGGTACGGGCCGCCGCGAGGGCTCGGCCGGCGTCGTCGAGGTGGCTCCGCAGGCGGCTGTGATGGTCGAGCGAGTTGAGCTTCTGCTGTGGCGTGTCCTGCGCCGTGGTGGTGAGGACGAGGAGCGGGGCGAGGGCCTGGGTGTAGTGGGCGATGGCCTGTCCGAGGTGTCCGGCGCTCGCGCCGAGGTGCTCGGCGGGCGGCAGGTCCACGATGTTCGGGGAGAGCTGGTACTCGGCGTCGGCGGCCATGCGGGCAGCCAGGTGGCACAGCAGGCCGATGTGCCGCGTCGTGTTGAAGAGGCCGGTGCTGTCCACGGTGATGCGGTGACCGTGTACGTCCGCAGTCACGGCGTCCAGGGCCTGGAGTGGCGACATGTCGTCGAGGTCGGTGGGTTCGTAGGTGTGCAGCTGATCTCCAGATATGAGGTTCGGGGGCTTGCCACAAGGAGGCGGGTGACGTGGTCGCTGACGTGAAGTCGGCGCCCCTGCGCGGTTGATGTGCCGCGGTCGGGCATCAGGTCCCCTCGGAAGCCGAGGGGGGGTGGAGCCGATCGCGGCCTTGGGCACCACGTCGTCGAGCCCGGCGGCCCCGTACGTGGTGGTTGGGACGGAGGGGAGCGGGACGGTGCGGAGCGCCCGCGGGCCGGAGGCGGGGTACCCGTGATTCGCAGTGGGTCAGCGACGGCGATGAGCACCGGGTGACCGACCGGCCGAGGTGAGGGAGTGCCCGAGCCGCTCGATCGGGTGCAGGGTGTGAGTGCTGGGCCCGCTGTTGCGGACGGGAGTGATCACGGCTGCGTCCAGGGCGGCAGCGGGCACGTCGGCGAACCGCCGTTCGACAGGGCGGTCATCGGACAGGTGGGTCACGAACTGTGCGACGACCTGGGTCGGGGTGTCCACGGTGAAGACGGCTGACCAGTCCGTGTCGAAACCGTCGTGGACCGAGTGCGTGAACCGCCAGGTGTGCTCGGTATCCGCGGTGTGTTCGACCTTGCAGTGTCCGTCGGGTGAGGTCCACGTCGTGCCGTGCGCGGCGCTCTGTATTGCCCACCCGCGGCCCTTGGCGATACTGGCCGGGTACTCGTTGGCGAAGGGGATGCGGTCGGCATACCGGTCGTCGCCCAGCACCTGGGGCAGGGTCTGGGTGACGGCCGCGATGGCTTCCACGGGCACCTGCCGGGTGAACTCAGCGTGCCAGAGGGGCTCGTGGTGCGCGATCGTCCACCAGACGCTGTCCTGTCGGTCGGGGGTGAAGTCGAGGACCATCTCGCCGCCCGGGCTGTTGAGGAGCACGTGGCCTGCGGGCGGCAGCTTCTCGGCCGTCCAGCCGAACATGTTGATGAGGAGACCGAGGGCATCGCGGATCTTGTCGACGCCGGCACCCGCCAGATGGCGCGGGGAGACGAGGACCAGTTCGTCCGGCGCGAACCGCGTCACAGCTCACCCGGGTGCCTGGGTACCCGGGTGGTGGAGATGTCTGGCTGCTTCACGTTGGGGGCCTTCTTGTCAGCGGTGGCGGCGCGTATTACGGCCCCGCACGACGTCCGGGATGGTGGGCTGCTCAGATGTGCGGGTGGGATGTTCGACGGCGAGCTGGGCCGCTGCGGTCAAGCTGTCGACGACGGGCGCTCCCGCGGTACGCAACTTCTCCAGGGGCTCGAAACCCCCGGTGTGCAGGAAAGCACGTACGCCGCACGTCCGGGCCGCCTCGGCGTCGTCGGTGGTGTCGCCGATCAGCACTACCCGGCGCCGATCCGGTTCGCCCAGGGCAGCCAAATGGCTCCGCAGGGCTTCGGACTTCGGGGTGCCCGGTTCGTGCCGTCCGTCGATCCGCTCGAAGACGTTGGTCAGCCCGGTCTGTTCCACCTCCCGTCGCAGCTGCGGATCGTCGGTGAGGGACAGCAGGGACTGGGTGTGTTTCCGGCGAGAGACCGATTCCAGTAGCCGGGTGGCCCCGGCGCGGAGGGGCGGCTTCCGGGCTGCCATGTGCTCGGCGAACGTGCGCGTGATGGTGGGCCATTCGGCGTCGGTCACGGGGCGTCCGCAGAGGCGGTCGTGGAAGGCGCGGCCGGGCAAGCAGTGCTGACGCCGGTAGGTGGACGCATCGACGGGCGGTTCGCCGATGGCCTCCTGGCAGGCGCTCACGGCGTCGACCATGTGGTCGAGGTCGTCCAGCAGGGTTCCGTTCCAGTCCCAGACGATATGCACGGCCGAGGCGGGCGGGGCAGCTACAAGCAATGCGGTTCCTCTCAGCGATTCGTGTACGGGACGGCGGAACGGCCGTCGTGGAGGGGAGTGCCCGGGGCTGGAGCGCGGACAGCGGAGCTGCCAGCCGGTGGACGCCGGCTCAGGGGGCTTCCCAGAGGAATCGGGCGGTGTGGTCGTTGCCGTGTCCGGCCCGGGGCCGAGAGGGGGTGTGCCATCCCGCCCGGGGTGGCCGGCTGGCGATCAGCCGCCAGCCTGCACCGCGCAGGGACGAACCGCTTTCGCCCTCCTGGGTATAGGTGATCAACCGCCGATAACCCAGGGCCCGCGCGGCCCGCCAGCACGCCGAGTAGAGCAGGGAGTTCGCGTTGCGTGCGCCGTCGCTGGCCGTACGGGTCACTTCCAGGGTGGCGCCGTCGTCGAAATGACGGGCTACAGGACGGCCGGCGATGGCCACGGCACGCAACATGCCCTGGTCATCGGCGGCGCCGACGGCGAAGACCTGCCCTGCGGGCGGCGGATGGTGACGGTGCCAGGCGCGCACGAACTCACGCGCCTCCCGCGAGCGGACCGGTACGAGGTTCAGCCGGGCTGCGTTGCTCACGCGGCCTTCCCGAAGTCGGCCTGCCGCGGCGCGTGTTTGGCGACGGCACGGTCGGTGATGCCCTTCGACGCCCGGGCCGACGCCTCGGACAGCGCTTGCGCGTCGGGCTCGGCGTACCAGGGACGCAGGTCCAGCATGGCCACCCGCATACCGGTCGCGAAGCACAAGGCCGAGCCCTTGGGCAGGGCGCGGATCGCGTCGGCGGGCAGGATTCGCTCCTGCCGCATCGACACCGATGTGCTCTTGCCGGATTCCGAGTGCGAGGTCGAGATGGTCTCGACGTCGTGGTCGCCGATCAGACGGGACAGCTTGTCGGCGAAGTCCGGATCATCGATCCCGGACCCGACCACCTTTACGGTGGACGCGGACCACATGGCGTCCATGCCCGCGTCCCCCCAGACCTTCTGGCCCTGCCGGTAGCTCTGGAGGATGGTCATCGGGATGATCCCGCGGCTGCCCAGGTGGGAGTACAAGTCGGGAAGGTCGCTGATCTTGCACACGTTCGCGGCCTCGTCGAGAACCGCGAGCATGGGCGGGTCCAGGCGCCCGCCGGCCCGCTCGGCCTGGGCGGTCGCGGCGCGCATCACGGAGTCGGCGCACGCGGCGATCAACGCGCTGGCCCCGCCGCCGCCGTCCTTACTGAGGAGGAAGAGGGTGTCGGTGGAGGTGACGAAGTCGGCGGGCCGGAACTCGGCGATACCCTTCTGCGGTGTCACCCAGGCGGCGATCTCAGCGTTGAGCAGGGCGGCGGCGTACTGGCGGGCGGTCTCGTAGATGCCGTCCCGTGTCTCCGGGGGACCTTCGACGGTGCCTTTGAGCTGGGCTGCGACGGCGGCGAAGTCGTGGTCGCGGAGGATGTCGAGAGGGGTGCGGTCGGCGGGGAAGGCCAGCCACTGCATGATGTCGGTGATCGGCCGCTCGTCGAGTGCTGCGGCGAGCAGGAGCTGGGACAGGATGTTGGAGCCGGCCTTGCTCCAGAAGTCGCCCTGCTGGGACGCATCGACGCTGGCAGCCAGGAAGTGCGAGGCCAGCCGGTTCGCTCCGTCGAGAGACTTCGCGGTGGCGAGGGGATTCCACCACATGTCCCGGCTGGCATGGGCGATCTGCTGCGGATCCATGGTCCACACCGCCCCCATACCGGCCCTCGCTTCGTACGCGGTGGTGTAGGCATCGCCCGCTGCTTTGTTGCTGGTAAGCAGCACGGGGCCGGGTGCGTTGAGCATCGAGGGAATGGCGAGCGAAGTCGTCTTCCCGGATCGTGGTGCCATGATGGCGACGGCAACATCCTCGAATCCCATCCTCACCTCGTGACGCGTGCCGGCGAGGTTGCCGAGGAGGATGCCGGTGTCTTTCGCTTCGATGTGCTTGGCGTTCTTGAGGCTGGGGCGCAGGGAACGGGATTTGTCGGTGATCGCCTTTGCCATCAGCGGCTCGATGTCCCGGGCCGTGGCCATATCGGTGATCTTCTTCGTACGGCCGCCGTTTCGGTTCTTGTACCGGGCCCACAGCATGGCCGCCGCCCCGGCGAGAGCGAGGACCAGCACGGCGGGCACGATGCGGGTGGTGATCAGGAGGGACGTTTCTCCTGCCTCGGGCCACAGTTGTTCGGGGTGGAGCAGGGCGTGGCTCGGCTCGTACGGGGCCGTCGGGGCTCCGCTGAGGTACGCGGCCGTGTTACCGGCCAGCCATGCGACGTGGGACAGCGGAAGGGCTACGGCAAGCACGCCGAGCAGGAGTCGGAGGACGAGGTCGTATCCGTCGGTCGAGTTGGTGGAGGTGGGGGGCAAAGAGGCTTCGCGCTTCTGTACGGGGACGGTCGGATTAGCGACGGCGGGATGCGCCTGGTGCCGGTGGCTCCGGCGGGTTCGGCACCACCTTCGGGGCGTGCGGCCGGTCGGCGAGCGTGGTTACGCGATCGGCCAGGGCCGCGGGGACGAGCGCCTTGGGTGCGGTGACGGTGTGGCGGCTGATGACCTTCGGGTCCAGAGTCGGCAGGCCCAGAGGGCTGTTGGTGCGCCACACGGGCTGCGGGTCGGAGAGCGCGGTGGTGAACGCGGTGACGAGGTGCGATGGGGTGTTCTCGCCGAAGCGGGCCTGCCATACCGGCCGGTCGTATCCGAGGGTGGCGGTGATGAACCACGGGCCCGGGCCGCGCTCGTCGCCCAGGCGCTGTACGAACGCCGTACCGTCGGACGAGGCAAGTCCTGGGGTGCCTTGAGCGGATTCCCAGGAGTGCTGGCGCAGCGGCTCGAACGGGTCGGACGCTGCTGCTGGGGGAGCCGGGTCGGTGAGTGCGTCTACGAACCCGGCGATCAGTTCGACCGGAGTACGGGCGCCGAAGCTGGCGTACCAGTCCGGTAGGCCCGTGCCGCCGTGGTGGTGGAGGACCCACCACTGCCCGTCCGTGTTGGGTTCCAGGCGTAGGACGGCCGACTTGTCCGGGCTGGTGAGCACCACACGGGGCATCAGCGGGTCATCGTCGTAGGTCCAGCCACAGGCTTGGTGGAGTGGAGCGGTGATCCAGGCGGGATCACCGCCACCCGCGAGGTGGCGCGGGGTGATGAAGTCGACCGCGACGGTCTGGGGAGACGGGGCCATGTCTACTTCCGTGCCGCAGCGTGCCGGGCGGGGGCCGGAGAAGGTGTTGGTGCCAGCGGCGAACGAATGCTTCGGGCGGCTGTGTTGATCTCTCGGATCGCCTTGCCATGGGTGGACCAGTCGTAGAGATAGCTCCACGACTCGGCGTGATGCTCGGCGAGTGCGTCGTCGTAGTCCGGTGTGCCGGGTTGGGCGGTAATCGGCAGCGTGTCGCGGGTGGCCTGCCACTCGTCGTGCAGTTCGTCCAGCCGGTCGAGGGCGTCGCGCAGGACGCTCAGCTGGTAGATCCAGCGGCCCTGCACGGTGTTCTTCGGCATCTGGATCAGCTGGGTCTCGGATGTGGCCAGCAGGTGGCGGGCACCGGGGCGGACCGGTTCGAACGCTGCATCGGTGTCGGCATCGCGCTTACTCGCGCGCATGCCGTAGGCGTGCTCGTCGTGGGGCCAGCCGTCGAGGTCGGTGTGCTCCTCGGAGTAGTCGTCCCAGGCGGTGAGGATCTTCTTGCTGTCGTTCAGGTAGTGGTCGAGGTGGCGGAGGGCGGCGCGGTGTGCGCGGTGGTCGGTGGAGATGGAGGGGCCTGTCGGGTCAGCGGCGCACGGCCGGGCGGGTTGAGTTCGTCTTCGTCGCGGGCGCCGTGGTGTTCGCCTGCTGTTGGCGGGCGGAACGTGAATGCGCGCGGAGGGAAATGACGCGTTCGGTGTGAGCGTCGATCACCTCCTGCGGGCGCAGTGCGCTCGGCTTCTGCCCGGCGCTGTGATGGCCGGTGCGCTCGTACATACCGCGTTGGAGCGGACGGGGGTCGACCAGCGCCGTGAGGAACGAACTGACGAGGTGGGTTGGGGTGAGTTCGTCGAAGTAGGCGTGCCAGATGCGTGGGCCGGAGAACTCGCCGTGGCCCGGCTCGCTGGTCTCGATGTGCCAGGACGGCCGGCCCTCGAACTGGCTCAACTGGCGTTGGACGATGCGGCACATGGAGTCCGGCGACCGCGCTGTGCTTTCCGAGTCCCGCTCCCACCCCCCCGAGGTCACCGGTATCCACGGGTCAGCCGGCGGCGGTGGTGCAGTGACGAGGGCGTCGGTGACGGCGGCGAGGATCTCGGCCGGAGCGAGTTCTCCGAACTCGGCGTACCACCCGGGACCGTCGTCGGAGGGCGCGGCCTGTAGTCGCCACCACGCTCCCGTGGCGGACTGCGGTTCGAATTGGAGAATGTGGCGAAGGTCGGGGCTGCGCAGCTCGATCTCGGGGCCCAAGGGGTCGGAGGCGGTGTTCCACCCTGCGGCGGCCAGGCCGTGGGTGACGTGGCGGGCGTCACCCGGGCCGGCTACGTGCCGAGGCCCGGTGTCGAAGGGGACCTGCCAAGCGTGCTTGTCCGCGAACGAGACGAGCTGCCGTTCGCTCAGCGGCACCAGCAGCACCCCTCGGGTGCCGTGGCGCTGCCGTACAGGTCGCGGAGATCGTCCAGGACGTAGTGGAGGGTGTGGAGGTCGGCCTGCTCCCACGCGGCCGTACGCAATTCGGTGACCAGAAGGTCGACCTGCGCGGTGCGCGGTGCGCCCGGGTGCTCCTGTATGGCACGGGCCAGGGCGCGCAGCGTGTCCGCGAACTGGACGGGCAGGCCCGTGTACTCGTCGAGGAGGGGCTCGACGAGCGCGAGGGCTTCGTCGAGGTCAGGGTTCTCGCGCAGGTAGTCGGTGAGATCAGCCAGCGTTTCGGTCAGGGTGCGGATGGCGTCCGGGGTGAGTGCGGGCATCAATCTCCTTGGATTGGAACGGTGGTTCAGCGACGGGTCCGGACACCGCTGGCCGGGCTGTAGGGAGGAGCGGTTGCGCGGGGCCGGGAGCCCTTGGTGCTGTTGCGGGCCCAGGTGGAGGCGCGGGCAGCCGTGATACGGGCCTGTTGCCACGCGCTGAGCTGGGAGGGCTTGACGGAAACCGACCAGGTACGGATCTGGGCGCTGAGAGGGAAATGTCCGCGCGGGCGCATCACGGGTTCGGGACCGGCGAGTTCGGTCGAGAAGGCTTGCACCAGGTGCATCGGGGTGTTCGGCGTGAAGTGGGCCGCCCAACCGTTGCCCTGCTTGTCCTTCGCGCCGGTCCACCACATCGCCGAGCCGTCGGTGCTCTGGTGGTACCGCATCCACGCAGCGCCGTCGGGACTGGTCGCCACGTAGCTCGCACCCTCGAAGCGCATGTCCCACTCCTGCTCCTCCAGCGGCTCCCAGACATTGGGAGCGTGGGCGGTGCGGGGCCGGGTGAGGGCGTCGGTCAGGCCGGCGATGATCTCCACCGGAGTCTGCATGCCCAGTTGCGCCGCCCATTCCCCGTCCGGCCCCTCGGCCCGGCCGTGGATGGTCCATCCGCCGGGCAGGACGTAGGGGTCGTAGGCGACACGGAGCGTGCGGTCCGGGCTCTCCATGTGCAGGGGACCGGCCGTCCTGGACTTGTCCCGCCAGCCCGAGGCCCGCAGGAATTCCGAGACGTGCCGGATGTCGCCACCGCCGGCCAGGGTTCGGGGCTGGACCAGATAATGCTGCTCGGCCTGGTCACCGGTCCCCCAGCCGTGCGGCTGCTTCTTCTTCATCGGCGCCGCCGTACGACGAGCGGCGCGGGGGCCGGAGGTTTTGCCGCGTCGATAGCAGGTTGAGCGCCGAAACGCCGAAGGGTGTCGTGGTGCTCGTCCAGGTCTCCGCCGACGGCGTCAAGATCGTTGGTGGCCCGGCCCAGCGCGAGCGCCACTTCGGCTGGAAGCACGCCGCGTTCGGCCTGGACCCTGGCGACGGTGCTGCTCACGGAGACGAGTCCGGTGACGCCGTCGAGCAGGCCGGCGTCCGGGTTGATGATGTGTGCGATGACCTGCGTCGCTTGGTGAGATGGCAGTACGGCGACGTGCTCGGCGAGCAGATGGAGCTGCCGGGTGATCTCGTCGGCCAGCCCCATCAGGTAGGGGGCGGGGTGGGACATGCTCCTCCGTGTCGGTGGGACGGTCAGGGGCGGTCGTGCTGCCCGACGCGCTGCGACTCGGCGAGGACGGCCTCCGGCCGGGCACCGGCCAGCGGAGAGCCGCTGTCGGGCCCGGTGGGGATACAGGCGCGCAGGTAGCGGCGGAACAGGGCGGTAGCCAGGCGTGGTGTGAGCCGGCTGTTGATCGGTGGGGGTGTGCGGGGTGTTACGGGTTACTCCGGGATCGGGGCGGGCCAGGCGGCCCCGGGGCCGCCTGGGGTACGGCGGACAGGTGCGGGCCGTGAGGGAGCGCTGGCTGGTTCCGACGGCTGCGCAGCAGGGGCGGACGTACGGGAGCGGACGCCGTGTACGGCTTGCTGGTAGGTGGGTTCGTCGAAGACGGTGGGCGTGCAGTTGATCTTGTATCCGGCCAGGAGAAGGGCGGGGATGGCACGGGTCGCCACGTGCTTCTGCTCGTCGAAGTCCAGCTGCAGGGGCGTGGTGTGGAAGGTGAGGGTCTGATCGCCTTGCTGGACGGTGTGCCGTTCCAGGCCGAGCTGGTCAAGCAGGTCGTGGAGGGCGGCAGGGGCACCGGTACGGGTGTCGACGTGGACCGCGGGAGGAAAGGACATCTTGAAGATCTCGGCGTCCGTGGCGCATTCGTCGGCCAGGTTGGTCACTTCTCTCCCGGTCAACGGCGTCGGGAGGCCGGGGGCTGGGGCGTACCTGGCGGCGGTACGGGGGCCTTCTGCGGAGCGCGGGCGGCGTGATTGCGGGCGTGGAGGATGGCTTGTGCAGCCCGGCTCATGGAGTGGGTGATTTCCAGGAGACGGTCGATGGGATCGGGTTCGTCGCTGGAGCTGGTGCCTTCGAGGGCTCTGGCTGCGACCGCGGCGCGGACGACGGCTTCTCTGGTGAGGGGCAACAGGCCGTTGGCCGGGGCGGCGATCTCGGTCAGTACCTCCGCCACCTGGCTGCCGGTCTCGGCGGCGGCGACTCGCTCGGCGAGATGGCCGAGGTAGCGCAGGGCGGCATCGCGGTCGCCATCCGGGGTGACCAGCATGTTGAGGGCAGGGTCGAGGTGCACACTGTGGCCGGCGGCCAGCAGGGCGTGCGCAGCGGTGGTCGCCTTCAACCGCTGCTGCTCGAAGGGAAGGCCGTGGGGAAGACGGTGATACGTCCTGGCGCCGCTGAGGAAACCGCCGGAATGCTGGAGGATGCCGGCCGCCTGCTCGGTGCCGCCGATGGCGACGACGAGACCGGTGCGGGGGTCCTTGGTGATGGTGACGTACTCCAGCGCCAGGAAGTCGGGTTCGTGCTGTTTCACCGCCCGCGGACCAACGGGGTGCGGTTGCCCGCCGGGACCGGCGGGGTGGAGGCCGGGGTGGTGGTGGGGGCGGTCCGGCCGACGGGGTGCTGCAGGCCGGTTCCGATGCCGATCGCTTCCAGTTGGGGGCCGATCTCGCGCAGGGCGCGGGCCTGGGCCTGGGTGTCGTCGCCGTTGAGCCGGTAGATGCCGTCCTGCGGGTCCTGGACGAAGCCGTGGGCGAGGAGGATCTCACCGGCACGGTGGTCGACTGGGGCGGTGGCGACGCTGCCGTCCGGCTGCCAGTTGAGGACGACCCGGTCCGCCTGAGAGTGCTGGAGGCCGCCCAGGGCGTTGTTGCGCACCTGGGCGAGCGCAGTGTCGTAGCGGGGGAGGAGATCGTCGGCGACGTGCTCGGCGCTCAGGAACGGGTCGTCGACCAGGGCGATGCCGTTGGGCTCGGGGACGGCGCGGTACGCCTTGTCAGGCAGGGCGCGCGGGGCGACGGCGGCGATGAGGAACCCGTCGCGTTCGTCGTGCCGGTCCACAAGGACGAGCTGGGCGCCGTCCGGGCGGCTCAGGAGGGCCGCTTCCTGGAGCGGGTGATCGGCGAGGGAGGCAGCGGCCAGGTCCAGGTCCCAGATCCGGTCGGTGAGTTCGGCGAGGTCGTCCTTGGCGTCCACCGGGATGTGGGAGCTGGTCCAGGTGCCGGGGAGTTCGCCGGCGAGGACGTCGGCGTACGAGGCGAGGCGATCGGAAGTGTCGTGGTGGTCGTACATGGTGTCCTTCGGGCGGGATAGGAGTCAGCGACGCAGGCCGACGGCCACCGGGGGCGGCGGAGTCGGGAGCGTGCGCGGTGGGGGCGGGCAGGCGCACACGGCGGACCGTTCGCGTTCGTTGGCCGGGACCTTCTGTGTGCAGGTGCTGCGGCCGGGGTGCGGGGCGTGCCGGTCGGCGAGCTGGTTGCGGGTGTCGGAGAGGTCGGTGTGGATGGTGCGGAGGACCTCGTCGGCGAGGTAGCGGAGCCGCCGGGCGATGGGCGGGTCGGATGGCTCGCCGAGCCCGTCGTAGAAGTCGGCGGTGGCCGTGAGGACTTCCTCGATCGCGGTGAGCACACCGTCGTGGGGAGCGGCCAGCTCGGTCAGGGCAGCGGCCGTGTCATCCGTGGTGGTGGCCGCTCGAACGCGGCTGGCGAGGTGGGCGACGGAGGCGCTGGACGGCGGGTAGCTCGCCGGCCGGTCGTCGGTGTCGAAGTCCGCGTCGCAGGCAACGTGGTAGCCCTGGGCCCGGAGACGGGCGACAGCGGCGGTGGCAAGACGGTCCTCGTCCTTGGCGGTCAGGCCCTTGGGTACGCGGTGGTAGCTCTCGTGGACGCGTACGACGGGCAGAAAGCCCGCGCGCTGGAGGATGCTGTGCGCTGGGGCGTCGCCCTCTCGGGCGAGGAGTTCCTCGGAGTCCGGGTCGCGGCGGATCTCGACGTAGCGGTTGATGCGGAGCAGGGGCGGTTCTCCTACGGTGATCGGTGGGCGGAGCGCTGGGCGGCGGGTGGTTCGACGGCGACCGGGGGCTGGGCCAGCCCGGCTGCGGCGCGGTGCAGGTCCTCCTGGACGGCGTAGACGCGGCGGGCGAGTAGCAGCAGGCTGTGGGCGGTGCCGGCGGCACCGGGCTGATGGGCGGTCCGGTGCGCGGTGTGCTCGATGAGTCCGCGGACCGCGGCCAGGGGGCCGTGGTGTTCGTCGGCGAGTTGCGTGAGAACGGCCGCGAGCTGAGCCGATGCCGTCGGCGCCGTACGGGCGGCTGGAGGAGACGCGGGAGTGGTACGCGACGGGGTGAGGTTGAGGTCCTGCTCGATACGGCGAGACTCGTCCGCCAGACGTCGTGCCACGTTGCCGGGTGGTGCGTGCCACGTGCCGTCGATGTGGATCAGGTTGGCGATGAGGTCGAGGCGCCCGGGCTGGGCTTGGACTGCTATCCACCGGGCGCCCTGTTCCTTGCCGGGAACTTCGATCCCGGCGGCCCGGGCAAGGCGATGGGCTACCTCGGCCCATTCCTGCAGGGACAACTCCCGTTCGTGCAGAGCGAGGCGCACCTCGATGTGGAAGAGAGCCCGTCCGTCACGCGGAGTTGCGGGGAACGGATGGTTCAGGCGGGGATCAACGAGGTGCTCGGCCCACTCGACGGACGTCCAGATAGTGTCCTCATCGTCCTGGGTGAAGTCGTCCAGGCCCGGCCAGTGGGCGACGACCGTGCACTCCGTGAGCCCTTCGTCCGGCGAGACCGGGCGGCCCAGGGCCGCTTCGAGCAGGTCGTGCGGCCGGTTGGCCCGTTCATGAAGGCGAGGGATCACCGGCCGCCCCGGATGTCAGCTATGTGTACGAGGTGGCCCAGGGCGGTGGTGGTGTACCAGCCGCAGTCGATCAGTTCCTCCCGGCCGGCGAACCGCGCCAGGAGAGCGTCCTCCATGGCGCGCAGATGGATCACGCAGTCGGGGCAGCGACGCGAGAGGTGCACGAGGTAGCGAGGGTGGGCGGTGACGTAGGACTGGGCGCCGCCGGTCGCATCCCGCAGCCGCCACCCGTCCTCGTCAGTCGGGGTGTGCCAGGACGGGGCGACGACGCGCATCGAATCGCCCCACAGCTCACCGCCGGCCACCCCCTTGAGGACGACGACGGTCTCACCGGCCCTGAAGTGCTGGTGTGTGACGTCCCGGTCGGGGGTGAGCGGATCGGGCGTCGGCGCGAACGCCGAGGTGCGAGGGTGCTGGGACATGACGTCCTTCCGCAGGTGGCGGGGTGGGAGCATCAATAGTCCGGAGGAACGCCGGTTTGGCTAACCGGCGACTGCCGGATATATTCCCGGCGCCCCGACCGCTCCCGCGGCCTGCCGGATGCGCGAACTGCGATGAAGGCTGAGCTCGTTGTAGACGCCTGATCGTGCGGGAAGCCTCAGACCGCGCGCTCTTGTGGCCCGCCCATCAGCCCGGCGACGACGGGCATGCTGCAGTCCGCCGTCCGCGTAACTCGATCGAGGAGCACCCTTTACGGGCCGCTGACGGCGGCGGCAGACGGAACGCCCCCGCCCGCTCGGGCGGGGGCCACAGTTCGTGACCTGCGAAAACCGGCCCAAAGGTGGTAGATATTTCTTGTTGGAAGCCTGCTCTGATTCAGAGAATTAAGCAGCTGCCCCCTGTGGGGGTACATTTGAGTTTCCGCGTTGAGGGTAAGTCAGTGCATTCCCGGGTGATACTCTGAGCCTGTCCTGTCCGCCTTTCCAGTGAGGGAAGGGGGTGATGGACGTGCAGGAACCTGGTCAACAACCGCCACGGCAGTCGATGCGTCGACGGTGGGCGCGACTGCGGCACCGATTGAGGGCTTTAGCCCTCGTGGGCCAGCTTGTTCTGGTCGTCGTGCGGGTCGCGTACACGATCAAGTCGTGGATGCTCTGACCAGGGTGTGAAGGCAGGGGCCCCACGTATGTGAACCCCTGCCTCTACATCCACGTCCAGCACGGGCGGGGTCCGTCTAATGCTTGGCGGCTGCGGCGGATCCCGTCCCCGATGTGGATGACTCTTAAGACTCTACCATCGACATTTAGGGCTCGTAATCCTTGACGCCTGGCGAATTTGTATTCGCCGGACCCGCGATTACCTCACCAGTATTGCGCATAGACCTGTCCGCGCATTGTCGATCCGTGTTGCCGCGAACGAATTCCCGAACTTTTGCCATCCGAGTGTGTCAGCAACATTATCTTGAGGCGCGCAATGTTGCGGGTCCAGGGGCTGGCGAAGCTCGGCAGGAGGTCGGTAATCCCGCGGTTGTCCGGTGCCCGCGCGCAACGTCGGGGCACGTGCGGTCATCAACTCGGGGAGAAGCGCTGCCGGGCGGCGGGGGAGCGGGCGCCCAGATGGGTGACGGCAAAACATTCCGAGTAGGGGTCAGCGGAAGGGATTTTCTGTCCCCTGGTCCTGCTCGGTGGCGGCGTCCAGGAGTTCCACCAGATCTGAACCTTCGGCGTCCCTCTGGTCGATCCACCAACCGGTTCGACCGACCTTTCGGGCCTTTTCCTCCAGCTCCGCCCAGTCGGCCTCTCCCCAGCTCCCCTCCATGACGAGCGCGTTGTGCGCGGCGGTCATCAGTTGGTGGCGGGAGCGCTCGCCCCATGCGAGGGCACGCTCGGGCCCGACGAGCGGCGGCATATCGAACTGCTCGGCCCACTCGGTGGCAGCCTGCTGTTCTTCGGCCCGCTTGGCGGCGAGCCAGGCTTCCTTGGACTCCGTGTCGGAGTCCCGGGCGGCCTTCCAGCAGTCGGTGCAGTCGCGGGCTTCGAGCCAGCGGGCGAATCCGGCCCGCCGGTCAGCGGCCCGGTCGGAGAGGTTGTGCGTCACTTCATGACCACAGCTGTGGATGATGTTCCAGATCGTGCGGATTGCCACGTAGTTGTTCCTACTTTCTGTCGTTTGGGTCGTCTCAGCGGGTCCTGCGGATGGCGTCGGTGGCCGCCGCGGCGATGGCGGCGGGAGCGCTGGAGGGCCGGGGCAGGTGCAGCAAGGTGGTCCCCGGCAGGTGCTGAGACTCCGTGGTGAGGGTGAGCTGGAGTACGGCGCAGCCGACGGTCGTGAGCCGCTTGACGCGGGCGACGGCCGCAGCGGTTTCGTCGCTGCCGTACTGGGCGTCGGTGACGATCACGAGGAGGCGACCAGCACCGGGGCGGCTGAGTTCGAGGCCGTGGTCGAGCGCGTCGATGGCGTCGCCGAGGTTGTGGTGGCCGCCGTCGGCGTCGAACAAGGTCACGTGCTCTGGTGCTCGGTGGGTGGGCCGGGTCAATGCGGTCAGGTGCTGGTCGTAGGCGACGGTGGCGGTACGGGAGTCGGGGTTTGTCAGAGCTGCTGCGCGGGCCACGATCCAGGCAGCGGACGCGACGGGCTTGCAGGCGGCACTCATGGAAGCGGAGACGTCGACAGCAATTCCCACACGCAGCGGCGGGGAGGGTGTGTTCCGTCGGCGGACGTGGGTGAACGGTTCCGCGGTGGGGACCGACCCGGCCGCGCGCTGGGCGTCGCGGGCGAGGGCCGCGCGCATGTTGAGGCGGCCGGGCGGGGTGGGGCTGGTGGTCCGCTCCTCGGTGCGCTCACGGTAGGCGGCGGCACGCAGGGCACGGCTCAGGCGCGCGGCGGCGCTTTTCTCGGCGGCGGTGGGTCTGCGGGTGCCGGTGACCGGGGTGCTGCGGGGCGCAGGTCTACCGTCGGGTTTGACGGTGGTGCCACGGGGGTTGAAGACCGACTTGGCGGTGGCGGCGGCTCTGCGCCGCTGGCCGGCCCGCTGGGCGCGTTCCTGAGCCTTAGCCGTGGAGCGCGCGGCCACGGCGGTGGTCGCCGCGTCCTGTGCCGCGAGGTCGGCGGCGTCGGTGGCGGCCGTGCTGTCCATGACGACCACAACGGCGCCGGACAGCAGGTCGACCAGGTTCTCCGGCACGGGCAGGGCGGGGGCCGCGGCGTCCAGAGCGTCGCACCACCGTTGACCGTGCGCGAGCATGGTCGTGGCGTCGTGGTCGGCGCACTGGTGGGCTGCGGTCCAGATGCGGGTGAGGGCGGCCAGCAGGTCTGCGCCCAGCACCTTTTCGCACAGATCGGCGACGGCCCGGGTTTCGCCAGCGTCCAGGATCCCGGCGTCGCGACGGCCGAGGATCAGGGCCGCCACGCCGGCGGCGTGCTCGATGCCCTGGAGGGTGGGGTGGTCGATGTCGGGCATGATCAGCGTTCGGGCACTGGTGCGCAGGTACGTGCGGTCCGTGGGCCGCGTGATCAGGTGTGCGCCCTCGACACGGCTCTCCTCCAGTTGGAGCGCGGCTTCGACGACCCGGGGGTCCGCTCCGGCAGGCGGTGTCCAGACGGAGTGGGCCGCGTGCGCGGCCTCGTGGACGAACACTCCCCAGGCGGCTGGATAGTTCTGTTCGTCGCCCACGATCCGCGGATGGATCTCGTGGGGCTGGAGCGGGGCGAACAGACGGGCGTCGACCTCGACCTCGCCCAGCGTGGGGAAGTATGCGGCCGGTGCGCCGCTGCGCGTGCCGGGGCGGCAGGTGACCAGGAGGTCGTTGCGGCCGGAGAGGGCGACCAGCCGGTCGCCGAGCTCGGCTCCCACCCGCAGCCACGCGCTCGGGGAGGAGCGGGGTTGCGCGGGCGGGGCGCCGTCGTCGTCCCATCGCGCGAGGTCAGCTTCTTCGCCCCGGGTGGTGGCGGAGGGCTGGACGTGGTGGTGGGCGCTCATCGCGGGCGGCCCCGGGGCGTGGAGACGGTGCTGCCCGGGGGCCGCCGGGCGGCTGAGGCGGGAAGCTGCTTGCCGAGGGTGAGGGGCGCGACCTGCTTGACGCCGACGGTCTTGATGATGGCGGCGGCGACGGCGTCGCGATCTTCCACAGGAGCGATGCCGACCAGGTTCGCGAGCGCGGCCTTGGTGCCGAGGACGGCCTCCGTTTTCTGGTAGCTGAGCAGTTCACGCAGTTGGGGGGCCCAGCCCAGCTCCCCGAGGTCGACCTGGGCTGAGAGGTGTCGCGCGACCCGGACCACCCGGGCATCGATCCTCAGCGCGGTGGCGAGGTCGTAGTCCGTGCCGATCTGGATCTGCACGCTGAACCGGGACGACAGCGCCTCCGTCAGAACGGCTCCGTGGACGCCGGGATTGTGGCCCGCCACCAAGTAAAAGCCCTTTTGTGCCTTGATCGTCTCGCCCTTGTGGGCCTTGACCTGGATCTGTCGGCGCCCGTCCATCGCGGGATACAGCGCCGCCAGGACCATCGGTGAGATCAGGGTGGCGTCGTCGATCAGCAGGGCGCGGCCCTCGGTCATCGCGGTGATCAGCGGACCGTACTGGAATTCGTAGCCTCCGCTGTCGGCCTGCGTGTACTCGCCGATCAGGTCTCCGACCGTGGTGTCGCCGTCACCGGCGACGGTGACGAGATCTGGGAACGCGGCCTCGACCAAACTGGTCTTGCCGGTGCCCGGAGGGCCGTAGAGCAGGACCGGCACGTCGGCGTCACGCAGGCGGTTGAGCGCTTCTACGTCGGGCAGATCGGCCAGCTCCCGGGGGTGGTAGAGCTGGCCCCCCGCGCGGCGGATCGGGCCGGTCCGCTTCGGCGTGGATGCTGCGGTAACGGTCGTGCGAGCCGCAGCGGCCTGGACGCGGGGAGCGTGGGTTCCCGGTGGGCTGATCACAGCCGTCTGGGCGGCTGCGGCGGTCTTCGCATTCGCGCGGAACTCCGGCTGTCCACTTCCGCTTTGATCGGCCTCGCCGCGTCGCACCAGGGTGAGGGCGGCGTTGCGGACGGCACCGTGGGAGTGGCCCAGCTGCCGGGCCATGTCCCCGATGGTGAGCGTGTCCGCCGGCCGGTGGGCCAGCAGTCGGGCGACCTTGGCCCGCAGCTCGCCGCCCTTGGTGCGCGCCGGACTGGTATGCGTTGCGGGTGTGGTCAAAATGGGGGTCCTTCAACAGATATGGATACAGGCGGTGTTGGCCGCTCTCGGAGCGGATCATGGACCGTGCCGAAATGGGCGACCGGGCCAACCGGGCGTACCCGTCGGCGATCACCGGCCGACCGAGGGCTCGGTCCAGGTGCACGGGGTGGCCGGCGACGAGCAGTTGGCTGGTCCCCGAGCAGGCCCGTACGTCCGCTCCGTACCGGATTCCTTCGCTCGGCAGGTGCAGCCGGGCGCCTCCTCGAAGCCGTCCTGGAGCAGAATCCGTCGGGCGGCCTCGTTGTAGCCGGTGGTGGTGACCTCGCCGGTGATGCTGTGCCGGATGGGCACGAACGGCTTTCCTGGTGCTTCGGGCAAAGGAGCTCTCCTCGAAGAAGTGGGGGGATGCGCCCGTATCAGGGCGTCTTGTGCCGGCCTCGGAGCGGGCGGCGGTGACGGCCGCGCTGCCGGTGTCCGGACGGGCCCAGACACCGACGTGCGGCCAGGAGGACGGTGAGGGTGAAGGCCGCGCCGGCGGCGGGGAGCGCGGCGCTGGCGAGTGGTTGCTCGGCGAGGCGTCCGGCGAGGGCGGTACCGGCGGACTGCCCGGCGCCGATCGAGAGGATCAGCCACGCGTACGCCTCGGTGGTACGGCCCGCGGGGGCGAGGGCGTCGGTAGTGAGGTAGGCGCAGGCGACCACGATGGTCAGGAACGCACCGGGAACCGTGACTGCTGCGGTGGCCGCGTACGGGGCCGGGAGAGCAAAGAGGGGGAACCATCCGCCCAGGAACGCGGCGGTGGCGACGATCAGCCGTCGGGTGGTGGTGCCTGACCAGGTGCGGCGTCCGTAGATGAGGCCGCCGAGGAAGCTGCCGGCGGAGAACGCGGCGGGGATGATGCCCGCGAGCATGTCCTGCTCGTAGTGCTCGGACATGGAGACCGACCATACGTTCATCGCGCCGATCGCGAAGCCGATACCGGTGAGCGAGACGAACAGCAGCGTCACGCCGGGGGTGGCCAGCCGCCGCACCGGGGCACTGCCCCGGTCCTCGGACTGTTCGGGGCGCCAACGCCGTGATGGTGGTGAAAGGGCGACCGCGGCGGTGCCGACCAGGCCGAGGGCTGCGGTGACGGCGAGTGCGATGGCGGGGGAGTACGCGGAGGCGAGCGCGGCGACGAGCAGGGGTCCGACGATGTACAGCAGGCCCTGCGTACCGGTGTCGAGCGCGAGCGCGGCGTGCCGCAGCCGGGGGTCGGGCAGCACGCTCGGCCACAGTGCCCGCAGCCCGGCCTCCAGCGGTGGTGCGGCCAGCCCGCCGGCGACGACGAGCGCCGTGGCCAGGCCCGGTCCGCCGTACGGCCCGGAGAACGGCAGCGCGAGCAGGAGGGCCGAGTTGAGCAGGGCGGCCGGCAGGTGCACCGGGCCCTGGCCGTGGCGGTCCATGAGGCGGCCCTTGACCGGCTGGGCGAGTGCGGAGGCCAGCCCGTACAGGGCGCTGAGCAGCCCGCCGAAGGCGATGCTGCTGCCGCTCGCCGTGGCCCACAGGAGGATGGCGACGGGGGCCATGCCGTTGGGGAGCCGGCCGGTGAGGGTGCCGCCGAGGAGGCGGGCGACGTACGGGCTGCCCAGCACCGCGCCGTACGTGATGCGCGGTGCCGGGGCCGGAGGTGCGGTCAGGGACAACGGGTGCTTTCTGGGTGCTCAGCGGTGGCGGACGGGCAGACCGGCGATGGGCGGCGGTACGGGTGGCGAGGTGTCCACGGCGGGGCGGGGGCGTACGCGCGCCACGGGGGTGCGGTGCGGGGGCAGGACGGCGACGGTCGCGCCGAGGTCCTCGGCCGCCTCGTGGACTTCGCGGGTGAGGAACTCGATCTGGCGGCCCAGCGCGGAGAGCCGGCCGGCGATCTGCCGCCCTTGGACGGTCTCCAGGGCGCTGGCGAACTGGGCACTCGTCTCGACGAGTTCCTGCAGCCGGACCATGGGACCGGCGGCGTAACCACGCTGGACGGCGCCGAGGAGAGCGTTCGACACGTCACCGGCACTGCGCCCATCGACGACATCGCACAGCAGGTCCTGCAGAGATTCCTCCGGTGCGGGCGCCGGGCGGTTGTGCCGGGAGAGGTCCGGGCGCAGAACACCGGGCGGGACAGGAGCGGGCAGGTCCCTCCCCGCCTCGTACTCGTGCTCGTAATGCCCGATCACCTGCCAGCCGGGTGCCCCCGGATCGCCGCGCAGCGCGACCACTATCGACTCGTCGTCTTCAACCAGGTAGGCGAGGGTGATCGGCTGCCCGTCGGCTGCGTACCACGACTCGGTCAGCTCCAGCGCACCGCGCCGCTGCGCCGCCACGGCCATCTCGGTCCACGTCTGCCGTTCCTCGTCGGTCAGCGGACTCTTCTGGTGCTGACCGCCTTCACGCTGGTCGGCCAGGTCGCTCGCGATATAGCCGTGGTCCGCCCAGACGGTGAGGTGAGGCCACAGGGCCGCGTGCTGAGCGCGCTCGTCCTCGGAGCCGGGTGCGGCCGGTCGTTCGAGGATCCGGCGGATCTGGGCGGTGGTGGCGTGCAGGACGTCCAGGACGGCGTGCCACCCCGCCAGATGCTGGGCGGGCGGCAGGTCGTCGAGCACGAGGCGGGCGACGTCGAGGAGTGCCTCGGCGTGCGGGGCGAGGTGGGTGCGGTACGCCTCCACCGCGGCCGTGTCGCGGCGGGCTCGTGCGGCTTCCGCGGCGGCCGGGTGGACGGTACGGCCGTGGCGATCACGCGTCCGGTCGAGCGCGATGTCGGTCTCGCAGCCGATCACCGACATGCGGAGCGTGAAGGTGCTTGCGCTGTCGGAGAGTTCGGCGGCGCTCGGCCTGCGGCTTCCGGGGGTCGGACTGCTGGTCGGTGTCACCGGGATCGCCCCCCGCCCGTTGCCGTCAGGTGCACGGTCGGCGCGTCGGCGGGCTTCGGCGGTACGGGCCGGGCACCTGGAGCGGAGGTCGCAGGTGGGATAGCGCGACGCTGCGTCGTTCCGCCGGCAGCGGCCTGGGCGAGCCGGCTGCGGCGCTCCGTCAGTCCGTTCGGCCGGACTGGGCGGGCCGGGCCGGCGGAGAGCTCCGGATCGAGACGGATGTCGGCCTGCACGGTGAAGCCCACGCTGCGCAGGTCGTGCACGGCCTGGCGGGTCCGGCGGACCCCGTCGCGCTCGGGCTCGCTGAGCCGGTACAGCCCCGGTTCACCAGGAACGGGCTCGAACTGCTCACGCTCCAGGTACCAGTGGGCGAGGCGCGCGGGCATGGTGGCGGTATAGGAGGCGACGAGGCCGTGTTCTTCGTGGTCGCCGAAGGTGAAATGGATGCCGGGTTGCAAAGGGTCGGGATTCTCCTCACGTTGTCGGAGTGGAGCGATCAGCGGCTGCGGCCAGCAGCAAGGGATCGGATCGGCGCGGAGATGGGAAGGGCCGGACGGCGGTGGGGCGCGCTCACTCGGGCCTGGCGCAGAAAGGTCTCGCCGTCGGCGAGCCAGGTCTCAATGGCCGGCCACGCCCGTGCACGGCGCTCCCGTGGCGCCACGAAACCTCCGAGGGCCACCTCAACGCCCAGGTCCTCGGCCGCGATGACGGCGTCGGCCAGTCGGGACAGCGTCTCGGCGTCGGCGGGCCACGGGCTGCTGGCGGGATGGCACCGGACCAGCAGAGGCGGCGCATGGTCGACGACGGTGAGGAAGCTACGCCAGGAGTTGTCGAGGAATTCCTCGGACGCGGCGCCGAGCGCGGCGACGCTGAGAGGGGTGGCATCGCTGGAGCGACCGGAGGCCACCACGGCCTGCCAGCCACCGTAATCAGCGCGGATACTTTCGAGAGCATCAGCGATGGCAGCCGTACGGCGCGCGTGGACGGCCTGCTCGTAGGCGGGCAGGAACCGGTCGGCGACGGCGCGCGCCGCCCGTCCGGAGAACGGCGGCACGACGATGCTGCGCGGCCCGTGCGGATCGGCGTAACCCTCTTCGAGCCATTCTGGGGCGAACGCGGCTACCAGGTAGCCCACTTCATGCCCGGGACGTTCGGCGAACAACAGCGTGGTGCCGTGCACCGCGTCGCGGAGCGTGGCGGCGTAGGGGATCCGTTCGCTCTGGATAGCGCGGCCGAGTTCGCCGCTGTCCCAGATCCAGGGCACCAGGTCCTCCTGCCACGAGGGGTGGGAGAAGATCTGGACGGAGGTGCTCCACTGGCCGGGCAGTTGGCCCGCGAGGTCACGGGCGGCATCGCCGATGAACCGGCGACCACTCGTGTGCACGGTGACGTGATGCCGCTTCGCGCACGTCACCAGCTCGGCCACCATGGACTCGGGATCGTCCACAGCCGGGTGGTAGACGCCCTCGTCGTCGCGACGGAAGCCGGTCTCCGCGAGGGCGGTGCGCGCCAGCTCGTGCTCCTCCCCATGAGCGATGGCCACGATCCCGGACTCCCGGGCGTACGCCAGAATGATCTGCGCGTCAGCCATGGCTCAACACCTCGGTATGCTCCGCATTCCATGTCGGCGTCATGCCGCAGTGATCGGAGCGATTCAGGGCAGGCGTGTTGTCCTCCTTCTGATGGGTGGAATCCATAAATCATCGCGGCATAGGCCGGTTTTCCTAACCGGCGAATCCCGGCTATATTGCGCCGCCGTGATGGGCGGCGCGGCCGACGGCAACCACCCTTCGCGCGTACATGTGATCGCCGCGATCCCCGCCGCCATTCACCCCACCGATGCCGAGCGGGCCGACACTGCCGGAAGGCGGTCGACAGGCACCGGAGCCTCCTCGGAACAGAGCGGGGACGCTCTCCTGGGGCAGAGACCAGCGGTGTCGGGCGGCGGAGCGGACGGTGGTGCTAGCAGGAAGTGCATGGTGGACACCGGTCATGGGCGCCGGGCTGGGATTGCACTGACAGCCTGAGAGGCGCGGACGCGTGGGGGAGCCGTTGACGGGCGCTGCCCGACACGGGCTGTGCTGTCCAGCCATCGGGTGGCTTTGCGCAGACGCTCTGCTGCTTCCGCGTATTTCTCGACGGCTATCGTGCGGGCCAGCGCGGGGTCGTTCACCAGGTGCGGGTGGGATTGGAGCATCAGCTCTTTTCGGAATCCCGAAGTCACATGTGCCAGCGCGGACGTCAGGTGTCTTTGTGCACTGGCGATCCGCTCCGCGGCTTCGGCGACGCCGGCGAGCACCGTACGGTCGGCCAGCCCGACCTTGTCCGGCTCGGCGAAACTCTGCCGCATGCGTTCCGCGATGTGGTTGAGGTGGTGATTCAGCATGCCGATTTCGTCGAGAAGATCGGGTACGGATACCTCTGCGGCAGTCGCGGGGAATTCGGCGACGAGCGCATCGATCTGCCTTGCCAGCCCGGCGCAGGCGGAGGTGGTGAAGGCTGAGGCCATCACGCGGCTGCTCCGGCTGTAGGTTCCGCAAGTTCACGAGCATCCGCGGTCCGCCTACCTGGGGCGTTGACCCCGGTGAGCACTCTTGGCTGCGGTGTCCGTCGCCTGATCATGAGCAAAACCCGCTGTGGGCGCTGCTTGAGAGGTAGCGCTGGGTAGCGTGTCCTGCCCTGCGTACGAAGGTGCACGGGTGTGGGTTGGGGTGGAAACGAGATAGCTCCTCCGGCGTGACGGCCAGCAGGCCGCGTGCGTGTGACAGACCGCTGGGATTCGCGGTTGAAGGGGAGCTTCAATTGTCGAGATGATCGCCGGTTTGGGTAACCGGCGATCACCGTCTATGTTGCGGGGGCTAGTGGCCAGCGGACTTGGTGGGCTGACCACAGGCTATTCACTGCCCGTCGACGTCGGGCTGCTCACCGTGCTCGCTCCTGACCAGGCGTGATCAGACTTCGATGGCACGCACCAGACTCAAGGACTGGTGGCCCATGATCAGTCGGCCCCGGTACCGCCGTGCAGGTGCTGGCCCGCGTGGACGACCTGCTTGCCCGCCTCCGAGGCCCACCAGGCGGCGGTCAGCGCCTGCGCTGCGTACGGCCTCCGGTCGTCGTGCCGCCAGGCGGCCTCCTCGGGGAAGGGCGTGGGCGTGGTTGGTCAGACCGTGGTCGGCGTCTTGACCGGTTCGGCTTCCTGGGGGGTGTCGGTGAGGGCTGCGAGGTAGCGCTCGGCGTCCAGGGCGGCTGCGCAGCCGGAGCCTGCGGCGGTGATGGCCTGGCGGTAGGTGTGGTCGACGACGTCGCCCGCGCCGAAGACGCCGGGGATGTTCGTGCGGGTCGAGGGCGCTTGGACTTTCAGGTAGCCCTCGTCGTCCAGGTCCAGCTGGCCGGTGAACAGTTCGGTGCGCGGGTCGTGCCCGATCGCGACGAACAGTCCGGTGGCCGCGAGCTCCCGCGTTTCGCCGGAGAGGACGTTGCGCAGGACGAGGCCGGAGAGTGCATTGCTCTCCTGCTTGATCTCCGTGATCTCGCTGTCGAAGGCGAAGGAGATCTTCTCGTCGGCGAACGCGCGGTTCTGCATGGCCTGCGAGGCGCGCAGCGTGCTGCGGCGGTGGATGACGGTGACGGAGCGGGCGAAGCGGGTGAGGAAGGTGGCTTCCTCCATCGCGGTGTCGCCGCCGCCGACGACCACGATGTCGCGTTCCCGGAAGAAGAATCCGTCGCAGGTGGCGCAGTAGGACACGCCGCGGCCCGAGAGTTCGTCCTCGCGATCCAGGTTCAGCTTGCGGTGCTGGGATCCGGTGGTGACGATCACGGTGCGGGCCCGGTGGGCGGTGCCGCTGGTGTCGGTGACCGTTTTGATTCTGCCCGTGAGGTTGACGGCGACGACGTCGTCCGTGACGAGTTCGGCGCCGAAGCGTGCCGCCTGGGCCCGCATGCCGTCCATGAGGTCCGGGCCGACGATGCCTTCGGGGAACCCGGGGAAGTTCTCGACTTCGGTGGTGTTCATCAGCGCGCCGCCTGCGGTCACGGAGCCTTCGAAGACCAGGGGCTTGAGGTCGGCGCGTGCCGTGTACAGAGCGGCGGTGTATCCGGCGGGACCGGAGCCGATGACGATGACGTCGCGTATCTCGCCGCTCATGACGCGGTCTCCGGCGCGATCTCCTTGATGAGGCCCTCGACGAGGGTCTTGATCTCGTCGCGGATCGGGCGGACAGCGGCGACGCCCTGGCCGGCGGGGTCCTCCAGCTTCCAGTCGAGGTAGCGCTTGCCGGGGAAGACGGGGCAGGTGTCGCCGCAGCCCATGGTGATGCAGACGTCGGACTCCTTGACAGCGTCGACGGTCAGGATCTTCGGGGTCTCGGCGGAGATGTCGATGCCGACCTCGGCCATGGCCTCGACGGCGGCGGGGTTGACGGCGTCGCCTGGGTTCGAGCCCGCGGAGCGGACTTCGACTCGGTCCCCGGCCAGGTGGGTCAGCCAGGCGGCGGCCATCTGGGAGCGGCCGGCGTTGTGGACGCAGACGAACAGGACGGACGGCTTGTCGGCCATGGTGATCGTTCTCTCCTGTCGCGGCGGAGCACGGCTCCGCCAAATGACTTCAGCCCCAACTGGTATCAGCGAGGAATGATGTGAGAGTATCAGTGCATGCTGACTTCAGTCGACACTGACGTGATTCGGGTTCTGGGTGATCCGCTGCGTATGCAGGTGGTCACCCTGCTGGCCCGGGAGACGCTCTGCATGTCGCATCTGGTCGAGGAGACCGGTGCCAAGCAGACGAACCTGTCCAACCACATGAAGGTCCTGCGCGAGGCGGGACTGGTGGAGACCGAGCCGTGCGGCCGGTTCACCTATTTCAAGCTGCGCCCCGAGGTCCTGGCCTCGGTGTCCGCGCAGTTCGCCGAGCTCGCCGAGTCCGCCCGTAGTGCTGTCGAGAACAAGAGGGCCTGTCCGTGACCTCCACCGAACCCGCTGCCGCCCGCACCGCCCCGGCCTCCGGGGGCGACGACTCGATCGTCAGGAAGCTCTCCACCCTCGATCGCTACCTCGCGGTGTGGATCCTGCTCGCCATGGCCGTCGGTCTGGGCCTGGGCCGCCTCATTCCGGGGATGAACGACGCGCTCGCGAAGATCGAGGTCGGCGGTATCTCCCTGCCGATCGCCCTGGGTCTGCTGGTGATGATGTACCCGGTGCTGGCCAAGGTCCGCTACGACCGGCTCGACCGCGTGACTGGCGACCGCCAGCTGATGGTGTCCTCGCTGGTCATCAACTGGATCGTCGGCCCGGCGGTCATGTTCGCCCTGGCGTGGATCTTCCTGCCGGACCTGCCCGAGTACCGCACCGGCCTGATCATCGTGGGCCTCGCCCGCTGCATCGCCATGGTCATCATCTGGAACGACCTCGCCTGCGGCGACCGGGAGGCCGCAGCCGTCCTCGTCGCCCTGAACTCGGTCTTCCAGGTCCTGGTCTTCGGCGTGCTGGGCTGGTTCTACCTCGACCTGCTGCCCCAGTGGCTCGGCCTCGGCGACGGACAGGGACTGGACGTCCCCGTCTGGCACATCGCCCTGAACGTCGTCGTCTTCCTCGGCATCCCCCTGCTCGCCGGGTTCCTCACACGCCGCATTGGCGAGAAGAAGATGGGCCGCGAGTCCTACGAGCAGAAGTTCCTGCCGAAGATCGGCCCCTGGGCCCTGTACGGCCTGCTGTTCACGATCATCATCCTGTTCGCCCTGCAGGGAAAGACGATCACTTCGCAGCCGCTGGACGTCGTACGGATCGCTCTGCCGCTTCTCGTCTACTTCGCGATCATGTTCTTCGGCTCGTTCCTTCTCGGGAAGAGCCTCGGACTCGCTTACGACCGCACGAGCACCCTTGCCTTCACCGCCGCCGGTAACAACTTCGAGCTCGCCATCGCGGTGGCCATCGCCACCTTCGGCGTCACCTCCGGACAGGCGCTCTCCGGAGTCGTCGGCCCGCTCATCGAAGTGCCCGTGCTGATCGGCCTCGTCTACGTCGCGCTCGCTTGGCGCAAGAAGTTCGCCCCCGACGCCGTCACCACACCCGGAAGGGAAAGCTGATGCACTGCCTGGAATGCCATGCCGAAGGGCGCGACAGCAGTGCCGTCGGCGTGTGCCACACGTGCGGGGCCGCGGTCTGCGCGCATCACGTTCGCACCGTGACCCGCAGCGTCCGCCACGGCAGCCTCGTCGGCACCCCCGGTGAGCGCCAGGAGCGCACCCTGCAGTGCCTGGTCTGCGCCGAAGCCCACACCCCGGCCGCAGCGGCACACACCCGGTGACCACCACCGATGTAGTCGTGATCGGCGGCGGGCAGGCAGGGCTCGCCGCCGGCTACCACCTGCGCCGCCAGAACCTCGACTTCGTGATCCTCGACGCCCAGAGCACCGCGGGCGGCGCCTGGCAGCACACCTGGGACTCCCTGCACCTGTTCTCCCCGGCAGCATTCTCCTCGCTGCCGGGGCGGCTCATGCCGCCGCAGCCGGGCCAGGAATACCCCGACGCCGCCCACGTGGTCGACTATCTGAGCGACTACGAGCAGCGCTATGGCCTGCCCGTTCGCCGCCCGGTCACGGTCCGCGCGGTTCACCGCGACGGGAGGCGGCTGCGGGTGGAGACGGACGCCGGGCACTGGTCGGCGCGGGCGGTCGTCTCGGCGACCGGCACCTGGTGGCGTCCCTTCCTGCCCGCCGTCCCCGGCCAGGAGAAGTTCACCGGGCGCCAGCTGCACACCACCGGCTACCGGCGGCCCTCCGACTTCGCCGGGCAGCACGTCATCGTGGTCGGCGGTGGCAACTCCGGCGCACAGATCGCCGCCGACCTCACCACCCGCACGGACGTGGGCCTGACCTGGGTCACCCAGCGCCCGCCCCACTTCCTCGCCGACGACATCGACGGCCGCGCCCTGTTCGACGCCGCGACCGCCCGGCGCCGCGCCCTGGACGAGGGGCTCACCGACACCGGCGGCGTCGCCTCACTGGGCGACATCGTCGCCGTCCCTCCGGTCCGCGCAGCACGGGACGCCGGCCTGCTCAAAGCCCAGCCGATGTTCACCGCCCTCACCGAGGACGGTGTGCAGTGGGCGGACGGAACACGTGCCCAGGCCGCGGTGATCTGGTGCACCGGCTTCCGCCCCGCCCTCTCCCACCTCGCCCCGCTGGGCCTGCGGGGCCGGCGCGGCCACATCGCCACCGACGGAACCCGGGCCGCCGGCGAACCGCGCCTGCACCTTCTCGGCTACGGCGACTGGACCGGACCCGCCTCGGCCACACTGATCGGCGTCGGCCGTCCCGCCCGCGATGCCGCCCGCGAGATCGCCGCTCTGTTGGGCTGACGGCATGTTCAGGCGGTGTCGACGGTTGCGCTTTCCACCCAGCGCGCCAGGACGCTGAAGGCCGCGAGTTGCTCCAGGGCCTCGTGCTCCGGCAGCTCCG
This sequence comes from Streptomyces globisporus, assembly GCA_014649555.1. Lineage (GTDB taxonomy): Bacteria > Actinomycetota > Actinomycetes > Streptomycetales > Streptomycetaceae > Streptomyces > Streptomyces globisporus. Next base: position 284,915 of record BMTG01000003.1, on the reverse strand, counting down.
GCAGCCCGTCCTCGTGGCTGTTGGGGTTCCGGATGCCCGCGAAGCAGCCCTCGGCGAAGGACATCGCGCCGCGGTGCACACTGCGGAAGGTGTCGCTGTTGTCGTCCGCCATCAGACGCAGGCGAGACTGACCGGGCTTCGCCGCGTCCTTGGAGAACACGCTCTGGAACAGAGCGGTCTCGCTCACGTCGCGGCGGGCGACCTTGTTCTGGGTCTCGGCGTTGACCTTCCGCGCGGCAGCCGTGACCGCCTCACGGAAGTGCCCACTGCCCCACAGGGACCGGGCCCCGTCCCACACCCACCGATGCATGGCCGCAGCACTGAGCTGCGGCGCATCATCCCCGAGCCGCTCACGAACCTCCGCATCCCGCAACAGGGCAGCGTCAACACGCTGTACGGCTTCGCGGTGCTGGCACCAGCGGTTGACGCGCTTGTTGCGGTCGTCGGGGATCTCCGTGCGCCACCGCGGCAGGACCCGGTCCAGGATCTGCTCCACAACCTGGGCGCTGGCCACAATTTCACGTTCTCCGCCGCGGTTGGACAAGCGGCTGCTGGCCGAGAAAAGGCCAGGGGGTGAGTACAGCTCGGTCAGCTTCAGGAAGCTGGCGAGCTCGGCGCGAGCCCAGGCGATATCGATACTCATCGGAGCATCATCCCTGCGGCCACTGACATGGCATACCTCTCTGCCGACGGCACCGTGGCTCACCCGTGGCCACGGCCGTCGACGTGCAGTTGCCTGCTCGCGTCCACCGTGTGGGATCACTCGTCCCGCGGTCGGTTCCGCGAACAGTCGCAGAACGCCGCCCCGTTGTGCCACGGAAGCTGGCCTGGGCGATTGAGTGCACGGGTCTCGATGCTGGTAAAAGGGCCTATATCGGTGATGGCTTGAGGATCGTGCAGATGTCGTCTGCGCCGCAGGCGGCGGGGTCGGCGGTTGCTGCGCGGGCGGCGAGGCCGCGAAGTGCTGCGCGGGTGGCGGCGAGCTCGGCCATACGTCGGTCGATGTCGTCCAGGTGCTCGTGGATGAGCTCGGTGACGTGGGTGCACGGTGCTTGGCCGTCGTCGCGCAGGGCGAGGATCGAGCGGATCTCGGCAAGGGTGAGGCCGGCCCGCTGGGCGTCCCGGATGAACGCGATTCGGTTCACCGCGTGATCGGGGTAGTCCCGGTAGCCGCCCGAGGTGCGGGGCGGTGCGGGCAGCAGCCCGCTGTCCTCGTAGAAGCGGAGGGTCTTGGTCGTCAGCCCTGTGTGGGCGGCGAGCTCGCCGATGCGCATGTCTCCAGGCTAGCCCTTGACCTTCCAGCACACTGGAAGGTCTACCTTCGGGCCAGACGACGGACGAGGTCCCGGGAGGACAGACGGATGCACATCACGGTGCTGACGGTGGCGGATTGTCCGAACGCGCGGCCCGCGCTGGAGCGGGTGACCGCCGCGCTGGACGGACGGCAGGCCCAGGTGGAGCTGGTCGAGGTTGCCGATGAAAGTGATGCCGCCCGGTTGGGCATGTCCGGGTCGCCGACGATCCTGATCGACGGCACCGACCCCTTCGCGCAGCCCGGGGCCGCACCGAGCATCTCGTGCCGCCTCTACAGGGACGCGGCCGGCACCGTGTCGGGTGTGCCCGACGAATCCGCCCTTCGGCGGGCACTCGCCGGGGCGGCCCCGCAAGCCCGTGATGCGGGGACCCTGGACTGCTGCCCCCCGCAGCCGCTGGACGTGGTGGGCCGGGGCGGCCGCGGGCGCCGTGCGCCCGCCGAGAACGGCCTGCGCGCGGTGCACCAGCAGATCCTGCGCCATTTCGCCGCCACGGGAGCCGCTCCCGACGCGCAGACGCTTCAGCCGGTGGCGGCCGTGGCCGGGAGGACCGCTGCGGAGGTGCTGACCGAGCTGGCCGACGAGGACTTCCTCACCCTGGACGAGACCGGAAACATCCGCGCTGCCTACCCGTTCTCCGCCGTACCCACCCGCCACATGGTCCGGCTCGACAGCGGGGTGGAGGTCTGGTCGATGTGCGCCATCGACGCCCTGGGCATCCCGGCCATGCTGGGACAGGACGGCGCGATCTCCTCCGCTGACCCGGTCACCGGCGACCCCATCATCGTCACCTCGACCACTGGCAGAGTTCGGTGGGATCCGCCCACAGCTGTGGTCTTCGTCGGGCAGCGCCCCGGAGGCGGGCCCGCCGCCTCAGCCTGCTGCGACGCGCTGAACTTCTTCACCGACACCGAGAACGCCCGCACGTGGACAAGCCAGCACCCCGAGGTCCCCGGACGGATAGTCGACCAGCCGACCGCCGAGCACATCGGCCGGCAGACGTTCGGCTCCCTGCTGGCCCCTTAAGAGCCCCGCGGCATACGTCGTGAGGATGCTGAACCCCGGCCACCGCGCCTCCAACCGGAGAATCGAGTCCGAGGAACAGCACTCCAGCGTCAGCGGCGCGCCGCTGACAGGCGGTCAAGGAGCCAGGCGGCGTCACGGCCCACTCCACGCAGCGTCTTCGACGAGAAGCTCCGCTGGAACTCCATGCCGACGAAGCCGAGCCCCTTCACCGTGGTGGACAAGCCGCCGCGGTGAACGGGCGCTCCTGCGTCGTCGAGGGCTCCCGAGCCGGTCAGGTAGTCGAACACGGGTCGGTAGCCGGTGGCGAAGACGACCGCGTCGACGGCTTCCTTGGTTCCGTCGGCCCAGAGGACGCCGTCGGTGGTGAACCTGCTGAACATGTCGCGGCGGTCGACTCCGTGCCGGTCGAGTGCGGTGCGGTAGTGGCCGTCGTCGATCACGGACACGGGGACCTTCGCGAGCAGGCGGCGGATCGGGGCGGTGTCGAGCCGGGTGTGCTTGAGCCACCAGTGCAGATCCCGGCCCAGCGGTTTCTGGGGGGTCCAGGCGACCGGGCGGCGGGTGGCGAGGGTGGTGTCGGCGGTCTGGCCGAGTTCGGCGGCGATCTGGATCGCGGAGTTTCCTCCGCCGACCACGATCACCCGCTGCCCGGCGAACGGGCCGGGGCTGCGGTAGTCGGCGGCGTGCAGGACACGGCCGCCGAACCCTGGGCGTCCCTGGATATCGGGTGAGAACGGTGTGCCGTAGTCGCCGGTCGCGGCGATCACCGCAGGGGCGGTGAACTCCCGGCCGTCCTCGGACCGCACCCTCCACACGCCATCCTGGCGGGTCACGGAGGCGACGGACGTGGAGGTGTGGATCGAGGCGTTCAGGCGCTCGGCGTAGGCGCGCAGGTAGTCCACGACTTCGTCGCGGCGCGGGTAGCGGTTCGGGTCGCCGGGGAACCGTATGCCGGGCAGGGAGGAGTACCGGGCGGGGGAGAAGAGGGTGAGGCTGTCGTAGTAGCGCGGCCATGCCCCACCGGGCTCTTCGGCGCTCTCCAGGACCAGCACGCGGGCGAAGCCGTGGCGCGTGGCGAGGGCGGCTGTGGCGAGACCGGACTGTCCGGCGCCGATGACGATGAGATCAGCGTGTTCCATGAGAACGTGGACCTTTCATAATCAGTCGTTGTTTCGGGAAGTAACGAAATGTTGGGTGTGGGGCGTTGACGGAGAACAGGGATGAGGAGGCCATGCTCGATCCGGCGACGGCCGACTTCCTCAAGGCGCTGGCGAGCGAGACCCGCCAGCGGGTGATGTTCCAGTTCGCCGGGGGTGTCGAGCTGACGGTCGGTGAGGTCGCGGAACGGTGTGGACTGAAGGCGTCGACCGCCTCGGAGCATTTGAGCCTGTTGCGCCGGGGAGGGCTGGTCGTCGCCCGCAAGGAGGGCAGGCAGGTGTTCTACCGTGCTGACGGCGCGGCCATGGCGGCGCGGCTCGCCTCGCTCCAGGGGTACCTGGCGGTCTGCTGCCCGCCCGGCACCGCCTGCTGACGCCGGGCGGCGGTAGGGCCGGAGTTCAGGTTCGGGCGGCTGCCGGGTGCAGGTCGAGCATGGCGGACATGGCGGCCACGACGGAAGGCGCGACCTGGTAATAGACCCAGGTCCCGCGCCGCTCCGAGGTCAGGAGCCCGGCCTCGCGGAGCTTCTTCAGGTGGTGGGAGACGGTCGGCTGGGAGACGCCGACGTCCTGGATGTCGCACACGCACGCCTCTCCTCCCGGATGCGAGGCGACCTTGGAGAACAGGCGCAGCCGCACCGGGTCGGAGAGCGCCTTGAACATCGCGGCCATCCGCTCCGCGTCCGGAACGGACAACTCCCCGGCGGTGATGGGCGGGCAGCACGGCACGACCGCTTCCGGGCCCAGGACCGGCAGCTCGACAACCTCAGACTTCGACATGCGTCTATGTTGACACTCATCGATACGAGTGGCAAGCTCGGGACATAGACAGCAATCGAAACAGCGGCCGGACATGCCGCCTCTCCCTGGAGGACATCACCGCCATGACCACCACCACCGAGGGCCTGCCGGTCGTCGTGATCGGCGCGGGCCCGGCCGGCCTTGCCGCCGCCGCCCACCTCACCGAGCGCGGCCTTCTCCCGCTCGTCCTGGAAGCCGGCCCCGCCGCCGCGAGCGCCGTCCGGGAATGGGCGCACGTACGCCTCTTCTCCACCTGGAGTGAGCTCGTCGACCCGGCCGCGGAAAAGCTGCTGGCCCCCACCGGCTGGACCCACCCCGACCCGGCCACGTACCCCTCCGGCGGGGACTGGACCGAGCAGTACCTGCAGCCGCTCGCCGACGCGCTCGGCGACCGCGTTCGCCTCGGCGCCCGGGTCACCGGCGTCTCGCGCACCGGCCGCGACCGGATCGTCGACGCCGACCGCGACCAGCAGCCCTTCGTCGTACACATCACCCACGCGGACGGCCGCGAGGAGCGGGTCTTCGCCCGCGCCGTCATCGACGCCTCCGGCACCTGGACCACCCCGAGCCCGGCCGGCGCCTCCGGCCTGCCCGCCCTCGGTGAGAAGGCCGCCGCCGACCGCATTACCTACCGCGTCCCCGACCTCAAGGACCCGGCCGTCGGCGCCCGCTACGCGGGGCGCCGCACCGCCGTCATCGGCTCCGGGGCCTCCGCGTTCACCGCCCTCGCCTCTCTTGCCGACCTCGCCACGTCCGACGACGGCGCAGGCACGAAGGGGGTCTGGGTCCTGCGCCGGGGCATCTCCGGCTCCACCTTCGGCGGCGGCAGCGCCGACCAGCTTCCCGCCCGGGGCGCCCTCGGCCTCGCGGCGAAGGCCGCCGTCGACCAGGGACACGCGGAAGCGGTCACCGGCTTCCGGACCGAAGCGGTGGAACGCGACGCCGATGGCCGCCTGGTCCTGGTGGGCGAAGACGGACGCCGCCTGGAGCCGGTCGACGAAGTCATCGTGCTGACCGGCCTCCGCCCCGACCTCGGCTTCCTGGACGAGCTCCGCCTCGGCCTCGATGAACGGCTCCAGGCTCCCACCGAGCTCGCCCCGCTGATCGACCCCAACCAGCACTCCTGCGGCACCGTCTACCCGCACGGCCACCGCGAGCTCTCCCACCCGGAGAAGGGCGTGTTCCTGGTCGGCATGAAGTCCTACGGCCGCGCCCCGACCTTCCTCGCCATGACCGGCTACGAGCAGGTCCGCTCCGTCGCCGCCGCCCTCGCCGGCGACCTCGAAGCGGCCGACCGCGTCGAACTCACCCTCCCCGAAACCGGAGTCTGCGGCGGCGCCGGACTCTTCGACGCCCCGGCCGCCGCACAGTCCGACGCCGGAGGCTGCTGCACGACGCCCGAACCCGCCCTGATCCAGGTCGGCGCTGGAGCACCGGCCACTGCCGCAACGGTGGACGAAGCACCGGCGGGCGGCTGCTGCGGCTCGTGACCGACCTCAACGCCTCCGAGCGCGGGGCCGTGACCGGAACGGGGGTCCGGTCACGGCCCCGCGCCGCGCTGCCCGCGCTGTGCGCCACACAGATCACCAGCTGGGGCATCGTCTACTACGCGTTCCCGGTCCTGAACCCGCAGATCACGGCTGCGACCGGCTGGCCCACCGGGGCGACCACCGCGGCGTTCTCCGCCGCCCTGCTCGTCTCCGCCGTCGCCGGGATCCGCGTCGGCCGGATCATCGACCGCCACGGCCCGCGCACCGTCATGACCACCGGCTCGGTCCTCGGCGTCGTGAGCATCCTCATCATCGCCTCGGCACCGAACCTGCCCGTCTTCACCGCCGGCTGGCTGCTCGCCGGCCTCGCGATGGCTGCCACCTTCTACCAACCGGCCTTCGCCGCCCTGACCCGCTGGTGGGCACCCGACCACGTCCGCGCACTCACCATCGTCACGCTCGCGGGCGGCCTCGCCTCCACTGCCTTCGCACCTCTGACCGCCACCCTCGCCGACCACCTGTCCTGGCGCGCCACCTACGCCGTCCTCGCACTGATCCTCGCCGCGGTGACCATCCCCGCCCACGCCCTGGCACTCAAAGCACCCTGGCCCGAACCCTCCCTCTCCACCGAGTCCCACGCCAGCGGCGGCGTTGAGAAGGTCGCACGAACACGTTCCTTCTGGATGCTCGCAACCACCCTGACCCTGTCCGCGTTCACCGTCTCCGCCGCCGTCATCTCCCTCGTCCCCCTCATGACCGAACGCGGCTACACCAGCACCGAAGCCGCCTGGGCACTCGGACTCGGCGGCGCCGGACAAACGCTCGGCCGTACCCTCTACGCCACCCTCGCCCGCCACACCAGCCCCACCACCCGCACCGTCACGCTCGGCGCCCTCGGCGCCCTCACCACCGCGGCCCTCGCCGTCGCCCCAGGACCCTACGGGCTGCTGGTCGCTCTCTCCGTCGCAGCAGGCACCGTCCGCGGCAACCTCACCCTCCTCCAGGCCACCGCCATCACCGACCGCTGGGGCACCACCCATTACGGCCGCCTCTCCGGGCTCCTCGCCGCGCCCACCACCACAGCCGCCGCCATCGCCCCCTTCGCGGGAGCCGTCGTCGCCGCCCCGCTCGGCGGCTACCCCCAGCTCTTCATCGCCCTCGCCGCGATCTCCGCAGCCGCCTGCATGACCGGATTCAAGACAACGCCCATAAAGGCCGCAGGTATCGGCTCAGCACCGGGCCGGTGACGCTGGCCCCGGATGGCGGGCTGATCAGCGGCCACCTCGACGTACGCCTACAGCTCCACCTGCCCGTAGCCGCGCTCCGGCTCACCCTCGCGACAACCCCCGGCACGCTGCTCGCCGCCCGGGCCCTGCCCTGAACCAGTGGGGTGGCCAGGTCAGTGGGCGCGCGGGGCGTACATGATGACGGCCATCCCGGCGAGGCAGACCAGCGCGCCGATGACGTCGAAGCGGTCGGGTCGGTAGCCGTCGGCGACCATGCCCCAGGCGATCGACCCGGCGACGAAGATCCCGCCGTACGCGGCGAGGATCCGCCCGAAGTTGTCGTCCGACTGGAAGGTTGCCACCACCCCGTACAGGCCGAGCGCGATGACGCCGGCACCGATCCAGATCCAGCCCTTGTGCTCGCGGATGCCCTGCCAGACCAGCCAGGCGCCCCCGATCTCGAACAGCGCGGCGACGATGAACAGGGCGATGGAGCGGGCGACGAGCACGGCAGGAACTCTCCGGAGCAGAGGAAGCGGGCGGGACAGGCAGGGCGCGGTCAGGCGGCGCGGCCGAACAGGTCGGCGAGCAGCTGCGTACCGTCGGCCGGTGCGCGGACTTCCAGGTGCAGGCACGGGCCGTCGAGGTGGAGACGGAAGTCGAAGAACGGGCAGCACTGCTGCTCGGCCGCCGCCAGCTCGGCCACCCGCGCCGTCCGGTCGACCGGCAACGTCAGCCGCAGACCGTCGGGCACCGGTGTCCGTTCGGCGCCGGCGACCGCCTCGCGCCACTGCGCGGTCCGCTCGTGCAGGCCGTCGCCGGTCAGGGAGCAGGCCACCGGCGCCGTCCGCCACGCCTCCGCCTCGGCAGCCTGGCGGCTGGTTGCGAGGGTGACGTCGACCGGCTGGGTGCCGACGGCCTGTGTCGGTGTGGTGAGGAAGCCGCACTCGGGATCGCACGGGCTCGCGCGATCGGGCAGCGCATCCAGGTGCTCCAGGGCTGTGTGCAGGGAGGCGGTGAACGCGGCCAGCTCGGCGGCGCGAGCGTCGGCTTCGGTGAGGCGGGCGGCGAGCCGCGGCCGTAGGTCGGCCTTCACGTCCCGGCAGGCGCCCGTTTCCCACACGCCGAGCAGCTCACCGATCTCCTCCAGCGGCAGCCCGAGGTGCTTGGCCGCGCCGATGAACGCCAGCCGCTCGACCGCGGCCTCGCCGTACAGCCGGTAGCCGGCCGGGGTCCGGTCGGCCGGCAGCAGTCCGGCGCCCTCGTAGAAGCGCAGGGTGGTCGCCGGTACGCCGGAGCGCTCGGCGAGCTGGGAGATCCTCATGGTGCTCACACGATCGACGGTAGACCTTCGACTCGGGTCGAAGGTCAAGCCGAACACCGGCTGCGTGGTGCCAGCGGGCCGCACGCCCTTCACCTCCGGGTCTCGGGCAGGAGGTCCCGCCCCGGCCCGCCGTCCGCAGCACGCAGTCATTCCAGCGCGTGAGCGATGTCGGCACGGTGCGGCAGTTGCTGGTCGAGCAGCTGGAAGAGATGTTGTGCTTCGTCGAGGAGGGCCCGGCCTCGCGAGGTCGCGACGACGGGGCGCTTGCGGCGTTTGAAGATCTCGAATCCGGCGGCGGTCTCCAGCATCCTCAGCCGGTGGTTGAGCGAGGTGCGGGGAATGCCCAGGGTGAGCGCGGCCGAGCGGCGCGTGCGGTGTCCAGGGATGAGGAGAGCGGTACGCAGCCACTCGGTCCCGCCCCGGCGGGTGCTGAGGTGCTGCATCTTGGCTGACAGGGGGATGCCGAGGTCGGCGAACGGGCTTGGTTGCCAGGCCGGGGGTGCGCGGTGGCCGGGCGGATGGCGGGGAATGCCCCAGGTGTCGAGGAGCTGGGAGACGTTCGTGTCGCAGGCGGCCAGCTCGCGGGCGATGTCGGCGACTGTCCGCCCGCGGTCGTGGTACTCGGTGCGCAGCCAGTCGGGATCAACCGACCGCTGCAGTTCGCCTGCCGCGCGGCGGGGCCGCCGTGCGATGCCCGCCTGTTTCAGCGCGGTCTTGACGACGGCGGAGGAGCAGCTGGCGAGTTCTGCGATCTGCAGCTGTTGCAGGCCCTGGCGCTCGTAGAGGTCGCGCAGCCGTTCGGGGACGAGGATTCCTTGTCGGGGCGGGCGGGGGTAGGTGCCCTTGTTGTGCGGGCGGGTGGCCGCGCTCAGGCCGCGGCTTTCCATCAGCAGCCGCAACTGGTGCACCGTCAGACCGAGTTGCCGGGCGACGTCATGCGCGGCAGATTCTGCGGTCAGCAGCGCACGGACGCGCTCGTCGGGCAGATCGAGGTGCGGTTGGGGCAGGTCGAGGGCGTCGAGCCAGTGCGCTGGCGGCTCCCAGGTCACCGGCTCGACGCCGAGATCGTGAGCGTCGAGATTCCGTCGGGCCTGCTGGTGCAGGAAGGCGAGGATGCCGGAGTGGGTGCGGTAGGCGAAGCGGTGCGTCCAGGCGGGCGCGTGGTTGCCGGACTCCGGGTCGGCCCCGAGCAGCAGGCGCCGCAGCTGCCAGCGCAGCCGCTGCAGGTGGACCTGCTGGAACTGCCGGTTGCCCAGCTCCTTGCACAGCAGCCAGTGGGCGCTCTCGTCGAGCAGCAGCTCCTGCGCCGGGTCGCCGAACAGGTCCCGGCGGCGCTGGTAGTCGATCGGCACGTCGTGCGCGTCGAGGAGGCGCGCGTAGTGGACCAGGCTGGTGCAGAGGTGGTCGACGTCGACGAACGCCAGCAGCGCCTCCAGGCTGCTGCGGAACTGCGCGTTGCTCATGATGCGGGCGGCCGTGCGGTGTCCGGCCGGGCCGCCGGGAATGAGCAGCAGGCTCGCGCACGCCCGGCGCAGACCTGCGATCCGGGCCTGATGGGGGCTCTTGGGCGGTAGCAGCCGTAATGTCCACGACGGCCAGAGCATCCCGGGTGTCTTGGATGCCCGCACGGTGATGTCGGCCTCGGTCAGGTGGGGCACGGCAGGTTCGGCGGTGGCGGTGCCGTAGCGCAGGCGGGCCTTGAGGGTGAGCTGCGGATCGGAGGCGGCCAGGATGCGGCGCACGACGCGGGGCCCCGCCGGCAACCAGTTGGCCAGGTTTCGGGTGGGATGCTCGCGCAGTTCGAAGGTCTCCTGCTCGGACGACCGGCACATCCACGCGAACACCTCCTCGCAGCGCGAGTGTTCGGGATTGGTGGCGATGGCGGCCAGGGCGGTGCCGATCGCGAGGTTGGCCGCGTCGTGAACCTCCCACGACGTGCCGTCCTGCCCCGGGGCGTGCGGGGTGCGTCCGCAGGCGTCGGCGATGTCCAGGGCGACGGCCGGGACCTGCTGGGGACGGGTGCGGATGGCGCGCAGGGCGCGGCGGCCCAGATGCGACAGCTCACCAGCCCCGCTCCAGCGCCGCGGGGCTGCGGTGCTCGGCGATGATCGCCGCGTTCACCTGCTCCTGGGCGGCCAGGATCGCCCCGCCGACGACGAGGCGCAGGGCGGGGGCCTCGGTGAGCGCATGGCCGCAGCGGGCCCCGCGCCCGGTGCGGTCGGTCAGAGCCCGACAGGCTTCCGGCCGGGGCAGCATGCGGTGGTTGCCGCCGCTGGCCACCGGCGGATGCTTCCCGCAGGCCGGGCAGCGCTCCAGGAGCAGCAGGCGGTGGCGCGTGCAGGCGAACGCCCAGCCCAGACGCCAGTGCAGCTGCCACCGCCCCCCGTCGTCGGCCAGGCAGGCGGGGCAGTAACGCGAGGTGGTGCCGTAGACCCGCCAGTGGGCCGGAGCCGTCAGCCGCCGGTTCGTCGCGGCGATGCGCACCAGGGAGCCGTCGAAGCGCTCCAGGGTCATCTCCCGCAGCCGTTCCGTCTCGACGCCGGTACGGGCCCGGAGCAGGCCCGCCTCATCGGGGTCGAGGCGTCGCACCATCCGTCGCAAGGAGGCGTGCGAAAGGCCCAGAAAGTCGGCGAAGTCCACGGTGTGCGTCCGCAGCCGGTGCGCGTACCGCTCCAGCCAGCTGTCCAGCGCCTCCCCAGGGTGCGGCGCGACGGTCAGGGGAATGCGCTCGGCGCTCCAGGTGGTCAGGCCGACCTCCGGCGCTCGGCGGGCCGGGTGGTCAGCAGTCCGGCGGTGACGGCGGCCTGGAGTTCTTGGCGGGCCTGCTCGGCGGCGGCGTCGTTCTTCACCGTGTTCATCAGCTCCTCGTCCAGTCGCTCGGCGCCAGTGCGGATCGCGCGCAGGCAGCCGCGGTTGATCAGTGCCATCAGGGAGGCGAAGTGACCGGTGGAGCGGGCGAAGAGGTAGTCGGAGAGATCCTCGGCGAGCATGCCGGGGTAGGTGTCGGCCAGGACGAGCTTGTGCTCGATCGTCTTGAGCAGCAGCCGCCACTGGCGGCGGCCTTCCTCGTCGGCGACCTGGAACGGGGCCAGCGTCAGCGCGGTGGTGCGGCGGCCGAACTGGGCGAGCGGGCTGTCCCCCGGTGCGAAGCCCTCGTGGAGGATGCCGCGCTCCTGGACGCCGACGCCGACGTAGATCAGGGTGACGGGGAAGACGTTGGCGAGGTACTTCAGCTGGTTGGCCATGCGCACGGAGTTGGACTTGCTGCCGGCCAGGAAGTGGATGTCGTCGATGACCATGGCGACGGTCTTCATCGACAGCACGGCGTCCACGGCCCGCTCGGCCAGCGTGTCGGCGTCGCCCTTGACGGGCAGCCCGTAGAACCGGCAGATCGCCGCGTTCAGACCGCGGATCTGCGTGTTGCCGCTCAGCGCGATGTAGATCACCGGCACCCGCCGGTCCCCGGCCGGCGTGGTCGCCCCACGCAGGCTCACCTGGCGGCGGAACAGGTCGCAGCCGTAGGCGCGGACCGCGGTGCTCTTGCCCAGGCCCGGGTGGGCGTCGATGAGGGCGGCCGGTTTGGTCTTGTTGCCGTCCTGCCGGTTCGCCTCCACGATCTCCCGCAAGTCGGCGTGCAGGGCCAGCAGCTGCGGGGTGTCGATGGGGCCGATGTTGGCGTGCCAGACCTCCCGGACGTCGTTGTGGACCGCGAGCGCGCTCGGGGACAGACCGGCCAGCTGGGCGCGGGTCAAGTGCTCGGGACGCGTGCGGTCGGGGCCCTCGACCTCTTGCAGCCAGCCCGCGAGCCGGGTCGGGCTGTACTGGCGGTCGTCACCCTCGAACGGATCGGGGGCGGCTTCGGGTGCGGTGCTCAACGGCTCTCCCAGACGTCGGCGTAGTAGGCGTTCTCGTCGACCGGGCCGACGTTCTCGACACCGGGGACGTCGGCTTGCACCTCGTCGTCCTCGTCGTCATCACCACCGGGCGCCTCGGCCGCGGCGTCGACGAGGTGCAGGTCCGAGGCGGGCGTCTCGTCCCGCGTGGCTCCCGGTCCGCCGGCGGCTGCCACCTTCCGCAGGGCGGGAAGGGAAGTGATGTCGTCCGCCGATCCGGGCGTCTCGTCGTCGCCGATCATGCGCAGGCGTTCCTGGGACAGCCGCACCGCCATGCGGCGCTCGGTGCGGTCGCGTGTCAGGCCCGCGCCCCAGCGCTCCAGCAGCTCGACCAGGGCGCGCTTCGTGTCCGGGAACCGGTCCTTCTGCCGGCTCAGCCGGCGGGCGTAGCCCAGAGCCTCCCGGCTCACCGGCATGCCCAGCGCCGCCGCGTGCTCCCAGCGCAGCACGTGCCAGGTGCGGGTGTGGGGATCCTGGAAGTACGCCCGGGTGATGTCGCCGGAGTCGATCGCGACCGGCCACTTGCCCGCGTCCACACCGCGGTAGGGGCTGGGCTGGTTGCGGTAGCTGTTCAGCCCGTCGCCGTTGTAGCGCAGGCCGTCAATGTCCACGCCGTAGTGGTGGATCGGGACGCGGAACTCGTGAAGGAAGTCCAGCGCGAGGTGGGGGCGCAGCGGGATGCGCAGCGGGCCGGCGCGGGTGACGCCGTGCTCGAACATCTCCAGCGGGCTCAGTTTCAGCCCTGGCACCTCCGGGATGCACAGCCCGCGGTGGTGGCGCCGGTGGTACACGGTGGTGATCCAGTCACGGATGACCGCTTCGAGTTCGTCGAGGAAGAAGAACGCCTCGTCCTCGACCTTCTCGCCCCTGCTGTGCACGTCGGAGCCCTTGTAGCCGGGCAGCGCGGCGAGCAGCCCCTCGTTCAGGGTGCGGAACCAGCGCTCGACCGGCTTGTCGGTCGGCGTCTTGGGGCGGGCGGGCTGCAACGAGATCCGCAGCTTCGCGCAGACGCTGCGGATGTGGTTCGACAGGTAGACCTTGCCGTGGTCGTAGATGACCGTCTCCGTGGCGACCGTCGGCAGCAGCAATTGCCCGTGCCGGTCCACCAGCTTCTGCGCGTCGACCACCACCGTGGACGGCACCCCGGCGTACGGCAGCGGCTCCCCGGTGCGGCGCTCGCGTGGGCGCACCGTCTCGTACAGCACCCCAGCCACGTCGACGGACTTCGTCGAAACAGGGGTCAACCGCAGGCCCACGATGCACCGGCTGTAGAGGTCCATGGCGACGGTCAGCTCGCACCTCACCCACCGGCAGGTCAACGGCTCCATCGCGAAAACGTCCAGGCTGTTGGTGTCCAGGACCACGTACTCGCCCGGGCGAGAGGCGTGCAGTCGCCCGTACGTGCCCTGCGGGGCGTCTGCGATCGACCGCTTGCCCTTCGTGCTGCCCTCGAACGCGTTCGTGCCCTTCGACAGGTGCCGCAGCAACTCGTAGCCCATCGTGAGGCCGGGCAGCGGCACCGTGCCCTCGCCGTGCTGAGCGGCGAGCCGCTCCTCGATCTCGGTGAGGATCAGGCCGCGCACCGGCCGGCTGGCCTTGACGTGCCCCTTCAGTACTTCCTCGGCCATCTCCACCCAGCGGTGATCGGCCCGCTCCACGACGCTCCGGACCGCCCGGTCCGGCACGAGTCCAGCCGGGCCCGCCTTCCTGAACGCGGCGGTCCACCGGCGGACGGTGGTGACCCCGATGCCGAGCTCGGCAGCCTTGACCGCGTAGCGGTGCAGCAGTGAAACGCCGGGCAGGAAGTCCGCCCGCGGCTCCCCGCTCAGCGCCAGAGCAGCGTCGCCCAGCCGGTATCCGGTCAGGACCTCCTGGATGTGCTGCACCTTCACGGTCAGCTCGTCGTCCTCCTCCCCGGCGAGGCCGCTCAGCAGCGCAGCGGACGACGTCGTCTCGGCGGGAGCCTGAGCCAGGATCTCCGTTGACGGATCGCCGAGCAGAATGGAGATGTCGACCTGCCGCAGCTTCGGCGGCCCGGCCACCGCCACCTGGCGCAGGAGTACACGGCGTCCTTCGATCTCCGCGACGGTGAACTGCTCTCCGTCGAAGGCGATCGGCAGCCCCGGCCTCAGCGTGGTCGTCCACTGGCTCATCCGCACCTCCGCAGAACGCATTCGCCAGACAGCGGCCCAGCCGCCAGGTCCGTGGTCAGCCGCCCCGACCACAGCAGCGCCATCAAAGCAGGCCGGGCCTCCTCGGGCTCGCCGTCTCCCGCCAGCCGCCGCTCGGCGACCGCCAGCTCCTCGCCATCGACCACCTCCCGCCACGCACGCTCGACATCGGCTTCCGGCACGACACCGCGGTGACGGTAGGCGGCCAGGAACCGCACGTTCTCCACCAAGCTCGGCTCGGCGCCCGACCAGACCTCGTACTCCCAGCCGAGACCTTCAAGGAGACTTCCGGGCCAGGCCAGCGCAAAAGCGACCCGTGGATTCTCAAGGCGTGAAGCCGGCTTCACGTTGACCACGCGCACCAACCCGGAATCCGTCACCAGGAGGAAGTCCGGAACGTGGCTACGGACCTTGCCATCGACGCGGGCCACCATGCGCAAGGGCTGGGCGTAGATCCCGACGACGCACGGATCGAAGTCGGCGAGCAGCAGTCGGGCCAACTCCAGGCGGCTCTCGTAGACGACGTGGCCGCCCGTCGTCGCCGACGCGTAGTCACCCGAGAAGTGCGCCATGCCGTGTACCGCACGCACCCGACGCCACGGGCCCGACTCGACGAAGTCCTGTAACCGCATCTGCTGAAGCGGGACTTGGCGAGTCGTCCCGTCGAGGTATCGAATCGACGCCACAGGAGCATCGCGCTCTCGGCGACTCCGTATCACGTGCTGTCCGGCCATACCGAGATGATGCGAAGGGCACACTCCGCCCAAACCTGGAAGATCGTTAACGCGCGACAACTGACAACTACTGAGCGCTACCGCTGTCCATGATCACGCGGAAATGTCCAATCCCTGTCCATGATCACGCGGAAGTGTCCACGGATTCGCGGAACCTACACCGGCGCCGGTACGCAGGACTACACGCAAGCTGCGGCCGTACTGCCAGGCGTGCTCGCGAGCGGCCGACTCCAGCTGTTCGTAGCCGTGCTGGGCTGTCATCTGCCCTGAGTGCTTGCGGTAGCGGTATACCGGCACCGGCAGCACGACCCCGGGGGCCAGACACGTGACGGCGAGTGAGCAGTAGTCCTCGCCCTGGACGAGACCGCCCATCGGGGCCGCCCGGACCAGGTCGGTGCGGGCGAGGATCGTGGTCGGACCGACGGGGATGGTGTCCTCCGGCGACTTCCAATACGTCCAGACGTCACCGGCCTCGTGCCGGCCCGGAGGAGCGGGGCAACGCCACAGGGTGGTTGCGCCGTCGGGGTGGTGATCCTCGCTCCAGCCGGCGCACCAGCCGACACCGGTGGACTCCAGGACGTCCAGCCGTACGGCCATCGCATCGTCAGTGAACTGATCATCGTCATCTGCCCAGTTGACGTACGGGGTGCGTACGTCGGTGAGGGCCAGATTCCTGGCGCAGGCGGCGCCGACGGGGCGGGGCAGGGCGAGAGTGCGGACGCGGGGGTCCTGTGCGAGCGGGGCCGGGAGCCGGTCCGGTGAGGCGCCGTCGAGCGCGATCACGGCCTCCCACGGCGCCGACTGCCGGGTGAGGCTGGCATGCATGGCGGTCAGGTAGTCGAGCCGGTCCTCGCGCAGCTGGCTGGCGATGACGACGGTGATCAGGGGGGTGGTGTGCAAGGGAAGGGATGTCTCCGGATCGAGCCAGGGGCTGAGCGAGTGTTCGGCGGCCGTCAGGGAGTGTGCCGTGTGCTAGGGCGGTGCGGTGCTGACGCATGCGCTGAACCTGGTGGGGACGGGGGGAGGCCCTGGGCGGGCTGCGGGCGTGGAGGTGGGGGCTGTGGCGCAGGGTCGTACTCTCCGCGCAGGACCCGCATGTCGGCCTGGTCCGCGAGAGCGAGGGCATCCAGACAGCGACTGGCGGCGCTCATCAGCATCTTGGGCGCGGAGTCCGGGGCGGCGGACCGGTGCCGGCCTTCCCACCGGGCGATACCGAGGAGGAGGTTGCTGAGCTCGCGGACGGTGGGGTACACGGCGTCCAGGAGGTGCTGGGTGACGGCGCTCACCTCGGCCGGCTTCTCGGCCGCGGCGAGGGCGGCGACATAAGGGCCGGGGTCCAGCCTCGGCAGGGGAGCGCTGGGCAGCGGGTGCCGGGCGAGGAACTCCTCGGCATCCCTGAGGGACCAGCGTCTCAGGTCGTAGCGGGTGGCCGTTACGGCGGACGCGGCGGCGACCTGGTCGGGCGTCCTGTCGATGTTGTCGTACAGCTCGAAGTCGGGATGAGGATGGGACAAGGGTTTCCTCTGGTCAGGGGTGGTACCCGCAGGACTGCTGGCTCGGATGGCCCGGAGGGCACCGTGGAGGTGCGAGTCAGCGGGTCCGGGTTCGCGGTGGTCCCGCAGACGGCAGGGCGGGAACGTTCCCTCCGGCGGGCGAGGACGCGTGAGGCGGACGCGGAGTCCTGACCGCTCGCCCGCCACCGTCGGGATGGTGCGTGCTGCCGAGCAGCGAGGGTTGACCGTCGAGTTCGTCGAGCCACCTGAGGAGTTTGGGAAGATTCCTGTCGGGTCCGTACGCGAGATAGGTTCCATCGACGCTGTCGCAGCCGAACCACTCGGCGATCCCCATACGGACACGGGAGTTGACGCGTCCCATGTGCACGCTCTTGCCCCGGACCTGTGCCTCGCGAGAGAGCCGTTCGGCGACAGGGCCGAGCTTCCACTCCGTCGTCCCCGCCAGGAACAGAACGTCGACCCGGTCCCAGGGGATGAGCCCGGGACGATCGCAGCCGTCCTGCGCCGCGAAGGCGGCCGGGACGCCCAGCTCGCGGATACGGTCCAGCCACGGCAGCGACTCGGTGAGAGTGGCGACGGCATCGAAAGGTTGGTCAGGGGCGAGCGCCCACAGACAGCGATCGGAACGGGAGTTGTCGCAGGCGTACAACGTCCCCGGCGGTATCCGGCTGCCTTGTGCCGGGGTGGTCATGCAGCCTAGGCGCCCGGCGCTCATCGCGGCCCGGATGTCAGGTCCCGAGGGAGTGGCGAGGTAGCGCAGCGTCCACCTCCCGGGGAAGCAGCGCGGAGGCGTGCGGGGCGGTGAGGCAGTTGAAGCGGCCGGCGGACGGACGTGTGGTGGTCGCGGCCGTGATCGGAGGGCGTGGCAGGAGCAACCTTGTCGGCGGTGGGTCAGCGACGGGCGACAGCATGGGAGCTGCCCGCGGTGGTGTTGCGGCGGACCGTGGGCGGCGATGTGAGGGGACGTCGCTCGGTCGTGAGGGGCCAGGTGGCGGGATTGGTGAAGTCGCCTCGCGGGTCGGCGTCCCAGCTGACGATGGGGCCGGCTGCGGCATAGCGAGGATTGATCACCTCGATGCCGTTCGGTCGCAGGATGTACCCCCAGTCGAGGTCCTGGTCGGAGGCGGTCCGCTCGGTGACGTTCATGCGTACGGGCGGGGATCCGTCGGGGGTGACCAGGTGGTCGAGGGTGGTGCTCGGCCACTGATCGCCGTCGGTCAAGGCGGTGACGAGCTCGGAAGGGGCACCGTCCAGGAGATCGGTGCCCAGTTCGTCCCAGCCGATGGTGGTTCCGTCGACAAGGTGGCGTGCCATGGCCTTCTCGTCGCGCTGGAATCGGTACTGGTAGGCCGTGAGCAGAAACGGCAGCTTCTCGCTCGGCGAGCCGTCGAGACGGATGTAGATGCCGTCGTAGCCGCTTTCCGTGGGGCGGGCGACGAAGGAACGAGTGGACAGTGGGTCTCCAGCGTAGAAGGGCAGTGGGGGACAGGGGCTCAGCGGCGAGCAGCGGACCGGGGAGACGAGCCGGGACGGCTCTCGGCGGTCAGCCGAGAAGGGGTCAGCGGTTGATGGACCGACGCGTGGTTGTGGACGCCGGTGGCCTAGGAGCGACGCGTGGTTCTGCTGTTCTGGAGGGGGCCGGAGCGACGGGGCGTCCGAGTTGATCGGCACTGCGTTGAAGCTGGCGCGCGGCGTGGTGGAGACGGTGCCGGGCGGCGTCGAAGAGGCCGTCAAGGGCGGCGTGGGCTCGCCGGATGCTTTCCGCGCGTCCAGCGGGGTGGTAGACGCTGGGAGTGCCCTGGAGGAGCGCGACTTGAACCATGGCTTCTGCGAGGTCGGCGAGTGCCTTCCCCACGGCGCCTGCCGCGTGAGCCTCCATGAGCACTCTCAGGTGTGTTCTGGCTGGCGGGCCGCCGAGGGTTCGTGGTGCCCGGCTGTGCACAGCCACCGTGTTGGCGCAGGAGGAGAGCAGAAACCCCAGGCGGCGAACTTGATCTTCGATGTCTTCGGCGAGTCCGATGCCGTACCCGGTGGCCGTGGAGATCGGAATCTCGGCCGCCGCTCCGTACAGCTCGTCGGCGATGCTGAGCAGCGCGGCACTGTCGTCCAGGGATGAGCGCATCGTGCCCGCGGAGGCTTTCAGGACCTGCGGGTCGGGGCCCGGCCGGCGGGGGAGGAAGCTGTCTGCCGGGCGAGCGCCGTCGTGGGCAACCCGGCCTCCAGCTTGCCGTGGCCGGTGGTGACCGCGGAGGTGCGGGCCCGGCTGGCGTTGACGGGCGGTTTCGGCAGGTCCTCCACCTGCTGGAGGACCTTCAGCAGGGCCTGCTCGTAACGGGGGAGGAGGCGACGGGCGACGGCTGCGGCTGCGCGTACGGGGGCGGCGGGCACGGCGATGCCGGACGGCTCCTCGACGCCGTCGAAGTGGTGGGGCCCGATACCGGCCCGGTCCGGTTCGAGTGGGGCGACGACAACCTCGTGCGGGTACCGGGGCCGGTCGGTGACGTACAGCTCCTGACCTTCGGGACCGCGAAGGACGGCACCGTGTCCGAGGACGTACGTGAGGGCGATGTGCTGGACGTGTCCGGTGTCCCAGAGACGGTTGGTGGTGGGGAACTGGTCCTCGTAGAGGGCGTAGCGCTGGTAGGTGCTGGTCCAGCCGCCGGGCAGGCGCGCGGCCATATCGGAGGCGAGGGCTTCGAGAGTGGTGTGCGGCAAGGAGGGGCTTCCGGTCTGCGGAATGGTTCGTGAGGGCGATGGCCCCGGGGGAGCCTCAGCGCGTCTGTCGTGATGTTCGGGACGGGGAGGGCGTGACGGAGACGGCGCGCTGGGCTTGAGGAGTGGTGGCGCGCTGGTACGCGGCCAACGCCGACTTGAGGTGGGTGATGGCGTCGGCGCGGCGTGCGGCCAGGATGTCGATCTGGGTACTGGAGGTCTGCAGGATGCCCAGGGGGTTCGCCGCGGCGGTTCCGGCTGCGACGCGGGTCAGGTCGTCGGCGGCCCAGGTGCACCGGTCGACCAGCTCGCTGTGCAGGCTGTCGAGATTCTGTGAGGCACGCACCACGAGTTCTGCGAGTTCGTTCTCTGCGCTGCCGGGCGGGTGGAGGGTCCGAAGGGCGTTCGGTCTCTTCTGCAGGGCTTTGACAACGAGCAGTTGTCCATGGGCAGTTGGAGGAATGGGGTGCTGTGGCTGTTCGTTCACGTCTTCGTTCCGGGTCAGCGTGTGTGCCGTGGGGGTGCCGTCGGGAGGGGGCGAGGAGGAAGGGACGGCGTACGGCTCGGGGAGAGCTGGGGACGAGGACTCGGCGCGAGGGAGATCAGCGTTCGCATCCGGGCCTCGGCGGTCTGCAGGTTCTCTCCGATGCTGCGTACTTCGGCGGCGGCGTCGGCGAGGTCGTGGGACAGGTCGAACCCGTCGTCCTCCTCCGCTTCCTTGGCCTTGTCCGCCGCAGCTTCGAGGGAATCGGCCAGTCGTGCCAGCACCCCGTCATCCGGGTCCAGGATCTGGCGCAGCAGAGCGGCGGCCTGGACGTGGGACGTGCTGCCGTTGATCTGGTCGGTGAGTTTCAGAAGGGCGTCACTGCACGCCGTGGACACGGTGGTGGTGCCGGAGTTCCCTTCGGCCGTGATGGTGGTGTCGTGCACGCTGCCGTACGTGATGTGGGTCAGACGAGTGCCGCCGTCGAGGGCGGTGTCGGTTGCGGCCTCCGTTGATTCGAGGTCCGCGACGCGTTCGTGGGCGTCGGCGAGGTCTCGGGCCTGCAGGGTGAAGCTGACCGTGGCGTCCTGGGTGACCTCGAAGGTGTGAAGTTCCGGGCTGGGAAGCAGCCCGAGCTGGGCGAGTCGATGGTCGATCGCTGCGATCAGCGGCTCGGCACTGCCGCCGTGACGGGTCTCGGGCCGCTGGGGGGCGCCGGGGTCGTCGGCGGGGGAAGAGTCGTAGACGACCTCGAACACCGATTGGTCGATGGGGTGTTCCCGGGTCGCGATCCATCCCTCCGGGTCTCCCGGCGGACGGTCGGATACGGGCTCCTGAGGCGGGCCGATGATCAGGTAGCTGTCATCGAGGAGCGGAACGCGCACGATGTAGGCGCTGAGGCCGAACTCAATGTCGCACGACAGTCCGCGCTGCCGAAGTGGCGTGGTGATGTGGGCGTGCCGGCGCCAGAGCTCCTGCCACCACGAGGTGTGCACGTTGCGGTGGTCGGGAAGCGGCGCGAGCGGAACCGTCTGGTGAGCGGGTGGTGTGTTCTCCTCGTCAGCGGCCACGAATTCTCCTGCGGGTGGCCGGAGATCGGCTCGGCGGAGGAATCCGGCGGCCGGGGTCGGCGTCTGGCGTCGGAACGGGACTGAAGTCGAGTTCGTACTTGTCGTAGGTCGGGATCAGTCCGCGTTCCAGCTGGGCTTCGCGGTCCGCGACCTGCTCCATGAGGTCGTCATGCTCAGCCTGACACTGCTGGTACTCGGCCCAGTCGGCGTCGCTGAAGTGAGGGGGGCGTTTCAGAGCATTCCTAGGGGATGTGGGTGGATCGGGATTGCGGGCTCTGCGCGGTTAGCGGGGGCGACCGCCCGGCCTGGGGGCCGGGGGTGCCGGCGGGGTCTCCTGACGGGTTAGCTGGGCGAGGGAGCGTTGGAAGCCGAGATGGTCTTCGAGTTCTTTGCCCGCGTCCCGGAGGGACTCGGAGGTGCGCCGCAGATAGGCACGGCCTGTGGCGTGGTCGTGCACCATGTTGTTCGAGAGGTACTGCCGGTCCGCCGGGTTGGTGGACCGGAGCAGGGCCAGAGCGTGTTCCGCGGTCTCAGCCAAGTACGAGGCTGCGTAGCTCGACATGGTCGCCGCCACGGCCAGATGCTTGAGGACGGCGCCGCCGTCGCGGGTGGCGTGGTGGGGGCTTCGGGCGAATTCGGCGGTGAGCCGGAGGACGTCGCGGGCGAAGTCTTGTGCGTCGGTGGCGTTCTGGAGCAGCACCGTGTACGACGGCATAGCCGGTACGTGTCCGTCCTCGTCCAGCAGCTCCCATTGGCGGGCGGCGTTGTGCGCTTTGACCTTCATCACGTTGAGCGCGCCGATAAGGTGGAGCGCGTCGTCGCGCGGTATCAGTTCGCGTTCGAAGCCGGGCTTCACGGGCCTCTTTCTCCTCAGTGCATACGGGAGTCGGTGTCGAAGAGCGTCAGCTCGTAGCTGTGCAGGAGGTGCTGCACGATGAAGCTCCGACCTGCGACTTTCCACAAACCGCGCCCTCGGTTGAGGTGCGCGATGGCGTCCATCTCGACCGAGGTCAGGCCGAGCAGGGAAGCCGCAGCATGGAGCTGGTCGATCTCCTGGCGGTAGATGATCCGCGTCGAGCAGTCCGCGAGAAGGCCCTCGGCCAGGGCCCGGCCTTGTGATCCGGCGTCGCCGGCGGTGAGCAAGTCCGACAACCGGTGGATCACCATGAGGTTGGCGATACCGAGGCCACGGGACAACTTCCACTGAGCCTGCATGCG
Source organism: Streptomyces globisporus (assembly GCA_014649555.1). GTDB lineage: Bacteria > Actinomycetota > Actinomycetes > Streptomycetales > Streptomycetaceae > Streptomyces > Streptomyces globisporus. The sequence goes on along the minus strand of BMTG01000003.1, from coordinate 262,782 downwards.
CTGCAGCAAGCCGACGTGCCGCATCAGCCTCCACGCCTCGTCGTAGACGATCCAACGCCGTCCGCCGTTCGGGTCGGAGAGGGCGGACTCCATCCAGGCGGAGGCGCAGGTCATCGCGAGGACAAGGGCGGTGTCGTCGCCGGATCCGCCGAGCCGGGAGAGGTCGATGGTGAGCATCGGCGCGGTCGGGTCGAAGTCGACGGTGGAGGGACTGTCGAACATTCCGGCCAGATCGCCATGGATGAGGCGTCGCATGGCATGGGCGAGGTCGCGGGCGGCGTCGCCGAGTTGGCCCGACATCATGCCGGCCGCCTCGTCGAGCGCGGCTGGGTCGTTGAGGGTGGCAGCGACGTCGCCGAGGAGCGGGGTGCGGTGCGTGTCGGCGGCGCGGGTGACGACGGCGTCCAGCGCGACGTCCAGGGCGGTGTGCTCCATGGGCATGAGGTCCCGGCCCAGGACGGTCCGGGCCAGGGAGCCGAGGAGGAGGAGCCTGCGCTTGCGGATCTCCCCGACCCAGTCGGCCTCGGAGACGCTCTGCGGACGTGGAGCCGCGTCCAGAGGGTTCAGGCGGCCCGGCAACCCCGGACCGAGGGCGACGGACCGGCCTCCGAGCGCTTCCGCAACAGGAGTCCACTCGCCCTTGGGATCGCAGGGCACATAGATGCGGACCCCGAAGGCCACCGAACGCAGCGCGATCGACTTGGCGAGCGCGCTCTTGCCCTGGCCGATCACCCCGGCCAGCAACACGTTCGGGTTCGTGAAGCCCTCGATGCGGCCGTACAGCTCGAACGGATCGAAGACAAAGCTTGCTTCGGCATGGACATCGCGGCCGATGTAGACGCCCTCGGCACCGAGGCCGCCCTCGGCGAGGAAAGGATAGGCACCCGCCGCGACCGCGGTGGTCATGCGGTGGGCGGGCAGCCTCAGCCGGTTCTTCCGCCCAGAAGCGGGACCGGGGCGTCCGCCGGGTGGATAGAGAGCTGGAGGCATCTCGCGCTCGGTGGACGCGGTGTCACCATGGTGGGCGCCAGCCTCCGCACGTGCTTTGGCGGTGGCTTCGGCAAGCTGCTGGCGGGCCACCTTGCGGCTGGCGCGGTCGGCACCATGGGGGGTGAACAGCGGGCTGGCGGACCCTCGGCGGGCACGGCGGCCGGGCCGGTGGCTCATCGGAGGCTCTCGATTCTGCGGACGGTGCTCATCGCACGCAGGCCGTGGTGTGCGGACGGAGGTCGGTGGGAGTGGTCTTGCGGCGGACGACGTGCCCAGCGGCGAGGTGGCGCTGGCAGATCGTCAATACGGGTGGCCCCTCCGGAAGCCGCTCCGGGTGGCAGACGCTCGCCCCCGCTTCCGCCGCGGCGGTGCTGGGCAGCAGGTGGAAGGCAGCGTGGACTTCGCCGGTGGCCTGCCAGAGTCGGGTGTGTGCGGTGGCGAGGTGACGCCCGGCGGCGGGGTGAGGTGGCCGGGTGCTGTCGGCGAGCCGGTCCAGGAGCTGGAGCAGAGCGGCGAGGTGGGCGTGGAGCACGTCGAGGCTCGGGCGGTCCGCCGGTTTGCTCGGGTTCGTCTCCGACGGCGTCAGTGCTCGCATGTGGTGACGTATGCCGGCGGTCGCCGCGCGGAGGAAGGGGTGCGCATCGTCGTGCGCGGAAGACGTGTGGATCAAGGGGGCCTTTCGGGTGGGCCGGTTCAGGCGGCGAGACCGTACTTCTTCTGTGCCTCGGTGCGGGCAAGAGGCAGGGCGGCGAGCGTGAAGGCGCTGGGTTGCTGGTAGTTGAGCCGCCGCAGGTCGACTCCAGCTGTGATGGCGGCGGTCTCGATCTGGGCACAGGCCGCGTCGAGGAGATCGTCGGTTTCGGCCGTGACGGTGACCAGGCCGGTCAGGGCTACGTCCGCGTGTCCGGCGATGAGCTGGCGTTCGCGAGTCTTCACATCGGCGTACTCGACGGAGTCCTCTTCGGAGTCGACCTGTCCGCGGCGGGCGCGTTCGCTGGCGTCGGCGATGATCGCCGACTTCTTCCGCTGGACGTCGCGCAGCGCGGACTCCAGCCCTTGTGGCACATAGATGAGGGAGAGGCTGCGGCGCACGCCGGGGGTGAACATGATTCCGTGGAGGAATCCGGCGCCCATCTCGGTCCTCGGCCAGTTCTCCACCCAGTACGTGGTGTGCCGCGCGCTGTCGGTGGAGAGGCGGTCGTACTCCTCGAACTGGACGACAGGACCGGCGGCTGCGGGGTCCGCTTCGGCACGGCCGGTTTCGGACCACTGCTGGAGGGCGGCGAGTGCCTTCGGGTCGTAGGCGGTGCGGATGACGGCGGCGATCTCCCGCGCGGTGAGCCACCCGGTCACCTGGAGACCGGCGTTGCGGGCGGCCTGGGCGATGCTGCCGGTGGTCTGTTCCATGACGGTGAACGCTGCTGGCAGCCCTCCGCCGGCCTGGGAGATCAGGCGCCGGGCGGCCTTGAGGTCGAGGGAGATGGCGAGGTAGACCTCGTGGGGGGCGGCGGCGGGACCGGCCGAGGCGACCAGCTCGGAGTAGATCTGCCCGGCGACTGGGGCCTGGGGCTGACCGTTCTGTGCCCAGTGACGGGCCAGGGTGTCGCCGCTGTCCGGCACGGTGCGTTCCAGCACCTGCACGGTGGCGATGTGCCCGGTGCGCGCGATCCCCGCCAGCGCACGACCCCAGCTCGACACGTTGTGATTCTGGGTCGCGGGGTCGAGGAGGGCGAACGCCCGGCTGGTGACACGGGCGATGGCGGTCAGCGTCTGCTGGTGCGGGTCGTACACGGCGGAGGCGCCGTTGGCGGAATCACCGGGGGTGACCACCTTCAGCGAGGCGGTGGTGCCGGGAAGATGGAGGACACCGTCCTGCCGCGGCCGGGTGAGGGGCCGGGCGAGCCAGAGCGTCTGGCCGGTACGGCGGCGCTGCGCGTAGCGGAGGACGATCGGCGCCCAGTCGACGAGGGACCGGCCGTGCCGACGGATCACGACGAGTGCCCCGGAGACCGCCCACAGCGGGGCCAGAGCGAGTGCGCCGAGCAGCCCGGTGGAGATCACCGTCATCAGCAGCAGGGCCAGCGAGCATGACACGAGCACGAGTTGAGGGAGGGAGAGACCGAGGAGGATGCCGCGGCGGGACCGGTGGGGAAACTTCACCGTGATCGGCGCGACGGAGAGATCAGTCAAGGGGCAGGTCCTGGAGGCGCGAGTGGAACCCGGGGGCGGGAGCAAGCGTGTACGTCCCGCCCCCGGGAGCGGGGCAGAGGATCAGAGGCCGGTCGAGGGCGGCGGCGTAGCCGGCCCTTGGGACGTGGCGTTCTGTGAGCCGGAGGACGACGGTGCGCCCTGGGGCGGCGGTGTCGTGCTCGGTGGGGTGGACTGCCATCCGCCGCCCTGGCCGGATGCGGCGTTCGCGCCGGATCCGCCGGGCCCTTGGCTGCCGCCCACCTGGCCACTGGTGTCGGAGGACACGCTGGTCGGCGCGGGCTGGACCGCCTTCTCCAGACCGGACTTGAGGGCATCGCCACCGGGCGAGACGCCCGTTCCGCCGGATTGTGAACCTTCCTTCTCGCCTCCGCCTCCACCGCTCGGGTTGGCGGCGACGTCGCCGGGGAAACCGCCAGCGCCGCCGTCGGGGCCCTGCGGGGCAGCACTTGCTCCGGCCGCGGCACCACCGGTTCCGGCGGTGGCCGCCACCGAGGCGGCCTTGCGTCCGGCCTTTTCTGCGTGCGCCTTCGCGATCTGCGCGCCAGCGCCACCGGCACGGTGGATGGACTCGCCGTCGGTGTCGGCCGCCCAGTGCACGAACTTGAAGACGGCATAGGGGCACAACAACACCAAGACCATGATCACGATGCCGGACATGACGTCGGCCAGGGCGGCGATGCCGTCGTCTGCCTCGGTCTTGCCCATGGCGGCGATGCCGAGAACGAAGATCACCGTCATCAGAAGCTTCGACACGACGAGGGTTGCGGTGGCCTCAACCCACCCCTTGCGCCAGCGACGGGCGACCTCCCAGCCGCCGCCGGCGGACGCGAAGATCGCCAAGGTGACCATTACGAGGATGCCGACCTTGCGAACCATCATCACGCACCAGTACAGGAAGGCTCCGGTGGCGGCGCCGAGGCCGACGACGACGGGGATCAGCCAGCCCAGGCTGGTCAGGGCCGCGATCTGGTTGACCCTCACGACACGTCGCACCGCGCTCTCGATGCTCAGGTTCGCGGTCTTGAACAGGCCGTCGCTGATGGCGTCGACGACTTCAACCGCGACCGTGGTGAAGGCGATGGCGCAGAAGGCAAACAGGACACCGGACGCGGTGCCGGTGAATGCCTGTGTCAGGGCTTGGCCGTCACGCCGGACGGCTGCCCTCACCAGCTGCGCGCAGAACGTGGCGACGATCAGGACCAGGCCCAGCGGCAGGAGCATCTCGTAGTTGTCGACGAACCAACCGGCGTTGAGATCCACCTTCGTGGTGCTGTCGACTGCCTCGGCGGCCAGGTCGGCCGCGGCAGCGGCAAGCTCGCCGGCCGATTTCGCCATCCAGTCGCCGATGGCCTTGCCCGGGTTCGAGGCGAAGTCGACCGCGTCGCCGACGGAGCACAGCTTGTCTGCAAGGGGGAGATCACAGAAACCCACGGGGAGTTGCCCCTCCTTTTTTCTTTCAGGTCCGGGTCACTGCGTGACGCTCGGCGCGATGGCGGCCAGGGTGCAGTCGTGGTTCGGGCGGCACTGGACGGCGAGGGTCACGGCCCGTTCCTCGGCTCCGCCCCCGCCCCTTTTCCAGGCGATCTGCTGTTTGCCGTTGACGGTCACGACGTAGATGTACGCCTTCGTGATCGCGGACGGGTCGTCGCTCAGCGCCTGCTTGAACGCGGACGGGTAGTGCCCCTCGCTGACGTGCGCGGTGGCGTGCTGATCCTGGTCAGCCATCCGCGACCACAGCACCGGATCAGGAACCTGCCCGGAGACCGAGGCCCAGTCGGCGTACGCGGTCTCGGTGGTCATCCAGGCGCGCATACCAGCCAGCTGCTGGTCGCGGTTGGTGGTGCGGGTGTCGTAGGACCACAGCATCTTGGCCACTGCCGCGGCGTACGCGATCGGTTCGGCGATCTGCGGCGGGTGGGGCACCGACCCGGATCCGGAGGAAGGCGTCGGGGCGGCCTCGGAGGGAGACGAGCTGCCGGGTGGGGCTGGGGCGGCGGCTTCCGGGGTCCGGTGGTCGTTGCCTCCGCCCGTCAGCAGGGCGACGACCACGGCGATGGCCAGGAGGACCGCGACGGCCGAAGCGCCGATCGCGATGCGCTTGCTGGCCGGCCAGCCCGCGCCGTACGAGGACGGCGAGAAGAAGGAGAAGCGGTGTCGCATCACTGGACCTGCGACCCCAGATTGCTGAAGAACGCCACCACAGCATTGGCCGCGCCCAAGCCGAGGGCCGCGCCGGCGGCGACGACTGCACCCTTCTTTCCGTTCGCTTCGGCCTGGTGGCCACCGGTGTGGTGGCCCCAGGCCCATACGCCGAGCGAGACGGCGAGGGCTCCGACGACGGCGATGAGCGCGAACATGTTGATCGAGTTGACGACGTTCTTCAGTACTGCGAGACCGGGCAGTCCACCGCCCTTGGGCGAGATTCCCGGGTCGTAGGCGAGCTGGATGACGTGGTCGGCTAGAGGGAAGGGCATAGGTGTGGCGGGGCTCCTTGCGGACGCGGGCCAAGGGAGGGCCGACGGGAAGGGGAGTGCGGAGGGGGAAGTGCGCTCAGGGCGCGGAAGTGGCCGCGGTGGCACGCCATGGAGTGGTCTCCGGGCGGGTCGGCGTCACAGGACGCGGCGGGCGGCGAGGATGTCCCAGTCCTTGATCGGAGTGATCCGGACCGGTTTGGTGGTACGGGGCGCCTCGATGACGAGACCCGCGCCCATATACATGCCGACGTGCTCGGGCCGAGCGGGGGTGCCGCGGCTGAAGACCAGGTCACCGGGCTGGAGCTGGGCCGGCGACACGGCGTCGCCTTCGTGGACCTGGGTGTACGTGGTCCGGGTGAGCGTGACGCCGACTTGCGCGTACGCCTGCTGCATCAGGCTGGAGCAGTCGCAGCGGCCCATGGGGTCAGGTCCGCGGGAGTCCGTGCAGGTCCCGCCCCACTGGTAGAGCGTGCCGAGCTGCTGCATCGCCCAGGAGATGGCCCGGCGAGCTTTCGGATCGGCGTCCTTGGGGATCGAGTAGCCCTTCGGGACGCTCCCGGCGGGGATGCGGCCGAACTCGGAACCGTCCTGGCCCGGCGTACAGCCGGACGGCGGAGCCTCGTCCCGGTCAGCGTCCTTGCCGTTCGCGTCACCGCTGTTGGGGAAGGTCTTGACGATGGCGGTCTGGAGCGCGGAGGCCAGGCTCTCCCACTGTGCGTACGCGTCCGGGAAGCCGGACTTCTGTACGGCCTGGGCGGCCTGGGTGACGGTCATCTGCTGCCAGCCGCTCACCTTGAGCAGACCCTTGTAGAACTGCTCGGAGGCGTAGACGGGGTCGCGGATCTGCTGGGCGGTGCCCCAGCCCTGGGAGGGGCGCTGCTGGAACAGACCGAGGGAGTCGCGGTCGCCGTAGTTGAGGTTGCGGAGCCGGCTCTCCTGCATCGCCGTGGCGAGCGCGATGATCTGTCCCTTGGCGGGGACGTCGAGGGAGATGCCGGCGGCCACGATCGTCTGGGCGTGGGGGATCTGCTCGGCGGGCAGGTCCAGGCCCTCGATGTGAACGTCCTCGCCGGACGCTCCGTCGAGGATCTTGCCGACCTGCTCGGTGACCTTGCCGGTGCCGATGCCGGGCAGGCAGATGCCGGCGGGACCGTTGTTCTGTACGGCGTCGGCGGCGGAGGCCAGCATCATGCTGCTGCCGGCGATCGGGATCGGGGCGAGAAAGACGACGCCGATACCGGCGGCGAGCCACTTCAACCCGAGCGAACCGCTCGCCGGTCAGTGATTTCGGGCAGGGGAGGGTAGCGAGAGGTCATGAACGTGTCCTTGAGGGGTGCGGTGTCCGGCGTGCCGCGTGCGCGAGAGGTTCGGAAGGGCGCGGCAGCCGGGGTGGGCGATCAGTGGCAGGCCGGTGCGGCGAGTTGCTGCTCGCATCGCGTGGCCGGGCCGTGAGCTAGGTGTGCCGGGGCAGAGGGTGCCTCCGCGAGATGTGGCAGGGAGTAGCCGTCGGCGGTGTGCGCCGGGCGGTTCAAAAACAGTAGGCCCGGATCCGAGGTTGACCAAAAAGATCGGCGCGAGGTGCCGGAATCCGGCACCTCGGCAGGCATTTCTTGGCCGTCGGCGGATTCGCCTCTACAGTTTTTGGACTCCCCCTCTCCTTCCTCGGTCTGTGGCCCTGGGCTTCTGCATGCCCGGTTCCGGCCCGCGAGGACTTCTGTGAGAGGAGGCGAGTCCCGCCGTATTCCCTCACCCGACTTGGGGTTCCTCTTTGCCTTTTTCTCTGCACCAGGGCGACGCTCTCAGCGTCCTCGCCGGTCTCCCGGACGGATGCATCGACTCCGTCATCACCGACCCTCCGTACAACTCCGGTGGTCGGACTGCGAAGGAGCGCACCACCCGCTCCGCGAAGCAGAAGTACACCTCCGCCGACTCCAAGAATGACCTTGCCGACTTCACCGGCGAGAACATGGACCAGCGCAGCTACACCCTCTGGCTGACGCAGATCATGACCGAAGCCCACCGGCTCACGAAGGTCGGCGGCAGTGCCCTGCTGTTCACCGACTGGCGTCAACTGCCCGCTACGACAGATGCGTTCCAGGCGGCAGGTTGGCTGTGGCTAGGCATCCTGACCTGGCACAAGCCGCAGGCCAGGCCACAGAAGGGCAAGTTCCGCCAGGACTGCGAGTACATCGTCTGGGGCTCCAAGGGCAAGATCGACGCCACCGCGAACCCGGTCTACCTCCCCGGTCTCTACAGCGCTTCGCAGCCGTCGGGATCCAAGCGCCGGCACATCACTCAGAAGCCGGTCTCTGTGATGCGCGAACTGGTCAAGATCTCCCCGCCCGGTGGCACGGTGCTGGACTTCTGCGCCGGCTCCGGATCCACGGGTGTTGCCGCGCTGCTGGAGGGCCGGGACTTCATTGGCATCGAGAAGACCCAGCACTACGCCTCGATCGCGGCCGACCGGCTCACCGAAACGGTTCGCGAGACCCTCACGCAGGATGACGTGGTCCTCACCGCCTGAGTTCCGGCAGTGCTATCCGTGAAGGCGACCGCCGTCCCAGGCGGCATACCGGTACGGCAGATCCTGTAAATCGTCGACCGGTCCGCGTGGCGCCCTTCGTTCCCTCTTCTCCCCGCGTCTCGTAGGAGGCCGACACCTTTCATGCCCGAATCTACAAACCCAACGGAAAGCGGGGAGTTGGAGCCTGTCCGCATTCCCGATCAGCAGCTGGAGGGAATCGAAGCAAGCGTGCGACGGCTCATGGAGCAGTCGGCGCAGCAGGCCCAGCAGCTCGACCACCTCGCCTCCGCCCCGGAACCCAGCGGATCACCGTTCGCCGCGTTCGGCATGCCGGGCCTCGGCGGACCGCCGCTTCCTGCCCCGCCGGAGCCCCGCCCGATCCTGGAACTGGCGGGAGAGGAACGGGAGGACGAGCTCGATGCCCTCTCCGATTGGGTCGACGACTTCTTCCTCCCGGTCTACGGGGCGGAGGTCACCACCGCAGCGCCCTGGTGCCTGCGGTGGCAGGAGCACGACGATGTCGTGGCCTGGCTCCACGCGCTGTGGCTCGCCTACCAGCAGCACCGTGAGCCCGACGCCGGGCTGTCCGGACTGTTCGTATGGCACCGGGACTTCCTCACCCACGCCGTCGCGGCGATCCGCGCACCGGGCGGCCCGCTGTCGGCCTGCATGACCTCTCCCGACCGTCCCGCGCACCGTCTCCTGCCCGGCCCGCCGCCGTCCGTGCGTACGGAGACGGCGGCCACGGCGGAGTCCGCCGGACCTGCCGAGCCGGAGGAGCCGACGTCATGAGCGCGGGACAGGGGCAGCCCGCCTTCGCTCTGAGCTTCGATCCCCGAGCCCTGACTGACCTCCTCCAGGCTCCCAGCGATATCCGCGACCTCACCCTCGCCTGCCTGCAGGAAGTCGTCCAGGCGCAGCGCTTCGGGCTGCGCCTGGACGGGGACCTGGAGGGATTCCGGAAGCTGTTCGTGGACTCCCGCAAGGAGTGGCGCGTCGTCTACGGAGTCCGCCCGGCACCGGCGCAGTCGGCACATCAGAAGGAGATCCACGTCGTCGCGGTCCGGCCTCGTGCGGGCAACGACGTCTACGACGAGGTCGGCCGCCGCCTCGGGATGGCACGCCGGCCGCTGAGCGCCCGTACTCACGCCGCGCGTTCCCGCTCCCCGCAGCTGACCACCGGCGCACCCGTGCCGCAGCCCGGCCCACCGCCCGCCGCGCTGCCGGGGCCGCCCCGGCCCGCGCGCCCCGCACACCACCATCCCCGCTGATTCCACGGAGCCGGTATCACCCATGTCCCCTGAACCCGCGCCGACACCACCCCGGCGTGCGGTCTCCCCGCTCGACCACCGACTCGAAGCCGCCACCGGCCACGACATCGACACCCTGTGGACCTACCGCGACCGCGGCGTCCTTGATGAAGCACATGCTCACCTGGTCGACCAGCACCGCGAGGCGGCCAAGGCCCAGACGGGCGTCGTCTTCTACCTCCGCCTCCTCAACCGCCTGTCCAGCGGCGAGTTCGACGTCGACGACGCCCTGTTCGCGCGCATCGACCGCGCCGTGTACCACCTGGAGCAGGCCAGCGCCGCGCGGGATGCCGCGGCCCGGAAGGTGCTCGTCGCCCTGGAGCCCATCGAGGCCGCTGCGACTGCTCCAGCACCGAGGGCGATGCAACTCTCGACGGACGACCACGCGGCGCTGCTCGCCATCGCCGGCGGAGCCAAGCTCTACGAACACCTGCTGACCGGACGGATGTCCGTCACCTCAGCCTCCGGAACCCGCATTCCGCACGCCAAGCTCCAGCGGCTGGAGGGCGCGGGCCTGGTCGTTCGGGACACCGGCCCTCCCGTACACGCCGGCCAGCCGGTCTCCCTGACCGACGCCGGACGCGCCACGCTGTTCGCCGCCCGCCGGGCCCCGACGACACAGCCGCCGAAGTCCTTCTCTCGCCCTGCTACCTCGCCGTCGACCCCGGCACGACGCCACTGAATTCCACCGGAAGGCCCTTGTTGTCCCCCACTGAACCGGAACCGGCTTGTCACGTCGACTTCGAGACGGATGACCTGACCGCCGACGAGGCGGCTTACCGCGACTTCCAAGACGGGCTTGAGGACGATCTCGCCCCTTTGGCCCAGCATCATGCCGATGCGCACAGCTTCTACGTTCTCTTCGACCGGTCCGCCACCTGGGGGCACCCAGGCATGCCGCAGTTCCTCGCCGTTCACGTGAAGCGGCACGAGGGGACGCTTACCTTCGAGCAGGCCCCGTTGCCGCTAACCGCGATGGCGCAGTCCTGGCTCATCCACCGCGGCTGCCCGCCCGATGCCATCGGCTTGGACCCGGAGATGGGCCCCCAACCGGCGGACGAAATCACTCGATCGCTGGAGCGACGCCTCGCGGGCGACGGCGACCACTTCGCCATGGGCTACTCGTACACCTGCGACGACCCGGACGACATGGTCACCGTGGTGGCGCTGCGAGCCCAAAATGAGCGAGCCCCCAGTCCGTTCCGTGTCGTGGTCGAGGAGACCGACACCGACGCGTGGACGTACACCTTGCGGGAGGGCGGCTTCGACACAGCGGACGAGGCTCTGCAGTGGTGCGAGGACAGGCTCGACGCCGAGGCCGGTCCGCTGCCGGCGGTCCGCCCGGCAACCGCTGCCAGCCGCCCGACCGGTGTGGCAAAGGCTCCTGTCCCACGGCCGCCGGGCCGTACGCGCTGAGCGTCAATCCCGAGGGGCGGCGCAACATAACCGACGATCGCCGGTTAGCCAAACCGGCGATTATCCGGACTCTTATACAGCCGCCGGAACAACTCCTGCGGTGTCCTTTCACTCAACCCCTATGCCTTTACGGAGGTTTCTTTCGCATGCGCTCCACCCGAATTGCGGTTTCCGTGGCGATGCTCGGCGCGCTGGCTGTGCCGATGCTGTCCGCCACTCCCGCTGGCGCGGCACCCGCCGCCGTAGCCGCGGTCCCGGCGTACAGCTGCCATCACCTGCCGCCGCTGCCGTACGCAGTCCACACCAAGGCCGTGACCATCCGGTCCAAGGCCAGTTCGAAGTCCACCGCTCTCGGAATTCTCTACAAGAGCCACAAGTTCAGCGTGCACAAGAAGAGCGGCAACTGGCTCTACATCACGGACAAGTCGACCGGCGTCAAGGGCTGGGTGTCCGGCACGTACGTCTATCGCGACGTCCGTATGTGCCTGTCCTGACAGGCGTTGGAGCAGATCGCCCCGGCTGAGCCGCCCCGGGCGCGGCGCCCATCGCATTCCGGCATCAGCCTTTCCAGAACAGGAGTTTCTCTTTTGTCCGACGGCATATCCGAAGACGTTGAGGACGTCGTGGGCGTGCTCACCGAACGCATCGAAGCGCGCTTCGCCATGGGCATGGACCAGTTGAAGGCCGCAGTCACCGCGAAGCCGACCGCGAACCCTGATGCCACCGACGTCGTGAAGTGGCACGGCCTGCTCGTCCAGGCCCAGTCCGCGCTGGAGCGGGCGGAGGACGACCTTCTCGCCGCGCTGGAGACTCAGCCCAGCGAGGTCGACGACCCGACCATGGGTCTCACCCACCGCGTGAACGCGGCCGTCACCACCCGCGACGGCCGGGCCATGATCGTGCGATGGCTGCTCGACCCGGACGCTCCGGGCAAGAAGGGCCTCGCCGCCGAACGCCTCGCCCGCCTTCGCCCCCGGACCGGACCCGCTGTGCCGGCCACCGCTCCCCACCGTCCCGTGGGTACACCCGCGCCGGCATCGGCAGTGCGAGCGGGAGGACCCGTCCGATGAGCCGAAAGGCCAGCTCCATGGACGCCGACCTGCAGAAGGTCTTCGGGAAGCCGATCCCCGTGCTGTCCGAGGCCGTTGTCGGCCACGATGCCTCGCCCGCCCTCGCCCGAGCCCTGGAGCTGCGGTCCTTCCTGGCGCTCACGGAGGAGCAGGTCGCCCACGTCCGCGACCGCGTCCACGCGGACATGGACCCGGACCGCGATATGGGCGAGCTGTCGGCGGACAAGCTCCGGTTCGACGCGCAGTGGCTGGAGGCCGCGTTGGATGCCCGCGACGGGTACCGCGCCGCCCTGGGCGAGTTGCTGCGCACCATGCCTCCGCCCGATCAACGAGCCCGTCCCGTACGGACCACGCAGATGCGGGCCACCGCGACCCTGCCCCCGTCGGCCGCCCCGGCACCCCCGCGTGCCGGGGCGGCCCGGGCCCCCCGACCGTGAAAGCCCCCGCTTGCCCCACCTGACGTCCACCGAGATAGCCGGACGGATCGAGGACCTGTACGGCGCACCGCTCGCCGACCTCGAAGCCCACGCTCAGGACCAGCCGCCCGGCATGCTCTCCGCCCTGCTCGGCATGCACGACGACCTCGCTCTCGCCGAGCGCAGCATCGATTTCCACCGCGACCACCTCGCCCGGCTCATTCACCCCGAGCGGCAGATCGGGCGACACGAGGTTCCGCACCTCCTCGACGGTGCACGGCGGCTCGCCGAGGCAGTCGCCGTCCGTGACGTCCAGGTGAAGTCGGTCCTCGCCGTCCTACAGAGCCTGGCCTCCGTCCCGGTCCCGGTCCCGGCCCCAGCCCCGGCCCTGCCGACCGTCTCGCCGCCCGTTCCCGCTCCGTCTCTTCCGGCTCAGAGCACGGCACCCAGCCGCTGATCCGCACGCGATCTCTCCGTACCCATCCAGGAGTTCCTCCCATGGCCATCACCGCTCTGCCCCCTGACACTGATGCCGACATCGCCCGGGTCACCGAGGCCCTCGCCATGATCACCCCGCGCTGGAACGTGCGGATCATGCTGGCTCTTTCCGGCCCGCCGCTGCGGTACAGCGAGCTGGCGGCCAAGGTCTCCTGGCTGCAGAGCGGCCAGCTTCACCCCAAGCTCAAGACCCTGTGCGACGCCGGCCTCGTCGAGCGTGCCGAACACTCCTCCCGGCACGTCACCTACGGCCACACCGAGCGCGGAGCCGCCCTGCTGCCGGTCCTGCCGATGATTGTCACCTGGGCCGAGGAGCACCTGGAGACGGCGGACCACCCGTTGCCGGCGATCGAGCAGATCGAGGACAGTCTGACCCTGCTCACCCGGCGCCATGCCGCGGCCATCCTGTGGGTGCTCAAGTCCCGTCAGGAGGTCAGCGGCCGGGCTTTGGCCAGGATCGTGATGCCGAAGAGCGACTGGACGAACGTGTACCCGCCGCTGCGGCAGCTCGTGGCCGACGGCCTGGTCGACACCGACGGCATCGGCCGCCCCTACCGGCTGTCCGCGGCAGGAGATGGCCTGGGCCCTGTGCTCGGCACCTTGTCCGCATGGTCCGCCGGTCAGCCTCTCAACCAGGCCGCTCACCACCCCGTGTGGGGTCAACCGCAGGCGAAGCCCGCACCGAGGCCGTGGGTCAGCAGCCAGTCCCGGCCGGCCCCTGCGGCACTCCCGCAGGGCCGGACGGGTGAGGCCACCCCGACGTGGCACAACCGCGATCTCTTCTCCCATGCCACGACCGTCCGCCCGACGGCGGCCATCCAGGCGGGGGGCCCGCGCCGATGACCACCTCCTCCACCACGTTCCACGGCCTGCGCGCCGCCGTCGACTTTCTGTCCTCACCGGCACTGATCCGGCTGATCACCGAGATCGACGACAACGGGCCGATCCCGCCGCGAAAGCTGGCCAGCACCCTGCCCGACCTCTCCACGCACCACCTGCGCCGGATCAACCACCTTGCCCGCGTGCACGACCTCGTCCGCGCCGCGCCCGGCGCCGGCCTCGAACTCACGACGTCCGGCACGGAGCTTGCCGACTTCTACGACGCGATAGCCCGATGGGCCCGACACCACGCCTACCCGACCCGCGTCAGCGACTTCACCAGCCGCATCCGGCACACCCTCAGCCTCGTAGAGTCCCTCCCCGTCGCGAACCCGGCAGGAGGCTCCACCCGCCGGCCGGACGGTGAACTGGCGGATACCGAGGTCGACGTGGAGCCGGCCGGACCTCGGGCTCTGCTGCTCCAGTGGCTGGACGCCCATCCGCAGATCACCGCGCTCCACGAACCCGATACCGAATACGGGCGCGCCGCGTGAGCCTAAGCGTCGCACCCCGGCACGCACGCCACCCCACCGGCCTGATGGGCAGCGTCTACCTGCCACGCACGGCCGACGCGCTGGCTCTCGCGATGTCGACCTACGGCATTCCTCTGCTGGTCCTGGCCACCACGAACTCCGCCGCGCTGACCGGTCTCGCGTTCGCGCTGGAGTGGATCCCTAGGCTGGCGGCGTTCGGGTGGGCCGGAGCGGTCGTCGACCGGCGCGGGGCGGCGGTGGTGTTCCACCTCGCCTCCCTGGGGCGCACGTTGGCGCTCGCCGCCGGGGCGGTCGTGCTCTACCTGCACCCGTCCGGCCACGTGGCGAGCGTGACCGTGATGGTGCTCGCCGCGACGACCGGTGTGCTCACCGAGTTCAGCTACATCGCGGCCGAGACCGCCGGCGCCGGCGCCGCACGCAGGGCGGGACGACGAGCCCACCGGGTCCAGGCCGTCCTGCTCGGCATCGATCAGACAGCGACGCTGTCCGGCCCGGCGCTCGCCGGACTGCTCCTGCTGGCCGGTCCGCCGCCGATGCTCGCCGTAGTCACCGTGCTCTCGCTGCTCGCCGCGTTGCTCGCCCTGCGCACACCCCCCTCGCCGGTCGTCCCGGCCCGTGCGCCGAGGGGGCAGCGCAGCTCCGGCCTGCGCACCGGGTGGCGCACGATCCGCTCGCTGCCCGCGCTCGGCTGGCTCGTGACCGGTCTGACCTTGTCCAACCTGGCCACCGGGCTGCTCCAGGCGGCCGGACCGGTGATCGTCGTCCAGCACTTCGGGCAGTCCACCACCGCCGTCGGGCTGGTCTGGTCCGCTGCTGCGGCAGCCACGCTCCTCAGCGTCACGATCTGCCGGTTCGCACTCGACCGCCTCGGCATGTGGCCGGTCGGCGCAGCCTGCGCGGCCCTCGCCTCGCTCGCCTGCCTCGCCGCCGCCCAGGCCCCCGACTACCGCTCCTACCTGCTCCTGGTCGCCGTCCTCATGGCGGCAGAGGGCGGCATGACGGTCGTCCTGCGCACCCTGCGCTCCCGGCTCATCCCCCCGGAGGCGTTCGGGAGCACCCTGTCGGCGACCATCCTCATCCTCCTGCTGCCCTTCCCCGTCGCCGGCGTGCTCACCGCCCTCACCCCGCCCGACGCACTGGGCCACGTCATCACCACCTGCGCCGCCCTGCAGGCCCTCGGCCTGCTCTGCGCCTTCGCCCGCCTGCGCACCGACCCCGCCCTGCGCACCTGAACCCGGTACGCCCCCAGCCTGTGGAGATCCTCATGCCCACCGCCATCCGCGGATCGCACCGCGCGACCGGCCGCAGCATCACCGAGCAGTTCCGCACATTCGACGCTCACAACCCGCACGTCTACCGGGCACTGGAGCGCATGGCCGCCCGCCGCCTGGCTACCGGCGCGACCCGGATCAGCCTCAAGGACCTCTTCGAGGACCTGCGCCGTCAGCTTCCCCACGGCGTCGCCGGGCTGAACAACAACTACACCGCCCTCTACGCACGCCGCATGATCGACGAACACCCCCACTGGGCACCTGCGTTCGAGCTGCGCCGCCGCCGTGCCGCCTGAACGGACGGCATTGGCTCTCCTCTCTTTCTTCTGCTGTCCACCGATACGGAGCACCTCTACTTGTCCGCTCGCCCTCTCGTACTCGTCGTGTCTCCCGGTGACGAGACCTATCGCGGCTACTGCCTTGAGCAGGTGGCCGCCGCGTACGACGTCGTCCTGCTCACCGGCACCGAGCCGTCGTGGGAGAAGCCGTTCATCGTCGACCACGCCGTCGTCGACCTGAGCGACCCTGTCGCCCTGCTCGCCACCGGCCGCGCTCTGGCCGAGCGCCACGACCTCGCCGGGGTGGTCACCTGGGACGAGTGGAACCTCGTCCCCACCGCTGTCCTCGCCCGCGAGCTGGGTCTGCCCTCGCCCGCCGTCGAGGTGATGCGAGCCTGTCGCAACAAGGCCACCGCCCGGACCCTGTTCGCCCGCCACGGCGTACCGTCGGCCGGCTCGATGAAGGCACGGACCCTGCTGGAGGCCGGTCTCGCGACGATGACGCTGGGCTACCCGGCCGTCCTCAAGCCCGCCGCGTTCGCCGCCAGCATCGGCGTGATCCGCGTCGACCGTTCCGAAGAACTGCCCGACGCCTTCGACTTCGCCTCCCAGGGCGCCAGCCGCAGCCGTGAGGACACCAGCGTCCTGGTCGAGGAGTACCTCGACGGGCCGGAGTTCTCCGTCGAATGCGTCACCCACCGCGGTACGACCACTGCGGTCGCCGTGACCCGCAAGCACCTGGGCCCCGCACCATACTTCGACGAGACCGGCCACACCGTCGACGCCGACGACCCGCTCCTGGCCCAGGTCGCCCCCGCCGCCGCTGCCGCGGTCAAGGCTCTGGGGATCACCGACGGAGTACAGCACGTCGAACTGCGCCTCGTTGACGGGCGGCCCCGGCTGATCGAGGTCAATGCGCGCATCGGTGGCGACATGATCGGCCACTTGGTCCATCTTGCCACCGGTATCGACCTGCCTCGGGCCGCCGCCGACCTCGCGTGCGGCCGGGCACCGGACCTCACCCCGACCCGCAACGGGGCGGCGGGCATCCGCATGCTTTACCCGGACACCTCCGGCATCCTCACCGAACGGAACATCAACCAGCCCTTCGCCGCCCACACTCCGTGGCTACGGCAGGTGCAGTGGATCCGCGAAATCGGCGACCAGCTCGTCCTGCCGCCCGACGGTGACCTGTACGTCGCGCGCGCCGGCTTCTACATCGTCACCGGCCGGACCACCGCCGAGGTCACCGAGCGGCTCGACACCGCCGCCGACGAGATCACGGTCACCACCAGGGCGGATCGATGACCCAGAAACCCGAGCCGCGCCACGAGATCGACGGTGACGTCTTCGTTTCCCCGCGCCACCTCGCCTCCACCACCGGTAGCGGCGATCCCGCCCTCGCCCCGCTCCTCGACCTCGGCTGGAGCATCGAGCACGACGACCTCGGCAACGTCTACACCAACGCCCCCGACCGCAGAATCCGCGTCGGATACCTGCCCGAAGGAGAGGACGACGGACTCTGGCGCATCAACGCCTACCGTGACCCGTTCGGCCCTCCGACGTGGGGCGCCTGTTTCAACGACCGCACCCCGACCGAGTTCGTGACCGCGTTCACCACCGCCCTCGCCACGGCGTACGAGCAGGGTCGTCCGGACACCTACCTCGCCCGTCCGGTCGCCAGGACCGACGAGCACGATCCCTTCCACGCCGTCGTCCCGCTCCTGAAGAACGGCTGGGAGATCGACCGCCCGCGCTGGGGCGTCTTCGCCATCGAGGCACCGGACGGACTGGCCGGCCTGGAGTTCACCACTGGTGATCTCGATCCGGAGGCCGAGCTGTCGACACGGAACGCCCGCTGGCAGCTGTGGGCGGGCACGTCCATCGACCGACCCGTCTGGTATGCCACGGCCAGCACCGACACCCCTGTCGCCCTGCTCGCCGCCGTCACCGAGTGCGTTGCCGATCCAGCTCCGCTGCCCCGGTGGAGGCAGGACACCTCCAGCTACATCAAGGGGATGGCCCAGCTCACCCCGATCCTCCCGCCGGCTCCCACACCCCTCGACGTACGGCGGGCCGTCGCATCCCGCCGCCCGGCCGCGCTGCCCGCGGCCAGCGTCCCGCGGTGGAGCACCACCAGCCGACCTGCCTTGCCTGGCCCCCGCCGCTAGGGCCACCCGACCCCGACCGGAGACCTACTTGCCTCTGCAAGCCGCCGAGTTCTTCGCCGAGCTGTGCCTCCCCTTCCACGACCACACCGTCGTGGGCAACACCTACTTCGCCGCCCCCGTCCCCGGCGCATCCCTGCGGCTTCGGATTGACTTCGCCGAGACCATCCACGCCGGCACCTACGGAGGGCTGCGCGTGGCGGTCGTCCACCCGGACCGCGGTGAGACCGACGCGGTGGTGCTCAGCTTCCTGGACCACGGGACCTTCCACCGCCGCGATGAGGCCGCCAACCGACGCCCCAACTCCAAGCACTACGCCACCTTCGACGAGTCCCACCTCCCCGGACGCCCGCCGTGGCACGGGGCTGTCGTCACCTGGCTTCGCGACGCCATCGAGAAATACTCCGCCGTCTGGTTCCCCGGCGCCTGGGCTGCCCACAGCCAGAGCCGCGCGATCGACCACGCCGTCCACATGGCGCCCGGCACACCGACGGTGAATGCCGCACGCGGACGGTGAATCCGCGCCCCGATCACCCTTCAACGCCCGGACCTCCGGCAGGAACCGTCATGACGCCCCCGCCCCTTGACCCCTTCAACAACTTCGGCCCGGACCAGAACGTGAAGGTCCTGCCTCGCCACCTCGCAGGCCCAGGAGAGCGAGACCTTGCTTCGATCTGGCCCTTCCCCTTCGAGGACGGTTGGCACCTCCACCCGGCTGACGAGGGACTGGCGTTCTCCAGTAGCCCCTGCGCCCGTCTATGGACTCGCCTCGTCCTCGAACCCGGCACGCGCGGTCAGGGAACGTGGACCATCGGGGCGAACCGCATCCCCTTCGGCCCGAAGGCGTGGGAGATCACCTTCGACGTCGCCACCCCCGCCGAACTCGTGCGGGACGTGCACGCCGAGCTGCTCGATGTCTACCTCGAAGACCGCTACCGCGACCGCGACCGCCTGTTCGACGACGACACGGCCCCGCACACGGCGTACGCGCCGTTGTTCGCCCGCGGCTGGAGTCACGAGGTCCAGATGGCCGGCACGCAGACCTTCCGCTCACCGGACGGCCTCGGTGCCGTGCAGCACCGGTTCGCGCCTGGTAGATCCCGTGGACCAGATGATGCTCCCTGGACGGCCTGGGCGGAGACTGGGCCAATCCGCATTGGAAGGCCCGCTTCACGCGCGGTGCCCCTGCCACGCTCGTCGCGGCCTTCACCGCCTCCCTGATCTCCACCGAACCGCTGCACCGCGCCGTCAAGGACGTACCGCTCGACTTCCGACACAGCCTCTACATGGCAGCCGCGACAGCGCACCAGCCCGCGGCGGTTCCACCCTCTGCGGGACCGGCCCCCGGCCGGACTCGATGACACCTCCAACAACCCGTCAAGGAGCCCTCCTCCCCGTGCACGCACGTCTCGTACGATCCGCCGTCGCCGCTATTTCGGTGGCCGGCACCCTCGCCTGGGCGCCAGCCGCCAGCGCCCTGTCATCCGAGCCGAGCCCCTCGGCCCCCGTCGCGCCCGCCGAGACCCCGGCCCAGAAGGCGGGCAGCGTGGAGATCACGAAGAAGGACCCCGAGGGGCAAACGCTGCCCGGCGCTTCGTTCCTCCTGCTCGACTCCGCCGGACAGGAAGCCGGAAGCGGGAAGACCGACGCTCAGGGACGGCTGGCCTTCCCCGACCTTGAGCCGGGCATCTACCGGCTCAAGGAAACGGATTCCGGAAGCCCGCTCCACGGGGTCGTCGCCGACCAGGACGTCATCATCACCCCCGGCGCAACCACGCGGCTGACGATCACCGACCCGTTCAAGGCCGCCACCGTTCTCCTGCAGGCCAAGGACGACAAGACCGGACAGCTCCTTCCCGGCGCGACCGTCAACATCGGCACCGGCACCTCCACCTTGCTCACCCTGACCACCGGCCCCAAGGGCACGGCCTCCGGAGAGCTGCCAGTGTCGAGCCGGAAGACAGAGTTCTGGGTCAAGGAGATCAAGGCCCCTGCCGGCTACGACCTCTACAAGCCGTCCAAGACGTTCAGCGCGAGCCCCGGAGCCCCGGTCACCGTGACCGTCACCAACGCCAAGAAGATCACCGACCCGAAGCCCGATCCCTCAGAGAAGCCGACGCAAAACCCCGCCCCCGCCCCCTCCCCGTCCAGCCCCGGAAAGCCGAGCAGCGGTACGGGCGGGGCGACGCTCCCGGCCGAAGTCGGGTCCACGCTCGATAGCGACTCCTCGTCCGTGGCCGCAGCTCCGGTTGATGACTCCACGCCGACGGACGCTCTTGCCCGCACCGGCGCCGATGCCACACCGTGGCTGATCGGCGGCGCGGCCGTACTGATCGCAGGCGGCGGAGGCTCTCTCCTCCTGGCACGTCGCAGCCGAGCGTCCACTCGTACCGACGGCTCCACCGACAGCTGACCCACCCCTCGCGCCTGCCCACGACGCCGAGCCCCCGGATTCCACTGATGGAATCCGGGGGCTTCGTCGTTCACGGCGGAGAGCCTCCTGGCGGACCAACCTTTCCGGCCTGGCTTTGTTCACGAGTAGGGATGGGTGTGTTCCTGCACCTCGCAGCCTCCCGCGAGTGCACCGACGCGCTGCTGGCCTCCAGCACCATCGGAGGCCGCGCCAGGTCTTCGCGAAGTCCGGCGCCGACCCGGTGAAGCTCCTAGAATCCGGGTAATCAGAGGGCGGGGAATCCGTGGCAGGAAGATCGGCACAGCGCGGGCCCGGACGCTACCTGTACTGGTCCGAGCGACGGGTTCGTGCGGTGGCCGAGGAGGTCGGCCTTTCACTGGAACGCGGTTGGCAGTGGTCCTTCACGCTCAGCCTGCCCATGACGCAGTTCCAGATCGGCGAGCGAACGCGTTTCCAGAACCGGTTGCGTACATCGCAGCGGCTCCTCCGACGGCTCGGGCCTCTCGCTGCTGCCGCATTCGACGGGCCCCCGCCGGTCTCCTACGCACAGGGGGTCGGGCACGTGGAGTTCGCCGAGTTCGTCGGCAGCTACGCGACGAACAAGGCCGTGCTCTGCCACATCCGTACCCGATGCCACGAAGGACGGACGGTGGATATCGTCCTCTTCGGGAGCGCGGAACACGTCGAGGGTTTCCGCCCCGGAGACGCGATCGACGACGGCTGGGTCTCGTCCGCGGCCCCGGCGATCGAGGAACTGCTGCGCAGCCGGGGGACCGAGAACACCTGGCAGTGGGACGACGACCAGTCCCGAGCTGTGGAGGCCCTCAAGATCGCAGTACGGCAGGGTGAACAGCACGGTGGCGCACACGACGGGCGGCCCTGGACCCGCGGCTACACCCTCGGCCACGACCGTCAAGCCCAGTGGTGCGCCGAGGTCTACGCCGACGTCGTGCTCGACGACAGCCGTTGGGCCAACGACCTGGCTGCGGACCTGGGGCTCGACGACGTGCACCGCATCGTGATCGGTGCCCCGCTGTGGATCCGGGCACTACGAACGGACACCCTCGTCCGCTACCAGGGCGGCACCAACAGCCGGCTCCGTCGACTGTTCGGCCGGCGTCGATCCGCCGTACCGATGAACTACAGGCCGCTTTCGGCTGGCCGAACCGACTGAGCCACTGTTCCAACGATCCTCGCGCACCGTCCGTCGAACGACGTGGCCACCGTGGACGGGAACGCGGCTAGGCGGTGCGCTACCACCACGCGAGATCGGGACGATGTGGAGAGTCTCAAGGCGGAGGTGGGCAACCTCAAGGAGAAGGCGCGAGATCGGCTCGTTACCGCAGAGCTGACAGGCTGAGTCTGCAGCTTCGAGGGCCTCCTCGGTTGTGTGGTGTGCTCGACTGAGGAGAGTGCCCTGTTGCTCCACGCCTATACCGTCAGTGTCCAAGAGCCGGTGGCAGTTCGCACACAGCACCACAACGTTGGGCGGCAGCTCTTCGACGTGCGGCGGTGGTGCCTTCACCCGTCGGGCCAGGACGCGGAAGACGATGGAAGCGCAGACCGCGATGCTCACGGCACCGAGGGCCATCATCAAGGGAAGTGCCCACCACTGATCCGACGGCGGAGCAGGGTCGGTCCGGGGATGGCCGACGGGGCCCACGTCCTGGAGCCGGCCGCCGACTACAAGCCCGACTGTCGACACCATCGCGGCGAACACAGCAGCGAAACAGGCTCGCAGCGTGGCCATACCGCGCGTCGTATGCCGAGCGACGGTGCCGGGGTGCTTTCCCATCAGCACCGCCGTCTCCTCCCGGGTATATCCGAGTCCGTGCGTCGCCCACACTGCGCTCTGCTGGGGTGCCGGAAGCACCCTGACGGCCCGGTGAACCGCATCTCGGTTGTCCACCAACGTGCTGAAGTCGGCGACGTAGGGCGCCGGGGAGGCGACTGGATCGGCCGCCCGTTTCTGATCCAGGCAGATGTGCTCGTTCCGGCGCGTAACCAGATGCTTGACCTCGGTCCGAATCAACGCATACACGTAGGGGACTGGCTGGCGCACTTCGCAGGGGTTCCGCAAGGCTTTGGCGAAAGCGCTGCTGACGATGTCGTCAGCTTCCACCACGGACGTCGGAACGTTGGCATCCCGGAGCAGTCGGGCGGCTGTCCGCGCCATCGCCGTACGGTGCTGCTCGAACACCGCGGCCAGCGTAGCGGCGGTCACTTCCCCGTGGTCAGACACGCGACTTCGCCTTTCCCTTCTTCCGCTCGTCGGGCGGCGTCTGGAGCTGCGCGGAGTGCCGAGCGCGGATGATCTCAGCTCGTCCGCGCGCCCGATTCCGGTACGCGACGCTATTCAACAGCTTCTGCAGGCTCGGAACGAGCAGGAGAACCAACACTGCCACCACACCGAAAATCTCCACCGTCTAACCTCCTGATCCGAATACGGCCGTTGAACGCCCTGTAGGTGCGGCGGCCGATCACTATGTAGAGCCGCGAGCCGCCCGTTCTGATGACATCCGGGCCGAACTTTCTCGGCAGATTTCTGCGGGGCCGTGGCCTTGTGGGGTAGTTCGCCGGGGGCAGACAGGAAAGATCGCGGAAAGACTGGCCAAGGTGCGTTGATGCATGTCAACGTAGACGACCTTGCAAGAAATGCCAGGTCAGAGAGGTGATTGCCGTTGACCGTAGCTCCTGCCGGCTCTGGTTTCTCTACCACTATCGAAGCCCTGCGTCTGCGCGAGTGGCAGCTTGGCCGCGGCCGACCGTCTCTCGTGACAGATCAGTTTTCCGCTGACGACTTCCATCTGATCGTGGATGACCGGGCGGACGTACACATCAGCTCCAAGGACGGCCGCTTCTACCTCGGCTGGTTCCCAAGTGGCCGTCCCGGTACGGATGGTGAGGGTTGGACGATCGCCGTCACCGGTACGGCCGAGGTGCCCGGCTATCGCATGTCGTTCGACACCGAGACACCGGCTGAACTTGTCGCCGCAGTGGTGGAGAGGGTGCTGGCGACCTCACGTCGCGTATGACCGCGGCGACTTCTGCCGTCACCGCTCACCGGCCGCTGATGTCTCGCTGGCGACCGATCCGTATTGCCGTCCCCCCGTTTCCCCACCCCAGGAGGCTGTTTCGTGACGTCCTCGGAGTTGACCGTTGGCGATCTCATCGATTCGCTGTCCGCCCGTGACCGTAGTGCTCCGGTCCGCCTGGCCATGAACCCGTTCTTCCCGATGGTGCACCGCATCGAGCGGGTGCTCGAGTCCGTGGACGAGACCGGTCGGGCCGTCGTCTATCTCGCCGAGGGACGGGACGCGGACGCCCAGCTCGGCCATCTGCCGACCGAGGTCGCCGTCGCCCTGACGTGGCAGGGCCCCGTTCGAGCTCCCACGCGCCGCGCCCGCCGTCGTGCCGGCGGCAACTGAATCCGCACCGAGCCTTTGGAGGCGCCCCTGTACCCCGAATTCCCGACCGACCCCTCCGCCGCCCGCGGTGGCCCTCCCGCATTCTGGGTCGGCCCTCGGCACCTTGCCGGTGACGACGGGCGCCTCTACGACGTCGTTGCCGACACGCTGTCCGGCCTCGGCTGGACGAGCCTGACGGTTGTCCGCGGACGGCACGAGCCGGATGAGGCACCGGAGGACCGCCTGGTCGTGCGCAGCACCGTCCTGCATATCAGCCCCGATGCCCTTCGCTGGGCCCAATGGGCGCTGCCGGACGAGCCGTTCCTCCTGGGAGGGCTGCCGGTCGCCTGGCAGGTCTCCGCCCGAGCCGAAGCGAGCAGCCCGCTCGCCCAGTGGTCGGCGTACTTCACCCGCGACGTCCCCGGCGAGGCGGTCGTCGACTTCCTTGTCGCGCTGGACGCGAGCGACCAGCCGACCGAGCCGCTCACCGGACCCGAGATGGTCCTTGACGCCGTTGCCGCCCACGGGT
This sequence comes from Streptomyces globisporus, assembly GCA_014649555.1. Lineage (GTDB taxonomy): Bacteria > Actinomycetota > Actinomycetes > Streptomycetales > Streptomycetaceae > Streptomyces > Streptomyces globisporus. The sequence goes on along the minus strand of BMTG01000003.1, from coordinate 238,434 downwards.
GGTTCCGCGACTTCGACCAGCCCGAGGGCGCAGCGGCGGACCCGACGTTCACCTCGCAGATCAGCCTCGGCGAGGTTCCGCCGCTCATCCAGGACTCCGACCCGCGCGTTGTCCTGGCCGAGTACGACGAGACGGGACTGGCCGGGTGGCAGGCGTGGGCCGAGCCCACGCTCGGCGCACCATGGCTGTGGGCGGCATCGTTCGCCGCCGGCGTCCCGCACCACCTCGTCGCCGCCTTCGCCGACTCCCTCAGCTCGACCGCACCGGTCCTGCGCCGGGTGCTGCCCGCAGCCACACAGGAGCGGCTGCTGCGGGCGCCGGCCAGTTAGGGCGCACACGCGTCTTCTTCTTTCTTCTGCCTTGAGGAGGTGGGTGTTTGATCTTCGCGGGTTGTGACTGGTCGGACCAGTGGATCGATGTCGCCGTGGTCGACCGGTCAGGTGCGGTCGTCGGCGAGACCCGGATCGTCTACGCCGAGACCCCGGACCCTGTTGCCTGCTACCGGGAGTTCCTCGCGCCGCTCGCTCGCAGGTGGCGGGCGACGGTAACCGGGATCGAGGACGTGAACATCCTCTTCGCCCGAGCGCTGGCGGCTTCGGGGCTGGAGGTCGTTCACGTCGACCCCACCCGTGCCGCTCGTCACCGCACGGCACAAGGGATCCCCAAAACAGACCGCGCCGACGCGAGGCTGATCGCCTCGATGACTCTGGCGGGCCAGGCTCGTCCGGTCGTTGCATCCTCTCCAGAGGCAGAGGCCCTGCGCATCGTGGCGCACGCCCACCGAGCAGCCGTGGCGCGCCGCACCGAGGCCCTGCACGCCCTGCGGGCGGGGCTGATGCGGATCTGGCCGACGGCCGTAACGGCGTGGCCGTCGAGCGTCGGCGGGCTGCGCAGCGCCCAGGCGCGAGCCGTGCTCGCCGCTGCCCCCACCCCGCGTGCGGCAGCCCGGCTGGACCGCACGGCTCTGGGGGAGCTGCTGTCTGCGGCGGGCCGCAAGCGCTCGGTCCAGAACGAAGCCGAGCGTCTGCGCATGATCTTCCACCGCCCGGCGATGCTCCTCGACCCCCGGGTCGAGGACGCCGAAGGTCTGCGTATCAGCCACCTCGTGGCGGTCCTCGATCACGCAGTGCGCAGGGCCGACGACCTGGAGCGGGACTTGGAGCGGCACTATGCCGCCCATCGCTTTCATCCGCTGGTGAAAGGCGTTCCAGGGATCGGGACCGTCCTCGGTGCCTACCTCCTGGCGGAGATCGGCGACCGGCCCGTCGAGCGCTTCGGCAGCGGACGCTCCCTCGCGGCCTACGCGGGGGTCGCCCCGGTCACCTGGGCCTCCGGCCAGACCGTGCGGGTTGCCTTCCGGCGGGCGTCCTCCAGGACCCTGAGAAGCACGCTCCACACGACGGCATTCTCCCTGGTCGGCCACTCACCAGGCGCCCACGCGTACTACACGATGCGCCGCTCCTCAGGTGACGCCCACGCCACGGCCCTGAGGAAACTGGGACGCAAGATCGTCCTCAGCCTCTACCACTGCATGGCCACCGGACTGCCGTACGACGACGGCGCAGCGTTCGGCTACGACCCCGCCGCCGACGACGCTCCCAGTCTCCCGAGGCAGCTGCCGCTCGACGAGGAGCAGATCATGATCGCTCGCGACATGCTCGCCGCCCCCGGAACCACCGTCACGGCCACCGCCCGGACCTTCGGGGTCAGCACGCAGACGATCTATCGACACGTTCTCGGCCGGCACCGCACCCGATGACACGGTGAGGTACTCGCTTGGTCCGAGGGCGGAGGCGTTCACCGCGCAGGCGGTGAAGGCCCCCGCTCTCGGCCGGAGCGGGGGAGGCGGGCGGACCGTGGTACGCCCGAAGGTACCTCCGGGCCGTGAGCCCCGACGTGGGAATGGCGCCCACGGTCCCGTCCGCCTCGCCGGACACCAACGAAGCCCGGCCTCCCTGTACAGGGAGGCCGGGCTTCACGCATGCGCCAGGCACGGCGACTCGACGGCCCCGCAGCCTTCACGGACTGCGGGGCTGACCCGCGTGGGGCGTCGCTCGCGCTGAACGACGCCCAGGCGGGCAATTCCGTCTCAACTCGTTGCCGTGGCCTTGTCGAGAGCCTTGTCGAGGTGGCGGTCGACGAGGGCGGGGGAGCCGGAGACGACCAGCAGCAGGCTGCCCGCGCGGATCGCGGTCTGCTTGACCACGGTGCTCCCCCCTGCGGTGGAGGCAGTCAGGAGCTGGCTCCACTGCTCGTCCCCGAGACCGCCGGGCGACGCCAGCTTCTGCGAGGCCATGTCGATCGGAGTGCCGCCCGCGACGACCTGATAGGCCGGGCAGCCGGTCATCGCCTCGAAGATCCGGCCGATGCCGTCGGACAGCTCTGTCGCGCTGGCGCTGTACAGCTCCTCCGAGACCTCCGAGGAACCGCTGCCGTAGGTGAAGGACACCTTCGCCTTGCGCGGGAAGGACAGGCTGCCGCCGATCGCGGCCCCGCCGCCCAGCTCGTTCAGGGCCGGGCAGCCGATGACGGTGACGTCGTCGTGCTGGGCAGGGCGCTCCGGCTTGCGCAGGTAGCCGCTGCCGAGATCGTTCTCGTCGAGCAGGCGCGACTCCAGCGCGGCCGGTGAGAGGACGGTGGTGCTGCTCGTCGGCTTCCCGGTACGGGCCGACGGCGGTGCGGCGGGCTCGGTGCCGACGGTGTCGGTGGAGCAGGCGGGCAGGGCGAGGAGGGCGGTGGTGATGCCGAGGATGGTGGTGGCGACGCGAACGCGCATGACGGAACTGACCCCTTGGTGCTAGACGACGGGTGTTCAGTACGGGCCCGCGGGCCCGGTGGGGTCGTAGGGGTGGTGGTCAGTGCCCGAGGTGGCGCAGGCAGTCCTCGAACGTGGCGTGCGTCGCGTCCGCCGGTCCAGCGTGCCGGTTGTACCAGGCGGTGTCGAGACGGGTCTCCTGCTGCTGGTGACCGGCCCGGCAGCGCAGCCAGATCTCATCGCGGGTGGAGAGGATGAGCCAGTCCCGGTATTCGCCGCACTCGGCGCAGGCGACCATCTCGCCGTCGAGGACGAGCGGCTGCTTCCACGGCATCATCCTGCCGTCGAGCTGGTCGTGGCTCGGCACCCGCAGCTCCGCCGGCAGGAAGTCGTCCACCACCGCGGCCGGCTCGCTGTGCTGCAGCTCCGTCGTCGGCACCCCGAAGCCCGGCGGAACCTGGTCCGCCAGCCGCGCGTGCATCTCGGCGAACTGCCGCTGCGCCTCGCTCGGTCCCTTGGCCCTGCGGCGTATTCGGTGAAACACCCTGGCGTCCTCCTCTACCTCGTCCAACTCGCTCGATGATCGTGCCCTACGCCCTCGGCGGTTTCAATTCACAAAGTCCACAGCGCCGACGTCCGTATCGCCGTGCTGCCGACGGTGTGCGCCGGTGCCGTACGGCGGGGCTCATCGGGCCTTACCCGGTGTCTCCTGCCCGTTGGGACGTCTGCCTGGTGTGGAGGGTCGGGTTGTGGGCCTGCGCGTGGTGGTCCGGGCGCCTGCCGTGCTCGTCTCGGGCAAGGCGGAGGCGTCGGCGGGCAGGTCGGCCGTCCGCCGCAGTCGCCACACCAGGACGTCGCTGACCTGGTCTGCGGTGTCGAGTTCCCGGCGCTCCACGGCGTCGGAGAGGAGGAGGGCCGGGTCGTGGCCGGCGGCTTCGGCTTCGGTGATGGTCGCGGCCAGGGCGTACCAGCCGGGCTCGGCGAGGATCTGCTCGGCCAGGCTCGGCAGGATGTCGCGCAGCAGTGCGGTCTGCCGTTGGATCACTGGCCTGCTCAGACGCCGGCCTCGCGCGTAGAGCGCGCCGAGGGGCTGGGCGGCGGCGGGCTGGTAGGCGGCGCGCAGGTGTTCGGCGGCCCGGGCGGCGGCCTCCGCCTGCTGTGCGTGTCCCTTCCGTGCGTGCCAGTGCGCGGCGACGGTGATCAGGAAGTAGAGCATGTCGATCGCCATCGCGGTGCTCGCGCCGTCCTCGCCCCGGCCCAGGGCGTTGCCGCCGTGGACGAGGTCGCGTGCCGCCTGACGCAGAGCCTGGTCGTGGCCCCGTACAGCGCGTACGTGGGATCGGGAGGCGCGCTCGAAGGCCGTTGCGGCGTTGCGGAGTTCGCGGCGGGTGTGCGCGGCGGACGTGGTTGCGAGGGCGTCCAGGACTTCGCCTGCGGCGGCGATGTGGGCGGCGGCGAGGGCGTCGTCGCCGTGCTCGACGACGAGTACGGCCTGCCACGCCGCTGATGCAGTGGTCCGCCGGGCAGCGGCCGGGGTGCTCGGCCTCGTAACGACCGTGTCGTCCTGGCCGGAGGCCGGGTCGCCGGACCAGCGCTCCCGGATGCGGGGTAGCGACAGGTCGGGGGCCAGGCGCGCGCCGGGGTAGAACACCGGCTCGCCGTCCTTGTTGAGGTCGTCGTGCAGCGCGACCTTGTATCCGAGCAGGTCGCCGGAGGGCGCGGTGCGCTTGCGGATCAGCAGGCCCGCTGCGGCGAGCCGCGCGAAGAACTCCTCGTCGCTCAGCGCGCCCGTCACCGCCCGCCGCACGGTCTCGCGCAGTGTTTCGCGGGCGGTGCGCTCGCGGCCCTGACGTTTCGCCTTGTGCCGTTCGGCGCTGGTGGGCCGCTGTGCGGCGGTGCCGTCGCCGGGGGCGACCTGGTGGAGCCCGAGTTCCTTCTCGATGAGCCGGGCTTCGGCCTGGGCCCGTTTTCCGGATCGGTGGTGGTCGGGGCGGCGGCCGTCTTCGCGTACGAGGGTGGCGACGATGTGGATGTGGTCGTCGGCGTGGCGCACGGCGGCCCAGCGGCAGCCCGCGCCGTCGTCCGGGTCGATGCCGGTGGCGGCGACGATGCGGCGCGCGATGTCCGCCCATTGCTCGTCGCTGAGGGTCGGGTCGTCGGGCGCGGCCCGCACCGAACAGTGCCACACGTGTTTGTCGGGGCGCTGGTCCGCGGCGAGGAGATGGAGAGGCTGGTTGAGCAGCTGCGCGAGGTCTTCCTTGGTGGCCGTCATGTCGCGGCCGGGGTCGGGCGACATGCCGTCGAAGGAGGCCACGAGATGCGGGTCGATATGTTCTTCGTGAGTTCCCTTGCCGTAGAGGTAGTACAGCAGACCCAAGGTGCGGCTGCCCTGCTTGTGGATCTGTGGAATCAAGGTGCCTCGTCCGACTGTCGGTTGGCCACCTTGTCGGCGGCCGACCTCACCGCGTCGGCCGCCCGGTGCACATCGGCCATCACCTGGGCCAGGTGGGGAACGTCACCACCGGAGTTGAGGATCTTGGCCGCTTGGTTGAGGTTGCTGCCGGCCCAGCCGAGCTGCCGCCGCATCGCGAACAGTTCCGTGAGCACGTCCTGTTCAGTGGCGATGGCGACGGCGGTACGGGACCGGTTACGGGCCATGGCTAGCCCGGAGTAGGCGAGGAAGCCCGCCACGCTCATACCGGCGGCGTCTGCTCCGCCCTGGATGAGGGCGAGTTCGGACGGGTTGAGGCGGACGCTGTGTGCGCGACGCTGCTTCTTGTCGCGCGGACGCGCTCGCCCCCTCGACCGCCCCGTTCGGGCGGTTTCCGGCTGCGATCCGCCCTCGGTCGCAGCCTTCCCGACCGGCGCCCCCTGGTGCCGGTCGGGCCCCGCCACCCCAGGGGCGGGGTCTGGTTCGGACGCTCCCCCGCCGGGGGAGTGTCCGAACCTCCATCTTGCTCGACCTGGGACCGAGTTGATGTCGGGGGTTGGCGCCGGGGCGGTGCTGTTCTCGGGAGCGTTCGTCATCGGTATTCGGGCCTCGTGGAGCGGATTCGGTGCTGGATGGACGCGGTCAGCGCGAGGAAGCCTGCCGGTCCCCTCAGGATCTGGACGGCGACGTGCAGGAGCCGTCGGCGGACCAAGACGTCCGCCCAGGCGCCGGCCTCGGGGACGGTGGGCTCGGATGACCGAAGGGAAGGCGGATTCACGGCGGATTTCCTAAGTGGTGCGGTGGCCCGGCACGATGCCGGACCACCAAAGTGGATAGGGGCAGTGAGCTGGGGTTTTGCCAGGTCAGCCGCATTCGGGGCAGCGACCGACGTGGGTGGCGAGCGCGCGGGCCATCTGTTGTTTCGTGGAGGTGGCCCGCTTCGCGCTGGACTTCGCCGAGGGCCTGCCCTCGTACCGCTGGGAGTGGGCCAGCATGAAGCTGATCTCCCGCTCGAACTCCGCGCGAACGGTGCTGAACCGGCGGCAGGTCTTCATCGCACCCTCCTTGTGTCTCGGGGCAGGTGCGCGAGCCCGGGGTCTGCGTACAGCTGAGCCTGGAGCTTGCGGAATCCCTGGTTGCTGATGGTGATGTTGTGGCGCCGAAGGTGCGGTCGTATGGCCCGGCGCGTCATACGACCCGCCTCCAGAGCCGCCTTGCGGGCCACCTCGACCTTCACCTCCCATGGGACCTCGTCGCTCTGGTCCGCAGACGTGGTCCGCGGCTCGGGCGAGGTCTCGTGGTCCGTGGTCGCAGCCCCCTGCGGTCCGCCCGAGGAATCGTCCTCGTCCTGGTCCGCCGGACCGTCCGCGTCCTGGTCCGTGAGGCTCGGGGCGTCCTGGTCCGCGGCGGCGGGTTCGGCGGGCCGGTCCGTGGTCCGAGGGTGCTCGCGGTCCGGCGTCCGGTCTGCCGGGGCAGCCTGGTCCGTGCTCGCCGGGTCAAGATCCTGGGCCGGTCCACGCCCCTGGTCCGCTCGGGCGTGCTCCACCGGACCATGGAAGCTATCAGCGGATTGACCTGGGGTTTTCCCGGTCTGGCCATAGTTCTCGATGTCGTGCGGACCATCACCGGTCTGCTGGTCCGCAGCTGCCGCGTCCTGGCCGGCAGCCTGCTGTGAGGCCGAGTCGCTCCGGTGGTCCGCAGCCGGATCCTCGTGGTCCGCCGGGACGGACCCGGTGTCATGGTCCGTGGTCCGCGCAGGGTCCTGACACTGCGGTTCGGGGTGGTCCACGCTCGGTGGACCAGCCTCCGGTGCTGGTCCGCGCGCGTGGTCCTCACTGCCTCCTGGATGGTCCGCAGGGCGGGTCCGGTCCGCTGCTGGGGCGGAGCAGGGCCCTTGGTCCGTGTTCTGCTCCCCGGATTCCGACGCTGTGGTTGCCCCCGCGTCTTCGGCACCGGGGTGGTGGCGGGTGATGAGGATGTACAGGTGGACCGCGCCGGCCAGGGCGAGCGGGGCCAGGGTGGACAGGATGGCGACGACCGTGTCGCCCAGGCGCAGGCCGGTGGTGTGGGCGGTCTGTTGGTTGAGGCGGACCGCGTGCAGGGAGTTGGCCCAGATGCTTGCCGCGGTGGCCGTACCGAAGAGGACCCAGATGTAGAGCCGGGCCCGCAGCGGAGCCTCGGAGAGGACGAGCAGGGCGCGTACCCCGTAGGCGATGAAGCCGTCGACCACGAGGGGGAAGAGGTAGGTCAGGAATCCGCGGATGTGGATCGCGACGGCCATCTGCTGGAGCGCGTCGTAGCTCAGGGCGCATCCGGCGAGGCCGAGGACCACGATGGCGAGCCGGTCCCACAACCCGATGGGCGCGACGGCGGGGTGTGCGGAGGGGGAGGTCATGCGGCCTTTCCGAGAGGGGCGGACGCCGGGGCCGGCGGCGCCGCCAGACGAGTGCCGGGCTTCGGCCTGGGCGCGGGCACGGCCGTGGCCGGAGCGATCTTCTTGCGCTTCTTCTTGGGCTGCGGCACGCCGTAGGTGCGGTCGCGGTCGAGGACCTTGGTGGCCGACTGTCGGAGCAGGTCACGGGCATGGGTGCGGCTGATCCGCAGGGCAACGGCGAGCCGGTCGGGCAGCCAGCCGCGTACGTAGGCGTGGTCGATGACGATCTGCCGCTCGGCCTCGGTCAGGTGCACGTCGCGCCCCTGGAAGAAGGCGACCACGCGCCGGTAATCGCGCCGCTCGTGCAGGTTCTTGTGCAGAGGTGCACGCTCGGCTTTCGTGAGGCCGCCCCAGATGCCCTCCTTGAGACCGTTCTCCAGGGCGAAGTCGAGGCAGTCCCGCCGTACCGGGCACCAGCCGCACAGCTCCTTCGCTTCCGCGATGTCCTCGTAGTCCCGGGGGCCGGGGAAGTAGACGGCCTCGGCGTCCTCGGTGTCCATGCCGTGGCAGGTGCCGCGGGTTTGCCAACTGGTGTCTCCGATGCCGCGCAGGCCGGTGGCCGGGGCATCGTGGGTGGTGATGTGGCGCAAGTTGGGTCTCCGATGTGCTGCCGCACCGACCGGCGGACGCGGTGCTCGGCGGGTGCGGCGTCGGGTGCCTACTGCGGCGCGGAGGCGTGCGCCGCAGTAGGTGCGGGACGGTGGTGTGCAGGCGGCCGTGCAGTGGACGGGGTGCACGTGATGGGGATGCCGGTCAGGCGAGGGCAGGCTGCTGGGTCTGCTCGGTGAGCTGTGCCTGCTGGGCGGTGGCGAGATCGAGGCGGCTGGGGTGCGTGGCGCAGGGGGCGGTTCCGCGAGCTCCGCCGTCGGGGCCGATCCTGCGGCGACGGCAGGACTCGCCGGGCTGGGCCAGGCACCAAGCGCACCGCACGCTCAGGGCGTCGGGCAGCCCTTGGGCGACAGCGGCCTCTCGGGCTGCGCGGCGGGGCCGGTAGGGAGCGAGGGCTGCTCGGGCGGCGGGCGGTATGCAGGACCCGACCTGGTCCAGCCGGGCCTGCAACCGCGGGTTGATCTCCTCCCGACCGCTTTCGATGGCCTGGGCCTGCGCCGGCTCCAGGGTTCCATGAGCGACTGCGTGCCGGGTCGCGACCAGCTCCTTCGCCCAGGCGGCCTGGTCGTCCGGGTCGACGGACGGCGTCGGGTCGGAGTGCCGGGCCAGGCGGCCGCGCCGGTACTTCTCCCAGCGCTGCACCACGTCAGCGGGTTGGATCTGGTACGGCGAGGTGCGGGTGTGCTGGCGGGCGGCGGCGAGGGCGTCCCAGCCGTACGGGGTGGCGGTCGGCACGTCGCCGAGGAGTTCGTGCCACTGGGCGAGCTGGTCGGCCGCTTCGCCCTTCTCGGTGCGGATGGTGCGGGGGTCGATTCGGCCGATGTAGGCCAGCAGGGCGGCGATTTCGCGGCGGTCCATGGTCAGCCCTCCGTTCCGGTCGGCTCGTCGAGGGCGGCGAGAAGGGCGGCGGTGTGGGCTTCGGCCCGCGTCATCCCGCCAGGCGAGGCGCCGTTCCTGCCGGGTGCGGCGTGGAGGTTCGGGCGGCTGGGAGCGTGTTCTCGGGCGACCCAGGACTTCCAGTCGGCAGCCCAGGCGTCCGCCGGCCTCGGCTGGAAGTCGGCGCGGTGGGCGCGCCACTTCGCGTCGGCCGCCTGGAGGCCCTGCTCGCCGAGGCGGTCGAGGTGTCCCTGCTGGCGGATCCAGGCGTGGGTGGCGGGGTCGACCCGCCACTCGGCAGCGGAGGTGACGGCAGCACCACTACTGCTGTACCTCCGGTTCAAATCAGGTTCACTACGGTTCTGTATGCCGGTGGCCGGTACATCGCTGTGCCGGTGGCCGGTACGCCGGGGTGCCGGTTTCCGTCGTGGCCTGCCGGTGGCCGGTACTGCCGGTTTCCGGACCCTCGCGGGGGATTCCGGCACCTCACGCGGGTGGATCCCGTACCGCCGCAGAGCCGAGAGCCGGAGCGTCGCAGGCCCGGAGGGCGCGTCGGCGACCGCCGTCTCGCCGTCCTCCTGCTGCTGTTCGTGCCGGGCCTGTACGAGGGCCTCGGCGGCGAGGGGCAGGCGGTAGACCGTGCTGCGCTGCGGGCCGACGAGGTCGTCGAGCTGTTCCAGCTCCTCGGCGAGGACCAGGCGCTCGACGGCTTCGCGCACCGTGGAGACCGAGGCGCGCGTGCGCTTGGCCAGGCTGGACAGCGAGGCCCAGGAGATGCACTGGTCGTCGGCCACCCGGTCGGCGATCGACAGCAGGACCAGGCGCGCGGCCCCCCGGGCGAAGCTGTGCTCCCACACCCACTCGCGGGCTTCGCTGCTCATCGGCCGCTCCCGGTGACGGGGTGAGCCGGGACGAGGCGCTCCGGCTCGGGCTGCTGAGGCGTCGAGGTGTGGGTGGCTGCCGCGCAGACCGTACGGAACGGCCTTTTGCGCAGGGCAGGAGGCATGCGATACTCCCCTTTGCAGTGTTGCCACGCTGATGCGCCCCTCGGAAGGACTCAGCGTGGTGATGGTGGGCAATCTCCGCCCTTGCTGGGGCGGGTATGCCGCTTAGCGTTCGGCGTCCGGGAGTTCCCGCTCCCGGGCGCCGCCGCTGTTTTTGCGGGACCTATCCGGTCCACTCTGTGCTCGCGGGCTCCTCACGTCCGCCGCCACGGGCGGGCTGCCCGGGGGACGACGAACATACGCACGGACCCGCGTCAAGATCCAGACTTGGTTCTTAAACCCTGTACTAGTTGCAGAGAGTCACCAGGCTGGGCGTGTGCAGGGCTGCGGCCCGCTCCGGACCTGCTGCCGTAACGGCGCCTGTCGGTATGCCGGCATCAGGGGCCAGTCCTGCCTGTTCGTGGCAGAACCCGGGGTGCCTGCCTGGCGGTCAAGGGGAATAGGGTGAGCCGCGGAGAGGTTTCCCCCTCCACTGCTGCAACGAAAAGTATCTGATGTAAATTTTCGTTGCAAGAGCTTGTTGTGCGGTTCCACCGCCACCCACCAGCACGTTCAGGAGTGTCAGCCTTGCCGCCACGCCGGTTTAACGGCCCTCAGATGATGAGGGCGCGCCGTGCCGCAGATGTGCATCGGCGCGAGCTGGCGGCTGCGGTGGGGTCGAAGAGCCAGGCGATCGTCGCGGGCTGGGAGTCGGAGCGGACGTTCCCTCCGGGGGAGAAGCTCCCGGCCATCGCCAGAGAGCTCCGTGTCGATATCGACGTCCTGTTCCCTCGTGAGGGCCTGTGCGATCTTGCCGACCTGCGGTGTGACGCTGGGTATGCCCAGTACGCCGCCGCGGAGGAGATCGGGATCAGCAAGTACGGGCTGAGCCGCGCCGAGCGCGGCGAACGCCGGCTCGACGACGCATGGATCGGCCCCCTGGCGAAGCTGTACGGCGTTCACGCGGACGAGCTGCTGGCGGCCCAACGCCGGTCGTTCGGCGAGGCCGTGCCGGAGTCCCCGCCGGCAGCTCTGCCACCGCTCACCCTGGCACTCCGCGCCTTGGTCGGCGAGCGCTTCCCGGAGGGGGAGCCCTCACCCGACACGATCGCGACCGGTGTCACCGGCGTAGCCGGTGCCCAGGTCATTCGAGGTGACCAGGTCGAGGCCCTGCTCCGGGGTATGCCGACGGACCGAGTCTTCGCGGGCGCCCAGGTAGCCCGCGCCATAGCTGTCACCGGTCTGGCCGCCTATTTCGGCGTGTCCGAGCTCCACCTCGATGACAAGGCGGAGAGCCGGGTCCTGGACGACCTTCGTTACATCGCAAGCCGCTACGACATCGCCCTCGCTGCTCGTGGCGGCGAAGGCGGCGTCTCGCCCGAGATGGTCGCCGTGCTGTCGGATCTCCTCAACCGCGAGCTGGCCGACCCGTCGGATCCTTGACCCGGTCGGAGCCTGCTCGGTGCGGGTCAGCCGCCTGGCCCCGGCCAGCCATCTGACGCGCGAGGTCGACGGGTGGCTCGCCCGCCCGCTCGTGCATGATCCGCACCAGGTTCGGAGGAACGGGCAGGGCCGCGACGCGGGCCAGCCAGTTCGCTTCGGCGGTCACGCTGGTCAGAGGCTTCTCGCGCAGCTTCCTGGACGGCACGGCGGAACGCCTACCCGATTTCTGACTCTGCTGGGCGGCCCTGATCCAGTACGCCTCGGCCGCGGCTTCGGGGTCGTCATGAGATTCGGCCAGGTCCTCGGCGACGGACAGCAGGTCGGGGGAGGCGTGGTGGCGCAGCTGCTCGATTCCGCCGGCGATCTCCTGGGTCCGACGGTCCAGGCGGACGTCGAGGGAGGGGGCGAAGACCAGCGACTCGGTGATCCTCGCTCCCGGCCGCTGCAGCGCAAGGTCCGGGAACGCGTTCATGAGGTCTGACCAGAGCGGGCGAAGCTTCTGCAGAGATCTCCAGGCGTTCCAGCGTGTCGAGAGCGCCATGGTGGACGGTACGGAGGCGCCGGCGGCCCAGAGGCAGGCGACCACCATGTTCACGGAGTCGGCCACCGTGCGCATCGTGACCGCGCTGACCTCTGGCGGGATCCACGTGGTCACGGTGCGAAAAACGGGATAGATCGTGTAGATCGCCGCGGCTGTTGCCATCAGGGCCAGGCCGATCCTCAGTGCCCGCTTCTCGGCGCGGCGGGCTGCCCGAGCCCATTGGTAACAGCAGGTGGCCGCAGCTACCCCGAGGTAGGTGTACTGGATCGTCAGAAAGAGCGTGCCGCCCCATTGGCCGGCCTGCGCATCGGCGAAGTCGGTACTCGGGTGACTCCGGTCGACCACGGTGAAGAAGAGCAGGACCTGGACGACCATGGCCGTCAGTGCGCACGTGTGCGCCACATGGCTGATTCGCCGGCTCATAGCAATGTGCCGGTCGGAGCCCTCCGAGGGCTCCCCGTAGACGGCCGTGATGTAGCGGAGGGCCGCGAGGATGGCGACAAGCGACGTCAGGTACTTCAACAGGGCAGAGAGGTCCGTCACGGGCGAGTTGTCCAGCGCCTGCTTCACTTGCGGAACTCTGCACCAGACGGTGGCGGCGAAGGCGGCCGAGCACGCCCACAGGGCTCGCCGCATCGGATCACCGTGCCTCAAGGCCGGGAAACGCCACACCGCGGTGATGGTCATCCCGATGGCCACGGCCCAGAGCATGGTGGTCATCTACGCGACCTCTTCCGGTCGGGGGCCGCACGGCGCGAGAGGGTGCGACAGGGTGGCCTCAAGCCTGCTGACCAGGTCATGTCCTGGTTCCCGGCTCCGGTGGATTCGTTGCTTGATGAGGTATGCGGACGCCTCGGCCTCACGCTCGTCCGCGCTTCGGTATCGAGCGAGTGCGTGAACCGGGGCCCCCTGGAACTCCTTCGCCACGCTGTGCCGCAGCACGGTCGGCAGGTGCTGCATTGCCTCGGCGAGCGGGACGGTCGTGCCGTGGTCCAGCCACTCGTGGGCCAGGACGTGCAGCACTACGTGCTCGGTCTGGTACGGAGTGGGCCGAGGGCGATAGAGCACCCACGTGCTCTCCGGGCCCCGGAGTCGCAATCCGCATGCCGTTTGGAGATCAGCTTCAGGCGCATCCAGCGCAATAAACCGGATACCGCGCCCGCTGGCGGCCTCCATCGCGCCCACCAGGGCGGGAACGGAGAACGGATCCGGGACCGGCAGGTCGGCAACCTCCCTTGCGCAATACCTGAGCAGGTTGCGCCTTTCGCCTGCATCACGCAAGGCCCGCAGCATGGTTCTCACCTCAGCTTCCATCCGATCGAAACCGGGCGATTGCAAGCTCCTCTCCGCATGCCGAAAGGCATGAGGGAAGAGCAGATCCCGGAAGGTCGACCATATGCCGGTCGTCTGGTGTCTTGGAAGCTGGGGCAGGCCGAATTCCGGTTCGCCTGATTTGACCGGGACAGGCGAAACGGTGGACTTCTGAGAAATTCGCGTGAGGTGAATCACCTTGACGTGGGCGATCTGAAATGTCTCGTCGCGGATAGCGCAGAATTCTGTTCGTTGCAGAATGTTCCAGCGCGCCCATGGCTTCGGCATTAGACCCCCGCTGGTCTACAGCAGGTGGTCGTTAGGAAGTGGGGGCGCATATTCGGTTGACTGTAATCCGATCTCGATGCGCAATTATGCGTCCCTCGGAGGGTGTTCACGAGGCGGCAGCCCAACCCGCTTCTGGGCGGACTTTGTTCTACTCCGCGATGCGGGATCGGCTGCAGCGCTCGACGATCAACCCGGGGAATCGGGCGAGGCAATCAGTAATCCATCGGGATGTGGTGACGGCTGGTCAGGCCCGCGGCGTTGCCCATCCGCTTGTGCCGCAGCGCTCTCAGTGCGGGAGGGCGGGGGCGATCCCGAGGGCAGGGAGGACCAGGAGTCCGTGGCCCTCGCCAGCTCCGACGTCTGCCAGGCGCAGGTCGTGAGGACCCCGGGCGCCACGCGCCCGCAGCTCCGTGCCGATCAGCTCGGCCGCTGCGGCGGCCCCCGCCGACGTGCGCTCGAAATAGGCACCCCACCAACGATGCACTGGTATGAAGTCCTGCCACCCTCGGCCGGTCATCTCGGCATGGTGATCGTCGCTGTCTGCACCGTCCCGGTCATCGACAAGCACCGTCAGGCTGTCTGCGGGGCTGACCAGAACCACAAGCCGCCGCGGCCTACCCTCTGCATCGACCACGATGTCGAAGCCGGCGTCGTCCGGGCCCAGCTGCGCTTCGAGCTGCTCACACCAGGCGCGGAGCAGGGCTTCGAGGGAAGCTCGAAGGCTCGTCCAGTCGCGTGCGACCGGCACGGACGGCGGAGCGGGTGCGGTCGGGATCGGCTGCCACTGCCACAGAAAGGGCAGATCCGCAGTGTCCAACCCGCTGGCATGTCGGAAGCGATCGGCCTCGGACAGCTCCAGGGACTCGGTCCGGCGCACCGAGAGCTGCAGGTCACCCTCTGCGGCGTCGGGTGAATCAAGAATCACGGTGTGTGATGGTGTCCGCCAGCGAATCGTAGGCCCGACGGCGCTGCCGCCGTACAACGTCGGCGGGCCGAGGCTCTCGCTCACCGCGTCTATGGCCTGCCGAAGCCTCTCGGTGCCCGATCGCGCCCGGGGTGGCACCGGGCGGATGCCGAGCGTGACCGGCGGCTGCAGCTCCTGCGTGGGCGCCGTTCGCATCAGATAGGCGGCAAGGTCCGGTGTCGAGAGTGCACTCGATGCGGCTATGTCCATATCGTCAGTTTGCGGCATATAGGGACCGTTATGAGCCGAATGTGATGCAACGCGCATAACGCCACTCTGTGTGCCCGGAGAGATGCAGAGGGCTCGCCACCCCAATGCGCCCAATGCGTCCGTAGCCGAGGCCCCCTTTGCGGAGCGGGCGTTCTACGGCCTTACGTAGGACGGTTCCCGTACATGCACATGGCACCCTACGGAAAGCGGTGCGGCGGCTGCTCAATCTACGTCGGCAGACCTGGTTGCCACAAACGTTCCGGTCGGCCGGATAGTGATCAAGATCCCCTCGTCGAGCAAGGGGGAAAGCGATCTTCGGACTGTCGCCACGGAAACGGAGTATTCGGCGGCGAGTGCCTCCAGGGATGGGATGCGATCACCGGGGCCGTAGACGCCGCGATTCACCTGATCTCGAACGTGGTCTGTGATCTCGTCCTGAATCGACGTCCCTGTGGCAGCGGGCCAACTCTTTCCCGCGACCCTGGGTCGGGTGCCCATGCGTCGCGTTTCCACCAGTCCTGCATCGCGCAGCATCGTGAGGGCTGCAGCCACGGTCTCGCGGCTAACTCCGTACAGCTGCTGGATATCTGCGTAGGTAAGCACGCGGCCCGGCGGCCAACGGTCATCGGTGATTCGGGCGCGTAGGTCTGTGGCCACCCGATCAGGCAATGAGTTCGGCCGTTGATTCCGGCTCATACCACGGCCTCGAAAAGTGGGAGGTCGGTCGTGCTCAGCGAGCTCCACCCTTGCGGGTCGTGGCGTAGGTCGGGTGTTGCGGCCAGCCTCGGACTCACCGCACGTCGGAATCGCTGACTGGCGGTGGACCCGTTGGCGTCCACCGCGCTGTTCACCTCGACGCGGGTGCCCGTCCCGGTGACCCGGCTCCCCGCGTGGGGCATCAGACGGCCCCTTGCCGCATCGTGCACGCCACGGCCGCCGTACAGTTCGGCAGCCGATAGCGGGCCATGACGCCGTGAAGGGCGCCGTTGAACAAACGTGCGTGCAAGGGCAGCTCCTGTGCGGTCGACGCCGTGTCGGCGTGCTCTCGCGGTGCGATCCGAGTGATGTGCAGACGTCGCGAACGCCAGCACCTCCCGCCGTACGCGACCCTGCGCGGCGGGTGGTCCCCCGCGGGGCGCCATCGCCGCGCGGGCCTGCTCGACTCCTTCGCGAGACAGCCCGTCCAACAGTTCCTTCGGCAGGTCCGTGTGAGAGCTCACGTCGTCATCGTGACCGCCGAGAACGCCTTAAACTCTTTCACTTGAGAAAGAGCTAGCGGACCTACATGCCGATCCAGGTCGCCATCGCCCGCAGTGGCTCTGGAGCCCGGCGAGAAAGGTGAACGAGACCGCGGATCGTCTCCCGGGCCCCGGGGTGATACCGGGTCTGTTCCGGTGCCGACCGCCGTGCCGCCATCATCGACTTCAGCGACGCTTCGCCCCGGCCCAGCTCCAACTCCACGCGCGCTCGGTCGATGTAGAAGTGCGCGCGACGGGATGTCGCGACCGTTGCCGGCAGCCGGATCGCCTTGGCCTGACGAAGGGCCTCGTCGTAACGGCGCATCTCCATCGCCACGCTCATCTCGTGCAGGGCGACATTCGTCGAGCTGAAGTTCAACCAATGCACTCGGCTGGCGTCGCCGACCCGCTCAGCGTGCTCGCGTGCCTGTGCGATGTGTTCAGCGGCCAGGTCCGCCTCGCCTGCCCGGGCGGCCAGTACCGATCCTCCGAGGTGGAGTTGGCCGGCAACGGTGAGAGCCGCTCGGCTCGATCCGTCCGCGCCGAGCAGACCGTGGCCGGACCGGATCAGACGCAAGCCGACGGTGTACTCGCCCTCGCGGAAGTACACCAGCCCCCGGAAGTATTGCCTCATGGCCGCCAGGCTTGGATCCGCAGCCCGCTCAGCGGCCCAGCCGAGCCGGTCGAGCGCAACGGTCGCGAGGTCGTAGAACCCAAGTTTCACGGTGATGTCGTGCGCGGTGCGGTAGGCGGACGCCAGTGCCTGCCAGAGTTCCGTCGTCGGAGTCCGCCAGCACAGGACGGTCAGCTCCGTGATCACGCCCGGTAGCGCTGCCGCCGCCGCATGCAGACGAGTGGCCCGCACAAGGGCGCACAACTCCTCCGCGGTAGCGAGGAGTTCGGCAACCGTGCGCGCGGTGACCAGAGGGTCGTCGCCGAGGTCGTACAGGTCCATGGCCTCACGGATCGGCCGCACCAGTTCCGCCAGCCGGTCCTCCTGCAGCTGCGTCACGTACGGCTGCCCCGTCAGCACGGTGACGTCGATCCGTAGCGCCCGCGCGACCGCCGCGGTGAAATCCACGGATGCCGGCCGAGCCCCGCACTCCACCTGGGTCAGCCAGCTGTACGAGTACGGAATCCGGTCAGCTAAGACCCGTTGTGTCAGCCTCGCCAGCTTCCGCTGCTCCTGGATCCGCGTACCGGTGTGATCGCCGCTCCGCTTCGGCACCACGGTCTCCCGTCTCCGACCCTTCCTTCGCACGGTACGCGCTGTCCGCTGCCACCGGCCGCCGATTCCCTCGGTCGCCACCTCGACGGCGCCTGGGCTGTGGTCGGATGGTCGGCATGACCAAACCGACCCTCTACCTGTTCGGCAGCGCGGCTCCGCCAGTGCGCGACGTCGCCCGCATCATCGAGGAAGCACAGGCAGACGGCTGGGACGTGTGCCTCGGACTCACACCCACGGCCGCCCGCTGGCTCGGAGACTCTCTCGACGCGCTGGCCGCCCTCACCGGTCACCCGGTCCGCTGGGAATACCGGATGCCCGGCCAGCCGGACGTGTGGCCGAAGGCAGATGCGATCCTTGTCGCACCTGCGACGTTCAACACGATTAACGCATGGGCTCTCGGGATCACCGACAAGTGGCTCGTTGGAGTGGTCGCCGAAGGCATCGGTAAGCGTATCCCGATGGCAATGGTGCCCTGTGTGAACAGGGCATACGTCGCCCATCCGCAGTTCCAGCGGTCGATCGACACTCTCTGGGAAGCGGGCGTCCGGGTGCTGTACGGAGAAGGCGGCTTCGTGCCGAACGAGCCGGGCCAGGGCAACCCCGCCATCTACCCATGGCGGGCCGCCCTGGACGCAGTTGCCGACGTACGCGCCCCGGCCCCGGACGCCTAAGGACTGTCTTGGCGGTCATGAGCGTAGCCAGCGCCGACTGGTTCTCGGGCTTCTGCCGAACGCGGGGAGGCGCGTGGCCAGCGCCTGGCTCACTGGCTGTTTGCGGCGTACCAAGCACGGATGGGTGCTGCTCCGCTGCCCTTGGCGAGGGATCCGTCGGGTTGGCGGTCGGGTAGCCCCAGGAGCTGTTGCTCGATCGGGGTGAGGGCGGGGTTCTTCCGGAGGTCGGTGGCGGGGTCGTCGACGGGGTGGAGCCAGCGGTATCCGTACTGGAGCATCAGGGCGAGGCGGGGGAGGCCGGAGAGGTTGATGCCTCCGGTGTGCCAGGTCCGGTTCTCGAAGAGCACCGCGTCGGTGCCGGTGATGTCGGGGGTGATGGCGCCGGGCGGGTCGATGGAGCCGGCGGGGACGGCGGGTTCTTCGGTGAGGAGGTGGCTGCCGGGGAGGAGCATGGTCAGCCCGCAGTCGGGGGTGAGGGGGGTGAGGTAGTGGGCGGCCTTGATCGCCATCCGGGGGGTGTTCGGGAAGCCGAGGTCGGCGGTGACGCCGTACATGTCGCGGTGCCAGCCGTGGCGTTCGGGGATGCGGATGGTGCGGGGCAGGCCGCTGGGCAGGGCGATGAGGTGGGCGGAGAGCAGGTGGATGTTCGGGCTGAGGAGGTGGACGACGGTGGGCAGCACGTTCGGGTTGGCGAGCAGTGGGAGGAAGGCGGGATGGAGGTTGAGGCATCCGCGGAAGCCGTCTTTGCCGTCGCCTCCTCGGTCGCGGCCCTGGGTGATGTCGCTGGCCAGCAGCTTCTCGGCGGCGGTCAGGAGCCGGTCGCGCAGGTCCGGGGTGATCGCGTCGCGGATGATCGCGTACCCGTCGCGTTCGAAGTCGTCGATGGTGTCGGCGTCGAGGGCGGCGGGCGTGGGTGGGGTGCTCATGGGACCGGTGTCTCCTTCGGGGTGCCGGTGAGGGTGGTGGCGAGCGTCCACAGGCCGGCGTCGTCGAGGCCGCAGAGCCTGCGGAGGTGTTCCTGGGAGACGGGGCGGCCGGGGTCGCGGTAGCCGAGGACGGTGAGCCGGGGGCCGGGGTGGCGGCGGCCGAGAAGTGCGTGGATGTCGGCGGGGTGTCCGCTGGTAGCCAGGATGATCGGCGCCCGGGTGCCAAAGTGGCGGGCGAAGGCGGCCGGGGAGAGGGCGAGGGGGCGTGTGCCGTCCTCGGCGAGGGCCGTGAGGTCGTGGACGTGGACGTACCGAAGGCGTAACTCTGGGCGTTCGGCGCGAAGCCGCCGGGCGAGGGCGGTCAGGGCCTCGGCGGGCAGGTCGCCGGCGGAGGCGAGGATCAGATCGGGCTCGCCGAGGCCGGGGTGGGTCAGGTGCGGCCAGATCGCGATCCCATGCCGCAGCTCCTCGTCGACGGTCGCCAGCGGGTGCTGGACGGCCGTGTGCTTGCCCGCGACGACGATCGTGCACCGGTCGAGCTTGCGCAGGGCGAAGGTGAGGGCGGCGGCGGTACGTGCGGGGTCGGCGGGGGTGAGGACGTGGAGCGTGGGGTCGGCGTCGGCCAGAAGTGCGGTGGTGAGGCTGGGGTTTTGGTGGGTGAGGGTGTTGTGCCAGCCGAGGCTGGTCAGGAGGTAGGCGAGGCTGGGCAGCGGGGCGAGCCCGGCGTGCCGGCGCACGGAGCGGTGCTTGAGCTGCTGCTGGATGAGGCTGAGGGTGATCGGCGCGAACGCCTCGTAGGTGGCGACGAGCGCGTGGCGGCCGGTCTCGGTGTAGCCCTGGGCCCAGGCGTGGCACAGCTCCTCGCTGAGGACTTCGACCAGCCACGGCGCCGGGCGTCCGTGCTCGTCGGTGAGGTCGAGGCGGTTGGACGCCAGCTCGTCGGGGCTGAATACCCGGAACGGTCCCTGCTCGGCGCGGGCCCGCAGGACCTCGGGTACTACCTGCGCGAACGGGCGCCCGGCGGCGTGGACGGCGACCTGGGCGGAGGCGGCGATGCAGCCGCGCGGTGCCGGAAGTCCGCCGGGCTCGGGCCGGGGCCGCGGGAGCGCGGGCAACAGGTGCGGCCGGGGCCGGCCTCCGGGGGTGAGGAGCTGGGCGGGTTGGTAGGAGGCCAGCCATTCGGCGAGCGCGTCGAACTCGGCGGGCACGCCGGCGGGGTCGCCCAGCGGCGTCTTGTGGACCGCCGGGGTGCCGGCGAGGCGGCCGGGGGCGCCGTGGCCCTTGTCCAGGGTGAGCACCAGGACGCTGGAGGTGCCCGGGATGCCCAGAGGCTGGGCGGCGGCGAGCGCTTCGGCCAGCGCCTGGCGGAGCCGGCCGGTGTCGAGTCCGTCGCTGTAGACGGGCCGGTGCCCAAGTCCGGTGAAATAGGCGGTGAGTTCGGTGTGGCTCAGGGTGGACAGCAGGCTCGGGCCGCCCATGCGCAGTCCGTTGAGCAGGATGATGGGAAGGACGGTGCCGTGGTCGCCCGTACCGTGCAGGGCGCGGGTGGCGAGCCAGGAGGCGGCGGTCGTCCCGGTCTCGCACTCCCCGTCGCCGATCAGGACCACCGACAGGCGGTGGGGGGCGTCGAGGACGGTGCCCTGCCCGATCGCGAGGGCGGGCCCGAGCTGGCCTCCGGTGTGCAGGTGGCCGGGGATCATCGGGGTGATCTCCCCGCCGATATCGGCCCGGGGGAAGCCGGAGACGAGTTCGCGCAGTCCGGCCTCGCCCGGGGACAGGCCGGGGTGGGCGTTGCCGAGCCGGCCGGTGAGGTAGGCGTGGGCGAGGGCGGAGGGCCCGGCGTGCCCGGCGCCGTGCAGGACGTGAAGTTCGTAGCCGTCGGGGACGGCCGCCTGGAGCGGCCCCAGGGCGGCGAGCATCCGGTTGACGGGCGGGCACACCCCCCAGTGCCCGGCCGGCCGGGGCTTGATGTCGGCCGGGGTCAGGGGCCGGGCCAGGAGCGGGTTGTCGCGCAGGTAGAGCTGGGCGAGACAGAGGTAGTCGAGCACGTTGGCGACGGCGGCCACCGACGCGTCGGGCACCAGGCGGTTCGTGCGGCGGGCGAGGTCAGCCCACATGCGGTCCTCCCGGCTTGGTGAGGGCGGCTTCGACGGCGCGGGCGTGGACGGTGCCTTCCCGCTCCAGGCGGGCCGGGGTGCCCGCAGGGCAGTCGACGATGGTCATGTGCCGGCCGTGCGGGCAGATCCCGCCGTCGACGACCGCGGCGATCCCGGCCCGCGTGGTCCGTTCGAAGGCGGCGACCTGGGCGGCGGTGAGCGCCGGGAGGTCCTGCTCGCCGGCGGCGCGGGTGGAGATGCTGCACACGGCGGCGGCGAGCGGTTCGCCGACCAGGGCGACGAGGCGGCCCAAGATCCCGTCGGGGTATCCGACGAGCGCCGGGGAGCCGACCGCCGAGACGGCCTTCGCGTCCAGCTTCCAGGGAAGGCGCAGCGCGAGGTCCCCCGGCCACAGGGCGCCGGCCAGCAGGCGGGCGTCGACGCTCAGGTCGAACAGGTCCGCGGCCGTGGCCGGGGAGTCGAGCTGGAGCAGCAGCGGCTTGTCGGTGGGGCGCTGCTTGGCGCGGAAGACCGCGTCCGTGGCGGCCGGGTCGGCGGCGCGGGCACAGAGCATGTACCAGCGCGGGGTGGGCACGGCGGCCAGCTGCCCGGCGGCCAGGAGCCGGGCGGCGGCGGGGAGCTGGTCGGGGGTGAGGACGTCCACGGTGCTCCGCCCCTTCACGCGGTGCCGGGGCGGGCGAGGTCGGCGAGCGCCGGGTACTCCAGCCACGGGTCCGACAGGGCGGCCAGGGCGAGGTCGGGGTGCTGGGCGTGTTGGATACGGAAGTACGCCATCACCCTGGGGGTGCTGCTGGTGTTGATGCCGACCCGGTGCGGGACGAGGTGGTGCATCACGACCACGTCGCCGGGCTCGGCGGTGAAGGCGGTGCCGTCCTGGGCGTCGATGTCGTCGGGGGTCTGGGCCGGCTGCCCCAGGGTCCAGTTGGTGGCGAAGTAGCGGGCCATCCGGTGGTGCCCGCCGGGCACGTAGTGCAGAGCGCCGGCGTCCGCGGTGGCGCTGCCGTCCAGGACGACGCCGATGATGAAGCTGAAGGTGCGCAGGTCGGACGGTTCCAGGTGGGGGCAGGAGACGCCGTCGACGTGCATCCGCTTTACCGGCTGCTCGGCGCCGTGCGGCAGCCGGATCTGGATCTGCGCCCGGGTGACCGGGGAGATCCAGGAGGGCAGCAGCAGGTCCTCGGCCAGCTCCACCAGCCCACTGCGGTGGTAGAGGGCGAGGAGGTCGGGGTGCTCTTCCAGCTCGGGGGCGAAACTGCGTTCGGTGTAGGCGGTGAGCCGTGCGGGGTCGTACGCCTCGGTCAGCCAGCCGCCGACGAGGTCACGGGCCCGGGACAGAAGGTTGCCGTTGACCAGGCCACGGCGTATGAGGACGCCGTCGTCGACGAACCGGCGCTGTTCGTCGGCGCTCCATATCTCGGGTCGAGGCATGTTGGATCTCCTTCAGGAAGGACGGGACAGGAGGCCGGGGCGGGAAGAGGGGCCGCCCCGGCGAAGAGGGAGGCGCGGGTCAGCCGCGCTGGCCGAGGACGACCTGGAAGGAGGCGTGCTCGGTCAGGCCGCCGGCGGCGGTGTGCTCGTCGAGCAGAGCCCGGGCACGGCGTTCGAAGTCGTCGACCCGCTCGCCGAACAGCGGCCGGGCGGCGAAGGAGGTCGAGTACAGGTAGCCGATCACCATGTCGGTGGTCCACTCCCGCTCGACTGCGATGGTGTGCTCCTGGACCTGGCCGAAGGCGGACTCGGCGAGGATCTCGCGGTACGGTCGGTTGTGCGCCGCGTACGTCTTGCCCGCCCCGGCCCGCCGCTCCTTGCCCAGGTACTCCTGGATCAGGGCGCGCAGGGCGTCGGTCCACGCGGTGCGCGCGGTCCACAGGCTGCCGTCGCCCATGACCGCGACGGTCGCGTTCGGCGCGGTCATGCCCTCCAACCGAGACAGCACCAGGCCGTGATCCATCCAGTGGAACGCGCGGCAGACCGTGACCAGGTCGGCCCGGTAGGAGGCGGGCGGGGTGAACTGCTCGGCCGGGGTCCTGTGCAGGCGGACGGTGACCGGCAGCCCGGCGAGCGCCTTGTCCGCCTCGGCGAGCATCCCCGCGTCCTGCTCTACGACGTCGATGTCCGTCACCTCCCCGGCCAGGGCGAGGGGGACCTGCCCGGTGCCGGACCCGAGGTCGAGCAGGAGCCGGTGCTCCTGGCCGGCCACCCGCCGGGCGAGCAGCTCGACGGCCTCCTTCGGGATGCCGGGCCGGTAGGCGGCGTAGAACGGGGCGGTGGTTTCGAACTGGCTCACGGTGTGGTGCTCCTGGTGGGCGGGGTTGACGAGGGGAGGGTCTGTTCGATGTGCCGGACCGCGCGGGCGAGGTCCGGCACGACCGTGACCCGACCGGGGTGCTCGGCCAGCAGTCGGCGTTCTTCGGCCGACGGCGGGCGCGGGGTGATCCACAGGGCCTGGGCGCCGGCGGCGACGGCGCCGCACACGTCGTAGTCGACGCTGTCGCCGACGTGCAGCACCTCCGCGGGATCCCGGTCGTGCAGCCGCGCAACAGTCTCCACGGCACGCGGGTCCGGTTTGGCGAACCCGATGCGCCAGGAGGGGTGGTGGGCTCGGAGGTGGGGGGTCAGAAGGGCGGCGACGTCGGTCTCCCCCTCGTCCCAGTGGCTCACGTTCGACAGGGTGACCACCGGCACGACCCTGGCGATCCGGGCCACCGCCTCCACCGCGCCTGTCCACAGGGCGAAGGCGGGCGGACGGTGGTCGTAGGGAAAGGCGGACGGCGCAATGCCCAGGGCGGCGCACACCGCCTGCGGCCCCGTCGTGTCCATGCTCGGGTCCAGAGCGTGCAGGATCTGCTGGGCTACCTGCTTCGCTTCGCGCGCCGGGCGCGGGGACAGTTCCACCAGGCGCTGCGTCAGTGTCGTCCCGGACGGCTCGCCCAGGGTGTACCCGACATCGAGGCTCACCAGCCGCACCGGCGCCGCGTTCACGAACGGCCTCGCAGGGTCGTGATGATCATGGCTATCCGCTCGGTACGCACGGATGCGGCCCCGGCCTCGCCGAGGAAGGTCAGCAGATGCCGGGCCTCGGCCGACGACCAGCCACCGGTGTCGACGCCGGCTTTGGCAAGCGCTTTGGCGAGGTCGTCGGGGATCGCCGGCGGGCGGGCACCGTGCGGAACCAGCAGCGTGCCGCTCCACCCCTCGCCGGCTCGCTCCTGCGGCAGGGCGAGGGAGAGGGGAGACAGGACGGTGACGTCGTCGAACGTGAGGATCTGCACCGCGAGTTCGGGCTCGTGCACCGGCTGTTCGAGGCGCAGGGTCGTGGACAGGAAGGTGTCGTGCCCGCTCAGCCGCTCGTCCACGACGAGCAGCATCTTCCCTTCGCGCTGCCGCAGGTGGCCGTGGACCGCCAGTTCGCCTGTGTGCCTCGGCATTACCGGCGCACCTCCACCCCGAGGCCGGGCCGGTCGGGGAGAACGACGTGTCCGCCGTCGGGCCGGAGCGTGCCGCGCAGCGCCCGCTGCCGCCTCGGCTCCCACACCACCTGGTACTCCACTGCCCCCGCCGCGTGGGGGAAGGCTGCGGCCAGGTGCACGGCGGGCAGGAACGCCCGGCCGTGCAGGTGGACCGGCACCCTCACGTCGTGGGCGGCGCCCAGCCAGCCTTGCGCCTCGGTGATGCCGCCACACCACACCGCGTCGAACGTGAACGCCTCCGGCCGGCAGACCTCCAGTAACGCCCTGGCGTCCTCCACATGCGACAACCGCTCGCCGAACGCCACCGGAAGGCCCTCCGACCGGCAGCGCAGCCGCGTGTATGCGGTCCGGTCGGTCCGCGCGAGCGGGTCCTCCACCCAGCGCACCGCCTCCGGGTCGAGGAGCGGTGCGACGTCCATGGTCCGCAGGTGACCCCAGGTGCCCAGGGCGTCCAGCGCCACACTCTGTCCCGCCCACTCCGCCGCCCGTCTGGCCAGCAGCGCGATCTCTCGGACTTCGGCGTCGCGCAGGGCCCACTTGGTGAAGGCGAACCCCTCACCGGCAGTCGCCTTGACCGACTCGGCGGCCGACGCCGCGTTCAGGTCCAGGGACAACCAGGAGGCATAGACCGGGACCTGCGGTGTGGGCCGGTCGCTGAGCAGGGCCGCGACCGGGAGGTCGGCGAGGCGGCCGTGCAGGTCCCACACTGCGCAGTCCAGCGCCCCGACCGCCCACCGGCCGAGTCCTGCCGAGTGCGGGCCGAGTTCTGCCAGCAGTCTGCGCAGCAGCCCGGTGTGGTCGGTCACCGGGTGGCGCAGCGCGCTCTGGCCGAGCCATGTGGCGACGAGCGCAGCGGGCAGCTCGTCGACTGGGGCGAACACTCCGTCCATTCCGCCGGCCTCGACCACGACCGCGAACCGGCTGTCGCCCCTCGCCCACGGGCCGGCGACGTCCTCGTCCAGGCGCTCGACCCGTACCCGATCGATGACTGCGTCAGTGGGGTCCATCGACGAGGTCCTCTCCCGCGAAGGTGAAGTACCACAAAGGGCGATAGCACTCCCAGCTCGCCGGCCGTAGCCCGGTCGGCGCCAGGGTCCGCTCGATCAGCGTGCGCGCGTGCAGGTAGTACGCCAGGCTCTCCGCGCCCGGCGTTCGCATCCCCTGCATGATCAGATTGTGTGCCTGGAAGACCTGGATGTTCGGGAACACAGTGACCTCGTCCACCAGCTCGTTCACGCCGCGTGTGAGGTCGTCCAGCGGGTCGATCCCGGCGATGTACGTGTACGACGTGTCAAGCCCTGCCTTACGTGCCCGTGCCAGCAGGTTCGGCATTTGCTCCGGACGAAGGTCAGCCTTGGTGGCCTTCATGAGGGCCTCGCGTCGGGTGAAGTGTTCGGCCGTCAGCCTGAGCACGAACGGTGACACCTGCGACGCGATCGTCTCGAACGCCTCGTCGGTGCGGAGCACGGAGGTGAGGAAGCCGATTCGGGCTGTGACGTCGGCCCTCTCCAGGGCGCGGCGCAAAGCGGTCAGATGTGCGACGGCGGCTTCTTCGCGCTCGAAGCAGCCGGTGGAGACGGTGACTTCCTCCAGTTCGGCCAGGCTGCGGCGGGGGTGCTGCTCGCCGAGGGCCCGCAGCAGGGCATCGAGCCCTTGCTCCTCCTGCATTCTCGGGTCGGCGGCGGCCTCCAAGGTGTTCGGGCACCAGCCGCACCCGACGCACCGACTGCGCGCGTTCGGGTTGAGGGTCGCGGCCCGGCCGTCGTTGCGGAAGTACCCGCCGACGGCTTCGTCGGCGTCGATGCGCTCGACGTGCGCGACCACCGAGCCGTTCAGCGACAGCTCGTCGCCGCAGAGCCGGAATGGGCTGGCCGGCTGGTTCAACGGGACGATGATCTGCCAGGTTGTGTCGGGACGGCGAGCGAGTCGGAGGTTTACCCGGGCCCGATTGCGTTCGTGGACGGAGGTGATCCCGTGCAAGTTGACGGCGATCAGCAGCACGTCCTCGACGGGGACTCCGTGGCGCAGGGCAGTCTGCTCCAGATCGTGCAGTCGGGCGGCCCCGACGGCGTTCGCCGAAGGTATGGACCGGCGCATGGACAGATGCGGCATGAAGAACTCCAGCTTGGTTGATGCGGTGTGTGTTGCTGCCGGGGTGCGGCACCAATGCCCTGTCGCAAGAGCAGTCGGCGACGGCTCGCGTGCTAGCGGCGCCACGGGGCCTGGGCGAAAGCCGTGAAGTGCGCCGGCGGGTGGTCGATGGGCAGATCGGGCCGCCAGGCCGTGAGAATCTGGGCGCTGCATACGAACAGCCCGTTGGGAAGCTGATCGAGCGGATACCAAGCCCACTCACCGACGCTCTCCACCGGCTGCGTGACCGGTTGGCCTTGCCAGGTGTGGACCCGCGCACCGACGGTGACTCGTAGTACGCCGTCGACGTGATCGACGAGTGTGCCAAGCAGTTCCACGTCGCTGGTTCGAGCGACCAGACCGGTCTCCTCGGCGAGTTCGCGCACGACCGCGTCCTCGAAGGATTCCCCGTCCCCCTCCACGCTGCCGCCGGGCAGTTCCAGGGTGCCGCGCTGGTGCCGTCCCAGCAGGATGCCCTGCTCGCTGAGCAGGATCGCTCCGACGCCGACGGCCGCGTGGGCGGCCGGGGCTCGGGTGCTACGGGGCCGGCTGGCCACGCGCGCCGACCGATGGGAAAGGCGCCGGGCGCGGAGGAGCTGCTGAACAACCGAGGCGCCTTGGTCCGGGTGCGGGAAGAGGTTGATGGCTTCGACGCGGAAGCCGTACTCGGTGAGCAGGTCCTCCCAAAGCTGTGGCGCCAAGACCCACATCTGGGTCGGCAGCGGCGGGTCGTCGCTCAGCAGGATCATCTGCTCGCGCGGTGCCACCTCGGTGGACGGGCCGAGGCCATGCAGGTCGGTGTGCAGGAGCGAGAGGATCAGCGGAGCGCCGGGACGCAGGCCGTCGCGCAGGGCCGGCAGCGAGCGGTGCGGATCGACGAAGGCGAGCGTCCCGATCGCGTACGCGGCGTCGAACGGCTCGGCTTTGGCCAGGTACTCGGTCACGTCTGCCTGGAGGAATTCCACGCCGTCCACGTCCGAGTGGGCGGAGAAGGCGCGTTCGTGCTGGGTTGGGGACAACTCGATGCCGGTGACGCGCGCTCCGTGTGCCTGGGCGAGGTGGACGGCGTGGTGGCCGGCTCCGGAGCCGATGTCCAGGACACGGCGGCCGGTGACGTCGCCGAGGACTTCCGCTCCCGGCCCGAGCCCATCCCAGGGCGTCCAGCTGAGCCGGTCGGGGATGGGCGGCGAGTAGGCGCGGTCGAGCTGTCTCTGGCCGTAGATCTGCCAGGCCCGGGTGTTGGTGTCCTCAGCGAACACGGTTGCCTCCTGGGTGGGGGTGCTGGGGTCAGGCGTGTGTGATCAGGTAGGAGGGGCCCTCGCCGCGCCGGGCTCGTTCGATGGCGTCGAGGCGGGCGAAGTCACGCGGGGCCATCAGTTCCTGCCAAGCGGCGAGATCGTGGACGGCCCACATGTCGTGCTCAGCCGGGTCGAGGCGGATCTGGCCGAGCTGGTCGGCGCTCAGGCGCCCTCCGTCGAAGATGAACCCCACCTTGTTCAGCGGCAGGCTGGGCCCGGCGTGCAGGAAGTGCGTCAGGAGGAGCGTCGGTGTGCCCAGGCCGAGTTCGAGGCATGTTTCCTCGACCGCCTCGCGCCGGGCAGTCTGCAGGGGGTCTTCGTCCGGGGCGTCGAGGTTGCCTCCCGGGAACTGCCACAGCCGCGAGCCGTACACCGAGCGGAGTTGGACCGGCCGGTCCTGCTCGTCGCGGATGTAGAGGCAGCCCTACACCGTGTGGTGGGGGACGGTCTGCGCGTACGCCTCGGCCGTCATCGGCATGGGGCGGCCGGGCCGGACAGGGCGGTGGTCGAAGGCGAACACGAGTACGCCGAGAGCCTCCTTGGCCGGCGGGAAAATGCTGCGGAGACTCGCCAGCAGCTCGCCGGATTGCCCGTCCGGGTCGATGCGCGCTGTGTCCTCCGAACGGAGCAGGTCCTCGAAGGAGGGGTACGAAGTGATCCGCTGCACGGCGACGTCGAGTTCCCGCCCGGTCTCCCGGTCGTGGAAGACGACCGTGTCGCCGATGCTGATGTCGCGCCTGTCCGGCGTGGCCACGCTCACTTCGATGGTCTTACGACCGGCTTCAACCTGCCGGTAGTACCGCCCGAGCAGGTGCATGTGGTGCTCGGGCGGTTCATCTCCGGCCGATGGGCTCGGGACGGCTGGGATCGCCTGCTGGGTGTGGTCAGGCACACATGCCTCCGTTCGGTGCTTTCGTCCGTCGTGGTCAGGGCGTCCACGGAGCGGTGGTAGCGCGTCTCCGGGGCCTCGGGGGCTGAATCGGGGGCGAGGACCTGGCCGGGTTGCGGCGCGCTAGGGCAGTTCGATCGGTCCGTAGCGCGCGTACGGTTCCCGCCGCATCAGAGCGTCGTACCGGTCCGCTGCCGAGAAGTGCCAGAACTCAGTCTCGTAGTTTGTAAACCCCGCGCTGTCCATGACGTTGAGCAGCAGGGTGCGGTGGTGGCGCGCCTGGTCGCTGAGGTTGGGGGCATGCGTGAAGCACGCCCCATTGCTCTCCTCCGGGGAAGCGTTGACGCGGGTGCCGAGGTCGAGTTCGTGGCCGTCCTGGTCGGCGAGGGTCACGTCCACGGCTGCGCCTGCGGAGTGCGGGGCGATGTCCGGCGGCGACACGTACCGGCTGGCGGCCTGGTGCAGCTGCTTCGGTGTCCAGCCGGGCTGGGCGGCGGCCAACTCCTTGCGGTATTCGGTGAAGTAGCGCTGCTGGAGGCTGAGCGGCCGGTAGCCCTCGATGAAGAGCAGGTCGATGCCGGCGGGCAGGAGGGAGCGGGCGTGCTTCAACCGGGCGAGGACGCCCTCGCGGACATGGGCGTACGCGCCCAGCGCATCTTGCTTGCGGGGATCGACGCGGAAGTCGTGGTCGCGCACATCCACGAGCGGCTCCCCGCACTCGCGCACCGGGATCGCCGCTACCTGCGGATCGGACATCAGCACGAGGTTCATCGGGTCTCCCTGTGGCGGCTTTCGCTGGGGTGGTTTGGCAGGGGCGGCAGCGGTCGGCTCGGTGTCGCGCGCGATGCGGGCGACGGTCTCCTGAAGAGTGCTGTCGGCCGGGATCACTGTCTCCAGCCCGCCCGGCAGCAGGTCCAGCTCCCGGTACCAAGAGGTGAGGTGGGTGTCGGTGACTTGTTCCAGGTAGGCGGCGTCCGCCTTCGAGGCGTGCCGGGCCAGCGTCGCCGCCAGCGGTACGTCGAGGTAGTAGCAGGCCGAGACGCCGCGATGGTCCCGTACCAGTGACGTGATCATGTGGCAGTAGCGGTCGGCGTACAGAATTCCTTCGAGTACGACGTGGAAGCCGGCGTCCAGGGCATGGCGGGCGACCTTGCCGAGCAGGGCGATGTTGGCGCCGCCTGTGGTGTCGTGCTCGCGAAGGACGTTCCGGCGGATCATGTCCTGGCCGACGATGGCGACGCCGCGGCCGCAGTGATCGCGTAGGCCCTGGGCGACGCTCGACTTGCCCGAGGCCGAGTTCCCGCGGATCACTACGAGGCGGGTGTCGGGACGTCCGGCCGCCGTCGCAGCGGGCACGTGGCGGGGCGCGCTGGTCGGTGTGGCGGTCATGCAGGCCAGCCCATTTCGCTGTAGAGCTCGCCGGTCTGGATCTTCGCAATGGCCATTCGGGTGTAGGGGACGAGTTCGTCGGGCAGGGCGGCGGCATCCCAGAATCGCCACTCGATGCACTTGTCCGGCTCGCGCAGCTCAGGTTCGCCGCGCCAGGCGCGAGCGCGGAAGAACAGGCCCATGCGGGGTGGGTTCTTGGGTGTGCCGATGTGATGGACGACGTGGACGAGTTCGATGTCCTGGCGCTCGATGTGCAGGCCGGCCTCCTCTCGGGCCTCCCTGATCAGACAGTCAATGGCGTTCTCCTGCTCGCAGTGGCCGGCCAGCACGTGCCAGGTGGACGGCGCGAACGCGGAGTTGGGGTGGCGCAGCCCGAGCAGCACCGTCCCGTCGGGCTTCTCCAGATAGAGATGGACACCGATGATGTTGGGGACCGTGCCGTGCGGTGAGGCGGGACCTTCTTCCTCCGGTTCGGGCCCGCTCTGCGTCGTCGGATGGCTGGCGGCGTGGCGCCGTACTAGGTCGCTCGTGGTGTTTGCGATGCGCAGGCGGTGGAGGTCCGAGGGAGGGAACCAGACGAGCAGCACCCCTTCTGTCACGTGGAGTTTGCGAGGGTCGCCGTTCCAGCGGCCGGCGTAGATGGCGATGGGTACGGTCGCGCCGGAGTCGCCGATGGCGTACTCGGTGTCGAACGGGGTGAGTTCGGCGAGGTCGAGGCCCGCTTCCTCTGCCAGTTCGCGTCGGACGGTGTGTTCCAGGGTGACGTCTTGTGGCTCTCGGCCGCCGCCCACCAGGGACCAGTTGCCCGGCTCCCAGATCTGACCGGGGAGGTAGTCGCGCAGGTGGAGCAGGTATTCGCCGCGATCGTTGTAGATCAGAGCGGAGGCGTTGGCTGTCTCCGGTGCGACCTGGAGCGGGAGCTTCAGCAGCTTCTCACGCAGGGTCGGTGAGGTCACCCGGTCCACAGGGCGCCACTCGATGCCACCGATCTCTTCCTCCTGCAGTTCCACGGACACCTCTTCCACCGCGTGCAGGCGGAAGAGGAACCGGAGGTCGAAGTGCTGGTGCCAGGGTTCGCCCTTGCCGGGGTGGGCGTCGATGTCGTGGATGTCGATGTCCAGCGGCACCGCGGCGTAGCCCGGCCACTGCATGACGGCCTGGGGCGGGATTCCGGTCTCCTCACGCAGCTCCCGAAGCGCCGCTGCTGCCAGGGAGTCGTCGGTTGGTTCGGCGTGGCCTCCTGGGGCGAGGACCTTCCCGCTGGCCAGGTGCAGCACGTGCAGGACACGGCCGAGCTGGTCGACGACAATCGCCCCGCAGGTGATGTGTCCGGTGAAGGTTGAGCGGCTGGCGATGTCCTCGCCGGTTTGGTCGAGGGCGTCCAGGAGGCCGCCGAGCTGCTCGCGTTCGTCGGGGTGGCGAGCGAGATAGGCGTCGACGGTGGTGCGGATGTGGCGGTGCGACAACGGCATGGGCTACCTCGGAAGGGCGTGAGCGGGTCGTGTCGAGGCGGGGCGGTCGGTGGGGTCAGCTCAACTGCATCCCTTCCGCCGGTACTTCCTCAATGACGGTGGGGCGGGCGGTTCCGCCGGGCACGATCGGCCAGTTCACGGTGATGCGGGTGTGCTTTTTAGCGAACACGTGCGGCTCGTGGTCCGGGCCCGCCGCACCACGGCCGGATACCGGGCGGGCTGTGATGAGGGGGCAGTGGGCGCCGCGGTGGTCGCGCTGCCAGATCTCGACGTGCTCGGCCATCTCCTGAGCGGCGAGGCGGCCGTGGTCGCCGTACCCGTGGACGACGAACTCGTACCGGCCCTTGCCGTCGTCCCCGTCGTCGAGGCGCTCGTGGGCCAGTCGGGCGAGGGAGGCGCCGCGGACGATCGCTGCGGCGGGCCAGTGCGGGGGCGGAGGGTTGAGGACCTGATGGGCGCCGTCGGGGTCGGCTTTCAGGCGGCAGAAGCCGGGCAGGGCGCCGGCGAGGTAGAGCGTGAGGAGGTCGAAGGGCTCCTGGCCCCCGACGGTGATGTCGGTACGGGTGACGGTCGGCTCGCGGGTGAGCGCGAGGGCGAGTTGGTCCACCTTCAGCGGTGTGCCGTCTTCCCACGAGAGGTGGACTCCGGTGCCGGGGACGGTGCGGCGGTTGGGGCTCCAGGCACCGTCGCCCTGCATGGCGACGAAGCCGCAGACGACGAGCGGCTCGTCGCTGTGCAGTGCCTCCTTCTCCTTGGTGAAGCCGATGGCCCAGTGGTAGCCGTGCAGGCGCAGTGGCACGACGAGCCGGCCGCCGTCGGCAAGGGCGTCGATCCAGGGCAGGTCCCAGGTGTCGACGGTGACCACGATGGCGTCGAATCCGCCATTGGGAACCACCTCACGGGGCAGGTGCTCGGCGTCCGCGGTGACCACGCTTACCTGGCCGTATCCGGCCCTGGGCAGGAACTGGGCGGCCCTCTCGGTCACGGTGGGATCGATATCGAGGGTGGTGACGTGGCCGGTCGGACCGACGAGTTCGGCGATCAAGGCGGCGTTGTATCCGCCGGATCCGATCTCCAGGACCCGGTGGCCGGGCTGGATGCGAGCGGCGTCGAGCATGGCGGCCTGCAGCCAGGGAGCGGAGATGGAACTGGTAATGGTGCCGTCCTCGCGGTGGCGGGTGGCGATGATGTCGTTGGCGTACGCGGCGGCGAGGGCGGCTTCGGGGGCGAAGGTGTGCCGCGGCACGGTGCGCAGGGCGCGGTCGACCGCAGGGGTGCGGATGTGTCCGTCGGCGGTCAGCTGATCGGCAAGCTGGTGGCGCAGGGCGGTGGCCTCATCAGGGTCCGTGGTGGGTGGCGTGGTCACAGCGGGCCTTTCGGTCGAGCGGGTCATGCCTGGTCCGAGACTGCGGGCGCGGCGGGGCGGGGGATGTTCACGGTCGGGGCGTACTGGGCGGCCTGGGCGTCGAACATGGCGGCGTACCGGCCGCGGGCGGCGATGAGTTGGTCGTGGGTGCCGTGCTCGGTGAGGTGCCCGTTGTTGAGGACGTAGATGTGGTCGGCGTGGCGGACGCCGGACATGCGATGGGTGACCAGGACGACGGCTCGGTTGGGAGCAGCGAGGCGGCGGATACGGTCGAAGGCTTCGATCTCGGCTTCGGGGTCGAGGGCGGAGGTCGGTTCGTCGACGATGAGGACGCCGTCTGCTGGTGATGTTGAACTGCGCCAGTGGGTGCGGGCCAGGCCGACTTTCTGCCATTCGCCGCCGGAGAGTTCGATGGCGCCGCGGAACATGCGGGCCAGCAGGCTGCGCAGGCCGTCAGGGAGTTTGGCGATGACGGGGCCGGCGGCGGCGTAGGCGACCGAGGGCTCCAGATCCTCTTCTGTCGCGGGGTGGTCGGGCCGGCCGAGACGGACGTTCATCGCTGCGGTCACGGGCCAGCGTTGGAAATCCTGGGTGAGCAGCGAGACCCGCGAGAAGATCTGGACCCGGTCGAGGCCGGTGAGGTCCTCCCCGCCCCAGCGCAGGCTTCCGGAGGTGGGCAGCAGCATGCCGGAAAGGATCTTCATCAGGGTGCTCTTGCCGGAGCCGTTTTCGCCTACCACCGCAGTTACCGACCCCATCGGCAGGGTCAGGGACACTCCGTCCAGCGCGAGGGTGTCCCGGTCGGGATAGCGGTAGGTGACCTGGTCGAGAACGACCTCTTTGACGCGCTCCGGGACGGGGGCACCGCCGGAGTGCAGCGTCCGTTGGCGGGCCTGGGTGAGGAAGCGGCCGTGGTCGCGGACATAGAGGCTCTCCTCGTGGAGCTGGTTGATGTTCATCACCAGCGCGCCCAGGCTCGCCGAACCGGTGCGCACGGCGATGACGGCGGTCCCGGCGACGGCGAGGCTCATGTGTCCGGCCGTGATCAGCCAGAACATGGCACCGTAGGTCGCGGCCATCGCCAGGCCGGACAGCGCGGAGGCCACCCATTCGGTCAGGGCCTTGCTGGAGGCGAGGCGTTCCTGTTCGGCCTCGGCGCTCTCGGCCATGCGTTCGTAGCGGCTCAGGAGGAAGGCGCCGACGGCGTGAAGGCGGACCTCCTGAGCGGCGGTGCGCTCGGTGAGCAGATTGCCGATCAGGCGGCTGGCCCGTACGTGCTCGATCCAGCTCATCACCGACACGTACCGCTCCTGTGCCACGCGCATCGCGCCCCAGCCGCGCGGGGCGGCGATGAGGAGGAGCAGAGGCAGCAGCACCGGGTGGAGCACGGCTAAGACGCCGGCGATGGTGATCAGGGAAATGAGGCCGTTCAGTGCAGCGACACAAGCACTGATCATGCGGCGGGCAGAACCGGGACCGTGCTGGGCGATGTCGACCAGGCGCCGGAAGTCGGGGTCGTCGATGGCCTCCAGCTCTACGTTGGCGGCGGCAGCCAGGTATTGGGTGGTGGCGATGCGCTCGACCTTGGGTTCCAGCCGCCCGGCCCGGGAGGTGGACCATGCGGAAAGGGCGGAGTTGACGACGCCGATGGCTGCGGAGGCCAGGAGAGCGGGCAGCAAGGCGTGCAGACGGTCACCGGCGCTGCCGCTGCCGGCGAGTAGGGCGTGCATAACGGCGTTCACGGCGAGTAGGCCGGCGGCGGCGGCGATGCCCTGGCCGATCTCGCTCAACCCGACGGAGAGTAGGGCACGCCGGTCGGCCTGCCACGCCATGCGGAGTGTGCCACCGACGAGGGAGGGCATGGAGCGCAGCGCGGACAACATGGTCAGGTCTAACGTCGCGTGCTCGTGCTGGGACCAGCCCATGTCATAGCGCAGGGGGCCGCCGAACAGCTCGTGCTCGGCGTCGGAAACCTGTGGGTCCACCATCTTGACGGGTCCGAAGAACCTCTTCACTTTGCGCCTCCCGCAGGCCGGTTGACGGTCCGGTGGAACGGACCATGTGCGAGCATGTGCAAGATCGTTTATGGGGATGCGGTTGAGCGACGGTCGCTTCCTCAGTTCTCGGGCGAGCCCTTCGTGTTTGTCTTGCTCAGCGCCATACGGCTCACCCGTCGACGGCTGGGCCACGAATACGGCGGTGATCCGGTTCGCACCGTCAACAAGGTCGTATTCGCGTGTGAGGCCGCGGAATTCCTGCTGGCCCGCTCTGAGATGCGCCCCGTCCCTTCAGCTTCGGGAGACGGAAGCTGGATCGCAGTTGCGCGCCGAGGGGCCGTCGTCGTACCGGAGACTGCTCGCGTGAGCGCTGATGGCCCCGGCCTCGGCGGTCGCTCTCAGCGCCCGGCCGCGCCGCGACGGGCATCGGACTGGTACGCCTGCGGTCCGGGTGTACGCGAGTAGGCCACGGAGGAGTGGTGCCGTGCGTCATTCCAGGTGCCTCGTATCCGGTCGAAACCCACGGCTGGAGCGGGCGTTGCTACCGATCGCGGAGAACAGGGCGGTGCCCGAGGGGCCGGTGGAGTTTTCGAACGCTGAATCAAGGACTGCGGGGAGGTGTACGGGAATCACGGGGAATCCTTGAAGCCGGATGCGGACTGGTGATCGGGTAACGGGGGTTCTCTTATCCCCGTAACGGGTGGAGGCGGGCGAAATCTAGAACTCGTATGCGATTTCCGGGTTCTCGCCTTCTGCGGACTGGTGGGGCGGGCTGTGATGCTGCGTTCGATCACTCATGTGGGTTGCGGTACTTCCTTCAGGGGATTGCGTGGTGGCGCTTTTGTTCTCGGAGCAGCCGCCTCAGCTCGGCTTCGCCGAGGGCGACGGACTTGGACAGGGCCCGGTGATGGTTCGCGGGCAGGGCGCCGGTCCCGAGACCTGCGTTCGTAACCACCGCGCCGAGTGCGGATACCCGCGCGGTACCGAGGACTGCCCGGGCGGCCGGGTGGCCAAGCACCTCACGCGCGGCATAGGCGTCGAGGCCGGCCGCTTCGGCGAGGGCGGAGGCGAGTGAGCTGGTATGCGGCCCGCATCCGTCGAGGTCCAGCGCGGCCAGGCCCGCTCGGGTCTGGAACACGGCGTACGGGGGTTCGGGGTTGACCAGCAGTGTGGCGACTGCACGCTGGGCCCGGTCGAGATCGGTCGGCGGAAGCGGGGCCGCGCCGGATAGGCAGTGGGCACGCAGGAGGTCGGCGACGGCGCCCTCCCAGGGCTCGGCGGGCTGCGTGGTGTCGATCAGGTCGTGGGCCTGTCGGTCCCGGCCCTGCTCCATCAAAGCCATGACCTTGATCTGGCGGCCGTCGAGGAGGCGGTTGCCGATGCCACGGTGCTGGGTCATGGCGTCGGCGGCCTCGGCCCACCGGCCGATGCGGGCGAGGGCACGGGCGCCGTCCACGAGGAGGGCGACGTACAGCTCTCGGCACACCGTGCGGTGGTCCTCGTCCGTGGCGGTCAGGGCCGAGAGGTCGACGGCGCGTCCGTCGATCTCGGTCTTCTCCTGCTGTCGCGCAGCGTGGTTGAGGCGGATCAGGAGGTCGTAGGCGGCTTCACCCCGGCCGTCGCGGGTCAGTAGCCGGGAGAGGTTGACCAGTGGCATCAGCGACATCACAGCAACCCGTCCGCTGAGGCGTCCGGCGTCGGCAAAGACCTGGTGCTGGCGCCAGCACAGGTCTTCGGCCAGATCGGACAGGCCGACATCGGAAGCGATCAGCGCGGCGTAGTTGAGGACCCCGCAGGCGCGGGCCACCAGGTCGTGGTGGCTCGCACCTGCGGGCGCGACGGTCAGCCCGGTGAGGTGGTTGATGCGCTCCCGGAGCGGGAGCGCGGGCGCCTTGGTGCGGCGGACCAGGGGGATGCGGCTGGCTATCGCGGGGATCATCGGTTCAGCCCTTGCGCGTCCAGTCGATGACCAGTCGGCTGTAGGGCTTGTCGACGACGAAGCGCGGGTCGCTGGACGCCAGCCGATCACGGGAGTCGGCTACGGCCATTCGGAAGCCCGGCTCGGGGGCGTCGTTGCCACCGGTCGCGTCCCAGGCGCGGATCTCGTCGACGACGCGCTCGGCGAGGTCGGTACCCGCCTCGCCGTGACCGATCACGCCGATCTCCCAGTACCGTCCCTCCGTGTCCTCACCTTCGCGGATGGTCAGGTACGCGAGTGATCCGCCGTCGAGGGCGGCCATGGAGCCCCAGCCGAAGTGCGGGGTGAACCCGGGGCGCTGTCCCGGCAGCCGGGAGAGGCCGTTGGGCAGCACGCAGGCCAGGTACA
Source organism: Streptomyces globisporus (assembly GCA_014649555.1). Taxonomy (GTDB): domain Bacteria; phylum Actinomycetota; class Actinomycetes; order Streptomycetales; family Streptomycetaceae; genus Streptomyces; species Streptomyces globisporus. The sequence continues at coordinate 201,072 of BMTG01000003.1, read as the reverse complement.
GGTACAGCCACTCCCAGGCGGATCCTTGCCGGAACTTCACCCCCGTGTAGAGCTTGGTCTGCTGATGGTCGAGAACGGTGCGCAGGGCGTCGCGATCGACGTCCTGCTCGCTGAACGTCTCCAGGCGCACGTTGCCGTCCCCGGCCATCGGCACAAGGGTGTACACGTCGTCGCAGACGCCCTTGCGCAGCGGGATGAAGGTGGCCATCTCGCAGGAGACGGTCTTCCACGTCTCTCCGTCGCGTTCGAAGGCGAAGCTGCGGGAGATGCTGCCGCGGATCCGCATCGGCAGGACCAGGCGCCCGCCGGGGGCGAGCTGGTCGAGGATCTTCACGGGGACGTCGCCGGCGCCGACGGTGAAGATGATCCGGTCGTACGGGGCGTGTTCGGGCAGTCCGGCCGCGCCGTCGGCCATCACCGCGGTGGCGTTGTCGATGCCGGCGTCGGCGAGGTGTTTGCCCGCCCCGGCGACGAGGTCCTGGTCGACGTCGAGGGTCCACACCTGTCCGCCGGGGGAGACGATCTTGCCGAGGAGGGCGGCGTTGTAGCCGGTGGCGGCTCCGGCTTCCAGGACCTTGTGGCCGGGCTGGGCGCCGAGCTGTTCGAGCTGGGTGGCGACGATGGACGGGGCGGAGATGCAGGAGATCATCTCGCCGTGCTCATCGTGCTTGATCGGGACCGCGTCCTCCTTGTACGCGTTCTCCAGGTCGACGTCGGGCAGGAAGGCGTGGCGGTCGGTGGTGCGGAAGGCGTCGATGGCCCCTCGGCTGCGCAGGTGGCCGCTGTCGACGAGCCGCTGGGAGAGGGCTTCGCGGTGCTGGTGGGGGTCGGTTGCGGATGTCACGGTGGTCTCCATTCGGGGGAGGCTAGGTTCCGCCGGAGCGGACTTGCGGGTAGACACGTCGCCTTCTCCGGTGGAGAAGGCGACGTGACGGCCGAGCCACGCGGTGGCGGCCTGCGTTTCGGCAGGTACGCCCGCGCGGTTGAAGGCGAAGATCGCGTGGTGGGCGAGGACGCCCCGGATTCCGCGTATCAGTCGGCCGTCGTCGGCGAGCAGGCGCAGGCGGCGGCCGGCGTCCTCGAACGCGGCGACGCGCTCTGCCCAGCCCGCTTCCGCGTCGGGGCGTAGGGCGGCGTCCGCGTTCATCAGCCGCCGCATCGCGGAGAGGGCTATGTCCAGGGCGAGCCCGTGCGGCGGGGTGACGGGGGGCCGCAGGGCCTCCCACTGGGCGTAGACGTCGCCGGCTTCGAACGGGTCCAGCCCGGCCGCGCGGATCATGGCGGACAGCAGCATCACGGCGCGCTCGCGTGCTCCGGGGGTGCCCGTCTGGGCGAGCGCGGCTGGGCTGTCGGCGCAGAACACGTCGTGGGCGACCGCCATGCCTTCCGGTCCGCCGAAGGCATGAGTCTCCGGCTCGTAGATGCCGCCCGTCCAGCCGGTGAGCACGCGGTCAGCGACGAGCTGGTCCAGGAGGTCGGTGGCGGGCTGTTCGGTGCGCAGGCGTACGCCTGCGTCCTTGCGCAGGAAGTGGAAGCGCTGTCCGGCCAGCGCGGTCGTCAACGCTCGGGCGGCGTCCCGGTGCTGGGTAGGGAAGGCCACGGATGCGTGCCACCAGGACGTGTTCTCAGGGACCGGCAGGTTCTCGTCGTTGAAGGTCATCAGTCGGAAGCTCCTTGCAGGGTTCGGGTTCAGGGGTCAGGTGAGCAGAAGTGCGCGGCTCCAGCCGGTGTTTTCGGTGGTGTGCAGGGCGAGTTGGGCTCCGGCGCGGCCCTCCATGAAGCCTGTTTTGGGCAGGCGTTCCCAGCTGGTGGCGAGCCGTCGGTGCAGGTCCTGGACGATGGGGGTGAAACGTGCGGGGGCGGGGCTGTCGGCGGCGACCGCGCGGGTGAGCGTCAGCAGTCCGGCCCAGCCGTGGCAGAGCGTGGCGTCGGTGATGCGGGCGAGGCGCAGCGGGTCAGTCAGGGTCGTCACGAGGGTGTCCTCGGCCGCGCGGCGGCGGGCGGTGTCGCCGAGGGCGAGCGCGGCGAGCTGCTGCGCCCGCGCGATGCCGGGCTGGCCGTAGCACCAGGACTGGCGGGCCGGTTCCGGCAGTGCGGGCGGTTGCTCGGCATCCAGGTGGGCTGCGGTGGACCAGTAGTGGGTGCCGTGCCGGTCGAGCCAGGTTGCGATCGTGCCGATGGCTTCTTCCTGACCGGGGACGGTCACTCCTTCGCGCAGGGCGAGGGAGAGCACGGCCAGGGGCCCGGCGATGCCGTGGGCCATGCCGTTGTTGCCGTGCCCGCCGGGCATCACCTTCCCGTCCGGGCCGAGCGCCGACCACCACCCGGGCAGCAGCCGGCCGCCACCAGGGGTGGGGCGGGCGAGTGCGACGAGGCAGGCGAGCACGTCGGGCAACCGGGGAGCGGGAGGTTGGCGGGAGAGCAGCAGGGCGGCGAGCCCTGTCAGGCCGCGGATGAGGTCCCAATCGGCAAGGTGGGGCAGCTCGCCGGCGGCCTGACGGTGGTGGGCGGCGGCGAGTCGGGCGTCCACGACGCGGTCGACCGCCGTCCGGACATCGTCGCCGGCCCCGTGGGCGCGGGCCAGGACGAACTCCAGGGCGGGTGCGCCGTGGAAGAGGCTGGCGTTGCTGCCCGTACTGACCCCCCGGGCGGTGGCCTGGGCGAGGTGGCGGCGCGCTGTGGACAGGTCACGGCGCTCGATGTCGAGCAGGGCCATCCCCAGGGCACCCTCGGACAGGTCCTGCGTACGGGGCACCGTCGTCGTGGTCATGAGCGCCTGGCCAGAGGGACGACGATGCTGTGGGCCCGGCCGCCGATCCACCCGTCGGCGCCGGCCGGGGGCGCCTCGTGCAGGGTGGCGACACCGAAAGGGCTGGCGTCCAGGTGCGCGCGCAGGAGGTCCAGGTCGACGTCGCGGGATAGGTCGAGCGGGAGCTGTTGGTCGTCCTCGGCGAGCAGGACCCGCTCCGGCACTCTGAATCGTGCACGCCAGAACCGCAGTTGGTCCGCCCATTCATGGAGTGGTGCGGTGCGGTGGGGAAGCGTGCGGCTGCGGATTTTCCACCGGGCGGCGGTGAGGACGGTACGCCGGTAGGTGAGGGCCGGAGTGAAGGGCAGGGCCCAAGCGGCGCCCCAGTCGAACCAGGTCACCTGCGGGGAGGCGGCCCTGCTGATCTCTCCGAGGAAGCGGGCCATCGGCGGGGTGTAGTTGTTCCACAGGAAGTTGATGGCGGTGGGTGCCAGCAACTCCAGCGGCTTGCCGGTCACGGACTCCACCAGTCGCGCGCTGCCCCCGGTGACGGTGACCGACAGGTCGCGGGGGAACAGGACGTGCGGGGCTGGGTGGCGGAACTCGCCGACGCTCACCACGCGGTGCAGGGCCTGCGGCGCGCGCGTGAGCAGGTCCGCCGGTACCCGCCCGGCGTGGAAGGACAGCTGCGCGAGTTCCGCCTCCGGATCGACCGTGGGAAGGGTCGCGTACGCCGTCTCGGTGCCGGGGAACAGGTGCCAGAACCGGCCGGTCATCGATCCGGCCGAGCGGGACACGGTCAGAACGCGCAGCCGGAAGTCGCCTCGGTCCAGGGCCTGGACGGATGCGGAGTGCACTTGGGCGGCGATTTCGAGGTGGGGCGCCAGCGCTTGCGGCTCGCCTTCGGCCGCAGCTTCCAGCCCCTTGATCATCGCCCCGGTCAGCGCAATGCTGTGACGGCCTTCGGTAGCGGCGCTACCGGCCAGCTCCAGCAGTAGGCGGTCACGCCGGGACATCGGCCGGGGCGGTTCGCTCGCCGTGACGAACCCTGCCGGGAAGCCCAGGCCGTGGTCGGGATCCGTGGCCGTCTCCACCGGCACTGTGGTGTTTTCTCCGTAGCGCTCGGTGAACTGCTCGGTCCACCGGCGCCAGGCCGGTGTCCCGTTCGGATGGGTGACCAGACGGGCCAGGACGGTTGCTGCCGTCTCCGCCTCGGCGAGCACCTCCACGGGCAGTCGCACGTCGGCGTCCAGCCGCAGGTCGCTAGCTGTCATCAGGTCCGTCGTCTGGAAATCCACCGAAGGCGGTAGGAGGTCTGCTGGGTTGGTGATGGTCGCGGGGGCGCGCAGCGAGGAGCGCAGCAGCCGGACCTGTAGCAGTTCGCCCAGAAACCGGTCGCGCTGTACGCCGCTCACGGCGGGGTACTCCGCGCTCAGTTTGTCGGCCAACTGGCTGTACGCGATCGGTGTTCGGGCCAGATCGAGGACGAGACGCAGCGCGGGGCCGAGGGCAAGCCGGAACTCGGCATCGCCTTCGGAGGGCACGTAGACCTGCTGGTTGTTCTTCCGGAGAAGGGGGTTGACGCAGACCTCGGTGTCAGCCATGCGTCCGGCATCGCTTTCCCAGGCGGTCAGGATCTCGTCGAGACGGACGGGGTCGGGCCGGGTGACGGCCTGGTGGTCAGCCCCGAACCGGACGGACCCGGACTGGCCGAAGTCGAGTTGCGCGACGCCGGCGAACAGGCCGAAAGGGGTTGAGCGGTGGGCGTGGCGGATCGCGTAGCGGGCGGTGGCCAGCGCCGCCCGGCGCATCCGGCGCGCCTTCGGAGTGCGGCCCGTGATGATGGCCTGCACCTGCTCGGCCAGGTGAGGACTCGCGTGCGACACGGCGCCTCGAAAGGCGGTATCCGACCACACCGTGCTGAGCCACGCGCGCCACACCTCGGCAGGCGCTGTGGACGCCGGCCAGGGCGGCATCGCGGGCGCGGTGACGTGAACCGCGGCGCGCAGCATGGCCTGTCCTGTGCCCTCGTACTGTCTGGGCCGTTGCCGTGTCATCAGCGCTCTCCTCATCTTCTGGTGTGACGGGTGGGGCGTGCCGGACGGGGAAGTCCCCGTCCGGCACGCTGTACCGGGGTGTCCCGGCTTACGAGGTGGTGCAGGCGCTGGGGCAGGAGCTGCCGCAGGTGTCGCCGGTGCTGCACATCAGGACCGTCTCGGTCGCCGGCGTGCCCTCGATGAAGGTGATGTCGAGCCCGAACGGGTCGTCGGGTGTCACGAGGGCCGCCTGCGCGGGCGTGGTCGGCGTCTCGGTCTGGATAGCGGTCATGCATGCCTCCTGTTGCGAGGGGGATACCGGAACCCGGTCGGGCCCCGGGGCCTGCTGCCAGACGGGAAGGCTGGCGAAGTTGCCTGGGCCGTGGCGCCTGGAGTCGGTGGGCCGAGTTGTCAGGCTGGGGCGGGCTGCGGGGTTTGCACCTGGCAGCCGATGAGGGCTCTCAGCCCAGGCCGACGATCGGCGATGAGTTCGAGCCGGGCGACCGGCTCGCCGTGTTGCCCCTTGCCAGTTCCTCGTAGGTTCCAGCCCATGTCGATGACGCGACGGAGGAAAGGGGCGATTGGATCATCGTGAAGGGGATCACGGGCGCAGACCTCCGCTCGCACGAGCGGCAGGCTCAGCCGGGTGGCGAAGTCGGAGGCCCACAGAGTGATCAGCCGAACGGTGTTGTCACCACGGCCGGGCAGAGTGTGGAAGCAGCTCAGGAAGAGGCACGGGCCTTGGTCCCATCTGTGCCGGGACGCGTACTGGGGGATCGTGCACGCCAGCAGCAGCCCGTCCTCGAACAGCCCGGCTGCCGCGGACTGCGGGTCGCGGAACAGAGACGGTACATCGGCTCGGGCGGGGACGGGCAGGCCGCGTTGAGAGAGCCAGCGTTGACGATCTTGTACGAGCGCGACGGCCTCGTCCCGCTCGGCGTCGGTGCTCAGCGTGCGCATCTCGTACACGGTTGCCGGCGCGGGCTGGCCCAGAGGCGTGGGCGACGGCTCGGTGAACGGCGCGGCGGATGACGTGTTCACCGGGCGGCCCCGCTCTCCACCGTGTCGGCCGGCCTGGTGCCCAGCAGGCCCCACGCGTGGGCCAGGACGACGAGCTGGGTGACGTCATCGGCACCCGTCTTGTCGAGCAGTTCGCCGAGTGCGGACCGGACGTCGGCGGGGGCGATCCTGGCAGCGAGGGCGACGTCGCCGGAAGCGCTGTGTTCAGCGACCGCTCTCAGCAGCAACCCCTGTGCCTCGTTGAGCACTGGTGCCGGCCGCTCCGTTGCGGGCGGGGTGACCTGTCCGGAAGCCAGGACGAAGTGCATGAGCACCTGCAGCTTGCAGCGGGGTGGGCAGTGGAGGCTCTGCCGGATTACGCGGACGTACTCACGGATCGTATGGATAGACAGGCCACTCCTCGCGGCGATCTCCCGGGTGGAGAGGCCGTCCACGAGCTGTTGAGCGACCCGATGCTGAGCAGGATTCAGCGGTGTGATCGGTGCGCTGGCTGTCATGGACAGGGGCACGGGTGTCTCTTTCTCAGCTGGGTTGACGGTTTCGGAAAGGGGTGCCGCCGGTCCCTGCGGGGGACAGGGGCCGGCGGCACCGGCCCGCGCGCGGCGGCTGGAGTCCACGGGGCGCCGCGCACGGGGGTTCATGCGGCCGTGGGGTCAGGCTGGGCTCGGGCGACGTCGGCGGCGAGCCGTTCGGACCACTGGATGTGGTCCTCCTCGAACGCGGCGTCGGCGAGGCGTATTCGCTGGACCTCACCGGTTCCGGCCGGCGGATAGGTGTGCTGGATGTCGCGCCACAGGCGCTGGAGGATGTAGTCGCGGTCCAGGGCCTGGGCGCCGTGCAGCTCCATGGCGTCCTGGGCCGACTTCGTGGCCCACTGGTGGCCCAGGTACTTCGCATTGATCAGGTCGGCATCGCAGGACAGGCCCTGATCGAGGAGGTGAACGGATTGGTAGGCGAGGATGCGGCCGGCCCGCAGGCGGGCCTCCATGTCACCGATGCGGTCCCGCAGGACCGGCAGGTCGGACAGCGAACCCTGGTAGCGGGGGCGCGCCTTGAGGCGAGCGGTCGTGGTGGCCACGACCGCTTCGTGGATCCCGAGGCTGACCGCGGCCAGGTTGGGCCGGCCGTACAGGATGCTGCTGCTCTGCGCCACGCTCAGCCCTTGGCCGATCTCGCCGACGATGTTCTCGGCGGGGACACGGACGTGGTCGAGGTCGAGGTGCCCGACGGAGAAGCCGTGCAGGCCGAGTCCGGGGCGGTGGCCGGCGACGGTGAGTCCGGGGCGGTCGGATTCGACCATGAACGCGGTCAGCGCCTTTGAGGTCCGCACGCCCGCCTCGGCGGTCCGGGCGAGCACGAGGTGGGCTCCGGCGAGGTGGCTGTTGCCGATGTGTGCCTTGGTGCCGGTGATCATCCACTGATTGCCGGTGCGTTCGGCGGTGGTCTCGATGCCGCCGATGTGCCCGCCGGCTGCCGGTTCGGTCACCGCGATCGATAAGAGCAGCGATCCGTCTGCCACCCCGGGCAGCCAGCGGGCCTGCTGTTCGACGGTGGCGAAGTTCAGCAGGGCGCCGACGGGAATCTGGGTGGCCTGCAGGATGGCGGCGGCAGCCGCCGAGACGCAGGCGATGCGGTGGATCAGGACCGTCTTGGCCACGTGGCCTGCGGCCAGACCCCCGAAGGTCGAGGGGACGGTGATGGCGAACCATTTTCGCGCGGCCATGAGATCGGCGACCTTGCGTTCCACCCGGCCCGGAGCGGCTTCCATCCGCACAGCGCGCGGCGCGATGTGCTCGGCCGCGAAGGCGTCCGCCTCGGCCCAGAGCCGTTCGTGGTGGGCGGTGAGGTAGGGCCGCAGCGCCGGAGGCGGTGTTGCGGGTGTGGCGGGCATGGTCGTCTCCCTCTCCCTGGGTGAAGTCGCGCGGTGGTGCGGCCGGGGATCGCCAGCGGCTCCCGGGTGGGGGTGGTGGAACCGGTCTAGCGGCCGGGGGCGGGGGCGATGCGGTCCATCACCTGTGCGCCGGCCCTGATGACGATGTCTCTGAGGCGCCGGGCCTCGTGCAGGGGGCGCTTCTCGGGGTCGATGACGCAGACGGTGCCCAGCACGGTGCCGGAGTCGTGGTGGATGAGCGGGGCCCCGAAGTAGGAGCGGATCCCGACTGCGTCGACAACGTGGTTGCCGCTGAATCGTGGGCTGGCGTGCACGTCGTGCAGGGGGAGGGCCTTCTTGCGTGCCACGACCTCCGGGCACCAGCCGTGGTCGTGGCTCATGGTGCGACCGACGATGACGTACCCGCTGTCCGGCGGTGGCTGATGCAGTCCGACGAAGGTCTGCTCCTCCAGGAACAGATTGACGAACCCGTACAGGAACCCCGTCTGCTCGGCCATGTCGCGGGCCATGTCGTCGAAGTCCTGGCTGGCGGCGGTGGACACGCCCAGGCGCTCCAGCAGCTCGTACCGCTGTGCCAGTGCGGTTGCGTGCGGGACCTGCGTAGCGGCGGCGTCGGCAATGGCGGACAGTCCGCGGGCACCGCCACGTACGCCGCGGTGCGGTAAGGACTGTGTGGGTGGGGCGGCTTGCGGTACGAGGCGGGGGACGTGGGGCTGGTGTGACATCAAGCGTCCTGGAGAGTCGTGGCGGATGCGGAGTGAGCGGTGTCTGCCGGTGCGTTCGTCATGGCGTGGCTGACGAGCGTCAACAGGACGCTGGCGACGTGGTCCGGAATGCGGGCGTCACAGCTCACCACCGGTACGGAGGGGGCCAGTGCGAGTGCGGCGCGGACCTGTTCGGGGTGGTAGCGGTGGGCTCCATCGAAGTGGTTCGCGGCAACGACGAAGGGCAGTCCGATGTCTTCGAAGAAGCTGACGGGGGTGAAGCTGCATTCCAGGCGGCGGGTGTCGACCAGGACTACGGCGCCGACGGCTCCGCGGGAGAGGTCGTACCAGAGGTCGTCGAACCGGTCCTGGCCGGGCGTGCCGAACAGGAACAACTCCAGAGGCACGGGCGCGTCGGGCAGGCTGAGGCGGCCGAAGTCGAAGGCGACCGTGGTGGTCTCCTTCGCCTCGACACCCGCCAGGCTGTCGACGTCCGCGCTCGCCTCGGTCAGGTACTCCTCCGTGCTCAACGGTGTGATCTCGCTGACGGCTCCCACGGCGGTGGTTTTGCCGACGCCGAAGCCCCCCGCGATCACGACCTTCAGCACGGTCGGTGCACCGGCCGCCGGTCGCGGCGAAGTTTGCGTTGCCACGGCCGGCTCATCCGGCCTGGGGATATGCCGCAGCATCGGGCCACCTCCTTTTCAGGGCCACCGAGAGGGCCGTCAGTAGTTCCGGAGAGGGGCGTTCATGGGCACCTGGCCCGGAAGCGGCATAGGCATCGGTGACGGCGACGTCCAGCGCGTGGGCGTCCAGGAGGTCGGAGACGAGGATCTTGACCACAGTGACAGGGCGGCCGAGTCGTCCTGCCAGCTCGGTCACCGAACGTCGGCGGACCCCGCACAGGGAGAGGATCTTCGAGCTTTCCTCGGCCTGGCCCGGTCCGGCTCGTCCAGGACCGGCTTCCAGCACGGTCTCCAGGTCAAGCCGGTGCCGCGGCCGCGTGCGTCCGCGCGTCAGGACGTAGGTGCGGACGAACGCCCCTTCAGCCGTGTCGCCGTGGGTACTCACCGGACCTCATCCCCGGCGGCGACTCGGACGGGGATCTGCATGAAGGGAGCGAACTTCTGCACCAGCCTCCCCATCTCGAACCCGGCGTTGCCGGCGTCGGCGTCGGTGGCCGCGATGACGGCGAGCACCGTGTCCACCAGACCGCCCTCGTTGCCGGGGTGATTTCCGAAGGCCGCGCTCTGACCGGCGCTCTGGACGAAGAACAGGCAGTCGTCGCGCTCAACGACGACCTGCCTGGCCGGCCTCTTTTTGTGGCTCGGTCCGGTGATGTTGGAGGCGATGGAGGCCACTCCGCTGAGGGCGGCCGACAATTGGTCCGCCCAGTCTTTGTCGACCTCGCTGTCCAGCAGGCGCAGCCCGTCCCGCGACAGCAGGACGGCGTGCGTGACGCCCGGGACATCGGCGACGAACTGCCGCAGCAGCCAGGCCATGTCCTCCCGCTGATGGTTCGCGGTCGCCGCCGATGCGGACGAGACGCTGGTCGTCGCGGAGTTTGACTCAGGGTGTGTACTCATGGGTGTCTCTCCAGAAGGGGAAGGGCCAGCGGCTATGCCCGGCCACGGGACCAGGCGTGTGAGGGGTGACCGTCAGCGCCGGGGCTATCCGGCCGAAGCGGGGGGCGAGGCGGCGCTTCTGCCTGCCTCGACGCCGTTGCGGAAGGCGCCGACGAGCCCCGGCCTCGCCGCAGTCGCGGGAGGCCGCTCCCGCTCGTGTGGCGGACTGAATGCGCCAGCTTGACGTGTACGCCGGGGAAGATCGGGCGCAGGGAAAGAGTGCTCCGCCTCTCCTGCCGCCGGTACCCCGATGACCGGGTGGCTCACCTGGCCAGCCGTAGAACCGGGCGTCGCGGCGGGCTGCGCCGACGGTGATGCGGCGGGGCGGATCGTCGGGCGATGGGCCTGCGTCTCATCGACGGGGGTAGTCGCGACCAGGAGCCGGTCCGGAACGACCACCAGAGCGGTGGTGCCGCCGGTCACGTTTTCCTGCAGGAGAACCGACAGCCCGTGCGCCTGGGCGATCTTCGCGGCGACCAGCAAGCCGAGCTGTCCAGCACGCACCTGGCCGCTGACGTCGACCTCGTCGGGGGCCTGGAGAAGACGGTTCATCTGCGCGCGGGTCTGCGGATGCATCGGGATGGCCCGGTCCTCGACCTCGATCGCCAGCCCGTTCGGCACTCGCTGCGCGCGCACCCACACCCGAGTCGCCGGGTCGGAGCACTCACAGGCGTTCTCGATCAGCTCGGCCACCAGGTGCGTCAGATCCGGACCCACATGTCCCGGAAGACCCAGCTCCGCGCCCACGGATCCGGCCGCGACCACCACGCGCGGATACTGGACCACCTCGGAGACCGCACCCCGCAGCGCAGTTCCGACGGGAACCGGTCGGCGCACGCTCCGCAGGGATCGCCCGCCCAGCACCGCCGTGCTCTCCACCTGACGACGCACCCGCGTCACGAGGTGATCGATTTCGAAGACCTTCGACAACAACTCCGGGTCGTCGGTCAGCATTTCCAGCTCAGTCAGGGCCGCCAGGGCCTTCCCGACCAAACCGTGCTCCCGCATGGCCAGGCCGCGCAGCACTTCGAGAAGCACCACGGACTGGGATTCGTCGTGCACGCATATCAGTGAGGCAACAACGTGCGCCTGGAGGGCACTCAACACGGTGTCGATCTCGGCGTTCGGACTGGTCGGTGGCGGTGTCGCCATGTCTGGCAGCGGCGGTCGCGCCCCTCGGCACAGCTCGTCCGCCGACCACGCCACCGACTTCTCGATGGCTGCAACGGCTCCCGCGACGGTCGTCAGTACCGCTGCACGCCGTTCTTCCGCCGCTGTCTCGGCGGCGTCGGCGGCGGTATGTACTCCGCGGACCGCCACGAGCGCGACGCCGGCCACCCCACCGAGCAGCCCGACCAGTAACCAGCCGGGAGGCATCGCACCCATCGACCAGACGGCGACGGCGACGGCCAGCAGGGCCGCGAGGAGCAGCAGAGGCAGGATTACGGCACGACGGATCTGGTGCAACGTGGAGGCATCGGCCCGTAGCGACCGCCGTCGGCGGTGGCTGACGGCGGCCGACCGGGTCGGGAACGCGCTGTCAGACATGGGAGTCCTCGTCAGTGGAAGGGACGGCTAGGCGTTCTGCGACTAGGGGCCTTGCCGGTCTGTCGCGGGCCGCAGGATCGATCGCGCCGTCGATCACTCGACGTAGTTGCGCGGTGACCAGCGAACACCCCGTCGCAATGGCTTGGGAATGACTTTCAGATGACGTTGACCCGTCAGTAACCAAGGTTGGGGTGCCATCGGAGTGAGCGGTCCTGACATGCTGGTCGGCATGGCGACACTCAATGGAAAACCCGTATCCGCAGACGACTTGCTTCCCCTGGCGCTCACGAACGTCGGGCACTTCACGTCCATGCGCGTCGACGCCGACGGCAGCATCCGCGGTCTGGCCCTTCACCTGGAACGCCTCACACGTGATTGCACGATCGTGTGGGGCGCGGCCCTGGACATCGGCCGGGTCCGCGAGTGCGTCCGCCAGGCGCTGGAGGGACAGACACTCCCGTGCGTCGTGCGCGTCACCATCTACGACCCGGGAATCGAGATGGGCCACCCGGCCGCCGCCAACGAGCCGCACATCCTCGTGTCCGTTCGCGGCGCCGGCACACTGCCTCCGGCCCCCTTGCGAGCCCAGAGCCAGGTATACGAGCGCGACCTGCCGCACGTGAAGCACACCGGCCTCTTCGGTGCCCTGTACACCCGGGGTTCGGCTCAGAGGGCGGATTACGACGACGCCCTGTTCGTCGGCCGCGACGGTCTCGTTTCCGAAGGCGGAACGTGGAACGTGGCGTTCGTGGACCAAGCAGGTACCGTCGTGTGGCCCGACGCTCCTGTACTTCCCGGCGTCACCATGGCCCTGCTCCAGCAGCGAGGCGATCATCGCACCGCGACCGTCACCCTGGAGCAGGCAAAAGGTATGGCCGCGGCCTTCGCCACGAACACCTCGATCGGCGTGCGTCCTCTCGCCTCGATCGACGACACCGAGTTCCCTGTAGACCACCCGGTTTTGAGGCAGCTGCAGGAGACGTATCTGTCGATCCCCGGCGAAATCCTGTAGAGCAAGATCATGGCGGGGGTACTCAGATGGACAGGGCGAGAGGCCGAGTTGCTGCGCATCGCGATGCGCAGCAAGCAGCGAGACTTCGCCGATCAAGTCGGTGTGAACCCTCGCCAGATCCCTCGATGGAAGAGCCGGGGGGAGACGATCGAACTCGAACTCGACAACCAGGCGGCTCTGGACACGCTTCTTGCTCAAGCTCCGCCCGATGTCCAGCAGCGGTTCGCCGAGCTCATGACCGAACGCGCCGCTGTTGAGCACGACCAGCGGGCCGAGGAACTGCTGAGAAGGGATCCGACCACGCGCCGGCATCCGGTCGACGGAAAGGTCATGGCCCTCGTTGAGGAGGGCATCTACCTTTCCGGCCCCGGCAACCGCTCGGTGTGGCTGGAGCCATTCCTTATGGATGTCTACCCGACGACCAATGAGGACTACGCAAAGTTCGTGCTGGCCACCGGGCATCGTCCACCACAGCATTGGCCCGATGGCCGCTGTCCCGTCACGCGTGCCACTCACCCCGTGGTGTGGGTGACGTGGCACGACGCGACCGCGTACGCCCGATGGGCCGGCAAGTCTCTGCCCTCCGCGCAGCAGTGGGAGAAGGCCGCCCGCGGACCGAGGGGACGCATCTTCCCCTGGGGAAATGAGCCGACGGCCGCCAAGGCGAACACGGCCGAGTCCGGGATCGACGCCACGACCCCTGTCTCCAGGTACCAGTCGGGCGCCAGCCCGTTCGGAGTCTTCGACCTGTGCGGCAACGTATGGGAGTGGTGCTCTACCGCAGAAGAGCCCGGCAACGGCCGTTACCACCTGAAGGGCTCGGCCTTCACGTCCTCGATCGCCCGGGCAGCCCCGTCGCTGCTCAACACAGCCGCCGAGTCGATGAAGGACAACGACACCGGCTTCCGCTGCGTCGAGAACCACCAGTAGGGAAATGTTCAGGGCGAACCCGTCCGACTGGTCGGCCGTCGGGTCCTGAAACTGGTCGCTGTTGGTGACGGTTCGTGTGATGGCAACTCCAATTGACTCGTTGGCGTTTCCGAGAGGCGGTGCTCTCCGACGCGCTGGCGACCGGGCATGGCGAGGGAGGTTGAGGTTCTGGCTGTCCCGGCTCGTTGGGCCGGGACAGCCGTGGAGTTTGAGGGCTTCTCCGCTACGCGGCCAGCTTCATGGCTCGGGTGTACGCGTCGCCGATGGCCTGGTTGAACGTCTCGTCCCGCTTCTTGCCCTGGGCCTCGGCCTCGCGGTACGAGTGGAACTGCTTCCAGTAGTCGCGGCAGGTGGCGTTCATCATCAGCTGGTCTGCGTAGAGGTTCAGTTGGCGGCGGGTGACGACGCCGAGCCTCCAGCGCAGGCTGAGCTGGCACAGCATCCGGTTGCCGGACAACATCCGCTGGTACTGCTCGGGCTCGACCCCCTCGGGCGCCCAACGCGCGGCCTCCTGCTCATCCTGGGAGGCGCGCGCCAGCCACTCGATCTGGATGCGCGACAGCGTCGCGTCGCTGGCCTGCTTGTGCTGCCGGTCCCTCTGGACGAGCTGGGCAACGCCTACAGCCGCAACAGATACGGCCGCCACGAGAACTGCGGTGCTGGTTTTCATGGGGTGCAACAGCCCTTTCGGTCAGTGCTCCCCCCCTCGGCAGGGGGGGGCAGCGGGTTCGGCCGCCATCTGTTTCGGCGGCGGGCCTGTTCGTCTCCGCCCCGGACCCTCAGCCGAGGCGCAGACGAACAGCGGGCCGGTCCATCCGGGCTACTGAAGTCCGAATCGACCGGGGCGCGGCGGCGCCGTTCTCTCAATCCGTGGTCCTGCGAGGCGGACCCACGCGGACGCTGCGTACTGAGAGAACCCCGGGTCCGCCGTACGGCCCGGCAGCGGTCAAGGCCGTACGGCGGAGTTCAGAAGGTCAGGTGCGGGCCAGGGGCGGGGCGTAGCTGGTCAGCGCGTCGGCGAAAGTGCTGTTGCCCAGGGTTATGGCGGGGATGTGATGATCGGAGACGTCGAGGGGGACCTCGTGCACTTCGACGCCCGTCACGGCGGGCAGGAGACCGGGGGTGAGGTAGACGCGGTCGATCCGGCTGTCGGGGCCGTGGGTTTCAGTGGCGTTGACGGTTCGGGCCAGCGCGCCCGCTTCGCCGTCCTCGGAGTTGGCCCAGTGTCGAGCGACGTCTTCGAGGCCCGCGGTGCGGAGCGTGTGGTCGGGTTCGGTGTCGGGGACGCGGACGCCGTCGGAGCCTCGGCGCGAGCGGTGGAGTCGGTGGGGCTGGTCCTTGATGGCGGAGAGGTCGGGCAGGAGCAGGTCGCCCTCCGTACCCGGTTCCGGGTAGCTGTTGTTGTCGCCGCCGATGATGGCCGGCAGTACGCGATGGCTTCCGTCGGGGGCCTTCCACCCCTTGTCGGCCCAGGTGGTCAGCCACTCGGCTTCCAGTTGGCGCTGCTGGGCGCTGGCGTAGGCCAGGTGGTAAGAGATGACGTTGAAGGGCAAGGCGTCGGGCCCGGCCTCCTTCAGGCGGAGGGTGATCGCGGTGGGCGGGAGGACGAAGTGGGGGCCACGGCCGTCCGACCAGTCGCGCACGAGGTCGAACCGCGACGGGTTGTAGAGGATGGCCGTGCATGATCCGGGGCCGAGGACGCCGCGCATGCCGAGCGCCTGGCACTGCTCATGGAAGACCGTGTGGCCCTTCGCGTCAGCGTCGCCCATCTCCTGCCGCAGGACGATGTCCGGCTGGAGGCGGCGCAGGATCTCGTCGCCGGCCCGTCGAAGGGCCGGGTCTCCCTTGCCGTTGCGCTCTAAGTTCCAGCAGACCACGGTGAGCGTCATCAGGATCGAGTTCCTTTCAGGTTGCGTATGAGGAGTGGGGGCCACGGGGACGGGCCGTCTGGGGCCACCGTCATGCTGCGACAGTCAAGTTCACGGTGGGCGAGTCGCTGGCCGCGGATCGGCTGGCTGGTTCGGCGGCGAGCCTCTGCCGCAGAGCGGCCAGGGCCTCGCCCGCCGGAGGGAGCCCTGCCTTCCTCCGGCGGACGTCCAGCTCCTCCGGGTTCCGTACGGGCAGGCGGACCGGGATGCCGTCGGGGCCGAGCTGATGCTGCGTGCCGTAGACCTGTGGTGCCCCGTCCACGCACAGGAGGCGGTCGTGCAGGTGCGCCCAGTGCCGCATCGACGCGGTGCCTCTTTGTACGGCCCGGTGCATCTCACGCATCGCGGCGACCTGGATGTCCCGGCGGGGGTCGGCGTGCAGCGCGATCAGGTACGCGGCTTCGGCCGCGTCCTGTCCGACGAGGAGAAGGTCGGGCCATCCGTAGTCGGCGATCAGCCGGCCCAGGAACTGGGCGTTGCGGAAATCGGTGTGGCGGCCCTGACCGAGCCCGGCCGGGAAGGCGGTCGCGGGCTGGCGGGCGAGGCGCTGCCAGTGCTCCCGGGCCACGTCCAGGCAGTGGGTCAGCTCGGCGGCCAGGTCGGGCCGGCGCGGGCCGGGCAGACGCCCGATCGGTGGCGTCATCATGCCGCGTCCCCGGCCAGTTCCTGGAGTTCGAGGACGGCAGCAGCCAGGCAGGCGGTGCGCCACAACTGCTCCTGCGGAACTTCGGGTTGGGGGGTGAGAGCGGTGACGGCGGCCCTGCGCATCGTCGCCTCGGCCTGGTGGGGCTGGTGGTGGGCGTGGGCGGCCGGGATCAGCCGGGCGGCCATGCTGGTCAGCGTGCGATGGGTATGGGACACCCT
The DNA here is from genome assembly GCA_014649555.1 of Streptomyces globisporus. Classification (GTDB taxonomy): domain Bacteria; phylum Actinomycetota; class Actinomycetes; order Streptomycetales; family Streptomycetaceae; genus Streptomyces; species Streptomyces globisporus. The sequence goes on along the minus strand of BMTG01000003.1, from coordinate 184,765 downwards.
GCCGGGGGCGGGAGCGATGCGGTGGTGCCACCAGGACCGGGCCCGGCGGCAGGTCTCGCGGACCCGCTGCGGACTGGTGTCGCTCCCGGCCCAGCCGGCGAGCGTCAGGCGCCGGTCGACGGTGGTGAGGTCAAGGGGCGCGGCGACGGCGAACCCGGGATCCTGTACGACGACGGCCCGGACGCCCAGCCCGGAGCGCACGGTGCCCTCATCGTCCAGGAGGGCCACGGCCGAGGAGATGACCGGTATCGGGGTGACCAGAGGGCGGGCGAGATCGGCCACCCGGGGCAGCGCCGAGCCCGGTGGGTAGACGCCCTTCCGGATCAGGGTGCGCAGCCACTGCGCCACCTGTACGGAGCGCTCCATGCGCCCCGCGGGGGTGCCGGTGACGCGTATGCCATTGCTGGTGGACTCGACCACGCCCTCCGCTTCGAGGTCCGCGAGTGCCAGCTTGACCCGCACGGCGGAGACGGGCGCGAGCCGCAGTTCGGCGGCGATACGCGCCACCCCCAGCGGGGAGCCGGGCGGGCAGGTGCCGTCCGCGATCCGGCTGCGCAGGTAGTCGCTGATCCCGGTCACGGGCGGCTCCAACCGGCTGTACTCCAGCATGGCGAGAAGGAGATCCCGCAGGGCCGTGCAGAGCGCGGGCACGTCGGTCCCGGCCGAGGCGTGGGCGTCCTGCCTCGTCTCGACGGCCGTGATCATGGTCTGCCACCGGGCGCGCTGCGTCACCGACCCCATGTCCGCCGCACATGTGTGCGCGGCCTTCACCCACTGGCCAGCCAGATCGGTCAGCTGTGCGGGAGTCGGCGCCACAGCTGTGCTTGCCCCGGGCGCGGAACGCTCGATCACGAGGAGTTCGCGCAGGGCGTTCCGGACGTTTCCGTACGGCGGTCCGGGGAGAAGGGTGCGCTCCGGCAGGGGCGTGGTCATGACGGGCTGTCGTCCTTCACGTCGTGTAAGGGGAGGTCCAAGGCGGAGCCGGCGCGCGTGCCTGCTCGGCTCTGAGCGGGGGTCGAGGTCATCGACCAGCTCGCAGTCGTTGAGATCGCGGACGAGCTGGCTGGTGAGGGTCCACCGCAGGGTGTCGTGATCGCTGTAGGCGACGTACCGCTCGGCCCCGTCCTCGCGGGCACGGAGGTCTCCGGTGGCTGTCGCCTCGAAGAGCCGGCCGAGCACGCCGGACGGAGCGGGGGAACGGGCGAGCACGGCCTGGTGGCCGGGCACGGTCCGGGCGTAGTCGGCGGCGTGAGCGGAACGGACCGGTGGCCGGGCGGTGCGTACACGTCCGTCGGGCAGATGCTCGTCGGGGGCAACGACGTAGAGGTGCCGTCCGTCGGGGTGCCGGGCGGGGCAGGCGCCGACAACGCAGTGCTGGTACAGCATGAGCCCGTGCTGCCGGTCGAGGTGGATCAGGTCGCGGCGCGGCGGACCGACGGGCCGGCCACTGTTGGAGAGGACCTGCGACATGCGGACCCACAGGACCCCGCGGTGGTCACGGTCACCTTCCGCCTCATCCCAGTAGGCCAGGCGCGAGCCCCACCGATGATGTGAAGGCAGTGGCCTATGCCGCCGGCGAGATGCCGGAGCGCCCCGCACATCGCGCGCCCGTGTAAGGGAATGAGCATCGAGGACTACCGGGGCAGTGGGGCGCTGATGGAGATTCCACACCGCGGCCTGCAACAGCCACTCGTAGAAGCAGGCCGCTTGTTCGTGCGAGATGGTGCGGGACGTAGGGAACAGCACGGTTCGCAGTTGGGCGAGGTCGAGCAGGGCCCCGCCACTGACGATCGCGAGATGTCTGCCCAATTCTGACTTGCACGTACGTGGCTGACCGCCGATAGCGACGATCACCGCGCCTCCACAGCCGTGTATCCGCTCGAGGCGACCTCGCGCTTACGAGCGGGTACTTCCGCCTCGCCCGGCCAGCGGAAGAAGGCCCACACTCCCTTGCCGACAACCTCTCCGTCACGTGTCGCGGGGGCCGCCGTCCAGTGGTCGGCAATCGCGGAGACGAGCCGGAGACCGCGTCCACCGTCCGCGGTGTCGGGCCGGAACACCGGCGCGGGAACGTTCGGCGAGTTGTCAGTCACCAGGATGCCGAGTGCCGCGCCGGGTTGGACGGAGAGCGACAGCTCGAGCGTCTCGGTTTCTTCCGCTGGCCGAGTTCGACCATGAAGCACGGAGTTCGTCACCAGCTCGCTGGCCACGAGTAGGATGCGGTCCGTCAGCTCGTCCTTGCGGCTGAATCCCCAACCCAAGAGCTCTTCCTGAAGGAACTGCCGCGACTGGGGCACGGCCTGTCCCGAGCTCGCGAGATGGATCGTAGCCAGTTCCACCTCGACACCGTGCGCCAGGACAGCGCGGAACTGTCCGGTCTTCCGAGTCGACGTCATTGAGCGCACCCCCAATCCTGGATGGCGGGTGCGGCCGGCCGATGTCAGGAGCGTGGCGGCACCCGCAGGCTCACGAGCCAAGACCGTCAGGTGTCGTGGCCGGCGAGCCGCTTGTGGTCTCGGGAAGCCCGAGGAAGGCAAGAGTTGCCCCCGTGCACTAGGAGCGGCAACCGTGACGGTTCACGTAAACGTGACTGTTTTGCGTGACGCTTCACGTATTCCAGGGCCGTACTTGACGGAGCCGCGCCTTCTTGACGGAGAGCGGGCAGCATGTAAGTACGCTGGTCGGTGAGTTTGAAAGGAATCAACTCCATGCGACGTGGCCCCGGACCTCATCGTCCGTCCTGCGCAAAGCGGTTACGGGCGAGCGCTGCCGAGGGCGGACACTCAACCGACGAGATCGCCCGCAAGATTCAGGCGCACTGCTCCGTCTCCTTGCTGCGCGCACAGCGTCTGGCCAAGGGCCTTACCCTGATAGAGGCGGCGGAGCAGATCCGCGAGTTCGTCTCTGACCTGGACAGGGGTCCCCGGGTCACCGTGGAACAGCTGCGGCTCTGGGAAACGGGAGGGCATCAACCGCTTCGCTCCACCGTGCTCGTGCTCGCCGCCTTCTACGGTTGTTCGCCCGGGGGGCTGGGCCTGGAAGACACCGAGGCCGTCGCAGGCATCGTCCTCCGGGCAGAGTCCCGGCATGGGCAACCCGCCGCAATTACCCCCATGTCCGCCATCGGCGAAGGAATCCTGACGGCTGCCGAGCACCTCTCGCATAGGGTCGACGCCGCGCGGCGTGCGGTGGACCGTACCCTGGCCTCCGCGACGGTCAACTCCAGCCAGCTGGACCACATCGACGAGATGGTTCTTTGGGCCAGCCAGGAGTACATCTCCACCCCGCCGGCCCTGATGCTCACCCGCCTTCTGGACCTCCTTGCCGAGGTCGACGAGCTGGCCGCATGCCGACAGCCAGCCGCCGTCCAAGTTCGGCTCTCGGAGCTGACTGCGATGCTCTCCACGCTGACTGCCGACGCGCTCATGAAGCTTGGCGACCTCACGCGGTCACGATCTTGGTACGCCACAGCGCGTACCGCTGCGGACGACGGCGGAAACTCGGAGCTTCGAGCTCGCGTCAGGGCTCAGGCCGCGATGCTGCCCTTCTACTACGGTCCGATTCCCCAGGCGGTGGATCTGTGCCGGGAGGCCAGGGTGATCAGCAGCAGAGCACGAACCAGCGCCACTCACGCCTTCTCGGCAGCAGCAGAGGCACGGGCCCTGGCCAAGCTTGGCGCCGAGGCCGAGGCCCAGGCCGCACTGCGCTACGCGACGAAGGTGTTCGAACAGTTCGGCGGAGACTCGGCGGACGATGCCTTCGCCTTTCCGGAGCGCCGCTACCTGCTCTACAAGAGCGGGACGCTGACCGCCCTCGGGCACACGCGCGAGGCCCGCCAAGTCCAGGAGCAGGCGCTCGCCCTCTACCAGGACAAGACAGGGATCGATCCTGCCCTCCTACGGCTTGAAGCAGCCATCTGCTACGCGCGGGACCGAAGCCCTGACGAGGCGTGCCAGCTGGCCGGCGCCACATTCCTCCGGATGGACCCCGCCCACCGCACACCGATCGTTGAAGAAAGAGCCCGCGAGGTTGTACAGGTCCTTCCGTCGGTTATACGGACGGGCCGGGCGGCGCGCGAGCTTCTTGAGATCATCGACCTTCCGCCAGGCCGGATGTGACAGGACGGGCCCGTGTCGGTAAGCCTGTGCGACATGACAATCACGCCAGCCCCGGGTGGGTTCGACGAGTTCGAGATGTACCAGGTACTAGAACGGGCCTGCGCGAAAGTCGGCCTCGACTGCCGTGATGTGCGTCTACTGCGCGGTCACACCAACGCGGTTCTCCTCCTGGAGAAGGAGCAGGTGGTGGCCAAGATCGCTCGAAAGGGAACGGACGTCGAGAGCGTTGCCCGCACAGTTACCTTCGTACGATGGCTCATCGAGGCAGGTTTTCCTACCGCCCCGCTGCACCCTTGCGATCAGCCGCTGATCGTCGATGGGCACTCTGTCACCTTCTGGACCTACCTGCCGCAACCCGAGCACCCGGTGGCAGCCGGGCAGCTTGCCGGTCCCCTCAAGGCTCTCCACTCGCTGTCTCCACCCCCGATGGCCCTTGCGGGGCACGACAACATCCGTGCGATCCGCCGTTCACTGACCGCGATCACATGTCTCCCTGCCGCAGCCATCCGATATATGGAGGAGGAGGCAGACCGCCTCGAGGGGGCATTGTGGGGCGTCGACTTCGCCCTTCCCCCCGGACTGATACAGGGCGACCCACAGCACCGAAACGCGTTGCACACCACCGACGGATCTGCGGTGCTGTGCGACTGGGACACGGTCGCCCATGGCCAGCCGGAATGGGACCTCGTCACGGTCGAAGTCCATTGTCGGCGGTTCGGCTATGGCCAAGCTCACTACCAAGCCTTCGCGAGCACCTACGGGTGGGACGTAACGAAATGCGCCAGCTACTCGGTTTTGCGTGATGTTCGGGAGCTACGCATGATCACCACCAACGCACGAAAAGTTCGACATGCTCCTGAGTCCTTGAGCGAGATTCGGCGGCGATTCGACGGGCTCAAGAGGGGGGACACGCAACTCCCCTGGAACATCCTCTAAGCTTGACTCTGTCGGGGATCTTGAAGGTCCCGGTCAGGTTCCCAGGGTTCGCCAGGACTTCGGCCGGGGTATCTCGCGCTGGTCGAGGTAGTGCTGGAAGGCAGTCGGTCGGCGGGACGTGGGTGTTTCTTCGGCCGGTGGCAGTCCGCTGAGGCGCTCGATGTTGACGGCAATGGCCGTCAGAACGTGCTGGATGTGGGCCTTTCCCTGTCCTCGGTAGCGGCAGCGCCGCATTCCGTGTCCGTGGGCGAACTCGTTGACCGTGCCCTCCACTCCGGAGCGGACCGCATAGCGGGTCTTCCACTCGGGCGTCTGTTGCTCCGCTCGGACGCGAAGTTGCAGGTCATGGAGTTCTTGCGAGGGAAAGCCCACGGTTCGGGCACTGTCCGCGGTGGAGGTGCACTGAGTGCGGGCCGGGCAGGGACGGCACTGACTCTTGGTGAACCTGGCCACGATCAGCGGGGCCGCGGTGGGTGACGAGGTCGGGTAAGGGCCGTGCCAGCCCGCACTGACCTGGCCCTGGGGACACGTGACCTGCTGACGGTCGTAGTCGATGTGGAAGTCGTCCCGGGCGAAGCCCTGGTTCTGCCGGTGTTGGCGGGTTGGGTTGCTCCGCAGCGGTCCGGAGACGGTGACCCGGTGTTCACGGGTGGCTTGTTCCAGGTGGGGCAGGGAGGTGTAGCCGGCGTCGACCAGGTGCTCGGCGGGCAGCAGCCCGCGCCGCGCCAGACGGGTGTGGATGGCGGGCAGGACCTGGCTGTCGTGGGTGGTGGCCGCGGTGGTGGCGACATCCGTGATCACGTTGGGGCCGTCGGGGCCACAGGTCTCGGTCAGATGAGCGGCGAACCCCTTCCAGCTGATGATGTGTCCGTGCCTCGCGTAGCGAGCCGAGGTGTCGTAGGGCGAGACGATCGCCCGCGACGACGGCGGCAGACCCGCCCCGCCTTCCTTCTCGGCGGTGCGCCAGCGCAAGTGTCCCGCGGCATCACGGTGATAGTTCTGCACCATGATCTGCCGCAATGCCTGGATACGAGGACCGGACATGCGGTCCGCTCCGTGCCGGTAGAGGTGTTCCAGAAGCCGGACGGCGTCGTTTCCGGTGGCAAGAATCCTGGTCATGGGCTTGGTGGGGTTCTTCCCCAGGCGGACCGGCCGGCCGTAGCGCAGCCCCCACTCCTCATCGACCAGCTCGTCCAGCAGGTGAGGGGACATACCGGCGACTTCTTCGAGTGCGGCGCGGACCGCCTCGGTTACCAGCTCCAGGCGGGTCAGGTCACGCACCGCGGCCAGGACGTGGGTGGAGTCGGTGTGCTGCGTGGTGCGCTCGCGCACCAGGCCGGCCTCCTTGAGACGGGCCAGCACGAGGTCGAGGAGGCGGTCAGCGCGGTCGCCTTCGGCGAGACGGTCGCGGAAGTCGGCCAGCACGCTGTGATGAAACCCGGGATCGTCCAGTTCCATCGCCATGGCGTACTTGAAGTCGATGCGACAGCGGACTGCCTCGGCAGCCTGCCGGTCCGACAGGCCGAGCAGGAACTGCAGCACACAGACGGTGGCCAGCTGAGCGGGCGAGAGACCCGGCCGCCCGTCCCTCGGGTACAAGTCGGCGAAGTCCTCGTCGCACCACAACCCATCGAGGCGGTCGCGTACCCATATCGCCGTCGTACCGCCCGGATTGCTCGCCCGCGCGATCTGCGCGGTCAGAGAAGGGACTTGCTCACCAGAACGGGGGCGAAGGGACAACGGGCACCTCGACAGCTGTATCGGTCGGCGGAACTACCCGAGCGTGCCCGTTGATCACGCTGCCGCACCGAGGAATTTCAAGATCCCCGACAGAGTCAAGCTTAGCCTCGCGCTTTCATGAAGCGGGCTGTCCGGCAGGTGATCAGAACAACGGAAAGTGCCTCTGACCAGCGAGAATGAGGATTGTCGAGGTCCTTGTTTTCGCACCATCCGGAGGCACTTACCAGGTGAAGAAGCGTATCGGGTTCTACCCGCGTGTCCGTGTTGAGAAGGGTGGCCGCGGTGTGGTCTCGCAGGCCGGCGCCGTGCTGCTGGTCGAGACGATCCGTAAGTCCGGTCTGGACTCGGCGATATCGGCGGGGTTGGCGCCCTGGCGCAAGCCGCGGGCCGTGCACGACCCCGGCAAGATCCTCCTCGACGTGGCACTCACGGTTGCACTCGGCGGGGACTGTCTGGCCGACGTCGCCATGCTGCGGGCCGAGCCGGGTGTGTTCGGGTCGGTGGCCTCCGACCCGACAGTTTCCCGTCTGATCGACACACTCGCCTCGGGCGGCAGGCGAACGCTGACGGCGATCCGCGCGGCCCGCGCCGAAGTCCGCGACCGGGTGTGGAAGTTGGCCGGCGAGGTGGCGCCGGACGTGGGCGGGCAGGTGATCGTGGACCTCGACGGCGTCCTGGTCCTCGCGCACTCCGAGAAACAGGACGCGACCGCGACCTGGAAGAAGACCTTCGGCCACCACCCGCTCATGGCCACGGCCCAGGTGGCTCCGGTGAGCCGGTGGCGGGGCGGCTGCGGCCGGGCAACGCAGGCTCGAACACTGCGAGCGATCACATCCACACCGCTCAGCTGGCGTTGGCCCAGCTGCCGAAGACTTACCGGCGCGGACGGCAGACGCTGATCCGTACCGATTCCGGCGGTGGCACGCATGAGTTCGTGGCCTGGCTCGCCCAGCGTGGCCGGTGGCTGTCGTACTCGGTCGGCATGACCCTCACCGACGCCATCCACCAGGCCGTCTTGAAGGTGCCGCCGTCGGCCTGGACGCCGGCTGTCGAACCGGACGGCGAGGTCCGCGACGGCGCCTGGGTCGCTGAGGTCGACGGAGACTGCCTCAAGAGCTGGCCGAAGGGGATGCGGTTGATTGTCCGCAAGGAACGACCGCACCCCGGCACTCAGTTGCGCATAGCCGATGCCGACGGCCTGCGGCTGACCTGCTTCGCCACGAACACCGTGGATGTCCGGACCGCGTCCTTGGAGCTGCGTCACCGCCAGCGGGCCCGCGCCGAGGACCGCATCCGAAGCGCGCGGGCCGCCGGCCTGCGCAACCTCCCCCTGCAGGACACCGCGCAGAACCAGATCTGGCTGGAGATCGTCCAGCTCGCCCTCGACCTGCTCGCCTGGATGCCGATGCTCGCCCTGACCGGAAAAGCCCGCAGGTGGGAGCCCCGCCGCCTGAGGCTCCGCCTCTTCAGCGCCGCCGCCCAGATCATTACGACCACCCGCCGCAGACGCCTGAGGTTCGCACGCCACTGGCCCTGGACCGACGTGATCACCGACGCACTGGAACGACTCCAAACCTTCCCGAACTCAGGCTGAGCAGTACCTTCCCGCCCCTACGACCAGCAGCACACCGCCCGGAGCCGTGGAACCCGGCGCCCACCCGACGCGACAGCCGGGATACGAGCATGCCTACGACCAGCCCGAACACCGAAACGGATCGCCAGCAGAACCGACGGACCGTCACGAAAGATCGAGGTTAGGCCCAGTACCACGTGAACTGCCTGCGCGGACGATGCGGCCCACGGCCGTGGCGGTGGGTTGGCGTCCTGTAGACGCCGGCCCTGCGCTTCTGAAGGATCTGCCTGGTGTAAACCAGGGGAAGCCCTCAACCGTCGGCCACCGAAAAGTATGCGATGGGTTGAGGGCGCCTACGGTTTTTTCTCCGCCTCGGCAACGCTAAGACCGGCGTCTCCTTGGCGGCTCACGGGGGATTCGCTCACGGCAGACGAGAAAGAACTCCAAAAGACTGGATAGCTGCGCCGGGGTCATGTCAACGTACAACGTCCCGGAAAACACCAGGCCAGGCGGTTGGGTTACACCGCAGAGTGACGAACAGCTCTTATACGCAACCGTACGGGATTGCGCGTGTCGGCCTGGTCCGTACTTGAGGAGGCGCACCTGTCTGGATCTGCTATCCGATCCCCCCGTTTCACTTCGCCGGCCCTATTCGTCCTGGGGGGATTGAACGCTTGGACTGGCCACATGGCGGGTGACTACCTTGCCGTATCCAGCGGAATCTGCCTCTGCGCTTGCGCGCCGGCCTGTTCGGTGAGGATCTGCTGCAAAGGGCATATCGCGGCGATCGTGCCGTTGTCGCGTATGTGGCGACGCATCCAGGTGCCACGACACGGCATGTGGCGCGGGCCATCAGTATTCCGGAACGCATCGCTGTACGAAGTCTCGATCGGCTAGCGGATGACGGCCTGTTGGTGGTCGCATCGGACGGCGCGACTCCAGCTTTGCGTTCCTATCGGTTGGCCTCCTGACGGCAGTCGGTCCGGAGTGTCGTCCGAAGCGGGGGCAACATAGCCGACGATCGCCGGTTGGCCAAACCGGCGATCCTCACGACCATTGATGTTCGTCCGCATCGGCCGTGCTTGGCAGCGGAGCCGGCGGACGCACTGCCCCGAGACTGCGCAGCGCTTCCTTGCGATTTGCGCCTGTGTAGCCCTTCTTGTCCGTGACTGAAAGGAAGAAATGCCTCGTCCCCCTGCGCTGAAACTTGCTGAGGTCCTGGCGGAGATCCGCATGAGTCCCTCGGCGTTCTACCGCCTGCGTGCCCGCAACCAGGCTCCTCGAATGATCAAGCTGCCGAACGGCGAACTCCGCTGCCGTCGTGCCGACCTTGACGCCTGGTGGCAGGCGTGCGAAATGGATACGCCTGAATGGCGATGAGTTACAAGGTCCGCTTCTGGGATATCCGGGAGCGGCTGAAGCGACGCAAGCCGTTCGAGGTCCGATGGACGGTCAACGGCCGCGAGCGGTCGGAGTCCTTCATCACCAAGGGACTGGCTGAGAGCCGACGAGCGAAGCTCATGACGGCCGCGCGCGACGGTGAGGCGTTCGACGAGCAGACTGGTCTGCCGGCCTCCGAGATCCGCGCCATTCGGCAGCGGACCACCTGGTACGACCTGGCTCATGCCTACATCGATGAGCGATGGGACCGAACGCCTGGCAACACCCGTCGTACCATCGCTGATGCACTTGCCACCATCACGCCCGCGCTGGTGAGGCGCGAAGCGCGCTACTCGGAGCCGAGGGTTCTGCGGCGCGCGCTGTATTCCTGGGCGTTCAACAAGCGCGCCTGGGAGAGTGAGCCGTCCGCCGAATGGCAGCATGCCCTCGACTGGATGCAGCGGCACTCCCTGCCCGTCAGTGAGCTGATGGAACCAGACGTGGTGCGCAGGGCATTGGATGCGCTCGGCCGGAAGATCGACGGAGAGTCCGCCGCGGCGAAGACCGCCCTGCGGAAACGATCGGCCTTCAGCGAGGTCCTCGGAACTGCCGTCGACAAAGGATACTTCGCGGAGAATCCGCTTGCAAGGGTCAAGTGGCAGGCCCCTGGGGTGAGCGAGGAAGTGGACCCGGCCTGCGTGCCGAACCCGACCCAGGTTGCTCGCCTGCTGACCGCTGTGGGCAGCCAACAGGGCCGCGGCCCGCACCTTGAGGCGTTTTTCGGCTGCATGTACTACGCGGCCATGCGTCCGGCGGAGGTCATCCACTTGCAGATCTCACAGTGCCATCTGCCGAAGAGCGGCTGGGGCATGCTCAACCTGAGCGGAGGGGTAGTCACGGCCGGCAAGGAGTGGACGGACGATGGCGCGGTCCATGAAGTGCACTCCTTGAAGCGGCGAGCCGTCAAGGCCACACGTCCCGTGCCGATACCGCCATCGTTCGTGCACACACTGCGAAAACACGTCGATCGCTTCGGCGTGGCGCCCGATGGCCGAGTGTTTCGCAATGCGGCCGGAGGCTACGTTGATGCAGCGGCCTACGGCAAGACGTGGGAGCGGGCCCGTAAGAAGGTCCTGACTGCCAATGAACAGCCGACGCTGCTAGCCAAGAGGCCCTATGACCTCCGGCACGCCGGGATCTCGTTCTGGCTGCACTCCGGCGTGGATCCTGCCGAATGCGCGCGCCGGGCCGGCCAGAGCATCCAAGTGCTCTTCCAGTACTACGCCAAGTTCCTTGACGGTCTTCAGGAGCACTCAAACCGGCTCATCGAGGAGTCGATGCAGGAGTGGAGCCAGCGCAGCGAAGACAGTAGCCCCAAGGGCTGAGCCGCAATCTGGCCCGTGTATGGCCCGGAACTGCTGGTCAGGACTGGGATGCCGGTGGGATGAAATGGAAGAACGGGGTATTCCGACGCATCCCCGATGGGAGGGGACGCGCACTCCAAGAAGGCGCCTGACCCGGGGAAAACCCCAGGTCAGGCGCCTTCTTTCGTGCCCCTAGAAGAACCCGAGCTTCTTCGGCGAGTAGCTCACCAGCAGATTCTTCGTCTGCTGGTAGTGCTCCAGCATCATCTTGTGGTTCTCCCTGCCGATGCCCGACTGCTTGTAGCCTCCGAACGCCGCGTGCGCCGGGTACGCGTGGTAGCAGTTCGTCCAGACCCGGCCCGCCTTGATCCCGCGCCCCGCCCGGTAGGCCGTGTTCACGTCGCGGGTCCAGACTCCGGCGCCCAGCCCGTACAGGGTGTCGTTCGCCGTGCTGATGGCGTCGTCGAAGTCGGTGAAGGACGTCACGGCCACGACCGGGCCGAAGATCTCCTCCTGGAAGACCCTCATCCGGTTGTCGCCCTCGAAGACCGTCGGCTGGACGTAGTAGCCGCCCTCCAGATCTCCGCCGTGCTCGACGCGCTGACCGCCCGTCAGGATCTTCGCCCCCTCCTGCTGGCCGATGTCCAGGTACGAAAGGATCTTCTGCAGCTGGTCGTTGGAGGCCTGGGCGCCGATCATCGTGTCGGTGTCCAGCGGGTGGCCCGGCACGATCTGTTCCGTGCGGGCGACGGCCGCCTCCAGGAACGCGCCGTAGTGGCCGCGCTGGATGAGAGCGCGCGACGGGCACGTACACACCTCACCCTGGTTGAGGGCGAACATCGTGAACCCTTCGAGGGCCTTGTCGAGGAAGTCGTCGTCGGCGCGCGAGACGTCGTCGAAGAAGATGTTCGGTGACTTGCCGCCCAGCTCCAGCGTCACCGGCTTGATGTTCTCGGAGGCGTACTGCATGATCAGCCGCCCCGTCGTCGTCTCCCCCGTGAAGGAGATCTTCGCGACGCGCGGGCTGGAGGCGAGCGGCTTGCCGGCCTCCGCGCCGAAGCCGTTGACGATGTTGACGACGCCCGGCGGCAGCAGATCCGCCACCAGGCTCAGCCAGTAGTGGATCGAGGCGGGCGTCTGCTCGGCCGGCTTGAGGACCACCGCGTTGCCCGCGGCGAGCGCCGGGGCGAGCTTCCAGGTGGCCATCAGGATGGGGAAGTTCCACGGGATGATCTGTCCGACCACGCCCAGCGGTTCGTGGAAGTGGTACGCGACGGTGTCGTCGTCGATCTCGCTGAGCGAACCCTCCTGGGCGCGCAGCGCTCCCGCGAAATAGCGGAAGTGGTCGATGGCGAGCGGGATGTCCGCCGCCAGGGTCTCCCGTACGGGTTTGCCGTTCTCCCAGCTCTCGGCGACCGCCAGCTCCTCCAGGTGGGCCTCCATCCGGTCGGCGATCCTGTTCAGCACCGACGCCCGGTCCCCGGCGGATGCGGCGCCCCAGCCCGGAGCCGCCGCATGGGCCGCGTCCAGGGCCCGTTCGACGTCCTCGGACGTGCCGCGCGCGATCTCGGTGAACGGGCGGCCGTTGACGGGGCTCGGGTTCTCGAAGTACTGACCCCGGGCCGGCGGCACGTACTCCCCGCCGATCCAGTGGTCGTAGCGGGACGCGTACGTGACGATCGCGCCCTCCGTGCCCGGCGCAGCGTAACGGGTCATCTCTGTGGCCTCCCGGATCCGGTGCCGCCCGCCGTTGGACGGCCCTCGGCGCGAGGCTAGGGACGGGGACGTTGCAAGCGCGTTGCGACGTCGGGCGGCCGTCAGCCGCGCTGCTCGGCGTCGAGCCCCCGTACCCGGGCCTGCAACGCCGGCCGCTGGCTCGCCGGGACCGCCCCGGCCAGCGCGCGCCAGACCGGCAGGTCCTCCTCGCCCCACGGGCTGTACGCCCAGTCGGCGAGCAGCTCCGGATCACCCCGGGCGATCAGCGCGGCCCGCAACTGCTCCTCGATCCGCCGCCGCAGCCGTACGACCGCGGGGGCCCCGGAACCCGGCAGCAGCGGGCCCGCGTACGCGTCGAGCGCCGCCGCCACCGCGCCCGAACCCAGCCGGCGCGTCACCGTGTCGAAATCGGCGTCCACCGGGACGGCCAGCCGGTACGGGCGTGAGTCCAGCAGATCGGGTCCCAGCAGCCGCCGGAGCCGGGAGAGTTCCGCCCGCAGCGTCACCGGAGTCACCGACTCGTCCTCGTACAGTTCGACCAGGAGCTCGTCCCCGCTCAGGCCCTCCGGCCGACGGGCCAGGGCGACCAAGATCTCGCTGTGCCGCCGACTGAGCCGCAGCCGTCGCCCGCGCGCCACCAACAGCGCCTCGTCCCGGCCCAGCGCGCTCAGTCGCACCGCGTCGACGTCGGGCCCGGCCGGCGGTGCCAGCAGCGCGAGGTGCGACTCGGCGGCCCGGGCCACCGCCTGGACGAAGGCCAGACTGTGCGGATGGGCGAGCCGGTCCCCGCCCGTGATGTCCACGGCCCCCAGCACCCGGCCCGTACGGGGATCGTGCAGCGGTGCCGCCGCGCAGGTCCACTGCTGGACCGGCCGCAGGAAGTGCTCGGCCGCGAAGACCTGGACCGGGCGGTCCACCGCGATGGCCGTCCCCGGCGCGTTCGTCCCCGCCACGGACTCGGCCCAGCGGGCGCCCTCCACGAAGTTCATCGCTCCGGCCGCCCGCCGTGCCGCCGTGTGGCCCTCGACCCACAGGAGGCGGCCGTGGGCGTCGCACACGGCCAGCAGGTGTTCCCCGTCCGTGGCGTAGGCACTCATCAGTTCACGGATCACGGGCATCACCCGGGCCAAGGGGTGCGCCGCCCGGTAAGGCCCCAGTTCGTCCGGGCCGAGCTCCACGACGGGGGCCTCGTCCGGGCTGACCCTCGCCCGCGCCGAGCGCCGCCAGGACGCACCGACCACCGCGCGCACCGGCTGCTCCAGCCGGCCCGCCGAGGTGAACACATCGTGGGCGCGGCGCAGCAGGCCGCTCCGTTCACCGGGATCAGCATCGGCCGCCAGGGCCACCCAGGGATCCGTCAACTCACCCTCCCGTCCAGGGCTGTCGTGCTTTCCCATCGTCGTCGCCGTCGGCCTCCGCGACAACCTCGGTGCGGAGAGTCATCACCACGGGTGACGGGGGAGAGGACTCACGGCGGCGTCGCGGACGAGCCGGAGGTAGCGCTCCCAGTCCCAGTGGACGCCCGGATCGGTGTGGTCGCTGTCCGGCACCTCGTGGTGGCCGACGATGTGCTCCCGGTCCTTGGGGATGCCGTGGCGGTCGCAGATGTCGGCGGTGAGCCCGGCGGACCGCTGGTACATGACGTCCGTGAAGAACTCCGGGCGGTCCACCCACCCTTCGTGCTCGATACCGATGCTCCGGGTGTTCCAGCTCCAGTTGCCCGCGTGCCAGGCGATGTCCTTCTCCCGTACGCACTGGGCGACATGGCCGTCTCCCGACCGAACCACGTAGTGGGCCGACACCTGCTTGGAGGGGGTGCGGAAGATGCCGGCGGTCGGCGTGAACAACTGCTGGGCGACATGGATGACGACACGGTCGATCCGGCGCTCGGCAGGGCGGGAGGGGACGGTGTAGTTCGTCGGGGCGGCCGGGACCCACATGGCCGTCGCGTAGTCGGTGGGGCCCTTGGGCGCGGCCACGGCCCGGACCGACGACGGCAGGACGGCCGCCGCACCCATCGTCGTAGCGGCGTACCGGATGAACCTTCTGCGGTGCAACAGCGCTCCTGGGACTGGGCTGGACTCGCCGGGGCCCCGGTTGGTCGATCACCCCCGTCGCAGCACATGACGAGCGCATCGGATGTCCGGTTCCCCTCAGGGGTGTCCGGACGCGCGAGCGGCTCCCGCGCGCCCCGCCTCTCCCCGCGTTTGCACATCCGTGGTGTCCGGACGCGCGCGTGCGGCTCCCGCCCGTCCGGACAGCGCCGAAGCATTCCCCGGGTCCCGGAGGGACCCGGCCCTCCGGGACCCGGCCGTGTCAGACCGCCACGCCCACCCCGCTCGTCCCGTCCGCCGCTCCGTCCTCGGCACCCGCCAGCGCCCCCGCCGGATCGTCGTCGGCCGGTCCGGCGGGCACCCACCGTCCGCGCTCCTTGCGGTAGGGCCACCACCGCCCGCCCCGGTCGAGCCGGAGCTGGAGGTCGGCGCCCGCCACGGTCCAGCGTGCCCGGCCGTTCGCCCGCAGGGCCGGCCGCTCACCGGCTTCCCACGCCTCGCCGAGCCGGGCGCGAGCCCGCCCCAGGTCCTCCGGGTACGGCGCCCACTCCTCGTCGAGCACGGCGAGTGCCGCGACCCCGCCGTACCGCCAGGCGCGTACCGCCGCGTCCAGGTCCGCGGGCGGCCGTCCGGACCCCGCGGCGAGCCGGGCCCCGATCCGCGCATCCGGCCGGGCGTCCGCGGCCAGCCTTACGGCGTCCTGCTGCGGCGTCAGCTCCACCGGGAGCGGCTGCTCCTCGTGCCCCGGGGCCAGTGCGTCCAGCAGCATCCGATGGGCCCGCACCGCGCTGTCGGCCGCCAGCACCTCCAGCGCCGTCGGGTCGATGCCGGGCGCGGGAGGGGTCTCCGTGTCCAGCGACGGCCCGAGCCCCGGCGTGTCGGGGGCCGACGGGGGAGCGGGGAGCGGCGGAAGGATCCCGGCCGCCGCGAACGCTTCCCCGGCCGGGACCCCGCGAACCTCCTGCTCCGCGTCGCCGGTGTCCTCGCCCTCCCCTCCGTCTCCCGGCCGGACCGCACGGGCGGCGCTGCGCACCTGGAGCTCGTCCAGCAGGCGCCGCTCCTCGCGCCCCCGCATCAGCAGCAGGACGAACGGGTCCTCGTCCAGCAGCCGCGCCACCTGGTAGCAGAGGGCGCCCGAATGCGGGCAGTGGTCCCAGGCCCCGCAGGTGCACTCCGGCTCCAGGTCCCCGATGCCCGGCAGCAGCTCGACCCCGGCGCCCGCCGCGTCCTCCACCAGATGCGGCGGCATCTCCCGGTCCAGCAGCGCCGCGATGTGCCCCGCCCGGTCCACGGCCATGTCCAGGAACCGGTCCCAGGCGCCCGCGCCGAGCTGCTGGAGCAGGACGTCGCTGCGGTGGGCAGTGCCGTCGCGGTCCCGCACCATCGCCGTGATCCGCCCCGGCCGGACGGAGACCGCCCCGACCCCGCCCTTCCGGGCCAGTTGGCGGCCCTGCTTCAGCTGCTGCCCGTCCAGCGCCGTGTCCTCCAGGGCCTGGAGCCACGCCCGGCCCCACCAGGACGTGGCGAAACCCCGGCCCTGCGCGGGGGGAAGCGCCGCGAACGTCACCTCGGGGCCGCGCACGCCGTCCCGCGACGCACCGGCCCCGTCGTCCCCGCCCGAGCCGTCCACCCCGTACTCCGTCCCGTAGGGGGAGTCGTCCTCGTCGTCGTATCCGTAGTCGTCGCTCATCGTGCGCCCCCTCGCAGCTCGACCAGATCGGCCAGTTCCGCATCGGTCAGTTCGGTCAGTGCAGCCTCGCCCGAGCCGAGCACCGCGTCCGCGAGGCCCTGCTTGCGGGCGAGCATGTCGGCGATCCGGTCCTCGATCGTGCCCTCGGCGATCAGCCGGTGGACCTGCACCGGCTGCGTCTGGCCGATCCGGTACGCCCGGTCCGTCGCCTGCGCCTCGACGGCCGGATTCCACCAGCGGTCGAAGTGCACGACATGACCGGCACGGGTGAGGTTGAGCCCGGTCCCCGCCGCCTTGAGGGACAGCAGGAACACCGGCGCCTCGCCCGCCTGGAACCGGGCCACCATCTCCTCCCGCCGGGCCACCGGCGTACCACCGTGCAGGAACTGCGTGTCCACCCCGCGCGCCGCCAGGTGCTCCTCCAGCAGCCGGGCCATCTGCACGTACTGCGTGAAGACCAGCACCGAGCCCCGCTCGGCCAGGATGGTGTCCAGGAGTTCGTCCAGCAGCTCGACCTTCCCCGACCGGTCCGCGATCCGCGGCTGCTCCTCCTTGAGGAACTGCGCCGGGTGATTGCAGATCTGCTTGAGCGACGTCAGCAGCTTCATCACGAGCCCCCGCCGCTCGAAACCGTCGGCGGCGGAGATCTCCGCCAGGGTCTCGCGGACCACCGCCTCGTACAGACCGGTCTGTTCCGGCGTCAGCGACACGGCCCGGTCGGTCTCGGTCTTCGGCGGCAGCTCGGGGGCGATGCCCGGGTCGGACTTCCGGCGGCGCAGCAGGAACGGCCGGACCAGCGCGGCGAGTCGCTCCGCGGCGGCCGGATCGTTGCCGCCCTCGACCGCGGCGGCGTACCGGGTACGGAAGGTGCCGAGCCGGCCGAGCAGACCGGGCGTCGTCCAGTCCAGGATCGCCCACAGCTCGGAAAGGTTGTTCTCCACGGGAGTGCCGGTGAGCGCGACCCGGGCCCGGGCGCCGATCGTCCGCAGCTGCTTGGCCGTCGCCGAGTGCGGGTTCTTGACGTGCTGCGCCTCGTCGATGACGACCATGCCCCAGGACACGGCGGCGAGCCGGGGCGCGTCGAGGCGCATCGTGCCGTACGTCGTCAGCACGAACTCGCCGTCCACCAGGCCCTCCAGGGAGCGCGACGCCCCGTGGAAACGGCGGACGGGGGTGCCCGGGGCGAACTTCTCGATCTCCCGCTGCCAGTTGCCCATCAGCGACGTCGGACACACCACCAGCGTCGGCCCGGCGGCGTCACGGTCGGTCTGCCGGTGCAGATGCAGGGCGATGAGCGTGATCGTCTTGCCAAGGCCCATGTCGTCGGCGAGACAGCCGCCGAGGCCCAGCGAGGTCATGGTGTTCAGCCAGTTCAGCCCGCGCACCTGGTAGTCGCGCAAGGTCGCGGTGAGCGCCTCGGGCTGCCCGATCGACTGCTGGGCGGCGGATTCCGGATCGGCCAGCCGGTCCCGTACCTGCTGGAGCCAGCCGGTCGCCGCCACCTCGACACGCCGGCCGTCCACCTCCGTCGAACCGGTCAGCACCGCGCCCAGCGCGTCGATCGGGGTGACCTTGCGGTCCTGGGTCTCCCGCGCGCGGCGCGCCTCGTCGGGGTCGATGAGCACCCACTGGTCGCGCAGCCGCACGATGGGTCTGGACGACTCGGCGAGCCGGTCCACCTCCTCGCGGGTCAGCTTCCGGTCGCCCAGGGCGAACCGCCAGTCGAACGACAGCAGTGCGTCGGCGGAGAGGAACGAGGGCGCGTCCGCGGCCGTACGCCCCCATGGCCCGGCCCCCTGCCCGTCGCCCTCCCGGTCCGTGCCGTCGTGGTCCGGCGCGTCACGGTCGTCCGGGCCGATCACGGCGCGCGCGGTGAGCTTCCTGGCCAGCTCCTTGGGCCAGTGCACCTGAACACCGGCGGCGGTTAGGGCGCGCGAGGCGGACCCCAGCAGCTCGGCGATCTCCTCGTCGGCCGGTTCCACCGAGTCCGGCACCGCGGCGGAGAGCAACGGCGCGAGCGGGGGCCAGGCCCGGGCGGCCCGCCGCAGCGTGAGGAGCGCGTCCATCCGGGCCCGCGGCCCGAACGCGGCTGCGGTCCGCGAGCCGCCCGCCCACAGCTCCGCCGCGTCGGCGACGAGGGAGGGATCGCTGACGCTGTGGATCTGCAGCACGGCACGGAACGACGGCGCGCCCGCATCCGTACCGGATCCGGAGCCCTCCGCGCCCCGGGCGGTCTCGTGGTCCGCGTCCGCGCCGCTCCGCCGCGATGCGAGGCCCGACACCTCGATACGCAACGAGAGCCGTACGCCCGCGTCGTGACCGGCCGCCACATCGGCCGCCCAGGCCCGTGCCTCGGGCAGGCGCTGGGCCCGCGGTGCGGTGAACGCGGGACCGGCGGCGGCGAATCCCGCGGCCGGGGTCCGGGGCATCGCGTCGGCCACCGCATCGAGGAACGCGCGCAGCAGGCACTCCGGTTCGGGCAGCAACGGTTCGGCGTCGGCTCCGTCGCCGTCGTTCGCCGTCGCGTCCGGGACCGGGGTCGCGTGCGCGGTCGGCGGCATCGAGGCCGCCAGCGCCCGGACCCGTTCGAGATCCTCTGCGCTCAGCGGTCCGATCCGCCAGGCGTCGTGGTGGGCGGGGCTCAGTCCCGGCAGCAGCAGGCCGCGGGCGACGAACTGGAGGGCGAGGAGCGCCCCGGCGCCCCAGAAAGCGGTCGCGGGGGACGCCTGCGCGGCGGCGCGTGCCCGGGTCAGCACCGGAAGGGCGTCCCGGACGGGGAGGAACAGCGCCGAAACCGTACGGGGCCCCAGGTCGGCTTCGACCACGGTCAGCTCCGACACGGCCCCGGGAGTGTCGCAGGGGGTGCTACCGTCCGGATCCCAGAACGCGATCATGCTGTTGCGCGCCGGATCCGCGGGGACGAAGACCACGGAGCAGCGGGACAGTTCGGCGATCTCGGAGGGCTTTGCCGCAGGGTGCCTGTGCACAGGAATGGCTGATTCCTCAAACTTGACTAGTGGGCGGAGTCGCCGAGGGTACTCCACTTTGCTCGGCGGCGTGCCGCTTGCTCGTGTGGCGTGCGTCACGCTTTCTGCTGGCCGGGTTCCGATGGTGCAGCCAGCCCCACCACCGGACACGGGGGTCTGCCCCAGGGTGATCAGGGTGGTGGCGCCATGGCTCCCGTCGGCCCTCGGTCCGTACGTTCGATGAGGTCAGCGCCGTGAAGGTTCCAGAGACCGGAGACGTCCATGCCCCAGGCGACAGCCGCTGTTGCGGATCCCGCCGACGAAAGCAGCCCGGACCGCCGTGCCGCCGCACGCGCCGAGGCGACCGGGAGCGACTTCGCGCCGCTGTTGCGCGCCGCCAGGGACCAGGGCCTGCTGGAGCGCCGCACGGACCGGTATGTGCTCGGCATCGCGGCCAATCTCGCGGCCCTGGGAGTGGTGGTCACCGGCTTCGTCCTGTTGGGCGACACCTGGTGGAGCCTGCTCCTCACCCTTCCGCTGGCCGTCCTGTGGACCCGTACGGCCTTCGTGGCCCATGACGCGGGGCATGCGCAGATATCCGCGGACCGCAGGACGGGCAGGCTGATCGCTCTCGTCCACGCCAATCTGCTCCTCGGCATGAACGAGGCGTGGTGGAACGACAAGCACGTACGCCACCACGCCAACCCCAACCACGTCGACAAGGACCCCGATGTCGGCGTCGGCGCCCTGGTCTGGACCCAGAAGCAGGCGGAGCAGCGGGAGGGCTTCGCCCGTTGGCTGACCAGGAACCAGGCCCGGCTGTTCTTCCCGATGCTGCTGCTCGAAGGCATCGCGCTGAAGATCTACGGATTCCAGTTCCTCCGCCGGCAGCCCCTCCGGGAGCGGGCCGTCTCGGCGCTGCTGCTCACCGCGCACTTCGCCCTCTACGCGACGCTGCTGTTCAGCACGCTGTCCCCGGGCAAGGCCATCGTCTTCGCCCTCGTGCTGCACGCACTGTTCGGTCTCCACCTGGGCCTGGCCTTCGCCCCCAACCACAAGGGGATGGAGATGCCCGACCCCGACGGCGAGCGCTGGGGACACCTCCAGCGCCAGGTTCTGACCTCGCGCAACGTGCGGGGCGGCGTCCTGACCGACTGGTTCCTCGGCGGGCTGAACTACCAGATAGAGCACCACCTCTTCCCGAGCATGCCCCGTCCCCACCTGCGGCTCGCCCAGCCCCTGGTCAGGGCGCACTGCTCCGGCATCGGCATGCCGTACACGGAGACCGGACTGATCGAGTCCTATCGCCAGGCGCTGGCACACATGCACGACGTGGGTGAGCCGCTGCGGTAGCGCGGGAGCCGGGGAACGTAAGGGAGCGCGGAGGCGTTCTCACAACAGGAGCGGCGTCGGCCGCGAAGGAGGCGTGGACCATGTCGAATGGTGCGAAGGTCGCTATCGGGGGTGTCCTCGCGGCAGCCATCCTGTGGCCCCTGATCGGATTCTGGTGGGCGCTGCTGGTCGTGATCGGTGTCCCCGTGGCGGGCTATCTGCTGCTGGACCCGTCCCAGCGGCGCAGGCTCCGCAGGATCAACCGCAAGGAAATCGGCCGCTGACCCAGGACGTCACAGGACCGCCCAGTACGTCACACGGCCTGGGCGGCCAACCCGTCCAGGGCCATGAGCAGGCCGGGCAGTGAGGCACCACGGCCGACGGGAATGACCGTGCCCGGCTCCTCGTCCAGCAGGAACAGCGCGATGTCGTCGGTCCGAGCCACCATCGACCACCCCGGGCCGTCGACGCGCAGCGTACGTGCGTCGGCCGAGGCGTACGAGGAACGGATCCGCCCGGGAGGCGGGGGAGTCTTCGTATAGGCGGTCGCCTCCGACAGGGCCCTGCGGACACCGGGGTGCCGGGGGGACCGGGAGGGGGTGTTCTCCTGATCCTCGCCGCTGTCGTTCCCCGCGTCCGTCTCGGCGTCGCTTCCCACCTCACCCCGGGCGTCGCCGGCCGTCTCCCCGGTCGTTCCGGGCAGCGGGAACTGCGTGTCGTCGATCTGCTCGCGCCATGCCGACCACTGCGCGGCGATCTCGTCGGCGCCGAGCCGTCGCTGCGCCGGGCCCCAGGCCTCCGCGTCGGGCGGGGTGAGTGGTGCCGGTCCCTCCCCGTCCGTATCCGGATCATGCGGGTCCGGCACGCCGGGCGCGGAGACGGCCAGGTCCATCGGCCAGCCGGGCAGGGCGCACACCATGGAGCGCTCGTCGGGGGAGAGGTCGTGCTCCATGCCGCAGTCCCAGGCGGCGATGGCCACGGCCACCTGGGATGCATCTTCGACGACGACCGTCCACCGCGCGCCCTCGCCGTCCTGCCCGAGGATCAGCCCGTAGCCCTCCTCGTACGGTTCGAGCGCGAGGGCACCGCACGCGGCGACGTAGTCGTCCCCCAGCACGCCGGGGAAGCGCGAGGGCGTCAGCAGCATCGCGGTCAGCACCAGCAACGCGTCGTCGGCGGCCGCCTCATCCGCACCGGCCACGGTGCCCTCCCCATCGCTCATCGCCCTGCCCGCCCATCCCTAGGTCCCGCGTTTCCCGGTTCGTCGCTCCCGGGCCTGTCGTTCCTGGGGCCCGTCGTTCCCTGTCCGTCGGCGCACCCTAACTACTCGGTAACCTCCTCGTCGAGGGTCTGACGAGCAAGGGTGAAGGGGAGCGGACCCGCCCCGTCCGGGTGGGGAGAGCCGAAGAGCAGGGGCGCGCGGGAGGCCTCCGCGTAAGGTTGGACCTCCGGCCGAACGAGGGGGACAGCATGGTGACGCGGTACGACCGGCTGAAAGAGATTCAGCGGCTGGACCCCGAGCGGGACTTCCTGGAGATCTACCGCCTCACCGTCACGTACGAGTTCCCCTGGGACGTCACCCGCGCCCTCGAACTGGCCCTCTACCGCACCTACGCGGTGCCCAGTATCGGCCGACTCCTCGACGAGACGGCGGAGTTGACGGAGCGCTCCCAGAAACGCTACGACGACACCGCCCTGCTGCTCGACACGGTGGTGGAGCACGGCTTCGACACCGACGAGGGCCGCACGGCCGTCCGCCGGATCAACCAGATGCACCGCAGCTACGACATCAGCAACGACGACATGCGCTACGTCCTGTGCACGTTCGTCGTCACACCGAAGCGCTGGCTGGACGATTTCGGCTGGCGACGTCTGTGCTGCCACGAGCTGGCCGCCTTCGCCGCCTACTACCGCACGCTCGGCGCGCGGATGGGCATCAAGGACATTCCGCAGGCCTACGAGGACTTCGAGCGCACCCTCGACGCCTACGAGGACAGGCATTTCGGCTGGGACGAAGGGGCCCGACGGGTCTCCGACGCCACCTTGGCCCTGATGGCTTCCTGGTATCCGGCGCCCCTCGCCCCGGTGGTGCGCGGCGCGAGCCTCGCGCTCCTGGACGACTCGTTGCTCAAGGCGTTCCGCTATCGCCGCCCGGGGCCGGTGGCCCGCGGAGTGACCAGGGGCGTGCTGCGGACCCGGGCCCGTGCCGTCCGGCTGCTGCCGCCCCGGCGAAAGCCCCACTACGCCCGGCAGAATCCCGAGATCAAGGGCTACCCGGGCGGATACGAGATCGCGGGGCTCGGCACGTACCCCACACCGGGGGTCCGCGGCTGCCCGGTCCCCGGCCACCGCCCCGCGCAGACGCCCGCCGACTGACGGCGACCCGCCCCGGCCGGTACGCCGTCGAGCCGGGGACGTGACGTGAGAGCCTCGCCGGTACGCCGTCGAGCCGGGGTGAGAGCGTCAGGAATCGGGACCGCCGTCCTCAGCCCTGCTTGACGGCGCGTGCGAGGAAGCGGTCGTCCTCGTCCGCGTAGGACTCCAGCCGCCACCCCGCCCCGGCCAGCAGCTCACGCAGCCTCGGCTCGGCCCGCAGGTCGTCGTCGCTGATGGCGCGCCCCTGGCGCGCGGCGAGGGCGGCCCGGCCGATCGGGTGGAACAGTGCGAGGACCCCGCCCGGCCGGACCACGCGCGCGAGCTCCGCCATATCGGCCTCGGGCCGGGCCAGATGCGAGATCAGCCCGGCTCCGAACACCGCGTCCAGGGCGCCGTCGCGCAGGGGCAGCCGCGCGACATCGGCACGCAGGAGTGTCCCCTCGGCTCCACGCCCCGCCCGCGTTGCCGCCTCCAGCATGGCCGGGGTCAGGTCGGCGCCCAGCACCGTGCCCTCGGGCCCGACCACCGCTCGCAGCGCGGGCAGCGCACGCCCCGTCCCGCAGCCCGCGTCGAGCACGGCATCGCCGGGGCGCAGCCCGAGCAGGCCGGCCGCCGCCG
Organism: Streptomyces globisporus; assembly: GCA_014649555.1. Lineage (GTDB taxonomy): Bacteria > Actinomycetota > Actinomycetes > Streptomycetales > Streptomycetaceae > Streptomyces > Streptomyces globisporus. Next base: position 160,902 of record BMTG01000003.1, on the reverse strand, counting down.
CATAGGCGGGGCCGTCGTCGGGGAACCGGCTGTCCCAGTCGGCCGCACGCGGGGTGAAGAAGTCCAGGACATGGGTGTGGGTGTGGTCGTCGGTCATGACCACATGCTCGCGCAAGCGGCGGGGGTGTGCGAGCGCCGCAACCCGACCCGCCCGGTCAGACGTTGACCCCGTAGTCCGAGGCGATGCCGGCCAGACCGGAGGCGTAACCCTGGCCGACGGCCCGGAACTTCCACTCGGCGCCGTGCCGGTACAGCTCTCCGAAGACCATCGCCGTCTCGGTGGAGGCGTCCTCGCTCAGGTCGTAACGGGCGAGCTCGACGCCGTTCGCGCGGTTCACCACGCGGATGAACGCATTGCGCACCTGGCCGAAGCTCTGGCCACGGCTCTGGGCGTCATGGATCGAGACGGGGAACACGATCTTCGCGACCTCGGCGGGCACCGACGACAGGTCGACCTCGACCGACTCGTCGTCGCCCTCGCCCTCGCCCGTCAGACTGTCACCGGTGTGGCGGACGGAACCGTCGGGGCTGTTGAGGTTGTTGTAGAAGACGAAGTGACTGTCGGAGAGGACCTTGCCCGCCGCGGAGCACAGCAGCGCACTGGCGTCCAGGTCGTGATCGGCCCCGGTCGTGGTCCGTACGTCCCACCCGAGTCCGACCGTCACGGCGGTGAGGTCGGGGGCCTCCTTCGACAGGGAGACATTGCCACCCTTGGCCAGGGTCACACCCATGAACTTCCTCCAGTCTTCGGTCGGTCCGCACCGGTGATCCGGAAATCCGCGGCTTCACCGCATCCGAGTCCGGTGACCGGAGCCGTTCTGCTGTCACTTGTCACTTTTGCTGGCCGCTACCCGTTATAAACGCTCGGCGCGACACTCCCGGTTCCCGGATCGTCAGGGCCTGCTCTCGTCCTTCATCGCCCTGGCCTCGCTCTTGAGGATGCGCACGGACTTGCCCAGCGCGCGGGCGGTGTCCGGCAGCTTCTTCGAGCCGAAGACGGCGATCACGACGACCGCCAGGATCAGCAGGTGCCAGGGTTCCAGGCCGTTGCGCAGCATTCCGGCCCCGCCTTTCTCTCCGTACGGGTCTCTCCGCGGCAACAACAGTTGCCGCATTGCGCAACTGTACAACTAATGTGTGCGGGCGGAACGGGCGCCCCTCCACGCCCCGACGCGCTCCTTCACGGCCTCGGACGCGTCGGCCGGGTGACGGCGCTCGTAGCGGCGGCGGGCCGCCGTGAGCCCGACCGCGTACAGCCCCAGGACCGAGCCGAGCAGGAGGTAGTAGAGGGGCGGCAGGGCGCTCATGCCCAGGAACGGCCCGAGCGGGGTGAGCGGGAGGGCGACCCCGACTGCGGCGAGACCCGCCGCGGCGGCCCGCAGAGGCCCGCCCGCCCGGCGTTCGACGGCGCTGCGGCCGGTTCGCAGCAGAACCATCACGAGGGCTTGGGTGAGCAGGTTCTCCGTGAACCACCCGGCGTGGAACGCCGCCTCCCCGCCGTCCCCGGACGCGTTGTGGAGGGCGAGCGCGAGCACCCCGAAGGTGGCGAGGTCGGCGGCCGCGTTCAGCAGACCGAAACCCGTGATGAAACGCAGGAAGTCACGCGGCCGCAGCACGGTGGGGCGGCGCAGGACCGACGCCGGCGGGCGGTCGAACGCGAACGCCAGCTGCGCCGCGTCGAAGCAGAGGTTCTGCACCAGCACCTGCGCCGGGAGCATCGGGAGGAAGGGCAGCATCAGCCCGGCCGTCAGCATCGCGATGACGTTGCCGAGGTTCGACGAGAGGGTGATCCGCAGATAGGCGGCGATGTTCCCGCTGCTGCGCCGCCCCGCCAGCACCGCACGGTCGATCGCGGTGAGGTCCTTCTCCGCCAGGACGACATCGGCCGCCTCCCGGGCCACGTCCACGGCGTTGCGGGGGCAGATGCCGACATCGGCGGCGCGCAGGGCGGGCAGGTCGTTGACACCGTCGCCGAGGAAGCCGGTCGTGCCACCGCCGGAGCGCAGGGCCGAGACGATCCGCGCCTTGTGCTCGGGGGTGCAGCGCGCGAACACGACGGCCCGGTCCGCCACCCCGACCAGCTCCGCGTCCGACAGGGTGTCCACCAGCTCCGCCGTCACCACGTCGTCGGTACCGGACCGGCCCTCGGCGCGCAGACCGAGGTCCGCGCACACCCGTGCCGCTGTGCCCGGATGGTCCCCGGTGAGCACCTTGACGCGTACACCGCGCCGCGCGAGCTCCCCGAGCGCGTCGGCGGCGCTCGGGACCGGAACGTCCCGCAGCGCCACCAGACCCAGGAAGGTCAGGCCCCGCTCGTCCGCGGAGGTGTACGCGCCCGCCCGGGACGCCCGGTCGGCCCGGGCCACGGCCAGCAGGCGCAGCCCGGACGCGGCCTTGCGGTCCGCCAGGGCGAGCAGCCGGTCACGCTCCTCCCCGTCCATGGCACACCGGTCGAGCACGGCCTCGACAGCGCCCTTGGTGACCAGGGTGTGAACGCCGAGTCGGCCGGGCCGCCTGACCACGGCGGTCGCGACGCGGCGCACCGGATCGAAGGGCAGTACGGCGACCCCCTCGTACGCGTCCGGATCCACCGTCCCGGCAGAGGGCGGGCCGTCCCCTCCGGCGGCGTCCATCACCGCTTCGTCGAGGGCATCGGCGGTGGGCAGATCCGCCAGCTGGAGCGTCCACAGCGCGTTGACCGCCGCCCACCGCAGTACGTCGGGATCGGCCTGGTCCCTGCCGTCGGTCGCCGCTGCGACGACCGGCCGGTCCTCGGTCAGCGTGCCGGTCTTGTCCAGGCACAGCACATCGACCGCTCCCAGATCGTGCAGCGCCGGGAGCCGCTTGACGATCACTCCACTGGTACGCGCCAGCCGAGCCGCGCCCCGCGCGAGGGTTGTTGTGACGATGACCGGCAGCATCTCCGGGGTGAGCCCCACCGCGACGGCCACGGCGAACGGCAGCGTCTCCAGTCCGCGTCCCCGCAGCGCCGCATTGGCCATCAGCACCAGGGGCGGGGTCAGGAGCATGAAACGGATGAGGGTCCAGGAGATCCCCCGGACCGAACGGTCGAAGGCGCTCGCACGCTGCTGCCCGGCCCGGCCGTCATGGGCGGCGGCGAACCGGGTCTCCCCGCCGGTGGCCACGATCACCGCCGTACCGCTGCCCGACGTGACACCGCTGCCCTGGAAGCACCACTGCGGCTGTGCGAACGGTCCGGCCCCGGACAGCGCCGGGTCGGCGAGGTCGAGGGCCTGCTTGACCACCGGCGCCGACTCCCCGGTCAGGGCCGACTGATGCACGGTGAGGCCGTCGGCGCGCAGCAACCGCACATCGGCGGGCACGAGATCGCCCGGCCTCAGCCGGATCACGTCCCCCGGCACCAGATCGGCGACCGGCACCTCCCGTTCCCGGGGAGGGGAGTCCCCCGAGGAGCGACGGACCACGGTCGCCGTGGTCGCCACCAGTTCGCGCAGCGCCTGGGTCGACCGGTCGGCGCGGTGCTCCTCGGTGGAACGCAGCAGACAGCTCACGGCGACGAGGGCCAGGATGACGCAGGCGGTGCCCCAGGCGGTGACGAGGGCCGACACCAGACCGAGGCAGAGAAGTACGGAGGTGAAGGGGTCCAGGAAACTACGCAGGAAGCGGCGGGGCCAGGGTACGGGCCGCCGGGCGGGCAGCACGTTCTCGCCCGTCCGGGCGAGCCGGATCTCGGCCTCTGCCTCCAGTAGTCCGCGCGGCCCGGTGCCGAGGGCACGCAGCGTCTGGAGAAGCGTGGGTCCGGCGTCGAAACCTGGTACGACGGCTGCCGGCGCGCCGGTGGTGACGTGCCCGGGGGCCGTGGCTGGGCTGCCCTCAGGCACCGAGTTCACGCAGGTGGACGGGCGTGGGGGAGGGGTGCCCGGCGCGTGCGGCCAACTGGCCGACCATCAGCCGGACGACCGTCACGACATCGGGATCGTCGACCAGATAGACCTGCCGCCGGCCTTCACGGCGCGATCGGACGAGACCGGCCAGCTTCAGCTTCGTCAGATGCTGGCTGACCGAGGGCAGCGTCCCGCCCACCCGTTCGGCGAGCCCCGTCACATCGCTCTCACTCTGGGCCAGAGCCCACACGATGTGCAGCCGTGCGGGTGTCGCCAGGAGCCCGAACGCCGCAGCGGCCTCCGCCAGCACCTCCGCGGGCGGATCCTGGAAACCGCCGCCGGAACCTGTCGACACGCTCGCATCTCCTCGTCCCCGGGCCGCCGCCGGCATGGACCCGACACCGCTGCCCGTTCAGGACGGCCGAAAAGACCAGTGTAGGGGCCGTGCGGAAAGGGGCCGGGGCTCGTCCGGGGTGTCCGCCCTGCATCGGTCACCTCCAAGAGAGACGCAATGAGGTCGGGATGCGGCAAGGAGCGACGGACACGGAACCTCATCGGTCAAGAGCGATCAACCCGCTCGAACGAAGCCGAACGGTTGCCATGCTGTCCGCCCGACCGGATTCCTGAAGCCCGAAGCGACCCGTGAAGCCCGCCGCGAGTCCTGAAGAGAGCAGGGACGCATGCCCTCCGAGTCCATCGACAACGACGAGAACTCCCGTGCCGCCCACCGCGTCCCCGCGAACGTCGGCAGGACCATGATCGGAGAAGACATCGCGCTCACGCTGAAGATCGTCGTGGCGGGCGGCTTCGGCGCCGGGAAATCGACCTTGATCGGCTCGGTCAGCGAGATCCGCCCCCTGCACTCGGAGGAGACGCTGAGCGAGCGGGGCACCGCGAGCGGGCCGGACCGGGGCGATACCGGCGGGGTGGAGCGGAAGACCAGCACGACCGTGGCGATGGATTTCGGCCGTATCACCGTCCACTCCGGCCTGTCGCTCCATCTGTTCGGCACGCCGGGCCAGGACCGCTTCCGGTTCCTCTGGGAAGAGCTGTGCGAAGGCGCCCTCGCCGCGGTCGTGCTCGCCGACACCCGGCGCCTGGAGGACTGCTTCGCCGCCGTCGACTATTTCGAGCGCAGGCGGATTCCGTTCGTCGTCGCCGTCAACCGCTTCCCCGGCGCTCCCGACCATACGGAGGAGGACGTGGCGCAGGCGCTCGACCTCGACGGGGGCACGCCGGTCGTGCTGTGCGACGCCCGCGACCGGGCCTCGGGAAAAGACGTCCTGATCCGTACGGTCGAGTATGCCGGGCGTATGCACACCGCCCGGCTCCTCGCTGCCGTCGGCTGACGGCCCGGCGCCCGGGCCCCCTCCGTCAGTCAGCCATGTCGGCCATCGCGACCACCTTGTCGATCCGCACCCGCACGACCAGTTCGCCGGGCACCCCGTTGCGCCGTCCGAACTCCTCGGCGGCCTCGGCCCCCACGTAGCGGCCGGCGATCCGCGTCGCCCACCCCAGGAGTTCCTCGGGGTCCTCGCTCAGCTCGGCCTGCCCCTGCACCACCGCGAACGCGTACGGCGGCCGGTCGTCGTCGACGCACAGGGCGACCCGCCCGTCACGTGCGAGGTTGCGCCCCTTCACGCTCTCCTTGCCGGTGTTGAAGACCACCGAGTCGCCATCGAGAAGGAACCAGACGGGTGCGATGTGCGGACTGCCGTCGGCCCGAACCGTCGAAACCTTCGCCGTGCGGGTTCCCTCCGAGAGGAAGGCCCGCCATTCTTCATCGGTCATGTGGTGTGCCATGGGCCCATCCTGAGCCCGAACCTCGCATGGCGCGAAGCGGCACCCCGGTCGATGGGGGGCGCTTGCCCCCACGGGACCGTTGCGCAAGGCTTACGCGCGTAGCGGGGGAACGGGGAACGAAGGCACGGGGAGGACGAGCACATGCCGCTTGACCGGGGACTTGACTGGCTCCTTGACGATCTCACCGACAGGGTGCAGTACATACGGCACGCGTTGGTGCTGTCGAACGACGGACTGGTCACCGGGGCCAGCACCGGCCTCGCACGTGAGGACGCGGAGCACCTGGCGGCCGTCTCGTCCGGCCTGCAGAGCCTGGCGCGCGGATCGGGGCGTCACTTCCGGGCGGGCCGGGCCCGCCAGACGATGGTCGAGTTCGACGAGGCGCTGCTCTTCGTGACGGCCGCGGGCGACGGCAGCTGCCTGTGTGTGCTGACCGCGGCCGAAGCCGACGTCGGCCAGGTCGCCTACGAGATGACCCTGCTCGTCAACCGGGTCGGTGAACACCTCGGAGTCTCCGTCCGGCAGGGCGGACCCGAAGGTATCGAACCCTTCTGACCTGCTTTTTCCGTCCCCGCTGAGGAGTTATCCACAGGGTCGGCGGGCGATGACTCCCTCGGGCTACCGTGATTACGGAGAGTATTCGAGTCGACGGGGGAGAACAGTCATGACAGTCAAGGAAGTGCTCCGGGCGCACACCGCGACTCACGAGAACGCGAGCGCGGAGACGAAGAGCGAGGGCGGGCACGCTTCGTCCGTCGCCCCGGCGGCGACGGTCGCGGCCGGGCGAGCGGCACAGGAACTGGGGATCCGGCGTGCGGAGTTCGAGCTGGCGGTGCACCTGGGGCTGGTCGACGTCCTCGGTGCATCGGGCGGCGGGCGACCACGGGTGCATGAGGACGAGATCGCGCGCCTGCGGGAACAGCCGGGTTTTCCCGATGCGCTGGTGGAGCGGGTCCGCACCGTCGGCACGGCGCAGGGGGCGGCCCTGCTGGACATCGCACCGGCGCGGTTCACCCGGCTGGCACGGGCGGGCTGCGTCTCACCGGTCACGTTCTATCTGAACCGGTATCGCGCGGTGGTCTGGCTCTATCTCGCGGACGAGCTTGCCGCTTTCGCGGCGCGGGAGCCCGAGCTGCTCGCCGGACGGACACCGCCGGGGATGCGCACGATGCTGGAGTCGGGCGCCGACTGGCGGGCCCGTAACTGGCGTTCGCAGCGCATCGACCGGCTGCTGGACCGTACGACGGACCCCTGGGCGCGGACGGCGGTCCAGGCATCGGCGCTGGACCCGGTGCAGTTGGCGGAAGTGGTGGACGACCCCTACGAACGCGCCTATCTCGTACGGGTCCGGCCGGAGCCGGTCTTCGGACGCCCGGGGTCCATGGCGGCGAGGGAGGCGATGGCGGAGTTGTTGCTCGCCGACGACCCCGACGAAATCCTCTGGCGGCGGGTCAACCTGACGCTGGAGCTGGACAGCGCCCGCGAGGACCGGCCCGCCCCGCGCCCCGGGGACGACGGAGGAGCCCCGGCGACACCGCCGGCCCGGACCGGAGCCCGGCCACGGGCCGTCCGTCCTGCGCCTGTGGCCGAGGCGGCCGCACCGCTCGCACCACCCGCCTGTGCCGGGGCGCCACGTTCCGCTGCGGGGGGCCGAACGGCGAGGAGAGGGCTGCTGGCCAGGCTGGGGTTGCGTGGTCGGGGTGCCGGATGAGGTTTCGCGTCCACCGCTCGGATGGGCCATCCTGTCCGCATGTTGATCAGGGAAGCAACCTCCGAGGACTGGCCCGCCATCTGGCCGTTCTTCCATGCGATCGTCTCCGCGGGCGAGACGCTCACCTATCCGCTCGACCTCGGTGAGGAGGATGCCGAGGGATGGTGGTTCGTCCCGGCGCCGAGCCGGGTGGTCGTCGCCGTCGACGAGGCCGGGACGGTGCTCGGCACGGCGAAGATGAACCGCAACCACATGGGCAACGGATCCCACATCGCCAGCGCCACCTACCTGGTCGACCCCGCCCACTCCGGCCGGGGCGTTGGGCGCGCACTGTGCCGGTACTCGGTCGACTGGGCCCGCGCGGAAGGGTATCGAGCCATGCAGTTCAACGCGGTGGTCGAGACGAACACACGCGCCGTGAAGCTCTATCAATCGATCGGCTTCGACGTGATCGGCACCCTTCCCGAGGGCTTCAACCACCCGACCGAGGGCTATGTAGGGATTCACATCATGCACAAGGCCCTGTGACGACGCACCGCTGTCATAGGCGACAGGCGACAGGCGATAGGCCATAGGCCATAGGCCCACCCACTCCCCAGGAGCAGGAGCAGGAGCCGAGGCAGAAGCAGGAGCGGCGATCAGGTGGTGGGGTGATCCGTTGCCGGCCCCGACTCCGGGCCCGGCACGGTGCGGCCTGCCGGGCCGCCGTCCGCCTCGCCGCTCGCGGTGACCGCCGGGACGACCGTCCCGGCCCAGGAGAGGGCCGTCCATCCCGAGTCCGGCGACCCCTCGACCACCACCACACCCGTGTTGTCCAGGCTGTGCCGGGCGGCGAACTCGACGGTGACGTTCCGGGCGCGGGCGGCCGCCCACACGCGGATGGCGGCACCATGACTGACGAGCGCCACCGTCCCGTGCTCCTCGGCCTCCGCCGCCTCGGCCACCACCGCGTCGAAGCGCGCCAGCGCCTCCGTCCCGTCCTCGCCTCCGGGCAGCCGGCGAGCGAAGTCCCCGGCAGGCCAGGCGAAGACGGTCGTCAGGTACTGCCGGATCGCGTCCTCGTCGGCCCGCATTTCCAGGTCACCCGCGGACAGTTCCCGGATTCCGTCACGGATCCGGACCTCGATGCCCCGCTCCGCCGCCAGGGGTGCGGCCGTGAGTTGTGTCCGGGTCAGCGTGGAGGCGTACAACGTTGCGATGTCCTCCCCGTCGAGCGCCCGGGGCAGGGCCGCCGCCTGCCGCAGTCCGAGGTCGGTGAGCCCGGGGCCGGGCCGCGCGGTGTCCAGGAAATGGCCGAGGTTGGACGGTGTCTGGCCGTGACGGATCAACAGCAATCGCATAGAACGGGTCAAGCTCCAGGCTCGGGGGCGCGGGCGGCGGCATAGGGATGCACTGCCCACCCTCTCATTCGGCCACCTTCGCAGGGCAGCCCGACAGAGGTCTGCCCGCATTGCCGGAAGTGGCCCGGATATGCCCGGAGTTGGTGCGCCGGGTTACGCACGGGGCGACTGCGCCGCTCCGGGGCGATGGCAGTACTGTGCGCCCCACCGCCATTCGGGCGATGAGAAGTATCTGGAGGAAGAATCCATGACCATACCCAGGAGATCGTGGCGTGGCGCGGGAGCACTCGTGGCCGCTGCGGTCGTCGGTCTGACCGGAGGCGTCATCTCCGCCGGTCCGGCCGTCGCTCACACCCCCACCTGGGCCGTGACCTGCTCCGAGGTGACCGTCGACCTCACGAACTACACGAGCGACGTTCCCAACACGGTGACCGTCTCGGTGGACGGCAAGGACCTGCTCCCCACCGAGACGTTCGGCCGTGAGTTCCACAAGAAGCTGGCGCTTCCCGACCACGACAAGCCGGTGACCGTCCGACTGGTCGTCAAGGACGCCGACGGCGACGGCAAGCACTCCATCGACCAGACGAAGACGGCGGAGGTGTGCGAGGAGGAGCCGACCCCGCCGCCGACCGAGCCGGCCCCGAGCGAGCCCGCTCCGTCTCCGACGCCGTCCACCGGGACGCCCGAGCCGAGCGCCACGCCGAGCGACGAGCCCTCGGAGTCCGCTCCCGCCGCGCCCGCCCCGAGCCCGAGCTCGCCGGACCTGGCCGAGACCGGTTCGTCGTCGTCGACGCCGGTCATCGGTGGCGCCGCTGTCGCGGTGCTGCTGGCCGGTGGCGGCATCCTGTGGGCCGTCCGCAAGCGGCGTACCGCCCAGGGCTGACGCCGCGCGCGAGCCGCGGTCGAGGCCGTACGAGCCGTGGCCGGGGGGTGTCTCGCATCACCGCCGGTGATGCGAGACACCCCTTCGCACATCGCCCTCTCCTCGCCCGTCACTCCTCCGCGAGCGCCGGCGGCGTGATGGCCGACGGGGGAGTGGGGCCGATCTCGCACCAGACGGCCTTCCCCTCGCCGCGGGGCTCGATGCCCCACCGCGTGGCGACCGCGTCGAGCAGGAGCAGTCCCCGGCCGGAGGTGGACGTCTCGCCCGGTGTGCGCCGACGGGGCCAGGCGCTGGACCGGTCCTGGACGGACAGCCGGATCCGCCGCACCGGTTCCGGCAGCACTTCGAGGGTCAGGACCGCCCCGCCCTCGGTGTGCAGGAGGACGTTCACCAGCAACTCGCCCGTGACGAGCTCCGCGTCGTCGGCGAATTCGGCCATGTCCCAGTCGGCGAGGGCCTGGCGGACGATCGCACGGGCGTCCGAAAGCCCTTCCGGGTCCGCCTGGTGGATGTACTGGTGGAGCCGTGGCGCGTGCGACGACCCCACGTCCGGGCTGCGGCGCAGCACCAGGAGCGCCACATCGTCCCCCGACCCCCACCGCTCCCACAGCCGTTCCGACAGATGATCGGCCAGCGCCTCGGCCCCCGCGGGCCCGGAGCTCACCTCGTTGCGCAGCGCGTCGATCCCGGCGTCGAGATCGGCCCCTGGCTCCTCCACCAGCCCGTCCGTGTACAGCACGAACGTCTCACCCGGCACCAGATCGAGCCGGGTCTCCGGATATTCCTCGTCCAGGAGGTCCGTGGAGGTGCCCAGCGGCAGCCCGCCGCGTACCTGGGGGCTGCCGACCCGCCCGTCGGCGTGGCGGATCAACGGACCGAGATGCCCGGCCCGCACGACCTTCACCGTTCCGGACGTCAGGTCGACCTGGGCGTACGTACAGGTGGCGAAGCGCTCGGTGTCCAGTTCCGAGAGAAAACGGGAGGCGCGTGCCAGTACGGTGGCCGGAGGGTGCCCCTCGGAGGCGTAAGCGCGCAGGGCGATGCGCAACTGGCCCATGATCGCGGCCGCGTGGGTGTCGTGGCCCTGGACGTCCCCCACGACCAGCCCGTACCGGTTCTTCGGCAGAGTGATCACGTCGTACCAGTCACCGCCGACCTGCCGGCCGCTCCACGCGGCGTGGTAGCGGACCGCGATCTCGCCGCCCTCGACGTCCTGTATCCGGGGCGGGAGCATCGCGGACTGGAGCTGGGTGGCGAACTCCCGCTCCTCGTCGAAGAGCATCGCGCGCTGCAGGGACTGGGCCACGATCGCCGCGAGCCCCAGGCACAGAATGCGCTCGTCCGCGTTGAAGACCGTGCGCTCGCGGTAGAAGAGGGCCATACCGCCGAGCGACCGCGCCTGGGCCACCAGCGGGAGATACGCCGCCGCCCGGAACCTGAGCCTGCCCAGATGCGGCTCCAGTTCCGGGTAGCGACGGGCCAGCGCGGCGAGCGAGGTGATGAACCGGGGGCGTCCGCTGCGGATGGTGTCCGCGAGGGGCAGGTTCCGGTCGAGGTCACCGGAGCCGAGCCCGTCGAGCACTTCGAGCGACTCCCCGCTCAGCGCGACGATGTTCAGCGCGGAGTTCTCCACGAGCCCGAGGGCGAGGCCGTCCGCCCCGAGACGGGCCAGCCCGCCGGGTCCGGTGAGGGCGGCCGTCACATCGTCCACGGTCACCGCCCGGGACATGGCACTCGTTGTCCGTTCAACGATATTGGTCTGGCGCTGCCGTCTCTTTTCCAGATCGAGCACGAAGGCCGAATGGGTGACCTCCGCCGTCGCGTCCCGGACGATCCCCACGATCCGATGGGCCATGCCGTCCTTCGAACGCAGGATGCGGGCCTGAGCATGGGTCCACTGCGCGGTCCCGTCGTCCAGAGGTACGCGGAAGTGGACGCTGAAGGAATTGCTGCCGCCGGTGATGGCCTCGTCGATCGTGACGTCGAGCCGGGCCCGTTCCGCCGGTTCCAGGTGCTCCAGCAGGGCGCCCGGGCGGGTGTCGAACGTCGCCGGATCCACGCCGAACACCATGAGACCGGCCTCGTCGATGTCCAGGGTCCGGGTGTCCAGATCCCAGTCGAAGCTGCCGGTCCGGTTCATGGCGAGGCGTTCCGTCGGCCGGATCTCACCGTTGGTCTTCCGGTCGATCCGGCGGAGCGGAGAGGCTTCGGCGTCCTGATGCCGTTCGTCGTCGGTCATTCCTGCTCCGGAGGTCGTCCGGCGGGGCCGGGCGTCGGCGCATCCCGTAGGCCTCAATTGTCGAGCCGCAGCCGGTGGAGTGCCACAGCGGCCGATCCGGGGGCCGAAGAACGACAGCCGAGAGCCGTCCGCGACCATGGAGGCGTCCTACGCGTCCATGAGCCCGGCGAGCGGAGCGCACACATGAACGACGACCGGCCCGTCCTGCTGGAGACGAGGGGCACATGCATGCACCTCACACTGAACCGCCCCAGGGCCCTCAACGCCCTCAGTCACACCATGGTGCGGCTGCTCGACGAGGCCTTGGCCCGAGCCGAGCAGGACGAAGCGATCCACTCGGTGCTGCTGTCCGGGGCGGGCGACCGGGGCCTGTGCGCCGGGGGCGACATCCGCGCTCTGCATGACGACGCCCGGGTCTCGGGACGCGCTTCCCTGGAATTCTGGCGGGACGAGTACCGCCTCAACGCCCGCATCGCCCGATTCCCCAAGCCGTACGTCGCTCTGATGGACGGCATCGTGATGGGCGGCGGGGTCGGCGTGTCGGCCCACGCAGGAATCCGCGTCGTCACCGAACGCACACGCGTCGCCATGCCCGAGACGGCCATCGGCTTCGTGCCGGATGTCGGGGGCACCCGTCTGCTGGCCGCCGCCCCCGGCGAACTGGGCACCCATCTCGCGCTCACGGGTCGCTCCGTCGGGGCTGCCGACGCCATCCTCTGCGGCCTCGCCGATCACCACGTACCTGCCCACCTCCTGCCCGCCCTGACCGAAGCGCTGAGCGAGCCGGCCGGTCCGGGAGCGTCCGCAGCGGACCTCGTCCAGCGGTTCGCCACCCGGCCGCCCGTCGGCGAGCTCGCCGCGCAGCGTGACTGGATCGATGCTTGTTACGCGGCGGACACCGTGGAGGACATCGTCCGGAGACTGCGCGAAAGCGGTGTCCACGAGGCGCGGACGGCGGCGGACGAACTGCTGACCAAGTCGCCCCTCGCCCTGAAGGTCACGCTGGCCGCGGTCCGCCGCGCCGCCCGGCTGGACAGCCTGGAAGCCGTGCTCGACCAGGAGTACCGGGTCTCCAGCCGGGCCTTCGAGCACCCGGATTTCGTGGAAGGCGTTCGCGCCCGGATCATCGACAAGGACAACGCCCCGCAGTGGAAGCCGGGCTCCCTCGCCGAGGTCGACGACCAGGAGGTGGCCCGGTTCTTCGCACCGCTCGGCCCCGGCGAACGCGAACTCGGTCTCGCTCCGGAGCCCGCGGACACCTCTGCGGGGGAGGGACGGGCCGGGTAGGAAGGACACCTCCTGGCGCCCGGCACAGGCCCGCCCCGCCGGGCGCTATCTGTCGCTGCCGGAAAGGCTCGGCTGAAGGGCCCGGACGAGAGCGAACAGCCGACGCTCGTTGCCCGTCAGCCCCGCGCTCCGCAGGGCCTGGTCGGCCTCGCGCATCGGAGAGGTGAGCAGTGGCAGGTGGACCGGTGCGTCGTCGGGGTCCGCGAGCGCCGCCCTGGTGGCCTCCAGCAGGCGGACATAGGCCTGCGCCGCGGCGAGTTCGTCGCTGTCCATCTCAGCATCTCCTCCTCAGAGCTGTCGGACCGTCAAGCATCTCTCATGGGTCTGACAACACAGCCTCACGACCGGGCGTTCCCGCCGGACAACCCGCTCGGCGGCTCCACCTCCAGGTAGCGCCGTCGGCGCGGCCCCCGGTACAGCAGCACCGTCCAGCCCGCCTCCCGCAGGGCCGCGGCACAGCCGGCCAGCTCCTCCTCCTCGTCGTGCGCGGCACCGCTGCCGGGCGGCCCGGTCCACTCGACCCGGACCGAACCCGCCGACTCCCCGTCGCTCACCCGGTATCCCGCCGACACGCGGCGCCCGGACGGGTCGACGGCCGAAGGCATCGCGCCCGACCTCTCCAGCGCCAACGCGACCGCCCTCACCGGACGGTTCAGCTCCCACGGGGCCGGTGCGGCCTCGGGGTCGGGCCGACCCGTTCCGGTCAGGCGGCGGATCTGCAGCAGTCCCTCGAACGCGGTCCGCACCGAAGCGGCCCGTGCCGCCGCGGGCTCGGCGGTCGGCGGTCCGTCGCCGGTCGCCGGCTCGAATCCGGTGCTCTCCTCGGTGCCCATCCGTCCGCCCCCCTCGTGCTCCGTAGCGTACTGAGTCATGCCCGCACCAGCGGCGACGTGAGGCGGCGGCTGTCAGCCTTCGGTTCCCCGCGCCTCCGCCTCCAACGCCGCCTTGAGACGCTTCAGCGTCGTACGGATGTTGCCGACCTGGAACTGTGCGAAGGTCTTGCCGCCCGTCGCCACCCGGTCGAAGGCGCCTGCGAGGAAGTCCGGCCAGCGGCGGCGGTCGTCGGTCCAGGTCTCCGTGACCCGGGTCGCCCCGTCCACCGCTTCGAACCGGTACTCCCACGTGGCGATCGGCCCCGGGAGCAGCGGGCGCCGCAGCCCGATCGCGTGCACCCGGAAGGCGAAGCGCTCGCCGGGGTCGGCCGCCGTCACCGTGCAGCGGGTCGTCCAGCGTGCCGCGCCACGCTTGTTGCGGCCCTCGAAGACCATGCCGACGTACGCGTCACGCCGCTCGCCCCGCACGGTCGCGCCCCGGTTCTCGGGGCTCCAACGCCCCATCGCCGTGGGGTCGCTGAGCTGGGCGTAGACCCGGGCCGGGGAGGCGTCGATCATGATGCTCTCGGCTACGGACATGGTGCGGGGCATGACGCGACTCCTTGTCCACGGTCGTTTGACGGGCCACGCCCGGGGTGCCGGACGGACCGTGGAGCCGACATCCCGGAGCCCACACCTTACTCGCGGGTAGATTCTCGCTGTGAGGGTGCGGTCCGAGGGTGGCCGGTGATCCGGCCGGGCGGATCCCCCCCGTGTCCCGCCCGGCCGGAGTCTTCGCCCGGTCGTCTGCCGACCGGCGTTGCCGGGCGGCACGACGCCCGGTGTCAGGCGCGGAAGTCCGCCGAGCGTTCCGGCGACGCCTCGGAGAGGGCCTTCGCGATGGCGTCTGCGTCGCCCCGGTTGCCGTACACCGGTGTGCCGGGCTGCTGACGCCACGAGTCGTCCAGGCCGCCGCCGTCGACCGTGTCGAAGCCCAACTCGTCGATGAGGTCGCGCACCGCCTGCTTGGCCGCCGGGTCGTCGCCGGCCACCGGGAGCGCCTGGCGGTCCGGAGTGCCCTGTGGACGACCCCGGTCCAGGATGTCCTGGGCGTAGGTGCCGTTGAACGCCTTGATCACGGGGTGGCCGATCTGCTGCTCCGTCCACCGGCTTTCGGGCAGCCCGTCCTCGATGGCGGCGATGCGGCCGTCACGCTGCGGGTAGTAGTTGCCCGTGTCGATGACCGCGGCACCCTCCGCCGCACCGTCGAGGAAGCCGGTGGGCAGATCGGGCACGGCCTTCAGCGGCACGGTGACCACCACCACCTGGGCGCCCTTCGAGGCCTCCGACGCGGTCACCGGCTTCGCCCCGGTCTCCTCGGCGAGAGCGGTGAGCGTCTGCGGTCCGCGGGAGTTGGCGACCGAGACCTCGTGGCCGAGGGCGGTGAGACGCCGTGTCAGATTGCCGCCGATGTTGCCCGCGCCGATGATGCCGATCTTCATGGATCAGACCTTCCGTAGCTTTCCGAGTGGAGAGGGGTGGGTTCTGTCGCTTCACCAACTCCGGCTCCGGAGGGGCTATTCCGATCTCGGCGAAGGAATACCCGATCGGCCCCCGGGTGTTGGCATTCCCTCACGCCGACCGAGTCCGGAGTGTTCTCCGTAGGCCATTTGAGTGTCCTTGTCGGCCGCTCGCGCCGGACGGGGAAGGATGTCCCACCGCGCCGATCGCCGCGGGTCCATTCTGGTCGCCGAGTCCACACGGGCCGTCGACCGAAGGAGCGTCGTAGTGACGACGAGGGGCATCTCGCAACCGGTGGAGACCGATACCGCCGAAGAGGACGAAATGCCGGTACGGAGCGGAGAGCCCGGCAACGTGGTCATCAAGTGGATGACCACGACGGACCACAAGACGATCGGTACGCTCTACCTCGTCACCTCCTTCGCGTTCTTCTGCGTGGGAGGAATCCTGGCCCTGGTGATGCGGGCCGAGCTGGCCCGGCCCGGCATCCAGCTGATTTCGAACGAGCAGTTCAACCAGGCGTTCACGATGCACGGCACGATCATGCTGCTGATGTTCGCGACGCCGCTGTTCGCCGGATTCGCCAACTGGATCATGCCGCTGCAGATCGGCGCGCCCGACGTGGCGTTCCCGCGGCTCAACATGTTCGCGTACTGGCTCTATCTCTTCGGCTCACTCATCGTGGTGGCGGGCTTCCTCACCCCGCAGGGCGCTGCGGACTTCGGCTGGTTCGCCTACGCCCCGCTCAACGACGCGGTCCGTTCACCGGGTATCGGCGCCGATATGTGGATCATGGGGCTCGCGTTCTCCGGCTTCGGCACCATCCTCGGCTCGGTCAACTTCATCACCACGATCATCTGTATGCGCGCCCCCGGCATGACGATGTTCCGCATGCCGATCTTCACCTGGAACGTCCTGCTGACGGGGGTGCTGGTCCTGCTGGCGTTCCCGGTCCTGGCCGCGGCCCTGCTGGCGCTGGAGGCCGACCGCAAATTCGGCGCGCATGTCTTCGACGCGGCCAACGGCGGTGCACTGCTGTGGCAGCACCTGTTCTGGTTCTTCGGCCACCCCGAGGTCTACATCATCGCCCTGCCCTTCTTCGGCATCGTCACCGAGATCTTCCCGGTCTTCAGCCGCAAACCGGTCTTCGGCTACATCGGACTGATCGCGGCCACCATCGCCATCGCCGGTCTTTCCGCGACCGTATGGGCGCACCACATGTTCGTCACGGGCGCTGTGCTGCTGCCGTTCTTCTCGTTCATGACGTTCCTCATCGCCGTACCGACAGGCGTGAAGTTACTGGATCGGCACGATGTGGAAAGGGTCGCTGTCCCTGGAGACGCCGATGCTGTGGGCCGTCGGCTTTCTGGTCACCTTCCTGTTCGGCGGTCTGACCGGAATCATCCTCGCCTCGCCGCCCCTGGACTTCCACGTCTCCGACTCGTACTTCGTCGTCGCCCACTTCCACTACGTGGTGTTCGGCACCGTGGTGTTCGCGATGTTCGCCGGATTCCACTTCTGGTGGCCGAAGTTCACCGGGAAGATGCTGGACGAACGGCTCGGGAAGATGACGTTCTGGACGCTCTTCGTCGGCTTCCACGGCACGTTCCTCGTACAGCACTGGCTGGGCGCCGAGGGCATGCCGCGCCGTTACGCGGACTATCTCGACGCCGACGGTTTCACCGCGCTGAACACCATCTCCACCATTGCCTCGTTCCTGCTCGGCCTGTCGATCCTGCCGTTCCTCTACAACGTCTGGAAGACCGCGAGGTACGGCAAGAAGATCGAGGTCGACGACCCATGGGGTTACGGCCGTTCGCTGGAGTGGGCGACCTCCTGCCCGCCGCCGCGGCACAACTTCGTCACGCTGCCGCGGATCCGGTCCGAATCCCCGGCGTTCGACCTGCACCACCCGGCGGTCCGCACCCTGGAGGAGGCCACGAACCGCCCCGACAACTCCAGGATCGTCGCCCCGGGGGACCGGCACGAGCAGTGACGCCGGCCCCGGACCTGACGGTGTGACGGAGAGGAGGACCGATGAAACCCGACAAGGACAGTGCCAGGGGCCTGGCCCAACTGGAGGGCTTTCTGCTGTGGAACGCCGAGGTCGAACAGGCGCGACGGCAGGCCCGCCGCTTCACCGACCAGTTGCCCTGGCTGACCACGGCGCAGCGTGAGGACGTCGAGCGGGTGTTCATCACCGAACGCGTCGCCGTTTCGCGGGAGTCGCTCACCCGCATCCGCGACCGCGCGGAAGAACTGCGCGAGGAGTACACCGGGCGCTACGCGCGGCTCCGGGCCCGCTGTGTCGCCGTCTCGGTCGGAGCGGTGGGTGCGGTGACCTGCCTCGGTACAGCGGTGACCCTGGCCATCCGCTGACCCCGGGGTTCGTGGTGCGGCCGGTCACCCGGCCGCACCGGACGAGCCCGGGGCGTGGAAGCGGAACCGGATACGGTCAGGTGCCCACCAGGCAGAAGGGATGCCCGGCGGGATCGGCGTACACACGCCAGCCACGTTCCTCGTCCCCGGCGCCGAGCAGGGAGGCCCCGGCCGCCAGGACCTCCTCGTGCGCCCGTTGCAGGTCGGTTACGCCGAAGTCCAGGTGGAACTGCTGGGGCATCTCCTGGCCGGGCCAGCGCGGCGGCCGGTAGCCCGCCACCCGCTGAAAGGCGAGGACGAGCCCACCGGGCGTGTGCAGCGTCGACCACTCCGCGTCGCACGCCCACCGCCGGTCGGGACGGTCGACCTCGCCCCCCAGCAACGACGCGTAGAAACCGGCCAGTTCGCTCGGGTCCGGGCAGTCCAGGACCACGCATTCCAATTCAGCGATCATGACCGCATCGTAGGCATCCGCCGGCCACGCCGTCCGCGCCGCGCGGGCTCAGCGGGCCCCGAACACCTGCGTCCACACCGGACCGCCGCCGGAGTCCACCTTCCCCATGCCGACCTCCTTGAACGAGCAGTTGAGGATGTTCGCACGGTGCCCCGGGCTGTCCATCCAGGACTGCATCACGTCGGCCGGCGTCCGCTGCCCCTTGGCGATGTTCTCGCCGTACGTCGACCAGCGGTATCCGGCAGCGGTGATCCGGGCCCCCGGGTCCCTGCCGTCCTGCGAGGTGTGGGAGAAGTAGTCCTGGGCCGCCATGTCGGCGGAGTGCCGCTGCGCCGCCGTGTTGAGCAGGCCGTTGACGGACACCGGACCGCAGCCCTCCTTGGAGCGCTCGGCGTTGACCAGCTCGGCGACCTGCTCGGCCATCCCCGACGGCGCGGGCGGCGCGGGAGCGGGCGGGTCCGGCTTCGGAGCCGGAGCTGCGGAGCTGGGCGCGGGCGGCGGCGTCGTGCTCTTCTTCGGCTTCGGCTTGGGCTTCGGCTTCTTCGAGGGGCTCGGGGACTCCGAGGCGCTGGGCGACTTGGATGCCGAAGGAGAGGGTGATGTCGGGGCGGCCGACGTGGGCACCTCCGCACGAGGGGCCGGAGCATCGGCCGTGACGGTCGCCGCGTCCCGGCCGTCGCCGTCGGTGTAGAGGTGCACCGCCGCGCCGCCCGTGCCCAGCGCCGCGACCGCGACGACGGCGGCGACGGCAGAGTTGCGACGGCGCCGCCGGGCCTGCACCCGTCTGCGCTCGGCGCGCCCGGCCCCGGCACCGTCCGCGCCCGGAGCCGGTGCCTGGAGGTGCGCCGCCGTGGCGAGCAGCTCGGGAGCGGCTCCCGCCCCGGCCGCCGCGGCCACCGGAACGAGCGCGAGACCCACCAGCAGCCCCTCGGCCGGGACCAGGCCCGAGCCATGGCCCGAGCACACCGTGCACTCGCGGGCATGGCGGGCCAGCCGCTTGCGCCACAGGGCGGAGGGGACGCCGTCCCAGCCGGCGGCGATGTCCTCCAGCAGCACGCACGGCGGCTCCGCCGCCAGCGCGCCCACGACGACCCGCGCCGCCTCCAGCTGGGCCTTCATCCGCTGCACCCGTACGGCGGTGTGCTGCGGGGTGAGTTCGAGGGCGGCGGCGACCTCGGCCCGGGACAGATGTCCGGCGGTCTCCAGCCACCACAGTGACAACAGGGCGCGGTCGTCCTCGTCCAGCCAGCGCGTCGCCTCCGCCACCTGGCGCCGCTGTCCGGTGAGACCCAGCTCCAGGATCGTCACCTCGACGAAATCCGCGCGGGGATCCGGCAGGTCGTACGCGGCGTCGAGCCGGTCCGCCGGTATCGCGCCCGCCTGCTTCTCGCGCCAGTGCGTGCGTATCTCGTTCATGGCTATCGCCACCAGCCAGGAACGGAAGCGCTCCGGGTCGCGCAGTTCGGGCAGGCCCCGGAGCATGCGCAGCACCGTCTCCTGCACCACGTCGTCCACGTCCGCATGACCGTCCAGCGCACGTCCGACGACGTTGTACAGCAGCGGCAGGTACGCCGAGACGAGCTGGTCCTTGGCCTGCTGGTCGCCGCCCTGCGCGGCCGCGATCAAGACCGTCGGGTGATCCTTGCCCATGCTGTGCTCACTCTTCCGGGGTCCGGTGCTGTCACTTCCCACACTCGGGAGATGGGGTGAGGCCGGGACGATAACAAGAATCCGGCGGACAACCCCGGAAACCTTTGCCGCGAAGCTCCGCCGCCCGGCCCCGGCGGGCCTGTGGCGGGACCGTGCGCAGCGGCCCCGGCACGCTCCGCGCACCGGTCTGTGTCACGGAAGGTGATCCGTGACACAGACCGGTGCGCGGGAAGGGAGGCGGCCGGGCGTCGGCCGCCCGGTCACCGGTGGACCGACTCAGGCACGGGGCGGCCCGTCCTGGTCGCGGTCCGTGCCCAGCTGCTGCTTGAGCTTGTCCTGGGCGGTGTCGACGTGGCCCTTGTACTTGCCCTGCGTACGGTCGTCGACCATGTCGCCTGCCTTGTCGACACCCTTGCCGGCCTGGTCCTCGTGGCCCTTGAGCATCTTCTTGATCTTGTCCATCGCGGACATGCGTCCTCCTCGTCGACTCTTCGCCCCCACACGTCCAGGGTCACCGCACCGGGCCCTGCCCGCATCCGCGCCGGGACACGGCGAGGACCCGGCCGACGGACCCGGGGGAGCGCGGGAAGTGTGAAGCCGCGCCGACTGGGCACATACCGGTTTACCAGGAGGAGGTGGTGGCAATGGGCCGCATCCGAGTTGTCGTCCGTCGTCCCCCGCCCCCTTCGGGGCCGCCGCCGCTCGATCTGCGCACCCCGTCCGGCCGCCCCCTGCCGTACTGACCGGCCTCACCCTCCCCGGGGTCCGATACGGCCGTGCGGGTTACGGGACAGCCGTCCGCGTCACGGGTCATCCGGGTGCGGGCCGCCGTCGAGCGGGCCGTGCCGTCGCGGTCTGTCCTCGTAGCGTCCCGGGTCCGGTCCCGACAGCGGCGCGAGCTGCTCCACCAGGGCCTCCAGCTCCTCGACGGCGTACTCCGTCTCCCGGCGGATGTTCCTGTGCTCCGCGACGATCGCCCCGAGCAGCAGCGCGGTGAGCGCGACGCAGCCGTTGAGCAGTGACAGATTGGCCATGATCTCCATCAGGCTGTGCCCGGCGAACGGTCCCAGCGCGTCCGTACCGGCGAGAATGGCGAGCACCGAGACGACCAGGGCGCACGGCGCGCTGCCCGGCAGCTGGAAGCGCAGGGCCGACCAGATGATCACCGGGAACACCACGTAGATCATCGACAGCGAGCTGCGCGTCGCGATCAGCGACACCGAGACCACGACGGCCGCGAGAACCGACGCCTCCAGCCAGCGGTCGCGCCTGCGGGGCCACCGTGCCCCGCGCAGGACGAGCAGGACGGGGGTGACCACCAGGACGCCCATCGCGTCCCCCGCCCACCAGGACGCCCAGACCAGCCAGAACCGGCCCGGCGGAACCTTGTCGTCGAGCAGCAGTGTGAAACTGCCGATGGTGGCGCTGATCAGCATCCCCGCGAACGCGCCGAGGAAGACCAGGCAGACCCCGTCCCGCAGCCGGGCCAGCTCGTTGCGGAAGCCGACCCTTCGCAGCAGGGCGTACGCGGCCAGCGGGGCGACCGTGTTGCCGAGCATGATGGCCAGGCGGCTCACCGTGAACGCGTCGCCGATCTCGGTGACCGTCACCAGCGTGCCCAGCGCGATGCCCGGCCAGACGCGGACGCCGAGGCACAGCAGCGCGGCCAGGGCGATACCGGTGGGCGGCCACAGTGGGGTGACGACCGCGCCGTCGATGACGACCTGGCGCATCAGCCCGAGCCGCCCCGCCAGGTAGTAGGCGCCGGCCACGCCGAGGACCTGCGCCACGTACACGGCCCGACGTCTGGCTTCCTTGCTGCGGATCACACCACTCATCAGACACCGACCGCGGTGGGAGTCGGCAGGTGACACGCGCGGTACGGTCCGGCGTCACCGGGCTCCGCGGCGGGCGGCGGCATGCCGCAGGACCAGGACGGCGGCGTCGTCCTCGTGGCCCGTCATCTCGGTCGCGCCCAGGACCTCGTCGGCCAGCTGCGCCGCTTTCGCCCCGGCGCGCGCGGCCACCAGCTGCCGGACCCGCTCCAGACCCTCCTCGATCAGCAGAGACGGCCCCTCGACGACGCCGTCGGTGAGCAGCACGATCGCCCCGTCGCAGTCGAGGGTCCGCCGGGTGACGGGATAGCCCTCGCCGGGCTCGATGCCCAGCGGCATGCCGCCCGGGTCCTCCGTGACGCCGGACCGGCCCCCCGTGGTGGCCCACACGGACGCCACATGCCCGGCCCGGGCGCTGTGCAGCTCCCAGGTCGTCGGGTCCAGCCGCAGGAACGTACAGGTCGCGAAGAGCCCCGAGTCCACGGAGACCAGCAGATCGTTCGTCCGGCCCAGGATCTCGCCCGGATCGGACGCCGTGCCCGCGATGGCCCGCATCGCGATCCGGACCTGCCCCATGAAGGCGGCCGCCTCGACGTCATGACCCTGTACGTCGCCGATGGCGAAGCCGAGCGCCCCGTCCGCCAAGGGGAAACCGTCGTACCAGTCGCCGCCGATGTCCAGGCCGTGGCGGGCCGGTGCGTAGCGGGCCGCGGACTGCAGACCGGGGAGGGTGGGCAGGGCCGCCGGAAGCATCTCGCGCTGGAGGGCCTGCGCGAGTTCCACCCTGGCCTGGTGGAGCTCGACCTCGCGCCGAGCACGCGCGGTGAGGTCCTGCAAGGTGTTGAGCAGGTCCTCGGCGCTGGCTGAGCGGGGAGTCCGACGCCGGTTCATGTGCCGCTCCGCGGTGCGATAAGTCCCTGAATCATATGGCTGGCCACCCTGAGCGGCGACTGCGGCGATCCCGGCGGGCTCCCCGGCCGTAGGGGCGCTCTCAGGACGGACGGGCCCGGTACAGATCGCGGAGCAGGGCGATCTCGGCGCCGTGGTGCAGCACCTCCTGGTTGACCCACCAGATGATGTCGACAAAGAGATCCTCGGCGTCGCTGCCGTTCGGATACGTGCTGTACCCGACGGTGTCCAGGGCCGTGTCGTCCGCGGTGAGCAGGGCCTCGCGCCAGGCGGCGGAAGAGGTCTCGAAGGCGGCCACCGCCCCGGAGGCGTCCCCCGGCGTGCGGCAGTCCTCGCGGGTGAGCGTCCTGCCGCCGTGGGTGTGGTCGGCGCGGAGGGCGAGCATCTCGGAGAGATGGCTCAGACGCCACGCGATGGTGGTGAACGGCGGGGGAAACGGATGCGGGGAGTCCGCCGTGTCCCGTCCCCAGTCACCGGCCCCGGCCAGAGCGGTCGCCCGCGCCCCGGGCCCGTCGCCGCGACGGCGTACGGACCAGCAGTCGGGCACCGGTTCCCAGAGGTACTCGTCGTCGCCGAGCGGAGGGACGCCGATGTCGACGCCGTTGCCGCTGTCCATGACGGGACCGGCCAGGCGGGCGAGGAGCCGCTCGCAGGCGAAGTCGAACTGCTCCAGCAGGGGGATCAGGCGCGGTGGGATGGTCACCGGTGGAGCGTGCCACAGCCGACGGGCGGGCGCGCGCCGATTTCCGGCGGCCGCCCGCGGGCTCGGCCGGACGGCCCGGCACCCCGCGGTCCGCCGCCGGACGGTGGCCGGATGGACCCTCGTACCGAGCCGTTGTCAGTGCTCGGTGGGATGCTGCCCGCATGGACGAGCTGATGAGGCAGCGACGGGTGTACGGCACCGACCACGACGACCCCCGCCCGGGACCGAGGCCGGGGCACGACTACCGCGAGCTGGTGGGCGGCCCGCTCGACGGGCTGCTGCTGGACGTCACCGGCTGGGGTGAGGCGGATCTGCGCGACGGCGTCGGGCTGGTCACCGAGATCGGCGCCTACGGGCCCGGCGGACGCGCCGAGTACGGGCCGCGGTCGCCGGACAGCCACCAGTGGGACTGGCGTGGCGACGTGCGCTGACGAAGGCCGGGTGGTGATGGCAGGGGCGGCAGGAATCGAACCTGCGACATACGGTTTTGGAGACCGCCGCTCTGGCCGCTGAGCTACGCCCCTTGGGTACGGGCTGAAGCCTGGCACGCCCCTCGGCTCGCGCCAACCGGTTTACGCGGGCGCGGCACCCAGCACCGTGGCGCGGAACGCCCCCACCACGGGCCGCAGATCGACGCGGTGCCAGGCCGCCCACAGACGTGCGGACCCGCTGTGCCACGGAAGCTCACGGACGGCCACGCCGGGCGCCGTGCCCCGCACCATGCTCCGCTGCACCAGCGCCAGACCGAAGCCGGAGGCGACGAGCCCCAGCGCGGTGAGGGGTTCGGCGGCGTCCAGCGTGATGTCCGGCGTGAAGCCCGCCGCCACGCACGAGGCGACGAACGCGTCGCGCCAACTCGGATCGCGGCTGCTCTCCACCGCGATCCACGGCTGCCCGTCCAGATCCTCCGGCACGAGGTCCCCCTTCTCCGCCAGCGGATGACCGGAGGGCAGCACGAGAAGCAGCGGGTCCTCCAGCAGCAGCGCCGAGCGCAGATCCGGGTCGTCCTCGGCCGGAGGCTCCTGGACCAGGGCGATGTCCAGGCTGCGCTGCCGCAGCCCCTCGAACTGCTCGGCGCTCGGCTGCCCGTAGAGCGCCACATGGATGCCCGGCCGCTCCAGGCGCAGCGTGCGCAGTGCGGCGGGCAGGAGCCCGGTGTGCATGGCGTCCGGTACGTAGCCGACGCAGAGCCCGCCCTCCTCGCCCCGCCCGAGCCGGCGCCCCAGGTTCTCCAGCCGGCCGGCGTGGGTCAGCAGGGCCCGGGCCTCGGTGAGGAAGACCCGGCCGTCGGACGTCAGGCGGATCCGCTGCCGGTCCCGCTCGAACAGGACCAGGCCGAGCTCCTTCTCCAGCTGGGCGATCTGCCGGCTGAGCGGCGACTGAGAGATGTGGAGCTGCTCGGCGGCGCGGCCGACGTGTTCCGTCTCGGCGACGGCGACGAAATAGCGGAGCTGGCGGAGATCGAGCATGTCACGTCCTCGTAAGACCATCGGAGACTCAAGTCAGCCCAAACAAGTCTTGGACAGTCTCAACGCTCGATCCTAACCTCGAATACGTAAGGCCGACAGAGCGTGCTCAACCGGATATATCCGGGCGGAAGGCACGTGAACGGTCGGATCTTCCTTCTTCCTCAAGGACGCACACGTGAGCATCAGCCACCTCCTCCCCGGCCGTCTCGGCTTCGGCACCGCACCGCTCGGCAACATGTTCCGGGCGATCCCCGACGACGAGGCCGCCGCCACCGTGCAGGCCGCCTGGGACCAGGGCATCCGCTACTTCGACACCGCCCCCTTCTACGGCGCCGGCCTCTCCGAGATCCGGCTCGGCGACGTCCTCGCCCAGCACCCGCGCGACGCCTACGTCCTCTCGACCAAGGTCGGCCGGGTCGTCCTGGACGAGACCGAGGACCCCGCCGCCCGCGACCTCGGTGAGAAGGGCGGGCTCTTCGAGCACGGCCGCCCCAACAAGATGATCAACGACTACAGCGCTGACGCCACCCTGCGCTCCATCGAGGACAGCCTGAAGCGACTGCGCACCGACCGCCTGGACATCGTCTGGGTCCACGACGTCGCCCAGGACTTCTACGGCGACGAGTGGCTCGCGGCCTACGAGAGCGCACGCACCGGCGCCTTCCGGGTGCTGACCCGGCTGCGCGAGGAAGGCGTCATCAAGGCCTGGGGTCTCGGCGTCAACAAGGTCGAGCCGCTCGAACTCACCCTCGACCTCGACGAACCGCGCCCCGACGCGTTCCTCCTCGCCGGCCGCTACACCCTCCTGGACCACGACCGCGCCCTCCAGCGGCTCCTCCCGGCGGCGGCCGAGCACGACGTCGACCTCGTCGTCGGCGGACCGTACAGCTCCGGCATCCTCGCGGGCGGCGCGCACTTCGAATACCAGAAGGCCCCCGCCGCCATCGTCGCCAAGGTCGAGCGCGTCAAGACCCTCGCCGAGCGGCACGGCATCGGCATCAAGGCCGCCGCGCTCCAGTTCGCCCTGGCCCACCCGGCCACGGCGGCGGCGATCCCCGGCGCCACCCGGCCCGGCCGCATCGCCGAAGACCTCGCCGCCCTCGACGAGAAGGTCCCCGAGGCCTTCTGGACGGCCCTGCGCGAGGAGAAGCTGATCTCCGCCGACGCCCCCGTCCCCACCGCCTGAACCACCCGCACCGACCACATCAAGGACGTCACGCCATGGCCGGCACCACCGCCTCCACCGAACTCCCCGTACCCGCCGACCGCGTCTGGCAGCTCATCGGAGGCTTCGACTCCCTGCCCGACTGGCTCCCGTACATCCCGACCAGCGAACTGAGCGAGGGCGGCCGCGTCCGTACCCTCGTCAACGAGGAGGGAGACGTCATCGTCGAGCGCCTCGAAGCCTTCGACAACGCGGCACGCAGCTACAGCTACTCCATCCTCCGGGCCCCGTTCCCCGTCACCGGCTACCTGTCCACCATCACCGTGCGCGAAGGTTCCGCATCGGACCGGGCGCGCGTCGAGTGGTCCGGCACCTTCACCCCGGACGGGATTGGTGACGACGAGGCCGCCGCCCTCTTCCACGGCATCTACGTCGACGGCCTCGCCGCGCTCACGCAGTCGCTCGCCGACTGACCGCCACGGGCTCCCGGACGCCTGTACCCCTTCGGGCGCCCGGGGAGCCGGGGGAGTGGCTGTGGGCCGGTCCCGGCCGTCCGATAGGTTGGCCGGTCATGTGGGCTTTGAGCGCGGTCGGGTACCGACGGCTGGGTGCGGTGGGATCCCTGGCGATCCTCGGCGGCGGCTGGTTCGCCGGAAAGCTGCCGGTCCACGACCCCTGGGGCGGGTGGACCGACCACGGGTCCGCCACGAAGGCCGTGGCGGCCGCCGTCGCCTACGTCGGACTGACCGTGCTCGTCGTGGCCTGGTGGCAGTACGGCAAGACCGCCTCCACCGCCCGCGACACCCTGGTCACCCTCGCCTGGTGGACGGCTCCGTTCCTGCTCGCGCCGCCTCTCTACAGCGCCGACGTCTACAGCTACATCGCCCAGGGCTCGATGGTCGTCGAAGGGCACGACGTCTACACCGTCGGTCCCTCCGCCCTGGACCCCGGCGGAATCGGCGGCGACGCCGCGGCGAGCGTCGGCAACCACTGGCGCGACACCCCCGCCCCCTACGGGCCGCTCTTCCTGCTGATCTCGGCCGCCGTCGCCTGGACCACCGGCGCCACGATCATCCCCGCCGTCCTGGCGATGCGGCTCGTCGCACTCGCCTCGCTCGCCCTGATCGTCTGGTCCCTGCGCCGCCTGGCGCGCGAACACGGCCGCAGCGAGAGCCGCGCCCTGTGGCTCGGGGCCCTCAACCCGCTGCTGCTGATCCATGTGGTCGGCGGCGTGCACAACGACGGGCTGATGATCGGCCTGATGCTCGCCGGGTTCGTCCTCGCCCTGCGGGGACAGTGGATCGCGGGCAGCGCACTGGTCGGACTCGCCATGATGGTGAAGTCACCGGCGGCCGTGTCGCTGCTGTTCATCGGGGTCCTCGTACACGCCGCGGCGACGGGCCCCGAGTGGCGCCGCTGGGGCAAGGGGCTCCTCGCCCCCGGCCTGGTCGCCTGCGCGGTCGCCGGAGGGGCCACGCTGATCAGCGGTACCGGATTCGGCTGGCTCACCACCCAGGGCGTCGCCGCGAACATCCACACCGCGCTCTCCGTCACCAGCGACCTCGGCCTCGGCCTGGGAGAGCTGGCCCACCTGCTGCTGGACGTCGACGCGGAGCCGGTCAAGTCCGTTGTCCAGACACTCGGCCTGGCGGTCGCGCTCGGCCTGATTCTCGTCCTGGGCCGCCGCGCGATGCGCGGCACCGTCACTCCCGGCCACGCGCTCGGTCTCTCGCTGCTCGCGCTGGTCGCCCTCTCACCCATGGTCCAGCCCTGGTACCTGCTCTGGGGCATGGCCGTCGTCGCCGCGACCGCACCGTACGGCCGCCTCTTCGCCGTCCTGATCGTGCTCTCGGCGGCCCTGGTGTACGAGACGCACCCCATGGGGGCCACCCCGCCCTACGGGTTCGTCCTCGCGGGTCTCGCCGTCGTCCTCGGCACTCTCGCGATCCGCCGGACCCCCGTCGTACCCCAGGACGTCCGGCTGCCCCGCCGGCGCAGCCCCGAGGACGCTGCGGAGCACCAGGACACCCCCGCGTCCGCCGATTCCCCGGCTCCCGCCCCGTCCCCGCAGAACGCGCCGTAAGCAAATCCCCTCGACGCTCCGCAAGATCCTCCGTTACGCTGGGCGGGTCCTGTTGTCTCCGATAGAGGTGGACGTTGCGCATCTGAGGTCCGCGATCATCGCGCGGTACGGCCCTGGCCCGTACACGGTCACGAAGCTGTCGGCTTTCCGCCGCCCGTGACTTCCGCGTGGATGCGACCTCGGTGCTGAGCCGTCCCTCACCTTCGCAGGACTGTTCTCCCCACCACTCTCCGGCCCCCGGCCGGGTCGCCGCGTGCTGTTCGCATACAAAGCCCCCTTGTTCCTCCGCTTCCGACTGCGAGAACACCCATGAGCCATCCCACCGCGCCCGGCGCCTCCCTCGCCGCCTCCAGCCTCACCTTCCAGTGGCCCGACGGCACGAACCTCTTCGACGGGCTCTCCCTCACCGTCCCCCGCGGCCGCACCGGTCTGGCCGGGGCCAACGGCGCCGGCAAGTCGACCCTCCTGCGCCTGTTCGCGGGACTCCTGCACCCCGCGTCGGGGTCCGTCACCGTCGGCGGAAACCTCGCCTACCTGCCCCAGAACATCACCCTGGACACCGCCCTCCGCGTCGACGCCGCCCTCGGCATCGCCGAGCGGCGGGCCGCCCTGCGCGCCATCGAGTCCGGCGACGTACAGGAGGAGCACTTCGAAACCGTCGGCGACGACTGGGACGTCGAGGAACGCGCCCTGGCCACCCTCGGCTCCCTCGGGCTCGGCGCCGTCGAACTGGACCGCACCGTCGGGCAGTTGTCCGGTGGGGAGACCGTCCTGCTGCGCCTGGCCGCGCTGCTCCTCGAACGGCCGGACGTCCTCCTCCTCGACGAACCGACCAACAACCTGGACCTGTTCGCCCGCCGCAGGCTCTACGACGCGGTCGACTCCTGGCGCACCGGCATCCTGATCGTCGTCAGCCACGACCGGGACCTGCTGGAGCGCGTCGACCGCATCGCCGAACTCCGCTCGGGCTCGGTCAGCTGGTACGGGGGCGGCTGGTCCGCTTACCAGGAGGCCCTCGCCGTCCAGCAGGAGGCCGCCGGGCGGATGCTGCGCGCCGCCGACGCCGACGTACGCCGTCAGCAGCGCGAGCTGGAGGAGACCCGGATCAAGGTGGCCCGCCGCCAGCGCCACGACAAGAAGCTGGACGGTCAGCGGAAGGCCCCGCGCATCGTCGCGGGGGAGCGCAAGCGCTCGGCCCAGGAGTCCGGGGA
This sequence comes from Streptomyces globisporus, assembly GCA_014649555.1. GTDB lineage: Bacteria > Actinomycetota > Actinomycetes > Streptomycetales > Streptomycetaceae > Streptomyces > Streptomyces globisporus. The sequence goes on along the minus strand of BMTG01000003.1, from coordinate 131,582 downwards.
CCGGCTGCGCGGACTGCACGAGGACCGCCTCGACGAGGCCCGTGAGCGCAGGGAGGAAGCCGCCGAGGCCATCCGACGCGACGCCGAGATCAAGGTGAGCCTGCCCCATACCGCGGTGCCCGCGGGGCGCACCGTCCTGACGGTACGGGACCTGAGCCTCCCCTACGGACGGCTGCGCGAGGGCAGCCTCCATGTGCAGGGACCCGAGCGCATCGCCCTGATCGGCCGCAACGGGGCCGGCAAGACCACCTTCCTGCGCACGCTCACCGGGGAGCTGGCGCCGAGCACCGGAGAGGCCACGGCGGCGGTGCCGCTGAAATTCCTCCCGCAGCGCCTCGACGTCCTCGACGACGCGCTGAGCGTCGCCGACAACGTCGCCCGCACCGCCCCGGGCACCACCGACAACCAGATCCGCTCCCAGCTCGCCCGGTTCCTCTTCAAGGGCGCCCGCGCCGAGCAGCCGGCCGGCACGCTCTCCGGCGGCGAACGCTTCCGGGCCGCGCTCGCGGCGACGATGCTCGCCGCCCCGGCCCCGCAGCTGCTCCTGCTGGACGAGCCGACGAACAACCTCGACCTGGCCAGCGTGCGCCAGCTGACGAGCGCCCTGGAGTCCTACGAGGGGGCGCTCCTGATCGCCAGCCATGATCTGCCGTTCCTGGAATCCGTGGGCATCACCCGGTGGATCCTCCTGGACGACGAGCTGCGGGAGACCGACGTGGACGAGATCCGCGACCTGTTCGGGAGCGCGGAATCCACGCAGGCGGGCACGGCATGACGGCCGACGGCCTGGGCCCCTGCGTCGTCCTGATCACCGGGGTGATGGCCGCGGGCAAGTCCACCGTGGCCCAGCTCCTGGCGGAGAGCCTGCCGCGAGCGGTCCATGTGCGCGGCGACGTCTTCCGCCGCATGATCGTCTCCGGCCGCGCGGAGATGACACCCGATGAGGCCGAGGAGGCGCGGCGCCAGCTCGACCTGCGCCAGCGGCTCTCGGCACAGGTGGCCGACGCCTACGCGGACGACGGATGGACGGCCGTCGTCCAGGACATCGTGCTCGGCGAGGACCTGCCGCGCTACGTCGACCGGGTCCGCACCCGCCCGCTGCACGTCGTCGTGCTCGCCCCTTCGCCGGGAACCGTGCGCGAGCGGGAGGAGGGGCGGGGCAAGACCGGGTACGGGGCGTGGACGGTCGAGGCGTTCGACGCGTATCTGCGCAGCGGGACACCGCGGATCGGGCTGTGGCTGGACACCTCCGGCCAGACGCCCGAGGAGACGGTTTCGGCCATCCTCGACGGGCTGCGCGGGTGAGCCGCGTGCGGGCTGCGGCGGGGTGACACGGGGGGCAAGGCGGTGCGGGTGGCGGCGGGCTCTCTCAGGCCGCCTCGTAGCTGTGGGCCCGCCCGCCCCGCCACTCCACCCAGACCGGGTTGTCGAGGAGCCGGTCCGCTTCTTCGAGGCCGGCCTCGCTCAGGAACACGATCACGTCGTGGTCGCTGTGGGCCAGCCCGAGTATCTCGTCCCGGCCTTCGTAGTGGACGGTCACCCGGCGGCCGCCCGAGGGGGTCGGCCGGTGGATGACGATCGGGGGATTTGCCATGGGTCCACCCTGCGACGCGCCCCGCACCCTCGCATCCCCGGCCGGACCTCCTCGGGAGCGGTCCGATGACCGCCCGGAAATGGCCTCCGCGCCTCCGCGCGGGGCCGCGGGGGCTCTCACCGCCCGGCGGGCGTGAGTTCCACCGTTGTGGTGACGCGGACCAGCGAAGGGCTGCGCGGGGCGGAGCCGAACCCGAAGGCGACCGGCGGATCGAGCGGGGCGAGCGCGCCCAGGCTCACCCCGTCCAGCACGGCCTCCGCCGCCACGACCGGGCGCAGGCCCCGCGCCCCGTACCACTCGCGCCGCCCCGGTCCCGCGCGGCCCAGAGTGCGTACGCCGGGCATCAGCAACCGGGCCGGTACGTCGCACAGCGCGGCCCAGACCGGGCTCCGGGCGAACGGGGCCGGCACGGTGGACAGCAGCAGACCGAGGGCCGTCCGGCGCCCCGTCCGCAGCCGCAGGCGCAGCGGCCCCGCCTCGACGAGCCAGGCGGAGCCCCCGGCCGGGGCGACGGCGGTGACGGACACCGGCACCACCTCGATCCGGTCGAAGCGGTAGGTGGCGGCGACGAAGTCCGCGATCCGCCGGGACGGGGCCAGCAGGACCCGTTCGCCGTCCGGATGCTCGACCATGACGTCGCTGAACGCCCCGAACGGCGAGCGCGGCCAGTGACCGATCACCAGCCGGGTGCCCGAGGACGTCCCCACACCGGCGATCCAGCCGTCGAACCGCAGTCGCTCACCCGTCACGACTGCCAGTCTGCCCCGCCACCGCCCCGGATCACTCGAAGCGGGACGTGTCCCCGGCTCCGCGGCGTACGATCTCGGGCTCGTCGCCGGAGAAGTCGATGACCGTGGTCGGCTCGGTGCCGCAGTCGCCCGAGTCGATGACGGCGTCCACCTCGTGGTCGAGCCGCTCCTTGATCTCCCAGCCCTGCGTCAGCGGCTCCTCCTCGTCCGGCAGCAGCAGAGTGCTGGAGAGCAGCGGCTCGCCGAGCTCGGAGACCAGTGCCTGGGTGACGACGTGGTCGGGGATGCGCACGCCGACCGTCTTCTTCTTCGGATGCAGCAGCTGGCGGGGGACCTCCTTCGTCGCGGGGAGGATGAAGGTGTAGCTGCCGGGTGTCGCCGCCTTGACCGCGCGGAACACGTCGTTGTCCACACGGACGAACTGCGCCAGCTGCGCGAAGTCGTGGCACACGAGTGTGAAGTGGTGCCGGTCGTCGAGATTCCGGATCGACTTGATCCGGTCGATGGCGTCGCGGTTGCCCAACTGGCATCCCAGGGCGTAGCACGAGTCGGTGGGGTACGCGACGAGCGCACCGGACCGGATACTGTCGACCACCGTGCCGATGGTGCGGGGCTGGGGATTTGCGGGATGGACATCGAAGTACTTGGCCATTCGCCGAGCTTACGCGTTAGGGCAAGCCCGGTAGAGCCCCCTGCACGGAAGTGTGAAGGGGCGGACCGTCGCGCGACGGTCCGCCCCTTCTTCCGCTTCGTACGCCGGTGTTCACCGACGGCCGGTCAGACCGCGGCGGCTCCCACCAGCTCGTCCAGGACGTCCTCCATGGTCACGAAGCCGATGACCGTGCCCTTGCCTCCGGTGACCGCGGCGAGATGCGTACCGGCGGCGCGCATCGCGGTGAGGGTGTCGTCGAGCGGGGTGTCGATCTCGACCCGGATGACCGGGTGGAGGGCGCTCTTCGGGAGCGCCTTGGTGCGCTCGGCGACGCCGAGGGCGTCCTTGATGTGGAAGTAGCCCAGCAGCCCGTCGTCCGGCCCGGTGACCGGCAGCCGGGAGAAGCCCGAGGCGACCGCGGCCCGCTCCAGACCCTGCGGGGTGATGCCCAGGTCGACGGTGACGGTCCGGTTCAGCGGGACCATCACCTCGCCGACCGGCCGGGTCCCGAGCTCCAGGGCGTCCCGCAGCCGCTCGCCGTCGGCCGGGGCCAGCAGCCCGGCGTCGCTGGAGTCCTCCACCAGACGTACGAGCTCGTCGTCGGTGAACACCGAGGCGACCTCGTCCTTGGTCTCCACCTTGAGCAGCCGCAGCAGCATGTTGGCGAAGGCGTTGATGCCGAAGATGACCGGACGCAGCGCCCGGGTCAGGGCCACCAGGGACGGCCCCAGCGCCAGGGCGGTGGCGACGGGGGCGGCCAGCGCGATGTTCTTCGGGATCATCTCGCCGATGAGCATGTGCAGATACGTCGCCAGCGTCAGCGCGATCACGAACGCGATCGGGTGGACCAGCGCGTCGGGCACGCCGACCGCGTCGAACGGCGGCTCCAGCAGATGGGCGATGGCCGGTTCCGCGACGGCACCCAGCACCAGCGAGGAGATCGTGATGCCGAGCTGTGCGGTGGCCATGGCGGCCGACAGGTGTTCGAGGCCCCACAGGGTGCTCTTGGCACGGCGGCTGCCCCGGACGGCCTGCGGCTCGATCTGGCTGCGGCGGACCGAGATGAGCGCGAACTCCGCGCCCACGAAGAACGCGTTGGTGAGGAGGGTGAGCGCGCCGATGGCGAGCTGAATCGTGGTCATCGGGCGTCCTCCTCCACGAGGGCCAGCGCCGGCACGGGCGCGGTGATTCGGACCCGGTCGGCCCGGTGATGCTCGATGTCGAGCACGTCGAACTGCCAGCCGTCGACCTCCACCCGGTCCGCCCGGACGGGGATGCGGGCCAGCTGGTTGGCGAGCAGGCCGGCGAGCGTCTCGTACGGGCCTTCCGGCGCGGTGAACCCGATCCGGTCGAGCTGGTCCAGCCGGATGCTGCCCTCGGCCGCCCAGACCTGGCGGCCGTCGCCGAGCGGCTCGGCCGGTGCGAGGTCGGGGCGCTCATGGGGGTCGTGCTCGTCGCGGACCTCGCCCACGACCTCCTCCACGATGTCCTCGACGGTGGCGACGCCCGCCGTACCGCCGTACTCGTCGATCACCACGGCCATCGTCCGGTGCTTGCGCAACTGCGCCAGCAGCCGGTCGACGGGCAGCGAGTCGGGGACGAGGAGCGGCTCGGTGGCGAGCGCCGTGACCGGGGTCCGGGGCCGCTCCGACGCCTCCAGGGCGAGGACGTCGCGGATGTGGACCGTGCCGATGACCTCGTCCAGGCTGTCCCGGTAGACCGGGAAGCGGGACAGGCCGGTGGCCAGCGTGAGGTTGGCGGCGTCGGCTGCCGTGGCATGGGCTTCCAGCGCCCGGACGTCGACGCGCGGCGTCATGACGTTCTCGGCGGACAGTTCCGCCAGGTGCAGGGTACGGACGAACAGCTCGGCCGAGTCCTGCTCGATGGCGCCCTCGCGGGCGGAGTGCTGGGCGAGCGCGATCAGCTCCTGCGGCGTACGGGCGGAGGCCAGCTCCTCGGCCGGCTCCAGGCCCAGTCGCCGCACGAAGCGGTTCGCGGTGTTGTTGAGGTGCCGGATCAGCGGGCCGAAAGCAGCCGTGAACGCCCGCTGCGGGGTCGAGACGACCTTGGCGACCGCGAGCGGGCTGGAGATCGCCCAGTTCTTCGGGACCAGCTCGCCGACGACCATGAGGACCACGGTGGACACGGCCACACCGAGGAGCGTGGCGACCGTGGACACGGCGCCGGACGGCAGCCCGACGGCCTCCAGCGGGCCGCGCAGCAGCACCGCGAGGGACGGCTCGGCCAGCATGCCGATGACCAGGGAGGTCACGGTGATGCCGAGCTGGGCGCCGGAGAGCTGGAAGGTGAGCCGCTTGGCCGCCTTGAGTGCGCTCTCGGCGCCGCGCTCACCGGCCTTCGCGGCGCGTTCGAGCTCGCTCCGCTCGATGGTCGTGAGCGAGAACTCCGCCGCGACGAACACCGCACAGGCCAGTGTCAGCGCGAGGGCGAGGAGAAGAAGGACTACTTCGCTCACCGTGTCACCTCCGTCCCCTGGTGTGTGGGGTCAGGGATGACACGGTTCGTACTGGGAGGCTCACCCATTGCGGTGCCGCAGCTCCTTCTCTGTTCGGGTCGTCGGGATCGACGGTGGGGGACGGGTGTGAAACCCGCCTGATAGATAGTAAAGGGAGCGCAAAGCAATGGGGAGTGGCGGGCGTCACACGGAGTGCCGTCCTGGGGAGGCTTCTCGCGCTGGGTGACGGGGCGCGGTGGCGGGCGGCCGACCGCGATCTTGATGGCCGGAACCGTGCGTAGCGGTTGCGGGCTCGGGAAATCCTTTACCTCCCGGGAGCTTCTGCCCGGCGAGGTGGCTCACGCCCCCTCGGTCGCCCATCCACAGAAGGAGCGGACGCCGCCCATGGTGTTCAAGAAGTTGCTCGGAGCCCTCGGGGTCGGTGGCCCCTCGGTCGACACCGTTCTCCATCCCGGCCCGGCCCTGCCCGGTGGTCCCCTCTCCGGGGAGGTCCGCCTGCGGGGCGGCGGGTCGGAGGTGACGGTCGACCGGATCTCCCTTCTCCTCGTCGCCCGGGTCGAGAGGGAGGGCCAGGAGGAAGAGGACGAGGGCACGGTCGTCCTCGAACGGTTCACCGTCGGCGGTGGATTCCGGCTGGCGGAGGAGGCCGACCACACGGTGCCCTTCACCGTCACCCTGCCGTGGGAGACGCCGATCACCGAACTCCACGGCCAGCACCTCGGTCCCGTGCTCGGCATCCGGACGGAGCTGGAGATCGCGGGGGCACGCGACAAGGGCGACCTCGACGCGCTCGCGGTGGGACCGCTCCCCGCGCAGGAAGCGATCCTGGAGGCCTTCGGGCAGCTCGGCTACGCCTTCAGGTCCGCGGACCTGGAGCTCGGCCACATCCGTGGCACCGGCCAGCAGCTGCCCTGCTACCAGGAGATCGAGATCCTCCCGCCCGCCGGCCACGCGCACACCGTGAACGAGATCGAGGTGACCTTCATCGCCGCACCGGGCGGCCTGGAGATCGTCATCGAGGCGGACAAGCGCGCCGGGCTCTTCTCCGAGGGCCACGACACGGTGCACCGCTTCACCGCATCCCACCACGCGGTCCCGCAGACCGACTGGAACGCCCAGGTCGACGCCTGGCTGAAGGAGGTCATCGCCGGCCACGAGGGCCATGCCGTGACTCCCTCGCACGGCGACGGGCACCGCTCGGGCCCCGGTACGGGCGCGGTGGTGGCCGGGGTCGCGGCGGGCGTGGCCGTGGGGGTCGTCGGCGGCCTGGTCGCGGCCGAGGTCGTCGACGAGATCGGTGACGCCTTCGAGGGCGAGGAGGACGAGGAGAGCGAGGAAGAGGGCTGACCGGGGGAGCCCCGGGCCGGAAGGAGGGGAGCAGCCCGCCCTTCCGGCCCGCCCGTGCGGCCCGGACGCTCGTCCACTTCGCCGATCGGCCCCGGCGGGAGCGGGGGATTGCGGGTAGGAAGGGGGGAGCGAACGGCCGCCCCGTGGACAAGGAGTCCCATGAACGCTGGAACCCCTCCGCCCGATCCGCGGCACCGGCGGCCCGAAGGCGTCACCGACACGACCGTGGAGGCCCTGGGGGCTCTGTCGAAGGCGCTGGAGACAGCCGAGCGGGCTCGCGGCGCTCTCTACGAGTTCCATCAGCTCACCGGGAGCGCCGACCTGGCACTCGACGATGCCGTACGACTGCTCCGCGCGGCGGGACACGGGCGCCGGGCCGATCAGGTCGAACGGGAGATCCTCGGCCGCAACGTCATCCCCGGGCACTGGACGTTCCAGATCGTCGAGGAGTACAACGCCACCTACTACGACGTGTTCCGGGCGATCGAACGGGAGATCAGACAGGAACTCGCCGAGGGCCGCGACCATCTTCACGAAGCCGAGATGAAGGCGGCCCGGCGGACCCAGGGGCATCCGGACCACACCGCCGACTGACGGCCTGCCCCGGTGAGTTCGGGCAGGCGCACCCCGGCGTACGTCCCGCGATCCCGGGCACACGGAGGTCACCGCTCGGAAGGAGCTCCCCATGCTCGGTATAGCTGCCGCAGTCCTGTTCTTCATCGCGTTCCTCATCAACGCGGCCGACATCTCCACGAACGACGTGTTCGCGTCGACCAACGTGATGCTGCTCGGCCTCATGCTCCTCGCCCTGCATGTCGCGGGTGTGGGCGCGGGCACCCGGATCGGCGGCTCGCGCCGGCGCTGAACCGTCCCCTCACGGCCCCACCGCCGACCGACCGGCGGTGGGGCCGACGCCTGCCGTCGGATCACGATCCTCCTGCACCGTCACCGAACGTAGCCGCACGAGATGCGGACCGCACCGACTCCGGTGACGCTGGGGCTCCGGTCGCGTACGCAACGCCGGTCGCCGACGGAGGACCCACGACGGAGGACACCCCCATGAACCTGTACGACAGCCCGGTGGAGCGAGCCCGCCGCACCCGTGAACGCGCCGAGGAACTGGGCCGCGCCGCCGACCGGGCCACCGACCCCGAGCACCGTCGACGGCTGCGGGCGAAAGCCCTGCGACTGCTCCGCGAGGAGCCCACGCCCGACCCGGGCCGTTAGCAGCGGCCGTACGGGAAAAGCCGATTGCCCGGGCGCCCGCCGCCCGGGTAGCGTCACGCGCCGTGACCCCGACTCTGCGCACCGAGAGGCTCCTGCTGGAGCCGTACGTCCCCGAGGACGAAGAGGACTTCGTCGCCCTGTTCCAGGACACCAGGGTGTCCCGATGGATGGGTGACGGCCCTTCCTCCGAGGCGGAGGACCGGGCGCTGTTCGGGCGGGTCTTCAGCAAGGTCTACGCCCAGGACCTGTTCGCCGTCTGGGCCGTCCGCCGTGACGGCCGGCTGGTCGGCCACGCCGAGATCAAGCGGACCGACACCGTGGACGGCCACGAGATCATCTACGCCCTCGCGCCCACGGCGTGGGGCTCCGGCCTGGGCACCGAACTGGCCCGGGCCGTCGTCGCGCACGGCTTCGACACCCTCGGACTGAACGAGGTCCACGCCACCGTCGCCGCCGCGAACGAGGCCTCGCTGACCCTGCTGGACAGGATGGGCTTCGCGTACGTGAGGGACGTCGAGGAGGACGACGGCAGCATCACCCGCGTGCTGACCCTCCGCCGCTGACCCCCGGCGGCCGGTCGCCCGGTCACCGGGGTCGCCCGGTCGGACAGGCCGGTGCCGATGCGTGCGCCGCCTCCCTCCGCCGTCGCTGCTCCGTGACGTCCGCGACGGGAGCGGCGAGCATCAGCGCCTGTGTGTAGGGGTGCCGGGGCTCGGAGGTGACGCTCCGCGCGTCGCCCGTCTCGACGAGCTCGCCGCCCCGGATCACCGCCACCCGGTGGCTCATGAAGCGGACCACCGACAGGTCGTGCGTGACGAAGAGATAGGCGACGCCGGACTCCTCCTGGATCTCCAGCAGCAGTTCGAGCACCGTGCGCTGGGTCGTCAGGTCCAGGGCCGACACCGGCTCGTCGCAGATCACCACCCGGGGCCGCAACGCCAACGCTCGCGCGATGGCGACGCGTTGACGCTGCCCTCCGGAGAACTCCCGGGGCAGCCGGTCCGCCGCGTCGGCCGGCAGGCGTACCCGGTCGAGGAGTTCGGCGATCCGGGCACGGGCCTGCGCGCCGACTCCCTGGCCCAGCAGGGGTTCGCCGAGTGTGTCCCCGACCGTACGGGACGGGTTGAGCGAGGTGTACGGGTCCTGGAACACCACCTGGAGGTCCCGGCTGAGCGCCCGCCGGCGGGCGGCCCCGGCCCGCTCGATGCGCTCCCCCGCGAAGGTGATGGACCCCGACTGCACGGGGGCCAGCCCGAGGACCGCCCGGCCGATCGTCGTCTTGCCGGAACCGGACTCGCCGACCAGACCGAGGGTCTCGCCCGGCCGGATGTCGAGGGAGAACGGTGGTGGTCGTACGGTGGTGCTCCTCGCCTCGCGCGGCTGCCACGGCTCCCGGGCCGGCGCGTCGTCGAGGACCGCGCCGAGCAGGGACCGGGTGTAGGGGTGTTCGGGGGAGCGGACGATGTGCTCGGCGGCGCCGGTCTCCACGATCCGGCCCTCCGCTGGACCTCGCGGACCCGGCGACGACGAAAGCCGTCGCCACGATCCTCGACGGCGTGTGCCGGCTGACCGACGGCCGGCTTCCCCACCTACCGCCCTCTCGGCGTCGAGCACGCCGCCCGCTGGGCCCCGGCCTCCCACGGCATCCCCGACGACCGGGTCGCCGGGGTGGAGGCCACCGTCTTCGCCGAATCCATCACGTCCCTCGACGATGTGACGACTCTGCTGCTCCCGCGCCTCCCGTCCGTCGCGGCCGCCGCCTGGACCGGCCGGGCCCCCGACTGGGACGACCACCGCACCCGCCTGGCCCACCACGGCCGGCTCTGGGAACAGCGAGGACTCGCCTACCTGGCTTCCACCGAGATCTCCTGGGCGGGGGCCACCGACGCGCCCTCGACGCCATGACGCTGGAGAGCGTCCGCGACGAAACCGCCCGCCTTCATCTCCTCAACGAACGACGCCAGCAGCTCCTGCGCCGCCGCCCCTCGCCCGGCCGGCACCCCCATGGCCTGCTGGATCACCATGAACCGCCCCGGCAGCACCCGTACACCCTCCTCACGCACGGCGTCCGCCTCCAGCAACTGCCGGATCCCGGCGGCCACGTCGACCTCGCCCGCGCGCAGGGCCGCGAGCGCGCGCGGGGCGCCCTCCAGCCGGACGACCTCGGCGTGGCGGATCTCGCGGGTGAGGAAGAGGTCGTACGCGGACCCGGCCCCGACCGAGATCCGGGTGCCCTCGCGGTCCACCTGGCCGTTCTCGGCGACGGTGGCACGCTCCGGCACCAGGTAGCTGCCCTCGATGAGGACATAGGGGGCGGTGAACCGCAGCCCCTCGCCCCGCGCCGGGTCGACCGCGAAGAACCCGATGTCCGCCTGCTCGGCCCGGACCGCGTCGACCGACAGCGCGGCCCGCTCGAAGGCCACCAGCTCCACGGGCACCCCCAGCCGCCGCCCGAACTCCCGGGCCAGGTCGACGGAGACCCCGGCCGGCTCGCCGCTCGCCGGGTCCCGGTGGGCCAGGATCGGGTTGCCGAGGTTGATCGAGGCCCGCAGGGCGCCCCCGGGCGCGAACGTGGAGACCAGGGCGGAGGGCGTCGGCTGCTGAGTCATGGAGCCGAGTCTACGAGGGGGCTGCGGCGGTCGTCGGGGGTACGGATCCGGGGCCCGACCCGCCCAGGCCCCCGGACCGACCAGGTGCCCACCCCGCGTACTCACGCCCCCACCGTCCCGTCCACCCCTTCCCGCAGCAGGTCCGCGTGACCGTTGTGGCGGCCGTACTCCAGCAGGACGTGCACCATGACCATCCGCAGCGAGACGTCCTTCTCCCAGCGCGGCTGACGCCCCACCAGGTCCAGCGAGGCCGCCCCCCGCTCGATGCGGCGCGAGGTCTCCACCTCCGCCTCCCAGGCGGCGAACGCCTCGGCCCCGGTCGAGGCGCTCGCGTCGTACGCCGCCTGGAAGTCGAACGGCTTCGCCGACCACACCATCGGAGCCGACGCGTCCTCGAACACCCGCCGGAACCAGGCGCGTTCCACCTCCGCCATGTGCCGCACCAGGGCCAGCAGCGACAGCGTGGACGGCTTCATCGACCGCTCGCGCAGCTGCTCGTCGCTCAGCCCGGCGCATTTCATGGCCAGAGTGTCGCGGTGGTAGTCGAGAAAAGCCCGCAGCGTCTCGCGCTCACCGCTCAGGAGCGGCGGTCCGACCCGGTCATCACTCTTCATGATCATCATCCTCGGTTCCGTGGTACCGGCCGACAGTATGTCCGCCCCGGCGTTTCCCGGGCAGCCGGGTTTCCGCGCAGCCGCCTCTAGGCTGTGGGGCATGGACGTACGAGAACTGCTGCGTCGCTCCGGGGGGCCGGTGACCCGGGACCGGATCGCGGATGACCTGGCTGCGCTCGGCCTCGGACCGGGCGACACCGTGATGTTCCATACGCGCCTGTCCGCGATCGGCTACGTCCCGGGTGGCTCCGAGACCGTCATCGACGCCCTCCTCGACGTCGTCGGTCCGACCGGCACACTGATGGTCACCTGTGGCTGGAACGACGCCCCGCCGTACGACTTCACCACCTGGCCCGGCGCCTGGCAGGACGCCGTGCGGGCCCACCACCCCGCGTACGACCCGGACCTGAGCGAGGCCGATCACAGCAACGGCCGCCTGCCCGAGGCCCTGCGCCGGAGACCGGGGGCGGTGCGCAGCCGCCACCCCGACGCGAGCCTCGCGGCGCTCGGCCCGTCCGCCGCCGCGCTGATGGCCGACCACCCCTGGGACGACCCACACGGCCCCGGCAGCCCGCTGGCCCGCCTCGTCGCCCTCGGCGGGAGGGTGCTGCTGCTCGGGGCACCCGGCGAGACGATGACGCTGCTGCACTTCGCGGAGTCGCTGGCCCAGGCGCCCGGCAAGCGGTTCGTGACGTACGAGCAGCCCGTCCGCGTGGACGGTGTCCGGGTCTGGCGCACCTTCCACGACATCGACTCGACGGACGGCGCGTTCGACTACGCCCCGGTCGTGCCCGAGGGACAGGACCCGTTCGCGGTCATCGTCCGGGCCATGCTCGACGCGGGCATCGGCCGGACCGGCACCGTCGGGGCAGCCGACAGCCGCCTGTTCGATGCCGGTCCGGCCGTGGACTTCGGCGTCCGCTGGATCGAGGAGCACCTGAACGCCCCCGGGTGACGGCCGGCCGGGCTGCTCAGGCCAGCCGCACCTTGACCGACTGCGTCGCCCCGCGCGTACCGGACAGGTCGCCGAAGACGAGGCGCAGCGACGCGCCGGTGGTCGCCGACGTCACCGTCGCCGGCTTCGACACGACCGAGGCGACGGCCCGGTTCCAGGTGAGGGTCAAGCTGGTGCGCGCCCGCATGGGGTCGCTCACGCACACCGTCGCCGTCCCGTCGGCGTGCTCGGTCACCATCACCGAGCACGGGGCGTCCGCCACCAGCGGCCCGACGCTGCCGCCGAACCAGAAGTTGACCGCCGTCAGCCCGAGCGAGGGGACCGAAACCCCCTGCTGGTCGTCCGTGTTGGCGAGCACGCGCAGCCAGCCGCTGTCCGCCGCCCGCGCCGCCGTGCGCTGTTCGGACGCGCCGGGCAGGAGCTGGTAAGCGTACGAGGCGTCGGACGGGTCCGTACCGTGGTCGAACCAGAGGGTGAGGTACTTCCGGGATAGCGGATCCGTGGAGCCCGCCCGGTTGATGTCGCGCCAGCGGCCCGTCCGGTTCTCCCGCAGCGCCTTCACGCTCGCCCCGCCCGGGAAGACGTAACCGCCGTGCCCGGCCAGGTGCGCCCAGGACGCGCCGGACAGCGTCGCCGACCAAGGAGCGGTGACCGGTTTCGCCGAACCGTCGACGGTGAACGGGGCGTTGCCCGTCGGTCCCAGGTTCCGGTTGTCGACCGTGGTCTCCACGGCCGCGCCGTCGCGGCCGTGGATGCCCGCTCCCAGACACACCACTGTGTCGTCCAGGAAGAACCACGACTTCTTCGCCATCAGTGTGCTGGTCAGCCCTTTGAGGTACTGGCCCACGGCGGCTCGCTTGCTGTCGGTGACCCCGCCGACCCAGTTCACATCCGGGAGCGCGACGCCCCAGTCGCCGCCCGCCCCGTCGGCGAGCACCTTGCGTGAGACCGTCGTGCCGGGCAGCCGGTACGGGTCGACGGTGGGCCAGAACGCGTCGCTGTACTGGCCGTTGGCGAAGGTGTCTCCCCACCAGTAGAGCATCCCGTTCCCGGTGTGCCAGCCGCGCAGGTTCTCGCCGTTGCCGGTCTCGTAGAAGGTGATCCGCCGGTCGGCCATGCTCAGCGACGCCGCCCAGCCGGGACGGCGGTGAGTGGTCCGGGCCATGTCGGGGAAGAGCCGGTGGCCCGCCGGCTCGGCGACCGGGGTGAGGGAGGTGTCGTCCAGGACGCTCTTGATCCGGGCCAGTGCGGTCAGCCCGAGCGAGGGGTTGGCCAGCGGCGGGCTGTAGTAGTCGCGCTGTGCCCAGCCCTTGACGAGCGCCCGCCACCGGGCGTTCTCGGCGGCCGAAGCGCCCCGCCCCAGCAGAACGATCGAGGCCATGATGGGGTGCCCGCGGCGGTGGTCGTCGACTTCGCCGCGGCTGATCGCGCGCCCTGCGACGGAGTCCATGACCAGCCCGTTGTAGAGGAACGGGGCCCACGCGTTCTCCACCGCGTCGAACACCACCTGCCGCTTCGGGTCGGTCACCTCCCACGTGGTCCCCTTCAGCAGCGCGAACAGCAGCCCGAGGCCGCCGAGCATCACCGATCCGTAGCTGCCGGTGTAGGGCACGGTGGTGTGCTGGATGAACGAGCCGTCGGCGTACAGCCCGTCGCCCTTCGTCACCAGCGGGAAGACGGGGGAGAGGGCGTCCCTGGCCAGCGCGATCTTCGCGGCGGTCCCGCCGACGACCCCGCGCAGGGCCAGCACCCGGCAGAGGTCGACCCGGTTCGCCCCGGTGCTGGTCCCGGTGTACGAGGCGACGGCGGAGTCCGGTACGAAGTGGTCGACGGCGGCGCAGTAGCGGGCGAGCCGCTCCGGGGAGATGGCGTCGTACATCAGCACGCACACGTCCAGCAGGGCCTGCGGCGCGCCGATCTGCCAGCTGTACCAGTTGCCGTACCGGGTCTGCCCGTCGTTGTAGACCTGGGTGTTGAGGTGTTCCAGGCCGGTGAGCACGGCGTCGCGCAGGCCGGTGTTCCCGGTCAGCCCCGTGCCCTGCTGGCGGTAGGCCTGGGCCATGGTGTTCAGGCGGATGAAGCTGTCGGCCATCCGCCCGGAGAAGACGTACGACTCGGCGTCGGTGTCCGGGTCCGGATCCGCGAAGACGGCGTCGGGCCAGAGCGAGCCTTCCACCGGGGCCATCGCCTCCAGCCAGTGCGACGCCTTCGTGCCGAGATCGGCCAGCCGGCTCTTGAAGGGCTCGGCGGTCGGGCTGAACCCCTCGCCGAGGATCAGCGCGCTCCACGTGGTGCGGAGCGCGGTGTAGGGGTCGTCCTCGGGCGCGGCGGATGCGGCGCCGGGCGTGGCGAGCATCAGCGCTCCGCCGCCCGCGGCGGTGAGCGCCGCGGAGGTGGCCAGGAAGGTACGGCGGGACCAGGCAGAAGTCATGGGAGAGCTCCGGGTCGGTGACGTGTCTCCGGCGGGAACCCGGCGAGCGGCGGGCGCTGCACGGAAGCTGCATGGGCGGGCGCTGAACCGACCCCGGGATCCGACTGTTCTGAGCGGGCGGGCACTTTCTAGCAGCCACCAGGCGACTCGCTCAATGACTTTGGCCGAATTGATCGTATCGATCGGTTCTCTGGGCGTGTATGTCACTCGCGAGGGCGAACCGGCGTGCGCCGGTCGCGCGGGGGCAAAACTCTGCTCGGATCGTTTCGAGCGGATGTGATCGATATGGTTGAGCCAGGCCGGACGGTGGCCGCCCGGGGCCGGAATCCCCGCGCTTCCGCCGCCGGGACGCCGTCCGCCCAGAGCCCAGCCGTCTCCGAGTCCAGGGGGATCCATGCGACTGCACGTCGACCAGCGCCACGAGCGGGTGCTCGAACTCGTCCGCGAGCGCGGCAGCCTGCGCGTCGCCGAACTCGCCGAGGAGCTCGGCATGTCCGCCGTCACCCTGCGCCGGGACGTCGAGGCGCTGGCGGCCCAGGGTCTGGTGGAGCGGCTGCACGGCGCGGTGGTGTGGCCCTCCGGGCAGTCCCGGCCCGCCCCGGCCCCTGCGCCCTCCGCCGAGGGGCTGGTGGTGGGCATGGTCGTGCCGACCACCGAGTACTACTACGCGGACGTCGTGCGCGGCGCCCGGCGGACCGTGGAGGCCGCGGGCGCCCGGCTGACGATCGGGCTCTCCCGCTATCTCCCCGACGAGGACGCCGCCCAGGCCCGTCGGCTGCTGTCCACGGGCGCCGACGGGCTGCTGCTCACCCCGAGCTGGGAGCAGGGCTCCCCGGAGCAGGGTGAAGGGCTGTGGACGGTGGAGCAGGACACCCCGGTCGTCCTGGTGGAACGCTCGGCGCCCCTCGGCCATCCGGCGGCGCGCCTGGACCGGGTGCGCTCGGACCATGCGCACGGGGCCGCCGAAGCGGTGGCGCACCTGGCAGGGCTCGGCCACCGGGCGATCGCGCTCGCCGTGCAGGACAGTCCGACCGCTCCCCGGCTCCGGGTCGGCTACCGGGCCGCCGTGGAGGCGCTGGGGCTGACCCCGGTGTCGCCCTCACCGCTGGACGAGGCTCCGTCGCGGTCGGAGGCCGATCGTTTCGAGCGAACCCTGGAGTACCTGTGCCAGGGCGTGGCGAGCGGCAACGTGACCGCCGCGATCGTGCACAGCGACGCCGACGCGATCGTCCTCATCCCCCGGCTCCAGGCCAGGGGGGTGCGGGTGCCCGAGGACCTCGCGGTGATCGCGTACGACGACGAGGTCGCCTCCCTCGCCGACCTGCCGCTCACCGCGGTGGCCCCCGACAAGCAGGCCGTGGGTGCCGCAGCGGCCCGGCTCCTGCTGTCCCGCCTGGGCGTCGACGACCCCGGCGCGACGGACACGACGGGCCCGGGTGCCGGCGCCCGTCGGCATCTGGACATCCTGCCCACCCTGCGGGTCCGGGTCTCCTGCGGGGCGGCCGCCGCCGCGCCCTGACGCAAGAGGCGACGCAAGCAGCGACGTAAGAAGCACCGCACCACGAGCCGTGCCCGGGCCAACAGGCCCTGCGGGCACGGCTCTTCGCGCTCCCCGGGCTCGACGGTCGTCACGAACGAGCCCCCGCCCCACTGGTGATCGATTCGATTGAATTGGTCATTTGCTCTTGACGGCGATCGGTTCTGCGCAAAATGATGTGTGCCGTTCACCTCATCTCCCGCAGTTCGAGGTCCCGTAGGAGCCGGCCCATGCCCTGTATCGCCCGCACGACCCGCCTCGCCCTCGCGGCGTCCGCCGCCTCGCTCGCCCTGCTCGCCACTGCCTGCGGCGGCTCGGGCTCGGACGCCTCGGGCCCCGGCGACGGCAAGCCCGTCACCCTCACCTTCTGGTCGGCCACCGCGGGCGCCAAGGAGACCGCCGACGCCTTCAACAGGACGCACACCGACATCAAGGTGAAGTTCTCCATGGTCCCCGCGGGCCCCGAGGGCGTCACCAAGCTCTCCAACGCGGTCAAGGGCGGCAACGCCCCCGACGTGGCCACCATGGACTACTCGGCCCTGCCCGAGTACGCCAGTGAGGGCAATCTGGAGGACCTCACCCCCAGCTCCGGCGACCTGGTGAAGAAGGAGTTCCCCGAGGCCGTCCAGTCCCTGGTCAACCTCGGCGGGTCCACCTGGGCGGTTCCCTTCGACGTCACGCCGATCCAGCTCTTCTACCGCAAGGACCTCTTCAAGAGGTACGGCGTCGACGTGCCGACGACCTGGGCCGAATACCGTACGGCCGCCGAGAAGATCCACGCCGGCGACCCCGATGTCACGATCACCAACTTCGGCGGCGGCGACCCCGCCCTGCTCTCCGGTCTCGCCTGGCAGGCCGGCGCCCGGTGGTACGGCACCAACGGCGACGCCTGGAAGGTGAACATCGACGACCCGGCCTCCCGCAAGGTCGCCGCCTACTGGGACGACCTCCTCGCCGACGGTCTCGCCTCCAAGACCCCGCTCTGGGGCGAGGGCGAGAACAAGGAACGCGCCACCGGCAAGGTCGCCACCATCATCGGCGCCGCCTGGAGCGCCGGGAACTTCCCCGTCAGCTACCCCGACGCGAAAGGCAAGTGGGGCATAGCGCCCCTGCCCACCTGGGACGGCAAGGCGAGCACCGGCATGTACGGCGGAACCTCCTACATCGTGCCCAAGGGCAGCGAACACACCGAGGCCGCAGCCGAGTTCATCAAGTGGGTCACCACCGACCCGGCGGCCATGACCGTCCGCCTCAGCTCCCTCAAGGCTCCCAGCAGTGCCCTGCCCGCCAACGAGGGCATGCGTGCCGCGGCGGCGAAGGAGTTCGACAGCTCCTACTTCGGGGACCAGGACGTCTACGCCGTGGCCGGTCAGGCTGCCGACACCATCGTGCCCGGCTGGACCTGGGGTCCGGTCCAGCAGCAGGTCACCTCGGTGCAGATGGCCGCGGCCGGCAACCACACGAAGATGCTGAGCTCCGGTCAGGCGAAGGGCGAGACCGCGGTCACCGACCGCGGTCTGAAGCTCGACAAGTAGGGCCTGACGAAAGGCCCTGACCCGCGGCTGCCCGGCACCCGCCGTGCCGGGCAGCCCCCTCGACCGCCCCACCCGCCGAAGGAGCACCAGGTGGCAGCCCCACTCGCCCGGCCGGCCAAGACCCCGGCACACCCGGCCGTCCCGCCGCCCGCCGGATCCGCCGGATCGGCCGGATCGGCCGGACCAGGAAAGCCCGGTGCCCCGGGCGGCCCCGGCACACGACGCGGACAGCGCCGGGCCGTCGCCCTGTTCACCGTCCCGTTTTTCGCACTCTTCGCCGCCGTCACCGTCCTGCCGATGATCTACGCGGCCTGGATGAGCCTCTACCGGGAGGAATCCTCCGGGCTGGGATTCGGCGGAACCGAGCGCGTCTTCGCCGGGTTCGGCAACTTCACCGAAGCCCTCGGCAACGAGGCGTTCCTCCGGTCCTTCGGGAACATCGCCCTCTACTGCGCCCTCTACATCCCCGCGATGGTCGGCGGCGCGCTCATCCTGGCCCTGCTCGTCGACTCGACCATGGCCCGGGCCAGGCGGTTCTTCCAGATCGCCTACTTCTTGCCGCACGCGGTGCCCGGCCTGATCGCCTCACTGATCTGGCTCTACCTCTACACACCCGGCCTCAGCCCCGTCACCGACGCCCTCGACGCGTTCGGAGCCGACTGGAACTTCTTCGGCGAGGACGAGGCGATCTTCTCCGTCGTCAACATCTCCGCCTGGCAGTGGACCGGCTACAACATGATCATCTTCTACGCGGGCCTCCAGGCCGTTCCCCGCGAGGTCCTGGAAGCCGCGACCGTCGACGGAGCTGGCGCCCTGCGCACCGCCCTCCAGGTCAAGATCCCCACGATCCGGCCCACCGTCGTGCTGACCCTGCTGTTCACCTGCGTCGGCGCCATCCAGCTCTTCGACGCCCCCAAACTCGTCCAACTCCGCGCCAACACCATGGGCGAGGACTGGTCGCCGACCATGTTCATCTACACCGTGGCCTTCAAGGGCCACGACTACGGCCTGGCCGCCGCGAGCTCCCTGCTGCTCGCCCTCGTCGCCGGCCTGCTGTCCTTCGTCGTCACCAAGCTCGGCAACCGGTGGAAGGCCTCATGAGCACCCAGACAGCCAACCGCGAGGCACCGGCCGCCGTCACCCGGCGCGACGGGACCGAACGCCGTACCGCACCCAGGCCGCCCGCACGCCGGAACCGTACCGGCGGCCTCACCTCCCGGGTGGCGGTGAACGCCGTGCTCGCCGTCGTCGCCGTCTACACGCTGATGCCGCTGACCTGGCTCCTCATCGCCTCCACCAAGAGCTACCGGGACCTGTTCGCCACCAACCCGTTCAGCCTCGGCGACTTCGCGTTCCTGTCGAACCTGAGCGCCCTGCTGGAATACAACGACGGCGTCTTCGTCCGGTGGATGCTCAACAGCCTCCTCTACACCGTCGTCGCCTCCCTGCTCTCCACCCTCATCTCCGTCGCCTGCGGCTACGCCTTCGACAAGTACGCCTTCCGCGGCCGGGAGAAGTGGTTCGGCGTCGTCCTCGTCGGCGTCCTCATCCCCTCGACCGTCGTCCAGCTCCCGCTGTACCTGATGGCCTCCGAACTGGGCCTCGTCAACACCTACTGGGCCGTCCTGATCCCCAGCCTCGTCAACCCCTTCGGTGTCTACCTGGCCCGCGTCTTCTCCGAGGGGTACGTGCCGGGCGAGGTCCTCGAAGCAGCCCGCGTCGACGGAGCCGGCGAGGTGCAGACCTTCGTCAAGGTCGCCCTGCCGATGCTGGCGCCCGGCTTCGTGACCATCTTCCTGTTCTCCTTCACCGCGAGCTGGAACAACTTCTACGGCGCGCTCATGATGCTCAACGACGACCGGCTCTACCCGGTCAACCTGGGCCTGTTCATGTGGAACCAGAACGTCTACCAGCAGCCGGAGCTCTACCCGCTGGTCATCATCGGCTCCCTCGTCGCCGTCGTCCCCCTGATCGTCGCCTTCCTCTGCCTCCAGCGCTTCTGGCGCTCGGGCCTCACCGCAGGAGCCGTCAAGTGAGCCACTCCGCCACGCCCCGGGTGACCCGCCCCCGCACCGTTCTGGCGATGAGCGGCGAGACCCGGGCCGCGATCCTCGCCCCCGAGGCCCTGGACCGGCTCGCCCGCGTCGCCGACCTCGACCCCCGCCTCCTCGTCACCGACTTCGGAGCCGACGACCCCGCCCAGCGCACCGGACTCCACGAGGCCGAGGTCCTGTTCACCGGCTGGGGCTGCCCCCCGCTGGACCCGGCAGCACTGAGCGCCATGCCCCGGCTGCGCGCCGTCGTCCACGCCGCAGGATCCGTCAAGCACCACATCACCCAGGACGTCTGGGACCGGGGCATCGCGGTGAGCACCGCCGCGACGGCCAACGCCTTCCCGGTCGCCGAGTACACGGTCGCTGCGATCCTCTTCGCCAACAAGAACATCCTGGAGAGCGCGCGCGTCTACCGCGAAGCACGCTCCCGGGTGAACCTCCTCGAACGGTTCCCCGGCGTCGGCAACTACCGCCGCACCGTCGGCATCGTGGGCGCCTCCCGCATCGGCCGCCGCGTCGTCGAACTGCTGCGCCCCTACGACCTGCGCGTCCTGGTCCACGACCCCTACCTCGACGAGGCGGACGCCCGGACCCTCGGCGTGGAGCCCACCGGACTCGACACCCTGGCGGCCGAGAGCGACGTCGTCACCATCCACGCACCCGAACTCCCCAGCACCCGCCACCTGTTCGACGCCCCGCGCCTCGCGCTGATGCGGGACGGGGCGACCCTCGTCAACACCGCCCGCGGCTCCCTGGTGGACACCGAAGCACTGGTGAAAGAAGCGGCCACCGGACGTCTGAACGCCGTCCTCGACCACACGGAACCGGAAGTCCTGCCCGCCGACTCGCCCCTCTACGACCTGCCGAACGTCCTGCTCACCCCACACATCGCCGGCTCCCAGGGCGGCGAACTCCACCGGCTCGCCGACGCCGCCGTCGACGAACTCGAACGGTACGCGCACGGTCTGCCGTTCGCCCACGCGGTGGACCCCCGCACCCTGCACCAGCAGGCCTGAACCCGTCCCCGTACCCACCCCCGTACCTCTCCGGGAGACCCGCCATGTCCCGTGCCCGCCGCGTGCTCGTCGTCGGCATCGACGGAGTGCGCCTCGACACCCTGCACCGGGTGCCCACCCCGCACCTCGACGCGGTGGCCGACGCCGGCTTCCTGGCCCCGGTGACCGTGGGGGAGGACACCCCCACCATGTCGGGCCCGTGCTGGGCCACCGGCGTCCGCGTCACCAAGCACGCCGTGTGGAGCAACGACTTCAGTGGCCACCGCCTCGGCGTCTTCCCGGACTTCGCCACCCGCCTGGCCCGCCAGGACGCCCGCCGCACCTATACCGCGGCGGCCTGGGAACCCCTGGTCACCGTCGCCGACGGCGGGCCGATGTTCCGCCGCCCCACCCGGCTCACCCACCACGCACCGGCCGCCGACACGCCAGCAGCCTGGGAGGAGGCCGACGCCTCGACCGTGCGCGACGCGGTGGCCGTCCTCACCCACGAGGATCCCGAGGCGTCCTTCGTCTACCTCGGCGCCCCCGACGAGACCGCCCACCACCTCGGCTGCGGCGACGCGTACGAGGCATCGGTCCAGGCCGCCGACCGCCGCCTGGGCGACCTCCTCGCCGCCCTGCGCGCCCGGCCCGGTCACGGGAACGAGGCCTGGACCGTCCTCGTCGTCACCGACCACGGGCACCGGGACGAGGGCGGCCACGGCGGCGACAGCCCGGCCGAACGCACCGCCTGGCTCGCCTGCGCGGGCCCGGACATCACCGCCGGGGCCTGCCCCGCCCGCCCGGTCCGGCACGAGGACGTCGCCGCCCAGGTGTACGCGGCCCTGGACCGTACGCCCGACTCGCACTGGACACTCGACGGCCGCGAGGTGCCCACCGTGCCGCGCGGTGTGCTTCTCGACATGGACGGCACCCTCGTCGACACCGAGCCCCTCTGGCTGGAGGCGTCGCGCACCGTCGCGGCGGCTCACGGCCACCACCTCACCGAAGCGGAGGGGGCCACGGTCCTCGGCCGCACCTGCGCCGACACGGCCGTCGGCCTCGCCCGGCTGTGCCCGGAGCCCACCACCGTCGCCGGGCTGGAGACCGAGCTGGAGGACACGTTCCTCGCCGCCGTCGAAGCGGGCGTGGAACTGCGGCCCGGAGCTCGCGCCCTGCTGGACCGGCTGGAGGGGGAGGGCCTGCCCGCGGCTCTGGTGTCGGCCTCGCCGCGCCGGGTGGTGGACACGGTCCTGCGCACCCTGGGCGGCGAGGCGTTCCGTACGACGGTGGCGGACGGCGAGAGCGACCGCTCGAAGCCCTTCCCGGACCCCTATCTGAAGGCGGCCGCACGTCTGGGGCTTCCGCCTGAGGCCTGCCTGGCGATCGAGGACAGTCCCACCGGGGTGGCCGCGGCGGAGGCGGCGGGCTGCCGGGTGCTGGCCGTGCCCTCGGCGGCGCCGATCGCACCGGCCCCGGGACGGCGGGTACGGACGGACCTCACGGCCCTGCTGCGGGAATGGGGAGGGGATGGAGCCCGCATGACGTGACGTCATGAAGACGCCGGGGGCCGGCGGGCGCGCCGCCCGCCGGCCCCCGGCGTCCCTGTCGTCATGCGGCGTGCACCCGTCCCTGGGCCAGCACGGCCATCAGCCGGGTCACCGTCCGGGCCATCGCGTCCCGGCCGTCCGCCAGATACCGGCGCGGGTCCACGCCCCGGTCGTCCTGGGCCAGCCGCTCCCGTATCGCCCCGGTCATCGCGATGTTCAGCGCGGTCCCGATGTTCACCTTGCGGATCCCGCCCGCCACGGCACGGGCCAGCTCCTCGTCGGAGGCCCCGGACGAACCGTGCAGCACCAGCGGAACGGGCACCGCCGCACGCAGCCCGCCCAGCAGTTCGTGGTCGATGACGGCGTCCCGTGAGGTCATGGCGTGCGAGGTGCCGACCGCCACGGCCAGCGCGTCGACCCCGGTGGCCGCGACGAACGACCGCGCCTCCTCGGGATCCGTACGCGCCCCGGGCGCATGGGCGTTCAGCGGCGGCTCCCCGTTCTTGCCGCCGACCTGCCCGAGCTCGGCCTCCAGCCAGAGACCCCGCTCGTGCGCCCAGACGACGGCGGCGCGGGTGGCCGTCAGATTCTCCGTGTACGGCAGCCGCGCGGCGTCGAACATCGCCGAACTGAAACCGCAGTCCGCCGCCCGGTGCAGCAGCTCCGTCGACTGCACATGGTCGAGGTGCAGCGAGACGGGGACGGCGGCCTGGTCCGCGACCTCCGCCGCGGCGCGCGCGATCGGCCGCGGCCGGCCCCGGTGATAGGCGACCGCGTTCTCGCTGATCTGCAGGATCACCGGCGACCCCGCCGCCTCAGCGCCCTCGGCGATGGCTTCCGCGTGCTCCAGGGTGATGACGTTGAACGCGGCGACCGCACGGTGCTGTGCGGCGGCCTCGGCGATCAGATCGCCGGTGGCGGCGAGGGGCATGGTGACTCCGGGATGAGCTGAGGGACTGAGGACCGATCGGCGGGGCGGCGGCGGGGCCCGGTGCGCCAGGCCGTGCCGCTGCGGTCAGGCCGTGGTGCTGAGGATGACCGAGCGGGTGAGGTGGCGCGGCCGGTCCGGGTCGAGGCCGCGCGCGTTCGCGATGGCCAGCGCCAGCCGCTGCACCCGGACCAGCTCCGCCAGCGGGTCGAGGCCGCCGGCCACCCAGCGGGCGCCGGTCGCGTGCACCTCGTCCATCAGCCCGGACGGGGCCTCACCGAGCATCCAGGTCGCGGTGGAGCGAGTGGAGATGCTGATCGGGCCGTGCCGGTACTCCATCGCCGGGTACGCCTCGGTCCAGGCGAGCGCGGCCTCGCGCATCTTCAGCGCGGCCTCGTTGGCGAGTCCCACGCTCCACCCCTGCCCGAGGAAGGTGAACTGGCTGCACTCCACCAGACCTGCGGGCAGCGGCTCGGCCAGCGCGACCTGGGCGTCCTCGACGACCGCGTCGCTGTGCAGACCCAGATGGGCGCGGAGCAGGGTCAGCGCCGACGTCGCGAAGCGGGTCTGCACGACGGACTTCTCGTCGGCGAACTCGAGCACGATCGTGTCGTCGGCCATGGCGGCCATCGGGGTGTCGGGGTCGCCGATGACCACCGTGCGGCGGGTCGTGTCGCCGATCCGGCCGAGGAGTCCGAGCACCTCCGTCGTGGTGCCGGAGCGGCTCAGGGCCACGACCCGGTCGTAGGGGCGCCCGGCCGGGAACTCGGACGCGGCGAAGGCGTCGGTCTCGCCCTGGCCGCTGCCTTCCCGGAGGGCCGCGTAGGCCTGCGCCATGAAGTACGAGGTCCCGCAGCCGACCACGGCGATGCGCTCGCCCGCCGCCGGAAGCCGGTGGGCCAGCCCGTCCGCCATGCCGGCGGCCACCTGCCAGCAGTCGGGCTGGCTGGCCAGCTCCTGAGCCACGTGCGTCATCTGTGCTCCCTCTTCGCAACGATCGATGCTCGAAGCTGCATTTTAGGCAAGCGTTTCACGCAATATCAAGCAGACGAGCGTCAGGGCTGTAGACCCGGCGCGGCCTGCCCCGCCCTCGCCGGCGGGGCAGGACGGGCATCGGTCGTCACCGCCGATGGTGGGGTGGGGGCCACTTCGCGGTCGCGCATTCCGTCGCGGCCGATGGGTAGAGTGAATGCGTTTCGCGATATCTGCGGAAGGGCCGAGCTAGGGGGAACGATTCATGGATTCGCTGACGGGAAAGGTCGCGTTGGTCACGGGTGCCAGCCGCGGCATCGGCCGGGCGATTGCCCGGCGCCTTGCGCGCGACGGGGCCCTGGTCGCCGTTCACTACGGTGTGCGGGGAGGTGTGGCGCAGGAAGTGGTCGAGGAGATCACGAATGCGGGCGGACAGGCTTTCGCGGTGGGATCCCTGCTGGGGGTACCTGGAGACGTCGAAGCCCTGTACGAGGGGTTCGCCGCGGGAATGGCGGACCGGGGAGAAGATCCGGTGCTGGATATTCTGGTCAACAATGCCGGGGTGAGCGGATCGGGGCGCATAAGTGACGCCTCGCCAGAAGTTTTCGACCGCCTGTTCGCGGTGAACGTGAAAGCGCCGCTCTTCCTCATCCAGCAGGGTTTGACCCTGATGCGGGACCGAGGCCGGATCATCAACATTTCGTCGGCCGCCGCCCACCGGTCTTTTCCGGAGTCCGTGACCTACGCCATGACCAAGGGAGCGTTGGAGACGCTCACGCTTGCGGTGGCAAAGGAAGTGGCGGAGCGCGACATCACGGCGAACACCGTGGTGCCCGGTTTCGTGGAGACCGACATGAACGCCCGACGACGCGAGACACCCGAGGCCGCGGCGGTCCTCGCCGCGCACTCCGTGTTCGGCCGCATGGGTCAGCCGGCCGACATCGCCGACGTCGTGGCCTTCCTCGCCTCGGAGGACTCCCGCTGGGTCACCGGCCAGAGCATCGACGCCACGGGCGGCATCGGGCTCTGAGGGGGACGGACGGGCCGGTGCCGGGCTCGGAGGGGCCGACGGTGCGGCTCCGGAATCCGGGCGGCGGACGGGCCGGTGCCCGGGCGGCTTCGACCGCCCCGGCACCGCGCATCACCCTCACGCGCCCGTGAGCAGCGCCTCCCACGCGATCGCGGTAGCCGGGTGACGGGCCGTCAGCACAGCGCCGGCCGGGCCCGCCGGCTCCCCGTCGGGAGCGGCCCACGTGCCGTCGCAGCCCAGCAGCCCCGCGACCGCGTCGAGCGTCCCCGGGTGGGCGAAGAGCAGCGCGGCGCCACGGCTCCCGCCGCCGGCCGCCCGCGTCCGGGCGCCGCCCGGCGCACCCGCCTCCGGCGCCTCCCGCCACGGCGGCACCCACGTGTCCAGCGCCGCGAGCCGGGCCGGGAAGATCCGCCCCGCCTCCCGGATCAACACCGGGGCCAGGTCCGCGGCCCCGGCGCGCAACGTCGTGATCAGGCTCGGCAGCCACGGCAGCAGAACCGGGTCCGGCAGCCGCCCGAACGCGTTGGACACCGCCTCCACCACCACGTCCGCCAGCCCCGGCACCGGCACCAACGCGTGCACGAAGCCGCTCAGATAGCGCGGATAGGCGGGCACCACCATCGGGTTGGCCAGCAGCTCACCGCAGCGCTCCCGCAGCTCGGCCCGCGACAGTGCGCCGAGCTGCACCTGTGCCGCCCACAGAAGCGCCGTCCGCTCCGGGTCCGTGGGGCGGGACTGGGCGACGGCCAGCTCCAGCTGGGCCCGGTCGCAGCCCAGGGACAGCGCGAGGCTCTCCATGCTGAACAGGAAGCCCAGCATCGCCGCCACCTGCCCCACAGTCGCGTCCTCGTCGGTGAACGCCGTCGGCAGCAAGGTGCAGTAGTGCGCGTAACCGGCCTTGACGAACGACTCCACCCACGGCGGCAGCACCGGCTCGGCGGTCCGGTAGTACGCCAGCAGCCCCCGCACCCGGCGCAGCACCTCCGGGGCCCCGTCCACCGTGCGCTCGGCGGCGAGAACCTCCAGGGCGCGGGCGCCCAGCTCATCGGCGAGCCGACGGCCGCCGAGATACAGCGTCGCGTCCTCGACGGCGGCGAGGACGCCCGCCGTCGTCGCCCGCGGCCCGTACGCATCGCGGCGCAGCCGCTGTTCGAGGACCTGTTCGATGCTCACGCCCTCGTACCCGAGCTCGATGAGCGCCCGCTGATGGGTGCCCAGCGCCAGGTCCCACGACTCCTGGATCGACCGCTCGCCGAGCTTCCGCTCACCCATGATCGGCCGGGCCGCGCCGTGCGGCATCAGCCGGCGCAGCATCCACAGCACGTCCGAGCACGCCCCCAGCTCCGGGCGGGAGTTCATGTCCAGCAGGGCACGCTGCACTCCCCGCTGCTGGAGCTTCAGCTCCAGCGGGGCGAGCCGGTCGTGCACATCGCGGGCCAGCGGCGGCAGCGCGTCGTAGCCGACCCGGCCGATCCGGTCGCCGCCCATCATGATCTCGACGAGCCGCCGCACGTCGCGCCGCCCCGGCACCGCGTCCTTCTCGATGCAGGTGATCGCCGCGTCCTGGAAGTCGTACGGGGTGGGCTTGGCCCGGTCCCGCATCCCGGCGAGCAGGATCGACGTCTCGAACACCGCGATGGCGTCCGCGGTGGACGCCAGATAGCCGCTGCGCCGTGCGGCGCGCACGATGTCCACCGACCAGCCCAGCAGCTCGGCCTCGTCCAGCGTGTCGAGGACCGGCGGCCGCCGCAGGAACCCGGAGAGCCGGTCCTCGGCCGCCTCCGGCGGGGGAGCGGTGACGGCGGGGACCGCCTTCTTCGCCGCGCGGGGCTTCTTCGCGCCGTCCTGCCCGGCCAGCCGGTAGGGCTGCACCCGGGTGCGCTTGAGGTTCTTCGCCCACTGCGTCGCGGCGATCGACACCGACCCCGGAGCCAGCCCGAACTGCGCCTCGATCGCCGTGTGGCTGGACGGGATCAGCCCGTGCTGCCAGGTGGTGGCGGACCGGGGGGAGATGGTGAACGGTCCACTGCCCGCCACCCCGAACTCCTCGACCCGGCTGGCCGCGTGGAAGGCGCCGCACACATACAAGCAGTCCTCCGGGTCCGCCCCGCCGGCCGCCAGATGCTCGCGGATCCGGGTCCACATGTACCGCTCGCGGTCCTCGTCCACCCGGACCCGGTCACCGTCGCCGGGAGCGAGCCGCCGGAACAGGCTGCCGACGAGGAACATCACCTGGCGGTAGGCCTCGTGATCGCTGTCGCCGAGCGGCACCTCGACGTACTGGTGCCACCACTCCGACCAGTGCCGAACCTTGCCGTGGCGCAGCAGATGCTCCTCCAGCTCGGCGAAGCGGGGCCGCAGGTCGCCGATCTCCACACCGACCGCCTCGCCGTGCAGCGCGGCTTCGGGCTCCGGCACCCCGTCCGCCGGAGCGGGCGGCTCCTGCGGGGTGCGCTCGCCGTGGCGGCTGTCCCACTGGAAGACATGGTCCGAGGACCGGTCGACGAGGACCAGCTCGACGCCAGGGGTGTCCAGCGCGTACGCGATGGCCTGGTACTCGGCGGACGCCTCGGTGATCGGGGCGACGACCGACAGCGGCGCCCACTCGGCGGGGAACCCGTCGACATCGCTGGCGAAGGCCTGGACCGCCACCGGCAGGCGGCAGTTGCGCAGCTCGTCCAGGAGCGGCGACATGTCCTCGCACAGCTCCAGGTACACGACCTTGGGCTGCTTCTCGCGCAGCCGGCGGGCCATGGCGAGCGCCGAGGCGGGCGAGTGATGGCAGACCGGGAAGATCTCCAGGGGCTCGCGCACCGCCCGGTCGACGTCGTCGACCATGCCGAGGAGGATGCCCTCCAGGGCGCCCGGCCCGTCGGCGAAGGCGGTCGCGGCCTCGTGCAGCTGCCCGCGCAGCGCCGCGAAGGACGCCTGCCCCGGGCTGTTCGCGGACGTCCGGGCGGATCCGTTCGTGGAGGGGGCCCGGCCGGGCCCGTTCGTGGGAGACCCGGTCATGACAGCGTGGCGATCGTGTCGCGGCCGCCGTCCAGGAACTCCGGCCAGCAGCCGCCCTCCTGCTTGCTGCGCGGCTCGACGACACCGTGCAGGTACTTGTTGAAGATGGCCAGGTCCTCCGGGTCGCGCCGGGCGAGGGAGCCGACGAGCGAGGAGGCGAGGGCCCTGGCGGTCAGTGTGCGCTCGCCGAAGAAGTTGCTGTGCAGGACGGCGTCCTCCAGCACACCGATCTGCTCCGCCGTCGACAGCGAGGACTCCAGCTTCTCGTCGTCGCTGCCCGCCGCCGCTGCCGAGGCCCGCAGATCGGCGAAGCTCTGGAGCAGGACGTCGAGGAGCGTCGGCGGCACGTCCAGGTCGATCGCGTGACGGCGCAGCAGTTCCTCGGTGCGGAAGCGGACGATCTCCGCCTCGCTCTTCTTGTTCGTCACGACCGGGATGCGCACGAAGTTGAACCGGCGCTTCAGCGCGGACGACAGGTCGTTCACACCCCGGTCGCGGCTGTTGGCGGTCGCGATGATCGAGAAGCCGGGCTTGGCGAAGACGATGTTGTCGCCCGTCTCCTTGCCGTCGCCCTGCAACTCGGGGACGGAGATGTACTTCTCCGAGAGGATCGAGATCAGCGCGTCCTGGACATCGCTGGTGGAACGGGTCAGTTCCTCGAAGCGGCCGATGGCACCCGTCTCCATCGCGGTCATGATCGGCGACGGGATCATCGACTCACGCGACTGCCCCTTGGCGATGACCATGGACACGTTCCACGCGTACTTGATGTGATCCTCGGTCGTGCCGGCCGTACCCTGCACCACCAGCGTGGAGTTGCGCGAGATCGCGGCGGACAGCAGCTCGGCCAGCCAGCTCTTCCCGGTGCCGGGGTCCCCGATCAGCAGCAGACCCCGGTCGGAGGCGAGGGTGACGATCGAGCGCTCGACGAAGCTCCGGTCGCCGAACCACTTCTGCGAGATCTCCCGGTCCAGGCCGTCGGCGCGCTCGGAGCCCAGGATGAACAGCCGGACCATCTTCGGCGAGAGCCGCCAGGAGAACGGCTTGGGGCTGTCGTCGATCGACTCCAGCCAGTCGAGCTCCTCGGCGTACTTGGTCTCGGCGGGGGCACGCAACACGTCGGACATCGGAAAGCCTTTCTGAACAGGCAAGAAAGTGAAAGGAAGGAAAGAGAGACACGACGGGGGAGCGCACGCGATGAAGGGCGGCGGCCACACCCCGCAGGACCTCAGGTGAGGAACGTCTTGAGTTCGTGCACGAGCTTGTTGATGTGCCCGGAGACCACAGGCGTGCCCAGGGCCTTGAACCGCTCCCGGAACCACGGGTTGACCTCCTGCCGCCCGGAGCTGGTCACCGAGCCGACGGGGATGAACTTCACCCCGGAGCGGTGAACGGTCTCGATGCCTTCGAACAGCGGCTGGGAGCGGTCGAACTCGTAGAAGTCCGAGATCCACACCATGACGGTGTTCTTCGGCTCGGCTATCTTCGGGCGCGCCATCGCCATCGCGACGGGGCCGTCGTTGCCCCCGCCGAGATTCGTGCGCAGCAGCACATCGAACGGGTCGTGCACCCATGGCGTCAGATCGATCGAGCGGGTGTCGTAGGCGATGAGATGGACGTCCACCTTCGGCAGCCCGGCGAAGATGGAGGCGAGAATGGTGCAGTTCACCATCGAGTCGACCATCGAACCGGACTGGTCCACCACGACGATCAACCGCTGCGGTGTCGTCCTGCGCACCGTGTGCCGGTAGTAGAGGCGGTCCACATACAGCCGTTCCTCCTCCGGACTCCAGTTGGTCAGGTTCTTCCAGATGGTGCGGTCCAGGTCCAGATTGCGGAAGACGCGCTTGGGCGGAACCGAACGGTCCAGCTCGCCGACGGTGGCCTTCTCCACCTGCGTACGCAGCACCTCGGCCACCTCGTCGACGTGTCGGCGGATGAGGGACTTCGCGTTGGCCAGGGCCACACCCGACAGATTGCCCTTGTCCCGCAGCAACTGCTCGATCAGCGACATGCTCGGCGTCAGCCGCGCGGCCAGCGCCGGATCGGCCAGCACCTCCCGCAACCGCATGCGTCCCACGAGGTCCGCCTCGATCGCCGCCAGCTCCGGCCCGAGACCGCCGCCGTCCAGGCCCGCGCCCGACGCCCGGCCGCCGCGAAGCGCGCCCGGCGGACAGCCCAGCGCACGCTCCAGCCACCCGGCATCGGACTGCCAGCGCGCCAACTGCTCGGCGCTCACCGCGCTCGAACCGGTCGCGAAGACATTGAGCAGCACCTTCGACACCAGCGCGGCACGCCGCACCTCCGCCGCCCGGTCACGGGAGCCGTCCGCAGCGTCCTCCGGCACCATCAGCCCGTCGAACTCGGCTGCCAGCTCAGGATGGCGCTGCACGACCGAGTCGACCGACGTCCCCGGATCCAGCAGCGCGGACGGCAGGCCGATGTCCTCGACCACCCCCAGGCTCGCCGACTCCAGGGCGGGCTGCTCCTCACCGTCGAGGAGACGGGCCAGGAGCCGCCAGTACAGCACCTGACGGCGGTTCTCGTACGGGGCGGGCCCAGCAGGGGACAGGCCGGCGGCGGGGCCGGGCGACTGCCCGGTGAGATCCTCGGTCATTTCCGCAACAGCCTTCCGGCGCGCTCGCGCAGCACGGCGACGGCATCGGTGGCGGCCTTCTCCGCCCGGACACCGGCCTTGTCGGTGGTGCCGCCCGCCCACGCCCCGGCGTGCACGGCGACGGTCTTCTTCCGGACGGTCGTCTCGACCGCGAGCGGCTGGAGGATGAACTCCCCGGCATCCCAGCGCAGCAGCCCGACGCAGGCGTGGGAGGCGGCGACCGCCTCGGGCGTCAGCGGACCGGCGGCGGGCATCCGGTCGGTGTCCACGGCCAGGCGCTGCCCGGCGAGATCGAACGCGAGCCGCCCCTCCTCGCTGTGTGCGGCATACCCCTCCAGCAGCACCGGCACGGCGATCCGCACGGGATGCCGGTCCAGCGGAGCGACACGGGCCGCCGTCGCGGCGGACAGTCTCACCCGCGCCGTGGCGAAGGGATCGGCCGGCTCACCCGCACGGGCCCGCTCGTCGTCCCAGACCAGATCCCCTTCGGCAGTCACCGGCATGGCGTCCAGCTCCATCGAGCGGCCCTCGCTCACGGCACCGAGCAACGACATCCGGGGACGCAGTAGCTGCCACAGCCCCGCCCCGACGACCGTGTCGGGCTTCGGCGCCGACACTCCGGCACGCACCAGACGGGGCGCGCCCCCGTCCGCCGGCTCGAACACGGCATGGACCTGGGCCTGTACCGCCGTCGCATGCTCCTGCACATCGACGCCGAGCGGCAGCAGCCGACCCGTCACCGAGCCGTCGGACCGCTCCACGGCCGAGCCCGGCACCGTCAACAGCAGGGCGCGCGACCACAGATCGGCCCAGCGGCGCACCGGAACACGCTCCAGGGTCGCCCCGGGGCAGGACGCGGCGAGTTCGGCGGCGAACCCGTCGAGCAGCGTCGCCCGGCGGCGCAGCTCCGGATCGGGCAGCATCGCGGAGACCACCGGGGCGGCCCCGGCGACCGACTCGTGGTCGATGCCCCGCCAGCCGCTGCGCGCGAGGTCGCACAGCCAACTGCGGGCCGCCGCCAGGAGGTTCGCCCCGTGCTCCGGCCTGGCGACGGCCTGAGACGACTTGTCCTCTGCGGCGGCCGGAGAAGATTCCTCCTCAGGAGTGGGCCTGCCGACCGCCTCGTCGATGCGCAGCGCCAACGCGTCGTGCACGGAGCCGAGCAGCGCACCGCGCGCGGCGGCGAGCGCCACGAAGTGCTCCTCCCCGGCGGCCCCGCCCGCCACCCGCCCCGCCGCCTCCGCGACCCGTGCGGTCAGCGGCGTCCCGGCGACGGCCTCGGCGAGCCCGGCAACCGCCGCCGCCTGCGCGGCCCCCGGCCGCAACAGACCGGCCACCAGCGCCCCGTCGAACGCGTCCACGGCGGCGAGCGCCTCGTCGAGCCCCTCGACCGGATCGGCCAGCAGATCCCCGCGCATCAGGCCACCGCCCGCGTCGCCGGGAACCACTGCATCTCGGGCAGCGGCGAAGTGACCGGTGCCAGTTCGAGATAGGCGAGGTGGCGCAGGAATCGGCTGAACACCTGGGCGGCCGCCGAGGAGTCGTCCTTCACCGGCCTCGTCGCGGTCATGGCGGCGGTGAGGGCCTGCGCGTCCGGGTCCCCGTCCGGGGGCTCCACCGCGAGATAGCGGGCGACGCGCTCGGCGCCGTACTGCAGGACAGCCTCGGCGACGAGTGCCTGGATGTGCTTGCAGAACACGCCGCGCGCACCGCCGCAGGGCCGGTTGTTGTTGGTGCTGCACGCGAACGCGTACGTCCGCGCCGCCACCGACGACACATACACCCGCCCGATGTCCGACCCGCTGGAGACGACCCCCTGCAACCGCCCGTCGGCCAGTTCGACGAACGGCACCTTGGCCAGCTTCCGCGGGCGCGCGGGCGCCATCACCCGCGCGGTACTCGACTGCTCCCAGACCGACAACGCGCCAACTCCCATGCATGCGAAAGGGGACGTCCACGCCCTCTCGGCGGGACATCAACGAACTTAATCCCGACCACTGACAACGCCGTCGATCATCCCCGGGCCGATGGTGCGGGTGAGGAGGTGCAGAGGCGCCGCCCCGATGCCCGCCGCCTCCGCCGCCTCCCAGTAGGCCAGCCCGGTGGCCGCGTCGACCGGACCGTGGACGAGCGGCACCGAGGAACCCGAGGCGTGGAGCAAGGACTCCAGCCGGCAGGACGCGATCGCGTCCGCCACCACCGGCTGCGCCAGATGACCGGCCACCGCGGCGGCCGGCAGCCCCTCGGCCACCTGCCGCTCGGCGGGCCCGGCGCTCAGCAGCCCGCCCCCGACGACCAGGACGTCCTTCGCCCGTTCCATCCGTCCGAAGGCGCGCGATGTGTCGAAGCAGTGCGGGAACGAGTCGTCGACCACCGTCGTACCCGGGGGGAGAGCGTCGATGTCCAGGAGCGTGCCGCCCCCGCTGACCGCCGCGACGATCAGACGGGCCCCGTACACGGCGTCGGGCAGCCCCCGATCCGACTCGACCACCTCCACGACCTCGGCGAGGCCGCGCTCCAGAAGACTGTCGGCCAGTTCCTTGAGGCGCGGCCCGCTGCCCGGTACGTCACAGAGCAGCAGCCGGGCGGGCGGCTCCTCGGCCAGCGTGAGCAGCAGCTCCAGCGAGGAGGAGCCGATCGACCCGAGCCCGACGAACGCGACCGTCAGGGAGCTCAGTTGCTGCCCCGTCGCGTCGAGAGCGGCGTGCACGGTCCTGACGACGGACACGACGGTCGCCGCGTGACCGGTGGTGACGGCGGGGGCGGAACCCGTCGTCCCGACGGCCCGCAGGACCTCGAAGCCGTAGCCGGTGAGCGACGGGATCATTCCGGCCAGGGACACGGCCCGCGCCCCCAGGGACGAGGCGAGCTCCACCCCGCGCGTGGTGTGCCCGAGCAGGGCGTCGCCGGGGGCGA
Organism: Streptomyces globisporus; assembly: GCA_014649555.1. Taxonomy (GTDB): domain Bacteria; phylum Actinomycetota; class Actinomycetes; order Streptomycetales; family Streptomycetaceae; genus Streptomyces; species Streptomyces globisporus. The sequence continues at coordinate 97,782 of BMTG01000003.1, read as the reverse complement.
GTTCGTCCGCGAACAGCGGGACGCACACGAAGCCCGAACGCCCCAGCGGCGTGTGCAGCGTTTCCAGGAGCCGCGGCCGCCCGTCGGGGAACAGCAGGGTCCGCAACTCCTCGCGCGGCAACGCCGCCTCCGGCAGCCCCGCCAGCCGGGCGAGGTCGGCCGGGGACGGCAGATAGCCGACGAGCGCGGCGTCCACCGGCTCGTCCCGGCCGGTACGGTCCGGCTCGCCGAGCCCACCGGGACGACCTGACCCGTCGAGCCCGTCGGTACCGGCCCCGGGACCGATCCCGGGCACGGCCGAGGCCGCCGCGTGCGCCAGACCGTCGCGCACCGCGTCCGCGAACCCGGCCAGGGCCTGAGAGGTGAACGCCGTGGCCGCCGCGCGAACGGTGACCCGCAGCCGCCCGCCCTCCGGACCCGCGGACAGGAACACGTCCGTACCGGCCGGAGGCGGCGTGTACACGCTGTCGCCGTCCTCCCGGGTGACCGTCAGGACCGCTCCGCTCTCCTGGCCCAGGGCGGAGAAGTCCAGATAGGTGAAGAAGAACTGCGAGGCCATGGGCAGCCCGCTGGGCAGCGCAGGCACGGCCCCCTCGTACGCCCGAGCCTCGGCGGCCTCCGCGGCGAGACGCCGCAGATCGTCCTCGAACCCCGTACCGTCCCTCCGTCCCGACGCCGGACCCGCGGGCCGGAGCGGAACAGCCGTGGCGAAGGGACCGAACACCCGGTGTACGTCGGGCAGGGCGTCGTCCCGGCCGCTCACCGCGAGACCGAGCACCAGATCCGCCCGGCCGGTGGTGGCTGCGAGCGCCCGGTAGTAGGCGGTGAGCACGGGGGCGTGGAGGGTGGTTCCGCTGCGCGCGGCGAGCCCGCGCAGTGCCTCCACCTGGTCGGCGTCGACCGTGAATCCGTACGTGTGGAAGAGCGGGTTCGCCGCGGTGTCCGGCCGCGCGCGGGTGTCCGGACCGGCGGAGAGTACGGGCGGCCGGTAGGGAGCGCCGAGCCGGGCCCACCGGTCGTCGTGGGACGGGCTCGTCGCGGGTACAGCGGGCGCGGCTGAGCGTTCCGCGAGGCGGACGGCGTGGTCGCGGAAGGTACTGCGCAAGGGCGCCTGAGCCGGTACATCACCCTGGGACAGAGCGTCGTACGCCGTCATCAGCTCCCGTACCAGAAGCGCGGCGCTGTAGCCGTCGCCGATGATGTGGTGGGCGTGTGCCACCAGGACATGCTCGTCGGGTGCGACGGTGAGCACCCGCAGGCGCAGCAGGGGCCAGGCCCACGGTTCGAAACGGCGCGCCCGCTCAGCGCTGACGCGTTCCTCCACCTGGTCCGGGTCACTGAGGGTCTCGAAGTCGACCGGCAGGCGCAGCGAGGACGGCAGCTCCTGCTGGACGGCCGGGCGCGCCCCGGCGGGGAAGACCGTGCGCAGCATCGGGTGGCGCCCGACGAGCGTGTCCACCGCGCCCTGGAAGCGGGCGGTGTCGAGGCGGCCGTACAGGCGGAACCGGGAGAGCCAGGACGAGGTCGTGCCCGGCGCCATGACCTCGGCCAGCAGGAAACCCCGTTGGGTGGGGGTGAGAGGGAAGGGCGTGGGGGCGCCGGCATCGGAGGCGGCACCAGCGGCGGTATCAACTGTGTCGTCGGAGGCCTCGGCTGCCGCCGCGTCCACGGCGGAGGCGAGGGCCGCGAGCGTGCGGTTGCGGTAGATGACGGTAGGCCGGGGGAGCGGCCCGCCCTGCTTCTCGAGTCGGGCGAACACCTCCAGCACGAGCAGGGAGTCACCGCCCAGGACGAAGAAGTCGTCCTCGCGGGACACGTCGTCGGCCTGGAGCAGCGCGGACCAGACGGCGGCGAGCCGGATCTCGGTCGGCGTGCGGGGCGCGGTACGGGTCGCTGCCGTACGGGACGGTGAACGGGGTGGCGCTTCTCCGAGGGCCGGCAGCGCACGGCGGTCGATCTTGCCCGTGCCCGTGAGCGGCATCGTGTCGACACGCGTGATCCGGGACGGAATCATGTACGCGGGCAGCGACTCCGCAAGATGACGCCGCAGCTCCACGGCATCCACTTCGGACGAACCGGAAGCCCCGGACGAACCGGGCCCGGGGGTCACGAACGCGGTGAGGCGTCCGTCCTCGGCGAGAACGACGGCGTGGGTGACGTCGGAATGCGTCTGGAGCACCGCTTCGATCTCCCCCGGCTCGACGCGGTTGCCCCGGATCTTCACCTGGTCGTCCAGCCGCCCGAGGAACTCCAGGGTGCCGTCCTCGGAGCACCGCACCCGGTCGCCGCTGCGGTACCAGCGCCGCCCGCGCCGAACGGTGAACGCGGCCTCGGTCAGGGCCGGTTCGCCGAGGTACCCCGGGGTCAGGCCGATTCCGGCGATGAGGAGCTCGCCCGCCTCGCCGGACCGCAGCGCCTCCCCGTCGGGTCCGACGATCTCCACCTCCGTACCCGACACCGGGCGGCCGATGGGCAGTCGCCGCACCTGGTCGTCGGGCCGATCGCTGATGATGTGGCAGCTCGTGTTGATGGTGGCCTCGGTGGGGCCGTACAGGTTGGCGATGCGCTGACCGTCGCCGAAGAGGTCGAACCAGCGGCGTACGTGCTCGGGTGACAGGGCCTCGCCGCCGACATGGACCCACCGCAGCGCGGACAGGTCCGGCAGCGGTGCGCCGGTGCGTACCCGTGCCTCGGAGGCGCTGAGGAGCTGTTCCCAGAGCGTGGGGACGGAGCTCCAGACGGTGATCCGACGGTGCTCGACGTGGGTGAGCAGCCGATCGGGATCGCGCAACAGGTCCCAGTCGACCGTGACCACGGTGGCGCCGACGAGCAGCGGGGCGAGGAGCTGGCGGACCGAGGCGTCGAAGCAGGGCGACGCGGTCTGGGCGAGCCGGTCGCGCTCGTCGTAGCCGAAGGTGTCGACAGCCCAGTCGAGGTAGTTCTCCATCGATCGGTGGGTGATGGGCACGGCCTTGGGCCGGCCGGTGGACCCGGAGGTGAAGATCACGTACGCGATGCCGTCGGCGTCGGCCAGGGGCCCGGGTGCCTCGTTCACGTACAGGGCGGAATCCTGCGGGAGCGGCGACGCCGGTACGTCGACGGGCACCAGGGTCACGTCGCCGAGCGTTTCCCCGACCGCGCGCGTCGCGGCGTGACAGAGCACCGCACGAGCCCCGGAGCGCGTGAGCTGGTCCACCAGGCGCGCGGTCGGGTGCCCGGCGTCCAACGGAACCCAGCCCGCCCCGGCGCGCAGGGCCGCGACGACGGCGACGACGGTGTCGGCCCCGGGTTCGGTGAGGAGCCCGACGAGGCTGCCCGGGGTGACGCCATGGGCGCGGAGAGAGGCCGCGAGAGCCTGCGAGGCACGGTCGAGTTCGCCGTACGTCAGGGTGGCGGCGCCGGTGTCGACGGCGACCGCGTCCGGGGTGGCCCGGAACCGCTCGCCCAGTCGGCGGACGAGCGTGGCGGATCCGGAGGCCGGGAGGGGCGGGGCGGCCGCCGTGCGGGCCGTCGCGGCCAACTCGTCGTGGAATTCACGGTCCAGGCGGGCCACCGTCTCCGGGGCGAAGAGCCGGACGGGGAAGTTCCACGAGAACCGCAGGACCGTCTCGTCCTGCCAGCACAGCAGGCTCAGCCGGGTCGCGGCGGTGGCGGTGCCGGCGGCGGTCGGCCGCACGCTCACCGGACACCGTTCGTCGAGGGCGGCGGGGAAGCGCGCGAAGCTGAATCCGGCCGGGCTGACCGTCCGGGGGCCGGGCCCGGCAGGGTCCGTCGGCAGCAGCCGTGCCAGGTCCAGGCCGGTGAGGCCGGCATGCTGCTCGCTCTCCAGCCAGATCCCCGCCAGCCGTTCGGCCAGGGCTCCGACCGCCTCGTCCGGGTCCGTCGCGCACAGCAGGGGAAGGGTGTCGGCGAGCGGACCCACGAGCCGGTCCAGGCCCGCCAGCCGGTCGTCCCGGCGGGCGCGGGCGACGTTGACCGCGACCTCCCGCTGCCCGCTCCACCGCGCCAGACAGCGCACGTGCACGGCGAGCAGCAGATGGAACAGGCTCACCCCCTGATCGGCGGCCCGCTTCTCCAACGCTGCGGTCAGCGCCGGGTCGAGACTGCTCTGATGTGTGGTCAGGGGCGCCGAGGGGAGGGCGTCCGGATCACCGTCGTACGGCAGGCGCAGCGGCTTTGCACGCGACGCCAGCCGGTCCGCCCAGTACCGCCGGTCGGCGGTGAGGCCGCGCACGCCGTCCGTGGAGCCCCGCTCGTCGGCGGCAGCGGCCGCGTACCGCGCGAAGTCGGTGCGGAGCGCGGGCAGTGCCGGCGCGTCGCCGTGGGCGAAGGCGGTGTAGAGCGACCAGAGTTCCCCGGCGAGGACGTTGAGGCTGTATCCGTCACCGGCCGCGTGGTGGATCACCAGCACCAGATGGGACAGCTCGGGGCCCTCCCGCGCGAGGACCGCCCGCAGGGGAGGCTCGGCGGAGAGATCGAACGGCCGGTTGCACAGCACCGTCTCGAGCTCCTCGATACGACCGGGCAGCTCGCGGACCTCGTACCAGGTGGACAGGGCGGAGGGCGGCGCGACGTACTGCGCCGGTGACGCGCAGCCGGTCCCGTCCGCGGTGCCGTCGGTGTTGTCGATGCGGATCCGCAGCATGGGGTGCCGGTCGGCGAGAGCGGAGAGCGCCCGGCCCAGCAGGCGAGTGTCCAGGGGCCCCCGGACGGTCTGGCGGACGTAACCGTGGGCCGGGACGTCCGGGTGGAGCCGGCTGCCGGTGTGCAGGGCCAGTTGGACGGGGGTGAGCGGGAAGGGGGACCCGTCCGGGACGGGGTCCGGCGTACGCGCGAGCGCGGGGGAGACGACGGCGGAGGGCGTGCTGTCGAGGTGCGCGGCCAGTTCGGCGACGGTCCGGTACTCGAAGAAGAGAGTGGCGGGCAGGGTCGTGCCCAGCTCCCGTTCGAGCTGCCTGACGAGGTCGACGGCGGCGAGCGAGTCGAGGCCGAGAGCGAGAAACGGTTCGTCGTCCGGAACCTCGGTGGCGGGCAGCCGCAGCGCCGAGGCGAGCAGTCGCCGAAGCAACGCGGAGGTGTTCGTGCCGCTGCCGGTGCCCTCGGCGGGCGTACGGCCCGAGGTCCCCGATCCCGATCCCGTGGCTTCCGCTGTCGTGGTCGGGCGTTCCGGGGCTTCCGGGGAATCCGCGGCCACGGACGGCGAAGGCGGTGTCAGATCGGCGAGCAGCAGCTGTGCCGCGTCGACGCCGCATGCCGTGCGGAGCGCCGCCAGCGCGGGAGCGAGAGCGACGGGCCGCCCTCCGGCGTTCCGTACGGTGGTGGAGCCCGCTCCTGTCCCGGTTCCGAGTGCCGTCGCCATGCCCGTACCGGCCAGGGCAGCGAGGTTCACGGACTGCCAGGGCCTGCCCGCGTGCCGTTCCGACGCGGCGAACGCGTCGAGGAAGGCGTTGGCACCGGCGTAGTCGCCCAGCGCTCCCGCCAGTCCGGGCAGCACGGCGCTCACGGAGGAGAAGGCGACGCGCACCGCCGGGTCGAGCCCGTGCCGGCGCAGGGCCAGCGAGAGCAGCAGGGTGCCCCGGGCCTTGGCGGCCAAGGAGTCCGCCGTCTCCTCGGCGCGCCTGTTGCGCAGGGTGCCGGGACTTACGACGCCAGCGGCGTGGAAGAGGGCGTCGAGGCGGGGCAGTTCGGCGAGGAGCGCGCCGACATCCCGCTCCACCGAGACGTCGGCCACGCGGTATTGGACGGTGGCGCCCAGCGTACGGAGCTCGTCGGCCAGCCCCACGGGCAGCGCGGGGGAGCGCCCGGTGAGGACGAGGGTGGGCCGGCCCCGGCCCGCGAGGTCCCTGGCGAGTGCGGCGCCGATCCCGCCGCCGCCCCCGGTGATGAGGAAGGTGCCGTCGGGCGGCAGTGGAGACCGTGTCGACGCGGCGGGTGCTGAGGAGCCGGCCTCCGACGGTACGAAACGGCGGGTGAGCCGTCGTCCCGCGCGCCACGCGACGATGGTCGTGCTGCCCGGGGCACCACCGGATTCCAGCTCGGCCAACACGGCCTTCAGACGCTGGGACGGGGTGTCCAGCGAGCAGAGATCGAGGGCGGTCGCCGCAGCACGCGGAGTCTCCTGCGGCAGCGCCAGCAGAAGTCCACCGAGGACGGCATGGGCGGGCCGTGGCCTTTCCCGTACGGTGCCCGTGGCATGCACGTCCTCGGTCACCACCAGGAGCCGGTCGGCGTGTGTCTCGTCGAACCGTGCGAGGGCCTCGCCGAAGGCGGCCAGCGCGGCATCGTGCACCCGGCCGAGAGTGTCGGCGGTGTCCTGGACGGGAGCAGGCCCGGCCACCAGGACCACGGCATCGGGACGTCCGTCGTCACCTGCTTCGTACCGGCGTACACCTGCGGCGGAGAGGTGCGAGGCGAGCCGGTCGACGGACGCGGGATCGGGTCCGGTCAGCAGCACCGAACGCACGGACCTCGCCGCCTCCGCCGCCTCGGTCGACTTTCCAGGCAGGGCGTCGTCCTCCCACAGGACCTGGTGCAGGAGCGGACGCGCGGGCGGCTCGGCCCAGAAGCGGCGGCGCTGGAAGGGGTAGGTGGGCAGGGGAACGCGGTGGTGGCCCGCGTCGAGCGCGGTCCGGTCCAGGGGCATGCCGAGCGACCAGAGCCGGCCGACGGTCGCCAGAAGGTCACCGCGCCCGCGCTGCCGGTCATCGGGCAGCGGTGCGTCATCCTCGCGGTCGGCGGAACACCCGGGCAAGGCGCTCATCACCGTGACCCCGCCGCCGGACTCACCGGGCGCGTACGCCGCCGTCGCCGCGCGGACCGAACCCGACAACACCGCGCCGTGTCCGACCTCCACGAAGGTGTCGTACCCCTCCCGGGCCAGACGTTCCACGGCCGCCCCGAACAGCACCGGGCGCTCGGCGTGATCGCGCAGGTACTGCGGATCGAGGACCGGCTGCCACCCGCCGGTGACCGTGCTCATGAGGGGCACGGACGGGGCTCGCGGAGCCAACGCGCCGGCCGCGTCGGCGAGCCGGTCGGCCACCGGCCGCATCAACGGTGAGTGGAAGGCCCGCGAGACCCGCAGACGGCGCGTGGGGACCCCCTGGGCGTCGAGGCTCAGGGCGGCGCGCTCCACGGCGGAGACGGTGCCGGACAGGACCTGAAGTCCGGGACCGTTGTACGCGGCCACGGTGAGGCTCCCGCCGGACCCCGCCACCGCCGCCGCTACGGCCTCCTCACCCCCGCGAACGGCGAGCATGGCACCGGGTTCGGTGAAGGCGCCCATGAGACGGCCGCGTTCGGCCGCGAACCGTACCGCCTCCCGGAGAGTCAGCGCCCCGCTGACACAGGCGGCGGTGATCTCCCCGACGCTGTGCCCGGCGACCGCTTCGGGCTCCGCACCCCAGGTACGGAGCTGGCGGGCGAGCGCCACCCCGGAGGCGACGAGGAGCGGCTGGGCCACCTCGGTCATGGCCTGCGCGGCCGGATCCACTTCCGGATCCAGCCCCCAGTCCAGCAGGGGTCGCCCGCAGACAGGGCCGAGGAGCGCGGACGCCTCGTCGAACGTGTCCCGGAACACCGACGCCGTCCGGTACAGCACCCGGTTCTGGCCGGGGGACTGGGCGCCCTGCCCCGGAAACAGGAAGACGACGCGCGGCCGGGACCGGACGACGCTCGCGCCGGGCACACCGGATCCGCCGGTCCCGGCGCGCCTGCCCCCGCTGTCCGTCCCAGCGCACCCGCTTGCCCCACCGGCCCCGGCGCGCCTGGCCGCCCCGCCGGTCCCGGCGGCGATGGCGGCGAGCCGATCCCGGAGATCACCGTCGGCGATGACGGCGAGCCGGTGGGGCCCGTCGTCCCAGGCCGTGCTCGCGGTCCGGCAGACATCGCCCTCCCGCAGTCCCGGACGGCTTTCCAGATGCGTGGCGAGCCGGTCCACCGCATCCCGGAGCGCACCCGCACTCCGGGCCGAAAGGGTCAGCAAATGAGGCCCCTCGACAGGGATTTCCCGCGCGGCGCCCGGCGACGTCGAGGCAGCCCCGGCCGACGGCGGCGAGGCCGGAGCCTGTTCGAGAACGGCGTGGGCGTTGGTGCCGCCGAAGCCGAACGCGTTGATCCCCGCGACGAGAGGCCCGGCGGACGTCCAGTCGCGAGCCTCGGCGACCACGGAGAAGCCCGCAGGGGCCAGGCCCGGCGCCGGCGGGGTGTGGTGCAGCGACGCCGGTAGCCGACGGTGGCCCAGCGCCAGCACGACCTTCACCAGCGCGGGCAGCGCGGCGGCATTGAGCAGATGCCCGATGTTCGTCTTCACCGAGCCGAGCAACCGCGGCTCGCCGTCGGGCCGTACGGGAAACGCATGGGCCAGCGACCGCAGCTCGATCGGGTCGCCGACGGCTGTGCCCGTCCCGTGGGCCTCGACATAGGTCACCGACGCGGGATCGACGCCCGCCGCCTCGTACGCCCGGGTGATGACCTCGCGCTGCCGCAGCGGATTGGGCGCCATGAGGCTCATCGACCGGCCGTCGTTGTTGACGGCCGTCCCCCGGACCACCGCCAGCACCTCGTCGTCCGCGAGCCGGGCCGCGTCGAGGCGGGTCAGGACGATCGCCGCCCCGCCCTCACCAGGGACGAAGCCGTCCGCGTCGGCGCTGAAGGCGCGGCTGCGCCCGGTGGGGGACAGGGCCTGCGCCGCTTCCAGGAGCCGGTGCGGGGTCGCGGTCAGATGGAGGTTGACCCCACCGACGACGGCGAGATCGCACTCGCCGTCCAGCAGGCTGCGCCGGGCCAGATGCAGGGCGACCAGACCCGACGAGCAGGCGGTGTCCACGGCGAGTGCGGGACCGTCGAGGTCGAGGCTCTGCGAGACCCGGGCGGCTGTCAGGGAGGGCAGGTTGCCGGTGAGCGCGGCCGGCAGCGGAGAACCGTCGGCCGAGGCCCGGTCCAGGACTTCGCGGTAGCCGCTGTCCCCGACGGCCGCGAACACACCGACCCGGCGACCGCGCCGACGGGGCCCCGCGTATCCCGCGCGTTCGAGCGCCTCGTGCGCGAGTTCCAGAAAGAGCCGCGCCTGCGGGTCGATCGCGCGCGCTTCGTCCTCGCCGACACCGAAGTAGCCGGCGTCGAAGGCGGCCGGGTCCTCGAGGAGCCCCGCCCAGCGCTTCCGAGGAGCGGCCTGGCAGTCACGAACGTCGTCGCCCCAACGGCCGTACGGTACGGGGGTGATGGCGTCGTGCCCGTCGATGAGCAGGTCCCAGAAGTCCTCGGGGGTGTCGGCGCCGGGGAACCGGCAGGCCATCCCGATGACGGCTGCGACGGCTTCTCCGTCTTCCGGGGATTCCCCGGCTTCCCCGGCCCCGGGGGCGGACACGGAAGGACCGGGCGCCACCGTCAGCAGGTGACCGGCGAGAGCGGCCACCGTGCCGTGGTCGCGGATGACCGCCGGCGGCAGCGTCACGCCGAAGGCGTCCTCCAGCGCCACCAGGACCTCCATCGCCTTGAGCGACGTCCCCCCGAGGCTCCCGAACGGCTCATGCGCACCGATCGACTCGGCGGGCCGGTCCAGCACGCGTGCCCACACCTCCCGGACGGCCTCGACGGTCCGAGCCCGCGAACGGGGCACGTCGGCCTGCGGGACGTCCGCTCGGGGCGCCTCCGCTCGGGGCGCGTCCGCCAGGGGTTCCGCCGCCGGCCGTCCCGTCGCGATCGAATCAGCCCGGAACGAATCAGCCCCGAAGACGCGAGCCTCGAACTCACCCGCCTCGAAACGCTCCCTCAACCGCCACCGCTGCAGCTTGCCACTCGTCGTGCGGGGGAACGCCCCCGGCTGCAGGGCCAACACCCGCACGTCGTCATGGAGCAGCGCCTCGCGCACCCGCGCCGCGACGCGTCCGAGCACCTCTGCCGCGTCGTGCGGAGGCCGTGCCCAGGGGACGAACACCACGACGCGCTCCGCACCGGTGACCGGATCGGTCGAACCGACCACCGCCGGGGCGCCGGGCGGCAGCCCGGGTGTCGCGGCCGCGACCTCTTCGAGGTCCGTGGCGTGGAAGGTACGGCCGTTGAGGAACAGCACGTCCTTGTGCCGGCCCGTGACGCACAGCCGGCCGTCCCGGAGGAAGCCGAGGTCACCCGTGCGCAGCCACCCCCCGGTGAACGTCTCCGCGCTCACGCCGGGAAGGCCGTGGTAGCCACGGGCCAGTTGGGGGCCGCGCACCATGATGTGCCCGACCCGCCGGTCCCCGAGGACATCGCCCCGGTCATCGACGATGCGCACGGCGCAGTCGGCCACCGGCCGCCCGACGTCCATCAACTCGACCGCGCTTTCGCCCGGTTCGGTGTCCACCGCCATGCCGTCGCTCAGCGACGCCCGGTCCAGGACCAGCGGCCCGGCCACTTCACCCGGAGGCGGGAAGGTCACCGCGAGCGTCGCCTCCGCCAGGCCGTAGACGGGCTGTGCCGCGGCCGGATCCAGCCCTGCTGGCCGCGTCTTGACGGCGAAGGCACGCCACACCGCGGGCGCGATCGGCTCCGCCCCGACCAGGAGCAGCCGCACGGCGGAGAGGTCCAGCCGGGCCAGGACGTCGTCGGGGACGCGGCGTACGGCCAGCGCCAGGGCGAAGTTGGCCGCGGAGAGCACCGTGGCCCGGTGCCGGGCCGCCACCTCGAACCAAAGGCGGGGCCGCTTGGCGAACGACAGCGGACCGATCTTGACCTGCCGGGCCCGGGCGGCCAGCGGAGCGAGATGCGTACCGATGAGCCCCATGTCGTGGAAGTACGGCATCCAGCTGACCACCACGTCGTCGGCGCTCAGCGCCGAGGCGGCCCGTATCTGCTCCAGATTGGCCAGCACCGCACGATGCGTCACCTCCACCCCCTTGGGCGCACCGGTGCTCCCCGAGGAGAACTGCAGGAACGCGACGTCGTCGCGCCCGCCGGGCGCGGGTTCCCGGAGCGCCGGCCCCGCGCGCAGGGCGTCGAGGGTCAGGGCGCGTGCGCCGTCGGGAAGCTCATCGACCAGCGGCGCGGTCGAGGCGTCCACGACGAGGGGCGGCCGCCCCAGGTGCTCCCACACAGGCAGGACCCGCCGGATGTCGGCGGCCAGCGGAACGGGCACGAGACCGGCCGCCACCGCGCCCCAGAACATCGGCTGGAAGTCCTCGCTGCGATCGGCGAGCAACGGCACACAGGTCCCGGGAGCGACGCCCGCCCCCCGGAAGCCGCCGGCCACCCGCAGGGAATCGTCCAGAAGCTCGCGCAGCGTGACCGTCAGTTCGCTCCCGTCGCCACGGACATGCACGACGATCTGCCCGGGGGCTTCACGGACCGCGTCCAGCAGTACAGCCAGCAGTGTCATGTGGTGCTCCACCGGTCGATCGATCCGTTCCGCACGAGTTTCTCCGGAGTTCCCGGATGTTCTCCGAGGAATGATCTTAAAAACGTGCGGGCCGGTGGGAATCAACCGCCGGGAGGAGACCGCGTGCACCCTGGGAGTGACATGGACGAGTTCGGCCCCGGGCCGGGTGTGGTGCCGCTAGCGTGATCGCCGTGAAGGTGGGCACGGAAGAGACCCGGCTGATCGTCCTGCGCGGCAACAGCGCTTCGGGGAAGTCGAGCGTCGCCGCCGGTCTCCGCCACAGATTCGGCCGCGGGCTGGCCGTGGTCGGGCAGGACAACCTCCGCCGCTCCGTGCTGCGCGAACGCGACCGGCCCGGGGCGGCGAACATCGGCCTGATCGAGCTGACGGCCCGCTACGCCCTGGACGTCGGCTACCACGTGGTGGTCGAAGGGATCCTTTGTGCCGACCACTACGGCGACATGCTCGCCCGGCTGCGCGCCGACCACCGGGGCCCGACCCACGGGTACTACCTGGACGTCCCGTTCGCCGAGACCGTGGCGCGGCACGCCACCAAACCCATCGCCGACGAGGTCGACGAGAACCAACTGCGGGACTGGTACCGCCCCCGCGATGTTCTGCCCGACGGTCGGGAGACCGTGATCGGCCCCGACAGCATCCTGGACAGAACCGTCGACCGCATCATGCTCGACACCGGCCTGGCCGGACTGCCGCCCGTCGACCGCTGACGCACCGGGTCCCGGCTCACCGGCGTTGCCGCCCGACAGACGAGGGAAAGCGACCTGCCCGGCCGGTCATGGGCCGGCCGGGCGGGGTCACACATCGGTGGGCGCTCGCCTACGCGCCCTTCGGTGCCGCCTGCTGCACGACCTCGAAGGACCACACCGTGGACCCGCTCGCCGCCGGCTTGGGGCGCTCGCCGCCGGAGGCGTCGCCGCCCTGGTGGGCCGCCTTCATCGGACCCTCCATCCACGCCTGGAAGGAAGCCTCGTCACGCCAGCGGGTGTAGACGAGGTAGTCGTCCGTGCCCTCGACGGGCCGGAGCAGCTCGAACCACTCGAATCCGTCGGAACTCTCCACGGCATGGGCGCGGGACGCGAAGCGCTTCTCCAGCGTCTCGCGCTGTTCCTGGGGGACGGTCAGCACATTGATCTTGACTACGCTCATGGCACCATCCTGCCGTACGAGGTCCGCACCCCGTCGCTTCAGGGGGAGGGAAGAGCTCGCGCCGGTCTCCCGTCCCCGCTCCCGGCGACCTGGGGGAGCTCCACCGTGACGCGCAGCCCGCCGCCGGTGAGCGGGGCGAGGGCGAGCGTTCCGTCGTGCGCGCGCGTGATGGTCTCGACGATGGCCAGGCCGAGGCCGACCCCCGCGTGGTGGGTGCGCAGACGCTCGGCGCCCCGCTGGAACGGTTCGGTGAGCGTGGAGACCAACTCGGGGGAGAGGGGGACACCGGTGTTCTCGACCGCCAGCACCACGGTCCCGGCGCGGACGCTCGTCGTGACCCGGACGGTGCCCCCTTCCGGCAGGTTGTGGACGATGGCGTTGTGCACGAGGTTCGTGGTCAGCTGCAGCAGAAGCGCCGGCGATCCGGTCGTGGCGGCGATGTCGCCCCGCGTCTCCAGGGTGACGCCGCGCTCTTCCGCGAGGGGGAGGAGGCCCTCGGCGGCCTCTTCCGCGAGCAGTGACAGGTCGACGCGTTCCCGGGTGAAGGAACGCCGGTCCGCCCGGCTGAGCAGGAGCAGTGCCTCGGTGAGGTCGCTCGCCCGGCTGTTGACGGCATGGAGGCGGTCGATGATCTCTCCGGTGTCGTGGTCCGGCGCTGCTGCTGGGCCTGCTCCTGCTGCTGCACGCGAGCATCCCGAACCGGACCGGAAACCTCGGCAGCCTCGTCGAGACCTTCCTTCCGTGGTGCGGCCTGTTCGTCCCGCTGCTGCTGGCCGGCGCGTTGCTGCGCCGCTCCGCCACCGCAGTGATCGCCCTGCTCCTGCCGGGCGTGGCCTGGCTGAACCTCTTCGGCGGACTGCTCACCGACAAGTCCCACCCGGGCGGTGACCTCACGGTGGCCTCCCACAACGTCGGCGCGGACAACCCCGACACGGTCGGCACCGCCCGCGCCCTGGCCCGCTCCGGTGCGGACGTGCTGGCACTGGAGGAGCTGGCCGCCGAGGCCCGGAGGACGTACGAGGAGGAACTGGCGCAGGCCTACCCGCACCACACGGTGCAGGGCACGGTCGGGCTGTGGAGCAGGTTCCCGTTGTCCGACACCCGCCCGGTCGACGTCGCGATGGACGCCGGACCGCTGGGGGACGCCAAGCCCGCCGAGGTCGAGATGGCCTACAACCGGGGGATGCAGACCACGGTGACGACGGACCACGGGCCGCTGGCGGTGTACGTGGCCCACCTCGGGTGCGTACGCGTGAACCCCGGGGCCGGGCTGTCGTCGGGCCGGCGGGACGCCGGTGCGCAGTCTCTGGGACAGGCCGTCGCCGCCGAGAAGAACGAGCGGGTGGTGCTGCTCGGCGATCTGAACGGCACGCTGGACGACCGTGCGTACGCCGGGATCACCTCGCGGATGGAATCGGCCCAGGAGGCGGCCGGAACCGGCTTCGGCTTCAGCTGGCCGGCCTCGTTCCCCGTGGTACGGATCGACCAGATCCTCGTACGCGGCGTGAAACCGGAGAGCGCCTGGGTGCTGCCCGCCACCGGCAGCGACCACCGGCCGGTGGCGGCCCGCATCAGCTGGTGGACGCGATGAACATGCCGGACGTGGCGAACGCCGAGGACGGGCCCACCCCCGCCCCCCCCGCCCCCCCGGCCCTCCCCGGCGTCGGGACCGGCGCACGCGCTAGGCTGCGGACTCGCCACGGGGGAAGTCCGGTCGAAATCCGGCGCTGACCCGCAACGGTAGACGGACCCCCGGTCCGTGAGCCCGATCACCCGCGGCACAGAAGGCTCCTGACCATTCGCCGTGGACTGCGAAACGGGCGCTGCGCGGGACGGCCGCCGTCCGGGGCCGCTCCTTCTTGCGCGACGCACGGCCCGAGGCGAAAGCGACCGGCCGTGGCCACGTCTCTCGACCGCATACCCGCCAAGCCGCCGAGTCCGGCGCGCGTCGGCTCCGGACCGGCCCCGCCCCGCCGGGTCCCCCTGCCGCTCCTCGTGACCGGGTTGAGCCTCGCCCTTCCGCTCTCGCTCGTCTGCGGCGCGGCACTCGGGGCGTCGGGGCTCTCCTGGGCCGAGGTGACGCGCTACCTGTGGGCGGGGATCACCGGCGGAGCCATCGGCTCCGACGAGGTCCCGGCCTACACCATCGTCTGGGAACTGCGCCTGCCACGAGCGGTTCTGGCCGCTGTCGTGGGCGCCGGTCTGTCGGCCATCGGCGTCGCCGTCCAGGCCATGGTGCGCAACGCGCTCGCCGACCCGTTCGTGCTCGGCATCTCCTCGGGCGCGGCGGTCGGCGCCAACGCCGTCCTCATCTTCGGGGCCCTCGGCGCACTGGGCATCTGGGCGCTGTCCACGGCGGCGTTCGCCTCCGCGCTCCTCGCCATGCTGCTCGTGTACGCGGTCGCCCGCACCGAACGCGGTCTCACCCCGCTCCGGCTCGTACTGACGGGGACCGCGATGTACTACGGCTTCTCGGCCGTCACCACGTTCATGGTGTTCGCGGCCGAGCGGGGGGAGGCGGCCCGCTCCGCGATGATGTGGCTGCTCGGCAGCCTGAGCGGCGCCAACTGGTCCGCCGTGCCGATCGCCGCCGGGGCGGTGCTCGCCGGCCTCGCGCACCTCGGCTGGTCGGCGCGGCGTCTGAACGCCCTCGCCATGGGCGACGAGACCGCCGCCGCGCTCGGCGTCGACCCCGGGAGACTGCGCAAGGAACTCTTCCTCGTCTCCGCGGCCGTCACCGGGGCGGTCGTCGCGGTCAGCGGGGCGATCGGCTTCGTCGGCCTGATGGTCCCGCACGCCACCCGGATGCTGGTCGGCGCGGACCACCGACGGCTCCTGGCCGTCGCACCCCTCGCGGGAGCCGTCCTGCTGATCTGGGTCGACATCCTCTCGCGCGTGGTGCTCGCCCCGGCCGAACTGCCGGTGGGCGTCCTCACCGCGGTCATCGGCGTTCCCTGCTTCATCCTCCTCATGCGCCGGCGCGCCTACTCCTTCGGGGGCATCTGATGCGGATCGACATCGACGCGCTCACCGTCGAGATCGCGGGCGCACGCCTGGTGGACCAGGTCACGCTGGGCGCGGCCGACGGGCAGCTCGTCGGCCTGGTCGGCCCCAACGGCAGCGGGAAGTCCACCCTGTTGCGCTGCGTCTACCGCGCTCTGCGCCCCTCCGCCGGCGCCGTCAGGATCGGCGGTGAGGACCTCCACGCCCTCTCCACCCGGGAAGGCGCCCGACGCCTGGCCGCACTTCCGCAGGACGCGGTCGCCGAATTCGACTTCACCGTCGCCGAGATCGTCGCCATGGGCCGTCTGCCGCACCAGGGGCCGATGGCCCGCACGACCGACGAGGACCGCCGCCGCTGCGACGAGGCGCTGGAAGGCGTCGGGGCGGGACACCTGGCCGAACGCGGCTTCCTCACCCTCTCCGGCGGCGAGCGGCAGCGCGTCCTGATCGCCCGCGCGCTCGCCCAGCAGCCCCGGGTCCTGGTGCTCGACGAGCCCACCAACCACCTGGACATCGCCCACCAGTTGGAAGTCCTCGCCCTGGTCCGCGACAGCGGCCTGACCGTGCTGACCGCCCTGCACGACCTGAACCTCGCCGCCCTGCACTGCGACGTCGTCCACGTCATCGACAGCGGCCGGATCGTCGCCTCGGGACCGCCGCACGACGTCCTGACCACCGAACTGCTGGCCGACGTCTTCGGCGTACGGGCACACCGCGTCACGCACCCCGAAACCGGCGCGCTGCAACTGCTCTTCGACCTTCCCCCGGCCCGTACCACCTCCTGAAGGAGACCCGCCTCCATGCCTCACCCCCTGCGCCCCGCGGCCCTCGTCCTCGCCGCCGCCCTGGCCCTCACCGGCTGCGGAGCGGACGTCACACCGGAAGCCGACGGGAAGGACAGCAGCGCCAAGGCCGACCGACACTACCCGGTGACCGTGGAGAACTGCGGAGAGAAGAAGCGCTACGACAAGGCACCGCAGCGCGTCGTCACCAACGACGTCGGCATCACCGAGATCATGTTCGCCCTCGGCCTCGAGGACCACATGGCCGGATACGTCATGCCCGACGACAAGGGCGACATGACGTCCGTCCCCTGGAAGGACGGCTACAAGAAGACCAAGTGGCTCTCCAAGGAGCGCATCAACAAGGAGCTGGTCCTCGACGCCCGGGCCGACCTGGTCTTCGCCGGCTGGAACTACGGATTCAACGAGGGCGAGGGCTTCACCCCGGCCGAACTGAAGCGCGTGGGCGTCGACTCCTACCTGCTCAGCGAGTCGTGCCGGAACGGGCAGGGCAAGGCCCGCGGCGTCATGCCCCCGCTCGAAGCGCTCTACACCGACCTGCGGAACCTCGGGAAGATCTTCGACGTGGATGACCGGGCGAACACCCTCATCACGTCCTTCCGGAAGGAGGTCGCCGACGCGCGTTCCCAGGCGGCGACGGGCGACGACCGCCTCCGCGTCTTCCTGTACGACGACGGGAAGGACAAGCCGCTGACCTCGGGTGCGTACGCCGGACCGCA
This sequence comes from Streptomyces globisporus, assembly GCA_014649555.1. Lineage (GTDB taxonomy): Bacteria > Actinomycetota > Actinomycetes > Streptomycetales > Streptomycetaceae > Streptomyces > Streptomyces globisporus. The sequence goes on along the minus strand of BMTG01000003.1, from coordinate 80,737 downwards.
CGACATCATCACCAAGGCCGGCGGCGACCACATCATGAAGGACCTCAAGGACAGCTGGACCACGGTGGGCTGGGAGACGGTCGTCGACCGGGACCCCGAGGTCATCGTCATCAACAACTACGGCGACACCGGCGCGGACGAGAAGCGGAAGTTCCTGAAGTCCTACAAGCCGCTCGCCGGGGTATCGGCGATCAAGAACGACCGGATCGTCGTCCTCGACTACGTGGACCTCGTCGAGAGCCCGCGCAACCCGGCGGCCGTCAGCTCGCTCGCCGAGGACCTGAGGAAGTTCGCACGGTAGGAATCATCGCGTGCGTACGCGGGTGGGGATCATCGCGTACGGACGCAGAGCGGGCCCGGCACCGGGATGTTCCCGGTGCCGGGCCCGCCGTACTCCCCGTCCGGGTCAGCCGTTGAACGTGTCCGGGTCGGGACCGGTGCGCTCGTCACGGTTGAGGGCGGCGATCTCGCCGATGTCCCCTTCGGTGAGCTCGAAGTCGAAGAGCGCGAAGTTGTCCTGGATCCGCTTCAGCGTCACGGACTTGGGGAACACGATGTCCCCGCGCTGCAGATGCCAGCGCAGCACCACCTGCGCGGGGGTCCTGCCCACCCGCTCGGCGATCCGCGCGATCGTCGGGTCGGAGAGCACCTTGCCCTGCGCGATGGGCGACCACGCCTCCGTGGCGATGTCGTGCTCCGCTCCGAAGGCCCGCAGGGGCTCCTGCGTGAGGTACGGATGCACCTCGATCTGGTTGACGGCGGGCACCACCGTGGTGTTGTCCAGCAGCCGGCGCAGATGGTTCTCCTGGAAGTTGGATACCCCGATCGCCTTGGCGCGCCCGGACCGGTAGATCTCCTCCAGGGCCTTCCACGTCTCCACGAAGTCGCCCGAACCACCCGGCAGGGGCCAGTGGATGAGGAAGAGGTCCAGGTAGTCGAAGCCCAGCTCCTCCAGGGAACGGTCGAACGCCCGGAGCGCCTCGTCGGGTGCGTGCGCCCCGTTGTTCAGCTTGCTCGTGACGAAGACGTCGGCGCGGTCGAGCCCGGACTCCCGGACCGCCTGGCCGACCTCCTTCTCGTTGCCGTACATCTGTGCCGTGTCGATGTGCCGGTAGCCGGTCTCCAGCGCGGCGACCGTGGTCTCGCAGGTCTCGTCCGGCGGGATCTGGAAGGTCCCGAAGCCGAGCTGGGGGATCGTCACACCGTTGTTGAGGGTGATGGACGGTACTGAAGGCACGGTTGCTCCTTGCTCTGTCGACGGCCTCGGAAGGCGGTGTGAGGGACGAATGGGATGAGGCGGGGCAGCCGCCTTTCAGTGGCGTACCCGACTGTCCGAGCAGAAAACTGCCCATAAGCATCTATATAGGTAATAGCTCGTGTGCGCAGAGTGACGGGGGGAGGCGGGAGAGGCGTGCCTCGCCCCGCTACGCGGGCTCTGCCGTCGCGTCGGCGGCGTGGGCGGGGACGGGAACGCCCAGCCGGTCCGCCGCGGCGGTGAGGGCCGATCCCAGCGGGAGCGCGATACGGGTCACGGCGTCCCGGTCGCCCCGGGTCGCATCCCGGTTGACGATCAGCACGGGCGTACCGGCCCCGGCGGCCTGGCGGACGAAGCGGAGCCCCGACATCACGGTCAGCGAGGAGCCCAGGACCAACAGGGTGCGCGCCTCGCGGACCAGCGCGCGGCAGTGCTCGACCCGCTGCGGGGGCACGGCCTCACCGAAGAAGACCACATCCGGTTTGAGGACGTCCCCGCACACGGCGCAGGGCACCACGCGGAAGTCCCCGACCTGCTCGTCCGTGAGGTCCGCGTCGCCGTCCGGGTTCAGCGAGGAGGCCACCGGCGCGAAACCCTCGTTGGCCGACTCCAGCCGGTGCGCCAGCTCGCGGCGCGGGCTGAACGCGCCGCAGGAGAGGCAGACGACCCGGTCCAGACGTCCGTGCAGGTCCACGACGTCTTCACTGCCCGCGGCCTGGTGCAGCCCGTCGACGTTCTGGGTGATCACGCCGGAGAGCAGGCCCTGCCGCCCGAACGCGGCCACGGCCCGGTGCCCGGCGTTGGGCCGGGCGCGGCCGAACGTACGCCAGCCGAGATGGCTGCGCGCCCAGTAACGGCGACGGGCCCCGGCATCGGCCGTGAAGTCCTGGTAGGTCATGGGGGTGTGGCGGCTCAGGCTCCCGCCCTCGCCCCGGTAGTCGGGGATGCCCGACTCCGTGGAGATGCCCGCCCCGCTCAGGATCAGGACACCGCCACCGCGCAGCGCCTCGGCGACCGGCTCCAGGTCCGTCGTGCCCGGCGGCAGCTCCTCGGCGGAGGTCCAGCTCAGGGTGGGTCGCATGCGCATGCCCTCCAGGGTACGGAAACGGCCCCCGATGCCGTCGGTCTCGCGCCACCACGGGGCAAGGGTCGGTTTCCGGCCTGATGTCGTGACAGGGGCATGACCAAGGTGCGATCGCGGCATACGTCCTGCGGCCCGGGAGGAACGGCAACCGGCCATCGAGGCCGCCCGGTTCCCCGCGAACCGGCCGTTTCTCCCACTCGCCCGGCTCCGCGAGGAGCCGAGCCCCCCATGAGTGAAGGGACGAACAATGCTGGATTCCAGATGGTTCAAGGCCGCCGGTGTCGCCGTGGCGCTCACCCTGGCCTCGGCCACGGCGGCGCACGCCGCTCCCGCGCCGGACCCGGCCGCGGAGAACACGGCAGCCGTGGTGACGCTCCGCTACGACGACAGCCGGGCCGGCGGCTGGGAGGCGGCGATCGCCGCAGGGGTCGCCTCCTGGAACGCGAACGTCGGCAACGTCAAGCTCGTCGAGGCCGCGCCCGGCACGCGCGCCGAGATACAGATCGTGGCCACCAGCGGCTGGCCGCAGGCCACGCTCGGCCCGGTCCGCCCCGGCGGCCAGGCCCGGGTGGAGCTGGGCAGCCAGGCGGTCACCCAGGGCCACGACAAGACCCGTATCGCCGCCCACGAACTCGGCCACAGCCTGGGCCTGCCGGACACCAAGCCCGGCCCCTGCTCGCAGCTGATGTCGGGCTCCAGCGCCGGTACGAGCTGCAAAAACGCGGTTCCGAACGCGGCCGAGCGGTCCCGCGTCGAGTCCGCCTACGCGGGCGGTCTCGCTTCCCTCGCCCCGGCCGACGGTCGCATCCTGGTGGACGCCCCGTAATCGGCCGTACGGCGAAAGGCGGGGAGCCGGGCTCGTACTGAACCGGCTCCCCGCCGACCGGCAACGGCCTATTCGGCTCCCCGTCGACCGGCGGACAAGGCGTTCGGCGGGGAGTCGACCGGTAGCCGGGCCCTCGGAATCACCGCGCCTGCGGAGCGAAGGGCCCACCGCGGCCGAAGGCGTGCCGGGCGAAGCGTTCGGCGATACGCCGGTGGGTGGCGGGATCCGGGTGCAGATCGTCCGGCAACGGGAGCTCGGCGTGATCATCGGCGCCGTAGAGGTCGAGCCCGTCGAGGTGGTGCAGATGGGGGTCGGTGGCCGCGCGCTCCCCGACGATCCGGGCCAGCTCGTCCCGGATGACGGTGAGAGTGAGCTTCCCCGCGGCCACCTCTGCCGGATCGCCGGTGGCCTTGAACCCCACCCGCCCCTCGCTCATCGCGGTGAAGTCCGGGGCGAGCGGCCCCGGGGTGCTCTCGTGGATCGGGCAGCAGATCGGCGAGATCACCAGCAGCGGCGCGGTGGGGTGCCCGTCGCGCAGGGTGTCGAGGAAGCCGTGGACGGCCGGGCCGAACGCGCGCAGCCGCATCAGGTCGGCGTTGACGATGTTGATGCCGATCTTGACGCTGAGCAGGTCGGCGGGGGTGTCGCGCATGGCGCGGGCGGTGAAGGGATCGAGCAGGGCGCCGCCGCCGAACCCCATGTTGACCAGTTCGGCGCCGCCGGAGGCCGCGGCCAGGGCCGGCCAGGTGCCGGTCGGGGTGGTGGCGTTGGAGCCGTGGCTGATGGAACTGCCGTGGTGCAGCCAGACCGGCCGGCCGCTCGGCCGGGGACTGCGGACCGGAGCGTCGGTACGCAGGGCGACCAGCAGCGTCGTCTCGTCGTGGGGCAGCCAGATCTCGACGTCCTTCTCGCCGTCCGGCAGGCCGGTGAACCGGAGCGTCTCGATCGGCCCCGGCCGGGTCTGAGCCGTCCCCGCGGACATGTCGATGGTGAGTGTGTCGCCGTCGTGGGCGCTGGCCCGGCCCGCGAGGCGGCCGTCCACGAGGAGTTCGTACACACCGTCGGGGCGCGGGGGTGCTCCGACGTAGACGCGCTTGGTGGCGACCACGTCCAGTTCGACGGCGGTGGCCCGGGTGCGGAACGCCAGCCGGACCCCTGAGGGCTGCGACTCGGCCATCGCCAGCTGACCGTCGGTGATCTGCCGCCGCGCGCGGGCGGGCAGCCGGTGCGGCAGCACTCCGCGCTCGGTGCGCTCCAGGTCGAGCGCGCCGCGCAGGATGTCGGCGCTGATGGGTGTCGTCGTCCAGTCGTGCCGGGTGGTCATGTCTCGATCTCTTCGTTCGTCGCGAGGGGAGGGGGCGTCCGGGTCAGGCAGAAGCGGGCCAGTTGCGCAGCAGGGAGTCGAGCGCGTCGAGGATCTCCGTCCAGCTCTCCTCGGAGGAGGGGGCGCTGTGGCTGAAACTGCCCGCCATCTCCAGCTCCACGTAGCCGTTGAGAACACTGCCCAGGAGCCGCACCGCGTGCGTCTCCTGAAGCTCGGGCAGGTCGTAGCCGCGCAGGAGCGCCCGCGTCATCCGGGAGTGGCGCGGGCCCGCGCTGGCGGCCGCCGTAGCCGCGTCGAGGCGGAACCGGGTGGCGGCGAAGCGGCCCGGATGCTGGAACGCGTAGTCCCGGTAGGCGTTGGCGAAGGCGCCGAGCGCGTCCCTGCCTGCCCGCCCCGCGATGGCCGCCGACGCCTGGTCGGCGAGTTCCTCCAGGGCCAGCAGGGCGATCCTGGTCTTGAGGTCGTGGGCGTTCTTGACGTGCGAATACAGGCTCGCGGTCTTGATGCCCAGCTTCCGGGCGAGCTCAGACGGGGTCACCTGCTCGAGGCCGATCTCGTCCGCCAGCTCCGCGCCCGCCCGCACCACGCGCTCCGCGGTCAGTCCCGCTCGTGCCATGCCACCCTCCGAACGCTTCCTCATGATTGCCTAAAGAAATATACGTTTGCCTAATGGTCTTAGGCAAATTAGCGTGGATCTCATGAAACCCCTGACCGAGCGAGAGATCCGCAGCGCCTTCGTGAACTGCTCCAAGGGCGAGTCCAAGCGCCTGTCCGTCCCCCGTGACCTGGCCGACCGGCCCTGGGGCGACCTGGACTTCCTGGGCTGGCGCGACCCCCAGGCTCCCGACCGCGCCTACCTGGTGATGGAGTCCGGCGCCGGCCACACAGGCATCCAGCTGCGCTCGACCGCCGCCGGCTCCTCGCAGACCCGCCGCAGCATGTGCTCGATGTGCGTGACCGTCCACACCGGGGGAGTCTCCCTGCTGGTGGCCCCCAAGCCGGGGAAGGCGGGCAAGCAGGGCAACTCGGTCGGCGCCTACATGTGCACCGACCTCGCCTGCTCGCTCTACGTACGCGGGAAGAAGGACGCGGGTGTGGGCGGGCGGCTCCGTGAGTCCCTCAGCCTCGAGCAGCAGATCGAACGGACCGTGGCGAATCTCGCCGCGTTCATCGCCAAGGTCACCGCGTGACCTGATGGGCGTCCCGCAGTCGCTCGGCGGATACCCGGAGAGGCGCGGACTGAATGGTTCCGGACAGCCTGGTGAACGGATTCGGGCCCGCGTATGCCGGTGCTCCGCCCCGAACCTCGTCCGCACATCCCCCCCCGGCCTGAGGGGATGCGCAGGCGTTCGATCATGTGCGAAAAACACCGGCCAGATCTGAGGCTCCGCGATGTGGCCGGTCCACACGTCGACCGGGTAGGTGCCTGAGGCATCCAATTGGCGGTGAGGTGCGGAGTGACCCGCTTCGCACCTATCACCGAGCACTGCGAGGCGACCGCTTCATGACGGAATCCACGACGGAACCGGCCCGCCAGGACCGTGCCTTCACCGGCACCGCCACCGAACCGACCCCCGCGCCACCGTTCCCGCAGGACCGGGAGTGCCCCTATCACCCGCCCACCGGCTACGAACCGCTGCGTGCGCAGGGCCCGTTGAGCCGGGTCACGCTCTTCGACGGACGCCCGGTCTGGGCCGTCACCGGGCACGCGCTCGCCCGTCGCCTGCTGGCGGATCCCCGGCTCTCCACCGACCGCACCCACCCCGGCTTCCCGATTCCGGCCGAGCGGTTCACGCAGACGCGGCAGCGGCGCGTGGCGCTCCTCGGCGTCGACGACCCCGAGCACAACGCCCAGCGCAGAAAGCTCATCCCGAGCTTCTCCGTGAAGCGGATCGCCGCGCTGCGCCCACAGATCCAGGAGACGGTGGACGGGCTGCTGGACGCGATGGAGCGGCAGGGGCCGCCCTCCGAACTGGTCGCCGACTTCGCGCTGCCGGTGCCGTCCATGGTGATCTGCGCACTCCTCGGCGTGCCCTACGCCGACCACGCGTTCTTCGAGGGCTGCTCGCGCCGCCTTCTGCGCGGCCCCGCCGCGAGCGATGTGGACGGCGCACGGATCGAACTGGAGGATTATCTGGGCGTGTTGATCGACCGCAAGCGCGCGGAACCGGGGGACGGGCTGCTGGACGAACTGATCCACCGGGACCACCCGGACGGGCCCGTCGGCCGGGAGGACCTCGTCTCCTTCGCCCTGATTCTGCTCGTCGCGGGACACGAGACGACGGCGAACATGATCTCGCTCGGCACGTTCACGCTGCTGCGCCATCCCGGTCAACTGGCGGCGCTGCGATCCGGAGAGACGACGACGGCCGCAGTGGTCGAGGAACTTCTGCGCTTCCTCTCCATCGCCGAAGGTCTGCAACGGCTGGCGGCCGAGGACATCGAGGTGGACGGGACGACGATCCGTAAGGGCGAGGGCGTCTTCTTCTCGACCTCGCTCATCAACCGCGACGCCGACGTGTTCGAGCATCCGGAGACGCTGGACTGGGACCGGTCCGCCCGCCACCATCTCGCCTTCGGCTTCGGCGTCCACCAGTGCCTGGGCCAGAACCTGGCCCGGACCGAGCTCGACATCGCCCTGCGCACCCTCTTCGAGCGGCTGCCGGCCCTCAGGCTGGCCGTACCCGCGAACGAGATCCGGCACAAACCCGGTGACACCATCCAGGGCCTGCTCGAACTACCCGTGGCCTGGTGAGGGGCATGGGCATCCGGGTCGACAGGGAACGCTGCGTGGGGGCCGGCATGTGCGCGCTGACCGCGCCGGACGTGTTCACCCAGGACGACGACGGGTTCAGCGAGATGCTCCCCGACCGCCCGGCGGTGACGGAGAACCACCCGCTGGTACGGGAAGCCGCACGGGCCTGCCCGGTCGGGGCGGTCGCCCTCACCGACGACTGAAACCCGACGACCGACGACCGACGACGGCGACGGACGGGCCGGGACACCGGGTCCGGACCGGGCCGCCGGACCGCGGTGCCGGACCCGGCGGGGGAGTGAGACACTCGCGCCGCCGGGTCCCGGCCGCTACGCGGCGGGGGTCGGGTTGACCGTCACCCAGCCCGTGTTGTTGCCGGGCCTGGGGTCGTGCGGGAATCCGGTCCCCGTGATCACCGGACGCAGGGCGACCTGCCCCTTGGCGTCCGGCACGACCGTGTCGATACGAAGGTCGAAGCGGAAGGTGCGCACGGTGTTCTCCAGCACCCAGTACGGCATCTCGCACACGTAACGCGGAGCGCCGAGGCGCCCCGGCCGGTAGCTGCCGTCGGCCGACGTGCGGGGGTCGCATCCGGCGGGTGCGCGGGTGACGGTGACACCCTCGGGGACCGTGAAGTCGACCAGGGCGACCGAGTCACCCGAACCGAGGTTGCCGAGCCAGCCCGGCCCCTTGTTGCGGAAGGTGAGCGAGGCCTTCACGGTCTCGCCGACAGCGCCGGCGACCCGGGAACCGCGCACCGCGAAGTCGGCCGTGTTCACCGCGTCCACTTCGAGGATCCGGTAGTTGTTCCCGTCATCGATGTCCGCGACCCCGCCGACGGGCCGCACATCGACGTCGAGGCGCTCCCGCAACGCGTGGTCCGCCAGGGCGATCCGCAGCGGCTGCGGCAGGGTGAAGCTCTCACCGGGCTGGAGCACCCGGTCGAAGGCGCACTCGGCATGGGACATGGGCGCGTAGTCGCCGCCCGTCCGCGTGTACGTGCACGCGTCGTACCGCGAGTCGAAGCCCAGGCCGTACGACGCAGTCATCCCGAGAGTGAAGCCCCGGGCGGGCTCCGCCCCTTCGTTGGTCACTGTGAGCGGCGCCGTGTGCACCGTCCCCGGGATGGCGCCCTCGACCGGGTCGAGCCCGTCCAGGACGAGGTCGGGGCCGGAGGCCAGGGTGAGGGTCGTCTCGAAGGAGTCCAGCGGAGCCTCCAGCGTCCCCTCCGGGCCGCCGGTCGCGGTCGCCGCGTACGTGATCCGGCCCTGCGCCCCCGCCTCGGCGCCGTCGGCGGCGTGCACGTCCAGCAGCACCTGAGGGCTGTAGTCCGGGCCGATCACCGGCACCTGGGCGACGGTGCACACGGCGGTGGTCCCGCTGGGTGCGCAGTTCTCGGGCCAGGTCACCTCGGCCACACCCGCGAGCCCGGAGGCGTCGACGGTCAGGCGGCCGTCCGTGACGGTGAAGGTGTCGTTGTCGTGGTACAGACCTACCTCGACCGGGGTACCGGCCTCGGCGCCCATCTGCAGGTTCTTCTCGTACGGCGCGGCGATCCACAGCTGGTCGGACTCGGCGGCGGACGCCGGTACGGACATACCGGCCAACAGGATCCCGGCGGTCGCGACGGCGCCAGTGCCGAAGCGTACGAGCGGATGGACGAAGACGGGTCTCATGGTTCTCCAGTGACTGGGCACGGTGCACTCCTGCCGGGGCGTGGGATGCCCCGGCAGTCCTTTGACGATCAAGGAACGCCCAAGGTTGTGCTGTGCCCCGCCCGAACCGGACGGGCCGTCGGAGAACAGCCCGGACCACTCCGACGTCCCCGTCAGGCTGCCCGCCGCCCGGTAACCAGGACCGGGCGCTGTGGCCCGGGACGGCTCAGAGGCCGAACTCCTGCGGGGAGACACCGAGCGCCATGCACGCCTCCCGCAGAACCTGCGCCTCGGCCGGGGCGATGTACCCGTCCGCGCCGGCGATCACGAAGCCGGTCTGGACGACCGCCTTGGCCTCCACCGGCTTCTTCGCCGCCTTGGCGATCTCCTGCATGGCGTCGGCCTTGCCCTGCTGGAAGTTGAACGTCAGCTGGTCGACGTGCTTGTTGAACCGCTGACGCAGCTGCTCGGGAGGGAAGTTCTGCAGGACGTCGTTCTGCAGAATCAGATTCTCCACGTGGTGCCGCTCGGCGGGGTCGACGGAACCGTCGGCGGCCGCGACCAGCGCGCACATCGCCATACTGGCGTCCCGGTAAGCACCGCTCTTCAGCTCTGTCTTGAGGGAGCCGAGCTGCGACTTGAGCAGCCCGACCAGCTTCTCCTTCGAGCCCCCCGAGGCTCCCGAGCCCCCTGTTCCCGGCTGCCGCTGACCGGCGGGGCCCCTCGCGCCCTGCGCCTGCTGCTGCAGCCCCTTGGCCTGGTCCTTGAGACGATCCCACATTGCCATGTCCAGCCACCTTGTCGATCGGATCGATGGGCCGCGCACCGCGCGGCCCCTTATACGGTCATGCCTGCAAAACGGTCATACGTGGTCGGTCTGCCGCTCGCCCCGCCGGGCACGCACCCTGCGAACGATCCACACGACGAGGGCCGCCACGACCAGCCCGAGCACCACCTTGGAGAGCACCCCGACGTAACGCTCCACAAGGTCCCACTGGTCACCCAGCAGATACCCGGCCATCACGAGGACGAAGTTCCATATGAAGCTGCCCAGCGTGGTGAAGAGGACGAAGATCGGCAGAGGCATCCGCTCGACGCCTGCCGGGACGCTGATCAAGCTACGGAAAATGGGAATCATCCGGCCGAAGAAGATGGCCTTCCTGCCGTGCTTGAGGAACCATCGCTCGGTCTTCTCCAGGTCGGAGACCTTCACCAGAGGGAGCCGATCCCACAGGGCGTACATGCGCTCCCGGCCGAAGGCTGCTCCGATCCAGTAGAGCGCGACCGCACCCACCACCGACCCGAGCGTCGTCCAGAAAAGGGCAGAGAACAGGCTGATCACTCCCTGCCCCGCGGCAAAGCCCGTCAGCGGCAGAATGATCTCGCTCGGCAGCGGAGGGAAGAGGTTCTCCAGGGCGATCGCCAGCCCGGCCCCGGGTCCGCCCATGGTGTCGACGAGGCTGGTCGCCCACCCCGCGATACCGCTCGTCGGTTCCGAGGCGAGGGGGAAGTGGTACATGTACGGCTGCTCCAGGACTGAGTCATAGATTTCGGGTATCCCGTACGGCCCGTATCGCGAAGGAATTCCGCGGCCCACGGGCTGAGAAAGGGCTCAGAAATATGAAAGACGAAAGAGGAAATGTGTAGGCGAGATGCGTACGGAACGAGGCGCGATGGCCCATGCCGGCCAGCGGAAGATCAGCGCTCACATTCCGGACGGTCACTGGGTGATCGGACGGGCTCGCTCAGCAGCGAAGAATTCGGGCCTGGGCAGGGATGCGCGATCCCGAAGGCGAAGCATGGTGCGGGGAGACGCCTGCCGGGCAGTCGTGCAGATCCGGTGCCGAGGAAGGGACGCCTGCCTGAACGGGGGACGTCGTCGTCGTACTTCCCGCTTTGTGGCGCTGCTGGAGCGTGACGTCACCGTCCACACCGTCCAGCGGAACATTCGGACCTGATGTGTCGAACACGGACACGGCACGGTCGCCGGAATGCGCTGCGGCGTCGACGGTCGCCAGGGCCTGGGAGGATGAGCCCAGGGAGAACGCGGAAATCATCAGGAGCACGGCGATACCGGCGTAGAGGGCCAGCATCTCCCTGCAGCGCATTCCTACGCTCCTTGTCCCGGTCGATTCGGCCCGCAGAACGAACTGTCATAGCCGCGCGGCGAATTACCGCCGCAGGACTGCACTCTAACAGCCCGAACTGAAGGGAACCTGAAGCCGATTTTCGCGCAGGGCCCACGGGGTCGGTACGGGAGCCCCCGGCCGCCGCGCGCACCTTCGTCCGACCGGCACTCCGCGCACCCCCGCTGGCGTCCCGCCGTGCACCGATCGGCCTCAGCCGCGGCGAGCCTCGGCCGCACGGACGCCGGCCGGTGAAGGATGACCACGGGCGGCCCCGGACCGGGGCCGCCCGTAGCACCCCTGTCGCGTGGAGAGGCCCGGCCATGGAACTGCTCGACGACCCGCCGCCCCCCTCTGCCGGGGGCCGAGTGCCACGGCGGAGCAGGGGTGCCCGGACCGGTGCCGTGCCGGTGACGAGGTGAACTCCTTCCCTCCCGGGAACGCGCCGGACGAGGGCCGCTACGGCGAGGCGTTCTTCCGCCCCGACCGGGCGGGGGAGGCCGAGCGCATCGACTTCGGTGCGCTCGCCTACGACGACATCACCATGGCCCGGCTACGGGCCCTCGGCGCCGGACCGGGATGGCGCTGCCTCGACATCGGAGCCGGAACGGGCACCGTCTCCCGCCGGCTGCTGGGTGAGGCCGGGGTGGCGAGCGTGCTCGCCGTGGACCGCGACGTACGGTTCCTGGACGCACGCCCCACCCCCGGCCTCCGGACGCTTCAGACCGACGTCACCGCCCCCGACTTCGCCCCCGGCTCCTTTCAGCTCGTCCACGCACGGTTCGTGCTGATGCACCTGCCCGAGCGGGACCGTCTGATCGGCCGGTTCGCCGAACTCCTCACGCCCGGCGGCGTGCTGGTGCTCAGCGACGCGGTCGACCTGACGAGCGAACGGGCACCGGCCACCCTGTACTCCACGGCGATGCGGGCGATGTGGCAGGGGCTACGGGCCACCATCGGCACCGACGTCTCCCTGGTTCCGTCGTACCCGCACCTCCTGCGCGGGGCGGGGCTCGACCACGTGGCGGCCGAGATCCACGTCCCGCCGCTGGTGCCGGGCAGCGCGATCAGCCGCTTCTGGGCCGACACCTGGCAGCGCAGCAGGGAAGCGATGCTCTCCACCGGCCTGGTCGACGACGCGGGCATCGACGCCGCGGTCCGGTACCTGGAGAGCGACGCGTGCGCCGCGCTGTCGGCCGGGATGCTCACGGCGTGGGGGCAGAAGCCCCAGGGACCCAGGGGCTGACCGCACGGGCCGCTGCCCTCTGTTCCACCAGACCGAACGGGGCTCCGGCGTGAGCGGCTCGCCTATGCTCCCGCTGGGGGAAGAACGAACCGGAAGGCATGCGGAAACATGACAGGGCAACGCGACCGTTGGGCGGAACTGACCGGTGGAAAGGCGGGGGAGGAGTACGCGCGGCGATTCGCCCGGCTCGCCGCGTCGGGCCATGACGTCCACGGCGAAGCCACCTTCTGCACCACGCTGCTGAAGCCCGGGGCCCGGGTGCTCGACGCGGGCTGCGGCACCGGCCGCATCGCGATCCGGCTCGCCGAACTGGGCCACCACTGCACCGGCGTGGACGTCGACGCCTCGATGCTGGCGGTCGCACGCCGCGAGGCCCCCGGGCAGGGCTGGCTCCTCGGCGACCTGGCCCGGCTGGACACTCTCGGCCTGGACACGGACTTCGACCTCGTACTCGCCGCCGGCAATGTCATCCCGCTCCTGGCCCCCGGCACCGGAGTGACCGTCGTCGGGCAACTGGCCGCCGTACTGCGCCCGGGCGGGCTCCTGGTCACGGGCATGGGACTGGACGCGGCCCACCTCCCGCTGGAGGAAGCGCCGGTGACCCTCGCCGAGTTCGACGGGTGGTGCGCCCTGGCCGGACTGACCTTGCGGCAGCGTTACGCGACCTGGAGCGGCGACCCCTACAGCGACGGCGGCGGCTACGCGGTCAGCGTGCACACCCGCCCCGCCGTCTGAACCCTCACCGCCGATGCGGCGAGACCGGTCCGTACGCCTCCGAAGACGTCAGCGGACGCGGCGGATCCGGATCGGCCCCCGGGCCTCGTCCGGCTCGACCGGCCGGCCACCCTGGGTGATCTCGACCCGACCGGCCCCGACCAGCCGCCGAGCCGCCTGGCGTGCGGGCTCCATCAGCGACCGCCAGCCGTCGTCGTCGCCCCCGTACACCGAGCGTGCGGCATCGGAGGGACAGATGGTCGCGGTCGGCCCACGCCGCTCCAGCAGGTCGAGGATCGCCTGCTCCAGACGCCGGACGGTCCGCTGTTCGTGTGAGGTCACCTCTCCATGGTGGCACCGACACGCTGACGGCGCCCCGGCCCGCCCACGACGCCCCCTGGAGCGACCGGGCGGGCGCCACGGCGACCTTCACCTCCACCGGTACGCGCATCTCCCTGCTCTCCGTATCGACCGCGCCGAGGTCTACGTGGACCGACGCGAAGGGCCAGAAGCTTCTGCGCCGGTGACCGCCTCCGGCGCGGAAGCCCGCACCGTCAGTCGCACGCCCTGCGCACGGTCCGAGGACGGACCCGCCTCGATCGTGAACTCCCCGGGCTCCACCACCCGTCGTCCCGAACGTGACACGGACGCCAGCACCCCCGCGTCCACCGTGAAGGAGACCTCCGCCCGCTCCCCGGGTGCCAGGGCGACCCGGTCGAATCCACGCAGTTCCCGTACCCGGGGCCAGGACGACCCGCCGAGCACCCGGCGCACGTAGAGCTGGACCGTCTCCCGCACCGGCCGCTCACCCGTGTTGCGCACCTCGACCGAGCACACGACCGGCCCGTGAACCGGCCTCGGCCCGCGACCGGCCCCCGGGCCGTCATCCCGCTGCGGCCCGCCGTCGAGCCCCGACACGCCGTCGCGCCCCGTGCCGTACCCGTTGCCGCGCTCCGGCGGGGGAGTCACCGCGTGGCCCTCATCGGCGAACTCCGCCACCCCGACCGCCGAACGGGACAGCCGCGGCACGCTGTACTCCACCGAGCCGTACGTCAGCCCGTGGCCGAAGGCGTGCCGCGCGGCGGCGGGCTGGTCGGCATAGCCCCGGTAGCCGTGGTCCTTCCCGTTGTAGAAGACCGGCAGCTGGGCGGCCGACCGGGGCACTGACACAGGGAGCCGGCCCACCGGCTCCGCCACGCCGAAGAGCACGTCGGCCACCGCCCGACCGCCCCACGGCCCGGGGTACCACGCACTGAGCACCGCCCCCACGCGGCCGGCCAGGTCCGGCAGCGCGTGCGGACGCCCCTGGACCAGCACCACCACCACGGGCGTACCCGTGGCGGCCACCGCGTCCAGCAGGGCCAACTGGCCTTCCGGCAGCGAGAGGTCCGCCAGATCCACTCCCTCGCCGCAGGTCATCCCACCGGGGTCGCCGGTGACGACGGCCGCCCCATTGGCATCGAAATACGTCTCCGCCGCCCGCGCACTCGACCCGCCGAGCACCACCACCGCGACATCCGCCCCCGCCGTGAGCGCGACCGCTTCGGGGAGGGCCGACCGGTCGCCCCCGACGAGCCCGCAGCCCCGCGCGTACACGATCTCCGTGCCCGGCGGGGCCGCCGTCCGCAGCCCGTCGAGGACGCTCACACCGGTGCCGGGACGCTGAGGCGCCGTGTAGTCGCCGATCTGCTGCGGTACGGAGTCGGCGTTCGGGCCGAGAACCGCGATGCGGGCCCCGCCGGTGAGCGGAAGCGTGGCGCGGTCGTGGGCCAGCAGCGTGACCGACTCCCGGGCGATGCGTTCGCTCAGCCGCTCCGGCCCGGCGGCCGGCGGCCGGTCTCCGGTGTACGGCCGCTCGAACAGCCCGAGCCGGAACTTCAGCGCGAGGACCCGCCCCACGGCCGCGTCGAGGACCGCCTCGTCGACCAGCCCGCCCTCGACGGCCTCGGCCAGTCGCGGAAAGCAGCCGTCCCACAGGCTCAGATCGGTACCCGCCGCCAGGGCCATCGCCCCGGCGGCCACCGGATCCCCGGCCAGCCGCACCAACCGGTCCAGCGCCAGGCCGTCGGCCATCACCAGACCCGTGAATCCCCATGTCTCGCGCAGGATCCCGGTGAGGAGATCCCGGTTCGCCGCACAGGGCAGGCCGTCGAACTCGTTGTACGCGGCCATCACCCCGGCGGCCCCCGCCCGCACACCCGCCAGTGCCGCCTCCAGGTGGATCTCCCGCAGCTCACGCAGGCCCAGCTCGGTCGCCGCACTGTTGCGGCCGCCGACCGCCGCGCCCTGCCCCGCGAAGTGCTTGAGCACGACCGCCGCCCGGTCCGGCCCGATGCGCTCGCCCGGCGGCCCCTGCACCCCGCGTACCAGCGCCTCGGTGAACCGGGCCGCCAGATACGGGTCCTCACCGAAACACTCCTCGGCACGTCCCCAGCGCGGATCCCGCACCAGATCGAGCGCCGACACCAGGGCCACATGCCCGCCCCGCGAACGGAGCTGTGCCGCCGCGAGCGCGGCCGCCTCCTCGTACAGCCCGGGATTCCACGTCGCGCCGACCGCCAGGTTGACCGGAAGCAGGGTGCCGTCCAGGGCCTGCAGCCCGTGCGGCATCTCCTCCACCAGCAGGACGGGGATGCCGAGGCGGGTCCCCTCGACGACATGGCGCTGGACGGCGTCGGACACTCGCGCACCCTCCGCCGCCGCGATGCCCGCCTCCGCCGTCACACCCGACCAGGCGTCCGCGCGCTGCAACCCGTACAGCGCGCCCATCCCGTCGTACGCGGCCACCTCGGCCCGGAACGCCTCGGTGAGCCGATGACCGGTCGCCGTCCGCTCGTACGCGTCCCAGCCGTACATCCGCTGGTTGACCTGCCCCACCTTCTCGTTCAGGGTCATCCGGCCCAGCAGATCCCGCACCCGGGCGGCAACAGACGCGGCGGGGTCGCGGAAGAGCGGGTCATCGGTCATGGCACGGATCTCCTCGGCCGGAAGCAGGGCAGGACGGTCGCACAGCGGGAAGGGCCGGGCCGGTCAGCGCAGTTCGAGGACCCGCACGCCGTACGGGGCCATCACCACGTCCCGCACCGGCTCACCGCTCTCCAGCTCATGCAACTCACCGTCCGCCACCGGACGTACGCTCAGCTCCGCCTCGGACTGGCTCACCAGCCAGACGTACCGTGTCCCGTCCTCGTGGACGATGGTGTCGGCGGCGACGTACGGGCTGTCCACCGTCACCGGCCGCGCCGCCCCGGCGACCTCGGCGAGCGCCGCGTACAGCCGGTGCGTCTGGTCGGGGTTCACGCGGGCCGTGCGGGCGGCCATGTGCTCCAGCGGGTAGGTCGCGAGTACGGTGCGGCCCTCGCCCGTCCCGTGGCACAGCAGCGCCGGGCGGCCGTGCGCGTCGGTGGCGACGACCCGGGCCCCCGTCGGCACCACCGGGAGGTAGGCGCGGCTGTCCTCGTTCCCGGCGACCGGGAAGACCAGCGTCTCGCCCGCCGCGATCGACCCGAAGTCCTCGGCGAACGTCATCTCCAGGACATCGTCCTCGATCGGCTCCGCCACCCCGTAGGAGAGCTGGAGTTCGACACCGAACAGCCCGTCCAGGTCGTCGAACCAGGGGCCGCGCGTCCCCGGGTGCTCGCCCGAGCAGAACGACAGATACACGGTGGCCCCCTCACGGGCCCGCCGCTCCAGCGCCCGCCGGGTGCGGGTCGTCAGCTGACGGGTCGACGGCAGCAGGTACAGCGCGGCGTCGTCCGGCAGACCGTCGGCCTCCCGGGCGAATGCCACGGGCAGATCCGCGCCGCGCGCCGCCACGTACCCCTGATGGAGGGAGGTGAAGATCAGCGGCCGGTCGGCGGGCCGGCTATAGGGGTAGCCGCGCTCCAGGAACGCGGGCACCACCAGCGCGGCGTCGGCGTCGGTACGGCGGCACCGGGCGAAGTCCACCCGCTTCAGCACCTCGGCGAAGGAGGCCAGTTCGCGCAGAGGCTCCTTCGGGCGCCCCGCGTGGTCGGTGATGCCGAAATGCATCTCGAAGGGGTGGTGGTCGTACGGGGACTGGTCCCAGAGGCCGTCGTAGTCCGTGTTGTTCCAAGCGATCCAGCCCGTGGCCCCGCCGAGCAGCGAATTGTGCAGCGTCTGCCGGTAGAAGATCCCCGCGTTCGCCGCCGAGACCGTGTCGGTGGAGAGCCCGAACTCCTCCAGCACGACCGGCTGCCCGGTCACCGCCGCGAGTTCGCACTCGAACGCGGCCCGGTAGTGCTGGCGCGGCCGGTCCGTGTCCGAGCGGTAGACGTGCGGCCCCACGAAGTCCACGTACTCCGCCGTGTCCCGCAGCGAGAAGCCGTTGTCGCGGCCCGTCACCTCGATGCCCCACGCCCCGTCGCCCAGCGAGACGGGCTGTGCCCCGCCCGCCGCGCGCACCGCGTCGCACATGAACTGCGCCCAGGCGGTCACCACCTCACTGGAGGGCGGGTCCACTTGGTAGATACGCCCGTAGCCCGGCATCTCGTTGGTGATCAGCCAGCCCGTCACCGCGGGGTGGTCCTTGAACCGACGGGTCATCTGGGAGACGAACCACGCCTGCCGCCCGACGAGCCACACGTCCTCGTACAGATCACGCCCCCCGCGCCAGACCGGGTCCCAGTTCTCGCCGGACATATGGCCGACGATGAACGTCGGCACGGTCCCCATCCCCGCCTCCGTGTGGGCGTCGAGGAAGTCCCGGAACCGGTCGCACAGCTTTTCGTCGATCCGTCCGGGCTCCGGGTGGAAGTCCGGCCAGTAGAAGAACGACCGGGTCATCGTCAGCCCGTGCTCCCGCAGGACGGCCAGTTCCTCGCGCACCGTCTTCGGCTCGTAGTTCCGCCACATCAGGGGACCCCCTGTGCGGGACCAGAAGTTGGCACCGAGCCAGGGCAGCACGGAATGGTCATGGGTGAGGTGGGCGCTGTGGCGTCGCATGGTCCTTCTCCGGCGTTCTTCGGTGTACGGGATCGGTCGGCCGCCGTCGGGGCGAGGCGGGCCGGCCAGGAAGGGGTACGGGCGGTCCCGGCGGTCCGCGCGGGGTGCGAGGTGAACGGTCCATGGATTCAGGGAGCGGCAGGCGCGGGGCCGGTCGACTCCCGGACGACCAGGCGCGGCCGCCCCTCCAGAAGAGCCGTGGGCACGTCCTCGCCGCAGCGGGCGAGCAGCGTCAGCGCGGCGGCCGCGCCGACCCGCTGCACCTGCTGGTCCACGCTGCTCAGCCGGGGGTGCAGCCAGCGCCCCAGGGGGAGATTGTCGTACCCCACCACCGACACGTCCGCGGGCACCCTCAGGCCGGCACGCTGAGCCGCGCCCATCCCGCAGACGGCCATGGAGTCATTGGGGAAGACCAGGGCGGTGGGCCGCTCCGGCAGCGCGAGGAGCTCCTCGGTCACCGCGACGGCGGCCTCCTCGGTGAAGTCGGTGTGCCGGACGGCGGCGGGCCGCAGCCCCGCCTCGGCCAGCGCCTGTTCGAACGCCGTCCGCCGGGCACCGGTGTGCACCAGCTCGGCCGGACCCGCGACGTACGCGATACGCCGGTGGCCCAGTGCCAGCAGATGCGCGACGGCCTCACGGACGCCCGCGCCCTGCTGCCCGAGGCCCACACCGGGCACCGGGCCTCCGCGTTCCGGCGAGCCCAGCAGTACGGCGGGCAGACCGAGTCGTTGGAGCAGACCGGGGCGCGGGTCGTCCGACCGGGCCTCGGTGAGCACCGCACCGTCGATCCTGCCCTCGGCGACGAGCCGTTCGTACAGCGCGCTCTCCTCGGCCAGCCCCGGGACCAGATGCAGCAGCAGACCGTAACCGCGGGGGGCCAGCTCACCCTCCAGACCGGTGATCAGCTCGCTGAAGTGCGGGTCGACCCCGAGCACGTCCGTCGGACGGCGCACGACCAGGGCGATCGTCCGGGTCCGCGCCCGGCGCAGGGCGGTCGCCGACGCACTGGGCGACCAGCCCAGCTCGGCCGCCGCCGTCAGGACCCGGCGCCGGGTCGCCTCCGAGATCCGCCCCGTTCCGTTGACCGCCTGGGACACCGTGGCGGTGGAGACTCCCGCTGCGGCCGCCACCGCCTTGATGGTCGGCCGTCCCGGGCCGGCTGATCCCTCTTCGACCGGGCCGGGAGCGTTTTCCCCCGGCCGGTCCTCACGACGTACCTTCACATCTTCACCGCCCCGCTGACGAGTGCCTGTTGCATGCGCTTCTGCAGCACGGTGTACACCGCCCA
Source organism: Streptomyces globisporus (assembly GCA_014649555.1). GTDB lineage: Bacteria > Actinomycetota > Actinomycetes > Streptomycetales > Streptomycetaceae > Streptomyces > Streptomyces globisporus. The sequence goes on along the minus strand of BMTG01000003.1, from coordinate 61,499 downwards.
GACCGGGACCAGCGTCAGCACCGTACCGGCGGTCAGGATGCCGTAGTCCGTGCCGGTCAGGGACTTGAGGGTGGGCAGCGCCACCTGCACGGTGCGCTGCTCCGGGTCCGGCCCGATGATGACGAGCGAGTAGAGGTACTCGTTCCAGAAGGTCAGGAAGTTCAGCAGCAGGATCGTGGCGATCCCCGGCATGCACATCGGGGTGTACACATGCCGCAGCACGCCGAAGGTGGACGCGCCGTCGATCCGGGCGGCCTCCTCCATCTCGCGCGGGATCGTCCGCATGAACTGCACCAGGATCACCACCGACAGCGGCATCGCCGTCGCGGGCAGGAACAGCACCATGAAGGCCCGGGTGTGGAACAGCCCGGTCGCGGCGGCCAGCAGGAACGTCGGGAACAGCGCGGCGAAGGTCGGAACCAGGAAGCCGAGCGAGAACACCCGCTCCACGAACGCACCCAGCCGCCCCTCCGTACGGGCGATGGCGAACGCCGCCGGAATGGCCAGGGCCAGGGTGAGCGCAAGCGCCAGCGCGGTCACCAGCACCGAGTTGACGACGGCCGGGCCGAGGTCGGCGGACGAGAACGCCTCGGTGAAGTTGTGGGCGGACAGCGAGGTCGGCAGCGCGAACGGGCTGCCGAAGATCTGGTCGTTCGTCTTGAACGCCGAGACCAGCAGATAGTAGAGGGGCACGACGAGTAGCGCCGCGTACAGCCAGGCCAGGACATGGGCGGGCAGCCAGGACCTTCCGAACTTCATGGAACCGCTCCGATCAGTAGTTCTGGCGGAAGACGCGACGGATGGTCAGCAGCCCGGCCAGACCGACCAGGAACAGGAAGACACCCACCGTCTGGCTGTAGCCGAGGTCGGCCGCGATGAACGCCTTCTGGTACACGAGGAAGGACAGGGTCGTGGACGAGGAGCCCGGACCGCCCTGGGTGAGCAGCAGCACGTTCTGCGCCGAACCGAACAGGGTCCACAGGAACTGGAGCATCGTCACCACACCCACGAAGTCCCGGATCACGGGGAAGTGGATGCGCCACATGGCCCGCCAGTGCCCGGCCCCGTCGAGCTGCGCCGCCTCCCCGATCTCGTCCGGCACGCTGCCCAGTCGCGCGGCGAACAGCACGGCGGTGAAACCGATGCCGCTCCACACGTCGAGCACGATCAGACAGGCCAGCGCGGTCGACGGCGAGGCCAGCCAGGCGTCGGCCAGCGATCCCATCCCCAGCTTGTCCAGCGCTCCGTTGAACAGGCCGTCCGGAGAGAGGACCGCGTAGAACACCATCGCCTTGGCCGGGGTGGAGATGAGGCCCGGAATGAACAGGAGGTAGCGCAGGACCCGGTGCCCCGGCGGCTGCTGTGCGACGTAGTACCCCAGCATGTACGCGCCGACGATCATCAGAGGCAGGGCCACGACGAGCTGGACGGCGGTGTTGGTCACCGCGTCCATGAAGACCGGATCGTCCAGAACGGTGCGGACGTTCTGCAGCCCGGCGAACGACACCGGCTGCAGCATGCCCGGCCAGTGCAGTGCGGCGATCACGAAAATGGCGACAAGGGGGCCGACCATGAAGACGAGGTACCAGACCAGCGCCGGCACGGCCAGGATGACCCCGCCCTGCTTGCGGCGTGGAGGAGCGGCGGGAGCGGACGGGGTCTTCCGGGCCATCGAGGCGCTGCCCGGGGCGGACGAGAGCAAGGTCATGGGGGACTCGCTAAGGGCTCGGGCGCGCGGGATCAGCCCGTGCGGTAGGCGGATTCGAGGGTGGAGCGCACAGCCGCTGCGCTCGTCCCCCGCGTGAAGGCGGTGCTGGTCGCGGTGATCAGCGGCTGGGTGGCCGTCGGCGGGACGTGGAGATCCGGCAGCAGCACCTGCCCGACCCGGTCCCCGAGCCGCTGTGCCTCCGCGACGAGCGGAAAGTCCTTGCTCACCGTGTCCGTCACCAGGGCCATGTCCCGCCCGCTCTCGGTGATGAAGCGCGAGACGACCTCGGGCCGGTACATGAAGCGCAGGAACTTCTCGACCGACGCGATCTTCCTGACCCCGTTCGGGCTGATCCAGAAGCCGATGAGGGTGTACGAACGCAGGATGGTCGGCTTGTCGTGGGCCGCCCCCGGGGCCAGCGGCCAGCCGCCGACCGCGGTGTGTCCCGCGGTCCTCGCCGGAACCTTCGCCAGCGCCGAGGACATCGCCGACTGGATCGCCGCGGCCTCGGTGTTGTACTGCGTGGTCATGATGTCCGAGGTCAGCCCCTGCGCCTTGTCGGCGAAGACACCGGCGTCCCGCAGCTCCACGAAGTAGTCGATGCCCTCCCGTACGCCCCGGCTCCCGCTGAAGTCTCCGCTCGCGTAGACCTTCCTGGCCTCGTCGGGGGAGAGGAAGGTCTGGATGATCTGGGCCAGCAGCTTCTGCCCGGTCCAGTCGTTGCCGCCGACGGTGACGGGGGCGATGCCCTTGGCCCGCAACTTCCGGGCGGCGCCGATGAGCTGGTCACCGGTCGTGGGAACGGCGCCGACTCCGGCCCGCTCCAGCAGGGCGGTGTTGTACGCGACGGGCCAGTTGGTGGCGAAGTACGGAAAGGCGCGGAGCCGCCCCTCGCCGTCGGTCCACTCCGTGAGCGCGGCGGGCAGCACCCGCTCGCGCAGCCCCCAGTCGTCGAGATACCCCCGCACGTCGACGGTCGCGCCGACCTCGGTCCAGGCCAGCGTCTTGTCGTACAGGTTGACCATGACGACGTCCGGCTCCTTACGGGCCAGCCGGGAGGTCTCGTACACCTGGGGGAGGTCATCGCCGTTCACGAGGTTCTTGACCCGGAGCCCGGGGTGCTCCGTGTGGAACTGCTCGACCACGGCCTTGTACGTCGGGGAGCCCGGCGCGGTCGTACCGAGCTGGGTATGGACGGTCAAGGTGCCCGGGTCGGAATCGGCCGAGGCGAACGGGGAACAGCCGGACAGGGCGGGGAGTGCGGCGGCGGCAAGGCCGGAACCTGCAGCGAGGAAGCCGCGCCGGCTCAGGGGTGAGCGCACAGCGAGATGTCTCCAACCGGGAGGGTGACGACGTTGGTTAATCGATATACCTGCGGGTTGCGAGAAACCTAAGGACACATTCCGCTTCGGTCAACCCCCGGTTGCACAGGGTGGAAACTCCGGCATTCCGGACAGGGGGAGGAGGGGTTCATCGACGGCGCTCTTGGCACCGCCGATGAACACGGTCGCTGCGGGCGGGCTGTCCGGTACACGCGGGCGCCCGCACGGCGCCGTCCTGATCGCTGTGGCGTTCGTGCCGTACGCGGTGCGCTACCCCAGGGTGACGTCCAGTCCGGAGACCTCTGCCCTCAGGTCGGCGCCCTTGGCGCTGTTCACCACCTGCACGGCCTCGATCTGCGACGCGCTCGGAACCGCTTCGTCGTTGAGATGGCCCCGGTACTTCCTCGCGATGCCGGAGAAGTCGACCTCCAGATGCCGCCGCTCACCGGAGGTGAGTTGCTCGCCGTGCACCGTCATCCGGCAGCCGTCGGCCGTCCCCTCGGCCTTGCGGCAGTTGTTGGACCACAGCACGCCGTCGTCGTTCGGCCGGGAGAAGGGGCCCGGGTCGAAGTGGACGACGGAGATGACGTTGATCCCTCGTGCTGTCCGGTAGATGAAGTCCGTGGTGAGCAGGGCACGCTTCTCCTCACAGGCGAAGCCGCCGGTCTGCTCGACGAGCGCGTCATAGGCGACCTTCACCTGGCCGTCGGCGAAGTTGTAGGTGCTGCCGTCGGCCTTCCGCTTGAACGAGCTCCCCACGTACTCATGGGAGACGGCGACCTCCTTCAGTTCGCAGTTCTGCGTCTGACCGGCCGTATCTCTCGGGCCCCGGGAGTTGTTCTGCAGCACCAGTTTCAGAGGGGCGCCGGAATCTCCCTGAACCTGGTGGTAGTAGCCGGGATAGGCGCGCAGACTGTGCTGCCCCCAGTTGTAGGTGACGAATCGCCATGCGGGGCACTCCACGCCCCGAGGGGAGGTGTAACCGAACCAGGTGCAGTCGGCGTTCACCCGGTTCGGGTGAACGATCTTTCCGCAGTCCCGGGAGTCGTTGCCGTAATTGCTCCCCGCGGTCTCGTCGGAGACGCTGTAGCAGCGCCACTTCATGCCGGGGTCGTACACGATGGACGCCGCGGGCTTCACCGTCCGCGACAGGTGTCCGGCGGGCTCGGCCGCGGCTGAGCCCGCCGAGGCGGAGGGCGCCAACGGCACGGCGGCCGCCGAGACCGCGGCCAGCGCGGCTGCCAGGCGTAAGGATTTCCAGGGCTGCGGGATCGCATGGGGCGGCTCCGGTTCGGGTGTGACGGGGTGAGGGGGCCGGGGCGCGGGCTCCGGCGCGGTCAACCTGGAACCGTTGCGGTGGCCGTGCAACGGCACCGAGCAAGAATCTTTTCATTCGATCACTGAAACACGCAGATTCGCGCAGCCTTGGCGCGTCCCGCGAAACTGGGCCCCCTGTTCCTGGGGTGGAATCAGCCACATCCCGCCGTAGAAGACGCGCTTTCCCTGGCGTAAACGCATGATCGGATGCGCTGTCCCATGCAATGACACGTGCAACGGCCCCGGTACCGGCGACACGCAGTACACCCAGGCGATCCAGCGGGCCCGGGCCGCCGGCATCACCGTCATCGGCTATGTGGCCACCGGCTACTTCGGCACGACCGGCATCACGACCCGGAGCGGCTCGACCGACCCCGCCGAGTGGATGCGCCAGATCAAGAGCGACATCGACACCTGGTACCGCCTCTACGGAAGCGCCGGTCTCGGAGGCGTCTTCTTCGACGAGGCCATGTCCCGGTGCGGAGCGGGCAACGTGGACGTACCGCTACATCGAGCTGCGCTCCTACGTCGAGCAACGCCACGGTGCCGCGTCGACGGTCGTCGACAACCCCGGAACCGGCGTGGAGGAGCGCTACACCGCCGCCGCCGACACCCTCGTCACCTTCGAGGGCAATGACGCCTCCTACCGCTCCCATCGCCCGCAGAGCTGGGAGGCGCGCGTACCCGCGGACAGGATCTGGCACATGGTCCACGCGTCACCCGACGAGAGCACGCTGCGCACAGCGGTGTCCCTCAGCAAGCAGCGCAATGCCGGACACGTCTACATCACGCCGGACACGATCGCCGAAGGCAACCCGTGGGACACCCTGCCGCCGGCCTCCTACTGGAACACCCAACTGTCCCTGGCCGCCGCCCCCTGAGGGCCGTCGGACCGCCCGCCCCGCACTTCCCCGAAGCGGGGCGGGCTCCCGCCGGCCCGCCCGGTGATCCGACGGCCGGTCACCAGGCGTCGATCACCGGAACCCCCGCATCGTGCCGCCGCCAGGCCTCGTCCAGGCGCGTCAGCCGATGTGCGGCGGCGATGCCGTACAGGCCCGCGACCTTTCCGTCGCCGACGTCGAACGCCACGGCCCCCACGACCCGGTCCCCGACCACGGCGATGACGGCCGGGGAGCCGTTGACCCGCGCGATGTACATCGCCGTCGGGCCAACGGCCAGCCGGCGTTTCGCCGGGGTGGACTTGAACCCGGCCCGTACGAAGGAGGCGACCCGCTCCGGTGTCCGGTACCGCAGCAGCCGCCTGGCCAGTCCCGCGCCGTCCGAGACCGCCGTCACGTCGTCGGTGAGCAGCGCCACCAGCCGGTCCGTCCGCCCCGACGTGGCGGCCGCGAGGAACTCCTCGACCACCCGGCGCGCCGCCGCGGGGTCGGTCGCGCCGCCGCTGTGACGGCGTTCGTCCGCGAGCCGGGTCCGCGCGCGGTGGGCGTGCTGCTGGCTCGCCGCCTCCGTGATGTCGAGGATCTCGGCGATCTCGGCGTGGCTGTACGCGAAGGCCTCCCGCAGGACGTACACGGCCCGCTCGTTCGGCGAGAGGCGCTCGACGAGGGTCAGCACGGCCAGGGACACCGACTCCCGCTGCTCGAACGTGTCGGCGGGGCCGAGCATCGGGTCGCCGTCGAGGAGCGGTTCGGGCAGCCACGCGCCGGCCGTCCGCTCGTGACGCGCCTGCGCCGAGCGGAGCCGGTCGAGGCAGATGTTGGTGGCGACCTTCGTCAGCCACGCCTCGGGCACCTCGATCCGTTCGCGGTCCGCCGCCTGCCAGCGCAGGAAGGTGTCCTGCACGGCGTCCTCCGCGTCGGCCGCCGACCCGAGCAGACGGTACGCGAGCGAGGCCAGCCTCCCCCGGCCGGCCTCGAACGTCGCGACGGTTGCGCTGTCCATGCGGAACACCCTAGGCGGCGATCCGCACACCGGCCCGGCCGGACGCCGGGTCCAGCCGCCGCCGGCGCTTCGGCAGGCCGAAGGTCGGGTGGGCGATACCCCATTCGGCGCCCTTGAGAATCCCCGACTTGAGCCGCGCGGCCTTCCGGCCGCCCAGGTACCAGGGCTTCGACCGGACGTCCTCGCCCACCATCTGGAAGATGGCGTCCCGGCGGCCGAGGCTGATGTGGTTGCCGACGTACTTCAGCCCGGTGGCCGGAACCTCGTCGCCGGTCAGGCGCGCGATGATCGCGCCGGTCGCCTGCATATTGGTGAGCCCGGCCGAGGCGCAGGACATCGGCAGGGGCCGGCCGTTCTCCCCGATCGCGTAGGCGCAGTCGCCGGCGGCATAGACGTCCGGGTGCGAGACCGAACGCATGGACTCGTCGACGACGATCTGCCCGGTGGCGGCGACCTCCAGGCCGGCGGCGGCCGCGATCGGGTGCACGGCGAACCCGGCCGACCACACGGTGACCTCGGCCGGAAGGACCGTACCGTCGGCGGTGATTGCCCGGCCGGGTTCGACCGCTGCGACGTCGGTGTGTTCGTGCACGGTGACGCCGAGCCGGTCGAACGCTTCCCGCAGATGACGGCGGGCCTTGGGGGAGAGCCAGGCGCCCAGCTCACCACGGGCGGCGAGCGCGACCGAGAGACCGGGCCGCGACTCGGCCAGCTCGGTCGCGGTCTCGATGCCGGTCAGCCCCTCGCCGACCACCAGGACGGACCCGCCATCGCCGAGGTCGTCCAGGCGTTCGCGCAGCCGCAGCGCCGAGCCCAGACCGGTCACGTCGAAGCCGTACTCGGCCACGCCGGGGACACCGTGGTGGGCGGCGGAGCTGCCGAGTGCGTAGAGCAGAGTGTCGTAGGACAGGTGCCCGGGCCCGTCCTCGCCGGTCACGGCGACCGTCCTGCGCTCGGGGTCGAGACCGGTCACCCGGGCCAGGCGCAGCCGAATCCCGGTGCCCGCGAACACGTCGGCGAGCTTGCGGCGCGCGATGTCCTGCCCGGCCGCCACCTGGTGGAGGCGCATCCGCTCGACGAAGTCGGGTGAGGCGTTGACGACGGTGATCTCGGTGTCGGCGGGGGAGAGCCGACGGGCCAGATTCCCGGCGGCGAAGGCCCCGGCGTACCCGGCGCCGAGTACGACGATGCGGTGCTTCATGAGCGTCATGGCGGGCTCCTGTCTCGTTCGCGTACCCCTTGAACGGGACAGCGCGTCGATTGCTGACAGGACGCGCATGTGACGTGGGTCACCGCGTTGCGGCTGTGTGGGCCTGCCGACGTCACCCGCGCTGCGGAACGTGCCGGGACATGCTCAGCCGCCGGGCCCCCGCACCGCGAACGGGTTCGGCACCGCCCCCGTCCAGCGGTGCAGCACCGCGCGGCCGGTCTGCGACGTGATCCCCCCGGATTCGACCGTGCCGGCCTCGGCCACGTAATAGCGGCCGTCGTCGAGCGAGACCAGACCGTACTGGCCACCCGACTCGTAGCCGTACACACCGGACGGCTCGTGGTGCAGCCCGCGGCGGAGGAGGAAGACGATCCGGCCGGACTCGGGGCTCGGCTGGCCCTTCACCTCGCCCCGGCGGGCAGGCTTCGAGCCGTCCAGAACGTAGAGCCCGTAGTTGGGGAAGGCCGCCTTCCTGCCCTTGTACACCGCCATCAGCCAGTTGCCGCTGTCCCCGTCGTACTCCAGGTTCTGGACCCCGTAGGTGGTGTTGCCGGTGTAGGCGAAGAACTTGCCGCCGGGGGAGGCGGGGCCGCTGGTGTGCAGCGCGTCCTCGCTGAGCGGCCGCTCGTACTTCCGCCAGTCGCGTACGTCGTACTGGAGCAGCACCTGGTGGTCGTTGTCGGTGCGGGCGGTGTTGGAGTACACCCCGTACGCGACCGTGAGCCGCCCACCGCCCCTGCCGTTCAGATCCGGACCGAAGGCGACGCCGTCGATGCCGCTGCAGCCGTAGCGGTGGTCCGGGGTGTTGCCGGTGTCGCCGTCGAAGACCCCGTCGCCGTTCATGTCGGCCGTGTAGTCCCGCACGACCTCCCGGAGATGGACGGTGGAGAGCACATCGGTGGTCCGTGCGTCCATGTTCATCCGCGTGATCCGGGACCCGTCGAAGATCGCCACGTAGAACGCCTGGGCGGCCTTGTACTCCAAGGAGCCGTAGACCCGGCCGTCCGCGCTGTTGAAGTCCAGATCGCCCAGATGCCCGGTGAGGCCGGTGACCGAGCCGATCGGTCTGCCCGCCAGGTCCGTCTTGACCAGCAGGTTGGTGAAGGAGAAGTACATGTGGCCCCGGCGGCGGTCGATGGCCGTGCCCTGGAGATGCCCGGACGCCCAGGCCCCGCCGTCCACGGAGGCGGGCAGGCCGCCTGGGGAGGACGAAGGCGGGGACGGCGTACGGGCATGGGCCGCGCCCCCGCCCGTCGCCAGGAGGGCCCACGCGACGACGGCGGACAGGAACAGGGTGGCGACGTGAGCGCGTGCTCGGCTTCGCATGGTTCCTCCGAGATCGTGATCCTGAGGTGTGCGGATGCTGCCGGATACGAACGGTGTCTCAGGCCCTGCCGTGGGAGACCCGCGAACGCCGGGCGACCGCGTCCAGCGACACCGCAAGGAGCAGTACCCCGCCGGTGACCATGAAGCGGTAGGCGGAGTCGAGATTCAGCAGAGTGAGTCCGCTGGAGATCGACTGGATCACGAGGACGCCGAGCAGCGCGGCGAACGCCGTGCCCCGGCCGCCGAACAGGCTCGTGCCGCCGATGACGGCCGCGGCGATGGCGTTGAGGTTGACGTCACCGCCGCCGCTGCTCTGGTTGGCCGCCGCGAGGCGCGAGGCGGAGAGTATCCCGCCGACGCAGGCGAGCGTCGTGCACAGCACGAACGCTGTGGTGAGGACGGCTTTGACGTCGACGCCCGCACGCCGGGCCGCCTCCATGTTGCCGCCGACCGCGTACATCGACTTGCCGAACGAGGTGCGGGACAGGACGTAGTGCAGCACCAGCACCAGAGCCAGGAAGAACACGAACATCCAGCCCACCCCCCGGTCCCGGTTGAGATACCAGACCGCAGCGCCGAGACCGGCCAGCAGCGCCAGGCTCCGTCCGGCGAGCAGACGCCGGGACGCCGCGGCCAGACCCGCCCGACGGCGCTCCGCGGCGCGGGCGGCACCGGTCGCGTACAGGGCCGCCGCGCCCACGACGACCAGCGTGTACGCCAGCCAGGGCGGCAGGAACTGGAGCTGGGCGAAGGCCACCAGACCGGAGTCGAAGGGCAGGTTGATCGAGCCCTTGGGCCCGAGGATCCACAGCTGCACGCCCAGGAAGCCGAGGAGGCCGCCGAGCGTGATGACGAAGCTCGGGACGCCGATCCGGTTGTGGACCTGGGCGTAGAACCAGCCGATCAGTGCCGCGAGGACCAGCGAAGCGGTGACGGCGAGCCAGGCCGGCAGCCCGCGGTCCACGAAGAGAACCGCAAGGACGGCGGCGCTGAATCCGCTGATCGAGCCGACCGACAGATCGATCTGGCCGACGAGGAGGACGCAGACGACACCCAGGGCGATGATGCCGACCGGCACGCTTTCGAGGGCGAGGTTCGTGAGGTTCGCGCTCGACAGGAAGATCGGGTTGAGGATCTGCATGACGACCCAGATCACGACGAGCCCGGCGAGGACGGGCAGGAGGCCGAGGTCGCCGCCGCGCAGCCGGTCCGTCACCGCCCGTCGGCGACTCCGCGCCCAGCCGGACCAGGTTGCCGACTTGTCGGCCCCGGCGCGGGAGAGTTCCGGGCTCGTGACAGCGGCCGGCTCCGTCATGATGCGTCCCCCTGGTGCGCCGATTCCGTTCCGCTGTCCGCTGCTCGCTCGTTCATGGCCCGGTCGCCGAAGACCAGATCGTCCGCGGCCCGGCCGCCCGCGTGCCGGCCGTCCGTACCCCGGCCGGCCCGGTCGTCCCTCGCCCGCTCCCGTCCGGCGCGGCGGCTGACCACGTTGTCCGTGGCCCCGGTGATGGCGGCCACCAGGTCCGCCGCCGTCGCCTCGGCCGCGTCGAAGACGCCGTTGTTCCGGCCGAGCCGCAGGACGGCCACGGTGTCGGCGACGGCCCGCACGTCGGCCATGTTGTGGCTGACCATGATGACGCCCAGGCCGCGCTCCCTCAGCCGCTCGATCAGGTTGAGCACCTCCGCCGTCTGCGCCACCCCCAGCGCGGCCGTCGGCTCGTCGAGGATGATCACCTTGGGGTCGCCCAGCAGGGTCCGCGCGATGGCCACCGTCTGCCGCTGGCCGCCGGACAGGGCCGCGACCGGGGCACGTACCGAGGGAATCTTCGCCGACAGCTCCCCGAGAAGAGCCAGGGACCGGACCTCCATGGCCACCTCGTCCAGGCGCAGCCCGCGCAACTCCCGTCCGAGGAAGAGGTTTTCGACCACGTTCAGGTTTTCGCACAGGGCGAGGTCCTGGAACACGGTCGCGATGCCGAGCCGCTGCGCCGTGGCGGGGGAGGGGATGGAAACGGTCCCGTGGTCGAAACCGACGGTTCCGGCGTCCGGCTGGTGCACCCCGGAGAGGACCTTCACCAGGGTGGACTTCCCCGCGCCGTTGTCGCCCACCAGGGCGACGACCTGACCCGCCGAGACGTCGAGGTCGACATCGGTGAGGGCGGCGACGGCGCCGAAGGACTTGCTGATCCCACGGAGCGAGAGCAGCGGGCCTCCTGACGGCTCGTGAGGGGAGGGCAAGGACTCAGCGGTCATGACCGGCCTTCCGAGGCAGGCGCGCAGACGGGCAGTAGGGAAGAAGGGCAGACAGAGAAGGGGAGAAGGGGCCCGCTCCTACGTGAGGCCCACCTCGGCACAGGCTGCCGCGTACGTCGCCGTGCACACCTCCGCGGTCTTCAGCGGCTTTCCGTCGCCCACCAGAACCTCCGCGATGTTCTCGCGGGTGACCACGGTGGGGGTGAAGAGTTCCGAGGGGGTGTCGAAGAGTGTGGTGTCGCCCTTGGGCTTCTTGCCCTGGGCGAAGGAGAACGCGGCGACGGCCGCGGCTTCCGCGACGGTCTTGATGGGCTTGGAGATGGTGTTGTACTGATCGCCCTTGATGATCCGCTGGGCGGCGGCGAGTTCGGCGTCGTTCCCGGTCACGGGCGGTACGGCCGCTCCGGCTGCCTTGAACGCGGCGATGGAACCGCCACCCGTGCCGTCGTTGGCGGCCACCACTCCGGCGATCTTTCCCGGGAATTTGGCTATCTGGCCGCTGACCCAGCTCTGCGCCTTCCCCGGCTCCCAGGCAGGTGTGTCGTACTCGGCCAGGAGCGTGAACCCGCTGGAGTCGACCGCGCTGTGGATACCCTTCTTGATCAGGCCCGCCGCCGCGTCGGTCGGCGATCCGTTGACCTGGAGGAGGCCGCCCTCGGCCGAGGTGGCCTTGAGGTGGTCCACCAACGACGTGCCGATCATGGCGCCGATCTTCTCGTTGTCGAAGGAGACGTAGTAGTCCGCCCTGACCGCCGGGATCGGCCGGTCGTACGCGATGACGGGCACGCCTCGCCCCTGTGCCGTACGGACGGTGCTGGCCGCGGCGGCGGAGTCCACCGGGTCGATCACGATGACGTCGGCGCCCTGCGCGAGAGCGGAGTCGGCCTGCTGCTGTTGCTTCGCGGCGTCGCCGCCCGCGTTCTGGTAGAGCACCTCGCAACCGCCGCACAGATCCTTCATCTTGGCCTTGAAGAGCGGAGCGTCGTACAACTCGTAGCGGGTGGAGGCGATATCGGGCATCAGGAACGCGATCTTCGCGTCCTTCGACGACGTGCCCTCCGAGCCGTTGGGCGCCTTCGTCGAACAGCCGGCGACGGAGACGATCACCGTCATCACCGACAGAGCCGCGGCAAACGATCTGACAGAGCGTTGCTTCACTGGAATCTCCCGGTCTTCAGGCGGAGAGCCTCCTTCGCGTCAAATTAACATCGTGCGTGTTATGAGTGTCAATGGGCATGTCATAAATAACAGACGGGTGGGGGTGATCAGACGTGCCCGGGGTGTCCGGACGGCCGTGCATGAGCTCCCCACACGGTCCGGGCCGCCGCCAACTCCGCCCGGTACCGCGCGTATCCGTCCTCGTACAGCGCCCGTACGTCCTCGCGAGGGTCGACCACCTGATGGCGTCCCGGCGGCGCCTCGTACCCCGGGGACAGTGACGCCCTGGCGACGGACACCACGCCGAGCGCGCCCACCTGCTCCTCCAGCGGGATGCGGACGGGCCTGCCGAGGACGTCGGCGATCAGCCGGGCCCACGTCAGCGACCGGGTGCCGCCGCCGCACAGGGCGAGGGTGCCGCTCAGCCCCGCCGCCTCCAGGCAGTGCCGGGCCGCGTAGCCGATGGCCTCGCAGACGGCCCGGACGGCGTCCGCCCGGCCGGTCGCCAGGCTGAGCCCGTCCAGTCTGCCCTGCGCCGACGGCTCGACGAAGGGGGCCCGTTCACCCGCTTCGGACAGGAAGGGGAAGGCGCGGACGCCCCGAGCGCCGGGCGGGCTGTCGGCGAGCAGGGCATCCACATCGGCCGTGGTCGCGCCGACGAGGGCGAGCACCCATTCCAGCGCCGCCGTCCCCACCATCGCCGGCATGGCGCGCAGCCACCGGTCCGGATCCGGCGTGCACAGCCACATGCCGGCAGGCTCGGCGAGCGGATCGAGATCGACCCGATCCGTCAGCACCTGGCTCGCGAGGGTCGTGCCGAGAATGACGACCCCGTCCCCCACCTCACGCACCCCGCTGCCGATCGCACAGGCCGGCAGGTCGTACGGCCCCGCCACGACCGGCAGCCCCTCGGGCAGACCGAGGAGTCCGGCGCCGTGGCCGTGGAGCGCGAGGACCGTGCCCGGGGCGGCCGGAGTGGGCAGCAGCCCCGCACGCTCCGCCACCCCGCACGCCGCCAGGGCCTCGGGCGCGTAGCGGCGGGTACGGGGGTCGAGGAACGGCAGCGTCGCGTCGGAGGCGTCGAGGCACACCCGGCCGGTGAGACGCTGGGCGACCGCGTCGACGCAGTACCCCGCGACGGCCGCCCGGTCCAGCGAGCGGGGCTCGTGCTCCTGGAGCCAGTTCAGCAGCGGGCCGTGGCACCCCGGGAACATCCCCGAGCCGGTGTGCGCGTACGCCGTGCTGATCGTGCCGTCCGTCAGCCAGCGGGTCACCAGGTCCGAGGCCCGCGCATCCATCCAGGAGATGGCGGGCCGCACCGGGCGGCCGTCGGAGTCCCGCAGCCACAACCCGTCCCCCTGACCGGTGAGTGCCACGGCGTCCGGCAGCCGGCCGAGCTGCGCGGCGACCTCCCGCACAACAGCGCCGACACCGGACACGACGTCGTCGAGATCCTGCTCGACGCGACCGCCCGGCAGCATCTCCAGATGCGAGCGCCGACTCGCCGAGGCCAGGGCTCCGCCCTCCTCGTCGAACGCCACGGCCTTGGTGACCGACGTACCGATGTCCACGCCGATGATGGTCCTCAACCCTGCTACCTCCTGTGCGAGCCGATGGATTGCGGGGCGCCGACGGTGAGGACGGCTGTCAGGACCCGCCGTCCACGAGGACGTCCCCGTTCGCGAGATGCCGCAACTTCTCCCCCCGCACGAAGCGGCCGACCTCGGCGGCGGTGATGGCCGCCGCACGGTGTGCCGTCTGCCTCGTCGCGCCCGCGAGATGAGGTGTGGTGATCACATTCGGTACGTCACGCAGGGCCCAGTCGGCGGGGATCGGCTCGACGTCGTACACATCGAGGGCGAGCGCCCCCAGAGCCCCGCTGCGCAGCAGCTCCGGCAGCGGCGCGTGGTCGAGCAGCCCGCCGCGGGCCGAGTTGACCAGGACCGCACCGGGCGGCAGCAGCCCGAGGCGGCGGGCGTCGAGCAGATGGTGGGTCTCCTCCGTCAGGCGGGCATGCAGGCTCACCACCGCACTCCGGCCCAGAAGGTCGTCCAGCTCGACGAGTTCGACACCGTCCGCCGCGACCGCCTCCGGGTCGGCGTACGGGTCGGCCGCGAGCACATGGGCCCCGAAGGCGCGCATCACCCGCGCGACGATACGGCCGATGGCCCCGTAGCCCACGAGCCCGACCGTGGCCCCGCCGAGCTCGCCGCCGACCTCCTCGTACGCGTAGAGATCCCCCCGCCAGACGCCCCGCTTCAGCTCCGCGTCGGCTGCGGCGACGCGCCGCATCGCGGCGAGCGTCAACCCCACCGCGAACTCCGCGGCGGCGGGGGCGTTGCGGCCGGGGGCGAAACTGACCCTGACCCCGTGCCGGGTAGCGGCGCCCAGGTCCACATTGACCGGCCCGCCCCGGGAGACGGCGACGAGCCGCAACCCGGGTGACGCGGCGAACACCCGCTCGGTGAACGGGGCCATCTGCGTCACACAGATGGCCGCCCCGTCCAACGCCTCCACGAGCTCGTCCTCCGTACCGCTGGCCTCACGGACCTCCGCGACCGGACCGAAGGGCTCATGGGGCCAGGGGAGAGTCAGCTCCGTGAACTCCGGGAGCTCCCCGCCCGCGTGGGACAGCTCCTGACTCACCGCCTCGCGCATCAACGCGGGACGGACGAAGTGGTCGCCTGCGGCGAGGATGCGCATGACGTCGGATTCCTTCTGCGAGGAGAGCCGCTGGGGTGGGTGCCGAGCAGGTCGGAGCCGTGGTCCGAGCCTGATCCGAGTCGCGGAAGCCCGGCCCCGGGCTCCGGTCCCGGGTTGTGGAATGTCTGTTAAATTTAACAGCGCCCACGTGAACCGGCAATGCACCCGGCCGACACGGGCAACGGCAACTCGGTCCACCTCGCCGCGACTCGGCCCCGACCCGGAAAGGGCGGTCTCCATGACCACTCGTCTTCTGCTCGTACGGCACGGCGAGACCGAGTGGCACGCGGAGAACCGGTATGCCGGCGTCACCGACGTTGCCCTGACACCCCGAGGGGTGGCCCAGGCGACCGACCTCGGAGCCTGGGCCGTGCGCGCCGGCGTGGACGCGGTCGCCTGTTCCCCGCTCAGCCGCGCCCGCCTGACGGCAAGTCCCGCGGCCGAGGTGCTGGGCCTGGCGGTGGAGGTCCAGGAGGGGCTGAAGGAGGTGGACTTCGGATGGGGCGAGGGCCGGACGATCCAGGAGATGGCCGATGAGGACCCCGAAGCCGTACGGAGGTTCCGCGAGGACGCCGACTCCGGCGCCTTTCCCGGCTCCGAACCCGTCGCCCGGGCGGCGGAGCGGGCGACCGCGTCCCTGCGCGACCTCGCAGACCGCCACCAGGGGGACCGGGTGCTCGTCGTCGCCCACAACACCCTGCTGCGCATCGCTTTGTGCGAACTTCTCGGGCTGCCGCTCGGGCGCTACCGGCGTATCTTCCCGCGGCTGGACAACGGGGCCGTCACGGAGATCGAGATCCGCGGCCCGGAGACGGCGCTGCGCTCGCTGAACGTACCCACAGCCCCGCCACCCGCCCCCGCGCCCGGTCCGAGCCCTGCGGGAGACTGACGCCCATGACCAAGAGATCCGCCGAAGAGCGCCGACGGCTCATCGCCGACCATGTGGTGGAGCAGGGCACGGCCACGGGCGCCGCCCTCGCCCAGCTCACGGGCGTGAGCCTGATGACCGTCCACCGGGACCTCGACGACCTGGCGCGGCAAGGGGTGCTGCGACGCTTCCGCGGCGGCGCGTCCGCCCTGCCCTCCACGGTGTTCGAATCGAGCCTCGACTACCGGCTCGGCGTCAACACGGCGGAGAAGAAGGCCGTCGCGCGGGCCGCCGCCGCGCTGGTGGAGCCCGGCATGTCGGTGATGCTCGACGACTCCACCACGGTGCTGGTCATGGCGGGCCTGCTGGTCGACCTCGCCCCGCTCACCGTGGTCACCAACGCCCGCCGGGTGCTGGACGTCTTCGCCGGATGCGAGGGCATCCGCCTGATCGCCCTGGGCGGCGAGTACTCACGCACCCATGACTCCTTCCTCGGCATGCCCTGCGTCGAGGCGGTGGAGGCGCTCTCCGTGGACCTCGTCGCGGTCTCCACGTCGGCCCTCGATGCCAGGACGGCCTACCACCAGGAGCAGGACGTGGTGCTGGTCAAACGGGCGATGCTCACGTCGGCGGCGACGAAGGTGATGCTCATGGACCACACCAAACTCGCCCGCACCGCGTTGCACCGGGTGGGCCCTGTCGGTGACCTGGACCATCTCGTCGTGGACGACGGTGCGGACGCCGACCTGCTGGGCAAACTCCGCGAGCGGACCCGGGTCACGGTGGCGGCCGTATGAGCGGTGAATCCCGTCGCCCCACTCCGCCCTCTCCGGCCGTGATCGGCATCGACGTGGCGACCGCGTCCGTCCGGGTGCTGTGCGTGGACGGACAGGGACGCGTACTCGCCGAGGCGCAGGCCGATCTCCCGCCGCCCGTACGGACCGCCACGGGAACGAGCGAGCAGGACGCCCGGTCGTGGTGGCCCGCCGTACGGTCGGCCCTGCGCCGCACCACGGGCGCGCTGCCCCGGGGCGGACGGGAGGTGATCGCGGTGGCCGTGTCCGCCACATCCGGCACCATCGTCCCCACCGGAAAGGACGGCGAACCGCTCGGCCCCGCCCTGATGTACGACGACCGGCGTGCCGCCGACCTGAACGCCGAGGCCCAGCGGGCGGGCAGCGCCCGGTGGGACACGCTCGGCCTCTCGGTGGGCCCCACCGCCGCGCTCGGCCGAGCCGTGTGGTGCCTGCGAACGTACGGCTCCGCTCTGCACCACGTCCTGCACACCCCCGAGTTCATCGGCCGCGAACTGACGGGCCGCCCCGTGGCCACGGACTGGAGCCACGCCCTGAAGTCCGGCTACGACGCCCGTGCCGGGGAGTGGGCGCACGAGGTCTTCGACGCCCTCGGCTTCCCGCCCGGGCTGCTCCCGTCCGTAGGCGCCCCCGGCACCGAGGCCGGGACCGTCGGCCCGGAGGCGGCCGAGGCCACGGGCCTGCCCGAAGGGTGCTCCGTACGCCTCGGGATGACGGACGGCTGCGCGGGCCAGATCGCCACCGGCGCGGTCGAACCGGGCCGGTTCGTGGGCGTCATCGGCACGACGTACGTCCTCAAGGGAGTGTCCGAGCACCTGGTGCGCGATGCGACCGGCGCGTTCTACAGCCATCGCCACCCCGACGGCTGGTGGCTCCCCGGAGGCGCGTCCAACACGGGAGGAGAGTGCCTGGCCGACATCGCCCCGGCCCGCCTGCCCGCGCTGGACGCCGCCGCTGCGGCCGGGGGCCCGGCGTCGTACGTGCGCTACCCGCTGTGCCGCGACGGTGAACGCTTCCCCTTCGTCTCCGGCGAGGCGCGCGGCTTCGAACTGTGCGGCCCCCGCGACGAGGCGGACTCCCACCGCGCCGCACTGGAAGGAGTCGCCTTCCTCGAACGCCTGGCCCTGGAACGGGTCGAGCGACTGGGCATCCCGGTGCTCGGCCCCCTGCACGCGGCCGGCGGGGGAAGTCGCAGCGCCGTGTGGACGGCGATCCGGGCCACCGTCCTGGACCGTCCGGTCCGGGTCGTCGAGCGTGCGGAGACGGCGTTCGGCGCGGCACTGCTCGCCGCGACCGGCACGCTCCACGAGGACCTCGCGGCGAGCGCCGCCGCCATGGTGCACAGCGGCGCCCTCGTGGAGCCGGTGCCGGCCGAACGCCCGGCTCTGGAGGAGAGTTACGGCCGGTTCGTCGTGGCGCTGCGCGGGCGCGGCTGGCTCCCCGACGACTGACGCGGCTGCGCCCCGAGGGCGCGAGCAGGGCCGGGTGTGCTGTCGGTCTACAGCCATCCATGGCGCGCCGCGTGCCGGGCGAGCTGCATACGGGTCGCGGACGCCGCGCGCCAGTGGCGCTGTCGAAGAACATCGTTCCCTGCGTCAGCCCCCGGCCCCCGATCTCTCCCGGTACGTCTGGTAGCTCAGGATGCCGCGCTGTTCGGCGGGCCGGGGTGTGCGGATCTCGACCGGTACGGTGTCCCGGGCGTCCAGGGTGACGGTCATGTCCCTGGTGACCTTCACCTCCGGGATCACCGTGTGGCGCAGCTCCTGGCCGTCGCCCGCCGCATCGATCCAGCTGGTGTTGACCTGTTAGACGCCCTGTCCTTGTCGGAGGAGTTGGTGTAGAGGACCCGGGAGCCCTCGGGTTGGTGGCCTCCGATGTGAACGGCCCCAGGGCCAGGGTTCCGGTCGCGCTCACGGCACCGAGCACGGCGGCGCGCGCGTCGATCCGTCTGCCATCCTGCTCCGTCACCTTCTGGCCGTCCACGGTCACCGCGGAGCTGATCAGCGCGTCCTTGAGCCGGGCGGCCGTCCACTCCGGATGCCGCTGCGCCAACAGCGCGGCTGCCCGCGCCACATGGGGAGTCGCCATGGAGGTACCGGAGGCGGCGACGTAGTGCTGGTCCACCGGGCTACCCATGGCCGTGCCGGCCGCGCGTGCGGCCACGATCCCGACGCCGGGAGCCGTCACATCCGGATTCACGGCCTCGTCACCCGGGCGCGGACCGCGGCTGGAGAACGGGGCGAGCGAGTCGTTCCGGTGCACCGCGCCGAACGTCAGGGCGGCGTCCGCGGCGCCGGGGGAGCCGACCGTCCGCGTGCCCTGCTCACCGTCGTTGCCCGCGGCCACCACGAACAGGGCGCCGGAACGCCGGCTGAGGTCGTTCAGGGCCAGGCTCATCGGGTCGGTGCCGTCGCTGGCGCCCGACGAGCCGAGGCTCATGTTGACGACGTCGGCGCCCTGCTCCACCGCCCATTCCATGCCCGCGATCACCTGCGACGAACTGCCGAAACCGTCGTCACCGAGCACCTTGCCGACCAGCAGCCACGCACCGGGCGCCACGCCCCGGCGGGTGCTGCCGGACCCGGAGCCGACGCCACTGCCGCCGACGACGGACGCCACGTGAGTGCCGTGCCCGAACTTGTCTGCGGTGGAGCCACTGCCTGAGAAGTCCTCGGCCGCCGTCACCCGCCCGGCCAGATCGGGATGGCTCTGGTCGGCTCCGGTGTCCAGTACGGCCACCTTGACCCCGTCGCCGCGATACCCGCCGACCACATGTCCGGGGCGCCGATCTGGGCTGTGCTGCGATCGAGGGCCGCGCTCACCCGGCCGTCCAGCCACACGCGCGGTGCGTCGGCTGCCTTCGTACGCTGTCCGTCGGCGGAGACCAACGCCTTCCAGAACCGGCCGAGGTCGGCGTCGCCGACGCGCAGCGCGTGTGCGTCGATGCTGTCGAGCCTGCGCACGGACGCGTTCTCGGCCAGACCCGTCAGTTCGTTCAGCGACGAGGCCGTCATCCCGTCGGTCTCCTCCACGATCAGCGGGAGGGCGTCGGTGTGTGCCGCGTCGTACTGCTGCGCGAGGAGCGCTGTTACGTCGAAGAGGCCGCGGTCCAGACGCCCGGCCGCCACCAGCTGATCGGCGTCGGACGGCAGGACCGTGACGCGGCCGTCCTGCTCCAGGGTCCGGAAGAAGCGCCCCTTCCTCCCGGGGCCCGGTGTCACCGACGCCGCCTGGCGGCCGTCCGGACCGCGGGTGAGCGTCACGCGGTCGCCCGTGATCAGCCTCACCGTCGCCGCGCCGCCGGACGCAGGGGGTGCGGCGGCCGTGCCTCGGGTGCTTCCGCGCTCACGGGCAGGGGCGGCACGGCGCGGCGGCCAGTGCGAGACCAGCTGATGTGGCCGCCAGCAGGCGCAACCGTCTCATCAGGTGCAGCCTTTCCTCTTGATCGACGTAAGTGCGTGCCGGGCCGGAATGTGCCGATGGTCGAAGGGGTGTCATGCGAATCCCGTGACGCAGGTGGGACATGTCGCAAGAGCGACAGCCCGGGACCGCCCTTATGTTGATGCATCAACCTTCCGAGGTTAAGGTGAGGTGACGGTCGGCGGATAGCCGTCGAGCCGGTCGTGAGCAGGCATTCAAGGAGGAAACATGGCGGTCGAAGTGAGCGACGTGCCCGGGGCGAACCGCTATGAGGCGTACGTCGACGGTGAGTCCAAGCCTGCGGGCATCGCGCAGTACATCCGTACGGCGGAGCTCGTCGCGTTCGTGCACACCGAGGTCGAACCGGCCTACGAGGGCAGGGGGGTCGGATCCGCACTGGCCCGGGCCGCCCTCGACGACGCGCGCGCGGCGAACCTCCGGGTGCTGGCCACCTGCCCCTTCTTCGCGGGCTGGATCGCCCGGCACCCCGACTACCAGGACCTGCTGTACCAGTCCCGCAGCAAGGTCAGCGACTGACATGACTGACATGACCGACGGGTCGACTACACGGATGGGAACCATGGCAACTCGCGTTGCGGACAACACTGATGAGTCGCGTTTCGAGATCTTCGACGGCGGTGAGCTGGCGGGTTTCGTCGAGTACCACCGATTCCGGGACGAGATCGCTTTCCTTCATACGGAGATCGACCCCCGGTTCGGGGGCAGGGGCCTCGGGGGAACGCTGGCCCGTTCGGTTCTCGACGAGGCCAGGAAGCAGGAGCTCCAGGTGCTTCCCTTCTGCCCCTTCATCCGCGGCTGGCTCGGCAAGCACCCGGAGTACACCGACCTGGTGCCGGAGGCGCAGCACGCGCGGTTCGGGCTGTGACACCCGAGGGGTCGCCGCCGGACGCCTGAGCAGGCGTGTTCCGTCACGCGAGCCCTGATCGCCGATCGCTCAACGCCCTGCGGCAGGCGGGGATGGCACCGGTCCTCGGCGGACCGGTGCCCCACCCCCCTCCACCGGAATCAGTGGAGCTGACGCTCGTGCTCCTCGGCGAGATCCAGGTTCGCGGACACGCCTCGCAGGGTCACCAGCGCCCAGATCGCGGCGACGACCATCACCCCGGCGCCGGCGATGTCGGTCACCGTGGCCGCCTCGGTGAACGCCTCCTTCGCGGCTGCGAGGAGGAGGCTCCCCATGCCACCGCAGACCTCCCCGGCCACGATCAGGGCTTCGGCCAGCGTCGAGGACGCCCGGTCGAGCAGGTCCGCCGGCAGGCCGAGCGCGCCGGCTCCGGTGGAGGAGGCCCTGGTGTACCAGGAGACGAGCAACCCGCCCAGTACCGCGGTACCGAGCGTCGTGCCCACCTCGTAGGCGGTCTCGGATGTCGCGGCGGCCTGTCCCGCGCGTTCGGGCCGCACGGAACTCATGATGATGTCGTTGCTCAAGGCCAGGGCCATGCCCGCGCCGAGCGAGACCAGCCCCAGCATGGTCGCGACGAGAAGAGGCGGCGATGCCGGAGCCAGGAAGACGGTCAGCCCGAACCCGGTGGCCGTCGTCAGAAGCCCGCCGGTGATGACATGGGCAGGCGGATAGCGCTTGACCAGGGCCGACCCGACGAACGCGGCGCCGGCGGCGAGGATCGCCTGAGGCATGAGCCAGAAGGACGTCCGGAGCGGGCGGGTGTCCGGGTCGTCCGCTAGGACGTGACGGTGTGACTCGTCGCCCTTATCGGGCCAGGGACCGGGCGACCGTCGCCGTGATGCCGCCGAGCTGCGCGACCTGCTCCTCGGTCAGCCGGTCGAAGAGGTGCTCGCGCAGGGTCGCGTGGTAGCCGGGTGCCGTCTCGGCGTACTTCGCCGATCCCGCCTC
This sequence comes from Streptomyces globisporus, assembly GCA_014649555.1. Lineage (GTDB taxonomy): Bacteria > Actinomycetota > Actinomycetes > Streptomycetales > Streptomycetaceae > Streptomyces > Streptomyces globisporus. The sequence continues at coordinate 39,624 of BMTG01000003.1, read as the reverse complement.
GGTCACGGAGGCGATGGTGACGCGGGCGTCGGAAGGATCCCGCTCGCGCGTGAGCCAGCCCTGCTTCTCCAGCCGTGACGCGAGGCGGGAAAGGTGTGACGGGGTGACCCGGGACAGCTCGGCGAGCGAGCTCATCGTGTGCGTGCGCTCCCGGTGCTCCGTCAGGCACCACAGGATCAGGAACTCGTGGTGGCAGAGGCCGTCACGCTTGAGGCGCGCTTCAAGCGCTGCCGGAAGCCAGAGCAGCACCGACAGTGTCGAGTCCCAGGTGTCCGACTCGGCCGGGAGGAGTTCGCCGTCTGCTGCCATGTGCGTGATCCTAGCAGCAAACCTTGCGGCGGAAAGCAACTCACCGTTATTTGCTGCGGAAAGGGAATCGCTGTAAGTTAATTTCCGCAGTAAGTAAATTTCCGATCGAGGAGTGACTCCATGCGTGCTGCCCGCTACCACGACTACGGCCCCGCCGACGTGATCGTCGTCGACGATGTCCCGGAACCGCACGCCGGGCCCGGTGAGATACGCATCCGGGTGGCTGCGGCCGGCGTCAACCCCATCGACTGGAAGCTGCGCTCGGGGGAGGTCCGCGCGTACTTTCCCGTCGAGTTCCCGGCGATCCCCGGCCGGGATGCCGCCGGAGTGGTGGACGAGGTCGGCGACGGCGTCTCGGGCGTTACGGTCGGTGACAAGGTATTCGGTCTGGGCGGCATCTTCGGAGCCGCCGCGGAGTACGCCGTGCTGACCGCCTGGTCCGCGGTGCCCGAGGCGTGGACCCTGGAACAGGCTGCCGGAGCCGGTCTCGCGGTCGCCACCGCGGGCCGGGCGCTCGACGCACTCGGCGACCTTTCTGGCCGCACTCTGCTGATCGAGGGAGCCGCCGGCGGCGTCGGCGGGGCCGCCGTCGCGATGGCGGCGGCACGTGGTGCCACCGTCATCGGCACGTCGAGCCCGGCCAAGCACGCCTACCTGCGGACGCTGGGGGCCGTGCCCACCGCCTACGGTGACGGACTGGCCGACCGGGTCCGCGAGCTCGCCCCCGGGGGAGCGGACGCGGCGCTCGATCTGGCGGCATCCGGATCGCTCGCCGACCTGGTTGCCCTCGTCGGCGACGGGGACCGCGTCGTGACGGTTGCCGACGCGGCCCGCTCGGCGGAGCTCGGAGTACGGCACGTCTACGCCGAGAACGACGCGACTGTACTCGCGGAGGGGGCCGCGCTGGGCGGCAAGGGCGCGTACACCCCGTACGTACAGGCGACGTACCCGCTGGACAGGATTGCGGACGCGCACCGGGAAGCCGAGGGCGGTCACGTCCAGGGGAAGCTCGTCGTCACTCTCTGACGACGGATGACGCCAACGGCAGATGACGGCGGTGCGCGTTCAACGCGGCCGTATTCCTCTCCGGATCCCTCATGAAGGCTCGGGCCCGGGAGAATCTCCTGGGCCCGAGCCGCGCGGCTCGGAAGTTCAGAGAGGGGTGCGGAAGGTGCCCTCGGTGGCCAGCTCCAGCAGAAGATCGCGCGCGGTCGAGATGCGCCCCCCGTCCTGCTCTCCGTAGAGGGCGGCCATGGCGATCCCCTCGGCAGCCCTGCGCACGATCATGATGCGTTCGGGGCTGATCCCGTCGAGGGCCAGCTGCTCGTCCCACCATGCGGCGTTCTCCTCCATGACCGGAACGACCGCAGGGATCGTGTAGAGACCGCCCCATATCGGTGCCGATGTGAAGTCGCGGGCCGACGCCGCCTCTGCGCTGCCCGCACAGAGCGCGCGGACGTATGCGCGGAGCATCTTTCCCGGGTAGTTCTCGGACAGGTCGAGGTGGCTGCGGACCGTCTCCCGGAAGCGTTCGTTCGTGTCCTCCACCAGAGCGACCACCAGCTGGTCCCTGCTGCCGAAGTGGTGGATCAGACCGCTTCTCGACACTCCGGCGGCGGCGGCCACCTGAGCCAGCGTCACGGCGGCGCCCTTGTCCAGGATCACCTGGACGGCCGCATCGAGCACCGCACGCCGTGTGCGCTCGGCGTTCCGTGTCTGTCGCCCGTCGGTCGCCCGATCCGACGTTCTGCGGGCGGAAGGAGTGCGCGAGCAGGCCCGCGCGCGTCCCGCCGGGCGGAAGCAGACCCGGAGGTGACAGCAGCCGGAACCCGGTGTGGTCACGCCCGACGATCTCGACGGGCACCACGACGGGGTACCCGTCCGCTCCCCGGTAGGCGAGCAGCCGGTACGGAGGGCCCGGTGACCTCTTGCGGCCCGTAGGTGGCCAGGTCGGGCCAGGTGGCCATCCTCCGGACGTCGACATCGACGTACACCCGCGCTCGTCGGTACTCGTGCAGCAGCCAGTCCCAGGCCCTGCCGCTCTTTCCCGGGCCGAAGAAGCGATCGGACGCGTTGAGGACGTCGTCCAGCCGCTGGGGCGAAGGGCGCATGTCCACCACGGCGTCACCCTGGTGTGGTAGGCGAGCGCGACACGGGGATCGCGCAGGATCCGCTCCAGCTTCCTGGGGAAGCCGAGCGAGGTCGTGAAACCGATCCGGCCCCCCGCTCGGTCGGTGAGACCGAGCGGGGAAACGCTGACGACGACGGCGCCACCGGCCGGGGTGCCGTAGGCGACAGCGACGTTCAGGTCGCCCGACAGCACCTCGTGTGCCGTGTCGGACCAGCGCAGGGGAGTGGCGGTCATGAGTCGAGCCCTCGCAGTTTCACTTCCATCGACGAAACGCTTCCTGATGCGGATCGTGCGGGCCGGATCCGCTGATGCCCGTTCAGGGGCGGGGGATGTTGCGCAGATTCGCCCGGGCCAGGTCGAGCATCCTGCCGACGCCTCCGTCGAGCACCGTCCGGCCCGCGGCGAAGGCGAATCCCTTGATCTGGGCGGCCGAGATGTGCGGCGGTATGGAGAGAGCGTTGGGGTCGGTGACCAGGTCGACCAAGAACGGTCCGTCATGGGCGAGCGCCCGCTTCAGCCCTTCGGCGACGTCTCCGGGTTGCTCGATGCGGACCGACTCGATGCCCACGCTGCGGGCGACGGCCGCGAAGTCCACCGGCTCGTGGTCGGTCTCGTGCTCGGGCAGCCCTTCGACGAGCATCTCCAGCTTGACCATGCCGAGCGAGGAGTTGTTGAAGACGATCGTCTTCACCGGCAGGTCGTGCAGCTTCACGGTGAGCAGTTCGCCCATCAGCATGCCCAGTCCACCGTCGCCCGACATGGAGATCACCTGGCGGCCGGGGGCGGCGAACTGGGCGCCGATGGCGTGCGGCAGAGCATTGGCCATCGTGCCGTGCACGAACGAACCGATCACCCGGCGCCGGCCGTTGGGGGTCAGATAACGCGCGGCCCACACATTGGACATGCCGGTGTCCACGGTGAACACCGCGTCGTCGGCGGCGAACTCGTCCAGCACCGATGCCGCGTACTCGGGGTGGATGGGCGTGTGCCGCTCGACGTCGTGGGTGTAGGGGGAGACGACCGCCTCCAGCGAGCGGGCGTGTCTGCGCAGCATCCGGTGCAGAAAGGCGCGGTCCTTCTTCGCCTCGACCAACGGGAGCACGGCCCGCAACGTCTCCCGTACGTCGCCGTGGACCCCGAGCTCCAGAACGGTGCGACGGCCGAGGCGGCCGGCGTCGTGGTCGATCTGCACGCTTCGTGCCTGCGGCAGGAAGTCGTTGTACGGGAAGTCGGTACCGAGGAGGACGACCAGGTCGGCCTCGTGCATCGCGTCGAAGCAGGCGCCGTAGCCGAGCAGGCCGCTCATGCCGATGTCGAAGGGGTTGTCGAACTGGATCCACTCCTTGCCCCGCAGGCTGTGCCCGACGGGTGCGGCGGCGCTCTCGGCGAGCGCCATGACCTCGGCGTGGGCGTCCCGTACCCCCGCACCGCAGAAGAGCATCACCTTCCGTGCCGTGTTGATCTTGTCGGCAAGCTCCCGCACCTGTGAGGCCGGGGCGACGACCCGGCCGCGTTCGGTGACCAGGTGGCCGGCTCCCGTCGGATTGACGGCCTTGTCGTGTGCGACGTCGCCGGGTATCACCAGGACCGACACCCCGCTGTTCCCCAGAGCGCGCTGCATGGCGATCCGCAGAACCCGGGGCATCTGCCCGGGGGTGCTGATCATCTCGCAGTAGTCGCTGCAATCGGTGAACAGCCTTTCCGGGTGGGTCTCCTGGAAGAAGCCGGTGCCGATCTGGTGGGACGGGATGTGCGAGGCGATGGCGAGGACGGGCGCGCCCGAACGGTGCGCGTCGTACAGCCCCTGGATCAGGTGCGTGTTCCCGGGGCCGCAGCTTCCGGCACACACCGCGAGCCTGCCGGTCAGCTGCGCCTCCGCCGCCGCGGCGAACGCGGCCGCCTCCTCGTTTTGTACGTGTACCCACTCGATGCCGTCCGTGCGGCGCACCGCGTCGACCACCGAATTGAGGCTGTCGCCCACCACGCCGTAGATCCGCTCGACTCCCGCCTGGCGCAGGACGTCCACCATCTGCTGGGCCACGGTCTGATTTCGCATCGCCGGACTTCTCCCCTCGGGCTGCACACCCGTCTCGTGTGACGATCGGCAGCTAATATAGTTGACACATCCACTTTATGGTGGCCGGGTGTCGTCGTGCCGGAGAGGAGGTGCCGCCCGGGCCGGATCGGCCCGGCCGTGGAAGCCGTCGCAGGCCGCGCCGGTGTCAGGCCTCCTTCACCGGGTGCCCGCTCATGATCGACACACGGTTGAACGCGTTGATGCTGATGGCGACCCAGAGCACGGCCGAGATCTGCTCGTCGGTGAGATCGGCGCGTGCCGCGGCGGCCGCCCCGCCCCGCGCGGATCCGGTCAGGCTGGTCGTCGCCTCCGCCAGGGCCAGTGCGGCGCGTTCCGCGGGGGTGAAGACGTCCGTCTCGCGCCAGGCCGCCAGCAGCCCGAGGCGCTGCGGGCTCTCCCCGGCTTCGAGCGCCGCGCGTGTGTGGGCGCGCAGGCAGTAGGCGCACCCGTTGATCTGGGAGACGCGGAGATTGACCAGTTCCACCAGTGTGACCGGCAGACCGGCGCGGGCGGCCGCCGCCCCGGCGGCCTGTGCGGTCCGTGCGAGAGCGCGGAAGGCTTCAGGGTCGAACTTGTCGATGAATACCTTTTTGTCGCGGCTCGATGCCGAGGTGATGGTCACTGAAGGCTCCCTGCGATCGAAATAAAGTTGAAGTATCAACCATACATCTGGAGAGTTCAGCATGAGCAACGTCGAACGTGATCCCGTCAGCACGAACTGCACGCGAGGGCCGGAGGCGACCGAACAGGCCCTCCACGAGGTCGAGATCCTGACGCCGCGGGATGTCCCCCTGGGCGGCCCGCGCTCCATGAGCGTGCGCCGCACCCTTCCCCAGCGGGCCCGAAGTTTCGTCGGCGCCTGGTGCTTCGTCGATCACTACGGACCCGACGACGTCGCCCGGCGCGGCGGGATGGATCTGCCGCCGCATCCCCACACCGGCCTGCAGACCGTCACCTGGCTGTTCGACGGCGAGGTGGAGCATCGGGACAGTCTCGGCAGCCACGCCTACGTGCGCCCCGGCGAGCTCAATCTGATGACGGGAGGTCGCGGCATCTGCCATTCCGAGGTCTCCACCGTCCGCACAACCGTCCTGCACGGCGTGCAGCTGTGGGTGGCGCTGCCGAACGAACACCGCGATGCGGAACGGGACTTCCAGCGATACGTGCCATCGCCGATCCGCAAGGACGGCGCCGAGATCAGGGTCTTCCTCGGCTCCTTGCTGCAAGCGGTCTCGCCGGTGCGCACCTTCACACCCCTGCTCGGCGCGGAGCTGATTCTCGAGCCCGGCGCGTCCCTCACCCTGGGCGTCGACGCCGCGTTCGAGCACGGCCTGCTGGTGGACGAGGGGGACATCGAACTGAACGGGACGGCGTTGAGCCCCGCCCAGCTCGGATTCCTCCGTCCGGGCATCCGTTCGTTGATCCTCCGCAACACATCTCCCGCTCGGGCCCGAGCCGTTCTGCTGGGCGGACCGCCTTTCGAGGAGGAGATCGTCATGTGGTGGAACTTCATCGGCCGCAGCCACGACGACATCGTGAGGGCCCGCCGGGACTGGGAGGAGCAGTCCGAACGCTTCGGTGCGGTGGAGGGGTACGCCGGAGAACGGCTGCCCGCTCCCGAGCTGCCCAACGCCACGCTCGCGCCGCGCCGCAATCCCCGCAGCTCCTGAGCCGCGGTCCGCGGGAGCCGAGGTCCCGCGGACCGCCGACGCCGATCGGGATGCGCGACGCGAGAGGCTCGTCGCGGCGCATCCCGAAGCGGCCGGCCTACGGGCGACGACGGAAACGGCCGGACAGGTCTCAGCCCAGGAAGGTGCGAAGGGCCGCGTTGACCTCCTCGGCATGCGTCCAGAGCAGCCCGTGCGGAGCGCCCTCGATCTCCACGTACTGCGCCTCCGGCAGCTTACGGCGGAAGCGGCGGGCCGTCGCGTCGATGGGGAGGATCCGGTCGGCCGTTCCGTGCAGGATGAGGGCCGGCTTCCCGCTGTCGCGGACCGCCTGGACGTCGGCGCGGAAGTCCTCGATCCAGGAGGAGACGACCGCGTAGGCCGCCACGGGCGCGCTCGACGTCGCGACGTTCCAGCTCGCGGTCACGGCCTCCTGGCTGATGCGGCTGCCGAGGTTGTCGTCGAGGTTGTAGAAGTCGGCGAAGAACTGGGTGTACCAGGCGTACCGATCTCCCTTCGCCGCTGCCGCGATTCCGTCGAACACCTCTTGCGGCACCCCTTCGGGGTTGTCGTCACGGGCAACGAGGAAGGGCTCCAGCGCGGCGAGGAACGCCAGCTTCGCAACTCTCTCGTGCCCGTACCGTGCGACGTAGCGAGCAAGCTCGCCCGTCCCCATCGAAAAGCCGACGAGAACGACATCGCGGAGATCGAGGCTCTCCAGGAGGGAGTTGAGGTCGGCGGAGAACGTGTCGTAGTCGTATCCCGTACCGGCCTTCGATGATCGGCCGAAGCCGCGACGGTCATAGGTGATGACGCGGTACCCGGCATCCAGCAGGTCACGCGTCTGACGCTCCCAGCTGTGGCCGTTCAGCGGATACCCGTGGATCAGCACGACGGGCTGACCCGCTCCCTGGTCCTCGTAGTAGAGCTCGATCGGAGTGCTGTTCTCACTGCCGACGGCGATGTACCCCATGGTCTTCTCTCCTCCTGGTGCGGACGAACGCGCTGGTCACATGCTCTACGTGTCACATGCTCCACGTGCTCGACGACGTGGTCGTTGCGAAGGGGCCGTTCCCGAAGCGGAAGACGTCGACGAGGTTCGCGTCCCCGCCGGGTGTCAGCCGCTCACCCGACCGTCGGGGACCACATCGCGTGTGGCTCCGATGGGTCGGAGCGCCGGTACTCCGGGGGAATTTCCACGATTGCGGTGGCCACCGTTCCGATGCGACCGACGGTCGTCATTCCGCAGCGGGCCACCAGCCGACGAGCTGATGCGGCAAGACCGGATATTTCTGCGAGGCCGACTGCGAAGGTCAGTTGAACTAGCAACTCGCCGACGGGCCCAATGGTACGAGGACTTCACCGTTTGGCAAGTCGTGAGAGGAGGGGTGCCTGATGTTCCGATCTCCTGTCGTCACGTGAAACGTTCTCGGCTTCATTGAGCGAATTCTGCAGCCACAGGGTGGTGCGGACGAGTGTCTAGTTGACACATCAAGTTCTGGTGCTAGTGTACGGCGACATGCGCAGGCCCCGCCGGACCGTGGAGCACTGACAACCGCGATGAGGGATCTCCCATGAGCAGGGAAGTCACGGCCGGCGTCGGCGCACTGCCGACGCGCGAGGGAGGCATGCTCGATCCCGATCGCCGTACGTTCATCAACGCTCGGGAGGCCGGCGCCTCGTCGTGGCCGTCAAGACGACCCTTCGGCGCCGAATATCCCATCGCTTGCGCAGGGAAGGCAGCATTTCCCGCAGCTATCGAGTAGGAGCAGGTTCGATGTGAAGAGTGAACGAGGTGCGCCCAGGGTTTTGCGGGCCCGGTTCCAGGGAATCTCCGGCCACGACGCCGGTCGATTCAGGAAGTCGATTAAGGAACACGCCGCGACACATCGCCTTGTCGTCTCCACGCCCGCCTTCCGGGAGGCTTGTCTTTTCCAGTTCCGAAACCCTGAAAGCGCAGTGGGCCCGTACTCGCGCACCATCTGTCGACGACCTGCCGCGCCGGAACGAAGAGGTCGGGCTTTCACGGCCGACAGCACCGAACACCCGGAAGGACCACCGCGATGAATGCTCCCGTGATCGACAAGCCCGACTTCAGCGGGCTGAGTGCGATGTACATCAACTGCACCCTGAAGCGATCTCCCGAGCTCAGTCACACCCAGGGTGTGATCGACCGCAGCGTGGCCATCATGGAGGCGAACGGAGTCAGCGTGGACCAGATCCGCGCCGTCGACCACGACATCGCCACCGGTGTCCGCCCGGACATGACCGAACACGGCTGGGACACCGACGAGTGGCCCGCGCTCCTTCGAAGGATCCTGGCCGCCGACATCCTCGTCATCGGCGGATCGATCTGGCTCGGAGACAACAGTTCGGTGACCCGGCGCGTCATCGAACGGCTCTACGGCTACTCCGGTGTGCTCAACGAGCAGGGTCAGTACGCCTACTACGGACGTGTCGGCGGCTGCCTGATCACAGGCAACGAGGACGGCCTCAAGCACTGCGCCATGAGCGTCCTCTACAGCCTGCAGCACATCGGCTTCGCCGTCCCGCCCCAGGCCGACGCCGGCTGGCTCGGTGAGGTCGGTCCGGGCCCTTCCTACCTCGACGAGGGATCAGGCGGGCCGGAGAACGACTTCGCCAATCGGAACATCTCGTTCATGACGTACAACCTCCTCCACCTCGCGTCGATGATCCGCGACACCGGCGGAATTCCCGCCTACGGCAACCAGCGCTCGGCCTGGGACGCCGGCTGCCGCCCCGACAACGCCAATCCCGAACACCGCTGACCCGCTTGAAGGCGCTACCGAGGATGTGAGATGCGATGACCGCACCAACTGCCACGAACTGGCCGAGCCTGAGAGTCTCCGACTGGACCGAGACCCGCGACACACTGCACATGTGGACCCAGATCGTGGGCAAGATCCGCATGGCCCACGCACCACTCGTCAACCACTGGTGGCAGGTGACGCTGTACGTCAGCCCCCGCGGACTGACGACATCGACCATCCCTTACCGCTCCGGGGCGTTCGAGATCGAATTCGACTTCGTCGGCCACCGGCTCGAAGTCCGCAGCAGCGACGGCGGCGTGCGCGGCTTCCCGCTCCGGCCCATGGCGGTGGCCGAGTTCTACGCCCAGGTCCTGCGCACGCTCGACGAACTCGGGATCGAGGCACCGATCCATCCCCACCCCAACGAGGTCGAGCCCGCGATTCCGTTCGCCGAGGATCACGATCACGCTTCCTACGACGGTGAGGCGGCAACCCTGTTCTGGCGACAGCTGCTGCAGGCGAACCGGGTCATGGGGGAGTTCCGGTCGCACTTCGTGGGCAAAGTCAGCCCCGTGCACTTCTTCTGGGGAGCGATGGATCTCGCCTGTACCCGCTTCTCCGGGCGACAGGCTCCTCCGCACCCCGGCGGCGCACCCAACTGCGGCGACTGGGTCATGGTCGAGGGCTACTCCCGGGAGCTTTCCAGCTGCGGATTCTGGCCCGGGGGAGGCGAGGAAGGAGCCTTCTACGCGTACGCCTACCCCGAGCCCGAAGGGTTCGCCGATCACCCGGTCGGTCCGGAAGGCGCCCACTTCAGCTCCGAGTTCAAGCAGTTCCTGCTGCCCTACGAAGCCGTCCGCTCCGCGCCCGACCCCGATCGCGCGCTCGCCGAGTTCCTGCACACCACCTACGAGGCCGCCGCGGTGCTCGGAAAGTGGGACCGCGCCGCGCTGGAGGACGACCCCATGCGGTGGGACGGAACCTCTACGCCCCGCTGGTCGCCCAAGTAGCCCGTCGCAAGCTCTTCCTCTGACATTTGTCATGCGTGGCGATGACAGCGGTCACCGGAGGCCGTGACAACTCCCCCTGCCGCAAGGGCATGGGCGGCGCGATCCTGAACTCATGACGCAGAACGCGATGAAGGCCGGGGAGCCGGGGAGAATTCCCGCCGGTGGGTACGGGGCCGTTCGCAGCGCCCACCTCCCTGTCGTCCGCGGCCAACTGCGCGCCCTGCCCGGGACGGACAGGGCGCGCAGGACGTGACCGCAACTGGCCCTCGTACGCCTCGGCCATGGGCATCGACGCCGTACGAACGGAAGTTGGGCCGACAAGCCGCTCGCCGGGCATCATCAGGCGGCGCGGGCAGAGGAAGCCCAAGTGAGGTGACCGCATGAGCGGCGAGGACGGGTTCGAGCCGGACCCGCAGCCGCTCATCGACGACGGGCAGTCCGTCCTGTCCGCGATGGTCGCCATGCTGTCGATGAGGGACGACATGGCCCTCGTCGCCGGCCTGAACGAACGCCTGGCCCTCATGGAGGGCTCCCCGGAGGTGGAACCCGGCGAGCGGGACGCCTCCGGCCCGTCGGCGGCGGTGCCTCCGGGGGAGAGCGTGTGAGCGGCGAAGGCCGGACGGCCCGGGTGACACCGGCAGCCGGGAGCCGTTACGTGGCGCGGGGGACTGCGCCCGACGCCGTCACCGGCGAGGACCGCCCGCTTCGACCCCCGGTGGACTAGGTCAGACCATGCTGTTGCCGCTGGCGGTCGCTTCGGGACGGACGAGGTCCTGCACGACGTCCCAGTGCTCGACGATGCGGTCGTTCGCCAGTCGGAAGATGTCGACGATCACCGTGGGACCGGGCCCCCAGCCGTGGACGAGGCTGTGCGTGAACACGAGGTCGCCCTGGGCCGCCACGCGCTGCGGCTCCCAGGAGAACCCCTCCAGTCCCGGCACTGCGGCGCGGAGTGTGTCGAGGCCGTCGGGCAGCTGAGGGCTGTGCTGCACATACGGTTCGGCCCAGTACCGGTCCAGCGCGGTGAGGTCCTTCTCCACGAAGAGTTCTCGCATCGCGGTGGTGACGATGTCGATGTTGCGCCGGGCCTGATCGTTGTCCGTCATGACCACGCTTCCTGGATGGTGCGGAAAGAGCTGCAGAGGGCGCTGTCGACGGTGACCGGCCGCAGCCCCAGATCTTTGTTGACACATAAACAATAAAATGACAGAGTTGACGTGTCAACTTAATTGGAGGGGTGGGGGAGGGGGTGAGGGAGCCGTGATCGTTCGGACGCCTCCGGTCCGCAGGGCCCGGCGTCCCCTCGCAGAGGCGGGCGATCTCGCGCCGAGCCCACGCAACGTTGAAAGAAGGCCCACGATGGATGCTTCGGACGTCGAGTTCGGAATCGACAGCTTCGGCGACCTGCCCCGCGACGATCAGGGCTCGATCGTCTCGCATGCGGAGGCGATCCGCGCCGCGGTGGCCGAAGCGGTCCTCGCCGATGAGGTCGGCATCGACGTGGTCGCGCTGGGCGAGCACCATCTGCCCGAGTTCGCCATCTCCAGCCCCGAGACCGTACTCGCCGGTATCGCGACCGTCACGAAGCGCATCCGGCTCGCGTCGGGCGTGACGGTGTTGTCCTCGGACGACCCGGTACGGGTGTTTCAGCGGTTCGCCACGGTCGACGCGCTGTCCGGCGGCCGGGCCGAGGTGATCCTCGGACGCGGCTCGTTCACCGAGTCGTTCCCCCTGTTCGGGTACGACCTGAAGGACTACGAGGTGTTGTTCGAGGAGAAGATCGACCTCTTCCATCGGCTGCTGGACGAGACGCCGGTCACCTGGGAAGGCACCACACGCGCCGCTCTGCACGCCGCGGACGTGTACCCGAAGACCGAATCGGGACGTCTCAGCACCTGGGTCGGTGTCGGCGGGACACCGCAGTCCGTGATCCGCACGGCTCGGTACGGATTCCGGCTCATGCTCGCCATCATCGGCGGCGCTCCCGACCGGTTCGCTCCCTACGTGGATCTGTACCGGCGGGCGAGCGAGGAGTTCGGTACGACGGCACAGCCGGTCGGGCTGCACTCGCCCGGCTTCATCGCCTCCAGTGACGAGGAGGCCAAGGAACTCTTCTACCCCGGATACAAGGAGACGCGTGACCGGATCGGGGCGCTGCGCGGCTGGCCGCCGCTCCGCCGTGAGGAGTTCGACGCCGAGGTGGACCACGGGTCGCTGTACGTCGGTTCGCCCGAGACGGTCGCGTCCAAGATCGCTCACGCCGTCCGGGTGCTGGATGCGGGCCGGTTCGACCTGATCTACTCCTCCGCCGGCACCGTTTCGGCATCGGCCCGGCTTCGGGCGGTCGAGCTGTACGGCACCCAGGTCATCCCCCGGGTCCGAGAGCTTCTGGCCGGACAGCCCGCGGCCACGGCCGGAGCGACGCGATGACCACCATCGGGATCCTGGGGGCCGGGAAGATCGGCACCGTACTGGCCCGTCGGGCAGGCGCTGCCGGATACCGCGTCCTGATATCCGGGTCGGGTGACCCCGCCAGGATCGTGCTGACCACCAAGGTCCTCACCCCGGGAGCTACGGCCGTATGGCCGGCCCATGCCGCGGAGGCCGCCGACGTGGTGATCCTCGCCCTTCCGCTCGGCAGACACCGAGACCTCCCCGTCCCCGAACTGGCGGGGAAGCTGGTCGTCGACGCGATGAACCACTGGTGGGAGGTCGACGGTCCGCGCGACACGATCCTCCCGACGGAGACCTCCTCGAGCGAGGCCGTGCAGGGGTTCCTGAAAGGCGCCCGGGTCGTGAAGGCCTTCAACCACATGGGCTACCACGACCTCGAGGACGGGGCCCGTGCGGCAGGCGCCCCCGGGCGCAAGGCGATCGCGATCGCCGGCCACCTGCCCGGCGATCTCGCCACCGTGACCGCACTGGTCGACGCTTTCGGGTTCGATCCACTGATCATCGGCGACCTCGCGGCGGGTATCCGGCTCGAGCCCGGAACACCCGCTTTCGGCGCCAACGTGGACGCCGCGCAGCTGCGTTTGCTGGCAGACGTGCCTGAGCCGGATCGCAACGCTCTGATCCAGCCGTGATGTCTGCCCAGGAGAATCGATGCCTGCACGGCAAGGAGTTCGTGGCGGAAGAGGTTGCCGTTTCCATGGAGGAGGACGAATGCGCTCCATCATTCCCGACTATCTGACCGAGGTGCTGGACGCTGTGCGGCCGGACGCGTCCGGGGAGCTGGCGGGATACATACCCGAGCTCGCGGCAGCGGACCCGGAGCGCCTCGGCGCAGCCTTCGCCATGGTCGACGGAGAGGTGTACGGGGCCGGTGACGTCGACACCGAGTTCACGATTCAGTCGATCTCCAAGCCGTTCGCATACGCGCTGGCGCTGGCGGACCGCGGGTTCGCCCCTGTGCTCGCCAAGGTCGGTGTCGAGCCGTCGGGCGAGGCGTTCAACGAGATCTCTCTCGAAAGCGACACCGGCAGGCCCCGCAATCCGATGATCAACGCCGGCGCGATCACCGTTCACTCCCTGGCCGGCCCGGCGGGTCTGAACGCGACCGAGCGGGTGGAACGCGTGGTCGACGGCCTTTCGGCCTTCGCGGGACGTCGACTGAGAACGGATGACGCCGTGTACGCGTCGGAGATGGCACACGCCCACCGGAACCTTGCCATCGCGCACATGCTCCGCAGCCACGACATCCTCGTCGAGGACGCGCGGGCCGTCGTCGACGGCTATACCCGCCAGTGTTCCGTTCTCGTCAGCACACGCGATCTGGCCATGATGGCCGCGACGTTGGCGAACCGCGGGGTGAACCCTCTCTCGGGCGAGCAGGTGGTGCCGGAACCGGTGGTGCGCCAGGTGCTCAGCGTCATGTTCAGCTGCGGAATGTATGACGCGGCCGGCGACTGGGGCACCCAGGTCGGCATCCCCGCGAAGAGCGGGGTTGCGGGAGGCCTGATCGGCGCGCTCCCCGGACACGTCGGCATGGCCACGTTCTCGCCGCGACTGGACAACCACGGAAACAGTGTTCGCGGGGTGTCACTGTTCGAGCGGTTCTCTTCGGACATGGGCCTGCATGTGATGGAGGTCCCCGCCACCGCGCGTGCGGCTTTGCGAACGAACCACGTCGTCGGCAGCGGACCGGAAGCCCTCCGGGTTCTTGAACTGCAGGGCGGCATCGGCTTCGCCGGAGCCGAGAGAGTCATCCGGGAAGCCGTGGACACCTCGTACCCGGAAACCAGGATCGCTCTGGACCTCACACGGGTCCATTCGATCGATGACGTGGCCCGGCGCATGCTTCTGGAAATCGTGCGCCGGCTGACGCTCGACGGTCACGAGGTCTACCTGGTCGACCCGGAATCGATCATGCCCGACCCCGATCCGGGCGATGGCGGACGGGTGACCGTGGTGGACAGCCTGGACGGGGCGAGCGGACCGGCATGTTCTGGGTAATCGCCGGCACCGGCCGCGTCAGCGGTATGGAGGACGTGTCGATGCCCTCGATACGCTCGGTCCATGAACGCAACACCGCGCTGGCTGACCCCGAAGGAGCAGGCCGCCTGGGACGGTTTCATCCGCATGCAGGAGAAGCTCATCGGGCGTCTTTCCCACTACGTCCAGGCCGACTCCAGCATGTCCGCGGCCGACTTCCTCGTGCTGGTGAAGCTCACCGGGGCCGGCGGGCGGATGCGCTTCATGGATCTCACGAAGTTGGTGGAGTGGGAGAAGAGCCGCATGTCCCACCAGGTGGGGCGGATGGCGAAGCGCGGCCTGGTGACCAAGGAGGACTGCCCCGACGACGGACGAGGTTTCTTCGTCGTCGCCACCCCGGCCGGATATGAGGCGATCGAGGGCGCAGCGCCCCTTCACGTCGAGCACGTCCGCCGGCTGTTCATCGATGCCCTGACGCAGGACGAGCTGGACACGCTCACCAGGATTTCGAGCCGCGTCGTCGTTCACCTGGAGGCGCAGCCCGACTGAGGCTTCGGGCCTGGCCGGGTGGTGACAGGGGGGCGGCCCCGGGTGGAGCGCGAGGTTCAGTCGTGCCCGGGTCCGGCGGTTCGGCCGGCGGTCCGGGTGAAGTCGGAGGCGTGGTCGCGGGCCCACTGCGCGTAGGAGCGGCCCGGGCGGCCGAGGACGTCTGTGAGCGTGCGGTAGGCACTGTCGGGCGAGGGGGTTACGTCGAGGGGCTCGTCGGTATCGCCTTCCACCCCGTCGTATCTGGTCTCTACCTGCCCGTCGGCATCTGGGTGTTGTGGCACCACCGGCCGACGCCCGCCGCGCTGGGTTGCGCCCTGATGGCCGGGGTGCTCTCCTCGGCGGTGCCGTTCCTTGCCGACCTGCTGGCGCTGCGTCGCGTCCCGGCGCACTTCTTCGGGGTGTTCATGAGCGTCAACCCGGTCTTCGCCGCCCTGGTCGGCCTCGCCGTGCTCGGGCAGCGGCTCGACGCCCTCGCCTGGCTCGCCATCGCGGTGATCGTCACCGCGAACACGGCGGCTGTCTCCACAACTGCCAGGAAAGCAGCATGAGCAGGGAGAACCGAGACGGAGCGGGCAACAACACCCGTCCTCACGGTTGCGGCACCGAGGTCAGAAAATCCAGGACGAGCGGACTGGCGAGGGCGCGGTACTCCTCGAAATGGGGCGTGCCGCGCCCCGGGAATCATGTGCAGCCGGGCGCCGGGGATACGGTCCGCGAGGAGAGGGGCGTTGGCGGCGGGGTTGAGGAAGTTGTCCGTGCCGTGCACGACGAGGGTGGGTGCGCTGATGTCCGGTGGGATCTGCCATGCGTCGTGCCGGTTGCTGGCCGCCAGGTGGCGCCGCTGGGCATGCGCGGGCATTCCGGGGTCGCCGAGAGTCCGGTACGGCCCGGGGTTCGCTGCCGGCCGGCCCGGCGTGTACATCAACTCGAGCAAGGCCCGCCGCGCCGCCCCCGGCCCCGTCCGCACCAACGACCTGCGCACCTCGTCCGTCCGTTCAACGGCGTGCGGACCGCCGGGAGATGTGCACCCGAGTACCAGGGCGCGCACCCGGTCCGGATGCCGGGCTGCGAGCTGCTGGGTCACGCGCCCACCCATGGACGTCCCGTACACATCGGCCCGGCCGATGGAGAGAGCGTCGAGCACCGCGATCATGTCCAGGGCGAACAGCCCGGTGCTGTAGGGCACGTCGGGCTTGTCGCTCTCCCCAGTGCCGCGGTAGTCGAACGTGATGGTGCTGCGCTCACCATGGAAGTCGTCGCGCACCGCGACCCACCAGCGGTGGTTGTTCGACTGCTCCGCCAGCAGGACCAGCGGCGCCGCCCCTTCGCCCCGGACCTGATAGGCGATACCGACCTCGTCGGCCGTCACCGTGCGCGGCATGGAGAACCTCACTCTTCATGGTTACGGGCCAGGGGCGAGTGTTTCGCGGCACTGTGACGTCGGGCCGGTTGCAGGGCGACGGGATTGGCCAGGATGTCGTGCTTCAGGATGGTGGTCGGTTCGACCGTTCGTCCGATGATTTTCTCGAGGTGATCACACCCGCTGGTGGCATGAAGGAGGCACCGCCGAAATCGTAGAAGCTGTTGTGCGGACCGACCCGGTCGGTGTCGAACGATCCGGTGCCGTTGTCGAGAGGGCAGGGAGAGAAGCACGGCCGCGGCGGTGCCGGTCGCCCCCGTCCGCATCACGAGCTTGGAGTGGCCGAGCCCGGCCAGGGTGCCCTGCAGCCCGGTGATGATGCCCAGCCGCATGGTGTCGCGTACGACCGGTACCAGGGCGTCTTCCGCTGCCCGGTGTGAGGGTGTCGGTCTTGGTGGGGAGCGTACGTTGACGTACGTCGAGGAGTGACTTGGCCTGCGGGGTTCGGGTGTGTGCCCCGTGGGTGGTTCGTTTACGTGGCCGGTGCGCTGTCTGTGCGCTGCTGGTGCGTCGTTCGTACGCGGTTGGTACGTGGAAGGTCTGTTCGGGGTCAGGGTCGGGGTGGGAGGTATGGGATGTCGGAGTTGTTCGAGGCGGTTGACGCGCTGGTCGCGTCGCGTTCTGCGCTGCCGCCTCCGGCGGAGCGCAAGCGGCTGCGTCAGGGGCATGGTCTGACGTTGGATGAGGTTGCGGCGGCTCTGCGGGTGCGGCGGGCGACGGTCAGTGGCTGGGAGGCCGGCAGGACTGAGCCGCGGCCGCCTGAGCGTGATGCTTATGCCCGTATGCTGAAACAGCTCGCTGAGCTCTACCCCGCCAACATTCCGGTACCTCTCGAGGACACGGCGGCCTTGCAGGCGCCTGCTGTTGCGCCGTCGGCTTCGGAGCCCGTGTCCGCCGCGGGTCCGGCTGCGGCGCCCGTGCCCGCGGGTCCGGCTGCGGAGCCCGGGAACACGACACCCTGCCTCCCTGCCGCTGCCGGTGTCTCTGCCGCTGTTGCTGTGTCGGGTCGGTCGACCGGGACCGAGCCGGTGCCGTACCGTCCGGCCGCGAAGAACACCGCCTGTGCAGATGTCCCGGCCGGCGGGGCTGATCCGCGTTTCGAGAATGGTCCGCTCGCTGTTGTCGATGCCGTCGAGGGGCAGGTGCTGGCGTACGGTGCCGGCGGCCTGGTCCTGGACGTGCCGGCGAAGTCGCTTGTCGCGCTGGTGGAGTGGACGCTGGGCGAGGCGAGGCTCGGTCAGCCGAAGCTGTCCGGCTCTGGCAAGGACGCTGATCCGCTGCTCGTCCTGACCGGGGCCGCGATGGAGCGCTACAACCTGCCTGTCACCCTGACCAGGGAGGAGCGTCTGGCCGGCCGGATTCCGGAGAGCCACAAGGCCATCAGGCAGCTGACGCGTGCCGGCTGGCAGTTGACGAAGCGTGGGTTCGGACCGTGGGCAAGGATCTACCGCCCCGCGCAGGGCTCGGAGCGGTCCTGCGTGCAGGTGTGCATCCCGTCGTGGGACGCGCTCGATGCCCGGCACTGGGCCGACGCCGCCCAGCTTCCGCCGGCGGATCTGGCCCGGCTGCTGGGCCTGTACGCGGCTCACCGACGCCGAGTGCCTTCACTCTCACCTGGTGGGCATCGACGTGAACATGGCCTTCGCCGCCGGCGCGAACGGCCTCACGGTCGGTCTCGGCGCGCCGGAACGCGTCCAGCGGCCTGTGTTCGACGCGAAGCTGCCCGGATCCTGGCTGGTCGATCTGTCCCACGTCGACCTGTCCCGCGTGAGGGTCGCCAAGGACACCTGGGCACAACTGGACGCGAGCCTGCTGCCCAGCCCGTTCACGCCCGGGGGCGAGCGCCCGACGGGCCCGGCCTGGTATGCGACACCCACCGTGGCGTACGCGGTGGAGCTGGGCTACCAGGTCCACCCGGTCGAGGCGTACGTCCGCCGGGACAACGGCCGCTACCTGGACGCCTGGTATCAACGGCTGCGTGATGCCTACCTCGCCACGATGGCCGACCTCGGTGTGCACGCCGACCTGTCGGCGCAGGAGTTCCTCGTGGCGATGGACGGCTACCGTCACCGTGACCCGCAGTTGGCGATCGCGGTGTCCGCGATCAAGGCGACCGTGAAGGGCGGCATCGGCAAGCTGCGTGAACGCCCCCGCGGCGAGGGATGGAAACCCGGGCAGCCCTGGCGTGCCCTTGCCCGGCCCACCTGGCGCCCCGACATCCGTGCCGCGGTTATCTCCCGTACCCGGATCAACATGCACCGTAAGATCGTCAAGCATGCCGCGTTCACCGGCCAGTACCCGGTCGCGGTCCTCTCGGACTGCGCCGTCTACGCCTGCGACGGGCCCTCTCCGCTGGATTTCCTGCCCTACCGGGACGGTAAACCGCTGCCCGGCGGCTTCAAGCTCGGTATCAACCCCGGCCTGGTCAAGCACGAAGGCACCCAGAGCGTGCTGTGGGGCGAAGGCGTTCGCGAACAGTTCAACGCCCCCGGCCTGAACCTGGCCCGGTACATCAAGGACGGTACCGTCACCAACACTGACAACGGGGAGTAGCAGCCGATGAGCGGATTCGGTGACGGCCTGGACGCCGCGGTGCAGAAGGCGTTCACCCGCCCGCCGCCCAGGAGCGGGCCCGCGCAGATGCGCTACCTGGTCAGACAGCTCAAGAGCACCAGAGAGGTCGCCCGGATGCTCCGCGTCTCCCAGCGCACTGTGGAGCGGTACGTGAAGAACCAGATCAGAAAGCCCCGCCCGGACCTCGCAGCCCGCCTGGAGAGCGAGGTCAACAGGCGTTGGCAGCCCCAGATCCGGGCCAAGGCCCGGCAGAATGCGGCGACTACCGGGGGTATCGTCATCGATACCCGTGCCCGGATCGGCTACACCGCACCGATCGGCACGACCGACGACAGCCGGGTCCGGCACCTGACCGTGGCCTTGCCGCCCCGCTACGCCGCCCGTCTCTTCGACGCCCAGGAGCAGGGGGCCACCGAGCAGCGTCTGCGGGAGATCGCCGCCGAAGGGCTCAGGGATGTGTATTTCCAGGACGACGGGCGTCGCGCCGGATCTCTGGAGCAGGTCCGTTTCACGGACATCGAACACGTCGAGTTCGGTCTCTGACCCGGCACGACCCGACGACGGACCGCCCCCGCCTCATCCCGCCAGCCGGTGCCCCGGGCGGCCCACCGGCTGGTCGCGGTGTGCACACCGTCAGGGTGACCACGGACCGCACCTGCCCGGCACCGCCCGCTGGAGGGGTCCGGGAACAGTCCTGAGTCCGGGACTTAACCCCTGGGAGTCTTCGGCACCTGACTCGCATACTGGCCCGATGAGTCCGATCTCTCCGCACCATCGGTTCCGGGACCCGCGCAGCACACGATACGACTTCCTCGGGTCTGTTCTCGTACGCTGTCCCAACTGCGACAGGACCGCGCACGTCGGGACCGCGGAAGACCCGGCCGGAGTGCGCGATCAGAACCTCTTCACACCCAGGCGCCTCGTCTGCCGGAACTGCGGGACGGCGAAGGAATCACGCCGTGGAGGTCTGGTCCTGCACCGAGACCCGCACGGGTCGAACAGAGACCCGTACTTCGGCGTCCGGCTATGGTTGCAGACCGAGACCCGGCACGGCTGGGTGTGGGCCTACAACCTGGAACATCTGGACCTGATCAGGCGATTCGTGCAGGCACCCTTGCGTGAAGGAATCCCCTGGCACGACCACGGCCGGAAGATGACCGTGGTGGCACGCCTTCCCGCGTGGATGCAGCAGGCAAAGAACCGTGACGAGGTGCTGCGGGCCATCGCCCGCATCCACGCCTCACTGCTTCATGCCTGACCCAGGAACACCGGAACCCCCAGCCGGCCCGGAACGGCACGCACGGACCGCTGTCGTCGCCTGGTTTCTCTGGGTTGTTGCTGTGGTTGCGGGCTGGGGTTTCTCCGTCCTTCTGGGCGGTGTCCGGGTGTTCGGGGGTGCTCGGTGCTCGGTGCTCGGTGTGCGGGGCTGGGCGGAGCGGTGTCTCTCAGACCTGTGCGTACGCGGGTGTGCGCAGGCTGAGCGGGCTTGGCATGGGTGATGTGGTTGTCCTTCAAGGAAGAGGAAGCGCTGGAGGTCGGGGTCGTCGACCTCTTTGCCGGTGTCGGTGCCGGCTTCGAGGCGCGTGTGTATCTCTTCGCGGTCGAACCTTCGATGCGGGTGGGGCAGCGCTCGGGGGTGTGCAGGGTGCTGCTCTCGCCTCCGAGGCGTTCGCGGAGGAAGCCGGACAGGGGCTGGAGGGATGTCCTGCATCAGGTCCCAGATGAGGGTGGCTCGCCCTGGCTCGGTTCGGCTGGGCCGGACGGACCGGCCGCTGCGGGTCAGCCCGGTGCGAAACCACTCCCGATCGACTCCTGGATCTGCCCGGGATGCCTCTTCGGGGAGGCCGTGAAAGGGCTGGTTGGCTGTTGATCCAGGTGATGGCGAGGTGGACTTCGTGGCCGGCGCCGGAGCGGGGCGCGGTCATGAGGTTGCGTAGTCGTTCGCGTAGGGCGGCCTGGAGGCGTTGCCCGTCTGTCGTGGCGAAGACGCGCCCCGGCCTCGACTACCGCCTGCGTCACGCCGCTTCTGCCTTTTTGCCGCGCAACCGCAGGTAGTCGCTGAGACGACGGCTGGCCTTATTCACCAGTAGTGGTTCTGGCTCAACTTCTGTGGTCCGTGACTGTTGGTCACTGATTAGACCTCGAAAGGGCTTCCCGTTGTGGCGGGATCGGAGGTGCAAGGGGCCTTGACCCCGGATGTTGGACACACGAGACACTGGATCCTGAAGATCTGAGAACGGACATCTCGTGGTCATGAAGAACTGTCCGCCGCAGTTCAAGGCGGACGCGGTCGCGCTGTATGAGTCGCGGCCGGAAGCGACGATCAGGTCGGTCGCCGCCGACTTGGGGATCAACCCGGAGACGCTGCGGAACTGGGTGAGGGCGGCTGGAGCGAGCCGTCCCCGGGGGCGGCGGACGCAGGAACCGTCTCAGCCGCCGACGCCGTTGGAGGCCGAGAACGCCGCCTTGCGGAAGAAGGTCCGTGAGCTGGAGGAGGAACACCGTCATCGACCTCGCATCACGCCGTCTGGCCGGCTGGGCTATCGCCGACCACATGCGCACGGACCTGGTGACCGACGCCCTGGCCGCAGCGGTCTGCCCCCCGCGGCAGCCTCGCCGGATCGATCATGCACACCGACCACGGAGCTCAGGACACGAGCAGGGTTTTCGCCGAAGCCTGCAGGTCAGCAGGGGTTCGGCAAAGCATGAGCGCGGTCGGGTCCAGCGCGGACAACGCACTCGCAGAGTCCTTCAACGCGACGTTCAAACGCGAGACCCTGCAAGGACGAAAGAACTGGCCAACCGAGCGCGAAGCCCGACTCGACGCCTTCAGATGGCTCCACCGCTCCAACACCCGACGCAGACACTCCCGCCTCGGACAACGATCACCGATCGCCTTCGAAAACATTTTCCACCACACACCAACTACGCTGGCAAAAGCCGCATAACCCGTGTTCAGGATCCGGGGTCAAGGCCCCCTTGAGCGCGTGTCACCGAAGATTGATCTCTATCGGTGCCCCTACCAGCCCATGTCCTTGGCCACCTCTTCCTGGGCCGCGGCAATCTCTTCCTCGGTCGACTCGGTAATGTCCACCTCCTCCAAGCGCGCCAGCAGGTCTGCGAGGGCCTGCTTCTGAGCTGGGTGCGTGATCGGTACGGCGTTCAGGTCGGTGCTCATCAGCCAGTCGAACAGCACGATGGCGTCGGCACGCCACAGGCTGAGATCGACGGTTGGGGCGGACCCCCACGGGAAGCCAGTTTCCATGCGGGCATCGTGCCAGGTCAGCGGCGTGCAGATCATCTCTATCCGCTCGGCCCGCACCGGAGGCCCTCGAGAAGGCAGCCCCGGTACGGGCCTCTGACCAGCGCGATCAATCTTCGGTGACACAAACGCGTGTCCATCAAGGTTCGATGGCACGCGCTCAAGTTTCAGTGACACAGGACAGTGATCCCCGTGTCCCGTCTCACTGAACCTTGACCGATCTCACTGAACTTTGAGTGCTGCCGGTCACGCAACGCCGGTGGACCTTGATGCTCAGGAGGTGGCGCTTGCTCCTGCCGCGGTCCGTGGAGGGGGAATTATGGCTCAGGCGGACGGTCCTTGAGCGGGTCCGGGCGGGATGTGGACGGTCATGATCAGATGGCAGGTTTCGGTGCCCGCACCGCGGTAGGTGTGGGGGACGTCGCCGTCGAACGTAGCGGTCCGTCCGGTCTCGACGGGGTGCTCGACGCCGTCGGCGATGAGGATCATCTGTCCGGCGGTGACGCTGAGGGTTTCCACGACGCCGGCTTGGTGGGGGTGGCTGGGGTATTCCTCGCCGGGCTCCAGTTTCCAGCGCCAGACCTCGACCGGGGTTGGTCCCGAGGTGGTCAGCATAAGCCGGGCTTCGCTGCCCTTTTCCCCCGCCCACAGGGGCATGACCGTGTCGGCGGACACGACCCGGACTCGGCTCTGGGCCGGGGCCTCCATGAGTGCGGACACCGAGACGCCGAGGGTGTCGGCGAGTCGGACCAGGGTGGCGAAGTTCGGGTTGCCCTGCGCTTTCTCCAGGGCGACGAGGGCCCCCTTGCTGACCTTGGCCCGGCGGCCGAGTTCGTCCAGGGAGAGTCCGGCGCGGTTGCGGGCCGCGCGAGCGTTGTGCGCAAGGGTCCGCAGCGCTTCTTCGGTCTCGGCCACGGGCTGGTCTCCTCCGGCAGCAGGTCGGCACGCTGGACCGTGCGGTCGTTTGGTTGACGATCCCCGGTCGGTGCGTTGTACGGTGTAGTCGTTCCATTGATAGTAGGGGATGTACTACCTGTGTTCGCTCTGCTGCTGGCCCTGGGCAGTTCTCTGGCCTATGGATGCGCCGATTTCCTCGGCGGTCTGGGTGCCCGCAAAGCCCATGTCCTGCGCACGGTGATGATCGCGGCCCCGGCTTCGCTGGCCCTCGAGCTGCTGCTGTGGCCCGTGCTCGGTGCCTCCTTCGCCCCGGCCACCATCGCCTGGGGCGCCGCGTCCGGCGTGGCGTCGGCCGCCGCGTTCGCCCTGCTCTACAAGACCCTCGCAATCGGCCCGATGAACGTGCTGTCCCCGATCACCGCACTGGTGTCGGCGATGCTGCCGGTCGGCGTCGGTCTGGTGCAGGGCGAGCATCTGGGGCCGGCCGGGCTGCTCGGCCTGCCGCTGGCGCTCGCGGCCGTGGTGCTGGTCAGCGCCGGGCGCGGCGCGAAGGCGGCCCGTCCCTCGCGGACCGCGCTGCTGCTGGCTTTCGGTGCCGGGGCCGCGATCGCCCTGCAGCTGGTTTTCCTGCACCAGGCGCCGTCCGACAGTGGGGTGGGACCGCTGATCGTCGGCCGTACGGTGTCCTCCGCCGTCACCCTGGCCGCCGCGCCGGGTTGATGTTCCGGCGGCTGGGCGCTGAGAAGCCCGCGTACGGGATTTCGGCGGCGGCCGGTGTGCTGGACTCGGTGGCCAACCTGCTGTTCCTGCTCGCCGCCCGCAGCGGTGACCTGGCCGTCGTCGCGGTGATCACCGCCCTGTACCCGGCCGGGACCGTCCTGCTCGCCCGCAGCGTCCTTTCCGAACGCATCTACCGCGGCCAGCTGATCGGTCTGGGCACCGCCGCCGT
Source organism: Streptomyces globisporus (assembly GCA_014649555.1). Taxonomy (GTDB): domain Bacteria; phylum Actinomycetota; class Actinomycetes; order Streptomycetales; family Streptomycetaceae; genus Streptomyces; species Streptomyces globisporus. Next base: position 15,574 of record BMTG01000003.1, on the reverse strand, counting down.
CGCCGTCAGCCTCCTCGCCCTCACCTGAATCACCACCCTCCACGGAAGGAGCCCGGCATGTTCATCCAGCCCTGGGACGCCGCCCTCGACGACGCCGAATGGCAGACCTGGATCGCCGACGGACACGACTTCGGCATCCTCGGCGTCAACGGCCCGCCCGGACATGCCCCGGTCGTCGTGCCCACCCACTTCGCCGTCGACGACACGGCCCTACTCGTGCATCTGGCTCGTCCCAACCCCGTCTGGAAGGCGATCGAGACCGACCCGAACGTCACCTTCACCGTCACCGGCGACTACGCCTTCATCCCCGGACCCTGGCGCGCCAAGCCCGGCACCGAGCCCACTGACGGCGTCCCCACCAGCTACTACGCCGCCGCCCAGTTCACCTGCCAGGCCACCATCGTCGACGACCCGGCGGCCAAGGCCGAGCTGCTGCGCCGCCAGATGGCCCACTTCCAGCCCGACGGCGACCACGCCCCCATCGATCCCGACCAGCCGCCCTACGGGCGAATGCTGCCTGGTATCCGCGGCCTGCGCCTCGATGTCACCGAGGTCCGGGCGAAGTTCAAGTACGACGACCACAAGCCCGTCGAGCAGCGCACCGACACCGCCCGCCGGCTCACCGAACGGGGCACCGCCCTGGACGCACCCACCGCCGCCCAGCAGCTCCGCCGCCTGGACCGCGTCGGTACCTGGAAGTCCTGACCCCGCCCCTTTGCTCGCCTCCCGGAACGGAGCCGTACACCATGACCACTTTCTGCATCAGCCCCGCCGTCGCCGAAGCCTTCCCCGACACCCTGATCGCCGTCGTCACCGCCACCGGTCTGCGCGGCCGCGAGCCCTGGCCCCACACCACCACCGCCCTGGAAGGCCTGGAGCAGGATCTCGCCGACGGCACCTGGGCCCCCGCCGACGAGAGCGACCCGCGCATCGAGGCGTGGCACACCGCCTACCGCTCCTTCGGCACCAACCCCCGCCGCATCCGCCCCAGCGTCGACGCCCTGGGCCGCCGCATGACGAAGAGGGGCAACCTGCCCCGGATCAACCCCGCCGTCGACTCCTACAACGCCATCTCCGTCCGTCACGGCCTGCCCGCCGGAGCCTTCGACCTCGACCACGTCACCGGCGACGTCGAGATCCGCTACGCAGAAGGCACCGAGACCTTCACCCCGCTCGGCGAACCCGACACCGTCGAGAACCCCAAACCCGGCGAGATCATCTACACCGACACCACCGACGTCCTCACCCGGCACTGGAACCACCGCGACGCCCACCGCACCCGCGTCACCGAAGACTCCGCCCACGTCGCCTTCGTCCTCGAAACCCTCAACGCCACCCGTGACTGCCAACTCCTCGAAGCCGCCGCAGAAGAACTGGGCGGCCTGCTCGTCCCGCACGCCGGAGCCACCACGGTCCACTACCTCACCCCGAAGCAGCCACAAGTCACCATCTGAGACCGCGCCCATGATCCGGTCCGAACGCGGCGGTGAGGCAAGCGAAACGGTGGCCTGAACCACGCCCCAGATCCGTCACCACTCCCGCCCCGCCACCTCGGCAGCATTCGCACTCAACCTTCGGTGAGACGAACCTGCCGGTCACCAAGGTCCAGTGAGAACACTCAACCTTCGATGTGACAGGACACCCCGGCGGCCGGGGCCGGTCGGATTCGACTGGCCCCAGAATTCGAACATGCGATCTAATTAGTGGATGGATCGCTTCCCCTTCCCCGACGACCTGATCGCAGCCCAGCAGGAGTGGCACGCCACCTACCGCGCCCTCGCCGTACCCCGCCCGCGTCACGCCACCGAGCTGCGCCGCCGTCTGCTCTTGCTCTCGGTCCGGATCGAGTGGCACCCGTTCTGGTCGACTCCGGCCGGGTGGTCGCCTGCGGCGCGGGTGGAGCTGCGCCGTATGACGGCCGGGGACCGGAGGACGGATGCGGCGTGAGGCGGGAGCCCCGCCCTCTCACCGCCAGGCAGGAAGCCGTCCTGGCGGTGATCCGGTCGTCGCTCGCGGAGCGCGGGCACGGGCCCACGGTGCGGGAGATCGGGGCCCGGGTTGGTCTCTCCAGCACCAGCTCGGTTGCCCATCAGCTCGGCCGGCTCGAAGCGCGGGGGCTGATCGTTCGGACCGGCCGGGACTGGAGTACGTGCGTCCTGGTCGAGGAGCCGCCCGCGCGGCGGCCGGGGCTGCGGAGCCGGGGACCCGGCGCGGGAGCGGACGGGTATGGACGACGACCTGCCCCCTGACCTGGTCCGGCTGCGGACACTGGAGACCTGGGCGGCCCACTACCTGACGCGTATCCGTGAGCGGATCGCGGCCGTCGAGCGGCAGCAGCAGGCGCAGCCCCAGCAGCCCCCGCTGCCCACGGCCGAGCCTGCGTCGCCCGCCGCCGGGCCGGGCCGTGCCCGTACGCCGGACTGGGGCCTGGCGGAGGCCGGTATCGGAGTCCCCACCACGGAGATCCACCGGGGCGACTGCTGGGCCCGGGGCCGGTCGCTGGTGCCGGTCAGCGCGGAGCGTGCCCGCGCCGAGCTGGCCGACGGTGCGCAGCCGTGCGTGGTGTGCCGCCCGGACAGGGTGCTGACTCGGCCGTGGCCCGCCCGGGTTCGCTGATCCCGCCGCCGGTGCGGCGGTGGGTGCCGTGCGGGACGCGGTGGTCCGCTGTTGCTGGCCGGGCGGGGCGTTGGGTAGCGGTCGTACGGTGGAGGGGTGACCGGCAGTAGGCGCGCAGACGTGATGACCCGTGTCTCGGGCAGCGGGCACTCGATGACGCGGCCCGCCGGTTCTACGTGTGCGCGCGGCGGAGGCACACCCCCCGGGGGCGAGAGCGCCCGCGAAGCGCTGGACCTGATCAGGGCCGGCTCGGCCGTCTACCACGAGGCCCGCTGGTACGGCGTGCAGCGGGCGATGCGGGCGAGGGCTTCCGACTGGGAAATCGCGCTGGCCCTGGGAATGTCGATCTCCGCGACCCGGGAGCGCATCGACCGGATCCGCACGCGTGAGCGCGAGCTCGGGCCTGATGCGGAAGGGCGGGCCGCCGCTCCGCGCCGCCGGTAGCGACCGGCCCGAACGCGCCCGCGCATCCCGCCGCCGGTACACCCGACTGGGGCCTGGCGGAGGCCGGTATCGGGGTCCCCGCCACGGAGGGCCACCGGGGTGACTGCTGGGCCGGGGGCCGGTCGCTGGTGCCGGTCAGTGCGGAGCGCGCTCGCGCGAGCTGGCCGACGGGGCGCAGCCGTGTGCAGTGTGTCGCCCGGACAGGGTGCTGACCCGGCCGTGACGCGTGTGATCTTGTCCAGCAAGGTGCTAGGAGGATCTGTTGCCGGGCAAGATATCCCTTGTCAGAAGTGCCGGAGCAGAGGAGTGAAAGGCATGGACTGGCAGGGGTTCGCGGAACAGATAGGCGACATGGCGCATGATCTGCTGGAGCAGCCTTCGGTGGACGCCACGCTGGGGCGCATCACCGAGTCGGCTGCCGAGCTCGTGGCGGGGTGCGACGCGGCGGGGATCCTCGTGCTGAGCGCAAAATCCGTGTCGCTGGCGCCGACGGAGCCGTGGGTGGCGGAACTGGACCAGCTCCAGCGCAAGCTGGGTCAGGGGCCGTGCTTCGACGCTGCCCACCCTTCGACGGGGGAGCGGGTGTTGAGGATGGCGGACTTCACCGAGGCGGAGCCACGGTGGGCCGACTTCGTGGCCGAGGCCCGGAAGTGGGGGGTGGGCAGCATGATGGGCTTCCTGCTGTACACCGAGGACGAGGACTTCGGCGCGCTGAACTTCTACTCCCGCCGGCCCGGAGCCTTCACCGAGGAGAGTGAGCGGGCCGGAGTGATCCTCGCTTCCCACGCCGCGGTCGCCCTGTCCGCTGCCCGCACCCACGCCCAGATGGAACAGGCCCTGGCCACCCGCCACCAGATCGGGCAGGCGATGGGCATTCTCATGGCCCGCCACAACATCCCCGAGAACCAGGCCTTCAACACCCTGCGCCGCTACTCGCAGGACAACAACGTCAAGCTCCGCGAGGTCGCCTTGCTGGTGTGTGAGCAGGGCGGCCTTCCGCAGCTCTGATCCGAGGTGGGGGCCGGGCCCCCCGCCGACGGGTCTGCACCGGGGGCCCTGGGCCGGGGCCGCCCCCCCCGGGGGAGCGTCGCCGTCCCGACCTGCCCGACGGAGTTCCCCGGTCTCCCCCTGGTAATCAGGCCCGTGGGTGTGTCCGTACGCGGGGACAGGGTCTGTGGCAGACCGCGCCGCATGGGCGTGCGGGACAGGCCCGGGTCTCCTGGGCTACGGCTCGGACCCCTGGTGCCGGTGGCGGACCTGCCGCCGCTACTGGGTCCCGCGTGCCCTGGCCGACGGTGTGGTCGGGAGCGCCGGACAGCAGGAGCGGACCGACGCGCACCGATCGCTGGCGTACGCCGAGGCGGATCCGGTGCACGCCGTCCGGCATCGCGCGCTGAGCCGCCCCGAGGCCACCGACCAGTGCCTGGCCGAGGACACCGCGGAAGCCGCCGGGCGCGCCCGGGCCGACGGCGAACGAGCTCTGTCCGCCGAGCTGTTCGTGCTGGCCGCGGAGCTGACGCCGGTGAACCGCCCCGCTCTGAGACTGAGCCGCTTCCTGACCGCGGCCAGGGAGGCGGCTGCGGCTGGTGACAGCAATCTCGCACGGCGGGCAGCGAACGCCGTCGCCGCGTCCCGGCCGGCACCCGCCGAGCATGTGGCCGCGCTGCTGGCTGTGGTCGACTCCCACAGCCAGGCCTTGGCCGGGGTCGCCGGTCTCCTTGAGCGTTGCCGCCGGCTTGCCTCCAGCGACCCGCAGTCGCTGGCCGCGGTGGAACTGCGGGCCGCGATCAGGGCGAACGTCTCCAACAGCGACCCGCACGAGGCACTGGGGGCGGCCAGGAAAGCGGCGGAACTCGCCCGCAGTGCCGGGCGGCCCGCCCTGGAGGCGGCCTCCCTGACCATGCGGGCACGGATGGAGCGTGTCCTGAACGAGGGGGACAGCAGAGCCACCCTGGACCGTGCGCTCGCGCTGGACGTGGCCGCCGAGGCCGACGGGATCGCCAACAGTCCCCAGTACCTGGCCGCCCGCCACGCGATCTTCGACGACCGTCTGGCGGAGGCCAGGTCCCGCCTGACCGTGCTTCTGGCAGTGGCCGAACAGCACGGGCAGGAGGAAGACCTCGTCGACATCTGGCGCAGTCTGGCGGAGGTCGAGGTCCGCAGCGGTGCGTGTGCCAAGGCCCTCGCCTGGGCCGGCAAAGCACTGGACGCCTCCGTCGCCGCCGGCCTCTCTCTCGGCCCGGCCTGCTACACAGCTGCCCTGGCCCAGAGCGCGGGCGGCTCGTTCGCCGCGGCACTGCGCTACGCGGCCTACGGGGAACGCGCCGCACGCGAAGAGGGCGATGTACTGCACCGGAACCGGAACCTGTGGATGGCAGGAGCGGTCCGGCTCCACACCGGCGACATCAACGGAGCGGTCACGGCCTTCGCACTGCTCGACCGAACCGAGGACAGCCGCCGGCCCGCAGACCCGTCGGTATTCCGCTGGCAGCCCGACGCGATCGAGGCTCTCGTCGCAGCAGGAGAGCTCACGTCGGCGCAGAACATGATCCTGACGTTCCCAGCAACAGCACGCCAGGACAGCGCCACCGGTGCCGGCTGGACACGCGCCCGGGCGCTGCTCCTGGACCGTGCGGGCGAGACGGACCGTGCTGTGGAGCTTCTGCACGCCGCGGCCGAGGTGTTCCGACGAGACGGGCTGCCGCTCGAAGAAGCCCGCACGCACCTGGCACGCGGCCGGATCCAGCGCGCCCATCGACGCCAGGCAGCCGCACGCACCGCGTTCCAGGACGCCAGGGATCTTTACCTCCTGGCCCGCGCCCAGCCCATGCTCGCCACCGTCCAGGAACACCTCGACCGCCTCGACGGGCAGGGACGCTCCCGCAGCCGGGAAGAGGGAAGGGCCGGACTGACCGACTCCGAGGCGCGCCTGGCGGATCTCGTCAGCCGGGGCGCGACCAACCAGCAGGCGGCACAGCAGATGTACATATCCGTCAAGACGGTCGAGAGCATGCTCAGCCGGATCTACCGGAAACTCCGCGTCCGCTCCCGCACCCAGCTCCTGGCCGCCCTCTTGGCTCACACCGGCTGAGCTTGACTCTGTAGGGGATCTTGGAATTCCTCGGTGCGGCAGCATGATCAACGGGCATGCTCGGGTAGTTCCGCCGTCCGATACAGCTGTCGAGGGGTACGAGGCCACCGGGGCAGCGGTCCGCTTCGCGAAGGACTCCGACGGGTCACTCACCGCCCCGAAGAACTAGTCCCAGGATCTGAAGAAGAACGCCAGGCGTTGGCGCCCTGGCCGTTTTCGGTGCTGCAGTCGCTCCGTGGCGTGAGGCCCTCGAGGACTTGGGTGAAGATGTCCTCTTCGAGGCCGCCGCCGAAGCGCGGGTTTTCGGCGGCGGCGCGGCGGCCGTCGTGGACGAGCTGGTGCGCGGCTTGCTCGGGCGGTTGGCTGACTGGCAGCAGTCGATCGGTGAGCTGGGCTGCGCTCACCACGGCAACTGAAGGCCGAGCGCTACCCGGCTGGTCCACCGACGTCGGCCGCACCGAGGACATCGGGCGGCATCAGGCCGCGCACCGCGCTGCTCGCGGCGCTCGCGCGCCTCCACGACACTCGCCTGCTCGCCGCCACCGTCGAGCTCGGCGGTGAGCTGGAGCCTTGAGCTACGCGTAACACGCGTTCAGGGGCGCGGTCGTCCCAGAGGTCTGCGCGCGGTCAGCGCCGTCGGCCGCTGCCGATGCGGCGGTCGTCGGCCAGTCCGGTCAGCGGGCCGAACTCGCAGGCAAGCTGGTTCCACGTCAGAACCTCGCCACAGCGGGCCGGGAAATCCTTGGGGTTGAACTCGGGCATGGTCCAGGTGCCAGTGCCCCGGTCCCGCAGCCACAGGTCCCCGTCACCGTCGACCACGGTCGGCGGGACCGGCACGGGCTCGGCCTGGTCGGTGGGATCCCAGGTGACCCGGCCCGGGTGGGAAGCGCGGCGCAGCTCGGTGGTGGCCAGCCGTGCGGCCACGTCACGGGTGGACTCTTCGGCGTCCTTGACCGACGCGAGTCGGAATGCGTCGTCGAGTACGGGCAGGGCTGGATTCTTGCTGCGCTTTGAACTCATACGCTGACTACCTCCGGTGGGGGGCGTCACATCCCGTATGGCACCCCGTCGAGGAACACGGTATCCGAGGCGGGAGGCGGGCCAGCTAGGACCACTGTCCAGGTGCAGGCGGTGGCACACCGGGCGGTGGGGCTTAGGGGCTGTTCAATGGGTCGTGTGACGCTCGTTCGGGGAACTGTCGGCGTACGGACTTTACGTTCACCTGTACGCCGACAACCGGCCCGAGGGGAGGTCTGGGGCCGGCCGTTCGGGTGGGCGGCGGCGTGCGGGGCGCGGCCTTGGCCGATACGTTCTCAGCCCCACGATCTCGCGGGCTGCGCCGGCCACCGTGCGTGCAGATGTTGGCCCACAGGCGGGCGGCGCGCTTCAGGTCGGTGTCCCGCCGATGCCCAGGCGGTCAGGCTTCGGCTAGCAGAGGGTCGTACGGGGTGGTGCGCTGACGTCCGGACATGAAGGACAGGAAGTCGTTGAGGAACGCGCTGCGGCCGTACGTCGCCCCGGTGCTGGTGGTGTCGCGGTGGAACGCGGTGCGGAACAGGGCCGGTATTCGTCCGCGTCGATGGTCTGGTCGCCGTCTTTGTCGGTGGCGTCGAAGAGGACTTCGGCGACGCGGATCAGTGCGGGACCGGCCAGAGAGGGGACGGCGGCTGCGTACTCGGCGGCGCTGACGCGGCCGTCTCCGTCGGTGTCGAGGGCGGCCTGGAGTTCGCGCCACCAGTTGGCGTAGGCGTTGTAGAGCCGGGTCTCCTCGGGCTCGTCCAGGTCCAGGCGGCCGGACAGTTCCCGGGCCATGGCGGCGAGGTCAGCCCAGGTGACATATCCGTCCCCGGTCTGGTCGAGGACGTCGGCGAAATACTCGTGCGTGCTGCGCTGCGCGCTGCTGTCCGCGGCCGCCGGTTCGTGTTCCGGGGGCAGTGGGGTGATGAGGCGGATGAGGGTGCCGGCCCGCTTCATCTGATCCCGCAGAGCGGCGACCGTCCTCGCGCGGGGGTCATCGCTGTCCGGGGACAGCGACAGCAGCTCGGTGATGTTCTCGGCCCGGATCCAGCCCTCGGGGAGGAACCGGGTCAGACCGGCCGCCAGGTAGGCGCCCTGCATGAGGCTCTCGACGCCGGCGATCTCGGGCAGGCCGGCCCGCCGGCGGAACGCCTCCGGCAGGGAGGCCACGGTGATCGCTCCGATGACGGGGCCGGCGAAGGCCCGGCCGGTCGCCCACAGGGCGGGAAAGCCGTTCAGCACCGGCGGGGCGGGGAGGTGGTCGAAGACCTGGTAGAGGATGATCCGCAGCGCCTCGGTGTTCCCCGTGCCGCCCGACCCGCCGCTCCCGGCCCCCCACACACTGACCGTGATCCGCTCGACCCCGGCAGGCACTGTCCAGGCCTGCTCGCCGGGCTGGTCGAACGTCACCGTCTGCGAGGCAGCGGCAGGAGTTTGCGGAGCGGTGAAGGCACCCGTGGTGGCGACGGTCGCGACGGCAACGGCAGCACCGAGCAGACGCCGGAAACGGAAGACCTTCAGTTCTGTGTTCACGGGCAGGAAACGATCTTACGTAAGCGGAGTAATGCCTTCCGATTCGTTCGCCCCGCCGCCCTCCCCGTCGGCCCCTGCCTGCTCACCTGCACCCCCGAACTGCACGCGAAGCGAGAGGGCCAGATCTCAGGCCTGTCCGAAGACAAACCCACGATCATCCTCCGCAGCCCATGCGGGCCGCCCCCAGGGGGCTCGCACCCAGGGCATCGAGGCTGGCAAACAGCGGACGGTCATAGACCTGGAGCTCGTTCGCCTTCTGGCCGGTATGCGATTCGGAACGAGCTTGCCAATTCCAGTCCGCCTCACTCGTCCGGGGCGCAACCCAGGGTTGCGGAGATCGTTTGCACGGCATGACCCGTACGCATCACTTTGCGGCCGCCTTGCTGCTCGCCCTTGCCGGCCTCGCATACTCCGCCCCGGCTCAAGCCGCCGACGAACCTCCGGCTTGCACGGAAGAAGGCTTCTTCCCCAACCCGGACGATCAGTCTCGTTTCTACCGCTGTGTGAGCTTCGAGGGTGGCGAGTTCACGCGCTTCGACTTCCAATGCGGCCCGGGCACGCTCTACCACCCCGAGCTCGTTACGTGCGTCCACCCGTGGCAGATGCCCCAGTAAGTTCGGCGGTGTTCCAGGATGCCCGCCTCGACCCGCCCAGCCCGGACAGCGGCCTGTTCCAGCGGCGCACGTTCTTCCTGACTAGGGCGCTTCTGGCGAGGCGGTCGACCCCCTGGCGATCGAACCTCGGCGTGGGCGAGAAGGCGCCCCGCTCCCGGGGAGAGTTTGCGAGAGCCGGTTGGCTGAAGGCGATGTCCTGGCCTGCAGGGCGCAGGACATCCCTCCTCGTGGCGACCCGGGCGAGCGAAGGCTGAACCGGGCACGCTGCGTCCCCGGTTCTTCGGAGCAGGTCGCATGCGGCGTGGAACAGGCCCAGGTTGCCCGCCGCGGGACGACCGTCCGGCAGACGGGCCGGGACTTCGATGCCGACGCGGATGCCGTGGCCTCGCGTTGCCGTCCGGCGGCAGACGCTCCGCGTGGCCATGCCGCACCCGCGTTGTGCACCTGCTCCCATGACACCCTCGCCTCTGTCACGATGCGTTCCATGGCTGCCGCGCTCTTGGTGGCCTGAGCGGGGGCCGGGTCCAGCGCCTCGATCACGACACGGCGGAACAACCGTGGGTACCGCGCCGAACGAAGATCTCGGCGTCGGAGACGGACAGCAGGCACGCCTCGACACCCACTCCCCTGCTTGCTCAGCTAGACGATCCCGCCCTCTCCCTGGTTCGCCGGGATCCGGTCGGCAAGGGTCGTCCCCTTGGGGATCGGTCAGGGATCTGACCGACGGTGCGACGGGCCGGCGGCCGCCTTCCACGGAGTGCGTGCGCTCATGCTCGCGGTGACAGGTGCTGTCCGAGGAAGGTGCGCATCGCGTCGGCCACGGTGTCGAGGTGGCTCTCCAGGAGGAAATGGCCCCCGTCCGGTATCAGCTGGATCTGGGCGTTCTCCAGGTCCTTCGCGAACGCCCGGGCTCCGTCGGGACCGAAGATCTCGTCCTTTGCTCCCCAGATCGCCAGCAGCGGGACCTGGCGGGTGCGGAAGTACTCGTGCAGCCGGGGATACAGCGGCGGATTGGTGGCGTAGTCGCGGAAAAGGTCGAGCTGGATCCGGTCGAGCCCGGGGCGTGAGATCTCGCGGTGGTCCGTGGCCCAGGTGTCGGGGTCCACGAGTTCCGGCTCGGCGACGCCGTGCGTGTACTGCCAGCGGAGGTTCCGAAGACAGGTGATGCCGCAGGCGAATTGTAATAGTCCGAGGTGGAGATCAGCACGCACCTCGTAGCGGATCCGGAGTCTCTTGAACTGGTGGAGCCAGGCGAAGGTGCGCTCGACAACCCAGCGGGTCTTGCCCAAGCCGGAGCCGTGAGGGGCACCGCGGCGGGCGATTTTGGGCGCTATGCCTCGGCGCCGGAGAAGTCTCCGGTACTTGTCGAAGTCGTAGCCGCGGTCGGCGTACAGCCGTTGCGGGCGATGGCGCGGCCGTCCGCGTAGTCCACGAATGCGTGGGATGGCATCGATGAGCGGGATGAGCTGAGTGACATCGTGTCGGTTGCCACCGGTGAGTGACACTGCGAGAGGTGTGCCCCTCCGGTCGACGACGATGTGGTGTTTGCTTCCTGGGCGGCCCCTGTCGATCGGCGATGGTCCGGTGTGAGCTCGCCCTTTCAGACTGCGGACGTGTGAGCCGTCGATGGCACAGTCGTCCATCTCCAGCAGTCCGGCGGCGGCGGCCTCGAAGAGGACATCTTCACCCAAGTCCTCAAGGGCCTCACGCCACGGAGCGAACGCAGCACCGCCTTTCGCAGCTCGGCGAGGATCGCAGCATGCAGGCGTGGCCAGACGCCGGCCTCGGTCCAGTCCCGTGGACGACGCCAGGCTGTGACCCCCGAGCAACCTATCTCCTTACGAGGTACATCACGCCAGGCTGCACCCGTGCGCAGGACGAAGAGGATGCCTGCCAGGGCGGTCCGGTCGTCTGTCCGGCGTCGTCCCGGATGTTGATTCCGCCGCTGCGGAGGGGGTGGCAGAATCGGAGCGATGCGGGCCCACAAATCGTCGGGCACGAGATCTCTGATCACGTCGAGATCGTGGCGGAAGAAGCCCGACCGGCGGGTCTGTTCACCAGCGAACTCGCTTGATGAGTGTGAGCGGACAGCAGGGATTCTGCAGCGCGCCGTGATCTGAAGCCCGATTTCTTGCTACTTGCTCGTTTCTGAGACTGGGGTGGGCGAACGTGCTCGTGGTTCTTGTTCTGGCAGCCGGGGCTGTCGTGTGGGCGGTAGCGCTGTCGGTGTCCGACGTGCGGAGTCGGCAGCGGCGGATCTCTCTGGAGGTCCCGTGTTCCGGGTACGGGCCGGGCCGGTTCTCCTCGGATGAGACGCGCTATCATATGGGGCCGGTCGTGCACGAAGGGCGCGTAATAAAAGGCTCGCTCTACGGGAAGAAATTGCGGATCTCAGTCGGCCAGGCCGTGAAGGTGGAGCTCGACCCGCGAGAGCCGACCCGCATGTATCTGCCGGACACCATGCCCCTGTTCGCACACAAGGTGGCAGCCCTTTTGTACGGAGGGCTGGGAATCGCCCTGATTGGGGCTGCGTTGGCGATCGGCATGTGAGCGCATCAGCATGACGGTCGGGGTTGACCGCGGCGGTGCTCTGGCCACCACCTCCACGACGCGCTCGCTCCTGGCCGACTCTTCCGAGACGGCAGGCTCGGACATGTTTTCACCGAGAGCGGCGGAGGCCACGTCCGAGCCTGCAGCCAACGTCTGACTACGGCGCTTCATTGTGAAACGATCAGTAACTCGAGATCTGGGACGCGATGAATCCGGCCATCCGCCGAGACCAGACGCCTTCCACCACTGGAGACGTTCTGGGGCCGGGACGGTCACACCGGCCCGAAGTAGCGGCGTGGCTCGAAGGTGTGCGTGGAGTTCCGGGGGCGACCACGAAGGCCTGCGTCCCGGTCAAGTGACCCCCTCTACGTCTTGTTGCACTGATTCCTTGTGCCGTTCGTCAAGCCGCGGCGCACGCTTGAGGTAGCGGGCAGGAGGTGTCGGAGGTGCGCGGTACAGTCCGCTCATCCGACTGGGGAGGGCTCATGGCGGCCAAGTGGAGCTTGACGATCGACTGCGCGTGCCCGGGGAAGTTGGCCGCGTTCTGGGCGCTGGCGTTGGGCTACGAGGAGAAGTCCGCGCCCGCAGGGTTCGGGAGCTGGGAGGAGTGGTTCTCGCATCATGAGGTTCCGGAGGACGAGTGGGATGACGGGGCGTACCTCTCAGATCCGGACGGCGTGGGCCCCACCTTGTCCTTCCTGAAGGTGCCGGAGCCGAAGGTGGCGAAGAACCGGCTGCATATCGACGTGCAAGTTGGCGGGGGCCGTGAGACCCCGTGGGAGGTGCGCTGGCCGCGCGTGGTCGTGGCGGTGGAGCGGTTGACCGCTGCGGGCGCGAGCGTGATGCGCGAGGACGAGTTGCAGGGCAGACCGGATCACGTGGTGATGGCAGACCCGGAAGGTAACGAGTTTTGCCTGGTCTGACGGGGTCGGACCGTGGCCGCGGACGCCAAGTCCAGTCTGCCCATCCCCCTCAGCCCCACCTATGTCCTCACGGTGGGCACGAGCTCTCTGTCGGCCAGCTCCCTGGACAACCTCTACTCCACTGACGAGCTGGACTGACCAGGCGGCTGCCGGTTCTGGCGAGCAGCGAAGCACGATGGGGGCAGGGGCCTGACGGCCCGGCCCGGCCCGGGGCCTGGCGGCCCGCTGCACGTGCTCCAGCTCAGCGTGCCCGTCCCGAAGGACTGCCGCGATGCTCTGCGCCTCCAGCTGGAGATCCGCGACCTCCTTGACCGACTTGCGGACGAACCCCTTAGACGTCGTGTCATTTGGCGTCGATCGGTAGGCTCTGGCCGAGATCAGCATGGACGACAAGACAGAGACCGCCTGCCGGATCTGCGGGTACGACGATGGCAAAGCGCTGTTCAACGAGTACGGCGTACCGAAGTACGTCATCTGCCCCTGCTGCTACAACGAATCCGGCATCGGCGATGACAACGTGTCGCAGGTCCGCGAGCTGCGTGGATACTGGGTCGCCAGCGGCGCCCAATGGCACGACCCGAAGTTCCGTTCAGCTGACTGGGACCTGCTGACGCAGCTCGCCAACATTCCGCCCGAGTGGCGCTGACCTGGAGTGCCGAAGGGTATTGCTATCTGGCGAGTCGCCGGTAGCAGATGAGGGTAGCGGCGATGCCTGCGAAGGCGAGGAAGTGGTCGGCCTTGCGCTCGTAGCGACGGTGCGGACGGCGGCATCCTGCAAGCCAGGACATCGTTCGCTCGATCGTCCAGCGGTGGCGCCCGAGCCGCTCGGAGGACTCGATGCCTTTACGGGCGATGCGGGGTGTGATGTGCCGGGAACGGAGCCATTGCCGCAAGTGGCGGTTGTCGTAGGCCTTGTCCGCATAGAGTTTGGCCGGTCGTCGTCGACGCGGGCCACGGCGGGATCGGATCGGCGGTATCCCGCGCACGAGCGGCTCAAGTGCCTGGCTGTCGTGGAGACTGGCGCCGGAGATGCCGACGGAAAGGGGCAGACCGGTCCGGTCGGTGATCAAGCGGATCTTCGAGCCGAACTTGCCCCGATCTACAGGATTGCGACCCGTCAGGTCCCCTTTTTCAGGGCCCGCATGTTCACCGAATCGATCGCGCACCGCGACCAGTCCAAGTCCCCGCGGGCACCCGGCTCGTCCAGCACCAGGCGGTGGAGCTTGGCCCACACCCGGGCCTGGCTCCACTCCGTGAAACGCCGGTACACCGTCGACCACGACGGACCGAACACCTCGGGGGTCTGCCGCCAGGTGCAGCCGGAGGTAGCCACGAACAGGACGGCAGCCAGTACCTCCCGGTCGCCGTAGCGCCGCCGTCCACCACCTTTCGGTCGCACAGGCGCCACTGGCACCACTCGGTGGAACAACTCCCACAACCCGTCCGGGACCAGACGCTCCACGATCGTCACGCCCGAACACTACTCAGCACGCCAAATGACACGCCGTCTAAGAGGTGATTCTCTTGTCGTGTCCCTCTCAGGCTAACCCGACAGAGCGGGATGTCTCACCTCAGGGTGACAGAGAGTGACCCGGTTCTCGCGGACGCCCGGGGCGGTACGGGAGGGCTCGGCTCGGGCTGGGTGAAGCCCGGGGGAACGGCGGATGTCCACCGCGGCACTGGTGGTTGCGGCGCCGTGCTGTGCGTGTCGCCCCGGCGTCATCTGACGTACCTAGCGTGTGCACTATGCGACGAGCTTGCTGCCCGCGTGCATTGGCCGGAACGGGATCGACGGCAGTTCTCGCCGCCCTTGTGACGGCAGAGGTGACGATCCCTGTCACGCCCGCCGTTGGCGCGGGCTCCGTTGAACTCTCGGTCCTGTCGGCCTCTGTGGCGCCGGGCGAAGAGCGCGTGGCCGTGTCCGCCCGGAGTGCCGAGGCGGAGCTGCGGACGGTGCGGGCTCCGCTGACCAAGGGCGTGGACAGGCTGGGCGGACGACTTCGCCCGGCAGGTGCGTCCGAAGTGCTGGGCGGACAAGAGGCCCTGTGCGCCGATGTCACCCAGGGGCTGTACGGGGCACTGCACACGCTGGTCCCGGCGGCACTCACCGATCTGGAGCACGTCGAGAGCACCCGCACCGACGCCGTCGATCGGATCCGGTCTCACGGTCGGAAGACGGACGAGGCACTTCACTGCGTCGGTGGGCAGGTGAGACGCTGAGTGGAGGAGATCGACTTTCCGCCGGACGTCCGGACGATGCTCTGGATCCTGCTGGGTGAGATGCCCCTGCAGGCCAGGGAGAATCTGGCGTGGGAAAGTCGTGAGCTCTACCTGGCCCTCCAGAGGGGCCTGATGGATCTGCGCGCGGCCTCGCGCGAGACGATCCAGATGGTGGAGGCGGCGTTGCCGCCCGAGGTGGCGCGTCCGTACATCGAGAGTGTGCGGATGCTCACCGACGAACCGGGCGGCACCGACCCCGTCCAGCAGCTGCTGTTCCAGCTCGACGAACTGGCCAACGGCCAGGTGGACTACTCGCAGAACATCCAGGCGTCCAAGTGGGAGATCATCGCCGAGATCATCATGCTGATCGCCGAACTGGCGATCCTGGCCGCACTGATCGCGTTCACCGGCGGCGCCTCGGTCTCGCAGATGTTCCTCGCGCGGGCCCGGAGCAAGCTCGCGATCCTCATCATCATCGACCGCCTGCTGCGGATGTCGCGCGTCGGATCGCTCCTGGGCGAGGCGGTGCAAGAGGCCATCGTGACGCTGGCGACCCGGCTGGCGCA
>BMTG01000002.1 GCA_014649555.1 Streptomyces globisporus | reverse complement strand
GTCGCGTCGGGCACGTACTTCACACAGACAACGATCCTCAAGCTCACGCCGGCTCTCCTGCCTACCTGGGTGTGATCCCACCTGGGTGTCATTCGTACTGATGAAGAGACTATGGCACTCAGTACCCTCTGTAAAGGTACCCAGTGCCAAAATGCCTCTTCCGGTGCTACGTTTCGCCGCATGAGCGAGGCGCGAGGACCCGAGAAGAAGGCACCCATGCGGGAGGTGCTGGCACAGGCGGCCTTCCAGCTCTTCCTGGAGCGGGGCTTCGAGCGGACGACCGTGGACGACATCGTGGCGCGGGCCGGTGTGGGCCGGCGTTCGTTCTTCCGCTACTTCCCGTCGAAGGAGGACGCGGTCTTCCCGGACCACGAGCGCTGCCTCGCCGAGATGACCGAATTCCTGGCCGCCGCCGACGACAGCGATCCGGTCGGCGCGGTGTCCGACGCCGCGCGCATCGTGCTGCGGATGTACGCGGCCAACCCCGAGTTCTCCGTGCAGCGCTACCGGCTCACCCGGGAGGTGCCCGGACTGCGGACGTACGAGCTGTCCGTGGTGCGCCGCTACGAGCAGACCCTCGCCGGTCATCTGCGGAGCCGGTTCGGTGAGGACGGTGACGGGGCGTTGCGGGCCGAGGTGATCGCCGCGTCCGTGGTCGCCGCCCACAACAACGGGCTGCGGCTGTGGCTGCGTTCGGGCGGGGAGGGCGATCCCGAGGTGGCGGTCGACCATGCGCTCGCCCTGGTGCGCGAGGCGTGGGGGCGGCCCGCCGCCTCCACGGCCTCCACCGCCCCGGCCGTCCCCGAAGCCTCCACCGCCCCTGTCGTCCCCTTTGCTGTCTCCGGTGGCGGTGACGGCGACGGTGAGGTGGTCGTGATGGTCGCGCGGAAGGGCACCCCGATGTGGCGCGTCGTGCAGCAGATCGAGGCGGCCGTCGGCGAGAACTGAGTATCAATGGGCACTCAGTGCCTTTACTCTCCGGCACTGAGTGCCATATGGTGCGGACGCGCCGGCAGTGCAGGTGCGGCGCGTCCGAGTCGAGCGCAGGGGGTCGAGCCGTGTCCCAGACAGGAATGGGTACCGTCCAGAAGGCGCACGAGGAGTGCGGCCTTGCCTACCACCGCTGCCGCTGGTGCGGCACCGCCTCCTTCCGGCGGCTGCTGTGCCCGGTGTGCGCGTCCAGCGAACTGGAGCCCGAGCGCACCACCGGCGACGGCGTGATCGTCCGGACCGCCGTGATCCACCGCTACACCGAGGCGGCGCGCAACGAGTCCCTGGTCCGGTTCTCCGAGGGGTTCGTCTTCCGTTGCCGGATCGTGGGGGCGGCCCCGCACCTGGTCACGGTCGGGGCACGCGTCCGGCCCGTCTCCGGGGGCGAGCCGGAGACGGGCGAGGTGGTGCTGGAGCTCTGCGAGCCGCCCGCCGCGCGCCAGGACTGGATCTGAACGGACCCGGCCGCCGCGTGGGCGGTCAGCCGAGCCGGTTGACCAGTTCGGCGGCCAACGGGGCGGACGAGGCGGGATTCTGACCGGTGATCAGATTCCGGTCGGTGATGATGAACGGCGCCCAGGGCTCACCCTCCTGGAACTCCGCGCCCGCCGCCACCAGCCGGTCCTGGAGCAGCCACTTGGCCTTCTCCGCGAGCCCCGCCTGGGTCTCCTCGGTGTTGGTGAAGCCGGTCAGCCGGTACCCGGCGAACGCGTTGGCGCCGTCGGGGCCGGTCGCGGCCAGCAGCGCCGCCGGGCCGTGGCAGACCACGCCCAGCGGCTTGCCGGATGCCAGGGCGGCGGTGAGCAGCCGGCCGGAGGCCTCGTTCACCGCGAGGTCCTCCATCGGGCCGTGGCCGCCGGGATAGAACACCGCGTCGTACGCGTCCAGGTCCACGTCCTCCAGCGCGACGGGCCGCCGCAGCTCCTCGAAGGCGTCCAGCGCGGCGGCGACCCGGTCGGCGCCTTCCTGGCCGCCGTTGAACTCGGGCGCCAGGCTGCCGCGGTCCACGGTCGGGACGACGCCGCCCGGGGTGGCGACGACCACCTCGTGACCGGCGGCGGTGAGGGTCTCGTACGGGGTCACGGCCTCCTCGGCCCAGAAACCCGTGGGGTGCTTCGTGCCGTCCGCCAGGGTCCAGTGGTCCGCGCCGGTCACCACGAAAAGGATCTTTGCCATGTCGTACGTCTCCGTAGATCGAGAGGGTTCTCGGGGGATCGTGAAGTGCTGACCTGTGCGACGGTAGGCCGGATCGTCCATAGGTTTCCAATAGGCTGGCAGCTATGAGAAATAAGGATCCTGATGGGTTCGCCGGGCTGGGCCGTCCGGCGGACGCACCCCCGGGTCCGGCCGATCTGAATCTGCTGCGGACCTTTCTCGCCGTGCACCGCTCCGGGTCCTTCACCGCCGCCGCCCGGCTGCTCGGCCTTTCCCAGCCGACCGTCACCGCCCAGATGCGCTCCCTGGAGCGGCAGGTGGGCCGGGAGCTGTTCGAACGGCTGCCGCGCGGGGTCGCCCCGTCGCCGTACGCGGACGAGCTGGCGGCCCGCGTCGTCGCCCCGCTGGACGCCCTGGCCGAGGTCACGGGCGATACGGTCCCGGCCGGACAACGCCCCGCCGACCCTGTCCACCTGGCGGGCCCCGCCGAGCTGATGTGCCTGCGGGTGCTGCCCGCGCTGGCCCCGCTCGTCGCGGACGGGCTGCTGCTGCGCGCCGCGACCGGGCTCACCGATCCGCTCCTGGACGAGCTGCGGGCGGGCCGCCACGACCTGGTCATCGCGACCGCCCGGCCGCGCGGCCGGGCGCTGTCCGCGGTCCCGTTGATGGACGAGGAGTTCGTCCTGACGGCCGCCCCGCACTGGGCCGCCCAGGCCGGGGGGCCGGAGAAGCTCGCCGCCCGGGGGCCGGGTGTGCTGCACGGCCTGCCCCTGGTGACGTACGCCGAGGACCTGCCCATCGCCCGCCGCTACTGGCGCCACGTCTTCGGTCGCCGCCTCGACTGCCGGGCCGCCGTCACCGTCCCCGACCTGCGCGGGGTGCTCGCCGCCGTGGTGGCCGGGGCGGGCTTCTCGGTGCTGCCGAGGTATCTCTGCGCGGACGAGCTGGCCTCGGGCGCCCTCGTCGAGCTGTACGCCCCCGAGGACCCGCCGATCAACACCGCGTACCTCGTGCAACGCCCCGGTTCCGCCGTCAACCCTCAGGTTGCGCGGGTGCGCGATCTGCTGGTCGAGGCCGCCCGCGCCTGGTGAGCGGCGGCTGCTCCCCGGAAGGCTGCTCCCCGGAATGCCGCTCCCCGTGCCCGGTACGCGGCGGCCGATCGGCGACGGCGAAGAGGGCGTGCAGCAGGACGGCCGCCAGTGTTCCCGCGACGACCCCGGATCCCAGCAGCGTACGGATCCAGCCGGGGAAACCGTCGTAGAGCGTCGGGGCGACGATCGGCAGGAGCCCCACGGCCAGCGCGAGCGCCGCGATCATCGCGTGGCTCCGCTCGGCCAGTTCGGACCGGGCGAGCATCTGGATGCCCATGACGGCGATGACCGCGTACACGACCAGCGCGGAACCCCCGACCACGGCGGGCGGGAGCCCGGCGACCGCACGGGAGAGCGGAGAGAGGAGCCCCACGGCGACGAGGAGGCCACCGGCCGCCGCCGTCACGAAGCGGCTGCGGACCCCGGTCAGCCGGCTGATCCCGATGTTCTCGGAGCTGGTCACCATCAGTGACGCCCCCAGCGTTCCGGCGAAGATCGACATCAGCGCGTCGGCGCGGGCGACCCTCGGCACATCACGGCCCGGATCGGGCTTCCGCCCCGAGGTCTCGCTGTTCAGGACGGTCTGGCCGGTGATCTCGGCGAGCGTGCTGAGGCTGAAGACCAGCAGGGGCAGCGCGGCGAGGACGTCGAACCGCGGTGCCCCGTACGGGAAGAGCGCCGGGAGCGAGAAGCCGCTGCCCGGGGCCGGGCTGAACGTGCCGAGACCGCTGACGACCGCGATCGCCGTACCCGCCACCATGCCGATGAGCACCGCGCTCTGCCGCCACACCCCACGCAGGAAGAGATACGCGGCCAGCGTGACCGCCACCGTGGCCCCCGCCAGGACGACCGAGCCCCGCGCCGTCCCCCCGGTCGGACCGGTGATCAGCTGCGCGGCCACCCGGACCATGGCGATCCCGATCAGCAGGACCGTCACCCCCATCACCAGCGGCGGGAAGAGCCGCACGATCCGGCCGTACAGCGGAACCACGGCAAGCAGCAGGGCGGCCGCGAGGAGCACCGAGCCGCCGGCCACCGCCGGGCCGTGATCGGCGGAGATCTGGATGAACAGCGCTGTGGCGGCCCCGCCAGGCAGCATGACGAACGGCAGCCGCGCCCCGACGTTCCCGACGCCGAGCGACTGGAGCAGCGATCCGGCCCCGCACAGGACGAGTACCGCGCTGAGCACCGAAGCCGTCTCCGCCGGGCTCAGACGCAGGGCGGTGGCCGTGAGGAAGACGGTCGACACGGGAGCGGCGGCCATCGCCAGGACGTGCTGGAGCGCCAGCGGGACCAGCCGTCCGGCGGGGACCCGTTCGTCGACGGGCGCGATCGTCGCCGTCACCGTCCGGCCTCCAGCCAGGGCAGCTCGTCGGCGGCGTAACGGTAGGCCCGGAACACCGCGTTCGGCTCGGCCGGGAACAGGCCGCGCACCTCGGCCTCCTCGTAGCCACCGAAGTACGGCACGACGTACTCCCACACCAGGAGCCCGTCGGCGGTGACCTCGAAGAGCCGGCCGGCGGGGGAGTCGGTCACCAACGTGTTCCCGTTCGGGAGGCGTTGGGCCGATCCCATGAACGGCGCGAAGAAGGACTCCCGGGCGGGGTCGTGGTACTCCCACGCGATGGTCCCGGCCCGGTCGATCTCGATCACGCGCGAGTACGGCACGTCGTGCCCCGGGCGGAAGACGCCGTTGTCGAAGACGAGGAGATTGCCGCTGGGCAGCTCGGTGGGATGGTGCTGCTGCGAGACGGTGCCGGGTGCCGTGCGCCACAGGATCTCGCCCGTCGCGCGGCTGATCACGACGACCGCCGAGACGCTGCGCAGACTCGCCAGGATGTTGCCGTCCGCGAGGGGCGTGACCGAGTTGATCAGCGGCCAGTGCTCCCGCGCGTAGTCCGGGTGCAGGGCGAACGCCTCCCGGTCGAGGTGCTCGGCCGCCCGCCACGACCACACCGCGTTCCCCTCGGTGTCGACCTCCTTGATGGTGTCCGCCCAGACGGTCCCGCCCGCCGCCTCCGAGCCCGGCACCCCGCCGCGTACCCCGGCCGCCTCCGTGCCGGTGAGAGGCTCCAGGGCGGTGTAGAGGATTCCGCCGTCGTCCAGGTGGTGCGCGTCGTGGTGCTGGAGCGGATCGCGGTGCTCACGCAGGACCGTGCCGTCGGGGGCGTACACGCCGAGGACCCCGCCACGGTACTTGTGCCACATCGGGAAGAGCGCCTTCTCGCCGGGCAGGACGCCGTTGTACGCGAGATTCCCGCCGGGCAGGATCCGGGCGTGCCGGCCCGGGCGGTACGGCAGCCGCCAGGTGTGCACGTCCTCGCCGCGCAGATCGATCAAATGGACCGTGCCGCCGCCGGTGAGCGGGGCGAAGAGCGTGTAGCCCGGGAAGGCCCGTTCGGCGTCGAGAGCGATAAGACCGGTGCCGCGGCGGCGGCGCTGATTCTGGTCGACGGTGGACACAACAACCTCGCTTCAGAGGATCAAAGTTTCTTTGATGGAGTCGAACTCCTTTGAAGCTAGGGGTGGACTGTGTCAGCGGTGTGACGGGCGTACGAACCTCCCGCGCCCCTGCGTAAGGTGGCTGCCCCCGGGGAGGAGACACGATCATGAGCGACACGCGGCCGGACGGCGACGGGCGGGCGGGGTCCGGTGAGCCGGGTGCCGGACTCGGGAACGCCGTGCGCCGGCGGCGGCGCGCCCTCGATCTGACGCTGGCCGCGGTCGCCGAGCGCAGCGGCCTCTCGGTCCCCTTCCTGAGCCAGATCGAGAACGAGCGCGCGCGGCCCAGCATGCGGTCCCTCCAGCGCATCGCCGACGGTCTGCGGACCACCGCGGTCGAACTCCTCGCCGCCTCCAGCGCCGCGGACCGGTCCGTCGACGTCGTCCGCGCCAAGGACGACTCGGGTCTCGCCACCGATACGGGGGTGCGCCCGCTGGTCCGGGGCAGCCACCAGATGCATGCGCTGGAGTTCGCCGGGCCCCATCACGCGGACCGCGAATTCCTGCACGGCAACGATGAGTTGATGTACGTCGCGGACGGCGCCGCCGAGGTGGAGGCGGACGGCCGCACCTTCCGGCTGGAGCGCGGCGACACGCTCTATCTCACCGGCGGGGTGCGGCACCGCTGGCGTGCCGTCGGCCCCGACACCCGCGTCCTCCTGGTGTCGGTCTCCGGCCACGGCCCCGGAAGCTGACGACCGGCGGCATGGGTGGGAATCGTGAGGGGTTCGGGTAAGGCATCCGGGGCCTCGCCCGACCGGCGGATACTCGTGCGCGCTGACGCGGTGCCCGCCAACTGCCGTGCCCCGCAAGCGAGATGGGAGACCGATCGAGTATGAAGACGCTCATACCGCGCAGAGTCCGGGCGGCCGCGCTCGCCCTCTCCGCCCTCGTGGCCCTCGCCTCCGGCGCCCTCCTTCCCACCGGCGCGACGGCGGCCCCGGCGCCCGCCGACGAGATCCCTCACCTCACCAAGGCGGGTGCCACCTCCGTGGCTTACGTCGAGGTGAACAACCACAGCATGGCGAACGTCGGCAAATACACCCTGCCCAACGGCGACAACGTCTTCGACGTAGCCGTGATCTTCGCCGCCAACATCAACTACGACACCGGCACCGAGAAGGCCACCCTGCACTTCAACGAGAACGTGCAGCGCGTCCTCGACAACGCCGCCACCGAGATCCGCCCGCTCCAGAACAAGGGCATCAAGGTCGTCCTCTCCGTCCTCGGCAACCACCAGGGCGCCGGATTCGCCAACTTCCCGTCCCAGCAGGCGGCCGCGGACTACGCCGAGCTGCTCTCGGACGCCGTGACCCGGTACGGCCTGGACGGCATCGACTTCGACGACGAGTACGCCGAGTACGGCAAGAACGGCACCGGCCAGCCCAACGACAGCTCCTTCGTCCATCTGGTGAGCGCACTGCGCAGCAACCTGCCGGACAAGATCATCAGCCTGTACAACATCGGCCCGGCCGCCGCCCGCCTCTCCTACGGCGGCGTGGATCTCGCCACCGTCTTCGACTACGCCTGGAACCCGTACTACGGCAGCTGGCAGGTGCCCCGCATCGGCCTTCCCAAGTCCCGGCTGTCCCCCGCGGCCGTGCACATCGGTGCGACCTCGCCGAGCACGGTCGCCGCCCTGGCCCGCCGTACGGTCGACGAGGGGTACGGCGTCTTCCTCACCTACAACCTCGACGGCAGCGACCGCAGCACCGACGTCTCCGCCTTCACCAGGGAGCTCTACGGCCAGGACGCGGTGTACGAGCCGTAGGCCGGACAAAGCGGTGGGCGTCGGCGCCTTCCCCAAGGCTCACCAGGTCACCGACGTGGCCCTGCCTCTGAACCAGAGCTGACGCGCTCGCACCACCAGCACGAGTCACAGGACTGACGGAGGGCCCCGAGTCGGTGAAGATGACTCGGGGCCCGGCCCGTTCGGGGTCTCCTGCGCAGTGCGTGGGGTGTGCGTCAGCTCTTGGGCATGAGGACGGTGTCGACGATGTGGACGGTCGCGTTGGCGGTGGGGACGTTGCCGCAGACGACCTTGGAGGTGTCGTTGACGGTGTAGTTCTCGCCGGATCCCTTGGTGGTGAGGGGGGACTTCTGGAGGGTGTCGTAGGTGCCGCTCTCCAGCTGCGTGGGGGAGAGCTTCTCGCCGACGACGTGGTAGGTGAGGATGTTGGTGAGCATCTCCTTGTCGGCCAGCACCTTGTCCAGGTCGGCCTTGGGGATCTTGGCGAAGGCGTCGTTGGTCGGCGCGAACACGGTGATGTTCTGGGCGTTGTTGAGGGTGTCGACGAGGCCGGCCTTCTTCACCGCGGTGACCAGGGTGGACAGGGCCGGGTTGTTGGAGGCGGCGGTGGCGACGGGGTCCTGGGCCATGCCGTCGAAGGAACCCGCGCCGTCCTTGGGGACGGTGGCGCAGGCCGGGCCGAACGGGCCGTCCGCGGGGGTGCCTTCGGCGGGTGCGCTCGACTTCTCCTCCGCGGGGGCGGAGCTGGAGGACTTGTCGGCAGCGGCGTCGGAGGAGCTGTCGTCCCCGCCGCAGGCGGTCAGCGTGAGGGGGAGGACAGCGGCGGCGGTGAGGGCGAGGGCGGCGCGGCGGTAGCGGAAGGCAGTCACGAAATATCTCCTGCGTGTTCGGTTGGTAGCGCTGCGTGTTCGCCGAGGGGTGTGGTTCGGCGACTGGTGGTGATGGTCCGCAGTGCTGACGTCGGGTCGGGTGTCACCCCGGTGCGGGGTGACTCAGGTCAGAGCGCTCGTCCGTGGAGCGGGTCGGGGGCGCCGTCCGCTGGGGGCCGGATCGGTTGTGCCGCTCTGATCGTCATGTCTGCTATCCGGAGCCGCCGCGCGGTCGGATTGGTCGGAAGTCGAGAAGCTTCATCCGGTCGCACCACGGCGTCCGGTGATCTGCCCAGGGGTTAGCCCGACCGGGTGTCGTGCCGGGACCGACCAATCCGGCGTCCTGGCGGTGGCGAATACCCGATGTGAGCGGCTGTCAGGAGGAGGCAGCGCGCACGACGAGGTACCCCGGCGGCTGCGGGGATCCTCACCTCGCTCCCCGCGGTGGAAGGCCCGCGGCGAGCAGCTGTTGTGGGGCGCCACTCCCCTGGGCGCCCCACAACAGGGCGGCCGTCTTCCGGGCGCGGCGGCTGTCGCTGGGAGCGGCGTGGACGACGACGTTGCCGGCGTACCGGAACGGCGTCCGGTCGCTGATGTGGTCTGTTCGGATCCCTCCGGGGTACGGATTGCTCTGAGCATGACCACATGGCCAGCGGTACGCGTGCGGCGGTCGGGGCCGGCATCGCCTCGGGTGGCAGGGACGAAGTTCCTGTCGACGGCGGTGAATCCGGTGGTGCGGCAGCCCCCCGGATCTAGCCGGGCTCGATCGTGCGTGCAGAATCGGCCGTCCGACGCGCGCAGAACGAGGTGAGAGCCCGTATGTTCACCACCCGGCCCACCCTCCAGGGCACCTTCGGCATGGTGTCCTCCACCCACTGGCTGGCCTCCCAGTCCGCGATGGCGGTCCTGGAGGACGGCGGCAACGCCTATGACGCCGCCGTCGCCGCCGGGTTCGTCCTCCATGTCGTCGAGCCGCACCTCAACGGCCCGGCCGGCGAGGTCCCGATGATCCTGGCGAGCGGGGACGGAGAGGTACGGGTGCTGTGCGGTCAGGGGACCGCTCCGGCCGGCGCCACCGTCGCCCACTACCGCTCCCTCGGCCTCGGGCTCGTCCCCGGCACCGGGCCGCTCGCCGCCGCCGTCCCCGGCGCCTTCGACGCCTGGATGCTGCTCCTGCGCGACCACGGCACCAAGGATCTGGCCGAGGTGCTGCGCTACGCGATCGGATACGCCGAGCACGGCCACGCCCCCGTCGAGCGGGTCGGCGAGACCGTGGAGGCCGTGCGCGGACTCTTCGAGACCGAGTGGACCACCTCCGCCGCCGTCTATCTTCCCGGCGGCCGCTCCCCGCGCCCCGGCGAGCTGTTCCGTAACCCCGCCCTGGCCGCCACCTGGCGACGCCTCGTGGCCGAGGCGTCGGCAGCCGGGGGAACGGACCGCGACGCCCGGATCGAGGCCGCCCGCACGATCTGGCGTGAAGGGTTCGTGGCAGAGGCCCTCGTACGGCAGGCGGCGGTCCCCACCCTGGACACCGGCGGCGCCCGGCACACCGGCACGCTCACCGCCGCCGACCTGGCCGGCTGGTCCGCGTCGTACGAAGCCCCCGTCACGTACGACTGGAACGGCTGGACGCTGGCCAAGGCGGGCGGCTGGAGCCAGGGGCCCGCCTTCCTCCAGCAGCTCGCGCTCCTCCCGGACGAGCTGCCGCCGCCCGGCTCCGCCGACTACGTCCACCTGCTCGTCGAGGGCTGCAAGCTCGCCATGGCCGACCGCGAGGCCTGGTACGGGGACGCCGCCGATGTCCCCCTGGACGAGCTGCTCTCCGCCCCGTACAACACCGGCCGTCGCGCGCTCATCACGGACACCGCGTCCACGGAACTGCGCCCCGGCAGCCCCGGCGGCCGTACCCCGCTCCTGTCCGCCCAGGTCCGCGCCGTCGCCGCCGGGAAGCCCGGGGCGGCCGGGCCCGGCTTCGTCCCCGCGCCCGGCGCCGGTGAGCCCACCATGGCGCGCGGCACCCACCGCGGCCCCGATGAGCTGGTCGGCCCCGACGGGGCCACCCGGGGCGACACCTGTCACCTGGACGTCGTCGACCGCTGGGGCAACATGGTCTCCGCCACGCCCAGCGGCGGCTGGCTCCAGTCCAACCCGGTCGTGCCCGAGCTGGGCTTCCCGCTCGGCACCCGGCTCCAGATGGCCTGGCTGGACGAAGGGCTGCCCAATTCCCTCACGCCCGGCCGCCGCCCCCGCACCACCCTCACGCCCTCCCTCGCCCTGCGCGACGGCGTCCCCGTGATGGCGTTCGGTACCCCCGGCGGCGACCAGCAGGACCAGTGGCAGGTGCACTTCTTCCTCGCCGTCGCGCGGCGCGCCCGGGTCCGCGGCGGGCTCGACCTCCAGGGCGCGATCGACGAGCCGAACTGGCACAACGACAGCTTCCCCGGCTCGTTCCACCCGCGCGCCATGCACCCCGGCAGCGTCACCGTGGAAGGCCGCACGGACCCCGGAGTGATCGCGGAACTGCGCCGCCGGGGTCACGACGTCACGGTCGGCGAGCCCTGGTCGGAGGGGCGTCTGTGCGCCGTGGCCCGGGACCCCGCGACCGGCATCGTGTCCGCCGCCGCCAACCCGCGCGGCATGCAGGGGTACGCCGTCGGCCGCTGACCGACCCTGCGTGACCGTGCCGGCCGGCGCCCCCGCACCGCGCTGACCAGGACCTTCGAACGCCCGGCGGCAGCCTCGCCGGGCGACCGTGATTGGGTGGAGCCATGATCGATGACTTCCTGTACGGGACCGCCGGGGACACCGGACCGCTGGCCGAGGTCGAGGCCGCCGTGCGCGCCGCCGCCGCGGCCGAGATCGTGCCCCGCCACCGGAAGCTCGCCGCCCACGAGATCATCGAGAAGAGCGGCCCGCACGACCTGGTCACCGCCGCCGACCGGCTGGCCGAGGAACACCTCACGGCCGCCCTCACCAAGCTGCTGCCCGGCTCGGTCGTCGTCGGCGAGGAGTCCGTCCACGCCGACCCGGCGGTCTACGACGCCCTCGGCGGCGACGCCCCGGTCTGGATCGTCGACCCGGTCGACGGCACCCGCCAGTTCGTCCGCGGGGAGGCCGGTTTCTGCACCCTGGTCGCCCTCGCCCAGCACGGCGAGGTCCACGCCTGCTGGACGTACGCACCGGTCCTGGGCGAGATGGCCGTCGCCGTGCGGGGCCGGGGCGCCACGCTCAACGGCACCCCGATACGCGCCGGTGCCCCCGCCCCCGGCGCCGTGCTCAACGTCGCGATGTCGCACCCCGACTACACCACCGACGCCCAGAAGCGGGCCCTGCTCGGCCTGCGCACCGAAGGCATCGCGGCCCGGCCCTGCGGCTCGGCGGGCCTGGAGTACCTCGCGGTGGCGCGCGGGCAGCTGGACGCCACCGCGTTCAACTGGGAGTACGCCTGGGACCACGCGGCGGGACTGCTCCTGGTCACCGAGGCGGGCGGCGCGCAGTCGACCCTGGCGGGCGTCCCGTTCCGGATCGCGGGCGGCAACGACCTGCCGTTCACGGCGGCCCGCGACGAGGCCACCGCGCAACGGATCCTGACGGCGTTGCGGGCGGGCGGCTGACGGAGACGGGCGCCAGGTCTGCGGCGGGGCCGGGCCGCCGGCGGGACCCAGGCCGCGAACGGGCCCCGGGCCGCCGCCGAGGACCCGGGCCCACCGGCACGCGGCTCCGGGCCGACCGGCACGCGGATCGGCGGGGGTCCGCGTCCGCTCTGTCGGTGGGGCCGCATACCCTGGAAGTCCGCCTGCCGGCCGACGAAGGAGTCCCAAGGTGCCGTCGATGCTCGATGCGGTCGTGGTGGGCGCCGGGCCCAACGGACTGACCGCCGCGGCCGAACTGGCCCGCCGGGGCTTCTCCGTGGAGGTCCACGAGGCGCACGACACCGTCGGCGGAGGCGCCCGCACCGAGGAGCTGACCCTCCCGGGGTTCCGGCACGACCCGTGTTCCGCCGTGCACCCCCTCGGGATCGGCTCGCCCGCGTTCCGGGCGATGCCCCTGGCCCGGCACGGCCTGGAGTGGCTGCACCCCGAGGTCTACCTCGCCCACCCCTTCCCCGACGGCACGGCCGCCGCCCTCACCCGTTCCGTCGGCGAGAGCGCCATGACGCTGGGGGCCGCCGACGCCGGCGCCTACCGCCGCCTCATGGCCCCCTTCCTCGGCCGCTGGGACACCCTGGCCGCCGACTTCCTGCGCACCCCCTGGGAAAGCCTGCCCCGCGACCCGTACCGGCTGGCCCGCTTCGGTCTGCTCGGCCTCCAGCCCGCCACCTGGGTCTCCCGGCGCTTCCAGGGCGAGAAGGCCCGCGGCCTCTTCGCCGGACTCGCCGCCCACGCCATTGCTCCCACCAGCGGCTTCGCCACCTCGGCCATCGCCCTCGTCTTCGCGCTCGCCGCCCACGAGAACGGCTGGCCGGTGCCGCGCGGCGGCTCCCAGGCCATCTCCGACGCCCTCGCCTCCCTGCTCCGGGAACACGGCGGCACCATCCGCACCGGCAGCGAGGTCAAGCGCCTGGACGAACTGCCGCCCGCCCGCGCCTACATCTTCGACACCTCGCCCTCGGCCCTCGCCCGCATCGCCGGACTGGGCAGCGCCTACCACCGGTACCGCTACGGCGCCTCCGCCTTCAAGATCGACTACGCGCTGTCCGGCCCCGTCCCCTGGACCGCCCCCGAGGCCCGCCGCGCGGGCACCGTCCACATCGGTCCCACCGCCACCGCCATCGACGCGGCGCTGCAGGCCGCCGTCGACGGCCGCGATCCCAGCGTGCCCTTCCTCATCACCGCCCAGCCGACCCTGACCGACCCCTCGCGGGCCCCCGAAGGACGCCATGTCTTCTGGGTGTACGGGCATGTCCCGGCGGGCTGGGAGGGCGACGCCACCGACGTCATCGAACGCCAACTGGAGCGCTTCGCCCCCGGGTTCCGCGATCTGGTCCTCGCCCGCGCGGTCGCCGGACCGCCCGAACTCGCCGCGCGCAACGCCAACTACATCGGCGGCGACATCGCCTGCGGCGCCTTCGCCGGCCTCCAGACCCTGATCCGCCCCAAGCTCGCCCGCGTCCCGTACGCCACCGCGCACCCCGCGGTGTTCCTCTGCTCCTCGGCCACCCCGCCCGGACCGGGGGTGCACGGCATGTCCGGTCACCACGCCGCCAAGGCCGTATGGCGGCGGCTGCGGGCGGCCTCCTGAAGCGGCCGTCCGGCCTTCGCTTTGGAGCGCGCCGCGGGTCCGCCCGACGGGTCGCCCCGACCGGGCGGCGAAGGCCCCCGGCGCGCGGCATGATGTCCGCATGAGCACCTCTGTCTCTCCCGCCGTACGTCTGGTCCGCGGCGACATCACCGACCAGTCCGTCGACGTCATCGTCAACGCGGCGAACTCCTCGCTGCTCGGCGGCGGCGGAGTCGACGGCGCCATCCACCGGCGCGGCGGACCCGACATCCTCGCCGCCTGCCGTGACCTGCGCGCCTCGCAGTACGGAAAGGGGCTGCCCACCGGGCAGGCCGTCGCCACGACCGCCGGACGCCTCGACGCGCAGTGGATCGTGCACACGGTCGGCCCGGTCTTCTCCGGGGCCCAGGACCGCTCCGCCCTGCTCGCCTCCTGCTACCGCGAATCCCTGCGCCTGGCGGCCGAGTTGGGGGCCAAGTCCATCGCGTTCCCGGCGATCTCCACCGGTATCTACGGCTGGCCGATGGACGACGGGGCCCGGATCGCGGTGCGCACGGTCCTGGCGGAGACCGTGGAGCCGGTCGAGGAGGTGCGCTTCGTGCTCTTCGACGCGCACGCGTACGTGGAGTTCGAGGAAGTCCTCGCGATGCGCGGCTGAGACCAGGCCTGCCGCAGGGGCGGTCCCACCGGTCCCGGCGGTCGTCGTACGGCTGTCGGATTTCCGCGTGACCTCCGTGTCGGATTTCCGCCAGCCAAGCCCCTGACCGGTGCACCATCCTGGAACCATGCACACCGACACCGAGCGCTGCGTGCGGGCCGTCCGGTCGAAGGACGCCCGCTTCGACGGCTGGTTCTTCACCGCGGTCCTCACCACCCGGATCTACTGCCGCCCCAGCTGCCCCGTCGTGCCGCCCAAGACCCGCAACATGACCTTCTACCCGAGCGCCGCCGCCTGCCAGCAGGCCGGATTCCGGGCCTGCAAGCGGTGCCATCCCGACACCAGCCCCGGGTCTCCGGAGTGGAACGCCCGCGCCGACTCGGTCGCCCGCGCCATGCGCCTCATCCGGGACGGGGTCGTCGACCGCGAGGGCGTGCCCGGGCTCGCCGCCCGGCTCGGCTACTCCGCCCGCCAGATCGAACGCCAGCTGCTGGCCGAACTGGGCGCCGGACCGCTGGCCCTGGCCCGCGCCCAGCGGGCGCAGACCGCCCGCATCCTCATCGAGACCACCGAACTGCCCATGGCCCAGGTGGCGTTCGCCGCCGGCTTCTCCTCGATCCGCACCTTCAACGAGACGGTCCGCGAGGTCTTCGCCCTGGCCCCCGGCGATCTGCGCACCCGCGCCGCCCGGGGCCCGCGGACCACCGCCGTACCGGGCGTCATCGCACTCCGCCTGCCGTACCGGGCCCCGCTCAACCCCAGCAACCTCTTCGGCCACCTCGCCGCGACCGCGGTCCCCGGCGTCGAGGAGTGGCGCGACGGCGCGTACCGGCGCACGCTCACCCTCCCGTACGGGCACGGCGTGGTCGCCCTGACCCCGAAACCCGACCACATCGCCTGCCGGCTCTCCCTCACCGACCCCCGCGACCTCACCCGGGCCATCAGCCGCTGCCGCTGGCTCCTCGACCTGGACGCGGACCCGGTCGCCGTCGACGCCCAGCTGCGCACCGACCCGCTGCTGGCCCCGCTGGTCGACGGGGGGCCCGGCCGCCGGGTGCCGCGCACCGTGGACGGCGCGGAGTTCGCCGTACGCGCGGTGCTCGGCCAGCAGGTATCCACCGCCGCCGCCCGCACCCACGCGGCCCGGCTGGTCACGGCCCACGGTGTCCCGGTCGACGACCCCGAAGGCGGGCTCACCCACCTCTTCCCGACCCCCCAGGCGCTCGCGGACCTCGACCCGGAGACCCTCGCGCTGCCGCGGACCCGCCGCACCACCCTCACCACGCTCGTCGCCGCCCTCGCGGAGGACCGGCTGCGGCTCGACACCGACAGTGACTGGGAGCGGGCCCGCGCCGAACTGTCCGCGCTGCCCGGCTTCGGCCCCTGGACCGTCGAGTCCATCGCCATGCGGTCCCTCGGCGACCCCGACGCCTTCCTCCCCACCGACCTCGGCATCCGCCGCGCCGCCGAACGGCTCGGCCTGCGGGCCACCCCCGCCGCCCTCACCGCACGGGCCGCCGACTGGCGCCCCTGGCGGGCGTACGCCGTGCAGTACCTCTGGACGGTGGACGACCATCCCATCAACCACCTGCCCGCCTGAAGGAGCACCGCAATGACCGCAACACCCGCCGCCACCACGACGACCCCGGCGGCCAAGCAGCACACGGTCGTCGACAGCCCCTACGGGCCGCTGACGCTCGTCGCCACCGACGGCGTCCTGTCGGCCCTCTACATGACCGACCAGCGCCACCGCCCGCCCGAGGAGACCTTCGGCCTACCGGACCCGGAGCCCTTCGGCGAGGTGATCCGGCAGCTCGGCGAGTACTTCGCGGGCGACCGCACCGCCTTCGACCTCCCGCTGAACCTCGCGGGCACCCCGTTCCAGCGGAGCGTCTGGGAGGAGCTGCTGAGGATCCCGTACGGCGAGACCCGGACGTACGGCGAACTGGCCGAGGAGCTCGGCAAGCCGGGCGCCTCGCGGGCCGTCGGCCTGGCCAACGGCAAGAACCCGGTCGGGATCATCGTCCCGTGCCACCGCGTGATCGGCGCCTCCGGGAGCCTCACCGGATACGGCGGCGGCCTGGAGCGCAAGCAGCGGCTGCTCGCCTTCGAGAGCGGCGGGACGGGGGAGGACGGCGTTCAGGTTCTCTTCTGAGACAGCGCGGGCCGGGGGAGTGCCGATACCGACACGCCCCCGCCCCGCCGCGCGCCGGCCTCAGCCGGTGAAGATCTCCACGGTCGTCCAGATGGCGAGGCCCAGCATGCAGAGGCCGCCGATGCGCTGCACGGTCTTCAGCGGTACGCGCTTCGCGATGAACTTCCCCGCCAGCAGCGCCAGGGCCGACACCGACATCAGGGCGGCGGCCGAACCGATCGCCGTGGACCAGGTCCCGTTGCTCGCCGCGAGGTTGGCTGTGGTGATCTGCGTCAGATCGCCCCACTCGCTGATGAAGACCGCCATGAACGCGGTCGAGTAGACCGGCCAGAAACCGGTCACCGTCTTCACCTCGGTCTCGTCATCGTCGTCCCCGCCGCTCCCGCGCAGCAGGAGGAACGCGCCGAGCGCGAAGAGCGAGGCCGAGACGAGCTTGACGATCCAGTCGGGCAGCAGCCCGATGACGCTGCCCGCACCGACGGCGATCGCGACGTGCACGATGAACGCGGACGACGTGCCGAACCACACGTAGAGCGGTCGCATCCGCGTGCCCATGGCCAGCGAGGCGAACATCGTCTTGTCGGGGAGCTCCGCGAGGAAGATCAGTCCGAAGGCGGTGAGGATCGCCAGGAGGTCGAGATGCATTCCGGGTGGCTTTCTGTGCGAGCCGGGCCCCGGATCTTCGCGAAGCGCCGCACGGGCTCTCGGAGGACCACTCGGCCCGGCATGACGGCAGCGCCCACAGGGCGTGGGCGTGTCATACAGGACCGAAGGTCTCGCCCGCCCGGGAATCCCTCTCAGGATCCACGAGCCCGGCCACCGGGAACCCGAAAGCTCCAGTGTGTCGACGACCGGTTTGCGGGGCTACTCCCCTTCGCAGCCGTCAACGATACCCCACCCGGCCCGGCGAGGGTGCTGGTGTTCGAACCGCGGACGCCTCGGTAGAGTCGTGGTGATCACCCGGACCGGCGGTGGTCTCCACACCACCCCTCTCTCCGCGACGGGAAGTGCCCCGATGAGCCGCCGCTCCCGCAAGGACGTGCCCGCCCAGGGCGCCGGCCGCCCCACCGTCAGTGTCTGCCGGGGCTGCTGCTGCGGCACCGAGAAGATCCCGGGTGTCGACCACGCGGCCCAGCTCGCCCGGCTGCGCTCCGGTCTGGAAGGTGCCGCCACCGTACGGGCGGTCGAGTGCCTGGACGCCTGCGAGCAGGGCAACGTGATCGTCGTGCAGCCCTCCGCCGAGGGGCGCAGGGCCGGGGGCCGGCCCGTCTGGCTGGGCCTGGTCAACGACGAGCACGCCGAGCAGGACATCGTGACCTGGGCGGCGGCGGGCGGCCCGGGACTCGCGGACGCCCCGGACATCCTCGACCTGTACGTCTTCAAGCCCTCGCGCCGGGTCTCGGCGGGCCTGGACGGCTGAGGACCCTTCCCGCCGGAGGCTCTCCGCGTCACAGGCCCTGTGTCAGCCGGTGGAGCCGCAGGGCGAGCTGGATCTCCAGCGTGCGGGCGGGCGCGTTCCAGTCCGGGCCCAGGAGCCGGCCGATGCGCTCCAGCCGCTGCACCACCGTGTTCACATGCACATGGAGCAGCGTCTTGGTCCGGGTCAGGCTCGCACCCTCGGCGTAATAGGCGTCCAGCGTCGTGACGAGGTCGGTGCCGCGCCGGCTGTCGTAGTCGAGCACGGGCCCCAGTGTCCGCCGGACGTAACCTCCCAGGTCCGCCTGGTCCCCCAGCAGTACGCCGATGAATCCCAGGTCCGCGACGGCCCCGCCGCTCCCGGTGCGGCCGAGGGCGCGCAGCGCGGAGAGGCAGCGGTCGGCCTCGCGGTGCGCGTCGGGCAGCTCGGCCGGACCCGTCGCCGGACCCGCCGCGCCCACCGTGACGGGGAAGCCGACGGACTGGCCCAGCTCGGCGGCGAGCGCCTGCGCGGACGGCCCCGGTGCGTCCGACGGTGCGACCAGGACGACATGGTCGTGGTGGAGCCCGGCCAGACCGTTGAGGACCTGCGCGCTGCGGGCGGATGCGGCCAGGAGCCGGTGGCGGGGGGCCACCTCGCTGTGGGCGACGAACACACTGTGGCGACGGTTCAGGTTGACGCCGAGCCGACGGGCACGTGCGGCGAGGGTGCCCGGGTCGCCGGTGCGCGCGAGCAGATCGCCCAGCAGCTCTCCCCGTACCCGGTCCTCCGTCTCGGCGACCGAGCGGCGCAGCAGCATGAGCAGGGCGGTGACCACGCCGGCCCGCTCGAACAGCAGCCGGTCGGCGTCCGCGAGCCCGGCCCGGCCGGTCAGGGCGATGGAGCCGAGGAGCTCGGGCCCGGCGAGGACGGCGCAGACCCAGGTGCCGTCCAGCGGCACAGCCCGGCCCCGGGCCCGGGAGGCCGACACCGCCGGGATCGGCTGCGGCAGCGGCTCGGCGCGGGCCCGGGCCAGCTCCGCGCCGTCCGCGTCATGGATGAGGATCCCGCCGTCCAGGATGTCCGCGAGCGCCGCCGCCACGTCGTCGGCCCCGCCGCCCCGGAGCACCAGGTCGGTGAGCTGGTCGTGCGCCTCCTCGGCGCGGCGCATCGCCTCGCTGTGCGTCCGGATGGTCTCCGACGCGGCGTTCAGGTCGACCAGCGCGGCCCGGGTCTCCTCCAGCAGCCGGGCCCCGTCGATGGCGATGGCGGCGTGGTCGGCCAGGGAGGACAGCAGCGCCACCTCGGTGGCGGTGAACTCTCGGGGCGACCGGTCGGCCGCGTACAGCACCCCGATGATGCGGGCGCCGAGGCGCAGCGGTACGCCGAGGATCGCCCGCAGGCCCTCGTCCAGGACCGCGCTGTCGATGGTGGTGGTGTGGTGGAAGCGGGTGTCGGCCTGGTAGTCGCCGGTCGCGTACGGGCGGGCCGTCTGGGCCACCAGTCCGCCCAGGCCCTCGCCCATGCCGAGCCGCACCCGCTGGAACGCCTCGGCCACCGAACCGTCGGTGACCCGCATGTACGTGTCGCCCGCGGCGTCGTCGTTGAGCGAGAGGTAGGTGACGTCGGTGCCGAGCAGCAGCTTCGCCCGGTGGACGATGGCCCGCAGCACGGCGTCCAGGTCCCGCAGGGCCGCCAGGTCGCTGGCCGTGTCGAACAGGGCGGTGAGCTGCGCCTCGCGTACCCGGTGCTGGCCGAGCGTGCGCCGGATGCGCAGCGCCACGGCGGCGGCCTCGGTGATCTCGGCCAGCTCGGCTGCGGAGGCCCCCGCCTGCCGGGCGTCGGCGGCCGGCCGGTCGAACTCCTCGGCCGCCGCACCCTGTGCCAGCAGGTCGAGGAGCCGACGCAGGGCGGGCGCGGAGTGCTGGGCGGGGCGTGTCACGCCGGTGAGCATACGGTGATCGCCTCCCGGGAGGGGCCGAGCGGGCAAACGGGAACAGCCCTCCCGCGCACGGCGTACGAAGCGGTGCGGCGCGCGGGAGGGCGGGGCGTCAGCGGCCGAGGGGGACCGAGTCCTTGACGGTCGCGGCCGGCGTGGCCGGGCCGGAACGGTCCAGGCCGTCCTTGGTCAGGTCGCGGCCGCGGGTCTCCTTGGCCACCCAGACCGTCACCGCGGTGACCAGGGAGGCGAAGCAGAGGTAGACGGAGATCGGGACGGACGACTCGTAGTCCTTGAGCAGTTCGACCGCGATCAGCGGGGCGAGGGCGCCGCCGATGATCGAGGCGAGCTGGGAGCCCATCGAGGCGCCGGAGTAGCGGACCTTCGTGTCGAACATCTCCGAGATGAACGCCGCCTGCGGACCGTACATCGCGCCGTGCAGCAGCAGGCCGAGGGTGACCGCGAGGACGATGACGGGGAACGACCTGGTGTCCAGGAGCGCGAAGAACCCGAACGCCCACGCCGCCATGCCGACCGCGCCGATCAGGGTGACCGGGCGGCGGCCCAGCCGGTCCGAGAGCGCACCCCACAGCGGGATGGTGACGAAGTGCACCGCGGAGCCGATCAGAACGGCGTTCAGGGCGTCGCTCCTGGACATCTCCAGGTGCACGGTCACGTAGACGAGCAGGAAGGCGGTGAGGATGTAGTACGAGATGTTCTCGCCGAAGCGCGTGCCGATCGCGAGGAGCACCTCGCGCCAGCTCTTGCGGAACACCTCGACGACCGGGGGCTGTTCCTTCTCCCCCTGCGCGGCAGCCTCGGCCGACTTGCGCTGCGCCTCCAGGAAGACCGGGGACTCCTCGACGGAGATCCGGATCCACAGACCGATCATGACGAGGACGCCGGACAGCAGGAACGGGATGCGCCAGCCCCAGGCGAGGAACGCCTCGTCGGACTGGACGGCCGCGAGCAGCGCCAGGACGCCGGTCGCCAGCAGATTGCCGCCGGGCGCACCGGACTGCGGCCAGGAGGCCCAGAAGCCGCGCCGTTCGTCGCCGCCGTGCTCGGAGACCAGCAGCACCGCGCCGCCCCACTCGCCGCCGAGTGCGAAGCCCTGCACCAGGCGCAGGACGGTCAGCAGGATCGGCGCCCACACCCCGATGCTCGCGTGGGTGGGCAGCAGGCCCATGGCGAAGGTGGCACCGCCCATCATGAGCAGGCTGAGCACGAGCAGCTTCTTGCGGCCGATCTTGTCGCCGTAGTGGCCGAAGACGACGCCGCCGAGGGGACGGGCGGCGAAGCCGACCGCGTACGTCAGGAACGCCAGCAGCGTGCCGACCAGCGGATCGCTGCTGGGGAAGAAGAGCGAGTTGAACACGAGGGCGGCGGCCGAGCCGTAGAGGAAGAAGTCGTACCACTCGATGGTGGTGCCGACGAGGCTGGCCGCGACGATGCGCCTGATGGATCCTGATGACTTCGGGGAGGGAGTTGCGGCGACCATGTGCACCACTTCCAGGCGTGTGCGGGGACGATTCGGTGTCGCCATACCGTAGAAACACGCAGTTCAGAGGCGTATATGGCGGAACACCATAGTTATGGGCGCGAGAGTGAGTGCCTCCACCATGGCAATGCCGCCCCGACGCCGTCGGCGAGGCCGCGGGGGAGGCCGGACGGGGCTCGCCGGTAGGCTGCCGGGGTGGTGGAGCACAGCGAGCAGCACGGGCGACGGCCCGCGAACGACGGGCCGAAGGCCGCCGCCCGGAACCGGTCCGCTCTTGTCACCGCCGCCCGGGAGGTCTTCGCGGAGCACGGCCTGGAAGCCCCGCTCTCGGCGATAGCGCGCCGGGCCGGGGTCGGGCAGGGCGTTCTCTACCGGCACTTCCCCGACCGGGCCGCGGCGGTCGCGGCGGTCCTGGAGGAGAACGTGCGGCAGATCGAGCAGGAGGCGGCGGGCCGGGACGCGACGTTCGCCGGGGTGCTCGGGGTGCTGACGTGGCATCTCGCGGACTCGGCGGCCTTCATCGGCCTCCTCCACGCCGAACGGGTCGGCAGCCGCTCGGGCATCCGCGCTCACGTCCTCGGACTGTCCGAGCGGGTGGAGCGCGCCCTGCGGCGGCACCTCCCCGCCGAGCACCGGCTGAGCGACGGGGACGATCTCGCGCTCGCCGTCGCCATGGTCTCCGCCGCCGTGATCGGCCCGACCCGCGCGGAGCGTGAACTCCGGGCGCTGGCCGCCTGGCGGCTGCTCGGCGTCGAGGTGGGACCGGTGCGGGCCTTCGGCGATTGAGAAGGGGCCGCACCGGCGGGCGCGCTCAGCCGCCGTTGGACTGGCGGGTGCCCTCCGCGAGCGCCTCGAAGGTGTAGAGGTAGCCCCCGGCGGGACCGCTCACCGTCAGGTACGCCCTCGTCCCGCCGGGCGTGATGGCCACGTTCGTCGCCGACTCCAGGCCCTTGGCCCGCGCGGGCAGTTCGACCGTCGCCAGCCGCTCACCGTGCGGGCTGAAGACGGCCATGGCCGCCCGCCCGTGCAGCCCCTGGTAGAGGTTGCCGTCCGCGTCCACCGCGATGGAGTCGGTCTGGGCGATCCCTCCGTCCACGCGGATGGCGGTGTGCCGGGACGTCACCGCGCCCGCCTCGTCGAGGCGCAGGTAGGAGATCCGGTTCTCGGTCAGCTCGCTGAACCAGAGCCCCCGGTAATCGGGGTCGAAGCTGATCCCGTTCGGCGCGGCCAGGTCGTCGGCCAGCACGGTGGCCTCGCCGCTCTTCCGGTCGATCCGGACCACCCGCCCGCGCGCCGTGCCCTCGGACAGGCCGCGCGAGTCGCTGACGTACAGATTGCCCCTGGGGTCGAAGGCGATGTCGTCGGGGTTCATCGGCTCCCCGTCGACATCGCCGGAGAAGACGGTCCGCGGGTCGCCGCCGGGGGCCAGGCTCACGATCTCGCCGTGCGCGAAGTCGCTGAGGTGGAGCCGCCCGTCGTACGGGCTGAACTGGGCCGAGGTGTAGGCCCCCCGGCCGTCCGTGTGGACCGACCGGGAGGTCTTCCGCCGGACGTCGACGCGCATGACCTTGGGCCGGCCCTCGGGTGCGGTGACGTCGACGACGTACAGGCCGCCGTCCTCGCCGAACACCGGCCCCTCCAGCAGGGTCATCCCCGTCTCGTCGTGCACCTCGGTCAGCTGCATGAACTGCTGCGCCCGGATCGTCCGGCTTCCGGAGGCGGAACCCGTCTCGCCTCCTGGAGTGCCGCTCTGGGTGCCGCAGCCGGTGAGGAACAGTGCGCCGATGGTGGCGAGCACGGAGAGGGGCCGGGCCGGTCGT
Organism: Streptomyces globisporus; assembly: GCA_014649555.1. GTDB lineage: Bacteria > Actinomycetota > Actinomycetes > Streptomycetales > Streptomycetaceae > Streptomyces > Streptomyces globisporus. Next base: position 605,685 of record BMTG01000002.1, on the reverse strand, counting down.
CGCTGCGTGAGCCGCATGAGGGGATCGCTCTTCCTGTCCACGGGGCGGGGGCGGGGCCGGAGCGCGGAGTACGGGGCCGGGGGAGCACCCCGGCCGGGCAGCGCCGGACTGCCGGACACCAACCGGACAGTGTTGTCCGGTAGTTGCTACCGTAGCGGATGCCGGCCTGCCCGGGGCCGCCCCACCGCACGGATCGAGGACCCCCATGACGACTCCTCACACCCCTGACCCCCACGAGCTCGCCGCCCTGCGCGAGCGCTACCGCCTCGAACGCGAACGGCGCGTCCGTCCCGACGGCGCGGCCCAGTACCGGGACGCCGACGCCGAGTTCGGCTACTACGCGGCCGATCCGTACACGGAGGGGCCGGTGGAACGCGCCACCCTCCACGACCTCGTCGACGTCGCCGTCATAGGCGGCGGGTTCGGCGGCATCCTCACCGGGGCCCGCCTGCGGCAGCAGGGGGTGGCCCGGGTCCGGATCGTCGAGAAGGGCGGCGACTTCGGGGGCACCTGGTACTGGAACCGCTACCCGGGCGTCCACTGCGACGTCGAGTCCCACGTGTATCTGCCGATGCTCGACGAGACCGGGTACGTCCCCCGGTGGAAGTACGCCCCCGGGGACGAGATCCGCCGCCACGCGGTACGGATCGCGCGCCGGTTCGACCTCTACGCCGACGCCCTGTTCTCCACCGGAGTCACGGGTCTGACCTGGGACGAGGCGTCGGAGACCTGGCTCGTCTCCACGGATCGCGGGGACGATTTCCGGGCGGCCTACGTCGTCAGCGCCACCGGCACCCTTACCGACCCGAAGCTTCCCGGCATCCCCGGTGTCGAGGACTTCGCGGGCCACACGTTCCACACCTCGCGGTGGGACTACGCCTACACCGGCGGCACCCCGGAGGGCGGCATGACCCGTCTCGCGGACAAGCGGGTGGGGATCGTGGGGACCGGTGCCACCGGCATCCAGGCCATTCCGATGCTGGCCGAGGACGCCGGACACCTCTACGTCTTCCAGCGCACCCCCTCCACCGTGGACGAGCGCGCCAACCGCCGTACCGCACCCGGGGACGTGGGCGCCGGCCGCGCGGGCTGGGCACGCGAACGGCGGGACAACTTCCTGCGCATCGTCTCCGGCGAGAGCGCCGAACAGGACCTCGTGGCGGACCGCTGGACCACGTCGGCGGGGTTGCTGGAGAAGCTCCTGCCGAGCTTCCGCCGCCACGGTGACCGGCAGACCTTCGAAGCGGCCTACGAGGCGGCCGACGCCGCCAAGATGACCGAGCTGCGCGCCCGGGTCGACCGCTGCGTCACGGACCCGGAGACGGCGGAGAGGCTCAAGCCCTGGTACCGCTACGCCTGCAAGCGGCCCACCTTCTCCGACCTGTACTACCCGGCGTTCAACCGCGACAACGTCACCCTGGTCGACACCGCCGACACCCACGGCATCGAGCGTGTCACCGAGGACGGGGTCGTCGTCGGCGGCACCGCGTACGCACTGGACTGCCTGATCTTCGCCACCGGCTTCAACGTCGGCACCTCCGGCATCCACTCGGGCCGGCTGCCGGTACGCGGCCGGGGCGGTGTCCACCTGCTCGACCGGTGGCGGCGGCAGGGCCCCCGTACGCTGCACGGGTTCACGAGCAACGGCTTCCCCAACCTCATCCAGCTGGGGACCCTCCAGAACGCCAGCAGCGTCAACTTCACCCACATTCTGGACGAGCAGGCCGTCCACGCCGCAGCCCTCGTCGCGGCAGCCGAGGCGGACGACGCCCTCATCGAGCCCTCTCCCGCGTCCGAGGACTCCTGGCTCGCCGTCCTGGCCGAAGGCGCTCCCGACCACGAGTGGTTCCACGCCGAGTGCACCCCCGGCTACTACAACCGCGAGGGCCGGGGCAGGCCCAACGGCCCGATCGCCTATCCGCACGGGGCCGTCGCCTTCCACCAACTCCTTCAGGAGTGGCGGGAGAAGTCCCTGACGGAGGTCCTGCGTTCCCGGACCGTTCCGCGCTCCTGACCCGCCCCGTTCCGCCCACGACCGGACAACTCCCCTTCCACCGAGAGGACTTCACCATGAACGCGGTCGCATCCGGCAAGGACGCCCCCGCCCGCCCGTACCGCGGAGTGATCGTCACCGGGGCCGCGTCCGGCATCGGCCGCGCCGCCGCCCTGGCCTTCGCCGCCCAGGGGGACCACGTCCTGGCCGCCGACCTGGACGCGAGCGGGGTCGAGGAGACCGTACGGCAGATCACCGCCGCCGGGGGCACCGCCCTGACCGGGGTCGGCGATCTGGCCGAGCAGCGGACGGTGGACTTCCTGGTGGAGCAGGCGGTGGCGGAGTTCGGCGGGATCGACGTCCTGGTCAACAACGCGGGTGTCATGGACCGGATGTCGGCCGCCCACGAGACCGACGACGCCGAATGGGAGCGGGTGCTGCGGGTCGACCTCACGGCTCCCTTCCTCCTCACCCGTGCCGTCCTTCCCCCCATGCTGGCCGCCGGCGGCGGGTCCCTGGTCTTCACCGGCTCCGAGGCCGGCCTGCGCGGCGGTGCTGCCGGAGCCGCGTACACCGCCGCCAAGCACGGGGTCACCGGTCTCGTGAAGAACCTGGCGGTGATGTACCGAGGGCAGGGCATCCGGGCCAACGTCATCGCGCCGGGACCCACCGCGACCGGCATCGGCGTCGACGCCCGCCCCGACGCTCACGGCCCCGCCGTCGTCAAGGGCCTTATTGGCGCCGGCATGGGCCGGCTCGGTTCGGCGGACGAACAGGCCGCCGCCATCGTCTGGCTCGCCTCCGACGCGGCGTCCTTCGTCAACGGCGCGGTGCTCCCCGTGGACGACGGCTGGTCGGCCGTCTGATCCGGCCCGGCGCCCCGGTGGCCGCCGGCGTCAGGGCTTCCGGGCGACCGCCCCGTACATGGCGATGTCCCGGCCGTCGACGCCGTCCTGCTCCGGGCCGGGGTGCCACCGGTGCACCTGGGCGATCCCCGGTTCCGCCAACTCCAGGCCGTCGAAGAACGAGGCGGCGGTGGGCAGGTCGCGAAGGACGAAGGGCATGCCCTGCCTGCGGTACTCCTCGGCCACCCGGTTGACCTCATCGGGCGCGAAGTCCGCCGTGCCGATGGTCATCGCGAGATGACTGCCCGACGGCAGCGGGTCCAGCAGGTGCTGGACCAGCCGCCGGTCGTCCGGCTGCTCGATGAAGTGCATGATGCCGATGACCATGAGACCGACGGGACGGTTCAGATCGATGAGTTCGCGGAACTCCGGGCTGTCCAGGATGGTGTCCGGGTCGTGCATGTTCGCGTCCACGTAGGCGGTGGCGCCTTCGGGGGAACTCTGCAGGAGGGCGCGGGCGTGAGCGAGGACGATGGGGTCGTTGTCGACGTAGACCACGTGCGACTCCGGCGCCACCTCCTGCACGATCTCGTGCAGGTTCGGGGAGGTCGGCAGACCGGTCCCGATGTCCAGGAACTGCCGGATGCCCCGTTCCTCCGCGAGGAAGCGGGCGGCCCGGTGCATGAACCGGCGGTTCTCCATCATGTGGACGGGAAGGGCGGGCCAGTGCCGGCACATGGCGTCGCCCGCCTCGATGTCCGCGGGGTAGTGGTCCTTGCCGCCCAGGATGTAGTCGTACACCCGGGCGGAGTGGGCGCGGGAGGTCACGAGTCCGGCCGTGGGGTCGTTCGGCGCGTTCATGCGGGGCTTCTTTCGTCCGAGGACGGCTTCATCGAGATTAGGGAGGCGCTGTTCCGGGCGCAAACGGTGCTGCCGTCGGCCGAGGCGCTCATCCGTCCGGCTCCGCCTCCAGGGCGATGACGGCGATGTCGTCCCGGCGGTGGTGCAACGGGGGCAGCAGGCCGTGGATCAGGGACGGCAGCGGCACGCCCCGGCGGGCCAGTGCGTCGGAGCGTTCGCGCAGGCCCCGGAGGTTGTCGGTGATGTCCGAGTCCGGCGTCTCCACCAGACCGTCGGTGTAGCACACCAGGATGTCGCCCTTCCGCAGGATCGCGTGGAGCGTGGATCGGGACAGACGGTCGGCGACGCAGAGCGGCGGGTCCGGGGCCGTGAGGCCGTGCAGGAACCGGGCCGGCGCGTCGGCCGGGATCAGCAGGGGCGGCGGGTGGCCGGCGTTGGACAGGGCCATCCGCCAGCCGCCGTGTTCCCTCCGGTGCAGGATCGCGTGCACCACGGTGACCATCGAAGGGCTGTCGAGCGCCTGGACGATCCGGTCGAGCCGGCTCAGTGTGTCCGCCGGACTGGCGGCCGGACCGCTGTCGTACGCGAGTCCCCTCAGCATGCTGTTGACCCGCCCCATCGCCGTGGCCGCGTCGAGGTCGTGGCCCGCGATGTCGCCGATGGACAGGGCGAGCGCGTCGGCCGAGAGCCGGACCGCGTCGTACCAGTCCCCGCCGACCTCCGCCGCCGAGTCCGCCGGGTGGTAGAGCGCGGCGATGGCGAGACCTTCGACGGACGGCGGGGGGGCCAGGAAGGACTGCTGGAGCGCGAGCGTCGTGCCGCGGATGCTCTGCAGCTCCATCGTCCGGCGCAGCGGCCCGCTCATCTGCTGGAAGACGTCCCGCAGCAGGGAGAGGTCGGCCTCGTCCGGCGGCGGGTTGCCCCGGCAGGTCGCGATGGTCGCCAGCGCGACGGTCCGGCCGTCCACCACCACGGGCAGCAGGGCGACGCCGGTCGCCCCGGCCTCCCGCAGCCAGCGGACCGAGACGTCCGAGAGGCCCTCCCCGGTGGGCCCACCGGGCGGGAAGACCAGCAGCCGTGCCTCCTGGCCCTCGATGGCCCGCCGGGCGACCGGCCCGAGCAGGAATCCGGCGTCCAGCGGGGGAAGGGCGGGCAGCCCGGGAGCGAGCCCCACCCGCTCCGGCAACGCCGCGGCCGATGAGCCGGATGGGTCCCCGACGGCCTGGACACCGTCCCGTACGCGGAAGATGGCCACGGCGTCGGCGAGTTCCGGCACCACGGCCGCCGCCGTCGTCAGAAAGGCCTCCGAGAGATCGTGGGCCGCGGGCACCGCCGCCATCCTGGCCAGCAGTTTCTCCCGCATACGGCTGCGCCAGTGCTCCTCCGCGTCGGTGGCGGTGCCGACCCATTCCACCTCCCCGTCGCCCTCGACGACGGGCGCGGCGACGATCTTGATGTGCCGGAACCGGTCGAGAGCGCCGTCGAGCCGTACCCGGACGATCGTGTCGAGGGGGGACCGCTGCCGCGTCGCCCCGCGCCAGGCCCGCTGGAACCAGTCCCGGTCCTTGGGGTGCACGGCGTCCATCCACGAGGTGCCGGCGTCGGGGTGCCAGAGTTTCTGGGCGATGCCCCCTCCCGCCAACAGGGTGACCTCGCCGCCGGGCGACATCACCCACACCGACTGGGGTACGGCGCCCATGAGCGCCTGGTACCGCCTGAGGAGACGTTCCTCGTGCAAGGCCGGGCCCTCCGCCGCCGGGGCCAGTGGATCATCGCCACTCATACTCCGATGATCCCCCGCTTCGGTGGCCCCGGCACCCCTGTACGCCGCAGGAAGCGCCCGGTCCGCTGCGGCACGCCGGTGCCGGGCGGTTCAGCCCGGTGACGCAGCGGGCCTCGAACGCGGCCCGGACAAGATCGAGGAGGAGGAGGAGGAGGGGGCGGGCCCCGAAGAGGGGCGAAGCCGGCCGGAGCGCAGGCGTCGGCCAGGGCGCCGTAGTCGTCGCAGCCCGCGTCGTACGGCGGGAGCAGCCAGGTCTCGTCGGCCAGGTCCGCGAGGCCGACCCGGTCCTGCCATGAACCGTCAACCCGCCGTCCACAGGAGCATGTGAGGCCCTCGCACCCGCCCGCCAATGTCAGCGGCCCATAACGTCCGGGAGTACCGCGCGGTAGAAGCCGCCCCGGTACTTCCGGCACTCCCGGCCGAACCGCCTCCTGCCCGGCCTCCTCAGCGGGCGCCCCAGCCCCCGTCCACGGGGAGCGAGGCGCCGGTGATGTATCCGGTGTGGGGGCCGCAGAGCCAGAGGCAGACCGCGGCGACCTCGTCGGGCTCGATCAGCCGCTTGATCGCGGAGCGCTCCAGGAGGACATCGGTGACGACCTCCTCCGGGGGGATCCCGTGCGCGGCGGCCTGGCCCGCGATCTGCCCTTCCACCAGGGGGGTGCGGACATAGCCGGGGTTGACGCAGTTGCTGGTCACCCCGTGCGGAGCGCCCTCCAGGGCGGCCACCTTGCTCAGCCCCTCCAGGCCGTGCTTGGCGGCGACGTAGGCGGATTTGAAAGCGCTGGCCCGCAGCCCGTGCATGCTGGAGACGTTGACGATCCGGCCCCACCCACCGGCGTACATGTGCGGAAGGCACTGCCGCATCAGCAGGAACGGGGCGGTCACCATCACCTGCTGGATCAGCGCGAACCGGGCCGGCGGGAACTCCTCGATGGGGGACACGTGCTGCAGTCCGGCGTTGTTGACCAGGACGTCCACCCCGGCCGGCAGCGTGCCGACCGCCTCCGCGTCGGCCAGGTCCACGACGTGGGCCACCCCGCCGATCGCGGCGGCGACGGACTTGGCGCTCTCCGCATCCCGGTCGACCACGTGCACCAGGGCCCCGGCGGCGGCGAGCGTCTCGGCGGTGGCCCGCCCGATGCCGCTGCCGCCGCCGGTGACGAGGGCGGTACGCCCTCTGAGGTCCACGGCCCCGGCCCCCTGCGCCGGGGAGGCGGAGGCTGCGTGAAATTGGCTCGTCATGGCCGGAACGCTAGAGACACCCGGCCGGACATCCCATGGCGTGAAGCTCCACAGTGAGCGGGAAGGAGGTGGTGGACGTCGCCACCCGCCCTGCTACCCGTCGAGCGGGCAGCGGGTGAGCCGCTCGTCGGGGGTGGCCTCCGCGGGCAGCTTCAGGGTGCGGCTCGACGGCGGTCGCCGCCCGTCGTCCAGCCAGCGTTCCAGCGCCGCGGCCGCCGAACGGTGGCACGGCACGAGCGGACGCAGCCGGTCGGGGAAGGTGTCGACCAGCGAGTCCACATGCGTGCCGCCCTCGACGCGGTAGTAGCGGTGGAGCCCACCGCGCCCCTGCTGCCGCACCATCCGCGCGTACGTGTCCGAGGTCCGGGAGATCGGGAGCAGCACGTCCAGGGTGCCGTGGAAGCTGATCAGCGGTTTCCCGATCCGGCCGGTCAGAGCGATCTTCGCGACCGCGTCGCGGACCTCGTCCGGCCGCTCCGCGTACGCGTAGTCGGCGTCGCAGGCGGGTGTCCCCGGCGCGCAGAAGGGCGTGCCGGCCTCGGTCGCGCCGTCGAAGCCCGGGTCGAGTTCCTCCCGGTAGATCCGTTGGGTCAGGTCCCAGTAGTACTGGTGGTGGTACGGCCACAGGAACTCCGAACCGGCCGGGTATCCGGCGGCCGTCAGGGCCCGGTGGGCGTCCTCGGCGTCCGCGCCCCCGGCGACGTAGCGCGGGTAGGCGCGCAGGGCGGGTGGCAGGAAGGTGAGCAGGTTCGGCCCGTTCGCCCGCCAGAGCGCGCCCTCCCAGTCCACCCCGCCGTCGTAGAGACCGGGATGGTTCTCCAGCTGCCAGCGCACCAGATACCCGCCGTTGGACATGCCCATCGCCAACGTGCGGGAAGGGGGCCGCAGATAGCGCTGGGCGACCACCAGCCGGGCCGCGCGGGTGAGCTGGGTGAACCGGGTGTTCCACTCGGCGATGGCGTCACCGGGTGCCCGGCCGTCCCGGTGGAACGCGGCCGACGTGTTGCCCTTGTCGGTGGCGGCGAACGCGTAGCCCCGGGCGAGCGCCCAGTCGCCGAAGGCCCGGTCGTTGGCGTACTGCTCGCGCACCCCCGGCGAACCGGCCACCACCAGGCCGCCGTTCCAGCGGTCGGGGAGTCGGATCACGAACTGGGAGTCGTGTTTCCAGCCGTGGTTGGTGTTGCCGGTCGACGTGTCGGGGAAGTGGCCGTCGATCTGGATGCCCGGTACGCCCCTGGGGGTGGCCAGTCCCTCCGGGGTGAGCCCGGCCCAGTCCGCCGGGTCGGTGTGCCCGGAGGCCACCGTTCCCGCCGTCGTCAACTCTGCCAGGCAGTCCGCCTGTTGGCGGTCGGCCCCGGGCACGCGGAGGATGTCCTGGCGGGCGCAGTGCCCGTGCCCGCCGGAGTCCCGGTCCGGCGGGGCCGCGGCGGACGGGGCCGCCGTCCAGGCCGTCAGCACGGCCGCCGCGACGGCCGCCCCGCGCAGCCACCGGCCCCGGCGCGGGCGGCGGGCGGCGTCGTGTGGTGGTCCGGTGCGCAGGGGTGCCGGTGGTGCCGGGGGTGGGGTCAGCATGAGAGGTGCCTCCGTCGGGTGGGCGATGGTGCGGGTGGCCGATGTGCTGGGTGGCCGGTATTCAGGGGCAGGAGCCGTCGGCTACGACGTAGTGGCCCGCCGGAGACTCCTTGAGGGTGTGGGTCACGAAGGTGTTGTAGAGCCCCAGATGTTGGCCGGAGCCCTTCGCGTACACCTGGCCGCCGGTGGTGGTGGCCCGGCCGGCGCGTACGTGCTCGTAGTTGTTCGCCGTCCAGCAGGCGGCGGGCTCGGTGGGCGGGTCCACGGGCGGCTCGGGGGTGGTGGTGCCGTCCAGACCGAAGAAGCGGGTGATCCAGTAGGAGGAGCAGATCGAGTCGATGAAGTGCTGGGTGCCGGTCGCGCCGCACTGCTCGGCGCCGCTGCCCGGATCGACCGGGGTGCCGTGCCCGATGCCCGGCACCCGGTTGACCTCGACGACGCTCACGCCGCCGTCCGCCGATAGATACTCGCTCCTGCGCGTGCTGTTGGGGCCGATCGTGGAGGTACGGCCCGGGGTCTGGCCGAGCCCGTGCACCGCGGTCCACTGGTCCCGCAGTTCGTCGGCGTTCCTCGGGGCGACGGTCGCGTCGTTGTCGCCGTGCCAGATCGCCACCCGGGGCCAGGGGCCTTCGAAACCGGGGTGCGCGTCCCGGACGGCCTGCGCCCACGCCGCCGGGGTGCGGTCCACGCCGGGGCTCATGCAGCCGAACGCCGAGACGACGTCGACCCCGCAGCCGTACGGGATTCCGGCGACGACCGCGCCCGCGGCGAACACGTCCGGGTAGGCGGCCAGCATGACGGAGGTCATCGCCCCGCCCGCGGAGAGGCCCGTGACCTGGACCCGGCCGGTGTCCGCGCCGTAGGCGGTCGCGGCGTGCGCGACCATCTGCCGGATCGACGCGGCCTCGCCCTGGCCCCGCCGGGTGTCGCCCGGCTGGAACCAGTTGAAGCACTTGCTGGCGTTGTTGGCGGTGGTGGTCTCGGCGTACACGACCAGGAAGCCGTGGCGGTCGGCGAAGGTGTTCAGACCGGCGTTGTCGGAGTAGACCTGCGCGCTCTGGGTGCAGCCGTGCAGGGCGACGACCACGGGCGCGTTCGCCGGAAGTGTCGCGGGCCGGTACACGTACATGTTCAGGCCGCCGGGGTTGGCCCCGAACGAGGTGACCCGCTCCAGGGCGGCGGCCGCCCGCGCCTCGGCGGGTGCCGTGGCACTGGCCCCGGCCGCCCCCGGTCCGGCGAGCGCCGCCCCGGTGGCCAGGGCGGCGACGGCGGCGAACCGGCGGACGGTACGGCTCCACCGCCCGCCGCGCCCCGGCCCGGGCGGCGGGGCGCCGGGCGGAGCAGGGTGCGAGGGAACGACGTGCGACATGGTGACCTCCCGTGGGACGGTGCACGGGATCGCCCGTGATCCCGTGACCCTGGCCGGGGTTCGCCCTGGGGCGGTGGGTGCGGCCGAGGTGCGGTCACCGTAGGAAGCGGGAGGGAGGCCGGGTAATGGCGATGCCCTCCACAACCGGCCCGGGAGCCGGGCGCCACGACCTGTTGCCGGGAGCCCGCCCGGCTGCTACGGGGGAGGTGTCGAGGGCTCACGGGTCAACGCGCCGACCGGTCAGGCCACTTGGGGTGCCGATGCCAGGTCGGGCGCCACGGTCAACTCCGCCCCGGTCGCGGCCCGCACCTGATCCACCGTCACCCCGGCCGCCACCTCCCGCAGCAGGAAGCCGTCGGGGGTGACGTCCAGCACCGCGAGATCGGTGATGATCCGGTGCACGACGCCCCGGCCGGTCAGGGGCAGGGAACACTCCGCGAGAAGCTTGGGGGAGCCGTCGCGTGCCGTGTGCTCCGTCAACACGATGACGTGCCGGGCCCCGTGGACGAGATCCATGGCACCGCCCATCCCCTTGACCATCCTGCCGGGGATCACCCAGTTCGCCAGATCGCCGGAGGCGGACACCTGCATCGCCCCCAGGACCGCCACGTCGATGTGCCCGCCCCGGATCATCGCGAAGGAGAGCGCGGAGTCGACACAGGACGCCCCGGGCAGCAGGGTCACCGTCTCCTTGCCCGCGTTGATCAGGTCGGCCCTGACCTCGGAGGCGACGGGGTAGGGGCCGACGCCGAGGATGCCGTTCTCCGACTGGAACACGACCTCGACGCCGTCCGGCAGATGGTCGGGTATGAGCGTCGGCAGACCGATGCCGAGGTTGACGTAGGAGCCGTCGGGCAGCTCCCGTGCGGCCCGGTCCGCCATCTGCGTACGCGTCAGTGGCATCTCAGCCGGTCCCTTCATGATCAGCGGAGGTGGTGCGGACGGTCAGGCGCTCGACGCGCTTCTCGGCGCGCGGATCATCCGTCCCGACGGGGACGACCCGCTGGACGAAGATCCCCGGCAGATGCACGTCGTCGGGGGCGAGTTCGCCCGGCTCGACGAGTTCCTCGACCTCCGCCACGGTGATGCGCCCGGCCATCGCGGCGAGCGGGTTGAAGTTGCGGGCGGAGGAGTCGAAGCGGAGGTTTCCGTGCCGGTCGCCCACGGCGGCGCGCACCAGCGCGAAATCGGTGGTGATGCCCTCCTCCAGCAGATGCTCCCGCCCGTCGAAGACCCGGGTCTCCCTGGGCGGCGAGGCGACCGCGACGGAGCCGTCCGCGCCGTGCCGCCAGGCCAGACCGCCCTCGGCGATCACGGTGCCCGCCCCGGCCGGTGTGTAGAACGCCGGGATGCCCGAACCGCCCGCCCGCAGCCGTTCCGCCAGGGTGCCCTGGGGGACGAGCTCCACCTCCAGCTCCCCTTGGAGGTACTGGCGCGCGAACTCCTTGTTCTCCCCGACGTAGGAGCTGGTCATCCGCGCGATCAGGCCCGCCCGCAGCAGAAGCCCCAGGCCCCAGTCGTCCACCCCGCAGTTGTTGGACACCACTCTGAGCTCACCGGCTCCACGCTCCAGCAGAGCGTGGATCAGCACTCCGGGTATGCCGCACAGTCCGAAACCGCCCACGGCCAGCGACGCCCCGCGACCCACGTCCGCGACCGCGTCCGCCGCGTCGGCGACCACCTTGTCCCTGCTCATCCGTCCACCTCTCGCCGCATCGACTGCGCACGAGACTAGGAATCCGGGACGGCCCCCGGCGATGGTGGACGGCCACACACCGGGGCCCGCCAGGATGGTGGCTACGGCGATCCGGTACCCGGGGGGACGCGGCTGCCCTTCGGGGAACCGGGCCCCGGCCGGAACGCGCCGGGGTAGGGTCCGCGCATGGCCAAAGTGACCGTCAGTCTGGATGCCGAACTCGTCGTCGAAGCGATGGTCCTCGCGGGGGTGGGCAACCCGCAGGACGCCATCGAACTCGTGGTGCGCGACTACGTCGCGCGAGGCCACCGCACCGAGGCCCTCGTCGCCGAGCGGGAGGGCGCGGCGCGCGAGGTGGAGATCAAACCCGAGGCACAGCAGGGCTGACCGCCCCGCCCGGCCACCGGTGGGCAGCCGGCGCCCTTACGCGACCGGCTCGCCGTCCTCCAGCTCCACAGGACCGCCGCCCGAGGTCAGAGCCTCCAGCGCGGCCCGGACCCGGCCGCAGAGCGTGCCCAGCAGGTAGGCGTCCAGATCGGCGGGGCCCACCAGCCGCCAGGACAGCAGTTCCTCCTCCTGGAGCCGGACCGCCGCCAGCTGCTCGGCGGTGAGCACCCCGCCGTCGTACACGTACGCCACGATCGGCGGCCGGCCCGCGCCCCGCACCCAGTCCACGGCGAGCAGCCGTCCCGGGGCCACGTCGAGTCCGATCTCCTCCGCCGTCTCGCGGCGGGCGCCCTGCCGGGGGCCTTCGCCCGTCTCCGACTCGACGGTCCCGCCGGGCAGCGCCCAGCCCTTGCGGTAGTTCGGCTCGACCAGCAGGATCCGCCCGTCCGCGTCGCGGAAGATCGAGGCGGCACCGGCGAGGACCCGGGGGAGCCCGGCGATGTACGCGGCGTAGTCGGCATCGGGAGTCGTCACGGCCGACAGCGTAGTGGCCCGGGTCCGGACCGCACGGCCGTGGACGGCCATGGGCAGATCAGGGGTCGTGCGGATAGGGTCGGGGCGGCGCGACTGCCTGTTCGAAAGCAAGGGATGCAAGGTGACGGACGGAGCAGATGTGGAGACCGCCCGCGTGCTCGTGGCGGCGGACAAGTTCAAGGGCTCGCTCACGGCCGTGCAGGTCGCGGAGCGGGTGACGGCCGGGCTGCGGCGCGTCGTCCCCGGCCTGGCGGTGGAGACCCTGCCGGTCGCGGACGGCGGCGACGGTACGGTCGCGGCGGCGGTGGCCGCCGGATTCGAGCGCCGGGAGGCGCGGGTGACCGGCCCCCTCGGCGACCCGGTGACGGCGGCGTACGCGCTGCGCGGGGACACCGCCGTGGTGGAGATGGCCGAGGCCTCGGGCCTCCAGCACCTGCCCGACGGGGTGTTCGCCCCGCTCACGGCCACCACGTACGGCTCGGGTGAGCTGCTGAAGGCCGCCCTGGAGGCGGGGGCGACGACAATCGTCTTCGGGGTCGGCGGCAGCGCCACCACCGACGGCGGCGCGGGCATGCTCGCCGCCCTCGGCGCCCGCTTCCTGGACGCGGACGGCAAGCCCGTCGGCCCGGGCGGCGGACCGCTCGCGACGCTGGCCGAGGCGGACCTCTCGGGGCTCGACCCGCGCCTCGAGGACGTCGACCTGATCCTGGCCAGCGACGTGGACAACCCGCTGACCGGGCCCAAGGGGGCGCCCGAGGTGTACGGCCGGCAGAAGGGCGCGAGCGAGGAGGACATCGCGGTCCTCGACGCGGCCCTCACGCACTACGCGTCGATCCTCGGCCCCGACACGGCGGCCCTGCCCGGCGCGGGCGCGGCCGGAGGCATCGGCTACGGGGCGCTCGTCGCCCTCGGCGCCCGCTTCCGCCCCGGCATCGAGGTCATGCTCGACGTCCTCGGCTTCGCCCCCGCGCTCGCCCGCGCCACGCTGGTGATCACGGGCGAGGGTTCGCTCGACGAGCAGACCCTCCACGGCAAGGCCCCGGCCGGGGTCGCCGCCGCCGCCCGCGCGGCCGGAATCGAGGTCGTCGCGGTCTGCGGCCGCCTCGCCCTGCCCCCGGAGGCCCTGGAGAAGGCGGGCATCCGCCGCGCCTACGCCCTGGCCGAGCTCGAACCGGACCCGGCGGTGTCCATGGCCCAGGCGGGCCCGCTGCTGGAGCGGGCGGCGGAGTCGATCGCCCGGGACTTCCTGGCCGGCTGACCACTGCACGACCGGCTGTCGTCGGCCCCGCCCGTGGCGGCCGCGCCTCACGGTGGAGCCGACGACAGCCGCAGCACGTCCAGCGCCAGCACCAGATCCACCAGTTCACGCGGCCGGGACAGTGAGCGTGCGGTCAGCCGTTCCAGGCGGCGCAGCCGGTTGAACACCGTGTTGCGGTGGCAGCCCAGCCGGGCCGCCGCCCGGCCCACCGAACCCCCGCATTCCAGCCAGGTCTCCAGCGTCTCCACCAGCAGTGACCGCTCCGCCGGTACGAGCGTCAGCAGCGGGCCGAACACCTCCGCCAGCAGCCGGGTGGACAACTCGGGGCGGCTCACCAGCAGGGCCGCCGGAAGCCGCTCGTCCAGCCGGACGATCTCCCGGCTGCCCGGCTCGCACGTCAGCAGCGCCGTACCCGCCAGCCGGCGCGCGGCGCCCACCTCCGCCAGGGAACCCACCTCCGGGCTCACACCTCCCGGCCCGGCACCCAGCTCCCTGAGCCGCGCCGCCGCCCGGGCCGGCCCCGCCGGGCCCAGCAGCACCACCGCCACCTCCCGGCTCTCCGCCTCGCCCGGGGAACCCTCCGCCGCGCCCCACCACCAGCGCGACCCGTCCGCGTCCGGGCCCTCGGCCACCGCCGCGTCCGGCACCGGTGTGCCCAGCACCACCACGGCGTAACGGCCCCGCTCCGGCAGCCCGAGGCCGCGCGCCGCACGGGTCACCAGGGCCGGCGTGGCCCCGCCCGCCAGCAGCGGGCCGAGCAACGCCCCGTACCGCGTTCCACGCCGCATCCGCCGCTCCGTCCCCGGGTCCGGGCGCTCCTGATGACCGATGAGGATGCCACCGGCCCCAGCCGCGGGCGCCCGCCCGTCACGGCGTCTGTGCGCGTGCACAACGAGGCCCTTCGTTCGCTGGTCACCCGCATCGAGTCCGCCCCGCCCCGTGGACGCACGTCCCGCCCGGTGCTGGTCTGTGGCACCACCCCCACAGACCAGCACGACACACATGGCGGAAGGAGGAGGACGCATGGCAACGCTGGAGATCCGCTCGCTGTCCGTCGGCTACGGCCCGGTCCGGGCCCTGCGCGACATCTCGGTCGACGTACCGGACGGCGGGATCACCGCCGTGCTCGGCGGCAACGGCGCGGGCAAGACCACGCTGCTGCGGGCCGTGTCGCGGACCCTCGGCTTCCACCGCGGGACGGGCACCGGGACCATCCGGTTCGACGGCCGCCCCCTGGAAGGGCTGCGGCCCGCCCAGGTGGTGGCCGCAGGAGTGGTCCAGGTACCGGAGGGCCGGCAGGTCTTCGCCCGGATGACGGTGGCCGACAACCTGCGGGCGGGCGCCCTCGGGGCACGCGGCGGGCGCAAGGAGACCGGCGCGGCGCTCACCCGGGTGCACGAACTGTTCCCGGTGCTTGCCGACCGCGCGCACCAGCGGGCCGGGCTGCTGTCCGGCGGCGAGCAGCAGATGCTGGCCATGGGCCGCGCCCTGATGGCGGGACCCCGGCTGCTCCTGCTGGACGAACCCTCGCTCGGCCTCGCCCCGCTGATGGCGGCCAGGATCGCCGAGACCGTGCAGGAGATCAACGCGGGCGGCACCTCCGTCATGCTCGTCGAGCAGAACGCCGCGATCGCCCTGCGTCTCGCCTCCACGGCGTACGTCCTCGACGTCGGCGAGGTCGCCCTGTCCGGGCCCGCCGACGAACTCGCAGCCTCCGACGAGGTGCGCCGCCGCTACCTCGGCGTCGTCGACGAGGACGCGGCGGCGGACGCCGACCCGGCGGCCCGCACCCGGCGCACCCTGAGCAGGTGGTCCGCTTGACGACCACCGCGCCCAGCACCACGGCCGCCCTCGCCGTCCAGGACGTCACCGTCCGCTTCGCCGGGCTCACCGCCCTCGACGCCGTCTCCTTCACCGTCGAACCCGGCAGCGTGCACGCCGTCATCGGGCCCAACGGCGCCGGCAAGTCCACCTGCTTCAACGTCCTGTCCGGGGTCTACCGCGCCTCCTCCGGGCACGTCCGGCTCGGCGACACCGAGCTCACCGGACTCCCGCCGCACGCCATCGCGGACCTGGGGATCGCCCGCACCTTCCAGAACCTGGCGCTGCCCCCGCACGCCACCGTCGCCGACAGCCTCCTGCTCGGCCGCCACCGGCTGACCCGCTCCGGGTTCCTCGCCACCGGCCTGCGGCTGCCCTCCGCCGTCCGCGAGGAACGACGCCACCGCGAGCGGGTTTGCGAGATCGCCGCATTCATCGGCCTGGAAGGTCAATTGGAGCGGCCCGCGGGATCGCTCCCGTACGGGCAGCAGAAGCTCGTCGAGCTCGGCCGCGCCCTGTGCATGGAGCCGAAGGTCCTGCTGCTCGACGAGCCGATCGCCGGGATGACGGCCGACGAGCGCCGCCGCACCGCCGCCGTCGTGGCCGACGTACGCGACAGCCTCGGCATCTCCATCGTGCTGGTCGAGCACGACATGGGGGTGGTGATGCGGCTCGCGGACGCGGTGACCGTACTCGACTTCGGACGGCGGATCGCCGGGGGAACCCCCGCCGAGGTCCAGAACGATCCGGCCGTCGTCCAGGCCTACTTGGGAGCACCTCAATGACCACCTTCGTCGAACTCCTCCTCGGCGGCCTGTCGATCGGCTCGGTCTACGCACTCATCGCGCTCGGGTTCGTCGTCATCTTCAAGGCCACCGAGGTCGTCAACTTCGCCCACGCGTCGCTGCTGTTGGCGGGCGGCTACGTCACCGCCGTGCTCCATGACGACATCGGGTTCTGGCCCGCCCTGCTCGTCGGGATCGCCGGTGCCGCGGCCGTCGGGGCGGCCATCGAGTTCTTCGTGATGCGCCGCTACCGGGGCAGCGACCACAGCGTCCTCGCCATCGTCACCATCGGCGTCGACATCCTCCTCATCACCGAACTCACCCGCCGCATGGGCACGGACGTCCTCGCCCTCGGCGACCCCTGGGGCAACGAGGTCGTCCAGATCGGCGGCATCACCCTCGCCCAGACCCGCATCGCCGCGTTCCTCGCCGCCGGGCTGCTGATCACGGTGTTCCTGCTCGCCTTCCGCTACACCTCGTGGGGTGTGTCGATGCGGGCCGCCGCCGAGAACCCGCAGACGGCGGCGCTCATGGGCATCAAGCTGGGGCGGGTCTCGCTCGCCGCCTGGGCGGTCGCCGGGGCGCTGGCCGCCGTCGCCGCGCTCTTTCTCACCGTGTTCCCGACCCCGGGCCTGGAGCGCGCCACCTCGCTCGCCGCACTCAAGGCGTTCCCCGCCGCGATCCTCGGCGGGCTCGACTCCACCACCGGGGCGCTCGCGGGCGGACTCATCGTCGGCGTCACCGAATCGCTCGCCACCGGCTACCAGAGCGATCTCTCCTTCCTCGGCCGGGGCATCGGCGATCTGGCGCCCTACCTGGTGATGGTGGCCGTCCTGCTGATCCGCCCGGCGGGACTCTTCGGCACGAAGGAGCTGGCCCGTGTCTGACACCACCGCCGAAGCCCCCGCAGCCCCCGCCGTGACCGCCCCCGTACGCGGCGGCGGACCGGAGAGCCTCACGGACCGGCTGCGCAGCCCCCGTACGTACGCCGTCCTCATCGGCTCCCTGCTGCTCCTCGTCCTCCCGTTCTACCTGGACCGCTTCTGGCTCCAGGCCGGACTGTTCGCGATGGCGGCGGCGATCGGCGCCATCGGGCTCAACATGCTCACCGGCGCCACCGGCCAGCTTTCCATGGGCCACGCGTTCTTCCTCGCCGTCGGCGCGTACGGCTACTGCGTCCTGGCGGGGGAGAGCAGCACCGAGAACGGGCACTCACTGACCGGCCTCGGTCTTCCCACCTGGCTGGCCGCGATCCTCGCGGTGCTGCTCGCCGGGGCGGCGGGCGGGATCTTCAGCCCCATCGCCGGCCGGCTGCGCGGCGCCTACCTCGGCATCGCGACCCTCGCGTTGATCTTCATCGGGCAGCACGTCCTGTTCAACGCGGGCTCGCTGACCGGCGGTTACAACGGCCGGGCCGTACCGCCGCTGTCCGTCTTCGGGTTCACCTTCGACGACTCCGAACTCGTCGTCGCCGCCGTCCCGTTCGGCTCCTCGGAGAAGCTCTGGTACGCGGGTCTGCTCGCGCTCCTGCTGAGCGCCCTGTTCGCCCGGGGCGTGCTGCGCGGCCGGCCCGGACGCGCCATGAACGCCATCCGCGACCACCGGATCGCGGCCGGGGTGATGGGCGTGCCGGTGGCCCGCTACCGGGCCGGAGTCTTCGTCCTGTCCTCGATGTACGCGGGCCTCGCGGGCGTCCTGCTCGCCCTGGTCTTCCAGCGGACCGTGCCCGAGTACTTCGGCATGATCCTGTCCCTCGAATACCTCGCCATGATCGTCATCGGCGGTCTCGGCAGCGTCGCCGGAGCCGTGATCGGCGCGGCCTTCGTCTCCCTGCTCCCGCAGGTGTTCACGCACTACAGCGACTCCCTGCCGCTGGTCTCCGCCCCCGGCACGGGCGGTCTGGCACCCGGTGAGGCGTCCCGCTATCTGTACGGCGCCGCGGTGGTGGCGGTGGTCCTGTTCCTGCCCGGCGGCCTCGCCCGCCTCGGCCTCGCCCGCACGAAGAAGCCGAAGGCTCCGAAGAATCCGGCTGTTCCGAAGCAACCAGTGGCTCCGAAGAATCCAGGGGAGAAGTCATGAAACCGAGAGTGCTCACGGCCGTCGTCGCGGCCCTCGCCGTCACCCTCGTCGGGTGCAGCGGCAAGGCGACCGAAGGAAAGGCGGGCGAGGAGGGCAAGGGCGGGATCAAAACAGGTCCCGGGGTCTCCTCCTCGACGATCTCCCTCGGGGTACTGACCGACATGACCGGCGTCTACGCCTCGCTGGGCAAGAGCGTCACCCAGGCCCAGCAGCTGTGGGTGAAGCAGACCAACGAGGCGGGCGGCATCTGCGACCGGAAGATCGAACTGACGGTCCGCGACCACGGCTACGATCCGCAGAAGGCCATCGCCGCGTACACCGAACTGGTCCCGGACGTGGCGGGCTTCGCCCAGTTCATCGGCTCCCCGTTCGTCGCCGCCGTCGAACAGCGCGTCGACGGCCAGGACAAGGGCCTCGTGCTGCCGCAGGCCTGGTCGGCGAACCTGCTGGGCTCCCCGTACATCCGGGTCATCGGCGCCACCTACGACGTCGAGACGATCAACCTCATCGACTATCTCCTCGCCGAGAAGCGCATCGCAAAGGGCGACAAGATCGGTCACGTGTACTTCGAAGGCGACTACGGCGAGAACGCGCTCGTCGGCTCGAAGCACGCGGCGAAGGAGGCCGGGCTCACCGTCGTCGAGCAGAAGATCAAGCCCACCGACAACGACATGACGGCCCAGGTCGCCGCCCTCAAGCAGGCCGGGGTCAAGGCCGTCGTCGTCAGCGCAGGACCCCGCCAGGCGGCCTCGCTCGTCGGCGTCGCCGCGGCCACCGGCTTCGACATCCCGGTCGTCGGCAACAACTCGGCCTTCGCCCCTCAGCTGTTGAAGACCCAGGCGGGCCCTGCCCTGCTCAAGGACTACTACGTCGCCTCCTCCACGCTGCCCATCGGCGACCCGGGCGACGGACCCGCCAAGCTCGCCAAGGAGTACGCCGCCCAGTACCCGAAGGACGTCCTCGACAACGGCGTCGTCGCCGGCTACACGGCGGCCTCCCTCTTCGGCGAGGCCCTGTCCAAGGCCTGCGACGACAAGGACCTCACCCGCGAGGGCATCGACAAGGCGCTGCTCACGATCAAGGGGTACGGGACCGAGTTCGGGGTGACGCACGACTTCTCGGACCCGAAGGCGCCGTCCACCCGGGAGAGCGTCATCATGAAGCCCGACGCCGGTGCGGCCGGCGGACTGAAGGTGGTCCGGCCGGCCGAGGTCGCCCCTGCGGCCGAGTCCTTCACCATCGGCAACTGAGCGAGCCCTGCCGGGAGGTCTGACCGGGGTGCCCGGTCAGACCTCCCGGCCGTCCATCCCGATGTACCGGAAGCGGCCCCGCTCCACGCGGTAGATGAAGACCCCGGTCCCGGTGTACATCCCGTTGGCGGACTCGAAGGCGTAGCTCTTGGAGACGCCCTTGTACGAGGTCGTCCGCAGCGCGGGCAGCAGGTCCTGGCGCGTCAGCTTCTCCCGGCCCAGCCCTTGGGCGCAGGAGGCGATCAGCCCCACCGCGTCGTACGCCTCGGCCGCGAACAGCGGCGGCGCGTGGTCGAAGCGCTTGCGGTAGGCGGCGGCGAACGGATGCACCGCGGGTACGGACGCGGGGTCGGCGGCCGTCGAGACGACCAGCCAGCCCGCGGCGTCCTCACCCGCCTCCGCCAGGAACCGAGGATCGTGCACGGCCTGCGTGCCGATCTTCGGCCCCAGGAACCCGGCCCGGGTCAGCGACTTCGCGAACCGTCCGGCGTCCCGCCACCCGCCCCCGTAGACCACCGCGCCCGGCTGCTTCGCGGCGATCCGCTCGGCCTCCGCGTCCAGGTCGCGCGTGCCTTCGCGGACGGTCTCCGCCAGCACCGTGCGGCCGTTGCCCCGCAGCCCCGCGTCGAGGAAGCGGGTGGTCTGCCGGCCGTACTCGGTACCGTCGTCGACCAGCGCGACCTTGTCGATCTCGTACGCCCCGAGGAACTCGGCCACCGGCAGCATCTGCATGTCGTTGCGCGGCCGGGCGCACAGGAAGATCCGGTTCAGATGGCGGATGTCGCCGTCGACCACGCTGAGCAGCGGGAGCGCCGCCTCGTCGTACGCGACCAGCGCCTCCCGGGCCGCGTCCGTGCCGGTCGCGCCGATCGCCGCCACCAGGAGCGGGTCCTCGGCGAACCGGCGCACCGCCGCCCTCGCCCGTTCCTCGTCGCCCCCGTCGTCGACCGTGGTCAGCCGCAGCGTGAATGGCGCGTCCCCCCGTGCGTTGTGCTCGGCCACCGCGAGCCGGGCCGCCCGGTCCTGCCCCTTGCCGACGGCCGCGGAGGGGCCGCTGAGGTCGGCCTGGAGCCCGATGTGCAGCTCGGGGCGGGCCATCTTCCCGTTGCCGCCCCCCTCGCCGCCCGGGTCCTTGTCGTCACCGGAGGAGACCAGCCACGCGGCGGTGCCGCCCGTCGCGGCGAGGGCCGCGCCCCCGGCGACGTACGCGAGGAAGCGACGGCGGCCGGGGGAGGGGGACACGGCCGTCGTGTCCCGGCCTCCGCTCCCGGCCCCGGTCCCGGTGCCCGTGTCAGGGCCGCCGAACGGGCTGCCGTCCGCGCCGCTGCCCGGACCGCCGTCCCCGCCCGCGTCCAGGCTTGTCGCGTCGATGTCGGGCAGGGCGAGCATCCGCGCCGAGCGCTCGGCGATCAGATGGGTGACCGGGCCGGGCAACCAGCTGCCGCCCGACAGGTCCTCGGCGAACGCCTGCCGGATGTCCGCCGCCGTCGGACGGTCCTCGGGCTCCTTCGCGAGGCACGCCTCGACGACCGGGAGCAGCCCGGGCGGCAGCGCGCTCAGGTCCGCCGTGTCGTGCACGGTGCGGAACAGCATCGCCTCGACCGGGCCGGTACCGAACGGCCGCCCGCCGGTCGCCGCGTACACGAGGACGCAGCCCAGCGAGAACACGTCGCTCGCCGGGCCGATCGGCCGTCCCTGCGCCTGCTCGGGGGAGAGGAAGCCGGGGGAGCCGACGATCACGTCGGTCGCCGTGAGGACGGTGTCGTCCAGGGCCCGGGCGATCCCGAAGTCGATCAGCCGGGGGCCGTCCAGACCCAGCAGGACGTTGCCGGGCTTCACGTCCCGGTGCACCAGGCCCGCCGTGTGGACGGCCTCCAGCGCCTCCGCGAGCATCGAGCCCAGCGCCCGCACCCCGCGCTCCGGCAGCGGCCCCCCGCTGCCGACCGCCTCGCTCAGGGCGGGCCCCGGCACGAACTCGGTGGCCAGCCACGGGGCCGGCGCCTCGGTGTCGGCGTCGACCACCGGCACCGCCCACCGGTTGCGGACCTGCCGGGCGATCGCCACCTCCCGCCGGAAGCGGGCCCGGAAGCCGGAGTCGTCGGCGTACTCCGCGCGGATCAGCTTGATCGCCACCAGCGCGCCGCCGGGCGACCGCCCCAGCAGCACCACGCCCATGCCCCCGGCGCCGAGGCGGCCGAGGACGCGGTACCCGGCGATCCGTGCCGGGTCGGTGGAACGGAGCGGTTCCATCAGGAGTCAGTGCCTTTCGTCCGGGCGCGCGGTCACTTCGGTTCCGGGTCCGCGGTCACTTCAGTTCCAGCTCGACGCGGTAGAGGACCTTGGCGCCGCCCTCGGCGGCGATCCGCAGCAGGTCGGTGTTGGTGTAGCCCTTCGCGCCCTTGACCGACACGGCCGTCGTCACCGGGCCGATCCGGGACTTGGACCATACGTAGTCCTGGACCCCGCCCGACTCCGGCCCGGTGTACTTCCCCGCCTCGAACAGCGAGGCGTCCGCGTTGCGCACGTCCTTCTGGTCGAACTGGAGGGACATCAGACCACTGAGGCGCTGCCCGCCGCCCAGCTCCTGGTCCGGGCACCGGAAGCTCTCCTGCACGGTGTCCTTGATCTCCCGGTCGGCCCCCGCCTCCGACCGGTGCACGGTCACGGTCACCGCCCCCTGCACCCGGCCCTTGCCGCCCTGCGCCGGGATGTCGAGCCGCCGCGTGAAGCTGTCCAGGATGCCCGACGGCAGCGCGGAGCGGGTCCAGACGCACGAGTCCGGGAGCACGGGCCAGCTGCCGCCGCTCTCGTACGGGGTGTGCCGGACCATCCCCGCCGTCCAGTCGTTCTCCCCGAGCGCGGCGTTACGGGTCAGCTTCCGCGCCTGGGCCGCGTTCTTCGGGACCCGGTCCGGGTCCGGCGTGAAGTCGTAGGCACTGGGCAGCGCGCCCGGGAGCGTGGACTGCTTCGGGTCGGGCTTCTTCGACGCCCCCGTCTTCTCCCCGCCGGTCGCCGGGCCGCCCTGCTTCGCCGACCCGCTCGGCTTCGGGTCGGACCCGTCCTTGTCCTTCGACGCCGACCCGCCGCATCCGGCCAGCAGTACCCCCGCCGCCGCGACCGCCGCCACGCGTGTCCCCACCAGCATCAGCTTCATCTCGGACCCCCCGGTCCCCCGGACCGCCCCCTGGCCGAAATGGCCCGGGTGTCGGTTGCGAGGTGATTCTAGAAGCCCGGTCCGGCGGAGGGACGGGAACCTGGTACTCACCCCGATGCCGAAAATTCTCAGCCACGGGGAGGGCATCGCCTCTGGCGGCGCGACGCCTCCGGTGGTAGGGCCGCCCTGCGCGGCGACAACGCACGAGGGCCCGGATGCCGGGGAGCATCCGGGCCCTCGCCCTCGTTCACACACGTACCGCTACGGCAGCTGCGCCGCCCGCGCCTCGCGCCGGTTGTCACGGAACGTGTTCACCCGTCGCGCCGTGGCGAACAGCGGGATCACCGCGCCGAGCACCACCTGGAGCGCGCAGCCCGTCTGGAGCAGCAGCTGACCACCGGGCGCGTCGAACGCCCACGCGGCGAGCAGCCCCATCGCGGCCACGATCCAGCCGAGCATCGCCACCGCGAGGACGCCCCGTGGCTTGGGGTACTCCACCCGGCTCACCATCAGCCATGCCACGCCGACGATCGCGAGCAGCGTCGGGATGAAGGGCAGCTCCAGGAGCACGATCGAGACGACCGTCAACGCTCCGAAGGGGCTCGGCATGCCCTGGAACATGCCGTCCTTCAGTGTCACGCAGGAGAATCTGGCCAGCCTGAGGACCACCGCCAGCAACACCACGATCGCCGCCAGCGCCGACACCCGCTGATGGGCGTCGTCGGCGACCATGCCGTACACGAGCACGAAGTAGGCCGGCGCGAGCCCGAAGCTGATCAGGTCCGAGAGGTTGTCCAGCTCGGCGCCCATCGGCGAGGACCGCAGCTTGCGCGCCACGAGTCCGTCGAACAGGTCGAAGATCGCGGCCATCAGCATGAGGATCACGGCGGTGGCGGCCGAGTGCCGGGCCATGCCCGTCTCGTCGCTGCCCGTGAGGTGCGGGATCAGAATGCCCGTGGTGGTGAAGTACACCGCCATGAACCCGCACGTCGCGTTACCGAGCGTGAGCGTGTCCGCTATCGACAGCCGCATCGACAGCGGCATGTCCTCCGTGCCGTCGACGTCGTTCTCGTCGTCGGCCTCCGGCACCCAGTCGGTCTTACTGTCAGGATCAATCACGGTCAATTCGAGTCACCCCCGCGGTGGTGGCCTGGCCGACCTCGACCGCGACATCGATCCCTTCCGGGAGGTAGATGTCCACGCGCGAGCCGAAGCGGATCAGGCCGATGCGCTCGCCCTGCTCCACCTTCGTGCCCTCGGGGAGGTACGGCACGATCCGACGGGCGACCGCTCCCGCGATCTGCACCATCTCGATGTCGCCGAGCTCGGTGTCGAAGTGCCAGACAACGCGCTCGTTGTTCTCGCTCTCCTTGTTGAACGCCGGAACGAACCCGCCCGGGATGTGCTCGACCGACGTCACGGTGCCCGCCAGCGGCGCGCGGTTGACGTGGACGTTGAGCGGGCTCATGAAGATCGCGACGCGGGTGCGCCCGTCCTTCCACGGCATGATGCTCTGCACCACGCCGTCGGCCGGGGAGATGACCCGGCCTTCGGTGATCTCGCGCTCGGGGTCACGGAAGAACCACAGCATGCCCGCCGCGAGCGCGGTGGTGGGCACGGCCGCTGCTGCCCAGCGCCCCGACTTGCGGGCGCGGGCCAGGCTGAGGGCTGCGGTGGCGACGGTCGGCAGGAGCCACGGCGATGCTCCGCGGGCGATGCGGACCCCGCCGCGGGATGCGGTGGAAGTGCTGTCGGGCATGAATGACCTTCGTAGCGGATGATGCCGCGCTGGCAACGGGGGACGGCGGCTTTCCGAAGATGCTATCGGTTGCCGGGCGCAACTGGGCAAGCCAGCAGCCGAGTCGGACTGTCGAACGCCGCCCGTCGAGGGTGACCCGGTGTGACGTTCTTCGCCACCAAATCACCCTGAAACGGACAATCAGCCCTGGAATCGGTACTCCTCCAGGAGTCGCCGGCCAATGATCATTTTCTGGATCTCGGCGGTACCTTCACCGATCAGCAGCATCGGCGCCTCGCGGTAGAGGCGCTCGATCTCGTACTCCTTGGAGAAGCCGTAGCCGCCGTGGATGCGGAAGGCGTCCTCGACGACTTCCTTGCAGTACTCGGAGGCGAGGTACTTCGCCATCCCTGCCTCCAGGTCGTTGCGCTCCCCGGAGTCCTTTTTGCGTGCTGCATTGACCATCATCGCATGAGCGGCTTCGACCTTGGTGGCCATTTCGGCCAGTTTGAACTGGATCGCCTGGTGCTGAGCGATCGGCTTGCCGAAGGTGTGGCGCTGCTGGGCGTACGAAACGCCCAGTTCGAACGCACGCTGCGCGACACCGCAGCCACGCGCGGCGACATTCACCCGGCCGACCTCGACGCCGTCCATCATTTGGTAAAACCCTCGGCCGGTCGTGCCGCCGAGGACGCGATTGGCCGGAATGCGCAGGTCGTCCATGATGAGCTCGGTCGTGTCGACGCCCTTGTAGCCCATCTTGTCGATCTTTCCGGGAATGGTCAGACCGGGGCGGACCTCTCCGAATCCGGGCTCCTTCTCCACCAGGAAGGTCGTCATCGACTTGTGCGGCGCGGTGCCCTCGGGGTGGCCTTCGTCACTTCGGGCCAGAACGGCCACCAAAGTAGACGTTCCGCCGTTCGTCAGCCACATCTTCTGGCCGTTGAGAACGTATTCGTCGCCGTCCTTCACGCCCTTCGACGAGATCGCCGAGACGTCCGAGCCGAGCGCCGGCTCGGACATCGAGAAGGCCCCGCGCACCTCACCGAGGGCCATCCGCGGCAGGAACGTGTCCTTCTGCTCCTGTGTGCCGTGCTGCTTGAGCATGTAGGCCACGATGAAATGCGTGTTGATGATGCCCGACACGCTCATCCAGCCGCGCGCGATCTCCTCCACGCACAGCGCGTAGGTGAGCAGCGACTCACCCAGCCCCCCGTACTCCTCGGGGATCATCAGCCCGAACAGGCCGAGTTCCTTGAGCCCCTCGACGATTTCCGTGGGGTACTCGTCGCGGTGCTCCAGCTGGGTCGCGACCGGAATGATCTCCTTGTCGACGAAATCCCGGACCGTGGAAAGGATTTCCCGCTGGATGTCGTTCAGACCGGCGGTCTGGGCGAGTCGCGTCATGGCTGCTTCTCCTGTGGCTTCACGCGGATGGCCTTAAGGCTTCAGACAGTTACTTGGCGGGCGTCGGACGGCCGGGCTGCTCTCCGCCGCGCTCCTTGATGTACGTCTCGGTGGGGACCATCACCTTGCGCCGGAACACGCAGACGACCGTGCCGTCCTGCTTGTAGCCCTTGGTCTCCACGTACACGATGCCGCGGTCGTTCTTGGACTTCGACGGGGTCTTGTCCAGCACGGTCGTCTCGCCGTAGATGGTGTCGCCGTGGAAGGTCGGCGCGATGTGCTTGAGCGATTCGACCTCCAGATTGGCGATGGCCTTTCCGGAGACGTCCGGCACCGACATGCCGAGCAGCAGTGAGTAGATGTAGTTGCCGACGACCACGTTCTTACCGAAGTCGGTCGTCTTCTCCGCGTAGTTGCTGTCCATGTGCAGCGGGTGGTGATTCATGGTCAGCAGACAGAAGAGGTGGTCGTCGTACTCCGTGACCGTCTTTCCGGGCCAGTGCTTGTATACGGCACCGACCTCGAACTCCTCATACGTGCGTCCGAACTGCATGATCAGGCCTCCGGGGCTTCGAACTTCGACGTGCGCTGCATTCCGGCGGCCCGGCCCTTGCCCGCGATGACCAGGGCCATCTTGCGGCTGGCCTCGTCGATCATCTCGTCGCCGAGCATCGCGGAGCCCTTCTTGCCGCCCTCCTCGGAGGTGCACCAGTCGTAGGCGTCGAGGATCAGCTCGGCGTGGTCGTAGTCCTCCTGCGAGGGCGAGAACACCTCGTTCGCCGCGTCGACCTGGCCCGGGTGCAGCACCCACTTGCCGTCGAAGCCGAGGGCGGCGGCGCGGCCGGCCACCTCGCGGTAGGCGTCCACGTCACGGATCTGGAGGAACGGGCCGTCGATCGCCTGGAGGTCGTGCGTACGGGCCGCCATCAGGATGCGCATCAGGATGTAGTGGTAGGCGTCCGCCGGGTAGCCGGGCGGCTGCTGGCCGACGACCAGGGTCTTCATGTTGATCGACGCCATGAAGTCGGCCGGGCCGAAGATCAGCGTCTCCAGGCGCGGCGAGGCGGCGGCGATCTCGTCGATGTTCACCAGCCCCTTGGCGTTCTCGATCTGCGCCTCGATGCCGATCTTCCCGATCTCGAAGCCCATCGTCTTCTCGATCTGGGTCAGCAGCAGGTCCAGCGCCACGACCTGCTGGGCGTCCTGGACCTTCGGCAGCATGATGCAGTCGAGGTTGGGACCCGCACCCTCGACGACCGTGATGACGTCCCGGTACGTCCAGTGCGTCGTCCAGTCGTTGACCCGCACGACCCGGGTCTTGCCGCTCCAGTCACCGTTGTTGAGCGCGTCCACGATGGTGTGGCGGGCGCCCTCCTTGGCGAGCGGCGCGCAGGCGTCCTCCAGGTCCAGGAAGACCTGGTCGGCCGGGAGGCCCTGGGCCTTCTCCAGGAAGCGCGGGTTGGAGCCGGGCACGGCCAGGCACGAACGGCGCGGGCGCAGCCGGTTCACGGGGGTGGTGGGCGTGGTCATGCGGGGACCTCCAGAGGGTCGAGCTTGTTCGCTTTCCGGATCTCGTCGACGATACGGCCGATGATCTCCGTGATGCCGAAGTCCTTCGGGGTGAAGACGGCGGCCACTCCGGCTTCGATGAGTGCGGCGGCGTCGGCCGGCGGGATGATGCCGCCCGCGATCACCGGGATGTCCGGCGCCCCGGCCTCGCGCAGCCGGTGCAGCACGTCGGGGACCAGCTCCGCGTGCGAGCCGGACAGGATGGACAGGCCCACGCAGTGCACGTCCTCGGCGAGCGCCGCGTCGGTGATCTGCTCGGGGGTGAGCCGGATCCCCTGGTAGACCACCTCGAACCCGGCGTCCCTGGCCCGTACGGCGATCTGCTCGGCCCCGTTGGAGTGTCCGTCCAGGCCCGGCTTGCCGACCAGCAGACGCAGCCGCCCGACACCCAGGTCGGCGGCGGTCCGGGTGACCTTCTCGCGGACCAGGGCGAGCATGCTGCCCGGCTCCGCGGTGACCGCGACCGGGGCCGAGGAGACCCCGGTGGGGGCGCGGAACTCGCCGAACACGTCCCGCAGCGCCCAGGACCACTCGCCGGTGGTGACGCCCGCGCGGGCGCACTCGACGGTGGCTTCCATCATGTTCTCGGTGCCCGCGGCGGCCTTCTTCAGCGCGGCCAGCGCCTCCGACGCCCGCGCCTCGTCGCGGTTGTCCCGCCACTCGTGCAGAGCTGCCACGACCCGGGCCTCGTTCTCGGGGTCGACCGTCATGATCGCGCCGTCGAGGTCGGAGGTGAGCGGGTTGGGCTCGGTGGACTCGTAGATGTTGACGCCGACGATCTTCTCCTCGCCGCCCTCGATCCGGGCCCGCCGGGCCGCGTGCGAGGAGACCAGCTCGGACTTCAGATAGCCGGACTCGACGGCCGCCATCGCGCCGCCCATCTGCTGGATCCGGTCGATCTCCGCCAGCGACTCCTCGACCAGGGCGTCCACCTTGGCCTCGATGACGTGCGAACCGGCGAAGATGTCCTCGTACTCCAGCAGATCGCTCTCGTGCGCCAGCACCTGCTGGATCCGCAGCGACCACTGCTGGTCCCACGGCCGGGGCAGCCCCAGCGCCTCGTTCCAGGCCGGCAGCTGCACCGCGCGGGCCCGGGCGTCCTTGGAGAGGGTGACGGCCAGCATCTCCAGCACGATGCGCTGGACGTTGTTCTCCGGCTGCGCCTCGGTCAGGCCGAGGGAGTTGACCTGCACGCCGTAGCGGAAGCGCCGCTGCTTCTCGTTCGTGATGCCGTACCGCTCGCGGGTGACGCGGTCCCAGATACGGCCGAAGGCCCGCATCTTGCACATCTCCTCGATGAAGCGGACGCCCGCGTTCACGAAGAACGAGATGCGGGCGACCACGTCACCGAACTTCTCCTCGGGCACCTGGCCCGAGTCGCGGACCGCGTCGAGCACCGCGATGGCGGTCGACATGGCGTACGCGATCTCCTGGACCGGGGTGGCCCCCGCCTCCTGGAGGTGGTAGCTGCAGATGTTGATCGGGTTCCACTTGGGGATGCGGTTGACCGTGTACGTGATCATGTCCGTGGTCAGCCGCAGCGAGGGCACCGGCGGGAAGACGTGCGTCCCGCGCGAGAGGTACTCCTTCACGATGTCGTTCTGCGTCGTCCCCTGGAGCCTGGCCGTGTCGGCCCCCTGCTCCTCCGCGACCACCTGGTAGAGCGCCAGCAGCCACATAGCGGTCGCGTTGATCGTCATCGAGGTGTTCATCTGCTCCAGGGGGATGTCCTGGAACAGCCGCCGCATGTCACCGAGGTGCGAGACGGGAACACCGACACGGCCCACCTCGCCGCGGGCGAGAATGTGGTCCGGGTCGTATCCGGTCTGCGTCGGCAGATCGAAGGCGACCGAGAGACCTGTCTGGCCCTTGGCGAGGTTGCGGCGGTACAGCTCGTTGGACGCCTCGGCGGTCGAGTGACCGGCGTACGTCCGCATGAGCCAGGGCCGGTCCTTCTGACGTTCGTTCATCGGAGAACCTCAGACGTTGCGGAAGCGGTTGATGGCGTCGATGTGCTGCTCGCGCATTTCCTGGTCGCGGACGCCCAGACCCTCGCGGGGGGCCAGGGAGAGGACGCCGACCTTGCCCTGGTGGAGGTTGCGGTGGACGTCGTACGCCGCCTGCCCGGTGTCCTCCAGGGAGTACGTCTTGGAGAGCGTCGGGTGGATCTTCCCCTTGGCGATGAGGCGGTTGGCCTCCCAGGCCTCGCGGTAGTTGGCGAAGTGGGAGCCGATGATGCGCTTGAGGGACATCCACAGGTAGCGGTTGTCGTACTCGTGCATGTAGCCCGAGGTGGAGGCGCAGGTGGTGATCGTGCCGCCCTTGCGGGTGACGTAGACGGAGGCGCCGAAGGTCTCGCGGCCGGGGTGCTCGAAGACGATGTCGATGTCCTCGCCGCCGGTGAACTCGCGGATGCGCTTGCCGAAGCGCTTCCACTCCTTCGGGTCCTGGGTGCGCTCGTCCTTCCAGAACTTGTAGCCCTCGGCGTTGCGGTCGATGACCGCCTCGGCGCCCATGGCCCGGCAGATGTCGGCCTTCTCGGGGGAGGAGACGACACAGATCGGGTTGGCGCCGCCGGCCAGCGCGAACTGGGTGGCGTAGGAGCCGAGGCCACCGCTGGCGCCCCAGATCAGCACGTTGTCGCCCTGCTTCATGCCCGCGCCGTTGCGCGAGACGAGCTGGCGGTAGGCGGTGGAGTTGACCAGGCCCGGGGCGGCGGCCTCCTCCCAGCTGAGGTGCTTCGGCTTCGGCATCAGCTGGTTGGACTTGACAAGTGCGATCTCTGCCAGGCCGCCGAAGTTCGTCTCGAAGCCCCAGATCCGCTGCTCGGGGTCGAGCATCGTGTCGTTGTGGCCGTCGGAGGACTCCAGCTCGACCGAGAGGCAGTGCGCGACGACCTCGTCGCCCGGGTTCCAGGCGTTCACGCCGGGGCCGGTGCGCAGGACGACGCCCGCCAGGTCGGAGCCGATGACGTGGTACGGCAGGTCGTGGCGCTTGGTGAGCTCGCTGAGCTTCCCGTAGCGCTCCAGGAAGCTGAAGGTCGAGACCGGCTCGAAGATCGACGTCCAGACGGAGTTGTAGTTCACCGAGCTGGCCATCACGGCGACGAGGGCCTCGCCGGGGCCGAGTTCGGGGACCGGGACGTCGTCGAGGTGGATCGACTTACGGGGGTCCTTGTCGCGGGTCTCCAGACCGGCGAACATCTCTGCCTCGTCCTTGTGCACGGTGATCGCGCGGTAGGACTCGGGGAGGGACAGGGCCGCGAAGTCCGCGGCCGTGCTGTCCTGCGACTGAATGGCGTCCAGGATTTCCTTCACGGTGTTGCCTCCGGTGATGCGGCGTCGAGGGAACGCTTGAGGGCCCTGCTGGCAGGGGGAGCGGTGCGGTGTGGAGGTGTTGCCGTCGGTTCGGCAGGTGGAGCTGGCTTTGCTCGGTGGAGCAGAAGGTGCCTGTGACGCAGGCGTCCGGGCGCGCAGCACGGTGGTTGCGGGGACAGCCGGCGTACGTGTGAGTTCGCAGCACGCCGGCCGCCCGGACACCTTCAACGTATGGCACTCCGTGACACCTGACAAGGCACCCAGTGCCAACAATTTCTCTCACTTGTCATCTCGTGGGCACGCATGAGCAACACGATGGGCGTTACGAGACGGTCTGTCCTGCTGGCAGGCGGTCAGCGGGCCCGGCGGTACACATACGGCGTCGTCGTCCCGAGCGCCGTGAAGCCGAGCCGGGCCAGGATCGGGGCCGACATGTCGCTCGCGTCGACCTGGAGGTAGCGGTGGCCGCGCTCGGCGGCGATCCGCGCCCGGTACGCCACCAGGGCCCGGTAGATGCCCTTGCCGCGCCATTCGGCGACCGTTCCGCCGCCCCAGAGCCCCGCGAAGTCCGTCCCCGGGTACAGCTCCGTACGGGCCGAGCTGACCGGCTCCCCGTCCGCCAGGGCGACGAGCGCCACGACGTCCTCGGGGGCCTCCGCGAGCCGCTTCACGACCTGGTGCAGCAACCGGGTGCCGTCCGTCCCGAACGCCCGCTCATGGGCCAGCGCCATCAGCTCCGCCCCCGCCGCGTCCGTCACGGGACGCAGCGTGACGCCGTCGGGCAGGGCGACCGGCCCGGTCAGCAGCTCCGCCGGGGCCACCAGCAGGGTTTCCGGCGGCTCGGGGACGAACCCGGCGGCTCGCAGCCGGTCGCCCAGGTCGGCCGGCCGGTCGTGCGCGTACAGCTTCCACTCGAACTCCGGGAGGCCGAGCGCCGCACAGTGCCCGATCTGGGCCGCGATCGCCGCGTCGGCCCCCTCCGCGTCCAGGTCCGGGGACGACCAGACGACCCCGTTCCAGTCGTCGGGGCCGCCCACCTGGCGCACGAGGGGCCCGTCCCGCTCGACCCGGACACCGGGGCCGTCGGGACGGGCGTGCTCGCGCATCGTGCGGTCGTACAGGGCGCGTACGTCGTCGGTTCGCATGGCGGAACCCCACCACGGGACCGTGGCGGCCGCGAACGGTTTACGGCCCGTGTCCCGCGGGTTCCGCGTCCGGTCTCAGCGGTCCTTGAGGGCCTGCTGGATCGTCCGCATGACCTCGTCCAGCGGGGCGTCCGTACGCGCCACCGCGACGAGCACCTCGCCGTCCGTGGTCACCGAAGCCGCCGGGTCGCGCTCGGGCTCGGCCTGGGCGGTCCGGCCGGCCCCGATGCCCGTGCCGAAGGTGTCACGCACGATGGCGAAGGCCCGGTCGAGCTGGGCCTCCACATCGCCCTGGCCGCCCGCCCGCAGCCAGCGGCGCAGCACATGGTTGTGCGCGGTGACGACCGCGGACGCGGCGACCTCCGCGAGCAGCGGGTCGTCGTTGCCCACATGGTGGTCGCGCTCGTCGAAGTGGCCCAGGAGATAGCGGGTGAACAGCCGCTCGTAGCGGGCCACCGACGCGATCTCGGCCTCCCTCAGGGTGGGCACCTCGCGGGTCAGTTTGTAACGGGCCACGGAGACGGCGGGCTTGGCCGCGTACATCTTCATGACTTCCTTGATGCCGCGGCAGACGGTGTCGAGCGGGTGCTCGTGCGCGGGGGCGGCGTTCAGGACGGCCTCGGCCCTGACGAGGGTGTCGTCGTGGTCCGGGAAGATGGCCTCTTCCTTGGAGCGGAAGTGGCGGAAGAAGGTCCGGCGGGCCACGCCCGCGGCGCCCGCGATCTCGTCGACGGTCGTCGCCTCGTAGCCCTTCGTGGCGAAGAGCTCCATCGCGGCGGCGGCCAGTTCGCGGCGCATCTTGAGCCGTTGGGCGGCCGCGCGCGTTCCCGCGGTGGTCTCCGGGGCGTCGGTCGCGGCGGTGGCACGGGGTGACTTGGCGGGCTGGGACATGGCATGAACGTAACGCATCGGTGCAGGAGAGCGCGCCTGCGGGGGCGGGCCGCCGGAGGGTCCCAGCAGCCCGCCCCACCCGGCTCCCGGCTCAGCGACGGGCATATTCGCGGAAGCCGCGCCCCGTCTTGCGACCGAGGCAGCCCGCGGCGACCAGGTGCTCCAGCAGCGGCGCGGGCGCCAGGCCCGGGTCGCGGAACTCCTTGTGCAGCACCTTCTCGATGGCCAGCGAGACGTCCAGGCCGACCACGTCGAGCAGTTCGAACGGACCCATCGGGTAGCCGCCGCCCAGCTTCATCGCCGCGTCGATGTCGTCCAGCGAGGCGTAGTGCTGCTCGACCATCTTGATCGCGTTGT
Source organism: Streptomyces globisporus (assembly GCA_014649555.1). GTDB lineage: Bacteria > Actinomycetota > Actinomycetes > Streptomycetales > Streptomycetaceae > Streptomyces > Streptomyces globisporus. The sequence goes on along the minus strand of BMTG01000002.1, from coordinate 572,632 downwards.
TGAGGTACGGGAACAGCAGCGCGTTCACGATGAACCCGGCCCGGTCCCCGCAGTCCACCGGGTGCTTGCGGATCTTCGCGCAGACCGCGCGGACCGTGGCGTGCACATCGTCGGCGGTCAGGACGGTACGGACCACCTCGACCAGCTTCATCGCGGGGGCCGGGTTGAAGAAGTGCATCCCGATGACGTCCTCGGGGCGCGCGGTCGCCCGGGCGACCGCGACGACCGGCAGCGAGGAGGTGGTGGTGGCGAGCACCGCGCCGGGCCGGCAGACCTTGTCCAGGGCGGCGAACAGCTGCTGCTTGATCTCCAGGTCCTCGGCGACCGCCTCGACGGCGAGGTCGACCTCGGCGAACGCGTCGAGCGAACCGGCCGCCGTGATCCGCGCCAGGGTCTCGTCCCGGGCCTCGGCGCTCAGCCGCCCCTTGGACACCGAGCGCTCCAGGGACGTGGCGATCCGCCCCTTGGCGAGGTCCGCCTTCTCCTGGGTCCTGGCCGCCAGCACCACGCCGTAACCGGCCTTGGCGAAGACCTCGGCGATCCCCGACGCCATGGTGCCGGAGCCCGCGACGCCCACCGACGCCACCGCGCGCCCCGCGCCCGCCTCGGCGCCGGCCGCCGGGGTCAGTGCGTCGGGCACCACGTCCTGGCCGCCCGGGGCGTCGTACGTGTAGAAGCCGCGCCCGGCCTTCCGGCCGGTCAGGCCCGCGCTGCTGAGCTGCCCGAGGATCGGGGCCGGGGCGTGCAGCCGGTCGTGGGACTCGGCGTACATGGCCTCCAGAACCGTACGCGCGGTGTCGATGCCGATCAGGTCCAGCAGGGCCAGCGGGCCCATCGGCAGCCCGCAGCCCAGCTTCATCGCGGCGTCGATGTCCTCGCGGGAGGCGTAGTTCGCCTCGTACATCGCGGCGGCCTGGTTGAGGTAGCCGAAGAGCAGCCCGTCCGCGACGAACCCCGGCCGGTCGCCGACCGCGACGGGTTCCTTGCCCAGCTCCCGGGCCAGCGCGGTGACGGTCTCGACGGCGGGCGGCGCGGTCAGCACCGAGGAGACCACCTCGACCAGCTTCATCGCGGGCGCCGGGTTGAAGAAGTGCAGGCCTAGCACGCGCTCGGGGCGCTGCGACTCGGCGGCCAGCCGGGTCACCGACAGGGCGTTGGTGCCGGTGGCCAGGATCGTGGTGGGGGAGACGACCGCGTCCAGCTCCCGGAACACCTGCTGCTTGATCTCGTACGACTCCGGCACCACCTCGATGACCAGCTCGGCATCGGCGGCGGCCTGGAGCGTGTCCGCGGTACGGAACCGGGCGAGCGCGGCGGCCCGCTCCTCCTCGGTGATCCGCCCGCGGCCCACGGCCCGTGCGGTGGACGCTTCGAGGGAGGCGACGGCCCCGAGGGCGGCCGCCTCGCTGATGTCGATGCCGATGACCTCACGGCCCGCCAGGGCCAGGACCTCGGCGATGCCGGTGCCCATGGTGCCGAGGCCGACGACGGCGATGGTGGAGAGAGGGGTGTCCATCACGGGACTCCAGGGTGAGTGACGACTGTGGGAGCACAGCGCGCGCGGCGATGAGGGAGCGGCGCGCGGCGTACGGAAGCTGCGTGTCGTGGAGCACGGGGCCGAGGCGCGAAGAGCGCGCGCCCGGCCGTGAGGGGTGACGGACTCTGTCCCGGAGCCGCGTCGCACGTAAAGCCGAACCGACAAGCACTCCGGGTGGCTGCGTCACCAGGCCACCGGAGCCTGCGGGGAGTGTGCCCCGCTCAGATGAGATTAACCGGCGGGTAACGAGCGCGCCACCCCTGGGTTCGTGTGCCCTGGGCCACATGGGCTCGGCCGTCCCGCCCCGTACGGAGTGTGTCCGTCGATACGCTGAGCGTCATGGATGACGTCATGGACGAGGAGTTCCGTTCGCTCATGGACCGGCTGGAGCCCGAGGCGGCCGGATCGCCGCGGTACGCCCGGCTCGTCGCCGCCGAGGACCCCGAGGAGCTGGCCCGGGTCCTGGTGGAGCCGCACCAGCCGCTGTGGGCCCGGGAGATGGCCGCCTTCCGGCTCGGCTGCGCGGGCGACCGGCGGGCCTTCGAAGCGCTGGTGCTCCTGCTCAACCACCGCGACCCCGAACGCTGCGTCTCCGCCGCCCACGCCCTCGCACGCCTGGACGACCCCCGCACGCCCCGGGCCGCCGCCGCGCTCGCCACCAACGCCCTGCGCACCGCCTACGCCCTGCACCCGGTGCGCCTGCTGACCGACCTGCGGGCCCCCGAGTCGGTGCCCGCCCTGGTCGCCACCCTGCAACGCCTGCTGGCCCCGGGTGAGCCCCACTGGCGCGTCGCCCTGGCCTGCGTCGAGGGCCTTGGCCGGCTCGCCGACGAACAGGCCCGACCGGTCCTCACGGCGGCCCTCCCGCACCCGCGACTGGCCGCGGCCGCCGCGGCGGCGCTCAGCCGGCTGCCGGGGGAGTGAGCGGGCGGACGTCCGGGGGAGCGAGCGGGCGGACGTAGCGCACCTCGGTCACCAGGGTCCCGCCCGCCAGGAACGTGTCCTCACCACCGTCCGGCCGGAACCCGGCCCGCTCGTAGAACCGGCGCGCCGGGCCGTTGTCCCGGAGCACCCACAGCGCCATGTCCGCGTGACCCGCGTCGGTGGCCCGGTCCGTCAGCTCGGCCAGCAGGGCGCGCCCGGTCCCGGTCCCGATGTGCTCGGGCAGGACGTAGATCGCGTACAGCTCGCAGCCCGGGAGCCCGTGGTCCTCGGCGCGGTGCGGGCCGACGCAGGCCCAGCCGGTGACCGTCCCGTCGGGACGTTCGGCGACCACGTTCACGGCCTCGCCGCGTTCCTCGAAATACCTGCGCCGCTGCCCGGTCTCCTCGGCGATGTCCATCCGGTCCAGATACGGCTGCGGCAGCAGGCCCCGGTAGGCGTGCTGCCAGCCGCGCACCCGGATCGTGGCGACCGCCTCGCAGTCCTGCAACCGCATGTCGCGGATCGTGATGCCGGGCGGGTGCGGGGGAGTGGTGGAGGGCCTCATGCCGGGCCGTCCTCGCCCACTCCCGCGCATCCCGCCCGGGGTTTCCCGGTGGTTTCCCCGCTCAGCGGCGGAAGCCCAGCAGGCCGTGCAGACGGCTGCCCTTGCTGTTGTCCACCGACTGGGCCGCCGCCTTCTCGGCGGGCAGCGGCTTCGGCTCCGGCAGGGCGGCGCAGACCGCGTCCGCCTCGCCCCGGCCGCGCGGCACCGTGCCGTCGGTCAGATAGGCCGTCAGATGCTTGTCCAGGCAGTCGTTGCCGCTCAGCGTGATGCCGTGGTTCCCGCCGCCCTCCTCCACGACGAGGCTGGAGCCCTTGAGCTTGCGGTGCATGCTGACCGCGCCGCCGTACGGGGTCGCCGCGTCGTCGGTGGCCTGGAGGATCAGCGCCGGGGGCAGCTGCCGGTTGTTCACCGGGAGGGGCCGCAGCGGAGGCACCGGCCAGGTCGCGCACGGCGCGTTGTACCAGGTGTTGTTCCAGGTCATGAACGGCGCCTTCTTGTGGATCCGGCGGCTGTCGTTGCGCCAGGTGCTCCAGTGCTCGGGCCAGCCGGCGTCCCGGCACTGGACGGCCGTGTAGACCGAGTAGCCGTTGTCGCCGCTCGCGTCGACCGCGCCGAAGTTCTCGTACACCTCGACCAGCGCCTCGGCGTCCCGGTCCTTCACGTACGCGGCGAACGCCTCGGCGAGGTAGGGCCAGTAGCCGTTGTAGTACCCGCCGGGCAGGAAGGTGTCCTCCAGTTCGCTCGCGCCGACCGTGCCGCCCGCGGGCTTGCGGGCGACGTCCGCCCGCATCCGATACCAGGCGGCCTCGACCCGTGCGGGGTCGGTGCCCAGGCCGTACGTGGCGTCGTTCTTCGCGACCCAGGCGGCGAAGGCCCTGTGGCGATCGTCGAACGCGTAGTCCTGGCCGAGGTTGCCCTCGTACCAGACGTCGTCCGGGTCGACGACCGAGTCCAGCACCAGCCGGCGCACGCGCTCCGGGTACAGCTTGGCGTAGACCGCGCCGAGGTAGGTGCCGTAGGAGTAGCCGAAGTAGTTGAGCTGTCGCGAGCCCAGCGCCCGGCGGATCACATCGAGGTCCTTGGCCGCGCTGACCGTGTCCATGTACGGCAGCACGTCGCCGTGCTTCTCGCCGCAGGCCCGGGCGAAGGACTCGGCCCGGTCGCGGTTGATCCGCTCCGCGCGGTAGGACGTCGGCACCGAGTCCGGGCGCACCGGATCGAAGTGTCCGGGCAGGCAGTTCAGGGCGGGCGTGCTCTTGCCGACGCCGCGCGGGTCGAAGCCGATCACGTCGTACTGCGCGGCCACCTTCTTCGGCAGCGAGGACGCCACGAACCCGGCCATCGACAGACCGCTGCCGCCCGGGCCGCCCGGGTTGACCAGCAGCGGGCCCTGGAAGGTCTTCGCGGTGTGGGGGACGCGGGACAGGGCGAGCGTGACCTGACGGCCCGACGGGCGGCGGTGGTCCAGCGGGGCGCGGACCTTCGCGCACTGGAGCGTCGGGTAGCTCTCGGTCGGACAGTCGGTCCACTTCAGCTTCGGGGCGGGCGGTGTGCTCACCGAGGTGGCGGCGGCCGGACCGGGCGCGGCGGTCAGCAGACCGGCGACGGTCGCGCCGACGGCGACCAGAATTCCTGCACGTTTCGTCATGGGGCCTCCCGGAGTGGCGGGACGCGGCGCCGGATCACCGGTCCCCGCCGCATGCTCCCCGAATTCCCCCGCGGAAGGGCCCGTTCCGCGCGGAGTCGACCCGTACGGTCACGCCATCGGCCCCACGAGTCCCGCCGGTGACCTTCAGGCCCCACGAGTCCCGCCGGTGACCTCCGGGCCCCTCCGCCCCACCGGTGATCTCCGGGCCCCTCAGGCCCGACCGGTGGCCTTCAGAGCAGGGTCAGCTGGGTCGGGCCGGGCTCCGGTGCGGCGGCCGGGGCGGGTGGGGCCGCCGGGGTGATCCGGCGGGCCTCGCCCCGGTGCGCCGGGCCGATCCCGAACTCGTCCGCCAGCTCGTGCACCTGACGGGTGATCCGGCGCTGGTACCAGGTGGGGGCGTACGCCCCGTCCCCGTACATCCGCTCGTACCGCTCCACCAGGTGCGGGTGGTGCAGGCCCAGCCAGCGCAGGTACCACTCGCGGGCGCCGGGGCGCAGATGCAGGACGAGCGGGGTCACCGAGACGGCCCCGGCCGCCGCGATCGCGGAGACCGTGGCGCGCAGCTGCTCCGGGCTGTCGCCGAGGAAGGGGATGACGGGCGCCATCAGGACCGAGCAGCCGATCCCGGCCTGCGTCAGCGTGTGGACGGCGTCGAGGCGGCGGCCGGGGGAGGGGGTGCCCGGCTCGACCGTCCGCCACAGCTCCCGGTCGGTGAAGCCCACGGAGACCGAGACGCCGATCTCGGTGACCTCGGCGGCCTGCCGCAGCAGCTCCAGGTCCCGCAGGATGAGCGTGCCCTTGGTCAGGATGGAGAACGGGTTGGCCCGGTCGCGCAGGGCGGTGATGATGCCCGGCATGAGCCGGTACCGGCCCTCCGCCCGCTGGTAGCAGTCCACGTTCGTGCCCATGGCGATGTGTTCGCCCCGCCAGTGCCGGGAGGCCAGCTCCCGCTGGAGCAGCTCGGCGGCGTTGACCTTGACGACGATCTGGGAGTCGAAGCCGATCCCGGTGTCCAGGTCCAGATAGCTGTGGGTCTTGCGGGCGAAGCAGTACACACAGGCGTGCGAGCAGCCCCGGTACGGGTTCACCGTCCATTCGAACGGCATCCGCGAGGCCCCGGGCACCCGGTTCAGGATCGAACGGGCCCGGATCTCGTGGAACGTGATGCCCCGGAACTCCGGGGTGTCGAACGTGCGCGTGGTCACCGCGTCCGCGGCGAAGAGCGCGCTGTTCCCGGTCGTCGAACCGTTCTCGACCAAATTGTCCCAGCGCATGGACGCCTCCTCGGTAGCACTCCTCGCAGAATAGAACACTTGTTCCCTTGATCGTGCGAGGCGGCCTCACGACTAGCCTGTGGCCCACCCACGAGCCCCTACCGGACCGGGAGGTCCCGACCATGGCCGGCAAGTTCACCGAGCTCGCGATCGACTGCGCCGACCCCTCGGCCCTGGCCCGCTTCTGGTGTTCGGTCCTCGACTACGAGGTGCAGGGCGTGGAGGAGGGCGAGGAGGTCGTCACCATCGGCCCGCCCTCGGTGCCCGAGGGGAAGAACCGGCCCGGCCCGGTGCCGCCGGCGCTGACCTTCGCGCGCGTCCCCGAGGGCAAGACCCTCAAGAACCGGCTCCACATCGACGTCAACCCCACCGACCGGGAGCAGGACGAGGAGGTCGAGCGGCTGCTCGCGCTCGGTGCCCGGCGCGTCGACGTCGGACAGGGCGGGGCGAGTTGGGTCGTCCTCACCGATCCGGAGGGCAACGAGTTCTGCGTCCTCGCGACCCGCTGTCCCTGACTCCGTCCGGCTCCGATTTTGAGCGGCCGTACCCGAGGTGGTTGGCTCAGCACACCCCCCGAACCACGGATTGCTGGAGGAACAGCCATGGCGCAGGTCGAGGCGACGACGGAGCGGATCATCGCGGCGGACGCGGACACGGTGTTCGACGCGCTGGCCGACTACAAGGACGTCCGCGGCAAGGTGCTGACCGGGCACTTCAGCGAGTACGAGGTGCGGGAGGGCGGTGACGGCGAGGGCACCCTCGTGCACTGGAAGCTCCAGGCGACCAGCAAGCGCGTCCGCGACTGCCTGCTGGAGGTCAGCGAGCCGACCGACGGGCAGCTCGTCGAGAAGGACCGCAACTCCTCCATGGTCACCACCTGGACCGTCACCCCGGCCGGTGAGGGGAAGTCCAAGGCCGTCGTGGTCACGGTCTGGGACGGCGCGGGCGGCATCGGCGGTTTCTTCGAGCGGACCTTCGCCCCCAAGGGCCTCGCCCGTATCTACGACGAGCTGCTCCAGAACCTCGCCACCGAGGTCGAGAAGTAGGGCCGACCCGCGATCGGGGGCCGGTCCGTCCGGCCCCCGCGCGACGACCGGCCTCACCGGAACGGGTGGTTTTCCCGGACGACCGGTTGTGCGCCGTAGTGGCTCCCACCGGGGCATAAGCCCTCCGTGCGCGCCGCGTACGCCCCTCGTCACGTTTGCCCCGCCTTGCCGCGCGATGCGACAAATGGGCGGCGCAGGTGCGACGAGGGGAGCGTTACGTGGTGGGCGGAATCACGCTGGTGAAGGACGAGCCGGACGGCACCGGACCCGACGGCCCGGATCCGGATGGCACGACGGCGACCGTCGAAACCGCCGCACCGCCTCCGCCGCCCCCTCCGGCCGGGCCCGGACCCGGGCGGGCGGCCGTGGAGATCAGCCCCCGCAAGGTCCGCATGGTCTTCCTCGGGCTGATGCTCACCCTGCTGCTCGCGGCGCTCGACCAGATGATCGTCGCCACCGCCCTGCCCAGGATCGTCGGTGAGCTGCACGGCCTGGAGAAGATGTCCTGGGCGGTCACCGCCTATCTCCTCGCCTCCACCATCGTCCTGCCGCTCTACGGCAAGCTCGGCGACCTCTTCGGGCGCAAGGGCGTCTTCCAGTTCGCCATCGTCGTCTTCATCATCGGCTCCGCCCTCGCGGGCTGGTCGCGCACCATGGACGAACTGATCGCCTTCCGCGCCCTCCAGGGCATCGGCGGCGGCGGTCTCATGATCGGCGTCCAGGCGATCATCGCGGACATCGTCCCGGCCCGGGAGCGCGGCCGCTACATGGGCCTCATCGGCGCGGTCTTCGGCCTCGCCTCGGTCGCCGGACCCCTGCTCGGCGGCTTCTTCACCGACCACGCCTCCTGGCGCTGGTGCTTCTACATCAACGTCCCCTTCGGCCTGGTCACCCTGGCCGTCATCGCGGTGGTCCTCAAGCTGCCCCGGCCCGCCGTACGCCCCCGGCTCGACGTCCTGGGCGCGGCGCTCCTCGCCGCCGCCTCCACCTGCCTGGTGCTGGTGACCAGTTGGGGCGGCACCGAGTACGCCTGGGGCTCGCGCACCATCCTGGGCCTGACGGCGGGCGCGGTCGTCACGACGGTGCTCTTCGTCGCCGTGGAACACCGGGCCGCAGAACCGATCATTCCGCTACGGCTGTTCCGTGACTCCGTCTTCAACGTCACCGGCCTGGTCGGCGCGGTCATCGGCATCGCGCTCTTCGGGGCCGCCAGCTACCTCCCGACCTATCTCCAGATGGTCGACGGGGTCAGCGCCACCGAATCCGGGCTGCTGATGCTCCCGATGATGATGGGCATCGTCGGCGGCTCCATCGTCTCGGGACAACTCGTCACCCGCACCGGCCGCTACCGGATCTACCCGATCGTCGGCAGCGCCGTCTCGGTGGTCGGCATGGGTCTGCTGTCCCTGCTGGAGGCGGACACCTCCCCGCTGGTGTACAGCCTCTACCAGGCCGTCCTCGGCCTCGGCATCGGACTGGTCATGTCCGTCCTCGTGCTCGCCGTGCAGAACTCCGTACGCCCGTCCGACCTCGGCACCGCCACCAGCGCCAACAACTACTTCCGGCAGATCGGCGGCAGCGTCGGCGCGGCGATCTTCGGCACGCTGCTGGCCGGGCGGCTCTCCGACGCGCTCGGCGTCCGGCTGCCCAACGGGGCGGAGCTGCCCGACCCCGAGTCGATCACCCCGCAGATCGTCCACGCGATGGAGCCCGCGCTGCGCGACGCCTACATCCAGGCGTACGTCGACGCGATGCCGCGCATCTTCCTCTACCTCGTGCCGGTCCTCGTGCTCGGCCTGATCCTCGCCTTCTTCCTCAAGGAGAAACCGCTGGTGTCCCACCACAGCCCCGAAGCCGCCGAGACCACGGCCACGCAGATCCCCGCCGCCCGCGCCGACTCCGGCCACCTCGCCGGGGTCCCGGTGCACGGCAGCGTCCAGCACCCCGACGGCACGACCGTCCCCCGGGCCGCCCTCACCCTCATCGACGTCCAGGGGCAGCAGATCGGGCGCGGGGCCAGTGGCGAGGACGGGCGGTACGCGCTCAGCGTCCCCGGCGCCGGCTCCTACGTCCTGATCGCCGCGGCGGGCGGCCACCAGCCCCAGGCAGTCAGCGTCACCGTGGGCGAACGCCCCGTCGAGCTGGACGTGGTGCTCGGCGGCGCCGGACGCCTGGCCGGTTCCGTCCTCACCCCGGACGGCGCCCCCGTCCGCGACGCGGCCGTCACCCTCACCGACGTTCGGGGCGAGGTCGTCGCCTCGACCCGTACCGGCCGCGAGGGCGGCTATGTCATCGGCGAGCTGATCGCGGGCGAGTACACCCTCGCCGCCAGCGCCCCCGCCTTCCGCCCCGCCGCTCTCCCGGTCAGCGTGCAGGCCGCCCGCGAGACCCGGCAGGACATCGAGCTGGCGGGCGGGGCCGTCCTGCGCGGCGTGGTCCGGGCCACCGGCGGGCGGCCCGTCGAGGACGCCCGGGTCACCCTGCTCGACGCGGCGGGCAATGTGGTGGACACCCTCACGACCGGGTCCGACGGGTCGTTCCGGTTCGTCGACCTGTCGTCCGGTGAGTACACCGTGATCGCCGCCGGATACCCGCCGGTCGCCACGGTCCTCCAGGTGGCGGGCGGGGGCCGCACCGAGCGGGACCTCCAGCTGGGCCACGAGGACTGAGCCGTACGGGAACGGGGGCCGGGCCCCGGGGGCTGCGAGGCTCCAGGGGCCGGTGCGGCTCCGGGGGTCGGTGGGGCTTCAGGGGGCGGCGGGGCTTCAGCGCTCAGCCCCGGAGCCACGCCTGCCCCGCGCCGGCCCCGTCCGGCTCCCGTACCGGGTCCTCCCGCACCAGCCGCATCAGTGACCGCGCCCCCGGGCTCAGGCTCCGCGCCCCCGGCAGCACCACCACGCTCTCGTACACCGGCCGGTGCGCGCCCGCCAGCTCCACCGCGACCAGCCGCGCCGCCTCCGGCTTACGCGAGAAGTGGTGCGGTACCACCGCGATCCCCAGCCCCTCCTGCACCAGCTCCAGCAGGCTGTGCACATCGTTGACCTCAAGGCCCACCGTCCGCCGCACCCCCGCCGCCGCGAACGCCTCGTCGGCGGCCCGGCGCGGCCCCCAGTCCGGGTGGAAGTCGATGAACGACGCCCCCGGTAGCTCCTCCCACGCCACCTGGGCCCGCCCGGCGAACGGGTGTCCCGCCGCACACAGCAGCACCATCGGCTCCCGGGCCAGCGGCACCAGCTCCCCGCGCCACTCCGCCGGGCTGACCGTCGCCGCGAACGCCAGGTCCAGACGTCCGCCCGCCACCCCGTCCAGCAGACTGCTGGTGCCCTCCTGACGCAGCCGCAGCTCCATCTGCGGATGCTCCCGGTGGAACGCCGCCAGCAGCCGCGCCGGACTCACCCCCGCCACACACTGCTCGACCCCCACCGTCAGCGTCCCGCGCAGCAGCCCCCGTACGGCATCGACCGCGTCCCGCGCCGCCCGCGCCCCGGCCAGCGTGCGCTCCGCCTCCACCAGCAGCGCCCGCCCCGCCTCGGTGAGCCGGACCGTGCGCGTGGTGCGGCTGAACAACGGGGTCCGCAGCTCCTGCTCCAGGGCCCGTACGGAGGCGGAGAGCCCGGACTGCGAGACGGCGAGGCGCTCGGCGGCGCGGGTGAAGTGCTGCTCCTCCGCCACGGCGACGAAGTGCTCCAGCTGACGCAGTTCCATGATTGAGCAATGTAGGCGATGAATCCGAGCGGAATCTCCTGTTGGACTGCTGGATCGATCTGCGGAAGCCTGGAGCCCGGTCCCTCTCGTACGTCCCGGATCTCTTCGTACGCCCCGAAACTCTCCAGCGGAGCCTGCCCATGTACCTGCCGTCCCCCGACCGCTACTCCGCCATGCCCTACCGGCGCACCGGCCGCAGCGGTCTGCTGCTGCCCGCGCTCTCCCTCGGCCTCTGGCACAACTTCGGGGGAGACAGGACGCCCGAGACGCAGGGCGCCATCCTGCGCCGCGCCTTCGACCTGGGCATCACCCACTTCGACCTGGCCAACAACTACGGCCCGCCGCCCGGCTCCGCCGAGGAGACCCTGGGCCGGAGCCTGGCGACGGACTTCGGCCGGCTGCGCGACGAGATCGTCATCTCCACCAAGGCCGGCTACCACATGTGGGAGGGGCCGTACGGGGAGTGGGGCTCGCGGAAGTACCTGCGCTCCTCGCTCGACCAGAGCCTGAAGCGCCTCGGTGTCGAGTACGTCGACATCTTCTACTCCCACCGCCCCGACCCGGACACCCCGCTCGAAGAGACGATGGGCGCGCTCGACTCCGCCGTCCGGCAGGGCAAGGCCCTCTACGTCGGCCTCTCCAACTACTCCGCCGCTCAGACCCGTGAGGCCGCCGCGATCCTGAAGGACCTCGGCACCCCGCTCCTCATCCACCAGCCCCGGTACTCGATGCTCGACCGCCGCATCGAGGCCGACGGGCTGCCGGACGTCCTGGACGAGCTGGGCGCCGGGTCCATCGCCTACTCCCCGCTGGAGCAGGGCATCCTGACCGACCGCTATCTGAACGGCATTCCGGCCGGGTCCCGGGCGGCCGGGGACAGCCCCTTCCTCTCCGCCGACGCCGTCACCCCGCAGCTGGTGGAGCGGCTGCGCGCGCTGGACGCGCTGGCGAAGGAGCGCGGCCAGTCGCTCGCGCAGCTGGCCCTGGCGTGGGTGCTGCGCGGCGGCCGCCTCACCTCCGCCGTCGTCGGCGCGAGCAGCGTCGCCCAGCTGGAGAACAGCGTTGAGGCCGCCCGGAACCTGGACTTCACCGAGGACGAGCTGTCCCGGATCGAGGAGCTGCTGCGGGACGCGAAGACGGGCTGACGCCGGTCACGCACGGACAGCGGGTCAGGTGCCGGAGAGCGGGACGGGCGGTGCGGCCGGCAGCACATGGTCGCCCGCCTTGTCCGTGCTCAGGCACAGCGAGCAGACCATGGCGTCATGGGCCGGGCAGGCGGCCAGGTCCGGGCGCTCGAAGGTCTGCCGGCAGACATGGCAGTCGTACGTGACCGCGCTCGGGTTGCCCTCGGCGTCCAGCAGCGGCACCGGGATGCCGTCGTCGCCGCGCCGCAGGTAGTACCGGCCCCGGGTGACGATCGCCATGACCGGGGTGAGGACGAACGCGATCACCACGGCAGCCACGGGGGAGTAGGGCTGGACCGTGTCGCCGAACGCGTGGAAGTACATCGCGATGGACAGCCCGGAGGCGGCGGTGAACGCGGTCACGCCGACCGGGTTGACCGCGTAGAGCATGCCTCGGCGGAACTCCGGCGCGTGCGGGGAGAGCTTCAGCAGGTACTTGTTGACCCCGATGTCGGTGGCGACGGTGACCACCCAGGCGATGGCGCAGTTGGAGTAGAAGCCCAGGATGCTGTTGAGGAAGCTGAACATGTCGGCCTCCATCAGGATCAGCGCGAAGGCCAGGTTGACCAGGACGAAGATCATGCGGCCGGGGTAGTGCTTGGTGACGCGGGTGAAGGAGTTCGTCCACGCCAGCGATCCGGAGTAGGCGTTCGTCACATTGATCTTGATCTGGCTGATCACGACCAGGACCACGGCGAGCGGCACCACCAACCAGGACGGCATCATCGCGTCGAACGCCCCGCGGAACTGCTGGATCGGCTCGGTCGCGGCGGCCGGACCCACCTCGGAGAGGATGTAGACGGCGAGGAAGACCCCGATGGCCTGCTTGATCGCGCCGAGCACCACCCAGCCGGGCCCTGCCATGACCATCGCCGTCCACCAACTGCGCCGGTTCGCCTCGGTCTTGGGCGGCATGAAGCGCAGATAGTCGATCTGCTCACCGATCTGCGCGATGAGCGAGAGGCAGACGCCCGCGCCGAGCAGCACGGACGCGGTGTTGAGGCTGCCCTCGCCGTCGGTGCCCGCGTAGGCGAGGAAGCTGTCGACCGCGCCGGGGTCGGTCGCGACCAGATAGACCAGCGGGCCGACCATCAGCAGCAGCCAGATGGGGGTGGTCCACACCTGGAGCTTGCTGAGCGCCTTCATCCCGTAGATGACGAGGGGGATGACCATGAGGGTGGAGACGGCGTAGCCGAGCCACAGCGGCAGCCCGAAGCCGAGCTTGAGTCCCTGGGCCATGATCGCCCCTTCGAGGGCGAAGAAGATGACGGTGAAGCTGGCGAAGATGACGCCGGTGAGTACCGATCCGTAGTAGCCGAAGCCGGAGCCCCGGGTGATCAGGTCCAGGTCGATGTTGTAGCGGGCCGCGTAGTAGGCGAGCGGGAAGCCGGTGATGAAGATGAGGGCCGCCGCGACGGTGATCGCGACCAGGGCGTTGCCGGTGCCGTGGGCCATGGCGATGCCGGCGCCGATGGAGAAGTCGGCCATGTAGGCGATGCCGCCGAGTGCCGTGGTCGCGACGACCATCGGGGTCCAGCGGCGGTAACTGCGCGGCGCGAAGCGGAGGGTGTAGTCCTCCAGCGTCTCCCGCACCGCCTGGGGTTCGTCGGGGACCGCGGGCGGTGCGGGGTCCGACGGGGACGGTTCGGCGATCTGCGTGCGGGTATCCATGGCGGGGGACGCTAGGCAGCCGCCGTTTCCCGCGCGTACGGCCGGTGTGAAGGCGGCGTTACGGTATACCAACAGGTCGTCAGGGGGTGCGGGAGGGTGGCGGTTTCCTGCCCGCGCCTCAGGGAGCGATGCCCACCCCGTCGATCCGGCTCCAGGCCCGCTCCTGGCCGGCGGTCATGGCCGGCCAGCGGAGACCGCCCGGCCGGGGCAGCACCCGGGAGGCGTACGACGAGGGCAGGAACCCCGGATCGTAAAAGCAGCCCGTGCCGTACGTCCGGTCGAAGGCGGCGCACGAGTCGGCCAGCGAACGCGCGGTGGGCTTGCGGCCGCTGCGGGCCCAACGATCAAGGGCATCAATGGAGTTGGCGTACTCCGCGCTGCTCAGCCCGCTGTGCTCGCTCTCGCGGGTGAAGGACTGTACGAGCCGGTGCTCCCGGCCCGCGCCCCGCAGCGTGGCCCGGTAGGCGGCCTCGTGCTCCACGAACGCCGTCGGGTCGTCGATGGCGTGCAGAGTGAGGACGGGCAGGGACACCCGCCCGGTCAGGTCGCTGTCCCACGAGAGGTCGCGGCGCGCGGCCGGATCCGCCGAGAACCGCTCCACGCCCGCGTTCAGCGCCCGGTCGTCGTGCGAGCCGGTATACCGCACGCCCCGGTTGGAGAAGGGGTTACGTCCCTCCAGCCGGGTCGAGACGATGTCGCGGAAGGTGAACGTCGCGAACCGCAGATGCGACTCCAGGGACCGCTCCGGGATCCCGGTGACGGCCAGGATGTCGTCCAGGTTGCGCTGCTGGAGCGCGGTCCGGGCGGCCGGGTCGGCGTCGAACCCCGTGCACTCCCGCAGCCGGGCGCTCAGCCCGGCGGACGTCATCGTGGAGTCCGGACGGAGCCCCTGCCACAGCGGGTACTGCGGCTCGGTGGGGCGCGGGTGGTTGCCGCAGTAGTACTGGTAGACCACGCGCAGGTCGACCCGGTAGTCGTAGCCGCGCGAACCGCCGCCCAGGACGCCGTTGGTGAGCAGCACCCCGTCGTACGCCCCGGGCTTCGTGCCGTACGTCTCCGCGACCTTGGCGGCGACGTTCCCGCCCCAGGACTGGCCGTGCAGATAGGTCCGCCCCGGCTTCCCGAACCGGTCGGTGAAGACCCGGCGCACGCTCTCGGTGTCGGCCGCCGCCATCCGCGTCCCGTAGCCGCCGCGCCGGTACGAGGAGCCCGCCCAGGCGTACCCCTCCTCGACCATGACGGACCAGCGCTCCAGGTCCTCGGTCGAGCGGGCCGGGTCCGACGCGTCGCCCAGGTCGGGCCCGCCGTGCGCGTGCACCACCAGGGAGCCGTTCCAGCGGTTCGGGACGGCGAGCGCGTAGTGCGCCCCGTTCCCGTCCTGGCCCGTGTAGCACCGCGCCTTTCCGGCCAGCGCCTCCGGGCAGTCGGCGGCGACCGGGGCGGCCGCCGGGGTTCCGTTCGGGCTTCCGGCCGGGGCGGGCGCCGCCGGGGCCCGGCCCGCCGATCCGAGGAGCAGGGCCGCGACCGTGGCGGCCAGCGCGGCGGAGCGCAGCCGGTGGCGGCGGTACAGCGGCAGAGCCCGGACGGGGGAATGGGGGGACTTCACGGCGGCGGCTCCTGGCGTTCTGCTCCGGTGGCAGCGCTCGCGGGCGCTGCCACCGGAACGGTCTGTGCGGCTGCCCCGGCACGGGGTGCGCCGGGATGCCGGGATGCTAGGAAGCGCCGCACCCGGGGGAGAACCCCCGCGCGCATTGCGTTCATAGTGTTCGCCCCGGTGGCCCGCACCACTCGCCCGCGAGCCGCCGCACCGCACGCCGTCTGCCGCCACGCCGGGACGCCGAAGCGGGATGCCGAGGCGCGGCTCGCAGCCTCGCTCAGCCGGTGGCCGTCACCGCCGTCCGCACCAGCTCCCTCACCTGGCCCACGATGTCGGCGCGGTTGCGCTCGAAGGCCGGATCGGTGACCGTGCCCGTCTGCGGGTTCGTGTTCTCCGCACCGAACTGGAGGACCGGGGTGTGGAGATGGCCGCCCGGCAGGTCCGGGAGACGGAGCCGGTCGCGCAGCAGGGTGACCCGGTACGCGATCTCGTTGGAGAGGTAGTCGCCGCCACCCCCGGCCCGCGCCGCCGAGCCCGGGGTGGGGCCGTCGGGCCGGGTCACGGGCTGGGTGCCGCCCGCCGGGATCTCGGTGACCTCGGTGTTGTCGTACACCGGGAACCGGCCCGTGTCCGCCTCGGCGAGCTGCCGGTACGGGAGGGTCGTGGACGTCCACTGCGGCTGCGTGGCCGGGTCGGCGACGGGGACGAGCCCGGTGCTGGAGGCGTTCTCGTTGTCGGCGAAGCCGCCGCGCCAGGCCCCGTTGGTGCGTTCCACGTCGAAGCGGCCCTGACGTCCCTGGCTGATTGTGGTGAACAGATCCAGGTGCGGCAGATGGCGGGCGAGGGCCCGCTCGACGACGCCCTCGGCGAAGTCCGCCCAGCGCACCGGGAAGACGACGGTCTCGATCCGGGCCGGCCCGTCGGGCGTCTGCACCAGGGTGCCGTCCAGCGCGAGGGCGCTCGCGCCCGAGGGGTTGCCTATCCGGACGTCCCGGTCCAGCGTGAACGGGTCGAATCCGGTGACCAGGACCCGCTTCGCCCGATGGCCCGGGTAGCGGATGTCGCCCTGGCCGCGCGACGCGGTCTCCAGGGCGGAGCGCAGGGCTGCGCGCCGCTGGTCGTCGAGGTTGAACCGGGGCGTCCAGGCGCGCAGCTCGCGGCTGAGCGCGAGCCGGGCCCAGTACAGCGGGCGGTCGTCGCCCCGGCTCAGGTCGCCCGTGGCGGGCCCTCGCCCCTGAGCCCGGCCCACGGCCCGCTGCCACAGCGCCGAGGCGTGGCGGGTCACGGTGCGCTCGGCCTGCGCGTAGCTCTTCGCGTGCTGCAGGGCTCGCTCGAATCGCGGGGCGAAGGCATCGAATCCGCTGCGCCGCAGGACCTCCTGCGGGGCGGCCCGGTCGAGGCGCTGCTCCTCGACGGTCGCCTCCGCGGGGGCGCGGGAGGCGTCCGCGGGGGAGGCGGCGGCGGGCAGGGCGGAGCCCGCGAGGACGAGCAGGAGCGCCATACCGCCGAGACCGATCCGGGCCGTTGCGGGGAGTTGGTGGGTCACACGGGTCCCTTTCGTTTCACCGGGTGGGGGCCCGCAGTATCGCGGCACGACCGGTGGCGATGCCATAGGGCACTGCGGCGCAGGGGCTCGTAAGGCGTCACCGGACTGGACCTCTGACGCGCCCGCCCCTCCCTGGCCCGCGCCGCTCACGGGGCGTACGGTGTGGCTGCATGAAGATCCTCATCAGCGCCGACATGGAAGGCGCCACCGGAGTCACCTGGCCGGCCGACGTGCTGCCGGGGACCCCGCAGTGGGAGCGCTGCCGGTCGATGTTCACCTCGGACGTGAACGCCGCCGCGCTCGGCTTCTACGACGGCGGCGCCGACGAGGTCCTGGTGAACGAGGCCCACTGGTCGATGCGCAACCTGTTGCTGGAGCACATGGACGAACGGGTCCAGATGCTGACCGGCAAGCACAAGTCGCTGTCCATGGTGGAGGGCATCCAGCACGGCGACGTGGACGCGGTGGCCTTCGTCGGCTACCACACGGGGGCCGGTACGGAGGGCGTCCTCGCCCACACCTACCTCGCCAACTCCATCACCGGTGTCTGGCTCGACGGTGTCCGGGCCAGCGAGGGCCTGCTCAACGCGCATGTCGCCGCCGAGTACGGGGTGCCCGTCGTCCTCGTCACCGGCGACGACCTGACCTGCGTGGACGCCGAGGGGTACGCCCCCGGTGCCCGGAAGGTCGCCGTGAAGGACTACGTCTCCCGGTACGCCGCGGTCTGCCGCACCCCGGCCCGTACCGCCGCCGACATCAGGGCGGCGGCGAAGGCGGCCACCGCGCTCGCGGGGCGTCGTGCCCCCGTCGCCGGAAAGACGTTCACCATCGAGCTGGAGTTCGACGCCGAGCATCTGGCGGCGGCGGCGACCGTCGTCCCCGGCGTGGCGCCGAGCGGCGAGAGGCGCGTCGCCTACACCAGCGCGACGATGTACGAAGGAATTCGCACGTTCAAGGCGGTGACGACGATCGTGTCGGCCGCTGTGGAGGAACAGTATGGCTGAGGCCCCCGACCTGCCCGGACCCGTGGACCGGCAGGCCCTCGACGAAGTGGTGGCGTTCACCTCCGGGCTGATCCGGATCGACACCACCAACCGGGGCGGCGGCGACTGCCGGGAGCGCCCGGCCGCCGAGTACGTCGCCGAGCGGCTCGCCGACGCCGGGATTGAGCCGACGCTGCTGGAGCGCACCCCCGGTCGGACCAATGTGGTCGCCCGGATCCCCGGCACCGACCCCTCGGCCGACGCACTGCTCGTCCACGGCCACCTCGACGTGGTGCCCGCCGAGCCCGCCGACTGGACCGTGCACCCCTTCTCCGGCGAGGTGCGCGACGGCGTCGTATGGGGGAGGGGCGCCGTCGACATGAAGAACATGGACGCGATGGTCCTCTCCGTCGTACGGGGCTGGGCCCGCGAGGGCTTCCGCCCGGCGCGCGACATCGTCATCGCCTACACCGCCGACGAGGAGGACAGCGCAGCCGACGGCTCCGGCTTCCTCGCCGAGCAGCACGCCGACCTGTTCGAGGGCTGTACGGAGGGGATCAGCGAGTCCGGGGCCTTCACCTTCCACGCGGGCGACGGCCTCTCGCTGTACCCGATCGCGGCGGGTGAGCGCGGCACCGGCTGGCTGAAGCTGACCGCCGAGGGCCGGGCCGGGCACGGCTCCAAGGTCAACCGGGAGAACGCGGTGAGCGCGCTGGCCGCCGCAGTCGCCCGGATCGGCGAGCACGAGTGGCCCATCCGCCTCACCCCGACCGTCCGGGCCGCGATCACCGAGATCGCCGCCCTGCACGGCATCACCGCCGACCTGGAGGACCCCGGCTTCGACGTCGCCCAGCTCCTCGGGAAGCTCGGCCCGGCCGCCTCCCTCGTCGAGAACACCGTCCGCAACAGCAGCAACCCGACGATGCTGGACGCCGGTTACAAGGTCAACGTCATCCCCGGCCACGCCACCGCCTACATCGACGGACGCATGGTGCCCGGCGGTGACGAGGAGTTCCACGCCACCCTGGACCGGCTCACCGGCCCGCTCGTCGACTGGGAGTTCTACCACCGCGAAGCGGCCCTGACGGCCCCGGTCGACTCACCGACCTACGCCAAGCTGCGCGCCGCCGTCGAGCGGTTCGATCCGGGGGCGCACACCGTCCCGTACTGCATGTCGGGCGGCACCGACGCCAAGCAGTTCTCCCGGCTCGGCATCACCGGCTACGGCTTCACCCCGCTGAAGCTGCCCGTCGGCTTCGACTACCAGCGGCTCTTCCACGGCGTCGACGAGCGCGTCCCCGTCGACGCCCTCCACTTCGGCGTCCGCGTCCTCGACCACTACCTGCGCACGGCCTGACCGACCTGTCCCCGGGGGGAACGACCTACGTGAACACCGTGCCCGCAGCAGCAGCGCCGTACGGCACCTGGCCGTCGCCGATCGACGCGGCGCTCGCCGCCTCGCACGACGGGCGGCCCGACCACCTCGGCACCGTCGGCGACGAGGTCTGGTGGACCGAGCCGCGCCCCGCCGAGGGCGGCCGCCGCGCGCTGATCCGCCGCCGCGCGGACGGCACCACCGCACCCGCGCTGCCCGCCCCCTGGAACGCCCGCAGCCGGGTGATCGAGTACGGCGGACAGCCCTGGGCCGGCGCGGTGCGCGCGGACGGCGAACTCCTCGTGGTGTTCGTCCACTTCACCGACCAGCGGCTGTACGCCTACGCCCCCGACGGGCCGGACGGCCCCTGGCCGCTCACCCCCCTCTCCGAGGTCGGCGGCGGGCTGCGCTGGGTGGACCCGCAGGTGCGCCCGGAGCAGGGGGCGGCGGGCGAAGTCTGGTGCGTGCTGGAGGAGTTCACCGGACCCGCCCCCACCGACGTACGACGGGTCGTCGCCGCCGTACCGCTGGACGGCTCGGCGGCCGACGACCGGACGGCGATCCGTGAACTCTCCGGCGACCGGCACCGGTTCGTCACCGGACCCAGAGTCTCCCACGACGGGCGGCGGGCCGCCTGGATCGCCTGGGACCACCCGGCGATGCCCTGGGACGGCACGGTGGTCATGCAGGCCGACATCACCGACGAGGGCGCGTTCACCGGCGTCCGGCCGCTCGTCGGGGGCCTCGACGAATCGGTCTGCCAGGTGGAGTGGGACCGCGACGGCAGCCTCCTGTTCGTCTCCGACCTCTCCGGCTGGTGGGAGCTCCAGCGCATCCGCCCCGACGCCGTCGCGGGCGGTGTGGTCCCCAGCGGCCGCCTCCTGCCCCCCCGGGGTGAGGAGTTCGGCGGACCGCTCTGGAAGATCGGGCTGCGCTGGTTCCACCCGCTGGACAACGGGCTGATCGCCGTCCTGCACGGCAAGGGTGACCACCGCCTCGGCATCCTCGACCCGGAGACCGGCGAACTCGCCGACGCCCCGGGCCCCTGGACCGCCTGGTCCGACACGCTCACCGTGCACGGCAGCCGGGTCGTCGGCGTCGCGGCGAGCCCCCGCAGCGCCCCCGAGGTCGTCGAGCTGGACACCACGACCGGACGCACCCGCACCATCGGCGCACCCCACCGGGACGCGGTCGACCCCGCGTACTACGCGGCGCCCGAGCAGCGGACCTTCACCGGCCCCGACGGCCGGGAGATCCACGCGCACATCCACCCGCCGCACCACCCCGAACACACCGGCCCCGAGGGCGAGAAGCCCCCGTACGTCGTCTGGGCGCACGGCGGCCCCACCGGCCACTCCCCGCTCGTCCTCGACCTGGAGATCGCCTACTTCACCTCGCGCGGCATCGGCGTGGCCGAGGTGAACTACGGCGGCTCCACCGGCTACGGACGCGCCTACCGCGAACGGCTGCGCGGCGCATGGGGCCTGGTCGACGTGGCGGACTGCGCGGCCGTCGCCTCCGCCCTGGTCGAGGAGGGGGGCGCCGACCCGGACCGGCTCGCGATCCGGGGCGGCAGCGCGGGCGGCTGGACCACCGCCGCCTCGCTGACCAGCACCGACCTCTACGCCTGCGGGACGATCCTCTACCCGATCCTGGACCTCGAAGGGTGGGCCACCGACGAGACCCACGACTTCGAATCGCGGTATCTGGAGTCCCTCGTCGGCCCGTTCGCCGAGGTGCCCGAACGCTACCGGGAACGCTCCCCGATGAACCGTACGGACCGGCTGAACACCCCGTTCCTGCTGCTCCAGGGCCTCGACGACGTGATCTGCCCGCCCGCCCAGAGCGAGCGGTTCCTCGCCGCCGTGGCCGGCCGGGGCATCGCCCACGCCTACATCGCCTTCGCGGGGGAGAGCCACGGATTCCGGCGCGCGGAGACGCTGGTCCGCGCCCTGGAGGCCGAACTCTCCCTCTACGCCCAGACGTTCGGCGTCGACCGGTCCGATGTACCGCCCCTGGAGCTGACCACGTGACCCGCCAGGACGACGGCCCGGCCACCCCGCTCGCCCGCCCGGCCCGGCTGCGCCCCGGTTCCCGGGTCGCCGTCGTCGCGCCCAGCGGGCCGGTCCCCGCCGACCGGCTGGAGGAGGGCCTCGCCGTCCTGCGCGACTGGGGTCTCGAACCCGTCGTCGGGCCGCATGTCCGCTCCACGCACCCGGAGTTGGACTACCTCGCGGGGACGGACGCGGACCGTGCGGCGGACCTCCGGGCAGCGTGGTGCGACCCGTCCGTGGAGGCCGTGCTCTGCGCGCGGGGCGGCTTCGGCGCACACCGGATGGTCGACCTGGTCGACTGGGCGGCGATCCGGGCCGCCGGGCCCAAGGTGTTCGTCGGCTACAGCGACATCACCGTGCTGCACGAGGCGTTCGCCCTGCGGGCCGGGTTCGCCACCCTGCACGGACCGATGGTCGCCACCGAGACGTTCCTGAAGGACGCGCCGACCCGCGAGCATCTGCGCGCCACCCTCTTCGAGCCGGAGACCGTGCGCACCCTCGGCCTCGCATCGGCCGGTGCCCTGGTCCCCGGCCGGGCCGAAGGGGTCCTCTACGGCGGGTGCGTCAGCCTGCTCGCCGCCGACACCGGTACCCCGGGCGGCCGGTCCCACGCCCGGGGCAACCTCC
Source organism: Streptomyces globisporus (assembly GCA_014649555.1). Lineage (GTDB taxonomy): Bacteria > Actinomycetota > Actinomycetes > Streptomycetales > Streptomycetaceae > Streptomyces > Streptomyces globisporus. The sequence continues at coordinate 550,896 of BMTG01000002.1, read as the reverse complement.
TGGTGATCGAGGACACCGGGGAGGAGCCCTACCGGCTCGACGGCATCCTCACCCGGCTCCTGCGCTCCGGGGCCCTGGCCGGGGTCACCGGAGTGGCCTGCGGCTCCTGGCACGAGTGCGGGCCGTACGAGAAGATCCGCGCCGTGCTCGCCGACCGGATCGGCCCGCTGGGCATACCCGTGGTCGAGGAGCTGGGGTTCGGCCACGGGGCGACCGCGCTGACGATTCCCCTGGGTCTGCCCGCGGTGCTCGACGCACCGGTGGACGGCGGGCGTTGCACGCTCACCGTCGAGGTGCCCGCCCTGCTCTGAGCCTCCTCGGCCGCTTCTCCCCGATCCGCGCCCGCACCGCCTCCGGCGCCCGGGCGCGGGCCTGTGTGTTTTCGCGCGGGGAACGTGAACATCCGTCAAGAACCGCTGTCCGATGCGTTGACACGGCTATGACCTGTGTCACAGCATGAGCGCGACCCAATACTTACCGGTCGGTAAGGTGCCCTCGGTGTGGAGGTCTTCGTGTCAGGTGCTGTTTCCAGAGTGCGCGGCCCGCTCGTCGCGGTCGCCGGGGCGGCCCTCGTCGCCCCCCTCGTCCTCGCCGGCCCGGCCCGGGCCGACGCCGCCCCGTACACCGTCACCCCGCTGACGTTCACGGTCGAGGCGGGCGACCGCACCTGCACGGTGGACGCCGATCTCTACCGGCCCGCCGGGGCCGACGCCGCGAACCCGGCCCCCGCCGTCCTCGCCACCAACGGCTTCGGCGGCAGCAAGTCCGACGGCTCCACCGACGCCATCGGCAAGGCCTTCGCCGAACGCGGCTATGTCGGGCTCGTCTACTCGGGCCTCGGCTTCGGCAAGTCCGGCTGCCTGATCACCCTCGACGACCCCGCTGTCGACGGCCAGGCCGCGAGCGAACTCCTCGACTTCCTCGGGGGAGTTCGCGCGGCCGACGACGGGACGAAGGCCGACTACGTCACCCAGGACGCCGACGGCGACCCGCGCGTCGGGATGATCGGCGGCTCCTACGGCGGTGCGATCCAGCTGGCGACCGCCGCCGTCGACCCCCGCGTCGACGCCCTCGTCCCGCTGATCACCTGGAACGACCTCGGCTACGCCCTCGCCCCCAACAACACCGGGGCGCGCACCGGCGTCACCTCCGACACCCCCGGCGTCTTCAAGTGGCAGTGGGCCAACGGCTTCTACCTGATCGGCGAAGGGCAGCCGCTCCTCAATCCGAGCCTGGACCCCTCCCGGATCAACCGTCTCGACTGCCTGCACTTCGCCACCCGCGCCTGCCAGACGATCCGGCTGCTCAACTCCGGCCGCTACCCGGCCGGCAAGGCGAAGGAGATGCTCGCGTACGCGCGCAGCGTCTCGCCCGTCTCCTACCTCGACCGGGTCAAGGCCCCCACCCTCATCGTCCAGGGCCAGGCCGACAGCCTCTTCAACCTCAACGAGGCCACCGCCACCTACCGGACGCTCAAGGCGCAGGGCACCGAGACCAAGATGATCTGGCAGTCCTGGGGCCACAGCGGCGGTCAGGTCCCCGGCGAACTCGACCTGAGCCAGGGCAACCTGGAGACCAGCCACGTCGGACAGCGGGTGCTGGCCTGGTTCGACCGCTACCTCCACAAGAACACGGCCACCGACACCGGACCCGCCTTCTCCTACTACCGCGACTGGCAGAGCGGCTACGGCACGGCAGCAGAAGTCCCCGCCCTCTCGCAGTCCCTCTACCTCTCCGGCGACGGCAAACTCGTCGACAACCGCTCCAAGGTCGCGCGCGGCAGCCGCCAGTACACGAACTGGCTCGTGCCCACCAGTCACTCCGAGAGCTCCATCGCCCCGCTGATCGGACTGCCCGACCCGAAGCCGTACGACACGAAGGGCACCTACCTCGGCTGGCGCAGCGAACCCCTTACCGCACCCCTCGACGTCGTCGGCGCGCCGAAGGCCACCCTGAAGGTCGTCTCGCCGAAGGCCGAGCGGGTCCAGCACAGCGGCGACGCCTCCGACAAGCTCGTTCTGTTCGCCAAGGTCTACGACGTCGCCCCCGACGGCAGCCGGAAGCTGGTGAACCGGCTCGTCTCCCCGGTCCGGGTCCCCGACGTCACCCGACCTTTCACGGTCGAGCTGCCCGGCCTCGTCCACCGGTACGAGAAGGGGCACCGCCTGGAGTTCGTGATCGCCGCCAGCGACACCGCGTACTTCGGCAACCGGGGCATCAAGCCCGTCACCGTCCTCCACGCCCCCGAGGACACCGGCGTACTGGAGCTCCCGGTGGTCCCGGCGGGCTGACGCCCCAACCTCCCGTTCACCCGAACGGCGCAACATCACCGCCCCCCGGGCCCGGCATCCGCTCATGCTGGGACCCCGGGGGGCGGTCGCGTGCACGACGGCGGGCCGGACGGGCGAGGAACGAGCGAAAGGGCCGGACCATGAGCCCCAAGGACGTATCGAGCGACAGCGGGCGCGCCCAAGGATGGCTCACTCCGGGGCGCATCGCTGTCGGCGTGGTGGTCGTGCTCGTCATCGTGTTCATCTGCGTGAACACCAACGACGTCACCATCCGGCTGCTGATCCCCGAGGTGACGATGCCGCTGTGGTCCGCGCTGGCCGCCATGTTCCTCATCGGGCTCGGCTGCGGCGGTTACCTCTTCCGCCGCAGCCGGGGAAAGTGACGACGAGCCCGGAGCCGTTGCAGGCTCCGCACGCTGTCGGCGAAACCGCTTGAGGGGTGTGCGCCGCTGCGACGAGGATGATCCGCATGCGTACGATCGTGGTCCTCGACGCCCCGTCCAACCTCGGCCTGCGGCCCCCGGCGCCCGGTACCGTCCCGGGCTGCTACAAGCTGGCCGGCGCCCTGCGCGAGCAACGGATCGTGGCCCGCCTCGGCGCGCTCGAAGGCGGCGTCGTGGTGCCGCCGCGCTACGACCTCGGCGACTGGCAGGAAGGCGACGGGGTGTTCAACGCCGCCGCCATCGCCCGCTACACCCGCACCCTCGCCGACCGCATCGAAGGGCACGTACGGGCCGGTGAGTTCGCCCTCGTCCTCGGCGGCGACTGCTCCATCCAGCTCGGCGCGGCCCTCGCCCTGCGCCGCATCGGCCGGTACGGTCTCGCCGCCGTCGACGGCTCCGCCGACTTCCGGCACACCGGCAACAGCGACCGGATCGGCGCGGCGGGCGGCGAGGAGCTCGCCCTCGCCACCGGCCGGGGACAGGCGGACCTCAGCGACATCGAAGGGCTCGGCCCCTACCTCAAGGACGAGGACGTCCGTCTCTTCGGCATGCGGGACGAGGACCAGGACCAGGCGGAACTGGCCGCGCTGAAGATCCCCAACGCGACCGTCGGACAGATCCGCGAGTGGGGAGCGGCCGACCTCGCGCGGGCCACGGTGGAGAGCCTGGAGACGCCCGCCCTCGACGGCTACTGGGTGCACCTGGACGCCGACGTCCTGGACCCGAGCGGCATGCCCGCCGTCGACAGCCCGGACGACGGCGGCCTCCTCCCGGACGAACTCGCCCCGCTGCTGAGGACGTTGGTCTCCTCCCCGCGCTGCGTCGGACTCAACGTCACCATCTACGACCCCGATCTCGACCCGGACGGCACGGCCGGCGCGCTGCTCGCCGACCTCGTCGTCGGCGCCTTGAAGGAGGCGTGAGGAGGTCCGCGCGTACGCAAGTCTGACCGACGGGACTCTGGTCCACCCGGCCACCTGCGTGTTCCATGGTCACCGGGGGCGCCCGGACCTGCGGCGGCCCGCCGCGAGGGAACGAGGGTGCCTTGGCCACGACCGTACGACGTACCGCGCTCAACCTGCCCGCAGCGCCGCTCGGGCCGGAGAACCCGCTCCCGCCCCTGCGGACGCCGGCCCCGCCACCCGTGCTCGACCCCCGTGAACGCGCCGGCCTGCCCCGCGACATGGCCCGGCAACTGGGCCACCGGCCGCTGCGCACCCTCCTGCCCACCCGGCTGCTCGACGGCTACGGGCGCGAGCGCACCCCCACCGATCTCGACGCCGTCGTCATCGAGAACGACCGGCTGCGCGTCACCGTGCTCCCCGGGCTCGGCGGCCGGATCCACTCCCTGCACCACAAGCCCACCGGCCGCGAACTGCTCCACCGCAACCCGGTCCTGCAGCCCGCCGCCTTCGCCCTCAACGGGGCCTGGTTCTCCGGCGGGATCGAGTGGAACATCGGGGCCACCGGCCACACCACCCTGACCTGCGCACCCCTGCACGCCGCGCTGGTGCCCGCCCCCGACGGCGGGACGATGGTGCGGCTCTGGGAGTGGGAGCGGCTGCGCGACCTGCCCTTCCAGGTGGACCTGTGGCTTCCCGACGACTCCGACTTCCTGCACGTCGGCGTACGGATACGCAACCCGCACGAACAGAGCGCGCCGGTCTACTGGTGGTCCAACATCGCCATCCCCGAGACGCCGGACACCCGGGTCCTGGTCCCGGCCGACGAGGCCTGGCACTTCGGCTACGACCACGCCCTCACCCGGGTCGGCGTCCCGGAGGCGGACGGCCTCGACCACACCTATCCGCTGCGCTCCGAGTACCCCGCCGACCACTTCTACGAGCTGCCCGACGGCGCCCGGCGCTGGATCGCCGCGCTGGACGCGGACGGCCACGGGCTCGTCCAGACCTCCACGGACCTGCTGCGCGGCCGCAAGCTGTTCCGCTGGGGCCACGGGAAGGGCGGCCGCCGTTGGCAGGAGTGGCTGAACGGTCCCGAGGGCGGCGGCTACGCGGAGATCCAGGCCGGTCTCGCCCGCACCCAGCTGGAACACGTCCCCCTCGAACCGGGCGCCGCGTTCAGCTGGCTGGAGTCCTACGGCCCGCTCGCCGCCGACCCGGCCGCCGTGCACGGCGGCGATTGGGCCACCGCCACGGGGGAGGTCGCCGGAAGGCTGGAGGAGGCCCTGCCGCGCACGGCGGTGGAGGAGGCGTACGCGGCCTGGCTGCCGTACGCCGACGCCGAACCGGGCGAGGTGCTCGCCACCGGCTCCGGCTGGGGGGCGCTGGAGGTGCTGCGGGGCGGCCACCGGCTGCCCGGAACCCCGTTCCCCACCGCCGCCCTCGGTGAACAGCAGCAACCCTGGCGGGAGTTGCTGGAGCACGGCACCCTGCCCAAGCCCGCCCCGGACGGCATTCCCGGCCCGACCCCGGTCTCACCGCCCTGGCGCGACATGCTGGAGACCGCCGACGCCGACCCGCACACCGAGTACCACCTCGGCATCGCGCAGTGGCACGCCGACGACCGGGCCCAGGCCGTCCGCAGCTGGGAACGCGGACTGGAGAAGGACCCCGTACCGCGCTGGCCCCTGCTGCGCTGCCTCGCCGTCGCCGCCCAGGAGGGTGGCAGGCCGGACCACGCCGCCGAGCTGTACGCCGAGGCCTTCGCGGACCTCGGTGGCCCGGGTGCGACGGGCCTCGCCGCGTCGGAAGCGGGCGGGGCGCTCCTGGTCGCCCTGGCCCGCGAGACCGTCGAGGCGCACCTGTCCGCAGGCCGGCCCGGGGAGGCCCGGTCGCTGCTCGCGGGGCTGCCGGGGACGGTCCGGGAGCGCGGACGCTTCCGGCTGCTCCTGGCTCAGGCACTGGTCGCCGAGGGCGACACCGAGGCGGCCCGCGCCGTCTTCGACGCCGGATTCGAGGTCGCCGACCTGCGCGAAGGGGCCGGCATCCTCGGTGAGCTGTGGGCGCTGGTCAGCGACGAGCCGCTGCCGGACGCCTACGACTTCCGCATGAGCCCGCCGGGGGCGTGAACAACGCGCCCGGGTGGCCGGTCGGACGGTTCCGACGGTTCAGACGGTGACGTTGCGGTCCACGTACTCGAAGACCGAGCCGTCCGGGTGCAGCGCGATGAGGTTGCGGCCCGCCGGAGTCGGCACCGGCCCCGCGATGACCCGCGCGCCCGCCCGGGTCAGCGCCTCGTTCGCCTCGTCGACGTCCTTGACGGCGATGGTCGCCCCCACCTTCCGCAACACCTCAAGCTCCGACTCCGGCCCGCTCATCAGCAGGAAGCAGCCGATCGCGGCCACCGACACCCCACCGCGCTCGAAGCGCAGGGCCGACGTGCCGGTCAGCCCTTCGTAGAAGGCCACCGCGGCCTCCAGGTCGTCGACGCAGATACGCAGCGTGGTTCCGAGGATCTCCATGCGTACGAGGGTAGTTGGCGGCCGCGACCGGTGTGATCGATTCCGGGCGGGCCGGAGCCCCGCTTCAGCTCACACCCGGCACAGCACCTCACCGTGCGGGACCATGAACCAGCCGTCGCCCTCCCCGCCCCAGGAGCGCCACGCCCCGGCGATCTCCGTGAGCTGCTCGGCGCTCGCATGGCCGCCCGCCACCGCCAACTCGGCGTAGACCGAGTCCGTCGTACGGTCCGCCCACAGGCCGCTCCACCAGGCGCGGCTCTCCGGAGTGGCGAAACACCAGGCGGCCGCGGTCGGGGTGATGTCGGTGAACCCGGCCTGCCGTGCCCAGGACAGCAGCCTGCGGCCGGCGTCGGGCTCGCCGCCGTTGCCGCGCGCCACCCGCCCGTACACCTCCAGCCATGTGCCGAGACCGGGGGCCTCCGGATACCAGGTCATCGCGGCGTAGTCGCTGTCCCGGGCCGCGACCACACCGCCGGGCCGGCAGACCCGCCGCATCTCGCGCAGCGCCCTGACCGGGTCGCCCACGTGCTGGAGCACCTGGTGGGCGTGGACCACGTCGAAGGAGTCGTCGGGGAAGTCCAGGGCGTGGACGTCGGCCACGGCGAACTCGACGTTCTCCAGGCCCCGTTCGTCCGCCACCGCGGAGGCCTGGTTCAGGATGTCGGTGGCGGCGTCCACCGCGGTGACCCGGCCCGGTGCGACCAGTGCGGCCAGATCGGCGGTGATGGTCCCGGGGCCGCAGCCGACGTCCAGCACGGCCAGACCGGGGCGGAGTTCGTCGAGGAGATAGGCGGCCGAGTTGGCGGCGGTCCGCCAGCGGTGCGAGCGCAGGACGGACTCGTGGTGGCCGTGCGTGTACACGGCGGTCTCCTTCGGCATGACGTGACGCCCTCCCTCTCCCGGAAGCGCCGCGCCGACGGGCGCGGCGACGGAACCACCGTACGCCGCGATGTCGAATGATGAGATGGGCGTCTTGCTATGCGGACCGGCGCGTCTGTCGTGTGCTCAGACCGGCATCGGGCAGTAGACCGTCAGCGCTTCCGGCAGCTTGTCGATCATCAGCTCCGTTCCGGAGTGGGCCACTTCGCCGTCGTACGCGTACGGAGTGCCCGGCGCCAGTCCGCCGATCCGGACCCGGCGCCGCCGCACCGCGGCGTGGACGGGGGAGCGGGTCAGCGGTCCCGCCACCGCCGCCGCCAGCAGGCGCAGTGCGGGCCCCCGCCCGCCGTGGACCACTCGGACGTCCAGCAGGCCGTCCGCCAGGTTATGGCGTCGGCCAGGGTTGGGGCCCACACGCCGGAAGAGCCCGTTGCCGACGAAGACGAGCCACAACGGCCGCCTGCGGCCCTGGAACTCGGCCTCCAGCGGTCGCTGGCCGCGCAGCACGTGGAACGCGGCGAGCACGCCCGCGGGCCAGCCGCCGATCCGCGGCGACCAGTGTTCCCGGGTGCGCACCAGTTCCGGGTAGGCGCCCAGCGAGAAGGCGTTGAGGAAGTACCCGTCGGCTCCGTCCGCGCCCTTGGGGCCCGGCCGGAAGCGGCCGAGGTCCACCCGGATGGCGTCGCCCGAGGTGAGAGCGGTGGCGGTGTCGTGGACGGTCTCGATGCCCAGGTCGTAGGCGAAGTGGTTGAGCGTGCCGCCGGGGAAGACCGCGAGGGGCATCCCGTGCGTCGCGGCGACGGAGGCCGCCAGGTTCACCGTGCCGTCGCCGCCGCAGACGCCCAGGGCCCGGCCCTGGCCGGCCGCCTCGTCGAAGGCGGCCGGGAGATCGGCGGGTGCGACCTCCATGACGGTCGCCATCGGCAGCACCTCGCGCACCAGCGACGCGGTCGCGGTCGCCGTACCGGACTCCCGGTTCACCACGACGACGAGGTCCTTCCCGGCCGGGAGCGCCGGGGCCTCGCCGGGCGGGCGGCCGGGAGCGGGCAGCTGGCCCCGGGTGGGGACGACCCCGCGCAGGGCGAACGCGGCTCCTATGCCGAGCGCCGCGCCCGCGAGCACGTCGCTCGGATAGTGGACCCCGGTGTAGACGCGGGAGGCCGCCACGGCCGCCGCGACCGGGGCCACGACCGCGCCCCAGCCCTTGGACTCCAGGGCCACCCCGGTGGCGAAGGCGGCCGCCGACGCCGCGTGGCCGGAGGGGAAGGAGGTGGTGACCGGCTGCCGCTTGAGCTGCCGTATCACCGGCACCGCGTCCAGGATCGGCCGGTCACGGCGCACCGCGCCCTTGCCGACCGTGTTGATCGCCGCCGAGGCCACGGCGAGGGACGCCACCCCGCGCAGCGCGGCCCGGCGCGACCGCGCGCTGCTGCCGAGGGCGGCGATCCCGGCCGCCGTCCCGAACCAGAGCAGCCCGTGGTTGGCGCTCCGGCTCAGCCGGGGCAGCAGCGGATCGGCTCCCGGCCAGTGCCGGTCGGCGACGCTCCGGAAGACGGCCAGGTCGCGCCCCTGCAGCCAGCCGCGCAGCCGGGCGACGGCGGGGGCGGAGGAGGCGGTGGGTGAGGTTCTCGGTGTGGCCATGGGTCAGCGAATACCCGCCGGGGCCACGCTGAACCAGCAGGCGCGCTGAGACTCCGGCCACGCGCCTCGACCGGCCGACGGAAGGGCCGACGCGTCGACGCCCCCTGACGCGGGCGCGCGATTGGGCGGGCGGGCCGCCCGGAACCTCCGTATAAAGAAGCCAGAGGCTGTCTGCCCGGGCACCCGGACCCCGGGGGCCCCGGATTCCCGGGGACGCGGGTTCCCGGGCAGCCGGACCGTGGGCGCGGGGGAGTCCGGCGGGGCCGGACGCGGAGACGCGGAGACGCGGAGCGATGAGCGGCGGAGGAGGCCCGGATGCGGGGAACCGAGGACACCGGCCCGGCGGGGGAGCGGGTCGGCGGGCAGGACCCGGTTCGGGGGCCGGAGGGCGTTGCGCCTGGTCAGGATCCGGCCGGCGGGCAGGACCGAACCCGAGCCCAGGACGACCAGGCCCGCCGGGCGGGGAACCGTGCCGGCCGCGCGCAGAACGAGCGGGCTCACGGGCAGGACCGAACCCGAGCCCAGGGCGACCAGGCCCGCCGGCCCGGCCACCCCGTTGCCCAGCCGCACGAGGACCACGGCCCCGTCCGTTACGGCCCGCCCGCCCCCGATCCCGGGCTGCCGGTCCTTCCCGAGCTGGCCGCCGTGCTCGCGGCCGGCTCCGCCCGGACCCGGCCCGAGCCTCCCGGCGGCGGGCCGGCCCTGCGTGAGGCGGCCCGCGGTTACTGGGACCGGCGGGGGCTGCACGGAACGGCGGGCGGGATCGCCGCCGCACCCGGGGCCCAGCCGCTCCTGCTGGCCCTCATCGGCGCACACGGCGGCGACGTCCTCATGCCGCGCCCCTGCCCCGCCGCCTGGATGCCGCAGGCCCGGCTGCTGGGCCGGCCCGCCTACCACGTGCCCACCCCGGCCGAATGCGGCGGCATCCCCGACCCGTACGCCCTGCTGGAGACCGTCCGGCGGGTCCGTGCGGAGGGCGGGCGGCCGAAACTGCTGCTGCTGTCCGTCGTGGACGACCCCACCGCCACCGTCGCCCCGCCCGAGCTGGTCCGTGAGGCCTGCGAGGCGGCCGTCGACGAGGGGCTGCACATCATCAGCGACGAGACCTGGCGCGACACCGTGCACCGCCCGCGCGACACCGTCCTGGTCAGCCCGGCCGAGATGTGCCCGGACGACGTCACGGTGATCGCCGACCTGTCCGGGGCCCTCGTACCCGCCGCCTGGCCGGTCGCCGTCGCCCGCTTCCCCGACACCCCCCGCGCCGCCGTCCGGCACGCCCGCACCCTGGACATCCTCACCGCACTCGGCGCCCTCGTCGCCGGTCCGGTCGCCCACGCCGCCGCCCACGCCCTGGGCGAGCCCGACTCCGTACGCGACCGGATCCGGCGGGCAGCGGCCCTCCAGACCGAGGTCGCCGCAGCCGCCCACCGCGCGGTCCTCGGCTCCGGCGCGCTGGCCCGCCCCCCGCAGGCGGGCCGCCACCTCTACGCCGACCTCGGCCCCCTCCGCTCCCGGCTGGCGGACCTGGGCGTCACGGACTCCATGGAGCTGGAGGAGTACCTCACCGACCGGCTCGGCGCACCGGCCCCGGGCGGACACCGCTTCGGCGACGAGTTGGGCGCCCTGCGCGTACGCCTGGGCACCGGTCCGCTGCTGGGGGCCACGCCGCAGCAGCAGACGGAGTCCCTCGCCGCGGCGAAGCCCCTGGAGCTCCCGCATGTGGCGCGGGCCCTGGACGGCTTCGCGGCGGTCTTCTCCGAACTGTGCTGAGCCCGGCTGCGCCCACTACGGCTGCGCTGAGTACGGCCATTGATCACGGCCGCCGGGGGCGGCTACGACGACGCGGGCCCGAACCGCGCCCGCAGCCTCCGCCACACCGCCGGCGCCCCGCTGATCAACAGCGTCAGGGCGACCGCCGCGACCACCCCCTGCCACGGCTCCGGGAAGAGCGAACCGCCCAGGATGCCGATCAGCTGGTACGTCGCCGCCCACGCCAGACACGCCGGAACATCGCCCCGGGCGAACTGCCGCAGCGGCATCCGGCCCAGCAGACACGCCAGCATCACCGGGATCCGCCCGGCCGGCACCAGCCGGGACAGCACCAGCACCGTCCCGCCGTGCTCCGCCAGCTTCTCCTGGGCCTGGGCCAGCCGTTCCGGCGCGGCCCGGCGGGTTATCGCCTCCAGCCACTTCGAGCCGTGATTCGATCGCACCCCCCGCTGCCCCAGCCAGTACAGGCAGACGTCCCCGAGGAACGCGGCTGAGGACGCCACCAGGAACACGAAGAGCAGGGCGAGCGGTGACGTCTGGTGGAAGGCCACCACAGCCGCCGAACTCACCAGTGCCCCCGTCGGCACCACGGGCACCAGAGACCCCAGCGACACCAGAGCGAACAGCGTCGGGTAGCCGACCGCCTGCTGGGTCGACTCGGTGGGCAGCTCCCGCACCACCTGCTGGATCTCCTGGATCACCGGCCGGCCTCCGGTCTGACCCGCTCGCCGTGCCCCAGCAGATGCACGGCCACCTCCGGTGCCCGCTTCGCCGCGTGCCGGACGAACTCGTCGCCCGGTGCGTGGAACTCGTGCGGGCGCACCGCGTCCAGGCCGATCGGCCAGTACGTCCCGTAGTGCACCGGCACCGCCGACCGGGGTGCGAGGCGGGCCAGCGCCTCGGCGGCCCGGACCGGGTCCAGATGGCTGTGCCCCAGATAGGGTCCCCACCCGCCCACCGGCAGCAGCGCCACGTCCACCGGACCCACCGCGTCGGCCATCGCGTCGAAGAGCCCGGTGTCCCCGGCGAAGTACGTCCGGGCCTCGCCCTCGACGACGTAGCCGAGCGCGGGCGACCGGTGCGGGCCGACCGGCAGCCGCCGCCCGTCGTGCAGCGCGGGGACCGCCCGTACCCGTACCTCGCCGATCCGCACGGTGTCCCCCGGCCGCACCTCGGTGATGTGCAGCTGCCGCACCCGCCGCAGCATCCGCAGCCCCGGCACGGCCGCCACCGCGCCGCTCGGCACGATCAGCCGACTGCCCGGGGCCAGCCGGGCCAGCGACGGCAGATGCAGATGGTCGGAGTGCAGATGGGAGACCAGCACCACCTCGGCGACCGCGGCCTCCGGCGGCGGCACCTCGCCCCGGCGGCGGCGCAGATGCGCGAAGCGCCGTACGAACAGGGGGTCGGTCAGCACCCGCACCCCCGAGTCCTCGATCGTGCAGGTGGCATGACCCCACCAGGTGACCTCCACCGGCACATCCGCCTCCTCGCTCGGTCCCCGTCCGGTTCCTGCCCGGTTCCGGTCGGTCCTCATCCTGCCCCCGCCCGGTCCTCGTCCGATCCCCGCGCCCCCCGGTGTACTGCCCGCGTGGCCCGTGACCGGGTGCGCTGCCGGTACGAGCCTATGCGCCCCCCGTACCCTTGCGCCGGGCCTTGGGCCTGCCGCCGAAGCCGCTGACCGGGAGCGACGCTGTGAAAAGCTGAAGGGCGGGCCCCGGACGCACCGGGCCCGGGGGCGGAGAGGGCGTGAGGTGGACCGGCGTGGGTGACGGGAAGTGGCGTACGGCGGGCAGGGCCCTGATGCGGGTGATCGCGGTCTGGGCGGTGTCCACCCTCACCATGCTCGTGCTGGCCGGCGCCCTGCCCGACTTCCAGCTCCAGTCCGACGACGGCGACTCGATCACCAAGACGGCGTTCACCGCGGCGTGGGGCGCGGGCGCGTTCGGCCTGCTCTCCGCCCTGGTGTGGCCCGTCCTCGTCCGGTCCCTGCTCATCGTGCCCGCGCTGGTCCTCGGCGCGCTGGTCTTCTTCCTCAACGGTTCGCTGCTGCTGATAGCGCTGCGCCTGATCCCGGACGGGCGCGGTGACGCCGCGCCGGAGACCGCGGTCGTCGTCGCCGCCGTGATGTCCGCCGTCGCCTCCGCCACCTCCACCGCCCTCGCCGTCCGCGACGACGAGGCCTACCGCCGCAGGCTGTCCCGGCTCGCCGACCGACGGCGCAGACGCGGCAGATCGCCGGACCCGGCCGAGCCCGGCCGCGACGGACCGCCCGGCACGGTCTTCCTCCAGCTCGACGGCGTCGGCCACGACGTCCTGGTCAAGGCGGCGGCCGACGGGCTCATGCCGACCGTCGCCGGATGGCTCGCCGACTCCTCCGGACACCGCCTCACCCCGTGGCGTACCGACTGGTCCAGCCAGACCGGCGCCAGCCAGCTCGCCATCCTGCACGGCAGCAACCACGACGTGCCCGCATTCCGCTGGTACGAGAAGGAGACCCGCACCGTCATGGTCTCCAGCCGCCCCGCGAGTGCCCTCGAAATGCAACGGCGGGCCATCCGCCGCACCCACGACGGCGGCCTCCTCACCGTCGACGGGGCGAGCCGGGGCAACCTCTTCAGCGGCGGCGCGGGCCAGCTCGCGCTGGTGCTCTCCATGGCCGCCCGGCGCGGCAAGGGCCGCCGCTCCCGCGCCGGATACTTCGCCTACTTCTCCGACCCGGCCAACGCCACCCGCACCGCCCTCTCCTTCGTCGCCGAGGTCCTCCGCGAGATCGGCCAGTCGACCCGGGCCCGCGCCCGGAAGGTCACCCCCCGGATCAAGCGCGGCGGGCTCTACCCCTTCATCCGCGCCTTCGCCACGGTCGTGGAACGCGACGTGGTCGTCGCCGCCGTCCTCGGCGACATGTTCGCCGGACGCACCGCCGTCTACGCCGACCTCGTCGCCTACGACGAGGTCGCCCACCACTCGGGGCCCCGCAGCCGCGACGCCGAGAAGGTCCTCGTACGCCTCGACCGCTCCCTCGCCCTGATCGCCAAGATCGCCGACCACACCCCGCGCGCCTACCGGATCGTGCTCCTCTCCGACCACGGCCAGAGCCCCGGGGAGACCTTCGCGGGGAAGTACGGGCTCACGCTCAAGGACCTCGTCCGGGCGGGCTGCGGGCTGCCCGTGCCCCGCCGGGCCCAGCGCACCCGCAGCGCCTCCGAGGCCCGTGACGCGGTGCGCATCGCGCTGCACCGCCCCGTCGAGGGGCAGCAGGACGAGCACCCGGCCAAGCTCTCCGACCCGATCGTGCTGGCCTCCGGCAACCTCGGGCTCATCTCCTTCCCCGACATCGAGGGCCGCGCCTCCCGCGAACAGATCGAGCACCGCCACCCGGCGCTGCTCTCCACGCTCGCCAACCACCCGGGGATCGGCTTCCTCCTCGTCGGCGGGGAGGACGGCTCGGTGGTGCTCGGGCGCGGCGGCGCCCGGGTTCCGGTCGCCGAACTGACGGACGGCGAGGGACCGCTCGCGGGCTTCGACACCGGGGCGGCCGACGCCGTACGCCGTACGGACACCTTCCCGCACGTCGCCGACGTCATGGTCAACTCCATGTACGACCCCGGCACCGGCACCGTGCACGCCTTCGAGGAGCAGATCGGCTCGCACGGCGGCCTCGGCGGCGAACAGTCCCGGCCGTTCCTGCTCTGGCCGCGCGGGCTCACGGACCCCCTCGACATCGTGGCCGCCGAGACCGCGGAGGGTGCGCCTCCGCCGCCGGGCGGCGGTCTGGTGGGTGCCGAAACGGTCCACCGGGTGCTCACCCGCTGGCTCCAGGAGTCCTCGGGCCCCCAGGTCCCGGTGCGTGCGGAGGGCTTCGCCGGGGCGGGCCTGGCGGACGAGCCGTTCCCGGCGGACACTCCGGCTCCGGCGGACACTCCGGTCCCGGCGGACACTCCGGTCCCGGCGGACACTCCGGTCCCGGCGGACACTGCGGTCCCGGCGACGACGGAGGCTCCTGTGCCGGACAGGCCGGACACGACGGCCTGACCGAGCGCTCGTGCCGCCCGCCCCGACGGCCACCGGCCCCTCCGGGAGGCCTCGCGGCTCAGGCCGACTGCCGCCGTACCAGCGCCGCCGGGAAGAGCACCGAGGGCGACGGGCCGCCCGGCTCACCGATCTGCTTCAGCAGCAACCGGGCCATCTCCGCCGCCATCTCCTCCACCGGCTGCCGGACCGTCGTCAGCGGCGGGTCGCAGGCGGCGGCGGCACTGCTGTCGTCGAAGCCGACCACCGCGACGTCGGACGGCACGTCGCGACCGGCCCGGAGCAGCACCGGCAGGGCCCCCAGCGCCATCAGGTCGGAGGCGATGAACACCCCGTCCAGATCCGGGCGGTCAGCCAGCAGTCGGCGCATCGCCGCAGCCCCGCCCAGATGCGTGAAGTCCCCCTCGGCGCAGGCCACGTCCTCGATGCCGTGGGCGGCGCAGGCCTCCAGGAAACCAGTCAGCCGGACCTGTCCTGCGGGCATGTCCTGCGGTCCCGTGATCGTGCCGATCCGCCGCCGCCCCTGTGCGGCCAGGTGATCGGCCGCCAGCCGCGCCCCGGCGTGCTGGTCCACCTCCACATAGGCCAGCGGCGACGGCTTGTGCGGACGGCCGGCGAGGACGGCGGGCATCCGCGTCTCCTGGAGCAGCCCGGGCAGCGGATCGTCGGCGTGCGTCGTGATCAGCACGACCCCGTCGACATGGCCGTGCCGCAGATAGGAGAGCAACTGGCCGCGGGACGCCTCGTCGTCGGCCAGCATCACGACCATCTGGATGCCCGCCGGGCGCAGCACTTCCAGCAGCCCGCTGACGACCCGCCCGAAGTACGGGTCGGAGAACATCCGGCCGACGAACGGCTCGGACATCGGCCGCCGTTCCCGCTCGGAGACCACCAGGGCCACCGAGTCGGTCCGCCGCGTCACGAGCGAACGCGCGGCCCGGTTGGGCACATAGCCGGTGGTCGCCACCGCCTGCTCGACGACGGTGCGCAGCGCCGGGTCCACCGTGGTCGCCCCGTTGATCACCCGGGAGACCGTCGCCCGTGACACACCGGCCACGGCCGCCACGTCCTCCAGGGTCGTGGGGCGTACGGGCTGCGGCACTTCGGCTGTCATGCAGCCCTTTATACCCGCAGGCAGGCCGCCCTGTTC
Source organism: Streptomyces globisporus (assembly GCA_014649555.1). Lineage (GTDB taxonomy): Bacteria > Actinomycetota > Actinomycetes > Streptomycetales > Streptomycetaceae > Streptomyces > Streptomyces globisporus. Next base: position 535,266 of record BMTG01000002.1, on the reverse strand, counting down.
AGCCGAGGGCCCGCACCGCGCCCGGCAGCCGTTCCAGCTCGGCGAGGGACGTCTCGCGCGCCGTCACGAGGGCGGCGGCCAGCTCGCGGGCGTCCGCCCGGCCGCCCGAGGTGATCTCGGAACGCGACACCTGCGCGGACTGCCGCAGATGGTCCCGGATCTGCACGAGGACGAGCCGGTCGAACGCGGGCCCCCCGGCGGCGCGGGCCGCCTCCAGGTCCCGTACCGTCACCATGCCGGGCATGTCGTGCCCCGCGTGCACATCGGTCCCGGGCAGCCCCATGCGGGTCAACAGGGCTCGTAGACGGACGAGTTCGGCCTCCTGCCCGGTGCGCAGCCGCTCCGCGAAGTCACGCACACGCGGTTCGCCCGCCCGCTCGGCGGCCAGGGCCAGGAGCTTCACCGCCTGCTGATTCATGGGGGTCATCAGCTGGACCCAGCCGACATCGGTGGCGGTCGAGGTGACCGTGGGTGCGCCGGCCGGTGGGGACTTCCGTGCCTGCGCCGTACGGGGCGCGGAATCAGCCGTCGGGGAACAGCCGGCCGTGCCGCCGAGAACCAGCGCGCCGAGCAGGACGAGGCCGGTGGCCCGGCGGAGCGGCGCGAGGTCGATGGGGTTCATGGGGTGTCCTCGTAAGGGGAGGGGGAGGGTCTCCGCCCCGGAGCCGGCGCCCCGGGGCGGACACGGTGGTGCGTGGGGGTGGGTCGAGCGCGGTGGTGACGGTCGGTCAGGGCTTGCCGTCGAAACCGCACTTGATGATCGCGTTGATGCAGTCGCGGACGCGCTGCGCCATCTCCTCCTCCGGCCATACGTTGAAGAAGTCGCCGTGCATGGTGTAGCCGGGCCCGGACGCCAGCCGGAAGCGGGCCGGGTCACCGTTCACCGGGTAGCGCAGCACCTGCCGGAGCTTGGGCACCGGCACCGGGTGGGTGGACGGGCAGCCGCCGTTGACGGGGTAGGCCATGTGGCTCTTGTGGTCGGGGGAGTCGAGGTCCGTACCGTTCCAGCACTGCGGGAAGTCCAGGTAGGACTCCATCATCGTGCCGGGCGGACAGTTCACGAAGTTCTGCGAGGGGTTCACCTCACCGGCGTGCAGGCACGACCAGCGGGCGATCGTGTTGTCCTGCGGGCCGGTCGCCTTCGCGTTGCCCGCCACGATGCGCAGGCCCCGGGGGAAGGGCTTGATCTGGCGGATGACGTCGTCGCTCACGCCCTCGCCCAGGTAGTAGAAGGTGGTCCCGGTGGGCTCCACCTCCTTGTCGCCGTCGTAGAGGGTGGGCACCCAGTACGACGACAGGTCGGTGTCGGGGGAGCACGACGTACGGCCCCTCTCCAGGGAGGCCAGGTCGGAGCCGGCGTGCGTGGTGTCGTTGCCGAAGAAGCTGTGCATGTGGGAGGCGCCCGGCAGCCCGGGGAAGACGATCGGGTCGTCGGGGAGCCGGTGGGTGTACGGGCACTCGGCGAGGAACTCGGCCACCCGCACGACATCCGCGGCGGCCTTCGGCGCGGCGTCCGCGGCGGCCCGCTCGCCCGCGGCGTTGCCGACGTTGGTCTGGAGGAAGGAGAGGGCGAGGGCGGCCGCGGCGAGCCCGGCGATTCTGTACCGCCAGGACGGCAGGGATCGTTGGCGGCGGTGGTCGGGGTTGCGTCGGTGACGGAAGAGCACGGCACTCCTGTTCGGGGAAGTGGGGGATTCCTGGGTTAGTCAGAGAGCGCTCTCTCGAAGGAACGTAGAAGTGCCTCCTGTGCATGTCAAGGGATCGCGCGGCCTCGGTAAATCCGCACGATGGAGGGCGAGTTGTCTTCTGTCACGAGGGAGAGCGCTCTCCTTGGAGAGGGGTGGGAAGGCGATCGGGGCCGTTGTCAGTGGTGGGCGGAAGAATGGTGGCCATGACGAACTCAGCCGCTGTGCTCGCCGATGCCGCCGCCTACGCCGCCGCCGTGGAACAGGCCTCCGTCGCCGCCGCCGCGTACTACGCCACGGGCGAGAGCGCGTTGGACGACGACGCCTACGACCGGCTGGCGCGCGGCATAGCCGCGTACGAGGCGGACCATCCGGAGGAGGTGCTCGCCGCCTCGCCGACGGGCAAGGTCGCGGGCGGGGCCGCTGTCGGCGACGTGCCGCACACGGTTCCCATGCTCTCGCTGGACAACGTGTTCTCGGCCGAGCAGTTCGCGACCTGGACCGCCTCGCTGGAGCGGCGCATCGGCAGACCGGTGACCGCGTGGAGCGTCGAGCCGAAGCTCGACGGTCTGGCGGTCGCCGCGCGCTATCGCGACGGCCGGTTCGAGCGCCTCATCACCCGGGGCGACGGCACGGCGGGCGAGGACGTCTCGCATGCGGCGGGCGCCGTCGTCGGACTGCCGGAGCGGCTGGCCGAACCGGTCACCATCGAGGTGCGCGGCGAGATCCTCATGACGAACGACCAGTTCGACCAGGGCAACGCGACCCGTACGGAACACGGCGGCGCCCCCTTCGCCAACCCGCGCAACGGGGCGGCCGGCACCCTGCGCGCCAAGGACCGCGCCTACCGGGTGGAGACGACCTTCTTCGCCTACGGCGCGCTGCCGCTGCCCGATTCCGGGGAGCTGGGCGAGACCCTCGCCGAACTGCCCCACAGCGAGGTCCTGTCGTACGTCGCCGGCCTCGGCGTGCACACGGCCGCGGGCACCGACGTCGCGCCGGTCCTGGCCGCCACGGTCGAGGAGGTCCAGGTGCGGGTGGACGCCATAGGCTCCCTCCGCGCCGAGCTGCCGTTCGGCATCGACGGGATCGTGATCAAGGCCGACCTGGCGGCCGACCAGCGCGAGGCGGGCTCCGGCACCCGCGCGCCCCGCTGGGCCATCGCCTACAAGCTGCCCGCCGTGGAGAAGATCACCCGCCTGCTGGCCGTCGAGTGGAACGTCGGGCGCACGGGCATCATCGCGCCGCGTGCCGTCCTGGAGCCCGTGGAGATCGACGGCTCCACCGTCGGTTACGCCACCCTGCACAACCCGGCCGACATCACCCGGCGCGACCTGCGGCTGGGGGACCAGGTCATGGTCTACAAGGCCGGCGACATCATCCCGCGCATCGAGGCCCCCGTCGTCCACCTGCGCACCGGCGACGAGACGCCCATCGACTTCCCCGAGAGCTGCCCGCAGTGCGGCTCCGGCATCGACACGAGCGAACAGCGCTGGCGCTGCACCCGGGGCCGCAACTGCCGCCTCGTCGCCTCCGTCTCGTATGCGGCGGGTCGCGATCAGCTCGACATCGAGGGCCTCGGCGCCACCCGGGTCGTCCAGCTCGTCGACGCGGGTCTCGTCGCGGACTTCGCCGATCTCTTCACCCTGGAGCGCGAGCAGTTGCTCGCCCTCGACCGGATGGGCGAGACCTCCACGGACAATCTCCTGGCGGCCATCGAGACCGCCCGCACCCGGCCGCTCTCCCGGGTCTTCTGCGCCTTGGGCGTACGCGGCACGGGGCGCTCCATGTCACGCCGGATCGCCCGGTATTTCGCCACGATGGACCGGATCGTCGCCGCCGACGTGGAGACGCTCCAGCGGGTGGACGGCATAGGCAAGGAGAAGGCCGCAGCGGTGGTCGCCGAGCTGGTGGAGCTGGCACCGCTGATCGACAAGCTCGTCGCGGCCGGGGTGACGATGACCGAGCCGGGCGCCACCCCGCCCCCGGAGCCCGGGACGGAGGAGGAAGCGGCGGCGGGGGCTGGCGCGGAGGCTGTCGGTGGCACCGGCTCCACGCTGCCGCTGGCGGGGATGACCGTGGTGGTGACGGGTGCGATGTCCGGAGCGCTGGAGAAGCTGTCGCGCAACCAGATGAACGAGCTGATCGAGCGGGCGGGCGGCAAGTCGTCCTCCAGCGTCTCCCAGCGCACGAGCCTGCTGGTCGCCGGGGACAAGGCCGGATCCAAGCGCACCAAGGCGGAGGATCTGGGGGTCCGGATCGCGGTGCCGGAGGAGTTCGCAGAGCTCGTCGGCGCGTTCCTGGCGGCGGGGGAGGACACCTGAGCCGGTGACCGCCGTGCAGGGCGTCTCGGCGCGCCTGTGAATCAGCGAGGAAGTGGCGTTCCACCACCCCGTATTGCATAGTGAGGGCTCGGTCGTGCCTCACTATCAGTGGGCCGACGGGTGCGTGGGCGGCGGAGACGGCCGGCCGGGGGTGAGGGACGATGCGTTCTGTGCACGACGGACAGCGACCGGGTCGCGCCGTCTCCCCGTCGTCCGGACCCGCCCGGAACGTTCCTGCCCTGAGTGCCACTGTCCTCTCCCCGCCCCACCGTGCTCCTGCTCCGACCGTGCCGATCACTTCCGCAACCGGCGAGCGGCGAGGGCCGTTTCACCCGGGGGCGGGCCCATGGGGGAAGGGCCCCGGACCGCTTCGTGACGGAAGCGGTGCCGGGGCGTTCGGGGCGGGACGCACCGGAGACTCCCGAGGGGGCCTTCGAACGCGTCACCAGAACCAGCACCAGGGCGCAGGGAACGGTGCCCCGGTCGCGCGGGGACTGGCCCTGGACCTCGGCAGCTCCCGCACCCGGGCCTGGGTGCCCGGCCGAGGGCTGCTCCTCGACCCCTTCCCCGGCTCCGGCCCGCACGGGAGCGCCGAGCGACCGGTCCGGCGTGGGCGCATCGTCGACCCCGAGTCCTGTGGCCGGCTGCTCGGCCGGATCGCCGACGCGGCCCTGGGCCCCGACCGCAGCGACAGCGTGATCGTGCTCAGCCACCCCGTGCTCGCCGGCGCCGAACACCGCACCGCCGCGCGCGCCCTGCTCGCCGGTCTCGGGACGACGCGCGTTCTGGTCCTCAGCAGCGCCCGGGCCGCCGCCGCGTACGCGGGACCGAGGGAGACGGGCCCCCTTCTCGTCGTCGACATGGGAGCCGAGCTGACCGAGGTCACGCTCCTCGTGGGCGGTCTGGTCGCCGACGCCCGGCAGGCCGAGAGCGGACTCGACGACCTCGACGGCCTCGATCCGGCGACGCTTCCCACCGTCCTCGGCCGCACGGTGCTCGACATGATCACGTCCATGTGGCGGCACGACCGGCACGGCGCGATCCGGGGCGCCCTGCGCAAGGGCCCCGTGCTCGCGGGCGGCGGCGCGCTGCGGTCCGACGTCACCGAGCACCTCGCCCGCTGCCTCGGCACCCGGGTGCGGCTGGCCGACGACCCGTCGACCACGGTCGTCCGAGGCGCCGGACAGATCCTCAGCTCCGTGCTCCGCCACCGGCCGGCGCCGCCCGAGCGATCCGGCCACCCGAGGTGACGCCGTACCGGGGACAACCCCGGACGCACACGCACCGGGTGCGGTGTGTGCTCGCCACACTGCTCCTCGCCGTCCTCACCCTGGTCGGCGGTGCGGCCACGGCGAACGGGGCCGCGCCCGCCGCCCTGGCCACCCCACGCCTCCCGCCCGCCGTCACGGTCGCCACCGCTCCGCCGCCCGTCGCACCCCAGATCCCCGGAACCGCGCATCGCGCAGGGCACGACAGCGCACCGGCGTCCCGGCACCGCGCCTGCCACAACGGGGCACTCGACTCCCGGCACCAGGCCGGGCACGGCATCACACACGACGTCCCGCACCAGGCCGGTCACGGCACCGCGCACGACGTCCGGCATCTCGCGGCGCAGGCCACGCACGAGCAGCCCACGGCGGCGGCCGATCCGGCGCAGGCTCCCCGGGCGGGCACCGGCCGGGCCTACCTGCTCCTCCACGCGCCACCGCCGCCGCACGACGCGCTGACCCCCGCTGCGCCGGGGACGGCCGAGCCGCGCGGCGGCGTCCAGTACGTCGCCGCGGACTCCTTCGACGCACCGGGCAGCCGCCGGGGCGCGCTTCCCGGTGTCCGCGGACCTCCGGGCAGGACCACCGGTCCCACGACCGGTCATCCACCGTCCTGTTCTGCCGTTCCGGCGTCGCGTCCTCGCTGAGGTGAGGGCGCTCGACGCCCCACCGGAGGATCTCCATGACTCGCGCCACCGCGGTGCGAGCGGTTCTGGCTGTCGCCGTGCTGCTCGCCTCCGTCTTCATCACCCTGACCATGTCGCCCAGACTCGGCCTCGATCTCCAGGGCGGCACCCGTATCGTGCTCCAGGCCCGGGACACCGCCACCGTCGAGGCGGACCGGGAGACCACCGACCGCACCCTGGAGGTGCTGCGACAGCGGATCGACTCGCTGGGCGTCGCCGAACCGACCCTGACCCGTTCCGGCGAGGACCGGATCATCGTCGAACTGCCCGACGTGCAGGATCCGCGCCAGGCCGCCGAGGTGATCGGCAGGACCGCCCAACTCACCTTCCACGCGGTCGAGGGGCCGGGCACCGACCAGCCGGAGGAGAAGACCCCGGACACCGACCCCGACTCGGACCGACTGACGCTCCCCGACGAGCAGGGCAGGTCGCTCGCCCTCGGCGAACCCCGGCTCTCCGGCGCGGGCGTCGAGGACGCCACCGCCGCGTTCGACTCGCAGGGAGGAGCGGGCTGGACCGTATCGCTGGAGTTCCGCAAGGGCGCCGGGCAGGACTGGAAGAAGCTCACCGGCGAGGCCGCCTGCCACCCCGCCGGGGACGACCGGCGGAGGGTCGCCATCGTCCTCGACGAGAAGGTCATCTCCTCGCCGCAGGTCGACCCCTCGGTCGGCTGCCGGGTCGGACTGCCGTCCGGGGCCACCCAGATCACCGGATCGTTCAGCGCGGACGAAGCGCGTGACCTGGCGCTGCTCATCAAGGGCGGGGCCCTGCCCGTGCCCGTCGAGATCGTCGAGCAGCGGACCGTCGGCCCGACGCTCGGCGCGGCGGCCATCGACGCGAGTGCGCAGGCGGCCCTCATCGGAGCCGCCGCCACCGCGCTCTTCATCACCGTCGTCTACCGACTCTTCGGCGCGCTGGCCGCCGTGGCGCTGGGCGCGTACGGAGTGATTTCGTACGCCGCGCTCGTCGCCCTCGGCGTCACGCTGACCCTTCCCGGGCTCGCCGGGTTCGTCCTCGCGATCGGGATGGCGGTCGACGCGAACGTCCTGGTCTTCGAACGGGCCAGGGAGGAGTGCGCCGACCGGCCGACACGCTCCCTGCGCGCCGCGCTCACCACCGGGTTCCAGAAAGCGTGGAGCGCGGTCGCCGACTCCAACGCGACCACGCTGATCGCGGCCGGACTGCTCTTCTTCCTGGGCTCGGGCCCGGTCAAGGGCTTCGGTGTCACGCTCGCCATCGGGGTCGTCGCCTCGATGTTCTCCGCCCTGGTCATCGCCCGCGCGTTCACCGAGATCGCGGCGAACTCGCGCTTCGTCGGCGACTACCGGGGCGTCAACGGCATCGCGCGACCCGGTGCCGTACGCACATGGCTGGTCCGCAAGGATCCGAAGCTCTTCCGGAGATCGGCCCGGTGGCTCGTCGTCTCGGCGGCGCTGGTCGTCGTCGCGGTGGCCGGGATCGTGGTGCGCGGGGTCGATCTGGGCGTCGAGTTCACCGGGGGCCGGCTGGTCGAGTACTCCACCAGCCGCCCGGTCGACGTGGAGACGGCCCGGGACAGCATCGCCGCCGCCGGGTTCGGGGACGCCGAGGTCACCACGGCGGGCGACGGCGACCTGTCCGTCCGCACGGGGAAGCTCGACAACGACGGCGAACACGCCCTGCGCGCCGCCCTCGCCGAAGAGGGCGGCGAGACGACGAAGGTACGGGACGAGCTGATCGGCCCGAGCCTCGGCGACGAACTGCGCCGCAACGCGCTGATCGCCCTGGGGGTCGCGGTGGCCGTGCAACTGGCCTACCTGGCGGTCCGGTTCCGCTGGACGTTCGCGGTGGCGTCCGTCGTGGCGATGGTGCACGACGTGATCCTGGTGGTGGGAGCCTTCGCCTGGCTGGGGCGGCCGGTCGACGGGGTCTTCCTGGCCGCCCTGCTCACCGTGATCGGCTACTCGGTCAACGACTCGGTGGTGGTCTTCGACCGGGTCCGGGAGCTGTGGGGGGCGAACCGGCGGACCCCGCTGGACACCATCGCCCGCCGGGCCGTCCTGCAGACCGTCCCCCGTACGGTGAACACCGGGATGGGCGCCCTGTTCATCCTGGCCGCCCTCGCGGTGCTGGGCGGCGATTCGCTGGCCGACTTCGCGCTCGCCCTGCTCATCGGCATCGTCGTCGGCACCTGGTCCTCGGTGTTCACCGCCGTACCCGGGGCCCTCGCCCTGGAGCGCAGCGCCAAGGCCCCGCCGCCGCCCGTACCGGGGAAGGGGAAGGGCGCACCGCGCGGAAAGACCCGTGCGGCACGCCGCGACCCGCTCGACAACGGGGCCCGCGTCTGAGGGGAGCGGACAGGGGCCGGGTCAGGACGGGACGTGGGCGTGCAGATAGGCGGCGGTCTCCCGGTCCGCCGGGAGGAACGTCTCGATGGCCAGCTCGGCCACCGTCACGTCCATCGGCGTGTTGAACGTCGCGATCGACGACACGAACGACAGGACCCGGCCCCCGTGTTCGAGCAGCATCGGCAGCGCGAACGCGGCGGCCCGGTCCCGCTCCCGCCCCGCACGGTCCGCCCGGCCGGCGACCGGGACCGCACCGCCCGTCCCCTCGGCGGTGCGGTCCGTGCCGCCGGCCCGGGCGGGGGCCGGATAGGCGGCCACCTCGTCGTACAGCTCGCGCAGAGCCGGTGAGCGTACGAGGGCGATCTGACGGTCCATCTGCGCCAGCAGGTCCGCCCGCCACTCGGGGAGGTTCACGATGCGCGGGGCGAGCCCCTCCGGGTGGAGGGTGAGCCGCATGGCGTTCAGCGGCGGGGCCAGCAGCATCTCCGGTACGCCTTCCAGCAGCAGCGCCACCCCGCGGTTGGCCGCCACCACCCCGTAGGTGCCGTCCACCACGAGCGCCGGATACGGCTCGTACGCCGCGAGCAGCCGCTCCAGGCTCTCGCGCAGGGAGGCCATCGCGGGGTCGTCGAGGGAGGTCTGCGGGTAGCGGGGCGCGTAACCGGCGATCACGAGGAGGGCGTTGCGTTCCCGGACCGGGATGTCCAGGTGCTCGGCCAGCCGCAGGACCATGTCCTCGCTGGGCCGGGAGCGGCCCGTCTCGATGAACGAGATGTGGCGGGCCGAGGAGTCCGCGCGCAGGGCCAGCTCCAGCTGGCTGATGCGGCGCTGTTCCCGCCAGTCCCGCAGCAGCGGCCCCACTTCCGTGTCGGGCAAGACAGTCGTCATGCCCAGACCGTAACGTCACCGGCGGGCCGGTCACGGTGCCGGTACGGGCCGCCCGGCCCGCCGTGACGCCCACGCCGACCCACCGAGACCCACGGGAGCCGTCCCATGAGCGCCGAACCGCTGTCGCCGTCCGAGACCGAGATCCGGCTGGAGAGCCTGCCCGGCTGGACGCTCGAAGGGGACCGGATCACCCGGACCTTCCGGCTGCCCTCCCACTTCGCCGCCGCCGCGCTGACGGTCCACATCGCGCAGATCCAGGACGAGCTGAACCACCACTCCGATCTGACGCTCGGCTACAACACGGTGGCCCTCGCCGTCCACACGCACTCCGCGGGCGGCGCGATCACCGAGAAGGACCTGACGCTCGCCGCCCGGGTGGCGGCCGCCGCCCCGGCCCACGGAGCCGAATAGCCACCGGCCCGCGGAGCCGAACAGCCACCGGCCACGGGACCGAACAGCCACCGGTCGGCGGAACGGCCCACCCGCCCCTTCCCGCTCAGGCCACCGTGCCGAACCGGGGGTGCGCGCCGAGCCACCGCGCGTAGCCCGGACTGCGCGACACCGCCTCCGCGTACGCCTCGCGGGTCGCCCCCGCCACCGTCCCCGCCGCCGCGTCGGCGGCGGGGGAGTGCGGATGCCAGCCCACCAGATGACGCCAGCTGAGCGGGGCGCCCGCCAGCGGTCGGGTCACCACGCCCGGCGTCGGCGGGAACGTCGCCCGGCACAGCCCGATCGCCCGCCCCACCTGCACCAGATGGACGACGGACGAGGTGTCCGTCTCGAACACCGACACCGGGGTGAAGCCCGACCGCGCGCAGGCCGCGGTGAAGCAGTCCGCGAAGCAGCCGTCGCCCGGCACATCCGCCCAGCTCTCGTCCGCGAGGGCGGCCAGATCCAATTCCGCTTCGGCGGCCAGAGGGTGGTTCTCCGGCAGCATCACGAAGACCGGGTCCACTCCGACGACCTCCCAGACGAGCCGGTCCGCCAGCGGCGGCGGGCTCTCGCCGCACGTCCCGATCAGCGCGAAGTCCAGCCGCCCGTCGATCACCAGCGAGGCGATCTCGTCCACCGACCACGAGGTGTACGTCGACACCGCCGCCGACGGGTGCGCGGCCGCCATCCGGTCCACCAGACCGCCGAGCAGCGGACCGTGCGTGCCGCCCAGCCGGAACCGGTCCAGTGCCCCCCGCGCATTGGCGAACCGCACGGCCTCGGCCTGCAGTTCACTGACCGCGGGCAGCACCACCCGGGCCCGCTCCAGCACCAGTTCGCCGAGCGGCGTGGCACGGGCTCCGGTGTGGTCGCGGTCGAAGAGAGCGCCGCCGAGGGCCTTCTCGATCCGCCGCAGCTGAGCGCTGAGAGCGGGCTGGGCAAGCCCCAGGGTGGCGGCGGCCTTGGTCAGGCTGCCCGTGTCGGCTATCGCACGGACCGTTCGCAGATGGCGCAACTCCAGCTCCATAAGGGCAAGTTATGGCCCCCGGAGCACCCCGGCAATATGCGTGCTCCGCCTACCGTTCGGTCGGTGTACACGGCCCGTACGCCGCCGGGCCCGACCGGCCCGGCGCGACGTTCCGGTTCAGCCGTGCCAGGCGCCGTCCCGGGCGGCCTCGCGGGCGAAGTCGGCGAAGCCCTTCGGCTCCCGCCCCAGCACCCGCTTCACCCCGTCCGTCGTCGCCGCGTTGTGACCGTCCAGCAGGGTGGCGAACAGCTCGGCCAGGAATCCGGCCTCTGCCTCGGACACCCCGAACTCCTCCAGCAGCGAGGCGTACGCGGGCCCGGTCACCGGCACGTACCGCACGGGCCGGCCCGCCGCCCGGCCCAGCTCCTCGGCCGCCTGCTCGAAGGTCAGGGACCGGGGGCCCGTCAGCTCGTACACCGCCCCCGCGTGCCCGTCCCCGGTCAGCGTGGCCACCACCACGTCGGCCAGGTCGTCGAGGTCCAGGAACGGTTCCGCCGTCGTGCCCGCGGGGAAGACCAGCTCGCCGCCGATCACCCCGTCCAGCAGCGCCCCCTCGCTGAAGTTCTGCGCGAAGAACGCCGCCCGGACGACCGTGACCTCCACCGCCCCCGCGGCCCCGCGCAGCGCCTCCTCGGCGACGACCGCCTGCGGCTCGCCGCGCCCCGACAGCAGGACCACCCTGCGCACCCCGCACGCCGCCGCGGTCCGCCCGAAGGCGGCCATCGCCTCCGCCGCCCCGGGCACCGCCAGGTCCGGGTAGTACGCCACATAGGCGGCCTCCGTGCCGCGCAACGCGGCCTCCCACCCTGTGTCGTCCTGCCAGTCGAACGGCACTCCGCCCGAGCGTGACCCCGAGCGGACCGGCACACCGAGGGCGGCCAGCCGCTCCACCACCCGCCGTCCTGTCTTGCCCGTGCCGCTCGTCACCAGAACCGTGCCCGTCATCCGTCCTACGCCCCGTCCGTCGCCGTCACCGCTGCTGCTGCTGTCGTGTCGTCGTGTGTACGCGTTCTCCGTCATGTCTCCAGACTTCCGTGGCCGCGCCCGCCGGGACATGCTCGAAAGACTCAGCCACCTACGCGTGCGTCCACGCGTCTACGCTGACGGGCCATGGACGCTCTCGCCGGACTTCTGGACGGACCCCGGGCCCGGGGCGCGTTTCTGCTCCGCATGGTGATGGAGCCGCCCTGGGCGGTACGGATCGAGGACCGGGCGCCGATCTGCCTCATGTCGGTCCGGCGCGGCGCGGCCTGCATCGTCCCGTCCGGCGGAGGCGAACCGGTCCGCCTCGGCCCCGGGGACATCGCGGTGGTCCGCGGCCCCGACCCGTACACCGTCGCCGACGTGCCGGGAACGACACCCCACGCGCTCGTCGGACCCGGCGGTGTCTGCACCACGCTCCACGGCCGCCCGCTCGCCCAGGACATGGGTCTGAACGTACGGACCTGGGGGAACGCGGCCGACGGCGGTACGGCCGTCCTCGTCGGCACCTACCTCCTGGACGGGGAGATCAGCAGCCGGCTGCTGGATGCCTTGCCCCCGCTCCTCACGGTCCCCGCCGACGCGCGGACCCGGCCGCTGCTGGACCTGCTCGACGCGGAGATCGCGCAGGACGAGCCGGGCCAGCGCGTCGTCCTGGACCGGCTGCTGGACCTGCTGCTCATCGCGGTGCTCCGCGCCTGGTTCGCCCGGCCCGGGGCCGACGCGCCCGCCTGGTACCGCGCGATGGGCGACCCGGTCGTGGGCGTGGCGCTGCGGCTGCTCCAGGACGACCCGGCGTACCCCTGGACCGTCGCGTCGCTCGCCGCCCGCGCCGGGGTGTCCCGGGCCGGCCTGGCCCGCCGGTTCGCCGAACTGGTCGGTGAGCCGCCGATGGCGTACCTCACCGGCTGGCGTCTCGCCGTCGCGGCCGACCTGCTGCGCGAGAGCGACGCCACGGTGGAGGCCGTGGCCCGGAAGGTCGGCTACAGCGCCCCCTTCGCCTTCAGCGCTGCTTTCAAGAGGGTGCGGGGAGTGAGCCCGCAGGAGTACCGCGTCGGTACGCCGGGGGATCCGCTGGACACGCCGGGGGACTCCCTCGGTCCGCCGTAGGACCTCCCGGTTTGCCGGATCGGCAACGAACCTTGCCGCGTGACCGGCCGATGAGGAAGCTGGCCCCATGAGCAGCCACGCCGGTCACGGCCACCACGACACGCACACCGCCGACATCGACTGGGACGTCCTGGGTCCCCTGTTGGAGCAGGAAGCCGAACTCAACGGTAGGCAGTACGAGGAGGCGGCCCGCTGGATCGCCGCCCTGCCCACCGCGCCCGAGGTCCGCCGGATCCTCGACATCGGGAGCGGTCCCGGGGTCGTCTCCTGCCTGCTGGCCGAGGTCTTTCCGGAGGCCGAGGTGGTGGCCGTGGACGCCACACCAGCGCTCCTGGAACGCGCGAGGAACCGTGCGCGCCGCCTCGGGGTGATCGACCGCTTCATGACGCTTGAGGCGGAACTCCCGGCAGACTTCGACCGGTTGGGCGAGGCCGATCTGATCTGGGCGGGCAACTCCCTGCATCACCTGGGTGACCAGCGCGCCGCGCTGGCGGGCTTCGCCGGGCTCCTGCGGGCCGGCGGAACGGTCGCGCTCGTCGAAGGCGGCCTGCCCACCCGGAGGTTGCCCCGCGACATCGGTATCGGAGAGCCCGGCCTGGAGGCCCGGATGGGCGCGGCCGCCGCCACCCGCTTCGAGCACATGCGCTCCGAACTCCCGGGCGCGAAGAGGGAGATCGAGGACTGGGCCGCGCTCTTCACCGCGGTCGGCCTCGTCCCGCAGGGCACCCGCAGCTTCCTCCTCGACCTGCCCGCCCCCGTCTCCCGCCCGGTCCGCGACCACGTCGTCGCGAGCATCACCCGGGAGCGCGAGGTGCTCGGCGACCTGCTGACGGCCGAGGACAGCGCCGTACTGGACCGGCTGCTGGACCCCGAGGACCCCGAAGGGCTGCACCACCGCCCCGACGTCCACCTGCTCGCCGCCCGCACGGTGCATCTGGGCCGCAGGGGCTGAGCGGGCGACACCGCCCGGGCTGCTCCGCCGGACCTGCGCCACCGGCTTCCCGGGACCTACGTCACCGGCTCCAACTGCCACCACTGGAACGGGGAGTCGGTGTCCTCCCACTGCTGAACCGCGCCCCCGGCCTCGGTGGAACCGTCCGCGACCTCCATGGCCAGCCCGCTGATGAAACTCACCAGCGTCACCGTCCCGGGCGTCTCCGGATGCTGCTCGATCAGCCACTCCTGGGCACCGAAGTTGTTGGCCTTCCACTGCTGGATCCGGGTGCCGTTCGACGTGTCGGCGTTCGCCACGTCCAGCCGCTTCCCGCTGTGCTCGTTGACCAGGTGGAAGAGGGCCGCGCCCTCGTGCACCGGGGACAGCCGCCACACCTGCGCGGCCGTCCCGTCGTCCGCGCCCTGCTGGACCCGGGCCCCGCTGCCCTTCGCCGCGCCGTACACCTCCAGCAACAGCTTGCTGCCGACGTTGCGCAGACGGTACGGGCCCGCCTCGACGACAGGCGCGAGTTCGCCGCTCATGGTTCCAGTCTCCCCGATGGATGCGTGATGCGGGCTGCCGCCCGTCCAGGTGCCGACGACGGCGCCCCCACCGTGCTTGCGGTGGGGGCGCCCGTTGTCGGCCGGGTGCGCTCAGGCGCCGGCGCTGAACTCCGCCGGGTCCGGGCCGAGGCGCTTGCCCTCGTCCAGGGCCGCGAAGGCGGCGAGGTCGTCGGCGTCCAGCTCGAAGTCGAACACGTCCAGGTTCTCCTTGATCCGCGACGGGGTCACGGACTTCGGGATCACGATGTTGCCGGTCTGCAGATGCCAGCGCAGCACCACCTGGGCGGGGGTGCGGCCGTGCTTCTGGGAGACGGCGACGACCGTCGGCACCTCCAGCAGGCCCTTGCCCTGGCCCAGCGGCGACCAGGCCTCGGTGGCGATGCCGTGATCTGCGTGGAAGGCGCGGGCCTCGGCCTGCTGGAGCTGCGGGTGCAGCTCGATCTGGTTGACGGCGGGGACCACGGAGGTCTCGGCGAGCAGCCGCTTCAGGTGCTCGGGGTGGAAGTTCGACACACCGATGGCCTTCGCGCGGCCGTCGGCGAGGATCTTCTCGAAGGCCTTGTACGTGTCGGTGTACGCGTCCTTCGCCGGGACCGGCCAGTGGATCAGGTACAGGTCGACGTAGTCCAGGCCGAGCTTGTCGAGCGAGGCGTCGAAGGCGCGCAGCGTGCTGTCGTGGCCCTGCTCGCTGTTCCACAGCTTCGTGGTGACGAAGAGCTCGTCGCGCGCGACGCCGGAGGCGGCGATGGCCTTGCCGGTGCCCGTCTCGTTCTCGTAGACCGCGGCGGTGTCGATGCTCCGGTACCCGGTCTCGATGGCCGTGGCGACCGCCTTCTCCGCCTCGTCGTCCGGCACCTGCCAGACACCGAAACCGAGCTGCGGCATGTCGAGGCCGTTGTTGAGGGTGAGGGAGGGGACCTTGCTCACGAGCGGTCGATCCTAACGTCGTCGGTTGGTGATTCCCCACGACAACGACCGGGCGGGTCCAGGCATTCCCGTTGCCGCCGGTCAGTGGTAGAGCGCGTCGACCTCGACCGCGTAGGCCGTCTCGATCGCCTTCCGCTTCAGCTTCAGCGAGGGCGTCAGCAGCCCGAGGTCCTCGGTGAAGGGATGGGCCAGAATCCGGAACGTACGGATGGACTCGGCCTGGGACACGGCCGTGTTGGCGGCCACCACCGCGCGGCGGACCTCCATCTCCAGGTCCGGGTCCCGCACCAGCTCGGCCGGGCCGAGCGGGGAGCGGCCCTGCATGGAGAGCCAGTGGTCCACGGACTCCTGGTCCACGGTGACGAGCGCCGCGATGTACGGGCGGTCGTTGCCGACGACGATGCACTGCGCCACCAGCGGATGCGCCCGTACGCGCTCCTCCAGACCGGCCGGGGAGACGCTCTTGCCGCCGGACGTCACCAGGATCTCCTTCTTCCGTCCGGTGATCGTCAGATAGCCGTCCTCGTCCAGCGAACCGAGATCCCCGGTCGCCAGCCAGCCGTCCTGGAGCACCGCCCGGGTGGCCTCGGGGTTGCTCAGATAGCCGGAGAACACGTTCGGCCCGTGCACCCACACCTCACCGTCGTCCGCGATGTGCACCGAGGTCCCCGGAATCGGCTGCCCGACCGTCCCGTACCGGGTGCGCTCGGGCGGGTTCGCCGTCGCCGCTGCGGTCGACTCGGTCAGCCCGTACCCCTCGAAGACCGTCACCCCGGCGCCCGCGAAGAACAGCCCGAGCCGGCGGTCCATGCCGGAGCCGCCCGACATCGCGTGCCGCACCCGGCCGCCCATCGCGTCGCGGACCTTCTTGTACACGACCTTGTCGAAGAACTGGTGCTGCATCCGCAGCCCGGCCGACGGGCCGGGACCGTCCCCGAACGCCTTGAGCTCCATGGCCTCGGCGTACTTCACCGCGATGTCGACGGCCTTGTCGAACGGCCCGGCCCGCCCCTCCGTCTCGGCCTTGCGCCGGGCCCCGTTGAACACCTTCTCGAAGATGTACGGCACCGCCAGGATGAACGTCGGCCGGAACGACAGCAGGTCCGGCATCAGCGCGTTCGCCGACAGCTCCGGCTGATGGCCGAGCTTGACCCGGCCGCGGACCGCGGCGATCTCGACCATCCGCCCGAAGACATGGGCCAGCGGCAGGAAGAGAAGCGTGGCCGCCTCGTCGCCGGGCTTGGAATGGAACACCGGCTCCCAGCGCGTGACCATCGTGTCGCTCTCGAACATGAAGCTCGCGTGGGTGATCACACACCCCTTGGGGCGGCCCGTCGTCCCCGAGGTGTAGATGACGGTCGCCACGGAGTCGGGCGTCACCGCGCGCCGGTGCCGCTGCACCACCTCGTCGTCGATGCCCACGCCCGCCCCGAGCAGCTCGTCCACCGCCCCGGCGTCCAGCTGCCACAGCCGCTTCAGATGCGGCAGCCGGTCGATCACCGATCCGACCGTCATGGCGTGGTCCTCGTGCTCGACCATCACCGCCACCACCTCGGCGTCGTGCAGCATCCACAGGACCTGCTCGGCGGAGGAGGTCGGATAGATGGGCACCGACTGGGCCCCGACGGTCCAGAGCGCGAAGTCGAAGAGCGTCCACTCGTAGCGCGTACGGGACATCAGCGCGACCCGGTCCCCGAACCGCACGCCGTGCGCGATCAGCCCCTTGGCCAGCGCCAGCACAGCATCGCGGAACTCCCCGGAGGTCACATCGCGCCACTGGCCCCCGGCGTCCTTGCGGCCGAGCGCGACGCGGTGCGGATCATCCTCCGCGTGGTCGAAGACCACATCGGCCAGACCGCCGACCTGAGGCGGCGCCGCCATGGGTGGGACAGTGAATTCGCGCAATGACATGCTCCTCGTGGCGCTCCGCACAGCGCCGCGACGCTACCCCAAGCGGGGGCCCGGCGGGAGAGGTCCGGAACCTCCGCACACCAGGACGAGCCCCCAGGTCAACCGTCGAAATCCGGCCAGATGGGCAAGGCTCGGGCGTGCGGGGGCCCAGTTCTGCCGGAGGGGTAAGCGGCTCGCGCCGGAATCTCCACCGAATCCGACCGCCGCGAGCACCCGGGGCGGTGCCGGTCCGGGGAGCGGCCGGGGCCCGGCAGCGCCGGGCTGTGCCGCCGCCGGTCCCGCCACGGCAGCCACCAGTGGTCCGGGAAGCCGCTACGGCCCCTCCACGCCGCCCGTTCCGCGGTGCAGCCGGTCGCCGCCCGCCAGGATCGCGGAGGCCAGGGCGTCCGCCGCGTCCTGGGCCGCGCCCCGCCGGTTCCCGTGGAGCAGGACGAAGTCGACCCCGCCGAGCTCCGGCAGCCCCGCCCTGGCCGGAACCGGCACCAGACCCGGCGGGATCATCCCCCGGGAGTGCGCCATCACCCCCAGGCCCGCCCGGGCCGCCGCGACCAGGCCGCTCAGGCTCGTACTCGTACAGGCGATCCGCCAGGTCCGCCCGTGCTCCTCCAGCACCTCCAGGGCGCGGGCCCGGGTGATGGCCGGTGGCGGAAAGACGACCAGCGGTACGGGGCGCTCCGGATCGAGGCGCAGCTGCGGTGCGCCGATCCAGTCCAGGGCGTCCTGCCACATCAGTTCGCCGTGGGTGTCCCCGGTCCGCCGCTTGGCCAGCACCAGGTCCAGCCGGCCCGCCGCGAGCTGCCGGTGCAGCATCCCGGACAGCTCCACGGTGAGCTGGAGCTCGACCTCGGGGTGGTCCCGGCGGAAGGACTCCAGGATCTCGGGGAGCCGGGTCAGCACGAAGTCCTCGGAAGCCCCGAACCGCAGCCGCCCGCGCAGCCGGGTGCCCGCGAAGAACGCCGCGGCCCGCTCGTGGGCCGACAGGATGGATCCCGCGAAGCCGAGCATCGCCTCGCCGTCGTCCGTGAGGTCGACGCGATGGGTGTCCCGGGCGAACAGCTGCCGCCCGGCCGCCTCCTCCAGCCGCCGCACATGCTGGCTGACCGTGGACTGGCGGATTCCGAGCCTGCGCGCGGCCTGCGTGAAGCTCAGCGTCTGGGCGACGGCGAGGAAGGTCCGCAGCTGGGCGGGGTCGTACGTGGTGTCCATCCGGTGCACGTTCATCCGGTCCGCGCTCGCCCTGTCCGCGTTGTTCATGGCTGCACGTTATCGGGATTCGTGATGACAGTCAGAGCGGTGTGCGGGATTCCCGATGGCGTCGTACGGGAGCAGGATGGACGCCGAAACGGATCCCCGACCGCCGGAGCGCCCCCGCACATGTCCCGCCGTATCCCGCGTCTGCCGTCCTGGCTGCCGTTCGACGCCTACCTCCTGGCGCTGGCCGCCACCGTGGCCCTCGCGGCACTGCTGCCCGCCCGCGGCACCGCCGCCGACGTGGCGGGCGGGGCCTCCACCGGCGCCGTCGCCCTGCTGTTCTTCCTCTACGGGGCGCGGCTCTCCACGGCCGAGGCGCTCGACGGGCTCAAGCACTGGCGCCTCCACCTCACCGTCCTGGCCTGCACCTTCGTCGTCTTCCCGCTGCTGGGGCTGGCGAGCGGCGGGCTGGTGCCGTACGTGCTGACGCCCGAGCTCCAGGCGGGCTTCCTCTTCCTGTGCCTGGTCCCGTCCACGATCCAGTCCTCCATCGCCTTCACCTCGATCGCCCGGGGCAACGTGCCCGCCGCGATCTGCGCCGGTTCCTTCTCCAGCCTCGCCGGGATCCTGGTGACCCCGCTGCTCGCCGCCCTGCTCCTCGGGTCCACCGGGGGTGGGTTCTCCGTGGACTCCCTGCTGAAGATCGTGTTCCAGCTGCTCGTCCCGTTCCTGGCCGGACAGCTCCTGCGCCGCTGGGTCGGCGGTTTCCTCGGCCGGCACAAGAAGGTGCTCGGCCTGGTCGACCGGGGTTCGATCCTGCTCGTCGTCTACACCGCGTTCAGCGAGGGCATGGTCGCCGGCGTCTGGCACCAGGTCACCCCCGCCCGGCTCGGCGCGCTGCTCGCCGCCGAGGCGGTCCTGCTGGCGCTGATGCTCACCCTGAGCTGGTACGGGGCACGGAGGCTCGGGTTCGGCCGGGCGGACCGGATCGCCATCCAGTTCGCCGGGTCGAAGAAGAGCCTGGCGGCCGGGCTGCCGATGGCGAGCGTGATCTTCGGTGCGCACGCGAGCCTGGCCGTGCTGCCGCTGATGCTGTTCCACCAGATGCAGCTGATGGTCTGCGCCGTGATCGCCAAGCGCCGTGCGCGTGACCCCGAGGAGCCGCCGGCCCGGGACGACCCGGCAGGGGCCGCCGCCTCCGGCCCACTGTCCGACCCAGCCGTTACGGTGAGCCGGTAGCCGGTAGGACCCCACAGCGAGGACGTGCCATGAGCGACCAGGGCGGGACGCCTGCCGACGACTTTCCGCACGGGGCGGGCAACCCGGCCCGCGGCGCTCTGCGCGCGGCGGGCTACACCCGCCTCGCCGAGCTCACCACCGTGACCGCGGCGGAGCTGCTCGCCCTCCACGGGGTCGGCCCGAAGGCGATCCGGGTTCTCCGCGAGGCGCTGGCCGCCGAGGGCCTGGCCTTCGCGGGGGAGTGAGCGAGGGCCCCGTACGACGACCCGCGTGCGGGCGGCCCCGGGCTCAGCCCCGCGGGGCCGCCGCCTCCAGCGCGATCCGGTGCTCACCGGCGTACACGTTCATCGAGGGTCCGCGCAGGAAGCCCACCAGCGTCAGTCCGCTCTCCGCTGCCAGGTCCACGGCCAGCGACGACGGTGCCGAGACCGCCGCGAGCACCGGGATCCCCGCCATCACGGCCTTCTGCGCCAGCTCGAACGAGGCCCGCCCCGACACCAGCAGCACCGCCCGCGACAGGGGCAGCCGCCCGTCCGTCAGCGCCCGGCCCACCAGCTTGTCGACCGCGTTGTGCCGGCCGACGTCCTCCCGTACGTCCAGCAGCTCGCCCTCCTCGGAGAACAGCGCGGCGGCGTGCAGGCCGCCCGTCCGGTCGAAGACCCGCTGCGAGGCCCGCAACCGGTCCGGGAGGGCGGACAGCAGCTCGGGCGTGATCCGCACCGGGGGAGCGTCGGCCACCGGGTGCCGGGTCGTGGTGCGCACCGCGTCCAGGCTCGCCTTGCCGCACAGGCCGCACGAGGAGGTCGTGTAGACGTTCCGCTCCAGCGTGATGTCGGGGACCGGGACCCCGGGCGCGAGCTTCACGTCCACCACGTTGTAGGTGTTCACGCCGTCCGCCGTCGCCCCGGCGCAGTAGACGATCGACTGGACCTCGTCCCTCTCGGCTATCACCCCCTCGCTGACCAGGAAGCCCGCGGCCAGCGCGAAGTCGTCGCCCGGCGTCCGCATGGTGATGGCCAGCGGCTTGCCGTTCAGCCTGATCTCCAGGGGCTCCTCCGCCACCAGGGTGTCCGGCCGGGAGGAGACGGCACCGTCCCGGATCCGGAGGGTGCGGCGGCGTTCGGTGACCCGTCCCATAGAGCTGAACCCGATTCTGTCCGTGTGCGGCTGTTGGTTTCCCCGGGACATTGTCCGGCACGCGCACCGGCGTGTCGCAGCGAGCCGTTCAGCACGCTGACCAGGCTGTTGTCAATGCTCCAACGTGTGGGCCCGTTTCCTGTGGGATCACGTGCCCTCGTACCCGGCGGTAGCGACCAAGACTGTGTTTGTTTCCTGCCCCCACCCGACGATGGGAACCCGTATGACCGGCTCACGTGTCGTGGCGCTCGGCCACTACCAGCCCGCCAAGGTGCTCACCAACGACGATCTCGCGGCGATGGTCGACACCAGCGACGAGTGGATCACCAGCCGGGTCGGCATCAAGACCCGTCACGTGGGCGGGCCCGACGAGCCGGTGGACGAGATGGCCGCGCACGCGGGAGCCAAGGCGCTGGCCACGGCCGGTCTCGGGCCCTCGGACATCGATCTGGTCCTCGTGGCCACCTCCACCGCCATCGACCGGTCCCCGAGCATGGCGGCCCGGGTCGCGGCCCGGCTCGGCATGGGCTCGCCCGCCGTCATGGACATCAACGTCGTGTGCTCCGGCTTCACGCACGCGCTGGCCACCGCCGACCACGCGATCCGGGCCGGTGCGGCGACCCGGGCGCTGGTCATCGGCGCCGACAAGATGGCCGACATCGCGGACTGGACCGACCGCTCCACCTGCGTCCTGCTCGGCGACGGCGCGGGCGCCGCGGTCGTCACCGCCGACCCGTCCGCCGACGACGCCCCGGGCGGGCCCGGCATCGGACCGGTGCTGTGGGGTTCCGTGCCGGAGATGGGCAACGCCGTCCGCATCGAGGGGACGCCGCCGCGCTTCGCGCAGGAGGGGCAGTCCGTCTACCGCTGGGCCACCACCCAGCTCCCCCCGATCGCCCGCCGGGTCTGCGAGAAGGCCGGCATCGCCCCGGAGGACCTGGGCGCGGTCGTCCTGCACCAGGCCAACCTGCGGATCATCGAGCCGGTCGCCCGCAAGATCGGCGCGGTCAACGCCGTCATCGCGCGGGACGTCGTGGACTCCGGCAACACCTCCGCCGCCTCCATCCCGATGGCCCTGTCCAAGCTGGTCGAGCGCGGCGAGGTCGCCTCCGGCGCGCCCGTCCTGCTCTTCGGATTCGGCGGAAACCTTTCCTACGCGGGTCAGGTCATCCGCTGCCCCTGACCGCCCTCCGCAGATCTACGTGACCCCTCCCCGCCGGTCTCCGTGACCCCTCCCTCCCGGGTCCCGTGAGCCCTCCCCGCCGACCTTTGTCCTGAGTGTGGAAAAAGTTGGGGCGGATTCCTGCGCAACTTCTTCCCACTCCGGGAAAGCGCTGCTACGTTCCCCTCGAAAGCCCGACGGACTGGCCGATGTGGCGGGGAGGGACGCGTGAGACGTATGACGGCACGACCCGCGAACGCGCATCAGGCGCGGCTGCTCCGGCTGTTGCGTGACGGGGGTCCCAACTCCCGTGCGCAGCTGGGTGATCAGGTCGATCTGTCGCGCTCGAAGCTCGCCGTCGAGGTGGACCGGCTCTTGGAGACCGGTCTGGTGGTGGCCGACGGACTCGCCGCATCGCGCGGCGGGCGCCGCTCGCACAACATCCGGCTCGCCCCCGAACTGCGCTTCCTCGGCGTCGACATCGGCGCCACCTCGGTCGATGTGGCCGTCACCAACGCGGAGCTGGAGGTACTGGGACACCTCAACCACCCGATGGACGTGCGCGAAGGGCCCGTCGCCGTCTTCGAGCAGGTTCTGTCACTCGCCGCCAAACTGCGGGCCTCCGGGCTCGCCGAAGGCTTCGACGGCGCGGGCATCGGGGTCCCCGGCCCCGTCCGCTTCCCCGAGGGCGTGCCGGTCGCGCCGCCGATCATGCCCGGCTGGGACGGGTTCCCGGTCCGCGAGGCGCTCAGCCAGGAGCTGGGCTGCCCCGTCATGGTCGACAACGACGTGAACCTCATGGCGATGGGGGAGCAGCACGCGGGCGTGGCCCGCTCCGTGGGCGACTTCCTCTGCGTCAAGATCGGTACGGGTATCGGCTGCGGCATCGTCGTCGGCGGAGAGGTCTACCGCGGTACGACCGGCAGCGCGGGGGACATCGGGCACATCCAGGTCGACCCCGACGGCCGGCCCTGCGCCTGCGGCAACAAGGGCTGCCTGGAAGCCCACTTCAGCGGCGCGGCGCTCGCCCGCGACGCGGAGGACGCCGCCCGGGAGGGCCGCTCACCCGAACTCGCCGTCCGGCTGGAGGCGGCGGGCCGCCTCACCGCGGCCGACGTGGCGGCCGCCGCCGCGGCCGGGGACGCCGCGGCGCTCGACCTCATCCGCGAAGGCGGCAACCGGCTCGGCCAGGTGATCGCGAGCCTGGTCAGCTTCTTCAATCCCGGTCTGGTGGTGATCGGCGGCGGGGTCACCGGCCTCGGTCACAACCTCCTCGCCAGTGTCCGCACGCAGGTCTACAAGCAGTCCCTGCCCCTGGCCACCGGCAACCTCCCCATCGTCCTGGGCGAGTTGGGGCCCACCGCCGGAGTGATCGGCGCGGCCCGGCTCATCAGCGACCACCTCTTCTCCCCGGCCTGACCCCAGGCCGTACGCACCCCGCTCCACGCACCACGGAACGACCCCCGTCAGCAGCCGTTCGCGGTGCCGCCGGCTCCACGGCACCTCCAGCCCTGCGCCCTGTCCGCTCACCGGCCCTCCCCGGCCCTCGGCACCCGCCCGAGCAGGGGAGACCCCATTCGCCGAGGGGATTCGTCATGGCACCAGAACCACCCCTGCTCACCATGTCCGGCATCACCAAGCTCTTCCCGGGCGTCCGCGCCCTGGACGGCGTCGACCTGGAGGTCCAGGCCGGCGAGGTCCACTGCCTCCTCGGCCAGAACGGTGCGGGCAAGTCCACCCTCATCAAGGTGCTCGCCGGAGCCCACCAGCCCAACGACGGCGCAATCACCTGGCGCGGCGAGAAGGTCCAGCTCAAGTCGCCGATCGCCGCCATGCGCCTGGGCATCGCCACCATCTACCAGGAACTCGACCTGGTCGAGGACCTCTCGGTCGCCGAGAACGTCTTCCTCGGCCACGAGCCGACCAGCGCCGGCTTCATCGTCCGTACGGGCGAGGGGCGCGCGGCCGCCAAGGCGCTGCTGGCCCGCCTCGGGCACCCGGAGATCGACCCGGCCCGGCACGTCGGCGACCTCTCCGCCGCCCAGCAGCAGATCGTCTCCATGGCGCGGGCGCTCTCCCACGAGGTCCGGCTCATCGTGATGGACGAGCCCTCCGCCGCCCTCGACCCCGACGAGGTCGACAACCTCTTCCGCATCGTCGAGGGCCTCACCGCCGACGGTGTGGCCGTCGTCTACATCTCGCACCGTCTCGAGGAGATCCGCCGGATCGGCGACCGGGTCACCGTCATCAAGGACGGCCGGACCGTGGCCGTCGGACTGCCCGCGGCGGACACGCCCACCCGCGACATCGTTGCCATGATGACCGGCCGCGACGTCGCCTACGTCTTCCCGCCCCGCCCCGAGGAGCCGGCCGCCACCACCGGCGAACCGGTGCTCCGGGTCCAAGGCCTCTCCCGCAAGGGCGAGTTCGCCCCCGTCGACCTCGAACTGCGGCCCGGCGAGATCGTCGGCCTGGCCGGACTCGTCGGCTCGGGCCGCTCCGAGATCCTTGAGACGATCTACGGGGCCCGCAAGGCGAGCACCGGAACCGTCACCGTCGCGGGCAAGCAGCTCCGCCCCGGCAGCGTCCGCGCCGCCGTCGCCGCCGGGATCGGCCTCGCCCCCGAGGAACGCAAGGCGCAGGCCCTGCTGATGACCGAGTCGGTCACCCGTAACGTCTCCGTCTCCTCCCTCTCCCGCTTCGCCCGGATCGGCTGGATCGACCGGGGAGGGGAGCGGAAGGCCGCGCAGAGCGCCACCCGGGAACTGCAGATGCGGCCCGACAACCCGGACGCCGCCGTCCGCACCCTCTCCGGCGGCAACCAGCAGAAAGCCGTCCTCGCCCGCTGGCTGCTGCGCGGCTGCCGGGTCCTGCTGCTGGACGAACCCACCCGTGGCGTCGACGTCGGCGCCCGCGCCGAGCTCTACGCCGTGATCCGCCGGCTGGCCGACGAAGGCCTCGCCGTCCTGCTCGTCTCCAGCGAAGTGCCCGAAGTCCTGGGCCTCGCCGACCGGGTGCTGGTCCTCCGCGAGGGCGCAGTGGTCCACACGGCCCCCGCCCAGGAGCTCGACGAGCACCGCGTACTCGACCTCGTGATGGAAGGGAGCCCGACGCCATGACACAGCCCGCCCCGTCGGCGCAGCACAACGGGCCGGACAAGGGGGCGCTCGCCGCCCCCTCCGACACGCCGCCCTCGAAGTCGGGCGGGGGCATGCCGGCCCTCGGTCTGCGGCTCGACGTCCGGATCCTGTCCCTGCTCGGCGTCCTCGCCGCGCTGGTCCTGGTCGGTGGCATCACCGAACCGGACGCCTTCCTGGACACCGGGAACCTCCAGCTGATCCTGACCCAGGCGTCCGTCATCGGCGTCGTCACCGTCGGCATGACCTTCGTCATCATCAGCGGAGGCATCGACCTCTCCGTCGGGGCGATGGTCGCCCTCGCCTCGGTGTGGGCGACGACCCTGGCCACCCAGGAGTACGGCTTCGCGGGCATCGCGTTCACCGCGGTGATCGTCGGCCTCGCCGCCGGACTCGTGAACGGAGTCCTCATCGCGTACGGGAACATGGTCCCGTTCATCGCGACGCTGGCCATGCTCGCCTCGGCCCGCGGACTCGCCCTCCAGATCACCGACGGCAAGACCCAGATCGTGACCGTCGACTCGGTCCTGGACCTCGGCCTGCCCGACTCCTACATCCTCGGGATCCCGCCGCTGGTCATCATGTTCGCGGTGGTCGTCATCGTCGGCTGGCTGATCCTCAACCGGACCACCTTCGGCCGCCGCACGGTCGCCGTCGGCGGTAACGCGGAGGCCGCCCGGCTCGCCGGGATCGACGTCCGCCGCCAGCGCCTGTACCTCTACCTGCTGTCCGGGCTCTGCTGCGGTATCGCCGCCTTCATGCTGATCGTGCTGGCCGGGTCCGGCCAGAACACCAACGGCAACCTGTACGAACTCGACGCCATCGCCGCCGCGATCATCGGCGGAACCCTGCTCAGCGGCGGCCGGGGCACCATCGTCGGCTCCGTCCTCGGCGTCCTGATCTTCACCACGATCACCAACATCTTCGCGCTCAACAACCTCCAGAGCGACGTCCAGCAGATCGCCAAGGGCGCCATCATCGTCGCCGCCGTCCTCGTCCAGGGCCGCACCATGCGCGGCCGGGAGACCTGACGGCCCCGACCGACCGGACACCCCCGGCACCGATACGAACCCCCCGCACCCGCACCTCGTACGCACCCACCGGATGAAGGGTCAGACCGTCATGCCAGAAACCAGCCGCAGAGGGCTGCTGTTCGGAACCGCCGCCGTCTCCGCGGGCGCGCTCCTCACCGCCTGTACCAGCAACGAGCCGAAGAAGACCGAGTCCGCGGCCAACAGCGCCCCCGCCGACGACAAGCCCGGCAAGGCCGTCACCATCGGCTTCGCCGGACCGCAGGCCGACCACGGCTGGCTGAACGCGATCAACGTGAACGCCAAGTCCCGGGCGGAGACGTACTCCGACGTCACGCTGGAGATCACCGAGGGCTCCAACGACACCGCCGCCCAGATCGGCCAGGTCAAGACCCTCATCAACAAGAAGGTCGACGTCCTCGTCATCCTCCCCGCCGACGGCAAGGCGCTCACCCAGGTCGGTCTGGAAGCGATGAAGGCGGGCATCCCCGTCGTCAACCTGGACCGCATCTTCGCCTCCCCGCAGGCGTACCGCTGCTGGGTCGGCGGCGACAACTACGGCATGGGCCTCAACGCCGGCCACTACATCGGCGAACAGCTCAAGGACAAGCCGAACGCCAAGGTCGTCGAGCTCGCCGGGATCGACAACCTGGAGCTGACCAAGCAGCGCAGCCAGGGCTTCGCCGACGCCCTCAAGAACTACTCCAACATCAAGCTGGTGGCCCGTCAGGCAGCCGACTTCACCGTCGAGTCCGGCCAGGCGAAGATGGCCCAACTCCTCCAGGCGCAGAAGCAGTTCGACGCCCTGTGGAACCACGACGACGACCAGGGCGTCGGTGCGCTGCGCGCCATCAAGCAGGCGGGCCGCGACGAGTTCATCATGGTCGGCGGCGCCGGCGCCAAGTCCGCGATGGACGCCATCAAGGCCGACAACTCGGTCATCAAGGCGACCGTCCTCTACCCGCCGACGATGGCCGCTTCCGCCATCGACCTGGCCCGGGCGCTCGGCCAGTCCAAGGGCGTCAGCGGGCTCTCCGAGATGGAGATCCCGACCTCCCTGACCCTGTACTCCGCGGTCGTGACGAAGGACAACATCGACCAGTACCTGCCGACGGGCTTCAACTGACCGGGACTCCGGGGGAGGCGGCGAGCGCGTCCCCCGGCCCGTTACCGCACACCGATGAGGAGGAAGTCCGCATGGCCCGTAGTCAAGAGACGGAAACGCGAACCCCAGCACCGCCGCCGCGGCAGGCGCCGGGAACACTCGGGGTCGGCATGGTCGGATACGCGTTCATGGGCGCCGCCCACTCCCAGGGGTGGCGCACCGCAGGACACGTCTTCGACCTGCCGCTGCGGCCCGCTCTCGCCGCGATCTGCGGACGCGACCGTGCGGCGGTCGACGCCGCCGCCGCCCGGCACGGCTGGGCGGCGGCGGAGACCGACTGGCGGGCCCTGATCGCCCGGGACGACGTCCAGCTGATCGACATCTGCACCCCCGGCGACAGCCACGCGGAGATCGCCATCGCCGCTCTGGAGGCGGGCAAGCACGTCCTGTGCGAGAAGCCGCTCGCCAATAACGTCGCCGAGGCCGAGGCCATGGTCCGCGCCGCCGAAGCGGCCGCCGCCCGCGGCCAGGTGGCGATGGTGGGCTTCAACTACCGCAAGGTTCCCGCGATCTCCTACGCCCGGCAGCTCATCGCCGAGGGCCGGCTCGGCCCCCTGCGCCATGTGCGGGCGACCTACCTCCAGGACTGGCTGGTCGATCCGGCCTCCCCGCTCACCTGGCGGCTCAAGCGCGAGCACGCCGGCTCCGGTGCGCTCGGCGACCTCGGGGCGCACATCGTCGACCTCGCCCAGTACCTCGCGGGCGAGCTGCTGACCGGGGTCTCCGCCGTCAGTGAGACCTTCGTACGCGAACGTCCCCTGCTCGCCGGGGCGTCGGCCGGGCTCTCCGGCAGCGCCGACACGGTGGAGCGGGGCGAGGTGACCGTCGACGACGCGGCGATCTTCACCGGCCGCCTCGCCTCCGGCGCTCTCGCCTCCTTCGAGGCGACCCGGATGGCCGCCGGGCGCAAGAACGCCCTGCGCCTGGAGATCAACGGGGAGCTCGGCTCGCTCGCCTTCGATCTGGAGCGGCTCAACGAGCTGTCCTTCCACGACCACACCGAACCCGCCGCCACCGCGGGCTTCCGCCGCATCCTCGTCACCGAACCCGAGCACCCCTACCTGGAGGCCTGGTGGCCGCCGGGCCACGGGCTCGGCTACGAGCACACCTTCGTCCACCAGGCCCGCGACGTGGTCCGCACGATCGCCGAAAGGACCACGCCCGTACCGTCGTTCGCGGACGGCCTCCAGGTGCAGCGGGTGCTCGCCGCCGTCGAGGAGAGCGCCGCCAAGAACTCCGTCCACACCCCGGTCCCGTCCTCGTCCTAGGAGGCTGCCGCCCATGCCCCGCCCCTTCACCCTCTTCACCGGCCAGTGGGCCGACCTCCCGCTGGAGGAGGTCTGCAAGCACGCCCGGGACTTCGGCTACGACGGGCTCGAACTCGCCTGCTGGGGAGACCACTTCGAGGTCGACAAGGCACTGGCCGACCCCGGCTACCTGGACACCCGGCACCAACTGCTCGACAAGTACGGGCTGAAGTGCTTCGCGATCTCCAACCACCTCGTCGGGCAGGCCGTCTGCGACAACCCGATCGACGAACGCCACCAGGGCATCCTGCCCGCCCGCATCTGGGGCGACGGGGAGCCCGAAGGCGTACGGCAGCGGGCCGCCGCCGAGATCGCCGACACCGCGCGGGCCGCCGCCGCCTTCGGGGTCGACACGGTCATCGGGTTCACCGGCTCCTCGATCTGGCACCTCGTCGCGATGTTCCCGCCCGTCCCGCCGCACATGATCGAACGCGGCTACGAGGACTTCGCCGAGCGCTGGAACCCGATCCTGGACGTCTTCGACGCCGAGGGGGTGCGCTTCGCCCACGAGGTGCACCCGAGCGAGATCGCGTACGACTACTGGACCACCAAGCGCGCGCTCGAAGCGGTGGACCACCGGCCCGCGTTCGGGCTGAACTTCGACCCGAGCCACTTCGTCTGGCAGGACCTCGACCCGGTCGGCTTCCTCTACGACTTCCGGGACCGGATCTACCACGTGGACTGCAAGGAGGCCCGCAAGCGCCTCGACGGCCGCAACGGCCGCCTCGGCTCGCATCTGCCGTGGGGTGACCCCCGGCGCGGCTGGGACTTCGTCTCCGCCGGCCACGGCGACGTCCCCTGGGAGGACGTCTTCCGGATGCTCCGGTCCATCGGCTACGAAGGGCCGGTCTCGGTCGAGTGGGAGGACGCCGGGATGGACCGGCTGACCGGCGCCCCGGAAGCGCTTGCCAGCCTCAAGCGGTTCGACTTCGACCCGCCGTCCGCCTCCTTCGACGCGGCCTTCGGCGGCGGCGACTAGGACGGACTGCCAAGTCCCGGGGGCATGGTGCACGGCACCACTCCCGCCCCCGGGGCTGCCTCGTCCTGCCCGGAAATCTCTTTGTCCTGCCGGAAGCAGAAGTTCGACTTACCTGTTGCACAAGGGCTTTCCGTCGAGGACGAACAGGTCTACCGTCCACCACGTGTACACGACATGACTCGCGTCACCGGGGTCACTCCCGTCTCCGGTGACGCACGCGCGGCAGTCCCCGCGCGGCACGGCACGGCTACACCCGCCCGTACAACCGGCACTCTCCGGAGGACCAACGTGCACAGAACCAGAAAGCGGCTCCTGGCCCGGACCCGCGTCCGAAAGACCCTCGCGCTGTTCACCGGCGGCCTGCTCGCCGCCGCGACCCTGACCCTCGGCTCCGCGCCCGGCGCCACCGCCCACCCGGGGCACCCCGGGCACGAGGAGCCCTTGGCGGAGGACTTTCAGCAAGTCACCCTCGCCAAGGGCGCCGAGGAGACCGGCGAGCCCATGTCGCTCGCCGTCCTCCCCGACCGCAGCGTGCTGCACACCTCGCGCGGCGGCGAGCTGCGGATCACCGACAGCGCCGGCAACACCAGGATCTCCGGCACCCTCCCCGTGTACACGCACGACGAGGAAGGCCTCCAAGGCGTCGGCGTCGACCCGGACTTCGCCGAGAACCGGGCGATCTACCTCTTCTACGCGCCCCCGATGGACACCCCGGCGGGCGACGCCCCGGAGACCGGCACCGCCGCCGACTTCGCGAAGTTCGACGGCGTCAACCGGCTCTCCCGCTTCGTCCTCAACGAGGACGGCACCCTCGACACCGCCAGCGAGAAGAAGGTCCTGGACGTCCCCACCTCGCGCGGCATCTGCTGCCACGTCGGCGGTGACATCGACTTCGACAAGGACGGCAACCTCTACCTCTCGACCGGCGACGACACCAACCCCTTCGCCTCCGACGGCTTCACCCCGATCGACGAACGCCCCGACCGCAACCCGGCGTTCGACGCCCGCCGCACCTCGGGCAACACCAACGACCTGCGCGGCAAGATCCTGCGCATCAAGGTTGCCGACGACGGCTCGTACACCGTCCCCGAGGGCAACCTCTTCGAGCCGGGCACGGACAAGACCCGCCCCGAGATCTACGCGATGGGCTTCCGCAACCCCTTCCGCTTCTCCGTCGACCAGGCCACCGGCACCGTGTACGTCGGCGACTACGGCCCCGACGCGGGCGCGGCCGACCCCAAGCGCGGACCGGCGGGCAAGGTCGAGTTCGCCCGCGTGACGAAGGCCGCCAACTTCGGCTGGCCGTTCTGCGTCGGCGACAACGAGCCGTACATCGACTACGACTTCGCCACCAAGGCATCGGGCGCGGCATTCGACTGCGCCGCCCCGAAGAACGAGTCGCCGCACAACACCGGACTCGTCGACCTGCCGCCTGCCGAGGCCGCGTGGATCCCGTACGACGGCGGCTCGGTGCCCGAGTTCGGCTCCGGCTCCGAGTCCCCGATGGGCGGACCCGTCTACCGCTACGACGCGGACCTCGACTCCCCGGTCAAGTTCCCCGAGGCCTACGACGGCGACTTCTTCGCCGGTGAGTTCGGCCGCCAGTGGATCAAGCGCATCGAGCAGGACGCCGACGGCGCCGTCCAGTCCATCAACGAGGTGCCGTGGTCCGGTACCCAGATCATGGACATGGCCTTCGGCCCGGACGGGGCGCTGTACGTCCTCGACTACGGCCTCGCCTGGTTCGGCGGCGACGAGAACTCCGCGCTCTACCGCATCGAGAACGCCACCGGAGGCCGCTCGCCCATCGCCGAGGCCTCGGCGAACAAGACGTCGGGCACCGCGCCGCTGAAGGTGAAGTTCTCCTCGGCCGGCACGGCGGACGGCGACGGCGACCCGCTGACCTACTCCTGGGACTTCGGTGACGGCGGCACCTCCACCGCCGCCAACCCGACGTACACGTACAAGAAGAACGGCACGTACACCGCGACCCTGACCGCCGAGGACCCGACGGGCCGCACCGGCTCCGCCAGCGTCCACGTCACCGTCGGCAACACCGCCCCGACCGTGGAGCTGGTGCTCCCCGAGGACGGGCAGCTCTTCGAGTTCGGCGACTCCGTGCCGTTCAAGGTGAACGTCAGCGACCCGGAGGACGGCACCATCGACTGCACCAAGGTCGAGGTCAAGTTCACCCTGGGCCACGACAGCCACGGCCACGACATCACCACCGAGCACGGCTGTGAAGGCACCATCAAGACCGCCATGGAAGGCGGCCACGACCCCAACGCCAATATCTACGGCGGCATTTCGGCCTCGTACCTAGACAACGGCGGTGGCGGCCAGGCCAAGCTGACCGGCAAGGACGCCTCCCGGCTCCAGCCCAAGCACCGGCAGGCCGAGCACTTCGACGACTCCTCCGGCGTCACCACGCCGAGCAAGTCCAGCGCGCACGGCGGAAAGACCGTCGGCGACATCCACAACGACGACTGGATCTCCTTCGACACCTACGTCCTCGGCAACTCCACCAAGCTCACCGCTCGGATCTCCTCGGCCGGCTCCGGCGGCTTCCTCGAAGTCCGCGCGGGATCGCCCACCGGCAAGATCCTCGGCTCCGGGCCCGTCCCGGTGACCGGCAGCTGGGACACCTTCCAGGACGTCGACATCCCGCTGCGCGGCGCCCCCAAGAAGCAGACCGAACTCTTCCTCGTCTTCAAGGGCGGCGACGGAGCGCTCTACGACGTCGACGACTTCGAACTGTCCAACACCCCGGTCGACAAGACCGCCAAGCGCGTCCTGGTCTTCTCCAAGACCGCCGGCTTCCGCCACGACTCGATCCCCGCGGGCATCGAGGCCCTGAAGGAGATCGGCAAGGACACCAACATCACGGTCGACTCCACCGAGTCCGCCGCCCAGTTCACCACCAGCAACCTGGCCCGCTACGACGCCGTCGCGTTCCTCTCCACCACCGGTGACGTGCTCAACGCCGAACAGCAGAAGGCGTTCGAGAACTACGTGGCCACCGGCGGCGGTTACGTCGGCATCCACGCGGCCGCCGACACCGAGTACGACTGGGAGTTCTACGGCGGCCTCGTCGGCGCCTACTTCGACTCGCACCCGCAGATCCAGCCCGCGACCGTCCGCGTCGAGGACCACGACCACCCCGCCACCGCCCATCTGGACGAGGAGTGGGAGCGCACCGACGAGTGGTACAACTACCGCACCAACCCCCGGGACAAGGCCAAGGTTCTCGCCACACTCGACGAGACCACCTACACCGGCGGCAACATGAAGGGCGACCACCCGATCTCCTGGTGCCAGACCTACCAGGGCGGCCGCTCCTTCTACACCGGCCTCGGCCACACCAAGGAGTCCTACGCCGAACCGGCCTTCCGCAGCCACGTCCTGGGCGGGCTGCGCTACGCCACCGGCCAGGTCAAGGCCGACTGCAAGCCGGACACCGACTATCGGCCGATCTTCAACGGCAAGACGCTGGAGGGGTGGAAGCAGGCGGGCCCGGGGAAGTTCTCCGTCAGTGACGGCGCCCTGCACTCCGAGGGCGGCATGGGTCTCCTCACCTACCAGGCCAAGGAGCTGAAGTCGTACTCGCTGAAGCTCGACTGGAAGATGGCCGGCGACGACAACTCCGGCATCTTCGTGGGCTTCCCGGAGTCCGACGACCCCTGGTCGGCGGTCAACAACGGGTACGAGATCCAGATCGACGCCACCGACGCCGCCGACCGCACCACCGGCGCCGTCTACACCTTCAAATCCGCCAACATCAAGGCTCGCGACCGCGTCCTGCGGCCGCCGGGACAGTGGAACAGCTACGAGATCAAGGTTCAGGGTGAACGTCTGCAGATCTTCCTCAACGGAGCGAAGATCAACGACTTCACCAACACCGACCCCGCCCGCAGTCTGAAGGACGGCTACATCGGTCTCCAGAACCACGGAGCCGACGACCAGGTGTCCTTCCGCAACATCCAACTGAAGGAGCTGCCCTCGAAGTAGGGCAGCCGCCTCTGCCGACGACGGGCGGGGGAAGCACGCGCCTTCCCCCGCCCGTCGTCCTCCACCCCGACCCATCCCCCCAGGAGGCAGCCCCGTGACCGCACACGCCGATCGTGAAGGCCGAACCGACGCCCCAGGCCGCACCGACGCGCCGCTCACCTTCGGGGCCCCCGGCCTCGCGGGGACCGCGGGCCGTCCGGAGGCCATGGGCCTGGCCGGTGCCGAGGACCGTGCGCAGGTCGCGGGCCGCACCGGCGTCTGGTTCATCGGAGCACGCGGCTCCGTGGCGACCACTGCCACCGCGGGCTGCGCCGCCATCGCCGCGGGCCTCCACCCGCCGACCGGCATGGTCACCGAGACGCCCCCCTTCGCCGACAGCGGGCTGCCCGCCCTGACCGACCTGGTCTTCGGCGGCCACGACACCCTCGATTGCCCGCTGTCGAAGCGGGCCGAGGCGCTGGCCGACGGCGGCGTCCTCCCGCACGGGCTGCCCTCGGCCGTACGCGCCGAACTCGACGCCGCCGACGCCGAGATCCGCCCCGGCGGCCCCCTCCCCGGAGACACCCGCACCGACCAGGAACTCATCTCCGCGTTCGCCGCCGACCTCACCGACTTCGCCCACCGCCACGACCTGGCCCGCACCGTCGTGATCAACGTCGCCTCCACCGAACCCGCCCCAGGACCCGGCGACCCCCGGCTGCCCGCCAGCTCCCTCTACGCGGCCGCCGCCCTCCGCGCCGGATGCTCCTACGCGAACTTCACCCCGTCCACCGGACTGCGCACCCCCGCGCTCACCGACACCGTCGCCTCCAGCGGACTTCCCCATGCCGGACGCGACGGGAAGACCGGCCAGACGCTGCTCCGCTCCGTGCTCGCCCCGATGTTCCTCCAGCGCGCCCTCGCCGTACGGGCGTGGTCCGGGTCGAACCTCCTGGGCGGCGGGGACGGGGCGGCGCTGGCCGATCCGGCGGCGGCCGCAGCCAAGAACGCGGGCAAGGAACGCGTGCTCGCCGACACCTTCGGCACCGCCCCCGAGGGCGAGGTGCACATCGACGACGTGCCCGCCATGGGCGACTGGAAGACCGCCTGGGACCACATCGCCTTCGACGGCTTCCTCGGCTCCCGCATGATCCTCCAGACCATCTGGCAGGGCTGCGACTCGGCCCTCGCCGCCCCGCTGGTCCTGGACCTGGCACGACTGCTCGCCCGCGCCCATGAGACCGGGATCAGCGGCCCCCTGCCGGAGCTGGGCTTCTACTTCAAGGACCCGGACGGCGGCACATCGGCGGCACTCGCCGAGCAGTACGCCACCTTGCTCACCTTCGCCGAGCGGCTGCGGGACCAGGCGTGAGGTGGCGAGGACGCGCCCTTCCGGCCCTGGTCGCGGCCCTGGCGGCCCTCCCGGCGGGGCCCGGGCGACGGAACGATTTTGCTCACGGCGTGCGGAAGGACGCCGTGACCCATGACAGCCTGTCCGGCGCGGGTGGGACTGCGCCCGCACCGGACAGGCCCGGACCGCCCCCCACGGGCCGGAACGGGGAACAGGGCGCGGACGCAGGCCCGGGCCGACCGGACGCGGCCTCAGGGCCGGGTGCCGGCTCGGGCACGGGGGCGGGTGCCGGCTCGGTTGCCGGACCCGGCAGTGGCTCGGTTGCCGGAGCGGGTACCGGCCCGGGCGGGCCCCGGCAGCGCCTGCGGGCCTGGGCGGAACTGCTGCGCGTCTCCGCCCTGTTCTCCGTGCCCGGGGACGCCCTGGCGGGCGCGGCCGCGGTGGGCCGTCGGCCCGGCCGGGGCACCGCGCTGGCGATCGGCGCGTCGCTCTGCCTGTACGAGGCCGGGATGGCCCTCAACGACTGGGCCGACCGCGACGAGGACGCCGTCGACCGCCCGCACCGCCCGATCCCCTCGGGCCGCATCAGCCCGGCGGCGGCCCTGGGCGCGGCCGGGGCCCTGACCGCCGCGGGCCTTGCCCTGGCGGCCCGGGCGGGCCGCCCCGCACTGACGGTCGCCACGGGCCTGGCCGCCACGGTCTGGGCCTACGACCTGCACCTGAAGCACACGAAGGCGGGCCCGGCGGCCATGGCGGCGGCCCGCTCGCTGGACCTGCTGCTGGGGGCGACGGCTGCGGCGACAGGCACGGCCAGGGGTACGGGTGCCGGTGCGTCGGGTGGAGGCGGTCGGCCCGACAACGTTGCCGGGCCGAAGGCGACGGCGGGCGCGATACGCACCGCCGGACCGGCGGCGGCCATCCTGCCGCCCCCGGCGCGCGGCGGCCTGACCGGGGCCCTGCCCGCGCTGCCCGCCGCCCTGGTGCTCG
The DNA here is from genome assembly GCA_014649555.1 of Streptomyces globisporus. Taxonomy (GTDB): domain Bacteria; phylum Actinomycetota; class Actinomycetes; order Streptomycetales; family Streptomycetaceae; genus Streptomyces; species Streptomyces globisporus. The sequence goes on along the minus strand of BMTG01000002.1, from coordinate 499,530 downwards.
GGGCGCACACGTACGGCGTCACCGCCGTATCGCGCCACGAGACGCAGGGCGGCTCCACGGGCACGCCGCTGGCGGTGCTCGCCACGACGACGGCACTCGCGGCTGCGGTGCTGGGGGAGAGGTGGGGGCGCTGGGGTCGCTCGGGGCAGGGGCCGGTCGGCCTCACCACGACGAGCCCAGCCTTCGCCGGGGCCGCCCCGCACCCGGAGGCCCGCCTCACCCGAGCCCTCGACTCCGGCGCAGGCCCGGGACGAGCATTGCCCCTCGAGGGCCTCCCCGGGTGGGCCGCCGCCCTCGGCGCGGCCCCGCAGTCCGGGGGCGGCCTCCCCGGACAGTCCGCGGCGCCCGGTGCGGCCTCGCGGCCCGAGGGCACGCTCGGGAGCGGCCTCCCCGGCTGGGCCCCGGCCGGCCCCGGCGCAGGCCCGGGTCCCGTTGCACGCGTCGAAAGCCTGCTCGGCAGGACCGCCGCCGACCCCACCCGCCTCCTGACCCTCGCGCTCACCGGCGCCTACCTCCGCACCGCCGGACCACCCCTCCTGCACGCCGCGCTGAACCCGTCGCCGCCCCTGACCCAGCGGGCGGTCGGCGGCGGTATCCGGGCCATGATCCCGCTCCAGGCCGCGCTCGCCGCCCGCGCCGGATCACCCGTCACCGGTCTCGCCGTCATGGGGCTCGTCCCCCTCGCCCGCAGCCTCGCCCGGAAGGTGAGCCTCACATGACCCTCCACCTCGGATACGGCACCAACGGGCTCACCGACCTCCGCCTCGACGACGCCCTCGGCCTGCTCGCCGACCTCGGTTACGAGGGCGTCGGCCTGACCCTCGACCACATGCACCTGGACCCGATGGCCCCGGACCTCACCGAGCGCACCCGCCAGGTCCGCCGCAGGCTCACCTCCCTCGGGCTCCGGGTCACCGTGGAGACCGGCGCCCGCTATGTCCTCGACCCGCGCCGCAAGCACGGCCCCTCCCTCCTCGACCCCGACCCCGACGCCCGGGCCGCCCGCACCGCGCTGCTGGTCCGCGCCGTCGACGTGGCGGCCGAACTCGGCGCGCACGCCGTCCACTGCTTCAGCGGCATCACCCCGCCCGGCACCACGGCGGACACCGCGTGGAAACGGCTCACCGAATCGCTCACCCCCGTCCTCGAAGCCGCCGACCGGTCCGGCATCCCCCTCGCGATCGAACCCGAACCCGGTCACCTCCTCGCCACCCTCGCCGACTTCCACCACCTGCGCGGCCTCCTGGGCGACCCGGGACCGCTCGGCCTCACCCTCGACATCGGCCACTGCCAGTGCCTGGAGGACGCCTCACCCGTGGAGTGCATCAGGGACTCCGCCCCCTGGCTCCGGCACGTCCAGATCGAGGACATGCGGCGCGGAGTCCACGAGCACCTGCCGTTCGGTGACGGGGAGATCGACTTCCCGCCCGTGCTCGCCGCCCTGGCCGCCTCGGACTACCGGGGCCTCACCGTCGTCGAACTGCCCCGCCACTCCCACGCCGGCCCCGAACTGGCCCGCACCTCGATCGACTTCCTGCGCGACGCCATGACCAGGGACGCGGGGCTGCGCACCGCAGCGACCGCCAAGACCGCCACGGCGAAGGGAGCCGCCCCGTGCTGACGTCCCCCAACTCGCTCAAGTCCCGCAAGGAACTCGACGCCGGACTCGGCGGCGCCGCCCGCGCCTGGCTGGACGAGGCCCTGGCGGAGGCCGCCCACGACGCGGCCCGCACGACAGCCACCCCCGACACCCCCCGCCCGGAGGCCAGCTCCTACGCCTCCCCGCCCTGGGAACTGCGCTACGCCGCCGCGGGCCGGCACTGCGGACCCGAGCACGCCGACTCCGTACGCTCCCTCCTCCTCGTCGAGGCCCACGCCTCCCTGTCCTCCGTCACCCGGCTCTACGAACAGGGCACCGCCGCCGAACGCCGCGCCGTCCTGCTCACCCTGCACCTCCTCGACCTCGGCGACACCGCCCTCCCGCTCGTCGAGGACGCCCTGCGCGCCAACGACACCCGGCTGGTCGCGGCAGCTGTCGGCCCCTACGCCGCCGACCACCTGGACCGGCACGCCTGGCGGCACGCCGTACTGAAGTGCCTGTTCACCGAGGTGCCCGTCACGGCCGTGGCCCGGCTCGACGACCGCGCCCGCGGAGATGCCGAACTCGCCCGCATGCTCACCGACTTCGCCGCCGAACGCACGGCGGCGGGCCGCCCCGTCCCCGAGGACCTGCGCACGGTTCTCGCCCTCACGGCTCCGGCCGACGAGGGCGACCACCCGGCCCGGCCGACCGCAGCTCCCGCAGCCCCCGCCCCCACGGAGGAGTCCTGATGCGCATCTTCGACCCCCACATCCACATGACCTCCCGCACCACCGACGACTACCAGGCGATGTACGACGCGGGCGTCCGCGCGCTCGTCGAACCCTCCTTCTGGCTCGGCCAGCCCCGCACCTCGCCCGCCAGCTTCTTCGACTACTTCGACGCGCTGCTCGGCTGGGAGCCCTTCCGCGCCTCCCAATACGGCATAGCCCACCACTGCACCCTCGCCCTCAACCCCAAGGAGGCGAACGACCCCCGCTGCACCCCCGTCCTGGACGCGCTGCCCCGCTATCTCGTGAAGGACTCCGTCGTCGCCGTCGGCGAGATCGGCTACGACTCCATGACCCCGGCCGAGGACCACGCGCTCGCGGCTCAGCTCCAGCTCGCCGCCGACCACGGCCTGCCCGCGCTCGTCCACACCCCGCACCGCGACAAACTCGCCGGTCTCCACCGCACCATCGACGTCATCCGCGAATCGAACCTCCCCCCGGAGTTCGTCCTGCTCGACCACCTCAATGAAACAACCGTAAAGGCCGCCACTGACAGCGGCTGCTGGGCCGGGTTCTCCATCTACCCGGACACCAAGATGGACGAGGACCGCATGGTCACCATCCTCCAGAACCACGGCACCGAGAAGATCCTCGTGAACTCGGCCGCCGACTGGGGCAAGAGCGACCCCCTCAAGACGCGCAAGGTCGCCGACGCCATGCTGAAGGCCGGCTTCACCGAGGACGACGTCGACCAGGTCCTGTGGCGCAACCCGGTCGCCTTCTACGGCCAGAGCGGCCGCCTCCAGCTGGACGTGCTCACCCCCGACCCGCTCCACGAGGGCAACTCCATCCTGCGTGGCGGGGAGTGAGGCGGCCATGCGCTTCCGCCACCCGGACGGCTCCACCGTCCACCTCGCCTACTGCACCAACGTCCACCCCGCCGAAACCCTCGACGGCGTCCGCGCCCAGCTCCGCGACCACTGCGAACCCGTCCGCCGTCGACTCGGCCGGGACCGGCTCGGCATCGGCCTCTGGCTCGCCCGGGACGCCGCCCGCACCCTGATCAACGACCCTGCCGAACTGCGCGCCCTGCGCTCCGAACTCGACAGCCGCGGCCTGGAAGTGGTCACCCTCAACGGCTTCCCGTACGAAGGGTTCGGCGCCGACGAGGTCAAATACCGGGTCTACCGGCCGGACTGGACCGAACCCGACCGCCTCGCCCACACGACCGACCTCGCCCGCCTCCTGGCCGCCCTGCTTCCCGACGACGCCACCGAGGGCACCATCTCCACCCTGCCCCTGGCCTGGCGCACCCCCTACGACGGCGACCCCGAGGCGGCCCGCACCGCGCGCTCCGCCCTCACCACGCTCGCCCAGCGCCTCGACGCCCTGGCCGAGATGACGGGCAAGTCCATCCGCATCGGCCTCGAACCGGAACCGGGCTGCACGGTCGAGACCACCGCCGACGCGATCGCCCCGCTCACCGACATCGGCCACGACCGCATCGGCATCTGCGTCGACACCTGCCACCTCGCCACCTCCTTCGAGGACCCCGCGACCGCGCTCGACGCCCTGGCCGCCGCCGGTGTCCGCATCGTCAAGTCCCAGCTCTCCGCCGCCCTGCACGCCGAGGACCCGCACATCCCCGAGGTCCGCACCGCGCTCGCCGCGTTCTCCGAACCCCGCTTCCTGCACCAGACCCGCACCAGCACGGCGGCCGGACTGCGCGGCACCGACGACCTCGACGAGGCCGTCGCCGGCCGGGCGCTCCCGGACTCCACCCCCTGGCGCGCCCACTTCCACGTACCGCTGCACGCACCCCCGGCGCCCCCGCTGACCTCGACGCTCCCCGTGCTCCGGGACACACTCGCCCGGCTCGTCGGCGGACCCGCGCCCCTGACCCGGCACCTGGAGGTCGAGACGTACACCTGGCAGGCGCTGCCCGCGGAGCTGCGGCCCCGCACCCGCACCCAGCTCGCCGACGGCATCGCCGCCGAACTCACCCTCGCCCGCGACCTCCTGGTCGACCTCGGCCTCAAGGAACTGCCATGAGCGCGCCCGAACCCGGCACGGAAACCGCACAGGAGACCGGCGGCCCCACCCCCCTCCTCGTCCTGGACGTCGTCGGCCTCACCCCGCAGCTGCTGGCCCACATGCCGAACCTCCGGGCCCTGGGGCAGCAGGGCGCGCAGGCCCCGCTGTCCACGGTGCTGCCGGCCGTCACCTGCGCCGCCCAGTCCACCTTCCTCACCGGCGCGATGCCCGCCGAACACGGCATCGTCGCCAACGGCTGGTACTTCCGCGAACTCGGCGACGTCCTTCTCTGGCGTCAGCACAACGGACTCGTCGAAGGCGACAAACTCTGGGACGCCGCCCGCCGCGCCCACCCCGGCTACACGGTCGCCAACATCTGCTGGTGGTACGCGATGGGCGCCGACACCGACTGGACCGTCACCCCGCGCCCCGTCTACTACGCCGACGGCCGCAAGGAACCCGACTGCTACACCCGGCCTCCCGCCCTGCACGACGAACTGACCGACAAACTCGGCACGTTCCCCCTCTTCCACTTCTGGGGCCCCGGCGCCGACCTGGTCTCCTCCCGGTGGATCATCGACGCCACCCGGCACATCATCGCCACCCGCGCACCCGACCTCGCCCTCTGCTATCTGCCCCACCTCGACTACGACCTCCAGCGCTTCGGCCCCGACGACCCCCGCTCCCACCGGGCCGCCGCCGACCTGGACCGGGCGATGGCCCCGCTGCTGGCCGACGCCCGCGCGGAAGGCCGTACGGTCGTGGCGCTTTCCGAATACGGCATCACCCGGGTGAACCGCCCCATCGACATCAACCGCGCCCTGCGCCGGGCGGGCCTGCTGGAGGTCCACACCCAGGACGGCATGGAATACCTGGACCCGATGGCCTCACGCGCCTTCGCCGTCGCCGACCACCAGCTCGCCCACGTCTACGTACGCCGTCCCGAGGACCTGGAAGCGACCCGGGCCGCCCTCGCGGACCTGCCCGGCATCGAGCAGCTCCTCGACGACGAGGGCAAGAAGGAGCACCACCTGGATCACCCCCGCTCCGGCGAACTGGTCGCCGTCGCGGAGAAGGACGCGTGGTTCACGTACTACTACTGGCTCGACGACGAACGCGCCCCCGACTTCGCCCAACTCGTCGAGATCCACCGCAAGCCCGGCTACGACCCCGTCGAGCTCTTCATGGACCCCGAGGACCCCTACGTCCGGGTCAAGGCCGTCTCGGCGGTCGCCCGCAAGAAGCTCGGCATGCGCTACCGCATGGCGGTCGTCCCCCTGGACCCCTCACCTATTCGCGGCAGCCACGGCCGCCTCCCCGAGAGCGACGACGAAGGTCCGCTCATCCTCTGCTCCACCCCCCACGCGTTCACCGACCGGGTCAGGGCCACCGAAGTGAAGTCCCTGCTCCTCCAGCTTGCCGGACTGCACTGACATTCCCCGTCACGCACCCGGCACCGCACCACTCACCCGTCAGGTCAGCAAGGGAGACACCCGAACATGAGCCGCACCTCCAAGGACACCGAACTCGCCCGCAGACTGAGCCGCCGCAACGTCCTCGGTGTCGCCGCGGGAGCCACCGCCGCCACCATCATCGGCACGGCGAGCGCCCAGGCAGCCGACCGGGGCCAGGGCCACGGGCACGGGAACGGCCACGGTCATGGCCACGACCACGGTCATGGGCACGGCCACGGCCAGGGCAAGCCCGTCCTGCCCCCCGGCCGCCTCGGCATCCAGCTCTACAGCCTCCGCGACCAGATCTCCACGCTGGGCTTCGCGCCGGTCTTCGCCGAACTGGAGAAGTACGGCTACGACGAGATCGAACTCGCGGGCTACACCCAGGGCTCGGCCGGCCCCATCACCCTGGCCCAGCTCAAGCGGCTGGCCCGGGACCACGGCCTCAACCCGATCGGCAGCCACGTCGGCTACTACGACGACAACAACCCCGGCGCGTACACCTTCGCCCAGAACCTGGAGAAGGTCCTCGACGACGCCCAGGCGCTCGGCCTGAAGCACATCGGCACGGCCTCCGGTCCGTTCCGCTACGGCTCCACGGTGGACGGCTGGAAGCGGGCGGCCGACGACTTCAACAAGTACGGCGCCGCCGCTCGTAAGCGGGGCATGAAGTTCTACCAGCACAACCACGCCGAGGAGTTCTCCTTCGCGACCGACAGGCCGAACGTCCGTCTCTACGACGTCCTGCTCACCGAGACCGACCCGGACCTCGTCTACCTGGAGATGGACATCTACTGGGCGTACTGCGCCCAGTTCCGCTTCAGCAAGCGCGTGGACGGCACCCCGGCCCCGCTCGACCCGCTGAAGTACGTCCTGAAGTACCCCAGCCGCTACCCGCTCTTCCACGTCAAGGACGGGGTCCGCGACGAGACGACCCGCGACGGCTACCGCATGTCGGACGTGGGCGACGGGGACATCGACTACAAGACGTTCCTGTCCAAGGTCACCAAGCGCACCCATCACGGCCGGACCTACCACCACTGGCAGGCCGAGCACGACAACCCGGTCGAGTCGCTCGCCTTCGCCCGCAAGTCCAGCGAGCACCTGCACTCGCTGCGCGAGGGCCGCTGCGGCGACTGACGCATGAGGCCCGGCCCGCCGGAGGAACCCCGGCGGGCCGGGCCGCACCGCCCCGCGCCTCCGCCCCTCCCCGATTACCCGATGCCCTGCCGGTCCGGAAGCAGGGCGAACGCGCGGTCGGCGGCCACCGGAACGCCCCGCTCCATGGTCTGGACGAGCAGCTCACGATGTCGGGCCAGGGACTTCCTCCGGTCCCCGGGAACGATCAGCAGCAGATCGTCGAGCCCCGCCATGAGCCGCCGCGAGACCTGAGGGCTGCCGGCGAGACACCAGCGGATCTCCTCGAAGGCGAGATCCACCAGGTCGTCCCAGCCCGGACCGTCCTGCACGAGCCGCACCCGTCCGGCCCGGTCCCGGTGGTGGACGGTGCCGAGCGGCAGATGCGCCACGGCCGCGAGGAACTGCACGATCCGGTCCAGGCACTGCACAGCGGTGGTCGGGTCGTTCACGGACGTGGAGAGCGCCCGCAGCGCGATGTCCGCGAGCTGGCGCAGCCCGAACGCCAGATCCTGGTTCAGTGTGCGCTCCACCGAGACGGACACGGCGGGCCGCAGCCGGAGCCGGGGCGGCACGGCCCCGCCGTGAACGGCGAGCATCGGCGTCCCCGGCACGACGAAGTCCCCGATCCGGGGGATCACCCGCAACACCACGCCCTGCCGCCGCGCGGCCCGGACCAGCCGCGCCGTGTTCACGTCCCGCAGCACCCCGGCCCGCCCCTCGTACACGACGCGCGCCGTCTCGGGCCCCACCTCGTCGTCCCCCTGAGGCCCCCGCGGCATCCTGCCGAGAACCCGGAACGCGTCCCGCGCGATCCGGTCGACGACCGGCCCCACCTGCATCAGCCGGAGCGTCGAGCTCACGTAGACGACGAAGAGCAGCAGACTCATCCCGACGAGCACCAGGATCAGCAGGCTCTGCACCAGCGGGACCGACACCGCCCGGCGCGGATCGGTCTCGCTCTCGTACGAGGAGAGCACCAGCAGCGACACGAGGAACGTCGCCAGGAACACCGTCATGGTGAGCTTGCTGATCCGGCTCCTCACGAAGATCCGCACCACGCGGGGGGTGAGCTGACCGCTGGCCATCTGGACCGCGACCAACGAGATGCTGAAGACGACACCGATGAAGGTCATCATCGCCGAGCTGACCGTGGTCACCACGGTCTTCGTGTCCTGGGAGAACCCGATGAGATCCCCCAGCTCGTCGTACGCCTCCTCCCGCTGGAGCAGCCGGACGATCGCGTCGTCGAGTTCGGTGGCGACGAACCACAGCACGAACACGCAGACGAACCCCATGGTCGGGGCGAACCAGAACGTGTCGCGCAGATGCTCGCGCAGAGGGGACAGCGGGCGGGGCCGGCGGTAGCCGCGATCACTCATGAACGCGAAGGTAGCCCCGCGACCCCCACGGACCCGGGAGGCCGACCGCCCACCCCCGCCGCACCGCACTGACCACCGGATATGCGGGTGAAGGGCACGCCGAACCCCTGGTATTGTTTTCCATGTCGCCGCGGGGAACACACCGCGAACGACAGACACCTTGTCCGGGTGGCGGAATGGCAGACGCGCTAGCTTGAGGTGCTAGTGCCCTTTATCGGGCGTGGGGGTTCAAGTCCCCCCTCGGACACCAGCAAGACCCCACTTCTCGTGGGGTCTTTTGCTTTGCCGGGCCGAGCCGATGGTCTGATCCGGTGGGCAGCGGGCGCTGCGGAACCGCTCAGCCGACGGAGAACCACACGGCCGTCGCCAGGATGAGGGGCACCGGGCAGGCCAGGGCTCCCAGCACAAGGCTGCGCACGTCACCGGACATCCGCCGCACCGCCGGTGCCCGGCACACCGCGACGAACATGCCCGCGCCACAGCACAGGACCGCGGCGCAGCGCAGCAGAAGGCCGCCGACCGGAGCACCTGCCGCCGCTCCCCACAGCGCTGTCATCCCGACCAGGAAGCACAGCCAGGAGACGGACAGCGACGTGAGCAGCCACAGCACCGCGGAAAGCAGCACCACACCGGGGCGCCGAGGCGGAGGGGCGATCCGGGCCGGTCCGTAGAGGGCGTCATACGCGCGGGGATCCATGAACTGATCCTCGCCGGTGCCTGTCGTCCGGGCATGAGGCGGATGACTCAACCCACGGTGAGTCCGTACTCATTCCGCCCCTCCCCGTCACGATCCGGTCTCGGCCACGGGAGGGGGTCTTGCTTTCGGCCATGTAATCGATTCCAATCATCCGTGTAATCGATTCCACGGCGTCGTGAACCGGTCCGCCACCGGTCCGCCCCAGGTTTCGAGGTGTACGGAAACCACAAGGAGGTGGTCCGGGCATGGCGAGCATCAAAGATGTCGCGGCCGAGGCGGGGGTGTCCGTCGCCACGGTCTCGCGGGTGCTGAACAGCCATCCGTCCGTCAGCGAAGAGGCGCGCACCCGTGTCCTCGCCGCCGTCGAGGCGCTCGGCTACCGGCCCAACGCGGTGGCCCGGTCGTTGCGTACGGCCCAGACCCGCACCCTCGGCCTGGTCATCAGTGATGTGCTCAACCCGTACTTCACCGAGCTGGCCCGCTTCGTCGAGGAGGAGGCCCGTGCGCTCGGCTACAGCGTCATCATCGGCAACGCCGACGAGCGGCCCGAGCTCCAGGACCACCACATCCGCACGCTCATCGACCGCAGGATCGACGGGCTCCTCGTCTCGCCCGCCGACGGTGGCTCATCGCTGATGCGGGACGTCGCCCTGGGCGGTACGCCGATGGTCTTCGTCGACCGCTGGATCCCCGGCATCGACGTGCCCGTCGTCCGGGCCGACGGCACGGGCGCGGTCAAGGATCTCGTCGCCCATCTGCACGGACTCGGTCACCGCAGGCTCGCCATCATCGCCGGGCCCGCGGCCACCACCACCGGTAACGAGCGTGTCGAAGCGTTCCGGGAGGACATGCGGGGGCTGGGGCTCGCCCTGCCCGACGCCTACATCGGGCAGGGCGACTTCCAGGCCGCCAGCGGGCGGCGGGCCACCGAACGGTTCCTCGCCCTGGCCGAGCCGCCCGAGGTCGTGTTCGCCGCCGACAACCTGATGGCACTCGGCGCGCTCGACGCGATCCGGGCGCGCGGCCTGCGGATGCCCGACGACATCGCGCTCGCCGCTTTCGACGACATCCCGTGGTTCGTCCACACCGATCCGCCGATCACCGCCATCGCCCAGCCCACCGCCGACCTGGCGCGGGCCGCCGTGCGCGCGCTGGCCGACCTGATCGAAGGGCGGACCCCGCAGTCCGTCACCCTGCCCGCCCGCCTCGTCGTACGCCGCTCGTGCGGCGGAGCCGTAACGAACCAGAGGAGCGACCGGTGACCGCACCGGAGGAGCAACCGACAACCGCGCCCGACGAGTTGCTGCGCATCGAGGGTCTCCGTAAGACCTTCCCCGGCGTGGTGGCGCTCGACAACGTCGACTTCGACCTCCGCAGAGGCGAGGTCCATGTCCTGCTCGGCGAGAACGGCGCGGGCAAGAGCACCCTCATCAAGATGCTCTCCGGCGCCTACCGCCCCGACCACGGCCGCATCCTGGCCGACGGCCGCGAGGTGCGCATCGACGGCGCCCAGGACGCCGAACGGCTCGGGATCGCGACCATCTACCAGGAGTTCAACCTCGTCCCCGATCTCACGGTGGCCGAGAACATCTTCCTCGGCCGCCAGCCGCGCCGCTACGGGCTCGTCGACCACCGCCGGATGCGCCAGGATGCCGCAGAGCTGCTGCGCCGCGTCGGCGTCGACGTGCGCCCCGACGCCAAGGTGCGCGAACTGGGCATCGCCCGGCTCCAGATGGTGGAGATCGCCAAGGCGCTCAGCCTGGACGCCCGCGTCCTGATCATGGACGAGCCGACCGCCGTGCTCACCTCCGAGGAGGTCGAGAAGCTCTTCGCGATCGTCCGTCAGCTCCGCGCGGACGGCGTCGGGATCGTCTTCATCACCCACCACCTGGAAGAGATCGCCGCACTCGGCGACCGCGTCACCGTCCTCCGCGACGGCCGCAGCGTCGACCAGGTCCCGGCCTCCACCCCCGAGGACGAACTCGTCCAGCTCATGGTCGGCCGCAGCATCGAGCAGCAGTACCCGCGCGAACGCCCCGACACGGGCGACGCGTTGCTGTCCGTGCGGGGGCTGACCCGCAACGGCGTCTTCCACGACATCAGCTTCGACGTGCACGCCGGGGAGGTCGTCGGCCTCGCCGGACTTGTCGGCGCCGGGCGTACGGAGGTGGCGCGCGCGGTCTTCGGCGCGGACCCCTACGACGCCGGCACCGTCGACGTACGCGGCGAGCGCCTCGCCCGGCACGACGTCCCCGCCGCCATGAGCGCCGGGATAGGTCTCGTCCCGGAGGACCGCAAGGGACAGGGGCTCGTGCTCGACGCCTCCGTGCAGGAGAACCTGGGCCTGGTCACCCTGCGGTCCGCCACCCGCTCCGGACTCGTCGACCTCAAGGGCCAGCGCACCGCCGCCGCCCGCATCGCGAAGCAGCTCGGCGTCCGCATGTCCGGCATCGGCCAGCACGTGCGCACACTGTCCGGCGGCAACCAGCAGAAGGTCGTCATCGGCAAGTGGCTGCTGGCCGACACCCGGGTCCTCATCCTCGACGAGCCCACCCGGGGCATCGACGTCGGCGCCAAGGTCGAGATCTACCAGCTCATCAACGAACTGACCGCCTCCGGCCACGCCGTCCTGATGATCTCCAGCGATCTGCCCGAGGTGCTCGGCATGAGCGACCGGGTCCTCGTGATGGCCCAGGGCCGGATCGCCGGGGAACTTCCCGCCGAAGAAGCCACCCAGGACGCGGTGATGGCCCTCGCGGTCTCCACCTCCGCTCCCCATGAACACCCCGCACCGAAGAACGAAGAGGAGGGCCCCCGTGGCCACTGAGACACTCAAGAGTGACACGGGCGCAGGGGGCACCTCCGTGATACGCCGCGTCCTGCTCGACAACGGAGCGCTGAGCGCCCTGGTCGTCCTGGTGGTGGCGATGTCGCTGCTCTCCGGCGACTTCCTCACCACCCAGAACCTGCTGAACGTCGGCGTCCAGGCGGCCGTCACCGCCATCCTCGCGTTCGGCGTCACCTTCGTCATCGTCTCGGCGGGCATCGACCTGTCCGTCGGCTCGGTGGCCGCCCTGTCCGCGACGGTCCTCGCCTGGTCGGCGACATCGGCGGGCGTACCCGTCGTCCTGGCCGTCGTCCTCGCGATCGTCACCGGTATCGCCTGCGGCTTCGTGAACGGCGCCCTGATCTCGTACGGCAAACTCCCGCCGTTCATCGCGACCTTGGCCATGCTCTCGATCGCCCGCGGTCTCTCCCTCGTCATCTCGCAGGGCAGCCCGATCGCCTTCCCCGACTCCGTCTCGCGGCTAGGTGACACGCTCGGCGGCTGGCTCCCCGTACCGGTCCTCGTGATGATCGCGATGGGCCTGATCACCGCACTGATCCTCGGCCGCACTTTCATCGGCCGCTCGATGTACGCCATCGGCGGCAACGAGGAGGCGGCCCGGCTCTCCGGGCTCCGCGTCAAGCGCCAGAAGATCGTCATCTACGCGCTGTCCGGCCTCTTCGCCGCCGTCGCGGGCATCGTCCTGGCCTCGCGCCTCGTCTCCGCCCAGCCGCAGGCCGCCCAGGGGTACGAACTCGACGCCATCGCCGCCGTCGTCATCGGGGGCGCCAGCCTGGCCGGCGGCGTCGGCAAGGCGTCCGGCACCCTGATCGGCGCGCTCATCCTCGCCGTCCTCCGCAACGGCCTCAACCTCCTCTCCGTGTCGGCGTTCTGGCAGCAGGTCGTCATCGGCGTCGTCATCGCCCTCGCCGTCCTGCTCGACACGCTGCGCCGCAAGGCCGGTTCGGGCGCGGCCTCCTCGGCCGGGACGGCGCCCGGCGCACCGGGCGCCGGGCGCAGGGGAGCGCTCAAGTTCGCCGGGGCGGCGCTCGCCGTGGCCCTCGTCGTCGGCGCCGTCTCCTACGTCAACTCCGGTTCGTCCGGGGGCACGAAGAAGGTCGGCATGTCCCTCTCCACGCTCAACAACCCCTTCTTTGTGCAGATGAAGGAAGGCGCGCAGGCGGAAGCGGAGAAGGCGGGCATCCACCTGACCGTCACCGACGCCCAGAACGACGCCTCCCAGCAGGCCAACCAGCTCCAGAACTTCACCAGTTCGGGAGTCTCCTCGATCATCGTCAACCCGGTGGACTCCGACGCCGTCGGACCGGGCGTCCGCAGCGCCAACAAGGCGGACATCCCTGTGATCGCCGCCGACCGGGGCGTCAACAAGGCCGACACCGCCACCCTCGTCGCCTCCGACAACGTGGCGGGCGGCAAGCTCGCCGCCGACGCGCTGGCCGACAAGCTCGGCGGCAAGGGCAGCATCGTCATCCTCCAGGGCACGGCGGGCACCTCCGCCAGCCGTGAGCGCGGGGCCGGCTTCGCCGAGGGGCTGAAGGAGTACCCGGGCATCAAGGTGGTCGCCAAGCAGCCCGCGGACTTCGACCGCACCAAGGGCCTGGACGTCATGACGAACCTGATCCAGTCGCACCCCGGGGTCACCGGCGTCTTCGCCGAGAACGACGAGATGGCGCTCGGCGCGGTCAAGGCGCTCGGCGGCAGGGCCGGGAAGTCCGTCTCGGTCGTCGGCTTCGACGGCACCCCGGACGGCCTGAAGGCGGTCGAGGCCGGCACGCTCTACGCGTCGGTCGCCCAACAGCCGGCCGAACTCGGGAAGATCGCGGTGCAGAACGCCGTCAAGGCCGCGAAGGACGAGGAAGTCGCGAGCACGGTGAAGGTGCCGGTCAAGGTGGTCACCCGGGAGAATGTCGCCGACTTCTCCTGAACCCGCCCCGCGCACCGGACTGTTGATCCCGGACCGACGAAAGCAGGAAGCACGCCCATGCACGACAACGCCCCCGACGACCGGTACGACCTGCTGGTCGTCGGGTCGGCCAACGCCGACCTGGTGATCGGCGTCGAGCGCCGCCCCGGCCCCGGCGAGACGGTCCTCGGCTCCGACCTGGCCGTCCACCCCGGCGGCAAGGGCGCCAACCAGTCGCTGGCCGCCGCCCGCCTCGGCGCCAGGACGGCCCTGCTGGCCCGGGTCGGCGACGACGACCACGGGCGCCTGTTGCTGGATTCCCAGCGCGCGGCGGGCGTGGACACGGACGGCGTCCTGGTCGGCGGGGCACCCACCGGTGTCGCGCTGATCACCGTCGACCCCTCGGGCGACAACAGCATCGTCGTCTCCCCGGGGGCCAACGGACGCCTCACGCCCGAGGACGTCCGGGCGGCGGCCCCGCTGCTGGCCGCCGCCCGGGTGATCTCCGTACAGCTGGAGATCCCGCTCGACACGGTGGCCGAGACGGTACGCGGCCGGGGGCCGGACACCCGGCTCGTCCTCAACCCCTCGCCGCCCGCCCCGCTCCCCGGGGAGGTGCTCGCCGCCTGCGATCCGCTGGTGGTCAACGAGCACGAGGCGCGGTACATCCTGGGCGAGGACGCGGGGGAGGGGCCGCGCGACTGGGCCCCGGCGCTCCTCGCGCTGGGCCCGCGCTCGGTCGTCGTCACCCTGGGCGCCGCCGGGGCCCTGGTCGCGGACAGCCGTACGGGCTCCCTGGACCATCTCGTCAGCCCGAAGGTCGAGGCCGTCGACACGACCGGCGCCGGGGACGCGTTCACGGCGGCCCTGGCCTGGCGTCTCGGCCGGGGCGACGATCTGCGGGGGGCGGCGGCCTTCGCCGTGCGGGTGGGCGCGGCGGCGGTCACGGCACGAGGGGCGCAGGAGTCGTTCCCGACGCTGGAGGAGGTCGACGCGCTGTGAAGAAGTCGGGCATCCTCAACCGCCACCTGGCGGGCGCGATCGCCGAACTCGGCCACGGCGACACCGTCCTGATCTGCGACGCCGGCATGCCGATACCGTCCGGCCCGCGCGTCGTCGACCTGGCCTTCCGCGCCGGTACCCCGACGTTCGCCGAGGTACTGGACGGCCTGCTCGACGAGCTGGTCGTCGAGGGCGCGACGGCAGCCGAGGAGATCCGCGACGCCAACCCGGCGGCCGCGGCGCTCCTCGACACCCACTTCCCGTGGCTGGAGTCGGTCCCGCACGACGACCTGAAGGCGCTGACGGCGACGGCCCGCCTGGTGGTCCGTACGGGGGAGGCGCGGCCGTACGCGAATGTGCTGCTGCGGTGCGGGGTGTTCTTCTGACGGGCGTCCGGCCGAGGAGCTGTTCTCAGCCGGACGTACCCGGGGCGAGCCCGCAGGAACCGGACCGCTCCGCCCCGTCCAGTCCCCTCAGTGTCACGACCCCCCGGCCGTCCTTAACCTGGTTGTAGGCGATCGTGCAGGTCAACTGGCGTACGGCCGTGGCGTCCAGTGCCCGCACGGCGAGGGGCAGGCGGGCGGTGACCCCGCCGTCCGATGAGACCTCCACCTTCACGGCTTCCTTCTCGCGGACAGCGGGAAGCGCCGTGGTCAGACCGGCGGCCCGGTCCGCCTCGCCCGGGCCGGAGAGCAGCGCCAGGACGACCTTCTCCGTGGGCGCGGGACCCGCCGGGCCGGACGGGGCCCGCTCGACGGCGCCCGGCTCGATGTATTCCTCGCCGAACCCGGCCGATGGCCTGACCTCCCGGATCACGGGACTCAACCCGCCGTCCGGGGAACGGAAGAAGAGCAGCATGTCGGCATCACGGTTGAGGAAGGCCTCGACCGTCGCGGGGCCGCCCGCCTCGATCACGTCGGAGTCCTGGATACCGCAGCCGCCCACCAGCGGTACCCCGGCCGTGGCGACGACGGCCGTGGCGAGGCCGCGCCACCAGGTATGCCTCCTCGCGACACCGCGCCACCTCGCATGCCTCATCTGACGGCCTCCTCGGCCCGGAGCGGTATCTCGACGGTGAAGACGGCACCGCCGCCGGGCAGGTTCCCCGCGCGGATCGTGCCGTCGTGCAGATTCACGTTCTCCAGGGTGATCGCCAGGCCCAGGCCACTGCCGGGCGAGCGCGTACGGGCCGCGTCGGCCTTGTAGAAGCGGTCGAAGATGTGCGGGAGCGCGGCGGCGGGAATACCGGGGCCGCGGTCCGCGACCTCGACGACGAGCACGAGCGTGCCCGAGGAGCTCGCCTCGGTCCGCAGGAGCACGGTGACGGGAGCGCCGCCGTGCCGCAGCGCGTTCCCGACGAGGTTGGCGATCACGACGTCGAAGCGGCGCGGGTCGAGGCGGGCCCTGATGTCCGGGGGGAGTTCGGTGCGGATCCGGTCGTCGCCCGCCCAGTGCCGGACCTGGAGGGTCTTGCGGATGGCCTCGGCGACATCGATCTCGTCGGCGTTCAGCTCGGCGGCGCGGGCGTCGAAGCGGGAGATCTCCATCAGGTCCTCGACGAGCACGGCCAGCTTTCCGGTCTCCGCGCTGACCAGCCGGACCGCCTGGGCGGTGTCGGGGTCCAGCCGGTCCGCGTCCTCGTCGAGGACCTCGGTGACGGCGAGCATCCCGGCGAGAGGGGTGCGCAGTTCGTGCGAGACGTCCGAGGCGAAACGCCGCGCACGCGCCTCTGCGTCGCGCAGTTCACCCACGGAGCGCTCCAGTTGGCCCGCCGACTCGTTGAACGTGTCGGCCAGGTCGGCCAGTTCGTCCCTGCCGCGTACCGGTATACGGGTGTCGAGTCTGCCGCTGCCCATGCTCCGGGCCGCACGGCGCAGCTCCCGCACCGGACGCAGCACGCTGCGCGCCGCGAGCAGGGCGGGGACGAGCGCGACCGCGAGGCCGGGCAGGGCGCCGTTCCGGGCGGCGACGAGGAGGGCGTCCACGTTGATCTGCTCGTCGGTCATCCGCATGACGGCGTACAGGACGAGCCCGGTGGGAAGCGTGCTGTCGGGGCCGGTCTTGAAGACCGTGGGCATGCCGATGGTCAGATAGGGGACGCCGTCCTTGACCACCCGCTCGAAGCTGCCGTACCGGTCGGCCGTCGCCGCCCGGCGCAGTTCCGGGGTGATGACGGAGGAGACCGGGTTCTCGCCCGAGGACGCGCGGATCGAGCCGTACTCGGCGAACACCACCCAGGGGCGCGGTTTTCCCGTGCGGGCGAGGTCGCGCAGGATCTCCTCGATCCCCTCCTCCTCGACGGGCAGCCTCCAGCCCGTCCGCTCGACCTGGTCGCGGAAGGTCGAGACGGCCATGTCCTGGGCGGTCTTCAGCAGCGCGTTGCGGGCCTCGCGGTAGGTGAGGGCGGACGTCGTGCCGGCGCTGACCGCGGCGACCAGAAGGAAGGCGGCCAGCAGCCGGGTGCGCAGACCGAACGCCCTGACCCGCGAACGCCTGCGGGTGGGTGCTGCCGGCCCCGCGCCGTCCGCTCGCTCGTTTTCTTCGTCCCGAGGGCGGCCGGGGCGGGGGACGGTGATCACAGCGGGCCGAAGCGGTAGCCGAAGCCCCGCAGCGTCTGGACGTACCGCGGGTCGCCGACCTCGTCCTCGATCTTGCCGCGCAGCCGGGCGACGCAGGCGTCGACCAGCCGGCCGTCGGCGTGGAAGGTGTGCTCCCAGACGTTCTCCAGGAGCTGCTGTCTGCTGAACACCTGCTCGGGAGCGGCGGACAGGTGCAGCAGCAGTCTGAGCTCCGAGGGAGCGAGCGTCAGGGGCCGGCCGGCCTTGGACACCGTCAGCCCGATCCGGTCGATGGTGAGGTCGCCGTAGACCTCGATGGCCGGGCGGCCCGTCGAGCCGTCGTCCATGCGGCGCAGCACCGCCCGGATCCGGGCGTCGATCACCTCGGGCCGGGCGGGCTTGACGATGTAGTCGTCGGCGCCGGCCTCCAGGCCGATGACCACGTCGAAGTCGTCGCCGCGCGCGGTGAGCATGATGATCGGCAACTGGCTGTGCTCCCGGATCCGCCGGCAGACCTGTACGCCGGTCATGCCGGGCAGCATCAGGTCCAGCAGCAGCAGATCGGGGCGGAACCCGGCCAGCGCGGCGAGACCGTCCTCGCCGGTTCCGGCTGCTCGTACGTCGTGGCCGCGTCGGCGCAGACCGAGTTGGACCCCCTCACGTACGAAGGGGTCGTCCTCGACGAGGAGCACGCGGGACATCGGCTGTTCTCCCTCGGTGGTGGGCGGGTCAGGTCCGGACCCGCCGACTGCGTACACGCACGAGCAGCGCGTTCAGTTCGGCGAGTCGCAGCGGACGGGCGGGCAGGGCGAAGGTGAGGCCGACGGCGGCCGCGCCCGCGACGGCGGCGGCCAGGGATCCCGCCCGTGCCGTGCCGACGGACGCGAGGTGGCCGAACACGACGGCGGGGACGGCGGCGAACAGCAGGCGTGCGTGGGCGGCCACGGGGGACGACCGGAGGGGCTGTACGACGCCGAGCCGACGGCACAGCACCCTGCCGGTCAGCGCCCAGCCCGCGCACAGGGCCAGCGAGTAGGCCGCTGCCATGCCCGTGACGGCCCAGCGGGCCGGCAGCAGGTGCGCGGCGGCCAGGGACAGTCCCGCGTTGAGGGCGACGATCACCAGGTTGAGCAGGAACGGCGTACGGGTGTCGGAGAGCGCGTAGAAGGCGCGCGACAGGACGTACTGGCCGGACAGGGCGATCAGCCCCGGTGCGAAGGCCATCAGGATTCCGGCCAGGGCGGCCGTGTCGGCGGCACTGGTCCTGCCGTACCCGAAGACGAGGGCCGTCACCGGCCCGGCGAGGGCGAGCAGCGCGCAGGCGGCGGGTACGACGGCGGCGGCGCAGACCCGCAGGGCGTGCGAGACGTCGCGCCGCACACCGGCGAGGTCCCCGTCGGCCGCCGCCGCGCTCATCCGCGGCAGGAGCGCCGTCACCACGGACACGGTGATGATGCCGTGCGGTACGACCCACAGGACGTAGGCGTTGTTGTAGGCGCCGAACCCGGGTCCGCCGTCGAGACCGGCGCTCGTGGCGAGCCGGGTGGTGACCCAGTAGGCGGCCTGGTTGGCGAGGACCAGCAGCACCAGCCAGCCGGCCGCCCGCAGGGGCCGGGTCAGGCCGCTGCCGCGCCAGTCGAAGCGGGGCCGCCAGCGGAAGCGGGCGGCGCGCAGGGCCGGGACGAGAGCGAGCGTCTGGACGGCGATACCGGCGGTCGTACCCCAGCCGAGCAGGGCGGTCCCGGTCGGTGTGAGGGTGCCCCCGCCCCCCCAGGGACAGGGCGAGGTAGAGGCCGAAGACGACGATGACGACGACGTTGTTCAGGACCGGGGACCACATCATCGCGCCGAACCGGCCCCGGGCGTTGAGGACTTGGCCGAGCAGTGTGAAGAGTCCCAGGAAGAAGATCTGGGGCAGGCAGTAGCGGGCCAGTGCCACCGTCATCGCCGCCTGCCGGCCGGTGTAGTCGGTGTACATGTCGATAATTCCGGGGGCCGCCCACACCGCGGCCGCGGTGATGACCAGCAGGGCGACGACGCAGACGGTGACGAGCCGGTCGGTGTACGCCACCCCCGCGTCGGGGTGTTCCTTCGCGGCCCGCACCAGCTCGGGCACGAAGACGGCGTTCAGCGCACCGCCCAGCAGCAGCATGTAGACGATGGTGGGCAGGGCGTTGCCCACCGCATAACCGTCGGCGGCCGGCCCGATGGTGCCCAGGGCCGCCGCGACCACGGCGGACCGGGCGAACCCGGTGGCGCGGGCGACGACGGATCCGGCGGCCATGACCGCACTGCCGCGCGGAGCGGTGACCGCCGCCTTCGCATCCGGCGGGAGCACGGCGGCGCGGTCCGCGCGCGTCGTCGGTGACGTCTGCTTCATCGGCGGTTCAGGTACGCCTGGAAGGCACGGTGAAGCGCATGGTTGGCGCTGCCGCCCACTGGCCTCTCCCATTCCCCCAATGTCTCGACGACCTGACCACCGGTGCCGAGCTTCCACCGCAGCAATCCGTACGCACGTTCTTCCGGATCGAGAGTGGAGGGTACCCCGCGCATGTCGTAGACGTCCGCCCCGGTCGCGTGGGCGTCCAGCAGCATCCGCCACTGAAGGGCGTTCGAGGGCCGGACCTCGCGGCGGTGGTCGGCCGACGCGCCGGTCTGGTACCAGGTCCGGCGGCCCACGGTGATCATCGTGTGGGCGGCCAGGATCTCCCCCCGGTGCCGGGCCAGGTACAGCTTCATGCGGCCCGGCTCCTCGGCGTTGAGGGCGGCGTACTGACGCTCGTAGTACGCGAGTGAGCGGCCGAGCCGGAATCCGTCGCGGCGCTCGGTGAGGGTGAGCAGACGGCTGAACTCAGGGAGGTCCGCCGCAGTGCCGACCACCACCTCCACGCCCTCCTTCCGGGCCCGGCGCACATTCCGGCGCCACTCCTGGTTGAGCCCGGCCCACAGGTCGTCCGGGGTGCGTCCGGCGAGCGGTACCTGAAAGACGTGGCGGGGCTGGGCGTCCCCGCCCTGGCCCGTCCCGTCGCCGCCGCAGCGCCGCCAGCCCCTGACCCGCAGCCGGTCCGCGACGGCGGAGCCCAGGGGGTCGACCTCGCTGGCCAGGACGTCGCCGATGCTGCGGCCCGGCCCGGCGAGCGGCTTGAGCCGGGCGGCGTCCCAGCGCCGGTAGGCGGGCGAGGGACCGATGCGCACGGCGAAGGCCCCCGCACGGCGCAGGTGGTCCAGCAGCGGATCGAGCCATGCGTCGACGTCGGGGTCGCCCCAGTCCGCGGCGGGCCCCTCGGGTAGATAGGCGAAGTACTTGCGCGTACCCGGGAACTGACGCAGCAGCACCAAGGCTGCGCCCGTCAGAGCGCCCGCGTCCGGATCTGGCCCCCAGCCGATCAGCAGGGACTGCCAGCCCTCCTTGACGTCGGCCCAGGACGGGCACTGCAGGAAGCCCGGGCCGAGGGCCCGGCCTTCGGGGGACGCGAGGAAGGCGCGGTAGGTCTCCGGGGTGATGGTGCCCAGGGCCAGGCCCTGGTTCCGTGCGCGGCGCACGGGGCTGGACGACGACGGCACGAGCAGCGCTGACACGGTCTGGCCTCTCCTTCTCCCCGGGACCGGCCGCGGGGACACCGAGGATGCTCACAGCGCTTCATGACCGCTCCGAGCGGCGAATGTGACCGGACCATGACCGTTCCTCACCAGTCGCCGTCACATCGCCCCATGGCGTCTGAACTGGGATTTTCCGGCTCTACAGTCGCAGCATCGCCGACTCGTCCGGCTCTCCCGCGGCTCTCCCGGAGGTCCTGTTGTCCCGCTCGTCACACATACCCGTGCACATCCACGCCTGCCTCCGCGCCGCAGTCGTGGCCGCCCTCGTGGCACCTCTCGCCGCCTGCTCGTCGAGTGCCCCTTCCGGCGGCCCGGCCGCCCGGGCGACACCGAGCCCCGACGACCGGCCCGTCACGGTCTCCGTAACGCCGACGGGTCAGCGGATCCCGGCCGGTGAGCCCGTACGGGTCACGGTCTCGGGCGGCCGTCTCACCTCGGTGACCGTCACCGACGCCGAGGGCCATCGGCTCGCCGGAAAGGCCGCCGCCGACGGCCGGTCCTGGGTCTCCGACCGCAAGGCCGTACCCGGTACGGCGTACGAGGTGACGGCCGCGACCCGGAGCGCGGGCGGAACCGCCCGGAGCGCCCGGGCCGGCTTCACCACGGCGCCGGCGGACAAGGTCAACAAGGTCGACTGGCGACCGGGCACCGGCACCACCGTCGGCGTCGCCCAACCCGTCTCGCTGGTCTTCGACCACCCGGTCAAGAACCGGGCCGAGGTCGAGAAACAGCTCAAGGTCACCACGTCGAACGACACCGAGGGCTCCTGGGGCTGGATGCGCGACTGGTCGGGCCGGGACCGGGTGGACTGGCGGCCCCGGACGTACTGGAAGCCGGGGACCGAGGTCACGCTGAAGGCCGAGCTGAACGGCACCGACTCGGGCGCGGACGGCGGCTGGTTCGTCCGCGACTACACGACGGCCTTCACCATCGGCGACCGGCAGGTCGTCGAGGTCGACCTGGACCGCCACCGACTCGCCCTCGTCCGCAACGGGGAGACGGTCCGCCGGATCCCGGTCTCCGGCGGCACGCCCGGCGGCGACAAGCGGTCCTGGCGAGGGACCGCCGTGCTCATGGCCAAGGAGGGCACGATCAACATGAACTCCGAGACCGTGGGCCTCGCCGACGCCTACGACAAGATGGTCGACCACTCCATGCGGCTGACCTGGTCGGGCATGTACGCGCACGCCGCCCCGTGGAACGCCCGCCATCTCGGCAGGGCCAACCGGAGTTCCGGGTGCATCGGCATGAGCGACGCCGACGCGGCCTGGTTCTACGGGCAGGTGCGGCCGGGCGATCCGTTCGAGATCACCGGCAAGGACACCAAGGGCGTGGTCGCGCCCGGGAACGGCTTCGGCGCGTGGAACCTCTCGTGGACCGCGTGGCAGGAGATGAGCGCGTTGCGCTGAGACCGTACGGCGGAGTGGGTCGTCCATGGTGCTGAAGAAACTTCTGGCAGATCTCGGTGACCGGAGCTAAGCTCCCCGCGATGACTCACTCCCTGAACAGATTGGGGGACCCGTCCGCGCAAGGTGAGTGCTGATGCTCCCTTCGACCGCGAACCGGGATTCCCGCCCGTCCTTCTCTCCTTCCCTCTCCTTCTGGCCGCGCGTGCGCGAGTTCGCCGTGCCGGCCCCGATGATCGAGACTGCGACCGCCCGCCGCGAGGCCGGGGACTGGGCAGGTGCGTGCGCCGCGGCAGGCGTCGACGTCGATCTCCGACTCCGGTCCGTGGCACGCAGCCACGGCCGGGCCCTCGCCGCCCGCATCCGGGCCGACCTGCGCCACCTGGCTCCCGACCTGCTGCGCTGGCACATGCCGAGAATCGCCCCGCACGGACTGCTGCGGCCGGGGCTGACGATCGAACTGGCCCGCTACGAAACACCGGGGTGCGACGGGCCGGGCCCGCTGCACCTCGTCGTCCGGACCCCGCCCGCCTGGGCGGACGCCGGGCAGCGGATCAGCCTCGCGCTGTGGGACGGCTCGCACACCGAGCCCACCGCCCGCCGTCACCCCCACCCGCATCCGAACCGCCGCTTCCGCCTCGACCTGCACCGCCACCTGTGGGATGCGCGCAGGGCTCATGAGCTGCGGCTCCGCTCCGGGGCCGACGACCGGTCAACCGGGCACGCCAATCAGGCCGTCGACCCGGACCTGTGGGGCGCCGTGCCACCGGACCTCCGCTGCGCCGTCGACCGGTGGGCGGCGGAGGCGGCGACCCTGCTCCGAGCTGAGGGGCGGGGGCCGGGCGGGACGGTGAGCGTGCGGTTGGGCGGCCGACGCCGACTGCTTCTCCATGTGGAGGCCGACGAGGACGCCCCGGGCGCGCCTGCCGCGCGGATCGCGGCGCTGCTGCCGGACCCGGGTTCGTCCACGGCACCGGTGCTGCCCGACGCGGCCACCTGGGTGCTGCCCGACCTCGACCTGCTCCGTACCGGGGCGATCGACGCAGGGCAACTGCACCCACTGGTCGCACGGGCGCTCGTGCCGGGCCTCCCGTCGCTGGCTTCGGCCCCGGCCCGTTCACGTACCGGTGACGGGGCCGGAGCGACGCGTCTGGTGGAATGCCGGGGAGCGCGGCACCGGATCGGCCTGGTCGAAGGGGCCCTCGCGCCGCTGGACCACGACCCGGCCGAGATCCGCCGCGAGGAACTGCTGGTCGCCCTCACCGGTACGCCGCTGCCCTGCCTCCGGGCCATCGACGAAGCACACCGACGGCCCGACTGCCTCACCGGTGTGCGGGAACGCCTCGACCACGGGGACATCGCCGGTGCGCTGGCCGTCGTCGAAGGACTGCTCGGCCCCGAGGCGGTGCTCCGCGACGGCCCCCTGCGGGACGAACTGGAAGCCGCGGCCCGACGGCGGATCACCTACGGACTGTTCCGGGCCGACCTGCTCGGCCCCGGCCCCATCCGCCGCCGCTCGGACCCCCGCCGCCCCGTCGACCCCCGCCCGCGCAGGGCCCGACGACCGCGCCGCACAACAACCGTCGGCTGATCCGGGGCTCACGAGCCCAGGGGCTGCCCTGCGCTCCCCCCCTGCCCATCCGTCATCTCGCACACCCTCAGGTGATCACTCATGCTCACGAACACCCCGCCCTCCGCGCCCACGAACTCCGCTCCCGACTCCCAACTCGCCGTCGCCGAAGCGCTGATGATCCTGCTTCGCGACACCACGACCGAGCCGCGCCCCGACATCCAGCTGGAGGCGCTGACGCTGGCAGTCTCCGCCGACCTGCCCGTCCTGCTGTGGGGCGAGCCGGGGATCGGCAAGACCGCGGCGCTCACCCAGCTCGCCGCCTCCCTGGACCTGCCGCTCACCACGGTCATCGCCAGCGTGCACGAGCCGTCCGACTTCTCCGGGCTGCCCATCGTCGGCGACGACCCGGCCGAGCAGGGCGTGCCGATGGCCCCGCCGGACTGGGCCGTTCGCCTCGTACGGGCGGGGAAGGGCCTGCTGTTCCTCGACGAACTCTCCACCGCACCGCCCGCCGTCCAGGCCGCGCTGCTGCGCCTCGTACTGGAGCGGCGCATCGGTGCACTGCAACTCCCGCCCGGCGTAAGGATCGTGGCGGCGGCCAACCCGCGTTCGTCGGCCGCCGACGGCTGGGAGCTGAGCCCGCCGCTCGCCAACCGGTTCGTCCACCTCCAGTGGACCCACGACCACGAGGTCGTCGTCCGCGGACTCGCCGGCACCTGGCCCCGCGCGACGCTGCCCCGCCTCGACCCCGAAAAGCTTCCCGAGGCCGTGGACTTCGCCCGGCGCGCGGTGTGCGGGCTGCTCTCCGCCCGCCCCACGCTCGTCCACCGGCTGCCCACCACGGAGACCCGCCGGGGCGGCCCGTGGCCTTCGCCGCGCAGCTGGGACATGACCCTGAACCTGATCGCCTTCGCCACCGCCGCCGGATCCTCCAGGGAGGTGCTGTCCCTGCTGGTCAGGGGAACGGTGGGGGACGGCCCGGGCCTTGAACTGCTGGCGAGCCTGGACCGGATGGACCTTCCTGACCCCGAGGACCTCCTCGCCGATCCGGCGAACGCCGTTCTGCCCGAACGCGGCGATCTCCGGCAGGCCGCACTGGACGGGGTCGTCGCGGCGGTCCGCACCCGCCCGGACCGGGCACGCTGGGACGCGGCGTGGGCGCTGCTCGTCCGGGCGCTGGAGACCGGGGCCCCCGACCTGGTGGTCGTTCCCGCCACCACCCTCGCCTCCCTGCGCCAGGAGGACTGGGACGTACCGGCGGCCATCGAGCACCTCGCGGGAGTGGTCTCCCTGTCCCAGCGGGCGGACCGGGCGGCGGACCGGGTGGCCCGCGTCGGGGCGAAGGCGGGCCGATGACGACGACGGATGCGCCGAGCGCGCTCGACCTGGACAAACTCTTCGCCGCCCGCCTCCAGGCCGCCCGGGCCCGCCCCTACCTGGCCACGGCCCTGTTCGCCCTGCACACCGTGGAGTCGCGGGAGGTTCCGACCATGGCCGTCGACCGGTACTGGCGGTGCTACGTCTCGCCGGGATTCGTCGCCCGCACCCCCGTGGAGGAGCTGGCCGGGGTCTGGGTCCACGAGGTGTCGCACCTGCTGCGCGACCACCACGGCCGCAGCGACCGGGTCGCCGAGCAGCGCGGGCTGACCGGCCCGGGGGACCGGCTGCGGATGAACATCGCCGCCGACTGCGAGATCAACGACGACGTGTACGGCGACGGCCTGGCCCGGCCCAAAGGCGCCGTCCACCCGTCGACGCTGCACCTCCAGTCCGGGGAGCTCATGGAGGACTACCTGTACCAGTTCCGCCTCGGCCCGCGCACCCAGAACCTCGCCTGGCTGGACTGCGGAAGCGGCGCCGACGGACTGGAGAGGGGATGGGAGCTGGGCCCGGACGGCGCGCACGGGCTCAGCGCCCACGAACAGGACGCCGTCCGCTTCCGCGTTGCGCAGGGCATCACCGGCCGGCCGGGCAACGCCTCGAAGGGGTGGAAGCGGTGGGCGGAGGAGGCGTTCCATCCTCCGCAGCCCTGGCGGGAGCTGCTGGGCGCCGCCGTCCGCTCGGCCGCCTCGAGCCCCGGCGCCGGGGAGGATTACAGCTACGGGCGGCCCTCGCGCCGCTCCACCGGACTGCGCGGCGTCGTCCTGCCGAGCCTGCGCCGCAGACCGCCCAGGGTCTCCGTCGTCATCGACACCTCCGGCTCGGTCAGCGACGCCGAACTGGGCAGCGCCCTCCTCGAAGTCGCCGCCATCTCCCGGGCGGTGGGCGGCCGACGCGACCTGGTCACCGTCCTCGCGTGCGACGCGGCGACCCGGGTGGTCCACCCGCTGTGCCAGGCGGAGGGTATCCCGCTGGTGGGCGGTGGCGGCACGGATCTGCGTACGGGCTTCGCGAAGGCGCTCCGCTCCCACCCCCGCCCCGACGCCATCGTCATCCTGACGGACGGCCAGACACCGTGGCCCTCAGCACAACCGGCATGCCGCACGGTCATCGGCCTGTTCCCGAGGGACCACCGGCGCGGCTCCTGGAACGAGGACAACCCCGACTACGTCCCTCGACGGCCGCCGGCGTGGGCGCGGGTGGTGGAGATCGGTTGAGCGCCTTCGTGGCCGAGCCGGACTCGCCGCAGGGGGGTGGTCACCGGGCAGTGACGCTCCCCACCAGCTCCGCCAGTGCCTCCGCCAGCGTGTCGAGGCCGGGCCCCGCGGGGCCGCCCGGCTCGCTCATGTACGTGTCGCGGCGGATCTCGATCATCAGCGCGGTGACCCGGCGGTCCCTTCCGTAGTGCCGGAGAGGGACGTACGTACCGGCGAACGGGGTGTCGTGCCCGACGCCGTCATGGCCGACACGTCCTCCGAACGACGCCTCCGCCGCAGCGAGGAGTTCCGGCGGGGTGTGGAACGGGTCGGTGCCCAGGCAGACGGGTGGGCGGGGGCCGGTGCCGTGGAGCTCGTAGGGGAGGGGCTCGGTCGGGTACGAGTGGACGTCGATGATCACCGCGCGGCCGGCGGCGGCGATGCGCGCCTCGACCGCCTCGGTCATGGCGTCGGCGTAGGGATGGAAGTACGCCTCCAGGAGGGGGGTGGGGTCGTCTCCCGGCGGGCGGAGCGGTTCGCGGTGGGTGGTGCGGGTGTAGACGGCGCCCATGCCGACGGCGAGCATCTCCTCCCGCTCGTCCGGGAAGCGCTCGGGGTCGACGACCAGCCGGGACAGGTTGTTGACGAAGCGCCACGGGGTGGCCGGGGTGATCCGCGCCGCAGCCGCGGCCAGTTCGGCGGTGTGGGCGTCGGTGATGTGATCGAGCTCGCGCTCCAGGGCGGCGTCGTCCGACGCGATCCCCTCGCGTACGTGGTGGGGGATGTGGCGGGAGCCGTGCGGTACGTGGAGGAGGACCGGGGAGTCGGGGGCGCCCGGGGTGAGGGTGAAGGGCTGTCGGGGGTCGCTCACGGGTACTCCTTCGGTGTGGTTCGTTCGTTCGCGCACCAGCATCCCGGACCGCCCCCGGAAGGCGCCGGACGGCCTGCCCGTTCTCCTGGCGTTCCGTCAGTGCGCCGGTGCAGCAGATACCGTTGGTGCTCGCGATCGGTCGCGACGGTGCCCGGGAGGGGTGCGCCGGGCGAACCGGCGGGAACGGGGGCGCACCGCATGCTGGATCCCATATCGATGGCCGCCATCACCGCGGTGCTCGGCGCCGTCGGATCGGGCATGGCGAGCGAGGCCGGCAAGTGGGCCTGGGAGACCGCGGGCGGACTGGTGCGGCGGATGGCCGGACGGGAGGTCGTCGCGCCGGCCAGGCCCGAGGACCGGGAGGCCGTGGCCCGGATCATCCACGACAGCGTGCACGGCGACCCCGAACTCGCCCGGACATGGAGCTCGTTCGTCCGAAGCGTGCAGACCACGGGGGTGACCGTCGGGCGGCCCCGGCTGCCCGCCTCCGTACGTTTCTTCACCGACCGCGACGCGTCGATGAAGCTGCTCGACCGCGAGGCGGGCCGCAAGCCGGACGGGCGGCCCCGCGTCGCCCTGCTGTACGGGGGCGACTCCATGGGCACCAGCGCCCTCGCCGTGCACTGGGGCTGGCGGGCGGAAAGCCTGTTCCCGGACGGTCAGCTCTACGTGGACCTCGGCCGCGGCGGCGCGGGCAGCGCCCACACCGCCGGCAGCGCCCTGCGGGAACTGCTGCGCCAACTCGGCCTGCACCACGGGCAGATCCCGGCGTCGGAGGCAGAGCGTATCGACACCTTCCGCCGTATCGTCGCGGACCGCAAGCTGCTCCTGGTCCTCGACCATGCCCGCTCCGCCGCACAGATCGCACCGCTGCTCACCTCCGCCCCATCCGTCCTCACCCTGGTCGTCGCCCGGCGCCCGTTCCCCGGTCTCGACGCGTTCCCCGTACCCGTCGGTCCCCTCAGCGACCGGGACGCGGTACGCCTGCTCACCAAGATCGTGGGCAAGGAGGTCATGCGCTCGGCCCGCGCGACGCTTCCCGCCGTGCTGGAACGCTGCGGCGGATCGCCGTACGCCCTGCGGGCCGCCGCACCCCGGCTCCTCGCCCCCGGGCCGCTCGCCGCCGCCCCGCCGCTCCCTCTGTCTCATCACGAACCGACGGGAGGCCCCACCATGCACGACAGTGACCCGATGCGTACGGCAGCGGAGGACGCCTACCGGCTGCTGCAGCCGGACGCGGCCCGGCTGTACCGCCTCATGGGGCTACGGCCCTGGCCCGCCTTCGACGCGGAGGCGGCGGCACAGGTCTCGGGCATCGACGTCGACGCCGCCGGGGAACTGCTCGGCGTGCTGGCCGACGCGTTGCTGCTGGAGCACACGGACAACGGGCGCTACCGCTACCGCCCGTCCGTTCGCGCCCACGCCGAGGAAGCGGCGTACCGCCAGGAGGGCATCGGCGGCTGCTCGGCGGCCACGACCCGCGCCGTGGACCACTACCTGCGGCTGTCCGTGACGGCGGCCCGGGCCGCACTCCCGGAGAGCTGGCGCGTGCCGGACGCCCCGGCCGACAGCCCGGCCGACGCCCACGCGGGACGGGGGGACGCCGTGGCACGCCTCGCCGTCGAACTGCCCAACCTCGTCGAAGCCGTCTCCACCGCCGAGGAGTTCGGGAAGCCGGACACGGTGCTGACCCTCTGCCGCGCCCTGTGGCCGCTCCAGCTCAAGGCGGGCCACCACGAGGCGCTGCTCCCGGCTCTGCGGATCGGGACGGCGGTCGCCGACGACCAGGTCCCCGGCAGCCGCGCGTCAGGCGCTCTCCACGCGCAACTCGCGCATACGTTGGGTGAGTTGCAGCTCTGGGAGGAGGCAGGCGCACAAGCGGCGGCAGCGGCGCGCGACGAGCGGGAGGCGGGACACACCCGCGGGCTGGCCTCCGCCATCGAGTTCCTGGGGCTGTTGCGGCTGCGGCAGTGGCGTTTCCAGGACGCCTACGACTGCTTCGAGGAGGCGGCGGCCGTCCTCGGCGGTATCGGTCCCGACGACGAAGGCGCGGCGGACGTTCCACGCGCCCGGGCGCTGCTGGAACGTCACCGGGGCCGGGCGCTGCGAGGGCTCGGGCGGTTCGACGAGGCCCAGGCGCACGTGGAGCGCGCGCTCGCCGCCTTCCGGGCCGAGGGCGAGGCGTACAACACCGCCCGGGCCCTCACGGACCTCTCCGAAGTCCTGCTCGCCCGCGAGGAGCCCGGTGCCGCGCTGCCGCTGATCGACGAGGCGATCAGGATCCTGTCCGAGGAGAACGCCGACCAGCACGTGGAGCATCTGCGCCACCTGCGTGAGCGGTGCTCCGACCTGCGGGAGGAGTAGCGGGGGGCGCCTGCCGGGTCCCGTTGCCCGGCGCGGCGTCGTCCACCTCCGCCGTGACCACCACGTGGTGGACGGTGCTGCCCGTACGGACGGTCAGGCCGTCCGCCGGCAGTGCGGCCCTCGTCCTCCCCGCCGCCAGCCAGGCGTGAACCGCCGACGCGTACGCCGCCGGATCCGCGTCGGCCTCCGCCCCGGCGGTGAGCCGGAGCAGCGCCCCGTCACGGGTCCGGACGACGCAGGACGCGGGCCCCGTGACGTATGCCGCGAGTGCGCAGTGCGGGTGGCGGGCCAGTACCTCGGCGGTCCACCGGCCGGGCGGGCCGAGCCGGGGGTCGTCCGGCGCGCTGTCCCGGAAGATGACGTCGGCCAGGTCGAGTTGGCCCGGATCACGGGTGTCCTCGTGCATGGCCAGATGTGCTTCTCCCGCACCGTCCGGCTCCCGGGCGGTGTCTGTGTACCGGGTCACGGCGACCTCCGCCCCGGCGCGCAGGCGCGTCAGCACCCGCAGGGGAGCCGTTCGGCGAGCGGGCTCCGGGGCGGGCAGCGGCAGGGGTACGAGGAGGGCGGGGCGGGGCGGTTCCGGTGCGCCCATCAGCTCGTAGAACACGCGCCTGAGCCGTGCCGCCGCCTCACCGGGCACCGAGGAGGTGAAGCGCGGCGGACCCGGCTGCGGAGTGTGGTCCTCGATCAGCGTGTCCACCTGGCCGCGCAGGGGGGACCGCGTGTCGAGGCGGGGCGCGGTCCGGATGAAGCCGGCGATGGGCGCCTGGGGATCGAGGCTTTCCAGAGGCGCGGCGCCGAGGAGTACGGGGGTGCCGAGCGCGGCGGCGTAATAGGTGACGGAACCGTGGTCCCCGATCACCAGATCGGCCGCGACGAGAGCCTGCCGCCAGTCCTCCAGCGGGTCGATCAGCGCGAGGCCGCAGCGCCGGGCCCGGTCCAGCCAGGACCTGATCTGGCCGGGACCGTGACCGTGCCAGATGTTGGGGTGGAGGACGGCGGCGACGCGGTACTCGTCGGCGGGAAGCTCCGACATGAGCCGCGGGAGCAGCGCGGGCAGCGAGTCGTCACCGTCATTGTCCCCGTCGCCCAGCAACGACCGAGGGCTCCAAGTGGAGTTGAGGAGCACGAGGCGCTGCCCGCGCCCCACACCGAGTGCTCTGCGGAACCGGTCGCGGTACGGGCGGACCGCCAGCATCCGGTCGAAGCAGGGATCGCCCGCGAGGACGGCGGTCGGCAGCGCCTCGGGGCAGGCGGCGGCCAGCCGGTCGAACTGCTCGGGGTGGGAGAGGACGAGGGCGTCGGCGAGGGGAACGCCGTCGGAGAGCAGCCAGTCCGGCGCGAGCCCGAAGACAGGAGACAGCGTGCTCGGTGCTCGGTGCTCGGTGCTCGGTGCTCGGTGCTCGGTGCTCGGTGCTGCCAGCCTTTTAGTGTAGCCAATACCGTGCGAGAGTATGATCAACTTCCCTTTGAGCGCGGCCAGTTCGCCCCCGAAGCTGGCCGAGATCGCAAGATCCACCGGCGTCGTCAAAGCCTGTTCCCACGGCAGTACGGGCACCCCCATGTCCGCGAGCAGCTCCGCGACGCCCGACCGGAACGCCGAGGAACCCGTACACGTGGCGAGGAGCTGTACGCCGAGGTCGTCGTCGAACAGCGGCATGACGTCCAGCAGTCGGGTCGCCGAGGTGACGTTGTGCACGACGAGCAGCACACGACGGCATCGCACCCGCGTCGCCCAGCGCGCCGCGTCGTCCCCGACCGGCACCCGTATCCACCGGTCCCGCCCCTCGCCCATACCGCCCCTCCCGCGCTCCCGGACCCAAGCGCTGGCCACGATATATCGGCGGGATCCCGGAAACGGCACTGTCCCCTCCGGCCGTGGGCGGGAGGGGACAGCGAGGTCAGGGCGCGGTCACTGGCCGGAACCGATCACCGGGTAGTGGTCGGAGAGGTTCGTGTACGTGTACTTCTTGCCCCAGCTGGACACCGTCCACGGGGCGCTCTGCTCCTTGATCACATCGTTCTTCCAGCCCGACGGCTTGGCGTGGCCCGTGCGGTGCAGGATGTGGTCCAGGTCCTCACGGGGGTCGTCGGGGTAGCGCTCGGAGGCTATGGAGTTGTCGCGGGTGTCGAAGGAGTACGTGTGGCCCGTCCGGGAGTCCGGGGTGGTCAGGCCGGCGTCGGAGAGGAACGACGCGTACTCCGCCGAGTGTCCGTCGACGTTGAAGTCGCCCGCCACGACGACCTGTTCGGAGGCCGGGATGTTCTTCGCGTCGAGGAACGCGTCCATCTGCTTGAACTGCCGGCTGCGCATCTGCGCCGCCTCGCCCGCCGCGCAGCCGGGGTCGGTCGACTGGGCGTGGGTGCCGACGACGTGCACCCGGGCGCCGTTCACGTTCAGCACCGCGTAGGCGAAGCCCTTGTTCGAGAACCAGTCGCCACCGCACGCGTCCTTGAAGACGAACTGCTCCTTGCGCACGATCGGCCACTTGCTGAGGATGGTGACGCCGCCGTCCTCCGGCGTCGTCGCCGAGTAGGAACCGCCCGTCGCGTCCCAGCCGCTCTTGCTCCGGCCGACCACCGGGGTCTGGTGCGGGTACTGGGCGGCCGCGTTGCGCAGCAGCGCGTCGGAGGCGCCGTTGTCGAAGGCCTCCTGGATCACCACGACGTCGTTGCCCTGGAAGAACGATGTCTTCGGGATCTCGGCCGCCCGGTGGTCCTGGCCCCAGTTGGGGTAGAGCGTCTTGCTGAAGAGGAACGCGTTGTACGAGAGCACCCGCAGCGACGGGGTCTCGGCAGCCGCCGCCTGGGGAGCGTTCGCGGCGAGGGTGACGGTGGCGAGCGCGGCGGACAGGGTGACGCCGGTCAGGCGGCGGAACGCGGTGTTCGGCACGAGGTCTCCTGTGGTCGAGTGGGGGGCGTACCGGGCGACCCCCATCCAAGCAGCGGCAGTTACCCACGGGTAGACATCGGGTGGCACGAGTCTGTCCGATCGGCTGCCATCCGGATCCGGGCGGAGCCGGCCGGATCCGCCGGCTCCGGTGCGCCGCGACTCCGGTGCGCGGCGGCGCGGATGCGCCTCCGCCCGGGTACGCCGCCGCTCGGGCACGCCCGCGCTCAGGCGAGGGCGCCGTACACGATCAGGTTGTCCACCGGGTGGCCCTCCGCGTCGAACTCCCCGTCGCAGGTGATGAGCCGCAGCGTGCTGCCCTTCGTCGGGCCGTAGACCTTCTCGGTGGGAAATGCCTTCTTGCTGACCGCTTCCTTCCCCGTGACCGTGAAGCGGAGGGTCTTCCCCGCGCCGTCGCGGACCAGCACCTCGGCGCCCTCGCGGATGTTCTCGAGGTCGTGGAAGACGGCCCGGCCGAAGCGGGTGTCGTTGTGGCCGATCAGTACGGCCGGGCCCGGTGCGCCGGGTACGGACCCGCCGCGGTACCAGCCCGCCGTCATACCCTTCTCCGCCGGCGGGACCTCGACCGTGCCGTCCGCGTTGAGGCCCAGCTCCATGAGGGTGCTCCGTACGCCGATCGAGGGGATGGAGACCTCCGTGGGAGCCGGCCGTTCCGTCTCGTCGGCCCGGGGCGGCGCGGTCGATCCGGAGCGCGCCTCGTCCCGCGCGGACGCGGAGGGCCCGGCGGCCGTGGCTGCGGAGGGCTCGGCGGACGAGCATCCGGCCAGGGCGACGCAGGCCGCGACGGCGGTCAGCAGGGCGGCGGTCCGCCGGAAGCGGTGGGGCGTACGGGGCGGCGGCACAGAAGACTCCGGAATCAGGGCGGGGCGGCTCGGGCGGGGGATGGGGTGTGGCGCCGCCCCGGTGCGGGCGGCGCCACAGTCAGCGGTCGGGTCAGCCCTGGTGGCCGGCCGCCGAGCGGCGGCGCAGCACGAGCGTGCCCGCGCCCGCTAGCAGCGCGGCCCCGGCCGCCGAACCGGCGAGCAGCGCGGTGCTGTCGCCGCCGCTTCCGGCCGGGCGTTCACCGGCGGCGACCCCGCCGCGCGGGGTGACCGCCGGGGCGGCCTCCGAGGGCGCGGTCTGCTTCGGCGCCGGTGCCGGGCGGTCGCCCGCCGCCACGCCGCCGCGCGGGGTCACTGCCGGAGCCGCGTCCTTCGGGGCCTCCGACGGGGCCTCCGCGGCGGCCTCGCTCCGTTCCGGGGACGGTGTGGCCTCGACGGGCGCCGACGGCTTCGGGGAGGCGTCGGCGAAGGCGGCGGTGGACGGGACCAGCACCGCGCCGGCCGCGACAGCGGCGAGGACGGCGGTGCGCAGGGTGGTGCGCGAGGGGAAAGCGGTCATACGGATGGCTCCATTCCATACTCGGCCCCATGACGGTCCCGGATGCCGGTTCGCACCGGGGACGGGGCATGCCGCCAGGCTGGCGTGGAGATATGAAGAAGCTGTCAGAACGCTGTGGTCATCCCATCAGGGGCCGGACGGTGGCCTTTCCCTGGGCAGCCGGAGGGCGAACGTCGATCCCTCGCCCTCGGTGCTCGTCGCCTCCACCGTGCCGCTGTGCGCCTCGACCAGTTTGCGGACGATGGCCAGGCCCAGGCCGCTGCCGCCCGTGCGGCGGCTGCGGGACTTCTCGGCGCGCCAGAACCGGTCGAAGACGTGGGGGAGGTCGTCCGCGGGGATACCGGATCCGGTGTCGGTCACCTCGATCACCACCGTCCCGCCGCCGGTCACGACCGTCCCGTGGCCCTCCTCGGAGCCGTACGGCCCGGAGACGTACGGGCCGGAGGCGTCCTGCCCCGCGACGTACGCACGCAGCGTCACCCGCCCGCCCTCCGGCGTGTGCCGTACGGCGTTGGACACCAGGTTGCCCACCGCCTGTCGCAGCCGGACCGGGTCCGCGCTCAGCGCCGGGCCCGGGGCGGGTGTCGCGACGGCGAGCGTGACGCCCGCGTTCTCCGCCCGCGCCTGGTGCGCGGCGGCGACCTGGCCCAGCAGCTCCCGGACCTCGACGGGCTCCGGATGCAGGCGCAGCGCCCCCGCGTCGGCCGCCGCCAGGTCCTGGAGGTCGTCGATGATGTGCTGGAGCAGCACCGCCTCCTCCAGCAGCGAGGAGACGAACGCCGGGTCGGGGTCGGCCAGTCCGTCCTGGGCGGCCTCCAGCCAGCCCCGGATGTTGCTCAGCGGGGTGCGCAGCTCATGGGCGACATCGCTCACCATCGCCTTGCGCTGCTCCTCCAGCCGCGCCCGATGGGCCGACATGTCGTTGAACGCCGCGGCCAGTCGCCCGACCTCGTCGTCCCCCGACACGGGCACCGAGGTCGGCTGCTCCCCGTCCCGCATCCGCTGCGCGGCGCCGGTCAGCGCGTGCAGCGGGCGTACCAGCCGGGCTCCCGCGAACACCGAAGCGCCCACCGTGAGGGCCAGCACGAGCGCCGCCGCTCCGGCGATCCTCGCGGTGTTCGCCGGGGAGAGGTCGAAGCCGGGCAGCGTCGCGCCGCCCTCGTCGCCGATGAAGAGGAGGGCGGGGGACGCCACGTACGAACTGAGCTGCTCGCTCCGGGCCGTGCCCACACAGGACGCGATGGCCCGGTCGTTCTCCCCGGTCAGCTCCGGCATCTCGACCGACGGCGCGGCCTGCTCCGCCGGGGCGTCGCGCGGCGCGGGCACCGGCCGCGGTACGACCGCCCCGGGTTCGCCCGGCACGGCCACCGGGGCCGGATCGCCCCAGGAGAGATCGTTGTTCAGCCGTACGCCCTCGCGGCCCTGGCGCTTCAGGCAGGCGTCGGCCAGCTCGGTGAGCGCGTCGAGCGCCTTGCGCTCCGAACGGGTGGGCGAGTCCAGGGCGGCGAGATCGCAGCGGGTGCCGAGCGCGCGTTCGGGGTCGTTGCCGACGATCTGCACCCGGGGGCGGCCGCTCGCGCCGACCACCACGTCCGAGGCGATCCCCGCCCGGTTCAGGCACGCCACCTTGTCGTCCGCCGTCCGCCGCAACGCCCGGCTGTCGGCCGCCGAGAGCCGGAAAGGACCCACCGCCCGGGGGTCGATCCGGTCGGCGCCCGTCCCCTGCCCGTCGGCGCCGCGCGCCGCCAGAACGGTGTCCACGGACAACGGGTCGACCACGGCCGACGCCTGCGGCGGGAGCGCCGGGGCGGTCGACTCGGTGGCGGAGTCCGCGAGCGGCTGCCGGCCCTGCGTGGTCAGGGCGACCCGGCGGCCCGACTCCCGGGCCAGCTTCCGGACCGTCGTCCCGACCCCGTCCCAGGTCGGGTTGCGGGCGGCGTACTCCAGCAGGGTGTCGTAGATCCGGGCGTCCGCGGTGAGGTTCTGCCCCTGCTCCTGCTTGATCGCGCCCGAGGTGGTCTGTACGGCGATCCAGGCGGTGGCCGCCACCGAACACGCGGCCACCAGCGCCGAGACGGCGAGCAGCCGCCCCAGCAGGCTCCGCCGCAGCGGCAGCCGTGCCCGATCCGCCCGGCGCGGCGACAGCCGTGTCCGGCCCGGTTCCTCCTCCCGGGCGCGGTGCCCGCGTGTCCTACGCACGCCGGGCCGCGGCCTTCGCCGGGTCGGTCAGTTTGTAACCGACGCCGAAGACGGTGAGCAGCCGCTCCGGCCGCCGAGGGGCCCGTTCGATCTTCTTGCGCAGGTTCATGACGTGTACGTCGACGGTCCGGGCGCTGATGTAGCGGTCGAACCCGTGGAGTTCCTCCAGGAGCCGCTGACGGCTGAACACCCGGTCCGGCTCCGCGGCCAGGGCCGCCAGGATCCGGAACTCGCCCGGGGTGCACTCCACCGTACGGTCGCCCACCGACACCTCGTGCCGCTCCGGGTCGACCACGAGGGTGCCGACGCGCAGCGCCGGGTCCTCGGCCACCGGTTCGGGTGCGCCGGACCGCCGGGTGCGCCGCAGCAGGGTGCGGACCCGGGCCATCAGCTCGCGCGGGCTGTAGGGCTTGGTCATGTAGTCGTCGGCGCCGAGGTCGAGACCGAGGAGGAGATCGTCCTCGGTCGACCGCGCCGTCAGCATCAGCACGGGCAGTTCGCGGTCCTCGGACCGCAGCACGCGCACCACGTCCAGGCCGTCGGCCCGGGGCATCATCACATCGAGAACCAGCAGGTCGGGTTCCCGGTGCCGGACGGCGTCGAGCACGGCGAGGCCGTCGCCCACGATCCGTACGGCGTGTCCTTCCCGTTCCAGATAGCGGCGTACGAGCTCGGCCTGCTTCTCGTCGTCCTCGGCGACCATGACGTCTGCGCACACGCCCCCGATCGTAGAGCGGCGGTACCGCGGTCCGAGGCCCGGGCGGGTTCCGGCCCCGGGGTCCGGGTCCCACGGGGGCACCCGGCCCCTTCCCGTTCCGGCGCCGATCTTGTGATCAAAGACGCGCAGATGTCGTAGGGGAAATGGCGGAAGGTGGGCCCTCATCGTTCGGGGTTCGGGCGAAGATGAGCGCGAACAGGGCCCAAGGGTTCACGGAACCTCCTTATAGTGGTGCCGCGTTGATCGTATGGTCGCAACGCGCGAAGTCGCCGCCACTGGAGTCCGTACGATGACGAACCCTTCGTCCGCCACGCCCGCGTCCCCGACCGGTGCCGGCGGCGGCTGCCCCGTGGGCGCCGGTACGGGCGCCGTCGCGCTCGGGGGTCCCGGCTTCGACGCCGAACCCCAGGAGCTCTACCGCTCCATGCGGCGCGAGCACGGTCCCGTCGTCCCGGTCGAGCTGCCCGGCGGCTTTCCCGCCTGGCTGGTGATCGGCTACCGGGAACTCCACCAGGTGACCAGCGAAGGGGAGTTGTACCCCCGGGACGTCTCCCTGTGGAACCAGTGGGGCAAGATCCCCGCCGACTGGCCGCTGCTGCCCATGGTGGGGACCCCGATGCCGTCCATCTACTTCACCGCCGGGGCCGAGCACCGCCGCCATGTGGACATGGTCGTCCCCGCCCTCGAAGGGGCGGACCCCTTCGAAATCCGGCAGCACTGCGATCAGTTGGCCGACCGGCTCATCGACGCCGTGTGCAGCCGGGGAACCGCCGACCTCGTCGCCGAGTTCGCCGAGCCGCTGCCCGTCCTCGTGCTCGCCCGGCTCGTCGGCTTCCCCGACGACGAGGGCGCCGACATCGCGCGCGTACTCAAGGACCTCGCCGACGGCGGCCCCGACGCGCAGAAGGCGCACCAGCGCTTCGGCGAGCACATGCAGCGGCTCGTCGCGGACAAGCGGGCCAGGCCCGGCGACGACGTGACCTCGCGGATGCTGGCCCACCCGGGGCCGTTCACCGACGAGGAGTACGCGCTCGACCTGATGGCCATCACGGCCGCCGGCCACCTGACCACCGCCGACTGGATCAGCAACTCCACCCGGCTCATGCTCACCGAGGACCAGTTCGCCGACGCGCTGTCGGGCGGCCGCCACAGCGTCGCCGAGGCCATGAACGAGGTGCTCTGGGAGGACGGCCCCACCCAGATCCTGGCCGGTCGCTGGGCCGCGCGCGACACCCGGCTCGGCGGCCGGAGCATCGCCCGCGGCGACATGCTGCTGCTCGGCCTCGGCGCCGCCAACGCCGACCCCCACATCCGGCAGCAGGTGACCGCCTCCGCCGT
Organism: Streptomyces globisporus; assembly: GCA_014649555.1. Classification (GTDB taxonomy): domain Bacteria; phylum Actinomycetota; class Actinomycetes; order Streptomycetales; family Streptomycetaceae; genus Streptomyces; species Streptomyces globisporus. The sequence continues at coordinate 461,269 of BMTG01000002.1, read as the reverse complement.
CCGCTCCGGGCAGGGCGGCAACAGCGCCCATCTGGCGTTCAGCCACGGCGAGTACCGCTGCCCGTTCCCCGCCCAGGAGATCGCCGAGATCATCGCCCGTACCGGCATCGAAGTGCTGCTCGACCGGCTGCCCGATCTCGAACTGGCCGTCCCCGCAGCCGACCTGGTCCGCCGGCCGTCCGCCTTCCTGCGCGGCACGACCGCGCTGCCCGTCCGCTTCACCCCCGTCCGCACGACAGGAGACGCGTTGTGAACTGCCCGCATGCCGGAGCCGCCCGAGCCGGCCGGAACGCCGGGGTCATCGCCATCGACCCCATGGTCCAGGACCTGGACGGCGAGACCGTACGGCTGCGCGACGCCGGGATCCTCGCCCGGATCGACCTGCTCGGCGTCCCGGCCTGGACGGTCACCCGGCACGGCGAGGCACGCCAACTCCTCGTCGACCCGCGGCTGGTGAAGGACATCGACGCCTGGGGCCTGTGGCAGAGCGGAGTGGTGACACGTGCATGGCCGCTGATCGGCATGATCGACGCCGGGCGCTCCATGTTCACCGTCGACGGGGCCGAACACCGGCGGCTGCGCACCAAGACCTCGCAGGCGCTGACCCCCCGCCGCCTGGAGGCGATCCGCCCGGACATCGAGAAGTTCACCGACGAACTGCTGGACGCCCTCGACGCCGCGCGCGGCGAGGACGGGGTCGTCGACCTGAAGGCGGTCTTCGCCCAGCCGCTGCCGATGAAGGTCGTCGGCATGCTGATGGGCGTCGACGAGTCCCAGCACGCCATGCTCACCCGGCAGTACAAGGCGTTCTTCTCCATGCTCACCCCGCAGGACGAACGCCTCGCCCTGCTCGCCGAGTTGGACGCCTTCTACACCGACCTCGTACGGGAGAAGACCGCCCGGCCCACGGACGACCTCACCAGCGCGCTGATCCTGGCCGAGGAGGGCGGCGAACCGCTCACCGAGGAGGAGGTGGTGGGCAACCTCAAGGCCATGGTCGCCGCCGGGCACGAGACGACCATCGGACTCGTCCTCAACGCCGTACGGGCCCTCCTCGCCCACCCCGACCAGCTGCGCCTGGTGCTCAACGGGCAGGTCGGCTGGGACGCGGTGGTCGAGGAGACGCTGCGCTGGGACACCCCCACCACCCACCTGCTGATGCGGTTCGCCACCGAGGACATAGCCGTCGGCGACGAAGTGATCCGCAAGGGCGAGGGAGTCGTCATCTCCTACCGGGCCATCGGCCGCGACTTCGAGCAGCACGGCCCCGACGCCGACGCCTTCGACATCACCCGGCCCACCCGCAACCGCCACATGACCTTCGGCCACGGCCCGCACATCTGCCCCGGCGCCGCCCTGTCACGCGTCGAGGCGGGCATCGCGCTGCCCGCCCTGTTCGCGCGCTTCCCCGGACTCCGCCTCGCCGTCCCGGACGAGGAGATCACCAAACTTCCCGTGATGACGCAGAACGACATGGCCGCCTTCCCCGTCCTCCTGGGCTGACGGCGCGACCGGCGGGGCCCTGCAAGATCCTGGTTGCCGAAGATTCAACCGTGGTAACTTCGCGTTCAGCCATGTGAGTTGGACCGACTCGGCGGGGGGATGGTCGGCGATGAACGCTGTCCCGCACGGGCGCCCGGGACCTGACCTGGTGCAGATCCTGGTCGATGCGCTGACTCTGCTCGACTGCGTCAAGGACCGCAGTCAGCGCTTCGAGTTCGTGGACGTGGTGGCGTACCGGCTCGACATCGAACTCACCTACCCGGACACCACCCCCCGCATCGACATGACGCATGTGGTCCGCAAGGTGATCCACCGCCCCGGCGGCCCCGAGGCGCTGATCTACGCGGTCCGCGCCGTCTCCGGCAAGGACGACGCCGACCGGATCGCCGCCGAGGCGGGCATCCGGACCGACGGTGAGCGGCCGGGCGCCTGGCCCGCGCCCGTCTTCGCCGATGACGTCGCCCGCCAGGCGCGCCGGCTGCTCGGTGAGACGGCGGACATCGACGCCGGACGGCTGCGTGCCCTCCTCGCCGAGGAACTGCCCGGGGAACTGCCCGACCACGGGACACCGGCCGAACTCTTCGACCACGCACTGGACATGACCGCGTGCGCCGACGGTCTTCCGGCCGCCGTCGTGCTGGTCGAGGTGGCCGCGGCCCTCTCGGCGAAGTGCGGTACACCGCTGCGGGTGTGGTCGGACCGGTGGGCCGCGGGAGACCCCACCGCGCCGGCCGACGACGCCCGCGCGCCCGTCCCCGGGGCGGCCGATGCGCTCGCCGGCTGCCGGGAGCGCCTGAAGCACCCCGCCGCCCCCGACCCGACCGTGCCCCGCTGCCTCGTCGTGATGGTCGACCCGGCCCGGGACGGTTCACCGGACGTCTTCGTCCGGCACTGGATCAACAAGGTCCCCGGCTTCTGGCGGCCGGAGCCGGGCTCCGTGGAGACCGCCACCCTGGAGACCCTGGCCACCGCGGTCGAACGCGCTGTCGACCGGGGCGAGTCATTGTGGGCCGAGCGCACCGCGGCGGGCGCGGGCCCGGTCCACGTCGAGTTCCTCCTGCCCTTCGACCTGCTCAACCACGACATGGCCCGCCTGGAGCTGGGTACCCGAACCCCGAGGTCGTGGCCGATCGGGATGCGCTACCGGGTCCATCTGCGCAGCCTGGACCGGATGCGCGGCGACGCCGGGCAACTGCGCCGCTGGCAGGCCCGCTGGGACCGGCTGCGGACCGCGCCCGCCCCGGCCGCCCACCGGTGGAAGGCGGCTGACCGGGGCGGATTCGAACGCTGGCGGGCGCAGCTCGCGGGCGACGAGTCACTCACCGCGGTCATCCTGGACGAGCCCGCCGTCCAGGGGTACGGACTGGAGGCACTCCAGGCCGCCGTCGTCGAGGGCATCGGCCTCGCCGCCTGGGACCGCAGGCTGAAGAGCACGTCGCAGTCCAGCGAGCTCCTCACGCTGCTCCTGGGCCACTCGTACGCACAACTGCCCGAAACGGTGAACAGGTTGAGGGTCGGAGCGGAGATCGAGGAGGACGGTCCGCTGTGGCTGGGCCGGCACATCGCCTTTCTCTGGGACGATCCTCACCGACTGGTCGATCGTGAGGAGTTGCTGTCGGCATGACCGGAGAGACCTCTGCCGCCCCACCGTCGCCGCCGCCCCCGTGGTGGGTCTTCCACGCGACCGGCAAGGCGCCCGGAGGCGAGCCGCCGGAGCTGCCCGCGCCGCCGCCCTGGCGCACCTTCCCCGGCGGGCCCCTCCAATCGCCCCCGCCCGACGACGACCGAGCCGCCGAACGCCGCCTCGGCCGGGTCCAGGACGGCCCGCAACTGCGCCGTGAGGAGATCGACGCGGTCAACGCGGCCCTGCTGCTGCGCCGCCCGCTGCTCATCACCGGCCCGCCGGGCGTCGGCAAGTCCACCCTCGCCTATCTGATCGCCCGTGAGCTGGGGCTCGGCCGGGTCCTGGCGTGGAGCGTCGTCAGCCGCAGCACGCTCAAGGACGGCCTGTACGCGTACGACGCGATCGGCCGTGCCCAGGCCATCGCGGCCTGGCGGGCCGGCGACACCGGAAACCCGCCCGGCGCCGACCCGGTGTCCGGTGAAAAACCGCCCGCGCTCGGCGACTTCGTCACCCTCGGCCCGCTCGGCACCGCGCTGCTCCCCTACGAGCGCCCCCGGGTGCTCCTCGTCGACGAGCTGGACAAGAGCGACATCGACCTGCCCAACGACCTCCTGCACGTCCTGGAGAACGGCAGCTACGAGATCCCCGAACTCGTCCGCAGCAACGAGGAGTCGGCGACCGTGTTCACCGACGACCCGCGCGGCACGGCGAGCGTCGAGGGCGGCCGGGTCGAGTGCGCGCAGTTCCCCGTCGTGGTCATCACCAGCAACGGCGAACGGGAGTTCCCCGCCGCTTTCCGCCGCCGCTGCCTGCCGCTGGAGATGGAGCCGCCGGGCCGCGAGCAGCTGATCGGGATCGTCGTCAGTCATCTGCGACAGCGCCCGGAGGGCGTCGAGGCGCTGGTGGACGAGTTCGAGAACCGGTTGCGCGGCGGCGGCACCCAGTCGATCGACCAGTTGCTCAACGCCGTCCAGCTGACCACCGCGGGCGGTTTTCAAGCGGATGCCGACGGGCGTAAACTCCTCGAGATGCTCCTCCGAGACCTCTCGAAGGGCCGCTGATGAACGGCTTGCCCAGGGAGCGCGCTCCGGACGCCGCGTCCGCGCCGGCCGCCTCCCCCGATCGTGCCACCGGCGTCCGGTCCGAGGACGACAGCCCGTACGACCAGGGCGGGGCCGACTGGACGGGGCTCGCGGACGCCGCATGGCTCGCCGCCGCCCGGATCGGCGCCGACCGCGCCACCGGGCCCGCGCCGGACGAACCGCCCCACGCCGAAGAGCTCCCCGACACGCCCGGACCCCTGCTCGAAGCGGTTCCCGACCCGCCCACCCGGCCCGAGCCCGACGTCGTGCCCGGGGTCACCGGGCTGCCGGGGGCACCGGCGTACGAACGGGAGGTCCTGACCTCCGTGGAGCGCACCCGCACCGGCCCCGCCCGGCTGCCCGGGCGCGGACCCCGCACCGTGCGCAGGGGCCCGTCACCGCTGGCCCGGTCCCTGCGCGGGCTGGGCCGCAGAGTGCCCACCGGTGGCCGGAGCGCGCTCGACGAGGAGAGCACCGCCGAGCACGGGCTCACCGACGGGCTGTGGGTTCCCTACTTCCTCCCCGACCGCGAGCGCGCCTTCGACCTGGTCCTTCTCGTCGACCGCGCCCCCACCATGCCGCCGTGGCGGGGCACCGTCCGGCAGATCGCCGACGAGGCCGCCCACAGCGGGGCCTTCCGGGATGTCCGCACGGTCGGGGTGACGCTCCCGCCAGGAGCCGGCGAACCCGCGCTGCGCTGGCCCGGCGGGCGTGACGGCGACCCCGCCGAACTGATCGACGGCCGCAGCTCCAGGCTCTTCCTCGTCGTCACGGACGGACTCGCCCCCGGCTGGGCGGGTGCCGGAGCCGACCGGTTACTGGAACGGCTCGCCTCGGGCGGGCCCACCGCGCTCGTCCACCTCCTGCCGCCCTATCTGCGCCACCGCTCCTCGCTGTTCCCGTTCCGCGCCCAACTGGACGCCGGAGGGTTCGGCGCGCCGAACCGGCGCTTCCACTGCCGTCCGCCCCTCGGTGCCCACGACCCCGTCCGGCCGCTGCCCGAACCGGACGACGAGACCGTGCCCGTACCGGTGCTCAGCGTGCGCGCCGGCTCCTTCCGCGCCTGGGCGGACCTGGTGACCGGCGAACGCGGGGTGCGACGGATGCTGCCGGTCGTCCTGGCGGGCGCCATGGCCAAGGGCGCCTCCGCCCCCGGGCTGCGCCGCCCGGTCGTCGACGGCCCCCGTGCGGCGGCCGCCGCCGTACGCAGGTTCCGCTCGCTGGCCAGCCCGTTGGCCCGGCAGCTCGCCGGGCTGCTGGCCCTCGCCCCGATGGACTTCGCCGTCATCGAGGAGCTGCGCGACCTGGCCCTGCCGGAGGCCGGTCCGGAGCACCTCGCCGAGGTCATGATGGGCGGGCTGATCGACTGGGACACCGGTACGCAGGACGGTCCGGACTTCGCCGGCGGCGTACGCGAAGCACTCCTCGCCGTCAGCACCCGGACCCAACTCGCCCGTACGGTCAACCTCCTGGCGGAGCTGCGGACGGGGCAGGGCCACGGCGCACGGCTCCGCGCCGCGCTCCACGACCCGGTACGCACCGCCCTGCCCGGTACGGAGCCCGGCGCCCGCCCCTGGCTCAGGATCGAACTGGCGGTCCTCCGGGCGCTGGCGGGGCCGTACGCCGGACGGGCCGCCCGGGTGGCCACCCGTCTGACGGGCCCGCCGGCCGACCCCCCTGCCCGGCCGGGTGAGACGCGTGCGAAACCGATGAAAGACATCCCGAATTGGGAAAAGCTGCTACCGGACAGCGTCGTTTCACCAGGAGGATCCGTGCCGCCCACGACACCCACAGCAGCTGACACCTCGGTACCAGCTGACGACCCAGCCCGGAGGGCTCGCGAGGAGATGAAAGCCAAAGCGCCGGACGCACCCTTCGTCCGTTCGGGCCAGCCGAAGATCATGGGCAACGTGCCGCCCAAGAACCCCAACTTCACCGGCCGCGAGTCCCTCCTCGCCGCCGTGGAGCGGCAGCTGGCCGAGGACGAGACGACGGCGGTCCTCCCGCACGCTCTGCACGGCCTCGGCGGCGTGGGCAAATCGCAGATCGCGGTGGAGTACGTCTACCGCCACAGCGGCGACTACAACGTCATCTGGTGGATCCCCGCCGAACAGGAGAGCCTGATCCTGGCCGCGCTCGCCGAACTGGCGGCGGGCCTCGGCCTGGAGGTCGGCCCGCAGGCGAACACCGCTGTGCCCGCCGTCCGCGAGGCCCTGCGCACCGGCAAGCCCTTCGACAACTGGCTGCTCGTCTTCGACAATGCCGAGGACATCGACGCGGTGCGCTCGTACTTCCCCAACGGCGGCCCGGGGAAGATCATCGTCACCTCGCGCAACCGGGAGTGGGAGCGGGTCGCGACACCTCTCAGCGTCGACGTCTTCGACCGCGAGGAGAGCATCGCCCTGCTCCAGCGCCGCGCCCGGGGCCTGAGCACCGAGGACGCGGGCCGGCTCGCCGAGGCGCTCGGCGATCTGCCGCTGGCCGTCGAGCAGGCCGGAGCCTGGCACGCGGCCACCGGCATGCCGGTGGCCGAGTACCTCCAGCTGCTGGACGAGCGGCGCCCCGAGATCCTCGACCTCGCCCCGTCCCCGGACTACCCCGTGCCCGTCGCCGCGGTCTGGGACATCTCGCTCGGCAGGCTCTCCGCCGAGAACCCGGCCGCCCGCCAACTCCTGCAGATCTGCGCCTGCATGGCGCCCGAGCCCATCCCGTTGAACATGCTCCGCGGCGGCCGCAACGTCCAGATCACCCCTGAGCTGGACCCGGTGCTCCGCGACCCGCTGCTGCTCGCCCGCGCCACCCGCGACCTGAGCAAGCTCTCGCTGGTCCGTCTCGATCACAAGGCCGGCACGCTCCAGATGCACCGGCTCATGCAGAACGTGATCGTCGCCCGGCTGGACCCGGAGGAGCGGGAGCGGATGAGCAACGCCGCCCACCTGCTCCTGACCACCGCCAAGCCGGGCCTGCCCGCCTCGCCGGAGCAGTGGCCCGCCTACCTCGGACTGCTGCCCCACATGATCGCCTCCGACGCGGTCAGCAGCTCGGACGCCTGGGTGCGCGACCTGGTGTTCGACATGGTCACCTTCCTCTACTACTGGGGCGCGCACGAGGCGGGCGCGGACCTGACGCGGCGGGCGTGGGAGGCCTGGAGCGAGCAGTCGGCGCAGGAGGACCTGCACGTCATCCGGATCACCAAGATGCTCGGCTTCTACCTGCATCACCTCGGCCGGATCGCGGAGGCCGCCGCACTGAGCGAACAGGCCATGGAGGTCTCGCGCACCGCGCCGATCCCGGAGGAGGAGCTGATCGACTCCATGCTCCAGATGGCCGGTTCGCTGCGCTACCGGGGCGATTTCCACGCCGCCCGCGAACTGAGCGCCGAGGCCTTCGAGCGGTCGGGCGACCTCTACGGCCCGGAGGACCCGACGACACTGAACGCGGCCCACAGCTACGGCATCACCCTGCGGGTCAACGGCGACTTCCGGCAGGCGCGGGAGATCGACGAAGAGACCGTCAGGCAGCGCCAGTTGCTCTACGGTCCGACCAGCGGCCTCACCCTCAACACCCTGAGCGCCCTGGCGGCGGACACCCGCGAGGCGGGTGACTTCCTGGGGGCCCGGGTCCTGCAGGAGTCGACGTACCAGTCCTACCGGACCCATTTCGGCCCGACCAACGCGGCGACGATCCGTGCCGCGCTGAACCTCGCGATCTGCCGGCGCCGCGCGGGATTCCTGGAGGGGGCGGCCGAGCTGGTCGAGGAGATCCTCGAGCGCTTCACCACCCGGTACGGCGCGGAGTACCCGGAGACCCTGGGGGCTGCCCTCGCCGCCGTCGTCGACCGCAGGATCGCGGGCCGGCTGGAGGACTCCCGCCGCCTCGGCCGGCAGACCCTCGACGGCTACCGGGACATCTTCGGCGAGCACCACCCGTACACTCTGTGCGCCATGGTCAACGTGGCAGCCACCCTGCGGGCCCTGGGCGAGGTGGAGGAGGCCGAGCGGCTGGACACGGTCGCGGGGGAACGGCTGCGGGCGGACCTGGGGGAGCGGCACGTCTACTCCCTGGCCGCCGCACTGGGCCGGGCCAACGACCACTACGCCCGGCTCGACTTCGCCGGTGCCCTGGAGGCCGACAGCGCCACGCTGCCCCTGCTCACCGAGGAGGTGGGCGAAGACCACCCGTTCACCCTCGTCTGTGTCGCGAACCTCTCCCTGGACCATCGCGGACTCGGCCACTCGACGGAGGCCGACCGGCTCAACACCCAGGCGGTGGAGGGCCTGACGCGGGTTCTGGGGGAGGAGCACCCCTGGCGGACCTCGGCCCGGCTGCACCAGCGCATCGAGTACGACGCGACGGTGATCCCGTTGTGAGACGACGGAGCGGTACGGGGGCCGGGCCGGGGTACCGCTGACGGGAAACGTGTGACGGGTGCGCCCGGCGGGAATGCCACGGACGGGGGGACGCATGACGACGGTCATATTCATCCACGGCACGGGGGTGCGGCCACCGCACACCGAGGCCCTGAACGCACGGGTCACGGCCTCGCTCGCCGAGGCCGCCCCGGGCGTTCGCGTCGTGCCGCTCGACTGGGGCGAGCGGTACGGTGCCCGGCTCGCCGCGGGCGGGGCCAGCATTCCGCCGGACGGGGCCGGGGCCACCGAACGGGACACGGACAGCGAGGAGGACGACGAGGCCGCCGACTGGGAACGCCTGTACCGGGACCCGGAGGCGGAGTTGGCCCTCGCCGCCACGCGCGGTACCTCGGGGGCGATACCCCCGGGCACCGCCTTCCCGGACGAGGAGTTCCGGGAGCGGCTCGCGTCCCTGGCCGCCCGGGACGGGGGCGTCGCCCCGGAGCTGGGCCCCGGCCTCGGAGCGCGGGCCGCCGCCCTGGCCCGCAGTCCGCTCCTCGCTCCGGCCGCCGAAGCCCTGGACCGCGAGGAGCTGGCGCAGCTCCTGGCCCGTGCGCTGGCCGCCGCCGTGATCGGGGCGGCCCTCGCGGAGGACGCGCCCGTCCTCTGCGACGGCACCACCCGTGACGCCGCCGTGGACCGGATCGCCCGGGAGCTCGGCGCCACCGAGCCCGGCTCCACCCGGGGGCCGGTGGGCCGGCTGATCGGCCGGCCCGTGCTGCGGCTCGGCTCCCGTTACGCGGTGCGCCGCCGCCGCGCCCTCACCGGGGCCGCCCACCCGGCCGCGGGCGACGTGCTCACGTTCCTCGTACGCGGCGGGCCCCTGCGCACCGCCCTGCGCGAGCTGGTCGCCGCCGTGGAGCCGCCCGTCGTCCTCCTCGGCCACAGCCTCGGCGGGATCATCGCCCTCGACACCCTGATCGAGGCCCCGCTGCCCGGAGTCCGGCTGCTGGTCACGGTGGGTTCGCAGGGGCCGTTCCTGTACGAGACGGGGGCGCTGCCCCACCTCGACCACCCGGAGCCGCTGCCCGCCCACGTCCCCGGCTGGCTGAACATCCACGACCGCCGCGATCTGCTCGGCTTCGCCGCCGCACCGGTGTTCCCCGGCCGGGCCGAGGACATCGCGACGGACAACCGGCAGCCGTTCCCCGTCGCCCACAGCGCCTACTGGAGCGACCCGGCGGTCTACCGCGCCATCGCGGAGCGGCTGCCGTGAGCGCCGATGCCGTCCCCGCGGCTGCCGTGAGCGCGGGCACCGTCGACCCGGCACGGGTGGTGGCGCTCGTCGTCGGCGTCGAGCGCTATGCCGCGGGCTCCCGCTGGACGCTGCCGGGTCCGGTCCGCGACGCCCTGCGCTTCCGGGACTGGCTGCGGTCCAGGGGCGTGCCGGACGCCAACATCCTGCTGCATCTCGCCCCGGCGGAGACGGCGGCGACGGCGGACGCGGTCACCGGCCACCGCGACGCCGACCACGAGACCCTGCGGCGGGTCCTGGTCCACGAACTGCCCGCCCGGCAGGGGGACGTGCTCTGGATCTGGTGGGGCGGGCACGGCGTCCTGGACCGGGACGAACACCTGCGGCTCTACTGTGCCGACGCCACGGACGCCGACCGGCGCAACATCGACCTGGAGTCCGCTCGACGCCGGCTGAGCAGTGACGTCCTGCCCGGCTTCGCGGAGCAGAACTGGGTCGTCGACGCCTGCCAGACCTTCGAGGAGCGTCACCGCCCGGCCGTCACGATCCCGGACGGGAGCCTCCCCGCCGGGCAGCGCCTGCGGGTCCACCGGCAGAGCGTGCTGCTGGCCGCCGACCGGGGGCAGCGTGCGGCGAACGACCCGGTGGGCGGCCAGGGTGTCTTCTCGGACATCCTCCTGCGCGAGCTGGCCGCCCTGCCCGGCGGTCCGGCCCCCGACGCGGAAGCGCTCTTCGCCGCGGTCCGGGGCCGGTTCGACCGGCTGCGCGCCGACGGACGCCACACTCAGGTGCCCACGCTCCACCTGTACCGTCCCGGACACGCGGAACATCTGCCCGCCCCTCCGGGGCCGCCCGCACCACGGAACGCGGGTGGCCCCGGGCGGGACCCGACGGGCGGCGGGCTTGCCCGGGTGGTCGACGCGCTCCTCGCCTATCCGCTGATGAGCGACCGTGACGAACGCCAGACGATGGTCGCGGAGCTGGACCCCGTCCTGGTGGCCCGGATGCCGCGGCACGCGGTGCCCCGTACGGACGTCCTCGGCATCCTGCGGACGCTGCGGAGGCGCCCGGAAGGCCCCTGGGACCTCTACCGGGCCGTCACCCTGCTCGACGACGACCCGGTCCGGGCCGCCGAACTGGAAGAAGCCCTGAGGGAGTTCCTGGCCGAGAACCGACCGGCTCCCTGATCGCCCCGCGTGATCGCACGGGTTTCCGGAAGGCAACCCATTCGTCATGATGGGAAGGGACGGGTGGCATCGTGTGCCGCCGGATCGAAAAGGGGGAACAGGCCTTGCAGCAGACGCCATCGGTCGGTGATCCGGCCGACTATCTGGAGTCCGATGTCGCGGACCTCGCGGAGGTGGGAGTCGCCGCCGTGCGCGACCTCGCTCCCGCGCCCGGACAGCGTCTGCTGGAGGAGATCCGAAGAGCGCGTACCAGCACGCTGTCCAACGACGGCCCGCCCAACGCTCGCGCCGACTGAGCGCTGTGCGGCCCTTCCCAGGAGCGGGGTTCCACGGGTCGCGTCGGGAACACCACGGAGGAGAGCGGGTGCGCGCACCCCTACGGATGCCCGGCCGATGGTTCGACGAACTGGCCACGGGCGGCGGTTCGATGGAGGCCGTCGGCTTCCTCGCACAGGGGGAGAGGTCCCGACGCCTCCTCCTGATCGGCGAGTTGCTGAGCCGACTGGAGGAGCGGCCCACCCTGCTCGGCCCCGCCGACCTCGGCGCCATCTGGGAGACCGTGGAACAGGCCGAGGAGAGGCGGCCGGGCTGTGCCGAGGAGTTGCTGCTCAGCCCGGAGGTGGGAAGCTGGCTCGCCCACACCCTGCGACGTCTGCACGGCGCCTCCGTCGGCCCGCCCCTCTGGGTGGACACCGGGCACCTGGCCGCCGTCGCCCTGGTGGCCGCAGTGCGCTCCGGGACGGACGCCGATCTCGTCGTGCCCGCCAGGGAAGGCGCGATACCCCTGCCGACGCTCGGCCTCGCCCGGCTGCCGGGCATCCCGCTGCTGGGCTTCCAGCCGGTCCACGCACGGGTGCGTGAAGGGGAGTTGCTGCTCACCGCTGCCGTACCGGGCACCGGGGCGGCCGTCCTGACCCTGCGCCCGCTCACCGCGGCGCAGAGTGCCGTGTGGTGGCCGACGCACCGGCTGCCGGTCCGGCAGGGCGGTCCCGAGGTCGCCCTCGACGACACCGATCCCTACCGCGACCTCGACCGTCCGATCCCGCCCCGTCGGCTCGCCCCGCGCGAACTCGCCACCTGGCAGAGGCTGTTCGCCGAAGCGGTCACGCTGCTCGATCCCGGACCGGCCTCTCCCGCCGGCTCCGTTGCCCCGCCTGGATCCGGAGACTCCGGCCCCGGCACGCTCCGCCCCGAGGAGATCAGGCGCATCGTGCCCTGGCCCGGGCGGTTGCCGGGCGGCCCCGTCGAGGGGCTCAGCGCCTCCACCGCGGACGCGTTCGGCTCCATGGTCGTGGCCGAGCCGCCGAACGGGGCGGCCCTCGCCGAGACGATGGTCCACGAGTTCCAGCACAGCAAACTCGGCGCGCTGCTCCACCTCTTCGCGATGCTCGACGAGGACCGCACGGAGGAGCACTACGCCCCGTGGCGCCCGGACCCGCGCCATCTGCCGGGCCTGCTGCACGGGGCGTACGCCTTCGTCGGCGTCGCCGGATTCTGGCGGGACCGGATCGGGGACCGGGCCGCCGATCCGCTGGACCTGGCGCCCTTCCGGTTCGCGCTCCGCCGCATCCAGACCCGTACGGTCCTGCGGACCCTCGCGACCCGCGCGTCGCTCACCGGACCCGGCCGCCGACTGGTCGCCGGCCTCACCCGCACCGTCGACGGCTGGCTGCGCGAGCCGGTGGACGGGCAGGCCGTGGCGCGGGCCCGTGCGGCGGCGGCCGGACACCGGGCCGAGTGGCGGCTGCGCCATCTGCGGTGCGCGGACGAGGAGCGCGCCGGTCTTGCGGCGGCGGTGCGCTCCGGGACGCCGCTCCCGCCTCCCCGGCAGCCCCGGCTCGTCCCGGCCGCGGAGCGCACCCACTGGCGTGACGTACGGGGCGCGCTCTACCTCCGCCCGGACGCCGCGGCGGACCCGGCGGCGGACACCGCACCGGGCCAGGCCGACGTCCTGTTGGTCCACGGTGAGGCCGCATCGGCACGGGAGGCGTACCGGGAGCAAGGGGCGGCCACCCCGGGGGACCCGCATCTGCTGGCGGGCTGGCTGCTGGCGCACACCGCGCTCCACCCCGGCCACCGCAGGCTCCTCGCACGTCCGGAGCGGTTCGCCGCCGCCGTCGAGGGGGAGGGGCCGGAGGTGTGGGAGCGCGCGGCCCACCGGCTGGCGTCCCCGGGATCACCGGTCTGACCAGCACCGGGCCGTTCGCGAGGGGCCCCGGGAAGCGCCCTGCCGAGGTCGTCACGCGTGAGGCGCATCACTCTGCGTGAAATTCTCGGCATACATTCCGCCGGACTGGGGAGGGGTCCAGGCCGCTGGTGCGCCGGATGTCGGCCCGCCATGCGTACGCCCTGGCCGAAACCGGAGGGGGCATTTCAGGCACGGAAGGCTAAAAACGACATGTCGGCGCTCAGCACCATCCACATCGACGGCGTCTGGCGGGCCGCCGGATCCGGCGCGACCCGCGAGGTCCTCGATCCTGCCGACGCCACGGTCCTGGCCGTCGTCGCGGAGGGCGGCGTGGCGGACACCGACGCGGCGATCGCGGCGGCCCGGCGCGCCTTCGACGACGGCCCCTGGCCGCACCGGCCCGTCGCCGAGCGGGCCGCGCTGCTGCGCCGGGTCGCCGAGCTGCTCCAGCGGGACCGCGAGGAGATCGCGATCACCGAGAGCCGCGACACCGGCAAGACCCTGGAGGAGGGCCGGGTCGACGTCGACGACGTCACCAACGCCTTCCGCTACTTCGCCGACCTCGTCATGAACGAGAGCGGCGGCCGGGTCGTCGACGCGGGTGACCCCGACGTCCACAGCATCGTCGTCCACGAGCCCGTCGGCGTGTGCGCCCTCATCGCGCCCTGGAACTACCCCCTCCTCCAGGCCAGCTGGAAGATCGCCCCGGCCCTCGCCGCGGGCAACACCTTCGTGCTCAAGCCCAGCGAGGTCACTCCGCTCTCCACCGTCCACCTGATCAAGCTGCTCGCCGAGGCCGGGCTCCCCGACGGGGCCGCCAACCTCGTCACCGGCGCGGGCGACCCGGTGGGCGCCCGGCTCTCCGAGCACCCGGACGTCGACCTGGTCTCCTTCACCGGCGGCCTCGCCAGCGGCACGAAGGTGGCCCAGGCCGCCGCGCCGACCGTGAAGAAGGTGGCCCTGGAGCTCGGCGGCAAGAACCCCAACGTGGTCTTCGCCGACGCCTGCGCCACCGACGAAGGCTTCGACACCGCCGTCGACCAGGCCCTGAACGCCGCGTTCTTCCACAGCGGCCAGGTCTGCTCCGCCGGGGCCCGCCTGATCATCCAGGACTCCATCAGCGAGCGCTTCGTCACCGAGCTGGCCCGCCGCGCCGACGCCATCCGCCTCGGCCGGGGCACCCTCGACGGCGTCGAGTGCGGCCCCCTCGTCTCCGCCCAGCAGCTCGCCAAGGTCGAGGCGTACGTCGCCTCCGCCCGCGAGGAGGGCGCGATCGTCCGGGCCGGCGGCGAACGCCCCAAGCCCAGCGACGTACGCCCCGAGGGCGGCTACTTCTACCGGCCGACCGTCCTCGACGGCTGCAACCGCGAGATGACGGTGGTCCGCGAGGAGACCTTCGGCCCGATTCTCACCGTCGAGACCTTCCGCACCGAGGAAGAGGCCATCACGCTGGCCAACGACACCGACTACGGGCTCGCGGGCGCTGTCTGGACGACCGACGCCGGCCGCGCCCGCCGGGTCGCCGGACGGCTGCGCCACGGCACCGTCTGGATCAACGACTACCACCCCTACCTCCCGCAGGCCGAGTGGGGCGGCTTCGGGAAGTCCGGCACCGGACGGGAGCTCGGCCCGACCGGCCTCGCCGAGTACCGCGAGTCCAAGCACATCTACCAGAACCTCAACCCGCGCCCCCAGCGCTGGTTCGCCGGCTGACGCCTGCGGGGGTCCCGAAACGACTCGAGCCAGGGGCCCCGCCCGGCTGTTCGCAGCACCACGTACACGCACGAACCTTGCAGAAGGAGCAGTGACCGATGCCTTCCACCCCCCGCAGCACCGCCGTCCCCGACCCCGAAGGACCCGTGGCCGACTACGTGATCGTCGGCGGCGGCACCGCCGGATCGGTCATCGCCTCCCGGCTCACCGAGGACCCGGACGTGACCGTCACGGTCATCGAGGGCGGCCCCACCGACATCGACCGCGACGACGTGCTGACCCTGCGCCGCTGGCTCGGCCTCCTCGGCGGCGACCTCGACTACGACTACCCGACCACCGAACAGCCGCGCGGCAACAGCCACATCCGGCACAGCCGCGCCCGGGTGCTGGGCGGCTGCTCCTCGCACAACACGCTGATCAGCTTCAAGCCGCTGCCCGGCGACTGGGACGAGTGGGCCGAGGCGGGCGCCGAGGGCTGGGGCGCGGCCGCGATGGACCCGTACTTCGCCAAGCTGCGCAACAACATCGTCCCGGTCGACGAGAAGGACCGCAACGCCATCGCCCGCGACTTCGTCGACGCCGCCCAGGAGGCGGCCGGAGTCCCGCGCGTGGACAGCTTCAACAGCAAGCCGTTCCACGAGGGCGTCGGCTTCTTCGACCTCGCCTACCACCCCGAGAACAACAAGCGCTCCTCCGCGTCGGTGGCCTACCTCCACCCGCACATCGAGGCCGGCGACCGCCCCAACCTTCGCATCCTGCTGGAGACCTGGGCGTACCGCCTGGAGTTCGACGGCACCCGCGCCACCGGCGTCCACGTCCGCACGAAGGACGGCGAGGAGATCCTGCTGCGCGCCGCCCGCGAGGTCATCGTCTGCGCGGGCGCGGTCGACACGCCCCGGCTGCTGATGCACTCCGGGATCGGCCCCCGCGAGGACCTGACCGCGCTGGGCATCGACGTCCGCCACGACCTTCCGGGCGTCGGCGAGAACCTGCTCGACCACCCCGAGTCCGTCATCGTCTGGGAGACCGACGGGCCCATTCCGGAGAACTCCGCGATGGACTCCGACGCGGGACTCTTCGTCCGCCGCGACCCCGGATCCCGGGGCCCGGACCTGATGTTCCACTTTTACCAGATCCCCTTCACCGACAACCCGGAGCGGCTCGGCTACGAGAAGCCCGAGCACGGCGTGTCGATGACTCCGAACATCCCCAAGCCGCGCAGCCGGGGCCGCCTCTACCTCACGAGCGCCGACCCCGAGGTCAAGCCGGCCCTGGACTTCCGCTACTTCACCGACGAGGACGACTACGACGGCCGCACCCTGGTCGACGGCATCAAGCTCGCCCGGGAGATCGCCCGCACCGAGCCGCTGGCCCACTGGCTGAAGCGCGAGGTCTGCCCCGGCCCCGAGGTCACATCGGACGAGGACATCAGCGAGTACGCCCGCAAGGTCGCCCACACCGTCTACCACCCGGCGGGCACCTGCCGGATGGGCGCCACCGACGACCACGAGGCCGTCGTGGACCCGCAGTTGCGCATCCGTGGCCTTCAGGGCATCCGGATCGCCGACGCGTCCGTCTTCCCGACCATGCCCGCCGTCAACCCGATGATCGGCGTCCTGATGGTCGGCGAGAAGTGCGCCGAACTCCTGGCGGACCAGGCGCGCGGGACCGCGCCGGCCGCCGGAACCAGCACCAGCACCGGAGGCGATGCCCGATGACCGGAACCGAGACCCTCAAGGCCACCGAGCCCACCGGGAACGCCGGAGCCACCGAGAGCCCGGTGTTCTCCGTACGCAACCTCTGGAAGGTCTTCGGACCCAAGGCCGACCGGATCCCCGGCAGCGAGCACGCCGCGCTCCCGCCCGCCGAACTGCGCGAGGCCACCGGCTGCACCGCCGCCGTCCGTGACGTCTCCTTCGACGTCCGCAAGGGCGAGGTGTTCGTCGTCATGGGCCTGTCGGGCTCCGGCAAGTCGACCCTCGTACGCTGTCTGACCCGGCTGATCGAGCCCACCAGCGGCACCCTGGCCATCGACGGCGAGGACGTCCTCGCGATGGACCGCTCCCGGCTGCGCGAACTGCGCCGCCACCGGGCCGCGATGGTCTTCCAGCACTTCGGACTGCTGCCGCACCGCACGGTGTTGGACAACGTCGCCTACGGCCTGGAGATCCAGGGCCTGAGCAAGGCCGAACGCCGCGCCAAGGCAGCGGAGTTGGTGGCGAAGGTCGGTCTCGACGGTCTGGAGGACCGCCGCCCCTCGCAGCTCTCCGGTGGCCAGCAGCAGCGCGTCGGGCTCGCCCGCGCGCTCGCCGTCGACCCGTCCGTCCTCCTCTTCGACGAGCCGTTCAGCGCGCTGGACCCGCTGATCCGCCGCGAGATGCAGGACGAGGTGGTCCGGCTGCACCGCGAGGAGGGCCGCACCATGGTCTTCATCACCCACGACCTCAGCGAGGCCCTGCGCCTGGGCACCCGGATCGCGCTCATGCGTGACGGCGGCATCGTCCAGCTCGGCACCCCCGAGGAGATCGTGGGCTCGCCCGCCGACGACTACGTCCGCGAGTTCGTCCGCGACGTCCCGCGCGAGCAGGTCCTCACCGTCGCCACCGCCATGCGGCCCGCGCTCGCCGGGGAGAGCGAGCGCGGCCCGGCCGTACGCCCCGAAGCCACCGTCTCCGAGGCCATCGAAGCGGTCGCCCGCTCCGGCGACCCCGTCGCCCGGGTGATGGACGGCGGCCGCCTCGTCGGCGTCGTCGACCACGCCTGCCTGCTCGACGTCGTCGCCGGAACCTCCGAACCCGGCGCGGCGGCCGCGCCCACTTCCTCCGCGTCCGGAGCCCCCGACGCACCGGGCGGCTCCCGCGAGGTGACCGCCTGATGGCCACCGCACAGGCCACCTCGGCCCGCCCCGCCGCAACGGGCGCGCGCCGGGGGCCGCTGGCCGCCCTCCGCGACCGCCCCGCCGCCGCGAAGCTCCTGCTGCTCGCGCTCGTCGCCGCCGTCGTCGTGCCCGTCGTGCACGGCCGCTGGGGCGGCGGGATCTGGCCCGAGGCGCTGACCGCCGACCTCTCCGCCCCGCTCGGCGAGGTCACGGACTGGATCGTCTCCAACCGCGACAGCCACCCGCTGTTCCTCTACTTCTTCGGTCACATCAGCAACGCCGTCGTCCTCTCCGTACGCGGCGTCTATCTGGTCCTCCTGGCGCTCGGCTGGGCCGGCGTCACCGTGTTCGCCGCCGCCGTCGCCTGGCGCGTCGCGGGGATCCGGCTCGCCCTCACCGCAGGTGTGTCGTTCCTGCTCTGCGGGCTGCTCGGCATGTGGGTGCCGACCATGCAGACGCTCGCTCTGATGGTCGTCGCGGTCCTCGCCTCCGTCGTGCTGGGGCTGCTCCTGGGCCTCGCCGCCGGTCTCTCGGACCGTGTGTTCCGCATTCTGCGCCCGGTGCTCGACACCATGCAGGTGCTGCCCGCGTTCGCCTATCTGCTGCCGGTGGTGCTGGTGTTCGGCATCGGCGTGCCCGGAGCGGTCCTCGCGACCGTCGTGTACGCGGCTCCGCCGATGGCCCGGCTCACGGCGCTCGGCCTGCGCGGCGCGGACAGCGGCGTCATGGAGGCCGTCACCTCGCTCGGTGCGACCGGACGCCAGCGACTGCTGAGCGCCCGGCTCCCGCTGGCCCGCAAGGAACTCCTCCTCGGCCTCAACCAGACCATCATGATGGCCCTCTCCATGGCCGTCATCGCCTCCGTGATCGGCGCGGGCGGCCTCGGTGACCGCGTCTACCAGGCGCTGTCCTCCGTGGACGTCGGCGCCGCACTCGCCGCGGGCATCCCGATCGTGCTGCTGGCCGTCGTCCTGGACCGTACGACCGAGGCGGCGGGACGCCGCATCGGCGCCGAGCCCACCGGCCCCGCCCTGCTGCGCGGCTGGCGCGGCTGGTCCCTGGCAGCCGCCGTCACCGCGGCCGTCGCGGTCGTCGGACGGGCCACCGACGGCCAGGTGTGGCCCGACGACCTGACCATCGCCATCGCCGGACCGGTCAACACCGCCAAGGACTGGATGGTCGACCACCTCTACACCGGAGTGCCCGTCGTCGGCGGCACCGCCGACCTCGCCTCCCACTTCACCAGCGGCGTCCTCAACCCCCTGCGCAGCGGCCTCACCGGCCTGCCCTGGTGGTCGGTCCTGCTGATCGTGGCCGCCCTCGCCTGGACCATCGGCACCTGGCGCACCGCCGCCACCGCCGTCCTCGCCATGGCCGCGATCGGCGTACTCGGCGTCTGGGAGCCCTCGATGGACACCCTCAGCCAGGTGCTCGCCGCCGTCGCCGTCACCCTGGTCATCGGCTTCGGCGTCGCCGTCGGCGCGGCCCGCAGCGAACGCCTGGAACGGCTGCTGCGACCGGTCCTCGACGTCTTCCAGACCATGCCGCAGTTCGTCTACCTGATCCCCGTCGTCGCCCTCTTCGGCGTCGGCCGCGCCCCCGCCGCCGCTGCCGCGGTCGTCTACGCGCTGCCCGCCGTCATCCGCATCACCACCCAGGGGCTGCGTGGCGTCGACCCGGCGGCTATGGAGTGCGCCCGCTCGCTCGGCGCGACCCCGGGTCAGCAACTGCGCCAGGTTCAGATCCCGCTGGCCAGGCCCTCCCTGCTGCTCGCCGTCAACCAGGCGGTCGTGCTGGTGCTCGCCGTCGTCATCATCGGCGGACTCGTCGGCTCCGGCGCCCTCGGCTACGAGGTCGTCCTCGGCCTCGCCCAGGGCGATCTGGCCACCGGCCTCGTCGCCGGAGCGGCGATCGTCTGCCTCGGCCTGATGCTCGACCGGGTCACCCAGCCCACCACCCGCCGCCAGCGACAGGAGAGCTGAGATGAACCGCTCCCGTACACGCCTGATCACGGCGCTGTCGTCGGCAGCCGCCCTGCTCGCCACGGCGGGCTGCGGCGCCGCCGACATGACCAAGCAGGCATCTCCGTTCGCCGCCCCCGCCGGGGTCAAGACGGTGACGCTCTCCGTCCAGTCCTGGGTCGGCGCCCAGGCGAACGTCGCCGTCGCCGAGCAGCTCCTCAAGGAGAAGCTCGGCTACCGCGTCGACCTCGTCCAGACCGACGAGGTCCCCGCCTGGGACGCCCTCAGCCAGGGCCGCGTCGACGCGATCCTGGAGGACTGGGGCCACCCGGACCAGGAGAAGCTGTACATCGACGAGAAGAAGACCATCGTCCGGGGCGGCGACCTCGGCGTCACCGGCCACATCGGCTGGTACGTCCCGAAGTACTGGGCAGACAAGAACCCGGACGTCACCGACTGGAAGAACCTCAACAAGTACGCGGACGAGCTGAAGACCGCCGAGAGCGGCGGCAAGGGCCAGCTGATGGACGGCTCGCCGTCCTACGTCACCAACGACGTGGCCCTGGTGAAGAACCTGGACCTGGACTACAAGGTGGTCTTCGCCGGCTCCGAGGCGGCCCAGATCACTCAGATCCAGCAGTTCGCCAAGGAGAAGAAGCCCTTCCTCAGCTACTGGTACCAGCCGCAGTGGCTGTTCAACGAGGTGCCGATGGTCGAGGTGAAGCTCCCCGAGTACACGGACGAGTGCGCGGCCAAGGACCCGAAGGACATCGACTGCGCGTACCCGACGACGCCGCTGCAGAAGTTCCTCAACGCGGACTTCGCCCAGCGCGGCGGTGACGCGTCCGCGTTCCTGAAGAAGTTCCACTGGTCGGAGAAGGACCAGAACGAGGTGTCCGAGATGATCGCCTCGCAGAAGCTCACTCCCCAGGAGGCGGCGAAGCGCTGGATCGAGCGCCACCCGGACGTCTGGAAGAAGTGGCTGCCGAAGAACTGACGCTGTCCGGCGCCCGGCTCCCTGAAACGGAGCCGGGCGCCGGCCGATGTGCGCCCGGCGCCCGGATCCCTTCCCCAGGGACCGGGCGCCGTCCCGTCACCGTGCCCGGACCGTCGCCGTCACGTCCCGGTCCGGCTGGAGCGTCAGGCCCGTCACCGGCGTGATCTCGCTCTGGTCGACGTCCAGGGTGAAGCGGCGGGCCAGCACGGCCAGCAGGAGGACGGCCTCCACCATCGCGAAGCGCGTACCGATGCAGACCCGGGGGCCACCGCCGAACGGGAACCACGCGTATTCCGCGATCTCGTCGCCGTGCTCCGCGTCCCAGCGCTCGGGCCGGAACTCCTCCGGCTCCGGGAACCACCGTGCGTCGCGCTGTGTGGCCCACTGGCTGGTCCACACCCGGGTCCCCTCCTCGATCGGCAGGCCCCCGATCGTCGCCCCTTCCTTCGCGATCCCGGTGATCAGCCACACCGCCGGGTACAGCCGCAGGGTCTCCTTCACCACGGCCTGGGTGTACGTCAGCCGGGCATAGTCCTCGAAGCCGGGCTCCCGGTCGCCGAGCACCCGGTCCAGCTCCTCGGCGAGCGCGTCGTGCACCCGGGGGTTGCGGCCGAGCAGATACCACGCCCACACCAGCGTCGTACTCGTCGTTTCGTGACCGCCGATGTACAGCGTGACCGTCTCGTCGCGGATCTCGTCGTCCGTGAGGTGCGTCCCGCTCTCGTCCACGGCGGCGAGCAACCGGCTGAGCAGGTCCGGGCGTTCCTCCTCGCCGTCCCGGTGCCGGGCGACGACCCGGCCCACCTCGGCGTCGATGACGGCGGCGGCCTTCCTGATGCGCACCCGGCCCGGTGTCGGCACCCAGCCCGGGAGCAGCGCGCCGATCCCGGCGAACTCCTTCCCGATCTCCATCTGGGCGACGTCCATCGCCCGGCCCATCGCCTCGGAGTCCGCCGGGGTGTCCACCCCGAAGATCGTGCGCACGGCGATCTTCTGCGTCAGTGCGGCCATCTCCTGCTTGACGTCGATCCGTTGGCCGTCCGACCAGCGGTCCGCCACCTCCACCGCGCAGTCGGCCATCGTGGCCGCGTACGACTTCACCTGCTTGGGCCGCACCGAGGGCTGCACCAGCGACCGCTTGCGCCGCCAGTCCGGGCCGCGCGCCACGATCATCCCGTTGCCCAGCACCGTACGGAACGCGATGCCGAGCTTCGGCTGGTCGAAGGTGTGCTCCGTCTCGGTCAGCAACTCGCCTATGCAGTCGGGGTCGGCGAGGAAGACGCACCGGTTGCGGCCGAACCGCCAGCGCACCATGTCCCCGTGCCCACGCAGAAGTTCGAAGAAGGCCAGCGGGTTCTTCCCGAACTGCGGCAGATTCCCCACGAGCGGCAGCCCCTTGGGCCCCGGCGTGAACGCGTGGTCGCGGGGCCGGGTGTCGTGCGCCGGACCGGTCTGGGTGGACATCGAGGAACTCCGCTCCCTGGGCGTGCCACTGCCGGCGCGCAACCGTTCGATCCCCATCGAACAGGACGAGGGCGGCACTCCACCAGAGCGTCGACAGGGCGTGGCCGGAAACCTTCATGAGCCTTGTGGGGCAAGCGAGTTGTCGAGCATATTCGGAGGGCCCCACGGATTCGAACAAATGGTGCGGTGAGAGTTTCGCCGGCGTGCGAGAATCCCGCCATGCCGACCGCCCCGCTGATCTCCCGTGCCCGTGCCCGTGCACTGTGGCAGGAGCTGTCCGCCGAACCGGCCGCCGCCTTCGGAACTCCCGGTCACCCGGCGGTGTTCGTCGCACCGGAGTCGTCGCTGGCCCCGCCGTCCTGGGTGGGCGTGGTGGCCCTCGGGGACTGCGCGCTGATCACCGCGCCCACCGACCGGGCCGCCGATTCCGTACGGTCCGCGCTCGACGGCCTGACCACGGACGGGCTCACCGACCCCGCCACCGTCGCCGGACTGCTGCCGGTGGCCGACACGCTCGGCCCCGCCGTCCTCGGCTACCTGGCCCCGGACGACCTCCGCCCCGTCGCGACGGCCGCGGCTGACCCGGTCGGGAGCCTGACTCCCGGAGACCCGGCCCTGCGCGCGCTGTTGGCGGAGGCGGGACAGTCGGACGCGGGCGAGAGCGGTCTTGCGGACGTCACCTCGCCGGTGTTCGTCGTGAGGAAGGGCCCGGAGGTGCTGGCCGCCGCCGGTCACGAGCGCTGGCCGCGCGACACCGCCCACCTCTGTGTGCTGACCGCGCCGGACGCGCGGGGCCGGGGCCTGGCCCGACAGGTGGCGCACGCGGCGACCGCGCACGCACTCACCGCCGGGCTGCTGCCGCAGTGGCGGGCCCGGCCAACCGCCTCCCGCCGGGTCGCGCAGGCGCTGGGCTACCGGGAAGCGGGCCGTCAGCTGAGCGTGCGGCTGACCTGAGCGCGCTCTGCCGCATCCGCTTCGGCGTCCGCTCCTGCCGCGTGCCCGCTGCCGGGCCGGGGCACGACGACGATCTGGACGTCGTCCTCGTACACGATCCTGCCGGGGTCCGCGGACTCCAGCCGCGCGCACGGCACCCCGTGCGCGGCCAGTAGTGCGAGGTAGCCCGGGATCCGGTCCAGCAGATGGGTCGCGGTCGCCTTGAACCAGGCGACCGCACCCGGGTTCACGGCGGGGTCGTACACCGCCGGGTCGACCCGCGAGGGGTCGGTGTACGCGGCGTCGTACCAGTCGTTCCCCGCGCGCCAGAAGCGGCGCTGCTCCTCGGTGAGACGGTCCTCCCGGGCCAGGCCGTTGGCCAGCGCGAAGATTCCGGGGAAGTGGCCCCGAGGGCTGCGCTCGGTGCTCTGGAACCGTACGTACGTCGTCGTCCCGCTCATCCCGTGCCCCTCCGCGACGGCCGCTGAAGGGCCCAGCGTAGGGCAGGGCGGTACGGCAGCGGATCAGAGGCCGACGATCAGCTGGATGCAGACGATCTTGACCAGGATGGCGAGCGCGAAGAGCGTCGAGTAGCCGTTGTTGATCCGGCTGTCGCTCGCCCTGCTGTTGGCGTACGCCACGATCGCCGGGTTGCCGACATAGCCCGACAGCAGTCCCATCGTCCGCTCCCGGCTCTGCCCCAGCGCCTTCGCGACCAGCACCATCAGGGTGTAGCTGACCACCGCGCCGATCGCCAGCACCGCCACCAGCTTCAGCCCGAACAGCGAGAAGGCGTTCTCCCGGAACGAGTAGCCCGAGGTGAGCCCCACGACCGCGAGGAAGAGCAGCAGCCCGATCTGGCGCAGGGTCAGGTTGGCCCGGGTCGGCAGGGTCCAGACGAGGGGGCCGGTGCGCCGGAGCCGGCCGAGGAGCATGCCCATCACCAGCGGGCCGGCCCCCGTGCCCAGGGCGAGCGTGGTGGAACCCAGGGTGAGGGAGGGGATGCCGATGAGGAAGCCCAGAGTGAGCCCCAGGCCCAGGCTGACCGCGCTGACCTCGCTCACCTTCGCCTCGGTGTCCCCGAGGTACGTGGTGACCTCGCTCGTCCGCTCGCGCGGCATCACCACCCGCACCCGGTCGTCGAGCTGGAGCAGCAGATCGTCGTGGGCGAGCATGTCGAAGTCGCCGCGCCGCACGCGGCTGACGAGAGCCCCGTACTTCTCGCCGAGCTCGAGCTCGGCGACGGTGTGCCCGGCGAGTTCCGGGTTGGTGAGCAGGACCCGGCGGTAGTCCACCGTGCTGCGGTCGTCCAGCAGATGGCGCGGGGCGAGGGCGCCGAGCGCGTCGGTCGCAGCCCGTACGTCGTCCTCGCCGCCGACCAGGACGACCAGGTCGCCGGGGGAGAGGCGGTCCAGTTGCCGGGCGACGCGGGTGGCGCCGCCGGCCGGGCGGTACTCGCTGGCCAGCACCCGGTGCGTGGCGACGCCCGGCACATCCGCCCAGCGCATGTCCCGGGCCGCCTCGACCGTACGGGTGACGAGCGTGGACGGCAGTCCCGAGTCGGGGTCGCGGCGGGCGGTCCAGCGGCGGCGGGCCGCGATCGCCGAGATGAACATGATCGTGATGACGACGGCGAGCGGGTAGCCGATGGCGTACCCCACGGCGGGCTGCGTCGGATCCTCGGAGGCGTCCTGGGCGGCGGCGAGGCCCGGGGTGGTGGTCCCGATGCCGGCGTAGCCGCCCGCGAGGAACGGCCCGTCGATGCCGAACCCGCTGTGTCCGACGAAGCCGACCACGGCCGCGGTGACGGCCAGGGCCACCACGGCACCGGCCATCACCGGGAGCTGGCCGCGCAGTTCACGGAAGAACGCGGGGCCCGACTCCAGGCCGACCGTGTACACGTACAGCGCCAGGCCCAGCGCCGAGACCCCGGCGGGCACGGCGGCGGCGATGTCCTCGTCCAGCGCCCCGACGAAGAGGCCGACGAACAGCACCCCGGCCGCGCCGAGCCGGACCGGGCCGAAGCGCACCAGGCCGAGCAGCGAGCCGACCGTGATGACGGCGAAGACCGCCACCCACGGGTTGTCCGCGAAGAACTGCCACACCGGCCGTGCCTCCCCGGCCTCGAAGATCCCGCCCCTGTCGGGGGCCAGGATCTTCGAGGCCGGCGGAGGTCGCCACTCGGGGAGCGGCCGGTGGGACGGTCAGACGCTGGGCGGAACGTGGGACGGCCGGCCCCGGCCCCGGGTCAGCGAGTAGCCGAACGCGGCCGCCAGCGCGGCGAGCAGCCCACCGCCCACGGTCCACAGCCAGCGGTCGGTCCACCAGCCGGAGGCCCAGCCGTCCTCGGGCTTGCCGGCGGCGACGGTCCGGGGCGCGGCCGAAGCACCCCCGTCATCAGCCTCGCCCGTCTCGCCCGTCTCGTTCGTCGAGGCGACCGAGACGCCGGGGACCAACGGCTCCGAGAGCGTGCCGTCCCCGTCCTGGGATCCGCCCACCTCCTTGATGCTCGTCCTCACCTGGACGCCGACCGGCAGTCCCAGGTCGGCGGCGGGCAGGTCCACCACCGTGAGGCGGATGTAGTAGCTGCCGGGCAGCGGGTCGTTCGCCCACGGCTCGGACCAGGACCGCACCGGGCGCAGGACGCAGGACAGCTCGACGGTGGCCGCGTCGGCCGCGGCCTTACGGGTCTGGTGCCCGTACATGCAGGCCTGGCGGCGGCGCAGCCCGTCGTACACGTCGACCTGCCAGGCGGACGTACCGCGCCGGGCGGCGCTCTCGGGCAGCTTGACCGTGGCCCGGACGGTGGGCCGCTGACCGGCGTCGGCCGGGAACACCCAGTACAGGTAGTCGCCGGCGGAGGCCTGGGCGATGCCGGACTGGCCCTGCTTCAGGGCGGTCGCCGTACGGAACGTGGTGCCGGCCTCCGTGGGCCCGGCCTCGTCCCCGGCCGGGCTCGCGCTCGCCGACGGGTCGTCCGCCACCGCCGGGGAAGCCGTGGTGAGGAGGGTCAGCCCGGCGAGCAGTGCCCCGGTGAGCGCGAGCCGTACCCCGCGGGTGCGGCGAAGGGTCCTGGTCATCAGTTCGTCCTCCAGACGGCGACACGCCAGCGCGAGAGCCAGCCTGTCAGCAGGCCCGCGACCAGTCCGGTCAGGACGAGCACGCCGAGCAGCCACCAGCCGCGGCCGAGCCCGAAGGCGGCCACGTCCGAGGCGTTGTCCGGGCCGTCCACCAGGTCCACGGTCAGCTCGACCGGCAGGCCGGGGGACTTCTTCACCGAGGCGGGCGCGGAGAAGGAGTGGGCGAGCTGGAGGCAGACGGTCTCGGCGGCGGGCTTGCCGTCGCCGTCGTCACCGTCCTCCGCCTCGGGCTTCGGATAGCGCAGCCCGGACGAGATCACATCGGTCCGGCCGGTCCCGGCTTCGGAACCCCGGACGATCTCGCGTCCGTGCGCGGTCACCGCGCGCAGCAGGACCCCGTAGTCGTCGTCCACGGCACGGTCGGCCGCGACGCTCGCCGAGGCGCGCAGCTCCTGACCGGGCAGCACGTCGACGCGGTACCAGCGGTGCTGGGCGATCTCCGCCCGGTCGGTGTAGAGACCCGCCTTCAACTCGGGTGCGCCGGAACAGCTTCCGGCCCCCTCGGTCGCCACCGGAGTGACGACGGGCTCGGCGGCCCGGTCCACCAACTGCTTGACGCGGCCGGAGAGTTCTTCCTTGTGCTGGACGGCGGTGTACGTCCCGCCGGTGGCCTCCGCGATGCAGGTCAGCTGCTGCCGGATCTTGGCGTTGGGCACCAGGCCGAGCGTGTCCACGACCAGGTGGGTGCCGCGTGCGGCGATCTCCCGGGCCACCTCGCACGGGTCGAGCGGCCCGCAGGTGTCCTCGCCGTCCGTTATGAGCACGATCCGCCGCGAACCGTCCCCGCCCTCCAGATCGTCGGCAGCGCCGAGCAGGGCGGGACCGATCGGGGTGAACCCGGTGGGGGCGAGGGTGGCGACGGCGGTCTTGGCCTCCGTACGGTCGAGCGGGCCGACCGGGTAGAGCTGCCGGGTGTCCTTGCACCCGACCTTGCGGTCCTCACCCGGGTAGTCCGCACCGAGCGTCCGGATCCCGAGCTGAACCTGCTCGGGCACCGCGTCCAGAACATCGTTGAACGCCTGCTTGGCAGCGGCCATCCGGGACTGCCCGTCGATGTCCCGGGTGCGCATGGAACCGCTGACGTCGAGCACCAGCTCGACCTTGGGGGAGGGGGCGGCGGGGGCTTCGGCGGCGGCGGCGGCGGGGATCGCGGTGCCGAGCCCGGCGGCCAGGGTGGCGAGCGTTATGCCCACCCCGGTCGTCAGCCGTTTTCTAGTGATCATCGCCGGATCTTATGGAAAATCAGTTCGTATTCCCAACCGGGGGCTTCGGGGTCCGAGGCGGGTGTCCGGCGCACGGTTCGCGACGTACGGGATCCTGCCTAGGCTGCGGCCATGGGGATGGATCTCACGTTGTTCATGGTGGACTGGGAGCGGTTGGGCGCCGTCCCCGTCGAGGACCGGATCGGCCTGCTGGAGGACATGGCCTGGCCATGGGGCCCCGAGGAGCCGTACGACCTCGGGCGCGGGCGGGCCGACGGCCGGCTCCGGCCTCCGGGTCCGGAGCCGGCGTGGTGTGCCGAGTACAGCTTCCTCACCACCAACGGCGCCCATATGCCGCACGTCCGCGCGGGCTCCGCATGGGCCGGCATGCGGTCGCTCGTCGATGCTTCCGTGCGTGAGCCGATGGACACTTTCCTCGACGGTCTGGTCCGGGACGCGGGGCCGGCCTTCGCCGGCGGTGAGGGGTTCTTCCCGCCTGCCGCCGATCCGTGGCATCGGCACGTCCTGCTGGCCTGCCCGCCGGAGGTGCTGTCGGGCAAGGCGCGGGCCTGGGAACGGGTGGAACCGCGCCTGGAGGAACTGAGGGAGCCGTTCGCCGCCGAGTGCGAAGGCTGGGCGGGTCGCCCGGAGAGCTTCGAGGCCTTCACGGCGCTGGTACGGGAATGGGGTGCCGTGACGACGACTGCCGCCGGTCGCGGCTGGGGTCTGGTCGGCCTGCCCTGATGCCCTGATGCCCTGGCGTCACAGCGGCCGAACTTCCCGCCGGTGGCTCAGCCGCCCAGCAACGGCTCCGACGCCCGCTCCAGGACCGACGTGACCCGCTCCCAGGTCTCCGTGTCCCTGTCCACCGGCGGCAGTTGACGGTCCGTCCCGGACTTCTGCCAGGCCGCTGCCACGGCCACCGGGTCACCCCCGCCCGCAGCCGATGCGGCCAGTGCCGCCGCGCCGAGGGCGACCAGCTCTCCGCTGCCCGGGATGACGAGCGGGCGGCCCGAGAGGCGGCGTACCGTCTCCACCCACATCCGCCCCTGCGCCCCGCCGCCGATCAGGCGCAGCGGCCGGCCGGCCACCTCGGGCGCGTCCGGGTCGAGGCCGCAGGCGGACAGCAGCTCGTCCATGGCCCGCAGTACGGTGACGGCCGCGCCCTCGTAGGCGGCGCCCAGCAGTTGCTGCCGGGTCGTGTCGTGGCGGAGCCCGGTGAGGAGGCCGGAGGCGGTCGGCAGGTCGGGGGTCCGTTCGCCGTCGAGGTACGGGAGGAGGACCGCCTCGCCGCCGGGCGCCGCGTCCTCGCGGTCCAGGCCGAGCAGGGCGGCCACCTTGTCCACGGCGAGCGTGCAGTTGAGGGTGCAGGCCAGCGGGAGGTACGTACCGTCGGCGGCGGCGAACCCGTTGAGCGCGGTCGACGCGGGCCGGGTGCGGGAGGCCGCGAACACCGTGCCGGAGGTGCCGAGGCTGAGGGCCGGGTGGTCCAGCAGCCCCGCGCCGCCGAGACCGAGGCCCACGGCGGCGCTCATGTTGTCGCCGGTGCCGGCCGCCACCGCGATGCCCGCGGACAGGCCGAGCGCCTCGGCCGCCGCTTCGGTGAGCGAGCCGATCCGGGCCGCCCCGGTGGGCGCCACCTCCGGGAGCAGGGCCGCGTCGAGGCCGAGGAGGTCCAGCAGTTCGGGGTCGTACGCGCCGGTCGCGGTGGAGTACCAGCCGCTGCCCGAGGCGTCCCCGGGGTCGGTGGCGGCGACACCCGCGAGGCGCTCGGTCAGGAAGTCGTGGGGGAGCCGGACGCCCGCCGCGTCCGCCGCGCTCGCCGGGTCGTTCTCCCGCAGCCACTGCCACTTGGAGGCGGTGATGGACGCCACCGGTACGGACCCGGTCCGCGCCGTCCAGGCCCCCGGCCCGCCGAGCGCCTCCGTGAGAGCGGCGGCCTGCGGCGCGGAGCGGGTGTCGTTCCACAGCAGCGCGGGGCGCAGCGGCCGGCCCGCCCGGTCCAGCACGACGAGCCCGTGCTGCTGCCCGGCCACCGCGATCCCGGTGACCGCGCGGGCGGGGAGACCGGACTCCTTCAGCCCGGCGGCCACCGCCTCGCACAGCGCCCGCCACCAGATCTCCGGATCGGTCTCCCGGGCCCCCGCCTCGCCGGTGACCACATGCGCGGCGCGCCCCACGGCGAGCTGCTCGCCGGTCCCGGCGTCGATGAAGGCTGCCTTGGTGGACTGGGTCGAACTGTCCACGCCGATGACGACGGCGGGTGACGGCATGAGGGCCTCTTTCGCGCTGCGGGGCTGGTCAGGGGGTGGGTCACGGTCGGGGCGCGGGTCGGTTCGCGGTGCTCGGCACGCACTGATCATTCGGCTGCGGCATGAACAAATTACGGGATGCGCGGCCCGCTGCACAGGGGGGCGCCGACGTTCCGGGCGACAAGGGGGTTCCGTGCCGAGGCGCGGTGTGCTTGATTAGTCATGACACTGAACAAATAGGGGTGCCGGGCTCGCCGCCGGGTGTCCCGACGGCAGGCGAAGGCGGTCGGACGACGATGACGGAACGCTTCACCCCCACCCCCGAGGACAAGTTCAGTTTCGGTCTGTGGACCGTGGGCTGGCAGGGCCGGGACCCCTTCGGCGACGCGACCCGCGCGGCCATCGACCCCGTCGAGTCGGTCCAGCGGCTCGCGGAGCTGGGCGCCTGGGGCGTGACCTTCCACGACGACGACCTGATCCCCTTCGGCGTGCCGGAGACCGAGCGCGAGAGGATCGTCAAGCGCTTCCGGCAGGCGGTCGACAGCAGCGGACTCGTCGTGCCCATGGTGACGACGAACCTCTTCACGCACCCCATCTTCAAGGACGGCGGGTTCACCGCCAACGACCGCGACGTACGCCGCTACGCGCTCCGCAAGACCCTGCGCAACATCGACCTCGCCGTCGAGCTGGGCGCGAAGACGTTCGTGGCGTGGGGCGGCCGCGAGGGCGCCGAGTCCGGCGGGGCGAAGGACGTCCGCCTCGCCCTGCACCGGATGAAGGAGGCCTTCGACCTGCTCGGCGAGTACGTCACCGAGCAGGGTTACGACCTCCGCTTCGCCATCGAGCCCAAGCCCAACGAGCCGCGCGGCGACATCCTGCTGCCCACCATCGGCCACGCCCTGGCCTTCATCGAGCGCCTGGAGCGCCCGGAGCTGGTCGGCGTCAACCCGGAGACCGGGCACGAGCAGATGGCCGGGCTCAACTTCCCGCACGGCATCGCCCAGGCCATGTGGGCGGACAAGCTCTTCCACATCGACCTCAACGGCCAGTCCGGCATCAAGTACGACCAGGACCTGCGCTTCGGCGCGGGCGATCTGCGCCAGGCGTTCTGGCTCGTCGACCTGCTGGAGAGCGGCTACGAAGGCCCGCGCCACTTCGACTTCAAGCCCCCGCGCACCGAGGACTACGACGGCGTCTGGGCCTCGGCCGCGGGATGTATGCGCAACTACCTCATCCTCAAGGAGCGCGCCGCGGCCTTCCGCGCCGACCCCGAGGTGCGGGCCGCGCTGCGGGCCTCACGCCTGGACGAACTGGCGCGCCCGACCGCGGGGGACGGCCTGGCCGAGCTGCTCGCCGACCGCACGGCGTACGAGGAGTTCGACGTGGACGCGGCGGCGGAACGCGGTATGGCCTTCGAGGCGCTGGACCAGCTCGCCATGGACCACCTGCTCGCCGTCCGCTGACGTACCGGGTGGCGCATCGGGTGGGCCGGGGAGGCTGACGTACGGGATGCCACTCCGGCTGGGCCGGGGCCGCTGACGTACCGGCTGAGCGGAGGCCGGGCGTTCCCGGCTCCGGCCCTCGCTCACCCGCCCGCCGGCTCCGCGTACGCCACCGGATCGTCCAGCACGTCCTGCACCACGAGCGCCGCCGCGCCCCGCGCCGCGTCGCCCGCCACCGACGACGCCCGCAGTCGGCCGATGCCGGGCGACCAGAGGCCCGACACCACCCGGCCCGTCAGCTCCTCGTCGGCGGGCGGCGCCAGCCACGGCATCAGGCCCCGGTAGATGCCGCCGAGCACCACCGCGTCCGGGTCGACCAGATTCACCGCCCCCGACAGCACCCGGCCCAGCATCCGGCCCGCCTCAGCGATCGCGGCCATCGCGCGCGGGTCCTTCGCCGCCGCACGCCGCTCCAGCTCCAGCACCCCGGAGGCGCCGCCGATCCCCGCGATCCCGGCCGCCCGCAGCAGCGCCGCCTGTCCGGCGTACTGCTCCAGACACCCCCGCGACCCGCACCGGCACTCCGGGCCCGCCGGATCCACCACCACATGGCCGATCTCCCCGGCGAAACCGTGCGCCCCGCGCAGCAGTTCGCCGTTCAGGACGAGCGCCCCGCCGACCCCGATCTCCCCGGTCAGATAGAGGAAGCTGCGGACGTCCCCGAGCCCGCCGAACCACAGCTCGGCCAAGGCCGCGAGATTGGCCTCGTTCTCCGAGGCGACCGGCAGCGCCGGGTGGCCGGGGCGCAGGGCGGCCAGCGCGTCGGCGAACAGCTCCTGCGCCGGGACCTCGTTCCAGCCGAGGTTGGGGGCCTGCCGCACCGACCCGCCGGAGACGAGACCCGGCAGCGCCAGCGCCGCGCCCACCGGGCGCAACTCCTGTTCGTACGCCGACTCCAGGGTCCGCGCCGCGAGCCGGGCCGCCCGCGCCAGCGCCTCCTCGGCGGGCGCACCCCGGTTGTCGAGGTGTTCGGTCTGCCGGACCCGGCCGGTGCCCGCCAGATCCACCACGCACACCGAGACGTAATCGATGTTGATCTCCACACCGAGCCCGGCCGGACCGGTGCGGGCCACCTTGAGCGCGGTGCCGGGGCGGCCGGCCTGGCCGCTGAACGTCTTGCCCGACTCGGTGAGGAACCCGCTGTCCATCAGCTGCTCGACGAGCGAGGACACCGCGGCCCGGGTCAGCCCGACCCGGGCGGCCACTCCGGCGCGCGTGGCGTCGCCGCGCTCGCCCTCGTCCCGCACGGCACGCAGTACCAGGCTCAGATTGTGCCGTCGCACGGTGTCCTTGTCGGCCTTGGGCCCCAGCGGAGTGAGGATGCTCTTCATATTGTCGCCGAGCCTATGTGATGCGGGGCGCCGCGCGAGCGGTACGAGAAGGGGTGGTTCCGGCCGTCCGGCCGGAACCACCCCTCGTCATCAGGGCTTGGCGCCCCGGTCCTTCAGCATGTCCGCCATCAGTCCGATCTCCGACTGCTGGCCCCGGACCATGCCCTCCGCCAGGTTCCGGATGGCGTCCGTCCTCGCCGCACCGGCGGCGGCCTGCGCCATGTCGGCGCCCGCACGGTGGTGCACGGTCATCAGCCGCAGGAACAGGATCTCGGCCTTCTCGTCCTTCGCGGCCGTGAGCGCCGCCAGTTCCGCGTCGGTCGCCATGCCCGGCATCAGCGAACCGTCGTCGGTCGGCGTGAAGGTGTGCCCCATCCACTTCATCGGCGGCCCGGCCGCGCTCTTGGCCAGCCCCCACATCTCCAGCCAGCCCAGCATCATGCCGCGCTGATTGGCCTGGGTGTTGATGATGTCGTACGCGAGCCGCCGTACGTCCTCGTCGTCGGTGCGGTCCCGCACGATGAACGACATCTCGACCGCCTGCTGGTGGTGGATCGCCATGTCCCGGGCGAAGCCCGCGTCCACGGAGTCCTCCGCCGGAGCGGACTGCGACGACGCCCCCGACGGCGAGGCCGCGGAGGGGCGGACGACCATCAGCGCCACCAGCCCCAGCGCGACGAGCAGCACCGAGGCTCCCGCGAGGACCAGCCGGCGGGTGGAGCGGGCGGGTGCGAGCGCGGTCACTTGTCCAGCCCGCCGGTGCAGGCGGCCCCCGGCTCGGGAGTCTGCGGGCCCTGCACGTACTTGGTGAAGAACTGGTCGACCCGGTCGTCCGAGGCGTCCTTGACCGTGACCTGCTTGCCCCAGGCGCTGAGCATCAGCGGGTCCTTCTGGTCCTTGACCGGGCTCATCAGGGAGTACGGGGTCGACTTGACCTTCTTGGTCAGCGCCTCGATGTCCGCGTCCGAGGCCTTGTCGTTGTACGTCACCCAGACCGCGCCGTGCTCCAGCGAGTGCACGGCGTTCTCCTTCGGTATCTCCTGGGTGTAGACGTCCGCGTTGCAGTTCATCCAGACCTGGTTGTGGTCACCCCCGACGGGCGGGTTCATCGGGTAGTCGACCTTGTTCGCCACGTGCTCCTGCGTCAGCTTGTCCCAGCTGCGCTCACCGGTGACGGGCGAGGTCTTGGCCTGCTCGTCCTTCTTCTCCTTCTCGTTGGCCTGCACCATCAGGTAGCCGCCTCCGGCGACCAGGGCGGCGACCACGGCCACCGAAGCCCCGATGGTGATCATGCGGACCCGGCGCTCCCGGGCGCGCTCCTTGCGGCGCGCCTCCTCGAGCTTGGCGCGACGCGCTGCTGCCGGGTTGTTCTGGTTCTTGGCGGAAGCCATGAGAAGTCCTCGTCGTTCAACCGATGCACAAGGGGTCTGTGCATGAGGGGGTAGGGGATGCGGTGCATACGAGAAGCCGCTCCCGGTGAACCGGCGCCGGGGCGCGGCGGGGGAGCGGACCCGGCCTCTAGATCCGTTGGACCTGGAGGCGCAGTTGATCGACGGAAGGCACACCGTCGTGTGCGGGACCCCTGATGGCCGCGGCCCCCATGTGCGGGGCGGCCGGGACGAGGGCCACGGGCGAGGGCACGGCCGCGGGGGCGGACGGCATCGGAAGCACCACGGCCACCGTGTGCGTCGAGCCCCCGTGGCACGACGTCCCGAGACCACGGTCCGCCGGCGACGCCAGCACGGCCGGTTCGAAGGCCGCGTCGGGTGTCGGGGTGAACGCGCGGACGGCGGTTGCTTCGGCCTGGCCCGCCGCGACCGGTACGGCGGCGGACGACGTGGTGGCCGAGCAGCAGAAGAGCATGGCCAGCAGGAAGAGGACCCAGCCCAGGGCGTACGGCGCGCGGGAGCGGTACCGCTGCCGGTCGGTCCGCGTGCTCACCCTGGTCATCGCCCGTCATCGTAGTGGGTGCATGAAGATTCAAAGAATATGGGTCGCGCTGTCCGCGGGACAGTGTGCCCGAGTCGCCGCCGCTCGAACAGAGGTCACATAGTTTACGGGTGTAATACCTGTTAACGTATATGCGTGAGTGATACACCTGTCCGCCCCGGGCGGCCCTCCGTCCGCAGGCTCCCGTCGGCCGTCCGCGGTCTCCCGTCGGCCTCGGCCCTCCGGCTCTCGCGGCCCTCGGACACCTGGTTCAAGCCCGCCCTCAGCGTGGTCGTCGCCTCTGCCGTACCCCATCTGACGCTCCTCGCCATCGGCCGGCTGGACCTGATCGTCTACACCATGGCCGGGTCGCTGTGCGCGCTCTACGGCCACGGCCTGCCGTACGCCCGGCGGGCGCGGGCCGTCGCGGGTGTGGTGCTCGGCATGGCCGCCGGGCTCGCCGTCTCCCTGGTCACCGCGTCGCTCACCGGCTCGACCGCCGTGCTCATCGCGGTCGGTGCGCTGCTTGCCGCCGTGCAGAAGGTGCTGTGCGACGCCACCCGGATCGGACCGCCCGGCCATGTGATCTTCACCTTCGTCAGCTCGGCCGCGCTCTTTGCCCCGCAACACCTCGGCCGGATCCCCGGCCACCTCGCCCTGACCCTCGGCGCGGGCGCGTTCGCCTGGCTGGTCGCCCTCGCGCCCGCCCTGGTCCGCCGCGAAGGGCCCGAACGCCGGGCCGTCGCCCGCGCCCTGGAGGCCGCGGCGGTCTGTGCTGAGGACCCGGGCTCGCGAACCCGGAACGCCGCCGACCCGGGCCCGCGTGGCGACAACGCCACCGGCCCCGCCTCGCGTCACCGCAACGCCGCGGCCGCCGCCGTGCATGCCGCCTGGCAGTGCCTGCTCGCCTCCGGGCGCCCCACCCCCGTACGCCGGTCGCTGGAACGTCTGGTGGTGCACGCCGAAGCGGCCTTCGTGGCCCCGGGCCCCGGCATGGGGGCGGCGGATCCGGAGCGGCTGCGCGCCTGGGCCGCCCTGACCCGGGGCCGGGGGGCCGTGCCCACCCCGCCGTCGGCACCCGGAACCGCCGACGAGCTCTACGGGATCGACGCCGAACGCGCCGTCCTGCGGGCCCGCGAAGGCCGCCGTGCCGCCCGCCGCGCCCTGCTGCGCCGCCTCGGCCCCGGTTCCCCGCTGCTGCCGGTCGCCGTCCGCACCCTGATCGGCTGCGCACTCGCCGGGTACCTCTGCGCCGCGCTCGGCGTCGGCCGCCCCTACTGGGCGATCGTCACCGCCGCCTCCCTCCATCAGGCCAACCTCACCCTGTCGTGGAACCGCACCCTCCAGCGCACCCTCGGCAACCTCCTGGGCGTGCTCGTCTTCGCCGCCGTCCTGCCGGTCTCGCGGATCAGCCCGCTCGCCCTCGTCTGCTGCTGCCTCTTCTTCGGCTTCGCCGCCGAGGCCCTCATCACCCGCAACTACTGGCTGGGCTCCGTCGCGGTGACCCCGATGGCCCTGCTGGTCCTGGAGTTCGGCGGCGCCCACCCGGCCGGGGAGCTGATCGGCGACCGGGTCGTCGACACCGTCCTCGGCGCGGCCACCGGCTTCCTGGCGGCGACGCTCGTCACCAACCGGCGGGCGGCAGGCCGGGTCGAGCAGGCACTCGACGCCACCGGCCGGGCCCGCGCCGCCGCGGAACGGACCGTCGCCGACCCCGCGGCCGCGCCCACCGAGCGGGACCGGGCCCGCCGGGCGCTCACCGCGAGCCTCGTCGAACTGCGCGAGGCGGGTGACACCGCCGCGGGCGAATGGTGGCAGCGCGCCCTGCCCGAGCAGCGTCTTCTCGCGGCCGAGCAGGCCGGACACCGTACGCTCGCCGCGACAGCACCACGGCGCGGGCCCGCGGCCCACGCCCCTTCGATCGGAGCGGAGTGACCGACGACATCGTTGCCTCGGTGGTCCGGCAGTGGCAGACCGTCAACCCCGAGCTCGACACCGGGCCGATGGAGATCATCGGCCGGATCAACCGCTGCGCCGCCCTGCTCCAGCAGGCGGAGGACGCCCCGCTGCGCTCTGCCGGGCTGACCCGCGCCGAATTCGACCTCCTCGGCGCCGTACGCCGGACGGACCGGGAGCTGACCCCCGGCGAGCTGGCCCGCGAGACCTTCTCCTCCGGGGCCGCCGTCACCAAACGGCTGCGCGCCCTTCAGGACCGTGCCCTGGTCGAGCGCCGGGGCGACGACCGCGACCGTCGGGTGGCCCATGTCCGGCTCACCGATGAGGGGCGGGCCCTGGTCGACCGGCTGCTGCCCGAGCAACTGGCGTACGAGCGCACGGTGCTGGCCGGTCTCGACCGGCCCGGCCGCGATGAACTCGCTTCCCGGCTGAGCGAGTTGCTCGTCCAGCTGGAAGGGCGCCTCGGGGGCGCCCGCCGCTGACCCAGGGGCCCCTTCGGCGGCGGGGGGCCGCATACGCGTCAGCGTGCCCCTTTCTCCCATCACCCCTCCGTCGGCCGGGAATCTGCTCCTTTCGATCCGGTTCGGTCACCTGTACCTCTGACTGGTTTTGTGCGGTGACGGGGGCAGGCGATGGGTCTTTCATCCCTTAAACGGCTTGTTCGGTGACGAAAAGGCCCCTTCCTTATGCGTCAGGGAGCCAGGGAAGGGCCATTTCCAGCCGTCGCTACTCCCCGCACACGTTCCACAGCGCTCAGTGCAAAAACTGGTGAGTGTATTCCTCTCGGCGGGCTTCCGCAGGGGGTTGGGTGAATATGCCGAAGCACTGTTCTGATCTGGCTAAGCTCACGCGCAGTGAAGTCGAGTTGAGATGAATTCGAGCACTTGTTCCTAAGTCTCCGCTCACGTGCGCATACATCCCGGAATCAACCGCCAGAGGGTTTTAGATGGTCCGTGTTGAATCACCGCCGACCGACAGAGAAGTACCCGTCGTCCGCGTAGTCCTGCTGCCCGTGGTCCTGCTCCTCGGCGCGACCGCCGCCGGGTCGGCCCTGGTCGCACCGGCCGCGCGGATACCAGTCGCCGTGTGCGGCGCGATCGCCACGCTCGTGGTCGCCGTACTCACCGTGGCGCTCCACCGGGCTCGACGAGCCACGCGCGTCCAGCGCGCCGAGTGCGAACAGCGCATCGCCTACCTGGAACACCGCATCCTCTCGCACGACGCCGAGACGGTACGGCTCACCAAGGAAGTCATGCCCGCCGCCATCCGGCGGCTGCGCGTGGGCAATTCACCCGACGAGGTGATGCGCGACATCGTCGACGCGGACGCGGCCAACCGCCATCTGCCCAAGGCGCTGCGCGAGCAGATCCACCAGGTCCTCGAAGTCATCGACAACGAGGAGGCCCGGCGTGACTCCGCCCAGCGCGCCTTCGTCAGCGTCGCCCGCCGCGTCCAGGCGATCGTGCACCGCCAGGCCAGTGAACTGCGGGAGATGGAGGACCACTACGGGCGCAACCCCGAGGTCTTCGACGACCTGCTGCGCATCGACCACGGCACCGCGCTGATCGGCCGGCTCGCCGACTCCATCGCCGTGCTCGGCGGCGCCCGCCCCAGCCGCCAGTGGCCCAAGCCCGTACCGCTGTTCAGCGTGTTGCGCGGCGCGATGTCCCGCATCCTGGAGTACCAGCGCGTCGATCTGCACTCGATCTCCAAGGTCGCCATCGTCGGCACCTCGGTCGAACCGCTCATCCACGCCTGCGCCGAACTCCTCGACAACGCGACCCGCTACTCGCCGCCCCAGACCCGGGTGCACGTCACCGCGGTCGAGGTGCAGA
This sequence comes from Streptomyces globisporus, assembly GCA_014649555.1. Taxonomy (GTDB): domain Bacteria; phylum Actinomycetota; class Actinomycetes; order Streptomycetales; family Streptomycetaceae; genus Streptomyces; species Streptomyces globisporus. The sequence continues at coordinate 422,985 of BMTG01000002.1, read as the reverse complement.
CCGGCATCGCCATCGAGATCGAGGACGGCGGCGTCAGCCTCAGCGAGGAGGCCCGCGCCCGGGCCGAGAACATGCTCGCCCAGGCTCAGGCCGGCATCAACATGAACGACCTCGGGGAGTCCCCGCGCCTCGGCATGGCCGTCGTCGGCCGGCTCTCCCGGATGTACCAGCTCCAGGTGTCGCTGCGTCAGTCGGCGTACGGCGGCGTCCGCGCCGTCCTCATCGTGCCGCGCGAGATGATCACCACCGGGCCCGCCCCGGGCATCGCCCACGGCATCGGCGCCACCTCCCGGCCCACCAGCTCCCTGGACATGTCGCAGCTCCAGCACGTGGTGCCGCCGCCCGGCAAGCGCAAGCCCAAGCCCGCCGCCACCGGCCCCGTGCCGTCCGTGGCCGCACCGGTGCCCACCGGCGCCCCCGCGGCCGCCGCGCGCCCGGCCGCTCCCGCGGCCGCCATGGAGGACGACGTTCCCGTGGTCACCGAGTGGACCGAGAACGGGCTGCCGCAGCGCCGCAGCCGGGGCCGCGCCCCGCTCGGCTCGCACAACCTGCCGCAGCAGCCCACCCCGCCCCCGGCCGCCGCCAACGGGTTCCAGCCCGGCCCGGGCGAGGGCGCGGACGGCGGACGCGGCGAGGAGAAGCCTCCCGGCCTGTGGCTGGAGGCCTTCACCAAGGCCGTCAACGGCGTACCGCAGGAACGAAAGCACGGCGAAGACTCCGATGACGCGTGGGACAAGGGAGACCTGAAGTGATCCAGCAGCGGGGAAACATGGACTGGATGCTCAAGGAGCTGGCCGAGGACGTTCCGAGCATCCACCAGATCGTGGTGCTCTCGTCGGACGGCCTGCGCATCGCGATGCACGGCGGCGACCCCGACGTCGCCGACCGGCTCGCGGCGGCCTGCGCCGGACTGCAGAGCCTGGCCGCCGCGGTGGCCACCGAGATCCCGTACAGCGACGGACTGATGAAGCTCGTGGTCATCGAGGTCACGGGCGGGTTCTTCTACTTGATGGCGGCCGGCACCGGCGCGTATCTCGCGGTCCTGGCCGGCGAGACCGTCGACGCCGGGCTCGTCGGGGCGCGGATGCGGGACATGGTCGTGCGGATCGGTGCCCATCTGACCAGCCCGCCCCGCCACGGCGGGCAGTCCGGATGAGTGGACCTCGACGAGAACGCCGCAAGGCCGACCCGGATCTCCTCGATCCGGAACGGCTGTACGTGATCACCGGCGATCTCGACGACAGCGAACGGGCCGCGCTCGACCTGGTCACGATGGTCGTCGCGCAGGCGGAGCCCTCGCCGACGTTCCAGCCCGAACAGGCGGCGATCCTGCGGCTCTGCCAGGCCCCGTTGTCCGTCGCCGAGATCTCGGCCTACCTCGGCCTGCCGTTCAGCGTGGTCACCTCGCTCCTGAGCGATCTCCTCGCCACCGAGCTCATCGAGTCGCGCGCGCCGATCGTCCGCGCCACTCTCCCCGACAGGTCCCTTCTCGAAGCGGTGATGCATGGACTTCAGAAGCTCTGACACGATCACCGGACCCCGCACCGAGGACGTCCTCCCCACCACGGCCACCGCCGCGGTGAAGGTCGTGATCGTCGGAGGGTTCGGCGTCGGCAAGACGACGATGGTCGGCTCGGTGAGCGAGATCCGGCCGCTGACCACCGAAGAGACCATGACCCAGGCCGGCGTCGGCGTGGACGACAACGCCGGGGTGGAGACGAAGACCGCCACCACCGTCGCCATGGACTTCGGACGGATCAGCCTCAGCGAGGAACTGATCCTCTATCTGTTCGGCACCCCCGGCCAGGAACGCTTCTGGTTCCTGTGGAACGGCCTCTTCGAGGGCGCCCTCGGCGCGGTCGTCCTCATCGACACGAGACGCCTCGAAGTCAGCTTCGACGTCATCGGCCGGCTGGAGGAGCGCGGCGTGCCGTTCGTGGTCGCCGTGAACACCTTCCCCGACGCACCGCACCACCCGGTCGAGGCCCTGCGCAGAGCCCTCGACCTGCCGGACGAGGTCCCGATGATCGACTGCGACGCCCGGCTGCGGGCCTCCAGCCGCGATGTGCTGATGACCCTGATGCGCTACCTGCACAGCCTGGCCGTCCCCCTCGCCTGACACCCCCGCACCCCGGGGCCCGGCGACGGGACCGACCCGGGGGCGCGCGCCATCCCCGGCGTACGCCCCCGGCCCGCCCGCGCCCGAACGCCCCGCCGCACCCGCCCGCTTGTGCACCAGCCCTGGAATCCTGATCCCTGGAGCCCCTGTGACAACCCCCTTCCACCACGAACCCGGCGCCGTGCCCCCGCCCCAGTGCCCGGCCCACAACCTCGACATCGGCCCCGGCGGACTGCGCCGCCTTCATGGCCCCGAGGCGGAGAACAACCCTGCGGGCCTCTACGACAAGCTCCGCGCCGAACACGGCACGGTCGCCCCGGTCCTGCTCCACGGCGACGTCCCCGCCTGGCTCGTCCTCGGCCACAGCGAGAACCTCCACCTCACCCGTACGCCGTCCCAGTTCTCCCGGGACTCGCGGCGCTGGCGGGCACTCCAGGACGGCAGCGTCGCGCCCGACCACCCGCTCGCCCCGATCTTCACCTGGCAGCCCGTCTGCGTCTTCGCCGACGGCGCCAAGCACGAGCGGCAGCGCGGCGCGGTCACCGACAGCATGGAGCGCATCGACACCCGCGGCGTGCGCCGCCACATCAACCGCTTCAGTAACCGCCTGGTCAACGACTTCTGCGAGAAGGGCACCGCCGACCTGGTCAGCCAGTTCGCGGAGCACCTGCCGATGATGGTGATGTGCGCGATCTTCGGCATGCCCGAGGAGTACGACGAGCGCCTCGTCCAGGCCGCCCGCGACATGACCCGCGGCACCGAGACCGCCGTGGCCTCCAACGCCCACATCGTGGCCGTGCTGACCCGCCTGGTCGAGCGCCGCCGCGCCGAACCGGCCCACGACTTCGCCAGCTGGCTGGTCGAGCACCCCGCGACGATGACCGACATCGAGGTCGTCGAACACCTGCGCCTCATCCTGATCGCCGCGTACGAGTCCACCGCCAACCTCATCGCCAACGTGCTGCGCATGGTCCTCATCGACCCGCGCTTCCGCGCCCGGCTCAGCGGCGGGCACATGACCGTCCCCGAGGCGGTCGAGCAGACCCTCTGGGACGAACCGCCGTTCACCGCCGTCTTCGGCCGCTGGGCCGTCGGCGACACCGAGCTGGGCGGCCAGCAGATCAAGGCGGGCGACGCCCTCCTCGTCGGGATCGCCCCGGCCAACACCGACCCCACCGTCCGCCCCGACCTGGGCGCCGACATGGGCGGCAACCGTGCCCACCTCGCCTTCAGCGGCGGCCCCCACGAGTGCCCGGGGCAGGACATCGGCCGGGCCATCGCCGATGTCGGCGTCGACGCGCTCCTGATGCGCCTGCCGGACCTGGAGCTCGGCGTCGGCGAGAGCGAGCTGCGCTGGGTCGGCAACATCATGTCCCGCCACCTGGTGGAGCTGCCGGTGAAGTTCGCCCCCAGCCCGCAGCAGAAGCTGGACGCCGACCCGCTCTCCGTGATGGCCCGCACCCCCCGGCCCGCCGACGCCTGGGAGATCTCGTCCCCGGCCAGGACCGTCCCCGAGCCCCGGCACGAGGAGGCGGCCGGAGCACAGCCCGCCCACGCCCCGGGCACGGTTCCCCTGCCCACCCCGCCGGCCGAACCGGTTCCGGCCGCCGGCCCCGCCCCCGCGCCGGTCGCGACGATCCCGCGCCAGCGCCGCCCCGCGGCCCCCGCCCGGCTCTGGCAGGCGGTCACCCGCTGGTGGAACGGCTACTGACCCGGCCTCCACGCTCCGGCCGCGGCGGCCCCGGATCACGCCCACGGGCCCGGGGCCGCCGCGTCGCGCACCGGGCCGGGCGCGGCCCGCCCGCGCGGCTCCGGCCTGCCCGTACCATCGAGCAGCGTGAAGCTGACAATTCTTGGCGGTGGCGGATTCCGGGTGCCTCTCGTGTACGGGGCACTCCTCGGTGATCACGCCGAGGGCCGCGTCTCCCGGGTCACGCTGTACGACACGGACGCCGACCGGCTCACCGCCGTCGCCCGCGTCCTCGCGGAACAGGGGCGGGACATCGCGGACGCCCCGGCCGTCGTCGCCACCACGGAACTCGACGAGGCGCTGCGCGGCGCCGACTTCGTCTTCTCCGCCATCCGCGTCGGCGGACTCGCCGGCCGTGCCGCCGACGAACGGGTGGCGCTCGACGAAGGCGTGCTCGGCCAGGAGACGGTCGGCGCCGGAGGCATCGCGTACGGGCTGCGCACCGTGCCTGTCGCCCTCGACCTCGCCCGGCGCATCGCCCACCTCGCCCCGCAGGCCTGGGTCATCAACTTCACCAACCCGGCGGGTCTGGTCACCGAGGCCATGTCCCGGCACCTGGGCGACCGGGTCATCGGGATCTGCGACTCGCCGGTCGGGCTCGGGAGGCGCATCGCCCGTGTCCTGGGCGCCGACCCGGACCGGGCCTGGATCGACTACGCCGGGCTCAACCACCTCGGGTGGGTGCGCGGGCTGTACGTCGACGGGCGCGACGAACTGCCCCGGCTGCTCGCCGACCCGAAGCTGCTCGAATCCTTCGAGGAGGGGCGCCTGTTCGGCGCGGAACTGCTCCGGTCGCTGGGCGCGATCCCCAACGAATACCTGCACTACTACTACGTCAACCGCGAGGCCGTACGCGCCTACCAGGAGGCAGAGCAGACCCGGGGTGCGTTCCTCCAGGACCAGCAGGAGGGCTTCTACGCCCGGATGCGCGAACCCGGCACGCCCGCCTGGGACACCTGGGACCGCACCCGTGCCGAACGCGAGGCGACGTACATGGCGGAGAACCGCGAGGTCGCCGGGGCGGGGGAGCGGGAGGAGAGCGACCTGGAGTCCGGCGGCTACGAACAGGTCGCGCTCGCGCTCATGCGGGCCGTCGCCCGCAACGAACGCACCTCCCTGATCCTCAACGTCCGCAACCGCACCACCCTGTCGGTCCTGGACGCGGACGCGGTCGTTGAGGTGCCCTGCCTCGTCGACGCCAACGGGGCCCACCCGGTGACCGTCCCGCCGCTGCCGTACCACGCGGTCGGCCTCGTCACCGCGGTGAAGGCCGTGGAGCGGGCCGTGCTGGAAGCGGCGGAGAGCGGGTCCCGCGCGGCGGCCGTCCAGGCCTTCGCCCTGCACCCGCTGGTGGACTCCGTCACGGTGGCCCGGCGGCTCCTCGACCGCTACAGCGAGGTTCACCCCGGGCTCGCATACCTCGACAGGGCCTGACCCGGCAGGGAACACGACCGAACGAGACGGGCCCGACCTGACCGGGCCCGGCTCGTTCGGTCGTGGGCTCTGCGCCCGGTCAGCCGGACGCCACGACGCTCCGCCTGCCGGGGGCGGCCCAGCTCGGGGTCACCCCCGTCACCTGGCAGACCATCAGGAACAGCGGGATCGGCGGGGTGTACGGGGTGAGGGCGTCCGGCGAGTGGATCAACCGGGGGCGACCGCCGGGCACGGCCGCGTCACGTGCGTACGTCACCTGTTCGGGCCAGTCCAGATCCAGGTCGGAGCCGGCCGGGACGATCCACCACCAGCGGTCCGCGTCGGCGAAGACACAGCCGGTACGCGGCAGATGGGACATGAGGCGGAAGCCGTGCCGGGCAGGCACCCCGACCGCGTCACAGCCCAGAGTCGCCGACATCGAGGCCGGCAGCGCCAGCCGCACCCGGCCGCCGCGGGCCTCTTCGGGCTTCCCGCCCCGGTGCGCCGCGCGCAGCCGGGACAGCGCGTTCCTCAACACGGCCGCTCCGCGCCGGACAACTGCTCGGCGCCGTGCGGCAGCTCCGCCCAGACGATGCGCCCGGAGGCGTCCTGGGCGTCGTGCGATCCCCAGGCGCTGCTCATCGCCTCGACGAGGAGCAGACCACGGCCGTGCTCGTCGTCGGAGGAGGGGCGCAGCCGCGGGCCGCAAGGCTGGTGCCCCTGGTCCTGCACGGCTATCCGCAGTCGTCTGCCGAACCGGCTCAGCTCGCAGACCACCCGGGTGCTCGCGGTGTGCACGACGGCGTTGGTCACCAGCTCGGAGACGATGAGGACCGCCGCGTCGCAGGCGTCCCGGCCCAGCTGCCAGGCGTCCAGCCGCGTTCGCGTCAGCTCCCGCGCACCGGCCACCGACTCGGGCTGCGCCGGCAGCGCGAAGCAATAACGGAGCGCCTCCGTCCCGGGGCTGAGGTCCGCGAGCCGGGGGATGAGCGCACTGCCAGGTGCCACGACCGATTCCTCACAGTGGGGGCTGCGTCACGCTTCGTCCCCCGGATGCTCGGGGGCGGGCATGACTGAGCGAACTGGTTCGGGAGTCAACTCTCCCCCTGACGATGACACTTGGCAAGGGGCACTCTGAAATTTCCAGAGTGACTGTGTCGTTGGGGGCGCACGCATGGCACACTGCTCGCAAAACAGCGCATGGGGAGGTCTGAAGTGAGCGAACCGCGGTCCGCCCCGACCGTGGGCCAGGTCGTTCTCGGCAAGCGCCTGCAGGATCTGCGCGAGCGTGTCGGTCTGACCCGTGACCAGGCGGCGAAGGTCCTCCGGGTCGCCCCCGCGACGATACGCAGAATGGAGACGGCCGAGGTCGGGCTGAAGATCCCCTACGTCCAGCTGCTGCTGAAGGCGTACGGCGTCGCCGACCAGGAGGCCGAGGCCTTCGTCGACCTCGCGGAGGAGGCGAACAGGCCGGGCTGGTGGCAGCGATTCCACGACGTGCTGCCCGACTGGTTCAGCATGTACGTCAGCCTGGAGGGCGCCGCGAGCCTGCTGCGCATGTACGAGCCGCACTTCGTGCCCGGACTGCTCCAGACCGAGGACTACGCCCGCTCCGTGATGCGGACCGGTGCGGTCGGCCAGACGCGGCCCGAGGACATCGAGCGCCATGTGGCGCTGCGGATGGAGCGGCAGTCCCTGCTGGCCAAGGAGGACGCCCCCCGGCTCTGGGTGATCATGGACGAGACCGTGCTGCGGCGGCCTGTCGAGAGCGCGCAGGTGATGCGCGGGCAGATCGACAAGCTGCTCGAAGCCACGGAGCTTCCGCATGTCACCCTGCAGATCGCGGAGTTCGCCTCCGGCCACCACCCGGGAACCTACGGTCCCTTCGTTCTCTTCCGGTTCGCCGTACCCGAACTCCCCGACATGGTCTACAGCGAGTACCTGACCGGTGCCGTCTACTTCGACGCCCGCCCCGAGGTGGCCTCCTACCTCGAAGTCATGGACCGCATGGCGGCTCAGGCCGCAACTGCACAACGCACGAAGGAAATCCTCCGGGACTTCCGCAAGGAGCTGTGATGAACCACATATACAACGGCATGCCGGCCGGTGACCTCGGCTCCGAAGGCTGGTACAAGCCGTGGAGCGGCGGGAACGGCGGAAACTGCATCGAGGCGATGAAACTCGCCGACGGGCGGGTCGCCGTACGCCAGTCCGCCGATCCCGACGGCCCCGCTCTCATCTACTCCAACGGCGAGATCGCCGCGTTCATCCAGGGCGCCAAGGCCGGCCAGGCCGACTTCCTGCTCACCTGACACCGCATCCCTCCTCTGCACGGACCACCGACCACGGAGCGCGCCATGACCGGGCAAGAACCCCACTCCATCGAGATCGACACCAGCAAGCCGCATCCGGCGCGTATGTACGACTGGTTCCTCGGAGGCAAGGACAACTACCCGGTCGACGAACAGATGGCGCGCCAGCTGCTCTCCCTGGACGCGCGGGGCCGTGACATGGCGCGGGTCAACCGGGCGTTCATGCACCGGGCGACCCGCTGGCTCGCCGAGCACGGTGTGCGTCAGTTCCTGGACATCGGCACCGGCATACCCACCGAGCCGAACCTCCACCAGATCGCCCAGCAGGCCGCCCCCGACGCGCGCGTCGTCTACTGCGACAACGACCCGATCGTGCTGGCCCACGCGGCGGCCCTGCTCCGCTCGACGCCCGAGGGGGCCACCGAGTACATCCAGGCGGACGCTCGCAGACCGGAGACGATCCTGGCCGAGGCCGGCACGGTGCTGGACTTTGAACAGCCGATCGCCCTCTCGCTGCTGGCCCTGCTGCACTTCATCGACGACGAGGACGGCGCGGCCGCCCTGGTCGGCAAGCTGGTCGAACAGCTTCCCTCCGGCAGCTATCTGGTGCTCTCGCACACCACCGGCGACTTCGACCCGGAGGGCGCGGCCCAGGCCCGGGCCATGTACAAGGCGCGCGGGATGACCCTGCGTCCCCGCAGCCGTGCCGAACTGACGGCGTTCTTCGACGGCCTCGAACTGGTCGACCCGGGCGTCTCGCTCTCGGCCGACTGGCACCCCGAACTCGGCGAGGTGATCGACGTACCCGGCGACGAGCCGATCCCCGGTTACGCGGGCGTCGCGCGCAAGCCCTGACGTCCGCCCCTGCCACCGTCGGCCCGGGGGCACGGGGCGGGCCGACGGCGGTGCGCGGCACGGCTCGTACGCGGGTTCCTTCCGCCACGCGTCACAATGGACCCATGTCACGACGCACCCCCCGGCCCCGGGGGACCGCCGCCCCGCGGATCACCCCTACCTCTCCGTGCCCCTGCGGCCTGCCCGCCGCCTACGGGGAGTGCTGCGGGCGGTTCCACTCCGGCAGCGCCGCCGCGCCGACCTGCGAGGCCCTGATGCGCTCCCGGTACGCGGCCTTCGTCGTCCAGGACGCGGCGTACCTGCTGCGCACCTGGCACCCCGAGACCCGGCCGCCCGGCGTCGACTTCGACCCGTCGATGCGCTGGGTGGGCCTGGACATCCTGGAGACCACCGAGGGCAGCGCCTTCCACTCCACCGGTACGGTCACCTTCCGCGCCCACTACACCGACGACGGGCGCCCCGACTCCCTCCACGAGAAGAGCCGCTTCGCCCGGCACGAGGGTGTCTGGGTCTACACGACGGCGGTCTTCGTCGACTGACCTGCGTCCGGGCACCCGAAATCCGTTTCCCGGCCCACCGCGCCCGACCGTACGATCCGCGCATGGACGAGGACGAGTCATCGACGCCGTACGCCGCGAGGGAACGATTCTGGCGGGGCCGTGACGTCGCCTTCACCCCGCTGGAACCCGACGACGCCGAACTGATCCACCACTGGCACGCCGACCCGGTGGCCGCCCACGAGATGGGCGTCTGGCCCGGCCCCCTCCATGAGTTCCGCGAGCGCATCGAGGCCCGCGTCGAGGACCGCGCCCGCGACGACTTCCTCGTCCTCCTGCCGGACGGTACGCCGGTGGGGCACATCGCCCTCATCGAGGAGGACCTGGTCGACGGCACCGCCGAGGCCTACCTCCTGCTCGCCGCCGGGCACCGCCGCCGGGGGCTCGGCGCCGACGCGCTCGCCGCCCTCACCGACCTGGCCTTCGGCGAACTGGGTCTGCACCGGGTCGAGGCGGTCACCCACACCGACAACACGGCGGCCCTCGCCACCCTGCACGGAGCCGGTTTCGTCCAGGAGGGCGTACGCCGGTCCTCCTGCCTGCACCGCGGCCGCCGCTACGACAACGCGATCCTCGGCCTGCTCCGCGCGGAGTGGGAAACGCTGGAGCGCCCCCGGTCCTGGGAGCACTGAGAGCGGCGACCGTCCCCGAGGCCGCTCAGACCGGGGCCCCCACCCGCGACGATCCGCCGGAGCCGGTCGCGGGGGACAGCTCCTGGGCCAGGTCCTCCGCCAGCAGCCGCTTGGCGATCACGTCGACGGTGGCCCGGAGCTGAGCGTCGTCGGGGCGTGCGCCGTCCTCGGCCAGGCGGTCGTTGAGCCAGCGGCCCCAGGCGTCGGAGATGACCGCCGCCTCCCGCCGGCCCGCGGCCGTGTGCGAGAAGATCCGGCCGTCGCCGGTCAGATAGCCCTCCTCGATCATCCGGTCGAAGACGGGCACCAGGACCTCCGGCGGGATACGGTGCCGGGCCGCGATCAGCCCGAGGCCCGCGTGGCCGACCATCCGCGTGAACAGGTCCACCTGCATCACCGCCCAGGCCCCCGCCATGTCGAGCCGGGTGTCGGACTCGGCGGTGATCCGCCGGGCGGTCTCCGGACCCGCGCTGTGCAGGATCGTGGCCACGGAGTACTCCAGGACCTTCGCCGAGTCCCCGCTGCCCGGCTGGGCGAAGCCCTCGCCCATGTCCGTCGACCCGAGCCGGGCCGAGTCCCGCAGCTTCACCTCCTTGAGGAACAGGGCGACGACGAAGCCGATCAGCGCGATGGGCACCGTCCACAGGAACACGGTGTGCAGTGTGTCCGCGTACGCCAGCGCCAGCGGCTCCGACTGGGCGTCGGGCAGCGCGTGCAGGGCCTGCGGGCTCTGCGACGCACGGGCCAGCACCGCCGGGTCGCCGCCCGCGGCCACCGCCTGCGCGACGCCGTCGGTGAGGTTCGGCTTCAGCGCGTTGGCGTAGATCGTGCCGAACACCGCCGTGCCGAAGGCGCTGCCCAGCGTACGGAAGAACGTCACGCCCGAGGTGGCCGTGCCCAGGTCCTCGTAGTCGACGGTGTTCTGCACGGCGATGGTCAGCACCTGCATGGCCAGCCCGATGCCGATCCCCAGCACCACCATGTACAGCGACTCCAGCCAGACGCCGGTCCCCGGCCCCATCCGGGACAGCAGGAACAGCCCGGCCGCCATCACCAGCGTCCCCACGATCGGGAAGACGCGGTAGCGGCCCGTCTTGCTCACCACGTTGCCGCTGAAGATCGAGGCGGCCAGCAGACCGGCGACCAGCGGCAGCGTCCGCACCCCCGACAGCGTCGCCGAGTCCCCGTCCACGTACTGGAGATAGGTCGGCAGGAAGATCATCGAGCCGAGCATCGCGAAGCCCACGATGAAGCTGAGGATCGAGCAGACGGTGAACACCGGGTTCCGGAACAGTCGCATCGGCAGCATCGGTTCCTTGGCCCGCGTCTCCACCAGGCAGAACAGCGCCAGGGCGATCAGCCCGCAGACGAACAGCCCGATGATGACGGCCGAGCCCCAGGCGTACTCGTTCCCGCCCCAGCTCGTCGCCAGGATCAGCGCGCTCGCCCCGACGGTGACCAGCGTGATGCCCCGGTAGTCGATGACCGGCCGCCCCGCCGCCTTCACCGACGGGATGTTCCGGGCGGCGGCGATGACCACCACGATGGCGATCGGCACATTGACGTAGAACGCCCAGCGCCACGTCAGATGGTCCGTGAACAGCCCGCCGAGCAGCGGCCCGATCACGGTGGAGATGCCGAAGACCGCCCCGATCGCGCCCTGGTACTTGCCCCGTTCGCGCAGCGGGATCACGTCCGCGATCAGCGCCATCGACGTGACCATGAGACCGCCCGCGCCGATGCCCTGCATGCCGCGCCAGATGATCAGCAGCAGCATGTCCGAGGCGAGGCCGCACAGGAACGATCCCGTGATGAAGATGACCGCCGAGACCTGGAAGACCAGCTTCCGCCCGAACAGGTCGCCGAACTTGCCGACCAGCACGGTGGCCACCGTCTCGGCCAGCAGATACGCGGTGACCACCCACGACATGTGCGAGGCGCCGCCCAGGTCCGAGACGATCGTCGGCAGGGCCGTGCCGACGATCGTCTGGTCCAGTGCCGCGAGCAGCATGCCGAGCACGATCGTCGCGAAGACGATGTTGCGCCGCCGCCGGTCGAAGACGGGCGGCGGCGCGGCGGCACTCTGCGTGGCGGGGGCTTGCTCGCTGGCAGTCGTCACCCCTGCACCCTCACACCTGCGCACCGCCCCCGCATGCGGGAGCGGGCCGAACGAGAGGCCCTAGCGGGGCAGCGAGGCGATCGACGTCTTCAGCCGGGCCACGAACGCCTCCCGGACGTCCTTGCCGACCCGGTCGAGCGAGAGATACGGATTGAGGTCCTCCAACTCGACGAGCAGCAGGCCGCCGTCCGCCGTCCGGCAGCCGTCGACCCGCTGGATCCCGTGGTCCAGGGTGTTCCAGTCGATGAAGCGCCGGGCGAACTCCAGGTCCTCCGCGCTCGCCGCGTACGGCTCCAGCACCCAGCGCCGCTCCGGGTCGGGGGCGTACAGCGCGTACTGGAAGTCGTGGTCGACGAAGTAGAACGACACCTCGTGCCGGAAGTCGATCCTCGGCTGGACGAGGAGGGAGCACTCGGCCGCCTCCTCCAGCTCGGCGCGGGCCTCCGCCGCCGTGACGAAACGCAGCCCGACCGAGTCCGCCCCGAGCTTCGGCTTCACCACGTACTGGGCGACATCGGGCAGCCCGGCCAGATCCGCCGCCCGGTCCACGGTGGGGATGACCGGAAGCCCCGCCGCCGACATCTCGACCAGATACTCCTTGCCCGCCATGTCGCCGCGCCCGTCCAGCGGGTTGTAGACGGCTGTCCCCAGCTCCCGGGCCCGTACGAGGAAAGCGTCGTAGGCCCCCCGGTAGTGCAGCACCGGCCCGCTGTTGCGGACCAGCACGGTGTCGAACCCGGGCAGCAGCGCGGCCGCGTCCCGGGGATGGCAGAGCGCGACGTCGAACGCCTCGCGGAGCCGGGAGGAGAGGTAGATGTCCTCGTCGCAGTAGCGGCGGCCGCGCGCCTCGTACGCGAGATCGGTGACGAGCAGGAGGGACGGGCGGCGTGCGCCGGCGGGTGACGCGGCGGTCATGAGGTGCTCCCGGGGTGAGGTCGCGGACGGACGATTACTATCGCCGACACCCGGACCGGGCTTCCCGGAGGGGGGAGACCTGCGCAGCTCTCGGCGGGTGCACCCGCCGCCGTACCGTCAGACGGCTTCCGTGGAGCTGCCCCGTACGGCCGCCACCCACTCGACGAGAAGCCGCTCGTACTCCCGGCGGCCCTCCGGCGACACCACACCGCCGTCGGCGACCAGAGCGCGGATCTCCGCGTTCAGCTCAACCATCGGGCGGGCAGGCGTCGGCTGGGTCGAAGTGGAGGTCATGTGAAGAGGCTAGTGGCACGGAGGCGGTCCGGCGTCCGGTCGAACGTGTGGGGCCCGCCACGGGCAGCCTTCGCCCCGGCGGCGCGGCGGCGCCGGGGCGCTGTCCCGCCGCCCGGCATACCTCTTCACCGCGTCGCCACGTCCCGCCGCGACCGAGCGGCCCGAACCCCCGTTGCCGCACGTAGACGGCGTGTGACGGGGCGCCGGGGCCGGCCGCGCACGTCCCGGCGGGCCCGGAGAGGGGCCGGGTGCGCCCGGCCGGAAACGCGATGTGCGGACATCCGGTCCGGTGGCTGCGTACCCGTCCGGCGCGACGAGAATCACATGTTCGCGGACCCTATTCGCAGCCCACCCCGTCGCCGTCACGGTCCAGATGCGGTCCGTACCCGGGCTGTCCGGACCGGATGGGTGAGGCACCGGCAGCGCGAACCGCGTCGCAGTTCTTGTAGTACGTCGACGTGCTCCCGGAGCCGGAGCCCCCGCTGCTGCCGGAGGAATCGTCCCGCGCGACGGGCTTCTTCGCGGGCTTCGGTTCCGGGGGAGCGGCGGTGACCGTGACCCGCACCTTCTTGACCTTCGTGACGGTCGGGGCCGGCTCCGGGGTCGCGGTCACCGTGACCTTCGCCGTCTCCGTGACGGTGACCGTGGGCCCGGGCTTCGCCTTCGCCGCGACCGTACGCACTTCCTGCGGCTGTTCACCCTTGGCGCCGATCCCGGCACCGAGCAGGAGCAACACGCCGGCCGCCGGGAGCACGACCCGCTTCCGCGCCCACCGCGGTCCACCCGTCGAAGGCGGCGGCGGTGCGAAGTTGCCACCCTGGCCCCAGCCGGGCTGACGCGACGGGTGCTGCGAACTGTTCCAGTCCATGGTCCCCCCAAGTGCTGTGCGGAGGCCCGACCGTAGCGACCCGCCCGGGCCTGGGGGAGCGAGTTGTTCCGTTGGTGATGGAGTTGTGATCAAAGGGTGGGGGAGAGGTGCTGAGTCCGTTCAGCGGATCTGCCGCCCCGATATCGCCCGTGCGATGACGAGGCGCTGGATCTCGCTGGTCCCCTCGAAGATGGTGTAGATCTTGGCGTCGCGGTACATCCGCTCGACCGGATGCTCCCGGCTGTAGCCCGCGCCGCCGAGGATCTGGACCGCCTTCTCCGTCGCCGCGACCGCGAGTTCACCGGCCCGCAGTTTCGACATGGAGCCCTGGCCCGCGTCGAAGGTGCGGTCGTTGCGGGCCATCCAGGCGGCCTGCCAGATCAGCAGACGTACGGCTTCGATCTCGGTACGGATGTCCGCCAGGGCGAAGGCGATCGACTGGTTCTCGATGATCGGCCTGCCGAACGCCTCGCGCTCACCGGCGTATTTTAGGGCGTATTCGTAGGCTGCCCGTGCGATGCCGAGCGCCTGCGCGGCCACCGTCGGGCGGCTGACCTCGAACGTGGCCATGGCCGCCTGGCCCTTGGCGGGGCCGCCCTCGCGGGCCCTGGCGAGGCGGGCGTCCAGCTTCTCCTTTCCGCCGAGCAGGCAGTGGCCGGGGACGCGGACGTCGTCCAGGAAGAGGTCAGCGGTGTGCGAGGCGCGCAGGCCGAGCTTCTTGACCGTACGGCCCGCCGTCAGGCCCTTCGTACCCGGCGGCACGATGAACGCGGCCTGTCCCCGGGAGCCGAGCGACGGGTCGACCGAGGCGACGACGACATGGACCTCGGCGATGCCGCCGTTGGTGATCCACGCCTTCTGGCCGGAGATCACCCACTCGTCGGACGCCTCGTCGTGACGGGCCCTCGTCGTCATCGCGGAGACGTCGGACCCGGCCCCCGGCTCGGAGACGCAGAAGGCGGCGACCTTCGGGTCGTCCTCGTCGCCGAAGCACTGCGGCACCCACTCGGCGAGCTGGTCCGGAGTGCCGGAGGCGAAGATGCCGGCGACCGCGAGCGAGGTGCCGAACAGGGCCATGCCGATGCCCGCGTCACCCCAGAACAGCTCCTCGTTGGCGATCTGGAGGGAGAGCCCCGTCGGGTCCCCGTACAGGTCGGCGAGTGATTCGAAGCCGTACAGGCCGATCCGGGCGGCCTCCTGGATCACCGGCCAGGGGGTTTCCTCCCGGGCGTCCCACTCGGCGGCGGCCGGGCGGACCACCTGGGCGGCGAAGCCGTGCACCCAGTCGCGCAGGTCCTGCTGTTCCTCGGTCAGGGCCAGGGAGAAGAAGCTCATGCCCTCACGCCTTCGGGATGTCGAAGTAGCGGGTGAGGCCGGACGCCAGGCCGACGTCACCGGCGACCTTGAGCTTGCGCGTCATGAACATCGTGACCGGATTGCCGTTGCCGGAGACGAGCTTGAGGAACTCCGCGTCGGCCATCACCAGCGTGGTGCGGGGTTCGGCGTCGGAGCGGCCCGCGGTGACCCGGCAGCCGCCGTCGGCTATCGCCGTCTCGTAGACCGCGTCGCTCTCCCCGGTGATCTTCCAGCGGATCAGCGCGGTGAGGCCGCCGGCCGCCTCGGGCCGGAACTGCTGCCGCATCCGGCCGAAGACCTCGCCGAGGATCCGGGTGCGCAGCTCGCCCCGCATGACCTCGGCGAGCTGCTGGGCGGACAGGCCCTTGACGATCCGTGCGAACTCCTCGGGGGCGACCGCCGCGAAGTCGAGCGCGGACAGGTCGTCGGTGAGATCGCCGCTGCTGGTTCCGTCCACGCCAATTCCTTACTCCGAAGTAAACTTACTTGGGAGTAAGGTAAGGGGAGCGGTGGCGTCCCGCAAGGCCGGTCAGAAGGGCGATCCGGGCAGCATGGCGAGGTGGGGGTGGTGCGCGGCGAGGACCTTGTTGGCGCGGGCCAGTTCGGACAAGGCCTGTTCGCGGTCGGCCTGGTCCTCGACGCCCAGCCGCGGCCCGCGGAACCTGCGGACCTCGCGGGCCGCGCAGTCGGCGTCGAACTCCGCCTGGAGGATGTGCGGCGGAATGCACGAACCGATCAGCGCGGCGACCCGGTCCGGGATCGGCACGGGGACGAGGAGGTGCGAGGCGGTCATGGGGCGTTCCCTTTTCGATGGTCGGCCAGGAGGCGGTGCGCGGGAACCGTCGCCTGATGGGCGGCGGGCTCCCTCCTGTGTACGGGACGCGGTTCCGGGTTTCTCGCCGGATACGTCTCCGTGTCGCAACCGTTTGGGACTGACCGTCTATTTCGCCTTACGCGCCGGTAAGTTGACCCGTCGCGCCCAACGTGATCCGGATCAGGGGGATGTGCCGGTGGCACGGGAGCGCAGCCGCAGCGCGCGCAGCACCGCCTCCGTGGCGAAGCGGCTCTCCGGATCGACGAGTTGGTCACCGAAGATGGTCTCCAGGCTGCGCATGCGGTAGCGCACGGTCTGCGGGTGGACATCCAGCAGCGCGCCCATCTGCGCCGCGGTGCCCCGGGTGTCGAGCCAGATCCGCAGCGTCTCGACCAGCCGTTCCCGGCGGGTCGCGCTGATCCCCGCGACGGCGGCCAGCTCCCGCTGGGCGAGCTGGTCGAGCAGGGCGGGGTCGGACAGCAGCCACAGGGTGAGGAGGTGGTCCTCGCAGCGGATCAGCGGAGCGTCGTCGATCACGCCGGAGTCCACGAGTTCCAGAACCCGGCGGGCCCAGCGGAGCGATTCGCAGGCCTGCGCCGTGGGGACGGTCAGCCCGATCGCCATGCGCCCGGCCGGCAGGGCCTGGGCGAGCATGGATCTTCGTGCGTCGTCCAGCGCTCCGGGGACGAGCAGGTGCGGCTGCGGGGCGCTGAGGTCGACGAGAAGGTCACGGTCCGCGTTGAGCCGGTCCAGCTCCGCCGGGGCGCGCACGGCCACCAGAGTGACCTCCTCGGGCAGCGACCACCCGGCCTGCTCGCACAGATCGGCGATGGCGCTCCCAGGAGCCGGACGGCCGGCGAGGATCAGATGGAGCAGCCGGCGGCGCAGCGCCTCGCTGCGCTCGCCCGACTGGGACTGGGCCTCCAGGAAGCCTTCCCGGGAAAGCGATTCCAGTTCGTCGACGTAGGCGAAGAGCGCGTCGGCGAAGCTCAGCATCAAGGTGGGGGAGAGGTGATAGCTCTGCCCCACCTTCTTCGCCCGGCGCAGCGCCACCCGCGCACCCAGCCGGTAGGCCCCCTGAAGGGTGTCCATGCTCCGGCCCTCGTACGCCTCGAACCGTCCGAAGCGCCGGCACATGTCGTCCCGCAGCGTGGTCGGGGAGGAGGGCTCGGCCACCAGATCGACGAAAGAGGCGAGGCTCTGCTCCACGCCCACCCTGATGGCCTGCCCGTTCGGTCCGTCGAGCAGCCGGGCGTATTCCGGATAGGCCCGGGTGACCTCGACGCCGATTTCCTTGATGAGGCTGGGCAGTTCGGGCCGCATGATCGCTGCGAATTCCTGCGGTAGCGGCCCGAGCGGGTCTTCGGTATCCAACGGCTGTATGAGATGTGGCATGACAGATCCCCTTGCTCCCGGCGCCCGGTGGTGGGGTGAGACGGTGGGGGGAAAGCGCTCCCACGAACCGACAGGTGCGTACCAAGTCCGCGACGAAGATAGACCAAGGAACAGGTACTGCACACCACTTGGACAAGATCGACGTGCAGGGTGCACACATCTCGGCGGCACTGCGCGACTCCCGTGCAGGTCGGGCGCTCCTGCGCGCTTTCGGACAATGAATTTCGGCCGCCCGCTCACGCGGTGACAACAAAGCGGTTCTGCTGCCGTCGAGTTGTTCCCGGCATGGTCCGGCCGGAGCCGGCCGAGCCGGGGAGCGGGCGGGTGTACGGGCGGCTCACCACGGCGAACGCGAGTGAACGACCCCTCCTGGAGCGGGATTTCAAGCCGCCTGGCCGAATTGCATGCCATCCGCCGGAGAGCGGAAGTCTGACTTCCGCCCCTCCCGGCGCATCGGCCCCGCTTGCGCGCCGCGCGCGGGGTTCCGGCCGACGGTACGTAATTCTCTGCCCCCGGGTGCGCATTCCTTGATAAGGCGAGCGTGCCTCGATGCTCATTTACGGATCAAAAAGAGGGCGGTGCAAAGAATCTTAGCCGGACGGATTGTGTCGCCCTGTTTCCCGCGAGTAACATCACGCCTCGGTCAATTCGGTCATGAAATCTGCCCGAAATTTGATGCTCCGATCCTCCGCCCTCGGGCCACCCGAGGCCCCAACGCCGCCGACTGTCGTCGCGGTGCGGGCATGCGTTGCAGAACCGGTCAACTTCGTGCACGAGGCCGCGCCACGGCGGCCGACAGAGGGGACGACATGAGATCCGTTTCCAATCGAACCCGCGTAGGTCTGCTCGCGGCCTTCACGGCATTCAGCGCTGTGCTCTCCACCGGCTCGGCCACCGCCGCCACCCAGCTCAACGGCGACTGGGCGCCTTTCGACCGCTGTCCGGTCGACGCTCCCGCCATGCTGGCCGCCGACGGTGTGAACACCATCGCCGCCTGCATCGCGTCGAGTTCGGCCACCGGCTCCATCACGCTGGGCAAGAGCGTGGTCTCCACCGGCCACACCGATCTGCAGCTCGGCGTCGTCCAGCGCGCCGATGGCACCGCCTCGCTGGTGGCCCCGCCCGAAGGGGCCCTGACGGCGGACCCGGCTCAGATCCCCGGCGGTCTGCTCGGGCTGATGTGCCCCAGCGGAATTCCCCTCGTCTCGGGAATCTGCCGTCAGTTGACGGACAACAATCTCAACCGGGTGACAGCCACCATCGAACCGGCCGGAGCGCCCCGCGACTTCAATATGAGCGCGGCTTTCTCCACCGGTGAACCGATTCTCACCATCCCGGTGCGTATCCACCTCAAGAATCCGTTCCTGGGTGACAAGTGCTACATCGGGACCACCGCCAACCCGGTGCTCCTCAAGCCGCAGAACGTGACGGCGCCCACCCTCTCGCTCCAGCGGTTCGGAGCGGACGGGACGCCGAACGACGACGAGGGTGAGATGGGGCGCTACACCTTCGCCGGCGCCGACCAGGGTGACGCCACGTTCGCCGTTCCGGGCGCAAGCGGTTGCGGAGCCGGGCTCCTGGACTGGGCGGTGAACCTCAAGACCGGTCTCCCGTCCGCCGCCGGGAAGAACAGCGTGACGCTCGACGCCACCACCACGTACTTCGGCAGCCCCTACGACCCCGCCGGCCTCGCGCCCAACGAGGGCCGGAAGCTGTCCGAATTCTGGCACTCCGCCAAGCGGTAGGCCGTCCCCTTCACCCGTACGAGGAGGTGATGCGGCAACCGTCCTTGGATCCGCCGACCGCCGAACGCCGAACCGTCCGGCCCGGCGTACACAGCGCACCAACCTCTCCAGCCACGTTCAGCCGAATCCCCAACGGGACGAGAAAAGGGAGTACCCCCATGGTCAAGCGAACCGGTGTCCTGACCGCGATCGGTGCCGCCGCGGCATCCCTCGTGCTGGCCGCCCCGTCGGCGGTCGCCGCGCCGACCAGCTGGACGATCAGCCCGACCGGCGCCTTCAAGGGCTCCGCCGGAGTGACCGTCCTGACCGACAACAACGGCAACAAGATCCAGTGTGCGACCTCCGCGGCCTCGGGCTCGGCGCCGACCTCTCCGGTCGCCGGCAGTCCGGCCAAGCTCGCGTCCATCTCGGCGATCTCGTTCAACTCGCCGTGCACCGGGCCGTTCAGCTCCACCTGGACGGTGACCACCACGCCGCCGTGGGAGATCTGGGGCCTGGACTACACGGCGGGCGCCGGGACCAACTCCACGGGCCAGGTGACCGGTGAGATCAGAGCGATCAAGGCGAAGGTGTCCGGAAGCAGCATCCTCGGCCCCTGCACCTTCGACGTGACCGGCAAGGTCGCGGCCAAGTACAACAACCCGACCGCGGGCGGCAGCAACGGCACGCTGAACACCGCGGGCGGCGGGCTCACCCTGTCCATCGCCAACAAGGTCGGCGGCGGCTGCGGCATCGTCGGTACCACTGCCAGCTTCCAGGGTCTGTACACCATCATCAGCACCGCGACCAACAAGTCCCCGGTCATCAGCGGCTGATCCCGCGCCGATGACGTACCGCGTCTGAACGTCGTGCCCGGCCGTGCGCACCCGACGGCCGGGCACGATTTCGCGCACTCGCCGACAAGGGGCGCGGCGGCGGATTGTCACCCGCTGCCAAAGTCCGGGCGCCGGTGATCCGATCGGCAACCCGGCCCTTCCCAGGGGGTCGTCGGCGTGCGTACCGTACCCGTCGGTAGGGCCCGACCGCCCGGCCGCCGCCCGCAGAGCCGCCGCACACCGGACCCGCTCCGCAGCCGCCCGCCCTCTGGGCCCAAGCGCGCCGGAAGGACACATCCGTATGACCGTCGATGCACGCGCCGCAGCGAGACGACCGATCCACTGGGCCGTGGGCGGGGCGCTCGTCGTCGCGACCGCACTCGTTCCCGGCGCCGAATCGGCCGCCGCGGAACAGAGGTCGGAGGTCGCCCTCCGCTACACCTGCCCCCTCCCCTCCGGGCCCGAGGAGGTGGACGTCGTCGTCTCGGCGGTACTCCCCACGGAGGCCCGTACGGGCGAGGAGATCCGGCCCGGTCAGGTGGCGGTCGAGGTGACCCTGCCACCGGCGGCGCTCGCCCGGTTCGCCGGCCTGGACGCCGCCACCCTGTCGGCCGTCGCACGGCTCACCGTCCGCAACAGCGTCGGCGACAAGTCCGCCGACGCCTCCTGGCAGGACCTGGCCGCCCCGCCGACGGACCTGCCCACGCCGGGCGAGGGCGAGGGCGACAGCCAAGACCCGGGCGCGCTGACCCTCACCGCGACCGGAGACGTGCCGACGGTCACCTTCGGCAGCCCAGGACGCGCCACGCTCGCCCCCGACGCGCTCGACCTCGCGCTGACCTCGCTCACGGAGGCCGGAGAGCCGACCACACCCCCGGGACTCGACGTCGCCTGCACCCCGGCCCCCGGCCAGGAACCCGAACTGGCCGCCATCACGATCCGCGGCGACCAGGACCCCACCACCCCCGCCCCCCGTCCGGGGGAGAGCGACCCCGCACCCGGGCCGACCCCCACCCGCCCGGACGAAGGGCTGCCTCCCACCGCACGGGAGAAGATCGACGCCCTCACCGAGAAGCGGCGCGAAGCCCTGGAGGACGACCCGGGCAGCTGCCCGATCGAGATCCCGCCCGAGTGGGTGATGACCACCGCCGAGACCTACGCGGCCGGCTACGCGAACGCCGCCAAGCTGGACGGCGCGGCGGCGCTGGGGCCCGCGTTCATGAAGGTGGTGCTCAACAAGCGCTACATCAACGACTCCTGCGCCTCCACGGTCGACGTCAGCTCCGAGGTGAACTTCGACTACGAGGGGAAGCGCCAACTCCCGCCGACGAAAGCCACGTTCCTCAGCTACGGGTTCATGCCGACCACCGCCACCATGACGCTGGAGCAGGTGGGCCCACCGGCCGCGATCCACACCCACACGGTCACCAACACGCCGACCTACCCGGAGGAGACCACGGTCACGGCCCAGCTCGTGATGCGGCTCTCCGACGTCGAGGTGAACGGCGTGCCCCTGGATGTGGGCCCCGACTGCCGCACCGAGCGCCCCTTCGAGCAGGTGCTGAAGGGGTACGGCCAGAGCTATCCGCCGGCCGGCTACCTGGTGGCGTACGGCGGCACCCTGACCGGGTACGCCCACATCCCGCCGTTCGAGGGATGTGGCGCCACCGAGGACCTGGACCCGATCTTCACCTCGGCCATCTCGAGCCCGGGCAAGAAGGCCGACAACTACACCAAGATGACCCAGGCGCCCCTGTGCGTGGCGACGAACCCGGAGGGGCCCGACTGCCCGCCGAGGAAGCCGAAGCCCGAGCGCTGACCTGGAACGCCTCCGAGCCCTTCCGGTTCCACGTGACCGGAAGGGCTCTCTTCCCATGCCCGCCGGGCCGGTCCGCCGGCCCGGCGTTTTCCTCATCATCCGACAGGTTTGACGGGCGGATTGCTCACTCGGCAACAATCCTTCGCACCGCATGAATTCTCGCCGAGGAAAATCTGTACCCAGTATTGCGAAGTCAGGTTACCGGCCCGTAGCGTCCCAGGCGTGCCGATCGGGAACGCCCGGCTGCGTGCGCAGATTTCGACAAGGCCACGGACCGGCTTTGTCACCGAATGACAAGTGATCCGATCACCACCCCCGGTTCGTCGAAATCCGCTGTTCAACGGCTTGCCCTGGCGGTTTCGGCGGACATAACGTGCGCCCCCCCGGTGCATGTGTGACGAGCCGCCATCGCCTTTCCCGGAGCCGGAGCGTCAACCGATGAAAACGTTCACCGCCATTTCGAGGGAGGGTCGATGGGAATCGAAGTAGTCGTCGAGGGCCTGACGAAATCCTTCGGCAAGCAGAACATCTGGCAGGACGTCAGCCTCACCCTGCCCGCCGGTGAAGTGAGCGTCATGCTCGGTCCTTCCGGAACCGGAAAGACCGTTTTTCTGAAATCCATCATCGGGCTTCTGAAACCCGAGCAGGGACGCGTCCTCATCAACGGCGTCGACATGGTGAACAGCCCGGAACGCGACATCATGGAGACCCGGAAACTCTTCGGCCTCATGTTCCAGGACGGGGCCCTGTTCGGCTCGATGTCGCTCTTCGACAACATCGCCTTCCCGCTGCGCGAGCACACCCGCAAGAAGGAATCCGAGATCCGTCGCATCGTGATGGAACGCATCGACATCGTCGGTCTCCTCGGCGCCGAGGGAAAGCTGCCGGGCGAGATATCCGGAGGGATGCGCAAGCGGGCCGGCCTCGCCCGCGCCCTCGTCCTGGACCCCCAGATCATCCTCTGCGACGAACCGGACTCCGGCCTCGACCCGGTCCGCACCGCCTACCTCTCACAGCTCCTCATCGACCTCAACGCGCAGATCGACGCGACGATGCTCATCGTCACCCACAACCTCGACATCGCGGCGACCGTCCCCGACAACATGGGCATGCTGTTCTGCCGCAACCTCGTCACCTTCGGCCCCCGCGAGGTGCTGCTCACCAGCGACACCCCGGTCGTCTCCCAGTTCCTCGCCGGCCGCCGCGAAGGGCCCATCGGCATGTCCGAGGAGAAGGACGCCGCCACCCTCGCCGCCGAGCAGCTGGCCGACACCGTCCCGCTGCCCGCCGGCCCCCGCACCGTCGTCCCCCAGCTGGAGCCCTCGCCCGGGATGCCCGTACGCCAGGGAGCGCTGCGCCGACGCGAGCGGGTCATGTCGATGATGGGCCAGCTGCCGGAGGCCGCTCGTAGGGCGATCCTCGACAGCTACGCCCCGGCCGCGGGAGGTGCGCGCGCGTGACCGCCCCGATGCCGGTGCGGCCGCCCGAGCCGCCCGAGAAGCCCCCGTCGGCCGCCCTCGGGAAGGCTCCCGTCCGGGCCCGCCCCTCCCGGCTGCTCGCCCCGCTCCGCGAGACCGGGAAGCTGTTCGCGCTTGCCGTCGCCGTGGCCCGGGCCATCTTCCGCAGACCGTTCCAGGTACGGGAGTTCATCGAGCAGTTCTGGTTCGTCGCGAGCGTCACCATCCTGCCCGCCGCCCTCGTCTCCATCCCGTTCGGCGCGGTCATCGCCCTCCAGGTCGGCTCCCTCACCCAGCAGCTCGGCGCCCAGTCCTTCACCGGCGGCGCCAGCGTCCTCGCGGTGATCCAGCAGGCGAGCCCACTCATCGTGGCGCTGCTGATCTCCGGCGCCGCCGGCTCCGCGATCTGCGCCGACCTCGGCTCCCGCAAGATCCGTGAGGAACTCGACGCGATGGAGGTCATGGGCGTCTCGCCCATCCAGCGTCTCGTCGTCCCCCGGGTGCTCGCCACCATGCTCGTCGCCGTCCTGCTCAACGGGCTGATCTCGGTGGTCGGCACGCTCGGCGGCTACTTCTTCAACGTGATCATGCAGGACGGCACCCCGGGCGCGTACCTCGCGAGCTTCTCCGCCCTCGCCCAGCTGCCCGACCTCTACATCAGCGAGTTCAAGGCCCTGATCTTCGGCTTCATCGCGGGCATCGTCGCCGCCTACCGCGGCCTCAACCCCCGCGGCGGCCCCAAGGGCGTCGGCGACGCGGTCAACCAGTCCGTGGTCATCACCTTCATGCTGCTGTTCTTCGTGAACATGGTCCTCACGGCGATCTACCTCCAGATCGTTCCCGCGAAGGGGAGCTGACCGATGGCCATGCTGAACTGGCTCGACCGGTCGGGCGATCAACTCACCTTCTACGTCAAGGCACTTGTCTGGATCCCGCGCACCCTGCGCCGCTATCTGCGCGAGGTGCAACGGCTGCTGGCCGAGGTCGCCTTCGGCAGCGGCGGACTCGGCGTCATCGGCGGCACCATCGGCGTGATGATCGCGATGACCCTGTTCACCGGCACGGTCGTCGGACTCCAGGGGTACGCCGCCCTCAACCAGATCGGCACCTCGGCCTTCACCGGATTCATCTCCGCCTACTTCAACACCCGGGAGATCGCGCCCCTGGTGGCCGGGCTCGCCCTCTCCGCCACCGTCGGCGCGGGCTTCACCGCCCAGCTCGGCGCGATGCGGATCAACGAGGAGATCGATGCCCTGGAGGCGATGGGCGTCCGCTCCATGCCCTACCTCGTCACCACCCGGATCATCGCCGGAGTCGTCGCGATCATCCCGCTGTACGCGATCGGGCTGCTCTCCTCGTACGTCGCCTCCCGCTGGATCACCATCTTCTTCAACGGCCAGTCGGCGGGCACCTACGACCACTACTTCGATCTCTTCCTCTCCCCGCAGGACGTCCTGCTGTCGGTGCTGAAGGTGCTGATCTTCAGCGTGCTGGTGATCCTGGCCCACTGCTACTACGGCTTCCACGCCACCGGCGGCCCGGCCGGCGTGGGGGTGGCGGTCGGCCGCTCGGTACGCAACGCGATCGTGCTCATCAGCGTCACCGACTTCTTCCTCTCGCTCGCCATCTGGGGCGCCACGACGACGGTGAAGGTGGCCGGCTGATGCGCACATCCAGCACCCGCACCGTCCGCCGCCGCCTGGCCGGAGTCACCTTCCTGCTGGTGCCCGCCGTCCTGGTGTGGGTCTCGGTCTCCGTGTACGAGAAGGACTTCACCGACGACGCCACCGTCACCGTCCGCACCGGATCGGTCGGCAACGAGATGCACACCAACGCCGACGTGAAGCTCCGCGGCGTCGTCATCGGGCAGGTCCGCTCCATCGCCACCGACGGCGACGGCGCCCGGCTCACCCTGGCCATCGACCGCGACAAGCTCGGCCAGGTCCCCGCCGACGTCACCGCCCAGATGCTGCCGACCACCCTCTTCGGCGCACGGTTCGTCGCGCTCGTCCCGCCCCGCATCCCCGCGGCCACCACGCTGCGGGCCGGGGCTGTCATCCCGCAGGACCGCTCCAGCAACGCCATCGAGCTGGAACAGGTCCTCGACAACGTCCTGCCGCTGCTGACCGCCGTGAAGCCCGAGAAGCTCTCCGCCACGCTCAACGCCGTCTCCCAGGCGCTGGAAGGACGCGGTGAGCGCCTCGGCGAGACGCTGACCACGCTGGATCACCACCTCAAGAAGTTCAACCCCCAACTCCCCACCCTCAACGCCGACATCAAGGAACTCGTCAAGGTGAGCACGCTGTACGCGGACGCCGCGCCGGACGTCCTCGACGCGCTGCGGGACGCCACGGTCACCAGCTCCACCCTCGCCGACGAGGAGACGCGGCTCGCCGCTCTCCACGGCACCACCACGGCCGCCGCGCAGGACGTCACCTCCTTCCTGCGGGAGAACAAGGACAACCTCATCCGGCTCTCCGCCGCGAGCAGGCCCTCCCTCGAACTCCTCGCGGACTACGCCGAGTCGTTCCCCTGCACCCTTCGCACCATGGCCGGATTCGTGCCCGCCATGGACAAGGCGCTCGGCAAGGGCACCGACGAGCCAGGGCTGCACGTGTCGGTCAGGTCCGTTCCCTCGAAGGGCAAGTACGTCCCCGGCAGGGACGCCCCGGTCTACAACGCCACGGGCGGCCCGGCGTGCTACTCGGTGCCGTACGTCGGCAAGCACGCCCCGACCGCCGACACCCGCCGCGCCACCGACGTCACCGCACCCCCGGCCGATCGGGGCGGCGCGGACGACGGCACCGACACCGCGCTCGGACTGCCCAACTCGCCGCAGGAGTCCCAGCTCGTGAACGAACTGGTCGCCCCCTCGCTGAAGGTCCGACCGGGAGACCTCCCCGACTGGAGCAGCGTGCTCATCGGCCCGGCCTTCCGCGGTGCGGAGGTGAAGCTCAAGTGAAACGCCGCTCGCTCGCGGGACCGATCACCAAGTCCCTCGTCTTCATCGTCGTCACCGTGCTGGCCACCACCGTCCTCGGGCTCTCCATCGCCAACACAGGCGTCGGCGACACCACCACGTACAAAGCGCGGTTCACCGACGCCACCGGCCTCATCCCCGGCGACAGCGTCCGGATCGCCGGGGTCAAGGTCGGGCAGGTCGAATCCGTGCGGGTCGCCGACCGGCGCGTCGCCGAAGTCGCCTTCGCCGTACGCAAGGGGCGCGACCTCCCCGCCTCGGTGACGGCGTCCATCAAGTACCTCAACATGGTCGGCCAGCGGTACGTCGACCTCGACCGGGGTCCCGGGCCCGTCGGCAGGACCTTCGCGCCCGGGGACACCATCCCGCTCTCCCGCACCACGCCGGCCCTCGACCTCACCCAGCTCTTCAACGGCTTCCAGCCGCTCTTCGAAGGGCTGTCGCCGCCCGACGTCAACCAGCTCGCCAGCTCCATCGTCCAGGTCCTCCAGGGCGAGGGCGGCACCGTCGACAGCATCCTGCGGCACGTCGGCTCGCTCACCACCACCGTCGCCGCGAAGGACAAGGTGATCGGCGAGGTGATCACGAACCTCAACACGGTCCTCAAGACGGTCAACGACCGCGAGGAGGGCTTCGACGAGCTCGTCGTCACCCTCCAGAAGCTCGTCACCGGATTCTCCGGCGACCGCGAACCGCTCGGCGAGGCCATCACCGCGATGGGCGCGCTCACCACCGTCACCGCCGACCTCTTCCAGGACGGCCGGAAGCCCCTCAAGGACGACATCCGCCAACTCGGGCGCCTCAGCAACCAGTTGGAGAAGGGCACCCCGCAGATCGAGAACTTCCTCCAGAAGACCCCGGCCAAGATGGCGGCCATCAGCCGGCTGACGTCCTACGGATCGTGGCTCAACCTCTACCTCTGCGAAGCGAAGGTCAGCGGCGTCACCCACGACGACGGCAGCAAGCCGCCCACCGGCATCGCGATCACCCAACCGAGGTGCCTGGCATGAGCATCACCCCCATCCGGGAACGCAACCCGGTCGCCGTCGCCGTCGTCGGGCTCCTCGTCCTGGCCCTCGTCGGCCTCACCGCCTGGCGCGCCGACTCCCTGCCCTTCGTCGACAACGGCACCTCCTACAGCGCCGACTTCACCGAATCCGCCGGACTCGACGACGGCGACGAGGTGCGCATCGCCGGAGTGAAGGTCGGCGAGGTCACCGGCGTCTCCCTCGACGGCGCGAAGGTCCGGGTCGACTTCCGGGTCAAGGACGCCTGGATCGGCGACTCCTCCACCGTGGGCATCGCGATCAAGACCCTGCTCGGCGAGAAGTACCTCGCCGTCGACCCCCTCGGCGATGCCCCGCAGGACCCCGGCTCCCGTATCACCGCGAGCCGCACGACCTCCCCGTACGACGTCACCCAGGCGTTCAACGGACTCGGCGAGACCATCGGCGAGATCGACACCGACCAGCTCGCCAAGAGCTTCGAGACGATCTCCGCCACCTTCAAGGACTCCCCGCCCCACGTCCGCAGCGCCGCCGACGGGCTCTCCGCCCTCTCCCGTACGGTCTCCGAACGTGACGCCCAGCTCGCCACCCTGCTCAGCAGCAGCAAGAAGCTCACGAAGACCCTCGACGGCAAGAAGAGCAGCTTCGAAACGCTCCTGGAGGACGGAAACCTGCTGCTCGGCGAGATCCAGGCCCGCCGCGACTCCATCCATCTGCTGCTCACCGGCACCCGCGACCTCGGCACCCAGCTCACCGGACTCGTCAAGGACAACGACAAGCAGCTCGGGCCGACCCTGGCCTCCCTCGGCCGCGTCACCGCCGTTCTGGTGAAGAACCGCAAGAGCCTGGACAAGGTCCTCGCCACGACCGGCTCCTACAGCCGGCTCGTCGGCAACACCCTCGGCAGCGGACGCTGGTTCGACAACTACGTCTGCGGCGTCGTGCCCAAGAACTACCTCCCCGCCGGCACACCCCCGGCGACCGGATGCATGCCACCCCGGCAGCAAGGGGGCCGCTGACATGAGACGCACCCGCATCACCGGCATCGGCGCCGGACTCGCCCTCGTCGCCGTCGTCGCCGCCACCGGCCTGAGCGCCCTGGAGGAGGACGGCAAGACCACCGTCACCGCCTACTTCGACCGGGCCACCGGCGTCTACGCCGGATCCGACCTGCGGATCCTCGGCGTGAAGGTCGGCACCGTCGACTCCGTCGAGCCGCGCGGCAAAGAGGTGAAGGTCGTGCTGCGCCTCGACCGGGGCATCGACGTCCCCCGGGACGCCCACGCCGTCGTCGTCGCCCCCAGCCTCGTCGCCGACCGCTACATCCAGCTCGCCCCGGCCTACGACGGCGGCCCCCGGCTCGCCCCCGGCGCGGTGCTGCCCGCCGCCCGCAACGCCACCCCCGTCGAGGTCGACGAGCTGTACGCCTCCATCACCGAACTGTCCACCGCGCTCGGCCCCGACGGGGCCAACGCGAACGGGGCGTTGGCCCGGCTCCTGGACACCGGGGCGAAGAACCTCGACGGCAACGGCAAGGCCATCGGAAACTCCATCGAGCAGTTCGGCAAGGCCACCAAGACGCTCGACAAGAGCAGCGGCGACCTGTTCGACACCCTGAAATACCTCCAGAGCTTCACCACGATGCTCAAGAAGAACGACGGCAACGTCCGCAGCGCCGAGCAGCAGCTGAACACGGTCACCACCTTCCTCGCCGACGACAAGAAGAACCTCAGCGCCGCCCTCAAGGAGCTCGGCACCGCCCTCGGTCAGGTCAAGACCTTCATCGCCAAGAACCGCGGCTCGCTCAAGAAGAACGTCGAGGCCCTGGTGCCGATCACCCAGACGCTCGTGGACCAGCGCGCCTCGCTCGCCGAGGCGATGGACACCCTGCCGCTCGCCGCGGGCAACGTCCTCAACGCCTACGACCCGGCCCACCGCACCCTCAACGGGCGGACCAACCTCAACGAACTGTCCATGGGCGGACCGCTCGTGGAGCCCGGGGCCGCCGCCGCGGTGAGCAGGCTCACCGGCCTGGCCCCCGTCGACGCGACCCGCCGCAAGGCGCTGCCCGTCCTGCCGCTGCCGGAGGTCGGCACGGTCTACGGCACCCCCGAGAAGCAGCCCGGCAAGCCCGGCGAGGCCGGAAAGACAGGCACGTCCGGCCGGACCGACGAGGAGAAGGGGGCCGAGCGATGAACGACGAGATCCGGCGCAGACCCGCCGCACGGGCGGCCGTCGGCGCGGTCGCGCTGCTCGCCACCGGCGCGCTGATCGCCCTGGTCCTGGTCCGCCCCGACGCCCCCTCCTTCACCGGCATCGAGCAGATCCCGCTGCCCGGCGGCGCGGACCTCGGCGACCGGCCGTACGAGGTCACCGCCGAGTTCGGCGACGTCCTCAGCCTCGCCCCGCAGTCCTCGGTCAAGGTCAACGACGTCTCCGTCGGGCGCGTCACGAAGATCGCGCTCGCCCCGGACGGCTGGCGGGCCCGGGTCACCATGCAGGTCAACGGCAAGGTCGAGCTTCCCGCCAACGCCTACGCCCGGCTCGAACAGTCCAGCCTGCTCGGCGAGAAGTTCATCCAGCTCGCCCCGCCCCCCGAGGGCACCGCCCACGGATCGCTCGCGAGCGGCGGCCGCATCCCCGTCTCCCGCACCAACAGGAACCCTGAGGTCGAAGAGGTCTTCGGAGCCCTGTCCATGCTCCTCAACGGGGGCGGCGTCAACCAGCTCAAGACCATCACCACCGAGCTGAACAAGGCGCTCGCCGGGCAGGAACCGCAGATCCGCTCCGTGCTCAACCGGGTCGACACCCTGGTGACCAACCTGGACGAGAACAAGGGCGACATCACCCAGGCCCTCGATGGTGTCAACCGGCTCGCCACCACCCTCGCCACCCGCAAACAGGACGTCGGCACCGTCCTCACCGGGCTCAGCCCCGGACTCAAGGTCCTGGAGAAGCAGCGCGGCTCCCTGCTGACCATGCTGCGCTCCCTCGACACCCTGTCCACGGTCGCCGTCGACACCATCAACCGGAGCAAGGCCGACATGATCGCCGACCTCAAGGCGCTCGCCCCGACCCTCAAAGCGCTCGCCGACTCCGGCCAGGACCTCCCGAACTCGCTCCAGGTCCTGCTGACCTACCCCTTCACGGACGAGGTGCTGCGCGGCGTCAAGGGCGACTACCTCAACGTCTACCTGGACGTGACGGCCGTGCCCGGCACGCAGATCATCCCGGCCCTCACCCCGGACCCGCCGGGGATTCCCGAGCCTCCGGCCGGGGGAGAGGGACCGGCCCCCTCGGCCAAGGGCGCGCTGCCGCTTCCGCTCCCGCTGCCCGCCGTGCCGGGCACGCCGAAGACCACGAAGGAGGCGACACCGTGATCACCCTCGCCGTCCGGCTGAAGAACCTCGCCTTCCTCGTCATCGCCGTCCTCGTCCTCGGTTACCTGGGTGTCCGTTACGCCGATCTCGGCCACTACGTCGGACTGCGCAGCTACTACACCGTCACGGTCCAACTCCCGCAGACGGGCGGCCTGTACACCCACTCCAACGTCACCTATCGGGGTGTGTCCGTGGGCCGCGTCGGCCCCATAGAGCTGACCGAGAACGGCGTCGAGGCCGAGCTGCGCATCGAGAAGGACGCCCCGCGGATCCCGGACAGCCTCACCGCCGTCGTCGCGAACCTCTCGGCGGTCGGCGAGCAGTACGTCGACCTGCGGCCCACCCGCACGGAGGGCCCCTTCCTGGGCAACGGCTCGGTCATCGACGAGGCCGACACCACCATCCCCGCGCCCCCCACCGACGTCCTCACCAGCGTCGACGACCTGGCGAGCTCGGTGAATCCGGAGAGCCTGCGGACCGTCGTCGAGGAGTTCGGGGCCGCCTTCGAAGGGCGCGGCGACGACCTCCAGGTCCTGCTGGACACCAGCGGCGACTTCATCGAGACCGCGGACCAGGCCCTGCCGGTCACCACCCGGCTGATGGCCGACGGCGAGCAGGTCCTGCGAACCCAGGCCGAACAGGGCAAGGCGCTCAAGGGTTTTGCCAGGGGCGCGAAGGAACTGGCCGCCGAACTCAAGGGGTCCGACGCCGACCTGCGCCGCCTCATCGCGACGACGCCGGACGCCGCCGTCCAGATCAGCGGACTGCTGCGCGACGTGGACCCGGCCTTCGGCGTCGTCGTCGCCAACCTCCTCACCACATCGGAGGTGGCCGTCACCCGCCAACGAGGCCTGGAGGAACTCCTCGTGAAACTCCCCGCGGTCGCCGCCGCCGGGGCGAGCGCGGTCGACGACGACGGCGCCCGGTTCGGGATGTCCGTCACCTTCTTCGAACCGCTGCCCTGCACCGCCGGTTACGGCGGCACGGTCTACCGCAACGGCCTCAACACCTCGGCCGGGCCCGCCGTGAACACCGCCGCCCGCTGCACGTCCTCGCCCGGCACCGGCATCAACGTCCGGGGCAGCGCCAACGCCCCGAAGGGCGGCCCGGTCCCGAAACCCGCCGTCCCGGGCTCGATGAAGCTGCCCGGAACCGTGGACGGCGCGCCCGCGGCCTCCCGGCCGCCGGCCGAGGACATGGCCGGGCTGCTGGGCCTGGGAGGCGGCTCATGACCCCCCGCACCCGGCACCTGGGCGGCTGGGCCGTCCTCCTCGTCGCCGCCCTGGTCTGCGGCCTGGGGGCCTGGTCGTACGGGCAGGCGCGCGGCGACCGCTCCCTCGCCTACGCGAAGGCCCGCGACACGGCCCTCACCGAGGGCAAAAGGCACCTCGCCACGCTGAACAGCCTGGACGGTGACAACGCGCAGCGGGTCGACGACGGGTTACGGGCCTGGCTGGACTCCTCCACCGGTCCGCTCCACGACGAGCTGGCGCGGACCCGGAAGGCCGACGCGAAGTCGCTCACGGCGGCGGGCGACACGGCCCGGGGCAAGGTCACGTCGGCGGCGCTCACCGCACTCGACGAGCGCACCGGTACGGCGGAGCTGATCGCCACCGTGGACGTCGAGGTCACCCCGCGTTCCGGCGCGGCAGGCACCCAGCGCAAGCGGTTCGGGGCGACCCTCGCCCGTACGGCCGACGGCTGGAAGGTCAAGGCGCTCACGGCGATCGGGACGGGCGGCGGCCGATGAGCGCGAACCTGAGAGCGAGCGGAGGAACGGTGACGGTGAGCAGCGATGTCGACCTCGTCCCCGGCCCCGAGGCCGGGGAGGCCGGGACACGGGCGGCGGACCCGGGAGACGGTACGGACGTGTCCCGCCGCCGGTGGCCACGCGTCCTCGGCGCCCTGCTGGCGGTCGCCCTGATCGCCACCGGCGGCGTCCTGTACGCCGAAGGGCGCCAGCTGCGCGACACCCCGGCCACCGCGAACCTCGCGCTCACCGACGCCGAGGCGACGACCCGCGTCACGGGCGATGTCAGCAGCGCGCTCAGCAAGGTCTTCTCGTACGGTCCCGGGGCCACCGCCACCACCAGGGCGGCAGCGGAAGAGGTCCTGGCGGGCAAGGCGCTCCAGCAGTACGCGACGCTGTTCGGTCAGGTCGAGCGGCAGTCAGCCGACCAGAAGCTGACGCTGACCACCGAGGTCGTCCGGGCCGGTGTGACCCGGCTGACCGACGACAGCGCACACCTCCTGGTCTTCCTCGACCAGGTGCACGAACGCCGGGGCCGCACGCCCACCACCGCCTCCGCGCAGCTCGCGGTGACCGCCGAACTGCGCGACGGACGCTGGTGGATCGTCGAGATCGGCTCCACATGACGGCGGCCCGGAGGCGATGGCGGACAGGCCCGGTTCGGCAGGCAGGGGAGAGGCAGCGCATGGCACGGCGGCGGACGACGGCAGTGAACACCGAGACGAGTGGGACCACCGGGAAGAGGAACCCCATCCTGCTCGCCGCCCTGGCCCTGGTGGTCTGCGCGGCCGGAGCGGCGGGCTGGGGCGGCTGGCAGCGGTACGAGGCCTCGCACGACGACGCGGCGTCCTTCGCGCAGGCGCGGGACGACGCGCTGGCGGCGGGGGAGCAGGCGGTGCAGAACATGAACACCCTGGACCACAAGGCGCTGGAGCAGGGGCTCGACAGCTGGGAGCAGTCCACCACCGGCGACCTCCACCGCCAACTCGTCGACGGGCGCGACGATTTCGCCCGGCAGATCGCCGAGACGAAGACGGTGAGCACGGCGAAGGTCCTCTCCGGAGCGGTGACCGAACTCGATCAACGGGCGGGCCGGGCGGGGGTGATGGTCGCCCTGCGAGTCACCGTGACCGCGCCCAAAGGCGAACCGGCGGTGAAGGAGAGCAGGTTGCTCGGCACCCTCACCCGGACGTCCGGGGGGTGGAAGCTCAGCGCGCTGGGCCAGGCGCCCGTCGGCTCCACGGCCGGCTGACCTCGCGCCGCACCCCGCCCACCCCGTACGTCCCGGAGAGGACCCATAGATGTCGACGACCCGTCACCTCGTCAACCGCCGCCGCCGGCTGGCCACGACCCCTTCCCGTACGGCGGGAGCCGAGACGGAACCGGCCTACGGAGAGCCCGAGGCCGTCGGAGCCGAGCCCGACGCCGCTGACGACAGCACGCCCGACGACCCTGACGCCGTGGAAGCCGCGCCCGACACCGAATCCGACGCCGCTGACGACAGCGATGCGCGCGAGGCTCCCCACCCCCGGGCCTTCCGCTTCCGCATCACGCTCCCCACCGTGCTCTGCGCGCTCACCGTGCTTCTCGGGGCCGTCGCCGTCTGGGCGTTCGCCTCGGCGAGCAGTCTCCGCGACGAGCCCGCCCGGCAGAACGCCGCACTCACCGACATCGGTGGCACCAGCGAGGTGAAGGGCCGGATCAGCGAGGCGGTCGGCGCGGTGTTCAGTTATGACTACGCCTCGCCCGCCCGGTCCGACCGTGCGGCGAACACCTATCTGACCGGCCGGGCCGTGCAGCAGCACAAGGACATGCTCGCCGACGTCCGGGAGCAGGCCCCCGAACAGAAGCTCGTCCTGACCACCACCGTCACCGAGAGCGGGGTCGAGTTCCTCGACGGCGACCGCGCCCGGCTGCTGATCTTCGCCGACCAGAGCAACACCCGTACGGGCAAGGACGAGGAGACGACGTACGCGGCGGCCATGTTCGCCGTGGACGCCGTCCGCCGCGGGGACACCTGGCTGATCGCCGCCATCGACACGTTCACCCGCTGAGCGAAGGGAATCCGCATGAGCTTCCACCGCACGGTGCGCCGCCGGCTCGGTGCCACGGCCACCGCCGTCGCCGCGATGACCGCGCTCACCGCGTCCCAGGCCCCGGGGCTCGCCCTGCCCGAGCCCCGGAAGGAGAAGGCGGCGGCCTCCGACGACGTGGTGTGGACCGAGGTGCCGGGCGACGACGTCTACCACACCGAGTTACCGCCGTTGCGGTCCCCGAAGCCGCCCGCACCCCTGAAGCCCGGGAAGAAGCCGACCCCCCTCGTGGCCCGCGCCTGGTCCGAGGCGGGCATCCCGGCCACGGTCCTGGCCGCCTACCGCAAGGCCGAGAGCGCGGTGGGCCGCAGCGACCCGGGGTGCGGTCTGCCGTGGCAGCTGCTCGCGGCGATCGGCAAGGTCGAGTCCGGCCAGGCGTCC
The DNA here is from genome assembly GCA_014649555.1 of Streptomyces globisporus. GTDB lineage: Bacteria > Actinomycetota > Actinomycetes > Streptomycetales > Streptomycetaceae > Streptomyces > Streptomyces globisporus. Next base: position 388,159 of record BMTG01000002.1, on the reverse strand, counting down.
GGCGGGCGGGTCGACGCGCGAGGGACGACCCTCACCCCGATCCTCGGCCCCGCGCTCGACGGCAACGGCTTCGCCCTGATCCGGGACACCGACGACGGGGCGTACGACGGCGACGGCACCTTCGACCGGGCCGTCGGGCCGATGCAGTTCATCCCGTCCACCTGGGCGGCCTGGGGCGCGGACGGCAACGGCGACGGCCGGAAGGACCCGGACAACATCTACGACGCGGCGCTCGCCGCCGGGCACTACCTCTGCGCCGGACCGCGCGACCTGACCCGCCGCGCCGACCTGGACCGGGCGATCCTCAGCTACAACCGCTCCGACACCTATCTGCGGACGGTGCTGTCCTGGCTGGAGTTCTACCGCAACGGCAGCCACCCGGTCGCCGACGGCGAGGGCGTCCTCCCGGTCAGCCCCGGCCCGGGCGGGAAGACCCGTCCCAGCTCCCCGGTCGGCGGTCCCGGTGCTCCGGAGCGTCCCGGCAAGGACGACGGAGGCGTCGTCGTCGGGCCGCAGCCGACCAGGCCGCCGAGCCCGAGTCCCACGCCCCGCCCGACGGGCCCCGGCTCCCCGAGCCCCAGCCCCGACCCGACGGACCCGGGCCCCGGGCCCACCGACCCCGGTCCGAGTCCCAGCCCCGACCCGACCGACCCGGGCCCCAGCCCTGACCCGACCGGCCCCGGTCCCAGCCCCGACCCGACGGGGCCGACCACACCGCCCGATCCCGGCGAGACCGACCCGGGCTGCCCGGGCGAAACGCCGTCCCCGTCCCCGGCGGACCCCTCGCCGTCCGATACGGCCTCGGGCGGCCAGGACGAGCCTGACGAGCCGTGCGTACCGGGGGAGGAAGCTGCGGCTTGAGTCACGCCCATTCCCTCCCGTCGGCCGGGAGGACCGAATTCCGCTTTCCTTCCGGAGTCGCCGGAAGAAGACAGCGGGAAAAAGGTGAGTGACTTTCTGCATCCGCTGGGTACCCGGGCTCACGAGGGCCCGGGGAGGCCCTCACCTTTTCTGGGAGGGAATGCGATGAAGAAGGTCATCCTGGCTGCGGTTTCGGTTTCTCTGGGGGCTACGGCACTGGTGGGGTGCGGCGGTGAGGGATCCGATGAAGCGTTCGACGGAAAGAGCGCGGACACCATCGCTGCGGACGCGGTCAAGGCGACTCGTGACGCGAAATCCCTGCGGATCGTCGGAAAGGCGAAGCAGTCCGGCGGCAACGAGATCGGCATCGACTTCCATGTCGACGACCAGGACCGCTGCACGGGCACCATGACCGGACAGGGCGCCAAGGCCGATGTTCTCCAGGTCGGTCAGAGCGTCTACGTACGGGGCGACGAGAAGTTCTGGCAGAACACGCTGAAGGGGAAGCCCGGCACCGAAGAGGTGGTCAAGCAGGTGCAGGGCAAGTGGGTGGCCTCCGATCCGGCGCAGTCCGGCACGGAGGGTATGTGCGACAAGCAGGCCGCCCTCGCCATGCTGGACAGCGACAAGTCCGAGCGCAAGGGAATGAAGAAGGGCGAGACCACGGAGGTCGACGGCACGCCGGCGCTGATCCTGGAGAAGAAGCAGGAGAACGGCGAGAAGATCACCATGTACGTGGCCACCGAGGGCGAGCCCTATGTTCTCAAGGCGGTTTCCGAAGGCGGCGAAGCGCCGAGCGAGACGGTACTGAGCGATTTCAACAAGAAGGTCGACGCCCAGAAGCCCGCCACCGATGACGTGGTGGATCTGAAGAAGATCAACGCCTGAGGAATTCCGCTTTTCGGGCGCTGAGAAGAACGGCAAAAGAAGGGGGTTCCTCCACCAGCGGGTGGAGGAACCCCCTTCTCTCGGCTCCGTGACGGAAAGGCCCGGCTCAATCCTGGCCGGGATGGTCGCCCGGCCCGTGCGCACGGCCGGTCAGCGGCGTGGGCGAGAGGTCCGCCCGCTCCTCGCCCGGCTCCAGCAGGGTGTCCGCCGGTCCGACGATCCGGGGGTCCGGGTTACCGACGGTCTTCTCGTCCTTGCTGTCGTAGTCGAACCGCGACAGGAGGCTGCGCATCGCCTCCAGCCGGCCGCGCTTCTTGTCGTTGTTCTTCACCACGGTCCACGGGGCGTACTCGGTGTCCGTGGCCCGGAACATCTCCACCTTCGCGGCCGTGTACTCGTCCCACAGGTCGAGCGACGCCAGGTCGGTCGGTGACAGCTTCCACTGGCGGACCGGATCGACCTGCCGGATCGCGAACCGGGTCCGCTGCTCGCCGCGGGAGACCGAGAACCAGAACTTCACCAGCAGTACGCCGTCCTCGACGAGCATCCGCTCGAACTGCGGTGCCTGGCGCAGGAAGTGCTCGTACTGCTCCGTGGTGCAGAAGTCCATCACCCGCTCCACACCGGCCCGGTTGTACCAGGAACGGTCGAAGAAGACGATCTCCCCGGCGGTCGGGAGCTCGGCCACGTAGCGCTGGAAGTACCACTGGCCGCTCTCGCGCTCGGTGGGCTTCTCCAGGGCGACCACGCGCGCACCACGCGGGTTCAGCCGCTCGGTGAAGCGCTGGATGGTCCCGCCCTTGCCCGCCGCGTCCCGCCCCTCGCACAGGACCACCAGCCGCTGCCCGCTCTCGCGGACCCAGCGCTGGAGCTTGAGCAGTTCGATCTGGAGGACGCGCTTGGCCCGCTCGTACTCCTTGCGCCGCACCCGTACCTCGTACGGGTAGTTCTCCCGCCACGTGTCGATCGGACGGCCCCGCTCGTCCAGCAGGACGGGCTGCTCGGGACGGCTGCCGTCCACGGTCAGCCCCTTCAGCAGCTCCGCCGGATCGGTCCCCGGTCCTTCGGTCATCGCCCTGGTCTCCCCGCTCGCCTCGTCGTCCACCGGTGCGTGAGAGGGCCCACCCCGCCGCGGGTGGGCCCTCTCCCGCACCGGAACGTGCCCCCGGGACCGCCGTCCATGCCGGCCCAGGGTTCAGCCGCCTGACAGCACCTCGGACAGGTCGTAGGAGACGACCTCCTCCAGCTGCGCGTACGTACAGCTCGCGGGGGACCGGTCCGGACGCCACCGGCGGAACTGCGTGGTGTGCCGGAACCGGTCGCCCTCCATGTGGTCGTAGGCCACCTCGCAGACCCGCTCCGGGCGCAGCGGCACCCAGGACTGGTCCTTCTTACCCGTCCAGCGGTTCTGGGTTCCCGGCAGCCGGGACTGCTCGTGCGCCGCCGCGTCCGCCCAGGCGCCCCACGGGTGTTCGGCGAAATCGCAGCGCAGCGGGGCGAGTTCCTCGGCCAGCTCGGCGCGCCGCTTCATCGGGAAGGCCGCGCAGACCCCGACGTGCTGGAGCACGCCACCGGTGTCGTACAGGCCGAGCAGGAGCGAGCCGACGACCGGGCCGCTCTTGTGCTCGCGGTAGCCGGCCACCACGACGTCGGCGGTCCGCTCGTGCTTGATCTTGTACATCGCCCGGGTGTCGGGCCGGTAGGGGAGGTCGAGCGGCTTGGCGACGATTCCGTCGAGCCCAGCCCCCTCGTACCGGTCGAACCACTCCCGGGCGACCTCGATGTCCGTGGTGGACGGGGCGAGGAGCACGGGCGCGGAGGCGCCGGAGAGGGCGGCCGTCAGCACGGCCCGCCGGTCCGACTGCGGGGTGCTCAACAGAGAGGTGTCGTCGACCGCGAGGATGTCGAAGGCGATGAAGCTCGCCGGGGTCTGCTCGGCGAGCATCCGGACCCGGGAGTCCGCCGGATGGATGCGCTCGCTGAGCCGTTCGAAGTCGAGCCGCCCCTCGTGGGCGATGACGATCTCCCCGTCGATCACACAGCGCGGCGGGAGGTTGTCCCGCACGGCGTCCACCAGATCGGGGAAGTAGCGGGTCAGCGACTTGCCCGTACGGCTGCCGATCTCGACCTCGTCGCCGTCCCGGTACACGATCGCCCGGAAGCCGTCCCACTTCGCCTCGTACGCCATGCCCGGCGGGATCTTGGCCACCGACTTGGCGAGCATCGGCTTCACGGGCGGCATCACCGGCAGGTCCATGGCCCGATTCTGGACCCCGGACCCACCCATGTCGCCCGATGTGCGGCATATGTGCGACCGGCCTACGGTGGCCGTCATGGGAGCAGCGGTGGAGCTGGACGCGGGCGGACGGGCCGTGAGGCTGTCCAACCCGGACAAGGTGTACTTCCCGGAGAAGGGCTACACGAAGAGGGACGTGGCCGAGTACTTCCTGGCCGTCGGCCCCGGGATCACCCGTGCCCTGAACCACCGGCCGACCACGCTCCAGCGCTTCGTGGACGGGGTCGAGGGCGACTTCTTCTACCAGAAGCGCGCCCCGAAGAACCTCCCCGAGTGGATCCCCACCGCCCGGATCGCCTTCCCGAGCGGCCGTCCCGCCGACGAGATCTGCCCGACCGAGCTCGCCGCCGTGATCTGGGCCGCCAACCTCGGCACCCTCACCTTCCACCCCTGGCCGGTGCGGGCCGGGGACACCGACCACCCGGACGAACTGCGCATCGACCTGGACCCGCAGCCCGGCACCGACTACGCCGACGCCGTCACCGCCGCCCACGAGCTGCGCTCCGTCCTGGAGGACCACGGCGTACGCGGCTGGCCCAAGACCTCCGGCGGGCGCGGCATGCACGTCTTCGTGCCCATCGAGCCCGCCTGGACCTTCGTCGAGGTGCGGCGCGCCGCCATCGCCGCCGGGCGCGAGCTGGAGCGGCGGATGCCCGAGCGGGTGACGACGGCCTGGTGGAAGGAGGAGCGCGGCGAGCGGATCTTCGTCGACTTCAACCAGACCGCCCGCGACCGCACCATCGCCTCCGCCTACTCCGTACGCCCCTTCCCGCACGCCCCGGTCTCCGCGCCGCTGCGCTGGGACGAGATCGACGACGCCGAGCCCCGCGACTTCGACATCAGGACCCTCCCGGTGCGTTACGCCGAACTCGGCGACGTCCACGCCGACATGGACCAGGAGGCGTTCCGGCTCGACGGGTTGCTGGAGCTGGCCGACCGGGACGAGCAGGAACGCGGGCTCGGCGACATGCCCTACCCGCCGGAGTACCCGAAGATGCCCGGCGAGCCCAAGCGCGTCCAGCCCAGCCGCGCCCGCCACGACGACGACGGTGGTCTCGCGTGAGCGGAAGCGGAGAGCAGGGCGGAAGCAGCGAGAGGCACGGCGCGCACGGGCGGCCGCTCGCCCTCCGCGAGCGGTGGGAGGCGTACAAGAACAGCCCGTTCCTCCCCGCGACCGTCCTCGTCCTGATCGTCGCCGCCGCGGCCGGTCTCTTCGCCGGCTCCTACACGTACGCGATGGCGAACCCCACCCCGCACCGGATCCCGGCGGCCCTGGTCACCCAGCCGGAGGTGGCGCGCGGCGAGGCCTTCGTCGCGGGGATGGAGAAGGCCCTGGACGCCTCACTCGAACTCCACGACTACCCGGACGTCGCCGACGCCCGCCGCGCCCTGGACGAACAGAGGGTCTTCGCGATCGTCCGCGCGTCCGACGACGGCGTGGCGCTCGACGTGGCCGGGGCCTCGGGCGCCTCGGTGGCCGAACTGCTCGGCAAGGCGGGGATCGAGGTCGGGGACGCCACCGGCGTCGAGGTCACCGTGCGGGACGTCAAGCCGCTCCAGCGGGGCGATCCGCGCGGGCTCGCCCTGTTCTACATCTCGCTGGCCGCCGTCATCATGGGCTTCCTCGGCGCGATCCAGCTCAGTGTGCACGCCCACGGTCTGAATCCGGCCGAGCGCATCGCCTTCACCGTCGCCTACGCCCTGCTCGGCGGCTTCGCCATCGCGGCGGCCGTGGACTGGTGGCTGGGGGCGGTGGACCTGCCGTTCGTCCAGTCGTGGCTGATCCTGGCGTTCACCATGTTCACCTCCGGCATGGTCTTCACCATGTTCAACACCCTGATGGGCCGCTGGGCGATGATCCCCACCTGGGGCGTCATGGTGCTGCTCGGCAACCCGTCGTCCGGCGGCGCGGTGTCCTGGCCGCTGCTGCCCTCCGCGCTCGGCCACATCGGACGCTGGCTGCCGCCGGGGGCCTCTGTCAACGCCCAGCACACCGCCGTCTACTACCAGGGCCACCAGTTCGTCTTCCCGTATCTGGTGCTCGCCGCCTGGGCGCTGGTCTCGTGCACGGTCTTCTGGGTGTGGCGGCACCGACACCCGGGTGGCCGCGCCCGCACGCCTGAGCATGCGGCCACGGCCACCTGAGAGATTCTCCTTACGGGTTACAGCACGGCTTACAGCTCCTTGATGCGGATGTCGCGGTACGAGATGACGTCGGTGACGCCGTGGACCTGGAGCCCGATGTAACCGGAGGCGAACCGCCGGCCGTCGGTGCCCGGGTCGTCGCCCCGCGGCGGCTCGAAGAGCTGACCGCCGGTGTTGTCGAACTCGTTGATCAGGACACCGTTGCGGTAGATCTCGTAGTGCTGGTCGACCACCTTGATCTCGTAGTCGTTCCAGGTGCCCTTGGGCGTGACCCCGGCACCGCCGAGCCCCACCCGGTCGAAGCCGTACACCGAACCGGTCTTGTACATGTCGCCGTCCGGCCGGTCGTTGACCTGGATCTCATGGCCGTACTTGATGGCGACCCACTCCGGACGTGACTCCTCCGGGTGGTCGTGGACCTTCGGGAAGCGGACGAAGACCCCGCCGTTGGCGTTGCCCGAGCCCGGGGCGTCGTCCCGCCACTGGAGCTTGAGCGAGTAGTCGCCGTAGGCCCGGTTCGGCAGCCACAGCATGCCCATCCCCTCCACCGTGGTGGAACTGGTGATCGAGCCTTCCTCCTCGTTCAGCTCGAACTTGCCGCCGCCGACCTGCTCCCACTTGGCGAGCGAGGCCGCCGTGCCGTCGAAGAGCTTGGTGTAGCCCTCGGACTGGCCCGGCTTGCCGATGCCCGACTGCTTGGCGGCCTGGTTGATCGCCTTGCGCTCGCGCTGGTCGATCACGCCGTCGGTCTTGAGCTTGTCGAGGACCGCCGTCACGTGCTTGAGGAACAGGGCGTGGGAGGACCAGTCCTTCTCGTCCTCGATCAGCTCGTTGATCGTGCAGCGGTTACGGGTGATCCGGTTCGGGACGCCCGTGTCGACCGTGCCGACGAAGACGGTGTGCCGCTCGTCGAACTCCGCGCAGTTCGGCGCGGGAACGCCGCCGCCCTGGGCGATGGTGAACGACGCCTTCTTCGCCTCGGAGGTGTTGCCCGCCTTGTCCGTCGCCCGGTGGGCGATGGTGTGGTGGCCGACCCGGTCGACGATCACCGGGGTGGTGTACGCGAGGTACGGTCCGCCGTCGAGGCTGTACTCGACCTTGTCCACGCCCGAGTCGTCGTCGGTCGCGGTGACGGTCGCCTTGGCGCTGGTGATGAACGCGCCGTCGCTGTTCTTGTCGCCCTCGACCTTCACCGAGGTCTCCGGAGCCGTCTGGTCCTGCGACGGCGGCTCGACCACGGTGAACGCGACGGACTTCTCGTCCGCGACGTTGCCCGACCGGTCGGTGGCCCGGTAGCGGACGGTGTGCTCGCCCACCTCGTGGACCATCACCGGTGCGGTGTACGGCTTCCACTCACCGGCCGCGCCGAGTGCGTACTCGATGGTGTTCACGCCGGACCCGGTGTCGGACGCGGTCACGGTGACCGTGGCCATGCCCAGGTACGCGCCCGCGTCGTCCTTCTCGCCGGTGACGGTCGCCGAGGTCTCCGGCGGTGTCTCGTCGTCGGTCGGCGGGGCCGCCACCGCGAAGTCGACGGATTTCTCCTCGGCGGCGTTGCCCGCCTTGTCGGTGGCCCGGTAGCGGACCGTGTGGTCGCCGACCTCGTTCACCACGACCGGCGCGGTGTACGGCTGCCACTCGCCGTCGGCCCCGAGCGCGTACTCGACGGTGTCGACGCCGGAGCCCTCGTCGGTGGCCTCGACGGTGACCGACGCCTGGCCGATGTACGCGCCGTCGCCGTTCTGGTCGCCGTCGACCTTCGCCGAGGTCGCGGGGGCCTCGGTGTCCTCGCCGCCACCGCCCTCGGTGACGGTCAGGATGCCCTGCATCATGCCGTGGCCGGGGATCGTGCAGTGGTAGAAGTACCGGCCGGGCGACAGCGTGACCTCCACGCTGTGCTTGCCGCCCTCGGAGTCACCCGGGTTGGCCAGGATGTTCAGCTGGACGTCGTTGTTGAACTCCGGGTCCGACACGCTGAACGTCAGCGTGTGCGGCATGCTCGTCGTGTTGCCGGTCGCCGTGCTGTTCTCGAAGACGATCGTCGCCTTGCCGGCCACCGCCGTCTTCGGCGCGGACAGATAGTGGTCGATCGGGTCGCCCGCGGTCCAGGTGAGCACCTGGTCGGCGGCCTTGGCCTCGGGAGCGTCGCCGCCCTTGCCGTACGCGGCCGTCGAGGTCAGCCCGAGGACCATCAGGAGGGAGGCCAGCAGGGCCACCCAGAAACTCCGCGGACGATGCCGCCTGCGTGCGAGATAGGGATGGTGTCTCACTTCGCCGCCGCCTTCCCGACGAGATCCGCGGCGGCCGGCGTCGCGCCGCCGCCCTTGTACGACACGCGCCACAGCGCGGACTTGGAGTCGGAGGTGAAGAAGCCGCGCCCGTAGTCCAGGACGTACAGCGAACCGTCCGGCGCGAACTTCCAGTCCATGAGATTGCGGATACCGTCCGCCCCGACCGGGATGATCTTCTTCAACGACTCGGCGTGCGTGGGCAGTCCGCCCTTGCCGACCGTCTTCGGGTCGGTGATCACGGCGTGCCGGGGCTGCGTGTCGTCGTAGAAGTCACCGACGAACCACTTGCCGTCCCAGTAGGCCGGCCACTTGGCGGTGGACTCGCTCTGCGCGTCGTAGCGGTAGACCGGTCCGTTCATCGTGGCCTGGCCGCCGCCCTTGAGCCAGGGCAGCAGCTGCTTGCCCTCCTCCGGCTTGTAGCTCGGTACGCCGTTGGCGTCGCGCGGGTAGTCGACCCCGCCGCCCTGCGGGGAGTACCAGATGGTGTTCGGGGTCACCGGCGGCAGCTTGACCAGCCCGTCGTTGTTCGGCGACTCGTTCTTCGGGGCGTTGCAGTTGTACCAGCCCAGCGGCTTCGTCGGGTCGGGCAGATTGCGGTCGCGGTAGGGCTGGTTGTTGCCCATGCAGTACGGCCAGCCGTGGTTGCCCGCCTTGGTGATCGCGGCGAACGTGTCGTACTTCGCCGGGCCCCAGGTGGTCGACGGCGATCCCGCGTCGGGTCCGACCCAGCCCGCGTACAGCGTGTCCGTCGACGGGTCGATCGAGATCCGGGCCGGGTTGCGCACGCCCATCACGTAGATCTCGCCGCGCGTCTTGCCGCCGCCCTCGTCCGGCTCCTTGCCGGTGAAGAGGTTGCCGGAGGGCAGGGTGTACGTGCCGTCGTCCTCGGGGTGGATCCGCAGGATCTTCCCGTTGAGGTTGTTGGTGTTGCCCGCGGTGCGCCGGGCGTCGGCGAAGGAGACGCCCTTGTAGTTCGGCTGCGGGTTGTTGCCGGAGTAACCGTCGCTGAAACCGGAGGAGTTGTTGTCACCGGTCGCGATGTACAGGTTGTCCTTCGAGTCCCAGGCCATCCCGCCGCCCGCGTGGCAGCAACTGTTGATCTGCACCGGCCAGCCCAGCAGCACCTTCTCCGACGCCAGGTCCAGCTTGCCGGTCGCGGAGTCGAAGGTGAAGCGGGACACCTGACGGGTCGCCATACGCTTGTCACGGTCGATCTTCGCGTGCGGCGTGTAGTGCAGGTAGACCCAGCCGTTGGACGCGAAGTCGGGGTCCAGCTCGATGCCGAGCAACCCCTCCTCGTTCTTGACCAGTTCGTCGCCGCCGCCCTTGTTGCCGAAGACGTCCAGTGCACCGGCCAGAGTGACCTTCTTGGTCTTCGGGTCGTAGACGTGGATCTCGCCCTTGCCCTTGCCGATGTTCGGGTTGTTCCAGTCGATGACGACCGGCTGGGAGCTGTCGGCCCCGCCGCGCCCGATGTAGAAGACCCGCCCGTCCGGCGCGGTCACCATGCCGTGCGGCTCGCCGATCTGGTCGTTCTGGCCCGGCTGGTTGGGCTGGGTGACCCGCTCGGCGGTGTAGTTCGAGGTGATCGTGGCCTTGCAGTCGGCCTGCGAGGTCCGGTTCGTCCAGGAGAGCGCACCGCGCAGATGGTCGCGGAAGTCGGTCTCCGCGAAGCTGTCCGCCGTACCGCCCATCGCCGTGTAGAAGGAGCGACCGCCGTCGTAGTCGCGGCACCAGGACACCGGGTGGTCCCAGCCGTTGGCACCCTCGCCCGGCTTGTACGTCAACTCCCTTACGCGCGCCACGGTGTGGACGTCACCGGAGGGGTTCTTCGTCCAGTTCAGCCACTTGTCGGGGCGCTTCCACTCCAACGGCAGGCTCTTGGTGGCCGGGTGGACCCGGTCCCCGATCTCCACGGTCGCCCGCTGGACGGACGCCGGGCTCTTCGCCGCCGGGCGGGCCCCGACCAGACCCGTGAACCAGTCGGAGTACGGCTCGGTGCGCGCCGCGTCATGGATGCCGAGGAAGCCGCCGCCCGCCTCCATGTACGCCTCCAGGCCCGCCTCCTGCTCCGGGTCGAGGACGTCGCCCCCGCCGGTCAGGAAGACGACGGCGTGGAAGGAGCCGAGCCGCTTGCCGTTGGTGAAGACCTTCGGGTCGGCGGTGGCCACGGTGGTGAACCGCTGGGCTTCCGGACCGGACAGCCCGAGCTTCTCGATCGCCGCGATCCCGGCGTCGGTGTACGGAGCCTCGTCACCCGCCGACGCGTGGAACACCAGGACCTTGACCTGGTTCATTGCTCCCGGCGGCGAAGGCAGGGACAACGTTGTCGCCATCTTCTCGACCAGGGCCCGGTCGGGCGACTGGTCCGCGCTGGCAGGGCCTCCGCCCCCCAGCATGGACACGGTCAGTGCGCCGGCCGCCACGGCCGCCGCGAGGCCGCGTCGTGATCTGGACCGGTGATGTGATGCGCGCTGCATGTGGTCACCCACCCCTCTGTGGTCACTGCACCTCTCGGTGACTGTGGCTTGCTCACTCTGCGTCAGAACGCTTCAGCAACTCTTGTTTCACTGCGACAGCGCACGAAGCTAGACCTCTTTTCGCGGTCCGCCAATAGCTACGGCAGCAATCACACGAACTTTGTCCTGAGTGTGGATAAACGGAGTTGCCCCGGCTACGGTGTGGCCCGTTCCGGGGATCCCGGGAGCTCCGTTCCGTACCGGCGGCTTCGCCAGTTTCCTTATCGCAGTGGGGAGTTCGACATGGACCGAAGGACCTTCAGCCGGCGGATGCTGGTCGGTGGCGCGGCGGCCGCCGCGACGGGAGTGACATCGTTGTCGCTCGGGGCGGTGGAGGCAAGCTCGGCCGAGAACCCGCCGCGTACGGCACCGGCGGGCGGCGTCACGCGCCGACTGAAGATGTACGCCGAGAAGTTGCCGAACGGTGAGCTGGGCTACGGCTTCGAGAAGGGCAAGGCGTCGATCCCCGGCCCCCTCATCGAGCTGAACGAGGGCGACACGGTCCACATCGATTTCGAGAACCTCACCGATGTCGACGCCAGCCTCCATGTGCACGGCGTGGACTACGACATCGCCAACGACGGCACCCGGATGAACAAGAGCCACGTCGAACCCGGCGGCACCCGGACCTACACCTGGCGCACCCACGCCCCGGGCCGCCGCAAGGACGGCACCTACGAGCCGGGCAGCGCGGGCTACTGGCACTACCACGACCATGTCGTCGGCACGGACCACGGCACCGGCGGCATCCGCAAGGGGCTGTACGGGCCGGTCGTCGTGCGCCGCAAGGGCGACATCCTGCCCGACCAGACGTGCACGGTCGTCTTCAACGACATGATGATCAACAACAAGACGGCCCACAACAGCGTCAACTTCGAGGCCACGGTGGGTGACCGGCTCGAATTCGTGATGATCACGCACGGGGAGTACTACCACACCTTCCATATCCACGGTCACCGCTGGGCCGACAACCGGACCGGCATCCTCACCGGCCCCGACGACCCCAGCCGGGTCATCGACAACAAGATCTGCGGGCCCGCCGACTCCTTCGGCCTCCAGATCATCGCGGGCGAACGCGTGGGCGCCGGCGCGTGGATGTATCACTGCCACGTCCAGAGCCACTCCGACATGGGGATGGCGGGACTCCTGCTGGTCAAGAAGCCGGACGGCACGATCCCGGGCTACGAACCCCATCATGTGGCGGGCGGCGCGGAGAAGAAGACCGGCGACAAGGCCGACAGGAAGAGCGCGGAGAAGGACGCCGCGAAGGACACCGGGGCGGGTGCGGGGGAGCACCAGCACTGACGCTCGCCGTCACGGGGCCCGAGGATGGGGCGGGCCCGGTCACGGCCGGCCCGTGTCGCCCGCCAGCCGCTGCTGCTCCTCCTCGACGATCCGCCGGGCCAGCTCGGCGTCGGAGACGTCCACCGCGTCCGGGGTGGTCTCCGCGAGATCGCTGCGCCGGGCGTAGGCGTCGAACAGCCGGTCCTTGCGGGCCAGCAGCTCCACCAGGCGCTGGTCCACGCTGTCGGTCGCCAGCAGCCGGTGCACCTGGACCGTGCGCACCTGCCCCATCCGGTGGGCGCGGGCGACGGCCTGGTGCTCCAGCGTGGGCTTGATCTGCGGCTCGCACAGGATGACCACGGAGGCGGCCTGCATGTTCAGCCCGGTACCGCCCGCCTGGATCTGGCTCAGCAGCACCGCGTGCCCCTCCACCGAGGAGAAGTCGTCCACCAGCTCCTGCCGCCGGGCCGGCGGGACGCTCCCGGAGAGCGGTCCGAAGACGTCAGGACCCAGGGCGTCGCCGACCGCCGCGAGGACCTCGCGGAAGTAGGAGAAGACGACCACCTTCAGGCCGGTCTCCCGTGCCTCGTCGACGAGTTCGCGCAGCCGCTCCAGCTTTGCGGAGGTCCCGGGCGCGGCGTAGGCGGCCCGGCGCATCCGCATGAACCGCCCGGAGGCGACCGCCTCGCGGTACGCCGTCCGGTCCTCTGCCCCGAACTCCTCCCACTCGTCCACCTGGACCAGCGCCGGGAGTTCGGCCAGCACGTCCACCTGGTTGCGGCGCAGATAGGCGGGGGCGACGGCCCGGCGGAAGGCCCGCGAACCGGCCGCGCCGTGCGTCGTGCTCACCGACGGCGCGAGTTCGGGGCGCAGTTGGCGTACCAGGCTGCGGAACTCCTCCACCCGGTTCTCCATCGGTGTGCCGGTCAGGAACAGCACCCGCTCCACCTGCTCTGCCCAGCCCGCGACCGCCCGGGACCTGCGGGCCTCGGGGTTCTTCACGAAATGGGCCTCGTCCACCACGAGCATCCCGGGCCGTACCCGGGCCGCAGCACCCTCGGGCAGCAGATGCAGCGCGTCGAAGGTGGTCACCGCCACTCCGCCCGTCTCACGCCAGTCCGCGAACGCCTCCACGCGCTCCGTCCCGTGCACCGGAACGGCGCGCAGGGTGGAGCGGGCCCGGATCTCCCGGGTCCAGTTGATCAGCACGCTCGCCGGGCACACCACGAGGAAGTGGGTCTCGCCGTGGGCGGCGAGGTGGGCGAGGGCCGCGATGGCCTGGACGGTCTTGCCGAGGCCCATCTCGTCCCCGATGACCACCCGCTTCTGCGCCAGCGCGAAGCGCGCCCCGAACGCCTGGTAGCCGCGCAGGGACACCCGCAGACGCGTGTCGTCGAGGCGCAGCGCCCGCACCCGGTCCGCGATCCCGGCGGGCAGGAACCCCTCGGCGGCATCCCGGTCGGGTCCGCTGCCCGACAGCTCGGCGAGGAGGCTGTAGTACTCGGCGGACCGCAGCTCGAAGTCCACCCAGGCCTCGGCGGGCGACGCCGGGGTGCGCAGCAGGTCGGCCGACGCCTGCGCGAAGAGCACCGGCAGCTCCCGCTCCACCGCGTCCGCCAGGGCCGACCGCACCGCGTCGAGCGCCTCCCGCACCCGCGCTCGGGACCGCCGCCCGGCGAACAGCATCCGCAGCCGGCTCCCGCCCGGCGCGGCCGTCTCCACCCGGGGGCCCAGCAGTTCGGCCAGCCGCCGGGCCGCGTCCAGCGCGCGCCGCGCGTCCGCGCCGGCCACGACCAGCCGGTGCAGGGCGATCACCAGCGCGGTGCTCGTATCGTCCGGGGCGTCCACGTCGATCCGCACCGAGACGGTGTCGCGCACCGCGTGGGCGATCTGCCCGGCGGCGGCCAGAGCCTGGTCGGCGGTGTGTGCCCCGACCCCGGGGATCTGCCGCAGCGCGTAGCGGTCCGTGCCGTGGACCTGCCCCACCGTGCCGAACCCGGCCTGTTCCAGCGCCCCGAGACGCAGCCGCCCCTCCGTGACGTCCTTGAGCCGGGAGACGGGGATGTGGGCCAACTCCCCGTCCACCAGGGAGTCGAGGAGCGGATCGAGAACGGAACGTACGGTGGCCACGGCGTTAGCCCGGTCCGCCGGCACGGCACGGGCGCTCTCCAGCAGCAGCTCCGCCCGCGCGAGCAGCTCACGGGCCGCGCCGCCGGTGGGAACCGGGCTTCCGGCGGCCCCGCGCGCGAGTGTCCCGTCGGCCGAGCCGCCCGCCGCCCCACTCTGGTTCATGTACGTCCTTCTGTTCCCGGAAGGTGTCTCACCCGCCCCGGGGCCCCGCTCCTCCGGCCTTCCCGCCATCGTGCCACGCCCCGCAGACACCCACGGTCGGGTCCGCTTCGACCGCCGCGCGACGCGCCGGTCCAACGCTTCGCCCGGGCAGCCACGCGCTGCCTACCCTGGGCCGCACGGCGGACGCGGCCACCGCCGGTGGACCGCGCCCCGGTCGGCCCCGTACGGACTGCGGCTGTCAGTGCCCGGTGCAAGACTCGAAAGGGAGGGAATCACCCGACAGCACCCGACGAGCAGGACCCCCGGATCGACTGAGGAGTACGCCATGATCAGCCCCACCTTCCTCGACGGAGCACCCAACTGGGTCGATCTCGGCACCCCCGATCTCGACGGGGCCACCGCCTTCTACCGGGGGCTGTTCGGCTGGGACCTGATCCCCGGCGGCCCCGAGGTGGGGGGCTACGGGATGCTCACCCTCGACGGGCGGTACGTCGGCGGGGTGATGACGGTGTCCGAGGAGGAAGCTCCGAGCGCCTGGTCGGTGTCCTTCCAGTCGCCCGACGTCGACGCCACCGCACGGGCGATCTCCGAGGCGGGCGGCAGCGCCGCGTTCGACGCGATGGACGTCCTCGACTTCGGCCGCATGGGCGGCTTCACCGACCCGGCCGGCGCGTACTTCGGAGTGTGGCAGCCGAAGGAGCACCCAGGCTTCGGCGTGATCCAGGAGCCGAACACGTTCCTGTGGGCCGAGCTCTACACCACCGACGTCCCGGCGGCGGCCGCGTTCTTCGGAAGCGTCTTCGGGTGGGGGACCGACGAGATGAAGGTGGAGGGTTCCGACTACACCTACACCACGGTCCACCCCGCGGGTGCAGGACCGGACGCCTCCTTCGGCGGTCTGGTCCGGATGGGCGACGTCCCGTCCGAGGCCGCCCGCGGCCCCCACTGGCTGCCGTATTTCGCCGTGGCCGACGTCGACGCCGTCGTGGCCGAGGCGAGGCGGCTGGGCGGCAGGGAGACGCTGGCCGCCATGGAGGTGCCCGGCGTCGGCAAGATGGCCAACATCGCCGACCCGTACGGGGCGGTTTTCGCGGTCATGAAGCCCGATCCGAGGCAGTAGCGCCTGAACGCGAGGAGCGGGCCGCCGTGGCCGGATTGATGAGTCGTTGATCGGTTGTTTATCTCCACCGGGCAGCGTGTGCTCCATGCTGATCAACACCGTGACCGACGACGCACTCGCCTGGCAGGAGACCGCGTTGTGCGCGCAGGCCGGGCCCGAGTTCTTCTTCCCGGCCCCGGGCAGTTCGACCCGCGAGGCCAAGCAGCTCTGCAACGCCTGCGAAGGGCGGCTGGCCTGCCTGGAGTACGCACTCGCCAACGACGAGCGGTTCGGCGTCTGGGGCGGGCTCTCGGAGAAGGAGCGCGAGCGGCTGCGCCGAGAAGGACGCGACCGGGGCTGACCGTCCCGCTCTGCACGAACGCCCCGTAAACCCCTGGGGCGTTCGGCCGGATCCCGGCACAATCGGGCCATGACCGACGCATCGCCGCTCGCCCTCGCCGCCGCTCTCCTCGACGCGCTCGAACCGCTGCCCCATACGGAGCGCAGGGGCGAACTGGCCGTGCGGGCACGCCGACTGGCCGCCCAGGGGGCGTTGCGTGCCGTCCTCGTCGAACTGGCGGACGGCGACCCGTACGAGCGGCGGATCGCGGTCATCGCCGCCGCGGTCGGCGGGGACGCCGAGTGGATCGGCGCGTGTCTCGCCGACGAGGACGCCGTCGTACGCGGGCACGCCCTGCGCGCGGCCCGGACGCTCGGGGTGCCGGACTCGGCGTACGAGAAGGCCTTCGCCGACGCGCCCGCCGCCGTGCGCCGCCACCTCGTGCGGGCGATCGTCGTCGACCGCCGCACCGCGCTCGCGGACCGGCTGGTCATCACGGCTCGCGACATGTACGGCGACATCGAGGCCGCCCGCCTGCTGCCCGGCTGCTCGGCCACCACGGTCGCGGCCCTGCTGCCGGAGCTGCGCCGCTCGACGGACTGCTGGTCCTCGCTCGGCCACCACCACCCGGGACCGCTTCTGGACTCCGCCGAGGAGGAGCTGGCCGGACTCCCCGCGACGGCGCGGGACGCCTGGTGGCAGGACGACGGGCACCCCCGGGGCATCGCCGCCGCCCTCCCCGCCCTTCCCGATCGGGTGCTCGACCTCCTCGAACAGTTCGGCCCCAAGCGCCTCCCGACCGCCCTGCACGGCCCCTTCGGGCGTCTCGTCGCCGCCGACCCGGACCGGGTCGCCCGCCTCGCCATCAGGCCGGACGTCTGCACGCATCTGCACCGGGCGCTGAGCGGAACCCAGCTGCGCCGCCTCGTCCGCGCCCTGCCCGACGCGCTCCTCGTCGAACTGGGCCGCAGCGCGCCGGACCAGCTGGCCGCGCTCCTGTGCGCCCTGCCGCCGGGCCGCCGTGCCGCACTCCACGAGGCGGTCACCGACGGCCGGGGCGAGGGAGCCTCGGGGACCACCGTCGACACCGGGCTGCTGGCCGCGCTGCCCCGCAACCGGGTCGCCCCCGTCGCCCGGCGGCTGGCGGAGCGGGCCCGTGACCGCGGGGGCGACGCGGCCGTCCTGCTCGCCACGTCCTATCTCCCCTTCGAGGAGGGGAGCGGACCGCTGCTGGCCGCCACCCGTGGGCCCGTCGCCGACAACCGCGCCACGGCCTGGTCGCTGCTCGTCGGCAGCGCCGGCCGCTCCGGAGACCCGGCGGTCGTCGCCGTGCTGGAGGAGCTGCTGCGGCTGCGCAACGAGCAGGACCCCGTCCGCTCCGCCGCCCTCACCGCCCTCGCCGGGGTGAAACCCGCTCTCTTCACCGACGCGGTGGAACCTCTGCTCGACCGCGTCGCCGCCGACGCCGTGGAGGCCCGAGACTCGTCTCCGGCCACTCGGTCCGCCCTGGGCCGCCTGGCCGTCGGCGTGCTGCGCGAGCACGCGGTGACCGGCCAGCGCGATCTGCTCAACTGGGCGCTGCGCACCCTGGTCCGCATCACCGGCAGCAGCGGCAGCGCCGACTTCGGCCGGCTGGACCGGACCCTGCGCAGGGGTCAGGAGCACACCGTGTTCGAAGCGCTGCGGCCCTGGCTGGAAGCGGGTGCGGAACGCTCCGACTACGGACTCGCCCTGGCTCTCGCCCGCGCCGTGGGCCGTCGCGCCGACGCCATGCCCGGCCTCCAGGAGCTGCTGTGGCAGGCCGTGAACTACGGCGAGCCCTCGGCTGCCCGGAGCGCCGTGACCCTCTGGCTCCGGGCCCCGGCCGGCCGCGACGAGCGGGTCGAGCGGCTGCTCGCCCGGCATCCGTCGGCCGTCGCGCTCCCGGAGGTCCGGCGCGTCGTGACGCACCGGCGGACGGACCTGCTGGAGGCCTGCCTCGACGGGACACCGCCCCGGGGCCGGTTCCTGGCGCCCGGCGCGCCCTGGACGGTGGAGGTCGCCGGGGCGGAGCGCTGGACGCCCGGCCGGCAGCGTGCCGCCCAGGGCGCGGTGGAGCGCACGGTCGCGGACGAGAAGCTGCCGCTGCACCTGCGCACCGCCGCCCTGGGCCGGCTCGCCCGCATACCCGGGCGGGGAGCCGACGCCGTACGGCCCTGGACCAGCGACGAGGACGTGGTGATCGCCGAGGCCGCGCTCGCCGCCCTCACCCACACCGACCGGCCCGCCGACGCCCTGCCCGACCTGCTCGCCCACGCCGGTGACGACCGGGCGCGCGTCGCGATGTACGCGGCGGGCCGGGCCGCCGCGCACACCCGGCCCTCCCGGCTGGCCCCGCTGCTCGCCGCCCGTACGGCTCCCGGCACCGGCAAGGTCACCAGCCGCAAGGAGGTGGTGCGCCTCGCCGCCGAGCTGCTGTCCCGCGCGGAGGCGGCCGCCCTTCTCGCCGACGCGTACGGGCAGCCGGACCAGCACGTCGACGTACGGGCCGCCTGTGTGACCGCGGGGACGCCGTTGCTCGGCGACGTACGCATGTGGGAGGTGGCCGAGCACGCGGCGGGCGGCGAACGCGCGCTGCGGGTCGCGGTGTTGCGGGCCCACCCGACGGAGCTGGACCCGGCCCTGCGGCCGCGCTACGCCCGGCTGATCCAGGACCTGTGCCGCACCGGCGACGACACCCTGGCCGCCCTCGCCCACACCGCGCTCGTCCCCTGGCTGCCGTGGGCCCCGCACGCAGCGGCGGCCCTGGTCGAGGCGGTCACCGATCTGGACCGGCGGGGGAGGTGGCGCTCGGCCGCCGACGCCCTCGTGAACGCGTCCCTGACCGTCCCGGACACGAACCGGGCTCTGATCCGCGCCCTGTCCCTGCTGGCCACGGGCGAGACGGCCGACGACGCGGGGGCGGAACGGGACCGGCCCGCCCGCCGCCGGATCGGCCATCTGGCCAGGACGTTGTCGCTGCGGACGGGGCCGAACAACCGGCAGGTGGCGGCCGTGCTCGCCGAGGCGGGCCGCACCCTGGCCACCCAGCGCGACCTCATGCCGGACGCCGTCGCCCTGCTCGCGCGCTCCCTGGACCTGGCGGCGGACCCGGACCCGCTGCACACCGGGCTGGTCGAGCTCGCCGCCCTGCACGCCGGCCGCCCGGCGCTCGCCGCCAGGACGGCGGCGACCGTCGGCAGGCGGGTCGTCGGATACCGGGGAGCGGAGATCGGCGATCCGGACGCCCTGCTGCTCGTCGTCGCACGGCTGGCGGCGACGGGAGATCCCGCCGAGGGCCTGCTCGCCGCCGAACTGACCGTGGCGTGCGGTCTGCGGACCGGGTGGACCGGACCGTGGCGCACCCAGCTGCGGATGCTCCGCCAGCACCCCTGTGACGACGTACGGGATGTGGCGTACGCGGAGGCCACCGCCGAGGAGTGAGGGGTCCGGGCGCGGACCCGGAGCGCGCCCCGACCGGGAGGATCAGGCGCGGTCGCGCGCCGCCATCCGGGCCTTGCGGGCGGCGAGCTTCTCGTCGAACTTCGACGCCTCGCTGTCAAGGCCGTCCATGTACAGACCGAGCTCCTCCTGCGCCTTCGCACCTTCCGGGCCGAGCCCGTCGATGCTCATGACCTTCAGGAAGCGCAGCACGGGCTGGATCACGTCGTCGTGGTGGATGCGCATGTTGTAGATCTCGCCGATCGCCATCTGCGCGGCGGCCCGCTCGAAGCCGGGCATGCCGTGTCCGGGCATCCGGAAGTCGACGACGACGTCCCGCACGGCCTGCATGGTCAGGTCCGGGGCCAGCTCGAAGGCGGCGCCCAGGAGGTTCCGGTAGAAGACCATGTGGAGGTTCTCGTCGGTCGCGATCCGGGCCAGCATCCGGTCGCAGACCGGGTCGCCGGACTGGTGGCCGGTGTTGCGGTGCGAGACGCGGGTGGCCAGCTCCTGGAAGGCGACGTACGCGACGGAGTGCAGCATCGAGTGCCGGTTGTCCGACTCGAAGCCCTCCGCCATGTGCGCCATGCGGAACTGCTCCAGCTTGTCCGGGTCCACGGCGCGCGAGGTGAGCAGGTAGTCGCGCATCACGATGCCGTGGCGGCCCTCCTCGGCGGTCCAGCGGTGCACCCAGGTGCCCCACGCGCCGTCGCGGCCGAAGAGGGAGGCGATCTCGTGGTGGTAACTGGGGAGGTTGTCCTCGGTGAGGAGGTTCACCACGAGAGCGATCTTGCCGATGTCGGTGACCTTGGACTGGTCCGCGGCCCAGGCCTCGCCGTCGTCGAAGATGCCGGGGAAGTTCCGGCCGTCGGAGAACGGGACGTACTCGTGCGGCATCCAGTCCTTGGCGACCTTGAGATGGCGGTTGAGCTCCTTCTCCACCACCTCTTCCAGCGCGTACAGCAGCTGGGCGTCGGTCCACGCCTTCGAACTGCCGAGGTGGGGAGAGGTGATCGTCACGGGGAGCTCCTGGGGACGGGAGAAGTACCTACGGCTTCGTAGGTTACGAGACCGTAGGTTAAGGCGACCGTAAGGCCAAAGCCAAGCCCGCCACCGGCAGTGGCGGGCTACACAGGGTCACACCCCCAGGTGAACGGGTGCGTGAGGGGTGCTTCGGGGCCCTCCCAGGCCCCTGTCCCGGCGGCTTTCAGCTTTCCGGATCCGGTGATTCCACCCCTGGGTCCCGGCGCAGATACCGGCCCGTGACGGACGTCGGATGCGCGAGCAGCTCGGTGGGCGTCCCCGCGAAGACCAGCTCCCCGCCGCCCTTGCCGCCGTCCGGACCGAGGTCGATCACCCAGTCGGCCCGCTTGACCACCTCCAGGTTGTGCTCCACGCAGATCACGGTGTTCCCCGCGTCGACCAGCCGGTCCAGCAGCTCCACCAGCGTGCCGGTGTCCGCCAGGTGCAGTCCGGTGGTCGGCTCGTCCAGCACGTACACGCTGGAGGTGCGGTGCAGCTGGGTGGCGAGCTTGATCCGCTGACGCTCGCCGCCCGACAGTGAGGAGAGTGGCTGGCCCAGGGTGAGGTAAGTGAGCCCGACCGCGTCGAGGGTCCGCAGCTTCCGCAGCAGCACCGGATCCTCGAAGAGCCCGGCCGCCCGCGCCGCCGTCATGTTCAGTACGTCCACGATCGACCGGCCGCCGACCCGGTGCTTCAGTACGTCGTCGTGGAACCGGCGGCCCTCGCACTCCGGACAGGTGGTGGTGACCGGGTCCATGAACGCCAGGTCCGTCGAGATCTCGCCGCGGCCCGAGCAACCCGCGCAGGCGCCGGCGGAGTTGAAGCTGAACAGCCCCGCGTCCACGCCGTTCTCCCGGGCGAACACCTTGCGGATGGCGTCCAGTGCGCCGATGTACGAGGCGGGGGTGGAGCGGGACGAAGCCGTGATCGCGCTCTGGTCGATCACCACCGCGTCCGGGTACGCCGCCGTGAACACCCGTGACACCAGGGTCGACTTCCCGGACCCGGCCACCCCCGTCACCGCGGTCAGCACCCCGGCGGGGAACGACACGTCCAGTCCCTTGAGGTTGTGCAGATCCGCCCCGTACACCGGGAGTTGACCGGTGGGGGAGCGGACGGCCCCCTTCACCGGCGTCCGGCGGCGCAGCGACCGGCCGGTGAGCGTATCGGCCTCGCGCAGCCGCGCGAACGGCCCCTCGAAGACGATGTGGCCGCCGTCGGCGCCGGCCCGCGGCCCCATGTCGACGACATGGTCGGCGACCGCCATCACATCAGGGTCGTGCTCGACGACCAGCACCGTGTTGCCCTTGTCGCGCAGCCGCACCAGCAGATCGCCCAGCCTGCCCACGTCGCGCGGATGAAGGCCGACGCTGGGCTCGTCGAAGACGAACGTCAGCCCGGTGAGCGAACTGCCCAGGTGCCGCACCATCTTGAGGCGCTGGCCCTCGCCTCCCGACAGGGTCGTGGTCTCCCGGTCCAGACTCAGATAGCCGAGCCCGATGCCGACGAGCCGCTCCAGCCGTTCCCGGGCCGCGGCGGCGATCGGCCCGCCCACCGGATCGTCGATCCGCGCCAGTACGCCGACGAGGTCGGCGACCTCCATCCGCCCGTAGTCGGCGGGGGAGAGCCCGTCGATCCGGGTGGCGAGCGCCGCCGCGTTCAGCCGTGCTCCACCGCAGGATCCGCAGACCCGCTCCACGGTGAACCGGGCGGCCGCCTCGCGGCGCTTCTCGGAGAGGGAGGTGGTGTCGCGCTTGAGATACAGGCGCTCGAAGCGGGTCACGACCCCCTCGAACTTCATGTCGGCCGACCCGGTCCGCAGGTCGAGGCGGACGGTGAACCCCGAACCGTGCAGCAGGAGCCGGCGTTCCTCCTCGCCGAACTCGGCCAGCGGCAGGTCGTTGTCGAACCGTCCCGATCCGCCGTACAGATTCCACTCCCAACTGCCCACAGACAGACCGGGCAGCAGCAGCGCACCCTCGTTCAGCGACTTCGACCAGTCGATCGCCCGGTCGAGATCCAGGTGGACCGTGCGCCCCACCCCGTCGCACTCCGGGCACATCCCGGCGGGATCGTTGAACGAGTACGCGGTCGCCCCGCCCGCGCTCGGGGCCCCGCACCGGGAGAACAGCACCCGGATCACCGACCAGATGTCGGTAGCCGTTCCCACCGTCGAGCGGACGTTCCCGCCCAGCGGCTTCTGGTCGATCACGATGGCCACCGACAGGTCCTCGACGGACTCGACGTGCGGCCGCTCGTACTTGGGCAGCCGGTTGCGCAGGAACGAGGTGAACGTCTCGTTCAGTTGCCGCTGCGACTCCACGGCGATCGTGTCGAAGACGACCGATGACTTGCCCGAACCGGACACGCCGGTGAAGACGGTGATGCGGCCCTTGGGAATCCGGAGGGAGACGTCGCGCAGATTGTTCTCGCGCGCGCCGGTGATGACGATGTCGCGGTGGGCGGAGCCGAGGGCGTCCGGCTCCGCACCGCGCTGGGAAAAGCGATCCATGAGGGCGACGCTAGGCGGGATACCAGACAGATTCTGTCGCCTTTTCCCCACGGATTCACCGCCGTGGTCACCCGCCCTCGCGCACCGCCTCCGCCGTCGTGTCCCGCAGCCCGCCGTCCAGCCGGAGCCACCGGGTGATCCCGATCGACTCCAGGAACGGCACGTCGTGGCCGGCCACGATCAGCGCCCCCTCGTACGCCTCCAGCGCCTCGGTCAGCCGCCGTACGCTCGCCAGGTCGAGGCTGTTCGTCGGCTCGTCGAGCAGGAGCAGCCGGGGCGCCGGATCGGCCAGCAGCAGCATCGCCAGCGTCGCCCGGAACCGCTCTCCGCCCGACAGGGTCGAGGCCGGGCGGTCCGCCGCCGCCCCCTTGAACAGGAAGCGCGCCAGCCGGGCCCGCACGGCGTTGTCCGTACGATCGGGCGCCGCCCGCGCCACGTTCCGCGCCACCGACGATGCCTCGTCCAGCACGTCCAGCCGCTGCGGCAGGAACCCCGTCGCGACCAGCGGGCTCGCCTCTCCCGACAGGGGTTCCAGCTCGCCCGCGATCGTCCGCAGCAGCGCCGTCTTGCCCGCCCCGTTGCGCCCGGTCAGCGCGATCCGCTCGGGACCCCGCACCATCAACTCCCCGTGCAGCGGCGGGCCGTACGGCGGAACCGGGTCGCGCAGCAGCAGCACCTCGCTGCCCGGGTGGACCCGGGTGTCCGGCAGCTCGATCCGGATCTCCTCGTCCTCCCGGACCGCGGACTCCGCCTCGTCCAGGCGCTCTTCCGCCGCCGCCAGCCGCTCGGTGTGCAGGATGCGGTGCTTGCCCGCCGACACCTGGGCGGCGCGCTTGCGCTGCCCCATGATGACCTTGGGCTCCCGCTTGGTGTCCCACATCTTCTGCCCGTACCGCTTGCGGCGGGCCAACGTGACGTGGGCGGCGGACAGTTCGCGTTTCTGCCGCTGCACGTCGGACTCGGCGGCCCGCACCATGCGCCGCGCCGCCTCCTGCTCGACGGCGAGCGCCTCCTCGTACGCCGACAGATTCCCGCCGTACCAGGTGACCGACCCCTCGCGCAGATCCGCGATCCGGTCCACCCGCTCCAGCAGCTCCCGGTCGTGGCTGACGACGAGCAGCGCCCCCGTCCAGGCCTCGACCGCGTCGTACAGCCGCCGGCGGGCGTACGCGTCCAGATTGTTCGTCGGCTCGTCCAGCAGGAGTACCCCGGGCCGCTCCAGCAGCAGCGCGGCCAGCCGCAGCAGGACGCACTCGCCGCCGGACATCTCCCCGACGGTGCGGTCGAGCCCGATGTGCCCGAGGCCCAGCCCGTCCAGCGTGGCGAGGGACCTCTCCTCGATGTCCCAGTCGTCGCCGATCACCGCGAAGTGCTCCGCCCGGACATCGCCCGACTCCACGGCGTCGAGCGCCGCGCGCCGCTCCGCGATCCCGAGCACCTCGTCGACCCGCAGCGCGGTGTCCAGGACCACGGACTGCGGGAGATGGCCGAGCCGGCCACGGATCCTGACCGTCCCGGAGGCCGGGGTCAGTTCACCGGCGATCAGCCGCAACAGGGTGGACTTGCCGCAGCCGTTGAGCCCGATGAGCCCGGTGCGGCCGGGGCCCACGGCCAGATCGAAGCCGGTGAGGACCTCGGTGCCGTCGGGCCAGGAGAAGGAGAGGGAGGTACAGCTGACATGGGTGTCGGTGGATGACATACGGAACTCTCGTTGTACGTCGGGGGATGAGCGAGGACGGCTGAAGGAAGCTGAGATCGCACACGGGCGCTCCGGGCCACGACAGGGCATGGCGGGGCGCTGCACGGTGTGCACAGGACCTCAGATCAGCAACGTCCTACTCCGATCGACGACAACAGGAACGTCTCCGAAGGTAGGGCCGGGTCGCGGGACAGGCAACCGGATTTACGGCCGGGGCGTCAGCAGGGGCCGTCGAGCAGGTCGGTCAGACCCCGGTCCAGGTCCAGATACCGGTGCTCGTCGCCCACCGGAACCAGCTCCTGCGCCCGCTGGAGGAAGAGCCGCAGCTCCTCGGTGCGCACATGGACCATCGCGATGCCCTCGGGGGCGTGGAACTCCAGCACGGTCCGCTCGTACCCGAACGGCCGGACGCGTACGTCGCCCTGCCCGGCGGGGGAGTCCACCCCGGTGGTCAGCAGCTCGCGGGAGAACTCCCAGGACACCTCGGTGCCTTCCAGGGTCGCCGGGGCCGGGAACGCCATGCGGACGGCGAAGGGGTACTGGCGGTCGTAACTGAGCATGGCGGGCAGGGTCTCCATCCGCGGTGCGGACGCGACCATGCGAGCCTGCACGGACTGCTCGATAACGCTGGACAAGACCTGCTCCCTCTCGCGGCTGGGTGAACGGCTCCCGGCACTGGAGTAGACGACGGAACTCCTTGATTCGTGCACCGGCGCGCGGCGTGAGCTGCGTCACCGGTTCCGTCCGGCTCCTGCCCGTATCCCCGCGTACCCCCGCTCTCCTGCCCGTTCGACGGCGACGCACCCTGGACGGGTTCCGACCCGTGGGCTAGCTTCCAGCGCCATGAAGGCCATGGGGAAGACGAGACGGCTGATGGCACTGGTGACCGGAGGGGCGGCCCTGGCGGCCGCACTGGTCGCACCGGGCGCCCACGCGGCGCAGGGCACGGAGGCGGAGTCGGCCTCCCAGGAGGCCGCCGTCCGGGGGCTCCTGCCCGGCTGGCGGCTCACCGACACCGGCACCGACGTCCGCTTCCGGGGGCTCGCCGCCGTCAGCCGCACCACCGCCTGGGTCGCCGGGTCGAAGGGCACGGTCCTGCGCACCTCGGACGGCGGCCGCACCTGGCGTGACGTGTCACCGCCGGGCGCCGCCGAGCTGGAGCTGCGGGACATCGAGGCGTTCGACGGCCGGCGGGCCGTCGCCCTGGCCATCGGCGAGGGCGAGGCATCGCGGGTCCTGCGCACCGAGGACGGCGGAGCGACCTGGACCGAGTCCTTCCGCAACACCGATCCCCGCGCCTTCTTCAACTGCCTGACGTTCTTCGACAGCCGGCACGGTCTTGCCGCGGGCGACCCGGTGGACGGAAAGTTCCGGGTCCTGTCCACGGCGGACGGCGGCCGTTCCTGGCGGGTCCTGCCCGATGCCGGGATGCCCGCCGCCCTGCCCGGCGAGGCGGGGTTCGCGGCGAGCGGCCAGTGCCTGGTCAGCTCCGGCGCCAAGGACGTCTGGCTGACCACCGGGGGAGCGGAGACCGCCCGGGTCCTGCACTCCCGGGACCGGGGCCTGACCTGGACGGCGAGCGCCTCGACCCTCCCGGCGGGCGACCCGGCCCGCGGCGTCTTCGCCGTGGCCTTCCGCGACCGGGCCCACGGCATCGCCGTCGGCGGCGACTACCGCGCCGACCAGGCGTCCCCGCAGGCGTCCGCCGTCACCGGGGACGGCGGCCGGAGCTGGCGGCAGTCCGCCACCCCGCCGCCCGCCTACCGCTCCGGCGTCACCTGGCTCCCGTACAGCCGCACCGCCGCCCTGGCCGTCGGCCCCACGGGCACCGACCTCACCCTGGACGGCGGGCGCACCTGGCGGACGGTCGACCCCGGGTCGTACGACACCGTCGCCTGCACCGCCGACCTCGGCTGCTGGGCGGCGGGCGAGAAGGGGCGGGTCGCCCGGCTCGGGTTCTAGGCAGCTCTACGAGGCGTCCAGCACCTCCCGCAGCCGCGCCGCGAACGCGTCGGGCTGCCCGGGATAGCCGAACTCCCCGTCGAGGAAGCCGCCGTGATGGCTCGGGAAGACGGTCACCCGCTGCCCGAGCAGTTCGGCGGCCGCCTCGGAGGTCCGCCCGGTCTGCACCGCCCGGGACTCCTCGCCGACGGCGATCACCACACGGGTGGGCGCGGCGGCGATGGCGTCGACGTCCGGCCGGTGGTCGCTGACCGCCCAGGACCGGTCGGACAGCAGCGGGTCGTCACGGGAGCCGTCGTCCTCGGTGGGCATCCCGAAAGCGGCGGGATCGGGCGTGGGCTGCGCGAAGTACGCGTCGGTGAACTCGCCCTCCCACGAGGTCATGGCCACGAACGCGGCCATCCCGGCGCCCCACCCCCGCTTCTCGTACGCGTCCCGGACCCCGGCCCGGGCCCGGACGGCCGCCGGGCCGTCCGGGGTGATCGTGATGAGCGGGGGTTCGTGCGCGACGAGGGTGGTGATGTCGTCGGGGTGGCGCGCCACGAGGGCGAGAGCGGTGACCGCCCCGCCGCTGCTGGCGAACATCTCGACCGGTCCGGCGCCGAGCTTCGTGATGACGGCGTGCACGTCGTCGGCCAGGGTCTCGGGCGTGTAGTCCACCCGCCCGTCCGCACGGGTGGAGCGGCCGAGCCCCCGCAGGTCGTACGTGATGACGGTCCGGTCGGGGAAGCGTGCCGCCAGCGCGACGAAGCCGCTCGCGTCCATGGGATGCCCGATCAGGAACAACGGCGGGCGGCCGTCGGCGGCGGGCAGCGGTCCGCGGACGTCGTACACGAGGTCGGCGCCGGCTGTGGTCAGGGTGTAGGTCTCCATAGCCGTACAGACCGGCCCCGCCCGGGAAACTCATCGGTGGCGGCCACCGCGAGCCTCCGCCCGTTACGGCAGTTGCTGCCGGTACGGCGCGAGCGCGGGCGCCGTCTTGGTGGCGATGAACTCGGTGATCCGGTACGCGCACACGTCGTGCGCGGCGAACGGGTCGGCCGCCGCGATCTTCTCGATCGCCGCCCGGCCCTCCCCGACGGCCAGGATCACACCGCCGTCCCGGGGGTTCTTGCGTCCCGAGGCGATGAAGACGCCCGCCGCGTACTGCTCGTCGAGCCAGGTGATGTGCTCCGCCATCAGCGCGTCGACGCGCTCGACCGGGGCCGTGTAGGTCAATTCGAGTACGAACATGATCGTCAGGCTACGGGATCCCGGCCGCCGCGAGGATGGCCTCCATGGCCGTCAGCGGAAGGGCGGGTCCCTCCGCCGCAGCCCCCACGGTCTCCGGCTCGTCGAGCAGTTCGAGCAGCCGGCCCACCGGCAGCCGGGCGTCCCGGGCCACGACGCAGCGGACACCCGCGGACGGATCATGGCTCAGCCGCTCGATCAGCTCCGCCGGGGCCTCCGGATCCCGCGCCACCAGCAACCGCGCCCCCGGATCCTCGCTCTCCGCGAACCGCGCCAGCCCGGCGCGCGGGAACTGCGGTTGGGGCAGCTGGTCGAACCGGGTGATGAAGGGCGATGCGAGCAGCGTCTCCAGCAGCAGGTCCCCGGGGGCCGCCGGATGGTTCTCGCACAGCAGCATCCGCACCACGAAGTCCTCGTCGGCGGCGAGCCTCGCCACCAGATCGCCGGGCAGATGGGGGCTGTACGCGGCGAAGCGCCGCATTCCCGGGTGCGCGGACTCGGCGCAGGCCCGCATGAGCACGGAATCGGTGAGCGACTGCATCACCCACGCCGGGGGGAGGATGCGGTCCTCCGGCCCGACGTGCCAGTCGATCGCCGCCCGCCGCTCCTCGGTCAGCTCCGGCCGCAGGGACACCGCGAGCCGGACCGCCGGGGAGGCGTCCGAGGCGAGGGCGGTGACCAGCCGGTCGGGAAGCCCCCGGTTGGCGGCGAGCCCCGCGCGTATGTCCTTGTCGCCGGTGGCGTACAGCCGGTCCGCGAGGTCGTCGGTGAGCAAGGCGCCCACGACGATCTCCCGCCGCCCCCAGCCGGACTCCGCGGCGGCGACCTGTTCCAGGATCTCGGCGGGGGAGCCGAGGACGACGCCCGCGACTTGGGCGGCCGCCCGCCGCACCGTCGGGTCGGGGTCGTCCAGGAGCGGCCGCACCGCCTCGATCGGCGCACGCCGCCAGTGGTACAGGGCGGACTCCCGCACCTTCGCCTCCGGATCCGCGAGCAGCAGCGCCCGCACCTCCTCCGGAACCGGGACGAACATGCCGAGCCAGGCCCGTACCTGCCGGTCCTCGTCCCGGGCGAGAGCCGCGCACACCTCGTCCGGCAGGGGATCGGCCTTCCGCCAGCGGCCGTGGACCTCCGGGCCCGCCGCCACCCGGCTGCGTACCCACGGATCCGGGTCCGCGGCGAGCCGGGCCCGCTGCGCACCGGAGGCGCCCCGGCCCACCGCCAGATAGCCGCGGACCTCCCGGTCGGGGTGGGACACGGCGACATCGCACACCGACTCCGGGACGCCGTCCCGCTCGAACACGGAACCGCGCACCGGCCCCTCGGCGCCGGTCAGGATCCGCAGGAGCACCGATTCCGGGGCGGCCGGATTGCGCGCCAGGCCGTCGAGACGTTCGAGGTCCGCTCTCTTCATCGCGCCAGTATGAAGATCACGCTCGTCGACCGGTACCCCCGGCCCCACCTGCGGCCTCGCGGCCCACCGGGAACGGGACCGGCCTCGTCACCGCATAAGCTTCCCGGTATGACGAGCTCCCCCGCCCCCGCCCACGAGACCCCCGCCGACGAAGCCGAGGGCCGGGCGATCCAGGACCGGCTGCGCGACCGGGTGATCCTGGACGAGGCGGGGCCGGAACCCGGAACCGGCCTGGTCACCGGAGTGGACGTGGCCTACGACGACGAGAAGGACGTCGTCGTCGCGGCGGCCGTGGTGCTGGACGCCGCGACGCTGGAGACGGTCGAGGAGGCCACCGCCGTCGGCACGATCGCCTTCCCGTACATGCCCGGGCTGCTGGCCTTCCGGGAGATCCCGACGGTGCTCGAGGCACTGGAGGAGCTGAGCGTCGGCCCCGGTCTCGTCGTCTGCGACGGCTACGGCCTCGCGCACCCGCGCCGCTTCGGACTCGCCAGCCACCTGGGCGTGCTCACCGGACTGCCGGTGATCGGCGTCGGCAAGAACCCGTTCACGTTCACCTACGAGGCGCCCGGCCCCCTGCGCGGTGACTCCTCCCCGCTGCTGGACGGCGACGAGGTGGTCGGCCGCGCGCTGCGCACCCGGGAGAACACCAGCCCGGTGTTCGTCTCGGTGGGCCACCGCATCAGCCTCGACAACGCCTGCGCCCACACGCTCCGCCTCGCCGGCCGCTACCGCCAGCCCGAGAGCACCCGCAGGGCGGACGCCCTGTGCCGGCAGACCCTGCGGGAAGCGACCGCCTGACGAAGCCGTAGCGTGCGGTGTCATGAGACGCGCGTGGAGGCTGCCGGCCCTGTTCCTGCTCATTGGCGCGTTCGCCGCGACGGGGTCCGCCCTCGGCGGCGACACCGCCATGACGGCGGTCTTCCCGGTGCTGTTCGTGCTGTTGGCCGTCATCCACTCGCCCCTGGTCTTCCCGGCGCCGGTCCCGGCTGCCGAGGCCGCGCGCCGCAGCGCCGTGGACGGCCGCCCGGTCGTCTACTGGCGGCCGGGCTGCACGTACTGCCTGCGGCTGCGCCTCCGGCTGGGCCGCGACGCCTCCCGGCTGCACTGGGTGGACATCTGGCGCGACCCGGCGGGCGCGGCCGCTGTACGGGCTGCCACCGGCGGGGACGAGACCGTGCCGACCGTCGTCGTCGCGGACCGGCCGCACGTCAACCCGGACCCCGCGTGGGTGCGCGGGCGGCTGCCACCCCGCACATGATCGTCCCGGGCGTGGAACAGCGTGGAACAGTCCTGCAACTGAGTACCCGTACGGATGGCATAGATCCGTACAGCTGGGCAGGCTGAACGCATGAACGCCTCTCGCACAGCCGTCCGCCCCGCGCCCTTCGACCCCGCCCAGCGCCGCATGGCCCTCGGCATGCTCCTCGGCAGCGCCGTCGGCCTGGTCTGGCTGGGCGCGATGCTCTACACGCTGGCCGGCTGGATCTTCTAGTCCGGCCGCACGGCTACCGCACCGCCGCCACCCGGAACCGCAGCCCCGCCGCCGTCAGCCGGTCCAGGAGCGCGTCGCCCATCGCCACCGCCGTGGTGACCTGCCCGGAGCTCTCCGGCAGCTCGTCCAGGGCCAGGCACACCGCCGACTCGGCGAGGATCTTCGCCGTCTCGCCGTAGCCCGGGTCGCCGCCGGACACCTCGGTGAAGACGCGTCGCCCGCCGCCCCCGCCGACGAAGCGGACGGTGAACCAGCTCCGCCCGCGGCGCTCCTCGTCCGGCCCCTGCCCCGGCTCGTAACGGCTCATCAGCCATTCCCGTACGCCTTCCACCTGCGCGGCCGCGACCAGCCCGCCGATCGCCACCGGGGCGCCGAGGGCCATGGGCAGCGTCTTGACCGAGGCGAAATGGCGGTAGCGGAAGTCGGGTCCGTACCGCTCCAGGGCCCGCGCCGAGCGGCCCACGATCGTCGGGTCGACCGTCGGCAGCGGCAGCGCCCAGGTGCCGGTCTCCCCGCTGAAGTGCGGTGAGCCCGCCGGGGTGCTGACCCGTCGGCCGACCAGGCGCGGCTCGTGCAGCCGGCGCTCCCGGGCGGCGGCCAGCATCTGCGGGCCCCGGCCCATGGCGGTCAGCGCCGAGGCGAACGTCCCGCCGGAGAACACCGCGTTGGTGCGGACGAAGCCGTCGACCGCCAGGGGGACGTCCTCGGGCAGCTGCTTGACGGTGAAGTACGCCCCGAGGTCGTGCGGTACGGAGTCGAAGCCGCAGGCGTGCACGATGCGCGCCCCCGTCTCACGGGCCCGGGCGTCGTGCTCCAGGTACATCCGGTCGATGAACTCCGCCTCGCCGGTGAGGTCCGCGTAGTCCGTCCCGGCCTCCGCGCAGGCGGCGACGAGCTTCTCGCCGTATCGCAGGTACGGCCCCACGGTCGTGGCCACCACCCGCGTGGAGGCGGCCAGTTCGGCCAGTGCGTCGGCGTCGTCCGCGTCGGTCTCCAGCAGTGGCAGCTCCGCGCAGGCCGGGGCGATCGCCGTTAGCCGCTCGCGCAGCTTCGCCAGCTTGGTCCTGCTGCGCCCGGCCAGCGCCCAGCGGAGAGTGGCGGGGGCGTGGGCCGCCAGGTACTCGGCCGTGAGCGCCCCCACGAAGCCGGTGGCACCGAAGAGGACCACGTCCAAGGGGCGTGTCGCGTCGTTCTGCCTGTTCACGAGTACCTCCGGCTGGGAGACGGGTGCCGACGTGGCAGGCAGAGGGTAGCGGAGAGCGCCGTGGCGCCGTGCGGCCGGGCGGGCCGCGTGCGAGAGGATCGGAGCGAGGAGCTAAGCGCTTGCTCGGCCCGAGGGGTTGTGCGGAGCCGGGGACGTTCTTAGCATCACAGGTGTTACATCGGTTGTGTCACACTCCTGGGGGCTCACAGATGGCGAAAGGCCCAACACCCGGGCACGGTCCGCTGACCGGTGTCCGGGTCGTCGAGCTGGCGGGCATCGGCCCCGGACCGTTCGCCGCGATGCTGCTGGCGGACCTCGGGGCCGACGTCGTCCGTGTCGACCGGCCCGGCGGCGCGGGGCTCGGCATCGATCCCGCGTACGACCTCACCAACCGCAACAAGCGCTCCGTCGTCCTGGACCTCAAGAGCGACGAGGGACCGGCCCGCGTTCTGGACCTCGTCGAACGCGCCGACATCCTCGTCGAGGGCTACCGCCCCGGCGTCGCCGAACGCCTCGGCGTCGGACCGGAGGCCTGCCTCGCCCGCAATCCGCAGCTCGTCTACGGGCGGATGACCGGCTGGGGCCAGGACGGGCCGCTCGCCGACCGTGCGGGCCACGACATCGCCTACATCGCGCTCACCGGCACCCTGTCCATGATCGGCAGGCCGGACGAACCGCCCACCGTCCCCGCCAACCTGGTCGGCGACTACGCGGGCGGCTCGCTCTACCTCGTCATCGGCGTCCTCGCCGCCCTCCAGCACGCCCGCACCCACGGCGAGGGGCAGGTCGTCGACGCCGCCATCGTGGACGGCGCCGCCCACCTCGCCACGATGATCCACGGCATGCTCGCCGCCGGAAGCTGGCAGGACCGGCGCGGCGCGAACCTCCTCGACGGCGGCTGCCCGTTCTACGGCACCTACGCCACGTCCGACGGCGGCCACATGGCGGTCGGCCCGCTGGAAGGCCAGTTCTACGCCGAGTTCGTCCGGCTCCTCGGTATCGCGGACGCCTTCCCCGACCGGTGGGACCTCGCCCGCTGGGACGAACTGCGCGCCACCGTCACCGAGCGCTTCCTGACCCGTACGCGCGCCGAGTGGACCGAGGTCTTCGCCGGCACCGACGCCTGCGTGGCCCCCGTCCTCTCGCTCACCGAGGCCCCGCACCACCCCCACCTCGCCGCCCGCTCCACCTTCGTCGAGCACGGCGGCCGGACCCAGCCCGCCCCCGCCCCGCGCTTCTCGGCCACCCCCGTCTCCGTACGCACCGGGCCCGCGCTGCCCGGCGCGGACACGGAGGCCGTGGCGGCCGACTGGGACGTACCGGGGCTCCGGCCCACCCCCCGAGACTAGGAGACCCCGTGCAACGGCAGATCTTCACCGAGGAGCACGACGCGTTCCGCGAGACCGTCCGGGCCTTCCTGGCCAAGGAGGTCCTCCCGTACTACGAGCAGTGGGAGCAGGACGGCATCGTCTCCCGCGAGGCGTGGCTCGCCGCCGGGCGGGCGGGGCTGCTGGGCCTGGCCGTCCCGGAGGAGTACGGGGGTGGCGGCAGCGACGACTTCCGCTACAGCGCGGTCCTCGCCGAGGAGTTCACCCGCGCCGGGGCCGCCGGGCTCGCGATCGGCCTGCACAACGACATCATCGGCCCCTACCTCACGGGCCTCGCCACCGACGAGCAGAAGCGCCGCTGGCTCCCCGGCTTCTGCTCCGGCGAGACCATCACCGCCATCGCCATGACCGAGCCGGGCGCGGGCTCCGACCTCCAGGGCATCCGCACCACCGCCGAGGACAAGGGCGACCACTGGCTGCTCAACGGTTCCAAGACCTTCATCTCCAACGGCATCCTCGCCGACCTCGTCGTCGTCGTCGCGAAGACCACCCCCGAGGGCGGCGCGAAGGGACTCTCCCTCATCGTCGTCGAGCGCGGCGCCGAGGGCTTCGAGCGCGGCCGCAACCTCGACAAGATCGGCCAGAAGTCCCAGGACACCGCCGAGTTGTTCTTCGACGACGTCCGCGTTCCCAAGGAGAACCTCCTCGGCGAACTCGACGGCGCGTTCATCCATCTGATGACCAACCTGGCCCAGGAGCGCATGGGCATAGCGGTCGCCGGGATCGCCGCCGCCGAACACCTGCTGGAGATCACCACCCAGTACGTCAAGGAGCGCGAGGCCTTCGGGCGTCCGCTCGCCAAGCTCCAGCACATCCGCTTCGAGATCGCCGAGATGGCCACCGAGTGCGCCGTCACCCGGACCTTCCTCGACCGGTGCATCGTCGACCACTCCGACGGTGTCCTCGACGCCGTCCACGCCTCCATGGCCAAGTGGTGGGCCACCGAACTGCAGAAGCGCGTCGCCGACCGCTGCCTCCAACTCCACGGCGGCTACGGCTACATGAGCGAGTACAAGGTCGCCAAGGCGTTCACCGACGGCCGTATCCAGACCATCTACGGCGGCACGACCGAGATCATGAAGGAGATCATCGGCCGCTCGCTGCTCGCCTGACGACCTCCTCGGCCTCCCCTCAACCACCCTCGAAAGGCAGCTGTCTTGAGTACCGAAGCATTCGTCTACGACGCGATCCGCACCCCGCGCGGCCGCGGCAAGGCCAACGGCGCCCTGCACGGCACCAAGCCGATCGACCTGGTCGTCGGCCTCATCCACGAGATCCGGGCCCGCTTCCCGGACCTGGACCCGGCCGCCATCGACGACATCGTCCTCGGT
Source organism: Streptomyces globisporus (assembly GCA_014649555.1). Taxonomy (GTDB): domain Bacteria; phylum Actinomycetota; class Actinomycetes; order Streptomycetales; family Streptomycetaceae; genus Streptomyces; species Streptomyces globisporus. The sequence continues at coordinate 353,427 of BMTG01000002.1, read as the reverse complement.
GTGGTCAGCCCCCTCGGGGACCAGGGCTCCGACATCGCCCGGATCGCCGCCATCGCGGCCGGTCTGCCGGACTCCGTCGCGGGCGTCCAGGAGAACCGCTTCTGTGCCTCGGGCCTGGAAGCGGTCAACCTGGCCGCCGCCAAGGTCCGTTCGGGCTGGGAGGACCTCGTGCTGGCCGGGGGCGTCGAGTCGATGTCCCGGGTGCCGATGGGCTCCGACGGCGGGGCCTGGGCGATGGACCCGATGACCAGCTTCGAGACCGGCTTCGCCCCGCAGGGCATCGGCGCCGACCTCATCGCCACCGTCGAGGGCTTCAGCCGCCGCGACGTCGACGAGTACGCCGCCCTCTCCCAGGAGCGCGCCGCCGCGGCCTGGAAGGACGGCCGCTTCGCCCGCTCCGTCGTCCCCGTCAAGGACCGCAACGGCCTCCTCGTCCTCGACCACGACGAGCACATGCGGCCCGGCACCACCGCCGACTCCCTCGCCGGTCTCAAGCCCTCCTTCGCCGCCATCGGCGACATGGGCGGCTTCGACGCGGTGGCGCTGCAGAAGTACCACTGGGTCGAGAAGATCGACCACGTCCACCACGCGGGCAACTCCTCCGGCATCGTCGACGGCGCCGCCCTCGTCGCCATCGGCTCGAAAGAGATCGGCGAGCGCTACGGCCTCACCCCGCGCGCCCGGATCGTCTCCGCCGCCGTCTCCGGCTCCGAGCCCACCATCATGCTCACCGGCCCCGCGCCTGCCACCCGCAAGGCGCTCGCCAAGGCCGGACTCACCATCGACGACATCGACCTCGTCGAGATCAACGAGGCGTTCGCCGGAGTGGTCCTGCGCTTCGTCAAGGACATGGGCCTCTCCCTGGACAAGGTCAACGTCAACGGCGGCGCCATCGCGCTCGGCCACCCGCTCGGCGCGACCGGCGCGATGATCCTCGGCACCGTCATCGACGAACTGGAGCGCCGGGACCAGCGGTTCGGCCTGGTCACCCTCTGCGTCGGCGGCGGCATGGGCGTCGCGACCATCGTCGAACGCATGTGACCTGTTCCTGGCCAGCCACCCCTGCTTACGGAGAGAACACCGACATGACGACCGAGAGCACCACCATCCGCTGGGAACAGGACGAGACCGGCGTCGTCACCCTCGTCCTCGACGACCCCGACCAGTCGGCCAACACGATGAACCAGGCCTTCAAGGACTCGATCGCGGCCGTCGCGGACCGCGCAGAGGCCGAGAAGGACTCCATCCGCGGCATCATCTACACCTCCGCCAAGAAGACCTTCTTCGCGGGCGGCGACCTCAAGGACATGATCAAGGCCGGCCCGGAGAACGCCCAGGCCGCCTTCGACACCGGCACCGCGATCAAGAACTCGCTGCGCCGCATCGAGACCCTCGGCAAGCCCGTCGTCGCCGCCATCAACGGCGCCGCCCTCGGCGGTGGTTACGAGATCGCGCTCGCTTCCCACCACCGCGTCGCCCTCGACACCCCCGGCTCCCGCATCGGCCTGCCCGAGGTCACCCTCGGGCTGCTCCCGGCCGGTGGCGGTGTCACCCGGACCGTACGCCTCATGGGCATCGCCGACGCCCTGCTCAAGGTGCTGCTCCAGGGCACCCAGTACACCCCGCAGCGGGCGCTGGAGAACGGTCTCGTCCACGAAGTCGCCGCCACCCGCGAGGAGATGATTCTGAAGGCCCGCGCCTTCATCGACGCCAACCCCGAGTCCCAGCAGCCCTGGGACGTCAAGGGCTACAGGATCCCCGGCGGCACCCCGTCCAACCCGAAGTTCGCCGCCAACCTCCCCGCGTTCCCGGCCAACCTGAAGAAGCAGCTCGCGGGCGCGCCCATGCCCGCACCGCGCAACATCCTCGCGGCGGCCGTCGAGGGCTCCCAGGTCGACTTCGAGACCGCGCTGACCATCGAGGCCCGGTACTTCACCGAGCTGGTCACCGGCCAGGTCTCCAAGAACATGATCCAGGCGTTCTTCTTCGACCTCCAGGCCGTCAACTCCGGTGCCAACCGCCCCAAGGACATCCCCGAGCGCCCCGTCCGCAAGGTCGCCGTCCTCGGCGCGGGCATGATGGGCGCGGGCATCGCCTACTCCTGCGCCAAGGCCGGCATCGACGTCGTCCTCAAGGACGTCTCCACCGAGGCGGCGGCCAAGGGCAAGGCGTACAGCGAGAAGCTGCTCGCCAAGGCGCTCTCCCGGGGCCGTACGACGGAGGCCAAGCGCGACGAACTGCTGGCCCGGATCACCCCGACCGGCGACGTGGCCGACCTCGCCGGGTGCGACGCGGTCATCGAGGCGGTCTTCGAGGACACCGCCCTCAAGCACAAGGTGTTCCAGGAGGTCCAGGACGTCATCGAGCCGGACGCCCTGCTCTGCTCCAACACCTCCACCCTCCCCATCACGGTCCTCGCCGAGGGCGTCTCGCGCCCCGTCGACTTCATCGGCCTGCACTTCTTCTCACCGGTCGACAAGATGCCGCTGGTCGAGATCATCAAGGGTGAGCGCACCGGCGACGAGGCACTCGCCCGCGCCTTCGACCTCGTACGGCGCATCAAGAAGACGCCGATCGTCGTCAACGACTCGCGCGGCTTCTTCACCTCGCGTGTCATCGGACAGTTCATCAATGAGGGCGTGGCGATGGTCGGCGAGGGCGTCGAGCCCGCCTCGATCGAGCAGGCCGCCGCCCAGTCCGGCTACCCGGCCAAGGTCCTCTCCCTGATGGACGAGCTGACCCTGACCCTGCCCCGCAAGATCCGCAACGAGACCAGGCGCGCGGTGGAGGAGGCCGGCGGCACCTGGCCCGGCCACCCCTCCGACGAGGTCATCGACCGCATGGTCGACGAGTTCGGCCGCCCGGGGCGCAGCGGGGGAGCGGGCTTCTACGACTACGACGAGGAGGGCAAGCGCACCGGTCTCTGGCCGGGCCTGCGCGAGCACTTCACCAGCAAGGCCGAAGGGGACGTCCCCTTCGAGGACATGAAGGAGCGGATGCTCTTCTCCGAGGCGCTGGACAGCGTCCGCTGCCTGGAGGAGAACGTGCTCATCTCCGTCGCGGACGCCAACATCGGCTCCATCATGGGCATCGGCTTCCCGCCGTGGACCGGCGGCGTCCTCCAGTACATCAACGGGTACGAAGGCGGCCTGCCCGGATTCGTCGCCCGCGCCCGGGAGCTGGCCGACCGCTACGGCGACCGGTTCCTGCCGCCCGCGCTGCTCGTGGAGAAGGCGGAGAAGGGCGAGACCTTCCACGACTGAGCCTGTTCCGGGCCGTGTTCACCGTCACTCGGTGGTGAACGCGGCCCGCAGCTCTTCCTTGAGAGACCGCTGAAAGGCCGTCACCAAGGCCTGGACGACGATCGGTTGCATATGGGCCGACAGCGACTTCATCGCGGCCACATGCTCCGGATCGCCCTCGCGCTCCCGGTACGGATTCCACACCTCGTCCCGGAAGAGCCGGGTCATCTCCTGCGCCGCCGACCGGGTGTGCTCCAGCAGGACGGTCCGCGCGGCGAGGATCGTCTCGTGGGCGATCGGCACGTCCAGCAGCTCCACCCCGAGCCGCAGCAGCCCGAGATCCACCCGGTACGCCGTGCCGTCCCCCTCGGGCCGGACCAGCACCCCCATCGCCGCCAGCCGGTCCACATCCGGCTCGGTGAGCGCCCGCCCCGCCCGCTTCTCCAGCTCCGCCCGCGTCATGTCCTCGGCCGTGTCCGGCGCCCAGGACGCCACCAGCGCCCGGTGGATGGCCAGATCGTGGGCGCTGAGGTCGGGCGGCAGCTGCACCAGATAGCGTTCGATCGCGGCGAGCGTCATGCCCTGCTGCTGGAGCTCCTCGATCAGCGCGAGCCGCGAGAGATGGTCGGGCCCGTAGTGTCCGACCCGGCGTGGACCGATGACCGGGGGCGGCAACAGGCCCCGGGTGCTGTAGAACCGCACGGTACGCACGGTGACCCCGGCGCGGGCCGCCAGCTCGTCCACCGTGAGCGTCGGCTCGTCGGTCCCCGTCGCCATCTCTGCTCCCCGCCGTCGAATCCCGATATCGGACAGTTCCGCTGTCTCACCACTCCTGCAAAAGTCTCCGGCACCATCGCGCCGCCGTCCACCCCGGGCCCCGTTGTCAGTGTCGGCCCGTACGGTGAGGCCATGTCGGAGATCACTTACGTACGAGGGGACGCCACCGCCCCGCAGGGCAAGGGGGTCAAGCTGATCGTCCACGTCTGCAACGACCTCGGCGGCTGGGGGAAGGGCTTCGTGCTCGCCCTCTCCCGCCGCTGGCCCGAGCCCGAGGCCGCCTACCGCCGCTGGCACCGGGAGCGCGCGGCCAACGACTTCGCCCTGGGCGCGGCGCAGTTCGTGCAGGTGGGCCCCTATCTCTGGGTGGCCAACATGGTCGGCCAGCGCGGTATGCGCACCGGCAGCAAGGGGGTGCCCGTGCGGTACGAGGCCATCGACACGGCGCTCGGCGCGGTGGCCGCCGAGGCGGGCGAGCTGGGGGCCTCGGTCCACATGCCCCGGATCGGCTGCGGGCTCGCGGGCGGCAGGTGGTCCCGGATCGAGCCGCTGATCGAGCGACGTCTCATATCCGCCGGCGTGCCGGTGACGGTGTACGACCACGACTGAGGCGTACGCCGGGGACCGGGCCCCGCCATCACGGCTCTCCCGTCCGCGAGGGATCATGGAGGGGAAGGGGACGGGCAGCGCAGGGCAGGCCCGCCGGGATCGCGGGAGCACCGGATGAGCAGCGCGAAGGACGTGAAGGGCCCCCGGGCCCGCGGACCGGAGGCAGCGCCAGGCGCGGAACCCGAACCGCCCTCGGGCCGGGACTCGGACCCGGAGCCGCCCGCGCGCGGCCGCGGCGCCGACCCCGAGCCGCCCCCGCCCGGGGGAGTCCTCTGGAGCCTGTCCGGCGACATCCGCGCCCTGCTGATGCTGCCCGCCGCCCTCACCCTCCAGGTCGCCCACCCGGCCGTCGGCGCCGGAGTCGACGAGCACTCCGTCTTCCGCACGGACCCCTGGGGGCGCGGCGAGCGCTCGCTGCGCTCGCTCCAGCTCTGGGTGTACGGCGGTGCGGAGGCGGCCGAGGAGGGCCGCAGGCTGCGCGTGCTGCACCGCACCATCCAGGGCACCGACACCCGGGGCCGCCCCTACCACGCCCTGACGCCCGCCAACTACGCCTGGGTGCACGCCACCGGCTTCCCTGTGTACCAGCACGCGGCCCGCTATCTGATCCGGCCCATGGCCCCGGCCCAGGAGCGTGCCCTGTACGCCGAGTGGCTCCAGGTCGGCCGGATCCTCGGCATCCACGACCGGGACATGCCCCAGTCCATCGAGGAGTTCTGGCCGTACTGGGAGAAGATGCTCGCCGGGGAGATCGAGGCGACCACCGTGGTGCGTGAACTGGTCGACGTCGACCAGCCCGTACCGCCGCCGGACCGGGGCCCTTGGCCACTGCGGGCGGTCCTGCGTGCGCTGTGGCCGGTGCTGCTGCCGCCACTGGCCCGTTTCCGGCGCTTCGTCACCATCGGGCTCATGCCGCCCGACGCCCGCGCGGCCGTCGGCCTGCCGTGGAGCGCCGAGCAGGAGAAGCGGCTGCGCCGGATGTGTGCGGTCCTGCGGGTCGTCGTCCCCGTCCTGCCGGAGCGGCTGCGCTATCTGCCCCGGGCGCGGGCGGCCCGGGCGGCCCGCCGTACGGCTGCGCCCCACGGCTGAGCGGCCCCGCCCCCCCGGCGTACGTCCGTGCGCGGAAGCCGAGGGGCCGTCGGAGCGGCTGAACTGCCGCCGCTGCGACGGCCCCGTTTGCTGCGCTCCTGGGCGTACGACCGTCAGCGGTGCTCGTGACCCGCGTGACCCCGGTCCGTGCGGTCGCCGTGGTCGTGGACGGTGTTCGTCGCCGCGATCTTCTTCCAGGACGCCGGCCGCTCGACCCACGCCGCCGACCGTGCCGACAGGGCCGCCTCTGCGAGACCCGCATCGGCCGCGGCCGGGGCCGCCGGTCGAGACGGCTCGTACAGCCAGGTGTCGAACAGCGCCGCGAGCGGTCGGCCCGAGACCCGCTCCGCGTACCGGACGAAGTCGCCCACGTTCGCGTTGCCGTGCGCGTGCTCGGCCGGCCAGCCCTTCAGCAGCTCGAAGAACACCTCCTCGCCGACCTCGTTGCGCAGCGCCTGGAGCGCCAGCGCGCCCCGGTCGTAGACGGCGATGTCGAACTGGTTGTCCGGACCCGGATCGCCCGGCTTCACCTCCCAGAACGGGTCGTCGGCCGGGTGCTGGGCGTACGTGTAGTCCGCCAGCTCCTGCGCGGTGCCCTCGCCCTCCTTCTCCGACCAGAGCCACTGGCTGTAGCGGGCGAAGCCCTCGTTGATCCAGATGTCCTTCCAGCCGTCGACCGACACGCTGTTGCCGTACCACTGGTGCGCGATCTCGTGGACGACGACCGACACGTTCGCACCGTTCGCGAACTGCTTCGGGCTGTAGAACGGCCGGGTCTGGGTCTCCAGGGCGAAGCCGCTGGTCACGTTGGGCACGTATCCGCCGAGCGCCTTGTACGGGTACGGGCCGAACACCTCGGTCAGCCACTCGGCGACCTCGGTGGTCCGCTCGATGCTCGCGCGGGCCGCACCGGCGTTGGGGCCGAGGTCCTTGCTGTAGGCGTTCAGCACCGGCAGGCCGTCGGCGGTCCAGTCGGTCGTGATGTCGAACTTGCCGACGGCGAGCGTCGTCAGATAGGTCGCCTGCGGCTTGTCGGAGCGCCAGTTGAAGCGCGTCCAGCCGAGCTTCGAGCTCCGCGACTGGAGCACCCCGTTGCTGATCGCCTGGGTGCCGTCGGGGACCGAGACCGAGATGTCGTACGTGGCCTTGTCCAGCGGGTGGTCGTTGCTCGGGTACCACCACACCGCCGACTCCGGCTCCTGCGCGGCGACACCGCCGTCCGGGGTCCGCGCCCAGGCGGTCCAGCCGTTGATCTTCAGCTCGGAGGGCTTCCCGGCGTACCGGACGACGACGGAGACGGCCTTGCCCTTCGCCAGGGGCTCCGCCGGGGTGACCTCCAGCTCGTGGTCGCCGCTCGTCGCGAAGCGGGCCTTCCTGCCGTTCACCCGCACCTCGGAGACGTCGAGCCCGAAGTCGAGGTTGAAGCGGGACAGCTCCTGCGTGGCGGTGGCGAGGATCGTCGCCGTGCCCTCCAGCAGGTCCGTCGTGGGCTGGTACTTCAGCCGCAGGTCGTAGTGGGAGATGTCGTAGCCACCGTTGCCGCTGGCCGGGTAGTAGGGGTCGCCGATACCCGGGGCGCCCACGGTGCCCGGTGAGGCAGCTGCCGGGATCGCCAGCAGAAGGGTGGCCGCCAGTGCGCTGGGGACGATGAATCTGCGGTGCACAACAAGCTCCACATAGTCGGGACGGATGATCTTCCGACCGGTCGTCACGAGGCTATGCAGCCGTCGGGGCGGGACGGAGCATTCCGGGTGCTTCTGTCACACGATCGCCATTCCGTCGACACGGACGGCAGGACGCGCGAACCTGCGGACGGCGGTGATCGCCCCCTGTTGCCCAGGAGTTGACCGGGGTAACGTCCGCACATCGCCGACAGACCGACGGGCGTCACGGCGCCCGCCCCCACCCGTTCCGGAGGCAGCAGCTGATGACCCGTCGTGTCGCTCGCGCACTCCACCTGCTCAGCCCGCACCCGTGGCTCGCACCGGTCGCAGGACCCGCCCGGCCGGAGTCCGCCGCCCCGCGCCGCGCCGCGCGGACGATGCGCCGGACGGCCGTCGCGGCGACGCTCGCCGCACTCGCCCTGCCGTTCGCCATCGCACCCGCCGAGGCCGCGCACCGCCCGCCCCGCACCGGGTTCGAGACGAGCGAGGGGGCCCGCTGGACCGGCGAGGCGGAGGAGCGGGACTTCCTCGCCGCGGTGGACCGGGGGAGCGACCGGGTCTCCGTGGACCGCGTCGGTACGACCGGCCAGGGCCGCGCCCTGCGGCTCGTACGCGTCGGCCAGGAGCGGCCCGGCGCCACGACCGTCCTGCTGATCTGCAGCCAGCACGGGGACGAACCCGCCGGGCGCGAGGCCTGTCTGACCACCATCCGCGACCTGGCGTTCGCCGAGGACCGGGCGACCCGCGCGTTCCTGGCCCGTACGACCCTGCTGGTGCTGCCGACGGCCAACCCCGACGGGCGCGCCGCCGACACCCGCGGCAACGCCGACGGGGTCGACATCAACCGCGACCACATCGCCCTGGAGACCGCCGAGGCGCGGACGGTCGCCGCCGTGGTCCGCGACGAACGGCCCGAGGTGATCTACGACTTGCACGAGTACGGGGCGACCCCGCCGTACTACGACAAGGACCTGTTCACCCTGTGGCCGCGGAACCTGAACGTCCACGACGGGGTCCACGACGCCTCACGCACCCTCTCCGAGCGCTATGTCCGCCCCGCCGCGACGGCCGACGGCTACAGCAGCGGGCATTACGGCATCTGGACCGACCCCGCCACCGGGGAGCCGATCAAGCAGGTCGCCGGGGACGGCCAGGAACGCATCCTGCGCAACACCTCCGGGCTCAAGCACGCCGCCGGCCTGCTCATCGAGTCCCGGGTCGACGCGCTGAGCGACGCGGAGAAGGCCGATCCGGCGCTCAACCACCGGCGCAGGGTCGACTCCCAGAGGACCGCGCTCGGCGGCCTCTTCGACTTCACCGACGAGCAGCGCGCCCGGCTCCGGACGGCCACCGCCCTCTCGCGTCTGGCCGGTCTCGCCGACCGGGGACCCGTCTATCTGGGCGGCGCCGACAACGACCCGGCCGAGCCGTCCGAGATCCTGGTCGACCCGCCGTGCGGCTACCGGCTGGACGCGGCCCAGTACGCGGATGTGAAGGACGAGCTGGCCCTGCACGGGGTCAGGGCCCGGCCGGAGCGAGATGGCGCATTCGTGCCCTTGCGCCAGTCCGCTCGGAACATGATTCCCCTGCTCCTCGATCAGCGAGCGACATATCACCTCACAAACGGTCAAGCTCGAACCGCTTGTTGATCCTTCGAGATCCGGGGCAGGTGTGGTACTGCCTACGGAGAGCGTTTTTCAGACTCGGTGAAAGGTGCCATTTGTGTCCCAGGACGACCAGACAGCGGAGGGGCGGGAGGGGCTGGCGGTCACGGCTGACCTTCCCCCCGAACCGGTCAGTACCAGGACCCCCACCACCGACCGAGTGGTGTTCGGTGTCACGGCGGTCCTCACCCTCGCCTTCGTCGTGTGGGGAGCGACCGCGACCGACTCCCTGGAGAGCGTTTCCAGCACGCTGCTCGAAGGGCTGATCCACAACGGCGGCTGGGCCTTCATGCTCGCCGCCTCCGGCTTCGTCGTCTTCGCGCTGTGGCTGGCCGTCAGCCGCTACGGCAAGATCTGCCTCGGCCAGGAGGGGGAGGAGCCGGAGTTCCGGACCGTCTCCTGGGTCGCCATGATGTTCAGCGCCGGTATGGGCATCGGGCTGATGTTCTACGGCGTGAGCGAACCGCTGGCCCACTTCCGTACCCCGCCGCCCGGCACCGACCCGGCGGACGCGGCCGACGCCATGGGAACGGCGATGGCCACGACCCTCTTCCACTGGACGCTGCACCCCTGGGCGATCTACGCGGTGGTCGGCCTCGCCATCGCCTACAGCGCGTACCGGATGCGCAGGCGGCAGACGATCAGCGCGGTCTTCGAGCCGCTGATCGGCAAGCGGCACGCCTACGGCGGCTTCGGCCGCTTCATCGACATCCTGGCCATCTTCGCCACCCTGTTCGGCTCGGCCGCCTCGCTGGGCCTCGGCGCGCTCCAGATCGGCAGCGGCTTCGAGGAGCTGAACTGGATGGAGAAGACCGGCACCGGCCTGCTCGTCGCCATCATCGCCGTGCTGACCGTCTGCTTCGTCCTCTCCGCCGTCTCCGGTGTCGAGAAGGGCATCCAGTGGCTGTCCAACACCAACATGGTGCTGGCCCTGGTCCTGGTGGTGTTCGTCTTCATCGCCGGCCCCACGATCATCGTGCTCGACCTGCTGCCCACCTCCCTCGGCGCCTACCTCAGCGACCTCGGACAGCTCGTCGGGCGCACCGAGGCGTCCAGCGGCGAGGGCGTCGCGGACTGGCTCGGCAGCTGGACGGTCTTCTACTGGGCCTGGTGGATCTCCTGGACGCCCTTCGTCGGCATGTTCATCGCCCGCATCAGCCGCGGCCGGACGATCCGTCAGTTCGTCGGCGGCGTCATCCTGGTGCCCAGCACCGTCAGCCTGGTCTGGTTCGCCGTCTTCGGCGGCTCGGCCATGAAGCTGGACGAGGCCGGAAAGCTCCAGGGCGCCGACACCCCCGAGGCGCAGCTGTTCGGCGTCCTCCAGGAGTTCCCGATCGCCACGGTCACCTGCATCCTCGTGATGATCCTGGTCGGCATCTTCTTCGTCTCCGGAGCCGACGCCGCCTCGATCGTCATGGGCACCCTCTCGCAGAAGGGCGTCCTCGAGCCCGGCAAGTGGGTCGTCATCTTCTGGGGTGTCGTGACGGGGGCCGTGGCCGCGATCATGCTGCTGATCGGCGAGGGCAAGGAGAACGCCCTCCAAGGGCTCCAGAACCTCACCATCCTGGTGGCCGCGCCCTTCACCATCGTGATGATCGGCATGTGCGTGGCCCTGATGCGGGACCTGCGCAGGGACCCGCAGATCGTCCGCCAGGAGTTCGGCGTGGAAGCGGTCGAGTCCGCGGTGATCGAGGGCCACGCCAAGTACGACGGCGACTTCGAGATCCGGATCGGCCCCGGGACCACGCCGGTCACGGACGAGCGCCACATGCACGAGTCCGGTGGATCGGGTTCGACGGCCACGTCGGTCTCCACCGGGAAGCGGCCTTCGGACCCGAAGGAGGACCGCCCCTCCGACTGACCGGCGGCCGCGCGGCGCTGCGTGACCGCGTGACCGCACAGCCGCCCAGGAGCCCGCGACCGGACGCCGGTCGCGGGCTGCGGCGTGTGCGCGCCGAGCCCGGTCGGGCGGCCGGGGGCCGTGCACCGGCGGGCCGGGCCGGGGCGGCCCGCGTAACGGCGGGCCCCAGGGGCGTGCCCGTGCCCCGTCACCCCACCAGCGCCGCCGCCGCGCGTGCGCAGCCCCAGGCCACCGTCACGCCCGCGCCGCCGTGCCCGTAGTTGTGCACCAGGAGGCCGCCGCCCGGCAGGGTCTCCGCCTCGATCCGGACCCCCGCCTCCCGCGCCGGGCGCAGCCCCACCCGGTGCCCGAGCACCCGGGCGGCGGCGATCTCCGGCCGGATGCGCGCGCACCGCGCCACGATCTCCCGTGCCGTGTCCGGGTCGGGCTCCGTGCGCGGGTCGTCCGCCTCCGCCGTACCGCCCAGCACCAGCCGCCCGGGCTGCGGGAAGAAGTACGTCGTCGCGGCCGACGCCGGATCCGCTTCCGTGTACCACTCCTCGATCCCCGGGTTCTCCACCGCGACCAACTGCCCCCGCACCGGACGCACCCCGGCGTCGGGGACCAGCTCACGCGCCCCGAGCCCCGTGCAGTTCACCACCACCGGGCTCACCGCCGCCGCCTCGCCGAACCCCGTCACGGCCCGTCGCTCCATCGCACCGCCCGCCGCCACGAGCCGCCGCTCCAGCCACTCCAGATGGACCGGCATGTCCAGCAGCGGCAGCGTCACCCGCAGCCCTTCCGGCACCTCCACGGCGTCCTTCAGCCCGGCCGCCCACTCGCCCAGCGCCGCGAACCGCTCCCACCGGTGCAGCCCCGCAACCTGCCGTACGCCGGTCTCCTCCGGGGCACCCGCCAGCTCCTCGTACACCGCCAGCGTCTCCAGCGACCAGTCGCCCACCCGCTCGGCCGGCTCGATCCGGTACGGCCACCACAGGGCCCCCGCCACCGCCGACGTGGTGGTCCCGGCCGGGTCGCGCGACCAGACCTGCACCCGCAGCCCGCGCTCCGCCAGCGTCACGGCGGTGGTGAGCCCCACGACCCCGCCGCCCACCACGATCACATCCGCCACCACGGTCACTCCCCTTCCCTCGACTTGCCTCGGCCCCGGCCCGTCGCTGCCCGGACGCTAACCGAAACCGGAATCCCGGGGCCAGGGCAACCGGAATCCCCGGGCCAGGAGGAGAGGGGCAGCCCGCGCCGCGAGGAGCAGCGCCCCGCAGGTTCAACAAGTTGAGACAGGTTCGTTGACAGCGGTCGCTCCCCGCAGGATTCTGAGAGCGCTCTCAAGCTCGCAGGTGATGTGCCCCCCGTTCCACCCACGCATCCGCCCGATGAGGAGAACGAGCATGCCCGCTTTACGAAGAAGTCTCGGCGCGCTGACCGCCGCCCTGGCCCTCGCCCTGGGGCTGACCACCGGACTCGGCCAGACACCGGCCGAGGCGGCGGTACCCGCCACCATCCCGCTGACCATCAAGAACGACTCCGGACGCGCCGACCAGATCTACGTCTACAACCTCGGAACGGAGCTCTCCACCGGCCGCCAGGGCTGGGCGGACGCGAACGGCACCTTCCACCCCTGGCCGGCCGGAGGCAACCCGCCCACCCCGGCCCCGGACGCGTCGATCGCCGGTCCGCGGAACGGTCAGTCGGTGACGATCCGGATGCCGAAGTTCTCCGGCCGCGTCTACTTCTCGTACGGTCAGAAGCTCGTCTTCAAGGTCACCACCGGCGGCCTCGTGCAGCCCGCTGTGCAGAACCCGAGCGACCCGAACAGGAACATCCTGTTCAACTGGACTGAGTACACGCTCAACGACGCGGGCCTGTGGATCAACAGCACCCAGGTCGACATGTTCTCCGCCCCCTACTCCGTCGGCGTCAGGGCGCAGGGCGGGGCCGTCAAGAGCACCGGCAAGCTCAAGCCGGGTGGCTACAACGCGGTGTTCAACAACCTCAGGAACCAGTCCGGCGGCTGGTCCGGCCTCATCCAGACCCGGTCCGACGGAACGGTGCTGCGCGCCCTGTCCCCGGGGCACGGCGTCGGGAACGGCAGCCTGCCGTCCGGGATCATGAACGACTACGTCAACCGGGTCTGGAGCCGCTACAGCAGCTCCGTCCTGACGGTGACCCCGTTCGCGCACGAGCCGAACACCAAGTACTACGGCCGGGTCTCCGGCAACGTCATGAACTTCACCAACGGCTCCGGCGCCGTCGTGACCTCGTTCCAGAAGCCGGACTCGGACAGCGTCTTCGGCTGCTACAAGCACCTGGACGCGCCCAACGACCTGGTGCGCGGCCCCATCTCCCGCACGCTGTGCGCGGGCTTCAACCGCTCCACCCTGCTGAACGGTACGAACCACCCCGACAACAACGCGGCCAACTTCTACAAGGACTCCGTGACCAACCACTACTCCCGCCTCATCCACGCGCAGATGGTCGACGGCAAGGCCTACGGCTTCGCCTTCGACGATGTGGGCGCCCATGAGTCGCTCGTCCACGACGGCAATCCGCAGGAGGCACTGATCACGCTCAACGGCTTCAGCTGACCGTTCCGCTTCCCGGCCCGGTGGGACGTGTCCACCGGGCCGGTGGCCCCCGGGTGTGCCCTTCTCCGCCCTCGCCCGCCCAAGAGATGGTCAAGGTCCGGCCAAGGGTTGTCCGCAGTCAACTCCCCCTCTCAGCAAGGGGGTTAACGTCCGCGCGTGAGAATCACCCGAACCCCCCGCACGGCGCCGACCACGCGCCGCACCCTGCTCCGCGCCTCCGCCGCCACCGCGGCGGCGGGCGTGCTCGCCGCGGGCTCCTCGCCCGTGGGCGCCGCCCCGCGCACCCGGTCAGTGAACGCGGCGAGGCCCGCGACCCCGGCCGCTGCGCTGAAGGAACTCGCCGTCGGAAACCACCGCTGGCGCACGCTCCACCAACGGCATCCCCACGAGACCGCCAGGGTGCGCAGCGCCCTGGTGTCCGGCCAGTCGCCGTTCGCGCTGATACTCGGCTGTATCGACTCCCGCGTCCCCCCGGAGCTGGTCTTCGACCAAGGGCTCGGCGACCTGATGACCGTCCGCTCGGCCGGCGAGGTGCTGGACGAGGCGGTCCTCGGCAGCATCGCCTACGGCGTCCTCGAACTGGGCATCCCGCTGGTCGTGGTCCTGGGACACCAGTCGTGCGGCGCGGTCGCCGCGGCGGTCCACGCGGAGGAGACCGGGGAGAGCCTGCCCGCCCACATCCAGTACGTGGCCGACCAGATCAGGCCCGCGATCGTGCACGGGCAGCACGGCGACGCCCGGGTGGACGCCACGGTCAGCGCCCAGGTCCGGCTGGTCCGCTCGCGGCTGGCGCGCGAGAGGGATCTCGCGGCGAAGGTGGCCGCCGGGGAGCTGGCGATCGTGGGGGCGCGGTACGAACTGAGCACCCAGCTGGTCCACCGGGTGGGCTGACGCCGGTGGCCCGGGCTCCCGGGGCCACGACCCCGGAACCCGGGCTCCCGGGGCCACGACCCCGGAACCCGGGCTCCTGGTCTGCGCGCCGACCGACGGGGCCGGGCCGCCGTGGGCATCGGCCACCGTGGCATCGCCCGGCAAGGGCATCGAGCACCGGCGACTAGGATCGGCACCCTGATGACTGCCACCCTCGTCGCCAAGGACCTCGCCGCCGGACACGGCGACCGCACGCTCTTCGCCGGGCTCGACCTCGTCGTCGCCCCCGGTGACGTGATCGGTCTCGTCGGAGTCAACGGGGCGGGCAAGTCCTCCCTGCTCCGTCTCCTCGCCGGGCTCGACCGGCCGGAGGAGGGCGAGCTGCGGCTCTCCCCGCCCACCGCCACCGTCGGCCACCTCCCGCAGGAGCCCGAGCGCCGGGACGGCGAGACCGTGGCCGCGTTCCTGGCCCGCCGCACCGGCGTCGCCGACGCCCAGCGCGTCATGGACGAGGCGACGGAGGCCCTGGTCGCGGGAGCCCCGGGCGCGGACGACGCGTACTCCGACGCCTTGGAGCGCTGGCTCGCCCTCGGGGGCGCCGACCTGGAGGAGCGGGCCGAGCAGGTCGCCGCAGAGCTGGGCCTGGCCGTGGGCCTCGACCGGCCCATGACCGCGCTCTCCGGTGGACAGGCGGCCCGCGCCGGACTCGCGTCCCTGCTCCTCTCCCGCTACGACGTCTTCCTGCTCGACGAGCCCACCAACGACCTCGACCTGGACGGCCTGGAGCGCCTGGAGCGCTTCGTCTCCGGCCTGCGCGCGGGCACCGTCGTCATCAGCCACGACCGTGAGTTCCTGATGCGCACGGTCACCAAGGTGCTGGAGCTGGACCTCGCCCAGCAGCAGATCAACCTGTACGGCGGTGGCTACGCCGCCTACCTGGAGGAGCGCGAGACCGCCCGCCGGCACGCCCGCGAGGACTACGAGGAGTACGCCGACAAGAAGGCATCCCTCGAATCGCGCGGCCACATGCAGCGCTCCTGGATGGACAAGGGCGTCAAGAACGCCCGCCGCAAGGCCACCGACGGCGACAAGCTCGGCCGCAACGCCCGCAGCGAGGCCAGCGAGAAGCAGGCCGCGAAGGCCCGCCAGACCCAGCGCATGATCGAACGCCTCGACGTGGTCGAGGAGCCCCGCAAGGAGTGGGAGCTGCGGATGGAGATCGCCTCCGCCCCGCGCTCCGGATCCGTCGTCGCCACCCTGCGCGAAGCCCGCGTCGCGCGGGGCGACTTCACCTTCGGCCCCGCCTCGCTCCAGATCGACTGGGCGGACCGGGTCGCCATCACCGGGGCCAACGGCGCGGGCAAGTCCACTTTGCTGGCCGCCCTGTTGGAGCGGCTGCCGCTGGACTCCGGGAACGCCACGCTCGGTTCGGGGGTCGTGGTCGGCGAGGTGGACCAGGCCCGCAAGCTGTTCCTCGGGGCGCAGTCGCTGCTAAACGCGTTCTGCGCGGCCGTGCCCGACACGGAACCGGCCGAAGTCCGCACCCTGCTCGCCAAGTTCGGCCTGCGCGCCGACCATGTGATGCGCCCGGCCACCAGCCTCTCCCCCGGGGAGCGCACCCGCGCAGCCCTCGCCCTGCTCCAGGGCCGGGGTGTGAACCTCCTGGTGCTCGACGAGCCGACGAACCACCTGGATCTGCCCGCCATCGAGCAGTTGGAGGCGGCCCTGGAGACGTACACGGGCACCCTGCTGCTGGTCACGCACGACCGCCGGATGCTGGAGGCGGTCCGCACCACGCGCCGCGTCGAAGTGGCGGACGGCCAGATCAAGGAAGTCTGAGCGGAACCAGGGAGCTGATGCCAGGCTTGCCGGTATGACCCGTCGCGCAGTGAGTTTCGGAGCCATAGCGGAGGCGTACGAGCGGTTTCGGCCCGGATATCCGCCGATACTCCTCGACCGGGTGATGGCCTACGCGGGGCACCCGGTTCAGACCGCTCTGGAGATCGGCGCGGGAACGGGCAAGGCGACGCGCCTGTTCGCCCAGCAGGTGGCCGCGGTCACCGCCACCGACCCCGACGCCGCCATGCTCGCCGAGCTGCGCACGCACGTACCGGCGGGCGTCCGCACGGAGCAGGCCGCGTTCGAGGAGCTGCGGCCGGAGGAGACGTACGACCTCGTCTACGCGGCGGCCTCGCTGCACTGGACCCAGCCGGAGGGCAGGTGGCCGCGCATGGCCGAACTGGTGCGGCCCGGTGGCGTCTTCGCCTCGTTCGGCGGGCCGCTGCGGCCGGCCGACCCGGCTGTCGAGGAAGCCGTACGCACGGTGCGGGCGCCGTTCCTCGACACCGACGAGATCCCGTCCCCCGACGGAACGCCCCCGGAACACGCCCTGCAGTGGCCGGGGACCGAACTCCAGCAGTCCCCGTGGTTCACCGACGTGCGGCAGTCGGTCGTCGAACGGCGCTATGCGCTGAGCGCGAGCGACTACCTCGGTCACCTCTCCACGATCTCGGCCTATCTCGTGCTGGCCCCCGTGCAACGCGAAGAGCTGTTCAGGCGGATCGGACGGGTGCTGCCCGACGTGGTCGAGATGGAAGCCGAGATTACGCTCCACCTCGCGCGCCGACGCCACGAGCCATAGGGCGCCGGCGCCCGTCCGCCGCCCCGCCGCGCACCGTCAGCCGCCTGCGTCGCCGGTGGACATCAGCCACGGTGTCGCGGCGGCCCTTGCCGAGCGCAAGAACCGCCGCGAGTACGGGCACCGCGTCACCACGTCCATGACCGGACCATCACCGGACCACGGCCCGTCCCGGCGCCGACGGCCCCGGCGATGGTCCCCGTGGGCGGAGACCACCGGGCTCAGCGCCCCCGGCCGCCGCCCTGCTTCGGGTCGGCCAGCCCGGCCCGCCGCAGCGCGTCCGCCATCGCGCTGTTGGCCGGAGCCGGAGCGCCCTGGCCGCCCTGCCGCGACCCGCCACCGCCACCGCGCCGGTCCCGGCCACCGCCGCCCTGACGGCCCTGGCCGCCCCCGGAGCCCTGGCCCTGGCCCTGGCGCTGCTTCGGCGGACGGCCACCCCGCTCGCCGCGGCCCTGCTGCCCGCCGCCGGAACCGCCGGGCTCGTCGTCGAGGCGCAGCGTCAGCGAGATCCGCTTGCGCGGGACATCGACGTCCATGACCTTGACCTTCACGATGTCCCCGGGCTTCACCACGTCGCGCGGGTCCTTCACGAACGTCTTCGACAGCGCCGACACATGCACCAGCCCGTCCTGATGGACGCCGATGTCCACGAACGCGCCGAACGCCGCGACGTTCGTCACGACGCCCTCCAGCACCATGCCCGGCTCCAGGTCGCCGAGCTTCTCGACGCCCTCCTTGAAGGTCGCCGTACGGAACGCGGGCCGGGGGTCGCGCCCCGGCTTCTCCAGCTCCTTGAGGATGTCCGTGACGGTCGGCAGCCCGAACATGTCGTCCACGAAGTCCGCCGCGCGCAGCGCCCGCAGCGCCTCCGCGTTGCCGATCAGCGAAGCGACCTCGCCGCCCGCGGTCTTCCCCATCCGTCGCACCACGGGGTACGCCTCCGGGTGCACGCTGGAGGCGTCCAGCGGGTCGTCGCCACCCCGGATCCGCAGGAAGCCCGCGCACTGCTCGTACGCCTTCGGGCCGAGCCGCGCCACGTCCTTGAGCGCCTTGCGGGAGCGGAAGGGGCCGTTGGCGTCGCGGTGCGTCACGATGTTCTCGGCGAGCCCCGAGCTGATCCCCGAGACCCGCGAAAGCAGCGGTGCGGAGGCGGTGTTGACGTCCACACCGACGCCGTTCACACAGTCCTCGACGACCGCGTCCAGGGACCGCGAGAGCTTCACCTCGGACAGGTCGTGCTGGTACTGGCCGACGCCGATCGACTTCGGATCGATCTTCACCAGCTCCGCCAGCGGGTCCTGGAGCCGCCGCGCGATGGACACCGCACCGCGCAACGACACGTCCATGTCGGGCAGTTCCTGCGAGGCGAACGCGGAGGCGGAGTACACCGAGGCGCCCGCCTCCGAGACCATCACCTTGGTGAGCTTCAACTCCGGGTGCTTGTCGATCAGTTCACCGGCGAGCTTGTCCGTCTCGCGGGACGCCGTGCCGTTGCCGATCGCGATCAGGTCGACCGCGTGCTCCTTCGCGAGATGCGCGAGCTTCGCCAGCGCCTGGTCCCACTTGTTGGCGGGCACGTGCGGGTGGATCACATCGGTGGCCACCACCTTGCCGGTGGCGTCGACGACCGCGACCTTCACCCCCGTACGGAAACCGGGGTCCAGGCCCAGCGTGGCACGCGTCCCGGCCGGGGCTGCGAGCAGCAGATCACGCAGGTTCGAGGCGAAGACCCGCACCGCCTCGTCCTCCGCCGCCGTACGCAGCCGGAGCCGCAGGTCGATCCCCAGGTGCACCTGGATCCGCGTCCGCCAGGCCCAACGCACCGTGTCGCCCAGCCACTTGTCGCCCGGACGGCCCCGGTCGGCGATCTCGAAACGGCGGGCGATCATGCTCTCGTACGCGGACGGGCCCGGCCGCTCGGCGGCTTCCGGCTCCTCCGGCTCCAGGACCAGGTCGAGCACGTTCTCCTTCTCGCCGCGCAGCATCGCGAGCACCCGGTGCGAGGGCAGCGCGGTGAAGGGCTCCGCGAAGTCGAAGTAGTCGGCGAACTTCGCGCCCTCCTCCTCCTGGCCGTCGCGCACCTTCGCCGCCAGCCGGCCGCGCGTCCACATGCGCTCACGCAGCTCGCCGGTCAGGTCGGCGTCCTCGGAGAACCGCTCGGTGAGGATCGCCCGTGCGCCCTCCAGGGCGGCAGCCGCGTCCGCCACACCCTTGTCGCCGTCCACGAACGCGGCGGCAGCGGCGAGCGGATCGACCGACGGGTCCCCGAGGAGGCCGTCCGCCAGCGGTTCGAGCCCCGCCTCCCGGGCGATCTGCGCCTTCGTGCGCCGCTTTGGCTTGAATGGCAGGTAGATGTCCTCCAGGCGCGCCTTGGTCTCGGCCGCCCGGATGCTCGCCTCCAGCGCCGCGTCGAGCTTGCCCTGTTCACGTACGGAATCGAGGATCGCCGTACGCCGCTCCTCCAGCTCCCGCAGATAGCGCAGCCGTTCCTCCAGCGTGCGCAGCTGCGCATCGTCGAGGGATTCGGTCGCCTCCTTGCGGTAGCGCGCGATGAACGGCACGGTCGATCCGCCGTCGAGCAGCTCGACCGCCGCCCTGACCTGTCGCTCCCGTACGCCGAGCTCCTCGGCGATCCTGCCTTCGATGGACGTCGTCACGGTTTTCCCGACTCGCCTTCTCGTACTGGCTGTGCTGGCCGTGCTCGGGTCGTGATGAGCACGTTGTTGCTTGCCGGGGGCATCCCCCGGCCTGCATTGTGCCGCGTGGCCGGGGGCCGTGTCGCGTGACCTCGGGCAACACGCCCGGGAGCCCCCGACGTGGTGCGCGGGGTCCCGGGCGGTGCCGGGGCCGGCCCCGGTCAGCCCCGGCCGGTCGCCGAGGCCGGGAACGCGCCCGCCGCCGCGGCCGTGAAGAGCAGGCCGCGGGCGAGTTCGGTGAGCCGCTCCACGCCTTCCGCGCCCAGGTGTTCGTACGGCGCGATGTCCATCCGGTCCGTCGCCTCCTCGACCTCGGCGCGCAGCCCGGTGCCGGCCTCGGTCAGCGCCAGTTCCTCGCCGGCCTCCAGCAGGCCGCGCTCCCGCAGCCGCTCGGACGCCGCCTCCCAGTCGGTGCGGCGCCAGCCCCGGGAGGACAGGATCCAGCGGATGGCCATGCCCTTGCCGGTGGCCGTGTGGCTGACGAGCGACTCCAGCGGGTCGAGGCCCGCCGCGAGCAGGGCGGCGAGGTGGGCATCGCCCCGGTGCTCGCGGAGCAGGGTCGCGGCGTGCCAGAACGCCAGGTGCGGCTCCTCGGGCACCGGCAGGTCCGCGTGCGCGGCGTACAGCGGGCGGGCGTGCGGGGTGCAGGCCTCGGTGGCGCGCAGCGCGAGCCGGGCCGCCTCCGCCATCTCGTCGGAGGCGATGACCTCCTCGCCGAGCAGCCGCCGCAGCGTCGAGTCCGCCGCGCGCAGCCGGGCTTCGAGGACCACCTCGGGGGAGGCGGTCTCCCAGACGGCCGGCACATGACGGGCCACCAGCACGGGGTTGAAGTTGTAGAAGGTGGCGCTGACGGTGCCCGCGCCCACGGTGCCGAACGCGGCGGCGCGGGTCGCGAAGTAGGCGGCGGAGGGATCCCCGATGCCGATCTTCGCCATCTCCGCGCCCAGGTCGGGGGAGAAGAAGAGGCAGGAGTGCAGCGGGTTGACGGCGTTGTGGCAGCGGCGCTCCGCGCGGGCCGGGAGAGTACTCATGCCCGCACGTTACCGACTGGTCGGTACGACGTGAAGCCCGGGGCACCACCGAACACGGCAGCCCGCGTCGTGGCAGAAAAGGTGGGTTCTTCGTCATTGCAGCCATCGCCGTCTGTCGCCCAGGATGACAGGCGTGACCCAGCGAACCGTGCTCGCCGTCCTCTTCGACGGCGTCCAGAGCCTCGATGTGACCGGTCCGATGGAGGTCTTCGCCGGGGCCTCCCGAGCGCCGGGCGTCGCCTACGACCTGCGCACCGCCTCGCTCGACGGCGGCCCCGTCCGCACGAGCGGCGGACTGACCCTGGTTCCCGACAGCAGTCTGGCCGAGGCACCCGTACCGCACACGCTGCTGGTCCCCGGCGGACACGGCACCCGGGAGTCCCAGCCGGAGCTGACCGCCTGGCTGCGGGCCCGCGCCGGGCAGGCGGAGCGGCTGGTCTCCGTGTGCACCGGGGCTCTGCTGCTGGCCGACGCGGGCCTCCTGGACGGCCACCGGGTGACGACCCACTGGAACTACTGCGAACAGCTCGCGCGCGACCATCCGGCCGTCCACGTCGACCCCGACCCGATCTTCGTACGGGACGGACACCTGGCCACCTCGGCGGGCGTCACCGCCGGTATCGACCTGGCGCTCGCGCTGGTGGAGGAGGACCACGGCCGGGACCTCGCGCTGACCATCGCCCGCCACCTCGTCGTCTTCCTGCGCCGTCCGGGCAACCAGGCCCAGTTCAGCGCCCAGCTCAGTGCGCAGACGGCACAGCGCGAACCGCTGCGCGAGGTCCAGCACTGGATCACCCAGCACCCGGACGCGGACCTCGCGGTCGACGCCCTCGCGGCCCGCGCCCGCCTCTCGCCCCGGCACTTCGCCCGCGCGTTCCGGGAGGAGACCGGGACGACACCGGGGCGGTACGTGGACCGCGTACGCCTGGAGCACGCGCGCAGGCTCCTGGAGGACACCTCCGACTCCGTCGAGCGGATCGCCGGTGCCAGCGGCTACGGGACACCGGAAGCCATGCGCCGCGCCTTCGTGAAGGCCCTCGCCACGGCACCGGCGGAGTACCGCCGTCGCTTCCGTACGCCGACGTCCAGTACCACCACCATCTGACCCGACCCGTCCACCGGAAGGCAGCAACCGTGCAGATCGCCATCGTGCTCTTCGACCGCTTCACCGCCCTGGACGCGGTGGGCCCCTACGAGATCCTCAGCCGGGCGCCCGGCGCCGAGACCGTCTTCGTCGCCGAGCACACCGGACCCGTCCGCAACGACAGTGGCAGCCTCGGGCTCGTCGCGGAGAAGACGCTCGCCGAGGTGACCTCGCCCGACCTGGTGATCGTGCCGGGCGGCCCCGGCCAGAGCGATCAGATGGAGAACGAGGCCCTGCTCGGCTGGCTGCGCGCGGTCGACGCCGCCACCACCTGGACCACCTCGGTCTGCACCGGCTCGCTCCTTCTGGCGGCGGCCGGACTCCTGAAGGGGCGGCGGGCCACCTCCCACTGGCTGGCGCTGGAACTGCTGGAGGGATTCGGCGCCGAGCCCACGGGGGAGCGCGTCGTCCTCGACGGCAAGTACGTCACCGCCGCCGGGGTCTCCTCGGGCATCGACATGGGGCTGACCCTGCTCGGCCGGATCGCGGGCGACGACACGGCGCGCTCGGTTCAGCTGCTGACGGAGTACGACCCGCAGCCGCCCTACGACTGCGGCTCGCCGGAGAAGGCCCCCGCGGCGCTCGTCGAGGAGTGGCGGACCAGGAGCCGCCACACCCCCCGCTGAAGGGCTCAGCGCGTGGGCGCCGTGGTGTAGGTGAAGCGGGGTGCGCGCCGCTCCAGGAAGGCGGCGACGCCCTCCGCCGTGTCCGTACTGCCGCGCGCCTCGGCGGCCCAGTGGGCGTCCCGGTCCGTCCGGCCCGCGGCGAACTCCTTCGCCGATGTCTGGGTCAGCTGCGACCGGGACGCCAGCACCCGTCCGTACTCCTCCACGCGCTTGTCCAGGCCGCCGGGCGGCAGCACCTCGTCGACCAGGCCGGTGCGCAGCGCCCGTTCCGTGTCGACCAGCTCGCCGGAGAACAGCAGATGCTTCGCTGTGCCCGGGCCGACGAGGGCGACGAGACGCCGGGTCGAGGACGCCGGGTAGACGATGCCGAGCTTGGCCGGGGTGACCCCGAAGGAGGCCCCCTCCTCCGCGAACCGCAGATCGCAGGCGGCCGCGAGCTGACCACCGCCGCCCACGCAGTAGCCGCGCACCGCCGCCAGCGTCGGCCGGGGGAACGCGGCGAGCGCCTCCTCGGCCTCCACCGCCAGGCCCTGGGCGGTGCCCGCGCTCTCCCGCAGCGTGGAGATGTCGGCCCCGGCGCAGAAGGTGTCCCCGGCCCCGGTCAGCACCAGCACCCGGACCTGCGGATCGGCCGCCAGCCGCTCCAGCAGCTCCGGCACGCTCCGCCACATCGCGGTGGTCATCGCGTTCCGCTTGGCGGGGTTGGTGATCACGACGGTGGCGACGCCGCGCTCGACGGACGTGATCAGGCGGGGTTCCGTACGGTCCATGCGCCGGATGCTATCCCCACGGTTCGAACCTATGATCAAGAAGGGGTCGCCAGGCAGGCACGCACCGTGAGGAGCTGTCGATGAACGGACCCACCGCCGAGGGCAGGAAGCTCAGCCGCAGTTTCGGCTGGCTGGCGCTGCTCGGCACGCTGCTGGTGATCGCGGGCATCATCGGGCTCATCTACACCGGCGTGGCCACCCTCACCTCGATGCTGCTCTTCGGCTGGCTGCTGCTCGTCGGCGGTCTGGTCGGGCTGCTGCACGCGATCGAGTCGCGCGGCACGAGCTACTTCTGGCTGGGGGTGGTGGTCGCGGCCCTGAACATCGCCGCGGGCGTCGTCGTCATCAAGCACCCGGAGGGCACGGCCGAGGCGCTGACCATGTTCGCCGCCCTGCTCTTCCTGACCGGCGGGGTCTTCCGGCTCGTCGGCAGCGTCGTGGTGCGCGGCCCGCAGATGGGGTGGACGCTGCTGCAGGGGGCCTTCGGCCTGCTGCTGGGCCTGCTGGTGCTGTTCGACTGGCCGCACAGCAGCCTGTACGTGCTCGGCTGCTTCTTCTCGCTGGCCCTGCTGTTCGACGGACTCGGCCTGATCGCCATCGGCATCGGCGGCCGACGTATCGTCAGCATGGTCTCGGAGCGGCTCGATGAAACGGTCCCGACCGCGGACGAGCCGATCACGCCAGCAGAAGACGAGCAGAAGTAGTCACCCGGCCGTCAGTGTCCTGCAGGTTTGGTCAAAGAGCGCCGATACCTGGCTACTTCCGGTCTGTGGCACGGTCCGGACCAAGCCATTCCCACACTCTTTACTCGACGGTCAGTGCAGTGCGAGTGAGAGCTGGTGCCGGACGATGGAGAGCCTCGGGAGTGCCCCTGCCGACCCCGTGTCGTACGAGGGGGTGTGGCGCTTCACCGCCCCCGCCGTGGAGGCGTCCGTGCCCAGCGCCCGGCACGCCGTACGCGATCTGCTCGGCCGGCAGGGCGTGCCGATCGAGGACGACATCCTCCAGGGGCTCCTGCTGATCGTCTCGGAGCTGGTCACCAACGCCGTCAAGCACGCGGCACTGCTCTCGCCCGAGCTGGCTGTCGAGGTGGCCATCGGCGCCGACTGGGTCAGAGTCTCGGTCGAGGACAACCACCCCTACCGCCCCACCGCCCTGGAGACGGACTACGCGCAGACCGGCGGCCGGGGCCTGCTGCTGGTCAAGGTGGTCACCGCGGAGGCGGGCGGCACCTGCGACGTCGAGCACACCGCGAGCGGCGGGAAGATCATCTGGGCGGCGCTGCCGTTGAAGACGCAGCTCTGACCGCCCCGTAGACGGCTGTCCGGCCGCCCCCGTACGCGACCGGGCGAAGGATCACCAGCCCGCGGAGGGACCCGTCAGCTCACGGATCGCCGGCCGCGCCGCGTCCAGCACCGTCATGAACCACGCCGAGAACGGCCCGTCGGCGTGCCGCTTCTCCAGCTCGGCCGCCGTCACGAAGGCGGTCTCACCGACCTCCTCGGGGTCCGGCTTCAGCGCCGCCTGCGCCATTCCCACGAACAGGTGGTTGAACTCCTGCTCCACCAGGCCCGACGTAGGGTCCGGGTGGTTGTAGCGCACGGTGCCCGCCTCGGCGAGCAGCGACGGCGAGATGCCCAGCTCCTCGTACGTACGCCGGGCCGCGGCCGCGAACGGGGACTCGCCCGGGTAGGGGTGTCCGCAGCAGGTGTTCGACCAGACGCCGGGGGAGTGGTACTTGCCGAGTGCCCGGCGCTGGAGCAGCAGCCGCCCCTGCTCGTCGAAGAGGAACACGGAGAACGCGCGGTGCAGCTGCCCGGGGGCCTGGTGGGCCGCCAGCTTCTCCGCGGTGCCGATGGTGGTGCCGTTCTCGTCGACCAGTTCGAGCATGATCGCTTCTGCGGTGCCGTTCGACGAGCTGTGCGTCGCGGTGGCTGGTGTGGTCGGCATACCCATCCTTCGCTTTGGTCCCCGGCCTCGTGCGCCGGGCCCCTGGAGTCCGGTCAAGTCTGCCGTACAAAAGCCCCTTGTCCGCACTCCGGGGCCGGGCATGTCCGGCCCGCCACGCCCTGCGAACGCGGCGGGACGGACGGGCCGTCAGACGCCGAAGGCCGCCGGATAACGGATCAGGCCCGCCGGAACAGGAACCGAATCGTCCAGTACCAGCGCCATCATCGCCTCGTCCGGCACCTCGAAACCTGGCCGGATCCCGTAGCGCGAGGCCGGACCGAAACCGAAGCGCGGGTAGTACTCGGGATGACCGAGCACCAGCACCAGCGCCTCACCACGCACCCGGGCGGCGTCCAGCACCGCCCGCACCACGGCCAGCCCCGCACCCTGCCGCTGGTACGCGGGGACCGTGGCCACCGGGGCCAGGGCGAGTGCCGGAGCGTCGTCGACCCGGCAGCGGGTCAGCAGCGCGTACGCCGCGAGGGACCCGTCCGGGGCCTCGGCGACGTAACTCAGCTCCGGCAGCCACGCCTCGGGGTCGGCCCGCAGGGCGTCCACGAGGTCCGCCTCGTCCCGGGTGGGGAACGCGGCCGCGTTGACGCCGTGCACGGCCGCACGGTCCGCCGGGGTCTCCGGACGGGTGCTCCACCTGGGGTCGATGTGGTCGGTCAACGTGGAAACCCTTGCGTGAGAGGGCTCCGAGCCCGATCCGGGGAAGAACGGACCTGGCCCGGAAGCCCGGGAGGTGAGGAAGGAGCCGGGGGTGCGGCACCCCCGCCCCCTCGCTCAGTGGCAGAGACGGGCCTCGTGCTCCGCATGACCGCTCGGCTCCAGCTGGAAGGTGCAGTGTTCCACGTCGAAGTGGTCCCCGAGGCAGCCCTGCAGCTCGTGCAGCACCTTCTCGTGCCCTATCGAGTCGAGCATCTCCTGGCGCACCACCACATGGGCGGAGAGCACCGGCATCCCCGAGGTGATCGTCCAGGCGTGCAGATCATGGACGTCCAGCACCCCGGGCAGGGCCGTGATGTGGGCCCGTACCTCCGCCATGTCCACCCCCTTGGGCGCGGCCTCCAGCAGCACGTTCAGGGTCTCCCGCAGCAGCTTCACCGTCCGGGGGACGATCATCAGGCCGATCACCAGCGAGGCGATCGGGTCGGCGGCCTGCCAGCCGGTCGCCATGATGATCCCGGCCGAGACGATCACGGCGATCGAGCCCAGCGTGTCGGCCATCACCTCCAGATAGGCGCCCCGCACGTTCAGGCTCTCCTTCTGCCCGCGCATCAGCAGCGAGAGGGAGACGACGTTGGCCACCAGGCCGACCGCGGCGAACGCGATGGCGAGCCCGCCCTTCGTCTCGGCCGGGGTGATGAACCGCTCCACCGCCTCAAAAATCAGGTAGGCACCCACGCCGAGCAGCAGCAGACAGTTGGCGAGCGCGGCCAGGATCTCCGCGCGGGCGAGGCCGAAGGTGCGGTTCGGGGCGGCCGGGCGGTTGGCGAAGTGGATGGCGAGCAGCGCCATCCCGAGCCCCAGGGCGTCGGTGGCCATATGGGCGGCGTCCGCGATCAGCGCGAGCGAGTCGGAGAGGATCCCGCCGACGATCTCCATGACCATCACGCTCAGGGTGATCCCCAGGGCGATCCGGAGCCTTCCCCGGTACGCGGCGGCCGCCGTTCCCGTCGGGGGCGGCCCGCCGTGCGTATGCCCGTGA
Source organism: Streptomyces globisporus (assembly GCA_014649555.1). Classification (GTDB taxonomy): domain Bacteria; phylum Actinomycetota; class Actinomycetes; order Streptomycetales; family Streptomycetaceae; genus Streptomyces; species Streptomyces globisporus. Next base: position 326,500 of record BMTG01000002.1, on the reverse strand, counting down.
TCGTGGCCAGCCCCCATGCGAAACGCCTCCAGGTCCGTAGGACGTGCCGGGGCGGAACCACCCCGGCCAGGCCCAGTGAACTACGGGTGGGGGGTATCGGGCAACACGGGACTGAACACCGTTGTCATATGCTCTGACCTGCGGAAACGTTCCGCAGGTCAGAGCGTTGACACGATCGATCACGCGCCTCGCGGAGGCGGTCAGGAGCGCCCCTGCGCGCGGGCCTCGGGGCGCTGCAGGCACCAGCCCTCCCAGGCCGACTCGACCATCTCGCGCACATTCCGCCGGGCCGTCCAGCCCAGCTCCGCGGTGATCCGCGCGGCCGACGCCACCGCCTTCGGCGCGTCACCGGCCCGGCGCGGCTCGACCACCGGCTTCAGATCGCTTCCCGTCACCTCGCCGATCACGTCCGCCAGCTCCCGGACCGAGACGCCCTCGCCCCGGCCGACGTTCAGCGTCAGATCGCCCTCGCCCGCCTCGTCCAGCCGGCGCGCGACCGCGAGGTGCGCCTCCGCCAGATCGGCGACGTGGATGTAGTCACGGATGCAGGTGCCGTCCGGTGTCGGGTAGTCGTCGCCGAAGATCCGGGGCGCCTCGCCGTGCGTCAGCCGCTCGAACATCATCGGCACGATGTTGAAGACCCCGGTGTCCGCGAGCTCCGGCGCCGCCGCTCCCGCCACGTTGAAGTACCGCAGGCAGGCCGTCGAGAGCCCGTGCGCCTTGCCGGTGGCCCGCACCAGCCACTCACCGGTGAGCTTCGTCTCGCCGTACGGGTTGATGGGGAGGCAGGGCGTCTCCTCCGTGATGAGGTCCACGTCCGGTACGCCGTACACGGCCGCCGAGGACGAGAAGAGGAAGCGCCGCACCCCCGCCGCGACCACGGCCTCCAGCAGGACGGCCAGTCCCGCGACGTTCTCCCGGTAGTACAGCAGCGGCTTCTCCACGGACTCGCCGACCTGCTTCTTCGCCGCGAGATGCACCACCCCGCTCACCGCGTGATCGGCCAGCACCCGGTCGAGCAGGGCCCGGTCGGAGGCGGAGCCCTCCACCAGCGTGACGGCGTCCGGCAGCCGCTCGGCGATGCCGCTGGAGCGGTCGTCGAGCACCACGACCCGCTCGCCCGCCGCGACCATGGCCCGTGCCACGTGTGCCCCGATGTAACCCGCCCCGCCTGTGATCAGCCATGTCATGACCGCCAGCCTAAGCGCAGCGTTCCCGCCGCCCGCTCCGCGGGTTTGTGGGCCGGGCCCCCGATCGATGATGATGATCGCGAACGGCGCCGGACTGTGCAGGTCCACCCGAACAGCGCACAAACGGGTGGTGAACTCGGTCTTCCGTTCATCCGATAGCCTCAGCCGACACGCCTCCGGCCCGCCATGTGGCCGTGCCGCCGTGTGTCGTCCACGTCAGTGCCAAGGAGTGAGTTCGTCTGTCGACCGCCATCCTCACCGGTACGCCGGTACCCGGGTCGTCGCTCGCGGACGATCTGCGGTCCCTGGGCTTCGACGTGCAGACCGCCGCCGACGCCGATGACGCCGCGACCCTCCTCGCCGCCGTCCCGGCCGGCCGCAGGGTCGCCCTCGTCGATCCGCGTTTCGTCGGCCACGTCCACGCGCTGCGGCTCGGCCTGACCGACCCCCGCTTCGCCGCCGCCACCGTGCCCGGCGCCCTCACCGCCCAGCCCGAGGCGCGCGGAGCCCTGCTGCGTGCGCTCCGGCGCACCACGGCCGCCGCCGGCGCGGGCGCCCCGGACACCGACCCGGCGCCCGATGACCGCACCGTCCCCGGCCGGATCGCCGTGGCGCTGGAGGCCGAGGGCACCGCCGTCAAGCGCCCCGAGCTGGGATCGCTCACCGCCACCGTCCCCACCGACGGCGGAGCGCGGGCGACCGCCGAGAGCGCCCGCGCCGAGGTCGACGACGAGGCGGTCCGGCTGCGCAGCGCGGTGAAGGCCCACGACGGCTTCTTCACCACCTTCGCCATCAGCCCGTACTCCCGCTACATCGCCCGCTGGTGCGCCCGCCGCGGCCTCACCCCGAACCAGGTCACCACCGCGTCCCTGATCACCGCGCTCATCGCGGCGGGCGCGGCGGCCACCGGAACCCGCGGCGGCTACGTCGCCGCCGGGATCCTGCTGCTGTTCTCCTTCGTGCTGGACTGCACCGACGGGCAGCTCGCCCGCTACTCGCTGCAGTACTCCACGATGGGCGCTTGGCTGGACGCCACCTTCGACCGGGCCAAGGAGTACGCGTACTACGCGGGGCTCGCCATCGGGGCCGTACGCGGCGGTGACGACGTCTGGGTCCTGGCACTCGGCGCGATGGTCCTCCAGGCCTGCCGCCATGTCGTCGACTTCTCGTTCAACGAGGCCAACCACGACGCGGTCGCCAACACCAGCCCCACCGCCGCCCTCTCCGACAAACTCGACAGCGTCGGCTGGACGGTCTGGGCGCGCCGGATGATCGTGCTGCCGATCGGTGAGCGCTGGGCCATGATCGCGGTGCTCACCGCGCTCACCACCCCGCGCATCGTCTTCTACGCCCTGCTCATCGGCTGCTCCCTGGCCGCCTGCTACACCACCGCCGGTCGCCTGCTGCGCTCGCTGACCCGCCGGGCCAGCCGTACCGACCGCGCCGCGCAGGCCCTCGCGGACCTCGCCGACTCCGGGCCCCTCGCCCAGGGTGTGGCGGCGGTCGCCCCCGGACTCCGGGGCGCGTTCACGGCTCCTGCCGTCGCCCTGCTCGGCACGCTCGTCATGATCGGCGGGGCCCTCTTCCTCCCCTACGGCAGCTGGCTCACCGTCGCCGCCGCCGCGGTGTACGTCGTCCTCTCCGGCCTCGCCGTCGCCCGCCCGCTCAAGGGCGCGCTCGACTGGCTGGTGCCGCCGTTCTTCCGGGCGGCGGAGTACGTCACGATCCTCGTGCTGGCGGCCCGCAGCGACGCCCCGCACGCCGTTCCGGCAGCCTTCGGGCTGATCTCGGCCGTCGCCTACCATCACTACGACACGGTGTACCGCATCCGCGGAGGCACCGGCGCGCCGCCCCAGTGGCTGGTGCGGACGATCGGTGGACACGAGGGCCGTACCGCGCTGGTGGCCGTCCTCGCCGCCGTACTCACCCACGCCGCAGGTTTCACCACGGCCCTGACCGCGCTCGCGGTCGCCGTGGCTCTGGTGGTGCTCGTGGAGTCCATCCGCTTCTGGGTGTCCTCCTCGGCGCCCGCCGTACACGACGAAGGAGAACTCGCATGATCGGCCTCGTACTGGCAGCCGGTGCAGGACGACGTCTGCGCCCCTACACGGACACGCTCCCCAAGGCGCTCGTCCCTGTCGACGGCGACAAGACGGTCCTCGACCTCACGCTGGCCAATTTCGCCGAGGTCGGACTCACCGAGGTCGCGATCGTCGTCGGCTACCGCAAGGAGGCCGTCTACGCCCGCAAGGCCGAGCTGGAGGCCACCTACGGCCTCAGCCTCACGCTGATCGACAACGACAAGGCCGAGGAGTGGAACAACGCCTACTCCCTGTGGTGCGCCCGTGACGTCATCAAGCGCGGCGTGATCCTCGCCAACGGCGACACCGTGCACCCGGTCTCCGTCGAGAAGACCCTCCTGGACGCCCGCGGCAAGGGCCAGAAGATCATCCTCGCCCTGGACACCGAGAAGGTGCTCGCCGACGAGGAGATGAAGGTCATCACCGAGGAGGGCAAGGGCGTTCAGCGCATCACCAAGCTGATGGACCCGGCTACCGCCACCGGTGAGTACATCGGCGTCACCCTCATCGAGGCCGAGGCCGCCGAGGAGCTGGCGGACGCGCTGAAGACCACCTTCGAGCGCGACCCCGACCTCTACTACGAGGACGGCTACCAGGAGCTCGTGAACCGCGGCTTCACCGTCGACGTGGCCCCCATCGGCACCGTGACCTGGGTCGAGATCGACAACCACGAGGACCTGAAGAAGGGCCGGGAGATCGCGTGCCAGTACTGACCCGGCTCATTCCGTCCCCGGTCGTCGTCGACATCCGACGCGGCGCCATGGACGATCTGGCGGGTCTCCTGGCCGATCAGCGGATCTCCTCCTCGGGCAAGCTCGCCATCGCGATCAGCGACGGCTCGGGGCGCGCCCTGAAGGAGAGGCTCGCTCCGGTCCTGCCCGGTGCCGACTGGTATCCGGTCGCCGACGGCACGATCGACTCCGCGGTGAAGCTCGCCGACGGCATCAAGGGCAACCGGTACGACGCGGTGGTGGGCCTCGGCGGCGGCAAGATCATCGACGTGGCGAAGTACGCCGCGGCGCGGGTCGGGCTGCCCATGGTCGCCGTCGCGACGAACCTCTCGCACGACGGCCTGTGCTCGCCGGTCGCCACGCTGGACAACGACAACGGGCGCGGCTCCTACGGGGTCCCCACCCCGATCGCCGTGGTCATCGACCTCGACGTGATCCGTGAGGCGCCCGCCCGCTACGTCCGCTCCGGCATCGGCGACGCGGTCTCGAACATCTCCTGCGTCGCCGACTGGGAGCTGGCCCACGAGGTCAACGGCGAGGAGATCGACGGGCTCGCGGCCGCGATGGCCCGCCAGGCCGGCGAGGCCGTGCTGCGCCACCCGGGCGGCGTCGGCGACGACGCCTTCCTGAAGGTGCTGGCCGAAGGACTCGTGCTGACGGGCATCTCGATGTCGGTCGCGGGCGACTCGCGCCCGGCGTCCGGCGCCTGCCACGAGATCAACCACGCCTTCGACCTGCTCTACCCCCAGCGCGCGGCCAGCCACGGCGAACAGGTCGGCCTCGGCGCCTGCTTCGCCATGCATCTGCGCGGTGCCCGCCAGGAGTCCCTCCTGATGGCATCGATACTGCGCCGCCACGGTCTGCCGGTCCTGCCGGAGGAGATCGGGTTCAGCGTCGACGAGTTCGTCAAGGCCGTCGACTACGCGCCGCAGACGCGTCCGGGACGCTTCACGGTCCTGGAGCACCTCAACCTGTCCACCGACCAGATCAGGGACGCGTACGCCGACTATGCGACGACCATCAGTAGCTGAACTCCGTCCGGTCGTTCACCCTCCGGGCGTGAAGGACCGGCGCAGCGGCGAGCACTGGGCCGGGCGCATGTACATGCGCGAGGTCTCGCTGCGCGTGGACCGCTACCTGGTCAACACCCGTGTCACGCCGAACCAGGTCACGTACGTCATGACGCTGGCCGGCGCGCTGGCCGCCCCCGCGCTGCTGGTGCCGGGCGTCTGGGGCGCCGTGCTCGGCGTGGTGATGGTCCAGCTCTACCTGCTCTTCGACTGCGTGGACGGCGAACTGGCCCGCTGGAAGAAGCAGTACTCGCTCAGCGGGGTCTACCTCGACCGCGTCGCGGCCTATCTGTGCGACGCGGCGGTGCTGGTGGGCCTCGGCCTGCGGGCCGCCGACATCTGGGGCGAGGGGCGGATCGACTGGCTCTGGGCGTTCCTCGGGACGCTCGCCGCGCTCGGCGCGATCCTGATCAAGGCCGAGACGGACCTGGTGGGCGTGGCCCGTCACCAGGGCGGGCTGCCGCCGGTGAAGGAAGCGGCCTCCGAGCCGCGCTCCTCCGGCATGGCGCTGGCCCGCAAGGCCGCCGCCGCGCTCAAGTTCCACCGGCTGATCCTCGGCATCGAGGCGTCTTTGGTGATCCTCGTGGTCGCCGTGGTGGACGCGATCGCGGGCGATCTCTTCTACACCCGCCTGACCGTGGCGGTCATGGCCGGCATCGCGCTGCTGCAGACCCTGCTGCACCTGGTGTCCGTCCTGGCGTCCAGCAGGCTGAAGTGACCCTTCCCATGAAACTGGGTGCGGTGATCATCACCATGGGCAACCGCCCGGACGAGCTCCGCGCCCTCCTCGATTCGGTCACCGCCCAGCACGGTGACCGGATCGAGGTCGTGGTGGTCGGCAACGGAGCCCCGGTACCCGAGGTGCCCGCCGGGGTGCGCACGGTGGAGCTGCCCGAGAACCGGGGCATCCCAGGCGGCCGCAACGTCGGCATCGAGGCGTTCGGCCCGTGCGGGGCGGACGTGGACGCGCTGCTCTTCCTGGACGACGACGGGCTGCTCCCGAACCGGGACACCGCCGAGCTGTGCCGGCAGGCCTTCGAGGCGGACCCGAAGCTCGGGATCGTCTCCTTCCGCATCGCCGACCCGGACACCGGTGCCACCCAGCGCCGGCACGTGCCCCGGCTGCGAGCCGCCGACCCGATGCGCTCCTCGCGCGTCACGACGTTCCTGGGCGGTGCCAACGCCGTACGCACCAGGGTCATCGCCGAGGTCGGCCCGCTGCCGGAGGACTTCTTCTACGCCCACGAGGAGACGGACCTCGCCTGGCGGGCGCTGGACGCGGGCTGGATGATCGACTACCGCGCCGACCTGGTGCTGAACCACCCCACCACCGCTCCGTCCCGGCACGCGGTCTACCACCGCATGGTCGCCCGCAACCGGGTCTGGCTGGCCCGCCGGAACCTGCCCGCCCCGCTGGTCCCCCTCTACCTGGGGGTCTGGCTGCTGCTGACCCTGGTCAGGCGCCCGTCCCGGCCGGCGCTGAATGCATGGTTCGGCGGATTCCGGGAAGGCTGGACCACCCCTTGCGGAATCCGGCGCCCGATGAAGTGGCGTACGGTGTGGCGGCTGACGAGGCTGGGCCGACCTCCGGTCATCTGAGACGCTTACCTCTGAGAGCATGAGGCGTATTTTCTTTCCGGAACCTGTCCGCCTGAGCCGCGCCCGCGACTGGCTGCGCGTGAAGACGAGAGTTTCAACTTGTGAGTGAGACGACCCGCGACGGTGGGGTAGCCCTCGGGACCCCGCCGTCCGCCGACGAGGGCCTCGACGCGGCCCAGCTGGCCGCCAAGTACGGCCTGACCGTGAGCGGCGCCCGGCCGGGGCTGTTCGCGTACATGCGACAGCTCTGGGGCCGACGCCACTTCATCCTGGCCTTCTCCCGGGCGAAACTGACCGCCCAGTACAGCCAGGCCAAACTGGGCCAGCTGTGGCAAGTGGTCACACCCCTGCTGAACGCCTGTGTCTACTACCTGATCTTCGGCCTGATCCTGGGGACCAGGGAGGGGATCCCCCACGACGTCTTCGTGCCGTTCCTGGTCACCGGCGTCTTCGTCTTCACCTTCACCCAGAGCTCGGTGATGGCGGGTGTCCGGTCGATCGCCGGCAACCTCGGCCTGGTCCGCGCCCTCCACTTCCCCCGGGCCTCGCTGCCCATCTCCTTCTCGCTCCAGCAGCTCCAGCAGCTGCTCTTCTCGATGATCGTGCTGGTCGCGGTCGCCGTGATCTTCGGCAGCTACCCCTCGCTGTCGTGGCTCCTGGTGATCCCCGCCCTGCTTCTCCAGTTCGTCTTCAACACCGGCCTGGCCCTCGTCATGGCGCGGCTCGGCTCCAAGACCCCCGACCTCGCCCAGCTGATGCCGTTCATCATGCGCACCTGGATGTACGCCTCGGGCGTCATGTTCTCCATCCCGGTGATGCTGAAGGACAAGCCGGCCTGGATCGCGGACGTGCTCCAGTACAACCCGGCGGCGATCTACATGGACCTGGTCCGCTTCGCCATGATCGACGGGTACGGCTCCGAGAACCTGCCGGACCACGTCTGGGCCGCCGGGCTGGGCTGGGCCGTGCTGCTGGGCGTCGTGGGATTCGTGTACTTCTGGAAGGCGGAGGAGCGGTACGGCCGTGGCTGACGACAACGCGCAGGGGCGCATCCCCACGGTGATCGCCGACGACGTGCACATCGTGTACCGGGTCAACGGCGCGGGCGGCGGCCGGGGCAGCGCCACCGCCGCGCTGAGCCGCATGGTGCGGCGCGGCAAGGGCGAACCGCGGGGCGTCCGGAAGGTGCACGCCGTACGCGGTGTCTCCTTCACCGCCTACCGCGGCGAGGCCATCGGCCTCATCGGCACCAACGGCTCCGGCAAGTCGACGCTGCTGCGGGCCATCGCCGGTCTGCTGCCGACCGAATCCGGCCATGTCTACACCGACGGCCAGCCCTCGCTGCTCGGCGTGAACGCGGCCCTGATGAGCGACCTCACCGGCGAGCGCAACGTGGTGCTCGGCGGTCTGGCCATGGGGATGACGCAGGCCGAGATCCGCTCCCGGTACCAGGAGATCGTCGACTTCTCCGGCATCAACGAGAAGGGCGACTTCATCACGCTGCCGATGCGGACGTACTCCTCCGGCATGGCGGCGCGGCTGCGCTTCTCGATCGCCGCGGCCAAGAATCACGACGTCCTCATGATCGACGAGGCGCTGGCCACCGGTGACCGCAAGTTCCGCATCCGCTCCGAGGAGCGGATCCGCGAGCTGCGCAAGGAGGCGGGCACGGTCTTCCTGGTCAGCCACAACAACAAGTCGATCAGGGACACCTGCGACCGCGCGCTGTGGCTGGAGAAGGGCGAGCTGCTGATGGACGGCCCCACCGAGGAAGTCCTCAAGGCGTACGAGCGCGAGACGGGCAAGTAGCCCGAGCCCATCCCGTGGCCCCCGCCGGATCCGTCCGGTGGGGGCCGTGCGGTGCCTGCGCGGTGCCCGTTGCCGGGCAGGCCCTCCGCAGTAGGGGTCCGGGGCCGATCTCCTCCCGGCGGATGACGTCAAGTCATCCGTGCGCGGGGAAGGTTGACGGGGACGGCCGGGACGAGGTCGCGGGCGCTCCACCCCGCCGACCCCCTGTGAGCTGTACAACGTAAGCTGGAGCGGTGCTGATTCATGGCAAGTAGGGCGATACGCCGCTCCACCGACGCTCTGCCGCAGTGCACTCGGAAGACTGAGCGGCGTGTCCGAAAAGGGTTGTTTTGGGTCAGCAGTGTAGAACGGGAGATGTGACGGCAATGACGGAAGATCTCCAGCTCCGACGTGGTTTCGCCGTCCCCGCGCCGGGTGGTCCGCAGTGACCTCGCCCCCCGCGGCGCGCACCGGCGACGCCACCCTCGGCAAGGCCGCGGACGAGAACTTCCCCGTGGCGCCCTTCTTCCTGCCCCGCGCCTGGCGCGGGGACCTGATGGCGGTCTACGGATTCGCCCGGCTCGTCGACGACATCGGCGACGGCGACCTCGCCCCCGGCGGCGCGGACGCCCGCCACCTCGGCCTGGAGCCGGAGCAGAGCGACGACCGCCTTGCCATGCTCGACGCCCTGGAGGCCGACCTCCGCCGGGTCTTCGCCACCACCGGCGAGGAGCCGCACCACCCCCTGCTGCGCAACCTGCGCCCCACCGCGCGGCGCCGCGCGCTCACCCCCGAACCCTTCCTCGGCCTGATCGAGGCGAACCGCCAGGACCAGAAGGTCCGCCGCTACGGCACCTACGCCGAGCTCGCCGCCTACTGCGAGCTCTCCGCGAACCCCGTCGGCCGCCTGGTCCTCGCCCTCACCGGCACCACCAGCCCCGAACGCGTCCGCCGCTCCGACGCGGTCTGCACCGCACTCCAGATCGTCGAGCACCTCCAGGACGTCGCCGAGGACCTGGAACGCGACCGGATCTATCTGCCCGCCGAGGACATGGAGCGCTTCCGGGTCACCGAAGCCGACCTGGCCGCGCCCTCCGCCGGAGCCTCCGTCCGCGCCCTGATCGCGTACGAGGCCCAGCGCGCGAGCGACCTGCTGGACGAGGGCCCCCCGCTGGTGGGCAGCGTCGACGGCAGGCTGAAACTGCTCCTCGCCGGCTTCGTCGGGGGCGGCCGCAGCGCGCTCACGGCGATCTCGGCCGCCGGGTTCGACGTCCTGCCCGGACCGCCCAAGGCCACCAAGCCCAGCCTGCTGCGTGAAGTGGGAACCGTCTTGCGAAGAGCGCGTGGAGAGAGGTGAGCCGGACCGTGGAGGGACAGACGACAAACATGTCGCCGCCGGTGCAGGCCGCATACAGTTACTGCGAAGCCGTCACCGGACAGCAGGCCCGTAACTTCGCCTACGGCATCCGGCTGCTGCCGAACGAGAAGCGGCAGGCCATGTCGGCGCTGTACGCCTTCTCCCGTCGGGTCGACGACATCGGCGACGGGGAGCTGGACGCGGGGACCAAGCGGACCCGGCTGGAGAGCACCCGCGAGCTGCTCGACCGGGTGCGGCACGGCAAGGTCGAGGAGGACGACACCGACCCGGTGGCCGTCGCCCTCGCCGACGCCGCCCGCCGCTTCCCGCTCCCGCTCGGCGGACTCGACGAGCTGATCGACGGCGTCCTGATGGACGTACGGGGTGCGACCTACGAGACCTGGGACGACCTGAAGACCTACTGCCGTTGCGTCGCCGGAGCCATCGGACGCCTCAGCCTCGGAGTCTTCGGCACCGCCCCGGGCGCCCGCGGGGCCGAGCGCGCCGCGGAGTACGCCGACACTCTCGGCCTCGCCCTCCAGCTCACCAACATCCTGCGCGACGTCCGCGAGGACGCGGGCAACGGGCGCACCTACCTGCCCGCCGACGACCTGGCCAAATTCGGCTGCTCGGCAGGGTTCCACCGGACCACCCCGCCCCCCGGGTCCGACTTCGCCGGCCTCATCCACTTCGAGGTCCGCCGCGCCCGCGCCCTGTTCGCCGAGGGCTACCGGCTGCTGCCGATGCTCGACCGCCGCAGCGGCGCCTGCGTCGCCGCGATGGCCGGGATCTACCGCCGCCTCCTCGACCGGATCGAGCGCGACCCCGAAGCCGTCCTGCGCGGCCGGGTCTCCCTGCCCGGCCACGAGAAGGCCTACGTCGCGGTGCGCGGCCTGTCCGGTCTCGACGCCCGCCACATCTCGCGGCTCACCGCCAGGGGGCGAGCCTGATGCGGCTGTGCGCCTCCGGCCCCGGGACAACCTTCCGGTGGCCCGACGCGTCACTGACTGCGACGATCTGCAGGGTGAGGACCCGGCAGAGCGCCACGACCCGGCGGGAGGGGCAGGCATGAGCGACGAGAGCCCGCGCCCCGTCGGGGTCGTCGTCGGCGGTGGCCTCGCCGGGGTGACGGCGGCGCTCCGCCTTGCCGACGCCGGACTCGACGTGACCCTCCTGGAGGGCCGGCCCCGTCTCGGCGGCCTCGCCTTCTCCTTCCAGCGCGGCGACCTCACCGTCGACAACGGCCAGCACGTCTACCTGCGCTGCTGCACCGGCTACCGCTGGTTCCTCGACCGCATCGACGCCGCGCACCTGGCCCCGCTCCAGGACCGCCTCGACGTGCCCGTGCTGGACGTCGGCCGGGCCGCCGGGCCGCGCCTGGGACGGATCCGCCGCACCGCCCTGCCCGTACCGCTGCACCTGGCGGGCGGCCTCGCCGCCTATCCGCACCTCTCGCTCGCCGAGAAGGCGGCCGTGGGCAGGGCCGCCCTCGCGCTCGGCCGCCTCGACCCCGCCGACCCCGAGCTGGACCGGATCGACTTCGCCACCTGGCTGCGCCGGCACGGCCAGTCCGAGCGCGCCATCGAGGCGCTCTGGGACCTCGTCGGCGTCGCCACCCTGAACGCCACCGCCCCGGACGCCTCCATGGCGCTCGCGGCGAAGGTCTTCAAGACCGGCCTGCTCTCCGACCCCGGCGCCGCCGACATCGGCTGGGCCACCGTCCCGCTCGGCGACCTGCACGACACCCTCGCCCGCAAGGCCCTGGACACCGCGGGCGTCCGCACCGAGCTGCGCGCCAAGGTCGGCTCCCTCACCCGCACCGAGGACGGCCGCTGGAGCGTCGAGAGCGCGGGGGAGCGGATCACCGCCGACACCGTCGTGCTGGCCGTGCCGCAGACCGAGACCCACGACCTGCTGCCCGCGGGCGCGCTGGACGAGCCGGAGCTGCTGCTCGACATCGCATGCGCTCCGATCCTCAACGTGCACGTCATCTACGACCGCAAGGTGCTGCGCAGGCCGTTCTTCGCCGCGATCGGCTCCCCGGTCCAGTGGGTCTTCGACCGCACCCACTCCTCGGGTCTCAAGGGCCCCGGGCAGTATCTGGCCGTCTCGCAGTCGGCCGCCCAGGCCGAGATCGACCTTCCCGTCGCCGAACTGCGCTCCCGCTACCTGCCCGAGCTGGAGCGCCTCCTGCCCGCCGCCCGTGGCGCGGGCATCCGCGACTTCTTCGTCACCCGGGAGCGCACCGCCACCTTCGCGCCCGCCCCGGGCGTCGGGCGGCTGCGCCCCGGCCCCCGCACCCGGCTGCCCGGCCTCCAGCTGGCCGGAGCCTGGACCGACACCGGCTGGCCCGCGACGATGGAGGGTGCCGTGCGCAGCGGCGCCGCCGCCGCCGACGCGGCCCTCCACGACCTCGGCCGCCCCCCAGGACATCCGCTGCAGGAGGCGGCATGAGCAGTACCACCGGAACAAGAGGAGAGTCTGTGACCCCGGCGAATCCGGCTTTCGACACCGTGGCTGACACCGCGGACGTCACCGCGCTTCTGGAGCGCGGACGAGCCCTGTCAGCGCCGGTCCTGCGGGCTGCCGTGGACCGGCTCGCGCCGCCCATGGACACCGTCGCCGCGTACCACTTCGGCTGGATCGACGCCGAGGGCCGGCCCTCGGACGGCGACGGCGGCAAGGCCGTACGCCCCGCGCTCGCCCTGCTGTCCGCCGAGGCGGCGGGCGCCCCGGCCGAGGCCGGCATTCCCGGTGCCGTGGCCGTCGAACTCGTGCACAACTTCTCGCTGCTGCACGACGACCTGATGGACGGCGACGAACAGCGCCGCCACCGCGACACCGTATGGAAGGTGCACGGCCCCGCCCAGGCGATCCTGGTCGGCGACGCGCTCTTCGCCCTCGCCTACGACCTGCTGCTGGAGCTCGGCACGGTCGAGGCGGGCCGCGCGGCCCGCCGGCTGACCACCGCCACCCGCAAGCTCATCGACGGGCAGGCCCAGGACATCTCCTACGAGCACCGCGAGCGGGTCACCGTCGAGGAGTGCCTGGAGATGGAGGGCAACAAGACCGGCGCCCTGCTGGCCTGCGCCGTCTCCATCGGCGCGGTGCTCGGCGGCGCCGACGACCGTACCGCCGACACCCTGGAGGCGTACGGCTACCACCTCGGCCTCGCCTTCCAGGCCGTCGACGATCTGCTCGGCATCTGGGGCGACCCGGAGTCCACCGGCAAGCAGACCTGGAGCGACCTGCGCCAGCGCAAGAAGTCCCTGCCGGTCGTCGCCGCGCTCGCCGCGGGCGGCGAGGCCTCCGAGCGCCTCGGCGAACTGCTCGCAGCCGACGCCAAGAGCAACGACTTCGACAGCTTCTCCGAAGAGGAGTTCGCCGCCCGCGCGGCGCTCATCGAGGAAGCGGGCGGCCGCGAGTGGACCGCCCAGGAAGCCCGTCGTCAGCACGCCATCGCCATCGAGGCGCTGCACGCCGTCGACATGCCCCACCGGGTGCGGGAGCAGCTCACCGAGCTCGCCGATTTCGTGGTGGTACGCAAGAGATGATCACTTCCTCCATATGACTCGCAGTCGCCGGCCGGCGCCCTCACCGGGGCGCCGGCCGACGGAGACCCCAGCACAGCAGAGAACCGACTGCACGTAAGGGGAAGCTCATGACAGCGACGACCGACGGATCGACCGGGGCCGCGAACATCACCGGGGTCCCCGCCGACGATCCGACCGACACGAGAACCGCCGCCAACGATGTCACCGACGTCGCGCGGCAGGCCGCGGAACGCTCCGTGGAGCACCTCCTCGGCAGACAGGACGAGCAGGGCTGGTGGAAGGGCGACCTCGCCACCAACGTCACGATGGACGCCGAGGACCTGCTCCTGCGCCAGTTCCTCGGTATCCAGGACCCGGAGACCACCCGGGCCGCCGCCCTCTTCATCCGCGGCGAACAGCTCGGCGACGGCACCTGGAACACCTTCTACGGCGGACCCGGCGACCTCTCCGCCACGATCGAGGCGTACGTCGCCCTGCGGCTGGCCGGGGACCGCCCCGACGAACCGCACATGGCCCGCGCCTCCGGCTGGATCCGGGACCAGGGCGGCATCGCCGCCGCCCGCGTCTTCACCCGCATCTGGCTGGCCCTGTTCGGCTGGTGGAAATGGGACGACCTCCCCGAACTCCCGCCCGAGCTGATGTTCTTCCCCAAGTGGGTCCCGCTCAACATCTACGACTTCGGCTGCTGGGCCCGGCAGACCATCGTGCCGCTCACCATCGTCTCCGCGAAGCGCCCCGTACGGCCCGCGCCCTTCGCCCTGGACGAGCTGCACACCGACCCGGACCACCCCAACCCGCCCAGGAAGCTTGCCCCGCCCACCAGTTGGGACGGACTCTTCCAGCGCCTCGACAAAGGGCTGCACCTCTACCACAAGGTCGCCCCGCGCCCGCTGCGCCGTATCGCGATGAACGTGGCCGCCCGCTGGATCATCGAACGCCAGGAGAACGACGGCTGCTGGGGCGGGATCCAGCCGCCGGCCGTCTACTCGGTCATCGCCCTGCACCTCCTCGGCTACGACCTCGACCACCCGGTGATGAAAGCGGGCCTGGCCTCGCTCGACCGGTTCGCCGTCCTCCGCGAGGACGGCGCCCGCATGATCGAGGCCTGCCAGTCGCCCGTCTGGGACACCTGCCTGGCCACCATCGCACTCGCCGACGCCGGGCTGAGACCCGACCACCCCGCCCTGGTGAAGGCAGCCGACTGGATGCTGGCCGAGGAGATCACCAGACCCGGCGACTGGTCGGTCCGCAAACCCGAACTGGCCCCGGGCGGCTGGGCGTTCGAGTTCCACAACGACAACTACCCGGACATCGACGACACCGCCGAGGTCGTCCTGGCGCTGCGCCGGGTGCGGCACCCCGACCCCGCCCGGCTGGAGGCCGCCATCGCCCGCGGGGTCCGCTGGAACCTCGGGATGCAGTCCCGCAACGGGGCCTGGGGCGCGTTCGACGCCGACAACACCAGCGCCTTCCCCAACAGGCTGCCCTTCTGCGACTTCGGCGAGGTCATCGACCCCCCGTCGGCCGACGTCACCGGCCATGTCGTGGAGATGCTCGCCGTCGAGGGGCTCGCGAAACACCCCCGTACCCGCGAGGGCATCGAGTGGCTGCTCGCCGAACAGGAGGCGTGCGGCGCCTGGTTCGGCCGCTGGGGCGTCAACTACGTCTACGGCACCGGGTCCGTGGTGCCCGCCCTGATCACCGCCGGACTGCCCGTGGGACACCCCGCGATCCGCCGGGCCGTCGACTGGCTGGAGTCCGTCCAGAACGACGACGGCGGCTGGGGCGAGGACCTGCGCTCCTACCAGGAGGAGAAGTGGATCGGGCACGGTGAGTCCACCGCCTCCCAGACCGCCTGGGCGCTGCTCGCCCTCCTCGCCGCGGGACGCCGGGACACCGCCTCCGTCACCCGGGGCGTCACCTGGCTCACCGAGGCGCAGCAGGCCGACGGCTCCTGGGACGAGCCGTATTTCACCGGCACCGGATTCCCCTGGGACTTCTCGATCAACTACCACCTCTATCGCCAGGTCTTCCCCCTCACCGCACTCGGGCGCTATGTGCACGGCGACCCCTTCGCGGACCGCCCGGACGCCGCCGAGGGGGCCTGATGGGCGATCCGCGAGGGTCCGGGAGTCCCGTGACGCCCCTGCTGGTCGCCTGCGCCCTCGGCATCGAGCAGATGGCCCTGCGCAGCGGCAGGGGCGCCCCGGGCCCGGTCCGGGTCCTGCGCACCGGGATGGGCCCGCGGGCGGCGGAGGCGGCCGTGGCGCGCCTCCTGGGCCCCGGCGGGGTCCCCGACGCCGCCGTGATCGCCTCCGGCTTCTGCGCCGGGCTCGCCCCGGGGATGCACCCCGGGGACCTCGTCGTCGCCGAGGAGACCCGGGACGCGGACGGCACCACCCCCTGCACCGGCACCGGCGTCCTGGTCGCCGCCCTCACCCGCGCCTTCCCCGGCCGCAGGGTCCACACCGGCCCGCTGACCGGCTCCGACCACGTCGTACGGGGGCCCGAGCGGGCCGCGCTGCGGGCGAGCGGGGCCATCGCGGTCGACATGGAGTCCGCCGCGACACTGCGTACCGCCCTGTGTCACGGACCGCGCCCGGTTGCGGCCGTCCGGGTGGTCGTGGACGCTCCTGAGCATGAGCTCGTCCGTATCGGCACGGTCCGCGGTGGAATATCGGCGTTCCGCGTACTTCGTGCCGTCCTTCCGGCTTTCTACGAATGGCACCGATCTTTACTGCTCCCCAGGAGGTGAGCTAGATGGCCATGCCGCTCCGCCAGACCATCAAGGTTGCGACGTATCTCTTCGAACAGAAGCTCCGCAAGCGTGAGAAGTTCCCGCTGATCGTCGAGCTGGAGCCGTTGTTCGCCTGCAACCTCGCCTGCGAGGGATGCGGCAAGATCCAGCACCCGGCCGGTGTCCTGAAGCAGCGCATGCCGGTCGCCCAGGCGGTGGGCGCGGTGCTGGAATCCGGGGCCCCCATGGTGTCCATCGCCGGTGGCGAGCCGCTGATGCACCCGCAGATCGACGAGATCGTGCGCCAGCTCGTCGCCCGGAAGAAATACGTCTTCCTCTGCACCAACGCGATGCTGATGCGGAAGAAGCTCGACAAGTTCACCCCGTCCCCGTACTTCGCCTTCGCCGTGCACATCGACGGACTGCGCGAGCGGCACGACGAATCGGTCGCCAAGGAAGGCGTCTTCGACGAGGCCGTCGCCGCGATGAAGGAGGCCAAGGCGCGCGGCTTCCGCGTCACCACCAACTCCACCTTCTTCAACACCGACACCCCGCAGACGATCATCGAGGTCCTCAACTACCTCAACGACGACCTGCACGTCGACGAGATGATGATCTCGCCCGCCTACGCCTACGAGAAGGCCCCCGACCAGGAGCACTTCCTCGGCGTCGAGCAGACCCGCGAACTGTTCAAGAAGGCCTTCGCGGGCGGCAACCGGGCCCGCTGGCGGCTCAACCACTCGCCGCTCTTCCTGGACTTCCTGGAGGGCAAGGCGGACTTCCCGTGCACCGCCTGGGCGATCCCGAACTACTCCCTCTTCGGCTGGCAGCGCCCCTGCTACCTGATGAGCGACGGCTACGTACCGACGTACCGTCAGCTCATCGAGGAAACCGACTGGGAGAAGTACGGCCGGGGCAAGGACCCGCGCTGCGCCAACTGCATGGCGCACTGCGGCTACGAGCCCACCGCCGTGCTCGCCACCATGGGATCGCTCAAGGAGTCGTTGCGCGCCGCGCGGGAGAGCGTGGGCGGCAACCGGTGACGGACGGCGGGCCGGGCGGCTTCGACCTGGGACGGCTCCTGGCCGAGCGCGGGGCCGAACGGTACGAGCTGCATGCGCGCCATCTGAACCACCAGCTGCCGCGCATGCTGCACACCATCGGCTTCGACAAGGTCTACGAGCGGGCCGAGGGCGCGTATTTCTGGGACGCGGAGGGCAACGACTACCTCGACATGCTCGCCGGGTTCGGCGTCATGGGGATCGGCCGGCACCACCCGGTCGTCCGCAAGGCCCTCCATGACGTGCTCGACGCCCAGCTCGCCGATCTCACCCGCTTCGACTGCCAGCCGCTGCCCGGACTGCTCGCCGAGAAGCTGCTGACCCACAGCCCGCACCTGGACCGCGTCTTCTTCGGCAACAGCGGTACGGAGGCGGTCGAGACGGCGCTGAAATTCGCCCGGTATGCCACGGGGAAGCCCAGGGTCCTCTACTGCGACCATGCCTTCCACGGGCTCACCACGGGCTCGCTGTCCGTCAACGGGGAGAGCGGCTTCCGCGACGGCTTCGCCCCGCTGCTCCCCGACACGGCCGTCCCGCTCGGCGACCTCCACGCGCTGCGCCGCGAGCTGAAGCGGGGCGACGTCGCGGCCCTGGTCGTCGAGCCGATCCAGGGCAAGGGCGTGCACGCCGCGCCGCCCGGCTATCTGCGCGAGGCCCAGGAGCTGCTGCACCGGCACAAGGCGCTCCTGATCGCCGACGAGGTCCAGACGGGCCTCGGCCGCACCGGGGACTTCTACGCCTACCAGCACGAGGAGGGGGTGGAGCCCGACCTCGTCTGCGTGGCCAAGGCGCTCTCCGGCGGCTATGTGCCGGTCGGCGCGACCCTCGGCAAGGACTGGATCTTCCGCAAGGTCTACTCCTCGATGGACCGGGTCCTCGTCCACTCCGCGAGCTTCGGTTCCAACGCCCAGGCGATGGCGGCCGGGCTCGCCGTCCTGACGGTGATGGAGGACGAGGAGACCGTCGCGAACGCCCGGCGCACCGGCGATCTGCTGCGTGAGCGGCTGGCGGCCCTGGTGGACCGCTACGAACTGCTGCATGAGGTGCGCGGCCGCGGGCTGATGATCGGCATCGAGTTCGGCCGGCCCTCCTCGCTGAAGCTCCGCAGCCGCTGGACCATGCTCCAGGCGGCCCGCAAGGGTCTCTTCGCCCAGATGGTCGTGGTGCCGCTGCTCCAGAAGCACCGGATCCTCACCCAGGTCTCCGGCGACCATCTGGAAGTGATCAAGCTGATCCCGCCGCTGGTCATCGGGGACGCGGAGGTGGACCGGTTCGTGGAGGCGTTCACCTCCGTCATGGAGGACGCGCACAGCGGCGGCGGGCTGATGTGGGACTTCGGCCGGACGCTGGTCAAGCAGGCCGTGGCCAACCGCTGACCGGGCGTTTGCCTCTGAGGCAAGTTATTTGCCTCAGAGGAAAGGTCCTGGCCCAATAGAGGCATGAACCCTCCGGACGAAGGGGTGCCGGACGAGCTCCCCGGCGTCGCCCCCCGACTGCGCGATCTGCGCCGTGCCCGCGGCCTCACCCTGGAGACCGCGGCCCAGCGGGCCGGGCTCTCCCCGGCCCATCTCTCCCGGCTGGAGACCGGCCGGAGGCAGCCCTCGCTGCCCATGCTGCTGGGACTCGCCCGCATCTACGGTACGACGGTCTCCGAGCTGCTCGGCGAGCAGCCGCCCGGACGGGACGCGATCATCCGCGGCGGCGGCTTCGAGGGGACGGAGGCCGACGGCTGGATGTACCGGCAGGCGGGCGGCTCCGGCCGCGCCATGCAGGCGCTGCGGGTGCGCGTCCCGTACGGCGCCCAGGGCGACCTGGTCCGGGTCCACCCCGGCGAGGAGTGGCTGTATGTCCTGGAGGGCCGGCTGCGGGTCGGGCTCGGCGACACCGTCCACGACCTCGAACCCGGCGACAGCGCCCACTTCGACTCACTCACCCCGCACCGGATCGCGGCCGTCGACCGCTGCGGCGCGGAGCTGCTCTTCGTCCACTCCCTGCTGCAGAGTCCCGCCGCCGAGCTCTGCCTCGGCAGCGGACTGCACCCGCGCTGACCGGCCCTTCCCGGCCGGCCCACCCTTCACTCCACCGGCCGCGAGGTCGACAGAGAGGACCGTCATGTCCGATTCCGAGCACTACGACCCGCTGGGCCCCGGACGCCGCGCCAACGAGGACCCGCAGGAGAAGCGGATGCCGCGCGGCGTCATCATCCGGCTCTTCGCCTATCTGGTGGCGGGCCACCTCGTCGCGGCCTTCCTCTACCTGCTCTTCGTGGTGGCCGGGAGCAAGTGACGGGCCGGCCCGGGGTGAGCGGTCGCCGGAGGGGTCAGCCCTCGTCGAGCAGCCGCTCGCGCAGCAGCTCCCGGGTCTCGGGGGAGATCTTCAGTCCCTCGGACAGATAGCGGTCCGTCGTTCCCCAGTTCTCCTCGATGGCCGCGAAGGCCGCCGCGAGATAGGCGGGCCGCGCACCGAACAGCGGGTCCAGCAGTTCCAGCACCTCGGGCGACATGCCGGCCCCGGACGGATCGGAGCGCTTCACCTTGTACCGGCGGTGGAGATCGTTGGACTTGAGGTAGTCCTCCTCGATCGCCTCCTGCCGGACGCCGACCGCGAGCAGGGCGACCGCGATCGAGAGGCCGGCCCGGTCCTTGCCCGCCGCGCAGTGCATCAGCGCCGGGACGCTGTCCTCGGCCAGGGCGTGCAGGACCCGGCTGTGCTCGGCGGTGCGGTCCTCGATCGTCGCGCGGTACATCCGGACCATGCGGTCGACGCCCTTGCCGCCCGAGAGGACCGAACGCAGCTGCTCGATGTTCCCGCTGCCCACCAGCCGCCAGAACTCCGCGCCGTCGGCCGGGTCCGAGAGCGGAATGCTGACATTGCGGACACCGGTCAGCTCGATGTCGAACCCGTCGAGCTTGTGGTCGGCGGAGTGGCGGAAGTCGAAGATCGTGTGCAGTCCCAGACCGTCGAGGAAGGCCGCGTCCTCGGCGGTGGCGTGAGCCAGATGGCCGCTGCGGTAGAGCCGGCCGAAGGCGGTGCGCCGCCCGTCCGTCGTGGGGAGCCCGCCCACATCGCGGAAGTTGCGGACTCCGGTCAGCACGGTCTCTGTCGGCGGGACCTGCGGCACCTGCTGTGTCACGGGGGCTCCTGGGATCTCGGGCGTCGGCGCGGCTCTCCGGCGAGGGCGCTCCCGTGACGATACGACATCGATTCGACGGAAAATCATCACGGTTGCCTCCCTGGCGACGGGTGCCGGGGAGGCCGGGCTGATGCAGCGTCAGGGGCACCGCTCCCGGCATGTCCGTATTGGTGCATTTCGCAGAACATGCCCCGCTAATGGGGGAGATGGGATTTCGCAGGTGAGCGGGATCATATCCGTGACGGTCCGTGGTGAGCGCGCCGTCGAGCATTCCCGTTGCCCGTACGGAAATACAAGATCCGTAATCCACGGAGTGTGACGGGAAAACCGGAGCGATATCGAATCGATGATTCCGCCGCGCAACCGACGGCTTGTTCCGCCCGTCCTGACCGGTTTACGGTCACCGTCAATCCGGACGGATCGCCTAATCCTGCCGCCGCCCGGAATTCGCACCCACCCACTCACGTGTGGCAGGAGCGGGGGAACCAGGTAAGCCGCCGAGCCGGAGAGATCCGGACCGGCTAGGGGTGAAGTCGCCGCAACGCGACCGGGCATCTCCAGCCCGAACCCGACAGCTCACCTCGCAGGCGCCGGAGAGGAAATTCCCCATGCCCGCAAAGGGTAAGCACCGTCGTCCGAAGTCCGGCCCGATCTCCCGCGGCGTCCTCGCCGCAGGGACCGGCGGCGCCGCACTCGCCCTTCCGCTCATCGGCGCCACCGCCGCCAACGCCGCGGGCCAGACCGCCCCGGCCGTCAAGCCGGCCGCCGCCTCGGTCGCCGCGGCGCACACCGCTCCGGCCGCCGCCCCCGTCGCGTCGAAGGCCGCCCCGAAGACGTACGCCGTGGTCGCCGGCGACTACCTGTCGAAGATCGCCTCCGAGCACCAGCTCAAGGGCGGGTGGGAGAAGCTCTACCAGGACAACCGCTCCACCGTCGGCGACAACCCCAGCCTGATCCACCCGGGCATGAAGCTGACCCTCGGCGCCAAGGGCTCCGCCCCGGCCGAGAAGTCCGCCGCTCCCAAGGCCGCCCCGAAGAAGGCCGAACCGGCCCCGAAGGCCGCGCCGAAGGAAGAGGCCCCCAAGGGCGACACCATCTCCGCCGACGAGTCCGAGGGCTCCGGCGCCTCGGCGCAGACCGGCTCCTCCGAGGCGACCAGCTCCGGCTGGTCCGCCCCGCTGGCCAACGCCAACGTCACCACCCAGTACCGCGCTTCCGGCGCCAGCTGGTCCAGCGGCTACCACACCGGCTCGGACTTCCAGGCCGCCTCCGGCACCCCCGTCCTCGCCATCGGCCCGGGCACCGTCGTCTCGGCCGGCAACAGCGGCTCGTACGGCAACGAGGTCGTCATCAAGCACGAGGACGGCATGTACTCCCAGTACGCCCACCAGTCCTCGCTGAACGTCTCGGTCGGCCAGACCGTCACCGGCGGCCAGCAGATCGGCCTCTCCGGCTCCACCGGCAACTCCACCGGCCCGCACCTGCACTTCGAGGTCCGCACCGGCCCGAGCTACGGTTCGGACGTCGACCCGATCGCCTACCTGCGTCAGCACGGCGTCTCCCTCTGACCGAGCGGCGACGAGACGTGTCCGAGGGGCGGTGCGCGGCGGCGCACCGCCCCTCGCTTTATTCCGGGTTTACCGAAAACTGACCGGGTGGTCTATCTCACCACCCGTCAACCCCGTATTACGGTCGCGTAGGTCACATCGGACGATGCAGGATACGTCCTTGTGGCAGACGATTCGAGAAACAACCAGCAGCACACCATCGGGTCGTACGCGGCGATCGGCGACAGTTTCACCGAGGGCGTCGGCGACCCCGGCCCCGGCGGGACCTTTGTCGGGTGGGCGGACCGCTTCGCGGTGCTCCTCGCCGACCGGCTCCCGGCCCCCGACCCGGGCGGCCCCGGGGACGCCCCGTACGAGGACTCCCCGCACGGGGACTTCCGCTACGCCAATCTCGCCGTACGAGGACGTCTCCTCGACCAGATCGTCGAGGAACAGGTCCCGCGCGCCAAGGAACTGGCCCCCGACCTGGTCACCTTCTGCGCGGGCGGCAACGACATCATCCGGCCCGGCACCGACCCCGACGATCTCGCCGAGCGCTTCGAGCGGGCCGTCGCCGATCTGAGCAACGCCGTCGGCACGGTCATGGTCACCACCGGCTTCGACACGCGGGGCGTCCCGGTGCTGCGCCACATGCGCGGCAAGATCGCCACGTACAACGTCCATCTTCGGGCCATCGCCGACCGCTACCAGTGCCCCGTGCTGGACCTGTGGTCGCTGCGTTCCGTCCAGGACCGCCGCGCGTGGGACGCCGACCGGCTGCACCTGTCGCCCGAGGGACACACCCGCGTCGCGCTCCGCGCCGCCCAGGTCCTCGGCCACGAGGTGCCCGCCGACCCCGACCAGCCCTGGCCGCCGCAGGCCCAGCGGCGCCCCTTCGACGAGCGGCGCGACAACATCCAGTGGGCCCGCGAATACCTGGTGCCCTGGATCGGCCGACGGCTGCGCGGCGAGTCCTCCGGCGACCACGTCGAGGCCAAGCGCCCGGACCTGCTGCCGCTCTAGCAGGCCCCTCAGAAGTCCGGCTCAGGGCTCCAGCAGGGGAAGCGCACGCCGGGACGGGTTCGGCACGACGAGCCCGTCCGGCAGCGTGCCCGTGCCGTACCCGGCCGGTATCCGCTCCAGGACACCGCCGGCGAACACGTCGTACAGCGGCAGCGACTGCAGATGCACATAGCCGATGTGGCAGTCGCACACGGCCAGCGGACAGGCCCGCGGGCCGAGCGCCCGGCGGTAGCTGCCGTCGTAGAGGTTGCCCAGCTCCGCCTTGACGAAGTGGCAGCGCCGCACCGTGCCGTCCCCGTCCACCGAGATCACCGAATCGCCCGTCCGGCAGGGCAGCCCCGCCGAACGGTGCGGATGACGGCTGTAGGGGAACAGCGGATCCAGCTCCGTCCAGCGCGCCGCCTCCTCGTCGGTGTACGTGTGCCCCTCGGCGGCGTTCACCCAGAGGTAGACCGCGTCCGGCAGCTCCGCCCGCAGCCGCCGCGCCTCGTCGAGATGGTCGTCGAAGCCCACCACGCCCACGCTGTAGCGGATGCCCTTCGCCGACAGCTCCCGGCATGTGCCCAGAAACCGGTCGTACGGGGTCTGCCCCGGGTGGTAGGTGCACCAGAGCGCGATCCGCTCCGGATTCGCGTCCGCCAGCCAGTCGGTGCGGCCGCTCAGGTTCGTCTGGATCGCGACCCGCTTGATGTGCGGCAGGCGCGACAACTCGGTCAGCGCCCGCCGGTACCAGGAGCGCACCAGCCCCTCACCCCACGGCGTGAACAGCACCGACAGCCGGTCGCCGCTCTGTTCCGCGGCCCAGCCGGTGAACCGCTCCAGCGCCTCCCGGTCCGCCGTGAGCTGCGCGCGGCTGTCCCGCCGCTTGGCGAACGGGCAGTAGGGGCAGTCGTAGTCGCAGGAGGCGAGCGGCCCCCGGTAGAGGATCGTCAGGTCCATGTCCGCCTCACTTCCTCTCGTACGCGGCCATCGCCGCCCGCACCCCGGGGGAGAACAGTGCGGGACCCAGCGCGTCGGAGTGGGCGAGGCCCGAGGGGGACAGCCTCAGCAGGCCGTCCGGCGCCGATGCGTCGAGCCAGCCCCGCTGCGCGAACCCCGCCAGCTCGGCCGGGAAGTCCGCCCCCGGATCCGTACCGAACCGGGCCCGGTACTCCGCCACCGCCAGCCCCGCCGCCTGGAGCAGCGACTGCAGCAGATGCCGACGGCGCGCCTCGTCCGCGTCGACGTACCGGCCGACCTCGGCCCGGGAGAAGTCCTCGGTGTCGGTGAAACGGTCGATGATCGACCGGATCTCCCGCATGTCCACCGCGTAGTCGAAGGAGTAGTGGAGGGCGGAGGTGTACGAACGGGCCCCGCAGCCCAGGCCGATCATGCCGTCGGTCTGGCAGGCGTAGTCCTCCGGGCCCTCCTGCTCACGCGGGGCGTCGGTCCGCCGGAACATCCGCATCGACACCTGCTCGTAGCCGTGCGCCAGCAGATGGTCCCGCCCCACCGCGTACAGCCGCAGCCGCTGTTCGTCCCACGCGGCGTCCTCCAGGGCCTGCGCCTCCGGTCCCGTCACGGCCGGACCGAGGCGGTGCAGGCCGGTGAGCGGGCGCACGTACAGCGGGTAGAGATACAGCTCCTCCGGCCGCCAGGTCAGCGCCGCGTCCAGCGAGGCGAGCCAGCTGCGCTCGGTCTGCCCGTCGATGCCGTAGATCAGGTCGATGTTCAGCACGGGGATCCCAGCGTCACGGATCCGGCCGAGCGCCGCTTCCACGTCGGCGCGGCGCTGCGGACGGACGGCCGCCCTGGCCTCCTCGTCCACGAAGCTCTGCACGCCGATGCTGATCCTCGTCGTGCCGCGGTCGGCCAGCACCGACAGCCGGTCGGAGGTGGCGGTGGACGGTGAGGTCTCCACGGACAGCGGGACCGCGCTCAGCTCGGCGCCCATCCGCTTCTCGGCGATGTCGCAGAGCCGCTCCAGCTCCCCGGCGGTGAGGAACGTCGGGGTGCCGCCGCCGAACGCCGCCGCCGCGAACCGCACCGGCTCCTCGTCGCCCAGCGCCTCCCGCACCGCCAGGGCCTGCCGGTCCAGCGCGTCCAGATAGCGCGTCGTCAGCTCCTCCGGCGCGCCGATCCGGGTGAAGAGATTGCAGAAGCCGCAGCGGACCTCGCAGAACGGTATGTGGAGATAGAGGGAGAGCGCGTCCTTCGGCTCCGCCGCCCAGAGCGACCGCAGAGCCGGGCGGTCCGCCAGCGGACGGTAGGCCGTCTTGTGCGGATAGGCGTAGACGTAACTCTCGTACGGCCGTACGGGGGGCGGCGCGGTGGTGCCGGTGGTGATCGTCATCGGGCGGCCTCCGGCTCCGGCGCTGCGGAGGGTTCGAGGAAGAAGTGGGCGTACGGGACGGTCCAGACGGCCGGGTGGCCGAGCCGGTGACCGGTGTAGCCGTCGTCGCCGTAGGCGGTTCCGTGGTCGGAGCAGACGATGGCGAAGCACCGGCGGCGGCTGCTCGCGGCGGCGAAGAGGCGGCCGATGTGCCGGTCCACATATTCCAGGGCCGCCGCGTGCGTGGCCCGGGAGTCGCCCGCCTCGCGGGTCGCGCCGGGCAGATGGAACCAGTTCGGTTGGTGCAGGGCCGATACGTTGACGAAGAGGAACAGCCGCTGCTCCCGGGGGAGCGCCGTGACGACCTCCTCCGCCCGCGCCACCTGCTCCTCGAACGAGGTGGGTGAGGCGACGCCGAAGCCGGGCTCCCAGTGGCTCTCCTGGAACATTCCGGGCAGCACCGAACCGAGCGGCCCCTGACGGTTGAAGAAGCCGACCCCGCCGACGCACACCGTGCGATATCCCTCGGCGGCCAGCCCCGACACCAGATCCGGGGTGTCGAACACGAACGTGCCGTCCGCCGTCGTCTCGCTGCCGGCGAACCGCGCCGCGAACAGCCGCGGGTGCGGCCCGGGGGAGGCGGGCGTCGGCAGGAACCCGGCGAACATCGCCTGGTGCGAGGCGTAGGTGAAGCTGCCGGGGGCGTGCCGCTCCTCCCAGCCGCCGACGGGCAGATGCCGGGCCAGGTTGGGGAGCCGCCCGGCGGCCGCCAGCTCGACGGCGACATCGTGGCGCAGGGTGTCCAGGGTGACCAGCAGCAGATCGTGGCTGCCCACGACCTCGCTCATATCGGGTCGGCCGGATTCGGAGAGCGCGGCGGGGTCAGGAAGCGGTGACGGCACGGTGGTTCCTTGCTCGGTCCAGTACGGCGGCGACCTGCGCCGCATAGGTGTCCAGGCCCTCGGCGCCGCTGCCCGGCAGACCGGTGAGTCCGGGCAGCAGATCGCCGAAGGCGTTGACCTCGCCGACGGCGAAGCGCCGCCAGCCGGCCGTGGGCAGGAGGTCGACGCCCACACAGGGCGTCCCGGGGAAGCAGGCCGCCGCCCGCTCGCACATCGCCAGCGCCTCACGCCAGCAGCCGCCCGCCGCCGCCACAGCGGCCCGGACCTCGTCGAGGTCACCGCGCGCGCCGCCGAGATGCAGATTGGTCATGGGGCTCGTGCTCGTCCGCACCACGGCGTGCGTCGCCCGGCCGCCGACCACCACGATCCGCAGGTCCGCGGCCCGCCCCCGCTGGGACGCCTTCGGGAGCCAGCGCTCGATGTGCAGCCCGTCCGGGGCCAGCGCGTCCACGACCGCGCCGATCTCCCGCTCCGAGGTGTAGCGCCTGACCCGCAGCGAATTGAACAGCCGCCCCGACGCGTCCCGTTCCACCGATGTGCTCGCCCGGACCCGGCCGGGACCGGCCGTCTCCACTGCCAGCACCCCGGAGGCGGAGGAGCCGTGCGCGAGCTTCACGAACGCCCGGGGCATCCGGTGCGCCCGCAGCAACTCCCGTACGTCGGACCAGCCGTGCACCGGGGCCCCCGCCGGTCCCGAGGTCGGCGAAGCGGGCACGGGGACCCCCGCCCGGTCGAGCAGCCCATGGCACAGCCGCTTGTCGAAGAGCACGGCGATATCGGCGGGGGAGCCCAGCACTTCGGCACCCGCTGCGGACGCCGCACCGGCCACGGCGTCCACCGCCAGGGTGAAGCGCGCATACCACCGGGCCGATCCCTCCACCCGGGTCGGGTCGTCGACCCCGCGGAGCAGCCGGTCCACCTCGGCGTCCTCACCGGGCGAATCGATCCGCACGCTCTCGCCGGGACCGAACTCCGCATCCCCGCGCAGCACCTGGAGCCAGGGCACGACCCGGGCCGCCGGCAGACCGGCGGCCCGGACGGCCTCCTCGAAGAAGGCGACCCGCCGGTTGTCCGGGTTGCCGACGACCGCGAAGCGCGGCTCCGGGCCGCCCCCGCCGCTACTCGCTGACCGCGACATAGCGTTCCGGTTCGTCGTCCTCGTCGTCCGGGTCCGCGTAGTCGTCCTCGGCCTCGCCCGCCTCGACGACGGCGGGCGCGCACGCGGTCCTGATGCGGTCGACCACCGGATCGGTGAGGTAGTGATGGCGCAGGTCGAGCAGGGACAGGTGGCTCAAGGGCTGGCCGTTGAGCAGCGCCTCGCCGCCCATGTCGCTCAGGGTGCCCATGGACAGCGCCAAGGACTCCAACTGGGCGACGACCGGAGCCGAGCCCACGGCGGCGGCGATCTCGTCCTGGAACTCGCTGTTCTGCAGCCCCAGGTGGCGCAGCCGGGGAAACAGGCCGCCGGCCAGGACCGGCCGGACGTCCTCGATCGTCGCGTCGCCGCCGTACCACGTACTGCCGAACCACAGCTCCAGACGCTCCAGCGCGGGCAGTTCACTCGCGGCGACCGCCCGCACCAGCTCGCCGGGCAGACCACCGGACTCGAAGCGCAACGACTTCAGGGCCGCATGGCGCAGCGGCCGCAGCGCGAGCCCCTCCCGGCCGCAGCCGCGCACGCCGAACTCCTCCAGCGCCGGCAGCGCTTCGAGCACCGGAGTGATGTCGCACATCTTCAGCCAGGACACCTCGCACTCCTCGCCCACCACATCGGCGAGGAAGAGCGCGCGCAGGGCCGGGAAGCGGTCGGCGTGGGTGACGATCAGCTCCACCACCGGATCGATCGGCGTGTACTCGTCGTGCCACCAGGCGCCGATGACGAGAGCCCGCACCCGGGTCGTGTCCACCGTCTCCAGGAACTGCTCCCACAGAGAGGCGAAACCGGCGTCCTCGCCGTAGTCGCACACCAGCCGCCAGGCCACCGAGTCGGCGGCGGGCAGAGCGCCGGACGACGGCTCCGGGGTGTGGACGGGCAGCCCGTGGAAGCGCTCCAGATGCTCAATGCCGAGATAGGTCATGGTGCGCTACTCCGACACCGCGGTGTAGCGGCCCTCGGCACCCCGGTCGCCCCACGGCTCGCACTTCTCCGAGAGGTCGACCCGGACCCCGTGCGGCTCCAGGGCGGAGCGGACCCGCTCCCCCATCGCGTCGCTGAGGAAGTGGTGGTGGAGATCGAGGACTTCCAGGTGGGTCAGCGGCTGCCCTTCGAGCAGGGCGGCCGCCCCCTCGTCGCCCAGCGTCCCGTTCGACAGGTCGAGCACCCGCAGCTGGGCGACGACCGGAGCCGAGGCGATGGCGGCGGCGATCTCGTTCTGGATCTCGCTGTTGCGCACGCCCAGGTGGTGCAGCCGGGGGAACCGGGTGGCGGAGAGCAGCGGAGCGAGGTCGGTCACATCGGTGTTGCCCTCGTAGGCGGACACCCCGAGCCACAGGTCCAGCCGTTCCAGCGCGGGCAGTTCGCTGTCCAGCACCCCGCGCACCACCTCGACCGGCAGCCCGCCCGCCTGGATCGTCAGCGACCGCAGCCGCTCGTGCTTCGTCGGCGGGAACACCAGATCCGAGCCGCCGCGCACCCCGAGCTCCGTCAGCGCCGGGAAGGCGGCCAGCAGCGCCGTGACATCCGACTGCTGGACCCAGGTGATCTCGGCCTCCTCCGCCTCCAGATCACCGATGAAGACCGCCTCCAGCGAGGTCAGCCGGTCGGCGGCGGCGATCACCAGGCCGATCGGCACGGAGGAATTCTCCTCGTACGCCTCGCCCCACTGACCGATGATCAGGGCCCGGACGCCGGCCGGATCGACGGTGTCCAGGAATGCGGCGAACTCCTCCTCCCAGGGGCGGTCGTCGCCGTACGGGTCGACGGAGACGCGCCAGGCCACGGCGTCCGCGGCGGGCCGGGAGCCCCCGTCGGTCGTGTGCTGGAAGTCGACGGCCGGAAGACCGCCGAACTCGTGCAGATGCTGCGCACCGTACATGGCCCTGAACTCCTGATCCTGGGGACGGCTGTTGCCGCAAGGTCTATCAAGCCGCACTGACAACGCCGCGACCGGGACCCGTCCACGGCCGTCGCCGGGGGCCGTTGTCAGACCCTGCCCGTAGCGTTTTTCGCAGGGTCGGCACAGCGGGTGCCGCGACGAGGGGAGACGTCCGTGTACCGGCAGGGCGATGTACTGATCATGGAGCTGGACGAGTCGGCGGTGCCCGCCCCCTTCCTGGAGGCTGCGGGCGAACTGCGCGACGGGCGCGGCCGGCTGGTGCTCGCGCTGGGGGAGGTCACCGGACACGCGCACGCCGTGCAGGGCCCCGGCCGGCTGATCAGGGAGGCGGGCCTGTTCGGCCCGATGCTGCTCCATCTCCCCGAGGGCGGCCGGGTGGTGCACGAGGAGCACGCGGTGATCCCGCTGCCCAAGGGCTGGTTCCGCGTCGTACGCCAGCGGGAGTACGCACCGGGCGCGGTCCGCATCGTGGCGGACTGACCGTTCCTCCGTGCCGGAGCACGCACGGAGAGCCAGAGCGAGCAGAGCCAACACAGCGAACACAGCGAACACAGCGAACACAGCCTTCCACAACAGATCGAGCACAGCAGGGGACGGGGACAACCGATGCAGAACGTGAATTCCTGGCGGAGCGTGGCGGCGGCGACCGGCCGGGCGGACCGGGCGGCGGCCGAGGCCGGGGTACGGCGCGCCTACCGCACCGCCGGTCTGGCCGAGCCGGACCGGATCATCTGGGCCGCATCGCCCCGGGCCGCCGTCGGGACGGTCGAGAAGCTGACCGACGCCGGACGGTCGGTGCGCGAAGAGGTCCGCACCCGCCCCTGGGCGGACGAACGCCGCCGGATGTACGACGAGCTGGGCCCGGCGGGCTGGTCGGCGCTCTGGTCCGCCACCGGGGCACAGCTGTGGGAGACCACGGCCGCGCTCGCCGAGCGGATACGGACCGGTGTCGTCGCCGACCTGGCACCCCGGCCCCAGGACGAGGGTGCCGTCCGGCTGGTGCTCCTGGACGCGGTGCTCGGCCAGCACGACGCCGCCTGGCTCGCCGCTTTCGACGGGCACGGCGACCGGCTCGCGGGCCTCGCCGATGTGGCCCGCAACGCCGGCTGGTGGTGGCCCTACGAGAAGGCCGTGGTCATCACCGAGCGGCCCGACGTCCTCCACCGCGACGAGGCGGGCCGCCTCGACCACGGGGAGGGGCCGGCACTCGCGTACGGGGACGGGTTCGCCCTGCACGCCTGGCGCGGCATGCCCGTGCCCGCCGCGTTCCTGGACGAGCTGTCCTCCCTCACCCCCGAGCGGATCCGCGCCGAGGAGAACGCGGAGCTGCGCCGGGTGATGCTGGAGTACTACGGCTACGACCGGTATCTCATCGAGTCCGGCGCCGAGCCCGTCCACCGCGACGAGACGGGCATCCTCTGGCGCATCGCCCTCGACGGCGACGAGGACGTGGTGATGGTCGAGGTGGTCAACTCGACCCCCGAGCCGGACGGCACGAACCGCACCTACTGGCTGCGCGTGCCGCCCACCACCCGGACGGCGAAAGACGGGGTGGCCTGGACTTTCGGGCTGGAGGGGGCGGCCTACGCACCGGTGCGCCAGACCTGACCCGGAGGCCGGCCGGCCTCGCCCGGGGGCCTGAGTCGATGAAGAGGCGGCGAAGGGCCCGGGCGGTCAGCCGTCGGCCGGGGGCGAGGGACGGCCGGTCAGCCGTCGGCCGGGGCGTCCGCGACCGGCGCATTGGTCAGATCGGCGAGGCCGATGCCCAGCTCGCGGGCGAGCGCCTCGTCGGTCCACCGCAGCATCGTGGTCCGGGAGAGCGGACCCGCGTACGAGGTCGTCTGCACCGCCATCCCGTCCAGCAGGGCCGTCAGCCGCCAGGCCGCCGACCGGGGATCCTCGCACCGGAACTCTCCGGCGGCGGCACCCTCCTCGATGACCAGGGCCAGCTCCGTCTTCCACTGCTGGTCGAGGTCGCCCGCGACCTCACGGAGGGCGGGGTCGCGCAGCGAGGCGGCCCAGCCCTCGATCCACAGCCGCCAGCCCTTGGCCGTTCCCGTCGGCGCGTACCACCGCACGGCCGCGCGCAGCCGACGTACGGCGGTGGTGCGGCGGGCCAGCAGCTTGCGGAGATGGGCGAGGTCGGCCTCGGCCGCGTACGCGAACGCCGCCGCGACCAGCTTCTCCTTGGTCGAGAAGTGGTAGAGGACGAGCGCGTTGCTCACGCCCAGCACCGAGGCCACATCGGCGATCCGCACGGACGAGACCCCGCGGACCTCGATCTGCTCGACCGCGGCGCGCAGCAGCTCCACACGGCGCTCCGCCACGTTCAACCGGACTCTTGCCACCGGGACACCCTAACGAATGGGCCAGGTCAGCGGCGGCACGGACGATGGCCGGTGACCGGCGGCGACCTGGGAAACGGACGTTCACCAGGAGGACGTAACGGGGGGCCACGGATGTGACAGGACCGGGTGCGGCACCGGAATCCTCCGGCCCGCCCGGACGTTGCATTCAGCATGACGCGAATCGAACCGGACCGGGAAACGCTGCTCCGTCTCCTCGGTGACCAGGACGGCGGTGTTCTGGTCACCCTGAAGCAGGACGGACGCCCCCAGCTGTCCAACGTCAATCACGCCTTCTACCCCGAGGAGCAGGTGGTCCGCGTCTCGGTCACCGAGGGCCGGGCCAAGACCCGTAACCTGCGGCGCGACCCCCGGGCGAGCTACCACGTCACGAGCGACGACCGCTGGGCGTGGACCGTCGCCGACGGAACCGCCGAACTGACCCCGCCCGCCGAGGCCCCCGACGACGCCACCGTGGAGGCCCTGATCACGCTCTACCGGGACGTCAGGGGCGAACACCCCGACTGGGACGACTACCGGCGGGCCATGGTCGAGGACCGCAGGGTGCTGCTCACCCTGCACATCGACCACGTCTACGGGCAGCCGCGTGGCTGACGCCCCCGTCGGCCGGACCGGCTGCCCCGTTCAGCGGCTTCTGGTCGCCCTCTCGTACGGGCCGACCATAATGAAACGACACCGACTCCCTCAGGAGATGTTGTGACCGGCGCTGACTACCTGCTTCCGCTCCGCACGAAACTGCGCTCGATGCGCACCGAGTCCTTCGGGGCCGATCCGGCCGGAGCGCGGATGGAGCGCATCCGCCGCTCGCCCCATTTCGTCGACGGTGCGTTCCAGAACCCGGTGGGGGCCCGGATCAGGCCCTCCGGGTCCACCGTCGAATTCGCCAAGACCTATTTCCAGAAAGAGCAGCGGGTTCTCAGGACGCCGAACGGCTCCGTGCCGGTCCACCCCACCACGCTCGCCGACCTGGCCGCGCCGCCCGTCAGCGGGCTCCGGCTGACCTGGATGGGCCATTCCAGCGTGCTGGCCGAGATCGACGGCCGACGGATCCTGTTCGACCCGGTCTGGGGCGATCGCTGTTCCCCGTTCCCGTTCGCCGGACCCAAGCGGCTGCACCCCACTCCGCTGTCGCTGGCCGCGCTCGGACCCGTCGACGTCGTCGTGATCTCCCACGACCACTACGACCACCTCGACCTGCCGACGATCCGCGCCCTGGCCGGCACCGACACGGTCTTCGCCGTGCCGCTCGGTGTCGGAGCGCATCTGGAGCGCTGGGGTGTGCCCGCCGCCCGGATGCACGAGCTCGACTGGAACGAGACCGCGACGGTCGCCGGGATCAGCCTCACCGCCACCCCCGCACGCCACTTCTGCGGGCGCGGGCTGCGTAACGGGCAGCACACCCTCTGGGCGTCCTGGGTCGTCGCGGGCCCGGAGCACCGGATCTACCACAGCGGGGACACCGGCTACTTCCCCGGCTTCCGGGACATCGGCGCCGAGCACGGCCCCTTCGACGCCACCATGATCCAGATCGGTGCGTACTCGGAGTACTGGCCGGACATCCACATGACCCCCGCCGAAGGCATGCGCGCCCACCTGGACCTCCAGGGCGGCCGCCCGCACGGTGTGCTGCTCCCGATCCACTGGGGCACGTTCAACCTGGCGCCGCATGCCTGGGCGGAGCCGGGCGAGTGGACGAAGGACGCCGGTGAGGAGGCGGACCAGCCGGTGGCGTTCCCCCGCCCGGGCGAGCCGTTCGAGCCGGCCGGGATCCTCCCCGTGGAGCCCTGGTGGCGGGCCCTGTCGCCCGTTCTCGCCCGCCCGTGGCGCCTCTCCGGGGAACAGGCCGGGTCC
Source organism: Streptomyces globisporus (assembly GCA_014649555.1). Taxonomy (GTDB): domain Bacteria; phylum Actinomycetota; class Actinomycetes; order Streptomycetales; family Streptomycetaceae; genus Streptomyces; species Streptomyces globisporus. Next base: position 293,143 of record BMTG01000002.1, on the reverse strand, counting down.
GGCCACGGTCCCGCACCGGCGGCGCGGGGCGATCTCGACCTCGCAGGGGAGCGCTGACCGCGCGCAGGACGTACGGCTGGGGGCCGCCGCCGGGATCGCCCGGCGGCGGCCCTTCGTCGACTCAGCCGAGCCGGGACACCGCGTAGACCTCGATCGCGTCCCGCTGGAACTCCGCCAGCCCCGGGGCGATGGCCTCGTACGCCGCGCGCCAGTCCGCGTTCTCCACGCAGAGGCGCCCGATCGCCCGGTACTCGTCGGCCGACACGGCGTGCAGCGAGGTGAGCGCCCGGTACTGCGCGTCGATCTCGGCCTGCACGGGCTCCGCGCCCGCAGGGGCGCCGCCCGCCATGTGCTCGGCCAGCCGGATCATCAGTGCCGTGCGCTCGCGCTGTCCCGCCTCGACCTCGGCCGGGGTCATGGCGGCCGCCCGTCGGCCGGCCTCCTCGGCCAGCCCGGGGAAGTCGCGCAGATTGCCCTCGTACTGAGCGGGCTGAACGCCCTCGAACAGGTTCTCCGGTCGGTTGATCGCGGTCATGGGCCTTCCGTCCTTTCTGGACTGTTCCAGCTCGGCGATCGTGCGGGAGACGGTCCCGGCCAGGGCGTCCAGCCGGTCCCGCTCGGCGAGCAGCCGTCGGTGGTGGCCCCGCAGGGCCTCCACCGTGTCGACCTGGTCGGCGAGGACTCTGCCGATCTCCGGCAGCCCGACGTCCAGCTCCCGCAGCACGAGGATCTGCTGCAGCAGCAGAAGCTGGTGCTCCTCGTAGTAGCGGTGGCCGTTGGAGCCGATCCGGGCCGGCGGCAGCAGACCGATCTCGTCGTAGTGCCGCAGAGTCCGGGCGGTCACCCCCGACATACGGGCCACCTCGGAGATCGGCCAGTCCATCGCCACGTCCTCACTCCCCGACGAGCACTCCCTCACGAGCGCCTCACCGGGCCGGCCTCTCCGGCCCTGGTCATGACCGTAGAAGCTGCCGCAACGGCAACTTCAAGCCCGGATCCGCGCCGTTCGGGCGCTCAGCACCGGCCTTCCTCGACGCTGATGGAGAGGCTCACCTCGACACTGGTCAGCACCGGCTCGGGTTCCGGCGGCGACACGCTCAGGCAGAACGCGGCGTCGACGTCCTTCGCGGTGACCTCGAACAGGTCGACGGAGGGGTCCGCGTCCTTGTCGTAGGGATCGTCCGCTGCGTCGACGTACACCCCGCTGCCGGACGTGGGGCCCTCGCCTGTCTTCTCCACGGCGTCGCGGATCAGGCTCTGGTAACCACCGGTCCATGAGCCCAGCGTTCGAGGTGCCGCCTCCAGGTCGCGGACCGCCGCGTGCACGGCATCGCGCAACTCGCCCTCGCTCCACGAAGAACTCGCGCGGAGGGAGTACATGGCAATGGCGGCGAACAGCAGGGAGCCGATGATGAGACCCACCCCGACCGGATTTCTCGGGTTGTAGACATAGCGACTTGTCCCCCAGTTCGAGCGGATGAATATCGGCTCGTCGCCGTCTCGGCCCTTGCTCATGCCCGGAGCCTAGTTGTCGCCCCGACGCGCAACGAACGTCGCCCCGTACGCGTCTCATCGAGCATGAACGATCTTCCTGAGAACCCCGTTGTCGCTGTCGGCTCCGACGACTCCGAGGACGCGGAGGTGCGTCCCGGCCCGCTCTGGCGCCATGCGGTGTGGGTCGTGGCCGTCACCGCCGCCGGTGTGGCGCTGGGATGGGTGGGCGCGCTCTTCCGTATCGGGCCGGAGGAGTTCGGCTTGCCGCCCGCCGCTCCGGGAGCGCTCTGGCCCTATCTGCTCGCCTGGGCCGCTATCGGCCTGGCCCTGGCCGCCGTCCTGCGCGTCGTCGCCGCGAAGGTGCCCGTCTACGAACCGGAGACGGCCGCCATCGGCGTCGTCATGATCGGTACGCGGCTGTCCCTCGGCTGGCGGCCCGAGCCGCTCGAAGTCGCCGGTCTCGCGGCCGCCGGACTGCTGCTCGTGGCCGTCTGGTGTGCTGTCGCCCTGCGTGGAGCGGCCGTCGTTCGGCGAACCGAAGAGTTCTCCCGCGCCCGGGGAACCGCCTAGGACACGCCGACGGCGGGGACCGGGGGCCAGGCCCGGCGCGCGGGGCACACTGGGGCAGCCCCCGCATCCGCGTACGAGAAGGAGCCTCCCGTGGCACTCACCCGTGAAGAGCGCGAACAGTTCCTCGCCGAACCCCATGTGGCCGCACTGGCCGTCGCATCGGGGAACGGTGACCGGGCCCCGCTCAGCGTGCCGATCTGGTACGAGTACGAAGCGGGCGGCGACGTCCGTATCCTCACCGGCCGCACCTCGCGCAAGGCCGAACTGATCGCCGCCGCGGGCCGGTTCACGCTCCTCGTCGACCGGCTGGAGCCGACCGTCCGGTACGTCTCGGTCGAGGGCCCCGTCGTCGACACCCGCCCGGCCACGCGCGCCGACCTGGAGCACGTGTCGGCCCGCTACCTTCCGGCCGAGAAGGTCGCGGGCTACGTGGACTTCTCCTGGGAGAACCACGGCGAGCAGGTGGTGATCACCCTGCGCCCCGAACACTGGGTGAGCTCGGACCTCGGCCAGGTCTGAGGCCCGGCCGCGCGGCGGGGCCGCCGCATGCCCGGCCCGGCGGGGACTCAGGTGTGGCGACGCCGACGCGGGGGAGGCGTGCCTCATGCACTCCTGGACTCTTGACGACATGCCCGGCCTCGGCGGCACCACCGCCGTGGTCACCGGTGCCAACAGCGGCATCGGCGCGGTGACCGCTCTCGTACTGGCCCGCTCGGGCGCCCGCACCCTTCTCGCGTGCCGCGATCCCGAGCGGGGCCGACGTGCCGTGGACGCCGTCCGCCGGGCCGCTCCCGCGGCGGACGTGCGGCTCGTCCGCCTCGACCTCGCCGATCTGAGCAGCGTGGCCGAGGCCGCGGAGGCCATCGCGAAGGAGGCCGACGGGCGGCTCGACCTACTGGTCAACAACGCCGGGGTGATGGCCCTGCCACCCCTCCGTACGGCGGACGGTTTCGAGATGCAGCTCGGCACCAACCACCTCGGGCACTTCGCCCTGACGCTCCGGCTGCTCCCGGTCCTCGGAGTCCAGGGGCCGGCGCGCGTGGTGACGCTCTCCTCGCTCGGCCACCGCATCGGCCGCATCGACCTCGACGACCTCAACGCCGAGCGCTCGTACGGCAAGTGGCGGGCCTACGGCCAGTCCAAGCTCGCCAATCTGCTGTTCACGGACGAGTTGGACCGGCGGGCCCGTGCCGCGGGCCGGGACCTGGTCGCGCTGGCTGCTCATCCAGGGCTCTCCGCAACGGAGTTGGGGCAGGCCGGGCCCCGGCTGGCCGGACGGAACTGGGCCGCGAAGCTGGAGCGGGCCTCGCGGCTGTACACCCAGCCGGCCTCGGCGGGCGCCCTCCCCGTCCTGTACGCGGCGACCCTGCCGGACGCCCCGGGCGGCTCCTACTACGGCCCCTCGCGTCTCGGCGAGACCCGGGGAGCTCCCGCACCCGCCCGGAAGTCGCACCGTGCCCAGGACCCCGTGATGGCAGGGGCGTTGTGGGACGAGTCGGCCCGGCTGACCGGGCTGGACGCCGACGCCGTGTGACGCGCCCCGGGGGCGAAACAACCTGACGCCCGCCCCCTCCCCAGGAGGGATTCACGCCGGTGCCCGGCAGGCTGACCTGCCGGGCACCGGGCGTCGCACGAAGGGCGTACCGGGGGCGTCAGACCGCCGGGGCCGGGTACGTCGGGTACTCCACGCCGGAGACGTGCTGGACGACCCGGATGACCTGGCACGAGTAGCCGAACTCGTTGTCGTACCAGAGGTAGAGGATCGCGTTGTCGCCGTCGACCTTGGTCGCGCCCGCGTCGACGATCGAGGCGTGGCGCGAGCCGATGAAGTCGCTGGAGACCGCGTCGGGCGCGCTGATGAAGTCGATCTGGCGCTTGAGCGGCGAGGCCAGCGACACGTTGCGGAGGTAGTCGAGGACCTCCTCGCGGGTGGTCTCGCGCTCCAGCCGCAGGCTGAGGATGGCGATCGAGACGTCCGGCACGGGGACGCGGATCGAACTGCCGGTGATCGGCGCCTTCAGCTCGGGCAGCGCCTTCGCCACGGCCGATGCCGCCCCGGTCTCGGTGATGACCATGTTGAGCGCCGCCGAACGGCCACGACGGTCGGAGCTGTGGTAATTGTCCAGCAGGTTCTGGTCGTTGGTGTACGAGTGGACGGTCTCCACGTGCCCGCGCAGAACGCCGTACTCGTCCGCCATCGCCTTCAGCGGCGGGACGATCGCGTTGGTCGTGCAGGACGCGCAGGACAGGATCTGCTCGTCCGGCTTGACCGTGTCGTGGTTGACGCCGTGCACGATGTTCGGGACGTCGCCCTTGCCCGGCGCGGTGAGCACGACCTTGGCGATGCCCGGCTGGAGGTGCTTGGAGAGGCCCTCGCGGTCCCGCCACCGGCCGGTGTTGTCGATCAGGATGGCGTCCTTGATGCCGTACGCCGTGTAGTCGACCTCTCTCGGGTCGTCCGAGTAGATCATCTGGATCTCGTTGCCATTGGCGATGATCTTGTTGTTCGCCTCGTCCACGGTGATCGTGCCCTGGAACTGGCCGTGGATCGAGTCGCGCCGCAGCAGCGAGGCGCGCTTGACGATGTCCTGGCCGGAGCCCTTGCGGACGACGATGGCCCGCAGGCGCAGGCCGTTGCCCGAACCGGCCTTCTCGATGAGCAGGCGGGCGATGAGCCGGCCGATGCGGCCGAAGCCGTAGAGCACCACGTCACGCGAGGCGCGGCGCTCGATCTTGTTGTCGCCGGTCGCCCCGGCGACGGCCTCCGCGGTGAACTCCTCGACGGAGAGTCCGCGGCCGTCGGCCCGGTGGGTGGCGGCGAGCATGCCTATGTCGATCTGGGACGGGCCGAGATCGAGCGTCGTCAGAGCCTTGAGGAAGGGCATCGTCTCGGTGACCGAGAGCTCCTCGCCCGCGATCTGCCGGGCGAAGCGGTGGGTCTTGAGGATGCTGACCACCGACTTGTTCACCAGGGAGCGGCTGTGCAGCAGGACGTTCACGTCCTGCTCGCGGTGCAGCTTCCCGATGATCGGGATCATCGACTCCGCGATCTCCTCGCGGTGCATCCAGTTGGTGAACGAGTCGTCATTGACAGTCACAAGTTTATCTTTCGAGCTAGGCGGCGCTCATATGGTAACCGGCCGCCTTCCCGCACCTTCGGGGGGTGTCCTACCTGCGGGTAAACCCAGGGCCAAGGCTGTGCAATCGGGCGCGCGTACGAGCGCTCATACCAGAGTGGGACGGATGGCGGGCAAGTTCGACAACTGCCCGTCGCGCATACGTCATTGACGACTACCGTGTGTGCCCGGTGATCAACGGTGGGCTGCTGACGTTCGGGCCTGCCCGACCGATGACCCGCGCCTGACCGACCACCGTAGGGGCCACCGCATGGACGCCGGCACGACCGCCGATCCCCGGTGCCCCCTGTACCGAGGACGCTGATGTCTCAACTTCGCGCACCCGACGCGCGACCGGACCGCCGTGAGGGCGGGCGGCACGGCCGCCCCGGCACGCGCGGCCACTCGGCCCCGAGCAGGCCGCGCGCCGCAGGGCCTTCCCCCGACTCCCGCATCCGCCCCCAGCTGCTGCGGACCGCGCTGCTCCCGGCCGTCGCCGCGGTGCTCAGCGGCGCCGCGGCCGTCATCTTCACCGTCCGCGCCGGAGGCGTCGGCTCCTCGCCCAGCCTCTGGGCGGCGCTCGGCGGATCGGGCGCCCTGGCGGTCGCCGCCGTGGCGGCCGCCTACCTCGGCGCCAACCGTGTGGCGGGCCAGGTGCTCGACCGGGCCCTCGCGCTCCGGCGGGCCAGCGCCCAGGGCCAGGCCGAGCTGCAGCGCGTGGTGGAACAGCTCCGCAACGGGGAACCCGTCGCCGCGCGGCGGCCCTCGCCACCCCCCACGCCCGGGGCCGACGCCTTCGACCTGCTCGGACAGGAGATGGCCCGGGCCCAGGAAGCCTCCGTCGCCGCCGTCGTCCAGGCCTCCCAGCTCTTCAGCAGCGCCGGCAACGAACAGAAGGTCGAGGTCTTCGTCAACCTCGCGCGACGGCTGCAATCCCTCGTCCACCGCGAGATCCAGATCCTCGACGAGCTGGAGCACGAGGTCGAGGACCCCGACCTCCTCAAGGGCCTCTTCCAGGTCGACCACCTCGCCACCCGGATCCGCCGCCACGCGGAGAACCTCGCCGTCCTCGGCGGGGCCGTCTCCCGGCGCCAGTGGAGCAACCCCGTCACCATGACCGAGGTGCTCCGCTCGGCCATCGCCGAGGTCGAGCAGTACCCCCGGGTCAAGCTGGTCCCGCCGATGGACGGCACCCTGCGCGGCCACGCCGTCGCCGACGTCATCCACCTGCTCGCCGAGCTGGTCGAGAACGCCACGGTGTTCTCGGCCCCCCACACCCAGGTGCTGCTGCGCGTCCAGCAGGTCACCGCCGGGCTCGCCCTGGAGGTGGAGGACCGCGGACTCGGGATGCCGGACCACGAGCAGAAGCGGATGAACGCACTGCTCTCCGACCCCGACCAGGTCAACGTCGCGCATCTGCTCCAGGACGGCCGGATCGGCCTGTTCGTCGTCTCCGCCCTCGCCCGCCGCCACGGCATCGCCGTCCGCCTCCAGAGCAACATCTACGGCGGTACGCAAGCGGTACTGGTCCTTCCGCAGTCGCTGCTCGGGACCGATCCCGACGCGCCACCGTCCGCCGACGCCGTGCCCGTACCGCCCCCCGGCGCCGTGCACCGGCCGCCCGTCGAGACCGGGAGCCCCGCCGCTCCAACGCAGAACGGCACCCCCCGTGCCGCGGCCCAGGCCCCGGCGTCCAGGGACCAGGCATCCACGGCCCCATCCACGGGCGCCGCGCCCCAGGCACCCGGCCCCACGCCGAACGGACACGTGCCCGGCCCCACGCCGAACGGCCGCCCCGGGCCGCCCGTGGGCGAGGCCCCGCCCCTCCCGCTGCGCGCCGAGCGCGTCGACCGGCCGACACCGCCCGCCTCCCCTGCCGAGCGCGGCGGCCCGTCGGCAGCGGCCGTCCACGAGCGCGACGACCGGCCGGCCCCGGCTGCCGTACCCGAGCGCGACCACACGGCACCCCCTCCCGCCCGGCCGGAACTGCCCAAGCGGACGAACCAGGAAAGCCTCGTCCCGCAGCTGCGCGAGGCGCCCGCCCCGCGCGTCGAGGACGAGCACGCCCTGCACGACCCGGGTCTCATGGCCGCCTTCCGGCGCGGCGTCGACCTCGCCGAGGCCCAGACCGCCGAGGAGGAGCGCCCCGAGAGCGGATACGGGAACGCGGGCGGCGCCGCCGGGGCCGGGGGGCAGACCGCGCTCGACGCCCCCCTGGAATCCCTCTCGCCCCTGCCCGTACGCGGAGCCGCCGCACCGCACGACCGTCCGGGACCGGCCCGGACCTCGCAGCTGGACCACGCGCTGCCCGCGGGCGGTCTGCCCGTACCGGACAGCTACCCGCCCGACGCGTACCCGCACGACACCGCCGCGTACGCGCGCGGCAGCCACGCCGAAAGCGCCCACGACCGGGGGCCGGGCGGGCCCGGAGCGTTCGCGGGCGAGCCCTTCGTGCCGGGCCAGGCCGTCCCGGAACCCCGCAAAGACACCACCTTCAAGGAGTAGACACTCATGACGAGCGATATGCCGTCCGGTCAGGCCTCTGACCTGGACTGGCTGCTGAGCGGGCTGGTCCAGCGCGTGCCCTACACGCGCAGCGCGGTTCTGCTCTCCGCCGACGGGCTGGTGAAATCCGTGCACGGCATGGACCCCGACAGCGCCGACCACATGGCGGCCCTGGCCGCCGGTCTGTACTCGCTGGGCCGCAGCGCCGGTGCCCGGTTCGGGGACAACGGCGACGTCCGGCAGGTGGTCGTCGAACTGGACTCCACGCTCCTGTTCGTCTCCACCGCCGGATCCGGCACCTGTCTCGCCGTCCTCGCCGGGCGCGAGGCGGACGCCGCGGTGCTCGGCTACGAGATGGCGATGCTGGTCAAGAGCGTCCGCCCCTATCTGACGACTCCGCTGCGGCAGCCGGCCGGCACGCCGTTCACCCCGGGGATCTGAGGATGCCGGCCCCGCAGGACGGGCCCCTGCTCGACGACGCGGCCGGCCGGCTGATCCGCCCGTACACGATCAGCAACGGCCGGACCCGGCCGTCCACCGCGTTCGACCTGCTGTCTCTGATCATGGCCACGGGCATCGAGCCGGACATCCCGCTCGGCCCGGAGCACACCGTCGCCCTCGGCCTGTGCGAAGGGCCGATGTCCGTCGCCGAGATCGCCGCACACCTCCGGCTGCCCGCGGTCGTCGCCAAGGTCATCCTCTCCGACCTGGTCGCCTGCGGTGCGGTCACCGCGCACGCCCCCGCTTTCCACGACATGCCCACCGACCGATCCCTGCTGGAGGCAGTGCTCGATGGTTTACGACGACAGCTCTGACCGCACCGGAACCGCCGAGTTCTTTCCCGTGGCCCTCAAGGTTCTGGTCGCCGGAGGATTCGGCGTCGGCAAGACGACGTTCGTGGGCGCGGTCAGCGAGATCGCCCCGCTGTCCACCGAGGAGTTGCTGACCCAGAGCAGTGTGGGCACGGACAATCTGGAAGGGGTCGAGTCCAAGACGGCCACCACCGTCGCCATGGACTTCGGCCGGATCACCCTCTCCGAGCAGCACGTGCTCTACCTGTTCGGCACACCGGGCCAGGAGCGCTTCTGGTTCATGTGGGACGAGCTCTCCCAGGGCGCGCTCGGAGCGGTCGTGCTGGCCGACACCCGGCGCCTCGCCGAATGCTTCGGCGCGATCGACTTCTTCGAACGGCGCGGCATCGGATTCATCGTCGCCGTCAACGAGTTCGACGGCGCCTACCGCTACGAGCCGGACGAGATCCGTGCCGCGCTCGACCTCGGGCCCGAGGTGCCCGTCGTCCTGTGCGACGCGCGGATCGCCAGCTCCGGCACGGGCGCCCTCGTCACCCTGGTCCAGCACCTCATCAACGCCACCGCGGCGCCCGCCCCACTCCAGACCTTCGGAGCCCACCCGTGACATCCTTCGCCACCGGCCGGATGCTCCTCACGCCCACCGACCGGCACGGCCCGGCCCGCGCCAAGCGGCTGCGCAAACTGGACCTCGGCGAACGCCCCGACGCCTCCTACGACAACTTCGACGCCTTCGCCGACAAGGTGGCCGAAGTCACCGCCACGCCCTTCTCGATGGTCAACTTCATCGACGAGAACCGGCAGTTCTTCGCGGGACTGCACACCCCGGCGGGCAACCGCGGTGGCCACGACCTCGGTTCGGCCGCGGCGCGCAGCAACCGCAGCAGCCGCTACATGGCCCGCGACCACGGCTACTGCCCGCACGTCCTCGTCCGGCGCAAGGCTCTCGTCCTCGACGACGTCTGCGACTACCCGCGCTTCGCGGGCAATCCGGTGGTGGACGACATAGGCATCCGCTCCTATCTTGGGGCGCCGCTGATCGACCGCACCGGCATCGCGCTGGGCACCGTCTGTGCCGTCGACACCGTGCCACGGCCCTGGGGGCGGGCCGGCCTCGACACCATCAAGTCGCTCGCCCATGAACTCGTCCGCCAGATCGACGACCGGGAGGGGCACCGCACCGTCTGACACCGCCGCCCCCGGCGGTGTGGCCCGGGCGGTCAACTCCCGGGCGGCGCACCGGTACTGCCCCGCAGGACCACGTTCCCCTCGATCCGCAGCACCCGGGAACGCCCCGCCCCCGACGGCGTCCGCAGGGCGAGGGCGATCACCTGCTCGCCCATCTCCGTGAGCGGCAGCGCCACCGTGGTCAGCGGCGGCGACACCTCCCGTACGACGGGGATGTCGTCGAACCCCGCGAGCGACATGTCCTCGGGGACGCGCACACCGGCCTCCCGCAGCGCGGCCAGCGCGCCGACCGCCATCACATCGGTCACCGCGAAGACGCAGGTGGGTCGCGCGCCCCCGGTGGCCAGCAGCTGACGGGCCGCCGCGTGCCCGCCCTCCCGGGTGAACGCGCCCCGCACCACCCGCCGAAGGGTGATGCCCGCGGCGGCGAGCCCTTCACGGAACCCTGCCAATCGGTCGGCCACCGTGGTCAGTTCGGGCGGACCACTGAGCACCGCGAAGTCCCGGTGTCCCAACTCCACCAGTGAGGCCGCGAGCGCCGCCGCCCCGGCCCGGTTCTCCGGCTGGACGGTGTCCACGCGCATCGACCGGTGCCGGCTGACCACCGCGACCCGCCCGCCCGCCCGGACGTACGGCTCCAGCTCGGTGTCCATCCCCCGCTCCCAGGCCCGGTCCTGGAAGCCGGAGCCGATCAGCAGGATGGCCCGCGCCCGCTGGGCCCGCAGCATCGAGACGTACGCGATCTCCCGCGCCGGTTCCCGGAAAGTGGAGGCGAGCATCACCAGCAGATCCTGCTCGGCGGCCGCCCGCATCACCCCGCTCGCGATGCCCGCGAAGTACGGGTCGCCCACGTCGTGGCAGATCAGCCCCACCGTACGGTTGCCCTCGGCGCTGGCGAGGGCCTGGGCATGGGCGTTGGGGATGTAGCCGAGGAGATCGGCCGCCGCGCGCACCCGGCCGCGCAGATCGTCGCGGACCCGGGTGGTGCCGTTGAGGGCCCGGGACGCGGTGGCGAGCGAGACGCCGGCCTCGCGCGCCACCGCGTCGAGCGTCACATGGGCGGCGGGCGCCCGTCGTCGCGTATCGGGGTGGACCGGTGTTTCCCGTTCACTCAACTCGACCCCCAGGGGTGCGGTGGTGGCAGGGCCCCGAAACTTCGGGACGACCTCTTGACCATGCGCGGGAGCAGTCATTAGCGTGGCGGCACCTTACCAGAAAGCGCTTTCTGAAAGCGCCTTCACGGATCAGGTCCGCAGCATCGCAGCATTGCACAGCTCTCCACAACTGCCCCCGAAGTGCAGGGAGTTCACCGTGAGCCAGAGCGCGCTCAGCAAGCGCCCCGCCGATGCGGCGGGGGTCGCCCGCAGGGCCGGTCCCACGACCGGGGAGCGGCTCGCCCGCGCGGCGGAACAGAGCTGGCGGCCCCTCGCCCTGCTGCTGGCCGCCCTGGTGGTCTGGTGGGCGATCGCGGCCGCCGAGCTGATCGAGGCCTACCTCGTGCCGTCGCCCGGTGCGACGCTCGACGTCCTGACCTCGAAGACCGGTTACCTCTGGCAGCACACCTGGGTGACGACGTACGAGACGCTCCTCGGCTTCGCCATCGCGGTCGTCGTCGGGGTGCTGGCCGCGGTCGTGATGGTCTACTCCTCGACGGTCGAGCGCACGCTCTACCCGATCCTGCTCTTCGCCCAGGTCGTGCCGAAGATCGCCATCGCCCCGCTCTTCGTGGTGTGGCTCGGGTTCGGTATCGCGCCCAAGATCCTCATCGCCGTGCTCATCGCCTTCTTCCCGGTGGTGATCTCGATGGTCACCGGGCTCAAGGCCGTGGACCCGGAGATGCTCCAACTGTCCGCCACGATGGGGGCGAAGCCCTGGCAGACCTTCGTGAAGATCCGCTTCCCGGCGTCCCTGCCGCATCTGTTCTCCGGACTCAAGGTGGCCGTCACCCTCGCGGTGACCGGCGCGGTCGTCGGCGAGTTCGTCGGAGCGAACGAAGGGCTCGGCTACGTCATCCTCCAGGCCAACGGCAACCTCGACACACCGATGCTCTTCGCGGGGCTGCTGGTGATGTCGCTGATCGGCGTCGTGCTGTTCGTCGTCGTCGAGATCGCCGAGAAGCTGCTCCTGCCGTGGCACGCCAGCCGCCGGGACACCTCGGCCACCACCACGTTCTGAACCACGCACCGACCTCCTCGTGAGAAGGGCCAGCCCATGCATGCGCGCAGACTCCTGATCGGTGTCGTTCCCCTCGTCCTGGTGGCCACCGCCTGCGGCGGTGAGGACGCGTCGACCAGCACCAGCGACTCCGGCAAGAAGCTGGACAAGGTCACGCTGACGCTCAACTGGTATCCGTACGGCGAACACGCGCCGTTCTACTACGGCAAGCAGCAGAAGATCTTCGAGAAGCACGGCATCGACCTGGACATCCGGGCGGGCCAGGGCTCCCAGAAGACGGTCCAGGCGACGGCCGCCGGGCAGAGTGACTTCGGCTGGGCCGACACCCCGGCCCTGCTCGCGGGTGTCGACCAGGGGGTGAAGGTGAAGAGCCTCGGCGTCTTCCTCCAGACGACCCCGGCCTCCGTGCAGTCCTTCGACGCGAAGGGCATCGAAGGGCCCGGCGACCTGAAGGGGCGGACGATCGCCGGGACGGCCGGGGACGCGCTGTCCAAGACCTTCCCGATCTTCCTGAAGAAGAACGGCATCGGGGAGTCCGACGTCACCGTCCAGAACACCGACCCGGCGGGCAAGATCGCCGCGGTGATCTCCGGAAAGACCGACGGCCTCCTCGGCTACGCCAGCGACCAGGGCCCGACCATGCAGGACAAGGCCAAGAAGCCGGTCTCCTACCTCCGCTTCTCCGAGCACGGCCTGAACTTCTACTCCAACGGGCTGCTCGCCGGACAGAAGATCCTCGCCTCGAAGCCGGCGGTGGCGGAGCGCATGGTGAAGGCGGTCAGCGAGGCGTGGGCAGCCGCCGCGAAGGCGCCGGAGCCGGCGGTGGCGGCCATGGAGGGGGCGTCCGAGCAACTTCCCCCGAAGACCGTGCTGTCCGAGCAGTTCGCGACGACGCTGAGCCTGCTCCACACGGCGGCGACCGAGGGCAAGGCGCCCGGCGTCAACACCGAGGCGGACTGGCAGCAGACGATCGACGTGTTCGCCGAGGCCGGCATGGTCACCAAGCCGAAGGCCGTCGGTGAGTACTGGGACACGAAGACGGCGCTGAAGGGATGACGATGCCGAAGCAGCAGACGACACCGCGCGTCCCGGCCGCCGCGGGCGCGGGCCCGGCGGCCGGGGTCCGGCTCGCGGACGTGGCGGTCCGCTTCCGGGGCAAGAAGCGCGATGTCACCGCGCTCAGCGATGTCTCACTGGACGTGGCGCCGGGGGAGTTCGTCGCCATCGTCGGACCGTCCGGGTGCGGCAAGTCGACCCTTCTCAAGCTGGTGGCCGGTCTGCTCACCGCCTCCTCGGGGGACGTCCTGCTCGGCGGCGAGCGCGTCACCGGCCCCCGGCACGACATCGGTTACGTCTTCCAGCGCGCGGCCCTGCTGGAGTGGCGCTCGGCGCTGCGCAACATCCTGCTCCAGGCCGAGATCCGCCGCATGGAGCCGGCCGTGGCGCGCGCCCGGGCCGACGAGCTGATCCGGATGACCGGACTGGGCGGGTTCGAGGACGCCTACCCGCACGAGCTCTCCGGCGGTATGCAGCAACGTGTCGCGCTCTGCCGGGCGTTGCTGCACGAACCGCCGGTCCTCCTGATGGACGAGCCCTTCGGCGCGCTGGACGCCCTCACCCGCGAGCAGATGAACACCGAGCTGAACCGCATCTGGCGCACCACCGGCACCACGGTCCTGCTGGTCACCCACTCCATATCGGAGGCCGTCTACCTGGCCGACCGGGTGGTGGTGATGAGCCCGCGCCCCGGCACCGTCACGGAGATCATCGAGGTGGGCCTGCCCGCCGAGCGCGACTACAGCGAGACGCTGGGCCGTCCGGAGTTCCGGGCGGCGGCGGCACACATTCGCGATCTGCTGGGGGCGGTGTCCGCGCACGACTGAGGGTGTTTCGCGGTGGAGGTGCCGGTCCCGGGCAGGGTTCCTGCCCGGGACCTTCGCGTTAAGGGGTCTAACGATAACTGTTGCGATCGGCGCTCTCGAAAGTTATGGTCTCTAACAGAAGTGAGCACATAAAGCACACGTGCCCCGCTTCCCTCGCTGCCGCCGTCCGAAGGGACACGCCATGACCACCGCCCAGCCCCTCCACGCCGTCCTCGGCTCCGGCCCCGCCGGTACCGCTCTCGCTCGCGAGCTGGTCCGCCGAGGCCACCCCGTACGGCTGGTCGACCGGTCGGGGAGCGGCCCCGCGCTCGAAGGCGTCGAGCGGTACGCCGCCGATGTCGCCACCGCCGAAGGTGCCCGCGACGCCGTGGCCGGGGCCGCCGTCGTGTACCACTGCGTCAATGCCGGCTATCACCTCCAGGTGGAGGTCATGCCGAAGATCCAGGAGGCGGTCCTCGACTCCGCCGAGGCGAAAGGCGCACGGCTCGTGGTGCTCGACACGCTCTACCCGTACGGGGAGACGCACGGCGCGGTGATGACCGAGGACTCCCCGTGGAACGCCACCACCCGCAAGGGCCGGATGCGGGCCGAGCTGGACGCCCGCTATCTCGCCGCCCACCGCGAGGGCCGGCTCCCCGTCGTCCTCGGGCGCTCCGCCGACTTCGTCGGGCCCGGGGTCCTCAACTCCACGCTGGGCGGGGCCGTCTTCCCGGCCGCGCTCACCGGGCGGCCCGTGCCCGCGCTCGGCGACATCGACCTGCCGCACAGCTACACGTACATCGAGGACGTCGCGGCCGGCCTCGCCACCCTCGGCGAGAATCCGGACGCCGACGGCCGCGTCTGGCACCTGCCCACCGCACCGGCCCGCACCACCCGGGAGATCCTCGCCCTCGTCGAGCAACGCACCGGCCGGCCCATCGACGTCACCGTCGTCGCCGAACCGCGCCCCTTCGGCCCGTTCGACGAGACCTTCATGGCGGAGTACGCCGAGATGTTCTACCAGCACACCGAACCGCAGATCCTCGACTCCTCCGCCATCGAGAAGGCCTACGGACTCACCCCCACCCCGCTGGAGACGGCACTGGACGCCACCCTCGCCTGGTACGGGGAGTTCCTCGCCGCCCGCCGCTGAGACGCGGTCCGGCCCCGGGCGCCGTACCGCACACCCGGGGCCGGACCGCTGCTACGACAGCTCAGTAGCGCAGCCGGGACAGATACCGGTAGCTGGCCCGCGCCGAGGCGAACGGATCGGCCGGGGCGTCGTGCTCCACCAGCCACTGCTTCACCCCGCCCTGCCGCGCGGTGTCGAACATCGCCGGGAAGTCCAGGATCCCCGACCCGACGTCCGCGAAGTCCCCGTTGGGCGCCATGTCCTTCACATGGAGGGCGGGGAAGCGCCCCCGGTGCCGGACGAACAGGTCGCCCGGGTCGGAGGAGCCGCCGTCGGCCGCCCAGTACAGATCCAGCTCGAAGCCGACCAGCTCCGGATCGGTCTCGTTCAGCAGGATGTCGTACAGGCTGACACCGTCCACCACCTCGTGGTCGCTGCCGTGATTGTGGTAGAGCAGCTTGAGCCCGGACGCCCGGGCGGCCAGGCCCGCCCGGTTGAACTGCCGTGCCACCTCCCGGTATCCGTCCGGCGAGTGCAGCGAACCGGGCAGGCTCGGCACCACGATCCACTGACCGCCCAGCGTGTGGACGTCCTCCAGTGCCTGCGGCAGCCCCGAGCCGGTCACGATGTCGTAGCCGACATGCTCCAGCACCGCCTTGAGCCGGGTCCGGTCCAGCATCTGCCGGATCGCGGCGGGGGAGTTGCCGTGCCGGCCACTCACGCCGACCGTCGCGAACCCGATCTCAGCGAGCTGCTCCAGCGTCCCCGCGAAGTCCGCCGCCAGCGGGGTTCGCATGGTGTACAGGTGCATGCCGATCCCCGACGGCGGGATCCGGCGGCAGCCCCGCCCGGCCGTCGCGGAAGCCGGTGCCGCGCCGAGGCCGACGGCGGCCACCGCCCCCAACGCCGTACCGAGAAAGGCTCTTCGGGCTCCGTTCGCGTGCTGTGCTCCCACGGGACTCCTCACTTCGCGTCGATTCACTTCACGTCTATGCGGACGGCGCCGGTGGTCGTGTCGCCCTTGTTGTCGGTGATCGTCAGATGTGCCGTGTAGGCGCCCTTGCGGTCGTAGGTGTGCGTCGCCGTCGGCCCCTCGGTACCGGACGGCTTCACGTTGTCGCCGAAGTCCCAGTGGTACGAGGCGATCGTGCGGCCCTCGGCGGGCTCGACCGTGCTGCTCAGGGAGACAGCGAACGGCGCGGTACCGGACGCCGGTTCGGCCTTCACCGCCACCGTCGTCCCACCCTCCTTCTCCACGCCCGAGCCGTTGAAGTGCAGCCAGTCGACCGAGAGCAGATCGGCCTTGTCGGGACCCCAGTCCGGGTTGGTGAAGACCGCGTACAGCGTGGTCGAGCCGCCCGGGTCCTTCAGCTCCGTCGTCGGGGAGATCAGCTTGTCGTAGCCGCCCGTTTTGGGGATCTCCACCGAGCCCAGCAGCTCACCGGTGGGGGAGCCGCCCCGGAACTCCACCGTGCCGCCGAGCCCGCCGGAGGACGCGCCGACCGTCACCGAGTCGACATTCTTGAGGTTCACCGGGTCGAAGCCGACCCAGTCGCCGTCCTCGATCTCGATCAGCCGCTTCCCGCCGGACGCGTCGGCCCGGCTCCCGATGTCCGCACCGCCGCCCGCACCACCGGTCGTCGTGCGGTGCTCGGCCTCGCGGAAGGAGGTGCGCAGCGTCAGCGAGGTGGAGCCGGTCAACGCCGGTGCGTCCGGGGCTCCCTTGTCCTCGTACTGGGCGGTGATCCCGTAGTAGAGGTTCTGCCCCGGGCCGTGGCTGTCCCCGGCGTCCGTGACGATCTCACCTGTGCAGCCGGTGTAGTTGTCCAGCGGATGCAGATGGGTGTCATGGCCGAGCTGCGACTGCACCACGACACGCGAGCAGTCGATCGGCCCGGGTTCGTCGTCCTCCGCGTCGGTCACCTTCACCGTGAAGGGGATCGTGTCCGCGAAGTTGAACATCCCGCCGTCCGGCGGCTGTTGGATCGTCACCTCGGGCCGGGTGTTGCCCACCGTGATGTCCTGCACCGCGAGCGCCGTCAGCTCGTCGGGGCCGGTCACGGTGAGCCGAGCGGTGTGCAGCCCCTTCGCGGTGTACGTGTGCGAGGGGGCGGCCTCGGTGGAGTCCGTGGTGCCGTCGCCGTCGAAGTCCCAGGCATAGGTGACCGGTTGATCACCGGGCAGGCCCGAACCCTCGCTGGAGAACTTCACGGTCAACGGGTCCGGTCCGCTGTCCCGGTCGACGGAGATCTTGGCGTCGGGCAGCCGGCCGTCGCCCACGTAGTCGATCCGGTAGATCCCCGCGCCCTCGTTGCTGCCGCCCCGGCCGGTACCACTGCCGAGGCCGAAGTCGATGACGTACAGAGCCCCGTCGGGACCGAAGTCCGCGTCGAAGGGCTGGTTCCACTCCATGTCCTCGAAGATGCCGTTGACCGACTGGAGGTCACCCGCCTTCACCGGGTCGAACCGGGGGTCGGTGAACGTCTGGTCCTCGCTCTGGTAGGAGAACGTCTTGAACCAGCGCCGGGTCAGCTCGTAGTTGAACGCCTTGCCCTCGAAGTATTCGGGGAACTTGGTGCGGTAGGTGTTGTCCGGGTCGTGGTCGTAGACCGGACCGCCCATCGGACCACCGCCCCCGGTGCCCACCTCCGGGAACTCGGGCGACGCGGAGTACGCGTACCAGACCGTGGCGGGCTGGGCCGGCGGCAGCTCCCGCAGCCCGGTGTTGTTCGGCGAGTCGTTGACCAGCGCCCCGCAGTCGAACTTCGCGCCGGACGTCTTCGTGGCGAAGTCGTAGTCGTTGAAGGGGGTGTTGTCGCCGATGCAGTACGGCCAGCCGAAGTTGCCCGCCTCGGTGATACGGGTGTACTCGACCGTGCCCTCAGGGCCCCGGTCCGCCTTCGCCTCGCGGGCGTCGGGGCCGTAGTCCGCGACCATCAGGGCCCCGCTGATCGGGTCGGTGGTGATCCGGAACGGGTTCCGCATGCCCATCGCGTAGATCTCGGGCCTGGTCTTCTCCGTACCCGGGGCGAAGAGGTTCCCCTCGGGGACGGAGTACGTCCCGTCGTCCTCGGGGGTGATCCGCAGGACCTTGCCCCGCAGGTCGTTGGTGTTGCCGGCGGTCATCTGCGCGTCCCAGGCGCGACGGCCCTCGCCCTCGTCGATCGGCGTGAAGCCGTCCGAGGCGAACGGGTCGGTGTTGTCGCCGGTCGCCGCGTACAGGTTGCCGTCCTTGTCGAAGGCGAGTGAACCGGCCATGTGGGAGTTGGCCCGCCCCTCGCCGCGCAGCGTCGGCACGGTCAGCAGCCGCTTCTCGGAGGCCGGATCGACGGTGCTGCCGTCGGCGGTGAAGCGGGACAGGTTCAGCCGCTTCTCCACCTTGTCGGAGTAGAGCAGATACAGCCAGTTGTTCTCGGCGAATCCGGGGTCGAGCGTCAGCCCCAGCAGGCCGTCCGACTGGCTGGTCATCTCCGGGGTGTACGCGAAGTCCAGCGCGGTGGAGACCTTCATCGTCTCCTGGTCGATCACCTTCAGCTTCCCGGTCCGCTGGGCGAAGAACACCCGGCGGTCGGGGGCGACGGCCAGCTCGAACGGGTCGGCCAGATCGCTCGTGGCCAGCGGGGTCCGCTGGAACGAACCGGTGCGCGTCGCGGTGCAGTCGCCCTCCGCCGCACCGGCCGCCCACTGGATGCCGCCGAGCAGGTGCTGGACGAACGCCTCCTCCTGGAAGGCCGCCTTGTCGTGCCCGCCCGCCGTGAACCAGGACCGGCCCCCGTCGTAGTTCTGGCACCAGGAGAACGGGTGGTCGACGCCCTCGTCGAGCCCGTCGATGCCGTCGCGCACCTTGATCTGGGCGAGGGTGTGCACCTTGGACGTGGGGTTGGTGCGCCAGTTGTACCACTCCTCCTGGCGCTCCCAGAGGTCGGGAAGGTGCTGGGTCGAAGGGTGCGCGTGGTCGAGGACCTTGATCCGGCCGGTCTGCGGGGTGGGGTGCTTGTCGAAGATCGCGCCGACCAGGCCCTCGTACCACTCCCAGTCCCGCTCACTCGCGGACGCGGAGTGCAGCCCGACCCAGCCGCCGCCCGCCCGGATGTACCGCTGGAGAGCGGCCCGCTCCTCCGCGTTCAGCAAGTCACCCGTCTCCGGTGTGGAGTTGGTGTTGTTGAAGACGACGGCCTGGAAGCGGCCGAGGTCCGCGTCGTTGAAGACCGAGGAGTCGGCGGTGGCCTCCACCACGAAACCGTGCTCGGCCCCGAGCTTCTCGATGGCCTCGACGCCCGCCGGGATCGAGGGGTGGTCGGAGTTGGTGACCTCGGAGTAGACGAGCACCCGGTACGCGTCGGCTGCCTGCGCGCCGGTCGGCGACGCCACCAGCAGGGCGAGGACCAGCGCCAGGAGCGAGGTGACGGCGATGAGGGGGGACGGGCCGCCGGGGGATCGGCCGACGCGGCCGGCCCGGCGTAACGAACGGCGTCTCATGGGGCGCTCCCTGTGCGGTAGAAGCCGACTGTAGGGTGTATAGAAAGCGCTTTCTGAAGTACGCCGTTCAGAGTAGGTTCAGCTCTCCGACGCGGTCAATGGGTCTGCAGGGTCCACTGCGCCGCCCGGGGCGCGGGGCGCGAGGTCGCGGTCATGGGCTGCGGCCGCGGGGCGCTGGGTGCGGGGCCGGTCGCGGGTGGATGTCGGCGCCCGGCGTTACGGTCTAATCCCGGCAGCGCATCGCCGGGTCCCTCGAAACGGAGTCCGGGATGACCGCCGACGCCACGATCACCGCCGCCGACGTCCGCTCGGCCGCGCTCTCCCTGCCCGACACCACCGAGAAGCTCGCCTGGGGGCAGCCCACCTTCCGGGTGGCGGGCAAGATCTTCGCCTCGCTCGGCGACGACGAGACGTCGATGGGCGTGAAGTGCCCCCGGGAGGACCGTGCCGAGCTGATCGCCGCCGAGCCGGAGAAGTTCTTCGTCCGCGAGGGGCACGACGACCACTACGCGTGGATGCGCGTCCGGCTGGCGGCGCTGGAGGACGCGGGCGAGCTGGCCGCCATCCTCGCGGACTCCTGGCGGCAGGTCGCCCCGCGACGGCTGGCGGCCGCGCATCCGGAGCTGGCTGCCTCGGAACCGGACGCGCCGGGGGAGGAGGGCGGCTGAGCGCGGCGGCAGGCCGTCGGAGTTTCCCCGGGAACATGCGCCGGTCAGGGGCGCAGGAATCCGGTGATCCGCTCCCTCAGGCCCTGCGGGTCCAGCCCGTGAGTCGTGAGGTGCTCCTCCATCTGCCCGTACCGCCGCAGCTCGGCACGGCCCACGCCCAGCCCGAGCACCCGGTGGGGGAGATCCATGAGCGCCTCGCCCGCGGCGGCGGAGGAGGTGCCCGCGAGATACGGCTCCACGACCACCACGTCCGCGTTCGTGGCCGCTCCGGCGGCCCGCCGCACCCCTTCCGCGTCGAAGGGCCGCACCGTCGTCGCGTACAGCACGGTGACGTCCAGCCCCTCGGTGGCGGCGAGGACGTTGTCGAGCATGGGGCCGACGGCGATCACGGTCCCGCGCCGCCCCTCGCGCACCACGGAGAATCCGGAACCACCGCTCACCGGCCGCGCCTGCCGGTTCTCCTGGAGTGAAAGCCGTACGTACACCCGGTCGTCGCCGGTGGCCGCCTCCCGCAGCAGGGCCTCGGCCTCGTCCGGATGGCCCGGCACGTGCACCGTCCAGCCGTCCAGCGTGTCGAGAAGGGCGACATCGCCGGGTGCCATATGGGTGAAGCCCCCGGCCGGCCAGTCGTACGAGCCGGCGGCGCTCACCAGGATGCCGCCGACGTCCTGGTGCCCGAAGTCCAGCTTGACCTGCTCGAACGGGCGCTCGACCAGGAAGCTGGCGAAGGTGTGCACGATCGGCCGCATGCCCGTCAGTGCCATGCCGGCACCGGCTCCGACCAGCAGCTGTTCCCGGATGCCCACGTTGATCACCCTGTCCGGGTGGGAGCGCCGGGCCGGGGCGAAGCCGTCGGCGCTGATGTCGGCGAGCACGACGGCCAGCCGTGGCTCCTCGTCCAGGAGCTGCGAGGCGGTGCTGATGAATCGGTCACGCATGGTGTCCATGAAGGGGCCCTCCCGGGTTCTCGGTCTGCTGCGGTCAGTTCTTGGGTTCGACGCGGGCGACGACGGCCAGCGGCCTGCCCGGGTGGGGTGTGGTGAACGCCTCGTACAGGGCCTCGTGGTCGCGGCCTTCCACGGTCACCGCGTCCCATCCGGCGGACGCGAAGCGGGAAGCGATCCCGCCGGGCCAGCCGTGGGTGGCGGACGCGTTGTCGATCACGAGGGTGTGCAGCTGTTCGAGTCCGGCAGGGCCCGCGTGGGCGATGGCCTCGTGGTTGCTGCCCTCGTCCAGCTCGGCGTCGCCGATCAGGACCCAGACCCGGGGATCGGTGAGGCCCTGGGCGCGTAGCCCCAGCACCGTCCCGACGGCGAGCGGCAGCCCGTGTCCCAGGGAGCCGCTGCCGATCTCCGCCCCCGGCACCAGCAGCCGGTCGGGGTGGTGGCCGAGCGGTGAGTCGTACGACCCGAAGCCGGGCAGCAGTGCCTTGTCGAAGAAGCCGTGCGCGGCGAGGACGGCGTAGTAGGCCATCGGCCCGTGCCCCTTGGACAGCAGGAAGCGGTCGCGCCCGGGATCGTCGACCGTGTCCGGTGTGACCCGGAGCACCCGGTCGTAGAGGACCCACAGGGCGTCGAGCGTGGAGTGGGCGGCGGGGGCGTGCTTCTCCGCGCCGGTCATCAGCGCGATCAGCCGGGGCAGATCCCGGAAGTCGGGCGAGGGTACGGGCGCGGGTGCGGCCTGGCGGTCGGGGGCCGGTGCGGCTGTCGTGTTGGTCATGACCCCGAGCGTTCAACATCAACCATGGTTGAGGTCAAGAGGGGAATGGTGTTGGTGACCACCTGCCGGAGTGCGGTATTGTTCTCATGCGCGTTCGGTCAGGGGAAACCCCAGGTCAGGCGGGCAACGGGACGTGGCGCAGCTTGGTAGCGCACTTGACTGGGGGTCAAGGGGTCGCAGGTTCAAATCCTGTCGTCCCGACTGGAGACAGTCGTAGATCAGGGCCGGTTTCGGAGCAATCCGAAACCGGCCCTTGATCATTTCTGGGGACAGGTCGGGTACTGCCCGCCGGTACGCGGTGACCGCCCCTCTTTGAGGCAGCTCGCCGAGTGGCCTCGTCAGGAGAAACCGCTCCGGGGTGGGTTCGCCGGAGGGATACCGGGGTGAGCCCGTGGGTCGGGGATCAGGGGGGCGGTGCCGATGATCTTCGGTTATGGGGACGAGTGGTGGGCGCGGCTGGTCATCCCGGTGTCCTGTGGGTCCCGTTCGGGCCGTTCGTCATGGCAGGCATGGGGTGGTGCGCGCTGCGGCCCGGTCGATGGCCGCGGCTGCTGCCACTCCTCCCCGTGGCGGTCTCCGCGACACTGGTGACCCTGCCCACGGACAGCTGGGGCCGGCCCGGCCACACACGTGACGTCGTCCACCACCTTCTGGGATACGTCGGCGGCCTGACGGTGCTGCCCTGGCTGCTCGGCCATGGCATCGCACGCCTCACCCGTGCCTTGCGCGCCCCCGCCGTGACCGGGCCGGATCGGATCGGACGGGCGCTCCGGACATGCCCTGAAGGCTGTTGAGGGATGGCGGGGGCCGGCCCACATCACCCGGCGTCCTTCCCCCGGGCGGACGCCTCAGTTGCAGAACGCGGTGTCCGTCGCGGACATGACCGCCTTCGCGCTCTTCTCCGCGTCGCTGAAGGTCCCGGGGAGCGCGGTCACCGCCAGGCCGACGGAGCGGCCGTCGTCGGTGGCGCCGCCCCGGGTCTCGTAGCCGTCGATGTCGCCGCCGTGCCCCCAGTACACGCCGCCGCAGCTCAGCGGGATGCTGAAGACGCCGAGGCCGTAGCGCCATCCGGGCATGATGGGCGCGTCGACCGTCCTGCGCATCTCGGCCAGTTGCTCGGGTGCGAGGAGCTTCCCGTCGAGGAGCAGGCGGGCGAACTTCGCGAGGTCGCTCGGCGTGGAGATCATCTGGCCGGCGGCTCCGCCCCAGGAGGGGTCCATCCGCGTGGCGTCGACGACCTTGCCGTTCTCCAGGCTGCTGAGGGCGTAGCCGCGAGCGTGAGGCTTGGGGACGGTCATGTCCCCGGGCTGCGGCCAGGAGGTGTGGCGCAGCCCCGCCTTCCGGATCACGCGCTCGGTGATCTGCTCCTGCACCGGCCGTTCGGTGACCTTCTCGATCAGCATGCCCGCGAGCAGGTAGTTGGTGTTGCTGTACTTCCACTTGGCGCCCGGTGCGAATTCCGCCGGGTGGGCCAGAGCGGCCGTGAGCAGGTCATGCGGCTGGAAGAACTTGTGCTGGATCTTCGCGAAGTTCTCCAGGCCGATGTGCTCGGTGTAGTTGGGCAGGCCGCTGGTGTGCTGCAGCAGCTGCCTCACGGTGATCTTCCTGCCGTCGATGCCCTCGCCGCGTACCACTCCGGGCAGGTATGTCTCGATGGGCTCGTCCAGAGCGACCTTGCCCTCGGCCACCAGTTGCAGGACCACGACCGCGGTGAACGTCTTGGTGTTGCTGCCCGCCCGTACGTAGCCGTCGTGCGGGACCGGAGCCTGTTCGCCGAGCCGCGCGGACCCGGAGACCGGCGAGGAGGTACGGCCGTCCTTGCTGACCCACGCGAAGGCGGCGGGGAACCTGTCCTCGCTCACCAAGGCGTCGAGGCTCTTCTGCAGAGCCCTGTCCTTGCTGCCCCGCCCTGGCGTCTCCTCGGGAGGATTCGCCACAGCGGCGACGGTGGTGGCGGATCCCACCAGGCCTGCCGCCGCTATGACCAGCAGGCACCTGCGCAGCTTCGACGTACTCGTCTTCGGTGTCATCAGCACTCCTTGGCATCCGGTTCGGGTACTGAAGATCCTGCCGGGGGCCGCTGTCGAGGTCAGTGGCGCGGACCCCCGGATTCCGGCTGGGGCGGCCTCCACCGCGCAGGTACATCTGAGGACACCATGGTGGTCCGCCGGGCACGCGATCGCGGGCCGTGTCGGACCGACGCTTATGATCACCAGCCGAAATCGATCCCGAGGAGGTGGGCCAACTGCCGCCCGTCGTCATCGTCCACGGCCTCTACCACCGCCCCGAGCACTTCGATGCGGTGGCGCGACGCCTGCGGTCCTCAGGGGTCGAAGCCATCGTCCCCGAGCTCCACCGAGGCTCGCTGGCGGCCGACACGGAGGCGGTCCAGGCCGCCGTCGACGCGCTGCATGAGCCACCGCTGCTGCTCGGGCACTCCTACGGCGGATCCGTGATCACCGGAGTGCGCGGGGCACGCCATCTGGTCCATCTGGCGGCCTTCGTCCTGGACACCGGGGAGAGCGCGGCCGCCCTGGGCGGGGCGTCCGCGGAACTCCGGGACGCGATCAGGCCCGAGCCCGACGGGTCGACCAGTCTGCGTCCCGACCGGGCCGCCGACGTCCTCTACGACGACTGCCCCGAACCCCTCGCCGCCCGGGCGGTCGGCCTCCTCCGCTCCCAAGCCCCCGGCTGCGGACGAGGAGTTCCGCACCACCACAGCTGGAAGGACACCCCCTCCACCTACGTCGTCTGCGGGCAGGACCGGGCCATCGACCCCGCCCTGCAAAGGACCATGGCCTCACGCTGCACCGAGGCGCGTGAGTGGGGGACCGGCCACTCCCCGTTCGTCGGGCAGCCCGATCTCCTCGTGGGGCTCCTGCGGGAACTGCTCGTGACGGGGGCCCGGTCGTAGGGCGCGACGAGCCCATGGGCCACAGTGGGTTCCATGTCCACCACGTACACGACCATGCCGTTCCACCTGGAGACCGAGCGCCTGATACTCCGGCCGTGGGCCGAATCCGACGCCGCCGCATTCTGTGACCTCCTCGCCGAACGCGGCAACGGGAAGCCTCCGGTGGAGCGCATCCGGACGTCCATCGCGGAGTTCCTCGCCGCGACGGAGACCACGGGGATCGCTCTGCTGCCCCTTCAGCGCCGCGAGGAGGGCGACTTCATCGGCTACTGCGGGCTGATCATCGGCCGCACCACCCTGGAGGAGCCCGAGATCGCGTACGAGCTGTTCCGGCATGCGCACGGGCGCGGTTACGCCACCGAGGCGGCCGGTGCCGTACTCGAAGCCGCTGCGGCGACCGGGCGCAAGCGGCTCTGGTCGACCGTCGGCACCTGGAACACCCCGTCGCTCCGGGTGCTGGAGAAGCTCGGATTCCAGCGGGATCGCGTCTCCATGGAGGAGAACGGCGAAGTGGCATGGCTCACACGTACGTTGTCGTGAGGCGACGTCGCACGTGCCGGGCGTACCGCCGGCGTTAACCGATGCGTCACGGCCTCTTCCGTTCTGTTCGATTCTCTTGGAACATCCTGTTCGCTTCTGTTCCCCACACTCCAAGAGGCCCCTCACTCATGGCAGATATGAATCGGCGCCGCTTCTTCCAGATAGCCGGTGCGACGGCGGGATTCGCCGCCCTGTCGGGCAGCATCGACCGCGCCGCCGCCATCCCCGCCCACCGCGCCTCCGGGACGATCAAGGATGTCGAGCACATCGTCGTCCTGATGCAGGAGAACCGTTCCTTCGACCACTACTTCGGCGCGTTGAAAGGCGTCCGGGGGTTCGGCGACCCGCGGCCCGTGACACTGCCGAGCGGGAAGTCCGTCTGGCACCAGGCCGATGCGGCGGGCAAGGAGACCCTGCCGTTCCACCCGACCGCCGACGACCTGGGGATGCAGTTCCTCCAGGGCCTCAACCACGACTGGGCGGGCGGCCACCAGGCGTACAACGACGGGCGTTACGACCGTTGGATCCCGGCCAAGACGCCGACGACGATGGCCTATCTGACCCGGGACGACATCCCGTTCCACTACGCGCTCGCCGACCGCTTCACCGTCTGCGACGCCTACCACTGCTCGTTCATCGGGGCCACCGACCCCAACCGCTACTACCTCTGGTCCGGTCACACCGGCAACGACGGCACGGGCGGCGGGCCCGTCCTCGGCAACGAGGAGAAGGGCTACGGCTGGACCACGTACCCCGAGCGGCTGGAGGAGGCCGGGATCTCCTGGAAGATCTACCAGGACATCGGTGACGGCCTGGACGGCCCCGGCGGCTGGGGCTGGATCGACGACGCCTACCGGGGCAACTACGGCGACAACTCGCTGCTGTACTTCGACAAGTACCGCAACGCCCAGCCCGGCAACCCGCTGTACGACAAGGCGCGTACGGGGACGAACGTGGCCGCCGGTGACGACTACTTCGACGGGATCGCCGCCGACGTCAAGAACGGGAAGCTGCCGCAGATCTCCTGGGTCGCCGCCCCGGAGGCCTTCACCGAGCACTCCAACTTCCCCTCCAACTACGGCGCCTGGTACATCGCCCGCCTCCTGGACGCGCTGACGTCCGACCCGGAGGTGTGGAGCCGTACCGCCCTGTTCATCACCTACGACGAGAACGACGGCTTCTTCGACCACGTCGTACCGCCCTACCCGCCGACGTCCGCGAACCAGGGCCTGTCCACGGCCGACACCTCCAGCGAGGTGTACGCGGGCGGCTCCTCGTACGGCCCCGGCGTCTACGGGCTCGGGCCGCGCGTCCCGATGCTGGTCGTCTCGCCGTGGAGCACCGGCGGTTACGTCTGCTCCGAGACCTTCGACCACAC
Source organism: Streptomyces globisporus (assembly GCA_014649555.1). GTDB lineage: Bacteria > Actinomycetota > Actinomycetes > Streptomycetales > Streptomycetaceae > Streptomyces > Streptomyces globisporus. Next base: position 266,594 of record BMTG01000002.1, on the reverse strand, counting down.
CTCGGTGCTCCGCTTCATGGAGCAGCGCTTCGGGGTGCGCGAGCCGAACATCTCACCGTGGCGGCGGGCCGTCTGCGGCGATCTGACCTCCGCCTTCGACTTCGCGTCCACGGAGCCCGCCCCCGGCGACCTGCCGGACACCGACGCCTACGAGCCGCCGGACCGCGAACGGCACCCCGACTACCGGCCCACCCCGCCCGCCGTCGGCTCGATGCCGAAGCAGGAGCCGGGCAGCCGCCCCACCCGGCCGCTGCCGTACGCCCCGTACGTCGACGGGGCCGTCGACACGGGCACCGGAAAGATCGCTCTCACCTTCAGCCCGGGGACGGCGGCCGGCGCGCAGTTCTACGTCACCTCCGGCAACCGCACCGACGCCCCGTGGACGTACACCGCCGAGGCGGGCAGGACGGTCGCGGACGCCTGGAACTCCGCGTACTCCGGCGGCACCCACGACCTCACCGTCCACGGCCCGAACGGATTCCTCCGTACGTTCAGGAGCCCGGGTTCGACCGCCGGTCCCGAGGTCACCGCCCGGCACAACGACGGGAGCGGCAACCTCGACCTGACCCTCACCAACCCCGGTGACACCGAGGTCCGGCTCACGCTCGCCGGCGCCGCCGCCTACGGGGGAGCGGAGCAGACGGTCACCGTCCGGCCCGGCGCCACGGTGTCGCGCACGATCGACCTGCGGGCCGGCAAGCGCTGGTACGACGTGTCCGTCACGGCCGAGGGCGACCCCGTCTTCCTGCGCCGCTTCGCCGGCCATGTCGAGACGGGGACCACCGGGGTCAGCGACCCCGCCACGGTCACCGGCTGAGGACCGGAACGGCGGGGCCCGGACCGGAAACGGTCCGGGCCCCGCCGTCGTCCGCTCCGCGCGGGTGATGCGGTGTCCGGGTCAGACCTCGTCGCCGGTGCCACCTTCGCCGACGGACGCGGCCTTGATCCCGCCCGTGATCTCGTCCAGGACGGACAGCTTCGGCGCGTCCTTGTTGATGTCGAACCCGGACCGGACCACGACGAGCATGTTCTTGGAGACGGGGGAGGGGAACACCAGCGATTCCACGTAACCGTCGTCGCCCTTCTCCGTCACCACCTTCCAGCGCACGACGTAGCCCTTGCCGCCCGCCACCGTGACGGCCTCGGACTTCAGCTCCTCGTGCGAGGTGATCTTCCCGTAGCTCTTGCCGCCGTAGGACTCCTTGGCGTTGACGGTGATGTCCTTCTTCGCCGCCTCCTCCGGAGTCCCCGCGGTGAGCTTCATGGCAGCCGCCGGGGCGGAGAACACACCGCCGCGCACACAGGTCTCGGCGGTGTCGCCGGGGCACGCGTGCTCACCCGTCGTCAGTCCGGCGCCGACCGCTCCGGATGTTCCCTTCCACCCCTTGGGCACCGGCAGGCTGATTCCGCCGGCCAGGTCGGTGGCGAAGCCCGGCTCGGTCGGCGGGAGCTGCTGCTCCGGCCCCTTGCCTTCGCCGTTCCCCTCGCCGTCCTTGTCGCCGCCGTCCGGCGCGCCCGGCAGTTCGGGGGCGTCGGACGGCGAGGAGGCCGCGGTGTCCGGCCGGCCGCCGCCGCGGTCCTCGCCCAGCAGATACACGCCGCCCCCGATGGCGGCGAGGACCACCACGCCGACCGTCACACCGACGCCGATGCGGATCCCGCGACGGCGTGCCGCTCCGGGCGACGCGCGGACATGGCCGGTCCACTGCGCTCCGTCCCACCAGCGTTCCTGAGCGGGGCCTTTGCCTGAGTGCCCGGGGTCTGGATGCCAGCCGGGCGGGGTCATCTGGGTCACGGGGGCACCTTATGCGGATCGGGTGAGAATCACATGAACCGACCGCATGTGCTCGCACGGGGCTCACGTGCGCGCGCCTGTACGAGTATCGCGCGCCCGCCCGGCCGCCGGTCCGGTCAGGGCTCGATCAGTCCGGCCCTGATCGCGTAGCGGGTGAGCTCCAGACGGTCCCTGAGGCCGAGTTTCTGGAGCAGATTGGCGCGGTGCCGCTCCACCGTCTTGACGCTGATGACGAGCAGCTCGGCGATCTCCTTCGAGGAGTGGCCCTCGGCGACCAGCTTGAGGATCTCCTCCTCGCGCTCCGTGATGGCCCGCGCCGGCAGGTCCTCGCCGTCCTTCGTCCGGTCGAGGAAGTTGCGGATGAGCGCCGTCACCGCGCCCGGGTAGAGGAACGGCTCGTCGCGCATCGCCGCCCGGCAGGCCTCCACCAGGTCCCGGTCCGCGACCGACTTGAGGACGTACCCGGCGGCCCCCGCCTTCAACGCCTCGAAGAAGTACTGCTCGTTGTCGTACATCGTGAGCATCAGGATGCGCAGGCCCGGCATGACCCGGGAGAGCTCGCGCGCCGCCTGGAGGCCGGTGAGGCGGGGCATCGCGATGTCCAGGATGACCAGGTCGGGCTGTTCGCTGCGGGCCATCTCGATGGCCTCGGCACCGTCGCCGGCCTCGGCGACGACCGTCAGGTCCGGTTCGCCGTCGAGGATCAGCCGGACTCCGCGACGGACGAGGGCGTGGTCGTCCGCCAGCAGGATGCGGGTCGGGGTGGCTGCGTCTCTGGCGGGCGTGGCGATGGACGGTGAGGTGGGCATGGTCACTTGCTTCCGTTGCTTCCGTTGCTTCCGTTCGGGACGGGCACATCGAGACGTACTTCGGTGCCGCCCTGCGGCCCGGAGCCGAGGGAGACCTCGGCGCCGATCAGCAGGGCGCGTTCGCGCATACCGCGCAGGCCGGCCCCCTCGAGGGCGTCACCGAGACCGCGGCCGTCGTCGCGGATGAGCAGCTCAACCCCGCCCGGACTGCGCCGCAGCGAGAGTTCGAGGTAAGTGGCGCGGGCGTGCCGGACCGTGTTCGTGAGGGCTTCCTGCGCGATCCGGTAGACGACCAGCTCGGCCTCCGCACCCAGCTCCGGCAGGTCCTTCTCCATCCGGCGGCGGATCGTCAGCCCGTCCGGCGTCGGGGTCTCGGTGATCAGCGCCGTCAACGCGCTCACCAGGCCCAGCTCCTCCAGCACTCCCGGCCGCAGCCGGCGTGCGATCCGGCGGATCTCGTCGAGCGACCCCCGGGTGATCTCCTGGACCTGCCGCAACTCCCCGCGCAGCGGCTCCGGGGCGTGGTCGGCGACCCGCTTCAGCTCCAGCAGTACGGCGGTCAGCGTCTGCCCGACCTCGTCGTGCAGCTCCTGCGCCACGCGGCGGCGCTCGGCCTCCTGGGCGGAGAGAGCACGGGCACTGCTGGTGGCACGCTCGGCCTCCAGCCGGTCCAGCATCGTGTTGAACGTCTCGATCAACGCGGCGATCTCCCCGTGCCCCGCGACCTCGGGGCGCGGGCTCGGACGCAGCAGATCGGTGGTCGTCATCGCCCGGGTGACCCGTTGGAGCGGGAAGAGGCCGAGCCGGAGCAGGGCCGCGTTGGCCGCGAGCATGAACGCGATACCGCCGGTCAGGATCATGGCCTCGGTCAGCAGGACCGGGGTCGAGACGGTGATCGGCCCGAGCAGCAGCAGGGCGCCGGCCGCGACCAGCACGGCGGCGTTGAGCAGGAAGATCCGCCAGAACAGGGACAAGGTCGAACGGCTCCTTCGGAGGGTCGGGTCGTAAGGTCGCGCTGACAGCCTCCACTATCGCCGCTGCGGCGGGGGCGGATGCAGTGGCCCGGCCACGGCACCTGCGGTCGCGCGGCGGTGCTGCCGGCCGGGCGCGCCGTTGGCCGTCCCCGGCGGGGCGTCCGTCCTCGTCTGCATGGTGCGCACCCCCGGATATGGGTGCTGTCCCTGATGGCCTCCCAAGGCCCTCCCCGACGACCATGAGGTCCAGGGCCCCGGGGGCCCTGCCCCGTGCCGCACCGCGGGGACCGGGTCTGTGAGGAGCCGAAAGGTTTCCGTACCGGGAGGGAGACACCATGCCCACGTACGACGAGCGGCTGCGCGATCTAGAGGAGCAGCTGCGTCACGACGATCCCGGGTTCGCCGAGGCGATGTCCGACGGGACCCCGCGCTCCCCGCGCGAGTACCGCCGCCGCAACGCCTGGCTGTGGCTCGCCGTCGGACTCGCCGCCCTGGGCATGGGCATCGCCATGGGCCACGGTCTCCTGATCGCCGGGGGCCTGGTCGTGGCCGGAGCGGCGGCCCACCTCTTCGACCCGCAGCGCGGGCGCCTGCACGGGCGGGACATCTCCAGTACGCGATAGCGCGCCCTCTCCCCTCAGCTCCCGCTGAGGGGACCTCGGCTTCCGCCGGTTCTGTGGTCCGACCACATGCGCCGTGTGACATAGGCTGCATGTCCGGATCCGGCCGAGGCAGGGAGTGACGGATGCCCGTCGAATGGCAGCCCGTGCAGCAGTCCCGCACCCATGAGCTCGTGCTCCGCAGCATCGAGGAACGGGTCTTCGCCGGAGAGCTCCGGGCCGGTGACCGGCTGCCGCCCGAACGGGAACTGGCCCCGGTGCTCGGCGTCAGCCGCTCCGCCCTGCGCGAGGCGCTGCGGGTGCTGGAGACCATCGGCGTCCTGGTGGCCCAGCCCGGCCGGGGACCCGATGCCGGGGCCCGGATCGTGCGCAACCCGGACGACGCCCTGGGCCGACTGCTCCGCCTGCACTTCGCCCTCGGCAGCTACAGCCTCCACGACGTTCTGGAGGCCCGGGTGGTCCTGGAGCGGTCCAGCTTCGAGGGTGCCGCCTGCCACGCGCCGGACGAGGACCTCGACGAGGCGGAGGAACTGGTGGCGGGGATGGCGGAACCGGGGATCGGCGTGAGCGCCTTCAACGATCTGGACACCCGCTTCCACGTGCTCATCGCCCGCAGTTCCGGCAACGCCCTGACGTCGACACTGACCTCCGCCGTACGCGAGTCCGTGCGGCCGCTGATCCTGCGTGCGCTGGAAGCTGCCGAGGACTGGCCGGCCACCGCCCGCGCCCTCAACGCCGAACACCGGACGCTTCTCACCCTTGTACGGGAAGGGAGCGGCCCGGAAGCCGCCGACCTGGTGGAGTGGCATATCCGCGGGCTGCACGGGACGTTGGTGGAAGGCCCCACCGGCCCTACCGGCCCTACCGGCCCTACCGGCCCCACCGCCCCTTAGAGGGCCCGAGGCTGCCCGGCCCGGGCCCCGGACGGCTCCCGCCCATGCCGCGCGTCGCTGGACGTTCCCTTCAGCGGCCTGCGCCTAGTATGGTCCGACCATAGAAACCTCGTAGTGAAACGCGGCGGGCAAGCACCAGCTCACACACCACCGGCCGCCGCGGCGCACCCGACCGGGGAGGCCCCATGCGCATCGGACTCTTCGCCACCTGTCTGGGAGACACGCTCTTCCCCGACGCGGTGAAGGCAACCGCGATCCTGCTCACGCGCCTGGGCCACGACGTGGTGTTCCCGCCGGGACAGACCTGCTGCGGGCAGATGCACATCAACACCGGTTACCAGCGTGAACCCGTGCCCCTGGTGCGCAACTTCGCGGACGGGTTCGGTGACGCCTCGATCGAGGCGGTCGTGATGCCGTCGGGCTCGTGCGCCGGTTCCGTCCGGCACCAGCACCGGATCGTCGCCGACCGCTACGGGGACGCCGCACTCCGGGCCGGAGTGGACGCCGTCGCCGCGAAGACGTACGAACTCTCCGAACTCCTCGTGGACGTCCTCGGCGTCACCCGGGTCGGCGCGTACTTCCCGCACCGGGTGACGTACCACCCCACCTGCCACTCCCTGCGCATGCTCCGCGTCGGCGACAAACCGCTCCAACTCCTGCGCGCGGTCGAGGGCATCGACCTCGTCGAGCTGCCCGGCGCCGACTCCTGCTGCGGCTTCGGCGGCACCTTCGCGCTCAAGAACGCCGAGACGTCCACCGCGATGCTCCACGACAAGACGGACAACATCACGGCCACCGGGGCCGAGGTGTGCACCGCCGGGGACTCCTCCTGCCTGATGCACATCGACGGCGGGCTCTCCCGGATCCGGTCCGGCACCCGCACCCTGCACCTCGCCCGGATCCTCGCCGCGACCCGCACCACGCCCGACGTCCTGACGGAGGCCTCCGTATGAGCACGTTCCTCGGCATGCCCGCACCCCCGCCCCGTTCCCCGTACGGCACCGGAAACCTCCGCGGCGACCGTGCCTTCCCCCGAGCCGCCCACGACGAACTGGGCAACGAACAGCTCCGCCGCAACCTCGGACGGGCCACCGGCACGATCCGCGCCAAACGCCTGAACGTCACCGGCGAACTCCCCGACTGGGAAGCCCTGCGCGACGCCGGCTCGGCCATCAAGACCGACACCATGAACCGGCTCCCCGAACTGCTCGAACAACTGGAGCGCAAGGTCACCGAGCGCGGCGGCACCGTCCACTGGGCGCGCGACGCCGCCGAGGCCAACGCGATCGTCGCCCGCCTCGTGCGGGCCACAGGCAGCCACGAGGTCATCAAGGTCAAGTCGATGGCCACCCAGGAGACCGGACTCAACGAACATCTGGAGTCCGTCGGTATCACCCCGTACGAGACCGACCTCGCCGAACTCATCGTGCAGCTCGCCCACGACAAGCCCTCGCACATCCTGGTGCCCGCCATCCACCGCAACCGGGACGAGATCCGGCAGATCTTCCTCGACCACATCCCCGGCGTCGACCCGGACCTGGACAATGTCCCCGCCCACCTCGCCGCCGCCGCGCGCGGCTACCTCCGCGAGAAGTTCCTGACCACGAAGGTCGCCGTCTCCGGCGCCAACTTCGGCATCGCCGAGACCGGCACCCTGGCCGTCGTCGAGTCCGAGGGCAACGGCCGCATGTGCCTGACCCTGCCCGACACCCTCATCACCGTCATGGGTATCGAGAAGGTCCTCCCGCGCTACCAGGACCTGGAAGTCTTCCTCCAGCTCCTGCCCCGCTCCTCGACGGGGGAGCGGATGAACCCCTACACCTCGCTGTGGACCGGAGTGACGCCCGGCGACGGACCACAGGACGTCCACCTGGTCCTCCTCGACAACGGGCGCACCGCCGCCCTCGCCGACGCGGTCGGACGGGCGGCCCTCAACTGCATCCGCTGCTCCGCCTGCCTCAACGTCTGCCCGGTGTACGAGCGGACCGGCGGCCACGCCTACGGATCGACCTACCCCGGGCCCATCGGCGCCGTCCTCACCCCGCAACTGGCCGGCATGCACGCGGCGAAGGACGATCCCAACAGCTCCCTGCCGTACGCCTCCAGCCTCTGCGGTGCCTGTTTCGACGCCTGCCCGGTCAAGATCGACATCCCCTCGCTGCTGGTGGAACTGCGCCACCAGCACACCGAACAGACCGGCATCACCCCGGAGAAGCTGGCGATGAAGGCGGCCGCCGCCGTGATGGGCCACCCGCGCCTGTACACCGCCGCACAGAAGGCGTCCGCCCTCGGCCGGGTCGCCGCGGGGCGCGACGGGACCATCTCCCGGCTGCCGCCACCGCTGAGCGGCTGGAGCGACAGCCGCGACACCGCGGCCCCGCCCCGGGAGACCTTCCGCTCCTGGTTCGCCTCCGACGAGGGCCGGGCCACTCTGCGGGCAGCGGCGAGCGAACAGAACAGCGACCGCACCGAGGGGAACGGCAAGCAGGCCGACCGGGACAGCGACCCCAACGAGGAGGACGCGACATGAGCAGCGCCCGCGACACCGTCCTGGGCCGGATCCGCGACGCCCTCGCCCTGGCCCCGGCACCCGCCGTCGGCGTCCCGCGCGCCTACCGCACCGGCCGCACCCTCCCCGACGACGAACGCCTGGCCCTCTTCACCGACCGGCTCCTCGACTACAAGGCGCGCGTGCACCCCTGTACGGCGGACCGCACCGCCGAGGTCATCGGCGAGGCCCTGCGGGAGCACGGCGCGCGGCGCATCGGCGTGCCGGCCGGGCTGGACACGCGCTGGCTCACCGCGTACGACGGCGAGGTGCGGGAGGACCACCCCGACGTCTCGCCCGCCCAACTCGACACCCTGGACGCGGTGGTCACGGCATCGGCCGCCGGCTGCGCCGAGACCGGCACGATCTTCCTGGACGGTTCGTCCGGCCAGGGCCGCCGGGCGCTGTCCCTCGTCCCCGATCTGCACGTGTGCGTCGTCGACCTCTCCACCGTCGAGGCCGGGGTGCCCGAGGCGGTGGCACGCCTGACGCCCGAACGGCCGACGACGCTCATCAGCGGGCCGTCCGCCACCTCCGACATCGAACTGGAGCGGGTGGAGGGCGTCCACGGCCCCCGCACCCTGGTGGTGGTGATCCGCACCGACGTCTAGGGCTCGGGGGAGCCCCTACCCGTGATCGGCCGTCACCGCGCCCCGGCCGAAGGCGATACGCGTCCGCGCCCCGTCCTCCGCCCAGCGCACGGTGACCGTGTCACCGGCCACCTCCACCCGGTCCACCACCCCGTCCACGGTCGCGTCCACGGCCTCGTCCGGCAGGGCGGCTTGCGGATCGGCGGTGAGGGAGGCGAGGGCCACCAGAACAGCCGTGCCGGTCACCTCGGCGCCGAGCCGGGGCACGGTCACCCGGCGCGCGAACGCCGTTCCCTGCGGGGCCCGTACGCTCTCGGGCGCTTCCCACCCGTGCAGTCCCCGCAGCAGCGAACGCGCCGGGCCCTCCGGGTCGGTCGCCCAGCCCGTCAGCTCGGCCCGCGCCCCGTCCGGCGCGCCCAGCACCCGGTGCACCCGCAGTTCGTGGCGGCCCCGCGCCACGGTCACGCTCTCCACCCGCAGCCCCGGGACGGTGGACGGGCCCGCCGGGAACACCGGCAGATGCCAGGAGGCCGCCCAGCCCCAGCCGTCACCGTGCCCGGACCCCAGCGGACGGATACGCCGCCGGGCGCTGCGCCCCCCGCCGACCACCACCGACAGATGGTTGTCCGCCGTGTTCTCCGCCGAGGTCGGCCCGGTCACGGTGGAGTACGCGAGGCGCGCGTAGTGCGGGTCCTCGTCGGCCGCCGACTCGCCCTCGTCCGGGCGGACATGGTCGCTGCCGTGGTTGTGCAGCCGCACCACGCCGTCCGCCCCCGTCGACTGCACCAGAAAGCCCGCCGCCGGAACGGACAGCACCCGGTCGGGACCCTCGCTCGGAGCCGCCTCCTCCGGCGACGCCCACAAAGGATGCCCGTCCGGGGCCAGAAGAGCCACGAAAGCCTTCGACGCCCAATAGGGGGACGCGGGGCCGGAATAGGTCTGCAGCGTCGCCGCGTGCGGACCGTGCCAGCCGAGGCTCAGCAGCCCGTCGTTCCCGACCGCGCCGCGCTCCAGGAAGTACCGCAGAGACCCGCTGACGACGCGCCGGGAAGCTCCCGGGGTGAGCGGGGTATGCCCGGTCACCGCGCCCAGACCCACCCCCGCGCTCGCCGCGAAGCGGTAGGTCAGCGAGCGCCCGAAGTGCAGCGGGGCCCCGTCGCCGCCGAACATCAGCGAGAAGCTCTCCAGATGCTCCCGCAACCGCGCCCCGTGGTGCGCCGACTCCTCTTCGTCGCGCGCCAGATGGGCGTCCAGCAGCGGATACAGGTGCAGCGCCCAGCCGTTGTAGTGGTCGAAGGCGCGCCCGTCCCCGTCGGCGTACCACCCGTCGCCCCGGTACCAGTGCTCCAGCAGCTCCGACGCCCGCTCCCGGGCCCGGGCCGTCTCCGCGTCGCCCCGGCCCACGGACTCCAGGAACCCGGCGACGGTGTACGGGAAGAGGTACCAGTTGTTGCCCGCCGGAACATGCCGCAGCGCGCCCCGCAGCCACTGCTCCGCCCGGTCCTGTACGTCGGAGGTCAACCGGTCCCACAGCCAGGGCCGGGTGAGCCGCAGGCCGAGGGCCACCGACGCCGACTCCACCATGGGCTGTCCCTGCACATGGTGGTCGAGGATCAGCGGCCAGGACTCCGCGTCGTCCCGGCCGGGCGTCCGCGTACCGGCGTCCAGCCCGTCCGCGTACCGCTCCAGCAGACCGTTCGGGTCCTTGCCGCCCGCCCCTGCGACCCGGAAACCGGCAGCCAGGAACGTCCGCGCGTATCCCTCCAGGCCGTCGGAGCGGACCCCCGAGTGTGACGGGGGTCCGGGCAGGTCGAGCCGGGCGCCCCCCGGCGTGGCCCACTTCCAGGCGGCCTTCAGCAGACCGTCGGCGGCCGCCTCCCAGTGGGCGCGGGTGTATCCGGTGTACCGGCTCGACGTGCGGTCTTCCGGAGGGAGTCCGAAAAGGTCACCAGCTGAGGCGTTCATGCGTGAATCCTGATCGAGTGATCAAGGGGGGTCAATGGATCGATCAGAGATGGCCTCAATCGATCAAACGATCAGGACCGAGGTCAGGCTCGCGACCGGGATCAGGGAAGCAACAGCCAGTCCGTTCCCACGGCGGCCACCAGTCCCGCTCCCAGCAGCCAGCTGGCCAGCCGGGTGCGGCCGTTCCTGCTCAACTCGATCATCACGCCGCACAGGATGAGCGCGAGTCCGTATACGCCGACGACGAGCACCGACGAACGGCTCGCGATGCGCAGCGCGAGCACGACGGCCATCGCGGCCATGCCCAGCGCGGAGAGCACGATCCGCAGGCGCCGGGCCTGGCGCGGGGTGAGTCTCTTCCCGCCCTGACCTTCCGGTGCGTCGAGCGCGACACCCTCCGCATCAGCCGCCTCCGCGGCGGTGTCGGAGTCGGCGGTGTCGGTGTCGGCTATCGGAACGTCGGCGTCCCGGCGCTGGTCCTGGTCCTGATCCTGGTCAGAAGTGCTCATGGAGCCGGATCGTAGTAGCTGTACGGGCCCCGGGTTCGCGGACCCGGATCTTCCGCTCGCCCGGCCGTTCGCTCGCCCGCCCCGGCACCGGCCTTCGGGCTATCCGCGCAGGCGGGGTGCCTCGGCCGCCGCGTCCACCGTCGGACCCGACTCCACCCTGGCCGCCAACTCCCGCGCCCAGTCGGACAGTCCGGCGACCTCGATCCCGTACGGCGCGGACCCGGCGAAGGGGACGAGCGCCCCCGCGCCCCGGCGCAGCAGCCGCGCCCCGCCCGCGGTGTTGCCCCGTGCGGAATGGGTCAGTCCCACCGCGAGCTGGGCAAGCCCCCGCCAGAGCTCGCGTTCGTCCTCCGGACCCGACTTCCAGGCGTCCTCGAAGACCTCGTGCGCATGGAAGGGCATCCCCGCGTCCAACAGCCGCTGCGCCTCCGTGAGCGTCTGCGGTGGCGTGCGGACGATCCCCTCCGGCTGCCGATCGACGCCCGGTGCTCCGTACGGCAGGGGACGGCCCAGTCCGTCGCGGGGGCGCGCATTGCGCGCCCGGCCCTCGGCATCACGGTCTCTGCGCGTCTCGTTCACTACTCGATTGTGCCCCGCACCTGCAAGGAATCGTGCGAACCCTGTCGACGAGCACCCGCGCACGACTAGGCTCGACCGTCGAGAAGACTGCCTCTGTGGGAAGGGTGGGCATGAAGCCGTCCCGGCCGTTGTACGAGCGTGAACCGGAACTCGCCGCCGCTGCCGAGGCGGTGGACGCCCTGTGCGGGGCGCAGTCCGTCGGCGGGCTCCTGGTCTTCAGCGGAGAGGCGGGGCTCGGCAAGACGGCGCTGCTCGCCGAGATCCAGGCGATGGCCGCCGACCGCTGCACCGTGTGGTCCGCCCGGGGCGGCGAGACCGTCACCTCCGTACCGTTCCATGTCGTACGGCAGTTGCTGCAGCCCGCCCTCGACCGGTTCCCGCCCGACGAGACCCGGGCCCTGTTCGGTGACTGGTACGAGATCACCGCCCCGGCCCTGGGTCTCGCCGAGCCGAGCGGTCCGCAGCCCGATCCGCAGGGTGTGCGCGACGGCCTGGACTTCGTCGTCGGCCGGCTCGCATCCCGGCTCAGCCACCGGCCGTTGCTCCTCATCGTGGACGACGCCCACTGGGCGGACGGCGAATCCCTCGCCTGGCTGGCCTCGTTCACCGCCCGCCTCGGCGAACTGCCCGTCCTGGTGGTGCAGGCCCACCGCCCGCAGGAGCTGGCCGAACGCAACGCCAACTACATCGCCGACCGGGAAGCCGAACGAGGCGGCAGCCAGGGCACGGTGACCCGGGTCGCCCTGCGGGCCCTGACCCCGGACGCCACCGCCGTACTGGTCCGCGCGGGCCTCGGCGAGCACGCCGACGACCCGTTCTGCCGCGAGGTGTGGGCCGTCACCGGAGGCAACCCCTACGAGGCGGTCGAGCTGGTCGCCAAGGTCCAGGACCGCGAGCTGCCGCCGGTGGAGGAATCCGCGGGCGAACTGCGCGAACTCGGCGCGTCCGCACGGGGCAGCGGGCTCGTCGCCCGGCTGGAGCGGCTGGGTACGAACGCCAACCGGTTCGCCTGGGCCGCGGCCGTTCTCGGCACCGACATCTCCCAGGAACTGGCCGCCACCCTCGCCGGAATGAGCTCGGCGGAGGCCGCCGACTGCACGGCCCGGCTGCGCGACGCCCGTATCGTCAGCGGCTTCGACCCGCTGGAGTTCGTCCACCCGCTGATCGCGTCCGCCGTCTACCGCTCGATCCCGCCGGCCACCCGCACCGCCATGCACGGGCGCGCCGCCTGGGCGATCACCCGCGCCGGTCTCGGTGCCGCCGCGGCCTCCCGGCACCTGCTGGAGGTCCACCCGGACGACGACCAGGAACTGGTCGCGCAGCTACGGGAGGCCGCCGGCCAGCATCTGGCCGTCGGCGCGCCGGAAGCCGCTCGACGCTGCCTGGAACGGGCCCTGGAGGAGCCGCCGCGCCCCAAGGACAGGGCTGTCCTCCTCTACTAACTGGGCTGCGCGACCTTGCTGAGCTCCCCGCCCAGGACGGTCCAGTACCTGCGCGCCGCCCTCGACATGCCGGGGCTCGACGACGGGCTGCGGGTCGACGCCACCTTCCGGCTCGCTGCCGCGCTCGCCCACAACAACCAGCTCAAGGACGCGGCGCTGTCGCTGGCCGCCGAAGCCGCGCGCACCGGGCCCGGCCCCGGGCTGATGCGCCTGCAGGCGGCCCACTTCATGTGGGAGGGCATGCAGGCCGCCGAGGACGACGGACCGGCCCGCTCCCGGCGGCTCACCCGCAACGCCGACCACCTCAAGGGCCGCGACAACGGGGAGCGGGCGCTGCTCACCCTGCGGGCCTTCGACGCCATGCTGCGAGGCGAGAACGCCCAGCTCATCGTCGACCTCTGCGAACGCGCCCTGGTCGACGGCAGCCCCGCCCGGGGCCTCGGCTGGACCGACTCCGAGTGGGGCTTCGAACTGCCCACCATGGTCGGCATCACCTACACCTTCGTCGATCAGCTGGACCGCGCGGAGAGCCTCTTCGGCGAGGCGGTCCGGGCCTTTGAGATCTCCGGTTGGAGCGGCGCCCACCTGGCGTTCGCCCACACGCTGCTCGGCATGGTCCACCGGCGTCGCGGCCGTCTCGCCGAGGCCGAGGGCTTCCTCCGCGAAGGGCTCCGCCTCGCCGACCGTGTCGGCTCCGGACTGCCCGTGCACTGGGACGCGGCCTGCCTGCTCATCGACACCCTGCTGGCCCGCGGCCGCACCGACGAGGCCCGCAAGATCGCCGACCGGTACGACTTCGGCCCGCCCTACCCCAGCGCCATGGTGCTGCCCGACGGACCGTGCGTGCGGGGCCGCCTGCTGCTCGCCGAGGGCCGCAAGGAGGAGGCGATCGCCGAGCTCGAAGCGGCGGGCGCCGCACTGGAACCGCGCGAACGCTTCAACGGCATCTGGGCTCCCTGGGCCGGTGACCTGGCACGCGCCCTGGCCGAGGACAACCCGGCCCGCGCGGCGCACCTCGCCGCCCGCAACCGGGTCCACGCCGAACGCTTCGGCACGCCTACCGCCCTGGGCGAGGCCCTGCGCTGCGTCGCCCTCTTCGCACCCCCGGAGCGCTCCGCGCAACTGCTCGCCGAGGCCGTGGGCCACCTGGAGAAGTCCTCCTCCGCCTACGAGCACGCCCTTGCCCGGGTCGACTACGGCATCGCGATCGGATCGCACCGGGAGCTGGCCCGCGCCCAGAAGCAGGCCATGGCCTGCGGGGCCGAAGGACTGGCCGCCCGCGCCCAACAGGCACGCGCGTCGATACGGTCCTCGGAGTGAGGTAATGTTTGTCCTGCGCGGCCACCCGGAGCAACCGGGAGGAAACGCAGCGGGACGTGGCGCAGCTTGGTAGCGCACTTGACTGGGGGTCAAGGGGTCGCAGGTTCAAATCCTGTCGTCCCGACTGGAGACAGTCGCAGATCAGGGCCGGTTTCGGAGCAATCCGAAACCGGCCCTTGATCATTTCCGGGGACCGCTCGGGAACAGTCGGAGCGCGGCCGCCCTTGACGGGTCGGCTGAACGCCCGCGGTCGACGGTCTGGTTGGCGATGACGGCCCCGGCGCGGCAGTGCCGGCTCGGGTCAGGCGGCCGCCACAGGGGACTTCGGGGGTTCGACCGCTGTGAGGCCGCCGTCCACAGGGATGACGGCCCCGTTGATGTACGAGCCGCCGGGACCGGCGAGGAAAGCGATCACCTCGCTGACATCCTCCGGCCTGGCGACACGGCGCAGCGGGATCAGGGGGACGTACAGGTCGAGATACTCGACCGGAGCGCTGGTGTAGACCGGGCCGGGCGCGACCGAGTTGACGCGCACCCCGGACGGTCCGTACTCGGCGGCCCAGGAACGGGTCAGGGCGTTCACCGCTCCCTTGGTGGCGGCGTAGACCGCGTTGTAGACATCCCCCATCACGGCTGCCCCGCTGCTGACGTTGATCACGCTACCGCTGCCCCGCTCGGCCATTCCCGGAGCCAGGGCGGCTGTCAGCGCGTAGACCGCCCGTACGTTGCCGTCGAGCATGGCGTCGTACTGCTCGGTGGTGATGTCGGCGCTGAGGCCGAAGCTGGCCCCCGCGGCGTTGTTCACCAGGATGTCCACGTCGCCGGCTTCCCGAGCCAGCCGGGTCACGTCCTCCTGGTCGGTCAGGTCGGCGGCGATGAACCGGGCCGTGCCGCCGTCGGCCTCGATCCGTGCGACCACCTCGGCGCCGCGCGTGGCGTTGCGGCCGGTCACCACGACGTTCGCACCCCGCGCGGCCAGGGACCGGGCCGTCGCGCGGCCGATGCCGGAGGTGGAGCCGGTGATCAAGGCGGTCCTGCCGGTCAGCTCACTCATGTCGCGCTCTCTTTCCTCGGGACGGTGTCCTCGTAACTGCTTCGACCAGCCAAAAATTCCGCACCAACCGATCGGTACAGAATTACCGTAATACTTGCGGACCGGTCGGTACGGAATTGGTATGCTCGATGGCATGGAAACCCAACGGAGCGCGCCGGTCGGACGGCCCAGGGGCTTCGACGCCGACGAGGCTCTCGAGAACGCGATGCGGGTCTTCTGGCGGAACGGCTACGAGGGGGCGAGCCTGCCCGACCTCACCGAAGCCATGGCGATCAGCCGCACCAGCATGTACGCGGCCTTCGGCAACAAGGAGGAGCTGTTCCGCAAGGCTCTGGCGCGCTACGCCGATGGCCCGGCCTCGTACGGTGGCGACGCGGTCGCCGAGCGGACCGCCCGCGGGGTGGCCGCGGTCTTCCTCCGGGGTGCGGTCCGGAGCAGCACCCTGCCGGATTACCCGACGGGGTGCCTCAGCCTGCGGGCCTCGTTGATCGGGGGCGAAGGCGGGCAGGCGATCCGCGAGCTGCTGGCGGCGTGGCGCGACGAGACCGGCACCCTGTTGAGCGAGCGCTTCCGACGTGCGGTCGACGAGGGTGACCTGGCCGCAGGAACCTCCCCGGACCTGCTGGCCAGGTACCTCATGACGATCGGCAACGGCGTCGCGATTCAGGCTGCCGGCGGCGCCGAGCGCGCCGACCTCGAACGGATCGTCGACGCCGTCCTGCAGAGCTGGCCGCCCGATCTCTCGCGGCCTGACGAGCCGTAGTCCCCTCACCGTCGGCCGTGCGGGCCGAACGGCACGCCGTCCTCGACCTCTTCGCTACGCGCGGGGCGCGTCGGGCGCGCCCCGCGCGTCATCCGTCGCGCTGAAGGAGCCGACCGGTGGGTTCGCCGATGACGCCCTGGTCGGCGATGCGCTGACCACGCAGCCAGGTGGACGTCACGACTCCGTGCAGGGTCTTCCCGGCGTAGGCGGTGACGCGGTTGCGGTGTTCCAGCCGGGCGGGATCGACGGTGAAGGTCGCCTCGGGGGCGAGGATCGCCAAGTCGGCGTCGCGGCCCGCTTCGATGGCGCCCTTGCGGGTCAGCCCCGCGAGTTCGGCGGGGGCCGTGGACATCCAGCGGGCGACGTCGTCGAGGGAGTGACCGCGCCTGCGGGCCTCGGTCCAGATGGCGGGCAGGCCGAGCTGGAGGGAGGAGATGCCGCCCCAGGCGGTGGCGAAGTCCGGGGTCTTGAGGTCGGCGGTCGAGGGGGAGTGGTCGCTGACGATGCAGTCGATCGTGCCGTCGGCGAGCCCGGCCCACAGGATGTCCTGGTTGGCGGCCTCGCGGATCGGCGGGCAGCACTTGAACTCGGTGGCCCCGTCCGGGACTTCCTCGGCGGTGAGGGTGAGGAAGTGCGGACAGGACTCGACGGTGATACGGACGCCCTCGCGCTTCGCGGCGGCGATCAGCGGCAGCGCGTCGGAGGACGACAGGTGCAGTACGTGAACGCGCGCTCCCAGGCGGCGGGCCTGGGCGATGAGGTTCTCGATTGCCGTGTTCTCCGCGTCGCGGGGCCGGGAGGCCAGGAAGTCGGCGTACTTCCGCCCGTCCCTCTGCGGGGCCGCGGTCAGGTGGTGCGGGTCCTCGGCGTGCACGATGAGCAGGCCGCCGAAGTCGGTGATCTCGCCGAGGGAGTTCGCGAGCTGCTGCTGGTCGAGTGCGGGGAACTCGTCCACCCCTGAGGGCGACAGGAAGCACTTGAAGCCGAACACGCCGGCATCGTGGAGCGGGCGCAGGTCCTTGACGTTGTCGGGCAGGACGCCACCCCAGAAGCCGACGTCCACATGGGCTTTCGTTCGGGCGACCTCCTGCTTGACCCGCAGGTTCTCCACCGTCGTCGTCGGAGGCAGCGAGTTGAGCGGCATGTCGACGATCGTCGTGATCCCCCCGGCCGCCGCGGCCCGGGTGGCGGTCCAGAAGCCCTCCCACTCCGTGCGGCCGGGATCGTTCACATGGACGTGGGTGTCGACGAGACCGGGGAGGACGACATGGTCGCCGACGTCCTCCAGGCGTGCCGAGGACGGCACGTGGGCGTCGTAGGGGAGGACCGCGTCGATCGTCCCGCCCGCTACGACGATCGTCGCCGGGCGGGTGCCGTCGGGGGTGACGACGCGCGTCGAACGCAGAACCAGTTGTATGTCGGGCATGGCAGCCCTCTCTCTTTCTCAGTCATGACGTCTCGGCGGTGGTCCGGGGTGGGGACGGACGGTGTCAGCGTGCGGCGGGCGGCCAGTTGACGATTTTCTTGGGCCGGGGCGGAGCGTAGGTGCGCACCTTCGACGTGGACAGGCCGAGGCGTACGAGGGACTCGGCGATGGTGACCGCGGCGGTGACGCCGTCGACGACGGGCGCCCCGGTCCGTTCGGCGACACGTTCGGCGAGCCCGGACATGCCTCCGCAGCCCAGGCAGATCACTTCCGCCCGGTCCTCCTCGACGGCCCGGCCGGCCTCTTCGGCGATGGCGGCGACGGCGGCCTGCTCGTCCCGTTCGAGATCCAGTACGGCGAGGCCGCTGGCGCGGACCGAGGCGCAGCGCTCGCTCAGCCCGGCGGCGTGGAGCCGCTCCTCGATCAGCGGGACGGTGCGGTCGAGGCTGGTGACGACGGAGTAGGTACGGCCGAGGAACTGCGCGGTGCTCGCGGCGGCCTCGGTGATGTCGACGACCGGGACGTCGAGGAGCTCTTGGAGTCCCTCGCGGCCGTGTTCGCCGTAGCCGGCCTGGATGACGGCGTCGAACGGTTCGCGGTGCGCGCGTACGGTCTCCATCACGGCGATGGCCGCGAGGTAGCTTTCGTAGTTCCCTTCGACGGACTCCGCCCCGAAGAGCGGGGTGAGGGGGACGATCTCCGTGCCGGGCGAGGCGGCGGACGCCGCCTGCTCACCGATCGACGCGGTGATCGACTCGGTGGTGTTGACGTTGACGACGAGGATGCGCATGATCCGGTCTCTCCGCTCGGGGGTCTATTCGGCCGCGACGGCGATGGCTTCACCGTCGACATCGCTCATCGCGGACGTGCGGTCCGCGATCAGGGCGTACAGCGCGGCGGCGAGGATGGCCCCGATGAACCAGGAGAAGCCGGCGGCAGCGTGGAAGAACGGGACCAGCGCGATGACGACGGCGACGGTCGCGCTGGGGGCGAATGCGGCGATGGCACGGGGGTTGACTCCGCGGCGGTAGTGGTAGTCGGCCGTGGGGTCCTCGGAGTAGAGCGCGGGCACGTTCACCCGGGACCTGCGCAGGAGCCAGTAGTCGGCCATGATCACGCCGAAGAGCGGGCCGAGGAGCGCTCCGAGTCCGCCGAGGAAGTAGTTCACGACGACCGGGCTGTTGTAGAGGTTCCACGGCAGGATGACCAGGCCCGCGACGGCGCTCACGACGCCCGCCCGGCGGAAGTTCAGCCGGCGCGGGAAGAGGTCGATGAGCGCGTAGATCGGCGCCACGAAGTTGGCGAGCAGGTTCACGGCGACCGTCAGGGCGATCAGAGCCAGGGAAGCGGTGGCCAGGAGGAACATGTTCGGGATGGTCCGGACGATGTCCGTGGGGCTGGTGATGACGTGCCCGTCGAGTGTGAACTGCGCCCCGCTGAGGACGATCACGATCACCGCGAAGAAGATCATGTTGACCGGGATGCCGATCACGTTGCCCCAGATGATGGAGCCACGGCTCTTGGCGGAGCGGGTGAAGTCGCAGAAGTTCAGCACGAACGTCCCGTAGATCACCACCCACAGCGCGGCTGCCTGCAGGATCTGCAGCCACATCTCACCGCCCACGAGCGGAGCGTCGACGGAGACGGAGATCGACCAGTCCGCCCGTACGAACATCCAGACGGCGAGGGCGCACATGGTGATGAGGGTGGTGGGGGCGGCGAACGCCATGTACCGCCGGATCATCTGCATGCCGTAGCTCACGATGAGCAGTTGGAGGGCCCACAGGGCGAGGAAGGTGATCCAGCCGAGCGTCGACTGCCCGAGCACCGAGTTCGTGTCGAGGTCGCGCAGTCCGGGGAACATCGCGATGAGCAGGGCACTCAGCACCGCGGAAGCCAGGTAGGTCTGGATGCCGAACCAGGCGATGGCGACGAGGCCGCGGACCGCGGCCGGTATCTTCGCGCCCCTGATCCCGAAGGCGATCCGGCTCATGACCGGGAACGGCACGCCTGTCTTGTGGCCCATGAAGCCGGAGAGCGTCAGCAGGAGGAAGAGCAGCACCGACGCCAGCAGGAACGCCGCGAGGATGCCCCACACATTGAGCCCGAGCGCGAAGAGGCCGATGGCGAACGCGTAGTTCCCGAGGCTGTGCACGTCGTTGGCCCAGAGAGTGAAGACGTTGTACGCGCCCCAGCGGCGCCCCTCGCGTTTGGTCGGGGCGAGATCGTAGGTGTAGAGCGTCGAACTGGTCGCACCGTCGCTCGTCTCGGACGGACGCTCCTCCACTGCTGTCATCGATCGGCCCCTCTGATCCTCGTCGGGGGTCGCGGCGGAGCCTGTCGTACCGCGCCGGGAGAGGCGGGCGACGGAGAGCCGGGCGACCGGACGTTTGGCTGATTCCACAAAGTGGAAGTTGGTTTCCGCGAGAGGAAACGTAGTTTTCGCCAAAGAGCAACGTCAAGGGTTCGGAGGAATCTGCTCGCTCTGCGGACCGGATGATTCCGCCGGTGCCCGCGCCGATGGCCGGACGGATCGTTGAGCCACTCGATGAGGCGCACAACGCAGAAGGCCGGGGTGTCGGCGACGTGCGCCGACACCCCGGCCTTGTGTCTCGGGGGGGAGAGGGGTGGAGCCCGCTCTCAGGCGAGCAGCTTCGCCTTCGCCTGTTCGTACTCCTCGGCGTTGATCGCGCCCTTGTCCTTGAGTTCGGCGAGTTTCGCCAGGTCGTTGACGTGGCCGCTGCCGCCCGAGCCGCCCTCCGGCCCGGCGGCCCGGCGTACGTAGTCACGGAACGCGGCCTCGGAGTCCTTGGCCAGCTTCTCGTCGCGCTCGTGCATGCTGCGTCCACGGACGATGAGGTAGATCAGTACGCCCACATAGGGCAGCAGGATGACGAGGACCAGCCAGCCCGCCTTGGCCCAGCCGTTCAGCGAGTGGTCCCGGAAGAGGTCCGTGATCACCTTGAACAGCAGGAAGAACCACATGACCCACAGGAACAGGTACAGCATGGTCAGGAAGAGGTTCAGCAGCGGGTAATCGTCCATGGGGGCCTTCTCCGATCGCACGGATGGTCCCTTATTCATACATCTGGTCCGATTGGTCCGCATCCGGCGATCCGCAGAACGTGCGCGGGCGGGTGACTGATGCCCAGCTCCGGCCGCCAGGCCGCCAGGATCTGTGCCGACGGATCGAAGAGCGGGGCCGGCAGCTCCTCGGGCGCGGTCCACCGCCAGGTGCTGATCAGGTGCGGCTCGGTCACCTCGGGGTCGCCGGAGGCGAGCCGTACGACGGCCGCCATGCTGATCCGGTTGATCCCGCCGATCACGTCGTGGACCATCGCGACGACGTCCACGGACGCCTCGTCGACCACCAGGCCCGTCTCCTCGCGCAGCTCCCGCACGGCCGCCGCGGCGATCGACTCGTGCGTCGCGTCGACCTTCCCGCCCGGCAGCTCCCACGTACCGCTGTGATGCCGGCCCAGCAGCACGCGCCCCCGGCCGTCCTCGACGATCACCCCGACTCCGAGGGCCGCCTGGGCCACGGGCGGGCGGGTGTTGCGGGCGGGCTCGGTGACGGGATCGGCCGACATGGTGCTGGTTCTCCGCTCTCCGGTGCGTGCTCAGGCGTGTGCGGTACGCGTACGGGCCACCGTAGCGAAACCGTCGCGCCGGGCACGCTCAGATCACCAGGCGCAGCGATCTCTCCGCGATACCGAGCCGTACGCTCTGACCCCAGGTCAGCTCCAGCGCGTCGGACTCCATCCCGTCGCCGAAGACCACGATCCGGTCCGACTCCACGGTCAGCCGCAGCCCCTGCCCGCGCGCGAGTTCGCCCGCCACCCGCGATGTCCCGGTCGCCGGGGACGGCCAGGCCTCGCGTACGAACCACAGGAGGCGCGCGTCGCACGGTGCGGGCAACGGCAGCGCGCTGCCGCGCTCCAGCCACAGCGAGCGGAGCCAGCCGGTGGCGCCCGTGCCGGTGCCGACCAGCACCCCGGAAGACGCCTGGGCCTCGGCGGGGGCGTTCTCACCGTCGTCGCCCAGGCGGTAGCGGGCCGTCTGGTGGCCGGATGGCCCGAGGTAGATCTCGTTGAGGGCGATGAGGCGCTGCGTGTCGTCGGCGACGGCCTCGACCATGGTCAGTTCCTCGGCCTTCCCGCCGGCCGCCGTCGCGGTGCGCAGCAGGGCCGCCGCGTCGGCGTGACGGTGGCGGACCAGGACGCCGGGGTTGCGCCCCGGGGCGGTGTCGATACCCACCACCGGCTGCCCGGCCAGGTACTTCGCGGTGTTGGCGACCAGACCGTCCTGGCCGACCACGACCACCACGTCCTCCGGGGCGAACAGGAAGCGGTCCAGGTCCGCCCGTTCCACCCGGGTCGAGCGCCAGGTGAGCGGCACCGCAGCCGCCACCTCGCGCAGCGCCTGCCGGGTGTCTTCGTGGCGGCGGGCCACTTCGTCGATCGAACGGCCCCGGCTGGACAGGAAGAACGCGGCCTGCCCGTGGGTTCCGTGCCGGGCGAGCAGCTCCTCGTACTCCGTCCGCCGGTGGACGAGCACCGCCCGGGGCGCCAGGCTCACGCTCCCGCCCCGCCTTCCGGACGGCCGAGCTTGGCGAGCAGCCCGGTGAGGACGTCGGGGGAGAGGGTGAGGCTCTCGATGCGCGGCAGGTTCTCCGCGAGCCGTGTCGCCGCGAGGGCATGCAGCGTGGCCGGATCGACCTCGCCGTGCACCCGCAGCCAGGCGGCCTGCGCCTCGGCCCGGGCCCCGCCCGTCTCGCGGGCCGCCTCGGCCTCCGCCCGGGCCAGGCGCACCTTGCGGGCCGCCTCCGCCTCGGTCCGTACGCCGTCGGCGGCGGCCTTCTCCTCGGCCTCGCGGCGGGCGTTCGTGCCGCGCTGGTCGACCAACTGCTCCTCGCGCCGGGCCAGTTCGATCTGGCTGGCCAGCTCGTTCTCGGCGATGGCACGCTCGCGCTCGACGGCCACGGCTCGCCGTTCGTAGGTCGCCCGGTCCGCCTCCTGCTGGATCTGCTCGCGGGCCGGGGTGCGCAGGGCCCGTTCGACCTCCGCCTCGGGGCGGATCGCGACGACGCGCACGGCCACCACGTCGATGCCGGTGGCCGGGAGCCGGGGCTCGGCGGCGAGACCGGTGGCGACCCGTTCGCGTACGGAGGCGACGCCGTCGACCAGGGCGGCGGCCAGCGGCGTACGGGCCAGGACGTCCAGGGTGTGCTGCTGCGCGGTCTCGGTGAGGAGGGTGGCGATCTGCTCCAGCGGTGCGCCGCGCCAGCTCCCGGTGTCCGGGTCGACGGAGAAGTCGAGCCGGTTCGCCGCCTCGGCCGGATCGCTGATCCGGTAGGTGACGGTGGCCTGCACGGTGACGTCCTGGAAGTCGGCCGTACGGGCGTGGAACGCCATGGCCAGCTCCCGGTCGTCGACCGGCACCTCGGAGAGCGCCGCCGACAGCGACCGGTACCAGAAGCTGAGCCCCTGCCCGTCGTGGGCGAGCTTGCCGCGCTTGTGGTGGCGGATGTGGGCGGTGGGCGCGGAGCGCAGGTGGCGCCAGCCGAAGCGCCGGGTGATGTCGGCCATGATGAGGACCCCCTTGATTTCGTCATGACGACGATAAGGGGTGAGTGTTATTAGAGTCAAGGTGACCATTAAGAGAGTTCGGGGCGGCGGCCGACCGTGTATCTGGCCGGGATCTCGCCGCCTCCGTGTACGGCGAGGTCGGCCCCGTTGACGTACGAGGAGAGGTCGCAGGCCAGCCAGAGGCAGGCCCGCGCCACATCGTCCGGCTCCGCCAGCCGCCCCATCGGAACGACGCCCGCCACCGTGCTCCCGCCGTCCTCCCCGTACAGCGCGGCGGCGTTCTCGGTCCGGATGAGGCCCGCCGTGATGTGGTTGACCCTGACCCGTGGCGCCCATTCGAGCGCCAGCGCCCGGGTCAGCCCGAGCAGGCCCGCCTTGGCGGCGGAGTAGGCGGCGGTGCCCGGCTGCGGGGCATGGGCGGAGACGCTGCCGATGTTGATCACGCTCCCGCCGTCCGGCTGCTCCCGCATCACCAGGTTCGCCGCCTGAGCCGTGTAGAAGGGGGCGAGGAGGTTGAGCGCGACCACCTTCTCCACGAAACGCGGCGAGACCGTCGCCGCGTCGGCGTCCGGGGAGCCGCCGGCGTTGTTCACCAGCACGTCGAGCCGCCCGAACCGCTCGGTGGTGGCCGTGACGGCATCCGCCGCCGCCGCCGGATCCCGCAGGTCCGCCACCCGGAACGCGGCATCGCGCCCGCCCGCCGACGGCAGGGTGGCCGGTGCCGAGCGTCCGCAGACCAGGACGTCCGCGCCGCTCACCAGGAAGGCCCGCGCAATCGCGGCCCCCAGGCCTCTGGTGCCGCCGGTGACGAGCACGGCCCGTCCGGTGAAGTCCCTCGCGTGGCACTGGTCGTCCATGGTCGGCCCTCCTGCACCGGAATCTACCAAGCGCTTGTTAGGTTCGGTAGAGGGGAGGTGTGCGTGCGGATACACGGGCGGCCGGTGGCCTCCGCAGAGGCCACCGGCCGGCCGGGCGGTGCGCCGCCCCCGTCCCCACGGTGCGGCGCGGGTGGACCGTCCCCATCCGCCGGGACGGGCGGTCCACGTCTGTCAGGACTCCGGCGCTCCGGCCGTGAGTCCGAGGCCCGGGAGGATCGCCATCTCCACGAACCGGGTCAGATACGCGGCGTCGGCGTAACGCCCCTCCAGCAGCGGCCGGGCGCGCATCACGCCAAGCAGCTGGGCCGCCACGAACTCGGCCCCCGGGAGGTCCGCCGCGATCTCGCCGCGCTCCTGGCCCCGCCGGACCATCGCGTCGATCGCCGCGATCTCCGGCAGGATCAGCGCCTCGCGCAGCGCGCACAGCAGCTCCGGGCTCTGGAGCGCGGCATGACTGAGGGCGTGCATCAGCGGGGTGTCGCTCCCCGAGGCCTCGCCGATCACCCGCGCCGCCTCCAGCAGGTCCCCCGCCAGCGCCCCGGTGTCGATCTTCGGGAGCCGCATCCGCCGGGTGCCGTGCAGCGCGGCCACGACCAGCTCCGGCTTGGACCCCCACTGCCGGTAGAGCGTCGACTTCCCGCACCGGGTGCGCGAGGCGACGCCCTCCATCGTCAGCGACTCGTAACCGCTCTCCCGCAACAGCTCCAGTACCGCCGCGTACAGCTCCTGCGCCCGCTCCGGTGTGATCTTCGACCGGGGGGACGAGAGTACTGACTCCGGTGCGGAATCGGGCGACGGCATGGGCTGTACCTCCAGCGGCGGTGCGGTGAGGTTCTCGATACGCCAGTGTACCGATACGCGCGTGTACCGATACGGCGCCGTATCGGTACACTGGCGTATCGATACGGCGTGGATCGATACGACCGGGCCGTCCTGCTACCGCTTCGCATCCAAGGGGGCACGGGTGAGACTCGCCCGCACCGAGCCCACGGACCAGGAGCCGGACATACGTGCCCGACCGCCCCTCGTCCGCGAGTTCCTTCTCGTGGCCGGACTCTTCCTGGCCTACAAGTTCGGCCGCCAGGCCGCCAACGGCCATGTCGAGGAGGCGTTCCGCAACGCGGGGAGCGTCTGGGACCTCGAACGTGCCCTGCACCTCCCCGGCGAGGGCGCCGTCCAAGGGCTGCTGCTGCACAGCCGGCCCCTGATCCACGCGGCAAACACCTACTACGCCGCCGTGCACTTCCCGGCCACGGCCCTCTTCCTGGTCTGGCTCTACTGGCGCCGTCCCGCCCACTACGTACGGTCGCGCCGTGTGCTCGCCGCGCTGACCGCCGCCGCCCTGGTGCTGCACCTGCTGTTCCCGCTGGCCCCGCCCCGGATGCTCCCGGCCGCCGGGCTCGTCGACACCGGTCAGGTCTACGGGCCGACGGTGTACGGGCATACGCCCGCGACCGACACGATGGCGAACCAGTTCGCCGCGATGCCCTCACTGCACGTCGGCTGGGCCGTGATGGTCGCCCTCGGGCTGATCGCCGCCACCCGCTCCCGGTGGCGTTGGCTGTGGCTGCTGCACCCGGCGATCACCCTGTTCGTCGTCGTGGGCACGGCGAACCACTACTGGCTCGACGCGATCGTGGTCGTGGCGCTGCTCGCCGTCGCGCTCGCCGCCTTCCGGCTGCCGCTGTCCGCCCGGACGGTCCCGGCGCGGCTGCCGGGGCCGGGCGCGTGGGGGAGCGGCGAGGGGACTCCGGTCCCGGCGTACGCGGGGGGCGCGCGCCCTGCGGTCTCCGGTACGTACGAGGGCGGCGTGCGGCCTGCGATCTCCGAGGCGTCTGTGGCCTCCGGTACGTACGAGGATGGCGTGCGGCCTGCGGCTTCCGAGGCGCCTGTGACCTCCGGGACATCCGTGGGGGCCGCCCGATGAACGCCACCCTGCTCGCCGTCGCGCTCTCCCTCGTCTCCGCCGGCGCCTACGCGGCCGCCGCCGTCGCCCAGTCCCGGCTTGCCGGCCGTACCGAACCCGGCACCGGAGTCCTGCGGA
This sequence comes from Streptomyces globisporus, assembly GCA_014649555.1. Lineage (GTDB taxonomy): Bacteria > Actinomycetota > Actinomycetes > Streptomycetales > Streptomycetaceae > Streptomyces > Streptomyces globisporus. The sequence continues at coordinate 240,797 of BMTG01000002.1, read as the reverse complement.
TGCTGGGCCGGGGAGCCTGGTGGTCGGCGGTCGGCCTGAACGCCGCGGGCGCGCTGCTGCACGTCGCCGCGCTCAACTACGGCCCGCTCACCCTGGTCCAGCCCTTGGGAGCGCTCACCCTCGTCGTCGCCGTTCCGCTCGGGGCGCGCGCCGCCGGACGCCGGGTCGGCCGTACCGAGTGGCGGGGCACCGCCCTGACCCTGCTCGGCCTCGGCGCGCTGCTGCTGACCGCGGGCGGCTCCGCCCCGCACGAGACCCTCACCCTTCCCGAGGCCCTCGGCGTGGGCGCGGCCACCATGGCGGTCGTCGCCGGGCTCAGCCGGCCCGGGGCCCGCCCGGGGCTGCGGCACGCGGCGGCGTCCGGGATCACCTCCGGGGTCGCCTCCGCGCTCACCCAGACCCTCACGGTCGCCGTCACCGACCACTCCGGCGGCCCGCTGTTCAGCTGGCGGCTGCTGACGGTGGCGCTGCTCGTCTCCGCCTTCGCGATGGGCGGCCTGCTGCTGTCCCAGACCGCGTACCGGGGCGGGCTCGGCGCACCGCTCGCCGTGGTCACCCTCGCCAACCCGGTCGCCGCCGCCGCGATCGGCTTGGCCCTGCTCGGTGAGCGGCTCCAGGGCGGGCCGGTCAGCCTGGTGCTCGCGCTCCTCGGTACGACGGCGGCCGTGCGCGGGGTGACCCTCCTCAGCCGGGCCCAGGCACGGAACGCGGACCCGGGTGAGGTGCCCGAGGGGCCCGCGCCCGTGGATCCGGTGCCCTCGCGGGTCGTCATCGGCAGCCCTCGTCCCGCGGCCGTCCCGGAACCCGTGGCCGTAAGGGCGGGCGGCGTACCGCACCCGTAGCGCCGGGGGCCGCACCCGTACTACCGCGCCGCGCGTGTGACGCGGCGCGCCGCACCCGTCAGCGGTCCGTGCGGTCAGGCCGTGTCCAGGTCCGCGATCGCCCGGTTCAGCCAGCCGGTCCAGAACGTCTCCAGGTCGATGCCGCCCCGCAGTACCAGATGCCGCAGCCGCCCCTCGTCGGTCGTCGGCGGCGGGGTGAAGTCCCGCTCCTCGATCTCCTGGTACTCCGACAACTGCCGCTCGTGCAGTGCCAGGTGGCGGCGCAGCTCCGCGCCCATGCCGTGCGTCCCGACGACCGCGGCCGCCCGCATCCGCAGCAGCAGCGGGTCGCGGACCGGGCGGGGGTCCTCGGGGAGCGCCACCCAGGCCGCCAGTTCCTCGCGGCCCGCGGGCAGCACCTCGTACTCCTTCTTCTGCCCCCGGGCCGGCGCCGCCGTGGGCAGCGCCCTGATCCGTCCGGCCTGCTCCAGTTTGCCCAGCTCGCGATAGATCTGCTGGTGGGTCGACGACCAGAAGTAGCCGATCGACCGGTCGAACCTGCGGGTCAGTTCCAGACCCGAGGACGGCTTCTCCAGCAGGGCGGTGAGAATCGCGTGCGGCAGTGACATGACCTGCATCCTAAGGACGGGGGCGTGCGGTGGTCCGGGCCCCCGGCGGGGCGGGTTCAGAGCGTGGCGGCCAGCTCCGTGCCCTGGCGGATGGCCCGCTTCGCGTCCAGCTCGGCCGCCACGTCCGCGCCCCCGATCAGATGGACCGGTACGGCTCCCGCGCTCAGCTTCTCGTACAGCTCGCGACGCGGCTCCTGGCCCGCGCACAGCACGACCGTGTCGACCGGCAGCACCCGCGGCTCACCGTCGACGGTGAGGTGGAGGCCCTCGTCGTCGATGAGGTCGTACGAGGCCCCGGCGATCATCTCGACGCCCCGGTGGCGCAGTTCGGTGCGGTGGATCCAGCCGGTCGTCTTGCCGAGCCCCGCGCCGACCTTGGTCGTCCTGCGCTGGACCAGGTGGACCGTGCGCGGCGACTTGGGACGCTCGGGGGCGCGCAGCCCGCCCCGGTCCTCGTACGCCGTGTCGACGCCCCACTGCCGGAAGAACGTGTCCGCGTCCAGGCTCGCCGCGTCGCCGCCGTCGGTCAGGAACTCCGCGACGTCGAAGCCGATGCCGCCCGCGCCGACGATCGCGACCCGGTCGCCCACCGGCGCCCCGTCGCGCAGCACGTCCAGGTAGCTCAGGACCTTCGGGTGGTCCGTGCCGGGGATCGCCGGGGTGCGCGGCTCGACGCCGGTGGCCAGCACGATCTCGTCGAAACCGTCCAGGGTGCCGGTGTCGGCCCGGGTGGAGAGCCGCACGTCGACGTCCAGCTCCGCCAGCCGCGTACGGAAATAGCGCAGGGTCTCGTCGAACTCCTCCTTGCCCGGCACCCGGCGGGCCACGTTCAGCTGCCCGCCGATCTCGTCCGCCGTGTCGAACAGGGTCACCGCGTGCCCCCGCTCGGCCGCCGTCACCGAGCACGCGAGGCCTGCCGGACCCGCCCCGACCACGGCGACGCGTTTACGGGTCCGGGTCGGGCTGAGCACCAGCTCGGTCTCGTGGCAGGCGCGCGGATTGACCAGGCAGGAGGTGATCTTGAGGCTGAAGATGTGGTCCAGGCAGGCCTGGTTGCAGCCGATGCACGTGTTGATCGCGTCCGCCCGGCCCGCCGCCGCCTTCGCGACGAACTCCGGGTCGGCCAGGAACGGCCGGGCCATCGAGACCATGTCCGCCCGGCCGGAGGCGAGGATGTCCTCGGCGACCTCGGGGGTGTTGATGCGGTTGCTCGTCACCAGCGGTACGGAGACCGCGCCGCGCACCTTCTCGGTGACCCAACTGAACGCGCCGCGCGGCACGGAGGTGGCGATCGTCGGGATCCGCGCCTCGTGCCAGCCGATGCCCGTGTTGATGATCGTCGCGCCCGCCGCCTCGATCTCCCGCGCGAGCGTCACGACCTCCTCCAGCGTCGAGCCGCCCGGCACCAGGTCCAGCATGGAGAGCCGGTAGATCAGGATGAAGTCGTCGCCGACCCGCTCCCGGACCCGGCGCACGATCTCGAGGGGGAGCCGGATGCGGTTCTCGTAACTGCCACCCCAGCGGTCGGTGCGGTGGTTGGTCGCGGAGACGATGAACTCGTTGATCAGGTAGCCCTCGGAACCCATGATCTCGACGCCGTCGTACCCGGCGAACCGCGCCAGCTCCGCCGCCCGGACGAACTCCTCGATGGTCTCCTCGACCTGCTCGTCCGTGAGCGCGTTCGGGACGAACCCGCTGATCGGGGCCTGGATCGCGCTCGGGGCCACCAGATCCGGGTGGTGCGCGTAGCGGCCGAAGTGCAGGATCTGCATCGCGATCCGGCCGCCCGCCGCGTGCACCGCCGTGGTGATCTCCCGGTGCTGTTCCGCCTCCGCCTCGGTCGTCATCTTGGCCCCGCCGGGGAAGGAGCAGGCCCGCTCGCTGGGGGCGATGCCGCCGGTGACCATCAGAGCGACGCCGCCCCGGGCGCGCTCGGCGTAGAACGCCGCCATCCGCTCGAAGCCGCGCTCGGCCTCCTCCAGACCGATGTGCATCGATCCCATGAGCACCCGGTTGGGCAGGGTGGTGAACCCGAGGTCCAGCGGGCTCAGCAGGGTCGGGTAGGGGCTCATCCGGGATCTCCTCCGCAGGGGTCGTCGCGTCAGTTGTAGACCACCCCGAACTGCTTATGCAACAAGTTGCACAATGATCTGCGTCGCACGACGGGTCGTGCGGCGTCCGGCCCGTGCCCCGTACGGCGTAGTCGGCCGCGCCCGCCGACTACGCGCCGACGAGAGTGGGACCCGTATCCGAAACCCTCGCCAACCCCTCGCCCCGGGAGTCCTCATGGTCTGCTTCAACCGGCGTGATCTCGGTCTGCTCGCCCTGCGCGTCGGCACCGGCGCGGTGCTCGCCGCCCATGGCAGCCAGAAACTGGCCGGCTGGTTCGGTGGCGGTGGTATCCAGGGCACCACGGCGGCGATGGAGGCGATGGGCTTCCATCCGCCCAAGCACAGCGCCGTGGCCGCCGGACTCGGCGAGGCGGGCGGCGGTGCGCTGCTCGCGCTGGGGCTCGCGACTCCGGCGGCGGGCGCGGCGGCGGCCGGGGCGATGGCCGGTGCGGTGGCCGTCCACGCCCCCGCGGGCTTCTTCGCCCAGGGCGGCGGCTACGAGTACCCGGCGTTCCTCGGGTTCACCGCCGCGGCCATCGGTCTGGCCGGCCCCGGGCGCTACTCCGTGGACCACGTCACCTGCCATGTCTTCGACCGGCCCTGGATGGTCGCGCTGGCCTTCGCGGGCAGCGCGGCCGCGGCCGCGGCGGTGGTCGGCCGGCGGGCGAAGGGGCAGGCGGCGCAGAAGGAGGAGGCGTCCGGATGAGCGAGGACCCGTCCCGGGCCGCCGATCCGTCGTCGGGCGCCGACCCCTCCCGCGCTGCTGACCCCTCCCGAGCCGCTGACCCCTCCGGCGCTGCTGACTTCTCCCGAGTCACTGATCCTTCCGGCGCCGGGCAGGGGCCGCGGCCGGGGCCCGGGCAGGGCGATACCCCGTGGCAGCGCGGCGACGGTCCGGCCGGGCGCGCTCCCGCGCCCGACCCGGACAGCCTCTGGGTGACCGGCGGCGTGCTCTTCGCCGGGGTGCTGATGCTCTGCCAGGGCGTCGTCGCGGCCCTGGAGGGCATCGCGGCCCTGGCCGACGGGGACGTCTACGGCGATGTCGGCGAGTACGTCTACCGCATCAGCCTCACCGGCTGGGGCTGGATCCACCTGGTGCTCGGTGCCTGCGTCGCCGTCACCGGGGCGGGGCTGCTCAAGGGGGCGCGATGGGCCCGGGTGACCGGCATCGTCTTCGCCTCCCTGAACCTCTTCGCGCACTTCCTCTTCCTGCCGTACGCGCCCCTCTGGTCGGTGATCGTCATCGCCCTGGACATCTTCGTGATCTGGGCGCTCGCCGCCTACCGGGACCCGGGCTGGGCGCCCGGAGACGCGCTGCGGCGGCCTTGAGGCCCTCTCTCAGGGCCTCTCGCGGCTCAGCGCCCCCGGCCACCACGCCTTCGGCCCGATGTCCCGGACCAGCGCCGGCACGAGGAGCGACCGGACGACCAGCGTGTCCAGCAGGACGCCGAAGGCCACGATGAACGCGATCTGGAGCAGGAACGCCAGCGGGATCACCCCCAGCGCCGCGAAGGTGGCCGCCAGGACGACGCCCGCCGAGGTGATGACCCCGCCGGTCGTGGTCAGCCCGCGGAGGATGCCCTCCCGGGTGCCGTGTCGCAGCGATTCCTCCCGGACCCGGGACATCAGGAAGATGTTGTAGTCGACGCCCAGCGCGACCAGGAACACGAACCCGTACAGCGGAACCGACGAATCCGTGCCGCTGAAGCCGAAAACATGGGTGAAGACCAGCGAGGAAATGCCCAGCGTGGCCAGGAAGTTCAGCGCCACCGTCGCCACGAGCAGCACCGGCATCAGCAGCGACCGCAGCAGGAAGACCAGGATCACCAGGATGATCGCCAGCACCACCGGCACGATCAGCATGCGGTCGTCCTCGGCCGTGCGCTGGGTGTCGTACTGCTGCGCGGTGTAGCCGCCGACCAGGGCGTCCGATCCCGGTACCGCGTGGACCGCGGTGCGCAGCGCGGCCACCGCCTCCTTGGCACCGTCGCTGTCCGCCGCGTCCTCGAGCGTCGCGTCGATGCGGACCTTGCCGTCGACGACGAGGGGTTCGCCGCCCGGCCGCCCGCTCGCGCTCACGGGTACGGCCGAGTCCACCCCGTCGGTACGCTCGGCGGCCTCGGTCACCTCGGGCAGGCGGTCCGCCGCGGCGATGATCACCGCAGGATTGCCCGAGCCGCCGGGGAAGTGCTCGCTCAGCGTCTCCTGGGCGGCCACGGACGGAGCGTCGTTGACGAAGATCTCGTCGAGCGGCACGCCCTTCGAGGTGAGCGTCGGGGCGAACGCTGCACAGGCGATCAGCGCCGCCAGGGTGATCGCCCAGACCTTGCGGGGCGACCGGTCGACGAGGGCCGCGACCTTGTGCCAGATGCCGTGGCCACCGGACACCTTGTCGTCGGCGGGCCGGGGCTTCGCCGGCCAGTAGGCCGTCCGGCCCAACAGCACCAGTGCGGCGGGCAGGAAGGTGAGAGCGCTCAGGACGGAGCAGACGATACCGATCGCGCCCACCGGGCCGAGCGCCCGGTTGTTGGTGAGGTCACTCAGCAGCAGCGCGAGCAGACCGGCCGCGACGGTCGCGGCGCTCGCCGTGATCGGGCCGAAGGACTCGCGCAGCGCGACGCGCATCGCGGCGAACCGGTCGCCGTGGACGGCGAGTTCCTCCCGGAACCGGGCGGTGAGCAGCAGCGCGTAGTCCGTCGCCGCACCGATCACCAGGATCGACAGGATGCCCTGCACCTGGCCGTCCACCCGCACGATGTCGTGGTCGGCGAGGACGTAGACGATCGCACAGGACAGACCGAGGGCGAAGACCGCGCCGAGGATGATGACGAAGGGCAGCAGCACACTGCGGTAGACCAGCAGCAGGATGACCAGCACCGTGATCAGGGCGACCCCGAGCAGCAGCCCGTCGATGCCCGCGAACGCGTCGGAGAGATCCGCCTGGCTGGCGGCCGGCCCCGCGAGCTGGACCGTTGTACCGGACACCGACGCGCCGGCCTTGTCGACCTCCTCCAGCACCGTCGGCAGCTCGTCCCCGAGGTCCGGGCTCAGCTGCACGATGCCCTGCAGCGCGAGGCCGTCCTTCGAGGGCAGTGCGGGGGAGGGGGTTCCGACGACGCCGTCGCTCCCGGCGAGCGAGGCGAGGGCGCCGGTGGCGGCCTCGCGCTGCTCGTCGTTCACCCGGGCGTCCTTCTCCGCCGAGGTCCAGACGAGGATGACCGGCAGGGTCTCGTTCTGCTGGAACGCCTTCTGGGCGTCGATGACTTGCGTGGACTCGGCGTTCTGGGGCAGGAAAGCGGCCTGGTCGTTGGTGGCGACCTCGCCGAGCTTTCCGGCGTACGGTCCGAGCCCGCCGCCGATGCCGAGCCAGGCGATCAGCAGGACGACGGGGACCAGCCAGCGGACCGACCGTGCAGGGGTGGGCATGTCTCTCCCGAGGGGTGGAGATGTCTCATCGGTGAACAATCTCAATCGTTGAAATACATTACGGGACTGCTCCCCGGGAGTTCGTACGGGGGTGGGAAGTGGTGTGAGGAGGGTGGCTCGAAAGGGGCGGGGAAGTTCAGCGACGCGCCGGGGGGACCTCGGCCATTTCCTCGTTCATCGCGGCGAGGAAGCGCAGCACGGTCGCCAGTTCGCCCTCACTGAAGCGCGCCCTGGCCCGCGCCGTGGCCTCGGCGAGCGGCATGAAGTAGTCGCGGGCGACGGTCCGGGCGCTCGGCTCGTAGTAGACGTGCACCACCCGGCGGTCGGCGCTCTCCCGGGCCCGGCGGATGTGCCCGGCCCGCTCCAGCCGGTCCAGGCAGGCGGTCACCGCACCGGAGGTGAGCCCCAGATGCTCCCGCAGCGCCCCCGGCGTCAGGGGCGACGGGGCGTCGAGGATGGCCCCGAGCGCGCTCACGTCCGTGGGGTGCAGTTGCTGGTTCACCGCGAAACCGTGCGTCATCCGGTTGATCTCGCCGTTCATCCGGCGCAGCTCGACCGCGAAGGCCTGGAGGTCTGCGAGCGGCGCCTCGGATTCCGAGGCGCCGCTCCGGTTCGGTCGGTCGTCGGCGTGTCTCACGCCTTCAGCGTATAGAACCCCCGTTCAGGTGCCTGCGGTGTCACGAGGACGGCGGCATGAGCACCGTGTCGACCAGGTTCACCGTGGCGTTGGCCGTCGGCACGTTGCCGCAGACGATCTTCGAGGAGTCGTTCACCGTGAACTCGGTGCCGGAGCCCTTCGTCGTGAGGTCGCTTCCTTCCAGCGTCTTGAAGGTGCCGTCCTCCATCTGCTGCGTCGTGACCTTCTCGCCCACCACGTGGTACGTCAGCACCTTGGTGAGCTGGTCCTTGTCGTTGAGGAGGGCCTCCAGATCGGCCTGCGGGATCTTCTCGAACGCGGCGTTGGTCGGCGCGAACACCGTGATGTTCTCCGCGTTGTTGAGGGTGTCGACCAAGTCGGCCTTCTTCACCGCTTCGACGAGGGTGGAGAGTTCGGGGTTGTTGGACGCGGCGGTGGCGACCGGGTCTTTCGCCATGCCTTCCAGGCTGCCCGCGCCCTCCTTCGGTACGGAGGCGCAGGCGGGGCCGTACGGGTCGGCGGGGGCCTCGGCCTGTGCCTGCGGCGCGAAGAACGCCAGAGAGGCGGGAAAGGCGAGGGCCGCGGCGGCCGCCGCGGTGCGCTGCAGACGGGTGATCGTCATGGTGTCTCCTCCGGCGATCGAGGGGGGCTTCACCTTCGCCCCCACGGGTCTTCTCCGTCATCCCATGCTGACGCGGATCCGTCCGCTCCGCCTGCCGCGTCGATTTTGCGTCGAAACGGACTCCCCGGGTCTCACCGGATCGGCCCGGGATCGTCACGTCGTCGATCCAGGACCTTCACTGTGTCGAACGTTCACCGCATTGATCCGCCGCACGGGGGCAATCGGAATGACATGAATAGCCGTTCAGTAACAGCGCAGGGACGTGGCCAGGCACGGCGTGCCGCGAACAGCAACGCCATGGAGGCGGCGGGCCGCGCCGGGTTCGTCGCCCGCGGGGTGATCTACGTTCTCGTGGGCCTCCTCGCCCTGCGGATCGCGTTCCCCGGAGGCGACGCGAAACAGGCCGACCGGGGCGGTGCGGTCGCGGAGATAGCCGAGAAGCCCTTCGGGACGGTTCTGCTGTGGGTGCTGGGCATAGCCGTGGCGGGCATGGCGCTGTGGCGCCTGTCCGAAGCGCTGTTCGGCGGCGCCGGACCCGACGAGCACAAGCCGGGCAAGCGGGCCATGGCGGCGGGCCGTGCGGTCTTCTACGCCTTTGTCTCCTACTCTGTGCTGTCTTTCGCCGCCGGGGACTCCGGGAGCGGCGGCGGTTCGTCCGACCAGCAGTCGCAGGACATCACCGCCAAGGCGCTCGGCTGGCCGGGCGGTCAGTGGATCGTCGGGATCGGCGGCGCCGTGGTGGCCGGTGCGGGCCTCTGGATCGCGGTCCGGGCCCTCATGCGCAAATACCACAAGCACCTGAAGCTGTCGCAGATGTCCCGCCGGGTCCGCCAGGCCGTGGACGTCACGGGGGTGTTCGGCGGAGCGGCGCGCGGCAGCGTCTTCGCCGCGGCGGGCGCGTTCGCCATCGCCGCCGCCATCGAGCACGAGCCCGACAAGTCCAAGGGGATGGACGACACCCTGCGCTCCTTCGCCGACACCCCGGTGGGCCCGTGGCTGCTGGTGCTCATCGCCCTCGGACTGGTCGCCTTCGGCGTGTTCTCCTGGTTCAACGCCCGCTACCGCAAGGTCTGAGCTGAACCGTCCCGCAACGGGCCGCCGGCCGTCGCCCTCCTGCGGGCGGCGGCTTCGGCCGCTGCCTGCTCGGGGTGGCGGCGACGCCAGTACGGGTTGTCGTGCGGCAGACCGCCGGTCACACGCCCGTACATCCCGAACGTGAGGATCAGCAGCCCCATCACGAAGCTGAAGATGACGTTGGCCATGCTGAAGTCCAGAATGTTCGCGGATCGGTCCAGGATGAACAGGTGGGCGAAGCCGCTGAGCAGGAAGAGCGTTCCGACGGTCATGTTCACCGTGGAGGCGACGTTGCCACCCGCCGCCGCCCCGGCGATCAGGACCGCACCGACGAGCAGCGAGATCAGACTGAGGAGCCCGTTGGACGTGAGTCCGGCGATCTGGCTGCCATCGGTGTCGAAGAAGCTCAGCTGATTCGCGAAGCCGAGAGAGCCGAACACGATCAGGATCGCTCCGCAGAGCCCCGCGCCGATCCGGTACACCGTCGCCAGTCGGTGGTCGGCGGGCAATTCGTCGCTCAGTTTCATGGCCCTCTCCTGTCCCTATTGTCTCCCCCGCCCGGGTGACTCAGCGAACCGTGCAGGGATGCGCCGGACAACATGCGTCGCTTATGCGTCGTATGGTGGATTTATGGACCAGACAGGTGACCTGCTCCTGGAAACCCCGGTCGACGGGGGTCTGACCACCGGCGCGGTGGCCCGCCTCCTGGGTGTCGCCCCGACGACGCTGCGCTCGTGGGACCGCCGCTACGGCATCGGCCCGGCCGCACGGCAGGACGGCCGGCATCGCCGCTGGACCGGGGCGGACATCGCGGCTCTGCGGAACATGTGCGCGCTGACGAGCGCGGGCCTGCCCCCGGCCGAGGCCGCTCGCACGGTCCTGGCCGGAGCGTCCGCCGCGGGAACGTCGAGCACGGGACCGTCGGGCACGGGACCGTCGCGCGCGGAAAAGCCGGGCGCCGGGGCGTCCGGCGTCCCGGCCGAGCCCCGGTCGGCGCGCGCGTCCCGGGCTCCCGGGCCGCTTCCGGTCGGCCGGGCCCTCCAGGAGTGCCGCGGACTGGCCCGGGCCGCGGCCCGGCTGGACGCTCCGGCCCTGGACGAGCTGCTCACGGCGCTGCTCGACCGCTACGGGCTCCCGGCCGCCTGGGACGAGGTGATGATGCCGGTGCTGCACGCGGTGGGCCGTAAGTGGGAGACGGCGGGGGAGCGGTACATCGAGGTCGAGCACCTGTTGTCGTGGCACGTCTCCGGGGCACTGCGCGGGGTCACGGCCGGGCGGACGCCCGCCCCCGGCGCGGGCCTCGCCCTGCTGGCCTGTGTACCCGGCGAGACCCATACGCTCGCCCTGGAAGCGCTCGCCGCTACCCTCGCCCAGCAGGGCCTGTCGGTAAGGATGTACGGCGCCGACGTACCCGCCCGGGCGCTGGAGGACGCGGTCCGGCGCACCGGCCCCGCCGCCGTGGTGCTCTGGGCGCAGTCCCGGAGGACGGCGAACCCCACGCTCGTGGCCCGGCTGGACGCGCTCGAGTGGGGCGTACGGGGCGCGCGCAGACGTCCGGTCGTCTGCGTGGCCGGACCCGGCTGGGCGGGAAGGCAGCCGCCCGGGGCCCGGCACCTGTCCGGTCTTTCCGACGCGGTGGACACCCTGGCCACGCTCTAGGGATATCGGGTCGACGCTCCAGGGGTGTCCGGCGGACCCGGATCTGATCCGCCCGACACCCCCGGCCCCGCCGTCAGCCCAGAAAGTCCGACAGCCCCGTCAGGAGCCGCTCCACATCGTCCGCGTCGTTGTACGCGGACAGCCCGACACGCAGGCCTCCGCTCTCGCCGAGCCCCAGGTGCCGGGAGGCCTCCAGGGCGTAGAACGACCCGGCGGGCGCGTGCACCGCGGAGCGGGCGAGGGCACGGTAGGCGTCCGTCGAGTCCCGGCCCTCGAAGGTGAGCAGCAGGGTGGGGGTGCGCTCGGCGGCCCGCGAGTGCACCGTCACGCCGCGCAGATCGCGTACCCCCTTCTCGATGCTCTCCCGCAGCGCGCTCTCGTGGGACTCGATCGCCGCGTACGCCGACAGCAGCCGCTCACGACGCCCCGCGAGCCCACCGGCCGCTACGGTCCCCAGCTCCGCGACGAAGTCCACCGCCGCGCGGGTCCCCGCCATCAACTCGTACGGAAGCGTCCCGAGTTCGAAGCGCTCGGGCACGGCGTCGGTGGACGGCGCCAGTTTGTCCGGGCGGAGGGTGCCGAGCAGTTCCGGCCGGGCGGCGAGCACCCCGTGGTGAGGGCCGAAGAACTTGTACGGGGAGCAGACGAGGAAGTCCGCCCCGAGCCGCTCCAGGTCCACCGCGCGGTGCGCCGTGAGGTGGACCCCGTCCACGTACAGCAACGCGCCTGCCGCGTGCGCGAGTCGGGCGACGGCCGGGATGTCGGGCCGGGTGCCGATCAGATTGGAGGCACCGGTCACCGCGACCAGCCGGGTCCGCCCGGTGATCTGCGCGCCGACGGCCTCCGGAGGCAGTTCGCCGGTCGCCGGGTCGAAGTCGGCCCACCTCACCACCGCCCCGACACGCTCGGCCGCCTGCACCCACGGGCGGATGTTGGCATCGTGGTCCAGCCGGCTGACCACCACCTCGTCCCCCGGCTTCCACATCCGGGCCAGGGTGCGCGAGAAGTCGTAGGTGAGCTGGGTGGCGCTCCGGCCGAAGACGATCCCGCCCGGATCCGCGCCCAGCAGATCCGCCATCGCCTGCCGGAACTCCCGGACGATTCCGTCCGCGTTGACCTCTCCGGGCAGCGTGGAGCCCCGGTTGGACAGTGGGCGGCTCATCGCCTCGCCGATCGCGGCGACGACGGAGGCCGGGGTCTGGGTGCCGCCCGGGCCGTCGAAGTGCGCCGTACCGGAGCGCAGGGCGGGGAACTGTGCGCGCACCGCGCTGACGTCGTACGACAAGGAGGCTCCTCGGTTCGCTGATGGCTGCCGGATCTCGCCGCGATCATCGCAGGGCGGTGCCCTCCGGCGGAAGGAGCCCGGGTCCGCCCACCGCGCACCCGCCGGTGAGGAGCACACGCCGACACCGTTTGCGCGCGGGCGCACGGCTTCCCGCACCGACGCGCGCCCGAGCGTGGGAATTCGCCTCCCGGCGCACCGGAATGCGCCGTCCCCCGGCATCGCGATGATCCTACGAATTAATTTCTCCGAAACGCGACCTCGCTCGGTTGTGCGATCCTTTCCCCAGGGCTTTCCGTACGGCTTCCGTGAACAAAAGCGCTCGTCGATTTCTCTGCGTCGGGCGTGATTAAAGCCGTGGGATCGGGAAATAGATGATCTGGGCTGATGGGGTCGGGGGCATCAGTTCACGCCACGGCCGAATTCCATCGGAGCCGGGTGTCTGAAAGGTGTCAGTGCGGGGCCGTGGCCGCCCCGGAGTTCACCGAGAATCTCAGGTCCGGTACGACCTGCGCTGATGCGGAAAAAAACTGGTCTCTCCCGGTCGCGTTCCCTTGTGGGGGTCACGTATGGACGAGCGCGAGTGCGCCGCCGATGGCGAAATTCATTCGGCCGACTATTCGGTTCCCGGGCAGGGGGCGGTAAGGAATTCGGCTTCCCGTATTCTCCGTGCCGTCGCCTACCCCGTTCTCCTCCTCGCGGTCGTGGGTGTTGCGGCGTTCGCCTTGCGTCTGCGATGGGATCCGGCGTGGGTCAGCCCACTTTTCCTGATCGGAGTGATCGCCTATCTGGCGCTTCTGGAGCGGCTTATTCCTTACGACCGGAACTGGCACCCCGGAAAGGACGAATGGCGCTGGTACGGCATCTACTTCCTGCTCACCATGGCCGGAAGCGGACTGGCGCAGCTGCTGGTCGCCCTGGCTGTCGGCCTGATCGCGCCGGAGGAGCCGGCCCGCCACCTCGGGGCAGAGATCCCGGGCGCCCTCCTCACCGGATCGCTGGTGAGCTACGCGGTGCACCGGCTGGGCCATCAAAACGCCCTGCTCTGGCGACTGCACGGGGTGCACCACGTGCCGGAGAAGGTCAACGTCGCCAACAACGGGGTCAACCACGTGCTGGACATCGTCCTGGCCCAGAGCCTCGTCCAACTGGCCCTGGCCCTCGTCGGCTTCTCCCGCCCCGCCGTCCTGGTGGCCGGACTCTTCGTCGCCGCGCAGGGCTACTTCGTCCACGCCAACATCGACGTCCGGATCGGCTCCCTCAATCATCTGCTGGCCAGCCCCGAGCAGCACCGCCTGCACCACAGCACCGATCTGTCCGAAGCCGGCCACTACGGCTCCGACCTGTCGTGCTGGGACCACCTCTTCGGCAGCTTCACGTGGCGCCCCGGCCGCGAACCCACCGCCGTCGGCCTGCACGATCCCGCCTCCTTCCCCGGCACCGGCGAGATCCTCGCCGCCCTTCTGCACCCCTGGCGGCGCAGACCGGCCCCGCGCCCCGGCCCGGAGTGACCGCCGCCCCCACCACGCGCTTCATCACGATCTACGGCACCACGACTTGAGGAGTTCGAATGGCCGACGCGAGCAGCCGGGCGTTACGGAACAAGGTGGCGATCGTCGGGATGGGCTGCCGCCTGCCCGGCGGCGCCTCGGACCACCGCACGTTCTGGCGGAACCTGGTGGCCGGCAAGGACTGCATCACTCCCACCCCGCCCGACCGGTACGACGTTCGCACCCTCGGCAGCCGGTTCCGCGACAAACCCGGGCGCCTCGTCGGTGGCCGCGGCGGATACATCGACGGCTTCGACGAGTTCGACCCCGCGTTCTTCGGCATCAGCCCCCGCGAGGCCGACCACATGGACCCGCAGCAGCGCAAGCTGCTCGAAGTGGCCTGGGAGGCGCTGGAGGACGGCGGCCAGCGCCCCGCGGACCTCGCCGGGAGCAACGTCGCCGTCTACGTCGGCGCGTTCACCCTCGACTACAAGATCCTGCAGTTCGCCGACCTGGGCTTCACCTCACTGGCCGCCCACACCGCGACCGGGACCATGATGACGATGGTCTCGAACCGCATCTCGTACTGCTTCGACTTCCGCGGCCCGAGCCTGTCCGTCGACACCGCGTGCAGTTCCTCCCTGGTCGCCGTCCACCTCGCGTGCCAGGCCCTGCACAACGGAGAGACCGACCTCGCGCTGGCCGGCGGCACCCTGCTGCACATGGCCCCGCAGTACACCGTCGCCGAGACGAAGGGCGGTTTCCTGTCGCCCGAGGGCCGCTCCCGTACGTTCGACGCCGCCGCCGACGGTTACGTACGGGCCGAAGGCGTCGGCCTCGTCGCGCTGAAGCGGCTGGACGACGCCGTACGGGACGGGGACCGGATCCACGCGGTGATCCTGGCCAGCGGCGTCAACCAGGACGGCCACACCAACGGCATCACCGTGCCCAACCCCGACGCCCAGGTCGACCTCATCCGCCGGGTCTGCGCCGAGGCGGGCATCACCCCCGGCGACCTCCAGTACATGGAGGCCCACGGCACCTCGACCCCCGTCGGCGACCCGATCGAGGCGAACGCCCTGGCCCGGGCGCTCGCCGTCGGACGGGCCCCGGGCGCCCACGCCTACGTCGGCTCGGTCAAGACGAACATCGGCCACACCGAATCCGCCGCCGGGATCGCCGGGCTGATCAAGACCGTGCTGAGCATCGAGCACCGCACGATCCCGCCCCACATCAATCTGGAGAACCTCAACCCCGCCATCGACCCGGCGACCCTCCCGTACGAGATCCCCACCCGGCCCACCGCCTGGCCCGCCCACGAAGGACCGGCCCGCGCCGGGGTGAACTCCTTCGGCTTCGGCGGCACCAACGCCCATGTCGTCCTGGAGGAGGCCCCGCCGCCCGTTCCGCCGGCCCCCCGGAACGCCGCCTCCGCCGGGCGGCGCTGGAGCATCCTGCCGCTCAGCGCCCGCCGCCCGGACGCCCTGGCGGAGATGGCGGCCGGGATCCGGGCCGAGCTGGCGGGCGACAACGGCCCGGCCGTGGCCCTCGACAGCCTCGGCCACACCCTGGCCCACCGCCGCCAGCACCTGCCCGAACGGCTGGCCGTCGTCCACTCCTCCCGCGCCTCTCTCGACGAGGCCCTGGCCGCCCACGAGCGCGGCGAGCCGCACCCCCGGGTCGTCCACGGCCGGGCCCGCGACGCCGCCGACCGGGGGCTGGTCTGGGTCTTCACCGGCATGGGCCCCCAGTGGTGGGGCATGGGCCGCCAACTCCTGGAAGAGGAACCGGTCTTCCGGGACGCCGTCACCGCGTGCGACCGCGCGCTGCGGGAGTTCGCCGACTGGTCCCTCGTCGAGGAGCTGACCGCCGAGGAATCCGTCTCCCGGATGACCGAGACCTGGCTGGCCCAGCCCGCGAACTTCGCCGTACAGGTCGGCCTGGCCGCCCTGTGGCGGTCCCACGGGGTGCGCCCCGACGCCGTGGTCGGCCACAGCACCGGCGAGATCGCCGCCTTCCACACGGCGGGCGTCTACTCCCTGCGGGACGCGGCCAGGATCGTCGTGCACCGCAGCCGCCTCCAGCAGACCCTGGCCGGCACGGGCACCATGCTCGCCGTCAGCCTGTCCGAGGACGAGGCGGAGCGCCGGGTCCGCCCCTACCGCGACCGGGTCTCCATCGCCGCCGTCAACAGCCCCACCGCCATCACCCTGGCCGGGGACGAGGCGGCGCTGACGCTGCTGGCCGAAGAGCTGCGGGCCGAGCAGCAGTTCGCGAAGTTCCTCACCGTAGAAGTGCCTTACCACAGCGTCGGCATGGAACGTATCAAGGGTGAACTGCTCGCAGAGCTTGCCCCGTTGGAGCCGCGCCCGGCCGAGGTGCCGCTGTATCTCACGGGCGTCGAGGGAACTGCCCGGGGTGAGGAACTCGACGCCGCCTACTGGTGGAAGAACGTCCGCGACCGGGTCCGCTTCCGCTCGGCCATCGACCGCATAGCCGACGACGGCCACCGCGTCTTCCTGGAGATCGGTCCGCACCCCGTCCTCGGCCACGCGATCCGCGAATGCCTGGACGCGGGCGGGAGGTCCGCGCTCACCCTGCCCTCGATCCGCCGCCGCGAGGACGAGCCCGAGCGCTTCGCCGCCTCCCTCGGTACGCTCCATACCCTAGGCGTCCCCATCGACTGGGACCTGCTCCAGCCCACCGGCCGGCCCGTCACCCTGCCCCGCCACCCCTTCCGGCGCGACCGCCACTGGACCGAACCCCGCCCGGTAGCCCAGGTCCGGCTCGGCCACCGCGACCACCCGCTCCTCGGCCGCCGCACGGATGCCACCGAACCCACCTGGCAGGCCTGCCTGGACACCGAGGCCCTGCCCTACCTCGCCGACCACCGCATCCAGGACACGGTGGTCTTCCCCGCCGCCGGCTATCTGGAGATGGCGGCCCAGGCCGTCCTGCGCCTCACCGGCGGCACGACCGCCGTCCTCGCCGACATCGACCTGCGCAAGGCGCTCTTCCTGCCCGACGGCGAGGACCGCACCGTGGAGGTGTCGCTCTCCCTGGAGAACGCCGCCTTCACCGTCGCCTCCCCGACCGGGGAGGACGGCGAACGGGCCGTCCACGCGAGCGGCATCGTCCGCACCGGCCAGCGTCGCCGCACCGCTCCGCCGCTCGACGCCCCGGCGATCCGGGCCGGATCACGCCGCCACCTCGAAGGGCCCGACTGCTACACCGCGCTGGCCGCCCTCGGCTACCACTACGGCCCCGCCTTCCAGGCCGTGGAGGAGCTCTGGATCGGCGCCGACGAAGTCCTCGCCCGGATCCGCCCGCCCCGGGCGATCGGCGACGACGCCGCCGGCCACCACCTCCACCCCGTCCTGCTCGACGCCTGCTTCCAGACGCTCCTGGCTCCGCTGATCCTGTCGGCCCCCGAGGACTCCGCCCCGGCCACCGGGATCAGGCTGCCGCTCTCCCTGGACGAGGTCGCCCTCGAACCCATCGGCGACCAGCCGTTCTGGGCCCACGCCACCCTGCTGCCGGCCGACGCGGACACCACCCTCGGCAACATCGCCCTGTACGCCGACGACGGCACGCCCCTCGGCCGTATCGAGGGCTTCCGCGCCGCCGACGTCGAGAAGGCCGCCACCGCCGTCGCCCGCACCACGATCGACTCCTGGCTCGCCGAACCCGTGTGGGCCGACTGCCCGCCGCTGCCGGCCGAGGACGCCGAAGCCCCGCCCCGGGACGTGAACTGGCTGCTCCTCGCCGACACCGGAGGTCTCGCGGACGCCTTCGCGGCTCTGGCCGACGCCCGGGGCGATCGCTGCCGCGTGGTGCGCCGGGGCGCGGCCTACGCGGCCTCCGCCGACGGCCGCACCTACACCGTCGACCCCGCATCCGATGCCGACCTGCGGCGCCTCTTCGCCGACCTCGACCGCGACGACGGGCCTTTCCGGGGAACCGTCCTGCACCTGTGGAACCTCGACGCCCCCGCCCTCGCCGCCTGCGACCGGACCGCCCTCCGGGACCACACCGGCGCGGGTGCCTACTCCCTGGTCGCGCTGGCCCGGCTGCTGTCCGCCCGGGGCGAAGGAGGCCGCCTGCACATCGTCACCCGGGGCGCCCAGCCCGCCCTGCCCGGCGAAGCACCCGAACCTCTCGGAGCACCCGCCTGGGGCATCGGCCGCGTCCTGCGCCACCAGGAACTGACCGAGTACCCCGGTAAACTCATCGACCTCGACCCCCGGCGGCAGCCCGGCCCCGACGGCGACCGGACCGAGGCCGTGGCCCTTCTGGCCGAAGCGCTCAGCGACGACGAAGCGGAGATCGCCCTGCGCGACGGCGCTCGCCGCACCGGCCGCCTCCGCCCCGCCGAAAGCCTGACCCGGCCGCTGCCCCTGCGCCTGCGGGCCGACGGCAGCTACCTGGTCACCGGTGCGTTCGGCGCGCTCGGCCGGCTGCTGTGCCGCACGCTCGTACGCCGGGGCGCCCGCCGGATCGTGCTGGTCGGGCGCACCCCCGTACCGCCCCGGGAGAAGTGGGCCGGAACCGACCCCGGCACTCCCGAGGGCCGGGCTGTCGCCCTGCTCCGCGAGCTGGAGACGCTCGGCGCGCACCCGGTCCCGGCGACGTTCGACATCACCGACGAGGACGCCCTGACCGGCTGGCTCGACGCCCACCGGCGCAGCGGAGCGCCGCCCGTACGCGGAGTGTTCCACCTTGCCGGCCGGGTCCACGACACGCTCGTCACCGATCTCGACCGGGCCGCCTTCGACGCCGTCCACGACCCCAAGACCGTCGGCGCCCACCTCCTGCACCGGCACCTGCGGGACGAACCCCTCGACCACTTCGTGCTGTTCGCCTCGATCGCCTCCCTGCTGACCACGGCCGGCCAGACCAACTACGCGGCCGGAAACGCCTTCCTGGACGCCCTAGCCCACCACCGCCGCGCCCAGGGCCTGCCCGCGCTCAGCCTGGACTGGGGCCCCTGGGCCACCGGCATGATCGAGGAACTCGGTCTGGTCGAGCACTACCTGCACAGCCGGGGCATGAGCTCGCTCTCCCCGGACACGGGCATGGCCGTCCTGGAGCGCGTCATCGGCCAGGACCAGGCCCAGCTCGTCGTCGCCACCGTCGTCGACTGGCCGGTCTTCCTCGCCTGGTACCCGTCCCCGCCGCCGCTCGTCGCCGACCTCGCGGCAGCCGCCGCCCCGCCCACGGAGACCACCTCCGGCAACGGGTTCCTCGACGCCTTCCGCACCGCCGGGGAGGAAGCCCGGCGCGCCCTCGTCGCCGAGCGGTTCGCCGCCCTGGCCGCCACCGTGCTGCGTACCGGCGCCGACCGCATCGACCCCGCCACCGGCCTCGGCGAACTCGGCCTCGACTCGCTCCTCGCCATGGAGCTACGGGCCCGCATCCACGCCGAACTCGGCGTCGCCCTGCCCGTGGTCGCCCTGCTCAGCGGCACCCCGGCCGGGGAACTCGCCGCCCAGCTCCACGACGGACTCACCGCCCTGGCCTCCGAGGGAGACCCGGGACGGGCGGCGGGCGCGGTCCAACTCCACCGCGATGAGCGGCAATACCCCCTGACCCAGAACCAGAAGGCGCTCTGGTTCCTCAAGCACCTCAACCCCGACGGGTACGCGTACAACATCGGCGGGGCCGTCGAGGTGAACGTCGCCCTCGAACCGGACCTGATGTTCGAGGCCGTCCGCCGGCTGATCGCCCGCCACCCCGCGCTGCGCACCAACTTCCTCCTGGCGGACGGGCAGGCCGTGCAGCGGGTCTCCGAGAACGCCAGGACCGACCTCGCCCTCTTCGACGTACGGGGCGAGGACTGGGAGAGCATCCACGCCACGATCGTCGAGGAGTACCGCAAGCCCTACGACCTCGCCCACGACCCGCTGATCCGCTTCCGCCTCTTCCAGCGTGGCCCGGACCGCTGGATCATCATGAAGGCCGTCCACCACATCGTCTCCGACGCCATCTCCACCTTCACCTTCATCGAGGAACTCCTCGCCATCTACGAGGCCTTGCGCCGCAACCAGGAGCACCGGCTCCCGCCGGTCGAGGCCCGCTACCTCGACTTCCTCAACCAGCAGAACGCCTTCCTGGCCGGCCCCGAAGCCGCGGGCATGCTCGACTACTGGCGGTCCCATCTGCCGGCCGAGGTCCCGCTCCTGGACCTCCCCGCCGACAAACCGCGCCCGGCGGTCCAGACCCACAACGGGGCCTCGGAGTTCTTCGTCCTCGACGACGCGCTGAGCGCCCGCGTCCACGCCCTGGCCCGTACGCACGGCGTCACCCCGTTCATGGTGCTGCTCAGCGCCTACTACCTCCTGCTGCACCGCTACTCCGGGCAGGACCACATCGTCGTCGGCAGCCCGGTGACCGGCCGCACCCGGCAGGACTTCGCTTCCGTCTACGGCTACTTCGTCAACCCGCTGCCCCTGCACGCCGACCTGTCCGAGGACCCGACCGTCACCGAACTGCTGCAGCAGGTCCGCCGGACCGTGCTCGGCGGTCTGGACAACCAGGAGTACCCCTTCGTCCTCCTCGTCGAGGAACTGGGCCTCCAGCACGACCCCAGCCGCTCCGCCGTCTTCCAGGCGATGTTCATCCTCCTCACCCACAAGGTGGCCACCGAGCAGTACGGCTACCGCCTGGATTACAGCGAACTGCCGGAGGAAGAAGGGCAGTTCGACATAACCCTGTCCGCCTACGAGGACGAGGCGGAGGGCCGGTTCCACTGTGTGTTCAAGTACAACACCGACCTCTTCCTCCCCGAGACCATGCGCCGCATGGCCGCCCACTACACCCGGCTCCTCGACCGGATGACCCGCGCACCGGGCGAACAGCCCGCCTCCCGGCTGGAGATGCTCGGCGACCTGGAGCGGGAGAGGCTCGTGGCGGAGTGGAGCCGCCCGGCCCTGCCGTCCACCGGCCATCCGGACGACGAGCCGTTCACCCCGGTCCACGCGCTGATCGCCCGCGCCGCCGCCGAACACCCCACAGCCGTCGCCGTCACCACCCCCTCCCCGCACGGCGAGGCACACCGGCTGACCTACGCGGAACTGGAACGGCGGGCCGCCGACACCGCAGCCCGCCTGCGGACGCTCGGGGTCGGCGAAGGCTCCGTGGTCGTGCTGTGCCTGGAGAAATCGCCCGAGCTGATCGTCACCCTGCTCGCCGTGCTCAAGGCCGGTGCCGCCTACCTCCCGCTCCGGCCCGATCAGCCCGCGGACCGGCTCGCGCACCTCGTATCGGCCACGGGAGCGGAGCTCGTCCTCGTCGCCGACGACGCCGGTCCCGGGGCGCGGGGGGCGACCGGGGCGCTGACCGTACCGAAACTCACCCTCGCCGCCCTCGCCCGCACCGAACCGCACCCGGACGGGCCGGCCGCCCAGGTCGCCCCGGACTCGCCCGCGTACGTCATCACCACCTCCGGCTCCACCGGCCGCCCCAAGGCCGTACGCGTCAGCCACCGCAACCTCGCCTCCGCCCAGGCCGCATGGCGGCAGGCGTACCGGCTGGACACCGACGTGACGACCCACCTCCAGATGGCCGAACCCTCCTTCGACGTCTTCACCGGTGACCTGGTGCGCGCCCTGTGCTCGGGCGGCACGCTCGTCCTGGCCGACCGCGACCTGCTCTTCGACACCACCCGCCTCTACCGAACGATGCGTCAGGAGCGTGTGGAAGGTGCGGAGTTCGTGCCCGCCGTCGTACGCGGACTGATGGACCACTGCGCACGGGAAGGGCTGCGGCTGGACTTCCTGCGGCTGCTGGTCGTCGGCTCGGACGCCTGGAGCGTGGGGGAGTACCGCAGGCTGGCCGAGCTGTGCGGGCCCGGAACCCGCCTCGTCAACTCCTACGGTCTCACCGAAGCAACCATCGACAGCGCGTACTTCGAGGGACCCGTCGACGATCTGGAACCCGGCTCGATGGTCCCGATCGGCCGCCCCCTGCCCAACAGCACCCTCCACGTCCTCGACGGCCACGGCGAGCCCGTCCCGCCCGGTGTGCCCGGTGAACTCTGGATCGGCGGCGACGGCGTCGCCCTCGGCTACGCCGGGGACCCCGGGCAGACCGGCGAGCGCTTCGTCACCCTGACGCTCTCCAGGTCCGCCGACGCCCGCGCCGAACGGCTCTACCGCACCGGCGACATCGCCCGCTGGGACGCGCACGGCCGGGTCCATCTGCTCGGCCGGACCGACGGACAGATCAAACTGCGCGGCCACCGCATCGAGATCGGCGAGATCGAGGCGCACCTGGCCCAGTGGCCCCCGATCGCCCGGGCTGTCGTCACCGTACGCACCGACACCCGGGCAGACGCGGCCCTCTGTGCCTACTGCGTACCGGAGGCCGGCGCGGCCCTGGACGTCCGGGCGCTGCGCCGCCATCTGGCCCGCTCGCTGCCCTCGTACATGATCCCGTCCCACTTCACCGAGCTGCCCGCCCTGCCGCTCACCCCCAATGGCAAGGTCGACACGACCGCCCTGCCCGCCCCGCGGGCCGAGGCGGGCGACCGGCCGCACGAGGAGCCCGTGACGCTGTACGAAGTGAGCGTCGCCCGGCACTGGAAGACGCTCCTGGGGCGCGAACAAGTCGGCCTGGAGGACGACTTCTTCGAGCTCGGCGGAAGCTCGATCAAGCTCATCGAACTCCTCCACCACCTGCGCTCCGAGTTCGGCATCGGCGTTCCCGTCAGCAGGCTCTACCAGGTCACCACCCTGCACGGTATGGCCGCCACGGTGCAGGACGTCCTGCTCGGGGCGAGCGCCGAGGAGCTGCCCAGCCTGACCTTCAACGCCGGACAGCACCCCGTCCTCTTCTGCTTCCCGCCCGCCGGCGGCCACGGGCTCGTCTACCGGGGCCTGGCCGCCCAGCTCCCCGACCACCGCGTCATCGGCTTCAACTACGTACCCGGCGACGACAAGGTCGCCCGGTACGCCGACCTGATCCAGGCCGAACAGCCCGAAGGCCCCTGCCTGCTTCTCGGCTACTCCCTCGGCGGCAACCTCGCCTTCGAGACGGCCAAGGAGCTGGAGCGGCGCGGCCGCCGCGTCGCCCACGTCGTCATCCTCGACTCCCGCCGCATTCTCACCGCCTACGCACCGGACGCCTCCGGCATCACCGCCTTCGAGGCCGAACTCGCCGACCACGTACGCAAACACACCGGCTCCGACGCCGTCACCCACGAGACCCTCGCCCACGCCGCCGAATACCTCACGTTCTGCGGGCGCACCCCCAACACCGGCACGGTCGCCGCGACCGTCACCGTCATCACCGACGAGGAGAAGGCGGCCCTCTACGCTGCCGGGGAGCACGGCACCTGGCACGGCAGCTCCACCGGCGCCACCGCCGTCCTGCGAGGCTCCGGCGTCCACGCCGACATGCTCGACGCCAAACACCTGTTCCGCAACGCCCAGTTGGTTCGCTCGGTCATCGCCGGGGAGGCGCCCCATGGCGGCTGACAACAGGACTGCCCCCACGGAGTCCTCCGACCTCTCCGACTCCTCCGACTGGACGACCAGGGAACGCACCCCCGGCACCCCGCCCCGCGTCATCGTCGTCGGTGCGGGCGTGGCCGGCCTCTCCACCGGCTGCTACGCGCAGATGAGCGGCGCCAGGACCCGCGTCTTCGAGAAGCACGTCCTGCCCGGCGGCTGCTGCACCGCCTGGTCACGCGACGGCTACCTCTTCGACTACTGCATCGAATGGCTCATCGGTACCGCCCCGGGGAACGACGCCCACCAGGTGTGGGCCGAACTCGGGGCGCTGGACGGCAAGTCCGTCACCAACTTCGAGCTGTTCAACAAGGTCGAGGACGAACACGGCCGGTCGGTGACGTTCTACAACGACCCCGACCGCCTGGAGGCCCACCTCCTGGACCTCTCGCCCGCCGACGCCCCGCTCATCCGGGCCTTCACCCGGGATCTGCGGCGCTTCATCGACATCGAGCTGTACCCGTTCCTGACCGCGCCCGCCCTGCGGTCCGTACGGGAACGGGCCGGTACCCTGCGCACCGTGCTCCCCGCCTTCCGGCTGTTCTGGCGGACCGCGGCGACGCCGATGCACGCCTTCGCCGACCGGTTCCAGGACCCGCTGCTCCGCAAGGCGTTCCGCAACATCTTCTTCCAGGACCCGGGAGGCTTCCCGCTGCTGCCGTACCTCTTCAACATGGCCGCCGCCCACCACGGCAACGCGGGTTTCCCGCAAGGCGGTTCGCTCGGCCTCGCCCGGTCGATCGAGGAGCGCTACCGGAGTCTGGGCGGCACGATCACCTATCGGGCCCGCACCGAACGGATCCTGGTCGAGAACGACCGGGCGATCGGCATCGAACTACGCGGCGGAAGGCGGTACTTCGCCGAGCACGTGGTCTCCGCCTGTGACGGGCACACCACCGTCTACGGACTCCTGGGCGGCCGCTACACCGGCCCCCGCATCGACAAGCTCTACACCGACCTCCTCCACCGGCCCGGCACCCTCTTCCCCGCCGTCGTCTCCGCCTTCGTCGGCCTGCGCGGCGACCTGGACCCCGACGAGGCGCACAGCACCACCCACCTCCTCGGCCCGGACGACGCGGGCCACCTCCCCGGCGCACTGCAGGACAGCCTCGTCGTCCAGGCCCGCTCCCGCTACTCGGGAGGCTTCGCACCACCCGGCTGCTCCGTCCTGCACTGCACCTACTTCAGCGACTACGCCCACTGGAAGGATCTGCGCACCAGGAACCGCAAGGAGTACCGCCGCCGGAAACGCGAAGTCGCCGATTTCGTCCGGGACTTCCTGGAGCGCCGCACCCCCGGCATCGCCGACCGCATCGAGATGGTCGAGGTCGCCACTCCCGCTACGACCCACCGCTACACCGGCAACCTGGGCGGCTCCATCCTCGCCTGGAAGGCCTTCTCCGACGCCGACGACGTCGCCGCGCGTCTGGTCGGCAAGGACCGGATGCGGCTGCCCGGACTGAGCGGCTTCTCCATGGCCGGCCAGTGGGTCGGCATGGGCGGTCTGATCCGCGCCGCCTCCACCGGCCGCTTCGCCGTCCAGTACCTCTGCCGCGAACTGGGCTTGGAATTCCGGGCCTGGGAGAGCAAGGGCGACGAACCCTGGCACCCCGGGAAGCTGGGGCACCTGCCGCAGCTCGACCGGTGGTCGGCGCGGGAGAGCGAGGGCTCATGAGCGGCGACAGGAACCGGTCCCGCCGTGACGGCGGTGCGCGCAACCCCCGCGAGACGATGATCATCATCGGGGCCGGGCTGGGCGGCCTCTCCACCGGCTGCTACGCCCGGATGAACGGCTACCGTACCCGCATCCTGGAGATGCACGAGATCCCCGGCGGCTGCTGCACCGCCTGGGAGCGTGGCGGCTTCACCCTGGACGCCTGTGTCAGCTGGCTCCTCGGCAGCGGCCCCGGCAACGAGATGCACCGGATCTGGCTGGAGCTCGGCGCCCTCCAGGGCAAGGAGATCCGCCACTTCGACGTCTTCAACATCGTGCGCGGCACCGACGGCCGGGCCGTCCACTTCTACTCCGACCCGGACCGTCTCGAAGCCCACCTCATCGGCATCTCACCGGCCGACGCCCGTCTCGTACGGAAGTTCTGCGGGCAACTGCGCAGCTTCCGCAAGGCGTTGGCGGTCTACCCCTTCCTGAAGCCCGTCGGTCTGATGGGGCGCCGTGAGCGCTGGCGGATGCTCGCCTCGTTCCTCCCGTACTTCAACGCCGTACGCACCACGATCACCGTCCTGATGACCGACTTCTCGGCCCGCTTCAAGGATCCTCTCCTGCGGGAGGCCTTCAACTTCATCCTGTACGAGAAGCACCCGGCCTTCCCCGTCCTCCCCTTCCACTTCCAGCTCGCCTCGCACGCCAACCTCTCCGCCGGCGTCCCCGAGGGCGGCTCCCTCGGTCTCGCCGAGTCGATCGAGGCCCGCTACCGGCGGCTCGGCGGCGAGATTTCGTACAACACGAAGGTCGAGTCGGTGATCGTCGAGGACGACCGGGCGGTCGGCGTCCGGCTCAGCGACGGGGGAGAAATCCGCGCCGACATCGTCGTCTCGGCCTGCGACGGCTACACGACCGCGATGAAGTTCCTGAAGGGCGCCTACCTGGGCGAGGACTACCGCAAGCTCTACACCGAGACCATCCACGAGCCCGGCATGGTCTTCCCCGGCTACTTCACCCTCTTCCTCGGCCTCTCCCGCCCCTTCCCCGACGGCGACCCCTGCACGACGCACCTCATCGACGAGACCCTGGCGGCCGAACTGACCGGCATCCGGCATTCCAGCATCAACGTCCAGTTCCGCAGCAGCCATTACCCCGAGCTGTCCCCGGACGGCACCACCGTCGTCTACGCCACCTACTTCTGCGACATCGCCCCCTGGCGCGCCCTGGACGAGGGGCCCGAACAGGTCACCCGCACCCGCGGCGGCCAGGAGCTGCACACCCTGCCCGTACGCCACGGGCGCGGCTACTACGCGGCGAAACGGCGCGCCCGCGAGGCGCTCGTCGGCTTCCTGGAACAGCGCCACCCCGGACTGCGGGACGCGATCGTCGTCCGGGACGTCTCCAGCCCTCTCACCCAGGTCCGGTACACCGGCAACTACGACGGGACCGTCCTCGGCTGGCAGCCCTTCGTGGAGAGCGGCGAGAAGCTCGAAGAGCTGATCAAGAAGCACGGCCCCGGCCTCCCCGGACTGCGCGACTTCTACCAGTCCGGCGTCTGGGCCACCACCGGCGGCCTCATCCGGGCCGCCGCCGCCGGACGCCACGTCATGCAGTTCGTCTGCCGCGACGACGGCAAGCCCTTCACCGCGTCGGTCGACCTCAGCGCACCCCCGCCGACGCACCGGGTGATCCCCGTGCCCGTCCGCCCCACCGCACCGACGGAGAGGAAACCATGAAGATCGCGAAATGGGTGGTCCGCGAGCACATGGAGGGCGTACCCGACGTGGACCGTGTCTACGAGAAGGTCGTGGAGCACGTCGACGTCACACTGGCCCCCGACGAGATGCTGCTGCGCACGCTGTACGTCTCCGTCGACCCCTACCTCCAGGGCATCACCCTCGACACCCCCATCGGCCGGCACATGGGCGCCGACTCGATCATGGAGGTGGTGGAGGCCGGACCGCGCGCCGCCCACCGGGTCGGCGACCTCGTCCAGGGGTTCGGCGGCTGGCGTACGCATGTGGTCTCGACCGGCGTCCCCGAACCCTGGCAGACCGGCACGTTCCCCATGGTCTTCCCCGCGTACCGCCGACTCGACCCCCGGTGGTACGACGACGCCCTGCCGCTGTCGACCGCCCTCAGCGTGATGGGCGGCCCGGGTATGACCGCGTGGGGGACCCTCTCCAAGTACATGACGATCAGCCCCGGCGAGACGCTCGTGGTCAGCGGGGCCTCCGGTGCCGTGGGCGCCCTCGTCGGCCAGCTCGCGGCGCTCGCCGGAGCCCGGGTCATCGGCACCACCTCGTCCCCGGAGAAGGCGCACTACCTCACCGGACTCGGGTTCGACGCGGTGATCGTCTACCGCCACGGGGACGGCGCGGACACCGTGCGCGAGGCGTTGGCCCGGGCGGCACCCGACGGTGTCGACCGGTACTTCGACAACCTCGGCGGCACGGTCACCGACGCGGTCTTCTCCCTGCTCAACGTCGGCAGCCTGGTGGCGGTGTGCTGGCAGTGGGCGACCCAGGTCGGCAACGAGGACACCGGCCCCCGGCTCCTGCCCTACCTGATGTTCCCGCGCGCCACGGTCCGCGGCATCTTCTCCCTGGAATGGTTCACCGAACGCAACTGGCAGGATCTCCACACCGATCTGGGCGGCCGGGTCCGGCGCGGCGAGGTCGTCTGCGACCACACCCTGCACCACGGCTTCGACGCCATCCCCGCCGCCTACGGCAGCCTCTACGGCGACCGGGCGGCCAACCGCGGGAAGGTACTCGTCGAACTCTGAGCGCGGCTCCCCTGCCCCTTCTCGCCGCAACGCCCGGTTTCAGGAGGCACGTTGACCACCATCGACCCCACGCACCCGGCCCCGCCACCGGAGCCGATGCACCGCCTGCGCTTCGAGGAACCCGGCCCGCCCTGCCGCACGGAACTCCCGGGCGGCACGCCCGCCTGGCTGGTCAGCCGGTACGCCGACGTCCGTCAGGTGCTCTCCGACCCGCGCTTCGGCCGGGCCCAGCTGTACGCCCCCGACGCCCCGGCCCTCTCCGACGTACCGGACCTCGTGAACGACCCCGACCTGATGTTCAACCAGGACGGCCCCGGCCATCTGCGACTGCGCCGCACCCTGCGGCGTGCGTTCACCCCGAGGGCCGTCGCCCGCTGGCGGCCGTGGATCGCCGCGATCGTCGAGGAACTCCTCGACCGGCTGGAGGCACGACCGCAACCGGCGGACGCAGTCGCGGAGTTCGCTCTCCCCCTGCCGGTGGCGGTGATCAGCAGACTGATGGGACTCGACGAGTCGGCGTGGGGCCGGCTGAGACACTGGAGCGAACACGCCTTCTCCGACGGCACCCACGAGAGCGAACAAGTGGCTTCGGCACTGAAGGAGTTCAACGCGTTCGGCGCCGACCTCCTCACGGAGCGGCGCCGGGCCCCGGGCGAGGACCTGGTCAGCGGCATCGTCGCGGCGGCCGACGAGGAAGGGGGCGTTCCCGAGGCGCAGTTGGTCAGCCTGGTGTGCGGTCTTGTCGTCGGCGGCCACGACAGCACGATGACCATGCTCGGCAACGCGCTGCTGTGCCTCCTCGGCGAACGCCGCGAGACCTGGCCCCGCCTCGGGGCCGACGAGGAGGCCGCGGAACGCGTCACGGACCGGCTCGTCCACCTCGTACCGCTGGGCGACGACCGGGGCAGTACCCGGCACGCCGCCACGGACGTCGAGGTCGGCGGGGTCACGATCCCGGCCGGGGCGATCGTGCTCGCCGACTGCGGCATGGCCAACCGCCACCCGGAGGTCTTCCCGCCCACCACACTCCACGACCTGTTCGCCCCGCTTGAGGCCCCCACACTCTCCTTCGGCGCCGGACCCCACTACTGCCTCGGCGCCTGGCTGGCCCGTACGGAGCTCCAGCTCGCCCTGCACCGCCTGGCTGCCCGCTTCCCGGGCCTGCGTCTGGCCGACCCGACGGACACGGTCGTGTGGCGGACCGGGACGACCTCGCGCAGCCCCCGGTCCCTCCGCGTCAGGTGGTAGGTCCACCCGTGGCGCAGCGGGCGTCACCAGTCGTGCACGGTCCCGTCGTGGAGCCGGTTGACCGGCAGGTACGCGGCCGCGTACGGGTGGGCGGCGGCCAGCTCCTCGTCCAGCTCCACCCCGATGCCGGGCGCCTCGCCCGGGTGCAGGTGGCCGTCGGAGAAGGTGTAGGCGTGCCGGAACACCTCGTCGGTGAGCGGGGTGTGGCCGGAGTACTCCTGGATGCCGAAGTTGTGCACGGCCAGGTCGAGATGGACGGCTGCGGCCATGCCGACCGGGGAGATGTCCTCGGGGCCGTGGATCGCGCTCTTGATCTGGTACTGCGCGGCGAAGTCGAAGAGCTTGCGCAGCGGGGTGACACCGCCGAAGTGCGTCACCGCCGAGCGGGCGTAGTCGATCAACTGCTCGGTGATCAGGGCCTGGTAGTCGTACACCGTGTTGAACACCTCGCCCACGGCCAGCGGCGTCGTCGTGGACCTGCGGACCAGGCGCAGCGCCTCCTGATTCTCGGCCGGGGTGCAGTCCTCCAGCCAGAACGGCCGGTAGGGCTCCAGGTCCTTGCCGAGCCGGGCGGCCTGGACCGGGGTGAGCCGGTGGTGGGAGTCGTGCAGCAGCGGCAGCTCGGCCCCGAACTCCGCGCGTACCGCCTCGAACACGGTCGGCACGTGGCGCAGATACGCCGCCGTGTCCCAGTCCTCCACCAGGGGGCGGGCCTGCTGGTGCAGGACCGGCGCACCGGTGTCGTCGGTGTCGGACACCCCGTACACCGCCTTGAGCCCGGGGATGCCGGACTGGATGCGCACGGCCGGATAGCCCTCGGCGATCCGGGCCCGTACGGAGTCGAGCAGCTCGGGGATGTCCCGCCCGTTGGCATGACCGTACGTCCCGATGCGCTCCCGGCTCGCGCCGCCCAGCAGCTGGTACAGCGGCAGCCCGGCGGCCTTGGCCTTGATGTCCCACAGCGCCACGTCCACGGCGGCGATGGCGGCCATGGTCACCGGTCCGCGCCGCCAGTACGCCCCCCGGTACAGCGACTGCCAGGTGTCCTCGATGCGGTGTGGGTCGAGCCCGGTCAGCAGCGGGGCTACATGGTCGGTGAGGTAGCTGACGACGGCCAGCTCCCG
The DNA here is from genome assembly GCA_014649555.1 of Streptomyces globisporus. Lineage (GTDB taxonomy): Bacteria > Actinomycetota > Actinomycetes > Streptomycetales > Streptomycetaceae > Streptomyces > Streptomyces globisporus. Next base: position 210,714 of record BMTG01000002.1, on the reverse strand, counting down.
CCCGTTGAGGGTCGCGTCGCCGAGACCGGTGAGCCCTTCGTCGGTCGTCAGCTTCAGGGTGACGAAGTTGCGGCCGGGGCTGGTGACGACGACCTTCGCGTCGACGATCTTCATGCGTGTGTGCTCTTTCCGCAGGTGGGGTCGGAGGGCGGGGGATTCAGCCCTTGGAGGCGCCGGACGTCAGCCCGGCCACCAGGTACTTCTGGCCGAGGAGGGCGGCCAGGACCACGGGCACGGTGATGAGGGCCGCGGCGGCCATCAGACCGCCCCAGTCCGTGCTCGCGTAGGAGATGAAGTTGAACAGGGTGACCGGCACGGTCTGGGTCCGGTCGTCGGAGAAGACCAGCGCGAACATGAAGTTGTTCCAGCTGAAGACGAAGGCGAGCAGGGACGCGGTCGCGGTGCCGGGCGCGGCGAGCGGCAGCGAGATCCGCCAGAACGCGCCGAAGGCGCTCAGCCCGTCGGTGCGGGCTGCCTCCTCCAGCTCGACCGGCAGCCCGGCGAAGAAGCTGATCATGATCCACATGATCAGCGGGACCGAGACGAACATATGGCTGAGGACGAGCACCGTGTAGGAACCGACCAGGCCCATCCGCGCGAACAGGTAGTACCACGGCACCAGCAGCGAGATCGCCGGGACGATGCGCGCCACGAGGATCACCGAACCGGTGCGGTGCATGGAGAACCGGCCGACCGCCCAGGCGGCCGGCACCGCGATCACCGCGGAGAGCACCGTCGAAACCACCCCGACCAGCAGGGAGTTGCCCATCGAGCGCACGATCTGCCCGGCCTCGACGACGGCACGGAAGTTGTCCAGCGTGGGCCTGAACCACAACCCGACCGACGGATCGGTGACCTGCACGTTGGTCTTGAAGGCGGCGGCGAACATCCACACCACCGGCAGCGCGAAGACGAGCGTCACGACGGTGATCGCGATACCCCGCAGCCAGGAACCGAGACGCCGGCCGCGCCGGGCCCGCGCGGGGGAGAGGGGGGCACTCATGCGTTCTTCCTTCCGCCCCGGCGGCGCAGCAGCACCACGACACCGATGATGAACAGCGTGAACAGGACCAGGACGGCGGCGGCGAGACCGTACTCCTGGTAGTCGAAGGTGAGCCCGTAGGCGTAGACGTTGAGGGTCTCCACCTCGAAGTCCGAACCGCCGCCCGCGCCCTTCGTGGCGTAGAGGAGGTCGAAGGTCTTCAGCGCGTCGACGGCGCGCAGTACCAGGGCGGTGGCGAGGGTCGGCCCGAGCATCGGCAGGATGACGTGACGGAAGCGCTGCCAGGCGTTCGCCCCGTCCATCAGGGCGGCCTCCTCCGGCTCCTCGGGGAGTGTGGTCAGGCCCGCGAGCAGCAGGAGCGTCATCATGGGGGTCCACTGCCACACGTCGATGAGCATCAGCGTCGGCAGCGACTGCCCGACCGAGCCGAGGAACTCCTGCCGGGGCAGACCGGCCGCCTCCAGGAGGTGGTTGGCGATGCCGTTGGTGGGGTCGAGGATCAGCAGCCACAGGATGCCGATCGCGACCGGCGTGGCGAGCAGCGGGATGATGAGCACGGTCCGTACCCACCGCATCCCCTTGAACGGCCTGCGCATCAGCATCGCCAGGGCGAGCCCGAGCACCGTCTCCAACGCCACGGCGCCGACCGTGAAGACCAGGGTGCGGCGGGCGGCGGGCCAGAACCGGCGGGTGTCGCCCAGGGCGTCACCGAAGTTGCGCAGCCCGATGTGGGCGCTGTCGGCGTTCACCGCCCCGAAGGCGTCGGTGAGGCTGAGGTTCAGCGTGAAGACCAGCGGAAAGACGATCATCAGGCCGACGAAGAGCACGGCCGGGGCCAGCATCGCCCACTTGAGCCGCCGGTTGGCCTGCTCGAAGGTCCGCTGCCGCCGCCCGGCTCGGGAAGGCGCCGGGCGCCGGGTGCGGGCGGTGGCACTCCGGTCGGCCGCTGCCGCCCCAGGGGTCTCGGTGGTCTCCGTGGCGGGCATCAGGACTCCTTGTGGCGGTTGTCGCGGACGAGGAAATCGGCGAACTCCGCGTGCGCGTCGCGCACGACCGGCCGCACGGACTGGCCGAGGATGCCCGCGACCAGCGGACGGCCGACGATGTCCCGGGCCCGGCCGACCTGGAGGACGCGCGGCCGGTCGTAGCCGACGCCGCGCTCCGCGTTGATCCGCATGGCCTCGGCCAGCTCCGGAGGGAAGGCGGACAGCGTCTCCGGATCCGACCACACGGAAGTCCGGGCGCCGGGTATACCCTCCTTCTGGAGCGCGGCCGACATCTCGGGGCCGGCCGCCCACCGGATGAACTCCCAGGCGGTGTCCCGCAGTCGGGAGAAGGTGTTGATGCCGAGGCTCCAGGACGGGATGTTGTGCGGCTTCGCCCCGGCCGGCCCGGCCGGGAAGGGCGCGAAGCCCACGGTCTCGCGCACCCGCGACACCTTCGGATCGAGGAAGCTGCTGTAGATCGCGTCGGCGTCGACGAAGAAGGCGGCCTTGCCCTGCGCGAAGATCGGCATAGCCTGTTCGAGGCTCATGTTGGTGGCCCCGGGCGGTCCCGAGCCGGCCAGCAGGCGGCCGTAGTACTCGTACGCCGCGACGGCCTCGGCGCTGCCGATCCCGGACTTCCCGTCCACGACGAAGTCCCCGCCGTACGAGTAGAGGAAGCTCGACCACTGGGAGACCGCGCCACTGCGCTGCCCTCGTCCGACGTACCCGTAGAAGCCGTCCTTCCGCCGGGTCAGCTGCCGCGCGCCCTCCATCAGCGCCTCCAGGGTGCGCGGCGGCCCGCCCAGATCCGCCACCAGGTCCTTGCGGTAGTAGAGGGCGGGGCGCTCGGTCACCACCGGGACGCTCAGCACCTTTCCGGCCGTGACCGACGCCTCGCGCGGGGCGTCCTGGAAGTCGTCCCAGGCGAACCGGTCGTCCGCGACCCGGTCGCTGAGATCGGCGAGCCAGCCGTTGTGGCCGAACAGCAACTGCTCCTGGAGCGCGCGGACCATCATCACGTCCACGTCCGTACCCGACGCGTTGAGCTTGACGTTGTAGCTGCTCGCGAGCTGGTCGGCCGTGAGCAGCGTCATCGAGACCCGCCGCCCGACGTGCTCCTCGAACTCCGCGATCCGGCGCTTCACGGCCTGGGACCAGACATGGTTGATCGCCATGATCCGCAACGGCGCGTCGGCCGAGGGCTTGCCGCCCCCGCCCGCACAGGCGCTCAGCGCGCCCGCCCCGGCCGTCGCCGCGACCCCCGCGGCGAGCCTGCCGAAGGCGCGCCGGCTCAGGAGCTGGCTGCTCGTGGACATCCTCGTCCTCGTTTCTCTGCGTACGTCTCGCGTGCCGGCCCCATCGGGAAACCGGACTGGTCCGACCTGGTCCAACTGGTAGGACCAGTTGGTCTACGCGGGACCGTAACAGCAGGGAAACCTCCCCGGCCAGACCCTGAAGCCAAGATCCCACGGACCGGACGGACGAATTCCGCCCCAGGCCGATGAGACGGGCTACCGCCCCGAGGAGGTCCGGCGGCCCTCGGTCTGCCCCAGCAGCGTCTCGATGTGGTTGCGCGCCATGGTGTCGACCTGTACGTCGAGATCGGCCCCGTACGTCCGCAGGCCGAGCATCAGGTGCTCCCGCATCCGCGCGCACGCGAGGTCCACGTCCCGCGCCTCGATCGCCTCGAAGATCTCCGGGTGGTGCGGTACGCCGGGCTCCCCGATCGACGGGTCGGAGTTCGAGCGGAGCATCATCTCGAACATCATCCCGCCGATCGACGACAGCATGATCCTCAGCACCGGATTCTTGCTGGCCACCGCGATGGCGTCGTGGAACTCCATGTCCGCCTGGGCCTTGACCACGACGTCGGTCGCCGACTCCAGCCCGTCCCGGGCGGCCCGCATCGCCGCGATGTCCTCGTCCGTGGCCCGCTCGGTCGCCAGCCGGACCATCTCGACCTCCAGCGGGATCCGCGCCTCGATCAACTGCCGGACGGTGGGCCGACCCGCCCGGTACAGCGCGTCGTACCCCCGGGCCTGTCCCGAGGACTGCTCGCGGACGAAGGATCCGCGGCCGGGAGCCACCTCGATCAGGTGCTGGGCTTCCAGCCGCCGCAGCACCTCACGCACGACGTTCCGGCTGGCGCCGAACTGGGTGGCGAGCTCCCGCTCGGAGGGGAGCTTCGTCCCGACGGCGATCTCGCCGGAACGGATGTCGTGCTCCAGCTCACGTGCGATGCGCTCGGTCAGGAGCCCGCGCCGGGCGGGCCCCGACGGGGAGGAAGAGGGGGCGGGCGGCTGCATGATCGCAGCGTACAGGCCGGGTCGGAGGCGGATGGAGGCTTCGGGCCGGACCTGGCCGGGTGGGGCCCCGCCGGTTATCACGTCGGATCGGGCGAGCGGAAAGTGTGCTTTCTGCAGGAATCCGCTCGTCTGCGATCGACTTGCAGAACATTCATTTGGCTCTGTAAGTATTGCCGTGTGGAAACTATTGGAGACTTCCCTGCGGGCACGTCGATCACGGCGGAACTCCGCCGGACGCCGGCTGTGTGGTTGGTGCGGATCGTCGGCGACGTCGACATCGACTGCATAGAGCCGCTCCGCGCGGCGCTGTCCGAGGCCACCCGTACCCGCACGGCCGTCCTTCTCGACTGCTCGGACACCACCTTCGCCGACTCGTCCTTCCTGAACGCGGCCCTTCAGGCGATCCGTTTCGTGCCCGTCCATCTCGCGGGTGTCTCCGGCATGCTGGCCTCGCTTTTGAAGGTCACGGGAACGGAGGAGGCGTTCCACCTCCATCCCGACGTCGCGACGGGCCTGCGGGAGTGCGCCCGGCGGGAGGAGAACGGACCGTGACCGGCGGGGGCCCTGCCCGTGGTGGTCAGAGGGCGAAGGTGACCGTGATCCGCTTTCCCGCGCCCGGCAGCCGGGTCACGGAGCAGGTGTCGGCCAGCCGCCTCACCAGGGCCCACCCCCGCCCGCCCGGTTGGAAGCGGTCGGTCTCGGACGGGCTGCGGGGCAGACGTGAGTCGGCGTCCTCGACCGCGAGGCGCAGCCAGGAGGAGTCGGGGCTCAGATCGGCGGAGAACCCCGTGAGGCCGCCGCCGTGGCGGATCGCGTTGCTGATCAGCTCGGTGACGGCCAGATGCGCGTCCCCCCTGGCCGCCGACGTATCGGCCGCGCAGCGCTGGAGGAGCGAGGTGATCAGGTCCCGCGCTGCCGCGCACGTCGGCGCTCGCCGGTCCGTCGCGGTGGATCCGACGGACTCGCTCCGCCCGTCCCCGTGTGCAGAGATGATGTCGGACATGGCGCTCCCCGGCCTTCGCGATGTGTGAACGATCTCTGTCCCGCGGTCGGCACGCACGGGGGGACAACACGCCGCATACCCGTACTGCGGCCGAACAATCGTGGTGATCGCGTGTCGCGTGGTGTGCGTTGTCGCGGTGTCCGACGGGACATCGGCGTGAATGATCTGCCGACGGGCGACAATCGCCGATGCCCCTCTCGGCCGCGGGCTCGCCGTTCGCCCGGAAGGCAGGCCGTGGGCCGGGTCTCGGCGGCAGGCGGCGTCAGAACGCGTATCTGATGCGGAGCCAAGGGGCGTGAGACGCGATCAGCTCACGGAGCCGACCGATGGCCCGCTGCTTGACCTGAAGTTCGTAGCGGACGTTGATCGCACCGTTCTGCGAGCGTTTGGTCTCCTGCGCGGCGGGCTGCCACAGGACGTCCTCGGCCCGGGGGTGCCAGCCCAGATTGACTTCGTGGAGTTGCTCGTTGTGGGTCAGCAGAATGACCTCGGCGGCCGCCTGCTCCTTGACCCGGTCCGGCACCACGTCGTCGAGATGGGTGAGGAGTTCCGCCCAGTCCCGCTGCCAGCCCGGCCGCAGCACCACGGGGGAGAGGTTGAAGTGAACCTCGTAGCCCGCGTCCAGGAAGTCGGCGGCGGCCGCGATGCGCCGGGCCACGGGGCTGGTGCGGATGTCCAGCAGACGGGAGTCGTCCTGCGGCATCAGTGAGAATCGCACCCGGGTACGACCCCCCGGGTCCAGCTCGAGCAGGTCGGGATTGACGAACTTCGTCGCGAACGAAGCCTTCGCGGAGGGCAGCGTGCGGAACGCGGAGATCAGATCCGCGGTGTTGTCGCAGATCAAGGCGTCGACGGAGCAGTCGCCGTTCTCGCCGACGTCGTACACCCAGGCGTCCCGATCGCACTGGTTGGGCTCCGGTTTGGTCCCCTGGGCCCGGACATGCCGTTGGATGTGGGCGATGATCGCCTCGATGTTGGTGAACAGGGTGATCGGGTTGGCGTAACCCTTGCGGCGCGGCACGTAGCAGTACGCGCAGGCCATCGCGCAGCCGTTGGACGCACCGGGGGCGATGAAGTCGGCGGACCTTCCGTTGGGGCGGGTGGTCAGGCTCTGTCGGACGCCGAGGACCAGCGTCTCGCGCTTGATCCGGGTCCAGCGGGCGACACTGCCGGCGTTCCCGTGGAGGGAGGGAATGCGCCAGTGGCCCGCCACCTCGGTGATGGGCACCTCCGGCAGGCGTGCCAGGATCTGCTGCCCGCGCGGGGACGCGAGCGCGGCCGGCTCTCCGTACACCTCCCTGATGTCCAGCATGCGCCGGGCCGTCGCGCTGTTCCGGAAGGCGCCGTCGCCCTCCGGGGGTGCGGCGGGGGCTGTGTCGGCCCAGCCGAAGAGGGCCTGCTGTTCCGGCTCTCCGTCGAAGGGGTCTCCACCTGAGGTCGGCTGCACGGCGCTGCTCCTGATCCGGTGTCCCGGCCCTGCTGGGTCCGGGCCGCCCCCGACCGTACGCGGACACGCCCCCGTGAACACCGCGACGCGGCCGTACCGGGGGATCGCGGGCCGGAGGCGTCGGCCCCGGCCCGCGATCGCTGTGAAGCGCGTCAGCAGCTCAGGTTGGAACCGGGTGTGGTGCCCAGGATCTGGGTGAACTGCTGGAACTTGTTGATGCGGCTCTGCACCTGGGCGGGATTACCGCCGTTGCACTCGATGCTGCCGTTGATGGCGCGGATCGTGTGACCGAAACCCTGGTTGTTGACGATCGCGTTGTGCGCGGTCATCCACCCCGGGCCGTTCTGGGTGTTCCAGTACCAGAGGGCGGTCTTCCAGGAGACGGACGCGTTGTTCTGGACGAGCCAGGGGTTGTTCAGCAGGTCGATGCCGAGTGCGTCGCCCGCGGCCTTGTAGTTGAAGTTCCAGGAGAGCTGGATGGGTCCCTTGCCGTAGTACGCGGCCTGTCCGGCCGGGCAGCCGTAGGGCTGGCTCCAGTCGCAGTAGTGCGGGTAGTTGGCGGTGTTCTGCTCCACGATGTGGACGAGGCCGCCGGTCTCGTGGCTGACGTTGGCGAGGAAGGCCGCCGCCTCGCGACGCTTGACCTCGGTGCTGCCCGTGTTGGCGAACGCCGGGTACGCGCTCAGCGCGGAGACGAGGCCGCTGTAGGTGTAGAAGGAGTTCCTGTTCGGGAACATCTGGTCGAACTGCGCCTGGCTGACCGGGAAGCCGGTGGTGGGCGGGTTGCCGCCGCCGCAGGTGTAGGGGTCCCAGTACCACGTGCTGATGGTCGGATCGTAGGCCGGATTGTCGTGCTCGGCGATGTAGTAGGCCCCGTTGAAACGGACGACGGTCCCCGCCGTGTACCAGGAACCCGCCTGCCAGTTGGGCGCCGTGTCGCACAGATTGGCGGCTTTGAGGGGGGCCGCCGAGGCGGCGGGGGCGAACGCCGCCGCGAGCCCGGTCACCAGCAGCAGGGTCATGAGCGTTCTCGCGATGCGATGTCTGAGCACTCGATCACTCCTTTACGCACGACGGCCGCCTGGACCGGGGTGCGCGGCGTCCGGTCACGACCGTGATGGGGGTGTGACCACACTCAAGCGCCTTGACATGATCCAGTCAAGGTATAGACCAATGGTCGAGTGAGGGAAAGTCGCCCGGATCGGGTTCCTGGGGGTGGGCATCGCGTGAGCGGGCGGAAAACCTCCGTACAGCCGCTATCTTGTGGCCGTGCAACGAGACGGACACCACGATGCGGACATCGCCTCATACCGTTCCGAACTCCGGCGGGTCCTCGATGTGGCCTCGCCGTCGGTGGTGCGTCGGCTCGAGGCCGTCCGAGACGCGGCCACGGTGCGGACGGACGGTGTGACCATCGACGTGTTCCCGGACCAGGAGGGCGACGGCACCTTCGCCGTCTGGGCACGGTTCAGGGGAGCGGACTCCTTCGCCCTCGACCGGCTGATCGGCGACGAGCGTCAGCTCTTCACGGTCGTCTGGGCCGAGCACGGCTGGGAACCGGCAGTTCCTGAACGGCCCGGAACCTGGTCCACCGCGCGGTTCGAGGACGTTCTCCTCGCCACCGTCGTCGAGTGGATCGACCCGCTCATCCCACCCGGTGCCGTACATCTGCAGTGGGAAGTCACCGCACCCGACGGCACACAGGACTGTCACCCGGTGGGGCCGGGCCGCTGAGCGGTCCTGGAGCACCTCCAAGCCCACTTCGCCGGCGGCGCGGTGGCACGGTGACCTTCCGGTCCAGGAGGCTCCGCTGGATGGACACGCGGGTTTGAACCAGGTTCAGTTGGGGGCAGGGGGCCCGCTGTGAAGCGGTGATCGAAAAACGACGGCGCGGGCGGCGTCGGCCGGTTCATCCCGCATGGCCCCGGCGTCCGGGTCGCGCCCCTGGTGTATGTGGCTGTTCCGCTGCGAGATGCCTCCGAGTTCCTGGAATATGCGGATCAGTGTGTGATGACCGGAGGGGCGGGACCCGGCGAGCACCGTTCAAACGGAGAACCTCGATGAGCGGTTACGCCGTCCCACTTGTCGACGACGCACCCCCGATGAGCGAGTACGAGGGACAGGTGTGGGACTCGCTCAACGAGCACTGGCAGCGCCGCAACAACCGTCGTGGTCTGCCGAACTGGGCGAGCAACGCCCTCGGCCGCACAGGGGAGGCCGCGGGCAACGCCGCGAGACGGGTCTCGGATGCTGTGCCCGAGGCCGTCACGAAGCCGATCCGCCGCGCTGGCGACGCGGTCGCCGACAAGGCCATGAGTCCGGCGCTCGCCGGGGCGGCCGCGTTGCTCGAGCTGGTCAACGACTGGGCCATGGAGCTCAACGACCCGAAGAACGTCGAGAAGCTCGCCCGCAAGCGAGGCTTCGACATCGACGCTCTCACCGAACTGAGAGACCAGGACCTCAAGGTCTGCGACCGCCTGCTCAGCCGCAACACCCTCAGGTGGCGGACGACCGGAGCATTCGAAGGCGGTGCCAGGCCTGCTGGCCATGGTCCCCGTCGCCGGTATCCCCGCCGCGATGACGGCGAACATCCTGGTCGTGCAGGGCCTGAGCACATCGATAGCGGCGCGCATCGTCCACTCCTACGGCTACGACGCCAAAGACCCCTAGGAGCAGGATTCATCCAGTGCCTGGTGCAGCGGTCCTTCATGGGGCAGGCGGCCAAGGCCAAGCACTTGCACGAGACGGCACGGGCGGCGAGCGCGGTCAAGGGGCGACTCAACTGGTCGCAGAAACTCCGCCGGGACCATCGCCTCCTCGCCGCTCTTGACAAGCTGATGCGGCAGATGGGCCCGGCCGGTTCCAGGGTGTCGGTCAAGAACGTCGCCAAGGTCGTGCCGTTCGTGGGCGTCCTCGTCGGTGCCAGCATAAACGCGGCGGTCCTGGGCAGGGTGGCCGCCGACGCCCAGCGCTACTGCCAGACCCGTTTCCTGTGTGACAAGTTCGGGCTTCCGCTGCCGGCTGCACTGGCGACCGACGAAGACGACGATTTCCCGACCGACGAAACGTGACCGTCGTGCGGTGAACCGGGCATCGCGATCCTGATTCCGAGGACACCGCGCGTCTCCGGGATCGGCTGGTCCATGACGTAGGACTGGCAGGCCTGCACCTGGTGCTCTGCCAGTGCGCAATGACGATGAACAGGAATATTCGCGGGCCGAGTTGATGGTGCCGGGCCGGTGAGCGAGCCGAGTCCGCCCCGCAGCGTGTGAGGTGACGCTCCCGTGCTGAGGGCTTTGCCGGAACTTCCGCGGTCGGGGACGGGGCCCATTGCACCAGCACCCCACATGGGGCGGCTTCTTCCCAAGTGCTCTCCTTCGGGGACCTGTTCGAGGACGCCCTCGGGCCGGCACACGGCCCGGTGAACGCTCCCGGTGTGCGCGGCGTCGGCCTCGCCAGTGCGTGCGGAGCAGATTCCCCTGCTCAGCGACATGATCGCGGAGGAGCCGGTCCGGCCCCGCTCCTGGCCGGTCGGAGGCTCGGCCGCGGCAGCGGGCGCGTCCACGCCTCGACGCACGGTTGCCTCCGGCTGGAGGGTTCACTAGCTTCCTCGCAGCGCGAAGGGCCCTTTCGTTCAGCGGTCCCGCCACGGTCACCACACATCTGTCTCCCCCTTCTCCTGGAGGACGAGCTTTGCCTCACATCGCGCTGGACAACGATCTCCCCGGAATCATCGGTTTGATGGTCCACCGGCCCGACACCGGCGGAGCCCTGGGCGATCTGGCGAACGCTCTGCTGAGGGCACCGTCCTCGCTCGAACCGGGCGAACGCGAGCTGATCGCGGCGTACGTCTCGCGGCTCAACGGCACCGAGTTCTGCGCCTCCTCGCACGGGGCCTTCGCGGCCTCGCAACTGGCGGGGGGCCAGGAACTGGTCCGGGACGTGCTGGCCGACCCCGGTACCGCGCTGATCAGCGGGCGTCTCCGCGCGCTGCTGGACCTGGCCGCAGAGGTCCAGAGCGCCGCGCGTCCGGTTTCCGACCGAGCTATCGCGGCGGCCCGCGCCGAGGGCGCCGACGACACGGACCTGCACGACACCGTTTTGATCGCCGCGGCGTTCTGCATGTACAACCGCTACGTCAGCGGCCTCGCGACCGAGCTGCCCAAGGATGACGAGTACTACGAGCAGGCAGCCCGGCGAATCGTGACGGACGGCTACCGGTCCGGGATCGTCGCGGTGACAGATCCCACACCTACGGGGACACAGGAGGCCGCCGCATGACCGACATGACCCGCGGTCCGATACCGGACCCCGCGCCTCACGTGGCCTACCGTGCCTGCCGGGAGAACATCACCCGGCTCGTCACCTCGGACCCGTCGGTCGCGGAGCTCCCCGTGCCGGCCTGTCCTGGCTGGAACGTGCGTGATCTCATCGGCCACCTCGTCCTTGTCTGCCAGATGGCCGTCGAGGAGGATCCGGGCGAGATCACCGACCCGCCACCCCCGCCTCCAGGTATTCCCGTCCACGAACTTGTCGTCACCTGGGCTGCGCTGGAGGAGCAGTTGCAGGAGGTTCTGCTCCGCGCGGACTGGCTGCGTCGCCGCGTCCTTCCGCTGGACGCGCTCTCGCACGAGCTCGATCTCCGTTCGGCACTCGGTCTGCCCCCGCCGGACGGTTCCCCCGCCCTCGCCGACGCGCTGGATCTCGCTGTGGGGGGCTTCACCATGTCGGTGCAAGGCCGCGGTCTGCCGGCGTTGCGGGTCCGGACGCCCGACCGGGAGTGGGCAGCTGGGGAGGACGAAGCGGCCGCCACGCTGTCCGCCGGCAGTCTGGAGGTCTTCCGCGCTCTGACGGGACGACGCACGGTCCACCAGATCGCCGAGCTGTCCTGGAGTACCTCGCCGGCATCGTGGCTGCCCGCGTTTACCTGGGGCCCCTTCACACCGCCGACGAGCACGATCGAAGAGTCGGCGCCCACTCCCATGGGGCTGGACCGGCACTCCGCCACCTGATGGCCGTCGCCGCCCGGCGTCCCGGGTGGCGACGACCACCGGAGCCCGCGGCCCGTGGCACAACGCTCGGTCCACGCTCGTGTGACGGCGATCACGAGGACTCCCGAGGGCGTGCTGCGTAGGCTCAGGGAGAGCGGGCGGGTCTCTCGGCATGGCCTGATGGCGCGTGGGGACTCGGCAAGTGATGGGCGTGGGTCCTGGGGACCTCGAGGGAATGCTGCCGGAACGTGCGACCCGCAGTAGGGTGTCGAAACAGCCCTTGACCTGCAAATACGCAGGCAGGGAGCCTATGACCAGGAGTACCTCGATGATGCGTACGATGTTCAAGTCCAAGATCCACCGCGCCACCGTCACCCAGGCCGACCTGCACTACGTCGGGTCCGTGACGATCGACGCCGCTCTGATGGAGGCCGCCGACCTGCTGCCCGGCGAGCTGGTCCATATCGTTGACATCGACAACGGCGCCCGCCTGGAGACGTACGTCATCGAGGGCGAGCGCGGCTCCGGTGTCATCGGGATCAACGGCGCGGCCGCACACCTCGTGCACCCCGGTGACCTGGTCATCCTGATCAGCTACGCGCAGGTCGACGACGCGGAGGCCCGATCCCTCGTGCCGCGGGTCGTGCACGTGGACGCGGACAACCGGATCGTGGCGCTCGGCACCGACGCCTCGGCGCCGGTTCCCGGGAGCCGTACGGAGCGGAGCCCGCAGGCCGTCGTCGCCGACGGCTGAGAGCGCCGGCCGCGTCCAGGAACCAGGAGAGGGCGGAAGGCAATGGCGGAGAACGCCGCTGTGGAGATCAGGGACGACCGGGAGCACGGCAACCTCGTGGCGTACGAGGGCGGTGAGTCGGCCGGGACCATCGCGTACTTCGTCATGGACCCGGCTCCTGGCGCGCTGGTGGCCGTCCACACCGTTGTCCGGCCCGAACATGAGGGCAAGGGCATCGCGGGCGCGCTCGTACGGGAGTTCTATGCGATGGCGGCCCGTGAGGGCGTCGCCGTCGTTCCGCTGTGCCCGTACGCGGCGAAGTGGGCCGAGCGCCACCCCGACGAGGCGCCCGAGGCGTCGGCCGAACTCGTCAAGGAGGCGAAGCGCCAGCTCAGGAACCACCCCGAGCTGTTCTGACCGGCCCGAGGGGAGCCCGGACCGTGGTGGATCACGGGCTCGGTCCGGGGCGGGTCACGCGCTCAGCTCCGTGGCCGTTCCGCCCCGGTGCCCCAGGTCCTCGCGGATGTACCACTCGGTGCCCAGCACCTCGCGCCGGACGGCCGGAGTCAGGGCGGCGATCCGGCCGGGTGCCGCTCCTCGTTCCACCTCACTGCGGTGCGCGAGGATCGCGGCCAGCTTCTGCGGAAGCCAGGGGCGGACGTCGACGGTCGTGGTGATCCAGGCGTCCTCCGAGCAGTACAGCGCCTCGGCCGGGGTGCCCGACCGGGCCATCCGTCCGCCCACCGCGACGGCCGCCGAGCGGGGGTGGGTGGCGAGGTACAGGGCGCTCGGCTGCCAGGGGGCGCCGGTGCCCGGACAGAACCCGGGGAGTCCGGCGGACCGCACCGCCAGCGCTGTGACCCGGTGGGCGTGGACGTGGTCCGGGTGGCCGGTCATCCCTCCGTACGCGTCCGTCGTGATCACGATCTCCGGACGTACGTCACGGATGTGGCCGACCAGCGCCGCCACGGTTTCGTCCAGCGGTGCGTCCAGGAACCGGGGGGCCTGCCCGGGGCCGACTCCGGTACACGCGCGTCCGCGTAACCGAGGAGCCGGGGGACGCCCGCGCCCAGGGCGTCGAGGGCCTGGGCGAGCTCTTCGGCCCGGTGCGTGCCCTCCGCCCAGGTCGCCGTGACCACCGCCGTACGGGCCCCGGCCGCCGCGTGCCGGGCGAGGACGCCTCCGCAGAACAGGGCCTCGTCGTCCGGATGGGCGTGGACGGCGAGAACACTCGGCAGGGGCATGGGGGCACCTTTCGCGTCGATCGCGACGAGTGCGGAACCGGGCGGCTCCGGGACTTGTGCCCGGAGTCCTGCCCACTCCGGGCGGGCCTGCACCTCTGTCCACTCCCTTCTCGGCCACCGGGGGTATGTGTGGACTCGGCAGGCGCGGGCAGCCGCACCGGGAGACGGTGGAGGAAAGCTCCATCTGCCCTTTTCGTGCCGTTGTGGAGGATCGCGATGACCCATCCGTACCCCGACCCCGTACCGCCCTCGCCGACCCCTCCGCCCGTGCCGGGCCCGCCCACACCGGTGCCCAGCCCGCCGCCCGTCCCGCCGGGGCCCGGGCCGGTGCCGCCCGGCCCCGCACCGGATCCGATCCCGCAGCCGCCGGCCCCCGGCCCGGACCCCGTACCGGATCCGGAACCGGAGCCGCAGCCGGCCGGGACGTGACCGGGGGAGCCCCCGGACGACGATGAGCGTCGTCCGGGGGCTCCTCGGCGAGGGCGGCTGTCCAGGGGCTCCTCGGCCCGGACCGTGCTGCCCGCCGAGCCGTCCCGTGCGCCTGCCCCCTCAGTCGTCCCGCTCGATCAGGGCGTGCACGTGTGCCAGCCCGCTCTCCGCCGCGATGGAGTCCAACGACTGCGGCCCCCGCACGGTCGCGAACGTCACCGTCCCCGCGCGCCCCGGCCCTTCCCCCTCCCGCCCGGCCGCCACCCGGAATCCGTACACCGCCGGGCGGGGCAGGCTGTTGTACGCCCACGGGGTGGAGAAGTAGTACGCCCCCGTGTCGTACAGCACCACCACATCGTCCTCGGCCAGCTCCGGCAGCTTCCTGCCGTACGCCACCACGTCCCCCGCGAAGCAGCAGGGGCCCGCGATGTCCTGCGCCAGCACCGGACCGCTCTTGGGGACGCCGTCCGGGCCGAACGCGCCGATCCGCAGCGGCCAGGCGTCGGGCATCAGGACGGTACGGGTGGCGGTCTGCGCTCCCGCGTGGGTGAGCGCGATCCGGCGGCCTCCGGCGTCCTTCGTGTACTCCACCCGGGCCCCGATGAACCCGTTCTTCGCCAGCAGCGACCGGCCGAACTCCGTGACCAGCGCATAGTGTCCGGAGAAGAGGCCGGGGGCGGCGGCCGTCAGCGCCGCCACGTAGTCCGCGTAGGTGGGGCGCACGGTCTCGTCGGCGAAGTTGACGGGGAGCCCGCCACCGATGTCCAGGCTCGTGATCTGCGGGACGCCCAGCGTGGCGTTGATCTCCTCGGCCAGCTCGTACGTCCGGGCCACCCCGGCCGCGATCAGTTCCAACGGGCAGCCCTGGGAGCCCACATGGGCGTGCAGCCGGGTCAGCCACGGCCGTTCCCGGAAGGCCCCCACGATGGCCTCGCGGGCCCCCGGGTCGCGCAGGGCCACCCCGAACTTCGATGTGTCCGTCGCTGTGCTCATCGGCCCGATCGAGCCGCCGCCCACCTGGGGATTGACCCGCAGCCCGAGCATCGAGGACGTGCTCGGGTTCCGGAGGGCGTCGATGCGGCGCAGTTCACCGAGGCTGTCGGCGTTGACGGCCACGCCGAGGGCGAGCGCCAAGCGGATCTCCTCGCGGGTCTTGGCGGGGGAGTCCAGGACGATGCGGGACGCGGGGAACCCGGCTTCCAGGGCGAGGCGCAGTTCACCGGGGCTCGCCACCTCGCACCCCATGCCGCAGTCGGCCAGCAGCCTCAGCACCGGGATGAGGGAGCAGGCCTTGGCCGCGAAGGTGTGCAGCACTCGGGGCGTGGCGGCGAAGGCGTCCTGCAGGGCTCCGACGGAGGCGCGCACCCCCGCTGTGTCGATGAACCCGGCGACCGGGCCGCCCTCACCCAGCAGCCCCTGCTGGACAGCCGCTTCGACGACGGCGTCGAAGCGGGCGGCGGGCGGTGCCGTGCCGTCCTCGTGGTGGGGTGCGGAAGTCGTCTGCGTCATACGGCCGGCGTCCCTGATGGCTGCCCCCGGGGTCAGGCGATCAGGCCGACCACGGCCTCCGGCGTCAGCATCCGGAAGGTGAAGGCCTGATGGAAGTAGAGGTGGATGCTGGTGGCGTCGTGGTCCGCGTAGCCGATCGACAGGTCCTGGCCCAGGCAGAGTTCGAAGTCCCCGCCCCGGGTCGACAGCAGCACCCCGCCCTTGACCGCGGGCGCCCACAGGATCTCGTCGTCCACCAGCCGGCTCAGGTGTGTCTTGACCGGATACCCGTGGTCCGAGGTCTCGGCCGCCTCGGTGAACGCGTCCGCGCCCAGCAGCAGCCGGTACGGTCCGTCGACACCGGCCAGCCGCAGCCGCGTCACGGCCTGGCTGACCGCTACCGGATAGTCCCGCGCGTCGGCGGGCAGCGGCAGCGGTTCGTGCGAGGAGCCGTCCCGCAGACCGGTGATCCCGGCCGCCCCGTACCCGTCGATGATCGCCATGTCCTCGGCGAACGCACAGGTGCGCGCCGCGTCCTTGACGGGCTGCCAGTCGCTGTCGGCGGAGCCGCGCTCCACGTCGTCCACGGCCTGGCGGCTCACCGTGAACGGCACCCGCCACTCGATGACCGGTGTCGACGTGCGGGCCCGTGCCACCACGTCCGGGGTGGGCGGATCGATATCGCGCAGATGGCCGTCGCCGACGGCGGCCAGCGTCGGACCGTCCGGATCGGACACGTCGACGACGCGGCGGCCGGCCACATGGCGACGGAAGGTCCGCCGGGCCTCCTCTTCGATCTCGTCCCAGGCGGACGGGGTGACCGGTGCGAGTTCGCGGTGCAGATTGTTCATCACTGGGCACTTTCTTGCAGGCTGCCGATGCGCAGCGAACCGTGGTCGGAACCGGCCGGGACCGGCTCCTCCCGGACGGGGTCGGGTGCCGGTTCCTGCCCGGCCGGTGCGACTGCCGGTTCCGGCCGGTCCCCGGAGCGGGTCAGGGAGGGCAGGGGTGGCGGGTCGTCCAGGAAGTCGGCGCGGGGGGCGAAGAAGAGGGAGCCGGTGACCGCCGTGGAGAAGTCGAGGATGCGGTCGTGCGTCCCGGGCGGATCGCCGAGGAACATGTTGCGGAGCATGCGCTCGGTCACGTCGGGATCGGCGGCGTACCCGATGAAGTACGTACCGAACTCGCCCTTCCCGAAGCTCCCGAACGGCATGTTCGCCCGCAGGATGTCGCGTTCGGTGCCGTCCGGATCGGTGATGGTGTTGAGCGCGAGGTGGGAGTCGGCGGGCTTGTCCTCGTCCGGGAACTCCACGTCGTCCAGCTTGGTGCGGCCGATGACGCGTTCCTGCTCCTCGACGGTGAGCGCGTTCCACGACGTCAGGTCGTGCAGATACTTCTGGACGACGACGTAGCTGCCGCCCTCGAAGTCCGGGTCGTCGTCCGCGCCGACCAGCGCCGCCGCACGGGCCGCGTCGCCGACGGGGTTCTCCGTACCGTCCACGAAGCCGAGCAGGTCCCGGTGGTCGAGGTAGCGGAAGCCGTGCGTCTCGTCCACGATCCGCAGGGCTCCGCCGAGCTTGTCCAGCAACTGGGCCGCCCACGCGTAGCAGACGTCCATCCGCTCGGCCCGGATGTGCAGCAGCACGTCCCCCGGCGTCGCGGGCGCGTGGTGCAACCGCCCCCGCAGCTCCGGGAACGGGTGCAGGTGAGCGGGGCGCGGCCCGGCGAACAGCCGGTCCCAGGCGCTGGATCCGAACCCCGCCACACAGGCGAGATCGGCATCCGGGAACCGGAAGCCGAGCGACCGGGCCACGGCCGCGAGATCCGGCAGCACGTCCCGTACCGCGCCCTCGCCGCCCGGCTCGATCGTGCCGACCAGGATCAGCGCCGCGTTCGTCAACGGCGCCACCACGGGCTGTACGGAGACGGGATCGGGGACGGCATCGGGCATGCGCGCACTCCAGGACGAAGGTGAACAGGAGAACCGGACTCGCAGCCACTAAGCCACGTCCCGCAACCCCCCGCACCCGGGGTGGACCGGCCGGGTCAGCCCGAATCCCCCGCCCCTACGCCGGGAGCGCCCGCCCCGGGCCGGCCGACGTCGGTCCCGGACCGCTCCGGCCGGGTCAGCCCGCTTCGACCTCGGACCGGTCGCCGCCCCAGAGCGTGTGGAACGAACCCTCCCGGTCCGTACGGCGGTAGGTGTGCGCCCCGAAGAAGTCCCGCTGGCCCTGGGTGAGCGCGGCGGGCAGCCGGTCCGCGCGCAGCCCGTCGTAGTACGCGAGCGCGGCGGCGAAGCCCGGCGTCGGTACGCCCTGGCGCACGGCCTCGGCCACCACCGCCCGCCAGTCCTCCTGCGCCGCGCCGATCTCTTGCCCGAACTCCTTGTCGGAGAGCAGGCTGACCAGGTCGGGCCGGCTGTCGTAGGCGGCGCGGATACGGTCGAGGAACGCCGCCCGGATGATGCAGCCCGCCCGCCAGATCGCCGCCACGGAGCCCAGGTCGATGTCCCAGTCGTAGGCCTCGCTGCCCGCCCTGATCTGGTGGAAGCCCTGCGTGTACGAGACGATCTTGGAGGCGTACAGGGCCTGCTCCACCCGGTCCGCGAACGCCGCCGCTCCCGCCTCGTCGAGCGGCTCGGGCCTGGGCCCCGGCAGGCCGCGCGCCGCGTCCCGCAGATCGGCGTGGCCGGAGAGCGACCGGGCGAAGACCGCCTCGGCGATCCCCGACACCGGGACCCCGAGATCGAGCGCGATCTGTACGGTCCAGCGCCCGGTGCCCTTCTGCTCCGCCCGGTCCTGCACGATGTCGACGAAGGGCTTCCCGGTCGCCGCGTCCGTGTGGGCGAGGACCTCCGCCGTGATCTCGATCAGATACGAATCGAGCCGGCCGGTGTTCCACGTACGGAAGACGTCGGCGATCTGCGCGGGGGAGTACCCGGCGACGGCCCGCAGCAGGTCGTAGGCCTCGGCGATGAGCTGCATGTCCGCGTACTCGATGCCGTTGTGGACCATCTTCACGAAGTGACCCGCGCCGTCCGGACCGATGTGGGCCGTGCACGGCGTGCCGTCCTTCGCCTGCGCGGCGATCTTCTCCAGCATCGGGCCCAGCGACGCGTAGGACTCCGCCGAACCGCCCGGCATGATGCTGGGCCCGTTCAGCGCGCCCTCCTCACCGCCGGAGATCCCCACCCCGACGAAGTGGATCCCGCGCTCGCGCAGCTCCTTCTCGCGGCGGCGGGTGTCCTCGAAGTGGGCGTTCCCGCCGTCGATGATGACGTCGCCCTCCTCCAGGAGCGGCGCGAACTCCTGGATCACCGCGTCGGTGGGTTCCCCCGCCTTCACCATGATCACCAGGCGCCGGGGGCGCTCCAGCGCCGCGACGAACTCCTCCGCCGTGTGCGCGGCGACGAACGTGCCCTCGTCGCCGAACTCCTCGACCAGGGCGTCGGTCCGGGACGTGGTGCGGTTGTGCAGGGCGACGGTGAAGCCGTTGCGGGCGAAGTTCCGGGCGAGGTTGCGGCCCATGACCGCGAGTCCGGTGACGCCGATCTGGGCAGTGCCGCTCATCTGTGTGCTCCTGGGGTGCGGTACGTACCGCTCTTCGGGTGCGGTGCTTCGGTCAGGGGAGTACGGGCGCGGGGACAGCCGCGTTCAGGGGCGCGCGCTCGCCGGCGGGCCCGCTCAGGGCGAGGGCGAGGCGGCCGTGCCACCGGTGGCGGGGTCGGTCCCGGGATGGCCCGCGACCGGCGAGGGCTCCAGGAGCGCGTCGTCGTCCCCCGGCTCGGGGATCACGTGCATCGCGGCCTCCTCGGCCGACGCCGCCGCCCCGTCGATGCCCACGTCGCTGGCGGTCAGGGTGGCCGGTACGGTCCCTTCCGCCTGCTGGGTCAGCCGCCCGGCGCGGGCGACGCCCACCTCGTTGTCCCAGGGCTCGCCGTCGCCGTCCACCAGATCGCCCACACCGTCGCCGAGAGAGCCGTCCGGCTCGGGAACCTCCCTCGTCAGCCGCCTCTCCAGGGATTCGCCGGTATGCCGCTCGTTGGCCGTGGTGCCCAGCCCCTCGACCACCCACGGGCGGTCCGGTGGCGCGTAGCCCTCGTCCAGCGGATCGCCGGTACCGGACGGGTCCATGAGCGTGTCCTCCGCGCCGAGCTGCTCGGCGGGGTCGGAAGCCTCGGGTTGCTGGGGCTGGTAGACGTCGTCCCCCCAGTCGCTGTCGCTCATGGCGCGTCCTTTCCTCCGGGAGTCCCCGGGAGTGCCGAATACCACTGTCCCCTGTACGCAATTCCACTCCGGTCCTGCTCCGGCCGCAAAGGGAAGATCGGATTCGGGTGCCCCGCGAGGGTGGCGTGAAACGGTCCGTACGCAGGTCGCGCCCTGTTCCCCGGCGCACGGAGACTCGTGGACGCCAGGCTGTTCGAATCGTCGAACGGCCCGGCATAGGGTGACCCTCCATGGGGTACGGACAGCAGTCGCCCGGGGGCGAACACCAGCAGCAGGGACCATGGCCGCCGTACGCGGGACAGCCGCCCGCTCCCGGTGGCGGCGCGCCCTGGAACGCGCACCCCGGCCCGCCTCCGTCCCCGTCCGGCGGCCGCCGCCGTAGCTCGGTCGTCGCGGTCGTCGCGGCCACCGCCGTCGTGCTGGCCGCCGGGATCACGGGATTCCTGGTGCTCGGCGGCGACGGGGACGACGGGAAGCCGGAAGCGGGACCCACCGGAGCGGGCGGCGTCTCGCCGTCCGCGTCCCCGGGGGAGCCACGGGGCGGAGCCGAGGACGGCACCGCGCCCCTCGTGCCCGGCTGGAAGACGGTGACCAACCCCAAGCGCGGCATCGCCTTCGACGTACCGGTGGACTGGGCGGTCAAGTCGTCCGGATGGGTGACGTACGTCGCGGAGAACGGCGACCCCGAGGAGACCCCGCTCGTCGGCTTCGCCGCCCCGGCGATCCTCAAGGAGAAGTGGTGCCGGTCCGACGACGACGGCAACGGCACCCAGGAGGACACCCCGCTGGCCTCCGTGGGCTCCCGGGCCGAGCCCGACGCCCGCGACACCGCCGAAGCGGCCGGGGAGAACGCCCGCCTGTGGGTCTACGGCAGCTACGCCCAGCCGGCGAAGGAGAAGGTCACCACCGGGGCCGCGAAGCCGTTCACCACGAAGTCCGGCCTCACCGGGAGCGTGGCGACGGCAACCTCGACCGGCGTCGACGGGCCGGGCCGCTGCGCCTACGACGGCAAGGCGACCGCGTTCGCCTTCGAGAACCCGGCGGGGGAGACCCTCTCCTGGACGTTCGTCGGTGTCCGCGGCGTCGACGACGAGGTGCCCGAGCCGACCGTGCGGAAGATCCTCGGCACGGTCCGGCTCGTCGACGGCACACCCTGACCGCTTCCAAGATCAACTCGCTGGCGGCGGCACCGGTGACCTGCGATGCTGACCCGGCCGCGCCGAACGCCGGACGGGGCAGGAGCGGGGGGACCGGTAGCGGTGGACGTCTTCACGACGAAGTCCGGAACGGTACGGGGGCGGCGCGCCGAGCGGGATCGCGGCATCGTCGTCGTACGCGGACTCCCGTACGCGGCACCGCCGTTCGGCGCCCTGCGCTTTCGGGAGCCGCAGCCGCCGGATCCCTGGGACGGCGTACGCGACTGCACCGCCTTCGGCCCGGTGGCCCCGCAGTCGGCCGAACTGCCGGGCGCGCCCGTCTGGTCACCCGGTGACGAGGACGTCCTCACGCTGAACATCTGGACGCCCGCCGACGGCCCGGGCGACCTGCCCGTGCTGGTCTGGATCCATGGCGGCGCGTATGCCTTCGGCTCCTCGGCCCAGCCCGACTTCGACGGCACCGCGCTCGCGGGCGAAGGACTTGTCGTCGTCACCCTCAACAGCCGTCTCGGCTTCGAGGGGTTCGGCCATGTGCCGTGCGCTGGTCGCCGTGCGGCCCTCCCCGACAACCGGGGGCTCCTCGACCAGATCGCCGCCCTGGAATGGGTCCGCGACAACATCGCCGCGTTCGGCGGCTCGCCCGCCCGGGTCACCCTGGCCGGGCAGTCGTCGGGCGCGACCTCGATGGCCTGCCTGACGGTCGCCGACCGGGCGCGCGGCCTGTTCCGCCGCGCCGTCCTGCACAGCGCCGTCAACGCCTTCGCGTCGGTGGAGCAGGCGGCCCGCACCACGGCCGAGGTCGCCGCCGAGGCCGGGGTGCCCGCCACCCGCGCCGGGCTGGTCGCTGCCCCGCCCGAGGCCCTCGTGGCCGCCACGGACCGGGTGTGCGCGCGGTACGCGCAGGACCCGGCCTCGGGGCAGCGCCACTACGACCCGGCGATCTACGGTCCGGTCGCCGACGGTGTCCTCCTGACCGCCGACCCGCTGGAGGCCCTGGCGGCCGGAGCGGGCGGGGCGGCGGAGCTGCTGGTCTGCCACACCACGGAGGAGTACTGGCTCCTGGACGCGGTCGGCAGCAGCGCGAAGATCACGACAGAGGAGCAACTGGCGTTCTTCGCCGCAGACTTCGGGCTCCCGGCCTCGCTGGTGGAGGGCCACCGCGAACGCCTGCCGGACGCCCCGGTGCTCGACGTCCACCTGTCCCTCCACTCCGGCCTCCTCTTCGCCGAGTACAGCTCCCGCCTCGCCGAGGCCCACGCCCGGGCAGGCGGCCGGGCCTTCCTCGCCCGCTTCGACCGCCGCCGGGACCAGGCGGGGCAGCGGGTCCGCGCCTGGCACTGCGCGGACATCCCGTTCGCCTTCGGCAACCTCCACGAGGAGAGCGTCCACTTCCTCGTCGGCGGCCCGCCCGGCGAGGCCGACGAAGAGCTCTCCCGGCGGATGACCGGTGCCTGGGCCGCGTTCGCCGCCCAGGGAGACCCTGGCTGGGAGCCCCTCGACGGATCGGCCGGGAGCGGGGCGGCGGTACGGGTCTGGCGTACGGCGGCGGAGGAGAGCGCGGACGTGGCAGCGGGCGCGGACGCGGTTCGGCGCGCTGCGGTCGGACCGGCCGGGAGCGCGTCGCCCGGAGCGCGGGACGGCTTCCGTGACCTGTGGCGTACCGCCGGCCTGCCTCTGCTGGCTCCCTGAGCCGGCCGACCGGGCGGGGCCGTGCCCCTACGCCCGGGCCAGGCGTGGTCGTGCCCACGCGTGGCCCGTCCGTGCCGCGGTCTACGCGGGCCCGTCGGCGCGTGCCAGCCAGCGGCCGGCGTGCCGGGTCACCTCGATGGGGCGGCCGAAGCAGGCAGTCATGCGCTCGGCCGTGAGAACGCCCGCGATCGCCCCGCGCGCCAGAACGCGCCCCTCGCGCAGGAGCAGGGCGTGGCCGATCGCCGGAGAGAGCTCCTCCAGGTGGTGGGTGACGGTCACCGTCGACAACTCGGGCCGGGCCGAGGCGAGATGGCGCATGGTGTCGATGAGGTCCTCGCGCGAGGGCAGGTCGAGTGCGTTGAACGGCTCGTCGAGCAGCAGCAGTGCCGGATCCGCCATGAGGGCGCGGGCGATGAGGATCCGGGCGCGCTGGCCGCCCGAGCAGACGCCGTACTCACGGTCGGCGAGGTCCTTGATCTGGAGTTCGGCGAGCAGCGCGTGGGCCCGGTCCCGCACCTCGCCGTCGTACTTCCGCCACAGCGGCTGGACCGTGCCGGTGTGGCCGGTCAGGACGACGCCGTGGCCCGTCAGGTCGCCCGGGACGCGCTGGGAGGTGGAGACGTGTCCGATCAGGGCGCGCAGGTCCCGCACGTCGACCCGGCCGAGCCGGTGGCCGAGGACCTCGACCGTGCCGGCCGTCGGGAAAGCGGTGGCGCCGACGAGACGCAGGACGCTGGTCTTTCCGGCCCCGTTGGGTCCGAGCAGCGCCCAGTGCTCGCCGGCCCGGACGGTCCAGTCGACGGCGTCGAGGATGACCGGCCCGCTGGTGTGGCGGCGCATGCTCACGCCGTCGAGGGCGGCGACCACACGCCCGTGACTGATGCCGGTGTTCCCGTCCATGGCGTCGGTCGGCCCCTTCGCGTCGGTGTTCACCGCACGAAGGGTAGCTGTAGACGGCATTTACCTGTTGCGGGTGACTGCATCGTGGAATCGGGACCCCGCGCGGTGACGACCGCCGACGGCGGCGGCCTGGTCGGAGCCGTCCTGCGGCCGATCGAGGGCGGCGCGCGCATCGCCCAGTACAGGGTCGCCATCGCCGACAAGGCTCCCGGGCTCGAACTCCTGGAGCGGTCGGTCAACGGCGCGCCGGGCCTGGTGGCCCGGCGCGCCGGCGTCGTCATGACCGTGGCCTCGTTCGACGTCACCGACGGCCGCGTCACCCGGATCTGGGCGGTCCGCAATCCGGAGAAGCTGCGGCCGTGGGCCCGCCATGACCTGTCCTAGGGAGTGTCCGGCGGCACAGGGGCCCTCCTACTCGTACCGGTACTTGAGCGATTCCGCCTCCCGCTGCTCGATGTCGGCGATCGACAGCTCCGGCATCCGCAGCTGCGCCAGGGTCACCTCGGCCGAGGTCGGCTGGGCGTCCGCCGGCAGCCACTGCTCCGGCTTCCAGGCCCCACTGCGCAGCAGCGACTTGGGGCAGTGCGGGTAGACCTCCTCGATCCCGATCACCAGGGCGCTGGCCGGCGGCTTGCCCACGGCGGTGAGCTGCGACAGAAGATCCGGGCGGGTGGAGACGCAGGCCCGGCCGTTCACCCGGAGCGTCGTGGTGCGCCCGGGAATGAAGAACAGCAGACCGGCCCGTCCGGTGGCGATGACGTTCTGCAGGGTGTCCAGCCGCTTGTTGCCGGTCGCGTCCGGTATCGCCACCGTCCGTGCGTCCAGGACGGAGACGAACCCGGCCGGGCCGCCACGCGGCGAGACGTCGCAGTTGCCCTCGGCGTCCGCGCTGGCGACCAGGACCAGTGACGAGCACCCGATCAACCGCTGTGTCTGCTCGGTGAGTTCGGTCATCTGCTTGCGGATGGCCGCGGCCCCGGGCAGTTCGTAGGCGCGGCGCAGCGCCTCCTGGTCGGTCACGGCGTCGAGGTGGAGCGAGTCGAAAGCGCTGCCTGCAAGGGGTGTCGTCATGCCTGTGACCCTAATAGGGGGTGTCGATCCGGGCCGGCGGGGCACGTCCGGCCGGTCAGTACGGCGGCAGCCGCAGCGCCCCCGTGCCCTCGCGGACGTCATGGACGAGCCGGATCTTCCCCACCGGGTTGCCACGCTCGTCCGTCGTCACCAGGGCCGCGTCGTCGGGGTTGACGCACCGCCCGCGCGCCCCCGGCTCGGGGCAGAACAGGACGTAACCGGTCTGCCGGTCCACCCGGCCCGGCTCCAGCCGCCAGATCCACTGGTAGTCGCTCACGACCAACCGGGGGTAGGTGGCGCGCAGCTGCTCCTTCACCGCGTTCTGCACGGCCTCGCCGAACTCCTGCCGCTCCCGGAACGGGCGGACGATCCTGGCGCTGCCCGTCGTGTCGACCCGGCCCCCATCGATCTCGTAACTCGCCGAGAAGTAGGCGTGCTTGGTGAGCGAGGCCAGCAGGCCCGACCGGGTCAGCCGCATCATCGTCGGCCAGGAATCCTTGCCCCGGTCGCGCCGGTCGGCGACCGACGGGGAGACCACGTTCACGTACGAGGCCTGCGCCTTCGCCAACGCGCTGTCGGCCCCGCTCGCCGTGACCCACCGCTGGACGCACTCCCCGATCTCACCGAGCACCTTTGTCACGGTGCCGTTCGTCAGCTCGGCCACCACGTAGGGCGGAGTGCCGGTCGTGCCCAGGGCGACGACCTCGTAGCCGCAGGCGTCGAAGGCGTCCCGGAGTGTACGGAAGTCCTCGGCCTGCTGCCGCCCGCGCTGCACGGCCTCGGCCAGCACGCCCGCGCACTCCTTCCGGTCGCACAGGCCCCGGTCCGCCTCGTCCGTGTCGATGCGGAGCCGGACCACGGCGTCGCGGTCGTCGGTCACCGCGAACGTGACCTCCGAGCCGCCGGAACCCGGGAAGAGCGTGCGCGCCCCGATCGCCTTGAGCTTCCCGGGGAAGTGCTTCTCGGCCAGTTCCTCCGCCGCCCGGCGGTCGTCCTTCGTGTCCACCACGCCGCACGCGCCCAGCAGCACGACCAGCGAACCCGCCAGCGCGCCGGTGAGCCCGGCTCTCCACCGTCTGCGGCGTGATCCGGCCATGATCTGCTCCTCCACCTGGTTCTGCCATCGGGTGCTGCCCCGTGTTCCTGTGACCGTAGGACCAGTCTCCGCGGGGCGGATGAGTACGCCTACTCAACCCCGGTGCGCACAGCGCCCCGGACCCCTCCCGCGCACCTCCTGTCATTGGCATGGACCTGACTCTTGAACTCCGCTACAGTCCGGGAACGGCACATCTGAGAGCGCTCTCAAAAGGCACGATCGGATCGCGCTCCCGGACGCCTCCCGTTCCACCCCCACGTCGTTGGAACAACAGGAAGGGTCACTCCCTTGAGACACGCAACCCTGCTGCGGACCGGTCTGTCCGCGCTCCTGGTGATCGGAGCCTGGACCGCCGCCGGTCCGGTGTCCGCCTCCGCCGCGCCCGCCCCCGCCGAACCTCCCGCCTCCGCCGCCCTGCTCTCCGCCATGCAGCGCGACCTCGGCCTCACCGAGAAGCAGGCCCTCACCCGGCTCGCCGACGAGAAGGCCGCCACCGCCCTGGAGAAGAAGGCGGAGCGCGCCGCGGGCTCCTCCTTCGGGGGCTCCTGGCTCGACGCGAAGACCGGCAGGCTGACCATCGCGGTCACCACCGCCGAGAAGGCCGAAGCCGTGCGGGCGACCGGTGCCGACACCCGGCTCGTCGAGCACTCGGCCAAGAGCCTCGATGCCGCCAAGGCGCGGATCGACGCCCTGAAAGCTCCGTCCGGGGTGAGCAGCTGGCACGTCGACCCGGCCACCAGTCGCGTCGTCGTGAACGTCGTCGCCGCAGAGCAGACTGACAACGATGTCCGGGCCTTCGTCGCCAAGGCCCGCAAGGCCGGTCCCGTCACGGTGAAGGCGACCGCCGAGGCTCCGCAGACCTTCGCCGCCGGAACGGTCGGCGGCGACCCGTACTACACGGGCAACGTCCGCTGCTCCATCGGCTTCTCGGTGCACGGCGGCTTCGTCACCGCCGGGCACTGCGGCGGTACCGGTCAGCAGGTCCGCGGCTGGGACAACTCCTACATCGGCAACTTCCAGGGATCGTCCTTCCCCGGTGACGACTACGCCTGGGTGAACGTCGGCAGCGGCTGGTGGACCGTCCCGGTCGTGCTCGGCTGGGGCACCGTTCCGGACCAGCTCGTCCGTGGCTCGAACGAGGCTCCGATCGGCGCCTCGATCTGCCGCTCCGGCTCCACCACGCGCTGGCACTGCGGCCGCGTCCTCGCCAAGAACGAGACCGTCAACTACAGCCAGGGCGCCGTCCACCAGATGACCAAGACGAGCGTCTGCGCCCAGGGCGGTGACTCCGGCGGCTCGTTCATCAGCGGCGACCAGGCCCAGGGTGTCACCTCGGGCGGCTGGGGCAACTGCACCAGCGGCGGCGAGACCTGGTACCAGCCGATCAACGAGATCCTCAACCGGTACGGACTGAGGCTGCACACCGCGTGATCCGGGGGAGCCGTCCCGCCGTCCTCCCCGGCGGAGCGGGCCCCGGCAGTACGACGTAGGACCGATGAGCGGCCCCGCCGGTGTGCGGGGCCGCTTCCTTGCGTCAACAGCCTTTGGGCGGCGCATCGTTCACAAGCTATTGACACCCTCTCAGCCTCGGCGCAACACTGGCACCGCTTTGGAGAGCGCTCTCCCAGAGAGATCCCGCGGTCCGCCGGCCTCGTGACGCGCAGGGTGGAGTCTCTTCCCGGCTGCACCGTCCAGCTCACCCTTTCCCCCCACCGTGCACCCGAAGTGCAGGGATGAAGAGCGGCATGGAGGTCCCTATGGTGACAAGACTCAACCGATCAACCCTGGTGTCCGTGCTGGTCGTGGCCACCGCCCTGGCGCTCGTCGCGCTCGGGCTGTCCGCGATCGCGAACGCCGGTCCGGGCGCCGCCGGCACGGCCCCGGAGGCGGCCGGCAAGCCCGCCGCGGCCTCGCACGTCATGCAGGGGCACAAGATGGCGCCGGCCAAGCCCGTGGCCTTCGGGGACGACCCCGACGGCGACGGCTACATACCCGCGGAACCGCCGGTCACGGGCGTGGAGCCGTCCGACGAGATCCCGCCGCACCGCTACTTCCACGAGTTCCAGGCCAACTGCTCGGTCAACCACACCGCCCCGGACGACCCGATCGTCTATCCGGGCCAGGCCGGCGCCTCGCACGACCACACGTTCATGGGCAACGACACCACGAACGCGAACAGCACCACCGCGTCCCTGAGTGCGGGCGGCACCAAGTGCCTGGCGCCCGGTGACCGGTCCGCGTACTGGATGCCGACCCTCTACAACGGGAACGAGGAGGTCCGCCCGGTCGGCCCCCAGACCATCTACTACAAGGCCGGAGTCACCGACTACCGCACGGTGCGGTCCTTCCCCAAGGGGCTCCGGTTCGTCGTCGGGAGCCCCACGCAGACCGCCGAGGAGTTCCGCAACCATCCCGGCATGGTCGAGGGGTACGAGTGCGGCGAGAGCTACCACAACTACGACTTCCCGGCCGCCTGCCCGACCAGCCAGGACACCCAGCTCAACCTGCGCATGCAGGCGCCCAGTTGCTGGGACGGCAAGTATCTGGACACTCCCGACCACAAGGCCCACATGGCCTACCCGGTCGTGATGGGGGCCAACCAGGACGTCTGCCCGCCGAGCCACCCGGTCGCCCTGCCGATGATCGAGTTCAAGATGGCGTGGCCGGTCAACGGTGACATGTCGCAGGTGAGGCTGGCCAGCGGCACCGGCCACTCCTTCCACTACGACTTCTTCAACGCCTGGGACGACGCCACGCTCGACGCCCTGGTCGACCACTGCATCGTCGGCGCTCTCCAGTGCAACGCCCGTGGCTACGACGAGAACAACCCGGGCGAGGGCGCGGCCCTCGACGAGAACTACGAACTGCCCCGACCCTGACCCCTCCCCGTCGCGTCTCCCTCATGGGTGCACCGCACCCATGAGGGAGAGCGCTCTCCAAGCTATCCCGTACTCCGGTAACCCCACCCGCACCGCGACTCCCGTGAGGAGCTTCTCCCCCATGATCACGTCCCGTTCCCGACGACCGGCCCGCCCCCGTGGCCGTACCACCGCACGCCTCGCCGTCGCCGGAGTCCTGGCCGCCGCGGCGGCCGCCCTCCCGGTCCCGACCGCCCAGGCCGCCGGAAGCGTGGTGAAGGTGACCGGCTCCCAGGGGGCCTGGCAGCTGACCGTGGACGGCGCACCGTACACCGTGAAGGGTCTGACCTGGGGTCCGTCCGTCGCGGACGCCGGGCGGTACATGCCCGATGTGAAGTCGATGGGCGTCAACACGATCCGCACGTGGGGCACCGACGCCACCACGAAGCCCCTGCTGGACAGCGCGGCCGAGAACGGCATCAAGGTGATTGCCGGGTTCTGGCTGCAGCCGGGCGGCGGCCCCGGCAGCGGCGGCTGTGTGAACTACCTGACGGACACCGCGTACAAGAACGACATGCTCGCCGAGTTCCCGAAGTGGGTGGAGGCCTACAAGGACCATGAGGGCGTCCTCATGTGGAACGTCGGCAACGAGTCGGTGCTCGGCCTGCAGAACTGCTACAACGGCGACGAGCTGGAGCGGCAGCGCGACGCGTACACCACGTTCGTCAACGAGATCGCCAAGAAGATCCACGCGATCGACCCGAACCACCCGGTCACCTCCACCGACGCCTGGACCGGGGCCTGGCCGTACTACAAGAAGAACGCGCCCGACCTCGACCTGTACGCCGTCAACTCCTACGACGCCGTCTGCGACATCCGCGCCACCTGGGAGAGCGGCGGCTACGACAAGCCCTACATCGTCACCGAGGGCGGACCCGCAGGCGAGTGGGAGGTCCCGGACGACGCCAACGGCATCCCGGACGAACCCACCGACGTGGCGAAGGCGGAGGGCTACCAGCGGGCCTGGGACTGCGTGAATGGGCATCAGGGGGTCTCGCTCGGGGCCACGTTGTTCCACTACGGCACCGAGTACGACTTCGGCGGCGTCTGGTTCAACCTGCTCCCGGCGGGCCAGAAGCGGCTCTCGTACTACGCGGTGAAGGAGGCGTACGGGGCGGACACCTCCGGCGACAACACCCCGCCGGTCATCAGCGGCATGACCGTCGACAACGCCTCGGCCGTCGAGGCGGGCAAGCCGTTCACGTTCCGGGCGTCCGTCTCCGACCCGGACGGCGACGCGCTCACCCACCAGGTGCTGGTGAACTCCAAGTACATCGACGACAGCGGCCAGTTGACGGACGCCGAATTCACCGACCGGGGTGACGGCACCTTCGAGGTCACCGCGCCGGACAAGCTCGGCGCCTGGAAGGTCTACCTCAAGTCGACCGACGGGAAGGGCAACGTCGGCATCGAGACGAAGTCCTTCACGGTGGTTCCGCCGAAGGTCGACGGGGTGAACCTGGCTTCGGGCAAGCCCGCCGAGGCCTCGTCGTTCCAGCCGGACAGCGTCGGCTGCCCCTGCCCGGCGGCCAACGCCGTCGACGGCTCCTTCGACACCCGCTGGGCCAGCGAGTGGGCCGACCAGCAGTGGATCCAGGTCGACCTGGGCGCGACCACCTCCTTCGACCACGTCCAGCTGGCCTGGGAGGCCGCCTACGCCAAGGCGTACACGGTCCAGACCTCGGACAACGGCCAGGACTGGAACACCGTCCACACCGAGACGGCGGGCAACGGCGGCATCGATGACATCCAGGTCACCGGCAACGCGCGCTACGTCCGCGTGAGCGCCTCCGAGCGCGGCACCCCGTGGGGTTACTCGCTCTACGAGTTCGGCGTCTACCGGCGCTGATCCGGCGGGGCCCGCAGGACCTCCGCGCCGTCCCGTCCCCGCCGACGGCGCGGCGGGAGCCCGCGGCGGCCACGGACATCCGTGGCCGCCGCGGGCTCGTCACGTGGTTCCCGGGCGATGCGGGGTAGCGTCGTCGTCATGGACTTTCGAACCACTGTCGAGCGCGCTGAGCGCCTCAAGCACCTGCACGCCGAACACAAGCCGCTCGTACTGCCCACCGTCTGGGACGTCTGGTCCGCGCGGACCGCGGCCGCCGCGGGCTTCCCCGCGCTGACCATCGGCAGCCATCCGCTCGCCGACTCCCGCGGGGCCGAGGACCAGGAGGGCCAGACCTTCGAGGAGGTGCTCGCCGCCGTCAGGCCGATCATCGCGGCGGTCGACGTCCCCGTCTCCGTGGACCTGGAGTCCGGCTACGGCCAGAAGCCAGCGGACCTCGTCGCCGGTCTCGTCGAGGCCGGCGGTGTCGGTCTCAACATCGAGGACACCGTCCACTCGGAGGGCGGACGCGTGCGCAGCACGCAGGAGCACGCGAGCTACGTCGCGGGTCTGCGCGCGGCGGCCGACGACGCGGGGGTCCCGGTCTGGGTCAACGGGCGCACCGATCTCTTCGCGCACGCGGAGAACCCCTCCGCCGTCCTCGACGAGGTGATCGAGCGACTGCGAGCCCTGGAACAGGCCGGCGCCGACAGCGTCTACCCGGTGAAGATCCAGGACAACGACGAACTGCTCGCGGCGGTGACCGCGGCCGTCGCCGTTCCGGTGAATACCACGGCGCATCCCGTGAAGCACGACCTCGAGCGCTTCCGCCGCCTCGGCGTCGGCCGCATCACCTACGGTCCGCTGCTGCAGTTCGCGCTGGCGGACGCGATGAAGGACATGCTGAAGCCGTGGGCGCCCTCCTCCTAGAGGCTGCCCGGCGATGCGAAAGCCCTCCGGCCGCGGCGAGCGATCGCCGCGGCCGGAGGGCTGCCGGGGAGAAGCGGGATCAGGCGGCCGTCCGGCCATCGTGGCGCCCCGCGTGTTCCCGGACCAGCTCCGCGTACCGGAGCCCGCTGCTCTTGACCGTACGGCGCTGGGTCGCGTAGTCCACGTGGACCAGGCCGAACCGCTTGTCGTAGCCGTACGCCCACTCGAAGTTGTCCATCAGGGACCAGGCGAAGTACCCGGCCAGCGGGGCGCCCTTTGCGACCGCGCGGGCGCAGGCGGCCAGGTGCTCCTCCAGATAGCGGACGCGCTCCGGGTCGTGCACCGAACCGTCCGCCGCGACGACGTCCTCGTACGCGGAACCGTTCTCGGTGACGTAGATCCGCTGGACGCCGTACTCCTCGGTCAGCCGCAGCAACAGCTGCTCCAGGCCCTCCGCGTGGACCTCCCAGTCCATGTGGGTGAGCCGGGCGCCGGGGACGGAGACCTGCCGGGCATGCGGTGCGGTCCCGTCGGGATCGGCGGTGACGATCTGCCGGAAGTAGTAGTTGAGCCCCAGCCAGTCCAGCGGGGCCGCGATCGTCTCCAAGTCACCTGGCTGTACCGGGAGTTCGACGCCGTACTCCTCCACCATGTCCTGCGGGTGGCCGCGCCCCAGGATCGGGTCCAGCCACCAGCGGTTGATGTGGCCGTCGGCGCGGCGGGCGGCTGCGAGGTCGGCCTCGCTCGCGCTCGCCGGCTCGATCGGGCTGAGGTTGTTGACGATGCCGACCCGGGCGTCCGAGGAGGCCGCCCGGATCGCCTGGACAGCGAGACCGTGGCCCAGGTGCAGGTGGTACGAGGCGCGCACGGCGGCGGTCAGGTCGGTGATACCCGGTGCCATCCGGCCCTCCAGGTGCCCGATCCAGGCCGAGCACAGGGGCTCGTTGAGCGTCGCCCAGTCCTTGACCCGGTCGCCCAGGCGCTCCACCACCTGGGAGGCGTACGCCGCGAAGTGCTCCGAGGTCTCCCGTACGGTCCAGCCGCCCCGGTCCTGGAGCACCTGCGGCAGGTCCCAGTGGTAGAGCGTGGCGAACGGGGTGACGCCCGCCTCCAGCAGGCCGTCCACGAGCCGGTCGTAGAAGTCGAGGCCCGCTTTGTTGACGGGCCCGTCGCCGCCGGGCACGACGCGCGGCCAGGCGATCGAGAACCGATAGGCGTCCGCGCCGAGTTGCTTGATCAGGCCGATGTCCTCAGGGACCCGGTGGTAGTGGTCGCAGGCGATGTCGCCGGTGTCGCCGCCGTCGACCTTGCCCGGGGTGTGCGAGAACGTGTCCCAGATGGAGGGGGAGCGGCCGTCCTCGGCCACGGCTCCCTCGATCTGGTACGCGGCGGTGGCGACCCCCCAGGTGAAGTCGGCCGGGAGTGCGGTGAGGTCGGACACGTACTGCCTTTCTGTGAAGGTCACTTGACGGCTCCGGCGGTGAGACCGGCGACCAGGTAGCGCTGGAGCAGCAGGAAGCCCACGACGATCGGGACGCTGACGACGAGGGACGCGGCCATGACCTGGTTCCAGTACACGTCGTTCTGCGTGGCGTAGCCCTGGAGGCCGACGGAGAGGGTCCGGGTGGCGTCGTTCGTCATGACGGAGGCGAAGAGGACTTCGCCCCAGGCCGTCATGAAGGAGTAGACGGACACCGCGACGATCCCCGGCACGGCCGCCGGCACGACCACCTGGAAGAGGGCGCGGACGGGACCGCAGCCGTCGACCAGGGCCGCTTCGTCGAGGTCGCGGGGGATGGAGTCGAAGTAGCCGATCAGCATCCAGATGGAGAAGGGCAGCGAGAACGTGAGGTAGGTGAGGATGAGCCCGCCGCGCGAGCCGTACAGGGCGACGCCGGTGCTGTTGCCGATGTTGACGAAGATGAGGAACAGCGGGAGCAGGAAGAGGATCCCCGGGAACATCTGCGTGGAGAGCACCGTGACGGTGAAGACCCGCTTCCCCCGGAACCGGTAGCGGCTCACCGCGTACGCCGAGAACACCGCGATGGTCACCGACAGCACCGTCGCCGAGCCCGCCACGATCAGCGAGTTGACGAAGTACTTGGCGAGCGGGACGGTCTCCCAGATGTCGAAGTACGGCTGGATCGTCAGCGTGGACGGGAGCCACTGGAACTTCCCCGACACGTCCTGGAGCGGCTTCAGCGAGCTGCTGACCATGACGTAGACCGGCAGCAGGACGAAGGCGGCGAGCAGGGTCAGGATGATGCGCCGGGTCCACAGGAAGGACTGCGGGGCTGCCATCGGCGAGCGGGCCCGCGACCGGGCGGTGCGGGTCGGCCGCGTGAGGCTAGACATCGGCGCCCTTCCTTCCGCGCGAGGTGAGGAACAGATAGACGGCCGTCACGATCAGCAGGAAGAGCAGCAGCAGGACGGACATCGCCGACCCGGTGCCGAAGTTCCAGGTGACGAACGACGACTGGTAGATGTGGATCGAGATCAGGTCCGCGTTCTCCGGCGCCGATTTCCCGAACAGCACGAACGGCGTGTTGAAGTCGTTGAACGTCCACAGGAAGAGCACCAGGACCAGCACCTGGTTGACCGGGCGCAGCGAGGGCAGCGTGATCCGGCGGATCTGCTGCCAGATGCCCGCGCCGTCGATCGAGGCGGCCTCGTACAGTTCGCGCGGGATGTTCTGGAGTCCGGCCATCAGCATGAGGAAGGCGAACGGCCAGCCCTTCCACACCGAGACGATGATCAGGGTGTAGAGACTGTTGTCGCCGATCAGCCAGAACGACGGCTCGTCCGTGATGCCGAGCTGGTCGTGCAGGACATGGTTGATCATCCCGTTGTCCCGCTGGAACATGAACGCCCAGGTGATGACGGCCGCGTAGACCGGCAGGGCGTACGGGACCAGGAAGATCGTCCGCAGGACGCCCCGGCCCCGGAAGCTCTCCTGGAGCAGGATCGCCGCCGCTGTGCCGAGCAGCCAGGCCAGGCCGACGGAGAAGAACGTGAAGACGCAGGTGACGAAGAACGAGTGGAGCAGGGCCTCACCGATCGGCGCGTCGATGTCGACGGCGATCTTGTAGTTGTCGAGACCGGACCAGGGAGCGGCGCCCCAGTTGTTGATGAAGAACTGTGTGAGCTGACGGAAGCTCATCACGATCCCGATGACCATCGGGATGATGTGGATGAGGAGTTCCAGCAGGACGGCGGGCAGCAGCAGGAGATAGGGCAGTCCGCCTTGGCGGATCCGGTCGGGGATGCGCGGCAGTCTCCTGCGCGCACCCCCGGCGCCCCGGTTCGTACCCCTGCCGGTCGACTTGTCGACCTCGGGGTCCGTGGTGGCGGTGACGGTCATGGATCAGGGCCTCACTGCTGCATCGTCTGCTGGGCCTTTTCCAGGCGCTCCTTGACCGACGCCTCGGTCACGGGGCGTCCGGCAGCCGCGTCCGCCCACAGCTCCTTGACGGCCGTGCCGACTGCCGTCTCGAACTGCGACTCGTTGGGGACCTGGGGGAGCGGGGCGGCGCTGGTGGCGAGGGTGTCGCGCAGGACCTTGAGGTCGGGGGCCCCGAACGCGGCGTCGGCCTGGGCGGCCTTGACCGGCGGGATGGAGCCGTAGGTCTTGTTGAGCAGCTTCTGCTCGGCGTCGCTCGTCATGAACTTCACGAACTTCTTCGCGCCGTCGATGTTCTTGGTGTTCTTGAACACCGCCATGTTGATGCCCGCGACCATGGAGTTGACCTGCTTGCCGGTGCCCGGGGCGCCCGAGGGGACCGGCACCGGGGCCGCGCCCCAGTCCTCCGGCTTCATGCCCTGCGCGGCGAAGGTGGAGGCGGCCGCCTGCCACAGCACCATCGCGGTCTTGCCCTTGGCGAAGTCGGTGAGCGACTGGTTCTGGGCGTACTCGGCGTTGCCCGGGGCGATGATCTTGTCCTGGGCCATGAAGTCGATGTACTGCTTCACCGCCGCGACCGCACCGTCCGAGGTGAAGGTCGCCTTGCCGTCCTTGTCGAAGAAGTCGGCGCCGTGCTGCTGGCCCAGGACGAAGGTCTGGTGGATGTTGTTGGAGAGGTTGCCGCCCTCGGCGCCAAGACCCCACTTGCCGTCCTTGGATATCTTCTTGCCGGTCTCGACCAGCTCGTCCCAGGTGGCCGGCGGCTTCTCGACGCCCGCCTCGGCGAACATCTTCTTGTTGTAGTAGAGGGCGTACGCCAGCGAGTACAGCGGCACGGCGGCGGGCGGTTCACCCTCCTTGCCGGCCGAGGCGACCGCCGAGTCGACGAAGCGGTCCCGGCCGCCGATCGCCTCGAAGTTCTTGTCGTCCCACGGCAGGAGCGCGCCGGTCGCCTGGAGCGAGGCCGACCAGGTGTTGCCGATGTTCAGCACGTCCGGGCCCTGACCGGAGGTGGTGGCGGCGAGGATCCGGTTCAGCAGGTCGGCCCACGGCACGACCTCCAGCTTCACCTTGATCCCGGTCTCCTTCTCGAACTTCTTCAGCTCGGGAGTGAGGATCTTCTTGTCGGCCTCGATGCTGGGGCCCTGGTTGGACGCCCAGTAGGTGAGGGTCTTCGGCGACTCGTTGCTGCCGCCCGACGTGGTTCCCCCACCACAGCCGGTGGCGGCCAAGGCGATGGAGAGGGCGAGGGTGACGGCGCTTGCGGCTCTGAGATGACGCATGAGAGGTGGCCCCTTTCCGGGGATGGCTGCGTTCGGGAACCGAACGGCCTCCATGACTTAATTTATGCCGTGATTTAAGAGGTGAGAGAAGGTCGCGTCAAGGCCTTGGGCCGGGGTATGTTCCTGGACGGGAAGGAGCACCATGGCCGAGCGCAACAGACGAACCGTGCGTGACCTGCGGCGGGGCAACCGGGCGCGCGTATTGCAACGGTTGTATTTCGACGGCCCGCTGAGCCGTCAGGAGCTCGGCCCGGTCACGGGCCTGAGTTCAGGTTCCATCAGCAACGTCGTCGCGGAGCTCTCCGCCGAGGGCCTGCTGGAGGAGGCCGGTGTCGTCGACTCCGACGGCGGCCGCCCCCGTACGCTGCTGCGCGTCGCTCCGGACGGCGGCCTCCTCGTCGGCATCGACATCGGCGAGACCCGCGTCCGCGTCGAGCTGTTCGACCTCTCCCTGACCGAACTGGCCCGCACGGAGAGGCTGTTGGCCCAGCACGGTTACGACGTCGAGCGCATCGTCGCCCATGTCCGCACCGGCGTCGCGGACGTGCTGCGCGACGCGGGCGCCGATCCGCGCCGGCTCCTCGGCATCGGGATCGGCGTACCCGGCATCATCGAGCGCGACGGCCCCGAAGGCCCCGACGGCACCCGCGGCGCGGTGGTGCACGGCCAGACGATCGGCTGGCGCGCGGTCCCCTTCGAGCAGCTGCTGCGCGAGGCGGTCGACGTACCGCCCGAGGTGCCGCTCTTCATCGACAACGGCGCCAAGACGCTCGGCCAGGCCGAGATGTGGTTCGGCGGCGGCCGGGGCGCGGGCGCCGCCGCCATCGCCCTGATCGGCTCGGGTGTGGGCGCCTGCGTCGACCACGGCGACATCCTCGACGAGGACCGCACCAGCCTCGCCCTCGAATGGGGCCACACGACCGTCCAGCTCCGCGGCCGCCGGTGCCGCTGCGGATCCATCGGCTGCCTGGAGGCGTACGCGGGCGCGGAAGCCCTGCGCGAGCGCTGGCGGGAGGCGGGCGGCCCGCTGCCCGAGGACGCCGACGACGAGACCGCGCTCGCCGCCCTGCTCGCCGCCGCCTATCCGGGGCGCCGTGGCACCCCGGACCCGGTGGCCCTCGCGCTGCTCGACGAGACGGCCGAGTGCCTCGGCGCGGCCCTCGCCGACCTGGTGAACCTCTTCCTGCCCGAGCGGATCCTGATCGGCGGCTGGGCGGGCCTGCTCCTCGGCCCCCGCCTGCTGCCGGAGATCCGCCGGTACGCGAACGAGTACGCCCTGAGCCACGCGGCGGCCCGCACCACCATCGAGATGGGCCGCCTCGGCCCGGACGCGGTCACCGTGGGGGCGGCGACGCTCCCGCTCGCGGACTTCCTGACCCGGGGCGGCAGCCGCCCGGCGCCGGGCGCAACCGGCGCGCCACCGCGTACGGCCGTCCACGCGGTACGGGAACGGCACCGGACCCCGGTCAACTGAGAGGACACACCTCGTCGGGTCGGCCTGCCGCCTCGCCCGGCGCGGCCCAGTGCGGGTCCACCCGGCGCAGGTGCGCGTCCTGGGCGTCGGCGAGCGGGTACGCCAGGGGCAGCGGCGCGAACCGGCAGGCGAACCGCATTCCGGCGTCGCCCCCGTCGCCGCGGACCCGGTGCTCCCACTCCGCGGGGCCGTCCGGCGGGGCGTCGAGCAGGAGATAAGTGGTCAGCCGGGGCTGCCCGGTCTCGGGGTGCGGCCGTCCGTCCACCGCGATCCGCCGGACGACACGCGCTCCCCGCAGCCCGGTCTCCTCGGCGACCTCGCGCAGGACGGCCCGCTCCGGATCCTCGCCGGGCGCGACACCGCCCGCCGGCACCTGGGTGCCGGCCTCGGGGAAGGCCTGCTGGTCGAACACCAGCAGGGCGGGGGAAGGGTGACGCCGGATCACATAGGCGGCGACCCGGACGCGTGGCGGGGGAGAGGTCATGAACGTCATCCTCGCGTACGCCGATGAGCCTCCGCCCGGCGGAGCCTGGGCCGCCCCCGCACGCCATGAGTCCTCAGGCCGACCCCCGTACCACCAGCTCCGGCTCGAAGATCACCGAGGTCACCGGGCCGTCCGGCCGGGACAGCCGGTCCAGGAGCAGGCGCGTCATCTCCGCGGCCATCCCCTCCACCGGCTGACGGACCGTGGTCAGCGGCGGGCGGCAGGCCAGGGCCGCGCTGCTGTCGTCGAAGCCGACCACCGCCACGTCCCCCGGGACCGAGCGGCCGCGCTCCCGCAGGACGTGGCAGGCTCCCAGCGCCATCAGGTCGTTGGCGGCGAACACCCCGTCCAGGTCGGGGTGCTCCGCCAGTAGCCGTTCCATCGCCGCCTCGCCGCTCTCCTGGGTGAACTGCCCCTCGACGATGGGGATGTACGGGTGCCCGTGGCGCGCCATGGTGTCCCGGAACCCTGTCAGACGCGCCTGCCCCGCCGGTACGTCCAGCGGGCCGCTGATCGTCGCGATCCGGCGGCAGCCCCGGCCGAGCAGATGCTCCGCCGCCAGCCGCGCACCGTCCTGGTGCGCGAGATCGACATAGCTGACCGGGACCGGCCGCGCCGGGCGGGCGAACAGGACGGCCGCCAGGCCGGCTTCGGCGATCAGGGCGGGCAGCGGGTCCTCGGCGTGCGTCGAGACCACCAGGGCGCCGTCCGCGCG
The DNA here is from genome assembly GCA_014649555.1 of Streptomyces globisporus. GTDB lineage: Bacteria > Actinomycetota > Actinomycetes > Streptomycetales > Streptomycetaceae > Streptomyces > Streptomyces globisporus. Next base: position 171,916 of record BMTG01000002.1, on the reverse strand, counting down.
GCCCTGCCGGAGGTACGCCACCACCTCTTCGCGCGCCCGCGACGACTCCGCGAACATCAGCACCGGGTGCATGCCGCGCGGCCGCAGGTAGTTGACCACCCCGGTCACCACCCGGCCGAAGAACGGGTCGGCGAAGACCTGCGCGGTGAACGAGCTCCCGTGCCCGGACGGGGTGGGGCCTTCGGACTCTTCTGCCGCCTCCGGCTCGACGCCCGCGCCCGACACCACCAGCGCGATGGCGTCGGCCCGCCGGGTGACCAGGGACCTGGCCGCCCGGTTGGGGGTGTAGCCCGTCACGGAGACCGCCCGGCGCACCGCCTCCTGGATCGCCGGGTCGACATTGCGCACCCCGTTGACGACCCGGGAAACGGTAGCGCGTGAGACGCCCGCCGCACGGGCCACGTCCTCCAGGGTGGGTGCTCCGGCCGACCGCAGATCATCCGTCATGAGCGCCTTTATAGCACTGGAGGAGAGCGCTCTCCATGAAACGGCCTTCCTGTCGGTATCGATGCGGAAGCGGCCCTTGCGGGCCTGGCCGGACGAGTCCCCGGAGGGGCGAATGCGGCCGGCCCAGCGGGAAGTTCAGGGCGGCGGTATTCGGCCACGGACGGGCCGGGGGCGGCCGAGTATCACGTTTTGCTTGTGATCAGTCACTGTGCGGACCTACGTTGCCCCTTGCGAGATGTACCGAAGCCAGTGGGGGAGCCACGTATGGCCGCGACCGGACGGCACCGCAGATATCAGCCCAGTCGGATCAACCGTGCCTCGCTCACGGTGACGGCGGGCGGCGCGGGCATCGCGCTCCCGCTCATCACCGCGGCCTCGGCCGGGGCCGCCTCGGGCGAGGTCTGGGAGAAGGTCGCTGCCTGCGAGTCCAGCGGCAATTGGGCCGTCAACACCGGCAACGGCTATTACGGCGGGCTGCAGTTCAGCGGCTCCACCTGGGCCGCGTTCGGCGGTACGCAGTACGCGCCACGCGCCGACCTCGCCACCCGTGAGCAGCAGATCGCCATCGCCGAAAGGGTGCTGGACGGGCAGGGGCCCGGCGCCTGGCCCACCTGTTCCGTGCGGGCGGGGCTCACGCGCGGCGGCGACGCACCCGAGACCACCCCGGAGACCGGTATCGCCCCGCAGAGTGCGGGCAGCCGGACCGCCCAGGCAGCGGCGGCGCCCCAGAGCGCACCGCCCAGGCAGGCCCGTCCCGCCGAGGCGACGCCCACCCATGTGCCGGGCAAGCGCGATGCGTACACCGTGGCGAGCGGCGACTCCCTCTCCGGGATCGCCTCCGCCCAGCGGGTACCCGGCGGCTGGCAGGGCCTCTACGCCGCCAACCGCACCGTCGTCGGGGGCGACCCGGACCTCATCTTCCCCGGACAGCGGCTGAGCCTGGACGGGAGCCGGGCGTCGAAGACGGGGGAGGGGACGAGCGCCGGGAAGCCCGCACGGCGGACCGCTCCGAAGCCCTCGGCCACAGCGCCCGCGCCGAAGAAGGCGGAACAGCGCCAGGCCGGGCCCAAGAAGGAAGCCCCGAAGGAGCAGGCGCCCAAGAAGGAAGCGCCCAAGCAGCAGGCCCCGAAGCAGGAGGCGCCGAAGAAGGCCGCCCCCAAGAAGGAACAGCCCGCTCCGGAGCGGGCCGTGCGGTCCTCCGGTTTCAGCGCCCCGGTCGCAGCCGGCACCGGCACCCCGTACCGCCAGGCCGGCTCCTGGTCCAGCGGCTACCACACCGGTGTGGACTTCCCCGTGCCCACCGGGACATCGGTGAAGTCGGTGGCTCCGGGCCGCGTGGTCTCGGCCGGCTGGGCCGGAGCGTACGGCTACGAGGTCGTCATCCGGCACAGCGACGGCAAGTACAGCCAGTACGCCCATCTCTCCGCGCTCCATGTGCGCGCCGGGCAGTCGGTCTCCGGCGGGCAGCGCATCGCCCGCTCCGGCTCCACGGGCAACAGCACAGGGCCCCACCTGCACTTCGAGATCCGCACGGGTCCCGGCTACGGCTCGGACGTCGACCCGCTCGCCTACCTGCGAGCAGGCGGCGTCAGGGTCTGAGCATCGGCATACCCGCGAGCGAGCGGCGTCGGGTCCGACCGTCCGCCTACCTGCGGGCAGGCGGCATGAAGGTGTGCATCCTCCGCTCGGAGCGGGGGCGCCGCAGGGTGGCTCCGCCGCGCCGCTGCTGCTCCCCGAGCGGCCCCGGCGTGCCGAACTCCACCTGCGGCACGGCAAGCCCCGGCGGCAGGGGCGACGACTTGCCGGCCGCGGCCCGCTGACCCGATGCCGGTCCCGGCACGGCAGGCAGATCAGATGATGTCGAAGGACGCCCGTCCTCCTGCCCCTCCGCGTCAGGGACCCCGTCTCCCTCGCCCGGGACCGCGCGCCGGACTCCGGGCCCTCCCTGCTCCGGGTTCGCCAACGCCTCCTCGGCGTGCTCCCGATTCATCCGCTCCCGCGTCAGCATGATGAGGCCGGCGGCGGCCAACGCCCCGCAGGAGAGGGCGAGGACGGTGCCGGGGACGCCGAGACGGAAATGCTCGCCGAACAGGGTGAGGCCGATCGCGGCGGCCACCACGGGGTTGACCACCGTCACCGTGGCCAGCGGAGCGGTGAGCCCGGCGCCCCGGTACGCGGCCTGGGACAGGAACAGGCCCGCCGCGGCGAGCCCGGCGATCACCAGCAGCGGCAACGCACCCGAGCGCACCGAACCGGACGTCCACTCCACGGCCACGGTCTTGGTGAACACCGAGGCCATCCCGAACGCCGCACCCGCGCCCGTGGCCAGGACGATGCTGCGCAGGACCGGCCGGTGCAGCGTACGGGAGAGGACGACGAGCGCGCCCACGGCCCCGAACGTCACCGCGGCCAGCAGCGCCTGCTCCGGGCCGTTCAGGGTGTGCGGTTCGGCGTTCCCCGTGAGCGCCAGCAGTCCGCCGAGGCCCGCCGTCGCCATCAGCGCCCCGCGCCACGCCGTCGCCCCCGCCCGCCGCCCGACGAACAGAGCCGCCATCGGCAGGGCGAAGACGATCGTCAATGCCCCGAGGGGCTGGACCAGGCTGAGCGGACCGTAGGCGAGCGCCACCACGTGCAGGACCGCGCCGACCCCGTTGAGGACGACGGCGACCCACCACACGCCGTTGCGCAGCAGGGCGTGCCAGGCGTTGTCATCGGTCGCGGCCACGCGCTCCTGGATGATCGCCCCGGCCGCGTAGGCGACCGCGGAGATCAGTGACAGCAGCACGGACAACGCAAGGGAGCTCATGTACACCACGATGTCCCGTCCGGGGCCGCACGTCGTCGTCCTTGAGTCTCCACTTCGGCGTACTGCCCCAGTAGTACGCCCGTCGGACCGACGTCCTCCTCCTGACGGTAGTCCTGCCGCCCCCGGCCCACAGAAGTTGGCGCCCGGCGGATACGGTGAGCCGCCGGGGCGGCACAGTCGGTGGCCGCCGGACCGGTCACGGGGAGCGGGACCGCGGACGGACCGGAGACGGAGGGGGAGCGCGCCATGGACCTGGCACTACTGGCATCGGTCGGGGGGTTCTTCGCACTGCGGGCCACCCCGGTGGCGGGCGGCGGGCACCGGCCGCTGGAGCGGCTGTACGCGGGCGAGAACGCTCCGCTCGCCGCGCGTGTCGACCGGGTCGCGGAGCGGCTTCAGGCCCCCGAGCGCCGGGTCGCCGCCTCCATCGCCCATCTCGGTCTCGCCGCGCGGCTCTGGTCCATCGCCCTGGGCCCGGCCGCGCTGTTCGGGCGGATCCCCGCCCTGGCCCCCGGCGATCTGCACTGGGACCCGTCGTCCACCTCGCCGGACGACCTGTGGCTCGCGGGGACGGCCGAGCTGCCCGGCACGGCGGACCGGATCCGCGAGGAGGTCCAGCACGGGCATCTGGTCCCGCTGGCCGACGCGTTCCGGCGCGACGGGAACATCTCCCCGCAACTGCTGCGGGGCAACGCGGGATCCGCGCTCGCCGGGGCCGTACGCGAGCTGGTCGCCTTCGCACGCGCTCAGGACCGGCCGGACGTGGCCGCACGGGCCCGCGCGCTGGCGGCCGAGCTCTTCGACGACGAGACGCTGCGCGACACCGGGTCCCCGCACGGTCCGGCGTTCCGGCGGCGCAGCTGCTGTCTGTACTGGCGCTGTCCCGGCGGCGGGCTGTGCGGCGACTGCGTGTTCGACCGGGCGCCCGGCTCCGCTCGGGCCGGGGCGTGACGTCAGGAAGACAGGCGGGAAGAAGGTCAGGAAGGCAGCACGGCGTCTATGGCGTCGTCCACCGAAGGCAGGACGGGCAGGGCGCTGTCGAGGCCGATCATGCCGATCAGGCGCCGCATGAACGGGGACGGGGCCGCGAGACGCAGCCGGTCGCCGAGCGCGGTGTGACCCTGGAGGAGCACGTTCACCGTCGTCGAGTCCGCGAATCCGACGCCGGAGAGATCCACGACGACCGGGCCCGAGCCGTCGTCGGCCGCTGAGGTCAGAGCCAGGCCCAGGGGGGACACACTGTCGATGTCGAGGTCGCCCGAGACGGTGAGGACCAGAGCGCCCCGCTCCCGCCGGGTGGTGATTCTGACGGCTCTGTCCTCGTTGGGCGATGAAAGCACGGAAGGCACCTCGGGCGGGATCGGAAGGGAGCGGAGAGCCGTGCCGCCGGAAGGGCCGGCAGCGCTCCGTCCCTGGTCGCGGCGGGATATCGGGATAACGATAGAAGTAACAGTTGCCATTTGACAACATTCTCCATCGGGTAACAATCTGAACCCCGACGATTGATCGTCGGGCTGCCGACGGCGGAGTGCCGATGGATGCGGAAGCAGGGGCTGGATGAGGCTAGGCGCTGTCGGCGACATCATCGCGGAGCGGGGAGGCGTCCGTACCCCGTTCCGGGGAAAGGCGCTCCGAAGCCGCGGCATGGAAGGCCGCGAGTCCGTCCGTGAGCGCGGCGAGGTCGGCGGGAGCCATCCGCTCCAGCACGGCGTTCAGCTCGGCGGCGCGCAGGGCCCGGTACTCTTCGAGAAGGGCGCGTCCGCGCATGCTCAGACGCAGTTCCACTTCGCGTCGGCTGGTCGGGCTGGGTGCACGCAGCACGAGCCCCATCGCTTCCATCCGGTCGCAGAGCCGGCTGACGGAGGGGGCGCGCGAGCCCAGGGCTTCCCCCAGGGCCCGCAGATTGGCGCCTTCGTGCTTCTCGATCACGAGCAGGGCGCGCAGCTGGGAGGGCGATACGCTTCCCGAAGCGGCGGATTCCTGGCCCCGGCCCCACAGCACCTCCAGCAGCTCCGAGGCGGCGACGGCGTAGGCGGACGTCTGTTCGCTACTGCGGGGGCCAAATCCTCGGAGGGGCATTCAGCCACTGTGTCACCCGTCAGCCCCACTTGTCAGCCCGGGCCCGGCCCTTACCACACCGCAGGACGAAGAATGCGCGAGAGACCGTGAACAGACGAACCCACATCGAGGCGGCAGTGCGGGCCGCCGCGCCGCACGCCCTGCTGGCCGCCCTGCGCGCCGAGCTCATCAGCGCCTACGGCGCCCTCGCGGTGGAGCTCCACCTCGCCGACTACGGTCTGCGGGTCCTCACCTCGCTCGACGGGCCCGACGGCGAGAGCGAGCCGCTGTCTCTCCACAACACCCCCGAGGGCCGGGCGTTCGGCAGCCAGGAACCCCGCGAACAGCAGGTCCGGCACGACGACGCCGTCGATCACCACCTGCCCGTGACCGTCCGGGGCGAACGGCTCGGCATCCTCACCGTCCGGCTGCCCCAGACGCTGTCCACCCCGGAGCTGGTCGGCGAGCTGACCCACGTCGCCGACCTGCTGGGACACGAGATCCTGGTCGCCGAGCGGGACACCGACCTCTATCAGCGCGCCCGGCGCACCAGCCGCCTCACCCTCGCCGCCGAGATGCAGTGGCAGCTGCTGCCCGCCCGCGCCTGCACCGCCGCCGAGTTCGCCATCGGGGCCCAGCTGGAGCCCGCGTACGCCATACACGGCGACAACTTCGACTGGGCCGCCGACGGCGACGAGCTGACCCTCGCGGTGACCAACGGCATGGGCGAGGGCATACAGGCCTCCCTCCTCACCAACCTCGCCGTCAACGCCCTGCGCAACGCCCGCCGGGCCGGTATCGGCATCGCGGACCAGGCGGCCCTCGCCGACCAGGCCATCTACGACCAGCACCGCGGCGCCTCCCACGTCTCCACCCTGCTGCTCCGCTTCGAGCTCGCGACCGGGCGGGTCGGCGTAGTCGACGCGGGATCGCCCCAACTGTGGATACAGCGCGGCCGCTCGGTCCACCGGATGGAGCTGGAGGCGCAGCTGCCGCTCGGCATGTTCGAGGAGTCGCAGTACACGGTCCAGGAGTTCCACGTCGAGCCCGGCGACCGGCTGCTTCTGTTGAGCGACGGCGTGTACGACGCGGCGTCCCCGCTCGGCGAGGTGTACGGGGACCGCATGCTGGCCCGCGCCATCCAGTCGACCCGGCTCCTGCCCGCCGCCACCGTCCCGCGCGCGATCCTCGGCGAGCTGGCGGAGTACCGGGTCACGGACACGCTCGACGACGCGCTGGTCCTGTGCCTGGACTGGTTCGGCCGGCAGAAGAACTGACCGGGAGGGCTGACCGGGAGACAGGGCCGACCGGCCGGACGGTCAGGACGCGTCGAAGGTGCGGCGGGAGGCCTCGATGTGGCCGATGTGCTCATGGGTCCAGTCGCACAGCACGTGGACTGTCCGGCGCAGGCCCTGCCCCGGCTCGGTGAGCGTGTACTCCACCCGCGGGGGCACGGTGGGGTGGACGCACCGCTCGACGAGTCCGTACCGCTCCAGCATCCGCAGGTTCTGGGTGAGCATCTTGTGGCTGATGCCCTCGACCTCGCCCCGCAGCTCGCTGAAGCGGAGGGTGCCCTCGCCCAGGGCCTCGATGATCAGGAGCGCCCACTTGTTGGCGACGTCGGAGAAGATCTCGCGCGCCAACGAGTCCGCGCGCCGCAGATCCGCGTCCTCGGGCGAGCCGCTGAACTGCTTGGTCACCATGAGGTTCCCCTGTCACCGAAAAGTGCGTTCTTCCATGTCGACGCACACTCTCCTACGGTTCCTGAGTAACCACAAGTGACCGGCAGCCGTCCGGTCCGGTGGAGAATGGGGGCACGGCCCCCAGGACGAGGAGGCGAGAGGTATGGCCATCACCCTGGTGAACCCGAGCGGACTGCCGGAGATAGGCGCCTACCGGCAGGTGTCGGTCGCGACCGGATCGAAGCTGGTCTTCATCGCCGGGCAGGTCGCCTGGGACGCGGACGGTGCCACCGTCGGTGCCGGCGATCTCGCCGCGCAGGTCGAGCAGTGTTACGTCAACATCGGCACGGCCCTCACCGCGGTCGGCGGCACCTTCGAGGACGTGGCGAAGCTGACCGTGTACGTCGTTGACTGGACGCCCGAGAAGCTGCCGCTGTTCCTGGAGGGCGTGGCCCGGGCCGCCGCGCGCCTTGGGACCACTCCCGTACCGCCCGGCACGCTGGTGGGCGTCGCGGCTCTGGACGTCCCCGACCACCTGGTCGAGGTCGAGGCCACCGCCGTGCTCGACTCCTGAGAGGAAAACCGGCCGGGAGAGGGGAGCCCGGCGGGCTCAGGTGCTGAGCTGGAACTCCGCGCGGATCCGCTTGCCCACCGGCACCCGCTCGGCCGTGAGCCGGTCGCACAGCGCCACGACGATCTCCATGCCGTGGCCGCCGAGGCGGGACGGGTCCGGGGCGTACAGCACGGGCATCGCGGTGCTGCTGTCGTACACGGTGACGCTGATGCGCTCCGCGTTGCCTTCCAGTTCCAGCATGTAGGGACCGTGGCTGTAGCGGTCGGCGTTGGTCACCAGCTCACTGACGGCCAGCATCAGATCGCTGCGCGTGTGTTCCCCGATCCGGGCGAGGCACTCCACCGTGAGCCTCGTCAGGAAGCGGTCGGCGAGCGCACGGGCCTGCGCGATGCAGCCCGGCTCGCCGTCGAAGACCTCGGCGCTGAGCAGTACCTCGGCGGAGGGGGGTACCTCGACGGAAGCCGGCACCTGAACCGTTTCTTCCGGTGAGGAGGTGACCTGTTCGTTCATGTGCTCCAGCCAGGGCGCCGCAGTGAGGGTCGGAGACCTTTTCCGCCAATCGTCTACCCGTGGCGAACGATCCCACTCCAGGAGATCCGGACCGATCCTACGCACGTCCGGGCAGCCGCACCACGGTCACAAAGAACTCGTCGATCTGGCGGACGGCCGCGATGAACTGGTCGAGGTCCACCGGCTTCGTCACGTAGGCGTTGGCGTGCAGCTTGTAACTGCGCAGGATGTCCTCCTCGGCCGAGGAGGTGGTGAGGACGACCACGGGGATGAGGGCGAGTTCGGGGTCGCCCTTGATCTGCTCCAGCACCTGCCGGCCGTCGTACTTGGGCAGGTTCAGGTCCAGCAGCACCAGGTCGGGGCGGGGGGCCTCGGTGTACTCGCCGCGCCGGTAGAGGAAGTCCAGCGCCTCCTGCCCGTCGCGCACGACGTGCAGGGTGTTGCGGATCTTGTTGTCCTCGAAGGCCTCACGGGTCATCAGCTCGTCGCCGGGATCGTCCTCGACGAGCAGGACCTCGATGGGCTGCACAGGGGTGTTCACGAAGCGTCTCCCGACTGGCTGGTGAGCTGGGCGTGAGCGAGCAGCTCCGCCGTGGTGTGGGTGGGCGCCTCGGGCGCGACCGGCAGGGTGAAGTGGATCCGGGTGCCTTCGCCCGGTTCGGGCTCCAGCCAGATCCGGCCACCGTGGAACTCGATGATCTTCCGGCAGAGTGCCAGACCGATACCCGTGCCGTCGTACTCGTCGCGAGCGTGCAGCCGCTGGAAGATGACGAACACCTTGTCCGCGAACTCGGGAGCGATCCCGATCCCGTTGTCCGACACGGTCAGGTGCCAGTTCTCGTCCTCGCGCTCGCAGTCGACGGTGATCCGGGGCGGACGGTCGGGGTGGCGGAACTTCACGGCGTTGCCGACGAGGTTCTGCCAGACCATGGTGAGGGCGGTGGCGTCCCCGACGAGCTCCGGCAGCTCTTCGGACCGCTCGACGACCGCCCCCGACTCCTCGACCGCCGCGGCCAGATTGCCCAGGGCGCGGTCGAGTGACCGTCCCAGGTCGACGGGCTTCCAGCCCTCGTGGACCCGGCCCACTCGCGAGAAGGTCAGCAGGTCGTTGATGAGCACCTGCATGCGCTTGGCGCCGTCCACCGCGAAGGCGATGTACTGCTTGCCCCGGTCGTCCAGCTCCGTCCCGTACCGCTTCTCCAGCAGCTGGCAGAACGAGGCGACCTTGCGCAAAGGCTCCTGGAGGTCGTGCGATGCGACGTACGCGAACTGCTCCAGTTCGGAGTTGGAGCGGCGCAGTTCCTGCGTCTGGTCCGCGAGCAGGCCCTCGCGCTTCTGCGTCTCGGCCAGTTCGTCGGAGAGCCGTTGGCGCATGTTCTCCACCGCACCGGCCACGGCCTGAACGTCGGAAGGGCCCTGGATCTCGATCCGTTGGTCGAAGGTGCCCGAGCGCACCGCTTCGGAGGCGGCGCGGAGCCGGCTCAGCGGCACGCCCACCACCCGGTGGAGCAGCACGCTCAGCGCCACGATGGTCAGCACGAGAACGCCGAGGAGGATGCCCACCACCCAGTCGCGGGTGGAGCGCGCGGCGTTCAGATCGGCCCGCGCCTGGTCCCGGGCCTCGGCCAGACGTCCCTGCTGGGCGGTGTAGGCGCGCCGCAGGGTGTCGAACTCCGTCTTGCTGCTCTGGAGCTGCGCGGTGGTGCCGGAGCGGCTGGGACCGCCCTCCCGCACCGCCGCGATCAATGGCTCGGCCTTGTCACGCCGCCACCGGGTGGCTGCGGCCTCGATGGCGTCGAGGTCATTCGCGAGTCGCTCGTCGTCGCCGACCAGCTCCCGGGCCTGAGCCAGCCGCTCCAGCTCTGCGCTCTTCCCTGCCTCGTACGGCTCCAGGAAGGAGCGGTCACCGGTCAGGGCGAACCCCCGGACCCCCGTCTCCTGGTCGAGCAGGGCGTTCTGCAGCTGGAAGGAGACCGATCGCGCCGGCTGGATACGGTCCACCAGCTCGTCGGTGCGCTCCGACATCCGGGACAGCACCAGGCCGCCGACCACCAGGCAGCCGCAGACGACCACGACGAAACCGCCGAGTATCAGGTGGACCCAGGACTGCACCGGCAGCCGAGCGGCGAGGCTCGTTCCCGGTATCCCCTTGGTGCTGTCAGTGCTCATCGTCTTCCGATCCCCAGCCCAGGTGCAGTACGGCCACATCGTCCGCGAGCCCGCCGTACGGCGCGGCCCCCTCGGCGGCTCCCGCCACCAGGGCGTCGACGAACGCGGACGCCGGCAGATGCCCGTTGTCCTGCGCCATCGCCAGCAGCCCTTCCTCGCCCAGGCGGCTTTCCGGTCCGTCGCGTCCCTCGAAGAGGCCGTCGGTGAAGAGCACCAGGCCCGCCCCGGGCGGCAGCGGGATGTCCACCGTCGGCCATCGGCCCATTCCGGGCAGCAGCCCGAGCGCCATGCCGCCTTCGGGCTCGACCCACGTCACACCGGTGCCCTGGCGCAGCAGCAGGCCGGGGTGACCGGCCCGCAGGATCTGGACGCTTCGCCGGTCCGGCGGGAACACCAGGGAGGTGACCGTGGCGAACACATGCGCGTCCGAGCGCTCGGCGACCAGGATCTCCTCCAGCAGGGCGATCTGCTCGACGTGGGACGTGCCGCACAGTACAGCGGTACGCCAGGCCACCCGCAGGCACACGCCGAGCGCCGCCTCGGCCGCACCGTGCCCGGAGACATCGCCGATCACCGCGTGCACCGTGCCGTCCGCCGTCTGCACGACATCGTAGAAGTCACCGCTCAGCAGCCCGTGGACTCGCCCCGGCTCGTAGCGGGCGCGGGCCCGGAACAAGTCGTCCCGCAACAGCGGTACGGGCAGCAGACCGCGCTCCAGCCGGGCGTTCTCCTGGGCCATGAGCTGGTTGGCGCGCAACGCCGCGGCGGCCCGCTCGACCTCCTTGCGCTGGAGGGCGTAGCGGATCGCGCGCGAGAGGATCTCGGGGCCCAGACGGCCTTTCACCAGGTAGTCCTGGGCGCCTCCCGCGACCGCGCGGAGCCCGGTGCCCGAGTCCTCCAAGCCGGTGAGGACGACGATCGCGGCCTCGCTGTCCGTTTCCAGGATCTGGCGCACGGCGTCCAGGCCGTGGACGTCGGGAAGATGAAGATCGAGCAGCACGCACACCGGTGCGGTCGAGGCGCGCAGGAACGTGCGGGCCTCGCCGAGTGTCTTGCACCAGGTGAGGGCGGAGTCCAGCTCGCTGTCCGAGAGCATCTCCTCGACGAGCAGCGCGTCGCCGGCGTCGTCCTCCACCAGCAGGATCGTCGCGGTCCACAGCGCAGACTCGGGGTGGTGGGGGATGCCGACCTGCTGGGTGGGGATACCGGGCGCGCCCGCAGAGATCTGCGTTGTGCCCACGGGTGACTCGGTCAAGCCTTCACCCTCTCGTGCGACGGCACGGTGCGTCCGGCCTGATCATCGCCAAGCATATGCGAGGCATACGCCTCGCCGGCCCCCGCCCGGAGGAGCGGACGGCACGAAGCCGCCCGCCCGGAGGGGCGGACGGCTTCGGACACGGGACGGGACCCGAACGGTGTGCGGGATCTCACGCCTCGACGCTCATACCCTTGCGCAACTGCTGGACGATCCGGCTGAGCAGCCGCGACACGTGCATCTGGGACACGCCCAGCTCGGCGCCGATCTGCGACTGCGTCATCTCCGCCCCGAAGCGCATCTGCACGATCCGGCGCTCCCGGTCGTCGAGCTGCTCCAGCAGCGGGGCCAGGGTGTGCAGGTTCTCGACGGTCTCCATGCCCGGATCCGCCTCGCCGAGCACATCGGCGTACGCCCGCTGCTCCTGGCCGGAGTCGCTGTCCGCGGACGGGGTGTCGAGCGAACCGGCCGAGTAGCCGTTGGCGGCCACGAGCCCCTCGATGATCTCCTCCTCGGGGAGGTCGAGGTGGGCGGCGAGTTCCTTGACGGTGGGGTCGCGGTCGAGCTTGGCGGAGAGCTGCTCCTTCGCCTTGGCGAGGTCCACGCGCAGCTCCTGGAGGCGCCGCGGCACGTGCACCGACCAGGTCGTGTCGCGGAAGAACCGCTTGATCTCCCCGACGATGTAGGGCACGGCGAAGGTGGCGAACTCGACCTCGCGGGAGAGGTCGAACCGGTCGATCGCCTTGATCAGGCCGATCGTGCCGACCTGGATGATGTCCTCGGTGTCGTCGCCGCCGCGGTTGCGGAACCGGGACGCGGCGAAGCGCACCAGGGAGAGGTTCATCTCGATGAGGGTGTTGCGCGCGTACTGGTGCTCGTGCGTGCCCTCCTCCAGTGTCTGGAGGCGGTCGAAGAAGATCTTGGAGAGGGCGCGGGCGTCCTGCGGGGCCACCTTCCCGGCGTCCTCGATCCAGGGCAGCTCCCCCGTGACGTCCGTTGCCTGCGTGCCGATCCGGCCGTCGCTCAACGGCGTCGTGGTTCCGGTGGCTCGCGCCGACATCGTCGTCATGGTGACGCCCTCCCTGTTGACCAATGCATGTGTGTCGGATCAGCGCCTGCCCCGCCTTCGCGAAGTCATGCACATCTTTTTTGAGATTTCTTCGATCGCCCTCCGGACGCCCCTCCTGCGGCACCCGTTCGCCCGAACGGAGCAGTGGCCCGCGCATGGCAAACTTGGGCGGGGTGTTTCGGCCTGCGGTGACCCACGACCCGCGGCGAGAAGATGACAGAGGAACGGCAATGACGGTGACAGAGGACAGCCCGGAGTTCGCTCCCGGAATCGAGGATTTCGGTCCCGGAATCGACCCGGAGCGGCTGGCCGTCTGCCTGAGCGTGCTCGACGAGCTCGACAAGATCGAGGTGGACCACCCGGACGCGATCCTCGTCCGCCGCGCCACCGCCGGGATCTACCGCACCGTGAAGCAGCGCCGCCGCCAAGAGCGCCGCGCCGCGAAGACCGCCCACGACCGGGCCGTCACCGAGGCCACGGCGACCGGCTCGGCCGACCGTATCGACGACGAGACGCAGGGCGTGCTGCCTTCCTCCTCCGCCCAGGCCGAGATCGCGGGCATCCTCCAGCGGCCCAGGTCCTGCTACATCTGCAAGACGCGTTACGTCGAGGTCGACGCGTTCTACCACCAGCTCTGCCAGGCCTGCGCCACGGAGAACCGCGCCCGCCGCGACGCCCGTACCGACCTGACCGGACGCCGGGCGCTCCTCACCGGCGGCCGGGCGAAGATCGGCATGTACATCGCGCTGCGGCTGCTGCGCGACGGTGCGCACACCACCATCACCACCCGCTTCCCCAACGACGCGATCCGCCGCTTCAAGGCGATGGAGGACAGCGACGAGTGGATCCACCGGCTGAAGATCGTCGGCATCGACCTCCGCGACCCGGCCCAGGTCGTCGCGCTGGCCGACTCCGTCGCCGCCGAGGGGCCGCTGGACATCCTGATCAACAACGCCGCCCAGACCGTGCGCCGCTCCCCGGGGGCCTACAGCGAGCTGGTGAGCGCGGAGTCGGCACCGCTGCCCGCGGGCGAGCTGCCCGCCGCTGAGGTCATCGGCACCTTCAACAGCGGTTCGGTCGACCGGGTCGCCGCCCTGCCCAGCGCCCGCAAGGAGGGCCTGAGCGCCCAGGAGGTCACCGACCTCGCCCTGGTCACCGGCTCCGCATCGCCGGCCCGGATCGCCGCGGGCACCGCGATCGACGCGGGCGGTCTCGTCCCCGACCTGCACGACACCAACAGCTGGATCCAGACGGTCGACGAGGTCGAGCCGATCGAGCTCCTCGAAGTCCAGCTCTGCAACTCCACCGCGCCGTTCATCCTGATCAGCCGGCTGCGCCCGGCGATGGCGGCGACCGCGGCGAAGCACGCGTACGTGGTCAACGTCTCGGCGATGGAGGGCGTCTTCGGCCGTGGCTACAAGGGTGCGGGCCACCCGCACACCAACATGGCCAAGGCCGCGCTCAACATGCTGACCCGTACCAGCGCCCAGGAGATGTTCGAGAAGGACGGCATCCTGATGACGGCCGTGGACACCGGCTGGATCACCGACGAGCGCCCGCACCCGGACAAGATGCGCCTCGCCGAGGAGGGCTTCCACGCCCCCCTCGACCTGGTCGACGGGGCGGCCAGGGTCTACGACCCGATCGTGCGCGGTGAGGGCGGAGTGGCCCTCTACGGCTGCTTCCTCAAGGACTACGCCCCGGCGAACTGGTAACCCCGACGGCCCAACCGGCCCGACGGTCTCCGCGTGGCGGCCGGGAACCCGGCCCAGGATGATTCCTGGGCCGGGTTTTCGCTTATCCGGTGGCCGAAAGTGACCTACCGCACACATTCTATCGAGCGCGGCGGCGCTCATTTGGTTACGCTGATGCGAACGGACGCCATCGAGGAGCCCACGAAGGTTCCTCGACCGTCCTGGGACACGGTCGGTAACCCGGCCGCTGTTCCGCCCCGAACCGGCGCCACCGCGACCGATATATCACCATCCCTGCCCCGCTCGGGGCGGTCGCGCTCCGGCATCGGTGCCGGAGCGTCGGCGACGCCCTGGGTGACGCGACACAGAGGAGTGCGCGGTGACGACACCGGAACTGACCGAACGCGAAATGCGCCCCGCCGAACGGACCTCGGGGCGGCCCGGCCGCCCCGAGAAGCTGCGGAACATCGAGGTCTGGGCCAGGTCCGCCCCCATCCGGCTCGCCGGATACGAGGACGACCTCGCCGAGCCGCACATCCTGCCCGGCATCGACTGACCCCCGAGGCTCTCTAGCGCGGCCCGCGGCCCGTCCCCCCGCTCTTCCGCTCCGGCGGCAGCGGCCGGGAGACGGGCCGCAGGAATTCCCGGACGTAGGTGCGGTGCCACCAGCATCCCGTCGCCCGCAGCTCCCGGACTCCGGTGAACCGGTAGCGGAACACCCGGGCGCGCACCTGCCGGGGCGGCCCGTCGGGGAACGGGTTGTGGCCGAGCAGCCGGAGCGTGTCCCGGTCGCCCTCCAGCAGCCGGTCGACGAAGGGCCCGAACCAGGAGCGCGCGTACGCGGGGGAGAGCGCCGCGAACCACATCATCCAGTCGAGCCGCAGGTGGTACGGGGCGAACAGGCGCGGCAGCCTGCGCGGATCGCCCGGCTTGCCCCGGAAGCCGTACTCCCGCCACTCGGCGCCCTCGTGCGCCACCGGATCGGCGCAGCCCTCCACCACGACCTCCAGCCGCATCCGGCTGATCGAACCGAACGCGCCATAGGTGTTGACCAGGTGCAGGGGATCGTAGGACCGGTTCATCGCCTGCCGTCGCGAGACCAGATTGCGGGCCGGGCGGTAGCTGAGCACCAGCACCAGGGCGGTCACGGCGATGACGGCCACCTCGTACCAGAGGGGCGGGGCGGCCTGGGCGGGCGGCGGCCCGGCCAGGGGAGTCCAGTCGATCACGGAGAGCGCCAGCGCGATCGTGAGCCAGTTCAGCCAGGCGAAGTTCCCCGACAGGACCAGCCAGAGCTGGGTGAGGACCATCAGCCCGGCCGCCGCGCTCGCCACCGGCTGCGGGGTGAACAGCAGGAAGGGCACGAGGAGCTGGGTGACATGGTTGGCCGCCACCTCCACCCGGTGCACCGGCCGGGGCAGATGGTGGAAGAACCAGCTCAGCGGCCCCGGCATCGGCTGGGTCTCGTGGTGGAAGTCCAGGCAGGTCAGCTCCCGCCAGCACGCGTCGCCCCGCATCTTGATCAGCCCCGCGCCGAACTCCACCCGGAACAGCAGCCACCGCAGCAGCCACAGCACCAGGACCGGAGCGGCGGTGTCCCCGGTGCCGAGGAAGATCGCCATGAATCCCGTCTCCAGCAGCAGCGACTCCCAGCCGAACCCGTACCAGACCTGCCCCACCTGGACGATCGACAGATACAGCACCCACGGCAGCGCCCAGAGCAGCATCCCTCCCCACAGCGGCAGCAGACCGTCGAGACCGGCGATCAGCGCCACCGAGACGGCGCAGCCGGTCCAGGCGACGGCGGCAAAGAGGCGGTCCGAGTAGTGCAGCCGGAAGAGCCCCGGAGCGGCTCGCCACGGGGTACGCCGCAGCAGGTCGGGGACGGGCAGCATGCCGCGCTCGCCGATGAGCGCCCGGAACTGGAGCGCGGCGGAGAGGAAGGCGACCAGATAGACCACGGCCAGGGCCCGCTGGAAGATCAGCCGGCTCAGCCAGTAGCCGTCCGCGGTGAACCATTCCATCCCTGCCAGTATCGGCCCGGGGGTGGCCTGGGGCTCCCCGCAGGTGAGGACCGGGCGGTCCCGGGCCTTCGGTCTCCGGCTCGGGCGGCTCAGCCCGCGGCGACGATCCGGCGGAGCGTACGGCCGAGCCTGCGCGCGTACCAGTGCTGCACGACCGGGACCAGCGGCCCGGCGAGCCGGGTGTACCAGGAGGCGGGGCGCGAGAACGCCAGGACGGTGAACCACACCGTGCCGTCGTCCGCGAGGTCCACCACGAAGCACTCCTCGCCGCGCTCCGGATGCCCGGCCAGGGTGCCGTAGCCGAAGCCCGTGCGGCCGTCCTCCCCGTATGCCGTCCAGATCACCTCGCAGGGGGCGGTGAAGCGCAGAGGGCCCAGGCCCAGGGAGACCCGGACGTCCCCGCCGGGCTCCGCGCGCCGGGCCGAAGCCTCCAGCCGGGCGCCCGACGCACGGTGCATCCGCCACTCGGTGATCGCCGCGCCGGCCGCCGCGAAGTCCGCCGCGCCCCGGCCGACCCGGCTGCGGTGGTGGAGGTGGTGGTAGCCCCGGGGGAGCGGGCCCAGCCGGGTCGCGCCGACCTCCGGGTAGGTGAGGGTGCTCATGCGGTCCTGCTTTCGGTGGGGGTGCGGACGGCGGTGCGGACGGCATCGTCGGTCCGGATGCGCCGCCAGGCCAGCAGGGAGCAGAGCGCGAAGCCCAGCGCGTTGCCGAGGCCATGGGTGGCCGCCATCCAGGTCAGGGTCGGGTGGGGGAGCCCGGTCGCCTCGCCGAGCGCCCAGCTCAGCGCGAGCAGCATCGTCGCCACCAGGACGGCGGCGGAGGAGAGCAGCAGGAGCCGTGTCGTCCGGTCGCGTCCCTCCTCATGCCCCATCCGCCAGGTCAGCAGGCCCACGGTCCACATTCCGGCTGTCAGGACGACGGCCCCGGCCAGCTCCGCCCAGTCGCCGATGAAGTACCCGACGAGGACGAGGAGGGTGCCCAGCGGCACGCTCAGCGCGGCGAAGCGGCCCGCCGGACCGTCGGAGACCCGGCAGACCAGCCCGGCGATCAGGGCGGCGGCGAATCCGGCGAAGTGGAAGTGCGGCACGGTCAGCGCCAGGATGCCTATATCGAACCCGAACAGCTCGTGCCCCGAACGCTCGGCGACCAGAGCGGTCGCGGCGACGGCCGGGGTGACCAGCGCGGTGAGCAGGGCGATCCCGGCCGGGTCGAGGCTCCGGCCCGGGGTCGCCCGGCGCGGGGCGTGCAGGGCGAGCAGGACGGTTCCCGCCGCGTAGACGCAGGCGAGCACCGTGGCCGTGGCGCCGCGTGGCAGCCAGAGGGCGAGCGCGCCCGGCGCGGCGAAGAGCGGCCAGAGCCGGCGGATCCGCTCCAGCTCCGGTTGCCCGGTCAGCCGCAGACCCGCCGGCACGACGACGAGCATGCCCAGCATGACGATGGCGTTGACCAGTGCGGACATGACTTCCCCCCTTGTTTGAACGTGTTCAACTCGCTGGTGTGAGCGTAGAGGATCAATTGAACGCGTTCAAGACGGGGGTGGCGGCCGCCCGTCCGCTTGCGGGTCCGTGCCCGGTGCGGCACAGATGGTGACACCGAACCGTTCCCCCGGGACAGGCAGGAGAGCTCTGTGCGCTCACAAGGACGTTTCCGGCGTACCGCGCTCGCCGCGCTGTCCGCCGGGGTGCTGCTCGCCGTCGCCGGCTGCGGCGAGGGCGGCGACCGTACGGCGAAGGGCACCACGGGCACCGCGGAGGCCAAGGACGTCCTCCTCCAGCCGATCGCGTCCCCCGGCCCCGGACCGTTCACCGCGTCCACGGCGCGGGCGGCGGACTCCCCGTACCCCTCCGGCGCGCCGGACGACGAACCGGACTCCGGCACCCGTACGGTCCATCCGGTCTCCGGCGCTGTCCCCGGGCTCTACGGCGGCACCCGATCGGTCGCCGCCTGCGATGTCGAGAAGCAGACCACCCTCCTGACGGACGACAAGAAGAAGGCGAGCGCCTTCGCCGAGGCGGCCGGCATCGAGGCCGTACAGATCCCGGGCTATCTGAAGTCCCTCACCCCGGTCGTCCTGCGCGCCGACGCCCAGGTCACCAACCACGGCTACAGCGCCGGATCGGCCACCGCCTTCCAGGCCGTCCTCCAAGCGGGCACCGCCGTCCTCGTCGACAGCCGCGGAATGCCCCGGGTTCGCTGCGCCTGCGGCAACCCGCTGGGCCCGCCCGTGGTCGCCGACGGGAAGGTCGCTCACCGGGGCGAGCGCTGGCCCGGCTACGACCCCGCGCGCATCGTGGCCGTCGAGCCCGGCGTCAAGGCGGCCACGAGCCTGATCATCGTGAACACCGACGACAACAGCTGGATCGAGCGGGCCATGGGCGACAGCGGCGGCCGTGACCGGGACCCGGACGACCCGCCGCCCTTCGAGCCCGACGCCGACCTGCTCTTCCCGTCCCCGGGCCGCCCCTCCGAGCCCCCGTCCCCGGACCCCACCCCGTCCGACCCGGCCCCATCCGAACCGCAAGCGCCGACGGACCCCGGCCCCGACGAGTCGTCCGACGACTTCGGCGACCCGCCGCCCGAGGAGCCGTGGGAGTACGAGGAGGGCGTCCCGGAGGAGGTGGCGCCGGAGCCGACCCAGGTCTTCCCCGGTGAGCCGGAGGAGCCGGACGGGCCGGACGCGCCCGCGGAGCCTGACGCGCCCATGGAGGCGGACCTCGGCGACGTGTTCGCGGGCTGACGGTCGCGGTCCGAGCGGCGGAATCGGACAAGAGGAATAGGAAAAATGGTGGCAGAGTGGCCCACATGGATGATCGGGTAGCGGGTGCCCTGTCGCTCCCCGAAGACTGGCCCGCCCACCCGGACCTCAGCCTCGCCCTGAACCGTATGGGCAGCTTCGACTGGGACCTCGACACCGGCCTCATGCACATGGACCGGACCGCCCTGGACGTGTTCGACCTGACCCCGGACGAATACGACGACCGGCCGGCCTCGCTGGCCCCGCGCGTGCCGACGGACGAGGCCCAGCGCCTGGACGGGCTGGTCTCGCACGCCCTGAAGAGCGGGCGCACCAACTACGGCGCGTATTTCCGCATCCAGCGGCGCGACGGCACCCTGCGCTGGACGCACACCCAGGGCTTCGTCCGCCGGGACGGGACCGGACGCCCCCGCCGCATCATCGGGATCGTCCGCGACGCCACCCAGGAACTGGCCGACTCCACCGCCCGCCGCGAACTGGACGAGGAGCGCCGCCAGCGCACCAGCCTGGTCGAGGGCACCACCGCCGCCCTGGCCCACGCCCGTACGGTCAAGGACGTCATCGCCGTCCTCAAGAACTCCCAGGGCCTCGCCCACCTGGGAGCCACCAGCCTCGTCATGGGCCTGCTGGAGTCCGGCCGCATCCACCTGGTGGCCGACGGCCCCGAAGGCGCGTACGTCCCCGGCACCCGGTACACCCGGGTGGACGAGCAGTACCCGATGAGCGAAGTGGTCCGCACGCTGTCCCCGCGCTTCATCGAGTCCGCCGAGGACTTCGCCGCCTCCTATCCGATCCTGTGGCCCAACATCAGCCACCTCGGGATCACCTCCGCCGCCTACATGCCGCTGATCGCCCAGGCCCGCCCGATCGGCGCGCTCGGCCTGCTCTACCGGGACAAGGGCGGCTTCACCGCCGACGAACGCAATCTGCTGATGGCGCTCGGCACCTCGATCGCCCAGAGCCTCCAGCGCGCGATGCTCTACGAACAGGAGCACGACCTCGCCGAGGGCCTCCAGCAGGCCATGCTGCCCCGCCGGATCCCGTCCGTGCCGGGGGCTCAGGTCGCCGTCCGCTACCGCTCGGCCCGCCTCGGCCGGGACATCGGCGGTGACTGGTACGACCTGATCCCGCTGCCCGGCGGCCGGGTCGGCGCCGTCATCGGGGACGTCCAGGGGCACGACACCCACGCCGCCGCCGTCATGGGGCAGCTCAGGATCGTGCTGCGCGCGTACGCCGCCGAGGGGCACAGCCCCGCCACGGTCATGGCGCGCGCCTCCGTCTTCCTGCACGAACTGGACACCGACCGCTTCGCCACCTGCACCTACGCCGAGGTCGACCTCACCACCGGGGTCGTGCAGGTGGTCCGGGCCGGGCATGTGGACCCGGTGGTGCGGGACGTGGACGGGAGCTGCCGCCGCGTGGTGTCCGAGGGCGGTCTGCCGCTCGGCCTCTCGGCGGAGTTCGGCCGGCTGGAGTATCCGGTCTCCACGGTCGAACTGGACCCCGGCCAGACGATGATCCTGTTCACCGACGGCCTCGTCGAACTGCCGGGCTCCGACCTGGACGAAGGCATGCAGCGGCTCACCTCCCTCGTCGCCAACGGTCCCCAGGACCTGCAGAAACTGGCCGACCAGCTCTGCGACGCGGTCGACGGGCGCGGCGGCCAGGACGATGTCGCGGTCCTGCTGCTGCGCCGCCGGGCCGCGCACGCCCCGCAGCCGGGCGGCCGGCTCCAGCAGCACGTCGCCCAGAACGACCCCGAGGCGCTGAGCTCGTCCCGGCACATGATCCGGGCCGCGGTCCGGGCCTGGGGCGCGAAGGACCGGGCCGACGAGATCGAGCTCGCGGCCGACGAACTGATCACCAACGCGCTCATGCACACCGACGGCGGGGCCGTCGTGACGATCCGGGTGCTCGCCGGGACCGAGCGACGGCTGCGCGTCGACGTCGAGGACCGCTCCAGCGCTCTTCCCCGGCGCCGCGACGCGGGGGAGGACGGGGTGTCGGGGCGCGGCCTGATGCTGGTCGACCGGCTGGCCGACGTCTGGGGCGTGGAGTCCCGGGGCAGCGGCAAATGCGTGTGGTGCGAGTTCCTCATCCCGACCCGCTGAAGGCCGGCCCCGGGCATTCCGTACGCGCGTGACCGACGCACCGATGTAACCGTACGTAATATGTCCGTGCTTGACCGTGACCGACCGCAAACGATTGACTGCGAGGGGCCCGCCCACCCCGGCCCCGCCGCTCCGACGACATGAGGCCCCCGTTGAGTACCGAGCTTCTCGCCCCGCTCGACCTTGCTTTCTGGCACCTCGAATCGGACGCCCATCCGATGCACCTGGGCGCGCTCGCCGTCTTCGCCCCGGCCCCCGGCGTCGGCCCGGAGCGGATCCTCGACCTGCTCGGGAGCCGCGCCGCCGCGATCCCCCGGCTGCGCATGGTCGTACGGGACGTCCTGCTGCCGGTCGGCGGCAAGGCCTGGACGGTGGACAAGGACTTCGACGTGCACCGGCACGTCGAGCGGGTCGTCGTGGCCGACGGCGACTTCATGGCCGGGGCCACCCGGCTGGCCGGCGAACTGATGGAGCGGCCACTCGGGCGCGGGCTGCCGCCCTGGCGGATGTACCTCATCTGCGGCGCCGACGGCGGGCCCTTCGCCGTCCTCGTCAAGCTGCACCACGCCCTGGCCGACGGGATGCGGGCGGTCGCCATCGGGGCCGGGATCTTCGACGAGATCGCCGCCGTCACCAGCGCCCGCACCACCGCCCGGGGCCGCACCGCCGTCCCGCCCCGCTCCTGGCTGCCCGACCCCCGCGAGATGGCGGGCATGGCGCTCGGCCGGATCGGCGAGGTCGGCCGGGCGCTCGGCGTGGGGGCCTCCGTCGTCCGCGCCGGCCGCCTCGACCTGTGGGGCCCCTCCGCCCTCACCGCACCCTCCAGCGGCACCCGGCGCCTGGCCACCGCCGACCTCGACGCCGGGGACCTCCAGCGGATCCGGCGCGCCGAGGGCGGCACGGCCAACGACATCCTCCTGGCCGTCGTCGCCGGGGCGCTGCGCCGCTGGATGACCGAGCGCGGCGAGTCCCTGCCCGCCGCCGACCCACGCGCCCTGGTGCCCGTCTCCCGGCGCCGCCCCGGCGGGGCCGCCGCCTCCGGCAACCGGCTCTCCGCCTATCTGCTGGGCCTGCCGGTCACCGCGGCCGACCCGCGCAGCCGGCTCCGGGCGGTCCGGACCGCGATGGACCGCAACAAGGCTGCGGGCCCCCTGAAGGGCGCCGGAGCCGTTGCCGTACTCGCCGACCAACTGCCGCCGCTGGCGCACCGGTTCGGCGCACCGCTGGCGGCCAACGCCGCCCGCGTGCTCTTCGACGTGCTGGTCACCAGCGTGCCGCTGCCCCGCTCCGCGCTCTCGCTGGGCGGCTGCCCGCTGACCGCCCTCTACCCCATGGCGCCGCTGGCCCGGGGCCAGTCCCTGGCGGTCGCCCTGTCCACCTACGGCGGGCGGGTGCACGTGGGTCTGGTGGCCGACGGCAAGGCGCTGCCCGACCTGGACCGGCTCGCCGCGGCGGTCGAGGACGAGTTCACGGAGCTGTACGCCCTCGTCGCCGGCTCGGACCGCGCACCGGTGTCCTGACAGGCAGCGGCGCACCGGCTGCGGCAGGCTTGAGCCATGCCCGAACTGCCCGAAGTCGAAGCCCTGCGGGTCTTCCTCGACGACCACCTGGTCGGCAAGGAGATCGCCCGTGTGCTGCCCCTGGCGATCAGCGTTCTGAAGACGTACGACCCGCCGCTGACCGCCCTGGAGGGCACGAGGGTCACCTCGGTCGCCCGGCACGGCAAGTTCCTCGACATCGAGGCGGGCGGACTCCACCTGTGCACCCACCTCGCCCGGGCCGGCTGGCTCCGCTGGAAGGACTCCTTCCCCGCGGTCCCGCCCCGACCCGGCAAGGGGCCGCTCGCCCTGCGCCTGGTGACCACGGACGGCGACGGCTTCGACCTGACCGAGATGGGCACCAAGAAGAGCCTGTCGGTCCACCTCGTCCGCGACCCCATGGACGTCCCCCGTATCGCGACCCTCGGCCCCGACCCCCTCGCCGACACCTTCGACCGCGCCGCGTTCGCCGCGCTGCTCGCCGGGGAACGCCGCCAGATCAAGGGCGCGCTGCGCGACCAGTCGCTGATCGCGGGCATCGGCAACGCCTACAGCGACGAGATCCTGCACGTCGCGAAGATGTCCCCGTTCAAACGGACCGCCGACCTGACCGAGGACGACGTCACCCGGCTGTACACGGCGCTGCGCACCACCCTGCGGGACGCCGTGGACCGCTCCAGCGGGGTGGAGGCGGGAAAGCTGAAGGCGGAGAAGAAGACCGGGATGCGGGTCCACGGACGGACCGGCGAGGCCTGTCCGGTCTGCGGGGACACCATCCTGGAGGTCTCCTTCAGCGACTCCTCGCTCCAGTACTGCCCCACCTGCCAGACGGGCGGGAAGCCGCTGGCCGACCGCAGGCTCTCCAAGTTCCTCAAGTAGCGGCCGACCCGCATCCCTGAAGTGATCCACCGGTTCACCGCCTTACCGTCACGAGCCGCCGCCCGTCCGCCGTGCGCACCTCGAAGTGGTCGATGCCCTCCGGTCGCAGTGCCGCCCCGCCCGACACCTCCACCGGACCGTCCCCAGCGCCCCCGGCCGACCAGCTGCCCACCGTCTCCTCGCTGCCGTCCCGGCCCACCGCGACCAGCGCGCACACCCCCACCACCGGAACCCGCGCCACCTCCAGCGCGACCGCCGTCCCCCACTCGCGCCCCGCCGCCGTCACCACCGCGGCCACCCCCGACGCCCCGTCCGTCCCGGACCACCGCTGTGTGCCCGCCCCCTCCGCCGGCCCGCCCGACAGCCCGGCCACCACCACCGGGCCGCCCACCGCCAGCACCACCGCGGCCGCCACCAGCGCGAGCCGCCGCCGGCCCGCCCTGCGCCGCCCCGCCGCCACCGCGGCCGTCAGACGTTCCGCGAGCCCCGGCCGCGGGACAACCGGCGGCCCCACCACGGCCAGACCGTCCCGCACCCCGGCGAACTCACCGGCCCGCACCCGGCACCCGGGACAGTCCGCCAGATGCTCCTCGAAGCGGAAGGTGTCGGCGCTCCCGAGCACACCCAGCGCATAGGCCCCCACCCGGACGTGGGGTTCGGTCGTCTGCATGTACTGCGGTACGGGAACAAGCCACGCATCACTCACGCCATCGGCCGCCACAGGTCCTAAACTCCGGCGCATGCTGCGCGTACTCGCCGTCGACGACGAACAACCCGCCCTGGAGGAGCTCCTCTACCTCCTGCGCGCCGACCCCCGTGTCCGCAGCGCCGAGGGCGCCACCGGCGCGACCGAGGCACTGCGCCGCATCGGCAGCGCCGTGGACGCGGGCCCCGACGACCCGTCCGCGATCGACGTGGTCTTCCTCGACATCCACATGGCCGGTCTCACCGGGCTCGACGTCGCCCAGCTCCTCGCCGGATTCGCCGCGCCCCCGCTGATCGTCTTCGTCACCGCGCACGAAGGCTTCGCCGTCCACGCCTTCGACCTCAAGGCCGTCGACTACGTCCTCAAACCGGTCCGCCGCGAACGCCTGGCCGAAGCCGTCCGCCGGGCCGCCGAACAGGTGGGGGACCGGTCCGCACCCGTCCACGACACCGCGGGCGACCAGATCCCGGTCGAGCTCGGCGGCGTCATCCGCTTCATCCCCATCGACGAGATCGCCTACGCCGAGGCCCAGGGCGACTACGCCCGCCTGCACACCGCCGGCGGCAGCCATCTCGTCCGCATCCCGCTCACCACCCTGGAGGAGCGGTGGCGCTCGCGCGGCTTCGTCCGGATCCACCGCCGCCACCTCGTGGCGCTGGGCCGGATCGACGAGCTGCGCCTGGACGCGGGCAGCATGAGCGTGCGCATCGGCGAGGCCGAACTCGCCGTCAGCCGCCGCCACACCCGCGCCCTGCGCGACCTCCTGATGCGCCAGGGCGGCCGCTGACCTGGGGGGATCCTCCGGGAGGCCTTCCCAGCACCACCCGGCGACGCCTACACTCCGAGCCCATGTCCGCAGAGCCAACCCCTCGGCGCGAAGTGGTCACGGGAGAGCCGCGTCGGGTGCGCCCGCTGCCCCGCTACCGCACCCAGTCGGAGATCGACGAGCAGACCGCCCTCGGCGGTGCCTACGTACGCTCGCTGATGCGCGGCCAGCTGCGCGCCGGGCTCACCGTCTTCGGCGTCCTCGCCCTCGTCGCGGGCACCCTGCCCCTCCTGTTCGCCGCACTGAACAGCTCCGCCCTGGTGTGGGCGGTCCTCGGCTTCGCCACCTACCCGCCGCTCACCCTCGCCGCCTGGTGGTACGTCCGCCGGGCCGAGCGCAACGAACGCGACTTCGCCCGGCTGGTGGAGGGCCGCCCCGCCCCGTGAGCGCCCCCGACCACATGGCGTCCTGGGTGGCGGTCGCCCTCGTCGTCCTCGCCACCGTCCTCGTCGGCGGCTTCGGCCTGCGCATCTCCCGTACGACCTCCGACTTCTACGTCGCCTCCCGCACCGTGCGGCCCCGCCTCAACGCCGCCGCGATCAGCGGCGAATACCTCTCGGCCGCCTCCTTCCTCGGTGTCGCCGGGCTCGTCCTCGTCCACGGCCCCGACATGCTCTGGTACCCGGTCGGCTACACCGCCGGATATCTGGTGCTCCTGGTCTTCGTCGCCGCACCGCTGCGCCGCTCCGGGGCGTACACCCTGCCCGACTTCGCCGAGGGCCGGCTCGAATCACGGCAGGTCCGCCGCCTGGTCAGCGCCCTGGTCGTCGGGGCGGGCTGGCTCTACCTCGTACCGCAGCTCCAGGGCGCCGGGCTGACGCTGAAGATCCTCACCGGCGCCCCCGGCTGGCTCGGTGACGTCCTCGTCGCCACCGTCGTGGCCGCCGCCGTCGCCGCCGGTGGCATGCGCTCCATCACCTTCGTCCAGGTCTTCCAGTACTGGCTGAAGCTCACCGCCCTCCTCGTCCCCGCCCTCTTCCTGGTCCTCGCCTGGCAGGGCGACGGCCGCCCCCGGGTCAGCTTCGACGACCAGCTCGCCGTCTTCCGCGCCGACCACCCGCTGTACGCGACGTACGGGCTGATCGTGGCGACCTTCCTCGGCACCATGGGCCTGCCGCACGTCGTCGTCCGCTTCTACACCAGCCCCAACGGCCGCGACGCCCGCCGCACCACCGTCGCCGTTCTCGCCCTGGTCGGCCTCTTCTACCTGCTGCCGCCGATCTACGGGGCGCTCGGCCGGCTCTACACCCCCGAACTGCGGTACGGGGGAGACGCGGACGCCGCCGTCCTGCTGCTGCCCGCCCGGGTCATCGGCGGACTCGGCGGCGACTTCCTCGGGGCCCTGATCGCCGGCGGGGCGTTCGCCGCGTTCCTGTCCACCGCCTCCGGGCTCACCATGGCCGTCGCCGGGGTCATCACCCAGGACGTCCTGCCCGCACGCGGGGTACGCCACTTCCGGCTCGCCACCGTCCTGGCCATCGCCGTGCCGCTCGTCGGCTCCCTGCTGGTGAGCCGGGTGCCGGTGGCCGACGCGGTCGGCATGGCCTTCGCCGTCTCCGCCTCCTCCTTCTGCCCGCTGCTCGTCCTCGGCATCTGGTGGCGGCGGCTCACCCCGCCCGGAGCCGTCGCGGGGCTCCTGCTCGGCGGCGGCTCCGCGCTCCTCGCCGTGGCCATCACCGTCAGCGGCGCCGTACGCCCCCCGGGCTGGCCGCACGCCCTGCTCGCCTGGCCCGCCGTCTGGTCCGTCCCCGTCGGCTTCCTCGCGATGATCCTCGTCTCGCTCGCCACCCCGGGGCGCATCCCCCCGGGCACCAACGCCGCCATGACCCGCTTCCACCTCCCCGAAGCCCTCTCCTCGGCCCGGGCCGCCGCGGGGAGGGAACGATGACCGGGGCCGCCGTCGCCGTGGTCGTCGTCCTCGCCGCGCTGCTGCTCGGCGCCGGCTGTCTGCTGGGCCGCCGCACCGTCCGCCCCGTGCGCCCCAGCGACGTCGGCACGCCCGTCGAACACGCCACCTTCGAGACCCTGCACACCGCGTCGCTGGCCGCCCCGCCGCTGCGGGCCGGGCTCACCGAGGAGAGCGCCCGGCGGGCCGCCCGCAGGCTGCGCTCCCTCCTCGGCACCGACGCCCTCTGCCTCACCGACCGGGAGCGGGTGCTGGTCTGGGACGGGGCCGGGCACCACCACGGCAAGGACGTGATGGAGCATCTGAAGGTGCTCCTCGGCAACGGCCGCGACACCGCCTTCGACAGCGGCTGCGGCGACCTCGACTGCCCGCTGCGCTGGGCCGTCGCCGTCCCGCTCACCGTCGAGAACCGGGTCCTGGGCGCGCTCGTCGCCTACGCCCCGCGCGAGTCGGCGGTGCTGGCCCGGGCGGCGGGGGAGGTGGCGCGCTGGGTCTGCGTCCAGCTGGAACTGGCCGAGCTCGACCGCTCCCGTACGCAGCTGATCGAGGCCGAGATCAAGGCCCTGCGGGCGCAGATCTCCCCGCACTTCATCTTCAACTCGCTCGCCGCCATCGCCTCGTTCGTCCGCACCGATCCCGAGCAGGCCCGTGAACTGCTCCTGGAATTCGCCGACTTCACCCGCTACTCGTTCCGCCGGCACGGGGAGTTCACCACCCTGGCGGACGAACTGCACTCCATCGACCAGTACTTGGCCCTCGTCCGCGCCCGTTTCGGTGAACGCCTCGCCGTGACCCTCCAGGTCGCGCCCGAGGTGCTGCCGGTCGCGCTGCCGTTCCTGTGTCTCCAGCCGCTGGTGGAGAACGCCGTCAAGCACGGCCTCGAAGGGGCGGTCACCCGCAGCCGGATCACCATCAGCGCCCTGGACGCCGGTTCGGAGGCCGAGGTGGTCATCGAGGACGACGGGACCGGGATGGACCCCGAGCGGCTGCGGCAGATCCTGCGCGGCGAGGGCGGCACGTCCACCGGCATCGGCCTGCTCAACGTGGACGAGCGGCTGCGCCAGGTCTACGGGGACGACTACGGGCTCGTCATCGAGACCGGGGTCGGGGCGGGCATGAAGATCACGCTGCGGCTGCCCAAGTACCGTGCGGGCGTGCACGGTTCCTGAAGACGGCCGTCAGCACAGATGGACGGCCAGATGGCCCAGCGGCAGCCCCAGCTGCCAGGCGGGTGTCCAGACGCGGACCTCCTGGTCGCCGCCCGCCGCGTCGGCCGCGGCCTCCCAGGGGCCGGGGCCGATCGCGTCCAGGTCCGCCGCGAGCAGTTCGGTCTCCTCCAGCCAGCGCCAGGCAGACCGGGCCAGCGCCATATCGGGGTCGCCGGGCTCGGCGCACCGCTCCGACTCCGCCAGCCGCTCGCAGATCCAGCTGCGCCAGGTTCCCTCGTACGCCGTGAGCACGCGCAGTTCGTCGACCCGCGGCTCGGGCAGGGCGCGCGGGGCGGGCGCGTCGCGGGGGAACTCGCACAGGAACATCGTCAGCGCGAGGGCGTCACGCCCCGCCCGGAACTCCAGCGTCGTCGGCTCCATCAGATCGCCGGTCCGTAACAGCTCGTCGGCCAGATACTCGGTGGTCAGCCAGGTCATCGGCACCCGGAGCCCGTTCCCACCGGCCTCATCCGTATCCTCGGGACGCATCCCGTCTCGCCTCTTTCCTTGCTCGGTACCGGGCTTCACGCAGCATTGAACCGGGGGCGGACGCCCCGCGTGGGCAGAAGGGGAGGATCGCCCAGGAGATGCGAGGCTGCGAATGAGTGCCGACCCCGGCGACGACCCGCATGTGCGCCTGCTGCTGGGGGCGTACGTCCTGGACGCCCTGGACGCCGAGGAGACCTGCCGGGTCGCCCGCCACCTCCAGGGCTGCGACGGCTGCGCCCGGGTCTATGTGGAGGTGGCCGAGGCCTCTGCCCTGCTGGCGCTGCTCCGGGCGGAGGACCTGCGGGAGTAGCCGGGCAGGGTGCGCGCGAGGACCCGCAGGGCGTAGTACGAACGGGACTTGACGGTCCCCGCCGGGATCCCGAGCACCTCCGCCGTCTCGCCGACGCTCAGCCCGCGGAAGTAGATCTGCACCAGCACCGCGCGGTGCTGGGGGCTCAGCGTGCGGACCGCCTCCCGTACGTCCAGGGTGCGCACCGCGCGGTCCGCGGTGTCCAGGGCGTCCGGGGTGCTCTCCAGCACCGTGTCGCTCACCTCGACGGGGCGGGCCTGGCGGGAGCGCCGCGCGTCGATGGCGAGGCGCCGGCCGACGGTGAACAGCCACGGCCGCATCGAGTCGTAGGGCGCGTCGAACGCCTCGGGATGCTGCCAGGCGCGTACGAGGGTCTCCTGCACCAGGTCCTCGGCCCGCTGCCGGTCCCCGAAGGTGAGGCCGAGGAGGAAGTGGAACAGGGCGGGGCCGTGTTCCCGCTGCAACTCCGCCAGGGTCCGTTCGTCGGTCGTCGTGGTGGTCTTCATGAACGTCCTCTCCCGCCGAGGCCCCTGACGGCCGCGTTGCCGACTGGCGTATACGAACGCATTCGACGGCGCGGGAACAGGCGGTGCACCGAGGCGTGCGACGAGCGGTCGCTCAGTGCGGCGAATGGTGCGGTGAACGGTCGAGGGGCCGTCGGGGTCGGCCGGTACGACCAGTTCAGCTAGGTATGCGGCAATGCTCCTTGCTTATGCGATATGAAAATCTGTGTAGTCGGATGGTCGTAATCATCCGAACATGGAGTCGAGCAGATGACGCAGCGCATCCGACCGGGCACCGTGGCCGCCATCGCCCTCCTGCTCGCCGCGGCCACCGGCTGCACCGGGCAGCAGCCCACGACCCCCGCGCCGAGCGGACCGCCCGCCGCCCGGGGCGCGGGCGGCCAGGGCGCCGACGGGCCCCGCCCGTTCACGCTCCTCGCCGCGGGCGACGTCCTGCCGCACTCCTCCGTCATCGACCAGGCCGCCGCCGACGCGGGCGGCGCCGGTTACGACTTCGCCCCGATGCTGGCCGGTGTCGCCCCGGTCGTCTCCGGTGCGGACCTGGCGTTCTGTCATATGGAGACCGTGTACGGGAAGGAGGGCGGCCCCTACACCGGCTACCCGAGCTTCAAGTCGCCCCCCGAGATCGCCACCGCCCTGCGCACCACCGGGTTCGACTCCTGCTCCACCGCCTCCAACCACACCCTCGACGACGGGGCCGAGGGGGTCCGGCGCACGCTCGACGCCCTGGACGGGGCGGGCATCCGGCACGCCGGATCCGCCCGCACCGCCGCAGAGGCGGCCCGGCCCACGATCCTGCCCGCCGGACCGGGGAAGGGCGCGGCCAAGGTCGCCCACCTCGCGTACACCTACGGCACCAACGACATCCCGCTGCCCACCGGCCGGCCCTGGACGGTGAACGTCACCGACGAGCGGAAGATCGTCGAGGAGGCCAGGGCCGCCCGCCGGGCCGGTGCCGACGTCGTCGTGCTCTCCGCCCACTGGGGCACCGAATGGCAGGACGAGCCCGACGCGCAGCAACAGGAGCTCGCCGAGCGGCTCACCGCCTCCACGGACCAGGGCCGCCCCGACATCGATCTGATCATCGGCACCCACGCCCATGTGCCCCAGGCGTACGAGAAGGTCAACGGCACCTGGGTCGTCTACGGCATGGGCGACCAGATCGCCGGAGCGATGATCAACTACGAGGGCGCCCAGGACCCGCGCGGCAACCAGAGTTCGATGGGCCGCTTCACCTTCGCGCCGCCCGCGAAACCCGGCGAGCGCTGGAAGGTGAAGAAGGCGGAGTTCGTCCCGCAGTGGTACGACACCGTCACCGGACGCGCCGTCAACCTCAACGCCTCGCTCGACGGAGACGAAGGGGCCGAGCATCTGCGCGAGGTCCGCGACCGGATCCGTACCGTCGTCCTCGGCCGGGGCGCGGACGAGGACGGGCTCCTCATGGGCAAGTAGCGGCAAGAAGCGGTCGTCGGCGGGGCCCTACGGCACCACGGTGACCGGCCAGCGCCCCGCCTTCACCAGACGGACGGCCACCGAACCGATGAAGCGGTGCCCCGCCGACTCCGAGGCCCCGACCACCACCGCGTCCGCCTTCAGCTCGTCGGCCGCCGTCACCAGCCCGTTGTAGGGGTCGCCCCGGAAGGTGTGGAACTCCCACCGCACGTCCCACGCGTCCCTGAAGCGCTCCGTCGCCTCCCGGATCTCGGAGACCAGGGCGTCCGCGACCTCCCCCGTCGCATCGCCGACCGGTACGCCCAGGGCGGCGCCCGCCGTCATGACCGGCTGGACGTACACCAGGGCCAGCATGGCGTTCTGCCGACGGGCCAGACCGGCGGCGTAGGCC
Source organism: Streptomyces globisporus (assembly GCA_014649555.1). GTDB lineage: Bacteria > Actinomycetota > Actinomycetes > Streptomycetales > Streptomycetaceae > Streptomyces > Streptomyces globisporus. Next base: position 140,533 of record BMTG01000002.1, on the reverse strand, counting down.
GCCGCGCGCATCGACGAATCGGAGCCGTCGAGCCCCGCGACGATCACCTTGGGGCCGTCCGTGCCGCGTTCGAACTGATGAGGCTGCTGCTCTGTCACGGCTCCGAGGCTATCGGCTCGTCCGGAGAGGGGGTGGCCGGGCGGTCGACTGACCTCGCCGAATATGAACATACTGCGTCGATCGGGTACAAAACGGTCGGCGTCCGTGTCGGCCTCCGTGTCGACGGCCGGAGCGGGCGTCCGGCCGTGCGAGCAGTTGGCCATGACACGTGATCACACCGGACCCGAGCGCCGTGCCCTGCTGAGGATCGCCCTCGGCCTCGGAACCGCCGCCGCCGTGCACCTGGCCGTCGCCGATCCGGCGTCGACACCCAGCCGCCCCGCCCGGGCCGCGGGCACTCCGCCCCCGGGGGCTGCCGGGCCTCCGGCGAACGTGCGGGGCCGGCCCTCCCCGTACCGGCTCGACCCCATGACCGCGGGCGCCCCGGCCCGGTTCAGGCCGGCCAGGCCGCCCGTGCGCACCCGGCCCTTCGAGCACCTTCCCGACCTCGGGCACTCGATGGTCCTCAGCTTCGACGACGGCCCCGACCCGAAGTACACCCCGGACATCCTGGCCACCCTGCGCGAACACCAGGTCCGCGCGATGTTCTTCGTCTGCGGCGAGATGACCGACGGCAACCCGGACCTGCTGCGCGAGATGGCCGACGAGGGGCATGTGGTGGGCAACCACTCCTGGTCCCACCCGCTGATCCCGAAGCTCTCCCGCCCCGCGATCCGCGACGAGCTGGGCCGTACCAGCGACGTGGTGGAGCGGGTGCTCGGCGCCCCGCCGCTGTGGTACCGCGCCCCCTACGGCGCGTGGAACCGCAACTCCTTCGAGATCGGTGCCGAGTTGGGCATGGAGCCGATGGCCTGGACGGTGGACACCCTCGACTGGAAGGAGCCCGGAACCGGCACCATCGTCCGGAGGGTGCTGGACGGTGCGGCGCCCGGTGTCGTCGTCCTCTCGCACGACGCGGGAGGCGACCGCTCGCAGAGCGTCGCCGCCCTGCGCCGCTATCTGCCCCGGCTGCTGGAGGCGGGCTACCGCATCACGGTGCCGCAACGCGTCTGAGCGCGCACGCGTATGGCTGTGTCCCCGGCGATCCACCGGGGACACAGCCGTGTCGGGACGCGTTCGGTCAGCGGGTGTCCACGAGCCGGGCGAAGACCACCACGTTGCCGTCGTAGCCGCCCGCCTTGGAGTAGCCCCCGCCGCAGGTGATCACGCGCAGCTCCGCGTGGCCGGTGTCGCCGTAGACGCGGGGGCCGGGGAAGTCGTTCTTGGAGAAGACCTCCACCCCGTACACCTCGAAGATCCCGACCCGGCCGTCGTAGCGGGAGACCTCGACGCGGTGCCCCTTCTGGAGCGAGCCGAGGCCGTAGAAGACCGCGGGCCCGGACATGTTGTCGACATGGCCGACGACCACGGCGGTGCCCCGCTGGCCGGGGGCGATGCCGTTCTGGTACCAGCCGGCGAGGTTGGGGTCCTCGGCGGGCGGGGCGTCGATCCACCCGTTGGCGTCCAGGTTGACGTCGATGATCGGCGCGTCCACGTCGATGGAGCCGATCTTCACCCGGGAGGCCGGGGCGTACGGCAGCGGCTGCACCGGCTCGCCCTCCACCGGCGGGCCCGGGGCGTCCTTGCTCAGATCCAGCGAGGCGGCTGCCGCGGGCTGCGGCGGGCCCGCCTCCGAGAACTCCGTGCCGTTGCGCATGAGAGCGAGGCCGCTGAGCATCACCAGAGCGATCGCACCCCATGGCACCCGTCTGGTCCGCTCGCCCCCGGTGTGGTCCCGGCCCATGGTTCTCCCTTCGTCGCGACGCTGTGAACGTTAAGGGCGTCGCGTCGGGTCGGCGATCAGGGAGAGGCGAACGGGTGGCGGCGGGGCGGTCCCCGGCGGGGTGCCCCTGATGGCTGACTGCCCATCGGAGTAATGAGCAGATAAAACTTCTGACGCCCGTGACCTGCGACTCCGTCAGATTCGGAGCTTCCCGCACGGCGTGTCGCGTCACCTGGTGGAGCAGTGCCGAAGTGCGAGCCGACGGTCGACTGGTGAGTGTTCGTCATGGGAGACGTTCTCGTCGATCCACCGGGGGACCAGCCCCCGGGGGCGTTTCCCGCTGGAGGTTCACACGATGCGTGCTACACGCGCTCTCGCGGTCACCGCGACCGCTTTCGCGGCCGTCGGGCTCGCGGCCCCCATGGCCGCCGCCACCAACGGTCCGGTCAACGTCGCCGTCAACCCTCAGTCCGTCCACCAGGGTGGCACGCTGAAGATCACCGCGCAGGGCTGCGGCCACGGCGGCAAGGTCTGGTCGAACGCGTTCCCGACGACCACCCTCTCCGCGGGTGACGGCACAAACTACGCCCACGCCCGGGTCCGGGACAACACGACCCCCGGGCAGTACCACCTGTCCGTGAAGTGCAACGACAACAACCGGATCGCCACGCAGAAGTTCACCGTGCTCGCCGGTAACGGCGCGCAGGGCGGGCTCGGCGGCTCGATGGGCCCGAGCTCCGTCGAGATGCAGGTCGGCGGCGGTCTCGTGGCGGCTGCGGCCGTCGGCGGCGCGGTCTTCCTCGTCCGGCGTCGGCGGACCGGCCATGCGGCGTTCTAAGGCGTCGAACCTCCCGCCCGGCCCGATACGCCCGTCGCCCCGAGTCCTGGATCAGGACCCGGGGCGACTGCCGTGCGCCACATACTGGCGGTCAGTGGTGGCGGTCGGCGTTACGGCGACGCGCGAAGTAGAGGGCACCCGAGGCCGCCGCGACCACCAGGGCCCCGCCGGCGGCGACCTCCACCGTGTCGGTGGTGCCGGAGCTGCCGCCGAGGCCACCGCGCACCCCGCCCGGGACGAGCGCCGTCGAGCTGGCGGTCGGGACCGTGGTGGGCGTCGGAGTCGGGGTGGGCGTGGGGCTGCTCGTCGCGCCGCCGGTGATCGTCAGGTTGACGTTCCGGGAGGTGCCGGTGGAGCCGCACGTGAACGTCACCGCGTAGACGGCGCCCCGCCGCGCGTCGGAGTCGACGGTGGCGGTGGCCGTCGTGCTGCCGCTCGGGATGGTGGTGGTGTCGAAGATGCCCGAGCTCACGGTCGTCTCGCCCGTGCAGCCACCGGCGCCGAGGGTGACCCGGCCGCCCGGTGCGATGACCGAGGGGGCGATCGTCGGGTTGAACGTGCTGGAGGCCCCGTCCGGCGCGGCGAAGGCGGCGGACGGGGCGAGGAGCGTCAGGGCACCGGCGCCGAGCAGGGCGAGCGGTGCGACACGTATCGCGCGCATGGTGGATCCTCCGGGTTCCCCGAGGGGCAGCTGCGGAACCAATTTCCACATAGCAGGAAAAATGCACCTCGATGCCCGACACGCTAGGAGGGGTCCCCCCGACCCGCGATCGGGGTCCGGCGAATGGGTCACGCTGTCCCCCGACCGGCGCACCGGCCGGGGGAGCCGGGGTCAGCGGGTGATGCCCGGGAACATGTCGATGAAGGGGTCGGCGGTGGCCGAGATACCCCGGCCGAAGGGCGCGTCGAAGTCCCAGATCAGGAAGAGCAGGAAGGCGATCAGCGCGCTGAACAGGCCCGCCAGGAGCAGTTCGCGGAACGTTCTGCGGATCTGGAGCGTGAAGATCAGCCCCACGGTCACCAGCGCCCCGATGATCAGCCCGAACCAGACGACCCCGGGCATCGTCGCCCCGGCGTTCTGCCCCCGAGAGCTGCGGGCGTCGTCCGCCGCCGCCACCTGGTCGACCAGCGGCTGGTAGGCCTGCCCCTCGTGATCGGTCTTCGGCTCGTAGTCGGTGACGTCCGCCCGCACCTGGTTCAGCAGTTCGGTGCCGCGCTCGGTGAGCGTGTTCCGCTCCGACATCACCTTCCACTCGTCGTTCACGACATGGCTGACGTAGGCGTCGACGTCCGCCCGGATACGGTCGCGGACCTCCGCCGGGTAGACGGACGCCCGCGCCTTCACCTCGTGCAGCGCCTGCGCCTCGATGCGTACGGACTCCTGGGCGGCGCTGCGCCCCTCCCAGACCCCGGCGATGGCGAGCCCCAGGACGATCGCGTAGACCACTCCGATCATCATCGTCATGTACTCGATGACGTCGGGGGTCTCGGAGGGATCGTCGTCATCCCCCAGCCGCCGGTTGTTCAGGACGACGATGATGAGGACGACCGCGCAGGCGGACGCCATGGCAATGCTCAGTACGAGCCATTCGGACATGCATCTCTCCTGGTCAGCGGGATGACCGCGGCCGCAGAACGGCAACGGCGAACACCGCCGGGGCGGTGATGAGCAGCGTCAGCGACACCAGTGACGGTCCGCTCCGCGGCTCCTTGCGGACCGGTTTGCGGTACGTGGGCAGCGCGACGGGCCGGGGTTCGGGCGGCTCGGTCCGCACCGGGGGCTTCGGTGAGGGCGAGGGCTTCGGTGCCGGTGCCGGTGCCGGTGCCGGGGGCGGAGGGGGTGGTGGCGCAGGAAGCGGGGGAGGTGGTGGAGGCGGCGGTTCCGCCACCATGGGCGGAGGCGGAGGCGGAGGCGGAGGCGGAGGCGGAGGTGGCGGAGGCGGAGGTGGCGGTGGTGGTGGAGGGGGTGGCGGAGGAGCCGGTTTCGGCGGGGGTGGCGGCGGCGGAGGCGGCTCCGGCTCGGAGGCCGCGACGCAGCCCCCGTCGCCCGCCACGGCGATCGCGGAAACGCTCCCGTCCTGCCCGATCGAGGCCACCGCGCAGCTGTCGGCGGTCGCGGGCGGCGGCAGGGCCGTCAGCCAGAGGAGTGACGCGACTGCCGTGAGCCGCGCGATGCGTGATCCGTACACGACGGGCAGCATGATCGACGTGTCCGGGGAACACGCGGTCGACGCAGGGGATTCGCCTGATCGTGGGATCAATAGGCCGTCCGTGTTTACCGGGTCGGCCCGACCCGCCGCATTCTTCTCGCAGTTCCTTTGAACGCGACCCCGTCGGCGTCCCGTACCTAGGGCCACGAACGGCGCGGTCCCGCGCCGGAATCACCAGCGCTACGACGAAGCACCACGGGAGTCGACATGAACACCTGGCGCAACGCCTCGCTCGCGGTCACCGCAGCGGCTCTGTTGACGCTCACGACGGCGTGCGGTCAGGAGCAGGGCACGTCGCCGAACGGCCAGGCGGTCGGCAACGCCGCCCCGGCCCAGCAGCCCGCCGAGAGCGGGTACGGATCGGCCGGCGGGGGATACGGCTCCGGGGCCGACGCGGAGGCGGCGGAACCGAAGGAGGCCGGTCAACTCGCCGTGCAGGAAAGCAAGGAGCTCGGAAAGGTGCTCACCGACAGCGAGGGCTTCACGCTCTACCGCTTCGACAAGGACACCGCGAACCCGCCGAAGTCGAACTGCGACGGTGACTGCGCCACGGCCTGGCCGGTGGTGGCATCGGGCAACGCCGTCGCCGCGGCCGGCACCGACGAGGAGCTGCTCGGCGAGGTCAGCCGCCCCGACGGCACCAGCCAACTCACCGTCGACGGCTGGCCGATGTACCGGTACGCCAAGGACACCGCACCCGGGCAGGTCAACGGACAGGGAGTGGGCGGCACCTGGTTCGCCGCGGCCCCGGACGGGAAGAAGGCGGCGAAGAACGCCGACAGCGAGGGGGTCGCCGAAGACGGCGAAGGGGGCGCCGAACCGGCCGATCCCGCGGGACTCTCCGTCCGCAAGGACCCGGAACTCGGCGACATCGTGGTGGACGGCCGGGGCATGACCGTCTACCGCTTCACCAAGGACTCCGCCTGGCCGATGAAGACGGCCTGCACCGGCGAGTGCCTCAAGAAGTGGCCGGTGGTCGAACCCGTGGCCAAGAATGCGGTGGACGGTGTCACGACGAAGGGATTCGTCACCTTCGACCGCCCCGACGGCATCAAGCAGCAGACCATCGACTGCTGGCCGATCTACACCTTCGCGGGCGACAAGAAGCCCGGAGACACCAACGGGCAGGGTGTCGGCGGAACCTGGTACGCCGTTTCCCCGGATTCCAAACTCGTCGGCGCCACCAAGTAGTCACGGACTCCGCAGAACAATCGCCCAGGAGCCCCAAGTGGCCCCGAACCACCGGGAAACGGCGCCCGGAGTGCCGGTCCGTCGCTGTCCGCACACGCGCAGCGACGGACCGGCCGGGTATGCCACCTGAGTGTGACCAATAACGGATCGCCAATTTCCGTTTCCACTCGCTCTCTTGGCGGCCGATCAGTAGCCTCTGGTCAACACTGACCATGAACATGGCCGGATCGCCGTGGCGAACTTGTTGGAGACATCGATGGAGCGTCCCGCCTGGGCACCGCAGGGCATAGACATTTCGGTGCCGAGCGTGTCCCGCATGTACGACTTCTATCTGGGCGGATCGCACAATTTCGAGGTGGACCGGGAAGCCGCGCGCAAGGCCATGGAGTTCCTCCCGGGCCTTCCCAAGATCATGCAGGCCAATCGCGCCTTTATGCGCCGGGCCGTCCGCCACGCCGTCGACTCGGGCATCGACCAGTTCCTGGACATCGGCTCCGGCATCCCGACGTTCGGCAACGTCCACGAGGTCGCCCAGGCCGCCGACCCCGGCGCCAAGGTGGCCTACGTCGACCACGACCCGGTCGCCGTCGCCCACAGCCAGGCCGTCCTGGAGGGCAACGATCGCGCGGTCATCGCCGCCGCCGACCTGCGCCGTCCCAAGGAGATCCTGGCGAACCCGGAGATCACCGGACTGCTCGACCTGGACCGGCCGGTGGCCCTGCTGCTCGTCGCGGTGCTCCACTTCATCGAGGACGCCGACGAGCCGTACGCCGCGGTCGCCGAACTGCGCGAGGCGCTGGCCCCCGGCAGTCTCCTCGTCCTCACCCACGCCTCGTACGAGGGCATCCCGCTGCCCAAGGAGGAGGCGGCCGGCACGGTCGGCGTCTACAAGAACATCCGCAACCCGCTGATCATGCGCTCGCACGAGGAGATCGGCCGGTTCTTCGAGGGCTACGAGATGGTCGAACCGGGACTCGTGTCGATGCCCGAATGGCGGCCCGACACCCCGCAGTCGCCGGAGCAGGAAGACCCGTACGCCTTCTCGGGCTTCGGCGGGGTCGGGCGCAAGGCGTGACCATTCCCGCCCAGGCGTCCGGAGAGCCGGACGCGGAACCCGACGGCCCCGAGGGCCGGCTCCGGAGATTCGCCAGAATCTGGAGCCGGGCCATCTTCCCCCTGACGGCCACCTCCCTCACCCGGCCGGAGTTCGAACAGCATCTGCTGCCCCTGGCACGCGAGCTGAACGGCATCCTGCACGCCCACCCCTTCGACGCCTCGCCCGCCCAGCGGATCGGCGCGGCCCTGATCGACGCGCACTGCACCGATCCGGACGCCCTCAGCTCCACGCTCGGCGTCGTCGACTCCTACCTCGTCCTCTACTGCGGCGGCAACGGCCCCGGCCCGCTGTCGACCGAGGACGGCCGGGCCCGCTGCGCCCGGATCCAGCACACGCTGGCCGCCGGGTTCACCGGGGCCCTGCGCGAGCGCACGCTCGCCGAGCAGGAGGCCATCGCCCGCTCGGCGCTGACGGCCCGTTCGCACGCCGAAGAGGCCCTGCACGCCACCGAGGCCCGGTTCCGCGCGGTCTTCAAGGACGCCGCCATCGGCATCGGCATCGCCGACCTGGACGGCAACATCCTGGAGATCAACGACACGCTCACCAGGATGTTCGGCGGTCTCGAACACCACGTCCGCAGCCACAAGGTGAACGAGTGGGTCCACCCCGAGGACTCGCCGCAGGTGTGGAAGTACTACGACGAGCTGGTACGCGGCGAACGCGAGCACTACCGGGTCGAGAAGGCGTACTACCGCAACGACGGCACCGTCCTGTGGACCAACCTCACCGTCTCGCTGCTGCGCGACTCCGAGGGCCGCCCCGAGTACCAGCTGGCGCTGATGGAGGACACCACCGAGCGCCGGCTGCTCAACCTGCGGCTGCGGTACGAGGCCACCCACGACGCGCTCACCGGCCTGCCCAACCGGACTCTGTTCTTCGAGCGCCTGGAGAAGGCCCTCACCGCCCGGGACGGTGTCCGCTTCGGTCTCTGCTACCTCGACCTCGACGGCTTCAAGGCCATCAACGACAGCCTCGGCCACGCCGCCGGCGACCGCCTGTTGGTCGAGGTCGCCGACCGGCTCCAGAGCTGCGCCACCGCGCCCGGCGAGATGGTCGCCCGGCTCGGCGGCGACGAGTTCGTCGCCCTGACCACCGGGCCGGACACGGCCGAAGAGGTGCACGAACTGGCCGGCCGCATCCTCCATGCGCTCGCCACCCCGATCCGCCTCGACGGGCGTGAGCTCTCGGTCCGGGGCTCGATCGGCATCGTCGAAGGGCCGTCCGGAGAGCGCAGCGCCGCCGAGGTGCTGCGCAGCGCCGACATCACGATGTACCGGGCCAAGGCGGCGGGCGGCAACCGTTTCCAGCTCGCCGACGCGGAGGCCGACGAGCGCGCCATCACCCGGCACGGGCTGACCACCGCGCTCCCGGCCGCCCTGGACCGGGGCGAGTTCTTCATCGAGTACCAGCCGCTCGTGCACCTGGGCGACGGCACGGTGCACGGCGCGGAGGCGCTCGTACGGTGGTGCCATCCGCAGCACGGGGTGCTCGGCCCCGACCGGTTCATCCCGCTCGCCGAGCACACCGGCCTCATCGTGCCGCTCGGCCGCTGGGTGCTGGAGGAGTCCGTACGGCAGGCGAACTTCTGGCAGGAGCGGCACAGCGACGGCGGTCCGTTGCGGATCAACGTCAACCTGTCGCCGACCCAGCTGCACCATCCCCGGCTGGTCGCGGAGACGGTCGACGTGCTGGAACGTTGCGGTCTGGAGCCGGGGGCGCTCTGCCTGGAGGTGACCGAGTCCGCGCTGATCGGGGCCGACGACGATCTCCTCAAGCCGCTGCGGCAGCTCGCGGAGATGGGCGTCGACATCGCGCTCGACGACTTCGGCACGGGCTACTCGAACCTGGCGAACCTGCGCCGGCTGCCGGTGAGCGTGCTCAAGCTGGACCGTTCCTTCACCCGGGGTATGCAGCAGCATCCGGCGGACCCGGTCGATCTGAAGATCGTCGAGGGCATCGTGTCGCTGGCCCACAGCCTGGAGCTGGCCGTCACGGTGGAGGGCGTGGAGACGGGCGCGCAGGCCGAGCAGCTGCGCCGGATCGGCTGCGACACCGCCCAGGGCTGGTACTACGCCCGCCCCGGGGCCCCGGACCGCATCCACTCCCTGCTGCTGGCGGACGCGGTCTGAGCGGTCGCCGGGCGGGGACCCCGCCCGGCCGCCGGGCCCACGTCAGCCGGACACCGGCCGGTGCTCCAGCAGCATCCGCTGGAGTTCGCGCGCGGCCCGGGGCGGGTCCACGTCGCTGCGGTGCGCCAGCGCGATCGTGCGCCGCAGCCCGCCCCCGGCCAGCGCGGTCCTGCGCAGGTCGTGGCCCGCCCGGGCGGCGACCATGCTCGGCACCACGGCGATGCCGAGCCCCGCCCGTACGAAACCGAGCACCGCGTCCATCTCGCCGCCCTCGACGGTGAACGTCGGCTCGAAGCCCTCCGCGCGGCACGCGGCGAGCGTCAGCTCCCGCAGGTTGTACCCGTGCCGGAACATCACCAGCGGCGCCCCCTCCAGATCCGCGATCCGGATCGAGCCGTCCCGTCCCGGTGGCGGCTCCGTCGCCGCGGAGACCACCACCAGGTCCTCCCGCAGCAGCTCCACCGTGGTCAGCGCGGGCGAGGCGGCCGGCAGCGGCAGCACCACCAGCGCCAGGTCGAGCGCCCCGCGCGCCAGCTGACGTACGAGGTCGTGCGAGCCGCCCTCCTCCAGCAGCAGCCGCACCCCCGGATGCCGGTCGTGGAAGGCGCGCAGCAGGTCCGGCAGCAGCCCGGTGCACAGGCTGGGCGTCGCGCCGAGACGCACCCGGCCGCTGCGCAGCGAGACCAGCTCCTGGACCTCGTGGCGCGCGGTCTCCGCGTCGGCGAGGATCCGCCGGGCCAGCGGCAGCAGCGCCTCGCCCGCGTCGGTGAGGGTGATGTTGCCCCGGGCCCGGCTGAACAGATCCGCGCCCAGCTCCGCCTCCAGCGCCCGGATCTGCTGGGAGAGCGAGGGCTGCGACACATGCACCGCCTCGGCGGCCCGGGTGAAGTGCCGGGTCTCGGCGACGGCCACGAAGTAGGTGAGCTGCTGGAAGTGCATACGCCGACGATAGACCTCACCGATAGGCTCTGCCTATGGAGATCAGCCGGACCATGTCTTGGACTGATCAGGCCCTCCGCCCCTACCGTCGTGTCCATGGCATTGGCAACGCGGACGGACCGACGGCCGTCGATGACGCGTACGCTCTGGGACTCGACCGTCGGCAAGAAGACGATCATGGCCGTGACCGGTCTGGTCATGCTCGGATATCTCGTCGCCCACATGGTGGGCAACCTGAAGATCTTCTTCGGACCCGGGGAATTCGACGGGTACGCCCACTGGCTGCGCACCATGGGCGAACCGATCCTGCACTACGAGTGGGCGCTCTGGATCGTCCGCGTGGGGCTCGTCGCCGCCGTCGTGCTGCACGGCGTCTCGGCGTACCAGCTGAGCCGCCGCGACATCAGGGCGCGCCCCGCCAAGTACGTCCACAAGAAGGCCCGCGCGAGCTACGCCACCCGGACGATGCGCTGGGGCGGCATCATCCTCGCGCTCTTCATCGTCTGGCACATCCTCGACCTGACGACCGGCACCGTGCACACGAGCTTCGAGGCCGGGCACCCCTACCAGAACGTCATCGACACCTTCTCGACCTGGTACGGCAACGTCATCTACATCGTCGCGGTGCTCGCCATGGGTCTGCACGTCCAGCACGGATTCTGGAGCGCCGCACAGACCCTCGGCGTCGGCAACGCGACCCGCGACCGCATCCTGAAGACCCTCGCCAACGCCCTCGCTGCGGTGCTGACCCTGGGCTTCATCTCCGTACCCGTCGCCGTCATGACCGGAGTGGTGAGCTGACATGCCCGACTACACGCAGTACCGCACGGGCGAGCCCGCCGTCGACACGAAGGCCCCCGAGGGCCCCGTCAACGAACGCTGGGACACCCGCCGCTTCCAAGCCAAACTCGTGAACCCCGCCAACCGGCGCAAACACACGGTCATCGTCGTCGGTACCGGTCTGGCCGGCGGCGCGGCCGGGGCCACCCTCGCCGAACAGGGCTACCACGTCGTCCAGTTCTGCTTCCAGGACTCGCCCCGGCGCGCCCACTCGGTCGCCGCCCAGGGCGGCATCAACGCGGCGAAGAACTACCGCAACGACGGCGACTCCATCCACCGGCTGTTCTACGACACCGTCAAGGGAGGCGACTTCCGCGCCCGGGAGTCCAACGTCCACCGGCTCGCCCAGATCTCCGTCGAGATCATCGACCAGTGCGTGGCCCAGGGCGTCCCCTTCGCCCGCGAGTACGGCGGTCTCCTCGACAACCGGTCCTTCGGCGGTGTCCAGGTCTCCCGTACGTTCTACGCGCGCGGCCAGACCGGACAGCAGCTCCTCCTCGGCGCCTACCAGGCGCTGTCCCGGCAGATCGCCACCGGCGGCGTCGAACTCCACGCCCGTAGCGAGATGCTGGACCTGATCGTGGTCGACGGAAAGGCGCGCGGGATCGTCGCCCGCGACCTCGTCACCGGGAAGATCGACACCTACTTCGCCGACGCGGTCGTCCTGGCCACCGGCGGCTACGGCAACGTCTTCTACCTGTCGACCAACGCCATGAACTCCAACGCCACCGCGATCTGGCGGGCCCACCGGCGCGGCGCCTACATGGCCAACCCGTGCTTCACCCAGATCCACCCCACCTGCATCCCGCGCACCGGCGACCACCAGTCCAAGCTGACGCTGATGAGCGAGTCGCTGCGCAACGACGGCCGCATCTGGGTCCCCAAGGCCGAGGGTGACACCCGCCCGGCCAACCAGATCCCCGAGGACGAGCGCGACTACTACCTGGAGCGCATCTACCCCGCCTTCGGGAACCTGGTGCCCCGCGACATCGCCTCCCGCGCCGCCAAGAACGTCTGCGACGAGGGGCGCGGCGTCGGCCCCGGCGGGCAGGGGGTCTACCTGGACTTCGCCGAGGCCATCCAGCGCATGGGCCGCAAGGCCGTCGAGGCCAAGTACGGCAACCTCTTCGACATGTACCAGCGGATCACCGACGAGGACCCCTACACGGTCCCCATGCGGATCTATCCCGCCGTGCACTACACGATGGGCGGCCTCTGGGTCGACTACGACCTCCAGACCACCATCCCCGGCCTCTTCGCCATCGGCGAGGCCAACTTCTCCGACCACGGGGCCAACCGGCTCGGCGCCTCCGCCCTGATGCAGGGGCTCGCCGACGGCTACTTCGTCCTGCCCTCCACCATCAACGACTACCTCGCCCGCAACCCGCACACCGAGAACGTCGACGCCGAACACCCCGCCGTCGCCGAGGTGGTGGCGGAGACCGAGGACCGCATCAACCTGCTGCTCTCCGTCGACGGCGACCGCACCCCCGACTCCTTCCACCGCGAGATCGGTGAACTCATGTGGGAGTACTGCGGGATGGCCCGCACCGAGGACGGCCTGCGCAAGGCGCTCGCCAGGATCCCCGAGATCCGCGAGGAGTTCTGGCGGCGCATCAAGGTCCCCGGCACCGGCGAACAGTTCAACCAGTCGCTGGAGAAGGCGAATCGCATCGTCGACTACCTGGAGCTCGCCGAGCTCATGTGCCTCGACGCCCTGCACCGCGCCGAGTCCTGCGGCGGCCACTTCCGCGAGGAGTCCCAGACCCCGGACGGCGAGGCCGAACGGCGCGACGAGGAGTTCTCCTACGCCGCCGCCTGGGAGTTCACCGTCACCGGCGGCGCCCCCGTCCTGCACAAGGAAGACCTCGTCTTCGAGTACGTCCACCCCACCCAGCGGAGCTACGCATGAAGCTCACCCTGCGCGTCTGGCGTCAGCGCAACGCCGAAGAGCCCGGCGCCATGGCCACCTACGAAGTCGACAACATCTCCGCCGACATGTCGTTCCTGGAGATGCTCGACACCCTCAACGAGGAACTCACCCTCGCCGGGGACGAGCCCGTCGCCTTCGACCACGACTGCCGCGAGGGCATCTGCGGCGCGTGCAGCCTCGTCATCAACGGCGACGCCCACGGCCCGGAGCGCACCACCACCTGCCAGCTCCACATGCGGTCCTTCTCCGACGGCGACACGATCGACATCGAGCCCTGGCGCGCCTCCGCCTTCCCGGTCATCAAGGACCTGGTCGTCGACCGCTCCTCGTTCGACCGGATCATCCAGTCCGGCGGCTACATCTCCGCCCCGACCGGCACCGCCCCGGACGCCCATGCCACCCCGGTACCCAAGCCGGACGCCGACTTCGCCTTCGAGCACGCCGAGTGCATCGGCTGCGGAGCCTGCGTCGCGGCCTGCCCCAACGGCTCGGCGATGCTCTTCACCTCGGCGAAGGTCAACCACCTCAACGTCCTGCCGCAGGGCGCCCCCGAACGCGAGACCCGCGTCCTGGACATGGTGGCCCAGATGGACGAGGAGGGCTTCGGCGGCTGCACCCTGACCGGCGAATGCGCCACGGCCTGCCCGAAGGGCATCCCGCTGCCGTCGATCGCCGCGATGAACAAGGAGTGGCTGCGGGCGACCCGTAAAGTCCGCCGCTGACCAGGGGAGTTGATCCCGTACGGCTCCGATCACGTCCGGAGCCGTACGGGATCGGCGATGTCAGCTTCCCAGCGCCTTCGCCAGATACGGCGCCGTACGGCTCCCGGCGCTACGCGCCACCTCCGCCGGGGTGCCGGCCGCGACGATCCGGCCGCCCCGGTCGCCGCCCTCCGGGCCCAGGTCGATGACATGGTCCGCGCCCGCCACGACGGCCATGTCGTGCTCCACGACCACCACCGTGCTCCCGCCGTCGACCAGCGCGTGCAACTGCCGCATCAGCACCTCCACATCGGCCGGATGCAGGCCTGTCGTCGGCTCGTCCAGCAGATACAGCGTGTGCCCGCGCCGGGTGCGCTGGAGCTCCGTCGCCAGCTTGATGCGCTGCGCCTCGCCGCCGGACAGCTCCGTGGCGGGCTGGCCGAGCCGCAGATAGCCGAGCCCCACGTCCAGCAGGGTCCTGAGCGCACGCCCGGCGGCGGGCGTCCCGGAGAAGAACGACGCCGCCGACTCCACGGTCAGATCAAGGACCTGAGCGATCGTCAGGCCGTCCAGCGTGATGTCCAGGGTCTCCGGGTTGTAGCGGGCACCGTGACAGTCCGGGCAGGGCGCGTAGGTGCTGGGCAGGAACAGCAGCTCCACCGAGACGAATCCCTCACCCTGGCAGGTCTCGCACCGCCCGCCGCTCACGTTGAACGAGAACCGCCCCGCGCCGAAGCCGCGCTCCCGTGCCGTCTCCGTCCGCGCGAACAGCTTCCGTACGGCGTCGAACAGGCCGGTGTACGTCGCCAGATTGGACCGGGGCGTCCGCCCGATGGGCTTCTGGTCGACCTGGACGAGCCGGTCCACCGCCTCAAGACCGGTGACGGAAGCGCAGAACCGCTCGCCGGCCCCGGTCGCCTCCTCACCTGCCTGCCGGTCGGCCAGTACCCCGGCGAGCACCTGGCCGACCAGGGTCGACTTGCCCGAGCCGGACACCCCGGTCACCGCCGTGAACACCCCGAGCGGGAACGCCGCGTCGACGCCGCGCACATTGTGCCGCTCCACGCCGGTGAGCCGGATCCACCCGGACGGCGTGCGTGGCTCGCTTACCGGCGCGGGGTCCCGGCCATCCTCGGGGAACAGGAAGCGGCGGGTCGCCGACTCCGGGACCTGGGCGAGCCCCTCCGGCGGCCCGCTGTGCAGCACCCGCCCGCCGTGCTCCCCGGCCAGCGGGCCCACGTCCACCAGCCAGTCCGCCCGCCGCACCACGTCCATCTGGTGCTCCACGACGAAGACCGAGTTCCCTGCTTCCTTCAGCCGGCCCAGCACCCCGAGCAGCGCCTCGGTGTCCGCCGGATGCAGCCCGGCCGACGGCTCGTCCAGGACGTACACGACACCGAAGAGACCCGACCGCAACTGCGTGGCCAGCCGGAGCCGTTGCAGCTCACCCGAGGACAGTGTCGGGGCCGTCCGGTCCAGGCTCAGATAGCCGAGCCCCAGCTCCGTCACCGTCCCGATCCGCGCCAGCAGATCCGCCGTCAGCACCCGGGCCGTCTCCTCGCCGCCCGCGCCCGCCCCGGCCAGCACCTCCGCCAGCACCGACAGCGGCAGCCCGGCCAGCTCCGCGATGGTCCGTCCGGTGAAGGTCACCGCCATCGCCTCGGGCCGCAGCCGGCTCCCGCCGCACACCGGGCACGGCGCGCTGGTCAGGAAGCGCTCCGCCTTGGCCCGCAGCGACCGGCTCCTGGTGTCGGCGAAGGTGTGCAGCACATAGCGCCGCGCGCTCATGTACGTTCCCTGGTACGGGCGTTGGATCCGGCCCGCGTCCCGCACCGGATGCACCGTCACCACCGGCTGCTCGTCGGTGAACAGGATCCACTCACGATCCTTGGGATCCAGCTCCCGCCACGGTCGGTCGACGTCGTAGCCCAGCGCGTCCAGCACATCCCGCAGATTCTTCCCCTGCCACGCCCCCGGCCAGGCGGCGATCGCCCCCTCCCGGATCGACAGCGAGGGATCCGGGACGAGCAGCTCCTCGTCCGTCCGGTGGATCCGCCCCAGCCCGTGGCACTCCGGGCACGCCCCGACGGCGGTGTTGGGCGAGAAGGAGTCGGAGTCCAGCCGCTCGGCCCCCGGCGGATAGTCCCCGGCCCGGGAGAAGAGCATCCGCAGCGAGTTGGAGAGCGTGGTGACCGTCCCGACGGACGACCGGGCCCCCGGCGCGGAGCGCCGCTGCTCCAGCGAGACGGCCGGCGGCAGCCCGGTGATCTCCCCGACGGCGGGCGCCCCCACCTGGTGGATCAGCCGCCGGGCGTAGGGGGCCACGGACTCGAAGTAGCGGCGCTGGGCCTCCGCGTAGAGGGTCCCGAAGGCGAGCGAGGACTTCCCCGACCCCGACACACCCGTGAACACGGTCAGGGTGTCGCGCGGGATGTCGACCTGGACGTCCTTGAGGTTGTGCTCGCGGGCGCCGCGCACCCGGACGTACGGATCGTGGGGGGAGTGCATGGGGCTCGGCTCCGTACGGGTGGGATGCTGACGGCTGGGGGACGGCCTGAGGGACAAACAGTCCGATTCTAGGCGTCGACGCCGGTGGCGGCCGGGTGGGGACCCGCCGTGCGGCCCACTGGGTGAGGGCTCGGGCACCGTTCGTCCGACCGGCCCTGCGGGCGGGCGATCCGGGCGAGCCGCCGCAGCGAGTCCACCAGAGCCTCCCGGTCGTACGTGCTGGTCGTGACGAGCACCTCGTCCGCACCGGTCTCCTCGATCGCCCGCTCCAGCCGGGCGGCCACCCGGTCCTCGGTGCCGCGGATGTGGCCTGCGAGCCCCTGCTCGTACAGCGACCGCTCCTTGGCCGTCATGGTCAGGGTCTCGATGCGCTCGGCCGGGGCCAGCGGCGGGAAGTCTCCGTGCGTACGGGAGTACGCCACGGCCCACGCCTCCGGTACGAGCAGCCGCCGGGCCGCCTCCTCGGTGCCGGCGACGGCCACCGTGCCCGCGACGATCACCTCGGGGTGCTCGGCGCGGGCCGACGGACGGAAGTCGCGGCGGTAGACCTCGATGGCGCGCAGCACCGTGTCCCGGCCGCGCAGATCACCGATGACGAGGGGGAGCCCGGCGGCCGCGGCGACCGCCGCGCCCTCTCCGATCGCGAGCACGTACGCGGGGATCCGCAGGCCCTCCGCCGGACGGGCGTGCACCCCGGGGTGGGCCTGCTGGGTGCCGTCGATCCAGCCGAGCAGTTCGGCCAGCCGCCCGGGAAAGTCCTCGGCGTCCTCCTTGCCGTGACCCAGCGCCCGGCGCACACCGTCGGTGAAGCCCACGGAGCGGCCGAGGCCCATGTCGATCCGGCCGGGAAAGAGGGAGGCGAGCACCCCGAACTGCTCGGCCACGACGAGCGGCCGGTGGTTGGGCAGCATCACTCCGCCGGTGCCGACCCGGATCGTGGAGGTCGCGGCGGCGACGGCGGCGGCCAGCACCGTCGGCGCGGACCCGGCGACCCCCGGCACACCGTGGTGCTCGGAGACCCAGAAGCGATGGAAGCCGAGCGCCTCCGCCTCCCGGGCCAGCTGCACGGTGTCGCGCAGCGCCTCGGCGGTCTCGTGTCCCTCACGGGTGCGGGAACGGTCCAGGACGGAGAAACGGGTCGACGCGATCACAGAGCTCACGCTCTGTTCAACGCGCTCGTTCCGCAGGGATTCCCGAGGTGCTTCCTAAGCTGGGGGAGTGGACGACGACGCACGGCCGCTGGCCGTATTCGACCTGGACAACACGCTCGCGGGCACCGCTCACCGGCAGCACTTCCTGGAGGGCGCCCAGCGCGACTGGGCCGGGTTCTTCGCCGCGGCCGTGGACGACCCCCCGCTCCCGGAGGGCGTACGGATGGTGCACGCGAGCGCCGAGGAGTGCCGGATCGTCTATCTGACCGGACGCCCCGAGCGGTGCCGCCGCGACACCGTGCGCTGGCTGAGCCGCCAGGGGCTGCCCGAGGGCACGCTGTTCATGCGGCGCAACGACGACCGGCGCCCCGCCCGCCGGACGAAGCTGGACATCCTCCGGAGGCTGGGGCGGACGGGGCAGGTGCGCATGCTCGTGGACGACGACGAACTGGTCTGCGATGCGGCCGAGGTGGCCGGATTTGCTGTGGTGCGGGCCCGCTGGGCTGATCCGTCAGAGGCGCTGAAGGAGGCCCAGGAGCGCGAGGGGCGTACCTGATCAGCTGTTTTCGTCGAGCCGGAAGCCCACCTTCAGGCCGACCTGATAGTGCGCGATCCGGCCATCTTCGATATGGCCGCGAACTTGATTAATCTCGAACCAATCGAGATTGTGCAACGTTTCCGCCGCTCTTGCGACGCCGTTCCGGATCGCCGCGTCGACGCCCTCGTCGGAGGTTCCTACGATCTCGGTGACCCGATAGGTGTGATTCGCCATTGTTTGTCTCCTCTCCTGTGACCACGGTGCCCCAACCGAGGGCGTCCCGCGAGGGGGAGGGTGGGGCGAATAGGGGCAGGCGTCTGCCTTGACCTACCCATTGGTCCATACCAAAATTCAGCCAACCACCCGTGCGAGCGCCGCCCGCAATCCCCCCACACCGGGTCCGATTTCGTTGTGCCGTTTCGCAGAAGGTGACCACGTGAAGAACCGCATACTGGCTGGAGCCATCGCGCTTGTCTCGACCGTCGCACTCGGTGGATGCGGCTACATATCGGGCTCGGGCGGCGGTGACCGCACAGTGACGGTCTGGCTGATGAAGGACAGCGTCTCGCCCGGCTTCCTGGACAAGTTCACCCGCTCGTACGAGGAGGAGAACCCCTCGATCGAGCTGGACTTCCAGATCCAGGAGTGGAGCGGTATCGGCCCCAAGGTCATCTCCGCGCTGGAGGGCGACGACGCCCCGGACGTGATCGAGGTCGGAAACACGCAGGTCGCGCAGTACGCGGAGAGCGGCGGCCTGCGGGATCTGACCCTCGAATCGATGCGTGACCTGGGCAGCGAGGACTGGCTGCCCGGCCTGGCCGAGCCCGGCAGCATCAACGGTGTGCAGTACGGCATCCCCTGGTACGCGGCCAACCGGGTGGTGATCTACAACAAGGACATCTTCCAGGAGGCGGGCATCGACGCCGTCCCGAAGACGCGCGCCGAGTGGATCGCCGCCACCGAGAAGCTCAACAACAGCGGAAACCAAGGCATTTACCTGGCCGGCCAGAACTGGTACGTGCTCGCCGGATTCATCTGGGACGAGGGCGGCGAGCTCGCCGACGAGAACGGCGGCGACTGGCAGGGCGCCCTGGACACGCCGGAAGCCCTGGCGGGCATGGAGTTCTACCAGAAACTCCAGGCGCTCGGCGACGGCCCCAAGGACGCCGACGAGGAGAAGCCCCCGCAGACCGACGTATTCGCCGAGGGTGACGTCGCCCAGATCATCTCGGTGCCGGGCAGCGCCGCCCTCATCGAGCAGAAGAATCCCGAACTCAAGGGAAAGCTGGGCTACTTCCCCATTCCCGGCAAGACCGCGAAAGAGCCCGGTTCGGTATTCACCGGCGGCTCCGACCTCATCGTCCCGAAGAACGCCGACGAGCGCAGCGCGGGCATCGCCGTCGTCAAGGCGCTGGCGAGCGAGAAGTGGCAGACGGAGCTGGCCCGGGGCATGAGTTACGTCCCCAACAAGCCGAGCCTCGCCCATGTCATCGAGGGCGACGAGGGCACCGCGGCGATGGCGGAAGGCGCCGCCCGGGGCCGCGCCACCCCCAACTCGGCCCAGTGGGCCAGGGTCGAGGCGGAGAACCCGATCAAGCCCTACATGACGGCCGTGCTCCAGGGCGGCGACCCGGCACGCGAGGCCAAGACCGCCTCCGAGCGCATCACCGCCCTGCTCACCGGTACCGGCACCGGCTGATCTCCCGCCCGGGGGACAGGCCACCACCCAGGCGGCGCCCGGCGGAGGCTTCGTCCCTGGGATTCAGCCGTCGCACATCCGCGCTCCCCACGGCGGTCACGTCGAATCCAGCCGGTGACGGAAGAAGTAAGGGGTCGGTGCGTCGCACCCGCGACGGCCCGGCCCCCGACCGCTCCCGTCCCCGGAGACCGCCATGACCGTGCTGCCCGTCGCCCCGCACCACGCCGCCGCTCCCGCCTCCGCCCCGAACCCCGCCCCCGAGCCCGCCACCGCCCCGGAA
The DNA here is from genome assembly GCA_014649555.1 of Streptomyces globisporus. Taxonomy (GTDB): domain Bacteria; phylum Actinomycetota; class Actinomycetes; order Streptomycetales; family Streptomycetaceae; genus Streptomyces; species Streptomyces globisporus. The sequence goes on along the minus strand of BMTG01000002.1, from coordinate 120,637 downwards.
CCGGCTTACCAGGTCTCCCTCGCCACCTGCCAGGAAGACGTACGCGCGGCGCAGCGACTGCGCCACCTGGTGTTCGCCGGGGAACTCGGAGCCCGGCTGGAGGGACCCGAACCCGGTCTGGACAGCGATGCCTTCGACGCGTACTGCGACCACCTGCTGGTCCGGGAGACCGCCACCGGGGACGTCGTCGCCACCTACCGGCTGCTGCCGCCGGACCGGGCCCGCATAGCCGGACGCCTGTACGCGGAGAGCGAGTTCGACCTCAGCAACCTCGACCCCATCCGCGACGACCTCGTCGAGGTCGGCCGCTCCTGCGTCCACCCCGCCCACCGCGACGGCGCGGTCATCGCCCTCGTCTGGGCCGGACTCGCCCGCTACATGGAGCGCACCGGCCACACCTGGATCGCGGGCTGCTGCTCCCTCCCGCTGGCCGACGGCGGCACGTCGGCCGCCCGCAGCTGGAACACCGTACGCGCGGCACACCTCGCACCCCAGGAGTACTGGGTCACCCCGCACCGCCTCTGGGACTCCTCCGCGCACGGCCCGGAAGCCGGCTCCCGGGCCGACCTCCCGCCCCTGCTGCGTGGCTACCTCCGGCTCGGCGCCCAGGTCTGCGGGGCCCCGGCGTACGACCCCGACTTCAACGTCGCCGACCTGTACGTCCTGCTCTCGCTGCGCCGGACCGACCCGCGCTACCTGCGCCACTTCCTCTCCCTGGCCCCGCTGCGATGACCGGCTGGCTGCCCGTCGCCCCGTGCACCCCGGACGGCTGCGCCCGGCACACCGGGGCCGTACGCGCTCCGCTGCCCGCCGCGCTCCTTCTGCTGTCCGGCTGCGCCCTGGTCCTGCTGGGGGTGGCCTGCGTCCCGCTGGTCCGCCTGCTCGGGGACGGTCCGCGGAGTTGGCTGACCCGATGCTGGGCGCGCGCCGTTCCGCAGGCCTTCGGCGTACGCGTCAGGGTCCGGCCGCACGCGCCGGACCGCGCCCCGGGCGGTGGCGAACTGGTCGTCGCCAACCACATCTCCTGGCTCGACATACCGCTGGTCGCGTCCGTACTGCCCGGCCGGATGGTCGCCAAGCGCGAGATCCGGTCCTGGCCGCTCCTGGGGCCCCTCGCCGCGCTCGGCGGCACCCTGTTCATCCACCGCGACCGGCTGCGCGCGCTGCCCGCCGCCGTACGGACCATTGCGACGGCCCTGCGCTCCGGCTCCCGGGTCGTGGTGTTCCCCGAGGGCGGCACCTGGTGCGGCCGGGGGGCCGGCGGCGCGTTCCGGCCCGCCGTGTTCCAGGCGGCGATCGACGCCGGGGCGACGGTCCGGCCGGTCCGCATCACCTATCGCACGGCGGCCCACAGCGCCCCGGAGCACCCCACAGGTCCCGCCGCGGGCGCCGTCGCGTTCGTCGGGGCCGACCCGCTCGCCGCCTCCCTGTGGCGGGTCGTCCGGGCGGCCGGGCTCACCGCCCACATCGACGTGCTCGCGCCGATCCCCGCGAACGGCGAGGACGGCCGCCGCGCCCTGGCCCGCAGGGCGCGAACGGCCGTCCTCGGCCCCGAAGAGCCCCGCAGGTCCGGCCTGGCCGGCCGGACGGGTAAGTCCGGTCAGACCACCGTGGCCAGCGACAGGGCGAACCGCCCCGCCGAGTCCGTCCACCACTGAGCCAGCCGCATCCCGGCGGCGGCCAGCTCCTCGCGGACGTCCTCCTGCCGGAACTTCGCCGACACCTCCGTACGCAGTTCCTCACCGGCCTCGAACGGCACCACGAGGTCCAGCTCCCGGATCTTGACGCTCAGCGCCCGCCGGGCCCGCAGCCGCATCTCGATCCACCGTTGTTCCGGATTCCACACCGCGCGATGATCGAAGCCGTCGAGCGGGAAATCGGCCCCCAGCTCACGGTTGACCACGCTCAGAACGTTCTTGTTGAAGGCCGCCGTCACCCCGGCCGCGTCGTCGTACGCGGCCACCAGCGTTTCCTCCTCCTTCACCAGGTCCGTGCCCAGCAGCAGCGCGTCACCGGGGGAGAGGAGCGAACGCACCGACCGCAGGAACGTCGCCCGCTCCTCCGGCAGCAGATTGCCGATCGTGCCGCCCAGGAACACCACCAGCCGGGGGCCCGGCGTCCCCGGCAGGACCAGGCCGGTGGTGAAGTCCGCGATCAGCGCGTGGACGGACAGATCCGGGTGCTCGGCGAGCAGCGATTCGGCCGCCCCCGTCAGTGCGCTCTCGCTCACGTCCACCGGGACGTAGGCGTGCAACTCGGGGAGGACCTCCAGGAGATGGCGGGTCTTCTCGGACGATCCCGAGCCCAGCTCGATCACGGTCCGGGCCCCCGAAGCGGCGGCGATCTCCTCGGCCCGGGTCTGCAGGATCTCCCGCTCCGCGCGGGTCGGGTAGTACTCCGGCAGCCGGGTGATCTCCTCGAACAGCTCGCTGCCGCGGGCGTCGTAGAACCACTTCGGCGGCAGCGTCTTGGGATGCCGGGTCAGGCCGCTGAGGACATCGGCGCGCAGCGCCGCGTCCGTCGCGTCCACCGGCAGGGTGCGGGTCAGGGAATAAGGACTCACGCGGGGGGCTCCTTGAGCGGGGTGAGCAGGACGTCCGATGCGGTCGCGACCAGGAGGGTGCGGTCGGGGACCTCGCGCCAGAGCGGGTCGTCGTCGTACGGCTCCGAGGCGACCGCGGTACGGCGGCCCGGCTCCGTGAGATACCAGAGGGTGTCGCCCCAGGCGGTCGCCGTGATGGTGGCGCCGTCGGTGAGCAGCAGGTTCAGCCGGGACCCGGGCGCGGCGGCCGCGACCTCGCGGACGGTCTCCGCGACGGCGCGCGGCACATCGTCCCCGGCGTCGGTACGGTGCCGGATCAGCGCCCAGACCAGCGCGGAGTCGTTCCGGGCGGCCAGCGACAGGAGCTTCTCGGCGGGCAGGGCGGCGGCCGCGACGGCGAGCGACGCGGGCCAGCCCTTCACCGCCCCGTTGTGGCTGAACAGCAACGGCCCTGCGGTGTACGGCGCGGCTGCGGCCTCCCCGTCCGCACCCGCCTCGGTGGCATCCCGTACGGCGGCGAGCAGCGCGGTGCTGCGGACCACCCGGGCCAGATCGGTGAAGGTCTCGTCGCCCCATATGGGGCCCTGGCGGCGGTAGCGTCCGGGTGCCGGATCGCCCTCGGCGTACCAGCCGACGCCGAAGCCGTCCGCGTTGACCGTGCCGTAGCGCTGCCGGCGCGGCTCCCAGGACTGCCGCACCAAGGAGTGCGCAGGCCTCACGAGCACCGCGCCCAGCGCCACCGGCTCGCCCACATAAGCGATATGACGGCACATCAGGCATTCCTCGCCGTACGGAAGCCGGCGAAGATCTGCCGCCGCACCGGAAGGTCCCAGTTGCGGAACGTGCCCCGGCAGGCGACCTGGTCCACGGCGAACGACCCGCCGCGCAGCACCTTGTGCCCCGGGCCGAAGAAGACCTCCGAATACTCGCGGTAGGGAAATGCCACGAACCCCGGATAGGGCAGGAAGTCGCTGGCGGTCCACTCCCACACATCGCCGATCAGCTGCCCCGCCCCGGAGGGCGACCGGCCCAGTGGATACGCCCCGGACCGCGCCGGACGCAGATGGCGCTGTCCCAGATTGGCCCGCTCCGGCGTCGGATCCTCGTCGCCCCACGGATAGCGCCGCGAGCGGCCGGACACGGGGTCGTGCCGGGCGGCCTTCTCCCACTCGGCCTCCGTGGGAAGCCGCCGCCCCGCCCAGCGGGCGTAGGCGTCCGCCTCGTACCAGCTGACGTGCAGCACCGGCTCGTCGTACGGCACGGGCTCGGTCACCCCGAACCGGCGGCGCAGCCACTGGCCCGCCTCCCGCCGCCAGAACAGCGGTGCGGACAAGCCGTGTTCACGGACCATGGCCCAGCCGTCGGGCGCCCACCAGCGCTCGTCCCCGTAGACGTCGTCCTCGATGAAGCGGAGGTACGCGCCGCAGGTGACCGGCGAGGCGTCCAGGTGGAACGCCGCCACGTCGCGCCGGTGCGCGGGGCGTTCGTTGTCCAGCGCCCACGGCTCGGCGGAGGTCCCCATCGTGAACGAGCCACCGGGGACGAAGACTTCGCTCGGAATGGCCTCCTTGCCGACGGGCTCGGGAGGGGCGGGAGGAGCGGGCGCGGTGAGCGCCGCCGGTCCGGCCCGCAGCTGATGGGTGATCAGCATGGTCTCGTCGTGCTGCTGTTCGTGCTGGGCGATCATCCCGAAGGCGAAACCGGCCCGCTCCAGCGGCCCTCCGCCTTCGTGCAGCGGCGTGCCCTCCAGCAGCTCCAGCGCCCGCCCCCGTACGTCGGAGGCGTACGTCCGGGCCTCGGCGGGGGCCAGCAGCGGCAGCGAGGGACGCGAGGCGCGCGCGTGCTCGAAGGCGTTGTACAGCCCGTCGATCTCCGGGCGGATCGCCTCCCGGCCGCCGACGGCGCGCAGCAGCCACTGCTCCTCCTGGTTGCCGATGTGCGCCAGGTCCCAGACCAGCGGCGACATCAACGGGGAGTGCTGGGCGGTCAGTTCGCCGTCGTCCACACTGTCGGTGAGCAGCGTGGTGCGGTCGCGCGCGGCCAGCAGCGCATCCAGGGCGCGCCGCCGCAGGACTTCGGGATCGACCCCGGAGACGAAGGGGAAACCGGCGGCGGCGGGACCGGAGACCTGGGTGGGATCGAACGCGTCGGACAGCTCACGGGGCTCGAAGCCTTCGCGGTGCTCTTCGTGTCCATGGTGCTCGGTCATGCGGAGGCCGCCTTCCGGTCGGTCAGCAGGCTGAGATCGATGAGGTCGCCGGGCTCCGGCAGATCGTCGGCCGGACATCGGCCCCGGGCGACATAGCGGTCGGTGAAGGCGGCCACCGTGTCGCGCACCGCGTCGCTCGCGCCCATCCGCTCCAGCGCCGGGAGCGCGGCCCCGAAGCAGGTGATGGCCGCGGCCCGCAATTCCGGATCGGCGAGACCCTCGCGGGCGGCGGCCGTCCAGAGCGGATTGCGCGGGGCCGCCGAAGCGCCCGCCGTCTCGGCCAGCGGCTTCACGGCCCGGTACACGGTCTCGGCGGCCTCCGGGTCGTCGAACAGGGCCGTGGCTACGGCGAGCGGCACCAGCCACCCGTCGGGCCCGCTCTGCGCGTCGATCATGCGCAGTTCGAGATGGCCGCGCGGCCGGACCGGCGGGAACAGCGTGGTGAGGTGGTAGTCGAGATCGGCCTGCACCGGCGGCCTGGGCGAACCGGTGCGGATCCACTCGCGGAAGGTGAGCCCCTCGGGGACGTCCCACGGGCCGCTCTCGCACCGGATGCACAGCACGGTCGTGTCCAGGACATGGGCGGCCCATGCCTCGCGAGGCGCGCGCCCGGTGCCCGGGGCGAGCGTCCGGCCCGGATCGAGGTCGGCCCACAGCGCCTGCCGGGTGGAGGACCAGCCGGTCCGGCGGCCCTGCTGGAACGGCGAATTCGCGAACGCCGCCACCAGCACCGCGCCCAGCAGATGCGCGAGCTGCCAGCGCCGTCCGTAACCGAGCGGTCCCGGCTCCTCCTCGCCCGCGTCCAGACAGACCTGGACCGACGCGGAGGTGCACATCATCGCCCGCCCGGACGGCCCCGACCGGTCCAGCGCGGCCTCCATCGCCTCGTAGCGCGGCTCCCGCAGTCTGCGGTGAGCGGTCTGCCACGGATCCACGCCGAGCCCGACCGGCGCGAGCCCCGCCGCGCCGAGCGAGGCACGGACCGCCGCCAGATCGGCCGCGGTCGTCGCGACGCACTCCATCAAGGAACCGGCCGGCTGCGAACTGAGTTCCAGCTGGCCGCCCGGCTCGAACGTCAGTGCGGCACTCAGGGGTAGTGCGCGGACCGCCTCGACAGCGCTGTCCAGCCGCTCCTGCTCGACCGGGATGTGGGGACGTTCCCGGTCATGGATGAGCCATTCGAGTTCCACGCCCACGGTCCGGGGCGGACCCGTCTTGAAACATATGCCGCGCAGTAGATCCTCTGCCCCGCTCTCGTCGAGCGGGGTGGCGTCCGGGCGCGAGCCGGTCGCGCCGGGAATGTCCAAGGCCATGAGGGCCTCCTTCTCAGCTGCCTGCCTACCAGCCAAACCCGTACCCGGAGATCGCACAAGGGTGCCCCCGAGCCAGGAAAATCCGATTGCGCCCAGGCCGGGTTCCCCGTCAGCATGCCCCGTATGCACCACACGGGGGAGCGCCGGTGAGCGCGCGGCTGCGCGGGATCGCGCGCGAGACGGAAGCGGTCGTCGAGGCCGGGCGATACCACAACGCAGCAGGTCAGAAGGTGTCCATCGAACGAGCGGTGGCCGCAGCACGCTCCGGCACCCGGCTCTACGGACCCGATCCGGTGCCCGTCGCCGCCCTGGACACCGATCGCACCCCGCACATCGAGGTCACCGCCGAAAGCAGCCTCGCCGCGGCCCGCAGGATGACCGGCGAGGCCCCCGGCCGGGTCGCCGTCCTGAGCTATGCCTCGGCCCGCAACCCCGGCGGCGGCTATCTCAACGGCGCCCAGGCCCAGGAAGAGGCCCTGTGCCGTGGATCGGCCCTCCACACGACCCTTCTGCGCGCCCCCGAGTACTACGCGCACCACCGTGCGGAGCGCAGCGCCTTCTACACCGACCGGGTGATCCACTCGCCCGGCGTGCCGGTCTTCCGCGATGACCGCGGCCACTTCCTGGACGCCCCGTACACGGCGGGATTCCTCACCTCGCCCGCGCCGAACGCCGGAGTGATCCGGCGGCAGACCCCCGAGGAAGCCCACCGCGTCCCGGCCGCCCTGGCCTCCCGCGCCGAACGGGTCCTGGAGGTCGCGGCCGTACGGGGGTACCGCAGGCTCGTCCTGGGCGCCTGGGGCTGCGGGGTCTTCCAGAACGACCCGGGGCAGGTCGCGGAGGCGTTCCGGGCGCTGATCGGCGAGGGGGGCCGGTTCGGCGGCCATTTCGAGCAGATCGTCTTCGGGATCCTGGACCGGAACCCCGACTCCGCCGTCCGGGCCGCCTTCACCCGGACCTTCGCCTGACGCGGAGCCCGCCGGGCCCGCGCTCCGGGGTGCCGGGTGCAGGCGTCGCACCCCCCGGTCCTGATCGGCCGGACACGCCCCGGGGGCGCTCAGCTCCAGCCGTACCGCTCGCGCAGCCGCCCGACGACCCGGTCGAAACGCTCCACGTCCAGCGCGCACGCCTCGCGGCGCATCCCGTCCTCGTGGACCCGCAGCACCCGGTCCAGATCGGCCCAGGACGGCCGCCCCGAGCTGTCCCACGGGCCCGCGCCCAGGGCCACCCACTCGTGGTCCCGGTCGTGCTGCTTGCTGGAGAGCTGGACGGCGAGCAGCGTGCCCGCCTCCTCACGGGCCACGACGAGCACCGGCCGGTCCTTCCCGCGCCCGTCGTTCTCCTCGAAGGGCACCCAGGTCCAGACGATCTCGCCGGGATCGGGATCACCGTCGCGATCGGGGGCGTAGGAGGTGCGCACGGAACCCACCTCGGCCGGATCGGCCTGCACGGTGGCCGTCGGCCCGCTGCTGCCGGGCACGTCAAAGGGGTTGTCGGAACGGTAGGCGCTGTCGTGGAACGTCATCACCACACCGTAGAACCCCTGACCCCGGATCCCGGGAGGGGGGCGCCGGACCGGAACGGCGGGGCGGTGTTCCGGCCACCGTGACCGGACCTGCGGGCCCCGGGCCGAAACCCGCTCCCGCGGGTCTGGAAGACTGCCCGACGCCATGAGCCAGTTACCCAAGCAGCCCGCCGAAGTCTCCGTCCCGACCAGCGCCGATGTGGCCCGCCTCGCCGGAGTGTCCCGGGCCACCGTGTCGTACGTGCTGAACAACAACGCCACCGTCCGGATCAGCGATCCCACCCGACGCCGGGTCAGGGAGGCCGCGCTCCAACTGGGTTACGTGCCGCACGCGGCCGCCCGCAGTCTGCGCGCCGGACACAGCCGTATGGTCCTGCTGCCCTCCGGCCACATACCCGGGGGGCCGCTGCACCAGTATTTCTTCGAAGAACTCCAGTCGGGGTTGCGCCGACTGGACTACACCGTCGTGCAGTACGGCAGCATCGGCCTCACCGCCGACGAGGCGGCCACGGCCTGGGCCGAACTGCGGCCCGTCGCCGTCGTCGTACCGCCGGGCATCACCCTCACCCCGCACGGCACGGGCATCCTGACCCGCTCCGGCGCCAAGGCGGTGATCACCCTGGGGCCCGACCCGGTACCGGGGGCGCACGGGCTGGTCATGGACCAACGGCGGGTCGGGGAAAGCGCCGTGGAGCACCTGCTGGCCCGCGGCCGCCGCCACATCGGCGTGGTCGTGCCCCAGGATCCGAGCCGCGCCTCCTTCGCCGAAACCCGCCTCGCCGGCGCCCGGCGTGCCGCCGAAGCCGCCGCGGCCCGCATCTGCCCGCTGCCGCTGCGGTACGAGGAGGAGTCCGCGCAGCAGCTGGCCGCCCGCTGGCCGCAACTGGGGCTGGACGCGGTGTTCGCGTACAACGACGAGTACGCCATGCTGATGATGCGTGCCCTCCAGGACGCCGGCGTGGACGTGCCCGCCGACACGGCGGTGATCGGGGCGGACGACTCCCTCATCGGCAGGCTGCTGCGCCCCCGGCTGAGCACCGTCCGGATGGAGCTGGCCATGCCGCAGCCGCTGGCCGAGACGATCGACCGCATGGTCCAGCACCCGGGCGGGCCACCGGTCCACCACGACCTGCTCCGCACCAGCGCCGTCCACCGGGAATCCAGCTGAGAGCCTCCGACGCTGGGCATGCGCCGTGCACCGCGCATGTCTAGCGTCGGAGGCATGAGCCATCCGCAGAGTTACGAGCTGCTCCTGATCCCCGACCACAGCCGGACGCGGTCCGGCGCCCCCGGCCGGCCGATCCGGTCCGCGGTCGTCGCCGCCACCGGCGAGACGGGGGCCTCGGGCTATCCCCGGTACGCCGGCGAGGGCATGGAGGCCGACGTCGATCCGGAGACCCGGACGGTGGAGGCCGTGCTCATCGACGGCGAGGAACTCGACTACGGCATGTCGGTCCGCGTCGCGGGGTCCGAGGACGAGCGCCTGCCGGGCGCTTGAGACAGCCGCCCGGCAGGGCGGCTACTCGGCCTCAGGCTGACTCTGCCCCGCCTCGGCCGCCCGCTTCTGCTCCTCGACCGACTGGCGGACCTCGTCCATGTCCAGATTCCGCGCCTGTCCGATGACGTCCTCCAGGGCTGCCTCGGGCAGCGCGCCGGGCTGCGCGAAGACCGCGACGTTGTCCCGGACGATCATCAGCGTCGGGATGGAGCGGATATCGAAGGCCGCCGCCAGCTCCTGCTGCGCCTCGGTGTCGACCTTGGCGAAGACCAGGTCCGGGTGGCGCTCGGAGGCCGAGTCGTAGACCGGCGCGAACTGCCGGCAGGGGCCACACCAGGAAGCCCAGAAGTCGATCAGGACGAAATCGTTGTCGCTGACGACCTGATCGAAGTTTTCCTTGGTGAGCTCGACGGTGCTCATGCTGGGGATACCTCTTCCTGTGCCCGTGGGGTCCTGTCGGGTCCTGTCGGGCACAACGGTGACTGCACTTGCGCTATTCCGCCTGCCCATGTGGCCGGTGCGCACACCCACGAGGAGACTGTTTCCATGACTGACGCAGGTAAGATCTCCGAAGGCTCGCTCTACGACGTAGTGGTCATCGGCGCGGGACCCGTGGGCGAGAACGTCGCGGACCGGGCCCGCGCCGCCGGGCTCACCACCGCGGTGGTGGAATCCGAGCTGGTCGGCGGTGAATGCTCCTACTGGGCCTGCATGCCGAGCAAGGCGCTGCTGCGTCCCGTCGTCGCCCGCGCCGACGCCCGCCGGGTGCCGGGACTCAGCGCCGCCGTGCAGGGCCCCCTGGACGTGGGAGCCGTCCTCGCCAAACGGGACGAGGAGACGAGCCACTGGAAGGACGACGGCCAGGTCGCCTGGCTGGAGAGCGTCGGAGCGGACGTGTACCGCGGTACGGGCCGGCTCACCGGCCCCCGGGAGGTCACCGTCACCGCCCCCGACGGCACGGAGCACCGCCTCACCGCCCGGCACGCCGTCGCCGTCAGCACCGGCACCCGGGCCGTCGTACCCGCCCTCCCCGGCATCGAGGAGGCCCGCCCCTGGACCAGTCGTGAGGCCACCAGCGCCAAGGAGGCTCCCGCCCGGCTCGTGGTCGTCGGCGGGGGAGTCGTGGGCGTGGAGATGGCCACCGCCTGGCAGGCGCTGGGCTCCGAGGTGACCCTGCTGATCCGGGGCGGCGGCCTGCTCCCGAAGATGGAGCCCTTCGCGGGCGAGCTGGTCGCCGACGCGCTCACGGAGGCCGGGGCCACGATCCGAACGGGCGTCTCCGTCACCGCCGTACGCCGTCCCGCACCCGACGGCCCGGTCACCGTCGAGCTGGACGACGGCGGCCGCGTCGAGGCCGACGAGATCCTCTTCGCCACCGGCAGGGCCCCGCGCACCGACGACCTGGGCCTGGAGACCGTCGGCCTGGAGCCCGGCTCCTGGCTCACCGTGGACGACAGCTGCCTCGTCGAGGGCACGGACTGGCTGTACGCGGTCGGGGACGTCAACCACCGCGCCCTGCTGACCCACCAGGGCAAGTACCAGGCCCGGATCGCGGGCGCGGCGATCGCCGCCCGCGCCGCGAAGGACCCTGTGGACACCGCCCCCTGGGGCGCCCACGCCGCCACCGCCGACCACGCGGCCGTCCCCCAGGTCGTCTTCACCGACCCCGAGGCCGCCTCCGTCGGCCTCACCCTCGCCGAGGCCGAACGCGCCGGCCACCGGGTCCGCGCCGTCGACTACGACCTCGCCTCCGTCGCCGGCTCCGGCCTCTACGCCGACGGCTACCGGGGCCGCGCCCGGATGATCGTGGACCTGGACCGCGAGATCCTGCTCGGCGTCACCTTCGTCGGCCCGGGCATCGGCGAACTCCTCCATTCGGCGACGGTCGCGGTCGCGGGTGAGGTCCCCATCGCCCGCCTGTGGCACGCGGTTCCGGCGTACCCGACGATCAGCGAGGTGTGGCTGCGGCTGCTGGAGACGTTGCGGGGGTAGGAGTTGCCGCTGCGTACACACAGTGGGTGTGGCCGCGGGACCTACGCTGGACCCCCCCTTCAGGCCACCCAGGGAGCAGCGTGCCGCAGTTTGTCCACCGGATCACCAAGTACGACCCAGACCACCGTGACGAGCGCGGTCACTACACCGGTGCCGAGGACACGGTCAGTGACCACGGGCCGGTCGAGGAGGCTTACCTCACGGCAGTCGCCGCCTTCGCGGAGGCTGCGGGCATCGACCAGCTGGAGATCCGCGAGCCGCAGATCGGAGGCTTCGTCCACTTCGGTCTGGAGCCACCGGTCGACGGCTACGGCCTGGCCGACCTGTTCCCGGCCGGCCAGGCCGGGTTCCACGACGGTGCCCTGGTGCCGATCGCCGTCGGCCTGGAACTCGTCCGGTCCATGCTCCGCGACAACGGGGCCTGGTGCCGCCTGGAGGCGGAGGGAGCGTTCACGGTGCACGTCGGCCGGGACCAGTACCTGTACATCGGCAGCGACCTGCCCTGCGAAACCGCACTGGCCCGGACCCGCGCACTCGGCCTGTTCCCGGAACGAATAGGCGCCTCGCCCTACGACTTCGCCCCTGATGACGCCGCGTACGTGCAGCGGCCGGCCGACGCCGACTTCTGGGCCCTCCTGCACTGGACCGTCAGTTGCCACCGCGCGGTGTTCCTGGAGGAGGTCTTCGCCGCCAACGCCTCCCGATGGCACCGCCTGACGCGCGACAACATCGAGACTGTGCGCTCCCAGCTGGCCCCACGCTCCCGGCTGGCGGTCTGGCCGGACCTGCTCACCGACATCGACAAGGCCGTGGCGGCTCTGCCCGACGAAGGCCTCGTGGAGATCGTCCGGGAGGACGAGGATGGGCAGATCGCGAGCACCGTCGTCGACGAGGCGCAGTTCGAGGCAGCGACCTCCCAGCTCGTCGGCGCGCGTTCTGCCGGCGTCGTATCCATGTATGCCGGTGAAGATCTCCCGCTGTTCACCGCTGTGCTGCCCGACAGCGACGGCGTTCTGCGTGCGCGCTGGCAGACCGAGCCGACGCCCGGCGACCGGGACTGGGCATTCCTGAAGACCCTACGGCGCGGCCAGGTCGTCACCGGTACCGTGACGACCATCGCCACCTTCGGCGTCACCTTCGTGGACATCGGCGGCTTTACCGCGATGATCAACATCCCGGAGTTGTCCTGGCGCCCCTTCGATCACCCGTCCGACGTCATCAGCGTCGGCCAGGAGGTCACCGCAGAGGTCATCGGCGTCGACAAGACCCGGGAACGGGTATCGCTGTCGCTTCGAGCAGTGCAGGAAGACCCGTGGCCGCAGATGGCGCAGCTGAGCGGACAGGTGGTCACCGGGCCGGTCACCAAGATCGTGCCGTTCGGTGTCTTCGTCCGGATCGAGGACCGCAAGGACGGCTTCGAGGGGCTCGTGCACGCCGGCGAGCTGGATGAATCGTCCGGAGACGTCGTCGAGGTCGGTAACACCCTGACTGTGAAGATCATCGACGTCGATCTCGAACGCCGCCGTATCGTTCTCTCACACGTCCAGGCTCTTACCCCTCCTGCGGACGGTTGGCCGGGGGACTGACGACGAGAGGAATCCGGCGCCGCCGCCGCGTTCTTCCCCCACAGAGGCATGTGAGTGACCATCAAGGGCAGGAAGATATCCACGACATGAGGGGGGACAGACGTGAAGGTGGGACTGCTGAGCCGGGAGTACCCGCCGGACGTCTACGGCGGCGCCGGTGTCCATGTCGAGTTCCTGGCGCAGGAGTTACGCGCGCTCACCGACCTGCAGGTCCACTCCTGGGGTGAAGGGGCCTCGAACGGGGTTGTGAGGCACCGGCCCGGCCGGGAACTGGACGGGGCCAACGACGCGCTGCGCGCCTTCTCCGTGGATCTGTCCATCGCCGCCGCGCTCGAAGGCCGCGACCTCGTGCACTCGCACACCTGGTACGCCAATCTCGCGGGCCACCTCGCCGGACTGCTCCACGGCATCCCGCATGTGATGACCGCCCACTCGCTGGAGCCTCTACGGCCCTGGAAGGCCGAACAGCTCGGAGGCGGCTATGCGTTGTCCAGCTGGGCCGAGCGCACCGCCGTGGAGTCCGCCGACGCGGTCATCGCCGTCTCGCACGGGATGCGTGCCGATATCCTCGGCTGCTACCCGCAGTTGGATCCCGACCGGGTCAAGGTCGTCCACAACGGCATCGACACCCGCCTGTACCGGCCCGTTCCCGGAGTCGATGTGCTGCGCCGGCTGGGTGTCGACCCGGACCGCCCCTTCGTCCTGTTCGTCGGCCGCATCACGCGCCAGAAGGGCGTTCCGCACCTGTTGCGCGCCGCCCACGCGCTCGATGCCTCGGCGCAGTTGGTGCTCTGCGCGGGCGCGCCCGACACTCCGGAGATCGAAGCCGAGTTCCGGGAACTCGTCGGCGAACTGAAGCGCTCGCGCGATGGGGTCCACTGGATCCCGGACATGCTTCCGCGGCCCGACGTCATCCAACTCCTCAGCAGGGCGGCCGTGTTCGTCTGTCCTTCCGTGTACGAGCCGCTGGGCATCGTCAATCTCGAAGCGATGGCCTGCGGCACCCCGGTGGTCGCCTCCGCGGTCGGAGGCATCCCTGAGGTCGTCTCCGACGGCGGTACGGGAGTGCTCGTACCGTACGAGGCCGACGAGCCGGTTCGGTTCGAGGCTGATCTCGCCGAAGCGATCAACCAGGTGCTCGCCGATCCTTCGGCGGCCCGGCGGATGGGCGAAGCGGGCCGTGAACGTGCGGTGCGCGAGTTCGGCTGGGACATGGTCGCCCGGCGGACTCTCGAGGTGTACGAGGAGACCGTCAAAAAGGTGTAGCCGGAAACGGTTCGGTGTTTCAGGAGGGGGAGTGGCCATGCGCGCTGGACCTTCGGTGCTCGGGATCGTCCTTGCGGGAGGCGAGGGCAAACGGCTGATGCCGCTGACGGCCGACCGGGCGAAACCCGCGGTGACCTTCGGCGGAACCTACCGGCTGGTCGACTTCGTCCTGTCGAACCTGGTCAACGCCGACATCATGAGGATCTGCGTCCTCACCCAGTACAAGTCCCACTCGCTCGACCGCCATGTGACCACCACCTGGCGGATGTCCAGCCTGCTCGGCAACTACGTCACACCGGTCCCGGCCCAGCAGCGCCTCGGCCCGCGCTGGTACCTCGGCAGCGCGGACGCGATCCTTCAGTCGCTCAACCTCGTCCACGACGAACAGCCGGACTACATAGCCGTGTTCGGGGCCGACCACGTCTACCGCATGGACGCACGCCAGATGCTGGAGCGGCACATCGAGAGCGGCGCCGGCGTCACCGTCGCCGGCATCAAGGTGCCCCGTGCGGAAGCCTCCGCCTTCGGCGTCATCACCCCGGCCTCCGACGGCTCACGCGTGAAACGCTTCCTGGAGAAGCCCTCCGACCCACCCGGACTGCCCGACGACCCGACCAAGGTCTTCGCCTCGATGGGCAACTACGTCTTCTCCACGAAGGTTCTCGTCGACGCCCTCCACCAGGACGCCGAGGACGAGAACTCCGTCCACGACATGGGCGGCTCCATCCTGCCCATGCTCACCGAGCGCGGGACCGCGCACGTCTACGACTTCGACGACAACCACGTACCGGGCGAGACCCAGCGCGAGCGCGGGTACTGGCGGGACGTGGGTTCTCTGGACAGCTACTACGAGGCCCACATGGACCTCATCTCCGAGCAGCCGCTGTTCAGCCTCTACAACCAGCGCTGGCCCATGTACACCCACGCCAGCCACCAGGCCCCGGCCCGCTTCGTCTCCGGAGGCATCGCCGGCGAGTCGATCGTCAGCCCGGGCTGTGTGATCCGTGGCCAGGTCACCGGGTCCGTGCTCTCGCCCGGTGTGATCGTCGAGCAGGGCGCGGTGGTCCAGGGCTCCGTGCTGCACCACGGAGTGCGCGTCGGCAGGGGAGCGGTGGTGCGCAACGCGATCCTCGACAAGAACGTCGACGTCCCGCCCGGGGCGACGATAGGCGTCAACCCCGAACGGGACCGCGAGCTCTACACCGTCTCGCGCAACGGCGTGATCGCCCTCGGCAAGGGCCGGGTGGTGTCCTAGGAGGTGGCTTCGGCGGGTGCTGCCTCCTCCACACTGCGGGAGTCCGTGAGGCTCAACGCGCCGACCGTCGCGATCACACCGACGGCGACGGCGAGCACGGCGTAGGCGATCCGCTCGCCGTGGAAGAACGAGGCGACGAGGTCGCTGCTCCACAGCCCGGCCGGAAGCTGGGTGGTGACCAGCGCGGCGATCAGCGTGCCGACCGCGGCCGTGCCGACGCTGGTGCCGACCTCCTGCGCGGTGTCGTTGAGCGCGGTGCCCATCGAGGTGCGGTTGGCCGGCATCGCGTCGACGAGCGCGACCGCGCAGATCGTCATGACGGTCCGCAGCCCGATCGTCATGATCACCATGCAGAGCGCGATGACGAGGTAGCCGTGCTCGACGCCCCAGGACAGTCCCGCCAGCGCCACGGCCATGCAGGCCGCGCCCACCAGGCAGGCGACGCGGTGGCCGTAGCGGCGGGCCAGTCCCTCGGAGAGGGGCGTCGCGAGCAGCATGGTCACGATCAGCGGCAGGTTGGCGAGACCGGCCCGTACGGGGCTCCAGCCGTACGCGTACTGGAAGTGGAGGATGAGTCCGAACATCACGCCGGCCATCGCGATGGAGGTACCGATCTGCGCGACGGCGGCGCCGCGGACCGTGCCGTTGGAGAACAGGCGCAGGTCCAGCATGGGGGCCGGGCTGCGGCGCTCGTGGAGGACGAAGGCGATCGCGGCGACGGCCGCGCCCACGATCGAGCCGAGGGTGAGGACCGAGAGCCAGCCGTTCTCCACGCCGCTGGTCAGGGCGTAGCAGGCGAGCCCGATGGTGGCGACGCTGAGCGTGGCGCCCGGCACGTCGAGCCGGTCGCGCGTCAGGTCCTCGGGCCGGTCGGCCGAGACGCCCAGTCGCACGCCGATCCAGGCGATCACCGCGATCGGGGCGTTGACGACGAGCAGCCACTCCCAGCGCACATGGGCCAGGGCCGTGCCGCCGATCAGCGGCCCGAGGATGAAGCCGGACATGCCGACGACGATCATCACCGTCATGGCGCGCATCCGCAGCGCCTTGTCGTCGAAGAGGCGGAACACCAGCGAGTTCGTGATCGGGGCCATCGCCGCGGCGGCGATGCCGAGCAGGGCGCGCAGGGCGATGAGCTCACCTGCGGTGGTGACCCAGACGGCGCACAGGCTCAGCGCGCCGAACACGGCAAGCCCGACGAGCAGGACGCGGCGGCGGCCGAGCCGGTCGGCCATGGAGCCCGCGGTGAGCAGCAGACCGCCGAAGGTCAGCGAGTACGCGCCGGTGACCCACTGCAGGGCGGTGGTGCCGCCGCCGAGGTCGCGCCCGATGGTGGGCAGCGCGATCGACAGCAGGGTGTTGTCGACCATCTCCACGAAGAAGGCCAGGCAGAGCGCGGCCAGCGGGATCCAGGCGGCGCGCAGGGAGGGATAGGTGCGGGAAGCGGGGGGTTTCAGTATCGCGGTCGTCATAGCGGCGCTCCTTTCGATCGAACGCCGCTCGGTTATCGAACGGTGTTCCATGAGGTACGATAGAACAGCGTTCGATAGAGATGCAAACGAAGGGGCAGAGGCCATGCCGCGCCACCAGAACCGGGCCGCCGCGGGCGGCCGCCGCCGGGCTTCGCACTCGATGGAGTCCGTGCTCACCGAGGCGGTGGCGCTGCTCGACGAGGCGGGCCCCTCGGCTCTGACGTTCCGGGCGCTCGCGCAGCGCCTCGGGGGCGGTGTGGCCAGCATCTACTGGTACGTCGCGAGCAAGGACGAGCTGCTCGACCGCGCCACCGATCACGTCATCGGCGGCGTCCTCGCCGAGATCGAGGCGATCGAGCCCGGTGACGACCCGATCGACGACCTGCGTGCGATGTCACTGACCTTGTTCGACGCGATCCTGGTGCGGCCCTGGCTCGGGAACTACTTCATGCGCAACACCGATGTCCAGGGCAACGCCCTGCGCCTGTACGAGAAGCTCGGGCAGCCGACTCTGCGGCTGAAGCTCACCGCGCGCCAGCGGTTCCACGCCGTCTCGGCGATCACGACGGTCGTCGTCGGCTCCGCGGTCGACCTGGGGCAGGAGCCGCCTCAGGAGGTTCTCGACGGCGCTCTGGGCCGCGACGAGTTCCTCGGCCGTTTCGCCGCGACCTGGCGGGAGCTGGACGCCCAGGACTTCCCCTTCGTGCACGAGATCGTCGACGAGTTCGACGGGCACGACGACATCGAGCAGTTCCGGGCCGCGCTGGATCTGACCCTGACGGGGCTGCGCCTCCAGGCCGGCGCCTGAACAATTCGCTCACGCGGCCGCCTGGCCGAAAAGTGCGCCTTGCGGCGAGGGTTCCCTGTTTCTGACAATCGGATTGCTTTGACGGGTGCATGACCAGAGTGTCATCGCGCCCGTGTCGTGGTTCCCCCAGCAGCCCCCCACGAAAGAAGGCGGTCCGTGAAGCAACTCCTGCGTGCCCTCAAGAGATGTTCCGTCGTCGTCGCCACCGTCGCCATCGCCGTCGTCGGCCTCCAGCCCGTCACGGCGTCGGCAGCCCCCAACCCCGTCGTCGGCGGAACCCGCGCCGCCCAGGGCGAGTTCCCCTTCATGGTCCGGCTCTCCATGGGCTGCGGCGGCGCGCTGTACGCCAAGGACATCGTCCTCACCGCCGCCCACTGTGTGAACGGATCGGGCAACAACACCTCGATCACCGCCACCGCCGGCGTCGTCGACCTCCAGTCGTCCAGCGCGATCAAGGTCCGCTCCACCAAGGTCCTCCAGGCCCCCGGCTACAACGGCACCGGCAAGGACTGGGCGCTCATCAAGCTCGCCCAGCCCATCAACCAGCCCACGCTGAAGATCGCCACCACCACCGCGTACAACCAGGGCACGTTCACCGTCGCCGGCTGGGGCGCCAACCGCGAGGGCGGCAGCCAGCAGCGCTACCTGCTCAAGGCCAACGTTCCGTTCGTCTCCGACGCCGCCTGCCGCTCCGCCTACGGCAACGAACTCGTGGCCAACGAGGAGATCTGCGCCGGATACCCCGACACCGGTGGCGTCGACACCTGCCAGGGCGACTCCGGCGGCCCGATGTTCCGCAGGGACAACGCCAACGAGTGGGTCCAGGTCGGCATCGTCAGCTGGGGCTACGGCTGCGCCCGGCCCGGCTACCCCGGCGTCTACGCCGAGGTCTCGACCTTCGCCTCCGCCATCGCCTCCGCGGCTCGCACGCTCTGACGCCGCGCACCACCACCGTTCGATCGCCCTCGGGTGATCACGGCTGAACCACCCCCGGGGGGTGCCCGTACGGACGGGCACCCCCCGGACCCGTCCCCACGGACGGCCGCGCTGATCCCAGGGCTCCGGACGCGTTGTCACTGGGGCCGCCTAGAGTCTCTCCCAATCGTCACGGTGCGTTGCCGTCGACGGGATTCATCAGCATGCCGCCACGGCGGCGGCTGTCCGGCACGACGGGGAGAACAGCGCATGGGGTGGGTTCCGGCGGGCGACTACGAAGTCGCTCTGGAGGCGGGCAAGGTGGTCTGCCGCAACGGAAAGGGCCGACGGCTCAAGTCCGTTCCGGCGAAATTGAAGGACGATCCGGCGGTCGTCGGTCTCCGGCAGCTGACCGAGTGGCTGGAGCGGCACGAGCAGCGGTGCCTGAGCGACGTCGAGCAGTGGATGGTGCGTTCGCTGCCCGTTCCCACCGCCGTGCTCGCCCGGGTCTGGCCCGACCCGGCGTGGCAGGCCGCCCTGCGGGACGTCGTGGTCACCGGCGCGGACGGCGGAGTCGCCGGGTTCCTGCGCGACGTCGATCCCGAGCGCGGCCTCGGCCTCGTCGACCTGGACGGCGACACGGTCCGCATCACCCCGGACATCGTCCATGTGCCCCACCCCGTCCTCCTGGAGGACCTCGACGAACTGCGGGAGTTCGCGGTCGAACTGGAAGTCCGCCAAAACGTCGAGCAGCTGTTCCGCGAGGTGTGGCACCGCCCGGTCGGCCTCGCCCCGGACGCCACCTCCGTGGACACCTTCGCCGGCGGCGTGTTCAAGGAACTGCGCTTCCTGCACAGCCGCGTCACCCAGCTCGGATACCGGTCGCGCGGCGGATACGCGGTCTGCCCGGTCGTCGAGGACGGCGTCGGCGTCGAGGCGCGCATCTGGATCGGCGAGCACGACGGATACGACGCGTACGGCACCGAGACAGGCCCGCTGGGCTGGACCGACGCCTCGGGGCGCGCGCTGACGGCGGCCGAGGTCGGCCGCGTCGCGTGGTCCGAGGGCATGCGCATGGCGGCGGCGCTCTACGCCGGACGCGACGTGGAGGACGAGGAGCGGGCGGCATGAGCAACACGACGAACACCGAAGTGAACACGGCGGCACCGGGCTCGACGGCCCTTCCCGCCCAGAACCGGGGCCGCAACGCCTCCGCCCTCGCCGCCGAGGCCCGCGCGGCGAGCCTGCTGGACGCGGGCGCGATCCTCCCGGCCGGTACCACCGACCGGGACGACGCCGACCATCTGACCGCGCGCACCTACACGCACACCGCCCTCGGGGACCGCCCGGTGGTCCGGCTCGTCCCGGGCACGCTCGGCGAGGCCGAGGACCTCGCCCTGGAGTTCCTGGGGCTGGCCCGGACCGCCGAGGCCCCCGTCGTCGGGCAGGTCCGCCGCGAGACACTGGGCTTCCCCGCCTGGGCCCTGGTCAACGACCCGGCCAACGGACACCACGCCCTCGCCCTGGTCAAGGACATCGAGCGGCTCGGCCGGCAGGCCAAGACCCGCGCCGGTGCCGCCAAGGAGGGCTTCGACGAACTCGGCACCCGCCTCGGCCGGGCCGTGCCGCACTTCCTCCCCACCTACTACGAGCAGGTGGCCCGCCTCTTCCTCCAGGCCGAGAACGCCACCTACGCCGCCTCCTTCTTCGGCAAGGCCCGCGAGGCCGAGCGCGTCCACGGCCTGGTCGTGGACGAGGACCGGCAGCGCGCCGTCTTCCTGGAGTTCGCCCTCGCCGGCGCACTGACCGTCAAGGCCCTGCGCCAGTACGTGCGCGACCTGGTGGCCCGGCTCGCACCGGCCGACGCCTGGGGGCAGTTCCGCCGCCTGCTGGTGGAGCGCTGCGCCGCCGGGATGCCGCCGTACGCGGCGCTGCCGCAGGACGTACGCACGCTGGTCAAGGCCGCCGGGCTGGACCGCGAGAGCGCCGAACGCGAGCTCGTGGCCGACCTGATCGGCTCTCCCGGAGTCGTACGCGCCCCTGCCTCCTTCTGGGCGACCTACGGCTCCGCGCTCACCGGCCTCGCCCGGGCGGACGCCTCCGTGCGCGCCCGGCTCCTCGGTTTCTTCCCCGAGACCTTCAGCGAGAACGGCCGTGACACGGACGGCGAATCCGGCTGGCTCGCCCTGCTGGCCGACTCCGGCGCCGAGGAACTGCTGACCGCACTCCCGGCCTCTTCCGACTCCGCCGACCCGGCCGTCTCCCCGGCGGACTGGCTCGCCCGCTGGGAGGCGTACCGACGCCGCAACCGGGCCACCTCGGGCCGCAGCCCCCGCACCCTGGACCTCACCGCCCGGATGACGGACCGGCTGCGCGCCGACGGACGCCCCGTCGAACTGTTCCAGGGCCGCTGGCAGCCCACGGCCGACCTGGACCTTCTCGACCTCTGCCTGGCCTCCGGGGTCCCCGTGGCCGAGCCGGACGACGCGGACACGGGCCGTGGCCACGGGCGGTCGAACGGCTTCGCGCTGGGACAGTGGCTCGCCGACGACGAGCCCGGACAGCGGGATCTCGCCGCCGTCGCCGGACACCCTGGCTTCCGTGACCTCCTGCGCCGGAACGTCGGCGGCCTCGGCGACGGGCGCGGCCAGCGGCTGAGCGACGCCGGCATGGCGAAGACGGCCGCGCACCCGGTGCTCTCCGTCCTCCTGCGCGAGTGGCTGACCGGCTGCGCCGAGGAGTACACCGCCGCACGAGGTCTGCCGGGGCTGCGCATCGCCCTCAACAAGCTCTCGCCGTTCCGCGCCGTCGTCGCGGACGTCGCCCCGGAGGCCGCGCGTCTGCTCGAAGAGCACGACGTCGTACCCCTGCTCGCCTCCACCCTCCGCACGGGCGTCTTCGACGAACTGGGCTGGCCCGCGCTCGACGAGACCTACACCGAATTGGCCGCAGAGGCCGCCACCGCATCGCGGCGGGCGAACAACCGGTCGCAGAACGTCGGCGTCACCGATGCCTGGCCCGCGCTGATCCTGAGCACGCAGGAACGGGCCGTCGTCGTCGGCCCGGAAGGTGTTCTGCTGCGGCACACCCTGCGGCTGCCCCCCTCCACCGACCAGTGGCGGACACCCGCCTTCCGCTTCGTCGACGGCGAGTTGCTGGTGATCTGGTGGGAGGACGGCAAGCAGCACGGCTACTGGTCGCACCGCCCCGCCGAGGTCTTCACCGTCGGCGGCGAACAGATCCCCCGCTGGGGCCGCCCCGGTCTCACCGACGAGGTCTCCGTACCGCTGCCCGGCGGCGGCACCGCCACCGGCGGCAAGGCCCTGCACGCGGGCGACACCACCCTGCCGCCCCAGCGCGCCGTCCTCGCCGACGGCACCGGCCACTGGCGGGAGGGCCACCAGGGCACCCAGCGGGTGTGGCTGGAGTACGACCCGGTGAGCGGTACCCACGGCCGCGCCTCCCTCCCCGCCTTCCTCCGCTCCGGGGTGCGGGACGGCACCCGGCTGCTCGCCGAGCACTGCCAGGTGCTGCCCCTCCAGCCCGGCCTGGAGACCACCCCGTTCGGCACGGACGGCACGGTTCTCGGCCGCTGGGTCCGCCGTACCGCCACCGACCCCGGCACGGCCGCCCCCGCCGACGGGGACCGGACCGTCGCCGGCACCCCCGACGGCCACACGGTCGCCCTGCCGCACCCGCTGCCCGATGGCGCCACCGTCGTGCCGCTCGGCGCCCTCACCCTGCCCGGCGGGTCGCGGCCCGCCGTGGTCCTGCGCCACCGGTCCGTCGAGGCGCACCCGGAGGACACCGACGGCACCGGCGGCGGCCTGTGGTCCGTCGGCACCGACTCCTCCGGCGGCAACGACGCGGCGGGCACCCCCTATGTGCCGCCCGCCGTCTACTGGCACGCCCTGCGCCCGAGGGACGAGCAGGGATCGGGCATCCTGCGGAAGCTGACGGAGGCCCGGGCCCACGAGCTGTTCGACGAGGTCGCCGCCGCGGTCGTCCGGCATCTGAAGGCGTTCCGGGCGGTGGAGGAGTACACCGGACCCTCGTCGCAGGAGATGAGCCAGGAGGCCGTCGCCCGGATCCTGCCCGAGGTGTCCGACGTACGCCTCCTCGCGGGCGTCACCGCGATCGTGCGGAACGCCGTGGACCGGGCCGTCGCGGTCACCCAGTACCTGGAGCCGCCCGCCCCCGCGCAGCCGGCCACGCCCCGGAACACCGCACGCACCCAGGGCATGTTCTTCGACCACGAGCCCGAGCACGGCGACGACACGACCCTGCGGGCCGCCACCGCCTGGGGCGCCGAGAAGGCGCGCGGTTCCTGGTACGGAGGCGGGAGCCGGTGGACGGCGATCCGGCAGATCCTCGCCGTCAACCACGTCCTCGGCGGTGAGCCGGCGTTCGGCCCGGCCACGCCGTCGAAGGTCCCCTTCACCCCCGTGGACGGCTGGCAGCGCGACGCGTACACGGTGCCCGGCGAATCCCTCGCCTGGACCCCTCTCCTCGACAAGCTGCCCGAACTGGCCTACCGGGCCGCCTCGGAGGCCACCTCCGCCGAGCACCGTGCCGGGCTCCTCGTCCTGCTGGAAGCGCTCGCCGCGGGCCCGCTGGCCGACCCGGCGGGCACGGTCCGGCGGGTGGAGCTCGTCGAACCGCTCGACGCCGCGGCCCCCGGCCGCACAGGACGCCCCGAGGCCGTGCACCGCCTCGGCCAGGTGCTCCGCAAGGGCGCCCGCACCGTCGTGATCCTGGCCAACCACGGCCGCAACTCCCGGGACGACGCGGCCCGCTGGCTCGCCCTGGACCACGATCCGACCGGAGCCTTCGGGCCCGTTCCCGGCTTCACCCTCGACCGCGAGCACGTCTACCGGCAGGGCATCGCCCGCGAACGGCTCACCCGGCTCACCGCCCTGGTACGCGACAAGGGCCCGGCGCCCTGGCGTCCGGAAGCAGCCGAGGCGTTCCACACGGCCACCGGAATCGGCCCCCTCCAGGCCACCGCGCTGCTGTCGGCAGCCGTCGAGGAGCCCGGCGCCGAGGCGCTGGCCCTGCTGGGCACGAAGACCCGCGCCTTCGAGACCGCCCAGGACCGGCTGGACGCCCTGCCCCGCGACGAACGGCACACCGTGCTGCGGGCGCTGCTGCCCGCGGATCCGGCCGAACTGTGGGCCACGGGCCCCGACGTCCGGGCCGCCGCCGAGACGTGGGGGGAACTCCTGGGCTCCCTCGTCCGCGTGCCCGAGGAACTGGACCTCGACCTCAGCGGGGCCACTGCCGCCTCCGTCGACCTGATCCTCAACGCGGGCACCCGCAGCTGGCTCGCCCACGGCACCCCCGTACCCGACGGCAGCGCCCGCCCGGCCCTGCACCGGGTCAGCGCGCGCGGTGCGGTCGCGAACGCCCTGACCGCCCTGCGCACCCTCGCGTACACGCTGCCGCACGGGCACCCCCTGCGGGCCCACCTGCCCGTCGGACTCGCGGCTCTGCGGAGCCGCCTCGCCGACCCCGGACTGGTGCTGGACCTCGGTCTGGACTGGACCGAGTCGGGGACCTCCCTCGGCACCGCGATTCGCGCCGCCCACGCACTGCCCGAGTCCGGCGGCGCCGAGGCGGACGGACTGGTCCGGGCCGGCACGGCGCTGCTCCTCGCCCCCGGGTACGGCGACAGCGAGAGGCTGCTGATCCGCCCGGCGGGCCTGGAGGGCCCCGACGATCCGGTGTTCGGCCTGGTCGAGGGCACCGTCGGCCCCCACCGCACGGGCGACCTCCTCGCCCTGCGCGCCCTGCTGGGGGAGGAGACCGACGCACTGGCCTCGTCGGGTGCCCCCGACGGCTTTGCCCACCACCCGGCCCAGGACCCGACGCGTACGGTGCCGGACCTGGTGGCCGAGGCGGCCGCCTCCCTCGCCCTGAGCGAGGACGCCGCCGCCCTCTACCTGATGCTGCTCGCCCTGCCCGACCCCACGGACCGCAACTGCGTCCGCTGGACCGAGTGGAAGCCGGGCCGGATCAAGAAGGCCCGCGCGGAACTCGCCGCCACCGACCTCGTCGTGGAGGCGAAGCGCTCCCGCGCCGGCCGCACCCTGTTCCTGCCCTGCGGCTGGCTCGAACGCGGCGCCCCCGGGCTGCCGCTGGAGACCTGGAAGGAAGGCCTGTACCCCGTGGCGGGGTCCGCCCGGACCCTGCCCCACCTCCCCGTCCCCGCGCTGTACGCAGCCGCCTGGGCACGGGTCCGGGGCGGCGACGCCCCCGCCTTCGAAGAACTCAACACCCGCGCCACCCGGAAGGGCCGCCGCCGATGACGAACGACACCACGACCACACCGGACAGCTCCACGCCGGACAGCACCACCGGAGGCGTCCCGGGCCAGGCGGCGGCGCCCGGCCACGAGCCACGGCAGATCACCCCGCCCGAGGACCGGTACGCCACCGAGCTGGCCTTCCTCGCCGCGCACGACTCCGGACCCCGACCGCCCGGCTGGCTGCTCACCCCCCGTGCCGTCGTCACCTTCGTGATGGGCAGCGCGGGTGACGCACTGGCCCTGCCCAAGGGGGCCCGGCCCGGTGCCGGAGTGCCGCGCCGTCTGGTGATCGAGCAGAAGTTCGTCGGCGAACGTGCCCTGGTCGAGCGGTGTGTGGTCACCCTCGCCGGGGAACGCGGCCTGCTCCTCGTCGGCGAACCCGGCACCGCCAAGTCCATGCTTTCCGAGCTGCTGTCGGCGGCCGTCTGCGGGACCAGCGCGCTCACCGTGCAGGGCACCGCGGGCACCACGGAGGACCAGCTCAAGTACGGCTGGAACTACGCGCTGCTGCTCGCCCAGGGACCCACCGAACAGGCCCTGGTGCCCTCCCCGGTGCTCACCGCCATGACCCGGGGCGCCGTCGCCCGCGTCGAGGAGGTCACCCGCTGTCTGCCGGAAGTCCAGGACGCCCTCGTGTCCCTGCTCTCCGAGCGGCGGATCGCGGTGCCCGAACTGGCGGGCGGCGACGGCGCCCAGGTCCACGCGGCCCCCGGCTTCACCCTCATCGCCACCGCCAACCTCCGCGACAAGGGCGTCTCGGAGATGTCCGCCGCGCTGAAGCGGCGCTTCAGCTTCGAGACCGTGGGCCCCATCGGTGACGTGGACGCCGAGACCGCGCTCGTCCGGCGCCAGTCGCGGGCCGCCGTCGAACGCGTGGGCGCCGCCTACCAGGTGGACGACGCGGTCCTCGAAGCCCTCGTCACCGCCTTCCGGGACCTGCGCGACGGCCGCTCCGTTGAGGGCTGGGAGGTTGAACGCCCCTCCACGGTGATGAGTACGGCGGAGGCCGTCTCCGTCGCGGGTTCCCTGGGCCTGGCCGCCGCCTATTTCCCCGGCGACCGGGACGTGCTCTCCCTGCTGCCCGGCCATCTGCTCGGTGTCGTCCGCAAGGACGACCCCGCCGACGCGGCACGGCTGCTGGGGTACTGGGACGGGCCGGTGCGCAGGCGCGCGGAACAGGGTTCGGCCACGTGGCGTGCGCTGTGGGACCTGCGCTCGGTGCTGGAGAGCTGACGGATGAACGAGTCGACCATGCGCGGGGCGGGGACGGGGACGGTGGCGGCGGCCGGCGCCTCCGCCGAGGCGTCGGCCGCCGGCGGCGGGCCCGCCGGTGCTCCCACGGCTCCCGTGGTTCCCGAGGTTCCCGGGCGGGGTCCGGCGGGCGGACCGGCCACCGCGGAAGCG
Organism: Streptomyces globisporus; assembly: GCA_014649555.1. GTDB lineage: Bacteria > Actinomycetota > Actinomycetes > Streptomycetales > Streptomycetaceae > Streptomyces > Streptomyces globisporus. Next base: position 94,545 of record BMTG01000002.1, on the reverse strand, counting down.
GCGGTGGAGGCCCTCGCGGCGGCCGGCCCCGGGACGCCGTTCCTGATCGGGGTGCGCCACCACGCGCCCTCGCTGGCGGCCGCCCTGCCCGCCCTGCTGGACGCGGCCGATCCCGACGTCCTCCTCGTCGAACTGCCCGCCGAGTTCCAGCCCTGGCTGGGCTGGCTCGCCCACGAGGAGACCGAGGCCCCGGTGGCGCTGGCCGCCGTGCCCGCCGCCGGACCCGGAGCCGGCCCGGCGGGTGAACGGGGCCCGGCCTTCTACCCGTTCGCGGACTTCTCGCCCGAACTGGTCGCGCTGCGCTGGGCGGCGAGGAACGGCGTCCCGGCCGTGGCCTGCGATCTGTCTCTGGCCGACCGGGCGTGGGCGGAGGGCCGCGACGGAGCCCCCGCCCCGGTTCCCGGCGCCGCCTCCGCACCCGTGCCGGGGGAGGGGGACGGGCTGTCCGCCGCGCTCCGGTCCCGGCTCACCGGCCGGGACGGCGACGACCTGTGGGACCGCCTGGTGGAGGCCCAGGCGCCCGGCTCGAGACCCGAGGCGCTCCGCCGTGCCGCCCTGCTCACCGGCTGGGCGCTGCGTCACGAGGCCGAGGCGCGGGGCGGGGTGCACGGCACGGACCTCGTACGCGAGGCGTGCATGCGCGGACATGTCGCGGAGGCCCTGGCGGACGGACGGCGGCCCGCCGTGGTGGTGGGCGCCTTCCACACCCCGGCGCTGTTGCGGTCAGCGGCGGGGGCGGACGGGACCGTCGGCCCTGTCGTTGCCGCCGCCGAGGAGGCGGGAACGCCGGGCCCGTCCTCCGTGCCGGAGCCGAGCGAAGGCGGGTACGCCGACGGCACTGCCGGGGCGGCCGCGTGCACGGTCTCCCTGATCCCGTACACGTACCCGCTGCTCGACTCCCGCTCCGGCTACCCGGCCGGCATCCGCGACCCGGAGTGGCAGCACACCGTCCTGGAGGCCGCCGGGGACCCGGCGGCGGTGCACGAGGCGCTGGTCCGCACCGCCGTACGGCTCTGCGTCGCCCTGCGCGAACAGGGGCACCCCTACGGCCCGGCGGACGGCCGGGAGATCGTCCGCGTCGCCGGTGACCTGGCCCGGCTGCGCGACCTGCCCGCGCCGGGCCGCGGTGAACTGCTGGAAGCCGTGCAGACGGTGCTGGGGCGCGGCGAGACCTACGGCACGGGCCGCGCCCTCGCCCAGGCCCTTGAGCGCGTGCTCGTCGGAGCCCGCACCGGACGGCCCGCACCCGCCGCTCCGCGCAGCGGACTGAGCCCCGCCGTCGAGACCGAGACCGCGGCGCTCGCGCTTCCCGGGCCGCAGGACGCGCACGAGAAGGCACCGCGCGACCTCCGGCTCGACCCTGCACGGTCCGACCTGGACCGCCGCCGCGAACTGCTCCTGCGCAGGCTGACGGTGTGCGGAATTCCCTACGCACAGGAGCAGGAGGTGACCGGTGCGGCGGGTGGTGAAGGACTGACGACACGCTGGCGGGTGCGGTGGACCCCGGCGACGGCCGCGATGCTCACCGCGGCCGGGGCCCGTGGCGTCACACCGGCCCAGGCGGCCGAGGGCGTATTGCGGCAGCGCCACGCGGCCGAGCGTGCGGAGGGCGGTCCGACGGCCGCTCAGGTCGTCCGCGGCCTCGCGGAGGCCGCCGCGTGCGGGCTGCCCGCTCCGGCCGACGAACGGCTGACCGAACTCGCGGCCGTGCTTCCCGCGAGCGGCACCCTTCCCGAACTCCTCGCCGGGCTCGACCTGCTGGACCGCATCGACGCGGGCCATCTGCCGGGCCTGACCGAGTCCGACGGCCCTGCGGCGGCCCCGGACACCGCCGACACCACCAGGGCCGCCCGCACCGCGCACGCGGCGGAACTGCTGACCGCTGCCGCGGTCCGCCAGGTCGAGGGGCTGACCGGCTCCGAGAAGCCCGAGGACGCCCGCGCCCTGCTCGAACTGGCCCAGCGGGCCGACCGGCTGGGCGGCATCCGGCTCACCGACGCCCTCGCCCGGCTGGCCGCCGACGGCGCCCCGCTAATCGCCGCGGCGGCCGGAGCGGTCAGGGTGCTCACCGGCCACCAAGAGGCCGGGGCCTTCGGGGAGCGCGTCGCCTCCTGGGTGGACGGAGCCGTGGACAGCACCTCCCGGGCCACGCTCACGGCCCGGCTCTCCGGCGTCCTGACGGTCGCGGGCCCGCTCCTGACCGCCGGCGCCGGCGCCCTGGACCCGTTGCTGGGCCGGGTCGTCGAGCTGGACGACTCCGCGTTCCTGGCCCGCCTGCCGGCCCTGCGCGGTGGCTTCGACACCCTGAGCCCGGCCGCCCGGGACCGCCTGCTGGGCACCGTCGAGGAGCGGCTGGGCGAACGGGTGGACGACCTCGACGCCGACGATCCGGCCGAACTGGCCCGCCGTACGGCCGCCGACCTCGCGGCCCGGGAGCTGCTGACCGGACTCGGCCTGCCCGTCCCGCCGTCGCCGCGCAACGGCCGGGTCCTACCGCCGTCGGACCACACCGCCGCAGCCCCCGCGACCGCACCCCTCACGGGTGCCGGGCCGGCCGACGCACCCCGGGCCGAGGCACCCCCCGCCACGGCACCCTTCACCGAGGGGATCCCCGTAACGGCACTCACCACCGAGGTACACCCGGCCGAGGCGTCCCCCGCCACGGCACCCCTCACCGAGGCGACCCCTGCCCAAGCTCCCGCCCGTACCCTCGCCCCCGCCGACCGATGGCGGCTCGTGCTCGGCCGGAGCTCCGACCGGCTGCCGTCCGGCGCCGCCCGTCTGGCGACCGCGCTGGACGAGCTCTACGGCGCGGGACACGGCGAGGGTTCCCGCGGCGGCCTCCCCGGGCGTGGCGGCTCCGGGGCCGGCGGCGGTCGGGAGCCGTCGTTCCCCGGTGTACGCGAGTGGTCCGAGGAACTGGCCGCGCTGTTCGGCCCCGGTGTCCGCGAAGAGGTCCTCGCCGCCGCGGCCGTGACGGGGCGCCAGGACGTCCTGGCCGAACTCGACCCGGCAGCCGCCACCCCCTCGGTGGAGCTGCTCCGGACGATCCTGCAGTACGCCGGCGGTCTTCCCGAAGCCCGCCTCGCGGCGCTCCGACCGCTGGTGCGCCACCTGGTCGAGGAACTGACCCGGCAGCTCGCCACCCGGCTGCGCCCCGCGCTGACCGGCGCGATGACGGCCCGGCCCACCCGCCGCCCCGGCGGCCGGCTCGACCTGCCGCGCACCCTGCACGCCAATCTGGCCACCGCCCGCCGGACGGCCGACGGCACGATCCAGGTGATCCCCGAGAAGCCCGTCTTCCGCAGCCGTGCCCGGAGGTCGGCCGACTGGCGCCTGATCCTGGTCACCGACGTCTCCGGATCCATGGAGGCCTCCACGATCTGGTCCGCGCTGACCGCCTCCGTGCTCGCCGGGGTGCCGACCCTGAGCACTCATTTCCTGGCGTTCTCCACGGAGGTCGTCGACCTCACCGGCCATGTACGTGATCCCCTCTCCCTCCTGCTGGAAGTGAGCGTGGGCGGCGGAACGCACATCGCCGCCGGGCTCCGGCACGCCCGCGGCCTGATCGAGGTGCCCTCGCGCACCCTCGTCGTCGTCATCAGCGACTTCGAGGAGGGAGGACCGCTCGCCGGACTGCTGGCCGAGGTGCGGGCGCTGGTGAACACCGGCTGCCACGTCCTCGGGTGCGCGAGCCTCGACGACGCCGGCCGGCCCCGGTACTCGACGGGCGTAGCCGGGCAGCTCGTGGCCGCCGGGATGCCCGTGGCGGCCCTCAGCCCACTTGAACTGGCCCGCTGGATAGGGGAGAAGACCGCATGAACGCCGCTCGGTTGCCGTCCGTCGCACCTGAGGTCACGGCCACGCTCGTGGAGGGCCTCTCGCCCCGGCTGCGCAAACGGCTGGACGTGGCGGTCACCAAGCTCGCCGCCCGCCCGACGCACCGCGACGGGGACACCACGACGATCGACGTCGACGACGAGACCGAGCTGCGCCTGCACGCCCCGGGCGGGGTGGTGGCGAAGGTGGAGGACATCACCTGCCGCTGCCTCCTCGCCCCGGCCTGCGTCCACCGCGCGGCCGCGGCCTGCGCCGCCCCCGCCGCCGACCTGGCGCCGGAGCCCGCCGAGCAGGCCACCCCGGAAGCCCCGGGACCGGCCTCGGCGACGCCCCCGGCCGCCACGCTCGGCCCCGACGCCGCCCGTTCCCTCGGCCTCGACGTCGCCCCCGCCTCCGTCCCCGGCACCGCACCCGCGCCCACCACTGACACCGCCGCCAACGCAGCCCTCGGCCTCGCCCTCCATGTCACCCCCAACCCCGCTCCCGACCTCGCCTCCCCGCCGGAGACGGCGAGCCCGGACCAGCGTGCCGCCGCCGACGTCCTCTGGGCGGCGGGCGCCGCCGTGCTGGAGGCCGGGGTCGACGGGGCCGGGGCCGTCACCCAGTCGGCCCTCCTGCGCGCCGCGCACACCGCCCGGCTCCGGCACCTGCCCCGGGCCGCGGGCGCCGCGCTCTCCGTCGTCACGCTGCTGCGCGCGGCCCGCGCCGGGGACCCGTCGTACCGCACCGCCGACCTCGTCACCGCCTTGGCCGAACTCCTCGGCACCGCCCACCGTGTGGGGACGGCGTCCGGGGCGGAGATGGCCGCCGTCAGAGGCCGGGTGCGCCGGCCCTACAGCCCGGACGGCTCGCTCCGCCTGTACGGCCTGTTCACCGAACCCGTGGTCACCGACTCGGGGCACGGCGGCGTCCGCACCTGGGTCGCCGGAGCCGACGGCCGCCTCTTCACCGTCGGCGATGTGGCGCCCGGCGGTGCGGGGCGGGCCCTCGGCGTGGCCGACCGGGCCGTGCGCCTGGGGGACAGCGCCCTCACCCACCGGGAGCTGGGCCGCGCAGGGCTCGCCGTTTCGGGCGCGACGGTCTCGCCGGACGGCAGACTGGGCGCCGGAAAGGCCGTCAAGGCCGTCACCGCCCGGGGCGTGGCGTGGACGGACCCGCCGCTCGCCGCCCTGTGGGAGACGCCACCGGCCGAACAGGCCGCCCGCGCCCTGCGGTCCACCTCCCGCTACGCGGACCGGGACGGCACCGGCAGCGACCTGCTCTTCCTGCACGTCGAACTCCTCGGCGCGGTACGGGAACCGGGCGGCACGTGCCTGCTCGCTCTGTGCGAGGGAGGCGTTCGGGTCCGGCTCACCGTCAGCGACGACGACCCGGCGCTGGCCCACCGCGACAACCTGGCCCTGCTGGCCGCCGCGCCGGGGGCCCGGCTGAGGATCATCGGCCGCCTGATTCCCGCCACCCAACCCCGTCTCACCCTTCTCGCGTGCACGCACCCCACCGGCGAGGGCACGGTCGACCTCGGCCTCGACCGGCTGCGCCGCGCCGACCTCCCGGACCCGTCCGCCTCCGCGCACTTCGCCCCGCCACAGACCGCGGGACCCGGCGGGTCATCGCCCCTGTACCTCCTGGAGCGCCGGGTCGAACAGACGGTTGCGGCGGGCCGCGCCGCCCTCGGCCTGCTGGGCGACGTCACCGCCGAGACCCGCCGGATCCGCCGCGGCGGTCTCCCCACGGCCGCCGCCCTGCTCACCGCCCTGTCCGCCTCGGCCGCCCAGCGTGAGCGTGATCTGTTCGGCCGTCTGCTCCCCGCCGACACCGACGGCTTCGCCGCGTACTGGCTGGCCGCCGCCCGCTACACGGCCGCCGTGTCCGAATCACTGTGCGCGGCGGCCTGGAACCCGATGGATGAGGACCCGGCCGCGGTGCCGCCCGTCCCGGTCCACGGCGCGGCGGGGTGAGGAGCGGTGCACCCGCCACGCGTGCACCGATTCACCGCGGTTTCAGCTCGCGGCTTCGGGCTCGGTTCTCCGCGACGTTGCGCGTCTTCTTTCTGCGGCCCGACTCGGCGAGCAGGGCGAGTACCGCCGGTGACCTCGACCCCTCGGCGAGGGTGCGCTGCATCCAGTCGGTGACCTCCGCCAACTCGGCCGTCGTCGGCACGTGGCCGTCCTGGACGGACAGGTGGAACAGCCAGTCGCGGATACGGCGGCGGATGAAATCGCGGTGCCCTTCCGCTTCGAGCCCGTCGATCTCCGGCAGGAGTCCGGACGCCCACTCCCGGAACTCGGCAGGTCCTGCCGCCCTCATCGCGATCTCGTCCACGAGGGCGACCACCGCCGACTTGGCGACCATCTCGACGGGGTCTCGAAGAAGGGTGGCCACGATCGCCCGGTCCCGGTCGCGGCTCGGCGAGGAAGCGATCACCAGCACGACGCGTCGGTAGGCGGACCATCGAACGTGCTCGTCCGCGACCGCGTTGTCGACGTCCACGCCGAGGATGCCGGCCGCCGCGAGCAGCTCGGTCATGTCGGCATGCAAGGTCATCGCTTCACCCCTCCCGGACAGCCTGTCTAGCGTGCATCGGCATCGACTGTCACGTCGGAGTCCTGGGCGGCGACGTCCAGGGCGAGCCGGACCGCGCCCGCCCGGACGCTCTCGACCATCCGGTCGCCGCCACGACGGGAACCGTTCAGGGGGCCGGGCTCGCCTGCCCTGGAACGTCCGGGGCCGGGGCTCGCCTGCCCCCTGGAACGTCCGGGGCCGGGCTCGGACGGCCCCGGAAGGAGCCGACGTCAGACATCCGGCCGCGTCCCAGGAGCGCACCGCCGGGAGCCCGGGTAACGTCGGACGCGGCTGAGGAAGGTGTGGCCATGACGCAGGATCGCGGGGAGCAGACGTTTCAGCGGATCGTCCAGGCCGCCGGAATCGTGATCGACCGGGACGGCTACGCCGGTGCCTCGACCCCGGCGATCCTCAGGCTGGCCAACGTCTCCCGTAGCGGCTTCTACCACCATTTCGCGTCGAAGGAGGATCTCGGCGACGAGATCCTGGCCCGCCAGCACACCTACTTCCAGCAGGTTTCCGAGCAGATGGCGGCGGGTCCGGCCCCCGAGCTCTGGCTCCAGGCACTGGTGGACATCAGCCACCACTACACCGCCGGCCTCCTGGAGGACCCGGTCCTGCGGGCCGCCGTGCGCCTCTCGATCGAGCCGGGCCCGTACCAGACCGCGGAGAGCTACGCGGGATCGCTGGGCGCCGTCACCGGCGCTCTCGAATCCGCGCGCGAAGCCGAGGAGCTCCAGGACCACGTCGAGCCCGTGGAGACCGCGCGGACACTCGTCGGCTGCTACAGCGGCGTACAGATGCTGTCCCTCGCCCTGGCCGAGCGGGACGCCCTGCACCAGCAGGTCAGCGCGATGTGGTCCCTCGTCATGCCCGGCATCGCCCGTCCGGAGATCTTCGCCCGACTGCGCCTCGGGCCGCCGCGCTCCATGGGGACGTCCCCGCCACGCTGAGACGGCGGTCAGTCGAAGCTTCCGTCGTCGATGCCGTCCCAGCCGTAGCGGAAGTGCAGATCGATGTAGACGACCGAGCGGATCACCCCGCGGAGGTCGTGCTCTTCCGAGAGGTTGGGGATCGGGCCCCGGTAGTTCATGAGGGAGAAGAGCCTTCCGACCCACAGGGCGCCACGCTCCTGCTCCAGACCGTCGGTCGACCCGCCGTCGGCGGTGAAGTTCATCATGCCCGCCTCGGCGACGACGACGGGCTTCCCGTGGTCCTTGGCGAACTTGACGAGTTTCAGCACGTTGGCGTCATGGTCGAAGTTGCGCCAGATGGCAGCCGGGTTGCCATGCGCGTCGCTGCCGACATAGGCGTTCCGGCACTGGCTCGCCGCGACGTCGTAGTTCTGCGGGGGTGTGCCGTTGTACAGGTATCCCCGGTCGTACACCGGCAGGCACAGTTCGTGCGCGAAGACGCAGACGCCCATCCAGTCGACAGCCGCGTCATCCGGGTACATCGCCTCGAACTGCCGCGGCAGTTCGACGACAGGCCCTAGTCCGCCCAGTGGGGCGGGCGTTGCAGGCTCTGCGGGACCTTCGTGCGGGCGTCGCCCCGCGCGGCGTTCAGCTGGGGCTGGGTGAGAAACAGCGCGCCGCGCAGATCCGCCCCGCACAGGTTGGTGTCCCGCATGTCCGCGCCGATCAGGTCGGCGTCGCGCAGATCGGAGCCGGACAGGTCGGCCGCGATGAGGAGGGCCCCGCGCAGGCTGGCGCCGCGCAGCTTCGCACCGCGCAGCCGGGAACCCATGAGATGGGCGCCCCGGTGGTTCTTCTTGCGCCCCGGGACCGCCGCCGCCCGGGCCAGCTCGCTGGCCCGCAGGAGCAGCGGGTTCACCTCGCCGCGCAGCGCGTCCACGTCGACGGCGAGCAGCACCTCGGCCGTGTCCCGGGTGAGGGCGTCCAGCCGCTCGTACGCGCGGCGCAGATCTCCGTGCACGGGCCCGGCCGCGGGCAGGTCCAGGGCCTGCGCGACGTACTTCAGAAGCTCATGGAGCTGCCGCACGACGGGGAAGACCTCGTACATCGCGCGGGCCGAATCCGGCTCCTCGCGCCAGCTGACGCCCTTGAAGGTGACCTGGGAGACCTTCTGGCCCGCCCCGAAGCAGTCGAACACCGTGCAGCCGTTGTACCCCTGGTCCCGAAGCCGCCGGTGGATGCCGCAGCGAAAGTCCTCCTGGAGGCTGCCGCAGGGCGTCCCGGCGGGCTTGTCCACCGGGAAGTCCGAGGAGCGCGAGAAGGGCAGCGCCACGCAGCACAGCCCGAAGCAGTTCCCGCAATCGGACTGCAGGCCGGGCTGGGCGGCGTACGAGGTGCGCTCGGACAAGACGGTGACTCCTGGTGGCGTGCGAGGCGGCGACGGTGTGCCGGTGGCTGTACGCCCCATTGTCCCGCGTGCGCCGAACGCAGCGTGCCAGGAGGCCGGTCAGCTCTCCGGACGCAGGAGCCCGCGCTCGTAGGCCTTCACCAGCCGCTGCGGCACCTGGTGGACGGTCCCGTCGATCGTGACGGGGACGAGCTGCGGCGTCGTCGCCTTCCACTGGGCTCGACGGTGACGGGTGTTGCTGCGGGACATCTTCCGCTTGGGGACTGCCATGAGGACCACCTTTGTCGTTGACCTCGAAGAACGCTATATGAAAACGATAGTCAACACCAAGTCGCCGCCGGCCTGCCGATCTGCCGTCGTCGAGCGGGCCGGGGGGCCGCCTCGCCGGGGATCAGGCCGATGTCCCGCCTGTCGAGGCGGATACGCCGCGCGGACGGAGGACCATCAGCGAGTCCTCCAGGGTCGCGACCATGGCGAAGGGGAACCGGTCGACTTCGAGACAGAGGGCGACGTCGTCGCGGTGGGCTCCTTCGCGGACGCCCTCCGTCAGTTCCGTGGCGGCGCGCGACTCCGCCGCGCGGCGCACGGACGCGGTCGCGTCCGCACCGGCCCCGGTGACTCTCCCCGCGATGTACTGGGCGCACGCCAGGTCTTCCTCGGCGCTCCCGTCCTCGCCGGTGACCACGAACGTGACGTCCTCACAACCGCGTTGGCGCAGGAAACCCGCCGTCGCCTCCGCCACCACGAAGCCGGCGCACAGCACCAGCGACGCTTCCTTGACCGCGAGGGCGCCCACCGTCCCCGCCGTGGTCTTCTGGATGACGGTACGTCCGCCCAGGTAGGTGGAGCGCAGCAGCCCCGGTGAGTTGACGGCGTCGAAACCGGGAGCCGGTGCACCGTCCTTGAGTGCCACCCATTCCGGACGGCGCGCCTTGAGCGCCAGGGCGTCGTCGAGCGACTCGGCGAGGACGATCTTCTTCGCCCCCCGGGCGAAGGCCCAGGCAGCCACCGTGCAGGCCCGCATGACGTCGACCACGACCGCCACGGACGGCGTTTCGGTCAGCTCGGGGATGCCGAGGAAGCGAGAGTCCATCCGGTCATGATCGAGTACGCCCGTCCCGAAGCCTCCAGCTTTGTGAGTCAGTTCACATCGGCAGGTGGGCGCGCCCGCATTCCCTTGATCGGACACATTGGTCCAGTCCAAAATGGCCATGAACGGACGGGGGAGATGCCATGTCGGATACGGCGTCGGCGACGGCGGACCCGCAGGGCGGCCCGGGCCATGAAGACGAGCGCGGCACGGTCGGCCCACGGATCCAGTCGTTCCGCCGGAGGGCCGGGCTGAGTCAGGAGGCGGCCGCGTCCCGCGCCGGGATCAGTACCAGAGCGCTGCGCGACATCGAGCGCGGCCGCGCCCGGCGTCCCCGGGTGCACACCCTGCGGAGCCTGGCCGGGACGCTGGGGCTCAGCGACGACGAACTGGCGGGCCTGCTGGCCGACGCCCGCACCGGGCCACCGCGCGACACCGGCCTGCCGAGCCTCAGGCCGCTCCTCCCCGGCGCCCAGGGCTGCGCGGTCGTCGTCACCAGCCGCAGCCGGCTCGCCGGGCTGGTCTCGTCCGAGGGCGCCCGCCGGATCGCCCTGGACGTGCTCGACCCGGACGAGGGCCGCCGGCTGCTGGGCAGCATTGCCGGATCGTGCAACGTCGCGGCCGAGGAGGCGGCGGCCCGCAGGCTCGTGGAGCTCTGCGGCGGCCTGCCGCTGGCGATCCGGATCGCCGGAGCCAATCTGGTGGCCCGCAACGCGAACATCGCCGCACACTGCGCCGAGCTGGCGGGCGCGGGCGACGGCATCCTCGACCGGCTGCGCATCGAAGGGGACCGGCGCTCCGCCGTACGCTCCGCCTTCGAGCTGTCTTACCGCACGCTTCCCGACGAAGCCCGGCGGATGTTCCGGCTCCTCGGTCAGCTGCCCGGCCCCGACCTCACCGTGGACGCCGCCGCCGCGCTCGCGGGAACAACCCCGGCCGATTCGGCCGCACTTCTGGCGCGGATCGCGGATGCCCATCTGGTGCGCGAAAGGGCGGGCCGATTCGGGCTGGACGTCCTGCTGCGCTCCTACGCGCGCGAGCTGATCGGCACGGACGAGGCGCACACCGCCCGACGGCGGCTGATGCTCTCCCGGGCTCAGGGTCCCGCCCGGCGCGACAGCGGCCAGGCCAACTGCCCGGGCAGTTACGCCCGTTCTGCCGGTTCCCGCGCCTAGCCCGGCGAGGATCGGAGGAACCGCAGGTCAACTCCCTTCTTCTCGGCCGTGGTCGGCTTCCCGGGCGCCTCCGCCTCCTCTGGTCCCGCTGCGGGAGTCCGAACAGGCCCCAGCCGTACGGTTGGCCGCACCGCAGCCCTTCCCCGCGCCGGCCACGGGAGCTGCGCATGCACCGGCACGAGTGACCGAAGGACGGAACGACGGTGGAAGAACATCGGGCAGAGCACGCCACAGCGGTCGCGTCGCCGCCCGCCCGGGACGGCTCCGGCGGGCCGTCGTCGTCGCCGGGCGAGCCCGCCATCTGGTCCCGCAACTTCCGGTACTACTTCGTCGCCCGCAGCGCCGGCCTGCTCAGCTGGGCCATGCTGCCGGTCGCCGTCGCCGCCGGGCTGCTCATCGACGGGTACGGCCTGGACACCGCGGGTTACTCGATGGCCTTCCTGGTCGCCCCGTTCGCGGGCCTGGTGCTGTTCGGCGGGGTGCTCGCCGACCGGTTCACCGCCCGCCGGATGATGATCGTCGCGGATCTGGCCAACCTCGCCGCCCATGTCCTGCTCGCCCTCCTGTTCCTCCACGGCATCGACCACCTCTGGCAGCTGTACGCCCTGCTGGTGGTGGCCGGGACGGCGAACGCGCTGTTCCAGCCGGGCGCCTCCTCGACCGTTCCGCTGGTGTCCCGGGACGTGCAGGGCGCCAACGGTGTGCTGCGGACCTCCGAGGCGATCACCGGTCTGGGCGGCCCAGCGCTGGCGGGCGTCCTCGTCGGGTTCGGCTCCACCGGCTGGGTGATGGTGATCTCCGCCGTCGCCTACGGGGCCAGCGCGGTCTGCCTGTACGTGCTCCGGCTGGGCACGGTGCCCGCCCCGCCGCCCGGCGAGAGCCTGTGGCGCAATCTGGCCGTCGGCTGGCGGGAGTTCCGGGCGCGAAGCTGGCTCTGGGGCGTCATCGTGATCTGGATGTTCTACGCGGTGCTCTCCTGGGGGCCACAGCTGTCGGTGGCCGCCGGTGTCATCGTGCCCGAACACGGCGCGCGATCCTTCGGCCTGATCAACGCGGCCCTGGGCGCCGGGACCGTCGTCGGAGGCCTGCTGGCGATCCGCTACAAGCCCGAACGGCCGCTCGCGGCAGGGGCGGTGGCGATGCTGGCGTACCCCCTCTACCCGCTGGGCATCGTCCTCGGCCTGCCGGTCTGGGCGCTCGCCGCCGCCCAGGTCGTGGTCGGGGCCGGGATCGGCGTCTGGGGCGTCATGTGGGCCACCAGCGTGCAGACCCAGGTACCGGGCGAGATGCTGAACCGCATCCACGCCTACGAAGTCGCGGGCTCCGTCGGCATGTACCCGATCGGCAGCGCGCTGGCGGGCCCCGCGGTCGGAGCGTTCGGAACCGACCAGGTCCTCCTGACCGGTGTCGTCGTCTCCTTCCTCACCGCCACCGCCCTGCTGGCCGCCCGCCCGATCCGCACCCTGCGCCGGGTGCCGGACCGCCGCTGAGCCTCAGGGCCTCATCCGCCGGGGGCGCGGCGGCGGACCGTACGCCTCGATCAGCGCGTTGCGTACGGCGAGCCGCCCCGCGTGGCGGAACGCCAGGGCGTTGGAGTCCACCTCGTGCACCTTGATGGACCGCAGGACCACCGCGACGGCCACCGTCGTGCCGGGGCCCAGGGCCGCCAGCTCCTCACGGACGCCGGAGCCGAACGCCTCGTGCAGGTCGGACACCTCCTCGGCCGACCAGCCGGGCACCGCACGCGTGACCGCCACCTCGAACTCCACGCCCTGCTCCCAGGGTTCGAAGTCCGCCACGACCTGGGCGAAGAAGGACGGGCAGCCGCCCTGCCGGACGTACGTGGCCCTGACGTCGCGCAGTGCCCGGGGCGGGAAGGTCCTCGGTTCGGTGGTCATGCGTCCCACGCTAACGGCGCGCCGACGGCCTCCCCACAGAATTTCGTGGGGAGGCCGTCCGTTCGTGCGTCAGGCGTCCCGGCGCAGCTCGAGCGTGCAGCACTTGACGCTGCCGCCCGCCTTGAGCAGCTCCGAGAGGTCCACGCCGACCGGGTTGAACCCGCGCTCACGCAACTGCGCGGCCAGCTCCGTCGCGTTCTGCGGCAGGACCACGTTGTACCCGTCCGACGTCGCGTTCAGCCCGAACACCTCGGCGTCGGCGGGGGTGGCGAGGAGAGCATCGGGGAACAGCCGCTCCAGCACGGACCGGCTGCCGGGGGAGAAGGCCGCCGGATAGTAGGCGACCGTCTTCTCGTCGAGCACGGTCAGGGCGGTGTCCAGGTGGTAGTAGTCGGGATCGACCAGGGTCAGCCCGATCACCGGGCGTCCGAAGTACTCCTGTGCCTCGTCGTGCGAGCGGGGGTCGCTGCGGAAGCCCGTGCCCGCCAGCAGCCAGTCGCCCGCCAGGAGATAGTCGCCCTCTCCCTCGTTGACGAAGGCGGCCGTGCGCAGCTCCGGAAAGCCGTTGTCGCGCAACCAGTTGTGGTAGGCGGGGCCCTCGGCGATGCGCTCGGCGTCGCGGAACCGGGCTACCAGGGCCCGCCCGTCGACAACCGTGGCGCCGTTGGCCGCGAAGACCATGTCGGGAAGGGAGGGGACGGGGTCGATCGTGTCGACGGTGTGCCCGAGGCTCAGGTAGACCTCGCGCAGCCGCTCCCACTGGGCGATGGCCAGCGGAGTGTCGACGGGCTTCGCCGGGTCCATCCACGGGTTGATGGAGTAGACCACGTCGAAGTAGGTGGGCCGGCACATGAGGTAGTGCCGGGCACGTGCGGTACGCATAAGGGGTAGGTCCCGATCGTCAGGGGCGGCCGGTGAGATATCCGCCCATCGAGGTGAAGTACTCGCTCGCGGGCAGCTCGCGGCCGTCTTCGGTCCGTACGCGGGTGATCGCCAGGCCGTGGTTGCGGCCGGTGCGGGCGTCGGTTCCGGCGACGATCACGACGCCGTCGCCCTCGCGGTAGAAGACGCGGCCCGGGGTGCCGCCGTAGCGGCCCTCGGACACGACGGCCGAGACGACCTCGATCCGCCGCCCCCGGTGGTAGGTGAAGGCGGCCGGGTACGGGGCCGACTGGGCGCGGACCAGGCGCTCCAGGTCTTCGGCCGGCCAGTTCCAGTCGATGCGGATGTCCTCCTCGGCGCGCTTGTGGAAGAAGCTCGCCCTCGACCGGTCCTGCGGGGTGAACTCCTTCTGCCCGGAGGCGATCAGCCCGAGGGCCTCGACGGTGACCGGCGCGATCAGCTCGACCGTGCGGTGGAAGAGGTCCGTCGCGGTGTCCGTCGGTCCCACGGGCACCGCCCGCTGGACGACGATGTCACCGGCGTCCAGCTCCTCGTCCATCATGTGCGCCGTGACGCCGACCTCCGGCTCGCCGTTGATGAGCGCCCAGATCAGCGGCGAGAAACCCGCGTAGGCGGGCAGCAGCGAGTCATGGATGTTGAGTGTGCCGTGGACCGGCAGCGTGAAGATCTCCGGCGGCATCCACGTCCGCCAGTTGTTCGCCACGATGATGTCCGGGGCCACTTCCCGCAGCTGGTCCACGAGTTCGTCGTCCGGCCGGTTGCGGATGATCACGGGGACGCCGTGCTTCTCCGCGAGATCGGCGACCGAGTCGCTCCAGATCTTCTCGTAGGCGTGCTCGCTCCTGGGATGGGTCACGACGGTCACCACGTCGTGCTCGGAGTCCAGCAGGGCTTGCAGGGTGCGATGGCCCCAGGTCTGGTATCCGAACATGACGACCCGCATGAAGGTGCCTCCTTGGAAAGCGATGACCGGCGCTTCAGTAAAGCAAGGCTTACCTAAGATCACAACGGTCCATGATTCACAGGGAGGTTGACAGCCGATGACGGCCGGAAACACACCCTGACGTCGACAGGAAGGGGCGGGCGGGTTAACTTGACCCGGCCCGCTCTCCGGCCGCGCGCCGTGGGTCCGAACGCGACGGGGAGGGATCTCCCATGCTCTGTACGAGGCTGACGAACGCGCGTTTCCTCACGATGGACCCCCGTCATCCCGTCGCCCACGACCTGGGGATCTGGCGTGGCCGCATCGTCGGCGTGGACGACGCCGTGACCTCCCTGCCCGCGCGCGAGACCGTCGACCTGGGCGGGGCGACCGTGCTCCCCGGCTTCATCGACAGCCATGTCCACCTCGCCTGGGCCGGGTTGAAGGCCCGCACCCCGAGCGTCGCCCCGTGCGAACGGATCGAGGACATCCTCGCCGTGGTGGACGCGGCGGCCCGGCTGCCCGCCCCTCCCGGCGCCTGGGTGGACGTGGCCGGATATGACCAGCGAGCCCTGGGCCGGCATCTGACCGCCGCCGATCTGGACCCGGTCAGCCACGGCCGCAAGGTCTTCATGATGCACGACTCCGGGCACGCCTGCGTCGTCAACACCGCGGTGCTCGACCTGCTGCCGGACGGGACCCCGCACGAGGACGGCTTCCTGGCCGAGAGTGCCATGACCACCGCCCGCCGGCTGCGGCTCCCGTACTCCCAGGAGGAGCTGGCCGACGCGATCGAGCTCGCCGCCCGCGCCTGCCTGGACGAAGGGATCACCGCCTGCGCGGAGGCGGGTATCGGCGGCGGGCTCCTCGGCCACAGCCCCGTCGAACTGGGCGCCTACCAACTGCTCCGGGACCGCGGCCGGCTGCCCCTGCGGGTCCAGCTCATGGCCTCCGGCGACACCCTGCGCCCCCGCGCGGCACACGCCGACGACGGGTTCACCCAGGCCCTGGACCTCGGCCTGCGCACCGGATTCGGCGACGACTGGCTGTCGCTCGGCGCGCTCAAGATCTACACCGACGGCGGGATGATGGCCCGTACGGCGGCGCTCACCTCCCCGTACGAGGGGACGAGCGACAACGTCGGCCGCTTCCAGGACGACCCGGAACGCCTCGCCGCCCTCATCGTCGACGGCCACCTCGCCGGCTGGCAGCTCGCCGTCCACGCCATCGGCGACCGCGCGGCCGACCTCGCCCTGGACGCCCTGGAACGGGCCCAGAAGCTGTGGCCCCGTACGGACGCGCGCCACCGCATCGAACACGCCGGGCTGATCCGCCCCGACCAGCTGCCCCGGTTCGCCGCGCTGGGTGTGAGCGCGGTGGTCCAGCCCAACTTCCTGCGCTACTTCGGCGACGACTACGCGACCGTGATGGGACAGGAACGGGCCGGCTGGATGTACCGGGGGAGGGGCTTCCTGGACCACGGCGTCGCGCTCGTCGGCAGCTCGGACCGCCCCGTCACGGACGGCTCACCCCTGCGCGCGATCCAGTTCATGGTCGAACGCGCCTCCACCTCGGGCCGTCTCGTCGGCCCGGACGAGGCCGTCACCGTCGACGAGGCGCTGCGGGCCTACACGGTCGCCGGCGCCCACGCCTGCCGCTGGGAGGACACGGCGGGTGCCCTCGCGCCGGGGATGCGCGCCGACCTGGTGGTGCTGGGCGACGACCCGCACCGCGTGGACCCCTCCCGGATCGGGGACATCGAGATCGTCCGGACCTTCGTGGACGGCCGGGGCGCCCGCGCCGGTGGCTGACGGCTACGCTCGACGCCATGCGTACGGATAAGAGGGAGAGCGGGACGGACGCCGCGTGGGTGTCGGTCGTGTCGTACGAGAACCTGCCGGGCTGCCCGCGGCCCCCGGCGGCCCTCCGCGCTTGACTGCGTGACCGCGGCATCGACTGGATGCCCTTCGCCGGTGAGCTGATCCGCCGCGATCTCGCCTGCGGCATCGGCGCGGACGGGCACTGGCGCGGCTGGTACACCGTCCGGGTCGACGCCGCCACGCTGCACGCCCTGGGCCTGCACCCCGATCAGCCCACCTTGGTGATCACCGCACCCTCCCCGCCGCGCTGGTGGCACGCCGCCGCCGAGCGCAACGCCGAACGGTGCTCCGGCGGCTGACGGCCCCTCCGCCGCCAGTGCCTCCCAACTCCGGTAGATCCGCGCCCCCTTGGGGTCCGCCGGCCGGTCGAGGCATGTCACCCCACGAGCGGGCAGCAGAACAATACCTTGCCCTTTTCGTGTTATTTAGGGTGAATCGGGGCATTGGCCCGTAGGTTGGGGAGAAACGCCACCCGGGTGGCGTCCTGTGTCCCCCGACCCACCACCGGCGGGGGACCGGGCGGCAGGTCACGAACGAGGAAAGGCAGGGCAGGTGAACGTGCTGGGGATCATCGCCTCCGGTGTGGCCGCGCTGTTCATCACGGTCGCACTCGCCAGGAGTGCCCGCCGCGTGGCGCTCCGCCCCCACGTCCCGGACGAACCGGGCGGGCGTGCGCCACGGGCCGAGGCACTGCGCAGGACGGGCGGCGCGACGGCCGTGCTCGGTGTCGGCACGGCGACCGGCGTGGCCCTGTGGCTCGGTGCGGCGGACGATGCCGCGGGCTCCGTCGGAGGGCTGCTCGCCGGGGCCGGGATCGTGGCGGCCCTCGGTCTCGTCCACGATCTGAAGCCCCTGTGGGCCGCCCTGCGTCTCGGCGTTCAGATCGCCGCCGCGATCCTCGTCGTCTGCCTGGCCGGGCTCTCACCGGCGGCGGGCATCCTGGCCGCGCTCTGGATCGTCCTCGTCACCAACGCCTTCGCCCTGCTCGACCACGCAGACGGGCTGCTCACCGCCGTCGGACTGGTCACCGCCGCCGGACTGCTCACCTGCGCCCTCGTCGGCGGAGACCCCGCTCTCGCGCTGCTGCCGACGACCCTGGTGGCGGGCCTCGCCGGCTTCCTGCGCCACACCTGGCACCCCGCACGCCTCCGGCTCGGCGCGGCCGGTGCGCAGTTCACCGGATTCGCCCTGGCCGCCTCCGGCGCGCTGATCCAGGCGGCCGCCCCGTCGGGCCGCGCCGCGTGGGCCGCGCTGCCGGCCCTGGCCACGGTGGCCCTCGCCGACAGCGCCCTGGTCCTGATCTCACGCCGCCGCGCGGCGCGTTCCCCGCTGCGCGACGCGGATGACCACATCGCGCACCGCCTTCGCCGGGTCCGTGTCACCGTGCCGGGCACCGCGGTCCTGACCGCGCTGTGGGCTGCGGTGCCCGTGGCGACCGGGGCCCTGGTGTACGCGGAGCTGCTGCACCCCGCGTTCCTCCTCCTGCCGCTCGCGGGGACGGCGGCCGCGGTGTTCGCCCTGCTGAGGATCCCGGCGCACGCCCCGCCCCGCACGGGCTCCTCCCGTACGACCCCACCCCGTACGGCCTCGACCGGCGTGACTCACTCCCGTACGACTTCGTCCGGTTCGACCCCGCCCCGTACGGCCGCCGCCCGGCGCACAGAGGCGTCCGACGCCACGATCCCCGCCGCGGCCTCCGCACCGGGCGCCAAGGGCTCGGCTCCAGGCCAGGGCGCCTCCGCCGCCGCCAGGACCGCCGCGGGGCACCCCACCGTCCCGCCTCCGCCCACCGGCCGACCCGTGGCCGAAACCGCTACGGCCGCGGCCGAACGGGGCTGACACCGCCCGCCCACCGGGGTCACCCCCGCAGCCGCCCGACCGTCGCGCGGGCCGCGGTGCGCGCGTACGGGGAGACCATCAGATACGGCGCCCACGGCCAGGTGTGCCGCAGGCAGTACACCCACCACTGGCGCGGCGGCAGCTCCCGCACGGAGGTCACCCGGCGCAGCGCCTCCCGGACGCCGATCCCCGGCTCCCGGCTCCCGGGAGCAGCCGGCCTGCCCACACACTCACCGGCATGGCCCGGTGCGACGAACGCGGCCACCCCGGCCCGTCGCGCGCGCCGGCCGTGGTCGTAGTCGCCCATCCGGTGGCGGAAGACCTTGTCGGGGTCGCCGACGACGTCGTACACCGCACGGGGCACCAGGACCACCCGTCCGTCGTACGTGTCGCAGCGCTCGGGCCGGTGCGCGCCGGGCTCGACGAGCGTCAGGGACCGGCCCCGCCGGCCGGAGTACACCGTGTCCCCGTACGCGTTGCGCACCGCGCCGACGACGACCGCCTCGGAACCGGCCGCTTCCGAGGTGCGCAACAGCGTCGCGAGGGCATCCGGGAACAGCTCCACGGCGTCGTCGAGCCACAGCTGATGCGTCCATGCGTGGCTCGGCCCGCCCGGGGTGCCGCCGAGCGGGCCGCCGCCCCCGCCGCCGCTGCGGCTGTTCCGGCTCGCGATGCGCAGCGCCTGGTTGCGGGAGACGTCCGCGCCCACCGACATGACCTCCACCGCCGGATGGCGCAGCCGGACCGCCTCCGGCGTACCGTCGGTGCTGCCGGTGTCCACGAGATGCACACCCAGCGTCGTCCAGACGGGGAGACCGCGCTGCTCCTCCAGGGCGCGCAACGCGGACAGCGTCCGCGCGCGGTGGTCGTGACTCGTCATCAGCACGGCCAGGTGGACGGGGTGCACGGCGGGCTCCTCAGCTCCTGATTCTCATCATTCATGCATAAAAGCTGATATTCCGCATAGGCTGGGTGGGTGAGCGCCGAACCGATCGCGAACCCGCTCGGGCCCGTGCGAGGCCCCTCGCCCGCGCGCCGCTTCGTTCGCCTCGTGCCGGTGCTCGCCTTCCTCCTCGCCGTCCTGTGCGTGAGCACGGTCGCGCTGACCGCGACCGTTCGCTCCACGGTCGCCTCACCCGGCTTCTACCAGGCGGTGCTGGACGAGGAGTCGGCCTACGACCGCCTCTACGGCGAGGTGCTCGTCGACCCGGAGATCTCGCCCGTCACCCGCGATCTGCTCGCCCAGCTGCCCGTGCCCGAGGCGCTGGTGACGTCGAACATCAAGGTCGTGCTGCCGCCCGCCACGGTCCGGGCCCTGACCGACCAGCAGATCGAGGCGGTGACCGGCTATCTGCGCGGCGACCGCGACGAGCTCCGGCTGACCGTCGACCTGGCCCCGGTGCTGGAGAACCTCGCCGATCTCGCGCGCGTCTACTTCGGCGACCTGGTGGCCCATGTCCAGGGCCGGGACCAGCCCGACTTCGAACGGTTCACCGCCGACCTGGCCTCGGGGCTCGACGACCTCAAGGAGGGCCGGGCCCCCGAGCTGCCCAGGCTGCCGCTCACCGAGGACCAGGCCGACCGCGCCGCCGACGCCCTCCTCACGGCCGTACCGGAGCAGCAGCGGACCGCGCTGCGCCCCGAGATCGAGGTGGCACTGGGCGAAGGAGACGTGTCGACCGCGCTGGCCGCCACCGCCGCCGCCGCGCTCTCCGACGGCTCCCGCAGCGCGGCCGCGGACCTCCGTACCACCCTCCAGGACGGTACGTGGGATCTCACCGGCACCCTGACCGCCGCCGGGGCGGACCTCGGCGCCCTGGAAGAGGCCCGCGACACCATCAGGCTCCTCACCCTGGTCCAGGCCCTCGCCCTCACCCTCGCGCTCGCCGCCCTCGTGATCCTCTGGTTCACCGGTCCCGTCACCCCCGCCCGCAGGCTGATACGGCTTGGTCAGGCGCTCGCCTGCGCGGGCGTCCTGACCGGTGCGGCCGTGCTCCTGGCCCGGCTGATCACCGGCGGGCGCCTGTTCGCCCCACCGTCCTCGTGGACCCCGAGCGTCACCTCGCTCGTCGACGACCTCCAGCGCAACGCCGTGAACCAGGCGGTGACCACCGGACTTGGCGCCGCGCTCGCGGCCCTTGTCGGCGGCGTACTCCTCACAGCCGCGGGCTGGGTGCTGCTGGTGCGCCCCGACCGGATGCCGACGCCGACCCCGACGGCCGTGCGGACGACGGCGGCGGGAGTGGCCTGTGCCGCGCTGGCCGGCGTCCTGGTCGTGCCACCCGTGTTCGGCCCCTCCGCGCCCCGCCAGTGCCTGGGCAGCAGCCGCCTGTGCGACCTGCGCTACGACGAAGCCGCCTACCTCACCTCGCACAACGCCATGTCGACCACCGCCGACCGGTTCATCGGCCCACTGCAGGACCCCGACATCACCACCCAGCTCAACACGGGGGTCCGGGCCCTCCAACTGGACACGTACCGCTGGGAGACCCCCCAGGACATCGCCGCACGGCTCGATTCCCCGGAGTTCACCCCCGAGCAGCGGCGCCTGATCACCGGCGCCATCGACAAGGCCAATCCGTCGCGCGAGGGCCTGTGGCTCTGTCACGGTGTCTGCCGCGCCGGGGCCATCGAGCTGGTCCCGGCCCTGGAGGACATCGGCGAGTGGCTGCGCGCCCACCCCACCGAGATCGTGACGCTCATCGTCCAGGACGACATCAGCCCCGAGGACACCGGAAAGGCGTTCCACGCGGCCGGCCTGGACGACCTCCTGCACACTCCCGACGCGGACCCGGACGCTCCGTGGCCCACCCTGGAGGAGATGATCGACAGCGACCGCAGGCTGGTGGTGTTCGCCGAGAAGGCCGACGGCCCGGCCCCCTGGTACCGCAACTTCTACCGGTACGGCATGGAGACCCCGTTCGCCTTCCGCAGCCCCTCCGACATGACCTGCGCTCCCAACCGCGGCGGCACGGGCAAGCAGCTCTTCCTGCTCAACCACTTCATCACGAACGCCGGCGGAAGCCGCCTGGACGCCGGTCGTGTCAACGCCCGCGACTGGGTCCTGGAGCGGACCCGGGCCTGCGAGGCGGAGCGCGGCAGCCCGGTCACCTTCATCGCCGTCGACTACACGACGATCGGCGACGCGCTCGGAGCGGTGAACGAACTGAACTCCCGCCGCATACAGGGCGACTGACGGCACGATGCCCGCCCTGCGGGACTCCCGGATGCCGACGCGGCCGCGCCCGAAACCCCGGGAGTTCCGGGCGGGGAGCGTGAGAGGCTACGTCCTCAGGGGCTCCCCACCGTGCGGACGGAGCCGGACGACCGCCGACAGATCAGGAAACCAGAGCCCATGACTCCTCCGAGCGACCCGGCACCGCACGGTGCACCGGCCCCCGGCGACGGATCCCCACAGCCGGGCCGGGGCCGTCTGCTGGCCGTGAGCGACCTGCACGCGGCGGTGAGCGACAACCGGCCGATCGTCGAGTCCCTGCAGCCGACGTCCGACGCGGACTGGCTGATCGTCGCGGGCGATGTGGCGGAGCGGCCCGAGGACATCCGATGGGCGCTCGGGCTCCTCGCGGAACGCTTCGCCCACGTGATCTGGACGCCGGGCAACCACGAGCTGTGGACCGTGTCCAAGGACCCGGTCCAACTGCGCGGCCAGGCCCGCTACGACCACCTCGTCGAGCTGTGCCGGGAGCTCGGGGTGACGACTCCGGAGGACCCCTTCCCGCTCTGGCCGGGCCCCGACGGGCCGGTGGCGATCGCGCCGCTCTTCCTCCTGTACGACTACACCTTCCGCGCCCCAGGAACGCACACGAAGGAGGAGTCGCTCGCCGTCGCGCACGAGAGCGGCATCGTCTGCAACGACGAGTACCTCCTGCACCCCGACCCCTATCCGACCCGGGAGGACTGGTGCCGCGCCCGGGTCGCCGAGACGGGCCGCCGGCTCGCGGAGCACGACCCGCAGATACCCCTCGTCCTCGCCGGACACTGGCCGCTCGTCCGTGAACCCACGTCGGTGATGTGGTATCCGGAGTTCGCCCAGTGGTGCGGCACCGAACTGACCGCCGACTGGCACCGCCGCTTCAACGTCACCGCAGTCGTCTACGGCCACCTCCACATCCCCCGTACGACCTGGTACGACGGAGTGCGCTTCGAGGAGGTCTCCATCGGCTACCCCCGGGAGTGGCGCGAGCGGGGCCACCCGCGCGGGCTGCTGCGGCAGATCCTCCCGTACGAGGGTGAGCCCGCCCCGCCGGAACAGGCCGGGGCCGGACCGTCCGCACAGCCGCGCACCCCCGGAGGCACCGCGTGATCGAGCTGTTGCTGCCCGCCGACGTCTCCTCGGCCGCCACCCGTGCGGATACCGTCCCGGACGGAGCCCTCTTCCCGGAGGAGGAGGCGCTGATCGCCAAGAGCGTGGCCAAACGCAGGAACGATTTCGCGACGGCCCGCGCCTGTGCCCGGCGCGCCATGGCCGGACTCGGCCTGCCACCCGTGGCCGTACTCCACGGTCACCGGGGGAAACCTCTGTGGCCCGAGGGAATCGTCGGCACCCTCACCCACTGCGTCGGATACCGGGCGGCCGCGCTGGCCCGCGCGACGGACGTGCTGTCACTGGGCATCGACGCCGAGCCGCACGCCCCGCTCCCCACCGGCGTGAAGGAGTTGGTGACCCTGCCCGCCGAACGCGAGCGGATCGGTCCGCCCGCGCCGGAGGGCACGGGTGAAATCCACTGGGACCGCATCCTGTTCAGCGCCAAGGAGAGCGTCTTCAAGACCTGGTATCCGGTCACCGGTGTCGAACTCGACTTTGTCCAGGCGGATCTGACGTTCCATCGCACCGACAGTCCAGGAAGCGGCGACGGGACCCAGGGACCCACCGCCGCCGAGGGCACTTTCGCCGCCCGTCTGCTGCTCACCGATGCGGCCCTGCCCACGACGCTGCACGGGCGTTGGCGGGTCGAGGACGGCATCGTCGCCACGGCGGTGCTGGTCCGCCCCGACTGGCGGGAGAGCGAAGGAATGTGACGGCCGGTCGGCCGTGAGGGGTGGTGGCCTGCCGGTGAGCGCCGGGCCGTACCGGTCAGCCGACCGGGGGAGGGGTGAGCGGGCGTCCGAGCCCCACATTCCACCGGCCGGAGCGGCCGCTGAGTCCGGTCAGCGTCAGCGGGGCGACGTCCAGCCGCCAGAACGCCTCCGTCGGCAGGCGCAGGCCGTGGACGACCGCCGCCCGGACGACGGCGGCCTCAGCCACCGCCAGGAAGCTCGCACCGGGTGCGTCCGGTCCGCCGAGGGAATCCAGCCACGCCCCGGTCCTGGTCACCAGGTCGCACAGCGACTCGCCGCCGTGCGGAGCCGCCGACGGGTCGCCGAGCCAGGCCGCGACCCCCGCGGGTTCGGCGGCGGCCACCTCGTCGAGGCGGCGGCCGGCCCAGTCCGCCAGGTCCCAGCCGCCCAGGGCCGGTTCGGTCCGGGCCGCCAGGCCGAGGGCCTCGGCGGTCTCGCGGCACCGGCCGGAGGGGCCGCTGAGGACGAGCCCGGTCTCCGGCACCGCACCGGCGGCGGCCCGCGCACGCTCCCGGCCGGACCGGTCCAGGGGGGAGTCGCCGTCGAAACGCGCCTCCCGCAGCGCCGCGTTCATCGCCGGTGAGATCAACATCACCCGTACTGTCATGTCCCTGCTTTCCATCCCGCATCAGGGGCCCCACAGCCCTGTCGCCCCAAGGAATCCGCCCTCCGTGACGCTGCACATTTGACCATGGCGGCGCCTGCGTACAGGCGGTATGGTCTCGTCGACCATGACGAGGGTGGGACGGAAGTCCGGTGAGAATCCGGCACGGTCGCGCCACTGTGAACCCGCCTTCGGGCGGGAAGTCAGACCCGCCACCTTCGTCTGAGGCACCACAACAGGGACGCGTGTTCCCACAGGAGGTTCTGCCATGGCACAGTCCGCCGTTTCCGCGACGGGGACATCCGGGATCACCCCGATCTCGGCGAAGGCCCTTGCCCCGTGGGCGGTCTTCTTCGGCGTTCTCATGCTCGTCCTGCTGTACTTCGTCGGCGCCGAACAGGGCGCCACCGCACTCATCTCGGGCGAGGGCGTCCACGAGTGGGTTCACGACGGCCGCCACCTGCTCGGTTTCCCCTGCCACTGAGACACCTGAGGAACCAGGCCCCGCCGGAGAAGACATCCGCCGGGGAGTCAGCGGATGCGCCCGGCAGTGGCAAGCAAGAGAAATCAGGAAACCATCGTGAACCCCATATCTGTCAGAGCCCTGCTCGTGCGCGGCATGCTCGCGGGCCTGATCGCGGGCGCGCTCGCGCTCGTCGTCGCCTACTTCCTCGGCGAGTCCCAGGTGGACGCGGCCATCGCCCTGGAAGAGGCCCACAGCCATGACCACGGCGGCGGCGAGGAGTTGGTCAGCCGCACCATGCAGGCCACCGGCGGACTCGCCACCGGCGTCCTCGTCTTCGGCGTCGCGGTGGGCGGAATCGCCGCGCTCGTGTTCTGTTACGCGCTGGGCCGTATCGGCGACTTCGGCCCCCGGGCCACGGCGGCGCTGATCGCGGGCGCCGCCCTGCTCACGGTCTACGTCGTACCGTTCCTCAAGTACCCGGCGAACCCGCCCGCCGTCGGCAACCCGGACACCATCGGCAAGCGAACCACCCTGTTCTTCCTGATGGTCGCCCTCAGTGTGCTGCTGGCCGTCGCCGCCGTCATCATCGGCAAGCGGCTCGCACCCCGCCTGGGCAACTGGAACGCGAGCATCGCGGTCGTGGCCGGTTTCGTCCTGCTGATCGGTCTCGCCTACGCCTTCCTGCCCTCCTTCGACGAGGTGGGCAAGGACTTCCCGGCGAGCCTGCTGTGGGAGTTCCGGCTCTCGACGCTGGCGGTCCAGGCGACGCTGTGGAGCACCTTCGGCATCGTCTTCGGCTATCTCACCGAGCGGCTTCTGACTCCCGCCGCCCGTGCGGCGGCGCCGCGTACCGCGAGTGCGGTGGGCTGAGCCCGCGCGTGCCGACGCGCGCACGTGGTGACAGACGTGCATGACAGAACCCGCCGGGGAGCATCCGGCGGGTTCTGTCGTGTGCGGGCGGGTGCGGGCGGGTGCGGAGGTGGGTAGCGATGTTAATTAGCATCGCTACGATCGAGAGGTAGCGTCGTTATCGCATTGGTGTTAGCGTTGATTCCGTCGGGTTTCACGGAACGGCCGCGACCCCAGTCGCCAGGAGCAATGCCATGACCGAACAGTCCGCAACCGCATCGACATCCGCCCCTCGCCGGGTGGCCGTGGTCACCGGAGGATCCCGGGGCATCGGCCGCGAGAGTGCCGAACGGCTCGCCGCCGACGGCTTCGCGGTCATCGTGAACTACGCGGGCAACAAGACCGAGGCCGAAGCCGCCGTCGCCGCGATCACCGCCGCGGGCGGCGAGGCCATCGCCCAGCAGGCGGACGTGGCCGACGAGGTGGCGGTCGCCGCTCTCTTCGATGCCGCCGAGGAAGCGTTCGGCGGGATCGACGTGGTGGTGCACGCGGCGGGGGTCATGGCACTCGCCCCGCTGGCCGAACTTGAACTCGACACGCTCGACCGGATGCACCGCACCAACATCCGGGGCACGTTCGTCGTCGACCAGCAGGCGGCGCGGCGGCTGCGCGCGGGCGGGGCCATCATCAACTTCTCCAGCTCGGTGCTGTCGCTGGCCCTGCCCGGCTACACCGCGTACGCCGCGACCAAGGGCGCCGTCGAGGCCATGACCCTGGTCCTCGCCCGGGAGCTGCGCGGCCGGGACATCACGGTCAACGCCGTGGCTCCGGGGCCGACCGCCACCGCCCTCTTCCTGGACGGCAAGGACGAGGAGACCGTCGCACGGATGGCCGCCCAGCCGCCGCTGGAACGGCTGGGGACCCCGCAGGACATAGCCGAGGTGGTCTCCTTCCTCGCCGGCCCGGCCCGCTGGGTCAACGGGCAGGTGCTGCGGGCCAACGGCGGCATCGTCTGAGGGCCGCCGTGCCGCTTGATAGCGTCCCTCCGGTGAGCACGAGTACCCGGACACGCATCCTGGAAGTGGCCGCCACCCTGGTCAGGGAATCGCCCGACGGCGACATCTCCACGCGCGCCGTGTGCGAGGCCGCGAAGGTGGGCGCACCGGCCCTCTACCGCCACTTCGGCGACAAGGAAGGACTGCTGTCGGCCGTCGTCGACCACGGCTTCGAGAAGTACCTGGCGACGAAGAGGGAGCGCGGCGAGACGACGGACGCCGTCGAGGACCTGCGTCGAGGGTGGGACAGTCATGTCGCCTTCGCCCTCGACAACCGCAATCTCTACCGGCTGATGAACTCGCCGGCGATGCGCACACCGCCCGCCGCGGCGCTGGAGTCCCACCGGATCCTGACGGGGGACCTCGAACGGGCCGCCGCCCAGGGCCGGATACGCGTCGCGCCCGAGCTGGCCGCCCAGATGATCATGTCGGCCAACGTGGGCGTGGCGCTGATGCTGGTGTCCCGCCCGGCGACGTTCGACGACATCGAGGTATCCCGCCGGGTGCGGGACGCGCTGTACGCGACGGTGCTCACTCCGGAACCACCGCGGGAACAGTCGCCGAGCGCACCCGCGGACGCCGAAGTCCCCACGGCGGCGGCCCGGTTGAGCGCCCTCCTGCGGAAGGAGCACGGGGCGGGGCTGAGCACCGCCGAGGCGGCGCTGATGAAGGAGTGGCTCGACCGGGTGGCGAACGCCTGACCCGGAGGCCTGACCTCGGGGCGTAGGGCGCGAGGGCTCAGGAGCTCCGGAGGCCTGGCATCAGGGGGCGGGGGAGGGGGCGTCGTGGTCGCGTAGGCCGTCCTCGATGCGGCGGGCCGCGTTCCCGAGGATCTGTTCGAGGTCCTTCCGTACCTCGCGCTCCGTGCTGCCGTGCGGTGCGTACGCGGACACCGTGAGCACCAGGTCACCGTTCCACAGGAGGAGGGTGCGGCCGGGGCGGCCCCGGTCGTCGGCCGGTAGCGCGTAGGCGGTGTCGTGCACCTTCTCGGGCCCGCGCCCGTGGGCGCGGTCGAGATCCTCCTTGACGCGGTAGGCGTGGCGGGCGGGCTCGGAGTCCTCGTACACCGACGCCGTGGCGCTGAGCTTCCAGAACGAGCCGTCCGGGGCCTTGAGATCCGCGAGGCAGCCGGTCCGCCGGTAGAGCGGCCGGCCGCCGCTCTCGCCGATGTCCTCCCGGGCTTCGGGGGAGGCGGAGTCGGTGGCGCTGCCGAGGGTGAAGCCTTCGGCGGGCGGTGCGCCCGTGAGGAGGCGGCACGGCTCGGCGGTCCAGCTGTGGACCCCCGGCGGACGAACACGCAGCTCTGCCGCCTCCCCCTTCGTCCCGCCGCCGTCACCGCCGGAGCAGCCTGCCGAGACCACCACCGCCAGCCCGATGAGCGCGGCCGTCCGCGCCCGGCGTAACGCGGCGCTCCCTGATCCCTTCATCCCCCACCCCTTCGTCCTGGAGATCCCATTGTCCGATGCCCGTACCGGCGGGTAAAGGAGACCGGGCCCGCACCGAAGGGTGCGGGCCCGGCAGATGACGCGGGGCGGCGGCTCAGGAGCGTTCGGCTCCGGGGCCGAAATCGCCCGTGAGGGCCGCGGCCGTCCGCAGGTGCGGTGCGGCGTCGGCGCTGCGCCCCTGGCGCTCCAGTGTCCGGCCCAGCATGAGGTGCGCGTACGTCTCCACCGGGTCCAGCTCCAGGATCCGCCGCAGCTCCTCCTCCGCCCTTCCCAGCCGGGCGGAGTGGTAGTAGGAGCGGGCCAGCAGCAGCCGCGGCGCGACGTGCTCCGGCACCTCCTCGACGAGTCCGCCCAGGATCCGCGCGGCCGTCAGGTACTCCTTCGCCTCGAAGAACATCTGCGCCCGGTCCCACCGGTCGGCGGCGGTGCCGAACTCGTAGTAGGTCTCGGTCTCGCTCACGTGTCCTCCTTCGTGTGGAGCGGACCCTCTCCGGACCGCCCCGCCGTACGTTCAGCCATGACAACACCGCACACTGGTTGAACATTCCACTAAAATTCTGGCGTGGGACCCGGTGCGCCACGCCGCTACGGGAATAGGTTGAGCGCCATGAGCAATCTCGATCGCCAGGCCACGCCCTCCGTCTGCGGCGGGCGGGGTTTCGTCGTCGCCGAGCCCGTCCGTGAACTGCTGGCTCCCCGCCGCGTCCCGCTGGGCGAGTCCACCGAGGTCCGCCGTCTGCTGCCCAACCTCGGCCGGCGGATGGTGGGCGCATGGGCCTTCGTGGACCACTACGGTCCTGACGACATCGCCGACGAACCGGGCATGCAGGTCCCGCCGCATCCGCACATGGGCCTCCAGACCGTCAGCTGGCTCCACGAGGGGGAGGTGCTCCACCGGGACAGCCTGGGCAGTCTGCAGACGGTACGCCCCCGAGAACTGGGCCTGATGACCTCGGGCCGCGCCATCAGCCATTCCGAGGAGAGCCCGAAGGAACACGCCCGGCTTCTGCACGGAGCGCAGCTCTGGGTGGCCCTTCCGGACGCGCACCGCCACGTCGAGCCGCACTTCCAGCACCATGTGGACCTGCCCGTCGTCACCGCCCCCGGCCTGTCCGCCACCGTCATCCTCGGCGAACTGGACGGAGCGGCCTCGCCCGGTACGGCGTACACACCGATCGTCGGCGCCGACCTCTCCCTGACCGGAGGCGCCGAAACCCGCCTGCCCCTGGACCCCGACTTCGAGTACGCGGTCCTGTCCATGTCGGGCGAGGCCGAGGTTGACGGCGTCCCCGTGCTGCCCGGCTCGATGCTCTACCTCGGCTGCGGCCGCACCGAACTGCCGCTGCGCGCCGTCTCCGACGCCGGTCTGATGCTCCTGGGCGGCGAGCCTTTCGAGGAGGAGCTCGTGATGTTCTGGAACTTCATCGCCCGGTCCGGTGAGGAGATCGTACAGGCGCGAAAAGACTGGGAGAAGGGCTCGCGGTTCGGCGAGGTGCGGGGCTACGACGGTGCCCGCCTGCCCGCCCCGGAACTGCCCACGACCCCGCTGAAGCCACGCGGACGAGTGCGCTGACCTGCGGAAACCTATAGGCGGGCTGGTCGTGCTTCCACTGGCGACCGCCATGCTGGGCCCCGATCCGCCCTCCGTCCTGGTGCAGGGTGCTCGGGGGTCTATGGGGTGTGAGAGGAGGCGCATCGAGTCTCGTGTTTGAGCTTGTGTGTCAGGGTCCAATCGGATCGATGCTGACCTCTTGCTGACTTTCCTGATGGCCAGTCAGGTGATGGTAGCCATCTGCCGCCCGACTGCCGGGGACCGGTCCCGGACGAAGTCGTTGAAGCGTCAATGGTGCTGCACTCACTGTCCACGAGCACTGGGGAAGGCCGGAGGACCGACTTCAACGACCACGAGGGTGGCGGCCTCCACCACGAGCAGGCGCAGATGAGGTGGCTGACGACTCGCGGCTGACGCCGCGTGTTGTCCATCGTCGCCGCCCCGAGCCGGGCGCGGCTCGGGGCGGCAGACGGCTGAGGAGTCCGCGAAGTTGTGGCGGCCCCGACAGCGCAAGATGACGGATTACCCACGGGTGAGCAAAACGGTTTCGGCACCTCCCGCTGGCGCGGGCTACCTGGCCAACACCGGCGAGCATGTCCGGGCGGCTGCGGCCCCGGAACGCCGGAGTCAACACCGCCGCAGACCTACGTCGCGGTCCTGGACGACGCTCTCGCAGCGGAGAAATACGCCAAAAGCCGTGGGAGAGGGTAGTTTGCGGGGCTGCCCCCATGGTCGTCTCGTGACGTTCCACGGGGGCTGATGGGACCGCAGGCCAAAGCATGGCCTGTCGGCTCGCCCCCTGCTGCCTGCCCGTCACTCTCCTGCCAGTTCAGCCGATGGTGAGGTTCCTCTGCGCGGTGATGGCTCGGGAGTGGCGTGCCGTGGCGAAGGTGTAGAGGCCGGGGACCAAGGCCCACGCTCCGGACGTCCAGACGGTGAGGTCGTCGGTGGGGATGGTGAAGGTGAGACGCCGGCTGGCTCCGGGTGCGAGATTCGTCTTACGGAAAGCGACGAGTCGGCGCGGCTCGGCGGCCGCGGCCGTGGGAAGGGTGGCGTAGACCTGGACGACCTCGGTGCCTGGGCGGTTACCGCTGTTGGTGACGGTGACGGAGAGGGCCACGGTCCTGCTGGCGGCACTGTAGGAGGCTTCGGGGGAGCCGTGGGCGAAGGTCGTGTAGGAGAGGCCGTGCCCGAAGGGGAACTTGGGTTGCTGCCCCTTGGTGTCGTAGTAGCGGTAGCCGATGGCGGTTCCCTCGTCGAAGGAGACGGTGCCGTTCTTGCCCGGGTACGTCGCCGTCGTTGTGCCGGGGCCTTGAGAGGCGTCGGTGGGGAAGGTGATGGGCAGCCTGCCCGAGGGGTCGCTGTCGCCGAACAGGACGGCCGCGAGGGCGGTGCCCATGCCGCGGCCTCCGTACCAGGTCTGGATGACGGCCTCGACGTCGTTCAGCCAGGGCATCGCGACGGGGCCGTCCGTGTTCAGGACGACGATGGTGCGGGAGTTCGCGGCGGCGACGGCGGTGATGAGCTGGTTCTGGTCCCCGGGGAGGGTGAGCTGTTCGTGGTCCATGGCTTCGCCGGCGATGCGGTTGACGAAGACGACGGCGGCCTCGGCCTTGGTGGCGGCCTGGACGGCGGCAGGTATCAGGGATCCGGGCTGCCAGCCGAGGGTGAGGCCGCTGGTGCCGGGGTCGGCGGTGGCGTTGCTGTAGGTGAGTTCGACTGACACGGTTCTGCCCGCGGCCAGGTCGATGGTGCCCTGGAGGGGATAGTCGTACGTGCCGAGGAAGAAACGTCGTGTGCCACGGGATCCGGTGACTACGGTGACGCCGTTGATCTTCAGGGTGGCGGTGCCCGCGGCCAGGAGGGAGAAGCGGTGCAGGCCGCTGTGCGTCGGGGTCAGCGTGCCTGACCAGGTCGCGGACCAGACTGCGGGAAGGGTGTCGACCGGAGTGCTGGTGAAGTCGA
Source organism: Streptomyces globisporus (assembly GCA_014649555.1). GTDB lineage: Bacteria > Actinomycetota > Actinomycetes > Streptomycetales > Streptomycetaceae > Streptomyces > Streptomyces globisporus. The sequence goes on along the minus strand of BMTG01000002.1, from coordinate 63,099 downwards.
TGACAGTGTCGGTGCGGGTGGCGACCGGTGTGCCGGTGGGCTCGGGGGAGGCGTAGTAGCGGCCGGTGAGGCCGGGGGCCTTACCGGTGGTGCGCAGCACGCTGGAGGGAACGGTGCTGAGGGGGACGTCGCCGGTGGTGCCTTGGGCGTGGGTGACGGTGATGCCGCTGCCGGCGCGGGTCTTGATGGCCTGCAGGGGAGTGGTCCAAGTGCCAGGGTCGACGTAGGTGGAGCCGGCGACGCCGGTGAGCGCATCAGTTACGGCGGGCCCGATGACGGCGAGCGACCTGAGCCTGGTGGGCAGAGGCAGGGCTGAGGAACGGTTGGCCAGCAGCACGGTGGAGGCGAGGGCTGCTTCGTGGGCGAGGCTCTTGTGTTCGGCGGTGCTGACGTCTTGAGCCGGCGCCGGGACCGGGTTGTCCATGAGGCCGTTGGCGAACATGGTGACGAGGATGCGGCGTGCGGCATCATCGAGCCGTGCGGTGGACACGCTGCGAGCGACCTCACCGGGTACGAGCTTGACGCCGCCGGGGCCGAGCCCCGCGAGGTCCATGCCCGCCTTGGCGGCAGCTACCTGGTCGTCGCCGGCCCAGAAGTCAGGGACGGTGTAACCCTGAAGGCCGAGACGGGACTTGACGTCGTTGAAGAGGGTGGGGCTCTGGGTGGCGAAGGTCCCGTTGATCTTGGGATAGGCCATCATGACCGAGGTGGTGGGCGCGGCCGCGATGACGCGGCGGAAGGGCGCTTGGTAGATCTCGTGCATCGCGCGGTCGGACACCAGGGTGTCGCTGAAGAAGCGGTTCACTTCCTGGGTGTAGGCCGCGAAGTGCTTGACCGTGGCCGTGACCTGACGGCTCTGCATGCCGGTGGTGAGGGCGGCGCCGAGGCGGCCCGCGAGGAACGGGTCTTCTCCCAGGCTCTCGGCCTGGCGCCCGAAGTGCCAGGTCCGCGTCAGATCGATGGTCGGCCCGAGGAGGCTGTTGTACCCCTTGGCGCGTCCCTCGGTGCCGATGGCGACCCCGATACGGCGCGTCAGGTCCTCGTCGAAGGTGGCGGCCTGGGCGAGGGGGACCGGGAACGCGGTGACGTTCTGTTCGCCACGCAGCCCGGCGGAGGCGTCGACCATGGTGAGGGCGGGGATACCGAGGTGGCTGAGGGCCGCGAAGTCGCACCGGATGAGGGCGTCCTTGTCGGCAGCGGACATCCGGGCGAGAAGAGCGTCGGCGCGGTCGAAGGCGCGGGGATCGGTCGCGGCGATGGCCTGACCGTTGGCGGTGGGGGCCATGCTGACGGCGAGTGCGGTGGCGATGGCGGAGGACAGGAAGGTGCGTCGGTTCACGGCGGCTCTCCGAGGAGTGGGGCGGCGGGGTGGGGACCCGTCGACGTCGGTGTTGCCATCCGGCGGATAATTCGCCGGTCAGGATTTATCCGAATTACTGTCCTGGGCGGGTTTGTGCGTCCCGCGACCCTTACCGAGGACTTTTCAAGGGCTCGACGGTTGAGCGCCTTGTGTGATTCGGAAAGCTATGGCTCTCAGTGTTTCTGGTCAACCCCTCAGGCATCGTGAATTCACTGAGCCGTCCCTGATCTGCGCGGATGCTCAAAATTTCGGCAGGGTGAGGAATTTCTCAACTGCTTGGCTGACGCTTTGGTGAAGCATTCATACGAAATTTAGATGACAGCCATCGGCCTCATGGATGCAGGTGACCTTTTCGAGGTACGCAAATGCCCGGCATGAAAGGTGGAGTCATGCCGGGCACGAGCAAGGGTACCTGGAACTTTTGCGGCGCCTACTCAGTCGATTCTGCTATTTCCTTGAGGGAATATGTGCGTGCCGGGGCCGAGAGTTTGGGCTGCGTAGCCCGGCAGCTCGGCAAGTGCTGTGCAGTTCGGGGGCACGGTGATCTGGGCTTTGATGCCGGCCGGAGTGGTTTGCCAGGAGATCGCGGCGGTTCCGTGGGGCGTCTCATGGCGGGTGCGGGCCCACGTGATGCCGCCGCCGGGGCGGGGTCGGAAGGCAAGTGTGGCAGCGCCCGGCGCTGTGACCTCGATGCCTCCGACGACTCGGTGGAGCCAGTCGGCGACCGCACCGAGAGCGTAGTGATTGAAGGAGGTCATGCCGCCTGGGTTGAGGGTTCCGTCCGGGCGGAGGCTGTCCCAGCGTTCCCAGATGGTGGTGGCGCCCATGGTGACGGGGTAGAGCCACGACGGGCATTCGGTCTGCAGGAGCAGACGGTAGGCGCTGTCGAGGTGGCCGGTAGCCGTCAGTGCGTCGCAGATGAGAGGGGTCCCGACGAAGCCTGTGGCGATGCGCGCGTCGTCCTGGCGGACGAGTTCGGCAAGACGGTCGCCAGCCGCCACACGCTGTGTGGTCTTGAGAAGGTTGAAGACGATGGCGAGGGCGTATGCGGTGGGGCTGTCGCTCGAGAGGCGGCCGTCGGGTTGGGCGTAGCGTCGTCGGAACGCCGTGGTGACTTCGTCGGCGAGTGTGTCGTACCGATCTGTTTCGCCTGTACGGCCCAGCGCTTGGGCGGCACGGGCGAGGTGCCGGGTGGAGTGGGCGAAGTAGGCGGTGGCGACGAGGTGGCGGTCGGTGCGGCCGGCGGCGGGGTCATCCGGTGGGGCGGCCGGGTCGAGCCAGTCCCCTAGTTGGAACCCGGTGTCCCAGAGTCGCTCGGGGCCGGCGAGCTTCTCGACGAGGTCGACCCACGCCTTGGCCATGGGGTAGTGACGCCGTAGAAGTTCGAGATCACCGAAGCGCTGGTACAGGGCCCAGGGGGTGAGGGTGGCGACGTCTCCCCAGGCGGCTCCCGGCTGGATCGGGGTCCACATCGGATTGCCGGGGATGACCGGCACGTACCAGGGGATGGTGCCGTCCGGGAGCTGTTCCTTGCCCACGTCGGTGAGCCAGGAGTTGAGCATGCCGGCGCAGTCGTAGAGGAAGCTTGCGGTGGGGGTGAAGACCTGGATGTCTCCGGTCCAGCCAAGGCGCTCATCGCGCTGAGGGCAGTCGGTCGGGATGTCGACGAAGTTGCCTCGCATGCTCCACAGGACGTTCTCGTGGAGGCGGTTGACCAGGGGATCGCTGCACTCGAACCAGCCCGTGCGACGCATGTCCGTGTGGTGGACGCGCGCGGTTACGGCATGCGGGGCGAGCTCGCCGGGCCAGCCGCTTATCTCGGCATAGCGAAAGCCGTGGAGGGTGAAGCGAGGTTCCCACGTATAGGGACCGTTGCCCGGCAGGACGAGGATGTCCGTGGAGTGCGCTTCGCGCAGGGGGAGGGTGGCGAGTTCTCCGTTCTGGAGGACCTCTGCGTGCCGGAAGGTGAGGGTGGCGCCGGCCGGTCCCTCCGCGGTGATCCGTAGACGGCCCACCAGGTTCTGCCCGAAGTCGAGCAGGTGTCGGCCGTCGGAGGTGCGGGTGACGGACACAGGAGCGATTTCCTGGGTGCACCGGACCGGGGGACCTTCGGGCGCGACCAGTGTCCTGGGGTCTCGGCTTCCGACCCGTACGGGTGTCCAGCTGTCCTGGGGCGCGCTCGGAGCGGCCCAGTGCGGGTCGTCCAGCCGGGCATCGAACGTCTCGCCTTCGTACAGGCCGCTGGTCAGGATGGGGCCGAAGGCGGCGTGCCAGGTGTGGTCGGTGGCGACCACCGTGCTGGTTCCGTCGGTGTAGGTGATCTCGAGTTGGGCTATGAGGGACTGGTCGGTGCCGTAGATGTTGCGTGTGCCGCCGTCGAAGCCGTATTTGCCGCGGTACCAGCCGTCCGCGAGCCAGGCGCCGATGGTGTTGGTGCCGCAGGTGAGGAGGGGGGCGACGTCGTAGGTGCGGTAGCGCAAACGATGTTGATAGACGGTCCAGCCGGGTGCCAGGGTTTCGTCACCGACTCGGGTCCCGTTGATCTCCGCCTCGTACAGACCATGGGCGGTGATGTAGAGCCGGGCGCGCTCGACCGGCTTGTCGTCCGCTTGGAAGTGCTTACGGACGCGGGCCGGGCGGCGTTCGGCTGCAGGGTCCTCCTGCCAGGCGGCACCGACGGGGAGAGCAGTCCAGTCACCCGGCTCGAACAGGCCGGCCTCGACGACAGCGGGCCGACTCCACGGCGAGGGCGCGCCGCCTTCCGTCGACCAGGTGCGCACGCGCACGGCGACGCGCTCGCGTGATCTGAGCGGTTCGTCGGGCCAAGGTACGAGCAGGTGGTCGGATGCGGTGATACGGCCCGTGCGGTGGAGTCGGTCGTCTCGGCGAAGCTCGACTTCGTAGGCGTGCTGATCTCCGGCTTCGGGCGCGGAGGTCCAGGACAGGCGGGGCGAGTTGGTACCGATGCCGAGGCCGTCCGGCAGATGCTCGAAGCGCACCGGGGAGGGCTGGAGGGACTGCAAGGAAGGGACCTTTCGTGTGCTCGGGAGTGAGGAGGGGTGATTCAGCCCTTGACCGCTCCTGAAGTGAGGCCCTTCATGACCTTCTGGTTGAGGAAGAGGTAGATCACGAGTGTGCCGAAAACGTTGATGCAGATGGCCGCGAACAGCGGGCCGTACTGGGTGGCGCCGAAGTCGCCGGTGAAGTTCAGCAGGCCGACCTGGATGGTGCGCAGATCCTGGCTGTTGGTGAAGGTGAGGGCGATGAGGAGGTCGTTCCAGATGAAGAAGAACTGCACCAGCCCGACCGTGAGCAGTGCGTTGCGAACCATCGGCATGCTGATGGTCCAGAAGGCACGCAGAATCCCGGCCCCGTCGAGAGTTGCCGCTTCGAACAGCTCTCGGGGCACGGTTCGGTAATAGGTGGCCATCATGAATACGGTCAACGGGAGGCCCGTGCCCGTGTAGGTGAGGATGAGCGGCCACAGGGTCCCGGAGAGGCCGGCCTGGAAATAGACGGTGAACAGGGGCAGCAGAATCATCTGCGGCGGAACCATCATTCCTGCGAGAAAGACCAGGAGGGTCAGGCTTCGGCCCTTCCAGACCATGATCTGCAGGGCGAATCCGGCCGCGGTGCCGAGAAGCAGGATGAGGGCCAGGGTGGGGACGACGGCCAGCAGGCTGTTCTGGACATAGAGACCTATGTTGCCTGTGGTCCAGGCTTCGGTGTAGTTGCCCCACTCCCAGGTGGTGGGAAGGCTCCAGGTGGAGTTGTTGAGGTAGTCGCTGTTGGACTTCAGCGACGTGAGGAACATCCAGATCAGTGGGTAGACCTCGATGACCAGCAGGAAGGTTACGGCGATCTTGATCCAGAGACGGCCGCTCGCCTTGCGGACGGAGTTGCGGTTCTGGTGTCTGGTGCGCCTGTGTCCGGGGGAAGCGGGCTTGAGGGCAGTTTCGATGGCCATGACGTTCAGCCCTCCGTGATGTCGCGTCGAGAGACGCGGTAGACCGCCAGGCTCACCAGAAGGCAGACGACGGTGAGGAGCAGCGCGATGGTGCTGCCGTAGCCGTACTCGCTGTAGGTGAACGACGTCTGGAACATGTACAGGGTCAGCGGGGTGGTGCCGGTTCCGGGGCCGCCGTTGGTGAGGGCGACGACGGAGTCGAAGACTTTCAGGGTGCCGTTGATGCTGAAGATCAAGGAGGACATGAGGACGGGCAGGGAGAGCGGCAGGACGATATGGCGAATGAGGCGAGGGCCGGAAGCGCCGTCGAGGCGGGCTGATTCGAGGACCTCGTCGGGGATGTCGACGAGGCCGGCGAACAGGAGTACGGCGTAGAAGCCCATGGAGCGCCAGATGTCCATGCTGACCAGCACCCAGAAGGCGCTTCCCGCGCTGCCGAAGAAGTCTACGGACTCCAGGCCGAAGGTGTTGAGCAGGGAGTTGACGGGGCCGGTCTGGGGGGCGACCTGGAAGAACTTCTGGAAGAGCAGGCCGACGGCGACGGTGGGCAGGACGACCGGGAAGAAGACCAGGGTGCGGATGAGCGCGGACGCCTTCTTGAGGAAGAAGACGTAGAGCAGGGCCAGGAGGTAGCCGGCGATGACCTGGCCGACGGTGACGAGGACCGCGTACTTCACGGTGAACCAGAGGGCGTCGTGGACGGCTTGGTCGGAGAAGAGCCTGGTGAAGTTGGCCAGACCGTTGCCGGTGAAGCCGTCGATGGAGTTGCCCTTGGTGAAGGAGTACCCGAGCGACCACACCGTGGGGACGAGCATGATCAGGGTGTAGACGAGGAGTGCGGGACCGAGCAGGATCATGATCGCCCTGCGGTCACCGAGTACGCGGTGCATGAGTGGTGTCCACTTCGTTTCAGGTGGAGGGCCGGCCAGGCATCGGGGGGACGGCTCGCCCGCCGGGTGGCGAGCCGCCCGTCGGCCGGGCTCTACTTGCTCTTGAGTGCGCTCTGGACGGTCTCCATGAACTGCTTGGGGCTCACGCTGCCGGTGACGAGTCCGGCGGCGTTGGTCTGGCTGGCCGTGGTCGCCTTGGTGCTGAAGAACGCTTCGAACCACAGGACGTTCTGCTGGGAGGAGCTGATCGTCTTGCGTACGGTGGTCGTGACCTCGTTGGCGTCCTTGACCGGCGTGTTGACCTTGAAGCCGGAGATGGAGCCGTGGTCCTTGAGCGCGGTGCTGCCGTAGTTCTTGGCGATGCAGCGCACCCAGGCGTCGGTCTTCTTGTCGAAGTTCTTCGAGCCGAGGGTGACGGCCAGGCCCACGTTGGAGGGGTACTGGTCGGCGGAGCCGGCGCCGCCGGTGACGGCGGGGAAAGGCATGAAGCCGACGTTGTCGGCACCGACCTTGTTCTGCTTGGGGTCAGAGATGTTGGCCAGGGCCCAGCTGCCCATGTAGAACATGGCGGACTTGCCGGTGAGGAACTGGTTCATCGCCGTGTCGTAGTCGATGGAGCCGACACCCTTGCCGAAGTAGCCCTTCTTGCCGAGGGCAGCGATCTCCTCGGCGGCCTTGACGTACTCGGGCTCGGTCAGCTGGGCGAGGCCGGTGTTCACGTCGTCCAGGGCGCCGGGGCCAAGGCTCCGGTAGAGGTACCCGCTGATGAGGCGGGTGATCGGCCAGCCCTGCTGGCCGGAGGCGGCGAAGGGCTGGACGCGCTCGTTGTTGAGCTTGTCCGAGGCCGCGATCAATTCGTCCCAGGTGCCGGGGACCTCGATACCCTTCTCCTTGAAAATCTTCTTGTTGTAGAAGATTCCCTCGATGTTGTACTCGTAGGGCAGCGTCTGCACCTTGCCGTCGTACAGGGCCTTGATGGTGGAGACGGCAGCGGGCTCGAGATCGTCGAAGACGCCGAGCCGCTCGAGTTCGAGATCCAGGTTGGCCACCTTGCCGGACTCGGCCAGCTGCTTGGTGAGCGCGGGCGCATTGCCGGCGGCGAACTGGGCGGGCAGCGCGTCCTGGCCGGCGAGCAGCTGGAGCTTCTGGTCCAGACTCGCCTGAGGCACGGTTTCGACCTTCAGCGGCAGGGTGTCGTTCTCGGCCTTGCAGGAGCCCTTGGAAAGCTTCGTCAGTGCCGTTCTGGTGGTCGTGTTCTCGGTGACGCTGAGGTACTTGAACTCCTTGGGCGCCGCGGAGGTGCCACCGCCGCCGCAAGCGGAAGCCAGAAGAGCCAGGGAGGTTACCCCGGCCGACAAGAGGGTCAGGCGAGTACGGCGAGCGCGGATCATGCGATGGGGCACTGGTGACTCCCAGGGATCGTGAAGGAGAGGGGGCGCCGAGCAGGCGCAGGGCGGCGGTGGGGCGGCCGCTGAGAGAACGGAGTCGTGTAGAACGTTCTCCATTCGAGGTGGTCACACCATGACGCCATCTCTCTGGCGTCGTCAAGACACAGGCGCGTAACATCGGCTTTGCGTGGCCGAATGACCTGGTCCCCTGGTGGCCGTGCGTGTAGACCGTTACACCAACTGTGAGGAAAACGAGGTTCTCGTGGCTGCGGACAGCTCGCCCAGAGACACGAAACGGGTGACGATCACCGATGTCGCCCGACATGCAGGCGTGTCCACCGCCGCCGTATCCAAGGTCATGCGCAACGCCTACGGCGTGAGCCCGGGCATGCAGGAGCGGGTCCGGGCCGCCATGGCCGAGTTGGAGTACCGCCCCCACGCGGCCGCCCGCGGTATGCGAGGACGTACGTACACGATCGGTGTCCTGCTCGACAACGTCCGCAACGCGTTCTTCGCCGACGTCCTCGACGGCATCCGCGAGGAGCTGAGCGACAGCGAGTACACGGTGCTGATCGGCGCGGCAGGGTTCGGTGCGGACGAGCAGTCCCGGACCATCCGTGCCATGGTGGACCGCCAGATGGACGGGCTGGTCCTCATCGCACCAGGAACCCCGCGTTCCGAAGTTCTGAGCATGGCGGCAACGACGCCTACCGTGGTCATCGGACACCACGACAGCTCTGACGTGCACGATTCCGTCATCGACGCGGACGATGTCGGGGCGGGGCTGGTGGTGGACCACCTTGTCGAACTCGGCCACCGTGACATCGCCCTCGTCTCCGCGCCCGGCAGCAGGAGTGGACGCTGGCAGCGACCTCCGGAGATCGCTCTGGCCGACGGATTCCTCCAGGCGATGGACCGGCACGGACTGGCCGACCGGGCGCGGGTACACCACTCCGCTTACTCCGACGACGGCGGCCACGCAGCCGGTCTCGCACTTCTGTCCGGTGCGCAGCGGCCCACCGCGATCCTGGCCGGAGCTGACGTAGCAGCCCTCGGCATCTACCGAGCCGCCGCCGACCTCGGTCTGTCGATCCCCGGGGACATCTCGCTCGTCGGCTACAACAACACCGCGATCGCCTCGCTCGCCCCTGTCCAGCTGACCAGCGTCGACCAGGCAGGGCACACCATGGGCCTGGCCGCCGCGCGGATGCTGATCGAGCGGGTGGAAGGCCGACGTGACCGGGCCATGCGGACCACGATGACCCCACGGCTGGTGGTGCGGCGCAGCACGGCGACACCGAGTCTCCCGTAGGAACAGTCCCCAAGAGGCCGCCGCCCCCTGCCCGGCCTCGCGCCGGCTCGGACCTTGCCGGCCGCACGTGCCGTCAGGGGCTCGGGGAAGTTCCGCGCCCGGCGTCAACGGGGGCCTTTCCCCTAGCCGTTGATCCGCTGCGGTGCTTCGGTCAGCCAGTGAGGTGCGGCCGCTGACGCCCGCGCTGTACAGGGGGCCGCCAGACGTCCAGCGGACATGCCTGGGGGCCGCCTGCTCGCCGAGCAGACGGCCAAAGGAACGGCTCACGTCGATGTTCACGGGACGCTGGCGACCGGCGTGGACGTACGGTGCCATGCCTGGCGCGTGTCGACACCGCTGTTGGCTGATGACATCGCCTACCGGTCGCCCGTCGTCACTTCTGCGTCCGTGGAGTTCCGGCGTGCTGCCGGGAGGAGCAGGGCGGCGGTGATGGCGGTGGCGGCACCGAGAGCGGCGACGGCGACTGCGAGGCTGCCTACGGCGCCCTTGCCGGCCAACAGGACCAGGGGGCAGAGGAACTGACCGAGGAAGAAGGCGGCAGTCCAAAGGCCCATGCCGCGGCCGCGGTCGGCGAATCCGAGCCTGGACATGGCGCGGGTCACCAGCGACGGCAGAAGCATGCCGGTGCCCACGCAGTTGATGACGGCTCCGGTGATCAGCAGCGGGAGGCTGTCGGCCAGGCCCATGAGGAGGAAGCCGGAAGCGCACCAGGCGAACAGCGCGGGGAGCTGGAGACGTCGGTGCTGGGGCAGCCGGGCGAAGATGACGGAACCGAGGACGGTGGCGGCGCTGGCCACCGCGGTGACGACACCGATGGTGCTGGTGGAGTCGATGCCGAGATCATCCAGGAGATAGGCCATCTCCACGGGGACCGTGTAGAAGACCACGGCGCCGAAGACCGTGAGAAGGCAGATCCCGGCCATGCGGCGCACCGGGAAGGGGTGCTGGACCGACCGGGTGGATGCCCCCTGTTCCTTCTGCGGGAGGGCAGGCTTCGGTAGGACGCGGGCCATCACCGGAGCGACGAGCAGACCCGCCGCGTACAGCCAGAACGGAGCACGCCAGTCAGCCGCTCCCAGTACTCCGCCGAGGACGAAGAAGACCGTGGCAGAAGCTGAGGCGCACATGGTCTGCAGGGCGAGGTAGCGGTCGCGTACCTCGCCGCTGTAGTAGTCGCCGATCAGAGTGGTGCAGGCGGTCATGATGGCCGCTTCGGTGACGCCGACCAGTACGCGGCTGACGACGATGGCGTGGAGCGACTCCAGCCAGAGAGGAGCGGTTCCGAACACCGCGTAGAGCGCCGTGGCGATGACGAGGAGCCGCTTACGCCCGAGCCGGTCGACGATGACGCCGGCGAACGGGGCGAGCAGGGCAAGCGCGAGCGCGGGGACGGTCAGGACGACAGGGACCAGGGCCGCGCTACCGGGGACGTGGTCGAAGTGCTCCTGTATGCGCGGCAGTACGGGGGCAAGGAGTACCGCCCCGAGGACGGGCAGGCAGCTGCCGGCCATGAGCACAGCGGCTGGAAGACGACCGACGGGTGCTGCGGCATGGTCGGATGACGGCGGGGCGAGGGACGCTGGCATGGCGGCACTCCAGAGCGCGCGAAGGGGAAGGGAGCTGCGCCTGGTCCTGCCGCCCGTCTGGCCGGGGCGGCGTGGAACGAGGGGCGGAGGTGCCCTCGACTATGCGTGCCGGTGAACGCGCTGCCCACCCCTTGCGGCATCAGTGTTCACGATGTGTGCCATCCATCAGCTGGATGGTGGCGGAGCGAGGTCTCACGCCCAGCCTGTGGACCACTCGCGACAGGCGAAGGGGTCAGACCTCCGCATCGGCAACGCGCCGACCGACCCTGGCCGCGGTTTCACGGAGCCAGATGTGGGCGGCGTCATGCGTGTGGACCGGGTGCCACCACAGCGCTTCGCGCAGCGGCACCGCCTCGTAAGGAGGATCGAGTACGCGTACGGCCGCGATAGGGGCGAGCAGGCGGGCGAGGCGGGCTTGGACGAGTGCGATGCGGCGGGTCCCGGCGACAAGGGCGGGAAGGGCGTGGAAGCTGTCGACGGAGACCTCGACGCGCGGTTCGATGCCGAGCATGCCGAGCTGGCGTACGGCGGGGGCGTCATAGGTGCGCTGGTAGGTGACCCAGGGCAGCCGGGCAAGGTCCTGGCGGGTCAACCGGTCCTCGATGCTGGGGTGGTCGTCGGCGACGACGAAGACCCAACGGTCGTCGTACAGATCGGTGGCGGGGAAGTCGCTGATGACGCCGTGGGGCATCAGCAGCCCGTCGGTGGCGCTGAGCAGGCTCGCGGTGTCATCGACGACGGTGATGGGGGTGCGGGTGAAGCGCAGCCGGATTCCCGGGGCCTCCTCGTGGATGACGCGGGCCAGTTCGACGCCGAAGACGTCGACGGCGTAGTCGGAGGCCACGAGGCGGAACTCGCGGGTCTCCGTGGACGGGTCGAAGGCGGCCTGGCTGGCGAAGAGCCGTTCGATGACGTCATATGCGGTGGCGGTGCGGTCCAGGAGGACCTGGCCGAGCGCGGTGAGTTCGTACTGGCTCCCGACGCGGGACAGGAGTTCGTCGCCGAAGTGCCGCCGCAGCCGGCCCAGTGCGGCACTCATCGCGGGCTGGCTGAGCCCTACACGCTGCCCTGCCTTGGTGACGTTGCGTTCTTCGAGGAGGGCGCGGAGGGCCACGACGAGGTTGAGGTCGAGACGGGCCAGGTTCACGGGACGGCTTCCCTTCACGTGCGGTGCCACCAGAGGTTATCTGCCTGGTGAATGGTAGTGATCCGAATAATCGATTTCCCTGATTGCTGGAAGCGGGTCCAGATTAGTCCCACCGCAACCAGGAGGACATGCCGGTGAAACCTCGATCCGCTTCTGACTCATTTGCCGGGCCTTTCGCCCTGGGCACCCTCTCGGCCGCTGACGGCCCTGCCTTCCCCGCTCTTGTCGACCGCGACAGTCAGGTCCTGGACCTGCGCACGGCCCTGGACGACCCGGCGCTGACCATGCGGGCCCTGCTGGAGCAGTGGCCGACCGTTCTCCCGCTGCTGCGTGATCTCGCAGCCGAGGAGGGACTGCCCCGCCGTCCTCTGGCCGACTTCCGTGTCCTCGCTCCCGTGGAACCGCGGCAGATCTTCCAGTCGGGCGCCAACTACCGCCAGCACGTCATCGACCTGCACGTCGCACACCGCGATCCGTCCGACGGGCGCTCCGAGGAGGAGGCGCGCGCCGAAGCGGCCGAGATCATGGACCGACGTGCCGCCGACGATCTTCCGTACATGTTCATCGGCCTGCCCAGCTCCATCTCCGGCCCCAACGACGACGTCACGCTGCCCGCGTGGGCGGCAAAGCCGGACTGGGAACTGGAGCTGGCCGCGGTGATCGCCCGCCCCGCCTACCAGGTCTCCCCTCAGGAGGCGCTGGACTACGTGGCCGGCTACACGATCGCCAACGACCTCACCGACCGGGCCACCGTCTTCCGCAGGGACATGCCACAGATCGGAACGGACTGGCTGCGCAGCAAGAACGCTCCCGGTTTCACCCCCCTGGGGCCGTGGATCGTGCCCGCCGAATCGATCGGCGACACCGGCGACCTGCAGCTCACCTTGAAGCTGAACGGCGAGGTCATGCAGGACGAGTCCACCAAGGACATGATCTTCGACGTGGCGCGCATGGTCGCGTACGCCTCCCAGAGCGCGCGCCTGCTCCCCGGCGACCTCGTACTCACCGGGTCGCCGGCCGGTAATGGCATGCACTGGGGGCGCCTGCTGCGCGACGGCGACGTCATGGATGCCTCCATCTCCGGACTGGGCGCCCAGCGCACCCGATGTGTCGCGGAGGGGAAATGAACCGCACCGATCCCGCGGGCGCGGTCGCTCAAGCGGCTGAGCAGTGCTCCAACTGGGGCCGCTGGGGCGAGGACGACCGCCTCGGCACCGTGAACTACCTCGACGAGGCCAAGCGCCGTGAAGGCGCGGCCCTGATACGGCGAGGCGTCAGCTTCTCCCTGTCCCAGCGTTTCGACATCAACGGCCCCCAGAAGGGCTGGCGGCGGCGGACCAACCCGGTCCACACCATGCTCGACACCGGCACGGACGCAGCCCTGGGCAACCAGGGACTTCCCCACGGCATCGGCGGCGCCGACGACGTGATCGCGATGCCGCTGCAGTGCTCCACCCAGTGGGACGGCCTGGGCCACATCTTCGACCACGGCAAGGCGTGGAACGGCCGGCCGGCCGAGCAGGTCGTCACCTCCGACGGCGACCAGGTCACCGGCATCGAGCACATGGCGCCACACATCGCCGGGCGAGCCGTGCTGCTGGACGTCGGCCGGACGGCCGGAGAGGACGGTGAACTCCCCGACGGGTTCGCCATCACCGAGGATCACCTGGTGGCCGCCGCCGAAGCCCACGCGGTGACGGTCGGCCGCGGCGACATCGTCCTCGTCCGAACCGGGCAGCTCGCCCGCGTGCGCCGAGACGGCTGGGGAGACTATGCCGGCGGCGCTGCCCCGGGGCTCTCCTTCACCACCGCGCTCTGGCTCCACGGCAGCGAGATCGCCGCGATCGCCACCGACACCTGGGGCTTCGAGGTACGGCCCAACGAGTTCGACCACGCCTTCCAGCCACTGCACCAAGTCGTCATCCCTCACATCGGCCTGCTCATCGGCGAGATGTGGGACCTGGAGGCTCTCGCCGAGGACTGCGCGGCCGACGGCGTCTACGAGTTCTGGCTCACTGCCGCACCCCTGCCCATCACCGGCGCCGTCGGGTCACCCGTCAACCCCGTCGCCGTCAAGTAGTCCCGGGGCCCACAGCCCGAGGAACAAGGGAGTTCCCCATGAGCACACCTCGCAAGGTCCTGGTCGTCGGAGGCGGAGCAGCCGGCAACACCGTCACCATCCTGCTGCGCCGCGCCGGAATCGAGGTCGACCTCGTCGAAGCGAAGGACGACTGGAACGCCACCGCCGGATCCGGCATCACCCTCCAGGGAAACGCCCTGCGGGTGCTGCGCGAACTGGGCGTCTGGGAGGAGGTCAAGGCCTCCGGGTTCGCGTTCGGTTCGGTCGGGATCACCGCCCCCGACGGCACCGTCCTGCACGTCCAGCGCGACCTGCGCACCGGCGGCGACGACCTTCCGGCAACCGTGGGCATGCAGCGCCCGCGTTTGCAGCACATCCTCATCGAGGCCGTCCGTGCAAGTGGCGCGACCGTCCGTCTGGGTACCACCGCCACCATCGGGAATCAGGACGACACCGGCGTCTCGGTCCGCCTGAGCGACGGCAGCAAGCACCGCTACGACCTGGTCGTCGCCGCCGACGGACTGGGCTCGGCCACGCGCGCACAGATCGGCATCACGGACAAGCCGGAACCGACCGGCATGGCCATCTGGCGTGCGGCCGCCCCGAGACCCGCCGGAGTCGAGCGCACCGACCTCGCCTACGGCGGCGCGGCCTTCATCGCCGGCTACTGCCCCACCAGCGACACCACCCTGTACGCGTACGTGGTGGAGAGGAACCGGGACCGCGCCTCCATACCGCCCGAGTCGTACGCGCAGGAGATGCGGAAGATCGCCTCCACGTACGGAGGTGCCTGGCCGGCCATCACCGCCTCGATCACCGAACCGTCCAAGGTCAACTACACCTGGTTCGACCGACTGCTGGTCGAGGGTTCGTGGCACCGCGGCCGCGTCGTCCTCGTCGGCGACGCAGCCCACTGCTGCCCCCCCACCCTTGCGCAGGGCGCCGCGCTGTCGCTGGAGGACGCGTGGGTGCTCGCACAGCTGCTGACCGAGGCCGAAGTCTGGGACGGGGAACTGCTGCAGGCCTACTACGAGCGGCGGATCAGTCGGGTTCGCCCCGTCGTCGAGGCGTCCGTCCAGATCGGCCAGTGGCAGCTCGACCACGTCCGGGACGCCGACGTGCCGGGGCTGATGGCCCGCACGATGACGATGCTCAGGGAGCTGCCGTGACCGCCCCCACCGTGGACGTGCACGCCCACGTCCTGCTTCCCCAGGTCGAGGCTCTCCTGGCCGATCAGCCCGGGTACGCGCTGTCCAAGGAGCTCGACGCCCGGCGCAACGGTCCCGCCGCTCTCGCGGTCAGCGGTCCGATGGTCCGCGACCGCCTGCCCCGTCTGACCGAGGTGACGGAACGCCTGGCCGCCATGGACGCGCAGGGCGTCGACGTCCAGCTGGTCAGCCCCTCACCCTCGCACTACCACTACTGGACCGACGCCCCGACGGCCGAGAAGGTCTACCGACTCGCCAACGCGGCCACATCAGCCCACTGCGCCCAGGCACCGGACCGGCTCCGCGGCCTCGGCCTGGTACCCCTCCAGCACCCCGAGCAGACCGTCGCAGCACTGGATCACGCCCTCGAACAGGGCCTGGCCGGGGTGGAGATCTCCAGCCACGCTCCCGGTCGGGAACTGTCCGATCCCGCCTACAACTCCTTGTGGACGCGTGTCGAGGAGACGGGCGCCGTCATCTTCCTGCACCCCTTCGGCTGCACGCTCGACGAGCGTCTTGACCAGTGGTACCTGTCAAACACCGTGGGCCAGCCCACCGAGAACGCCGTCGCCCTGTCCCACCTCATCTTCTCCGGAGTCCTGGACCGGCATCCCGGACTGAAGATCATCGCGGCGCACGGCGGAGGCTACCTGCCGACCCATATCGGGCGCAGCGACCACGCCTGGCGCGCCCGGACCGACGCGTCCGCCGACTGCGCCCACCTCCCGAGCAGCTATCTGCGGCGGCTGTACTTCGACTCCCTGGTGCACGACCCGCAGGTGCTCCGGGCACTGGTGCGAGCCGCAGGAGCCGACCGGGTGCTGCTCGGTTCCGACTTCCCCTTCGACATGGGGGCGGCCGACCCCGTCGCCGCCCTGCGGTCCGCCGGACTGGACGAAGCCGATCTCGACGCCATCCGCGGCCGCAACGCCGCCGCACTGCTCAACATCTCTCCCGCCTGAGGAGGCAACCCGCATGAGCACAAGCCGCCTGTTGACCCACCTTCGGCACGTGGACCTCGCCGTGCCCGACTACGACAAACAGCTCGACTTCTACGCCGGTGTCTGGGGACTCACCAAGGTCGCCGAGGATTCCGGCATCTCCTTCCTCGCCGCCGAGGGCAGCCCGGAGCAGTACGTGGTCCGGCTGCGCAAGGCGGACGAGAAGCGCCTGGACCTCGTCTCCTACGGCGCCGCCACTCCGGCGGACGTCGACACGCTCGCCGAACAGCTCCTGTCCACGGGCGTGAAACTGATCTCGCAGCCGGGCACCGTCAGCACCCCTGGAGGGGGCTACGGCTTCCGCTTCTTCGACGTCGACGGACGGACCATCGAGGTCTCCGCGGAGGTCGAGGTCCGGCGGCACCGCAAGATCGAGGAGAAGGAGGCGATCCCGGTCAAGCTGTCGCACGTCGTGCTCAACTCGCCCGACCTGGAGCGCACCCGGACCTGGTACGAGCAGCACCTCGGCTTCCGGCTCTCCGACACGCTCAGTTCACCCCACATGGGCGACGTCATGCACTTCATGCGCATCAGCAGCCAGCACCACTCCATGGCACTGGCCAAGGGGCCGCACACATCGCTCCACCACATCTCCTTCGAGATGCGTGGCATCGACGAGTACATGCGCGGCTCAGGGCGAGTGACCCGTGCCGGATTCACCAAGATCTGGGGCCCGGGCCGGCACACGGCCGGTGACAACACGTTCACCTACTTCCTCGACCCCCACGGCAACACCGTCGAGTACACCACCGAACTGGAGGAACTCGACGAGGACACCTGGCACCCCCACGTCTACGACTTCTCCCAGCCCGAGGTCGCCGACCAGTGGGGCACGGCGAACCCGATGAACGAGCTCGTCGCCAAGGAGTCCTTCAACGACCCCGACCGCGGCAGCTTCGTCGCCCCACCGGTCTAGCCTCCGGCCTGTGTTGTCTCCGGGAACGCGGGAGTGGTGTCCCGCTCCGACTCCTGCCTCCGCGCTCCCGGCCGAGGGCGTCCGGCCCTGAGCCCGCTCCGTAGGCCCGCCACTCGCCTGGCGTGTCCAGGACGGCGCTTCGTGTATTCGACCTCGTTTCCCCTCCCTCTTGGAGCCGCATCATGCGCTTCGCCGCTTTCGAGTACCGCCACCGCCCGCGTGTCGCCGTAGTGGAAGACGACGGCACACTCTTCCCCTTGCCGGGCGTCACCTCGCTGACCGACCTGATTCGTGAAACCGGGGGCTTGGCCGGCCTGCTCGCCGCCGCGGCGGTGGCCCAGGACGTGCCGCCCGGCCCGCACGTCTCCCAGGTGCGTCTCCTAACACCTCTGCAGCCGTCGTCCGTGAGGGACTTCGTCACCTTCGAAGAACATGTGGAAGGCGTACGCCGGTCCGTGAGCGGCGAAGCAGGCGTCCCCGAGCAGTGGTACGAGGCACCCACCTTCTATTTCACCAACCCGCACGCGGTGTTCGGCCCCCACGACGACGTTCCCATGCCTCCCGGATCCTCCGTACTCGACTTCGAACTGGAGGTGGCAGCCGTCATCGGACGGGACGGTCGTGACCTGACCCCGGCACAGGCGCAGGACCACATCGTCGGCTACACGATCTTCAACGACTGGTCCGCGCGGGACCTGCAGTCGGCAGAGATGCAGGTGGGTCTCGGACCGTGCAAGGGAAAGGACACCGCCTCCACTCTCGGCCCCTACCTGGTGACCGCCGACGAGCTGGAGCCCCACCGGGACAGCGAAGGCTTTCTGCGCCTCGCGCTGACCGCCGAGATCAACGGTGCAAAGGTCGGCAACGACCTTCTGTCCAACATGAGCTGGACTTTCGAGGAGATGGCCGCCTACGCCTCGCGCGGCACCCGCATCGTCGCCGGCGACGTCCTGGGGTCGGGCACCTGCGGCAACGGCGGCTGTTTGGCCGAACTATGGGGCCGTTCCGGCGAACAGAGCCCGTCGCCACTGGGGCCCGGCGACACGGTCACCCTGACCGTGGAAGGTCTCGGGTCGCTCACCACTCGCATCACGCCCGGCGTGGCTCCGGTCCAGCTGCCCCGCGCGCGGCGCCGCGACCGGGAGCGGCCGTGAGCAGCGGAAGGCTCGCAGGAAAAGTCATCGTCGTCACCGGAGCGGCACGGGGGCAGGGCGCTGCCGAGGCCGCGGCCTTGGCGCGCAAGGGCGCCACCGTCGTCGCCACCGATGTGCATGGCGGCGAGAACGTACGTCGGCTCGACGTCACATTGGCCGAGGACTGGGCCGACCTCGCCAGCTACCTGCGCGAGACCTACGGGACGGTCCACGGTCTGGTCAACAACGCCGGCATCACCTGGCGTGCCCGGCTGGACGAGGTCACCAGCGAGGACATGAGCCGCGTCCACGCCGTCAACGTCCACGGACCACTGCTGGGTATACAGCACCTTGCTCCGCTGATGCCCCCTGGGGCGTCGGTTGTGAACGTCGGCTCCTCGGCCGCGCTCACAGCGCACTACCCCGTTGCCTACACCACGAGCAAGTGGGCGCTGCGGGGCCTGTCGAAGACCGCTGCCCTCGAGCTCGGACCGCGCGGAATCCGTGTGAACACGATTCACCCCGGTTTCATCGAAACGGAGATGACGGCTTCAGCGGCACCGGCATTCCGTAAAGCGAACATCGAGGAAACACCGCTGGGCCGCGTCGGACGAGTCGAGGAGGTCACCCCGCTGGTGGTGTTCCTCCTCTCGGAAGAGTCGTCCTTCATCACCGGCGCCGACATACCGGTGGACGGGGGCCTCACCTCGCACGGCGGTGTGAAGTCGGTGTCCGACGCACTGCGCACCGAGGCCGGCTGATGGGAGCGCACGAGGGGAAAGCCGACCTGATCTCCGGCACGGCCCGTGGCACCGGCCGGGCCGTCGCCGATGGCTGGTGGTCGGCCGTGCTGCCCAGCCCACTGACCTGAAAGGAACCTGGAACCGTGGACAAGGTCATCCATGAAGCCAACGATGCCGTCGCCGACATCCCTCACGGCGCATCGATCGCGGTCGGCGGGTTCGGCCTCAGTGGCATACCCGAGACGCTGATACGAGCCCTGCACAGCCAGAACACCACCGACCTCAAGGTCGTGTCCAACAACTGCGGCACTGACGGTCGAGGGCTCGGGATCCTGCTGTCGGCCGGACGCATCTCCCGGGTCACCGGCTCCTACGTCGGCGAGAACAAGGAGTTCGCCCGGCAGTACCTCGGCGGCGAACTCGAAGTCGAGCTCGTACCCCAGGGAACCCTCGCAGAACGGCTGCGTGCCGGAGGCTGCGGCATCCCCGCCTTCTACACACCCGCCGGCGTCGGCACCCAGATCGCCGACGGCGGACTGCCCTGGCGGTACGCGCCCGACGGCGCTGTGGCCCTCGCCTCCCCGCCCAAGGAGACCCGGGAGTACGACGGCCGGACCCACGTCCTCGAACGCGGCATCACCGCTGACTTCGCGCTCGTGCGCGCCCGGCGGGGCGACCGGCACGGCAACCTCGTCTTCCGCCACGCCGCAGCCAACTTCAATCCACTGGCCGCCATGGCCGGCCGCATCACGATCGCCGAAGTCGAGGAGCTCGTCGAGCCGGGCGACCTCGACCCGGACCACGTGCATCTGCCGGGCGTCTTCGTCCAGCGCGTCGTGCCCCTCACCCCCGCCCAGGCGGCCGACAAACAGATCGAGAAGAGGACGGTGCGCAGCTGATGGCCTGGAACCGCAACCAGATGGCCGCGCGGGCCGCCACCGAACTGACCGACGGCTCGTACGTCAATCTCGGCATCGGTCTGCCCACCCTCATCCCGGCATTCGTACCCACCGGTGTGCACGTCGTGCTGCACTCGGAGAACGGCATCCTGGGCACAGGTCCCTACCCCACCGAGGACGAGGTCGACTCCGATCTGATCAACGCGGGCAAGGAGACCGTCACCGTCCTTCCGGGCGCGTCCTTCTTCGACTCGGCCCTGTCGTTCGGGATGATCCGCGGCGGTCACATCGACACCGCCGTACTGGGAGCCATGCAGGTCTCGCACCGAGGCGACCTGGCGAATTGGATGGTCCCCGGCAAGATGGTCAAGGGCATGGGTGGCGCCATGGACCTCGTCCACGGCGCACGCCGAGTCATCGCGCTGATGGAGCACACCGCCAAGGACGGCTCTCCGAAGATCGTCCAGGACTGCACCCTGCCGCTGACCGGCCGCCTCTGCGTCGGCCGGATCATCACCGATCTCGGCGTCCTGGACGTCACCGACCGCGGTCTGGCCCTGGTGGAGACCGCGCCCGGAGTCACCGTCGAAGACATCCGCGCCCACACCGGTGCACCCGTGTACGTCGACAGCGCGACTGCCGCCTGCTGAGCCTCCGCGGGTCACCCCGAGGACCCGCAGCAACCTGCCGCCCTTTCCACCCTGATGGTCCGCATGACAGCGATCCCGACACAGCGACCGCAATGGACGCGGACCGACCCCCTCCAAGGAGGCCCTGGTGCCTATGACTTCTCCGCCCCTGCACATCGCCGTCGTCGGAGGCGGCATCGGTGGGCTGGCCGCGGCCCTCGCGGTCGCCCGGACCGGCCACCGCGTGACACTGGTGGAGCGAGCCGCACGCTTCGGAGAGATCGGAGCCGGCCTCCAGCTGGCCCCGAACGCCTCGCTCGCTCTTGAGGAACTCGGCGTTCTCGACGCCGTACAACGTTCAGCCGTCGCGCCGCCGCAACTCGTCATGATGGACGCACTCAGCGGCGAGCAGATAGCCGCCCTCGACCTGCGAAGCAACGCCTACCGCAGCCGCTTCAAGCATCCCTACCTTGTCACCCACCGCACCGACCTGCACCAGGCACTCCTGGCAGCCTGCCAGGAGCACCCCTCGATCAGTCTGCGCACCGGACACACCGTCACCGGCGCGGAACAGACACCGCACGAGGTGCGCCTGGACTTCGCCGAGACGCCCGAGCGGCTGACGGCGGACGCGGTGGTGGCGGCGGACGGCCTCCACTCGCGTCTGCGACAGCTCCTCGTGGGTGACGGCGACCCCGTCTGCTCCCGCTACGTGGCCTACCGAGGAGCCCTGCCGGTCAGCAGCATGAGCGGATCCATGTCCCAGCACGCGTCGTCGGAATCGGTGATCGTGTGGGCCGGTCCGCGGATGCATCTGGTGCAGTACCCCGTACGGCGCGGCGAGCTCTACAACCAGGTCGCGGTCTTCGAGAGCGACCACTACACCCCGGCCTCCGACGACTGGGGCACCGAGGCGGAGCTGGAGGAGCGGTTCGCCGGAGCGTGCAGTACGGTGCGCGACGCCCTGCCTCTGGTCGCGCGGGACCGACGCTGGCCCCTGTTCGACCGGCTGCCGGTCGCCGACTGGGTCCACGGACGGATCGTGCTGCTGGGCGACGCCGCACACCCGATGCTGCAGTACCTGGCTCAGGGCGCCTGCCAGGCCCTGGAGGACGCGGTGGCCCTGGGAAGGTCTCTGCGCGAGCACACCGACCCGGCAGATGCCTTCACCTCCTACGCCGGCCTGCGCAGTGAACGAGCCACAGGCATCCAGACCAACGCCCGGCGGTTCGGTGACATCTGCCACCTGGACGGCATGGGAGCCGTCATGCGCAATCAGCTCCTGGCCACCCGCGCCCCCGACGACTTCGACGACATCGCCTGGGTGTGGACCCCGACCACCGAACCCGAGGCATCGACCACCCCGTGAGCGACCACCGCGAGGAGACGAAATGACCGACGACGCCGCCTACAAGGCCCTCGACGGCCTCGGAGCCGCCCCGCTGTGGCGCTTCTACGGAAACCTGTTCCCCGCCCAGCCCCGAAGCCGGGCCGTGCCCCACCGGTGGAGCTGGAAGGAGTTGCGGCCCCACCTGCTGCACTTCTCCCAGACGCTGTCTCTGGAGGAGGCCGAACGGCGGGTCCTCATGCTCGTCAATCCCGGCCTGACCGATCCACCGGCCACCGTCAACACCCTCTACGCGGGGCTGCAGATCATCCTCCCCGGTGAAACGGCCCAAGCACACCGGCACACCTCCAACGCCTTCCGCTTCATCCTGGAGGGCGACGGCGCCTGGACCACCGTCAACGGTGAACGCGTCTTCATGGCCCCCGGCGACCTCCTGCTCACCCCCGGATGGCACTGGCACGACCACACACACGAGGGCGACGTGCCGATGATCTGGCTCGATGCCCTGGACTACCCCCTCGTCAACGCCCTGGAGGCAGGGTTCTACGAGAAGTATCCTCAACGCCTCCAGCCCGTGACCCTGCCCGACGACGCCGGATCCCGTCAGTTCCTCCACGGCCGCCTGACCCCGGCGTGGATCACTCCGCAGGGACCCAACTCTCCTGTCACCCGCTACACCTGGCAGGAGACCGACCGGGCACTGGAAGCCATTGCAGACACAGCCGAAGGCAGCGACGTCGACGGCATCGTCCTGGAGTACACCAACCCCTGGACCGGCGGGCCCGTCATGCCCACCATCGGCTGCCGTGTCCAGAGGCTGCGCCCGGGCTTCGACGGAGCCGGCCGCCGCCAGACCGCCTCGACCATCTTCAATGTCATCCGCGGCGAAGGCGCCACCATCGTCGACGGCAAGCGCCTCGACTGGGCCGAGAACGACACTTTCGCCGTACCCGGCTGGGCCTCCTACCGGCACCTGAACACCTCCACGTCCAGCGACGCGGTCCTGTTCTCCTACAGCGACGAGCCCGTCATGCGCTCCCTGGGCCTCTACCGCACCGAGAGCGCCGACCCCGGCGCCTGACCACCCCACCCCTCTGACACCCCCAAGGAGGCCACGATGCGTCTGGCTCTTTTCAACCAGGGACGGCTCGGTGTCGTCGACGGCGACACGATCATCGACGTGACCGGCCAGGTCGGTTCTCCCTCCACCGGCGCGGCCGGTGCACTCCACCGCTACATCGAGACGCTGGCCGAGGGAACCGGTCCGGTACTGGTGCCGTCACGCGGCCGCCGGGCGCCGCTGTCGGAGGTGACGCTCGAAGCGCCACTGCCCCGCCCCGGAAAGATCATCGGTGCCCCGGTCAACTACCTAGATCACAAAGCCGAGATGGACTACCCCACGTCCATCGCCGACCTGGGCGTCTTCCTGAAAGCCAACTCATCGGTGATCGGCCCCGGTCAGGCCATCGTCCTGCCCTACTCCGACCAGCGCACCGACCAGGAAGGCGAGCTGGGCGTCGTCATCGGCCGCACCGCGTCGCGAGTGAGCGCCGAGGACGCGCTGGACCACGTCTTCGGCTACACCTGCCTGCTCGACATCACCGTCAGGTCCGGTGAGGACCGGTCCACCCGCAAGTCCTTCGACACCTTCACCCCCATCGGACCGTGGGTGGTCACCGCCGACGGCATTCCAGATCCCGGCCGGCTCGATCTGCGCTGCGACGTGGCGGGGGAGACCCGGCAGCGCACCAACACCGCCGACCTCATATTCGGAGTCCGTGAACTGATCGCCTACGCCTCCTCGGTGATGACTCTGTACCCGGGCGACGTGATCGCGACGGGCACCCCGGCCGGGGTCGGCCCGCTCGCCCACGGGGACCGCGTCGTCGTGGAGATCGAGAGGATCGGACGGCTTGAGGTGTCCGTCGACGGCTCCCAGGCCACCTCCTACGCCTCCCGGCCGGGAGACCGCCGCAGCTGAGCCGCCATGCGGTCGGGCCGGTACCGAGCCAGAAGGCGGTGGCTCGGTACCGCGCGCGGACTCGAGCCCCCGCTACGACCATCCACAGTTAGGGGCGCTCAGGCCCTGGGAACGGTGGAGCGACGTACTACGAGCTCCGGCTGGAGCACGATGCTCTCGTGCCGGTGGCCCTCCGGTGCCGGGTCGAGTTCCTTCAGGAGGAGCTCGGCGGCCAGACGGCCGATCTCGGCAGCAGGGTGGCGGACGGAGGTCAGCGGGATGAGGCAGGCCTCGGCGAATTCGATGTCGTCGTACCCGATGACCGCGAGATCATCCGGCACCCGCACCCCTGCGTCGAAGACGGTCTGCATGATGCCCAGCGCAAGCAGGTCGTTCGCGCAGAAGACTGCGCTCGGCCGTGGGCTGAGGCCGATGAGGCGGTGACCGGCGTCCCGGCCGCTTCGCACGTCGTGCCGGTGCACCGGCACATCGACGACGGTGTCGGCGCTCATGCCGGCTTCCCGCACAGCACGCAGGAGGCCGTCCCGCCGGTCACGGACCTGCCGCAGCTGCTCGGGGCCGCGCACGTAGGCGATGCGGCGGTGTCCGGCCTTCAGGAGGTGCCGGCCTGCCAGCAGTCCGCCAAGAACGTCGTCGGCGGCCACCGAGCACACCTCGTCCTCGCCGACCGCCCGGTCGACGACGACGCAGGGGATGTTCTGGCGGCTCAGCACGTGCCAGGGTGCCCCGTGCGAGTCGACGGGCGCCAGCAGCACGCCGCGCATCCGCTGCTCGGCGAAGAGCGACAGGTAGGCCTGCTCGGCGGACGGGCTCTCGGCACTGTTGCAGACCATCACCCCGAGCCCGGCCCGGACCGCCGCCTCTTCCGTACCCCGTGCCAGGGCGGCGAAGAAGGGGTTGCCGGTGTCCGTCACGAGCAAGCCCAGCATGCGGCTTCGTCCCGCGCGGAGTTGACGTGCCGATTCGCTCCGGACGTACCCGAGGATCTCGATGGCCGCCTGCACACGTGCACGCGTCTGCTCGGACACCTGGTCCGGCCGGTTCAGGACGTTGGACACCGTGCCCACGGATACTCCTGCTTCGCGTGCTACCTCCTTGATCCCCACCACAGCCGGCCATCCGTTCATCTTCGATCTGAGCGAACGCCATCCTAGTCGGCGCTGCCGCATGTGTTGAATCCTTTCATTAATTGTCAACCGCATCCTCTTGACGGGCCTCGCCGCAAGTGTTCTCTTATTTATGAAACGATTCATCAACGGCGTCGACGCGGCGCCCCAGGTTCCGAGGTTGACCATGACTGTCGTGCGGGAGGCCGTAAAGGCCACGCTCAGGGCCCAGACCATTGAGACACCCTCCTGGGGCTATGGGAACTCCGGGACTCGCTTCAAGGTGTTCGCCCAGCCCGGCGTTCCGCGCACGCCGTGGGAGAAGCTGGAGGATGCGGCGAAGGTGCACGAGTTCACCGGTGTCGCGCCCAAGGTCTCGCTGCACATCCCCTGGGACGAGGTCGAGGACTACGCGGCCTTGGCCGCGTACGCCGAAGACCATGGCCTGAGGCTCGGTGCCATCAACGCCAACACCTTCCAGGACGATGCCTACAAGCTGGGCAGCGTCTGCCACCCGGATGCGCACGTGCGACGCCGCGCCGTGGACCACCTGCTGGCGTGCGTCGACATCATGGACGCGACCGGCTCGTCGGACCTCAAGCTCTGGTTCGCCGACGGCACCAACTACCCCGGTCAGGACGATGTCTCCGCCCGGCAGGAGCGGTTGGCCGAGTCCCTCGCCACGGTGTACGCGCGCCTCGGCGAGGATCAGCGGATCCTGCTGGAGTACAAGTTCTTCGAGCCGGCGTTCTACACCACCGATGTCCCGGACTGGGGCACCGCGTACGCCCACTGCCTCAAGCTGGGCCCAAAAGCGCAAGTGGTCGTCGACACCGGGCACCACGCACCGGGCACGAACATCGAGTTCATCGTGGCCCTGTTGCTGCGCGAGGGGCGGCTCGGGGGCTTCGACTTCAACTCGCGCTTCTACGCGGACGACGACCTGATGGCCGGTGCCGCAGACCCCTTCCAGCTCTTCCGAATCATGTACGAGGTGATCCGGGGCGGGGGACTGGCGGCGGAGACCGGGATCGCGTTCATGCTCGACCAGTGCCACAACATCGAGGCGAAAGTCCCAGCGGTCATCCGCTCGGTGATGAACGTGCAGGAGGCAACGGCCAAGGCTCTCCTGGTCGACCACGACGCTCTCGCGTCCGCTCAGCGGACCGGAGACGTGCTCGCCGCCAACGCCGTCCTGATGGACGCCTACGCCACCGATGTACGCCCGCTCCTGCGTGAGGTACGCGAGGAGGCGGGCCTGACCGCCGATCCCGTCGCCGCGTACGCCGCATCCGGCTGGTCCGAGAAGACCGCCGCCGAGCGAGTCGGTGGCGAGCAGGCCGGCTGGGGTGCCTGACCCCACGCCCTCGCGCGCCGGCGTTCATTCGGCCCATCGCGGCTCCTCACCTGCCGCCCCGCCCTCCCGCCCGTTCCAGAAGGATGCTCATGTCTTCCGTCCGCCGCCACGCCTCCGATCTGCTGAAGCGTTCGCACCGCCTCGGCTCCGATGCCCGCAACACGAACTACGCCGGCGGGAACACGTCGGCAAAGGGAGCCGGGGCTGATCCCGTCACCGGTGCAGAGGTTGACCTGCTGTGGGTCAAGGGATCAGGCGGCGACCTGGGAACCCTGACCGAAGACGGTCTCGCCGTGCTCCGGCTCGACCGGCTTCGCGCTCTGAAGGACGTCTATCCGGGCGTTGACCGCGAGGACGAGATGGTTGCCGCTTTCGACCACTGCACCTTCGGCAAGGCCGGCGCCGCCCCCTCCATCGACACCGCCATGCACGGCCTGGTGGAGGCGGCCCACGTCGACCACCTCCACCCCGACTCCGGCATCGCACTCGCCTGTGCTGCCGACGGGGAGAAGCTGACAGCCGAGTGCTTCGGCGACAGCGTGGTCTGGGTGCCGTGGCGCCGCCCCGGCTTCCAGCTCGGGATGGACATCGCCGCAGTCAAGGCGGCGAACCCGCAGTCGATCGGCTGCGTTCTCGGCGGCCATGGCATCACCGCCTGGGGCGACACCTCCGAAGAGTGCGAGAACAACTCCCTGCACATCATCCGCACCGCCGAAGCCTTCCTCGCCGACCGTGGCCGACCCGAGCCCTTCGGGCCGGTGATCGACGGCTACGAGCCGCTCACCGTCAGGGAACGCCACGAGCGGGCCGCTGCCCTGGCCCCTCACATCCGGGCCCTTGCCTCACAGGACCGTCCTCAGGTCGGACACTTCACTGACAGCGAGGTCGTCCTCGACTTCGTGTCACGCGCCGAGCATCCCCGGCTCGCCGCTCTCGGCACCTCGTGTCCCGACCACTTTCTGCGCACCAAGGTCGCCCCTCTGGTCCTGGACCTGCCGCCCACCGCACCGCTGGCCACGACCGTACGGCGGCTCAAGGAGCTCCACGCGGCCTACCGCGAGCAGTACGCGGCCTACTACCAGCGGCACGCGACCGCCGACTCGCCCGCGATGCGCGGAGCCGACCCGGCGATCGTCCTCGTGCCCGGGGTGGGGATGTTCTCCTTCGGCAAGGACAAGCAGACCAGCCGGGTAGCCGGAGAGTTCTACGTCAACGCGATCAACGTGATGCGCGGCGCCGAGGCCGTTTCCGCCTACACCCCGATCGAGGAGTCCGAGAAGTTCCGCATCGAGTACTGGGAGCTGGAGGAGGCCAAACTGCGGCGCATGCCCCCGCCCAAGCCCCTCGCCACCCGGGTCGCCCTGGTGACCGGAGCCGGCAGCGGCATCGGGAAGGCGATCGCGCACCGGCTCGCCGCCGAAGGCGCCTGTGTCATCGTCGCGGACCTCGACACGGACAGCGCCGAAGCGGTAGCGGACGAACTCGGCGGACCGGACCGGGCGGTTGCCGTCACCATGAACGTCACGGACGAGGAAGAGATCACCGCCGCGTTCCGCGAGGCCGTCCTCGCGTTCGGAGGCGTCGACCTGGTCGTCAACAACGCCGGCATCTCCATCTCCAAGCCCCTGCTGGAGACCACCGCGAAGGACTGGGACCTGCAGCACGACATCATGGCCCGCGGCTCCTTCCTCGTATCCCGCGAAGCCGCCCGGCTCATGATCGAGCAGGGCCTCGGCGGCGACATCGTCTACATCGTCTCGAAGAACGCCGTCTTCGCCGGCCCGAACAACATCGCCTACTCCGCCACCAAAGCAGACCAGGCCCACCAGGTGCGCCTTCTCGCGGCCGAGCTCGGCCAGCACGGCATCCGCGTCAACGGAGTCAACCCCGACGGCGTGGTACGTGGTTCGGGGATATTCGCCGGCGGGTGGGGTGCCCAGCGGGCAGCCACCTACGGCATCGAGGAGGACAAGCTCGGCGAGTTCTACGCCCAGCGGACCCTGCTGAAGCGGGAAGTCCTGCCCGAGCACGTGGCGAACGCGGTCTTCGCCCTCACCGCGGGTGACCTCACCCACACCACCGGTCTGCACATCCCCGTCGACGCGGGTGTCGCCCCGGCCTTCCTTCGATGAGGGCAACCGACAGCGCGGTCCTCGCCGCCGTCGACCTCGGCGCCAGCAGCGGCCGCGTCATCACCGGTCGCGTCACCGCCGGCCGGGTCGACCTCGCCGAGATCCACCGGTTCGCGAACCGCCCTGTCCGTCTGCTCGAAGGCCTGCGCTGGGACATCCACGCCCTCTACACGGGGGTCCTCGACGGACTGAAAGCAGCCGGGGAAGTCGACAGCGTGGGCGTCGACAGCTGGGCCGTGGACTACGGCCTCCTTGACGCTGACGGCCACCTGCTCTCCGCTCCCGTCCACTACCGCGACACGCGCACGGATGACATCCCGGAGCAGGTCTGGCAGACCGTCCCCGCCGAGCAGTTGTACGCCCGCACCGGTATCCAGCACGCCCCGTTCAACACCCTCTACCAGCTTGTCGCCGCGCAGCGCACAGCGCAGGCGTCGATCGCCTCAAGACTGCTGTTGATCCCTGACCTGATCAGCTACTGGCTGACCGGCGAGCAGGGCACAGAAGTCACCAATGCCTCGACCACCCAGCTGCTCGACGCGAGCACCGGAACGTGGGCCGAGGACATCGCCCGCCCTCTCGGCATCGACCTGACCCTGTTCGCCCCACTGCGCGCCCCCGGCGACAAGGCCGGCACCCTGCTGCCGGACGTGCTCCAGCAACTGAACTGGCAGCGGCAGGTACCGGTCACCACGGTCGCGTCCCACGACACCGCCTCCGCCGTCGCCGCGGTGCCCGCCGGCCGCAAGGACCACTTCGCCTACATCTGTACCGGCACCTGGTCACTCGTGGGCCTGGAGCTGTCTGCACCCGTGCTGACCGAGGCCAGCCGGCTGGCCAACTTCACCAACGAAGCCGGTATCGACGGCACCGTGCGATACCTGCGCAACGTCATGGGCCTTTGGCTGCTCCAGGAATGCATGCGCGACTGGGGCGATGACGATGTGGTGGGACTGCTGCGGGAGGCCGCCGCGGTAAAGGGTCTGCGGTCGGTGATCGACGCCTCCGACACGGCCTTCCTCGCACCGGGCCTGATGCCGCGACGCATCGCACAAGCGTGCTCGGCCAGAGGACAGCCCGAGCCGGTCACGCGCGGGCAGATCACGCGGTGCATCCTCGATTCCCTCGCGCTGGCCCACCGGCGCGCGATCGAGCAGGCACAGGAGCTCTCCGGCCGCCACGTCGACGTCATCCACATGGTGGGCGGCGCCGCCCGCAACAGGCTGCTGTGCCAACTCACCGCCGACGCGTCCGGCCTGCCCGTCGTCGCAGGTCCGGTGGAAGCGGCCGCCCTGGGCAACGTACTCGTCCAGGCCCGCGCTCTCGGCCTGGTCGGCGACGTCCCCCAGATGCGGCAGCAGGTGGCGGACGGCCAGCCGCTGCACCGCTACGAACCGTCCGGCGACCGAGCGGCCTGGGATGCCGCTGCCCGGCGGATCTCCGGCTGAGACCGGACGCCCGAACCTCCGGATGGGCGCGGAACCTGACACCCCGCCCATCCGGAGCCCTACCGCCCGAACCGAAGGACCGCGATGCGTGTCGCTCTCTTCCTCACCTGTGTCAACGACACGCTCTACCCCGGCACAGGCCGCGCCGTGGTGCGACTGCTGAACCGGCTCGGCGTCGACGTCGACTTCCCGCTCGGACAGACCTGTTGCGGCCAGCCGCACTACAACACCGGCTATCGGCGCCAGGCCGAACCGCTCGCTCACCGGTTCGCCGACGCCTTCGCCGACTACGACGCCATCGTCACGCCTTCGGGGTCGTGCGGCGCCATGGTGCGCGAGCTCTACCCGAGGATGGGTCGTCGGGCAGAAGCAGAAGGGCGAGGTTCCTCGCTGGCCGAGGCCATCGCCAAGGTCGTTCCCGTGACCTACGAGCTGACCGAGTTCCTCGTCGACATCCTCGGCGTCACCGATGTGGGGGCGTACTTCCCGCACAAGGTGACCTACCATCCCACCTGCCACGGGTTGCGCAGTCTCGGTCTCGGCGAACGGCCCCGACAGCTCCTCGCGGCGGTGAAGGGCCTTGAGCTGATGGAGCTGCCGGGCGCGGAGGAATGCTGTGGCTTCGGCGGCACGTTCGCCATGAAGAACGCGGACGTCTCAGCATCCATGGGCCGTGACAAAGTCGCTGCCGCCGTATCCACGGGGGCAGCCGCGTTGTGCACCGCAGACAACTCCTGCCTGATGCACATCGGCGGCATCATCCGACGACAGGGCGAAGACATCCGCCCCCTGCACATCGCCGAGATCCTCGCCAGCACGGAAGACGAGCCCCTGACATGAGCGGCACCTACCTGGGCATGCCCGCGTTTCCCGAGGCCGCCCGTCAAGCACTCGGTGACGACACGCTGAGGGCGAACCTACGCCATGCCACACACACGATCCGGGACAAGAGGGCCAGAGCGGTCGCCGAACTCGACGACTGGGCCGAGCTCCGAGAGGCCGGCAAGCAGATCAAGGACCACACCCTCCAGCACCTGGACATCTATCTGCTGCAACTGGAGGAAGCGGTCACCGCCGCGGGCGGGACCGTGCACTGGGCTGCCGACGCGGCCCAGGCCAACCGGATCGTCACCGACCTCGTGAAAGCGACCGGCGAAACCGAGGTCGTCAAGGTCAAGTCGATGGCCACCCAGGAGATCGAGCTCAACGAACATCTGGCGGCCGAAGGCATCACCGCGTACGAGACCGATCTCGCGGAGCTGATCGTCCAACTCGGCGACGACCGCCCCTCACACATCCTGGTACCGGCGATCCACCGCAACCGCAGCGAGATCCGCGACATCTTCCGTGACCGGATGGGGATCTGGGGGCGCCCGGCGCCAGAAGGCCTCACCGACGAGCCCGCCGAACTCGCGGAAGCCGCCCGACTGCACCTGCGAGAGAAGTTCCTGCGCGCCAAGGTCGGCATCTCCGGGGCCAACTTCATGGTCGCCGAGACCGGCACCCTCGTCGTCGTCGAGTCGGAGGGCAACGGCCGCATGTGCCTCACCCTCCCCGACACCCTCATCTCCGTCGTGGGCATCGAGAAGGTCGTACCGACCTGGCGGGACCTGGAGGTGTTCCTCCAGACACTTCCACGCTCCTCGACCGCCGAGCGGATGAACCCGTACACCTCCATGTGGACCGGAACCGCCGACGGCGACGGCCCGCAGAACTTCCACCTCGTCCTCCTGGACAACGGCCGCACCGACACCCTCGCCGACGAGGTGGGACGGCAAGCTCTGCGCTGCATCCGCTGCTCGGCCTGCCTCAACGTCTGCCCGGTGTACGAACGGGCCGGCGGCCACGCGTACGGCTCGGTCTACCCGGGACCCATCGGTGCGATCCTCACCCCGCAACTACGCGGCACCACGAGCGAAGTCGACGCCTCCCTGCCGTACGCCTCCTCCCTCTGCGGGGCCTGCTACGAGGTGTGCCCCGTCGCCATCGACATTCCCGAAGTCCTCGTCCACCTCCGGGAGCGGGTCGTCGACCAAGGCGGGCACCAGCTGGAGAGGGCGGCGATGAGTGCCGCAGCCTGGGCTTTCGACCACCCCGCCGTGCTGGCCGCCGGCCAGCGCATGGCGTCCCGCACCCGCAGACTGCACCCCTCCCGCCTGCCCGGACCCGGGCGGGCATGGTCCGACAGCCGCGACCTGCCGCCGGTGCCGGACATGCCATTCCGCGACTGGTGGCAACGTCAGCAAGGAGAGAAGGGAGATGCCCAGTGAGCGATCGCCAGCAGGTACTCGACCGCATCCGGCAGGCTCTGGGCAGCCGCCCGGACGGAGAAGCCAACCCTGTGCACCCGGTCTCCCGGACCTACGCCCACCAACACGGCGACCGTACGCCCGCCGAGACCACGGCACTGCTGGTGCAGACCTTGGAGGAATACAAGGCCACCGTGCACCGAACCATCCCCGCCCGGGCTGCGGAGCTCGTCGCGCGTCTGGTCGCGGAGCGCGAATCCGCGTACGTGATCGTGCCACCAGGGCTACCCGACGATCTGCTCAAGCTGGTCGGATGCAGCATCGAACGGGAAAGCGCTGATCTCACGGCTCGCCGCCTCGACACCTTCGGAAGCGTGATCACGGGATGCGCACTCGCCATAGCCGAGACCGGGACGATCGTTCTTGACGCGGAACCGGACCAAGGGAGCCGAAAACTCACCCTCGTCCCCGACCACCACATCTGCATCGTGTACGAGCAGCAGATCGTGGGGTCGGTTCCCCAGGCCGTAGCACGCTTGTCCCCGACCCGGCCCATGACGTGGATCTCGGGCCCCTCGGCCAGCAGCGACATCGAGCTCAACCGGGTCGAAGGCGTCCACGGGCCCCGCCACCTCGACGTGCTCGTCGTCGCCACGACCTGATCCTCCGTACGAGTCCTTGGTTACCCGGGCCAGCAGTCTGGGCGACGGCGCCTGGCCTCAACTGCCAGGTGCTGTCGACATGCAGCACTCTCAAGAGGGTCGAAAGCGCTGATAGAACGCACCACGATGAAGTCGTGCTACGTCCTCAAGGCGCCTGTCGACGGTGGGACCGTCCTGCCGCGAACTGATCAGAACAGGTGGAGGTTCGGGGCCTGTGCGGCGTTCGCGTACTCAGGCAGTGCAATGACCGTTACGTCGGCCTCTTCGAGGAACTCAGTACCTTCTGCGCCTGCGACGAAGATGTCGGGCTCGCTCCAGGCGGTGACGACACGGCGGAGGCCGGAGTCCCGGATGAGCTGGGCACAGGGGAGAGGGCGGGATGCCCGCTGGGAGCAGGGCTCCAAGGAGCTGTAGATCGTGGCGGTGGCGAGTCGGGCATCGTCGGCGGGGAGTTTGGCGAGGGCGCCTTCCTCGGCGTGATCGTGGGGGTTGCTCTCGCGGGAGTATGCGCGGGCGAGTTCGGTTCCGTCGGCCGCGACGATGACCGCTCCCACGCTGAAGGCGGTCGTCGAGGGCGGGCAGAGTGCGGCCAGCTCGCAGGCCAGAGCGAGCCAGTCCCGGTCCGCGGTGTTAGGCGTGCGGCCGGTGCCGGGGGCGTCGGCCGCATGAGTGGGGCTCATCTGGGCTCCATCGTGGTGTCCTTGGGTGCGTACCTCAGAAGTACCACGTCACCGATCTGACGAGTCTCCAGGAGCCTGAGCCGGACGGCGGGGCCGCCGGGGTAGCCAAACGGCACTGTCGGTGGACTACCAGCGCATCCTGGCCGCGATCGATGACCGGATCCGTCTCGGTCAAGGGCCGCTGACCTGTCAGGAGATGGCCGCCGTGTTCGGCCTGGATGTGGTGCCGGCCAAGGTGGAGGGGCTGCGGTCGAAGGCGAAACGCCTGGTCTCGCGGGGCTGGCTGGCCGAGCCGGCCCCGAGCCGGCCCCGAGCCGGCCCCGGGCCGGTTCACGCTCGCGCGGAGCGTGAGCGGGCCAGGCGGCGGGTCATGATCATGCTCATCGACCAGTAGATCACCGCCTCGGCGCTGCTGGTGGATCGTTCGAAGTCACGGACCAGGCGGCGGCTTCGCATCAGGTGGGCGAAGAGACGCTCGACGATCCACCGCTTGGGCAGCACCACGAAGCCGCGCACGTCGTCGCTCCGCTTGACGATGGCCCGGACCAGCGCGAGCGCGGCCAGGCAGTGTTCGACGAGGCTGCCGGTGTAGCCGCCGTCGGCCCAGACGAGTTCCAGCCGGTGGTGAGCGTCGGTCACCCGCTCGAGCAGCACCTTCGCGGCAGCGCGGTCGCCGATGTCCGCCGCGGTGACCATCACGCCCAGCAGCAGGCCGAGGGTGTCGACGACCACGTGCCGTTTACGGCCGTTGAGCAGCTTGCCGCCGTCGAAACCGCGGCTGTCGGCGCCGACGACGGCGTCCGCCTTGACGGACTGCGAGTCGATCACGCCGGCCGTCGGTTCAGCATCCCGCCCCGACTCCTGACGGACCCGGCCGCGCAGCCGGTCGTGGAACTCCCTGACCAGCACGTGGTCGCGCCAGCGGCGGAAAAACGCATAGACCCGGTCCCACGGCGGGAAGCCGGTCGGCATCGCCCGCCACTTGATCCCGTTGTCCACCAGATAGCGGACCGCGTCCAGTATCGCCCGGTGACAGTACGCCTCCGGCTGCCCGCCCCGTCCTCGCATCCAGCCCGGCACCGGCAGCAGCGGCCGGACCACGGCCCACTCCGCGTCCGTCATGTCCGAGGGATACCGCCGAACACGCTCCGGATGGTCGGCCGCATTCCCGAACCGGTGAGCGACACAATCACACGACAGAGCAGCCGAGTTGAACTCCACCGGCGCGAGCACGTACAACTGCGGCAACAGGGTCTCCTGGATCTCGGTTGGCTTCGCAACCCCGAGCTACCAAGAGGCCCTGCCTTCATGCCCGCAGCCAGCCACGGTCACCCGAACGAGACTCCCGTTCGACGCCCACCCCTCACGATCGGAACGACAACAGCTACTGAGCTTCCTCGGCCAGTGAGCTGCTCTGATGTGACTGTAGAGGGATCCTCCGGCCGTACCAACTGGGTAGCCCCAGTGGGCGCCAGGTGAGCGTGTCACATCTGATAGCAGATTCTGCGTCTGCTGGTGGTACACGACTCGAGTGGTTACTGACCAGCGGAAACGGTCGTGATTCGACCGCACTGCAGGCGGCTGGGCCGCGTATGGCCCGGATCTTGGGCAGAGGACATTGGGCCCCTGGCCGACAGCCCGTGACGCCGGCCAGCCGGCACACAAGGGAGGGGAGGGCCGACAGGTCTCCACAAAGGAGACCTCGGTCCAAAGGGTCACGAGAGAGGAAGTCGTCAGGGCTTGGACCGCGGAGCGGGCAACCCACCGACTGATCGCTGCGTCCTAAGCGTGAAGCTCCCTCATCCTGGCCATCTGTCGGACCAGGCGGACCTCGGAAGCGGGGCGCACGCCTGCTGCGACAGGTGGTCATCCACCCCGGTGCGCGGGTTCCGAACCATCGCCTTGTGCCTCCACCGCTTCCCGCACTCGCTGGTCCTCGCGCAGGGAGCCGACATCGCGCTCCAAGGGGGTGCGGCTCACCGCAGTCGCCAGGTTTTCCAGGGCGTGCTTCTGCAGGTCTGCCTCGCTCCGTAGCGCCGGGCTCCGGCCACCGGCTCTTTCCCATGTCTGGAGGGCCTTCTCCACGCGTGCCCAGTCCGGGTCCCTGTGCTCGCGCATAGCGGCTGCCGCCTGCTCCGTGTCCGATTCCAGGGCTTCGGCCAACGCCCCCACCTCGGGAGTGGAAGGGTTGTCGTCGTGCGGGACGCGGCTCTCCATGAGCGTTGCTGCTCTGTCGAAACCTTCGAGCGCCTCCTGAGCAGCCTTCGCCTCTTGCGCAGTCAGGCCCCTGGGGCGGACCGGTTCCTGTTGTGCCCGGTCGTAAGCCTCTTGCCAGGCGGCGCGGGCTCTTCTGCTCGCCAGTTGGGCGCTGCGCATGTCGGCACGGCGGTCCGCGGTCGGTTCGGCAAAGTGGCGGAGCACTGCCGCCGCGTGGCGGCCGTTGGCGGCAAGCCAGTCCGC
Source organism: Streptomyces globisporus (assembly GCA_014649555.1). Classification (GTDB taxonomy): domain Bacteria; phylum Actinomycetota; class Actinomycetes; order Streptomycetales; family Streptomycetaceae; genus Streptomyces; species Streptomyces globisporus. The sequence continues at coordinate 27,417 of BMTG01000002.1, read as the reverse complement.
CAGCCGCTCCCGTAGCCGGGGCGTCTCCCACGCGGGAAAGACCGCGTAGGCCAGCATGGCCAGGGCTCCGCCCAGCAGAGTGAGGGCCATCCGCTCCGGAACCGTCTGTTCCCATTCCTGACCGCCCATGCCGAGCAGGAAGACGACGTAGGCGGCGGCGAAGCACTGGGAGTAGGCGTAGCCCGTACGAATCAGGGTGTACGACAGGCCCGCCGAGACCACCGCCAGCGCACCGAAGAGACGGGCGTCCGGGCCCAGGGCCTCCACGGCTCCGGTGGCGAGCGCGACACCCACCAGAGTCCCGGCGAGACGGGCGACCGCACGCGCGTACGTCCGGTGGAAGTCCGGGCGCATCACCATGACCGAGGCGATGGGCGCCCAGTAGCCGTGCCCCAGGTGCAGCTGTGCGGCGATGAGGTAGCCGAGCGTGGCCACCGCCACCAGCCGAACGGCATGCCGGAAGACGGGCGAGTCGCGTCGGAGCTCACGGCGGACCGCCCGTGCGACGACCGGAACAAGCCGGAACATGGTCGGGCGCTCCAGGAACTCGACGCGTGCGCCTCCGTGGCGCACAGGCGTCCTTCTGCGCGCGTTGCCGCACTCCGCGATCTCCAGCGCCTCGCCGAGCAGTTCCCTGAGCCTTTCGGCGGCCTGCCTCGCCGGACCTTCGAGCACCTCGTGCTCCGTGCCTTCTCGCAGGAGCTCCGAGGCTCTTGGCGGTACCTCGACGGGGGTGCCTCGCCGGATCGACCGGGCGGCCGCGTCCAACACCTCAGCGGCCGCGTCGAGCAGTTCCCGCGCGCGGTCCCGCCCGGGACCCTCGGCCGGGGCGCCGATGTCAGGGTCGGCCAGCGCGGCGATGGTCGGTACCATGCGCTCGGCAACTCCTCGCGGACCGTGCAGGGCGACGGGGCGCGTGCGAGCCTGAGACGGCGTCACGGCCGCCGCGTCCCGGGCTGTCATCAAGGGCTCGGGGTCGAACCCGGCCGTCGGGTCGTGCCGGAGCCGACGGGCGTAGTCCGCCACGGCGGCCAGAGCGTCGGCGAGCGCGTCCCGATGCGCCCCCCACCGGCGGATCGGGAACAGCAGGATCAGTACTGCCTGCACCACTCCGCCGAGCGCGATGATCCCGGCGTGTTCCAGGGCCCGTCCGGCGCTCGTGGGCAGGGTGATGGTCACCAGCATGCTGCCGACGGTCGTCGCCGCGACGATCCCAGCGGTCGATCCGACGGCCCACGCCAGCCCCGCCACGAAGGTCCAGAGGGCCAGCAGCGGAAGGAACGTCACGAGTTGCCCCGCCGCCAGGTACCCCGCCAGGGTGCTGAGCGCCAACCCCGCGCCCGCGCCGAGCGCGATCACCTTGCGTGGGCGCCAGGCGCGCTGGAAGGTGGCCCCACCCGCGGAGAAGGCGCCGAGGGCGGCGGATGCGGCGTACGCAGGGGAGCCGAGCCACAGCGCCGGCCCGACGAGGAGTGCCACACCGACGGCCGCGCGCAGAGCGAGCAGGGGCTCCAGGCGCGTCTCCTCGATGCTGAGCCCGGATCGGAGGACGTCCCTCAAGGCCCTCGGCCACGTCATGGGTGCGGGCCCAGCCGGAAGGTCGTTTCAGCTCGCGTCGGCCGGATCGCCGGAGCCACCATCATGTTCATCTCATCATCGCCGAGGAGAGGGGCGGGACAGGCCGTGTGCCGTCGCCACCGGTGCGTGTGCATCTTGCCTGCGGCTAGCCATCGTGCTCGCCCTGGAGCATGTGGCGACGTTCCTGTTCGCGCGTGGAATAGGCCGCTGCCCGGATCGCCTCGTCGCTCTCCAGCCCCGACCCCAGCGCGCCGCCCACTGTGGCAATCGAAGCCACGAACCATGACAGCGTGCAGTAGTTCTGCGCGTTCAACGGATGCCGGGTCGCGGAGGCGAACACGTGGCCGTTGAGCACGAAGAGCGCCCACACGAAGCTGACGACCATCAGGCCGACGTAGCAGACGGCTGCCCCGATGCTCACGGTCACCAGGGTCGACGTGTTGTAGAGAACCGATCGCTGCCTCGCCTCCGGCGATCCTTCCGTTGTGCGATGCCACAGGTTCGCGTCCACGATCAGCCAGCCGATCATGAGCCCGACGGAACCGACCGTGGCGACGACGAGGCGTGGCGTGCCCAGGGAGGTGGCCAGGCTCCAGACGGTGTCGTCCACCGTGGCGATGGCTCCCGTGGCGAGTGCGGCGGCCAGGGCTTTGGACAGGCCCGGCACCAGCCGCCACGGCCGGTTGGCGCGGACCATGCCGACGAGCAATTTGACGTAGCCGCGCGGGCCGTCGGCGACGTAGCGCAGATCGGCGAGCTCCTCCTCGTCGACAGGGCCCGGGCGGATGGGCGCGAGGCGGCCGGCGAAGGGGCCGAGCGGCGGTCGGCGATAGGCAGCTCGCTCACATCCGGGGGACCGCGAAGCGGCCAGGCTGAGCACGGCTTCCTCCACGACCCGCCGTGCCTTTCCCTGCAACCGCCAGCCCCCCAGGGACGGAAGGGAAAGCAACGCCGTCCCGTGTTCGTGGCTCAGATCCACGACGAGCCTTCGCCTGTGCGAGTGCAGCGGAAGGTCGGTGAGGGCCACGACGATGTCCCAGCTCTCCGCACTTCCGTCCTCCACGATCCGGCGCATCAACGTGGACGGGTCCTCGGCGTCCGCGGTGAAGGGCCTGCTGACCACCTCGACAGCGAACCGTCTCTGCCGGCCGGACTTCTCGGCGAGCCGGGCGGGAAGGGTCCGTGCCAGGCGCTTCGCGACCACGGTCGGCGCGTCCGGGTCCGCGAGGAGAACGACCACCGTGACGACCTGCGACGACGCTTGCATGACTGCATCCTTCTCGTTGTCCGTCCCCGCGACCGCAAATGCCCACAGAATGCCTCCGGTGTGGCGTCGGCCATGCGATGACACGCTGGCCCCGGCCGGCCGGTACGGGCGGAGCGGCCGGATTTCCGTCGTTCTGCCCGTACGGGGCCTGCTCTCCGTGACGGGTGATCAGCCCTCTCGGACCATCGTCAGGAGCTTGCGAGCCGGGCCGCGAGATAGCGTGCGGTGGCGCTACGGCGGGCCTTCGCGACCTTGGCCGGCGGGCCCGCCGCGACCACCCGTCCGCCCGCGTCGCCGCCGCCCGGCCCGAGGTCGATGACCCAGTCGGCGGTGGTGATCGTGTCCAGGTCGTGCTCGACGAGGACGACCGTGTTGCCCGCGTCGACGAGGCGGTGCAGCTGGCGCAGCAGCAGTGCGACGTCCGAGGGGTGCAGGCCCGCCGTCGGTTCGTCGAGCAGGTAGAGCGTGTGGCCACGACGGGCCCGCTGCAGTTCGGTGGCCAGTTTGATGCGCTGCGCCTCACCGCCGCTGAGCTCCGTGGCGGGCTGCCCCAGCCGCAGGTACCCCAGTCCCACCTCGCGCAACGTCTCCAGACTGCGGGCGGCGGCCGGGACGGCGGAAAGGAACTCGGCGGCGTCGTCGACGGACAGCGCCAGTACGTCCGCGATGTTCTTGCCACGGTAGGTGACTTCCAGCGTTTCGGCGTTGTACCGGGCGCCCTGGCATGTCGGGCAGGGGGCGTAGGTCCCGGGCAGGAAGAGCAGTTCCACCGCGACGAATCCTTCGCCCTGGCAGGTCTCGCACCGCCCTTCGGGCACGTTGAAGGAGAACCGGCCGGCCGTGTAGCCGCGCTCCCTGGCCTCGTCCGTCGCCGCGTACAGCTTGCGCACCGCGTCGAACATCCCGGTGTACGTGGCCAGATTGGACCGAGGAGTACGCCCGATGGGCCGCTGGTCGACCCGGACCAGCCGGTCGAACGACTCGACCCCCGACGCGTCCTGAACGTCTAGCTCCAGTCGCGCCTCGTCGGGATCCTCGGTCACGAGTCCGAGGTGGCCTCGCACGACCTCGGCGAGCACCTGCGTGACCAGCGTCGACTTTCCGGAACCGGACACACCCGTCACCGCCGTCAGGACGCACAACGGTACGTCAACTGACACGTCACGCAGATTGTGGCGGGACACGCCGCTCAGGTGCAGCCAGTCGTGCGGTGTGCGCGGCCGGTGATCGAGCGGCTCGGCGCGCCCGAACAGATGCTGGCTCGTGGCCGACTCCTCCACCTGCTCAAGACCGGCGACGGGGCCGCTGTACAGCACGCGCCCGCCGCCCTCACCGGCGCCGGGGCCGATGTCGACCACCCAGTCCGCCCGCCGTACGACGTCCATGTCGTGCTCCACGACGAACAGCGAGTTGCCCGCAGACTTGAGATGCTCCAGCACGTCCAGCAGCGGTTCCGCGTCAGCCGGGTGCAGACCCGCGGAGGGTTCGTCGAGGACGTACACGACGCCGAACAGCCCCGAGCGCAATTGCGTGGCGATCCGTAGGCGCTGCGCCTCGCCGGGCGACAGGGTCGTAGAGCGGCGCCCGAGGCTGAGATACCCCAGGCCCAGGTCGAGCAGTACGTCGACCCGCGCGACCAGATCGCCGCAGATCCGGACCGCCACCTCGGTCGTTTCCCCGGACCGGGCGGTGGAAGTGGTGGCGTCGGCCTCGGGCCGCCGTGCGACGGGCCGCAGCAGCGCCGCGACCTCGTTCAACGGCATCGCGTTGACTTCGGCGATGGAACGTCCGGCGAAGGTCACGGCGAGCGCCTCGGGCCGCAGTCCGCTGCCGTGGCACTCGGGGCAGGGCACGCTCCTGACGAACCGGAGCGCCCGTTCGCGCATCTTCTCGCTCTTGGAGTCGGCAAGGACGTGCATGACGTGCTTGCGGGCGCTCCAGAACGTGCCCTGGTAGCCGTAGTCGATGCGGTCCTCCTCCGGCTCGATGTAGACGGAGGGCTGCTCATCGGTGTACAGCAGCCAGTCCCGGTCCTTCTTCCTGAGCCTGCGCCACGGCCGGTCGATGTCGATGCCCAGGCCGCTCACCACGCTGCGCAGGTTGGCCCCCTGCCAGGCCCCCGGCCAGGCTGCGATCGCGCCCTCGCGGATGCTCAGCGAGGGGTCCGGGACGAGCAGCTCCTCGGCGACATCGTGGACGACGCCCAGTCCGTGGCACTCCGGGCAGGCCCCGGCCGGGGTGTTCGGTGAGAACGACTCGGCTTCCAGCCGTGCGGCCCGGGGCGGATAGGTGCCGGCGCGGGAGTACAGCATGCGCAGCAGATTGGACAGCGTGGTGATGGTGCCGACCGTCGAGCGCGAACTGGGCGCCCCGCGTCGCTGCTGCAGGGCCACCGCCGGTGGCAGTCCGGTGATTTCCTGCACGTGCGGTGCACCGACCTGCTGCAACAGCCTCCGGACGTACGGTGCCACGGACTCGAAGTAGCGCCGCTGCGCCTCAGCGTAGAGCGTGCCGAACGCGAGTGAGGACTTGCCGGAGCCGGAGACGCCCGTGAAAGCGACCATCGCGTTCCGCGGAAGATCGACATCGATGTTCCGCAGGTTGTTCTCACTGGCACCCCGGACATGCACGAAGGGGTCAATCGCGTCCATGTTCACCCTTCCTGAGTACCTGATCACGCCGGGAACCGCGCGACGGGAGCCGGTCAGCGGCCGCGACGGGTGAGCGGGGGAGTGGGCGGTCACCTGCGTCATCCCACCGGGACGCCGGGTGGCACCACTACCGGGCGCAGGCCCTCACCGCTGCCGCACTGGACTGATGATGTCCAACCCTGAGGGTCTACTGGTGAAAGATCAGCGCCGAGATGCGGACCGGTCCGCATCCGGTTGAGGCCTCTCAGGGCCTGTGGCGCGGTCGCGGACGAGGTTGCCGGCATTCTCGCGGTGCTCGTGCACGAGGCGAATGGCCATGGCGCCTTCACCGGTGGCCGAGGCAACTCGTTTGACCGAGCCGCTCCTCACGTCGCCGGCCGCGAAGACCCCGGGAAGGCTGGTCTCCAGCAGCAAGGGAGCACGGCCGAGTGCGTCCCACCGGGTCGCGTCGGCAGCAGCCCGGGCGTCAGCCCCCGTCAGGACGAAGCCCTTCTCGTCCAGGGCGAGGGCTCCCCTCAGCCACTCCGTGCGCGGGCGGGCCCCGATGAACACGAACAGCGCGGCGGCCCGCAGCGGGCGGCGCTCACCGCGTGTGTTGTCCTCGACGCTCAGCGACTCCAGTTTGTCCTTCCCGGAGACGCCCCGGACTTCGGTGTGGAGGAGCACCTCGATCTTCGGATGACGTTCGACCTGGTCCACCAGGTAACGGGACATGTCCGCGTTGAGGTCGCCGCCCCGGACGAGGAGGTGGACTCCGGAAGCGTGTTGCGCCAGGAACAGCGCCGCCTGGCCGGCGGAGTTTCCCCCGCCGACCACCGCGACCGGGTCCGCCTCGCAGAGACTCGCCTCGTGCACGGTCGCCGCGTAGTAGACGCTGATGCCCTCCAGCCGCTCGATGCCGGGCACCTCGAGCCTGCGGTACCGGACACCCGAGGCGAGCACCACGGCGCCCGCCCGGACGTGGGACCCGTCTGTGAAGGTGACCACGTACGCGTCGTCCTGCGGTGTGAGCCTGTTGACCTGGGCCGGCACCATGAGGCGGGCACCGAATTTGTGGGCCTGGAGCACCGCGCGTTCGATGAGCTCGCCTCCGGAGATGCCCGACGGGAAGCCGAGGTAGTTCTCGATGCGGGACGAGGTGCCTGCCTGGCCTCCGGTGGCCACGGCGTCGACGGAGATCGTGGTGAGGCCGTCGGAGGCGCCGTACACGGCTGCGGCGAGTCCCGCGGGGCCCGCGCCGACCACGATGACGTCGCACTGGGCGTCCTTCGCCGTGGGGGCGGGCAGCCCGATGAGCCTGGCGAGTTCGGCGTTGCTCGGATTGCGCAGCACTCGCTCGCCCTTCCAGAGGACGACCGGAGTTTCCTCGGGGCGGATGGAGAACCGACGCAGCAGCGCCTCAGCTTCCTTGTCCCTCTCCAGATCCAGCCAGCGGTGGGGGAGCCTGTTGCGGGCAGCGAACTCCCGCAGCCGCCGCGTGTCCTGCGAGTAGCACGATCCCAGGATGCGGAAACCTGCGCCGAGGCCGATGAGGAGATACCGGCGGCCCAGGCAAGCCCGGAGGATCAGGTCACCGAGTACGGGGTCGCGGCCGATCAAGGTCCGCTGGCGTTCCACCGGCACGGCGAGGATCTCGCCGGCCTCACGGACCACCGCGGTGTCGAAGGCGGCCTGCCCCTCCAGCATTCCCAGCTCACCCAGGAACCTGCCGGGTCCGTGCAGCGCCATCGTGCGTTCTTCCCGATCGCCGTGGTCCTGAAGGATCTCGACGGTGCCGCTGAGGATCGCGAGGAACTCCCGGAACGGCTCTCCCTCCCGGTACAGCACCTCACCTTCCGTGGTCCCGCGGCGCTCGCCGTGCGCGGTCAGGTTCTGAAGCTGTTCCGGTGTCAAGCGGGGGAACGCTCCGTACCGGTCCGGTGTCTCACGGACCGCACCATTCCCGTGCTGTGCCGTGCTCATCAGACCAGAGCCTCGTGAACGTAGCACCAGCGCCAGTCCTCTCCCGGTTGGAAGGACTGGACGATGGGGTGCCCGGCACTGCCCGCGTGTCGTCGGGCGTGTTTGAGGGGTGAGGAATCGCAGCAGCCGACGTGCCCGCAGGTGAGGCAGAGGCGCAGGTGCACCCACGGGGAGTGCTCCTTGAGGCACTCCTCGCAGCCCTGCGGGGTGCGCGGTGTGACGGGCCGCACCATGGCCAGGTGCGGATCCGGAATCGTGGCCATGACGTTCTCCTCCCAAGTAGTGCGCTACCGCGTGGTTTCGGGGAGCCCTTGTGGTGGCCGGGCCGTGGTGACTCACTGCCCCGCAGTGGCCTGCCGGCCTTCCAGGGCTTGTTCGACCCACTGACGCAGGACGTGGGCCGGTGCCGCACCGGCCTGTCGGGCGACCGTCTCGCCGTGGTCCTGGACGAGCAGCGTGGGCACTGCCTGGACCTCGAACCGCTGACTGACTCCTGGGTTCTTGTCGATGTCGACCTTGACGAGCTTGATCCGTCCGGCGAGGTCGCGGGCGACCTGTTCGAGGGCGGGGCTGACCATGCGGCAGGGGCCGCACCAGGTGGCCCAGAGGTCCACGACGACAGGTTGGACGGCGTTGTCGGCGACTTCGGTGAAGTCGTCGTCACCCGCGTCGACGACCCAGGGCAGCGGCTGCTTGCAGTGGCCGCATTTGGGGCGTCCCTCGGCGGCAACAGGAATGCGGTTGTCGCGCCCGCAGTGCGGGCAGGTCACCGTCGTTGTACGTGTGGTGTTCACGCTGCCCTCGCTTCCCGGGCCTCTTCCGGCTGGTCGTAGGTGACCACCAGCTCTCCGTGTTCGGCGTCGACACGGACGGTCGCGCCGTCCTGGACGTCGCCGCGCAGAAGGGCACGTCCGACCAGCGTCTCCACCTCGTGGGAGATGTACCGCCGCAGCGGCCTGGCCCCGTACACCGGGTCGTAGCCCTGGTGGGAAATCACCTCTCGCGCCGCATCGGTGAGTTCCACGTCGATGCGGCGTTCCGCCAGCCGCTGCCGCAGTTCGTCGAACTGAAGCTCCACGATCCTTTCGATCTGCCGCTCACCCAGCGGCTTGAACAGCACGATGTCGTCGACGCGGTTGAGGAACTCCGGGCGGAAGTGCCCGCGCAGCTCGCCCATCACCAGCGCGCGGGCGTCAGGCTTGATCTCACCCTCGGCGGTGGCGCCGTCGAGGAGGTGCTCGGAGCCGATGTTGGACGTCATGATGATCACGGTGTTGCGGAAGTCGACGGTGCGGCCCTGTGCATCGGTGATGCGGCCGTCATCGAGGATCTGCAGCAGGGTGTTGAAGACGTCGCTGTGTGCCTTCTCGATCTCGTCGAACAGCACGACCGAGTACGGCTTGCGGCGTACGGCCTCGGTGAGTTGGCCGCCTTCCTCGTAGCCGACGTATCCGGGTGGTGCGCCCATGAGCCTGCTGACGGTGTGCCGCTCCTGGTACTCACTCATGTCGAGGCGGACCATGTTGTCCTCGGAGTCGAACAGCGCCCGGGCGAGAGTCTTGGTCAACTCGGTCTTTCCGACGCCGGTGGGGCCGAGGAAGATGAAGGAACCGATGGGCCGGCGAGGGTCGCGGATGCCGGAGCGGGCGCGGATGATGGCGTCGGCGACGAGCCTGACGGCCTCGTCCTGGCCGACGACGCGCTCGCGGAGGATCTCGTCGAGGCGCAGCAGCTTGTCGCGTTCGCCTTCCTGCAGGCGGGCGACCGGGATGCCGGTCCAGGCGGCGACGATCTCCGCTATCTCCTCTTCGGTGACCACCTCGCGCAGCAGACGGTTCTGTCCCTGCCGGGTGGCCAGCTGCTCCTCCTCCGCCGCGAGTCGTCGCTCCAGGTCCTGGAGTTGGCCGTACCGCAGTTCGGCGGCACGGTTGAGGTCGTAGGCGCGTTCGGCCTGCTCCGCCTCGTGGCGGACCTGCTCCAGTTCCTGGCGCAGTTCCTGCACCCGCCGGATCGCCTGCCGTTCGGCCTCCCACTGGGCGTGTTTGGCGTCGGCCTCACCGCGCAGGTCGGCCAGTTCCTTGCGCAGCTCCTCCAGGCGGGCTTGGCTCGCCGGGTCGGTTTCCTTGGAGAGGGCGGCTTCCTCGATCTCCAGGCGGGTGACGCGGCGGGTGAGCTCGTCGAGTTCGGCAGGCATGGAGTCGATCTCGGTACGCATCCGGGCGCAGGCCTCGTCGACGAGGTCGATGGCCTTGTCGGGCAGGAATCGGTCCGTGATGTAGCGGTGGCTGAGGGTGGCGGCCGAGACCAGTGCGGTGTCCTGGATCTTGACGCCGTGGAAGACCTCCAGGCGCTCACGCAGTCCACGCAGGATGGAAATGGTGTCCTCGACGCTGGGCTCGCCGACCAGGACCTGCTGGAACCGTCGTTCCAGCGCGGCGTCCTTTTCGATGTGTTTGCGGTACTCGTCGAGTGTGGTGGCGCCGATCATGTGCAGTTCACCGCGGGCAAGCATCGGCTTGAGCATGTTCCCCGCGTCCATGGCCCCTTCGGCGGCGCCCGCACCGACAACGGTGTGCAGTTCGTCGACGAACAGCAAGATGCCGCCCTGTGCGGCCTTGACCTCGCTGAGCACGGCCTTGAGGCGTTCCTCGAACTCGCCTCGGTACTTGGCGCCGGCAACGAGGGATCCCATGTCGAGGGCGAACACGATCTTGTCGCGGAGTCCCTCGGGGACGTCGCCGCGGACGATGCGCTGGGCGAGGCCCTCGATGATGGCGGTCTTGCCGACACCGGGGTCTCCGATGAGAACCGGGTTGTTCTTGGACTTCCGGCTCAGGATCTGGGTGACGCGACGGATCTCGGCGTCCCGGCCGATGACCGGGTCGAGCCTGCCCTCCTTGGCCTCGGCGACGAGATCGCGACCGTACTTCTCCAGCGCCTCGTAGGCCACTTCGGGGTTGGCGGAGGTGACCCGCTGATTGCCGCGGACCTGGGTGAGTGCGCCCAGGAACGAGTCCCTGGTGATTCCTGCCTGGTTGAGCCGACGTCCAGCGGCTGTTGATGCCCCCTCTTCGGCCAGGGCGAGCAGGAGGTGCTCCACGGACACGTACTCGTCCTTGAGCCGTTTGGCCTCCCGTTCAGCGGCGTCCAGCAGGCCGGCAAGGCGCTGAGTGACGAAAACCTGGCCGGGTGCCGCACCGGAGCCGGTGACCTTCGGGCGGCGGGACAGTTCCTCGCGCACGGCCGCGCGCAGTTCCGCCGGATCGCTTCCGGCCTGCTCCAGCAGGCGTGGGATCAGACCGTCCTCCTGATCGACGAGTGCGAGCAGCAGGTGTTCTCCGTCCACTTCGGTATGCCCCATGCGGCCGGCCGCGGACTGGGCCTCTTGGAGGGCTTCCTGGGATTTCTGTGTGAGGCGGTTCATGTCCATGGCGGTGTATCACTCCTCGTGCCGCGGCCGCGCAGGGCGGTTTCGAGCAGGCTGATGCGGTCGAGCAGGTCGAGCACCAGTCCGATGGATGCGTAATTGAGGCAGAGCCCGGAGCGCAGCCGCTGGATGCGGGCAAGTACCGCGGGGGCGTCGCGGTCGAAGACCAGGCGGCCGACGGCATCGCGGTCGGCGTCGACAAGCCCGAGGGCGACGAACCTGCGGACCAGATCCGGATGGAGACGCGATCGGCGGGCGACGGTCTCCAGGGAAAGTCCTGGGACGGGAACGAGCGCATAGCGGACAGTCGTCGGAGCCGTAGCGGCATGGGCGACCGGCTGATCCGGGCGGTCGCCGGGACCGGACCGGGCGGTGCCCGCCGCTCCCGTGGGTCGGTCGGTCATCGCGTCCTCCTGGGGTCGAACGAGGAGGTCGCGGCCAGCTCCTCGAACAGTTCACGCTCCCGCTCACCCAGGGTGGGCGGCACCATGATGCGGAGTTCGGCGTACAGGTCGCCGCTCGCACCACGCGGGTTCGGCATGCCCTCGCCGCGCAACCGCAGCCGACGGCCGCTGGACGAGCCGGCGGGCACGGTGACCTTGGCCGTACCACCGCCGGGGGTGGGCACCGGCACGGTCGCGCCCAGGGCCGCCTCCCACGGGGAGACCGGGACCTGCACATGGACATCGCGGCCGTCCAGCCGGAACTGGGGATGGGACCGGATGCGCACCCGAAGATGCAGGTCGCCCGCAGGTGCGGCACCACTGCCCCGCCCGCCTTCCCCCGCCAGCCGGATGCGCTGTCCGTCGGTGACGCCCGGCGGGACTTCGACCTCGTAGCGCCGCGGCTCACCGGAGGGCCCGGCAAGTGTGACGGTACGGCGGCCACCCTTGTACGCCTCTTCGACGGTGAGCGGCAGCTCGGCCTCCTGGTCGGCTCCCGGTACGCCCGCGGAGCCGGCACCTGCGCCGAAGAGGGACCCGAGCAGGTCCTCGATGTTCACGTCCTCGGCCGAGAAGTCCTCGCCGAAGCCGGTGGTGTAGCGGGCGCGGGGGCCGCCTGCGCCTGTGGTCCGCCGGGTACGGAATCCGCCGCCACCTCCGGCCGCGACCCGTTCGTCGTAGTCCTCGGGGATCTTGCGGAAGTCCTCGCCGAAGCGGTCGTAGCGTGCCCGGGTCTTCGGATCGGACAGAACGCTGTACGCCTCGTTGAGGTCCTTGAAGCGTTCCTCGGCCGACGGGTCCTTGTTGACGTCGGGATGGTGTCTGCGGGCGAGCTTGCGGTAGGCCTGCTGGATCTCGTCCTGGCTCGCGGTCCGCGACACTCCCAGCACTTCGTAGAAGTCCCGTGCCATGGCCGGTCACTCCCGCTTCGCGACAGTCACGGTGGCGGGCCTGAGCTGCCGATCGCCGTCGCCGTAGCCCGGGCGCAGCACCTGCACGACGGTGCCGGGCTTGATGTCGGGGTCATCGACCACGCTGACCACCTCGTGGTGGGCCGGGTCGAAGGCCACTCCGGTCTCCGCATGCCGCGGGTAGCCGAGCTGTTCGAGAACGCCCACCGCTTGGTCGCGGACTGCCCGGACGCCCTCCACGACCGCACCTGAGTCGGCGTCGGCGTGGGACAGGGCGAGTTCGAGGTTGTCCAGGACGGGCAGGAAGGCGGCGGCCGTACGCGAACGCTCGACCATCCGCTCCCGCTCCAACTCCCTCGCATGACGCTTGCGCAGGTTGTCGAGATCGGCGAGGGCGCGCCGCCAGCGGTCCTCCAACTCCCGCACCGCCGCTGCGTGCTCGTCCGCCGCGGATGCGGGGCCGGCCGCTTCGGGTCGCGTTTCGTCCGCCGTCGCTTGCGGCCAGAGAGTCGGGCCGGGTTGATGCGGCTCCTCGCCAGGAGGGCTTACGGCGTCCTTCGGAGCCGGTCCGACCGACGCTGCCCGGTCAGGTTCTTCGGGAAGGCGGGTCATGGCGGCCTCAACCCTTGTCGAACTCGGCGTCGATGACGTCATCGTCGCCGCTGCCACCGCTCGGGGGAGCATCGGCGGAAGCACCCTGACCCGGGTCGCCCGTGGCGGCGGCACCCGGCTGGGCAGCCAGTCCGGCGAGGATCTGCTGGAGTTCGGAGGCCAGTGGCCGCACGCGCTCCACGCCGGCCTCTTCCTTGACCGCCGCCCGGGCATCGGAGATGAGCATCTCGGCACGTGCCCTCTCGTGCGCGGGGGCCGCGTCGCCCAGTTCGGCCAGGCGCTTCTCTACCTGGTACGCGACGGCGTCGAGCTCGTTGCGGGCGTCGACGGCTTCGCGGAGCTCCCGGTCCTGACCCTGGTTGCGCTCGGCCTCCTGCACCATGCGCTCGACCTCACCGCGGTCCAGGTTGGAGCTTTCGCTGATGGTGATGCCTTGTTCCTTGCCGGTGTCCCCGTCGCGCGCCGTGACATTGAGGATGCCGTTGGCGTCGATGTCGAAGGTGACCTCGATCTGCGGTTCACCTCGCGGCGCCGGCCGGATGTCGGTGAGCTGGAACCGGCCGAGCACGCGGTTGTCGGCAGCACGCTCGCGCTCACCCTGGAGGACCACCACATCAACGGCCGGCTGGTTGTCGTCGGCGGTGGAGAACGTCTCCGTACGCCGCACCGGGATGGTGGTGTTCCGCTCGATGATCTTCGTCATGACTCCGCCGCGCGTTTCGACGCCGAGAGACAGGGGCGTGACGTCGAGCAGCAGGACGTCCTTCACCTCACCCTTGAGCACTCCGGCCTGAATCGCGGCGCCCAGGGCCACGACTTCGTCGGGGTTGACGCTCATGTTGGGGTCCTTGCCGCCGGTCAGCCGACGGACCAGGGCCTGGACGGCAGGTATCCGGGTGGAGCCGCCTACGAGGATGACCTCGTCGATGTCGCTCTCGCCGACCTTGGCGTCGGTCATGGCCTGCTTGACCGGCTCCAGGCACCGCTCCACCAGATCGCCGGTGATCTGTTCGAACGTGGAGCGCATGACGGATTCGGTGAGGTGTTTGGGGCCCGACGCGTCGGCTGTGATGAACGGCAGGCTGACCTGCGTCTGGGTGACAGAGCTGAGTTCGGTCTTGGCCTTCTCCGCCGCCTCGAACAGCCGTTGCAGCGCCTGCGGGTCGTTCCGCAGGTCGATGCCGTTCTCCTTCTGGAAGCCGTCCGCGAGATGGTCCACCAGGCGCCGGTCGAAGTCGTCGCCGCCCAGGTGGCTGTCCCCGGCGGTGGAACGCACCTCCACCACGCCGTCGCCGACGTCGAGGATGCTCACGTCGAAGGTGCCGCCACCCAGGTCGAAGACGAGGACGGTCTCGTGCTCCTTCTTGTCCATGCCGTACGCGAGAGCGGCCGCCGTCGGCTCGTTGATGATCCGCAGCACCTCCAGCCCCGCGATCCGGCCGGCATCCTTGGTGGCGGTTCGCTGGGCGTCGTTGAAGTAGGCGGGCACCGTGATGACGGCCTCCGTGACACGCTCGCCCAGCTGCTTGGAGGCGTCGTCGGCGAGTTTGCGCAGCACCTGTGCGCTGATCTCCTCCGGCGCGTACAGCTTGTCGCGCACCGCGAAGCGGGCCGCCCCGCCGTCGCCCTCGACGACGTCGTACGCCACCGCTTTCGCCTCGTCGGAGATCTCGTCGAAGTGCCGGCCTATGAACCGCTTGGCCGAGTAGATGGTTCCTTTGGGGTTGAGGATCGCCTGGCGCCGGGCCATCTGGCCCACGATGCGCTCCCCCGTGTCGGTGAAGGCCACCACCGACGGTGTCGTCCGGTTGCCCTCGGTATTGGGAACCACGGACGGCTCGCCGCCCTCCCATGCGGCGATCACCGAGTTGGTGGTACCGAGGTCTATGCCCACTGCCCTGGCCATGAGGAACTCCTCCCGGTGCTGCGGCCTGCGCCGATTACCGGTTCGCTGTCGTTCGCCAACGGAGAAGACATCCACGGAGGGCCGCGCACCCCGGGCTCTCGCACCCGGACCGAACGTCCCGAGCAGGGCAACCGACCCGTAGCGCTGCTCTGCTTCGGATTCCGCTACTTCTGGCGACGTGTACGCGGAGGCTTCCGAACGCTCCCAGCATGTCGAGCCGATTCGCCCCGCGCCTGCGCCTGGCGGGACGAAAACGGATGGGCCCACTCGCCCTGCACGTACTAAGGTGAGATTGCGGACATTACGCACTGAATGGCCTCGCGGGCAGTGACCCGGAGCAGCGCTTGTCCGGCCCTCCGACAGCTCGGGATTGGTACCCATGGGGAAGCGTCGGCCGCACAACCTGAACGGCCACTCCGACGAGAAGGGCAGCCGGTCAGCCGTCGGCCACCGCCGACCGGCCGCAACTGGTCCGAGAGAGCCGCGAGCGCTTCCTTCCGGCGGCCGCTCCCTCCAGGAACTGACGGCGTTGCTCCGCGACCTTTTCGCCACCTGGGACGAAAGCAAGATTCTGCGCCTGGCCATGGACCACGTCGCCGCCGCCGGGCCTTATACCGCCGAGGCGGGATACCTGCTCGAAGCGGGCGGCGACCTGGTCCCCAGTGCGGGGAACCGCCAGGATCACGCCCTCATGATGCAGTCGAAGGTACGAGACCTGGGGGGGGCGGGACGGCTCTGTAGCCGTACCCGGCAGGCGCGGCGGTCAGGCCTTGGCGCTGCGCGGAATCGAGGGCCTGCACGGATACCTCGTGGTGACGTCCCGCTTCCCGCCGACCGGAACCGAGAGGTTCCTGCTCGCCACACTCATCCGGCACACGGCTGCCGCGCTGTCGGTCGCCTTCGTACACCGCCGCCGCCGGGAGGAGGCAGTGGAGCTGCATGGCCTCAGGGAGGAACGTGCGGCACTCCAACGGCAGCTGGTCACCGTCGTGGGGGAGCTGGCGTGCCGGCAGGCTGTACAGGGGCTCACGGCCGACGTCGCAGCCTCGGGCGGTGACGAGGAGGCCGTCACCCGCGCTCTGCACGGGCTGACGGGACTTCCCGCCCTGGTCGAGGACCGCTTCGGCCGGCTGAGGTCCTGGGCAGGCCCCGATCGACCCGACCCCTATCCGGAGCCGGATCCCGTACGCCAGCACGCACTGCTCAACGCAGCCGCCCGGGAGGCGGGGCCGACGCGGATCGAGGGCCGGCTGATCGCTCTCGTGCGCCCGCACGGCGAGATCCTGGGCATGCTGGCTCTGGTCGATCCCCTGGGCGAGGCGGACGAGCACGCGGTGCTCGCGTTGGAACAGGCCGTCATGTCGCTCGCCCCGGAGCTGGCGCACCTGCGCAACCAGGCCGAAGTCGAACTGAGGCTGCACCGCGAGCTGGCCGACGACCTCCTGGCAGGAACGGATGAGACCAGCGCCTACGCCAGGTCCGAGGCCGTCGGTCACGATCTGCACCGCAGCCACTACATCGTCGTGGTGCGGTGGTCGGACCGGGTTGCGGACGACTCCTTCGCTCGGGTCGTGGGCAGGGCGGCCTCCGCCGTGGGCATGCGCTCGCTGTTGACCCGAGGGGCCGAGCACGTGGTCCTCCTCGCTGATGACAGGCCGCACGCCGGAGCGCTGTACGAGGCGCTTGCCCTGGACACGGGGGCGCCGTGCGGGAGCATCGGCGTGAGCGCGCGGTGCGATACCCCCGACGACTTCCCTCAGCATTACCAGGAGGCGCAGCGCGCCCTGGAAGTGCTGCGCCACTCCCGCAAGCAATACGGGATGACGTTCTTCGACCAACTCGGTCTCTATCGCATCCTGGGACCCGGCAACAATCTCGGGGAACTGGAGGCGTTCGTCCACGAGTGGCTCGGGAAGCTCATCGATTACGACGCGGGAAACAACTCGGCCATGACGGAGACCCTGGCCCGGTACTTCGACTGCGGCGGCAACTACGACGAGACAGCCGCTTCTCTCTCCATCCACCGCAGCACACTGCGCTACCGGCTCCAGCGCATCCGCGAGATCAGCGGCAACGATCTCGCCAACGTCGAGGACCGGCTCAACCTTCAGGTGGCCACGCGAGTATGGAAGATCGTCCTGGGTGGATCCGGCTGATGCTTCACACCGGAGTACGCCAACGGCAGACCTCAACCGCCCCGGTGTGCGGGAACCTGGCCGAGAGCGGGGGAACGTGAGTATGGCTACTCATGTGGCGGATGTCGGCGCACGGCATCGTTCGGATCATCAGCACATCGGCCACCACACCGGGCATTCCGGTATCTCCAGGAGATCCGCCATGGACAAGAATCCTCGTTCGCTGCCTCAGACTCTCCGCCACTACCTGGTCAACCCGCTGGCTCTGGGGTATCTGGGCGTTGTCCTTGCGGTGTGCGTGTGGGTGACCATCGACGCCGTCTCCGCGTCCTCCTCCGGAGACGCCAGCTTCGCCGGGTTGTGGGCGGTCCTGGCCACCGCACCGACCTCGATGCTGTTCCTCGTGGCCGGTCCCGTCGGACTGATAGGCATTCCCATCGGTGCCATCGTCCAGGCCACCGCGCTCGGAGCCCTGTACCGCTCCATCACCGAACGCCGGGCCCGCGCCACGGACGTCGGTGTGAGCAACGCCTGACCTCCCCGCGCGGTCAGCAATGACGCTGGAGAATCGTGTGCGGGAAGCTCCAGCGGCGGTCCCAACAGCTGATGGGGTTCGAACTGAAGCCCTGGTCGCCATCCTCCACGACGTCATCACGGCGGCCGTTCACCACCTCCTCGCCCCCTGGTCACGCCGTGCCTCGGCTCGTCTCAGCCGCGATCCAGAAGAGCCCGGGTCTCGACATTGATCTGCTGGGCCTCTCCCGTGGGGATGACCACGACGGGAACACGGGCGCCGGGCTCACTGACGATCTCGGGGCGTTCGGCGACCAGTGGTCGCAGGCCGCCCGTGAGGCCGAACACGGACAGGCCGGCGCACACCTCCTCACGAACCTCGGGCTGATCCTCGCCGATCTCGCCGGTGAAGACGAGAGCGTCCAGGCGGCTCAGGGATGCGGCCATCCCGGCGATGCCGCGTCGGCACTGGTGGGTGAAGACGTCCAGGGCGAGTGCGGCGCGCTCATCGCCTGCCGTCCGGCTGCGGACCAGGTCCCGCGTGTCGCCCGATGTGCCCGACAGGGCGAGCAGACCGGACCTCCGATTCAGAACGTCCTCGATCTCGTTCGCAGGCAGATTCTTCCGTGTGAGCAGCCAGGTCAGGGCACCGGGGTCGATGCTGCCGCTGCGACGACTCATCACCAGCCCCTCCAAGGGCGTGAAGCCCATCGTCGTGTCGACACTGCGCCCGTCGCGGACCGCGCAAGCGGAGCAGCCACCCCCAAGGTGCACCATCACCAGGTGCAGCTGCTCGGGGCGGCGGCCGAGGAGTTCAGCCGTCCGGGCCAGCGCCCAGGCGTAGGAGAGGCCGTGGAAGCCGTAGCGGCGCAGTCCGTACGTGTGGCGCCAATCGGCAGGTACCGCGTACTCCCTTGCCGCGGCGGTCAGGCCGGAGTGGAAGACGGTGTCGAAACAGGCGACATGGGGAACTCCCGGCAGCAGATCCCGGGCCGCGTCCACCACGGTCAGTGCTTGCGGGACGTGCAAGGGCGCGAGGTCTGCCACCTGGGTCAAGCGGGCACGGACAGCGTCGTCCAGCAGAGTGTGGCTGCGGAGCTCCGGTCCCCCGTGGACGATACGGTGTCCCGCAGCCGCAGGAGGCGGTCCTTCCTTCAGCATCTGCCGCAGCGCCTGGGTCGCCCCTTTACCCGGCGGGGACTCACTGTGGTGTTCGTTGAGGACGTGACCACCGTCGCCGAAGACCGTCAGACGCAGGCTCGATGACCCGGCGTCAGCCACCAGTACCGGGCTGGTTCGTGTACGCACGCTCCGATCCTCTCCCTCGTTCCGCGAGCATCCCTCGAAAGAGGATTCATGACTGTCGTGATGGGCTCCCTCGCTCCGGCACTGGGTACCCGATCAGTCAACGCAGAGAACAGGACGGTCCGCCGAGGGAGTCGCCTTCCGGACCAGCGGAGCCTGCTTCGAGCTACGCGTTCCTGGAGCCTCGGCCCCGCCCGGGAAGTGATGCGTCACCCTGGCCCGTCCTCACGGGGTCTTAAGCGGGCTGCTTCTCCACGACCACATCGATCAGCTCGATCGTGGGTTCCTCGAAGAGCTCACCCGATTTCTGGCTGAGCGCCTGCGCGACCGCGCCCGACAGGTGTGCTTGGCGCCCGTCGTCGTCGGGAAAAGCATCGAAGATCCCGAACGACGAGGGTCCGAACTTGATTCCGAACCACCTCACCGTCCCGGGCTCCCCCTCAACGATTGACAGCCCCTGATTCAGGAAGTCCCGGACGTCGTCCTCCCTGCCGGGGAGGGCTTGAAGCCGTACCAGGACCGCTTTGCTGACCTGCGTAGCCACCTGGGGTCTCCTTAACTTCCACTTGCCCGGTTCGCGTACTCGCAACGTTTGAGCCACCGGCGCCGACTCAGGGAGCCGTTCGCAATGACGTCATTGCCATGTCGGTCATGGCTGGCCCCCTCCCTCCGGGACCCCTACCGAGATGTTGGATTGCACCCCAAGGAATTCCTGGACCCCTCAACCCTCACCCGGTGTCCTCCCACCTGCAAACGCAGCCCACAGGCGAAACATCTGATTCATGGACCAACTGCGATTCGTGGTGGAAGTAGGCTGCTCCAATGACCTCTCCGACTCCGAACGGGGCCCGAGCACGTTCCGCTGGAGCTCAGGGTCGGGACGACGCCCCGGCGTGACGCCGACGAACCGCCCGCGTGGACGGCACGCCCACCATGTGCCGTCGCCATGGACGGAGGGTGCTCGACTCATCTGATGTGTTTCGGGGCGCCCCTTCGATCCTGCCGAGGTCAGAAGCCCCGGAGGACACCGTTGTCGGTGGGGTTCTCGAAGTCCTCCCAATCCATGTTGGCGAGGGAGATATTGTTCTCGACCGACCACAGTTCTGAGAGGGTGTTTCGTCCCGTTGTTTCATCCCGGATTGCGTGGTTGCGGGTGGTTCACGCTTCGCGCCATGTGGGGGTGGATTCTGCGGTGAGTCTGCGGGTCATGAGGTTGATCATTGCAAGGTGGATCATGGCTTTGGACCGGTGTGGGTGGGCTTCGTAGTCACGGGTCAGACGTCGGTGGTTCATGAGCCATCCAAGGGTCCGCTCGACGGTCCAGCGGCGGGGCAGAACGGTGAAGCCCCTGGTGGTGGGGTCGCGGCGGACGATGTGCATGTCGATGCCGAGGGTGGCGGCGTGCTCGACGAGGTGCTGGCGGTAGCCGCCGTCGACCCAGGTTCTGCGGATGGTGGGATGCTCTGCGGCGATCTGTTCGATGAGAGTCCGGCCGGCGGCCGAGTCCTGCACGCTGGCCGCGGTGACCAATACGCCGAGGAGGAGTCCGACGGTGTCGATGACGATGCTCCGCTTGCGGCCGACGATCTTCTTGCCCGCGTCGATGCCTTGCCCGGTGGCGGGGACATTGGTGGAGGTCTTGATGCTCTGGGAGTCGATGACGCAGGCGGTCGGTTCGTCGCCCCTGCCTTCCTGCCTGCGGACTTGGCGTCGGAGGAGGCTGTTGAGCTGGTCGAATACGCCTTCTTCCTGCCAGCGGGCGAAGTAGGCGTAGACGGTGTTCCAGTGGGGGTAGTCGTGCGGCAGATAGCGCCAGGGGATCCCGGTGCGGTTCACGTAGAGGACGGGCCTTGACCCCGGATGTTGAACACACGAGACACTGGATCCTGAGGATCTGAGAACGGACATCTCGTGGTCATGAAGAACTGTCCGCCGCAGTTCAAGGCGGACGCGGTCGCGCTGTATGAGTCGCGGCCGGAAGCGACGATCAGGTCGGTCGCCGCCGACTTGGGGATCAACCCGGAGACGCTGCGGAACTGGGTGAGGGCGGCTGGAGTGAGCCGTCCCCGGGGGCGGCGGACGCAGGAACCGTCTCAGCCGCCGACGCCGTTGGAGGCCGAGAACGCCGCCTTGCGGAAGAAGGTCCGTGAGCTGGAGGAGGAACGCGAGATTCTTCGGAAAGCGGCGAAGTATTTCAGCGGGGAGACGCGCTGGTGAACCGCTTCCAGTGTGTCGCCGATCTCCAGCGCCGTCACGGCGTGAAGCGGCTCTGCAGCATCCTCGGCGTCAGCCGCTCGAGCTTCTACTACTGGCGCCGGACAGCTACGAACCGGGCCGCCCGGCAGGTGGCCGACATCCGACTGGCCGCCCGGGTACGGGCGGTGCACCAGGAATCGGACGGCACCTACGGAGCCCCGAGGATCACCGCCGAACTCCGCGAGAAGAACGGTGAGGCGGTCAACCACAAGCGAGTCGCAAGGATCATGCGAGCGTCCGGAATCGAGGGAGTCCGGTTGCGCCGTCGGCACCGCACCACTGTCCCCGGCCCGGCCGCCGCCAAGGCCCCGGACCTGATCGGTCGCGACTTCACCGCGGACAAGCCAAACACGAAGTACGTCGGCGACATCACCTACCTGCCCATCGAGGGCGGGAAGTTCTGCTGCCTGGCGACCGTCATCGACCTCGCATCACGCCGTCTGGCCAACTGGGCTATCGCCGACCACATGCGCACGGACCTGGTGACCGACGCCCTGGCCGCAGCGGTCTGCCCCCGCGGCAGCCTCGCCGGATCGATCATGCACACCGACCACGGAGCTCAGTACACGAGCAGGTTTTTCGCCGAAGCCTGCAGGTCAGCAGGGGTTCGGCAAAGCATGAGCGCGGTCGGGTCCAGCGCGGACAACGCACTCGCAGAGTCCTTCAACGCGACGTTCAAACGCGAGACCCTGCAAGGACGAAAGAACTGGCCAACTGAGCGCGAAGCCCGACTCGACGCCTTCAGATGGCTACACCGCTCCAACACACGACGCAGACACTCCCGCCTCGGACAACGATCACCGATCGTCTTCGAAAACATTTTCCACCACACACCAACTACGCTGGCAAAAGCCGCATAACCCGTGTTCAGGATCCGGAGTCAAGGCCCCCAGCACGCTCACCCTCGGAGACTGACACCTTCCCGTCCAGATCGGCAACGCCCCCACCGGCACCGATGATCAGATGCTCCCCCTTCTGGAGTCGTACGAGCAGCGCCACCGAGCAGCCCGACTCACCCTGCTCGGCGTCCCGTTGCCCAGCCAAGGTGCCCACCGGGCACCGCACAGCCGCATCGCCCACCTGTAGCCCCGGTCTTGGGATCCTCGGTGTGCCGGGCCTCTACCCGGCCCGGGGGAAGGTCGAGGCGGCTCCGGCGACACCGGGTCCGTAGCGGGTCGCGGCCTTGTCGAGCGCGATTTCGAGGCGGCGGAGCTTGTCGTCGTCGGCGTCGAAGGTGAGCTGGTGGACGGTGTCCTCGGCGGGCCGGAGGCGTTCGGCTCGTACGGCGAGGGTGCGTACGCGGGCGCGCTGGAGGCCGAAGCCGGTGAGGAGGTCGCGGGCGGTGGCGGCCAACGCGGGGGTGTGGGCGGTGGGTTCGGCGAGGCTGCGGGTGCGGGTGGTCTGGGTGCGGTCGGCGTAGGTGACGGTGAGCGTGAGCGCCTGGGCGATCTCGCCGCTCGTACGCAGCCGTCCGCCGAGGTCCTGGATCAGACCGAGAACTGCGCGGTGGTGCTGGTGGGGGTTGAGCTCGTCGCGGTCGAAACGGTGGCTTGCGCTCATAGTCCTGGGCGTGGCGCCGGGGGCGACGGGGCGCTCGTCGATGCCGTGGGCGCGGTCGTGGGCCAGGCGGGCCGCGGTGGTCCCGAGGATGCGCTGGAGGGTGGGGAGCTGGGTGTCGGCGATGTCGCCGACCGACGTGATGCCGTAGCGGGCGAGCGTCTTGGCGGTCTTCGGCCCGATGCCGGGCAGGGCGGAGGCCGGTTTGGTACGCAGGAACGCGGCGACCTCGTACGGGTCGTCGCGGACTACCGTGGCCGCGCCCGGCGGTGTGGCGTCGGCGGCCATGGCCGCGATGGAGCGGGTGGGCCCGGCGCCGGCGGAGCACGCAACGCCGTGGAGGGCGAGCAGGCGCAGCCGGAGGACGGCGACCAGGCCTTCGGTGTCGCGGTCCCAGTAGGTCAGGGCGCCGGTGAGGTCGACGTATGCGGACCAGTCGGCGGGCAGGGGTTCGACGCGGGAGCTGATGCCGTCGACGACGGCGAGGAGTTGCCCGTACAGCTCGTCGGTCCGTTCGGCGGGGTGGAAGTGGATCCTGAGGATCGCGCGCGGCCGTGGCCGGCTGGTGGTGTTCATCCCGGGCTCCCTGGGCTTCGGTGCCCGAAGCGGGTGAGGTCGGCCGAGCGGGTTCCGGCGGGCTGGAGGTCGCTCCAGGGGTGCAGGCGGGCGCCTGCGGTGCCGTCGGGGATGGTCCGCCCGGGCTCAGGCTGGGCGGGCGTGGGGGAGGGGGCCTGGCCGAGGAGGTCGAGGACGGCCTGCGGCCCGTGGGTCGCGCGGGCAGCTGCGAGTTCGTCGAGGTCCCACGCCATCTCGCCGACCACGGTGCGCCGAGGGCCACGGGCCTCGACGGTGCCCCGCACAAGGAGCAGGCCATGGTGGAAGACCGTGTGCGCGCACCGCTCGTGCGAGTCCTCGAAGAACGCCAGATCGACCAAACCGGATCCGTCCTCCAGGGTGACGAAGATGATGCGCTTGCCGGAGGCGATGGGCGGGGTCTGGGTGGAGGCGCGGACGCCGGCGACCAGGACGCGCTGTCCGGGGTGCATCGCCCGCAGGTGTTTCGCGTCGGTGGCGCCGATCTCGCGGAGCAGGCGGTGGTGGTCCTCCATGAGGTGCCGGGAGACGTCGATCTTGAGGACGCCGAGCTCGGCGTCCAGCCGCTCGCGGGCGGTCATCTCCCGCAGCCCGGACGACCCGGCGGCGTGCGGGGCGGTGGCGAGCGGCAACTGCCCGGCTCCGGGGCGGGTGCGGGCCTGGCGGTGGAGCTCGGTCGCCTGCAGCAGCAGGTCCCGCCGGGATGCCCCGCCCTTGAGCTGGTCGAGGGCGCCGATGCTGATGAGGCGTTCGACGGTGGGGAGCTTGGGGTGGGCGCGGGCGTAGAAGTCCTGCAGGGAGGTGTAGGGCTGGCCCTCGGCGATCCGGGCGACCTCGTCCTCGGAGATGCCGTGGACCGTGGACAGGGAGATCCGCACACCCCACCCCGATCCGGTCCGTTCGACCGCGTACTGCGCTTTGGAGGTGTTGATGTCGACGGGCAGGACGGGGATGTCGTGGCGGCGGGCGTCGGCGACGATGACGCGGGCCGGCCACATGCCCGGGTCGTGCTCCAGCAGCCCCGCGTACAGGGCGGCGGGGTGGTGGGCCTTGAGCCAGGCGGACTGGAGCGCGGGCACGGCGAACGCGACGGCGTGGGCCCGGCAGAACCCGTACGCGCCGAACGAGGCGACGACGTCCCAGACCTCGTCGAGGACCTTCGGGCTGTAGCCGTGGGCGCCGGCCTGCTGCCGGAACCACGCCTCGACTCTGGGTAGGCGTTGCTCGTTGCTGAGGGCGCGGCGGGCTACCTCTCCGAGGGCGCGGTCGCAGCCGGTCATGACGGCGAGGATGTCGATGATCTGCTCGTGCCAGATCGTCACTCCGTACGTGTCGCGCAGGACCGGCTCCAGGTCCGGGTGCGGGTAGGTGGGGGCGGCGCCGTGGCGGGCGGCGATGTAGAGGGCGGGCATCCCGCCCTGCACGGGGCCGGGGCGGAACAGGCTGATGTCGGCGATGACGTCCTGCGGGTCACGGGGCTGGAGCCGGCCGACCAGGTCCTGCTGTCCGGGGGACTCCAGCTGGAACATCCCCACCGTGTCCGAAGCCTGGATGAGAGCGAAGGCGAACCGGTCGTCGAGGGGGACGTGGTCGGGGTTGTCGAGGTCGATGGCTCTGCCGGTCGTGCGGCGGATCTCGGTGACGGCGTGCGCCATCGCCGACTGCATCCGCACCCCCAGCACGTCGAGCTTGAGCAGGCCCAGGTCCTCGACGTCCTCCTTGTCGGCCTGGAGCATCGGGTACTCCCCGCCGGGGGTGGGTTGTACGGGGAGCCGGTCCAGCAGGCTGGTGTTGGAGAGGATCACGCCGCAGGGGTGCATCGCGATCCCGCGCGGCAGCGCGTCCAGGCTTTCGGCGAGCTCCCACAGCGGCCCGTAGCGCCCGGCCTCCGCCGCGAGGTCCCGCAGCTCCGGGAGCTCGGAGAGGGCGGAGCGGATGTCGCACGCCCGGATGTGCGGGAAGGACTTCGCGATCCGGTCCACTGCGGCCGGGGAAATGCCGAGCGCGAGGCCGGTGTCCCGCAGGGCGTGCCGGGCCCGGTAGGTCTCGGGCATCCCGGTGACCGCGACCCGCTCCTGCCCGAAGCGGTCGATGATCCGGTCGTAGACCTCCAGCCGGCGCGCGGACTCCACGTCGATGTCGATGTCCGGCAGCGACGAGCGCCGCTCGGACAGGAACCGCTCGAAGAGCAGGTTGTGCTCCAGCGGGTTCGCGGTGGCCACGAAGAGGCTGTGGTTGACCATGGAGCCGGCTCCGGAGCCGCGGGCGGCGACCCGGATGCCCATGTCCCGTACGTCGGCGACGACCTGGGCCACGGCGAGGAAGTACGGCTCGTAGTGGAGCCGGCCGATCACGCCGAGCTCGTAGTCGAGCTGGTCCATCGAACGGCGGTCCCGGTCGAGACCGCGGGCGGCCATGCCGCTCTCGCACCGCTGCCGCAGCAGCCGCATCGCTCCCTCCGGCCCCGCCTCGGCGCCGACGACGGACGGCTCGGGGAAGTGCGGGGCACCGAGCCCCAGGTCCCTCACCGGGTCGACCTCGCACGCCTCCGCGACGGCCGCGGTGTCGGCGAGCAGCTGCACGGCGCGCGCCCGGCCGCCCCCGTACGCGGCTGCCACCCGCTCGGCGATCTCGGTCATCGCCGGCCCGTCCTTGAGCCACCGCGCCCCGCAGTCCAGCCGCCGCCGGTCGATGGGCCGCAGCAGCCGGGCCGCGTCCAGGACGTCTGCGACTCGGTGTTGGGCCGGGTCGGCGTACCGTACGGCGTTGGTCAGCACGGCGGGCATGCCGAGGCGGTCCGCGAGCGCCAGGGTGTGCGCGGCCAGGCGTACCGACCCCGGGCCTGTGCCGGACAGGCCCCAGCACACGATCTCCAGCCGCAGCCCGCCACCGACGGCCTCCTGCCACGGGGTCAGGAGCCGCTCGGCGATGTCCGGGCGGCCACCGGCGAGCGCCCGCAGCGGCTCCGACGCCGGACCGAGCAGCACCACCAGCCCTTCACCCGCGTACCGGCCGAGCATCTCCCACGAAGCCGCCGGCGGCGCACCCGCGGCGAAAGCCTCGGCGTGCGCGCAGGACACCAGCCGGCACAGCCGCGCCCACCCGGCCGCGTCCCGGGCCAGGAACGTCGCCCGGAACGGCGCCTCCGCAACATGGGCCCCGCCGCGCACCGGGGTACGGCGGCGGGCCTCGGCCGAGGGCGCATGGGGGGCGATGCCGAGGTCGACGCCGAACAGCGGCTTCACGCCGGCGGCCGTGGCGGCCTTCGCGAAGCGCACCGTGCCGGTGACCATGTCGCGGTCGGTCAGCGCCAGCGCCCCGATCCCGCGTTCGGACGCCCGCGCGACGAGGTCATGGGGGTGCGAGGCACCGTAGCGGGCCGAAAAGCCACTACTGACATGCAGGTGAGGGACGCCTTCCCGCATGAACCCTCCGCCCATATCCCCCAAAGTATTACCAATCGAACTCTTCTCCATCGACTGTATCGAACATTAATTCGAACACGCGAGTTCAATGCGCGCGAATTTCAGCCAGCAGGGTTGGGGCGTGAGGACTTGCGCATTGGCAACCTCTGGGTTACCAATGAGGGATGGACCCGTTCATCGCGCTGGCCGACCCCGTACGTCGTGATCTGCTGCGCGTACTCGTCTCCGGCCCGGCCCGGGTGGTCGACCTCGCGGCGCGGCATCCGATCAGCCGGCCCGCGGTGAGCAAGCATCTGCGCGTGCTCGCCGAGGCAGGGCTGGTCACGGTCGAGGACCGCGGTCGCGAGCGCCACTACGCGCTCGCGCGTCCGGGTCTCGCCCCGTTCCGCGCCCTGCTCGACGAGCTCGCCGGGCGCCGTCCCCCGATCCCCGAGAGCGCCTTCGACGCCCTCGACCTGGAGGTCCGCAGAACGGTGCATGACCGCCGGGCCGGCACCGACGCCGTTCCCGGTACCGGAAGAACTCAGGAGGAATCCGCATGACCAGCACCCCCACCGGGCGTCGCGTGACCATCGACGGCCTGGACAGCGTCGCCTTCGACCGCACCTTCCGGGCCGGTATCGAGGACGTCTGGGCGGCGGTCACCGAGTCGGACCGCCTGGCCCGATGGATCGGCGAATGGACCGGTGACCCGTCGACCGGCTCGGTCGACTTCCGGATGCTCTACGAGGGCGACGAGCACCAGGCCGAGGTCTTCACCATCCAGGAGTGCCAGGCCCCCCGCCGTCTGGTCCTCATCTCGCGGGTGCCTGGCGAGGAAGTCGTCTGGCACATGACTCTCACGCTCGTCGAGCACGAGGGCGCCACCACCCTCA
>BMTG01000001.1 GCA_014649555.1 Streptomyces globisporus | reverse complement strand
CCGACGGCGACCTCGACGGGCACGGACTCACCCGTCAGCATCGAGGCGTCCACGGCGGACGAGCCCTCGACGACGGTCCCGTCCGTCGCGATCTTCTCCCCGGGACGGACCAGGAAACGGTCCCCGACCTGCAACGCCGAGGTCGGGATCGTCGTCTCCACGCCGTTGCGCAGAACCGTGACCTCCTTCGCCCCCAGCTCCATCAGCGCCTTCAGCGCCGCCCCGGCCTTCCGCTTCGAGCGTGCCTCGAAGTAGCGCCCGGCGAGGATGAACGCCGTCACCCCGGCCGCGGCCTCCAGGTAGATGTTCCCGGCGCCGTCGCTGCGGGCGATGGTGAACTCGAACGGGTGCGTCATGCCGACCATGCCCGCCGTCCCGAAGAACAGCGCCCACACCGACCACAGGAACGCGGCCGACGTACCGACGGAGATCAGCGTGTCCATCGTCGCCGCGCCGTGCTTCGCGTTCGTCCAGGCGGCCCGGTGGAACGGCCAGGCCGCGTAGGTCACGACCGGTGCGGCCAGCGTCAGGGAGAGCCACTGCCAGTAGTCGAACTGGAGCGCCGGGATCATCGCCATCGCGATCACCGGTACGGCGAGGAGGACGGCGGTGATCAGCCGCTGGCGCAGGGTGGTGAGCCCGTCGTCCTCGCTCGCACTCTGTTCCGTGTCGCCGCTCCCCGGTGGCGGGGCGGCGGTCCCGGCGGCGGGCGGGGCGGGCGGCCGGGCGGTGTAGCCGGTGGCCTCGACAGTGGCGATCAGGTCCTCGACGGACACGTCGGCGCCCGCGTAGGTGACCTTCGCCTTCTCCGTGGCGTAGTTGACGGTGGCTTCGACGCCGTCCATCCGGTTGAGCTTCTTCTCGATACGGGCCGCGCACGAGGCGCAGGTCATCCCGCCGATCGCGAGCTCGACCGCGGTGGTACCGGCGTCGGAGCCGGCGGCGGTGGTTGCGGAGTGCGCGGACACGGGGTCCTCCCTGAAGCCGTCCCGGATACCCCCTGGGGGTATCTCTGTCTCTCCTCATGTATACCCCCCTCCCCTATGAAGTGCAAGGTGTGACGGGAGGGGTGCGTCACCCGTCTGCGGGGCCGGTTCGCACACCGCCGCGTCCGTGCGTTCAGATAGAGGGCTGCGCGGCCCGTCGACCGCCCGTAGGCTGGCCATTGGACTAGACCTGTAGCTGTGTGGGTCAGTAGCCGTGTATCGGACCTGTCGCTGTGTATCGGAGGAATGGGGACCCATGAGCAACCGTGCAGTCCTGGAGGTGATCGCTCTCGACGCGGAGGACGCGGTCGCTGCCCAGGCCGGTGGTGCAGACCGCCTCGAACTGGTCACCGACATGGCCGCCGACGGTCTCACCCCGTCCCGGGAGACCTTCGCGGCGATCAGGGCCGCCGTGGACATCCCGCTGCGCGTGATGCTCAGGACGGCGGACGGCTTCGCCGCCGGTGACATCGATGTACTGGCCGGCCTGGCCCAGGAGCTGCGGGAGGCGGGGGCCGACGAGTTCGTGTTCGGCTTCCTCGACGCGGAGGGCCACGCGGACCTCGTCGCCGTCGAACGGCTCGTCGCCGAGCTGGACGGCTGCCGGTGGACGTACCACCGGGCGATCGACCGGTGCACCGACCGCGACGCCCTGCGCAAGCAGCTCGCGGACCTCCCGGGCCTCGACACGTTTCTCACGGCGGGCTCCCCGGCCGGGGTGGACGCCGGAATCTCGACCCTCCTGGCCGAGGCGGCCCGGAGCGGCGAGCCGGGATACCAGGCGCAGGTGCTGGTCGGCGGCGGCCTCCACCTGCACCACCTGCCCCGGCTGCTGGCGGCGGGGATCGACGCGTTCCACATCGGCGGGGCGGCGCGGCCCGCGGGCTGGTCGGCCCCGGTCGACGCGGCGGCGGTACGGGAGTGGCGCGAGGCGCTGGACGCCTGAGGCCGACGCGGGGGCGGGGGCGACTGGAAACAATTGTTTCTACTCCCCGCCCCCCCGGCCCTACGCCTGAACCAGCACCTCCGGCAACGGCGCCGCGTGCAGCACGGTCAGCCCCGACACCGCACGGGTCAGCGCCACGTACAGCCGCCGCAGCCCGGTCCGCTCGTCCGGCTCGCCGTCCACCACGGCCGCCGGCTCGTCCAGCACCACGTAGTCGTACTCCAGGCCCTTGGCCAGCGACGCGGGCACCAGTGTCAGCCGGGACGCGGCGGTGGTCTCCTCACCGGGAGCCAGGTACGCGTGCCCCGCCGCCTCCAGCGCCGCACCCAGCCCCGGGATCCGGGCATCGGCGGCGATCAGCCCGATCGACCCCTCGTGACGCAGCGACTCCTCGCAGGCGGCGACGACGGCCGCGTCCAGGTCCGCCACCCCGCCCGGCACCTCCCGTACGGCCAACGACCCCGGTGACTCGCGCACCGACTCCACCGCCGCCAGGCCCGGCGAGATCGCGGGCAGCAGCCGGGACGCGTACGCGATGACCTCGCGCGGCACGCGGAAACCGGCCGTCAGCTCCTCCACCACCGCGTCCGCCTTGCCCAGGTGGAACAGCGCCTCGCCCCAGCTCTCCGTGGACCACGGCGTCGTCCCCTGCGCGAGGTCGCCGAGGACGGTGGCCGAACCGGTCGAGCAGCGCCGCCCCACCGCCCGGTACTGCATGGGGGACAGGTCCTGCGCCTCGTCGAGGACGACATGGCCGAGCGAGTGCGTACGGGCGACGAGGTCACCGGCCTCGTCGATCAGCACGGCGTCGGCCGCCGACCACTTCGCGGACTTCACACTGCGGGCGGGCTTCGCCCACAGCAGCCGCTTCTGCTCCTCCTCGCTCAGCAGCCCCTCCGCGTGCGCGGCCAGGAACTCCGCGTCGGACAGCAGCCGCAGCACGACCTTCGCCGGGTCCACGGCGGGCCAGACCGCCTTGACGGCCGCCTTCACGGCGGGGTTCCGGGCCACGGCGTTCTGCACCCGGTCGTCGGGGGCCTCCCCGGCCTCCTCCATCCGTACGAGGACGGCGTGGGCGATCCGCTGCGGCAGCGCCTCGTGCGCGGCCCCGTACCGCATGTCGCGGGCCAGCAGCTCGTCGACCATCTCCTGGATCTCGTACGCGGGCACCCGCCAGCGCCGGGAGCCGCGCACCACGACGACGGGCTCGACGGGGGCGGTCACATGCGAGCGGACGGCCCGCCGCAGCACCTCGGCCATGCGGGCGTCGCCCTTGACGACGGCGGTGGCGGCCTCGTCCTCGCCCCGGACCTCGACGCCGGTGCGCACCAGGTCGTCGACGGTGGCCTGCTTCACCTCCAGCTCGCCGAGGGCGGGCAGGACCTGCTCGATGTAGTGGAGGAAGGAACGGTTGGGCCCGATGACGAGGGTGCCGGTACGGGCGAGCCGCTCGCGGTGCGCGTACAGCAGGTACGCCACCCGGTGCAGGCCGACGGCGGTCTTCCCGGTGCCGGGCCCGCCCTGCACGCAGACGGTGCCGCCGAGGCCGCTGCGGACGATCTCGTCCTGCTCGGGCTGGATGGTGGCGACGATGTCGCGCATCGGGCCGACACGGGGCCGCTCGATCTCCGCCTGGAGGAGCCGGCTGGTGTGCTCGGCCTCCGCCGGGTCGGTGAGGTGCTCGTCCTCGTACGCGGTCAGCTCGCCGCCGGTGTAGCCGAAGCGGCGGCGCAGCCCCACGTCCTGGGGGCTGGTGCGGGACGCCTGGTAGTACGGCTGGGAGACCGGCGCACGCCAGTCGATGACCATCGGGTCCCCGGCGGCGTCGTGGACGTGGCGGCGGCCGATGTAGAACCGCTCGCCGTCCGCGCCCTCGGCGAGGTCGCCGCCGACGGCGTGCAGATAGTCGAGGCGGCCGAAGAACAGCGGGGTGTGCGAGAGATCGGCGAGCGCCTTGATGCGGTCGTCGATCTGGGACTGGAGCACGGCGGCGTTGACCCAGTTCGCGGTGACATCGCGGATGTCGAGGGCCTGGACGTCCTCACGCATCCCGCGCAGGGCGGCGCGGGATGCGGCGAGGTGGGCACGTTCGTGCGCCAGGGGGTCGGTGGTGCCCGTGGTGCCGGTGGGGTCGGGGGTGGAATCGCTCTCTGCTACGTGCGCGGGCACGGTGTTGCCTCCGGCTCTTCAACGCAGGACGGCGGGCCGCGCGCTGCGACCGGCAGGGGCCGGAGCAGGGCGGTCCGCTCGGAAGGTTGGTTCGCGTGGGTGCCGTCCGGTTTCCGTCCGGCCGGCGGCGCTCCCCCGGCTGCCGGCAGCGAAGGCCGGTACCACGGTGCGGGAGGCGGGCAGACCGGCGATTGTAGCCACAGGGCGGCGTACGGTCGAAACGAATTACGGGGCTCCGCCGGCGTAGGGGACCGTACGCGGGCTCCCCCCTGAGGGGCGGGGCCCAGGGGTACCCGTAGGGGATACCGGGCCCCGGCATGGCACCGCAGACCTACGCGCCCGCTCACCGGCTTCCGTCTCCGGGCCGACGCACCCGAACGGGTGACGGGAGCACCATGGATACATGAGCACAGCCACCCTGAACCCCCGCACGACCGGCCCCGCGCACGGCGCGACCGCGGCGACCGGTGACCACCGACCCCACCGCGTCGGCGACGCGCTGCGCGCCGTGAAGGTGTTCGTGACCACGGCGTTCGGCGTCGTCCTCCTGGGGGAGTACGCGGAAGAGGCGGGCGTACGGCGGGCCCGCTGAGGCCCCGCCGTACCCGTCCCGTTCCTCAGCTCTCCGTGAGCAGCTCGTCCGCGTCGACGATGCGGTACGCGTACCCCTGCTCGGCCAGGAAGCGCTGGCGGTGCGCCGCGAAGTCCTGGTCGATGGTGTCGCGCGCGACGACCGAGTAGAACCGGGCCTCGTGCCCGTCGGCCTTCGGCCGCAGGACGCGGCCGAGACGCTGGGCCTCCTCCTGCCGGGACCCGAAGGTGCCGGAGACCTGGATGGCGACGGTGGCCTCGGGCAGGTCGATGGAGAAGTTGGCGACCTTGGAGACGACGAGGACGCTGATCTCCCCGTTCCGGAACGCGTCGAAGAGCTTCTCGCGCTGGGCGTTGCTGGTCTCGCCCTTGATGACGGGCGCGTCCAGGTGTTCCCCCAGCTCGTCGAGCTGGTCGATGTACTGCCCGATGACGAGGGTCTGCTCCCCCTGATGCTTGCGCACCAGCGCCTCGGTCACCTTCCGCTTGGTGGCGGTGGTGGCGCAGAACCGGTACTTCTCCTCCGTCTCGGCGGTCGCGTAGGCGAGCCGCTCGGAGTCGGTGAGGTTGACGCGGACCTCGACGCAGTCGGCGGGCGCGATGTAGCCCTGCGCCTCGATCTCCTTCCAGGGAGCGTCGAACCGCTTCGGGCCGATGAGCGAGAAGACATCCGACTCCCGCCCGTCCTCCCGCACGAGGGTCGCGGTGAGCCCGAGCCGCCGCCGGGCCTGGAGGTCGGCGGTGAACTTGAAGACGGGGGCGGGCAGCAGATGCACCTCGTCGTAGATGACGAGCCCCCAGTCACGGGAGTCGAAGAGCTCCAGGTGCGGGTAGACGCCCTTCCGCCGGGTGGTCAGCACCTGGTAGGTGGCGATGGTGACCGGCCGGATCTCCTTCCTCGTACCGCTGTACTCCCCGATCTCGTCCTCGGTGAGCGAGGTCCGCTTCACCAGCTCGTGCTTCCACTGCCGGGCGGAGACGGTGTTGGTGACGAGGATGAGCGTGGTGGCCTTGGCCTCGGCCATGGCACCGGCCCCGACGAGGGTCTTCCCGGCCCCGCAGGGCAGCACCACAACCCCCGACCCACCGTGCCAGAACCCCTCGACGGCCTGCTTCTGGTAGGGCCGCAGCGCCCAGCCGTCCTCGGCCAGCTCGATCGGATGGGCCTCGCCGTCGACGTAACCCGCGAGGTCCTCGGCGGGCCACCCGAGCTTGAGCAGCGTCTGCTTGACCTGCCCGCGCTCGGAGGGGTGCACGGCCACGGTGTCCGGGTCGATCCGGGCCCCGACCAGCGGCTGGACCTTCTTCGACCGGAGGATCTCCTCCAGCACGGGCCGGTCGGTGGTGGTGAGCACGAGCCCGTGCACGGGGTGCTTGGACAGGGTGAGCCGCCCGTACCGCGCCATCGTCTCGGCGATGTCGACCAGGAGCGCGTGCGGCACGGGATACCGGGAGTACTCGACGAGCGCGTCGACGACCTGCTCGGCGTCGTGCCCGGCGGCGCGGGCGTTCCACAGCCCGAGCGGGGTGACCCGGTACGTGTGGATGTGCTCGGGCGCACGCTCCAGCTCCGCGAACGGCGCGATGGCACGACGGCAGGCATCGGCCACCTCGTGGTCGACTTCGAGGAGCAGCGTCTTGTCGCTCTGGACGATGAGGGGTCCGGTCACGCGCTTCGGCCCTTTCTGCGGGGTACGGCCACGGCTGCGGCCAAACGTCCAGTGTGCATCATGCGCGGGGGATCACGCCTGGCTCCCGCCGGGACGGGTCCGCCGCTGCGGCCCGAACCGCACCGGCACCCCGGGGGAGTACAGCACGCTCATCGGCTCCCCGACGGGCGCGGGCAGCCCGCCCGCCGCGATCAGGTCCTCGTCGCACTCCAGCAGCTCCGCCCGGTGGAGCGGCCATCGGGGGTGGACGTTGGGGAGATAGGCGGTCCGCCCGAAGAACGAGGTGTGCAGGGCCCACCGGGCGGTCAGGAAGTGCTCCAACGGGGTGGGTTCGGCGATCGTGTCACCGGGCCGGAGCACGATCCTGCTCCTCGCCCCGCGGGGGCCGGGCCACCGGCGCCTGCTCGTGTACGTGACGGTGTCGCCGGACCGCTCGATACCCATCCGGGACCACACGTACGGCAACCGGACCGCGGCCCGTGCCACCAGGACCGGGACGAGTCGGGAGGCGTCGAGCGACCGGAAGACGACCGCGCGCCGGCCGTGCTCGTCCACGGAGTACAGCCGGACGTTGGTCTCGGGAAAGGTCCCCAGGTACGGAATCCCCGGCAGCCCGAGCACCCCCACCCGGTACATCCGGAACGCCACGAGCCCCACGTACGTCGTC
Source organism: Streptomyces globisporus (assembly GCA_014649555.1). Taxonomy (GTDB): domain Bacteria; phylum Actinomycetota; class Actinomycetes; order Streptomycetales; family Streptomycetaceae; genus Streptomyces; species Streptomyces globisporus. The sequence goes on along the minus strand of BMTG01000001.1, from coordinate 1,363,123 downwards.
GCCCCGTCGAAGGTGTCGGGCACCGTCCCCGGCGGCAGCAGCGGCGCCACGTCCGCCGGGTCGGCCGCCCAGTGCAGGAACGCCAGATCCAGCCAGGACTGCGTGAGCAGCGGGGGCATCGGCCCGGCGGGCGGGTACGGCGACACGGCCTCGGGTGGCACCGGGCCGGGGGCGGGGCGGTCTGTGGACATGTCCGCAGCATCGCAGACCGCGCGGCGCGGACACCGCCCGACGGCGCGACCGACGAGGACAGCGCGGCGGCGGGCCCTACTCGCCCTCGTCCCGCTGCCCGGCGCGCCCGGCCCGCTTGATGCCGAGTACGGCGAGACCGAGGACGGCCACCGCCACGATCGCCATCATGATCTGCTCACCGGCGGTCAGGGTCCCGATCATCTGCATCTCCTCCGGCGGATCGGCTGCGTGTACACGGCGAACGTGTCATGCGCGGTGGCCCGCAACAAGCCTGAGCGTGATCTTCAGAGCTTCCCTTGAGAGTCCACGCGCGGCGGCCTCTGCCTGGATAGTCGGCGTATGGCATCACAGCCCAGCCTTTCCGACCTCCGCCGTGCCAAGTACGCCCGGCGCCTGCCCGCAGCACTCTCCGAGCTTGCCGGCCCCGAGCACGGCACGGTGAGCCTGCCGCTTCACCTGGCGTGGTCGGGACTGACCACGTTCGACCTCGACCAGCCCCGGCTGAGGATGAGCTACTACCGCATCGTGTTGGCCGAGGGGCAGCACGACGATCTGGCCCGGTATCTCCATCACGGTCTTCTCGTCAGTTTGTGGCCCATCCTGCGCACACTGGTCAGCCGTGATGTCCGCGACGTCTGGGAACGCTCCTTCGACGAACTCGCTCACCGCGCCCGGGCCGCTGCGTGAACCTGACCGACCTGCACCGTCGTCTGCTGGCGGACGTTCTCGCCGTGGGCGGCGCATACCCTCTGGCGCTCACCGGCGGATACGCGGTCCAGGCGCATGGCCTGGTCGACGAAGACTGAGGTCTCCTGCCGCCGCGCAGCCCCTACCCCTCCTCCGCCAGCTCCGCCACCCCCGTGATCCGGTGCAGCGGGTACGTGCGGACCTCGTCGGCCGTGTGGTCGTAGGCCGTGACGAAGCCGCCCTCCACGCGGACCGGGGCGATCACGCGCTGGCTGGCCGCGCCGTCCGCGTTGACGTAGCCGATCCAGACCGTGGAACCCGTCATCGCGGCCGCCTGGACCGTGGCCAGGGTCTCGGCGGGGGTGGTGCGGGGGAGGGTGCCGGCGGGGCCGGTCGACGTCGGGCCATCCGTCGGCTCCTTGCGGGCCACCGTGGCGGCCGTGTCGCCCGCGCGGATGGCCCGGACCGCCGCGCCGAGCAGGGTGTCGTCCGGGGTCGGCGGGCCCTCGGGGACCGGGGCCGGAGGGGTGCGGGGCGGGGTGCGGCGGGCGCCGGCGCGGGTGATCAGGACGTCGCCCTCGGCGGATTCGGCGGCCGGTGCGTAGCCCATGTCGCGCAGGGCTTCGAGGAGGGAGCCGGGGTCGGTCTGGGCGGCCAGGACCGTGGGGGCCAGGCGGCGCAGGCGCAGGCCCGTGGAGCGGCGGTCGGCCAGGATCTCGTTGAGGACCGCCTCGTCGTCACAGCGTACGTACGCGGATGCCGCCCCGATCCTCAGGTGCCCGTGGCGGCGGGCCACGTCGTCGATGAGGTAGCTCAGCGGCTGCGGTACCGGTGTACGGCTGTGCGCGGCCAGGAACGCGTGCAGGTCGGCCGCCGCCTGCCCGGCGTCCAGGGCGCGGCGCACCGAACCGGGCGTGAAGCGGTACACCGTCGCGCCGCCCTTCGACTCCACGTCGGCCAGGACCGAGAGCATGTCCGCCAGCGGGCGCTCCAGCGGGCCCGGGGCCACCGCCGTCAGGTCCGCCTGGAGCAGGACGTGGTCCAGGGGGTCGGGGAGGAGGGGTGACAAGAGGGCGGCCGCCGTCTGCTCGCCCTCGTCCAGGAGTGCGCGGGCCTGTGCGGACAGCGCGCCCCGGCCCGTGATGCCCAGCAGCTCCGCCTCGTTGAGGGTCCACAGCGCCAGGCGGGAGCGGAGGTCCGAGCCCTCCGCCGCCGGTGCCGAACCGCGCAACGGGCGTTCCCAGCGCAGCCGTCGCAGCAGCGTCTCGGCCTCCGGTGCGGTTCCCGGCGGGAGTTCGGCGAACAAGGTCAGCACCCGGCGGCGTACATCGGGGGCGGCCGAGCGGTCCAGCTCCGGGCCGAGCGCGGACAGGGCCCGCCCCTTGGCGTCCTGGCCGCCGACCAGGCCCGGGGTCCGGGTGGCGGCGAGCCAGGCGGTGGCCAGGTGCGTCCAGCGGTCCTCGGCGGGCAGGTCGAGCCACTCGTCGGACGCGGGCGTCGGGGCGTACCGCTCGTCGGTCTCGCCGTCGGAGGCCAGCAGCCCCGCCCCGTAGGCCAGTTCGATCCAGAACGCGGCGATCGGCTCGGACACGTCCAGCGCGGTCGCGGCGCGCTTCAGCTCCCGTACGCTCAGGCCGCCCGCGCGCAGGATCGTGGGTCCGCCGCCGTCCCAGAGCTTCAGCAGCTCCTCGATCGTGGACAGTGCCGTGAACGCCTGGCCCGCCGCCGCCCTGTCCACAGCCTGTGGATCCCGTTCGGCCGCCGCCGCGACGGCCGGGGGGGCCGGTTCCGGCACGCGGTGCGCGCGCCCGGCGCGGAGATGGAGCGCCGCCTCACGCGGCAGGACCACCGTCCGCGTCGACACCGGCAGCAACAGACCCCGGTCGCGCAGCCACTTCACGGGAGGAGTGGGGTTGGGCGTCACCTCCCCGTACGGCGGGCCCCACACCAGCCGGTCCAGCACCGACAGCGCCTCCACCGGGGCCGTGTCCAGCAGCTCCGCCATCCGCGTCCGGTCCGTGAACAGGGCTGACAGCGCGGCCACCGCCGAGACCGGGTCGTGCGTCGCCGGCAGGTCCGTCGCCGCCAGGATCTCCTGGAGGCGGCCCGGCGACATGCCCGCCGTCGCCTCCGCGACCGTGGGGCCCAGGCCCGTGGGGGAGGGGTGCTGCGGGGACGGGGCGAGCAGTTCGCGGGCGGTGCGCACCAGCCGCAGCCGGTCGTCCTCGCCCCAGACCAGGGCCTGTTCGCGCAGCGTCGCCAGCGCGCCCGGCAGCGCGGCGGTGATCGCCGCGCCCATGTCGTCGCGCTGCTCGCCGTCGTCGAGTCCGTCGCCGGTGAGCAGGGAGAGCAGCGTGTCGTACGGGGCCGGGTCCGGCGCCACCGCCAGCGCCTCGGCGGTCTGCAGCGCGAACCGGTCCAGGTGCTCCAGCGCGCGGACGACCGACGCCCGGGTACCGGCCCGCGTGGCGAGCTGCGTGATGTCGTTCGGCACCGGATTGAGGAGGTCGGGGCGGGCACGCAGCAGCCCGGCCAGCGATTCGTCGCCCCGGGCGCGCAGGGCTTCGGCGAGCGTGCGCGGTGGTGTGGTCGTCCCCATCCGTCCCACGGTAGCCGCTGGAACGCTACCGTCGGGGCAGGGCCGGGTAGAGGGGATGCGCCGCGTGGGGATCGAGAGCGACCAGCTCGTGTACGACTACCTGAGCCGGGTCGGCGACCTGGCTCAGCAGCAACAGCTCTCGTCGGGCGCCCGGATGCGGCTCGTCTCGACGCTGCGGGGCGAGATCGACCGCCGCCGCACCACGGAGGGTGCGGACTCCCCGGCGGCCGTCCGGCGCATCATCGGCAGGCTCGGCAGCCCGGACGAACTGGTCGCCGCGGCGGCGCGGTCCGGCGACGGCACGGTTCCGCTGCCGTCCGCCGGGACCGGTGCGGGCAGCGGCGAGCCGCAGCGGCGGGGGCTGCCCCGGCCCCGGAGCGGGCTGCTGCGCAAGGAGCCGAGGGAGGCCGGTCCCGGCGCGGACGAGGGGCGGGAGGCCACGGCTCCCCGGAAGCCGAAAGCCGGATTCGGGTGGGGCGCGTCGCGCCGTGACCGTGATGCCGGGGACGCGCCGGAGGAGCGAACCGGTGCCGCCGCCGTGCCGCGTCCCGGGCCCGCCCCCGACGACACCCCCGTCCACTCCTGGCCCGACCCGTCCGCCCCGCACGTGCTCGGCCAGGACCAGCAGGGCGGCACGGACGACGCGACCGACTGGTGGCGCCTGGAGCCGGGGCCCTTCGACGAGGGGACCGCCATCCCCGGGTTCTTCGGCGGCATCGAGGCCCCGGAGCTCCTCGGCAGGCGGCCGAGGCCTGTCGACATGGAGAAGAAGGGCGAGGAGAAAGAAGGGGAAGGCGGCCCGGAGGGTGCGGGGGACGGCACGGCCTCGGGCGCCGACGGCACCGCCGCCCGCCGCCGCGCCCTGCGCCTCGTGAAGCTCCGCCGCCGCAAGCCGGCCCCGGTCGTCGTCGAGCCCGCGGTCGCCGCACCCGGCCCCCGCGGCGGCTTCGCCCACCCGCTGCTGCTCCTGGCCGCCGCCCTGCTCGTCGCCGGAGTGGTCACCGGTTCCTGGCTGCCGCTGGCGGGCGGCTGGCTGCTCGCGTACAGCTCGCGCACCCTCTCCCGTACGGAGGCGAAGTGGGCGGCGCTCGGCCTTCCGGGCGTCGTGGCGGCCGGGGCCCTGGTGTGGGTGTGGGGGCGGATGGAGGAGCGCTGGGGCGAGCCGATCCGCGAGGGCGCGATGCGGGACGTCCTGCTGGAGACCTGGCCGGTGGTCGTCCGGATCGCCGCCGTCGCCTCCGCGCTCTACCTGGTGTGGCGGGCGCGGAGGCGTACGGGGTGAGGGCCGGGCTCCACCGACCCTCACCCCGTACGGGCCGGGCTCCAGCGGCCGGAGCCTCGGGGCGGCCGGGCTCACCGGCGGAGCCCCGGGCGGGCCGGGTCCCACCGGCCGGAGCCCCCGGCCACTCCCGCGCGGCTACTTCGCCAGGCTCGTGTGGAGTTCGCCGAGGATCTTGTCGGCCGCCGTGTAGCCGATGCCCTGGATCCACAGCTGGTCGTCGACCGCGAAGACCTTGCCGTCCTTCACCGCGTCCATGTTCTTCGGCGGGATGGAGCGCGCGCCCACGGCGAGGCTCAGCAGGACGGCCGGCAGCAGGGCGGCGAAAGCCGCGGCCGTCGCGGTCGCGCGGCGGGTGAAGCGGGGCGCACCGGGCGCACCGGGTAATCCGGATGGCGCGGCGGCCCGCACGGGCGCTGACATGGGAACCTATCGGGCAATCGGGGCGGACGCGGCAGGCAGGCAGGCAGGCAGGCGAGCGGTACGGGCCGGGCCGGTAAGGCTTGGCTAAGTGGGCGCTTCAGTCCAGGCGGCCCGATGTCGCCGCCGAAGGGGGCCGGTCGGCAGAATGGCGGGCATGGCTTCCACGGTTCAGCACCCCGTCCACCACCCCGTCCACCCTCTGACGGTCGGCTTCGACCTCGACATGACGCTCGTCGACTCCCGCCCCGGCATCGCCGCCGCCTACCGGGTCCTGGTCGCGGAGACGGGGGTGCCCATCGACATCGACCTGGTGGTGAGCCGCCTCGGGCCGCCGCTGGAGGCGGAGCTGGCGCACTGGTTCCCGGCGGCCGAGGTGCCCGCCGCCGCCGACCTCTACCGGGCGGCCTACCCCGACCACGCGATAGCCCCGAGCACGGCGCTCGCCGGTGCGCGGGAGTCGGTCGCCGCGGTGCGGGCGCTCGGCGGCCGGGCGATCGTCGTCACGGCGAAGAACGAGCCGCACGCGAAGCTGCACCTGGCGTACCTCGGGATCGATCCGGACACGGTGATCGGCTCGCTGTGGGCGGAGGCCAAGGGCGAGGCCCTGCGCGAGCAGGGCGCGCAGGTGTACGTCGGCGACCACACCGGCGACGTGCGCGGGGCGCGGGTGGCCGGCGCACTGTCGCTCGGGGTGACGACGGGCCCGTGCGACGCGGCGGAGCTCCGGACTGCGGGCGCGGACGTGGTGCTGGAGGACCTGACGGGCTTCCCGGCCTGGCTGGCCGCCTTCGAGGCGGACCGGGCGGCCTAGGGGGTGTCTTGAACCCCTACGAGTTGGCGGCCCGCTTCGGCGAGTTCACCCACGCCGAGCGGACCACGCCCACCCCGGCGATCAGGAACCCGACGCCCATCAGCATGCAGACGCCGTACGCGATCGGCGGGAACGGGTCCGTACCGAGGAACAAGGGGGCGACGGTGACCAGTGTGGCCAGTGCGCCGACGAAAAAGACGATCGCGCCGACCTGAACGAGCCGGTCGCCTGCGCCTGAAGGAGTAGTACTCACGCGACCAGGGTAGTTCCCAGCCCGGAGGAACTCTCCGGCGACGTCTTGTCACCGGCCGTAGGGCCATTAGCCTGGGAGCGGGCGGGTCACGGTGACCCGCTGTATTGCTATCCGCTGCTTTTCGGAGCCGTATTTCCGGCTCTCCCGCACACCGACGAGTACGAGGACGAGGACAGACGTGCCCACCGGCAAGGTCAAGTGGTTCAACAGCGAGAAGGGCTTCGGCTTTCTCTCCCGCGACGACGGCGGCGACGTCTTCGTCCACTCGTCGGTACTCCCTGCCGGAGTCGACGCACTCAAGCCCGGCCAGCGCGTGGAGTTCGGCGTGGTCGCGGGCCAGCGCGGCGACCAGGCCCTTTCCGTGGTGGTCCTCGACCCCACCCCGTCCGTCGCGGCCGCACAGCGCCGCAAGCCGGACGAGCTGGCGTCGATCGTTCAGGACCTGACGACGGTCCTGGAGAACATCACGCCGCAGCTGGAGCGGGGCCGTTACCCCGACAAGGCCGCCGGCGCGAAGATCGCGGGCCTGCTGAGGGCGGTCGCCGACCAGCTCGACGTGTAGGCACGCGAAGCGCGGTCACGGGTCAGGCCTGGCTCTCGGCGAGGAGCCGGGTCGACCGGCCCAGGGCCGCGCGCACCGCGCCGCCCCGGGTCAGCGGCGCGCGGTCGACCCCGGCGAAGAGCGCGACGAGCGCGATGTCGGCGGCCACGGCCCGGCCCGTCGTCCGCACCACCAGCTTCCTGCCGCCGCCGAGCCCCGACTGCTTCGCCGTGAGAGCGACCCCGGGGTCCTCGTCGTCGGCCCGGCGGGTCAGGACGAACCGCTTCCGGCTCACCGCCCGCAGCCGGTAGTGGTCGCCGCCGTACCGGAAGTGCAGCGCACGGGCCCGGAGCGTCAGGCCGAAGCGGTTGCGCCGCAGGTACACCATGGCGTCGCCGACGCGGAGCGTCGAACCGTTGAGCGTCGGCAGACCGGTGGCCTCGGTGCGGATGCCGCGGGTCTCGAACACCGCTGTGGGTATCGAGGGGCCGCGCACCTCCGAGACCACGCTGCCCGGGGTGTGCTTGAGGGGCAGCGGGGCGGTGAGGACGACCTCGCCGAACTCCGGCACCGTGCCCCGGAGGCCGGACCGCCGCTCGTGCGTGCGGCCTTCCTTCCAGAACTCCAGGGTGAACGGGCCGATCACGGTGTGCACAGGGAAGCCCTCCGGTTGTCCGCCGCTCGCCGCTCGCCGCGCGTCGCTCAGGGAAACGCCAGCGCGTCCGGCCCCAGCGGCGGGACCAGACCCTCCGCCGCCGCGCGGGTGAGCAGGCCGCGGACCGCCGCGTAGCCGTCCTCGCCGAGGTCGGCGGTGAACTCGTTCACGTACAGCCCGATGTGCTGGTCGGCGACGGCCGGGTCCATCTCCTGGGCGTGCTCCAGGACGTACGGCCGGGAGACCTCCGGGTGGTCCCAGGCGAGGCGGACCGAACTGCGGGCGGCGGCGGCCAGGCGGCGCAGGGTCTCCTCACCGAGGGAGCGCTTCGCGATGATCGCGCCGAGCGGGATCGGGAGGCCGGTGGTGTCCTCCCAGTGGCGCCCCATGTCGGCCAAGTTGTGGAGCCCGAAGTTCCGGTACGTGAAGCGGGCCTCGTGGATGACCAGTCCGGCGTCCACCTTGCCGTCCCGTACGGCGGGCATGATCTCGTCGAAGGGCATCACGACGACCTCGCCGACGCCGCCCGGGACCATCTCCGCCGCCCAGAGCCGGAACAGCAGGTACGCCGTCGAGCGCTCGCTCGGCACGGCGACGGTCCGGCCGGTCAGGTCGAGGCCCAGCTCCTTGCTGAGGACCAGCGGACCGCAGCCCCGGCCCAGCGCCCCGCCGCACGGCAGCAGCGCGTACTCGTCCAGCACCCAGGGCAGGACCGCGTACGACACCTTCAGGACGTCCAGCTCGCCGCGTTCGGCCATGCCGTTGGTGATGTCGATGTCGGCGAAGGTCACGTCCAGCGCGGGCGCGCCGGGGACCCTGCCGTGCGCCCAGGCGTCGAAGACGAAGGTGTCGTTGGGGCAGGGCGAGTACGCGATCCGGATCGCGTCCCCGGCCGGGCTGCCGCTGGCTGCGGTGTCGGTGTCGGTCGTCATGCCGGTTTCAACCTTCCAGGTCCTCGTGGCTGTTCCAGCCTTCCAGTACGGGTGCCGCCTTCCCGAACGCGGCCGTGAGCGCGGCCAGCGCGTCGCCGATGCGCCAGGCGTCCCGGTCGCGGGGGCCGACGGCGTTCGAGACGGCCCGCACCTCCAGTACGGGCACACCGGCCCGGGCGGCGGCCTCCGCGACCCCGAAGCCCTCCATCGCCTCGGCCAGCGCTCCCGGGTGCGCGGCGAGCAGGGCGCCGGCGCGTTCGGCGCTGCCGGTCACGGTGGAGACGGTGAGCACGGGGCCGGCGGCCGCGCCGGTGGCGGCCGCGACCGCCCGTACCAGCGCGGGCGGCGGGGTGAAGCGGTCCCGGCCGAAGCCCAGCGCGGTGACCGGCAGGAAGCCGTCGGCGGTCTCCGCGCCCAGGTCGGCGGCGACGATGCCGTCCGCCACGATCAGTGAGCCGAGCGGGGTCACGGGGGTGAACGCCCCGCCGATCCCGGCCGAGACGACGAGTCCGTACGGAGCGGACGCTGGTGCTCCGGACGCCGATGCCCGGGATGCCGATGCTCCGGATGCCGGTGCTCCGGACGCCAGGGCGAACGCGGTGGCCGCCGCGGCGGCGGCCGGGCCCGCACCGCCCGCCAGCACGTCGAACGCACCGCAGCGGTGCAGCTCGGCCCCCGGCAGCGCCACGCGCTCCTCAGGACCCCCGAACGCACGCGTGACCGCGTCCCGTTCCACCGGGACAGCGGTCACGACGAGCACACGCACGGATGTCAGCCTCAAAGTCGAGGACGGGGAGCAGAGGGGGAGAGGTGATCCCGGAGCCGGGGGTCCGGGTCAGTCCTTGTCCTTGTTCTTGAACTCGAACTGCCAGACGCCCGTGAGCTTCTTGCCCTTGGTCTCCACGATGGAGACGGTCGTCTTCTCGGCCGTCTGCCCCGTCTGGCTGGCGAGGAACGCGTTGCCGGGGATCGTCCGGTACGTGTTCTTGTACGGCTCCTGCTCGGCCTGCTGGCCGTTGATGAAGAGCGTCCAGCCGTTCTCGGCGATCTCGGGGTCGACGCCGAAGCGGACCTTGTCGTCCATGGAGATCTTGACGGTCTTGTCGGCCTTCTTGTTCAGGCAGCCCTGGATCAGCGATTCCTTGATCGCTTCGCCGTCGTTGTAGCAGGCGGCCTCGGTGTTCACCGAGTCGCTGCCGACCGTCACGGTCGCGAGCGGCGTCGGCTTGTCGCAGGCGGACAGGACAAGGAGTCCCGCGGACACGGCACCAAGAGCGACGCCGATTCGACGGCCCTTACCGGAGAAGAACGCAACGGTCATGGGCCGAAGGCTATCGGTCGCCCCCGCTCACGCCACGCGGGGGTGCGGCGTGCCGCGCCGCGCGGCCCCCAGGAGGCCCCGTACGGAGGCGGCCGCCCCGAGCGCGAGGATGCCCGCGGCGACCGACATGCCGAGCACCGCGTTGAGCGGCAGGGCGATGCCGATACCGCCGCCGACCACCCAGGCCATCTGGAGCAACGTCTCGGACCGGGCGAACGCGGAGGTGCGGACCTCCTCGGGCACGTCCCGCTGGATCATCGCGTCGAGCGACAGCTTGGACAGGGCCTGGGTGAAGCCCGCGACCGCGCCGAGGACCGCGACCAGCAGGGTGGAGAAGAACACCGCGGCGAGGATCGCCACGCTCAGCGCGAGCCCCAGTACCGTCGCGATGATCACCTCCGGTCCGCGCGCCCGGAGCCAGGAGCCCACCGCCGTACCGCAGGCGTTGCCGACCCCGGCCGCCACGCCGACGATGCCGAGCGAGACCGCCGCGCTCTGCCCCGCCAGCGGGTGCTCGCGCAGCAGGAACGCCAGGAAGAAGATGAGGAAGCCGGAGAGGGCCCGGTGCGCGGCGTTGGCCTGGAGGCCGTGCAGCACGGACCCGCCGACGGACCGCAGGCCCGGCGGCCGCTCCTTGGCCGGTTTCTCCCCGCTGCCCGCCTTGCGGCCGCCCCTGCGCAGCCCGGCCCGGGTGCTGCCCGTCCGCCCCGACGCCTCGGCCGGGGCGGGCCGGGAGGGGATGCCGTCCTCCTGCGGGACGATCAGCCGCGCCCGGCGCTCGCCCTTCGCGGAGTCGACCTTGTGCGGCAGGGTGAAGGCGAGGAAGGTCCCCGCGACGAAGATCGCGCACGCGCCGTAGAGCGGCCAGGCCGAGCCGATCATCTGGAGGCCGGCCCCGATCGGGGCCGCGATCCCGGTGGCCAGCAGCCCGGCCAGGGTGACCCGGGAATTGGCCTTCACCAGGGAGAAATTCGGTGGGAGGAGGCGCGGCACGACCGCGCTGCGCACCACGCCGTACGCCTTCGACGAGACCAGGACCCCCAGCGCGGCCGGATACAGCTCAAGACCCCCGGTGGCGACCGCGCCCGACATGGTGATCGCCAGCAGCGCACGGGCCAGCATCGCCCCCGCCATCGCGGCGCGGCGGCCGTGCGGCAGGCGGTCCAGCAGCGGGCCGATCACCGGGGCGAGCAGGGTGAAGGGGGCCATGGTGATCGCGAGGTAGAGGGCGACGCGCCCGCGCGCCTCGTCGGTCGGCACGGAGAAGAAGACGGTGGAGGCGAGGGCGACGGTGATCATGACGTCGCCCGCGCCGTTCACGGCGTGCAGCTCGATCAGTTTGCCGAGGCCGGATTCCCCCGCGCCGTGGGCGTGCGTCGCCTTGCGGATGGAGCGCGCCGTGCCGGTGAACGGGGCGCGCAGGGCATGGCCCGTCGCCCGTCCCGCCCTGCGGAGCGGGCCGGGACCGTCGTGCGACCTGGCGGCTGTCACCTCGTCATAGTGCCCCACCCCGGCCGGTTCGAACGGTGATCGGCCACGGACTCGCGCGGGATACGGGGGGTGACGCCCTGTCGGGCGAGCGGAGGCGGTGCCGTACGCGGACGGGTGCCGGTCGCCGGTCGCCGGTGGAACGGATACGGCACGTTTGGGACGGGCAGGTGGGCGCAGCGCGGCGGAGAGGGTAGCGTGCGTAACGCGCCACCGGCGGTTGTTCTTGGCCGCGCGCCTCTCGGCGATCCCGCAGAATGGGTGGCAGAAGGCGCGCCCGAGGCAGGCACAACGGGTGTGGACGTCGACGCGGCCCCCAGGTCCGCTCCGCCCGCACTTGTCTGGCCGAAACGGCAATCGTGCAGCAGCTGGCGCGCTCGTGAGACTGGCGTATGGAGAGAAGCGAAGACCTGTGAGTGCTGCGACGACCACGCGAAGCCGTACGACCCGTGCGACCCGTACCCCTGTTCCCGACCGCCTGTGCGCCGAGGCGGTCGACCTCGCCCGCTCGGCCGCCGAGGAGGCCGCCGCGCCCGGTGTGGTCGGCGAGCACGTCGGCGTGGTCTCCGAGGGGGACCGGGTCGTCACGCACTACTTCGAGGCGAAGGAGCCCGGCTACCGGGGCTGGCGCTGGGCGGTGACGGTGGCGCGGGCCTCCCGCGCGAAGAACGTCACCCTGGACGAAACGGTGCTGCTGCCGGGGTCGGACGCGCTCCTGGCGCCGGAGTGGGTGCCGTGGAGCGAGCGGCTGCGCCCCGGCGACATGGGCCCGGGGGACCTGCTGCCCACCGAGGCGGAGGACCTGCGCCTGGAGCCCGGCTGGACGGGCGAGGACGAGCCGCCGCCGAACTCGATCGTCTCCGAGGAGCTGGCGGAGCTGGCCGACGCGGAGGACGCCGAGCTGACGGACCGGCCGGTGGCCGCGACCAGCCGGGGTTCCATCGCCTCGGTGGCGGAGGAGCTGGGTACGCGCCGGGCGCGGGTGCTGTCGCGGTACGGGCTGTACGAGGCGGCCGACCGCTGGGACGAGGCGTTCGGCCCGAAGACGCCGATGGCCCAGGCGGCCCCGGCGACGTGTGTCAGCTGCGCGTTCCTGATCCCGATGGCGGGCTCGCTGAAGCAGGCCTTCGGGGTGTGCGCGAACGAGTTCGGTCCGGCGGACGGGCATGTGGTGTCGCTGGCGTACGGGTGCGGTGGGCACTCGGAGGCGGCGGTGATGCCGAAGCCGGTGCGGCCGGCGGATCATGCGCTGGACACGATGCGGGTGGACGCGTACGCGTTGCGGCCGGAGCGGGGCGAGGGCTCGGTGCCCGCCGAGCCGGACGGCGCCTCGGAGGACCTGGGCCACTCCTGAGGCTCCCGCACCCGTACTTCAGCCCGTCCGGCCGTACCACCCAGCCTGTCCGGCGTTCGAGGACGGAACCGTGGCGGTGGTCCGGGGTGCGCCCTATCAGCCCGTCCGGCGATTGAGGACGGAACCGTCGACGTGGTCCGGGGTGCGGCTTCGCGGGCCTGGGCTCCTGGAACCTGCTCAGTGACCGCTCACCCGAGCATGGGTTCCGTCCTCAAACGCCGGACGGGCTGAAACGGATCGCCGGACGGGCTTGAAAGGCCGACGCGCCGGCGCGGTACCTTCGGGCGCACACTGGGCCGCAGGCATACGCGGGCCACCCACAACGCGGACGGAGTCGAGAGCGTGAGCATGAAGGCGACCGAGGGGGCCGATCCGTTCGGGACGGCACGGCTGCGGCGCGGCGTGCTCGACGCGTGGGGCGCCGGGCCCGCCCGGTTCCGGGAGGACGCCAACGCCGAGGAGGACCTCGCGCTCGGCGGCTACCGCGACCGCCTCGTCGTCGAGCTGGCCCAGAACGCCGCCGACGCCGCCGCCCGCGCCAAGACCCCCGGCCGGCTCCGCCTCACCCTGCACCCCGCCGCCCCCGGCGCCCCGGACGCCCGCTGCGTGCTGGCCGCCGCCAACACCGGCGCCCCGCTCGACGCGACCGGCGTCGAGTCCCTGAGCACCCTGCGGGCCTCCGCCAAGCGCGAGGGCCACGAGTCCGCGGTCGGCCGCTTCGGCGTCGGGTTCGCCGCCGTCCTCGCGGTCAGCGACGAACCGGCCGTGCTCGGCCGCCACGGCGGTGTCCGCTGGTCGCTGGCCGAGGCGCGTGAGCTGGCCCGCCAGGCGGCCGTCGGCTCCCCCGGCCTCGGGGACGAGCTGCGCCGCCGCGACGGACACGTACCGCTGCTGCGCCTGCCGCTGCCCGCCGAGGGCTCCGCGCCCGAGGGGTACGACACCGTCGTCGTGCTGCCGCTGCGCGACGGCACCGCCGAGGACCTGGTGGCCCGGCTGCTGGCCGCCGTGGACGACGCGCTGCTGCTCACGCTGCCCGGCCTGGACGAGATCGTCATCGAGACCCCGGACGGCACGCGGACCCTCAGCCGGTCGCAGCACGGCCCGTACACCCACATCGACGACTCCGCGCGGGGCCTGAACCGCTGGCGCACCGTCCTGCACCACGGCCCCATCGAGCCCGCCCTGCTCGCCGACCGCCCGGTCGAGGAGCGGCTGCGGCCGCACTGGTCGGTGACCTGGGCGGTCCCGGTCGACGAGTCCGGCGCCCCGCTCCATCCCCGTACGGCACCGGTCGTGCACGCCCCGACCCCCACCGACGAGCCCCTCGGCATCCCCGCCCTGCTCATCGCCTCGCTGCCGCTGGACACCGCCCGCAGGCACCCCGCGCCGGGGCCGCTGACCGACTTCCTGGTGGAGCGGGCGGCCGACGCGTACGCGGAGCTGCTGGGTGCCTGGCGGCCCGTGTCGACCGGGACGATCGACCTGGTGCCGGGCCAGCTCGGCAAGGGCGCGCTGGACGGGGCCCTGCGCGGGGCGATCCTGGCCCGGCTGCCGAGGGTCGCGTTCCTGGAGCCCGCCGCACCCCGGGACCCCGAGGCGGAGAGCGGCTGGGCCGACGACTGGGACCGGGACCAGGACCAGGACCGTACGGAGAGCACCTCCGCCCTGCGGCCCGTCGAGGCCGAGGTCGTCGAGGGCGTCGGGGCCGAGACCGTACGGGTCCTCGCCGAGGTGCTGCCCTGTCTGCTGCCCGCCGGTCTGGAGCGGCGCACCGAGCTGCGCACCCTCGGCGTCGCCCGCGTACCCCTGACCGAGGCGATCGACCGCCTCGCCGGTCTGGAGCGCGACCCGGCCTGGTGGCACCGGCTCTACGACAGCCTCGCGGGCACCGACCCCGACCGGCTCACCGGCCTCCCCGTCCCGCTCGCCGGTGACCCGGAGGACGAGCGGGCCGGCCGCCCGCCGCGCACCACCATCGGGCCGCGCCAGATCCTGCTGCCCCTCCCGGACGCGCTGACCGGCCCGGTCCTCGGCCGCCTCTCCCGGCTCGGCCTGAAGGTCGCCCACCCGGACGCGGCCCACCCCCTGCTGGAGAAGCTCGGGGCGCTGCCCGCCACCCCCCGAGCTGTCCTGACGACTCCTCACGTTCGTTCTGCCGTAGCCGGATCGCTCGACGCGGGCGAGATCTGGGACGAGGACGCGCTCGACGCCGACGAGCTGGCCGAGACCGTGCTCACCCTCGTCCGCGACGCGGAACTGGCCCCCGGCGACGAACCCTGGCTCGGCGCCCTGGCCCTCCCCGACGAGGAGGGTGAGCCCGCCCCCGCCGGTGAACTGGTCCTCCCCGGAAGCCCGTTCGGGCAGATCATGCGGGAGGGGGAACTCGGTTTCGTCGACCAGGAGCTGGCCGACCGCTGGGGCGAGGGCCCGCTGACCGCCTGCGGGGTCCTGGCGACCTTCGCCCTCGTCCGGGCCACCGATGTCGTCCTCGACCCGGACGAACTGGAGCCCCGCGACAGCGACTTCGCCGAACCCGACGACGCCGGGCTGCTGGACGCCGTCGACGTCTGGTGCGAGGACCTGCTCGACCAGCTGCCCGAGACGCCCGTACCGCCGGTCGCCACCGAGATCGTCGCCGTACGTGATCTGGACCTGGTCGACGACGACGCCTGGCCGCAGGCGCTCGCGATGCTGGCCCAGCCGCCGTTGCGCGACGCGCTGACGCAGCCGGTGCGGGTGCTGCTCCCGGACGGCACGACGCAGTCCGTGCGCGCGTACACCGCGTGGTGGCTGCGCGACCACCCCGTGCTGGACGGCCGCCGCCCGGCCGGACTCCGCTCGGCGGGCGGTGACCCGCTGCTGGCCGGGCTGTACGACGCGGTGGACGCGACCGGCTTCGACGATGCCCAGGTGCTGCGGGCCCTGGGGGTACGCACCTCGGTCGCCGCCCTCCTGGACGAGCCGGGCGGCGCGGCCGAACTGCTGGGCCGCCTCGCCGACGAGGACCGCCCCGTCACCCCCGTGCAGCTGCACGCGCTCTACACGGCCCTCGCCGAGCTGGACCCGGACCAGGTGACATTGCCGGACGAGCTGCGCGCGGTGGTGGACGGGGACGTCATGGTGGCCGACGCGGCGGACGCCGTCATCGCGGACGCCCCGGACGTGCTGCCCCTGACGGCGGGGCTGCCCCTGCTCCCGGTCGCCCCGTCCCGGGCCGCCGAGCTGGCCGACCTGCTCCAGGTGCGCCGCCTCGGCGAGACGGTCGAGGCGGACGTCACCAGCGACGGCGAGGAGCACCGCGTGCCGGATCCGGTACGCGTGCTGCTCGGCCCCGCGACCCCCGACACGTACATCGAACACTCCGAACTCCGCGCGGGCGGCGTCGAACTGGACTGGCGCCGCACCCCGGACGGCGTCGTCCACGCCGCCACCCTGGAGGGCGTGGCGGCGGGTCTCGCCTGGGCGGCCGGCCAGTGGCCCCGCCGCTTCGAGGTCGCGGCCCTGCTGGAGGACCCGTCGCGTACGGAGGAGCTGGCGCGGGACCGCTGGTTCGACTGAGGGCGACCGAGGAGGTGTGGGGGCGGATATCGCCTCCATGATTTCTCCTCAAGTGTGTACAACCCTTCACATCTGCTGCGGGTCTGTTCTGTCGGATCATCAATCGGCAGACCGGCCGGGTTCGTTGACTGCGCGGGCCGGTCCTGTATTCACCGGGGAACACACATGCGCATACGCACCACCGCGGCGACGGTCTCCGTCGTCGGCGCCCTGGCCCTCTCCGTCGTCGCCGCGCCCTCCGCCCAGGCGGACGGCCGCTACGGTGACATCGCCATCACGAAGGTGACGGTCAACGGCGGCGCGAACGTGGTCGTCGGCACCTCGGCCGTGAAGAAGTTCTCCGTGACCATCACGGCCAAGGACGACTCCGGTATCGAGGCCGCAAACATCGATCTTGAGGGTCCCGGCTTCGGGTACCTGTCGTCGAGCGATACGCGGTGCTCCGGCAGCACCTGCACGGCGAAGTTCACCGTCGACCCGAAGGTCGACCTCCCCTACAGCAACGACATCGCCGGGACCTGGTACGTCGGCGCGTGGGTGGACGCCAACGACGGCGACTACATCTGGACGGAGAAGGCCAAGTCGTTCAAGTTCCAGCGCGCCTCCCGGCTGTCGGTCAACGCGTCTCCCGAGCCCGTGAAGAAGGGCAAGACCCTCACGGTCACCGGCAAGCTGGAGCGGGCCAACTGGGACACGTTCAAGTACCACGGCTACACCAGGCAGCCCGTGAAGCTTCAGTTCAAGAAGAAGGGAGCCGCGAGCTACACGACGGTCAAGACCGTCACCTCCAGCTCCACCGGCACCCTGAAGACCACCGTCAAGGCCTCGTCCGACGGTCACTGGCGCTACAGCTTCGCCGGTACTTCGACCACCCCGGCAGTCTCGGCCGCCGGTGACTTCGTCGACGTGAAGTAGCCGCAGCATCGGCTGCCCGTGTGATCTTCACGAAAAAGTCATAGGTCGCACAACCGTCTGCATGATTCGCATGTCTGTTCCTGTGAGCCAACTGGTTCACAGGAACAGACGGGTCCCGCCGGGCCGACGACGCAAGCGCGCCCCGGGACCCCTTCTCCACTTGGGGACACATGCGTATTCGTGCCACCGTGGCCGCCGTCACCGGCGCCCTGGCCCTTTCCGCTCTTGCCGTTCCGGCCGTTCAGGCCGACGAGAAGCCGGACGCCGGCCTGAGCCTGCCCTCCGGCGCCGAGGTCTTCGCCGCCGAGTCCGGCGCGTCCACCGCCAAGGCCCGCGCCGCCCGCGCCGCGGAAGTGCCCGTCATCAAGAAGGTCGTCGTCAACGGCGGCAAGGACATCGTGGTGGGCACGCAGTCCAAGAAGAAGTTCACCATCGCCATCACGGCCTCGTCGCCGTCCGGCATCGCCGACGCGTTCGCCTACCTGTGGCACGGTCACATCGACGAGGTCGACGGCTTCCTCGGCCCGACCCAGGAGTTCGGCAACTGCAAGGTCTCGGCCGACCCGACCACCTCCACCTGCACCGTGTCGGTCACGGTCGACCCGCGGTCGGACGACCTCTACACGAGCAGCCTCGCCGGCACCTGGAACGTCGCGGCCGGAGCGCTCGCGGACACCGGTGGCGAGAACGACTTCATCTGGAAGGACGCCCAGGCCAAGACCCGCGTCCAGCGGTTCTCCAAGCTGACCGTGAACGCCTCCCCGGAGCCGGTGAAGAAGGGCAAGACCCTCACCGTCACCGGCAAGCTCACGCGGGCCAACTGGGACACCAACACGTACAAGGGCTACACCAACCAGCCCGTGAAGCTCCAGTTCAAGAAGAAGGGGGCCAAGAGCTACACGACGGTGAAGACCATCAAGACCAGCTCCACCGGCACCCTGAAGACCACCGTCAAGGCCTCGGCCGACGGCTACTGGCGCTACAGCTTCGCCGGTACGTCCACCACCCCGGCCGTCTCGGCCGCCGGTGACTTCGTCGACGTGAAGTAGCCGCAGCCGCACAGCAGGACATACGGAAGCCCCCGGGAGGACCACCGTCCTCCCGGGGGCTTCCCCCCTGCCCGCGGCCTACATGCCGAAGCGCCGCCCCACCCAGCGCCAGACGAACTCCAGCAGCGCCGCCGCCGCCACCGCGATGGCGACCGCCGTCCACGGCATCGTCGTGCCGACCAGCTTCAGCGCGAAGAAGTCCTGGAGCCACGGCACCACGAGGACGATCAGGAAGCCGAGCCCCATCGCCGCCACCAGGCCGATCCGCCACCAGGTGTAGGGGCGGGCGATGATCGCCAGGACCCACATCGAGACCAGGAACAGCGTCAGCGTCGCCGCGCTCGTCTCGGCGTCCAGCGCGCCCGGGCCGCTGTAGTGGTGCCGTGCCACCAGGTACGTGGTGAAGGTCGCCGTCGCCGCGATGACGCCCGACGGGATCGCGTACCGCATGACCCGGCGTACGAAGTGGGGCTGGGCCCGTTCCTTGTTGGGCGCGAGCGCCAGGAAGAACGCGGGGACCCCGATCGTCAGCGTGGACAGCAGGGTCAGGTGCCGCGGCAGGAACGGGTACTCCACCTGGGTGCAGACCACCAGGATCGCCAGCAGCACCGAGTAGACCGTCTTGGTCAGGAAGAGCGTCGCGACCCGGGTGATGTTGCCGATCACCCGGCGGCCCTCGGCCACCACCGACGGCAGCGTCGCGAAGCTGTTGTTCAGCAGCACGATCTGCGCCACCGCGCGGGTCGCCTCCGAGCCCGAGCCCATCGAGACGCCGATGTCCGCGTCCTTGAGGGCGAGGACGTCGTTGACGCCGTCGCCGGTCATCGCGACCGTGTGGCCGCGCGACTGGAGGGCCGCCACCATGTCCCGCTTCTGCTGCGGGGTGACCCGGCCGAACACCGCGTTCTGCTCCATGGCCGTGGCCATCTCGTCCGGGTCGGTCGGCAGCCGGCGGGCGTCCAGCGTGTTCTCCGCGCCCGCCAGGCCCAGCTTCCCGGCGACCGCGCCGACCGAGACCGCGTTGTCGCCGGAGATGACCTTGGTGGCCACGTTCTGGTCGGCGAAGTAGGCGAGCGTGTCGCCCGCGTCCGGCCGCAGCCGCTGCTCCAGGACGACCAGGGCGGTGGGGGCGGCTCCGGCGGCCGCGCCGGGCGCGTCCAGGTCGTCGCCCTGCACCCGGGCCAGCAGCAGCACCCGCAGCCCCTGCTGGTTGAGCTGCTCGATCTCGGCCAGGGTCGTGTCGTCCTCGGACAGCAGGACGTCGGGCGCGCCGAGCAGCCAGGCCGAGGCCGTCCCGTCGGCCTCGGCGAACGCCGCGCCGCTGTACTTGCGCGCCGAGGAGAACGGCATCGCGTCGGTGACCGTCCAGGCGGCCTCTTCCCTCTGCGGGTACGCGTCGATGATGGCCTGGAGGCTGGCGTTGGGCCGGGGGTCCGAGGCGCCGAACGCCCGCAGCACCTCCTCGACGTACGCCTCGTCGCTCCCGTTCAGCGGCCGGACCTCCGTGACGTCCATGCCGCCCTCGGTCAGCGTGCCCGTCTTGTCCAGGCAGACCACGTCGACCCGGGCCAGGCCCTCGATGGCGGGCAGCTCCTGCACCAGGCACTGCTTGCGGCCCAGCCGTACGACGCCGATGGCGAAGGCGACGGAGGTGAGGAGGACCAGGCCCTCGGGGATCATCGGGACGATGCCGCCGACGGTCCGGGCGACGGAGTCCTTGAAGTTGTTGTCCTTCACGACCAGCTGGCTGATGATCAGCCCGATCGCCGTCGGCACCATCATCCACGTGACGTACTTCAGGATCGTGCTGATGCCGCTGCGCAGCTCCGAGTGGACGAGCGTGAAGCGCGACGCCTCCTCGGCGAGCTGCGCGGCGTACGCCTCGCGCCCCACCTTGGTCGCGGTGAACGCGCCGCCGCCCGCGACGACGAAGCTGCCCGACATCACCGGGTCGCCGGGCCGCTTCAGCACCGGGTCGGCCTCACCGGTCAGCAGCGACTCGTCGACCTCCAGGCTGTCGGCCTCCGCGACCACGCCGTCCACGACCACCTTGTCGCCGGGGCCCAGCTCGATCACGTCCCCGAGGACGATCTCGTGGGTGGAGATCTCGGCGGCGGCCCCGTCGCGCCGCACCGTCGGCTTCGCCTCGCCGATCACCGCGAGGCTGTCCAGGGTCTTCTTGGCCCGCCACTCCTGGATGATGCCGATGCCGGTGTTGGCGACGATCACGAAGCCGAAGAGGCTGTCCTGGATCGGCGCGACGAACAGCATGATCACCCAGAGCACGCCGATGATCAGGTTGAACCGGGTGAGGACGTTGGCCCGGACGATCTCGGTGAGCGAGCGCGAGGACCGTACGGGTACGTCGTTGACCTCGCCGCGCGCGACCCGTTCGGCGACCTCGGCCGTGGTCAGACCGTCCGGCCGGTGGGGTGGCGGCGGTGGCTCCATGGGGTGCACGGGGTCGAGTTCCGCCCCCGCGTCGATCATGGCCGGCCGGGAGGGTCCGGGGGTCTCCCCGGAGGAATCGAGTGCCCGCTGCGTCATGGGTCCGACGTTACGGGCGCTCGCGGTGAATCTCCCGCCAGGGGGTCGAAGATCCGACCAGGGGAGGACGAAGTCGGTCCCGTGGTCGTACGGAGACGCGAGCGGGTCAGGCCGTCAGGCGGTCCGGTCCGGCCGGTCGTTGCTCAGCGCCTTGTCCGCCGCCTCGGCCCCTGCCGCGTCCTTGACCTCGGCCCGGGCCGCGTGGCGCTTGAGGGCGGCGTCGCGGCCGCGCACGTACCAGATCCCGATCAGGCCGAGTCCGGCACCGGCCAGCGGGGTCCACACCCACCAGGTGTGGCCGCGGTCGGCGAACCAGCCGTAGAAGGGGAGCTGGGCGAGGAAGAGGACGAACCAGAGGATCGTGCCGCCGACGACGGTGGCGACGACGGGGCCCTCCAGGGGTTCGGGCGCCTCGTGCTTCGGTGTCCACTTCTCCATGCGTTCAGTGTATGGGGACGTGTCCGGGCCACCCGGTCGGCGGGTGACGGGGCGGTCGGCTCAAGGGTCTACGCGCGGAGATAGCGATCTTCGCTTGATGTATTCATACTGAATCTGCTTTGGGCTGGCTCGAATTGTTCGTCGGAACATCCAAATTCGATCACCTCTCGTCCTTTGCTCCGCTCCCCTACGTACGACTGAGGTCACCCATGCCCCCCTCGGCCACCGCTCCGGTCGACTCCCCGCCCCCCGCGGCTCCGCAGCCCCAGGGCAGCGTGGACCGGTACTTCAAGATCTCCGAGCGGGGGTCGACCGTCGCCCGCGAGTTCCGCGGCGGGTTCGCCACGTTCTTCGCGATGGCGTACATCATCGTGCTCAACCCGATCATCCTGGGCAGCGCGAAGGACATGTACGGCCACCAGCTCGACAACGGTCAGCTGGTCACCGCCACCGTGCTCTCCGCCGCCTTCTCCACGCTGCTGATGGGCGTCATCGGCAACGTGCCGATCGCGCTCGCCGCCGGCCTCGGCGTCAACACCGTCGTCGCGCTCCAGCTCGCCCCCCGGATGAGCTGGCCGGACGCGATGGGCATGGTCGTCCTCGCGGGCATCGTGGTGATGCTGCTGGTCGCCACCGGGCTGCGGGAACGCGTGATGAACGCCGTGCCGAGGTCGCTCCGCAAGGGCATCGCCATCGGTATCGGCCTGTTCATCCTGCTGATCGGCCTCGTCGACTCCGGCTTCGTCTCGCGCATCCCGGACGCCGCCATGACCACCGTGCCGCTCCAGCTCGGCGGCGACGGTCACCTCAACGGCTGGCCGGTTCTCGTCTTCATCCTCGGTGCGCTGCTCACGCTCGCCCTGATCGTGCGCAAGGTGCCCGGCGCGATCCTGATCTCGATCGTCGCCATGACGGTCGTCGCCGTGGTCATCGACGCGGTGGCGGGGCTGCCCGACGGGGCGTGGGGTCTGACGACGCCCGCGTGGCCGGGGAATCCGGTCTCCGCACCGGACTTCGGGCTGCTCGGCGAGGTCAGCCTGTTCGGCGGCTTCGAGAAGGTCGGCTATCTGACGGGCGTGCTGTTCGTCTTCACCGTGCTGCTGTCCTGCTTCTTCGACGCGATGGGCACCATCCTGGGCGTCGGCGACGAGGCGAAGCTGATGGACGAGAACGGCAACTTCCCCGGTATCAACAAGGTGCTGCTGGTGGACGGCATCGCGGTCGCCTCGGGCGGGGCGACCTCCGCCTCCGCCACCACGTGCTTCGTGGAGTCCACCGCGGGCGTCGGCGAGGGCGCCCGCACCGGACTGGCGAGCGTGGTGACCGGTCTGCTCTTCTCGGTGGCGCTGTTCCTCACACCGCTGGCGACCATGGTCCCGTCGCAGGCGGCCACTCCCGCCCTGCTGGCGGTCGGCTTCCTGATCATCGCGGGCTCGGTGCGGGACATCGACTGGAGCGACTACACGCTCGCGATCCCGGCGTTCCTCGCGATGGTGATGATGCCGTTCACGTACTCGATCACCAACGGCATCGGCATCGGTTTCGTCGCCTTCTCCGTGCTGCGCCTGGCGGCGGGCCGGGGCCGTGAGGTGCCGGTCGCGATGTACGTGGTGTCGGCGGTCTTCGTCTTCTACTACGCGATGCCGGCGCTCGGCCTCACGTGATCGGGTCTCTGGTCACCGCGGGGCCCGTCGGCCCGCAGAGCTTCTCCGTCTCTCCGTAGAACTTCTCCGTCTCCTCGACGGCCACCTTGAAGCGTTCGTCGAAGTCGTCGCGGATGAGCGTCCGGACCACATAGTCCTGGACGCTCATTCCGCGTTTGGCGGCGTGCTGCCGGAGCCGGTCGAGCAGCTCACCGTCTATCCGCAGGCTGAGCACTGTCGATCCCATGCCCAGCAGGGTCCACGCCCCGGAGCGCTCTTGGCGTCACTTTCCGCTTCCAACTCACTCGTTCGGGTGATCGGAATTTACGGAAGGTGTAACCGGGTGGTATTTAGGTTGGGTAATGAGTTACGCTAACAAACATGCCTGACCTGATCCACGGCGGCGACAGTGCCGCCGCCGTGAGCTCCCTCCGCTCCGCCGTGATGCTGCTGGGCCGTCGCCTGAAGCACCAGCGCGTCGACGAGTCGCTGAGCCCCACCGAGATGTCGGTGCTCGGCACCCTGGCCCGCTGCGGCTCGGCCACCCCCGGTGAGCTGGCCCGCAAGGAGCACGTACAGCCGCCGTCGATGACCCGCATCGTCGCGCTGCTGGAGGCGAAGGGGCTGGTCAGGCTGGAACCGCACCCCGATGACCGTCGGCAGAAGAGGGTCAGCCAGACCGAGCAGGCCGAGGCCATGCTCGCGGAGAGCCGCACCAAGCGGAACGCCTGGCTGGCCCACCTCGCCGAGGGCCTGGACGAGGACGAGTGGGAGACGCTTCGGGCCGCCGCGCCCGTGTTGGAGAAGCTCGCCCACCTGTGACCCCACGGGCGCGCCGACGGTGATCCACCCGCCGGGCCGTATGTCCGTATACGGCCGGGCCGGACCGGATCACCGCCGGAGCGCCCGTCGTCACGTCCTCGTCGGACCGCACGCCGCAGACGTACGAGGAGATGAACCCTTTTGAGTACGGGATCCGGAGCAGACTCCGCCCCCGCACCGACTTCCACCCACGAGAGCACGACCGGCGGGACCTTCTCGTCGCTGAAGATCCGTAACTACCGCCTGTTCGCCACGGGCGCCGTGATCTCCAACACCGGTACCTGGATGTCCCGCATCACGCAGGACTGGCTCGTGCTGAGCCTGACGGGTTCCGCCACCGCCGTAGGCATCACCACGGCCCTGCAGTTCCTTCCGATGCTGCTCTTCGGCCTGTACGGCGGCGTCATCGCCGACCGCCTCCCGAAGCGGCAGATCCTGCTCGTCAGCCAGGCCCTGCTCGGCCTGTGCGGTATCGCGCTGGCCGCCCTGACCCTCTCCGGGGTCGTGCAGGTCTGGCACGTCTATCTGGTCGCCTTCCTCCTCGGCATGGTGACCGTCGTCGACAACCCGGCGCGTCAGTCGTTCGTCTCCGAGATGGTCGGCCCCGCGCAGCTGCGCAACGCGGTCAGCCTGAACTCGGCGAACTTCCAGTCCGCCCGGCTCATCGGCCCCGCCGTCGCGGGTGTCCTGATCACGACGGTCGGCAGCGGCTGGGCGTTCCTGCTCAACGGCCTGTCCTTCCTGGCCCCGCTCATCGGCCTGTTGATGATGCGCACGAACGAACTGCACGCCTCGGTGACCGTGCCCCGCGCCAAGGGCCAGCTCCGCGAGGGCCTTGCTTACGTCCGGGGCCGCCCCGAGCTGATCTGGCCGATCGTCCTGGTCGGCTTCGTCGGCACGTTCGGCTTCAACTTCCCGATCTGGCTGACCGCCTTCGCCGACGAGATCTTCGACGGCGGAGCGGGCATGTACTCCTTCTTCAACATCCTGATGGCGGCCGGTTCGCTGGCCGGCGCGCTGCTCTCGGCCCGCCGCCGCTCCTCGCGGCTGCGGATGCTGGTGGCGGCGGGGACGGCGTTCGGCCTGCTGGAGATCGCCGCTTCGCTCTCCCCGACCGTCTGGCTGTTCTCGATCCTGCTGGTCCCGATCGGCATGCTGGGCCTGACGACGAACATCACCGCGAACACGAGCGTCCAGATGGCCGCCGACCCGGAGATGCGCGGCCGGGTGATGAGCCTGTACATGATGGTCTTCGCCGGGGGTACGCCGGTGGGCGCCCCGATCGTCGGCTGGATCAGCGACACGTACGGCGCTCGTACAGGCTTCGCGGCCGGCGGCGCGATCTCGGTGATCGCCGCCCTGGCGGTCGGCTTCGCCCTGGCCCGCGTCGGCGGCCTCCGCCTGAAGGTCGACCTCCGCCCGGGCCGCCCGCACGTCCGCTTCGTCCCGCGCGAGCAGCTGGCGACGGCGGCGTGAGCCACGCGAAAGGCGCCCTTCCCCGGAGCGGGGGAGGGCGCCTTTCGCGTGCCGGGGCGCGGGGTCAGTCGCGGGGGAAGGCGTCGGTCTTCAGAACCAGGTCCACCGAGGTGTCGGTGAGATCGACGTCGATGCCGAAGTCGACGACGAGCTTCTTGTGGTAGCCGGCGTCCTTCGGCTCCGAGTGGAGGAGGCAGCGACCCGTGTACGGGTCGACGATGAGGAAGACAGGGATCCCGGCGGCCGCGTAGGCGTCCTTCTTGGGCCCGTAGTCGGCCGCCGCCGTGCCCTTGGAGATGACCTCGGCCACGAACTCGACGTGCTCGGGGAGCCAGCGGCCACGGCTGTCCTTGGCCGACTTGTCGAAGAGCTTCATCACGTCCGGGGCGAAACCGTTGCCCTCGCCGAAGTCGATGCGTACGTCCGAAAGGGCCTTCACGTCCATCCCGAACCGGTCCTCCAGAGCACGCACGATCCGACGGATGATCTCCCAGTGCGTGTCCCGCTGCGGCGACATGTGAACGGTCCCCTCGACGATCTCGACCTTGAATCCCTCGGGGGTGGGCTCAAGCCACTCGAACATCTCGTCCAGAGTGCGCTCGTCGCTGGTGTCGGCCATGTCGATCCTGTCGGTGTCTACGACGGTCATCGTGCCGCTTCTCCCCGCTGCCGCACGGGCGTGCGGGCAGCCGCGTAGGACAACGATAGGCCCGGCGTCCCGGACACGCCCGGACCTGCCAGACTCGCGCGCATGAGCAGCAGCGATCCCGGTCGTCCGGCCACCGAGCGCCTCTTCGCCGCCGCCCTGCCGCCCGACGCGGCCGTGGCGGAGCTCCGTGCGGCTCTCGCGCCGCTGCACGCCCTGCCCGGGGCGCGGGACCTGCGCTGGACGGGCCCCGAGGGCTGGCACTTCACGCTGGCGTTCTACGGGGACGTGCCCGAGGACGTGCGGCCGGAGCTGGAGGCACGTCTGGAGCGGGCCGCGCGCCGTACCGAGCCCTTCGCGCTCCGCGTGCACGGGGCCGGGCACTTCGGCGGGCGGGCGCTGTGGGCCGGTGCGGCGGGCGGGCTCGACACCCTGCGGCTGCTCGCCGAGCGCGCGGAGGCCGCCGCCCGTCGGGCCGGGCTGCCGATGGAGGAGCACCGCCGCTACACCCCGCACCTCACGCTGGCCCGCAGCCGGGGGGCGGCGGACCTGCGGCCCTTCGCCGCGGCGCTGGCGGGGTTCGACGGGCAGCGCTGGGAGACCGCCGAGCTGACGCTCGTACGAAGTCACCTGCCGGTGTCCGGGGTGCCGGGGGAGCGGCCGCGCTACACAGCGGTGCGGGCCTGGCCGCTGGGCGGGTGAGGGGCGGCCATGACGCCCGGGGCGGCCCGGCGGCCGGGGCCGGTGAGCGGTGCCGTTACGCTCGAAGGGTGGACCCGAAGACCAGAAACCGCATCATGGCGGCCGTGCTCGTGCTGATATTCGTCGTCGTCGCCGTGGGGGCCGCCCTGGGCGGCTGAGACCCGGCGGGCCGTCGGGCGGTATGACACGCCGCGGGGCGGCCCGGCGCGTCCGGGAGCTGTCCGGGTGTGCGTGCTTGCCTGGAGTGGACTCGAAGGAGTTGGCTTGGGCGCCATGAAGTACACACAGCTCGGACGTACGGGACTCAAGGTCAGCCGGCTCGTCCTCGGGACGATGAACTTCGGCCCGCAGACCAACGAGTCGGACAGTCACGCGATCATGGACTCCGCGCTCGGCGCGGGCCTGAACTTCTTCGACACGGCCAACGTCTACGGCTGGGGCGAGAACAAGGGGCGCACCGAGGAGATCCTCGGCACCTGGTTCGCCCAGGGCGGCGGCCGCCGCGACAAGGTCGTCCTGGCCACCAAGATGTACGGGAACATGGGCGCCGACGGCGAGGCCTGGCCCAACCACGACAAGCTCTCCGCCGTGAACATCCGGCGCGCGGTCGACGCCTCGCTCAAGCGTCTCCAGACCGACCACATCGATCTGTACCAGTTCCACCACGTGGACCGGAACACGCCCTTCGACGAGATCTGGCAGGCGATCGACGTCCTGGTCCAACAGGGCAAGATCCTCTACGCCGGTTCGTCCAACTTCTCCGGCTACAAGATCGCCCAGGCCAACGAGCAGGCCGCCCGGCGCGGTTCGCTCGGCCTGGTCAGCGAGCAGTGCATCTACAACCTCGTCGAGCGCCGCGCCGAGATGGAGGTCATCCCGGCCGCGCAGGAGTACGGCCTCGGGGTCATCCCCTGGTCGCCGCTGCACGGCGGCCTGCTGGGCGGCGTGATCAAGAAGACGACGGAGGGCGGCCGCCGCGCCTCGGGCCGCGCGGCCGACGCCCTGGCCGACCCCGCCACCCGCGCGCAGCTCCAGGCGTACGAGGACCTGCTCGACAAGCACGGCCTGGAGCCCGGCGAAGCGGCACTGGCCTGGCTGCTGACCCGCCCCGGCATCACGGGCCCGATCGTCGGCCCGCGCACCGCCGAGCAGCTGGACAGCGCGCTGCGGGCACTGGAGCTGGACCTCCCGGAGGCGGTGCTCACCGGCCTCGACGAGATCTTCCCGGGCCCGGGTCCGTCGCCGGAGGCGTTCGCCTGGTAGGGCGGTGAGGACAAGAGAAGGGGCCTCCCGTCGCTGTGACGGGAGGCCCCTTCTTCGGGGTCGTGGGCCGGGGCGCCACGGTCAGAACGGCATGTGGCCGCGGGCACGGCGACCGGCCGAGCCGCTCTTGCCGACCGCCTTGGAGCTGCTGCGGAACGGCTTGCTGAAGAGGCGGCCCAGGACGCCGGGCGCCTTGCCACCGGCGCGCGAGCCCAGGCCCAGCGTGCGCTGTGTGCCGCGCTCCGGGTGGCGCGAGAGGCGCGGCACGAGGAAGGCGAGTACGAGGAGAACGGCGCAGACCGCGACTATTCCGACGACCATCATGGTGAGTCCTTGTCCTGGTGCTGTGGTGAGCGGGTGGTGTCTGCCACGCGTGCCCGATCGTCGGTACCTGAACCCTCCGGGGCTGTGCTGTCGTCCGCGCGCGGCGGACAGGTCCGGTCTGACCGGGAGATACCGGGGCAGGAGATGCTGGGCCGGGCCCGGGGGTGACCGCCCGGCGAACGAGAAGGACGAAGAACGAAGAGAAGAGAAGGGGAGGACGCAACGATGTCTCCGGTGACCGAGAAGTGGGGCGAGGTCCTGCGCACGCATCTGGCCCTCGGCGAGGAAGGATCGCCCGTCCGGGCCGCCGCCGCGTTCTCCGCCGAGGCGGGGTTCTTCGCCGTCGCGGGGCGGGGGGACGAGGACGGGTGGCCGTACTTCCGCTCGGTGGCGCCCGACGGGGAGGGCGCGGACCCGGACGATGTCGAGGCCCTGTGCACCGTGTGCGCGGAGGCCGTCCACCCCCGGGGTCTGCGGATCGCGGGCACGCTCTGGCAGCGGGAGAGCCGCGAGGTGATCTCCGACGTCGTCACCGGGAGCGAGCTGGAACTCGCCCTGCTGCGGGACGGCGACCGCGCGATGTGGGTCGTCCGGGCCGCGCAGGGCGTCTGCACGTTCGTGCTGGTGGACGGGGACAGCGAGGCGAAGGTCTCCGAGGCCCGGTCCCTGGCGCTGGACTTCGATTCCTTCCTGGTCGGGCAGGGGTACTGACCCCGGGGCGGCCGATCCCCCTCCTGGTCGGCCGGGCCGTCGCTACCGCTCCCGGCCGGCCCGGTCACCGGTCCCGCGAGCCGCTTTCCGTGCCGTACACCGGAGGCTCCGGCTCCTCGTCCGTCAGCTCGGGCTCCAGGCCCTCCGACACGTCCGTACGCGGGCGGCCCGCATCGCTGCGCCAGGCCTCGAAGGCCCAGCCGGTCAGTACGACGACCGCCCCGCCCAGCAGCCATCCGCCGATGACGTCGCTGAACCAGTGGACGCCGAGCGCGATCCGGGTGAACCCGACGCCCAGCACGGAGATCCCGGCCGCCGCCCAGCACAGCCCGCGCCACCGGCGTGGCACCAGCGGCAGCAGGACCAGCAGCAGGACCGCGCACGACGTGGTGGCCGTCATCGCGTGGCCCGAGGGGAACGAGTAGCCCGGCGCCTCGGCCACCGGGTCCTGGAGCGAGGGCCTGGCCCGCTCCACCACGACCTTCACGAGCACCCCGATCAGCGCGCCCCCGATCGCGGTGGTCGCCGCCCAGGCGGCCAGCCGCCACGCCCGCCGGTACAGCAGCCAGCCGGTGAGCAGGGCGACGGCGATCCGCAGCGTCGCCGGGTCCCACAGCCAGTCCGACAGGAAGCGCAGCGTCGCCGTCCACCCCGGGTGCTCCAGGGCCACCTCGTGCAGCCGGCGGGCCGCCCCCGCGTCCAGGCGCAGCAGAGGCGGCCACGCCCCCTCGACGAGCAGCAGGAGCAGACCGAACGGCACCGCCGCGACCGCGCCGGCCCCGACGGCCAGCAGCAGGCGTACGCCCAGGCGGCGGTCGGCGCGGCGGGTCCGGTCCTGAACGGCGTTCCGGGTGGCGTTCCGGGTTGCCGGGTCCGTTTTGGGGGCGGGGGGTTCGGCGGGGGATCGTGGCACGTCATGCTCCGGGGTCGGCGGTGATCGGTCCGGGCCTGCGGGCGCGGGCCGCCTCCAGCTGGGCGGCGAAGGCCAGCCCGAGGAAGAGGGCGATGGAGGTGAGGTAGGCCCACAGGAGCAGCGACATGAACGCGCTCAGCGGACCGTAGACCGTGTCGAAGGAGCCGCTGATCCGGAGGTAGAGACTCAGGAGCCAGGTCAGCGCCGTCCACACGACGAGATAGAGGGCCGCTCCGAAGGCCAGCCAGGTGTAACCGGGCTGCTTGCGGCGCGGGGACCGGCGGAAGATCGCGCTCGCCGAGATGAGGGCGAGCAGGAAGCCCAGCGGCCAGCGCAGCAGGTCCCAGGTGTTCCGGGCGGTGTCGCCGAGACCGTACACGGAGGCCGCCGCCGAGACGAGTTCCCCGCCGGCCACCATCATCACGGAGCCGATGCCGAGCGGGATGCCCGCGCTCAGGGCCATCACCAGCCCGCGCAGGTACTTGAGGTGGAAGACGCGGTCCCGCTCCACCCCGTAGATCCGGTTGGCGCCGCGCTCTATCTGGCACATCGCGGTGGTGACGTTGGCCACGGAGAAGGCAAGACCCAGCCAGAGGGCGACCTCGGGACCGTCGCCGTCGCTCTGCTGGTTGCGGCTCAGGGCGTCGTCCACCACCTCGGCGCTGGGGCCCTCGCTGATGCCGTGGATGGTGAGTTCGGCGAGCCGTCCCACGTCCTCCGTGTGCAGTTCGGCCGAGAGACCGACGAAGGCGATCACCAGCGGGATGATCGCCAGGATCGTCTGCAGGGCCAGCGCGCGGGCGTGGCTGAAGCCGTCGGCGTAGCGGAAGCGCACGAAGGCGTCCCGCATCAGCGGCCAGCGGCCGTACCGGCGCAGGGCAGCGAGCGCCTCGTCGCCGGACAGCTCGTCCCCGCTCATGTCACGGGTCACCGGGACCCGGGTCGCGGTCCCCATCAGCGTTCCCGCGCCGGGAGCATGACGGTCAGGGCGCCGGGCCGGACCTCCGCCGTGAGGCGCAGGCCGGGGCCGACCGGATCCCCGTCGATCTCGCGCGGCTGCGGCCGGGCGAAGGTCAGCTCGGCGCGGCGGAAGGTGTGGAACTCGACGGGGCCGCCGTCGCCCGTGCCGGTCACGTCGGCGCCGCCCGCGCCCCGGCGCTTCGCGCGCAGCAGCACCCCCGCCGCGCGGAGCCACCCTCCGGCGCCCCGGGGGTCGAACACCGCGAGGTCCAGCAGGCCGTCGTCGGGCTTCGCGGCGGGTACCGGGGCCGCGCCCGCCTGGACCGTTCCTATGTTGGCGAGGAGGACCATCCGGGCGGTGCGGCGCAGTTCCGGGCCGCCGTCGAGACGGACGGTCAGCCGCATCCGGGGCGTGCGCAGCCCCTTGGCCCCGGCGAGGACGTACGCGGGCCAGCCCAGGACCGACTTGGCGCGGTCGGAGGTCTCCTCCAGCATCGTCGCGTCCAGCCCCGCCCCGGCCATCGCGGTGAAGTGGACGGCGGGGAACCCGTCGCCCTCGATTCGGCCGAGGTCCAGGGCACGGGGTTCGCCGGTCAGGCCCGCCGCGAGGGCCTCGGCGGGGCCGAGCGGCAGGTGCAGGTGGCGGGCCAGCAGATTGCCGGTGCCGGACGGTACGAGAACCAGCGGGACGCCCGTGCCGGCCAGGGCGTCCGCGACCGCCCGGACCGTGCCGTCGCCGCCGCAGACCGCGATCAGCTCGGTCCCGGCGCGCAGGGCCTCGGCCGTCTGGCCGCCGCCGGTGTCCTCGGCGGTGGTGGCCACGAACGGGGTGTCGCGGTAGCCGTGCTGGGCGAGGACCAGGCGCAGCTGCTCCTGGGTGGCCTCGTCGGTCACCGTCGGGTTGACGATGACCGTGAGCCGCTTCTGTGCCGGGGCAGGCCGCTCCTCGGCGGCGGCCACGGCGATGTCCATGGCGTCGGCCGGGGGGCGGCCCACCCAGGAGTGCCCGGGGAGTACGGCCCGGCCCACGACGAACAGGGACAGGGCGCCGTTCGCCAGCCCGCCGGCCACGTCGGTGGGGTGGTGCATGCCCCGGTAGAGGCGCGCGAGTCCCACGAGCAGCGGGAGGAGCAGCAGGAGCGCGGCCAGCGGCTTGCGCCACGGGGCCCTGACCCGGGACAGGACCAGGACGGCGAGACCGGCGTACAGCGCGGTGGCCGCTCCGGTGTGCCCCGAGGTGTAGCTCGATGTGGGCGGGGAGTCGTCCATGCGCTCCACGTCCGGGCGGGTCCGGTCGACGGAGGCGGTGATCAGGACGAAGATCACCGACTGGAGCGACACCCCTATGGCGAGGAAGACGGCCTCGCGCCACCGGGGCAGCCCGGGGACCAGGACCAGCGCGAGGCAGGCCAGCAGGGTGAGGCCCACCACCGTGGAGGTGTCCCCCAGGGCGGAGGCGATCATGGAGGCCGTGTCGAGGGTGGCGGTGCGGGCGTCTTCGAGCGCCTCGACGGCCGCGTCCTCCGCGGTCATCGGCCAGAACTCCCGGGCGGGCCCGGTGATCAGCAGCCCGAATCCGGCGATGACGGCCGCCTGGCAGACCGCGAAGGCGCCGATCCGGGCCGCCGCCCGGGGGATGCCGGTGGAGAGGGCGGGGGAGTGGCCTGGGCGCGGGGGAACGGGTGCTTCCCGACGGCCGGTCCGGCCGGTCCCGTCGTTCCCGGTGGCGTCCGTGGACCGGCCGCTGCCGCCGGTTGCCGTGGTGGTGGTGCTGCTGTCGGCTTCCACGGACCCGCCGTTCCTGCCGGCTTCCGCAGCCCTGCCGCTCCCGTCGGCTTGTGCGGGGCGGCCGCTGCTGCCGGCCTCCCCGGTCCCGCTCGCGTCTCTCGCCGGCACGCTTGTGCCCATCGGGTCCCCCCACGTCTGCTCCGCCGCCCGGCGGTTCGGGGGAGACCACTTCTCCCTCGGCGATACGCCGTATGCCCTGTCGTGAGCGGGTCAGACTTCCGGCCCGGTGATCTCCGCCTCCGCCCTCGCGGGTCAGGGCCCGGAGAGCGGCACGGCCGCGGTGATGGAACGGCCCCCTTCGGGCAGCTGCGCGATGTCGACCTGGTCGGCGAGCTGGTGGACCAGCCACCAGCCCGCCCCCTCCAGCCCGCCGCGGCGGGCGTCCGGGGCGACGGGGGAGGCGGGGAGGACCTCGTCACAGGGGTCGGTGACGCTGATGGTGATCTCGCCGCAGCTCAGCGTGCAGACCAGGAAACAGTCCCGGGACAGGTCAGCCCGGTGGTGCAGCACATGGCCGACGAGTTCGGAGGCGATGAGCGTGGCGTCCCACACGCCGGCCAGATGCGCCGAGCGGTAGCGGGCGTCGGGCGAGCAGGCCAGGGGGTAGAGGGCGAACTCCACCTCCTGCCGCGCCTCGGCTGCCGTCCTCGGCCGGGACACCAGCTTGGCCGTATCGGCCCCCTCGCTCTCCATGGGCCGACTCCTTTCGTCTCGTGCCGGTCAGGCCGTCCGAGGCTTCGGCAGGGAGACTCCGGGGGGCACCATGCGCTGGATCGGGATGCCCGACACAGCCTCCTCCTCGGCCGCCGCCTTGCGCAGGATCGTGTCGGCGGCCAGCAGGGCGTCATGGACGGTCCGGGTGCCGGTGCTCACACACAGCGTGTACGTCACGTCCTCCAGGCTCCGCTGCAGTTCGTAGTCGGAGTCCTGGGAGTGGCGCAGTTGCAGATCGTTGTAGCGGGCCAGCAGAGTCCGCATGGCATCCGGGCTCGGGGTCAGCATTCTGTCCTCACCAGCCGTCGCAGAGGCAATGTGGCTCACCTAGTGCCCCGGGGGTCCCGCCGCCATGTCTCTTTTCACTACCACTTTCGGGCGAATGGTCTGACGGCGTGGTCCGGGGTTTGAAGTGGACGACGGGGGTCAGGCGGGTGGTGACCGCAACGCCGACCACACCACGAGGTGAGCGACATGGCTGCTGACGAGAAGACCCAGGCCAAGACCGAGCAGGCCAAGGGCAAGATGAAGGAAATGGCCGGCCGGACCGTCGGCAACGAGCGTCTCGTCGCCGAGGGCCGGGGCGAGCAGGCCAAGGGCGACGCTCGCCAGGCCAAGGAGAAGATCAAGGACACCCTGACCGACTGAGGTCGGCACCCTGCGGCACCGGGCCCCGCGGAGTTCGTCTCCGGCGGGGCCGTGCTGTGTCCGGGGCCGGGGAGCCCGGAGTGCCGTCGTACCTCGTCAGCGGTTGCCCGCGAACCCGTCCAGCGCCGCCAGCACCGCCCGCCGGGTCTCCGTGCCGCCCATGTGGCCCGCGTCGTCGATGATCGTCAGCGTGGCGTCGGGCCAGGCCCGGTCCAGTTCCCAGGCGGTGATCAGGGGACCCGCGAGATCGAAGCGGCCGTGGATCAGGGCGGCCGGGATCCCGGTGAGGCGGTGGGCCCGGGACAGGAGTTGGCCCTCCTCCAGCCAGGCTCCGTGGGCGAAGTAGTGGGAGCAGATCCGGACGAGCGCCAGCTGCTCGCGGCCCGGGCGGCTGCCGTACGGGGGCGGGCCCGGGACCGCCTCCATCGACAGGACCGCGTCCTCCCAGGCGCACCAGTCCGCCGTCGCCCTCTCCCGGACGTCCGCGTCCTCGCTCTCCATCCGGCGGGCGTACGCCGCGACCAGGCCGGCCGGGTCATTCGTCTCGGGGACGCCCGCGCGGAAGGCGGCCCAGGCCTCGGGGAAGAGCTGGCCGGCGCCCCGGTAGAGCCAGTCGATCTCGCTGCGGCGGGTCGTCGTCACCGCCGGGATCACCGCCTCCGTGACCCGCTCCGGGTGCTCCTCGGCGTACGCCAGGATCAGTGTCGAGCCCCACGAGCCCCCGTAGAGCAGCCACCTGTCGATGTTCAGGTGGTCCCGCAGGCGCTCCATGTCGGCGATCAGGTGGGCCGTCGTGTTGTGCCGCATGTCCGTCGCCGGATCGCTCGCGTGCGGCGTCGAGCGGCCGCAGCCCCGCTGGTCGAAGAGGACCACCCGGTAGCGGTCCGGGTCGAAGTACCGGCGGGAACGGGGCGTGCTGCCCGAGCCGGGGCCGCCGTGCACCACGAGGGCCGGCTTGCCGTCCGGGTTGCCGCACACCTCCCAGTACACGAGGTTGCCGTCCCCGACATCCAGCATGCCGCTCTCGTACGGTTCGATCGGCGGATACAGCGTGTCGTCCCGTGTCCGTTCCATCCCCGGGCCCTCCCTCGTGAGTCGGCCGGACAGCCTACGGCAGCGGCGTAGCCTGGGCGCCGTGAACGCCGCGCCCCGGGTCCTCGCCCGCATCGCCGAACTGCTGGCCGCCGCCGCTCCCGACGAGCGGGGCGCGCTGTGGCATCTGGCCGAGCCGGGGCGGGAGTTGGACGCCAACCTGGTGCGGCTGCCGCCCGGCGCCGAGGTCGGTGAGCACCAGGAGGACGTGCTCGATGTGCTCCTCGTCGTGCTGGCGGGGGCGGGCAGCGTCAGGGCGGGCGACGGCCAGGTCCTGGACCTCGGGCCCGGCACCGTTCTCTGGCTGCCCCGCACGTCCCGGCGGGCGCTCGCCGCCGGACCGGACGGGCTCACCTACCTCACCGCCCACCGCCGCCGCCCCGGCCTCGCGATCAAGCCGCCGAGCGGGGCGTACGAAGGCGGCGAGGGGCCCTGCATGCTGGACCGGGTCTGCCCGGAGTGCGGGCGGCTGTCGCAGGACCCCGCGCCGGTGTTCTGCAGCCGGTGCGGGGAGCGGTTCCCGGAGCGGTGAGCCGGGGGCGGGACGCGCGCGTGCTGCTGCGGTGAGCCGGGCGGGGCCAGAGGGGCCAGGAGCGGCCACGAGGGGCCAGGAGGCGAAGCCCCATCGCCGCCGCGCCCCTCAGAACCCCTCGCACTCCGTCAACTCCGGTCGCCCCGGCGGGTTCTTGTCGCCCACCAGACCCGACAGGTTCTCCTTGTACATGTCCTCCCACACCCGGCCGGCCAGGATCGTCCGGAGCGCCGAGCACACCTCGCGCTTCAGCGTCGGGGTCCCCGGCCGCATCGCCACGCCGTAGCCCTCTGCGCCCTGGATGTTCTCCAGCCGCCGCACCTTGCCCGGGTTGGCCTCGACGTACCCGGCGAGAATGATGTCGTCCGAAGCCACCGCGTACACCTCGGACTCCGGGTCCAGCAGCTTGTCCAGGCAGTCCTGGTAGGTGTTGGGCTGGGACTTCGCCATGGTGAAGCCCTGCTTCGGCAGCGCCTTCTCGTACGTCGACTCCCGCGCCGTGCACACCTCGACGCCCAGGTCCCGCAGATCGCTGGAGTCGTTGATCGTGTACTTCGCCGACTTCTCCCGGACCAGGAAGCCGCGGCTCGCCTCGTAGTACGGGCCCGCGAAGTCGACGCTGTAGCCGTCGGGGCCGGCCGTCTTGCGGTCGTCGGTGATGCTGTACGAGGCGATGACCAGGTCCACCTGCTTCGTCTTCAGGGCGGTGGACCGGTAGTCCGTGGCGACCGTGGTGAAGGCGACCTCGCCCTTGCCGTACCCCATGGACTCGGCGATCGCGTAGGCCAGGTCGATGTCGTAACCCCGGTACGTGCGCGTCTTCCTGTCGAACTTGCTCAGCCCGGGCTGGTCGTCCTTGACGCCGATCTCCAAGGTGGGGTGCGTGTCCTTCCACCGCTCCTGGCTGCCGCTGCCCGCCTGCCCCTGCCCCTCCGCCGAACCGGACCCCTCGCCCTGCTTGCCGTCCTCCCCGTCGCCGTGCGCGACCAGCCAGCCCGCCCCGGCCAGCAGCGCCACGCACACGACGGCCGCCGCGACCTGCCACCCCCGGTACCGGGCACGCTGCCCGCTCGCCGCAGGGGACGGAGGGACGGGCTCCGGTGGCCGAACGGCCGTGCCCAGAGCGGGCGTCGGGGGTGTGGAGGGGGCCGGCGTGGAGACCGCCGTGGGCGGATGCGTTGCCGCTGCCGCCGTGCCCGCGTCCGGCGAGGCGGGGTCGTCGAGCACCTCGCGGAGCATCGCCTCCGCCGTGGCCGCGTCCAGGCGTTCCCGGGGTTCGGTGATCAACAGCCCCTGGATGACCGGGGCGAGAGGACCGGCGTAGCGGAGTACGGGGTCGGGGGACTGCCGGACGTTCTCCTGGACCTCCCACACCTCGTGCCCGGCGAAGGGCACGCGGCCCTCGACCGCCTCGTACAGCGTGACGCCGAGCGCCCACAGGTCGGAGGCGGGCGTGGGGCCGGGGGAGGCGGGGGCGAAGAGCTCGGGGGCCAGGTAGGAGGGGGTGCCGATGACGCTGCCGGTCCGGGTCACCCGGTCCGCGCCCTCGAAGGTGGCGATGCCGAAGTCGACCAGGATCGCGAGGCCGTCGTCCCGGACGAGGACGTTGCCGGGCTTCACGTCGCGGTGGACGACCGAGGCCGCGTGGACCGCCCGCAGCCCCTGGAGGACCTGGAGGCCGATGGTCGCGGCGCGCGGCACGGCGAGGACCCCGTCGCGGCTCAACAGGTCCGCGAGGGACCGTGCTTCGAGCAGCTTCATCACGATCCAGACCTGGTGGTCGGTCTCGACCTGGTCGTGGACCGTCACCACGTTCTGGTGCTCGATCTTGGCGATGGCCTCCGCCTCGCGGCGGGCGCGCTGCATCGCCGTGGCCTGCGTGCCCGGCGTCATGGCGTTCCGGTCGAGCAGGCCCTTGACCGCGACGTACCGGTTCAGCCGCCGGTCGTGGGCCTTCCAGACCTCGCCCATCCCGCCGCTGCCGATCCGTTCCAGCAGCTCGTAGCGGCCGTCGATCACGGTCCGGGGGGCTTCGTCGTCCGCCCGGCGGCCGGCGCGGCGCCCGTCCTGCCCGTCGTCCGCTCTGCCGGCCCTGTCTTCGTTGTGCATACGACCCCCTGTGCACTACATGGACCAGGCCAGATTAGACACCTTCTAGGCGGCCGCGCCGCCGTTGCTCTTCAGCAACTGGCCGTTGATCCACTGTCCTTCGGGGGAGCACAGGAAGTCCACCAGATGGGCGGTGTCCCGCGGGGTGCCGAGCCGGCCGAGCGGGGTCCCCCGGACCAGGGCCTCGCGCAGGTCGTCGGACATCCATCCGGTGTCCACCGGGCCGGGGTTGACGACGTTCGCCGTCACCCCGAGGTGGGCCAGTTCGTGCGCGGCGGCGAGCGTGATGCGGTCCAGGGCCCCCTTGCTGGCGCCGTAGGGGAGGTTGCCCACGGTGTGGTCGCTGGTGAGCGCGACGATCCGGCCGGTGGCGGTGCCCGGTGCGCTGCGGAAGCGGAGCCCGTACTCCCGGATCAGCAGCCAACTGGCCCGGGAGTTCACCGCGAAGTGCCGGTCGAACGCCTCCACGGTGGTGTCCAGCAGCCCCGAGTCCACCGACTCCGCGTGCGAGAGGACGAGCGCGGTCACCGGTCCGCCGAGGCGCTGCTCGGCCTCGTCGAAGATGCGGGCCGGCGCGTCCGGGTCGGTGAGGTCCGCCTCGATCGCCGCCGTACGGGCTCCGGCCTCCGCCAGCTCCTGCGCGACGGACGCGGCGGCCCCCGGCTCGGCGCCCCACTCCATCCGGCGGTCGTACGGCGTCCAGTAGGTGAAGGCGACGTCCCAGCCGGAGACCGCCAGCCGCCGCGCGATGCCCGCGCCGATGCCGATGCTGCGGCCGACGCCGGTGATCAGGGCGATGGGGCGGGACGGGGCGGGCGAGGGCTGCGGGGTGGTCGTCACGCGGTGATCCTTCGTGACCCGTAGGCGTACGTCAATGACGTTTCCGGTCACCGCGGCACCCTGCGCCGACCGGTGCTGACCTGCGGTGACCCATCTTCCTGGTGGGCCGACACGATCTTTCTGTTTCCCCTCGGCTGCCCACGCTCCTAGCGTGGACCACGGAAACCGCACGAACGGTACATATCGGAGAGAGGGATCCGCATGAGTGAGCAGCAGCAGGCGCTGAAGGGGAAGACCGCCGTCGTCGCCGGAGGCGCCAAGAACCTCGGGGGCCTGATCAGCCGCTCGCTCGGCGAGGCCGGAGCGAACGTCGTCGTCCACTACCACGGCGAGAACACCGCCGCCGATGCCGAGAAGACGGCGGAGGCCGTACGGGGCACGGGTGCCCAGGCCGTCGTCGTCCGCGAGGACCTGACCCGCGTCGAGGGGGTGCGGAGCCTCTTCGACCAGGCGCTGGACGCCTTCGGCGGAGTGTACATCGCCGTGAACACCACGGGCATGGTGCTGCGGAAGCCGATCGCGGAGACGACCGAGGAGGAGTACGACCGCATGTTCGCGATCAACTCCAAGGCGGCGTACTTCTTCCTCCAGGAGGCCGGGGCGCGGCTGAACGACGGCGGGCGCATCGTCAGCCTCGTGACCTCCCTGCTCGCCGCGTTCACCGACGGGTACTCCACCTACGCGGGCGCCAAGGCCCCGTTGGAGCACTTCACCCGGGCGGCGGCCAAGGAGTTCGCACCGCGCGGGATCGCGGTGAACAATGTGGCCCCGGGGCCGATGGACACGCCGTTCTTCTACCCGCAGGAGACGCCGGAGCGGGTGGAGTTCCACAAGTCCCAGGCGATGGGCGGCCGGCTGACGGAGATCGAGGACATCGCGCCGCTGGTCACCTTCCTCGTCACCGAGGGCGGCTGGATCACCGGTCAGACGATCTTCGCCAACGGCGGCTACACGGTCCGCTGATCCCTGTCGGCCGATGGCGTCCGGGAGGACCGCGTGAGTCTGGACCTGCGCAAGCTGGAGCATCTCGTCGCCGTCGCCGAGGAGGGCGGGTTCACCCGGGCGGCCGAACGGCTGCACCTGAGCCAGCAGGCGCTGAGCACCTCCATCCGCACCCTGGAGCGGCACGTCGGCGTCCGGCTCCTGGACCGGGGCCACCAGCACGTCACCCCGACCCCGGCCGGGCAGGCCCTCATCGACGACGCCCGGGCGCTCAGCGCCCAGGCGCTCGCCGCTCTGGACCGGGCCCGCCGCATCGGGCGCGGGCAGGCCGGGCACCTGCGGATCGGCCACACCCCGGCGGTCACGGCGGAGGAGGTCGTGGAGCTGCTGACCCGGGCGGGCACGGAGGAGCAGGGCATACAGGCACACGTCCGCCAGCTCTTCCCCGACGAACTGCGCGAGCAACTCCTCACCGGGGCCTGCGATCTGGGCCTGACCCGTGCCATGCCGGCCGGGACGGGGCTCACCCGGGCCCGGATCGCCGAGCACCGCCTGCGGGTCGCCGTCCCCGCCGGGCACCCGCTCGCCGGCCGACCCGCGGTGGCCCTGGCCGACCTGCGCGGCCAGCCGCTCACGGTGTGGGGCGAGGCGGGCTCGTCCGCGTACACGGACCTCCTGATCGGCCTGTGCCGTCAGGCGGGCGTCGAACCGGACGTCCGGCGCAACCCGGTCCAGGGCACCCCGCCCGTCACCGCCGTCACCGCGACCGGCCGCATCGCCTTCGTCACGGTGCCCCCGGGCCCGGCGGCGGGCGGCGCGGCCCACGTCGTCGATCTGGACCCGCCCGTCCATGTCCCGGTCCACGCGCTGTGGCCCGCGCACACGACGTGCCCGGGGCGGGACGTGTTCCTCGAACGGACGGGGGACTCCCCCGGGGAAGCCGCCGGGTGACACCTGCCCCCCCGCGATCGCCTCGCGTTCCCCGTACAACCCTGCGGCCCGATGAGCGGTCTCACCTGCACCGGACGACGCGTACGCCGGGCCGGGAGCCCTGGCGAGAGCCGGGGCGGGCCCGTCCGCAGTCGGGCCGGCAACACCGAACCGGACGGCCTAACGGCGTCCCGCGTGCCGTAGGAGAAGAAGACACGCATGCAGCAGCACCTGCGCACCACCGTGGTGACCACCGCCTCGGCCGCCCTCGTCGGCGGCCTGCTCCTCGTCGGCGGAGGCAGCGCCACCGCCGCGCCGTCCGGGATATCCGGCGACTTCAACGGTGACGGCTACCGCGACCTCGCCGTCGCCGCGCCGCTCGGCAAGGTGGGCAAGACCGCCAACGCCGGCTACGTGGCCGTCGTGTACGGCACCAAGAACGGCCTCGACACGTCCAAGCGCACCATCATCAGCCAGGCCACCGCGGGGATCCCGGGCACGCCGGAGAACGGGGACTACTTCGGCGACCGTCTCACCACCGGTGACCTCGACGGCGACGGCTACACCGATCTGGTCGTCGGCGTGCACTCCGAGCGGATCGGCAAGACCGACTCCTTCGGCGCCGTCACCGTCGTCTGGGGTGGCGCGAAGGGCCTCACCACGGCCGTCGACGTCGCCGCGCCGCTGCCGAAGTACCGGAACGAGCTGGGCTGGTCCCTGGCCACCGGCGACTTCGACGGAGACGGACGCACCGACCTGGCCGCCGTGAACCTCGCCGCACCTGAGCTCAACATCTTCAAGGGGCCGATCTCCCGCAGCGGCAAGGCGGCGGGTCTCGTCGGCATCGACACGCAGGACCAGACCGGCATCAACGCCGACCGGATCATCGCGGGGGACGTCGACGCCAACGGGGCCACCGACCTCCTGGTCATGGGCCAGCAGGACACCGGGAAGGCGTACGCGACGCGCAGCGTCCTCTACAAGGGCGGAAAGGCCGGCCTCAAGCCGGCCGGCAAGGTCGCGGGCGGGTACGAGGCGGCCATCGCCGACGTCAACAAGGACGGTTACGGGGACATCGTCACCGGCAACTTCATGGAGAAGTCCGCCGACGAGCCCGACGGCGGCCCCGGCGGTGCGGTCACCGTGACGTACGGCAGCGCCGCAGGTCTCTCCACCCGTACGCCGGTCCGCATCACCCTGGCGACCGCCGGTGTCCCCGGCTCCGCGGTCAAGGGCGACCGCTTCGGCTGGAGCCTGTCCACCGGGGACACCGACGGCGACGGCTACGTGGACGTCGCGGTCGGCGTCCCGGGCAAGGACGTC
Source organism: Streptomyces globisporus (assembly GCA_014649555.1). GTDB lineage: Bacteria > Actinomycetota > Actinomycetes > Streptomycetales > Streptomycetaceae > Streptomyces > Streptomyces globisporus. Next base: position 1,321,703 of record BMTG01000001.1, on the reverse strand, counting down.
TCGGGCCGGACCGACGCGGGCGCGGTCGCCGTGCTGCGCGGCTCGGCCAAGGGGCTGACCGGCAGCGGCGCCAAGGGCTTCACCCAGAACACGGCCGGCGTACCCGGCGGCGCCGAGGCGCGCGACCAGTTCGGCGCCTCGGTCCGGCTGATCGACAGCAACCAGGACCGCCGGGCCGAACTGATCGTCGGCGCCTTCGCCGAGAACAACGGCGAGGGCGGGGTCTGGCTCTTCAAGACCGGCAAGAGCGGCATCACCGCCACGGGCGCGACGACCTTCGGCGCCGCTTCGGTGGGCGGGCCCAAGGGCCTGTCGTACTTCGGCGACGTCCTCGCCGGCTAGCGCCTCCCGGCCCGCCGCCCCGACATGCGGCGGCGGGCCGACCGGCAGAGACTCGGTACGGATCTCCGGGGCCCCGCCCCGGGCACACCCGTACCGAGGAGGAACACGATGACCCCATCGATCAGCGATCCGGTGGTGGAGAAGTTCATCGCCGCGGTGAACGCGGGCGACAAGGACGCCTTCTTCGCCGATGTCCTCACCGAGGACGCCACCATGTCCGACGACGGCAGCGAACGGGACCTGGCGGCCTGGACGGAGAAGGAGATCTTCTCCCCGAAGGCCAACGGCCGTATGAAGGTCGTGGACGCCTCCGACGACGGCCGCGTCCTCGTCGTCGACTACACGAACGACACCTGGGGCACCATGCGGACCCGCTGGGTCTTCACGGTCAGCGGCGACCGCGTCAGCCGCTTCGAGACGGGCCAGGCGCCGTCCTAGCCGTGCTTCTCGGCGTCGGTCACAGGCGGCGGTAGGTCCGGCCGCCGCGCCGGGGGAGGGCCGCCGGGTCGTCGGGTCCGGTCCGGGTGGCCCGTAGCGCGAGGTGGGTCTCGGCGCGCACGGTGGCGTCGCCGAGGTTCCGGGCGAGGTGTTCGGCGCACTGGGTGAGCCAGTTGGCCAGGGTGGTGCGGTGGACGTGCAGTTCGGCCGCGGCGGGGGCGGTCCGGGCGTGGTGGTCCAGCCAGCAGGTCAGCGCGATCCGCAGGTGCGGCTCCAGACCGCCGACCAGGCCGAGCGCCCAGGACCGGGCCGCCTCGGTGTCCAGGAGGCCGGCCGGCAACGTCTCCAGCCGCGCGGGGCTGTTCCCGTCCTCGCTCCCGTGGTCGTCGGCGGGGGCGGGCGCGCGGAGGGCGAGCAGCAGGTGCGCCTGCACGGTGGCGTCCTCCAGATCCGCGCGGAGCAGCCGGGACAGCTCGCGTATCCGGGCCCGTACCGTACCGGCGGACAGACCGAGCGCGGCGGCGGCGCGGGGCTTGGAGCCGGTGCGGAGCCATACGAGGAGCAGGTGCTGGTGGGCCGGGGTCAGCGGGCGCAGCACGGCTCCCGCCCAGCGGGCGTACGGGGCGGTGGGCAGCAGGGGCGTGAGCCGGGCGGTGCCGACGGCGTCGGCGGGGACGATGCGGCGGTCGGGGGTGGCGCTGTGCCGGGCGGCGGCCGCGTCGCTGTGGGCGGTGGGCATCTCGGCCAGGGGCAGCGGTCCGGCCATGCCCGCGAGCAGGTGGTGGCGCTCGCTCACCCGGGAGACCAGGCGCAGGACCCGGCCGTCGTCGCCGCCGCGGTGAAGTTCGGCGACGACGAGTTCGCCGTCCAGCCGGCCCAGCAGGGTGCAGGCGTCGGCGTGCGGGGCGAGCGAGGGGCGTACGGCCCGCCACAGGACCTGGTGGGCGGTGGGGACGTCGGCGCCGGTGAGCCGGTAGACCGTGACATGGGTGAGCCTGTTCCCGCCCAGGGTGTCGGCGACGGCGGAGGTGTGGCCGGCCAGCAGCAGCCGGACGAGGGTGGTGTGCAGCCGCATCTGCTCGCCCCGCAGCTCCGCCGCCCGCTGCCCGCGCACGTCCAGGAGGGCCGCGGTGGTCGTGGCGACGCGGGCGGCCCGCTCCGGGGGGACGGAGGGTCCGGGGGCCAGGACGAGGACGGCTCCGGCGGCCGGACGCCGGAGGCAGTGCGGGTGTTCGTGCGGGTCGGCGGCCGCGTGCACGCCGTCGGCGGCCGCGGCGGCGGGGGTGCTGTAGACGGCTCCGGCGATCGGGTCGGCCAGCACCGCCCACCCCTCGACCAGCAGCGCCGCCTCGGCGATCAGATGCGCACCGGACCGGGTCGCCGCCCGCAGCAGCCGGTCCGTCGTCTCCCGCGCCTGCCGGGCACCGCCCGGGCAGGCGACCTCGTCGCCGGTCGTATCTGTGGTGCTCATGGGGCAGAGCCTCTGCGGGCCGTGCGCACCGCGTACGGCGGAGAACCGTACGCGGCACGGCAGTTGGGGAGGGGGATCGAGGCGCCGGATCAGGGAATGCGGGCGACCGCGCCCCAGCCGGCCCGGGCCGTGGTGGTGCCGGTGTTCGCGTCGGGCCGCCAGTTCGGCCAGGACACCATCCCCGGCTCGACCATCTCCAGCCCGTCGAAGAACGCGACCGTGGTCTCCGGCTCCCGGAAGATGTACGGGATCGCGCCGCTCGCGTTGTACTCGTCCTGGACGGCGCGGTGGGCCTCGTCGGATGCGGTGGAGTGGCTGAGCGAGAGGTAGCTGCCGGAGGGCAGGCGCTCCACCAGCCGCCGGACCAGGGACAGCGCGTCGTCCCAGTCCACGATGTGCCCCAGGACATCACTGATGACGAGGGCGACGGGCTGCGTCAGGTCCAGGGTCTTGGCGGCCCCGGTGAGGACGGTCTCGGTGTCGCGCATGTCCGCCTCGACGTAGGCGGTCGCGCCCTCGGGGGCGCTGGTCAGCAGCGCGTGGACGTGCAGGAGCACCAGAGGGTCGTGGTCGACGTACACGATCCGGGACTCCGGGGCTATCCGCTGGGCGACCTCGTGCGTGTTGTTCGCGGTCGGCAGCCCCGCCCCGACGTCGAGGAACTGCCGGATCCCGGCGTCCCGGGCGAGATAGGTGACGGTCCGGCGCAGGAAGTCCCGGGACTCCTTCGCGAACGTCTCGATCAGCGGGTACTTCCCCCGGTAGGCGTCGCCCGCCGCCCGGTCCGCGGGGAAGTTGTCCTTGCCGCCGAGCCAGTAGTTCCAGACACGTGCGGAGTGCGCGACGCTCGTGTCGATCTGCGCGGGCAGTTCAGGCCCATTTCCGGTCGTACTCATCCTGTAACACCTCTCTGGTTCGGGCCGGCCGTATCGCCATCACGCACGACACGTCCAGCATTCCCTGATACGTCTGCACGGGGTGGGGGCTGTCCCACACTTCCGCCGTGCCGGGCAACCCGCCCTCCCGCACCACGTGGTCGGCGATCTCCCGGATCTCCACCCGGTACAGGGAGAGCGCCGGGACGCCGGTCAGCGGGTGCGGCGGTGCGTACTCGGGGTGCAGCTGCATCGTCACATCCCCGCGTTCCGCCGTCTGTTGAAGCACGCGGAACTGTTCGCGCATCACCTCGTCGTCGCCCACCTGGCAGCGCAGAGCGGTGACGGGCAGGACGGCCCAGAGGCGGGTCTGCTGTTCCTGGAGCCGTTTCTGACGCTCCACCAGGAAGTCCGCGCGCCTTTGCCGCTCGGCCGCGTCCCGCTCGGGGAACATGACCTCGTCCACGGCCATCGCGTACGCCGGGGTGCGCAGCAGCAGCGGGACCAGCGCCGGATGCCAGGTGCGGACGACGCTCGCGGCGGACTCCACGCTCATCAGGTCCATCAGCCAGGGGGCCATGGCGTCCCGCCACGGATGCCACCAGCCGGGCATGTTGGCGGCGTTGAGCCGCCCCATGATGTCGTCGGTCTCCGCCGCGCCGGCCCCGTAGAGGTCGAGCAGGGCGGACACCTGCCCCACGTCGAGGGAGGTCTGCGCCTGTTCCAGCCGCCGGAGCGTCGAGGGATGCCAGCCCAGCTGCGTCGCCGCCTGCGATACGGACAGGCCGGCGCCCTCCCGCAGGCGCCGCAGGCGGGCCACCAGGACCAGGTGCCGTGCCGTACGGCCCGACCGTTCGCGCGCCACGGTTCCCCCTTCCCGCTCCGGCTCGATCTGACCGACATTCCGCGCAGCCTGCGCACAGTGCACACAGCGCACCTTGCGACGCTCGCACGGCGCTCCCAAGGTAAGCATGTCCGACTCCATCGCACGCCAACTCGGTAAGACCGGGCCGATCTTGCCCCATGCCCCTCCGTCCACCCGCCACGGGTACCGCGTACTCCGTGGCCTTACTCCCGTTCTGCCGTTCCGTGCACCGTCGTTCCGGCGGCCCGTTCTCTGGAGCCCACCGCATGAACCACCCGACCGGTCTGACCGACCCGACTCCGCTGAACCGCCTGGCCGACGTGACCCCTCTGGTCCACCCGAGACTGCGGTCCGTCGTCACGGCTCCGAGGCCCGCCCAGCCCCGCCCGCTCGACCTGCGCGTCCGCGCCCAGCGGATCCAGATCGACGAACTCGTCGTCGACGACCCCCACCAGGTCCTCGCCCACGCCCGGCAGGCCGCCCTCGACGACCCGGAAACGGCCGAGCAGTTGGGGTACAGCGCCACGGAACCGCTGCCACTCCCGGACGCGGCCGCCCTGCTGTGCGCGCTCTACGAAACGGACGTCCTCACGGCGATGGGGCTGCGGCTCACCCGCCACACGGTCCGCGTCTCCGCCTCCAACCAGCAGACGGAGCCGGTCTCGTTGGTGCGGTCGACGACGCCGGAGGGCCGGGAGGACTGACCCTCTCGGGCGGCCGTCGGGCAGCGGCCTGACCGCCGCCCTGGGCCGGGGAGCAGCCGTCTACCGGGACACCGCCCGGCGGATGCCGTACGCGGCGGCGCCCGCGAGGAGGACGGCGGCTCCGGTGAGCACGGAGGGCAGCGGCAGGGCGAAGGCCAGGACGAGGCAGCCGGTCAGGCCGGTGATGGGGATGATCCGGGCCGGACGTCCTTCGGCGGGGGTCAGGGTCCAGGCGGAGGCGTTGGCGATGGCGTAGTAGGCCAGGACGCCGAAGGAGGAGAACCCGATCGCGCCGCGTACGTCGGTGGTCGCGGCGGCCACGGCGCCGACGGCGCCGACGAGGAGCTCGGCCCGGTGGGGGACCTGGAAGCGCGGGTGCACGGCGGCGCGGGCGGCCGGGGCCAGCGAGGCGAAGATCCCGGCGCCGATCATCGACCCCAGGCCGATCATCACCGCGTCCGGTACGCCGATGTGCCGCTGGAGTCGGGCCGGGGTTCCGGCTCTGGCTCCGCGCGAGGGCGTGCTGCTCAAGCCTTCTCTCCTTGCAGAGGTGTCCTGCGGCCCGCCGCACGATAGGCGATCGAGGTGAATCCTCCACCGAGAAGGTGATGAGGACAGGAGGGCAATCAGGGCGCGTGAAGCTGCGCGGCGTCAGCGATGACATCGCTACAACAGCGCGCTCTCTCCGTTCGGTCCCTTGTGCAATCGCAGGGGACCCGAACAGCACAGTTGTCCAGCCATTCCCATGTCTGGAACTCGTTCCCGATCGCATACAAGTGCTTGACCTCCGTTAGTCTGTCGAGGCGCAAAAATGGAGCGTAGGCAGACGGGGGAGTGTCGTGTCCTATTCGGAGCGCTGGCAGGAACTGTTCGGACAGGCGGAGGACGGGGCCGCGATGAGGCTTGCCTCGGCGTCCTCCAACTCCGGTGCCGACGGGGGCGGAACAGGGAATCTCAAGTACAGCAAAGGCCCCTGGACCAGTGCGTCCGGCACCGCCGGTGATCTGCGGACGAGGGCGGAGACGAGCCGGACGGTCCTCGGGCGTGGCCACGAGGGCGTCGAGGCGGGCGCCACCGGTTTCAGTTCCGTCGCGGCCCTCAAGAGCGTGCTGAAGTCCTGGGAAGAACGCCTTCGGGCGGTGCGGGACGAGTGCGAGAAGCTCGAAGGGAACCTGCTGACGGTCGCCAAGGAGATGGGGGAGTCGGAGACCGCGGTCAAGGCGTCTCTCAAGGGCGTGGACGTCCCTGACAAGGCGGACGAGAAGCGATGACCGAAACTCTGACCTGGCAGATGCTGCGCGACCTCAGGACCTCTGAGTTCACGCAGGCGGGCGACAAGTGGCATGAAGTGTCGAGTCGTTCGGCCTCCGACCGGGGGCGGGTCGACGGGGCGATGTCTGCGAAGCTCCGGGAGACCCAGGAGAGCGATGCGGCGGAGGCAGCCCTCGGCCGGCTGCGACGCCTCAGCCGTAACTTCCACTACACGCACACCGAATGCGGTCTCATCCGTACAGCGCTCAACGGGCTGGCAGGCGATCTCGCCGAGCCTCAGAAGCAGTTGAAGCAGGCCCTTGCGGACGCAGCCTCCCTGAACTTCACCGTCCACGAGGACGGGTCCGTCAGCTATCCGGCCGCCAAGGTCGAGGACCTGACCGGGGCGAAGCAGGAGGCGCCGGGCGGTAGTTCCCGGGGGAGCTCGCGGCTCCTGCTGGATCCGCCAGGCCTGGGCCCGACGGGGCAGACGTCGCTGTATCCCGGCTACTCGCGCTACAAGCCGGTGAACCCGAACGCGGAGAAGGCGCAGGACGTGGCCGACCGCATCGCCGGGGCCGTGCGGTCCGCGCGCGAGATCGACGCCCGGTACGCGAAGACCCTCAACGGTCTGAGGGCGGAGAAGGGCCTCGACGTCACCGCGGCCACGCTGAAGGACGTAGCCAGGGACACCGCCGACGTCCGCTCCACCGCGGGCATGCACCTCGCCGAAGGAATCCCGCAGGACAAGGATCCCGCCGACCGCAAGAAGTGGTGGGACGGGCTGACCGATGAACAGCAGCAGGAGTACCTGAAGGTCGCACCGGATCTGATCGGCGATCTCGATGGAATTCCGGCGGTGGTCCGCGACGAGGCGAACCGGAGCTACCTGCCGGTGCTCATCGATGACCTGGCGCGACAAGGTGGCGACGAGGCGCAGACCAAGCTCAATGCCCTCCGCATGATTCAGGACAAACTAAGCGGGTCCAGCCACCCGCCCATGTACCTTCTGGGCATCGGAGACGAGGGCAACGGGCGTGCGATTGTCTCGTACGGCAACCCCGATACCTCCAGGAACGTCTCGGCGTACGTCCCCGGTCTCGGCACCAAGCTCGACAAGGACTTCGTCGACGGCACGATGAAGCGGGCTCAGGACACTGCCATTGGTGCCCGACGTGTGGACCCATCCAGTGCCTCTATCATCTGGCTCGGCTACGACGCCCCACAGAGCGGGGACGTCATGTCGAAGGGCGACGCGCAACGCGGCGCCCCTGCCTACAACGAGTTCATGGCAGGCCTCTCGGCGACGAACGCGAACGAGGCCCCGCATGTGACGGCGATCGGGCACTCCTACGGCTCGCTCACCGTGGGCACGGCAGCCAAGGAGTCCGGCGGGATTCCGGGCGTCGACGATGTGATCCTGCTGGGCAGCCCTGGTGTGGACGCGCAGAAGGCGACGGAACTCGGCGTGGGCAAGGAGCACGTGTTCGTCGGCGCCGCTGACAACGACCCAGTTACCCACCTGCCAACGAAGGCCGAGTCTTACCTCGGCTCGTCGGTCGGCTGGGTGCTGGGGGGGGGGGCCGGAGGGGGTCAGGACAGCAAATGACCTCTTTGACGTCGGCAACGATGATGTGTACTTCGGCAAGGACCCGGCGAGCGAGGCCTTCGGAGCACAGCGCTTCGAGGTCGACGACGGGCCCAGGATGGTCCTTGAGGGCGGACAGTTCAAGGCCCACTCCCAGTACTTTGATCCGGAAAAGGACCGGGTGTCGGCGACCAACATCGCCAGGATCGTCGGCGGACGTTCCGAGGCCATCGTGAGGGAAGATTACCGATGAGGCACATGATGCAGACCATTCGCCTGGCATGTGCCACAGCCGTGGCCGGAGCCCTGCTCGCCGGGTGCGGGCTGGTGGGCGGTGCAGAGAACGGGAAAAGGGCAGTGGTGGGCATGGACATGCAGGGAGCGGCGGAGCGGGCCGACGGGATGTTCTACGCGACGGTCGGGGAGATCAAGCCGGAAATCGAATGGGTCCACTACACGACGACGACCGGCAGTTGTGACGTCACGCGTTACTGGACAGTGATGACCGTCGTGTCCGAACAGCGCCGCGGAAACTTCCTCGGTGTGGTCGAGCGTTTCTGGAAGGCGAACGACTACCGGATCGACATGGTGAATCCGAGCAAGGAGATGCCTGAGATCATTGCCACATCCAAGGACGGTTTCGGCATCAGTGTCATGTTCGGCTACAAAGGGCAGGCGTTTTTCGAGGTCACCAGTCCCTGCGTGGACAAGTCGAAGGTGGCCCCGCCCACGAAGGCAGCGAACGGCCGCACGTACGAAGGCGAGCCCCCCACCCCCAACGTCCACTCCGACTTCTGGTCCGCCGGGTCCCCGGTACCGGGCCCGACGCCCACGCCCTCGCCCTGACTTCAGCGTTGGGGCGAACGAGTCGCTCTGCCCCGACGAGACCCGCCTAGACCAGCCACTTCCCGTCGAGCATCAGGGTGCGGCCGGTCATCTCGGGAACCGTTCCCCACGCCTGCAGCACCTGCGGGGTGACCCGGAAGAAGACGTAGGACGGGTGGTCCTTGCGGGGATCCCAGCCGTCCTTGGCGGCGAACGCGTCGCCGACCTCGGTCGGAAGCTCCTCCCGGGTCAGCATGCGCGCAGTGCCGTGGACCAGGACCACATCCCGCGTATGGCCGAAGCTGAGCCGGGCCCGCCCCGAGGAACACAGGTTGCGCCCCGTCGGGTTGGTGTCGCGGGTGGCCAGCCACACCGCCTCGCCGTCCCACCAGAAGGCCAGCGGAACGAGGCACGGCTCGCCGGTGGCGTCGGCTGTGGCGACCCATACGTCGTTGTCCCGTACGAGCCGTTCGAGCGCCTCGCGCTTGCGCTGCTCCGGGCTGCGGGGACCGTTGGGAGGAGAGTCAACTGCCGTCATGTGGCGAGGCTATGGCGTGCCGGGCTCCTGCTGCATCGGTCGGCAGACCTACGCCTCGTCCCTGCAGGCCGGCGAATTCGGTTGACGGCGTCGGGAGAATTCCTGGCATGGGTACGGATATCAGCGGCTTCATCGAGTACCGGGCATCGGAGGGCGATCAGCAGCCGATCTGGTTCGGCGCGCACGACCTCAGCCCCCTCAACGACGACGTTCGCAACTACGACGCGTTCGGCTGTCTCTTCGGGGTGCGCAACTACGCGAACTTCCCTCCCCTGGCCGCAGGCAGGGGGTTTCCCTCCGATGCCTCGGCCGCGCTGAGCGCGCGGTTCGCGCAGCTTGCCGAGTGGTACGGCGAAGACGGCTTTCACGGCACCACCTGGATCACGTGGGCCGAGGTGAAGGCCGTCGACTGGGACGAGCCCGCGGAGAAGCCCGACAGTCGGCTTCACCAGTACCGACAGACGCCGAACGGACTCAGGATGACGGGCAAGGCCTCCTGGAGTGCAGAGTTCGCCGAGGCTGTCGGACTGGAGCGCGGCGATGTCCGGGAGTGGCCCGAAGGCGCTGAGTGGCTCATCGGGGACACGCTCTACAGGTCGGTCACCATCCGCCGCAGGGATGCCGTCACCGACACCGGGGAGTGGCGACCTGTCTGGAAAGCCATGAAGGGCCTCGCGGAGCAGCACGGTGACGACAACGTTCGGTTGGTGGTGTGGTTCGACGACTGAGCCGCTGGCACGGTTGGCCTCAGCCAATCGTCTTGACCACCCGGGCGGGCACCCCCGCGACCACCGTGCCGGCCGGAACATCACGCGTGACCACCGCACCGGCGGCGACCACCGCACCGGCGCCGATGGTCACTCCCTGCGTGATCACGGCGGCTGTCCCGATCCAGACGTCGTCCTCGATGACGATCGGGGCGAAGGAGAGGAACTCACGGCGCTCGGCCAGGGGCAGCGGGTGGCCTCCGGTGATGAGGCTGACCTTCGGGGCGATCATGACGCCGTTCCCGATGCGAATCCCTCCTTTGTCCATGAAGGTGCATCCCTGGTTGACGAAGACGTTCTGCCCGAATGTCGTGTTCAGCCCGTACTCGGTGAAGAACGGCGGGTAGATCGTCACCGACGGCGGTAGCGGGCCGCCGAACACAACCGAAAGTAGTTCAGCGCGACCTTCTGTGTCGCTGAACGGAAGCACGTTCAGTCGGGACGTCGCATCGGTCACCTCCACGATCCGTTCCGCGTGACGCGTGAAATCAGGTGTCTTGACATACATGACGTGCTCTGTGCGAGTGGACATGCGCTGATCCCACCATCGCGCGGAGTGCTCGATCAAACAACTCCGCGCTGCACCGGAAACAACTTCTAGTTGTGGAAGTAGGGTGCGCGTGTGGATGCTGAAGCGCTGCGGACGTTCGTCGCCGTCGCCGAGACCGGCCAGTTCCAGGCCGCGGCCGACGAGCTGGGCATCAGCCAGCAGGCGGTCTCCAAGCGGATCGCGGCCCTGGAGCGGCACCTCGGGGTCATGCTCCTGGTGCGGACCTCCCGAGGCTCCCGGCCGAGCCCGGACGGGCAGGTCTTCCTGCCGCACGCGAAGAAGATCCTGGCGGTCGTCGAGCAGGCCGAGCAGGCCGTACGCCCCGGCAACCGTCCCCTGCGCGTCGACGTCCTCAACCGGCGCATCTCCCCGGCGCAGGCCGTCCACCGGTTCTACCGCTCCCACCCGGAGATGGAGCTGGACGTGGTCACGCTGAGCACGGAGAACGCCGCCCAGGCCGCCCGGGCGGTGCTCGAAGGGACGGTCGACGCGTCCTTCCGCGCCCTGCCGGCCGACCAGGTCCCGGCCGGGATCAGCGCCGAACGGCTGATGGACGCACCTCTGGAGCTCCTGGTCGGCTCCGGACACCCGCTGGCGGACGCGCCTCACGTCAGTCCTGCGGAACTGGCCGGTCACCGCATCTGGATCCCCGGGATCATGCCCGGCACGGAGTGGGCGGCGTTCTACCGGACGCTGTCCGAAGCCTTCGGCCTGAGCATCGACGCCCTCGGCCCCGACTTCGGCCCCGAGGCCCTGATGGACACGCTGGCGGAGTCGGACTCCCTGGCCACCCTGGTCGGGCGCGGGGACCGCTATCTGTGGCCCCAGGCCCACGACCTCCGGCGCATCCCGTTGCGCGACCCGACGCCGGTCTACCCGCATGTGCTGCTCTTCCGCAGCGGAGACCAGCACCCCGTGCTGACCGCGCTGCGCGACTATCTGCGCACGGCGGGCCCGCGCACCTCGCAGGACGTGTGGGCGCCGGAGTGGGTGGAGGCCGCTTAGGACGCGGCGAACTCCACGAAGGACGTCCAGGTGTCGGGGGAGACGGCGAGGGCGGTGAGGGTGAGGTCCTTGGAGTCGCGGATGTGGACGGTGTGGGGGCAGGTGGCCACCTCGACGCAGTTGCCGCTGTTCTCACCGCTGTAGCTGCTCTTGAACCAGTGGTGTTCTGTGCTCATTCGGCCAACTTCTCGATCTCTGCGCAGGAATTCTCGGGGTCGAGAGCTTGCGCCCGCATGTTGCCATACTTGCCGAACATGTTGCTTACGGTGGGCTCTTGGTCGGTGAGGGCTCTGTGGTCCTGAACTTCGAGGTAGGCCAGCCGGCGCCGTTCCCTCGTTTCCAGGAGGACGAACGGTCCACTCAAGCCGCTGTGGGTCTCGCGGCGGGGAGACATCACCTGAAGTGTCACGTGGCGCAGCTGCGACACCTCGAGAATATGGGCGATCTGCTCACGGTGTACGGCCCGGCCGCCGATCGGGCGGGCCAGCGCGCTCAGTTCGAGAACGAAGCTGAGGTCGGGTACGTCCTTGCGCGTGATGAGCGATTGGCGGGCCAGCCGGTCCGCGACCCGGCCTTCGACCACGTCGTCGCTCACCGGAGGGTAGCCGCCTTGCAGGACGGTGCGAGCGTACGCCTCCGTCTGGAGCAGGCCGGGCACCACATGCGTCTCGTACTCGTGCCGAGCCGCAGCCAGCCTCTCCAGTTTCGCGAAGTCCTCGAACCAGTCGGCCAGGTAGCTTCCCGACACGTCCGCTCCCGCGGCGATGAGTGCACCTTGTGCACCCAACGCGGCGTCAGCGCGCTCGACGAACGGTCCTCTCGGCGGCCGGTTCCCCCGTTCGACCATCGCGACCTGGGACTTGGAGAACCTGATTCTCCCGCCCAGGGCCTCCTGCGACAGCCCGGCCCGCTCGCGGAAGTGGCGTAGCAGTCGGCCGAACATGACGGCGTTGCCGCTCGTCTCGTTTCCCAGGTGCACGGCACCCCCTACAAGTGCACAGCGGTGCACAGACTCCTCAGAACCCTGGTCACCGTACGTGTCTGCCGCAACGCTGAGCGCATGGAACTGAAGAATTCACCGGATCCGGCCCCCTTCTGCCCCGCCTGGATCCCCGCCTCCGGCCACGCCCTCCGCCACGTCGGCATCCACTTCGACGCCGTACGGGCCATCGGCCTGCTCGGAGAGGAAATCGCGTACGAGGTCATGCAGTTCACCGACTTCCAGGCCGGCCCCATCGTCCGCTCCGGCATCGGCGAGCGCAGCATGTACTTCCTGCTCGCACCCGGGACCGCCGCCGAGCACCGGTGGCCTCCCGGGGTGGAGGCGATGAGCCGGAGCGCGCGGGGGGACGCGTTCGTCGGGGTGCCCGCGCTGGGCGGCGGGACCTGGCCGCTGGACTGGAGGTCGCGGCCCACGGCCCAGGACCCCTTCGTGGACGGTGCGCTGCTGCACGAAATGGCCTGGCTGCGGGCGGGGTGCGCCGTGAAGGAATGAGCGAGGCCTCAGCTCTCCTTCCGCGCCCGACACGGCAGTGCCAGGAGCACCAAGGGGGCCACCTCTCCTCGCCGGTTCTCAGGCGGCCGGTCCCGTGCGGAGCCGCCGTACGTCCACCACGAGCGCGTACACAGCACCGAGGAAGGCCGCGGCTCCGAACACGAGCCACAGAACCGTGGCCCCGGAGCGGTACTCACGAACGGCGAGAGCGAGAAGCAACACACTGGCGAAGACGCCGAAGACGGAGATCAGAGCGCTGATGCGATGGGTCACACGCACATCATCGACGACAACCTCGGCCGGCGGAAGTGATCCGAGGCGGAAGTGATCCAAGGACGGCCTGGTTCCGAAGGTGCAGCCGGCACTTACGCCGGCTCACCCTCGGAGTGCGCGAGGCTTCCGGCTACGGGACCCGGGCCACCGCGACGTACATGCCGCTGTGCTCCTGCTCGGGCGCGGGCGTTCCGTTGAACCACTCCGGGGCCTTCACCAGGCCGGGGGTGACGATCTCCAGGCCCTCGAAGAACCGGGAGAACTCCTCCCGTGTCCGCAGGGCCAGTTGGATGCCGCCCTTCTTGTACTCGTCCGCGCTCTGCTCCCCCTTCTCCTCGTTCACGTCGGACGCGCCGTGGGACAGCACGACGTAACTGCCGGGCGCCATGGCGTCGGTGAACGTACGGATGATGTCGATCGGCTTCTCGGCGTCGGGGAGGAAGTGGAGGAGGCCGAGCAGGGACAGGGCGATCGGGCGGTCGAAGTCCAGGGTCTCGCGGGCCGCGTCGAGGATGATCGCGGGCTCGCGGACATCCGCGTGGACGTAGTCCGTCACACCGTCCGGGCGGCTGACCAGCAGCGCTTCGGCGTGGCGCAGGACGATGGGGTCGTTGTCGCAGTACACGATCCGGGCGGAGGGGCGGATCTCCTGGGCTATCTGGTGCAGGTTCGGTTCGGTGGGGATGCCCGTGCCGATGTCGAGGAACTGCGTCACGCCCTGGCCCGCCAGCCACGCCGTCGCGCGGTGCATGAAGGCCCGCTGCTGGTGGGCGCCGATCTTCGCCTCGACGGGCAGGAGTTCGGCCACCTGCTGATCCACCGGGTAGTTGTCCTTGCCGCCCAGCAGGGCGTCGTAGACCCGGGCCGAGTGCGGCTTGCTGGTGTCGATCGGGGGGTGAGGCGCCTGTGCCGTCATACCGAACTCCAGATACACGTGGTGTGGACCAGTCAGTCGACGCAGTCTGCCACAACGCCTACGGAGTTCCGGCGGCCACCCAGTGGCCCACCAGGTCCGCGTAGAGCGGGCTCTCGTCCAGGAGTTGGGCATGTGTGCCGATGGCGGTGCGCTCGCCGTCGAGCACCAGGACCCGCGGCGCGCGCAGCGCGGAGCTGATGCGGTGGGCCACCACGACGAGCGTGGTGCCCCGTGCCGCGAACGCCCGCTCGGCCCGCTCCTCCGCCGCGGGGTCCAGGTGGCAGCAGGCCTCGTCCAGCAGCACGACCGACGCGGGGGAGGCATGGGCGCGGGCCAGCGCCACGAGCTGCCGTTCCCCGGAGGAGAGCGGGGGGCCGTCAAGCCCGACGGGCGCGTCCAGGCCGCCGAGCCGGTCCACGAGGGCTCGCGCGCCCACGGCCGTCGCGGAGGCGAGGAGGTCGGCGTCCTTGGCCAGGGGGCGCAGGTAGCGGAGGTTGTCCCGCACGGTGCCGGTGAACACGTACGCCTCCTGCGGGATCAGCGTCACCGCCCGGTGGAGCCAGGCCCGGTCGACCTCCGTCACCGGCACGCCGCCCAGGGTCAGTCGGCCGTTGTCCGGTGCGGCAAGCCCGGCCAGCAGGGTCGTCAGGGTCGACTTCCCCGCACCGCTCGGCCCGACGACCGTCAGGTGGGAGCCCGCGGGGATGTCGAGGGAGAGCCTGTCGATGACAGGTGCCGCGCCCGGACCGTAGGCGTAGCCGACGTTCACCAGGGACAGGTGCGGGGAGCGTGGGGTGTGCGGGGAGGTGGCCCGGCCCTGGCTTTCCGCCGCCCCGTGCGGCCCCTGCGTCGTCGACCGGCTCAACTGGCGCAGTACGGTCGCCAGCTGCACGCCCCACGAGCCGAGGACGGCGACGAGTGAGCGCAGGGCCGGAGCGACCCCGCTGATCAGATAGCTGGTCGCGCCCAGCAGTTCGCCCACCGACAGCGCCCCCCGGTCCAGGAGCCGCGGGGCCGCCAGGAGCAGTACCAGCAGGGGGAGATGGCTGCCCAGCGACACCAACAGCGTGTTGGCCGACGCGGCCCTCGCGACCGCCCGGACCGCGTCCCGGTGGTCCGTGATCCGGGCGGACAGGTCGTCGGCCACCCGGTCTTGGGCGCCGCACGCGACGACGTCCCGGATGCCGTCGAAGGTCTCTCCCGCCGCCGCCGTGAGCCCTTCCTCGGCGCGCAGTTGGCGGCGCTGGCGGCGGGCGAGGACGCGGAGCCGGGGGGCGCAGAGGAGCAGGGTGAGCAGGACCGGGGGCAGGGTGACCGCCGCCACCGGCGCGGACAGGGCGGCCAGGCCCACGAACGCCATCAGCAGGGAGACGCCGAGCTGCCGCGCCGAGCGCAGCAGGGCGGACACCAGCGCCCGTACGGTCTCTACCTGGACCGTCAGCCGGGCCACGCCCGCGCCCGCCGCGTCCCGCACTCCCGCTGCCGCGCGGTGTACGGCCCCCGCGGCCACGGCCGTCACCAGTTCGTCCCGCAGCGGCTCCACGAGCCGCCCCAGCCACGGTGTCAGGGTCCGGGTCATCAGGGCGCGGAAGACCATCGCGGCCCCGAGCAGACCGATCCAGAAGAAGCCCTCGGCCGGTCGGCCCGCGAGGAAGCCCCGGTCCAGAGCGGCGGCCACGAGGAGTCCGGAGGCGAGTGCGGGGACGGCCTCCAGCAGCGACCATCCCGCCACCGCGACCGCCGCTCCCCGGTGCTGCCGCAGGAACCCGGCGAACAGATGCCGGTCGATGGGGCGCGGGGCTGCCTCGCTCATACCGACTCCTGGGGGTGGGGATGCGGGTCGTGCTCCGGAACGGCTTCCGGCGCGGCTTCCGTTTCCGTCCCGGTGCCCGCCGCGAAGAGGGCCCGGTAGCCGTCGAGTCGCCACAGCTCCTGGTGCGGGCCCAGAGCGCGGACCCTGCCGTTCTCCAGCCAGGCCACCAGGTCGGCCCGGGCCGCGGTCGACACCCGGTGGGCGATCAGCACCCGGGTGCGGGCCGACCAGGCCGAGGCCAGCGCGGAGCCGACCCGTGCTTCCGTCGCGGTGTCCAGGCTCGACAGTGCGTCGTCCAGGACGACCACCGCCGGATCGTGGACCAATGCACGCGCGATTCCCAGGCGTTGGACCTCTCCGCCGGAGAGGGGTGCGTCCTTGAGAGGGGTGTCGTAACCGTGCGGCAGGCGGGCGATGAAGTCGTCCGCCCGCGCGGCCCCGGCAGCCGCCGCCACCTCCTCCCGTGAGGCGTCCGGGCGGGCGAAGGCGATCGTCCCGGCCACCGTCGTCCCCAGCAGCGCGGGACGCTCGAAGGCGTAGCCGACGGCGGCGCGCAGGGCCCGGGGAGTCAGCTCCGGCAGGGGTACGCCGTCGATGGCGACCAGGCCCGCGTCCGGCTCCCGCAACCGCCCGATCAGCGCCGCCAGGGTGCTCTTGCCCGCCCCGGACCGTCCGACCACCGCGAGCGCCGTGCCCGCCGGGACGACCAGGTCCACGGAGTCCAGGACGAGCCGGGTACCGGAACGCACCGTCACCCCCGACAGGGTTACCGTGCCGGGGCCGCTCGCCGGACGGGCCCGGGTGCCGGGGGCCGGGACCGGCTGGTCGACGACCTCGGCGACCCGGCGCGCACCGGCGGCCGACATACCGAGCGCGAAGAGGGCGTCGAGCTGGTCCAGCGCGGCCATCGCGAGCGCCGTGTACCCGACGACCGCGGCGAGTTCGCCCGCGCTGATGTCACCGTGGAGGAGGGCGAGACCCCCGGCGCAGAGGACCAGCACCTCGACGGCCGGGATCAGCAGGCCCACCTGCCATCCGGTGTCCCGCTGGAGCGCCCAGACCCGGTGTCCGGTGCGGGACAGCTCCGGCAGGGGTTCCAGGACCCGGCGCGTCTCGGCCGCCGCGGTGCCGCTCGCGCCGATGGTCCGGGCCCCGCCGAGCGCTTCCAGCAGCAGGGCGGAGATCCTGCCCTGAGTCTCCTGGTACCGGAGGAAGAGCCCCGATCCGCGGTTCATGAACACCCGGGCGATGAGCACCAACGGGGGGACGCCCAGCGAGAAGCAGAGCCCGATCCGCCAGTCGATCAGCCACAGCGCGACCACCCCGCCGAGCGAGGTCAGCACCGCAGCCGAGGCCGTGACCAGCGTGACCCCCGCCGATCCGGCCTGCGCGCATCCGGCGGAGAGGCGCCCCGCGAGGTCCCCGGCGGGGAAGCCGGCCGTCCCCGGCACCCCCGCGTCGAGGGCGCGCCGGGCCATGGACCGGCGCAGCGCCGCCACTGTGCCGGAGCCGTAGCCCCCGTTGGCGAGGGTCTGGAGGGCCCCCGTGGTGACGACGAGGGCGAGGAGCGCGGCGCACACGAGGACGGGACCGGTGGCGGGCCGCCGGGCGACGACCGCGTCCAGGGCCCGCGCCATCGCCCAGGGGAAGGCCAGTGTGCCGGCCGCACCCAGGACGGCGGTGGCGGAGGCGAGAACGAACCAGCCACGCGTCCGGGCGGTCGCGTCCCACACCAGTCGCCGGGGAGACGTCATCGGAATCCTTCCGGCCGTCCGTGGCTCCCGCGGGGGCGGACGGGCACGGGATACGGGCACGGATCGCGGTGAGCCGTGCGTACGGGAGACACGGCGTGCGCCGGACAGGTCCGCGAGGGGCCCGTCCGGCGCACGGCTGCTACTGCTGCTCGATGCTGGTGATGGAGCAGGTCCAGGTACAGGTCCGGGTGCAGCCGGCCAGCGCGACGGACTCCTCGCCCTCCAGGGTCTGCAGCTCGTCGACATCGACGGTCATGGTGTTGTCGATCATGATGGTGTCCTTTCGTCGTGCGTGATGTGCCCGAACACCGCCGAGGATGGGCGGTGCCGCACGGCCGCGTCGGCGACCGTGAGTCCAGGGGGAGCGGGGGAGCGGCGGCGGTCCGGGAACCCGGCCGTCAGGAAGCCCACCAGCCGGTCGGTGAGTTCGGCGCCGCCCCGCTCCTGGAGCGGGTGGTGTCCCGCTCCCGCGATGTCGAGACAGTCGTGGGGCACGCGTTCCGGGCCGCCCGCCCGCGTCAGTGCCCGGCGCAGCCGGCGCGTCTCGTCCACCGGCACGACAGGGTCGTCACAGCCGTGCAGGGCGAGCAGCGGTACGCGGATGCGGTGGGCGAGGCGTTCGACGTCCCTGGGGCCGAGGCCGTCGTCCGGCGGCTCGCCCAGGCCGTGCCGGTCGATCAGCGCACGCACGGCGGCCGACGACCGCTCGCGCAGTCCGCGCGCGGACAGGAACGGGGCGATCACCGCGCAGCGTGCCCAGGCGTACGGGTCGGCGCACACGGCCAGCAGGGCGAGGAAGCCCCCGTAACTCGTGCCCAGCAGCACGGGTGGTTCGGCGTCCGGCGGGCGCTGCTCCGTGAGCGTACGGACCAGAGCCCGGATGTCCGCGAGATCGGGTACGCCCCACGCGCCGTGGATCGCCTCGGCGTGGGCCCGGCCGTAGCCGGTGCTGCCGCGCTGGTTGGGGGCCACCACCGCCGCCCCGGTCTCCGACAGGCGCGCGAGCACCGGGTCGTGGCCGAGCGTCCAGTGGTCCTCCGGACCGCCGTGCAGCGCCACGACGACGGTGGGCGCGGTGCGCCAGTCGCCCAGCCGGACGGCCTCGAAGCGGCCGGACGGGGTGGCGAACCACTCGGTGGGGGCGTGGGGAGTCGCGGAGACGTCGAGGGTGGGGGACGCGGCCCCGGAGGGGGTGGCCGGTGCGCCGTGCGCGGCGGTGTCCGGGACGCCGACCAGGTCCGCGGGGCGGTCCGGGGCCGCGTACACGACGCGCAGCCCGCCCTCGCTCCAGCCCGCCACGGGGTGGAACGCACCCGGCGGCAGCTCGGCGGGCCGGGGCCGGTCCGCCGCCACGTCGTACAGGAAGAGGCGGGCCTGCGCGCCCCGGGAGACCCGCAGCGCGACCCGCTCACCCGCCGGGTCGGCGGCCAGCGGAAGGACCGCTCCGTCCAGGGAGTTGAGCCGGTCCGGGAAGTCGAGCCGAGGCCGGAGGCCGAGCGTGGCGCGGGCGATCCGCAGCCGCCCGTCGCCGGGGTCGCTCGCCGTCAGCAGCAGTCCCGAGGCCGGTGCCGAGAGCAGCAGCCGGTGGATGCGGCCGTCCGGCGGCGACGGGAGAGCGAGCCGGTTCCCGTCGCGCAGGTCCAGGGAGACGGGGCGGTACCCGTCCGGCCCTTCGAGGTCCGTGGCGTAGCGGCAGCCCGTTCCGTCGAGCGGCAGGAGGGCGGTGACCCGGCCCGGCAGGGTCACGGGATCGCTCAGCCGCAGCGGCGCGGACCTGACCCGCCAGACGCGGGTGCGGCCGTCGTGAGCGGTCTCCACCGCCAGCGCGAGCGTGCCGCGCGGGCCGCCGGGCACCAGGCGCAGGCCCCGCGCCTCCACGGACAGGCACTCGGCCGGGTCCTCGGCCGGGGCCGGGGCCTCGGGGCCGGTCCCGGCCGAGGACGGGCCCCGGGGTCCGGCGAGCGGAGTACCGGCGGTCGGGGTCTCCTCGGTCACCGGTCCTGCGGATGCGGGGTGGGACAGCAGGAGCAGGTGACGACCGGAGCCCGCCGCGCCGCGCAGCCGCAGCAGCCCGCCGCATTCGGTCGGGAGCACCTGGGTGGCGGTGGTCTCCGTCGGGGCGCCCTCCCGGAAGCGGGGCGTATCACCGGCGTACGGCGGACGTGTGCCGTCGAGGTCCCACCACCCCGGGGCCAGTGCGCCGTCGGACGTGGTCACCAGGCAGGCGGCGAACCGGGACCGTGCCGAGAAGCGGAAACTGATGCGTTCCGGCCGCCGGTTCATCGCGCTCCCACCGTGGTACGCGGGTTCCGGCCGACGGGTGCGAAGAGGTCCGGAGTGTCCGGCATCCAGAGCCGCGGGCCCCCGTCCCGCAGGCGCAGCAGCATGCCGACCGTGCCGGCGACACCGGTCTGGTAGCCGCCGGTGACCGCCTCCAGCGATTCGTCCGGCACCACCAGCAGCCCGTCGCGCCGTACGGCACGGGTGCGGATGCACGCCGCCAACTGCCCCGCCTGGTCGTGGAAGCGGGCATCACCGAGCGCGGCGTACAGGTCGAGCAGGAACTCGGCGTTCCCGGCGAGCCCGTGACAGGCGGCGGGGGAGGAGAGCCACATGGCCTCCCGCACTCCGGCCGCCGCCAGTACGGCCGCCTCCCGGTGGCGTTCGTCGCCGGTCTCGGCCCAGAGCCGGACCAGGAACGTCCCGATGCCCGAGGAGCCGCTGCACCAGTGCGTCTGCCCCACCGGCCCGTCGGCGTCCCGGTCCCCGGCCGGCCAGACCGCCCGGCCGTTCCCGGTCCGGGCCAGCCTCACCAGGGTGTCGCCCGCCGTCCGGGCCGCCCGGACGAGGTCCGCGCGCTCCGCCGCCACGCCCGCGGCCAGCAGGAACGCACCGATTCCCGCGATGCCGTGGGCGAACCCGTAGTGACGGGCTCCTGCCAGGTTCGAGTCGAAGGTGGCCGGGACGGGCCAGATCACCCCGGCGGGGTGATCCTCCGCCGCGGCCACGATCGCCTCGGCGCATTCCACCGCCCGGTCGCGGAAGACCGGGTCGCCGGTCGTGCGCCAGAAGTGCAGTTGGGCCATTCCGGCTCCGGCCGCCCCGTGGCAGATGTCCCGGTTGGGCCAGTCGACGGGGACCGCGCGCGCCAGTGCGGACGCCTCGGCGGCGACGGAGTCGTCACCCAGCAGCATGGCCGCGTCGAGCAGCGCCCAGGCGGTGCCCGAGCGGCCGAAGTGCAGCCCGGGAAGAAGCGTTCCGTCGGCGGTCCGGCCGGTGGGGAGGCCGGCGAGACCCCGCCGGGTCCACTCGGTCAGCTCCGCCACGCCGTCGCGGACGTCGGCTCCCGCGCCCGCCGCCGCGGCCCGGGTGAGCACGGCGAGGACGCCGGCCGAGCCGTACTGGACGTTCAGCGGGTCGGTGGTCGCGCCGAACGCGCTGACGTCCCAGAGGTGTCCGCCGCTGCCAGGACGGGTGCGCAACAGGTAGGCGAGGCCATCGGCGAGCAGCCGCTCGCGCTCCTCGTCGCTCAGGGCCGGGAGGCCGCCCTCACCGGTGGAGTCCGCGACCGGAGTCATGGCCCCGCCGGTCCGTCCGCTGTCTCCGCTGCTCCCGCTGTCTCCGTCTCCGTCGGCGGCGCGTGGGGCTGAGCCGGGCAGCTCCGCCAGGGCCTTCCGTACCCGGGGCAGTTCCCAACGTTCCCCGGGGAGCGGGGAACAGAGGGCGAGGAGCAGGGGCAGGAGCGGTGCCGTCCAGGAGTGATCGGCGATCGCCGACCTGATCAGCGCCTCGGTACGGTCGCCCACCGGGCGGTCGTCGGGGACCAGGAGCATGTCGACGCCTGTCGCCAGGTGCAGCAGCACCGCGCCGAGCCCGTAGAGATCACTGGCGTACGTGGGAGGCGTGAAGTCGTAGTCCCGCAGCGAGGACACCTCGGGGCCGACATAGCCGGGGGTGTACCCGCGGCGGACCGGAACGCCCTCGGGGGCCAGGTACTCGACGTCGATGAGCCGGACCCGGCCTTCGGGCGTGACCATGAGGTTGTTCGGTGAGAGGTCGCGCAGTACCCGCCCGGTGCCGTGGACCGCCGCCACGATCTCCACGATCTGCCGGCCCAGGTCCAGGAACTCCGCCAGATCCCGGACCGGTTGCTCCACCAGCCGGTCGCGCAGCGTCCGCCCCGGCACGAACTCCTGGGCCAGGAACAGGTTCCCGCCCTGGGCGAACAACTCGATCGCGGCCGGGGTGAGGCCCAGCGGGGCCAGCGCCTCCAGCATCTCGGCCTCGTGGCGCAGGGTGTCCTGGAGACCGGTGCCGTCCATACGGACGCCGACATGCGCCCGTGCCTCCTTCACCACGGCCTGTCGGCCGGTGGTCTCGTCGGTCGCGAGGTACACCCCGCCCTTGAAGGCGTGCCGGATCGCCTTGGCGACCACGTAACGGCCGTTGAGGCGGACGGACTTCCTCGCGGGGCCACTCTCCGGCTTCCGCGGTCCGGCCGCCTGCCGCGGCCGGCTCGGCACGGCGCCGGAGCGGGCCACCGCCTCCGGGGAGGGCGTCGGCTCCGGGAACGGTGGCGGTGCCCACGCGGGGGTGGTGACCCAGGCCTGACGCCGGTCCTTCTCCAGTCCGCCGTCGGGACGGCGCAGCCGTACGTCCGTGTCCCCGTCGTTCGTCGTCGTCCGCACCCCGCTGAACACGCCGTAGCGGTAATGGACGAGACTGCCCGGCGCGTACGGCCGGTCCGACAGGATGCGTGGTCCGCGCAGCCCCAGCGTCGCCGCGTGCAGCCGCCGGGCCAGCCGGCGGAACAGCTCCGGCTCGTCGGGGTAGACCGTGATGAACTTTCCGCCGCCCCCGCGGTCGGCGCGCCCGCCCGTCAGCAGGGCGACCCGGTCCAGGGCCCCCGCGAACTTGAACGAGGCCCGTTCCTCGACCAGGACGTCGGCCGCCACCGCCAGGACCAGGGCCGCGGACAGCGGAGTGGCCGACAGGTGCAGCTTCCAGCCCTGCTCGCCGCTCCGATGACCGTGCGGCCGGACCGAGCACCAGAACTCCCCCTGCTCGACCGACCATTGAGTCGCCCCGCGCCGGTGCAGCACCCCTTCGACGATGCCGGGCAGCAGACCGGTGTCCAGTGCGAAGAAGCTGCCGCTGTCGTGTTCGTCGCGGTGCGTACTCACGGGCGATCCTTCCTGGCCGGTGCGGTGCGGTGCGGTGCGGTGCGTGGCGGCGCGGGTCGGCGGGGGGCGGGCGCCGCGTACGGGGCATGGGTGCCGACACAGAGGGTGATGCTGCGTCATATGCCTTTTCGGCCACGGCAGATCGAAAGATCTGCCGAGTTGTCCGGGAATCGCAGACCGGCCTCGGCCGGGGTCCGCCTATCGTGGCCGCGAGCGATCCCCTGATCGCCACGGGTGACGTTAGCGGTGCGCCGAGGGGCCGGTGCACCACCCGTTCTGGGGGGTTGTGATCAAGGGGGGCCGTCGCATCGACAGAGCCGAAACCGGGCTGCACCGGGCCCGGAAGACGATGGTCATCGCCACCGCGCTGTACCGCGGCAGTCATCTGGTCGCGGGAGGGGCCGTGGTGACGCAGCATCAGCACGACCGCCTGTTCCCGTGGCTCGCGCTGGGGGCCGCGGTCGCGGCCACCGCTCTCATCTGGTTCATGGCGGCGCGGCACCGGCGGCTCGTCTCCTGGGCCGTGGGCCTCGACGTCCTGACGATCGGCTGCCTGCTGCCCTTCGGCGCGTATGCCTGGGGCGGTGCCCACGCCCAGGAATCGATCGCCTGGGTCATGCTCCTGGGCGGATCGTCTTCGGCCATGGCCGCTGTCGCCTTCCGGGCGCGCCTCCTCGCCGTCGCCGTCGTGCTCCTGGTGGTCACGCATCTCGCCGGGTACCTCCTGGTGGAGGCGGACGCCTCCGTGACCGGCGCTCATCTGAACGCCCTGGTCTTCTCCGCCGTCGTCTCCTGGGTGCTCACCTGGTATCTCTGCCGGCAGGGCAAGCAGGTCGACTCGGCCAACCGGCGTGCGCTGGCCGCGGAGGCGCAGCGGGCCAGGTTCGCGGAGCGCGTAGCCCATCACAACGCGTTGCACGACACCGTCCTCGCCACCCTGACGGCCATTGCCCGCGGTGGCGTCGACGCCAACACCTCGATGATGCGCGAGCGTTGCGCGCGGGAGGCCGCGTATCTCAGGAGGCTGGTCGAGCAGGCGGACGACCGGGAGCAGGCCTCCGAGGTGCGGGCCGCACTGGAGGAGTCCGTACGCGCCGCCGAAGCGCTCGGGCTGCGGGTGACCGCCCGCTATCACGAACCGCCCGCCGTGCCCGGTGAGATAGCGCTGGCCATGGCGCGGGCCGCGACCGAGGCGCTCAACAACGTGCGGTGCCACGCCGGTACGGGGCACGCCTTCCTGACCGCCGGCGGTGACTCCGGCCGGCTGATCGTCACCGTGGTCGACCGGGGCCGGGGTTTCGGGGGCGGAGCCGCCGGACCGGACGGAGCGGGCGCATCGGAGGGTGCGGAGGCGCCCGGCGGAGCGGCGAGGCCGCCCGGCCCCGCCCGGCCGGGCGCCGGCGGGATCGGGCTCGACCGTTCCGTGCATGCCCGGATGCGCGGCGTGGGAGGGCGGGCCTTCGTGGACAGCGCCCCCGGCGAGGGCGTGCGCGTGGAGCTGAGATGGCCGGGGTGATCACCGTCGCCGTGGTGGACGACGACCGGATGCTGCGGGACGGCATCCGGTCGTGGTTCGAGGGAGTCGAGGAGGTGGACCTCGTCGCCTGCGCCGCCACCGTCGACGAGTTGCTCGCCGGCCCCGGGAAGCCGCCGGACGTCGTGCTGCTCGACCTCATGCTCCGCGACGACCGGCCGCCCGCCGACAACATCCGCCGCCTGCGGGCGGCCGGCAGCCGGGTGCTGATGATCAGCGTGGTGGCGGACCGCGACCGGATCGTCGCGGCCATCACCGACGGCGCCGACGGCTTTCTCACGAAGGACCAGGAGCTGTCCGTACTCGTCGAAGCCGTCGGCGAGATCGCGGCCGGGCGCACCGCCCACTCCCCGGAGCTGGCCTTCGCTCTGGCCTACGACCGGGGTTCCATGCGCCCTCGGCTGTCCCCCCAGGAGCGCGAGGTGCTGGTGGGGTACGCCTCCGGGCTCACGCTGAAGGCCACCGCCCGCAGGGCCGGGATCACGGTGAACACGGCGAAGTACTACCTGGACCGGGTGAAAGCCAAGTACCAGGAGGCGGGCCGGCCGACCTACACCAAGATCGACCTGGCGGCCCGGGTTCGCGAGGACGGCTGGCGTTGACCCGTGCACGCACGGCATCCGAAGATCGCTGATGTGAGCCACCCTTCTGATCCGCCGCCTCCGCCCTCGTCCTCGGACGGGCCGTCTCGTACGGACGGTCCGCCGCCCTCGTCCTCCATGCCTCCGCCGTCGCCCTGGGCCCCGCCGTCGTCGGCGGGCGGTCCGCCGCACCCGCCCGCACCGGCCTGGCCGGGTGGGCCGGGTGGGCCGGGCGGCCAGGGCTGGGACCGGCCCCCGGAGTGGAGCCGCCCGCCGACCGGGCCGGTGCGGGCGCCCTCGGGGTCCCGCTACGACGAGCAGGGGCGCAACGGTCACGGCGGACGGTTCGGCTGGATCGGCGAGCTGTCGGCCGTCGTGGGGCTGGTCCTGCTGGCCGTCGTGGTCGTCGGCATCGTCGGGATGGTCCTCGCGGAGCTGCTGGACGCGACTCCCGCGGACCCGGACAGCGACCTCTTCTTCGAGGACCCCGTCGCCGACCTCGTCGTCCAGCTCCTCGGCATCGCGATCGCCATACCCATCGTCCTGTGGGGCGCCCGCGTGATCGGCCGGCGGCCCGCCGGGACCGTGTCGTCCGTCGTCGGGCGGCTGCGCTGGGGCTGGCTCGGGCGGTGCGCCGCCGTGGGCTTCCCGCTGATGGCCGTGCAGATCGGCGTGCTGATCGCGTGGACGTGGAACGACGAGCCGGTCGGGGAGTCGGGGACCGGCTTCCCGGGGTGGCCCGTCTTCCTGCTGAGCCTGGCCGTGATCCTGGCGCTCGTCCCGTTCCAGGCCGCCGCCGAGGAGTACGTCTTCCGGGGCTGGCTGGTCCAGGTGATCGGCCGGGTCGTCCGCACGCCCTGGCCCGCGGTAGTCGTCGCCTCCCTGCTGTTCGCCCTGGCCCACGGGTTCGGTGAGCTCTCCGGGTTCCTCCTGCTGCTGTACTCGGCGCTGTGGTGGGGCTGGCTCGTGATCCGGACCGGCGGGCTCGAAGCCGTGATCGTCATGCACGTCGCCAACAACCTGCTCGCCTTCGGCCTGGCGGCCGGCTTCGGCGAACTGGCCAGCACCGAGACGGCCGCCGACGCCCCCTGGCAGGCCATGGTGGCCGAACTCGTCTTCGCCCCGCTGTACTGCCTCACCGTGGCCCGGATCGCCGGCCGCCGCGGGATCGAGCGGGTCAGTCCTTGAATCCTGACGGAGGCTCCGTGAAGGGCGCGCGGCTGTGGAAGTCCTGCGTCCCGGTGGCGGCGAACCTGCTGCTCGGGATTCCGGCGATCGTGCCGGCCTTCCTGATCTGGTACGTGCTGTCCAACGGGCCCCTGGCGGAGCTGGGGTGGACCCAGCGGGAACCGACCGAGAACGACGGCATGTGGCCGTGGCTGGTCTTCGTCGTCCCGGTGGTGGGCTGCTTCGGGGGCCTGTGGACCCTGCTCAACCTGTGGATGCGGCGCAGGCTGATGCCTGCCGCGCCCCCCGGCCCGTACTGGTCGCTGGCGCTGACGCTGACCCTCACCCCGTATCTGCTGGGCGTCGCCTTCGGCTGAGCAGCGCCGCCACCGGGCCGGTTCAGAACTCCACGGTCAGCTGCGCGCGGACGTGCGCCCGCAGCACCCCCGCCATGTCCGTCGTGCAGTCGCTGATCAGCCACTGGATCTGGAGGCCGTCCATCAGGGCGATGAGCTGCTGCGCGGCCGCCGACGGGTCGACGTCGTCCCGGAGTTCGCCCGCCTCCCGGGCCTGGAGGTAGGCCCGTTCGGTGTTGGCGACGGACGTACGGTAGCGGGCCTCGAAGTACGCGTGGGCCGGGTGGTCGGGGGCCGTGGCCTCCGCCGCGACCACCGAGAACAGCTCGACGATCCCGCGCCGCTTGGCGTTCAGCTCGGCGAGGTCCACCAGGCGGCGCAGATGGTCCACGCCCCGGGTGACGCCGAGCGCCAGCCACTCGTCGTCCACGTCGTCGCGGCGCTGGAGGACGGCGAGGAGCAGCGCCTCCTTCGTCGGGAAGTGATGCAGGAGCCCCGGGTGGGAGATGCCGCAGCGAGTGGCGATGACGCGCAGCGAAGCGCCCCGGTAGCCGGCCTCGCCGAACAGGGTCATCGCCTGGTCGAGGATCTCGGTCCGCTTGGCCCGGCCCTTGGCGTAGCCGCGCCGGGTTCCGGAGGTCACGCGTATGCACCCGCTGTCATCGCCACGCCTCTCTCGTTCCGCCCCAGATTCTCACAGGGGTGAATACTTACCAAGCGGTCGGGATTGAGCGTACGGTACTGCGAGTGCCGCTCTCGCCGGCGTGGCCGGTGTGGCCGTCGTGCGTCGTGAAAGGAAGTCCTGTGGGTCCCAAGCCGCCGTATCTCGACCCCGCGCTGCCCGTCGCGGAGCGGGTCGCCGACCTCCTGGGGCGCATGACGCTGCCCGAGAAGGTGGGCCAGATGCTCCAGCTCAACGCCAAGGAGGGCGTGCGGCACCTCGTCGAGGACCTGCACGCGGGCTCGATCCTGCACGCGTCCCCGGAGCGGGTGCGCGAGGCCGCCGCGCTCACCGCGAAGACCCGGCTGCGCATCCCGCTGCTCGTCGCGGAGGACTGCATCCACGGGCACTCGTTCTGGGAGGGCGCCACGATCTACCCGACCCAGCTCGGGATGGCCGCCACCTGGGACCCGGAGCTGGTGGAGCGGATCGCGCGGGCGACGGCGGTGGAGGTCGCGGCGACCGGGGTGCACTGGACGTTCTCGCCGGTGCTCTGCATCACCCGGGACCTGCGGTGGGGCCGGGTCAGCGAGACGTTCGGCGAGGACCCTTTCCTCATCGGTGAGTTGGCCTCCGCGATGGTGCGCGGCTACCAGGGCGAGGGCCTGGACGACCCGACCGCGATCCTGGCCTGCGCCAAGCACTTCGCCGGGTACTCCGAGACCCAGGGTGGCCGGGACGCCAGCGAGGCGGACATCTCGCGCCGCAAGCTGCGCTCCTGGTTCCTGCCGCCGTTCGAGCGGGTCGCGAAGGAGGGCTGCCGGACCTTCATGCTCGGCTACCAGTCGATGGACGGCGTGCCGATCACCGTCAACAACTGGCTGCTCAACGAGGTGTTGCGCGGCGAGTGGGGCTACACCGGCACCCTGGTCACCGACTGGGACAACGTCGGCCGCATGGTGTGGGAGCAGAAGGTCTACGCCGACTACGCGCAGGCGTCGGCGGCCGCGGTCCGCGCGGGCAACGACATGGTGATGACCACGTCGAACTTCTTCGAGGGGGCCCAGGAGGCTGTGGCCCAGGGCGCGTTGACGGAGGTGGAGATCGACGCCGCCGTACGCCGCATCCTGACGCTCAAGTTCGAGCTCGGCCTCTTCGAGAACCCGCGCCACCCCGACGCCGGCCGGCAGGCCGAGGTCATCGGCAGCGGGGCGCACGCGGCGCTGAACCTGGAGGCGGCCCGCCGCTCGCTGGTGCTGCTGGCCAACGACGGCACGCTGCCGTTCGCGGGCGGTCTGGCGGCCGACGGGGAGGGCCGGGCCACCGGGCCCGGCCCCCGTACGGTCGCGGTCATCGGGCCCAACGCGGATGACGCGCAGACCCAGTTGGGCGACTGGGCGGGCTCCTCCGGGCAGGCGGACTGGCTGCCGGACGGCCAGCCGCGCGCCATGATCCGTACGGTCCTCGACGGCTTCCGCGACCACGTGCCCGCCGACTGGACCGTCACGTACGCGCCCGGCGCCCGGATCCTGGAGGTCGGGCCCGACCCGGAGGGGGAGTTCTTCCCCGACGGGCAGCCCCGCCCCGAGGTCGTCCACCCGGCCGCCCCCGACGCGGAGCTGATCGCCGAGGCCGTCGCCGCCGCCGAAGCGGCCGACCATGTGGTGGCCGTCGTCGGCGACCGGATCGAGCTGATCGGCGAGGGCAAGTCGACGGCCACCCTCGAACTCGTCGGCGACCAGGTCGCTTTGCTGGACGCGCTGGCGGCGACGGGGAAGCCGCTGGTCGTCGTCGTCATCAGCTCCAAGCCGCTGGTGCTGCCGCCCTCCGCGCTCGGCGCGGCGGCGATCGTGTACGCGGCCAACCCGGGCATGCTCGGCGGCCGGGCGGTCGCCGAACTGCTCCTCGGCCTGATCGAGCCGACCGGGCGGCTGCCGCTGTCCTTCGCCCGGCACGCGGGCCAGCAGCCGACGTACTACAACCAGGTGCGCGGCCAGCACGGTACGCGCTACGCGGACCTCACCCAGCGCCCGGCGTTCGCGTTCGGCGAGGGGCTGAGCTATTCGACGGTCGCCTACACGGACCTGGAGGTGCTGACAGCGGTGGTCGACGAGTCGGAGAGCGTACGGGCCCGGGTCACGGTGACCAACACGGGTGCGCGGCCCGCGCTGGAGACGGTGCAGGTGTACGTGAGCGACACGGTGACGTCGGTGACCTGGGCGGAGAAGGAGCTGAAGGCCTACCGGCAGGTGGCGCTGGCCCCGGGCGAGTCGCGCGAGATCCTCTTCGAACTCCCGGTGGCCGACTGCACGCTCGTGGACGCGGAGGGCGTCCGCAGGGTGGAGCCGGGCCGCTTCGAGCTGCTGGTGGGCCCGTCGTCCCGGGACGAGGCGCTGCTGCGGGGGGAGTTCACGGTCAAGGGCTGAGCCCTGGACGGTGGGTGCGGGGACGCCTGCCCCTGCCCCGTACCTCAGAGGCGAGCCCGACCGGTGTGAACAGGCATTATGCGGGCAACGGCGGATAGGGAGGCGGACCTGCCGCCGCGACCGACGTGGGAGAACCGCCGTGACGTACACCGATGCCGAAGACCGCTCGCCTCAGCTGCGGGGCGCGCTCGAATCGGTGATAGGCGGTTACATGGCGGCCGTGGCGGAGGTGCTGCTGACCGAGGAGGTCCCGGTGGCCTCCACCTCGGCGTACGGGGATGTGCACGACCCGAGCCAGGACGACTTCGCGGGAGATGTCGAGGGCAGCGTGGAGTTCACGCGCGCGTTCAGCCGCAGGCTCCTCGGTGACGGCGGCGAGACGGGGCTGCTCTGGTGCGGTGTCTCCGGCTGGTGCTTCTTCCACATCCCTGAGGGGTCGGGCCGCTCGCTCGTGGACTCGGCCCGCTGGATGGGCAGCGGCCTGACGCCGGAGCCGGTACGGGTCGCGGCGTTCCTCTCCGAGGTGCGGCTGGACCCGCGCGAGGCGGGCAGCGGTGAGCGGCCCTTCTACCGGGCGCCGCACAGCGACCCGGACGTACTGCTCCGGCGCCTCGAAGCCTTCGACACGGAGTCGGGTCCCGACGACGTCGTGACGCGCCTGCGGGACACGGCCTGCCGGCGGCGCATCGTGGAGGCGCTCACGGCGGAGGACCAGGAGATCGCCGACGTATCGCTGCACACGGGCGAACTGGAGGCCCTGACCGACCTGCTGGAGTACGTCGAGGGGACCACGCCGGACGACGTCCTGCGCGAACTGGCCCGCCGTCTCACCCGCGACCTGTCCTTGCGGGCGCGCGACGGCGTCGAGAGCGTGGACGAGCACCGTGAGGCGTTCTCGTACGCGGAGGAGCAGCGCTGAGGTCTCGGCGCGCTCCCACTTCCCGACGCGCCGAGCGACGCGCCGAGAAGAAGCGTTTCCCCGTACGGGTATTACCCCGTACGGGTGTGGCGCGGCCGTCCGGACGGCGGTGGGGCGAGCACAATGGGGCGGCGGTTCGTGCAGAGGCGCGCAGGCTCCTCTCCCGCACCTTGCGCTCAAGGAGGACCGGTGGCGGACAGCTGGACGGTTCAGCGGACCGGGCCCGGGGACGCCGCGCGCACACAGGCGCGGGAACAACTCCTGGAAGCGGCCAGGGAGCTGTACGGCGTCAACGGATACCGGGCGACGGCCGAGCACGACGTGTGCGAGGCTGCCTGTGTGCCCATCGAGGTGCTGCGCCAGGAGTACGGGTCACGGGAGGGGCTGCTCATCGCCCTCCACAACCGGGTCACGACGACCGGGCTGCGGGCGGCGGAGAGCGCCCTGCTGACCGAGGGCATCGAGGAGTGCTCGATCGAGGAGCGGGTCCGGAGGCTCTTCGACGCGTACGTGGAAGCCGTCACCCGCGACCCGCGCGAGGCCCGCGTGACGTTCGTCGAAGTGCTGGGCGTGAGCGCCGTGGTCGACGAGCACTGCAAGCTCTGGCGGGCGCTGTGGACGGAGTTCCTCACGGGGGAGGCCGAGCGGGCGGTGGACCGGGGTGAGGCGGAGGACCGGGACCACCGGGTCGACGTGATGGTGATGGTCGGCACGGTCCACGAGCTGATGGCCCACCACGCCCGCCGCTGCCGCCGGGCCCGCCCCGGCGAGGTCTCGGGCGAACTGACCCAGCTGGCCCTGACGATGCTGGGGTCGCAGCGGTGCGGGTGAGGACCACCGGGTCGAGGCGTACCGGGTGCGGTGGCCTGTACCGAGCCGGACTCCTGACGGACGAGGGTCAGACCGGGGCCGAGACCTGTGCCTGCGCCGGTACCCGTGCCGTGACCCCGCCCGCGTACGGGCCGCCCAGGCCCCACGCCTGGTGCATCGCGTCGGCGAACGCCGCCGCCAGGAGGTGCTCGCCGCTCGGGCCGGGGTGCGTGCCGTCGTACGTGTCCGCGTGGATGTCGTAGCCGGGCGGACGCGAGGCCAGCAGGAGTGGGGAGGACGCGGTGTCCAGGTCCGCCACCGCCTTGGCCAGCAGTTCGTTGAAGCGGGCGCAGGAGGCGGCGAAGGGGGCGTCCGTCCCGGCCCGGATGTTCGGTATCACCGGGAGCAGGACCATCCGCAGACGCGGGTTCGCCGTGCGCGCCGCCGTGATGAACGCGCGGGCGTTCGCCGCCGTCTGCTCGGCGTCCGTGTAGAAGCCGAGGTCTATCAGGCCCAGCGAGACCAGCAGGACGTCCGCCTCCGTCTCGCGCACCGCGTCCGCGATCACCGGGGCCATGTGCAGCCAGCCCTCGCCCCAGCCGGACAGATGGCGGCGGGCGGCGGGCGGGAAGGACGGGTCGGCGTACGCGTGGGAGACCGGGGCGCCCGCCTCGGCGTCGTACAGCGTCGAGCGCGGGCCGACGATCTCGTACGGGAGACCGGGGAACGCCTCCAGGTGCTGCCACATCCGGTAACGCCAGGTGAAGTCGCCGGCGTGCCCGATGGTCATGGAATCGCCGACGAAGAGGAAACGCATGGCGTCATCATGGCCGATCACCGCTCCGGCCTGCGACGTGACGATGGACACTTGAGCCATGCGCCTCCATCCGACCGGGCCGACGGGCACCCGTGCTGCCGCCCTCGCCGCCGCTGTTCTGCTGTTCGCCGGGGCCGGCCCGGCCGTGGCCGACGACGGGCGGCCCGACCGTGACTTCACGATCGAGGACCCCCGTATCACCGAGTCCAGCGGCCTCGCCGCCAGCCGCGCCCACCCCGGCGTCTACTGGACGCACAACGACAGCGACGACGGCCCCTACGTCTTCGCCGTCGACTCCCGTACGGGCAAGACCCTCGCGACCATCACCATGCGGGGTGTGGGGGAGCCGCGCGATGTCGAGGGCATCTCCATCGGGCCCGACGGCGACCTCTACGTCGGCGACATCGGGGACAACCTCGACGGCACCTGGAGCCATGTCTGGATCTACCGCTTCCCCGAGCCGAAGGAGCTGCGCGACGCCACCGTCGACGCCGTCCAGTACGACGTGAAGTACGCCGACGGGGCCCGCAACGCCGAGGCGCTGATGGTCCACCCGAAGACCGGCCGCGTCTACATCGCCTCCAAGAACGAGGACGGCGGCGGCCTCTACGAAGGGCCCGCGAAGCTGACCGCCGGTGCCGTGAACACCTTCCGGCGGGTGGACGAGGTGCCGTGGGTCACGGACGGGGCCTTCTCGCCCGACGGGAAACGCCTGGTGCTGCGCTCGTACTTCAGCGCCCGCGAGTACGCCTTCGAGAACGGCCGCCTGGGCGAGGACCGGTCCGTCGCCGCCCCGTTCCAGCGACAGGCCGAGTCCGTGACGTACACGGCGGACGGCTCGGCCCTGATGTTCGGCTCGGAGGGGGCGCGGAGCGAGGTCGTCCGGGTGGAGGTGGAGGGCGGCGGCTCCGGGGGCGGTCAGGAGCAGGGGAAGCCATCGGGGAGTGCCGGGGGCGAAGCCGGTGACCAGGGCGGTGGCGAGGAGGGCGACGGCAAGGGCAGTGCGGGGCTCGGGGCGGCGATCGTCGTCGGGGTGGGCGTCCTGTGGTTCGCGCTCCGGCGGAAGCGGGGGCAGGGGTAGGGGCCCGGACGCGCTGGGGCCCGGACGCGCTGGTTCCCCTCGGGCCTGGTTCCGCTCGGCCCTGGTTCCCTCAGTCCTCGTCCGTCACCGGCCACACCTCGTAGTGCAGCGTCCGGTCCCGCTTCAGCCGGTGCGCGAGCGGGACCAGCACGCCCTGCACCACCGGGTACTTGCGCGACAGCATCCGCGCCGCGTGCGTGTTCTCCTTCGTGCCCGGCCGCAGCAGCCGCGCGTGCGCCCTGATCCGCGGTCCGGTCGGGACACCCCGCACCGTGCAGGGGGCGAGCTCCACCCGCGGGTGGTTGCGCATCCGCTCGACCTTCCAGGCGGAGGAGAACGTGCGGATGAACGCGTGATCGCCCTCGACGGCGATGTTGACCGGCGTTCCGACGGAGGTCCCGTCCTGCCGGCGGCTGCTCAGCAGGACGGCGTACTGCTTGACGAAAGGAGCGAGCTCCCGGCTGGCGTCCATATATCCATTGGGACACGGTCCTGCCGACCTGTCATGTGCGGGACGCGGCCCGTTCCGCCGCCCGCTCCCGGACCAGCGTGTCGAACCCGGCGATCAGCCGTTGCAGCCCGAACTCGAAGTGGTCGAACTCGGAGTCGAAGGTGTCCTCCGCCATGGTCGCCATCATCGGGTATGCGCCGCTGAGCATGGCCCGCTCCAGGTAGGGCCGCTGGTTGTCCCAGAACGCCTCGTCGCTCAGCCCGGTCTGCGCCACCGCCTCCGCCTCGTCGGCCCGGGTGCGGGCGAGGCCCTCCACGAAGCTGTTCACCGTGATGATCACGCCGATCAGCTCCGGGTCCCGCAGGCCCATCCCGCGCAGGCCCGTGAGCGCGAGCTCCAGTCCGCGCAGGGCGCTGGGGCCGAGCACCGTACGGGCCTGGTTGATCTTCAGCAGCCAGGGGTGGCGGCGCAGGGTGTCCAGGTGGCCCCGGGCCATCCGGTCGACCGCCTCGCGCCAGTCGGCGGGGGGCTCGCCGGGGTGGTCGGCGAACGGTTCGCCGAGCACGCGGTCGAACATCAGGTCCAGCAGCTCGGATTTGCCGGGGACGTACCGGTAGAGCGACATCGTGCCCGTGCCCAGCTCGGTGGAGAGCCGGCGCATCGAGACGGCGGCCAGCCCCTCCGCGTCCGCGACGGCGACGGCGACGGTGACGATCCGGTCCAGGGTCAGCCCCGGTTTCGGGCCGCGGCTGGGGCGTTCGCCGGTGCCCCACAAGAGCTCCAGGCTGCGCGCGATGTCACCGCTCCCGGTGGCCGACCCGTCCGCCTTCGACGCTGCCCCGGCTGTCGTTCCGTCGTTCGTCATGGGCTCAGCGTAGTCGGCCGGAAAGAAAGTGAGTACACCGTACTCAGAATAGGGTACGGTGTACTCAGTTCAGGTGGCCGATCTGCGGCCGATCTGTCGGCATCGAGCGGAATCAGGGGGTACGCCATGTCTGCATCCACATCCACATCCGGATACGCGGTGCTCGCCGAGGGCGTCGTGAAGCAGTACAAGGAGAAGCGGGCGCTCGACGGGTTCGACCTCGCCGTCCGCCCCGGCACCGTCCACGGCCTGCTCGGCCCGAACGGGGCCGGCAAGACCACCGCCGTGCGGGTCCTCGCCACCCTCCTGCGGTACGACGCGGGCCGGGCCGAGGTGGCCGGGCTCGACGTGGCCCGCGACCCCCGCCGCGTACGGGGCCGGATCGGGCTCACCGGCCAGTACGCCGCCGTCGACGAAGGCCTCACCGGGCGGCAGAACCTGGAGATGTTCGGGCGCCTCTTCCACCTGGGCAACCGACCGGCCCGGCAGCGCGCCGGGGAGCTGCTGGACCGGTTCGGCCTGACCGAGGCGGCCGACAAGGCCGCCACGGAGTACAGCGGCGGCATGCGGCGCCGGCTCGACCTCGCCTCCTCGATGATCCTCCAGCCCGATGTGCTCTTCCTGGACGAGCCGACGACCGGGCTCGACCCGCGAAGCCGGGGCGAGGTCTGGGAGGCGGTCCGGGCGCTGGTGGCGGGCGGCACGACGGTGCTGCTGACCACGCAGTACCTCGAAGAGGCGGACCGGCTCGCCTCGCACATCACCGTCATCGACCGGGGGCGGGCCATCGCCGACGACACCCCGGACGCGCTGAAGAACAGGGTCGGCGGCGACCGGATCGAGGTCGTCGCCGCCGACCCGGGGGACCTCGACGCGGTGGCGAAGACCGTCGACCGGGTGGCCGGGGGCGGGCTCGTCGTCACCGACACCCCCACCCGCCGGGTGCACGCCCAGGTCGCCGACCGGGTGGCCGCGCTCACCGAGGTGGTCCGGAGCCTCCAGGACGACGGCATCGCGGTGGAGGACATCGGGCTGCGCCGGCCGAGCCTGGACGACGTGTTCCTGCGGCTGACGGGCCACGGCACCGAGAACCACGACGCCCCGGAGGTGGCGGCGGCATGACGACACTCGAACGCAATCCCGCGACGACCGACGTACGCCGCCCCGGAGACGGCCCCGGGCCCGACCGCGGCCACGGACTCGCCTACTGGGCCGTCTCCGACTGCTGGAACATCACCCGCCGCACCCTCACCCACTACCGGCGCCGGCCCGTCGCGATCGTCTGGCAGCTCGGCTTCCCGATCCTCTCGCTCCTGCTGTACGGCTATGTCTTCGGCAGCGCGATGAAGGTGCCCGGGGGCGGGGACTACCGGGAGTTCCTGATGCCCGGCATGTTCGCGATGACCATGGCCATGGGCTTCATGAACACCGCCGTGGCCGTCGTCACCGACGCCTCGAAGGGGGTCGTCGACCGCTTCCGGTCGATGCCGATGGCCCCGTCCGCGTTCGCCTCGGGGCGCGGGGCGGCCGACCTGGTGGTGGCCGCCGCCGAACTGACCATCCTGGCCGTCACGGCCCTGCTGATCGGCTGGCGCGCGGACGGCGGCGTGCCGGGCGCGCTCGGGGCGTTCGGGCTCCTCCTGCTGCTGCGGTTCAGCCTGATCTGGGTCGGCGTCTGGCTCGGCATGCTGGTCCCCACCCCGGAGGCGGCGGGCGGGCTGTACGCGGTCGCCTTCCCCTTCACCATGATCTCCAGCACCTTCGTCTCGCCGTCCCTGATGCCCGACTGGCTCGGCTTCGGCGCGGCCTGGAACCCGATCTCCTCGACCGCGACGGCGACGCGCGAACTGTTCGGCAACCCCGTGGCGGGCGGCGGGACCTGGGTCGAGCAGCACGCGCTGCTGATGGCGGTCGTGTGGCCGCTGGTGATCACGCTGGTGTTCCTGCCGCTGGCGGTCCGCCGCTTCCAGCGGCTGAGCCGGTGAGGGGCTGAACGGCCACTGGGCCGGAAAAGGGCGGTCGGGGCGGGTGCGGGCCGCGTAGGGTCGGGCAGCGTGCCGACGACCGCCGCCCCGCTGCCCAGCACCCCGCCGCGCTTCACCACCGCCCGCCTCGACGCGCTCCCCCTCGAACCGGCGTACGCCGAGGAGATGGCGGCCGTCCTCGCGGACCCGGCGCTGTACGTGTTCACCGGGGGCGAGCCGCCGGCCCCGGCCGCGCTGCGGGCCCGGTACGAGCGCCAGTGCGCCGGGTCGCCGGACCCGGGGGAGCGGTGGTGGAACTGGGTGCTCCGGGTCCGTGAGGACGGGAGCCTCGCCGGATATGTCCAGGCGACGGTACGAGGGCCTCGCGCGGAGATCGCCTGGGTCGTCGGAACGCCCTGGCAGGGCCGGGGTTACGCGAGCGAGGCCGCGCAGGGCCTGGCGGCGCACCTGGTCTCGGCCGGGGGCGTCCGGGAACTCGTCGCCCACATCCACCCCGACCACGCCGCGTCCGCCGCGGTGGCGGTGGCGGCGGGTCTCGGTCCGACCGGGGGATGGGAGGACGGCGAGCGGCGGTGGGCCGGGAGCGTGACGGTTCCCCCCGTGCCGTGAGCTGAACTTCAGTCGGGCTGCTTCTCCAGGTGGGCGAGGACGCGGTTCGAGATCCGGGCCAGGCTGTCCAGCTCCTCCTGGGTGAGCGCGTCGATGAACAGCCGCCGGACATGCTCGACGTGCACGGGCGCGGCCTCCTCGATCGCCTCGCGGCCGGCCGGGGTGGCGACGATGAACGCGCCGCGTCCGTCGTCGGGGCACTCCTCCTTGGCCACAAGGCCGCGCTTGGCCATCCGCGCCACCTGGTGGGACATGCGGCTCTTCTCCCACTCCACCAGCTTGGTCAGGTCCATGAAGCGCATGCGCCCGCCGGCCTCGGTGAGCTTGGCCAGCACGATGTAGTCGGCGGGGGACATACGGGAGTCTGCCTGGACCCGGCGTGAGAGCCGTCCGATGAGCTTCTCCTGCATGCGGATGAAGCCGTCCCAGGCGGCCTGCTGCTCCGGGTTCAGCCAGCGAGGCGTCGCGTTCATGCAAGGAGCGTAGCGAGGCCTTCCCGGGCATCTCCATCGGAGGCCCGGAGTTCGCGGCAAGTCTCCAGCGCACGGCCGTGGTTGACGCATCAACCACTCGTATCTAGGGTGGATGACACATCAACCAAATGGTGGAGGGAATTCCCATGAGCGCCCAGAACAAGGCCGGACTCGACGCGCTGCTGACGCCCGAGGAGAGCGTCGTGGTGCTGATCGACCATCAGCCGTTCCAGTTCGCCAACCTGAACAGCCATGAGCCGACGATGATCGTGAACAACGTCGTCGGGCTCGCCAAGGCCGCCAAGGCGTACGGCGTCCCGACCGTCCTGACGACGGTGCTGGAGGAGCGCGGCGGCCTGCTGATCCAGGGCGTCCAGGACGTGTTCCCGGAGCAGAAGCCGATCGACCGGACGCTCATCAACACCTGGCAGGACGAGCGCGTCGTCGACGCCGTCAAGGCGACCGGCCGCAAGAAGCTGATCCTCGCCGGGCTCTGGACGGAGATATGCCTCGCGATGCCGGCCATCCAGGCGGTGGGTGAGGGGTTCGAGGTCTACGCCGTCACCGACGCGTCCGGGGGCGTGTCGGCCGAGGCCCACGACATGGCGGTGCGGCGCATGGTCCAGGCGGGCGTCGTGCCGATCACGTGGCTGGCCGTGATGGCCGAGTGGCAGCGCGACTGGGCCCGCGAGGAGACGATTCAGGGGGCCATCGAGGTGCAGGCCCAGCACGGCGGCGCCTCGGGTGTGGCCTTCGCCTGGGAGACGCAGCTCCTGGCCCGGCCGTGACCGGAGCCCCGGCCGTGACCGGAGCGCCGGCTGTGACCGGAGCGCCGCCTGATGCCGGGACAGGAGGCTTGGCGGGCGCCTAGGGTGATGCGCCATGACCACCCCTGACCTGTCGCCCGGCTTTCTGCGCGCCACCCGGACCTCGTACGACGCCATGGCCCCCGCCTACGTCGATTTCACCCGTGGCGAGCTGGCTGCCAAGCCTTTGGAGCGCGCTCTGCTGAGTACGTTCGCCGAACTGGTGGCGGCGGGCGGCGGCGGCCTCCCGGTGGCCGATGTCGGCTGCGGAACGGGCCGGGTGACCCAGCACCTCCACGGACTCGGCCGGGGCCTGGACGTGTTCGGGATCGACCTCTCCCCGCAGATGGTCGCGGTGGCGCGGCGGGAGCATCCCGGGCTGCGCTTCGAGGAGGGCTCCATGCTCGCCCTCGACCTGCCGGACGCCTCGCTGGGCGGGCTGCTCGCCTGGTACTCGACGATCCACGTCCCGGACGAGGAACTGCCGCGCGCCTTTGCGGAGTTCCATCGCGTGCTGGCCCCGGGCGGCTACGTACAGCTGGGCTTCCAGGTCGGCGACGAGCCGCTGCGGCTGACGGAGGCGTGGGGCCTGGAGGTCTCGCTCGTCTTCCACCGGCGGCAGCCGGAGAGGATCGCTGAACTGCTGCGGGACGCGGGCCTGGAGGGCGTGTCCCGGGTCTGGCGGGAGCGGGAGACGGACGGGCCGTTTCCGGAGCGGGCGCCGCAGGGGTTCGTCCTCGCGCGCAGGCCGGTTGTCAGTGGCGGCTGTGAGGATGGGGACATCAGCGCGACGGACTGACCGGCACACGGATTGAGGGGGACCCCATGGGCGCCTGGGACATCGGCCACTTCGACAACGACACCGCGGCCGACTTCGGCGGCCGGGTCGACGACGCGGAGCCGGGCGGGAAGGCGGACGTGCTCCGGGACGTCCTGGCCGCCGTGGCCGACACGGGCCCCGAGGACTACGTGGACGGCGGGGAGGAGGCGGTGGCTGCCGCCGCGCTGGTCGCGGCCCAGTGCCCCGGCGGCGACCCCGTCACCACGGCGTACGGCCCGAAGCACCCCCTGCCCCCGCTCCCCACCGACCTGCGCCCGCTGGCCGTCCGTGCCCTGGACCGCCTCACCGCGAAGAACGCGGAGCCGCTGGACCTGTGGGCGGACGCCGGGGCGGACCAGGAGTGGCTGGCGGGGATAGCCGCGCTGCGGGCGGTGCTGGCGGCGGCGTGACCCCGCCCGGGCCTCAGCGTTTCGGGCTGCCCGCGCGCACGATCTCGTCGACGTCCAGGGAGACTTCGGCGCCGATGGAGGCGGGTAGCGGGGCCTGCCGGCCGGGGGCGTAGTACTCGGGGCCGCTGGGGAGCCAGAGACCGATGCCCTGGAGGACCTCGACTTCGGTGTCGCCGTTGCTGAGACCTGCGGAAAGGAGCGGGAGCATCACCGTGGTCAGCGCGTCGGCGTGGGGGCCGTCCCGGAGCGGCGCCACGGAGAGCATGCCGTCGATGATCTCCACCCGGTACCCCGGAAGCCGGTCCATGAGCCGATTCGCCGCTTCGATCAGCGGTTTCGGCTCATCGGTACCAGGGTGGTCGGCTGTTGCCACGGGCATTGCGGGCCTCCTGGGCGAAAGGGGGACGCCGAGACGGCCCGGCACCCACGCGGGGTGCCGGGCCGTCTCCGTACAGCGGAGAACCGAGGAGTTACAGCTTCTCGATCACGTAGTCGATGCACGCCGTCAGCGCCTGCACGTCCGCCGGGTCGATCGCCGGGAACATCGCCACGCGCAGCTGGTTGCGGCCCAGCTTGCGGTACGGCTCGGTGTCCACGATGCCGTTGGCGCGCAGCACCTTGGCGACGGCCGCCGCGTCGATCTCGTCCGCGAAGTCGATCGTGCCGATGACCTGCGAGCGCTTCGCCGGGTCCGTGACGAACGGGGTGGCGTACTTCGACTCGTCGGCCCAGCCGTAGAGGTGGCCCGAGGACGCGGCCGTGCGGCCCGTCGTGAAGTCCAGGCCGCCCTGGGTGTTCATCCACTTCAGCTGCTCGTTCAGCAGGAAGAGGGTGGACAGCGCCGGGGTGTTGTACGTCTGGTTCTTGAGCGAGTTGTCGATCGCCGTAGGCAGCGAGAAGAACTCCGGGACGTGCCGGCCCGAGGCGTGGATCCGGGCCGCGCGCTCCAGCGCCGCCGGGGAGAACACGCCGATCCACAGGCCGCCGTCGGAGGCGAAGGACTTCTGCGGGGCGAAGTAGTAGACGTCGGACTCGGTGATGTCGACCGGCAGGCCGCCCGCGCCCGAGGTGGCGTCCACCAGGACGAGCGCGCCCTCGTCGGCGCCCGCGACGCGCTTGACCGGCGCCGCGACACCCGTCGATGTCTCGTTGTGGGTGAAGGCGTAGACGTCCACGCCCGCCTCCGCCCGCGGGTCCGGGTGGGTGCCCGGGTCGGAGGCGATGACGGTGGGGTCGGACAGCCAGGGCGCGAGCTTCGCGGCCTTGGCGAACTTCGACGAGAACTCGCCGAAGTTCAGGTGCTGGGACTTCGCGTCGATCAGACCGTGCGTCGCCACGTCCCAGAAGGCGGTGGAGCCGCCGTTGCCGAGGATGACCTCGTAACCCTCGGGCAGGGAGAAGAGCGCGCGCACACCGTCCCGTACCTCGCCGACCAGGTTCTTGACCGGGGCCTGGCGGTGGGACGTACCGAGGAGGGAGGTGCCGGTGGCGGCCAGCGCGTCGAGCGCCTCCGTCCGCACCTTGGAAGGACCGGCGCCGAAGCGTCCGTCGGCGGGCTTGATGTCAGCGGGAATCTGGATGTCGGCCACGGGACGGAGCGTAGTCCCTCGGTGGCACGGCTCCGTAACCGTGTCCGTCCGATGAGACGTGCGCTCCGACCCGTGGACATCACCCGCGGCGAGCGGTCAGGCGTCGTGGCCGAACGGGCAGCCCAGCTCCACCGGCAGCTCGTGCAGGTCGTTCTGCGTCACGATCGGCTTGTTGCGCAGTTCGGATGCCGGGACCGCCAGGTCCAGTTCCGGGAAGCGCTCGTAGAGGGCCGGGAGGGCGATGCCCGCCTCCAGGCGGGACAGCGCCGCGCCGGGGCAGACGTGCGGGCCGTGGCCGAAGGCGATGTGGCGGTTCGGGGAGCGCGTGGCGTCGAAGTCGCCCGCCGTCGGGCCGTACTGCTCCTCGTCCCGGCCCAGCGCGCCGAACGAGATGATCAGGCCCTCGCCCTTGGGTAGAACCTTGTCGCCGACCTCGATGTCCTCCGTCGCGAAGCGGATCAGGACGTGCGAGGTCGGGGTGTTCCAGCGCAGCGTCTCCTCGATCACGCCGTCCCACGGGATCTCGCCGTTGAGGACCTTCTTGCGCTGTTCCGGGTGGGTCTGGAGGGCCTCCACCACGTTGACGATCAGGCTGATCGTGGTCTCGTGTCCGGCGGCGATGATCAGTTGCAGCGTGTTGACGATCTCCTCGTCGGTGAGGTGGTCACCGTTCTCGGAGGCCGCGATCAGCGCGCTGGTGAGGTCGTCGCCCGGGTTCGCCCGCTTGCCGTCGACGATCTTCGTGAAGAGGGTCCCGAGGTCCGCCATCATCTGCGGGACCTCCTCCGGCGGGGTCTGCGTCGAGAAGAACTTCTCGAACAGTTCCTTCAGCCGCGGGTGGTCCGCCGCGTCCACGCCCATCAGCTCGCTGATGACGTTCATGGGGAGGGGGTAGGCGAACTCCGCCTTGAGGTCGACCGGCTCCCCGGCGGGCAGCGCCGCCAGCTTCTCCAGGCTCGCGTTCGTGAGGGCTTCGATGCCCGCCCGCAGCCGCTCCACCCGTTTCACCGTGAGCGCCTGCGCCACCAGCGTACGGAGCCGGCGGTGGTCGGCCCCGTCGACCGTCAGCATCGAGCGGCCCGGGTTGGCCAGGCCGATCAGCGGCCAGTCCATCGGTATCTCGCCGCGCCGCCAGGCGTTCCAGACGTCGATGTCCTTGACCACCCGGCTGTCGGTGAGCAGCGCACGGGCCTCCGCGTGGCGGGTGACTGCGTACACGTGTACACCGCCCGGCAGCTCCACCTCGGCCAGCGGGCCGGCGGCCCGCAGCGCGGCACTCTCGCCGTCGAGGTCTCTGACGAAGGGGTCGAGCGCGATACGGGTCATGCGGGGCCTCCGTGGCTTCCGGGTCTGCCGAGGGCAGGGGTGGGAGTGAAGAGCACCGGCAGGTCCGTCAGTCCGCGCAGCCACGGCGACGGGCGGCGGGTGAGCTGCTCGGCGGGGACGGCGAGGTCCACGTCCGGCAGCCGGTCGAGCAGGACCTCGATACCGGTACGGGCGATGACCTCGGCGGTCTCCTGGGCCGGGAACGGGCAGCGGTGCTCGCCGTGGCCGAAGGAGAGGAAGGCGTTGTTGCCGCCGGTCAGCGCCGAGCCGTCGGTCCGTACCTGCGGGTCGCCGTTGGCGGCGGCGAGGCCCAGGAGCAGCAGGTCGCCGGCGCGGATGTGGCGCCCGCCGAGGTGGGTGTCGCGGGCGGCCCAGCGGCCGGCCACGTTCTGCGTCGGGGTGTCCTCCCAGAGGACCTCGTTCATGGCCTCGGCGACGCTGTGCCGGCCGCCGGAGAGCGAGGCGGCGAACCGGTCGTCGGTGAGCATCAGGCGCAGCGAGTTGCCCATCCAGTCGGCGGTCGGCTGGTGACCGGCCGCCATCATCACCATGAGGTCCTGGGCGACCTCCTCGTCGGTGAAGCCGCCGGGGTCGGCGAGCATCCGGGTGGCCACGTCGTCGCCGGGCTCGGCGTGCTTGTCCGCCAGCAGCTGGAACATCGACGCACCCAGGTGCTGCTGTCCGGCCAGCGCCCGCTCCCGGCCGTCGATCATGTCGTTGATCGCGCCGACCAGCGGGTGCGCCTCCTCGTCGGAGAAGCCGTAGATCCTGGCCAGGACCAGGGCGGGGAGCAGCTTGGCGTACTCCGCGATGATGTCGACCGAGCCCTTGGTGCAGAACCGGTCGATCAGCTCGTCGGCGAACTCCTCGGCGTACCGCTTCAGCGAGAACGGGTCGACGCCCTCCAGCGCGTTGCTGATCATCATCGCGCGGACGCTGTGGCGCTCGCCGACCGTGTAGAGGATCGAGGGCTGCCTGCGCCCGATCATCGGCAGCAGCGGCCAGTCGTCGGGGATGCGGTCCCACTGGTTCCACAGCTCGGAGTCCCGGCTGAAGAGGACCGGGTCGCCGGTGACCTGGTGCAGTTCGCGGTAGCCGAGGACGAGCCAGGCGGGGACGTCGCCGTCGAGGACGACCGGGGCGATCGCCCCGTGGTCGCGCCGCAGGTCCCGGTAGAGCTGGACGGGGTCGCTCTGGAAGCGGGGCCCGGACAGCGGGACGGAGGTGTGGGTGACGGGGCAGCCGGAGACAGTGGTCACGGGGCGGGCTCCGGGGTCGGGCCGGCCGCAGCCAGGGCCGCTTCGGGGGCGACCGCCTCGGAGGCGGTCGTTCCGGTGGCCTGGAGGCGGGCGGCGGAGAGCGCGGCGAGGTGCTCGGCGAGCGTGATCAGCACGTACTTGCTGGAGGACCGGTCGCGGGCGTCGCACTCCACCAGCGGTACGTCCTCCGAGAGGTCCAGGGCCTCCCGGATCTGCTGCTCGCTGTGGAGCGGGCCGCCGAAGTCGTTGCACGCCACGATGAACGGTGTGCCGTGGTGCTCCAGGCGGTCGATGGCGTACCAGGAGTCGGCGAGCCGGCGGGTGTCGACGAGGACGACCGCGCCGAGCGTGCCGGCGAACAGCCGGTCCCACAGGAACCAGAAGCGCTCCTGTCCGGGTGCGCCGAAGAGGTACAGCACGGAGCGCTCGTCGAGCGTGATCCGGCCGAAGTCGAACGCCACCGTGG
Source organism: Streptomyces globisporus (assembly GCA_014649555.1). Lineage (GTDB taxonomy): Bacteria > Actinomycetota > Actinomycetes > Streptomycetales > Streptomycetaceae > Streptomyces > Streptomyces globisporus. The sequence goes on along the minus strand of BMTG01000001.1, from coordinate 1,277,639 downwards.
TGGACGTCTTGGCGTGGACGCCGGCGAGGTCGTCGACGGCCTCGCCCGCGCGGGTCATGGTCTCCTCCGTGTTGAGCGGACGGATCTCGCTCACGGATCGGACCATGGTGGTCTTGCCGACGCCGAAGCCGCCCACGACAACGATCTTGAGTCCGTTGTCGGCGGTGGAGCTCAGGGTGGCGCGGTCAGAGGTTGCGGAGTCCAACGAGCACCTGTTCCAGGATGTCGGGGTCGGGGAGCCGGTCCGCGACACGGGCTGTACGGGGGTGGCGGGCGCTGATCCGGCCGGTGTCGAGCAGGTCGCAGAGCAGGATGCGGACGATGCTGACCGGCAGGCTCAGGCTCGCGGCGATCTCGACGACGGCGGTGGGGCCCGAGCACATCCGCAGGATCGCGACGTGTTCGGACTGCATCCCCGGGGACGGGTCGCACTCGGCGACGACGAGCGTCACCAGGTCGAAGGCGGCGGAGTCGGACCGGCTGCGTCCCCCGGTGAGGGTGTACAGCCGGTCCGGATCGTCGTCGCGGCCCGGTCGGGGGCGGGGCGCCGTCGTCATACGGACGGGGCCTCGGCGGGTTCGCGCGGCGGCGCCACGAGGTGCTCGCCGAGCTGCTCGACGAGCTCGCTCATGTTGTGGCCGACGAGGCCCACGTCGGAGTCCTCGTCGGCGACGACGGCCAGGTGGGCCCCGGCCCCCGCCTCGACGATGAACAGCACGCCGCCGTAGAACTCGGCCATCGCGGACCGTACGCCGCCGGTGCCGTCACCGAACTCGATGGACGCGCCGTGCGACAGGCTCTGGATCCCGGCGGAGATCGCGGCCAGCTGGTCGGCCTGGTCGACGGAGAGCTCGGGGGTGCGGCACAGCTTGAGGCCGTCGCGGGACAGGACGAGGGCGTGGCGGGTACCGGGGGTGCGGTCGAGCAGCCCCTCCAGCAGCCAGTTGAGCTTCTCGTCGGTGGTCGCGGTCATCGGGTGTTGCCTTCCGGGTGCGGGGAGTTGGCTCGTACCGCCTTGCTGAAGGTGCTGAAGCGCGCTGCCTGGACCTTCGGGTCGGTGGTACGGGCCCGGGGGGTGTCGGCTCCGCCGGGGGCGGCGTTGCCGGTACGGGCTTCGGCGGCGGCCAGCGTCCGGCCGCGGCGGCGCTTGGGCAGGCCGCTCTCGCCGAACTCGGGCACGCTGCCGGTGGACTCGGAGACCGAGTCCGCGGAGGAGACCGGTGAACCAGGGGAGTCCGCTTCCGCCGCCGGGGTCAGGGGCGTGGAGGCGTCGTCCTCGGTACGGGTCCGGGGGAGCCGGCCCGCGTCGGCGGCGGCGTCCGTTCCGGCGGCCGAGGCGTGCGAGGGCTCGGGCTCGGCGGGGAGTTCGACGGTGGGGGCGGTGTCCGCGGGGGCCGGTGCGGTCGCCACCGGTGAGGTCGCCGGTGCCGTCGGTGTGGTCGTCGCAGCCGGTGCCGGTGCCACCGCTCGGGAGATCAGCTCCTGAGGGAGCATCATCAGCGCGCCCGTGCCTCCGCGTGCGGACGGCCGGAAGGAGACGGTCAGGCCGTGCTTACGGGCCAGCCGGCCGACGACCGCGAGCCCGAGGCGGGTGCCGGAGAGGTTGGTGAGGTCCTGGTGGTCGGCGGAGACGGCCCGCTCCGCGCGGCGCAGCTGCACCTCGCTCATGACGAGCCCGCTGTCCTCGACGGTGATGACGATGCCCGCCGGGACCTCCTCCACGTACACATGCACCTCGGCGGTGGGCGGCGAGAAGTTGGCCGCGTTGTCGAGGAGTTCGGCGAGCGCGTGCATGACGCCCTCGGCCGCGTGACCGGCGATGGCGACATCGCTGGTGGAGTGGAGACGGACCCGCTGGTAGCTGCCGATCCGGCCCATCGCGCCGCGCAGGATCGACTCCATGACGATCGGCTTCGCCCAGCGCCGGCCGGAACGGGCCCCGGTCAGCACGGCGATGGAGTCGGCCAGGCGGCCCGCCTGGGCGGTGCGGTGGTCCAGGTGGAGCAGGTCCCCGAGCACGGACTCGTCGGAGTGCCGGTGCTCCATCTCGCGGAGGTCGGCCAGCATGCTGGTGGACAGGGCCTGCATCCGGCCCGCCGCGTTGGCGCAGGCGGCGACGGCGGCGGAACGCTCGGTCTCGGCGCGCGTGGCACGGGCCGCGAGCCGGTCGACGCTGACCTGGAGGCGGGCCTGTTCGGCGGCGGCCGCCGCGACGATCCGCTCGTTCTCGGCACGGGACTCGGCGACGAGCCGGGCGGTCTCGGCGGAGGCGGCACCCTTGATCCGGGCGGTCTCCGCCGTGAAGCGCTGGGCCTCGACGGCGGAGGCGGAGACCAGGCGCGAGGTCTCGGAGGTGAACCGCTGGGCGTCGGCGGCCCGCAGGGTGCGCAGCGTTCGCGCGGTCCCCAGGGTGTGGACGGTGACGGCCACGCAGACGCTCAGCAGCACGGCGGCTGCGCCCGCGCCCCAGGCCAGCGGGGTCCGAACCGTGTCGGGGGCCGAGGCGACGGCCCACAGGGTCAGCGTGCCGGTTGCGGCTGCCGATATCAGCAGGGCGAGTGCGGTGGGCCGGTGTGAGGGGCGCAATCGGAGTCCTCGGTGGCGGACGGTGCGGGGCGGTGGGACGGTAGGGCGTTCGGGCGGTGCTGGTGCGGCGAATTCAGGACACTTCGTCACGGGTACGGGCGATCCTGCACAACTGGAGCTGATAGTTCCTGCGCAAGTCTTGGTCACTATAGGAGACTTGACGGTCTGTTTGGGAAGATCTTGTGGGCTTTTTTGTGCGGCTTATGCACTTTCATCCGTGCGCATCCCAAGAGTTCATCAGGACCGGCGGCATGCTGAAGGAATGGCCGAACAGCATCGACCGCATACCGGACCGTCCGCCACGGCATCACGTGCTTCCGCGGCCTCCCCGGCTTTCGTCGCGGCGCTCCGCTCCGCCGTGCGCGGCGCGAGCGACTTCGGGCCCGCCGCCCGGGCGTTGACGACGATGGACGCGTCCAACTACCGCCGTGTCCCCCTCGGCGTGCTCGCCCCGCGCGACGCCGACGACGTCGCGGCCGCACTGACGGTCTGCCAGGAGTACGGGGTACCGGTCGTCCCGCGCGGCGGCGGCACGTCCATCGCCGGACAGGCCACCGGCACCGGCCTCGTCCTCGACCTCACCCGCCATCTGCGGACGATCCTCGACCTGGACCCCGCCACCCGCACCGCCGTCGTCCAGCCCGGCGTGATCCTGGACGACCTGCGGGCCGCCGCCGCGCCCCACGGGCTGACCTTCGGCCCCGACCCGTCCACCCACAGCCGCTGCACCCTCGGCGGGATGATCGGCAACAACTCCTGCGGCGCGCACTCGGTGGCCTGGGGCACGACGGCGGACAACGTGCGGGGGCTGTCGGTCGTCCGGTACGGGGGTCAGGCGCTGCGGCTGGAGCAGGGGAGCGGTACGGGCCCGGCGGGCGTCGGCGCACGGGGGGCGGGGGCGTCCCACGGCCCCCGAGGCGTGAGCGAACTCGTCGCCTCCCACCTCGCCCTCCTGCGCACCGGCTACCCCGACCTCCCGCGCCGCATCTCCGGGTACGCCCTCGACGCCCTGCTCCCCGAACACCCCGGCGGCCCCGACCCGGTCCGGGCGTTCTGCGGCAGCGAGGGCACCCTCGGCGTCGTCACCGAGGCCACCGTGCGCCTGGTCGAGGCGCCGCCCGCCCGCGCCCTGGCCGTCCTCGGGTACGCCGACGAGTCCGCCGCGGCCGAGGCCGCCCCGAGCCTTCTCCCGTACGGCCCGCTCACCGTCGAGGGCATGGCCGCCGACCTCGTACGCGAACCGGCCGGGCTGCTCCCGCGCGGGGCCGCCTGGCTCTTCGTCGAGACCGGCGGATCCACCCCGGCCGAGGCCCGCGCGCACGCCGAACGCGTGCTGCGGGCGGCCGACGCGGTGGACGGGGCCGTCGTCACCGATCCGGCCGGGCAGCGGGCGCTGTGGCGGATCCGCGAGGACGCCGCCGGGACCGCGACCCGGATGCCCGACGGCAGCGAGGCCTGGCCGGGCTGGGAGGACTGCGCGGTCCCGCCCGCCCGGCTCGGCGCCTACCTCCGCGACTTCCGCGCCCTGCTCGCCGAACACGGCCTGCGCGGCACCCCGTACGGCCACTTCGGCGACGGCTGCATCCATGTCCGCATCGACTTCGACCTGATCACCGAGGCCGGGGTGGCCCTCTTCCGCCGGTTCTCCGAGGAGACCGCCGATCTGGTCGTCGCGCACGGCGGCTCCCTCAGCGGGGAGCACGGCGACGGGCAGGCGCGGGCGGAGCTGCTGCCCCGGATGTACGGGGACGAACTCGTCGCCCTCTTCGGCCGGTTCAAGGACCTGTGGGACCCGGACGGCGGCCTGAACCCGGGGATGCTCGCCCGCCCGGACCGTCTCGATACGAACCTCCGCTTCTCCGTTCTCCCGAAGCGCCCGGTGGACGTGGAGTTCGGCTATCCGCAGGACGGCGGGGACTTCGCGGGCGCGGTCCGCCGCTGCGTCGGCGTCGCCAAGTGCCGTACGACGGAGGCGACCGGCGCGGGCGTCATGTGCCCCTCCTTCCGTGCGACCGGTGAGGAGGCCCACTCGACCCGGGGCCGGGCCCGGCTCCTCCACGAGATGCTGGCCGGTGAGGTCATCACGGACGGCTGGCGCAGCACGGAGGTCCGGGACGCGCTCGACCTCTGCCTCTCCTGCAAGGGCTGCCGCAGCGACTGTCCGGTGGGCGTCGACATGGCCACGTACAAGGCGGAGTTCCTGCACCACCACTATCGGGGCCGCCTCCGGCCCGCCGCCCACTACGCGATGGGCCGCCTGCCGCAGTGGCTGCGCCTGGCGCGTCCCATCGCCCGCCCGCTCAACGCCCTCGCCCGGCTGCGCCCGCTCGCCGCGCTCGCGAAGCGGGCGGCGGGGATCGCACCCGAGCGGGCGATCCCGGTGCTGGCGACCGAGACGTACAGCCGGTGGCTGCGCGCGCGGCAGGGCACGGGGACGCACGTCCTGTCGACGGACCGGGTGGTGCACCTCTGGGCCGACACCTTCACCGAGCATCTCTCCCCGGAGGTGGGCCGGGCGGCGGTGCGGGTCCTGGAGGAGGCGACGGGGCGTACGGTGCTGCCGCCGCCGCGCGGGGTGTGCTGCGGGCTCACGTACGTATCGACCGGGCAGCTCGACGCGGCCCGCCGGGTGATGCGCCGCACCCTGGACCGGCTGGACCTCTTCCCCGGGCAGCCCCTCGTCGTCCTGGAGCCGAGCTGCGCCGCGATCCTGCGCACGGATCTGCCCGAACTCCTCCCCGACGACCCGCGCGCCGCCGAACTTGCTTCGGCGGTGCGGACGTTCGCCCAGTACCTGGAGGAGTACGCCCCCGACTGGACACCGCCCCGCCTGGACCGCCCGGCCGCCGGCCAGACGCACTGCCACCAGCACGCGGTGCTCGGCGACGCGGCGGAACGGCGGCTGCGGGAACGGCTGGGTCTGACCGGCGATCTCAGCGGCGGCTGCTGCGGGCTCGCCGGGAACTTCGGCTTCGAGAGGGGGCACTGGGAGGTGTCGGTCGCCTGCGCGGAGGAGCGGCTGCTCCCCGCCGTACGGGAGGCGGAACCCGGGACGGAACTCCTCGCGGACGGCTTCTCCTGCCGTACGCAGCTCGACCAGCTGGCCGGCCGCAGGGCGCGGCACCTCGCGGAGGTGATCGCGGAAGGGCTGGAAGGCACCCGGCCCCCGACGTGACGGGGGCCGGAAGACCGTCCTCAGGCGGTGGCGGCCGGAGCCGCTTCGGCCAGGAGCCGTCCCGCGGGTGCGGGGCGCCCCTGCGGGGCCGGGGCCGACCCCTGCTGGACCCGCCAGCCGTACTCGATGAGCCGCTGCTCCATGCGGACCGTCGAACCGGTGTCGACCAGCAGCTCGACCAGGCCGCTGCGGTCCTCGGGCGAATGGTCGATCGTCACCTCCTCGACGTTGATGCCCAGGTCCGCGACGGTGGCCAGCAGGGAGGCCAGCTCGCCCGGCTGGTCCCCGATGAGGACCCGGACCAGCGCCCCGCCCCGGAGCGGTGCGCCGTGCTTCGTCGGTATCCGCTTGCGCCCCTCACAGCCCCGGCTCAGCAGATCGGCGACGTGCATCATCCCCTCGGCGCGGACGTCCGTGCTGTCGGTGGCCAGCCCGCGCAGGGCCGTCACCGCCACGCTCAGGTCGTCCGCAAGCTCCGCCAGCACATCGGCCACCGCCGCGGCGTTGGCGTCGAGGATGTCGCCCCACAGGTTGGGGTCGCCGCCGGCGATACGGATCACGTCCCGCAGCCCCTGCCCGGCCAGCCGGGTCGCGTCGTCGGGCATGTGCTGGAGCCGCGCGGCCATCAGCGCCGCGACGACATGCGGGGTGTGCGAGACGAGGGCCACGGCCCGGTCGTGGGCCTCGCCGTCCATGACCACGGGGACCGCCCCGCACAGGGCGATCACCTCCAGGGCCCGGTTCAGGGTCTGGGTCGTCGTGTCCGGGGTCGGGGTGAGGACCCAGGACCGCCCCTCGAACAGGGCCGCCGTCGCGGCGAGCGGTCCGGAGAGTTCCCGTCCCGCCATCGGGTGGCCGCCGATGTAGGAGGCCGGATCGCCCAGCGCGGCCACGTCCCCCACCGGTCCCGACTTGACGCTGGCCACGTCCATGTAGGAGTGCGCGAGCCCCTTCGACTGCTGAACGGCCAGCACCTCGCCCACACTCCCCGGCGGTACCGCCAGCAGGGCGATGTCCACGGGGGCGGCGGGGCGGCCCACCGTTCCGGCGCCCAGTGAGGCCGCCGTCCGCGCCGCCGACTCGTCCAGGTCGAGCAGATGCACCCGCACCCCCTTCGCCGCGAGGGCCAGGGCCACCGAGGTGCCGATGAGTCCGGTTCCCACGACCGCTGCCGTGCTGATCATTCGCTGCCTCCGGGGCGTGCTGCCTGGTCGGGGCGCAGAACGGCCGCGCCGTCGAGATACACATGGTGGATGTCGCGCTTGGGCAGTTCCGTCTCGGCGTGCGCCAGGATGCGGACGACGCGCGGCAGCGCACCGGGGACGTCCAGTTCCTGGGCGCACATGAGCGGGGTGTCCGCCATGCCCGCCTCGCGGGCGGCGGCCGCCGGGAACGCCGAGCGCAGATCCGGGGTCGCCGTGAAGAGGACGCTGACGAGGTCGTCGTGCCGTACCCCGTTGGCGTCGAGCATGTCCTTCAGGAGCCGTTTGGTGCCGCCGACGACGGCGTCCTCGGAGTCCTCGCGCAGCTGGACCGCACCGCGCAGACCGCGTACCGCCATGCCGTCACCCCGCCCCGTTGCCGCGGTCGCGGAGCAGCTCCGCCGTCTCGAAGGCGAGGTCCAGCGCCTGGTGCCGGTTCAGCCGCGGGTCGCACGCCGACTCGTAGCGATGGACCAGGTCGTCCACGTCGACAGCCGCGCCGCCGCCCACGCACTCGGTGACGTCCTCGCCGGTCAACTCGATGTGAATGCCCCCGGGATGGGTGCCCAGCGCGTGATGCACGTCGAAGAACCCCCGGACCTCGGCCAGGATGTCGTCGAACCTGCGGGTCTTGAGGCCGCCGGGCGCGGTGAAGGTGTTGCCGTGCATCGGGTCGCAGATCCAGGCGACCCGGGCGCCCGAGGCGGTGACCTTCTCCACCAGCGGTGGCAGCAGGTCGCGCACCCGGTCCGCGCCCATACGCGTGATGAAGGAGAGACGGCCCGGCTCACGGTGGGGATCGAGCTTCTCGATCAGGTCCAGGGCCTCGTCGGCCGTGGCGGTGGGCCCCAGTTTGACCGCGACCGGGTTGCGCACGGTGGAGGCGAACTCCACGTGCGCTCCGTCGAGTCGGCGGGTACGCTCGCCGATCCAGATCAGATGGCCGGAGACGTCGTAGTCATGGCCGCTGAGCGAGTCGCGCCGGGTGAGCGCCTCCTCGTAGTCGAGGATCAGGGCCTCGTGGCTGGTGAAGAAGTCCACATCGTCGAACTCGTCCGGCCGTACGCCGCAGGCCCGCAGGAAGGCCATGGCCCGGTCGATCTCGCCGGCCAGCCGCTCGTAACGCTCACCGGCCGGTGACGCGGAGACGAAGTCCTGGTTCCAGGTGTGCACCTGGTGCAGCCCGGCGTAACCGCCCTTGGTGAAGGCGCGGACGAGGTTCAGCGTGGCGGCGGACGCCTGGTACATGTGCCGCAGCCGGTCCGGGTCGGGGGTGCGGGCCTCGGCGGTGAACTCCAGGCCGTTGACCGCGTCGCCCCGGTAGACGGGCAGCTCGACGTCTCCGCGCCGTTCGGTGGGGCTGGAGCGGGGTTTGGAGTACTGCCCCGCGATGCGCCCCACCTTGACCACCGGAACGGAGGTCGCGTACGTGAGGACGGCCGCCATCTGGAGCAGCGTCTTCACCTTGTCGCGTATCCGGTCGGCCGTCACCCCGGCGAAGGTCTCGGCGCAGTCGCCGCCCTGCACGACGAACGCCTCACCGCGGGCCACGGCACCGAGCTGGGTGCGTAACCGGTCGCACTCGCCCGCGAAGACGAGCGGAGGACAGCCGGCGAGGTCCGCCAGCACCCGGTTCAGCGCCTGCTGGTCCGGCCACGGTGGCTGCTGCGCGGCGGGCAGCCCCCGCCAGGTGGCGGGGGAGGTGGGAAATTCCGGTCGGTGAGTCATGTGCCCTTCCTCTGTCGGGAGTCGCTGTCGAACCGGGTGGTGGTGCCTGCCGCACCTCGTCCGCTACTCCTCCAGCAGGTCGGGCTGCTCGGCGACGATCTCGTCCCAGAGCAGCTGGAAGCTGAACCAGCCCAGCTGCTCGTCCCCGAACCCCTCCCCGGCGGCGGTCGCCTGCTCGTGGGTGAACGTCTCCGGGGTGCCGGCGGCGCGGGCCAGCAACTGGACCTGGGCGCAGCTGTCGTAGGTGAAGAACCAGTGCACCGCCTCGTCCAGCGAGCCGCCCACCGTGATCAGCCCGTGGTGGCGCAGGAGGATGGCACGGTTGTCGCCCAGCTTCTCGGCGATGTCGCGGCCCTGCTCCAGGGAGACGGACGGTCCCTCGTACGCCTCGTACAGCGTCTGACGACCGTAGAAGGCGGCCGATTCCTGATCGATGGGGTCGAGGAGACGGCCGATCGCGCCCAGGGCGCGGGAGTGCGCCGTGTGGCCGTGGGCCGCCGCCGTGGCGCCCGGGTGCAGTTCGTGGATCTGGGAGTGGATCACGAAGGCGCTCGGATTCACCCGGTGCTTGCCGTGGACGACGCGGCCCCGGGAGTCGACGCAGATGAGGTCGGCCACGCGGACGTGCTTGAACGAGACGCCGAACGGGTTCACCCAGAACTGGTCCGGGTACTCCGGGTCGCGCACCGAGATGTGGCCCGATATGCCCTCGCCGAAGCCGTACTTGCCGAACAGCCGCAGAGCGGCGGCCAGGCGCTGCTTGCGGTGGCGCCGGGCCTCCTCGGGGGTGGCGAAGTCGGGCTCTCCCGGGATCGGGAGGCCGGTCGCCGTGTCGGCGAGATAGCCGGCGGGAGCTGTCGCTGCGGAAGTGGTCCCGTGCGGGTGGGTGAGGGGCGAAACCGTGGTCATGGCGACTCCGTTCTCGGAGAAGGGGAGAAAAGGGAGGGAGGTGCGGGAAGCAGGAGGTGCGGCCAGGCGCGCGGGCGGCGCGGTCGGGCCGGGCTCAGGCCGGCAGCAGCGACTCGGCGGTGTGGCTCGCCGTCCGCGCGGCGGCGTGCTCCAGGATGGCGTCCACGATGTCCACCCCCCGGTCGACCAGCGACTGGACACCGAAGGTGAAGAAGAGGGAGCCCGCCGCGATGGTGCCCAGTCCGTAGAGCCGCGGGTCCGAGGTGCCGTCCGTCGTCAACTGGCTGGTGGCGCGCAGGACATGCAGCCCGCCGTGCGGGTGGAGGCTTGCGGCACGGCCGCCGACCAAGGTGTCCACGAGCGGTGCGGCGCCCTGCGGTATGCGGCCCTCGGAGGCGCTGACCGCGTTGATCACGCGGTCCGTCCGCAGGACCGTTCCGTCCAGCAGGCTGAGGGTGAGGCCCCCACCGCTTCCCGGGGAGGCGGAGTCGAGACCGGACCGGATGTCCAGACGGCCTTCGTCGATCAGGCCGAGCAGCACCGCGGCACTGCTCGGCGGCATCGGGCAGCACAGACTCATGATGGTCCGGTAGTGCAGGCGCAGTACTTCGGCCCGGTCCTGTTCCCCGAGCACCGGCCAGACGTCGGGCCCGATCTCCGGGACCGCCCGCTGGAGAATGCGAAGGCCCAGGTCGGAGGCGTTGACGGCGGCGAACTGCCGCCTCAGTCTGTCGGCCGGCGACTCCCCGTCGAGGGAGGCCAGCTCGGTGTGGAGAGCCGCCAGGTCCACCCCGGCGTCGTGCAGTTCCCGGTGGACGATCGCCGTGAACTCCTGGACGGAGATCTCCCGCCTGCTCCGGGCCAGGGCGCGCATGCGTTCCTGTGTCAGGTGGCGCAGCTCGAAGTGGGCCTCCCGCTGCCGGACACCGGGGAGCACCCCGCGCCGGGACACCAGGCTGATCGGTCCCCGATGCCCCTGGGCCGCCAGGGAGAGGACGATGTCGACGGCGGTGAGACCACTGCCGATCACCGCGACCCGCTCCGCCGCGCCGATCGTGCGCAGATTCTGCGAGACGGGATACGGGTCCGCGATGAAGCCGGGGGAGCCCGCCAGGCCGTACACGTCCTTGGGCCCGTCACCGCCGACACAGAGGACGACGTAGTCGAAGGAGCTCGTCATGCCCCGCCCGGTGCTCACCACGACCTGGTCCTCGGTACGCCGCGCCGAGGTGACGGAGTCGCCGACGAGGTCGACGCGCCAGCCCTGTCGTCGGAGTTCGGCCAGACCGGCGTAGGCCGTCTGTTCCAGGTACTCGCCGTAGACCGTGCGCGGAGCGAACCGCGCCCCGGAGAAGGGGTCCAGGCCGTAGCTCTCGCCGAGCATGCGTTCACGGGCGCCCAGCCAGCGGATGAAGTGGTGCGGATCGCCTGCCCGTACGGACATGTCGTCGGGGGTTGCGTTGACCTTGATGATTTCGCTGTCGACCTGGTAGGCGCGTCCCCGCCAGAGGTTCGGCGATGGCTCGAATACCGTCAGGCTGCCTGGGCCGCCTTTGGCCATGACCAGGGCGTCGATGAGGCAGACAGCGGATGCGCCGCCTCCGACAACACCTATCGAGATTGCGGACATATGTCAGTCACCTATCGATACGGGGTGGCGGGGAATCGGGCTCTGTCAGACCTGTTCGCGTTCGAAGCGGTGAAATCCGCCGTGCAGGAATACCAGGGGGGAGCGGGTGCTGTCGGCGCCCAGGCCCACGACCTCACCGATGACCAGGACATGGTCGCCGGTGACGACGTGCTGGTGATATCGGCATTCCAGCCAGGCCGCACCGTCCAGAACGGCCGCCCCGGTCGCGGCCCCCGGCTCGGTGGGCAGGCTCCGCAGCGACCTCCTGCGCTCCTCCTCGGGGCGGGCGAAGATCCTGGCGAGGTCCTCACCGCCGCCGTCCAGGACGGATACGGCCCACACTCCCGACTCCATCAGTTCGTCGAGGAATGTGGATTCCAGTCGAATGCTGATGGAAATGAGGGGTGGGCTCAGCGAGAGAGAGGTGAGGGAATTGACCGTGAGAGCGTTGTGTATACGTCCGGACGGTGCGTCGGTGAAAGTGCTCACCACGCAGACTCCGGTGGCGAAATTGCGCATGACCGAACGGAGTTCGTCCTGAATGGTGATGACTGGCCGGCTGGTGGCGGATACCTCGCCCATGATGTGTCCTCTCCAGGAAATCGGCGATACGCCGCCCGTCCGAAAGGGAGGGCCGGTGCGATGTCGATGACACTACCGAGTTCCGGCACGCATCAATTGCTGGAGAACGCACCGTCAATTGCGTCTGCGCGCGCGGCCGGTGGGAACGCGCACAGCCGTCCGCCCGCCCCGGGGAGGGGGCGGGCGGACGGCTGCGCGGGGTGACGTCGTGGAGGTGGCCGGAGGACCCTTGTACGCCGGAGGACCCTTATACGGGGGAGCGGGCGACGTGCCGGTGTGCCGACTCGGCGAGACTGAGCATCGCGTTCGCGTAGGGCAGCAGCCTGACACCCGCGTCGGTCAGGACGATGCCCCGGCTCCCGCGCTCGAAGAGGGGTGCCCCCAGGAAGTCCTCCAGGTTCTGGATCTGCGATGTCACGGTGGACTGCGCGTAGTGCAGGTTCCTGGCTGCTTTGGTGAAGCTGTGCACGCCCGCGACCTCGCAGAACGTACGTAACTGGTGCAGGTTCACGACGACCGTCTCCCGTCCGAGATCCCTGGTGCCAAGAAAACCAGCATGCACGTTTTTTGGGCATAGGCCAAGCGTGCTTTCTGTCCGTGGACAGTCCTGGCCACGTGTCGGACGGCCGTGCCTCAGAGCGTGTCCGTGAGCCCCGGGGGTGCGGGGCGCAGGGCCGTGGTGCCGACGCCGGCCTCGGCCAGGACCCGTTCCCCGCGGTCCGCGGCGATGTCCAGCCTGGCCAGCACCGCGGGTACGGCGATCGTGGGCAGCAGATGCGCGAGGAGCGCGGCGACGCGGGTGGTCAGATCCTGGCGGCCGGTGAGGATGTGCGAAAGGATCTGGGCGCCCGAGAAGGACGAGACCATCAGCTCGGCGACCTCCGCCGTATCGACGTGCGAGTACAGCTCGCCGTGGTCGTTCGCCTCGGTCAGCGCCCGCTGGTTGTGGTCGATCCAGGCCACGAACGGCCTTTTGCGGTCCAGTTGGTGGGCGCCGGACTCCAGGGAGAGGTTGACGCTGCCCTGGAGCATGCTGTCGCGCATGAGCCGGTGGGCGAAGACGAACCCCGCGTCGACCAGCTCCTGGAGCTTCACCTGGCGCGGCAGGATCGGGTACCCCTGGCGGTCGACCTGTATGGAGAGGACCTCCTCCGCCAGGTCCTTCTTCGAGGAGAAGTGGAAGTAGAAGGCCCCTTTGGTCAGCCCGGCCCGGGAGTAGACGTCGGACACGGTGGCCCCGTCGTAGCCCCGTTCGGCGAAGACCGCTCCCGCCGCTTCGAGGATCGCGTCCTTGGTCTTCCTCGCCCGTTCCTGCTGTGCCATGCCGCTGTCCTTTCGTCCGGCAACAACGCCCCCGGTTTGCCGCTCCTTGGTGCCTTGTGTCATTGAAGACCATACCGCCATGCACGTATCTTTAATATCCTGGGGCGGGGGCCTCGGAGCCTCTGCCTGTGTGTTTCACGAGGGGGGAACCATGCACAGTTCGGCCTTCCGTGAGCATCTTTCAGCATCCGCCCCTGGGGACGATCCTCCCCAGGGCCCGCCGACCGGGGCCGAGGGGTGGGAAACCGTCCCCCGGGAGCTGGTGCACCGGCTCCGCGCGGACGATGTGCTGCTGACCGGCTGGGAGCGTGTCGACGACGACCGGTTCCGGGTGTCGGTCCGCTGGCCCGACCGGCACGACCACTTCACCCCGCGCCGCCGTCAGTACCCGCCGCAGCTGGTGGGGGAGACCATGCGCCAGGCGACCATGCTGCTCGCGCACACGGAGTACGGCGTGCCGCTGGAGGACCAGTTCCTGATCCGGGACCTCGATTACCGGCTGCGGCCCGACCGGCTGGGGGTGGGCGAGGGGCCCGCCCGGATCGACGCCGAGATCGTCTGCTCCGCCGTCCGCCGCCGTCGGGGCCGCCTGGTGGCCATGCACTGCCGGATGACGGCGTGCCGGGGCCAGGAAGTGGTGGCCGTCGCCGCGGGGAACGTCAGCATCACGACCGCGGCGGTCTACCGGCGGCTCCGCCACACCCGTCCGCCGGCCGAACTGGCCGCCTTCGCCGTGCCGGTGGCGCCCGAGCGGGTCGGCCGGACCGACCCGCGCCATGTCGTGCTGGCTCCGACGCCGCAGGCCGAGCGCTGGCAGTTACGGGCGGACCCGCTCAACGCGACGCTGACGGGCCGCGCGCGCGATCACTACTCGGGCCTGATCCTCATGGAGGCCGTGTACCAGGCGGTGCTGGCCGGGCCCGGCCGCCGGGACTTCTGCCCGGCCTCCTTCTCCATCGACTTCTTCCGGTACGCGGACTTCGCGCCGCCCTGCTGGATAGAGGCCCACACCGTGCCCGCGGCCACGCCCGGATCGACGACGGTGGTGGTCACCGGCCGACAGGAGGGGCTGACGGTCTTCGAGGCGAGCGTCGGTGACGCCCGCGCGTTCTGACGCACGGCCGGCCTGCTGCCGCCGGGCGCGGGTGCCCCGGCGGCAGCAGGCCGGCGTTCCTACGCCGCAGCCCGTCCGTTCCGTCCGGTGCGACCTCAGGGCCGCAGCCTGACCAGGAGTTCGCGGTGGCCGTTGGAGATGAACGACGCCAGCGGTTCGGCCGGCCGCTCCGGGTCGGCCAGGGCCATCTCCGGGAAGCGGGAGAAGAGCGCGTCGAGGGCCACCGTCGCCTCCATGCGCGCCAGCGGGGCGCCGAGGCAGCGGTGGACCCCGTGGCCGAAGGAGAGGTGCTCCTTGCGGGTGGGCCGGGTCACGTCGAACACATCGGCGTCCGCGCCGTGCAGTTCGGGGTCCCGGCCCGCGGCCGCGTACGAGATGACGATGGCGTCGCCCTTGCGGATCGTCACCGTGCCCAGGCCGATGTCCTCGACCGCGTACCGCAGGATCGCGTGCGCGCCGGGCGCCTCGTACCGCAGGGTCTCGTCGATGACGTCGTCCCAGCCGGCCTGTCCGCCGCGGACCAGGGCGAGTTGGCCGGGGTGGCGCAGCAGGGCGTCGACCGCCTGGTCGAGGAGGTTGACCGTCGTCTCGTAGCCGGCGGTGAACAGGAGGATCAGGTTGTCCGCCAGTTCCTTCTCGCTGAGCCGCCCGCCGTCCTCGTCCCGGACCGCGATGAGGTCGCTGGTGAGGTCGTCGCCGGGGTGGTCCCGCTTGTGGGCGATGACTTCGGCCAGGGCGGAGTACAGGGCGAATCCGTTGGCGCGCGCCTCATCGGGGGTCGCCGAGGTCCGGAAGAACCCCTGGATGACCGTGCCGATGACGTCCCGCGACTGCTCGGGGATGCCGAAGAGTTCGCCCATGACACGGTTGGGCACGGGGTGCGCGAAGTGGCGCCGCAGATCGACGGGTACGTCCGGGGGCAGGGCGGCCAGCTCGTCCAGGACCGCGCGGGTCGTCTCCTCTACCCTGGGGCGGAGGGCGGCGACACGGCGGCCGGTGAAGGCGGCCGCCACGGGTCTCCGGAGCCGGGTGTGCTCCTCCCCGTAGGCGGTGACCATGTTCTGCACGGACACCCAGATGGCCAGCGGCCAGTCCGGGGGGATCTCGCCGCGGGTCCAGGCCGGCCAGTGCCGGTAGGCGTCCTTGGAGACCCGCGGGTCCAGCAGCAGGCGTTTGATCGTCGCGTGGTGGGTCACCGACCAGGCGTGGACGCCGCCGGGCAGTTCCACGCGGACCACGGGCCCGCGGGCGCGGATACGGGCGATCTCGCCCTGGATGTCGCGTCCTTGGGGATCGAGGGCGAAGGGGCAGGTGGCGGTACGGGGCATGCTCGGCTCCTGTTCGTGACGGCGGCACGGGTCCGCTGCGAGGTGGTCGGCCGCCCGCACGCGGCAGCGGGGTGTCACCCGGTTCCCTGAGGAACCGGGTGACACCCCGGGTGTCCGCCGCCGGGACGGGATGATCTAGACGCTCACGTCCGCCGACGCCTTGCGCCGCGCGGAGGCCCGGACCGCGGCGATCGCGGTGAGGACGACGGTGACGGCCGAAATGGCCACGAGGACCCAGAGGCCGCTGTGGTAGCCGTCGAGCGTCTTGGCCCCTTCGCCGCCCCCGGTGTGGTCGACGGCCATGGTGGCGGTCACCACGGCGAGCACCACGGCGGCGCCGACCTGGTAGCCGGTCTGCAGGACGCCGGCGGCCAGTCCCTGTTCCTCGTCGGCCACGTTCGCGGTCGCCTGGACGTTGGCGGCCGGGAAGGAGAACGGGAAGGCGATGCCGATGAGGAGGATGCTCGGCAGGATCACCCAGAGGTAGCCGGAGCTCTCGTCGATACGGAGGAAGAGCAGGTAGGAAGCGGTGTACGCGACGAACCCCGCGACGATCATCCACTGCACGCCGAACCTGGAGATGAGCTTGCCGGACCTGGGCGCGATCGTCGCGATGAGCAGCCCGATCGGGAGGAAGGCCAGGGCCATCTCCATCGGGGACCAGCCGCGCAGCGTCTGGAGGTACAGACCGCCGATGAACTGGAAGCTCATGTAGGTGCCGAGGATCGCTGCGGCCACCAGGCTGGCCCCGACCAGGGAGCGGTTGCGCAGCAGTCCGAGGCGCAGCAGCGGCTGGGCGGTACGGGACTCGATGACGGTGAAGGCCACCAGGAGCGCCACCGCCGCCGCGAACACCAGCAGGGTGCGCCCGGACAGCCAGCCGGCGTTGGGCGCCTCGACGATCGCGTAGACGAGGAGCAGCATGCCGGAGGTCACGGTGACGGCGCCCGCCACGTCGAACGAGCCCCGTGCGCGGTCGGCGACGTTGTCGCGCGGTACCAGGGTCAGCCCGCCGACCAGGGCGGCGATCGCCACCACGACCGGCAGCAGGAAGGTCCAGCGCCAGTTGATCTCGGTCAGCGCTCCGCCGACGATGACGCCGGTGGAGTAGCCGACCGCGCCGCAGGCGGTGTAGATGCCGACCGCCCGGTTGCGCTGCGGGCCCGCGGGGAAGTTGGTGATGATGATCGACAGCGCGGCCGGTGCGGTGAACGCGGCGCCGATGCCCATGACGAACCGGGCGGCGATGACCACCAGGCCCTCGTTCGTCACCCCGCCGACCAGCGACCCCAGGGCGAAGATCGCCACGCCGACGAGGAACACGCGGCGGCGGCCGATGAGGTCCGCCATCCGGCCGCCCAGCAGCAGGAAGCCGCCGAAGCCGAGGACGTAGGAGCTCACGACCCACTGCACGGCCGCGGTGCTCATCCCGAGATCGGCCTGGATCGGGGGTACGGCGATCCCGACCATGATGTTGTCGAGGGCGTCCAGGAAGAACGCCGCACAGACGCTGACCAGCAGGCCCCACTCGCGGAGCCCCCAGGATTTCTGGGTGCCGTCGGCACCGACCTTCTTGTCGCCCGCGGGCTCGACCTGTACTTCGCCGGAAGTTGCCATCAGCTTTCCTGATTCCTTGAGTGAGGTGCCGGCTGGTCCGGCAAGGGGTGCTGGTCGTTCCTTCGTCCCCGGCCGCGCTCGTCGCGGTGGGGTCAGCCCTTGAGCCCGAGAGGGAAGGGCGCCTGGGGGGTGCCGCCGATGAGGTGGGCGCCCGCGGACTGGGCGATCTGCTCCTGCGCCAGGATGTGCTGGCACATGGTGTGCAGGTCGCGCAGCCAGCGATCCAGCGGCGAGGTCCGGTAGATGGACGCCGTGCCGACGAGGTCGGAGAGGCGCTGCACGATCGACCGGGCCGTGCGGAAGGCGTTGAGCCGGGCGAGAGCGGCGGCGACCTGCTGGTCGGGGGTCGCCTCGACGCCGTCCCGCAGCCGGGCCCACAGCTCGTCGAGCGATCCGTAGACGGCGTAGCGGGCCGCGGAGAGCTGCATCTCGGCCTCCCCGATGGCGGTCTGCACGCGGTAGCTGTCGGACCAAGGGGTGTCGGTGGCCCGCTCCACACGGTGCGCGGCGAGCTCCCGCACGTGGTCGAGCGCGGCACGGGCCACGCCGAGCGGCACGCCCGGCACGTTGCCGAGGAAGGCGTCGGGTGCGGAGAACGGGCTGGAGTCGCGGGGGGTGGTGAAGTCGAAGGTGCGGTCCTCGGGGACGAAGTGGTCCGTCACCCGGTAGTCCGTGCTGCCGCTGCCGGCCAGGCCGTGGGTGTGCCAGGTGTCGACGGTCTCGACCTCCTCGCGGCGTACGAGCATCAGCCGCCAGTTCACCGGGGCGCCGTCCTCGCCCGGCTCCGGGACGCCGTCGCTGTGGACGACGCAGCCGCCGACGACCCAGTCGGCGTGCGTGATGCCGCTGCCGAACGGCCAGCGGCCCGTCACCCGGTAGCCGCCCGGGACCCGGTCCGCCCGGCCGACCGGGAAGATGAGCCCGGCGGTTATCGCGTCGGCGTCGGCCAGCATCTCCTTGACCACGGTCTCGTCGAGGTAGCCGGCGTAGATCCAGGTGTCCATGCCGATCATGGCGCACCAGCCCGCCGCCGAGTCACCGTAGGAGAGCGCCTCGATCACCCGGGTCTGCTCCGAGAAGGTCAGCTCGGGACCGCCCCATTCCTCGCGCATGCCGATCCGGAACACGCCGGTTCCGCGCACCAGTCGGACCGCTTCCTCCGGGAGGCGCCGGCCGCGCTCGATCTCCTCGGAGAGTTCGCGCAGTCGCGGTGCCGCGGCTTCGGCGCGGGCCAGGATCGTCCCGGCGGTCAGGGTTTCCCGCTCGGTCTCCGCGGCGGTGGGCGTGGTCTGAGAGATGGTCATGGAAAGCCTCCTATGCGTGCCTGTTGCCGGTTCTCGGCGAACGGCTCCGGTGCCGTGCCGCGCATGTCGTCGCGGGTGGTCCGGCGTCCGCGCTCCCTCACGTTAGGGACGGTCGGTCCGTGGCTGTCGCGTGAACGCGCACGTGATCTGACACGTCTGCGTGCGGTCTCCGTGAGCTCCAGGCACTCCCCCTTGGCTAACTGTCAAACGTGACTTTAGAAGTTAGAGAGAGGGTTTGCAACCGCTCAAGTACACTTGAAGGGTTAGTGCACATCGGTACGGCCCGGAGGGATGCGCCATGGCCCTGACCGACCCCCGCCCGTTCGTCGGCGAACCTGTCGCCGTCGACCTGCTGAACACGCTCTGGAAGGCCGACGGGCGCCGGCACGACCTGCTGGACTCCCTGCCCGGCCTGCGGACCTGGCTCGACGGCCACGGCCTGGGCGACCGCTTCCCCGCCGACGCCCCGGCCGCCGAGGCGCTGGTACGGACCCGGTCGGCGATCGCCGCGGTCTTCGCCGACCCCCGCTCGCCCGCCGCCGCCAAGAGCCTCGACGAGGTGCTGGAGCACGGCCGGGTCCGGCTGGTCCTGACCCCGGAAGGGCCGGGCGAGGAGGCCGAGTTCGCCGATCCTTCCTGGGGCGCGGCCTGGCTGGCCGCCCGCGACTACCTGCGGCTCCTCGACACCGCCCCGGACCGGATCCGCCGGTGCGCCCAGCCGGACTGCATCCGGCACTTCGTCGACACGTCCCGCAACGGCACCCGCCGCTGGTGCTCCATGGCGCTGTGCGGAAACCGCGCCAAGGTGGCCCGCCACTACGTCCGCAACCGCGAAACCCGCGCGGGGACCGCCGACGCGTGACGGCCGGGGGGCCACCACACGAACACGTCGAGAGCGCCCCGGGGTGCCCGCACCGAAACGCCGGGTGGGGCCCGCGACCTGAGTCGTGGGCCCCACCCGGGCTCTGCCGCCGGATCAGCCCACCGGAGCCGGTTCCGCCGAGAAGCCGGCCGCGCCCGCAGCCTCGAACTGCTCCCGCAGCTGGGCCCGTCGGAGCTTGCCGATACCCGTCTTCGGCACGTCCTCCCTGCCCACCGGCACCGTGTGGGCCACGGTCACGCCCAGCGTCCGGGCCAGTTGGTCACGGACCGTCCGGGCGGCTTCGGCCGGATCCGTCCCGGCGCGCGGGTGGAAGAAGACCGCGAGTTCCTCGGTGCCCGACTCCGGCCCGGTCACCGGGCAGGCGACGGTGTAGGACGGCACGACCACGTCCAGCTCCTCCACCCGGGCCTCGATCTCGTGCCCGTGATAGGTGACGCCGCCGAGCTGGATCACGTCGTCCGCACGGCCGGTCACCGTGAGAATGCCGTCCCGCACATAGGCGAGATCCCCGGTCCGGAACCAGCCGTCCGTGAAGGACTGCCGGTTCTGCCCGGGGTTGCGGTAGTACCCCGAGGTCACACTCGCCCCGCTGACCTGCAACAGGCCCGTCGTGCCCACGGGAACGATCCGGTTGCGCTCGTCGACCACGCGCAGGGATGTGCCCGGCTGCGGCCGTCCCACCGGCACGTACCGGTCGTCACCCGCGTTCACGGCCCAGAACTCGCAGTCGGCCACCCCCGCGGACGTCTCGGACATGCCCCACCCCGGCCACATCGCGTCCCGGGGCAGCCCGAGGGGGGCCAGCAGCTCCAGGAAGCGCCGCACCACGCCGCTGCGGACGGCCTCGCCGCCGTTCATGATGTACCGCAGACAGCTCAGGTCCCACGGACGCCCCGCCAGCCGGTCCGCCAGGTCGTTGATCAGGCCGAAGGCGAAGTTGGGGGCCCAGGTGGTGTCGGCGCGGTGCCGGTCGACGCCCTCCAGCCAGCGCAGTGGGTCCCCGAGCACCCACTCGATCCCGGCGTGCACCTGGTAGCAGCCGAGGTAGACATCGCGTACGTGGAACATGACCAGCCCGCCGACATGGTCGAGGGGCATCCAGTTGAAGCTGCGGGTCGTTGCCCCCAGCCGGTTCAGCCGCACCGTGGCGGACGTGCGGCTCAGCACGTTGCGGTGGGTGAGGGTGACGGCCTTGGGCACACCGGTGCTGCCCGAGGTGAGCAGCAGGACGGCGGGATCGTCCGGCGCCGCCCGGTGCCAGGCGCTCTCGGGTGCGCCGGAACCGAGCCGGTCCGTTTCCCCGAGCAGGGCCTGCGGCCACTGCGGGTCGGCGGCGACGGCCGGGGCGATCTCCTGGCCGGGGCCGGTGAGGACCTTCGGCCTCCCGTACCCCTGCCACACCCGCTGGAGCAGCTCGGGCGCGGTGGCCCGCTGGTCCGCGGTGGCGCCGGCGTTGACCGGCATGGGGACGAAGCCGCCCAGCACACAGGCCCAGAAGGCGGTCAGCAGTGCCGGGGGTTCGGCGACCTGGAGGAGGACCGTCTCGCCGGGCACGACGCCCGCCGCACGCAGACCGCCGAGGAGCCGGGCCGCACCGTCCAGCAGTTCCGGGTAGGTCAGAACCGTCTCGGAGCCGTCGTCGCCCACGAAGCAGATGCCGGTCGATGCGGTGGTCCCCGCCGCCCGGACCAGGGTCTCGCCGAGGTCGCGGACCTCCGTGGGGACGGCGGGCCCGCCGTCGAGGAAAGAGACGTCGGTGGTCGTCATATCGCTTCCTTCGGGGTGGGGGCGGCGATGATCACCAGCGGCCCGCGGCCGTGGCCGGGGGCGGGCTCCTTGCGGAACCCGCCGTACTCGGCGGTGACGGTGAACCCCGCCTCGGCGAGCAGGCCGCGCACCTCGGGCCCGGTGAGGACGGACTGGTCGAAGAAGTTGTCGTACAGGGACACCTGGCCGTCGGCGTCGCGCACCAGCAGCGTCTCCTCGTTGCGCCAGGTCGCCGCGTGCGGGTTGACCGACTGGCGGGCGAGCCGGGTGATGAGGATGTCGTCGCCGCGGTGGTGGGCGACGGTGTGCTGCTGGTAGCTCTCGACGAAGTTCAGCAGGTGGCCGAATTCCAGGACGAGCCTGCCCTCGGGCGCCAGGTGGCACCGCGTCGTCTCCAGCACGGTCCGCAGCTTGTCGTGCGGCAGGTGGTTGAGGGTCATGAAGAGGCTGTAGACCAGGTCGAAACGGCGGTCCGTCGCGAAATCCTCGGCCCGGCCGTGCACATACTCCACGCCCTCGCCGCCCGCCCGCCGGGCGTACTCCACGAAGCTCGCGCTCTGGTCCACCCCCACGCAGGAGTAACCGAGTTCGCCCAGTCGGCGCAGGTTGGTGCCGGTTCCGGAGCCGAGGTCGAGGACCCGGCTGCCGGGGGGAGCGCAGGAGGCCAGGAACTCCGTCTCGGCGGCGAGGTTCCGGAAGTCCCGACGCATGATCTCGTAGTACTCACCGGGGAATTCGAAGCTGGTCAACGTTTCACCTTTCGCAGCGGTGATGGCACGCCGGACCGCGTGACCGGTACGGCGTGAGGGAGGGAAGGAGCGGCGCGGGGCGTCAGGCGGTGAGAGCCGACGGGCGCATGGTCTTGCGGTACTCCCGGGGTGTGACGCCGTAGCGGTCCCGGAACAGCCGGCTGAAGTGCGAGGCCCCGTAGAAACCCGAGCGCTCGCCGATCGCCGCGATGGAGAGATGGGCGAGGCCGGGATCGGCGAGTTCGCAACGGCAGCGGGCGAGCCGCTCGTCCCGGATCCACCGCGCGGGGCTGGTGTTGTGCTCGTTGAAGATCTTCTGCAGATAGCGCAGAGAGACATTGTGCTGCTGGGCCACGGTCACCGGGCTCAGCTCCGGGACCGCGATGTTGTCGCGGATGAAGGCCTGCACATGCACCATCAGGGTCTGGCGGCCGACGCCCGACGCGGCCGCCGCACTGCGGATGCGCTCGGCGAACAGAGCGCCCGCCAGCCCCGCGACGCTGCCGCCGAGCAGGTCGATCGCGGTGTCGACCTCCTCGCCGTACCGCTCCAGCCCGGCGAGCAGCTCCGACATCAGGGCGCCGAGCCCCTGGGAACCGTGCCACACCCTCGCGGTGAGCAGGTCCGACTCCTTGGGCGTGAGGCCGATCGAGCGGTGGGGCAGCGCGAGCGTCACCATGCGGAGGTCCTCCGGCACGGAGATCCGGTGCGGACGGGAACTGTCGTAGCAGACGAGCTGGGAGCTGCAGGCGACCGCGCGGCGGCCGTCCTGTTCCACATGGACCTCTCCCACCAGCGGACGTAACACCCGCAGGTAGGTCTCGGCCGCCGGTCCCGCCCGCCCCGGCCTGCTCACCTCGCCCGGGCCCGCCTCCACCACGCAGACCCACGCCTCGCCGAAACGCCGGCTGACCGTCGTCCCGGCGAGTTCCTCGCCCTGCTCGGCGACGGCGCCCGGAGCGGTGTCCATCCGTACGTCCCGTCTCGTGCGGCCGGTTGCCGCCAGCTGTCTGTCCGGTTCACTGGTGCGCAGCATGAGTTCCCCCGTTACCTGCCCGAAGTGCGGTGCCCGGGCGTATGCGTCGGCCGCTTCGTTGCGACCGGATGCCGCCTGGGCGGTGGCTCTCTTCCGTGCCTTCCGTGGATCCGTGAGCATGGGAACATACCCGCATGCTGGTTTTCTACGGCCCATCGAAACCTTTGATGGGCCGCTTCCGCCGGACCCCGAAAGGGCGCAACTCGGGCAGGAAGCATGCGCGATTGGTCAACAGCCGCGGAGATGTCGCCGTTAGCGTCGCTCACGCCCGCCCGGCCCCGCCTGCGACGGCCGCTCCCTCCCGTACGAGGAGACCGAAATGATCAGATCGCCTCACCACGAGGGCGAACAGGCCGTTCAGCGACGGGCGGGTGAAGGGCACCCGGGCTGGGGGTCGCCCATGTTCGACAACACCGTCCGGCCGGGGTTCGCCGCGTTCCTGCGGGAGCAGCGCATGCTGTTCCTCGGGGCGGCCGACGCCGACGGTGCGGTCTGGGCCTCCGTCCTCACCGGCGCCGCCGGCTTCGTCGACACGGTCGATCCGCACCAGGTCGTGGTCGACGCCGCACCGGTTCCCGGCGACCCCCTGGCCGACGCCTTCACCGCTCCGCGCGATCTGGGCGTCCTCGCGCTGGACCCCCGAACGATCCGGCGGATCAGGCTGAGCGGGGTGGCACGGCGGCAGGGCGGCCGACTCCGTATCGCCACGGAGCAGGTGCTGGGAAACTGCCCCAAGTACCTTCAGCAGCGGGAGCTGGTGGAGTCCGACGCGCCCGTCGGAGACGCCCCCGCGGCCGTGCGTCACGAGCTGGGCCGGCAGGGGCGGCAGTGGATCGCGGAGGCGGACACCTTCTTCATCGCCAGCCGCGCGCCCGGCCACGGGGCCGACGCCTCGCACCGCGGCGGCGAACCGGGCTTCGTGACGGTCGAAGGCCCCCGCAGGCTCTCCTGGCCGGACTACCCGGGGAACTCCTTCTACATGACCCTGGGGAACCTCTCGCTGGACGCGGCGTGCGGACTGCTCTTCCTCGACTGGGAACGGGGCCACACGCTCCAGCTGACCGGGCGTGCCCGCATCGACTGGGATCCGGACCGCCGCGCCGCGCTGCCGGGGGCCCTGAGGAGGATCGAGTTCGACGTCGAACGCGTGGTGACGATCGATCGGGCCGTTCCCCACCGGTGGGCCCTGATGGCCAGGTCGCGGTTCAACCCGCCGCCGCCCGCGAGCTGCGTGGCCCCCTGAGCACCCGCGCTCCTCGCCCCCGGGCTTCCCGGCCCCGGGCTTCCCGCCCCCGGGCTCCTCACCCCCGCGCGACGATCTCCCGGGCCAGGGAAGCCAGTTGGGGGAGGGCCGGGTGCCCGGGGGCGTCGCGGCGGGCGAGGAGGACCGGGACGGCCGGGGCGTCGTCGAGCGGGACGTAGGAGACCCCCGCGTGCGGGTGCAGGTCCGCGGTCGACGCGGTGGACACCCCGCTGCCGCGCCCGGCGGCGATGGCGGTGAGCCAGTCGTCGGTGTTGCCGACGGTGAGGGTGGCGGCCGGGCGGGCGTGCGGCGGCCACAGGTCCACGGTGGTCGTGCCGGAGACGGTGTTCAGGACGACCGGGCCGTCCGCGAGGTCGGCGAGTTCGAGCGAGGTGCGCGCCGCGAGCGGCCCGTCCGCGGTCACCGCCGCCACCCGTACCTCGGTGAACAGCACCTCGGCGACCAGCCCCGGCGCGTCCACCGGCCCGCGCAGCAGCGCCGCGTCGACCTCGCCCCGGGTCAGCCCGGCGGTGCGGTCGTCGATCCGGAGCAGCTCCAGCGGGGTGCCCGGGAAGCGTTCCTGCCAGGTCCGCAGCAGCGGTGTGGTGTACGGCCCGAACGCGGACCAGGCGTGCCCGAGCCGCAGCGGCCAGGTGCGCAGCCGCCCGGGGTCGAGCGCCTCGTCGAAGGCGGCGACCGCGGCGGCGGCCTTGTCGCGGAAGGCGACGCCGTCGGGGGTGAGGGCGAGGTGGTGGGTGGAACGGTCGACGAGCCGGACCCCGAGATGCCGCTCCAGCGCGGCGAGGGTGCGGGACACGGCAGGCTGGGTCAGCCGGAGGCGGGCGGCGGCGCGCGTGATGTTGAGCTCGTCGGCGACCGCGAGGAAGGCCCGCAGATGCCGGAGTTCCACGGGGCGGCCCGTGGTCGGTTCCTCGCTCATGCGCCGGAAGCATAACGAGAGCGTGATCGGCATTTCACGGAACGCGCGGGCGTCCTTACGGTGAAGGGAAACCCATGGCGGACACAGTTCGTCATCCTGTACCGTCCAGTGCATTACAGTGCACTTACCCGCTCGTCCCCGGAAGGCCCCCCGTGAACGACCAGCGCAGCGCCGCCGAACCGGCCGCCGCAGCCGTCGCCGTACCCGAAGCGGTGACGGCACTCGAAGGCGCCGGACGGTCCTGGTCCGACCGCCGGGCGGCGCTGGCGCCGATCGCGCTGGTGGTCGCCGGCGGCCTGTCCGTCCAGTTCGGCTCGGCGGTCGCGGCGCTGCTGATGCCGAAGGCGGGTGCGCTGGGCGTCGTCACCCTGCGGCTGGTGGCCGCCGCGCTGATCCTGCTGGTGATCTGCCGCCCGAAGCTGCGCGGCCACTCGCGTGCGGACTGGGGCACGGTGCTGGCCTTCGGTGTCGCGATGGGCGGCATGAACACGCTCTTCTATCTGGCGCTGGACCGGATCCCGCTCGGTATCGCCGTCACCCTGGAGGTGCTCGGCCCGCTCGCCCTCTCGGTGTTCGCCTCCCGCCGCCTGATCAACGTCCTGTGGGCCGGGCTCGCCCTCGTCGGCGTCGTGCTGCTGGGCGGCGGCGGCTTCGACCGCCTCGACCCGGTCGGCGCGGCCTTCGCCCTGGGGGCCGGGGCGATGTGGGCGGCGTACATCGTCTTCAGTGCCCGCACCGGCCGCCGCTTCCCGCAGGCGGACGGGCTCGCGCTGGCGATGGTGGTCGCCGCGGTCCTCTCGCTGCCGCTCGGCATCATCGAGTCCGGGGCGAAGCTCACGGTCCCGTCCACGGTGGCGCTCGGCGCGGCGGTGGCGGTCCTCAGCTCGGTCCTCCCGTACACCCTGGAGCTGATGGCCCTGCGTCGGCTGCCGGCGCCCACGTTCGCCGTGATGATGAGCCTGGAGCCGGCCATCGCCGCCGGTGCGGGCTTCCTGATCCTGGACCAGGCCCTCTCCACGACGGATGCCCTCGCCATCGCCCTGGTCATCGGGGCGAGCATCGGCGCGGTGCGCAGCCGGTCGGGGTCGGCGCCACGACGCGAGGCGTGAGGCGCGGTCGCCCGGCCCGGGAGAGACCTCGGCGGGCGACGACGGTCCATGCCGTGCCACGCCGGATCAGCTTGTACGGCCTCTGCCGCGCGTAGGGCAGGGTGGTAAACCGCGAACCCAGGCGTCCGCCCCTCACCACCCGCACGGCGGCCCCAGCTCCGTGATGGAGTCGGCCAGTTCCGCCGGGCGCCCGGGCCATCCCGTCCGGTGCCAGTGCTCGATGCGCCAGGACAGCCGCCGGGGCCACAGCGGGGTGACGGGCAGGCGCTCCACCGGCTCCCAGACCGGGGTGCCGCCGTAGTTGTCCAGCGTCTCGGGCGGGCCGACCTCGCCGGTCGCGGACACGAGGAAGTAGTGCTCGTGCCGGCCGTCCTTCCAGACCCGGGCGACCTCGGGCCCGACGGTCCCGGCCAGGCCGGTCTCCTCGCCCAGCTCCCGCAGGACGGCCGCTCCCAGTGTCTCGCCCGTCTCGACCCCGCCGCCCGGAATCTCGTAGTGCGACCCGCCGCCCTCCTCGGTGAACCGGATCAGCAGCACGGCCCCGGCGCGGATGACGACCGCCCCGGCCCGCACCCGTACCGGCGGAACCGCCGCCGGGTCGACCAGGGCCACCGGACCCTGCGGCGCCGCGCCCTGCGCCCAGGCGCGCAGCACCGCCTCCGCCGTCCCGGCGGGCCGGATGCGGGCGTGCAGGGCCTCCGCCAGCGACAGGGCGACGCGCGGTACGCCGACGGAGCCCCCGGCGCCTTCGCCCGGGCCGCCGCCGGGAAAGACGTGGTACGCGCCCTCGGTGTCGTGGTGGAGCTCCAGGATCAGCTTGTCGGCCTCGAACAGGACGGTCACCGCGCGTGTTTCGGCAGTCATCGACGGAGGCTAACGCGGGCCGCCGCCCCGCCGCCGCCGGAATGCCCTCGTCCGTACGGCGCCGCCGCCTACAGTCGCCGGATCGAGTCCCGTACCGCACGGTTCCGCCCTCCAGGAGGCAGCGCCATGAAACCGACCGCATCGACCGACAGCGGGCCGGACGCCGGTGAACGCCATGACCTGCTGGTCCTGGTCGCCGACCAGCGCACCAACTTCCTCTACACCGTCGCCGGGCTCACCGACGAGCAGGCCCGCACCCGTTCGACGGTCAGCGAGCTGACCCTCGGCGGCATCGTCAAGCACCTCGCCGACGTGCAGCGCAGCTGGCTGTCCGTGATCGACGGCACCGCCGCCCCCGAGGTCGGCTGGGCCGACCTCGACCCGGACGGCAACCGGATGACCGACGACGAAACCCTCGCCGCCCACGTCGAGGCCTTCCACGCCGCGGCGGCGGCGTTCGACCGCGCGGTCCGCGAGGAGGCCGATCTCGACCGGGAGGTCACGCTGCCGCGCTACCCCTGGTCGCCGCCGCAGCCCGTCGTCTGGACCGTCCGCCACGTGCTGCTGCACGTGTTCCGCGAGATCGCCCACCACAGCGGTCACGCCGACATCGTGCGTGAGGCGCTCGACGGGGCCAGCACCACCGAGCAGATGGCGAAGGGGGCCATGGGCGGCGCATGAGGGCGGCCGGGGTGGCGCGCCGAGCGCCCCCCACACCCCGGGCAGAAAATCATGCAAGCGCGCTTGATTGTTTCCCGGTGCACTGCCATGCTCCTGGGCACCACACCCGGTCCCGAGGGGAGCGCACGTGTCCGCTGCCGTAGCCGTGATCGACGATCTGCGCGAGGAGAGCGACGAACTCGACGAACTTGTCGGGGAGTTGGGTGAACCGGGCTGGCGCGGCCCGACGCCCGCCGACCGGTGGACCGTCGCCC
Source organism: Streptomyces globisporus (assembly GCA_014649555.1). Lineage (GTDB taxonomy): Bacteria > Actinomycetota > Actinomycetes > Streptomycetales > Streptomycetaceae > Streptomyces > Streptomyces globisporus. The sequence goes on along the minus strand of BMTG01000001.1, from coordinate 1,249,615 downwards.
ATCAGATCGCCCATCTCAGCTGGACCGACGAGGTCGCCCTGCTGGCCGCCACCGAGCCCGACCGGTTCGGCGACGAGGTCGCCAAGGCCCTGGCCGCCCCCGAGGCCTTCGTCGACGAGGCGGCCGACGCCCTCGTCGCCGCCCATGCCCCGGACGCCCTGCTCGCCCGCTGGCGCGAGGGCCGGGCGCGGCTCGACAGGGTCCTCCGCGACGCCCCGGCCGGCACCCGGATCCCCTGGTACGGGCCGCCGATGAGCGTCGCGTCCATGGCGACCGCCCGGCTCATGGAGACCTGGGCCCACGGCCAGGACATCGCCGACGCACTGGGTGTGACCCGGACCCCGACCGCCCGGCTCCGTCATGTGGCCCGGATCGGCGTACGGGCCCGGAACTACGCCTACGCGGTACGCGGGATCACCGCGCCCGATGAGGAGTTCCGCGTCGAACTCCACGTCCCGGACGGGGAGATGATCGCCTACGGGCCCGAGGGCGCCGCCCAGCGGATCACCGGCCCGCTCCTCGACTTCTGCCTCCTGGTCACCCAGCGCGCCCACCGCTCCGACCTCGCGGTCACCGCCGAGGGCCGCGAGGCCGACCAGTGGCTCTCCATCGCCCAGGCCTTCGCCGGCCCGCCGGGACCGGGCCGGCTGCCGCGCGCGGAGCAGGCCGAACGAGGTGGCCGATGACCGCCCCCGTCCTCCGCATCGGCAACGCCTCCGGCTTCTACGGCGACCGCTTCGACGCCCTCCGCGAGATGCTCACCGGCGGCCCCCTCGACATCCTCACCGGCGACTACCTCGCCGAGCTGACCATGCTCATCCTCGGCCGCAGCCGCCTCAAGGACCCGCAGAAGGGCTACGCCACCACCTTCCTGAGCCAGTTGGAGGACGGGCTCGGCCTCGCCCATGAGCGCGGGGTGAAGATCGTCGCCAACGCGGGCGGCCTCAACCCGGCCGGACTCGCCGACGCCGTACGGCAGTTGGCGGACAAGGCCGGCGTGCCCGTCACCGTGGCCCACGTAGAGGGCGACAGCCTCCCCATCCCGGACGGCTTCCTCACCGCCAACGCCTACCTCGGCGGCTCCGGGATCGCCGCCTGCCTGCGGGCCGGGGCCGATGTCGTCGTCACCGGCCGGGTCACCGACGCGGCCCTGGTCACCGGGCCCGCCGCCGCCCACTTCGGCTGGGGCCCGGACGACCTGGACGCGCTCGCGGGGGCCGTGGTCGCCGGGCACGTCCTGGAGTGCGGTACGCAGGCGACCGGCGGGAACCACGCCTTCTTCGGCGAGCACGACCCCGCCCGTCTCCGCCGCCCCGGCTTCCCGCTCGCCGAGATCCACGCCGACGGCTCGTCCGTCATCACCAAGCACGACGGTACGGGCGGGGTCGTCGACCTCTCCACCGTCACCGCCCAACTCCTGTACGAGACCGGCGGAGCCCGGTACGCGGGCCCCGACGCCACCGCCCGCCTCGACACCGTGCGCCTCACGCCCGACGGCCCGGACCGGGTCCGCATCGACGGCGTACGCGGCGAGGCCCCGCCGCCCACCCTCAAGGCCGGGCTCACCCGGCTCGGCGGCTGGCGCAACGAGGTCGTCTTCGTCCTCACCGGACTCGACATCGAGGCCAAGGCCGACCTGGTGAAGGCCCAGTTCGCCGACGCCCTGGAGCGCGGCGGCGCCCGCCCGCCCGCCGAGGTGCGCTGGGAGCTGGCCCGTACCGACCACACCGACGCCGACACCGAGGAACGGGCCAGCGCCCTGCTCCGGCTCGTCGTCCGCGACCAGGACGCCGATGCGGTCGGCCGCACCGTCTCCGGGGCTGCCATCGAGCTGGCCCTCGGCAGCTACCCGGGCTTCCACGTCACCGCCCCGCCCGGAAAGGGCGCGCCCTACGGGGTGTTCGAGGCCCGGCCCGTACCGGCGGCCGAGGTCGAGCACATCGCCGTACTGCCGGACGGGACCCGCGAGGTGATCGAACCAGCCTTCCGCACCCAGGAGTTGGCCGAGGCCGAGGAACCGCCGCTCCCCGGCCCGTACCCCTCCGGCACCCCCACCCGCCGCGCCCCTCTCGGTCTGATCGCGGGCGCGCGCAGCGGCGACAAGGGCGGCGACGCCAACGTGGGTGTCTGGGTGCGCGACGGCGACGCCTGGCGGTGGCTGGCGCACGAGCTGAGCGTCGAGCGGTTCAAGGAACTCCTGCCGGAGACGGCCGACGTGACCGTCGTCCGCCATGTCCTGCCCAACCTCCGTGCCCTGAACTTCACCGTGCACGGACTCCTGGGCGAAGGCGTCGCCGCCCAGGCCCGCTTCGACCCGCAGGCCAAGGCGCTGGGGGAGTGGCTGCGGTCCCGGTGGCTGCCGATCCCCGTGGCCCTGCTCGAAGGCATCGATGGCCCGGAGGTGACCGCATGACCGTCCTGCCCACCGCGCTCGACACCAACAGCCCCGAATACGCGGCGAATCGGTCCACCATGGTGGAGAAGCTCGCCGAGCTGGAGACCGCGCACGCCCAGGCGCTTGCGGGCGGCGGCGAGAAGTACGTGACCCGGCACCGCAAGCGCGGCAAGCTCCCGGCCCGCGAGCGGATCGAGCTGCTCGTCGACCCCGACACCCCGTTCCTGGAGCTGTCGCCGCTGGCCGCCTGGGGCAGCGATTACGCGGTCGGGGCCTCGCTCGTCACCGGAATCGGGGTGGTCGAGGGCGTCGAATGCCTGATCACCGCCAACGACCCGACCGTTCGCGGCGGGGCGTCGAACCCCTGGACGCTGAAGAAGGCCCTGCGCGCCAACGAGATCGCCTTCGCCAACCGGCTCCCCGTGATCAGCCTGGTGGAGTCGGGCGGGGCCGACCTGCCCTCCCAGAAGGAGATCTTCATCCCCGGCGGTGCACTCTTCCGGGACCTCACCCGGCTCTCCGCCGCCGGAATCCCCACCGTGGCCGTCGTGTTCGGCAACTCCACCGCCGGAGGCGCGTACGTCCCCGGCATGTCCGACCACACCGTGATGATCAAGGAGCAGTCCAAGGTCTTCCTCGGCGGACCGCCCCTGGTGAAGATGGCCACCGGCGAGGAGAGCGACGACGAGTCCCTCGGCGGGGCCGAGATGCACGCCCGTACATCGGGGCTCGCCGACCACTTCGCCGTGGACGAGCACGACGCGATCCGCCAGGCCCGCCGGATCGTCGCCCGGCTCAACTGGCGTAAAGCGCAGACCGATCAGGGCCCAGCCGAGCCGCCGAAGTACGACGAGGAGGAGCTGCTCGGCATCGTCCCCGGCGACCTGAAGGCCCCGTTCGACCCGCGCGAGGTCATCGCCCGCCTGGTCGACGGCTCGGACTTCGACACCTTCAAGCCGCTGTACGGGCCGAGTCTGGTGACCGGCTGGGCGCGGCTGCACGGCTATCCGGTCGGCATCCTCGCCAACGCCCAGGGGGTGCTGTTCAGCGAGGAGTCGCAGAAGGCCGCGCAGTTCATCCAGCTCGCCAACCAGCGCGACATCCCGCTCCTCTTCCTGCACAACACCACCGGCTACATGGTCGGCAAGGAGTACGAACAGGGCGGCATCATCAAGCACGGCGCGATGATGATCAACGCGGTGGCGAACTCGAAGGTCCCGCATCTGTCGGTCCTGATGGGCGCGTCCTACGGGGCCGGGCACTACGGCATGTGCGGCCGCGCCTACGATCCGCGCTTCCTCTTCGCCTGGCCCAGCAGCAAGTCCGCCGTCATGGGCCCGCAGCAGCTCGCGGGCGTCCTCTCCATCGTCGCCCGCGCCTCGGCCGCCGCGAAGGGGCAGCCGTACGACGACGAGGCGGACGCCGGGCTGCGCGCGATGGTGGAGCAGCAGATCGAGGCGGAGTCGCTGCCGATGTTCCTGTCCGGGCGGCTGTACGACGACGGGGTCATCGACCCGCGCGACACCCGGACCGTCCTCGGGATGTGCCTGTCCGCGATCCACACCGCACCGGTCGAGGGCGCCCGTGGCGGCTTCGGCGTCTTCCGGATGTGACCCGCCCATGAGGAGTGACGTGATCCATACCCTGCTCGTCGCCAACCGGGGCGAGATCGCCTGCCGGATCTTCCGTACCTGCCGCGACCTGGGCATCACCACGGTCGCCGTGTACTCCGACGTGGACGCCGACGCCCTGCACGTACGGGAGGCGGACCTCGCCGTACGGCTGCCGGGCGCGGCCCCCTCCGACACGTATCTGCGCGGCGACCTCGTCGTGGCCGCCGCGCGGGCCGCCGGGGCGGACGCCGTGCACCCCGGCTACGGCTTCCTCTCCGAGAACGCCGCCTTCGCCGCCGCCGTGCAGGACGCGGGGCTCGTGTGGGTGGGCCCGCCGGTGAAGGCGATCGAGCTGATGGCCTCCAAGACCCGGGCCAAGGAGCTGATGGCGGGGGCCGGGGTGCCGCTGCTGGCCCCGGTGGACCCGGCGACGGCGGGCCCCGAGGACCTGCCGCTGCTGCTGAAGGCGGCGGCGGGCGGCGGCGGCCGCGGCATGCGGATTGTCCGCGAACTCAACGCACTGCCAGGCGAGTTGCTGGCGGCCGCCGCCGAAGCCGCCTCCGCCTTCGGGGACGGGGAGGTGTTCGCCGAGCCGTACGTGGAGCGCGGCCGGCACGTCGAGGTCCAGGTGATGGCGGACGCGCACGACACCGTGTGGGCGCTCGGCACCCGGGACTGCTCGCTCCAGCGCCGCCACCAGAAGGTCGTCGAGGAGGCCCCGGCGCCCGGCCTGGACGACGGGCTGCGCGACCGGCTGCACGAGGCGGCGGTGGCGGCGGCCCGGGCGGTCGGCTACCGGGGCGCGGGCACCGTGGAGTTCCTGGTCTCCGCCGAGGGCCGCCCGTACTTCCTGGAGATGAACACCCGCCTCCAGGTCGAACACCCGGTCACGGAAGCCGTGTTCGGGCTCGACCTCGTCGCCCTGCAACTGCGCGTGGCGGAAGGCGAACCGCTGCCGGCCCCCGAGCCCCCGCAGCCTTCCGGCCACGCCGTGGAGGCCCGGCTCTACGCCGAGGACCCGGCCCGCGACTGGCAGCCGCAGACCGGCGCACTGCACACCCTGGAGGTGCCGGAGGGCCCCGGCCTGCGCCTGGACACCGGATACACCGGCGGCGACACGATCGGCGTGCACTACGACCCGATGATCGCCAAGGTGATCGCCCACGCCCCGACCCGTACCGAGGCCGTCCGCCTGCTGGCCCGCGCGCTGGTGCGAGCCCGCATCCACGGCCCGGTCACCAACCGCGACCTGCTCGTACGCTCGCTCCGCCACCCGGACTTCGCGGCCGCCCGCCTGGACACCGGCTTCTACGACCGGCACCTGGCGGAGCTGACCGCCCCGGGAGCCGACCGGGACGCCGCCACGGCCGCCCTCGCCGCGACCCTGGCGGAAGCCCTACGGGGTCCGGAAGCCGTACGTCCCACGCACCCCGGAGGCCCCGCCCCGGCCCGTTTCGGAGCCTGGCGCAACGTGCCGTCGCAGCCCCAGCGCAAGCGCTACCGCAGCGAACCCGACGGCACGGAACACGAGGTCGCCTACCGCACCCCGCGCACCGGAGTCCCGGAACCGCACGAGACCCCCGGCACCCGGGTCCTGAACGCCACCCCCGACCGCGTCACGCTCGAAGTCGAGGGCGTGGCGAGGCACTTCACCATCACCACCCACGGCGACCGGGTCCACGTGGATGCCACCGACGCCTCGTACACCTTCACCGCCCTGCCCCGCTTCACCGACCCCGCCACGCACGCCGCCCCCGGCTCCCTGCTCGCCCCGATGCCCGGCACCGTCGTCCGCCTCGCGGAGGGCCTGGCCGCCGGGGCCACCGTCGAGGCCGGGCAGCCGCTGATCTGGCTGGAGGCGATGAAGATGGAACACCGCATCCTCGCGCCCGCCTCCGGCACCCTCACCGCCCTGCACGCCGCGCCCGGCCACCAGGTCGAGGTCGGCGCGCTGCTCGCCGTGGTCCAGGAGGACCCGGCCGCCACCCCCGTACCCGTTCCCGTACCGGAGGAGACCGCATGAGCACCGCACGCACCGCCCTCGAAACCGAAGAGCACCAGGCCCTGCGCGCAGCCGTCGCCGCCCTCGGGAAGCGGTACGGCCGCGACTACATGACCACCGTCATCCGCGAGGGCAAGCACACCGACGAACTGTGGGCGGAGGCCGCGAAGCTCGGCTACCTCGGGGTGAACCTCCCCGAGGAGTACGGCGGAGGAGGCGGCGGCATGGCCGAACTCTCCATCGTGCTGGAGGAGTTGGGTGCGGCCGGCTCGCCGCTCCTGATGATGATCGTGTCGCCCGCGATCTGCGGCACGGTCATCGCCCGCTTCGGTACGGAGGAGCAGAAGCGGGCGTGGCTTCCGGGCCTCGCCGACGGAAGCCTCACCATGGCCTTCGGTATCACCGAGCCCGACGCCGGATCGAACTCCCACCGCATCACCACCACCGCTCGCCGCGACGGCGACGACTGGGTCCTCACGGGACGCAAGGTCTTCGTCTCCGGCGTCGACATAGCCGACGCCACGCTGATCGTCGGCCGCACCGAGGACGCCCGCTCGGGGAAGCTGAAGCCCTGCCTGTTCATCGTCCCGCGCGAGGCCCCCGGCTTCGGGCGGAACCAGATCGACATGGAACTCCACGCCCCGGAGAAGCAGTTCGAGCTGGTCCTCGACGACGTACGGCTGCCGGCGGACGCCCTGGTCGGCGACGAGGACGCGGGCCTGCTCCAGCTCTTCGCCGGGCTCAACCCCGAGCGGATCATGACGGCGGCCTTCGGCATCGGGATGGGCCGCTTCGCTCTGGGGAGGGCCGTCGAGTACGCCCGCACCCGCCAGGTCTGGAAGGACCCCATCGGCGCCCACCAGGCCATCGCGCACCCGCTCGCCACGGCACACATCGACCTGGAGCTGTCGCGCCTGATGATGCAGAAGGCGGCCCGGCTGTACGACGAGGGGGACGACATCGGGGCGGGCGAGGCGGCCAACATGGCGAAGTACGCGGCCGGGGAGGCGTGCGTGAAGGCCGTCGACCAGGCGGTGCACACGCTCGGAGGCAACGGCCTGACCCGGGAGTACGGCCTCGCGTCCCTGATCACCGCGTCGCGGGTGGCCCGGATAGCCCCGGTCAGCCGGGAGATGATCCTGAACTACGTCTCGCACCAGTCGCTGGGCCTGCCGAAGTCGTACTAGCCGTTCTAGCCGTTCTAGCGGTTCCAGCCGTTCGGGCCGTTCCAGCCGTTCCAGCCGTTCCGGCCGTTCCGGCCGTTCGCCGGGATCTGATCCCGTCCGACCCCTCCCCATCCCTCCCCCACAGGGGTGATTCTGACCTCCACACTCCACACCCGCACGGCGTCCCGCGCCGCCACCCGGGCGGCGCGGACGACCGCGACGACAGGGGACCGCCATGGTGTTCCGCAGCGAGTACGCAGACGTAACAGCACTCGACACGCCCATCCACGACGCGGTTCTCGGCGGGGCCGCCGGGTTCGGTGACACCGTCGCCCTGATCGACGGGACGAACGGCATGTCCCTCACGTACGCCCAACTCGACGGATTCCACCGGCGGATCGCCGCCGCGCTCGCCGAGGCCGGGCTCAGGAAGGGCGACGTCCTCGCCCTGCACAGCCCGAACACCATCGCCTACCCCGCCGTCTTCTACGGGGCCACCCGGGCCGGAGCCTCGGTCACCACGGTCCACCCGCTGGCCACGCCCGAGGAGTTCGCCAAGCAGCTCGCGGACAGCGGGGCGAAGTGGATCGTGACAGTCTCCCCGCTCCTGGCCACGGCCCGCCGGGCGGCCGAACTGACGGGCGGGGTAAGGGAAATCTACGTCTGCGACCATGCGGAGGGCCACACCTCCATCCTGGACATGCTGTCCTCCACGGCTCCCGAGCCGGAGATCGCGATCGACCCCGGTGAGGACGTGGCGGCCCTCCCGTACAGCTCCGGCACGACGGGCACGCCGAAGGGCGTGATGCTGACGCACCGGTCGATCGTGACCAACCTGGAGCAGCTGAGACCGTTCATCCCCATGGGCGAGGGCGACCGCATCCTGGCGGTGCTGCCGTTCTTTCACATCTACGGCCTCACGGCGCTGATGAACGTCCCGCTGCGCTGCGGCTCGACGGTCGTCGTGCTGCCCCGCTTCGATCTGGCGCAGTTCCTGGAGGCCATCCAGACGCACCGCATCTCCGGCCTGTACGTGGCTCCGCCGATCGTGCTGGCGCTGGCGAAGCACCCGCTGGTCGGGGAGTACGACCTCTCCTCGCTCCAGTACATCGTCAGCGCCGCCGCCCCGCTGGACGCCGAGCTGGCGGAGGCGTGTTCGGCCCGGCTGGGGGTGCCGCCGGTGCGGCAGGCGTACGGGATGACGGAGCTGTCGCCCGGTACGCACGTGGTGCCGCTCTCCGTCGAGCAGCCGCCGCCGGGCACGGTCGGCAAGCTGCTGCCGAACACCGAGATGCGGATCGTGTCGCTGGAGGACCCGGCGAAGGACGCGGAGCCGGGAGTCGACGGCGAGATCCTGATCCGGGGCCCGCAGGTGATGAAGGGCTACCTGGGCCGCGCGGACGCCACGGCCGCGATGATCGACGAGGACGGCTGGGTGCACACGGGCGATGTCGGCCGGGTGGACGAGGACGGCTGGCTGTACGTCGTCGACCGGGTGAAGGAGCTGATCAAGTACAAGGGTTACCAGGTGGCCCCCGCCGAACTGGAGGCGCTGCTCCTCACCCACGAGGAGGTCGCGGACGCGGCGGTGATCGGGGTGTACGACGCGGAGGGCAACGAGGTCCCGAAGGCGTTCCTGGTCCGGGGACCGGGGGCGGACGGCCTGACGGAGGACGAGGTGATGGCGTACGTCGCCGAGCGCGTCTCCCCGTACAAGAAGGTGCGGCGGGCCGAGTTCATCCAGGCGGTACCCCGGGCGGCCTCGGGCAAGATCCTCCGGCGCGAGCTGCGCGACCGCGAGAAGACCGAGAAGACCGAGAAGACCGAGAAGACGGAGAGGACGGACGGGACGTGACCCTGATCGTACGGACGGGGGAGCGGGGCATCGCGACGCTGACGCTGGACTCCCCGGCCAACCGCAACGCGCTGTCGGCGGCGCTGGTGGGGGAATTGCGCGACGCCCTGGCGGACTGTGCGGGCGACGACACCGTACGGGCGGTGGTGCTGGCCCACACGGGGACGACGTTCTGCGCCGGGGCGGATCTGAAGGCTCCGCCGGACCCGGAGGCGTTCGTGGGTCTGATGCGGGAGATCGTGGCGCTGCCGAAGCCGGTGGTGGCCCGGGTGACCGGCCATGTCCGGGCGGGCGGCCTGGGCCTGCTGGCGGCGTGCGACATCGCGGTGGCGGGCGAGGGATCGTCCTTCGCCCTCACCGAGTCCCGCCTTGGCCTGGCCCCGGCCGTCATCTCCCTCACCCTGCTCCCGCGCGTGGACCGCACGGCGGCGAACCGCTACTACCTCACCGGGGAGCGGTTCGACGCGGCGGAGGCGGCGAGGATCGGCCTGGTCACGGTGGCTGCCGAGGACGTGGAGAAGGGGCTTGCCCCGGTCCTGGACGGTCTGCGCCGGGCCTCGCCCCAGGGGCTGGCCGCATCGAAGGAGCTGGTCACGGCTACGGTGCTGAGGAGCTTCGACCAGTACGCCGAAGACCTCATCGCCCGCTCCGCCGCGTTGTTCGCCTCCGACGAGGCGAGGGAGGGGATGACGGCCTTCCTCGAACGACGGGACCCGGCATGGGTGCGGTGACCTCTTCCTCCTCTGCTCCCCGGGCTGCTCACGCGCCCAAGCAGGACCGCAGCCGGGCGACGCGGCAACGGCTCCTGGAGGCGGCGGTGGCCTGCCTGGCCGAACACGGCTGGGCGGGCTCCACCGTCTCCGTCGTCGCCGAACGGGCCGGCGTCTCGCGCGGCGCGGCCCAGCACCACTTCCCGACCCGCGAGGACCTGTTCACCGGCGCGGTGGAGTACGTCGCCGAGGAACGCTCCGCCGCCCTGCGTGCGCTCCCCGTCCAGGGCCGCGCCGAGGTGGTCGCGGCCCTGGTGGACCTCTATACGGGCCCGCTGTTCCGGGCGGCACTCCAGCTCTGGGTGGCCGCCTCCAACGAGGCCCAACTCCGGCCGCGCGTCACGGAACTGGAGGCGCGGGTGGGCCGCGAGACCCACCGCATCGCGGTCGAACTCCTCGGCGCGGACGAGTCCCGCCCCGGCACCCGGGAAACGGTCCAGGGCCTCCTGGACATGGCCCGCGGCCTGGGCCTCGCCAACCTCCTCACCGACGACACGGTCCGCCGGGAGCGGGTGGTGGCGCAGTGGGCGGCGCTGGTGGAGGAGGGGCTGGGGTGAGGGTTCGCGGCGGCCTCAGGTCACTCGCCGGCCGGGACGGGTGTGGCCTGGTGGTAGTACATCCGCCATGACGTCTCGTTGCTCCGCCTGCGCCACAGGGAACTGCGGCGGGCCCGGCGGCCGTCGAAGACGGTCTCGTACGTGAGATGCACGATCCCGGGGGCCAGGACGGCCCCGCCCATTCCGGAGGGCTCGAACCGGGACCCGTCCCCGTCACCCTCTCCGCCCCCGCCGTCCAGCTCGGGGAGAGCGGCGATCATCTCCTCGTACGTCCACCGCCGCCCCGAGGCCCCGACCTCGACGAACTCCGGGTCGAGGAGGCGCGCGGCGAGCGAACGTGACGCGCGCACGGCGGGGTCCATCAGCTGGAGCTCGGCGTCGATGGCTGCGTTTACGTCGGTGTTTTCCTGGCTGATCGGGCTCATCGGGTCATGATCGCGGAGGGGCCGGAGGAGCGCACGCCCATATGCTCCGGGGCCGCTCGCATCTAGGGGGCCTTGAGCAGGTCGCGGAGGTTGGCCATGTGGGCTTTGACGGCGGCGATTTCGGCGGGGTCGGGGGAGGGTCGGCCGCCTGCGGAGTGGGTGGCGCGGCAGGGGCGGCAGAGGCCGTCGGGGAGGGCTTCGGGTTGGCCCGGGGCGGCCGCAGTCGGTGCACTCCATGAGGAGGTGGCGGGCTGGGGGCGGGGCCGGGGTGCCGGTGCTGGGCGACTCGGGCCCGCCCGGAAGGCGAGGCGGGATCTTGTCCGGGAGGCGGCGGCGGACGAAGCGGGGTGGGCAGTCGACCTGGGCGGGGAGTCCTGCGGTGAGGGCAGCGATCAGATAGTCGGTGGTCACGCCTCGGGTGCGTGAAATCAGGGGGTGTTACGCCCCTGCGATGCGCTGCCGTCGTAGACGTGGTCCGGCGTGGCGATCCGAGTAACCGCTCGGGCGAGCAGCGTGGACGGCTCCTGGCCCCCGCTGAGCGAGTCGGTGTTGATCATGATGACCAGAGTGGCCTTCTGCGCGGGCAGGTAGACGGTGACGGTCTCGTACCCCGGCAGGGACCCGTTGTGCCCGATCCACCCGCCGGTCTCGAAGATGCCGAGGCCGTAGCTGAGCCCCGGGAATCCGGTCGGCCGGGTCATGAGCCGCTGTGCCTGGGTCTGAGGGCTCAGCAGCTCCCCGGTGGCGACGACCTTGGCCCAGCGGCGCAGATCGTGCAGGTCGGAGATCATCGCGCCGGCGGCCCAGGCCCAGCTGGGGTTCCAGTCCGTGGAGTCCTCGGTTTCGCCGCTGAGCGTCTGGTCGGTGTAGCCGTGCGCGTGCGGCTCGGGGAACTCGGCTCCGGTCGGGAAGAGCGTGTTGTGGAGACGGGCGGGGCGGAGCACCCGTTCGTGGATGACGCGGTCGAGGCGCTGACCGGTGACCTTCTCGATCACCAGCCCGAGCAGGACGAGGTTGGAGTTGGAGTACTGGAACTGCGCATCCGGCTCGAAGGTGTTCTTGTGCTTCATGCCGTACGCGAGCACTTCCCGCGGGGTGAAGGAGCGGTACGGGTCGCTCAGGAGGTCGTTCACGAACCCCGGGTCGGAGGTGTACGGGAACAGACCGCTGCGCATCCCGGCGAGCTGGCGCAACGTGATCCGGTCGCCGTTGCGTACGCCGGGAACGTAGGCGGAGATCGGGTCGTCCAGCTTGACCCGCTTCTCGTCGACGAGTTGGAGGAGCGCGGTGACCGTGAAGGTCTTCGTCTCACTGCCGATCCTGACCCGGGTGCCGGCCGACATCGGCTCGCGGGTGACCGTGTTGGCGACGCCGCTCGCATGGACGTAGCTCCCCTTCCCCGGCATCCACAGCCCGACGACGGCACCGGGGATACCGGCCTGCTCGCGGACGTCGTCGATGGTCCGGTCCAGCTCGGCGGTCAGCGCGGGATCGAGGCCGCCCGACGGACAGTCGTCCTCGCCGTGCTGTCCGTGCTGTCCGTGCTGGTCGAAGCCTGCGGCGTGCACCGCCGGGGCGGGTGCCACCGCCATGGGGGCCAGGACGGACGCCGCGAGCAGCGTCGCGGCGAGGAGGCGTCGGGTGGGGGAGCGGCGTCGCATGGCGGAAGGCCTTTCCGGGCGGGGGAGGGGAGCGGACGGCAACGACACCATCCGGCCACCGCACCACGCGCCGCGTCCCTGCCGCGTCCCACCAAGTCCACTCGTTCGGAGCTGCACGGGAACGGCCCCGCCGGAGCGGGTGCTCCCCCGGGGCCGTTCGTGGGTTCTTCCGGCGGCCAGCGCCTGCGGCAGTACGCGCCTACGGCTGGGAGTTCACCCAGCTGAGCTTGTGGGCGTAGAGCACGCGCTGACAGATGTGGGCACTGGTGGGTCCGGTGAGGCACCCCTCCGGCTTGCCCTCCTCGGCCGGCTTCGCGTTTGCGTTGCCCCACGGGGAGAAGTTTGCCCTGCAGCGCGAGGCTTACCATCCACCTGCACCCGGATTCCTTCTCAGCGCGACCCAGGGATTCTTCTCCGCAGAGGCAGCGGAGCAGGTGATCGTAGCGCTGGACATTCCAGGGGCTTTCGCGGTGGAACTGAGCTCCGAGGTGGTTGGCTGAGAGTTTTTCCGTAGCTACCGGCCGACCGGAGCGGGAACTGCTGGTCCGGTAGTTCAGCAGAAGTCGAGTGGAACACCTTTGTCCACGCAGTCCTTCAAGACAGCGATCAGCCGGCGGGTGTCGTCGATGCGCCGTTGGAGAACGGGATCGTCGGCGACTTGTGGCCACTCACCGACGATCGCTTCCAGCCGTGGCAGCATGGCCGCGCACTGGGCGGGAGCAAGGTCGCCGTCGTCGTCCGGATGGCCGAGCAAGGGCGCCAGCGTCGTGGTGACGCTGTTCCACGGGCGCTTCCCACCGAAGCCGACCATCCCGGGAAGGCTGAATCCCTCGATGTGGGCCAGCCATTCCCTGAACAGATTGAACCCGTAGTGCGACCACGAGATGTCCGGGCCGGCCACATCGTCGTCTGCAGCGCAGAGCATGAGTCCCATCCATCGTCCCCCTTGCCTCGTCGGCACCCATGCTCGCCTGGGCGGAGGAAGATCAGCAACTGAAAATGATCTGTCGCGTGGCTGGTGTGATCTCGGCGTCCCATCCGTTCGGGACGACGCCGTAACCACCAAGTCGTCCTCGACGCAGACACCCGACTCAGCCGTTCGATCATTACGGGACAGGTCTTGGGTGCCACTGTCCGAAGCGACCCGCCGGCCCAGTTGGCGGGTCGTCTCGGGGTTCACGACATCAGCTCTGCTCGCCCTTACTCCTCACGCAGGCTCGTCACCAGGTCGCGGGGCAGTCCATGCGTGTCGTGCAGGTAGTGGAAGTCCTCCTCGGACAGTGGGCCCTGGAAGCGGGGGCGGGTGAGTACGGTGCGGCCGCGTTCCAGGAGGCGGGCGAATCGGTGCTCCTCGTCGAGCAGGGTCCGGAGTACCTCGGCCGGGCTGACGTCCTGGCGGAAGTGGTCCATGGTGTGCCGGACCAGGTCCTCCGGCAGGTCCCCGAGGCTGCGTGAGGCGTCCTGCCGCCACAGCACCGTGAGCACCCGGCGGACCAGGCGGCGCAGCACGTAACCCCGGCCCGTATTGGAGGGGCGCACGCCGTCGCCGAGCACCACGACGGCCGAGCGCAGATGGTCGCTGACCAGGCGGAGTCCGGGCTCTTCCAGCGGCCACAGGGGTGGTACGAGGCGGCGCCAGGGGTCGAAGACGTCGCACTCGAAGACGGACGGCTTGCCCTGGAGCAGGGCGGCCAGGCGCTCCAGGCCGAGGCCGGTGTCGACGTTGCGCTGGGGGAGCGGCACCAGGGAGCCGTCTCCGTGTCGGCGGTGGGTCATCGTCACGTGGTTCCACACCTCCACCCAGCGGTCGTCGCGGGTGGGCGTCGACTGCGGCGGGCCGTCGCCGCTCCAGAAGAAGATCTCCGAGTCGGGGCCGCACGGGCCGACGGGTCCGTCACCCCCGTCGTCGTCCACGCTCTTCGGCCACCAGTTGTCCTCCACCGTGAGCTCCACGGGGACGCCGAGGCCCTGCCACAGTTCGAGGGAATCGGTGTCCGGCCCCGTCCCTGTCCGGTCGTCGCCGGCGTAGACCGTGGCGTGCAGCAGGCCGGGGTCGATCCCCAGGCCCTCGGTGAGCAGCCCGTACCCCCAGTCGAGGCTGCACGGGCCCCCGTAGTCGCCGAGCGACCAGGTGCCCAGCATCTCGAAGACCGTCAGGTGCGTGGCGTCCCCGACCTCGTCCAGGTCCGTGGTGCGCAGACAGCGCTGCACGTTGACCAGGCGCTTGCCCAGGGGGTGAGGCCGGCCCTCCAGGTACGGGGTGAGCGGGTGCATGCCGGAGGTCGTGAAGAGGACCGGGTCGCCGGGGGGCGGCAGCAGGGTCGAGCCGGTGATCCGGCGGTGGCCCCGTTCTTCGTAGTACTCGACGAACGTCCTGATGAGCTGGTCCGTACGCATGGGGGTGGCTCCTTCGCGTAGCAGCGGGGGAGGCACCGGAGAACGGGACCGTTCAGTCACCCGGCCGGGGCCAGAGGCTCCGCGGCACTACCGACGGACCGTTTCCGGTCGCCGGGGGGAAGATGACGTCAGGCGGCGGCAACCGGCGAGCTGGTCGCTCGCGCGGTCGCGGTGGTGCTTCGGCCGGTGACGTTCATACGGACGACGATAACGCGGCCTGTCCGACGAAGCATGTGAATTCTCGCGACCCTGTGCGCCTGCGGAGGAGCCCCCACGAAGGCGACAGCGGTGTCAGCCCTGGATCAGCCTCGGCCTCGCGAAGTCCGCGTTGTCGACGATCACGTCCATCCTCGGCAGCGGGTCCACCTCGTCGAGGTAGAGACGCTCCGCCACCAGGTACCGGTTTCGGTGGATCGCCTCCGCGTCCGAGCCCGCCCAGTCCTGGTCGCGTTCCGCGCCTCGTCGTACGGAGAGTTCGGCGTCCACGTCCAGCCAGATCCGGAAGTCCCAGTACGCGTCGATCTCCGGCCGGAACGCGAAGACGCCGTCCACGATCAGCACCGAGTCCGGGGCGAGCGGGACCGTGTCGGCCGCGTGGCTCTCCTGCGTCAGCGGGTCGATCGAGCACAGGGCGCAGGACGTCGTCTCCGGGGTGCGGGCCGGGTCCAGGAGGAGGCGCTTGGCCGCGTCGTAGTCGTACGCGTTGCGGTAGTAGCCCTCGCCCGACTCCCGGTCGTACAGGTGCCGGTCCTTCCACGGGTTCTTGAAGTCGTCCAGCGTGGCCCGGAGTGCCGGGCGTCCCGACTCCGCTATCTGCGCGGCCAGTTCGTGTCCGAAGCTCGTCTTCCCCGCCGCCGTGAAGCCGTCGATGCCGACGAGGAGCCGGCCCGTCCCCCGGCCCCGGATGCGTTCCGCGACGGCCTCCGTCAGCGCGCTGCGCTCGGCCGACGCCGGTGCGGGGTGCGGCTGTTGCCAGGTCGAGGGCGAGTGGCTGACGGCTGCGGGTTCACGGGGCTCCATCCGCAGATCCTCGCAAAGGCTCCTGGCGAGCCCTCAGGTGGGCCCGTTCGCCCTGGTGGCCGAAGAGGACGAGCAGTTCCACGGTGCGGTCGTCGTCGGGGCCGAGCCAGTGCGGGACATGCGTGTCGAACTCGGCCGCCTCGCCGGGCTTCAGGACGAGCGCTCGCTCGCCCAGGATCAGGCGGAGGCGGCCGGCCAGGACGTACAGCCACTCGAAGCCCTCGTGGGTCCGCAACGTCGGGTCCGTGCCCGCCGGGCTCGGGCGGATCAGCAGCTTGTGGGCCTGGACCCCGCCCGGGCGGCTCAGCGGTACGTACGTGAGGCCGTCCCGGGTGACCGGGCGGAGGTGGATGCGCGGGTCGCCCGTGCGGGGTGCGCCGACCAGTTCGTCCAGCGGGACCGCGTGGACCTCCGCCAGCGGAAGCAGCATCTCCAGCGTCGGCTTGCGCGTGCCGCCCTCCAGGCGGGACAGGGTGCTCTCGTTGATCCCGGTCCGCTCCGCCAGCTCGGCCAGCGTCATGCCGTGCCGGCGTCGCAGCTCGCGCAGGCGGGGGCCCACCGCCGCCAGGACGCCGTCCCGGTCCCCGGCGCCCGGAGCCGATGGTGGCTGTTCTGCTGTGTCTCCCATGAGCCCCAGGTTGCCGAAACGGCATGGGAGCTTGCAAGTGCGGCAGGCCGCGGCGCACCGTCCTCATCAGGAAGCAGCGAGACGAAAGGAATCAGGCATGAGCAGCGACACCACCAAGGCCACCGACTCCGCCGCGTTCTGGGAGAACCACTACGCCGGTATCGACCCGCAGTGGGGCACCCGGCCCAACGCCGTCCTCGCCGAGGTCGTCACCGCCCTGGCCCCCGAGCCGGGCTCCGGAGACGGCGGCCGTGCGCTCGACCTCGGCTGTGGGCACGGCGGCGACGCTCTGTGGTTCGCCTCGCTCGGCTGGGACGTCACCGCCGTCGACGTCTCGGCCACCGCCCTGGAACGGGTCGCCGCCGGGGCCGCCGCGGCCGGGTTGACCGACCGCGTCCAACCGAGTCGGCACGACCTCGCCCGGTCCTTTCCCGACGGGGCCTTCGAGCTCGTCACCGCCAGCTACTTCCACACCCCTGTGGAGATCCCCCGCGAACAGGTCCTCCGGCGTGCCGCCGAAGCCGTCGCCCCCGGCGGTCTTCTCGTCCTGGTCGAGCACGCCTCGCTCGCCCCCTGGTCCTGGCGGGACGGCCACGAAGACGTGACGTTCCCCAGCCCCGACGACGTCCTCGCGTCCCTGCGGCTCGGCGACGGATGGCGCACCGAGCGCTGCCACGCGCCGGAGCGGACCGCCACCGGGCCCGGCGGCGAGACCGCGACCGTGACCGACAACGTCATCGCCGTCCGCCGGGTCCGCGAGGCCTGAGGCACGTCGGCCGAGGTCTGCTACGGCCCCGGGTCACGTCGTCCGCGAGGGCCGCCGGGGGCGCGTCACGTCAGCGTGTCCGGCTCCACCTGCCGTGCCGGAGCCGGCGGGGCCGACGGGTCCGGGGCCACCGCGTCCTGGACCGTCAGCCGGTCCTGCTCGGCGATCTCCCGGGTCTGCTCCGCCACCCACTCGGGGCTGATCGCCGGGGGCGGGCCCGGGACCTTCCCGCTCACGACGAGGCAGAACGGGTGGCCCACCGGGTCGAACAGCACCCGTACGTCGTGCTGGGGCTGGAACTCCGCCGGTGTCGCGCCCTCTGCCACCGCGTGGGCCACGCCCGCCTCCAGGTCCTCCACCTCGAAGTCCAGGTGCAGCATCATCAGCTGGTCACCGGGGGCGGCGGCCGGAGCCGGCCAGACCGGAGGCACGTACGCCTTCTCCAGCTGGAAGCCCAGACCGGAACCCCCGCCGGGTGGGCCGATCTGTACCCAGCCCGGTTCCTCCTGCACGGTCTCCCACCCCAGGAGGCGGCGGTAGAAGTCCGCCAACTCCTCCGCGTCCGGGGCGTCGAGGACCGTACAGGACAGGGTCAGGGACGGACGGGGCGTGCTCATGGTCTGCCTCCTCGGGCCGGGAATGCGCCGGAAACGTGCCGGTACGCCTACCCCGCACCGGCACGTTCACCGCCCCGGGAACGCCCCGGGAACACCCCGCCCCCCGGCTCAGCCCGCGACGATGTCCTCGTACCCGCCGATCTCGCGCGGGTTCCGCGTGCCCGGGCCCACGTACGTCGCCGACGGGCGGACCAGGCGGCCCGTGCGCTTCTGCTCCAGGATGTGCGCCGACCAGCCCGCCGTGCGGGCACACGTGAACATCGACGTGAACATGTGCGCCGGGACCTCCGCGAAGTCCAGCACGATCGCCGCCCAGAACTCCACGTTCGTCGCCAGGACCCGGTCCGGGCGGCGGTTGTGCAGCTCCTCCAGGGCCGCCTTCTCCAGCGCCTCGGCCACCTCGAAGCGCGGGGCGGCCAGCTCGCGGGCCGTGCGGCGCAGGACGCGGGCGCGCGGGTCCTCGGCGCGGTAGACGCGGTGGCCGAAGCCCATCAGGCGCTCGCCCCGGTCCAGGGCCTGCTTCACGTACGCGGTCGCGTCGCCCGTCCGCTCGATCTCCTCGATCATGCCGAGGACCCGGGACGGGGCGCCGCCGTGCAGCGGGCCCGACATCGCGCCCACCGCTCCGGACAGGGCGGCCGCGACGTCCGCGCCCGTCGAGGCGATGACCCGGGCCGTGAACGTCGAGGCGTTCATGCCGTGCTCCGCCGCCGACGTCCAGTACGCGTCGACCGCCTTCACGTGTTTCGGGTCCGGCTCCCCGCGCCAGCGGATCATGAAGCGTTCGACCACCGAGTGCGCCTTGTCGATCTCGTTCTGCGGCACCATCGGCAGCCCCTGGCCGCGCGCCGACTGGGCGACGTACGACAGGGCCATCACCGCGGCCCGCGCCAGGTCGTCGCGGGCGGTCGCCTCGTCGATGTCCAGCAGCGGCTTCAGGCCCCAGACGGGGGCGAGCATCGCCAGCGCGGACTGGACGTCGACCCGGATGTCACCCGAGTGCACGGGGATCGGGAACGGCTCGGCGGGCGGCAGGCCGGGGTTGAACGCCCCGTCCACCAGCAGGCCCCACACATTGCCGAAGGAGACGTGACCGACCAGATCCTCGATGTCGACCCCGCGATAACGGAGCGAACCGCCTTCCTTGTCCGGTTCGGCGATCTCCGTTTCGAACGCGACGACTCCCTCAAGACCGGGTACGAAGTCGGACATCAGGCGGCTCCCTCAGTTCGGCGGGCGACGGGCGGTGCGCGGCGTGCTGGGCTGTGCGGAAGCCACAGCGGCCTGCCCCAAGATATTGGCGGGTTCCTCCGATGCGGGGAAGCGTGACATCCGGCACAGGGCCCCCTTTCGCCGGGGCGCGGTTACGGCCCCTCGGCGCCGGGCACACTCGGCCCCTGCGGCAGGATGGGCCTGTGCCCACACCAGAAGGTTCCCCGGGTCCTCTCCCGGACGATTCCAGCACCGATCCCGCGGCCATGCGCGAGCAGTACCGCTCGGAGGACTTCGTCGAGCGCGACCTCGCCCCCGACCCGATGGCGCAGTTCGCCCGTTGGTTCCGCCAGGTCGCCGTCGGCGGCGTACTGCACGAGCCCAACGCGATGATCGTCTCCACCGCCGGCCCGGACGGCCGCCCGTCCTCGCGCACGGTGCTGCTCAAGCAGTACGACGACCGGGGCTTCGTCTTCTTCACCAACTACGACTCCCGCAAGGGCCGCGAGCTGACCGCGAACCCGTATGTCTCCCTGCTCTTCCCCTGGCACCCGATGGCCCGCCAGGTCATCGTCACCGGCACCGCCTCCCGCACCTCCCGCGAGGAGACCGTCGGCTACTTCCGCACCCGCCCGCACGGCTCCCAGCTCGGCGCGTGGGCCAGCGCCCAGTCCACCGTCGTCGGCTCCCGCGAGGAGCTGATCGCCCGGTACGAGGAGCTGGCCGCCCGCTACCCCGAGGGCGAGAAGGTCCCGGCCCCGCCGCACTGGGGCGGTTTCCGGGTGGTGCCCGAGACGATCGAGTTCTGGCAGGGGCACGAGAACCGGCTGCACGACCGGCTGCGGTACGTCAGGGAGGGCGGTGAGCCGGGCGGCCGGTGGCGGGTGGAGCGGCTCTGCCCCTAAGGCCTTTCGACTGGGGCGCGCAACGCAGAAACCCGCAGGCTCTGGTTCCTCCGTGCACAGAGGAGCCGGCCGGACTTACCGGCGAGCCTGCGGGTCGGTGACTGCTGGGGATTGGCCGGCGACCGGCCTGGCACTGCAAAAGAGTGCGACGACGGGCGTCAGCCCGCAGCCACCTCACGAGTCCGAAGAGAAATCACTTCCGGAACACCTCCTTTCCTGTGTGCTCCACAGCCTAGGAGCGGCCCGCACCGCCGTACAACCGATTAATTCGCCGGACCGGGCCAGAAGATTTGGGCGAAGTGGATGTGCGCTGGGTCACGTTCGAGTTGAATGGTCTGACGTGCAGCGATACACGCGGTGACGCGTGGGAGAACGGCCGACACGTTCTGCAGGGGGTGCGGAGTGGGTGTTCCCAGGAGCAGGGGGGCCACCGACGAGCTCGGACCGGACGAGGATTCCGGCGGCGGGCCGGCGGGGCGCTCCACGGATCCCGGAGGCCGGGCCGCCGCGATCCCCGGTGCGCCCGACGGGTCCCGGCTGCTGGCGGCGCTGCTCGACGGCATGGACGCCGCGCTCTGCGCGTTCGACGCGGCCGGCACGGTCACCCACTGGAACCGCGAGGCCGAACGTGTCCTCGGCTGGTCGGCGGACGAGGCCGTCGGCCGCAGCGGCTTCGCGGGCTGGGCGGTGCGACGGGCCGACGCGGACGAGGTGCGGGCGCGGCTGATGGCGGCGATGGACGCGCCGGGGCGGCAGGTGCACGAGTTCGCGCTGCTGCGCAAGGACGGCGGCCGGGTGCTGGTGCGGACCCAGTCCGCCGGGGTGCGCGGCGCCGACGGGAAGCCGGCCGGGGTCTACTGCGCGTTCAGCGAGGTGCACGCCCAGATCGACCTGGAGCGGGCCATCGCGCTGAGCGAGGCGCTGCTGGAGGACGCGTCCTGGGGCGTGGTCCTCGTCGATGTCGACCTGCGGCCCACGGTCGTCAACGCGCACGCCTCCCGAGCGCTCGGCGGAAGCCGCACCTCCCTCCTCGGCCGCCCGCTCGGCGAGCTGGTGGTCCAGGGCGTCGAGGAGCTGGAGGCCGCCCTGCACCATGTGCTCGCCGAAGGGGCCCCGAGCGCCCCGGCCGAGCTGTGGGTGACGCTGCGGACGGCCGAGGGCGAGCGGCGGCGGTGCTGGCGCAGCGGATTCCTGCGGCTCGCCTCACCGCTGGCGGAGGAGCCGGTTCCGCTCGGGGTGGGGTGGCTGTTCCAGGACATCACCGCGGCCAAGCTCGCGGAGCAGGAGGCCGACCGGCTGCGGTTCCGGACGAGCCAGCTGCACCGGGCCGCCCGTACGGCCTGCGAGTGCGAGGACCCGATGGAGGCGGCGACCTCCCTGCTGGACTTCGCACTCGCCGGATTCGCCGATCACGTCCTGGTCGATCTGGTGGCGGGCGAGCGCCTGGTCCGGACGGCCGCCACACCGTTCGACGCGCCCGGCCCGTGCCTGCTGGTCGCCGGGGGCTCCATCCCGGCCCGGTACGCCCCCGGCCACCCGGCCCTCCAGTCCGTCGAGCGCATCGGCACCGTGCGGACGAGCGCGGGGGCCGGGGCCGCCGCGTCGACGGCCTGGGCCGTGGAGCGCCGCTGGCCCCGGGACGCGGCGCACGCGCTCTGCGCGGTGCTCCGGAGCCGGGGCCGGACGCTGGGCGTGCTGACGTTTCTCCGCGCGGCGAACCGTGCCGCCTTCGAACGTACCGACGCGGCGTACGCGGAGACAGTCGCGGCCCGGGTCGCGGGAGCGGTGGACCTGGCGCAGGTGACGAGCGGGGCGGCGGGCACCCCCTAGGAGCCCCCGCCCGGCCTCGCCCGCCCGGCCTCGCCCGCCCGGCCGCGTCCGCGCGGTGGACACTCCCAGGGGCCCCGCCCCCTACGCCGCGTGCAGCGCCAGCGTCGGGGAGAGGCGGGACGCCCGCACCGCCGGGTACAGGCCCGCCACCGTGCCGATCACCAGCGTCGCGCCGAAGCCGCCGCCGACCGCCCAGAGCGGGACCACCCACGGCAGCCCGCCGGACTGCGCGTACACCCCCGTCGCCGCCGCGCCCAGTGCCACGCCCGCCAGGCCGCCCAGGCCCGACAGCATCAGCGACTCCGTGACGAACTGGATCCGGATCTGGCCCCGCGTCGCGCCCAGCGAGCGGCGCAGGCCGATCTCGTACCGCCGCTCCAGGACGGAGATGATCATGGTGTTGGCCACCCCGACCCCGCCGACCAGCAGAGCGATGCCGCCCAGGCCCAGCAGCAGACTGCTGAACGCCCCCTCCGTCGCAGCCTTCGCGCGGAGCGCCGACGACGGGTCGGTGACCTTCACGTTCTGCGGGTTCTGCGGGTCGACCGTCGCCGCCATCACCTTGCGTACGTCCTCGACCGCCGCGTCCGCCGAGCGCTCGTACACCGATGTCGGGTGGCCGTCGAAGTCCAGCAGGCGCTTCGCGCCCTCCCAGCCGACCAGGGCGGAACGTTCGATCTCCGGGGCGAGGGGGAGCGGATCGAGGATGCCGACGACCGTGAAGTAGCGGTCGCCCAGCCAGACCTGGCGGCCCGGTTCCGTGATGCCCAGGCGCTCCGCCGCGACATGGCCCAGCACGACCGAGGGGTAGCGTCCGGTCGCCGCGTTCAGCCAGCCGCCGCTGCCGACCTCGCCGCGCAGGACGCGCAGCAGGTCGGCGGTCGTCGCCTTCACCGCGATCCCGCCGGTGTCGTCCTCGTCGACCTTCTCGGTGCGGCGTACGGTCGCGTCCAGATCGGCCGTCGCGCCCACGTCCTGAACGCCCTCGATCCGGCCCACCATCCCGACCGACTCCTCGGGCAGCTTCACCTCCTCCCCGGCGAACATCGACTCGCCGGGCGAGGCGACGAGGAGATTGGTCCCCAACTTATCCAGTTCGCGCAGAAGTTGGGCCTGGCTGGAGGCGGAGATGCCGACCACCGAGATCATCGTGGCGATACCGATGGCGATGCCCAGGGCCGAGAGCACCACCCGCATCGGGCGGCTGCGCAGTCCGGACGAACCGACGTGCGCCACGTCCCGGGGGCTCAGCCGGGCCGCCTTCAGCCGGTTTCCCCCACGGCCTCGCGTGGCGCTCACAGCTCCGCTCCCGCCGTCGCCGCGAGCCCGTGGGCCACGTCCGCGACCACCTGGCCGTCCCGGATCCGTACCTCACGCGGCAACTGCGCCGCGATCTCCGTGTCATGCGTGATCACGGCGATCGTGGACCCTTCCCGGTTCAGGTCGCGCAGCAGCTCCATCACCGCCGCCCCCGACGCCGAATCGAGCGCCCCGGTCGGCTCGTCCGCCAGCAGCAGCGCGGGCTCGCCGACCACCGCCCGGGCGATCGCGACCCGCTGCTTCTGGCCGCCGGACAGCTGGTGCGGCTTGTGGTCGAGGCGGTCCGCCAGGCCGACCCGGGCCAGCGCGTCGGCCGCCCGGCGGCGGCGCACCGAGCGGGAGAGGCCCGAGTAGAGCAGACCCTCCGCCACGTTGTCGCGGGCGCTGACGCCCGGCACCAGGTGGAACGCCTGGAAGACGAAGCCCACGTGCTGGGCCCGCAGCGCGGAGAGCCTGCGGTCGGGGAGCGCCGCCACATCGTGGCCCGCGATGTGGACGGAGCCCGCGGTGGGGCGGTCCAGGGTGCCGATGATGTGCAGCAGGGTGGACTTGCCGGAGCCCGACGGGCCCACGATGCCGAGGAGTTCGCCCTCCTCCACGGTGAGGTCCACCCCGCGCAGCGCGGCGACCGGGCCCGGGTACTCCTTGGTGACGCCGGAGAGGGCGACGACCGTACGGGTGGGGGGCACCGGGTCCGCGGCGGCGTTGGTGCTCATATCTTCGGCACCCCGACCTTCATGCCCTCGCGCAGACCGCCGCCGGACACCTCGACCCGGCCCTCCGCGAACATGCCCAGCTCGACCTTCACCTCACGGGTCGTGCCGCCCCGGACGACCTGGAGGCCGAAGCCGCCGCCGGGCAGGGCGAGCAGCGCGTTCACCGGCACGGTCAGGACGCCCTTGCGGGTCTCGCCCGTCAGGTTCACCGTGACCGGCGACTGGTCGAAGCCGCCGACCTCGTCCGGGTCGTCGAAGGAGACGGTCAGCGTGACCTTGGGACTGTCGTCCGCCGGGTCGTCGCCTGGCTTCGCGGTCCGGCCCACCGACGAGACCTTCCCGGGCGCGGTCGTGCCGTCCGGCAGCTCCACGCTCACCTTCGTGCCCGCCTTCGCCAACTGGCTCTCCGCCACATCGAGTTCGAAGGTGACGATGCGCTCGGAGCCCGTCGTGACCAGGACCGGGGCGCCCGGCTGCGCCTGCTCGCCCACGCCCGCCCCGACGCTCTTGATCCGGACCTTCCCCGGGGCGAACGTGACGTCCTCCGGCCCGACCTTCCCTGTCTGCTTCGCGTCGTGGGACTTCTGCCAGTGCTTGACGGCCGCCGCCGTCAGCTCCGTGTACTCCTGGTCCGGGGTGAAGCCCGTGTAGCCCAGCTCCGCGAGATTGCGTTCCAGCTGCTCCACGTCCCGGCCCTTGTCGCCCGGCTTCAGCGTCCGGTACATGGGCCCGGAGCCGTACATCAGCCGGACAGGCCGCCCGTCGATCTCGTACAGCCGCTCGTTCCGCTCCACGGTCGAGCCGGTGCGCGGTGTCCACGTGATCGTGCCCGCCGCGCCCGCGTTGACCTTGCGCTCCTTGTCGTAGCCGAGGGTCCCGTCGGCCTGGGCGCTGTCGCGCAGGTCCCCGCGCTCGACGGCGGCGGTGGCCGGGGGCAGCCCGGTGTTCTTCGCCGCGCCGGCCTCCTTCTCGCCGCCGAACTGGGTGAGGGCGACCGAGCCGGCCGTCACCGCGAGCACGGCCACCGCCACCGCCGCCGTCACGGCCCGTCCCCGCTTCATCGGCCGGCGCTTTCGCACGCCTTGTTGGCCTTCTCGAACTTCTTCATGTCCTTCGACTTCAGCGCGGGAGCCGCCTGCATCGCCCCGCCGTCGAACTTCGGGTCGGGCATGTCGAAGCCGTTCTGGCGCATGCACCGGGCGTAGGCGACCGCCTTGTCCTTCTCCGCCTGCGTCATCTCCTTGGGCCCGCCGCCGACCGCCTTGTCCTCGCAGGCCTTGAACGCCTTCTCCATCTTCTCCTTGCCCATCGAGCCGCCGTCGATGGTCACGCCCATGCCGTTCTCGCCCGGCTTCGGCTCGGGGATGTCCAGGCCCTGTTCCCGGAGACACTTGCGGTGCTCCAGCGCCTGGTCCTCCTTCGTCTTCTTGCTGTCGGACGCCGATCCGCCGCCCTTCGTGCCGCCGCCGTCGCCCGAGCACGCGGTGGCCGTCAGGGCGAGGGCGGCGGCCAGCGCACAGGCGGCGGCGAGGGACCGCCCCCGTGCGCGGGAGGCGGTCCGGCGGGAAAGGGTCGGGTTCATGGGGGCTCCTCGTCGGTTGCTGACAGACACACCGGGTACGTCGGCCCGAGCGTGCGCGAGGACGCTGTTTCGTTTCTCTCAGCCCCGATGCTTACACCGGCGAAACATCGCTTTCGGGTACACAGGGCCCATGCGCGTGCTGGTGGTGGAGGACGAGGAATTCCTGGCGGAGATGATCGCCGAGGGGCTGCGCCGTGACGCCGTCGCCGTGGACATCGCGCCCGACGGCCGGGCGGCGCTGGAGCGGCTGCGGTTCGGCGCCTACGACGTGATGATCCTGGACCGCGATCTGCCGGGGCTGCACGGCGACGAGGTGTGCCGCCGCGTGGTCGCCCTGCGCCTGCTGACCCGGATCCTGATGCTCACCGCCGCGGGGACCGTACGGGACCGGGTGGCCGGCCTCGGGCTCGGCGCCGACGACTACCTGACCAAGCCGTTCGCGTACGACGAACTCCTCGCCCGGGTCCTCGCGCTGGGCCGCCGCGCCCGCCCCGCCCTGCCGCCCGTCCTGGAGCGGGCCGGGCTGACGCTCGACACCGCCCGCCGCCAGGTCTGCCGCGACGGCCGCTTCCTCTCCCTGTCCCGCAAGGAGTTCGCCGTGCTGGAGACCCTGCTGCGGGCCGAGGGCGCGGTCGTCAGCGGCGAGGACCTGATCGAGGAGGTGTGGGAGGCGGACACCAGCTACCGCACCAACGCGGTCCGCGTCACCCTTTCCAAACTCCGTACGAAACTGGGGGCGCCGCCCGTGATCGAGACCGTGCCCGGCGCCGGATACCGCATCGGGGACGGCGGGCCGGCCCCCGAAGACAGCCCCGCGACCGGGAGCGGCACCCCGTGAACAGTGAGCGCACCCGTCTCGCCGCGCTGTACGGCGGACTGCTGGTCATGGCCGGCGTCCTGCTCCTGGCCATCGTCTACCTGCTGGTCAGCGAGAACGTGTACGCCGGGATCGTCACGGCCGTCGCGCCGGCCGTCCCCGCCGCCCGGCTGGACGCGGGGACGGCCGCCCCCGCCCTGCCCACCTCGGAGTGGGCGCAGACCGCCGTCATCGAACCCGGGCAGTACGCGGTCGCGCAGAAGGTCAGCACCGCGGCGGGCGATGCGGCCCTCAGCCAGCTGCTGACCGTCTCCGGGGTCTCCCTCGCCGTCTACTCCGCGCTCTCCGTGGCCCTCGCCTGGTGGATGGCCGGCCGGGTGCTGCGGCCGGTCGGCGTCATCACCGCCCGCGCCCGCCGGCTCTCCGGCTCCAACCTGCACGAACGGATCGCGCTGAAGGCCCCTCCCGGTGAGCTGAAGGAGCTGGCCGACACCTTCGACGGGATGCTCGACCGGATCCAGCAGCTGGTCGCCGCCCGGCAGCGGTTCGCCGCCAACGCCGCCCACGAACTCCGCACCCCGCTCGCGGTGCAGCGGGCCGCCGCCGAGATCGGGCTCGCCGACGACCCGCCGCCCGAGAAGGTCGCCTGGATCCGGGACAAGCTCATCGACACGGCGGACAACAGCGAGCGGCTCATCGAGGGGCTGCTGCTCCTCGCGGTCTCCGACGAGGGGCTGCGGCGGCGGGAGCGGGTCGCCCTGGACGAGACCGTCACCACGGTCACCGATGCGCTGGCCGCCGAGGCGAAGGAGCGGGACATCACCGTCGAGGTGGCGGCCCGGCCGGTGACGGTCGAGGGCGACGCGGTCCTCCTCGGCCACCTCGTGCACAACCTGGTCGCCAACGCGCTGCGCCACAACCACCCCGGCGGGACCGTGACCGTCCGGGTCGGCCCGGACGGCCTGGAGGTCGCCAACACCGGGCCCCGGGTGGATCCGGCGGCCCTGCCGCTGCTGTTCGAACCGTTCCGCCGGGCCCGGGCCCGCCGCCACGCACCCGGTGAGGGCGCGGGCCTCGGGCTCTCCATCGTGGCGTCGGTGGCGCGGGCGCACGGCGGGGACGTCGGCGCGCGGACCAACCCGGGCGGCGGGCTGACGGCCCGGGTCACCCTGCCCACGCGCCTCCCGGCGGCGCGGGCTCAGTGAGGCGGCCGGGGCCGCCGGAGGTGCCCGCTCGGTGACGGTGGCCGTGGCTGCCCCGTGTGCCCGCCCGGTGACGTCAGCCGCGGCCGCCGGGCGTGTTCGCTCAGTGACGGTAGAAGATCCGGTCCCGGTTCTCCGTCATGACCCGGCCGTTCCACTCGTGGCCGCCGTCGACGTTCCCCGAGCGCAGCATCGGCGGCTCGACCCCCCGGGCCACCAGCTGCTCCACGGCGGCCGCCAGCATCGACTGCATGATCGCGCTGGTCACCACCGTCGATGCGGGGGCGAAGGGGGCGTCGACGCCGGGGACCGTCAGCTCCGCGTCCCCGATCGCGATCTTGCTGTCCAGGACGATGTCGCAGTGGTCCCGCAGGAAACCGCCCGAGGCGTGCCGGGAGCGGGTGTTCTCCGCGTACGCGACCGAGGTGACGCCGATGACCTTCAGCCCGAGGGCGCGGGCGTTCTGCGCCATCTCGACCGGCAGGGCGTTGCGCCCGGACAGCGAGACGATCACCAGGAGGTCGCCGGCGGTGGCGGGGCTGGAGTCCAGGACGGCCGAGGCGAGTCCGTCGACCCGCTCCAGCGCCGAGCCGAGCGGGGCGGGCATGACGTCCACGCCGACCACGCCGGGCACGGTGAGCAGGTTCATCAGGGCGAGGCCGCCCGCGCGGTAGACGACGTCCTGGGCGGCCAGCGAGGAGTGCCCCGCGCCGAAGGCGAAGAGCCGGCCGCCCGACTCGACGGTGTCCGCGACGGCCGCGCCCGCGGCGGCGATGCTCTCCGCCTCCTCGTCCCGTACCCGCGTCAGCAGGCCGATCGCCGCATCGAAGAACTGACCGGCCAGCTTGCTGTCGCTCATGGAGGAGAGCCCTTTCGAAGGGGTGTGGGATGGGCGTTCGGCGGCCCGGGAATGCCTGTGCCGCCGATCACGTTGCGGTCTGGACCAGTGGACTGTCAATACCGCCCTGCGTCCGCGCCCGCACCCACTTCCACCGGTCTTCCACGGGGGCGGCACGGTTGTCGGCGCCATGCGTCAGAATTGGTGCAGGGCCATCGCACGACGTTCTCTAGTCACTGCATCGAGGGGCACGTATGTCCGGACTGATCGACACCACGGAGATGTATCTCCGCACCATCCTCGAACTGGAAGAGGAAGGCGTCGTCCCCATGCGCGCCCGTATCGCTGAAAGGTTGGACCAGAGCGGTCCGACCGTCAGTCAGACGGTGGCCCGTATGGAGCGCGACGGACTGGTCCAGGTCGCGGGGGACCGCCATCTGGAGCTGACCGAGGAGGGCCGCCGCCTCGCCACCCGCGTCATGCGCAAGCACCGGCTCGCCGAGTGTCTGCTCGTGGACGTGATCGGCCTGGAGTGGGAGCAGGTCCACGCCGAGGCCTGTCGCTGGGAGCACGTGATGAGCGAGGCGGTGGAGCGGCGGGTGCTGGAGCTGCTGCGTCACCCGACGGAGTCGCCGTACGGGAACCCCATCCCGGGCCTGGAGGAGCTGGGCGAGAAGGCCGGGGCCGAGTCGTTCCTGGACGCCTCCATGGTGAGCCTGGCCGAACTGGACCCGGGCGCGGAGGGGAAGACCGTGGTGGTGCGGCGGATCGGGGAGCCGATCCAGACCGACGCCCAGCTGATGTACACGCTGCGCAGGGCCGGGGTGCAGCCCGGGTCCGTCGTGAGCGTCACCGAGTCGCCCGGCGGGGTGCTGGTCGGCTCCAGCGGGGAGGCGGCCGAGCTGGACACCGAGGTCGCCTCGCACGTTTTCGTCGCCAAGCGCTGACCGCGCCGCCGCCCGGTGGCGGCACTGCTGTCGCGCGGCAACACAACCGTGATGTGCGGTCGCCGATTTCCCGTCCGGAACGGCAGCGCCCGGACGCGTCACATGCCAGGCTGATGCCAGGCAGAGGACCTGAGGGTGTCGGCCGGCTCAGGTCGGCACGGTCGGGGAGGGAGCAGGGAATGCGCCCGTCGCAGCGTCACGCGCACCGCGCGGTTGCCATCGTTGTCGAGCCCGCCGACGGCCGCCCCCGGACAGGGGGCGACCCCGGCGTCCGAAGACGCCGGGGCCGTTCCTCCCCTGTGCTGACCCGGAGCCCCGAGCTCTCAAGGTCAGGTCCCGCGGGCCCCTGTCCCCGAGCGGCCCGCCTCCCGCTGAAGATCTCCCCAGGCCGGTCGGCATCAATCCTTGACCGGTGTCACTCGAACGTGGGGTGTTGGGTGGCGGAACCCTATTTTCGAATATGAGTTCGATAGCCTGGCGGCGCGACCACACGGTGATCGAGGACCAGAAGGGGGTGCCAGGACTATGGTGCGGCGCATCGACGTAACCGGAACCGACGGCGTACGCCTCGCGGCATGGGAGTTCGCCGACCCGCCCAAGGAGCGCGCGGAAGCGGCCGGCGCTCCCGGGGTGTTACTGCTGCACGGGCTGATGGGCCGGGCCTCGCACTGGGCCCCGACCGCCCGCTGGCTCGCCGAACGGCACCGCGCGGTCGGCCTCGACCAGCGCGGCCACGGCCGCAGCGACAAGCCCGCCGACGGCCCGTACACCCGCGACGCCTACGTCTCCGACGCCGAGGCCGCGATCGAACAGCTCGACCTCGGGCCGGTCACCGTTGTCGGCCACGCCATGGGAGCGCTCACCGGCTGGCAGCTCGCTGCCAAGCGCCCCGACCTCGTCCGCGCCGTCGTCATCTGCGACATGCGGGCCTCCGCCCTCGGGGCCGCCTCCCAGCGCGAGTGGAGCGACTGGTTCGACTCCTGGCCGCTGCCCTTCGCCACCCTCGCCGACGTACGGAAGTGGTTCGGCGAGGACGACCCCTGGGTGGAGCGGCCGAGCCCCGCGCGCGGCGAGTTCTACGCCGAGGTGATGGCCGAGGGCGAGGACGGCTGGCGCCCCGTCTTCTCCCGCCGCCAGATGCTCCGTTCCCGCGCCACCTGGGTCTTCGACGCCCACTGGGAGGAGCTGGCGCAGGTCCGGTGCCCCGCCCTGGTGCTGCGCGGCCTCGACGGGGAGCTGGGCCGCGCCGAGGCCCAGGAGATGGTCCGGGTCCTGCCCCGCGGCCAGTACGCGGAGGTGGCCGACGCCGGCCACCTCGTCCACTACGACCAGCCGGAGGGCTGGCGGGCCGCGGTCGAACCCTTCCTGGAACAGCTGGCCGAGGACAACCGCGACGACCGCGAACCGGTCGCTCCCTAGGGGGTGTCCAGCCCTCGGCTTCCGTCCCCCCGGCCGAGGGCGGCGGCTCAGCCCTTGCTGACCGCCGCCAGGATCTCCGGCAGCCGGTTCGCCGTGCGCCCGGCAGCGATCCGCAGCCCCGCCCACCCGATCAACGCCCCGTACACGAGCCCGCCCGGCACCATCAGCCACAGCGCGTCGTGATGGTCCGTGACATGCATCCAGATCACCGGCACGATCACCGGCGCGGACAGCAGCCCGGCGGCCAGCATGCCGCCGAAGATCGAGATCCAGGCCAGACCGCCCTGCCCGGGCACCACGTTCTTGAACGCGCCCTCCTGCGGAATCGAGTACGGGAACAGCGCCGAGGCCACCGCACCCGTCGCCAGCATGGAGCCCAGCAGTGCGAAGGACAGGCCGAGCGCCCCCGGCAGCGACCGCCAGTCACCGATCATCGCCGCCGTCACCCCGCACACCAGCAGCGTGAACGGCAGGGTGAGCAGCAGCAGGACCAACGCCCGCGCCCGCAGTTCGACGTACGCGTCCCTGGGCGAGGAGATCGTCAGCGCCACCATCCAGAACGCCGAGGTGTCCTGGCCGAACTGGTTGTACATCTGCATGCCGAGCATCCCGGCGGCGAAGCACGCGAAGTAGACCGAGCCGGTGCCCTGGAGGGCGTTGAGCAGCGGCACGATCGCCCCGACCGCCAGCGCCGTCACCCAGGCCGCCTTGGTCTTCGGGTCCCGGGCCACATACCGCAGGCTGCGCTGCATCACCGTCGCCGTACGGCCCTCCGGCAGCAGCGCCGAGAGCCCGCCCCGGCCGGACGCCTTCTCCCGGGTCGGCTCCGCCGCCGCCAGCGTCGAACCGTCCGGCGCGGTCATCAGCTTCACCAGACTCCGCTGCCACATCCACATCAGCGCCACCAGGGCGCCGACCGTGATCAGCAGCTGGGCGACGGCGGCCCCGTACGCCCCGTCCGACGCCGCGTCCACCGACGCCACGGCGGAGGCGCCGGGCAGCCAGCGCACCACGCTCGCCGCGGGGTCCAGGGTGGAGAGCCCGCCCGCCTGGCCGAGCCGCTGCGCGCCGAAGTTGACGAACTGGATGCCCACCGCGATCACCAGCCCGCTGAGCACCGCGAGGTCGCGGCCCTTGCGGGAGTTCAGCAGCCGTACGTTGGCCGTGGCCACCGCCCTCGACAGCGCCACGCAGAGCAGCATCGTCAGCGGGACCGCGAGCACCCCGAACACCACGCCCGCCGCCCCGTGCGCCAGCGCGATCGCCGAGCCGACCACCAGGCACAGGGTGAACAGCGGGCCGATGCCGATCATCGAGGACACCAGCAGGGCCCGGATCAGCGGCTCGGGCCGCAGCGGCAGCATCACCAGCCGGGTCGGGTCGAGCGTGTCGTCACCGCTCGGGAAGAACAGCGGCAGCACCGCCCAGCCGAGCGCCACGACCCCCGTGAGCAGCACCACGACGGTGCCCGCGTGCTCGTTGCCGCGCAGCAGGACCAGGCCGAGCACCTGGCCCGCGGCGAGCAGCAGGCTGACCACGAGGGAGGCGATGAACGCCGCCTTCCGCCCGGTCGACTGGCGCAGCCCGTTGCGCAGCAGCGCCAGCTTGAGGCGGACGAAGACCGGGGTCAGGCCCGTCGTCGGCGCGACGGGGGCGGCCGCGGAGACCGGGGCGTCCAGCACGCTCATCGGGTTCCGCCCAGCCAGTCGAGGGAGTCGCCGTTGTCCCGGCCGCCCGCGCCGACCAGTTCGAGGAAGGCGTTCTGCAGCGAGGGCGCGTCGCCGCGCACCTCGGCCAGCGTGCCCTGTGCCTTGATCCGGCCCGCCGCCATCACGGCGACCCAGTCGCACAGCGACTCGACCAGCTCCATCACATGGCTGGAGAAGACCACGGTCGCCCCGGACCGGGTGTAGCGCTCCAGCACCCCCCGGATGGTCTGCGCCGACACCGGGTCGACGCCCTCGAACGGCTCGTCCAGAAACAGCACTTCGGGGTTGTGGAGCAGAGCGGCGGCGAGCCCGATCTTCTTCCGCATGCCGGTGGAGTAGTCGACGACCAGCTTGTGCTGCGAGCCGGCGAGATCCAGCACATCCAGCAACTGCGTGGCCCGCTTGTCCACCTCGTCGCCCGGCAGCCCCCGCAACCGGCCGTTGTACGCCAGCAGTTCACGGCCCGACAGCCGCTCGAACAGCCGGAGCCCCTCCGGCAGCACCCCGATCCGGGACTTCACCTCGACCGGGTCCGTCCACACGTCGTGGCCCGCGACCTCGATCTTCCCCAGGTCGGGCCGCAGCAGCCCGGTGACCATCGAGAGCGTCGTCGTCTTGCCCGCCCCGTTGGGCCCCACCAGGCCGATGAACTTGCCCGCGGGCAGCTCCAGATCGATCCCCGCGACGGCGACCTGCTCCCCGAACCGCTTCCACAGCCCCTGCACACGGACGGCGGGCCGCACCTCGTGCGCCCCGCCTGTCGCCGCGTCCGTCGCCGCTTCTGTCTCCGTACGCGCATCTGCCCGGTCCGGCATGGCACAGCCTCTCGATATCCCCACGTGGTGAGGACACCCTACGAAAGGCCCCCGGTCCGTTACGAGGCCCGGGCGCGGGCGGCGGCCGCCTCCCGGGCGCAGGCGTACGCCAGCGGGCTGATCAGCTCGTCCACATCGGGCAGCCACCGGTTGGCGTTGGTGGGACCGCAGGCCCACTGCACACCGCCCCGGCCGCCGACCCGGGTGGGCGGGGCGGCGATGTAGTGGCCCTCGCCGCGGCCGGTCAGATCGATCGCCTCGGCGTTCCAGCCGAGCGCGCGCACGAGCTCGGCAGCCTTGGCGGCGCCGCCCGGCAGCACGAAGAACAGCATCCGGCGGTCGGGTGTGCAGGTGACGGGGCCCAGCGTCAGGTCCATCCGCTCCATCCGGGCCAGCGCCAGGAAGCCCGCCGCCTCGGGGACCTCCAGCGCGTCGAAGGCGCGGCCGGTCGGCAGGAGCACCGAGGCGCGGGGCTGCCGGGTCCACATGCGCCGGGCCGCGGCCCCGCTGCCGGTCGCCTGGCCCGCCCAGTCCGGCCGGTCCGCGTGGGCCCCGGGCAGGACGCAGCCGGCGTCGCCGCAGGAGCACCGCTCCCCGCCGCCCACCGCCTCCAGCCAGGTGCCGGGGAACACGTCCCAGTGACGCTCTTCCGCATACCGCACCGCGGCGTCGAGCAGCAGCTCGCTCCGCTGATGGGGGACCTGTGCGGCTTCCGTGACTCCGATGGGCTTCTCCACGCCCAGCACAACTCCCTTCGTCACCTGGGGTTACGGCCTCCCCTGAACCGGGGCCCGGCGCATCGATCCTGCACGCGGGGCGCATCGGTGCATGGGCGGGGGCGCGCGTGAGGTGTCGCACCGAAGGGCGGGTAACCACCTCCAGGACCGCCGCCCAGGACCGCACCCGGCCCGCCGCGACGGTGCGACGCGCCATGTCCGTACCGAATGCCGATGGAATATGCGCATTTCTTGTGTATGTGCCGGGCAGTGATCCTTCCACCGATCACTGCACATAACCGATGTTTCAGGGGGACATATGGCTGCAAGGCCTCTCGTAGCCCGCCAGCCCAACGAACGGCTCCAGACGCTCATCCAGGAGGCGGCCTGCTCCAACGCGGGCCTCGCGCGCCGGGTGAACATGGTCGGCGCCGAGCGGGGGCTCGATCTGCGCTACGACAAGACCTCCGTGGCCCGTTGGCTGCGGGGACAGCAGCCCCGGGGCCGGGCTCCGGGGATCATCGCCGAGGCGCTGGGCCGCAAGCTGGGCCGTACGGTCACGATCGACGAGATCGGCATGGCCAACGGCAAGAACCTCTCCTCGGGCGTCGGCCTCCAGTACGCGCCGACCGTCGCCGGGGCCGTCGAGCAGGTCTGCGAGCTGTGGCGCGGCGACGTGGGCCGCCGGGATCTGCTCACCGGGTCGTCGGTCGCCGCGTCCGCGCTCGTCGAGCCCAGCCGGGACTGGCTGATCTCGGGCCCCGACGCCCAGGTCGAGCGGACGGCGGGGGCCCGGGTCGGGATGTCCGACGTGGAGGCGGTGCGGGCGATGACCACCGCGCTCACCGACCTCGACCACCGGTTCGGCAGCGGCCATGTCCGGCCGGTACTCGTGCACTACCTCAACAGCGTGGTCTCCGGGCTGCTTTCGGGGGCGTACCGCGAACGGGTGGGGCGCGAGCTGTTCGCGGCGGTGGCCCGGCTCACCGAGCTCGGCGGCTACATGGCGGTCGACACCGGCCAGCCCGGACTCGCCCAGCGCTACTACATCCAGGCGCTGCGGCTCGCGCAGGCGGCGGGCGACCGGGCGTACGGCGGCTATGTGCTGGCCGCCTCGATGAGCCATCTCGCCGCCCAGCTCGGCAACCCCCGCGAGATCGCCCAACTCGCCCGCGCCGCCCAGGAAGGGGCCCGGGGCCAGGTCACCCCCCGCGCCCAGGCCATGTTCTACGCGGCGGAGGCCCGGGGCCACGCGCTCCTCGGGGATGCCCGGACCTGCCACGCGGTGGCGGGGCGGGCCGTCGCCGCGCTGGAGCAGGCCGATCCGGACACCGGCGACGACCCGGTCTGGATCCGGCACTTCGACACCGGCTATCTCGCGGACGAACTGGCCCACTGCCACCGGGATCTGGGGCAGCCGCACGAGGCGGCCCGGCGCGCCAAGGAGGCGCTGGCCGCGCTGCCGGAGACCCGGGCCCGGCGCCGGGGCATCGCGCTGGTGCTGCTGGCCTCGGCGCAGGTGCAGCAGCGGGAGGTCGAGCGGGCCTGCCACACGGGGACCCGGGCGATGGAGCTGCTGTCGACGGTGCGCTCCAGCCGGGGCGCCGAATATCTCGACGACCTCCAGCAGCGGCTCACGCCCTTCGGGGAGGAGCCCGCGGTACGGGAGTTCGGCGAGCGGCTGGAGCTCCAGGCGGCGTGAGGAAGGGGTGGTCGTCCGGGGCGGTCCGGGCCGCCCGGGAGCCCGGCGCGGCGGTCCGGCCCTATACCAGCGTCGTCGGGCCGCGGGATGTTACCCGCCCTGTGAAGGGGTGGTGAGGGGCACCACGCGCTTGGCGGAGGCGGGCGACCACCCGATAGCGTGAGCCGACGATTCCGTAGGTTCAGACGTAGGAGTCCCGGTGACGCAGAGCGGACAGGGCGGGCAGGGCGGACAGGGCGGCGAGCATCAGCTCCCCGCCGCACGACCCGCGCACGAGGGTGTCGTGCTGCCCGCCGACGGCAGCGCCCCCTGGACCCCGGGGGAAACCGCGGGCGGGCAGGGCGGGCAGGGCGCTCCCGCGGGCGGTGAGCCGTGGGGCCAGGCCTGGGGTTCGCAGACCGCCGGGGCGCCGCAGCCGGACCAGCAGGCGCCGGGGGGCTACGGCTACCCGCAGGCCCAGGGACAGGCGTCCTACGGATATCCGCCCGCCCAGCCCCTGCCGCCCGCGCAGCAGACGCCGGGCCCGGAGTCGTACCAGCAGCCCGGGGCGTACCAGCAGCCCGGCTCCTATCAGCAGCCGCAGCAGCCCGGGGCGTACCAGCCGCAGTACCAGCAGCACCAGCCTCAGCACGACCAGCGGCAGCAGCCCCCGTCCTCGTCCCAGCCGCTCCCGTACGCGCAGCCGCTGCCGCCGGAGGCCGGGCAGGGCGGCCAGGGGGCTCCGGGCGGGGACGCGGACGCCACGCAGTACATCGCGCCCGTCCCGGGCGGCCCCGGGCCCGTGGGGCCGCAGCCGGACGGCGGTGACGCGGACGCGACCCAGTACATACCCCCGGTGCCGGGCGGAGCCCCGTACGGGATCAGGCCGGGTGCGCCGGGAGACCGGCAGCCGCCCGCGGAGTTCGACAACCTGTTCCGCAGCGAGGAGCCGGCGGGCGCCACCCAGCAGATGCCGCAGTTCGACGCGGGGCAGCAGCCCCCGCCCCCGTACCAGCAGCAGGGCTATCAGCCCCAGCACCCGCCCCAGGGCGGCGCGTTGCCGCCGCAGGCGCCCGGCGGCTATCAGTCGGGCCTCCAGGGCTTCCAGGGCCGCGCGGAGGAGGACGGGCCGGTCCCGCAGCAGAGCGGCGAGTCCCCGCGCCGGCGGTCCGCGCACATTCCGCTGATCGCCGCGGTCGTCGTCGGCTGCGCGGTCATCGGACTCGGCGCGGGCGCGCTGATGAGCGGCGGCGACGACTCCGGCAAGGACGACAAGCAGCCGGTCGCCGCGCAGAGTTCACCGTCCGAGGCGGAGCCCACCACCAAGGCGGCGGCCGACCCGGCGAAGCCGCAGGCCGAGGCGCTGGACAAGCTGCTGGCCGACAGCAACAACAGCCGCGCCGCGGTGATCAGCGCGGTCGAGAAGATCAAGTCCTGCAAGGACCTGGACCGGGCGGACGCCGACCTCAGGGGCGCCGCCCAGCAGCGCCGCGACCTGGTGACCAGGCTCGAAGGACTGACCGTCGACAAGCTCCCGCAGAGCGCGAAGCTCACGGCCGCGCTGAACCGGGCGTGGAAGGCATCGGCGGCGGCCGACGACCACTACGCGACCTGGGCGCGGCAGGCCAAGAAGAACAAGTCCGTCTGCAAGGGCGGCCAGGCCCGGTCGACGAACGAGACGGCCAAGGCCAACCAGCAGAGCGGGGTCGCCACCCAGGCCAAGCGCGAGGCGTCCACCCTCTGGAACGCGATCGCGGGCAAGTACGCCCTGACCAAGCACACGCCCACCGAGCTCTGAGGCGACGGAGCGCCGACGGCCCCCCAGGGCGGGCGGCTAACTGCGCGGGGCGTCCGTCAGGGCGTCCGCGACGTCCACGAAGCCCTTCTTCTGGGCGGTGAGGCGGCCCTCGCGGACCACCTGGAACGTCACCTTCGTGTTGACGATGCGCGGGTAGCCCAACGTGCCGACGAGGTCCTTGAAGCGCCAGCGGAGCGTCGGGGTCAGGCCGCCGGTGTCGACCTCGACGCCCCCGTTGAGCGCGGCCACGACCCGGCCCGGGGTGACGTTGTCGTCGCCGACCGCCCGGACGGCCGCCCGCAGCGCGGTGTACGCGATCCACGTCGTCTGTACGGCGGTGTCGTCCGGGTCGATGCGGTTGTCCCCGAAGGCGTACTTCTGGATCACGTCGCGCATCGGCTGCCAGCGCGCGTTCTTCGCGTCCGGGTACCAGCCGGTGACGTAGGCGCCCTCGAAGGGGCTGTTCCGGCCGCCCGTGCGGTTGATGAGCGGCTGGCTGACGCTGCCCAGAACGGAGGAGATCCTGACCTGCTCGCCGTCCGGCTCCAGTCGGCGGAAGGAGTCGAAGAACGTCTCCGTACGGCCGCCGAGCACCGCCGTCACACAGCCGCCGTCGGACCGCTCCAGCGCCTGCTCGGCCTGCTCGTCGTAGGACGTGGCGTCCAGCGGGGCCAGGATGTCGGTGGAGGCGGGCCGGTCCGCGGCCACCAGCCCGTTGTTGAGGAGCGGCGGCATGCCGTCGCCGCCGATCGAGTCGGGCCGCACCAGCGAGACCCGGGTGCAGCTGCCGCCCAACTGCCTTCCGTGGCCCGCCAGCAGGGCCGACTGGCCGCCGTTGACCGGGTAGGAGAGGTAGCTGCTGAACTCCTCGGTGGAGGCGCCGTAACCGCCGATGTACGGGACGCCGCCCGCCTCCAGTGCGGGCATGAAGCTCTGGCCGTGGCTGCTGTACGAACCGACGACGGCGGCGACCTTCTTGGTGACGGCCTCCCGCGCGCACCGCTCGGCGCCGATCGTGGTGTCGCCCTCGTCGCAGACGATCACCCGCAGCTCGCGCCCGTCGATGCCCCCGGTGTCGTTGACCCAGCGGGCGTACGTCTGCGCCATCGCGGGCACCCCGGCCATCTTCACCGCGTTGATGTCCTCGGACCGGTCGGGGGCCCAGGTCATCACCGTGACGGGCTCCCTGGATCCCCCCGTGGCCCCAGGGAGCCCGCCGCAGCCGGACAGCAGGAGCGCCCCCGCCACCGCCGCGCTGATGACGCCCGGGAAGGGGCGGGGAAAGGTGGGGCGTCGCCGTCCGGTCATGGAAAGGGACTTTTCCGGGCCCGGGGTAACGGCGCGGTGTGCCGTGCTCAACGCTCGGTGACGCCCAGGTGAATTGCGGGGGCCCGTGCGGAGGCGCGGTGAAGGAACGTACGATCGAGCACCGTGCAGCAAGGTTCGGAGAACTCTTCCCGTCGCGGCCGTCGCTCCTCCACCATGGGCGGCATGCCGCTCACTGACATGCCGTGGTGGCGCTGGCGCACCAACGTGCGCTCGGCGCTGCACATGCTCTCCGACCCCGTCTTCCACCACGAGTGCTGGCTCGCCGGCCGGGAAGGGTACGGGGACGTCACCGACGCCGTGTACCGCCTGGTCGAGGACACCTGGCTCGACAACTGGTCCGCCGAGAAGTACGTCGGCACCATATTCAGGGACTCCGCCGAGGCCGCCGCCGTGGACGCCGCCGCCCTCCGGGTGCTGCGGATCATGCACCAGGTCGGCGCGGACGCCCCCGTCTCCGCCTATCTGGAGCACCACGGCTGGCCCGAGGCCGTCCAGGCGGCCCGCGAGGCCCATGTGATGCTCGCCACCAACGACGCGGAGGATCCGGACATACCGCCCCGCTCGCTGGATGTCATCCGCATCATGACCAGGGCCGCCTAGCACCGGCCGGGTGTGGCACGCTACGAGGATGACCGCGCCACAGCCCGCCTCCGCCGCCATCCCGGACGCCGCCGCGACCGAGCAGTACGTCCTCACGCTCTCCTGCCCCGACAAACAGGGCATCGTGCACGCCGTGTCGAGCTATCTCTTCATGACCGGCTGCAACATCGAGGACAGCCAGCAGTTCGGGGACCACGACACGGGCCTGTTCTTCATGCGCGTCCACTTCTCGGCGGACGCCACCGTGACCGTGGACAAGCTGCGCGCCAGCTTCGCGGCGATCGGCGAGGCCTTCCGGATGGAGTGGCAGATCCACCGGTCGGACGAGAAGATGCGGATCGTGCTGATGGTCAGCAAGTTCGGCCACTGCCTCAACGACCTGCTGTTCCGCTCCCGTACCGGCGCGCTGCCGGTCGAGATCGCGGCCGTCGTCTCCAACCACACGGACTTCGCCGAGCTCGTCGCCTCGTACGGCGTCCCCTTCCGGCACCTTCCGGTGACCAAGGACAACAAGCCGGAGGCGGAGGCGGCGCTGCTGGAGCTGGTCCGCGAGGAGGACGTCGAGCTGGTGGTCCTCGCCCGCTACATGCAGGTCCTCTCCGACGATCTGTGCAAGCAGCTCAGCGGCCGGATCATCAACATCCACCACTCGTTCCTGCCGAGCTTCAAGGGCGCCAAGCCCTACCACCAGGCGCACGCCCGGGGCGTGAAGCTGATCGGCGCGACCGCGCACTACGTCACCGCCGACCTCGACGAGGGCCCGATCATCGAGCAGGAGGTCGAGCGCGTCGGCCACGACGTCACCCCCGACCAGTTGGTCGCCATCGGCCGGGACGTCGAGTGCCAGGCGCTGGCGCGGGCGGTGAAGTGGCACGCGGAGCGGCGCATCCTGCTCAACGGCCGCCGTACGGTGATCTTCGCGTAGCGGTTCGGCCCGGCGGGTTCACAGCCGGCCGGGACGTCCGGCCCGGCTTCAGAGCCGGCTGAGCGAGGCCGCCGCGAACAGCACGTCGCGGATGGCCTCGCGGTCGCCCTCCTGGCCCGCCGCCGCTTCGACCGGCGAGATGTGGCCCGCGACGAGCCGGCAGAACTCGACCCCGTCCAGCGCGACCTGCGCCACCGCGCGCTCGGGCGCGCCGACGGCGGCCGGGGAGTCCAGCGCGATGTACCAGTCGCCTCCGCCGTGCCCCTCGATCTCCAGATGGAGCGAGCGGCCCGGCGCGCCCGCTGCGACGAGGTCCTTCGCCGGTCCGGCCAGTCCGGCGCTGCGACGGCCCGCGAGGGCGGCCGGAAGCATCCGGGCCGCCAGGTCGATCATCCGGTGCAGATGGGCGGCGGACGGGGCCGGGTAGGGGTAGTCGACGGCGTCGGCGATGTCCCCGCCGTGGACCCAGCACTCGAACGCCCGGTCCAGGGCGGCGTCCTGGAGCGGCAGGGCGAAGGCGCCGTAGGAGACGGACGTCTCGGCGACGTTCCGCCCGGCGAAGGACGCCGTAC
Source organism: Streptomyces globisporus (assembly GCA_014649555.1). Classification (GTDB taxonomy): domain Bacteria; phylum Actinomycetota; class Actinomycetes; order Streptomycetales; family Streptomycetaceae; genus Streptomyces; species Streptomyces globisporus. The sequence goes on along the minus strand of BMTG01000001.1, from coordinate 1,208,810 downwards.
GGATCAGCTCGTGGCTCTGGGCCCGCCAGGGTTCACGGACGGCCCGGGTGGGCGGCCGGCGCGTCGCCGACCAGTACGTCTCGGTGCGCTCGGTGGGGTCCAGCGGCGCCTTGCCGCCGTCGAGCGGGTCGTCGAGCCCGAGCGCGGCGGACAGCAGCCCGTCGACGGCCATCAGATGCCCGATCACCCCGGCGACCGTGGTCCGGCGGCTGACCCGGCGCTCCTCCTCGAACCACTGGAGCCGCACCGGGGCGTGCCATTCGGAGTCCCCGATGTCGCGGAGCAGCGCGTCGAGCCGGGCGGTCTCGGCGTCGTACGGGGCGGCCCACTCCGGCACCGGGATCCGGGCCGGGCGGCGGCCGAAGCAGCCGTCCAGCACCCGGGTGCGGAGCGTCGGGTCGAGGTCCAGGGAGCCGTCGGTGTGCAGCAGGCCGACCGCGTCCCGCAGCCGCAGCGCCTCGTCGGCGCACGGGGCGCACCCGGTGAGGTGGTCCTCCACGGCGGCTGTCTCCTCCGCCGAGCAGGCGGACAGCGCCCAGGCGCCGAGAAGGGCCTTGAGGACCTGGTGGGGGAGGACGACGGGGGCGGAGCTCACGAGGGGGTCCGGGGCGGGCGGCTCCGGGGTGCCGTCGGCCGGTTCGGGCCCGGGACCCGGCTCGGGCCAGGCTTCCGCCGCCGGGGCGGCCGGTTCCGGTTCCGGGGCAGCCGGGTGCGGGTGGCCGTCGGCCGGTTCCGGTTCGGGCCCGGGTTCCGGCTCGGGACAGGGACCTGGCTCGGGCCAGGCTTCCGCCGCCGGGCCGGGCCCAAGATCCGGCTCGGGCTCCCCGGCATCGCTCTCCGGCGCGTCGCCCGACGCGGACGCGGACGCGGGCTGCGACTGTTCCGGTACGGCCTCGTCCGGGGCGCTCCCGCCGGGCGGCGGCAGGGGCGGCAGCGGGACGGACGCCAGGTCGAGGTCGTCCGCCGCCCCGCGCGGGCCAGGTATCCGCCGGGCGCCGCGCACCTCCTCCTCGCCGCCCTCGCTCTCGCGTCCGCCGCCGGTCACCGGACCCGTCCGTAACCGGGTGGCGCGGCCCCTTCGAGCGGGCGGGCGTTCGCCGTGGAGAGCAGCTGGAGCCCCAGCCGGAGCCGGCGGCGCGCCTCGTCCTCGGTGACCCCGAGATCGGCTGCGGTCTGCCGGTAGTCCCGCCGGTGGATGTAGGCCAGCTCCAGGGCCTCCCGCAGCGGTACGGGCATCGAGGAGACGATGTAGTCGGCGCGGGCGGCGGCCGTGGCGCTGCGCACCCGCCGCTCCAGCTCCTCCGGGTCGGGCACCGCGCCCTCGCCGTGCTCCGCCGCGTACGAGGAGGCCGCCGCGCTGCGCAGCCGCTGGACGGACCGGCGGTGGGTGAGGCGGGCCACCCAGGAGCGCATCGAGCCCTGCTTCGGGTCGTACGCCTCGGGGTTCTCCCAGACCTGGGCGAAGACCTCGCGGGTCACCAGGTCGGCGGCGTCCTCGTCGTCGAGCATCCGGTGGGCCTGGCTGTGGACGAGGGCCGCGAACCGGTCGTAGAGCTCGCCGAGCGCCGCCGCCTCGCCGCGGGCCAGCCTCTGCTGCATCCTGCGGTCCCAGCGGGGCGCCGTGTCCTTCGCCATGAACCCCCCAGCCCCCGGCTCCGTCGTGCTCAGCTCCGTGATGCCCCTGTGCCCGTGAGGACCGAATGTAGTCCGCCGGGTGTGCGGTGCACGCCCCTTTGAGGCAACTCTCTCCCCGAGGCGCGTGGCCGACGACGGTAGTCGATTTTCGGCCGCGATGCCTCCCCGGCCGCTCTGATCAGCGGAAACGGGCCGAACCGCGCCTTTACGCCGGAAACCTCCTGGGCCTTGTCGGGTACTTCGGTGTTTCATGGGGGTGCGGTTGGGCAGCCGCGAGGAGGAACGGAAACTTCCGGATTGCCGGGAGCCCCGGAACGAGAGGTCCAGTCGTGACGCTCAAAGTGGACGAGGCGGAGCAGAACTCCTGGGCCGTGCTGCGCATAAGCGGTGAACTCGATCTGGTGACCTCGCCCGTGGTGCGCCAGTCCGTCCACGAGGCGGTCGCGGAGGGGCAGCACGATGTGGTGCTCGACCTGTCCGACGTCTTCTTCTGCGACTCCAGCGGCGTCGGTGTGCTGATCGCCTCACGCCGCCTGATGAAGTCCTGCGGCGGCCGCCTGCGGCTGATCCTCCCGGCCCGGGGTGCGGAGGACGGCTCGCACGTCAACAAGGTGCTCGGCGCACTCGGTGTGCGCCGGCTCTTCGACGTCTACCCCGACGCGCTGTCGGCCACCGACGAGGAGTGCAGGCCGCTGAGCGCCTGAAGCGGCGCCCGCCCGATGCGAGGTTGTCACACAGGAACAGCTTCTTGGTGACACCTGAGCCCTCCCGGCGACGTACGCTCCCCGCATGGACAGCGCAGAGTACGAGCGAAAGATCGCGCACCGCTTCGCCGCCTTCGACCAGGACGGCAACGGCTACATCGATCGCGCCGATTTCAACGCCGCAGCCGCCCGTCTGCTCACCGAGTTCGGTACGACGGCCCGCTGCGACAAGGGGCAGGCCCTCTACACCGGGGCCGAGGCCTTCTGGCAGGGCATGGCGGGGATCGCCGATGTGGACGGGGACCAGCGGGTCACCCGGGAGGAGTTCGTCGGCGGGGCGGTGAAGCGGCTCCGGGACAATCCTGAGCGGTTCGCCGAGATCGCCCGGCCGTTCCTGCGGGCGGTCATCGCCGTCGCGGACGGCGGGAACGACGGCAGAGCGTCGGTCGCGGACGTGGAGCGGGCGCTCCGGGTCCTCGGGGCCAGCGCCGAGATCGCGGGCGTCGCCGCCCAGAGCCTGGACACCGACCGGGACGGGAAGGTCGCGGAGAGCGATGTGGTGTCGGCGCTCGCCGTGTACTTCACGGTGATCGAGCCCGACGCGTAGGTGTTCCCCGCGTTACGGGGACGGCGCACCCGCCCCCGTAACGCCTCCCGTACGGCCCGCCCTCACCCGCCGAACCGCTCCCGCAGCCGGTACTTGAGCACCTTGCGCAGGGTCTCGTTGCGGGGCAGGGCGTCCAGCACCTCCCACTGCTCCGGCACCTTGTGGACGGACAGGCCCGCCTCCCGCAGGTGGGCCGTGAGCTCGGCCGACGTCAACGGCCGGGCGCCGTCGGGTTGTTCGATCACCGCGCAGACCCGTTCGCCGCGCTCCGGGTCGGGCAGGCCGATCACCGCCGCGTCGGACACGCCCGGGTGCGTGTGGAGCAGGTCCTCGATCTCCTTGGCGGAGATGTTCTCGCCCTTGCGGATGATGATGTCCTTCAGCCGGCCGGTGAGCGTGAGGTGTCCGCTCTCCCGCAGCCGGCCCAGGTCCCCGGTGATCAGGAACCCCTCCGCGTCGAACGCCGCCGCCGTCGCCCCGCTGTCCAGATAACCCCGGCAGACCGCCTCCCCGCGCAGCCGTACCTCGCCCTCCACCCCGTACGGGAGCGGCTTGCCGTGCTCGTCGGTGATCCGGATCTCCATGCCCGCGGGTGGCCGGCCCTCCGTCGTGGCGAGGTTCTCCGTCGTGTCGTCCGGGGCGCCCATGGTGATCATCGGGACCTCGGTCATGCCGTACCCGTGGGTGAGCTGGACCCCCATCTCCCGCACCACCGCGTGGTAGACCTCCGGCGGCTTGGGCGCCCCGCCGCCCGCGAGGAGCCGGAGGGACGGGATGAGCGGGCGGCCCGGGGCCTTGCGCTGCTCGGCCAGGAACATCGCGTAGAACGCCGTCGACCCGCCCGCCACGGTCACCCCGTGGAGCCGGTACTCCGCCAGCGCGTCCGGCAGCGCGAACTGCTCGAACATCACCGCCGGGAAGCCGTAGAGCAGCAGCATCACCGTGTAGTCGGGCCCGGCGACATGGGCGTACGGGAACGCCATCGAGCCCACGTCGTCCGCCGACAACGTCAACGCGTGCGCGAGGCAGGAGCCGCCCGCGATCAGGGAGCGGTCGGTGTGCAGGACGCCCTTGGGGTCGGACGTGGTGCCCGAGGTCCAGTAGATCCAGCGGACATCCTCGCCGGAGGCCGGTTCCGGCGGGGGCGGCAGGAGCGCCGGGTCGCCGTCGGGGAGGGCGTCGTACGCCTCGAAGACGTGCGGCGGGTCCGGGAGTTCGCCGGCGATCCGCTCGGCCATCGCGGTGTGGTCGAAGCCCCGCCACACGCCCGGCACGGCGAAGAACGCCGCCCCCGACTCCCTGAGCGCGAAACGCACTTCGCGGTCGCGGTAGAACGGGATGACCGGACTCTGCACGGCCCCGAGCCGGGTCAGCGCGAAGGAGAGCAGGGCCGTCTCCAGCCGGGTCGGCAGCTGCCAGGCGACGACGGTCCCCGCCCGGACGCCCATCCCGTACAGCCCGGCCGCGACCCGCTCCGCGCGGTCCCGCAGCTCGCCGAAGGTCAGGGTCCTGTCCTCCTGGAGCAGTACCGGGCGGTCGGGGGTGAGGGCGGCGCGGGCCTCGATCAGTTCCCAGAAGGTGCGGGAGGCGCCCAGAGTGCGGGCGAGCGCGGTCACGTCGTTCACGGCGGTCACAGGGATCCCTCCGAACTGACGGCCAGTCAGATATTGCGCAGAGCGTAGGGCTCCGCGCCTTGTCGGTCCAGGGGTGCGGGGCTAGCCTGAGTTCCGCAATCACATCTGACGGACCATCAGAAAGCGTCTGGGGCCTGGAGTCGGCGAGGTGCTCCCGGGTGCGCGGAGGGGACGGCACACACCATGACGGACACGGAACTGCCTCGGATCGTCAGCGTCGACGACCATGTGATCGAGCCCGCGCACCTCTTCTCCACCTGGCTCCCCGCCAAGTACCGCGAGCGCGGCCCCCAGCCGCTCACTGCGGGCATCGGGGAGCTGGCGTACACGGGTGGGAAGTACGTCATCACGATGGACCCGGACGGGCCGCCCACCGACTGGTGGATCTACGAGGACCTGAAGTTCCCGTACAAAAGGAACATCGCCGCCGTCGGCTTCGACCGCGACGACATGACCCTGGAGGGCATCACCCGGGCCGAGATGCGCCCCGGCTGCTGGGACCCGGCCGAGCGTCTCAAGGACATGGACCTCAACCACGTCGAGGCCTCCCTCTGCTTCCCCACCTTCCCGCGTTTCTGCGGGCAGACCTTTGCCGAGGCGCACGACAAGGAGGTCGCCCTCGCCTGTGTGCGCGCCTACAACGACTGGATGGTCGAGGAGTGGTGCGGCGACAGCGGGGGCCGGCTGATCCCGCTCTGCATCATCCCGCTCTGGGACATCGACCTGGCGGTCGCGGAGATCAAGCGGAACGCGGCCAGGGGCGTCCGCGCGGTCACCTTCTCCGAGATTCCCACCTATCTCGGGCTCCCCTCCATCCACACCGGCTACTGGGACCCGTTCTTCGCCGTCTGCCAGGAGACCGGCACCGTCGTCAACATGCACATCGGGTCCAGCTCCCAGATGCCCGCCGCGTCCCCCGACGCCCCGCCCGCCGTGCAGGCCTCGCTCTCCTTCAACAACGCGATGGCCTCGATGATGGACTTCCTCTTCAGCGGGGTGCTGGTGAAGTTCCCGACGCTGAAACTCGCGTACAGCGAGGGGCAGATGGGGTGGATCCCGTACGCCCTGGAGCGCGCCGACGACGTGTGGGAGGAGCACCGGGCCTGGGGCGGGGTGCGCGATCTGATCCCCGAACCGCCCTCCACGTACTACTACCGGCAGATGTTCTGCTGCTTCTTCCGCGACAAGCACGGCATCTCCGCGCTCGACGTCGTCGGCCGCGACAACGCCACCTTCGAGACCGACTACCCGCACGTGGACTCGACCTTCCCGCACACCAAGGAGGTCGCCCTCGATCACGTCAAGGGACTGGACGAGGAGACCGTCTACAAACTGATGCGCGGAAACGCGATCCGGATGCTCGGCCTGGACCTGGACAAGTAGGCGGGGGCGGCGGTGGATCTCGCGTACACGGAGGCCGAGGAGGAGTTCCGGGGCCGGCTGCGGGAGTGGCTGGCCGCCGCCCTCCCCGGCCTGCCCGCCAAGCCCTCGCCGGACGACTGGCCCGCGCGCCGGGCGTACGACACGGCCTGGCAGCGGATGCTGTACGACGCCGGGTACGCGGGCCTGCACTGGCCGGCCGACGCGGGCGGGCAGGGGGCCACCCCGACCCAGCACCTGATCTTCCTGGAGGAGACCGAGAAGGCCGGGGCCCCCTACGTCGGGGCGAACTTCGTCGGCCTGCTGCACGCCGGGCCGACGATCGCCGCCGAGGGCACGGCCGGACAGCGGGCCCGCTGGCTGCCCCCGGTGCTGCGCGGCGACCAGATCTGGTGCCAGGGGTTCAGCGAGCCGGACGCGGGCTCCGACCTGGCCGCGCTGCGGACGCGGGCGGTGCGCGACGGGGACGACTACGTGGTCACCGGGCAGAAGATCTGGACCTCGCACGCCGAGGTCGCCGACTGGTGCGAACTGCTCGTGCGGACCGACCCGGCCGCGCCGAAGCACCGCGGGATCAGCTGGCTCGCGATGCCGATGGACGCCCCCGGCATCACGGTCCGGCCGCTGCGCACGCTCGCCGGGTCGACGGAGTTCGCCGAGGTCTTCCTCGACGAGGTCCGCGTTCCGGTACGCAACCGGGTCGGGGCCGAGAACGACGGCTGGCGGGTCACCATGGTCACCCTCTCCTTCGAACGCGGCACCGCCTTCGTCGGCGAGGTCGTCGCCTGCCGCCGCACCCTGGACGCGCTCGCCGACGAGGCCCGGCGCACCGGGCGCTGGGACGACCCGGTGCTGCGGCGGCGGCTCGGGCGGCTGAACGCCGAGTTCCGGGCCCTGTGGCGGCTCACGCAGGCGAACGTGAGCGAGTCGGAGCGCACGGGCGGGGTCCCCGGCGTCGGCGGCTCGGTCTTCAAACTGCGCTACTCCGGGGTCCGCCAGGAGCTGTACGAGGCGGCGGCGGAGGTGCTGGGCGGGGACGCCTTCGACGTCGACCGGGAATGGGTGCTGGACCGGCTGTCCTCCCTCTCGTACACCATCGCCGCGGGCACCTCGCAGATCCAGCGCAACATCGTCGCCGAGCGCATCCTCGGCCTGCCGAAGGGGCGCTGAGGCCACCGTGGACTTCCAGCTCTCGGACGACCAGCGGGCCCTGCGGTCCGGTATGCGCGACCTGCTCGGCGCGGTGTTCGACCGGGGCCGGCTGCGGGCGGCGGTGGAGCGGGACGGGGCCCTGGACCGGTCGCTGTGGCGGGAGCTGGGCGCGGCCGGGTTCTTCGCGCTGCGGCTGCCGGAGGAGGCGGGCGGGGTGGGCCTCGGGCTGCCCGAGGCGGTGCTGCTCTTCGAGGAGGCGGGCCGGGCGCTGCTGCCGGGCCCGCTGGTCGCCACGCACCTGGCGGCGGGCCTGGTGAAGGGGGCCGCCGAGGGCGAGGCTGTGGTGACGGCCGTGGCGGCGGACCTGCCGGCGGCACACCTGGCGGAGGCGGACGCGGTGCTGGTCGTGGATGGGCAGGCGCCGCCGGGGCTCCCCGGGGATGTGCTCTCCGGGGACGTGTCGGGCGCTGAGGTGCTCTCCGGGGAGGCGCTGGGTGCCTTCGTGGCCGCCGCCCGGCCCGTACGGTCGGTGGACCCGCTCACCCCGCTCCACCGGTTGGCGGGGCGTGCGGTGCCCACGGGGGCCCCGCAGGCGTACTCCGGCGCACTCCACTACGAGGCCGCGCTGCTCACCGCCGCCGAGCAGCTCGGCAGCGCCGCACGGACCACCGAGGCGGCCGTCCAACACGCCGGGGAACGCCATCAGTTCGGATCGCCCATCGGATCGTTCCAGGCGGTCAAACATCTCTGCGCCGACATGCTTGCCCGCACCGAACCGGCCCGCGCCGCCGTGTACGCGGCCGCCGTGACCGGCGACCCGGCGGAGATCGCGGCGGCCAAACTCCTCGCCGACGAGGCGGCCGTACGCAACGCCCGTGACTGCCTCCAGATCCACGGCGGGATGGGTTTCACCTGGGAGGCAGATGTTCACCTCCACCTGAAACGGGCCTGGCTCCGGGCCGCCTCCTGGCTCACCGTGGCCCGGGCCGAGGAGCTGCTCGCCGCCGATCTGGGGGCGGCGGGGCGGCTTCCGCGCAGTTCGGCGGCGTACGGGCGGCCGGTCCCGGAAGCAGGGGGCGGAGGGTGACGCAGCGCATCCACCGGGTGCCGATACCGGGTTGTGTCCTTTGCGTGATTCGTCACCGGGTGGAGTCGGCGCGCGGCTCGGGTACGCTCCGTGGGATGCGAGTGGTTCTGGAACCGGGCGATCCGGGGGCGGCCTGTGCGGCGGCTCCGGTCCGGAGCGAGGGCTCTCGCCGGAGATGTGCCGGGCCTGCCCGAAGAGCGTTTCTCGCAGTCTCTGCGCGCTCCTGTTCGACTCCCCGCAGCGTGCGTCGCACAGTATGCACCACGCGTACTCCTTCGCGCTGGAATATGCCCGAAGCGCTTGTTGCGGTGACTGTACGTCAACCATGCTGTCGCGTAAGGGAATCACGTTCCGTGACCCTGAGGAGGCGCGAGGCGATGTGTCCGCCGGTTCGGAAGGTGTGAGCGGTGCAGGTGCTTCAGGTTCAGCTGGAGGTCGGTCCGGATCCCGCAGAGGTGGGGCGGGCCCGTAGGTGGGCGCGGTCGCGCCTGGTCGGATCCGGGATAGGGGATGACGAACCGCTCGCCGAGACGCTCATCCTGCTGATCTCGGAGCTGGTCACCAACGCCGTCGTCCACACGGGATGTCCCGCTGTGCTGCGGATGCTCTTCGGCGGGGGCGGGGCCTCCGGCGCGGCCGGGACCGTCCGGGTCGAGGTCGCGGACGCCAGCGACTGCCCGCCGCTCCAGCGGCACGCGGCGGGCGAGGACACGGGCGGCCGGGGCCTGGAGCTGGTGGACGGGCTCGCCGACCGCTGGGGCTGGCAGCCGGAGGGCGCGGGGAAGCAGATCTGGTGCGAGGTCGACCGGAGCGGGCCGGTGCGGGCCGCGGAGCTGCCCACGGTGGTGGTTCAGGGCGGCGCCGGTGAGGTGTGCGAACCGCCCTCCTGCGTCTTCACCGACAACCTGGCCTGAAACCCACCTGACCTGAACCGCTCTACAGGACGGCTACCGGGGCGACCGGCGACCCGGTGGCCCCGGCGAACGGCTCCGGCGCGGCGGTGAGCAGAAAGGCGTACCTGCGCTCCTCCGCACAGGCAGTGGACAGCGCCTCCAGGTTCCAGTTCTGGCCCTGGAGCAGCCCCATCTCGACCAGGTGCAGGGCGTGCACGGGCAGCCACAGGTCCGCGATCTCCGGCGGGAAGATCTCGAAGGTCAGGGTGTCGTTGGCGACGGCCGCGACGTCCCGGGCGTGGAACCATTCGGGTGTGCGCACGGAGAGACCGGGTGACGGATAGCCGTACGCGTCCCGGTCCCCGGCCAGCGCGAGGCGCATCTGCCCGGTCCGTACGAGCACGATGTCCCCGGCCCGTACGCGTACGCCCCCGAACTCCTCCGCCGCCGCCAGGTCCTCCGGGGTGACGGCGTGATCACCGGGCAGCCGGTCCACGCCCCGGGCGCGGGCCACATCCAGCAGAACGCCGCGCGAGACGAGGTGCTCCACGGCGGCGATGGAGGAGAACCGCGCTCCGGCGTGCGCCGTGATGGTGTCCGCCGGGCGGCCGTTGTAGATCTTCCCGCTGTGCGAGACATGGGGCAGGGCGTCCCAGTGGGTGGCCGCCTGGAGGCCCATCGTGACGGCGTCGTCGCTGGTGGCGACCGTGCCGGCTCCGAAGATCTCCTGGTTGATCTGGACCATGGTGTGCAGCGGATTGATCCGGCCCGGGATGAGCCCGCTCTGCACGCCGTCCTGCCGGAGCGGCAGCGCGAGCGGTATCCGGTGGCCGGTGCGGACGGTCGCGACGGCCTCCCGTACGACGCCGTCGGTGATCAGGTTGAGGGTTCCGAGTTCGTCGGCCTCTCCCCAGCGGCCCCAGTTGTTCACGCGCTTGGCGATCTCGTGGAACTCGGCCGGCAGGGACATGGGGACCTCCTGGGTCTTGTGCCGGAGTATCTGACTGCCCGTAAAATCTAACGGTCCGTCAGAAACCGCGGGAAGGGGCCGGGCATGGGGAACTTCTTGGCAGGCAGGGTGGTCGCCGTGACGGGGGCCGGCCGGGGCATCGGCCGGGCGGTCGCGCTCGCCGCGGCGGCGGAGGGGGCGCGGGTCGTCGTCAACGACTACGGCGTCTCCGTCGAGGGCGCCGAGCCGACCAGCGAGGTCGCCAGGGCCGTCGTCAAGGAGATCGGGGCGGCGGGCGGCACGGCGGTCGCGGTCGGGGACGACATCTCCACGATGTCGGGCGGGCAGCGGATCGTGGACACGGCGCTGGCGGAGTACGGCCGGCTCGACGGGGTGGTCTGCGTGGCCGGGATCCTGCGCGAGCGGATGCTGTTCAACATGTCCGAGGAGGAGTGGGACCCGGTCCTCGCGACCCACCTGAAAGGCACCTTCACCGTCTTCCGCGCCGCGTCGGCGGTGATGCGGAAGCAGGAGGGCGGGGGCACGCTGATCGGCTTCACCAGCGGCAACCACCAGGGCAGCGTCTCGCAGGCCAACTACAGCGCGGCGAAGGGCGGGATCATCTCGCTGGTCCGCAGCGCGGCGCTGGGCCTGCACCGGTACGGGGTCACGGCGAACGCGGTCGCGCCCGTCGCGCGGACCCGGATGTCGGCCGGGGTCCCGATGGAGCTGAAGGAGATCGGGGAGCCGGAGGATGTGGCGGCGCTGGTCGTCTACCTGCTGAGCGAGCGGGCGCGGGCGGAGGGGATCACCGGCCAGGTGTACACGATCGCGGGCCCGAAGATCGCGGTCTGGGCCCAGCCGAGGGAGTTGCGGGCGGGGTACGCGGAGGGGGCGCCCTGGACGCCGGAACGGATCGCGGAGTTCCTGCCGGGGACGGTGGGGGTGGATCCGATGCCGATGCTGGCGCGGGTGGCGGAGATGGCGGCGGCGGCGAGGTCGGGCGACCGCCCGAACCGGTGACCGCCTTCGGGGGCTCGGCCCCCGAACCCCCGCTCCTCAATCGCCGGAGGGGCTCTCTACGGGGCGCTGCCCCGGACCCCGGTCCTCAATCGCGGGACGGGCTGGAGATGCGGACCGGTCCGCACACTCAGCCCCTCCGGCGATTGAGGAGCGGGGGTCTGGGGGCGGAGCCCCCAGGAACAGGAGGAACCATGGACTTCCGTACCGAGGTGCGCGCCTGGCTGGCTGACCATCTCACCGACACCCCCACCCCCCACCCCCGCGCGTGGGAACGCGAGTTGGGCAAGGCCGGCTGGATCGGCATCGGCTGGCCCGGCGACGGCGAGACGTACGGCAACCGCCGCGCCACCCTCCCCGAGCAGGTCGTCTGGGCCGAGGAGTACGCCCGTTCCGCCGCCCCCGCCCGGATGGGCCACATCGGGGAGAACCTCCTCGCCCCGACCCTCGTCACCTACGGCACCGAGGAACAGAAGCGTCGCCATCTGCCCCCTGTCGCCCGCGGCGAGACGCTCTGGTGCCAGGGGTACAGCGAACCCGGCGCGGGCTCCGACCTCGCCGGGATACGGACCACCGCCACCCCGGACGGCACCGGCGGCTACGCCGTGACCGGGCAGAAGATCTGGACCTCGCTCGCCCTGGACGCCGACTTCTGCTTCGTCCTCGCCCGCACCGACCCCGGCTCCACCCGTCACCACGGGCTGTCGTTCCTGCTGCTGGAGATGGACCAGCCGGGCCGGATCGAGGTGCGGCCGATCCGACAGCTGACCGGGACCAGCGAGTTCAACGAGGTGTTCTTCGACGGGGCCCGCGCCACCGAGACCGTCGGCGGGGAGGGCAACGGCTGGCAGGTCGCCATGGGCCTGCTCGCCCGGGAGCGCGGGGTGTCCACCCTCGCCCAGCAGATCGGGTTCGCCGAGGAGCTGGGCCGGGTCGTCGCCGCCGCCGTGGCGAGCGGGGCCGCCGATGACCCGGTCATCAGGGCCCGGCTCGTCCGCCAGTGGGCCGAGCTGGACACCATGCGCCGCCACGCCCTGCGCACCCTCGGCACCACCGGCGACCCGGGCGCGCCCAGTGTGGCGAAGCTGCTGTGGGGCGGCTGGCACCAGCGGCTGGGGGAGCTGGCGGTGGAGGTCGCGGGCGAGGCGGGGGTGGTCGGACCGGAGCCGTGGACGGCGGACCGGCCGTACGAACTCGACGACGCACAGCACCTGTTCCTCTTCAGCCGGGCCGACACCATCTACGGCGGCTCCGACGAGATCCAGCGGAACATCATCGCCGAGCGGGTGCTCGGCCTACCGAGGGAGCCGAGATGAGAGGCGTCGTCTTCGACGGCACACGGACCGAGGTCGTCGACGACCTGGAGATACGCGACCCGGGCCCCGGCGAGGTGCTCGTGGCGATCGCCGCCGCCGGGCTCTGCCACAGCGACCTGTCGGTGATCGACGGCACGATCCCCTTCCCGGCCCCCGTCGTGCTGGGCCACGAGGGCGCGGGTGTGGTGCAGGCGGTCGGGCCCGGCGTCGTCCACGTACGGCCCGGGGACCACGTCGCCCTGTCCACCCTCGCCAACTGCGGGGCCTGCGCCCAGTGCGACCGGGGCAGGCCCACCATGTGCCGCAAGGCGATCGGACGGCCCGGGCGGCCGTTCTCGCGGGGCGGGGAGCCGGTGTTCCAGTTCGCCTCCAACTCCGCCTTCGCGGAACGTACGGTGGTGCGCGCCGTCCAGGCCGTGAGGATCCCGGCCGACCTGCCCCTCACCTCCGCCGCCCTGATCGGCTGCGGGGTGCTGACCGGCGTCGGGGCCGTGCTGAACCGGGCGAAGGTCGGCCTCGGCGACAGCGTCGTGGTCATCGGCACCGGCGGTATCGGCCTCAACGTGCTCCAGGGGGCCCGGCTGGCCGGTGCGCGGACCGTCGTCGCCGTGGACAGCAACCCGGCGAAGGAGGCGGTGGCCCGGCAGTTCGGCGCCACGCACTTCCTGACCGCGGCCGACGGTGTGCGCGACGTCCTGCCCGACGGGGCCGACCACGCCTTCGAGTGCGTCGGCCGCACCGAGCTGATCCGCCAGGCGATCGACCTCCTGGACCGCCACGGCCAGGCGATCCTGCTGGGCGTCCCGGCGGCGAGTGCCGAGGCGTCGTTCCTGGTCTCGTCGATGTACCTGGACAAGTCGATCCTGGGCTGCCGCTACGGTTCCTCGCGGCCGCAGCGCGACATCGCCCTGTACGCGGACCTCTACCGGGAGGGCCGGCTGCTCCTGGACGAACTGGTGACGGAGACGTACCCGGTGGAGGACTTCGCCAAGGCGGCCGACGACGCGCACCACGGCCGGGTGGCCCGGGGGGTGCTGGTCTTCTGACCCGGCCTCGGGCTCAGCAGGACCGGGCCTCGGCGGCGGTCTTCAGCTCGCCGAGCCAGGCTTCGAGGCCCTGCTCCAGGATCTCGGTGGCGTAGGGGACGTTCGCCTCGACCTGCTCGCCGGTGTGGGTCTCCTCGGTACGGACGAGGACGCCGCCCCGGACCTTCTGGAAGGTCCACACGTGGACGCCGTCGATGTGCAGCCCCTCGCCGACGGCGGGCCCGGTCCACCGGATGCAGGAGCCGCGCTCGGTCTGCCGGACGGTGGACGTGATGTCCAGGCTGGTGGCGGGGGTCGCCGGGTTGGGCGGGACCGGGGTGGTCCAGCGGAACGCCGAACCGGGGCGGAAGGGGCCGTGGTCGAGGCGGTCCATGCTCGTCACGTGGGTCTGCCAGTCCGGCCAGCGCTCCACGTCGGTCTGGAGCTTCCAGACGGTGCTCAGCGGCGCGTCGATGACGGTCTCGGTGCGGGCGCGGACCAGGGCCTCGGCGTCGACGCCCTTGCCCTGGCAGGTGAGGGACGGGGCCGGGCGCGCGGTGGCGGCCCCGGCGGGTGTGGCGGCGGTGGCGAGGAGCGTGGCTGCGGCGAGCGGGAGGGTGAGCAGGGCGGCGGCGGTGCGGGTCCGGAACATCGGGGTCTCGTCCTCTGCTAGTGGCTGATGCATTCGTGAGAAGTTGTAACTCCTCGTGCGTCGAGGGGTCAAGAGGCTCCGTGATATCTTCTAACGGAAATTTGAGTCAGTAGCTGGCGTGGTGACGGAAGGCGGCACCCCATGGCGAAGTCCGACGCCGCGACCCCCCGGGAGCGCTATCGCGCCCAGGTCCGCGCCGAGATCAAGCAGCATGCCTGGGAGCAGATCGCCACGGCCGGGGCCTCCGCGCTCTCCCTCAACGCGATCGCCAAGCGGATGGGCGTCAGCGGGCCCGCGCTCTACCGCTACTTCGCCGGCCGGGACGAGCTGATCACCGAGCTCATCCGGGACGCGTACCGCAGCCTCGCCGACGCCGTCCACGCGGCGGCCGTCACCGGCGCCGACCCGGCCGCCCTCGCGCACGTCCTGCGCGACTGGGCGCTGGCGGACCCCCACCGGTACTTCCTGATCTACGGCACCCCCGTCCCCGGCTATCACGCGCCCGACGAGATCACCGGCATCTCGCAGGAGATCATGGCCGACCTGCTGACCGCCTGGACGGCCTTCGAACCCGACGCGCCCGCCTCGCCGTTCGCCGCCCACCTGGCGGACCACCGCGACTGGGCCGGGGACCACCCGGCCCCGCCCGGGGTGCTGCGGCGGGCCCTCGCGTTCTGGACCCGGCTGCACGGGGTGCTGTCCCTGGAGCTGGCCGGCCACTTCACCGGTATGGGCTTCGACCCGGCCCTGCTGTTCCAGGCAGAGCTGGACGGCCTGGTGGGGTGCGAGGGCTGAGCCGGTCGGGCCGGACAGCTCAGTGCGAGGCGTCCGCCGAGGACCGGAACGTACGCCGGTAGACCGTGGGCGGCACGCCCAGGACCGCCTGGAGGTGCTGGCGCAGCGAGGTCGCCGTGCCGAAGCCCGCGTCCCGGGCCACCTGGTCGATGGACAGGTCCGTCGACTCCAGCAGATGGCGGGCCCGCTCCACCCGCTGCTGGGTGAGCCACTGGCCGGGGCTGATCCCGACCTCCTCGCGGAAGCGGCGTGTGAACGTCCGTACGCTCATGGCCTCCTGCTCCGCCATGTCCCGCAGCAGGATCGGCCGCTCGAGACGGGCCAGCGCCCAGGCCCGGGCGGCCGTCGTCGTCGCGAACTGCGGGTCGGGGAGCGGGCGGTGGATGTACTGGGCCTGCCCGCCGTCCCGGTGCGGGGGTACGACCGTGCGGCGGGCGATCTCGTTCGCGACGGCCGCCCCGTGGTCGCGCCGCACCAGGTGCAGGCAGAGGTCGATCCCGGCGGCCACCCCGGCGGAGGTGAGGACGTCGCCGTCGTCGATGAACAGGACGTCCGGGTCGACGCGGACCTGCGGGAAGATCCGCTGGAAGTGGTCGGCGGACGACCAGTGCGTGGTGGCGGGGCGGCCGTCGAGGTATCCGGCCGCCGCCAGGACGTAGCTGCCGGTGCAGATGGAGACCATCCGGGTGCCGGGCCGGACCAGGGCGAGCGCGGCGGCCAGCTCCTCGGTGAGCCGGCCCTCCTCGAAGACCGGGCCCAGCTCGTAGGAGGCGGGGACGACCACGGTGTCGGCGGTGGCGAGCGCCTCCGGGCCGTGCTCCACGAGGACGGCGAAGTCCGCGTCGGTCCGGACCGGTCCCGGAGGGCGGATCGAGCAGGTCACCACCTCGTACAGCTTCCTGCCCGGGCCGCCCGACTCGGTACCGAGGGAGCGGCCGAAGATCCGCTGGGGGATGCCCAGTTCGAAGGGGAGCGCTCCGTCGAGAGCCAGGACGACGACGCGGTGCGGCATGACGGCCTCCTCGGAGATCCCCGGTGGAGCGGGTAGCTGGTATAGACCACGAGCTGATACAGGTTAGCGATGTGAGGGAGAAGCCGACAGAGCCCGCGTCCATTCCCGGCGCGGATCGTGACAGCCGTAGGTTCATGGCCCGCGCGGTCGCGGCGGTGGCGGCCGCAGGCACCGTCGGCGCGGGTCTCGCCGTGCGCGCCGGAGCGGACGGGGCCTTCGCCAAGTACGCCGGGAGTGCGCTCTACACGGTGCTGCTCTGCGCGCTCGTCGCCTTCTGCGCAGCCCGCGCACGGCCCCTCGTGGTGGCCGCCACGGCGCTGGGCCTGAGCTGGGCGGTGGAGTTCGCCCAGCTCACCGGCGTACCGGCGGAGCTGTCGGCGCACAGCACGGCGGCCCGGCTGGTCCTCGGCTCGACCTTCAACGCGCCGGACCTGTTCTGGTACGCGGTGGGCGCAGCGGGTGCGTGGGCGGTGCTCCGCGCGGCGGCCCGGGCCCGCAACTGACCCGGACCCGGGCCCTCACTTCTTGCCGCGGACCCGTTCCTCGCTCGCCTGCATCTCCAGTATCGCGAAGACATGGGCGCTGGTGCGCCGCCGGGAGGTGCCGCTGACGACGAGCGCCGCGCCCGCCACGGCCGTGGGGACGGACAGGGCCAGGATGCCGACGAGTTCGGGCCAGTCGCGCTCCCCGGCGCACAGGGAAGGGCTGGTGTGCGAACGGCCGTACGCGAGCGGGGACTCGCACTCCAGGTCGCGGCTGGGGGAGGACGCGACGGTGTACGGAGCCAGCAGCAGGTAGCCGAGCCAGAGCAGTAGCCCGGCTGCCACGGCGGACAGGCCCACTCCCCAGGCCACGCGGGCCCCGGCTCGGCGGTCGAAGTCCTGGCGGACGGCCCAGTGCATGTCGCTCCTCGTGTCGTGTCGTGCCGGGTTCCGGCGGGCAACCTCTCGCGTTCGGACGGCGATCGTACGCAGTGCCCGTGACCGCGCCCGCCCGGGGCCAGCCGTGCTGGCCCGATTCCTGCGAACCATGTCCTTCAGGCCACTCGTAGAGGAAGTCGCAGGCCAGGAAGCTGGTTCATGTGACCGAGACCATCGACAGCGCGGCCCGGGACGACCGGCGTCCGCCCCGCGAGGAGCGCCGCCGCCCCCGCCTCCGTATCCACCGGGCGTGGCTCGTCGCCGCCGTCACCTTCGTGACGATCATCGGCGGCGCGGCCTTCAACTCCCTGCCCGGTCTGCTCATCGACCCGCTCCACCGCGAATTCGGCTGGTCGCGCGGGGAGATCGGGCTCGCGGTCTCCATCGACATGGCGCTGTACGGGCTGACCGCACCGTTCGCCGCCGCGCTCATGGACCGCTTCGGCATCCGGCGGGTCGTGGCGAGCGCGCTCACCATGGTGGCGGCCGGGGCGATCGCCAGTGTCTGGATGACCGCGTCCTGGCAACTGATGATCTACTGGGGCCTGTTGGTCGGCCTCGGCACCGGGGCCATGGCGATGGCGTTCGCCGCGACCGTCACCAACCGCTGGTTCGTCGCCCGCCGGGGCCTCGTCACCGGCATCCTCACCGCCGCCGGCGCCTCCGGGCAGTTGGTCTTCCTACCGCTCTGCGCCTGGATCATCGACGAGCACGGCTGGGAGCCCGCGTCGGTCACCGTCGGCCTGGCGGCCCTCGTCGTCGTCCCCTTCGTCTGCCTCCTGATGCGCGACCACCCGGCCGACGTGGGGCTCGCCCCCTACGGCGGTACGTACGTGGCGAAGCCCGCCCCCGCCCGGGGCGCCGCGCGCCGGACGCTGCGCGTGCTGTTCGACGCGGCCCGCACCGGCCCGTTCTGGCTGCTCGCGGGCGCCTTCGCGATCTGCGGGGCCTCCACCAACGGCCTGATCCGCACCCACTTCGTACCCTCCGCCCACGACCACCACATGCCCATCACCGTCGCGGCCTCGCTGCTCGCCGTGATCGGGGTCTTCGACGTCATCGGCACGATCTTCTCCGGCTGGCTCACCGACCGCTTCGACGCCCGCAGGCTGCTCGCCGTCTACTACGCGCTGCGCGGGATCTCGCTGCTGTTCCTGCCGGTGCTCATGGCCCCCGACGTCCGGCCGCCGATGGTCTTCTTCATCGTGTTCTACGGTCTCGACTGGGTCGCCACCGTCCCGCCGACGCTGGCGCTCTGCCGGGAGCAGTACGGCGACGACAGCGCGATCGTCTTCGGCTGGGTGCTGGCCTCGCACCAGGTGGGCGCGGCGGTGGTCGCGTTCCTCGGCGGTGTCGCGCGGGACGTGTTCGGCAGCTACGACGTGGTCTGGTACGCGGCCGGGGCGCTGTGCGCGACGGCGGCGCTGATGTCGCTGGTGATCCGTCGCGTCCCGGCTCCGAAGGAGCCCGTCGTCAGCGGCTGAGCCGCCCGAACGCCCCCCGGTGGAACAGCAGCGGCTCGCCCTGCTCCTCCGCGCCCAGCGCCTCCACCCGGCCGACCACGATGAGGTGGTCGCCGCCGGTGTGGACGGCGTGGACGCGGCAGTCGATCCAGGCGGGCACGGAGTCCAGCAGCGGTGACCCGGTCGCGGGGGCTTCCCCGTACGCCACGCCCGCGAACTTGTCCGCTCCGCTCACCGCGAACCCCCGGCACAGCGCGCCCTGCTCGGCTCCCAGGATGTTCACGCAGAACACCCCGGCGCGGGCGATGCGCGGCCAGGTCGTCGACGTACGGGCGACCATGAAGGTCACCAGTGGCGGGTCCAGCGAGAGCGAGGCGAAGGACTGGCAGGCGAAGCCCGTCGGCCCGTCCGCGTCGCGGGCGGTGACCACGGTGACGCCGCTGGCGAAGTGGCCCAGCACGCGCCGGAAATCGGCCGGCGCGATCGGCAGCCGCTCGTCGTCCCGGACCGCTCTCAGGTCCGGTCGGGGCAGCGCCTCCGGGGGTGTCCCCGGCGCGGCTGTCGTGGCGGCGCCGACGGACCTGAGGTACCGGACGGCGGTGGCGGCCATGCCTGCGTGTCCCATCACGTCCTCCATTAGAGCTGACGGATCGTCAGATGTGAAGGCGCCGGGGACTTCAGCGGCCCTCGTACTTCGGCGGCCGGCGCTCGACGAAGGACGCCACGCCCTCGTTGGCGTCCCGCGTGGTCATGTTGATCTCCTGGGCCGCCGCCTCGGCCGCGAACGCCGTGCCCCGGTCGCCGTCCAGCGAGGCGTTCACCAGCTGCTTGGTCAGGGCGAGGGCCCGGGTGGGCCCCGCCGCCAGCCGGCCCGCCCACTCCTTGGCCAGGGCCTCCAACTCCGCCGCCGGGACCGTACGGTTGACCAGGCCCAGCCGCTCCGCGTCCGCCGCCGACAGCGCGTCCCCGAAGAACATCAGCTCCTTGGCGCGCTGCGGGCCCACCAGCCGGGGCAGCAGATACGCGCCGCCGCCGTCCGGGACGAGCCCCCGGCGTACGAAGACCTCGATGAACGTCGCCGTGTCGGCCGCCAGGACCAGATCGCAGGCGAACGCCAGATGCGCGCCGATCCCTGCGGCCGTGCCGTTCACGGCGGCGATCACCGGCTTCTCGCAGTCCAGGACGGCCGCGATCAGCCGCTGCGCACCCAGCCGGATCGTCCGGGCGACGTCCCCGGGCACCCGTTCGCGGGCCGGACCCGGGGTGCCCCGCAGATCGGCGCCCGCGCAGAAGCCCCGGCCGGTGGCGGTGAGCACGACGGCCCGTACGGCGGGATCGGCGGAGGCCTCGGCCAGCAGGGCGATGACCCGCTCCCGCTGGTCCCGGGTCACGGCGTTCATGGCCTCGGGACGGTTGAGGGTGATCCACGAGACGCCGCCGTCGAGGGTGTGCAGGACGGTGGCCGCTGCCGGGGCTGGGTCCGCCGTCTCCGGACCCGGGGCGGCCGTCTCCGGACCCGCCGCCTCCGGTCCGGCGCCCGGTGCGCCCGTACGCGCGTGCTCGTCCGGCCCGGCACCCGCCTCCCCGCTCACCGGCACACCGCCAGCGCGTCCAGGGCCACCGCGCCCTGGCCCCGGCCCAGCACCACCAGCGGGTTGATGTCCAGCTCCGTCAGGTCGTCGCCCAGCTCCAGGGCCATGCGCTGGACCCGCAGCACCACTTCCACCAGAGCGTCCACATCGACGGGGGCTCCGCCGCGCACCCCCTCCAGCAGCGCCCGGCCGCGCAGTTCGCCGAGCATGTCCCGGGCGTCCCGCTCACCGAACGGCGGGACCCGGACCGCCGCGTCGTGCAGCACCTCCACCAGGACCCCGCCGAGCCCCACCGTGACCGTCGGGCCGAACAGGGCGTCGTGGGTGACCCCGACCATCATCTCGACGCCCCGGTCGATCATCTGGCAGACCAGGATGCCGTCCAGGTCCACCGATTCGTACCGGGCGATGTCGGTCAGCTCGCGGTAGGCGTCCCGGACCTGGCTGGCCGAGGTGAGGCCGACCTTCACCAGGCCCAGCTCCGTCTTGTGGGCCAGCCGGGGCCCGGAGGCCTTCATCACCACTGGGTAGCCGACCGGACCGGCGGCCCGTACGGCACCGGCCGCGCTGGTCACCAACTGCTCGCGCGGCACCCGGATCCCGTACGCCCGCAGGAGCTGCTTCGCCGCGTGCTCGCTGAGCTGCTGGCCCGGCCGCAGCAGGCCCTGCGCCTTGCGGAAGGACGGCGACGGGGTGCGCGGGGCGTCCTCGAAGGGGGAGCGGTAGCGGTCGGTGAAGCGGTGGTGGTCCAAGTAGGCCTTCACGGCGGTGACGCAGTTGCGTGCCGTACGGAAGGTGGCGAGGCGCGAGGAGCCCAGCAGGGTCGTGCGGTAGGCGTCCTCGGTGCCGACAGGGGAGCCCCAGACGACGCAGACCAGTTTGTCGGTGGCCTCCGCCGCGTCCGCCAGGTCCTGGGCGAGCCGGTCGCTCATCGGGGGGAACGGGCCGGTGATCGGACAGATCAGCACCCCGACCGACGGGTCGGCGAGGATCGCGTCGATGATCTTCCGGCCGCGCCAGTCGCCGACCGGGTGGCCGCCGTTGTCGACCGGGTTGGCGACGTTGAGGTACTCCGGTATCCAGGTGTGCAGTTCGGCCTGCTTCTCCGGCGACAGAACGGGCAGGGTGAGCCCCGCCGCCGTCGCCAGGTCCGCGAAGTGCGCGCCGGTGCCGCCGGAGATGGAGCAGACGGCCACGCCCTCGGCCTTCGGCGGGCGGGCCCGGGCCAACAGGGCTGCGGTGTCCTGGAGTTCGTCCAGGCCGTCCACCCGGACCACCCCGAACTGCCGCATCGCCGCGTCCACCACCTGGTCCGCCCCGGTCAGCTTCCCGGTGTGCGAGGCGGCGGCCTCGGTCCCGGCCTCGGTGCGGCCCACCTTCACGGCGACGACCGGGACCTTCGCGCGGGCGGCCCGGTCGGCGGCGAGCAGGAAGGAGCGGCCGTCCTTGAGCCCCTCGACGTAGCAGGCGATCGCCCCGACCTCGGGTAGCTGGGCGAAGTACGCCAGGAAGTCGGCGGTCTCCAGATCGGCCTCGTTGCCCGTGGGGGCCCAGTGCGAGAGCCGGATGCCCAGCTCCTGGAGGGCGTGCAGCGGGCGGCCCTGGTGGCCGGACTGGGTGATCAGGGCGATGGCGGGGCCCTCCAGGTCGTCCCGGAACCGCTCGAAGGCGTTCAGGTTGGTGTTCGGTCCGAGCAGCCGCAGCCCGGACCGTTCCACGGCCGCCGCCAGCCGGGCCTGGGCGGCCGCGCCCGCCTCCCCGGTCTCGGCGAACCCGGAGGCGAAGGCCACGGCGAAGGGCACCTTGGCCTCGCCCAGCTCCTCGATCACCGGGAGCGGGTCCGCCACCAGCAGGACCGCGAGGTCGACCGGCTCGGGCAGCTCGGCGACCGAGGCGACGCACTCCCGGCCGAACACGGTGGTCCGGGTCGGGTGCACGGGGTGCAGCCGGGCCCCGACCCGTTCGGCCCAGGCGATCAGCTGCCGGGTGATACCGGTGTTGGGGCGGCCCTCGGCGTCCGAGGCCCCGACGACGGCCACCGAGCGGGGCCGGAAGAAGCGGTCCAGGTCGGGCACGGCCAGGTGCAGCGGACGCCCGCTGACGTCGAGGCCGCCCTGCCGTGTGGCGGTGGGCAGGCTGACGACGGCGGCGTGCGGCTCCTCGCCGCAGGCCACCACCCGGGCACGGAAGTCGGTGGTGAGGGTGCCGTGAGTCGATCCAAGCATCGTTCCGCCCACTCCTGCTCGATGGCCCCGCCGGGGAACGGGCGGGGCCGGCCGATTAACTGACACGCTGTCAGGTTACTGAACTGACGCTGCGTCAGGAATGGGTGTGCAGGCAAAGGCTCACACGGTCACGCAGGGCGAACCCGTGGGGCGGGGTCGTGCGGTGGCGGCGCCGGCTGCGGCGGCTGCGGTGGTGTCGGCTGAGGTGGCGCCCATCGCCCGGCGCCCGGTGCCGGACGCTCGGACATCCCTCCCGGACGCTGAGCCATGGGCGGGGACCGCCCCGACGGGTGAGGCTGGTGCCATGACTCAGACAGACGCGACCGCGGCAGCGGCCTCCGTGCAGGGACCCGTACTCGTGACCGGCGGCACCGGAAAGACCGGCCGCCGGGTGGTGGCCCGCCTCCGTGAGCTGGGGGTGGAGACCCGGGCGGCCTCGCGGTCCGGGGAGACCCCGTTCGACTGGGCGGACCCCACCACCTGGCAGGCCGCCCTGGACGGCGTGACCGCCGTCTACATCACCCCGCTCGACGCCTCGCCCTCCCCGACCCCCGCCTTCGTCGAACAGGCCGTCGCGAGCGGGGTGCGGCGGCTGGTGCTGCTCTCGGCCCGGGGTGTGGACGTGCCCGGCTACTTCGGCCCCGCCTACGAGGACGGCGGACCGCACGGCGAGGGGGAGCGGGCCGTCCGCGCCTCCGGGGTGACCTGGACGATCCTGCGGCCCGGCTGGTTCTCCCAGAACTTCAGCGAGGGCGTCTTCCTCGACGGCGTACGCGACGGGGAACTGGCCCTGCCCACCGGGGACGGGAGGGCCGCGTTCATCGACGCCGACGACATCGCGGACGTGGCGGTCGCCGCGCTCACCGAGGACGGCCACGCGGGCGAGGAGTACGGACTCTCGGGCCCGCGCGCCCTCGGCATCGCCGACGTGCTGGACGAGATCGCGAAGGAGACCGGCAGGCGCGCCGCGTACGTCCCCGTCGACGCCTCCGCCTTCCGGGCCGGGCTCGTCGCCGACCAGGGCTTCACGGACCAGGAGGCCGGCCTCTGGACCGACGCGCTGGAACCGATCACCACGAGCCGGGAGGCGCCCGTCCTGGACGGGGTGCGCCGGGCGCTCGGCCGGGAGCCGCGCGACTTCGCCGACTTCGTCCGGGACGCGGCGGCGCGGGGGGTCTGGGGCTGAGTCTCCGGTGCCGGGACCGATCTCCCCTTCGGACGCGTCGGAGACCGTTGGCCCGTACCCTTCGCACATGCGTTCCGGATGGGTGGGTGCCGTTCTGACGGCGGGGCTGGTGCTGTGGTTCGGCTGGGGACTGGCCGGGCTGGTGAGCCTGGGGTGTGAGTGGGACGCCAGGGGCTGCGCCGTCCCGGACGGCGGCGGCAAGTACTTCGCCGCGATCATGGCCGCGCCCTGGCCGCTGGGGTTCATGGCCAAGGCGGGGTTCTACCGAAGGGACTGGCGCCTCACCCTGAGCTTTCCGGCCGGAGCGGTTCCGGGGGCGGCGGTCACCCTGGGCATGGGCACGTCCGCCGGGCACTGGGCCGTGGCGTTCCTCCTCCTGCTGTTCGGCACCCTCGTCCCGTGGCTGACCCGGTACACCACCGATGAGGCCCGCGCGGCCAGGCGCCACGAGCGCGAGCGCCGCGCGAGAGAGGAACGACGGGAGCGGGCGCGGGTACGGAGGAGGGAGCGCCGACGCGAACGGCGCCGGAGTAGCGCGGCGCAACGTGACGTGACGTGACGTGACGGCTGTCGGCCCGCCCGGCCGCGTACCCCGCACGCCCGCGAACCCCGCCGGAGCGGCCGGTTCGCCGCCCTCTCACCCCGCAGGGGCGGCCGTCTCCACCGGGTCGGTGGCCGCCGCCTCCCGCCGGAACGCGCTCGGGCTCTCGCCGCGCACCCGCTTGAACGCCGCGCTGAACCCGAACGCGTCCGCGTAGCCGACCCGGCGGGCGACGGCCGCCACGGTCAGCTCGGGGTGGGACAGCAGGTCGGCGGCCAGCGTCATCCGCCACTCGGTCAGATACGCCACCGGGCCGTCCCCGACGAGTTCGGTGAACCGCTTCGCCAGG
Organism: Streptomyces globisporus; assembly: GCA_014649555.1. GTDB lineage: Bacteria > Actinomycetota > Actinomycetes > Streptomycetales > Streptomycetaceae > Streptomyces > Streptomyces globisporus. Next base: position 1,184,673 of record BMTG01000001.1, on the reverse strand, counting down.
GTCGTCCGCGACACCCCCGCCCGGCCCGCCAGCTCCGCCGTGGTCCAGGGGTGCGCCGGGTCCTCGTGCATCGCCCGCAGGGCCGGGCCGGCGACCTCGTCGCCGAGCGCCCCGTACCACCCCGGCGGATTCGCCTCGGGCCGGTCGAACCAGTCCCGCAGCGTGCACACCAGCATCCAGTCCAGCAGCCGGTCGAGCACGATCTGGTCGCCCGGCCGGCCCCGGCCGAGCTGGGCCTCCAGGTAGTCGCGCAGCGGCGAGCAGTCCTCCTCGTCGGGCACCACGACGGCCGGGGGCAGCGCCCGCAGGAGCCGCTGGGGAAGCTGCTCCTGTACGTCGTAGGCGGCGGCCAGCAGCACGGTGGCGCAGTCGAATTCGGGGACGCCGCCCGACGCGGAGCCGGTGTCCCGGGCCTGGTCCCAGCGCACCTCCCGTACGCCGCCGGTCCGCCCCGGCCCCGTACCGTCCGCCGGGTCGTCGGTGAAGAGGAACGGGGCCGGGCCCCGCACGACCGCGGCCTCGCCGGCCTCCACCCGCAGCGGCTCGCCGCCCTCCGGCACGATCCACCCCGCACCCCGCAGCGGCATGCACAGGGTCAGATACGCCCCGTCGGTGAACCGCAGCGACCAGGGTGCGCACAGCACCGAACGGCCGAACACCGCACCCCGGCCCCGCACGCCCCGCAACAGCTCGTCGAACACGTCCATGACGCCCAGCCTAGGCAGAGGCGGCCCCGTTCCGGAGGGGGGATCGTGAGCGGGGCGGGCGCCGGCCGGGCCCGGGGCTCAGCGGTGGCTCAGCACATTGACCACCCGGCCGTCGGGGTCCCGGACGAAGAACCTCCGTACGCCCCACTCCTCGTCCTGGAGCGGATGGACGATCTCCGCGCCCCGGGCCCGTACGGCCGCGTACACCGCGTCCACGTCGTCCACCTCGACGCTCAGGTCGGGAACGACCGGGCCGGTCAGGTCGTGGGTCATGAAGCTGACCTGCTCCTGGGGAGCGGACGGCGAGGCGACGGTTGTGATCCAACCGAGGTTCATGACCTCCTCGAAGCCGAGCAGGCCGTAGAAGTCCCGGTTCTCCTCGACCGCCTCCGTCCGGAGGTTGGGCACGACGCGGCGAACGGTCATCAGCGGCTCCTCGGAAGATGGCTTTCCGTCAGGTTGACCCGCCCGTCGCGGACTTCGAGGGCGCTCGGTACCGGGTCCTCGCATGCACGGTAGTACCCCAGCCGCACCGTGCCGTCCTCCTGCCGCCGGGTGTCGTGCACGTGCTCGGCGAGCCAGCGGAGCAGCGCCCCGACCTCCTCCGCCTCGTCCGGGTGGATCTCGGTGCGGGAGGTCAGTGCCCAGCCGCCGCCGGGGAGTCCGTCGCGGGCGACCAGCGCCGAGCAGAGCGCGCCCGTCGTCCGCCACGCCGGTCCGCTGCCGGCCAGCAGCGGGCGCGGCTCGTTCTCGACCCGCGGGACCCCGTCGTCGTCGACCACCACGTACGGGAAGTCGGTCACGACGGTGAGGTGTCCGGGCTGCGGGCCGAGCCCCAGGTGCCAGCGCAGCTCGGCCAGTTGCCGCTCCGGCAGCCCGTCGCGCAGGTCGACCGTCAGGGTCAGCTCTTGGATGTCGCTCATGGGGCCCGACCCTAATCACCGACACTGACAGCAATCACCGGCACCGACAGTCCGGCCCGCCCCAGCCCCCCTCCTCAACGCGGTGCCCGGGCCACCCTCTTCGCGATCTTCTGCGCGTCCAGGGCCATTTCGCGGAGCATCCCGCTGATCGGGTTGGTGAAGCCGGTGAAGTAGAGCCCGGGGGCGCCCTTCGGGGAGCGGCCGCCGTGGGTCACCGGGCGGCCCCGCCCGTCCAGGACGTCCAGGTGGCCGAGCAGCGGCTCCAGGGCCCGGTGGTAGCCGGTGGCGGCGATGACCGCGTCCGGGGTGATCCGGGTGCCGTCGGCCAGGACCACCGTGTCCTGGTCGAAGGAGGCGACCGTGGCCACGGGGGTCACCCGGCCGCTCTTCACCGCGTCGATGAGCCCCACGTCCTGGACCGGGATCGCCCCCTCGCGGACCCGGGAGTAGAGGCCGGTGGCGGGGCGCGGGAGGCCCCGGTCGGTCAGGTCGGGCACGGCGATCCTGGCCATCACGCCCCCGGCGCGGTCGACGAGCCGTACCGGCAGCCGGCGGACCAGGATGCCGGTGGCCTGGGCCGGCCAGCCGGCGGTGGAGCGGCGGACGATGTGCGGGGCCGTACGGACCGCGATGCGCACGGCGGACGCCCCGCCCTCGGCCAGGTCCGCCGCGATCTCCGCGCCCGTGTTGCCGATGCCGACGACCAGGACATCCTTCTCCGCGTACGGGGCCGGGTTCCGGTACGCCGCCGCGTGCAGCAGTTCGCCCGTGTACGTGTCGCGGCCGGGCCAGTCCGGTATGCGCGGGGTGTGGTTGAAGCCGGTCGCGACGACGACCGCGCGGCCCCGCAGGACCCGCCCGCCCGTCGCGGTGAGCTGCCAGTCGCCGGAGCCGTCGGGCGCCGGGTCGACCCGGGTCACCTCGACGCCCGTCACCACCTCCAGCTCATGGTGCTCGGTGTACTTCTCCAGATACCGCACCACGTCGTCCCGCCCCACCCAGCGCCCGAACTTCCGCGGCATCTTCAGCCCCGGCAGCGCCGACCAGCGGCGGGTGGTGTGCAGGTGCAGCCGGTCGTAGTGGCCGCGCCAGGACGCCCCGACCCGGTCCGACTTCTCCAGGACCACCGCCCGTACGCCCCGGGCGCGCAGCGCGGCCGCGGTGGCGAGGCCGCCGGGGCCGCCGCCGATGACGTACACGGGCCGGACCTCCGTACGGTCGGTGAGGGCGACGGCGTCGTGACGGGCTGCGGAGGACGGGCTGTTGGGCATGGTTCGGAGCGTAATCGTCCGCTCTGTTGATGGGTCTCGGTCAAGAGGGAAATCGATTGCGAATTGATCACGAGCGGTGCGGTGCGGTGCGGTGACCGCGCGTGCCCGCGGATGGCGGCGCTGAGGACGGTGCGGACCTCTTGCGCCGGGGACCTCCGTCCGGTGAACTGACGTACCGTCAGAAAACTGTGAGTGGAGGGCCGATGCAGACGATCTGGCTCGGCGGAGCGGAATGGCTGGCCGTCCTGCGCATAGGCCTCGGCCTGTGGTGGCTGGAGAGCTGGCGCCACAAGGACCGTAAGGGCTGGTTCGAGCGCGGTACGGGGATCGCCTGGGCGGCCGACGTCGCGGGCAAGCATCGCTGGGGGGTGGTCCGCACAGGCTTCCGCCGGGTCGTCGAACCCCGCCCGAAGCTGATCGCGTACGTCGTCGTCTATGCCGAACTGGCCCTGGGGCTCGGGTTGGTGACCGGGTTCCTGACCCCGGTGGCCCTGGTGGCGGGCCTGCTCCTCAACCTCCTCTACCTGGTCCTGATGATCCACGACTGGGCCGAGCAGGGGCAGAACGCGATGATGGCGCTGATCTCGCTCGTCGCCCTGTTCGCGATGGCCTGGCAGACCTGGTCGCTGGACGCGGCGCTGGGGCTGTTCCTGTGAGCGCCGGACGAGCCGCCGCGGCCCCGCGCTTCGACCTCCCGGAGCCGGACGCCTTCACCCGCCCGTACTGGGACGCGGCGGCGGAGGGGCAGCTGCTGATCCGCCGCTGCGCCGGGTGCGGGCGGGCGCATCACTACCCGCGCGAGTTCTGCCCGTACTGCTGGAGCGAGGACGTGGGCTGGGAGCAGGCGAGCGGGGAGGCGACCCTCTACACCTGGTCCGTCGTCCACCGCAACGACCTGCCGCCCTTCGGCTCCCGCGTCCCGTACGTCGCGGCCGTCGTCGACCTCGCCGAGGGGCCCCGGATGATGACGGAGATCGTCGAGTGCGCGCACGAGGCGCTGCGCGTCGGGATGCGGCTGACCGTCACGTTCCGGGAGGCGAGAGAGGACGGCGGGGAGGCCGTGGCGGTGTTCCGGCCCGCAGGCTGAGGTGGCCGGGGGCCCTCCCCGGCCACCTGGACCACGTTCCTGAACCACGCGGTCGCCCACGGCTGATCACAGCCCCGGCGCGCCCCACACCGGGAACCACCGGGACAGGTCCTTCTCCACCCGGAGGTCGTCGCCGAGCGCGCCGCGCACCTGGAGCTCCAGTTGGTTGTCCCGCTTCTCGGCGTCGCCGGGGAGCGGGGCGAACGGGTAGAACGTGCCGCGCTTGTAGAGGTACACCAGGGCCAGGGCCCGTCCCTCCGCGTCCCGGAAGCCGATCAGCGAGCACAGCAGGTGCGGGCCGAAGCCGCCGTCCTGGAGCATCGTGTTCACCGCGTGCAGGTCGTTGACCAGGCCCGCCGTGTCGTCGGCCGGGTGGGTGGCGAGCAGCCAGGTGTAGCCGTACGCGTCCCGGCTGAACTCCACCGGGATGCCGCCGCGCTCCGTGTCCGCGTCCAGCAACTCCCGTACGTCCTCCTGGAGCCGGGCGAAGCCGCCGCCCTCCACGCCCGCGAAGCAGACCGAGCCCCGGCCGGTCGGGGTGAAGCCGGTCGCGGCCTGGAGGGTGAGGGCGGCGGAGGGCACGGCGAAGAGCTGGTCGAGGTCGGGGCGGACCGGTTTGCTCCGGCCGAGGATCGCGTCGAGCAGGCCCACGGGCGTAACTCCTTGAAGACTTACCGGGACAGGTCGGTGGAGATGCGGGACAGCTGGTCCAGGCGCTGTTCCAGCGTCGGGTGCGAGGAGAACAGCCGGCCCAGGGACTCCTTCGCCGAGAAGGCCGGCATGAAGTAGAACGCGTTGTACGGCTCCGCCTTGCGCAGGTCCTCGGTCGGGATGCGGGCCATCTGCCCGCTGACCTTCGTCAGGGCGGAGGCGAGCGCGGAGGGGCGCCCGGTGAGCAGGGCGGCGGCCCGGTCGGCGGAGAGTTCGCGGTAGCGGGAGAGCAGCCGGGTGAGCAGGAAGCTGATCGCGTACACGACGGCGCTGATCAGTGGGATCAGAAGCAGCAGGATGCCCGCCGGGTCGTTGCCGGGGCGGCTGCGCGCGAAGCCGCCCCAGAGCGCGATGCGGGTGATGATGCCCGCCAGAACGCCGAGGAACGAGGCGATCGTCATGACGGCGACGTCCCGGTGCGCGACATGCGACATCTCGTGGGCGAGGACCCCTTCCAGCTCTTCCGGCTCCAGCCGGCGTAGCAGCCCCGTCGTCGCGCAGACCAGGGCCGTCTTCTCACTGCGGCCGGTGGCGAACGCATTGGGTACGTCGCTCTCGGCGATCGCCACCTTCGGCTTCGGCATGTCCGCCAGCGCGCAGATCCGGTCGATGGTGCCGTGCAGTTCGGGGGCCTGCTCGGGGGTGACCTCGCGGGCGCCCATGCCGTACGCGGCGATGCGGTCGCTGAACCAGAACTGGGCGATGAACATGCCGCCCGTGATGATCAGGATGATCGGCCAGGAGCCCCGCAGGGCCGCGAGGAGCACGCCCACGAAGACGACGTAGAGCAGACCGATCAGGAACATGGTGGTGACCATGCGACCGGTCAGACCCCGGTCGGGGGCGTAGCGCGAACGGGCCCGTGGCATCGATGCCTCCCAACAGCTCAGCTGTCTCCCATAGTGCCCCTTAACAGTGAGAACCGGATAAACGTGCTGTCTGCACCGGTCAGGGCCAGAGCAACTCCCGCGTCCAGTCGCCGTCCGTGCCGCCGCCCTCGGCGCGGCAGTAGCGCAGCCGGATGTGGCGGCGCCGGGCATCGCCCTGGAAGAACTCGACCTCGGTCGGCTCGACCACGTACCGGGTCCAGGTCGGGGCCTCCGCGTCCGGCTCCGCCATCGCCCGGTCCCGGGCCGCGTCCGCCGTCCGGTGCAGCTCCGCCACCGAGCCGACGACCTCGCTCTGCGTCCCGGTCAGCGCGGCGGCGAGCGCCCCGGTGGACCGGGCGTGCAGGTCGGCGTGGCTCTCGGCCGGGGTGCAGCGGACGACCGGGCCCCGGACCCGTACCTGCCGGCCTTGCGCGGGCCAGTAGAAGCCGAGCGCGGCGTGCGGGCGGGCGGCTAGCTGGTGGCCCTTGGCGCTGGTGGCGTGGGAGGCGAAGTGGAAGCCCCGCTCGTCCGCGTCGTGCAGGAGCAGCGTGCGGACGTCGGGGAGCCCCTCGGCGTCGGCCGTGGCCAGTGCCATCGCGTGCGGCTCGGGCTGCCCCGCCGCCACGGCCTCGGCGAACCAGGCGTGGAAGAGGGCGAGGGGCGCGGGCGGGGCCGTCTCCGGATCGAAGGCGGGCAGCTCCGTGTCCCAGACGCGCTGGGCGTGGAGAAGGTCGCGGAAGGAGCGCTGGGCGGTGTCGTCGGTCATGGGGTCATTGGACCGCATGGGGCGGTCCTCCGACGTAGCACCGTGGGACACGGCGCGCTACCGTGGGGTGATGAAGACCATTACGCAGCGGGAGTTCCGGAACAACTCCGCCGAGGTCATGGACGCGGTGGAGGGCGGGGAGACCTTCCATATCACCCGGAACGGCATAGAGGTCGCCGAGCTGCGTCCGCTGAGTCGCAAGAGGCAGCTCAGCGCCGAGGAGCTCGTGGCCCGGCACCGGCGGCTGCCCCGGGTCGACGGCGACCTGCTGCGCCGCGAGGCGGACGAGTTCTTCGGCGCGGAGGACCGGGTCGGCGACGACGACGTGTGGGAGCGCAACGGTGGCTGAGCGGCACCGCACGGGTGTGCTCGACACCTGTACGTACATCGACCTCGACCTGCTGGAGCCGGAGCGGCTGCCCATGCTGCCCGCCCTCACGGCGATCTCCCTGGCCGAACTCCAGCACGGTGTGGCCATGGCGAAGGACCCACTGGTCCGGGCGGCCCGGATGGAGAAGCTGGGCGCGGCCGTCGCGGACTTCGAGCCGCTGCCCTTCGACGGGGACGCCGCCGCGCGGTACGGGACCCTTGTCGCCCTCGTCCTCGCGGCCCGGCGCGATCCCCGGCCGCGCCGCATGGACCTGATGATCGCGTCCATCGCGTCGGTCCGGGGTCTGCCGCTCTTCACCCGCAACGCCGACGACTTCAAGGGCCTGGAGAGCGCGGTCACCGTCGTGGGGCTCTGAGGCCGGGGCACCTCACCCCCGCCCCAGCACCAACGTCCCCGACGAGCAGAACCAGCCGCCCGTCCCCGACGCCACCGCCAGCTCCGGCAGCCCGCCCCCGGCCCGGCTCACCTGCCGGAGCCCCGCCTCGCCGCGCAACTGCCGTACCGCCTCCACCAGCAGGAACAGTCCGCGCATCCCGGGGTGGCAGGCGGACAGGCCGCCGCCGTCCGTGTTCACCGGGAGCTCGCCGCGCAGACCGGTGCGGCCCTTCTCGACGAAGGCGCCGCCCTCGCCCTTCGCGCAGAAACCCAGGTCCTCCAGCGTCACCAGCGTCATGTACGTGAACGCGTCGTAGATCTCGGCCAGGTCGATGTCGGCCGGCCGCACCCCGGCCCGTTCAAAGGCCAGGCGGCCGGAGACGGCGGCGGGGGAGACCGTGAAGTCCTCCCACTCGGACATCGTGGCGTGCGAGGTGTGCTCCCCGGTGCCGAGGATCCACACCGGCGCCTTCGCGGTGTCGGGGACGTACTCCTCGGCTGCCAGGAGCACCGCGCAGCCTCCGTCGCTGCGGATGCAGCAGTGCAGCTTGGTGAACGGGTCCGCGATCATGGGGCCGGAGAGGACGTCCTCGACCGTGATCGGCTCCCGGAACATCGCCTCCGGGTTCGCCGCCGCGTTCGCCCGCGCCGTCACCGCCACCTCGGCGAGCTGCTCCAGCGTCGTGCCGTACGCGTGCATGTGACGGCGGGCGGCCATCGCGTACTTGGCGATCAGGCTGTGCCCGTACGACACCTCGAACTGCGCCGGTCCCCGCGCTCCGAACGACAGGTTCGACGTGCGGCGGCCCGCCCTGATGTCGGCCCGGGCCGTCGACCCGTAGACGAGGAGCACGGCCCGGGCCCGGCCCGCGGCGATGGCGTCCGCCGCGTGGGCGGCCATCACCTCCCAGGTGGCGCCGCCCACCGCCGTCGAGTCGACCCAGGTGGGCCGCAGCCCCAGATACTCGGCGACCTCCACCGGGGCCAGGGTCCCGAGCCCCGCCGAGGCGAAGCCGTCGACGACCGAGCGGTCGAGGCCGGAGTCGGCGAGGGCGCGGCGGGCGGCCTGGGCGTGCAGGGCGTACGGCGTGGCGTCGTCGACGCGGCCGCAGTCCGCGAGCGCCACGCCGACGACGGCGACCCTGCGGGGGCGGGAGGCAGACATGAATATGACGGTACATCAGATAAGGGGTGCCGCAACCAGGTGTGCGTGAAGCCTTCCTCGCCTCGCGCGTCTGCGCGACTCTGGGAATTACCGTTCCTCGCACCTAATATGACGGCTCGTCAGATCAGGGGTCGCCGGCCCCTGGGCGGAAGGAGCCCGCAGATGGACACCGCCCTCACCGCGGAACAGCACGAGATCCGCCGCACCCTGCGCGACCTGCTCGCCCGGCACACCGGACCCGATGCGATCCCCGCCGCTGTCGGCACCGCCGAGGGCTACGACCCGGCCCTGTGGCGTCGGCTCGCCGGGGATCTCGGGCTGCCGGGCCTCGCGCTCGGGGAGGAGTACGGCGGGGCCGGCTGCACGGCCACCGAGCTGGCCCTCGCCTGCGAGGAGACCGGGCGGGCGCTGCTGCCCTCACCGCTCCTCGCCACCGCCGCCCTCGCCGCACCCCTGATCGCCGCCCTCGGCACCCCGGACCAGCGGGCCGCCCTCCTGCCCCGGATCGCCGACGGGACCCTGACCGCCGCGCTCGCCCTCCCCGGCGGTTCGCTCGCCACCGCCCTCGGCCTCACCGGCGACAACCTCGACGGGACCTGGGCGGGCGGCGGCCGGGCCGGCGGCATCCAGGCTCACGGGGAGGCGGGCGAGCGGCGGCTCTACGGGGAGGCCGACCGGGTCCTGGACGGGCACAGTGCCGGGCTGCTCCTGGTCGCCGCCCACGCCGGGGGTTATCCGCGCAGCCGTACACAGCTGTTCCTGGTCCCCGGCGCTGCGCCCCGGCTCGTCCGCACCCGGCTCACCGCCCTCGACGAGACCCGTCCCCTGGCCCGCGTCGAACTGCGCGACACCCCCGCCGAGCTGCTCGGCCCGGACGACACCGCCGACGCGGCCGCCGCCCTCGCCGACGCCGGGCGCACGGCCGCCGCGATCCTCGCCGCCGAGGCGGTCGGGACGGCGGCGAGCGCTCTGGAGCGCACCGTGGAGTACGTGAAGACGCGCGAACAGTTCGGCAGGGCCGTCGGCTCGTTCCAGGCCGTCAAGCACCGCCTCGCCGACCTGTACGTACGGGTCGAGGCGGCCCGCTCCGCCGCGTACCACGCAGCCCGGGACCCGGAGGCCGGGCCGCTCGCGCTCGCCCAGGCCCTGGAGGCGGCCAGGGTCACCACCGGTGAGGCCGTCCAGCTGCACGGCGGCATCGGCTTCACCTGGGAGCACGAGGCGCACCGCTACCTCAAACGGGCGGCGGGCGACGAGCTGCTCTTCGGCCCGGTCCACCGGCTGCGCGACCACGCGGCGCACCGGGCCGGACTCTTCGGGCCCGCCACCGCCGCTTCCGGGGTCCTGCACGGCGCGGGCGTCCGGTGACCGGCGCCCGGGGTGCGCGGCTGGTCCAGCGGGTCTCCTCGACCCGGGCCTTCGCGCTGTTCGCCCCGTATGTGGTTCCCGTGCTGGACCGGGCCGTGCACCGGCTCACCCGGGGGAGGGTGCTGCTCAGCGCCCGGATGCTGCCGGGGCTCGTCCTCACGGTGCCGGGGGCGCGCACGGGCCGGCCGAGGACCACCCCGCTGGCCTGTATGCCCGAGGGGGAGGTGGAGGGCTCCTGGATCCTGGTCGGCAGCAACTTCGGCCGTCCGGGTCACCCGGCCTGGACCGCGAACCTGCTGGCCCGCGGGGGCGAGGCCGTCGTCAACTGGCGCGGCCGGGACATTCCCGTCCGCGCGACCCTGCTGGAGGGCGAGGAGCGGGCCCGGGTGTGGGAGGCCGCGCTCGCGTTCTGGCCGCCGTACGCGGCGTACCAGCGACGGGTGGAGCGGCAGATCCGGCTGTTCCGGCTGGAGCGGCGGTAGCCGGAGAGCGGCGACCGCGGGCATCGTCCGGGGACGCCGACGGCGGACCACCCGCAGGGGTGCGTGGGGGTGGTCCGCCGTCGGTGAGACAGGACGTGGCGGGGGTGGGCCTACTTCGTCGGCTTCTTGCCGGTGATGCCGAGGTGGACCAACAGCGCCAGGTTCGGGCGCAGTTCGGCCTGCTTCACGCCCCAGGTGGTGAAGCCCTTCTGGTGCGAGGCGACCGCGGCCAGCATCGCCACCAGGGAGCCCGCCATCGCCGCCGGGCTGACGTCCTTGTCGACCTTGCCCTTGCTCTGGAGCTCCTTCACCGAATCCGTGAGGGAGTTGGTGACCGAGTTCAGGATCTTCATCCGGATCTTGTAGAACCGTTTGTCCCCCTCGGCCGCGCCGAGGTCGATCACGCGCAGGATCGCGTCGTTGTGCCGCCAGAAGTCGAGGAATCCCTCGACGAGTTGCTCCGAGGTGGTCCAGCCGGCCTTGCCGACCCAGGAGCGTCCGGCGACCAGTTCGGTCAGTCCGGCACCCTCCTTGGCGACTTCCTCGGCGATTTCGAGGACGGCGCCCTCCACGTCGGGGAAGTACTGGTAGAAAGTCGCGGGTGAAGTCCCGGCCTTCCGGGCGACGTCGATGACTTTGACGTCCCGGTACGGCGAGGAGCTGAGCATCTCGCTGAGGCAGTCGAGCAGCTTCTGCCGCGTCGCCTGACCGCGTCGACCGGCCACGCGGCCGTCGACGGTGCGTACTTGTCCTGTCATGCCGTCAGCTTACCGAGGGGTGATGGGAGCGCGATTCGGCCGACTGCAAATGGGGAACGGCGCAGGATCGGCGGGGTGCGCGGGGGAGGGGAGCGGCGGTTTTCGGCCGCCGCCCGCGAGGGCCGCGGAGCTGGGGATGTTACGTACGGTAAATGTTATCAACAGCCTGTGGATAACTTCGGTGGACAACTTTCGTCCACATGCTGGGCGACCCCTTCACCAACCGGGCAAATGTTCTCTATAGGTGCATCCGCCAGGCGTTCGCCGTGCGTCGGGGCGCGCGGGGCCGGGGGCGACGTTACGTTGACTGTGACGGGCGTCACGATGCCGACGTCCCTGGTGGGCGTCACTGCTACGGAAGGACCCGGTCCCATGGCCGCATTCGCGCATTCCGCGCCGTGCTGGGCGGACGTGCAGCTCTCCGACCTCGAAGCGGGCAAGCGCTTCTACGGCGGGCTCTTCGGCTGGACCTTCCGGGCAGGCGACGGCATGCCCTTCGCGGACGCGCTCAGCGACGGCCGCCTGGTCGCCGCCCTCGCCGCCAAGAAGGACGGCCGGATGCCCACGGCCTGGGGCGTCTACTTCTCCACCGACGACATCCGGGCCACCGTCGCCTCGATCCGCGAGCACGGCGGCCAGATCATCACCGACCCCGTACGGGCGGGGGCCGCCGGGATCGTGGCGGAGGCGGCCGACCCCGGGGGCGCGGTCTTCGGGCTCTGGCAGCCGGAGGAGCGCGCGGGCTTCGAGAAGCAGAACGACCCCGGCTCCTTCTGCTGGACCGAGGTCTACACCCGGCAGCCGGACCGGGTGGACCCCTTTTACGAGAAGGTCTTCGGCTTCCACGGCACCGACCTGGACGAGGCCGGCCACGACGTCTCCGACGATGCCGAAGCGCTGGTCGACTTCCGCATGTGGTCCCCCGAGGGCGTCGAACCGGGCCCCGACACCGCCGTCGGCGGCCGCAGCGTCATCACGGACGCGTTCCCGGCCGAGATGCCGAGCTACTTCCTCATCTACTTCGCCGTCGCCGACTGCGACGCCGCCGCCGAACTCGCCGTCCAGCTCGGCGGCCGGGTCGCCCAGCCGCCCTTCGACATCCCCTACGGCAGGATGGCCGTGCTCCACGACGACCAGGGGGCCGCCTTCGCCGTACTGCAGCCCGGCGAACTGCTTCCCTGACCGGTCGGGGCGAACCGGTGTGGACGGAGTCGGGGTGAACCCGGTGTGGACGGATACGGGATGAAGTGACATGGGACACCCCGATCCGCCCCCGGGTTCGCAACCGGGGCCCGAGCCAGGAAGAATCGGGGTGCGCGCAGGGCGGGATTCGACCGGGCGGTAATTCGCGGACTTCGTCACCGAGGTCCGTACGGGGAGGTGGCAGGCACGTGGTGGAGCAGCTGACGCAGCACGACCCGAGACGGATCGGCCCGTTCGAGGTGCTGGGACGGCTCGGGGCCGGCGGCATGGGGCTGGTCTATCTCGCCCGCTCGGCGTCCGGCCGGCGGGTGGCGATCAAGACGGTGCGGACCGAGCTCGCCGAGGACCAGCTCTTCCGGGTCCGCTTCACGCGCGAGGTCGAGGCCGCCCGTGCCGTCAGCGGGTTCTACACCGCCGCCGTGGTCGACGCCGACCCGCGCGCCGCCGTGCCCTGGCTCGCCACCGCCTATGTGCCCGCGCCCTCGCTCGAAGAGATAGTGAACGAGTGCGGTCCCATGCCGACGCAGGCCGTGCGCTGGCTGGCCGCCGGTATCGCCGAGGCCCTCCAGTCCATCCACGGCGCGGGTCTCGTCCACCGCGACATGAAGCCGTCCAACGTCCTCGTCGTCGAGGACGGCCCCCGGGTGATCGACTTCGGTATCGCGTCCGGCGTCTCCAACACCCGCCTGACCATGACGAACGTCGCCGTCGGCACGCCCGCGTACATGTCGCCCGAGCAGGCCCGGGACTCCCGCAGCGTCACCGGGGCCAGCGACATCTTCTCGCTCGGCTCCACGCTCGTCTTCGCCGCCACCGGGCACGCCCCCTTCCACGGGGCGAACCCGGTCGAGACGGTGTTCATGCTGCTGCGCGAGGGCCCCGACCTGGAAGGGCTGCCCGACGACCTGCGGCCGCTGATCGAGTCCTGCATGCAGATGGACGCCACCCAGCGACCCAGCCCCGCCGACCTCCAGGCCCAGCTCGCCCCGCACCTCTTCGCCTCCGGCGGCGACGACAGCGGTACGGCCTCGGCCTGGCTGCCCTCCCGCGCCACCGCGATGATCGAGGCCCGCCGGGGCGGCGGGCGGACCGCGCCGCCCGCGGCCCCGGTGTCGCCCCCGCCGCCCCCTCGTCAGCCCCCCAGGGCACCGGAGCGGGACACCGCCTGGCGCAGCGGGGCCGATCTGCGCTCGCCCTCCCCGCTGGCCTCCCCCTCGCCGATGTCCGGCGGGCCTGCCCCTTCGGCGGGACCGTCCGCGGCTCCCGACAGCGGTCCCGTCCGCCTGCCCGGCGCGAAGGTTCCGATCGGCCCCGGGCCGCGGGCCGGGGACGGGCGCGGGGCGGCCGCCGCGCACCCGGCCCCCGCGACCGGCTGGGTCCGTCCGCCCGCCGGGGTGAACGGTTCACCGGCCACGGCCGCCGTCCCGCCCCCGGGCCCCGCCCCGGACGCCGCGGCCCCCGCCCCCGACCGCTGGCGGCCCTGGCGCTTCCGCATGTCCAACGACGTGTGGGGCACGCCCGTCGTCTCGGGCGATCTGCTGTACGTGACGTCCTTCGAGGTCCACGCGCTGGACGTGGGCAACGGCCGACGCCAGTTCAAGACCCGCGACGTGGCCTGGGCGATGGCCGTCGAGGGCGGCAGGATCCACGCCTCGGACGGCCCCTCGCTGTACGCGCTGGACGCCACGACCGGCGCCGAGCAGTGGCGTCTGTCGACCGATGCCTGGGTGTACGCACTCAAGGCCGACCGGGGCACGGTCCTGACCGCGACCCGGGGCGGCGGAGTGCAGGGCTGGGAGGCGTCCAGCGGCGAGAAGCTGTGGGAAGTCACCGGCGCGCAGAGTGACTTCGAGACGGCGGAGGCCGGGCCGGTCATCCACGACGGCACGGTGTACGTCTGGCAGGACGCCCGGCTGCGCGCGCTGGACGCCCGTACGGGCCTGGAGCGCTGGTCGTACCCGATCGGCGACGCGGCCTCCTGCGGCGGCGTCCCGGTCCGGGTCACCCCGGCCACCGACGGCTACGTCTACATCGCGGCGGGCACCCGGGTGCTGGCGGTGGAGACCGGCTCCGGCCGGGTGCGCTGGCACTTCGAGGCCCCGGCGGTCTTCCTCTCCCCGCCCGCGTTCGCGCCGGGCCCGGCGGTGACCGGCGGCGGGGTGTACCTCGCGGACTACCTCGGCACGGTGTACGCGCTGGACGCGACGACCGGCAAGGACCGCTGGCGGATCGCCACGGAGGCCCGCTCCTCCATCGAACCGGTGCTGGTCGCGGTGGGCAACGTGCACGTCGGGAGCGGCAGCGCGCTGTACACCCTGGACGCGGTCACGGGCACCCCGAAGTGGCGCTTCGCGGCGGGCGGCGACGTGGTGGGCGCGCCGGTGGTGGCGGACGGCCGGGTCCACTTCGGCTCGGCGGACCATGTGCTGTACACCCTGGACGCGGCGGGCGGCCAGCTCCGCTGGAAGCTGGCGACGGGCGGCGAGATCACGGGCTCGCCCGTGGCGCAGGGGGGCGTGGTGTACGCCTGCAGCAAGGACCGCTGCGTGTACGCGCTGGACGCGCTCAAGGGCACGGGCACGGGGAACCGGGCGCGGACCTGAGCCACCTTCTTTGTCCTCGATCGCCGGACGGGCTGGATCGAGCCCGTCCGGCGATCACCCAGCCCGTCCGGCGTTTGAGGACGGAACCCTTCCTCGGGAGGGCGGCGAGGCTGCGTGATTCCAGCCCCGCCCGGCGATTGAGGACGGAACCCTTGACGGGGGCGGGCGTCACCCCTGCGGAGGCGGCGGGGGCCGGTGCGGCGGATGCACCGGGTCCCGGGGGTCGTCCTCCGGATGCGGGGCGGCCTGCGGATACGACCGCGTACGGGCATCACGCGGATCGGGCCCCGTGTACGGCTCCACCTCCGGCTCCGGCCACGGCGACGTCTGCACGGACATCCCCGGCTCCTGCGTCGGCGGCCACGTGTCCACCTGATCCGCCGCCGGCACGGCGAACGGCTCCACGGGCTCCCGCTCCCGCACCGCCCTCCGCTCCCGCCGGCTCCGCCCCCCGCTCATCAGCAACGCTCCGATCAGCATCAGCACCCCGCCCGCCAGCGCGTTCACCACCCCCACCTGCAACCCCGCCCCGTCCCCGCCCACCACCAGTGACCCCGCGGCCTGCCCCTGGCGGACCATCCACAGGATCGTGAAGCCGAGCACCACCAGGCCCGCGAGGGCGACCACGAGCCGGGACCTGAGCATCACGCCCAGAACCACCAGCAGTGCCGCAGCCAGGAACGGCAGCAGGATCGAGACCAGTACCCCCGACTCCGCAGGGGTGATCCCCTCGAAGAGGTCCCGCACCCGGTAGTCGTGCCCGGCCCGCCCGCCGTACCAGTCGCGGAACGGGCTCAGCACGGCGGAGGCGGCCCCGGCGAGGGCAACGACGGAGCCGAGGATATTGCGGATCATCGTCTGGCCTCCAGGGGCGTACGCGAACGGCCCCCGTGACCGACGCTACGCCGGGACGATCACCCCCGCCACGCAGACCATGACCGGACCGTGACAGGGTCATGACCTGAACAGGGAGTCCGGCACGGCATGCTGAGGGTCACACAGCACGCCATCGGCTCGACCTACGGCAACGAAACCCAAGGGGGGCTGCATCCATGATGCGGCGACAGATGAAACTCGCGGCGGTCCTGGTCGTGGTGGTGCTCGCACTCACCGGATTCTCGACCTCCAGCAGCGGCGGCAAGGGCAGGAGCGGCAAGAGCAGCAGCTCGGACGGCGGTGGCTGCTCCAGCTCGAAGAAGAGCAACAACGGCTACCGCGACACGGACTATGACGACGACGACTACGGCGACAGCTCCTCGTCCTCCGGCTCGTCCGGCGCCTCCCCGACCCCGACGCCCACCGCGTCCGACGAAGCCCTCGACATCCGGGTCATCCGCTGCGCCGCACCGCGCAAGGGCAAGCGCAAGGCGGTCACCTCGTCGCTGATCGAGGTCCAGGCGAACGACCGGTACACGCAGGACTACGAGATCGACGTGCGGTTCGTCGACGCCCGCGGCAACACCGTGGACACGGCCGAGGCCACCACGACCCTCGACAGCGGCGATTTCACCACGCTCACCGTGCGGATGGACAGCCCCGGCAAGGTGTCCCGGGTCGATCGCTGCGAAGTGACCGCCAAGGTGGTCTGACCGCACGGTCACCCTCTCACCGCACCCGAGGCTCCCCGCCCCCGCCCCGCGCCCCGAACAGCTCCGCCTGCCGGTCCGGGGGCAGGTTGCCCAGGGCGATCAGCGCCGGGGCCTGGGCCATGGCCTGGGTCCTGGCCGCCTCCTTCGCGGACCACACCGCCCGGACCGTTCCCTGCACCGCGTCCGTCGGGTAGTCGGCGATCACGGCCGCCGACCGCAGCGCCGCCGCCACCGTGCCGCCCGGCTCCGTCACCTCGCTGACCAGGCCGACCGCGTACGCCCGCTCGGCGCTCACCCGCTCCGCGGTGCCCATCAGGGACATCCGGGCGACCTCCCCGTACGGCATCCGCTGGGCCATCGCGATCGCCTCGTACGCCGAGACCATCCCATACGTGGTGTGCGGGTCGAAGAACGTCGCCTCCCGGGACGCGACGACGAACTCCGCCTCTCCCAGCAGGTAGAAGGCCCCGCCGCAGGCCATCCCCTCCACCGCCGCGATCACCGGCTTCCACAGGTCATTCGCCTTGGGCCCGATGCGCAGGAGCGGGTCGTCGACGGCATACGGGGAGGAGGGCTGCGGGACCTCGATCCCCCGGTCGATCCCCGTGCAGAAGGCCCGGGTTCCGGCCCCGGTGAGGACGGCGGCCCGGATGCTCTCGTCGTACCGCAACTCCTGCCACAGTGAAGCGAGTTCCGCGGCGGTCTCCAGATCGATCGCGTTGAGCTTCGCCGGCCGGTCGAGGGTGACGAGCACGACGCCGGCCGCGGCCTCCCGCTCGATGCGCAGGGCCACCGCTCACCGCTCCAGGAGCCAGCGGACGAGCGTGACCGAGCCGCTCGGCCCCGCCGGGCAGAACGCGGCCCGCACCGGAGCCCCGATCCGAAGCCGCGCCGGGTCGACCGAGTTCAGCGGCGCGTCGGGGGAGGCGACGACGTTCCCGGCAAGACGGATCTGCGGGGCGTCGGCCAGCTCGACCAACACCGCGTTGTACGGGGCCTGTTCGGCGTACGCGGGAAGGAGCGGCGGATGCGGGATCACGTACGACCAGAGCCGCCCGCGCCCGCTCATCAGCCGCCATTCACTCGTGAAGGACCCGCAGTGCGGACAGCAGGGGCGTGGGGGGAAGCGGAGTTCGCCGCAGGCGGGGGATGCGCAGGCCTGGACGCGGAGTTCGCCCCGGGCGGTGTACTCCCAGAAGGGCGCGCCGTCCTCGTCGACGACGGGCAGCAGCAGGGAATCGGCATCGGACATGCTCATGGGATCGCCTCAACTCCTCAGCAGGACAGCGGATGTCGGCACGCCCTCACCGGCGGTGACCAGGCAGGTGGCGGCGTCCGGCACCTGGGCGGTGGACGTGCCGCGCAATTGCTTGACGCCCTCGGTGATGAGGTTGAAGCCGTGGACGTACGCCTCGCTCAGGCCGCCCCCGCCGGTGTTGACCGGCAGCCGTCCGCCGCTCTCCAGCGCCCCGCCCTCGGTGAACGCGCCGCCCTCGCCGCGCGCGCAGAAGCCGTAACCCTCCAGGGAGAGCGGGACGAGCGGGGTGAACGCGTCGTAGATCTGGGCCACATGCACGTCGTCCGGCCCGAAGTCGGCCTGCTTCCAGAGCTGTCGAGCTGCTGCCCAGGCGGGTCCGGTGAGCGGGTCGTCGTTCCAGTAGTTGACCATCCCGTGGTGCTGGGCTGGCAGCCCCTGGGCGACGGAGTGAAGATAGACGGGCTTCTGCCGGCAGTCGCGGGCGCGCTCGGCGGAGACGATGACGCAGGCCAACGCCCCGTCCGTCTCCAGGCAGTTGTCGAAGAGGCAGAGAGGTTCGCTGATCCAGCGGGAGGTCATGTACATCTCGCGGGTCAGCGGCCGGTCGTACATGATCGCGTCCGGGTTCTGGTTGGCCCGGTTGCGGCAGGCGAGGGCGACGTTGAAGAGGTGGTCGCGGGTGGCCCCGTACTCGTGCATGTAGCGCCGGGCGAGCATGCCGATCTCGTCGGCGGGCCGCAGCAGCCCGTAGGGCCGGGTCCACTGGGCGGGGGTCGGGAGCTGCACGGCGGTGTTCTTCCACGGCCGGGGGCCCGACCCGCGCTTCCGCGACCGCCAGGCGACCCCGACGCTCGCCTGCCCGGTGGCGATGGCGGCGGCGAGATGGCCGAGGGTGGCGCAGGAACCCCCGCCTCCGTACCCGACCTTGCTGAAGAAGGTGACGTCCCCGGCCCCGATCGCCTTGGCGACCTCGACCTCGTCGGTCTCCTCCATGGTGTACGAGGCGAAGCCGTCGACCTCCGAGGGAGCGATGCCCGCATCGTCGAGGGCGGCGAGGATCGCCCGGCAGGCGAGGGTCTTCTCGGACTCCGGGAGGCGTTTCGCGAACGCCGTCTGTCCTATCCCGGCTATCGCCGTCGCGTCCTTGAGCGTCGCCATCCGCTGACCTCCCGCACTGTCGCGCCTGCTGACAGCGGCAGAGGCTACCGCTAATCTGACGGATAGTCAGCTAGTGCGGCGGCGGAAGGCGGGCGCGTGATGCGGGGCGACGAGGAGTGGGGCAGCATCCCGGGGCTGGTACGGGCGGCGGCCGAGCGGTACGGCCCGGCCGAGGCGGTGGCCGACGGCCGCACCCGGCTCTCGTACGCCGAACTCGGCGACCGGGTGGAGCGTGCGGCGGCCGCGTGCATGGCCGCCGGGGTGGAGCCGGGGGACCGGGTGGCGATCTGGGCCCCGAACACGACGGAATGGATCGTCGCGGCGCTCGGGGCGGTGAGTGCGGGCGCGGTGCTGGTCCCTCTCAACACCCGCTTCAAGGGCACGGAGGCGGCGTACATCCTGCGACGCAGCCGGGCGAGGCTGCTGTTCGTCACGGGTACGTTCCTGGGCACGTCGTACGTGGCGTCGCTGCGCCGGGCGGAGGTGAAACTGCCGGACCTGGAGCGGGTGGTCGTGCTGGCGGACACGGCTCCCGAGGACTACACGGGCTGGCCGGACTTCCTGGCGGCGGGGGAGGGGGTGGAGCCCTCAGTCGTACGGGACCGAGCGGCCGCGATCGCCCCGTCGTCCCCCTCCGACATCATCTACACCTCGGGCACGACGGGCGCCCCCAAGGGGGCGGTGATCACGCACGCGCAGACGCTGCGCGCGTACGAGATCTGGAGCGACCTGGCGGGCCTGCGCGAAGGCGACCGCTACCTCATCGTCAATCCCTTCTTCCACACCTTCGGCTACAAGGCGGGGATCATCGCCTGCCTGATGCGGGGGGCGACGATGGTGCCGCAGCCGGTGTTCAACGTGGACACGGTGCTGGCGAACATCGCGGCGGAACGCATCTCGGTCCTGCCCGGCCCGCCGACCCTCCACCAGTCCCTGCTGGACCACCCGGTACGCGAGGCACACGACCTGTCGGCGCTGCGCCTGGTGGTGACAGGCGCGGCGGTGGTCCCCCTCCAACTGGTGGAACGCCTGCGCAACGAACTGCACATCGCGACGGTCCTCACGGCGTACGGCCTCTCCGAGGCGAGCGGCATCGTCACGATGTGCCGCCGGGGCGACGCCCCGGAGACCGTGGCGACGACCTCGGGCCGCGCGATCCCCGGCACCGAGATCCGCGTCCTGGCGGACCCGGGCGCACCGGGCGAGGTCCAGGTCCGCGGCTTCACCGTGATGAGCGGCTACTTCGAGGACCCGGACACGACGGCCGCCACGATGACCGAGGACGGCTGGCTCCGCACCGGCGACGTGGGCGTCCTGGACGCGGCGGGCAACCTCAGGATCACGGACCGGATCAAGGACATGTTCATCGTGGGCGGCTTCAACGCGTACCCGGCCGAGATAGAACAGCTCCTCGGCCTCCACCCGGACGTGGCCGACGTCGCGGTCATCGGCGTCCCGGACCCGCGCCTCGGCGAGGTCGGCAAGGCGTACGCGGTCCGCCGCCGGGGCGCGACGCTCACCGCGGACGACCTGATCGCCTGGTCCCGCCGCGAGATGGCGAACTTCAAGGTCCCGAGGACGGTGGAGTTCGTCCCGGAACTCCCGCGCAATGCGAGCGGCAAGGTGGTGAAGGGGGAGCTGCGGGGATCACCGGATGGGAGGAAATGAGTGGGGCCGGCGAGTTTCCGGCGGCATGGTTGTGCGTATGCCGACCAAGAAGTACACCGTCACCCTGCCGGAGAAGCCGGCGGAGGAGACCCTGGCCGAGGTCGGCCCCGGAGGGTTGAGCGCGTACGCCACTCGGGTCGTCGAGCGCCGACGCGAGCAGGACCGGCCGGGGGAGCTGGTGGCACCTGTCGGAGGTCCGGGCCGGGAGTGAGTGGCCCGGCCGGGAGGGTCAGGGGCCTCAGATCTTTTCTGCTGTCACGCGAGGGTGGTCGGCCGTGAGGAGTCCGATGTCCTCCACGTCGGACGTCAGGATGGTCACCCGGCCAGGGTGTGCCAGAGCGGTTGCGCAGAGCAATGCGTCGATTGCGTACTCGTGGCCGTGCAGCCCGGCGTTTCGAAGCAGTGACGCGGCGGTGTGCGCGAGGGTCTGACTGACCGGTTCGACGCGTAGGCGTGACAGCGTCCAGGAGAGTGCGGCGGTATCGATCCGTGGGTGAATGACCTCGACCAGGACCACTGCCGAGGTGATGACCGGGATATCGGCGTCGCGGGCTGCCTCCAGCCATTCCTGAACCTCTCGGTTCCGCCGGACCGCCTGCGCGAGCCCTTCGCTGTCGAGGACCAGCGCACCGCTCACCCGGCTGCTCCGGCTTCGGACGGGTTGCTCGTCAGCTTGGCGCGCTTGTCGGCCACGGCGCCGGGGTCGGGGGGCCCGTTGGTCGCCTCGAAGTCGGCGAGGAGCTCATTCAGGCCGTCCCGCTCAATCTGTCGTTGTGCTGCCATTTCGAGGTAGGCGGAGACGCCGCGCTTGCCGACCCGTTCACGAATCGCGTGCAGGGTGCCGGCGGTGAGGGAGACGGAGATGCCACTGCTGGGGCCGTCTCCGGGGGGGAAGTCGGGGGCTTCAGCCATGGGCCCACTATGGCATTTTCTATGCTATAAGGCGGGTGTCGCCCGGACACGCGGGAGGGGCCCGAGCGTTTCCCCCGTCTCGGGCCCCTCACACATTCCCCCGTACCGCGACCGCGGCGGCTCCCCCTCGGCGTCGCCGCGGCAGTTTCATGTCACCCCAGGGCTAGGGCTGCTCCCCAGACATGTGGTCGTCCTGGGGCTTCGCGATGTTCTTGTCGGCACCGGACATGTGGTCGTCCTGAGGCCTGACGACGCCCTTGTCTCCGCCGGACATGTGGTCGTCCAGAGGCTTCGGCTTGATCGTGGGCTTGTTGATGTCGCTCATGGTTGGCTCCAACGTGGATCAGCGGACAAGGCCGGAAAGCCCGTCCGGCGACTCCCCCGGAGGTCGCCGGACGGGCTGGGGCCGCCAATCTAACGCCGCGGCCGCCGGGAGATTCCGTCTGCCCCCCGACGCGACGGATTCCTACTGATGAGAGTGCAGTGGGGGGATAAACGAACGATGAACGCCCTGTCAGGGGCACCCTTGGTCCATGCGCTGAGGGGACAGGAGGCTGCGAACCTCCGCCGCTTCCTGCGAGCCGTGGTTCTCGAAGATCGTCAGGGCTTCGACCCAGCACGCATGCCCCCGGTCCACTTGGCCCAGAAGCTTGAGGGCCTTGCCCAGGACGGTCAGCACGGTTGCGCGGCGCCACTCCCCGCCGATGCCCCGGAGCGCGATGGCCTGCTCGGCATGCGCGGCAGCCTGAGCCGAACGGCCGGCGAGAAGGTGCAGTTCAGCCAGTCGGAAGTGCGTCATCCCTTCCCAGAGCGGCTGACGGCTCTCATGGAAGATGTCCAGGGCTTCGGAGAGTTGGGTGAGCGCCTCATCCAGCTCTCCCGCCTGGGTGAGGGCGATGCCCAGGGCGTAGCGCCCGTTCGCCAGACGCAGACTCAGCCCCTGGCGGTCGTATATGTCGACCCCTTGCCGGGCAAGGGTCACTGCGCCGCCCGTCCGGCCCATGGCCAGCTGTGCCCGCGACAGGTTGCAGAGGGCGCTCGCTTCGCTCGGCCAATTGCCGTCGCTCCTGAAGCTTGCGATAGCCACCTGCAGGTACTTCTCCGCCTCCGCGTAGCGGCCTTGGTAGACCGCGATGAAGCCGCGGGTGTTGGCCGCGTACCCGCCTGGAATCGGATCCTCGTTGGCCTCGGAGAGGGCCATGGCCTTCTCTGCCTCCTCCTCGGCTTCGTCGAACCGGCCCGCGAAGTGAAAGACGTTCGTGAGGGCGGTGCGAGCCCTGCCCTCGGTATGGACATCGCCGGTACGGAC
This sequence comes from Streptomyces globisporus, assembly GCA_014649555.1. Classification (GTDB taxonomy): domain Bacteria; phylum Actinomycetota; class Actinomycetes; order Streptomycetales; family Streptomycetaceae; genus Streptomyces; species Streptomyces globisporus. The sequence continues at coordinate 1,162,100 of BMTG01000001.1, read as the reverse complement.
CGCGGCGGCGAGCACGGCCTGAGCGGCCAGCTCGTACCGCCGGGAGTTGGCCCCGGATTCGGGCAGATCCTTTGCCGCCAGCAGGAGGTCGGCCGCCCGCCGCAAGGAAGCCGAGTCGGTGCACTGGTGGGCGCAGGCCAGGACGCACTCCGCCCCAGCGTGAATCCAGTCCAGCGCCGGGCCCCGCTGCTGGAACACCAGCCCGGGCTGGTCGACGCGCGCCAGGTGGTCCACCAGCCGGTCCCCCGGCCGCTCCAGCGCATACACCCCCGCAGCCGTCGCCAGATAGAAGTCCAGCAGCCGCGACAACGCCGACTCCCGCTCCACCGCCCGCTCGTCCCGCTCCGCGCACGCACGCGCGTAGAGGCGGACCAGGTCGTGGTAGCGGTAGCGGCCCGGGGCCGCGGACTCCACCAGACTCGTGTCGACCAGGGCCTCCAGGAGGTCCTCCGCCGCGTGCGGGTCCAGGTTCAGCAGGGCGGCCGCCGCGGCCAGGGAGATGTCCGGGCCGTCCGCGAGGCCCAGGAGGCGGAAGGCCCGGGCCTGGGCCGGTTCCAGTTGGCCGTAGCCGAGTTCGAACGTGGCCTTCACCGCGAGGTCCCCCGCCTGGAGCTCGTCCAGGCGGCGCCGCTCGTCCGCGAGCTTCGCGGCTAGCACCGACACCGTCCAGGTGCGGCGCGCCGCCAGGCGGGAGGCGGCGATGCGGATGGCCAGGGGCAGGAAGCCGCACGCGGCCACCACGTCCAGGGCCGCCTTCCGCTCCGCGCCCACCCGCTCCGCGCCCACGATCCGGGTGAAGAGCTGGAGCGCCTCCTCCGGCGACATCACGTCCAGATCCACCAGATGCGCCCCGGCCAGGTCCACCATCCGCACCCGGCTCGTCACCAGCGCCGCGCACCCCGGCGTACCGGGCAGCAACGGGCGGATCTGAGCCGCGTCATGGGCGTTGTCCAGGAGGATCAGGATGCGGCGGCCGTCCAGCGTCGAGCGGTACAGCGCCGCCCGCTCGTCCATCGTGTCCGGGATCGCCGAGTCCGCCGTACCGAGAGCGCGCAGGAACGAGCCGAGGACCGTCTCCGGCTCCGCCGCCCGCGCCCCGGCACCCTGGAGGTCGACGTACAACTGCCCGTCCGGGAAGTGCCGGCGGGCCTGGTGGGCGACGTGCACGGCCAGGGTCGTCTTGCCCACGCCGCCGATCCCGGCCACGGCCGAGACGGCCATCACCGATCCCTCCGCCGTGGCCAGCCGGCTGCCCAGCTCCGCCACGAACGCGGACCGGCCGGTGAAGTCGGGCACGGTGGCGGGGAGCTGCGCCGGCTTCAACGGCGCGGGCGCGGGCGCAGGTTCGTCCGCCGGGCGGGCCAGCTCCTCGTCGGCGCGCAGGATCCGCTGCTGGAGCTGGGCCAGTTCGGGGCGCGGGTCCACCCCCAGCTCCTCCGCGAGGAGCCGCCGCGTGTCCGCGTACACCGCGAGCGCCTCGGCCTGCCGGCCGCTGCGGTACAGCGCCACCATCAGCAGCTCGCGCAGCCGCTCCCGCAGCGGGTGCGCCGCGGTGAGCGCGGTCAGCTCGGACACCGCCTCCGCGTGGCAGCCGACCTCCAGGTCCAGGTCGAGCCGCGTCTCGGTGAGCTGGAGCCGCCACTCCTCCAGCCGGGTCCGCTGGTTGTCCGCGTACGGGCCGGGAACGGACGCCAGCGCCTCGCCGTCCCACAGGCCCAGCACCTTGTTGATCAGGGTGCGCGCCTGGCACCGGTCCCCGGCCGCTCGCGCCTTCTCCGCCTCGGCCGCCAGGTCCTGGGCCAGGGTGAGATCCAGTGCGCCCCGGTCGATCCGGATCGCGTACCCGCCCGACTCGCTCACCAGCGTGTCCTGGCCCAGGATCTTGCGCAGCCGGGAGGCGTACGTCCGGATCGTGGCCAGTGCCTGCGAGGGCGGGTCCTCGCCCCAGAACGCGTCGATCAGCTCGCCCGCGGTGGCCGTCCGGCCCTCACGCAGCAGCAGCGCGGTCAGCAGGGCGCGCTGCTGGGGCGAGCCGGAGGAGAGCAGTTCCGAGCCCCGCCAGGCCCGTACGGGGCCGAGCACGGTGAACCTGAGGGCGTCCGCCGTACCCGGTTTCTCCGGAGCACGCTGCTCCGGTACGCGCACGCGTGGCCCGCTGTCACGGTCCATTGATGCCCCCTGTCCTGCTCGCCTGCCGGTCCCGCTCGTCTGCGGATCCTGCCGGTGGTGCCCGCGCCCGAATGTCCGCCCTGCGCCGAAGTGCGGTGTGCATCCGGATGGCGCGGTACCGCTGGTATCGCGCTCAACAGTCTGCCTTGTCTCGGGCGGGCTCGTCAGCAGTGGGTGACGCTCTGCACAAGCCCTCGACAACGATTCGGGAACCATGCCCCGTGCCCTGCCCGTCGCGGATGCGCGCACGATTGCTGACGGGTCGTCAGATCAGCGCTACCGTGGAACGCATGGAGACCTTCCCGAAGATCATCTCGGTGGACGACCACACGGTGGAGCCCGCTCATGTCTGGCGGGACCGGCTCCCGTCCAGGTACGCGGACTCCGGGCCGCGCATCGTCCGCGCGCCCCTGAAGGAAATGACCTTCCTGGGCGGAAAGTTCGCACCCGTGATGGGCGCCAAGGGCGACGACGGGCCGGTGGGCGACTGGTGGGTGTACGAGGACCTGCACCGCCCGCTCACCCGCCTGGACACCGCCGTCGGCTACGACAGGGACGAGATCAAGCTGGAGATCATCACCTACGAGCAGATGCGCCCCGGCTCCTTCTCGGTCCCGGACCGGCTCGCCGACATGGACGTCAACCACGTCCAGTCCGCGCTCTGCTTCCCGACCTTCCCGCGCTTCTGCGGGCAGACGTTCACCGAGGCGAAGGACCGCGAGCTGGGACTCCTCGGGGTGCGCGCCTACAACGACTGGATGGTGGAGGAGTGGTGCGGCCCCGAGGCGCGCGGTCGCCTCATCCCCCTCACCCTCATCCCGCTGTGGGACGCGGAACTCGCCGCCGCCGAGGTGCGGCGCAATGCCGCGCGGGGCGTGCGCGCCGTCGCGTTCTCCGAGATACCTCCCCATCTCGGGCTTCCGTCCATACATGCGGACGACTGGGATCCGCTCCTCGCGGCCTGCGACGAGACGGGCACCGTCATCGCCATGCACATCGGCTCCTCGTCGCGCATGCCGTCCACGTCCGCCGACGCCCCGCCCGCCGTCGGCTCCACCATCACCTTCGCCAACTGCTGCTTCTCGATGGTCGACTGGCTGATGAGCGGCAAGTTCGAACGCTTCCCCAACCTCAAGATCATGTACGCGGAGGGGCAGATCGGCTGGATCCCGTACATCCTGGAACGCGCCGACGTGGTCTGGGAGGAGAACCGCGCCTGGGGCGGCGTCGCCGACAAGGTCCACCGCCCGCCGTCCGAACTCTTCGCCGAGCACGTCTACGGCTGCTTCTTCGACGACGCCTTCGGGCTGAAGAACCTCGACGCGATCGGCCTCGGCAACGTCCTCTACGAGACGGACTACCCGCACTCCGACTCCACCTGGCCCCGCTCCCGCGAGGTCGGCGAGGAGCAGATGGGCCACCTCGCCCCGGACGTCGTCGACCGGATCGTGCGCGGCAACGCCATCGAGCTGCTGGGGCTCACGGAGGACGGGCTCTGGGCGGGCCCCTGAGCCTGTGGTGGGTACGGGGAGGGGACCGTGACCTCCTCCCCGTACGGGCGGGCCGCGTCAGGCCTTCGCCACCGGCTCCTGAAGCTCCGTCACCCACTGCTCGCGGTCCGGCGGGCACTCCAGGTTGACCTCACGGGCGTACCCCGTGGAGCGGTAGCCGTTGGCCTCCAGCCAGCGGGCCAGGGTGTGGGCCGCCGGCAGTACGTCGTCCATCGCGCCCCGGTGCACGATCGCCGCCGCCTCGAACGCCGGCAGCTCCACCACCCGCACCCCCGTGTCCCCGACCGCGCCCACCGGGCCGGATACGGTCACCCCGGCGTGCACGACGATTCCGCCGCCCCCGGGCTCGTCCTCGTACCGGGCGATCCCGGGACCGGAGGGCCGGACGCCTGCGCCCTCCAGGAGCGGGAAGAGCCGCTCGTACAGCGGGCCGATCACCGGCCCGATGTCCTCGGGCTGGTAGCTCGCGGCCGTCCCGGTCAGCTCGGCCACCCGGACCGCCGGAACGGTCTTGATCACGACGTCGTCGGCAGGCATGTGCCCCTCGCTCTCGATCGACCGGAGCCTCGCCTCGACCCGGGCCAGCCGCGCCGTAGCCGCTGCCGCCGCCTCCGCCAGCTCCGCCCGGCGCAGCCGCAGCATGCCGCGCAGCTCCTCCGGGCCCACCTGTTCGTCCAGGACCGCCCCCACCTGCTGGAGCGTGAAGCCGAGGTCCTTGAGCGCGATGATCCGGTTGAGCCGTGCGAGCTGGGCCGCGCCGTAGAGGCGGTAGCCGGTGGCGGGGTCGGTGCGGTCCGGGCGCAGCAGCCCGATGGCGTCGTAGTGACGCAGCATCCGGGGCGACACCCGTCCGTGCCTGGCGAAGTCTCCGATGGTGAACATGATGGCTCCACTGCACCCCTTCACACGGGGTCAAGGTCAAGCGGTACCGGTTTGCGGGCCGTATACAGGCAGGAGCCCCGTTCCTCCGCCGAAGCGGGGGAGCGGGGCTCCTTGGGTACTGCTATGTGCGGCCGCGATCGGCCGACCCGGGCAACTAGGCCGGGGTGACGTTCTCAGCCTGCGGACCCTTGGGTCCCTGAGTGACGTCGAAGTTCACGACCTGGTTCTCCTCGAGGGAGCGGAACCCGGACGCGTTGATCGCGGAGTAGTGAACGAAGACATCCGGGCCGCCGCCGTCCTGGGCGATGAAGCCGAAGCCCTTTTCAGCGTTGAACCACTTGACGGTTCCGGTAGCCATAAGCCCTCCTTGGGCCAAAGGGTTGCCCTGCTCCAGAACCTGCAAACAAGTCTGAAAACTACAAAAGCCTGCGGGTTACATGCTCCGCAGGCTCTGTACTGCAAGGGAAACCAAACTGCAACTTGCGGGCGAGCCTAGCACGCAGTCTCCGGGGAGCGGTAGAGGGAAAGATCACGTCACTCGAAGGTTTGATCGACCCGCCGGGCGACGGCGAGAGGTCCGTGAAAAAGGGGGCTGCGCGGGCCCCGGTGGTGCTCGTGGCCGGATGCGGGTCTAGCCTCGCGATGTGGACAATTCAACCGTCTCCCCCCGCGAAGGCGACGACCGTCGCAGCCGGCCCCGCGTCGGCCACATCCAGTTCCTGAACTGCCTCCCCCTCTACTGGGGCCTGGCGCGGACGGGAACCCTGCTCGACCTGGAGCTCTCCAAGGACACCCCGGAGCGGCTCAGCGAGCAGCTGATCAGGGGAGACCTGGACATCGGCCCGGTCACCCTCGTGGAGTACCTGCGCAACGCCGACGACCTGGTGGCCTTCCCCGACATCGCGGTCGGCTGCGACGGGCCCGTCATGTCCTGCGTGATCGTCTCCCAGCTCCCGCTGGAGCAGCTCGACCGGGCCCGGGTGGCGCTCGGCTCGACCTCCCGCACCTCGGTGCGGCTGGCCCAGCTGCTGCTGGCCGAGCGCTACGGCGTCCGGCCCGACTACTACACCTGCCCGCCGGACCTGGGCCTGATGATGCAGGAGGCGGACGCCGCCGTGCTGATCGGCGACGCCGCACTGCGCGCCAATCTGCACGACGCCCCCCGGCTCGGGCTCCAGGTCCACGACCTGGGGCAGATGTGGAAGGAGTGGACGGGGCTGCCGTTCGTCTTCGCCGTCTGGGCGGCCCGCAAGGACTTCCTCGCCGCGCACCCCGACCGGGCGGCCCAGGTCCACGAGGCGTTCCTGGCCTCCCGGGACCTCTCCCTGGAGGAGGTCACCAAGGTCGCGGAGCAGGCGGCCCGCTGGGAGGCCTTCGACGCGAAGGTGCTGGAGCAGTACTTCACGACGCTCGACTTCCGCTTCGGTCCGGACCAGCTGGCCGGCGTCCGCGAGTTCGCCCGCCGTACGGGTGCGGACACCGGCTACCCGGCGGACGTCCGGGTGGAGCTGCTCGGCGGCTGAACCCGGCGGCACCGCCGGGGAAAGGAAGGAATTCCCTTATCCCCTTCCCGGAACAGGTCTGCCGGATAGGCGTACCGGGCAGTGAATGGTGGGTTGCGGAACAACACATTCGCGCCTTTCCCCGGGGCGAAAAGATCCCCTCCTGACCGGAGAAGGGGGAATGGTCCGGCTGTTTCCCGGTGACCGCGCCGGTGGCGCCCCCTAGGCTTCGGTCCGGGTCCGGACCGACCACAGGGATTACCGTCCACGGTTTCACCGTCCGCAGGGTTCACAGGGGGAGTCCATATGCAGCCGCTGGAAGCGGGCGAACCGCACACCATCGGTGCCTACCGGCTGCTCGGCAGGCTCGGCGCGGGCGGCATGGGCCGGGTCTATCTCGGCCGCAGCGCGGGCGGACGCACGGTCGCGGTCAAGGTGGTCCACCCTCACTTCGCCCTCGACGAGCAGTTCCGCGCCCGGTTCCGGCGCGAGGTGGACTCCGCCCGGCGCATCGGCGCCCAGTGGACGGCCCCGGTCCTGGACGCCGACCCGGACGCCCCGGTGCCGTGGGTCGCCACCGGTTACGTCGCAGGCCCCCCGCTCTCCCAGGCGATCACCGAGCACGGCCCGCTGCCCGAACACGCGGTACGCACCCTGGGCGCGGGCCTCGCCGAGGCGCTCGCCGTCGTCCACGGGCAGGGCATCGTCCACCGCGACGTGAAGCCCTCCAACGTGCTGCTCGCCCTGGACGGCCCCCGCCTCATCGACTTCGGTATCGCCCGGGCCCTCGGCGCGGCCGTCTCGCTCACCTCCTCCGGGGTCTCCGTCGGCTCGCCCGGCTACATGGCGCCCGAGCAGATCCGGGGCCGGGACGTCTCCGGCGCGGCCGACGTCTTCTCGCTGGGCGCGGTCCTCGCGTACGCGGCGACCGGCGCCGCCCCCTTCCCCGGCGACTCCTCCGCCGTCCTCCTCTACAAGGTGGTCCACGAGGAACCCGAACTGGGCGACCTGGAGGGCGAGCTGCGCGAGGTGGTCGCGGGCTGCCTCGCCAAGGACCCGGCGGAGCGCCCGGCCCCGGCCGACCTCGCCCGGGCGCTCGCTCCCGGCGGGGCGGCGGCGATGGTGGCGGGCGGCTGGCTGCCGGGCCGGCTGGTGCGCGAGGTGAGCCGGTCGGCGGTGGCGCTGCTGGACCTGGAACCGCAGGACGCCCCCGTGCAGTCGGGGCCCGTGCCGTTCAGCAGCGCGTCACTGGGAGCGGGGGCCGGGGCCGGGCCCCGCCCCTGGCCTGGGGAGGCCGCACAGGGCCGGCCGGGCGCATCCGGCCCGCCCGCCCCGGACCCGCGGGAAACGCCGTACGGGACACCGCGTCCGCAGGAAGCGCCGGGAGAAGCGGAAGCGTCGCGCCGGGCGCCGGGAGAAGCGGCAGCGGAAGCGCCGCGTCGAGCGCCGGGTGAAACGGCTCAGGACGACGTGCCGTTCCGGGCGCCGCATCCGCAGGACGACGCGTACGGGACGCCGCATCCGCAGGACGACTACGGGACGCCGCCCCCTCCTCCGCCCCCGATGACTCCGCGTGCCACGTCCGCCCCCACCGGACCCCCGCCCCCGGCGCATGCCGGGACCTACCGGCAGGGCGGCGACGGCACGCACGGCGCGAGCGGCCTGCCGGGGCAGCGCGGCGGCGACCCCCGCCTCTCCCTCACCGTCAGCGCGGAGAACCGGCAGACCCCCGGCGAGCGCCGCGGCCGCCGGGTCAGCTGCACCGTCGCCCTCGCCGTGGCGGGCGCGCTCGCGGCCGTCACGATCGGCACGGGTCTGCTCGACGGCCTCTTCCCGGGCGGTGACGCCGACCGGGACCGGGGCAGCGACGCCGCCGCGAGCCCGTCGAGGACCGCCTCCCCGCCGGCCGGGGAGAAGCCGACGCCCACCGAATCCGGCGACGCGGGCGAGGCCCCGGCGGCCGCCCTGCCGAAGGCGTTCGTCGGCACCTGGAAGGGCCCGGTCACCGAGAGGACGACCGGCCAGCCCCACGGCACGCTCACCGCCGTCTTCACCGAGGGCAAGCGCGGGGAGCGGGTCGTCCGGATGAGCACGACCATTTCCCAGCTCGGCATCACCGTCACCTGCAACAGCGTCGGCACCCTCACCTCCGGCACCGCGAAGGAGCTGAACATCCGCGAGGCCACCGACCCGGACCGTCCCAGCACCCCCGGCCTGTGCACCGGCACCGAGGCCGACCTCGTCTTCCGGCTCGCCGATGACGGCACCCTGGACTACCGATCGAAGGAACGTGCCGCGGGGCTCCCGTACGGGAAGCTCACCCGGTCCGGCGACTGATCGCGCAAGGGGCTGGCGTACGCTGGATCGGTCCGTGGATCCTCAAAAAACCGCCGAAAGGTGACAGCCCGGTGACCGAGAAGGCCGACCTTCAGCCCGTCCTCGACCGAGCCGCCGAAGGCGGTCGGATCACCCCGGAGGAGGCGCTCGACCTCTACCGGTCCGCGCCGCTGCACGCACTGGGCGCCGCCGCCGACGCCGCACGCCGCCGCCGCTACGCCGGTACGGAGCACATCGCGACGTACATCATCGAGCGCAACATCAACTACACCAACGTGTGCGTGACGGCCTGCAAGTTCTGCGCCTTCTACGCCCCGCCCACGGCCACCGACAAGGGCTGGACCCGCGACCTCGACGACATCCTGCGCCGCTGCGCGGAGACCGTGGAGCTGGGCGGTACCCAGATCATGTTCCAGGGCGGCCACCACCCGGACTTCGGCGTGGAGTATTACGAGGAGCACTTCTCCGCGATCAAGAAGGCCTACCCGCAGCTGGTCATCCACTCGCTCGGCGCCTCCGAGATCGAGCACATGGCCCGGATCTCGAAGGTCTCCGCCGAGGAGGCCATCAGCCGCATCCACGCCGCCGGGCTCGACTCCTTCGCCGGTGCGGGCGCCGAGCTGCTGCCCGCGCGGCCGCGCACCGCCATCGCCCCGCTCAAGGAGTCCGGCGAGCGCTGGCTGGAGATCATGGAGATCGCGCACGGCCTCGGCGTCGAGTCGACCTCCACCATGCTGATGGGCACCGGCGAGACCAACGCCGAGCGCATCGAGCACCTGAGGATGATCCGGGACGTCCAGGACCGTACGGGCGGCTTCCGCGCCTTCATCCCGTACACCTACCAGCCGGAGAACAACAAGCTGAAGGGCCGCACGCAGGCCACGCTCTTCGAGTACCTGCGGATGATCTCCATCGCCCGGCTCTTCCTCGACAACGTGGCCCACATCCAGGGCTCCTGGCTCACCACCGGCAAGGAGGTCGGCCAGCTGTCGCTGCACTACGGCGCGGACGACCTCGGCTCGATCATGCTGGAGGAGAACGTCGTCTCCTCGGCCGGCGCCAAGCACCGCTCCAACCGGCTGGAGATCATCGACCTGATCCGCAAGGCGGACCGGGTCCCCGCCCAGCGCGCCACGACGTACGAGCACCTCGTCGTGCACGACGACCCGGCCAACGACCCGGTCGACGAGCGCGTCGTCTCGCACATCTCGTCCACCGCGATCGAGGGCGGCACGGCCCACCCGGAGCTGAAGCTCCTCAACGCCAACTGACGTATCCGTGCTGACGATTCATGCCGCGCCCCTGGTCCTCCCGGTGGGCGCGGCGGCCGTCGTGGACGGGGCGGTCGCGGTGGACGGCGACCGGATCGCCGCCTTCGGCCCGTACGAAGAGGTCGCCGCCGCGCACCCGGCCGCCCGCATCCGCCGCTGGCCCGGTCTCCTCACCCCGGGACTGCGCCAGGACCGGGCTCGTGAGCTGCTCACCCGCTGCTACCACCCGGATCCCCGCGAGGCCGACGAGCTGGGCGAACTCCCGCTGTGGGGCGAGGAGTTCGAGCGGCTCGCGGCGACGATGGACACGACCCGGCGGGTCGGCAGCGTACGGCGCGGGCTCCAGCGGATGCTGCGCCACGGCACCACGCACATGGCGGGCCCGTTCGGCGCGGACGACCAGGCGTTGCGCACGGCCGTCGCCCGGTCGGGCCTGGTCGTCCGGATCGCGCCGTCACCTGTTCCGGTAGGGGAAGGCATGCCGGACCTGGACCCCTTCGCGGCGGGCGGCGATCTGGCCCGTACCGCGCACGGCCCGCTCACCGTGGGCGGCCGGGCCGACCTCGCGGTCTTCGACGTGCCCGACGAGGCGGCGCTGTACGGGGACGGGCCCCGGCCCTGCGTGGCGACCGTGCTCGCGGGGCGGCTCGTGCACCGCGCCCGCTGAGGCCGGTGCACCGGCGGGCGTCACGGCACCTTCGGGCCGCCCAGATAGCGTCCCTTCGCGTCGTACGGCCAGGCGTTGGCGACGCAGCCCTTCAGTCCGTCGATCTGCTGCATCATCGCGGGCGCGGGACGCCCCTTGCCCGGGCAGGTCTCATGGCCGCGCCCCAGCCAGTGGCCGACCTCGTGGTTGACGATCAGCGCCCGGTACTCGGAGACGGGCCCGTCGAACTGCGGTGAACCGAGCTGCCAGCGCTTCAGGTTGACCATCACCTTCTCGCCGCCCCGGCAGTTGACCTCGCCGCGCGTGTTCAGGCCGTACGCGCCGCACTCCCGGTCCGTGGTCGCCGGGGTGGCGATCCGGATCACCAGCCCGGCCGACCCGTCGGCGACCTGGCGGAACGAGCGCTCGCCGCCGTGGCTCCAGCCGCGCGGGTCGGCGAGGACGGCGGCGATGTCGGCGGCGGCCCGGTCGGGGTCGACGCCGATGCCGTTCTCCACCTCGACCCGGTAGGCGCTGCCCCTGCCCTTCGACGTGACGCCCGCACGGGCCACGGTGAAGGTGCCGGGCCCGGAGGCGGGGATGTCCTCGGGGCCGAGGGCGTCACCCTCCTGGGACGCGTCCGTACCGGCCGAGGCGCTCGGGGCCGGGGTCGGCGGGGGAGTGGGCTCGGGGGCGTCCTCCAGCGGCTCGGAGGCGTTGTCCGGTCCGCCCGCCGGGGCCGGGGCCGCGTCGGCCGGGCCGTCCCCGTGCAGCCAGGGGCGTCCGACGAGGAGCGCCGCGCCCGCCACCACTGCGAGCACCAGCACGGCCAGCGAGAGAACCCGCCGCCGGTTCCGCTGCCGCCGCCGCACCCGCGACCGCGCCGCCGACCGGGACCGGGGAGCGGAGGCCGACCGGGACCGGGAGCCGGAAGCGGGCCCGGAGCGAGTACCGGGGCCCGAACGGGCAGCGGGTGGCGATCCGTTCCCGGTGGCGCCCGGAGCCCGGGGTGCCGGCACCCGCAGCCGGAACGTGTCCTCGTCGCGAGCCGGTTCCCCGTACGCGGGCGGCAGCGTGCCGGTCGTGCGGCGGCGCGTCACGAGGCGGCCCCGCCCCACGCCACCGGGTTCTCGTCGGCGTACGCGATCAGCTCCCGGAACCGCGGGCTCTCGGCGACCCGGACGAGATCCCCGGCGGTGACGGGCGTGCCGCCCGCCCCGGACCGCGCGGGCGACACCGACAGTGCCACCGTGCTGCGGCCGGACCGGTACTGGAGGGAGACCTCGGTGACCGCCCGGTCCGCGACGGCCTGCCGGTAGGCCCGGGCGGGGGTGCCGTCGTCCAGGGTGAGGGACACGCAGGTCAGCCCCTTCTCCGGGATGTCGCGGCAGGCGGGCTCGGGGCTCCCCGGATCCGGGAGCACCGACAGCCGGACGGCGTGCACGACACCGCCGCGCCGCCCCGCATAGCTCCCCGGGTCGTCGCCGGCCGGCCGGATGTCCCCGACCGACGCGGGCAGCAGCGCGTCCAGGGCCCGGGCCGCCTGCTGCCGGAACTTCTCCAGGCGCTGGGTCTCCTCGGGGCCGAGCCCGGGCGGGACCGACAGGGAGGGCGCGGGCGGCCCGGGGGGTGGGGGCGGCACGGCCGCGGACTCCGTCGGCACGGGGGTGGCGGTGGGGCTCGGCATGTCGGGGGGTTGCTCCGTACGTCGGGGGGACGGGGTGGGTGGGGAGGCGGGCAGGGAGAGGGACGGTCCGGCGGGCGACACGGGTTCCGGGCCCGGGCCGGACAGCAGCCGGGGGCCGAGCACGGAGAGGCCCAGGGTCAGCGCCGTCACCGCGACGAACGCGCCCGCGACCGTGTACCCCCGGCTCCTGGCCCGCCGCCGGTGGCCCTCCCGGACGGCGTCGGACACCAGATCGGGCTGGAGGGACAGGGCGCCGACCGTCCGGTGCAGGGCCTCCCGGAACAGCTCCTCGTCCCGGACCGGCTCTTCGTCAGGCGTGCGGCGCGGCAGGTGCTCGTACGGTTCAGGGGTCATGACCGGCCCTCAGCTTCCGGTGGAGTAGAGCTGGACGTCGCCCATCCGGGCGCGCAGGCGGACGAGCGAACGCGAGCACTGGCTCTTCACCGTGGACTCGCTGCACCGCAGCAGCGACGCCACGGTCTCCACGCTCAGGTCGTCCCAGTAGCGCAGGACGACCATCGCCCGTGCCCGGGGCGGGAGTTCGGCGAGGAGGGCGAGCAGGGTGACCCGCAGGTCGGCGCCCGGCGCCGGATTGGGCTGCGGGTGGGGCGCGTTGCGGTTGTGGGCGAGCAGATCCCGTACGGAGCGGCGGCGTTCGGCCACGAAGGTGCGCACCAGCACGGTCTTGGCGTAGGCGTCGAGGTTGTCCGCCCGGCTCGCCCTGCGCCAGTGCTGGAACAGCTTGGCGAGCGTCGTCTGCGTCAGGTCCTGCGCACCCTCGGTGTCTCCGCACAGCAGGTAGGCCGTCCGGTAGAGGCGGCGCTGCCCGGTCCTGGCGTACACCTCGAACGCGGCACGCTCGCCGTCCGCCATGGCGGGCTGAGCCCCTGCCGGCATCCGCCCTCCTCTCTCGCTCTCCTCGACTCCCACCCGTTACAGAGCACCCGTGTGCCGAAAAGGTTGAAGAGGAGTGAAGATCAGTTCGAGACGGTGTGTGCGCCGGTCCGCCGACGGATCCACGGGCCCGACCACAGGTCACCGGTCCCGTCCACGTACCGGTCCGGAGGTGTCTCACTCCCTGGCGGATCCTGGTGCGGGCGCGAAGCGCTGTGCTAGAACAGCGCCCGTGACAGTCGATCGTTTTCTGGTGGAGTGCCTCCACATCGATCTCTGCCGCGTCTCCAGCGCATCCTGTTGATGCCGGCCGCGGCATCCTTCGCGATGCCCACGTGATGCCTGCGCGCGTCCCCGGTATCCGCGTCCTCCGCGTCGCCTGATCCCTCTCCGGGTCCCGTCGTTCCTCGCATCCCGCGTTCCCGCATCCCCGCGCGTCCCCAGCGCCGCCCCCTCGTGAGTCCTCCGGCCTGCCGCCTCCCGCAGGTCCGGCGACGCTCCATGACCCCGGAGACCCTTCCGGGACAGCGGTACGCGAAGCGGCCGGCTGACACCCCCGTACAAGCCGACACTTCCGTACAACGAGAGGAGAAGGATCATGACCACCGCGACGACCCCGGTCCTGCGCGACCACCGCATCCCCGCCGACGGCCTGTACGAGGGCCCACGCGAGCTGCGCCGGGTCCCTGAGGGCTGGGCCGACCGCCCGTACGAGCGCTTCCGCCTGGTCCCGCTCGGCCGGGTGATCGGCGCGGAGATCCACGGCGTCGACCTGTCCCGCCCGCTGGACGCGGCCGTGCGCGCCGAACTGGACCGGGCGCTGCTGGAGTGGAAGGTGCTGTTCTTCCGCGACCAGCACCTCACCTCCCAGCAGCAGCGGGCGTTCGCCGGGCTCTGGGGCGATCTGGAGACCAACCCGCTGGTCGCCGCCGGCGACGACCCGGAGGTGGCCCGGTTCGACCGCTCGGCCGTCCCCTCCTTCGAGAACGTCTGGCACACGGACGTCACCTTCCGCGAGCGCCCCGCCCTCGGCGCGGTCCTCCAACTGCGCGAGGTGCCCCCGGTCGGCGGGGACACGCTGTGGGCGGACATGGCGGCCGCGTACGACAACCTGCCCGAGGAGGTGAAGGAGCGCATCGAGGGGGCGCGGGCGGTGCACGACTTCATCCCCGGATTCGCCCGCTTCTACCCGCCGGAGCGGCTGGCGGCCCACCAGGAGGAGTTCCCGCCGGTCGAGCACCCGGTGGTGCGCCGCCACCCGGTCACCGGCCGCCGCACGATCTTCGTCAACGCCTCGTTCACCACCCGGATCGTCGGTTTCGCGCAGGAGGAGAGCGACCGGCTGCTGCGCCTGCTGTTCCAGCAGGCCCACGCCCCGGAGTTCCAGGTGCGGTTCTCCTGGCGGGCGGGCGACGTCGCGTTCTGGGACAACCGGGCCACCCAGCACTACGCGGTCAACGACTACGCCCCGCACCGCCGGGTCGCGGAGCGCGTGGCCATCGCGGGCGACCGCCCTCACTGATCCCGGGGGTGCGGCTGCTTGAATGGAAGGGTGACCCGAGCCTCCCTGGAAAAGCAGCCGCACGAAGTCGCCTCGATGTTCGACGGTGTGGCGGCCAACTACGACCTGACCAACGACGTGATCTCGCTCGGCCAGGCCCGGCTGTGGCGCAAGGCGGTCGCGGCGGCGGTCGACGCCCGCCCCGCGCAGAAGATCCTCGACCTGGCGGCGGGCACCGCGACCTCCTCGCAGCCCTTCGTGAAGGCGGGCGCCTACGTCGTGCCCTGTGACTTCTCGCTCGGCATGCTCAAGGTCGGCAAGGAACGCCACCCGTGGATGCCGTTCACGGCGGGCGACGGGATGAAGCTGCCGTTCAAGGACGAGACGTTCGACACCGTCACGATCTCCTTCGGGCTGCGCAACATCCAGGACACCGAGGTCGCGCTGCGCGAGCTGTACCGGGTGACGAAGCCCGGCGGCCGGGTCGTGATCTGCGAGTTCTCCCAGCCGACCTGGACCCCGTTCCGCACGGTCTACACGGAGTACCTGATGCGGGCGATCCCGCCGGCCGCCCGCGCGGTGTCGTCCAACCCGGACGCGTACGTCTACCTCGCCGAGTCCATCCGCGACTGGCCCGACCAGCCCGCCCTCGCCGCACTGCTCCAGAAGGCGGGCTGGTCGAAGGTCGCGTGGCGCAACCTGACCGGCGGCGTGGTGGCCCTGCACCGGGCCACCCGCGCCTGATCCACGCTCCGGGGCTTACAGCTCCAGCCGGAAGCAGACGGCCTCCTGGCCGCGCGGGGTGTCGTACGACTCGGCCCGCCGCATGCCGAGCCGCTCCGCGACCGCCATCGAACGGGCGTTACGGGAGTGGATCATCGCGACCACCTCGCCCACCCCGGCCGCCCGCACCCGCTCCAGCGTGGCGCGGGCGGCCGCGGTGGCGTACCCGCGCCCCCACGCCGTACGCCCCAGCCGCCAGCCGATCTCGATCGCGCCGACCGGGCCGTAATGCGTGTGCGGCCACGGCTGCGCCCCGGTGAAGCCGAGGACGGTGTCCGCCTCGTCCGTGAGCGTCCACAGGCAGTAGCCGAGCTCGGCGTCGTGGCGGCGCTGGCGCGCGGTGAGCTCCTCGTACACGGACAAGTCGGCCCGGCGGCCGCCGAAGAACTCCATCACCTCGGGGTCGTCGAAGACCCGGTACCAGCTCAGGGCGTCCTCGTCGGTCGGAACACGGAGGCGTACGGCGGGGGCCGAAGCGTGGGGCGTGGCAGGCGCGATCGACATGAGGGAGCCCTTCGGAGGGTTGGTTCGCAGGCCCCCATAGACTGCACGGGACATGTGCCGCGCGGCACGCGAATTCGAGTCTTCGGGAGATCCGACCGTGACCGAGCCCCTCTCCGAGCACAGCGCGGATGTCATCGTCGTCGGAGCGGGCCCTGCCGGCTCCACGACCGCGTACTACCTCGCCAAGGCCGGACTCGACGTCCTGCTGCTGGAAAAGACCGCCTTCCCCCGCGAGAAGGTCTGCGGCGACGGGCTCACGCCCCGTGCCACGAAACAGCTCGTCTCGATGGGGATCGACATCTCCGAGGAGGCGGGCTGGCTGCGCAACAAGGGCCTGCGCATCATCGGCGGCGGCGTCCGCCTCCAGCTCGACTGGCCGGAGCTGGCCTCCTACCCGGACTACGGGCTGGTCCGTAAACGCGACGACTTCGACGAGCAGCTGGCCCGCCAGGCGCAGAAGGCGGGCGCCCGCCTCTACGAGCGCTGCAACGTGGGCGCGCCCATCCGCGACGAGCGCACGGGCCGCATCACCGGCGTCGAGGCGAAGATCGGCGAGGAGAAGACCCCGGTCACCTTCCATGCCCCGCTCGTGGTCGCCGCCGACGGCAACTCCACCCGCCTCTCCCTCGCGATGGGCCTGCACCGCCGCGACGACCGCCCGATGGGCGTCGCCGTCCGCACGTACTTCACCTCGCCCCGCCACGACGACGACTACCTGGAGTCCTGGCTGGAGCTGTGGGACCGGCGCGGCGCCGAGGACCGGCTGCTGCCCGGCTACGGCTGGATCTTCGGCATGGGCGACGGCACCTCCAACGTCGGCCTCGGCATCCTCAACTCCTCCTCCGCCTTCAAGGAGCTGGACTGGCGCGAGGTCCTCAAGGCCTGGTGCGCCTCGATGCCGGAGGACTGGGGCTACACCCCCGAGAACATGACGATGCCCATCCGGGGCGCGGCCCTCCCGATGGCCTTCAACCGCCAGCCGCACTACACCAAGGGCCTCCTCCTCGTCGGCGACGCGGGCGGCATGGTCAACCCGTTCAACGGCGAGGGCATCGCGTACGCCATGGAGTCCGGCCAGATCGCGGCCGACGTCATCGTCCAGGCCCACGCCCGCGCCACCCCCGCCCAGCGCGAACTGGCCCTGAACAACTACCCGAAGGTCCTCAAGGAGACCTACGGCGGCTACTACACGATGGGCCGCGCCTTCGTGAAGCTGATCGGCAACCCGAAGGTCATGAAGGTCGCCACCCAGCGCGGCCTGACCCACCCGCTGCTGATGAAGTTCACGCTCAAGATGCTCGCCAACCTGACCGACCCGCAGGGCGGCGACGCGATGGACCGCATCATCAACGGCCTGTCGAAGGTGGCCCCGAAGGCCTGATGCGGGGAGAGCCCGTCGCGCGCGCCCGCTCGTAGTGGCGGGCCACCCGCGCCCGGTTGCCGCAGGACGGCTTGCACCACTCCTGCCTGCCGTGGCTCTTCACGAAATACCGGACGCAGCGCGGCGCGCGGCAGGCGCGCAGGTGCTCGCGCTGCGGCCCGCTCAGGAAGTCCACGGCGTCGCGTGCCAGCGCCGCGACCAGCCGTACGCCCGGGTCGCCCTCGGCCGACAACAAGCCTGTCGTGGGCGGCCCTTCGGCGGGCCAGTGCAGCTGGGGAGCCACCGGCTCCCGGGCCGCCGCCGCGTTGAGCAGTCGCATGGCCTCGTCGACGGGCAGCAGGCGGTGGGCGTCGGCCGGGCTCGGCGGTGCCGGGCTGACCACCCGCGCGAACAGGGCCCGGACGGCGCGCCGTACGTCGACGACCGCCTCTCTCAACTCCTCGTCCACGACCAGGTCTCCGGGGGCGGCGGCCAGGATGCCGGGCCGCTGCTGAAGCCAGCGGTGCGCTCCCCGGACCGTGTCCAGGTCGTCGAGGACCCCGCCGTCCCCGTCGTGGCGGATGGTGCTCGCCAGTTCCATCACAGGACGCTCGGTCATCGCCCTCTCCTTCCGGGTCTCTTGAACGTCTGCGCTCTCCAGCTTAGGGTCCTAATGAAAGAAGGCGAATAAGCGTTAGTCGGGGGAGTGCCGCTCATGTTGCTTGCTCAGATCAGCGATCTGCATCTGGACGGCAGCGACCGCGCCAGGGACCGGGCGAACCGCGTCATGGAGTACCTGCGGGCCCTGCCCCGCCCGGTCGACGCGCTGCTGGTCACCGGGGACATCGCCGACCACGCGGCGGAGGCCGAGTACGAGGAGGCCGTACGCCTGCTGGACGCGCCGTTCCCCGTACTCGCGTGCCCCGGCAACCACGACGCCCGCCCCGCCTACCGCAAGGCGTTCCTCGGCGAGGCCCCGGACACCGCCCCCGTCAACCGGGTCCACCACATCGCCGGAACCGCCGTCCTGATGTGCGACGCGACCATTCCCGGACGGGACGAGGGGCGCCTCGACGCGGAGACGCTCGCCTGGATCGACACCACGCTCGGCGCACTCCCGGACGGCGTCCCCGCGCTGATCGCCTTCCACCAGCCGCCCGTCGAACTCCACCACCCGCTGCCGGACGCCGGGATGCTCCAGGAGCCTGAGCGGCTCGCCGCCCTGCTCGACGCCCACCCGCGGGTCGTCGCCGTCCTCACCGGGCACGCCCACACGGCCGCAGCCTCGACCTTCGCGGGCCGCCCCCTGATCGTCGGCCCCGCCGTGACCTGGACCCTGCGCCTGCCCTGGGAGGGCGACCGGCCGGCCGACCGGGACCAGCCGCCCGGTCTGGCGTTTCACATCCTGGGCGAGGACCGGCGGCTGACCACCCACTTCCGTGTCGTCCTCTGACACCACCGGACGACCCGAACCCGGCCCTCCGCATCACGCCGGGAGTTAATCCTCAGCCCCACGGGTGATCGTGTGCGATGATTTGCGCGCCTGCCGGGCCCCATCGGTGGCCCGGGCCGGCCCACGCCCGCCCCCGCCCACCCGTGGCGGCACGCGGTGCGTGCACTCTCTTTGACGCACCCTCATATCGCATCCTCTTATCGAACGCAGGCCGGCGGGGCACGGAACAAGCCGCTACAGCGCTGCTCGACCCCAAGGACAGACAGCCATGACCACCGCTTCCCTGCCCCAGCACCAGGACCTCTTCCTGGAGCCGCGCTTCGCCGTGGACCTGACCGCGCCGGACGACGACGAGGACTTCGACGCCGTGTACGACGCGCTTCCCGCGCCCACCACCTCGGCCCGGGAGCAGGAGCGGCCCAACCGCCGCCCCCGCCGCCGGTAAGCTCTCCTCCATGGCCTGCCCCGAGTCCGACAGACTCCGGCCACCGGTGCGCCGGTGGCCGTGTCCGTGCTGAGCTCCACCGACTGACCCCTCCCGGGTCACCGGTCCCTCCGCCACGGTTCCACGCCCGCCGGATCACCGCGGGTACGGGCCGTTTTCTCTCGCGTACGTGCTGAAGCACCGCCGTACGCGGGATTCGTGCCACCGGCCGATCACCGCCGGGCACTTCTTCGCGCCGCCCCGCCGGACCTCCGGCGCGGCCGTCCGCGCGGCCCGTATCCCCGCACCCGGTCTGTCTGTCCACCCGACGGTTCCGTCCAAGGGGCTACTCACCCATGCCATTCGCCGTTTACGTTCTCGGGCTCGCGGTCTTCGCCCAGGGCACCTCCGAGTTCATGCTGTCCGGGCTTCTCTCGGGCATCGCCGCCGACCTCGGCGTCTCCCTCTCCGCCGCCGGCCTCCTCACCTCCGCGTTCGCCGTCGGCATGGTCGTCGGCGCGCCCGTCATGGCGCTGGCCGGCCGCACCTGGCCGCGCCGCCGCGCGCTGCTCCTCTTCCTCGCGGTGTTCGTCGCCGTCCACGCCGTCGGTGCTCTCACCTCCAGTTACGGGGTGCTTCTCGCGACCCGTTTCGTCGGGGCCCTCGCCAACGCGGGGTTCTGGGCGGTCGCGCTGAGCACCGCCGTCGCGATGGTGCCCGACCGTCTGAAGGGCCGGGCCACGGCCGTGGTGGTCGGCGGCGTGACGGTCGCCTGCGTGGTGGGCGTACCGGCCGGCGCGGTGCTGGGGGAGCGGTGGGGATGGCGGTCGGCCTTCTGGGCGGTCGCGATCGTCTCGCTGCCCGCCTTCCTCGCGGTCCTGCGCAGTATCCCGGGCGGCCGGGGCGGTACGGACGTTGGTGCCGCTCCCGTGCCCGTACGGGACGAACTGCGGGTCCTGACCGGTCCCCGACTGCGGCCGGTCCTGCTCACGATGGCCCTGGTGCAGGGGGCGACCTTCTGCACGTTCTCCTACCTGGAGCCGCTCCTCACTCGGGAGTCGGGTCTGGGCGCCGGGTGGGTGCCGGTGGCCCTGGCGCTCTTCGGGGCGGGGGCGTTCGCCGGGGTCACGGTGGCCGGCCGGTACGCGGACGCCCACCCGGTCGCCTTCGTCGCCACGGGCATGGCCGCTCTCACCGTCGGGTGGTCGGCGCTGGCGCTGACGGCGGGCAGCCCGGTGCCGGCCCTGGCCCTGATCCCGCTGCTCGGCCTGCTCGCCTTCGGTACGGGCACCGCCCTGATCACCCGGGTCCTGGGCCTCGCCCCCGGGGCCCCGACGCTGGCCGGTGCCTCCTCGACGACCGCGTTCAACCTGGGGGCGACGCTGGGTCCGTGGGCGGGCGGGCTGGCCCTGGGCGCGGGGTTCGGCTACCGGGCGCCGGTCGGGGTGAGCGCCCTGCTGATGGCGGCGGCGCTGCTCGTCGCCGCGACCACGGCGAAGAGCCGCCGCCCCCGAGCGGGGGAGCGGCGGCTCTCAGGGACCCGCTTGTGAATCAGAGAACGCGGACCGCGCCGGTCGGCCGGTCGTAGTCCAGGGAGCGCTGCACCGTGCCGGTGCCGGAGTTCTGCGCACCGACGAACTCGCCGCCACCGACGTAGATCGCCACGTGGTACGCGCTGCCCGCGCCGCCCCAGTACAGGATGTCGCCGGGCTGGAGGTTGTCCAGGGAGACCTGGGTGCCGGCGGTCGACTGGGACTGGGAGACGCGCGGCAGGTCGATGCCCGCCGTGCGGTAGGCGGCCTGGACGAGGCCCGAGCAGTCCCACGCGTTCGGGCCGGTGCCGCCGGAGACGTACGCGTCGCCGACCTGGGCCTTGGCGAACGCCACGATGGAGGCGGCGGAACCGCTCACGGTCGAGGAGGAGGACGGGGCGGAGGTGCCGGAGTCCGAGGAGCCGGAGGAGGCGCTGAGCGTCGTGCGCTCGGAGGTCCGGGAGGCGCGCTCGGCGCGCTCCTCGGCCTCCGCCTCGGCCTTGGCGGCGGCTTCGGCCTTCTTCTTGGCCTCGGCCTTGCGAACGGCCTCGGCGTGGGCCTTCTTGGCCGTCTTCGCGGCCTTCTCGGCGGCCGCGTCCTCGCTGGCCTGCGTCTCCAGGTCGAGGGCGACCTGCTGCGTGGCCTGAGCGGAGGCGGCGACAGCGGTGGAGAGGCCGTCCGTGATCGTGGGCATCTCGATCGTCTGGGTCACCGGCTCGGCCTGGGCCGGACCGGCGGCACCCGCGACCGCGATGGTGCTGAGGAAGCCACCGGCAACTCCGGCCCGCAGTGCCGACTTCGAGGCGCGCTGACGGGGCTTCCGGTGGCTGGGTATGTGAGCGGTGTGGGACATGGGTACTAGCGCTATCAGGGCTGCAGGGGTCCCATCAAGAAACGTGTGTTGCGACACAGTTACGTTCGGAATCTGTGAATCCGCTTTCTGAGCGCCTTTATTGACGCCGTAACGGGCAAAACGGGCAGTCGCGATCAGGCCCGTGATCACTGCCTTTCGGCAATACGCCCGAATTGCCCGTCGCTTACCATCCGTTCACACCGATGGCCAAGCCCGGTTTCCTGGTGCGAAGGGTCGAGTGGCGCAGGTCACAGCGTGAGGGAGTCGAGGCAGGCAACCCTCGCGCCCGCGATGCGCGTGGGCGGGGTCG
Source organism: Streptomyces globisporus (assembly GCA_014649555.1). Classification (GTDB taxonomy): domain Bacteria; phylum Actinomycetota; class Actinomycetes; order Streptomycetales; family Streptomycetaceae; genus Streptomyces; species Streptomyces globisporus. Next base: position 1,140,481 of record BMTG01000001.1, on the reverse strand, counting down.
TCCGGGGGTGGGTGCCCTCCGGTCCTCCTCCGGCTCGGGAGGCGCTCCTTCCGGAAGTTCGTGAATGCATGCACATGTCCCCTTCGGTCCCGGCCGCCCCTCGTCCGGGTGAGCACCGGAGTCGAACCGCGCCTTTATCACCCTCGGGCCGTCCACCGCCAATTTGCTTGTACAGCCCTTCCATTGGTAGCGCCGCACGTCTTTGACCAGCGGTAACACCATCGAATGTCACGTCTCGTGATCACTCGGCCGCTTCGCGTACGAAGATCACTGCTCATACGACTTCATGATCCTTCGTCAGGTGGTGGAGATCACAAAGTCGTTGTCGTACCCCGTGTCGCAGATCACAGGGGACCGGGCATAGGATGCGGGGCAGTCGGGCTTGTGAACTGCCTCACATGTGCACGATCTTGGTGAGGTGGCGAGCCGGTCGCCCGATGCGGTCCAAAGGTCAAGGACGACTGGAAGGAGCGAGGAGCGTGAATGCCTACGCGCCCATCCTCGTGCTCGGCGCCCTCGGGGCAGGGTTTGCGATCTTCTCCGTGGTCATGGCCACGCTTATCGGCCCCAAGCGCTACAACCGGGCAAAGCTCGAAGCGTACGAGTGCGGTATCGAACCCACCCCGACTCCGGCCGGAGGCGGCCGCTTTCCCATCAAGTACTACCTGACGGCGATGCTTTTCATCGTCTTCGACATCGAGATCGTCTTCCTCTATCCCTGGGCGGTCTCCTTCGACGCCCTGGGGATCTTCGGGCTCGTGGAGATGCTGCTCTTCGTGCTCACCGTCTTCGTCGCCTACGCGTATGTGTGGCGTCGCGGCGGCCTGGAATGGGACTGAGGGGCTGAGGGGCACACCATGGGACTCGAAGAGAAACTGCCGAGCGGCTTCGTGCTGACCACGGTCGAGCAGGCCGCGGGCTGGGTGCGGAAGGCCTCCGTCTTCCCGGCCACGTTCGGACTGGCCTGCTGCGCCATCGAAATGATGACGACGGGCGCGGGCCGCTACGACCTGGCCCGGTTCGGGATGGAGGTCTTCCGCGGATCACCCCGCCAGGCGGACCTGATGATCGTCGCGGGCCGGGTGAGCCAGAAGATGGCACCCGTCCTGCGGCAGGTCTACGACCAGATGCCGAATCCCAAGTGGGTCATTTCCATGGGAGTTTGCGCGTCATCTGGCGGTATGTTCAACAATTACGCCATTGTGCAGGGTGTTGATCACATTGTCCCGGTCGATATCTATTTGCCGGGTTGTCCGCCCCGCCCCGAGATGCTGCTGGACGCCATCCTCAAGCTCCACCAGAAGATCCAGGGCTCCAAGCTCGGGGTCAACGCGGAGGAGGCCGCCCGCGAGGCGGAGGAAGCGGCCCTCAAGGCACTGCCCCTGATCGAGATGAAGGGGCTGCTCCGGTGACCGAGAACCCCAACGCCAACGGCGACGAGCGAAACGGCAACGCCGTACCCGCGCCGCGCGACACCGGCGGCGAGGTCATCCGTGTCCGCAAGGGCATGTTCGGCGCGAACAACGGCGGCGACACCTCCGGCTACGGCGGCCTCATCCGCACCGTCACCCTGCCGGGAGCCGCCTCCCGGCCCTACGGCGGCTGGTTCGACGAGGTGGCCGACGAGCTGGAAGGGGCCCTGGAGGAACAGGACCTGCTCCCCGCCAACGCCATCGAGAAGACCGTCGTCGACCGCGACGAGCTGACCTTCCACATCGCCCGCGAACACCTGGTCCAGGTCGCCCGCACCCTGCGCGACGACCCCGCCCTGCGCTTCGAGCTCTGCACGGGCGTCAGCGGCGTCCACTTCCTGGGCGACAAGGGCCGCGAGCTGCACGCCGTCTACCACCTGCGCTCGCTCACCCACGGCCGGATCATCCGGCTGGAGGTGTCCGCCCCGGACAGCGACCCGCACATCCCGTCGCTCGTCGCGGTCTACCCGACCAACGACTGGCACGAGCGCGAGGCCTACGACTTCTTCGGGCTCATCTTCGACGGGCACCCCGCCCTCACCCGGATCATGATGCCGGACGACTGGCAGGGCTTCCCGCAGCGCAAGGACTACCCGCTCGGCGGCATCGCCGTCGAGTACAAGGGCGCCCAGATCCCGGCTCCGGACCAGCGGAGGTCGTACTCCTGATGACCACTCCCCACGCAACACCTCGCGCCACGACCGAGGGGACCGTATATACGGTCACCGGCGGCGACTGGGACGAAGTCGTCGAATCCGCGGTGAAGTCCGACGACGAACGCATCATCGTCAACATGGGCCCCCAGCACCCGTCCACGCACGGCGTGCTCCGCCTCATCCTGGAGATCGACGGCGAGACCGTCACCGAGGCCCGCTGCGGTATCGGTTATCTCCACACCGGCATCGAGAAGAACCTCGAATTCCGCAACTGGACACAGGGCACCACCTTCGTCACGCGCATGGACTACCTGACGCCGTTCTTCAACGAGACGGCGTACTGCCTGGGCGTCGAGAAGCTCCTCGGCATCGAGGACCAGATCCCCGACCGGGCCACCGTCCTGCGCGTGCTGCTGATGGAGCTGAACCGGCTCTCCTCGCACCTGGTCTGCATCGCCACCGGCGGCATGGAGCTCGGCGCGACCACGATCATGATCTACGGCTTCCGCGATCGTGAACTGGTTCTCGACCTCTTCGAGCTGTTCACCGGGCTGCGCATGAACCACGCGTTCGTCCGCCCCGGCGGCCTCGCCCAGGACCTGCCCCCGGGCGCGGTCGACCAGCTGCGCGAGTTCATCAAGACCATGAAGAGGAACCTGCCGGAGTACGACAAGCTCGCCACCGGCAACCCCATCTTCAAGGCCCGGATGCAGGACGTCGGCTACCTCGACCTCACCGGCTGCATGGCGCTCGGCGCCACCGGCCCGGTGCTGCGTTCCGCCGGCCTCCCGCACGACCTGCGCAAGACCGACCCGTACTGCGGCTACGAGACCTACGACTTCGAGGTCCCCACCGCCGACACCTGCGACTCCTACGGACGCTTCCTCATCCGGCTGGAGGAGATGCGCCAGTCGCTGCGGATCATCGAGCAGTGCATCGAACGCCTGGAGCCCGGGCCGGTCATGGTCGCCGACAAGAAGATCGCCTGGCCCGCCCAGCTCGCGCTCGGCCCCGACGGTCTCGGCAACTCGCTCGACCACATCCGGAACATCATGGGCACCTCCATGGAAGCCCTGATCCACCACTTCAAGCTGGTGACCGAGGGATTCCGGGTCCCCGCCGGACAGACGTACACCGCCGTCGAGTCCCCCAAGGGCGAACTCGGCGTGCACGTCGTCTCCGACGGCGGCACCCGCCCCTACCGGGTCCACTTCCGCGACCCGTCCTTCACCAACCTGCAGGCCATGGCGGCGATGTGCGAAGGCGGCCAGGTCGCCGACGTCATCGTCGCCGTCGCGTCCATCGACCCCGTGATGGGAGGCGTCGACCGGTGACCACCTCACGCCAAGACGTCAGTCTGGGGATGCCGCAGCTCCCCGCCACCCCCTACCCGGCCGAGGTACGCGCCCGGCTCGACGCGGACGCCAAGGAGGTGCTCGCCCGCTACCCCGGCAGCCGCTCCGCCCTGCTGCCGCTGCTGCACCTCGTGCAGTCCGAGGAGGGATACGTCTCCCGTACGGGCATCGCCTTCTGCGCCGAGACGCTCGACCTCACCACTGCCGAGGTCACCGCCGTCTCCACCTTCTACTCCATGTACCGGCGCAGGCCGAGCGGCGACTACCAGGTCGGCGTCTGCACCAACACCCTGTGCGCGGTCATGGGCGGCGACGCCATCTTCGACACGCTCAAGGAGCACCTCGGGGTCGGCAACAACGAGACCACCGAGGACGGCAAGGTCACCCTCGAACACATCGAGTGCAACGCCGCCTGCGACTTCGCGCCCGTCGTGATGGTCAACTGGGAGTTCTTCGACAACCAGACGCCGGAGAGCGCCACGCAGCTCGTCGACGACCTGATCGCCGGCCGGACCGTCGAGCCCACCCGCGGCGCACCGATCTGCTCGTACAAGGACACCGCCCGCATCCTGGCCGGTTTCCCCGACGAGCGCCCCGGCGCCGTCGAGGCCACCGGCGGCGCGGGCCCCGCCTCCCTCGTCGGGCTGAAGCTCGCCAAGGGCGAGGCGCTCCCGAAGGCGCGCGTGGTCTCCCCGCGCGCCGGGCAGCCCGAGGACACGCGTCCCCAGGACGGGCAGCCGCACGACCCTTCGCCGTCCGAGCACCTCAGCTCGCACGACGCACCGCAGCAGACCTCGGCCTCCGACCCGGAGCACCCGGCCGGGCCCGCAGCCGAGGAGGGGGAGTGATGACCTTGGCCGCCGAGATCGACCACAACGGGACGAGCCCCGAAAAGCTGCTCGCCCCCGTCCTCTCCTCCTTCTGGGACCAGCCCGAGTCCTGGACGCTGGACACCTACCGCCGTCACGAGGGCTACGAAGGGCTGCGCAAAGCGCTGGCCATGGCGCCCGACGATCTCATCGCGTACGTCAAGGACTCCGGTCTGCGCGGCCGCGGTGGCGCGGGCTTCCCGACCGGGATGAAATGGCAGTTCATCCCGCAGGGCGATGGCAAACCGCACTATCTAGTTGTCAACGCCGACGAGTCGGAGCCGGGGACCTGCAAGGACATCCCGCTCCTCTTCGCGAACCCGCACAGCCTCATCGAGGGCATCGTGATCGCCTGTTACGCGATCCGTTCTTCGCATGCGTTCATCTACCTGCGCGGTGAGGTCGTCCCCGTGCTGCGACGACTGCACGAGGCGGTACGAGAGGCGTACGAGGCGGGTTATCTGGGGACGAACATCCTGGGTTCAGGACTCGATCTGGAACTCACGGTGCACGCGGGTGCGGGTGCGTACATCTGTGGTGAGGAAACCGCGCTGCTCGACTCTCTCGAAGGACGGCGTGGCCAACCCCGGCTGCGGCCCCCCTTCCCTGCGGTCGCCGGTCTGTACGCCTGTCCCACTGTGGTGAACAACGTCGAGTCCATCGCGTCGGTTCCCGCGATTTTGAACAAGGGCAAGGACTGGTTCAAGTCGATGGGCAGCGAGAAGTCCCCGGGCTTCACGCTCTACTCGCTCAGCGGCCATGTCACCAGCCCCGGCCAGTACGAGGCCCCGCTCGGCATCACGTTGCGCCAGCTCCTCGACATGAGCGGCGGCATGCGGGCCGGTCACCGCCTCAAGTTCTGGACGCCGGGCGGCTCCTCCACCCCGATGTTCACCGAGGAGCACCTCGACGTCCCCCTCGACTACGAGGGCGTCGGCGCCGCCGGATCCATGCTCGGCACCAAGGCGCTCCAGTGCTTCGACGAGACGACCTGCGTCGTGCGGGCCGTCACCCGCTGGACCGAGTTCTACGCCCACGAGTCCTGCGGCAAGTGCACGCCCTGCCGCGAAGGGACGTACTGGCTGGTCCAGTTGCTCCGCGACATCGAGGCCGGCAAGGGCGAGATGGCCGACCTCGACAAGCTCAACGACATCGCCGACAACATCAACGGCAAGTCGTTCTGCGCGCTCGGCGACGGCGCGGCCTCGCCGATCTTCTCCTCGCTGAAGTACTTCCGCGAGGAGTACGAGCAGCACATCACCGGCAAGGGCTGCCCCTTCGACCCCGCCCGGTCCACGGCCTGGGCCGACGACAAGAACACCGACGGCAAGAACGCTCACCGGGGGGTGAACGCATGACAGTCACCACGAGTGCGCCCTCCGGGGGCGGCGAGGCGGCGGTTCCGCCCGAGGACCTGGTCACGCTGACCATCGACGGCATCGAGATCAGCGTCCCCAAGGGGACCCTGGTCATCCGGGCCGCCGAACTCCTCGGTATCGAGATCCCGCGCTTCTGCGACCACCCGCTCCTCGACCCCGCGGGCGCCTGCCGCCAGTGCATCGTCGAGGTCGAGGGCCAGCGCAAGCCGATGGCCTCGTGCACCATCACCTGCACCGACGGCATGGTCGTCAAGTCGCAGATCACCTCTCCTGTCGCCGAGAAGGCGCAGAAGGGCGTGATGGAGCTGCTGCTGATCAACCACCCGCTGGACTGCCCCGTCTGCGACAAGGGCGGCGAGTGCCCGCTCCAGAACCAGGCGATGTCGCACGGCGGTGCCGACTCCCGGTTCGAGGGGAAGAAGCGGACCTTCGAGAAGCCCGTCCCGATCTCCACCCAGGTGCTGCTGGACCGCGAGCGGTGCGTGCTCTGCGCGCGCTGCACCCGGTTCTCCAACCAGGTGGCGGGCGACCCGATGATCGAGCTGATCGAGCGCGGCGCGCTCCAGCAGGTCGGCACCGGCGAGGGCGACCCCTTCGAGTCGTACTTCTCCGGCAACACCATCCAGATCTGCCCGGTCGGCGCGCTGACCTCGGCGGCGTACCGGTTCCGCTCCCGCCCGTTCGACCTGGTCTCCACGCCCTCGGTGTGCGAGCAGTGCTCGGGGGGCTGCTCGACCCGGACCGACCACCGGCGCGGCAAGGTCATGCGGCGTCTCGCGGCCAACGAGCCCGAGGTCAACGAGGAGTGGATCTGCGACAAGGGGAGGTTCGGCTTCCGCTACGCCCAGCAGCGAGACCGCCTGACCACCCCGCTGGTCCGCAACGCCGACGGTGAGCTGGAACCGGCGAGCTGGCCCGAGGCGCTGGAAGCCGCGGCGGCCGGGCTCCTCGCCGCCCGCGGCCGCACCGGCGTCCTGACCGGCGGCCGGCTGACCGTCGAGGACTCCTACGCGTACAGCAAGTTCGCCCGGGTCGCCCTCGACACCAACGACATCGACTTCCGCTCCCGCGTCCACAGCGCCGAGGAGGCCGACTTCCTGGCCGCCCGCGTCGCCGGACGCGGCCGGGACCTCGACGGCGAGGGCGTCACGTACACCGCGCTGGAGAAGGCCCCCGCGGTCCTCCTCGTCGGGTTCGAGTCCGAGGAGGAGGCCCCCGGCGTCTTCCTCCGGCTGCGCAAGGCCCACCGCAAGAGCGGCCAGAAGACCTTCGCGCTCGCCTCGCACGCCACCCGGGGCCTGGAGAAGGCGGGCGGCACCCTGCTCCCCGCCGCCCCCGGCACCGAGACCGAGTGGCTCGACGCGCTCGCGGGCGGCGTCGGCCTGGAGGCCGAAGGGGCCGCGGCCGCCGAGGCGTTGCGCGGTGAGCACGCGCTGATCATCGTCGGCGAGCGGCTCGCGGGCGTGCCCGGCGCACTGTCCGCCGCGATCCGCACCGCCACCGCCACCGGCGCACGCCTGGTGTGGATTCCGCGCCGGGCGGGCGACCGGGGCGCGATCGAGGCGGGCGCGCTCCCCACCCTGCTGCCGGGCGGCCGTCCGGCCACCGACCCGCGCGCCCGCGACGAGGTCGCGGAGCTGTGGCGGCTGGCCGAACTGCCCACCCGGCACGGCCGCGACACCGGCCAGATCGTCGAGGCCGCGGCCACCGGCGAACTGGGCGCGCTGCTCGTCGCCGGGGTCGGCGTCGAGGACCTGCCCGACCCCAACCGCGCCATCCAGGCGCTGAACGAGGTCGGCTTCCTGGTCTCCCTGGAGCTGCGGCCGAGCGCGGTCACCGCCCGCGCGGACGTGGTCTTCCCGGTCGCCGCCGTCGCGGAGAAGTCCGGCACCTTCCTCAACTGGGAGGGCCGGGTCCGGATGTTCCAGGCGGCGCTGAAGCCCGAGCAGATGTCCCGGACGCTCGCGCCGACCGACTCCCGGGTGCTGCACATGCTGGCCGACGCCATGGACGTGCACTTCGCGCTCCCGGACCTGACCGCCGCCCGCCGCGAGCTGGACCGGCTCGGCGGCTGGGAGGGCGGCCACGTGGACGACCCCCGCGCGGGCGCACAGCCGCTGCCCCGGCCCGGCGACGGCGAGGCGGTCCTCGCGGGCCACCGCATGCTGCTCGACCTCGGCCGGCTCCAGGAGGGCGACACCGCACTCGCCGGAACCCGGCACGCGGCCGTCGCCCGGCTCTCGGCGGTCACCGCCGCCGAGACCGGCGTCAAGGGCGGCGACCTGCTCGCCGTCACCGGACCCGCCGGCACCGTCGAACTGCCCCTCGTGGTCACCGACATGCCGGACCGGGTGGTCTGGGTGCCGCTGAACTCGGTGGGACGCGGCATCCCCGCCGACACCGGCGTGAACCCGGGCGGCCTGGTGCGGATCGGCCCCGCCGCCGCACCGGGCGCTCCCGTCGAACCATCGGAGGTACGAGCGTGACTGGCCTCGCCGCACTCACGACGGCGCCCGAGGGCGTCGTCCTCGCCGCCGAGGATCTCTCGATGTTCGGCACCGACCCCTGGTGGCTCGTCGTCATCAAGGCGGTCTTCTGCTTCGCGTTCCTGATGGTGACCGTGCTGTTCTCCATCGTGTGGGAGCGCAAGGTCGTCGCCTGGATGCAGCTGCGCGTCGGCCCCAACCGCAACGGCCCCTGGGGCATGCTCCAGTCGCTCGCCGACGGCATCAAGCTGATGCTGAAGGAAGACCTCATCGTCAAGCGGGCCGACAAGGTCGTCTACATCCTGGCGCCGATCGTCGCGGCGATCCCGGCCTTCATGGCGATCGCGGTCATCCCGTTCGGCCCCGCCGACAACCAGGTGTCGATCTTCGGCCACCGTACGACGATGCAGCTCACCGACCTCCCGATCGCGATGCTCTACATCCTCGCGGTCGCCTCGGTCGGCATCTACGGCCTCGTACTGGCGGGCTGGTCCTCCGGATCGACGTACCCGCTCCTCGGCGGTCTGCGCTCCTGCGCCCAGATGATCAGCTACGAGATCGCGATGGGCGCCGCGTTCGCCTCGGTGTTCCTCTACTCCGGGTCGATGTCGACCTCGGCGATCGTGGAGGCGCAGGCGGACCGGTGGTTCGTCATCCTGCTGCCGGTCTCCTTCATCATCTACATCATCACGATGGTCGGGGAGACGAACCGGGCGCCGTTCGACATGCCGGAGTCCGAGGGCGACCTCGTCGGCGGGTTCAACACCGAGTACTCCTCGATCAAGTTCGCGATGTTCATGCTCGCCGAGTACGTCAACATGGTCACCGTCTCCGCGGTCTCCGTGACCCTCTTCCTCGGCGGCTGGCGGGCACCGTACCCGGTCAGCACCTTCTGGGAGGGCGCGAACCAGGGCTGGTGGCCGATGCTCTGGTTCGTCCTCAAGGTCCAGCTGCTGCTGTTCTTCTTCATCTGGCTGCGCGGCACCCTGCCCCGGGTCCGCTACGACCAGCTGATGAAGCTCGGCTGGAAGGTCCTCATCCCGGTCTCCGTGGTCTGGCTGATGCTCGTCGCCACCGTCCGCGCGCTGCGCAACGAGGGCTACGACTTCTCCCGGATCGTGCTGTACGTCGGCGCGGCGGTGATCGCCATTCTGCTGATCTCCTTCGTCGTCGACATGTTCCGCGACCGGAAGAAGCGGACCGAGGTGGAAGCGGCCGGACCCGAGCCCGCCTTCGACCCGATGGCGGGCGGGTTCCCGGTGCCTCCGCTGCCCGGACAGAGCCTGCCGCCGGTGCCCAGGCGCACTCCACGACGTGAGCGGGAGCTCGTTGTCAGTGGTGGACCGGATACTCAGAGTGACGGAAACGCGAGTGACGGAAAGGAGGCCGGCGGTGTCTGAGAAACCAGAGCTCACGGGCTCATCGGGATCCGCTGGGTCCTCGGGCCGGGCGGACGAGCCGGGGGAGAAGTTCCAGAACCCGGTGGCCGGCTTCGGCGTGACCTTCAAGGCCATGTTCAAGAAGCGGCTCACCGAGCAGTATCCGGAGACGCCGAAGGTGACGGCGCCCCGCTTCCACGGCCGCCACCAGCTCAACCGCCACCCGGACGGCCTGGAGAAGTGCGTCGGCTGCGAGCTGTGCGCCTGGGCGTGTCCCGCCGACGCGATCTACGTGGAGGGCGCGGACAACACCGAGGAGGAGCGCTACTCCCCGGGCGAGCGCTACGGCCGCGTCTACCAGATCAACTACGCGCGCTGCATCCTGTGCGGACTGTGCATCGAGGCCTGCCCCACCCGGGCGCTGACGATGACGAACGAGTTCGAGCTGGCCAACACCACCCGCGAGAGCCTCATCTACACCAAGGACGAGCTGCTCGCGGGGCTGCAGGAGGGCATGGTCGACAGCCCGCACGCGATCTTCCCCGGCATGGACGAACAGGACTACTACCGGGGCGTGGTCACCGAGGCCGCCCCCGGTACGGTCCGGCAGACGGCCGTGTCAAAGGGCGAGGGCGACAAGCCCGACGAGGATCCCATCGAGTCCACCCGGGCCGCCGACGCCACCCGGCACGACAAGGGGGTGGGCGCGTGAACGCGCTGGCCGCAGCCACCACCACCTCCACGGGTGAGGCCGTCCAGTTCTGGATCCTGGGCACCGTCGCCGTGATCGGCGCGCTCTCCACGGTCCTGCTGAAGCGGGCCGTGCACAGCGCACTCTCCCTCGCCGGCACGATGATCGTCCTCGCGGTGTTCTACCTCGCCAACGGGGCCTATTTCCTCGGCGTCGTCCAGATCGTCGTCTACACCGGCGCGATCATGATGCTGTTCCTCTTCGTCGTCATGCTCGTCGGCGTCACCGCGGCGGACTCCCTCAAGGAGACCCTCAAGGGGCAGCGCTGGCTGGCCGCCGGATGCGCCCTCGGCTTCGGCATCCTGCTGATCGCGGGCATCGGCAACGCCTCGCTCTCCACGTTCAACGGGCTCGGCGCGGCCAACGCCCGGCACGGCGGCAACGTCGAGGGACTCGCCAACCTCATCTTCACCAAGTACGTCTTCGCCTTCGAGATCACCGGCGCCCTGCTGATCACGGCGACGGTCGGCGCGATGGTGCTCACGCACCGCGAGCGCACCGAACGGGCCAAGACCCAGCGGGAGCTGGCCGAGCAGCGCGTCCGCGAGGGCAAGCACCTCCCGCCGCTCCCCGCCCCCGGCGTCTACGCCCGGCACAACGCGGTGGACATCCCCGGTCTGCTCCCCGACGGCACGCCGTCCGACCTCACCGTCATGCAGACGCTGCGGGAGCGCGGTCAGATCCGGGACGTCTCGCAGAAGTCCCTCGCCGACCTCAAGGCCCTGGAGCAGCGCTCCGGGGAGCGGCTCGGACGTGAGGACGCGGACGCCACGACACGCGGGTCAGGACCCGCGTCCGCGGCGGAGAATTCGGAGGCCGCCAAGTGAACCCGGTCAACTACCTCTACCTCGCGGCCCTGCTGTTCGCGATCGGCGCCTCCGGGGTGCTGATCCGGCGGAACGCGATCGTGGTGTTCATGTGCGTCGAGCTGATGCTCAACGCCTGCAATCTGGCGCTCGTCACGTTCTCCCGGATGCACGGCGATCTCGACGGGCAGATCGTCGCGTTCTTCACGATGGTCGTCGCCGCCGCGGAAGTCGTCGTCGGGCTCGCGATCATCGTGTCGTTGTTCCGCTCCCGCCACTCGGCCTCGGTCGACGACGCCAGCCTGATGAAGCTGTAAGGGGTCGGAAACGTGGAGAACCTGATTGCGCTGCTCGTCGCGGCGCCCCTGCTCGGAGCGGCGGTCCTGCTCTGCGGCGGCCGCCGGCTCGACAAGACCGGCCACTGGCTCGGCACCGCGCTCGCCGCCGCCTCGTTCGTCGTCGGACTGATCCTCTTCACCGACATGCTGGGGAAGGGCGCCGAGGACCGGGCCCTGCACCAGCACCTGTTCAGCTGGATCCCGGTGGAAGGCTTCCAGGCCGACATCGCCTTCCAGCTCGACCAGTTGTCGATGACGTTCGTCCTGCTCATCACCGGTGTGGGCACGCTGATCCACATCTACTCCATCGGCTACATGGAGCACGACGAGCGCAGGCGCCGCTTCTTCGGCTATCTCAACCTGTTCCTCGCGGCGATGCTCATCCTGGTCATCGCCGACAACTACCTGCTGCTGTACGTCGGGTGGGAGGGCGTCGGTCTGGCGTCGTTCCTGCTCATCGGCTTCTGGCAGCACAAGCCCACCGCGGCCACCGCCGCGAAGAAGGCCTTCCTGGTCAACCGGGTCGGCGACATGGGCCTGTCGATCGCCATCATGCTGATGTTCACCACCTTCGGCACCTTCGCCTTCGGGCCGGTGCTGGAGTCGGCGGACGAGACGAGCCAGGGCAAGCTGACGGCCATCGGCCTGATGCTGCTGCTGGCCGCCTGCGGCAAGTCGGCCCAGGTGCCGCTGCAGTCCTGGCTCGGTGACGCGATGGAGGGCCCGACCCCGGTCTCCGCCCTCATCCACGCCGCGACCATGGTCACCGCCGGCGTCTATCTGATCGTCCGCTCCGGCGCGATCTTCAACGCCGCCCCGGACGCCCAGCTGGTCGTCGTCATCGTCGGCGCGGTCACGCTGATCTTCGGTGCGATCGTCGGTTGCGCGAAGGACGACATCAAGAAGGCGCTCGCCGGATCCACGATGTCGCAGATCGGGTACATGATCCTCGCCGCGGGCCTCGGCCCGATCGGCTACATCTTCGCGATCATGCACCTGGTGACGCACGGCTTCTTCAAGGCCGGGCTCTTCCTCGGCGCGGGCTCCGTCATGCACGGCATGAACGACGAGGTCGACATGCGCAAGTACGGCGGCCTGCGGAAGTACATGCCGGTCACCTTCATCACCTTCGGGCTCGGCTATCTCGCCATCATCGGCTTCCCCGGCCTGTCCGGCTTCTTCTCCAAGGACAAGATCATCGAGGCGGCCTTCGCCAAGGGCGGCACCGAGGGCTGGATCCTCGGCTCGGTCGCCCTGCTGGGCGCCGCGATCACCGCGTTCTACATGACGCGCGTGATGCTGATGACCTTCTTCGGCGAGAAGCGCTGGCAGCCGGACGCGGACGGCCACGAGCCGCACCCGCACGAGTCCCCGAAGTCGATGACCATCCCGATGATCGTGCTGGCCTTCGGCTCGGTCTTCGCGGGCGGGTTCTTCGCGATCGGCGACCGGTTCGTCAACTGGCTGGAGCCGGTCACCGGTTACGACCACGGGCACTCCCCGCTGAGCGCGGCCACGGTCACCGGAGCCACCGTGGTGGCCCTGGTCATCGGCGTCGGCATCGCCTGGGGGATGTACGGCCGCAAGCCCGTGCCGGTCGTCGCCCCGCGCGGCTCGGTCCTCACCCGGGCCGCCCGCCGCGATCTCCTCCAGGACGACTTCAACCACGTGGTCCTGGTCCGCGGCGGCGAGCACCTCACCCGCTCGCTGGTCTACGTGGACCACTCCCTGGTCGACGGCGTCGTCAACGGCACGGCCGCTTCGGTCGGCGGGCTCTCCGGCCGGATGCGCAAGCTCCAGAACGGCTACGCCCGCACCTACGCGGTCTCGATGTTCGGCGGTACGGCGGTCGTCATCGCCGCGACCCTGCTGATGAGGGCGGTCTGATCACATGTCCTTTCCCCTCCTGACCGCGACGGCGGCGCTCCCGGCGATCGGCGCGATCGCCACCGCCGCCGTCCCCGCCGCACGGCGCACCGCGGCCAAATGGCTCGCGCTGCTCTTCTCGCTCGGCACGCTCGTCCTGGCGGCGGTCGTCTTCCTCCGCTTCGAGCCGGGCGGCGACCGCTACCAGCTCACCGAGTCCCGGGCCTGGATCGCCGACTTCGGCGTCCGGTACGAACTGGGCGTCGACGGCATCGGGGTGGCGCTCCTCGGCCTCACCGCGCTGCTGATCCCGTTCGTCATCGTCGCCGCCTGGCACGACGCGGACCCCCTGGAGACCAAGTCCACGCGCTGGCGTCCGACACAGGGCTTCTTCGCCCTGATCCTCATGGTCGAGGCCATGGTGATCCTGTCGTTCGTCGCGACGGACGTCTTCCTCTTCTACATCCTGTTCGAAGCCATGCTCATCCCGATGTACTTCCTCATCGGCGGCTTCGGCGACCGGGCCCACGCGGGCAGCGACGAGAGCGCCGCGACCCAGCGCTCGTACGCGGCGGTCAAGTTCCTCCTCTACAACCTGGCCGGCGGTCTGATCATGCTGGCCGCGGTGATCGGCCTCTACGTGGTCGCGGGCAGCTTCTCGCTCTCCGAGATCGCCGAGGCCCGCGCCAACGGCTCCCTGGAGATGGCGACCAGCACCGAACGGTGGCTGTTCCTCGGGTTCTTCTTCGCCTTCGCGGTGAAGGCCCCGCTGTGGCCGCTGCACACCTGGCTGCCCAACGCGATGGGCGAGGCGACCGCCCCGGTCGCCGTGCTGATCACCGCGATCGTCGACAAGGTCGGCACCTTCGCGATGCTCCGCTTCTGCCTCGGACTCTTCCCGGAGGCCAGCAAGTGGGCGACGCCGGTGGTGATCACCCTGGCGCTGATCTCCATCGTGTACGGGGCGCTCCTCGCGGTCGGCCAGCGCGACATCAAGCGGCTCATCGCCTACGCCTCGATCTCGCACTTCGGCTTCATCGTCCTGGGCATCTTCGCGATGACCAGCCAGGGCCAGTCGGGCGCCACGCTCTACATGGTCAACCACGGCATCTCCACGGCCGCGCTGCTGCTGGTCGCGGGCTTCCTGATCACCCGGCGCGGCTCGCGGCTCATCGCGGACTACGGCGGCGTGCAGAAGGTCGCCCCCGTGCTGGCCGGGACGTTCCTCATCGGCGGGCTCGCCACCCTGTCGCTGCCCGGACTCGCCCCGTTCGTCAGTGAGTTCCTGGTCCTGGTCGGCACGTTCAGCGCGTATCCGGTGGCCGGCATCATCGCCACCTCCGGCATCGTGCTCGCCGCGCTCTACGTCCTGGTCCTCTACCAGCGCACGATGACCGGCCCGGTGCAGGAATCGGTCCGCTCCATGCCGGACCTCCGGGCCCGTGAACTGGCGGTCGCGGTTCCGCTGATCGCCGTGCTGATCTTCCTGGGCGTCTTCCCGAAGCCGCTCACCGAGGTCGTCAACCCGGCGGTGGAGCACACCATGTCCGACGTACAGAAGAAGGACCCCCAGCCCGAGGTGGAGGCCGCCAAGTGAGCGCAACAGCTGTCCACAGTCTGTGGACGACGGCGAGCGGGGTGACAGCGGCGGCGCCGGGCGACTCGTTCACGGCGCCGAAGATCGAGTACACCCAGCTGATGCCGGTCCTGATCATCGTGGTCGCCGCCGTCCTGGGCATCCTGGTCGAGGCCTTCGTGCCGCGCCGGGCCCGCTACCACACCCAGCTCTTCCTGAGCGTGGTGGCGGTCGCCGCCTCGTTCGCCGCGATCGTCGGCCTCGCCGCCGGGGGATACGGCACCACGAAGGCCCAGATCGCGGCCATGGGGGCCATCGCGATCGACGGCCCCACCCTGTTCCTGCAAGGCACCATTCTCCTGGTCGCCATGGTGGCGGTGTTCACCTTCGCCGAACGCCGGCTCGACCCCAGCAGCGACGGCAACCGCGTCGACTCGTTCGCCGCCCAGCCCGGGGCCGTCCCGGGCGGCGAGGGCGAGAAGGCCGCGGTGCGGGCCGGGTTCACCACCACCGAGGTCTTCCCGCTGCTGCTCTTCTCGGTGGCGGGGCTGCTGGTCTTCCCGGCCGCCAACGACCTGCTGACCCTCTTCATCGCGCTGGAAGTCTTCTCGCTCCCGCTCTACCTCCTGTGCGCCGTCGCCCGCCGCAAGCGGCTGATGTCGCAGGAGGCGGCCGTGAAGTACTTCCTGCTCGGCGCGTTCTCCTCGGCGTTCCTGCTCTTCGGGATCGCCCTCATCTACGGCTACGCGGGCTCCCTCTCGTACGCCGGGATCGCCAACGTCGTCGACGGCTCGGTCCTGGAGATCGACCCCGCCCTCGCCGACACCATGGGCAACGACGCGCTGCTGCTCATCGGCGGCGCGATGATCCTGACGGGCCTGCTCTTCAAGGTCGGCGCGGTCCCGTTCCACATGTGGACCCCGGACGTCTACCAGGGCGCCCCGACCCCGGTCACCGGCTTCATGGCCGCGGCCACGAAGGTCGCCGCGTTCGGCGCGCTGCTGCGCCTGCTGTACGTGGCGCTGCCGGGCCTCACCTGGGACCTGCGGCCGGTGATGTGGGCGGTGGCGATCGTCACGATGCTGGGCGGGGCGATCGTCGCGATCACCCAGACCGACATCAAGCGGCTGCTGGCCTACTCCTCGATCGCGCACGCGGGCTTCATCCTCGCGGGCGTCATCGCGGCCAACCCGGAGGGCATCTCCTCGGTCCTCTTCTACCTGCTCGCCTACTCCTTCGTGACGGTCGGCGCGTTCGCCGTGGTCACGCTGGTGCGGGACGCGGGCGGCGAGGCCACCCACCTGTCGAAGTGGGCCGGGCTCGGCCGCCGCTCGCCGCTGGTCGCGGCGGTCTTCGCGGTGTTCCTGCTGGCCTTCGCGGGGATCCCGCTGACCTCCGGGTTCTCGGGGAAGTTCGCGGTGTTCAAGGCGGCGGCCGAGGGCGGGGCCGGGGCGCTGGTCGTCGTCGGTGTGCTCTCGTCGGCCGTCGCGGCGTTCTTCTACATCCGCGTGATCGTCCTGATGTTCTTCAGCGAGCCGAAGGCGGACGGCCCCACGGTCGCCGTCCCGTCCCCGCTGACCATGACGACGATCGCGGTCGGCGTCGCCGTCACCCTGGTGCTGGGCCTGGCCCCGCAGTACTTCCTGGACCTGGCGAGCCAGGCGGGGGTCTTCGTGCGGTAGCGGCAGCCCGCGCGGGAAGCCCCGCAGTATGAGCGACAGCAGCGCCGGACGGTCGGTTATCCACAGACCGTCCGGCGTTGTCGTTGGCTCCGCCTATCGTGGACGGGGACGAGAGCAGGACGGGACAGGGCCGGGCGAGCGGACCCTCGGGGGACAGAGCATTGGGCGTGAGCATGGACGAGACCACCGGGACGGTGACCGGCACCGGCACGGGCGACGAGAGCGAGGCGCGGCGGACGCTGCACCGCGTCTTCGGGTACGAGTCGTTCCGCGGCGAGCAGGGCGCGATCATCGAGCATGTGGTGGCGGGCGGCGACGCGGTCGTGCTCATGCCCACCGGTGGCGGAAAGTCCCTCTGCTACCAGATCCCGTCCCTGGTCCGACGGGGCACCGGCGTCGTCGTCTCCCCGCTGATCGCCCTCATGCAGGACCAGGTCGACGCCCTGCGGGCGCTCGGCGTCCGGGCCGGCTTCATGAACTCCACGCAGGACTTCGACGAGCGCCGCTCGATGGAGGCGCAGTTCCTCGCGGGCGAGCTGGACATCCTCTATCTGGCGCCCGAGCGGCTGCGCCTGGACTCCACGCTCTCCCTGCTGGCCCGGGGCGAGGTCTCCGTCTTCGCGATCGACGAGGCGCACTGCGTCGCCCAGTGGGGCCACGACTTCCGCCCGGACTATCTGGCGCTGTCCGTGCTCGGCGAGCGCTGGCCGGACGTGCCGCGCATCGCCCTGACGGCGACCGCGACGAACGCCACGCACGAGGAGATCACCCGCCGCCTCGGCATGCCGGACGCGAAGCACTTCGTCGCGAGCTTCGACCGGCCGAACATCCAGTACCGCATCGTCCCGAAGTCCGAGCCCAAGAGGCAGCTGCTGTCCTTCCTCAAGGAGGAGCACGCCGGGGACGCGGGCATCGTCTACTGTCTCTCGCGCAACTCCACCGAGAAGATCGCGGAGTATCTGAGCAGCAACGGCGTGGCGGCCGTGCCGTACCACGCGGGCCTGGACGCCGGGACGCGCGCCGCCCACCAGGCGCGGTTCCTCCGCGAGGAGGGGCTCGTCGTCGTCGCGACGATCGCGTTCGGCATGGGCATCGACAAGCCGGACGTCCGCTTCGTCGCCCACGTCGACCTCCCCAAGTCCGTCGAGGGGTATTACCAGGAGACCGGCCGTGCGGGCCGTGACGGGGAGCCGTCCACCGCCTGGATGGCGTACGGACTCCAGGACGTCGTCCAGCAGCGCAAGCTCATCCAGGGCGGGGACGGCGACGAGGCCCACCGCCGCCGGGCCGCCGCCCACCTGGACTCGATGCTGGCCCTGTGCGAGACGGTCCAGTGCCGCCGGTCCCAGCTGCTCACCTACTTCGGCCAGGAGCCCACGGCCGCCGCCTGCGGCAACTGCGACACCTGCCTCACCCCGCCGGAGACCTGGGACGGCACGGTCGTCTCGCAGAAGCTGCTCTCCACGGTGGTGCGGCTGAAGCGCGAGCGGAACCAGAAGTTCGGCGCGGGCCAGATCATCGACATCCTGCTCGGCCGCAAGACCGCGAAGGTCATCCAGTTCGACCACGACCAGCTCTCCGTCTTCGGCATCGGCGAGGAGCTGGCCGAGGCGGAGTGGCGCGGAGTGGTCCGCCAGCTGCTGGCCCAGGGCCTGCTCGCGGTCGAGGGGGAGTACGGCACGCTGGTCCTGACCGACGAGAGCGCGACGGTGCTCGGCCGGGAGCGCGATGTGCTGCTCCGTAAGGAGCCGAAGAAGCCCACGTCCCGCTCGTCGTCCTCGGCCGGCGGCGGCAGGGGCGCCAAGGGCAAGGCGGCCGCGGCCGACCTCCCCGAGTCCGCCGTCCCGGTCTTCGAGGCGCTGCGCGCCTGGCGCGGGGCGACGGCGAAGGAGCAGGGCGTCCCGGCGTACGTGATCTTCCACGATGCGACGCTGAGGGAGATCGCGACCGTCCACCCGACGACGATCGGGGAGCTGGGAGGCATCAGCGGCCTGGGCGAGAAGAAGCTCGCGACGTACGGGGAGGGTGTGCTGGAGGTTCTGGCGGAGACGTCCCCGGGTGCGGCCCCGGAGACACCGGCGGCCCCGGCGCCCGCACCCCGTGCGGCGGCCCCGGCTCCGGCTCGTACGCAAGCTCCGGCCGCGGCCTCGCAGCACAGCGACCCCGAGTTCGGCTGGGACGAGGAACCGCCCGAGTACGAGTGAGGGACGTACCGGGCGGGTGAGAGTGACCGGGCGGTGGGGCCTACTCCGGGTCCGCCGCCCGGCTGCGGCGGGCCGTGATCGCCGTGAGGTCCAGGTCCACGGTGAACGGCACCGACACCTTCATCCGGTCGTGGAAGATCCCGGTCGAGGTGTACGCGCCGGTGGCCGGCTCCCGCTCGAAGACGTACACCACGGCGCGCCCGTCGTGGTTCTCCACCCGCCAGTAGTGGGGGATGGTCGCGCGGGCGTACTTCACGGGCTTGGTCTCCCGGTCGCGCGACCGGGACTCGGGCGAGACCACCTCGATGGCCAGTCGGACGGCCTCGGCGGGGAACCGGGTCTGATTCGGGTCATCGACGACATCGCCGTCGATGACGATCACATCAGGCTCGGGCCGGTTGTAGCGGTCGATGTCGATGGTGAACTCGCGCACGACCTCCAGCTCGGGCGGCACCAAGGACTGCAGCTGCCACTCGAAGAAGCTGACCGCTCGCGAATGGAAAAGGGTCTGCGGACTCACGAAAACGAGGCTCCCGTCGATCAGCTCCGTGTGCGGAGGCAGATTCGGGAGTGTGTCCAGGTCATCGGCGGTCCAGCCGCCCTCGGGCGGGACCGCCCACCGCGGCTCGGAGGCCTCGGGTTCGATGCTCATCATTGCTCCCATGGGGAGGAGTCTCGCGGGCCCGACCAGCGTATCCGCCGGGAACCGGATCCGGATGACCCGAACGTGGGAACGCCTGCCGCGAGGCTGACCGAGGCTGCGACGGTCCAGGCGTTCCCACGTTCGGGGACGTCCCGCCGGTTACTCCGCGGCGCAGCGCAGATCGCGGGCCGGGCGCTTGCCCGTGGTGAGGAACGTGGTCGTCGCCTCGTTGGCGCAGGTGTTGGTGCCGAAGGGGTAGACGCCGTGGCCGCCCTGGTCGGCGGTGACCATCCTGGCCCGCTGGCCCAGTGCCTGCCGGAGCTTCAGGGCTCCCGCCAGCGGGGTTCCCGGGTCGCGTTCGTTCTGGACCAGCAGGATGTTCGACGGGCCCCGGTCGCCGATGCGCACCGGCGGCTCGCGGTGCTCGGACGGCCAGAACGCGCAGGGGGTGATGTTCGCCGTCGAGGCGCCGAGCTGGGGATACCGCGCACGGTCGACCGCGACGTTCAGCTGGTAGGCGAGCTGGTGGCGGGGCCACCGGGAGTCCGCACACAGGACGTGGAGGCGGGAGGCGGCGGAGTTCTCCTGGTCCGGTGTCGGCTCGAAGGGGTAGGGCTTCCCCGCCTTCAGGGTCTGCCACATCTTCGCCAGCTCCGGAAGCTGTGTGTCCGAGTAGAGCAGTTCCAGGGTCAGCCCGCGGAACAGGGTTCCGGTGATGTTGCCTTGCGGCTCGGCGTCCAGGCGGCGGGCGAGGGCGGCGTACGTGGACTCCACCTCTGCGGGGGTGGTGCCCAGGCCGTACTCGGGGTGGGCGGACGCGTACGCCGCGAAGTCGGGGAAGCGGTCCTCCATGCCGCGTGCCAGCAGCCGGAACGCGGTGACGTCGTAGCCGCGCGGACCGAGGACGCTGTCGAGCACGATCCGGTCGCCGCGCTCGGGGAACAGCTGCGCGTACGTGGCGCCGAGCTGGGTGCCGTACGAGGCGCCGAGGTAGGAGATCTTGGACTCGCCGATGGCGGCCCGGAGGCGGTCCATGTCCCGCGCGGTGTTCGCCGTCGTGGTGTGCGGCAGCATCCACGCGGTGCCCGACGCGGCACACTGCTCGGCGATGCCGCGCGCGTACCGCGCCTCGCGCGCCACGTCGGCCGGACCGTGAGCGTACGCGGGGTACGCGCCGCGCTTCAGTTGCGCCGGCGTCAGGTCGCAGGTCACCGGGGTGCTGCGGCCCACCCCGCGCGGGTCCATGCCGATGAGGTCGTAGGTGTCCAGCACTTGTTGCGGCAGTTGCGCCGCGAGGCCCAAGGGGTAGCCCAGGCCGGATCCGCCGGGGCCGCCCGGGTTGGTGAGCAGCGCACCTCGGCGCTGCTCGGGCTTCCGGCTCGGCAGCCGGGAGACCGCGATCTCGATCTGGCGGCCCTCGGGATCGCGGTAGTCCAGCGGAACCTTCAGCGTGCCGCACTGGAGCTGCTTGGGCGGGTTCGACCCCGGGCAGGGCCCCCACTTCAGCGGTGCCGGTGCGGTGGCCGCCGCGTCCGATGTCGCGCCCGAGGCCGGGGCGACCCAGGTCGCGACGACGGCGGTGGCCGCGAGAGCCAGGGCCAGGGGTTTCCGGCGCATAGGAAGCCTCCTCGTCGTCCGTGAGAAGCCATCAGTCTTCCGACCGAGCGGCCGCCGCGCGTCGCCCGCTCGGGCCGTTGTGCCCGGCACTGGAGACGGGGGGACGGACGCGGACCTTCGACCGGAGTCGAAGGCGGCCCCCTCCCCAGGGCTGACGTGCCGGCCGGGCGGCGTCGCGATAATGAACCGATGGAGACGGACGCCGTGCCACGTCGAAGGCCCGTGCCTCGCTTGCGGCCCTGGCAGGAGGCGGTGCGGCTCGGGGCGGCCGCTGTGGTGGGGGTGCTGCTCTGGCTGCTCACCGGCGCGATGCTGCCGCGTGGATGTGCGGCGGATTCGTGCTCCTGGTACGTCACCGGCGACCCGCTCGTCGCTCTCGGCTGCCTGACGGCGGTGGCCTGGCGGCGGCGGTTCCCCGTCCCCGTGGCGCTCGCCGTCACCGTCGCGTCCGCCGCCTCCGCCCTGGCGTCCGGCGCGGCACTGCTGGCGATCGGCTCCCTGGCGGCCCGTCGGCGTCCGGCCGAGATCGCGCCGGTGGTGGCCGCGTTCGTCGTCGCGCCGCTGTTCACCACGGGGCTGTACCCGGTGGAGCGGCCGCCCGGTTCCCCCTGGATCCAACTCAGCCTGCAGCTGCTGACGGCGGGGTTCGCCGTCGCCACGGGATGGGCCGTGGGAGCCCGCCGCGCCGAAGTCCTCTCGCTCCGGGAGCGGGCCCGCAGCGCGGAACGCGAACAGGCCGCCCTGGCGGACCGGGCCCGGGTGCTGGAGCGCAACCGGATCGCCCGCGAGATGCACGACAGCCTCGCCCACCGGATCTCCCTGGTCGCCCTGCAGGCCGGGGCGCTGGATCACCGCCCCGATCTGGCGGCCGAGGAGCGGTCCGTGCTGGTACGGGGCATCGCGGACGGTTCGTACCGGGCTCTGGAGGATCTGCGCGATGTGCTCGGCGTGCTCCGGGCCGAACAGCCGGACCGCCCGGAGCCGCCCCGTCCCTCCTACGACCGCGTCCCGGCCCTGGTGGACGACGCACGCGCCTCCGGCATGGGCGTGACGCTCACCATCGACACGACCGGCGAGCCCCCGGACGCGGTGGGCGACGTCTGCTACCGCGTCGTCCGGGAAGCGCTGACCAACGCCGCCAAGCACGCCCCCGGCGCCCCGGTCCGGGTCACCTTGGACGGTGCGCCCGGCGGCGCGCTCGGCGTCGTCGTCCGCAACGGCCCGGCCGCCCGGACGAGGACAGGGCTGCCGGCCTCCGGGTACGGCCTGCCGGGTCTCGCCGAGCGGGTCCGGGCCGTCGGCGGGACCATCGGCCACCACCCGGAGCCCGACGGCGGGTTCACCCTCACCGCCCGGCTGCCCTGGCCGGACGACGAGCCCGGGCCGAGGCCCAGCACGGACGAGCCCGGGCGCACGGCCGGGAAGCACGAGCCCCCCCGGCCAACCCGACTCGAGCCCGCCCGACCCGCCCGGCCCGGCGACGAGCCCGAGCGGAGGTCCTGAGCGTGGAGTCCGGTGAGCCGCCGGTGCGGGTGGTCGTGGTCGACGACGAACAGCTGATCCGGATGGCGGTGCGTCTGGTCATCGACGGCGAGAGCGACCTCACCGTGGTGGGCGAGGCCGCCGACGGGGAGGAGGCCCTCGCCCTCGTACGGGAGACGACGCCGGACGTCGTGCTCATGGACGCACGGATGCCGGGGCGGGACGGCGTGAGTTGGACCCGGGAGCTCCTGGCGCTGGCCCGCCCGCCGCGGGTCATCGTCCTGACCGCCTTCGACTCCGACGCGCTGGTCCTCGACGCGTTGCGCGCGGGAGCCCTCGGCTTCGTCCTCAAGCACACCCCGCCCGAGCGGATCATCGACGCGGTACGCACGGTCGCGAACGGCGAACCCGCCCTGTCCCCGCAGGCCACGGCGCGGCTCATCTCGGCGGCCACCGCGGCCGACGGTCCGGTGGTTCGCGGGGCTGTCCGCGATGCCGCCCGAAAGCGGCTGTCCGTCCTGACCCGGCGCGAACTCGACACCGCGCGGGCCATCGCGGACGGGCTGGGCAACCGGGAGATCGCCGAACGTCTCGGCATCACCGTCGCCACCGTCAAGGCCCACACCAGCAGTCTGTTCAGCAAGCTGGAGGTGGACAACCGGGTGCGGATCGCCCTGCTCGTCCGGGACGCCGAACACCCGGGGCCGGGGCCGGGGCACTGAGCCGGGGACACCGGGGCGGTGCCGACCGGACTACCGGGCCCGGCCGGCACCGCCCCCGGGTCAGGCCGGCCAGACGCCCGTGACGCGCCGGGTCACCTTCGCGCCCGAGCGTTCCACGGTGGCCTTGACCACGGCGAAGATCGCACCCTGTACGGCGGCGGCGAGGAGGATCTGCCGCCACGGACGGTCCTCGTCGAGGGCGTCGGGGGCGTCGCCCTCCCCTTCGATGACCTTCCACGTCTGTTTGAACGCGGCGCTCGCGATCACGCCGCTGAGTGCGCCGAGGGCGTACCCCGTCGGCTTGTAGGCGAGCTTGGACGCCTTCACTTGTTACGCCCCCGGCCGCGGCGAATCAACAGGAAGGCGACCAGCACCGCACCGCCCGCGAGGAGCGGCGTCCGGTTGGCGCGGGCGGCCTTCGCGACCCGGTCCGCCTTCTCCAGCAGCGGGCCGGGGGTCCGGTCCACTGCGAACTGCCCGGCCCGGGCCGCGCTTTCGCGCACCTGCGTGGCGGCCTGCGCGGTCTTCTCCTGCACGGGGTCGGGAGTCCTGTCCTTCACCGCCTGTGCGGCCTGCGCGGCTTTCTCACGGATCTGGGCCGTGGCGGCTGCGGCCTGTTCCCTGACCGCCGCGGCCTTCTCGGCCGCCTGGTCCTTCGCGGCTGCGGTCTTCTCGGCGGCCTGCTCCTTGAGCTCGGCGGACTTCTCCGCGGCTTGTTCCTTCACCGCCGTCGCCTTCTCCGCGGCCTGTTCCCTCGCGGCCGCCGTCTTCTCCGCGGCCTGCTCCTTCAGTTCGGCCGTCTTCTCGGAGGCCTGCTTCTTCGCCGCCGCGGTCTTCTCCTTGGCCTGCGCCTTGACGTCGGCCTTGCCCGCCAATGCCTCGACGGTCTGACCGAGTTCGTCGCGCGTGCGCTCGACCTGCTGGCGCAGTTCCTCGGGGGTGGGCGAACCCATCTTGTTCTGCGACTCGTCGTTCATCGGTGAGCCCTCTCCTTGACCTCGGCCAGATCGGCCTTGACGCTGTCGATGGTCTGTTCCGGGGCGGGGGTTCCGGCGCGGGCGATCTGCTTCTTCCCCGCGAGGGCGGCTGCTCCCGCCACCGCGGCCAGCACCGCCGTGACGATGAGGGCCGCCGCCCACAGGGGCAGGGCCAGCGCGAGTGCCGCGATGCAGGTCGCCACCAGGGCCTGAGCCGCCAGGATGCCGACGAAGCCCGCGGCGCCGAAGAGGCCACCGCCCTTGCCGAAGCGCCTGCCCTTCTCCGCCATCTCCGAACGTGCCAGCTGCATTTCCTCGCGGACGAGTTCCGAGATCTGCTGCGAGGCACGTGAGACGAGAACGCCCACCGGTTCATCGCCGGTGGCGGTGGGGGTCTGCCGTCCTGCTGTACTCATGACGCGGTCACCTGGCTCTTCCCTGTCGGCGTCGGCACGTTCATGCGGAGTGCCGCGACGGAACCGTCGCGTCCGGATGTGTGCTGCTGTCGCCCGGGTACCCCGCCAACCGCGTTCGCACCCGTCCCCACCGCGAGGAGCGTCTCCGCCCAAACGCGCAGGGCCGTCCTCAGTCCCCGCCTCCGCCGCAGCCGCCGCCCCCGCCCCCGTCGCTCCAGCCTCCGCCGCTGTCGCCGCTCCCGCCGCTGGACTGGCTCTGGCGGACGTTGTGGTGGACCGCCGAGGCGAACCACAGGGCGCGGCGCACGGTCTTCATCGCCAGGCGGCCCTCGCGGCCGGCGGTGGTGAGGGTGCCGGCCAGGCCCATCGCGGAGACAAGGCCGGCCAGGGCGCGGCTGCGCTGGTCCGGGAAGCCCCGATCCTCCGCCTGGCCGAAGCGGAAGCGGGTCGCGCCGGTCAGGTCGGGGTCGCCCGGGAAGTGGCGCTGGTAGGGGAGTACGCCGAGGAAGCGGCGGGTCTCGCGGCGCAGGAGGCCGCGCTCCACCAGGTGGTCCAGGTGGCGTTCCTCGGCGTTGCGGCCGTACAGCCGGATCCAGCTCTTGGCGCTGGTCCCCGGGCGGAAGCGCTTCTTCTTGGCGGAGGGCGGGTCGAGCGTGCTCAGCAGCGAGGCGAGCAGCGGGTGGGCCGGGTCCAGGGGGTTGACCACCTGGACCCGGCCGCGCTCCTCGCGTATCCGGCCCTGGAGCTCCAGCTCGGCGAGGACCGCTCCCGCCGCGCCGTACCGCAGATACGTGCGGTTGCAGAGCGGTTTGCCGCGCTCCGGGTCCAGCGTCAGCAGGAGCAGTTCCTCGGGCAGGGTCAGGGCGGAGGCGTCCTGCGTCATGGCGCGGTGACGATCCTTCCGGTGACGTCGCCGAGGCCCACGCGGGTGCCGTGCGGGCCGGGGGCCCAGGCGGTCAGCGTGACCGTGTCGCCGTCCTCCAGGAACGTCCGCTTGCCCTCGGTCAGTTCGAGCGCGTCGCGGCCGTTCCAGGTCAGCTCCAGGAGCGAGCCGCGCTGGTGCGTCTCGGGGCCGCTGACCGTGCCGGAGCCGTACAGGTCGCCGGTGCGCAGCGACGCGCCGTTGACCGTCATGTGGGCGAGCTGCTGGGCCGCCGTCCAGTACATCGAGGCGAACGGCGGCTCGGCGACGGCCTGGCCGTTGATCTCGACGGTGATCCGGATGTCGAAGCCGCCCGGCTCCTCGTCCTCGGCGTCGTCGAGGTAGGGGAGGAGCGGGACGTCCCGGGCCGGGGGTGCGGTGCGGGCGGCGTCCAGGGCCTCCAGCGGGGTGACCCACGCCGATACGGAGGTGGCGAAGGACTTGCCGAGGAACGGGCCGAGCGGCACGTACTCCCAGGCCTGGAGGTCGCGCGCGGACCAGTCGTTGAGGAGGGAGAGCCCGAAGACGTGCTCGCGGAAGTCGGCCAGCGGGACCGGGGTGCCGTGCGCGGAGGGGACGCCGACGACGAAGCCGACCTCGGCCTCGATGTCGAGCTTCACCGAGGGCCCGAAGACGGGGGCCGGGTCGGTGGGGGCCTTGCGCTGGCCGCTGGGGCGTACGACGTCGGTGCCGGAGACCACGACGGTGCCGGAGCGGCCGTGGTAACCGATCGGCAGGTGCTTCCAGTTGGGGGTGAGCGCGTCACCGTCCGGCCGGAAGATCCTGCCGACGTTGGTGGCGTGCTGCTCGCTGGCGTAGAAGTCGACGTAGTCCGCCACCTCGTACGGCAGGTGCAGGATCACCGCGTCCACCGGGTGCAGCAGCGGCTCGATGTCCGCGCGGTGGGCGGGGACGGTCAGCCAGGCGGTGAGCGCGCGACGCACATCGCTCCAGGCGGTGCGGCCCGCCGCGAGCAGCGGCGTCAGGCTCGGCCGGCCCAGCAGCCCCGCGTACGGGGAGCCCAGCGCGTGGGCGGCGGCCCCGGCGTCCAGGACGTGGTTGCCGATGCGGACGCCGACCCGGCGGTCGTCGGGGTGGTCGGGGGTGGAGAACACACCGTACGGAAGGTTGTGCGGGCCGAAGGGGTCGCCCTCGGCCAGATCGAGCGGGCTGCTCTGCTCGGGCATGTGGTGCTGCCTCGCTTTCCAGGTCGCGTTGGGGACACGTTACGTCGGGGCTCCTACCCAGCGGCAGTGCCCTGACCATCCCCAACTGTGCGTATTGCCCGGAAAGTTCACCGGTTACCGTCGGTTCCCCCCGGAAACCGGGGGGAACCGAGCCGGAAACACGGCAGCCGCTCAGCCCGCGGTGCGCGGGATGCGCTTCTCCCAGGTGCGGTGGAAGACGATTTCCTCGCCGTCCTTGCAGATCACCTCGTCGGAGGTGATGAAGTCGTGCTCGTCGGCGGTGATCTCGGAGCGGGTCTCGATCCCCACGTCCCACGCCGCCTCCGGCCGGTGCAGCCGGATCGTCCAGTCACTGCGGGTCCGTGCGGAGAGCGGGTCGTCCTGCTGGATCGTGTACGTCTCCAGGGCGTCCTCGGTGAATTCGAGACCGTCGGGGTAGACGCGCGTACCGCCGTAGCGGGGGTCGACCTCCAGGCGCCATTCGCCCTTGGCGACATCGCGGACGACGAGGCGTTCGGGGCGGGGCTCCTCCAGGGTGACCGGGTAGACCACGCCGAGCGGTTCGGACTGTTCCGGTTCGCCGAAGGTGATCGCCGGGTCCTCGGTGTGGCGGCGCACCGGCAGCTCGACGAAGCTCCCGTCGGCGTCCAGGGTGAAGCCCGCCGAGCCGGCCTGGGGCCAGATCCAGGGCCAGTACGCGGAGGAGATCGCGATCCGGATGCGGTGGCCGGGCGGGAAGGTGTGCCCGATGCCGTTGAGGTCGAAGACCACGTCCTCACTCTCGCCGGGTGTCCAGTCGTCGGCGCGGTCGCGGCCGTTGCGGGCGGCGAGGTTGAGGACGCCCCGGGTGACGAGCGTCGAGGCACCGTCGGGGGCGACGTCGCAGAGCCGGGCGATGGCCTGGCCGCGGGTCGCGTCCATGCGGATGCGGAGCTTCACCCGGGGGCGGCCGAGGATCTCGATCGGCGCGTCGGTGACGGGAAATTCGAAGGAGACCGACTTGGCGTCCTCGTCCCGCTGGTCGGGCGGCAGGTCCGCCTCGTTGCCGAACGGGAAGAATCGGCCCGCGTCCAGGCCGGTCTGCTGCGGCGAGGCGACGATCCGCTCGCCGCCCTGGAGGGCGTACGCCATCGGGTTCACGTTCTCCGAGGGCCAGGACGCGTCCCCGACCCAGCGTCCGGGCAGCGTCTCGTACACCGTGGCGGGCGGGTGCGAGCCGCTGATCCAGGACCGCAGCAGCGGCTCCCGCATCACGCCCGTCTCCTTGCCCTTGAGGTGCTGGTCCCACCAGCGCAGCGTCTCCTGGAGGAAGCCGATCGCGGGCCCCGGCGGCAGCCCCCGGTCCGGGTACTGGTGCGACCACGGCCCGATGATCCCGCGCACCTGCCCGGGATCGAGGTGCTCGACGAGCCGCAGGACGGTGTCCCGGTACGGGTCGTGCCAGCCGCCGACCGCGAGGACGCTCGCCTTGATCGCGCCGTAGTCCTCGCAGACGCTGCCGTGCTTCCAGTAGGCGTCGCGGCTCTGGTGGGCGAGCCAGGTGTGACTGAAGGGCTCGACGGCCTCCAGCCGCTTCCGCCACATCTCCTTCCAGTCGTCGCCGACCTGCGCCGGGTCGGGCGGGCGGCAGACGAAGGCGAGCATGGTGGCCGCCCAGGCGTGCATGTCCACGGCGAGGACCGAGCCGCCCATGTAGTGCACGTCGTTGTCGTAGCGGTCGTCGGCCGAGCAGACGGTGACGATCGCCTTCAGCGGCTCGGGGGCGAGCGCGGCGATCTGGAGCGAGTTGAAGCCGCCCCAGGAGATCCCGAACATCCCGACCCGGCCCGAGCACCACTCCTGCTGGGCCAGCCAGTGGATGACGGCGACCCCGTCGGCCAGCTCCTGCGCGTCGTACTCGTCGCCCGGCAGCCCCTCGCTGTTGCCGTGCCCCCGGACGTCGACCCGTACGGAGGCGTAGCCGTGGCCCGCGTACCAGGGGTGGCGCTGCCAGTCGCGCGGCGCCGTCCAGTCGCTCAGCCGGTAGGGCAGGTACTCCAGCAGGGCGGGGACCGGTTCGTCGGTCAGCGGCCGCCAGATCCGGGCGTAGAGCCGGGTGCCGTCGGACAGCGGGATCCGGACGTCCTCGTGGGTCGTCTCGTACGGGAACTCGGTCGTGATGTTCATGGGTCACCTCGGTGGGGGACGGGGTGCGTGAGGCGTACGGGTCAGTGGACGGGGTGCATCGTGCGCTTCAGCCAGGGCGCGGCCAGGATCATCGCCACACCGGCCGCCACCGCGATCGCCCCGTTGACGCCGAAGTACGCGGGGTTGGAGACCTCGCCGTACAGCTTCACGGTCTGGGCCTGGATGCCGTTGGCGACGGCAAGGGAGAGGAACCACAGGGCCATGGTCTGGCTGGCGAACGCCTTCGGGGCGAGCTTGCTGCTGGCCGAGAGGCCGGAGGTCTCCAGCAGGACGTCGCCGAGGCCGAGCAGCAGGTAGGAGCCGACGATCCACCAGACGGCCATCTTGTAGGTGTCGTCCGCGTGCCCGGAGGTCGGCAGCACCATCAGCAGGAACGACAGTCCGCCGAGGATCACACCGAAGGCGATCTTGTTGGAGGCGTGCGGCTGGCGGCGGCCCATCCGCACCCAGGTGGCGGCCACCACCGGTGCGAGCGCCACCTCGAAGGCGCCGAGCGCGGAGGCGTACCAGCTGGCCGGGAAGGTGAAGCCGAAGATCTCGGTCCGGGCGTTGGTCGACGCCAGCAGGATCATCGTCGAGTAGGCCTGGAAGAGGATGAAGTTGAAGAAGACCGAACCCAGGAAGAGCACGACGTACGGCCGCAGCCTGCCGCGTTCCTCGGCGGTGACCCGGGGGCTCTTGAACATCACCACGAAGTAGGCGATCGGGGCGATGATCGAGATCACCGTCAGCACGTCCACGAACCGGTCGATGGTCAGCCATCCGACCAGCGCCAGAACGGTGGCCACGAGGGCTACCGCGACGGCCCCGCCGATGATCAGGCGCACCGCCCGCCGCATGGCGTCGGGGGCCAGCGCGAATTCCGCGCCCTCCTTGCGGCCGACCAGGTGACGGCGGCCCGCGACGTACTGGATCAGGCCGAAGGTCATGCCGATCGCGGCGGCCGAGAAGCCCCAGTGCCAGCTCCAGTGCTCGCCGAGCCAGCCGGTGATCAGCGGTCCGGCGAACGCGCCGATGTTGATGCCCATGTAGTAGAGGGCGAAGCCGGCGTCGCGCCGTTCGTCGTCGGTGCGGTAGAGCTTGCCGACCATGGAGGCCACATTGGGCTTGAGCAGGCCCGTTCCGGCGCTGATCAGGCCGAGGCCCACCCAGGTCATGGCGTCGGTGGGGACGGCCATGGAGTAGTGGCCGCAGGCGATGAGGATGCCGCCGTAGAGCACGGCCCGGTACGAGCCGAGGATCCGGTCGGCCAGCCAGCCGCCCGCCACGGAGACCAGATAGACCAGCGTCCCGTAGGCGGCGGAGACGGACGCCGCGGTGCCGGGGTCCATGCCCATGCCGCCGTTCGCCACGGTGTCGGCGAAGAACAGCACCAGGATGGCCTGCATGCCCAGGAACGAGAACCGTTCCCAGACCTCCAGGCCGGACAGGGTCATCAGACCCCGTGGCTGGCCGAAGAAGGCGCGGTCGTCCTCGGGCGGTGGCTGGGCCGGCTCGGTGGCCGCGGTGCTGTGGGACAAAGCGGAGACTCCTGATCGTATGAGCTGATCCCGAACATACCGGCGGTCATGGGAAGCCGCCCACGGTGATCCATAGAGGACCGGATACGCTGAAGTTGATTCGAGAGACAGCGACACATCGACATTGCGTGTGATCGTCAGCAGACAGGAGATGTCCCCGTGACCGTCGTCGGGCCGTTCGGACTGCACGTGCGGGACCAGGCTCTTGAGGCCGATGTCCAGTCGGGCCTGGCCGCTGTCGAGGCAGGGCTGCTCGAAGCCACCAAGTGCGACGTCCCCTTCATCACGGACGCCGCGCAGCACCTGGTGCGCGCGGGAGGCAAGAGGTTCCGTCCCTTGCTGGTCATGCTCGCGTCACAGTTCGGGGATCCCGACGCGCCGGGAGTCGTTCCCTCGGCCGTCGTCGTCGAGCTGACCCATCTGGCCACGCTCTACCACGACGACGTGATGGACGAGGCCGACGTGCGGCGCGGGGTGCCCAGCGCCAACACCCGCTGGGGCAACTCGGTCGCCGTCCTCACCGGCGACTTCCTCTTCGCCCGCGCCTCCCACATCCTGGCCGACCTCGGCCCCGAGGCCGTCCGCATCCAGGCCGAGGCCTTCGAGCGCCTCGTCACCGGCCAGATCCTGGAGACCGCGGGCCCGCGCGACGGCCGCGACCCGGTCGACCACTACCTGGACGTGCTCAGCGGCAAGACCGGCTCGCTGGTCGCCGTCTCCGGCCGGTTCGGGGCGATGATGTCCGGCGCCGACGAGCGGACCGTGGACGTCCTCACCCAGTACGGGGAACGGCTCGGCATCGCCTTCCAGCTCGCCGACGACGTCCTCGACATCGCCTCCGACTCCCACGAGTCCGGCAAGACCCCCGGCACCGACCTGCGCGAGGGCATCCCGACGCTCCCGGTCCTGCGGCTGCGCGCCCAGGCGGCGGCCGACGGCAAGCCCGACGACCTGGAGCTCGTCGAGCTGCTCGACGGTGACCTGAGCAGCGACGACGCCCTGGCCGAGGTGCTGCGCCGGCTGCGCGCCCACCCGGCGCTGGAGCAGGCCCGCCAGGACACCGTGCGCTACGCCCAGGAGGCACGCGCCACGCTGGCCCCGCTGCCCGAGGGGTACGCGAAGGCGGCGCTGGAGGAGCTGTGCGACGCGGTGGTGCACCGCGCGGGCTGAGGCCTGAGGTCTGTCGTGCCCGCCGCCGGTTGACGCGGTGTCACCGGGGCCCCACCACGCGGTGTCACGGGCCGGCCCACCCCTACGGGATGGCGTACACGCCCCCTTCGGTTGTCATACCGGAGCAGTAGGCGGAGTTGATTCCCCGGGCTGACGCTTCGAACCGCCCGATTTGGTCAGATGGTTATCAACGGAAGCCGCCGACCACGGAGGTAGGGCACACCATGGCACCGAACGACAGCGCAGAGACCACCGGCGAGGCCACGAGCACTGTCGTGGGCCGCCGGAAGACGGCGCGCTACATCGTCCCCGTCGCGGTCGCGGGGGTGGCGGCCGCGACCATCGGACTCGTCCCGGCGCTCGCAAGCTCGGGCGACCCGGACCTGCCGAAGATCAGCGCGCAGGAACTCATCGAGAAGATCGCCGCTTCCGACGAGGAGCAGCTCTCCGGCACGTTCAAGATCAGCACCGACCTGGGCCTGCCCCTCGACGGCCTCGCGGGCTCGCTCGTCCCGGGCGACGAGGGCCGGGGCGGCGACAAGGACGGCGGCGCGGCGGCCCCGCAGGACAAGCTCATGGAGCTGACCTCCGGCACGCACACGCTGCGGGTGGCCGCCGACGGCCCGGAGCGGCAGAAGCTCTCCGTCCTGGGCGACGCGTCCGAGTACAGCGTCATCCACAACCAGGGCGAGGTCTGGGCGTACGACAGTAAGTCCGACGAGGTCTACCACGCCGAGGCGCCCGAGGGCCGGGACGGCGGCGGGCACGCGGAGAAGGCCCCGAAGGGGGCCGAGGGCGCTGCGGCCACCCCGAAGGACTTCGCCGAGAAGGCGCTCGCGGCGGCCGGGGACACCACCTCGGTGACCGTGGACGGCACGGCGCAGGTCGCCGGGCGGGACGCGTACCAGCTGCTGATCAAGCCGAAGCAGTCCGGCTCGACGATCGGCTCGGTCCGGATCGCCGTGGACGCCGAGAACGGCGTACCGCTGAAGTTCACCCTGTCCGCGGCGAGCGGCGGCAAGGCCGTGGTCGACGCCGGGTTCACCAAGGTCGACTTCGCCAAGCCCGCCGCGTCCACGTTCGCCTTCACCCCGCCCAAGGGCGCCAAGGTGACCGAAGCCGACGAGCTGGAGACCGGCAAGGACGAGCGCGGCGCGGCGCAGAAGGCGCTGCCCGGACAGCTGGCCGAGCTGGACGGACTCGCGGGCGAGGGCGGCTTCAACGTCATCGGGAAGGGCTGGACCTCGATTGCCGAGATCAAGGCCCCCGGCGGCAAGGGCCTGCCCGAGGCGGGCTCGGACGACATGCCGGCCGAGGCGCAGGGCTTCCTCGACGCGCTCGGCGACAAGGTCACCGGGAAGTTCGGCTCGGGCACGGTCTTCAAGACACGCCTGGTCAACGCCCTGCTGACGGACGACGGCTCGGTGTACGTCGGAGCGGTGACGAAGGACGCGCTGGTGCGTGCGGCCGACGCCGCCGCGAAGTAGAACCTTCCCAGGGGCACCTGGACACCCGGCCGCCGTGGCCTCCACGCACCCGCGTGGAGGCCACGGCGGCCCCGCGCTCGACGACCCGTGCCCACTGACCCGTGCTCACTGACCGTGCTCACTGAGAGGTGCGACCGCCATGACGGACACAGCGGCCGGGTCCGAGGCCGGGGGCGCGGCGGCGGAGGACGCGCGGGGACGGGTCCTGCACGCCACAGGTGCGGATGGCGCGGCCACCGCCGCCCCCGTCATCCGCACCCGTGACCTGACCAAGCGTTACCGGGGCGGTCAGCTCGCCGTGGACGGCCTCGACCTGACCGTGCCGACCGGCAGCGTCTTCGGCTTCCTCGGCCCCAACGGCTCCGGGAAGACCACCACGAT
Organism: Streptomyces globisporus; assembly: GCA_014649555.1. GTDB lineage: Bacteria > Actinomycetota > Actinomycetes > Streptomycetales > Streptomycetaceae > Streptomyces > Streptomyces globisporus. The sequence continues at coordinate 1,106,951 of BMTG01000001.1, read as the reverse complement.
CCGGATGCTGATGGGCCTCATCGACCCGACGTCCGGCACCGCCGAGGTGCTCGGCCGGCCGATGCCGGAGGCCACCCGTACGGTGCTGCCGGAGGTCGGCGCGCTGATCGAGGGGCCCGCGCTGTACGGCTTCCTGAACGGCCGGGACAACCTCCTGCGGTACGACCGGGCCGACCCCACCGCCGACCCGAGCACCCGCCGGGCCCGCGTCGGGACGGCCCTGGAACGGGTCGGGCTCGCCGCCGCCTCCGGGAAGAAGGCCAAGGCGTACTCGCTCGGCATGAAGCAGCGCCTCGGCCTCGCCGCCGCCCTGCTCCGGCCGCGCCGGCTGCTGGTCCTGGACGAGCCGACCAACGGCCTCGACCCGCAGGGCATGCGCGAGATCCGTCTCCTGGTCCGGGAACTGGCGGCCGAGGGCACCACGGTGTTCCTCTCCTCCCACCTCCTGGACGAGATCGAGCAGGTCTGCACGCACGCGGCGGTGATGGCCCGGGGCCGGCTGATCGTCCAGGGCCCGGTCGCCGACCTCGCCGCGCGCGCCCGAGGCCGGCTCGCCGTCACCACCCCCGACCCCGGGGACGCCGCCCGCATCCTCGAGGAGCACGGGATCACCGGCCTGAGCACCGACGGCGACCGGCTGACCGCCGACGCCCCGCCCGCCGCCGTGGACCTCGCCGACCTCAACGCGGCGCTGGTGGGCGGCGGGGTGCGGGTGCGGTTCTTCGGCGTCGAGCGGGGTTCGCTGGAGGAGGCCTTCGTGGCACTCACGGGAGAGGGATTCGATGTCGCAGGCTGAACGGGCGCTTCTCAGCGACCCGCAGGGCTCCCGCAATCCGCTGTGGACCCTGGGTCTCCTCCGCTCCGAGATCACCACGCTGCTGCGCCGCCACCGCACCTACGCCCTGCTCGCCGTCCTCGCCGCAGTCCCCGTCCTCATCGGGATCGCGATCCGGATCGAGACGGGCGGTGGCGGTGGCGGGGAGGGCGGTCCGGACGGCGGGGCCGGCCCGGCCTTCCTCGCCCAGGTCACCAACAACGGCTTCTTCCTGGTCTTCGCCGCCCTCGCCGCGACGCTGCCGGTCTTCCTGCCGATGGCCGTCGGCGTCGTCGCGGGCGACGCGATCGCGGGCGAGGCGAACAGCGGCACCCTGCGCTATCTGCTGGTCGCCCCGGCGGGCCGGACCCGGCTGCTGCTCGTGAAGTACGCCTCCGTCCTCGTCTTCTGCCTGGTCGCGACCCTGGTCGTGGCGGTGTCGGCGCTGGCGGTGGGCGCGCTGCTGTTCCCGGTGGGGGACGTCACCACGATCTCGGGGACCCGGATCGGCTTCGGTGAGGGGCTGGCGCGGGCGGCGCTGACCGCGCTGGTCGTCGCGGTGTCGCTGACCGGGTTCGCCGCGATCGGGATGTTCGTCTCGACGCTGACCGGCAGCGGGATCGGGGCGATGGCGGCCACGGTCGGACTGCTGATCACCGTGCAGATCCTCGACAGCATTCCGCAGCTGAGCGGCGTGCACCCGTATCTGTTCGCGCACTACTGGATGTCGTTCGCCGACGTCCTGCGCGAACCGGTCTACTGGGACGACCTGAGCAAGAACTTCCAGCTGCAGGGGCTGTACGTCGCGGTGTTCGGCTCGGCGGCCTGGGCCCGCTTCACGGCCAAGGACATCACGGCCTGAGGGACGCCCCGAGCGAGCGCAAGGAGGTCTGGCCTGATCGGATCGGAGGGGGCCGCACGCGCCGTCGGCCGGGCGAGCCGTCCCCCGATCGGCTCGTCGCGGCACGAACGGCACGAACGGTGCGGACAACCGGAACGACACGACACGGTACGTTCCGTTTCCGCCTGGGTATTGTTCGGTCTTTGGCGACGAGATGTCAACAAGAGATTGGCTGGAACCCCCCTATGCTCACCGAATGATCACACCGCCGAGCAGTGTGCGACGCAGCGAACGATCACGCCGCGCGATCCTGCGGTCCGCTCTCGACCTCTGTACGGAGCGGGGGTACGGGCACGTCACGATAGAGGCCATCGCGGCCGACGCCGGGGTCAGCAAGAAGACGATCTACCGCTGGTGGCCGTCAAAAGGGGCGGTTCTGCTGGAGGCGTTCACGGACGCCCTGATCGACGCCACCCCGTTCGTGGACACCGGCGACATCGGCGCCGACCTGCGCTCCCACGTCGCCGGTGCGGTGAAACTGCTCTCGGTCCCGCCCTTCGGCCCCGCCTACGCGGGCATCCTCTCCGAACTGCACCACGACGACCGCCTGGCCCAGCAACTGCGCGAACAGCTGGTCGACCCGCGCGTCGAGGAGGCGATCGGCCGGCTCCGCAGCGCCCAGGACCAGGGCCAGATCCCGCCCGGCGCGGACCTCCCGCTGGCGGTGGAGATGCTGTACGGCCCCGTCTACTACCGCCATGTGCTGCGCAAGCCCGTCCAGGACGAGGAGACGATCGCCACACTGGTCGACCACGTCCTGCGGTCGCTGCGGGCGCCGGGGTACTGAGGCGCGTTCCCGGAGGTGGGGCTCTCGCCCGTGCGGGGGAGGGGGATCGGTCCGGCGGTCGATGTCACCGGACGCGGCCGATGCGACGTTCAGTGCATGAGAACCCGTGACATGAACACTTGGCGGCAGCGACGGCCAGGGCCGCACCGGGTGGGCCGGGCCGCGCTGGTGTGGGCGGTGGCGTACGCCGGTTTCGGCCTGGCGTGCGTGCTGAGCGGTACATCCCTGCTCCACATCGGGGGTGACGGGACGGGCCTCGGGCCGGCGTGGGCGGTCGTGGCGGTGGGCATGACGGCGGCTCTGATCAGCGCGGCGGTGGTGCGGTACGGGATGCGGCCGGCGCTGCGGGTGCCGCTCCTGTCGGCCTGCGCGCTCACCGGGGTCATGGCGTTCAGCCTGCTCATGGACGTGATCACGCTGATGGCCGGCCAGGGAGTGGACAGCTGGGCCTCCACCGTGAACAAGGCCCTGGCGGCGGCGGGAGCCGTCCTGCTCGCGGCCACGGCCCGCTCCGACCGCGTGACCGCCGTGACCGCCGTGCCCACCGGCACCGCCGCACCGAAGCCGTCCGCCGCACCGCGGTCCGTCCAACTCGCGGCCTGGGCGGGCACGCTGGCGTTTCTGCCCTACGCGGCGATGAAGACGCACTGGGCGTCGGGCGGCACGTTCGCCGGGGTCACCGGCGAGGAGATGCTCGCCGTCTCGGAGCGGAACGGCGCATCGGGGATCTTCCTCACGCTGGAGTCCTGGGGCCTGGACCCGACGGCCCTGCTGGCCCTGCTCGGCGTGTTCCTGCTGTGGGGGCTGGTCCGCCCCTGGGGGCAGGCCTTCCCGCGCTGGACGCCGTTCCTCCGCGGCCGACGCGTACCGCGCGGGCTCCCGCTCGCCCCGGCTCTGCTCGGCGCCGCCACGCTCGCTCCGTACGGCGTCGTCGGGATCGGCTACCTGGCCCTGGTCACGGCCGGCGCGGTGACGATGGGCCGCGGCGACTTCCCCTCCGAGGGCGACGCGCTGCTGGTCGCCTGGATCGGGATCACCGCCTTCGCGGTCTACGGCGTCGCCCTGGCCGTCGCGGCCCGTTCGTACTGGCTACGGACGCGTCCCGCCGCCTGACCGCCCCCTACAGGAAGCACTCCAGGATCAGCGGCAGATCCTGCAGCCACTCCTGGAGGCGGGACTTCCGGCGGGCGGCGATGACGCACGGGTGGGCCGTGCCGTGGTGCGGGTGGACGACGACCTGGAGGTGCTTGGGGCCCTCGGCCGTGTACGTCACGGTACGGATCTCGGCCCAGGTGTACGGCGTCTCCGCGCCCTCCGGGCCCAGCGTGATGCCCGTGGCGTCGATCAGGAGGGAGCTGCCCGGGCCGACCGCCACGAACGAGAGGTCGGCGCCGTCGTCCGGTGCGCCGCCCGCCGGCACGGGCCAGGCCGGCGCCTGGTGCTGCGGCGCGAGGCTGTGGGCCGGGGCCGGGTACGGGTACGGCGGCTGGAAGGAGTGGGGCGGGGCTCCGTACGGCAGCGGGCTGTTGGCCGGGGCCGGGTACTGGTGCGGCGGCGGGAAGGCGTTGTACGGGGCGTACGACGGTGGCGGCGGAGGGACCACTGCGACGGTGGGGGCGTACGCCGCGGCGGGCGGGGACGGCGCCGCGTCCGGGACGAACAGGTCCAGCAGGGCCGCCGGTGTCGGCCGCTCCGCCGGGGCCTTGGCCAGGCACGCCGCGACGACCGGCCGCAGCCCCTCCGGGACGGCGGCCAGGTCCGGGGGCTCGTGCACCGACCGGTACATCATGCCCATCGGCGTACCCGCCCCGAACGCGCTGCCGCCCGCCGCGGCGACGAGCACCGCGCCCAGCGCGAACACGTCGGCGGCCCCGTCGACCTCCTGCCCCTGGGCCTGCTCCGGCGCCAGGAACCCCGGGGTGCCGAAGGCCGTACCGGTGGCCGTCAGCCGGGTCGACTCCAGCGCCCGCGCGATGCCGAAGTCCAGGACCCGGGGGCCGTCCGCCGCCATGATGATGTTGCCGGGCTTCAGATCGCGGTGCACCAGGCCGCAGCCGTGGATCGCGGCCAGCGCCTCGGCGAGCGCCGCGCCAAGCCCTCGCAGCCGCGCCTCGTCCATCGGCCCCTCGGCCTCCAGGAGCGCGGAGAGGGTCGGTCCGGGAATGTACGCCGTGGCCAGCCAGGGCGCCGCCGCGTCCGGGTCCGCGTCCACCACGGGGGCCGTGTGGAAGCCGCCCACGCTGCGCGCGGCGGCGACCTCGGCGCGGAACCGCTCCCGGAAGTGCGGGTCCGACGCGAGCTCCGGGCGGGCCACCTTCACGGCCACCGACCGCCCGCCACGGGAACGCGCCAGATAGACGGTGCCCATGCCGCCGGCACCCAACTCCCGCTCCACGATGTAGCCACCGATACGTTCCGGCAGATTCACGCCGCCCCCCTGTGCTCCGGCGGATCAGTATGACGCAGGCCCGGGGAGGCCGCCCGGGGAGGCTCCGGGGAGGCCCGGCGGAAGTCTTTGCCGAACGGTCGACCAACCGCCTCCCCGCCCCGGATAGCGTCCTCGCACCCCTTCGAATCCGAGGCGCGGGCTCCCCACGGCATGCCGTGAAGAGCCCGCCGAGAGGTGTGTGCGATGAGCGTGGTCACGGTGTCGGAAACGGCGTCCGCCCTTCCCCGGGCGTGGAGTTCGACGGTGCTCGCCCGGGTGGGGACGGCGTCGGTGCGGGTCCTGCGCATGGACGCGCTGCCGGTCGAGGAGGAGCGGCACGACGAGGCCGAGGCACTGCTGGTGCTCGACGGCTGCCTCGAACTGTCCGTGGACGGCCGAGAGGTGACGGTGGGACCGGGCGGGATGTACGTGGTGGGCGCGGGTGTCCCCCACGCGGTCCGGCCCGGCAGCCGGGGCACGCTGCTCATCGTGGACCGGGACTGACCCCCGCTGCCCCCGGCACCCGGGCCGTACCCGGGACGTCACACCCCTGCCGTCCACCGGTGGCCGGGTCCGGTGCGGCGGGTGATGCTGGTCCGGCGCGGGCCGGAACCGGTACTCCGGCGTGCCGGAGCCGGAGGGCGGGTGGATCCGTGGCGGACAGCGAGAACCCGGCCGGGCCCGGGCGGGCCGCGAGGACGGGCGGAGGCTTCGACGAGGCGCTTCTCGCGGCGCTGTTCACCCAGTCCGCCGTCGGCCTGGTCGTGCTCGACCCGCAGCTCAGGCTCGTACGCGCCAACTCCCTCGTCGAGGGGGTGGGGACCGGGGAGTACGTCGGCCGCCCGATCGCCGAGGTCGTCCGGCTCGACGACCCGGACGGCTACGAGCAGCTCATGAAGCGGGTGCTGGCCGGTGAGGGCCCGGCCCGCGACCACCTCGTGCGGGGGCGGCTGCGCCGGATCCCCGGCGACCGGCAATTCCTGACCTCCCTTTACCGCCTTCATGGCTCCGGCGGCCCCGACGCCCCCGCCCTCGGCCTGGTGGTCGCGGTCGTCGACGTCACCGAGCGGGAACGGGGCCGGGCCAGGGAGGCCGCGCTCACCGCCGTGCGGGACGCGGTCGGCGGCTCCCTCGACGTCGCCACCACCTGCCGGGCCTTCGCCGACGCCCTGGCACCCGGGTTCGCCGATCTCGCCGTCGTGGAGGTGGTGGACGACGTCCTGCGCGGCGCCGAGCCGCCGGTGGGCCCGATGCCGCCCGGAACCCCGCTGCGCCGTGCCGCCAGCGGCCGGTGCGACTCCGTGCGGGACGCGGTGGAGAGCGGGAACGGGGCCCGGGGGCGGGCGCCGGGCACGACCCGCCACCTTCCCGCACGTACGCCGTACGCGCTCGCCGCCGCCGACCTGCGGGCCCGGCTCGTCCCGCTCGGGCCGGACACCCCGTGGCTCGGCACCGACCAGGACGGGGCGCGCGCCGTCGCGGAGACCGGCGCGCACTCCCTGGTCGTCGCGCCCCTCTCCCTGCGGGGCGCGGTCCTCGGACTGGTCAGCCTCTACCGCTGCGGGGCCTCCGAACCCTTCGACGAGGACGACGTCTCCCTGGCCGTCACGGCGGCCACCCGCGCGTCCCTCGCCGTCGACAACGCCCGCCGCTACGAACGCGAGCACGTCATCGCCTCGACGGTCCAGCGGCGGCTGCTCCCGCAGGCCGAACGGCAGCAGGCGGCCGTAGACACCGCGCACGTCCTGCTGCCCGGCCGGGACAGCGGCTGCTGGTTCGACACCATCGCCCTGTCCGGCGCCCGTACCGCGCTCGTCGTCGGCGGCGTCGCGGGCGAGGGCCTCCAGTCGGCCATCGCCATGGGCCAGTTGCGTACGGTCATCCAGGCGCTGGCCGGTCTCGACCTGGAGCCGGAGGAAGTCCTCGCCCGGCTCAAGGACACCGCCGACCGCCTCGCCCACGAACGCGCCTCGCTGCCGCCCGCCGACGGCCTCCACGGCGAACCCCTGAGCGCGGGCTGCGTCTACGGCGTGTACGACCCGTTCACCCGCGCCTGCACCGTCGCCCGCGCCGGGCATCCCGCGCCGCTGATCGTCGGCCCCGACGGACGGGCGGTCCCCCTCGACGTACCGGAGGGGCCCGGGCTCTTCGCCACCGACAGCGCCCTCTTCGCCCCGGCCACCGTCACCCTGGAGGAGGGCAGCCTCGTCGCGTTCTGCACGGCCGAACTCCTCTCCGGCGACCGCGCCGCCGAACGCATCACCCGGGCCCTCGCCCGGCCGGGCCGCAGCCTCCAGCAGCTCGGCGACGACATCGTGTACGCGCTGGCGGACGACACCCGCGCCGCCGGCGCCGCCCTGCTCCTGGCCCGTACGGGTACGGTCTCCGACCACCTGGTCGCCACCTGGGACCTCGCCGACGAGGCCACGACGCCCGCCACCGCCCGGGTGCTCGTCCGCGACCGGCTCCAGGGCTGGGGCCTGGACGAGGACACCGTGGACGCGACCGAGCTGATCGTCAGCGAGCTCGTCACCAACGCGGTCCGCTACGGCACCCCGCCGCTGCGGCTGCGGCTCCTGCTGGACTCCACGCTCACCTGCGAGGTCCACGACGGCTCCACGGCCGCCCCGCACCTGCGGCACGCCCGGACCGTGGACGAGGGCGGCCGGGGCCTGTTCATCGTCTCCCGTCTCGCCTCCCACTGGGGAGCGCGCCACGGTCCGGACGGCAAGGTGCTGTGGACCGAGCAGGAGCTGCCGGACGGTCCTCCCGACCCGGCGGGCTGAATCCCGCTCAGCCGTGGCCGCCGCTCCCGCCGATCGCGCAGAGTGGTCCCCATGACGACTCCCGCAGAGCTGCTCCGCTCCTTCGCCCGCACCCGCGCCTCCCTCGACGGCGAGGAGGTCACGTACTGGTGGTCCGGAGACGTCTACTCCTGGGCCCCCGACGAGCCCTACCAGCGCGTCTTCGGCTTCGAGGGCCTCAACGTCTCCCGCCTGGTCGAGGACGCCGAGGCAGGTCCTGACGCGTACCAACTGCTCACCCGTGAAGCCGCGTTCTACCTGGATCCCGTCAGCCGCGAGATCCTGGAGACCTGGCAGGACCTGCCGGTGGTGCACGTCTGGAACGACCCGGCCAACCAGAAATGGCGCCCGTTCCCGATCCCGACGACCGACCTCGGGGACCAGGTCTGCTTCAGTCTGGAGATCCCGCTCGCCTACCCGTCGCCGCTGCCGGTGGCCCAGTACCCGGTGCACTCGGCGGGGAACACCTACAAGGCCCTGGAACTCTTCCTGTTCTTCGCGGACCGCGCCGATCTGGCGGGCCAGGCCCCCAGTGTCCCGGCCACCATGTCGTGGAGCCGGATGTCCCCGTGGCTGCCGTGGATGGCCCGGGGGCAGCGGCCCGGCGGCCTCACCTTCCACTGCCGGGGCCGCAAGCTCGGCGCGTACACCGAGGTCCCCGAGCGCACCCGGGCCCACATCGCCGACCACCACCCGGAGTTCGCGCACGCCCCGGAGCGGTGGAGCGAGCCCAACGAGACGAGCTGGACCTACTTCCGCAAGCTCAACCCGCCGCAGGGGTGAAGCGGTTCGGGGGCATCACGCGGTAGTTCAGGGGAGCGTGATGTTCCGGCCCGGGCCGCCCTCGACCGTGTCCTTCCCGGAGCCGCCGACGAGCACATCGTCGCCCGCCTCGCCGTGCAGCATGTCGTCCCCGGAGCCGCCGAAGACGATGTCGTCGCCGTCCCCGCCCATGACGTGGTCGTCGCCCGGGCCCGCGGACACGACGTCCTTGCCGTCGTACGCCTCGATCATGTCGTCACCCCGGCCGCCCCGGAGGAACTGGTCGCCGTCGACGGCCATCAGGTGGTCCATGCCGTCGCCGCCGTCGAGGACGACGCGCCCCATGACCATGTCGTCGCCCGCGTCGCCCCGCACGGTGTGCGCGGTGTGGGCGTGCAGCATGTCGTCACCGGGGCCGCCGCTCACGGTGGCGACGCCCGGGTCGCTGGTGGCGATCTCGTCGTCGCCGTCGCCGAGGAAGACGTCGATCCGGTCCGGCCGGGCGCTGTCGGTGGGCAGTTCGCAGACGACGTACGTCTCGACGCCCGGTTCCAGATACGTGCAGTGGTCGCCGGGCTGGAGCGGAACCGCGTCCCGGAAGCCGATCCGCCGGACCCCGTCACCCTGGTCCATCGGGACCACGTGCAGGTCGTTGACCTGCCCCGGGGCGGCGGTGAAGGTGATCGACTGCTTCGCCCAGTCGGCGCCGACGCGGGCCTTGCCCTCGGCGGCGGTGGGCGCCGCGACGGCCGGGGACACGGCGAGGCCGGTGGCGAGCAGGGTCACGACGGCCGACATCCTCTTGCGCTTCACGACAACTCCTCGGGGGTCCGTGGGGGCCCGCCCGCCTGCCGTTACGGAGCAGGTGAGGGCAGGGGCATGTCAAGCGCCGCGCGTGGCGGTGGGGTCGCCACGCGGGCGACCGCAGCCTACCCGCCTTGGTCTAGACCAAACTGGAGGGCGGAGTTCGACTCGACGCGCCTCCGGTGCCGAACAGCCGCTCCAGGACCACCGCGACGCCGTCCTCCGCGTTCGACAGGGTCACCTCGTCGGCCGCCGCGCGCAGCTCCGGGTGCGCGTTGCCCATGGCCACCCGAAGGCCCGAACCGGCGAACATCGGCAGGTCGTTGGGCATGTCGCCGAACGCGACGGTCCGCTCGGCCCCGATGCCCAGCAGCTCGGCGGCCGCCGCGAGACCCGTGCCCTTGTCCACCCCGCGCGGAGCCAGCTCCACCGTGCCCGGCCCCGCCATGGTCACCGTCGCCAGATCGCCCACGGCCCCGCGTGCGACGGCGGTGAGTTCGTCGTCGCCCAGTTCCGGGTGGCGCACCAGCACCTTGATGACGGGCCGCTCCCACAACGCCTCGCGGGAGTTGACGCGTTGGGCGGGCAGCGTCGGATTCGGCATCCGGTAGCCGGCCTCGATCAGGGTCACCCCGTCCACGCCGTCCTGGTCCACGGCGGCGAACACGGTCCCCACCTCCGCCTCGATCTTGCCGAGCGCGGTGTCGGCGGCCTCCCGGTCGAGGGTGACGGAGCGCAGCAGCCGCGCGGCGTCCGCGTCGTAGAGCTGGGTGCCCTGCCCGCAGACGACGAGCCCGGTGTACGCGAGGTCCGCGAGCAGCGCCCGTATGCCGGGGACGGGCCGCCCGGTCACGATCAGATGCCGGGCGCCCGAGGCGGCGGCGAGACCGAGCGCGGCACGGGACCGGGCGCTGACGGTGTCGTCGGGGCGCAGCAGGGTGCCGTCCAGGTCCGTGGCGACGAGGGCATAGGCGGGGGTCGTGAGCATGATCCCCAGCCTAGAAGGCCCCGAACGGCCGCTTGCCCGCGAGGGGTGGACCGGATACAGGCGCCGCTACCCACCGTTGCTGTCAGGCGGCTGTCCCGCCGGCGTTACGCACCAGCTGCCGCAGCACCTTCACGGTGGTGACGAAGTCCGCGTCGGGGATCCCCTCGTGGAGCGCGGCGCGCATCGCGGGAGCGTTGCGCTTGAGATCGAGGCGGGCCTGCTCCCCCTCCTCCGTGATCCACAGCCTGTCGTCCGCGTCGCGCCGCAGCCAGCCCCGCCGTACGAGCGCCTCGGCCTCGACCGCGAGGTCGTCCTCGGGCCGGATGTACGAGGCCATGGCCCGCTGAAGCTCGGGGAGGGTCATTGAGCCTTTTTCAACCTGACAGCGATGCCGAGCTGTTGGGGGTCAACGGGCTGTACGTAACGACGAAGCTCCTGGTAGACGGGTTCTCGACCAAGATCACCGTGTCCGCCAAGAGCTTCTCGTGCTTGTGTACCCATCCTCGATCGATCTGTCCAGCAGCACCCTGCGGTACCTGACCGAGCAGCTCGCAGTTCGGCACCGGGAGATCGGTACGTGGTGGCGACGACTGCCCGCCGGCCGTCAGGCCCTGCTCGCCCTGGCCCACCTGCGGTGCGGAGACACCTACGCCCAGCTTGCCGCCGGTTTCGGAATCGGCATCGCGACTGTCTACCGGTACATACGCGAGGCCATCGAAGTCCTGGCCGCTCTCGCACCGACCCTGGCCGAGGCGATGGAGACATCCCGGGCGAAGGCATTCGTGATCCTGGACGGCACCCTGCTGCCGATCGACCGGATTGCCGCCGACGCCCCGTACTGCTCGGGCAAACACAAACGGCACGGCATGAACGTGCAGGTCCTCACCGACCCGCTCGGTCGACTGCTCCGGGCATCCCCGGCCCTGCCCGGCTCCACCCATGACCTGACGGCCGCACGAACGCACGAGATCGTCGACGCGCTCGCCGCACCGGGACTGAAATGCTGGGCGGACAAGGCGTACCAAGGCGCCGGCCGGCAGATCCGAGTCTCCTTCCGTGGCCGCCGGCTCAAGCGATGGAAGCGGCGACACAACAGCAGCCACGCCAAGATCCGGTGCGTCGGCGAGCAGGCCATGGCCGTCCTGAAAGGCTGGCGCCCACTGCGGAAGCTCCGCTGCAGCACCAACCGGATTACCAACATCGTGAAGGCCGTCCGCGTTCTTCGCCACGCCCCAACCTGAGGTGGGAAAAGGCTCACGGACCCGGGTGTCGACGTGCTGGTCATCGTCGCGCGGCGGCGCGTCACCCACGGCACCCCGCCCGCTGACCCGTGGCGGCCGGGGTGTCGCGTCCGGTGACGATCCGCCAGGACCAGCCTCAGCCCGCCGGGCTCACTTCGCCGATCGCGGTGTCCAGGATGGACAGGCCGAGGGAGAGCTCCTCCTCTGTGGCGGTCAGCGGTGGCGCGATGCGGAAGACCCCGCCCATGCCGGGCAGCTGGACGATGTTCATGTGCAGACCGAGTTCGAGACAGCGTCGGGTCACCCGGGCCCCCAGCTCGTCCGGGTTCTGGTTTGTCTCGCGGTCGGTGACCAGCTCCAGGCCCATGAGCAGACCGCGCCCGCGGATGTCGCCGACGACCTGATGGCAAGACGCCATCTCTTCCAGCCCCCTGCGCAGGAAACACCCGAGGTCCCGGGCGCGCTCGTCGAGGCGTTCCGCGGCGAGCACGTCGAGGACGGTCAGTCCTACAGCGGCCGGCAGTGGGTCGGACACATGCGTGGTGAAGAACAGGAAACCGCGGTCGTAGGCCTCCTGCTCGATCTCGGCGCTGGTGATCACCGCAGCGAGGGGCAGACCCGCGCCCAGGGTCTTGGAGACCGTCAGGATGTCGGGGACGACACCGTCCCGCTCGAAGGCGTACCAGGTCCCAGTGCGGCACAAGCCCGTCTGCGCCTCGTCGAGGATCAGAAGCATCCCACGCTCATGACACTTCTCCTTCAGCGCCGCGAGATATCCGGGCGGAAGGTCAATGACGCCGCCGGAGCTGAGGATGGGCTCCACGAGACACGCGGCCAGGCTGCCGGTCGACTGGGCGTCGATGAGATCGAAGGCGAAGTCCAGCTGACGACGCCAGTCAAGGCCGCCGTCGGAGGTGGTGAAGTCGGGACGGAAGGCGTTGGGCACCGGGATTGCGAAGTTGCCGGGCGCCGACGGCCCGTAGCCCTTGCGGCCCGCACTGTAGGTGGCGGACGCGGCGGCCTGGGTCATGCCGTGCCAGGACCGGGCGAAGGAAACAATCTCGTGCTTGCCGGTGACCAGCTTGGCCATCCGGATCGCCGCCTCGTTCGACTCCGCGCCCGTAGTCAGCAACAGCGCCTTCTCCAGTGGGGCGGGCAGGGTTGCGGCCAGCCGCCGCGCCAGGTTTACGACCGGGCGGCTCAGCATTCCGCTGTAGAGGTGATCGAGGGTGGCCACTTGCCGCTGCACCGTCTCCACGATCGCCGGGTGGGAGTGCCCGAGAATCGCGCTCATCTGCCCCGAGGTGAAGTCAAGGATCTTCCGGCCCTCCGCGCTGTACACGAAGCTCCCCGAAGCCCGCTCGATGATCTCGCGGGTGAAGCCTCCCCCGTATCGGACCAGGTGTCGGTCGGCGTGCGCCCAGAACGTGCGAGCGTCGGAGCCGGTGGCAGTTGTCGTGGTAGCCATGCAAGCGACGGTAGGACGGTCGCGAGCGCCGCGTCCATCACACTTTTCCGGCCGTACTGTTCGGCGGAGCCGCACAATAGGGTGGTGACGTGCTGAACCCATGGAGACTGAGGTTGCTCACCCAGCTGGACACACTCGGCACCATCCGGGCGGTGGCCCAGGCGGCCAGCCTGAGCCCGTCCAGCGTGTCCCAGCAGCTCTCCGTGCTGGAGACCGAGACCCGGACCCAACTGCTCGAACGCACCGGCCGCCGGGTACGGCTGACTTCGGCCGGAGTGATCCTGGCACAGCGGGCGAGGGCGATCCTGGACCACATGGACAGCGTGGAGGCGGAGCTGCTCGGCTTCGGGGTGGAGCCTTCCGGCGTGGTACGCCTGGGCGCCTTCCAGAGCGCGGTGCACACCATGGCGCTACCCGCCGCGCGGCGGCTCGCCTCCCGCCACCCCCAACTCCAGGTCCAGTTGCTGGAACTGGAGCCGCACCAGAGCGTCCCGGCTCTGCGCGTCGGTGAAGCCGACCTCGTCATCACCACCACTGACTTCGGTGAGCAGCCGCTCGGCCCCGACCTGGACCTCGTCCCCCTGGATGAGGACCCGGTCCTGCTGGTGCTGCCGCCCGACCATCCTGCGGCCGGGCCCGGACCAGTGGATCTCGCGACCCTCGCCGACGAACCGTGGGCCTTCGACATCCCGCAGTCCTACATGGCCAACCTGGCGCTCCGGCTCTGCCGCCAGGCACGCTTCGAACCCCGGATCGTGGGCCGGTTCAGCAACTACACGCTGAGCCTGCAACACGTCGAGGCAGGTCTCGCAGTCGCGCTGCTACCCGCGCTCGCCGCGCACACGACCCGCTACGAGGTAGCCACAAGAGAGCTCACCACCCCCGTCTCCCGGACCATCACGGCGGCGCTCCGGCGCAGCACCCCACCCCGCGCGGCGGTACGTGCGGTGCTGGACGAACTGCGCCCGGCGCCCCGGACGCTGTCGGCCACGGTGAGCTGAGCTCACCGGGCCAGGAATGCAGAAGCGGATCCGGGCTCAAAGCGGCGGCCAAGGCCGCCCAGCGTGAGGAGAAATATCAAAACCTCTTAGGTGAAGCCTCCATGCTGACGGGTGCGGGACCCGGGCAACAGCCCATGGGCCGGGGCCGTCTTCCTTCCGGGGCAGAGGTGATCCGGGTGATCCGGAAGAAGGTCCTACCAGTGCTAGTCGGTGGGCCGTAGGGCCGCCAGGCGAGATGTTCGTGTGCGGGCTCGTGGGGTTTCGGTGCACCACGCATTGAGGCGGTGGAAGTTCATGGCCGTGGCTGTTGGAGCGGGTGCACTGCTCTCGGGTCTTGCAGGGACGGCAGGCAGACGGCGGGAACCGTGCTCGGACCACGGCTGTCCCCTCCTGGGAGCGGTCTTCGGCCCAACGGCTGCTGGTTGCGCCGTTGGGGCAGGTCACCTGCCGGTTTTCCCCGTCGACGGCGAAGTCTGCCTGGGAGAAGCCGCCGTCCTTGGTCTGCCAGCTGGTGGAGGCGAGGATTGGGCCCACCAGAGTCACTTTGTGATTTCGGCGGGCGGTGACCACTTCCCTGGCGGTTGCGTAGCCCGCGTCGACCAGGTGACGGTCGGGCAGGAGGTCGCGCTCAGCAAGGTGGGCGTGGATCGGGGCTACCAGCCGCACGTCTTGTGCGGTGGAGGCGGTCGTGGCGACGTAGGTGATCAGATTCGGGCTGTCCGGCTCGCAGGTCTCGGTGAGGTGGACCTCGTAGCCGTCCCAGAAGATGCCTCGCTTTACGCTGCCCCGTGCGTCGGTGTCGTAGGGCGTGACCAGGCGGTCCGCGCCCGGCGGGCGGTCCTTGAGGTCCCGGCGGTGGACTTGTCCGTTGTCGACGAAGTACTGCTGGTTCCACATCTGCCGAAGGTTCTGGACCCGGTCAAGCAGCCGTAGGGACCCAGGGGCGTCGGGTGCGTGCAGGGCTGTAAGAAGTCTCAGCCCGTCGGCGCCGATCTGCTCGATCAGCTCGGTCTGTTTGGCCTTCCCCTTGGGAAGCCGGGTGTCCTCGAACCGGATCGCGTACCGGTCGAACCACTCAGGCGGAGCCCACCCAGCCAGCCACTCCGGCTCGTGGGTCGCCACGCTGTTCAGTGCGGCACGCAAAGTTTTCACCGAGCCGCACCAGCCCGCCGGTCTGCCGGGCGGCGGACAGCACGATCGTGGAATCCGTGCGCGCACGGCCACGGGCCTTGAGCAGCCCGTGCTCCGCAGCGGCCTCAAGCACCCGGTCCAGGAGCTGAATCCCGGCATCTCCGGCGATCAGCCGGTCCCTGAACTCGGGGAGCACGGAATGGTCGAACCCCGGATCGACCAGTTCCAGTCCCAGCAGGTACTTCCAGTCCAGCCGTCCGCGCACAGCGTCCGCGGCCTGCCGGTCCGAGAGGCCCCCGGCGAACTGCATGATCGACACCAGTGCCAGCCTGCCCGGCGACCAGGCCGGCTTCCCCCTGGCCGGGTACAACCCGGCGAAGTCCGCGTCCGGGAATAGCTCGCCCAACTCGTCACGGATCCGCATCGCCAGGCTGCCCTTTGGGAACGCAGCCCGGGCCACCCGGGCCGTCTCCTCCGGAACGCCGTCGATCTTCTTGGCGTGCAAGGACACCAACACCCTCCCCAAATACAACGTCGGCCTTCACGACCACAACGGGTCATGAAGGCCGACGTCACGTTCAGGCCCGGGATTCGCCAACAGTGTCGACTCTCCGGCGGGGGCCACCCTGTTGCCGCCGTGCGCCGGCCGGCACGACCCGTCCGCTTTACTTGGACTCGACCCGTCCGAACGCGTCCGGGCCCGTCGCATGCGCCTCGACGGCCGTCCGCCATGCGGCGTCGTCGGCGTACAGCACGCTGCGCAGGTAGGCGGAGGCGAGGTGGGCGAGCGCGGCGACGCGTGCGGGGTTCTCGTCGGTCGTCTCGGCGACGTCGTATCCGGAGATCCCGCCGAGGCCGTGCTCCGCCGCGAAGAGGGTGAGCAGGGTCTTGGGGCCGGGGGCGAGGACGTACGGGTCGGCGTGCCAGTCCGGGCCCATCACCGTCAGATGGGCGGACTCGTCCTTCTCGCCCCTGACCACGAGCGTCGGCGTCGCCATCCGGGAGAAGTCCGTGGTGGTGAGGAACGGCAGCGCCTCCGCCATGGGCGGGGTGATCGCGTCGCCGCCCCGGCCGGGTCCGGCCAGCACCACGCCCGCCTTGATCCGCGGATCAGCCAGCTCCACCTCCGTACCGTCATCCGGATCGGTGAGGCTCGCGCCCAGCAGGAGGCCCGCCGTGTGGGCGCCCATCGAGTGCCCGACGACGGCGATCCGGTCCCGGTCCAGGCGGCCGGCGAGTCCGGGGACGCCCGCCTCGATCTCGTCGAACCGGTCGATGAGGCGCGACATGTCCTCGGCGCGGGAGCGCCAGTGCATGGGTGCGCCGGGGGTCTCGGGCGGCAGGCTCAGCGTTGTCGAGCTGAGGTGGGTCGGCTGGATCACGGCGAACCCGTGCGCTGCCCAGAACGCGACGAGGGGGGCGTAGCCGTTGAGCGAGGAGAGGTTGTTCGAGTGGCCCTGACCGTGCGAGAGCAGGATGACCGGCAGCCGGTCCCCGTCCCCGGGTGCCTCGGCGCCGGTCGGGGGCAGCGGCAGGGAGACGCGGAGCTCTAGGTCCGCGGCGCGGTCGGGGGTGGGCAGCACCAGTGGGGCAACGGACAGGACGGGGGAGGGTGTACGCATGGGGAAGCCCTTCCGGGAGGGCCCCTGCCGCGGGCCCGAAGGGGGCCGGGGCAGGGGAGGGGAAGCGTCCGACTTCGGCTAAAGTGAAGCGGAGCGTTGTTCCATTTACGATACGGAGCGCTGTTCCGCTTTGTCAACGGCGATGCCCGGCGACGGATTCCCGCTACGGGGTCCTTTGGCAGCGGAGCAGGTGAGGAGAGGGGTGCGCGGTGGCTGTCGCCGATGAAGACGGAGGGGCGTCCGCCCGGCCGAAGCGGGCCGACGCGGTGCGCAATCAGCAGACGCTGCTCGCCGCCGCCGCCGAGGTGTTCGTGACCTCGGGCGTCGACGCGCCGATCCGCGAGATCGCCAAGCGGGCCGGGGTCGGGATGGGCACGATCTACCGGCACTTCCCGACCCGGGCGGACCTGGTGGTGGCCGTCTACCGCCACCAGGTCGAGGCCTGCGCCGAGGCGGGGCCGGCCCTGTTGGCCGAGGAGGAGTCCCCGTTCACCGCGCTGGAGCGGTGGGTCGACCTCTTCGTCGACTTCCTGGTCACGAAGCACGGGCTCGCCGACGCGCTGCGCTCGGACAGCGGCGGCTTCGAGGCGCTCCACGCCTACTTCCTCGACCGCCTGGTACCCGTCTGCGGGCAGTTGCTCGACGCGGCAGTCGGCGCGGGGGAGGCCCGGCCCGGCATCGAGCCCTATGAGCTGATGCGCGGGGTCGGGAATCTGTGCGTGGGGCGGGACGACGATTCGCGTTATGACCCGCGGCGGCTGGTGGACCTGCTGCTGCGCGGCCTGCGGGGGACGCGGTCGTCCTCCTGAGGTGAGGGCGGGCGGTCGGTTCGGCTGCGACCGGTCACCGGGCGTGGGTGCCGCCTACGTGTCCGATCCGGGTGCGGTTGCGTCCAGGTCGGACAGGTCCAGGACGAACCGGTAACGGACGTCGTTGCGGCCGAGGCGCTCCAGTGCCTCGTTCACCCGGGCCGAGGGGAGCACCTCCACATCGGCGGTGATGCCGTGCTCCGCGCAGAACTCCAGCATGGCGGCGGTCGCGGGGCGTCCGCCGCTGCCCGCCGAGCTGAGCTTCTTGCGGCCGATCAGCAGGTCCATCGCGTTCACGTCGACCCGGCCCAGGTGGCCGAGGAGGCTGAGTGTGCCGTCCAGCGTGACCAGCCGTAGGTACGGGCCGAGGTCGTGCGGCGCGGAGATGGTGTCGATGACGACGTCGAAGCTGTCCCGGGCCCGGTCCATCTGTCCCTCGTCCGTGGAGACCAGGAGACCGTGGGCGCCGAGGCGGCGGGCGTCCTCGGCCTTGTCGGGGGTGCGGCTGATGACCGTTGTGGCCGCGCCCAGGGCGACCGCCATCTTCACCGCGAGGTGCCCGAGGCCGCCGAGGCCCGCCACGGCCACCCGGCTGCCGGGCCCCACGCCCAGTGCGCGCAGGGGCTCCCAGACGGTGACGCCCGCACAGAGCAAGGGGGCGGCGCCCGCCGGGTCGAGGCCGGGCTGCAGCGCGTAGGCGAACGCGTCACGGACGACGTACTCGCGGGAATAGCCGCCCAGCGTGGCCGAGCCGTCCTGCCGGTCGGACCCGCCGTAGGTGAGCGTGGGGAAGGTGTGGCAGAAGTTCTCCTGGCCCGCCCGGCACATGGGGCACGTGCCGCACGAGTCGACGATGTTGCCCACCGCCACCGGGTCGCCCGCCGCGAAGCGGGTCACGGCCGCACCGGTCGCGGTCACCACGCCGGTGAACTCGTGACCCGGCACGAGAGTGGCCCCCTCGCGCAGGGCGTGCAGCGCGTGCAGGTCCGAGTGGCAGACGCCGCAGAAGTCGACCCGGACCGCGAGATCGTCGGGTCGCAGGTCGCGGCGTTCCAGTGAGCTGCGACGCAGTGCGGGCGCGGAGCCGGCGGGGCTGTCCGGGCTCGCGGAGGCCGCGGAGCCGCTGCGGCCGTCAGAGGTGTCGGAGGCGTTCGCCAGCCAGCCGGTCGTCGTACGCATGGCGCATCCCCTTAAACAGACTGTTCGGTCTATCTGATATCTCCGAGCGTAGGGGTGATCGGCGGTACCGGCAAACCAACTGTTCTGTTTGATAGCGTCGGGGTATGGCGGACCAGCCCACGACCACGCGCGGAGCCGCGACGTATCAGCGGATCCTCGACGTGGCGACCCAGGAATTTGCCGAGTACGGGATCGCGGGCGCGCGCATCGAGCGGATCGTGACCGCCGCGCAGACCAACAAGGCCCAGCTGTACGCGTACTTCGGCAACAAGGAAAAGCTCTTCGATGCGATCTTCTTCGCCTCGATGGAGCGCATCATGGACGTCGTCCCGATCGACGCGGACGACCTCGCGGACTGGGCCGTCCGCCTCTACGACGAATACCTCCGCCGCCCCGACCTCATCCGGCTGGCCACCTGGGCGCGCCTGGAGCGCAGGCCTGCCGGCCATCTCGTGGAGGACGGCCGCCGCCTCGACGACCGGAAGCTGCGGCTGATCGCCGAGGCGCAGGAGGCCGGGCGGGTGCGGCCGGGTGATCCGTTCGACGTGATGGCCATGGTGATTGCCATGTCGATGGCCTGGTCGCCGGTGAGCAACGTCTACGCGGCGTCGGCCGACGAGCCTGCCGACGCCCACGACCAGCGCCGCGCCCTGCTCCGCGCGTGCGTGCGGCGGGCCGTCACCCCCGAGTGAGCGGCCCGGCACGGTTGCCCGCCCCGGGCTGACCGTTCGATCCGGCCTCGTTGCGCGACCTGGTCCGGGCGTGCGACCCGGTCCGGGCGGCCCGCGCGCCAGGCTCGGCGCTCAGTTCAGGCAGAACTCGTTGCCCTCGGGGTCCGTCATGACGACCCAGCTTCCGCCCTGTTCGTCGTACGTGCGCAGCGACCGCGCGCCCAACGCCGTCAGCCGTTCCTCCTCCGCGTCGCGCCGGCCCGGGGCGGAGTGCACGTCGATGTGGATGCGGTTCTTCACCGTCTTCGGCTCCGGTACCCGCTGGAACAGCAGCCGCCGCCCCTGCCCCGTACCGCTGACCTCGTCGTACGGGTCGTCCGGATGCCGGGCCGCCGCCAGGTCGAGCCAGGCGCGGCGGCCATGGGCGTGGGTCGTGATGGCCTCGGGCACGGCTCCGGCCGCGAGCAGTTGCTCGACCAGCGGGCTGTTGTCCTCGACGACGTACCCCAGGGCCTCCGCCCAGAATCCCGCCTGCGCGTGCGGGTCGGCGCTGTCGATCACGAGCTTCCAGGACAGTGGCTGTGTCTCCGTCATGGAAACCGTTTATAGTGGTTACATGAGCGGAAGGGCAACCAACACGCCGGGGCTGTTGCTGCGGCATCCGGACGGCAGTTCGTTCCGGTTCGATCCGGGCGCGCTGTGTCTGGAGCTGCTGCCGACCGGCGGGCCAGGACCGCTGTCGTACTTCGAGGTGCTGCACGAGCCGGCCGACCTGGTGCGCTGGGCGGAGGAGAGCCGGCTGCCGGGCGGGCTCGGACCCGGGACCGGTTCGCGCTCGGGCGACGGGCTCGCCGTGAGCGCGGCGGAGGTGGCGGACGCGCGGGCGCTGCGCGATGCGCTGTGGCGGATCACGGAGAGCCGGGTGCGGGAAGAGCCTCCGGCTCCGGACGACCTCGCCACCCTCAACGACGCGGCGGCCCGGCCCTCGCTGACGGCCCGGCTGACTTTGGGCGGTGAGCGCTCATGGACGCCGGGCGGCACCGGGACCGGGCTGCTGTCCACCGTCGCCCGCGATGCGATCGACCTGTTCGCCGGGGCGTACGCCCACCGCATCCGCACCTGCGGCGCGCACGACTGCGCTCTGCTGTTCGTGGACACCTCCCGCCCCGGCAAGCGCCGCTGGTGCTCGATGGAGCGCTGCGGCAACCGGCACAAGGTCCGCGCCCACCGCGCCCGGCTCACCGCCCCCGACGCGGAAGCCACGGACCGCACTGACTGACCAGGACCGAAGGGCGAAGGGGTATCCGTCATGCCGACCGGACTCACACAGGACGCAGGCTGGGAGATCGGCGTCTCCCGGACCATCCACCGACCGCTGACCGCCGTATGGGACTTCGTCACCGGCCCGGAGGGCGCCGCGCTCTGGCTCGGCCTCGACGGCCCGCTGCCCACCGGGAAGGGCGCGCCGTACCGCACGGCTGACGGTATCGAGGGCGAGATCCGCAGCTTCCGCCCCGGCGACCGGGTCCGCCTCACTCACGGGACCTCCATCGTCCAGGTCGCCGTGACGCCCGGCAGCTCCGAGGACCGGACCGTGCTGCGCTTCCACCAGGAGCGCCTGGCGAGCGCCGAGGAGCGCGAGGAGCGCCGGACGCACTGGAAGAACGTGATGGACCGGATCGAGGCCGAGCTGACCTGAAGCCCTTATGCCTCTGCCTTACGCCGCGTCCGCGTCCGGGGGAGGGGCGGGACAGGCGGGGCACCTGTGCCCGTCGATCGCGGCCAGCAGCCGCGCCGCCGCGGTGCGCAGGGCCTGCGCGGGGGCGGGGCCCCCGGACTCGGGTGTGTCGGGCGATCCGGAGGTGCGGCGTGCCCCGCGCGCGTCCGGTACCGCCCCGGCCAGCCGGACGGCCGTGCCGCGCCCCTCCGCCACCGCCTCGTGCGCGGCGCGGGTCCACGCCGGGTGCTCGGGGTTCCCGGCGGCCAGGATCGTGGCGAGCAGATCCAGCACGCCCGCACGGTCCCGGACGGTGTCCGTCGCCGCCAGCTCCCAGAGGAACGGCACCGTCGCGGCCGTCGAGTCGAACACGGGCGGGGTGCCGATCCACCGCTCCAGATCGTTCAGCGCCTCGTCCGAGGACGGCGCGTCGCCCCAGGCGATCCGCGACAGCACCCCGGGAACCTGGGACGCGGAGCCGTACGCATGCTGCAGCTCGTGCCACCGCACGTTCCTCATGGCCCCCAGGACAGTCCCCATCCGGGCACTCAATCAGCCTTTACCGGTGGCGTCCACCAATGCCGGAGAACCGGTCCGCGGACCCTTCCGCGGCCCCTTCCGCGGACCGGGGCCCTCCGTGGAGCCGGCGCAGATACGCGCGTACGGAGCGGGCGTCGGCCGCCGGGGCGGACAGGCCCAGGTGATGGTCGGGGCGGACGATCACGACGGTGCCCGTGCCCGTCCCTGTGCCCGTACCGGCGGAGGCTTTCGTTCCGTACGCGGCGGCCGCGTGGCCCTCGTCGTCGACGACCGCCGCTTCCGGGCCGAACGTCGCTCGGTCCTCGTGCGCCGCGTACACGCGGCAGGTCCGCACCCCGGCGTCGCCGTACGCGGCCGCCACCTCAAGCAGGACCGCCGCGCTGCCCGGGCCGAAGCCGAGGACGGTGGTGCGGGGGCC
This sequence comes from Streptomyces globisporus, assembly GCA_014649555.1. Lineage (GTDB taxonomy): Bacteria > Actinomycetota > Actinomycetes > Streptomycetales > Streptomycetaceae > Streptomyces > Streptomyces globisporus. The sequence goes on along the minus strand of BMTG01000001.1, from coordinate 1,084,866 downwards.
CGCGAAGACGCGGTGGAGCCGGGTGCGAGCCCCGGTGACGGCGTCCACGCACGGGGCGTCGGGGGCCCGGTCCCCGGACTGCGGGGCGGGCCGATCGCCGTCCCGCGCCACCCGGCCCTCGGAGTCCGGGGCGTCCGGCGAGCCGTCCCCGGCCTGCGGGGCCTCGGCGAGGCCCCGCGCCAGGGAGCTCCAGCGGTAGCCGACTCCCAGGCCGGTCGTGTCCGGGGTGATCGCCGCGTCCAGGCCGCCACCGGGGCGGCGGATCGCCTCCAGCGTGGCCCGCAGCCGCTCGGAGGTGAGGTCCAGGGTCCGGGCCGCCACCGGAAGCCGCTCCTCCTCGTACGTGTCCAGCAGCTCGGGACCCGCGTGGCCGGCGAGCACCAGACCCAGCTTCCAGCCCAGGTTGAACGCGTCCTGGATGCCCGTGTTCATGCCGAGGCCGCCCGCGACGGCGTGGACGTGCGCCGCGTCGCCCGCGAGGAAGACCCGCCCGGCGCGGAAACGGTCCGCCATCCGCACGTTGACCCGGTACGTCGACAGCAGCTCCGCCCGCGTCAGGGCCCGGCCGGGCAGCGCGGTGTGGCGGGCGAGCAGCCGCCGGAACCCGTCGGTGGTGGGCGCGAGCGGCCGGCCCCGCCCGTCCCGCTCCGGCCCCGCCTGGAACCACCAGCCCGTGCGCGTACCGGGGATCGGGCAGAGCATGACCGCGCCGTCCTCGTCGAACCACTGGTGCCAGCGGGTACGGTCCAGGGCGCCGTCGGCCAGGTCGACATCCCCGCAGACCATCACCTGGTCCTCGGCGGTGGCCCCCTCGAACCCGATCCCGAGCAGCTTCCGTACGGAGCTGTGCGCGCCGTCGCACCCGACGACGTACCGCGCGCGTTCCGTACGGCCCTCCGCGAACGTCACATCCACGTGCCGCCCGCCGGGGCCCTCCCCCAGCCCCGTGGCCTCGCGGCCCAGCTCGACGCGGACGCCGTACCCGGCCAGCCGGTCGCGGAGGATCTCCTCCAGCCGCCACTGGGCGATCAGCCGGCCCCGGTCATAGGGGGCGTCCGGGGACGGCGAGGAGTCCGCCCACGGATCGGTCTCCGCGACCGGAAGGCGGTCGCGGTACTTCAGCATCGGCAGCGGGGCCGAACCGGCGGCGAGCACCTCCTCGGCCACCCCGAGGTCGTCCAGGATCTCCAGGGACCGGGCGTTGGGCCCCTTGGCGCGCGAGGTGCGCGGCGGTGCGGGGGACCGGTCCACGATCCGAACGGCGGCCCCGCGCCGGGCCAGATCGCAGGCCAGCACCAGCCCGGTGGGTCCCGCTCCCACGACGAGTACGTCGGTCATGCCCATGCCCATGCCCATGCCCATGCCTCTCCCTCGGTCACGCTTCCGGTGGTCCGAGACCAGAGAAACGTAACTGAGTAAGAAAAGCAACTAGGTAATCTTTTGTTGGGCTGAGTCCGGGGGTGTCGGCGCGGGGTCCTGGTGTGTCTGTGTGAGGTCCGGGGGCGGCGTGACGTCCGGGGTCGTGGGCGCCGGGGCGGCCGCCGCCACCGCCAGCAGCTCCGCCGCCAGCATCCGGTTGCGTCGCGCGGTGCGCAGCGCATCCCAGGTCAGCAGGGACAGGGCGAGCCACACGAGGGCGAACCCGGCCCACCGCTCGGGCGGCATCGCCTCGTGGAAGTAGAGGACGCCCAGACCGAACTGGAAGACCGGGGCCAGATACTGGAGGAGTCCCAGCGTGGACAGCGGCACCCGGATCGCCGCCGCGCCGAAGCAGATCAGCGGGAGCGCGGTGACGATGCCCGTCGCGGCCAGCAGGAACCCGTGCCCCGTGCCCCCGGCCGTGAACGTCGACTCGCCGCTGGCGGCCAGCCAGAGGAGGAAGCCGAGCGCGGGCACGAAGAGCACGGCGGTCTCGGCGGCCAGGGACTCCAGGCCGCCCATGTTCACCTTCTTCTTGATCAGGCCGTACGTGGCGAAGGAGAACGCCAGCACCAGCGAGACCCAGGGCGGCTTGCCGTACCCGATCGCCAGAACAAGGACGGCGGCCACGCTGATGGCCACCGCGGCCCACTGGGCGGGCCGCAGCCGTTCGCCCAGCAGCAGGACGCCCAGGGCGATGGTGACCAGCGGATTGATGAAGTAGCCGAGCGAGGCCTCGACGACGTGCCCGTTGTTCACGGCCCAGATGTAGAGGCCCCAGTTGACGGAGATCGTCGCCGCCGCCACCGATATCAGCCCCAGCTTGCGCCGGTCGCGGACCAGCTCGCCGATCCAGGCCCAGCGGCGGACGGCCAGCAGGGCGACGGCGACGACGCCCAGCGACCAGACCATCCGGTGGGCGAGGATCTCGATCGCCCCGGACGGTTCGAGCAGCGGCCAGAACAGCGGGACCAGACCCCACATCCCGTACGCGCCGATTCCGTACAGCAGGCCCGCCCGCTGCTCGTTCTTGCCCTCCACGTGTGCCCTCCCGGCCTGCCCGCGCGCGACGGCCGTATCCGGCCGACGGCACGACGGTAGCGCCGGAAGGCCTTCGTGTCATAGCCGTCTCACGGAAACACTCATGACAGTGCTGCGTGGGTGAGTCCGTGAGGGGGCGCGTCGCCGCTCAGGCGGGGATTTCGTGGGGGCACGTCGCTGCTCAGGCGGCGGACAGGGCGGCGCGCACGGTCTCGGCGAGGGGCGTCGTCGGGCGGCCGATGAGCCGGGCGAGGTCGCCGCTCGTCCCCGCGAGCCGGCCGCGCCCGATCGCCTCGTCCACGTCGACGAGGATCGCCGCGAAGCCCTCGGGCAGCCCCGCGCCGACCAGGATCTCCTGGTGCGTGGCGGCCGGGACGTTGTTGTACGCGATCGTCTCGCCGGTCAGCCCGGAGATCACCGCGGCGTACTCGGCGAGCGACCAGGCGGTGTCGCCGCTCAGCTCGTAGGCGGTGTTCAGGTGGCCGTCGCCGGTGAGTACGGCGGCCGCGGCGGCGGCGAAGTCGGCCCGGGAGGCCGAGGCGATACGGCCCTCGCCCGCGTTGGCGACGACCGCGCGGTGCTCCAGGACCGGGGTCAGGTTGGCGGTGTAATTCTCCGTGTACCAGCCGTTGCGCAGGAAGGTGTACGGCAGCCCGGAGTCGAGGATCAGCTGCTCGGTGGCCTTGTGCTCGTCGGCCAGCGCGAAGTCCGCGTCGGGTCCGCCGAGGATGCCGGTGTACGCGAGCTGGGCGACGCCCGCCGCCTTGGCCGCGTCGATCACCGCGGCGTGCTGCGCCACCCGCCGGCCCACCTCGCTGCCGGAGATCAGCAGCACCCGGTCGCCGGACCGGAAGGCTCCGGCGAGGGTCTCGGGGGCGCTGTAGTCCGCGATGCGCAGCTCCACGCCCCGGGCGGCCAGTGCGGCGGCCTTCTCCTTGTCGCGCACGACCGCGACGACCTCGTCGGCCGGGACCGTGGCCAGCAGGGCGTCGACGACGAGGCGGCCGAGGGCGCCAGTGGCTCCGGTGACAACGATGCTCATGGGGGGCTCCGATTTCGATCAGCTGGTGCGTTTCCGCGTTTCCGCGTTTCCGCGTTCCCGTGTCTTCACGTCTCCGCGTCTTCGCGCTTCGGCCACCACCCTAGGGGAAGCGCTAACCCTGAGAAAGTACCCACTTTGAAGTAAGGTACTGGTATGGCAGTGATTGCGATCGCGGACGTCAAGCAGCCCATGTGCCCGTCCCGGCTGATCCTGGAGCATGTGACGAGCCGCTGGGGCGTGCTCGTTCTGGTAGCGCTGCTGGAGCGCTCGTACCGCTTCAGCGAACTGCGCCGCGAGGTGGGCGGCGTCAGCGAGAAGATGCTGGCCCAGACCCTCCAGACGCTGGAGCGCGACGGTTTCGTCCACCGGGACGCGAAGCCGGTGATCCCGCCGCGGGTGGACTACTCGCTCACCCCGCTCGGTGTCGAGGCCGCCGAGCAGGTGTCGGCGCTCGCCCGCTGGACCGAACGCCAGGTGGACGCGGTGCAGGCGGCACGCGAGGCATACGACGAGGCCCGGGCCTGATCCTGCGGGGATCGGGCCCGGGCCTCGGTGAGGTGGGTACGGAACGCGCTTCGGCTCAGCCGATGACCGTCCAGGTGTCGTTGCCCGCGAGGAGCGAGCCGAGATCGCCCTTGCCGTCGCGCTCGACGGCGGCGTCCAGCTGGTCCGACATCAGGGTGTCGTAGACGGGCCGCTCCACACTGCGGAGCACCCCGATCGGGGTGTGGTGCAGGGTGTCCGCGTCGGCGAGCCGGGACAGCGCGAACGCCGTCGTGGGCGATTCCGCGTGGGCGTCGTGGACGAGGACCTGCGAGCGGTTCTCCTCCGTGACGGCCACGACCTGGAGATCGCCGGTGGCCGGATCGCGGACGACGCCCTTGGGCTCCTGGGAACCGAAGATGATCGGCTGCCCGTGTTCGAGGCGGATGACGGCCTCGGCGGCCTGCTCCTTGTCCTTCAGGACCTCGAAGGCGCCGTCGTTGAAGATGTTGCAGTTCTGGTAGATCTCCACCAGTGCCGTGCCCGAGTGCTCGGCGGCCGCGCGCAGCACGCTCGTGAGGTGCTTGCGGTCGGAGTCGACCGTCCGCGCCACGAACGTCGCCTCCGCGCCGATGGCCAGCGACACCGGGTTGAAGGGGGCGTCGAGCGACCCCATCGGCGTCGACTTGGTGACCTTTCCCAGCTCGGATGTGGGGCTGTACTGGCCCTTCGTCAGCCCGTAGATCCGGTTGTTGAACAGCAGGATCTTGAGATTGACGTTGCGGCGCAGGGCGTGGATGAGGTGGTTGCCGCCGATGGAGAGCGCGTCGCCGTCACCGGTGACCACCCACACCGACAGATCCCGGCGGGAGGTGGCGAGCCCGGTCGCGATGGACGGGGCCCGTCCATGGATGGAGTGCATCCCGTAGGTGTTCATGTAGTACGGGAAGCGGGAGGAGCAGCCGATGCCGGAGACGAAGGTGATGTTCTCCTTCGCCAGCCCCAGCTCCGGCATGAAGCCCTGGACCGCGGCGAGGACCGCGTAGTCGCCGCAGCCGGGGCACCAGCGCACTTCCTGGTCCGACTTGAAGTCCTTCATGGACTGCTTCGCCTCGGCCTTCGGCACCAGCTGCAGCAGTTCGTTGTGCCGCAGTTCGTCGGTGTCAGGCATCGATGGCCTCCTTGAGAGCCGTGGCGAGCTGCTCGGCCTTGAACGGCATTCCGTTGACCTGGTTGTAGCTGTGGGCGTCCACCAGATACTTCGCCCGCAGCAGCATCGCGAGCTGGCCGAGGTTCATCTCCGGCACGACGACTTTGTCGTAGCGCTTCAGTACCTCGCCGAGATTCTTCGGGAAGGGGTTGAGATGGCGCAGGTGGGCCTGGGCGATGGGCGCCCCCGCGGCGCGCAGACGGCGAACGGCGGCGGTGATCGGCCCGTACGTCGATCCCCAGCCGAGCACCAGCGTCGCCGCCCCGGCCGGGTCGTCGACCTCCAGGTCGGGAACCTCGATGCCGTCCACCTTGGCCTGGCGCGTGCGGACCATGAAGTCGTGGTTGGCCGGGTCGTAGGAGATGTTGCCGGTGCCGTCCTGCTTCTCGATCCCGCCGATGCGGTGCTCCAGGCCGGCCGTCCCGGGGACCGCCCAGGGGCGGGCCAGGGTCTGCGGGTCGCGCTTGTAGGGCCAGAAGACTTCGGTGCCGTCGGCCAGGGCGTGGTTCGGCCCGGTGGCGAACGGCGTCTTGAGGTCGGGCAGCGAATCCGTCTCCGGGATGCGCCAGGGCTCGGAGCCGTTGGCCAGATAACCGTCGGAGAGCAGGAAGACCGGCGTCCGGTACGTCAGGGCGATCCGGGCCGCGTCGATCGCGGCGTCGAAGCAGTCCGCCGGGGTCTGCGGGGCCACGATCGGAACCGGGGCCTCACCGTTCCTGCCGTACATCGCCTGGAGCAGGTCGGCCTGCTCGGTCTTGGTCGGCAGCCCGGTCGACGGACCGCCGCGCTGGATGTCGATGATCAGCAGCGGGAGCTCCAGGGAGACCGCGAGCCCGATCGTCTCCGACTTCAGCGCCACACCGGGGCCCGATGTCGTGGTCACACCCAGCGCCCCGCCGAACGCGGCTCCCAGCGCCGCCCCGATTCCGGCGATCTCGTCCTCGGCCTGGAAGGTCCGCACACCGAAATTCTTGTGCCGGGACAGCTCGTGCAGGATGTCCGAGGCCGGGGTGATCGGATACGAGCCCAGGTAGAGCGGCAGGTCCGCCAGCTGCCCTGCGGCGATCAGGCCGTAGGACAGGGCGAGGTTCCCCGAGATGTTGCGGTAGGTGCCGGTGGGGAAGGCCTGTGACGCCGGGGCGACCTCGTAGGAGACCGCGAAGTCCTCGGTCGTCTCGCCGAAATTCCACCCGGCCCGGAAGGCCGCCACATTCGCCTCGGCGATCTCCGGTTTCTTCGCGAATTTGGTCCGCAGGAACGCCTCCGTCCCCTCGGTCGGCCGGTGGTACATCCACGACAGCAGTCCGAGCGCGAACATGTTCTTGGACCGCTCGGCCTCCTTGCGGGGGAGCCCGAACTCCTTCAGCGCCTCCAGCGTCAGCGTCGTCAGCGGCACCGGGTGGACGTTGTAGGCCTCCAGCGAACCGTCCTCCAGCGGGCTGGTCGCATAGCCCACCTTCGCCATCGGCCGCTTCGTGAACTCGTCGGTGTTCACAATGATTTCCGCGCCGCGCGGTACGTCGTCGATGTTCGCCTTCAACGCGGCGGGATTCATCGCGACCAGGACGTTGGGGGCGTCGCCCGGGGTCAGAATGTCATGATCGGCAAAGTGGAGCTGAAAGGAAGAGACCCCCGGCAGCGTGCCTGCGGGGGCGCGGATCTCCGCCGGGAAGTTCGGCAGGGTGGAGAGATCGTTGCCGAAGGAAGCGGTCTCTGAGGTGAACCGGTCACCCGTGAGCTGCATACCGTCACCCGAGTCGCCCGCGAAGCGGATGATCACCCGGTCCAGGCGGCGGACTTCCTTCCCGTCGCCGCCCGTGGTTCCCGTCGTACCTGACAGGGGGGCTCGCTGGCCCCCGAGGACGGCGTCGTTGGCCTCATCGGCCTTCTCTGCCGCGCTACTGACCTGGCTCGTCACTGAACTGGACCTCCCTTGGGGCGGCGGTTCGGAACCGTCCGGCGGCCGGCGGATCCCGGAGGCCACCCTACGTCTGCGTAGGTTGCCCTCCAGGGACCGATCATATGGTGGACGCTGTTTTGAGACACCCTTTTAGTAAGGACTGTCACGTTATGCCGACCCCCGATCGTGGGATGGAGATGCGCTGCCCCTGGGCCTTTGGCCCTAGATCCCTCACCTTCTCCGTCCCCTCTCGGGGCGCCTTTGAGTGCTTCTCAAGTGCTCGATATCTGACAGAGTGTCAGGTTTCTAAGAATTCAGGTAGGTCAGCACGGCGAGGACGCGCCGGTGGTCGCCGTCGCTGGGGGAGAGCCCCAGCTTCAGGAAGATGTTGCTGACGTGCTTCTCGACCGCCCCGTCGCTCACCACGAGCTGGCGGGCGATGGCGGAGTTCGTCCGGCCCTCGGCCATCAGACCGAGGACCTCCCGCTCGCGCGGCGTCAGCCCGGCCAGCACGTCCTGCTTGCGGCTGCGGCCCAGCAGCTGCGCCACCACTTCCGGGTCCAGAGCCGTCCCGCCCTGCGCCACCCGGACGACCGCGTCCACGAACTCGCGGACCTCGGCCACCCGGTCCTTCAGCAGATACCCCACCCCGCGGCTGCTGCCCGCCAGCAGCTCGGTGGCGTACTGCTCCTCCACGTACTGGGAGAGGACCAGCACCCCGATGCCCGGGTAGTCCTTCCGCAGCCGCACCGCCGCGCGCACTCCCTCGTCCGTGTGCGTCGGCGGCATCCGCACGTCGGCGACCACCACATCGGGAAGCGCCTGCTCGGCGTCGAGCTCCGCCACGGTCTTGAGCAGCGCCTCCGCGTCCCCGACCCCCGCGACCACGTCGTGCCCGAGATCGGTGAGCAGCCGGGTGAGCCCCTCCCGGAGCAGGACCGAATCCTCGGCGATGACCACGCGCACCCTGTTCTCCACGTTCTCCACGACTGCGAGTCCCCCACTTTTCGAATATGCCGCGTTCCCCGCGACCTCGCACGCCCCACGCCCGACCCACCGCGCGCCGCGCCCCGACCGTCCCAGCATCCCAGGACCCGGACTCGGATGGGGGACCTGTGGATAACCCACGCGGACCGGTGAGGGAGAGGCAAGGGGAGGGGAGAGGGAGGGCAGGGGAGCGGCGGGAGAGGGGGCCCGCCCCGGTAGGGAGAGGGGGCCTGCCCCGGCAAGGAACGGGGGAGGGCGAGGTTCGTTCGGGGCAGCCGCGCCAGGGCGGCTCCGCCGGGGCACCCCGGCCTGCCAGGGCGACGGGTCTGTCCGGGGCGTGCCCGCCCGCTCGGTTCATCCGGGGCAGCCGGGGCAGGGCGGCTCCCGCTGGGGCACCCCGGCCTGCCAGGGCGAGGTCCGTCCAGCGCGCCCCCCGCCCGGCTGGTTCGTCTGGTTCGTCCGGGTCAGCCGCGCCAGGGCAGTTCGGCTGTGACCGTCGTCGGGCCGCCGGCCGGGGAGTCGACCACCAGGATCCCGTCCACGGCGTCCAGCCGCTCCGCCAGTCCGGCCAGGCCGCCGCCCGAGGCCGACGACGCCCCACCCTGGCCGTTGTCCGTGACCTGGAGCATCAGCCGGTCGCCCGCCCGCCACACATCGACCGTGGCCCGGGTCGCACGGGCGTGCTTGCTGATGTTCTGGAGCAGCTCCGAGACGGTGAAATACGCGATCCCCTCGATCGCCTGCGCCGGACGCGAGTCCAGGTCCACCTCGACGGTCACGGGCACGGTGCAGCGGGAGGCTATTGCGGACAGTGCGGCGTCCAGGCCCCGGTCGGTGAGGACGGCGGGGTGGATGCCGCGGGCCAGGTCGCGCAGCTCCTGCAGAGCGACCTTCACCTCGCCGTGAGCCTCGTCGACCATGCGGGCCGCGGCCTCGGGGTCGTCGGTCAGCTTCTCCTTCGCCAGGCCCAGATCCATCGCGAGGGCGACCAGGCGGGCCTGGGCGCCGTCGTGCAGGTCGCGCTCGATCCGGCGGAGGTCGGCGGCGGCGGTGTCCACGACCACGCCCCGGTCCGACTCCAGCTCGGAGACCCGGCTGGCCAGCCGGGACGGCCCCAGCAGACCGGTGACCATCAGCCGGTCCACCGTCAGCAGACCCCGCACCACCCAGGGCGCCGCCACCACCAGCACCAGGCCCACCGCCCCGGTCACCGCCAGCTCCAGGGGCGAGTTCAGATACTCCTCGTGGGTGCGGTCCCCGTACACCTGGATGCCGTCCTGCCCGGCGAACATCGGGAAGAGCCAGAACCACAGCGGGTACGTCAGCGCCATCAGACCGTACGTCCAGAACGTGATCGCGACGACGAACGTGAATACGGCCCACGGGAAGTGCAGCAGCGTGTACAGCAGGTGCCGCCAGGACGCCCCGCTCTTGAGGACGGCGCCCATCCAGGACATCGGGCCGCCGGTCTTCCCGCGCACCCGCTCCGGATCCGCCACCTCCACCCGCAGCAGCGCCCGCGCCCGGTGCCGCTCCAGCGTCCCGAAGCCCCGGCACACGGCGAGGCCGACGGCGAGGACCGGTATCCCGATGAAGGTGACCATCAGACCCGCGCTCAACGACGTCATGGTGACCGCGAAGACGAACATCACCGTGCTGAGCGGGAAGCTCAGCAGCGCGTAGAGGAGCTCGCGCCAGGCACGGGCCTCCAGCGGCGCACGCAGCGGCGCCGGGAGGAATTGCCTCGTCCGGGTCTTCACCCCGAAGCCGGGGGCGGAACCCTCGTGCTCCCGGTCCCGCGTGTCCGGTCCGTATGCCGTGGCCATGAGTCCCGTCCGTTCCGTCTCTGTCTCAGTCTCTCAGTGGGCTGTCCGTGGGGCGTGCGCCGTCGTGGCGCCGGAGGCGGCCCCGTCACCAGGGACCGTCCTTCCTCCGTTCTCCCTCAAGGGTGCTGGCCCGCGGCCTTCCGCACCATGAGGTCCCTCTCCGTATCCGACCGGGGGTTTTCCCTACCCCCGGTTGTGTGGGAGGTCGTGCCGACCATGCGGTCGTGCGGTCGTGCGGTCGTGCGGTCATGCGGTCATGCGGTCATGCCGGGCGTGCGGCCGCAACGGTCCGGTCGCGCCAGGGCAGCTCGGCGGTGACGGTCGTCGGCCCGCCCTCCGGCGAGTCCACGACGAACACCCCGTCGACCGCGTCGAGCCGCTCGGCGAGCCCCGCCAGCCCCGAGCCGCCGTCCAGCCGGGCCCCGCCCCCGCCGTCGTCCGTGACCTGGAGCAGCAGCCGGCCCCCCGAACGCCACACGTCGACCGAGGCCGACCGCGCACCGCTGTGCTTGCTGATGTTCTGAAGGAGCTCCGAGACGGTGAAATACGCGATCCCCTCGATCGCCTCGGCCGGACGCCCCCGAAGCCCCACCGACACCTTGACCGGGACCGTGCAGCGGGAGGCGATGGCGGAGAGTGCGGCGTCCAGGCCCCGGTCGGTGAGGACGGCGGGGTGGATGCCGCGTGCCAGGTCGCGCAGCTCCTGCAGGGCCACCTTGATCTCGCCGTGGGCCTCGTCGACCATGCGGGCGGCGGCCTCGGGGTCGTCGGTGAGCTTCTCCTTCGCCAGGCCGAGCCCCATGGCGAGGGCGACCAGGCGGGCCTGGGCGCCGTCGTGCAGGTCGCGCTCGATCCGGCGGAGGTCGGCGGCGGCCGTGTCCACGACCACGCCCCGGTCCGACTCCAGCTCGGCGATGCGCCGCTCCAACTCGTCCGACGGAGACAGCAGCCCGCGCACCAACGCCCGGTCCACCGTCGTCAGCCCCCGCGCGATGAACGGCAGCACCGGCCACAGGACGAACAGACTCACCAGTGTCACCGCGAACGTCAGCACCCCCCACGGCAGTCGGATGAACCCGTACAACAACGCCCGCCAGCCCACCGGGTCCTTCAGCCCCGCCCACAGCCGGACGAAGAACCCCTCATCCCGGTGGCCGCGCCCCAGCGGACTCGGCTCGTCCACCCGCACACCGAGCATCCACCGCGCCCGCCGCCGCTCCAGCCCGCCCAGCAGCCGGGCACCCTGGAGCCCGCCGACCAGCAGCGGCAGACCGATCACGGTGACGGACAGTCCGGCGCCCACGCTGATCACCACAACCGTGTAGACGAACCCGACGACGGCCACCGGCAGATTGGCGAGCAGATAAGCGATCTCCCGCCAGGTCCACCGGTCGAGGGCGAAGCGGGCGGGCGGCAGCCGGTCGGGGGCCGGCAGGGAGGGGCTCATGGTCATACCCCCAGCCTGCCGGGCCGCACCCGCGCGCACCATGGGGCTCGTGGGTGGGGGTGAAGTAGGGATAACCCCACCTGATGTCCGACGCGGCTGCTTACGCTCCGTTTAGCAGGCCCTAGACTCCCGTGCGTACGGAACCCGTGGGTACACAACGGGCACGCGGGACAGAAGCGGACGACGAGGGAGCGAGGGGCGGACGTGGCCGACGTTACGGACGTGACCGGCTTGGCGGACGCGGCGGGCATGACCGGGGTGTCCGGTGTTCCGGCGGACGGAGCCACCGCACTCGCCTCAGAGTACTTCCAGAGCTATTCGGTCATCGGCCTGCTCGCCCTGGTCGGCGTCCTGTTCGTCGCCGTCGCTTTCGGAGCCGGGCGACTGCTGCGCCCCATCGTGCCCACCCCGGAGAAGCTGCTCACCTATGAATGCGGCGTCGACCCGGTCGGCGAGGGCTGGGCGCACACCCAGGTGCGGTACTACGTCTACGCGTTCCTGTACGTGATCTTCGCGGTCGACTCCATCTTCCTGTTCCCCTGGGCCACGGTGTTCGCGGCGCCTGGATACGGCGCGACGACCCTGGTCGAAATGTTCATCTTCCTCGGCTTCCTGGCCGTGGGACTGCTCTACGCATGGAAGAAGGGCGTCCTCGCATGGGCCTGACGAGCCGGCCGAACTCCGCGTCGCAGCAGCCCGCGTCCCCGCCCCCAGCCCCCGCCGACCCGGTCCTCCTTCCCGAGCCCAAGCGCCTCGGCGTGCTCTCCCGGCTCGCACCGGAGCCGATGAAGGTCGTCCTCAACTGGGGCCGCCGCTACAGCCTCTGGGTCTTCAACTTCGGACTCGCCTGCTGCGCCATCGAGTTCATCGCCGCGTCGATGGCCCGCCACGACTTCATCCGGCTCGGCGTGATCCCGTTCGCCCCCGGCCCCCGTCAGGCCGACCTCATGATCGTGTCCGGCACGGTGACGGACAAGATGGCCCCGGCCGTGAAGCGGCTGTACGAGCAGATGCCGGAACCGAAGTACGTCATCTCCTTCGGCGCCTGCTCCAACTGCGGCGGCCCCTACTGGGACTCGTACTCCGTGACCAAGGGCGTCGACCAGATCATCCCCGTCGATGTGTACGTACCCGGCTGCCCGCCCAGGCCCGAGGCGCTGCTCCAGGGCATCCTCAAGCTCCAGGAGAAGATCGCGCGCGAATCCCTCGCCGAGCGGTACGCCTCCGTGGGCACGGGCGGCGGCCCGTCGACCGAGGCTCTGCGCAGCGGCCTCGTCACCCAGCCGGCAGCGGCTCCGGCAGCGGCCCCGCCAGCAGCTTCGGAACCGGACGAGGAGGGGCTGCGATGAGCGGTCGCGACCAGCAGGCTGAGTCCGCTGCCGGGGCCGGGGCCTACGACCGGCTGCCGGACGCGGTCACCGACGTGTTCGGCGACGGAGCCACGGCGGAGTCGGCGTACGACCTGCTCACCGTCGACGTCCCCGCCGCCGACTGGCTCACCGCGCTGCGGACCGCCCGCGACGAACTCGGGTGCACCTACTTCGACTGGCTCAGCGCCGTGGACGAACCGGGCGTCGGCTTCCGCGTCTGTGCCCATGTCGCGGCCCTCGGCACGGGAAGGGTGCGGCGGCTGTTGGTCCGCACCACCGTGCCGCACGACGCGGCGGTGCTGCCCAGCGCCATCGACGTGTACGCGGGCGCGGCCTGGCACGAGCGCGAGACGCACGAGATGTTCGGCGTCGCGTTCGACGGCCACCCCCATCTCGTACCGCTCCTCCTGCCGGAAGGCTTCGAAGGCCATCCGCTGCGCAAGGACTTCGTCCTGGCCGCGCGTGTCGCCAAGGCCTGGCCCGGGGCGAAGGAGCCGGGGGAGCCGGCGGAGGGCCACACCGGGCCCAAGCGACGCGCGATGCTCCCGCCCGGGGTCCCCGACCCGAACGAATGGGGCCCCCTGAAGGGCCAACTCCCCCCGGCCGCCGCCCGCCCGACCCGGGCCGCCCGCCCCGTGGCGGACCGTCCGCCACGCCGCACCCGCACGGCGGGCGAGGGCTCGGCGGCACAACGCGCCACGACACCCGCCCCGGAGGCCACCACGCCGCCTGGCCCGGAGGCCGTCACGACACCCGGCACGGCTGCCCCTGGGACGTCGGGCACGCAGGCGCCCGAGGTGACCGGCGCGGCTGCCCCGGAGGCTCCCACGACGGCCGGTGAGCAGGCTGCCGCCCCCGCGACACGGGAGGCCGCAGCGGCACCGGAGACTGCTCCCGCACCCGAGACGCCTGCGGCGACCCGCCCGCGCCGGTCCCGGTCGGCGTCGGAGGGTTCGGCGAGCCAGCAGACGCCCGCCGACACTCCCGCAGAGAACCCACCCGCATCGGCACGACGTTCCCGGTCGGCGTCGGAGGGTTCGGCGAGCCAACGCCCGGAGCCGGACGAGCCGGAGGCCACGCCTGCCCGGCCCGCCCGCCGTTCCCGGTCGGCTTCGGACGGCTCGGCGAGCCGGCGTCCCGAGGCGGGCGAGTCGCCCGCGCCGCCGACGGCCGGCCCACGCCGTTCCCGTTCCGCGTCCGGTGGCTCGGCCAGTCAGCGTTCGGCGTCGGACAAGCCCGAGGGCCCGCCGTCGAGTCCGCCCCGGGTGCGCAGCACGGACGCCCCGTGGCACGACGCGCAGCCGGCCTTCGACGAACCGGAGGGCCCTGAGGGCGAGTCTCCGGACGCGCCTTCCCAGCCCCTCCGGCGCTTGAGGAGCGGGGGCACGGGGGCGGAGCCCCCGGCCCGGGAAGGGGCGGGTAGGGGAGAAGCCCCGCGCAGCGGCCCCACACCCACGCCCAGCGACACCCCGGACCCGAACGGCGCCCCGGACCCGGACGGCACCCCGGAACCGAACGGCATCCCGGACCCCAGCGACACCCCGGAACCGAACGGCGCCCCGGACCCGGACGGCACCCCGGAACCGAACGGCATCCCGGACCCCAGCGACACCCCGGAACCGGGCGGAGCCTCGGACCCGAGCGACACCCCGGACCCCAGCGACAAGCCCACCCCCGACAAGCACCCCCCCACCCCAGACAGCCCCGCTCCAGACCACCCCGCCGGAGGCGATCCCGAGTGAACGACGTTCTCGACGTCGCCCTCCGTCTGGCCATCGTCTTCGTCGTGTTCCTGGTCGCCCCCCTCCTCGTCGGCCAGACGGAACACAAGGTCATGGCGCACATGCAAGGCCGCCTGGGCCCCATGTACGCAGGCGGCTTCCACGGCTGGGCCCAGCTCGTCGCGGACGGCGTGAAGTTCGCGCAGAAGGAGGACGTGGTCCCGGCCGCCGCCGACCGCCGCGTCTTCCAGCTCGCCCCTGCCGTCGCCCTCCTCCCGTACCTGCTCGTCCTCGCCGTCATCCCCCTCGGTCCCGGCGACGGCGCGGTCGGCCAGGTCGTCGATGCGGGCATCTTCTTCGTGCTCGCCGTCATGGGCATCGGCGTCCTCGGCTCGCTCATGGCGGGCTGGGCGTCCGCCAACAAGTTCTCCCTGCTCGGCGGCCTCCGTACCGCCGCGCAACTCCTCTCCTACGAGCTGCCGATGCTCCTGGCCGCCGCCTCCGTGGCCATGGCGGCCGGTACGGTCTCGCTCACCGGCATCCTCGACGCGTTCGCGTGGTGGTGGCTGCCCTGGCAGATCGTCGGCGCCCTGGTCTTCTTCGTGGCCGGTCTCGCCGAACTCCAGCGACCGCCGTTCGACATGCCGGTGGCCGACTCCGAGATCATCTTCGGCGCGTACACCGAGTACACCGGGCTGCGCTTCGCCCTGTTCCTCCTCGCGGAGTACGCGGGCATCGTCATCCTGTGCGCCCTGACCACCGTCCTCTTCCTCGGCGGCTGGCACGGCCCCTTCGGCGCCGACGGACTCGGCTGGCTCTGGACCCTCCTCAAGACCGCGCTCCTCGCGTTCGTCGTCATCTGGCTCCGCGTCAGCTACCCGCGCCTGCGTGAGGACCAGTTGCAGAAGCTCGCCTGGACCACCCTCGTCCCGCTCGCCCTCGCGCAGATCGCGCTCACCGGCATCGTGAAGGTGGCGATCAACTGATGCCCCCGATCCCCGGATCCGGCCTGGCCAAAGGTCTTGCCGTCACCCTGCGCACGATGACGAAGAAGACCGTCACCGCGCAGTACCCGGACACCCAGCCCGAACTCCCACCTCGCTCCCGGGGCGTCATCGGACTGTTCGAGGAGAACTGCACGGTCTGCATGCTCTGCGCCCGTGAGTGCCCCGACTGGTGCATCTACATCGACTCCCACAAGGAGACGTCGCCACCCGCCGCCCCCGGCGGCCGTGAGCGCAGCCGGAACGTCCTCGACCGCTTCGCCATCGACTTCTCCCTCTGCATGTACTGCGGTATCTGCATCGAGGTCTGCCCCTTCGACGCACTGTTCTGGTCACCCGAGTTCGAGTACGCGGAGACGGACATCCACGAACTCACCCACGAGCGGGACAAGCTCCGTGAGTGGATGTGGACCGTGCCGGAGCCGCCAGCCCTCGACCCCGGCGCCGAGGAGCCGAAGGAGATCGCCGCCGCCCGCAAGGCCGCGGACAAGCTCGCCGCCCAACGCGCACAGGAACAGCAGGAGGAGCAAGAGCCCCGGCAACAGCGGGACGAGAAGGGAGGGACCTCGTGATGCTGCACACCGCACCCCCTCTGCTCGCCTCCGCCACAGGCGACCACCCCGGCTTCCTCTCCCCGTCAGGCGTCGAGATCGCGTTCCTCCTCGTCGGCCTTGCCACCCTCGGCGCCGCCGTCATCACCGTCACCACCAGGCAACTGGTGCACGCCGCGCTCTGGCTCGTCGTCGCGCTCGGCGGTCTGGCCGTCGAGTACCTTCTGCTCACCGCGGAGTTCATCGCCTGGGTCCAGGTACTGATCTACGTCGGTTCCATCGTCGTCCTCCTCCTCTTCGGTCTGATGCTCACCCGGGCCCCCATCGGCCGCTCCCCGGACGCCGACTCGGGCAACCGGTGGGTGGCCCTCGGCGTGGCCCTCGCCTCTGCCGCCGCGCTCGTCTGGGTCGTCGTGGACGCCTTCCGTACGACCTGGATCGACCTCGACGGGCCGGCTCAGGGCTCCACCGCCGTCACCGGAGCCTTCCTCTTCCGGAACTGGGTCCTGCCCTTCGAGGCGCTCTCCGTCCTCCTCCTCGCCGCTCTCGTCGGCGCGATCGTCCTGTCCCGCAAACGCAACACGGACACGAGCACGGGCAAGGGCAAGAGCACGGGCCCCACGGGCCGGCCCGGCCCGATCGGCACACCCGGCAAGGAGGAGCAGCGCTGATGCACCTCGCCTATCCCGCCGTTCTTGCGGCCCTCCTTTTCTGCGTCGGCCTCTACGGCGTCCTCGCCCGCCGCAACGCGATCCTCGTCCTGATGTCCGTCGAGCTGATGCTCAACGCCGTCAACCTCAACCTCGTCGCCTTCGACGTCTGGCTCCGCGACACCCTCCACTCCGGCCAGGCCCTCACGCTCTTCACCATCGCCATCGCCGCCGCCGAGATCGGCATCGGCCTCGCGATCGTCCTGGCCGTCTACCGCAACCGGGGCACCTCCGACATCGACCGGCTCCGCGACACCGCCGAGACGGACGAGGCGGAAACGCTCCCCGACACCGCAGAGGCCGACGGCGCGGAAACCGACGGCGCCGAGACGGCCCCCGACCGGGCAGACGGGAAAACAGGAAAGACCAAGAAGGCAGGGGCCACCACGTGACCACCACGACCCTCGCCGCCCTCGTCCCCCTCCTCCCGTTCCTCGGCGCCCTCGCCGGGCTCGCCGTCGGCCGCACCGCCCCCGGCTTCGTCCGCCCGCTGGCGATCCTCCCGACCCTCACCGCGGCTGTGCTCGCCGGGCTGGTCGCCGTCCGTCAGGGCGGCGGCCGGGCGATCGACGCCGCAACCCAGCTGACGCCCACCGGCTCGGTCCCGATCGACCTGGCGCTGCACCTCGACGGCTTCGCCGTGCTGGTGGCCGTCCTCGTCACCGTCGTCGCCACCTGCGTCCAGCTCTACTCCACGGCCTACCTCCGCGACGACCCCCGCTATCCCTCCTACGCGGCCCTCGTCTCCCTCTTCACCTCCGCGATGCTCCTGGTCGTCTACTCCGGCGACCTGATGGTGCTCCTGGTCGGCTGG
This sequence comes from Streptomyces globisporus, assembly GCA_014649555.1. Taxonomy (GTDB): domain Bacteria; phylum Actinomycetota; class Actinomycetes; order Streptomycetales; family Streptomycetaceae; genus Streptomyces; species Streptomyces globisporus. Next base: position 1,067,341 of record BMTG01000001.1, on the reverse strand, counting down.
GAGATCATGGGCATCTGCTCGTACTTCCTCGTCGGCCACTACTGGGAGACGCCCGAGGCCCGGGCCGCCTCCCTCAAAGCCTTCCTGGTCACCAAGCTCGGCGATGTCCCCTTCCTGATCGGCCTGTTCGCGCTCGCCGCCGACACCGGTAGTTTCCGGATCACCAAGATCCTCGCCGCCGTCGCCAACGGCGGTCTTGAGCACCCCACGCTCATCGCCCTGCTGCTCCTCGCGGGCGTCGCGGGCAAGTCGGCGCAGTTCCCCCTGCACACCTGGCTGCCCGACGCCATGGCCGGCCCCACCCCCGTCTCCGCGCTCATCCACGCCGCGACGATGGTCGCCGCCGGTATCTACTTCGTGGCCCGCCTGCTGCCCGTCTTCGCGGCCTCCGGCGCGGCGCTCGTCGTCCTCGCCGTGATGGCCGCCGTCACGATGATCGGGTCCGGGCTCGCCGCCCTCGCCCAGGACGACATCAAACGCGTCCTCGCCTACTCGACGATCGGTCAGCTCGGCTACATGTCGGGCGCCCTCGCCGTCGGCGACCGGGGCGCGGCCGTCTTCCACCTGATCTCGCACGGTGCGTTCAAAGCCGTCCTCTTCCTGGCCGCGGGCGTCGTCATCCACGCCGCGGGCACCAACTCGCTCGCCGCCATGTCCCGGATGAGCGGCCTCGCACGCCGGATCCCGGACGCCTACTGGACGATGACCGTCGCGCTCCTCGCGCTGGCCGCCATCCCGCCGTTCGCCGGCTTCTTCTCCAAGGAAGCCGTCCTCGTCGCCGCCGAGCACACCGCGCTGGGGGACCGGACCGTCGCCCCGGCCGCCGCAGGCTGGACGATCCTGGTCGCCGGGCTCCTCGCCGCCGTCCTGACCGCCTCCTACGCCGTACGCCTCTGGCTCCTCGCCTTCCGCGGCCGCGGGGCCGAAGTCCCCGACCACGGCAAGCAGCCTCTCGCCATGACCTCCGTCCTGTGGATCCTGGCCGTCCCCACCATCGGCTTCGGCCTCACCGCCGGCCTGCTCGGCGACTGGTTCGACGGGCACGCCCTCACGCCGTCCCTCACCACCGCCGTCCTCGCCACCGGCGTCACGCTCGTCGGCGGCCTCGTCACCTTCGGAGCCTGGCGGCACACCACCGCCCTCGCCGCCCGCACCCCCATCGGAGCCGTGGCCGCCCACCCGGGCGCCGAACCCGCTCTCGTCGAAGCCGAGGCCATGACGTCCCACACCGCCGCCTACGGCACCATCGCGGACGCCTCCGACCCGGCCGACCCCGGCAGGCTCCTCCTGGGCCCGCTGCACCGCCACGCGGTCACCGGGTTCCACCTCGACGCCCTGTACACGGCGCTGTTCGTCCGGCCCGTCCGGGCAGCCGCCCGCCTCGTCCGCTTCCTGGACCGCGAGGTCGTGGACACCTACGTCAACGGAACGGGCACCGTCACCCGCCTCCTCGGCACCGCCGTCCGCCGGGCCCAGACCGGCAACGTGCAGACCTACGTCAGCGCCCTGCTCGCCGGGTCCCTCGCCCTGGCGATCGCCGCCGTCGTCTTCGCCAACGTCAACGCGGGGTCGTGACCGTGATCGATATCAGCCCGTCCGTGATGCAGTTCCTTCTGGCGTTCATCGTCGTCGCCCCGCTCCTCGGCGCCCTCGCGGCCCTGCTCCCCGCGCCGCCCGGGCTCAAGGGGAAGAACCCCGACCAGGCCGTGCTCCGCCACGGCGTGACCGTCACCGGCGCCGTCCTCGTCGCCGCGATCGCCCTGGCCGCCGGCTTCGACCACGACCACCCCGCCACGATGCAGGCGACCACCGACATCAGCTGGATCCCGGCGCTCGACGTCCGCATCCACCTCGGCATCGACGGCATCTCGCTCCCCCTCCTGGTCCTGACCGCGCTGCTGACCTTCCTCTGCGCGCTGTACAGCTACTTCAAGCTGCCCGCGGGCCCCTCACCGAAGGCGTTCGTCGCCCTCGTGCTCGTCCTGGAGTCCGGCACCCTCGCCACCTTCGCCGTCCTCGATCTGCTGCTCTTCTTCCTCGCCTTCGAGATGGTCCTCATCCCGATGTACTTCCTCATCAATCGCTGGGGCGGCGACCAACGACAGTCCGCCGCCTGGAAGTTCATCCTCTACACGCTGCTCGGCTCGGTCGTCATGCTGCTCGGCCTTCTCCTCATCGGGCTGAAGAGCGGCACATTCGACATGGTGGCACTCGCCACTGACAACGGCCGCGGCCTCACCACATCCGTGCAGGTCATCGCCGTACTCGCGATCGGTCTCGGGCTCGCGGTGAAGACCCCGATGTGGCCCCTGCACACCTGGCTGCCCGACGCCCACACCGCCGCCCCGACCGTCGGATCCGTCCTCCTCGCGGGCGTCCTGCTGAAGATGGGAACGTACGGATTCGTCCGGATCCTGCTCCCCGTCGCGCCGGACGGCATGCGCACCTTCGCGCCCTACCTCGCCGCGTTCGCCGTCGTCGGCATCGTCTACGGGTCCCTCGCCTGCCTGGCCCTGGCCCGTACCGGAGTCAAGGGCGACCTCAAGCGGCTCATCGCGTACTCGTCCGTCGGCCACATGGGCTTCGTCCTGCTCGGCATCGCCACCATGACCCCCACCGGAGTCAACGGCGCGCTCTTCGCCAACATCGCCCACGGCCTCATCACCGGCCTGTTGTTCTTCCTGGTCGGCGCGATCAAGGACCGCTACGGCACCGCCGACCTCGACACCCTCGCCGGAGCGACCGGAGCCGCCCTCTACGGCCGGGCCCCCCGCCTCGGCGCGCTGCTCGCCTTCGCCGCCGTCGCCTCGCTCGGCCTGCCCGGACTCGCCGGATTCTGGGGCGAGATGCTCACCCTGTTCGGCGCGTACAGCCCGGCCGAAGGCCTCAGCCGCCCCGCGTTCCGCACCTTCATGGCCATCGGGGCGTTCGGCACCCTGCTCACCGCCGCGTACATGCTCATCGTCGTCCGCCGCGTCTGCATGGGCGAGCACGCGCCCCACTCCCGGCTGTCGCCCGACGAGCACGCTCCTCGAACGGCGGACGGCTCCCCGCAGTCCGGAGCCGCCGGTTCCCCGTCGTCCGGGAGCGCCGGCCCCCGTACGGCCACCACCCCGCAGCTCGCCGACATCCACCCGTACGAAGCCGCCGCCTGGACCCCGCTCGCCGCGCTCACCGTCGTCGCCGGCCTCTGGCCCGCCGTCCTCCTCGGCCTCACCGACCCCGCCGTGCAGCAGCTTCTCGCAGGAGGCAAGTCGTGACCGCGGACCTCAGCACCACCGCCACAAGCCTCCTCGCGCACGCCCAGGCCACGACGGCACCCGGCACGGGCGACACCGCCGGAAGCCTCGTCGCGGCCGACGTCCCCAGCGTCGTCCAGTCCATCGACTGGCTCGCCATCGCGCCCCCCACCCTCACCGCGCTGGCCGCCCTGGTCGTCCTCGTCGCCGACCTGTTCCTGCCCGCCCACCGCAAACGGCTCCTCGGGTACGCCACCCTTACCGCGCTCGCCGCCGCCCTGGCGTTCCTGATCCCCCTGCGCTCCGGTGACCGGTCCACCTTCTGCGTCACCACCGGCGCCCAGGCGTGCAGCTACACCGCCGACCACTTCACCGTCGTCATCCAGGCACTCGTCCTCGGCGGCGCGTTCCTCACCGTCCTGCTCTCGCTCGACGACACCCGCAAGCTGCCGGCGGGGGAGTACTGGTTCCTGCTCCTGGCCTCCGCCTCGGGAGCGGCCCTGCTGCCCGCCTCCCGTGACCTCGCCACGCTCGTCGTCGCCCTCGAAGTCGCCTCCCTGCCCGCGTTCGCCCTCGTCGGCATCAAGCGCGGCGACCGGCGCTCCTCCGAGGCCGCGCTGAAGTTCTTCCTCTCCTCCGTCGTCGCCACCGCCGTCATGCTGCTCGGCGTCAGCTTCGTCTACGCGGCCACCGGCACCCTGCACCTCACCGAGATCGCCGACCGTCTCGACGACGTGTCCCCGGTCCTCGACACCCTCGCCAAGACCGGGGTGGCCCTGACGCTTGTCGGCTTCGCCTTCAAGACGGCCGCCGCGCCCTTCCACTTCTGGGTCCCCGACACCTACGTCGGCGCGCCCCTCCCGATCGCCGCGTATCTCTCCGTGGTGGGGAAGGCCGTAGGGTTTTCGGGCCTCATTCTGGTGACCGTCATCGCGTTCCCCTCCTATGCGGACGTCTGGGGACCCGCCCTCGCCGTTCTGGCCGCGCTCACCATGACCGTCGGCAACGTCGCCGCCCTCCGCCAGAACGCCACCCGCGCCCGCAGCGCCGTCCGCCTTCTCGCCTGGTCCTCCGTCGCCCAGGCCGGCTACCTCCTGGTCCCGATCGCCGCCGCCGCGTACTCCAGCGACGAACAGATCGGCTCCACCGTGGCGTACGCCCTCATGTACGCGGTGGTGAACCTGGGCGCGTTCGCGGTCGCCGCCCTCGTCGCCCGTACGCACCCCGGCAACCGGCTCTCCGACTACCGGGGCCTGTACGCCACCCGGCCCCTCGCCGCCCTGGCCCTCGGGTTCTTCCTGCTCTGCCTGGCCGGACTGCCGCCCGGCATCATCGGGCTCTTCGCGAAGGTCACCGTCTTCTCGGCGGCGGTCGACGCGGGCCTCGGCTGGCTCGCCGTCGTCATGGCCGTCAACGTGGTGATCGCTCTCTACTACTACCTTCAGTGGACCGCGATCCTCTTCCGCGCGCCGGACGGGGCCCCGGAAACGGCCGGGCCGGACACCGGATCCCCGGCCTCCGCCCCGCCCCGCCGATTCCGCGCGCCCACCCCGCTCACCACGGCGATCGTCCTCACATCCGCCGCCGGAATCCTGCTTTCCGGGGCCCCGCAGGCCGTCCTGCGCTTCGCCGCCGTCAGCCTTTTCTGAGGGCGCCCGACCCCGCAGGACCGGTTTGCCCACGGCGCCCGCCGCAGGGCATGGTCTTGGGTGCATACGTCACGTATTCGGCGTGCACACGTCGGGGAAATCGAGGAGCGAGAGCAGTGCTGAACGGGTTCAAGGACTTCATCCTGCGCGGGAACGTCATCTCGATGGCGATCGGTCTCGCCGTCGGTGCCGCCTTCACCGCGGTCGTCACCGGCTTCAGCAACGCCTTCATCACCCCGCTCATCGGTCTCGCCACCCGCGGCACCGGCGACTTCAGCAAGGCCCACTACACGGTCGACGGAGTCGACTTCCCCTACGGCCTCTTCGTCAGCGCCGCCATCGCCTTCATCATCACCGCCGCGGTCCTCTACTTCTGCGTCGTGGTCCCCATGGCCAAGGTCCAGAACCGCTTCGCGAAGGAAGAGGCCGTCGACATCAAGGCCGCCCTCCGCGACTGCCCGCGCTGCTTCAGCGAGATCCCCGCCGTCGCCTCCCGCTGCGGCCACTGCACCAGTGAGGTCGAGCCCGACTCCGAGGCCCTCTCCCTCGCCAAGCTCCCCGCGCAGCAGCACTGACCCACCGGGTCACCGCGCCCCACCGAGTCACCCCGCACCACCAGGACGGCCCGCCGCCACCCTTACGGCCCAGCGTCACTCCGCACGGGGCCGGCGGCCCGACCGGCGCGAACACGCGGCACAGCCCCGCCCTCCGGCCGCACGCACAAGGGAACTAGCTCCTCTCGCCTGGCGTTGACCAGTACAGGAGGCTCCACTGGGGAGTGGAGCACCACCATGCAAAGGGTTCCCCTGCTGCACCACTTGGAGGGCGTACCGTGCACCGCCGGCACAACGGGCTCAAGACCGCCGTACTCCTCGGGGGACTGTCCGCACTCATCATCGTCATCGGCAGCTTCTTCGGACGTACGGGACTGATCGTCGCGCTCCTGGTCGCCGTCGGCACCAACGCGTACGCGTACTGGAACAGCGACAAGCTGGCTCTGCGGGCCATGCGCGCCCGCCCTGTCAGCGAGTTCGAGGCGCCGCAGCTCTACCGCATCGTGCGCGAGCTCTCCACGGCTGCCCGTCAGCCCATGCCGCGCCTCTACATCTCCCCGACCCAGGCGCCCAACGCCTTCGCCACCGGGCGCAACCCGCGCAACGCCGCGGTCTGCTGCACCGAGGGCATCCTCCAGATCCTCGACGAACGCGAGCTGCGCGGCGTCCTCGGCCATGAGCTCAGCCATGTCTACAACCGGGACATCCTCATCTCGTCCGTCGCCGGAGCCCTCGCCTCCGTCGTGATGTTCCTGGTCAACTTCGCCTGGCTCATCCCGGTGGGCCGCTCCAACGACGACGAGGGGCCCGGCCTCCTCGGCATGCTCCTGATCATGATCCTGGGCCCGCTCGCCGCCTCCGTCATCCAGCTCGCCGTCAGCCGCTCCCGGGAGTACGAGGCCGACGCCTCCGGAGCCCAGCTCACCGGTGACCCGCTGGCGCTCGCCAGTGCCCTGCGCAAGCTCGACGCCGGGACGAAACAGCTCCCGCTGCCGCCCGAGCCCAGGATCGAGACCGCGAGCCACATGATGATCGCGAATCCCTTCCGCCCCGGTCGGGGGATGGCGAAAATGTTCTCGACGCACCCGCCGATGGCGGAGCGCATCGCCCGACTCGAACAGATGGCAGGTCATCGCCCGTGAAAACCATCCTGAACATCATCTGGCTGATTCTCTGCGGATTCTGGATGTTCCTCGGCTACCTGCTCGCGGGCGTCCTGCTCTGCATCACCATCATCGGCATCCCCTTCGGCGTGGCCGCCTTCCGGATCGGCGTCTACGCCCTCTGGCCGTTCGGCTACACCGTCGTCGATCGCCGGGACGCGGGTTCACCGTCCTGCGTGGGCAACGTCCTCTGGCTGGTCCTCGCCGGCTGGTGGCTCGCTCTCGGCCACATCACCACCGGCATCGCGCTGTGCATCACCATCATCGGGATCCCCCTGGGCATCGCCAACTTCAAGCTGATCCCCGTCTCCCTCATGCCCTTCGGCAAGGAGATCGTCCCCTCGGACCAGCCCTTCGCCACCCGCTGACCGGCCGAGTCCGGCGACCCCGAGGAACCGAACACCTGCCCGCCGCGTCTTGGATTCCAAGACGAAGCAAGGGGTAGGGGCAGCGACATGGGCATCATCAGTTGGATCATTCTCGGCCTGCTCGCCGGACTCATAGCCAAGATCCTCCTCCCGGGACGCGACCCGGGCGGCATCATCGGCACCACCCTCATCGGCATCGCCGGGGCCTTCGTCGGCGGCTGGCTCTCCAGCCAGGTCCTCGACCGCCCTATCAGCAACGACTTCTACGACACCGCGACCTGGATCGCCGCCATCGCCGGCTCCCTGGTCCTGCTGATCGCCTACCGGCTGCTGTTCGGCCACTCCCGCGACCGCCGCTGACCGCCGCCGACCAGGGCGGGCCACGCTCTACCTACGCGTTCCCCGACGCCATCCCGGTCTCCCGCAGCGTCAGATTCAACCGGCCGACCCGTAGCCCCGCTGCCGGGTCGGCCGTTCCCGTGTACACCTTCGGCACCCCGTGGAACGCGAACCGCGACGGCCCGCCGAAGACGAACAGATCCCCGGACGCCAACTCCACATCCGTGTAAGGCTGCCCGCGTCCCTCCGTGTTCCCGAAGCGGAACACGCACCTCGCCCCGATGCTCAACGACACCACAGGAGCGCTCGACCGCTCCTCCTTGTCCTGGTGCATCCCCATCCGCGCGGTGTCGTCATAGAAGTTGATCAGCGCGGTGTCCGGCGCGAACGCCTGTGCCGCGTCCTCGTCCCCGTACGCCTCGGCCACCGCCGCCCGCCCCAGGTCGCCCAGCCAGTCAGGGAAAGCGGCCACCCGGGCGCCGTTCACATCGTCAGCCGTACGCGCGTACCGGTACGGCTGCCAGTGCCACCCCAGGCACACCGTCCGCACCGACATCACCCCGCCGCCCGGCAGCACGGTGTGCCGCAACGGGACCGGCCCCTGCGCCCACTGACGGCACGCCACAACCAACTCCGCCCGCTGCTCCACCGAAAGCCACTCCGGCACATGAACGGCCCCCGGCGCCACGACCGTACGCGGCCGCCGGAAAAGCCCGTCGGAGGAAGGGCCGTCCGAAGAGGGGTTGTCCGAGGAGAGGCCGTCGGAGGAAGGGCCGTCGGAGGGCGGCGGGAACGGAGGCGTCACGGCTCGGACCGCCCCGCCCCACCCTCGATCCCCAGCAGCAGCTTCTTCCGCTCCAGCCCGCCCGCGTACCCCCGCAGCGCCCCGTCCGCCCCGATCACCCGGTGGCACGGCCGCACGACCAGCAGCGGATTGCGCCCGATCGCCGTGCCCACGGCCCGTACCCCCGCGCCCGAGGCGCCGACCTGTGCCGCGACCTCCCCGTACGACACCGTGCTCCCGTACGGGATCGACTCCAGCACCGCCCAGACCCGCCGCTGGAACTCCGTGCCCAGGCCCTCGGCCACCGGCACGTCGAACCGCGTCGAACGCCCCGCGAAGTACGCCTCCAACTGCCGGGCGACGTCCGTGAACGCCTCGAGGGCGTGCCGCCAGCCGTCCTGGACGGCCACGCCGCCCTTCTGGCCGGGCACGGACAACGAACGCAGCCGGACACCCTCGGCCGTATCCGGTCCGTCCGCCGCCGGCACCTCGCCGACCAGCAGCAACTCGCCCAGCGGGCTCTCCACCCGCGCGTACACCGTCGTCGTCATGCCTTCTCACTTCCCCGGTCCGTACGGCCAGTCTGCTCCCGTCCGCCCCACCGTCACCGGCGGTATTCGGACATCGCGTCCGCGCGCTCCGTACGTCCCCCACGGGCCGGAAACACGGAGAGGCACGCCGTCGAGGTCGGCCTCGGCGGTGTGCCCCCGCTGCGTACGGCAGTCGACTGCCGTGACTACCGGTAGTTCACGAACTGGATCGCGAACTCGAAGTCCTTGCCCTTCAGCAGCGCCTGAACGGCCTGGAGGTCGTCCCGGCTCTTCGAGCTGACGCGCAGCTCGTCGCCCTGGACCTGCGCCTTTACGCCCTTAGGGCCCTCGTCGCGGATCGTCTTCGCCACCTTCTTGGCGTTCTCCTGGGAGATGCCCTCCTCGATCGTGGCGAAGATCTTGTACTCCTTGCCGGAGAGCTGCGGCTCGCCGGCGTCCAGCGACTTCAGCGAGATGCCGCGCTTGATCAGCTTGGACTGGAAGATGTCGAGGATGGCCTTGACGCGCTCCTCGCCGTTCGCCTCCATCAGGATCTTCTCGCCCGACCACGAGATCGAGGCTCCCGTGCCCTTGAAGTCGTAGCGCTGGGAGATCTCCTTGGCGGCCTGGTTGAGGGCGTTGTCGACCTCCTGCCGCTCGACCTTCGAGACGATGTCGAAACTGGAGTCGGCCATGACGTGTGGCTCCTTGCGTCGAATGTGCGTGGGGATACAGGCCAAAGCCTAGCCACCGCCGCACCCTCCGGGCGCTGATCAATGAGGTGGCGGAGCACCCCTGGCCATCGGGTATTGTTTACGTCGTCGCCAAGGAGCTCACCACGAGATCCAACGCGTCGTTCGAGGCGGTGTGCCCGAGTGGCCAAAGGGAGCAGACTGTAAATCTGCCGGCTCAGCCTACCCAGGTTCGAACCCTGGCGCCGCCACGCGAACAAAGCCCCCGACCGGTTCTCCGGTCGGGGGCTTTCTCGTTGTCCGGGCGGGGAGTTCCGGGCGTACGGCCCCGTGAGGATCAGCGGATCAGTTGCCCGCGACGTCCTTCACGGCCTCCGCCACCGGCACATTCCCCGAGATCACCTCCAGGGTGAGGCCCGCCGTCGCCGGAGTGTCCAGCAGCTCCAGCAGCGTGGCCGCCACGTCGTCGCGGGGGATCGGGCCACGGCCCGTCGAGGCGGCCAGGAGGATCTGGCCGGTGCCCGCGTCGTCGGTCAGCATGCCGGGGCGCAGAATCGTCCAGTCCAGCGCGGTGCGGGAACGTACGGCCGCGTCCGCGGCGCCCTTGGCCCGCAGATACACGTCGAATACCTCGTCGCCCGGGTGGTCGGGGTCGGCGCCCATGGAGGAGACGATGAGGAAGCGGCGGACGCCCGCCGCCTCGGCCGCGTCGGCGAACAGCACGGCCGCGTCACGGTCGACGGTGTCCTTGCGGGCGATGCCGCTGTTCGGCCCGGCGCCCGCCGCGAAGACGGCCGCGTCCGCGCCGCGCAGCACCTCGGCGGTCTGCTCCACGGTGGCCGATTCGAGGTCCAGCACGGCGGGTTCGGCGCCGGCGTCGGTCAGGTCCTGACTCTGTTGGGGCTTGCGGATGATCCCTACGGCTTCATCCCCGCGTGCGGCGAGCAGCCGCTCCAGCCGCAGTGCGATCTTTCCATGTCCACCTGCGATGACAGTGCGCATACTTTCGACGGTACGCCCGGGGACCGGGTCGTGCTCAGTTCCTCGGCCCGGCGCCGGGGTCGGGCCGGCCCTGGCGCGGAAGGCCGCCGAGGCCCGCGGTGGGGTCGGCGTCGGAGTCGCAGTACTCGCGTACGGCGCTGGTACGGGCCACGATCCGGCCGCGGTGGATGACGATGCGGCTGTACGCGAGGGAGAGCGCCGCGGAGAGCCGTTCGCCGCGTACGGCGAGGAGTTCGGCTGGGAAGCCCGCCTCGACGCGCACGTCGGGCAGGCCGAGGGTCGCACGGGCGCTCGTGGAGACCAGGGCGTACGCCTGCTCGGCGCGCAGCCCCGCCTGCGAGGCGAGGAGGTAGGCGGCTTCGAGGGGATCGCCGCGGCCGACCGGGTTGGCCGTGTCCCGCAGCGCGCCGCTGCCCGCCGTGACGTGCACGCCGGCGGAGCGCAGAAGGCGTACGGGGGCGGTCGTACGGCGCTCGGAACCGGCGCAGCCGCCCTGGGGCAGGCAGACCACGGTGATCCCGGCGGCGGCGAGCCGGTCGGCGGCGCGGGCCGCGGCGTCCAGGGGCAGGTGGGCCAGACCGGCGCAGGGGCCGAGGGCGACACCCGGGCGCAGCCCCGAGGCCATCGCGGCGAGCCTGGTCAGCCGGGCGGGGTCGTCGGCGTCGGTGTGCAGGTCCACGGGGCAGCCGTGCTCGGCGGCGATCTCCAGGACGGCTTCGGTGTAGCCCGTGGGGTCGGGGTCGAGGTCGGGGCAGCCGCCGACGACGGCCGCGCCCATCTTCACCGCGTCCCTGAGCATCGCGAGGCTGTCCGCTCCGGCGATGCCGGTGAGGAGCCGGGGGACCGCGACGGGCAGCACGTCGGCGAGGCCGCGCAGGGCGCGCCGGGTCTGCAGGACGGCTTCGAGCGGGGCGAGGCCCTGGACGTCGCCGACACGCACGTGGGTGCGCAGGGCGGTGGCGCCGTGGCCGAGCTGGAGGAGGGCCGCCTCCGTGGCGCGGCGCTGGATGTCCTCGGAGCGGTGGGACGCGGGGCCCGGGCTGTCGGGGCCCAGACTGTCCGCGGTGAGGGCGGTGTCGCCGTGGGCGTGGGGTTCGGCCGGGGCGGGGAGCAGCAGATAGCCGCGGAGGTCGATCCGGGGGCCGCGGGCGGTGAGGCTGCCCGCGGTGCCGACGGCCTCGATCCGGCCGCCGCTCAGGCGTACGTCCACGGCCCGGCCGTCGGCGAGGCGGGCGCCGCCGAGGACGAGGGCGGGGGTGTCGGCGGTGGTGGCTGCGTCGGCGCTGTCGGGCGCGTTGTCGTCGGGCCGCCGTGGCTGGCTGTCAGGCATCGCGCTCCTGGGAGGGGTGCAAGATCACACGGAGTGACCACACCCTAGGGGCGTGTGGGGGCGGCTTCCGGGAGGAGCGGAATAGTCGTACCGGTGCGCCTGCGTCGGCTGCGGCCCGGGCCGGGTCCGCAGGCGGACGCGTCCTGGATCAAGCCCTGATCAGGGGGTGTGGGAGGCCTCGGACGGGGGGCCGGAGGATGCCGGACAAACGGATTTGGGCAACCGGCCGAGGACCGTGTAATGTCTTCATCGCTCGCCCCAATAGCTCAGTCGGTAGAGCGTCTCCATGGTAAGGAGAAGGTCTGCGGTTCGATTCCGCATTGGGGCTCTGGTGATCGGGAAACCCCGCTTCGGCGGGGGGACTCATCATCAAAGCGGTGTAGCTCAGTCGGTAGAGCAAGCGGCTCATAATCGCTGTGTCACCGGTTCAAGTCCGGTCACCGCTACTAACGGTAGCCGATTGTTGGGTCGGTCCTTCGATCGGCTACCCTTTTATGCGTTCATCCGTCCAACGTCCGTCCAAGGAGCACTCACGTGGCTGCCACCGACGTCCGCCCGAAGATCACGCTGGCCTGCGTGGAGTGCAAGGAGCGGAACTACATCACCAAGAAGAACCGGCGTAACAACCCGGACCGTCTTGAGATGAAGAAGCACTGCCCGCGCTGCAACTCGCACACCGCGCACCGCGAAACGCGCTGAATCAGGCTCGTACACGAGGCCGTCCCCTCTGGGGGCGGCCTCGTGTCGTTGTATGAGGTCGCTCCCCGCACGGGGGCGTGCCCTTGTTCGTCTTTCACCAGGTTTCTCAGGAGGTAGCGAGCTCATGGCGCTCGACCAGTCCTTCGTGGGGCGGACCTATCCGCCCACTCCGGCGTACGAGGTCGGCCGGGAGAAGATCCGCGAGTTCGCCGAGGCGGTGGGCGACACCCACCCGGCGTACGTCGACCGGGAAGCCGCCCGTGCGCTCGGTCACGCCGATGTGATCGCGCCGCCCACGTTCGTCTTCTCGATCACCTACCGGGCCGCCGGAGTGGTGGTGCAGGACCCGCAGCTGGGCCTGGACTACAGCCGCGTGGTCCACGGGGACCAGAAGTTCCGTTACGTGCGTCCGGTGCGGGCGGGGGACCGGCTGACGGTCACGTCGACGATCGAGAGCATCAAGTCCCTGGCGGGCAACGACGTTCTCGACATTCGCGGGGATGTGCACGACGAGGCCGGCGAGCTGGTGGTCACGGCGGTCACGAAGCTGGTGGCGCGCGCCGCCGAGGAGGCGTGATGACGGCGAAGGTCTCTTACGGGTCGGTCGAGGTCGGCACCGAGCTGCCGGCGCAGTCGTTCCCGGTCACCCGGGCCACGCTCGTGCAGTACGCGGGCGCCTCGGGCGACTTCAACCCGATCCACTGGAACGAGAAGTTCGCGCGCGAGGTCGGACTGCCGGATGTGATCGCGCACGGCATGTTCACGATGGCCGAGGCGGTCCGGGTCGTCACGGACTGGGCCGGCGACCCGGGCGCGGTCGTCGACTACGGGGTGCGGTTCACCAAGCCGGTCGTCGTGCCCAACGACGACAAGGGCGCGCTGATCGAGGTCAGTGGCAAGGTCGCGGCGAAGCTGGACGACAACCTGGTCCGGGTGAACCTGGTCGCGATGTGCGACGGCAAGAAGGTGCTGGGGATGTCCCGGGCCGTGGTCCGGCTCGCCTGAGACACGGCCGTCCGAGCCGCCGGACCCCGGCGTACGGTCCGTGGCCCCGCACGAGTGGCGGGGGCGCGGACCGTACTCTTGTCCCCGTGCAGGAACTCCACGACGCCCCCCTCGCCCCCCTGACCACCTTCCGGCTCGGCGGCCCCGCCGCCCGGCTGCTGACCGCCACGACCGATGCCGAGGTGATCGCCGCCGTCCGCGAGGCCGACGCGAGCGGCACCCCGCTGCTGGTCATCGGCGGCGGCTCCAACCTGGTCATCGGGGACAAGGGCTTCGACGGCACCGCGCTGCGTATCGCCACCAAGGGCTTCGAGCTCTCCGGTACGTCACTGGAGCTGGCGGCCGGAGAGGTGTGGACCGACGCCGTCGCCCGGACCGTCGAGGCGGGCCTCGCGGGCATCGAGTGCCTGGCGGGCATCCCCGGATCCGCGGGCGCGACACCCATTCAGAACGTCGGCGCGTACGGACAGGAGGTGTCCTCCACCATCACGGAGGTCGTCGCCTACGACCGGCGCACCCAGGAGACCGTGACGATTCCGAACACGGAGTGCGCGTTCTCGTACCGTCACAGCCGCTTCAAGGCCGAACCCGACCGCTTCGTGGTGCTGCGTGTCCGATTCGAGCTGGAAGAGGCAGACGGGCTTTCCGCGCCCCTCAAATACCCCGAAACGGCCAGGGCCATGGGCGTCGAGCAGGGCGACCGCGTCCCGCTGCCGGCCGCCCGCGAGACCGTCCTGCGACTGCGCGCGGGCAAGGGCATGGTGCTGGACGCGGAGGATCACGACACCTGGTCCGCGGGGTCCTTCTTCACCAACCCGATCCTCGAACCGGCCGCGTTCCAGGAATTCCTCGGCCGGGTCCACGACCGCCTCGGGCCGGACGTGACGCCCCCGGCGTTCCCCGCCGAGGACGGCCGCACCAAGACCTCGGCGGCCTGGCTGATCGACCGGGCCGGATTCACCAAGGGGTACGGCAGTGGCCCCGCCCGGATCTCCACCAAGCACACCCTCGCCCTCACCAACCGGGGCGCGGCCACCACCGAGGACCTGCTCGCCCTGGCCCGCGAGGTCGTCGCCGGAGTGCACGAGGCCTTCGGCGTCACCCTGGTCAACGAGCCGGTGACGGTGGGCGTCAGCCTGTAGCACGGCGACCGGCGGGGCGTACGCGCTCAGTACGCGATGCCCACGCCCTGCTTCACGGTCGCGGGGTCGTCGATCAGGGCGAGCATCGCGTGCGCCACGTCGGCCCGGGAGATGATCCGGCTGCTGCGCGGCGTGCCGCCCACGACCTTGCGGTAGACACCCGTGCGCGGCCCGTCCGTCAGCCTCGGCGGGCGCACCGCGGTCCAGTCCGTCGCGCCGGCGGCCAGCACCGCCTCCATCCGGGCGAGATCGGCGTACAGATCCGCGAACACCGCCCTGACCAGCTTGAGCGACAGGCGGTCGGTCAGCGGATCGCCCGCCGCCTTCGGCCCGACCGGCACCGCGCTCACCGCCAGCAGCCGCCGGGTGCCCTCGGCCTCCATCGCCGACACGATCCGCCCGGTGAGCCGCTCGGCGACGCCGTTCGCCTTCCGGCCGCGCGCACCCAGCCCCGAGAGCACCGCGTCGCGCCCCGCCACCGCCGCCCGCACCGCCGCCTCGTCGTCCAGCCGGACGACACCGTGCAGCGCCGCGCGGTCCAGCGCCTCCGGGAGCCGGTCCGGGTCCCGGACCACGACGGTCACCTCGTGGCCCGCCTCAAGGGCCTGGCCCGTGATCTCCTGGCCGACACCCCCGGTCGCCCCGAACACGGTGATCTTCATAGCGCGCCCCTCTGGAGTGGGTGAGTGTTTACTAACCTCTAGAGTGGGTGACCTTCCACCCGGTCGTCAAGAATGCCGGGTCACGGCCTGTTGGAGCTCGCATGGACCAGAAGCCCGCCCGCGTCCGGATCGTCGACGCGGCGTACGAGCTGATGCTGTCCATCGGCCTCGCCCGGACCACCACCAAGGAGATCGCCAAGGCGGCCGGCTGCTCGGAGGCGGCGCTCTACAAATACTTCTCCGGCAAGGAGGAGCTGTTCGTCACCGTTCTGGCGGAGCGGCTGCCCCGGCTCATCGGCCTCCTCGACGAACTGACCGCCGGCGAAGGCAGCGTCGAGGGCAACCTCACCGACATCGCCCGCCATGCCGCCCTGTTCTACGAGCAGACCTTCCCCATGGCCGCGTCCCTGTACGCCGAACCCCAGCTCAAGCGCCGCCACGAGCAGGGCGTGGGAGGCGTGGAGTCCGGGCCCCACCTGCCGATCCAGCAGCTCGACACCTATCTGCGCGCCGAGCAGGGTGCGGGCCGTGTCCGGGCCGGCGTGGACACCTACGCCGCCGCCTCCCTGCTGCTGGGCGCCTGCGCCCAGCGGGCCTTCGCCTACTCCACACTGCCCGGCGGCCAACCCCCGCCGCCCCTGGACGACTTCGCCGCCTCCCTCGCCCGTACGCTCCTGGCCGGGATCAGTTAGCCAGCCAGTCGTCGATCCCGGACAGCAGCTTCTCCCGTACGTCCGCGGGGGCCGCCGATCCGCGCACCGACTGGCGGGCCAGCTCGGCCAGCTCCTCGTCGGTGAAGCCGTGGTGGCGGCGCACCAGCTCGTACTGGGCGGCCAGCCGGGAACCGAACAGCAGCGGATCGTCCGCTCCCAGCGCCATCGGCACGCCCGCGTCGAACAGAGTGCGCAGGGGGACATCGGCGGGCTTCTCGTAGACGCCGAGCGCCACATTGGACGACGGGCACACCTCGCAGGTGATCTGCCGCTCGGCGAGCCTGCGCAGCAGCCGGGGGTCCTCGGCCGCCCGCACCCCGTGGCCGATCCGCGAGGCGTCCAGGTCGTCGAGGCAGTCGCGCACGCTGGAGGGCCCCGACAGCTCCCCGCCGTGCGGAGCCGCCAGCAGACCGCCGTCCCGGGCGATGGCGAAGGCCCGGTCGAAGTCACGGGCCATCCCGCGCCGCTCGTCGTTGGAGAGCCCGAAGCCGACGACGCCCCGGTCGGCGTACCGCACGGCGAGCCGGGCCAGCGTGCGGGCGTCCAGCGGGTGCTTCATCCGGTTGGCGGCGATCACCACGCGCATGTCCAGGCCGGTGTCCCGGGAGGCGCTGTCCACGGCGTCCAGGATGATCTCGATGGCCGGGATCAGCCCGCCGAGCAGCGGGGCGTACGAGGTGGGGTCGACCTGGATCTCCAGCCAGCCGGAGCCGTCCGCGACGTCCTCCTGGGCGCTCTCGCGCACCAGGCGCTGGATGTCCTCGGGGGACCGCAGGCAGGACCGGGCGATGTCGTAGAGCCGCTGGAAACGGAACCAGCCGCGCTCGTCGGTCGCCCGCAGTTTCGGCGGCTCCCCACCGGTCAGGGCATCGGGGAGATGGACCCCGTACTTGTCGGCGAGTTCGAGCAGGGTGGTGGGCCGCATCGACCCGGTGAAGTGCAGGTGCAGGTGGGCCTTGGGCAACAGACGTACATCACGCTCCATCGGAAGATCCTGCCGCACGGGCGGGCCGGAGCGGTAGCCGCTTTCCCCTTCCGGGGGCTGCTCGAACAAAAAAAGCGCCCCCGACCGGAGGGAATTCCGGCGGCCGGGGGCACTGACGCGCGGGCTTCTCAGGCCTTGGCCTCGCCCAGCAGCTTCTGGATCCGCGAGACGCCCTCGATCAGGTCGTTGTCGCCCAGTGCGTAGGAAAGACGCAGGTAGCCGGGGGTGCCGAAGGCCTCTCCGGGCACGACGGCGACCTCCGCCTCGTCCAGGATCAGGGCGGCCAGCTCGACCGTGGTGGCCGGGCGCTTGCCGCGGATCTCCTTGCCGAGCACGTCCTTCACCGCCGGGTAGGCGTAGAACGCGCCCTCGGGCTCCGGGCAGAACACGCCGTCGATCTCGTTCAGCATCCGCACGATGAGGTTGCGGCGGCGGTCGAAGGCGGTGCGCATCTCGGCGACCGCGTCCAGCGGGCCGGAGACGGCCGCGAGCGCGGCGACCTGGGCGACGTTGGAGACGTTGGAGGTGGCGTGCGACTGGAGGTTGGTCGCGGCCTTGACGACGTCCTTGGGGCCGATGATCCAGCCCACCCGCCAGCCGGTCATCGCGTACGTCTTGGCGACGCCGTTGACGACGATGCACTTGTCGCGCAGCTCCGGGACGATCGCCGGGAGCGAGGTGAAGACCGCGTCGCCGTAGACGAGGTGCTCGTAGATCTCGTCGGTCAGGACCCACAGGCCGTGCTCGACGGCCCAGCGGCCGATCGCCTCGGCGTCGGCCTCGCTGTAGACCGCGCCGGTCGGGTTGGACGGCGAGACGAACAGGACGACCTTGGTCTTCTCGGTGCGCGCGGCCTCCAGCTGCTCGACGGAGACCCGGTAGCCGGTGGTCTCGTCGGCGACGACCTCGACCGGGACACCGCCGGCGAGCCGGATCGACTCGGGGTAGGTGGTCCAGTACGGGGCGGGGACGATGACCTCGTCGCCCGGGTCGAGGATCGCGGCGAAGGCCTCGTAGATGGCCTGCTTGCCGCCGTTGGTCACCAGGATCTGGCTGGCGTCGACCTCGTAGCCGGAGTCGCGCAGCGTCTTCTCCGCGATGGCGGCCTTGAGTTCGGGGAGCCCGCCTGCGGGGGTGTAGCGGTGGTACTTCGGGTTGCGGCAGGCCTCGACCGCGGCGTCGACGATGTAGTCGGGCGTCGGGAAGTCGGGTTCGCCGGCCCCGAAGCCGATCACCGGACGCCCGGCGGCCTTGAGGGCCTTGGCCTTGGCGTCGACGGCGAGGGTCGCGGACTCGGAGATCGCACCGATGCGGGCGGAAACCCGGCGCTCGGACGGTGAAGTTGCAGCGCTCATGGCCCCATGCTTGCAGACCGCGAAAGCCGTCGGCGCAGGGGTTTCAGGGACCGGACAGGACCTGGACAGCATCCGGACAGGACCGGTCGGTTGTTGTCTGTTCGACGCGGCGGCCCTGAGCACGTACACTCACCTGTCGTTGGCCTTCACCAGCCGCACCGTTCCTGCACCCGGTCACCGGGGAAGATGCGGTAGGTTGGTGGAAACCACCAAGGGTCGTAGCTCAATTGGTAGAGCACTGGTCTCCAAAACCAGCGGTTGGGGGTTCAAGTCCCTCCGGCCCTGCTACACACTCCTTCGCCAGGATGTGTGCGCATGTACGTACTTCATTGCACAGCCGTGCGGCTCCACCGGGCGCGGCACGGCCACGACCCGGAATCAGGTGAGTAGCGTGACGGACGCCGTGGGCTCCATCGACATGCCTGATGCCGATGATGAAGCTCCCGAGTCGAAGAAGAAGACTCGGAAGGGCGGCAAGCGCGGCAAGAAGGGCCCTCTGGGTCGGCTCGCGCTGTTCTACCGCCAGATCGTCGCCGAACTCCGTAAGGTTGTCTGGCCGACGCGTAGCCAGCTCACGACGTACACCTCCGTGGTGATCGTGTTCGTCGTCGTCATGATCGGTCTTGTTACCGTTCTCGACATGGGCTTCGCCCGGGTCGTCAAGTACGTCTTCGGCTGATCACGCGGAAGGCGTCGGACCCCGGCGCCCCTTTCGCACGTTCCACCCTTTGTATCCAGGAAGAAGCAGCCATCGTGTCTGACCCGAACCTGAACGACGCCGTCGAGCCCGAGGCCGGCGCCTCGGAGTCCGCCAAGGACGAGCTCGACATCGTTGAGGCTGCTGACTCCGTGGACCCGGACCAGGCCGAGGCCGCCGAGGGCGAGGACGCGGCAGCCGATGAGGCGGCCGAGGCCGTCGAGACCGTCGAGGAAGAGGCCGCCGAGGCCGCCGACGAGGAGGAGGCCGAGCCGGCCGCCCCCGTCGACCCCGTCGCCGCCCTGCGTGACGAGCTCCGCACCCTCCCCGGCGAGTGGTACGTCATCCACACGTACGCCGGTTACGAGAAGCGCGTGAAGGCCAACCTGGAGCAGCGCGCCGTCTCGCTGAACGTGGAGGAGTTCATCTATCAGGCCGAGGTGCCTGAAGAGGAAATCGTCCAGATCAAGAACGGCGAGCGCAAGAACGTCCGGCAGAACAAGCTCCCCGGCTACGTGCTGGTGCGCATGGACCTGACGAACGAGTCCTGGGGCGTCGTGCGGAACACGCCGGGCGTCACCGGCTTCGTGGGCAACGCCTACGACCCGTACCCGCTGACCCTGGACGAGATCGTCAAGATGCTCGCCCCGGAGGCCGAGGAGAAGGCCGCCCGCGAGGCCGCCGAGGCCGAGGGCAAGCCGGCTCCCGCCCGCAAGGTCGAGGTCCAGGTGCTGGACTTCGAGGTCGGCGACTCGGTCACCGTCACGGACGGCCCGTTCGCCACGCTGCAGGCCACGATCAACGAGATCAACGCCGACTCGAAGAAGGTCAAGGGCCTCGTCGAGATCTTCGGCCGCGAGACCCCGGTCGAGCTCAGCTTCGACCAGATCCAGAAGAACTAGGCGCTTCCCGCCGCTTTCTGGACACATGCCTACCCAGCAGGTCAGAGGGGCTCTACAGCCGCTCTGACCTGCTGGGTTTTTGGTCGCACAGCTATACCCGTTATCGTTGTGCGGTATGCCTCCATCCGGATGACCGGAATGGCGGCGAAACACTCTCACTAGGACCCGGAGAGAGCAATGCCTCCCAAGAAGAAGAAGGTCACGGGGCTTATCAAGCTCCAGATCAACGCCGGTGCGGCGAACCCGGCCCCGCCGGTCGGCCCCGCGCTCGGTCAGCACGGCGTCAACATCATGGAGTTCTGCAAGGCCTACAACGCCGCGACCGAGTCGCAGCGTGGCATGGTCGTGCCGGTGGAGATCACGGTCTACGAGGACCGCTCCTTCACCTTCATCACCAAGACTCCGCCGGCTGCCAAGCTGATCCTCAAGGCCGCGGGTGTGGACAAGGGCTCCGGCGAGCCGCACAAGACCAAGGTCGCCAAGCTGACGGCTGCCCAGGTCCGCGAGATCGCCACGACGAAGCTCCCCGACCTGAACGCCAATGACCTCGACGCCGCGTCGAAGATCATCGCCGGCACCGCCCGTTCCATGGGCATCACGGTCGAAGGCTGATTCAGCCCCGTAACCCCCAGTGGTAGGGCCAAGCGCTGGTCCGCACCACGACTCCACACTCTGAAACCACAGGAGCAGAAGTGAAGCGCAGCAAGAACCTCCGCGCTGCGGACGCCAAGATCGACCGGGAGCGCGTGTACGCCCCGCTCGAGGCCGTCCGTATCGCCAAGGCCACCGCCACCACGAAGTTCGACGGCACCGTCGAGGTCGCCTTCCGCCTGGGTGTCGACCCGCGCAAGGCCGACCAGATGGTCCGCGGCACCGTGAACCTCCCGCACGGCACCGGCAAGACCGCCCGGGTCCTGGTCTTCGCGACCGGTGACCGTGCTGCGGCCGCGGAAGCCGCCGGAGCCGACATCGTCGGCGCCGACGAGCTGATCGACGAGGTGGCGAAGGGCCGTCTGGACTTCGACGCCGTCGTCGCCACCCCGGACCTCATGGGCAAGGTCGGCCGCCTGGGCCGCGTGCTCGGTCCGCGTGGTCTGATGCCGAACCCGAAGACCGGCACCGTCACCCCCGATGTCGTCAAGGCTGTCAACGACATCAAGGGCGGAAAGATCGAGTTCCGCGTCGACAAGCACTCCAACCTGCACTTCATCATCGGCAAGGTCTCGTTCGACGAGACCAAGCTGGTGGAGAACTACGCAGCGGCGCTGGAGGAAGTCCTCCGTCTGAAGCCGTCCGCCGCCAAGGGCCGCTACATCAAGAAGGCCGCTCTGACGACCACGATGGGCCCCGGCATCCCGCTGGACGCCAACCGCACCCGCAACCTCCTCGTCGAGGAGGACCCGGCCGCCGTCTGAGCCCTCGTGCTCACCCGGTAGCCGCGTCGTACGCGTGCACTGTGTGAACGGGCCCCGCAACCTTTCGAGGTGCGGGGCCCGTCCTCGTATCCGTAAGGCCCCACGCCTGTCAGTGCCCTGTGCCACTGTGGGCTGCTGGGGACACGGACGATACGAGGGGTGGACCGACACCATGAGGACGAGCACGGCACGACGCATGGGTACGGCGCTCGCCGCCGCGGCGGCACTGACGTCGATGGCGGCCTGCAGTGGCTCCGACAGCGCCGGCGGCTCCGGGAAGGGCAAGGCGGACGCCGTCGCCAAGGCGAGTCCCGTGGCCGCGCTGAAGCAGGTGCAGCAGAAGACCGGCGGCGCCCAGTCCGCGAAGGTCGAGGGCACCACCGAGATGGGCAGCGCGGTGTCCATGAAGCAGTCCGGGGCCATCGGCTGGGCCGACGGACTCTCGGGCGCTCTCACCATCACGTACACCGGCGGCACCATGGGCGAGGCACTGAAGAAGGCCGGCGGCGACGGGTCGGTCCAGGCGCGCTACTTCAAGGACGAGTACTACGCCAATCTGGGCGCCGGCATGGCGGCCAACACCGGCGGCAAGAACTGGATCCGGTACTCCTACAAGGAGCTCGCCGAGCTGGGCGGGGCCTCCGGCGACGTCATGAAGGACCAGATCCAGAACAGCACGCCCGAGCAGGGCGTGAAGGCGCTCCTGGCCTCGGGCGACGTCAAGAAGGTCGGCCAGGAGGACGTCCGCGGGGCCTCCGCGACGCACTACTCCGGCACGATCGACGTGGCCGAACTGACCGCGAAGAACAGCGACCTGGACGCGAAGCAGCTGGCCGCGTTCAAGGAGCAGCTGGCGCTGGCCGGGGTGACCACCCAGACCGTCGACATCTGGGTCGACGAGAACGACCTGCTGGTGAAGAAGACCGAGCGCGGCGAGATGAAGACCGGCACGTTCAACTCGACGCTCTTCTACAGCGACTACGGCACCGAGGTCCCCTCGGACCGGCCGGAGGCCTCGGACACCGTGGACTTCAAGGAGCTGCTGAAGCAGGGCGGTACCCCGGGCGGCGCCTCCTGACACCTTTTCCACGGGACGAACAGGGACGGATTTGCCCGTCGCCCGTCCGGTCGCGTACTCTCACCAGGAAGCCAAAGACCGCTGGTCGTTGCTGTGCCTCTCAAGGGGACGGTGACCGAAGGTTCCGCTAGATCGGACGACCTGCGCAGGTGACTGTGGAATCGCTCCCGGACTCTGTTCGGTCGAGCTGCGCCCTGGCACTTGTGCTGGGGCGTTTCGTCTTTCCCGGCCCCTTCTGAGCGGTCCTCATCACCCGGAAGGAGGCCGACGCTCATGGCAAGGCCCGACAAGGCTGCCGCGGTAGCCGAGCTCGCGGACCAGTTCCGCAGCTCGAACGCCGCCGTGCTGACCGAGTACCGGGGTCTCACCGTGGCGCAGCTCAAGACGCTGCGTCGCTCGCTCGGTGAGAACGCCCAGTACGCCGTGGTGAAGAACACGCTGACCAAGATTGCGGCCAACGAGGCCGGGATCGACACGCTGGACGACCTGTTCTCGGGTCCGACGGCGGTTGCCTTCGTCACCGGTGACCCGGTGGAGTCGGCGAAGGGTCTTCGTGACTTCGCCAAGGACAACCCCAACCTCATCATCAAGGGCGGTGTCCTTGACGGTAAGGCGCTGTCCGCCGATGAGATCAAGAAGCTCGCGGACCTCGAGTCCCGCGAGGTTCTGCTCTCCAAGCTGGCCGGTGCTTTCAAGGGCAAGCAGACGCAGGCGGCGCAGGTCTTCCAGGCCCTGCCCTCCAAGTTCGTCCGCACCGCGGAAGCTCTTCGCGCCAAGAAGGAAGAGCAGGGCGGTGCCGGTACTCCGGCTCCCGCCGAGGCCGCCGAGTAATCACGCTCAGCGGTCCAGCGGGCTCCACGTACGCCCGCCGACATATACATCCGGCACCTGCCGAATAGTGGAAGGACGCCTGTCATGGCGAAGCTGTCCCAGGACGACCTGCTCGCGCAGTTCGAAGAGATGACCCTCATCGAGCTCTCCGAGTTCGTGAAGGCCTTCGAGGAGAAGTTCGACGTCACCGCCGCCGCGGCCGTCGCCGTCGCCGGTCCCGCCGCGGGCGGCGCCCCGGCCGAGGCCGAGGCCGAGCAGGACGAGTTCGACGTCATCCTCACCGGCGCCGGCGAGAAGAAGATCCAGGTCATCAAGGTCGTGCGTGAGCTGACCTCGCTGGGTCTGAAGGAGGCCAAGGACCTCGTCGACGGCACCCCGAAGCCGGTCCTCGAGAAGGTCGCCAAGGAGGCCGCCGAGAAGGCTGCCGAGTCCCTCAAGGCCGCCGGCGCTTCCGTCGAGGTCAAGTAACACCTCGGGAGTCCTCCGGGCTCCCTGGGCACGTCACGTGCCCGCGCCAAGGGCGATCACCCATTCGGGTGGTCGCCCTTCGGCGTGCCCGGGGCGGGTGCCTTGCTCTTCCGCCGACCACGAGTAGGGTGATCTTCGCCGTGCGCCTCTCGCGGGCCCCTCTGGGGCGTCCTGCGGGTTTCCCGGGGGTGGCCGGTGAAGGTCCCTGGAGGTCCGATCGGACCGGCGGGCCTTGACGAACCGGACGCGGCGCGCAATTCTCAGGACGCGTCATCACTTCGATCCGTATCCGAGGCATGGATCGAGAGTGAAGAGGGAAGTAAAGAAGCGCGCACCCCGCGCGAGGGCTAGACATAGGTGTTGAGAACAGCTGTTGAGAGCAACGTGGGTCTCTGAGAACCCCGACTGGACATCAGTGTGCCGCTTGGCTACACTGACCCTTTGCGCTGCCTGTTAGCTGCCTCCTGCCCGTCACCAGGGGCATGCCCACGCTGAAGCACCGATGACCGACCCCCTCCGACCTGGTCGTTTGCGACCGATTCGGAACGGCCTGTCTTTGTGTCCAGGGTGGGACCGGTACGCGCGTAGTGAGTCCGAGCCCTCGGAAGGACCCCCTCTTGGCCGCCTCGCGCAACGCCTCGACCGCGAATACGAACAACGGTGCCAGCACCGCCCCGCTGCGCATCTCTTTTGCAAAGATCAAGGAGCCCCTCGAGGTTCCGAACCTCCTCGCGCTGCAGACCGAGAGCTTTGACTGGCTCCTCGGCAACGCCGCCTGGAAGGCTCGCGTCGAGGCTGCTCTGGACAGTGGACAAGACGTCCCCACCAAGTCCGGCCTGGAGGAGATCTTCGAGGAGATCTCACCGATCGAGGACTTCTCCGGGTCGATGTCGCTCACGTTCCGCGACCACCGTTTCGAGCCCCCGAAGAACTCGATCGACGAGTGCAAGGAGCGCGACTTCACGTTCGCCGCGCCGCTCTTCGTCACGGCCGAGTTCACCAACAACGAGACCGGCGAGATCAAGTCCCAGACGGTCTTCATGGGCGACTTCCCGCTCATGACCAACAAGGGCACCTTCGTCATCAACGGCACCGAGCGTGTCGTCGTGTCGCAGCTGGTCCGCTCGCCGGGTGTCTACTTCGACTCCTCCATCGACAAGACGTCCGACAAGGACATCTTCTCCGCCAAGATCATCCCCTCCCGGGGTGCCTGGCTGGAGATGGAGATCGACAAGCGCGACATGGTCGGTGTCCGCATCGACCGCAAGCGCAAGCAGTCCGTCACCGTCCTCCTGAAGGCTCTCGGCTGGACCACCGAGCAGATCCTCGAGGAGTTCGGCGAGTACGAGTCCATGCGCGCCACCCTGGAGAAGGACCACACCCAGGGCCAGGACGACGCACTGCTCGACATCTACCGCAAGCTGCGTCCGGGCGAGCCGCCGACCCGCGAGGCCGCTCAGACGCTGCTCGAGAACCTCTACTTCAACCCGAAGCGCTACGACCTCGCGAAGGTCGGCCGCTACAAGGTGAACAAGAAGCTCGGCGCCGATGAGCCGCTGGACGCCGGGGTGCTCACCACCGACGACGTCATCGCGACCATCAAGTACCTGGTCAAGCTGCACGCCGGCGAGACCGAGACGATCGGCGAGTCCGGCCGGGAGATCGTCGTCGAGACCGACGACATCGACCACTTCGGCAACCGTCGTCTGCGCAACGTCGGCGAGCTCATCCAGAACCAGGTCCGTACGGGCCTGGCGCGGATGGAGCGCGTCGTGCGCGAGCGCATGACCACCCAGGACGTCGAGGCGATCACGCCGCAGACCCTGATCAACATCCGGCCGGTCGTCGCCTCCATCAAGGAGTTCTTCGGCACCAGCCAGCTGTCGCAGTTCATGGACCAGAACAACCCGCTGTCGGGTCTCACCCACAAGCGCCGTCTGTCGGCTCTTGGCCCGGGTGGTCTCTCCCGTGAGCGGGCCGGCTTCGAGGTCCGAGACGTGCACCCGTCCCACTACGGACGCATGTGCCCGATCGAGACCCCTGAAGGCCCGAACATCGGTCTGATCGGTTCGCTCGCCTCGTACGGCCGCGTCAACGCGTTCGGCTTCATCGAGACGCCGTACCGCAAGGTCGTCGACGGCCAGGTCACCGACGACGTCGACTACATCACCGCCGACGAGGAGGACCGCTTCGTCATCGCCCAGGCGAACGCGACGCTCTCCGACGAGCTGCGCTTCACCGAGCCGCGCGTCCTGGTCCGCCGTCGTGGCGGAGAGGTCGACTACGTGCCCGGCACGGACGTCGACTACATGGACGTCTCGCCGCGCCAGATGGTGTCCGTCGCCACCGCGATGATCCCCTTCCTGGAGCACGACGACGCCAACCGTGCCCTCATGGGCGCGAACATGATGCGTCAGGCGGTGCCGCTGATTAAGTCGGAGGCCCCGCTCGTCGGCACCGGCATGGAGTACCGCTGCGCCACCGACGCCGGCGACGTCCTCAAGGCCGAGAAGGACGGTGTGGTCCAGGAGGTCTCCGCGGACTACATCACCGTCACGAACGACGACGGCACGTACACCACGTACCGCATCGCCAAGTTCATGCGCTCCAACCAGGGCACCTCGGTCAACCAGAAGGTCGTCGTCTCCGAGGGCGACCGGATCATCGCCGACCAGGTGCTCGCCGACGGACCGGCCACCGAGAACGGTGAGATGGCCCTCGGCAAGAACCTGCTCGTGGCGTTCATGCCGTGGGAGGGTCACAACTACGAGGACGCGATCATCCTGTCGCAGCGCCTCGTGCAGGACGACGTCCTCTCCTCGATCCACATCGAGGAGCACGAGGTCGACGCCCGTGACACCAAGCTCGGCCCCGAGGAGATCACCCGGGACATCCCGAACGTCTCCGAAGAGGTCCTCGCCGACCTCGACGAGCGCGGCATCATCCGGATCGGTGCCGAGGTCGTCGCCGGTGACATCCTCGTCGGCAAGGTCACGCCCAAGGGTGAGACCGAGCTGACCCCCGAGGAGCGCCTGCTCCGCGCGATCTTCGGTGAGAAGGCGCGCGAGGTGCGCGACACCTCGCTGAAGGTGCCGCACGGTGAGATCGGCAAGGTCATCGGCGTCCGCGTCTTCGACCGCGAAGAGGGCGACGAGCTGCCGCCGGGCGTGAACCAGCTGGTCCGCGTCTACGTCGCGCAGAAGCGCAAGATCACCGATGGTGACAAGCTCGCCGGCCGTCACGGCAACAAGGGCGTCATCTCCAAGATCCTGCCGATCGAGGACATGCCGTTCCTGGAGGACGGCACCCCGGTCGACATCATCCTCAACCCGCTGGGTGTCCCGTCCCGAATGAACCCGGGACAGGTCCTGGAGATCCACCTCGGCTGGCTCGCCAGCCGCGGCTGGGACGTCTCCGGCCTCGGTGACGAGTGGGCCCAGCGCCTGCAGGCCATCGGCGCCGACCAGGTCGCCCCCGGCACCAACGTCGCCACGCCCGTCTTCGACGGTGCGCGCGAGGACGAGATCACCGGCCTCTTCCAGGCCACGATCCCCAACCGCGACGGCGACCGCCTGGTCCAGCCCTCCGGCAAGGCCCAGCTCTACGACGGCCGCTCCGGCGAGCCGTTCCCGGACCCGGTCTCGGTCGGGTTCATGTACATCCTCAAGCTGCACCACCTGGTCGACGACAAGCTCCACGCGCGTTCGACCGGCCCGTACTCCATGATCACGCAGCAGCCGCTGGGTGGTAAGGCGCAGTTCGGTGGTCAGCGCTTCGGTGAGATGGAGGTGTGGGCCCTTGAGGCTTACGGCGCCGCGTACGCCCTCCAGGAGCTCCTGACGATCAAGTCCGACGACGTGACCGGCCGCGTGAAGGTCTACGAGGCCATCGTCAAGGGCGAGAACATCCCCGAGCCCGGCATTCCCGAGTCCTTCAAGGTGCTCATCAAGGAAATGCAGTCGCTCTGCCTCAACGTGGAGGTGCTGTCCTCGGACGGCATGTCCATCGAGATGCGCGACACGGACGAGGACGTCTTCCGCGCGGCGGAGGAACTCGGTATCGACCTGTCCCGGCGCGAGCCGAGCAGCGTCGAAGAGGTCTGACGGGCCGGCCGGCCGCCTCATCCCGAGGCGGCCGGCCCTCCCCGGACCCGTTCAGACCATTGATTGAGACGAGACCCCGAAAGAGGGATTGACGACAAGTGCTCGACGTCAACTTCTTCGACGAGCTGCGGATCGGCCTTGCCACCGCGGACGACATCCGGACCTGGTCGCACGGCGAAGTCAAGAAGCCGGAGACCATCAACTACCGCACGCTCAAGCCCGAAAAGGACGGACTCTTCTGCGAGAAGATCTTCGGTCCGACCCGGGACTGGGAGTGCTACTGCGGCAAGTACAAGCGTGTCCGCTTCAAGGGCATCATCTGCGAGCGCTGCGGCGTCGAGGTCACTCGCGCCAAGGTGCGTCGTGAGCGGATGGGCCACATCGAGCTTGCCGCTCCCGTCACCCACATCTGGTACTTCAAGGGCGTTCCCTCGCGCCTCGGATACCTGCTGGACCTCGCGCCGAAGGACCTGGAAAAGGTCATCTACTTCGCCGCGTACATGATCACGTTCGTGGACGAGGAGCGTCGTACCCGCGACCTGCCGTCCCTGGAGGCCCACGTCTCCGTCGAGCGTCAGCAGACCGAGAACCGCCGCGACGCCGACCTGGAGGCCCGGGCCAAGAAGCTCGAGACCGACCTGGCCGAGCTGGAGGCCGAGGGCGCCAAGGCCGACGTGCGCCGCAAGGTGCGCGAAGGCGCCGAGCGTGAGATGAAGCAGCTGCGCGACCGTGCGCAGCGCGAGATCGACCGCCTCGACGAGGTGTGGAGCCGCTTCAAGAACCTCAAGGTCCAGGACCTGGAGGGCGACGAGCTGCTCTACCGCGAGCTGCGTGACCGCTTCGGCACGTACTTCGACGGCTGCATGGGCGCCGCCGCGCTGCAGAAGCGCCTGGAGTCCTTCGACCTCGACGAGGAGGCCGAGCGCCTCCGCGAGATCATCCGTACCGGCAAGGGCCAGAAGAAGACCCGTGCGCTCAAGCGCCTCAAGGTCGTCTCCGCGTTCCTGCAGACCAGCAACAAGCCCAAGGGCATGGTGCTCGACTGCGTGCCGGTCATCCCGCCGGACCTGCGTCCGATGGTGCAGCTGGACGGTGGCCGCTTCGCGACCTCCGACCTGAACGACCTGTACCGCCGTGTGATCAACCGCAACAACCGCCTCAAGCGTCTCCTTGACCTCGGCGCCCCCGAGATCATCGTGAACAACGAGAAGCGGATGCTGCAGGAGGCCGTCGACGCGCTGTTCGACAACGGCCGCCGCGGTCGCCCGGTCACCGGTCCCGGCAACCGCCCGCTGAAGTCCCTGAGCGACATGCTCAAGGGCAAGCAGGGCCGTTTCCGTCAGAACCTCCTCGGCAAGCGTGTGGACTACTCCGCGCGTTCCGTGATCGTCGTCGGTCCGCAGCTCAAGCTGCACCAGTGCGGTCTGCCGAAGGCGATGGCGCTGGAGCTCTTCAAGCCGTTCGTGATGAAGCGCCTGGTGGACCTGAACCACGCGCAGAACATCAAGTCGGCCAAGCGCATGGTCGAGCGTGGCCGCACCGTCGTGTACGACGTCCTCGAAGAGGTCATCGCCGAGCACCCGGTGCTGCTGAACCGTGCGCCCACCCTGCACCGCCTCGGCATCCAGGCCTTCGAGCCCCAGCTGGTCGAGGGCAAGGCCATCCAGATCCACCCGCTCGTCTGCACCGCGTTCAACGCGGACTTCGACGGTGACCAGATGGCCGTGCACCTGCCGCTCTCCGCGGAGGCGCAGGCCGAGGCCCGCATCCTGATGCTGTCCTCGAACAACATCCTGAAGCCGGCCGACGGTCGTCCCGTCACCATGCCGACCCAGGACATGGTGCTGGGCCTCTTCTTCCTCACCACGGACGACGAGGGCCGGAACGTCAAGGGCGCGGACCGCGCGTTCGGCTCCACGGCCGAGGCCACCATGGCCTTCGACGCCCGCGAGCTGTCGCTCCAGGCGAAGGTCGACATCCGCTTCCCGGTCGGCACCATGCCGCCGCGTGGCTGGGTGCCGCCGGTCGCCGAGGAGGGCGAGCCGGAGTACCAGCCCGGTGACACCTTCCGGCTGCGGACCACCCTGGGCCGTGCGCTCTTCAACGAGCTGCTGCCCGAGGACTACCCGTTCGTCGACTACTCGGTGGGCAAGAAGCAGCTCTCCGAGATCGTCAACGACCTGGCCGAGCGCTACCCCAAGGTCATCGTGGCGGCGACGCTCGACAACCTGAAGGCGGCGGGCTTCCACTGGGCGACCCGCTCCGGCGTCACCGTGGCCATCTCCGACGTCGTCGTGCCCGAGGCCAAGAAGGCCATCGTCAAGGGCTACGAGGAGCAGGACGAGAAGGTCCAGAAGCAGTACGAGCGCGGTCTGATCACCAAGGACGAGCGCACGCAGGAGCTCATCGCGATCTGGACCAAGGCGACCAACGAGGTTGCCGAGGCGATGAACGCGAACTTCCCGAAGACGAACCCCATCTTCATGATGGTCGACTCGGGTGCCCGAGGAAACATGATGCAGATGCGTCAGATCGCGGGTATGCGTGGTCTGGTGTCGAACGCCAAGAACGAGACGATTCCCCGTCCCATCAAGGCGTCCTTCCGCGAGGGCCTCACCGTTCTGGAGTACTTCATCTCCACGCACGGTGCCCGTAAGGGTCTGGCGGACACCGCTCTGCGTACCGCCGACTCGGGTTACCTGACCCGTCGTCTGGTGGACGTCTCGCAGGACGTGATCATTCGTGAGGAGGACTGCGGCACCGACCGCGGCCTCAAGCTGAAGATCGCGGTCAAGGGCGCCGACGGCGTGCTCCGCAAGACGGACGACGTCGAGACCTCGGTCTACGCCCGCATGCTCGCCGAGGACGTCGTGGTGGACGGCAAGGTCATCGCGCCTGCCAACGTCGACCTCGGTGACGTCCTGATCGACGCCCTCGTGGGCGCCGGCGTCGAGGAGGTCAAGACCCGCTCGGTCCTGACCTGTGAGTCCGCGGTCGGCACCTGTGCCTTCTGCTACGGACGCTCGCTCGCCACCGGCAAGCTGGTCGACATCGGTGAGGCGGTCGGCATCATCGCCGCCCAGTCCATCGGTGAGCCCGGTACCCAGCTGACGATGCGTACCTTCCACACCGGTGGTGTGGCCGGTGACGACATCACCCAGGGTCTGCCCCGTGTCGTCGAGCTCTTCGAGGCCCGTACGCCGAAGGGTGTCGCCCCGATCTCCGAGGCCAAGGGCCGCGTGCGGATCGAGGAGACCGAGAAGACCAAGAAGCTCGTGGTCACCCCGGACGACGGCAGCGACGAGACGGCGTTCCCGATCTCGAAGCGTGCCCGTCTCCTGGTGGGCGAGGGCGACCCGGTCGAGGTGGGCCAGAAGCTCACCGTCGGTGCGACCAACCCGCACGACGTGCTGCGCATCCTCGGCCAGCGTGCGGTCCAGGTCCACCTGGTCGGCGAAGTCCAGAAGGTCTACAACTCGCAGGGCGTGTCGATCCACGACAAGCACATCGAGATCATCATCCGGCAGATGCTCCGCCGGGTGACGATCATCGAGTCCGGCGACGCGGAGCTGCTTCCGGGCGAGCTGGTCGAGCGGTCGAAGTTCGAGACCGAGAACCGTCGTGTGGTCACCGAGGGCGGTCACCCCGCCTCCGGCCGTCCGCAGCTGATGGGTATCACCAAGGCCTCGCTCGCCACCGAGTCGTGGCTGTCGGCGGCGTCCTTCCAGGAGACGACCAGGGTCCTCACCGACGCGGCGATCAACGCCAAGTCGGACTCCCTGATCGGCCTCAAGGAGAACGTCATCATCGGTAAGCTCATCCCGGCCGGTACGGGCCTGTCCCGCTACCGCAACATCCGGGTCGAGCCGACCGAGGAGGCCAAGGCCGCGATGTACTCGGCCGTCGGCTACGACGACATCGACTACTCGCCGTTCGGCACGGGCTCCGGCCAGGCCGTTCCGCTGGAGGACTACGACTACGGTCCGTACAACCAGTAAGCGAGTCGCTTGAACGACCGGAGGGCGGTCACCCCTGTACGCCGGGGGGTGGCCGCCCTCCGGCGTGTGCGGGGACGGCCTTCCCGGGGTCTGGAAGCCCTGCTGACGGCCGGGCGGCGGACGGTGGGCCGCCGGGGCGCTGAGCTGCGCGGGAAGGGACTACGCGGGTGGTTATCGCCATCGGTGGCCGGAGGTCCGGAGCCGGGGCCGCGGGCGTGGACAGCATTTGTTTTGACCCAGCTGCGTGAGGTAGGTACGCTCAAGCCTTGTGCCTGGGGTGTGCCTGGGCTCGTGTGCGTGTCCTCAGCCGTACTGCGAGTCCGTCACAGTGGCCACCGCAATCTGCGCCCCTTCTGCCCCCAGGGCGGGAGTCCGCAGTATTCGACACACCCGACCGCGTGGGTCGGCGATGTTCCAGGTTAGTTTCACGAACGGCACACAGAAACCGGAGAAGTAGTGCCTACGATCCAGCAGCTGGTCCGGAAGGGCCGGCAGGACAAGGTCGAGAAGAACAAGACGCCCGCGCTCGAGGGTTCGCCCCAGCGTCGCGGTGTCTGCACGCGTGTGTTCACGACCACCCCGAAGAAGCCGAACTCGGCCCTCCGTAAGGTCGCGCGTGTGCGTCTGACCTCCGGCATCGAGGTCACGGCCTACATCCCGGGTGAGGGACACAACCTGCAGGAGCACTCCATCGTGCTCGTGCGTGGTGGCCGTGTGAAGGACCTGCCGGGTGTTCGTTACAAGATCATCCGCGGCTCCCTTGACACCCAGGGTGTCAAGAACCGCAAGCAGGCCCGCAGCCGCTACGGCGCCAAGAAGGAGAAGTAAGAATGCCTCGTAAGGGCCCCGCCCCGAAGCGCCCGGTCATCATCGACCCGGTCTACAGCTCTCCTCTTGTCACGTCGCTGATCAACAAGATCCTGCTCGACGGCAAGCGTTCCACCGCCGAGCGGATCGTGTACGGCGCCATGGAAGGCCTCCGCGAGAAGACCGGCAACGACCCGGTCATCACGCTGAAGCGCGCGCTTGAGAACGTCAAGCCCTCGCTCGAGGTCAAGTCCCGCCGTGTCGGTGGCGCCACCTACCAGGTGCCGATCGAGGTCAAGCCCGGTCGCGCCTCCACCCTCGCTCTGCGCTGGCTCGTCGGTTACTCCCGCGCCCGCCGCGAGAAGACCATGACCGAGCGCCTCATGAACGAGCTGCTCGACGCCTCCAACGGCCTCGGCGCTGCGGTCAAGAAGCGTGAGGACACGCACAAGATGGCCGAGTCCAACAAGGCCTTCGCGCACTACCGCTGGTAGTCGCTACCCCCATCGAGACCGAGAGAAGACTGAGCCTTATGGCCACCACTTCGCTTGACCTGGCCAAGGTCCGCAACATTGGGATCATGGCCCACATCGACGCGGGCAAGACGACCACCACTGAGCGGATCCTCTTCTACACCGGTGTGAGCTACAAGATCGGTGAGGTCCACGACGGCGCTGCCACGATGGACTGGATGGAGCAGGAGCAGGAGCGCGGCATCACGATCACGTCCGCCGCGACGACCTGCCACTGGCCGCTCAACGATGTTGACCACACCATCAACATCATCGACACCCCGGGTCACGTCGACTTCACCGTCGAGGTGGAGCGTTCGCTCCGCGTCCTCGACGGCGCCGTCACCGTGTTCGACGGTGTCGCGGGCGTCGAGCCGCAGTCCGAGACCGTTTGGCGTCAGGCGGACCGCTACGGCGTGCCGCGTATCTGCTTCGTCAACAAGCTCGACCGCACCGGTGCGGACTTCTTCCGCTGCGTCGAGATGATCGTGGACCGCCTCGGCGCGACCCCGATCGTCATGCAGCTCCCCATCGGCGCCGAAGCGGACTTCACGGGCGTTGTCGACCTCGTGTCGATGAAGGCCTTCGTGTACCCCGAAGAGGCCGCCAAGGGCGAGATGTACAACATCGTCGACATCCCGGACAACCTCAAGGAGAGCGCCGACGAATGGCGCGCCAAGCTCCTCGAGGCCGTGGCCGAGAACGACGACGCCATGATGGAGCTGTACCTGGAGGGCAACGAGCCCACCCAGGAGCAGCTGCACGAGGCGATCCGCCGCATCACCCTTGCGTCGAAGGGCAGCGCCGACTCCGTCACCGTCACCCCGGTGTTCTGTGGCACCGCGTTCAAGAACAAGGGCGTCCAGCCCCTGCTCGACGCGGTCGTGCGCTACCTGCCTTCCCCCCTGGACGTCGAGGCCATCGAGGGCCACGACGTGAAGGACCCGGAGAAGGTCATCGCGCGCAAGCCCTCGGACGACGAGCCGTTCTCCGGCCTGGCGTTCAAGATCGCGAGCGACCCGCACCTCGGCAAGCTCACCTTCGTCCGGATCTACTCCGGTCGCCTGGAGGCCGGCACCGCGGTGCTGAACTCCGTCAAGGGCAAGAAGGAGCGCATCGGCAAGATCTACCGCATGCACGCGAACAAGCGTGAGGAGATCGCATCGGTGGGCGCCGGCGACATCATCGCCGTCATGGGTCTCAAGCAGACCACCACCGGTGAGACGCTGTGCGACGACAAGAACCCGGTCATCCTGGAGTCCATGGACTTCCCGGCGCCGGTCATTCAGGTCGCCATCGAGCCGAAGTCCAAGGGCGACCAGGAGAAGCTGGGTGTCGCCATCCAGCGCCTCTCGGAGGAGGACCCCTCCTTCCAGGTGCACTCCGACGAGGAGACCGGCCAGACCATCATCGGTGGTATGGGCGAGCTTCACCTCGAGGTGCTCGTCGACCGCATGAAGCGCGAGTTCCGCGTCGAGGCGAACGTCGGCAAGCCCCAGGTCGCGTACCGCGAGACGATCCGCAAGGCCGTCGAGCGCATCGACTTCACGCACAAGAAGCAGACTGGTGGTACCGGCCAGTTCGCGAAGGTGCAGATCGCCATCGAGCCCATCGAGGGCGGCGACGCGTCGTACGAGTTCGTCAACAAGGTCACCGGTGGCCGCATCCCCCGTGAGTACATTCCCTCGGTGGACGCGGGTGCTCAGGAAGCCATGCAGTTCGGCATCCTGGCCGGTTACGAGATGGTCGGCGTCCGCGTCACCCTTCTCGACGGTGGTTACCACGAGGTCGACTCCTCGGAGCTCGCCTTCAAGATCGCCGGCTCGCAGGCGTTCAAGGAGGGTGCCCGCAAGGCCTCTCCCGTGCTCCTGGAGCCGATGATGGCCGTCGAGGTCACCACGCCCGAGGACTACATGGGCGATGTCATCGGCGACCTCAACTCCCGCCGTGGCCAGATCCAGGCCATGGAGGAGCGCAGCGGCGCTCGCGTCGTGAAGGGCCTCGTGCCCCTCTCGGAGATGTTCGGCTACGTCGGAGACCTCCGCAGCAAGACCTCGGGTCGCGCAAGCTACTCGATGCAGTTCGACTCCTACGCCGAGGTTCCGCGGAACGTCGCCGAGGAGATCATCGCGAAGGCCAAGGGCGAGTAACTCTCCCGAGCTCACGCTTTAGGCTTGTCACCGGAGCCCGGTGGGCATGCGGCACAGCGCGTCAGCACTGTGCCGCATGCCCCGGGCGCCGGCACCCCAGCAAAGATCACCTGGCGCCGATGAAGCAAGGCGTACAGAACCACTCAGGAGGACCCCAGTGGCGAAGGCAAAGTTCGAGCGGACTAAGCCCCACGTCAACATCGGCACCATCGGTCACATCGACCACGGTAAGACGACCCTCACGGCCGCCATTACCAAGGTGCTGCACGACGCGTACCCGGACCTGAACGAGGCCTCGGCCTTCGACCAGATCGACAAGGCTCCCGAAGAGCGCCAGCGCGGTATCACCATCTCCATCGCGCACGTCGAGTACCAGACGGAGTCGCGTCACTACGCGCACGTCGACTGCCCCGGTCACGCGGACTACATCAAGAACATGATCACGGGTGCCGCGCAGATGGACGGCGCCATCCTCGTGGTCGCCGCCACCGACGGCCCGATGCCGCAGACCAAGGAGCACGTGCTCCTGGCCCGCCAGGTCGGCGTCCCCTACATCGTCGTCGCCCTGAACAAGGCCGACATGGTGGACGACGAGGAGATCCTGGAGCTCGTCGAGCTCGAGGTCCGTGAGCTCCTCTCCGAGTACGAGTTCCCGGGCGACGACGTTCCGGTCGTCAAGGTCTCGGCGCTCAAGGCGCTCGAGGGCGACAAGGAGTGGGGTGAGTCCGTCCTCAACCTGATGAAGGCTGTCGACGAGTCCATCCCGCAGCCCGAGCGTGACGTCGAGAAGCCGTTCCTCATGCCGATCGAGGACGTCTTCACGATCACCGGTCGCGGTACGGTCGTCACCGGCCGCATCGAGCGTGGTGTCCTGAAGGTCAACGAGACCGTCGACATCGTCGGTATCAAGACCGAGAAGACCACCACCACGGTCACCGGCATCGAGATGTTCCGCAAGCTGCTCGACGAGGGCCAGGCCGGTGAGAACGTCGGTCTGCTCCTCCGTGGCATCAAGCGCGAGGACGTCGAGCGCGGCCAGGTCATCATCAAGCCCGGCTCGGTCACCCCGCACACCGAGTTCCAGGCGCAGTCCTACATCCTGTCGAAGGACGAGGGTGGCCGTCACACCCCCTTCTTCAACAACTACCGCCCGCAGTTCTACTTCCGTACCACGGACGTGACGGGCGTTGTGACCCTTCCCGAGGGCACCGAGATGGTCATGCCGGGTGACAACACCCTCATGGACGTCGCGCTGATCCAGCCGGTCGCCATGGAAGAGGGCCTGAAGTTCGCCATCCGTGAGGGTGGCCGGACCGTGGGCGCCGGCCAGGTCACCAAGATCATCAAGTAGTTTCTGCTTGGTCCTTGGACCTGGTGGCTCACTGAGCTGCAAGAAGGGCCCCGCACCTCGAAAGAGGTGCGGGGCCCTTCGGCGTACGACGGGCCCTTCGCCCGGCATGGCTGTAGGGCCCCGGTACCTCGGGCGGTGAGGTACGGGGGCCCTACGTTTCAGGGGGACG
This sequence comes from Streptomyces globisporus, assembly GCA_014649555.1. Taxonomy (GTDB): domain Bacteria; phylum Actinomycetota; class Actinomycetes; order Streptomycetales; family Streptomycetaceae; genus Streptomyces; species Streptomyces globisporus. The sequence continues at coordinate 1,030,649 of BMTG01000001.1, read as the reverse complement.
GCGGACCGGTCAGGTGTCCGCCGTCCCGGGTGGGGCGTTCAGGTCGTGCCCGGATCAGGACCGGACAGGCCCTGGGTCAGACGCCCGCGATCGACTGGATCCAGGACCGGTACGCGGTGACGTTCGTGTACGCGGTCGTGGTCTGGCGGTCGCTGGTGGAGGCGACGCCGACCTGGATGCCGTTCGCCGTCATCGGGCCGCCGGAGTCGCCGCCGGCGGTGATGCCGTTGCCGCGGCGGGCGCAGATCGCCGAGCCGCCGTACGCGTCACCGCAGCCGCCGGTGACCGTCACGTTGGCGACCTTCAGGTAGCGCGACTGGCAGTTCGCCTCCGAGCCGCACTGCGAGGTCGCGCCCCAGCCCCAGACCTGGACGCTCTGGCCGACGCTCACCGAGCCGGGCGAGCCGAGGCGGGAGTAGGTCGCCTGCACGGAACGGTCAAGACGCACCAGCGCCAGGTCCGAGCTGTGGGTGTAGGTCTGGGCGCCGTTCGCGACGACACCGCCGCTGTGCTGGTCGAGGCTGCCGATGCGGAAGGACAGGCCGCCGCCGGTGACGCAGTGCTTGGCGGTGAGGATCCAGGTCGGCGCGATGATCGTCGCCGAACAGGTCTCTCTGCCGTTCGAGAAGAGCCGGGCGGCCCAGGGCGCGTTGGTCGCCTGGCCGCCGCCGATGATCTGGGTGCTCGGCGGCGGGGCGTCCTGGAGCGGCGGCGCCGGTGCGGCCGTCGCGGACGGTGCGAAGAGCGAGAGGACGCAGGCCGCTGCTGCGGCGACAGCGGGCATGAGCCGGGATATGCGCATGATGCCTCGTTTCGCGCGACACGCTGGGTAGGCGTGTCCGTGGGGGATGGTGGGCAACAGGGTGCCGGAGCGCGATGAGGGCGGGGTACTAACGTTTGGCCATAACGCGGTGTTATGGGGCGGGAGTTGAGAGACGCGGTGCCTTTCGCGGCCGCCACACCCAGGGGGCTGCGTCCGGGCCGAAGCCCACGACCACGGGCCGGCCGTCCGGCGCGCCCAGGTGGAGGGCGGCGCCGTCCAGGGCGACGGGGCCCCGGGACCGTACGGCCGTCCCCTCGGCGGTACGTATCCGGATGCGGCCCTCCGCGGAACGGCCGAGCAGGACCGGTCCGGCCGGTGACGCGGCGGCGGTCACCGGACCGTACCCCCCGAAGCGGGGCGCGGGCGCGGCTCCGGCGCGTACGGCGACGAGCCGCTCGCGCGCGGCGGGGCGGTAGTACAGCTCGACGGACCCGTCGGGCGCGGGGAGTGCGCCGGGCGCGTGCGCGGGGACGGGGAAGCCGGTGAGCTGGGTACGGGCGGTGACGTCGGTGTCCGGGGCGTCCTGGGTCCAGTGGTGCACGGCATGGTGCCCGGCCGCGTAGACGTGGACGCGCCCCGCCGTGTCCACGAGCGCGGTCACCCCGTCCTGGATCTCGCCGCCGCCCATGTCCCGCCAGCCGCTCCAGCGGCCGGTGACCGCGTCGCGCACCCGGGTGCTCAGCCCCTTCTCCGCGTTCCGTACGAAGAGGTGGACGCGGCCGTCCGGGGCGGTGACGGCGGTCGGGGTGCCGATGCGGCGGCCGTGGTCGGGGCCGGTCGCGGGGTTGCCGAGACCCTGCCAGGCGAGGAAGGGGCCGCCGGGGGAGCGCTGCTCCAGGAGCACGATCTCGCGTTCGTTGTCCGCGCCGTGCCCGCCGAGCGCCGCGAATCGCAGCCCGAACAGCACCTGCCGCCCGTCCGCCGTCACCGCGGCGCCCAGCACCGGGGCGAGCGGGCCGCCGCCGAGGTCCTCCGGCGCGTCCCAGACACCGCTGCCGGGCGCGCTCTCGCGCCACCGGACGGCACGCAGCCCGAGCACCCCGTAGGCGGTGAGCCGGCCGTCCGCCCCGGTGGCGACCTGGGCCCGGGGGCCCGGATAGCGGTGGTGTGTTGAGCGAACCCAGCCCTTGCGGTTGGTGAGCGGCCGGTCGCCGCCCACGTTGTAGTCCCCGCAGCCGGAGGGGTTGCCGCACTCCCAGTCGGGGGCGCCGCCGTACGGGACGAGGTGGCCGGCCTTGCGGTCCAGCACCGCGGGCGGCAGGTTCTTGGGCCAGTGCCGGTTGTAGTACCCCCGGAACGAGGCGACGACGAACCCGGGCACCGGCTCCCCGCGCCCCGTCGCCCGCGCCACCCAGCGGATCAGGGCCGCCCAGGCGAAGCACCCGGCCGCGGTGTGGTCGGCGTGGTCGGAGTATCCGCGCTGCTCGCTGTCCCGGCGGCGTTCGTACTCGCTGCTGAACTGGAGGTCCGGGTCCGGGTCGAGGGTGTGCACGACGGTCGGCCGGTACTGCTCCAGCAGCCCGGTGAGGACGTCGATCAGCGACTCGTACGTATACGAACCGGCGCGCTCCAGCGGGGAGTTGTCGGCGACGACGGTACGCAGCACGAGCCGTCGGTCCCGCCAGAGACTGGGCAGCCCGGGGCGTCCGCGCCCGGTGTGCATCGCGGTGTTGAGGAAGACCAGCTCGACCCGGCGGACCCCGTCGGTCAGGACGTTGACCTCGGCCCGGTGGCCGCCGTGCAGGGCGGCCACCGACTTCTGCCAGGGCGTGAACCGGTCGAGCCCGAGCAGCTCGGCGTACGCCTGGCGCAGGCCCTGGTGGCGGGAGGAGGAGTACGCGGCACGGTCGGGGGCCGGGCGGGACGCGCCGGGGATCCTGTTGACGCCGTCCGCCTCGCCCGCGGTGAGATACACGCAGACCAGCGGGGTCCCGGCGTCCAGGGCCTCACGGGTGTCCGGGTTCATGAAGTACAGGTCGTCGTCCGGGTGGGCCAGCAGCTGCAGGACCAGGGCCCGCCGGGTGCTCGCTATGGCCAGACCGGGCGCGGGGTCCGCCTCCGGCCCGCGCCGCCGGGGAGCCGGTACGGCACATCCGGCGGTCGCGGCGGTCGCGCCGGCCGCGAGGAGCAGGGTGCGCCGGGGCATCCGTATCCGGGACAGGACAGGTCGATCCACCACGCCGCGCACTCCGTCCGCTCCCGCTTCCCCCGCAGCGGGCGAACGGCCGCCCTGTCCTGCGTACTCCCCGACTCTCCGCGCAGGTCAGCGGCGGTCGGGCCGCGCCTGCGGGGGAGTAGACGGACGGAGGGGCGGGCGGGTTGCCCGGTCAGGGTGTGGGGTTGCGCACCAGGAAGACGTCGACGGCGTCCTCCCGCCACAGGGTGAATCCGTGGCGTTCGTAGAGCCGCCGGGCGGGGCTCCCCCGGAGCACGTCCAGGCGTACGGGGGTCCGCCCGGCGTCCGCGCGGTCCAGGGCGCCCCGCAGGACGGCCGAGCCGATGCCGCGGCCCTGGAGCGCGGAGGAGAGGTAGAAGTGCTCCAGCCACCAGCCGTCCTCGGCCGGGCGCAGGGCCACGCAGCCCGCGAAGGAGCCGTGGGCCTCGATGACCGAGGTGTGCTCGGGGGCGTACGCGTCCCGCAGCCGCTGCCGCACCCGGTGCTCGTCGTAGCGGCCGAGCCGTTCCAGGTCCGGGCGCATGACCTCGGCCCGCAGCTCGGCGATGGCCTCGACGTCCTCGGGGACGCCCTGGCGCAGGGTCCAGTGGGGCAGCGTGCTCGTCGGCATGGCGGGATCTTGTCAGAGGGCCCGTGCGGGGGAGCCCCGGGGGCCCGCGACGGGTCCGGTGCCGCCGGATGCGCGCCCGCGTTTGAGTCCGCGCTCGCTCGGGGTAGGATTCCCGACTCGATTGGCCAGGCCCGCGCCCCGTATGGCACACTGACCAGGTTGCTCGGTTGAGTGTCAATGCTGCGCGCCTCCCGCCGGGAGGACCGGAAGCGAGTCCCACAGTACTCGTCGGCCCTGTAGGGCCGGACGTACGGGAATCTTCCGGGAAGCAATGCAGGGCGCCGGCCAGGCACCCGGTGGGTGTTCCGCCCCCGGTTCCGCGGTCCTCGGGCCCGCACCCCCTTGGTTGGGATCTCCTCCGGGAGATTTTCGTAGAGGGGATGCGACACGCCCGACCGCGTGGGTCGGAGGGGGAGTCCAGAGAACCCCCGGGTTCCAGAGCGTTCAACAGAGAGACAGGACTACTAGTAGCCATGGCGGGACAGAAGATCCGCATCCGGCTCAAGGCCTACGACCACGAGGTCATCGACTCCTCGGCGAAGAAGATCGTCGAGACGGTGACCCGCACTGGTGCGTCGGTCGCGGGCCCGGTGCCGCTGCCCACTGAGAAGAACGTGTACTGCGTCATCAAGTCGCCGCACAAGTACAAGGACTCTCGCGAGCACTTCGAGATGCGCACCCACAAGCGCCTCATCGACATCCTCGACCCCACGCCGAAGACGGTTGACTCGCTGATGCGTCTCGACCTGCCGGCCGGCGTCGACATCGAGATCAAGCTCTGAGGGGACGGGCCGAGATGAGCAAGAACATCAAGGGCGTCCTGGGCGAGAAGCTCGGCATGACCCAGGTCTGGGACGAGAACAACCGGGTTGTCCCGGTGACCGTCGTCAAGGCCGGTCCGTGCGTCGTGACGCAGGTTCGCACCAACGACAGCGACGGCTACGAAGCGGTCCAGATCGCCTTCGGCGAGATCGACCCGCGCAAGGTGAACAAGCCCCTCAAGGGTCACTTCGCCAAGGCCGACGTCACCCCGCGCCGCCACCTGGTCGAGCTCCGCACCCCTGACGCCAGCGAGTACACGCTGGGCCAGGAGGTCACCGCCGCTGTGTTCGAGTCCGGCGTCAAGGTTGACGTCACGGGCAAGAGCAAGGGCAAGGGCTTCGCCGGTGTCATGAAGCGTCACAACTTCAAGGGCCTCGGCGCCGGGCACGGCACCCAGCGCAAGCACCGTTCCCCCGGTTCCATCGGTGGCTGCGCCACCCCTGGGCGTGTCTTCAAGGGCATGCGCATGGCGGGCCGCATGGGTAACGAGCGCGTCACCACCCAGAACCTGACCATCCACGCGGTTGACGCGGAGAAGGGTCTGCTCCTCATCAAGGGCGCGGTCCCCGGTCCGAACGGCGGCCTCGTCCTGGTCCGTACCGCGGCCAAGGGGGCTTGAGGTAATGAGCACCATTGACATCCTTTCGCCGGCAGGCGACAAGGCCGGTACCGTCGAGCTCCCCGCGGAGATCTTCGACGCGAAGACCAGCGTTCCGCTGATCCACCAGGTCGTTGTCGCTCAGCTGGCGGCTGCCCGTCAGGGCACGCACAAGACCAAGCGCCGCGGTGAAGTCCGCGGTGGTGGTAAGAAGCCTTACCGCCAGAAGGGCACCGGCCGCGCCCGTCAGGGTTCGACCCGCGCCCCGCAGTTCGCCGGCGGTGGCGTCGTCCACGGCCCGCAGCCGCGTGACTACTCGCAGCGGACCCCGAAGAAGATGAAGGCCGCCGCCCTGCGCGGTGCCCTCTCGGACCGGGCCCGTCACTCCCGTATCCACGTCGTCACCGGCGTGGTCGAGGGTGCCGCCTCCACGAAGGCCGCCAAGACGCTGCTCGGCAAGATCTCGGAGCGCCAGAACCTGCTCCTGGTCGTCGACCGCGCCGACGAGGCCGCGTGGCTGTCCGCGCGCAACCTGCCCCAGGTGCACATCCTGGAGCCGGGCCAGCTCAACACGTACGACGTGATCGTCTCTGACGACGTGGTCTTCACCCAGGCCGCTTTCGAGTCCTTCGTGTCTGGCCCCCAGACCGCTGAGACCGAAGGGAGCGCCGCCTGATGAGTGAGGCGACCGTTACCAGCAAGACGTACTCGGACCCGCGTGACGTTCTCGTCAAGCCCGTGGTCTCCGAGAAGAGCTACGCGCTGCTCGACGAGAACAAGTACACGTTCATCGTCGCGCCCGGCTCCAACAAGACCCAGATCAAGCAGGCCGTCGAGGCGGTCTTCTCGGTCAAGGTCACCGGGGTCAACACGATCAACCGGCAGGGCAAGCGCAAGCGCACCCGCACCGGTTTCGGCAAGCGCGCCGACACGAAGCGCGCCATCGTGACCCTCGCCGAGGGCGACCGTATCGACATCTTCGGCGGCCCGACCTCCTAACGGAGTTCGAGTCGTCCGGAATCGGACGAGGACTGAGAAATGGGTATCCGCAAGTACAAGCCGACGACCCCGGGCCGTCGTGGCTCCAGCGTCGCCGACTTTGTCGAGATCACGCGGTCCACGCCGGAGAAGTCGCTGGTCCGCCCCCTGCACAGCAAGGGCGGCCGTAACAACGCCGGTCGTGTGACCGTTCGCCACCAGGGTGGTGGCCACAAGCGCGCCTACCGCGTGATCGACTTCCGTCGTCACGACAAGGACGGCGTGCCGGCCAAGGTCGCGCACATCGAGTACGACCCGAACCGCACCGCGCGCATCGCGCTGCTGCACTACGCGGACGGCGAGAAGCGTTACATCGTCGCTCCCCGTGGCCTGTCGCAGGGCGACCGTGTCGAGAACGGTCCGGCCGCCGACATCAAGCCCGGCAACAACCTGGCGCTGCGCAACATCCCGGTCGGTACGACCATCCACGCCATCGAGCTGCGGCCCGGCGGCGGCGCGAAGTTCGCCCGTTCCGCGGGTGCCTCCGTGCAGCTGCTGGCGAAGGAGGGCACCATGGCCCACCTTCGTATGCCGTCGGGTGAGATCCGCCTGGTCGACGCGCGCTGCCGCGCGACGATCGGTGAGGTCGGCAACGCCGAGCAGTCGAACATCAACTGGGGCAAGGCCGGCCGCATGCGCTGGAAGGGCGTCCGCCCGACCGTCCGCGGTGTCGCGATGAACCCGGTTGACCACCCGCACGGTGGTGGTGAAGGCAAGACCTCCGGTGGTCGTCACCCGGTCTCGCCGTGGGGTCAGAAGGAGGGTCGTACTCGTTCTCCCAAGAAGGCGAGCAACAAGTACATCGTCCGCCGCCGCAAGACGAACAAGAAGCGCTAGGAGCGGGTTTAGATGCCGCGCAGTCTCAAGAAGGGGCCCTTCGTCGACGGACACCTCATCAAGAAGGTGGACGTACAGAACGAGGCAGGCACCAAGAACGTCATCAAGACCTGGTCCCGTCGCTCGATGATCGTCCCGGCCATGCTGGGTCACACCATCGCGGTGCACAACGGCAAGATCCACGTCCCGGTGTTCGTCACCGAGTCGATGGTCGGCCACAAGCTCGGCGAGTTCTCGCCGACTCGCACCTTCCGCGGCCACGTCAAGGACGACCGGAAGTCGAAGCGCCGCTAAGCGCGGGGTGGAAACGACTATGACTTACACCGAAGGGACAACCATGGAAGCCAGGGCCCAGGCGCGGTACATCCGCGTCACGCCCATGAAGGCCCGCCGAGTGGTGGACCTCATCCGTGGCATGGATGCCACGGAGGCTCAGGCGGTCCTGCGTTTCGCCCCGCAGGCCGCGAGCGTGCCGGTTGGCAAGGTGCTGGACAGCGCCATCGCCAACGCTGCACACAACTACGACCACACCGACGCCTCTTCGCTGGTCATCAGCGAGGCGTACGTGGACGAGGGCCCGACCCTGAAGCGGTTCCGTCCGCGTGCTCAGGGCCGTGCCTACCGGATCCGTAAGCGGACCAGCCACATCACCGTGGTCGTCAGCAGCAAGGAAGGAACCCGGTAATGGGCCAGAAGGTAAACCCGCACGGGTTCCGGCTCGGCATCACCACGGACTTCAAGTCCCGCTGGTACGCCGACAAGCTGTACAAGGACTACGTCAAGGAAGACGTCGCCATTCGTCGCATGATGACGAAGGGCATGGAGCGGGCCGGCATCTCGAAGGTCGAGATCGAGCGCACCCGCGACCGCGTCCGCGTTGACATCCACACCGCCCGCCCGGGCATCGTCATCGGTCGCCGTGGCGCCGAGGCCGATCGCATCCGCGGCGAGCTGGAGAAGCTGACCGGCAAGCAGGTCCAGCTGAACATCCTCGAGGTCAAGAACCCCGAGGTGGACGCTCAGCTGGTGGCCCAGGCCGTCGCCGAGCAGCTCTCCTCCCGCGTCTCCTTCCGTCGGGCCATGCGTAAGAGCATGCAGTCCTCGATGAAGGCCGGCGCCAAGGGCATCAAGATCCAGTGCGGCGGTCGCCTCGGCGGCGCCGAGATGTCCCGCTCGGAGTTCTACCGCGAGGGCCGTGTGCCCCTGCACACGCTCCGCGCGAACGTCGACTACGGCTTCTTCGAGGCCAAGACGACCTTCGGCCGCATCGGCGTGAAGGTCTGGATCTACAAGGGCGACGTCAAGAACATCGCCGAGGTTCGCGCCGAGAACGCCGCGGCCCGCGCCGGCAACCGTCCGGCTCGTGGCGGCGCTGACCGCCCGGCCGGCCGCGGTGGCCGTGGTGGCGAGCGTGGCGGTCGCGGCCGTAAGCCGCAGCAGTCGCCGGCAGCCGAGGCCCCCAAGGCCGACGCTCCCGCCGCCGCTGCTCCGGCTGCTGAGAGCACCGGAACGGAGGCCTGACCGAAATGCTGATCCCCCGTAGGGTCAAGCACCGCAAGCAGCACCACCCGAAGCGCAGCGGTATGTCCAAGGGTGGCACGCAGGTTGCGTTCGGCGAGTACGGCATCCAGGCGCTGACCCCGGCGTACGTGACGAACCGTCAGATCGAGTCCGCTCGTATCGCGATGACCCGTCACATCAAGCGTGGCGGCAAGGTCTGGATCAACATCTACCCGGACCGTCCCCTGACGAAGAAGCCTGCCGAGACCCGCATGGGTTCCGGTAAGGGTTCTCCCGAGTGGTGGATCGCGAACGTCAAGCCCGGTCGGGTGATGTTCGAGCTGTCCTACCCGAACGAGAAGATTGCTCGTGAGGCGCTCACCCGCGCTGCTCACAAGCTTCCGATGAAGTGCCGGATCGTTCGGCGCGAGGCAGGTGAGTCGTGATGTCGGCCGGTACCAAGGCGTCCGAGCTGCGCGAGCTGGGCGACGAGGAGCTCCTCAACAAGCTCCGCGAAGCCAAGGAAGAGCTGTTCAACCTCCGCTTCCAGGCGGCGACGGGCCAGCTCGAGAACCACGGCCGGCTCAAGTCCGTCCGTAAGGACATCGCCCGGATCTACACCCTGATGCGTGAGCGCGAGCTGGGCATCGAGACGGTGGAGAGCGCCTGATGAGCGAGAAGACTGTGACTGAGACGAACACCGACCGCGGCTTCCGCAAGACCCGTGAGGGTCTCGTCGTCAGCGACAAGATGGACAAGACCGTCGTCGTCGCTGTCGAGGACCGTGTGAAGCACGCGCTGTACGGCAAGGTCATCCGCCGTACGAACAAGCTCAAGGCCCACGACGAGCAGAACAGTGCCGGCGTCGGCGACCGCGTCATCATCATGGAGACGCGTCCGCTGTCCGCCTCGAAGCGCTGGCGCATCGTCGAGATCCTCGAGAAGGCCAAGTAATTCCTGAGGGGCATTCCCCTCAGGTCAGTTCCGCCAGGCTCGGTGAGGGTGCTCCGTAAGTCACTTACGGAGCACCCCGCCGGGAACCGGCAGACGATCAGGAGATAGACGTGATCCAGCAGGAGTCGCGACTGCGCGTCGCCGACAACACGGGTGCGAAGGAAATTCTCACCATTCGTGTTCTCGGTGGCTCGGGTCGCCGCTACGCGGGTATCGGTGACGTCATCGTCGCCACCGTCAAGGACGCGATCCCCGGTGGCAACGTGAAGAAGGGTGACGTCGTCAAGGCCGTCATCGTTCGCACCGTCAAGGAGCGTCGTCGTCAGGATGGCTCGTACATCCGCTTCGACGAGAACGCCGCCGTCATTCTGAAGAACGACGGCGACCCCCGCGGCACCCGCATCTTCGGCCCGGTGGGCCGGGAGCTGCGCGAGAAGAAGTTCATGAAGATCATCTCGCTCGCGCCGGAGGTGCTGTAAGCATGAAGATCAAGAAGGGCGACCTGGTTCAGGTCATCACCGGTAAGGACAAGGGCAAGCAGGGCAAGGTCATCGTGGCCTACCCCGCTCAGGACCGCGTCCTCGTCGAGGGTGTCAACCGGGTCAAGAAGCACACCAAGGCCGGTCAGACGGCTCGCGGTTCGCAGACGGGTGGCATTGTCACCACCGAGGCCCCGATCCACGTCAGCAACGTTCAGCTGGTCGTGGAGAAGGACGGCAACAAGGTTGTCTCCCGCGTCGGCTACCGCTTTGACGACGAGGGCAACAAGATCCGCGTTGCCAAGCGGACCGGTGAGGACATCTGATGACGACCACCACTGCGCCGCGTCTCAAGACGCGCTACCGCGAGGAAATCGCCGGCAAGCTGCGTGAGGAGTTCTCGTACGAGAACGTCATGCAGGTTCCCGGTCTGGTCAAGATCGTGGTCAACATGGGTGTGGGCGACGCCGCCCGCGACTCCAAGCTGATCGACGGGGCCGTTCGCGACCTCACCACGATCACCGGCCAGAAGCCGGCCGTCACGAAGGCCCGCAAGTCCATCGCGCAGTTCAAGCTGCGCGAGGGCCAGCCGATCGGCTGCCACGTCACCCTCCGCGGTGACCGGATGTGGGAGTTCCTGGACCGTACGCTGTCGCTCGCGCTTCCGCGTATCCGTGACTTCCGTGGCCTGTCGCCGAAGCAGTTCGACGGCCGTGGCAACTACACCTTCGGTCTCACGGAGCAGGTCATGTTCCACGAGATCGACCAGGACAAGATCGACCGGGTCCGGGGCATGGACATCACCGTGGTCACCACGGCGACCAACGACGACGAGGGTCGTGCCCTCCTTCGTCACCTCGGCTTCCCGTTCAAGGAGAACTGACCGTGGCGAAGAAGGCTCTGATCGCTAAGGCCGCCCGTAAGCCGAAGTTCGGCGTTCGCGGGTACACCCGCTGCCAGCGCTGCGGCCGGCCCCACTCCGTCTACCGCAAGTTCGGCCTGTGCCGCGTGTGCCTTCGTGAGATGGCTCACCGTGGCGAGCTGCCGGGCGTGACCAAGAGCTCCTGGTAACTCCCCTCTGCCCTCGGGCAAAGGGAAGTTCCGGAGACTCTCGGTAAGTATCTGGTCGGCAGGAGCCCCTCCTTTCATGCCGTAGGCTAGAAGGGTTGGGCGCCTGCCGCCCAAGACCGACTTACTACGCCGTAGGTCCCCGCACCGCACCCGTCCCGCCAGTGAGTGGGGAGAGGGATGGCGCATACAGGAAACCCCGGCGAGAGAGGCCGAAGGCCAACTCATGACCATGACTGATCCCATCGCAGACATGCTCACGCGTCTGCGTAACGCGAACTCGGCATATCACGACGATGTCTCGATGCCGCACAGCAAGATCAAGTCGCACATCGCGGAGATCCTCCAGCAGGAGGGCTTCATCACCGGCTGGAAGGTCGAGGACGCCGAGGTCGGCAAGAACCTCGTCCTCGAGCTGAAGTTCGGCCCGAACCGCGAGCGCTCGATCGCCGGCATCAAGCGGATTTCGAAGCCGGGTCTGCGTGTTTACGCAAAGTCCACCAACCTGCCGAAGGTCCTCGGCGGCCTGGGCGTGGCGATCATCTCCACGTCCCACGGTCTCCTGACCGGCCAGCAGGCAGGCAAGAAGGGCGTAGGTGGGGAAGTCCTCGCCTACGTCTGGTAGTCGGGAAAGGAAGGAAAGCTCATGTCGCGAATCGGCAAGCTCCCCATCCAGGTTCCCGCCGGTGTGGACGTCACCATCGATGGCCGTACGGTCGCGGTGAAGGGCCCCAAGGGTTCCCTCTCGCACACCGTCGCCGCGCCGATCGAGGTCTCCAAGGGTGAGGACGGCGTGCTCAACGTCTCCCGCCCGAACGACGAGCGTCAGAACAAGGCCCTCCACGGCCTGTCCCGCACGCTGGTGGCGAACATGATCACCGGCGTGACCGCGGGTTACTCCAAGGCGCTCGAGATCAGCGGTGTCGGTTACCGCGTCCAGGCGAAGGGCTCCAACCTGGAGTTCGCCCTGGGCTACAGCCACCCGATCCTCATCGAGGCTCCGGAAGGCATCACCTTCAAGGTCGAGTCGCCCACGAAGCTCAGCGTCGAGGGCATCGACAAGCAGAAGGTCGGCGAAGTGGCCGCCAACATCCGCAAGCTGCGGAAGCCCGACCCGTACAAGGCCAAGGGCGTCAAGTACGCGGGCGAGGTCATCCGCCGCAAGGTCGGAAAGGCTGGTAAGTAGCCATGGCATACGGTGTGAAGATCGCCAAGGGCGACGCGTACAAGCGCGCTGCTCGCAAGCGGCGCCACATCCGCGTCCGCAAGCACATCTCCGGTTCGCCGGAGCGTCCCCGCTTGGTCGTGACGCGTTCCAACCGCCACATCGTGGCCCAGGTCATCGACGACATCGCGGGCCACACGCTCGCGTCGGCGTCGACCCTGGACACCTCGGTCCGTGGTGGCGAGGGCGACAAGAGCGCCCAGGCCAAGCAGGTCGGCGCCCTGGTCGCCGAGCGTGCCAAGGCCGCAGGCGTCGAGGCCGTCGTGTTTGACCGCGGTGGTAACCAGTACGCCGGGCGGATTGCCGCTCTGGCTGACGCCGCCCGTGAAGCCGGGCTGAAGTTCTAAGCCCCGGTTCCTACGCACAGCGGACGTAACAGAGAGAGGTAATTCCCATGGCTGGACCCCAGCGCCGCGGCAGCGGTGCCGGTGGCGGCGAGCGGCGGGACCGGAAGGGCCGTGACGGTGGCGCCAGCGCCGCCGAGAAGACCGCGTACGTCGAGCGCGTCGTCGCGATCAACCGCGTCGCCAAGGTTGTGAAGGGTGGTCGTCGCTTCAGCTTTACCGCGCTGGTCGTGGTGGGCGACGGTGACGGCACGGTCGGTGTCGGATACGGCAAGGCCAAGGAAGTTCCCGCGGCCATCGCCAAGGGTGTCGAAGAGGCCAAGAAGAACTTCTTCAAGGTCCCCCGCATCCAGGGCACCATCCCTCACCCGATCACGGGCGAGAAGGCAGCGGGCGTCGTCCTGCTCAAGCCGGCTTCCCCCGGTACCGGTGTTATCGCCGGTGGCCCGGTGCGTGCCGTGCTCGAGTGCGCCGGCGTTCACGACATCCTGTCGAAGTCGCTTGGCTCGTCCAACGCGATCAACATCGTGCACGCGACCGTGGAGGCCCTGAAGGGCCTGCAGCGTCCCGAGGAGATCGCGGCCCGCCGCGGTCTGCCCCTCGAGGACGTCGCCCCCGCGGCTCTGCTTCGTGCGCGTGCGGGAGCGGGTGCGTAATGGCTCGCCTCAAGATCACGCAGACGAAGTCGTACATCGGCAGCAAGCAGAACCACCGCGACACCCTGCGTTCGCTCGGGCTCAAGCGCCTGAACGACTCGGTTGTCAAGGAGGACCGCCCCGAGTTCCGCGGAATGGTGCAGACCGTCCGCCACCTCGTGACGGTTGAGGAGGTTGACTGACATGGCGGAGAACAGCCCGCTGAAGGCCCACAACCTCCGGCCTGCCCCGGGCGCCAAGACCGCCAAGACCCGTGTGGGTCGTGGTGAGGCGTCCAAGGGTAAGACCGCAGGCCGTGGTACCAAGGGTACGAAGGCTCGTTACCAGGTTCCGGAGCGCTTCGAGGGTGGCCAGATGCCCCTCCACATGCGTCTCCCGAAGCTCAAGGGCTTCAAGAACCCGTTCCGCACGGAGTACCAGGTCGTGAACCTGGACAAGCTCGCGACGCTCTACCCCGAGGGTGGAGAGGTCACGGTGGCCGACCTGGTCGCCAAGGGTGCCGTGCGCAACAACCACCTCGTCAAGGTCCTCGGACAGGGCGAGATCTCCGTGGCGCTGCAGGTTTCGGTTGACGCCGTCTCCGGCTCCGCCAAGGAGAAGATCACCGCCGCCGGCGGTACGGTCACCGAGCTCGTCTGAGCCACGGGACAGAACTGAGCCCGGTCGGCTGCCTCCTCGGAGGTGGCCGGCCGGGCTTTTTCGTGCCCGGAGCCATTTCGGGGCGATATACGGGAACCGTAAAGGCTCGGGAAAGGTTGAACGGGTGTCCACCGCACCGGCGGTGGAGGAGCGGAGGGGCGTTCACGTCCCAAATGGTGTGGCTTGGCCGGTCTTTCGCGACGCGGGCCGGGGAAGCGGGCCGTGCACCGGTGTGCGGTGCGTGTTTCCTGCTCAGTCCCGGGCCGGGTAGGGTAGCGCCGTTAATCTTTTGTGGCCTCCTTACGATGTAGGGCTGCCTTGTATCCGATCCCATCCAGTCCCATCCAGACCCGTCGCCTCTGACGCACAGCGCGGGGGTCGCAGGAGGCACCGTGTTCACCGCGTTCGCCCGAGCGTTCAAGACGCCCGACCTGCGCAAGAAGCTGCTCTTCACGCTCGGCATCATCGTGATCTACCGGCTCGGGGCGCACATCCCGGCACCCGGGGTCGACTACACGAAGGTGCAGCAGTGCATCGACCAGGCGGACTCGGGTGGTCTCCTCGGTCTGATGCAGATGTTCAGCGGTGGCGCCCTGCTGCAGATCACCATCTTCGCGCTCGGCATCATGCCGTACATCACGGCCAGCATCATTCTGCAGCTGCTGACCGTCGTGATCCCGCGCCTGGAAGCCCTGAAGAAGGAAGGGCAGTCCGGCACGGCGAAGATCACGCAGTACACGCGTTATCTGACGGTCGCGCTGGCCGTCCTCCAGGGCACGGGCCTCGTCGCCACCGCCCGCAGCGGCGCGCTCTTCCAGAACTGCACCGTGGGCGACCAGATCGTCGCGGACAAGTCGGTCTTCACCACGATCATCATGGTCATCACGATGACCGCCGGTACGGCCGCCGTCATGTGGCTCGGTGAGCTGATCACCGACCGCGGCATCGGCAACGGCATGTCGATCCTGATGTTCATCTCGATCGCCGCCACGTTCCCCGGCGCCCTGTGGGCCATCAAGGAGAGCGGCAAGCTGGCCGACGGCTGGATCGAGTTCGGCACCGTCATCCTCATCGGCTTCGTGATGGTCGGCCTCGTCGTCTTCGTCGAGCAGGCCCAGCGCCGCATCCCGGTGCAGTACGCGAAGCGCATGATCGGTCGCCGTTCCTACGGCGGTACGTCCACGTACATCCCGCTCAAGGTGAACCAGGCGGGTGTGATTCCCGTCATCTTCGCCTCGTCGCTGCTCTACATCCCGGCGCTGATCGTCCAGTTCTCCGGCTCCAACGCGGGCTGGGCGACCTGGATCACGGACAACTTCGTGCAGCAGAACGAGCCGATCTACATGGCGGCGTACTTCCTGCTGATCGTCTTCTTCGCGTTCTTCTATGTGGCCATCTCGTTCAACCCCGACGAGGTCGCCGACAACATGAAGAAGTATGGTGGCTTCATCCCGGGTATCCGCGCAGGTCGTCCTACTGCCGAGTACCTGAGCTACGTGCTCAACCGGATCACTTGGCCAGGCTCGCTGTACCTGGCCCTGATCGCTCTTGTGCCGACGATGGCGTTGGCGGGCTTCGGCGGTGCGAACGCGAACTTCCCGTTCGGCGGGACGAGCATCCTCATCATCGTGGGTGTGGGTCTGGAAACCGTGAAGCAGATCGAGAGTCAGCTCCAGCAGCGCAATTACGAAGGGTTCCTCCGCTGATGCGCATCGTCCTCGTCGGGCCTCCGGGTGCCGGCAAGGGAACGCAGGCTGCGTACCTTGCCGACAACCTGTCGATTCCGCACATCGCCACGGGCGACCTCTTCCGCGCCAACATCAGCCAGGGCACCGACCTTGGCAAGCAGGCCCGTGCCTACATGGACGCAGGCCAGCTGGTGCCGGACGAGGTCACCATCGGGATGGCCAAGGACCGCATGGCCCAGGAGGACGCCGTGAACGGCTTCCTGCTGGACGGCTTCCCGCGGAACGTGGGCCAGGCCGAAGCCCTGGACGTGATGCTCAAGGACGAGGGCGTGAAGCTGGACGCGGTCCTCGACCTGGAGGTCCCCGAGGACGAGGTCGTGAAGCGGATCGCGGGTCGCCGCGTCTGTCGCAACAACAGCGCGCACGTCTTCCACCTGACGTACAACCCGCCGAAGACCGAGGGCGTCTGCGACGCCTGCGGCGGCGAGCTGTACCAGCGGGACGACGACAGCGAGGAGACGGTCCGTACCCGGCTGGAGGTCTACCACACGCAGACCGAGCCGATCATCGACTACTACCGGGCCCAGGGTCTGGTGGTGACCATCTCCGCGCTCGGCAAGGTCGCGGACGTGACCGCCCGCGCCATGGACGCGCTGAAGCCCTCCGACGAGAGCTGAGCGTCACCCCGTACCACCCGCTGTGCAAGCCGGCCGCGGCGCCTCTGGGCGCCGCGGCCGACTGCTTGCCCCCGTATCGTTGAACACGCCGAGCCGTACCCGTCACCGTCGATGCAGAGAGGCGCCGAGCAATGGTGCAGATCAAGACCCCCGAGCAGATCGCGAAGATGCGCGAGGCGGGCCTGGTGGTCGCTGCCATTCACGCCGCCACCCGTGAGGCGGCTGTTCCCGGGGCCACCACGCACGACCTCGACCAGGTCGCCCGCAAGGTGATCGCCGACCACGGCGCGAAGTCGAACTTCCTCGGGTACGGCGGGTTCCCCGCGACCATCTGCACCTCGGTCAACGAGGTCGTCGTCCACGGCATCCCGGACGAGAAGACGGTCCTGAAGGACGGCGACATCATCTCGATCGACGCCGGCGCGATCGTGGACGGCTGGCACGGTGACGCGGCCTACACGGCCTTCGTGGGCACCGGTCACGCTCCGGAGCTGGTCGAGCTCTCCCGGGTGACCGAGGAGTCCATGTGGGCCGGGATCGCCGCGATGAAGGTGAACAACCGGCTCGTCGACGTCTCCCGGGCCATCGAGACCTTCATCCGCCGCCAGCCCCGCCCGGCGACCGGGAAGTACGGGATCATCGAGGACTTCGGCGGCCACGGCATCGGCACCGAGATGCACATGGACCCGCATCTGCTGAACTACGTCTCCCGCAAGCGCGGCAAGGGCATCAAGCTGGTCCCGGGCGTCTGCCTGGCGATCGAGCCGATGGTCTCGCTGGGCACGGCGCGGACGGAGACCCTCGCCGACGACTGGACGGTCATCACGACGGACGGCACCTGGTCCTCGCACTGGGAGCACTCCATCGCGCTGACCGAACAGGGCCCGCTGGTCCTGACGGCCCCGGACTGCGGCAAGGCGAAGCTCGCGCAGTATGGGATCGAGGCCGCGCCCGACCCTCTCGGGTGATGCGACCCTCCCGGGAGGTCTAAGGATCACCCCGGCTGGGCAAACTTGACGGATTCGTCTTTTGGAGTCCGCTGACGTAGACTGACTCGTCGGCTCTGGTGCATCCGTGTGTCCACATGCAATCGCATGGCAGGCACAGGATCGCGGGAGCCGATCAAGGTAGCCGATTCGAAAGGCGAAGCGTGGCCAAGAAGCAAGGTGCCATCGAGATTGAGGGCACCGTGATCGAGTCCCTCCCGAACGCAATGTTCAAGGTGGAGCTCCAGAACGGTCACAAGGTCCTGGCGCACATCAGCGGCAAGATGCGGATGCACTACATCCGTATCCTCCCCGATGACCGGGTTGTGGTGGAGCTCTCTCCGTACGACCTGACGCGTGGCCGGATCGTCTACCGCTACAAGTAGATCTTGCCCCCATCCCGTTTCGGCGGGTGATGGCACTGACCCGGAGAACCTGACATCCCATGAAGGTCAAGCCGAGCGTCAAGAAGATCTGCGACAAGTGCAAGGTGATCCGCCGTCACGGTCGGGTCATGGTCATCTGCGACAACCTGCGCCACAAGCAGCGCCAGGGCTGACGCACGACCGCCTGCATCTCGCAGTTCTTCGCGCGACGCACGTAATTCGTACATACGCAGAGCCCGTCCAAGCCACGGCTGACGACACCTCCGGCGGGGGCCGGAGACCCGGACGTACCACTGCTCCTCGTGAGCGGTCGGCGGTCGGGAGTGGCTCTGCGGAAGACCCCCGAAATAACAACTGGAGCCATTGAATGGCACGCGTTTCAGGTGTTGACATCCCGCGTGAAAAGCGCGTGGAGGTTGCCCTCACCTACGTCTTCGGTATCGGGCGCACCCGGTCCAAGGAGATCCTCGCCTCCACCGGCGTGAACCCGAACACCCGCGTTCGCGACCTGGCCGAGGAAGACCTCGTCAAGATCCGCGAGCACGTGGACGCCAACCTCCGCACCGAGGGTGACCTCCGCCGCGAGGTCCAGGCGAACATCCGCCGCAAGGTCGAGATCGGCTGCTACCAGGGCATCCGCCACCGTCGTGGCCTGCCCGTCCACGGTCAGCGCACCAGCACGAACGCGCGTACCCGCAAGGGCCCGCGTCGCGCCATCGCCGGTAAGAAGAAGCCGGGCAAGAAGTAGTCCTCAGCGGACGCACTGCGGACCTCCGGTTCTTCCGGAACCCGCAGCAACCAGCGGTCTTCGCTGTAGGACCGATCACCTCCCCTCTCCATCTGGAGTCAAGACATGCCCCCCAAGGGTCGTCAGGGCGCAGCCAAGAAGGTGCGTCGCAAGGAAAAGAAGAACGTCGCTCACGGCCACGCGCACATCAAGAGCACGTTCAACAACACCATCGTCTCGATCACGGACCCCTCGGGCAACGTGATCTCCTGGGCCTCCGCCGGCCACGTCGGCTTCAAGGGCTCGCGCAAGTCCACCCCCTTCGCCGCGCAGATGGCCGCCGAGTCGGCCGCCCGCCGCGCGCAGGAGCACGGCATGCGCAAGGTCGACGTCTTCGTCAAGGGTCCCGGCTCCGGCCGTGAGACCGCGATCCGCTCGCTCCAGGCCACCGGCCTGGAGGTCGGTTCGATCCAGGACGTCACCCCGACGCCGCACAACGGCTGCCGTCCGCCGAAGCGTCGTCGCGTCTGACCCGCTACGGCCGGTGACGGCCGTGCGTCAGTAGCGCCGGGTCCGGGCGGTACACCTCTTACGGGGCGTACCGCCCGTACCCTTGTTACATCTGTCGGGCATCAAATAGTGGGTGCCCACGACTGAAGGATCACCGCATGCTTATCGCTCAGCGTCCGTCGCTGACCGAAGAGGTCGTCGACGAGTTCCGCTCCCGGTTCGTGATCGAGCCGCTGGAGCCGGGCTTCGGTTACACCCTCGGCAACTCCCTCCGCCGTACGCTCCTCTCCTCGATCCCCGGTGCCGCTGTCACCAGCATCCGGATCGACGGTGTCCTGCACGAGTTCACCACCGTGCCGGGCGTCAAGGAGGACGTCACCGACCTCATCCTCAACATCAAGCAGCTGGTCGTCTCCTCGGAGCACGACGAGCCGGTCGTGATGTACCTGCGCAAGCAGGGCCCGGGTCTGGTCACCGCCGCCGACATCGCGCCCCCGGCCGGTGTCGAGGTGCACAACCCCGACCTCGTTCTCGCCACGCTCAACGGCAAGGGCAAGCTGGAGATGGAGCTGACCGTCGAGCGCGGTCGCGGCTACGTCTCCGCCGTCCAGAACAAGCAGGTCGGCCAGGAGATCGGCCGGATCCCGGTCGACTCCATCTACTCGCCGGTGCTCAAGGTCACGTACAAGGTCGAGGCGACCCGTGTCGAGCAGCGCACCGACTTCGACAAGCTGATCGTCGACGTCGAGACCAAGCAGGCCATGCGTCCCCGTGACGCCATGGCGTCGGCCGGTAAGACCCTGGTCGAGCTGTTCGGTCTGGCGCGCGAGCTCAACATCGACGCCGAGGGCATCGACATGGGCCCGTCCCCGACGGACGCCGCTCTCGCCGCCGATCTGGCTCTGCCGATCGAGGAGCTGGAGCTCACGGTCCGTTCGTACAACTGCCTCAAGCGCGAGGGCATCCACTCCGTGGGTGAGCTCGTGGCCCGTTCCGAGGCGGACCTGCTCGACATCCGCAACTTCGGTGCGAAGTCGATCGACGAGGTCAAGGCGAAGCTGGCCGGTATGGGCCTCGCGCTGAAGGACTCGCCTCCCGGCTTCGACCCGACGGCTGCGGCTGACGCCTTTGGTGCGGATGACGACGCGGACGCCGGGTTCGTGGAGACCGAGCAGTACTGAGTCGCCTCCCGGCTGGGGGTGCCCGGTTTTCGAGGGTGCCACCGGGCCGGGGTTGAGGCTTTGTCCTCAATCGCCGGACGGGCTTGATTTTGGCTGATGTCCGGCGTGAGCGTCGGGCGGGCTTGAATGCCGTCCGGCACGTATGACTTCCGTGAGGCGACCGCCTTGCGGGAACTGACACCGGTACCTGATACGGCCGGTGCAGCACACAAGGAGAATCACCATGCCGCGTCCCGCCAAGGGTGCCCGTCTGGGCGGCAGCGCCGCGCACGAGCGTCTGCTCCTCGCCAACCTGGCGAAGTCGCTGTTCGAGCACGGCCGCATCACGACGACCGAGGCCAAGGCTCGCCGCCTGCGCCCCGTCGCCGAGCGCCTCGTCACCAAGGCGAAGAAGGGCGACATCCACAACCGTCGCCTGGTGCTCCAGACGATCACGGACAAGAGCGTCGTCCACACGCTCTTCACCGAGATCGCTCCCCGGTACGAGAACCGCCCCGGTGGTTACACCCGTATCACCAAGATCGGCAACCGTCGTGGCGACAACGCCCCGATGGCGGTCATCGAGCTGGTCGAGGCGCTGACCGTGGCCCAGCAGGCCACCGGTGAGGCCGAGGCCGCCACGAAGCGTGCGGTCAAGGAAGACGCCCTCAAGAAGGACGAGGCCCCCGCGGCCGAGTCCGTCGAGGACGCCAAGCCGGCCGACGACGCGGAGTCCAAGGACGCCTGAGCGTTCTGAGACGGACCACGGAACGGGCCCGCATCACCCTTCGGGGCGGTGCGGGCCCGTTTCGCTGACCAGGGTGTGGAGAGGGAGACGCGGTGAGTGACCAGGCCGAGCCCGGTTTCGTACGGGTACGACTGGACCTGTCCTACGACGGCAAGGACTTCTCCGGCTGGGCGAAGCAGACCAGCCGGCGCACGGTGCAGGGCGAGATCGAGGACGCGCTGCGGACCGTGACCCGCTCGTCGGTGACGTACGACCTGACGGTGGCGGGCCGTACGGACGCCGGGGTGCACGCGCGCGGCCAGGTGGCCCATGTGGATCTGCCGGAGGCGGTCTGGGGCGAGCATGAAGAGAAGCTGCTGAGGCGGCTGGCGGGGCGGCTGCCGCTGGACGTACGGATCTGGCGCGCGGCCCCCGCCCCGGCGGGGTTCAACGCCCGCTTCTCCGCGCTGTGGCGGCGGTACGCCTACCGCGTCGGTGACCGGCCCGGCGGGGTCGATCCGCTGACGCGCGGTCATGTGCTGTGGCACGACCGGCCGTTGGACCTGGACGCGATGAACGAGGCGGCCGCGCTGATGGTCGGCGAGCACGACTTCGCCGCGTACTGCAAGAAGCGCGAGGGGGCGACGACCATCCGGACGCTCCAGAAGCTGAGTTGGGTACGGGATGAGGAGTCCGGGGTCCTCACCGCGACCGTGCAGGCGGACGCGTTCTGCCACAACATGGTGCGGGCGCTGATCGGGGCGGCGCTGTTCGTCGGCGACGGGCGGCGGCCCGCCTCCTGGCCCGCCGAGGTGCTCGCCGCCAAGGTCCGCGACCCCGGGGTGCACGTGGTGCGTCCGCACGGGCTGACGCTGGAGGAAGTGGCGTACCCGGCGGACGCCTTGCTGGCGGCGCGGGCCGAAGAGGCCCGGAACGTGAGGACGTTGCCGGGGGCGGGTTGCTGCTGATCCCCAACCCCCGGGAACCGGGTCAGCCGTTGGGGTCGGCCACGGCCTGCGAGGCCTGGATCTGGCCCCGGCGGTGGATCTGGCGGAAGGTGAAGTTCGTCAGGTCCTTGTTGACCGCGTAGACGTTCTCGTCGGCGGTGGTGACCCGCTTGCCGTTGAGGAAGCCGCCGATGGTGAAGTAGGCGTAGCGGCCGTAGGAGTTGGACGTGCGCAGGCAGACCGTGCCGCCGCGGCAGAAGGTGTTGACGCCTCCGCCGCTGAGCGAGGCGAGACCGCCCGAAGCCTGGTCGACGGCCTTCTTCGCGCGGGCCTCCGTGTCGAAGACGGCGACGCCGACCGTGACGGCCACCCCGTCCTTGCGGTAGGTGGCCCGGATCAGCTGCGTGCAGCCGTTGTTCGTGAGGACGGAGCCGAGGGCGCCCTGGGTGCCCGTGGCGCACTTCGCGGAGCTGCTCGTCGCGCCCTTGAGGTGAACGCGGTCGCCCATGGTGAGCTTCTTGCCGGGGAAGAACCCGTCGACGGTGACCGGCGCCTTGTCCTTGTCGGCGCTGGATATGAAGTCCTTGGGGTCCGGCGGGGGCGGCGGTGCGACCGAGGAGAACGAGGGCTGGGGCGCCGCGGTGTCCTCGGGGAGGTCCGCGGGGGCGGGGAGTTGGCTCGCGTTCTTGTCGCCCTTGCCGGTGTCGCCGCCGTTCGATGTGACCACGGCCGTCGTCACGATCGCGCCGATCGCGACGGTGGCCAGCGCCCCGCCGCCGATCATCAGCAGTCTCTTGCGGCGGGCCCGCGCCGCGGACTGATCCGCCAGCGCCGCCCAGTCCGGTGTCCCGTCGCCCCCGGGCCCCCAGGAGGCCCCCCCTTGCCCAAAGCTCATGCGCGCAGTTTAGGGGGTGAGGTAAACCGGTTGGGCCTGGAGTTCGCGGACCGTGACAATGCTCGGTATGGGACATCTCGAAGCGGGCCACCTTGAGTACTACCTTCCGGACGGGCGGGTGCTGCTCGGCGATGCCTCGTTCCGGGTGGCCGACGGAGCCGTCGTCGCGCTCGTCGGGGCGAACGGGGCGGGCAAGACGACCTTGCTGCGCCTCCTCGCCGGTGAGCTCCAGCCGCACGGCGGCACGGTCTCGGTGAGCGGCGGGCTCGGCGTGATGCCGCAGTTCGTGGGCTCGGTGCGGGACGAGCGGACCGTACGGGATCTGCTGGTGTCCGTGGCCCAGCCCCGGATCAGGGAGGCCGCGAAAGCCGTCGACGCGGCTGAGGAACGCATCCTCACCGTCGACGACGAGGCCGCGCAGATGGCGTACGCGCAGGCGCTGAGCGACTGGGCGGAGGCGCGCGGGTACGAGGCCGAGACGGTCTGGGACATGTGCACGACGGCCGCGCTGGGCGTCCCGTACGACAAGGCGCAGTGGCGCGAGGTGCGCACGCTCAGCGGTGGCGAGCAGAAGCGGCTGGTGCTGGAGGCGCTGCTGCGCGGGCCCGACGAGGTGCTGCTCCTGGACGAGCCGGACAACTATCTGGACGTGCCGGGGAAGCGGTGGCTGGAGGAGAAGCTGAAGGAGACCCGTAAGACGGTCCTCTTCGTCTCCCACGACCGGGAGCTGCTGTCCCGGGCCGCCGAGAAGATCGTCAGCGTCGAGCCGAGTCCGGCGGGCAGCGATGTGTGGGTGCACGGTGGCGGCTTCGCGACCTACCACGACGCGCGCAAGGAGCGCTTCGCGCGCTTCGAGGAGCTGCTGCGGCGCTGGCAGGAGGAGCACGCCCGGCTGAAGGCGCTCGTCCTGCGGATGCGGCAGCAGGCGGCGAACAGCCCGGACATGGCGAACCGCTACCACGCGATGCAGACGCGCTTCAAGAAGTTCGAGGAGGCCGGGCCGCCGCCGGAGCCGCCGCGCGAGCAGGAGATCACGATGCGGCTGCGGGGCGGGCGGACCGGGGTGCGGGCGGTCACCTGCAAGGGCCTGGAGCTGACCGGGCTGATGAAACCGTTCGACCTGGAGATCTTCTACGGGGAGCGGGTCGCGGTCCTCGGCTCCAACGGGTCCGGCAAGTCGCACTTCCTGCGGCTGCTGGCCGGTGAGCCGGTGGCGCACACGGGGGAGTGGAAGCTCGGGGCGCGGGTGGTGCCCGGGCACTTCGCGCAGACCCACGCGCATCCGGAGCTGCTGGGGAAGACGCTGGTGGAGATCCTCTGGTCCGAGCACGCCAAGGACCGGGGCGGGGCGATGGGGGTGCTGCGGCGGTACGAGCTGGAGCGGCAGGGGGACCAGGACTTCGAGCGGCTTTCGGGTGGGCAGCAGGCGCGGTTCCAGATCCTGCTGCTGGAGCTGGCGGGGACGACGGCGCTGCTCCTGGACGAGCCGACGGACAACCTGGACCTGGAGTCGGCGGAGGCGTTGCAGGACGGGCTCGAGGTGTACGACGGGACGGTCATGGCCGTCACGCACGACCGGTGGTTCGCGAAGTCGTTCGACCGGTATCTGGTGTTCGGGTCGGACGGGGTGGTGCGGGAGACGGCGGAGCCGGTGTGGGACGAGCGGAGGGTGGAGCGGTCGCGGTGACCTTGGGCGGTCGGCGGCGGGGCGGCTCCGGGGGCCGGTGCGTGGTGCCGTGCGGCGCCGTTGCGGGGGCGCTGCCCCCCGGGCCCCCGCGCCTCAAACGCCGGCGGGGCTGGATGGGTGCGGCGGGGCTGAGGAGGTTGCCTCGCGCGGGGGGGACGCGGCGGGGCTGAAAGGGGCGCCTCGCGCGGGGGTGACGCGGCGGGGCTGGATAGGTGCGGCCGAGCCGGGCGGCCCGGGGGCGTTTTGACCCCTGCCGGGGGGCGACTGTAAGCTTCCTCTTTGTTATGCGTATCGGCCGCGCCCCTGTGGCGCTCAGGGCCCCTACGTAGGGTTCTCTGGAGCAGTTACCAGTGGCTCGCATACGGGCATCGTCCCGGCGCTGTGAGCCCCAGCTGCATGATCGCTTCAGGGGTGCCATGTGTTGTCTGGACCTCATCCACTAAGAAGCGAAGGCTACGAAGTGCGTACGTACAGCCCCAAGCCCGGCGATGTCACTCGCCAGTGGCACATCATCGACGCTCAGGACATCGTCCTGGGCCGTCTCGCCACCACGGCTGCGAACCTCCTCCGGGGTAAGCACAAGGCGATCTACGCCCCCCACATGGACATGGGCGACTTCGTCATCATCATCAACGCCGACAAGGTGCACCTCTCCGGCAACAAGAAGACCCAGAAGATGGCGTACCGCCACTCGGGCTTCCCGGGCGGTCTCCGTTCGGTGCGCTACGACGAGCTGCTGGCGAAGAGCCCCGAGAAGGCCGTCGAGAAGGCCATCAAGGGCATGATCCCCAAGAACACCCTGGGCCGTCAGGTGCTCTCGAAGCTCAAGGTCTACGCGGGCGACCAGCACCCGCACGCTGCTCAGCAGCCGGTCCCGTTCGAGATCACCCAGGTCGCGCAGTAGTTCCGGCCACCCCCTAAGACGTACAGAAAGATCTGAGGAGAATCGTGGCCGAGACCACTGTTGAGAACCCCGTCGAGGGCACCGAGGGCGAGGAGACCTTCGCCGAGGTGACCACCTTCGAGTCCGAGGTTCCCGTCGAGGGCGAGTACACCAGCGAGTCCCTCGCGGGCCGCTTCGGTGACCCGCAGCCCGCCGCCGGCCTGGGCCGTCGCAAGAACGCCATCGCCCGCGTCCGGATCGTTCCGGGCACCGGCAAGTGGAAGATCAACGGTCGCACCCTTGAGGACTACTTCCCCAACAAGGTGCACCAGCAGGAAGTCAACGAGCCCTTCAAGGTGCTCGAGCTCGACGGCCGCTACGACGTCATCGCCCGCATCTCGGGTGGCGGCGTCTCCGGCCAGGCCGGCGCCCTGCGCCTCGGCGTGGCCCGCGCGCTGAACGAGGCGGACGTGGACAACAACCGCGCCACGCTGAAGAAGGCCGGCTTCCTCTCCCGCGACGACCGTGCGGTCGAGCGCAAGAAGGCCGGTCTCAAGAAGGCCCGTAAGGCCCCGCAGTACAGCAAGCGCTAAACATCGCCTGCTCGACTGTCACGTTCGCCCCGGCGGCACACTCCGTGCTGCCGGGGCGTTCGTTTATCGACGCTCGCGGGCGTATAACGGCATGAGACGTTCATCGGCCCGGACGCACCAGGCCTGAGCGACGCCATCCGACGTGCCCTTTTGTGGCTTTTCGTCGCTTTCGTTGTTTGGTTTTTCCCAGATTCATGTGCTGTGCAGTAGTGGTTTGTGATTTCGGAGCACTTCGGAGGACACCAGTGGGACGACTCTTCGGTACGGATGGAGTACGGGGTGTCGCCAACGCCGATCTGACGGCCGAGCTGGCGCTCGGTCTCTCGGTCGCGGCGGCGCACGTACTCGCCGAGGCAGGCACCTTCGCGGGCCATCGCCCGACGGCCGTGGTCGGACGTGATCCGCGGGCATCCGGAGAGTTCCTGGAGGCCGCCGTCGTGGCGGGCCTGGCCAGCGCCGGGGTGGACGTGCTGCGCGTCGGCGTGCTGCCGACGCCTGCGGTCGCGCACCTCACCGGCGTGCTCGACGCCGACCTCGGCGTGATGCTCTCCGCCAGCCACAACGCGATGCCCGACAACGGCATCAAGTTCTTCGCCCGCGGCGGCCACAAGCTCGCCGACGAGCTGGAGGACCGGATCGAGACGGTCTACGAGCAGCACCGCACCGGTGAGCCGTGGGACCGCCCGACCGGTGCGGGCGTCGGCCGGGTCAGCGACTACGCGGAGGGCTTCGACCGGTACGTCGCCCACCTCATCGGCGTCCTCCCCAACCGGCTCGACGGCCTCAAGGTCGTCCTGGACGAGGCGCACGGCGCCGCCGCCCGCGTCTCGCCCGCCGCGTTCGCGCGGGCCGGCGCCGAGGTCATCACCATCGGGGCCGACCCGGACGGCCTCAACATCAACGACGGCTGCGGCTCCACCCATCTGGAGCTGCTGCGCGCCGCCGTCGTCGAGCACGGGGCCGACCTCGGCATCGCGCACGACGGCGACGCCGACCGCTGCCTGGCCGTGGACGGGGCGGGCGAGGAGGTCGACGGCGACCAGATCCTCGCCGTGCTGGCCCTCGCCATGCGGGAGGCCGGGCAGCTGCGCAAGGACACCGTGGTCGGCACCGTGATGTCGAACCTCGGCTTCAAGCTGGCCATGGAGCGCGAGGGC
Organism: Streptomyces globisporus; assembly: GCA_014649555.1. Lineage (GTDB taxonomy): Bacteria > Actinomycetota > Actinomycetes > Streptomycetales > Streptomycetaceae > Streptomyces > Streptomyces globisporus. The sequence goes on along the minus strand of BMTG01000001.1, from coordinate 1,003,857 downwards.
ATCCAGCTCGTCCAGACGGCGGTCGGCGACCGGTACGTCCTGGAGTCGATGAAGGCCGAGGGCTTCGCGCTGGGCGGCGAGCAGTCCGGGCACGTCATCGTCCTGGACCACGCCACGACCGGCGACGGCACGCTGACCGGCCTGATGCTGGCGGCACGCGTCGCCGCCACCGGCCGGAGCCTCAGCGAGCTGGCCGGGGTCATGCAGCGCCTGCCCCAGGTCCTCATCAACGTCCCCGACGTCGACAAGAGCCGGGTGAACACCTCGGCCGAGCTGGCCGCCGCGGTCACCGAGGCGGAGGCCGAGCTCGGCGAGAGCGGGCGCGTGCTGCTGCGCCAGTCGGGTACGGAGCCGCTGGTGCGGGTCATGGTCGAGGCCGCAGACATCGAGCAGGCGCGCGCCGTCGCGGGCCGGCTGGCTGACGTGGTGAAGTCCGCGCTGGGGTGATGCCCCGGCCCCGAGCCGTACGCGTACCGGCTTGAGCAGCCGTACGCGTACGGCGGAGTGGGCAGCCAGGGCGGAGCCGTGTGCTCCTCACGCCCGGGGCGCGGCGGGGCGCTCCACGACGACCATGGCGGCGTCGTCGTTCAGCTGTCCGCCGACGTAGTGCAGCAGGTCGCTCCGGAGGCGGTGGAGGAAGGCGTCGGGATCGCGCTCGCTCCAGCCCGTGACGCGATCGGTGAGCGGGTAGAAGGCACCGGTGGCGTCGCGTGCCTCGGTGACCCCGTCCGTGTACAGCAGCAGGAGGTCCCCCGGTTCGAACGGGAAGCTGTCGACCTCGTAGCGGGGGAGTGCCAGGTCGCCCAGGCCCAGAGGGGGTGCCGGGTGCTCGACGTGCATCGTCGTCGGGCGGCCGTCGCGCAGGACGATGGGCGGCGGGTGTCCGCAGGAGATCATCCGGACCGGGCCGTTCTGGTCGGGGATGTCCATGATGGTGGCCGTGATGAACGTTTCGCCGAGGCGGCCCGTCTCGCCCGGTTCCATCAGATCCCAGCACACGCTGCGGTCGAGGTAGGCGACCAGTTCGTCCAGGCCCGCCTCGCGGTGGGCGGCGGCGCGAAAGGCTCCGAGCAGCAGGGCGGCGTCGCTGACCGCGGTCAGCCCCTTGCCCCGGACGTCGCCGACGATCAGCCGGGTGCCGGAGGCGGTGCGTGCCGCCGCGTACAGGTCCCCGCCGATCCGGGCCTCGGCCTCCGCGGCGAGGTAGCGAGCGGAGGCCCGCAGGGGCCCGAGTTTCCCGGGCAGCGGGGGCAGGACCACGCGCTGGGCGGCTTCGGACACATGGCGGACCTGTGACAGCTCCTTCGCGCGGCGCTCCCGCACGACGCAGAAGACCACGAGACTCACGCCGACCAGCATCAGGGCGATGATCTGCGCCTCGTGGTTGGCCGAGAGCAGATCGTCCGGGTCGCGGATGACTCCGATGAAGGTCTGCGCGGCCACCGCCAGCGCGGCGACCACGCCCACGGTCCTTGGCCCGCCGAACGACGGCGTGATCGCCGGGGCCGCGACGAGCAGCGGACCGAGGTGGATGTCCGGCGGCGCGAGGACGTCGACCACGGACACCGCGACGATCCACAGGACCGGGATGGCGATCAGTCCCCACCGAGGGCCGGGTCCTTCGGGGCGCTGCGGCATGTCTCCTCTCTACACCGCCCGCCCCCGGTTCGCACCGGCTGCCCGGGGCCGCCCGTCCCTCACTGAGGCGCTCGGTCCGTCACGCCCCCACTGAGGCCCCCGGCGTGCTCGCCGGGGGCTTCCGCGTACGCCCGATCTTCCACAGGCCCTTCTGGAGCAGCAGCGTCAGCGTGCCCGCCAGGACGATCCCGCCGAGGTTGGCGAGGAGCTGCTGACCCGAGCCGATCGTCTGCTGGTAGTCGGAGTAGCTGAACGCGACGGCCGCGTTGGCGGCGGCCGGGACCGTCGTCACGGAGATCGCCACGCCGATCAGGGCCCCGGACTTCGCCGAGGTGAGGGAGAGCGTCCCGGCGACGCCCGCCAGGAACGCCACGACGAAGGACATCCAGTCCGGGTGCCAGATGAAGCCGGTGTTCGGCCGGGGCTTGTCGATCATGTCGTGGGTGAACAGGCCGAACGCGTCCAGCAGCCAGGCGAACCCGGCCGTGATGATCATCGCGAGCGCGAAGCCGCCGATCAGCGCCACCAGCGAGCGGACCACCAGGCGCGGGGCGCGCTGCACGATGGCCGTGGAGATCCCGGCCAGCGGGCCGAACTCCGGTCCGACCGCCATCGCGCCCACGATCAGCACCGCGTTGTCGAGCATCACGCCGCAGGCGGCGAGCATGGTGGCGAGGGCGAGGAAGGAGACGTAGGTGACGGAGAACGTCGACTCCTCGTGCGTCGCCTCCGTCAGCTCCTCCCACAGGACGGCGTCGGCGCTGTCGCCCGGGGCCTCGTCCTCGGCCTTGTCGGCGTGCTCGGACAGCGTGAGGTCGAGCTTTTCGAGGCTGATCGCCCCGGTCCTGTCGATGCCGAGCCGGCGGAGCGCTCCGATCAGCTCGTCGCCGGCCTCGCGCGCCACGTCGCACATCACCACGTCGCCCGCGGGGGAGCGTGCGGCGCCCGGCAGGACCACGAGGTGGGCGGTGCCGACGGTGGACCCCAGCAGGGCGACGACCTCGTCCGTGGTGTCGGCGGGCACGATCAGACGCAGGTGCAGCACGCGGCGGGCCCTCCCGGGCTGAGGGGTCAGAGCTTGCGCAGGGACAGCTTCTGGACCTTGTGGTCCGGGCCCTTGCGGAGCACCAGGGTGGCACGGCCGCGCGTCGGAGCGACGTTCTCCAGGAGATTCGGCTTGTTGATGGTCCGCCACATGGTGCGCGCGTAGTCCAGCGCCTCCTCCTCGGAGACCTGGGTGTACTTGCGGAAGTACGAGGACGGGTCCTGGAACGCCGTGGCGCGCAGCTTGCGGAAGCGGTTCAGGTACCAGGTCTCGATGTCCTCGGCGCGCGCGTCGACGTACACGCTGAAGTCGAAGTAGTCGGCGAGCCCGACGCGCGTGCGGCCGTCGCTGCCGGGCAGGGCGGGCTGGAGGACGTTGAGGCCCTCGACGATGAGGATGTCGGGGCGGCGCACGGTGAGCCGCTCGCCGGGGACGATGTCGTAGATCAGGTGCGAGTAGACGGGCGCGGTCACCTCGTCCTTGCCCGCCTTGATGTCCGCGACGAACCGGGTCAGCGCCCGCCGGTCGTACGACTCCGGGAACCCTTTGCGCGAGGTCAGCCCGCGTGCCTGGAGCTCCTTCATCGGCAGCAGGAACCCGTCCGTGGTCACCAGCTCCACCCTCGGGTGCTCGGGCCAGCGGGCCAGGAGCGCCTGGAGGATACGGGCGCTGGTGGACTTGCCGACGGCGACGCTGCCCGCGACCCCTATGACGAACGGGGTCCCGCGCTGCGCCCCGTGCCCGTTCCCGGCGTCCCCGAGGAAGGTGTTCAGCGCGCCGCGCAGCCCGGAGGTGGCCTGGACGTACAGGTTGAGCAGCCGGGAGAGCGGCAGATAGACGTCCCGCACCTCGTCCAGGTCGATGACGTCCCCGAGCCCCCGCAGCCGCTCCACCTCGTCGGCGGTCAGCGGCAGCGGCGTCTTGTCCCGCAGCGCGCTCCACTCGTCGCGCGAGAGGTCGACGTACGGGGTCGGCGCATGCTCGGTGCGGCGCTGGGGGCTCCGTGCGGGCGAAGTGATCACCCTTCATTGTTGCGGGAGTTTTAACGGAGTGGGGGGTGGGGTCGGTCACGTGGGTGGCGGGGTCGCCCGGCGGCCGTCGGGGGCCGGAACGGCGGTGGGCCCGGTGTCCGCTCCCCTGTGGCGGACACCGGGCCCGCGCCCGAGCTCTGTGCAAGCCGTACGGTCAGGGCTTCTGGGCCAGCCGGTGGGCCGTGTCGTAGCGGGCCCGGGTGCGGAACGCGATGAGGAACGTCTCCGCCGTGATGTCGTCCGCCGCGCCCTCCCCGAGGCGGCGGGCGGCGTAGCGGTGGATGTCCGGGGCGTGCCGGTCGTAGAGCCCGGCGAACAGTTCGGGCTCGTCGAGGGACTGGGCGATGACGTCGGCGTCGTCCCCGTCGTCGCCCGAGGTGCCCGGGCGGGCCGGAGGTGGTCCGGTCACTGCGCCTCCAGGGTGCGTCGGTCGGTGTGTCTGTCACCCCTGTTGTCCGCAGCGCCCGGAAAGGTTCACGGGTCGCCCGTGGAGCGAGAAGGCCGGGCCGCAGCGTGCTGCGGCCCGGCCCCTCCCCGTCTCACGCGTCCTGGGGATACCAGCGCAGCTCGACCGTGTTGCCGTCCGGGTCGAGTACGTAGACGGAGGTGGCCGATCCCCGGGCCCCGAAGCGAGGAACGGGACCCTCCTTCACCGTGAACACCCCGGAGTCGATGACCTGCTGCCAGTCGAGCGGGTCGACGACGAGGCAGATGTGGTCCACGTTCGACTCGCCGCGCGGCCGGTCGAGCAGGTCGATGATCGTCGTCGGGCTGACCCGGACCGAGGGGAACGGGACCTTCCCCGCCCGCCACTCCTCGACCCGGACCGGCTCCAGGCCGAGCGGCCCGCAGTAGAACGCGAGGGCCTTCTCGACGTCTCCGACGTTGAGGACGAGGTGGTCGAAGTCCTTGACCCGGGGGGCCGGCGGTACGGGCATGGCTCAGGCCTCCGACGCGTACGTGACGAAGTCCGCCCGGGCGGCCGGGGTGAAGCCGAGGTGGGGGCCGCCGGTGGGGAGGTGCTTGGAGTCGCGTACGTGGACGGTGGCGGGGGCGGCGGCGACCTCGACGCAGTCCGGGCCGTCGTTGGTGCTGTAGCTGCTCTTGAACCACGTCAGCTCGGGGGTGCTCATGTCTCTCCCAGCAGTTTCTCGATGAATTCCCGCGACAGCCGGGGCGTGAGGGCCTGTGACCCGAGCAGGTTGTAGCGCATGTCCAGGATCTGCACCTGCCTCGGATCGCTGATCAGCCCGCTGATGAGCTGAACCTCGTTGAGCCCGAGGGTCTTTCCGTCCCCGAGCTTGAGGACGCGGTGCGAGCCGCCCGGGCCCGCGTTCTCCTCCGCCTCCGTCGGCACGACCTGGATCTCGACATGCCGCAACTGGCTCAGCTCAACCAGGTGTTCGAGCTGGCGTCGCAGGACCATTCTGCCTCCGGTCAGCCGCCGGAGCGTCGCCTCTTCCTGGACAAAGGTCAGCAGGGGAGCGGGGCGCGGGCTGCTGCTCGTCGAGGCGCTGTCGGTGAGGTGGGGTACGGAGCACGGGCCGTTCCCGCGCAAGACGGTCCGGGCAGAGGTGGCGCCCACCGGATCGTGACAGTAGCGATCCGGTGGGGCGCGAGAGGCCACCGGGATCGTGGGTCACCGGGTCGCGGTCCACCGCGACGTGGTGACCCACGACGTAAAAGCTTTTAAGTACCCGTCTTTGATCACTGGAGAAATAACCCCACCCAACCCTCTGGGTGGACCTCTGCGGGCCCCGGTCAGCTCGGGCGAGGCGCGATCACTCACATGGGTGAAGTGTGCCAACCGGGCTGGATTTATGACCTGTTGGCGGGCATATGCTCACGCTGACCGCAACCTAGACATTGAGACGGCCCCCGGCCGGGACTGGCATCCCGACCGAAGGCCTCACCACCCAGGAAGAGAACGCTTCCCGCATGGATACCCAGCAGGTTAGCGCGCCCCCGCGCGCCCCGTCCGCCGGTGTCGTACACATCAACATCCGGCTCACCGACGGCTACACGATCATCTCCAACCGGCTCTCCCAGCACCGAGGCCTCTCCCTGCTGGCGATCGGCCTCGGCACCCACATCCAGTCGCTGCCCGACGGACGACGCGTCGGCGTCAAGGCGCTCGCCGCGGTCTTCCCGGAGAGCGAGGTCCGTATCGCCGCCGCGCTGCGGGAGTTGGAGCAGCACGGCTTCCTGCGTCGCACCCGGGAGCGGGTCGGCGGCGGGAAGCTGGCCACGCGGACGGAGTCGTACAACCACCCGGAGGCGGCGGTTCGGGGGTGGGGGCGGGAGCGCGTGGCTGTGCCGGTTCCTGAGGCTGTTCCTGCGCCGGAGGTTCTGCCTGCGGTTGCGGCTGAGCCTGTGACCGCCGCCGAGCCCGTACACGTACCTGCGCCGGTGCCTGAGCCCGTACACGTAGCCGTGCCGGTGCCGGTGCCGGTGCCGGTGCCGGTGTCCGTGCCTGTCGACCCCGTCCCCGTTCCCCGCCTCGTGCCGACACCCACCGCTCCCCGTAAGCCGCGCCTCCCGCTGCCCGCCCCGCAGCACCCCACCGCGGCCCTGTGCGCGGCTGCGGCCGATCTGCTCGCCGGGCTCCGCAGGACCGCACCCGCGTTCCTCCTCTCCGAGGAGGACGTACGTGGGCTCATTCCCGGGGTCGCCGCGTGGCTGGAGCGCGGGGCGCGGCCGGATGCCGTACGGGCGGCGATCACCGAAGACCCGCCCGTTCCCCTCCGGCACCCGGCCAAACTGCTGCGGCACCGGCTCGCCGCGCTGCTCCCGCCGCCCCTGCCCGCCGCCGTGCCCGTCGTCCCGCTCCAGAACTGCGACGACTGCGACCGGGCCTTCCGGTCGTCGGTGCCGGGGTGCTGCCGGGGGTGCGGTGAGGCCCGTGCGGGCGTGGGTGGCGCCGAGTGGCTGGGGCTGAGCGCGTGAAACCAGGAATGAGGAGGCAGGCGATGCCCGTACGGACGAACCAGGCGGATGCCTGGACGGGGCCTGTCGATGCTGTCCAGCTCTATCATGGGCTCGGACAGGTCATGACCGTCACCAGCGGAGAGGTGTATGCCATGAGTCCTGCACATTCCGAGCAGCCGGTTCACCCGCCGATCCGCCCGCAGCGCACGGTCGAAGAACTGCTGGCCGCGAAGGGCGCGAAGCCGATCACTTCTCTCGACGACCTGACTGCCGACACCTTCGCGTCGGATAAGGAACTCGAGGAATTCGTGGCCTTCGTCCATTCCGAGCGCCGACGCGACGTCGCCTGAGCAGCCGGCATGCAACCTGTTGTCCTGGACACCGATGTCAGCTCACTGACCCACAAGGGGAAGCTCACCGGTTCCTTGCCACGCGGTTGATCGGCCGGATCCCTGTCATTGCCTTCGTCACCCTCGGTGAGCTGACGCAATGGGCGGAGATCCGTGAGTGGGGTGGCCCACGTCGGCAGGAGCTTGCTGATTGGCTCTCGGCGATCCCGGTCCTCCCCGCCGACGAAGCAGTGGCCGCGACCTGGGGCAGGCTCTCCGCCGCCGGACGAAAAGCCGGGCTGCCCCAGCCGGTCAATGACATGTGGACCGCCGCCTGCTGCCTGACCCACGATCTCCCTCGGGCGACGCTCAATCCGAAGGACTACGCGTACTTCAAGGACCATCACCGGCTGCGCATTCTCGGGGAGCAGTAGAAAGCACCGGATTCTCCGGCGGGCAGGGAGGCCACGGACCGGGTGCAGACCGTGGCCCTGTACGGCGTGCTGCTCAGCCGCACGTCGTCCCCGGGCGGCGCGGCTGCCGCAGAAGGAGCCGGCCGTCTACTCCTGGCCCTTGCAGAGCTGCGCCGTCAAGGTCGTGCAGGCCCATGCCTCCCAGGCGTCCGGGGACCAGCCCCGGTCGCGGGTGAAGATCAGGTACAGCTCGGGGCTGAGCAGCCCGTACAGCAGGTCGGCGGCGCGGGTGGTGTCGACGTCGGGGCGGGCGTCGGGCTTGGCGGTCAGTGCCTCCGCCGCGGCGTGCTGAACGGTGTAGCGAGGGTCGGGGCCGGCGGGCCACTGCGCGGCGATCTCCGGGTCCGTGGCCGCCGCGGCCGCGATCAACGGAATGACCGGGGCGACCCGGCCGAGGATGTCCCGCACGCCCCGTACGTGGGCGCGCAGTTGTCCGGCCGCGGTCGGCTCCGCGCACGCCGCGCGGAACCAGTCGCGGTCCATCGTGGCGACCGGTTCGACGTCGCCCGCGATGGACGTGTCGACGACGTCCTTGAACAGCGTGCGCTTGTTCCGGAACACGAAGTACACGGTCTGGACGGCCACGCCCGCGCGATCCGCGACCTCCTGAAGGCTGGTCGCCCCGTACCCCTGCGCGACGAACAGCTCCAGCGCCGCCGCGACGATCTTCTCGCGGGTACGCCGCGAGCGCTCGTCCTTCTTGCCGGGGCGTTTGGCGTTCTGTCCGTCGGAACCCTTGACCGCATCCATGGCCGGAGCTTATCTCTAGAGTCAGACACTAGAGTCGAACTCTAATCTTCTGGAGGGTCACGATGAGCGAGCACGGGACTGCTGCCGAGGTCGAGCAAGAGGCCTTCGTTCGCGGGGTATTGGAGGGCTTCTACCGGGACGGCGAGCCGCCGTGGGACAGCGGCGTCACGCCGCCCGAGCTGGTTGCCCTGGTGGAGGGGTCCGGCTCGCCGGCGCCGGGGCGGGCGCTCGAACTCGGCTGCGGCACCGGGACCAACGCGGTGTACCTGGCCCGGCACGGCTGGCGGGTGGCGGCCGTCGACCTGGTCGAACTCGCGGTCCGGCAGGCCCGGGAGAAGGCCGAAGCGGCCGGAGCGGACGTCACGGTGCTGTGCGGGGACGTCACCCGACTCGACGAGGTGGGCGTGCCCGGCCCGTACGACCTGTTCTTCGACCTGAGCTGCTACTGCGGGATCCCGCCGCACCGCCGTGACGCCTACGCGGCCGGCCTCACCCGGCGTGCCGCGCCCGGTGCGCGCCTGCTGATGTTCGGGTACGGGCCCGGGGCGTTCGACGACTCGTGGTCCGGCGTGACGGCGGACGAACTCCGCACCAGGTTCACCGGGTGGCGGCTGGCCGACGTGACCCCGGGGACGAATCCGGTCCCCACCTTCTGGTTCACGCTGGTGCGCGACTCCGCCCCTGCGTGATCCCGGGTTCAGCCCGTACGGGACGCCGGCCCCGGCGTCGTCCAGCCCTGCTCGGCGCGGTGGTGGTCCACGAGACGGGTCAGCAGATCGGTCAGGGTGCGCCGGTCGGCCGCGCCCAGCGGGGCGAGGAAATCCTCCTGTGCGGCGGCGAGCAGCTCGTCGAGGTGGGCGAGCTCCCGGCGGCCCGCCGCGGTGATGCTGATGATGTTGCGGCGGCGGTCCTCCGGGTCGGGCGCCCGCTCCAGGAGCCGCCGCTCGGCCAGGTCGTTGACGGTCGCCACCATGTCGCTGCGGTCGATGCCGGTGCGGCGGCCCAGGGCGGCCTGGCTCGACGGGCCGTACTCCTCGGACGCCGCGAGCAGCGCGTAGTGGTAGCGCCGGGCGCCGGCCTCGGCGAGCGCCCGGTCCACGATCCGGTTCGCGACCAGGGCCGCCTGGTTGGTCAGCCTGCTCGGCAGTGCGCGCAGCCGCTGCGGCGGCGTCCCCTCTTCGATGTCCACGGAACGCAATCTAACAAGTCGTTGGCCGAACCCACGATCAGGCGTATGGTGGGTCGAGCCAACGTTGGCGTAACCAACGATATGGAAGGTCGCGAAGCCATGATCAAGCCGTTCCGCATCGACATCCCCCAGGCCGACCTCGACGACCTGAACGACCGGCTCTCCCGCACCCGCTGGCCCAACGAGATCGCCGACGCCGGGTGGGACTACGGCTTCCCGCTCGCCCGGCTGAAGGAGCTGGCCGACCACTGGCGCACCCGGTACGACTGGCGGAAGCACGAAGCCGAGCTCAACGGACTGCCCCACTTCACCGCCGAGATCGACGGCCAGAACGTGCACTTCGTCCATGTCCGTTCGCCGAAGCCGGACGCGCCGGCGCTGATCCTCACCCACGGCTGGCCCGGGTCCTTCCTGGAGTTCCTCGACGTGATCGAGCCGCTGGCGCGCGACTTCCATCTCGTCATCCCGTCCATCCCGGGCTACGGATTCTCCGGGCCGACCCATGAGCGCGGCTGGGACGTCGGCCGGGTCGCGCGGGCCTGGGCCGAGCTGATGCGCCGTCTCGGGTACGAGCGATACGGCGCGCAGGGCGGTGACTTCGGCTCGGGCATCTCGACGGCGCTCGGTGCGGTGGCCCCGGAACGGGTGGTCGGGGTGCACGTCAACTACCTGCCGACCCGGCCGGATCCGGAAGCCGGGCTCGACCTGTCGGAGCAGGACCGGGCCCGGCTGGACACGGTCCGGCGGCTGATGGCGAACCGGCCGCCGTACCAGGCCCTGCAGGCCACCACCCCGCAGACCATCGGCTACGCCCTGACGGACTCACCCGTCGGCCAACTCGCCTGGATCGCCGAGCGCTTCGCCCGGTGGACGGATCCCCGTACGCCGGTCGACGACGAGCGCGTGCTCACCGACGTATCGCTGTACTGGCTCACCGCCACCGCGGCCTCCTCGGCACGGCTGCACCGGGAGTCGACCCGGCGGAACGAGCCGTGTCCGGTGCCGCTCGGCGTGGCGGTGTTCGCCCACGACATCACGCAGTCGGTGCGGCCGCTGGCCGAGCGGCTGTACGACATCAGGCACTGGTCGGAGTTCGACCGGGGCGGCCACTTCGCCGCGATGGAGGTGCCGGAGCTGCTGGCCGAGGACGTCCGGGACTTCTTCCTCGGCCTTTCCGGACACTCTCTGGTGCCGTAGTCGCTCAGCGGGCCGCGCTGAGGACCTTCTCCGCCAGTTCCAGCGCATGGTCGACATCCCCGGCGATGTACATCAGGTCGACGAAGACATGGCCGATGTCGGTCTCCTTCCCTGTCCGGGCGATCGTGGTGACGATGTCGTCCAGCGAAGCCGTCGCTGTCGGGTTGACGCGCAACACAGTGTCGATGGCGCCGGGATCGCGTCCGTACTCCTCCGCGAGATCGCGGATCCGCGCCAGAGGACCGTTGACGGCTGAGGCGTCGAACGCACCGGCACCGGGCACGGTGACGGGCAGCCATCCGTCGGCGCGGCGGGCGACCCTGTTCAGCGCGGCGGGCGCCCATCCGCCCAGATAGACCGGCGGTCGCGGCTGCCGGGCCGGCCGGAGGGCGGCGCGGGTGGCCGGAACGGTCCAGTAACGCCCCTGGTACTCGGCGGGGTTGGCGGTCCACAGGGAATCCAGGGCCTCAAGGCACTCGTCCAGCCGGGCGCCCCGCTGGTCCATGGGGATACCGACCGTCCGGTACTCCTCGGGCGACCAGCCGATGCCCAGGCCCGCGAGCAGCCGCCCGTTGCTGAGCAGATCGATGGTGGTGAGGGACCGCTCCAGCAGGGCCGGGGGGTACCAGGGTGCGTTCAGTACGTTGCTGCCGATGAGCGGCCGTTCGGTCACGGTGGCGGCGATGGTCATCAGTGCGAAGGGGTCGAGGCGGCTGTTGAATTCCGGCGGGATGGTGTCCGTTCCCGCGTAGCCGACGGTCGGCCGGACGGGGGCGAGCAGCCGGTCGCCGACCCAGAGGCTGTCGGCTCCGAGGAGCTCCGCCTGCCGCGCGAATTCAGGCACTTGCTCGGCCTGGCGTGCCATCGCCCCGAACTGTGGAAGTGTGAAACCGATACGCATGAGACGTCTCCTCCTGCCGATCGTGCCCGGGGAAACTTCACGTCCAGCTCGGGCACATCGAGCGTAATTCCCGCTCCCCGTGCGTCGGCCACCTTGTTTCGGCCAGAGCCCGGGCAGGAGGATCCGGGCTCCGGCTGCCGCTGCACGCCGTGGCCCGGCGCGCTGCGGACCTGCTCGCCGCCCCCCGCCGGCTCCGTCCGCGCAAAAGGATGCGGCGGCGTGTCGATCGGGCCCGGCCCCGTTCGTCGTCATGGTGTAAGCCAGCCCAGAGGGCTGGAACCACAGGGGACCGCACAAGGGTCCCGACAGGCGACAGGAGCCGATCATGAAGTACATGCTGCTGATCCACAGCGGGGCCGTCGACGAGCAGGGCGGCGCGCCCCAGTGCACCGTCGAGGACTGGATGGCGTACGACAAGGCCGTACGCGACGCCGGGATCCATGTCTCCGGGGAGTCGCTGGCCGACCTGGTGACCGCGACCACCGTGCGGGTCTCGCCCACGGGGGAGCGGACCGTGACGGACGGGCCGTTCGCCGAGACGCGGGAACTGCTGGGCGGGTTCCTCGTGATCGACGTGCCCGACCTCGACGCCGCCCTCGACTGGGCCGCGCGCTGTCCCGGCTCGCGTGACGGCGGCGCGGTCGTCGTCCGGCCGGTCGCGGACTTCGGGGCCTGAGAGCGGTGGCGGGCGAGGACGTCCCGGCGGGGGAGGGCCTCCCGGCGGCCGGCGAGGGCGTTGCGGCGGGGGAGGCCGCCGAAGCCGTCGAGGCGGTGTTCCGGGAGGAGCGCGGGCTGCTGCTGGCCTCCCTCACCCGCCGGTTCGGGGACCTCGACCTGGCCGAGGAGGTGACCTCCGAGGCGATCGAGGCGGCCCTGCGGCACTGGCCCGCCGAGGGTGTCCCCGCCCGCCCGGGGGCCTGGCTGCTGACGACCGCGCGGCGCAAGGCCGTGGACCGGCTGCGGCGCGATCAGGCGTACGCGGCCCGGCTCGCCGTCCTCCAGGCCGACGCGGAAAGGGCGGAGGCTGTCGCGCCCGCAGCGGACGCGGGATCCGCCTCGGACCCTGGGCTCGGTGAACTGCCGGACGAACGGCTCCAGTTGTTCTTCACCTGCACCCACCCCGCCCTCGCCGCCGAGGACCGTACCGCCCTCACCCTGCGCTGCCTCGCCGGTCTCACCACACCGGAGGTGGCCCGCGCCTTCCTCGTACCGACGGCGACCATGGCCCAGCGCATCGTGCGGGCGAAGAAGAAGATCCGCGAGGCCCGGATCCCGTTCCGGGTGCCCGGACCCGACGAACTGCCGGACCGGCTGCCCGGGGTGCTCCAGGTCGTCTACTCGGTGTTCACGGAGGGGTACGCGGCCAGCTCGGGCCCCCGTCTCCAGCGGCTCGACATGGCGGGAGAGGCGGTCCGCCTCGCCCGGATACTGCGCCGCCTGCTGCCCGCCGAGCGGGAGACCGCCGGGCTCCTCGCGCTGCTGCTCCTCGTCCACGCCCGGCGCGACGCCCGGACGGGCCCGGAGGGCGAGCCGGTGCTCCTGGAGGAGCAGGACCGGGGGCGCTGGGACCGGGCGATGATCGAGGAGGGCCGTGACCTGGTGGTCCGGGCGCTGACCGGCGGACCGGCCGGGCCCTACGGGGTGCAGGCCGCCATCGCCGCCCTGCACGACGAGGCGGCGGACGTGGAGTCCACGGACTGGGCGCAGATCGTGGCCCTGTACGACGTGCTGCTCGCCCTCACGCCGTCCCCGGTGGTGGCGGTGAACCGCGCCGTTGCGGTGGCGATGCGGGACGGGCCGGGGGCCGGGCTCGCGCTGCTGGACGCGCTGGCGGGGGAGCCGAGGCTGCGCGCGTACGCGCCGTACGCGGTGGCCCGGGGGGATCTGCTGACCCGGCTGGGGCGGGAGGGGGAGGCTGCGGTGGCGTACCGGGAGGCGCTGGAGGCGGCGGGCACCGAGCCGGAGCGGGCGGCGCTGCGGCGGAAGCTGGGGGAGTAGGCGGGAGTGGGCCCGGCATCCCCGTCTTCCCGGTCTCCCCGCGCGATTTTCCTGTCGTGTCCCCTTCGGCCACAAGAGACGTGATGGCTGGAAGTCTCATCTTGACCCGCACATGACATGGCTCCATCCTGTGCCCGTCGCACAGCTCCACCCCCCACCCCGACGGACCCAGGAGATGCCAGCATGCGACTTGTCACCCCACGGACCTCCCGGCCGAGAACCCGGCCGGCGAGGACCCGCCGCAACGCCGCCCTAGCCGTTCTGCTCGCCCTCGGCCTCGCGGCCCCCGCGACCGCCGTCGCCACCGCCGAGCCCTCCGCCCCGAACGCGGCCGTCGCCGCCGACGAGCGGGTGCTCCAGTACGAGATCACCGGGCGCACCACCCCCGCCGCCCGCACCGACATCGCCCGCGCGGGCGTCTCGATCGACGAAGTGCACGACCACGGCATCGTGATCACCGCGGATGCCGCCCAGGCCAAGAAGCTCCGGGCGCGCGGGCACACCCTGGAGGCTCTGCCCGCGCCCGACGCCCATGCGCACGCGCATGGGGCGGAGGACGTCGGCGTGCAGGACTTCCCGCCCGCCGACTCCCGCTACCACAACTACGCCGAGATGACGGCGGCGATCGACGCCCGCATCGCCGCGAACCCCTCGATCATGAGCAAGCGGGTCATCGGCAAGACGTACCAGGGCCGGGACATCATCGCGGTCAAGGTCAGCGACAACGTCGGCACCGACGAGGCCGAACCCGAGGTCCTGTTCACCGCCCACCAGCACGCCCGTGAGCACCTCACCGTCGAGATGTCGCTCTACCTGCTCCGCGAGCTGACCGCCGGTTACGGCTCCGACTCCCGGATCACGCAGGCGGTCAACGGCCGCGAGCTGTGGATCGTGCCGGACATGAACCCGGACGGCGGCGAGTACGACATCGCCTCCGGCTCTTACCGCAGCTGGCGCAAGAACCGGCAGCCCAACTCCGGCTCCAGCGCGATCGGCACCGACCTCAACCGCAACTGGGCCTACAAGTGGGGCTGCTGCGGCGGCTCCTCCTCCAGCCCGTCGTCGGACACCTACCGCGGCCGGGCGGCCGAGTCCGCGCCCGAGACGAAGGTCGTGGCGGACTTCGTGCGCAGCCGGGTGGTCGGCGGCAAGCAGCAGATCACGGCGGCCATCGACTTCCACACGTACAGCGAACTGGTGCTGTGGCCCTTCGGCTACACGTACAACGACACCGCCCCCGGCATGACCGCCGACGACCGCAACGCGTTCGCCGCCGTCGGCCAGAAGATGGCGGCGAGCAACGGCTACACCGCCGAGCAGTCCAGCGACCTGTACATCACCGACGGGTCGATCGACGACTGGCTGTGGGGCGCGCAGAAGATCTTCGGCTACACCTTCGAGATGTACCCGCGCTCGGCCTCCGGCGGCGGCTTCTACCCGCCCGACGAGGTCATCGAGCGTGAGACCTCCCGCAACCGGGACGCGGTGCTGCAGCTGATCGAGAACGCGGACTGCATGTACCGGTCGATCGGCAAGGAGGCGCAGTACTGCTCCTAGACCCGGATCCGTAAGAGGCCGAGGAGCGGACAGCGGGCCGCGCCGGGCGGTGTGACATGCCGCCGGGCGCGGCCCGCCCTGCCGTGGAGCCGCCTCCGGCCTTATGGTGCCGCTATGTGCGGAATTGTGGGTTATGTCGGTACGCAGTCGGCGCAGGACGTCGTCGTCGCGGGACTCAAGCGCCTCGAATACCGGGGCTACGACTCGGCGGGTGTCGCCGTGCTCGCGGACGGTGGGCTCGCCGCCGCGAAGAAGGCGGGCAAGCTCGTCAATCTGGAGAAGGAGCTGGGCGACCGGCCGCTGCCCGCCGGGCGGACCGGGATCGGGCACACCCGGTGGGCGACGCACGGGGCGCCCACCGACGTCAACGCCCATCCGCATCTCGACAACGCGGGCCGGGTCGCCGTCGTGCACAACGGGATCATCGAGAACTTCGCGGCCCTGCGACGGGAGCTGACCGGGCGCGGGCACGCCCTGGAGTCGGAGACGGACACCGAGGTCGTCGGGCATCTGCTGGCCGAGGCGTTCTCGGCGGGCGGGGACCTCGCGGACGCCATGCGGGAGGTGTGCCGACGGCTGGAGGGGGCCTTCACCCTCGTCGCCGTCCACGCGGACCAGCCGGACGTCGTCGTCGGCGCGCGGCGCAACTCCCCGCTCGTCGTGGGCGTCGGCCAGGACGAGTGGTTCCTCGCCTCCGACGTCGCCGCCTTCATCGCCCACACCCGCTCCGCCATCGAGCTGGGCCAGGACCAGGTCGTCGAGCTGAGCCCCGAGGGCGTCACCGTCACCGGGTTCGACGGGGAGCCCGCGGACGTCCGGGAGTACCACGTCGACTGGGACGCCTCCGCCGCCGAGAAGGGCGGCTACGCCTCCTTCATGCTCAAGGAGATCGCCGACCAGCCCCAGGCCGTCGCCGACACCCTCCTCGGCCGGGTCGACGGCGAAGGCGCCCTCCACCTCGACGAGGTCCGCATCCCGGACGTCGAACTGCGCGAGGTCGACAAGGTCGTCATCGTCGCCTGCGGGACCGCGTTCCACGCCGGGATGATCGCCAAGTACGCCATCGAGCACTGGACCCGGCTGCCCTGCGAGACCGAGCTGGCCAGCGAGTTCCGCTACCGCGACCCGATCCTCGACCAGCGCACCCTCGTCGTCGCCATCTCCCAGTCCGGCGAGACCATGGACACCCTGATGGCCCTGCGGCACGCCCGCGAACAGGGCGCCAAGGTGCTCGCCATCTGCAACACCAACGGCTCGACGATCCCGCGGGAATCCGACGCCGTGCTCTACACCCACGCCGGACCCGAGGTCGCCGTCGCCTCCACCAAGGCCTTCCTCACCCAGCTCGTCGCCTGCTATCTCGTCGCTCTCTACCTCGGCCAGGTGCGCGGCACCAAGTGGGGCGACGAGATCCGTACGGTGGTGCGTCAGCTCTCCGCGATCTCCGCCGAGGTGGAGAGCGTCCTTTCGACCATGGAGCCCGTCCGCGACCTGGCCCGCTCCCTCGCCCACCACGACACCGTCCTCTTCGTCGGACGCCACGTCGGCTACCCGGTCGCCCTCGAAGGCGCGCTCAAGCTCAAGGAACTCGCCTACATGCACGCGGAGGGGTTCGCGGCGGGCGAGCTCAAGCACGGGCCCATCGCGCTCATCGAGGAGGGCCTCCCGGTCGTCGTCATCGTCCCCTCACCGCGCGGGCGTTCCGTCCTCCACGACAAGATCGTCTCCAACATCCAGGAGATCCGGGCCCGGGGCGCGCTCACGATCGTCGTCGCCGAGGAGGGCGACGACGCCGTCCTCCCGTACGCCGACCACCTCATCACCGTCCCCGCAACGCCTACGCTGCTTCAGCCGCTGGTCGCCACCGTGCCGCTCCAGGTCTTCGCCTGCGAGCTCGCGACGGCCCGCGGCAACGAAGTGGACCAGCCGCGCAATCTGGCGAAGTCCGTGACCGTGGAGTGAGCAAGTGAGCGAACGAGGGTGGGGGCCGTGATCATTGGGGTCGGCATCGACGTGGCCGAGATCGAGCGCTTCGGCGCGGCGCTGGAGCGTACGCCCCAGCTGGCCGACCGGCTCTTCGTCGGCAGCGAGCTGACGCTGCCGAGCGGCGAGCGGCGCGGGATCGCCTCGCTCGCCGCCCGGTTCGCCGCGAAGGAGGCCCTGGCCAAGGCGCTCGGCGCACCGGGCGGGCTGCTCTGGAGCGACGCGGAGGTCTGGGTCGAGGAGAGCGGGCAGCCCCGGCTGCGGGTCAGCGGCACGGTCGCGGCCCGCGCCGCCGAACTGGGCGTACGGGGCTGGCACGTCTCGCTCAGCCATGACGCGGGGGTGGCGTCGGCGGTGGTGATCGCGGAGGGGTGAGCAGCCCGCGTCGATGACCCCGCCACGCCCCACGCAGCGGGAGTCCGGCTCGCCACGCCCCACGGCGCTGGCGTCCGGCCCCCTGATCGCGGAGGGTTGGACCCATGCGACGTGCCTACAGCGTGGAGACCGTACGGGCCGCCGAGGCCGCCCTCATGCAGCGCCTGCCCGAGGGCGCCCTGATGCAGCGCGCCGCTGCCGGGCTCGCCGCCGCCTGCGGCGATCTGCTGCGGCGCAACGGGCGGGTGTACGGGTCCCGGGTCCTGCTCCTCGTCGGCAGCGGCGACAACGGTGGCGACGCGCTGTACGCGGGCGCCCGCCTCGCCCGCCGGGGCGCGGGAGTTCGCGCCCTGCTGCTCGCCCCCGACCGGGCCCACCCCGGCGGGCTCGCCGCGTTCCGTGCCGCCGGGGGACAGGTCGTCGACGGGCCGGACGGGCTCGGCGTGCTCGACCTCGTCGTGGACGGCATCACCGGGATCGGCGGGCGCGGCGGACTGCGCGAGGACGCCACCGAGCTGGTGCACACGGTGACCCGGGACCGTACGCCGGTGATCTCCGTCGACCTGCCGAGCGGGGTCGAGGCCGACACCGGGGAGGTGCACGGCGAGGCCGTCCGGGCGGACGCCACCGTCACCTTCGGGACGTACAAGCCGGGCCTCCTGATCGACCCGGCCGCCGAACACGCGGGCGCCCTGCGGCTGGTGGACATCGGGCTCGGCCCGGAACTGCCCGAGCCGCCGGACCTGGAGGCGCTCCAGTACGCGGACGTGGCCGCGCTGCTGCCGGTGCCGGGCGCGGAGAGCGACAAGTACCGGCGCGGCGTCGTCGGCGTCGTCGCCGGGTCCGAGCGCTACCCGGGCGCCGCCGTCCTCGCCGTCGCGGGCGCGCTGCGCGGCGGGGCCGGTGCCGTGCGGTACGTCGGCCCGGGCGCGGACGCGGTGATCGCCCGGTTCCCCGAGGCGCTGGTGCACGCCGGGCCGCCGTCGAAGGCCGGGCGGGTGCAGGCCTGGGTGGTCGGGCCGGGGCTCGGGGACGGGCGGCAGGCCGAGGCCGCCGTCGCCGATGTGCTCGCCGCCGACGTGCCCGTGCTCGTCGACGCGGACGGGCTGCGGCTGCTGGACGCCGAGACCGTACGGACCAGGACCGCGCCGACCGTCCTGACCCCGCACGCGGGGGAGGCCGCGGCGCTGCTCGGCACGGCCCGCGAGGAGGTCGAGTCCGGGCGGCTCACCGCGGTGCGCGAACTGGCCGCCCGCTACCGCGCCACCGTGCTCCTCAAGGGCTCCACCACCCTGATCGCGGAGGCCCGCGACACCCCCGTCCGGGTCAACCCGACCGGCACGGCCTACCTCGCCACGGCGGGCAGCGGCGACGTCCTCTCCGGTCTCACCGGCTCCCTGCTCGCGGCCGGGCTCGCCCCGCGCGACGCCGCGTCCGTGGGCGCCTATCTGCACGGGCTCGCCGCCCGGCACGGCTCCGACGGCGCTCCGGTCTCCGCGCAGGACGTCGCCGACGGCATCCCGGCGGCCTGGCGCGACGTGCGGGCGGGGTGAGGCCGGGCGATGGTGGGGAGCGTGAGTGATCCCGTACGCGTACGCAGGGCCTACGACCCCGTCGAGGACGGCGACGGCACCCGGGTGCTGGTCGACCGGCTCTGGCCCCGGGGCGTCTCCAAGGAGCGGGCCGCCGTCGACGTATGGCTCAAGGACCTCACGCCCTCGAACGAGCTGCGCTCCTGGTACCACCACGACCGCACCGGCCGGCATGCGGAGTTCGTCGAGCGTTACCGCGCCGAACTGGACTACCCCGCGCACACGGAGGCGGTCGAGCGGCTGGTGGAACTGGTGCGGGACGGCGGGCCCGTCACCCTGATCACCGCCGCCAAGGACGTCGCCGACAGCCATGTGCCCGTGCTGGTCGACCACCTCAAGCATGTGATGAAACGTACATAAGTCCGGATACCGGCGTGCGCTGCCGAGGAGGCGGGCGACGCCTCTGAGAGACTGGGCGCGATGAACGAGACAGCGTCCCTGAGAGCCCGTGCCGAGATCGACCTCGCCGCGCTGCGCGCCAATGTGCGCGTCCTGCGCGAGCGGGCGGCCGGTGCGCAGCTCATGGCCGTCGTGAAGTCCGACGGGTACGGGCACGGCGCGGTGCCCTGCGCCCGGGCCGCGCGGGCGGCCGGGGCGACCTGGCTCGGCACCGCCACCCCGCACGAGGCGCTCGCGCTGCGGTCGGCCGGACTCGACGGCCGGATCATGTGCTGGCTGTGGACGCCCGGCGGGCCCTGGCGCGAGGCGATCGAGGCCGACATCGACGTATCGGCCGGCGGCCTGTGGGCGCTGCGCGAGATCGTCGCCGCCGCCGAGGCCGCCGGCCGCCCGGCCCGCGTCCAGCTCAAGGCCGACACCGGCCTCGGCCGGGGCGGCTGCCAGCCCGCCGACTGGCCCGAACTGGTCGGCGCGGCCCGCGACGCCGAACGGGCCGGACACCTCCGGATCACCGGACTCTGGTCCCACTTCGCCTGCGCCGACGAGCCCGGCCACCCCTCGATCGCCGCCCAGCTCGCCGTCTACCGCGACCTGGTGGCGTACGCCGAGAAGGAGGGTGTGGAGCCCGAGGTGCGGCATCTGGCCAACTCCCCGGCCACGCTCACGATCCCCGAGGCGCACTTCGACCTCGTTCGGACCGGCATCGCGATGTACGGCATCTCGCCCGCCCCCGAGCTGGGCACACCGGCCGAGCTGGGGCTGCGCCCGGTGATGACGCTCGCCGCGGCCGTCGCCCTGGTCAAGGACGCCCCGGCCGGACACGGTGTCAGCTACGGCCACCACTACACGACTCCCGCCGACACGACCCTCGGCCTGATCCCCGTCGGCTACGCGGACGGCGTCCCGCGCCACGCGTCGGGCAGCGGGCCCGTCCTGGTCGGCGGGAAGGTGCGCACGGTCGCGGGCCGGGTCGCCATGGACCAGTTCGTCGTCGACCTCGAAGGCGACCGGCCCGAGGCGGGCGCGGAAGCGGTGCTGTTCGGGCCGGGCGACCGGGGCGAGCCGACCGCGCAGGACTGGGCGGAGGCCGCCGGCACCATCGCGTACGAGATCGTCACCCGCATCGGCGCCCGCGTGCCCCGGGTGTATGTGAACGAGACGGCCGACGAGCTGACCGGGGGCGCGGCGCAGTGAGCGAGAGCAGTGCGGAGGCCGTGGTGGCCGCGACCGCGAACGTGGCCGGCGCGGCCGGTGCGGCGAACTGGCGGCGGGCCGGGATCGCCGGGGCCGCGATAGGGGTGCTCGCCGCCGGTGCGGCGGCCGGGGTCGCCGTCGAGCGGCTCACCGTCGGGCGCGGCATGCGCAAGAAGGCCCGCCTCGCGCTGGACGCGACCGGGCCCTACGGCTCGCTGCGCGGCACCCCGGGCCGGGCCGTCGCCGACGACGGCACCGAGCTGTACTACGAGATCGACGAGGTGGAGGCCGCACCGACGACGGGCGACGAGGGCGCCTCCGGCTCCCGTCGCCGTCGGCTTTTCGGGCGCAAGGCCCCCGCCCCGGTCACCGTCGTCTTCAGCCACGGCTACTGCCTCGGCCAGGACTCCTGGCACTTCCAGCGGGCCGCCCTGCGCGGCCTCGTCCGGGCCGTCTACTGGGACCAGCGCAGCCACGGCCGCTCCGAGCGCGGCCGGGCCCAGGCGGACGGGGTGCCGGTCGGCATCGACCAGCTCGGCCGCGATCTGAAGGCGGTCATCGACGCGGCGGCCCCCGAGGGCCCGGTGGTGCTGGCCGGGCACTCCATGGGTGGCATGACGATGATGGCGCTGGCCGACCAGTACCCGGCGCTGATCCGGGACCGGGTCGCCGCCGTCGCCCTGATCGGCACCTCCAGCGGCAAGCTCGGCGAGGTCAACTTCGGGCTGCCGGTGGCGGGCGTGAACGCGGTGCGCCGGGTGCTGCCGGGCGTGCTGAAGGCGCTGGGCTCGCAGGCGGAGCTGGTGGAGAAGGGGCGGCGCGCCACCGCTGACCTCTTCGCCGGGCTGATCAAGCGGTATTCGTTCGGCTCGAAGGACGTGGACCCGGCGGTCGCCCGGTTCGCGGAACGGCTGATCGAGGCCACCCCGATCGATGTGGTCGCCGAGTTCTACCCTGCGTTCACCGAGCACGACAAGAGCGGCGCGCTGCCCGGGTTCCGGGACGTGCCCGTGCTGATCCTGGCCGGCGACAAGGACCTGGTGACGCCCAGCTCGCACAGCGAGGCCATCGCGGACGTCCTGCCCGACGCCGAGCTGGTGATCGTGCCGGACGCCGGGCACCTGGTGATGCTGGAGCACCCGGAGACCGTCACGGACCGGCTGGCCGACCTGCTCGTACGCAGCGGCACGGTGCCGGCCGCTAACGTTGGCGGACATGGAAGCACCGCACAACAGCCCGGCCGCTGAGACCGTTCCCGAGCCCGCCGGGGCGACCGTTCCCGACGCCCCGGGGGCTGTGCCCGAGGCCGTCACCGTGACACTCACCGTCACGTCCCCCGAACAGATGCAGGACCTGGGCCGCCGCCTCGCCCGCGTGCTGGCCCCCGGCGACCTCGTGATGCTCACGGGCGAGCTGGGCGCCGGGAAGACGACCCTGACCCGCGGCCTGGGGGAGGGCCTCGGCGTGCGCGGCGCGGTCACCTCGCCCACCTTCGTCATCGCCCGCGTCCACCCATCGCTGGTCCAGGGCCCGGCTCTGGTCCACGTCGACGCGTACCGCCTGGGCGGCGGGCTCGACGAGATGGAGGACCTGGACCTGGACGTGTCGCTGCCCGAGTCGGTGGTGGTCGTGGAGTGGGGCGACGGCAAGGTCGAGGAACTCTCGGAGGACCGGCTGCGGGTCCTCATCGACCGCGCGACCGGCGACACCGACGACGAGCGGCGCGAAGTGACCCTGGTGGGCATCGGGGCGCGCTGGGCGGGGCTGCGGGAGGCGCTGGCGTAACGCCCGGGGGTGGCCTTCCCGACAGGGCGTCGGTAAATTGTTGCGCGGGAGACCGTGGTCATGGTCACATGGGTACGAGGTGTGGTTAGGCTTACCTAACCGCGCCCTCCACCGGAGCCCCCAGGAGGCATCCATGCCGACGCCCGAGCGCGCAGCGCGACCGCAGCCGCGACCGACTCCGTCCGCCCTGTCGATGAAAGCCCTGCTGGCCTCGTGCGCCGCGGCCACCGCTGTCTCCACCCCGCCGAGCGACACCTCGGGGGCCCGCGAAGCCTCCGGCGCGGCGGACCGGGACGGGGGCGGCGGCCACACGGACGCCGTCCGGCCCCACGCTGCCTAGAGCAAGGCGCGGGCCCGACGGCTACGGGACGACGACGACCTTCGCGCCGACCGTCGCGAAGGTCCACATCGCGTTGCCGTCCGCGCGCTTCATCCGTACGCCGCCGGTCTTCGACGTCGGGTCCGGGCTGGCCATCGAGCCGTCCTGCGCGGCGCTGAAGCCGATCGCCACCTCGTCCACGTTCGCGAAGCGGACCACGTGCTCGATCGGGACGCCGTCCGAGCCCTGGACCGTGCCGGAGCGGGAGGTGACCTTGTGGACCCCGGGCGGCGGGCTGATGGGGCTCGGCATGACCGTGAAGGTCCGGATCGACTTCCCGTCCTCGTTGACCAGCCAAACCCGGCGGTCCTTCAGCGCGTACACCACACGCTCGCCCGTGCCGGACGCCGCCGGGACCGCCAGCGGGTCGGCCGGCTTCGGCTTGGCGGAGGGCTTGGCCGGGGCCGTGGCGGAGGCCTTGGGGCCGGGGGAGGAGGCCACCGAGCCGGGGGCGTTGGCCGAGGCCTGGTAAGCGAGGAAGGCGACCGCGGCGACCGCCGCGGCGGTGAGCCCGGCCACGATTCCCGAGCTGCTCCTTGCCACCTGAACTCCCCTTTCGGCGGCCGTCTGCCGCATGTCGTACAAGCGTTTACGTCGTACCCCCGGATACCCGGTGACGGTAGCAGCAGCGCGGGTGCGGGCCGGGACGCCGTACGGACGCCGTAACGCCGTCGGCGGAGCCGTAGGCTGTTTGCGTGCTCTTGCTCGCCATGGATACCGCCACCCCCGCCGTCACCGTCGCCCTGCACGACGGGACGTCCGTCATCGCCTCCTCCGGACAGGTCGACGCCCGCAGGCACGGGGAGCTGCTGCTGCCCGCCGTCGACCGGGTCCTCGCCGAGGCCGGGACGAAGATCGACGCCGTGACGGGCGTGGTCGTGGGCGTCGGCCCCGGCCCGTACACCGGTCTGCGCGTCGGCCTGGTCACCGCCGCCACCTTCGGCTCCGCCCTCTCCGTACCGGTCCACGGTGTGTGCACCCTGGACGGGATCGCGTACGCCGCGGGGCGGGACGGCCTGGAAGGGCCCTTCGTCGTGGCGACGGACGCCCGCCGCAAGGAGGTGTACTGGGCGCGGTACGAGGACGCCCGCACCCGTACGGGCGAACCCGCCGTCGACCGGCCCGCCGACATCGCACAGGCCGTCGCCGGGCTCCCCGTCGTCGGCGCGGGCGCGGTGCTCTACCCGGAGTCCTTCCCGGACGCGCGCGGCCCCGAGCACGTGTCTGCCGGGGCGCTCGCCGCGCTCGCCGCCGAGCGTCTCGCCGCCGGACAGGAGCTGCTGGAGCCGCGGCCGCTGTATCTGCGCCGGCCCGACGCCCAGGTCCCGAAGAACTACAAGGTGGTCACCCCGAAGTGAGCGCCGCCGCCACCGCCGTCCTGCGCGAGATGCGCTGGTGGGACATCGAACCGGTGCTGGAGCTCGAACACGCGCTGTTCCCGGACGACGCCTGGTCGCCCGGCATGTTCTGGTCCGAGCTGGCCCACGCCCGCGGCCCCGGCGCCACCCGCCACTACGTCGTCGCCGAGGAGCCCGCCACCGGGCGTATCGTCGGATACGCGGGGCTCGCCGCCCTCGGCGACCTCTCCGACGTCCAGACCATCGCGGTCAGCCGCGAGGCCTGGGGCACCGGCCTCGGCTCCGAGCTCCTCACCGACCTCCTGAAGGCCGCGACCGCCTTCGAATGCGCCACCGTGCTGCTGGAGGTCCGGGTCGACAACACCCGCGCGCAGAAGCTGTACGAGCGCTTCGGCTTCGAGCCCATCGGCTTCCGGCGCGGCTACTACCAGCCGGGGAACATCGACGCCCTGGTCATGCGCCTCACCCTGCACGAACACGCAACGGACCACGCACCAGAGACCGGGACTGAATGATGGCTGCCGACGAACCCCTCGTACTCGGCATCGAGACCTCCTGCGACGAGACCGGCGTCGGCATCGTGCGCGGCACGACCCTGCTCGCCGACGCCGTCGCCTCCAGCGTCGACACCCACGCCCGCTTCGGCGGCGTCGTCCCGGAGATCGCCTCCCGCGCCCACCTGGAGGCGATGGTCCCCACCATCGAGCGCGCCCTGAAGGAGGCGGGCGTCAGCGCCCGCGACCTCGACGGGATCGCCGTCACCTCAGGACCCGGGCTCGCCGGGGCCCTGCTCGTCGGCGTCTCGGCCGCCAAGGCGTACGCGTACGCCCTCGGCAAGCCGCTCTACGGCGTCAACCACCTCGCCTCGCACATCTGCGTCGACCAGCTGGAGCACGGCCCGCTGCCCGAGCCGACGATGGCCCTGCTGGTCAGCGGCGGCCACTCCTCCCTGCTCCTGGCCCCCGACATCACCGCCGACGTCCGCCCGCTCGGCGCGACGATCGACGACGCGGCGGGCGAGGCCTTCGACAAGATCGCCCGCGTCCTGGACCTCGGTTTCCCCGGCGGCCCGGTCATCGACCGGCTGGCCCGGGAGGGCGACCCCAAGGCGATCGCGTTCCCGCGCGGTCTGACCGGCCCGCGCGACGCCCCGTACGACTTCTCCTTCTCCGGGCTGAAGACGTCGGTCGCGCGCTGGATCGAGGCGAAGCGCGCGGCGGGCGAGGAGGTGCCCGTACGGGATGTCGCGGCGTCCTTCCAGGAGGCCGTGGTGGACGTGCTCACCCGAAAGGCCGTGCGGGCCTGCAAGGACGAGGGCGTCGACCACCTGATGATCGGCGGCGGCGTCGCGGCCAACTCCCGGCTGCGCGCCCTGGCCCAGGAGCGGTGCGAGCGGGCCGGCATCCGGCTGCGGGTGCCCCGCCCGAAGCTCTGCACCGACAACGGCGCGATGGTCGCGGCGCTCGGCGCGGAGATGGTCGCCCGCAACCGGCTCCCCTCCGACCTGGAGCTGTCGGCCGACTCCTCGCTGCCGGTGACGGAGCCGCACGTGCCGGGGACCGCGCACACCCACGCGCACGACCATGATCACGTGCACGAGATCAGCAAGGACAACCTGTACTCATGAGCGGCGACGCGACCATCGTCCTGATGTGGGAGGCCCGGGCCGTGGAGGGCCGGGGCGGCGAGCTTCTGGAGTGGGCCCGCGCCCGGTCCGCCGAGCTGTCCCGCGAGCCCGCCCGCCGCGAGCTGCTGCGCGCGCCGCAGGACCGGGTGCTCGTGATGACCTGGTGGCCGGACGCCTCGTACGGGGACGACCTCCCCGAACTCCCCGAACCCGACGCCGCCCTGATCACCCGGGCCGTGCACCGGTGGCGGTTCGAAGCCGTGGGGTGAGGCGCGGGGGTCGCGTCGCGTGTCCGATGAGTTCCGGCGGCGGGCCCGGTCTACCTTCCACGACGTCCGGACCGCCCGGCCCGGACGTGTGGACGGCCCGAAGAGGTGAAAGTCATGCAGAAGATCACCCCGTGTCTTTGGTTCGACGGTCAGGCCGAGGAGGCGGCCGAGCACTACGTCGCGATCTTCGGCGGTGACTCCCGGATCCTGGACGTCACCTACTACGGCGACGAGGCCCCCGGCCGGACGGGCTCGGTGCTCACCGTCGGCTTCCGGCTCGCCGGGCAGGACTACATGGGGCTCAACGGCGGCCCGCAGTTCCCCTTCACCGAGGCCATCTCGCTCTCCGTCGACTGCGCCGACCAGGCCGAGGTGGACCGGTTCTGGGACGCGCTCTCCGAGGGCGGCGAGGAGGGCCAGTGCGGCTGGCTCAAGGACAAGTTCGGCGTGTCCTGGCAGATCGTGCCGAACGAGCTGCCGCGCCTGCTGGCCGACCCGGACCCGGCGAAGGCGGGCCGGGCGATGAAGGCGATGCTCGGCATGGGCAAGCTGAACCTCCAGGCCCTGCGCGACGCCTGACCGGCAGTCCGGCCCCCGGTGCCGGGTCGGTAGTGTTCTGCGCATGCCACGCCGTGCCCCGCTGCCGCCGCCTCCGCCGCCCGTCGAGATCCGGTCCTGGCCCGACCGCGAGGCGATGCTCGCCGACCGGGCCGTGGTCCTGGGCGAGCTGGTGAAGATGCACGTGGGGCCGGGGCGGCTCGGGCTGCTGTGGATGTGGGCGGCGCTCGCCGCGACCGGCTGGAGCGTGGTGGGCTCGGGGCTCGTCTTCATCGAGCAGGGGTCCGACATCTTCAGCGGCATCGCCGGAGTCTTCAGCCTGGTCGTCGGCGCGGCGGCCCTGATTCCGGCCGTCGTCTTCGCCTGCCTGGGCATCTCCCGGGACCGCGAGGTCCGTTCGCTCCTCGATGCGTGGGGCGCGCTGGACCGCGACCCGGAGCGCGACCGGCGGCTGCGGATGCCCGGGATGAGCCTCACCTGGCTGCTGCTGTCGTTCGTCCTGGGCGCCGTGGGGCTCGCCCTGTGCGTCATCGGACCCGCGAGCGCACGGCCGGGCCGCGAGACGTACGGGCTGGTGGCCCTGGTGATGGGTGTCGGCATGGTCGCCTGGCTGACCGCGCTGGTCGGCGGGGTGACGGCCCTGGCCCACCGCCGCTGGGTGGTGCGCGTGCTGAGGGGGAGCGGCGGTACGGGGGCGGGCGCCGTCCCGGTCAGCCCAGCGGGTGGCCGATCAGCATCGTCGGAGCCCCCGCCACCCGGGTCAGGAACACCGTCGCCGAGCCCGGACCGCTCAGCTTCATCCGGCGCCGCAGCTCCTCCGGTTCGACCGCCGAACCCCGCTTCTTGACGGTCAGCACACCGATCTGACGCTCCCGCAGCAACGCCTTCAGCCGCTTCATGCTGAACGGCAGCTCGTCGGTGATCCCGTACCCGGCGACGTACGGCGAGGAGTACGGCTCGTCGCTCGTGATGTACGCGATCGTCTCGTCCACCAGCCGTCCGCCGCACCGCTCCACGAGGTCCGCCACCAGATGGGCCCGGATCACCGCGCCGTCCGGCTCGTACAGGTAGCGCCCGACCGGGCCCACCGGCGGGGCCGGCAGCGGGGCATGGGCGCTCAGGGTCGCCCCGGACGGCAGCAGGGTGGCCCGGAACGAACCGGGCGCGAAGCCCTCTCCGTACCAGAGCACCGCCTCCTTCACGTCCCCGCCGTCCGAGATCCACTCGGCCTCCGCCTCCGGGCCGATCGCCTCGTGCGGGATGCCCGGGGCGATCTTCAGCGCCGCCCTGGGGGCCTGCAGCGCGGCGGTCGCGGCCCAGGAGAGCGGCGGTGAGTACGCCTCCGGGTCGAAGATCCTGCCGCGTCCGCCGCGCCGCGCCGGGTCCACGAACACCGCGTCGTACGGAGCGGTGTCGATCTCCGTGACGTCGGCGCACCGCACCTCGATCAGCTCCCCGAGCCCCAGGACTTCCGCGTTCGCGCGGGCCACCTCGGCCGTCAGCGGGTCGCGGTCCACGGCGAGCACGGAGATCCCGGCGCGGGCCAGGGCGATCGCGTCGCCGCCGATCCCGCAGCACAGGTCGGCCACGCTCCGCACCCCGAGCCCGGCGAACCGGGCGGCGCGGTGGGCGGCGACCGATGTGCGGGTGGCCTGCTCGACCCCGTTGGGCGTGAAGTACATCCGGTACGCGTCCTCGGCCCCGAACTTGACGGCCGCCCGCTGCCGCAGCCGGGCCTGGCCCAAGGCCGCCGACACCAGCTCCGCCGGGTGCGTCCGGCGCAGCCGGGTCGCGGTCGCCAGCTCGTCGGCGGGGTCGTGGTCGCGCAGCTCGGCCAGCAGCTGTTCGCCCTCGGGGCTGCGCAGCGCGGCGAAGGTGGCGCGGGCGGGGTCGTCGGCCGAGGAGGCGGAGGGGGTCGTTGCGTTCACCCGGTCCATTGTGACCGGTGCGCCGGTGGAGGTCCCTGTGGGCCGCCCGGGGGACGGCGCCGGTCCGCTCGCGGTGTCGGAAAGGGAGCACGGGGTGACGGCTGGCAGGATGCGGCGCCATGCAGCTAGTACGACAAAACGAAAAATCAGCCAGAAAGCGGCACAGGTCGGGCGTCGTCGTGCTGGCGGCCCTGCTGGCCGCCGCCGTCGCCTCCGGATGCGCGGCGGAGACGGGCGGTGGTGGCACGGGGGCTCCCGGTGCACCCGCGAAGCCCACCGCCGGCCGGTCGGGCGACGCGTCCCCGCAGGCCGGGCCCGCCCGGGCTCCGGACACGTACGCCGAGACGGTCAGGAAGAAGCAGGCCGCGCGGGCCGTCGCCGCGAAGAAGTGGGGGCTCGCCAAGGTCCCGCTCGCGGCCCCCGAGCCGCCGAAGACCAAGCCGTCCATCACCACCCGCAAGGGCTTCGAGGTCCGGAACGACAAGGGGCTCCCGCCGGTCTTCACCACCGTCCCGACCAAGGAGAAGATCGTCTTCCTGACGATGGACGACGGGGCCGAGAAGGACCCCGAACTGCTGCGGATGATGACCGAACTCGACATTCCGTACAGCGCGTTCGTCAGCGACTACGTCATCAACGACGACTACGGCTACTTCAAGAAGATGCAGCGGCGCGGGGTGACCATCAGCAACCACACCCTCAACCACCGCTATCTGCCGGGCCTCTCCCACGCCGAGCAGAAGCGGGAGATCTGCGGCCAGCAGGAGAAGATCCTCAAGCACTACGGCAAGCGCCCCACGCTCTTCCGCCCGCCCTACGGCAACTACAACCGCGACACCCTCGTCGTCGCCAAGTCCTGCGGGATCACCGCCGTACCCCTGTGGTCGTCCGAGGCCTTCCCCGACCGCATGGAATGGCGCGAGTGGGACCAGGACCTGCACCCCGGCGACATCGTCCTCACCCACTTCCGGGGCAAGGAGGACTGGAAGGGCTCGATGCCCGACATGGTCCGCCGCGTCATGAAGACCATCACGGACAAGGGGTACGCGGTGGCGAAGCTGGAGGACTACGTCTGACCTGCCCCTTCCCCGTACCCGGCCCCGAGTGCGCGCTCAGCGTCCGCTGCGCGCGCACTCGTCGCTGTCGCCCCCGCTCCGGCAGGGCGGGGAGTTCCAGGTGGGGGCCGGTTCCGGAGCCTCCCGGCCGCTTCCCTGCACGGCGGACGCCAGGACCGTCACGCCCAGCGCCACCGCCACGACCACCTGCATCCCGCCGGACCAGTACCACCCGCCGCGCAGCAGCCCCACGGCGGCGCAGGCGACCAGGAGGGCGAGGACGGCGAGAACGACGACCGGCGTCCAGTCCGTGCCCGGGTCCACGGGCAACGGCGCGGACACCTTGCCCTCGGGTACCTCACGCGGCCGCGTCAGGCCCCGCACCGCCAGCCACAGCGCCAGCAGCGCCCCGGCCGCCGCCTCCGCGACCACCAGCAGCACGCCCATCAGCGGGTCCGCGCAGCCGCCGGGGGCCGACGACGGCTGTCGCGATGCGGCTCTCTCGTCCGGTCGTCCCGGCAGGCGGCTCCCCGAGTGCGTCATCTCCGTACCGTCGTACGGAACGTGAAGCTCCGCCCCCACGTTGTCCGGACGGTGATCCGACGGAGCCCCGATCGAGACGGCGCGCGGGTGGTGAATTGGCACTCCGCTTGACCGAGTGCTAATCGCGGTCATAGTCTCAGGTCTGGCACTCCCCCCTGGAGAGTGCCAGCACCACTCTGCGCGACAGGGCAGGTCCGGCACCCGCGACGACGGATCGGTCCGATCGCCACCCACAGACTGTTAAACCCCGTGAGATCTCCGAAGGGGGAGACCGGATCGTGTCGACCACCAGCTCCAAGGTTGCGATCAAGCCGCTCGAGGACCGCATTGTGGTCCAGCCGCTCGACGCCGAGCAGACCACGGCTTCCGGCCTGGTCATTCCGGACACCGCGAAGGAGAAGCCCCAGGAGGGCGTCGTCCTCGCCGTGGGCCCGGGCCGCTTCGAGAACGGCGAGCGGCTTCCGCTCGACGTCAAGACCGGCGACGTCGTCCTGTACAGCAAGTACGGCGGCACCGAGGTGAAGTACAACGGCGAGGAGTACCTCGTCCTCTCGGCCCGCGACGTCCTCGCGATCGTCGAGAAGTAATTCACCCACGTTTGCTTGTGTTCTGCGCCCCTGGCCCCCTGCGTAACAACTAGCCGGGCGGCGAGGGGCGCAGTTCATTTTGAGAGGGATGCAGCCCATGGCGAAGATTCTGAAGTTCGACGAGGACGCCCGTCGCGCCCTTGAGCGCGGCGTCAACAAGCTTGCCGACACGGTCAAGGTGACGATCGGCCCCAAGGGCCGCAACGTCGTCATCGACAAGAAGTTCGGTGCCCCCACCATCACCAACGACGGTGTCACCATCGCGCGCGAGGTCGAGCTCGACGACCCGTACGAGAACCTCGGTGCCCAGCTCGTCAAGGAGGTGGCGACCAAGACCAACGACGTAGCGGGTGACGGCACCACCACCGCGACCGTCCTGGCCCAGGCGCTCGTCCGCGAGGGTCTGCGCAACGTCGCCGCGGGCGCCTCCCCGGCCGCCCTGAAGAAGGGCATCGACGCCGCGGTCAAGGCCGTGTCCGAGGAGCTCCTCGCGACCGCCCGCCCGATCGACGACAAGTCCGACATCGCCGCCGTGGCCGCGCTCTCCGCGCAGGACACCCAGGTCGGCGAGCTCATCGCGGACGCGATGGACAAGGTCGGCAAGGACGGTGTCATCACCGTCGAGGAGTCCAACACCTTCGGTCTGGACCTGGAGTTCACCGAGGGCATGGCCTTCGACAAGGGCTACCTGTCCCCGTACATGGTGTCCGACCAGGAGCGTATGGAGGCCGTCCTCGACGACCCGTACATCCTGATCCACCAGGGCAAGATCGGCTCCATCCAGGAGCTGCTCCCGCTCCTGGAGAAGGTCATCCAGGCCGGCGCCTCCAAGCCGCTCCTGATCATCGCCGAGGACGTCGAGGGCGAGGCGCTCTCCACCCTCGTCGTCAACAAGATCCGCGGCACGTTCAACGCCGTCGCGGTGAAGGCCCCGGGCTTCGGCGACCGCCGCAAGGCCATGCTCGGTGACATCGCCACCCTCACCGGTGCGACCGTCATCGCCGAGGAGGTCGGCCTCAAGCTCGACGGCGCCGGTCTCGACGTGCTGGGCACCGCCCGCCGCGTCACCGTCTCCAAGGACGACACGACCATCGTCGACGGCGGGGGCAACTCCGAGGACGTCAAGGGCCGCGTCAACCAGATCAAGGCCGAGATCGAGTCCACGGACTCCGACTGGGACCGCGAGAAGCTCCAGGAGCGCCTCGCGAAGCTGGCCGGCGGCGTGTGCGTCATCCGTGTCGGCGCCGCCACCGAGGTGGAGCTGAAGGAGAAGAAGCACCGCCTCGAGGACGCCATCTCCGCCACCCGCGCCGCGGTCGAGGAGGGCATCGTCTCCGGCGGTGGCTCCGCCATCGTCCACGCCGTGAAGGTCCTGGAGGGCAACCTCGGCAAGACCGGCGACGAGGCCACCGGTGTCGCGGTCGTCCGCCGCGCCGCCGTCGAGCCGCTGCGCTGGATCGCCGAGAACGCCGGCCTGGAGGGTTACGTCATCACCTCCAAGGTCTCCGAGCTCGACAAGGGCCAGGGCTTCAACGCCGCCACCGGCGAGTACGGCGACCTGGTCAAGGCCGGCGTCATCGACCCGGTCAAGGTCACCCGCTCCGCTCTGGAGAACGCCGCGTCCATCGCGTCGCTGCTGCTCACGACCGAGACCCTGGTCGTCGAGAAGCCGGCCGAGGAAGAGGCCGACGCCGGTCACGGCGGCCACGGCCACTCCCACTAGTACCTGCCGGTACGTCACCGAGGCCCGGTGCCCCCGTCGCGGGGGCACCGGGCCTCGGTGCGTTCCGGGCGTCGTTCCTAGGCCATGCGCGCCAGGTCGTCCGGGGTGACCGGGTCGGCGAACGGCAACCCCTGTGTGTAACGCGCGATCTCCTCCAGCGCGAAGTCCGCCAGGCGGTGGATCTCGTCGCCCAGCGAACCCGCCACATGCGGCGTCAGCAGCACGTTCGGCAGGTGGTACAGCGGCGAACCGGCGGACGGCACCTCCGGCTCCGTCACGTCCAGCACCGCGTTCAGCCGCCCCGACACCAGCTCCGCCAGCAGTGCGTCACCGTCGATCAGCGAACCCCGCGAGGTGTTGATCAGCGTCGCCCCGTCCGCCATCGCCGCGAGCTGCGCGGCACCGATCAGATGCCGGGTCGCAGGCAGTTCGGGCGCGTGGACGGAGACGATCCGGCTACGGGCGCACAGTTCCGCCAGCTCCACCTTCACCGCGCCGAGCCGCGCCGCCGCCCCCGCGTCCACGTACGGGTCGAAGAGCAGCACGTCCAGATCGAACGGGCGCAGCAGCTCGATCACCCGGCGGCCGATCCGGGAGGCGCCCACGATGCCCACGGCGTGCCGGTAGTTCCCGTGCCCCGCCAGTTCCGCCCGCCAGTCGTGCGGGACGCGCAGCTCCCGGTAGCGGTGGGCGGCGGACAGCACGTTCTTGCCCGCGAACAGGATCGCGGCCAGCGTGTACTCGGCGACCGGCAGCGCGTTCGCCCCGGCCGCCGAGGTGACCTGGATGCCGCGCTCCCAACAGGCCGGGGTGATGTGGTGCTTGACGCTCCCGGCCGCGTGCACCACGGCCCGCAGCCGGGGCGCCGCGGCGAGGACGTCGGCGGTGAGCGGGGGCGCGCCCCAGCAGGTGATGAGCAGCTCCGCCCCGGCCAGCGCCCGGGCCACCTCGGGCGTCGGGCCGGTCAGCCGGTGGGCGACCAGGTCGGGGTCGGTGTCGACGAGCGCGGTGAGGCGCTCCCGTCGTACGGGGGTGAAGAGGCGGTCCGCGATGCCGGGGCCCATGGCGAGGAGGGCGGTGGGGGTCGTGGTCATTTGACGCTTCCTGCGGTGAGTCCGGCCTTCCAGTGCCGCTGGAGGGTGACGAAGGCGATGATCAGCGGGGTGACGGCGAGGAGGGAACCGGTGACGACCATCGGGTAGAAGGACGGGTCGGCGTTGGCGTTGCTGTGCCAGTTGTACAGGCCGAGGCTGAGCGGGTAGAGGTCCTTGTCCGAGAGCATGACCAGGGGCAGGAAGAAGTTGTTCCAGATCGCGGTGAACTGGAACAGGAACACCGTCACGAACCCCGGCATGACCATCCGCAGCCCGACCGACCAGAAGGTGCGCAGCTCACCGGCCCCGTCGATCCGGGCGGCCTCCAGGACCTCGTCGGGGATGTAGCCCGCGCTGAAGATCCGGGAGAGGTACACGCCGAACGGGTTGACCAGGGCCGGGATCAGCACCGCCCAGTAGGTGTTGACGGTGCCGGTCTCGACCGCCAGCAGGTACAGCGGCAGGGAGAGGGCCGTGGAGGGCAGCAGCACGCCCAGCAGCACCAGGGCGAACAGCTTCTCCTTGCCCCGGAAGCGGTACTTGTCGAAGGCGTACCCGGCGGCGACGCTGACCAGCGAGCAGCCGAGCGCCCCGGCCCCCGCGTACAGCAGCGAGTTGCCGTACCAGCGGAAGTAGATGCCGTCCTGGTAGGCGGTCAGCTCGGAGAGGTTGTGCGCGAGGTCGAAGCCCTGGAGGGAGAAGACGTCGCCGCCCAGCAGGTTGCCCGCGTCCTTGGTGGCCGCCGAGACCAGCCAGATCAGGGGGAAGAGCGTGTAGACCGCGGCGATGAGCAGGACGACGTTGACCGCGGACTTGGAGAGCCATCGGTTGCCGGAGATCACGGGCGGGCCTCCTTCCTGCGGGTGGTGAAGCGTGTGACAACGAACGAGAGCACGGCGGCGACCAGGGCGATCAGGACGGACGCGGCGGCGGCGAGACCGTAGTCGTTGCGTTCGAAGGCGGCGCTGTAGGCGTACATGTTGGGGGTCCAGGTGCTGGTCACCGCCGAGCCCGAGCCACGGCTGAGGATCAGGGGCTCGGTGAACAGCTGGAGCGAACCGATGACCGTGAAGAGCAGCACCATCACCAGGGACGAGCGGATCAGGGGGAGTTTGACGGAGAAGGCGATCCGCCAGTTGCCCGCCCCGTCGACGGTCGCCGCCTCCAGCAGCGAGCGGTCCACGGCCTGGAGGGCGGCGTAGAAGATCACCACGTTGTAGCCGAGCCACTGCCACAGCGCGATGTTCACGATGGAGGGCAGCGTGCCCTCGGCGGAGAAGAAGTCGAAGCCGATGCCCCCGGCCTCCATGGCGGCCACGACCGGGCTGAGCTGCGGTGTGTAGAGGTAGATCCAGATCAGTGCGGCGATCAGGCCCGGGATGGCGTGCGGCAGGAACAGCGCCAGCTGGAAGAAGCGGCGGGCCCGGGCCAGCGCGGTGTCCAGCAGCAGCGCCAGCGCGATCGCGCCGCCGATCATCAGCGGGAGGTAGAGCGCGCAGTAGCCGAGCAGCACCCAGAAGCCGTCGCGGAACGCCTGGTCGCCCAGGGCCGTCGCGTAGTTGCCGAGCCCGCCGAAGACCGTACGGGGGCCGTCGAAGCCGAGACCGGACTGCTTCTCGGTGAAGAGGCTCAGCCAGAGCGCGTAGCCGACCGGGACGATCATCGCCACGGTGAACAGGGCGAAGAACGGGGTGAGGAGGGTGCCCGCCGCCAGCCGGGTGCGGGTGCGGGAGCTGAGGGCGGTGGAGCGGCGTGGGGCGGGGGCTTGCGGGCGGCGTCCTTCGGTACGGGCGGTGAGGCCGGGTGCCTTCGTGCCGCGCTCGTCGGTACGGGCGGTGAGGCCGGGTGCCTTCGCGCCGCCCTCGTCGGTACGGGCGGAGTCCGGGGCCGGGCCGGTGCGTGGGCCCGGCACCCCGGCACCCCTTTCGGCGTCGTGGGTGCTCATGACCGCTCCTCCACCTTCAGGCCCCGCTTCCTCAGGTCGGCGACGGTGGCCTCATGGGCCTTCCTGAGCGCGCGCGGCAGCGTCGAGCCGCCCCCGACGACCTCGCCCAGCTCGTCGCCCAGCGCGGCGTTGGTCGCACCGGGGCTCGGGCCCCACACCCACTGCGGCCCGATGGACCGGCCCGCCTCCTCGAACAGCCCGTACAGGTCCTGACCGCCGTAGAAGCCCGTGTCGAAAGCCCCCTTCGCGATCGGCACCATGGCGGGCGACGCGGGCAGGGCGCTCGACGTACTCGCCCCGATCCGGGCCTTGATCGCGTCCTCGTGCGTCGCCATCCACAGCGCGAACTCGACGGCGGCCGCGGTCTTGGTGCTGCCCTTGCTGACGGCGAACGTGGAGCCACCGAGCATCCCGCTGGCCGGCCGGTCCGCCTCCTGGCTCGGCAGCCGCACCGCTGCCCACTTGCCCTTCTGCTCGGGCACGATGCCCGCGAGGACGCCCGCGCCCCAGGACGCGCCGAGGTAGCCGACGGTGGTGCCCTGCTTGAGGGAGCCGGTCCACTCGGGGCTGAACGAGGAGGCGGTGGAGACGAGCCGGTCGTCGATCAGCCCCTGCCAGTAGGCGGCGGTGCGCTGCGACGCGGGATCGGTGGTGTCGATCCGCCAGGCGTCCGTCCCGGCCCGGAACCACTGCGCGCCCGCCTGCCACGCCATGGCCTGGAAGAACGTCGGGTCGTCGGGGAAGAACGTGGCGATCCGGGTCTTCGGGGCGGCCTTCCGCACCCGCTCCGCCGCGTCCCGGAACTCGCCCCAGGTGGCGGGCGGTTCTATGGAGTGCTCGGCGAAGAAGTCCTTGCGGTAGTAGAAGACCTGGGGCGCGGCATCGAAGGGGACGGCCCAGTTCCGGCCGCCCAGCGTGGTCATCTCGATCGTCTGCGGCAGGAACTTCTTCTTGATGTCCTCGGTCAGATAGGGGCTGAGGTCTTGGAGCGACCCCTGGCTGACGAACGCGGACAGCTGCGGATACTCGATGGAGAGCAGATCGGGGGCGATGCCCGCCTTCACCGCGTTGGCGATCTTGGGATAGCCGCCGAGACCGCCCGAGGGTATCTCCTCGAATTTCACCTCGATCGTTTCGTGGGTCGCGTTGAACGCGTCCACGACCTCCTGGGACCCCTTCGTCCATGCCCAGAAGGACACGGTCACCGGGTCGTCGGCGGTACCTCGGGCGCGGGAGTCGTCGGCGCCGCCGCACGCCGTGACGACGGCGAGAGCGGTGGCGGCGCCGACCAGCGCCTGGACGGAACGGGACCAACTGCGGCTCACGGCATGGCTCCTGTGCGAGCGGGGCGGCCGGGGTTCCGGCCGGTGCCGTGATATTTCGATTCCGGCTGAGCGAAGTCAAGAGCGAAAGATTGAATGATCGAATAATGATCGATTCGAGGAGGGGTGAAAGGGGTCAGACCGCCGTAAGACGGTCGGCGTCGTCCGCCCCCGGCCGACCGCAGGACTCCCGCACCCGCAGCGCCGGCAGCAGCGCCACATGCCGCCGGGGCGGCCGCCCGTCCCCGCCCGGATACCGGGGCCCCGACAACCGCTCCACCAGCAGCTCCGCCGCACTGCGCCCCACGTCCCGCTTGGGCGGGGCCACCGCGCTCAGCGGGGTGTCGGCGAGCGCCGCCACCTCGTCGTCGTACGTGATCAGCGCCAGGTCCTCCGGGACCCGCACGCCCAGCTCCGCCAGCCGGCGCACCAGCCGGATGGCGTCCTCGTCGTTGTGGACCAGCACCGAACTCGCCCGCCCCGCGCGCACGGCGTCACGCAGTGCCAGCGCCGACCGCTCGAAGGGCGCCGGATCGCGGTCGCCGGAGACCGTCGTGATCAGCGGTTCCGTCCCGGCGAGCCCGAGCCCGAGCACGGCCAGCGCCCGCGTGAACCCGGCGCGCACCGCCTGCGCCGTCGGGCTGTCCGAGCGGGCCACCAGCATCGGCGTCCCATGGCCCAGCCGCACCAGATGCCGTACGGCGAGCAGCACCCCGTGCGCGTGGTCGGAGACCACCCGGTCCAGGCCCTCCAGCGGACCGCCCGGCACGCCCTCGCGCTCCACCAGCACCTTCTCGCCGGGCAGCCGGGCTATCCACTCGCCGTACCGCTCGGGGTGGTCCGGCGCCGTCCAGCTCGGCGCCAGCAGCAGCCCCTGCGCCCCGGCCGCCAGCAGCCCGGCCGCGTGCGCCGCGTCGTCCTCGGGACGGTAGTCGGTGACCCGCAGAATCAGCCGCGCGCCGAGCCGGGCGGCCGCCTCGTGCGCACCCCGGATCACCTCGGCGAAGTAGTAGGCGGCGGCCGGGGCCAGCATCCCGATCACGGGGCCGCCGCCCACCGGCGTACCGGCCGGGCCCCGTTCGGCCGGCCAGGACACCGAACCGTGCGCCCGCTCCAGCAGCCCCCGGGAGGCCAGCGCCTCGACGTCGCGCCGGGCGGTGACGGTGGCGACGCCGAGCCGGTCCGCCAGGTCGGAGACCCGTACGGTGCCGCGCTCGCGCACCAGGTTCAGCAACCGGTCATGACGTTCAGCAGCACCTTCGCGCACGGAGACAGCCCCCTGGAGCAGAAATGATCGAACCCTGAGCAACGGGCGATCATTCGATCACAGGGCGGCCGGACACGGGAGAGGGCGGGACCCGCCCGTACCGCGTACCGAGGCGGCCGGACACGGGCGGGGCCGACCAACTCCCGTACGGCTCCCGTACCGCGTACCGAGGCGGACAGGCCGCGTACCGAGCCGGACAGGCCGCCTACTGCGGCCCGTACTTGCGGCCCGTCCGCGAGGTGACCCCGCCGAGCAGCCCCCGCGGCGCGACCTTGACCAGCCCCATCAGCGCCTTGTAGCGCGGGTCCGGGATCGACACCGTCTTCCCCCGGGTCAGATCCGTCAGCGCGGACGCCACCAGCTTGTCCGCGTCGAGCCACATCCAGTTCGGGATGTTGTCCGTGCCCATCCCGGCCCGTTCGTGGAACTCCGTCCGCACGAACCCGGGGCACAGCGCCATCAGCCGCACCCCCGACCCGGCCAGGTCCCGCGCCGCGCCCTGGGTGAACTGCACGACCCAGGACTTCGACGCCCCGTATGTACCGCGCGGCACGAACGCCGCGACGGACGCCACATTGACGACCCCGCCCCGGCCCCGCTCCCGCATCCCGGCGACCGCCGCCGAGGTCAGCCGCAGGACCGCCTCGCAGTGCACCTTCAGCATCGTCAGCTCATCGGCCATGGACACCTCCAGGAAGCGCCCCTTGTTGCCGAACCCGGCGTTGTTGACCAGCAGGTCGATCGGGTGCCTGCGGTCCGCGAGCCGCTTCTCGACCGCCTCGATACCGCCGTCCGTGGCCAGGTCGGCGCTCAGGACCTCGGCCTCGATGCCGTGCCGGTCGTGCAGTTCCGTGGCCTGTTCGCGCAGCCGAGCGGTGTCCCGCGCCACCAGCACCAGGTTGTGCCCCTGCGCCGCGAGCCGCCGCGCGAACGCGGCCCCGATACCCGCCGTCGCGCCTGTGATCAGTGCAGTCGTCATACGCGGCACGTTAGTGCCCCGCATGGTCCGGCACCTCACCCGCCCGCTGCCCCTTCCCCACCACCACGAACTGGCCCATCACCCCGTCGTCCTCGTGGGACAGCAGATGACAGTGGTACATATACGGGACATCGGGATCGGCGGGGCCGTCGAACCGCAGAGCGATCCGCACGGTCGCGCCCATCGGTACCGCCACGGTGTCCTTACGGTCCCGCAACGCGGGCTCGGGCCGCTCCCCGTTCACGTCCAGCACCCGGAACTGCACGTCGTGCACATGGAAGTTGTGCGTCATGTCGCCGCCGTTGCGCAGCGTCCACACCTCCGTCGTGCCCCGGGTGACCGTCTCGTCGATCCGGTCCATCGCCATCGGCTGCCCGTTGATCCCGGACCTGCGCACCTCGAAGTGGCGGCTGCGCACCGCGTCGTCGGCCTCCGGAAGCTCAAGCCCCCGGTCCACGGCCGGCCGGTCCGGCACCCCGGGGGAGGGGCGCCGCCAGCAGCCGCCGTCCGTCCCCACGAGGTCGAAGGCCCGGTCGTCGTCGAAGCCGAAGGTGTAGATACGGGCGGTCGACGCGCTGAGCAGGCGCAGCCGTACGCGCTCGTCGCCGACCTCGGCGTACGGGTCGAGCGTGCCGTTCACCATCGTCCGCTCGCCCAGGAAGCCGGTGTCGGCCAGGAACCGGTGCCCGTGGTCGAACGTCGCGCCGTCGAAGGTGACGTCCTGCACCTTCACCGGCAGATCGTCCACCCCGCACGTCTTCGGCAGCGCGAGCGGCCCCCGGGCATGGGGCAGAGCCCTGAACCGCCCCCGACCGGGCCCCTACGGTCCGGCCGGGGGAGAACCCCCAGCAGGGGTCAGGGTGAGGCGGCGAAGGACAGCATGCGGGCCTCGCGCACGGGCTTCTTGTTCTCGTCCCCGCTCATGTGCGTCGACGTCAGGACCAGCCGTCCGTCGACGTAGGCCGTGTGCCCCATGAACATCTCGTACTCCCACGCGGCGGTCGCCGCCGGATGCTTCACGACCTCGGTCTCCGTGCCGGCGCCGCGCGGGCCCATCAGGAAGGTCCGGCCGGGCTCACGCGAATTCGCCGCCTCGTAGATGCGCATCGACCTGCCGTCCTCGGCGCGCAGCGCATACAGGTGGCGAAGATCGTCGGACTTGACGCCCCACAGGAACTTCCCGGTCTCCACGTCGTACGCGCCGACCTGGTCCTGGCCGCCCAGCATGATGAGGCCCTTGTCGACCGAGGCGCCCCGGCAGGGCTGGATGTCATCGCCGCCCCCGTCTCCGGCACAGTGCTCGAACCCCTTGTCCCGGGCGTCGAAGGTGACGCGGTGCTTGCCCTTGGGGTCCAGGACCGTGATCCGCCAGTCCTTCGCGGTGTCCTCGTTGTTGTAGACGGTGAAGACGACCGGGTCCATGGAGATCAGGGCGCCGAAGCTCCAGCCGGTCTTCGTCCGGTAGCGCCACAGGAGCTTGCCGGTCCGGGGATCGAACTCGCGCAGCTGGCCGTAGTTCTTGCTCCGGTCCATGGAGACCATGCAGTCGGAACTCACCAGCAGCCGGTCGGCGCCGCCCGCCACTCCGGTGGGGAAGCACGCCCCCTTCTTCTCCGAGGGGACCTTGTGGAGCCTGCTCCCGTCGCTCATCCGGTAGGTGACGGCCCGTTGGCCCCGGGCGGCCGAGAGGACGTCGCCGCTGATGGCGCTGTAGACGATGAGCGTGTCGACCTCGTCACCGGGCTCGTCGAGCTTCTTCTGCCACCCCTGCTTCCCGGTCTTCAGATCGATCATCTGCATCTGGTTGCAGCGATTGCCCCGCTCGTTGTCGGGCCTCTCGTGCCGGAAGACGACGACCTTGCCGTCGGGCGTGGGGTTGGCCGGGGTCTCGCACACGGCGGAGGGGAGCGTCACACTCCAGACCTCGGCGCCGTCCGAGAGCCGGTAGGCCGTCACCTTCCGGTACAGCGCCTGGACAGCGGTGTCGCCGACGATCCACAGGTCGTGGACCGGGTTGATCTGCTTCGGGATATCGGTCGTGTCGTCGGCTATCCACGCCGACGCCTCGCCCGGCTTCCGCGCGGCCGCGACCTCCTTCGTCGTCGGAATGTGGCTCAGTTCCGGAGCGCCGGCCGCGGGCGTACCGGACGGGGACGCCGAACCGGAAGGGCCGGGCGACTTCTTCGCCACGGGTTTCGTGGGCTCGTCCCGTCCCCGGTCGGTGAGGCCGTACACCCCGCCCGCCACGATGACGAGCGCCAGCGCGACGACGGCGGCGACGACCGGCCCCCGGCCGAAGCGGCGACGCGGGGGCGGGGGCGTCGGCGGCCCGAACCCCTGGGACCCGAAGCCCTCTTGCACGTCGCCCCCCGAGGCGTACGGGTTACCGGGAACGGGCTGCTGCGGCGGGCCCGGCGTGTACCAGGGCTGCTGCGGATCGGGCATGGTCTTCCCCTCAAGACGTGCCACTCGGCGCGAAGCCCGATTCTCGGGCGCGGGTCACTGGTGGTGGACGCGTCGCCGGACGATCCAGTTCCCGGTCAACGCCCCGTGAACCGGGTCGCGGGTGACGCCGTGTCACCCACCGCTCCTCCGAAGGCTTCCCGCCCGGCCCTCAGCCCTGCTGTGCCGCGTACTCCCGGGCCTTGCGCAGTGCCTCGGGGTGCAGCGCCTCCCCGGCCGCCAGCAGGGAGGGCAGCAGGGTGCGTTCGGTCGTCGACGCCCGGAACTGCAGGGCGGCGGTGATCCCGTGGTCCGGCCGGTGCACGATCTCGACGGGGTCCCCGGCGCGGACCGTGCCCGGGTCGATCACCCGCAGATACGCGCCGGTCACGCCCCGCTGGGTGAAGCGCTTGACCCACCCCTGCTCCCCGACATGCTCGGCGAAGGTCCGGCACGGGATCCGCCCGGAGGTCACCTCCAGCACCAGGTCCGCCCCCACCCGCCAGCGCTCGCCGATCAGCGCACCGCTGACGTCGAGACCCAGGGTCGTGAGATTCTCGCCGAACACCCCGTTGGCCAGCGTCCGGCCGCCCAGCTCCCGCTCCCAGGCGTCCAGATCCTCGCGGGCGAAGGCGTACACCGCCTGGTCGCTGCCGCCGTGATGGCGCAGATCGCTCACCGCGTCACCGGAAAGACCGCTGCCGCCGACGCCCTTGGGCCCGGGATCGCGCACCTCCACGGGGCCCTCCACCGGGCGCTTGTCGATCCCGGAGAGGCCGTTCGGACCGTCGGTCCGGGCGTTGGGGCGGAGACGGCCGATGTTCACGGTGAGCAGCTGCATGCGGCTACGCTAACCGCCCCTGACCCAAAGAAACGCATCATTAATTCGCCCCTCCTCCAAGAATTTCTTATGATGAGGGGGTGATCGAAGCTCGCCACCTCCGTGTCCTGCGCGCCGTGTCCACCACCGGCTCGTTCTCCGCCGCCGCCCGCGAACTGGGCTGCACCCAGCCCGCCGTCAGTCAGCAGATGAAGGCCCTGGAGGCCTCCGCCGGCACCACGCTGCTGATCCGCACCGGACGCGAGATGCGCCTCACCCAGGCCGGTGAGGCCCTGGTGCGGCACGCCTCCGGCATCCTCGCGGGGCTGACCGCCGCCGAGGAGGAGGTCGCCGCCATCGCCGGACTGCG
Organism: Streptomyces globisporus; assembly: GCA_014649555.1. GTDB lineage: Bacteria > Actinomycetota > Actinomycetes > Streptomycetales > Streptomycetaceae > Streptomyces > Streptomyces globisporus. The sequence continues at coordinate 961,227 of BMTG01000001.1, read as the reverse complement.
GGCCGGCCGGGTCCGGCTGGTCTCCTTCCCGAGCGGCAGCTCCACCCTGGTCCCGGGCGCGCTGGCCGCCCTGCGCGCCGACCACCCCGGCACCCGCGTCTCGCTCGTCGAGGCCGAGCCGCCGCGCTCGGTGGACCTGCTGCGCGACGGCGACTGCGATATCGCCCTGGCCTTCCGTTACGGGGCGACCGGCGGCGAATGGGACGACCTGGTGGTCCGGCCGCTGCTCACCGACCGGCTGATCGGCCTCCTCCCGGAGGGGCACCGGCTGGCGGAGGCGCCGAGCGTGTCCATCGGCGAACTGGCCGACGAGTCCTGGATCGCGGGCTGCCCGCGCTGCCGCCGCCAGCTGGTCGAGGTCTGCGAGGAGTCCGGCTTCGCCCCGCGCATCGACTTCGCCACCGACGACTACCCGGCGGTGATGGGCCTCGTCGGGGCCGGGCTAGGCGTGGCGGTGCTGCCGGAGCTGGCCGTCGAGTCGGTACGCCCCAAGGGGGCCAGGGCGGTGCCGGTCGAGCCCGCGATCGAGCGGGAGATCGTCGCGCTGACCCTGCCGGACCTGGCCCGGGTCCCGGCGGTGGCGGCCACCCTGGACCAGCTGGCGCGGACCGCAGCCCGCTGAGACCACGCGACGCGCACGCGTCCTTAAGGAGGGCGCGACGCACTCCCGTCCTGCGGGGCCCGTCGCGCACGTGGACGCCCGCCGCGGCCGGTCGCGGGCCGGATGGCTGAAGGTGTCGAAGAAACGTTTCTGCGCTGCGTTGGGTCGTACGGGTGTCAGGTGGCGCCGGAGCCCGGTCCGGCGGCGGGAACCCCGGAGGGCGCCGCGCTGATCAGCCGGGTTCTGGCCCGGCCCATCAGCTCCTCGCGCTCGTCCTCCGTCAGGCCGCCCCACACGCCGTAGGGCTCCCGAACGGCCAGGGCGTGGGCCGCGCACTCGGCCCGTACCGGGCAGCGCATGCACACCTCCTTCGCGGAGGTCTCGCGGGCGCTCCGCGCCGCGCCGCGCTCACCCTCCGGGTGGAAGAACAGGGAGCTGTCCACGCCTCGGCAGGCGGCGAGCAGCTGCCAGTCCCACAGGTCTGCGTTGGGTCCGGGAAGGCGGGAGAAATCTGCCATTGCTTGTCCCCTCGGAGCTGTGCTGCGTCGGAAGCGGCATCCTCGACCGTCTGTGATTGACGGCCTGCTGTGTTCGGACCGTCTCTGATCGGTGTGACCGAAGTCTCGACCGTACATCTACGGTGCTAGTAGATGTAAATATGACTGATTGCGAATCTAGCCACAGACACCCTCAAAAGGGAAGAAAAGCTGCCAAATAGGGCATGCCGGGGAGTGAAGATTCGGTTGACGGGTGAATCACCCGCGCCGTTCTCCTCCGTATTCGGGCCTTCACGTAGAGTGCCGAACCCGGTCGCACGACCCGTAACTCTTTCGAGTGACCGTCGTTAAGGGAACGGATGCGGTTGACGGATATCCGGCTCGGGCACATGTCCGAGGGGGTCAACCGCACAGGTGACGACTTGTATCAGCCTGGAGGCTCAAGGTGACGCGCATCAGCTGCGGAGGACGGTCATGACATCCGTCCTCGTCTGCGACGACTCCCCGCTTGCCCGAGAAGCGCTCCGTCGCGCGGTGGCCACCGTGCCCGGCGTCGAGCGCGTGACGACCGCGGCCAACGGCGAGGAAGTCCTCCGCCGCTGGGGCGCCGATCGTTCGGATCTGATTCTGATGGACGTACGCATGCCCGGTCTGGGAGGTGTGGAGACCGTCCGTCGACTGCTCTCCGCCGACCCCGGCGCCCGGATCATCATGCTGACCGTCGCCGAGGACCTGGACGGGGTCGCGCTCGCGGTCGCCGCCGGGGCCCGCGGCTATCTGCACAAGGACGCCTCGCGCGCCGAGCTGCGGGCCACCGTCACCCAGGCGCTGGCCGACCCGACGTGGCGGCTCGCCCCGCGCCGGCTGCGGTCCGCCGAGATGGGGGCGGCCCCCACGCTCACCGCGCGGGAGATCCAGGTGCTCGAAGGCATGAGTCACGGCCGCTCCAACGCGGAGATCGGCCGGGAGCTCTTCCTCTCCGAGGACACGGTCAAGACCCACGCCCGCCGCCTGTTCAAGAAGCTCGGGGCCTCGGACCGTGCCCACGCGGTGGCTCTCGGATTCCGCTGGGGCCTGGTCCGCTGAGGACGCGGCCCGGACCGCGCCCCGTCCGCAGACCGGCGGACGGGGGACGGAGCGGGCCACCGGCTCCACACCCCGTATCCGGGCGCCCGCCCAGCGGTGCCATGTGACGCTTCCCGGCCGATGACGCATCCTTGAGTCGTGGAGTTCCTCAGGAACGATTCGGTCGAGCGGAAGGGGAGGGCGCAGGACATGACATCCGGCGCACCCGCTCATAACGCTTCGGTGCACAACTCCGGAGGCGGTGCAGCGGACCGAGTGGCATCAGGGCACCATGGTTCGATGCGCGATGACGAGACCACGGTGATCGGTGCCCTGGTGCACCGCGCCGTCGACGGAGACGCGCAGGCCACTCACGATCTGCTGGCCCACGTCCACCCCCTCGCCCTGCGCTACTGCCGCTCCCGACTGAACCGTCTCCCCGGTGATGCTCGCCACTTCGTGGAGGACCTCGCGCAGGAGGTCTGTGTCGCGGTGCTGATGGCGCTGCCGCGCTACAAGGACACCGGCAGGCCCTTCGAAGCGTTCGTCTTCGCCATCGCCGGACACAAGGTCGCCGACCTCCAGCGCGCCGCGATGCGCCACCCGGGGTCGACCGCCGTCCCCTCCGACGAGATGCCGGAGCGGCCCGACGACTCCCTCGGCCCGGAGGAGCGCGCCCTGCTCAGCAGCGATGCCGCCTGGGCGAAGAAGCTCCTCGCCAACCTCCCGGAGAGCCAGCGCGAGCTGCTGGTCCTGCGGGTCGCGGTGGGGCTGACAGCCGAGGAGACCGGACGGATGCTCGGGATGTCACCGGGTGCGGTCCGGGTCGCCCAGCACCGCGCGCTCAGCAGGCTCCGGGCGCTCGCCGAGCAGTAACGGCACGGCGGGGCCCGCCGCCGACCGCTTCGTGCGAAGCTCCAGAACTGCCAAGTGATCTTGATCGTGGAATGAGACACCTCCCGGGGCCGTTAGCATGGACATCCGCACCGATCAAGGCCATTTGGGGAAGGTGTCATGACTGCAAACGTCGACGGAGTGCCCGAGAAATTCGCGACGCTCGGGTTGACCTACGACGACGTGCTGCTGTTGCCCGGCGCGTCCGAGGTGCTGCCCAACGCGGTCGACACCTCGACCCTCATCTCGCGCAACGTACGGGTGAACATCCCCCTGCTGTCGGCCGCCATGGACAAGGTGACCGAGGCGCGCATGGCCATCGCCATGGCCCGTCAGGGCGGCGTCGGCGTGCTGCACCGCAACCTCTCCATCGAGGACCAGGTGAACCAGGTCGACCTGGTCAAGCGGTCCGAGTCCGGCATGGTCACCGACCCGATCACCGTGCACCCCGACGCCACGCTCGGGGAGGCGGACGCGCTCTGCGCGAAGTTCCGCATCAGCGGTGTGCCGGTCACCGATGCCGCGGGCAAGCTGCTCGGCATCGTCACCAACCGCGACATGGCCTTCGAGTCGGACCGCACGCGCCAGGTGCGCGAGGTCATGACGCCGATGCCGCTCGTCACCGGCAAGGTCGGCATCTCCGGCGTCGAGGCCATGGAGCTGCTGCGCCGCCACAAGATCGAGAAGCTGCCGCTGGTCGACGAGGCGGGGCTCCTCAAGGGCCTCATCACGGTCAAGGACTTCAAGAAGGCCGAGCAGTACCCGAACGCCGCCAAGGACGCCGAGGGGCGCCTGCTGGTCGGCGCGGCTGTCGGAGCCAGCCCCGAGGCGCTGGAGCGCGCGCAGGCACTCGCCTCCGCCGGGGTCGACTTCCTCATCGTCGACACCTCGCACGGCCACAACAGCAACGCCCTCGCCTGGATGGCGAAGATCAAGTCGAGCGTCGGCGTCGACGTCATCGGCGGCAACGTCGCCACCCGCGACGGCGCCCAGGCCCTGATCGACGCCGGTGTCGACGGCGTCAAGGTCGGCGTCGGGCCCGGCTCGATCTGTACCACCCGCGTGGTCGCCGGTATCGGCGTCCCGCAGGTCACCGCGATCTACGAGGCCGCGCTCGCCGCCCGTGCCGCGGGCGTCCCGGTGATCGGCGACGGCGGCCTCCAGTACAGCGGCGACATCGGCAAGGCGCTCGCCGCCGGCGCGGACAGCGTGATGCTGGGCAGCCTGCTCGCCGGTTGCGAGGAGTCGCCGGGCGAGCTGATGTTCATCAACGGCAAGCAGTTCAAGTCGTACCGCGGCATGGGCTCGCTGGGCGCGATGCAGTCCCGTGGCCAGGGCCGGTCCTACTCCAAGGACCGCTACTTCCAGGCCGAGGTCTCCTCGGACGACAAGCTCGTCCCCGAGGGCATCGAGGGCCAGGTGCCCTACCGCGGCCCGCTGGCCAACGTCCTCCACCAGCTCGTCGGCGGCCTGCGCCAGACCATGGGCTACGTCGGCGCCGCGTCCGTCGACCAGATGGAGAGCAAGGGCCGCTTCGTCCGGATCACCTCGGCGGGCCTCAAGGAGAGCCACCCGCACGACATCCAGATGACGGTGGAAGCACCGAACTACAGCAGGAAGTAACGCATCACCGCAGGTGAGGGGCGGACCGGAGTTCCCGGTACCGCCCCTCACGTGTGCGTCGGGGATACTGGTCAGCGCAGACGTAGAGGGAAAGGCCACACATCGTGACTGAGATCGAGATCGGGCGCGGCAAGCGCGGCCGCCGGGCTTACGCATTCGACGACATCGCTGTCGTTCCGAGCCGCCGCACCCGGGACCCGAAGGAGGTCTCGATCGCCTGGCAGATCGACGCCTACCGCTTCGAGCTGCCGTTCCTGGCCGCTCCGATGGACTCCGTGGTCTCCCCGCAGACCGCCATCCGCATCGGCGAGATGGGCGGCCTGGGCGTCCTCAACCTGGAAGGGCTCTGGACCCGGCACGCCGACCCGCAGCCGCTGCTCGACGAGATCGCCGAGATGCCCGTCGAGTCCGCGACCCGCCGGCTCCAGGAGATCTACTCCGCGCCGATCCAGGAAGAGCTGATCGGGCAGCGCATCAAGGAGGTCCGCGACTCCGGCGTCGTCACCGCCGCCGCGCTCTCCCCGCAGCGCACCGCCCAGTTCTCCAAGGCGGTCGTCGACGCGGGCGTCGACATCTTCGTCATCCGGGGGACGACGGTCTCCGCCGAACACGTCTCCGGCGCGGCCGAGCCGCTGAACCTGAAGCAGTTCATCTACGAGCTGGACGTCCCGGTCATCGTCGGCGGCTGCGCCACGTACACCGCCGCCCTGCACCTGATGCGGACCGGCGCGGCCGGTGTCCTCGTCGGCTTCGGCGGCGGCGCCGCGCACACCACGCGCAACGTCTTCGGTATCCAGGTCCCGATGGCCACCGCCGTCGCGGACGTCGCGGGCGCCCGCCGCGACTACATGGACGAGTCCGGCGGCCGGTACGTGCACGTCATCGCCGACGGCGGTGTCGGCTGGTCCGGCGACCTGCCGAAGGCCATCGCCTGCGGTGCGGACGCCGTGATGATGGGCTCCCCGCTGGCCCGTGCCACCGACGCGCCGGGCCGTGGCCGCCACTGGGGCATGGAGGCCGTCCACGAGGACGTGCCGCGCGGCAAGCTGGTCGACCTCGGCTCGGTCGGGACGACGGAGGAGGTCCTCACCGGCCCCTCGCACACCCCGGACGGTTCGATGAACATCTTCGGCGCCCTGCGCCGCGCGATGGCCACCACCGGCTACAGCGACCTCAAGGAGTTCCAGCGCGTCGAGGTGACGGTGGCGGACTCGCAGCACCGCCGCTGACGTACCGCGTACCGGAAGGGCCCGGACCGCTCAGCGGTCCGGGCCCTTCCGTATGTCCTGCGGGGTGTCAGCCGGCCTTCTTCGCGCCACCGACGGCGGCGACCGCGCCGAGGCCGAGGAAGAGGTAGGTCATGAAGTCGGCCTCCTGCGACCAGGCCTTGGTCACCGCGTCGAAGTGGTCGCCGACGACCTCGGAGAACGGGATCTGCGCCACGTCGGCGAGGATCATCGAGATGCCGATGAGCTGGCCGACGTAGACGGCGCCGATGGAGAAGACGGCCGAGGCGGCGATGACCGCCGGGTTGGAGCCGCCGACCTTGCTCGCCGCGAAGCCGACCAGGAAGCCGACGCCGACCGCCGCGTAGCCGACCTCGCGCTCGATGGAGCCCGCGATCACGCCGTACAGGATGCCCGCGACGATCGCCGCGCCGAGCGCGACCGCCACACCGAGCAGGACGTTGTTGCGGGCCGGGGGAGCCGGGGTGAACGGCGCGCCGCCGCCGAACGGGGCGCCCTGGCCGGGCTGCTGGCCCGCGAACGGGTTGCCGGTCGGGGCCGGGGGCTGCTGGCCGTACGGGTTGCCGGTCGGGGCGGAGGGGGCGCCCTGGCCCGGCCCGCCCGCGTACGGGTTGCCGTCGACGGGCTGACCGTAGGGCTGCTGAGGCTGGTTCGGCGGCTGCACGGGCTGGCTCACGGTGGGACTCCCCCTGGGGCGGCTGCGCACTACTGCGCGGAATACGCACGTGTGTGCGCTCTGTGACGCCGCAGAGTAGCAGCACCCCTTGCTTTCGGTCACTGACTATCTTTCGACGGTCCGTCACCTGGTGCGCGTGCGCGTTCAGAGCCGGTGCGCGGCCCCCGCCGGTGTGGCTCCCCGGGTGTCCAGGAGCAGTTGGGCCTTGACCGCGAGGCCCTGGAGGTCGTAGGTGCGGTGCTGCTGGAGCAGTACGGTCAGGTCGGCGGCGGCCGCCGCCTCGTACAGCGAGTCGGCGCGCGGGACGGGACGTTCGCGGACCCGCCAGTCCAGGACGTGCGGGTCGTGGAAGCCGATCTGGGCGCCCATGTCCATCAGCCGGGTGGCGATCTCCCGGGCGGGCGCGGCCTCCTGGTCCGCGGTGTCCGGTTTGTAGGTGACGCCGAGCAGGAGGACACGGGCGCCCCGGACGGACTTGCCGTGCTCGTTCAGGAGGGTGGCGCAGCGCTGGATGACGTAGCTGGGCATCCGGTCGTTGATCTCCTGCGCCAGCGAGACCATCCGCAGCGGGTGTCCCGAGGCGCGGCCGCCGGGGGGCGGGCAGCCCGGGTCGACCGGGACGCCGTGCCCGCCGACGCCGGGTCCCGGGCGGAAGGGCTGGAAGCCGAACGGCTTGGTCTCGGCGCATCTGATGACGTCCCAGAAGTCGACGCCGAGGTCGTGGCAGAGCACCGCCATCTCGTTGACCAGCGCGATGTTGACGTGCCGGAAGTTGGTCTCCAGGACCTTCGTCATCTCCGCCTCGCGCGGTCCGCGGGCCCGTACGACCTTGTCGGTGAGCCGTCCGTAGAAGGCGGCGGCCGACTCCGTGCAGGCGGGGGTGAGGCCGCCGATGACCTTGGGCGTGTTGGCCAGGGTGCGGGTGCGGTTGCCGGGGTCGAGCCGGCCGGGGGAGCAGGCGAGGTGGAAGTCGCGTCCGGCGACGAGCCCGGAGCCCTCTTCGAGGAGGGGGCGCAGGAAGGTCTCGGTGGTGCCCGGCGGTACGGCGGACTCCAGCAGCACGGTGGTGTGCGGGCGCAGCCGGGAGGCCAGGGCGCGGGCGGCGTCGCCGAGCGCGGTGAGGTCGACGGTGCGGTCGGGGCCGAGCGGGGTGGGGGAGCAGATCACGGCGGTACGGACCCGGCCCAGCTCGGCGGCGTCGGTCGTGGGCCGGAAGCCGCCCGAGAGCATGCGGCGGACCTCGGAGGCGGTGAGAGCGCCCTCGACGGGGCTCCGGCCCGCTCTCAGCTCCGCGTACGGGCGGGGATCGGGGTCGTAGCCGACGGTGTCGATTCCGGCGGTCACGGCGGCCTGGGCGAGCGGCAGGCCGAGGTGACCGAGTCCGATGACGGCGAGGTCTGCGGGCATACAGGAAGACCCCCTAAGTGCGGAGAGCGAAGATCGCAACTGCTGTGGACAGCGCAATGTCAGACTAGGCGTAAATATGACCTATATGTCGCATTGTGCCGCTCCGGTCACCGGGGTGTTGTCCACAGGCGGTGGCTGAACTCGGGGAGCGCGGACAGAATCGAGAGGTGGACACGGGTGGCCGGCCCCTCGGCCGGGTGGCACTCCCGTGTCCGACCACCCCGATCCACCGGGAGGCAGCAGTGAGGACAGCGACACTGGGACCGGCCGAGCGCACCCTCGCGCTCGCCGCCATGGCCGAGCGCGAACTGGACGTGCTGGTCGTGGGGGCGGGCGTGGTCGGTGCGGGCACGGCGCTGGACGCCGCCACCAGAGGCCTGACGACCGGCCTGGTCGAGGCACGCGACTGGGCGTCCGGCACATCGAGCAGGTCGAGCAAGCTGATCCACGGCGGCTTGCGCTATCTGGAGATGCTGGACTTCGCCCTGGTCCGGGAGGCGCTCAAGGAGCGCGGGCTGCTCCTGGAACGGCTCGCCCCGCATCTGGTGAAGCCCGTGCCCTTCCTCTACCCCTTGCAGCACAAGGGCTGGGAGCGCCTCTACGCCGGTTCCGGCGTCGCGCTGTACGACGCGATGTCGGTCTCCTCCGGCCACGGACGCGGCCTGCCCGTCCACCGCCACCTCTCCCGCAAGCACGCCCTGCGGGTCGCCCCCGCGCTGAAGAAGGACGCCCTGGTCGGCGCCCTCCAGTACTACGACGCCCAGATGGACGACGCCCGCTTCGTCACCGAGCTGGTGCGCACCGCCGCGTCCTACGGCGCCCACGTGGCCAACCAGGCCCGGGTCGTCGGCTTCCTCCGCGAGGGCGAGCGCGTCGTCGGCGCACTCGTCCGGGACGTCGAGAGCGGCACGGAGTACGAGATCCGGGCCAAGCAGGTGGTCAACGCCACCGGTGTGTGGACCGACGACACCCAGGGGCTCATCGGCGAGCGCGGACAGTTCCACGTCCGGGCCTCCAAGGGCATCCACCTGGTCGTCCCCAAGGACCGCATCCACTCCTCCACCGGCCTCATCCTGCGCACCGAGAAGTCCGTCCTCTTCGTCATCCCCTGGGGCCGGCACTGGATCATCGGCACCACGGACACCGACTGGGACCTGGACAAGGCCCACCCGGCCGCCTCCAGCGCCGATATCGACTATCTCCTCCAGCACGTCAATTCCGTCCTGAACACCCCGCTGACCAGGGACGACGTCCAGGGTGTCTATGCCGGGCTGCGCCCGCTGCTGGCCGGCGAGTCGGACGCCACCAGCAAGCTGTCGCGCGAGCACACGGTGGCCCACCCCGCCCCCGGGCTGGTCGTCGTGGCGGGCGGCAAGTACACGACGTACCGGGTCATGGCCAAGGACGCGGTCGACGAGGCGGTGCACGGGCTCGACCAGCGGGTCGCCGCCTGCGTCACCGAGGACACCCCGCTGCTGGGGGCCGAGGGGTACAAGGCCCTGTGGAACGCGCGTGCCCGGATCGCGGCCCGCACCGGACTCCATGTCGCCCGGGTGGAGCATCTGCTCAACCGGTACGGCTCAATGACCGAGGAAATTCTGGAACTGATCCTCGCCGACCCCACCCTGGGCGAACCGCTGCCCGCCGCCGACGACTATCTGCGCGCCGAGATCGTCTACGCGGCTTCCCACGAGGGCGCCCGCCATCTGGACGACGTGCTGACCCGGCGCACCCGGATCTCCATCGAGACCTTCGACCGGGGCGCCCGCAGCGCCCGGCTCTGCGCGGAGCTGATCGCGCCGGTGCTGGGCTGGGACCAGGGGCGGATCGACCGGGAGGTCGAGCACTACGAGAAGCGGGTGGAGGCCGAGCGCGAGTCGCAGCGGCAGCCCGACGACCTCACGGCCGACGCGGCCCGGCTGGGCGCACCGGACATCGTGTCCACCTGAGGAGTGCCGCGCAGAGCCCCGGACGGCGGCCACCGCCTGTTGCCTCCGGGGCAGTTGGGGCCCGCCTGCCCCGTGAGGCGGGGCGGCGGGCCGGACCGGCCTGGACGGGGAGGCCCGGTTGGTAGGAGGCTGTGGGAGATTCCCTCCGCGGGCCGCGGTGCGGCGGACCCGGACCCGGCACCAGGACCGGTCCCGGGGTGAGGGACAATGAACGCTCTGCCAGGGCGGGTTGATCGCAGAGGGGACGCATGTCGGAGGCGGAGCAGGCACGGGAGCCCCAAGGGGACAAGAACGGTCGTCTCCTCGCGGGGCGCTACCGGCTCGGGGGAGTGCTCGGCCGGGGCGGCATGGGTACGGTCTGGCGCGCCGACGACGAGACGCTCGGCCGCACGGTCGCCGTGAAGGAACTGCGGTTCCCCTCGGCGATCGACGAGGACGAGAAGCGCCGACTGATCACGCGCACCCTGCGCGAGGCCAAGGCGATCGCACGGATCCGCAACAACAGCGCGGTGACCGTCTACGACGTGGTCGACGAGGACGACCGCCCGTGGATCGTCATGGAGCTGGTCGAGGGCAAGTCGCTCGCAGAGGCGATCCGCGAGGACGGCACGCTGACGCCGAAGCGGGCCGCCGAGGTCGGGCTCGCCATCCTCGACGTGCTGCGCTCGGCGCACCGCGAGGGCATCCTGCACCGTGACGTGAAGCCGTCCAACGTGCTGATCGCCGAGGACGGGCGCGTCGTCCTCACCGACTTCGGCATCGCCCAGGTCGAGGGCGACCCTTCGGTCACCTCCACCGGCATGCTCGTCGGCGCCCCCTCGTACATCTCGCCCGAGCGGGCCCGTGGCCACAAGCCCGGTCCGCCCGCCGACCTGTGGTCGCTCGGCGGACTGCTGTACGCGAGCGTCGAGGGCTGCCCGCCGTACGACAAGGGCTCGGCCATCGCCACGCTCACGGCCGTGATGACCGAACCGCTCGACCCGCCGAAGAACGCCGGTCCGCTCACCGAGGTCATCTACGGGCTGCTCGCCCGCGACCCCGAGCAGCGACTCGACGACGCCGGGGCGCGGGCGTTGCTCAACGACGTCATCAACGCCCCGGACGTGCCCGCGCCCGCCCCGGCGGACTCCACCCAGATCATGGCCATCCCGCCGGCCCCCGCCGCCGACCCCCTCGTCAAGCGGACGCCGAAGCAGCCCAAGGCCTCGAAGCCGCCGAAGCAGTCCACGGGTACGGGCGAGTCCGGCGAAGGCGCCCGCGACCGGCTGCGCGGAGCCCTGCGGTCCGTGCGCAACGCGAAGACCCCGGCGGTGGCCGCCGGGGCCGCCGCAGGCGCGGCAGCGTCGAAGGGCTCTCCCGCCGCCGCGGCCACCGGCTCGCCCGTCACCCCGCCCAAGCCGCCGTCCCCGCCCGGGACTCCGGCCCCGGCCACGAAGTCCGGAGCGGCGGCCGGATCCGCCTCCGCGGGCGCGCAGGGAGCCGTCGCGGCCCCCGCCGCCCCGAAGTCCGCGGTGACGGCGAACGCTTCCGTGCCCGGACAGCGCCCACCGTCCTCGGCCTCCTCCATGCGCGCCTCGATCACCGACGTGGTGCCCCGCCGCACCCTCGCGATCATCGCGGCCGTCATCGCGCTGGCCATCCTCGGCACGGTCCTGGCGATCGCCCTCGGCGGCGACGACGGGGACAAGAGCGGCAAGGGCGACACCGCCGCGTCGGCCGGAGCCGCGACCGGCGGCGCCGACGGCAAGGGCGACGACACGGGCGGCGGTTCGTCCGGCGGGAAGGGCGACGGCCAGAAGGAGGGCCAGGGCACGGAGGACGGCCGGGCCTCCGAGGACCCGTCCGGTGAGGGCTCCGACGACCCGAAGACCGACGACCCCAAGGGTGACGAGGGCGAGGGCGGAGACAAGCCGGCCGGCGACTCCCTGCCCGCCGGTTACAAGGAGGTCGCCGACACCCGGTTCCACTTCACGATGGGGATGCCCGAGGACTTCCGGCGTACCGCCATCGCGGGCACCAACTCCGGAGGCATCTACAACGCCGGGCAGGGCAGCTTCCCCCGGGTCCAGGTCGACTTCAACAGTTCGCCCAAGGACGACGCCGCGGCCGCCTGGCGTGGGGCCGTCGCCAGCGCCAAGGTCCTCAGCGACGGCTACAAGCACGGCAGCATAAAGAAGGTCGAGTACAACGGTTATCCGACCGTCGCCGACTGGACGTTCGAGCGCAGCCACAACGGCGTCCGGGTCAAGGTGCTCAACCGCGGCTTCAAGGTGGACGCCAAGCGCGGCTACTCCATCATGATCAGCTGCAAGGCGGACGAGTGGGACGGCGACGCGTGCCGGACGCTGCGCGAGACGGCGTTCGCCACCTTCACGCCCACGAAGTGACCGCCGGGGCGCGCCCCGAGACTCCCGGGCGCGCCCGATCCGGGCCGGTGTGAAACGTTTGTGCGGGCCGGGTTGGCGCGACCCGTCCCGTCGGCCCGCGTTGCCACGTATCGTAAGAGGACGGAGACCGTACGCAGCCGGAACGGCGGGTCAATTGCCCGCCGGACGACCGTAAATGACGGAATCGTGCAGCTCTGATGGCCGGGGGAACAGCGCGCTCTGGGGAGGCGTCGTGGACGACTACGCGGGTCGGGTGCTTGCCGACCGCTACCGCCTTCCGCTGCCCCCGTCCGACGGGTACGAACTGGCCGAGACCCGGGCGTTCGACACCTACAGCGGCCAGGAAGTCCTCGTCCGCCAGGTGCCGTTGCCGGAGATCGTGGACGCCGAGGTGCTCGACGCCGACGGGCGGGCCCCGGTGTCCGGGCGGGCCGGCGGGCGGGCGGTCCGCCGCAGTACGGACCCCGCGGTCCGGCGGGCGATCGAGGCCGCGCAGGCTGCCGCCCAGGTGCCCGACCACCCCCGCCTCGACCAGGTCTTCGACGTGTTCGCCGAGGCGGATTCGCTCTGGATAGTCAGCGAGCTCGTCGCGGCCCGGCCGCTCGCCGCGCTCCTCGCCGAGCGCCCCCTCACCCCCTACCGGGCCGCCGAGATCGGCTCCGACGTGCTCACCGCCCTGCGGGTGCTGCACGCCCACGGCTGGACCCACCGCAACATCACCGTGCGCACGGTCCTGGTCTGCGACGACGGCCGCGTCATGCTCACCGGTCTCGCGGCGGGCGCCGCCGAGGAGGCCCTCTGCGGGTACGCCCCCGAACCGCGGCCCGACGTCGATCCGGTGGCCGGTCCGACGGCACCCGGCCCGACGACGTACGGCATCCCGGCCCCCGACCCCGCCCCGCCGAGGGAGCTCGGCGGCGCCTATGCGCTCCCGGCGGCCAGGACCGACGCGGACGTCCAGGAGTACACGGACGTCCAGGAGTACGCCGACGTCCAGGACCACGCGGACGTCCAGGACCACGCGGACGAGTACGCCGAATACGGCAGCCGGGAGGTCTACGGCAGCGACCGCGAGGGCGACGGCGGCCGGGAGGTCCACGGCAGCCGTGACGGCCGGGCGCTGCCCGTTCCACCGCTGCCGCAGGGGTACGCGCCGCGCCGGGAGGACGACGGACACGCCCCGTACGACCTGCCGCCGGGCCGTGACGCCGACCCCGTCCCGGAGCAGCGGGCCGATGGGCAGGAGATCGTCCCGCGTCCCGCCGCCCCCGCCGTTCCCTACACGGCCGTACCGCCCCCCGCCGAGCCCGGCGCCGCGAGCGCCGCCCAGGTGCGGGCCGCCCGCGCCGGGGCGATCGCCGCCTACCGCGCGGGCGCGCGGGCCGCCGCCCGGGTCACCGAGGACCGCCAGCAGGCCGACCGCGCCCCGGCCGATCTCACGAAGCCGCCGCGGGACGGACGCGAAGCGGCCCCGGACGCCGGTACCGCCGAAGCGGCCGGTGACGCCACGGATCCAGGCACACCCGGCGCTCCCGGAACCCCCGGCTCCGCCACCGGCACCGGAGCCCCCGGTACCCCCGTCGCCCCCCGGCTGACCGCCCCCTGGGGCAGCCCCGGCGAGGATCCCTATGACGACGAGGACGACGAGGACGACGAAGAGGGCCCCCGGCCGCCGGGCCGCCGTGTCCATCTCGCCGGGACCTGGGACGACGGGCCCGGCGCCGGGCGGTCCGTCCCCGCCGGCGGATCGGGCGCGGACGCCCTGCGCGCCGACTCCCGGCGGCCGGGCACAGCGGGCGTACCGGGCTCCGCCGCGAGGGAGCCGGCCCGCACCGCGCCGCTCCCGGCCGCGCGGACCACCACCCGGGCCTGGGAGGACGCCGTCGCGGGCTGCGAACCGGCCGACTACCGCGGTCCCGCCACCCCGCTCGCCGCCGAACGCGCCCGCCAGGCACGGATCGCCGTCGTCGGAGCCGTCACCGAGCGCTGGGCTCCCGAGCAGGCGGGCCCGGTCCACGAGAACTGGCAGCTCGCGCCCCCGATCGGCCCGTCCACCGACCTGTGGGCGCTCGGTGCCCTGCTCTACCGCGCCGTCCAGGGCCACGCCCCCTACCCCGAGGAGAACGCGGCCGAGCTCGTCCAGATGGTGTGCGGCGAGCCGCCCGCCTTCGCGGAGGAGTGCGGTCCGCTACGGCCCGTCGTCGAGTCGCTGCTGCGCCAGGACCCCACCGAGCGGCCGGACTTCGAGGAGCTGCGCGGCTGGCTGCGCTCGCTGGTGCGTTCCGCGCCGGAGCCGGAGGCGGGCGCCGACGTCGTGCCGTTGCCCGCACCCGACGCCACCCGGCTCCCCGTCGTACGCCGCCGTGGCGAGCTGGTCCGGCGGCGCCGGGGCCGGTTCGGCGGTGCCGGGGCCGGCAGGCACCGTCAGGGGAAGCGTCAGCAGCCGCCGAAGCAGCGCGGCGGCAAGCAGCACGACCGCCACGAGTCGCTGCTGCCGCCCGACCGTTCCGTGCGCAGGCCCGTGGAGACCTGGGAGGACGAGCGCCCGGCCCGCGCGCCGCGCGCTCCCAAGGGCCCCCGCGTGCTGCGGGAACCCCCGCGCCGGGGTGAGGGGTCCCCGCGCAAGCTGGGCCGGCTGCTGCTCGTCCTGATCCTGCTGCTGATGGCCGCCGCCGTCGCGTACGCCGTGATGTTCATGCCGAAGGCGGACCCGGGCCAGGACAACGGGGCGCCCGCGCCCACGGGTTCCGCCGCGCCGCCCGCCGCTTCGGGGAAGCCCGAGCCCTCGGGTTCGACGGACGGCTCGGCGGACGGATCCGACGGGTCCGGCTCCCAGCAGCCGCAGACCAGCCGGTCCGCCGCCGCCCTCGCCCCCGGCTACACGCTCCGCAAGGACGCGGAGGGCTTCGAGGTAGGCGTACCGAAGGGCTGGCAGCGCAGCCCGGCCAACGCGGACCGTCAGATCCGTTACGGCAGCGACGGGTTCACCCTGCTCGTGGTGCCAGGCCGGGACACCGTGAAGTCGGGCGGCAGCGATCCGCTGGACTACCAGCGGGACAAGGAGCCCGAGCTCCAGCCGTTCCGGGACTCCAGCTGGTCCTCCTCGTCCGGACTGCGCCGGGTCGACGTCGGCCGGCAGGCCATGGCCGAGGGGCAGTTCACCTGGCAGGAGAGCGGCGGGCGCGAGGTGTTCGTCCGTAACCTCGCCATGATCGTCGACGGCCGCTACCACGTCATCCAGGTCATCGGCCCCGAGAACGACCGGGACAAGGTCACCGAGATCTACGAGCAGGCCATCGCCTCGTACCGGGTCGCCGGCTGACCCCACGTCATCGGTCCCGGCTCCTGACGGGCGTTGTGCGGTGCCGACAACCATCACAGTGCGGTCTCGTGGGCGATCCCCCGTATCCCCGCCGCGCCCCGCCTCCGTAATCTGGCCATTCGAGGAACGGGGCGGGGACATCACGTGGATCGATCACACGGCACGGAAGCCGGACTGGTGCTGGCGGGGCGCTACCGGCTGGGCGACGTCCTCGGCCGGGGCGGCATGGGCAAGGTCTGGCGCGCCCACGACGAGGTGCTGCACCGCACGGTCGCCGTCAAGGAGTTGACCGCCGGGCTGTACGTGGCCGAGGCCGACCGGCTCGTCCTGCACGCCCGGACGCAGAAGGAGGCCCGGGCCGCGGCGCGCATCACGCACCCCGGGGTCGTCACCGTCCACGACGTGATCGAGTACGACAACCGCCCCTGGATCGTCATGCAGTACGTCGACGGCCCCTCGCTCGCCGACGCCGCCAAGGAGAGCGGCGAAGTTGCCCCGCGCGAGGCGGCCCGGATCGGGCTGCACGTGCTGAGCGCCCTGCGCGCCGCCCACGGCGCCGGGGTGCTGCACCGCGACGTCAAGCCCGGCAACGTCCTGCTGGCCCGCGACGGACAGGTGCTCCTGACCGACTTCGGGATCGCCGCGATCGAGGGCGACTCCACCATCACCCGTACCGGCGAACTGGTCGGCTCCATCGACTACCTGGCCCCCGAGCGGGTACGCGGCGGCGACCCGGGACCGGCCTCCGACCTCTGGTCGCTGGGGGCCACGCTGTACACGGCGGTCGAGGGGACCTCCCCGTTCCGCCGTACGTCCCCGATCTCCACCATGCAGGCCGTCGTCACCGAGGAGCCGCCCGCCCCGGTCAACGCCGGTCCGCTCGGGGCCGTCATCACCGCGCTGCTCCGCAAGGACCCGGCCGAGCGGCCCACGGCCGCGCAGACCGAGCAGATGCTGCTGGACGCCATGGAGGGCCGCGAACCCCGGGCCGCCCAGGCGCATGTGCCGACCCAGCGCTTCCCCGAGGAGTCCCGCTACGGCTACGGGGACGGCAGCGGCTCCGACACTCCGGCCGGCCCGCCCGGCTCCGACGGTGCCACCGCCCGGCTGCCCGGGGCGGCCGCCTCCGCCGCCGCGACCGGCTCGACCGCCTCGTCCGCCCACCCCGCCCCGGACCCCGGTCCCGCCTCCGCCCCGGTGACCCGGCGCGCCGGATCCCGGTGGCGCACCGTGCTCGTCGTGGTCGTCGCCGCGACCGTGCTCGGCGGCGCGGCCGGGCTGATCGCGATGAAGTACGGGGAGGGCTCGGACAACCCGGCCGGCGCGACCGGCGGTACGACCGCCGGAGGCACGCGGTCCGCGCCCGGGACCACCCCGGAGGCCACCAACCCCGCATCGGAAGTACCCGACGGCTGGCACCGGGTCGACGACCCCGCCGGCTTCAGCCTCGTCGTGCCCAAGGGCTGGGAGCGCCAGCTGAACGAGGGGCAGATCGACTACACCCCGGACGACGGGGCCCACCGGATACGCATCAGCGTCGACCCCGACCCGGACTTCGACCATCCGTATCTGCACATGGAGAACATGGAGGAGCAGCTCTCCACGCGGCTGCCGGGCTACCAGCGGATCGGGATGGAGAAGAACACCTTCCGCGACCGGCCGGGCGCTCTCTGGGAGTTCACCTGGAACGAGACCAAGGACCACGCGGGACCCCGGCACGGGATCGACCAGATGTACTACGGCGGCTCCGGCGGCCCCGAGTACGCGCTGTACCTGACCGCCCCGCAGGAGGGCTGGGAGGCCAGCCGGGAGAAGTTCGACATCATGCTCCGCAGCTGGCGCGCCCCGCAGCCGCAGCAGTGAGGGCGGGCGGTTCGGCGGACCCCGGGCGTAACGACCGGATACCCGGCGCGGGTTGCCGTACGGTCACGGCTCCGTACCCGGTGACCGACCCCGGTGGTGCCGGGCCCCGGTCGTGAACCAGGATGGTGGGCATGACAGATCACGGGGGACGGGCCGACGAGCCCACCAGCTACGGACTCCAGCCACCGCACGCTCCGGGCGGATTCGGCGCACCGCACCCCGCGCCCCCGGCGCACATCCCCTCCCCGGCCCCTCCGGCGAGCGCGCCGGACCAGGCGGCGAACCGGCTGATCGGCGGGCGCTACCGGCTGATCGCGCGGCTCGGGCACGGCGGGATGGGCACGGTGTGGCGGGCCCGCGACGAGGTCGTCGACCGCGAGGTGGCCGTCAAGGAGCCGCGCGTACCGGACCATCTCGGCGAGCGTGAACACAGCACCGTGCACCAGCGCATGCAGCGCGAGGCGCGGGCCGCCGCCCGGATCGACCACCCCTCCGTCGTCACCGTCCACGACGTGGTGATCGAGGACGGCAAGCCGTGGATCGTCATGGAGCTGGTGCGCGGCCCGTCGCTCGGCGACCGCCTCCAGGAAGGCACCCTCGACCCCCGCGAGGCGGCCAGGATCGGCCTCGCGGTCCTCGACGCGCTGACCGCCGCGCACGCGCTCGGCATCCTGCACCGGGACGTCAAGCCGGACAACGTCATGCTCGGCACCGGCGACCGGGTCGTCCTCACCGACTTCGGGATCGCGCAGATCGAGGGCGAGCAGCGGCTCACCGAGACCGGCGCGTTCATCGGCTCACCCGAGTACATCTCGCCGGAGCGGGTCCTCGGACAGCGCCCCGGACCGGAGTCGGACCTGTGGTCGCTGGGCGTCGTGCTGTACGCGGCGGTCGAGGGGATGTCCCCGTACCGCCGTTCGCACACCCCGGCCACCCTCCAGGCCGTGCTGTCCGCCGAACCGCAGACGCCCGCCCGGGGCACCGGCGCGTTCGGCACGCTCGTCATGCAGCTGCTCCGCAAGGACCCAGCCGCGCGCCCGCCGGCCGCCGAGGTCCGCCGGACGCTCCAGCAGCTCGCCGCACCGGCCCCCGCCCCGGCCACCTCCCCGTACGGCGCACTCGCCACGGGCAGTGGCGGCGGCAGCAAGTGGGTGCCGCCGGTGCTGCACCGCAACCGGGCCGCCCAGTTCGCCCTCGGCGGCGGGGCGCTGGCGGTGGTGGTCGCGCTCGTGCTGGTGCTGCTGAACCCGTTCTCGGGCGACGGACCGCCGGAGAACTGGCAGATCCGGCCGGAGAACGAGGTCCTGTCGGCGGACGTGGCGGTGCCCGAGGAGTACAAGCGGGTCCAGGACGACGACGGCGAGCTGGTCTGGTACGCGGACCCCAGCGGCGTCTTCGAGATCGACTTCTGGCACCGCGACCCGAAGAGCGACCCCGACTCCATGGACGACAACCCGGGCGCCGACCCGGTGGCCCGCAAGGCGTACTACGAGAAGGGCGGGGCGAGCGGCACTCAGATGGAGGAGGCCTCCGTCACGTACAAGGACACCACGCACCAGGGGCGCAAGGCGGTCGAGATGACCACCGAGTACGTCCCCTACGCCTCGTCCGACGACGACCCGGTGCGCCTGCGCTTCCGGGAGCTGCTGATCCCCGGCGAGAAGAAGAGCGACCCCTACTGGCATGTGCGCGTGAAGACGCCCGCGAAGGGGGAGGCGGCGAAGGACGGGGACGCGATCTTCGCCGAGGTGACCGAGGGGCTGAACATTCACGCTTCCTGAGCGGCGCGGGTCGGCCGCCGCCGGGCGGTCGGCCGCAACGCCACTGATCAGCGGTTATGTCGCCAGCGATCACTGGCTCGTTCGAGGATGGTGTCGCACAGGGCTGGCGGGTCCTGTGAAAAACTGTTACCGACGGGTACCCAAAGGCTCCGGCCCGACATACTCTCGGCCCCATGACGGACTCGCAGGCCCCTGACGCCCCTCTCGGTACGAACCCCGTGGCGGTCGCCCCCGCCGGGGTGCGCACGGCCGCCGATGTGGTCACCCCCGAGGTGATCGCCCAGCTGATCCGAGGAGTCGTCGGGTCGGGCCGAACGGCCAACCACACCCCCTTCACCGGGGAGAAGCTGGCCGACCTGCCCGAGTCCACCCCCGAGGACGTCGCCACCGCCTTCGACCGGGCCCGCGCCGCCCAGTCCGTCTGGGCCGCCGTCCCCGTACGGCAGCGGGCCGCCGTGCTGCTGCGCTTCCACGACCTCGTCCTGAGCCGCCAGTCCGAGGTCCTCGACCTCATCCAGCTGGAGACCGGCAAGGCCCGTCTGCACGCCCACGAGGAGGTGCAGGCCGTCGCCGTCGCCGCCCGCCACTACGGGCGCAAGGCCGCCTCCTACCTCAAGCCCCGTCGCCACACGGGCGTCGTCCCGACCCTCACCAAGGTCACCGAACTGCGCCAGCCGCGCGGTGTCGTCGGCCAGATCGCGCCCTGGAACTACCCGCTCGAACTCTCCGTGGGCGACGCGCTGCCCGCCTTCGTCTCCGGCAACGCCGTCGTGATGAAGCCCGACACGGAGACCGCGCTCACCGCCCTGTGGGCCCGCGACCTGCTGATCGAGGCCGGACTGCCCGCCGAGGTCTTCCAGATCGTCCTCGGCGAGGGTCCGGTCGTCGGCCCCGAGGTCGTCAGCCGCGCCGACTACGTCTCCTTCACCGGTTCCACCCGCACCGGCCGCGAGGTCGCCGTGGGCGCCGCCTCCCGCCTGGTCGGCGTCTCCCTGGAGCTCGGCGGCAAGAACGCGATGCTCGTCCTCAAGGACGCCGACGTCGAGAAGGCCGCCGCGGGCGCCGTCCGCGCCTGCTTCTCCTCCGCCGGACAGCTCTGCATCTCCATCGAGCGGCTGTACGTCCACGAGTCGATCGCCGACGACTTCGTGCAGCGCTTCGCCACCCGGACGAAGGCCATGCGGCTCGGCAGCTCCCTGGCGTACGGGGCCGACATGGGCTCCCTCGTCGGTGAACGCCAGCTGGAGACCGTCGCGCGCCATGTCGACGAGGCCGTCGAGAAGGGCGCGACCCTCGTCGCCGGCGGCGTCGCCCGCCCCGACATCGGCCCGCTGTTCTACGAACCGACCATCCTCGACGGTGTGGAGGCCCCCATGGCCGTCTGCGGCGAGGAGACCTTCGGCCCGGTCGTCGCGATCTACCGCTTCAGTGACGAGGACGAGGTGATCGCGCTGGCCAACGCCACCCCGTACGGCCTCAACTCCAGTGTCTGGACCACCGACTCCCGGCGCGGCCACGAGGTCGCCGCCCGGCTGCGCACCGGCACCGTCAACATCAACGAGGGGTACGCCCCCGCCTACGGCAGCGTCCAGTCCCCGATGGGCGGCATGAAGGACTCCGGCCTCGGCCGGCGGCACGGCTCCGAGGGCATCCTCAAGTACACCGAGGCCCAGACCGTCGCCCAGCAGCGGCTGATTCCGCTCGCGCCCGCCTTCGGGATGGACGACGAGAAGTACGCCGCGTTCATGACGAGCAGCCTCAAGGTGATGAAGGCGTTCCGGCTGCGCTGAGCCGCCGATGCCGACGCCGTAGCGGCTTCCGCCCTTTTCGTACCGATTCCGTTCCGAGGAGTGCCATGTCCCAGGACAGCCCTGCCCAGAAACAGGCCGTGAGCCATGTCCCGGCCGAGGACGACGCCACCTACGACTACGACGTCCTGGTCGTCGGCTCGGGCTTCGGGGGCGCCGTGTCGGCGCTCCGGCTCACCGAGAAGGGCTACCGCGTCGGCGTCCTGGAGGCGGGCCGCCGCTTCACCCCCGGCACGCTCCCCAAGACCTCCTGGGACCTGAAGAACTACCTCTGGGCGCCCGCCCTCGGGCTCTTCGGCCTCCAGCGCATCCACCTCCTCGGCAACGTCATGGTGCTCGCCGGGGCCGGAGTCGGCGGCGGGTCGCTCAACTACGCCAACACCCTGTACGTGCCGCCCGCCCCGTTCTTCGAGGACCGCCAGTGGGCCTCGATCACCGACTGGCAGGACGAGCTGAAGCCGTACTACGACCAGGCGCGCCGGATGCTCGGGGTCCGTCTCAACCCGACCATGACCCCGTCCGACATCCACCTCAAGGCCGTCGCGCAGACCATGGGCGTAGGCGACACCTTCCACATGACCCCGGTCGGGGTCTTCTTCGGCGACGGCAAGGACGCCGACGGCACCGCGAGGGCCAAGGCCGGCGGCACCGTCCCCGACCCGTACTTCGGCGGCGCGGGCCCCGACCGCAAGGCCTGCACCGAGTGCGGCGAGTGCATGACGGGCTGCCGCCACGGTGCGAAGAACACCCTCAACGAGAACTACCTCTACCTCGCCGAGCAGGCCGGAGCGGTCATCCACCCGATGACCTCCGTCGTCGCCGTCACCGAGGACCCCGAGGGTGGCCACCGGGTCCTGACCGTCCCCACCGACCGCCGCCGCCGGGCGAAGCCCACGAAGCTGCGCGCCCGCAAGGTCGTCATCGCCGCCGGGACGTACGGCACCCAGACCCTCCTGCACACCATGAAGGACCGGGGGCTGCTGCCCCGGCTCTCCGCGAAGCTCGGCGAGCTGACCCGGACCAACTCCGAGGGCCTGGTGGGCGCCCAGACCAGCGACCGCCGCTACCGCAGGAAGCACGGCACGGCCAAGGCCGACTTCACCCGGGGCGTCGCGATCACCTCGTCGATCCACCCCGACGACAACACCCACATCGAGCCCGTCCGCTACGGCAAGGGTTCCAACGCCATGGGCGCGATGACGATCCTCCAGGTCCCCTACGGGGCCCACCGGGTGCGCGGCTGGATCGCCAACATGATCAAGCACCCCACGCTCGCGGCCCGTTCGCTCTCCAACCGCCGCTGGTCCGAGCGCACCATCATCGGCCTGGTCATGCAGTCCCTGGACAACTCCCTGACCACGTACCGCAAACCGGGCGGCGTCGGGAAGGGCCTGCTCACCGCCCGCCAGGGCCACGGCGCCCCCAACCCGACGCAGATCCCGGAGGCGACCCTCGGCGCGAGCCTGCTCGCCGAGGAGATCAACGGCTTCGCCGGGTCCAACGTCGGCGAGCTGATGGGCACCCCGCTCACCGCCCACTTCCTCGGCGGCTGCCCGATCGGCGCGAGCGCCGAGGAAGGCGTCATCGACCCTTACCACCGCCTCTACGGCCACCCCGGCATCAGCGTCGTCGACGGCTCCGCCGTCTCCGCCAACCTCGGCGTCAACCCCTCGCTGACCATCACCGCCCAGGCCGAGCGCGCGATGTCGCTGTGGCCCAACAAGGGCGAGGCGGACCCGCGCCCGGAGCAGGAAGCGGCCTACGAACGGCTCGCCCCGGTCGCCCCGCGCATGCCCACCGTGCCGAAGGAGGCGTTCGGCGCGCTGAAGCTGCCGTTCCTGGGGATCCCCGTGGTGCCGCCGAAGGACACGGCGGAGGCCGGGGCGGACGTGAAGGGCGTCGGGAACACCCCCGTACCCAATCCGTGATCTTGGGGAGGGCAACTGTTCGGGAAGCTGTGCGGTCCAACCCGTACCGCGACATCCGTCACAGCAGCCCCACAGCTCCCGCCGAGTCCCTGAGGTCCCCGATGACACGTTCCACCCCGAGAACCGTGCTGCACCGCGCAGCCGGTTCGTTCGCCGCCGCAGGCCTGCTGGCCGCGGCCTCGCTCGCCGGGGCGGCCGCCCCGGCACAGGCCGCGGACACGCCGGTGTTCGCGTTCGGCGGCCCGGCCGAGACGGCCCTGCACCCGTATCCGGAGAGCGGCAAGCCGAAGTCCTCCAAGGTCGGGATCACGCTGTACAACCCGTCCGAGGACGAGGAGAACGGCGGCTTCGACGGCGACTTCACCCTCACCTTCGACCTCAGCGGCGTCGCGGGCGTCGCCGACGTGAAGATCGACGGCGAGGCGAGCCCGGACTGCAGGATCACCGGCACCAAGGCCGTCTGCGAGGACTGGGGCATCTGGCCCGGCTCCCAGTCGGCCGCCGACTTCGTCGTCACCGCCGCCAAGGGCAGTGAGAACGGCGCCACCGGCACGATCAAGGTGACCGGCCAGGCGGACGGCGCCACCTTCACGCCGTTCACCACCCGGCTCACGGTCGGCGGCCCCGACCTCGTGATGGAGCGGCTGCCGTTCAAGACGGAGCTGACCCCGGGGGACAAGCAGCAGGCCCCGATCACTTTCGCCAACCGAGGCTCCAGGGACGCCGACGGCGTCCTGCTCACCCTGCGGTACTCACGCGGCCTGGACATCCCGCAGCGCTACTCCAACTGCGAGTACACCGTGGACGACCCGGACCTGCCCGACTTCGGCTGGACCACGGCGCTCTGCTCCGTCGAAGGAGCCTTCGAGGCGGGCGCGACGTACACGCTGGCGACTCCGCTGACGCTGGAGGCCACCGAGCGCGCCCACTACGACACCTTCCTCTACGGCATCCACGAGAACAGCGCCGCCCAGCGCACCGCCCAGCGCGCTGGCGCCCCCTTCGAGCGGGGCACCGGCGGCGTGCTGAAGGCGGTCCCGGTGAAGAAGGGCGCCGCGGCGAGGAGCACCGACCTCGACCCGTACGACAACCAGCAGGAGGCCGACTTCCGTACGGAGAACACGGCCGACTTCGTGGCGTACGGCGACCAGGTGGCCGGGTCCGAGGGCTCCTTCGTCACGGCCGACCTCGGCTTCCGCAACGAGGGCCCGGCGTGGATCGGCCACATCCGCTCCGGCGAGGACGTCGCCACCGTCGACTTCACCGTCCCCCAGGGCGCCTCGGTCGCGACGAAGCCGGAGAGCTGCCGCGCGGTGACGGCCGACGGCCAGTACCGCGAGAACCAGAACACCCCCGCGCCGCGCTACTTCTGCAACACCTCGATGACCGTGCGGGACGGGGGCGGCCTCGACCTGCGCTTCGAGCTGCGGGTCGACAAGGCCATGGTCGGCGCGAGCGGCGCGGTGACCGTACGCAACACCTTCCTGAAGAACCCGAAGCTCCCGTTCGACCCGAAGCCCGCCAACAACACGGCCTACCTGATCCTGAACGGTGAGGGCGGCGGCGACGGCTCCGACTCCGGCGGTGCGACGGAGGGCGGCGACGGCGGCTCCGGCGAGCCGTCCACCCCGCCGACCTCGGCCCCGGACCCGGAGGAGAGCCCGTCCGGCACCTCCGGCTCCAGCACCTCCGGCGGCTCCTCGTCGGGCACGGCCGGGGGCTCCGGCGGCGGACTCGCCTCGACGGGGTCGGTCGCGCTGATCGCCTCGGGCACGGCGGCCGCGGCGCTGGCGGCGGGCCTGGTGCTGTTCACGGCGGCACGGCGACGGGCCGCGCGCCACACCTGAGAAGCAGGGAGCGAAAAGCGGCGGAGGAGGGAGCGGGCCTCCGCCCGGATGCGTATCCGATGCGGCCGACCCGGGCGTCCCCGGGATCGGCCGCATATGGGGTGACCGGGCTGCTGTCCCCTGCGGACCGGTCACATACGCCGGGTCGTGGTCCCACGACGCACCTGCAGTACGTCACACTCCCCGGCGGAGCCACGCGTGGTTTCCTACCGATGCCGCCCCTGGTTGGCACGGACATCAGGACCAACGAAGGCACCGCGCTCCTGGTCACGCGCCGTACGGGTGAGACGGGCCCCGAACGCAGATACGGCCGGTGCGGCGCGGGCGGAGAACCGTTCCGTCCGCGCGCCGCCCACCAGGCCTCAGACCCGCCCGCGGCACAGCTCCAGGAGCGTCATCGCCAGCGCGGTGCCCGGCTTGCCCAGCGCGTCCCTGTAGTGGCCGAGCACGGCCGTCTCACGGGAGAGGTTGACCCGGCGGCCGCCCGAGGTGATCCGGGCCTCCTGGATCACCGCCGAGACGGCCATCCGTTCCTGGACGAGACCGATGATCCGGTCGTCCAGGGCGTCGATACGCTCCCGGGCCCCGCCGATCAGGGCGGCGGCCTCGTCGGTGTGGGCGCCGGTGGCGGTGGTGGTGTCCGTGGCGGTGGTGCTGCTGCTCATGGTGGTGACTCCCGGTGGGTCGGTCGGTGACGCCCCCGGGGCGAACGGGCCCGGATACGCAGAACGCCCCGGGCCTGCTGGCCCGGGGCGCCTGGAACGTTGCTTGTCAGTAGCTCAAGCAGCACGACCATGGCAGCCGGCGGGCCGGATGCCATAGGTAAAGAGGAAGGTCGTGTGCTGACGCATGGCGGACAGTATGGCCCTGTTTCCGTCGCCCCGACAAAACGAGGCCCGGATCGTGAGACACGACAGGGCGGGAGCACCCCCGCCACCGGCCCGGCGGAGGGTCCGCGCACGGCCGGTAGAATCGGAAGAACCGACCCCCTTCACCACCGCCGGAAGGCCGCCCCGTGCCAGCAGCACCCCCCGCCGCCCCCGACGCCACGGCCGACGTGGTCCTCGTCGTCGACTTCGGCGCGCAGTACGCCCAGCTCATCGCCCGCCGCGTCCGTGAGGCCCGGGTCTACAGCGAGATCGTCCCGTCCACCATGCCGGTGGCGGAGATGCTGGCCAAGAACCCCCGCGCGATCATCCTCTCCGGCGGTCCTTCGTCGGTGTACGCCGAGGGCGCGCCGTCCCTGGACCGCTCGCTGTTCGAGGCAGGGGTGCCGGTCTTCGGCATGTGCTACGGCTTCCAGCTGATGGCGACGACGCTCGGCGGCACGGTCGACGACAACGGGGCCCGTGAGTACGGCCGTACCCCGCTGCACGTCACCAAGGCGGGCTCGACGCTCTTCGAGGGCACGCCCACCGAGCAGCCGGTGTGGATGTCGCACGGCGACGCCTGCTCGGCAGCCCCCGAGGGCTTCACGGTCACCGCCTCCACCGACGTGGTCCCGGTCGCCGCCTTCGAGAACGACGAGAAGAAGCTCTACGGCGTCCAGTACCACCCCGAGGTCATGCACTCCACCCACGGCCAGCAGGTCCTGGAGCACTTCCTCTACCGCGGCGCGGGCATCGAGCCGAACTGGACCACCACCAACGTGGTCGAGGAGCAGGTCGCCCTCATCCGCGAGCAGGTCGGCGACAAGCGCGCCATCTGCGGTCTCTCCGGCGGTGTCGACTCCGCCGTCGCGGCCGCGCTCGTCCAGAAGGCCATCGGCTCCCAGCTCACCTGCGTCTACGTCGACCACGGCCTGATGCGCAAGGGCGAGACCGAGCAGGTCGAGAAGGACTTCGTCGCCGCGACCGGCGCGAAGCTGAAGGTCGTCGACGCGGAGAAGCGCTTCCTCGACGCCCTCGCCGGGGTCTCCGACCCCGAGGAGAAGCGGAAGATCATCGGCCGCGAGTTCATCCGCGTCTTCGAGCAGGCCCAGCTGGAGATCCTCCAGGAGGAGGGACCCGAGGTCGCCTTCCTCGTCCAGGGCACGCTCTACCCGGACGTGGTGGAGTCCGGCGGCGGCACCGGCACCGCCAACATCAAGTCCCACCACAACGTCGGCGGTCTCCCCGACGACATCGAGTTCCAGCTCGTCGAGCCGCTGCGCCAGCTGTTCAAGGACGAGGTCCGCATGGTCGGCCAGGAGCTGGGCCTCCCCGAGGAGATCGTCCAGCGCCAGCCGTTCCCCGGCCCCGGCCTCGGCATCCGCATCGTCGGCGAGGTCACCAAGGACCGCCTCGACCTGCTCCGCGACGCCGACGCCATCGCCCGCGAGGAGCTGACGGCGGCCGGCCTGGACCGCGACATCTGGCAGTGCCCGGTGGTCCTCCTCGCCGACGTCCGCTCGGTCGGCGTCCAGGGCGACGGCCGCACCTACGGCCACCCGATCGTGCTGCGCCCGGTCTCCTCCGAGGACGCCATGACGGCCGACTGGTCGCGCCTGCCGTACGACACGCTGGCGAAGATCTCCACCCGCATCACCAACGAGGTCGCCGACGTCAACCGCGTCGTCCTCGACGTGACGAGCAAGCCGCCGGGGACCATCGAGTGGGAGTGACCCCGCCCGGGCTCGGCTGAGCCCTCAGGCCCGACACCGATGCCGTCGCCCGATCCTCCGGGCGGCGGCATCGGCGCGTCCGGGGCCGTAATCCACTGGCACCGCCCCACCTGCCGTGGCAGGCTCCCGCCCCATGTCCGCCGCAGAAGTCCGCGCCATCGTCGCCGCCCCCGGGAACGACCGCCTCATCTGGAACACCCCGCTCTCCGAGGAACACGCGGCCCGGCTGATCGCCGCCTGCGACCCCGCCCCCGGAGCGCGGATCGCCGACCTCGGCTCCGGCTGGGGGGAACTGCTGATGCGGCTCGTGGAGGCCGCGCCCGGGGCCACCGGGGACGGCGTCGAGACCGACTCGGACGCCGTGGCGCGCGGGCGGAAGCTCGCCGGGGAGCGGGGGCTCGCGGACCGGGTGCGGTTCCACCCGACGCCCGCCGCCGAGTGGACCGGGGGCGGCTACGACCTCGCCGTCTCCATCGGCTCCTCGCACGCCTGGCCCGGCGCCACCGCCCGGGAGTCGACGCGAAACGCCCTCACCGCCCTCGCCGCCGCCGTACGCCCCGGCGGACGGGTGCTGTTCGGCGAGGGGATCTGGCTGAGGGAGCCCACGCCCGCCGCGCTGGAGGGTGTCGGTGCCGAGCCCGGGGACTTCGGCTCGCTGCTGGAGCTGATCCGGCTTGCGGAGTCCGTCGGGCTGCGCGCCCTCCAGGTCACCTGCGCCGACGAGCGCGAATGGGACCTCTTCGAGTCCGAGGGCCCGATCGGACGCGGCCAGCGCTGGGCTCTGGCGAACCCGGACCATCCGCTGCACGCCGAGGTGACGGCCGAGGTCGACGCCCGCCGTACCGGCTACTACGGCGGCTACCGCTCCTCCTTCACCCTCGCCTATCTGGTGCTCAGCACCTGACCCGGGCCCACCCCTTCTCACCGACCCCACCCGGCGGTAACTTCCGGTCCTGTACGCCTCTGGGAACGTGAGGAGCCGCCGTGTCCGAGCAGATCGCCGTGTCCGACCCCGCCCCGATCCCCGTCGAGCAGCTCCAGTTCGCGATGCCGCCCGTGCACGCCTCACCGGCCGAGGAACGCACGTACCGCAGAGAACGGCTGGCGGGCGCGCTGCGGCTGTTCGGGCAGCTCGGGTACGAGGACGGGGTCTCCGGGCACATCACCGTGCGCGACCCCGAACTGGCGGACTGCTTCTGGGTCAACCCGTTCGGCGCGCCCTTCGCCGACATCGCCCCCGGCGACCTGATCCTCGTCAACGGCGACGGCCAGGTCGTCCAGGGCCGCTTCCACGTCAACCAGGCTGCGTTCGCCGTGCACGCGGCGGTGCACCGGGCCCGCCCGGACACGGTGGCCGTCGCGCACACCCACTCCACGCACGGCCGGGCGCTCGCCGCGCTCGGGGAGCCGATCGAGCCGATCACCCAGGAGTCCTGCGCCTTCTACGAGGACCATGCGCTCTACGACCACTACTCCGGGGTGGTTGTCGACGAGGACGAGGGCCGGCGGATCGCCGCCGCGCTCGGGCCGCACAAGGCGGTGATCCTCCGCAACCACGGGCTGCTGACCGTCGGGGACTCCGTGGACGCGGCCGCCTGGTGGTTCCTGACCCTCGAGCGCGCCTGCCAGGTGCAACTGCTGGCGCGGGCCGCCGGGAAGCCCGTGCTCATCTCGCACCGGGACGCCCTCACCACCCGCGACCACCTCGGCAGCGACCTGGTGGCCTGGATCAACTACCAGCCCCTGTGGCAGCGGATCAGTCGAACGTTCTGACGACACCCGCCCCCGGCCCGCCCCGATGCGGGGACCGGCCGCCCGGTACGGCACAATTCGCTGATATCGCAAGTGAGTTGGCTGTACCGGGGCGGGAAAGGGCGTAATCCTCCGTGGCGTTGGACGAAACCAGGACGAGCGGCACGCACAGCGGCGGCTGTACCTGCGGCGACTGCCCGCACGGAGCGCGGCGCGGACACCGGAACGCGGTCGCCGCGTTCCTCGCCAAGCGCGACGAACTCGCCGCGGGCAACGGGCTGCCCGCCGGGGTCGCCCAGTCTCCCTCCGCCTCCCGGCAGTGGGTCTCCGACGAGCTGACCGGGTCCGCCCGCGCCGTCGCCGAACGCGCCCGGGAGGCCGGGGACGCCTGGCCGCACCAGGTCTGGCGGTCCACCCTGTTCACCGTCTGGGGCGCGGCCGGGGCGCTCCTCGTCGGGGTCTGCGTCACCGCGATCGGGGCCGGCTGGTCCACCGCCCGGACCGCCGCCCTGCTCGCCGCCCTCGTCACCGCGGGGCTGCTCACCGCCGCTGCTCGCTTCCACCGTGCCCGCGGCGGCCTCCTCGCCCCGCTGATCGGTGAGGACAACCGGCTCTCCACCTCCCGGACGGTCGCCGCCTCCTGGGTGCTGCTCGCCGTCTTCGCCGTCCTCGTCCTCGCGCTGCAACTGGCCGGTGCCTCCGACCCGGACGAGCGGGACGCCCTGATCGAGGGGCTCGATCTCGTGCGCTCCGCCGGGGTCGTGGCCGTGCTGGCGCTGGTGTCCGCGGTCGCCGTCGTCGTGCGCCGCGTCGTGACCGTACGGGTGCTGGGCCGGCGGCTCCAAAAGCTGCGCGCGGACCGGCCGCGCGCCGCCGACCTGCTCACCGACGACTCCGGACGCGGGTCGTTCACCGATGTGCAGTACGTCCTGGTCAGCGCCGTCGCCGTGCTGTTCGCCGCGGTCCGCCTCGCCCGCCGCCCCGAGCAGCTGCCCGATCTGCCGTGGGGGCTCGCGCTGCTGGTGGCCGTCTCGGCGGCGACCTACTTCGCCGGGAAGTACGCGGAGGGCGGCAGGCCCGTCGTGCTGTCCGTCGTCCGGGCCCGGGAGGCCGGAGACCTGGACGCCCCGATCCGGACCGGCGACGACATCGAGATCCGGGGCGCGGGCTTCGTCCCGCCCGGCGCGGGCACCCCCGACCGGCTGGCCCGGCTCGTCGTGCGGATAGGGACCGTTCACGTCCACGTCCCGCTGGTCCCGGTCGCCGGGGGCTTCGCCAACCCCACCGACACCGTCCTCACCGTGCCCGTCCCGGTCGAGGTCGAGCCGGGGACCGTGGACGTCCAGGTCGTCACCGCCGCCGGGGTGGAGACCGACCGGGTCCCGATCGACGTCACCGACTGACCGCCGCCGCCCGCTTTCACCGATCTGCTCCGCAACCCTGGTGAGCGGCGCGCCGAAGGCGTACGTATGGTCGAAGTGACGGGACATCGGGAAGTGGGGCAGCGGTCATGAACGGTTACGGCGAGCGGGGTTCGTACGGACTGGGCGAGCGCAGGACACTGAAGGAGCAGGCAGGTGTCCACGCCCTGCTGCCGCTGCGGATCTTCCTCGGCGTCACCTTCGTCTACGCGGGCCTCGACAAGCTCACCGACAGCGCGTTCCTGTCCGCGAGCGGCAACGGGTCCATCGGCGAGATGATGCGCGGAGTGCGCGACTCCTCCGCGATCCCCGCCCTCGTCGACCTGGCCCTGAAGAGCCCCGAGGGCTTCGGTTACGCCATCGCGATCGGCGAACTCCTCGTCGGCCTCGGCACCCTCGTCGGCCTCTGGGCCCGGCTCGCGGCGCTCGGCGGTGCGCTGATCTCGCTGAGCCTCTGGCTGACCGTGAGCTGGCAGGCCACCCCGTACTACTACGGCAACGACCTGCCCTACCTGGTGGCGTGGCTGCCGCTGGTGCTCGCGGGCGCCCCGCTGTTCTCCGCCGACGCCTTCCTCGCCGCGCGCCGCCGCCGCAGCATGTAGGCGGCCCAGGTCACCGTCGCGGCCAGCCACAGCCCGCCGAAGAACAGCGGCAGGAAGAACGTCCACGGGACCTCCCAGGCCCCGGCCGCGTCCGCCGCGTACCCGGCGGCCAGGCCCAGCATCACCAGGCCGGCCACGGCCCTGCCGGGCCGGAATTCATGACGCAGCACGGGTGACCTCCACCTGTCCGATGCCGACTTCCACATCCAGCTCGACCGTCCCGGCGGGCTTCGTGCCCTTCGGCGGCGGCAGCGTGCGCTCGGTCGACTCGCCGTTGTTGATCCGGACCTGGACCCGCTGCCCCTCCTCCAGACGGACCTCCCCGAGACCCGCCTCGGCGCGCACCTTCACCGTCACGTCCGCCGGGACGACCACGGCCGCCCGCCCCGCCGCCACGTCGACCTCCGTGCGCACGGTCTCGCCCTTGGGGACCTTCAGGCCGGACAGGTCCAGCCGGGCGTCGCCCGTGCTCAGTTCGTAGCGCGGCTGGACGGCGGCCACCGACGCGGGCCGCCACTCCTGGCGGGCCCACGAGGTGTCGATGTCCTTCGGCAGCACCGCCGCGCCCGCCAGCAGGCCCGCCGTGACCATCGCCATGAAGACCGTGCCGAAGCCGGTCCGCCCCAGCAGCGACGCGATCAGCAGGCCGAGTCCGAAGACGGCGAGAGCCGCGACCAGACCGATCTGGAGGGCGGTGCCCAGCGGCTGGTGCTCCCAGCTCAGCCCGGCGCCCAGGCCGCCCGCCACCAGCGCTGTCAGGAAGACCAGGCCGCCGATCGAGCGCGGCCCGCTCGGCTCGGGCGAGGGCTGCGGCGTCCGGAACGGGGCGTCCGGGGTGGGCCGCCCGGCCTTCGCCCCGGCCCGTGCCGCCTCCGCGTCGGTGTCCGGCGGCCCCCACAGATAGCCGGAGCCGACCGGCCCGGTGGTGCCGTCCTTGACGATCGGGTCCCGCCACCACGACGGACTGCCCGGCGTCGGCGGGGCCTTCACCTCCGGCGGCGGCGTGCCGAGCCCGCCGGTGTGCGCGGGGCCCGGAGGGGCGGCCGGTGCGCCGGGCGGGGCCGCCGGGTCCTCCGGGGCCGCCGTCCGCCGGGACTGCGTCCACACGGCGAAGCCGACGACGGCCACCGTCAGCAGTGCGGCGAACGACAGCATGCCCCGGTTGTGCAGCATCGACAGGAAGAGACCGCAGCCGATCAGTGCCAGCAGCAGCGCCACCAGGGACGCCCCGTCGACCCGGCCAGAGAGCAGCTTGCGCGCCTCGTTCTCGTCCTCGCCCTCGGCGGGCAGCAGCAGCCAGGCGAAGCCGTAGAAGATCAGCCCGATGCCCCCGGTCACCGACAGCACGCCGACCACGATCCGGAAGATCACCGGGTCCACGTCGCAGTACCGGCCGAGCCCGCCGCACACCCCGGCGACGACCTTCTGCCGCGGGATGCGCCGCAGCGTCGGCTTCGGCGCTTCGGAGGGCGCGACGCCGGGAGCGGTGTTGGAGGGAGCGGTCATGCCTCCATGGTGACGGGCCGGACCGCCCGCCGGGACCCGCCCCGACCCTGGACGGTCCCTGATATTGCCCGCGTACGCCCCTGAAGGGCGCGGCCGGGAAGGGGTGCCGGCACCAGGGTGCGGCCGGGAAGGGGTGCCGGCACCGGGGCGCGGCAGGGGGGAGGTGCCGGCCCCAGGCCGCACCCGGGGGACAGCATCAGGGTCGGTTCGGGGGCTGACCCTGATGCCGCCCCGCGCCCGCGCGTGTGACGATCGGGGTATGCCCGCCGCCACCGCCCGAGCCGCCAGCTCCCTCTCCGCCGACCCGGAGGAGCCGCCGCTGCGCAAGCTCTACCGCAGCGCCGACAGCCGGCTGCTCGGCGGTGTCGCGCGCGGGCTCGCCGGACACCTCGGACTGCCGGTCGCCTGGGTGCGGCTCGTCTTCCTCGGACTGTTCGTCACCGACGGCCTCGGCGCCCTGCTCTACGCGGTGTTCTGGATCGTCGTCCCGCTCGGCGTCGGCGGCGTCGAGCCCTCCCGCTCCGTCTTCGAGACCGTCGCGGACGGCCGCCGCAGGCTCCGTAAGCCGGACAAGGGCCAGGTCTTCGCCCTGGTCGCCCTGACGACAGGGGCCGTCGCGTATGCCGTCAACGTCGACATGGGCGGTGAGACCGGCCGCTACATCTGGCCCACCCTCCTCATCGGCGCCGGATCCGTCCTGGTCTGGCGGCAGGCGGACAACGCCCGGCGGGCCCGCTGGATGGAGGTCAGCGGCAACCGCAGGCTGCTCCACGTCGCCCGCGGCCTCGCCGGGGTCGCCCTGGTCGGCCTCGGCCTCGCCGTCTTCTTCGTCGTCCGCGGCTCCGCCGCCCAGCTCGGCAATCTGCTGACCGCCGCCGTCGCCGTACTGACCGGCATCTTCCTGCTCGCCGGCCCCTCCCTCGTGCGGATGACCCAGGACCTCTCCGAGGAGCGCCTGATGCGCATCCGCGCCCAGGAGCGGGCCGAGGTCGCCGCCCACGTACACGACTCCGTGCTGCACACCCTCACCCTGATCCAGCGCAACGCTGACGACGCCGGCGAGGTCAGACGCCTCGCCCGCGCCCAGGAACGCGAGCTGCGCAACTGGCTCTACAACCCCGAGGGCACCGGCAAGGACGAGGACGACGAACCGGAGACCCTGGCCGAGGCGGTCAAACGGGCCGCCGCCGAGGTCGAGGACAAGCACGGCGTGCCCCTGGAGGTCGTCGTGGTCGGCGACTGCCCCCTCGACGAGAAGCTGTCCGCACAGATGCAGGCCGCGCGCGAGGCGATGGTCAACGCCGCCAAGTACGGTGGCGAGGGCGGGGCGGTCCAGGTCTTCGCGGAGGTCGAGGGCCGTACGGTCTTCGTGTCCGTACGGGACCGGGGTCCGGGTTTCGACCTGGACGAGGTTCCCGGGGACCGCATGGGCGTACGAGAATCAATCATCGGCCGGATGCAGCGCAACGGCGGGAGTGCCCGGCTGCGTTCGGTGCCCGGCGGGGGCACCGAGGTCGAGCTGGAGATGGAGAGGGCGAGCGAATGACCGAGAACACCGAAGCCACCGGGGGCCCGGAGCGACGGGTACGGGTCGTGCTCGTCGACGACCACCGGATGTTCCGCACCGGGGTGCAGGCCGAGATCGGCCGCACCGAGGAGACCGGCGTCGAGGTGGTCGGCGAGGCCGCCGACGTCGACCAGGCGGTCACCGTCATCACCGCGACCCGCCCCGAGGTCGTCCTCCTCGACGTCCACCTCCCGGGCGGCGGCGGCGTCGAGGTGCTGCGCCGCTGCGCCCCCCTGATGGGCGCGGTGGAGAACCCGGTCCGCTTCCTCGCCCTGTCCGTGTCGGACGCCGCGGAGGACGTCATCGGCGTGATCCGCGGCGGTGCCCGCGGCTACGTCACCAAGACGATCACCGGCACCGACCTCGTCGACTCGATCTTCCGGGTCCAGGAGGGCGACGCGGTCTTCTCGCCCCGTCTGGCCGGCTTCGTCCTCGACGCCTTCGCCTCGACGGACGCCCCGCCGGTCGACGAGGACCTGGACCGCCTCACCCAGCGCGAGCGCGAGGTCCTGCGGCTGATCGCCCGCGGCTACGCCTACAAGGAGATCGCCAAGCAGCTGTTCATCTCGGTGAAGACGGTCGAGTCCCACGTCTCGGCGGTGCTGCGCAAGCTCCAGCTCTCCAACCGGCACGAACTGACCCGCTGGGCGACGGCGCGACGGCTGGTCTGAGGCCGGGGCGCGCTGACAGTCCCTACGCCACCCGGGTCGCGCCCGCGAACGGCATCTGGTCGATCGGCGCGATGCGCACCGGTGCTCCCGGCCGCGGGGCGTGGATCATCTGGCCGCCGCCGATGTAGAGGCCGACGTGGCTGATCCCGGAGTAGAAGAACACCAGGTCGCCGGGGGCCAGTTGAGAGCGCGGGATGCGCTGTCCGGCGTTGATCTGGGTGTAGGTGGTGCGGGGCAGGCTCACGCCCGCCGCCTTCCAGGCCGCCTGGGTGAGGCCGGAGCAGTCGAAGGCGTTCGGGCCGGTCGCGCCCCAGACGTACGGCTTGCCGATCGCGCCGTGGGCGAAGGCGATGGCCTGCCCGGCACGGGAGTTGGGAGCGGCCACCGGGCCGCTGCGGGTGGTGGAGCGGTCGGCGTGGGCCGGGCCGCCGCCGTGCCGGGCGTCGGCGGAGCGTTCGAAGTCGGCGCGCTCGTCGGCCGTCAGGGTGTCCAGCAGCTTCCGGGCGTCGGTCAGCTTCGTGCGGATCGCGGTGCGGTGCTCGCGCAGTTCGGTGCGGCGGGCGGCGAGGCGCTCGGTCTCCTCGTCGGCGCGGGACTTGACCTGGGCGATCCGGGAGACCTGCCGCTTGATGTTCCGCAGCAGCCCGGTCTGCCGGTCGCCGGCCCGGTCGAGGTAGGAGGCGCGTTCCAGATAGGCGTCGGGGTCGGAGGAGAGCGCCAGTTGCAGGGCCGGGTCCAGGGTGCCGGAACGGTACTGCGCGGTGGCCAGCGAACCCAGCGCGTGCCGGGCGGTGTTGAGGCGGTCGGTGCGGCGGGCGGCCTCGTCGGTCAGGGCGTCGACGGTGCGGGTGGCGGCGTCCGCCCTCTCCTTCGCCCCGTTGTACTTCTCGGTGGCGACCTCGGCGTCGTGGTAGAGCCGGTCGACCTGGGCTTTGACCTGCGCCGCGGTGGGGGCCGGTTCGGCGGGGGCCGCGCCCGCCCCGGTGACCGAGCCGGCGGTGGCGGCCCCGGCGAGCGCCAGGGTGGCGGCGGTGCGGGCAGCAGGGCCGGTGAGCGGGCGCTGCTTCGGTTTTCGGTGAGCTGACCTGCGGTGGGCTGCCACGGGGGCGGCATCCTTCCTCTCGGCTGACCGCCGGGAACGGCGGCGGGTCCGGGATGGACGCTAATCCCGGCGCGGAGAAAAGAGGCGCCATGACAGCTATTGCCCTGATGTGACGTTTCGCCGGTCACGGATGATCGAAGCGCTCAAGGGGGCTCGAAGCGCTCAAGGAAGGCTTGCCTCACTGAAAAGTAAAACTTTGGCCATGGCTAGGCTCCCGAGCCATGGACGTACTCATCAATGTCTTCGTCGCCCTGCACATCATCGGCATCGCCTCCCTGCTGGGCGGCTTCCTGACGCAGATGAAGGCCATGGGGCCGGGGACCGCCCGGTTCACCCCGGCGATGCTGCACGGCGCGCTGACCATGCTGGTCACCGGCGTGGCCCTGGTCGGCCTCAACCAGGCCGACGACCAGACCGTGAACAACGTCAAGATCGGCATCAAGCTGGCGCTGCTGGTCGTGATCCTCGCCCTGGTCTACGTCAAGCGAGACGAGGAGAAGGTCGACAAGGGCGCGTTCATCGCCGTCGGCGCTCTGACGACCGTCAACATCTTCATCGCCACCGTCTGGACCTGAGCCCGGACCTGATCTTTCGGGGGCGGCCGGTCACCGGCCGCCCCCGCCCTGTGTCACGCCGGGCGTACGCTCCCGTAGATCGGCATGTAGTAGATCGACTCCTCGCGCACGTTCGCACCCGGCTTCGGGGCGTGGATCATCATCCCGTCGCCCTTGTAGATGCCGACGTGGCTGATGTCGTCGTAGAAGAAGACCAGGTCCCCGGGCTGGAGGTCGGACGTGGCGACCCGCGTGCCGACCTCGACCTGGTCCCAGGTGGTCCGGGGCAGGGTCACGCCCGCCTCCCGCCAGGCCGCCTGGGTCAGCCCCGAGCAGTCGTAACTGGAGGGGCCCGTCGCCCCCCAGACGTACGGCTTCCCGATCTGGGCGCGGGCGAAGGCCAGCACCTTCTCCGCCTTGGCGGCGTAACCGCTGCCCGCGCCGGAGCCGGACCCCGGACCCGTGCCCGTACCGGTGCCCAATCCGGATCCCGAACCGCCGCCGGACTCCTTCGCGGCCTCCTCGCGGGCCTTCTCCTCGGCCTCGGCCTTCGCCTCCGCCTCGGCGGCCTGGCGGGCGGCCAGCTTCGCCGCCTTCTCCTTCGCCTCGGCCTCCTTCTTGCGCTCCAGCTCCGCCAGCCGCGCCTTCTCCTCGGCGGTCAGCCGGGACAGCAGCCCACGCGCCTCGGTCAGCTTGGCCTGGACGTCCTTCTTGCTGGAGGAGAGCGTGGCCTGCGTCTCGGTCAGGGTCTCCAGGCTCTTCACGGCCTCCGCGCGCTTCTTCGCCGCCGAGGCCTGCTGCGTACGGAAGTCGGTCACGGCCTTCTGCTGCCGCTCCGTCGCCCGGTCCATCAGCCGGCTCTGGTCGAAGTACCCCTGCGGGTCGTCCGCGAGGAAGAACGTCGCCGTGGGCGCGATGCCGCCGCTGCGGTACTGGGCCGCCGCGTAGGAGCCCAGCGATCGGCGCGCCTCGTTGATCTTCTCGGTGCGCTTCGCCACGTCCGCGAGCAGCGTGTCGACCTTCTTCTGCTGCGACGAGGAGGCGGCCTTGGCCCGGTTGTACTCC
This sequence comes from Streptomyces globisporus, assembly GCA_014649555.1. Classification (GTDB taxonomy): domain Bacteria; phylum Actinomycetota; class Actinomycetes; order Streptomycetales; family Streptomycetaceae; genus Streptomyces; species Streptomyces globisporus. The sequence continues at coordinate 923,490 of BMTG01000001.1, read as the reverse complement.
TGGGTCGCCGAGCCCGCCTGCCGGTACAGGGCGTCGACCTTCTTCTGCACGTCCTCGATGGCGGGCTTCGGCTCCGCGGGCGCCGCCGTGGCGCTCTGCGTGGAGAGCAAGGTCACCGAGGCCAGCGCGGCCGTCGTCAGCCCGACGGCGGGGGTGGTGGTGCGCACCTTCGTGCGCGGCTTGCGATGCGATGCCAAGACCGGCATCTCCTTCCGTGGACCGCCTACCGGGTTAGCTGTCGGGTTCGGACGGAACGGAAGGCTGTCCTACGGTCCGCATGCGAGGGCACGGACCGATTCACCCCGGTTCTGCGTGTGGGTCCCCGGTTCCGAACGGCCGGGAAGGCAGGACGGATTCGGCAGAGGTGTCCGTTCGGCGCGGTTCGCCTCAGGGAGGTACGGATCACCTGACCGAGCACGCTAGCCAACCCGGCCCACCGCTGGGAAGGACGATGAGCGATATGCCCGATACATTTTCGTGACCTTTCCGGATCAGGTCGTCCGCACCCCCTCCGACCGGGCACTCCTTCACGGAACGTGGACGTCCGTTCTCCCTGCGTACGGGTGAGGGGTGGGCGATTCCCCGGCGTGGGCGGCCGCTTCCGACCGGCTTACCGGCTTCGGGGCAAGGTTGTCAGTCCGTCGGCCTAGACTCGGGAGGCGATGAGCAGCCTCTTTGACGACAACTTCCTGACCGGCCTCCAGCCCGCGGAGGACGGCCCTCCGCCGCCCCCCGAGGACCACGCGCCCGAAGCGGTGCCGGAGGGACTCTTCGAGGGCGTCTACGACGCGCCCCCGCCGCCCCGGGACGGGTACTACCGGGACGGTCACCCGCGCCCGGTGATCGACTCCGCCGCGCTGCTCGACGGGCTGAACACCGAGCAGCGCGCCGCCGTCGTGCACGCCGGGTCCCCGCTGCTCATCGTCGCCGGGGCCGGCTCCGGCAAGACCCGGGTGCTCACCCACCGCATCGCCCACCTGTTGGCCGAGCGCGGTACGCACCCCGGGCAGATCCTCGCGATCACCTTCACCAACAAGGCCGCGGGCGAGATGAAGGAGCGCGTCGAGCAGCTCGTGGGCCCGCGCGCCAACGCCATGTGGGTCATGACGTTCCACAGCGCGTGCGTCCGCATCCTGCGCCGCGAGTCGAAGAAGCTCGGCTTCACCTCGTCGTTCTCGATCTACGACGCCGCCGACTCCAAGCGCCTGATGGCCCTGGTCTGCCGAGACCTCGACCTCGACCCCAAGCGTTACCCGCCGAAGTCCTTTACCGCCAAGGTCTCCAACCTGAAGAACGAGCTCATCGACGAGGAGACCTTCGCCGGACAGGCAGCGGACGGGTTCGAGAAGACCCTCGCCCAGGCGTACGCGCTCTACCAGGCCCGCCTGCGCGAGGCCAACGCCCTGGACTTCGACGACATCATCATGACGACGGTCCACCTCCTCCAGGCCTTCCCGGACGTCGCCGAGCACTACCGCCGCCGCTTCCGCCACGTCCTCGTCGACGAGTACCAGGACACCAACCACGCCCAGTACACGCTGGTCCGTGAGCTGGTCGGACCGGCCGGAAAAAACGACGCCCCCGCCGAGCTGTGCGTGGTCGGTGACGCGGACCAGTCGATCTACGCCTTCCGGGGCGCGACCATCCGCAACATCCTCCAGTTCGAGGAGGACTACCCGAGCGCGACGACGATCCTGCTGGAGCAGAACTACCGCTCCACGCAGACGATCCTCTCCGCCGCCAACGCCGTCATCGAGCGCAACGAGAGCCGCCGCCCGAAGAACCTCTGGACCAACGCCGGCTCCGGTGCCCGCATCACCGGCTATGTCGCCGACACCGAGCACGACGAGGCGCAGTTCGTCGCCGACGAGATCGACCGGCTCACCGACGCGGGTGACGCCAAGGCCGGCGACGTCGCCGTCTTCTACCGCACCAACGCCCAGTCACGTGTCTTCGAAGAGATCTTCATCCGCGTCGGCCTGCCCTACAAGGTCGTCGGCGGCGTGCGCTTCTACGAGCGCAAGGAGGTCCGGGACGTCCTGGCCTACCTCCGGGTCCTCGCCAACCCCGAGGACACCGTCCCGCTCCGCCGCATCCTCAACGTCCCCAAGCGCGGCATCGGCGACCGCGCCGAAGCCATGATCGACGCCCTGTCGATGCGCGAGAAGATCTCCTTCCCGCAGGCGCTGCGCCGCGTCGACGAGGCGTACGGCATGGCCGCCCGCTCCTCCAACGCCGTCAAGCGCTTCAACACGCTGATGGAGGAGCTGCGCACGATCGTCGAGTCCGGCGCCGGGCCCGCCGTCGTGCTGGAAGCCGTCCTGGAACGCACGGGCTATCTCGCCGAGCTCCAGGCCTCCACCGACCCGCAGGACGAGACCCGTATCGAGAACCTCCAGGAACTCGCCGCCGTCGCCCTCGAATTCGAGCAGGAGCGCGGCGAGGAGGAGGGCGCGGGCACGCTCGCGGAGTTCCTGGAGAAGGTCGCGCTCGTCGCGGACTCCGACCAGATCCCCGACGAGGACGAGGACGGCTCCGGCGTCATCACGCTGATGACCCTGCACACGGCGAAGGGCCTGGAGTTCCCCGTCGTCTTCCTCACCGGCCTGGAGGACGGCGTCTTCCCGCACATGCGGGCCCTCGGCCAGACCAAGGAGCTGGAGGAGGAGCGCCGCCTCGCGTACGTCGGCATCACCCGCGCCCGCGAACGGCTCTATCTGACCCGGGCCGCGATGCGCAGCGCCTGGGGCCAGCCCTCGTACAACCCGCCGTCGCGGTTCCTGGAGGAGATCCCGGAAGCGCACCTGGAGTGGAAGCGCAAGGGCCCGATGGCCGCCCCCGCCGGGCCCACCTCCGGCATCACGTCCTCGCTGTCCTCTTCCCGCTCCCGCTCCGGCCCCTCGGGCTTCGCGACCCGGCGCTCCTCGGACAAGCCGACGGTCGCACTGGCCGTCGGGGACCGGGTCACGCACGACCAGTTCGGCCTGGGCACGGTGACGGCCGTCGAGGGCCACGGCGACCAGGCCAAGGCGACGGTCGACTTCGGCGACGAGCGCCCGAAGAAGCTGCTCCTGCGGTACGCGCCGGTCGAGAAGCTCTAGGACACGAGTGAGGGGGAAGGGCCTCGGCCCTTCCCCCTCACTCCCGTGCTCGATCTTCCGCCGTTCCGTCAGGCCGGGTTGAGACCCTTGCTGCGCAGCCACACCAGCGGGTCGATCGCCGCGCCGCCGCCGGGCCGGACCTCGAAGTGCAGGTGCGGGCCGGTGGAGTTGCCCGAGTTCCCGGAGTACGCGATGACGTCGCCGGCCTTCACCGGGCCCGAGCGGATCTTGGTGCTGCTGAGGTGGCAGTACCAGGTCTCGGTGCCGTCCGCTGCGGTCACGATCGCCATGACCCCGTAGGCGCTGTTCAGCTGGGTGCGTACGGTGCCGTCGGTCGCGGCCATCACCGGAGTGCCGTACGAGACGGGGAAGTCGATGCCAGAGTGCACGGACATCCAGTTGACGCCCGCCTGGCCGTAGTAGGCGGAGAGCCCGTGCTGCTTGACCGGCAGGACGAACTTGGGGCGCAGCGCCTCACGGCGTGCGGCCTCCTCCTCGCGCTTCTTCTTCTCCGCCGCCTGCCGCTCCCGCAGGTCGATGCGCTCCTGGGTGCGGCTCGCCCGCTCGCGGAAGTCGTCGCTGCCCTCGGAGAGCTGCGCCAGCTGGCTGTCCAGCCGGTTGTTGGCGGCGACCGGCTGGACCGTGCTGGGGTCGGCGACCGCCAGCGAGGTGGTCGTCTCCTCCGGCTTCTCCTCGCCGCCGGGCATCCCGCCGACCGAGGCGGCCGCGATGCCCGCGACGCTCATCACGCAGGCGGAGGGCACCGCGACGGTCAGCAGGGCGGAGCGCTTGGCGGGGGTGCGGCGGCGGGCCCGGTTGCGCGGGGCGGGGGGACGGACCGCGGTGCGGTTCACGGAGTACGGGTCGGGGAAGCCGTCCCCGGCGTCCTGCTCCGGCTCCGGCATGACGTCCGGCGTGACGTCCGGTGCGATGTCGTGAGCGAGGGCGTCGAACTGAGCGGTGGAGGATGCGTCGTGCACCGGTTCACCGGCCGTGCCGTCAGCCTCGGCCGGCCCCTCGGGCGCCGTCATGTCGGCCTGCTGCTGTTCGTACAGCGACTGCGACGTCTGTTCGGGTTCGTACGCGGCGTCCCCGGGCGTGGCGCCGGAGTTCCAGGCGGTCGCGTCGTAGGCGCCGGTGTCGTACGCGACCGTGCCGTACGCGCCGGTCTCGTAGACCCCGGTGTCATAGGCGCCGGTCGTGAAGGCGGTGGTGGCGTACGCCCCGGTCTCGTAGGCGTCCGCCCCGTAGGCACCGCCGGTTCCGTACGCGGTGTCCGCCGGGTACGCCCCGGTCTCGTAGGCGGCCGTCTCGTAAGTCCCGGTGCCGTACGCGCCGGTGGTGTCGTACGCCTCCGCCCCGTACCCGGCGTCGGTGCCGTACGGGGCGGAGGGGAAGCCTGTGGTGGGGAAGGCGCCGGTGTCGGCGGTCGCCCACTGGCCGGTCAGGTCCTGGTCGTCGACCTGCTGCCAGGCCCCGGAGGTGTCCCACTGCTGCGTGGCGTGGGCCTGCTGGGGGTGGTCCTGGAGGTGCTCCTGAGCGGCGTAGCCGTCGTGGGTCAGCGTCTGCTGGGCGCCGGTGCTCCACGCGGAGGCGTCGTACTGGCCGCTGTGGTCCGGCTGCCCGGTCGCGTACGCGGTGGCGTAGCCGTCGCCGTAGGTGCCCTGGCCATAGCTGGCGTCGCCGTACCCGGCGGCGGGGTGACCGACGTCGTAGCCGGTGTCGTGGCCGCCGGGGAGCGAACCGAAGAGCGGGTCGGTGTCGAAGCTGCCGGTCGATCGGTCGTCGTACCCGACGTGCCCGGCGTGGGGGTGCTGGTCGTTCACCAACGTCTCTCTCGCCTCGGCAACAGGACTGTTCTGGGTCCCGGTCAGGGGTGTCCCAGGGGGAAGCAGTGGCCGCGACTGTACCCGGCGGTATGTGAGGACGACAATCTTCAACAGGTTTTGGGTCCGCAGGAAACGGGCAATCGGCCGTCTTTCGGCGGACGGCAGACGCAGCCTTGGCCCTACGTTCGAGTGGTGTTCTATTTTCAGGCCGCGGACGTCGCCCCGGCGGCGGTGGCGTCGTCCTCTCCGGCCTCCGGCGCCTCAAGGGCCTCACGGACCGCTGCGGCCACCGTGGGGTGCACGGGCAGCGCGAGGTGTCCGATGCCGGTGACGCGGACGTTCACCGCGTCGAGATCCGGGTGGTCGACGCACGCCGTCTCGACGGGGACCATCACCTGGTCCAGCTCGCTCCAGAAGCTCACGAAGCGGGTCCGGCAGCCGGGGGCGGGACCGCGCAGCTCCTCGATCACCGAGGAGCCGCCGCGCATCTGCCGCACGATGGGGTGAACGCCCGCCCCGGGGGCGACGGCGGTGCCCCCGTGCGGGGTCCCGAGCGTCACCAGGGTGCGCACGCGCCGGTCACCGCCGAGCCGCTGCACGTAGTAGCGGGCGATCAGGCCCCCGAGGCTGTGCCCGACGATGTCGACCCGGCCGTGCCCGGTGCGCGCGCAGATCTCCTCCACATGCCGGCCGAGCAGTTCGGCGGCGGTGCGGACGTCGCGGGTCAGCGGCGAGTAGTTGAGGGATGCCAGGCGGCGGCCGTGCCGGGTCAGCGTGCGGCGCAGGACGACGAACGCGGAGCGGTTGTCGATGAAGCCGTGCAGCAGGACGACGGGCGGCGTCGTGGCGGCCATCACCGGCAGGGCGGTGGTCGCGGTCGTGGTCGTGGTCGGCGGACCGGTCGCGGCCGGAGGCCCGGCCTCGGCGGGCGCGGTCCCGTCCCGCTCGGGGGTGAGCCCGAAGGGGTAGACGATCAGCCGCCCGGTGAGGACGAACAGCTCCAGCGCGGTGGCGCCGAGCAGCGCGGACGACAGCCGGGGCCCCGGCAGCCGGGGGAGGGCCGGGAGACGGGTGAGGCGGCTGAGGTGGGTGAAGCAGGTCAGCGGGGAGAGGGGTGGGGGGAACTTCACGGCCTGCCTCCTGCACCGGCGTACGGAGGAGGCGGCCCCCGTCCCCGTACGCCCTTGTGGGTGGCGGGACGAGGAGTGCTGCCGGACGGCCGGGCGGCCGTGGCCGGGGTCGTGGAGCCGTACCACCGTGCCGTGCGGCTGGCGGCGCGGTGGTACGGCGACCTCGTAGCGGCTCCCCTAGGGGGTGTCTTGTCGGTCAGGCCGGGCTCGCGGGGTCTGACACCGCACCTCGCGGCGTTGTCGTCGGTCGCCGACGCTCCGCGTCGACTCCCTCCTCCGCCTTACGATGCACGGCACCAGACCCCGCTCCCTGATCCGGCCTGACCGACAAGACACCCCCTGGCGCCGGGCCCCGCGCGGCGGAACTCCGCGTGTTGCCGGGGACGACGCCTGGCGAACATGTCCCACGTGTGATTTCCCCCTCCCCGGCTGCCGCGAAACTGTGGCTTGCGGGATGCTGTGGATAACGTTCGTTCACATCCCCGTCCCTTCAGACGCGGGAGACCAGGTGGAGGCAGTGATGGGTGTGACCGGTCCGATCCGTGTGGTGGTGGCCAAGCCGGGCCTCGACGGCCACGACCGCGGGGCCAAAGTCATCGCGCGGGCGTTGCGGGACGCCGGTATGGAGGTGATCTACACCGGGCTCCACCAGACGCCCGAGCAGATCGTCGACACGGCGATCCAGGAGGACGCCGACGCCATCGGCCTCTCGATCCTCTCCGGGGCGCACAACACGCTGTTCGCCAAGGTGATCGAACTGCTGAAGGCCCGCGAGGCGGAGGACATCAAGGTGTTCGGCGGCGGGATCATCCCCGAGGACGACATCGCCCCGCTGAAGAAGCTGGGTGTCGCGGAGCTCTTCACGCCCGGGGCGACGACGACCGAGATCGTCACGTGGGTCAACGCCAACGTCCGCCAGGCCGCCCAGGCCTGAACGCCGTAACCAGATCTGAACCCCGCACCCAGACCTGAACCCCGTACCCAGGCCTGGGCGCCGTACCCAGACCTGAACGCCGCCCCGGGACGGGCCCGCCGCGCAGGGGGCCCGTCTCCGCCTCGGGGCGACAGTGCCCCTCCGCCGCCGTCAGCCCATCAGCTCCGCCTCCATCGCGGCGCGCAGCCGCAGCGTGGAGACCAGACGCTGGAAGGCCTCGGACCAGTAGCCGCCGGCGCCCGGTGACGCGCCCTCCTGCTCGTCCTGCGTGGCCGTCAGGACCTCCAGCCGGTCGGCCTCGGCCGGATCCAGACAGCGTTCGGCGAGGCCCATCACCCCGCTGAAGCTCCACGGATAACTCCCGCCGTCCCGCGCGATGTCGAGCGCGTCGACCACCGCACGCCCGAGCGGCCCGGCCCAGGGGACCGTGCACACCCCGAGCAGCTGGAACGCCTCCGACAGGCCGTGCGCCGCGATGAACTCGGCGACCCAGGAGGCACGTTCCCCCTCGTCCAGAATGGCCAGGAGCTTCGAGCGCTCGGCGATCGAGGCCGTCCCGGAGCCGCTCGTCACCGGCTCCGACGGACGCCCGAGCAGGGCCCGGGACCACCGCGGATTCCGCTGCCGGGCCGCCGCCCGGCACCAGGCGGTGTGCAGTTCGTCGGCCCAGTCGTCGGCCACGGGCAGGGCCACGATCTCGTCGGCCGGACGCTCGCCGAACCGTTCCTCCCAGACGCCGAGCGGGGTGGCCTCCACCAACTGCCCGAGCCACCAGGACCGTTCGCCACGTCCCGTGGGCGGGACCGCCATGACGCCGTCGCGCTGCATGTCCGCGTCGCATTCGTGCGGCGCCTCCACGGCGATGGAGGCGACGGCCCCCGTACGGTCCGGATGCACGCAGGACAGCGCGCGGGCCGCCATCCGTCCGGCGAGTGCCGACTCGGGCAGGGCGGACAGCAGTTCGGCCGCAGTGGCGCGGACGTTGCGGCTGCGGTCGGACAGGGCCTGCTCCAGGAACGGCTCGTCGGCGCCGCCCAGCCCCGACCGCAGGGAATCCAGGAACATCAGCCGGTCCTCGGCCCGTTCGGCCGGCCAGGTGGTGGCGAGCAGGGCGAGCGCGGCGGGGGGATCCTGTGCCCGTACGGCGTCGAGCAGCGCGACCCGCTCCGCGAACAGCCCCTCCTCCCACAGCCGGGCCACCGCGTCCGGGTCCGTGAGATCGGGCTGCGGCGCACCGCTCGCGGAGCCCCGCAGGGCGAACTTCCAGTCGGGGTTCAGCCCGGCCAGCCACATCCCGCGCGGACCGGCGAACGCGAGCGCCTGCGGGCGAAGGTCCGTCCGCGCGCGGGCGGCGTCCAGCAGCGCGGGCAGCAGGGCCGCCGGGGCGCGGAAGCCCCGCCGGTTGGCGATGGCCAGCCACTGCGGGATGAGCTCGGTGAGGTCGGGCGCGGTCCCGCGCCGCCCGCCGCCCGAGGGTGCGGAGCGGTCGGCCAGCAGGTGGGCGAGCCGGTGCCGGGCGGCCTCGGGGAGCGCCGGGCGCGGGTCCGGGGCGGCGGGCTCGGGCCGGGCCTCCGGCACGGCGGGCAGCAGCCCGGCCCGCCGCCGCACGGTGTGCAGCGCGGCGGCGTCCAGCAGAGCCGCGGGGGCATCGGCCGGTACGGGGGCGCCGCGTGGTGCCGGAGGACGGCGGTCGGTCCCCAGGAGAGCGGAGGTGACCAGTTCCTCCCAGGGGAGGGAGAGGGAGTCGACGGAAGCGGATGCGGAAGTGGGTGTGGTGGTGCCGGTGGTGGTTGCGGTGGGGCTGGTCGTGTGAGGCATCTCTTTCCCCTCCCGTGGCAGGGATGCGCGGATGTCGGACAGGAGCAGCGGACGGAAGCGGGGGCAGGAACAGGGGACAGGGCGGCGAAGAATGTGGGGTGCGCGCGTGAGCGTCGTCGCGCGGGCCCGGTCGGCGAGTCGGCCAGTCGGTCGGCCCGCCGGTCAGACCAGTTGGACGACCGACCCGCCCGTGGTGCCTCCACCTTTCTCCCCCTCGCCCGGGTCCCAGGCCGCGAACGGGTCGAAGCCGCGGTGGCCGACCTCGCCGAACACCGTGACCGGGCCGCCGCCGGACAGGGCGACGAGCTTCCACAGGCCCGGCCGGGACAGCGCGGCCGGGGCGATCGGCAGCGCGGATCCGGTGCGAGCGTCGGTGCGGGTGCCCGCGTGGGCGTCGCGATGGGCGTCCGTGCGGACGTCGGTCAGCTGCCAGCCGTCCTTGGACGGCACGGGTATGACATCGCGCAGGGTGACCGGCCAGGCGTCCAGCCAGGGGTCGTCCCGCAGGGCGTTCCCGTAGACGGCCGGGGCGGCCGCCGCGGCGATCCCCGGCGGGGGACCGGCCGCGGTCGTTGCCCCGAACTGCTCGCCCAGCTCCGCCCGGAGCTGCCCGCCGCCCGGATACGGCGTCAGCTCGGCGTCGATCGTGGCCCCCACCTGCAGTGCCTGCGCCGGGGACCGGCCCGCGGCACCGAACGAGAGGAGCAGCGCGGTGCGGCCCGACCCCCGCCCGTACAGCCAGATCCGGCGGGCGACGATCTTGCCGTCCGGGGTGTCGTACTGCGCGAGGACCAGCCACTGGTCGCGGACCGGGGGGCCTTCGGCGGACATGGGCAGCCCCACTCTCGTCCGGACGGTCGCGGCCAGCGGATCCGGCAGCCGGTCCCGGCCGAGCCAGGCCGTGTCCAGCAGATGGAGCAGGCCGCACTCCTCCAGCAAACGGACCGGCCAGCCCGGCCCGGACCCGGTGATCGCGCCCAACTCCCGCACCCGGGCGGCGAGACCGGGGGCCTGGGCGTCGACCATGCGAGCCGCGGTCTCCTCCCACAGGCCGTACCCCGAGCGGTCGGTCGCGGCCAGTCCGCCGCGCAGCAGGTCGCCCAGGCGCTGTTCCAGCTCCTGGGCGCCGCCCGTGACCCGCTCCGCGCGGCGCTCCGCCCGCTTCCTGGCGGCGACCGGGTCGGCGGGGCCCCGCGCGCTGTCGCCGCCCGCCGCAGGACCGCTCTTCTGCGCCGCGCGTGCGCGCCGGCCCGCGAGCCACTCCTCGGCCCAGTCGGCCGGCTCGGCGGGCCGGAACGCGTCGCCGCCCGACGCCAGGAGCAGCAACAGCCCCAGCGCGTGCTTGCACGGGAACTTCCTGCTCGGGCAACTGCACGCGTAGGCAGGCCCCGTGGTGTCGACCACCGTCCGATACGGCGTGCTTCCGCTGCCCTTGCACAGGCCCCACACCGCGCCCGACGCATCGCACCCCGTACCGGACCACGGACCGGCCGCGCCGAGGCGCGTGCCCGCCTTGCGTGATGCCGCGTCAGGAGCCAGGGCCAGCACCTGCTCCACCGACCAGCGCGCCACCGGGGCACCGGTGGGCGAGGACTCTCCCCCGTGAGATAGCTGCATGTCTCCGACGGTAGGGGGCACCACTGACAATCCCCTCCGACCTGCTCCGATCCCGCTCCGACCTGCGAAGCTGCGGTCCGAGGAGAGATTTGACTTTGCCCTGCCTTTGCGTTTCTCTGCGGTCTCCGCGTACGGAACGGATCCGTGCCCGGACCGATCCAGGGGGGATCCCAGATGAACCGCACCACCCGCACCACCCGCGCCCTCGCGGTCGCCGTCCTCGTGCTCGGACTGGGGGCCTGCTCGGCCGAGTCCGTGGACGAGGCGGTCGGCAAGGCGGTCGACAAGACCGTGGACGAGACCTACGAGGTCACGTACGAGGTCACCGGCACGGGCGTCGACGAGATCACGTACCACGGGGGCGGCGGCGAGGCGATGGAGCCCAAGCTGGAGACCGTCACCAAGCCGGCCCTGCCGTGGAAGAAGACCGTCGAACTGCGCGGCATCATGCCGCCCGCCGTCTCGCCGATCGCCCTGGACGCGGGCGGCGCCGACGTCACCTGCTCCATCACCTACAAGGGCAAGGTCATCAAGGAGGCGAAGGGCGAGGGCATGATCACGGCGGGCGGCTGCGTCGCCGTGTCGCCGATCGTGGGCTGACCGGGCCGATCCGCCCCGGTCGGCCGACCGGGGCGGCGGGCCTCCGGGGGAGGGGGCAACCGTTCGTCATCGGGCTCTGACCTGCGGTCAGGGCCCGTTGTCAGTGGCATGGTGCACGGTGGTAACCAGATCAGGTCGACCGATCTGGAGGGGGAGCCATGACCGTGTCCAACACCATCGAGGCCGTCGAGCCGGAGACCCGCGCCCAGGCGCTGCGCCCGCACGCGGAGGACGCGTTCGCCGACGAGCTGAAGGCGCTCGCGGCCGCCGACGACCGTCCCAGGCCCGCCCGTTGGCGGCTGTCTCCGTGGGCCGTCGCCACCTATCTGCAGGGCGGGACCCTGCCGGACGGGACGGTGATCACCCCGAAGTACGTGGGCCCGCGCCGGCTGGTCGAGGTGGCCGTGACCACGCTCGCCACCGACCGGGCGCTGCTCCTGCTCGGCGTCCCCGGCACGGCCAAGACCTGGGTCTCCGAGCACCTCGCAGCCGCCGTCAGCGGCGACTCGACGCTGCTCGTGCAGGGCACCGCGGGCACGCCCGAGGAAGCCGTCCGCTACGGGTGGAACTACGCCCAGTTGCTGGCCCACGGCCCCAGCCGTGACGCCCTGGTGCCCAGCCCGCTGATGCGGGCCATGTCCGAGGGCATGACCGCCCGGGTCGAGGAGCTGACCCGCATCCCCGCCGATGTGCAGGACTCACTCATCACGATCCTGTCCGAGAAGACGCTCCCCGTCCCCGAGCTGGGGCAGGAGGTCCAGGCCGTCCGCGGATTCAACCTCATCGCCACGGCCAACGACCGGGACCGCGGGGTCAACGAGCTGTCCAGCGCCCTGCGCCGCCGGTTCAACACCGTGGTGCTGCCCCTGCCCGAGACCCCGGACGCCGAGGTCGACATCGTGTCCCGGCGCGTCGACCAGATCGGCCGCTCGCTCGACCTGCCCGCCGCCCCGGAAGGTCTGACCGAGATCCGGCGCGTGGTGACGGTCTTCCGTGAACTGCGTGACGGAGTGACCACCGACGGGCGCACCAAGCTCAAGTCCCCCTCCGGCACGCTCTCCACGGCCGAGGCGATCTCCGTCGTCACCGGCGGCCTCGCGCTGGCCGCCCACTTCGGCGACGGCGTCCTGCGCCCCGGCGACGTCGCGGCCGGCATCCTCGGCGCGGTCGTCCGGGACCCCGCGGCGGACCGGGTGGTCTGGCAGGAGTATCTGGAGACCGTGGTCCGCGAGCGGGACGGCTGGAAGGACTTCTACCGCGCCTGCCGCGAGGTGTCCGCATGAGCGGTGCGGCGGTGGCCGCCGCCGCACCGCAGGGCCGCACCGCGACCGGACCGGTCGCCGGGCCCTGGCTCCTGGGAGTGCGGCATCACGGCCCCGGGTCGGCCCGCGCGGTCCTCGCCGCGCTCCGGACGGCCCGCCCGGCCGCCGTCCTCATCGAGGGGCCGCCCGAGGGCGACGTGCTGCTGTCCCTGGCCGCCGACCCGCACATGCGTCCGCCCGTCGCGCTGCTCGCGCATGCCGTGGACGATCCGGGGCGGGCCTCCTTCTGGCCGATGGCCGCGTTCTCGCCCGAGTGGGTGGCCATCCGGTGGGCCCTCGACCACGACGTCCCGGTCCGCTTCATCGACCTGCCCGCCGCCCACTCCCTCGCGCTCAAGGAAAGCGCGCCCGGGGAGCCGGTGGAGGGGCCGGAGCGCACAGAGAAAGAGGAGGAGGTCACGCCGGTCGTCGACCCGATCCGGGTGCTCGCCGAGACCGCCGGATACGACGACCCCGAGCGCTGGTGGGAGGACGTCGTCGAACACCGCTCACCCACCGGAGGGACCGATGGCGGTGCTCCCCCCTCCGAGGGCGCGCCCGGTGACACCCTCGCCCCGTTCGGCGCGCTGGCGGAGGCCATGGGCGCGCTCCGCGAGGCGTACGGCGACGGCGGGCAGCCGCGTGACGCGGTGCGCGAGGCATACATGCGAATCCAACTGCGAACCGCGCGCAAGGAGTTCGGGGACGACGTCGCCGTCGTCTGCGGCGCCTGGCACGTCCCCGCTCTCGCCGCGCGGACCACCCTCGCCGCCGACCGTGCTCTGCTCAAGGGCCTCCCGAAGGTCAGAACGGATCTGACCTGGGTCCCGTGGACCCACCGCCGCCTCGCCCGGCGGAGCGGATACGGGGCCGGGATCGACTCGCCCGGCTGGTACGGGCACCTCTTCGAGGCTGCCGACCGGCCGATCGAGCGCTGGATGACCAAGGTCGCCGGACTGCTGCGCGGCGAGGACCGGTTCGTCTCGACCGCCCATGTCATCGAGGCCGTCCGGCTCGCCGAGACGCTCGCCGCCCTCCGGGGCCGCCCGCTGGCCGGCCTGGGCGAGACGACCGACGCCGTGCGGGCCGTCATGTGCGAGGGGTCCGACGTCCCGCTCACCCTCGTCCGGGACCGGCTGATCGTCGGCGAGAGCCTCGGCGAGGTGCCGGACACCGCCCCGGCCGTCCCGCTGCAACGGGACCTGAACCGCAGCCTGCGGACCCTCCGGCTCAAGCCGGAGGCGTCGGAACGCGAGCTGGACCTCGATCTGCGCAAGGAGACCGACGCCGCGCGCAGCCGCCTCCTGCACCGGCTGCGCCTCCTCGACGTCGGCTGGGGCGACCCGGTCACGGGGCGGGGCAGCACCGGCACCTTCCGTGAGAGCTGGCGGCTGCGCTGGGAACCGGAACTGTACGTCCGGGTCGCGGAGGCCGGGGTGTGGGGCACGACCGTGCTCACCGCCGCCACCGCCAAGGCCGCGTCGCAGGCCGTGGCGGCGACCGCGCTGTCCGATGTCACGGCACTCGCCGAACACTGCCTCCTCGCCGGACTGCCCGACGCCCTGCCCGTCGTGATGAAGGCCCTCGCCGACCGGGCCGCACTCGACGCGGACGTCGGCCACCTCGCGGACGCGCTGCCCGCCCTGGCCCGCTCCCTGCGGTACGGGGACGTGCGCTCCACGGACACGGCGGCGCTCGCGGAGGTCGCCGCCGGACTCGCCGAGCGGATCTGTGTCGGCCTGCCGTCCGCCTGCACCGGCCTCGACCCGGACGGCGCCGAGGCGTTGCGCGGTCAGGTGGAGGCGGTGCACGGGGCGATCGGCCTGCTGGACACCGGGGCGGAGCCGGGCACGGGGCTGCGGGAACGCTGGGACGCCGTCCTGCACAAGCTGGCGGCCCGGGACGCGGTCGCCGGAATCATCAGAGGCCGGGCCACCCGGCTGCTCCTGGACGAAGGACGGCTGGCGGAGGACGAGGCGGCCCGGCTGATGGGCCTGGTGCTCTCGCCCGGCACCCCGCCCGCCGACGCCGCCGCCTGGATCGAGGGGTTCGTCGGCGGAGCGTCGGGCGGCGGCATGCTGCTGGTCCACGACGAGCGGCTGCTCGGCCTCGTCGACGCCTGGCTGACCGGTGTCCCCGCCGACCAGTTCACCGATGTGCTGCCGCTGCTGCGCCGCACGTTCTCCGCGTACGAACCGGGCGTGCGGCGCACCCTCGGCGAGCTGGTCCGGCGTGGCCCCGTCCCCGAGGGCGCCCGCCGCGACGACGCCGCCCCGGCGACCGGAGGCTTCGGACCCGGTCTCGACCCGGTCAGGGCCGACGCGGTCGAACCGGTGCTGCGCCTGCTGCTCGGCCGCCCGCCCGAGCCCGTGGAGGCGGCCGTATGACGACGACCAGGACGACCACGACCGGGACGACCACGAGCAGGACGCCCGCGGCCAGGACGACCACGAGGACGGACCCGATGAGGCAGACGCCGGGGGAGACCACGGAACGGGCGACGGAACGGACGGCCACGGCCTCGCACACCCCGCCCGACGCCGAACGGCTGCGGCGCTGGCGGTTGGTGCTCGGGGCCGACAGCGCCGACAGCACGGAGTGCGCCCTCACCGGCCAGGACGCGGCGATGGACGGTGCGTTGGACGCGCTGTACGGCGGGGGCACCGCGAAGAAGCCCAACGGCCGGAGCACCGGCGCCCGTTCGGCGGGGCTCGGCGCGTCGGCGCCCTCCGTCGCCCGCTGGCTCGGCGACATCCGGACCTACTTCCCCAGCTCCGTGGTCCAGGTCATGCAGCGCGACGCGATCGACCGGCTCGGCCTGTCGGCCCTGCTGCTGGAGCCGGAGATGCTGGAGGCGGTCGAGCCGGACGTCCATCTCGTCGGCACCCTGCTCTCGCTCAACAAGGCGATGCCCGAGACGACGAAGGAGACCGCACGCGCCGTCGTCAGCAAGGTCGTCGAGGACCTGGAGAGGAGGCTGGAGAGCCGCACCAGGGCCACCCTGACCGGGGCCCTGGACCGTTCGGCGCGGATCAGCCGGCCCCGCCACCGGGACATCGACTGGGACCGCACCATCCGGGCCAACCTCAAGAACTACCTGACGCTCCCGGCACCGGACGCCGCGACGACGGCCGGGTCGACAGGGACGACGGGCGCGACGGGCACGGTCGTACCGGAACGCCTCATCGGTTACGGCCGCTCCTCCCGGTCGGCCAAGAAGGACATCGTCCTGTGCATCGACCAGTCGGGCTCGATGGCCGCGTCCGTCGTTTACGCCTCGGTCTTCGGGGCGGTGCTCGCCTCCATGCGCACGCTCTCGACCCGGCTCGTCGTCTTCGACACGGCGGTCGTCGACCTCACGGACCAGCTCGACGACCCGGTCGACGTCCTCTTCGGCACCCAGCTCGGCGGCGGCACCGACATCAACCGGGCGCTGGCCTACTGCCAGTCGAGGATCACCCGCCCCGCGGACACCGTCGTCGTCCTCATCAGCGACCTCTACGAGGGCGGTATCCGCGACGAGATGCTCAAGCGGGTCGCCGCGATGAAGGCGTCCGGCGTGCAGTTCGTGACGCTGCTCGCCCTCTCCGACGAGGGAGCGCCGGCGTACGACCACGAGCACGCGGCGGCGCTCGGCGCGCTGGGCGCACCCGCGTTCGCCTGTACGCCGGATCTCTTCCCGGACGTCATGGCGGCGGCGATCGAGAAGAGACCACTGCCCATACCGGACAAGGAGTACCAACCGTAGCCAGGGACTTGCGTGACCCCCACGGGCTCGTGCAAGCATCGACACCGTCGTTCGCGGAGGGGCGCATTCCGCCGCCCTCCGCCCCCACCCGCCTGCGTATCAGGAGTCCACCCGAGGTGACCGCAACCGCCGCTGCCCGCGCAGCTGTCGATCCGCGCCCGGCGCGCGGGACGACGGGGCGTCGCGCGGTACAGGTGGTGCTGTTCCTCGGCGGGCTGCTGGCCCTGGGGCTTCTCGCGGGCGGCCGCGCGGAGGCGCAGGAGCGTCCGGAACCGGGCGGGCTCACCGCCTCCGTGGCGGACGCCGTGCCCGAGGACGCGGTTCGGGAAAGCACGGTCGGGGAGGGCGCGGTTTCCGAGGACCTCGCCCGCACACCGGTCGAGCCTCCGGTTCGCCGGGTCGCCGACGAGGTGATGGACCCGGTCGCGGACGAAGCGGACCAGGTCGTGGACCCGGTCGCCGACCAGGTCGTCGAGCCGGTGGCCGACCGAGCCGCGCAGCACCGGCCGACGCAGCACCTGTCCGTACAGGGCCGGCCGACGCCCCACCGTCCCGCGCAGCCTGAGACCGCACGGAAGGCGACCGCGGCCCTTTCCGCTTCCGCGGAACCGGCCACGGAACCCGTCGCCTCCGTAACCCCCGTGGTCGGGGGAGCGGGCGACGCCGTCGACCGGATCGCCGGAGAGGTGCGGCCGCTGGTTGCGTCCCTGCCGGGGCTCCCTCCGCTCCTCTCCGTGCTGCCCGAGCTGCCCGTGCCTGGCGGTGACCCGGACGCACCGGGTGCTCCGGCAGCGCCCGTTCCGGGCACCGGCCGTGGTGCCGAGGGCTCCACCACGCCGGGCGGCACCGGCGCGGACGCCTCGGCCGAGCACGCGGCCGGCCAGGGCCGGAGTGCCGGGGCACCGGGCCTCGCCCCAACTGTGCCGGAGCGGTCCGGCACGCCGGACGCCGGGCACGCGCAGCTCTCCGCGCCCACGCCGGCGCTCCCGCCGACGCGGGACCGTGCGCCGTTCGCCCCCTGCGGCAACCTCGTGCGCACGGTGGTGGCCGACGCACAGGGGCCGCGCGGCGGCGACCTGCACGCGGCCCCCGTCCCGGGCGGCCCGTATGCCGCGCTCGTCCGGGGAGCCGGGCTCCCCGCGACCGCCGCCCCGATCACCGACAGATCCGGCGAGATCCTCGAATTCCCCGGCTAGGGCAGGCCGTTCCCCCGCCTCGACCTGCCGCGCGGGGGCGGAACAGGTCTGCCCGCGTCCGGACGAATCCTCCGGACAGCCGAACATCTTCGAAGGATCTGACACACCCATGCACAAGAACATGCGCCGATCCATAGCCGTCGCCGCCACCGCCACCGGTATGTGGGCGCTCGGCACCGCCGCGGCGAGCGCGGCCGAGCTGCCCGTGTCCGTACCGCTGGCCACCCCGGACCTGGGGGCTGAGACCCCCGACGCGACGGACGTCGTCGAGGACGTCACCGACACCAAGGTGGTGAAGGAAGCCAAGGCCGTCACCGACGCGAAGGCCGTCGACCGTGCCGGCGACGCCAAGGACACCCTGACGAAGGCCGGGAACAAGGCCGCCGAGGCGGTCGAGGGCGCCGGTGCGGCCGACGCGCGGGACAGCCTCCCGTCGCAGGCCGACGTGCGCGACAGCCTCCCGTCGCAGGTGCGCGCGCCGCAGGCACCGGAGTTCCCGCAGACCGCCGAGGTCCCGCAGCTCGGTGACGTACAGCAGCTGCCCGGAGCAGGCCACCTCCCCGACACGCAGCTCCCGGACGCCCAGCTCCCTGACGTCCAGTTCCCCGGCGCGGGCATCCCCGAAGCGGGCATCCCCGACACGCAGCTCCCCGACGCCCGGTTCCCCGACGTGCGGGTCCCCGCGGCGCCGGTCGACGAGATCGACTACCTCTTCGGGCCGATCGAGCAGATCCCCGGCTACGCGCAGAGCCAGGTGCCGACCGCCGTCCAGGGCGCGCTGGCCGAGGCCGGGCCCGTCGTCGAGCAGACGTCCGACTCCGTGCTGCCGCCGCTCGCCGCGGGTGCGGTCGGCGTCGCCGTCCCGGTCGTCGGGCAGGCGGTCGGCGATGTCGGCACGCTCGCGCAGGGCGTCGTCGGCGAGGTCGGGCCGTTCGCCCAGGGAGTCGTCGGCGACGCCGCCGCCCCCTTCGTGCAGGGCGTCACGACCGAGGTCCAGCCGCTGGCGTACGGCGTCACCGGTGCGGCCATACCGTTCGCCGAGGGCGTCGCGTCCGAGGTGCAGCCGCTCTCGCAGGGGCTGACCGGCGACGCGGTCGCGCCGTTCGCCCAGGGGGTCACCACCCGGGTGCAGCCGCTGGCCGAGGGCGTCGGGGCGCAGGCCCGGCCGTTCGCGGGCGGTCTGACGGACACGGTCCGCGAGGACGCCGGTCCCGCCGTCGCCCACGCGGCCGCCGGCGCCCAGGGCCTCACCTCGGTCACCCCGTCCTTCGTCACGGACGCGGTGCCCGGGCGGTAACCGGACGAGCGGGGCGCACACGGCGCACGCGCCGTAGCGATTCACCGCACCGGAGTACCCGGCCCCAGGGGACCCGGGCCGGGTGCTCCGGTGGCCCCACAGCCCTTCCCGACCTCCGGCGAGCCCCGTCCGGGGGCCGGGAAGGGCCACCCTCTGTGACCGTTATCACCGCTCAGGTGTGATCTGCGATTTAGGGTCACGCGGAGCGCGGGGATAACCTGCCGGATGGACATGCCGCGTACGCGGACACCGTGTATGCCTCCCTAGTGACAGCGCAGTCACGTTGCCCTTCGCGGCACGCCCACGCAGAAGAACGAACCGCGAGACCACTAAAAGGGACGGACGCGCGTGGACCTGTTCGAGTACCAGGCGAGGGACCTCTTCGCCAAGCACGGTGTACCGGTGCTGGCCGGTGAAGTGATCGACACGCCTGAGGCAGCCCGCGAGGCGACCGAGAAGCTGGGCGGCAAGTCTGTCGTCAAGGCGCAGGTGAAGGTCGGCGGCCGCGGCAAGGCCGGCGGCGTCAAGCTGGCCGGCGACGCCGACGAGGCCGTCGCCCGGGCGACCGACATTCTCGGTATGGACATCAAGGGCCACACGGTCCACAAGGTGATGATCGCCGAGCTGTCCCCGGAGATCGAGGCGGAGTACTACGTCTCGTACCTCCTCGACCGCACGAACCGCACCTTCCTGGCCATGGCCTCGGTGCAGGGCGGCATGGACATCGAGGAGGTCGCGGAGAAGACCCCCGAGGCCCTCGCGAAGGTCCCGGTCGACTCCAACTCCGGCGTGGACATCGTCAAGGCCCGCGAGATCGTGGCCCAGGCGAAGTTCCCGGCCGACGTGGCCGAGGGTGTCGCCGAGGCCCTGGTGACCCTGTGGGAGACCTTCGTCGCCGAGGACGCGCTCCTCGTCGAGGTCAACCCGCTGGTGAAGACCAAGGACGGCCGCATCCTGGCGCTGGACGGCAAGGTCTCGCTCGACGAGAACGCCGACTTCCGCCAGCCGGAGCACGAGGCTCTGGAGGACAAGGACGCAGCCAACCCGCTCGAGGCTGCCGCCAAGGCCAAGAACCTCAACTACGTCAAGCTGGACGGCGAGGTCGGCATCATCGGCAACGGCGCCGGCCTGGTCATGTCGACCCTGGACGTCGTCGCGTACGCCGGTGAGAACCACGGCAACGTGAAGCCCGCCAACTTCCTCGACATCGGTGGCGGCGCCTCCGCCGAGGTCATGGCGAACGGCCTGGAGATCATCCTCGGCGACCCGGACGTCAAGTCCGTCTTCGTCAACGTCTTCGGTGGCATCACCGCCTGTGACGAGGTCGCCAACGGCATCGTGCAGGCGCTCGCGCTGCTCGAGTCCAAGGGCGAGAAGGTCGAGAAGCCGCTGGTCGTGCGTCTCGACGGCAACAACGCGGAGCTGGGTCGCAAGATCCTCTCCGACGCCAACCACCCGCTCGTGCAGCGCGTGGACACCATGGACGGCGCGGCCGACAAGGCCGCCGAGCTCGCCGCGGCTGCGAAGTAAGGGACGAGGGACTCCAACACCATGGCTATCTTCCTCACCAAGGACAGCAAGGTCATCGTCCAGGGGATGACCGGCGCCACGGGCATGAAGCACACCAAGCTCATGCTCGGTGACGGCACCAACATCGTCGGTGGCGTCAACCCGCGCAAGGCCGGTACGTCCGTCGACTTCGACGGCACCGAGGTCCCGGTCTTCGGCTCCGTCGCCGAGGCGATGGAGAAGACCGGCGCGAACGTGTCCGTCCTCTTCGTGCCGCCGGCCTTCTCGAAGGCCGCCGTCGTCGAGGCGATCGACGCCGAGATCCCGCTCGCGGTCGTCATCACCGAGGGCATCGCCGTTCACGACTCCGCCGCCTTCTGGGCGTACGCGAACGAGAAGGGCAACAAGACCCGGATCATCGGCCCGAACTGCCCCGGTCTCATCACCCCGGGCCAGTCCAACGCCGGCATCATCCCGGGCGACATCACCAAGCCCGGCCGCATCGGTCTCGTGTCCAAGTCCGGCACGCTGACCTACCAGATGATGTACGAGCTCCGTGACATCGGCTTCTCCTCCGCCGTCGGCATCGGTGGCGACCCGGTCATCGGTACGACGCACATCGACGCCCTCGCGGCGTTCGAGGCCGACCCCGACACCGACCTCATCGTGATGATCGGCGAGATCGGCGGCGACGCCGAGGAGCGTGCCGCCGACTTCATCAAGGCGAACGTCACGAAGCCGGTCGTCGGCTACGTCGCGGGCTTCACCGCCCCCGAGGGCAAGACCATGGGCCACGCGGGCGCCATCGTCTCCGGCTCCTCGGGCACCGCCCAGGCGAAGAAGGAGGCCCTGGAGGCCGCCGGCGTCAAGGTCGGCAAGACGCCGACCGAGACCGCCAAGCTGGCGCGCGAGATCCTCGGCGCCTGACGCAGGCCGCAGGGACACGCGTAACGGCGCGGGCCCGCACCCCTGATCGAAAAGGGGTGCGGGCCCGCGCCGTTCGTGTGCGTACCTGCCGTCCGGCTCACTCCAGCTGCGGGACCAGCCGTTCCGGGCCGTGCGCCACCTGCTCGTTCAGTGACTTCTGGAGCTTCAGGTCCTGCGCGGTGAGCTTCTGCGGACCACCGCGCGGCGGTACGCCCCCGACCCGTTCGGGGGGCGAGATCGGTTGCTCGTAGTGAGTGGGCGCGGTGTGCAGGGTCAGCCCGGTCACGGCGATGAGCAGCGCGACGCCCGCGACGGCGGCCCGGGTCCACAGCCTGGCCTTGCTCTCGCTGCCGGTGCGCACGGCACGGGCCGGCCGCGGTACGGGGACGTGCTCGGCGCGGGCCAGGCCGCCGAGCCGGTCCTGCAGCAGCGCCGACTGCTCGGCGGGCGCGGCGTCCGCCAGCTCGGGGAGCCGCTCGGCGACGGCGGCCCGGGCGGTCATCAGCCGGCCCGCCGCCGCCGGGGTGCTGGCCTCCGTCTCGGCCGCGGTCTCCGGCAGGTCCAGGCCGACGCCGTCGTACAGGAGCAGCGTGCGCCGGTAGGCCGGGGGCAGGTCGAGCAGCGCGTCGAACAGCGCCCGCTTGCCCGGCTCCGTGGGCGGGGCGTCGGGGTGCCGGTGGGTACGGCGCAGCCGGTGCCAGGGCGACATCGCGTACTCGTACGCCGCCGCGCGCACCCAGCCGGCCGGATCCCGGTCGACGGCCACCTCGGGCCAGCGCTGCCAGGCCAGTTCGAAGGCGCGCTCGACGGACTCGCGGGCCAGGGCGCGGCGGCCGGTCAGCAGATAGGTCTGCCGCACGAGGCCGGGGGCGGTGCGGGCGTACAGCTCGTCGAACGCCTCGGCGGGGGAGGCGCGCCGCTCGTCGGGCGCCTCCGCCGTGCCGCTCGGCCGACCGGGGACCTCTGCCGTGCGGCTCCGGTCGTCGGCCGCCACCGCGCCGGTGCGCGGGTCCGACATCGGGGCCGGGGGCGGGTCGGAGGGTGGCGCTGCGGGCGACGGGGCCTCGGGCAGGGGCGGGGCTTCGGGCAGGTCGGCCGCCGCCGAGGTCGCCACCACTGCTGCCGCCTCAGCGGTCACCACCGGGGGCTTCACCGCCGGTTCGGGGGCGATGAGCTTGGCGTACAGCGCGCGCTTGCGTCCGCGCGGGCTCGTGCGCCCCGTCTCCCAGGAGCGCACGGTGGCGCGCGTGACGCCGACCGCCGCCGCCACCTCCTCCTCGCTCAACGATTTCGCCTCGCGCAGTCTGCGGCGCTCCTTGGGGGAGGGCAGCGGCGGCACGGCGGCCTCGTCGGTCGTGCTCCGGGTCATGGACGACCCCCGGCAGCACCGCGCTGGGTGAAAAAGTACATAAACGTATATTGAGCGACACGGCGGCTGTTCGCGCGTTACGCGACATAAGCGCGTGTCGTTGGGAGCATGGGCCGCGTGACCCAAATGACGCAACGCACCCCGAAGGTGACGGTGCGACGGAACCGCACCCTCGACCTGGTCTCCGCCCTGGTGAAGGGCGTCCTCGCCGCCGGGCTCGGCCTCGGGTCGCTGACGGTGCTGGTCATGGTCGTGTGGATCAGCTCCCCGTACCCGGACAGCGGACCGGGCGGGGCGCTGCGCGCGGCGGCCGGCGTCTGGCTGCTCGCGCACGGCGCCGGGCTTGTACGGCCCGACACCCTGAGCGGCGTACCCGCGCCCGTCGGCATGGTCCCGTTGCTGCTCGTGCTGGGCCCGGTCTGGCTGGCGCACCGGGCGGCCCGCGATGCGGCGGAGCCGCAGGAAGAACTGCAAGAAGGGGCGCGGGACGGGTCGGCCGGGCCCTCGCGGGCGGGCGCGTTCTGCGCGGTGACCGCGGGCTATCTGCTGGTCGTCGCGGGCGCGGCGGCCTACGCGCGGGGCGGCCCGCTGTACCCGGACCCGGACACCCTGGCGTTCCCCGTGGTGGTGCTGGTGGCCGGTGCGGCGGCCGCCGGGGTGTGGACGGCGGCCGGGCGGCCGTTCGGGCCCGCGCCGTCCTGGTCGCCCCTGGCGGTCCAGGAGGCGGTCGCGCGGACGCTCTTCCGCCGGCGGGCCGAGGCGGCGTTCCGGTCGGCGGCGGCGGGCCTGACGATGCTGCTCGGGGGCGGTGCGCTGCTGGTCGCGGTGGCGCTCGGCCGGAACGCGGGCGCGGCCCAGGACGCGTTCCTCGGGCTCGCGGGCGACTGGTCGGGGCGCGTCGCCGTCCTCCTGCTGGCCGCCGCGCTCGTGCCGAACGCCGCGCTGTGGGGGGCGGCGTACGGGCTCGGCCCCGGCTTCTCGCTCGGCATGGGGGCCACCGCCACCCCGCTGGGCCTCGACGGCACCCCCGCGCTGCCCCGCTTCCCCCTGCTGGCGGCGGTGCCGGACCAGGGGGCGGGCGCCCTGCCGAACTGGGCGGCCCTCGCGGTGCCGACGGCGGCGGCACTGGCGGTCGCCTGGTTCGTCGTGCGCAGGGCCGCGCCCGCCGACGCGCCGCCCGCCCGGGCCTGGAGCCCGCGCGAGACGGTGCTGGTGACGCTGCTCGCCGCGCTCGGGTGCGGCGTGGGGACGGCGCTGCTCACGGCGGTGGCCGGCGGGCCGATCGGTAGCGGGGCGCTGAGCGTGTTCGGCCCGGTGTGGTGGCTGACCGGCCCGGCGGCGCTGGTGTGGACGGCCGTCATCGGCGTACCGGCGGCCCTGCTGCTGCGCCTGTGGCGGCTGCGTACCCCGGGCTGGGCCTGGCGCAGGGACGTACCGGAAGCGGACGAGCTCCCGGTGGCCGAGGCGGACGGGGAAGAAGAGGAAGAGGAGGAGGGCGACGGCGCCGGGCGTCCCCGCCGGTGGTGGGCGCCCTGGCGTGGGCGGCGCGCGGCGGCGGGCGAGGACGGCGCAGTGGGCCCGGGCGGTCCCGCGTCACCGGCCGCCTCCTCCGTACCGTCCCCCGAAGCGGCTTCCGGCTTTGAGCCGTACGACTTCCTGCCGACCGACCCGTGGCACGAGAAGGACGGTCCCTGGCACGGGAAAGAGACCAGGGAGGCCCGTTGGGCCTCCCTGAAGCAGGGCTCCGGCGGACTGATGGCCGACTTCCCCGCCGAGCGCACGGCCGACCGCGCAGGTCAGAACGACCGAGCCGATCGCGCCGATCCCGTTCCGGACCGCCGGGCGGCGGATCCGGACGGGCCGGGAGCTACTCCTTGACGCCGAAGAACGGCTCCAGCGGCTTCGGCAGCTTGTCGTTGCAGGCCACCGAGGCGGACTTGGTCAGGGCGTCGTCCACGCACGTGTAGTAGTCGCGGTAGACCAGCTGCACGGTGTACGACGTCGCCACGATGAGCAGCGCCAGCAGCGCGGTCACCAGGCCGCCGACCGCCGCCGTGGTCTGCTGCCTGCTGCTGACGTTCGACGGCGGGGCGGGGGCGGCGGGGTTCGCGGGGGCGCCGGGCGCGGCCGTACCCGCCGAGCCGCCGCCCACCGCCGCCCGGTCCGTTGCGGGCGCGTTCTTCAGCGGCGTACGGAGCGCGCTGATCGCCCAGTACGTCGCGAGCGCGCCCAGCAGCAGGGCGATCTCCTGGAAGTCGAAGAGGGCGAAGAAGAAGGCCCACATACCGCCGAGCACCGCGTAACGGGCGCGCCGCTGGGCGGGGTCCGTGGGGTCCCAGCGCAGTCCGCCCGGGCCGCGGTCGTTACCGCCCTTGCCTCCCGGGCCGCCCGCCCCGTTCCCGCCGGGGCCGCCGCCGAAGCCGCCGCTGCCCCGGCCGGGCTGCCGGTCGCTCCACTGGCTGCCCCAGGCCGGGCGGCCCCCGCCGGAGCCGGAGCCGTTGTCGCCCTGCTCGTCCGAACCCTGGCCCTGGCCCTGGGACCCGGAAGGACGGCGCGGCTGCCACGGCTGGTCCGGCCGGTCCGCGGGCGGCGCGGCGAAGGGGTTGTCCTCCTGCGGTTTCCCGGCGGACCCGGGGTCCGGCGACTTCCCGGCGGACCCGGGGTCCGGCGACGAGGACTGGCGTTCCCGCATCAGCAGAGCGGACCGCTGCGGAAGGGGGAAGCGGAAGGCGGTGCGACGGCGTCGGTCCGGCATGTGGTGAACGTCTTCCCCATCTCGTCATGTCCGCCCGAAGGACGGTTCGTCCGCCCGGTGGACGGCTCGCTGTCCCCTGACGCTACCTCCCGGTCACGCCCCCGTCCCGTGGGGGCCGCCGGGTGTGCCGGTATCGTTGCTGACGGTCGGCCCGTTCGTAGGGTTCCCCGTATCGGGCGAGGCGATTCATTCGTACGACCCTACAAAGAGCATGCCGCACCTGCGTCACCGCGCGGTCATCACGTGAGAAAGGGCCCCGACGTGGCCTCCCCGCCCACCCCCGCCTCTCCTGCCCGGCTGGTCGTGCTGGTCTCCGGATCCGGTACGAATCTCCAGGCGCTCCTCGACGCCATCGGCGACGACCCCGAGGGGTATGGGGCGCGGATCGTCGCGGTCGGCGCGGACCGTTTCGGGACCGGTGGCGTGGAGCGTGCGGAGCGGGCCGGAATCCCCACGTTCGTGTGCCGGGTCAAGGATCACGCGAGCCGCGCAGCGTGGGACGAGGCGCTCGCCGCGCAGGTCGCCGCGCACCGTCCCGACCTCGTCGTCTCCGCCGGTTTCATGAAGATCGTCGGTCCGGCGTTCCTCGCCGCCTTCGGCGGCCGGACCGTCAACACCCACCCCGCCCTGCTGCCCAGCTTCCCCGGCGCCCACGGAGTGCGTGACGCACTCGCGTACGGCGTCAAGGTCACGGGCTGCACCGTCCACTTCGTCGACGACGGTGTCGACACCGGTCCGATCATCGCGCAGGGCGTGGTCGAGGTGACCGAGGAGGACACCCCGGAGGGCGAAGCCGCCCTCCACGAACGCATCAAGGAAGTCGAGCGCTCGCTGCTCGTCGAGGCCGTGGGGCGGATCGCCCGTGACGGCCATCGCATTGAGGGACGAAAGGTTCATCTCGGTCATGTCGGTGAATAAGCCCATCCGCCGCGCCCTGGTCAGTGTCTACGACAAGACGGGGCTCGAAGACCTCGCCCGCGGTCTGCACGAGGCGGGCGTCGAACTCGTCTCCACCGGCTCCACCGCCGGGAAGATCGCTGCCGCCGGAGTCCCGGTCACCAAGGTCGAGGAGCTGACCGGCTTCCCCGAGTGCCTGGACGGCCGCGTCAAGACGCTGCACCCGCGCGTCCACGCCGGCATCCTCGCCGACCTGCGCCTCGACGCCCACCGCGAGCAGCTGGCCGAGCTGGGCGTCGAGCCCTTCGACCTGGTCGTGGTGAACCTCTATCCGTTCAAGGCGACGGTCGCCTCGGGCGCCTCCGACGACGAGTGCGTCGAGCAGATCGACATCGGCGGGCCCTCGATGGTCCGCGCCGCCGCCAAGAACCACCCCTCCGTGGCCGTCGTCACGAGCCCCGAGCGGTACGCGGACGTCCTCGCGGCCGTGCAGGCGGGCGGCTTCGACCTGACCGCCCGCAAGCGGCTGGCCGCCGAGGCGTTCCAGCACACCGCCGCCTACGACGTGGCCGTCGCCTCCTGGTTCGCGGACGACTACGCGGCCGCCGACGACTCGGGCCTCCCGGAGTTCCTGGGCGACACCTTCGCCCGCAAGAACGTCCTGCGCTACGGCGAGAACCCGCACCAGCCCGCCGCGCTCTACACCGCCGGCGACGGCGGCCTCGCCGAGGCCGAGCAGCTGCACGGCAAGGAGATGTCCTACAACAACTACACGGACACCGACGCCGCCCGCCGCGCCGCCCACGACCACGCCGAGCCGTGCGTCGCGATCATCAAGCACGCCAACCCGTGCGGGATCGCGATCGGCGCCGACGTCGCCGAGGCCCACCGCAAGGCGCACGCCTGCGACCCGCTCTCCGCGTTCGGCGGCGTCATCGCCGTCAACCGCCCGGTGACGGTCGAGCTGGCCGAGCAGGTCGCGGAGATCTTCACCGAGGTCATCGTCGCCCCGGCCTACGAGGACGGCGCCGTGGAGGTGCTGGCCCGCAAGAAGAACATCCGCGTGCTGCGCGCCCCCGAGGCCCCCACCGCCGCGTTCGAGGTCAAGCCGATCGACGGCGGGGCGCTGCTCCAGGTCGCCGACCGGCTCCAGGCCGACGGCGACGACCCGGCCAACTGGACGCTCGCCACGGGCGACGCGCTCTCCGAGGCCGAGCTGAAGGAGCTGGCCTTCGCCTGGAAGGCGTCCCGCGCGGTCAAGTCCAACGCGATCCTGCTCGCCAAGGACGGCGCGTCGGTCGGCGTCGGCATGGGCCAGGTCAACCGGGTCGACTCCGCCAAGCTCGCCGTCGAGCGGGCAGGCGCCGAGCGGGCCGCCGGTTCCTACGCCGCGTCCGACGCGTTCTTCCCGTTCCCCGACGGCCTGGAGATCCTCACGGCCGCCGGGATCAAGGCCGTCGTCCAGCCCGGCGGATCCGTCCGCGACGAGCTGGTGATCGAGGCCGCGCAGAAGGCGGGCGTGACCATGTACTTCACCGGCACGCGCCACTTCTTCCACTGATCACTGAGGTATCCGGCGGCGGCCGCACCCCTTCCCGGGGGTGCGGCCGCCGCCGTGTCCGCCGTACGGAATCCGCTCGCCGCTCTGTTCTAATGACACGGCCGTAGCAATCCCCAGCAGGGACAGTCACCGTGCTTGAGCTGAACAAGAGTGGAACGGACCGGTCGGAGCCGGGACGCCTGCCCGCCCAGGACCCGGGGCCCGACGCCGCCGCGGACCCCCGCCCGGCGGGCGACTCCCCGAGCACGGGCCCGGAGGCGGCCGCCGACCGCGTACCCCTGCGCCCGTACCTCATCGCCGGTGCGATCCTGTGCGCGCTCTACTTCCTCTACGCGTATTTCCAGTACGCCCGCTTCGGCTCGCCCTCCTGGGACCTGGGGATCTTCGAGCAGGAGGTCCGGGCGTACGCCGGGTTCGACGCGCCGGTCGTCGACATCAAGGGCCCCGGCTATCTGATCCTCGGTGACCACTTCTCCCCGATCGTGGCGCTGCTCGCCCCGCTCTACTGGATCTGGCCGTCCGCCGCGTCCCTGCTGTTCGCCCAGGCCGCGCTGTTCGCGCTGGGCGCGGTCGTCGTCGGCCGCACCACCCAGCAGATCCTCGGCGGGCGCTCCGGGCTCTGCGTCACCGTCGCCTACGGGCTCTCCTGGGGCATCCAGGAGGCGGTGAAGGCCGACTTCCACGAGATCGCGTTCGCCGTACCGCTGCTGGCCCTCGTCTGCCGGGCCCTGCTCCTGAAGCGGTACACGGCCGCCCTGCTCTGGTCGCTCCCGCTCGTCCTGGTCAAGGAGGACCTCGGCGCGACCGTCGCCGTCGTCGGCTTCCTGCTCTTCGTGTACGGCCGCCGCCTCCAGGGCGCGCTGCTCGCCGCCTTCGGGGTCGCCGCCTTCGCCGTCACCCTCGTCGTCCTCATCCCGGCGGCCAGCAGCGCCGGCCGCTACGACTACTGGACGAAGATCGACAAGAACGGCGAGCAGGACGTCTCGATGCTGGACTCGGTCCTCGGCGTCCTCAACTCCTCCGTCAAGATCGAGATGCTGGTCTTCCTGATCGGCATCACCGCGTTCATGGCGCTGCGTTCACCGCTGACGCTGCTGATCATCCCGACGCTCGGCTGGCGGCTGCTCTCGCAGGACAGCAACCACTGGGGCATGGTCTGGCACTACAGCGCGATCCTCATGCCGGTGCTCTTCCTCGCGCTGGCCGACGGCGTCCGCCGCAGCCGCGGATCGCACCGCCCCTGGCTCGCCTCGTACGCGAAGGTCGCCGTGCCCGTCGCCGCGGCGATCGCCGTCGCGATGACCCAGCACCTGCCGCTGCGCGATCTGATGCGCCCGGAGACCTACCGCACCGACGACGCCCGCAGCCAGGCGGCCCGGGCGGCGCTGGACGCCATCCCGGCCGGGTCGCGGGTCGAGACGGACATCACGCTGATGGCCCACCTCACGTCCGACCGCACCGTCTACTGGGTCGGCGGAGCCCCGGGCACCGCACCCGACATCGTCGCCATCAACCTGGACTTCGGCTGGTCCCGCCCGATCCAGGACCCGGTGGCGTACGCCGAGCAGCTGCACCCCGAGGCGCGCTACCGGCTCAAGCACCGGGGCGGCAGCTTCGTGGTGATGGAGCGCACGACACCGGAGCCGAAGGAGATCCCGGGCGTACGCGAGGGCTGAGCGGAGCCGCCCGACATGCCGCGAGGGCCGCACCCCGTGATCGGGTGCGGCCCTCGCGGCAGGTCCGGAAGGGTCCGGGGAAAAGCGTCAGTTGGCCTTGACGACCACGGACGAGCAGACCTTGTCCGCGAACGTCTGCTTCTTCTCGTCCCACAGCGGCCACAGCCAGCCGATGTAGCAGGCGAGGCTGTCCAGGAAGTGGGCCAGGCGGCGGACGAAGGCCATGCCGAAGCCGAGCGGACGGCCGTCGGCCTCGCGCAGCAGACGGATGCCCACGGCCTTCTTGCCGATCGTCTGACCGGTGGTGCCCTCCTGGTACAGCTGCCAGATCGCGACGGCGATGAGGCCCAGGAAGCCGATGACGGCGAGGATCGCGCCGAACGATTCGCCGACCGCGCCGCCGATGATGACGAGGATGTACGGGATCATCATGACGAGCCCGTCGACGATCAGACCGCCGAAGCGCAGACCCCAGTGGGCCAGCTCCGGCATGCCGCCGCCGTAACCGGGCTGCTGGCCGCCGTAACCCGGCTGCTGCGGGTAGGCCCCGTACGGCTGGCCGGGCTGCTGCTGCGGGTAGCCGTAGCCCTGCTGCGGGACGCCCTGCGGAGCCTGCTGCGGGTAGCCGTAACCGGGCTGTCCCTGCGGCGGGCCCTGGGGAGGCTGACCGGGCTGCTGCCCGTACGGGTTGTTCGGGTCGCCGAAGCTCATAAGGGGTGTTCCTTCAACAGACGTGTGGGGACGAGATGGCCACACGGAGGAAGGACATCGATCAGCGGCCCGCCCCCCGTACAACCGCGGCCTTCATCGTTATGAGCGAGACCCTTGTTTGTCCAGTCCGGGGCCCCGGACGTTGTGCAAGTGCAATGTCCCGTACGGGAGTGGCACCGGCAATTGGTATGCGGGCGGGGTCATCCGCGAGGATGGGCCCATGACTGCCCAGATTCTCGATGGCAAGGCCACCGCTGCCGCGATCAAATCCGATCTGACCGTCCGTGTGGCGGCCCTCAAGGCCCAGGGGATCACTCCCGGCCTCGGAACCCTGCTCGTCGGGGACGACCCGGGCAGCCGGTGGTACGTCAACGGCAAGCACCGTGACTGTGCCCAGGTCGGCATCGGCTCCATCCAGCGCGAACTCCCCGACACCGCGACCCAGGAGGAGATCGAGGACGTCGTCCGGGAGCTGAACGCCGACCCGGAGTGCACCGGCTACATCGTCCAGCTGCCGTTGCCCAAGGGCATCGACACCAACCGGGTCCTGGAGCTGATGGACCCGGCGAAGGACGCCGACGGGCTGCACCCGATGAGCCTCGGCCGCCTCGTCCTCAACGAGACCGGCCCGCTGCCCTGCACCCCGCAGGGCGTCGTCCAGCTGCTGCGCGCGCACGGTGTCGAGATCAACGGGGCGCACGTCGTGGTCGTCGGACGCGGTGTCACCATCGGCCGGTCGATCCCGCTGCTGCTGACCCGTAAGTCGGAGAACGCCACGGTGACCCAGTGCCACACCGGCACCCGGGACCTCTCCTCCCACCTGCGCCAGGCCGACATCATCGTCGCCGCCGCCGGGGTGCAGCACCTGATCAAGCCCGAGGACGTGAAGCCGGGCGCCGCCGTGCTCGACGTCGGCGTCAGTCGGGACGCGGACGGCAAGATCGTCGGCGATGTGCACCCGGGGGTCCGCGAGGTGGCCGCCTGGGTCGCCCCGAACCCCGGGGGCGTCGGCCCGATGACCCGTGCGCAGTTGCTGGTCAACGTGGTCGAGGCGGCCGAGCGGGCCGCCGCCGAGGCCGCCGACGCCGCCGCCGCGGGCTGACGGCCGGATCCGGAGGGAACCCCCATGGGTGCTGGTAGGAGTCCGGCCGACCCCGCCCCGGCGGGCGAGACCGACGGGCGGAGCGACCGCGACGAGGGCGCTTCCGAAGCCCCCGCTTCCGCCGAGGCCGAGGCCGCGGAAGGGCAGGGCGGTCGCGACGAGACCGCTTCCGAGGCCGCCGACGGGCAGGGCGGTTCGGACGGATCATCCGGTGGCTCGGGCGAATCCGGCGGCTCCGCCGGGCAGAGCGACGCCGCGCCGGCCGACGCCGCGCCGGCCGACGCCGCGCCGGCGGACGGCCCCGCGCCGACAGGGCGGCCCCGCAGGTCGCGGCGGTTCCCCCGGTTCACCCGGGACACCGCCCGCCCCGAGGGCGGCGGCCGGGCGGCGTCCGGTGACGCGCCCGCCCCGGCCCGGCAGTGGCCGCTGCTCACCGTACTCTGCGCGGCGGGCCTCGGTCTGCTGATCGTGGTCCTGGACCCGTTCGAGCAGGCGTTCCGCGTCGGCACCATCCTGATCGGCGGCGCGCTGATCACCGGTGCCGTGCTGCGCTGGGTGGTGCCCTCGGTCGGGATGCTGGCGGTACGGTCCCGCTTCACCGACCTCGTCACGTACGGGGTGATGGGCACACTGATCGTGCTGCTCGCCCTGGTCGCCCAGCCCGAGCCCTGGCTCGACGTCCCGATCCTCGAAGACGCGGTCCGCTTCACGATCCGCTAGAGCGTTCCCGTGGTGGCCGTCCCCACCCCCGAGGGGGGACGGCCACCACGGCGGAACGGGGCCTACCGGGCAAGAAGCCCCGGTATGCGGCGAGATGGGAGGCCTTGCCCCGTCCGGACTCCAGCGTCATGGACATGAAAGACGGGAACAAGCGCTCACTGTGGCCTGTGGCACGGAAGTGACCATTCCGGCACGGTGTGATCGCCGCGCAACGATGGCAGACTGTCACGGCACACCGAGCGGCACGGAGCAGGCAGAGCAGTGGCCGGGCAAGGACCGGTGCAGTGTTCGAGGCGCGTGAAGATGCGTACCCCGTCCCGAATGCTCCTGTGCGCCCCCTCGTCAGGAACTGACACCCTGGATTCGCGCATCCTCGTGGGTAGTCCGGTTGACGGTCCGGAGGGAACGGACCGACGGCGGACGGACCGGGGGATGCGCGGGCCGGAGGACCGGTCGCAGCGGGGCACAGCAAGCACGTCCGGGGGACATGAGGGGGGAAGGGAAACGCCATGCCTCGTTGGAAGGCACTGCCCGAAGAGCTCGACCCGCAGATCAGGGAGTTCGCCAGCCAGCTGCGCCGGCTCGTCGACCGCAGCGGACTGAACATCAACGCCGTAGCCGACCGCACGGGTTACAGCAAGACGTCCTGGGAGCGGTATCTCAACGGACGGCTGCTCGCCCCGCGCGGGGCCGTCGTGGCGCTCGCCGAGGTGACGGGCACCCCGCAGCACCACCTCACGACCATGTGGGAGCTGGCGGAACGGGCGTGGAGCCGGGCCGAGATGCGCCACGACATGACGATGGAGGCCATCCGCATCACGCAGGCCCGTGCCGCGCTCGGCGAGCTCGGCACGACGGCCCCCGGCGCTCCGGCGGGCGGCCGGTCCGGCCGGTCCTCCGGTGGCGGCCGGCGCGGCGCGTCCGGTTCCGGTGCACAGGTCCCCACCGCCGCGGGTCCGGCCGGTACGGACGCCCCGCCCCGCGACGCCCACGGCAGGAGCCCGTACGGCGGCGGGGCCTACGAGCCCGGCGACGACGACACGCGCCAGCTCATCGTCCCCGCCCAGCGTGGCACCGCACCGGCCCCCGCCCGCCACCAGGACCGGCCGTACGACGGCGTGCCGGACCAGGGCGGGCGGCGACCGGAGCGGAACACGGCGGGGAACGCCGACGGCGGCTCCGGCTCCGGCCGGAAGGCGGGCGGCACCGCAGCGGACAAGGCTCCCGGAGGCCCCCGGAAGGGCCTCATGCTCGCCGTCGGGGCCGTCGGCGCGCTGATCGTCGTGCTCGGCGCCGTGCTGCTCGCACCGGGCGGCGACGACGCGGCCAAGGCGACCCCGCCCCCGTCGGCCACCCCCACGACGGAGGCGACCGAGCTGCCCGTGGGCGTCGAGTGCAGCGGTGCGGACTGTGCCGGGCAGGACCCCGAGGCGATGGGCTGCGGGGGCGAGTTCGCCCGTACGGTCGCCACCGCCGTGGTCGGCGGCAGCAAGGTCGAGGTCCGCTACAGCAAGGTCTGCTCCGCCGCCTGGGCCCGCCTCACCGAGGCGGCGATCGGCGACACCGTGCAGATCACCGGGGGAGCCGACCCCCAGAACGGCGAGGTCATGGGGGACACCGACGCGTACACCCCGATGGTCGCGGTGAAGAAGGCGTCCGACGCGAAGGCCTGCGCCACGCTCACCTCCGGCACGAAGGGCTGCACCGAACCGGCCGCCGGGTGAGACCGGTGCGGCGGTGCCGGGACGCCCCGCCGCACGCGCGCAAGCAGGCACGCATCGCCGGCACACATCGCACGCACGCACCACAGCGCGTGCGGTGCGTGACCGTTTGTGCGCGGTGCCACAGGGGGGCGGGCGGTCCGGCCCGGCCGGGTCCGATAGCCTGACCGCTGGAAATCTCTTCACGTCAAGATTGGTCGTCAGGCCGGGCCGGGCGGGAGAGATGTCCAGCACCAGGGTCCGGCACCAGGGGCCGGGACCCCCACCGCCAGCTGTCTAACGGAGACCGCCATGACCCGCACTCCCGTGAATGTCACCGTGACCGGCGCAGCCGGCCAGATCGGCTACGCGCTGCTCTTCCGCATCGCCTCCGGCCACCTGCTCGGCCCGGACGTGCCGGTCAACCTCCGCCTCCTGGAGATCCCGCAGGGCCTCAAGGCCGCCGAGGGCACCGCCATGGAGCTCGACGACTGCGCCTTCCCGCTGCTGCGCGGCATCGAGATCACCGACGACCCGAACGTCGGCTTCGCCGGTGCGAACGTCGCCCTGCTCGTCGGCGCCCGCCCGCGCACCAAGGGCATGGAGCGCGGCGACCTGCTCGCCGCCAACGGCGGCATCTTCAAGCCGCAGGGCAAGGCCATCAACGACCACGCCGCGGACGACATCAAGGTCCTCGTCGTCGGCAACCCGGCCAACACCAACGCGCTCATCGCGCAGGCCGCCGCCCCGGACGTACCGGCCGAGCGCTTCACCGCGATGACCCGCCTGGACCACAACCGCGCGATCTCGCAGCTGGCCGCCAAGACCGGCGCCGCCGTCTCCGACATCAAGAAGCTGACGATCTGGGGCAACCACTCGGCCACCCAGTACCCGGACATCTTCCACGCGGAGATCGCCGGCAAGAACGCCGCCGAGGTCGTCAACGACGAGGTGTGGCTGGCCGACACCTTCATCCCGACCGTCGCCAAGCGCGGCGCCGCGATCATCGAGGCCCGGGGCGCGTCCTCCGCCGCCTCGGCCGCCAACGCCGCCATCGACCACGTCCACACCTGGGTCAACGGCACCGCCGAGGGCGACTGGACCTCGATGGGCATCCCGTCGGACGGCTCCTACGGCGTCCCCGAGGGCATCATCTCCTCCTTCCCGGTCACCACGAAGGACGGCAAGTACGAGATCGTCCAGGGCCTGGACATCAACGAGTTCTCCCGTGCGCGCATCGACGCGTCGGTCAAGGAGCTCACCGAGGAGCGCGACGCGGTCCGCGAGCTCGGCCTCATCTGAGCCGCGGCAGCACCCGTAGCACGTCGAGCGCCCCCGGCAGCACCTGCTGCCGGGGGCGCTCGCGCGTGGTCAGCTCTTGAAGTCGCCCGGCGTGTAGTGGCCGGGGGCCAGCCGGCCGGTGACACCGAAACGGTTCCAGGCGTTGATCACCGTGATGGCGGCGATGAGCTGGGCCAGTTCGGTCTCCTCGAAGTGCTCGGCCGCCTCCGCGTACACCTCGTCCGGGACGAAGCCGTCGGTGAGCACGGTGACGGCCTCGGTCAGCGCGAGCGCCGCCAGCTCCTTCTCCGTGTAGAAGTGCCGCGACTCCCGCCAGGCGCTGAGCTGGACGATCCGCTCGGGGGACTCGCCCGCCGCGAGCGCGTCCTTGCTGTGCATGTCCAGGCAGAACGCGCACTGGTTGAGCTGCGAGGCGCGGATCTTCACCAGCTCGACCAGGACCGGGTCCAGGCCCTGGCGGGCGGCGATGTCGAGCCGGACCATCGCCTTGTAGACGTCCGGGAGCAGCTGGGAGACGGAGATGCGCTGCGGCTCCTCGGGGGCGAGGTCGGCGGGGGCGCGGTGGTGTGCGTGCGTAGCGGTCATGAGGACGACGTTACGGTCCCGATGGCCCGCCGGTATGGTCCATTGGCATGACGGATTCCTGGGCCACTTTCGGCGCGGACCTGCATCTGGAGCCGGTCGGGCAGGGCCTGCGCAGCGGGCTGATGGAGGCGCTGCGCGATGCGGTGCGCACCGGCCGCCTCGCCCCCGGCACCCGGCTGCCGTCCTCCCGGGCGCTCGCCGCCGACCTGGGCGTCGCCCGCAACACGGTGGCCGACGCGTACGCCGAGCTGGTCGCCGAGGGCTGGCTCACCGCCCGCCAGGGCTCCGGGACCCGGGTCGCCCAGCGGTCCGCGCCGCGCCGCACGGACCCGGCGGCGGCCCCCGCCCGGCCGGCCAGAACCGGCGCCGGGCACGACCTGAAGCCCGGCACGCCCGACCTGTCCGGCTTCCCGCGCACCGCCTGGCTCAAGGCCGCCCGCAAGGCGCTCACCGCCGCGCCCGACGAGGTCTTCGGCTACGGCGACCCGCAGGGCCGCGCCGAACTGCGCACCGTGCTGGCCGAATACCTGGCGCGGGCCCGCGGGGTGTACGCCGACCCGGAGCGCATCGTGATCTGCGCCGGCTTCGCCCACGGTGTCGCGCTGCTGGGCCGGGTGCTGCGCCGCCGCCGGGTCCGGGAGGTCGCCGTCGAGTCGTACGGCCTCGACCTCCACACGAACCTCCTCACCGACGCCGGGCTGCGCATCCCGTGCCTGCCGCTGGACGAGCACGGCTCCCGGACCGGCGACCTGGCCGCACTGCGCGGGGCGGGGGCGGTCCTGCTGACCCCGGCGCACCAGTTCCCCACCGGCGTACCGCTGCACCCGGACCGGCGGGCCGCCGCCGTCGACTGGGCCCGGTCCACCGGCGGGCTGATCCTGGAGGACGACTACGACGGGGAGTTCCGGTACGACCGGCAGCCGGTGGGCGCGCTCCAGGGCCTCGACCCGGAACGGGCCGTCTATCTCGGCACCGCCAGCAAGTCGCTGGCCCCGGGCCTCCGGCTGGGCTGGATGGTGCTGCCCCGGCACCTGGTCGGCGAGGTGATGGCGGCCAAGGGCATGGCCGACCGGGTCTCCGGCTCGCCCGACCAGCTGACCCTCGCGGAGTTCATCGCCTCGGGGGCGTACGACCGGCATGTGCGCTCCATGCGGCTGCGCTACCGCCGCCGCCGCGATCAGCTCGTCGCGGCGCTCGCGGACCGCGCGCCGGGCATCGAGGTCAGCGGGATCGCGGCCGGGCTGCACGCCGTCCTCGAACTCCCCGCGGGCGCCGAGCGTTCGGTGATCCAGGCGGCGGCCTTCCAGGGCCTGGCGCTGGAGGGCCTGTCCCGCTACCGCCACCCGGACGCCCCGGCCACCCGCGACGCCCTGGTCATCGGCTACGGCTCGCCCTCCGAGAGCGCCTGGCCGGGCGCCCTGGACGCCCTGTGCCGGGTGCTGCCGTAGGGCCGTGGCGGAACCCTTGACGAAACGCAGGTTTCGCATCGGCCATCCGTCGAACTAGTCTGACAAGAGGTCCGGTTGCGGAGATGCGGCCGGGACCGGAACACGCATCACGGGGGAGAACCGAACATGGCCGGACGAAGGCTGAGGTCGAGCACGGTCGTGCTCGGCGGCATGGGGCTGCTCGCCCTGACGATCACGTCCTGCGGCTCGGAGCCGGACAAGCGCTGCGCCGACCGCACGACCCAGAAGACCCTGCCCAGCTCCGAGTGCCGCAGCGGCGGCAGCGGTTCGTACTACTACGGCGGCGGCAAGGGCGGCGACGGCAAGGTGCAGGGCGGCAGCTTCGACAAGTCCGCCGTCGACCGAGGCGGCTTCGGCTGCTCCGGCTCCGGCGGAGGCTGACCGCCGTGGAACGCCGCACGATCGAGCCGCGCCCCGGCTGGCAGGAGACCGTCGAGGCGCAGGGCGTCGTCTACCCGCTCACCCGCTACCCCGACGACTCACTCCGTCCGTACTGGGACGAGAGCGCCTACTACGTCTTCTCGCTGCCCGAGGTCGAGGCGCTGGAGGAAGTCGTCGAGGAACTGCACACGATGAGCCTGGCCGCCGCCGCGCACATCGTCGAGCACGACCGGTTCGCCGACCTCGGCATCACCGACCCCCGGCTGGCCGGGCTCGTCGCCGAGTCCTGGCGCCGCCGTGCCGAACTGCCCTCCGTGTACGGGCGGTTCGACCTGCGCTACGACGGGAGCGGCCCGGCGAAGCTGCTCGAGTACAACGCCGACACCCCGACCTCGCTGGTGGAGGCGGCGAGCGCGCAGTGGTTCTGGATGGAGGACCGGTTCCCCGGGGCCGACCAGTGGAACTCCCTGCACGAGCGCCTGGTTGACGCCTGGAAGCGGCAGGCGCCCCTGCTGCCGCCGGGTCCGCTGCACTTCGTCCACTCCGAGGGCGACGAGATCGGCGAGGACCTGATGACGGTCGCGTATCTGCGCGAGACCGCCGACCAGGCCGGTCTGGAGACACACGCGCTGTCGGTCGAGGAGATCGGCTGGGACCGGCTGTCGGGCCGGTTCGTCGACGACCGGCTGCGCTTCATCCGCAGCTGCTTCAAGCTCTACCCCTGGGAGTGGCTGGCCACGGACCGCTTCGGCCCGCAGGTGCTGGACACCCTCGACAACGGGGGCGGCTCCGGAACCACCTGCTGGATCGAGCCCGCCTGGAAGATGCTCCTCTCCAACAAGGCGCTGCTGGCGATCCTCTGGGAGCTGTATCCCGGCCACCCGAACCTGCTGCCCGCCTATCTCGACGGACCGCGCGAGCTGGCGGGGCCCGGCGGGGCGGGGTACGTCTCCAAGCCGCTGCTCGGCCGCGAGGGCGCCGGGGTCGACCTGCACGGGCCCGGTTCCCCGCCGGTCCTGCGCGACGAGCCGTGCTGCTACCAGGAGCTGGCCCCGCTGCCCGCGATCGACGGCAACCGGGTGGTGCTCGGCGCGTGGACCGTCGAGGGCGAGGCGGCGGGGCTCGGCATCCGGGAGTCGGCGGGGCCGGTCACGGACGAGTACGCCCGCTTCCTGCCCCACGTCATCCTCTGAATCCTCCGGTGGGATCCGCGTCCTTACCGGGCGCTCAGCACCGTACGCAGCCGGTCCAGGCCCCAGTCCAGGTCCTCCTTGGAGATCACCAGCGGCGGGGCGATCCGGATCGTCGAGCCGTGGGTGTCCTTCACCAGCACCCCCTCCTCCATCAGCTTCTCGGAGATCTCCCGGCCGGTGCCCAGCGCCGGAGCGATGTCCACCCCCGCCCACAGCCCCCGGCCGCGCACCGCCTCCACCGCGCCGCCGCCCGCCAACAGGCCCAGCTCCCGGTGCAGATGGTCGCCCAGCTCGGCCGCCCGCTGCTGGTGCTCGCCGGTCCGCAGCATCGCGACCACCTCCAGCGCCACCGCGCACGCCAGCGGGTTCCCGCCGAACGTGGAGCCGTGCTCACCGGGCCGGAACACCCCCAGCACGTCCGCCGACGAGACCACAGCGGAGACCGGCACCACCCCGCCGCCCAGCGCCTTGCCGAGCACATACATGTCCGGCACCACCCCCTCGTGGTCCAGCGCGAACGTCTTCCCGGTCCGGCCCAGGCCCGACTGGATCTCGTCCGCGATGAACAGCACGTTCCGCTCGCGGGTCAGCTCCCGTACGCCGGGGAGGTAGCCGGCCGGCGGCACCAGCACCCCCGCCTCCCCCTGGATCGGCTCGATCAGCACCGCCACGGTGTTCTCGGTCATCGCCTCCCGCATCGCGGTGAGATCCCCGTACGGCACGATCTCGAAGCCCGGGGTGTACGGGCCGAAGTCGGCCCGCGCCTCCGGGTCGGTGGAGAAGCTGACGATCGTCGTGGTGCGGCCGTGGAAGTTGTCCGAGGCCACGATGATCTTGGCCATGCCGTCCGGTACGCCCTTGACCCGGTAGCCCCACTTGCGGGCGGTCTTCACCGCGGTCTCCACGGCCTCCGCCCCGGTGTTCATCGGCAGCACCGCCTCCATGCCGCACAGCGCCGCCAGCTCCGTACAGAAGTCGGCGAACCGGTCGTGGTAGAAGGCCCGGGACGTCAGCGTGACGCGGTCCAGCTGGGCCTTGGCCGCGTCGATGAGACGGCGGTTGCCATGGCCGAAATTGAGCGCCGAGTATCCGGCGAGCATGTCGAGGTAGCGGCGGCCCTCGACATCGGTCATCCAGGCGCCCTCGGCCGAGGCCACGACGACCGGCAGCGGGTGGTAGTTGTGCGCGCTGTGCGCCTCGGCGGAGGCGATGGCGTTTTCCGTGGTCGACACGGGATCTCCGTTCGTCGTGCGGCTGGGCGGCGGGTGGTGCCCACTTTGTATCGTCGGCCGGGACCCGCGCCGGGAAACCTTCATCCGGCGGCGCGCCCGCCGTCGCACGCCGGGCGCGCCGGAATGTGGGGTTCGTCTCAGCCGTGCGCTCCCGTGCTCCGGGCTTCTGCAGGTACGCGCCCTCTCCGCCCCGCACCGGCTGCCGGAGATGGGCCCCGTACCTGAGACAATGGAGGCATGGCCTCTGATCGCCCTTCGCTCCCCACCGACCAGCCGCAGACGGGCCGCACCGGTGCGGCCGCCCGTCCGCGCGTGCTCTCCGGGATCCAGCCCACCGCAGGCTCGTTCCACCTCGGCAACTACCTGGGCGCGGTGCGCCAGTGGGTGGCGCTGCAGGAGAGTCACGACGCCTTCTACATGGTCGTCGACCTCCACGCGATCACGGTCCCGCAGGACCCCGCCGAGCTGCGGGCCAACACCCGGCTCGCGGTGGCGCAACTGCTGGCGGCCGGTCTGGACCCGGAGCGCTGCACGCTCTTCGTCCAGAGCCATGTGCCCGAGCACGCCCAGCTCGGCTGGGTGATGAACTGCCTCACCGGCTTCGGCGAGGCCTCCCGGATGACGCAGTTCAAGGACAAGTCCGCCAAGCAGGGCGCCGACCGGGCCACCGTCGGCCTCTTCACCTACCCCGTGCTCCAGGTCGCCGACATCCTGCTCTACCAGGCGAACCAGGTCCCGGTGGGCGAGGACCAGCGCCAGCACATCGAGCTGACCCGCGACCTCGCCGAGCGGTTCAACGGCCGGTACGGCCATACGTTCACCGTCCCCGCGCCGTACATCCTCAAGGAGACGGCGAAGATCTTCGACCTTCAGGACCCGGCGGTGAAGATGAGCAAGTCGGCCTCCACGCCGAAGGGCCTCATCAATCTGCTCGACGACCCGAAGGTCACCGCGAAGAAGGTGAAGAGCGCGGTCACCGACACCGACACGGTGATCCGCTTCGACGAGGAGAAGAAGCCGGGCGTCAGCAACCTGCTCACGATTCTCTCCACCCTCTCGGGCAGCCCGGTGGAGGATCTGGAACGCAGTTACGAGGGCAAGGGCTACGGCGCGCTGAAGACCGACCTGGCCGAAGCCATGGTGGAATTCGTCACTCCGTTCCGGGCCCGCACCCAGGAATATCTGGACGACCCGGAGACGCTGGACTCCATCCTGGCCAAGGGAGCGGAGAAGGCCAGGGCCGTCGCCGCGGAGACGCTGGCGCAGACGTACGACCGGATGGGCTTCCTGCCCGCGAAGCACTGAGTCCAAGGACCCTGGCGAGATCATGGCCGCAGGGGTCACACTTGCGGCGGAACGCGCGGGCCGGGCACCCGGCCCGCGCGGCATGACCGAAAACCGACCATCGACGACGGAGGAGAACGACGTGGGGACCGTAACGCTCGGCGTTTCGATCGCGGTCCCGGAGCCCTACGGCAGCCTGCTCCAGGAACGCCGCGCGAGCTTCGGGGACCCTGCCGCCTTCGGCATTCCCACCCACGTCACCCTGCTCCCGCCGACGGAGGCGGACGCGGCGGACCTGCCCGCGATCGAGGCGCATCTGGAGACGATCGCCACGGCCGGCCGCCCGTTCCCGATGCGGCTCTCCGGCACCGGCACCTTCCGCCCGCTCTCCCCGGTCGTCTTCGTCCAGGTCGTCGCGGGCGCCTCGGCCTGCTCCTGGCTCCAGAAGCGGGTCCGGGACGCCTCCGGGCCCCTGGTCCGCGAGCTCCAGTTCCCGTACCACCCGCACGTCACCGTGGCCCACGGCATCTCCGAGGAGGCCATGGACCGGGCCTACGAGGAGCTCGCCGACTACGAGGCGGCCTGGACCTGCGGTTCCTTCGCGCTGTACGAGCAGGGCCCGGACGCCGTCTGGCGCAAGCTCCGCGACTTCCCGTTCGGCGGAGGCGGCGGCGCGCCCGCCGTCCCCGCCCAGGGCGGCTACACCATCGAGGCGTCGTCCTCGGCTTCGTCACTGCGGCCCTGAGCGCCCCCGGGGCCGGACGCCCGTCGGATGATCCTCCCTAGACCGGCAACCTGCGGAACAGCGGGCGCGGCACGTG
Source organism: Streptomyces globisporus (assembly GCA_014649555.1). Classification (GTDB taxonomy): domain Bacteria; phylum Actinomycetota; class Actinomycetes; order Streptomycetales; family Streptomycetaceae; genus Streptomyces; species Streptomyces globisporus. Next base: position 881,725 of record BMTG01000001.1, on the reverse strand, counting down.
CCGCAGCGCCGCCATCACCACCCGGAGCGAACCGGGCACCCACACGGTCTCCGAGCGCCGCCGCAGCCCCGTGACGATCGCCTCCGCGACCTCCTCGGGCCCCGTCGCGAGCGGCTGCTCCGGCAGCCCTGCCGTGGCCCGCGTCCGTACGAAACCGGGGCGGACGATCATCACTTGCACCCCGGTCCCCTGGAGCGCGTCACCGAGCCCCTGGGCGAACGCGTCGAGCCCCGCCTTGCTGGAGCCGTAGATGAAGTCCGCGCGCCGGGCGCGCTCCCCGGCCACCGAGGACAGCACCACCAGCGAACCGTGCCCCTGCGCCTGCAGTGCGCCGGCGCACACCAGCCCGGCCGAGACCGCCCCCGTGTAATTGGTCTGGGCGACCCGGACGGCGGCCATCGGCTCCTCCTCGTCCCGCGCCTGATCGCCGAGGACCCCGAACGCCATCAGCACCACGTCGATGTCGCCCTCCGCGAAGACCTTGCCGAGGGTGACCTCGTGGGAGGCGGAGTCGAGCGCGTCGAAGTCGACGGTACGGACGTCGGCCCCGCGCCCGCGCAGTTCGGCGGCGGCCGCGTCCAGGGCGGGGGAGGGGCGCCCGGCCAGCCAGACGCGGCGGGTGCGCAGGGCGATCAGCCGGCGCGCGGTGGCCAGGGCGATCTCCGATGTGCCGCCGAGGACGAGCAGGGACTGCGGGGCGCCGAAGGCATCCTTCACGGAAAGCTCCTGGTCAGGTGGGGTGGGATCTTTTGGGGGACGATCAGAGTCCGAGCCGGCGCGACAGGTCCGAGCGGAACGCTCCCGCCGGGTCGTGACACGCCCGCAGCTCCCGGAACTCCGCCAGCCGCGGGTACATCGCGGCCACCGTCTCCGGCCGCATCCGGGAGTCCTGTGCCAGACAGACCCGGCCCCCGGCGGCGGCCACCTCCTCGTCGACCCCGTCGAGGAAGCGGCCCAGGCCGGGCAGGGCCGCAGGCAGATCCAGCTCCAGGGACCAGCCGGGCGCGGCGAACGACAGCAGACCGGGGTCCGCCGCCCCGAACCGCTGGAGGACGGCTCGCACGGCGGGGCTCCGGCGCGCCGCGATCCGGCGCACCACCCGGTGCAGGGTCTCCTCCTGGCCGTACCCGACGGTGAACCGGTAGCGCACCAGACCGCCCCGGCCGTAGAGCGGGCGTACGTCGGGGAGGGCGTCCGAGGAGTGGAAGAAGGCGGACACCGGGCGCAGCTCACCGGTCCGCGCGCGGGGCGAGCCGCGGTAGCGGACCTCGTTGCACAGGGCGGCGGCCGCCGGGCCCAGCAGCCCGCCCGGCAGCGGCGGGAGACCGGGGAGGAGGGATCTCCCCGGCGCTGCCCCGGAGCGCTGGGAAAGTCGAGTGCGCCCCGCGTGCGCCGGGCGCATATCAGGGGTCGCGTGCTCCCCCCGGGTGAGGATCCCGCGCCCGGTCGCACGGCCCCGGGCCGTCAGGTCGACCCAGGCGGAGGCGTACGGGAGCCGGTCGCCGCCCGCCGTGAAGCGGGCCAGCAGATCGTCCAGGTCCCCGGCGCGCTCGGTGGAGACCGACATCAGCCCCGTGCCGACGCGCCGGAGGCGCAGTGTGGCGCCCAGGACCACCCCGGTCAGCCCGAGGCCCCCGGCGGTCGCGTCGAAGAGGGCGGTGCCCGGCAGCACCGTACGCACCTCGCCGTCGGCGGTGAGCAGTTCCAGGGCGCTCACCTGCCGGGCGAACGAACCCGCCAGCCGGTGGTCGGGCCCGGGCAGATCGGAGGCGATCGCTCCGCCGACCGTCACCCTGCCGGTTCCCGGCAGGACCGGCGGCAGCCAGCCCAGCGGCAGCAGCACCCCTAGCAGCCGCTCCAGGCTCACCCCCGCGTCGCAGCGCACCACGCCGGCGGCGGCGTCCACCCCGCCGATCCTGGCCAGGCCCGACAGATCGAGCACCGAGCCGCCCGCGTTCTGCGCCGCGTCCCCGGGCGACCGCCCCAGCCCGCGCGCGATGACACCCCGGGGCCCGCGCCCCCGGACGACGGCGGCCGCCTCCTCATGACCACGGGGGCGGAACCGCACGGCGGTCGTCGGGGCGGTGCGGCCCCAGCCGGTCAAGGACACCGTGTCGACGGACATGAGGGTGACCGTATCGTCCTGGAAATCCCGTTTGCGGCATTGGTGAATTCGCTCACCGGAACGGGTGATGGAGTGAGTGTCAGCGCATGGTGACGGAGATCCGCCGGGCGCGTCCGGGAGAGTCCGGGGCGGGCCGCTGGTGTTCCGGGCTCAGGAGGGTACGCGTGACGTCATGGACTGGCTCAAGAAACTCCCGGTGATCGGGCCCCTGGTCGCCCGGCTGATGGAGACGCACGCCTGGCGTTCCTACGAGCGGCTGGACCGGGTCCACTGGGCCAGGCTCGCGGCGGCGATCACCTTCATCAGCTTTCTCGCCCTCTTCCCGCTGATCGCGGTCGGCGCGGCGATCGCCGCCGCCCTGCTGAGCGACAAGCAGCTCGACACCATCAAGGACAAGCTCGCCGACCAGGTGCCCGGCATCTCCGACCAGCTCGGCATCGACGGTCTGGTCGCCAACGCGGGCACGGTCGGCCTGGTGGCCGGTGCGCTGCTGCTGTTCACCGGCGTCGGCTGGGTCGGCTCGCTGCGCGAATGCCTGCGCGCGGTCTGGGAGCTGGACGACGTCCAGGAGGCCAACCCCGTCGTCGCCAAGGTGAAGGACGCCGTGCTGCTGGTCGGCCTCGGCGGCGCGGGGCTCGCCACCCTGGCGGTCTCCACCGTCGGCTCGACGGCGGTCGGCTGGACCGCCGACCAGATCGGCATCCCCGAGGACGGGGCCGGCGGCATCCTGCTGCGGGTGGCCGCGCTGGCGGTCGCGGTCGTCGCCGACTTCCTGCTGCTGCTCTATCTGCTGACCCTGCTGCCCGGCGTGGAGCCGCCCCGGCGGCGGCTGGTGGTCGCGGCGCTGGTCGGGGCGGTCGGCTTCGAACTGCTCAAGCTGCTGCTCGGCAGCTATATGAGGGATGTGGCGGGCAAGAGCATGTACGGCGCGTTCGGCGTGCCGATCGCCCTGCTCCTGTGGATCAACTTCACGGCGAAGCTGCTGCTGTTCTGCGCCGCCTGGACGGCGACCGGGAGCAAGGAGGAGGAGGGCGTGGGACAGCCGGACGAGGGGTCAGGGGCGGAGACGGAAGCCGGGGCGGATAAGGAAGCAGGGGCGGAGCAGAAGGCCGCCGGGGCCGAGGCGCCCGGCGGCTCCACCCGAACCTAGGACTTGTCCGCGGGCCCGTCGGCGGGCTTCCCGGCGGAGGCGACCGGCTCGGCCGTCTCCGCCGCTTCCGGGGCCTTCGTCTCGGCCGCGTCCTTCGTCTCCGGGGCGTCCGGCGCCGCCTTGGTGCGGCCGCCCAGCGGCCAGCGGCGGTTCACCAGGTACGCCGCGGCGGCGACGACCACCAACAGGCCGCCGATGATCGCCAGGGCGACCCCGACCCCGCTGGAACTCTTCGCCGCGGAGGCGTGCGTGGCCTCCTCCTGGCCCCCCGTGCCCTGGTCCGCGCCGGCGGCGGGCGCCGCGCCCTTGCCGCCGGTGGTGGTTCCGGTGTCGATGGACTTCGGCGGCACCAGCTGGCCGACCGGGGTCACCTTGCCGCTCGCGGCGAAGCCCCAGTCGAGCAGGTGGGCGGCCTCCTTGTAGACGGCGTGGCTCTCCTCCGCCGACGGGTTCATCACCGTGACCAGGAGGACCTTGCCGTTGCGTTCGGCGACGCCGGTGAAGGTGTTGCCCGCGTGGGTGGTGTAGCCGTTCTTGACGCCCGCGATGCCCTTGTACGGGTCCACGCCGATGTCCCCGGTGATCAGCCGGTTGGTGTTCGAGATCTCGAACGACTCGCGCTTCTTGCCCTTCTTCTTCTCGCCGGGGAAGTCGGCCGACGCGGTCGCCGCGTACTCGCGGAAGTCCTTCTTCTGCATCCCGCTGCGGGCGATGAGCGTCAGGTCGTACGCGCTGGAGACCTGGCGCGGTGCGTCGTACCCGTCGGGCGAGACCACCACGGTGTCCAGGGCCTGGAGCTCCTCCGCGTGCTTCTGCATCGCGGCCACCGTCTGCGGGACACCGCCGTACATCTCGGAGAGGACGTGCACCGCGTCGTTGCCCGACCGCAGGAACACCCCGAGCCACAGGTCGTGGACCGTGTAGGTGTGGTCCTCCTTGATCCCGACCAGGCTGCTGCCCTCGCCGACCCCCGCCAGCTCGCTCTCCGACACCTTGTGGGTCTGGGTGGGCTGGAGCGCGGGCAGCACCGTGTCCGCGAAGAGCATCTTCAGGGTGGAGGCCGGCGGCAGCCGCCAGTGCGCGTTGTGCGCCGCCAGGACGTCCCCGCTCTCCGCGTCCGCGACGATCCACGACCGACCCGACAGCTTCTTCGGCAGCACCGGCGCCCCCGCGCCCAGGTTGACCTGGGTGCCGGCCTTGCCGAGCTGCTCCCCGCCGAGGCTGGACATCGTGCTCGGCGGCTTCGGCTGTTTGTCGTCGCTCTTGTCCTTGTCGGCCGCAACGGCCGGACTGAGGACGAAACCGGACAACAAGGCGGCGGATGTGACCGTGAGGGCGATCTTTTTCAGAGCAGGCACGGTCGGAAACGTACAGGGCGAAGTTGGGGATGCGGACCCGGACCGGCTGACCCGCCGCAGGGAACGCCAGGACGGCCCCGTTCGGACGCCACCCCGGAGGAGGGGGCCCGGGGACGACGGCGATACTGGACCCATGAAGCTCAGCCGCCGCGTGTCCTGGTTCCTGCTCGCTTTCGGGGTGTGGAGCTGGTTCATCTGGATCACTTTCGTCAAGAACCTGTGGCAGGACGGCAGCGGGCTCGCCTTCGACGACGCGGGCGAACCGACCGGGTACTTCTGGGTGCACCTGCTGCTCGCCATCACGTCCTTTCTTCTGGGGACGGCGGTCGGCGTGATCGGGTTGCGCGGAGTCCGGGCTTTGCGCGACACACGCGCATGACGACGGGAACATGGGGAAGCTCGGATGGCTGCAGTGGTCTTCGCTCTGGTGGGGCTCGTGGTGCTGGCGCTGCTCGGCGCCGTGCACCGGTACGTGTGGCGGCGCTTCGTCGGTGACACGACGGCGCCCGGCAGCCGGCTGCGCCGGGCGGGCACCGTCGCCGCCTTCGTCCTGCCCCTGCTGAGTGTCGGCGCCATGACGTCCGGCCGGGTGGGCGCCCCCTTCTGGCTCCAGCAGGTGCTGGCCTGGCCGGGCTTCCTGTGGCTGGCCTGCCTGCTCTACCTGACGCTGGCGCTGCTCGTGGGCGAGGTCGTACGCCCGGTGCTCCTGCGGGTCCTCGCCCGGCGTGACGCGGCGCGGACCGGGGCGGAAAGCGGAACGGCTTCCGGAACCCCCGCGGAGACGTCCGGCACCCCCACGGAGGTCCCGGACGAGACCCGCCCCCGTACCGAGAAGCTCGTGACGTCCGGATCGACCGGGGTCTCCGCCCCGCCGGAAGCGGTGGCGCGTACGGCATGCGACGCTCCCGACCCGGTGGCGGAACCGGAAGCGGAAGCGGCGGCCACCGCCTCTGCCCCGCCCGGCACCACCCCCGCGCCCGCCCTCGTCCCCCAGCCCTCCCGCCGGCTCTTCGTCTCCCGGGTCGTCGGCGGCGCGGCGGCCGCCGCCGGGCTCGCGACCGTCGGGTACGGCGCATACGGCGTGCTGCGCGGGCCGAGCGTCCGGCGGATCACCGTCCCGCTGGCCAAACTGCCCCGCGCCGCCCACGGCTTCCGGATCGCCGTGGTCAGCGACATCCACATCGGCCCGATCCTCGGCCGCGCCCACACCCGCCGGATCGTCGACACGATCAACGCGACCTCGCCCGACCTGGTCGCCGTCGTCGGCGACCTCGTCGACGGGTCCGTCGCGGACCTCGGCTCCGCCGCCGAACCGCTGGCCGGCCTGCGCGCCCGGCACGGCAGCTACTTCGTCACCGGCAACCACGAGTACTTCTCCGGCGCCGAGCAGTGGGTCGATCACGTCCGCGAACTCGGGCTCGTCCCGCTGGAGAACGCCCGGGTCGAGATCGAGGGCTTCGACCTCGCCGGCGTCAACGACATCGCGGGCGAGACCGAGGGACAGGGGCCCGACTTCGGCCGCGCTCTGGGCGACCGGGACCGGGGCCGCGCCGCGGTCCTGATGGCGCACCAGCCGGTCGTCATCCACGACGCCGTCGAGCACGGTGTCGACCTGCAGCTCTCCGGCCACACCCACGGCGGTCAGCTCTGGCCCGGGAACTACCTCGCCGAGCTGGCCAACCCCACGGTCGCCGGCCTCGAACGGTACGGCGACACCCAGCTCTTCGTCTCGCGCGGCGCGGGCGCCTGGGGCCCGCCCGTCCGGGTCGGCGCCCCGTCCGACATCACGGTCGTGGAACTGGCCTCCCGTCAGGCGTAGTCGCGTTGCGGGTGCGACGGTCCGGAACGCTCCGGCCCGCCATCATGAAATCCACACCGAAGCGTCACCGTCAGCTACGGAAACCCGCAGGTGGAAGGCAGGAAACAGCCTTTTCGGACAGGGCTTCCCGCACGTGTCCAATAAAAGGCTGTGAGTGCACCATTTACTCTTCCAGATGTGAAAATCGTGTGATTGGGTAAGCGCGAACATGCGGCGACGTGCGCGTCACAAACGCGACCGCCGAGGTGGGGCTGGTAAGGGAGAGCACGGCAATGCGGTCGGTCCGGGTACGGATTCTCGCGATTCTCGCGGTATTGGTCATAGCGGGCGTCGGTGCCTGGCAACTGCTCCCGTCGGGGGAGGCGAAGAACGACGCGATCACGGTCGGGACGTCGGACGTCGTCACCTCGCTCGACCCGGCCGGCGCCTACGACGCCGGCTCCTGGGCGATCTACAGCAACATCTACCAGTCGCTGATGACGTTCAAGCCCAACGCCGTCACGCCGGAACCGGACGCCGCCGAGAGCTGCGGGTTCGTGGGGCAGAAGCTCCAGACGTACCAGTGCAAGCTCCGTGACGACCTGACCTTCTCCAACGGCCGCAAGATCACCGCCGAGGACGTCAAGCACTCCTTCGACCGGATCTTCCGGATCAAGTCGGAGGTCGGCCCCGCGGGTCTCTTCCCGACGCTCAAGTCGGTGTCGACCGAGGGCCGCACGATCACGTTCAACCTGTCCGGCCGGGACGCGACCTTCCCGCAGAAGATCGCGACGGGAGCCGGGGCGATCGTCGACCCGACCCAGTACCCCGGGGACAAGCTCCGCGCGGGCAACCAGGTCGACGGTTCCGGTCCGTACGTCCTCAAGGCGTACGAGCCCGGGAAGAGCGCCGAGCTGGTGCCGAACCTGAAGTACCGGGGCGCGCTCAAGAAGACCGGCGAAGCGGTCAACATCCGCTACTTCAAGACCTCCGAGGAACTGCAGACGTCCTGGGACAACGACGAGGTGGACATCGCCCACCGCCAGCTGCCGTCCGAGACGCTCGCCGACCTCAACGTCAACGACCCGGACGTGCGCGTGACCGAGGCGGCCAGCGCCGAGATCCGCAACATCATCTTCAACTCCCGGGAGGACTCGCCGTTCGGGAAGAAGAAGGTCCGCCAGGCCGTCGCCGCGCTCCTCGACCGGGGGCCGCTGGTCCGGAACGTCTACCAGGGCACCGTCGACCCGCTGTACTCGCTGATCCCCACCGGCTACATCGGGCACAGCACCCCGTTCTTCGACGCCTACCCCTCCTCCGACCCGGCGCGCGCCAAGGAGATGCTGGAGCAGGCCGGGGTGCAGACGCCGGTCGCCATCGACTTCGCCTACCGCGAGGGCGACATGTACACCAAGGAGACCGCCGAGCTGCGCCGCCAGCTGGAGAAGGACGGGCTGTTCAAGGTCTCGGTCCAGGCCGTGGAGTGGACGAAGTACCAGAAGGAATACGCGGCTGGTAAGTACGACATGTACACCGTCGGCTGGTTCCCCGACTTCCCGGACCCCGACACCTTCAGCCAGCCGCTCGTCGGCACCGGCAACGTCCTGCACAGCGGCTACTCCAGCAAGAAGATGGACCAGCTGATCGCCGCCACGCAGCAGTTCAGCGACCGCAGCCGCACCTCGGGCGACTTCAAGGAGATGCAGGCGCTCGTCGGCGAGGACGTCCCGCTGCTGCCGCTGTGGCAGAAGAAGGACTACGTCGTCGCCAAGTCCGAGGTCGCGGGATCCCAGTACCTCTCCGACGGCACCGGCACGTGGCGCCTGTGGGAACTGGCCTGGATCTGACGGTCTGCCCCCGGCCGCCGGCCGGGGGCACCGCTGTGGTGTGACGTCAGTCCGACGGCCGGGGCCCCGCCCCGGCCGTCGCCGTACCCGTGTCGGCACCCGGCAGGAACTCCACCAGCAGCCCGTGGACCTGCCGCACCAGCGGGCGCAGCACCCGGAACCGGGAGAGCGCGATGGCCCGGGCGGCGATCGGTGCGGTGCGCTCGACGAGCCGACGGCTGCGCTCGGCGCCCTCGCTGCGGTCGTACACCCAGAAGAGCACCAGACCCATCTGCATCAGCCACATCAACTGCGGCAGCAGTGGGGCCAGTTCCGGGTCGCTCTTGACGTCCGCCCCGGCGATGCAGCGCTCGTGGATGGAGATCGCCGCGTCGCGGGCGGCCGCCGAGTCCTCCGAGAACGGGGAGAGCGGGCTGTCCGGATCGGCCGCGTTCTTGAAGAACTGGGCGGCGAAGCGGTGGTACGGCTCCGCCACGTCCAGCCAGCCCAGCAGCACGCCCCTGATCCGTACGGTCAGATCCCGGTCGCCCTCCAGCACCGGCCGGACCGCCGTCGCGTGTTCGTCGGCGATCCGGTCGTAGAAGCCCTGGACCAGGTGCTCCTTCGAGGAGAAGTAGTAGTAGGCGTTCCCGACCGAGACGCCCGCCTCCTGGGCGATGGCCCGCATGGTCGTCCGGTCGTAGCCCCGCTCCGCGAAGAGCCGGAGCGCCGTTTCGAGAATCAGCGTGCGGGTCTGCTCGCTCTTCGCGGCCTTGGCCGGCCTTTTCTCCTGCACGTTCTTCTCTTCCTTCACCACGGGCCCAAGGTTATCGGGGACCCCACCCGCCGCCGGGCGGGGCGGCGCACTCGCGGGCCCCGGGCGCGCAGGGTGGGACCGCCATCGAGCGGTAGCGGGCGGCGGCCAGCACGGTGCCCCGCGCGAAGGGCCGCCCGGCCGGGGTGGTCAGCCAGTGGGCGCGGGCGCGGTACCCGGCCAATGCCCACAGGCAGACGATCCAGGCGGCCGTCTCCCGGTAGACCTGCCCCAGATCGCCGACCACGGTGATCTCCTGGAGCGTCGCCGCATGGTCCAGCTCCGGGAACCGCCGCCGCGCCTCGGCCGATCCGGCCGGGACGAGATCCAGCGGCACGAGCTGCCGCTGCCGCTGGAGCCAGCCCCGCAGATGGACGCAGAGCGGGCACTGCGCGTCGTAGAGCACGGTGAGCCGCCGTACGGGGCCGGGCCAGGCGACGGCGTGCGGCGCGGGCCCCGGCGAGGCCGTGGGCCCGGGCGCCTGGCCCGGTGACACGGTGGGCGCCGCCTCGGGCGCCCGGTCCGCCGGCTCGGTGGGCGCTGCCTCGGCCACCGGGCTCACCGGCCGGCCGCGGGAGCGGTCCAGGGGCTCTGGGCCGCCGGCGGGGTCCAGCCCTGCGGCGGGACCGGCGGGGTCTGCTCGCGCTCCAGGGCGCTGCGGCGGCGGATCCGGCTGAGCACCCACACATTGCCCAGGTGCATCACGCCGAGCACCAGCAGGACGACGCCGACCTTCACCGAGAGGGCCTCGAACAGCTCGCGGGCGTCGGCCACCCCGCCGGCGTTCTTCAGATACAGCGTGACGAACCCGAGGTTCACCAGATAGAAGCCGACCACCAGCAGGTGGTTCACGGCGTCGGCGAGCTTCTCGTTCCCGTGCAGCACATCGGCGAGGAAGATCCGCCCGTTGCGGCTGAGCGTGCGGGCGACCCAGACGGTGAGCGCCACGCTGATCAGCAGGTAGATGACGTACGCGACAACAGTGAGGTCCATGCCCCACCCTCCCTTGAACGCGTTCAAAACTGCTCTTGGGCATGACTGTAGCCCCCTTCTTGAACATGTTCAAGAAGGGGGCTACGGGGGTCGGTCAGAGGGCCTCGGGCCCGTCCGGGTTCACCAGCGCGTCAGCGATCTCCGCGCGCAACGCCTCGCCGTGCAACGGCGCCAGCTCCGCGAGCGCCGTGTTCCACTCCCGGGCCGCGCTCTCCGCCGCCTCCCGCAGACCCCGCTCCACCGGGCCCCGGGCGAAGAGCAGGGCCACCGCGCCCACCGGCCGCAGCAGCCACCGCCCGCGCACGCTCAGCGCGACGGTGATCCGCCACGAGCCGTCCTCGGCCGGGCGCGGGGTGAGGGCGAGACGGGCCTTGGCCAGCCGGTGCACGGCCCGCCCGGAGACCGGAGGCCGGACGGCCGGTGGAGCGCCGGGCAGCCGGTCCACCGCCGCCCACCAGGCCGCCAGATCGGCCTTGCCGCGCCCCGAGAAGCGGTACAGCGAGCCACCCCCGGGCTGATGCCCCGACAGGGAGATCTCCACCGAGCGGGGCCTGCGGGGCTCGGTCAGCCGCAGCCCCAGCTTCAGGGACATGCCGTCCTCCACGACGAGGCTCTCCACCTCGACGGAGTGCGACGGCCGCCAGGCGCGCAGGACGACGGACGAGGGCGTCGTGGAGGAGTCACCCGCCCCGGACGCGAGCGCCGCCGGGCCGTCGGCCGTCTCCGCGGCCCTACCGGCCTTCCCGGCCCCCTCGGGCGCCGCCGTGACCTCCCCGTACCGCGCCCCCGACCGCAGATGACGCCCCTTCAGCAGCCGCAGGCCCTCCACCGCCCGCCCGTCCGCCAGCACGACCGATCCGCCCGGGCCCTCCCGGGAGGCGTCGAGGAGGTCCACCAGCGCGCCGGCGGCCTCCTCGAACCAGCCCCGGTCCAGGGCCGCGACGGTGACCGTGTGCGCGAAGCGTGCCATGGGCGGGCCCGTGGCTCAGATGCTCATGGAGCGGGCCTGGTTGAGCTGGCCCATGACCGCCGGGAAGGTGTGCGGGCCCATCGCCGGGATCATCGTGGAGTGGTGCCGGCCGCCACTGGTCACCGTGACCTGCACGAAGCCGGTGGTCCGCTTCTCCTTCATCAGCAGGAACAGCAGCCCGATCAGGCAGAACAGCGCGAAGATGATCGCCAGCACGATCGCGTGCGCCGGGATCTTCTCCTCCGTACGCGACATGTCCGTCGCCGTCCAGACCGCGCCCTTGAGCGGCATCGACCCGGACGGGGTGACGATCGCGTCGTTCATCACGGTGATGTCGCCGATCGACAGCACCGGCACCCCGCCCTGGCCCGGCACGCCCTGCGGCACCGGGAGGTACTGGCCGGGCATCGTCGGCTGACCGTGCTGGGGGTACCCGTAACCCGGCCCCGGCTGGGTCGCGGACTCCGGCAGCGGCTGCGGATAGCCGTACGCCGGAGCGCCGCCCGGGTTCGGATAGCCGTACGCCTGGCCGTCCGCGACAGTGGGCTGGTGGCCCGGCTGCTGGGGCGGGCCCCACTTGTACGCGTCGTCCGCGTACGGATTCGGCTCGCTCACGACGATCCCCGTTCCTTCTCGGTCTTCAGCTCCGCTGAACCGTACCGCCCGCACGGGCCCCCGTGCAGCAACAGGCCCCGCCCCCGGCAGCGGTGAGGCTGCGGGGACGGGGCCCGTCGGCGTAACAGGAGTTACGGGAAGGTCAGAAGCGACGCGTGATGAGCGCGCGCTTCACCTCCTGGATCGCCTTGGTGACCTCGATGCCACGCGGGCAGGCGTCCGTGCAGTTGAACGTGGTGCGGCAACGCCACACGCCGTCACGGTCGTTGAGGATCTCCAGGCGCTGCTCGCCGGCCTCGTCGCGCGAGTCGAAGATGAAGCGGTGCGCGTTGACGATCGCCGCCGGGCCGAAGTACTGGCCGTCGTTCCAGAACACCGGGCACGAGGACGTGCACGCGGCGCACAGGATGCACTTGGTGGTGTCGTCGAACCGCTCGCGGTCCTCGGGGGACTGCAGACGCTCGCGGGTCGGCTCGTTCCCCTTGGTGATGAGGAAGGGCATGACGTCGTGGTACGCCTGGAAGAACGGGTCCATGTCGACCACGAGGTCCTTGAGGACCGTGAGGCCCTTGATGGCCTCCACCGTGATCGGCTTGTCCGGGTTGATGTCCTTGATCAGCGTCTTGCAGGCGAGCCTGTTCTTGCCGTTGATCCGCATCGCGTCGGAACCACAGATGCCGTGGGCGCAGGAACGGCGGAACGTCAGGGTTCCGTCGAGCTCCCACTTGATCTTGTGAAGGGCGTCGAGGACACGCTCCTTCGGGTCGATCTCGATCTGGAAGTCCTGCCACTGGACCTCGTCCGACACCTCGGGGTTGAAGCGGCGGATCCGGAACGTGGCTGTGATGAACGGCGAGTCGGCGAAGCCGGCCTCGGCGTTGTCGGTCTTGTCCAGGGTCGGGGTAGCCATCAGTACTTACGCTCCATCGGCTGGTAGCGGGTCGTCACGACCGGCTTGTAGTCGAGCCGGATCGACTCGACGCCGTCGGCGGCCACCTCGCGGTACGCCATGGTGTGGCGCATGAAGTTGACGTCGTCGCGGTTGGGGTAGTCCTCGCGGTAGTGACCGCCGCGGGACTCCTTGCGGGCGAGCGCGGAGACCGCCATGACCTCGGCCAGGTCGAGCAGGTTGCCCAGCTCGATGGCCTCCAGCAGGTCGGTGTTGAACCGCTTGCCCTTGTCCTGGACGGACACGTTCAGGTAGCGCTCGCGCAGCTCGGCGATCTTGGCGACCGCCGTCTTGATGGTCTGCTCGGTGCGGAACACCATCACGTTGGCGTCCATGCACTCCTGGAGCTCCGTGCGCAGCTCGGCGACCCGCTCCGTGCCCGTCGAGTTGCGCAGCCGCTCGACCTGGTCCTGGACCAGCTGGGCCGGGTTCTCGGGAAGCTCGACGAAGTCGTTCTTCACGGAGTACTCGGCGGCCGCGATGCCGGAGCGCTTGCCGAAGACGTTGATGTCGAGCAGCGAGTTGGTGCCCAGGCGGTTGGCGCCGTGCACGGAGACACAGGCGACCTCGCCGGCGGCGTACAGGCCCGGGACGACGGTGGTGTTGTCGGCCAGCACCTCGCCCTCGACGTTGGTCGGGATGCCGCCCATGGCGTAGTGCGCGGTCGGCTGGATCGGGATCGGGTCCGTGTAGGGCTCGATGCCGAGGTACGTCCGCGCGAACTCCGTGATGTCCGGGAGCTTGGCGTCCAGCTGCTCCGGCGGCAGGTGCGTCAGGTCCAGGTACACGTGGTCACCGGCGGGACCGCAGCCGCGGCCCTCACGGATCTCCGTGTAGATGGAGCGCGAGACGACGTCACGGGACGCGAGGTCCTTCATGACCGGCGCGTACTTCTCCATGAAGCGCTCGCCGTCCTTGTTGCGGAGGATGCCGCCCTCACCACGGGCGCCCTCCGTCAGCAGGATGCCCATGCGCCAGATGCCCGTCGGGTGGAACTGGAAGAACTCCATGTCCTCCAGCGGCAGACCGCGCCGGTAGCAGGCGGCCTGGCCGTCACCGGTCAGGGTGTGCGCGTTCGACGTCACCTTGAAGAACTTGCCGGTGCCGCCGGAGGCGTAGATGACCGACTTCGCCTGGAAGACGTGGATCTCGCCGGTCGCCAGCTCGTACGCGACGACGCCGGCGGACTTCTTGACCCCGTCGACCTCGGTGATCAGCTGGTCCAGGACGTAGAACTCGTTGAAGAACTCCACGCCCTCCTTGACGCAGTTCTGGTACAGCGTCTGGAGGATCATGTGGCCGGTGCGGTCGCCCGAGTAGCAGGCCCGACGGACCGGGGCCTCGCCGTGGCTACGGGTGTGACCACCGAAGCGGCGCTGGTCGATCCTGCCCTCGGGCGTGCGGCCGAACGGCAGGCCCATCTTCTCCAGGTCGAGGACGGCGTCGATGGCCTCCTTCGCGAGGATCTCGGCGGCGTCCTGGTCGACCAGGTAGTCGCCGCCCTTGATCGTGTCGAAGGTGTGCCACTCCCAGTTGTCCTCCTCCACGTTGGCGAGCGCGGCGGCCATGCCGCCCTGCGCGGCGCCCGTGTGGGAGCGGGTGGGGTAGAGCTTCGTCAGCACGGCGGTACGGCTGCGCTTGGTCGACTCGATGGCCGCGCGCATGCCGGCGCCGCCGGCGCCGACGATGACGGTGTCGTACTTGTGGATCTGCATGGTTTCCTCTGGTCCCTCTGTCCCGGCGCCTAGCGAATGTTCGGGTCGAAGGTGAAGATCACCAGCGTGCCCAGCAGGACGGTGAACACCGTGGCGGTGTACAGGAGCATCTTCAGCCAGAAGCGGGTGTTGTCCCGTTCGGCGTAGTCGTTGATGACCGTACGCAGGCCGTTGCCGCCGTGGAGCATGGCGAGCCACAGCATGATCAGGTCCCAGGCCTGCCAGAACGGCGAGGCCCAGCGGCCCGCCACGAAGGCGAAGCCGATCTTGGAGACGCCGCCGTCGAGCACCAGCTGGATCAGCAGGTGACCGATGACGAGGACGGTCAGGAGGATGCCCGACAGGCGCATGAAGAGCCAGGCGTACATCTCGAAATTGCCGCGCGAGGCCTTGGGCGTCTTGCTCGTGCGCTTGCGCGGGGGCTCGATCACCGGGGCCGGGTTGTCGACGTCGAACAGGCTCACGCCTTCGACGTCGCCGATCGCGGCTGCGGAAGAAGTCTCGCTGGACATGGGCCTCAGCTCCCGAAGACGTCGCGTACGGCGTGACCGAGGACGGGGTAGAGCGCCCCGACCATCAGCACGATCCAGATGCCCAGCACGGTCCAGAGCATCTGCTTCTGGAGGCGCGGGCCCTTGGCCCAGAAGTCCACGGCGATGATCCGGAGACCGTTCAGCGCGTGGAAGAGAATCGCGGCCACCAGGCCGTATTCGAGGAGCGCGACGATCGGCGTCTTGTACGTGGCCACGACGTCGTCGTAGGCCTCGGGGGAGACGCGGACAAGAGCGGTGTCCAGGACATGTACGAACAGGAAGAAGAAAATGAGGACACCGGTGACTCGATGAGCCACCCACGACCACATGCCTTCCCGGCCGCGGTACAGCGTTCCAGCCGGCACGGAAGAACCCTCCGGGAGCGGGGATTGGGGTCGGCCGGCTTGACTGTCGGTCTGACCCGGCCGGGTACGGTCCACCGGCCCCGGCCATCGTAGCGACGCTTTGTCGGTTCGTTCGCGCGGGGGGCTCTGGTGTGATCAAAGTGGCAATCAAACAGGCACGTACGGGCTAGAGAGCGCCTTGTCGGTCAGGCCCTGGAGCCCTCGCTCACCGCTCCTGCCCGGGGCCCGCGGTCATCAGCTCGACGATCCGGCTCCGGGCGAGTCGGCGCAGCTCCTCGGCGGTGACCGCCCGCTCCTCGTCCACCTCGTGCTCCATCCGGACCCGGATCCCGGCCAGCACCTGGTCCACGTGCTGGGAGGGCCCGTAGGCGTCCAGGCAGATCACGAAGGTGTGGCCGAACCTGCTCTCGTACGCCGCGTGCGCGGCCCGCAGCGCCAGATGGGCGGCGCGGGGCGCGTCGTGGTGCAGGCAGGGGGCCGGTTCCGCGGCCAGAGCCTCGGCGATGTCGCCGGCCGCGAGGTCGTAGCCCGCCTCGTCGGAGGCGGCCAGTAGAGCGCCGAGATCGGGGTAGGGGCGGTGGGCGGCCATCCGGTGGGCCCAGCGCAGACTGCCGCAGCACTCCAGGAAGGCCGCCTCGGCGGCGGCGAAGGGGAGGCTGTTGAAATGGGCCAGGCCGACGGCATGATCGGCCGGCGCTCCCTCGGCGGGCTGCGCCGCCGGGGCTTCGGCGGGAACCGGGGCTTCGGCCGGGACCGGGGGGCGTGGCTGCACGGGCACGGCCGACCGGCCGGCCGGGGGCGCTGATTGCTTCGGCAGGCCGGCGGGGGACTCGCTGGACCTGGACAGCGTGGACTCCTCGTATCGATGACAGCTGTGACCCGGTGGTCCCGGTGATTCCGCGAAGGGCCCACCGGGGGTACGTGAAGGTCTTCCGTCCCTGAAAGACAGGCGGGGGCGCAAGGAGGTTGCGCGGGGTGGGAGTGAAGAGGGAGACGAATGTTCCGCAACGCTAACGAGATCGGTCGGCGGCCGTCCGACGGACCGCAGAAGAATCACCCGAACGGGAGAGTTTCGGAACGTGTGATGGACGCCTGACCTGCGTCGGCCGGGGTTCCGTCCGGTCGCTCGCCGTTCTCGATGGGCGAGGCGGCGGCAAAAATGCCAGCCTTGCACCCTATTCACTCGTTTCACCCGTCCTTGACCCTTCAACGGAGGAATCTGCCCGATGTCGCCCTCGCGTGGTGCCCTTGTCACCGGCGCGGCTGTCACGGCCGCAGCCGCCGTCGTCCTCACCGTCGTCGTCTGGCCGGACGGTTCCGGCAGCGGGCCGTCCGGTGACACGGCGTCGCCCTCCGGAACCTCCGCCGAGGCCGCCGCCCCGTCGCCCTCCCGCAGCTACCCGATGTCCAGCACCCCGAGCGCGATTCCCGCGGTGCGCGAGCACACCGCGGCCCGCGGGCCCGGCTGGCAGCCGGGCAAGGACAGCTCCGTCGTCATCGCCAAGGGCAGCCAGGCGCTCGCCGACGAGGCGCAGCTGATCGCCAAGGAGCTGAAGATCCGCTACCGGGGCGCCGAGCCGGCCGGCGCGGGAGACGTCGAGCTGGCGCTCGGCGCCAAGGACGCGGGTCCCGCCGAGTCGTACAAGCTCACCGTGAGCGACCGGAAGGTGAAGATCACCGGCCCCGACGAGTCGGGCGTCTTCTACGGCACCCGGACGCTCAAGCAGTCGCTCACGGCGGACGGCACGGTCCCCGAGGGCGTCGTCAACGACCGGCCGGACCGGCCGCAGCGCGGGCTCAACCTCGACATCGCGCGCAAGCACTACAGCGCGGAGTGGATAGAGGACCGCATACGCGAGATGGGCGACCTCAAGCTCAACCAGCTCGGTCTGCACTTCTCCGACGACCAGGCCTTCCGGATCGAGTCGAAGTCCCACCCGGAGGTGGTCTCCGACGAGGCCCTCACCCAGGCCGAGGTGCGCCGCATCGTCGGCCTCGCCAACAGCCGGCACATCGAGGTCGTCCCCGAGATCGACTCGCCCGGACACCTCGGCGCGGTGCTGGCCGCCCACCCCGACCTCCAGCTCCGCAACACCGCGGGCGTCGAGTCGAAGGGCTCCATCGACATCTCCAAGCCGGCCGCGGCCAAGCTCATCGACGAACTCCTGGAGGAGTACACCGAACTCTTCCCGGGCCGCTTCTGGCACCTCGGCGCGGACGAGTACCAGGCGCTGACCGTCCAGAACCCCGCCGCCTCCTACCCCCAGCTCCAGCGGGCCGCCGAGGAGAAGCACGGCGCCGACGCCACCATCGAGGACCTGGCCACCAGCTGGCTGAACGACCGCGCGGACGTCGTCGTCCCCAAGGGCCGGACCGCGAAGGCCTGGAACGACGGGCTCTTCCGCGGCACGAAGGTCAAGGCCGACGAGAACATCGAGATCGAGTACTGGACCGGCAAGGAGATCGGCGCCCGCCCGCCGCAGGAGTACCTCGCCGAGGGCTACAAGATGCTGAACCTCAACGACGAGTTCCTGTACTACGTGCTCGGCGAGCCCAACGAGTTCGTCTACCCGACCGGCGAGCGCATCTACGAACAGTGGACCCCGCTGGTCCTGCGCGGCACCGAACCCGTGGCCGAGCGCTACTCGAAGCAGATCCTCGGCGGCCGGTTCGCCGTCTGGGGCGACCTGCCGAACGCGCAGACCACCGAGCAGGTGGCCGACGGCATCAGGATGCCGCTCGTGGCGACCTCGCAGAAGCTGTGGGACCCGCGGAAGCCGGCGCTGAGCTGGGCGCAGTTCCAGGAACTGGCGGAGCGGACCGGCAGCGCGGGGTGAGCGCGGGCCGCTGCTGAAAAGGCTGTCCCTCACCGCCCCCACCTGCGAAGATGCGGGACGGACAGCCCGGCAGCCGCCGGCCTGCGCTTCATCGGCCGCGCGCTCCTGGGGAGGGACGCGCGGCCGTGCACCCACACCGCGTCCCGGGGGGACTTCTCCGTGCTCTGTACCCGTTGCCGTATCAGAACGGCCGTCACCGACGACGGCCTGTGCACCTTCTGCTCGGGCACGCGGCCCCCGCTGCCGGACGGTCTCATGCCCCCGGTCGCCGGGCCCGGGGGCTGGGGCGTGGCCACCTGGCCGCGTTCGCCCGTCGGCCTCGCCCGGGCGGTGACGGCGCTGCTCGGCCTGGTGATCGCCGCCGACCTGTTCGCCATCGGCACCGGACTGCATCTGCGCGGCCTCTGGCAGCAGGTGGAGGCGGGCGGCGCCCTGAACATCTACGTGGGGGACGGCCGCACGGCCGAGACGCTGTACGGCATCGCGGCGCTCTCCCAGGGTGGGGCGTTGCTGGCCACCGGTGTCGTCTTCATCATCTGGTTCCACCGGACCCGCCGGAATGCCGAGGTCTTCGACCCGTCCGTGCAGCGCATGGGCCCGGGCTGGGCGGTGGGCGGCTGGTTCGTTCCGATCGCCAACTTCTGGTTCCCCTACCGCGTCGCGAGCGGGGTGTGGGAGGCCAGCGCGCAGACCCGCCCGGACGGTGGGTGGCGCACCGTTCCCCGGGCCCCGCTCAACCTCTGGTGGGGCGCGTGGGTCGTGAGCCTCCTCTGCACCCGGGTCACCGAGCGCCTGTGGGACCGGGCCGTGGACGCGGAGGAGGTCGTGCGGGCCGCGGGTCTGGTGGCGGCCTCCGACGCGGTGGACATCGTGGCCGCTGTCCTCGCCGTCCTCTACGTGCGTGCCGTGACGGGGATGCAGGTCGAACGCGCCCTGCACGGCCGGGTGCCTGACGGCCCGGCACCGGCCCCGGTCCCGGGGGCACACAAGTGACAGCCGCGCCAAAGTGACGATTTTCGGCCATTCGGCGCAGTATCCGGTAGACCGAGGGAGACGTCGATGAGTCTGCTGGAACTGATCGGACGGGCCGACGAGCGCGCGCTGGCCGCCGGTGCCGTGGCCTGCCTGGAACGCTGCCTGCCGCTGCTCGCGGGGCCGGAGGCGGAGCCCTTGCGCCCGCTCTGGGCGAGCTGCGAGGACGGGCAGGATTGGGCCATCCGGCTCGCGGCGGTGCGCACGGCGATGGAGCAGGCGTCGGTCCCCGACGGCCCGGCCGCGCTCGTCCGGGCCATGCTCGGCGCGGCCCCCTCCGACTTCGCCGTCGTACCGCTGCGGGAGTGGGCCGACGCCTGCTCGCTGGTCGCGCTCCGGGTCCACGGCCGGTTCGACGCCCCGGACGGGGACGTGCCGGCGGACGAGGAGGACCTGCTCAAGGCGGCCCGCGGCGGTGAACCCGCCGCCGTGGGCCCGCTGGTCGCGGGGGAGCTGGAACGGCAGGTCCGGATCCTGGAGATCCTCGCGGAGACCACCGGCACGGCGGGCAGCGGCGCCGGCCTCCGCAAGGCGCTGGACCTGTCCACGGAGGGCCGCCGGGTGCTGCGCGCGGTGATGTCACGGCGGGCCAGGGGCCGGGGCTGAGGGCACGGCAGGTCTTTTCGCCCTGGCGGGCGGAGAGTGCGGGGGTGTCGCGGAGGAGGGCGTCCACGACACCCGTACGCATCGGCCGGGCGTTACTTCGCCGCGTCCAGCGCAGCCAGGGCCTGCGCCCACCCGACGTACTTCAGTGCGGCGAGATCGGCGACCGTCACCACGCCGAACGCCTCCTTGAGCAGGTCACCCTGACGGTCCGAGACGCCCTTGAGTGCGGACACCGGCGCCGCCAGCACCTCGGGCACGCTCTTGTCCGCCCACGCCTTGTCCAGCACCTTGTCCAGGTCGATCGAAGCCACGCGCGTTCCCCTTTTCCCAGTAGATCTACAGGCGTGTAGAGCTTAGGGGGGGAGGGGGCGGTGCACCGGGCACCGTCGGGAAATCACCTGCGAAAGTCCGAAAGACACCCGGTCACCGCTTGCGTGCGCTGGCCAGGTGCGCCAGGGAGCAGGGGGTGTCGTGCAGCGCGGCGAGTTCGGCTTCGAGGGGGTTCGGGGGGACCGCGAGGACGGGGCAGCGGGCGTGGGCCAGGCAGTAGCGGGTCACCGACGGTCTCAGCCGGGGGAGCCGTCTGCCGCGCTGCCCCGAGCCGACGACCAGGAGGTCGCCGGCCGAACCGGCCGCCTCGACGAGCACCGCCCCGGGTTCGCCGCGCACGGTCAGCCCGGACAGGGGCACGCTCGGCCGCTCCACGGCGAACGCGCTGTCGAGGATGGTGCGGAGGTCGTCGACGGCGGCTTCGCGGCACTCCCGGAGCACGGCCGGGCCGTAGGGAGTGTCAGCGATCCGTATGGACTGGGCGGTGGCTGTCAAAGTCGCGTCAGGCGGCAGGGCCGGGCGGTCCGGGGCGGCATAGCTTCGGCGTCACGCGGCGCGGCGAGGGCCGGCCGCGACCGACCCGGAGGAATCCCATGTGCCTCTTCTCGTACGCCGAGGACCCCGACCCCGATGAACAGGCCCCGGCCGGGCCGCTGTTCGTGCCCGTCCGGACACAAGCGGCGGGCCCCGTGCTGCGGGTGTTCCGTACGCCGCTGGGGGAGCGCACCGCCGTCGGCTTCAGCCGCCGGGATCTGCTGACCGCGACGCTGGGCGCCGGTCAGCCCGCGATCCCGCTCGCCGAAGCGGCTCTGCGCGCGCTCACCGAACCCCTCGGCATCGACCGGCTCGTCGTCGATCCGGTCCTGACGGCCCCGGCCGTCACCACCGGGCCGGTGTACGTGGCCGACGCGCCCGCCCGCGCGCTGTGACCGCGCTCCTTGCCCACGCCTCCCGAGGAGACGCCTCCATGTCCGCACCCCTGCTCACCGCCCTGTCCGCCGGCCCGGACGACCTGACGGTCTGGCCGGCTTCCACCGCCCGGCTGCCGCAGGGACATCTGAGCGTCGGCGGGGTCTCCCTCGCCGAGCTGGCCGACCGTTTCGGCACCCCCGCCTACGTCCTGGACGAGGACGAGATACGCGCCCGGTGCCGGACCTACCGGGCGGCCTTCCCGCAGGCCGACGTGGTCTACGCGGCCAAGGCGTTCCTGTCCCGGGCGATGGTGCGGTGGATCGAGGAGGAGGGGCTCGGGCTGGACGTCTGCTCCGCCGGGGAACTCGAACTCGCCCACGCCGCCGGGTTCCCGCCGGGGCGCATGGTGCTGCACGGCAACGCGAAGTCCCCGCGCGACATCGAGCTGGCCCTGCGCCTCGGGGTCGGGCGGATCGTCGTCGACAGCCCGTCGGAGATCGCCCGGATCGCCGCGCTCACCGGCCCCGCCGGGCGGCAGAGGGTCATGGTGCGGGTGGTGCCCGGGGTGTCGGCCGGGGGCCACGAGAAGATCCGCACCGGAACGGACGGCCAGAAGTTCGGCCTGTCCCT
Organism: Streptomyces globisporus; assembly: GCA_014649555.1. Lineage (GTDB taxonomy): Bacteria > Actinomycetota > Actinomycetes > Streptomycetales > Streptomycetaceae > Streptomyces > Streptomyces globisporus. The sequence goes on along the minus strand of BMTG01000001.1, from coordinate 860,167 downwards.
CACCGACGGGTCCGCCCAGCACGCCGTCGCCCGGGTGCTCGGCCAGCCGCAGCTCGAACTGACCGGACTGCACTGCCACATCGGCTCCCAGATCACCGACGTCAAGCCGTACCTGGTGGCGGTGCGGCGCATGGTCGGACTGATGGCCCGGATCAAGGAGAGCCACGGCGTCACCCTCCCCGAACTCGACCTCGGCGGTGGGCACGCGGTCGCCTACCGGCCGGGAGAACCCGCACTCGATCCGACCGCCCTCGCCCGCCGCCTGTACGCGGAGCTCGCCGCGAGCTGTGCGGCGGCGGGTCTGCCCGTCCCGAGGCTGCTCATCGAACCGGGCCGGGCGATCGCGGCCCCGGCCGGGGTGGCGCTGTACCGGGTCCTCGCCGTCAAGCACACCGGCCCGACGCTGTTCGTCGCCGTCGACGGCGGCATGAGCGACAACCCCCGGCCCGCCCTGTACGGGGCCCGCTACGCACCCCGTCCGATCGGCCGCTCCACCACCGCCGAGCCGGTCCCGGCCACGGTCGTGGGCCGGCACTGCGAGGCCGGAGACGTCATCGCGAGCGATGTCCCGCTGCCCGGCGATGTACGCCCCGGTGACCTCGTCGCGGTGCCGGTGGCGGGTGCCTACCAGGCGTCCATGGCCTCCGCCTACAACCTGGTCGGCAGGCCCCCGGTCGTCGCGGTGCACCGCGGCACGGCACGGCTGCTGATCCGGCGCGAGACGCAGGACGACCTCAGCCGGCGGGACGTCGGCGCGTAGAGGGCCCTGGGGCTCCGGGGATCCGGGGTCCAGGCCCCGGGAAGTCCCGGATCTCCGCGGCCCTACGATGACGGCATGTCGCTGAGCCACGTCGTCCTCGCCTCCGGCCGTTCGGTCGAACTCACCGAGATCAGGATGGAGTCGACCTACGCCGGGTTCCTGGAGGGCTACCCGTGCAAGCGGATCAACGACATGAAGACCAGGGGCCTGCGGCGACGGGCAGAACAGGACTTCCCCGCCCTCCCGTTCCACCTCGTCCCGCCCGTCCTCACGTACCCGGACGAGACGGGCGGCGCCTTCGGCCCGGTCGAGGTGCTGCCCGCCGTCCTGTGCATCGGCGTCTTCCGCTCGGCGGTGGTCGATGCCGGGCTCGACCCGGTGATGCACCGCTCCGCCCTCGTCGTCGCGTGGTTCCAGGACACCGCGGCCGTGCCGTCGGGCGAGGACGCCGGCCCCGCGCTGTGCGGGGTCGACTGGGACGCGCTGGCCCTGGACCACGAGCTGTAGCGGCACGGTCGCCCGCCCGGCGGCGTAAGGCGCGCGTCAAGCGGACGTCAGACAGTCGTCAAGGGCGGCGCCGCATTCATATGGACCCCGTCAAGGCGGCTTATCCCCGGGGTGCAGTCGAGGTTTGCTCGTATCGGCCGAACGGCTGATTCTCTTCCTCGCATCCTCAGGAGTTCGCGATGGCCGACCTGGCCTTCGTCGCCACCACGATCGCGGTATTCGCGCTGGTGGCTCTCATCGCCCGGGCGGTGACCAGATCATGACCGCAGAAAACATCGTCGGGCTCGTCGTGGCCGTGTCCCTGCTCGGATATCTCGTCCTGGCTCTCCTGTATCCGGAGAGGTTCTGAGCACCGACATGAGTCCCCAGCTCGCTGGAGTTCTCCAGCTCACAGCTCTGATAGCCGCCCTCGCCCTGGCCTACCGCCCGCTGGGCGACCACATGGCCAAGGTCTACTCCTCCGAGAAGAACTACACACCGGAGAAGTGGATATACAAGGTCATCGGAGCCAATCCGGCCGCCGAAATGCGCTGGCCCGCCTATCTGCGCGGAGTCCTCGCCTTTTCTGCGGTGAGCGTTCTCTTTCTCTATCTGCTGCAACGGATACAGGGTTCGCTGCCCGGTTCGCTCGGCTTTTCCTCGATCGACCCGGATCAGGCGTTCAACACCGCCGCTTCCTTCGTCGCCAACACCAACTGGCAGTCGTACTACGGCGAACAGGCCATGGGCCACGTCGTGCAGACCGGGGGCCTCGCGGTGCAGAACTTCCTGTCCGCCGCGGTCGGCATGGCCGTGGCGGTGGCCCTCGTACGGGGCTTCGCCCGCTCCCGTACCGGTGAACTCGGCAACTTCTGGGCCGACCTCGTCCGCGGCACCGTCCGCATCCTGCTTCCGATCTCGGTGATCGGCGCGATCGTCCTGGTCGCCTGCGGGGCGATCCAGAACTTCTCGGGCATCCACCAGGTCGGCCAGTTCATGGGCGGCACGCAGGAGTGGAACGGCGGCGCGGTCGCCTCCCAGGAGGCCATCAAGGAGCTGGGCACCAACGGCGGCGGCTACTTCAACGCCAACTCCGCCCACCCCTTCGAGAATCCGAACCCTTTCTCCAATCTCTTCGAGATCTTCCTCATCCTGCTGATCCCGTTCGCGCTGACGCGGACCTTCGGCCGGATGGTCGGCTCGCTGCGGCAGGGGTACGCGATCCTCGGCGCGATGGCCGTCATCTGGATCGGCTTCACCGCCCTGATGATGTGGACCGAGTTCGCCCACCGGGGCCCGGCGTTCGAGATCGCCGGCGGGTCCATGGAGGGCAAGGAAACCCGCTTCGGGATCGCCGGTTCGTCGATCTTCGCGGTCGCCACGACGCTGACCTCGACCGGCGCGGTGAACTCCTTCCACTCCTCGTACACCGGCTTCGGCGGCGGCATCACGATGCTCGGCATGCAGCTCGGCGAGATCGCTCCCGGCGGTGTCGGATCCGGCCTCTACGGCATGCTGATCATGGCCGTCATCGCCGTGTTCATCGCCGGTCTCATGGTCGGCCGTACCCCGGAGTACCTCGGCAAGAAGATCGGCACCCGCCAGATCAAGCTCGCCGCCTGCTACATCCTCGTCACCCCGGCGCTCGTGCTCGGCTTCACCGCGGTCGCCATGGCCCTGCCCACGCCCGGCGACTCGATGACGAACTCCGGCGCGCACGGCTTCTCCGAGATCCTGTACGCCTACACCTCCGGCGCCAACAACAACGGCTCCGCCTTCGCCGGGCTCAACGCCGACACCCAGTGGTTCAACACGACCATCGGCATCGCGATGCTGCTCGGCCGGTTCGTACCGATGGTGTTCGTCCTCGCCCTGGCCGGTTCGCTCGCCGAGCAGAAGCCCGTACCCGAGACCGCGGGCACGCTGCGCACCGACAAACCCCTCTACGCGGGGCTGCTCGTCGGCACGATCCTCATCATCACCGGACTCACCTACTTCCCGGCCCTGGCGCTGGGTCCGCTCGCCGAAGGGCTCGCCTCATGAGCACCGTCACCCCCACCCCCACCCCCACGCGCGCTCCGCACGGAGACCTCCCGCCGACCGGCGGCCAGGGGACCGGCAACCGGGTCGGCAGCGGGCTCTTCGACCCGAAGCAGCTCCTGAAATCGTTCCCGGACGCGCTGCGCAAGCTCGACCCGCGCGTGATGGTGAAGTCGCCGGTGATGTTCGTCGTGCTGGTCGGCTCGGTGGTCACCACGGTCCTCGCGCTCACCGACCCGACCGACTGGTTCGGCTGGGCGATCACCGCCTGGCTCTGGCTCACCACGGTCTTCGCCAACCTCGCCGAGGCGGTCGCCGAGGGCCGGGGCAAGGCGCAGGCCGACACGCTGCGCAAGGCCAAGACCGACACCGTCGCCCGCCGCCTCACCCGCGGCCAGGAGGAACGGGTCGCCGGAACGGACCTGCGCATCGGCGACCTGGTGGTCTGCGAGGCCGGTGACGTCGTCCCCGGCGACGGGGACGTGGTCGAAGGCGTCGCCTCGGTCGACGAGTCCGCGATCACCGGCGAATCGGCGCCGGTCATCCGGGAGTCCGGCGGCGACCGCTCGGCCGTCACCGGCGGTACGAAGGTGCTGTCCGACCGCGTCGTCATCAGGATCACCACCAAGCCGGGCGAGACCTTCATCGACCGGATGATCGGCCTGGTCGAGGGCGCCGCCCGGCAGAAGACGCCCAACGAGATCGCCCTGAACATCCTGCTGGCGTCCCTCACGATCGTCTTCCTGCTGGCCGTGGTCACCCTGAAGCCGTTCGCGATCTACGCGGGCGCAGACGACCAGACCTCGCTGATCGTCCTCACCGCCCTGCTCGTCTGCCTGATCCCCACCACCATCGGGGCGCTGCTGTCCGCGATCGGGATCGCCGGGATGGACCGGCTCGTCCAGCGCAACGTCCTGGCCATGTCGGGCCGCGCGGTCGAGGCGGCGGGCGATGTCTCCACCCTGCTCCTCGACAAGACCGGCACGATCACCCTCGGCAACCGCCAGGCGGCCGCGTTCGTCCCGGTCGAGGGCGTGACGGAAGCGGACCTCGCCGACGCCGCGCAGCTCTCCTCGCTCGCCGACGAGACCCCGGAAGGCCGGTCGATCGTGGTGCTCGCCAAGGAGACGTACGGGCTGCGGGAGAGGAACCAGGGCGAGCTGACGGGCGCCGCGTGGGTGGAGTTCACCGCGCAGACCCGGATGTCGGGCGTCGACCTGGACGGCCGGAAGGTCCGCAAGGGCGCGACCGGTTCCGTCGTGGCGTGGGTGAAGGAGCGGGGCGGGAGCGTCTCCGAGGACGCGCAGGCCCTCACGGACCGGATCGCCCAGGCCGGCGGCACACCGCTGCTGGTGGCCGTGGAGGACACGGCCGGCGCCCGGGTCCTCGGAGTCATCCACCTCAAGGACGTGGTGAAGGAGGGCATGCGGGAGCGCTTCGAGGAGCTGCGCCGGATGGGCATCCGTACGGTCATGATCACGGGCGACAACCCGCTGACCGCGAAGGCGATCGCCGAGGAGGCCGGGGTCGACGACTTCCTGGCCGAGGCGACGCCCGAGGACAAGATGGCCCTCATCAAGCGGGAACAGGCCGGCGGCAAGCTCGTCGCGATGACCGGCGACGGCACCAACGACGCCCCCGCCCTGGCCCAGGCCGACGTCGGCGTCGCGATGAACACCGGAACCTCGGCCGCCAAGGAGGCCGGGAACATGGTGGACCTCGACTCCAACCCCACCAAACTCATCGAGATCGTCGAGATCGGCAAACAACTCCTCATCACCCGGGGAGCCCTCACCACCTTCTCCATCGCCAACGACGTCGCGAAGTACTTCGCGATCATCCCCGCCATGTTCGCCGTGGCGTACCCGTCGCTGGACAAGCTCAACATCATGGGCCTGACCTCGCCCGAGTCCGCGATCCTCTCCGCGGTCATCTTCAACGCGCTGATCATCGTCGCGCTGGTACCGCTCGCCCTCAAGGGCGTGCGCTACCGCCCCGCGAGCGCCGACAAGATGCTCCGCCGCAACCTCGCCGTCTACGGACTCGGCGGCATCGTCGCCCCGTTCATCGGCATCAAGCTCATCGACCTGCTCCTGACCCTCATCCCCGGAATCGGCTGATCCGCCATGACCAACAACACCGTCAGCAGCACCGCCCGCGTACTCGGCGCCGGCCTGCGAGCCCTGCTCGTCCTCACCCTGGTCTGCGGGGTGATCTACCCGCTGGCCGTCACCGGCGCCGCCCAGGCCCTGTTCAGCGACCAGGCCAACGGCTCCGAGATCAAGGACACGAACGGGCAGGTCGTGGGCTCCTCCCTCATCGGCCAGCGGTACGACCTCCCGCCGAAGAAGGGCGAGAAGGCACCGACCCCCGACCTGAAGTGGTTCCAGCCCCGCCCCTCCAACGGCCTGGGCACCAACAGCGTCAACACCCAGTACTCCCTGCTCCTCTCCGGCGCCACCAACCGCTCCGGCGACAACGAGGAACTGATCCGGTGGGTGAAGGACGCCAAGGCGGCCGTGGCCAAGGACAACTCCACCGCCACGTACCAGGTGAACCCCGCCGACATCCCGCCCGACGCCGTCACCTCCTCCGGCTCCGGCCTGGACCCGCACATCTCACCGGCGTACGCCGAACTCCAGGCCCACCGGGTCGCCGAGAAGAACGGCCTCGACGTGAAGAAGGTCGAGGACCTGGTCGCGGACCACACGACGGACCGGCTGCTCGGCTTCATGGGGGAGCCCCGGGTGAACGTCCTTGAGCTGAACACGGCGCTCAGGGATCTGACCCGCTAGGGATCCGGACCGGGGTCGACTCAGGAGTGACTCACATCACCGTTCACTGTCGCGAGGCCTGTGCCTGCCGCGCAGGCGCAGTGCCTGGCCGAACGGTTGTGAAGAGGAGCGACGACCGGGGCCGCCACCCCCCACAGGAGAGGCCCCGGCCGTCTTCCACGGGGTCGCAGCACGACCCCGTACTCATCTCAGCGCCATGACTGCGTTTTCTGTCACACCGGAAGCGCGGCCGTCGAATTGTTGCGAGTTGTACAAGTCATGGACGTGGCCCCCACCGAGCACGTAGCGTGCTGGTTCGCGCAGGGTTGCGCAGCAGTTGACCAGCTGCGATTCAGGACGGCAGGGCGGGTTGAGGGAGTGCTGGGGGACGACGCGGAGCTGACTGCCGCGGTGCTCGCGGCACAGGACGGGGACGAGGACGCCTTCCGTGCTGTGTACCGCGCGGTGCACCCACGGTTGTTGGGCTACATACGGACGCTGGTCGGAGAGCCGGACGCCGAGGACGTGGCGTCCGAGGCGTGGCTGCAGATAGCGCGCGACCTCGACCGGTTCAGCGGTGACGCCGACCGGTTCCGGGGCTGGGCCGCGCGGATCGCCCGCAACCGCTCTCTGGACCATCTGCGGATGCGCAGCCGCCGTCCCGCCATCGGCGGCGACGAGACCGAGCTGACCACGCGCGCCGCAGAGTCCGACACCGCGGGCGACGCCATCGAGGCCCTGGACACCGACCGCACCATGTCCCTCATCGCCCAGCTGCCGCAGGACCAGGCCGAGGCCGTCGTGCTGCGGGTGGTCGTCGGGCTCGACGCGAAGAGCGCGGCGCAGACCCTGGGCAAGCGGCCCGGCGCCGTCCGCACCGCCGCCCACCGCGGCCTCAAGCGACTGGCCGAACTCCTCGGCGCCGACGGGCAGCTTCCGGCGCCCCGGGCCGACGGCGACGGGGCGTTCGACCCGGACGGCACCGCGGACCGGCCCCCGGCCCAGGACGGCGGGAACGACGCGGGCGGCGGCGCCGGGCTCGGGGCCGTACCCTCCCAGCGGCCCGGCCGCAGCGGTCCGGCGGCGCCCGCCGTGGTCACTCCCGGTGTGACGCATTCGCGACCGTGGACGCAGAAGGACATGTGATGGCCGACGAGCACTACGAGTGGCTTGACAAGGACGCGGCGGAGAGACTTCTCCGCGGCGAACCGGTCGTCCCCGTCGGCGACAAGGCCCGGACCGACGCCCTCCGCCTCGCCGAAGCGCTCGGCGCGGCGCGCGCGGGGCTGCGGTCCCCGGCAGGCGAACACCCCGGCGAGGACGCCGTCCTCGCCGCGTTCCGGCAGGCCCGCCACAGCAGCGGCGTGGACCGGCTCGCCGGCCGTGCCGCCGGTGCCGCCGTCCCCGGCCGCCCCGGCCAGCTGCACGCCGTCCAGCTCGGCTCCGCCCCCGACACCCCGGCCCGCCGCCCGCGCTGGAGCCGGCCGGTCCGCTTCGGCCTGGTCGCCTCGCTCGCGGGCTGCGCGCTCGGCGGGGTGGCGGTCGCCGCCGGTACGGGCGTGTTCACCGGAACCTTCGGCGGGCAGGGCTCGCCCGCGCCGGCCAGCTCCGTATCGGCCGCCGTGACCCCGGGCCCGCTGATGTCCAGCGGCTCCGCCGACGACCCGTCGGCCCCGGCGGACCCGTCCTCGCCCGCCGAGCCGGATTCCGCCTCCTCGCCCACGGCCCGCGCATCCGGCGGGCCGGATGAGCCCGACGGCGCGCGGACCGGCGACACCGGCCGGGAGTCCGGCACGGGCCGCCCGGACACCCCGGACCAGCCGGGCGGCAACGGCCGGGAGGAGCCCACCGGAGGCGGCACCGGGCAGGACGACCGGCCCGGCGGTTCCGGCGGCGACACGGACTCGGGCAACTGGTACGAGAAGTCCGTCAAGGCCTGCAAAGCCTTCCGCGCGGGCACGCTGGACGACCGCAGCCGACGCCAGCTCATCGAGTTCGCCAAGGGCGAGAAGAACCTGGAGCGCTTCTGCGACCGCCTCCTCGGCGGGAACGGCGGCAGCGGCGGGAACGGCGGCTCCGGTGGTTCCGGCGGCGGGGACGGCGACGACGATGACGACGGCGGTCAGAACGGGCCGGGTGGCGGCGGCTCGCTGCCGCCCGTCTCCTTCCACCCCGTACCGCGTGCCGCGGCGGCCCCGGAGGATGGTGCCGGCGCAGGGGCGGACGCTGAAGTTCCGCCCCTCCCGAAGAGCAGCGGTGCGGCCCCCGTACAGGCCCGCTGACCTGGGCTTTCAGGTCCCGTCCTGCAGTCCGCGCGACCAGGTGTGACGTTTTTGGAAGGCCGGGCGCAGTACAGAGTGAGCCGACTGGTCATCGGCCGCGCGACGAGCCGGGGTTCCCCCCGTACCTTCGGCTCAGCGCATCGGCGCGGGCGGGACACGTTCCCCCGGTCCCGCCCGCGCCCTCTCCCTTCGTCCATACCGGCCGAGCAGCCGGTCACCAGTAGACGACGACCTTGTCGCCGGTCCTCACCTGGCCGAACAGCGCCGCGACCTTCTTCTTGTCCCGTACGTTGACGCAGCCGTGCGAGGCGCCGCCGTAGCCGTTGGCCGCGAAGTCCGCGGAGTAGTGCACCGCCTGGCCGCCGCTGAAGAACAGGGCGTACGGCATCGGGGTGTCGTACAGCGTCGACACATGGTCCCGGGACTTCCAGAACACCTCGAACACGCCCTCGCGGGTAGGTGTGTACTCCGAGCCGAAGCGCACGTCCATCGCCGAGACGACCTTGCCGTCGATCATCCACGCCAGGGTCCGGCTGTTCTTGCTGATGCACAGCACCCGGCCCTTCAGGCACCGTTCGTCCGGTGCGGCCAACGGCCGCTCGGTCGGCGGGCGCAGTTCGGCGGCCTTCGGCACCCGGGTCATCGCCAGCAGCCGCCCCCAGGTCACCTCGTCGGTGGAGCCGGTGACCGGCAGGCTCCGTTTGGCCTGGAAGGACCGTACGGCGTCGGCGGTGACGGAGCCGTAGTAGCCGGTGGGGTTGCGCCCGAAGTGGCCGATCTGGCGGAGCCGGGCCTGGAGTTCGCGCACCCGGTCGCTCTCGGACCCGGTCCGCATGAGGACGCGCGGCGGCGGTGCGGTGCTCGGTTCCGGGGCCGGGCGGGCGGTCGTCGGGTCCGGGGAGGGGGCCGGTGCGGCGGTGGACGCCGACGGGCTGGGCGGTGGCGCGGTACGCGGTTTCGCGTCCTCGGTCACGGGGGCGGTGGGGGAGGGGGCGGCGGCCTGCGTGGGCCGCGCCGGCGGCGGCGCGTCCTGCGCCCCCGTGGCCGTACCCGGTTCGCATCCCGTCGCGAGGGCGGCCAGCGCGACGAGGGACACGGCGGCGACGCGACGGCCCGGCAGGGCGACGCGACTGTCCGGCGCGGCGACGCGACGGTCCGGTAGCGCGTCGGCCGCACGCGCGCCGCGCATGCCCCACGTCCCGCCCGTGTCCCGCGTCCCGCGTCCCGTGCGAGCCTCTCCCGCCCGGCCGTCCCACCCGCTGTCCGCGTCCACCATGGTCGATCCCCCTGGGTCACCTGTCGGCCCGGTGCCTCCTGTACGGATGCTGTACGGATTCCCGTCCGGCCCGGTCAGCGAATCCTCCGCCGGACGGCGGCCGCGCGTCCACCCCCCGAGGTCACGCCCGGCCGATCATGGCCGGGTCCGGGCCGTCGGGACCGGCCCTCGTCCGCGCACCGCCCGAGGGTCCATACCGCCTGGTGAAACCCCTGGACGGCGACCCGTACCGGCGTGCGACACTCCGTTCATGCTGGGTGTCACCGATCTTCCGACCTATCTCGCCGGCCTGGCGCTGATCGTCCTTCTGCCGGGTCCGAACTCGCTCTACGTGCTCTCCGTCGCCGCCCGACGCGGCGTACGCACCGGCTACAAGGCCGCCGCTGGCGTCTGGACCGGGGACGCCGTCCTGATGACGCTCGCCGCACTGGGCGCCGCGTCCCTGCTGACGACCACGCCTCTGCTCTTCGCGATCGTCAAGTACGCGGGCGCCGCCTATCTGACCTGGATGGCCATCGGGATGCTGCGGGCCGCCGTGGCCCTGTGGCGCGAGCGGCACCGGCGTACCGCCGAACTCGTCGAGACGGTCGAGGCGGAGGGCGCTGCCGAGGCCGCCGGAGCGGCGGCGGGGCCGGTGGAGCGGCCCTACCGCCGGGCGCTCGTGGTCAGCCTGATCAACCCGAAGGCGATCCTGTTCCTGATCTCCTTCTTCGTCCAGTTCGTCGACCCGGGCTACGCCTACCCGGCGCTGTCGTTCCTGGTGCTGGGCACGCTGCTCCAGCTCGCCAGCTTCGCCTACCTCTCGGTGCTGATCTTCGGCGGCACCCGGCTGGCCGCCGTCTTCCGCCGGCGTAAGCGGCTGTCGGCGGGGGCCACTTCGGCGGCCGGTGTCCTGTTCCTCGGGTTCGCCGCGAAGCTCTCGCTCAGCAGCGTGTAGCCCGGGGGCGGCCCGGACTGCCCGGTCCGCCTCCCGGCCTCAGTGGTGCCAGGCCTTCCCCCCGACGTTGTGGATCATCCGCTGGAGCACCTTGAGCGCGGCGACGAACTCCGCCTCCTCGATGCCCTCGTGGATCTCCGCGCTCGCCCGCGAGACCCGGGCGAGCGCCTTCTCGCGCAGCTCCCGCCCCTCGGGGGTCAGCCGCAGCCGGGACGCCGAGTCCTCGGTGACCAGCCCCCGTTCCCGTACGGCGTCGACGGCCTCTTCCATGCCGTCGGTCCCGGTGTCGAGGTAGCCGCTGAGCATCGTGACCAGCTCGGCCCGGTCCCGTCCCGCCTCGCCCGCCTCCTCCAGTTGGTTGAGCACCCACCAAGGGGGCTGGGTGAGTCCGTGCTCGGCCAGGGCTGAGCGGATGTGGGTGACCGTCGCCTCGTGGGCGGCCCAGCTCCAGTAGCCGATCGGCTGGCGGGCGAGTCCTGCGTCGTCGTGTGAGTAGTTCATGCCTCGAAACGTAGGACCTCAAGCGAACTTGAGGTCAAGCCCCGCTCGCCAGGGAGCCTCCCGTGCCCGGCCACCCGGCGGACGCGCAGAGTTCACCCGCTGTCGTGGCGGGTGTCACCCGATCCTTCCGCGGTCTCACTACGTTGTCGGGACCATGATCGAAGGTGAGGGCGCGCGTGCCGAAACTGTCCGTCGTCGTACCGCTCCACAATGTCGCGGCCTACGCCCCGACCACGCTGGGGAGCCTGGCCCGCAACGCGGACCCGGACATCGAGTTCCTGCTGGTCGATGACGCGTCGACCGACGGCACGCAGGACATCGTCGACCACTGGGCCGAGCGGCTGCCGCGCGCCCGGGTGATCAGACACGGTACGAACGTCGGCATCGCGGCCGCCCGCAACAGCGGCATCGACGCCGCCGAGGGCGACTACCTCACCTTCCTCGACGGCGACGACTGGTACGCCCCCGGCCACCTGGGCCGGCTGCTGCGCGCCGCCCAGGACCTCGACTGCGACTTCGCCCGCACCGACCACGTCCAGTCCACCGGCACCACCCGCGTCGTGCGGCGCGCCCCCGCCCCGCTCCGGGACACCCTGCTCGACCCCCGCGACGGCATCGGGGTGCCCGAGCGCGAGACCATGGTCGACTACCCGTTCGTCTGGGCCGGGATCTACCACCGGCGGCTCTTCGCGGACGGCGCCCAGCGCTTCGCCACCGAACTGCGCACCGCCGAGGACCGGCTGTGGATCTGGCAGCTCCATCTGCGCGCCCGCACCTACGCCGCCCTCGGTCTGTACGGCATCTTCTACCGGCGCGGGGTCACCACCTCCCTGACCCAGATCAAGGACGCCCGCCAGCTCGACTTCTTCGCCTCCTACGACACGCTGCTCGACCAGCTGCGCGCCGACCGGGACGCGGACACCCTGCTGCCGAAGGCCGTCCGTACCTACTGCGCGATGATCGCCTTTCACAACGAGAAGGCCGACGACTACGAGCCCGCCACCGCCCGGAAGCTGCGCGCCGAGTCCACCGCCGCGCTGGGCCGGATGCCGCAGGACGTGCTCGACCGCACCCTGACGATGATCGACGACAAGCGCGGCACGCTGCTCAGCCGTCTGCGCACCAAGCAGAAGGCCGCCTGACCGATGACCGTGCCCGATTCCGTACCCACGCCCGCGCCCGACCCGGCACCCGGGTCCGCGTCCGTACCCACGCCCGCGCCTGTTTCCCCCTCCGTGCGTACACCCCCGCGCACCCAGATCTTCCAGGTCTCCACCCTGTACGGCGCGGCCACCCTCGCCGCCGCGCTCGACGCCGGACAGTTCGGCCGGGCCCTCGACAGCCACCGCATCCTGCTGGTCTCCAACAACGCGGCCGTCCCCGAGACCGCCCTGCGCCTGGAGGAGATGCGCGGTTACGGATCCCTCGCCGCCCGCTTCGACGCCGTCATCGACTGGAACGAGGCGATCAGCCCGCACCACCCCAGCGGCTGGGGCCCCCGCTCCGAGGAGACCGTCCTGTGGCAGCGGGCCTTCCGCCTCGCCTGGGACATCGCCCCCGACGCCCCCGTCGACCTCGCCGTCGAGTCCATCCAGGTCAACCCGGCCCGCGCGCTCGCCGCGATCTTCTCCGAGAGCGCCGTCCACGTCTACGCCGACGGCCTGATGAGCTACGGCCCCACCCGCAACCGGATGCCCCAGTCCATCGCCTGCCGCATCCGGCGCGTCCTCCACCTCGACCTGGTCACCGGACTGCGCCCGCTCCTCCTCGCCGAGGCGGGCGTCGAACCCGAACTCGTCCCCGACGACGCCTTCCGCGCGGTCCTGTCCGAGATCGCCACCGCCGCCGAGGGCGACCGGGGGCTCGCCGCCGCCGAGGCCGCCGCCCCCACCGCGATGCTGCTGGGCCAGTACCTCGCCGCCCTCACCATCCTCACCCCGGAGGAGGAAGAGGAGCTGCACATCCGGATGCTGCGCGGAGCCGCCCGCGCGGGGCACACCTCCATCCTCTTCAAGCCGCACCCCACCGCCCCGGCCCGCTACTCCCGCGCCCTGGACGAGGCCGCCGCCGAACTCGGCGTACGGCTGACCACACTGGACAGCCCGCTGCTCGCCGAGACGCTGTACGAGCGCTGCGCGCCGACCCTCGTCGTCGGCTGCTTCTCCACCGCGATGTTCACCGCCGCCGCCTACTACGGCATCCCCGTCGCCCGCGTCGGCACCCGGCTGGTCCTCGACCGGATCACCCCGTACGAGAACAGCAACCGCATCCCGCTGACGATCACCGACCACCTCGTGCCCGACCTGGACGCGCAGGACGGCCCGGGGGGAGCGGAAGCACGAGACCCCGGGGGCGTCCCCCACCTGCCGCGCACCGCGCCCGACACCCTCGCCCCGCTCGTGCGGACCGTCGGCTACTGCATGCAGGCCAAGCTCAACCCCGGGCTGCGCCCCGAGGCCGAGGCCTGGCTGCGGGAGCACCTCGACCCCACCACCCAGCACTACTTCAAACGCCGCCGCCTCCAGAGCCTCACCCTGCCCGGCGGCGGCCCCCGGGGCGCGGCGGTCCGGCTGCGCCGCACCGTACGGCGCACCCGCAGCACCCTGGGCCTCTGACCCGGGACCGGAACCGGGGCCCGAACCCCGGTGCCGGCGTCCGACTCACAGAACGGCGGAACGAGCATGGGCCAGACCCTCACCGGGCTGCTCACGTCAGTACGTGCGATAGCGGGACGGCCGGGAACGCCGCCCCGGGCCCGCCCCGGCGGCGGACCGGACCCGGAACTCCTGGCCGCCCTGCGGCTCTGCGGCGACCACCTCGCCGCCCTCGCCGCCTCCGGCCCCCTCACCGACGCCCGCCGCACCCGGCTCATCGCGTCGATCGGGGCCCTGACCACCGCGTGCTCCACCCCGGGCGCCGACGCGTTCGACGCGCTGCTGCGGACCGGGCAGCAGGCCCTGGACAGCGGCGGCGACGCCGGGGCCCGCCTCGCCCTGGCCCTCGCCGACGAGGCGACCGCCCTGCGCGCCCGCTCCAAGGGCGCCTGGCGGCTGCGCGGCAACGCCCTGGACGCGCTCGGCCGGAGCGAGGAGGCGATCACCGCGTACGAACGCCACCTCGCGCTCCAGCAGAACACCGCCGCCGCGCGTGACGTCGAACGCCGGATCGCCACCCTCCGCGCGGCGGGCGACCGCATCGACGAGGCGCTGGCGCTGGTCGGCGACGGGAGCGAGGGCGGGGAGGGAGCCACCGGTGCCGTCCGTCTCTCCCGCCGCCTGCCCGCCGCCGACGCCCGCGCCGCCTTCACCGAACTCGTCCGGCTCCGCACCACCGAACGCGGCGCCGCCGACCCCGCCGTACGCCGCCTCGCCGCGCTCTACGCCGAGCACCGCCGGCTCTCGGACCGCGACCCGATGGCCGACCCGCTGCTCGGCGGGGCCGAACCCCTCGGCGTCCCCGGTCTGCGCCGGTTCCTCGCGGGCCGGACGGTGTGCCTGGTCGCCGACACCCCGCACACCGCCGAGCAGGAACAGCGGCCCGGCAGTTCCCTGGCCGCGCTCATCGGCGGCTCCGACCTCGTCGTGCGCTGCGACGCCGTACGCCACGCCGCCCCCACCGCCCGAACCGATCTGCACGCCGTCACCCTGCGCGGCGACTCCCCGTGGAAGGGCCCCCGGTGGGACCGCCGGGCCACCGCCCGGCTGGTCTTCGGCGATCCGCTCCCGCACTGGCGGCTCGCCCTGCGCAGCCGCCTCGTCCCCGGCGCCCAGGACCGCATCGGCGACGCGACGCTGCGCCGCCCGCTGCACGATCCGGCGCTGCTCGGCGAGGCGGCGGCCGATGCGGAAGGGCCCGCGAGCACCGCGTACACCGTGCTGCGGCTCCTCGACTTCCTGGGCACGCCCGCCCGGGTGGACCTCATCGGGTTCGAAGGACCGGCGGCCCTGTCCCCGCGTGAGCGGGAGTGGATCGGGGCGCGGGCCGGGGCCACGGACGACACCGCAGTGAGGATCACCCTGAGATGACGACGCACGACTCCACTCCCGTGGCCGGGGCCGCAGCCGACACCGCATCCGCCTCCGCAGACGACCGCCGCGCCGTCACCGGGAAGCGCCGGATCGCCTTCGCCGTGTACGTCGCCGACGTGGGCGAACTGCCCGGACTCCAGACCCTCCTGCGCAGCCTCGCGCTGACCGACCCCGCTCTCTGCGAGGACGTCGTCGTCCTGCACCCCGGCCTCCCGGACGCCTCCTTCGACGCCGCCCACCGGCTGCACCCCCGGCTGACCCCGCGCCCGGCCGTCGGCCGCCACGACGTGTTCCGCCTCGACGGCTACGACACCGTCATCGCCCTCACCCCCGCCCTGGTCGTCCTCGGCAGGATCGACGCC
Organism: Streptomyces globisporus; assembly: GCA_014649555.1. GTDB lineage: Bacteria > Actinomycetota > Actinomycetes > Streptomycetales > Streptomycetaceae > Streptomyces > Streptomyces globisporus. The sequence continues at coordinate 844,721 of BMTG01000001.1, read as the reverse complement.
CTGCTGCGTCTCCGTACGGGCGTGGCCGCCGTGCCGCGCACCGGCCCGGAGGGCGTCCCCGACCCGCGTCACGGCATCCCCGACGACGGACTCCTGGTGATCCAGCGCCAGGACCTCGACCACGCCGTACCGCCCGCCGCCGCGCGGGACGTCCCGGAGAGCGTCCTCGTACCCCTGGACTCCCGGTACGACTTCCGGGCGCTGCGGCTCCGCGAGGACCTGGCGGTCCCCGAAGGCGTCGTCGTCCTGAACTTCGCGGGTACGCAGTCCCCTTGTACCGGTCCCGCCCACGCCGCCCGGGCGCGGTTCGACCTGGACGACGAGGCGTTCCGCGCCGCCTACCTCGCCCTCCCCGGTGCGAAACACCCCGACCTGCTGCTGCACCTCGCGCTCCCGTTCCCCGACGGGTCGCGGCCGCCGATCGACCTGGTCCGGCAGCTCGCCGAGATCCACCGGGGGCGCGGTCACCACGATCTGGCCGTGGCCCTGCTGGGCGAGGCCGTCGCGGACCGCCCGGACCTGCCGCGCTGCCACGAGACGCTCGGGGTCTGCCTGATGGCGCTGTCCCGGTACGAGGAAGCCGAGACGCACCTCCTCCTGGCGACGGCTTCCCCGGATTTCGCCCCGCGCGCGTACGGCCAACTCGCCCGGATGGCCTGGCTGCTGGGCCGTACCGAGGACGCCCGGGGATATGCGCTCGCCGGTCTGGAGTCCGACCCGACCGACGCCAACTGCCGTGCCTGGTACGCCCGTACGTCCGAGATGGTCACGGCGGGCGCCACCGCGTCGGACACCCCGCCCGGCGAACAGCTCGCCCATGTCGCCCTGTTCGCCGAGGGCGACGAGAACGCGGGCGACAAGGTGCTGCCCGAAGCGGTCCGCAGCTGCTTCACGGCCGACACCGGCCCCGACCGCTGGCACCAGCAGCACGCGCACCTGCTGGTCGACGAGGCCGGCCTCGAACGCCTCAACGCCCGGCGGGCCGTGATCGTCGGCGGCGGCGGGCTCTTCCTCCCCGACACCGCGCCCAACGGCAACAGCGGCTGGCAGTGGAACATCCCCGACGACGTGCTCGCCCGGATCACCGCCCCCCTGGCGGTCTTCGCCGTCGGCTACAACGTCTTCGACGGCCAGCGCTACCGGCGCGAGCGGTTCGCGGCCTCCCTGCGAGCCCTGGTCGAGCGGTCCGCGTTCTTCGGGCTGCGCAACCACGGCTCCGTCGCCCGGGTCAGGGAGCTGCTGCCCGCCTCACTCCGCGAGAAGGTGCGCTACCAGCCCTGTCCCACCACGGTCGCCCGCCACCTCGACGCCCGCCTCGCCGAACCGGCCGTACGCGAGGACACCGTCCTCATCAACTGCGCCTACGACCGGGCCGGGCTCCGCTTCGGCCACGACTACGGGCACTTCCTCGCGGAGATGGCCGCGGCGATCCGGGCCATCTCCGGTGCGGCAGAGGTCCGTTACGCCGCGCACATGCCCGCCGACGAACGCTTCGTCGACGATCTGCGGCGCGAGCACGGCCTCGTTCTCCCCGTGGAGCCGCTGTACCTGCTCTCCAACGACGCGATTCGCGACCTCTACCGGCGCACCCGGCTGGTGATCGGGATGCGCGGGCACGCCGGGATGATCCCCTTCGGCTGCGGCACCCCGGTCATCAGCCTGGTCTCGCACCCCAAACTGGCCTACTTCCTGGCCGACATCGACCGGCCCGACTGGGGCGTCTCCGTCCACGAACGGGCCCTCGGCGCCCGGCTCGCGGAGCGGGCTCTCGACGTGCTGGCCGACCATCCGGCGGCGGTGGCCGACGTCCACGACCGGCAGCGGGCGCTGTGGTCCGTGACCCGGGGCAACCTCGCGCTGCTGCGTGAACTCACGGGGCTGCCGGACCCGTTCGACGGCCCGGGCACCGGCCCCGTGGTTCCCGCGCCCCGGTCCGCCGCCGGTGAGGACCGCGTCGCCCCCTCCCTTCGCACCGCCCCGCCCACCCCCTGAGGACCATGTCCACCACACCCCCCGCCTCGGCCTCCGCACCCGCCCCCGCTCCTGCGACGACGGCCCCGGAGACACCGCGCCCCGACCGGGCCGGGCACCGCTACGACATCGACCTCATCCGGCTGCTCTGCTCCATCGCCGTCATCGGCCTCCACGCCGGCTCGGCGTTCGTCAACACCGTGGGCCGTACGGCGGCGGAGGGGCCCGGCACCTACTGGGCCGGGCTGACCGCCGACTCCGCCGGGCGCTTCGCCGTACCGCTCTTCTTCGCCATCGCCGGCTGGGTGGTCCTGGTCGGGGCCCCGCCCAAGGACGGCGCCCGGCTGCGGCGGCGCATCGTGCGGATCGTCGTGCCGCTCGCCGTCTGGACCGCGCTCTACCTCGCCTGGGGCAAGCTGCGCGACACCAACGACGACCCGGTCCGCGGGCTCGCCCTGGACTCCGTGTTCGCCTCGGTCCGTCCCGCCTACCACCTCTGGTATCTGTACGCCTACCTCCCCGTGATCATGGTCCTGGGGCTGGTCGTCCTCGTCCGGGCGGGCAAGCGGCCGTGGGGCCTCGGCGCGGTCCTGCTCGTGCTGGCGTCCGCCCCGTCGCTCCTCGGCGACGTGGCCGAGGCGACCGGCCGTGAACTGCCGCGCTTCGGCTGGGCGTTCGCCCCGTACCAGCTGATCTACGCGGTGCTCGGTGCGCTGCTGCTCGCCGCCCCGGCCGGGGCGTTCGGCAGGCGGCGGTGGCCCTGGCTGCTGCTCGCGGCGGCCGGACTCGCCGGGGTGATCGCGTACCAGCACGAGGTGCACTACGCGATCCCGTACGCGCACGTCCTGGTGGCCCTGTTCAGCTGCGGGGTCCTGGTGTCCCTGCACGGCGTACGGGTCCCGGAGCGGATGCGGCCCTCGCTGGCCCGGCTGTCCGAGGCGTCGTTCGGGGCCTATCTGGTGCACGTCCTCGTGCTCGGCGTCCTCACCGATGCCTTTGTCGACGCGGACCTGGGCGGCCCGGCCGCCGTGGCGCTGGTGGTCGGGATCACCGTGGCCACGACGGCCCTGTCGTTCGGTGCGGCCCTCCTGTGGGGGCGGGCGGGAGCGAGCAAGGTGCTGGGCTGAGCCCCCCGGGAGGGGGCCCGGGCCCCCTCAGCCCCTCCCGCCCCGCAGCGCCCGCGCCCGCCGGACCACCCGGCGCAGCGCCGGGCTGGAGCGCAGGAACGCCAGCCGGGCCGGGACCACGCCGGGCAGCGCGAGCGAGGCCAGGCGGCGGCGCTTGAAGTAGCGCCAGGTGCGGCTGTCCAGGTGCGCGGCGAGGTAGCGCTCGGCGGCCGGGCGCAGATCGGGACGCACCTTCGGCCGCATCGCGAAGGCGACCGCGGCCAGCAGACCGTCCAACTCGCCGACGGACGACGGCTCCTGTCGCGCGACAGGAGCCTCCGCATCACCCGGCCCCGGCAGCACCGCATCCGCGATCGTCGCCGCCGTCCGCTCCGGGTTCTCGTACGGGGCCAGCCGCTCCAGCAGCAGCCCCGTGCCGACCGTCGCCACCGGCAGACCGTGGAACCGGGCCGCCCCGAACAGCGCCGCCGAGGTGCAGCCCACCACCAGCGCGGGCCGCAGCCGCTGCATCGCCACGTCGGCCGGGACCGGCAACGGGCCGTCCAGAACGGTCAGTTCGACACCCAGCCGGTCCGCCTCCGCGCGCAGCGCCGCCGGGTTCTCCCACGGGGCGTACGGATCCGGCGCGTACACCAGCCGGGTGTGACCGAGGGCCGCCGCCCCGCGCACCATCTCCAGGCGGATCCCCGCCTCGTCGGCCGCCGGGATCAGCCCGGCCCCCGCGAGATCCTGCCCGAGCAGCAGCGCGGGCTCCTCGACGCCGGGCAACGCCACCTCCCCGTCCGCGAGTTCGGCGACGACCTTGGTGATCGCCTCGGCCGGAACGGTCCGCGGCTCCACCCCGTACTCACCGAGGAGCAGCGGGCGCACCCCGGCGACCAGGTCCGGATGGAGCAGCCGCCGCACCCGGGCCCCGGTCAGCGGCGGGATCTTCTCCCCGGTCGGGCCGTACGCGCCGGGCCCCTCGGCGTACACATCGACGGGGGTGCCCGCGAACACCTGGGTGAGGGCCCGGGCGGGGCCGGCGTGCGGGGAGTCGACGACGAGCTCCAGCTCCTCCTCGCCGAGACCCCAGGCCCGCCGGAAGTGGCGTTCCCACAGCGGGGCGTCGTCCGCCCGGGGGTGCCAGCCGTCCGGGTGGAAGGGGGCGATCGCGTCGTTCCACGAGAGCACCGCGTCGAACCGGGTGCGCAGCCGCTCGAACCCGGCGCTCGTAGAGACATCGGCGACGGTCTCCGGGGCGGGCCCGGTCCGGGACAGCAGCAGGATCCGGCGGTCGGGCTCGGTGAAGCAGCCCGCGTCTATGGCCGCGGCGAGCAGGACCGCCGCCCCGGGCGAGGAGGCGTGGAAGATCCGGATGGTCATGCGGCGGAGGCCCCCTTCGTGGCGGTCGGACGGCGGCGCAGCCTGCGCACCCGGGTCGCCCGCTTCACGTCCATGGCGTCGAGCGCCTCGTCCAGCAGCCGCTGCGGCAGGCGTCCCAGGGCCGCGGCGCCGCGCGACTTCAGCTCACGGGCCGCGGCCGGTTCGAATTTGTCCAGGTCGCCCAGATGGTGGGCGATGATCGCGCAGTACGTGCGTACGGCCTTCGGCAGAAACACCTCCGCCTCGCGGTCGGCGGCGGTCTCCGCGATCACCTGGTCGAAAGCGCGCAGGAAATCGAGCTGGCGCACATCGCCGATCCGGGTGAGGGAAGTCGCCACCCCGCGCCGGTAGAAATGGCTGAGCAGGCCCAGGGCGGCGAAGGATTCCGCCTCCCGGTGCAGTCGCCAGATCCACGGCCGGTCCTCCGCCGTGCGGAACCCGTCGGTGAAGTGCAGCAGCCCCCGGTCCAGCAGCCGCCGGTGGTAGAGGCCCGCCCAGGCGAACGCGTAGTCCACCGACGTGGTGCGGTGGGCGGGCAGGATCGCGGCCCGGGGGTCGCTCACCACACCGTGCGGCCCGTGCGGAACCCGGCGTACGGTGCGGGTCTTCCCGTTCGCCTGGACGTGGTCCGTGCGCACGAAGTCGCAGCCCAGCGCCTCGGTCCTCGCCACCAGCCGCTCGTAGTGGCCGGGGGCCAGCCAGTCGTCGCCGTCCAGGAAGGCGATGTACTCGCCGCGGGCCGCGTCCAGGCCGGTGTTGCGCGCGGTCGCCAGACCGCCGTTCACCTCGTGCCGCAGCAGGACGGCCCCGGGGATCTCGTCCACGGCCCGGCGCAGCAGCGGGAGCGTCCCGTCGGTCGAACAGTCGTCGACGAGAAGGAACTCGAAGTCCTCGCGGGCGTTGGCCCGCAGACTTCTCAGGGTGTCGGGCGCGTAGGTCTGCACGTTGAAGAACGGCACGATGACGGAGAGCTTAACCACGCGCATCACGTTAGGTGCGGCCCTGGCCCTTTCCTTTTCCGTCATGCGCCCAGCAGGTGAACAACGGCCGACGCTCAGGTGAATCGCCTTTTCCGGAAGGGTAATTGGCGGCCCATTCGGGGCGGTCCCCCAATCGTCGGCTCGCTGTTAACCATCTGTTGCCATCGCGTTGGGCCGCTCATCGAAATGCCTTCCTAACTTCTTCGACGTGCCCCCACGTACCAGCCATGAGGCCGAACCGGCCGAGACCCCCGCCGCCCGACCGGCGCTCCGGGTCGCCGTCCTCGCCGACTCCGACACCCGGTGGAAATGGGGCGCGCTCACCGCGCGCCGCCTGACCGCCGAGACCGCCGGGGACGGACAGGACGCGCGCCCCGTCGAGGTCAGCGGGCTGCTGCTGCGCGGCCGGGCCACCCCGACGCCCCGCCAGCTCGCGGAGGTCGGCGAGGTCGGCATCGACGCCGAGCGGGTCCGCGAGGTCACCGCCGTCGAGTTCCTGCACACCGTGCGCGACGAGGGCTTCGACCTCGTCGTCCTCGCCCTCGTCGGCGGCGGCGTCCAGGCCATGCTGCACGGCATCGCCGCGCTGAACCTCCCGCGCCGGCCCGTCGTCGTCACCGGATACGTCGGCGTCGTCTACGAGAAGCTCGCCGACGGCCTCCTGCTGCGCCACGGGGCGGACGTCGTCCTCGCCAACTCGGCCCACGACGCGGAACGCTTCCGCGCGGTGTACGAGGGGGTCGGCGCCGACCCGTCGGCCGTCACCGAGGCCGCCCTGCCCTTCCTGGGCGGAGCCCCGTACCGGCCCGAAGAGGGCCGCGACACCGTGGTGTTCGCCGCCCAGCCCTCCGTACCGGCCTCCCGCGCCGACCGCGCCTACCTCCTCCGCCGGCTCGTCGAGCACGCCCGGCTGCATCCGCGCCGCGAGGTCCTGCTGAAGCTGCGCTCCAAGCCCGGCGAGCACACCACCCACATCGAGGAACTGCCCTACCAGAAGCTCGCGCAGCGGCTGCCCGGCGGTCTTCCGCCCAACTTCCGCCTGGTGTACGGGCACATGGGCGAGGTCCTGGACCGCACCGACCTCCTGGTCACCGTCTCCTCGACCGCCGCGCTGGAGTCCCTGCACCGCCGCATCCCGACCGCGATCCTCACCGACCTCGGCGTCCGCGAGATGCTCGGCAACCACCACTTCGTCGGCTCGGGGCTCCTCACCTCCTGGGACCGGCTCGACGGCGGGACCCGGCCCCGGCCGGACGCGGAGTGGGTGGCAGGGCAGGGCGTCGCCGCCGACGGCTCGTACGGCACCGCCTACGACACCGCCCGCGCCAAGGTCACCGCCCTCCTCGAAGCCGGCCAACTCCCGCCGCTCGCCCCCTACTACACGCCCGCCAGCGCCCCCGGCTACCTCCCGGGCATCCTCGGCCGCCACCACCTGGCCCCCGACGGCACGCCCCTGCCCGGCGCGGCCGCGCCGCAGGAGCCCGGCCGGGTCCGGGGCGCGGTCCGCGAGACCGTCCGCAACGCGGCCCGCGGCGCCTACCGCCACGGCGTCCAGCGCGTCGCGCCGGTGATCCGCCGGATGGGGGAGCTGTGACCACTCCAGCGGCCTCGACCACTTCAGGAACCGCCATCACACCAGGAGCAGCGATGCAGCCGCCCCCGCCCCCGACCGTCCTCGCCGTGATCCCCGCCCGCGGCGGATCCAAGGGCGTCCCCGCGAAGAACCTCGCCGAGGTCGGCGGCATCCCGCTGGTCGCCCGCGCCGTCCGCGCCGCGCTCGGCGCCCCCGAGGTCACCGACGTCGTCGTCACCACCGACGACGGGGCGATCGCCGAGGCCGCCCGCACCGCCGCCGCCGACCTGCGCGCCGCCCACCGGCTGCACTGCGTCGAGCGCCCCGCCGCCATCGCGGGGGACACCGCGACCAGCGAAGCGGCCGTGCTGCACGCCCTGGACGTTTACGAGGCCGAGCGGGCCCGCACCGTCGACGTGGTCCTCCTCGTCCAGTGCACCAGCCCGTTCGTCTCCCGCGAGGACATCGACGGGGTGGCGCGTGCGGTCGCCCACGAGGGCGCGGACACGGCCGTCACGGTCGCCCCGTTCCACGGCTTCGTCTGGCGCGACGGGCACGCGGTCGAGGAGAGCACGTACGGCGTCAACCACGACAAGTCCGTACGCCCCCGGCGCCAGGACCGCCCCCAGGACCACCTGGAGACCGGCGCCGCCTACGCCATGGACGCGGCGGGCTTCCGCACCCACCGCCACCGCTTCTTCGGCCACACCGCCCTGGTCCCCACCGACCCGGCGCGGGTGCTGGAGATCGACGACCCGCACGACCTGGCCCGCGCCCGGGCGCTCGCCCCGCTCCTGGACCCCTCCCCGCTGCCCTCCCTCGCGGACGTGGACGCGGTCGTCCTGGACTTCGACGGCACCCAGACCGACGACCGGGTGATGGTCGACTCCGAGGGCCGCGAGACCGTCGCCGTCCACCGGGGCGACGGACTCGGGATCGCCGCGCTGCGCAAGGCGGGCGTGCCCCTCCTGATCCTCTCCACCGAGCAGAACCCGGTCGTCGCCGCCCGGGCCCGAAAGCTCCGGATCCCCGTCCTGCACGGCATCGACCGCAAGGACGAGGCGCTGAAGCGCTGGTGCGACGAGCACTCCATCGCACCCGACCGGGTCCTCTACGTCGGCAACGACGTCAACGACCTCCCCTGCTTCTCCCTCGCCGGCTGGCCCGTCGCGGTCGCCAGCGCCCACGACTCGGTACGCGCCGCCGCGCGCGCCGTCACGACCACCCCCGGGGGCTACGGCGCCATCCGCGAGATCGCGGCCTGGCTGCTGGGCCCCACCCTCACCACCACCAACACCCCTGACCCCACAGTCCCCACCACGTAAGGAAGCACCACCATGAGCACCTCCCGCCTGCGCACCTTCGGCACCCGCACCGCCGGCCCCGGCAACCCCGTCTACATCACGGGTGAGATCGGCATCAACCACAACGGCGACCTCGACAACGCCATCGCGCTGATCGACGCGGCCGCCGAAGCCGGCTGCGACGCCGTCAAGTTCCAGAAGCGCACCCCGGAGATCTGCACCCCGCGCGACCAGTGGGACATCGAGCGCGACACCCCGTGGGGCCGGATGACGTACATCGACTACCGCCACCGCGTCGAGTTCGGCGAGGACGAGTACACCGCCATCGCCGAGCACTGCGCCAAGCGCGGCATCGACTGGTTCGCCTCCCCGTGGGACACCGAGGCCGTCGCCTTCCTGGAGAAGTTCGACGTCCCCGCCCACAAGGTGGCCTCCGCCTCGCTCACCGACGACGAGCTGCTGCGCGCCCTGCGCGCCACCGGCCGCACGGTCATCCTCTCCACCGGCATGTCCACCCCGAAGCAGATCCGCCACGCGGTCGAGGTCCTCGGCTCGGACAACATCCTGCTCTGCCACGCCACGTCGACGTACCCGGCGAAGGCCGAGGAGCTGAACCTCCGGGTCATCAACACCCTCCAGCAGGAGTACCCGAACGTCCCGATCGGCTACTCCGGCCACGAGACGGGCCTGCAGACCACGCTGGCCGCCGTCGCGCTCGGCGCCACGTTCGTCGAGCGCCACATCACCCTGGACCGCGCCATGTGGGGATCCGACCAGGCCGCCTCCGTCGAGCCGCAGGGCCTGACCCGCCTGGTCCGCGACATCCGCACCATCGAGCAGTCGCTCGGCGACGGCGTCAAGAAGGTGTACGAGTCCGAGCTCGGCCCGATGAAGAAGCTCCGCCGCGTCGCGGGCGTCGTCGCCGAGACCGAGAACGCGCCGGCCCCCGAGCCGGTCGCGGTCTGAGCGCCGACCGGTGAACCTCGCCTTCGTCGAGAGCCCGGTCCAGCTCCTGAACGTCCTGGAGTGGGTTCACACCCAGGGGGGAGACGATCCGGCCGCCACCACGGTCGTCGTCCTCCCCCCGGTCGACCCGATGTCGCGCGGTCAGCTGCGCCGGATGGCGGAGCTGGCCCGCGACGAGGGCATCGCGGTCCGCTGGCAGGAGGCGCGCGGCGAGTCCGGCGCCCCCCTGAAGGCCCTGCGCGCCCTGGCCGGCCTGGTCCGGCGCGCGGACCACATCGTGATCGGCGATCCGTTCTCGCGTTACGTCCAGCTCCTGCTGACCCTGGTCCGCGCCGACCGCCTCACGGTGGTCGACGACGGCACGGCCACCATGGAGTTCGTGGCCCAGCTGGCCCGGGGCGAACGGCTGACCCGCTGGCACCGCCGGGGCCGTACCGGACCGCGCGAACTGGTCCTGGCCCCGGTCACCGCCACCGCCCGCCGCCGCTTCACCCCGACGGCCCGCCACACGGTCGAGGTGTTCACCGCGATGCCGGTCGAGGCTCCGCCCGGCGTCGCGGTCACCCGGAACACCTTCGCCTGGACCCGGGCCCGCTTCGGCCCGCCCAGCATCGGCAAGGGCGCCGACCTCGTCGGCACCTCCCTGGTCGAGACGGGCGTCGTCGACCCCGTCCCGTACCAGGAGGCGGTGGCCTCCCTGGCCCGCACCCACGGCGCCACGCGTTACTTCGCCCATCGCCGCGAGTCCGCCGAGAAACTCCACGCCCTGGAAGCCGCCACCGGCCTGGAGATCGTCCGCCCGGACCTCCCCCTGGAACTGATCGCCCGCCGCGGCCCCATCGGCCGCACGATCGTCAGCTTCCCCTCCACGGTCGTCCACACCCTCCCGCTGGCCCTGGCCGGCACGGGCGTGAACGTCGCGGTCTGCGACATCGCCCCGGAATGGCTCCGCGCCACGGCCTCCCCGCGCGCGCAGGGCTTCCTGAGCGGGGTCACGGAGACGGCGCGGGGGGTGCAGCGGCTGACCTCGACGGCTCACGCGTAGGGGTGCGGCCCCGCCCCGAGAAGGGCATCCGGTATACCCGCAACCACCCTCAGTCACACGTCCTCACCCGAACTTTGTTCGCCTGCACGGCTGAAATTTCCTAGATCCATGGCCAGTTGAGGGGTCAAGGGGCCTACGCTTCATAAGGTGAACCAGTTGAAGTCCCGCGCCTCCCGCCCCGACAGCCTGGCCGACCAGCCCGGGGGAGGTGCGCTGCCCGGACGGCTCGGTGACGAACTCCGTGCCGAGCTGATCGCCTTCCGCCGGGATCTGCACATGCACCCCGAGCTCGGCAACCAGGAGTTCCGGACCACGGCCGCCATCAAGGACCGGCTGGAGAAGGCCGGGCTGAAGCCGCAGGTCCTGGCCGTCGGGACCGGGCTCATGTGCGACGTGGGGGAGTGGGACGGGGTCACGCCCATGCTGGCGTTGCGGGCGGACATCGACGCGCTGCCGATCCCGGACACCAAGGCCGACGTGCCCTACCGGTCCACCGTGCCCGACCGGGCGCACGCCTGCGGGCACGACGTCCACACCACCACTGTCCTCGGCGCGGGCCTCGTCCTCGCCGATCTCGACCGGCAGGGGCTGCTGCCCAACGCCGTGCGGCTGATCTTCCAGCCCGCCGAGGAGGTCCTGCCCGGCGGCGCGCTCGACGCGATCGAGTCCGGGGTGCTGGAGGGCGTCGGCCGGATCATCGGCGTCCACTGCGACCCGAAGGTGGACGTCGGGCGGATCGGGCTGCGGATCGGGGCCATCACCTCGGCCTGCGACCGGCTGGAGATCACGCTCGACGGGCCCGGCGGCCACACCGCCCGCCCCCACCTGACCACCGACCTGGTCACCGCCGCCGCCCGGATCGCCGTCGACGTGCCCGCGCTGCTCGCCCGCCGCGTCGACGCCCGCGCCGGGCTCGCGCTGACCTGGGGCCGCCTGGAGACCGGGCACGCCCCCAACGTCATCCCGCAGCACGCCGAGCTGTCCGGCACCGTCCGCTGCCTGAATCTGGATGCCTGGCGCGACGCCCCCGACCTGGTGCACGCAGCCGTCGACGAGGTGGCCGGAATGCATCGGGCCAAGACCGTCATTAACTACGTGCGCGGCGTGCCGCCCGTCGTGAACGACGCCGAATCGATCGGCCTGCTGGACGCCGCGATGACCGAGCGCCGCGGATCGTATGCGATCGAGGACACCGAGCAGAGCCTCGGCGGCGAGGACTTCTCCTGGTATCTGGAGCAGGTGCCCGGCGCGATGGCCCGCCTCGGCGTCCGGACCCCGGGCGACACGCGCGGCCTCGACCTGCACCGCGGCAACTTCGACGTGGACGAAGAGGCCATCACCGTGGGGGTCGAGCTGTTCACGGCAGCGGCCCTGCTCGACGGCGGCCGTTCGTGAAGCGTTGACACAGTCTTCGTAGGCCGTTCGTGGACTCCTGTCCCGCCTTGTGGGTGGCTTCTGTTCGCGACGATCCGATAACGGCTTCCGTACGTGCTCTTATCTGACATCTACGCGCGTTACGATCGCGGCGAAACCAGCGCCGGAAGAGGCGCTTCGGTCAGGTTTGAAGGAGCCTCCCCTTGCGCCGGATCACCAGGATCACCACCGTGGGCATCGCGTCCGCGGCGCTCGCTCTCAGCGTCACCGCGTGTGGCGGAAACTCGTCGGACGCCGGTTCCGGCTCCGACGGCGACAAGGCCGCCATCGCGTACGACATCGGCGGCCGCGGCGACCAGTCGTTCAACGACGCCGCCTACGCCGGACTCGCCAAGGCCGAGAAGGACCTCGACATCCAGGGCTCCGAGGCCGAGCCCTCCGACGGCGAGGGAGACGCGGACAAGGTCCAGCGCCTCACCGAGCTGGCCCGCTCCGGCAACAACCCGGTGATCGGCGTCGGCTTCGCCTACGCGCCCGCCATCAAGAAGGTCGCGCCGAAGTTCCCGAAGACCACCTTCGGCATCATCGACGACGCCTCGGTGACCGGCGAGAACATCGCCAACATCGTCTTCAACGAGGAGCAGGGCTCCTACCTCGCCGGCGTCGCCGCCGCGAAGGTCAGCAAGTCGAAGACGGTCGGCTTCATCGGCGGTGTCGAGACCCCGCTGATCAAGAAGTTCGAGGCGGGCTTCATCCAGGGCGTCAAGGACACCGACGCCTCCGTCAACGTGCTTCCGCAGTACCTGACGCAGCCGCCGGACTTCGGTGGCTTCTCCAAGCCCGACCTCGGCAAGGCCGCCGCCCAGGGCCAGCTCGACAAGAAGGCCGACGTGATCTACTCGGCCGCCGGTCTGGCCGGCTCCGGTGCCATCGAGGCCGTCTCCAAGGCGGGCAAGTGGAACATCGGCGTCGACTCCGACCAGTACCAGCAGAAGGGTCTCGCGCCCTACAAGGCGTCCATCCTGACCTCGGTCACGAAGGACATCGAGGACGCGGTCTTCAACCTGATCAAGTCGGTCAAGGACGGCAAGCCGGAGACCGGTGAGATCCGCTACGGCCTGGACAAGAACGGTGTCGCCCTGTCGATGTCCAACCCGGCCTTCGCCGACATGAAGGACGTCATCGAGGCCGTCGACAAGGCCAAGCAGGAGATCATCGACGGCAAGATCACCGTCAAGACCGCTCCGTAAGGACGGTCCCGAGCCCGACGGTCCCACCCGGGCCGTCGGGCCCCGCCAGCCCCCGGGTCGTCGGCCCGGCTGGTTTCCCAGGCCCTGTCCGTACGCCGCGCGGCTCCCGCCGCCGGTGGACGGGCAGGGCCGCGGACCAGCCGCCCGCCCGAGCCGTACGGGGCTTCACCGAAGACCCGTACACGGGCTTCACCGAAGACCCGCGGCACCCGCGGCACCCGCGGCACAGGCAGTCCGCAACCCTCAGTACGACCGAAGAAGATCCGCCTCTCGCCGTGCTCTCCCGCCCACCCTGGACCCGCGTCCGGGGTGTGACGTGCACCCCGTGTTTCACGATTCGGCAGCGCTACGCGTGTAGACAGCCCTCCGGCGCGATAACTTCACCCCCGCCCCCCAGGGCCCCCGAGCCCCCCGAGCCCCTCCGCCCCCGCTCCTGTCCGGCCAAGGAGAGTGCGTCATCAACGCGTCCAGCAGCCCCCCTGCCGTAGAACTGCACGGCATCACCAAGCGCTTCCCCGGTGTCGTCGCCAACCACGACATCGACATCACCATCGGCAAGGGCACCGTGCACGCCCTCGTCGGGGAGAACGGCGCCGGCAAGTCCACCCTGATGAAGATCCTCTACGGCATGCAGAAGCCGGACGAGGGCACCATCGCGATCAACGGCGAGCAGGTCTCGTTCTCCAACCCGGGTGACGCCATCGAGCGTGGCATCGGCATGGTGCACCAGCACTTCATGCTCGCCGACAACTTCACCGTCCTGGAGAACGTCGTCCTCGGCGGCGAGAAGCTGTACGGCATCGGCTCCGGCGCCCGGAAGAAGATCAAGGAGATCTCCGACGCGTACGGCCTGGGCATCCGGCCCGACGCGCTCGTGGAGGACCTCGGGGTCGCCGACCGGCAGCGCGTGGAGATCCTCAAGGTCCTCTACCGGGGTGCCCGCATCCTCATCCTGGACGAGCCGACCGCGGTCCTCGTGCCGCAGGAGGTCGACGCGCTCTTCGCCAACCTGCGCGAGCTCAAGGCCGAGGGCCTGACCGTCATCTTCATCTCGCACAAGCTGGGCGAGGTGCTCTCGGTCGCCGACGACATCACCGTCATCCGCCGCGGCACGACCGTGGGCACCGCCGACCCGGCCTCCACCACGACCAAGCAGCTCGCCGAGCTGATGGTCGGCAGCGAGCTGCCCTCGCCGGAGACCCGCGAGTCCACCGTCACCGACGTACCGATGCTGCGGGTCCAGGACCTGAAGCTCACCGTCACCGACCCCGACGGCACCGTCCGCGACGTGCTCGCCGGTATCGACTTCACCATCCACCAGGGCGAGGTCCTGGGGATCGCGGGCGTCGAGGGCAACGGCCAGACCGAGCTCATCGAGGCCCTCATGGGCATGCGCGACCCGGACGCCGGGGTCATCACCCTCGGCTCCGACGACATCTCGCACGCCCCGACCCGCAAGCGCCGCGAGTCCGGCATCGGCTACATCCCCGAGGACCGCCACCGCCACGGCGTCCTGCTGAACGCCCCGCTGTGGGAGAACCGCATCCTCGGCCACGTCACCGAGAAGCCCAACAGCCGCGGCTGGCTGCTGGACAACAAGGCGGCCCGTACCGACACCGAGCGCATCGTGCGCGAGTACGACGTCCGCACCCCCGGTATCGACGTCACCGCGGCCTCCCTCTCCGGCGGCAACCAGCAGAAGCTGATCGTCGGCCGCGAGATGAGCCACGCGCCCAAGTTCCTGATCGCCGCCCACCCCACCCGCGGGGTGGACGTCGGCGCGCAGGCCCAGATCTGGGACCAGATCCGCGAGGCCCGCCGCGAAGGGCTCGCCGTGCTGCTGATCTCGGCCGACCTGGACGAGCTGATCGGGCTCTCCGACACCCTGCGCGTCATGTACCGCGGCCGGCTGGTCGCCGACGCCGACCCGGCCACCATCACCCCGGAGGAACTGGGCTCGGCCATGACCGGCGCCGCCACCGGTCACCTCGAAGGCTCGGAGGACGAGGCCCGATGAAGAAATTCGACAAGGACCGGCTGATCCTGGGCTTCGCCGGCCCGGTGCTCGCCCTGGTCGTGGCCCTCGCGCTGACGACCGTGGTGCTGCTCGCCTCCGGGCAGAACCCCTTCGAGCCGTACCGGATCATGTTCGACTCGGCCTCCTACGCCGACGTCCAGGTCCTGATCATCAACCAGGCCGGTACGTACTACCTCGCCGCACTCGCGGTGGCCGTCGGCTTCCGGATGAACCTCTTCAACATCGGGGTCGACGGGCAGTACCGCCTCGCCGCGATGATGGCCGCGCTGGTCGGCGCGAGCGTCGAGCTGCCGGGGCCGCTGCACATCGCGCTGATCGTGATCGTCGCGATGTTCGTGGGCGCGTTCTGGTCCGGTATCGCGGGCTTCCTCAAGACCACCCGCGGGGTGAGCGAGGTCGTCTCGACGATCATGCTCAACTCGATCGCCACCGCGCTCGTCGCCTGGATGATCCTGCCGAAGAACTTCGGTGAGCAGCCCGCCGGCTCCAACAACCTGACCACCGGCGAGATCCCGGAGTCCGGCTGGTTCCCGGGGCTGCCGATGGCGGACGGGGCCGGAGAGATCTACGGCTTCACCTTCGTCGCCGCGGGCTGCGGCGTCCTCTACTGGTTCGCCCTCAACCGCACCCGGTTCGGCTTCGACCTGCGCGCCACCGGCGCCAGTGAGAGCGCCGCCCAGGCCTCCGGTGTGGACGCCAAGAAGATGGTCCTCACCTCGATGCTGATCTCCGGCGCGGTCGCGGGCCTCGCCGGCATGCCGACCCTGCTCGGCGACACGCACACCTACAGCCTCGACTTCCCCACGGGCATCGGCTTCACCGGCATCACCATCGCGCTGCTGGGCCGGAACAACCCGCTCGGCATCGCCCTCAGCGCCCTGCTGATCGCGTTCCTGGACAAGTCCTCGGCCTCGCTCGACCAGTACGGGTACGAGAAGGAGATCGCCACGATCATGCAGGGCCTGATCGTGATCTCGGTCGTCGTCTCCTACGAGCTGGTCCGCCGTTACGGCATCCGCCGCCAGCAGCAGAAGGTCGGCGAGGAGCTCGCCGCCGGACACGCCCTCACGACCGAGAAGGAGGCGGCCCTGTGAGCACCAGCAAAACCACCGCCGCACGCCCCGCCCCCCAGAAGGGCAACGGCCGCCGGGGGCTCACCCTGCCCGTCGTCCTGCTGATCGTCGCGGGCGGACTCGCCCTGATCTCGCTGGTCCGCCTCATCAGCGGCGCCGAGGACATCACCTCGGTCGGCCAGGTCGCCGGAGCGCTGGAACTCGCCGTGCCGATCGGCCTCGCCGGACTCGGCGGTCTGTGGGCCGAGCGCGCGGGCGTCATCAACATCGGCCTCGAAGGCATGATGATCCTCGGCACCTGGTTCGGCGCCTGGGCCGGGTTCCAGTGGGGCCCGTGGATGGGTGTCCTCTTCGGGATCCTGGGCGGCTGCATCGGCGGTCTGCTGCACGCCGTCATCACCGTCACCTTCGGCGTGAACCACATCGTCTCCGGTGTGGCGATCAACATCCTCGCCGTCGGCGTCACCCGCTACCTGTCCAACTTCGCCTTCGACGGCATCCAGGGCGGATCCTCCAAGCAGTCCCCGCGCATCGACCCGATCGACAAGATCACCATTCCGGGGCTCTCGGACTGGCTCGCGGACCTCCAGCAGCACCACTGGTTCCTGATCTCCGACATCGCGGGCATCATCGGCGGCCTGATCACCGGCCTGTCCCTGCTCACCGTCGTCGCCCTGCTGCTGATCCCCGCCACCTGGTGGATCCTGTGGCGCACCCCGTTCGGGCTGCGGCTGCGCTCCTGCGGCGAGTCCCCGGTGGCCGCCGAGACCCTCGGCGTCAACGTGTACAAGTACAAGTACATCGCCGTCACGGTCTCCGGCGGTCTGGCGGGCCTCGGCGGCGCGTTCCTCGCCATCGTCGCCACCGGCATCTACCAGGAGGGCCAGACCGGCGGCCGCGGCTACATCGGTCTCGCCGCGATGATCTTCGGCAACTGGATGCCGGGCGGCATGGCGCTGGGTGCGGGCCTCTTCGGCTTCACCGACAGCCTCAAGCTGCGCGGCGGCGCCGAGAACGTCCACGCGATGCTGCTCCTGCTGGCGATCCTGCTGGTCATCGCGGTGTTCTGGCAGCTGTACAAGAAGAAGTACGTCTCCGCGGCGGTCGCGGCGGTCGTCTCCGCGCTGCTGTTCACCTGGTACTTCCTGACCGACCAGGTGCCGAGCCAGTTCGTCGACGCCGCGCCGTACGTCACCACGCTGCTGGTCCTCTCGCTCTCCGCGCAACGCCTGCGGATGCCGAAGGCCAACGGCGTGCCGTACCGCAAGGGCGAGGGCAAGTGACACCCCCGCCCGCCCCGGCCTCCGGCGAGGTCGACTGGGACGCCCTGCGGGAGGCCGCCCGGGACGCCATGTCCCGGGCGTACGCCCCCTACTCGGGCTTCCCGGTCGGTGTCGCCGCCCGGGTGGACGACGGCCGCACCATCACCGGCTGCAACGTGGAGAACGCCAGCTACGGCCTCTCGCTCTGCGCCGAGTGCGGTCTGGTCTCCACGCTCCACGCCACCGGCGGCGGCCGGCTGACCCACTTCACCTGCGTGGACGGCACCGGAGCGATCCTGGTGCCGTGCGGCCGGTGCCGGCAGCTCCTGTACGAGTTCGGCGGCCCGGAGCTCCTCCTGGAGACGCCGGACGGCATCCGTACGCTCGACGCGATGCTGCCGCAGTCGTTCGGCCCGCAGCACCTCGGCTGAACCCCGTATCTCCCGGCGGTGGCCCTTCCTTCCCGGAAGGGCCACCGCTCTTTCCCCTCTCTATGCGCGTAGAGTCACCGAGGACTCTTGCGTACGCACCCGGCCGGAAGGATTCCCATGGACGCCATCTCCGTCATCCGCACCAAGCGGGACCGAGGCGAGCTGACCCCCGAGCAGATCGACTGGGTCATCGACGCCTACACCCGCGGCGAGGTCGCCGACGAGCAGATGTCCGCCCTCGCCATGGCGATCCTGCTCAACGGCATGAACCGCACCGAGATCGCCCGCTGGACCGCCGCGATGATCGCGTCCGGCGAGCGGATGAACTTCGACGCGCTCTCCCGCCCCACCACCGACAAGCACTCCACCGGCGGCGTCGGCGACAAGATCACCCTGCCGCTCGCCCCGCTGGTCGCCGCCTGCGGCGCGGCGGTGCCGCAGCTCAGCGGCCGGGGCCTCGGCCACACCGGCGGCACCCTGGACAAGCTGGAGTCCATCCCCGGCTGGCGTGCCCACCTCTCCAACGCGGAGATGCTGAACGTCCTCGACACCACCGGCGCGGTCATCTGCGCCGCCGGTGACGGCCTCGCCCCCGCCGACAAGAAGTTGTACGCGCTGCGCGATGTCACCGGCACCGTCGAGGCCATCCCGCTGATCGCCAGCTCGATCATGTCCAAGAAGATCGCCGAGGGCACCGGCGCGCTCGTCCTGGACGTCAAGGTCGGCTCCGGCGCCTTCATGAAGACCATCGAGGACGCCCGCGAACTGGCCTCCACCATGGTCGCGCTCGGCACGGACAGCGGGGTGCGCACCGTCGCCCTGCTCACCGACATGTCGACCCCGCTCGGCCTCACCGCGGGCAACGCCCTGGAGGTCCGCGAGTCCGTCGAGGTCCTCGCCGGCGGCGGCCCCCAGGACGTCATCGACCTGACCCTCGCCCTCGCCCGCGAGATGCTGGACGCGGCGGGCCTCAAGGACGCCGACCCGGAGAAGGCGCTGGCCGACGGCTCCGCGATGGACGTCTGGCGCCGCATGATCTCCGCCCAGGGCGGCGACCCGGACGCCACCCTCCCCACCGCCCGCGAACAGCACGTGGTCACCGCCCCCGCCTCCGGCGTCCTGACCCGCCTGGACGCCTACGACGTCGGCGTCGCCGCCTGGCGCCTCGGCGCGGGCCGCGCCCGCAAGGAGGACCCGGTGCAGGCGGGCGCGGGCGTCGAACTCCACGCCAAGCCCGGCGACACGGTCACCGAGGGCCAGCCGCTGATGACGCTGCACACGGACACCCCGGAGAAGTTCGACTACGCGCTGAAGGCCCTGCCGGAGTCGTACGACATCGGCCCGGCCGGCACGTCGTTCTCGCCGCTGCCGGTGGTGCGGGAACGCATCGCCTGACCTGCGGTTTCCTCGTACGGGTGAACGGGATCGGTGGACTGCCGCCGGTCCCGTTCGGCATGCTGGACTCGGTGACGTACCGATAGAGGAGACCGCCATGAGCGCACTCACCGTCGACCCCGCGCCGGGCCCTGGCCAGGACTGGGACGACCTCGTCCGGATCTGGGAGGAGACGGACGCACCCGAGGGCTGCAAGGTGGAGATCATCGAGGAGATCGTCACCGTGTCGCCGCCGCCGTCCAAGGACCACAACACCACTGCTGAGCTGCTCCAGCGCAGGCTCTACACCGGCATCCCGGAGGAGTGGGGGATCTACCAGACCCTCGGCCTCTCCCTCCCGGGGCGGGGCGGGATCTACATCCCCGACCTCGTCGTCGTGGACCGCGCCACCGCCACCGGGCCGGGCAACACCGTCCCCGCCGAAGAAGCCCGCCTGGTCGTCGAGATCACCTCCCGCGCCAACGCCAACCACGACCGCGTCAGCAAGGTCAACGGCTATGCCAAGGCCGGAGTGGAGCTGTTCCTGCTCCTCGACCCCTGGCACTCCGGCCGCCCGACCGCGACGCTTTACGGCGAGCCGGAGAACGGTACGTACCGAGTGCTGGAGACGGTCGAGTACGGGCGTGAGCTCACCCTCCCCGAGCCGTTCGGACTGGTCCTGGACACCGGCGTCTTCCCCATCAGCTGACACGCGGACGGCCCGCCGCACGGATGCTCTCCGTGCGGCGGGCCGCCGTCGTGCGTGGGGTGAACTACCCGCGAGCGCCCGTCACTTGCCCAAGTACGCGCTGTAGATCTTCACCGACGAGGTGTTGCCCTTCTTGTCGGCCACCTTGGCGGAGAAGGAGATCGCCTTGTTCTTCGCCGGGTTCTTGACGGTGATCTTCCCCTTCTTCACCGTGACCTTCTTCCAGGTCTTGCCGCCGTTGTAACTGACGTACGTCTTCAGCGACTTCAGGTTCTTGCCCGCGGCCGCGCCGTGCACCTTCACCGGCACCGAGACGGTCTTGCCCGCCTTGGCCCGGCCGTCGGTGCCGATGGCCGGGGTGAACCGGACCGTGGAGACCGGGAGCATCGTGAACGCGGTCTTCTTCGACGAGAACGTCCAGGACGCGTCCACCCGGGTGGAGAGCGGGCTGATCTTCGCGCTGTGCTTGACCGAGGTCGACAGCTTGTAGGCCGCGGATCCGGCCGGGACCTTGAAAGACCCCTCGCCGCTCAGCGGGTCGTTGTTCTCGCCGACCTTCTTGCCGTTGCGGTACAGGACGGTCTTGGCCGACGAGTGCTCCATCCCGCCCGCGTTGCCCGCGCCGTCCGCCAGCAGCGGGAGGATGCCGAAGATCTCGTTGCCCTCACGGGCCACGCCGAAGTCCTTGTTCACCAGTGGCTGGAACACCCCGGTGTTCACGGACTTGCTGTACGTCTTGCCCGCCTTGAACGTGGCTTCGTCGCTGATCTCGTAGCCGGCCTCGTACGTCGGCCAGCCGTCCTGGTCGACCGGTCCCAGCTGGCTGAACTCCAGGCCCCAGCTCACCTTGTCGGCGGTGGAGAGGTACAGCGTGCGGGTGCCGGGCAGCTTCTGCTCGACCGACGTGGACCAGCCGCCGCCCGATGTGGGCAGGAAGCCCACGGCGGAGACCGAACCCTTCTTCTTCGGCGCGGCCGCGCCCATGGCGATCTTCACCTTGGCCAGCTGCGCGGTCGTGAACTTCCGCTCGTAGCCGATCGCCAGCTTCTTGACCGTGCCGCCGACCGCGATGTCGAACTCGGTCGACGCGCCCTTGGTCCAGGTGCCCGTCCAGTGCTGGGCGAGCGACCCGTCGGTGATCTGCGGACCCACGTGCAGCGTGCGGAAGCCCGCCGTCGAGTCCATCACCCAGCCGAAGCTGACCATGTCGGCTTTCGTCGCCACCGTGTAGTCCGGCGAGAACAGCTCAGCCTTCGTCCCCGTGGCCGGCAGCGTGATCTTCACCGGCTTCGCCTTGCGGGCGTCGAACGTCAGCGAGGTGCTCTTGGTGACCGCGATCTTCGGCTGGGCGATCCAGTCGACGCCCTTCGAGAAGTCCTCGGGGTGGCCGTACACCGACGAGCTGACCGAGTACGTGCCCTTCGGCACCCGGATCTTCGCCGTGCCGTTCACGACCTGCGGGCTCAGGAACGAGCCGCCCACCTGGTCGTTGAAGCCGTAGAGCGTGCTGTCCGCGTAGGCGGCCGGGAGGCCCTTCCGGTCCAGGTGCTTGACGGTGAGGTCGTAGCTCTCGACCTCCCGCTCGACGGCGGCCGCCGTGCGCACGGTCTGTCCGCCGCCCGTCGCCACCACGTACGCGGAGTAGGTGCCGTCAGCCGTGCCGCCGATCCGGGTGTCGGCCGTCAGCGTCGCCTCCGCGGTGCCGCCCGCGGGAACGGTGACCTTGTCCGCGCCGAGCGTGAAGAAGCCCGCCGGAGCCGGCTTGCCCGTCGGGCCCGTGCCCGTCACCTTCAGGTCGAGGGTGACATCGGTCGTACCGAGGTTGCGGTACGTCACCTTCTTGCCGACCGGTACGTCATCGGTGTGCGGCCACTGCTGCACGCCGAAGCTCACCGAGACCGGCTCCGCCACGACGCTCTGGGCGATCGCCCGGTCCACCTGGATCCGGCCGGAGCCCTGCTGGAACGGGTTGTACGCCCCGGGCTTCGTGGACGCGGTCAGCGCGCCCTTGAGCTCGCCGTACTTCCAGTCGGGGTGCTGCTGCTTGAGCAGGGCGGCCGCGCCCGCGACATGCGGGGTGGCCATCGACGTACCCGAGATGGTGGCGTAACCGGCGGGCTTCTCGCCCACCTCCTGGGCGATCAGCGAACCGGGCGGGATGGCCGCCGTGGTGTCCACGCCGGGAGCCGTCACATCCGGCTTGATCGCACCGTCGCCGATCCGCGGGCCGCGGCTGGAGAAGTCCGCCAGCAGGTCCTTGTCGTCGACCGCGCCCACGGTCAGCGCCGCGTCCGCGCTGCCCGGCGAGCCGACCGTGCCCGCGCCGTCGCCCTCGTTGCCCGCGGCGATGGCGAACAGGACGCCCTTCTCGGCCGACAGCTTGTCGACCGCCGCCTCCAGCGGGTCCACCTCGGGGCTGTCGGGCCCGCCGAGGCTCAGGTTGACGATGTCGGCGCCCTGAGCGACCGCCCACTCCATACCGGCCAGGATGCCGGAGTCATCGCCGTAGCCCTCGTCGTCCAGCACCTTGCCCGAGAGCAGCTTGGCGTCCGGGGCCACGCCCTTGAGCTTGCCGCCCGACTTCGCACCGGTGCCCGCCGCGATCGACGCGACGTGCGTCCCGTGGCCGACCCGGTCCTTCGTGTCCTTCGCGGCGCTGAAGTTCTTCTCCGCGAGGATCTGGCCCTTGAGGTCCGGGTGGGTGGAGTCCGTCCCGGTGTCCAGGACCGCGATCTTGACGCCCTTGCCGGTGAACCCGGCCTTCCAGGCCGCCGGGGCGCCGATCTGCGGGACGCTCTTGTCGAGGCTCGCCTTCCGTACGCCGTCCAGCCAGACCCGGTCGATCCCGGCGGCGGTGGTCACCCGGTCGCCCCCGGCGCGACGCTCGGTGAGCGCCTTCCAGATCTCCGGTGCGTCGGCCGTCGGCGTCGTCACCGACTCGGCGTTCAGCGACCTCAGGCTCCGGCCGACCTCCGTGCCGCCCGCGTCGCGGACCTGCGCCTTCGCGGTGGCGGCCTGCTTGCCCCGGTAGCCGACGATCAGCTTCAGACCGTCCCGCTGGGCCCGGAGGTTCTCCGGCCGGCTCAGCTCGGTGACGTCGAACAGCCGCCGGTCGAGCTTGCCGGAGACGATCAGCCGGTGGGCGTCGGCCGGAATGACGAGGGTGTGCCTCTGGTCGCTCATCCGCTGGACCGGGATGTGCTCCCGGCCCTTCGCGGGCCGGAAGGCGACCGGCTTGCCCTGGGCGTCCACGGTGACCCGGTCACCGGTGACGAGGGTCAGCTGACGCGTCTCCCGGTCCTGCGCCTGCGCCCGGGTGCCGGCCGCCCCCTTCGGGTCCGGCTGGGCGACGGCGGGGCTGACCATGCCGGCCGCCAGCGCCACTGCGGCCGCTGTGGCGACCGCGGGTATGCACGCGTTTCTCACGTGTCTGCGCAACTCTCCCCCTGGAGAACTCGATGGTTCCTCAACCCGTCGGCCCGCAGATACGCAGAAAGGACGGCTGCGGCCGTCGGTTCACCCAACTAGAGGGGACACCGGGGAGATTGGTTCACAGGAGGGACACAAGGAGTCATGGGTTGACGCGAAAAGGCCCCTCCGCGGCGCGATGGCGCCCAGGGGGCCGATGAATTTCGCCCGCCGGTCCGGTCTGCCTGGTGTGGAAGCCGACAACCCGATCACCCTGACCGTGGCCGGCCGGGTCAGCCGTGCCGTCGTCCCCGACCTCTGCGCCGAGCTGGAGCGCGCCCTCGCCGGTCCCCGCGGCGCCGCCCTCATCCCGGGCGCGGCGGTGGACTGCGATGTGGGCGGGATCATCCGGCCGGATCTCACCGCCGTCGAGGCGGTGGCCCGGCTGGGGCTCGTCGCCCGACGGGCCGGACACACCCTGCGGCTGCGCCGGGTGCCCCCCGAACTCCGGGCGCTGCTGAACCTGGTGGGGCTGGCCGATGTGGTGAGCCTGGAGGAGGGACCGGAGGAACGCGTGCCGGGACCCTACTGACGTACGCGGGTGGGTCTGACGTACGCGGGTGGGGAGGCAGGCGCCGTACGCCTCTGCCTCCCCACCCGGTCCGTCTACGCCTGCCGCGCGTCCGCCGGGAGCCGGTCCGGCAGACCGAACAGCGGGAACCAGCGCGGGACGTCCAGGAAGCAGTGCATTTCGGTGATCGCCCCGTCCCGGACGTCGATGACCTGGACCGCCCACGGCGTGAACCCGGACCCGTCCTCGGCGGGCTTGTAGTGCGCGAAGGCGGGGGAGCCGTTGGCCGAGACGGGCACCAGCCTGGAGCCCGCGCAGGCCGCGCCGATGGAGGTCATGAAGCCGGTGATGTCCCCGGTGCCCTGGAGCCACAGGTCGAACGGCGGCATCGTCATCACCGCGTCCTCGTGGAGCAGCGTGGTCAGGGCGGCCATGTCATACCCCTCGAACGCCTTCACATAGCGCTCCAGGAGCTTCTGCTGCTCCTCGTCGAGCGGGTCCGCCGCATCGCCCGCCCGGCCCTCCGTCTCGGTCAGCGTGGCGCGGGCCCGCTGCAGGGCGCTGTTGACCGAGGCCACGGAGGTATCCAGCAGCTCGGCGACCTCGGCGGCCTTCCAGGCGAGCACCTCGCGCAGGATCAGCACGGCCCGCTGCTTCGGCGGCAGGTGCTGGAGGGCGGCGACGAACGCCAGGCGCACCGACTCGCGCGCCACCGCCGCCTCCGCCGGGTCCTGGACCGACGGCAGGATCCGGCCGTCGGGCATCGGCTCCAGCCAGACGTTCTCCGGGCGGGGGCTCAGCGCGGCCTGGGCGAGCGGGGTCGGGCCGGTCAGATCGACCGGGCGGGCCCGCTTGTTGCCCGCGTTCAGCATGTCCAGGCAGACGTTGGTGGCGATCCGGTAGAGCCAGGAGCGCAGCGAGGAGCGGCCCTCGAACTTGTCGAAGTTGCGCCAGGCCCGGACCAGGGTGTCCTGCACCGCGTCCTCGGCCTCGAAGGCGGATCCGAGCATCCGGTAGCAGTACCCCGTCAGCTCGACCCGGTGCCCCTCCAGACGGCCGTCGATCCCGGCCGCATCCGGCTTTCCGGCGCCCGCCGCTCCCGTGGCCGTCGCCGTGGTCAGATCGCTCATCGCTCCACCTCTGTCGCGCGCCCTCGCGCTGTGGCATCCGTCCCCCGGTACGTCGGAAGCTACCGCAGGCCACTGACAGCCGGGGGCGGAAAACGTACAAGGGGTGCCGGAGGCCGTGGCTCCGGCCACGATCCCGTCCGGCACCCCTCGGGATGCGCCCAGCGCCTCGCGGCGGTGTCCTCAGGTCCCGGGCTTGCGCCCGTACACGTACACGTCGTCGCCGTTCTTCAGCAGTTTCCAGTATGCCTTCGCGTCGGCGAGCCGCATGTTGACGCAGCCGCCGGAGCCCGGCGGGTTGTACATGGACTTGGTGACCGAATGGAACGCCTGGCCGCCGTCGAAGAACTGGGAGTACGGCATCCAGACCTTGTAGATCGTCGACCAGTGGTTGATGCTGCGCCAGTAGACCTTCTTGGCCCCGGTCCGGGTCTCCGCGCCGTCCCGGCCGGTCCGCACCGGCACCGGACCGTACGTCAGCTTCTTGCCGTCCTGGATCCAGCTCAGCTGCCGGGTCAGGTCGACACAGGCGATGCGCCCCTTGTTGGTGGGGCACTTCCCCGCCTTGTTGGGGTTCTTCCCGGCCGCCTTCTGGGCGAGCATGGTGTTCATCGTGCGCCAGGTCAGCGGACCGGCGTAGCCGATGGTGGGGGTGATCCCATGGGCCTTCTGGAACTTCTGGATCGCCTTGCAGTCGGCCGTCGACTGCTTGCCGTCCACAGGCCGCTTGAGGAACTTCTCGACCTGCTTCTGGTGGGGGCCCACCGACTTCGTGCAGGACGCCGCCTGGGCGGCGGTGCCGCTGCCCAGGACCAGGGCCGGAGCGGCCACCAGTCCGGCGACGGACAGCGCCACCCCGCGTCGCAGCCGTCTGGCGGATGTCTTCGCCATGTCTCCCATGCGGCAACTCCCCTTCGCCCACAGTGGTTTCGTGGTTACGCCTGGTAGACGTCCGAAGGGGAGCGGTGGTTGCGCGGTGGAGGTCTCGGTTGCGTCCCGGTCCGGCATAGCCGGGATGACGGCCTCCGGTCCTGCGGGTGCGTCCGGGGCTGCCGGGGCCGCTCAGCGGGTGGGTGGACCGCCCCCGGACCGGTTGCTCAGCGGGTGGCCGTCGCCGGAACCAGCGCCCGCCGCTCCGCCCGCGCCACCCGGGTCCCGTACAGGGTGATCGAGACGACGCCGAGGACCGCGAGCAGGCCCAGCGCCACCGTCGCCGCCCAGCCCCCGGCGTGGAAGGCGACCGCGCCCAGCGTGCCGCCCGCGCTGGAGCCCAGGTAGTACGCCGACTGGTACAGCGCCGACGCCTGCGCCCGGCCCTCCGTCGCGGTCCGGCTCACCGAGGACGAGGCGACCGCGTGCCCGGCGAAGAAGCCGGCCGTGATCAGCACCAGGCCCAGCAGCACGGCGGCCAGCTGGTCCGCCAGGGAGAGCAGCAGCCCGGCGGCGGTCGTGGAGACCGCCAGGTAGAGCGCGCCCCGGCGGCCGAGGCGGGCCACCAGACGTCCGGCGGCGGCGGAGGAGACCGTACCGACCAGGTAGACGAGGAAGATCGAGCCGATGACGCCCTGCGGCAGGCTGAACGGCTCCTCGACCAGCCGGTAGCCGATCACCGTGTAGACCGCGCCGAACACCGTCATGAACAGGGCGCCGATCGCGTACAGCCGGACCAGCAGCGGGTTGCCCAGGTGGGTGGCTACGGTCTTCGCCAGGGCCTTCGGGTTCAGCGAGCCGGGGCGGAAGTTCTTCGCCTTCGGGATGAGGAAGTGGAAGGCGACGGCGCACGCCAGCGCGAGCAGCCCGACCGCCGCGAGCGCGGCGCGCCAGCCCCAGGCCTGGGCGACCCAGCCGGTGAGGATACGGCCGCTCATCCCGCCGATGCTGTTGCCCGCCACGAACAGCCCGATCGCGGCGATCAGCGCCTTGGGCCGCACCTCCTCCGCGAGATACGCCATCGCGGAGGCCGGCAGCCCGGCCAGCGCCGCACCCTGGACGGCGCGCAGCGCGATCAGCGCGCCCATCGACGGGGCGAACGGCACCAGCAGCCCGACCAGGACCGCGACCGCCAGCGACGCCGTCATCATCTGCCGCCGCCCGAACCGCTCGGAGAGCGCGCTCAGCGGCAGCACGAACAGGGCCAGCGCCCCGGTCGCCGCGGAGACCGTCCAGCTCGCCTGTCCGGCGGTGGCGTCGAACGACGCGGAGACGGCGGGCAGCAGGGCCTGGGTGGAGTAGAGGAGGGCGAACGCCGCGACACCGGCGGCGAAGAGGGCGAAGCTCATCCGGCGGTAGCCGGGGCGGCCGGGCTCCAGGCGCTCATGGGTGGAGGCCGGCGCGGCGGTGGTGGTGACGGGGGACGACGGGGCAGAGGCACCCACCACGACGGTGGATGCCCCGGTATCAGCGGGAGGCATACGTCGAAAGTAGACCCGCAGGTTTCATGCGTCCAATGCACGAAACTGCGATAATCAATCCCATGGCGCATGAACGCAGCTCAGGGCCTCGGCTGTCACCAAGCAGTTACGAAGAAGACATCCGGGCCGTGCTCGCGCCCCGCCTCGCGTACTTCGAGGCGGTCGCCCGGCACGAGCATGTGACCCGCGCCGCACACGAGCTGGGCGTCCCGCAGTCCACGCTCTCGCGGGCCATGGTCCGGCTCGAAGCGGACCTGGGCGTCGCCCTGTTCGCCCGCAAGGGCCGCACGGTCTCCCTCACCCCGGCGGGCCGCACCTTCCTCGGCTCGGCCGAACGCGCCCTGGCCGAGGTGGAGAAGGCCGCCGACTCGGTCCGGGCGGACGCCGACCCGACGGCGGGCCGGGTCTCCTTCGGCTTCCTGCACACCATGGGCTCCGAGACCGTGCCCGCGCTGATCCGCGCCTTCCGGGTCGACCACCCGAGGGTCCGCTTCCAGCTCGTGCAGAACTACGGCGAGGCGATGATCGAACGGCTCCGCGCGGGCGGCCTCGACCTCTGCCTCACCTCGCCCGTGCCCGACGCCCCCGACCTGGTCACCCGCCGCCTCGACGAACAGCGGCTGCGCCTGGTGGTCCCGGACGACCACCGCCTCGCCTCCCGCCGCCGGATCCGCCTCGCGGAGGCCGCCGACGAGACGTTCGTGACGCTCGAGCCGGGGTACGGGCTCCGCCGGATCACCGACGACCTCTGCGCCGAGGCGGGCTTCACCCCGCGCGTCGCCTTCGAGGGTGAGGAGGCGGAGACCCTGCGCGGGCTGGTCGCCGCCGGGCTCGGGGTGGCGCTGCTGCCGCCCCCCGCCGTCGCCCGCCCCGGAGTCGTCGAGCTGACGGTCACGGCACCGCGCGCGGCCCGCGAGATCGGCGTCGCCTGGCTGGACGGACACCCCGACACCCCGCCGGTCGCCGCCTTCAAACGCTTCCTGCTCTCGCGCCGGGGGAACCTGCTGCCGGACTGAGGGGAACGGGAGCCGGAAGCGGACGAGGGGAACGGGCGAGCGAGAATGGCCCGGTGCACCAGTCCCCCGCTCCCTGGCCTCAGCAGCAGCCGTCCGGGCTCCCGAGCCTCAAGGGCGTCATCTTCGCGTCCGCCCTCGGCTCGGTGCTGGTGCTCGCCGCCGCCGTCCTGTTCGCGCTGCTGCCCGGGGCGCTCTCCGAGGCCGCCGACTTCCGGGCCGCGCGACCGTGCTCGGAGGTCTCCGCGCCCGAGAGCGGCGACTGCCTCTCCGAGTGGCCCGCCACCGTCGTCTCCACCGGGACCGGCCGGTCGAACAAGGCCGTCACCCACTGGGTCACGGTCGATCTCAGCCCCGAGGAGCCGTCGTTCCGGATACGGATGCGGGGCGACGGCCCGGTGTGGAGGGAACTCGCGCCCGGCGACCGGGTCACCGTGTTCGCCTGGCGCGACCTGGTGTGGCAGCTGGGCAGCGGCGAGCTGCGCCAGGACACCACACGGACGCCGGACCGCGAGCCCGCCGTCCGACTGGCCGTGGGACTCACCCTGTTGGTGGTCGGGGCCGTCTTCCTGCGGGGAGCGGGGTGGCTGCACCGCCGCCGCGCCACCCGCGCCACGGACACCCCCACGGCCCAGGTCGTCGTGGTGATGGCGGCGACCCTGGTGGCGGCCGCCGGCGCCGCCACCGCCGCCACCGTCACGGACACCGTGTGGCTCGCCCTGCTGCTGGCCGCCGCCGGATGCACGGCCGTAGGGACGGCCACCGTGCTGCTGCTCCGGGGTCTCGCGCGGCGGCGGACGGCCTGACGCCGGCTCCGGCCCGACGCTCGCCTCAGTCCCTGGGCCCCGCCCAGCGCCCACCCCGCCCTGCGCCCTCCTCAGTGCCGCAACGACCGCCCGAACCCGGCGGCCAGCGGCATCCGCAGCCCCAGCGGCGGCGGTGCGGCGAGCGCGTCCGCGACCGGGCGGGCGTAGGACCGGGCGAAGAGCGAGCCCCGGACGAAGTCGGCTGCCAGCGCGACCACTTCGGAGCGGTGCTGGCGCAACGCGTGCCCGTCGGAGTGGACTTCGAAGCGGCAGGTGTCGCGGTTGGCCTTCTTCGCCCGCTCGGCCAGCCGGTAGGACAGCTCCGGGTCGGTGCGCTCGTCGTTGGTGCCGTGCACGATCAGCACCCGCCGCCCCATCAACTGCACCACCGGCTCCGGTTCGGCCGCCGCCCGCTCCGGCAGCCAGGGGGCCATCGCCAGGACGGAGGTGACCGCACCGTGTCCGGCGGCCCGCAACGCGGCCCGCCCGCCCACCCCGTGGCCGACCAGGCAGACCGGAACGTCGCCGTAGAGCCGCTGGACCTCGTCGGCCGCCCACGCGGCGTCCTCGGCGGGATGCGCGTCGTCCGCGTTCCAGCCCCGGCAGCGGTAGCGCAGCACGTGCACCGCGAGCCCGTCGCCCTCCCCGGCGCGGGCCAGGGCGCGGGCGAACGGCAGCTGTATCGCGTACGAGAGGGCGGAGGGGCGGCGGTGCGAGTCGGCCTCGCCGTCCGGGAGCAGCAGAACCACGCCGCTGACCTCGTCGGTTGCTCCGGCCGTCCGAACGGCCCGTCCCAGCCTGGCTGCGGGCAGGGGGAGTGCGCGCTGTCCCATGACAGAACAGTCTCAGAAGAGCAGGTGTACTCCACCCGACTTTCCGGTCACTGTTACGCATCGACAACCGGCGCTCTACGCGCGTAGGCGCTAGAGTGCGAAGATGACGAGCCAGACCCCGAATGTCCCTGATTCCGACCAGATCCGGCGCGCCCCCAAGGTGCTGCTCCACGACCACCTCGACGGCGGCCTGCGGCCGGGCACCATCGTCGAGCTGGCCCGCGCGCAGGGTTACGACTCCCTCCCCGAGACCGAGCCCGACAAGCTCGGCATCTGGTTCCGCGAGGCCGCCGACTCCGGCTCGCTGCCCCGGTATCTGGAGACCTTCGCCCACACCTGCGCCGTCATGCAGACCCGTGACGCGCTGTTCCGGGTGGCCGCCGAGTGCGCCGAGGACCTCGCCGAGGACGGTGTCGTCTACGCCGAGATCCGCTACGCCCCCGAGCAGCACCTGGAGGGCGGCCTCACCCTCGAAGAGGTCGTCGAGGCCGTCAACGCGGGATTCCGCGAGGGCGAGCGCATCGCCCGGACCAACGGTCACCGCATCCGCGTCGGCGCCCTCCTCACCGCGATGCGGCACGCCGCCCGGGCCCTGGAGATCGCCGAACTGGCCAACAGCTACCGCGACCAGGGCGTCGTCGGCTTCGACATCGCGGGTGCCGAGGCCGGCTTCCCGCCCACCCGCCACCTCGACGCGTTCGAGTACCTCAAGCGCGAGAACAACCACTTCACCATCCACGCGGGCGAGGCCTTCGGCCTGCCCTCGATCTGGCAGGCCCTCCAGTGGTGCGGCGCCGACCGGCTCGGCCACGGGGTGCGGATCATCGACGACATCGAGGTCGCCGAGGACGGCTCGGTCTCCCTCGGCCGCCTCGCCTCCTACGTACGGGACAAGCGCATCCCGCTGGAGATGTGCCCGACCTCCAACCTCCAGACCGGCGCCGCCGACTCGTACGCCGAGCACCCGATCGGTCTGCTGCGCAAGCTGCACTTCCGCATCACGGTGAACACGGACAACCGGCTGATGAGCGGGACCAGCATGAGCCAGGAATTCGAGCAGCTGACCGAGGCCTTCGGATACACGCTCGACGACATGCAGTGGTTCACAGTCAATGCGATGAAATCAGCTTTCATTCCTTTCGACGAACGTCTCGCGATGATCAATGACGTCATCAAGCCCGGATATGCCGAGCTGAAGTCGGAGTGGCTTTTCCGTCAGACCGCTGTGACCAGCAGTTCTGCGGCCTCCGCGAGCTGAGGGGCGCATCAGGTGAAGGGGTCGGGAAGCGGTTTCCCGGCCCTTTTTCCGCGTGTCGGGATGTTTGCGGATCGGGCGGCGGGCTGGCTAGTTTGCAGAGCCGCTCACATCCCCTTCCCCAAGGATGAATTCTCCATGAAGAAGTCTGCCAAGACTCTCGGTGTCGCCGCTCTCGGTGCCGCTTTCGCCGCTGCCGCCGCCGGCAGCGCCTCCGCCGCTCCCGCGCTGCCGCTGGACGCCGCGGCCGGGGCGCTCCCCGTCTCGACGATGGCGCTGGACACCGTCGCGCAGTCGGTCCAGAACGCGCCGGTCCAGGACACCGTCGGCAAGGTCCTCGGCGGCCAGGCCACCGACGCGGCCGCCCCGGTCACCGGCCTGCTCGGCGGACTGCCCACCCAGGGCCTCACCGCCAACGGGATCCCGCTCGGCGGCTGATCCGCACCCGCGCGCCGGAATCCGGCGCGCACCCGTACACGTCAGTGGGGCGCACACCCTGGTCCAGGGTGTGCGCCCCACGGCGCTTTCTCGTCGGTCTTCTCGCTCCCCGTGGTCCGGCGCGTCACCAGGCCGTCGCGGATGAGGCGGACTTCTCCGAGGGCAGCAGCGCCCACAGTGCCAGATAGAGCAGGAACTGCGGGCCGGGCAGCAGACAGGACACGACGAAGATCACGCGCATCGTGCTCGCCGACGTACCGAAGCGCCGGGCGAGGCCCGCGCACACTCCGCCGATCATGCGGCCTTCACGGGGGCGGACAAGTGCGGCCATGGTGGGCTCCTTCGCGAACCGTTGCGGCGGGGGCAGCTTCCTCTGCTCCCCGATGCATCCATGGTGCCCCCGTGAAGGGGGACAAAGCATCGCTCTACGGGGCGA
The DNA here is from genome assembly GCA_014649555.1 of Streptomyces globisporus. Classification (GTDB taxonomy): domain Bacteria; phylum Actinomycetota; class Actinomycetes; order Streptomycetales; family Streptomycetaceae; genus Streptomyces; species Streptomyces globisporus. The sequence continues at coordinate 812,581 of BMTG01000001.1, read as the reverse complement.
GACCGACCCCGGTAATCGTCGGGGTCGACCCCTGAGGGGCCTCGTCCCTGAGGCGGGTCTCGTGGCGGTGGAGCGGCAGGTCCCGCACCCCCGGCAGCCCCCGGCGCCGCAGCCGCGCCCGGCAGACCGGCACGACCAGCAGATGGGCCAGGACCACCCCGGTGGTGTTCAGCAGCAGCGAGTCGATGTCGACGACCTGCCCCGGCACCCCGGTCTGCCCCAGCTCGATGGCCAGCGAGATCAGCGCCCCGGCGGCGACCGTCCGCAGCAGCGAGACCCAGGGGGAGACGAAGATCCTGCCCCCGGCCATCGGCAGCAGCACCCCGAGCGGGGCCAGCAGTACCAGTGCCCCGCCGATCCGGCGGGCCGCCTCGGCCGGTCCCAGCGCGAGGTCCGCCCTGATCCCGGCGAGCGGCTCGAAATTCGCCGCCGTGATCCAGGGGACGTCCAGCGGGCGCAGCGTCAGCCACCCGACGAACAGGAGATGTGCGATCAGGAGGGTGACGCCCGCCGCGCGGAAGTGGATGACGGTCTGGCCGTCCGAACTGTGGCGCACGCCCACCAAGACGCCACGACCGGCAGGATCGGTTCCGTACGGTCGGGGGCGGCTGCGTACGGACGCCCCCGCCCGGCCCCTGGCGGGACCCGCGTCAGTCCAGCCGGAGCGCGTCCGGCGTGGTCAGGTCACCCGGCCGGGACTTCGTCTGCGAGGTGCACAGATAGCCGCGCGGCGGGTAGTCCCCGGGCCCGCCCAGCACCACCGAACCGTCCCGGACCAGCGACTCGCTCTCCGCGTACGTGCACACCAGCTGGGCCAGCGCCTCCGCCGACAGGTCCTCCGGCTGGCTGCTCAGCCGCAGGGTGCCCGCCGGATCGCCGTCCCGGGACGGATCCACCCGCAGCCCCGCCGGGACCGCCGTGGTGAACCCGGCCCTCCGCTCACCCGCGGACGGCGCCTGCTGGACCTCGTTCAGCAGCGCGCGGGCCACCTCCACCGGCTCGGCGCCGACCGCGTCCGCCGGCATCGGGCGGTCCACGGTGACCAGCTGCGAGGCGCACACCAGATACACCTCGGCGCTCACCCTGTCCGGCGACCGCGTGGCCACGTCGGAGGCGGAGAGCCGGCACGGCACCCGGGAGGGCGCGGCCCCCGCGTCCACCGGCACCGACGTCGTCCGGATCCCGCACCCGGAGACCAGCGCCGCGACCGCCAGCAGGCCTGCCAGGGAGACCGCCGGACGACTCCGCAGCGGGCTCCGCCTCCGGTACGTGACATCGCCGCGCTTCACGTCGCCCCGTCCTCGCCCGGGGCGTCCGCGCCCGGTTCGTCGTTCCGTACGATCCTCTCGGCGTCACGCGGCAGCCGCAGCGTGAACACGGCACCGCCGTCCGGGGAGTTCGCCGCCGAGATGTCACCGCCGTGGATGTGCGCGTTCTCCATGGCGATGGAGAGGCCGAGCCCGCTGCCCTCCGACCGCGGCCGGGAGGCGCTCGCCTTGTAGAACCGGTCGAAGACATGCGGCAGCACATCCTCGGGGATGCCCGGACCGTGGTCCCGTACCTCGATGACCAGCTCCTCGCCCTCGGTCCGCACCCGGACGCCCACCGGTGAACCGCCGTGCTTGAGGGCGTTGCCGATCAGATTGGCCAGGATCACGTCCAGCCGGCGCGGATCGAGCCGGGCCATCATGCCGCGCTCCGCGTCCAGGTGCACCGCGTCCAGCCAGGCCCGCGCGTCGATGCACGCGGTCACCTGGTCGGCCACGTCGACGTCGTCCAGGACGAGCCGGGCGGTGCCCGCGTCGAAGCGGGTCACCTCCATCAGGTTCTCCACCAGGTCGTTCAGCCGCCGGGTCTCGCTGACCACCAGATGCACGGCGGGCGCGATCATCGGATCGAGGGTGTCCGCCTCGTCCTCCAGCACCTCGGCCACCGCGGTGATCGCGGTCAGCGGCGTACGCAGCTCGTGCGACATGTCGGCGACGAACCGGCGGCTCGCCTCCTCCCGCGCGCTCATGTCCGCGACCTTCTTCTCCAGCGAGCTCGCCGTCCGGTTGAACGTACGGGAGAGATCGGCCAGTTCGTCCGTGCCGGAGACCACGAGCCGGGTGTCGAGCTTGCCCTCGCCGAGCTTGCGGGCCGCGTCGCCGAGCCGCTGCACCGGGCGCAGCACCGTCGTCGCCGCTGCCTGTGCGAGCAGCGCCGAGCCGACCAGCGCGAGGGCGGTGGCGATCCCCAGCGACCAGGCCAGCGAGTTGAGATCCTGCCGCTCCTGGTCGAGGGACTTGAGCATGTAACCGGTCGGGCCGCCGCCGATGATCCGCGTACCGGCGACGAGATACGGGGTGCCCGCGATGCTCGTGCGCTGCCAGAACAGGTGGTACTCGTGCTCGTTGCTCGACGTCAGCGGCTGCTTCCGGGCCACCTGCTCCTGCAGCGAGTCCGGCACATGGGCCCGGGTGAAGGTGTCCAGGTCGGAGTAGCCCACGATCGGCTTGCCGCGCTCCCGCTCGGCCACCAGCAGCACGCTGTAGCCCGGGCCGCTGGACGCCATCTTCCCGGCCGCCCGCTGGAGATCGTCCTTGGTCGGCCGCGTCGGCAGCGCCGCCGCCGTCTCCTGCATCTGCCGCCGGAAGTCGTCGAGCGCGGCGTCCTGCGTACGGGTCAGCACGGCCTCGCGGTTGAGCCAGTACGCGATGCCCGAGGCGGACGCCGCGGCCACCAGCGCCACCAGCGCGAACACCACGACGAGCCGCATGCGCAGACTGGTCCAGCGCAGCCCCGCACGCAGGGACCGCTTGGCGGTCTCGGTCACTGAGGCGAGTCCAGCCGGTAGCCCACGCCCCGCACCGTACGGATCAGGGTCGGCGAGGACGGCACGTCCTCCACCTTCGCGCGCAGCCGCTGCACACAGGCGTCCACCAGTCGGGAGTCGCCCAGGTAGTCGTGCTCCCACACCAGCCGCAGCAACTGCTGCCGGGACAGGGCCTGTCCGGGCCGGCGGCTCAGCTCCAGCAGGAGCCGCAGCTCGGTCGGCGTGAGCTGCAGGTCCTCCCCGTCCTTGGTGACGGTCATGGCGGAGCGGTCGATCACCACGTTGCCGAAGGTCGCCGAGTCGGTCGACTCGCGCTCCCCGCGGCGCAGCACCGCCCGGATCCGGGCGTCCAGCACCCGGCCCTGGACGGGTTTCACCACATAGTCGTCCGCGCCGGACTCCAGTCCCACCACGACGTCGATGTCGTCGCTGCGCGCGGTCAGCAGAATGATCGGCAGCTGGTCGGTGCGGCGGATCCGCCGGCACACCTCGAAACCGTCGATCCCGGGCAGCATCACATCCAGCACGACCAGGTCGGGCCGCTGCTCGCGCAGCAGCTCCAGACCGTCTTCTCCCGTCGCCGCGGTGGCCACACGGTGGCCCTGGCGTGACAGCGAGAGTTCGAGGGCCGTGCGGATGGCGTCGTCGTCCTCGATCAGCAACAGGAAAGGCACGAGCGTCATTCTGGCCCATGGTGGCGCTTCAGTTCGACCTGTGGTCCCGTCCGATTGTCCGGGCACGGCCGCAACTGCCCCTGTGACAGGCCTGTGACAGTCGAGGGACAGCGCCATGAAACTGCCCCGGCAAGCTCTTGGTCAGCAAGGAACGAACGGACTCCACCGATAGGGGGCGCGAGATGAACGCACTGCACAGCACCAGCTCAAGCGCAGTTGTGACGCGCCTCCACGACATCGGGCGGGGCAGCGAGAAGTCCGGCGTCACCGGGGGTACCTCCCTGCTCGAGCGAAGCCGAGAGCCTGGGGGCGTACGGGGGTGTGTTCGGAGCGCCGGGCGTCAGCATCTGCCGTCGCAGTCGACCGCGGAGCAGCCGCGTTCGACGTACATGACGGTGGTTGACGCACCCACGGGGGATGTGGGGGGCAACGGGGGAAGCGCGTACGGGAAGGCCACGGGGGATCGCACCACGGGGGCGGAGAACGCGGACGCCGAAGCGGCGTTCACGGCCTACGTCCAGGAGCGACGGGCCTCGCTGTACGCGACCGCCTACCATCTGACCGGCGACCGGTTCGAGGCCGAGGACCTGCTGCAGAGCGCCCTCTTCTCGACGTACCGGGCCTGGGACCGGATCAGCGACAAGGCGGCGGTCGGCGGCTATCTGCGCCGCACCATGACCAACCTGCACATCAGCGCCTGGCGCAGGCGCAAGCTCAACGAATACCCGACCGAGGAGCTGCCGGAGACGGTGGGCGACACGGACGCGATGCGCGGCACGGAGCTGCGGGCGGTGCTGTGGCAGGCGCTCGCCCGGCTGCCCGAACTCCAGCGCACGATGCTGGTCCTGCGGTACTACGAGGGCCGCACCGACCCGGAGATCGCGTCCATCCTCGACATCAGTGTCGGCACGGTGAAGTCGAGCATCTGGCGCTCCCTGCGCCGGCTGCGCGAGGACGAGGTCCTCAGCTTCGGACGTGACGAGCAGGAGTCCTTCGGCGAGCTGGTGGCCTGAGGCAGGGCCCTCCGCTTCGGGGGAGGCGGGGGCCACGGGGGTACGGGGGAATCACGGGGGAGCAGTAAAACGGGGACCGAGGGGACCCGGGGGAAAACGGGGGAGTACGGGGAAAGGCCCATCGCTTCGGGGGAGGCGCGGGCCACGGGGGAAACACAGCAGCGGGGTCGTACGGGCCGGGGGGTCCTGTACGGCCCCGCTGTCATGGGGCGAGGCCGAGAACGGCCCTTGTTAGGGTGAGCGGGCCACGTCAAGCGTGGGTAGTTTCAAGGATTCCCGGGGGACGGATGAGCAGCCAACCAGGTGACCCGACAGCGACGGCCGGCGCCGCACCGGCGTCGATGCGGCTCAACGAGGCCCCGGCCGATCCCTCCCCGCCCCCCGTCTACGGACCGTTCGCGCCGGGACAGGCCCCCGGGCTGGTCTCCAGTCCGGCGCAGAAGCGCGCGGCGGCCAACGCCATCGAGCAGCATCTCGAACCGGACACCAAGAAGTCGGGTAACTGGGCGAGCGAGGAGAACGCGGCCGCGGTCACGGCGCTTGGTGCCAAGGACGGCGAGGGCTGGATCACTTCGCGTGCGGTGAAGGACGCGCACGCCGCGTGGGGCAAGCAGGTCCGGAACCTGATGAACCGACTCGGCAGGGAGAAGAGTTCCCTGCGCGAAGCCAACACGATCTTCCGGGGCGCCGAGCTCCAGACACAGCAGCTGCTGGGGCCTCCGCTCCCGCCCTCGCCCTTCAACGGCTACTGATCCGCTGTCGGCCGAGGCAAACCGGATCGGCACTTTTCACCGGGCACAGAGGACAACGGGGACAAGAGCATGCCCAGCTACCACGAGATCATGACGACGGACCTGTCCTGCCTGACCAAGGCCGCGGACAAGTGGACGGACATGGCGGGAGAGTTCAACAAGCGCGAGAAGCAGTACGAGAAGGACGTCCACGGCATCACGCTGGGGTCGGCCTGGGTCGGACTGAGCGCGAGCGCCGCCAACGCGTCGTTCGGTATCACGCTCAACGAGTACAAGGCGGCCCAGGCCGAAGCGAAGGCGGTCGCTTCTCTGCTCCGGGACGCGCACACGCAGTTCACCGAGCTCAAGGGCAAGCTGCAGACCGCGAGGAGCGGTGCCGTGAAGGCCGGCATGAAAGTGTCAGAGGCCGGCAGGGTCACCTTCGACACGGAGACCTTGAGCGAGGGCGCCCGGTCCGCGTACCACCACGACCCGGACTACCAGAAGTCGGTGCGGGAAGCGGTGACGTCCTGGCAGCAGGAGATCGACCGCCTGGTCGCTGCGACGTCGGACGCGGACACCGGTGTGGAGATAGCCCTGAAAGCGGTCGTGCAGGACTCGGACGTCACCGACGGCACGACGAACGGATTCAACGGGAAGCCCGTCGGTGACATCGAGGAGTACGAGGCGCGGAACACCGAGGAGATCGCCGAGCGCCTGATCGACGGCAAGAAGGTCTCCGCCGCAGACCTTGCCGAGTTCGAGCGTTCGATGCGGGACAACGCCGGTGACAAGGCGTTCAGCCAGTCTCTGCTGACGAAGCTGGGCCCCGAGGACACCATCAGGCTGAGCGATGTCCTCTCGGACCGGCAGCAGGAGGGCGGAGCCTCCGGGGCCCAGTCCACGAGGCTCATGGGCGGACTGGCGAACACGGTGGTGACGGCCACCCAGGTGCCGGGTTCGATGGCGGACGCCGGGCCCGGCTCGGCGAAGTACCAGGCATGGATCAACAGCGGCGACGGCGCGTTCTACAAGAAGTTCACGGACGGCCTCAAGGAGTCCGGGGCCAAGAACTTCGACTCGAAGACCAACCCGCTCTATGGCTACCGACCGTTCGTCGAGATGATGACGCACGCCGACGTGCCGTTCGACGACCAGTTCCTCAACCGGCTGGGCGACGACATGATCGCCGCGGAGAAGGACAACAGCGCCATCTTCCAGCAGTGGGGCGGCAACCACCGCGAGGGCCGGGCCGACGCGCTCGACAGCCTGCTCGGTGTAATGAGCAAGAACCCCGACGCTTCGACCGCCTTCTTCAATCCCGACGTGGGCAACGGGCAGGCGCACCTCGACTACCTGATCGGCAACGGGGACGGTGCGCGGGAGTGGCCTCAGCAGCACGTCGCGGCCGGACCCAGGGTGATCACCACCGATGATCCGCTCAGCCGCCATGGCCTGGGCCTCGCACTCGAGGCGGGGACGACGGGCGAACAGCCCGGTACGCCGCTGGGCAAGCCGGGGCCGCACAGCGAGGGCCAGGCCCGGATGATGCAGGGGATCATCGCGACGCTGGACCAGGGGGCGAAGGGCGACAGCGTTCCCGAAGCCCTCAAGGCGCCGCTCGGCCGTGCGCTGAACGACTACACGGCGGACACACATGCCATTCTGGGCGGCTATGCGCCGGACAGCCCGGTGGGCCAGGACCGCCCCACCGGATCGGGCGACAGCGCCTCCATCACGAACAGCAAGGAGAGCCTGCTGCGGGTGATGCGCGGGGTGTCCGACGGGGTGATCGGAGAGAACGCCGACGGCGAGCCCGTACGTGTCTACGACGCCCTGTACGAGGGGCAGCGCCGCTACGCCGTGGAGTACCTGGACGCCGGTCGGCAGGTGCCCCAGAGCAGCCTGACGGAGAACGTGACCAACTGGGATGTCAAGGCGCGGCACGTGGGCGAAGCATTCGGCGGCATGAACGCCATCGGCACGGACATGGTGCTCGATGTCAGGGACGCCGAGGTCGGGAAGATCAACGACCAGGCCCGTTACGGCTATCACGGGTTCGGAGCGGCGGCCAACATGATCCCCCAGGTCGGAGACATCGCACAACGCGCTGTGGACGCCGCCACATATGAGTGGTCCAAGGACGTCATCACCGAGCAGGAGGACGTCGCGCGCGAAGGCGTCAGCAAGGAGACGGCGGGTGGCATAGCCGGGACGAACAACCTGATCGACTCCTGGGCCGATACCCGGGAGGCCAAGGGCACCGACGCCGCGGAGAACGCCAAGGGCGAGGCGAAGCAGAGCTACATCACCGGCCGTGAAGAGGCATATTCGGCCCTGCGAACCAGGAAGTGAGCACGTGAGCGCAGCAGGATCAGCAGGCCGTACGCGTCCGGCGTGGAAGATCTGGGCGGTCGTGGCCGCCGTCGTCGTGGTGATCGCGGGGCTGCTGCACGCCTGGCGCAACACCAATGTGCTGACGGCGGACAGGCTCTGCGGGGACCTGGTCTCGGCTGAGAAGGTGGACGCCGTCCTTCCGGGGCCCGGGCGCCTGGAGGCCGAAGGGGACGGGCTCGACGAGGACCTGACGGACACGGTGTGCCGGGTCGGCAAGTCGTCCGTGTTGCTCGGCTCGGGGGAGAGCGAGCTGACGATACGGGTGTGGGCGGAGCAGGGCGACGGCCTTCTGGGGGTCGAGCACCTGCTGGACCTGCCGAGGACGTCGTTCTTCTCCGGGGCGGTCACCGGCGGGGTCGACCGGCGCCAGGCATGGGCCCTGCTGCCCGAGAAGTGCTGGACGGCGAAGCAGCCCGTCATCGTCAGGGTCAGCACCACCGGGCCGATCACCGACCGTGCCGCGTTCGCCGCGTTCACCGCCGGTACCGCCCGCTCCGTCGCGGCCGCCGCGCACTGCGGGGATCTCCCCGAGAAGCCCGGACCGCTCGTGCCGCCCGTCTCCGACGACGCCCGCCCGGTCTCCGAGGGCCGGGTCTGCGGCCTGGACGGCCTCTCCGGACGCGGTCGGGTGCCGGAAGGTGCGAAGGTACTCGAAGCGGGTCAGAAGGCGCCGGCCGGTCTGTGGTCCTGCAGCCTGTTCCTGGACGACGACTCGTCCGGCATCGTCCGTGCGGACGGCTTCATGACATACACCGTCTCCCGGGACCCGCTGTTCATCGCCGCCGTGCGGAAGGCGCCGGGCACCACGCAGGGCAAGGCCCCGGACGGCCGTGCGGCCGAGGTCGTGAACACGCAGAAGATGATCCTGCTTTGCGCCCAGGGTGATCCGCTCTACCTGGCGATGAATCCGGGCATGCAGTACCTCGAAGCGCGTGAGCCTGCCGACCTTCCTGTGACGGACGACTACTTCGCCCCCTTCATGAAGGCCGCTGCAAAGGCCTTCGGCTGCGCCGCCCCCGCCACCGGCTGAGCGTGAGCACGGGGGCGCCCGTCCTACTCCGGGACCGGCGCTCCCACGCTCGCCCGCCGGTGCCGCCCCGCCGCCGCGGCGGCGAACCGCCCCAGTGCCTCCTCCTTGCCGCACGGATACGCCCCCAGCGCCGTCTGACGGGCCACGATGCGCCGCTCGGCCCGCATCAGCCGCCAGCCGCGCCGCAGCAGGAACGGGACCGACTTGCGGCCCTCGCGCAGGTCCCGCACCAGGCGGCGGCGGAACGTCGTCGACGGACGGCCGCGCAGGCACAGTGCGTCGGCCAGCAGGCCCTGTTCCTGGCAGCGCGTGACGATGTCCGCCGCGAAGATGCCCTCCGCCACGAACAGTGGCGAGCGCTCGATGTGGAACGTCTCGTGGCCCGTACGGGAGCTGGTGGCGATGTCATACACCGGGACGTCCGTACGGCCGCACCGGCACAGCTCGGCGATGGCAGCCACCGCAGCCTCCGCGTCCCAGGATCCGGCGGAGTCCCAATCGATGTCCGTGGAGCCGGGGACCCGGGGCAGCGTCGGGTCGTCGTACTCCTTGTAGAAGTCGTCCAGGCGCAGCACCGGGAGGCCGGTGCGGGCGGCCAGGACGGACTTGCCGGAGCCGGAGGGGCCCGTGAGCAGGACGACACGGGTCGGTATCGATGGGGAATTCACAGGACTAGTGTGAGGCATTGACCCGCGCAGGGGACCGTCCCTGTCCAGTGAGCGGGAGTGGGCCGTTGGTCCACTCCCGCTCACTGCGCTCGTCCCGAACGGTGTTGGACGAACTGGGTTGCCGCTTTCGCGTCCCTGGTGGCGACATCACTCGTGGTGGTGGTGGTGGTGGTCCGGTCCGGGGCGGGCGGTTTTCCTCGCGCCCGAACGTACGGGGTGCGGCCTGGGCGGTCCGATGCCCCACGCGATCTCTCCGGTCGCGTGGGGGCGGTGCCGTCCGTCGCCGTGCTCCGTAGCCCTGGGCACGCCTTCCGATCACGATGCTTGCGGCGTCGTGCCGGGTGGTCTGTCGGGCGGGGGTGGTGAGGGCCTTCTGCCAGTGCTGGGCACCCCACCTGCTGGTGTAGGCAGGGTCGACCGCGATCACTGAGATGTCTTGTTCGGCGGCCATCGAGGTCAGCCGGGATGCGAGGCGCGCGGTCGGGAAGCGGGCGATCAGAGTGCGGAACCGCTTCCTGCGTCCATGCCTCTCGCGAGTCTTCGAGTCGGTGAAGTCGAGGTCCTCGATCGCGATCGTCCGTGCACCGCGTTGTCGGGCGTAGTGGAGCAGGCGGCTGGTGGCATGCCGGATCTGCGCATCACGATGTGCAGCATTGCCGGTCAGGTCGTAGGGGAACCTGCGGGGCTCACCCACCGGGTTGCCGTGCATGTCCAAGAGCCAGGCCGCGTAGTGGTCGTCGTGGCAATGCCTGTCCCCAGTTGCGCGATGTGCGCGGCCAGGCAGCGCCTTGCCAGTGCCCACTGATGGTGGGTGGCCTTCGTGATCGACCCCGCCCACCGCGACGAGGACAACGGTGTCAGCGCACGCTTGCGCACGGCCCACGCCTGAGCGTCATGGCCATGCCTGGCCGCGCACCGAGTCTTGAGGTCCGCTGACGCCAGCGACCCCAAGTACAAGCCCAGTTCACGCAGAACCGCTTCGTCGCCGTGCTTGAGGCACTTGAGCCGGGTCCGGACCGCAACCCCACTGGGCGGCGGCGCGACAAACGGCGCAGCCAGCACCCGCAGCGCCTTGCCCGTCCTCCTGCTCACGTTGTACCCCCGCCCGGTGTGACTCAGGCCGCCCTTTCACCTGGCATCTCCAACGAGTACCCCAGCCCACTGGTCACTCGTTCGGCCGTAGAAATTTGCGCGGCAGGGCAATCGCTGCATACCCGCACGCGTTCGATGTCGCCGAGTGCGCCATCCGGCGGGCAACCGGGACCCCTCGGGCCTCCTGTTGGTATCCAGCATCACACCTCAACTACTCTGCGCGTACGGACGATTACCCAACCAGGCTCGATCAGGTGGAAAAACATGGCACTTCATGCACGTAAGCCCGAACGTCGCGTCCTGCTGCGCGCCGGTCTGACCTTCACCGCGCTGGGGGCCGCGCTGGGGGCCGGTGCGGGCTCCGCACAGGCCGCCCCCCAGCTGCCTCCGGTCGCGGAGATCCCCGAGCAGGGCGTCGCCGCCGTCGAGGCGGTCACCGAGACGGCCGGACCTGCGGTGACCAGCGCGCTCGGCACCTCGGTGGCCAGCAGCCTGGCCCCGATCACCGACCTTCAGCTGCACCCGCTGGCCAACACCGGCGTTGACCCGCTGGACAACGCCGTGGGCACCCAGATCGCCGACTTCAAGCCGGTGACCACCGCGATCGTCACCGACCCGATCACCAGCGGCGGTTCGCTGAGCGACCTGCCCGTGGTGGGTTCGGTGACCAAGCTCGTCACCGGCTGACGCGCGCGGACACGGGCACGGCGAACGGGGCCGCCCGGGGTGGAGGGCGGCCCCGTTCGGGTACCTGCGGCGCGGTCCGTGCTCAGTACGAGGAGCCCGCGGCTCCCAGTGCGCCCGTCGGGTGCCAGACCGTCTTGGTCTCCAGGAACGCCGTCAGGCGGTGCGTGCCGGGGGAGGCCAGCCAGTCCTCGGAGTCGGACGCGCCGTCTGTGTCCACAGGCTGTGGACGCAGGACGCGCTTCAGGTTGTCGGCCGCCGCGATCTCCAGCTCCTTCGCCAGCTCGGCGTCCGCGCCGGTCAGGTCGATCGCGTTGACGTCCTGGTGGGCGGCGAGCGGCGCGGCGATCTCCGCCGTGACGCCCGACAGGATGTTGACCACACCGCCGGGGACATCCGAGGTGGCCAGCACCTCGCCCAGCGACAGCGCGGGCAGCGGGGCGTCGGCGGAGGCGATGACGACCGCCGTGTTGCCGGTCGCGATCACCGGGGCGATCACCGAGACCAGCCCGAGGAACGACGACTTCTGCGGCGCCAGGACCGCGACGACGCCCGTCGGCTCGGGGGTGGAGAGGTTGAAGAACGGGCCCGCGACCGGGTTGGCCCCGCCCGCGATCTGGCCGATCTTGTCGGTCCAGCCCGCGTACCAGACCCAGCGGTCGATCGCCGCGTCCACCGCGGCCGCCGCCTTGGACTTCGACAACCCCTCGGATGCGGCGACCTCGCGGACGAACTGCTCCTTGCGGCCCTCCAGCATCTCCGCGACGCGGTAGAGGACCTGGCCCCGGTTGTACGCGGTCGCGCCCGACCAGCCGCCGAACGCCTTGCGCGCGGCCACGACCGCGTCACGGGCGTCCTTGCGGGAGGACTGCGGCGCGTTGGCGAGCCACTGGCCCTTGCCCGCCGTGCCGGCGGCTGATGTCTTCGTGGTCACCTCGTACACCCGGCCGCTCTCGGAGCGGGGGAACTTGCCCCCGACGTACAGCTTGTAGGTCTTGAAGACGCCAAGTCGGTTGTTATCGGACATCGAGGTACGCCTCCAGGCCGTGGCGGCCGCCCTCGCGGCCGAAGCCCGACTCCTTGTAGCCGCCGAACGGCGACGTCGGGTCGAACTTGTTGAACGTGTTGGCCCAGACGACACCCGCGCGGAGCTTGTTGGCGACCGCGAGGATGCGGGAGCCCTTCTCCGTCCAGATGCCGGCCGAGAGGCCGTACTGACTGTTGTTGGCCTTGGCGACCGCCTCGTCCGGGGTGCGGAACGAGAGCACGGAGAGCACCGGGCCGAAGATCTCGTCCCGGGCCACGGTGTGCGCCTGGGTGACGTTCGTGAAGAGCGTCGGGGCGAACCAGTAACCGGAGGAGGGCAGTTCGCAGGGGGCGCTCCAGCGCTCCGCGCCCTCCGCCTCGCCCGTCTCGACCAAGGAGGTGATCCGGGCGAGCTGCTCGGCGGAGTTGATCGCGCCGATGTCGGTGTTCTTGTCCAGCGGGTCGCCGAGGCGGAGGGTCGAGAGCCGGCGCTTGAGCGCGTCCAGCACCTCGTCCTGGACCGACTCCTGGACCAGCAGCCGGGAGCCCGCGCAGCAGACCTGGCCCTGGTTGAAGAAGATCCCGGTGACGATGCCCTCGACGGCCTGGTCGATCGGGGCGTCGTCGAACACGATGTTCGCGCCCTTGCCGCCCAGCTCCAGCGTGACCTTCTTGTCCGTACCCGCGACCGACCGTGCGATGGCCTTGCCGACGGCGGTCGAACCGGTGAAGGCGACCTTGTTGACGTCCGGGTGCGTGACGAGCGCCTCGCCCGCGTCCCCGTAGCCGGTGAGGATGTTGACGACGCCCTTGGGGAGTCCCGCCTGGCGGCAGATGTCCGCGAAGAAGAGCGCGCTCAGCGGGGTCGTCTCGGCCGGCTTCAGGACCACCGTGTTGCCCGTGGCCAGCGCCGGGGCGATCTTCCACGCGAGCATCAGCAGCGGGAAGTTCCACGGGATGACCTGACCCGCCACGCCCAGCGGGCGCGGGTTGGCCCCGTACCCCGCGTGGTCCAGCTTGTCGGCCCAGCCCGCGTAGTAGAAGAAGTGCGCGGCGACCAGCGGGAGGTCCGCGTCGCGGGTCTCCTTGATCGGCTTGCCGTTGTCGAGGGTCTCCAGAACGGCCAGCTCGCGGCTGCGCTCCTGGATGATCCGGGCGATCCGGAACAGGTACTTGGCGCGCTCGGAGCCGGGCAGCGCCGACCACTTCTCGAACGCCTTCCGCGCCGCCTTCACGGCCCGGTCCACGTCCGCCGTGCCCGCCTGCGCGACCTCGGAGAGGACCTCCTCGCTGCTCGGCGAGACGGTCTTGAAGACCTTGCCGTCGGCGGCCTCGGTGAACTCGCCGTCGATGAACAGCCCGTACGACGGGGCGATGTCGACGACGGAACGGGACTCCGGCGCCGGTGCGTACTCGAATGCGGATGCCATGGCTATCAGTCCACCGTCACGTAATCGGGGCCGGAGTAACGGCCGGTGCTGAGCTTCTGGCGCTGCATCAGCAGGTCGTTGAGCAGGCTGGAGGCGCCGAACCGGAACCAGTGCGGGTCCAGCCAGTCCTCGCCCGCCGTCTCGTTCACCAGGACCAGGAACTTCACCGCGTCCTTGGTGGTGCGGATGCCGCCGGCCGGCTTCACACCGATCTGTACGCCGGTGGCCGCCCGGAAGTCCCGGACCGCCTCCAGCATGAGGAGGGTGTTGGCGGGGGTGGCGTTGGTGGCCACCTTGCCGGTCGAGGTCTTGATGAAGTCCGCGCCCGCCAGCATCCCGATCCAGGAGGCCCGGCGGATGTTGTCGTACGTGGACAGCTCGCCGGTCTCGAAGATCACCTTGAGCCGGGCGGGGCCGCACTCCGCCTTCACGGCGAGGATCTCCTCGTACACCTTCAGGAACCGGCCGGAGAGGAACGCCCCCCGGTCGATCACCATGTCGATCTCGTCGGCCCCGGCCGCCACGGCGTCGCGGACATCCGCGAGCTTGACGTCCAGCGCGGCACGGCCCGCCGGGAAGGCGGTCGCCACGGACGCCACCTTCACACCGGAACCGGCGACCGCGGCGGCGGCGGTGGAGGCCATGTCGGGGTAGACGCAGACGGCCGCGGTGCGCGGGGTCGTGCGGTCGGTGGGGTCGGGGTTGACGGCCTTGGCGGCGAGAGCCCGGACCTTGCCCGGGGTGTCCGCGCCTTCCAGCGTCGTCAGGTCGATCATCGAGATGGCGAGATCGATGGCGTACGCCTTGGCCGTCGTCTTGATCGAACGGGTTCCGAGGGAGGCGGCGCGCGCTTCGAGGCCGACGGCGTCGACGCCGGGCAACCCGAAGAGGAAGCGGCGCAGCGCACTGTCGGACGCGGTCGCGTCGGCAAATGCGGGAGCAGTGGTGGGCATGGTCACCAGAGGAGCATATCTACGCGCGTAGCGACCTGTACAGGGGGCCGGGCGATCCGTGCGTTCCGGCCCGGGGGCGCGAGCGCGGGCGGGCGCTCCGCCGGGCCGGACGGCCATCGGGCAGAATCGGCCCCATGACGAGCCCCACACCTCCCGCAGAGCCGCCCCACGCCGACCGGACCTACCGTTCCGTGGCCGCGCTGGTCTGCGGGTCGCTGCTGCTCCTGCTGATCGCCTGGATGGCCGGGGACGCCATGATCCGGGGCGAGGGGCGGACGCCGTGGCTCGCGCTGGCCGCGCTGCTCCTCGTGGTGCCGCTGGTGGTGGCGTTCACCCTGCGGCCCGCCGTCTTCGCGAACGACGAGCGCATCCGGGTCCGCAACCCGTTCCGGACGATCCTGCTGCCCTGGACCGAGGTCGCCGACGTACGGGCCTCGTACTCCTCCGAGCTGCTCGCCCAGGACGGCACGAAGTACCAGCTGTGGGCGATCCCCGTCTCCCTGCGCGCCCGCAAGCGCGCGGCGCGCAGCGCGGCCCGAGCGGCGCACGACGACCCCTACGGCCGTACGTCGGTCAGCGCCGACGTCCGCGACTCCGCCGGGCGCACGGGCTCGGCCGACCAGACCGTCCGCGATCTGCGGGACATCGCCGAGCGGGCCGGTGACACGACCCCCGAGGGCGCGGACCGGGGCTCGGTGCGCTGGGCGTACGAGGTGATCGCCCCGGCCGTCGCGGGGGCCGTCCTGCTGGTGGTGCTGGTGGCGGTGGGCTGAGGCCGACGCCGCCGGACGCCGAAGGGCCGGGACCCCGGGAGGGGTGCCGGCCCTTCGGCGTGTGCGGAAGCGGTCCGTCAGATGCCCGCCGCCGTCGCCAGGTCCCGCTTGATCCCGGCGAGCAGTTCGGCTCCCCGGGCCCGCGCGGCGGGCAGCCCGGCCGCGTCCGCCACCGGGACGACGACCTCCAGGTAGCACTTCAGCTTCGGCTCGGTGCCGCTCGGGCGGACGATCACCCGGGCCCCCTCCAGCTGGTAGCGCAGCCCGTCCGTGGGCGGCAGCCGGTCCGTGCCCCGCGACAGGTCCTCGGCCGAGGTGACCGCGAGACCGGCCAGGGCGGTCGGGGGCTGCTCGCGGAGCCGGGCCATGGCGTCCGCGATGACCGACAGGTCCTCCACCCGCACCGAGAGCTGGTCGGTGGCGTGCAGGCCGTGGGCGAGCGCCAGGTCGTCCAGCAGGTCCAGCAGCGTACGGCCCTGCTCCTTGAGTACGGAGGCGAGCTCGGCGACGAGCAGGGCGGCGGTGATGCCGTCCTTGTCGCGGACGCCCTCGGGGTCGACGCAGTAGCCGAGCGCCTCCTCGTAGCCGTACCGCAGGCCGTCCACCCGGGCGATCCACTTGAATCCCGTCAGCGTCTCCTCGTAACCGAGGCCCGCCTTCTCGGCGATCCGGCCGAGCAGCGACGACGACACGATCGACTCGGCGAAGACGCCGGTGGCGCCCCGCTCCACCAGGTGCGCGGCGAGCAGCGCGCCCACCTCGTCGCCGCGCAGCATCCGCCAGCCGCCCTCGACGGAGGTGTCGGGCACGGCGACGGCGCAGCGGTCCGCGTCCGGGTCGTTGGCGATGACCAGATCCGGCGCGGCCCGGCGCGCGGTGGCGAACGCGAGATCCATCGCGCCGGGCTCTTCCGGGTTGGGGAAGGCGACGGTGGGGAACGCGGGGTCGGGCTCGGCCTGCTCGGTGACGAGGACCGGCTCCGGGAACCCGGCGCGGGCGAACGCCGCCGTCAGCACCGACGTCCCGACGCCGTGCATCGCCGTGTAGACCGTGCGCGCGGTGCGGGGGCTGCCGGCGGCCAGGACCGCGTCCGTACGGGCGAGGTAGGCGTCCGGGACCTCCTCGCCGAGGGTCTCCCAGCCGTCCTCGGGGCGTACGACGCCTGCCAGCGGGCCGACGGCGGCGATGGCGGCCGCGATCTCGCCGTCGGCGGGGGGCACGATCTGCGAGCCGTCGCCGAGGTAGACCTTGTAGCCGTTGTCACGCGGCGGGTTGTGGCTGGCGGTGACCTCGACGCCGGCGACGGCGCCCAGGTGCCTTATGGCGTAGGCCAGTACGGGGGTGGGGAGCGGGCGGGGCAGCACGGCGGCGCGGAGTCCGGCGCCGGTCATCACGGCGGCGGTGTCGCGCGCGAAATCCGCCGACTTGTAGCGGGCGTCGTAGCCGATGACGACGAGCCCGCCCTCCTGCCCCTGGGCCTTCAGGTAGGCGGCGAGGCCCGCCGCCGCCCGGATCACCACGGACCGGTTCATCCGCATCGGGCCGGCCCCGAGTTCGCCGCGCAGTCCGGCGGTGCCGAACTGGAGCGTGCCCGCGAAGCGGGCGGCGAGCTCGTCGGTGTCGCCCGCCTCGATCAGCGCGGCCAGCTCGTCGCGGGTCTCGGGGTCGGGGTCCTCGGCCAGCCAGGTCCTGGCCTGCGCGATGAGGTCGTGCTGCACGGGGGCCGCCTTTCGGGGGGTGCGGGTGGTGCTGGGGCGGTGCGGGTGGGTGGACGCCGGGGCTCCGCCCCGGACCCCGCTCCTCAAACGCCGGAGGGGCTGGATGTGGGCCCGGTCCTCCAGCGCGGGAGCGATGGAAGCGGCCCGGTCCTCCAGTGCGGGAGGGACGGAGACGGCCCGGTCCTCGGGCGCGGGATGAGCTGGACGTGCCGCCGGAGAAGGCGGGAAAGGCGGCCCGGGAAGCCGGGCTCGGCTTAGATGCGCTCCAGCACCCTCGCCAGCAGCGCGCCCATCCGGGTCGCCGAGTCGCGGCCCGCCTGGAGGACCTCCTCGTGGTTGAGGGGTTCGCCGGAGAGGCCCGCCGCCAGGTTGGTGACCAGGGAGAGGCCGAGCACCTCGGCGCCCGCCTCGCGGGCCGCGATGGCCTCCAGGACCGTGGACATGCCGACCAGGTCGCCGCCCATGACCCGGACCATGTTGATCTCGGCCGGGGTCTCGTAGTGCGGGCCGGGGAACTGGACGTACACGCCCTCTTCGAGGGTGTCGTCGATCTCCTTGCACAGCGCGCGCAGCCGCGGGGAGTACAGGTCGGTGAGGTCGACGAAGTTGGCGCCGATGATCGGGGAGGCGGCCGTCAGGTTGATGTGGTCGCTGATCAGGACCGGCTGACCCGGGCGCATGCCCTCGCGCAGACCGCCGCAGCCGTTCGTCAGGACGACGGTCTTGCAGCCCGCGGCCACCGCCGTACGGACCCCGTGGGCGACGGCGGCGACGCCCCGGCCCTCGTAGAAGTGCGTGCGGCCGAGGAAGACCAGGGCGCGCTTCTCGCCGATCTTGTACGAGCGGACCGTGCCGCCGTGGCCCTCGACGGCGGGCGCCGGGAAGCCGGGCAGCTCGGTCACGGGGAACTCGGCCTCCGGGACGCCGAGTGCTTCGCCCGCGGGCGCCCAGCCGGAGCCCATGACCAGGGCGACGTCATGGGTCTCGGCGCCGGTCAGCTCGCGCAGGCGGGCGGCGGCCCCGGCGGCGGCTGCCTGCGGGTCGCCCTGGATGTTGTCCGGAATAACAGATGCGTTCACGCCGACGAGCGTAACCGCTGAATCCCTACGCGCGTAGATGCCCTGGCGCAAAGACGCGCACGAGGCGTTCGTGCTTTTGTACGAAGAGGGGTCGGGCGGGGCGGTGTCCGTCCTGGTCAGCAGGGGCGCTTGCGCAGTTCCATCACATAGTCGTGGGGGGCGCCCGCGGACTCGGCCGCGTCGGCGATCTCGCCCAGATAGCGCGCCGAGGGCAGCCCGCCCTCGTACCCGTTGAGCACGTAGATCCAGGCCGGCTCCTCGCCGTCCAGGGTGTGCACGCGGATGCGCATCCGCCGGTAGATGTCGAGGCCGACACCCTCCCAGCGGTCCATGGAGTCCTCGTCCATCGGTGCCAGGTCGTACAGCGCGACGAAGACCTGGGAGCGCGGCGCCTCCACCACGGTGGCCAGCGCCCCCTCCCAGCCCATCTGCTCCCCGCCGAAGGTCAGCCGCCAGCCGTTGAGCCAGCCGGTGCTGCGCATCGGGGAATGCGGGGCGCGGCGGGTCATCAGCCGCGCGTCGAGGTTGCCGGCGTACGCGGCGTAGAGCGACATGGGTCCGAGGGTACGGGAGGTGGGGGCGGGAGCGGCGGTTCCTGTGACGAAGGCCCCGGTCGGGGGAGCGGGGGCGGGGCGCGCGGGGCGGGCGCGGGGCCCGTTCCGGGGGCTCGTCCCCGTATGGAGGGCCCCGGGGCGAAGCACCTTGGCGCGTGCGGGACAATGGAGTACGTACTGCATTCCCCCGGGGCGATCCCCCGGACCCCCGGCCGGGGCGGCAGGCGGCCGCGGGTTACACAACGCGAGGCGGACTTTTCGTGACCCGGATCGTGATCATCGGCGGCGGCCCCGGCGGCTACGAGGCGGCCCTGGTGGGGGCCCAGCTCGGTGCGGAGGTGACCGTCGTCGACTGCGACGGCCTCGGCGGAGCTTCGGTCCTCACCGACTGCGTGCCCTCGAAGACCCTGATCGCGACGGCCGAGGTGATGACCACCTTCGACTCCTCGTACGAGGAACTGGGCATCATCGTCGCCGACGACACCCCGCACGTGGAGCAGGCCGCCCGGGTCGTCGGCGTGGACCTCGGCAAGGTCAACCGCCGGGTCAAGCGCCTCGCGCTCGCCCAGTCCCACGACATCACCGCCTCCGTCACCCGGGCCGGCGCCCGCGTGATGCGCGGCCGGGGCCGGCTCGACGGGCTCCAGGCCGCCGACGGCTCCCGGCAGGTCGTCGTCACCGCCGCCGACGGCACCGAGGAGCGGCTGACCGCCGACGCGGTGCTGATAGCGACCGGCGGGCACCCCCGGGAGATCCCGGACGCGCAGCCCGACGGCGAGCGCATCCTGAACTGGACCCAGGTCTACGACCTCGACGAGCTGCCCGAGGAGCTCATCGTCGTCGGATCCGGTGTCACCGGCGCCGAGTTCGCCGGGGCGTACCAGGCACTCGGCTCCCGCGTCACCCTGGTCTCCTCCCGTGACCGGGTGCTGCCGGGCGAGGACCCGGACGCCGCCGCCGTCCTGGAGGACGTCTTCCGCCGCCGCGGGATGAACGTCATGGCCCGCTCCCGCGCCCAGTCCGCCAAGCGGGTCGGCGACCGGGTCGAGGTGACGCTCGCCGACGGCCGGGTCATCACCGGCTCGCACTGTCTGATGGCGGTCGGCGCGATCCCGAACACCGCGAACATGGGCCTGGAGGAGTCCGGCGTACGGCTCAAGGAGTCCGGGCACATCCTCACCGACCGGGTCTCGCGCACCAGCGCCCCCGGCGTCTACGCGGCCGGTGACGTCACCGGGATCTTCGCACTGGCCTCGGTCGCCGCGATGCAGGGCCGGATCGCGATGTACCACTTCCTCGGCGACGCGGTCGCCCCGTTGAACCTCAAGGCCGTCTCCGCCAACGTCTTCACCGACCCGGAGATCGCCACCGTCGGCTACAGCCAGGCCGACGTCGACGCGGGCAAGATCGAGGCCCGGGTCGTCAAGCTGCCGCTGCTGCGCAACCCGCGCGCCAAGATGCAGGGCATCCGGGACGGCTTCGTCAAGATCTTCTGCCGTCCCGGTACGGGGATCGTGGTCGGCGGCTGCGTGGTCGCGCCGCGCGCCAGCGAGCTGATCCACCCGATCTCGATCGCGGTCGACAACAACCTGACGGTGGAACAGATCGCAAACGCTTTCACCGTGTACCCGTCCCTGTCCGGTTCGATCGCCGAAGTGGCCCGGCAGTTGCACACCCGCAAGCTCACGGGCGAGGGCTGAGGGACCGGAAAGCCGGGCAACTCGCGTCAAACACCGGCAGATCGGGCGGTGCTGCGACCGCTTCGCGATCACCCCCGAACAACGAAGGGGCCTCCTATACCACTTGGAGGCCCCTTTGAAGTACAACTTCTGTTATTCGGCGCAAACTGCTGAAAACTCACCGGCGGCCAGGTTACTGTCAGTTTCGTGTTCGCTGCAGAACGTCGTCAATTGATCCTCGAAATGGTGCGCGCCAACGGGGCGGTATCGCTCCGTGAGCTCGCCCGCGTCGTCCAGACCTCCGAAGTGACCGTACGGCGGGACGTGCGGGCACTGGAGGCAGAAGGACTCCTCGACCGCCGGCACGGCGGTGCGGTCTTGCCGGGCGGTTTGACGCGGGAGTCCGGCTTTCCGCAGAAATCCCATCTCTCCACCGCGGAGAAGACCGCGATCGCCGACCTGGCCGCAGGCCTCGTCGGCGAGGGCGAGGCCATCGTGGTCGGCGCCGGTACGACCACGCAGGAGCTGGCCCGCCGGCTCGCGCGGGTCCCCGGTCTGACCGTCGTCACCAACTCCCTGCTGGTGGCACAGGCGTTGGCCCATGCCAACCGGGTCGAAGTCGTCATGACCGGCGGCACCCTGCGCGGGAGCAACTACGCGCTGGTGGGCAGCGGGGCCGAGCAGTCCCTCCAGGGGCTGCGGGTCTCCCGGGCCTTCCTCTCCGGGAGCGGCCTCACGGCGGAGCGTGGCCTGTCCACCTCCAACATGCTCTCGGCCAGCGTCGACCGGGCTCTCGTGCACGCTGCCGCGGAGGTGGTCGTCCTGGCGGACCACACCAAACTCGGCGCGGACACCATGTTCCAGACGGTGCCCACCGAACTGATCACCCGCCTGGTGACCGACGAGCCCCCGCTGCACGACGAGCGTGCCGCCGCCGAGCTCCAGTCCCTGGCCGACCAGGGCGTGGAGGTCACGGTGGCCGGTCCGGACGCGGACACGCCGGGCGGGGACGCTCCCCCTCCGGGGAGCCGGCCCCGGAGGGACATGCCCCTGCCCGGCCAGCGGCGCACGCAGAACGGCGGCCTCGGGCCGCAGTTGCGCAGCGCCTCTGCCCTGGCGGACGTCTCGGGCGAGCAGCGGGCCCGGGTGGCGGACCTGCGGCGGCGGTAGGGGGCACGTCGGGGGCGCTGCCCCCGAACCCCCGCTCCTCAAACGCCGGAGGGGCTGGATTCCGCGGCTCCGGCGTTAGCATTTCAGCCGTTCCGGCGCTTGAGGAGCGGGGTCCGGGGCGGAGCCCCGGGTTCGGGAAGGGGCGGGGCGGGGAGAAGCTCCGCGCAGCGGTCGGCCACGCCGGAGGGGCTGGATCGGCGGAGTCCCGACAAGGCTTCGGCTACTTCAGCCCGCGCAGCGTCAGTCGCAGCAGACGGTCCGCCAACTCCGGATCGTCCGGCGACTGTTCGGCGGCCAGGGCGATCGCGTTCGTCAGCTGGAGCAGGTCGTCGATGGAGACGTCGTCCCGTACGGACCCGCTCTCCTGGGCCCGCCGCAGCAGCCCCGCGCCTGCTTCCCGGAGCGGCAGATGGCACTGCACCAGGGCCGATGTCTCGTCGCGCGAGGCGGACATCAGGGAGTGGGCCAGGCCGCGGTACTCACCCGCATGAGTGACGATCGCGCCCAGCCAGTCCACCAGCGCCCGGCACGGGGCCTCCGCCGCCGCCAGTTCGCGGGAACGGTCCAGGAGCGAGCACAGGGCGTCCTGGAAGACCGCGTTCATCAGGGCGTCCCGGTTCGGGAAGTGCCGGTAGAGGGTGCCGATGCCCACGCCCGCCCTCCGGGCGATGTCCTCCAGCGAGGCGTCCGTACCGTGCTCGGCGAAGGACCTGCGCGCCTCGCCCACCAGCCGGTCGTGGTTCCGGCGCGCGTCCGCGCGCATCGGCCGGGCCGCCGGCTGTGCCGTGCTCGCGTCCATCGGGATCGCCCCTGCCATCGCTTTCGCCCCTCCCTCGGTCCTCGGGACCTTCGTGGGTTCCAGGATGCCACTGCGACGAAGGGGCCCGGTCCACGTCGTCACGACGTGGACCGGGCCCCTTCGGAGCGTGCGGGCGGTCAGTCCTTGATCTCGCAGATCAGAGCGCCGGAGGAGACGGAGGCGCCGACCTCGGCGCTGAGGCCCTTGATGGTGCCGGAGCGGTGCGCGTTGAGCGGCTGCTCCATCTTCATGGCCTCCAGGACGACGACGAGGTCGCCCTCCTTGACCTCCTGGCCCTCCTCCACCGCGATCTTGACGATGGTGCCCTGCATGGGCGAGGCGAGGGAGTCGCCGGAGGCGGCGGAGCCGGCCTTCTTGGCCGCGCGGCGCTTCGGCTTGGCGCCGGCCGCGAGGCCCGTACGGGCCAGGCTCATGCCCAGCGAGGACGGCAGCGAGACCTCCAGGCGCTTGCCGCCGACCTCGACGACGACGGTCTCGCGACCGGCCTCGTCCTCCGCGTCCGCGTCGGCGGGTGCGGCGAAGGGCTTGATGTCGTTGACGAACTCGGTCTCGATCCACCGGGTGTGCACGGTGAACGGGTCCGCGGTGAAGGCGGGGTCGGTGACGACGGCCCGGTGGAACGGGATCGCCGTGGCCATGCCCTCCACCTGGAACTCCGCCAGCGCGCGGGCGGCCCGCTGGAGCGCCTGCTCGCGGGTGGCGCCGGTGATGACCAGCTTGGCCAGGAGGGAGTCCCAGGCCGGGCCGATGACCGAGCCGGTCTCGACGCCCGCGTCCAGGCGGACGCCGGGGCCGGTCGGCGGGGCGAACAGCGTCACCGTGCCGGGGGCGGGCAGGAAGCCGCGGCCCGGGTCCTCGCCGTTGATCCGGAACTCGAAGGAGTGGCCGCGCACTGCCGGGTCGCCGTAGCCGAGCTCCTCGCCGTCGGCGATGCGGAACATTTCGCGTACGAGGTCGATGCCGGTGACCTCTTCGGTGACCGGGTGCTCGACCTGGAGGCGGGTGTTGACCTCCAGGAAGGAGATCGTGCCGTCGAGGCCGACGAGGAACTCGACCGTGCCCGCGCCGACGTAGCCGGCTTCCTTGAGGATCGCCTTGGACGCCGCGTACAGCTCGTCGTTCTGCGCCTGGGTCAGGAAGGGGGCCGGGGCCTCCTCCACCAGCTTCTGGTGGCGGCGCTGGAGCGAGCAGTCACGGGTGGAGACGACGACCACGTTGCCGTGCTGGTCGGCCAGGCACTGGGTCTCCACGTGGCGCGGCTTGTCGAGGTAGCGCTCGACGAAGCACTCGCCCCGGCCGAACGCCGCGACCGCCTCGCGGACCGCGGAGTCGTACAGCTCCGGGATCTCCTCCAGCGTGCGGGCCACCTTCAGACCGCGCCCGCCACCGCCGAAGGCGGCCTTGATCGCGATCGGGAGGCCGTTCTGCTCGGCGAACGCGACGACCTCGTCGGAGCCGGAGACCGGGTCCGGGGTGCCCGCCACGAGCGGGGCGCCCGCGCGCTGGGCGATGTGCCGGGCGGCGACCTTGTCGCCGAGGTCGCGGATGGCCTGCGGCGGCGGGCCGATCCAGGTCAGCCCGGCGTCCAGGACGGCCTGGGCGAACTCCGCGTTCTCCGACAGGAATCCGTACCCCGGGTGGATCGCGTCCGCCCCGGAGTCCGCGGCGGCCTGCAGCACCTTGGCCATGTCCAGATAGCTGGCGGCCGGGGTGTCACCGCCCAGGGCGAACGCCTCGTCAGCGGCCCGGACATGCAATGCGTCCCGGTCCGGCTCGGCGTAGACCGCGACACTCGCGATCCCCGCGTCCCGGCACGCCCGAGCAACGCGGACAGCGATTTCGCCACGGTTGGCGATGAGCACCTTGCGCACGATGACTCCCTCCTCGAAACAAGCTGAGTTTAGGGACTACCGACACGGCCGTACGACCTGTCCCCAATGGTGAGCTTGCCCACACGGAGTGTGATCCGAGGCTTGCCCCAGTAGTGAAATCCCTTGTGGCACCACGGTACGCCGGGATCCTCAACCGCACAGTAACCAGCCGGTGTGGTCCAGGTCTCTGTCATGGCAGTCAAGTCCGTACGGCGTTTCTTTGTGGACTCCCTACGAACGGTCGGTGGATTCTTTGCCCGGCCCCCGGGCCCGTCCAACCCCTTGTCCGGAGGAATACCCGCGAGTAGCGTCCGCGCTACGCACGTACCAGAGGTAACAGGGGTGGGACGCTGATGCGCAGACCGGTGGCGATCGTGACCGCGCTCGTGCTGTTCGGGGAGGCGGTGGGCATCGTGCTCATCAACGCCGTCCTGGCCACGGTCGCCGAGAACCAGAACATGTCGCTCGCCGGCCTGGACCCGGACGCCATGTCCGCCGGGACCTGGGTGATGGGCGGCGTCTCCGGGCTGCTGCTTGTCTTGTGCGGGCTGATAGCCCTGATCGCCGGGATACGCGACCGCGCGCCCGGACGCGCCGGACGAATCGTCCTGATCGGCTGCGCGGTCGTGCACGGAGTCCTCGGCGCGGTCACCGTCGGCCTGGTCGGCTGGGCCGCCTTCGCGTTCATGATGGTGGTGCTGGCCCTGCTGGTGCTCACCCTGCTGTCGTACGGGCCCGGGACCCGGCCTCAGGCCCAGCGGCCCGAACTCACACCCACAGCTCCGTGACCGACACGTCCAGCTCGTCCAGCAGCCGACGCAGCAGCGGCAGCGAGAGGCCGATGACATTGCCGTGGTCGCCCTCGATCGAGTCGACGAACGGGGCCGACCTGCCGTCCAGCGTGAACGCCCCCGCCACGTGCAGCGGCTCGCCCGTCGCCACGTAGGCGGCGACCTCGGCGTCGCTCGGCTCGCCGAACCGTACGACCGTGGACGCCGTCGCCGACGCCGTACGGCCCAAGGCGGTGTCGATCACGCTGTGCCCGGTCTGCAGGACGCCCGCCCGGCCGCGCATCGCCTTCCAGCGGGCGGTGGCCTCCTCGGCGTCGGCGGGCTTGCCGAGCGCCTCGCCGTCCAGTTCCAGCACCGAGTCGCAGCCGATGACCAGGGCGCCCGCCGCCTCGGGGCGCTCCGCCACCGCCGCCGCCTTGGCCCGGGCCAGGACGAGCGCCAGCTCGGCGGGGGTCGGGGCGCTGAGCGCGTCCTCGTCCACCCCGCTGACGATCACCTCGGGGGCGAAACCGGCCTGGCGCAGCAGACCGAGACGGGCGGGGGAGGCGGAGGCGAGCACAAGACGGCGCTGATCAGTCATGCACGCCATCGTAGAAGGGCCACCGGGTCAGTGGATGCCGAGCACGAACATCGCTACCAGCATCGCCAGCGCCAGGAGCACGCCGGCTCTGCGCATCATCGCCTGAGCGTCGCGCAGTTCCTTCGGCGGCTTGTTCTCGGGATCGGACCACAGCATGCTTCCGATCCTGCTGCGCCGGGCGCCGCCGCGCCTGAGTACGGGTACTCAAGAGGCGGCGGCGCCCGGTTCCGGCTCAGACCCTCCGGCGGGTCTCAGGCCGGCCAGTACGTCCGGGCCCAGGCCCGGGGGCCCGGACGCGGGCGGTCGGTGCGGGCGATACGGCCCGGGTCGGACCACTGCTCGGGCGGCAGCGGGGCCCCGGACGACACCGCGGACGCGGCGGCGGCACGCGCCTGGACCACCGCCACGGCGGCGGCGAGCTCCTCCGGGGTGGGGTTGCCCCGTACGACCTTGATCATGGGCAGACCTCTCTGTGAGCGGGTGAGCGGGTGGGCCGACGGCTACAGCGGGATGTTGCCGTGCTTCTTCGGGGGAAGGGATTCCCGCTTCGTACGGAGTTGACGCAGGCCCTTGACGATGTGGGCCCGGGTGTCGGACGGCATGACCACCGCGTCGACGTAACCGCGCTCGGCCGCCACGTACGGGTTGAGCAGTGCGTCCTCGTAGTCCGCCATCAGCTCGGCGCGGGTCGCGTCCGGGTCCTCGGCGGCGGCGATGGTGCGGCGGTGCAGGATGTTCACCGCGCCCTGCGCGCCCATGACGGCGACCTGCGCGGTCGGCCAGGCGAGGTTGAGGTCGGCGCCCAGGTGCTTGGAGCCCATCACGTCGTACGCGCCGCCGAAGGCCTTGCGGGTGATGACGGTGATCAGCGGGACCGTCGCCTCCGCGTAGGCGTAGATCAGCTTCGCGCCGCGCCGGATGATGCCGCCGTACTCCTGGTCCACGCCCGGCAGGAAGCCCGGCACGTCCACGAAGGTGATGACGGGGACGTTGAACGCGTCGCAGGTGCGGACGAAGCGGGCCGCCTTCTCGCTCGCGTCGATGTCCAGGCAACCGGCGAACTGCATCGGCTGGTTGGCGACGATCCCGACCGGGTGGCCCTCGACCCGGCCGAATCCGGTGATGATGTTCGGCGCGAACAGGGCCTGGGTCTCCAGGAATTCGGCGTCGTCCAGGACGTGCTCGATCGCGGTGTGCATGTCGTACGGCTGGTTCGCCGAGTCCGGGATCAGCGTGTCCAGCTCGCGGTCCTCGTCCGAGACCGTGAGGTCCGCCTCCTCCGGGAAGGCCGGGGCCTCGGAGAGGTTGTTCGACGGCAGGTACGACAGCAGGGACTTGACGTACTCGATGGCGTCCTTCTCGTCGCCCGCCATGTGGTGCGCCACCCCGGAGGTGGTGTTGTGCGTACGGGCGCCGCCCAGCTCCTCGAAGCCGACGTCCTCACCGGTGACCGTCTTGATGACGTCGGGTCCGGTGATGAACATGTGCGAGGTCTGGTCGACCATCACCGTGAAGTCGGTGATCGCGGGGGAGTAGACCGCGCCGCCCGCGCACGGGCCGACGATCAGCGAGATCTGCGGGATCACGCCGGAGGCGTGCACGTTGCGGCGGAAGATCTCGGCGAAGAGGCCGAGCGCCACGACGCCTTCCTGGATGCGCGCGCCGCCGCCGTCGTTGATACCGATCACCGGGCAGCCGGTCTTCAGCGCGAAGTCCATGACCTTGACGATCTTCTCGCCGTAGACCTCGCCGAGCGAGCCGCCGAAGATCGTGAAGTCCTGCGAGTAGACGCAGACCGGGCGGCCGTCGACCGTGCCGTACCCGGTGACGACCCCGTCCCCGTACGGGCGGTTCTTCTCG
The DNA here is from genome assembly GCA_014649555.1 of Streptomyces globisporus. Lineage (GTDB taxonomy): Bacteria > Actinomycetota > Actinomycetes > Streptomycetales > Streptomycetaceae > Streptomyces > Streptomyces globisporus. The sequence continues at coordinate 785,173 of BMTG01000001.1, read as the reverse complement.
ATGCCGAAGTTGGTGGAGCGGTGCCGGGCGAACTCGTCGAGCTCCACGAAGGAGCCCTCGTCCAGGAGCAGCTCGACCCGCTCACGGGCCGTCAGCTTGCCCTTGGCGTGCTGCTTCTCGACCGCGCGGGCCGACCCGGCGTGCGTCGCTTCGTCGATGCGGCGCGTCAGGTCCGCGAGCTTGCCGGCGGTGGTGTGGATGTCGCTTTGCGGCTCGGACATCGGGGGAGGCTCCCTGCCTGGTCACGGGGACGGCGACCGGATGGTGGTCACGGGGGGACGGGCGGTCGTCCGTCCGGCTCTGCGGCTACTGACTCGTCACGCGGATTCCGGGATCCGCGCTGATGCTGTGTACGGGCTCTGCTCTGGCGCTCTTGTTCGTCACTCTGCGGTTACTGCCTCGTAGGGTATCGGCGCGCCTCCGGAAAGGCAGTGCGTCCTTTGCCACACCTAGGCTGGGTTGCATGACACCACCGGATGCGTCACACAACCGCTGGTCGGACCTCGACCGGCCCCCTCTCAACGTGACCGCGCTGCGCCGCGGGCTGCTGCGGCCGGACGCGCTGTGGACGTCGTTGGAGGTCGTGGAGTCCACCGGATCCACCAACACCGACCTCGCCGAGCGGGCCCGCGCCGGGACTGCGGCCGAGGGCACGGTGCTGGTCGCCGAGGAGCAGACCGCGGGGCGCGGGCGGCTGGAGCGGAGCTGGACCGCGCCGCCCCGCTCCGGTCTCTTCCTCTCGGTCTACCTGGAGCCGGGCGACATCCCGGTGGAGCGGTGGGGGTGGATGCCGCTGCTGGCCGGGGTGGCCGCCGCGACCGGGCTCGCCAAGGCGGCCGGTGTCGACATGTCGCTGAAGTGGCCCAACGACCTACTGGTCTCTGTGGAGGGCGAGGAGCGCAAGACCGGTGGCATCCTCGGCGAGTTCGCGGGGGACGGCATCGTCGTGGGCCTCGGCATCAACGTCTCCCTGCGCGCCGACGAGCTACCCGCCCCCACCGCGGGCTCCCTCGCCCTCGCCGGGGCGGTCTCCACCGACCGGGAGACCCTGCTGCGGGCGGTCCTGCGTTCGGTGGAGCACTGGTACGGCGCATGGAAGGCGGCCGACGGCGACGCGGCCGCGAGCGGGCTCCAGGCCGCCTACGCGGCGGGCTGCGCGACGCTCGACCGGACGGTGCGCGCCGAGCTGCCGGGGGGCGCGTCCCTGGTCGGCGAGGCGGTCGCGATCGACGGGGACGGCCGACTGGTCCTCTCCACCGAGGACGGGCTCCAGCAGCCGGTGTCCGCCGGGGACATCGTCCACCTGCGCGGCGCGGCGGGCGGCCTGACCTGAGGCGGCCCCCGGCCCCCGACGGCGTGCGGACCCGAGGTGGCCGCCGCCTCCGACGGCGTACGGACGTGAGAGCGCTTCCTCCGCAGATGTCACGCGCGACGCACCGAGGACGGGTGACCAAGGACGTGAGCCAGAGCACACCTGCCGTATTGTTGAGGCGATCCAGCGACAGATCACTGTTGGGGCGATCAGCGACAGATCGGCAGGCAGTGCGCAGGGAACGGGCAGGAGGCGGCTGGTGACCGTCGGCGACACGTCGTCCGGCGCGGGTGAGGAGCCCGGGGCGGACTCCTCGGTCCACGCCACACCTCACCACGAGGTCGACCACACGGTGGAACCGACCGACGACCCCCTCGCCATCCGCCTCGAAGCGCTGATCCTGGGGGCCGACCGGCGCTACACGCCGTTCCAGGCGGCCCGCACCGCCGGGGTCTCGATGGATCTGGCCTCCCGGTTCTGGCGGGCCATGGGCTTCGCCGACATCGGCCAGGCCAAGGCGCTCACCGAGGCCGACGTCCTCGCCCTGCGGCGGCTCGCCGGTCTCGTCGAGGCGGGGCTGCTCAGCGAGCCGATGGCGATCCAGGTCGCCCGCTCCACCGGGCAGACCACCGCCCGGCTGGCCGAATGGCAGATCGACTCGTTCCTGGAGGGTCTGACCGAGCCGCCCGAGCCCGGCATGACCCGGACCGAGGTCACGTATCCGCTGGTCGAGCTGTTGCTCCCGGAGCTCCAGGAGTTCCTCGTCTACGTGTGGCGGCGCCAGCTGGCCGCCGCCACCGGGCGGGTCGTGCAGGCGGCGGACGACGAGGAGATGGTCGACCGGCGGCTCGCGGTCGGCTTCGCGGACCTCGTCGGCTTCACCCGGCTGACCCGGCGCCTGGAGGAGGAGGAGCTCGGCGAGCTGGTCGAGTCCTTCGAGACGACCGCCGCCGACCTGGTCGCCGCGCACGGCGGCCGGCTCATCAAGACCCTCGGCGACGAGGTCCTCTTCGCCGCCGACGACGCGGGCACGGCCGCCGAGATAGCCCTCCGGCTGATCGAGGCGATGTCCCAGGACGAGACGATGCCCGCCCTGCGCGTCGGCATCGCGTTCGGCACGGTCACCACCCGGATGGGCGATGTCTTCGGCACCACGGTGAACCTCGCCAGCCGGCTCACCTCGATAGCTCCGAAGGACGCCGTCCTGGTCGACGGGGCGTTCGCCAAGGAGCTCGTCCGCCACGGCGACGCCCCGGAGTCCGAGGCGCAGGCCGCCGAAGCCGTCGCGGCCGCCGCCGAGCGGGCGCGGCTCGCCGAGAAGGAGGGCCGCGAGCCCGACGACGAGCCGCCGCTGCCGACGTACCGCTTCGGGCTCCAGCCGATGTGGCAGCGCCCGGTGCGCGGGCTCGGCGTGGTGGAGCCGTGGCTGCTGGCCCGGCGGGGCAAGACGGGCTCCTGAGCGGTTACGGCATCGGTTGCGGCTTCGCCCTGTCGGCGGTCCGGTGGTCCTGCATAGGATTCCTGCCGGGTAACGCTCGTTAACGGGCGCAGTCGACCGACAGGGGTGCAGCCATGACCGTCACGTCCGAGCAGCGGTTCGGGGAGTTCGTCGTCGTACGGCGGCACGAGGGGCAGGACCACGTCGCCGAGCTGGTCCTCGACCGCCCCAAGGCCATGAACGCCGTCTCCACCGACATGGCCCGCTCGATCGCCGCCGCCTGCGATGCGCTCGGCGCCGACCGGGACGTCCGGGCCACCGTCCTGACCTCCAGCCATGAGCGGGCCTTCTGCGTGGGCGCGGACCTCAAGGAGCGCAACTCCTTCTCCGACGCCGACCTCGTCCGCCAGCGGCCCACCGCCCGCGCCGCCTACACCGGGGTCCTGGAGCTGCCGATGCCGGTGATCGCGGCCGTGCACGGCTTCGCCCTCGGCGGCGGCTTCGAACTCGCCCTCGCCTGCGATGTGATCGTCGCCGACGCCACCGCCGTGGTCGGGCTGCCCGAGGTGTCCGTGGGCGTCATCCCGGGCGGCGGCGGTACGCAGTTGCTGCCGCGCCGGGTGGGTGCGGCCCGCGCCGCCGAGCTGGTGTTCAGCGCCCGCCGCGTCGAGGCCGCCGAGGCGCGCGAACTGGGGCTGGTGGACGAGCTGGTCGAGGCCGGCCGGGACCGCGAGGAGGCCCTCGCGCTGGGCGCCCGGATCGCCGCCAACTCGCCGGTCGGGCTGCGGGCGGCCAAGAAGGCGCTCCGGCTGGGGCAGGGGCTCGATCTGCGGGCGGGCCTCGAGGTCGAGGACGCGGCCTGGCGGTCGGTGGCCTTCTCCGGCGACCGGGCGGAGGGCGTGGCCGCGTTCAACGAGAAGCGGCGCCCGGACTGGCCCGGCGAGTGACGACGAGCGTCCGTGACACAGGGTGACGCAGCGGTCGGAAATAGTTGAAATTAGTTACGCACCAAACTGATCAAAAAGGGACAAATCTACATAGGCTGTAGAAATGGGTGGTGACGACGAACGGCTGCGGGCCGTGGTTTCGCTGGCGCAGACCATGGCCGCGGCCTACACGCCGCGCGAATCGTGGCGGGCGGCGGCGCTGGGCGCCTGCGAGGCGTTGAGCGGCAGCTTCGCCGCGCTCTCCGTGTGGGAGCGGGACCGGGGCAGGCTGCGGGTGCTGGTGAACGCGGGGCAACGGGCCGAGGGGGAGGAGGAGTTCCCCGAGGAGGAGGCCTACCCGGTCCACGAGTTCCCGGAGATCACCGAGTTCCTGCACGAGCGCTGGGCCGGCGGCGGCGAACCCGACGCCTGGGTGGAGACCGCCGACGGGCTGGCCGGAGCGGGCGGTCCGGCGCGCGGTGCCCGTCCGTACTGCCACCAGCGGGTCGCCGCGCTGCGGCGGCGCGGCCGGGGCTGCTGCGTGGTCGCGCCGATCGTGCTGCACGGCCGGGCGTGGGGTGAGCTGTATGTGGCGCGGCCGGCCGGGCAGCCCGTCTTCGACCGGGCCGATGCCGACTTCGCGACCGTGCTCGCCGCCGTCGTCGCCTCCGGGATCGCCCAGACCGAACGCCTGGAGGAGGTCCGCAAGCTGGCCTTCACCGACCCGCTGACCGGCCTCGCCAACCGCCGCGCCGTCGATATCCAGCTCGACGAGGCCGTCGAGCGGCACCGGGTCGACGACACGGTCGTCAGCCTCGTCGTCTGCGACCTGAACGGCCTCAAGGCGGTGAACGACACCCACGGCCACGCCGTCGGCGACCGTCTGCTGGAACGTTTCGGCTCGGTGCTGTCGCTGTGCGGGGCGATGCTGCCGGAAGCGCTGGCCGCCCGGCTCGGCGGCGATGAGTTCTGCCTGCTCGCGGCGGGCCCGCCGGCCGACGCGGTGGTCGGGGTCGCCACCGAGCTCTGCGACCGGGCGGCGGTGATCGAGCTGGGCGACGGGGTGGCCTGCGGGGTCGCGTCGACCGGTGACCCCATCGGTCCGGTGCGCTCGGCCCGGCGGCTGTTCCGGCTCGCGGACGCCGCCCAGTACCGGGCCAAGGCGGCCCGCTCCAAGGGGCCTGTGGTGGCCGGGCGGGACGGCGAGGTCATCCGGCTCGCGGACTCCCCGCCGAAGTCCGCGCACGACCGGCGCAGGCTGCGCGGCAACCGACCGTGAGTCCGGCCGGTGCCGTAAGGGGCCCTGTACGGCAGCACTAGTGACATGGCGGTTTTCAGTCCGTACGCTGCTGAATATGGATATGCATACTGTCGTGGTGGGGACGTCCGGAACCACCGCCGAGGACGTCGTCGCCGTGGCCCGCCACGGCGCCCGGGTCGAGCTCTCCGCCGCCGCCGTGGACGCGCTCGCCGCCGCCCGTCTCATCGTGGACGCGCTCGCCGCCAAGCCCGAGCCGGTCTACGGCGTCTCCACCGGCTTCGGCGCCCTCGCCAGCCGCCACATCAGCCACGAGCTGCGGGCGCAGCTCCAGCGCAACATCGTCCGCTCGCACGCGGCCGGGATGGGCCCGCGCGTCGAGCGCGAGGTCGTCCGCGCGCTGATGTTCCTGCGGCTCAAGACGGTCGCCTCCGGCCACACCGGCGTGCGCCCCGAGGTCGCGCAGACCATGGCGGACCTGCTGAACGCGGGCATCACGCCCGTCGTCCACGAGTACGGCTCGCTCGGCTGCTCCGGCGACCTCGCGCCCCTCTCGCACTGCGCGCTCACCCTGATGGGCGAGGGCGACGCGGAGGGCCCCGATGGCACCGTCCGCCCGGCCGGTGAACTGCTCGCCGCGCACGGCATCGCCCCGGTGGAGCTGGCCGAGAAGGAGGGCCTCGCCCTCCTCAACGGCACCGACGGCATGCTCGGCATGCTGGTCATGGCCCTCGCCGACCTGAAGAACCTCTACACCTCCGCCGACATCACCGCCGCCCTCTCCCTGGAGGCGCTGCTCGGCACGGACAAGGTGCTCGCCCCCGAACTGCACGCCATCCGCCCGCACCCCGGGCAGGGCGTCAGTGCGGACAACATGCTGCGGGTGCTGGCCGGTTCAGGCTTGACGGGGCATCACCAGGACGACGCGCCCCGGGTCCAGGACGCCTACTCGGTGCGCTGCGCCCCCCAGGTCAACGGCGCGGGGCGCGACACCCTCGACTACGCCGCCGTCGTCGCGGGCCGTGAACTGGCCTCGTCCGTCGACAATCCGGTGGTGCTCCCCGACGGCCGGGTCGAGTCCAACGGCAACTTCCACGGCGCGCCCGTCGCGTACGTCCTGGACTTCCTCGCGATCGTCGCCGCCGACCTCGGCTCCATCTGCGAACGCCGCACCGACCGGCTGCTCGACAAGAACCGCTCGCACGGCCTGCCGCCGTTCCTCGCGGACGACGCCGGGGTCGACTCGGGTCTGATGATCGCCCAGTACACCCAGGCCGCCCTGGTCAGCGAGATGAAGCGGCTCGCGGTCCCCGCCTCCGCCGACTCCATCCCGTCCTCCGCGATGCAGGAGGACCACGTCTCCATGGGCTGGTCCGCCGCGCGCAAGCTCCGTACCGCCGTGGACAACCTGGCCCGGATCGTCGCCGTCGAGCTGTACGCCGCGACCCGCGCCGTCGAGCTGCGCGCCGCCGAGGGCCTCGTCCCCGCCCCCGCCTCGCAGGCCGCCGTGGCCGCGCTGCGGGCCGCCGGAGCCGAGGGCCCTGGCCCGGACCGCTTCCTCGCGCCGGACCTGGCCGCCGCCGACACGTTCGTACGGGAAGGACGCCTGGTCGCGGCCGTGGAGCCGGTCACCGGGCCGCTGGCCTGATCCGGTCCCGTACGCGTACGGAGCAGGGTCCCCGCGCCGGGGGGTGCGGGGACCCTTTTCGTATGCGCACCCGTACCGGGTCAGTAGGCCGAGCGCGTCCCGGAGTGGCGCACCGAGTACGTGACGAAAGCCGCGCCGATACCCAACAGGGCGGTACCGCCGATGAGATACGGGGTGGTGTCCAGACCCGGACCGGTGTCGGCGAGACGCGCCTCGGAGGCGTCGTCGGCCTGGCCGGCGGTCCGGTCGGACGTGGCGGCCGGGCCGCCCTGCCGCTCGGCGTTCTCACCGGTCGCGTTGGCCGACGGGACGAACCAGAGAGCGGCCAGCAGTGTGCCTGCGGCGGTGGCGGTCAGCAGTGTGCGACGAGCGACGGACACAGATTCGATCCCCTTGCGACAACCATGAGTTAGCCCCGTGGGCCGATGCTAAGCAAAGCAGCGGGTCGGTGGAAAGTCGTGGCCCCGCCGGGCCGTACGCTCCGGCCATGAGCACAGATGAGACATCCAGGTTTGTTCGACTTCGCGTCGAGATGGTGCTGGAGGTCACCGACCTCGACGCCCTGACCGGCACCGCCCTCGAATCGATCGCCGCCGAGTACGGGGAGCCCGTCGCCGGCGTCGGCGGGAGCGATTCCGCCGAGGAGCGGATGCATGCCGAGGCCACGGTCCGGGCAGACGGTGCAGAGGCCCTCGCCTCCCTGGTCGACCCTTTCGACCTGGTCAGCGAGGTGCCCGGGGTCGAGCTCGCCCAGGCCTCCTGGAGCAGCGAGTCCATCGAGTACGACCCCGACGCGGAGGGCTGGGACGACGCGGACGACGGCGAGGAGGGGCTCTTCCTGCCGCGGGACGGGGACGACGAGGAGGGGTACGGCGACACGGTCGCGCACAATGGGAAGAACGACGGCGAGGACGGTGACCCCGCGCAGCGGGTGTGACGTGTGAGAACACCGGCCCCGGCCCCGCTCTGCTGCGGACCGGGGCCGCGCCGTGCGGCGGAGGAAACCGGGGCCCGGCCACGGGAACCATGGCCGCCGGGGCGGCGTCGATGAGTGGTGTTCCCCACATCTGTCGAGGATGCGGAACGGACCGCCCTTTCCGGGTGTTCTTGGAACATTGACGGGGAATGCCGCCTGGCGGTCCCGTCCGGGGATTTTGGGGAAATCGGCAACGATGGAGAAGCGTGTGATGACGGACAGCAAGCGGCGCAAGGGCCTCGTGGCCGTGTCCGCACTGCTCGGCGGCGTGCTGGTGCTTTCGGCCTGTACCGACGACGGCGACAAGGGTGGCAAGGCGAGCACCGGCAGCTCGGAGTCCTCGCAGCAGGACGTCGACAAGGCGGCAGCCGCGGACGCCTCCGAGGCGCAGATAGCGATCAAGCCGAAGAACGGCGCCACCAACGCCAGCATCAACAACGCGGCCCAGGTCACCGTCACCAAGGGCAAGCTGACCAAGGTCGTCATGACGACGCAGGACGGCACCCCGGTCGAGGGCACGCTGGCCGCCGACGGCTCCAGCTGGAAGCCCGCGGGTCAGCTGGAGCGCTCCACCACGTACAAGATCGACGCCACGGCTGCCGACTCGAAGGGCCGCGAGGCCCACGAGAACAGCTCCTTCACCACCGTCTCGCCCGACAACAGCTTCATCGGGAACTTCACCCCCGAGGACGGCTCCACGGTCGGCGTCGGGATGCCCGTCTCGATCAACTTCAACAAGGAGATCACGGACAAGAAGGCCGTCCAGGACGGCATCACCGTGAGCTCCAGCAGCGGCCAGGAGGTCGTGGGGCACTGGTTCAACGGCCAGCGCCTGGACTTCCGCCCGGAGGACTACTGGCAGGGCGGCTCCACCGTCACCCTGAAGCTGGCGCTCGACGGCGTCGAGGGTGCGGACGGCGTCTTCGGCGTCCAGCAGAAGACCGTCACCTTCAAGGTCGGCCGCAACCAGGTCTCCACCGTCGACGCGAAGACCAAGCAGATGACGATCACCCGCGACGGCAAGACGATCAAGACGATCCCGATCTCCGCGGGCTCTCCCGACAACCCCACGTACAACGGTCAGATGGTGATCTCCGAGAAGCACAAGGAGACCCGGATGAACGGCGCCACCGTCGGCTTCACCGATGACGACGGCAAGGGCGAGTACGACATCAAGGACGTGCCGCACGCCATGCGCCTGTCCACGTCGGGCACCTTCATCCACGGCAACTACTGGGGCAAGGGCATCTTCGGCACCGCCAACACCAGCCACGGCTGCGTGGGCCTCGCCGACGTGAAGGGCGCGAACGACCCCAACGCCCCCGGCGCCTGGTTCTACGACAACTCGATGGTCGGCGACGTGGTCATCGTCAAGAACTCCCCGGACAAGACGATCACCCCGGACAACGGCCTCAACGGCTGGAACATGAGCTGGGCGGAGTGGACGGCCGGCTCCCAGGCCTGATCCACCCACCGGCTTTCCTTCCCGGACCGCCGGCCCCTCTTCTCCGCACCACCCCCGTCCCCGCCCGAAGGCGGCGGCCCCGGAACCCGGGACCGCCGCCTTCGGCGTGTCCGGGCCCGGTCGGCCCCGCCCCGTCCCCGGGCATGACCTCCGAGGTAATCGACGGACTCCGCCCCGCCCGGCAGCATCGTGGGTGTTCAGGGGAGCCACCCCGACCGTCTTTCCGGAGGACCGGACCATGACCGCGTACGCCATCGTTCACCTGCACCCCGCCGACGGCCCCGTGGCGGACGAGGTGCTGACCTACATCGAGCGGGTCCAGGCCACCTTCGAGCCCTACGGAGGCCGCTTCCTCGTGCACGGCGCCGAGGCGGAGGTGGTGGAGGGGGCCTGGCCTGGCGCTGTGGTCATGGTGGGCTTTCCCGGAGTGGCCGAAGCGCACGCCTGGTACGCCTCCCCCGCCTACCAGGAGATCCTGCCGCTGCGCACCCGGCACCTGGACGGAGACATGGTCATCGTCCCGGGGGTCGGCCCGGAGTACGACGCGTCGGCCACGGCGGCGGCGATGCGGGCGGCGCGGGACCGTACGGCGCAGCAGGCCGAAGACCAGGCTCAGCACGTACGGTCCTCCGTCCGCGCCGCACGGTAGCTCCGCAGGTCCTGCGGAGCGGCGGGCCCGCCGCTCCCTCCTGGGCTGCCCACCCAGGTCGCGAGGGGGACAATGGAGCTGCCGGGAGATGGATGTCGGCACAGGTACCGCACCGGCGGGACGACAGCCGGAACGGGGGGGACTGGGAGGAGCCTGGGCCATGGGTGCCACGGAGCGTTTCCAGGGCGATCCCGACTCTTCGGCTGTGGCGCCGTCGGACCCCGGTGGTCTGCTGGATGTGCTGAACGTGGCCGCTGTCCTTCTGAACGCCGAAGGCAGGATCGACCTGTGGAGCCCCCAGGCCGAGATCCTCTTCGGCTACAGCGCCGAGGAGGCCCTGGGCAAGTACGCGGGCCATCTGCTGATCGACAAGGAGCACCTCGAAACGGTGCTGGGGCTGTTCGCCCGGGTCATGGACGACGGCGAGAGCTGGGCGGGCGTCTTTCCCGTCCGGCACAAGGACGGCAGCACGCGGGTGGTGGAGTTCCGCAACATGCGGCTCCAGGACGACCAGCGCGAATACTGGGCCCTGGGTCTTGCCACCGACCGGACGACGCTGCGGCGGGTGGAGCGGAACCTGGCCCTGTCCGCCCAGCTGGTGTCCCAGGCACCGATCGGGCTGGCCATGCTGGACACCGACCTCCGGTACATCTCCGTCAACCCCGCGGAGGAACGGATGAACGGTGTGCCTGCCGCCGAGCACGTCGGCCGGCACGTCAGTGAGGTGCTGCCCTTCCTCGACGCGGCCTTCGAAGGCGCCATGCGCGAGGTCCTGGCCTCCGGGACACCGATCGTGGACCAGTACACCGTGGGCCGCACGCCGGCCGACCCGGACCATGACCACGCCTGGTCGATCTCCTTCTACCGGCTCGAATCCTCCGACGGGAAAGTCCTGGGAGTGGCCACCTCCAGCGTCGACGTCACCGATCGGCATCGCGCCGTGGAAGAACAGCGCCACACCGCCCTCACCCTCCAGCGCAGCCTGCTGCCCCACCCACCCGCACAGCGGCCGGGGCTGGAGGTCGCCTTCCGTTACCGCCCCGCCCAGGCGACGATCGAGATCGGCGGGGACTGGTTCGACGTCATTCCCCTGGCCGGCGACAAGACCGCCCTCGTCGTCGGCGACGTCATGGGCAGCGGTGTGGCAGCCGCGGCCACGATGGGACAGCTGCGCACCGCCACGAGAACCCTGGCCGATCTCGATCTGCCCCCGGCCCGGGTCCTGCACCACCTCGACCACATCACGGACGGCCTCGACACCATCGCAACCTGCGTCTACGCCGTTTTCGACCCCCGCACCGAGCGATGCGACATATCCGTTGCCGGGCACCTGCCGCCCGTCCTCCTGCGTCCGGACGGCCGACGCGAGCTGCTCGACCTGCCCACCGGCGCGCCCTTGGGAGGGTGCGGCATCTCCTTCGAATCCACCTCTGTCGTTTTCGAGCGGGGAGACCAGGTCGTCCTCTACACCGACGGCCTCGTCGAGACGCGCGACCAGCCGATCGACGCACGCCTGAACGCTCTCCTCGACGTTCTCGACGATCCCCGCCGTTCGCTGGACGCCACCTGCGACCTGCTTCTGCACACCCTGCGGCACAGCGGAGAGCGCGACGACGTAGCTCTGCTCATCGCCCGGGCCGGTGCCGGCCCGGCAGAGCGCGGTGAGGGGCAGGATCAGTCCGTACGCCCCCGCACCGCCGCCCGGTAGGACCGCAGATCGCTGTGCCGCACCTGGCGTACCCCCGCGAGGTCCTCGTACGGCTCGGCCGGGCGTCCGGCGGGGCGCTCGGGGGCGCCGTCGGACGCCGCCGGGCCGCGGAGCCGGCGCCAGGGCTGGAGCGGCAGCCAGAGGAGCCCGTACAGCCAGCGCAGCACCAGCCTGCGGAAGCCCGGCCGGCCCGCGTCGGGCAGCCGGATCACCCGGACGCCCATGATCAGCTTTCCGGCGCTCGCCCGGACGGCCATGGTCAGCAGCACCTGGTTGGCGAACGACAGCACGGTCAGCTGGACGACCAGCAGGGCGATCGCGCGCCCCGTCCCGCCGGAGGCCAGGCAGGACCGCACCAGCAGCCCGACAGCCAGCAGGCACAGATAGGCGTCGAGCCCGACCGCCAGATACCGGCGCATGTCCCCCGTGCCCTTGGGCAGGCGCGGCTGCCTGTGAGGCCCCGGGGCGGGGTAGGCGGAGGGGCGGGCGTAGGCCGGATACGCCGCTCGCGCGGGCGCCTGTGCCGGGGGCGGCAGGGGCGGGGCCGGGCGGGACCTCGGCGGGCCGTTCCCGGCCCGGTGCGCCCCGCGCGATGCCCGTAACGCGTCAGGAGGCTGCCCTCTCCGACGCCCCCGTGGCTTGGTCATGGGGGCATCATGACTGATCGTCAGTCGGGGTGTCCCTGTTCCTGACCGGTAACAAGCGCGCCTGCTCCTTGTTTCACCGGACCCCCACGGGACACTCGACGGTGCCTTGCCGCGGGTACGGGTCCGGAAGCGGGGGAAACGCCTGATCATGGCCACTATGTGGATGGCCCTCGAAGATCATCGGGCCGCGTTGGACAATCGGACCGGTGGCGCCCTCCGGGACGGGGGCGCCGACGCGCACGAGCCGACCACGGAAGGTCTTGATCAGATGCCGGTCATCCCCGACTCGCCCGACTCCGCCCGCACGCAGGACGCCGCAGCCCGTGTCATCGAGCCGCTCTACGCCGAGATCCTGCGCCGCAACCAGGGTGAGCAGGAGTTCCACCAGGCGGTCCGTGAGGTCCTGGAGACGCTCGGTCCTGTGCTGACGCAGCGTCCCGAGTTCGTCGACGCCCGCATCATCGAGCGCATATGCGAGCCGGAGCGCCAGCTGATCTTCCGGGTGCCGTGGTCGGACGACTCCGGCGACATCCACGTCAACCGCGGCTTCCGGGTGGAGTTCTCCAGCTCGCTCGGCCCCTACAAGGGCGGGCTGCGCTTCCACCCCTCCGTCAACCTCGGCATCGTGAAGTTCCTCGGCTTCGAGCAGATCTTCAAGAACGCCCTCACCGGCATGCCCATCGGCGGCGGCAAGGGCGGCGCGGACTTCGACCCCAAGGGCCGGTCCGACGCAGAGATCATGCGGTTCTGCCAGTCCTTCATGACCGAACTCCACCGCCACCTGGGCGAGTACACGGACGTGCCCGCCGGTGACATCGGCGTCGGCGGCCGGGAGATCGGCTACCTCTTCGGCCAGTACAAGCGGATCACCAACCGCTACGAGTCCGGCGTCCTCACCGGCAAGGGCCTCGGCTGGGGAGGCGCGCAGGCCCGTACGGAGGCCACCGGCTACGGCACGGTCCTGTTCACCGCCGAGATGCTGCGCAGCCGGGGCGAGTCCCTGGAGGGCCAGACCGTCGCGGTCTCCGGCTCGGGCAACGTGGCCATCTACGCCGTCGAGAAGGCCCAGCAGCTCGGCGCGACCGTCATCACCTGCTCGGACTCCGGCGGCTACGTCGTCGACGAGAAGGGCATCGACCTCGCCCTCCTCAAGGAGATCAAGGAGGCCGGCCGGGGCCGGGTCGCCGAGTACGCCGAACGGCGCGGCGCCCACGCCCGGTTCGTGCCCGGTACGGGCGTGTGGTCGGTCCCCGTGGACGTGGCCCTGCCCTGCGCCACGCAGAACGAACTCCACGAGGCCGACGCGCTGAACCTCGTACGCAACGGGGTCAAGGCGGTCGCGGAGGGCGCCAACATGCCCACCACGCCGGAGGCGGTGCGCATCCTCCAGGAGGCGGGCGTCGCCTTCGCCCCGGGCAAGGCGGCCAACGCGGGCGGGGTCGCGACGAGCGCGCTGGAGATGCAGCAGAACGCGTCGCGGGACTCCTGGACCTTCGCCCACACCGAGGAGCGCCTCGCCGAGATCATGCGGCACATCCACGACTCCTGCTACACGACGGCGGAGCGCTACGGCAGCCCCGGCAACTACGTGGTCGGCGCGAACATCGCGGGCTTCGAGCTGGTCGCGGACGCGATGCTGGCGCAGGGGCTGATCTGATCCGGTGGCTCGGGGCGCGACGGCGCGCCCCGAGCCTTCCTCGCGGTTGTATCGGGTTGGGTGGGGTCCTCGTGGGCGCGTTCGATCAACGGAGCTCCGGCCACGGAGGACGCCGTGGATCAGGCGCCGGAATCCTGTACCCGGTAGCCGGTCAGTCCCAACGGGCGCAGGAGAGGCGCAAGCTCCTGCATGTACGTGAGAGCGTCGCTCGACTCGGGTGCGGGGGAAAGCGGTCGGTCGTCCTGCAGGATGAGGGACACTTCGGCAGCTCCGGACAGGAACCGCAGCTGCCCGCTCCGACGACCGTCGTTCCGGTGCAAGGAGACACTCACGTGTTCTCCTTCAGCCAGCGCCGAGTCCAGCATTCCGGCGATGTCCGAGCGCGTGGAGGACCCGTTCTCGGTACGGGGCGAGCCGCCCCTGGTGTACTCGACTCCATTGGCGCCGTACATACTCCAGCCCAGCGGGCCCATCGCCGCGAGCAACTCCGTCACGGTCACCGTTCGGCCGAAGACCAGACCGATGTCAGCAGCCCCGGCCCGGTCCGCCGCGAGCGCGTCCGCGATACGTGCGACCGCCCGCAGCAGTTCAGCGGGCGGCAGGTGCAGCGGCAGTACGTGCTGCACGATCTCTACTCCTGCTCGGCGGACGGTGTGGCCGGTCAGCGCCCTATGGCCCGCCGCGTACAGAAGGTGGCCTCGGCGCAGGGAGAGTGCCGTGCAGTAGGCGAGCATCTGGTAGAGGTCGGAGTCGGGGAAGCCTCCCTTCTTGCCCGCCTTGTATTTGGCGTCCGCGATCGCGCAGGGCCGGTCTTCGGGCCCGTACCAGACGAGGTCGGGAAGCATGCGCACCTGCGAGTTGACGTCGAGGTACTGGGGGTCCTGGGCGCTGGAACGGCCTCCGTAGGGGCGGAGAGCCTCGCGTAGCGCCGTGGTGACGAAGTCCTCGAAGACGGTGTTCATGTTGAACAGGAACCCGTCCACCTGGAGCGGCCGTACGTCGTCCGGGGTATGAGGCTCCAGATCGAACGAGCCTGCCCGCAGCACGAGTTCCGCCAGATGCAGGGCGGTGACGTAGCGGGCGTTGAGCCGTGTGGGCCGCCAAACGGGCAGAGGGCGGCCGGGGACCCACGGTGTGACCCCGTCGAGCCGGGAGAGCACCCGCCCGAGCTGTCCCTGTACCCCCGCGCCGAGTCCTGGAAGCCGCAACAGGCGGCGAGCCGCTGCCGCGAGCAGACGGTTCTCCGCGATGTCCGCCGAGTAGTCGTCGTACTCGACCTCGGCCGGCACCATCAGCCCGAAGCGTCGCCGCAGCTGCTCGTGCTCGCGCAGCCTTCCCCGCAGGACGGGCAGTGCCTCCTGGACGGTCCGGTAGCCCTGGAGGAGTCCGTGGCGCAGCGCGCGCTCGGCCTGCCGGGCGAAGGCGGTGGCCACGGCCGGGAAGAGCTCGCTGCGCTGAGGGAGCTCCACCTCACGGTTCTGCCAACCCTTGGGGTCGCGGGCGTAACCGAGCAGGAAGACGAGCCGGTCGATGGGCACCTTCGGCGTGATCGTGATGTCCACGGCGGACGGACCGTGCCCGATGCGGACGGATCCGACGGTGCTGGTGGCCCGCAGCGACCAGACCCCCACCGCGGCAGTGCGGTGCATCTCCAGCAGCTTCCGGCTGCTCAGCCAGGCGGCGACGTCATCCGGCAGGGCTGCCTCGACGCGATCGCCGTACTCGGTGAGCCTGATCGCCGTCACGGGTTCGGGGCGGCGGGCTCGCCGGTGTCCTGGGCGTCGTCCTCCCCGCCGGCCGCCCGCGGCACGCGTCGGGCCTTCTTGACGCGGGCGCGGATGCTGTCGAGTCCGTACCGTTTCGGTACGTCCACTCCGTCCTCGCCGTAGTGGTACTCCTCCAGCAGCGGCAGGATCGCGGTGTCCCAGGTCCAGGCGAGGCCGTCGGGATCGTCATGGACGGCCGGGCGCATCAGGTACGAGGGGCCGATGGCGAAGTCCCGGTCCGCGATGAGCGAGTTGAGTTCGGAGAGAAGGCCGGCGGTCTCCCCGTCGTACCCCTTCTCCTTGAGCCAGCGCGGGAGTACCGACCGGGTGGGCTCCTCCTCCGGATGCAGCAGAAGAAACGCGAACCGGCGACGCATGGCCGTGTCCACCAGGGCGATGGAGCGGTCGGCCGTGTTCATGGTGCCGATGACGAGGATGTTCCGGGGAAGCGTGAACGCCTGGTCGTCCCCGGAGGAGTACATCAGGTCGACGGCCTTGTCCCGGTACTCCAGGAGGAAGTACAGCTCGCCGAAGACCTTGGCGAGATTGGCACGGTTGATCTCGTCGATGATCAGGACGTACACCTGCTCGGGATTCTCCCTGGCAGTGTCGACCAGTTTGCGGAAGGGCCCCGGGGTGAGGGCGAAGCCGACGTGGCCGTCCTTGCCGGGCACGGGGCGGTAGCCCTCGAAGAAGTCCTCGTAGCTGTACGCGGGGTGGAACTGGACGAGCTTGACGTTCTCCCGCCCGGCGAGGTGTTCTGCGAGTGCCTGGGCGAGATAGGTCTTACCGGTCCCCGGCGGGCCGTAGAGGATCAGCTGCGGGCGGTCCCGCAGCAGTCGTACGCAGCGGTCCAGCCAAGGCCGGTCGACGTGGAGAAGGGTGGCGAGGTCCTCCGTCGCGTCGGGCAGAACGATCTCGTGATCGCTCCGCGGCGGCTCCGGCTCGGCCTCGTCCTGTGCCCTGTGAGGATCGTGGCCGGGGGCCAGTCCGGTGAGCCGGGCGAAGTCCTCGGCGAACTCGGTGAGGTCCACCACGTCGTGCTGGGTGGAGAGCTTGGCGGTGACCCCCGGAGGCAGGTCGTCGATCAGGTCCAGCGGCTGTCCGGCACTCTTCCACTCGGCGTTACGACGCAGGTTGGCCCGGCTGTCCACACTGGCGACGAAGCCGGGCACACCCGTGATGATCCCGAGGTGCACCTCGTTGCCGGAGGTCGTCAGTACCAGGTCGCCGGCGCGCATCCGGGTCAGGAAGGCGTGGTACTCCTGCACCTTCTGATTGCGGGAGTTGTACGAGATGTGCCCGTAGTCCTCCTCCACCGCTTCCCGGATGCGTTCCTTGTCCGCACCGGACGGCAGTTCCCGCAGCTTGGCGGCCGACAAGGAGACGTAGCCCTCGGCCAGCCACTCCGACACCATGTTGACCCCGCGCACCGCGGACCCCCGTACCAGCCAGGCACGGCGCTTCTGTTCGGAGTCCGGGTGCTCATCGCCGTCGGCCCGGTCGTCGAGCAGCGCCGAGAGGTCCTCGCCGCCCAGCTTCTGCGCGTGCTCCGCCTCACCGAAGGAGGAGAGCTGGATGCCGTCGCGCTGCAGTTCCTGCTGCCAGAGCGCGCGCTCACGTTCGTCGGAGCCGATCGTGTCCGGAATCGACCCCTCGGGGTCGAGCAGCCGCGCCCAGCCGTCGGGCTGCTGGCCCTGGATCCATCGCAGGAGCTTGTCCGGCTCCAGACCGACGCGCTCGGCCAGCTCAGGTGCCGCGACCCAGCTGTCGGTGCCCGCCAGTCTGCCGAGGAAGTCCTCGACCACCTGGAACTTCTCGCGATGTCCGTCCCAGTACCGGTAGGCCGCTGCGGCTTCGCCGCGTACGACCGCCGCGTCGGGCCGGCGGGCGACGACCGCCCGGCCGACCCCCGTGAGGTGCCAGATGCCGTCGCGCTTGGCGAGCCAGCCGGCCTTGGTCATCAGGGTGCTGTCCCACATGAAGCCGTGCTGGCCCTTGGTGGTGTTGCGCTGAGGATCGGCCTCGTCACCGACGAGCGGGACCTGGGCGACGACCTCGGCCCAGACTTCCAGTCGGCGCATTCCGTCCGGCTTCGCCGCGAGTACGTCGAGGGCGGCGAGCAGCCGTGCGCCCCGGCGGTCGATGATGCCGGTCATCACGCCTCGTCCTTCTGGTCGGTCGTATCTGCCGAGTTATCGGCGAGAGGGGAGACTTGGGCGGCGAACGCCTTGCACCGAGGGCCGTGGTCGCTGACGAACAGGCCCATCATCGCCTGGAACGCAGTGAGAGCTTCTGTACGAACTGCTTCGTCCCGGAACCTCCCGGAGCTGGAGACCGCGTTGGCGAGTGAGTGATGCGCAGCTGCCAGCCCCAGTTCCACCAACGGCGCCCAGTGCTTCACGGCCTGCTCCGGGTCGGGCTTTCGGAAGGCGAGTTCGGACCGGTTGGGGATGGCCCTGCCCAGCACGGTGTCCAGCGACTCTGCCAGGGCGGTGATGAGCAGCCAGGTTGCACCTCCGCCGCGAAGGAAGCCGATCTGACCTTCGATGAAGGCGGTTTTCTCGTCAGTGGGAAGCTGGTACAGCTGACGAGCGCGCTGTTCGACCGCCTTGTACAGCGAATGACAAAAGATGACGTGGGGGGCATTGATGCGCTTGTGGAAAACACCCGCATAGAGGGCGTCGTCCTCCCAGATGGCGTTCTTCCTATGGTAGGCCGTGGCCGGGTCCCCGTGGAATGCAGCCAGCGCCTGACCGGCCACAGTGGCCCTGATCATGTTCTCCCCGGGCCGCCGGATCACGTCCTCGATCCCGCCCCGCCGACCGCCGTTGTAGCCGATCACCCCGAGCTCGTCGAACTGCTCACGCAATCGGTTCTGGATGGGGTCGGTGCTGCGGTAGTCGGCAGCCAAGGTGGGGTTCTGACGGTTGTTGTACCGGATGATGTCCCGCACGGTTTGCGCGTCGTCGCATCGGATGAAGCGCGCGGTGACTTGAATACGCTCAGCCTGCTCCGGCCTTGCCTTGCTGATGACGCCAACGGTCTGGGCGCCGTTGATGATGGACAGCCCCCGTACGGGTAGAACGCCGTCCTTCACCTGTTCGATCTCGTGGACCAAGGCAGTGATGCCGTTGTTGAACGGCCAGAACATCTCAGGACGGTCGTCGATCGTCTGCTGGATGCCGTGATTGATGTTGCTGGCGCTACGGTTGCGGCCGAGATAGCCCCGGATGTTTGCGGAGAAGAGCTTCTCCTCGTGTTGCGTGACCAGAGCTTTCAGCCAAGCCCCACTGACCGAAAGTGAGCGGGCGTCCCAGCCCGGTCCGGACTGGGGGAGCGGGCCGCCCTCGGGGCACGGGATGTTGACCCAGTCCTCGACCTGGATCTGTGAGTGCTCGCGGTCGTACCAGGAGCTGAGGTGCGGGTCCGACACCTCGGCGTCTTCGATGCGCAAAGCAGCCGCCAGGCCGGTCAGCAGCGGTTCCGCGATGTGCCGCAGTCGTCGAAGGTGTGCCTGTGCCACGGCGGAGGGCGCACCCGAATGTACGTACCAGAGCTCCAGACGTTGCACCGCCCCCGTGCGCATGGAATCACCGAAGTCCCGACAGGCTGCTTCTACCTCACTCGGCAGTTCAGACTCTGTCGCAGAGGCGCCGGGGAGTGAGAGTGCCTGGGCAACGAGGTGGGAAAGAGAAGCGATGCCAGAAACACGAGAAAGAGGGGATTCGTTCGAGTCCGCGTCCAGCAGACCTGCGCGGGCGACCGTACCCGCGGCGGCCAGCACCGCCTTCCCGGTTTCTTCGTCGACGTAAACCAGACAAGGAGCCTCACCGGGCAGGACCTGAACCAGGTGCTCCACCGCCAGCGCCTGGATGTCCTCCACCTCGAACGCCATCTGCGCCGCGAAGAGCATGCGTTTGACCGGATCGCCGTACGGGTCGAGGTCGTCCCGCTCGTCCAGCGCCTCGTGCAGACTTGCCAATGCTTCCCCCGGGAATCCGTCACGGATGTGCCGGAACGCGGCAGACAGGTCCCGGCCGGGTCATGATCTCGCGCCCTGCGGGCAGGCCGATACCGGAATGAGGGCGCTCATCCAGGATGGCGTGAAATCGCCGCTGGGTCGAAGCCTGCCTAGCGTCCTTGCCTGCGCCGGGTGTAGCGGTCGGACTGAGGGGCATCCTCACCGCTGACCACTCCCATGATCACCATGTGGCCCAGCTTGTAGCTTCTCGTGATCTGTCTGCGCACCAGATCGGTGCCCACCCCGGTGGTGCCGATCATCCCCGTCTCCACCAGCCGCGTGAACATGGTGTTGTCCAGATAGCTCGGGACGTTGGCGTATCCGAACCGGACCGCCTTCTTTCGGCCCGTGTGCAGTCGCGGATCCTGGCGCAGGCGCTCGAAGTGCGTCCTGGAGAAGTACATACCCGGCACCATCACGTCGGCCTGAGGGATCACAGTGTCGGGAGGGCACAGTTTTATCCAACTTGGATCGGGGCTCAGCCGGTGATCGTCCTCGGAGCGGCGGAAGTGGGCCGCATAGCGGTCCATCGCCCGCAGACGTACCAGCTCCCTGTTCAGGTTGCGGTCACTGTCCGGGTAGTAGTAGCCGCCACGGCGGGCGTTCAGCTTCTTGTACTGGACGAGAACCAGGTTCTGCCGGGTGTCGTTGTAGTAGATGATGTCAGCGCCGGAGATCCGCTCGGCGCTCGACCGGTTGGCGTTCGCCACGAAGAGCGTCTGACCGTGCTGTTTGAACTGACGCCAGGCCACGTGGGCGGTCTGGCTGCCGAACCAGCCCAGCAGGTTCTCCGTGTCGCGGTTGATCAGATGGTCCTCCAGGGCGTTCTCCTCGGCGGGAGACGACTCGCGCGTGCGTGAGGAAGGGGCCGAGGGTGCGGTCCTGGAGAGCAGGTCCAGATAGGCCGGCGGCGGCCTGTCGTCGTACAGCTGTTCCGCTGGCGGGTCCCACTGGGCGAGCTGCGGAATGCTCATGCCCGCCATACGGGCGACCGCCAGGGTCGCATCCCGTTGTGTGGCCAGGGCCTGCCCGGCCTTGGAATCGGCCGGCATTCGATAACCGTCCACGGTGGCGCTGATGTAGAGGAGAGTGTTCCGCAGCTCGGGCCGCAGTTCGATCAGTGCCGCGAGCACGGCTTTGCCCGTGGCCTCCTTCTGCTGGCCTTCGGCGACGACGTGCCGACGGTGTCGATCGTGGAGGCAGTTGAGGACGGTGTCCAGGGGCACGGGGCGATCGATGAGGGTGGTCTGGGAGATCTCCAGCTTCTGCTGGAGATCGGACACCTGCCGCACTCGCTTGGTCATCCCGAGTCTGGTCACCCAGGGCTGCTGGTTGGCGTCCGGCGTCGCGATCAGTGTGACGTGGCTGCCCTTGGGCCAGAACTCCCGTGGACGGGTGATGGTCCAGCTCCACCGCTCACGCCGTGCCGCTGGGTACATCTTCTCCTTGAACTCGACGTGATCCGTCTCCTGCTCGGTGCACCTGATGATCGCGACCATGGCGTCATTGTCGGTGTGGCCTGCACGAGTTGACGTGTTTTCGGCCGCAGGTCTCGGCTTCGCCGGCCCTCGGCCGCAGACCGGGTCAGTGCGTTGGGGTGAAGGGGACTGCGGCCCACACCGAGCGGCCCTCAACCGGGTCGGGGATGATGCCCCAGTCCTGGGCGAGCGTTTGGACGAGCAGCAGACCACGTCCGTGCTCGTCGTCGGCGGTGGCCGAGCGGATGTTCGGGCCGGCCAGGCGAGTCCCCTGGTCCTGTACCTCGACGTGCAGGAGGTCGGCGGCGGCCCAGAGGTAGCAGGTGATCCACGTGCTCTCGGTGTGGACGACGGCTTTGGTCACCAGCTCGGAGACGATCAGCAGCAGACTCTCGCAGGCTCCGTCGTCCTCGATGCCCTGGATGTCCTCCAGCCAGATCCGGGTGTAGCGCCGCGCGGACGGGACGGAGCGCTCCTCCGCCCGGATACGGAAGGTGGTGCGGGTGGCGTCGCCCCAGGGTGGGCCGGCTTGGGGCCTGACGCCGATGGCGTGCTGAGTGGTCGTGATTCCTGCGTGGAGTGTCCGGCGGTACAGCAGGTTGATCATCTCCTTCTGAGGCGTAGCGATTTGACTACGTTGAGCTACAGGTCCCAGCTAGGATGTGCCTAGCGCCTCAAAGTGCCAAGGCATTTGATTAAGTGCATATGCACTTTCACTCGTACTGGTGAAGGTGCCGCACCAGCAGGAGGAGGAGCCATGGCTGCCCGGCCAACCGTTCGACGCCGCATCCTCGGTATGGAGCTGCGCAAACTGCGTGACCACGCAGGACTCACCACGGAGGAGGTTTCCAGCAATATGGGCTGGCATCAGTCCAAGCTCAGCCGTGTGGAGAACGGGCGTAGCGGAATGCGTGCCCATGAGATCGCCAAGGTGCTGGACCTGTACGGCGTGAGCTCGCAGGAGGAGCGAGAGGCTTTGGGAGCACTCGCCCGTGAGGGCAAGCAGCGCGTCTGGTGGCAGCCGTACAGTGATGTACTGACCCAGCGCTACGCCTCGTACATCGGCTTCGAAGCGGAAGCCGTTGCGATGAGGAGTTTCCAAACGCTTCTGATCCCCGGCTTGTTGCAGACCCCGGACTACGCACGGGCGACCATTCAGGCACTGCAACCAGAGGCCAGCGCGGCAGATGTCCGGGCGTTGGTGGAGGTGCGCCTCGCGCGGCAGAATGCAGTGCTGACGCGTGAGGAACCGCTCAAGATGTGGGCCATCGTGGACGAAGCGGTCCTGCGCAGGCAGGTTGGTCCGCATGAAGTCAGGGAGAGGCAGCTGTTGCGGCTCGCCGAAGCTGCTGAGCAGCCCCATGTCGTTCTTCAGGTTCTTCCGTTCAGCGCAGGTGGGCACATCGGGATGTTGGGTCCGTTCGTCATCCTGGAGTTCCCGGTGAGAGGCGATCTCGACGTGGTGTATGCCGAGTCCCTGACGAGTAGCCTCTACCTGGAACGCGACGAGGACCTGGCCGCCTACGGTCGCGCCTACGACCTTCTGCGAGCGGCGGCGTTGGATACGGGCCCATCGCGCGACCTGATCATCAGGATTGCGAAGGGAACTGAGTAAGTTGGATCACAGCGAAAAACGCCATGCGAGTCTCACCCACCTTTGCTGGCTCAAGAGCACGTACAGCGGGAATCAAGGCGACTGCGTTGAGGTCGCTCGACCTGCCTCGGGCGTCGCGGTCCGTGACTCCACTGCTCTCGCAGGGCCGGTGTTGACCTTTGCCGCCGCCGCGTGGCAGAGATTTATCGGCGAGATACAGGCGGATAGTCTGGCTGATTGACCGGATATCAGGCTCAAAGGGCGGGTCCGATGCCGTCGAACCCGCCTCGACCTTTGTACCTGGCCAGGTGCCGACGCTCAGCGCCCGTCGTGAGCTGAGCCGTGGCCCGGCGGTGGCGCGATCGTTGTCCGGTACGGAACACGACTGGCCAAGGCCTCGCTCATTGCCCGGTACGCGGTGATCACTTCGTCTGTCGTCCTGCGCGCGCCGAAGGAATCCCTGTCCTTGCGGTTCACGACAGCGAAGCTGTCCAGAACATTTTCCGCATCCGCCTCGCTGAGTCCGTACACGTGGAGGAACAGTGCCTCCAGCTCCGCCCTCAGCCTCCTGCGACGTGTCACGTCCCAGCGGAACGGTTCCCCGTGGTGGCGCAGGTCCTGAGCGAACGGGGCCACGTCGTAGGCGCTATAGGTAAGCTCGATCACTCGCTCGACGACCCACGGGATCGGGTCCTCGACCAGGCCCCTTGCCAGCTCCTCGAAGACGCTTGGCGACGGCATCGGAAGCTGTTCCACGTAGCCGTAGGTCAGGTGTGTGCCTGCGATCTTCTGCCGGATCACGTAGTCCAGAACGAAGGACGTCGACAGGGCGTAGAACAGGGCCGCGGCAGCGGAGTTCGGTACAAGGGCCAGTGGGTTGGTGTGTCCGACGCCGACCTTGGGGAAGACAGAGGAAATCATCGTCCGCTCGTCAGACGAGCGGGCGATGTCCCGCCACCCGAGCAGCCACTGATGCTCCCAACGCCCCCCTAGGCGGCTGTCGACCTCGCTCTGCGGGACCCAGTACCGGGGCAACGTGACGAACGACGGATCGTCATGCTGCTCAGCCGTGGTGCGCGGCAGCGTGCCCATGTTGGCCTGGGCCTGGGTCTGCCCCTCGTAGCTGCCGTACCGGTGGTCGAAGTGGTGGAGCATCTTCGCCTCCAGGAGCGGCAGCATCCGCTCCTCACCGCGCTCGAAGACGTTCCCCCTGAGCTGCCAGCCCTCGGCATCCAGCTCAGCGCGGGTGCGGAAGAGGCCCGAGTCGTTGGCCATGTGGAACATCGTCATGAACGACACACCCCACGGATTGCCGTTCGGGTCACCCTCGCGGATCAGGACCGGCACCCGCCGGTAGATCCCCAGCGTGATCTCGGCGTCGCGGCGGCTGCCGAACACGGGCAGCGTGCCCGTGTTCGGGTTGACGAGCAGGATCTCCTCGGGCGGCATGGCGAACATACGGGACGGCAAATCGTTCATGTACCGGGTCTTGAAGGCGAAGGACGCCTCGCCCACCCGTACGTCCTGGCCCCCGGCGGAGAGCAGGCAGAACCGAACGCTGTGGTGAACATCCCGGCTGAGGATGAACGCCTCGTTCTCGAAGTCCAGGAACGACGCCAGCCGACCCGTCCGCACCAGGTCGGAGAAGAACGGGGCCGTCGTGGCGTCGGTCGCGATGCCGGTGGGGAGGACCAGGCCCATCCGCCCCTTGGGGGCGATCGCGTGCGTGGCGGTCTCGGCGAAGACCGCGTACGTGTTGACGTCCCCGCGCCCGGCCAGCGGATACCGGTCGGAGGAGCGCAGGAGATGGCTCTCGCCCTCTGCCCGGCGGCGGGCGGCCACGAACTCGGCATGCAGGGCCGCACCGGCCTCGCTCTGCTCCAGCTTCTTGATCTCCCGTTCGCGAGCGGCCTTGTTGGCGGCGTTCGCGATCCCCGGGTGGCGGCCGGCGAAGAACTCCTTCTCGGACAGCTTCACCTTCTCCCAGGGAGGATTGCCGACCATGCACGCGAAGCCGCCGCGCCAGCCCGTGTGCGGATGTGCGTCCGCCGCGTCCATGTCGTCCACGGCGAAGACGTGGGGGAACTCCAGATGCCAGTGGAAGAAGCGGTACTCCTCAGCCAGCCGGTAGACCTCCTCGCGCGTCCCGTCCTCGACCGTCTCGGGAGCGGTGTCGAGCTGCTCGACCACCGCAGTGGTGACACCGGGCGGAGCATCAGCGGTCTTGCGCCAGACGAAGGCCGCGCACCAGGCGTCGGCGACGTCCTTCGCGCGCCGCAGTTCCGGGGAACGGGCCAGGTCGCGGTAGCGCTGCGCCTGGACGTGGATGTCGACCAGCGAGCGGGCCGGGGCCTGGACGACCGACGCGACGGCCTTCGCGAAGCGGGCGTTCTCCACCCGCACGGACGCCTCGCTGAACAGGTCGCTCTGGCCGATCCGTTCGGCCGCGTTGCGCTTACGCAGGGACGCCGCGACGCGCTTGTCGTCGCCGCCGAGCGGTTTGTACGCCTCGTCCGGGATGCCGTTCGCCAGCAGCCGGGGCGTCACGCCGAGAAGCGCGTTGCCGACCTTGATCTGGGCGTCCAGGAAGCTGAGCGGGCGCCCCGGCTCCAGGGTCTCCAGCCAGAGCGACACCTTGGCCAGCTCCGTGGCCAGCGGGTTGAGGTCCACGCCGTGGATGCAGTGCGAGACGACGTCCCGCATCGCACTGCGGACCGCCACCGGTACAGGCTCCGGGTCGCCTGTCCTGACGTACGCGAGCGCCTTGGCAAGTCGGCGGGCCGATGCCACCAGGAAGTGCCCGGACCCGCATGCTGGGTCGCAGACCGTCAGCTCCAGCAGCGCCCGCTCCGGGTCGCTCTCGCGCAGAGCCTGCCGGATCAGGGGGGCGAGCGTGCTGTCCAGCAGGCAGTCGATGAGCGGTGTCGGTGTGTAGTACGAGCCCGTCTTCTTGCGCTCGTTACCAGCCAGCCGCTCCAGGGTGAAGACATCCGGTTCGGCGGGGTCGTACTGCGGGACCTCCTCCAGCAGCGATTCGTAGACGCTGCCCAACTCCTCCGCGCCCAGGTGCTGGTAGTCGATACGGATGGGCCGGCCGCTTCCGTCCCGTACCAGGGCCAGTGACCGTACTGCGGACAGCAGCACCTGGTTGGGTAGGGCGAGGTCCTGGAGGATGTCGAGCGGACCGTGGTCGAAGAGGCCGCCGAGCGGTGGCAGTCCGAGCTCGGGGACGCCCCGCTCGCTGCCCAGGCCGCCGGTGACCAGGACGAGGGCCTGCCACAGATCGCCCTTCGTGTCCCCCACCCGCCGCAGTGCGAGTTCTCGCAGCCGTCCGGTGGAGAAGTACCGGGTGTAGCGCTCGCGGGCGAGCTCCTCCGCCTCCGGGTCCAGCAGGGCGCCGCGGTCCTCGGTGACGAAGAGGAAGAGCAGACGGTACACCGTCCGCAGCAGCGCCCTGTGGTAGTCCTCCAAACTCAGTTCGCCCGTGCGTAGGCGTTCCTTCAGCTGGGGGTTGGCCGCCAAGAAGCCAGCACCAAGGGTTTCCAGCGTTTCGGCCACGCCTCCCCGCAGCTTCTCCAGAGCTCGGGCGCCTGTGTCGATGGCGGCGACGCGCCAGCGCTCCAGCCAGCAGTCGGCCGGAACGGGTTCGCTCTCCATCCCGTCCGTACCCGTCCGGGCCGGCATTTCGACACGCGACTGATGGGCCATCAGATACAGCAGGACGAAGTCCGCGTACTGCTCCCCGTCGAAGATCGACTCCAGGTCGAACTCGATGTAGGAGGCGCCGATCAAGGTCGTCGAATCGCGCAGCAGCCGCAGCACGCGGCCGTTGGAGGCCAAGCCCCACAACCGGCCGGTGGCGCGGTTGAGGCACTCCTGGACCAGGGACTGGGGCGCGGTGTCGGCTGCCCCCGGAACGCCTGGGTGGCGGCGGTCGAGGTCGAGGTGCCAGCCCAGCAGGTGGACCGGTACATGCTCCCAATGGTGGGAGACGGCGAAGTGCTTCTCGCTGTCGTCGGACGGAAGACCACCCGCGCCCACGGCCGGGAGCTGTCCGTAGCCGAGCTCGCGGAAGAGCGGCAGCAACCAGTTCTTGCGGGTCAGGGTGGTGCCGCGGTCGGCTTCCGGAAGGGCGTCCAGATCGTCGCGGAACGCCTTCCAGCGTCCCAGGAGATAGGTCCAGGACCGGCCGGCGTCGTCGCGGACGGTCTCACCACCGGGGAGGTGGTACGTGGCGGGGTCGAGGCCCTCCACGTCCCGGCCCGAACTGATCCGGGCGAGCAGCCCGGCGGGTACCAGACCGCCCACCACCCGCACTGCGGATGTGGTCTCGGTGGCGAGGCGGTGGCGGGTCACCGGTGTTCTCCTGTGGTGTGGTGGGCGGTCGAGCTGTCCGGCAAGTAGAGGTACACCCCGAGGATGTCGGCCGGCGGCTGGGCCTGCACGTCCAGGCCCCGCTTCAGTGCCCCCACCGCGGAACGCACCCTGCGGTGTGACTCCCGGAGCTGCCCGGCCTGCTCGGCTGCCCGGGAATCGAGCACGGGCTGCAGGTGTGGCAGGGCGTCCAGGACCCGCCCGAGCTGGGCCTCGGCCAACGTACGGGCGGTGTTGCTGGTGGGCTCCAGAGCGAGCAGCGCCTGGGCCTCCTGTTCGTCCAGCCAGTCGGGTTCGGTCGGGCTGCCGCGGAAGGCGGCCAGGCGGGCGTCCTCCGCCACCAGGGTGCGGGGCTCTCCGCGCCGGGTCGGGAGCGTGAGATGGAAACGGTGGCGCACCAGCAGCAATGTGGTGCGGGTGGCGACGTGCGCGGTGCGGATGACGCCGCATCGCTGCGCCGGCCGCAGCCGCTCCGGCAGGTCGGGGTCGAGGGCGCTGTCCAGAACGTACTGGGCGACCGCGCCGACCTTCGGGTCGGTACGTACCAGCGCCGCGTTTCCCTGACGGGCGGGCGGCAGGAGGACGAAGCCCGCATCGCGCGGCTTGGACAGGTCGCCGCCGAGAACATGCTTGAGGGCGAGCGGCAGAGTGTCCGTGGTGGCGACGAATCCCGCGCCCTTACGGTCGTTCACCTCCCGCAAGGATGATCCCAGTGCGAGCAGGACCTCACGGACGAAGGAAGCGACGTCCGCCTGGCCACCGAGGACGGCACGGATCTCATCGACCTCGGCCTGCACCTCCTCCAGCCGTACACCGGACTGGGCGAACTTCGTGAGCTGCCTGTTCTCACGCTCGGCCGCGCTTTCCCAGGCACGGTGCAGGTTGTCGCGCCCGGTGGCGATATCGAGGTCGAAGGCGAGTTGCTCGCTGTCCTCCTGGCGCAGGAGAAGACCCTCCAGCAGCGCCTTGACGATGCTGTCGCCGGTGTCGGGGACCGGAACGGCAACACCGGTGGAGCGCCGGATGGCCTGGTACTTGCGGATGAGGACATCCAGCACGAGGCCGTCGATGCCGTTGTCCTGCCCGTAGAGGGTGATGGCACGGACGTAGTCGCGAGGCTGGCCGAAGCGGTCGACGCGCCCCTCGCGCTGCTCATGGCGGGTGGGGTTCCAGGCGAGGTCGTAGTGGACGACGGCCTGGAAGTGCTCCTGAAGGTTGACGCCCTCCGAGAGGCAGTCGGTGGCTACCAGGACACGGCGGCCTGGCACCTCCGTGAGCTCACCGATACGGGCCAGACGCTCGGCCGGCGGTAGCTCGCCGGTGACGGCGCGGACCGTGGCGGCCTTCTTCACAGCGGCCTGAAGGTGCTCCGCGACGTACTCGGCGGTGTGAATGAAACGGCAGAAGACGATCGGGTCGTACCCGTCGGCGAGGAGGCCCTTGACCTCCTTGACGAGGGTGGCGAGCTTGACGTCCTTGCCCCCCTCCAACGCGACGGCGCGGTCGGCCATGGCGCGCAGGCGGCGGCGTTCGGCCTGCTCCACACCTGCGTCGCCGCCAGGGGTGGTGTCGATGCCTTCCAGTGTGTCGTCGTCGGTGAGGTCCAGGACAGCGGCGCGGCCCAGGGCCTCGACTTCCGGCAAGCTCTGGGCAGCGACCGTGCTGCTACGGCTCCGCAGCGTGGCGGCGGCCGCGCGCGGCGACGAGGCGAGGGCTCGGAGCAGCGCGAGGGCGGACCACCAACGGACCCGGGGGCGCAGCTCGCCGTCCGTGCCCTGTACGGACTCGCGGGCGTACTCCAGCACCTGGCGCATGAGCTCGCTGTAGTCGCGGGACAGCCGGTAGGGGGCTTCCTTGGTCTGACGGTCGCGAGGAAAGGGGGTCTCTTGATCCAGGAAACGGCGGATGTCGTGACGACGGCGCTGCACCATGTGCCGGGCGAGCAGGTCGCGGCCCTTGCTCTGCTCCAGGTCCACATCGGCGAGCGCGGGGTCGAGCAGGCCGATGAGGTTGCGGAAGCCCTCCTCCTTGCCGCTGTGCGGAGTGGCGGTCACCAGGAGGAGGTGCCGGCCGGGGTCTGCCGCCAGTCGCTGAAGGAGTGCGTAGCGCTGCTGCTTCTGCTGCTTGTCCGTGGTGCCCTTGCCGTCCGAGACGGACGTGTGCGCCTCGTCGACGACGACGAGGTCGGGAGCGCTGCGGACGAAGGCGTCACGACGCTTGGGGGACTTTATGAAATCGGTCGAGATCACCACGTGCGGGTAGCGGTCGAACAGTGACTGGCCGATCGGCAGGCCGCGTTCCAGACGCTTGGCCGTAGAGGGCAGCACGAGTTCGGCCTCGATGCCGAACTTGTTGCGCAGTTCGTCCTGCCACTGCTCAGCCAGAGCCGGGCTGCACAGCACTGCCAGGCCGTTCGCCTCCCCCTGCTCCAACAACTCCTTGACGACGAGACCGGCCTCGACCGTCTTGCCGATCCCGACGTCGTCGGCGATGAGCAGCCGGACCGTGTCCTGCCGCATCGCCAGCAGAAGGGGCACCAACTGGTACTGGCGGGGCTCGACCGCGATCCCGGCCAGCGAACGCAGCGGTCCGGCAGCGGCCCGGAACCCGATGCGCAGAGCGGTGCGCAGGAGGCCGGCGGACAGTTGATTGCCGAGGTCGGCCGTCGTGGGCGGTGCGAAGGAGGCGGGTGCGACGGACTCCAGAGCGGGCAGGACCCCGGCGATCGTGTCATCGTCCCCGCCGAGGGGCCGCAGCAGAAGGAAGTCGGCGGCACTGCCGGGCAGGACCACCCACTCCCGGCCCCGGGCGGTCACCAGAGTGCCGGGGGCGTAGGAGCTGGGGACTGCGGCGGCCGTCGTCGTCACGGACTTGTCCTCCTGGGGCTGTGCTGGTCCTGGTCCGCGCCGAGTAGGCGCGGGATGCGGGGTCGATGATGCCGTATTTGCGTCATCCGGTGTCGGGACGGGAGGTCCCGAAGACTCCCTCGTGACGGTGGGCGATGGCCGTCCAGCCCCCCGCCTCCCGCTGATCATGACGGAACCGGACGACGTTCCAGCCGGCCTCCCACAAGGCGTCCTCCGCCCGCTGGTCGCGCTCTGAGCGGTTTGGGTCCTCGTGGTGGGGCCCGTCGACGAAGACGGCGGTGTCGCCGTCGGGCCGACGGTAGACGAAGTCCGGACGGACCTTCTGCCCGCCGGTGTCGATCAGTGGCTGGGCCCCGTCGGGCAGGCGGAACCCACCGGTTTCCATCCAGGCCAGCCAGTCGCGCTCCAGCCCGCTGTCCGTGCGGGCGGACAGCTCCTGCACCGACCCGACACGGTCACCACCGGATCCGGCGTGCACCGTGGTGGTCCTGCTCAGTGTCAGCAGCAGGTCACGGACCGTGTGTCGATTCACCAGGCCGTGCCGTGCCTGATTGGAGTACGAGAGAAGACAGTCGTAGCAGGCGAGCTCGCAACGCTCCCGGGCACCTTCGGCACGGTCCAGATCGGCACCTGTCTCCGGATCGAAGTGGCACAGGCGCAGGGCTTCCGCGGCGACGGCGGCGAGCGCGCCCGGGACGTCCTGCAACTGGCGGAGAACCCCGGCCCCGCCCTCGGCACTCTCGGTGAGCAGGATCCGGCCACGCCCGTCGGCATCCGGCAGAGACTCACTCGTCAGCTCCGCGTCCTCCAGTTGGAACACCGCCTCGATGCCGCGCTCCAACGCGTACTGCAGGCTGGCAGCCGTGCGTTCGTCGACCGGTTGCGCGCACCGGAAGAGCAGGATGTTACGGCGGTCCTCCACGTAGGGGATGACACGGCGCTTGAGCTGAACGTCCTCTGCCTCGCGGTTGGTGTCCGCGAACAGTTCGGTGTCCTCCGGCGTCGCGTCGCCGGTGGCGGCACGGTCACTGAGCCATCGTCCCTGGCCGATGTCGAGCCAGAAGCCGTCGGGCTCGTTGTCGCGGCGACGGCGTCGGCCCAGATTGATGATGCGGATGGTCGCGGTGTCACCGTAGGTGAGGTGGGCCACCGCTGCGCCGGAGGAGTCGGTCACATGGGCGTCCTGTCGCCCCGAGCGGGCACCGTGGCTGGAGAACTCGTAGGCCGTGAGCAGGTCGAAACCGGCACGGCGGCGCTCCTCCTCGTCGGAGGAAATCCGCTCCCGGCGCCGAGTGAAGACCGTTTGCAGGCGCATGAGGTCCCGCTTTGGAGTGGGCAGATACGCGGAACACTGCACACAGAGGTCGACTCCCGCCTCGTCCCGGTGCAAGTACCCACAGGAGGTGCAGATGCGGACGGATCCCGTCGCGATTTCGCCGTCTCCCCCCTCCACCGGAATCTGCACGTGGGTGACCTGATAACGAGCGCCCTCGTGGTAGATGAGCGCCCCGGGGCCGAACTCACGGATGGCCAGAAAACGGGGCCGCTGCAGGTAGTCGCCGTCACGGCGCTGAGGGCCCCGGCCGCCGGGGATGTAGGCGGCGAGCGGCAACCGGGGGAAGGAGTATCCGGGAAGGAATCCCTCCGAGGCGAAATAGCGGTAGGAGTAGAAATCGCTCTGCGCCTGGCCGGAGGAGCCGGACTCCTCGTTGCGGAGCAGTAGGATCTGGCGTTTGGCCTCCCGGTAACGCTGGTCGGCGCGGTTACGGGCCTTCTGGCTGCTGGAGTGGTTCATCCAGCGCCGGTGTTGTTCCTCACGTTCGCGGACGGCGCTGCGATAGAGGTCGCGCCACCGGTCGCAGGCGGCATCGAAGGCGTGCGGGGTACGGGCCACCGTCTCCTCGATCCAGCCCTCCCGCCACCAGAGCGCCCCCTGCAAGCCCAGGCCGTCGAGGACCTGATGTGCGCGGACAACAGCGCGCCGAGCGGCAGCCGGGTCGGACACGGCCTGCTGCACCCGGCCTTGCAGAGCGAGGGCGGGCTGTTCCCCGTCGACGTCGAGGAGGTCGGTCAGGGAATGGCCGAGCGAGAGGCCGGTCTCGGCCAGCCAGAGGGCGTGCAGGTGGGAGCGGATCAACTCCTCATTGGCGAGATCCAGGCGCGGTGGGGCCACGGAGCCGGCCACCATGCGATCGGAGCGCCGGAAGTAGTACTGGTCGTGGGCGTTGCCTGTGGAGCAGTACGTGGTCACCAGCGCAGGTTGCCCGGAGCGGCCGGCCCGGCCGGAGCGCTGCGCGTAGTTGGCGGGTGTCGGCGGTACGTTCCGCATGGCCACGGCATTGAGTGTGGCGATGTCCACGCCCAGCTCCATGGTGGGCGAACAGTAGAGCAGGGGGAGGGATCCGTCGCGGAACGCCTGCTCCCGGTCCTGGCGGACCTCGGCACGGACCTGAGCGGTGTGCTCGGCGGCGTGGAGGCCCCGCAGTTCCCCGGCCACGGCGCCGTAGAGGTTTCGGAAGAAACCATTGACCCGGGCACCCGCCTCCGGGTCGAAGGTCCTGCGCAACGGGTCGGAGGCGCCGGAAACACCGTCACCGGGTCTCCACACGAGTGCTGAGGCCCGCAGCCGGTAGCCCGGCGCCCCGTTCTCCTTGGCCGGTACGACTTCGGCCAGCAGGTCGTACCGCTTGAGGGTACGGAGCAGGTCGCTGATGACCCGCTGGGCGTCCTCCACCCCGAGGGGCGTGTCGGCTGACGGGAAGGTCCCCGGACGCCGCAGGTAACGACCGAGCGCCGAGCGCCCGGTGAAGTTGAGCTCGGAGCGGGGACGGCCCGGACGACCCGGACGGGCGAAGACCATGCCGGCCTGCGGGGGCTGTGAGCGCTCGGGCAGCGCCCACGCGCCGGTGAGGTGCTGGTCGCTGCGGCTCTGCAGCCGTTCGAAACCCTCATCCGTGAACCACTCGACGTCGACGGCCAGGCCGCGCCGCATCTCGTCGAGCACGATGCGGCTCAGTTCCTCCCGCAGTTGTGGTTCGGCCTCCCGCAACGGGGCGCAGACGTCCTTCCAGTACTCGGTGTCGGCCGAGATCTCCGGCAGGTACGCGTAGTCGATGCGCAGTAGCCCTACCTGCTCCAGGTTGGGCATGGTGATCCGCCAACCACGTTCCAGATCCCGGAAGACACGAAAGGCGAGCACGTCGCGGAAGGTGCGCAGCACTGCGTCGCGCTGGCCGAACTTGGCCTCAGGGTTCTGGGCGAAGTCCCTGAGCCCGAGGCCGAGGGCCTCTGCCACACGGTGCGGAACTTCGTCGTGCTCCAGTGAACCCGCTCGGGCCGCGGCTCGGTGGAGGGCGCCTCTGAGCTGAGTGACCTGGACGAAGTCGTTGAAGTGGCCCGCCTGCAGGCTGGCGTCCTGTCGGTTGTCGACGAAGGTGAGCAGTTTGCGTGCCGCGTCCGGGAAGCCGGGATCTTCGACCGCGCGCAGGCTCCGGACCACGCTCGCGCTGATGACCGAGACCGCGGAGCTGCGGCCCTCGGCGGACAAGGTGGCCAGTTTGGCGAAGTCACTGCCTCTGGTCTGTTCGTAGCTGACGCGGCAGCGCAGGCAGAAGGCGAACGGTGAAGGGATGAAGGCCGCACAGAGCCCCTGCCCGCGATCCTGTACGGATCCGTCAGGGCCGACCCAGATCTCCTGGGGCAGGTGAGGGGCGCGGCGGGGCAACACGGCTGCGTCGCCGCTCGCGGTCGGGTCGATCCAGGAGTCGGGGAGTCGGCCGTCCCGGACGGCCACTGCCACATCGTGGGGCCACGGCTGCGCCGCACTGACATAGAGGTAGCCCGCGACCAGGTCGCCGCCGCTCGCGTCGTTGTCGCGGCGGGCGGTGAACACCTCGTGCTCTGCACGCCGTTCGCGGGCCACAACCAGATACTCCTGGCCGCATTCACGGCAGAACGCCAGGGGAAGCAACGCCTTGCCGGGCTGCTCAGGCACGACCGTCTGGTACTGGCTCGTGATGTGGCGGGATTCCGCCGGTTCCAGGCTGACGTGGACGGTATCGCCCTTGGAGAGGAACTGGTGCAGGCGGAAGGCGAACAGAGGGCGCCCGGTGACAGGATCGATCGCTTGGCTGCCGGCCTGCAACACGGTGCGGATCGCCTTTGCGCAGTGGTCCGGTGCCAGAGCGGTGACGGAGGCGAGTCGGTCGGCAGCGTCCTGGACGGTGGTGGGCGCGCGGCGGACGAAATCCTGCCGGCTCCCTTCTGCCGGAGCCGTGGGCGCCACGGCGAGGCCGAATTCCTCCTCCACCCAGGCAGCGAGCGGGTTCACCGAAAGCGCCTCGTACTGACCGGACGTCGGCGGCTCCGCCGCCGCCTTGACCAGTGCGGTCCGGTCGTGTGCGGGCGTGGTGGCCCTGACCAGCGTCTCGCCGATGACATTGGAGGAAGGGACAGGGGCGCCGAAGAGTCGGGAGGCGACCTCCGCCACAGCCTCTCGCTGCTCCTGCGGAGTACCGCCGGAGACCATGGTCGCGGAGGTGCCGACACACTGCAGATCAGGAGCAGCGCAAGCGTCGCGCACCCTGCGGACCAGCATGGCGACGTCCGCGCCTTGACGGCCTCGGTAGGTATGCAGTTCGTCGAGTACGAGAAAAGACAGTCCCTGCGCGGCTCTGACCAACTTTTCCCGCTCCCTGGGGCGGGTCAGCAGGTACTCGAGCATCACGTAGTTGGTGAGCAGGATGTCCGGCGGGGAAGCGAGGATCCGCTCGCGGTCCGCGTCGCCCTCCTGCCCGGTGTAGCGGGCGAACGTGACCGGCTCGCCACCCTCCGGGTAGCCATGGCGGAGGAACTTGGTCAGTTCGCCGAGTTGGCTGTTGGCCAAGGCGTTCATGGGGTAGACGATGAGCGCTTTGATGGACCGCTTCGCCCCGGTGTCCTTGCGGCGCAGGACATGGTCGACAATCGGCAGAATGTACCCGATGCTCTTGCCGGACCCCGTGCCCGTAGTGAGAACGTAGCTCTTCCCCGTGGCGGCCGCAGCGACGGCCTCCCGCTGGTGACGGTGCAGAGTGATGGCGTGTTGACCATGATCCTCGGGAACGTCCTTCACCCGGAAGATGCGCTCGCACTCCGAGTGGAGGACACCTTCGAGGGTCAGATCGCCGATTGCACCGCCGGACGCAAAGTTCGGATTGAGTGACAGCCACGGCTCGGGCCACTGACTGCCCTCGTCGAGTTCCCGCCGGACATGCTCCGCGATCCTGGGGTCACGTACCGGGACGAAGCCTGAAGTGAACGCGCGGTAGTCGGCGACCAGCTGATCACGTGCCCCAAAAATATCCATGCCCTGCGCCCTTCGCTGCTGCCCGGCGGTCACCGCTCGGCGCATGCGACTGTAAGGCACAGTGACGACGGAGGCGGCCGGGAGCCCGGGCCTCAGCGCCACCGGCTGCCTGGACTGGTGAGGCTTCAAACATCGCCGCCTTCTTGAGAGAGAGCCGCTGTCGCGCGTGACGACAACGGCCGCTCCCGAAGCGGGCCGTCTGTCACGCGACTTCGCCACCAGCAGATCCGCCCGCAGCGCAACGCCCACCCCGTGCCGAGGGGGCGTCGCGCTCCTAATCTGGGACGGTGACCATCCGAGCGACGAACCAGGCCGACGTGATCCCCCTGCGCCCGCTCCCGACGGCGGCGGACCCGGCACCCCAGGGCCTGCCCCGGGAGCCGCTCTGGCGCGACCTCGTCGGGGAGGTGCTGCGCCGCGAACGCCGGGCGCAGGGAAGGACGTTGAAGGACGTGTCCGAGGCGTCCCGGATCTCCATGGCGTACCTCTCCGAGGTGGAGCGCGGCCGCAAGGAGGCCTCCTCGGAGGTGCTGGCCGCTGCGGCCCAGGCGCTCGGCCTGAGCCTCGCCGACGTCCTGGCGCTGGCGGGGGAGCGGCTGGTGAGCCTCACGGCGGCCCGCACCCGGACCCGGTCGCTGGGGACAACGGGCGGGCACCGGCCGGTACGGACGACCGGCCCGGCGGGCCCGATGGGCGGCGTGCTGCTGGCGGCCTGAGCGACGGGCGGCGCCGTGCTGCCTGTGCTGCGACCGGGGGTGGCCGTCATGCGCGGCCGTCGACCCGGGCTGCCCGGTCCGCGAGTGCCCGCACCTCGGCGGCGACCTCGGTGTGCCACTCGCGCGGGATGTCGTGGCCGACGCCCGGCTGGAGGACGAGCCGGGCGTCGCGGATCGCCGCGGCGGTGGCGCGCCCCGCGGAAGGCTTGAGCAGCGGGTCGTCCGTGCCGTGCAACACCAGCGCGGGGGCGCGCAGTTCGGCGAGGGACGGGCCGTGCCAGGCCGCACCGATCTGGCGGGACTGGGCGTCCGGGTCGGCGATGCCGGTGTCCACGTCGGCGGTGATCCGTTCCAGGGCCTCCGTCTCGTCGAACGGATAGCCGGGCGAGGCGCAGATCCGCGCCACCGCCAGTCCCGCCGCGATCCGTCCCTCCCGGTCCTGGGCGGGCTTGATGCGGGCGAACTTGGCCAGCGTGCCGAGCCGCAGATGGCGGAGGGCGCCCAGTCCGCCGACATCGCTGGGCAGCGCGGCGGAGGAGGTGAGCGTGCGCACCCGGTCCGGGTGGCGCAGGGCCACGCGCTGGGCCACCACCCCGCCCAGCGAGTGCCCGAAGAGGTGCGCCGACTCCCAGCCGAGCGCGTCCAGGACGGCGGCCGCGTCGTCGGCCATGTCCTCGGCGGTGTAGGCCGCACCGCGGCCGGCGGCCAGTGCGGCGAAGGGGTTGCCCCGGTTTACGGGCTTCGGCAGCCGGGTGGACTCGCCGGCGTCCCGCTGGTCGTAACGGGCGACGGCGAACCCGGCGTCGGCGAAGGCCGCACACAACTGCTCGGGCCACCAGTGCCGGGAGACCGCAAGCCCCATCACCAGGAGCAGCGGCTCGCCGTCCGCGCCCTCCTGGAGCCGGTCGTGGGCGAGCTCGACGGCGCCGTTGCGGGCGAAGCGACGTTCGGTCCAGGTCATGGCGAGCTCCTCCG
The DNA here is from genome assembly GCA_014649555.1 of Streptomyces globisporus. Classification (GTDB taxonomy): domain Bacteria; phylum Actinomycetota; class Actinomycetes; order Streptomycetales; family Streptomycetaceae; genus Streptomyces; species Streptomyces globisporus. The sequence goes on along the minus strand of BMTG01000001.1, from coordinate 748,348 downwards.
TTGGACGAAAATACTGCGAACGGTGTTCGCGGTATTAGACTACAGCTTGCTCCGGACTCCCGGACGGGGACCTGAAGGGGAGGTGGCGGCCCGTGGCCGATCGTGCGACCCGGCCGACGACCGTCTGGTCACGCCCCGAACGGGGCGCGCGTGGACCCGCACCCGAGCGGAGCCGCGCCCAGATCACGACGGCCGCTCTCGCCCTCGCCGATGCGGAAGGCCTGGCGGCCGTGTCGATGCGCGCGCTCGCGCAACGGCTGGGTACGGGGCCCGCCTCGCTCTACCGCTACGTGGGGAGCCGGGACGAACTGCTGGACCTGATGGCGGACGCGGTCGCGGGCGAGCTGGACCTCTCCGTCGCTCCTGCCGGTGACTGGCTGGACGACCTCGTCGGCCTGGCCCGCCAGTCCAAGGCCGCGCACGTCCGGCACCCGTGGCTGGCCGATCTGAACGACCGGCGCGGCGAGGTTCTGGGCCCGCACGCGATCGACTACCTCGACCACGCGCTCGGGATCCTGTCCCCCGCGCCCGGCACCGCCGGGCAGAAGCTGGAGGCCATCGGACTGCTCGGCGCCCTGGCCGTCCTCTTCGCCCGCCGCGAGTCCACCGCGACGTCGTCCTCCGGCGACCCGGCCGCCCGGGCGGCCCACCTGGCCGCGGTCGCCGCCGAGGGCCGCCACCCGCACCTGCTCGCCGCCCTCACGACGGCGGACGCCCCGCCCCCGGCCGACCGGGACGCCCAGTTCGTACGGCTGCTGCGGCGGCTGCTTCCGGCGATGCTCGGGCAGGGCGAGGGGTTCGGCCAGGGGGAGTCGTAGGACCCGGGCCGCCGGTCCGGCTCAGCCCTCGGCCGGGGCCACGCCGATCGGGCAGGAGACGCCCGTGCCGCCGATACCGCAGTAGCCGCCCGGGTTCTTGTCCAGGTACTGCTGGTGGTACGCCTCCGCCGGCCAGAACGGGCGGCCCTCGGCCGGGAGGATCTCCGTGGTGATCTCCTTGTGGCCCGAGGCCGTCAGGACCTTCTGGTACGCCTCACGGGAGGCGTCGGCGGCCGCTGCCTGGGCGGGGGAGTGGGTGTAGACCGCGGAGCGGTACTGGGTCCCCACGTCGTTGCCCTGGCGGAAGCCCTGGGTCGGGTTGTGCGACTCCCAGAACAGCTTCAGCAGTTCCTCGTACGTGACGACGGCCGGGTCGAAGACGACGCGTACCGCCTCCGTGTGGCCGGTCAGGCCCGAGCAGGCCTCCTCGTACGTGGGGTTCCCCGTGTAGCCGCCCTGGTAGCCGACCAGCGTCGTCCACACGCCCTCCGTCTGCCAGAACTTCCGCTCCGCACCCCAGAAGCAGCCCAGCGCGAAGTCCGCCACCTCCAGGCCCTCCGGGTACGGGCCCACCAGCGGGTTGCCGAGGACCGTGTGGCGTGAGGGGACGGTGAATTCGGGGACGGGGCGGCCGCGCAGGGCCTGCTCCGGGGTGGGGAGCACGGGGGTGCGGTGGTTCAGGAACATGCGGGGCTCCTCCGGGGGGTCGGTGTTCGGTACCTACAACAAGGGAGCGGCCGCCGGGATTCCGGGGCCCGCCACTCACCCGGTGGCCTCGGTCACGTCTGCCAGGGCCCGGGCGAAGCCCCGCGTCCGGGCCGTCTCGTGGTTCCGGTGCCACACCAGCGCGAGGGAGGACTCCGGGAGGCCGGCCACCGGGACGAAGGTCACCGCGTGGCTGCCGTAGTAGTCGGCCGTCGGGTCGCACAGCAGCATCCCGCCCCGGCCCGCCCGTACCAGGGCGAGGCCCTCCTGCAGGCTTCCCACCGCGGGCCCCGCCGGGATCGCGCGCCCACCGGGCGTGACGACCGGGGCCTGGGCGAGGCGCCAGTACTCCGGCGCCGCCCCCGAGACACCGATGAGCGGGCAGCCCGCCAGGTCCTCGGCGTCGGCGCGGCCATGATCGGCGTCCTGCTCCTGGTGTACGGGATCGCCGGCGTGGCCGGGAACTTCCTCGCCGGGGCCGGGGCGGCCCGTTCCCCGCGCACCACGCTGCTGGTGATCGGCACGGTCCTGGCGCTCACCGTCGCCGCGCTGCCGTTGCTGGGCGGTTCCCCCGCCCTCGCGGCCGCCCTGATGGTGCTCTGGGGCCTCGGCTACGGCGGTGTCTCGGTGAGCAAGCAGACCTGGGTGCTGCTCGCCGCCCCCGGCGCCCGCGAGGCCGCCTCCTCGCTGTTCGTCGGGGTGTTCAACGCTGCCATCGCACTCGGGGGCGCTGGCCGGCGGGCTGGTGGCGGACGGCGTCGGCGTCACAGCGGTCACGGTGACGGGCGCGGCGCTCGTGGTGGGTGCGCTGGTGACCACGACGCTCGGGCGGGCCCCCGCTCCCGCCCCCGCCAGACCATGAAGCCGTACGAAGGTCAGTGCGGCAGCGTCGCCGGGCTGCCGCCGTTCGCCTCGTACCCCGCGACCGCCAGCGCCCGGTAGACCGTGTACTGCGCCGCCGGGTCCGGCTCCGCCGTCCACGGCAGCGCGCCCACGTGGCCGTCGATCCGGACCAGCTGGTGCATCGCCTCCGACCAGCGCTCCATGTGCACCAGGAACAGCACCAGGAGGTGACGGACGTGGGCGAGCATCGGGTCGTCCTGGCGTGCCGCGTGCACCGCGAACATCGCGCCCTCGACCGCCTTGGTCACCACCTGGCTGCGGTAGAAGCCCTGCACCAGGTTGACCTCCGGCAGGTGCTCGTACACCGCGAACAGCGGCAGCGCCGCCAGCAGCGAACCTTGCGGGGCGCGGGCGGCGGCGGCCGTGGCGAAGGCCTCGGCGTCCTTGCGCGAACCGTGCCACCGCTCGGAGTGGAAGTGCAGCGCCGCGATGTGCGCGCCCAGGTGCGCCGGGGCCCGGTCGATGATCTTCGCCCACAGCTGGTCGAACTGCTCGGGGGTGTAGCCCAGGCCCCGGGCCACCGCCAGCTCCACGATGTACGGCACGGGGTCGCCCGGCGCGAGCAGGGCCGCCTCGCCGCAGACCGTACGGGCCTCCTCCAGGATGATCCGGAAGTCGTCGCTGCCCGCCGCCGAGGAGCGCCACGCCTGCTGCACCAGGAACTCCGCGTGCACCGCCGCACCGCCCGCGTCCTTCGGGGACTCCGCGCGCCAGGCCCGCAGCCACGAGCCGCCCTTGCCCGGCTGCTGCGCCAGCTCCAGCGAGGCCGCGCCCGCGAAGGCCTGGATCCGCTGCCAGCGCACCTCGCCCTCCTTGGGCGTCCCGGCCAGCAGCTGGGAGGCCGCCTGCCACTGCTGGGTGCCCTGGACGACGTCGAGCACGTCCAGGAGGTCCTGGTCGGGGCCCGGCATCCGGACGTCCAGCTCCTCCTGGCGGGCGAAGCCGTAGGTGTCCGGGTCGGCGGCGTCCGGCGACCCGGGGGCGACCTGGCGGATACCGCCCCGGCGGCGCATCAACCAGGGGCCGATGACCGCCGCGAGCATGCACATCGCGAGCAGGAACAACAGAATCTCCATGGCTCCATTGTCACCGGAGCGGCGAGTGGCCGGTAAGGGCCTCCGCCAGGAACTACGCTCGGGCCTCATGAGCGACCAGCACAGCTTCGAAACCCTCGCCATCCACGCGGGGAACACCGCCGACCCCCTCACCGGCGCGGTGGTTCCGCCGATCTACCAGGTCTCCACGTACAAGCAGGACGGCGTGGGCGGACTGCGCGGCGGATACGAGTACAGCCGCAGCGCCAACCCGACCCGTACCGCCCTGGAGGAGAACCTCGCGGCCCTCGAAGGCGGCCGCCGCGGTCTCGCCTTCGCCTCCGGTCTCGCTGCCGAGGACTGCCTCCTGCGGACGCTGCTGACCCCCGGCGACCACGTGGTCATCCCGAACGACGCCTACGGCGGCACGTTCCGGCTGTTCGCGAAGGTCGCCGCGCGGTGGGGCGTGGAGTTCTCGGTGGCCGACACCTCGGACGTGGCCGCCGTACGGGCCGCGATCACCCCGCGCACCAAGGCGGTCTGGGTGGAGACCCCGTCCAACCCGCTGCTCGGCATCACCGACATCGCCGCCGTCGCCCAGGTCGCGCACCAGGCCGGGGCCCGCCTCGTCGTCGACAACACCTTCGCCTCGCCCTACCTTCAGCAGCCCCTGGCGCTCGGCGCGGACGTCATCGTGCACTCCACCACCAAGTACATGGGCGGCCACTCCGACGTCGTCGGCGGCGCGCTCGTCGTCAGCGACCCGGAGCTCGCCGAGGAACTGGCCTTCCACCAGAACGCCATGGGCGCGGTCGCCGGTCCCTTCGACGCCTGGCTCGTGCTGCGCGGCATCAAGACGCTCGCCGTCCGCATGGACCGGCACACCGAGAACGCCACCAAGGTCGCCGACCTGCTGACCCGGCACCCCAAGGTCTCCCAGGTCCTCTACCCGGGCCTGCCCGAGCACCCCGGCCACGAGGTCGCCGCCAAGCAGATGAAGGCCTTCGGCGGCATGGTGTCGTTCCGTGTCGCGGCCGGCGAGGAGGCGGCGGTCGAGGTCTGCAACCGCGCGAAGCTCTTCACGCTCGGCGAGTCCCTCGGCGGCGTGGAGTCGCTGATCGAGCACCCGGGCCGGATGACGCACGCCTCCGTCGCGGGCTCCCTGCTGGAGGTCCCGGCCGACCTGGTCCGGATCTCCGTCGGCATCGAGAACGGTGACGACCTGCTCGCCGACCTCACCCAGGCGCTGGGCTGATCCTGCGGACATGACAGGGGCGCCCGCCGGAACCGGCGGGCGCCCCTCGCGTCCCGGCGTTCAGGCACCCACCTTCTCGTCCGCGTCCTCCAGCATGCCCCGGACCTGCTCGCGCAGTTCGGGGGTGTCCTCGTGTCCGTGGACCGACGCCGCGTGCTCGCTCGCGGCCCGGACGACCTCGTCCTCCTCACCGGTGAGGGTGAGGGTGCAGTTCATCTCGCTCGGATACTTGCGGCAGTCCGCGGTCTTCCTCGTCATCACGGCCTCCTCGGCTCGTACAGCAGCCGCCTTCTCCAGCGTAGGCCTCTCCCACCGGGACCCCAACGGCTCACCAGCCCTCCAACGGGGGAGTGACCTGGGCGGGCTCGGTCGCCCACGGCTGCTCGACGCCGATCCAGACCAGGAACGCCACGAGCGCCAGGGCCAGCAGCCAGCCCGCCGTCCGCTGCGCCGCCCGGCGCAGCCGCAGGCGGCGTCCGCCGTGCCGGACCGCCTGCGCGGCCAGGTCGGGCGGCAGGGCGGGATGCGGGCCGTCCAGCATCCGCCGGACCTGCTCCTCGCGCGGGTCCCGCCGGTCCGCGCTCACGGCGTCCTCCGGGGGGCCGGGGCCGTCCCCCGCGTTCCGGGCCCCGCCCCGCGCCCCGCACCCGACGCCCGCAGCGTCGCCACGGCCCGCGCGCACACCGCGCGGACCCGGTCGGCCGACAGCCCGAGCAGCGCCGCCGTCTGTCCCTCGCCGACCTCCTCGTACATCCGCAGGACCAGCACCAGCCGCTCGATCGGGGTCAGCCGGTCCAGCAGACCGCCGCGCGGCCGCTGGTGGCGCCGGGCCTCGCGGGCGAAGCGGAGGGCCAGCTCCCGGCGGGCCCGGTCGTAGGGGTCGCCGCCGTGCAGCCGGTCCCAGTCGGCGTACGTCCGGGCGAGCGCCGCGCGCAGCAGCGCCTCGGCCCGGACATACGCACCCGGCGGCTGCGGCGGTTCGCCGGTCAGCAGCGTCGCCGTGTGCAGCAGGCGTCCGCCCGCGCCCGCCACGAAGGCCTCGAACTCCAGGGCGCGGAGCCGGTCCCGGTGGGTCGCCCGCTCTGCCATGCACCACATACGAGCCCCGGTGCACCGCCCCGGTCAAGAGTCCGGACGCGGGGAAGAGACCTGCGCGGCCGTCAGTCGGCCTGCGGCGGCTGGTACGCGGCCTGCCGGGCGGCCAGCGACCCGTTGAAACGGGTGAGCAGGGCGCAGAACGTGTCCCGCTCCTCCTCCGTCCACCCGTCCGTCACCTGCGACATCAGCTCGCGCCGCGAGGCGCGGACCTCCTCCAGGCGGGCCTGGCCGCGCGGGGAGAGCTGGAGCACCACGGCCCGGCCGTCCTCCGGGTGCGACGTGCGCTTGACCAGACCGGTGTCGACGAGCGGCGCGACCTGCCGCGTCACCGTCGACGAGTCGATCCCCATCCCGGCCGCCAGCGCCTTGACGCCCATCGGCCCTTCCTTGTCCAGCCGGTTCAGCAGCAGGTACGCCGCCCGGTCCATCGAGTTGCGGACCTGGCCGACACCGCCGAGGCGGGTCTGCTCGGCACGGCGGGCGAAGACCGCCACCTGGTGCTGGAGCGAGTCCAGCAGGCGGTCGGGGCCCGGGTGTTCGGGGGCGGCGCCCCCGGAAGGAGACGCAGCAGTCGTCATGTCCTGAGGGGGCATGGCCGGGGACTCTCTTCGTGCGGTGTCGGATGAGTGGGGGACAGAGTACGCGGCCCCGGGGCAACGTGTACCAGTGCCGCACAAACCTGCGGACACCACCGCAGGCCGCCATGGACAAGTCTGCCGCGCCCCGTCCGAGCTGCAAGACTTGCGGGCATGAACTTCCGCGCGACCGCCCACCACCCGGCCCTGATCCTCGACGACGTCCGGGGCGCGCAGAAAATGCTCGACGGGGTGGCCCGGGTGACCGCACTGGAGGGAAGCCGCCATCTGACCGGGCTGGTCGGCGCCCCGGTCCACCTCAAGTGCGAGAACCTCCAGCGCACCGGCTCCTTCAAACTGCGCGGCGCCTACGTCCGGATCTCCGGCCTCACTCCGGTCGAGCGGGCGGCCGGGGTGGTCGCCGCCAGCGCCGGGAACCACGCCCAGGGCGTCGCGCTCGCCTCATCCCTCCTCGGCGTACGCTCCACGGTCTTCATGCCCGTCGGGGCGCCCCTGCCCAAGGTCGCCGCGACCCGGGAGTACGGGGCCGAGGTGCGGCTGCAGGGCCAGGTCGTCGACGAGACCCTCGCCGCCGCCGAGCGGTACGCGGAGGAGACCGGCGCGGTCTTCATCCACCCCTTCGACCACCCCGACATCATCGCGGGCCAGGGCACCGTCGGCCTGGAGATCCTGGAGCAGTGCCCGGAGGTCCGCACGATCGTCCTCGGCATCGGCGGCGGCGGATTCGCCGCGGGCGTCGCCGTCGCGGTGAAGGCCCTGCGCCCCGACGTCCGGATCGTCGGCGTCCAGGCCGAGGGCGCCGCCTGCTACCCGCCCTCGCTCGCCGCCGGATACCCCGTCTCGCTGGACGCCCCGGCCACGATGGCCGACGGCATCAAGGTGGGCCGCCCCGGCGACGTACCGTTCGCCCTGGTCGAGGAGCTGGTCGACGAGGTCCGCACGGTCACCGAGGACGAGCTGTCCCGTGCGCTGCTGCTCTGCCTGGAGCGGGCCAAGCTGGTCGTCGAACCCGCCGGGGCCAGCCCGGTGGCCGCGCTGCTCAGCGACCCGAAGGCGTTCCGCGGGCCGGTGGTGGCCGTGCTGTCCGGCGGCAACGTCGACCCGCTCCTGATGCAGCGCATCCTGCGGCACGGGATGTCCGCGGCGGGCCGCTACCTCAGCCTGCGGCTGCGGCTCACCGACCGCCCGGGAGCGCTCGCCGCCCTGCTGGCCACGCTGACCGTGGCCGACGCCAACGTCCTCGACATCAGCCATGTGCGCACCGACCCGCGCCTCGGGCTGACCGAGGCGGAGGTCGACCTGTATCTGGAGACGAAGGGCCCGCAGCACTGCGCGGACGTCGAGGAGACGCTGCGCGCGGAGGGCTACCGGGTCATAGGCTGACCGTCCGCTTCGCGCCGCTTGGCCGGATCTCGGTATTCAGCGCGCGATGCGGCCCCGCGAATCCTAGGATCGCCGAGTAGACCCGTACGCGCACCGGCTTCCGACCGGCACCGGCTCCGTACGGGCACAGTCGTCCACGAGTGACGGGGGAGTCTCTCCATGCCAGGTGCGATCCACGCCGAGGGTCTGGTGAAGACCTTCGGCGACGTCCGAGCCCTGGGCGGTGTCGATCTCGACGTCCCCGAGGGCACCGTCCTCGGACTGCTCGGGCCCAACGGCGCGGGCAAGACCACCGCCGTACGGGTGCTGACCACGCTGCTGCGCCCGGACAGCGGCACGGCGACCGTGGCCGGGATCGACGTACTGAAGAAGCCCAACGAGGTACGCCGCTCGATCGGGCTCTCCGGGCAGTTCGCCGCCGTCGACGAGTATCTGACCGGCCGGGAGAACCTCCAGATGGTCGGGCAGCTCTACCAGCTGAGCGCCCGGGACGCGAAGGCCCGTGCGGGCGTCCTGCTCGACCGGTTCAACCTCGGCGACGCCGCCGACCGCACCGCCAAGACGTACTCCGGCGGTATGCGCCGGCGCCTCGACCTCGCGGCGGCGCTCGTCGTGTCGCCGCCCGTGATGTTCATGGACGAGCCGACGACCGGCCTCGACCCGCGCAACCGGCAGCAGCTGTGGGACGTGATCGAGGACCTGGTGGCGGGCGGTACGACGCTGCTGCTGACCACGCAGTACCTGGAGGAGGCCGACCGCCTCGCGAACGACATCTGCGTCATCGACCACGGCAAGGTCATCGCCCGCGGCACCTCCGACGAGCTCAAGGCCCGCACCGGCGGCGAGCGCGTCGAGATCGTCGTGCACCGCCCCGACGAGATCGAGCGCGCCCGGTCCGTGCTGGGCGCCCTCGCCAAGGGCGAGGTCACCGTCGTCCAGCTCTCCCGCAAGCTGACCGCACCGGTCAGCGGCGGGGCCAAGCTGCTGGCCGAGATCATCCGTGACCTGGACGCCCAGGGCGTGGAGATCGACGACATCGCCCTGCGCAGGCCCACCCTCGACGACGTCTTCCTCTCCCTGACCGGCCACGCGGCCGAGGCGAACCAGAACGAGGACAAGGAGGACGCCCGGTGAGCGCGATCGCCAAGGACACCCCCGCTCTGGTGCCCCGCCCCTCCGGGGGCGTCACGCAGTCCGTGAAGGACTCCCTCGTCGTCGCCAAGCGGAATCTGATCCGGATGACCCGGATCCCCGAGATGGTGATCTTCGGACTGATCCAGCCGATCATGTTCGTGGTGCTGTTCACCTACGTCTTCGGCGGCTCGATCAGCATCGGCGGCTCCACCGACCCGCAGCTGTACAAGGAATTCCTGATGGCGGGCATCTTCGCCCAGACCGTCACCTTCGCCACCGCGGGCGCCGGCGCGGGCATCGCCGACGACATGCACAAGGGGCTCATCGACCGCTTCCGGTCGCTGCCCATGGCCCGGGGCGCGGTCCTCACCGGACGGACGCTCGCCGACCTCGTCCAGACCACCCTCACCCTCGTCGTCCTCGCCGGGGTCGCCCTGCTGGTGGGGTGGCGCACCCACGAGAACCTCGGCAAGGTCATCTGCGGCTTCCTGCTGCTGCTCCTGCTCGGCTACGCGTTCTCCTGGATCGGCGCGCTGATCGGCCTGTCCGTGCGCACCCCGGAGGCGGCCACCTCCGGCGGGCTGATCTGGCTGTTCCCGCTGACGTTCATCTCGAACGCCTTCGTGCCGGTCACCGGCATGCCGACGTTCCTCCAGCACGTCGCCGAGTGGAATCCGTTCAGCGCCACCGTGGCGGGGGCCCGCGAGCTGTTCGGCAACACGATGCCGGGCGTGCCGAAGTCCGTGACCGGGGCCTGGCCGATGGAGCACCCGATCATCGCCTCGATCATCTGGTCGGTGCTGATCATCGTGGTCTTCCGGACTCTCGCGGTCCGCAAGTACCGCTCGGCCGCCACCTGAGCCACCGAGGACCGACCGACGACGCGGGAGCCCCGGCCTTCATCAAGAAGGCCGGGGCTCCCGCGTCGTACGCGTCGTGGTGGGCCGGACGTCAGCCCGTGTAGGGCTTCGCCGCCAGGATCTTCACCGAGGCGGTCCTGCCGTTCGGCAGCTCGTAGTCCGCGTCGTCGCCGGTCCGCTTGCCGTTCACACCGAGGCCGAGCGGGGACTGCGGGGAGTACGTCTCGATCTCCGTGCTGGCGTATTCACGGGAGGCGAGCAGGAAGGTCAGCGTGTCGTTCTCGTCGCCGTCGAAGGCGATCGTGACGACCATGCCGGGCTCGACCACGCCGTCGTCGGCCGGCGCCTCGCCGACCTTCGCGTGCTCCAGGAGCTGGGTCAGCTGGCGCACCCGCAGCTCCATCTTGCCCTGCTCCTCCTTGGCCGCGTGGTACCCGCCGTTCTCCCGGAGGTCACCCTCCTCACGGGCCGCCGCGATCTTGACGGCGATCTCCGTGCGCGCGGGACCAGACAGGTGCTCCAGCTCGGCCTTGAGCTGGTTGTACGCCTCCTGCGTGAGCCAGGTGACGTTCTCGCTGGTCTGGGTCACAGGTGCTCCTCGTCGGTACTGGGAAGTGCTGGGAATGCTGGGAAGGGTTGGGAATACAAAGCATCGCCCTACCCAGAAGCATGTGCCTCTGCGAGTGGGCGAAACCACGAGCCTAACAATTCCGCAGGAAAAGGGGGAGAAGGTAAACCGTCACGCGCCAGGACCGGCCGCCGCGCTCCGTATCGTCGCAGGTCGGAGCCGGTGTGCCCGGATCAGCCGCGCGGGCCGTCGTCGGCCGTGCAGCCCATCGGCTCGACCGCGGTCGCCCGGGACCGGGTCACCATGGTCACGACCTCGTCGATCCGGTCCTCGGCCCGGTCGAACCGGACTTCCTTGCGGCCCACCTCGGAGCCGTCCTCGCTGAGCGCCCGCACCACGCAGTAGCCGTGGCCCTCGCGGTCCTTGCGGACCTCCAGGTGGACGTCGGCCCGGGTGTCGGAGACGACCTTGAACTTGATCATCTCGCCGCTGATGCCCTGGTTGCCCACGTAGTCGTAGCCGATCCACCCGATCACACCGAGCAGGGCGACGCCCAGGACCGATCCGACGATCTTCAGCTTGCGGTCCGCACGCTGGTCCTCGGTCCGGCCGTACCGCCCCTCGGGCGCAGCCTCGCGAACCGTCGTCATGATCGTTCCCTCCGGACCGGGCCGGGAGGAATTTTCCGGCCCCTCGTTCAGTCACTATAGAAGCCGCACCCCCGTCACCCGATCGCGCCCCACACCGACCGGATGGACCCCAGCGACCGATGATCGACCAGAGCGACCAATGACTGAGGATCGAGCTTTGACTGAGCAGCTGCGACTGATGGCCGTTCACGCCCACCCCGACGACGAGTCGAGCAAGGGCGCGGCCACCATGGCCAAGTACGTGTCCGAGGGGGTGGACGTGCTGGTCGTGACCTGCACGGGGGGCGAGCGCGGCTCCATCCTCAACCCGAAGCTCCAGGGCGACGCGTACATCGAGAAGAACATCCACGAGGTCCGCAAGAAGGAGATGGACGAGGCCCGGGAGATCCTGGGCGTCCAGCAGGAGTGGCTCGGCTTCGTCGACTCGGGGCTGCCCGAGGGCGACCCGCTGCCGCCGCTGCCCGAGGGCTGCTTCGCCCTGGAGGACCCCGAGGTCGCGGCGGGGCGCCTGGTGGCGAAGATCCGCGCGTTCCGGCCGCAGGTCGTCACCACGTACGACGAGAACGGCGGCTACCCGCACCCCGACCACATCATGACGCACACGATCTCGATGATCGCGTTCGACGGTGCGGCCGACGCGGAGCGCTTCCCCGAGGACGAGTTCGGCCCGGTCTGGACGCCGCGGAAGCTCTACTACAACCAGGGCTTCAACCGGCCGCGCACCGTCGCCCTGCACGAGGCACTCCTCGCCCGGGGCATGGAGTCCCCGTACGGGGAGTGGCTGGAGCGGTGGAAGGAGTTCGAGCGCGTCGAACGCACCCTGACCACGCACATCCCCTGCGACGAGTTCTTCGAGATCCGTGACAAGGCGCTGATCGCGCACGCCACGCAGATCGACCCCGAGGGCGGCTGGTTCCGGGTCCCGATGGACGTCCAGCGCGAGGTCTGGCCGACCGAGGAGTACGAGCTGGCGAAGTCTCTGGTCGATACCTCCCTCCCCGAGAGCGACCTCTTCGCGGGCATCCGCGACAATGCCTGATATGTACGCGACCCAGGCACTGACGCACCTCGTCCCGCTCGCCGCCGAAGAGCTCGACAAGAACAAGGTCACCCCCGGCGTCCTCGGCTTCCTCGTCTTCGCCGCGCTCGCCGTCGGCGTGTGGGCCCTGATGAAGTCGATGAACCGCCACATGGGCCGGGTGAACTTCGAGGAGGCCCCCGACCCGGACACGGCGGCGGCCGAGCCCGCCGGGGACAAGGGCAAGGCGGCGTCGCCCGGCAAGTAGCGCGCCGGGCCCGCGCGTACGGACGATGATTCCGCGCGTACGGGAACGGGAAAGGCGTCCGGCGGGGTTGCCGGACGCCTCGGTCCCGTTTCTCCGTCCCGTACGGTCGTGGGCGCGGCCGTCGCCGCGCGGGGTCACGTCCTCGCCGGCTCCACCGCCACGCCCATGATCTGGCCCGCGCTACGGGCCGGGATCAGCCCCAGCCGCCACGCCTGCCAGCCGTCCTCCAGGTCGACGCCCCGCTCCAGCGCCACCGCGAACGCCGCCGCCGACTGCTCCAGCTTCGCGTCCCGCGCCGGATGCCGGGCCCCGACCAGCTCGGCCAGCTCCTGCTGAGCCACCACCGAACCCACCTCGCTGCCCCCGGGCGAGGCGTACGGCAGCAGCGTGCAGCGCAGGAACCGGGCCCAGTCGCCGCCCCGCGCGTCCCCGTACGACGCGAACAGCTCCGCCGCCTCCCCGCACAGCTCCAGCGCCTGCGGGGCCCGCCCGTTGCCCGCGTCGATCAACGCCAGCTCCACGCAGGCCCACGCCTCGCCGTAGGGCACCTTGATCCGCCGGAAGTCGGCCCGGGCGTCCATCAGCAGCTGCCGGGCGAACCCGGAGTTGCGCAGGTTGCCCGTCTGCGCGGCCCGCTGGTCCCGGGTCACCCTGCCCGAATGGTGCCGGGCGCACGCCAGCCCGTACACGTCCCGCATCCGGGAGAACATCGTGCGGGCCCGCTCCAGCTCGCGCACCGCCTGATCGGTGTCCCCGTCCTCCTCCAGCGCCTGACCCAGGTAGTACAGGGTCCACGCCTCACCGCGCGCGTCCTCGTTGTCCCGGTGCCGGGCCAGGGCGTCCCGCAGCTGCTCCAGCGCGGCGGCCGGGTCCTCGTCCAGCAGCCGGGCCCGGGCCAGCTGGGTGATCGCCCACGCCTCACCGCGCCCGTCGCGGGTGCGCCCGTACAGCTCCAGGGCGGTGCTCAGGGCCTCCTCGGCCGCCGCCACCTCGCCTGTGCGCAGCCGCACCTGGCCCAGCTGGAACTGCGTCCACGCCTCGCCGTGCAGGGACTCGCCCTCCCGGTGCAGCCGCAGCGCGTCGGCCAGCAGCGCCAGCGCCCTCGGCAGATCGCCCCGGTCGCGCTCCACGGCCGCCAGCGCGTGCAGGGTCCAGGCCCGGTCCTCGGCCTGCGCCTCGGACGACTGGAGGGCCAGCGCCTCACCGAGCCGGGCCGCGGCCTCGGTCAGATTGCCCTGGTGGTGCAGGGTGATGCCGAGCGAGCAGAGGGCCAGCGCCTCGCCCGCGTCGTTCTGCGCCTCGTGGTAGAGGCCGACGACGGAGGACAGGGTGGTGCGGGCCTTGTCCAGCTCGCCGAGCTGCCGGGCCGCGATGCCCGTACGCCACTGCACCGAGCGCTCCAGCAGCCCCTGGTCCACCGCTTGGGTCAGCTCGCTGATCTCACCCAGCCGGTACAGATCGCCGCGCAGCAGGCAGTAGTCGCACAGGGCGCCCAGCAGATGCAGCACCGTGGCCTGGTCGACGCCCTCCGCGTGCCGCAGCGCGGAGGTGATGAAGCTCGACTCGTCGTCCAGCCAGCGCAGCGCCGAGTCCAGCGAACCGAACCCGTGCGAGCCGAACTGCCCGGCGCGGGTCGACATCTTCCCGTCGACCATCCGGATCACCGCGTCGGCCAGCTCCGCGTAGTTCGTCAGCAGCCGCTCCTGGGCTGCCGTACGCTCGGCCGGCTCCTCCTCGTCCAGCAGCCGGGCCAGCGCGAAGGCCCGCACCAGATCGTGCAGCCGGTAGCGCGATCCTCGTACGCGCGTGAGCAGCCCGGCCCGGGCCAGCACGGTGAGCAGCCGGTCCGCCTCCTGCTCGTCCGCCGCCAGCAGCGCGGCGGCCGCGGCAGCGCCGAGGCTCGCCCGGCCCGCCAGCGCGAGCCGCCGCAGCAGCCGGCGGGCCTGGTCGCCCTGGTCGGTGTAGCGCAGCCACAGCGCCCGCTCGACCGGGTCCACCGGACCGTACGCCCCCAGGTCCTCCGCCAGTGTGTGCCGACTGCGCGCCCCCAGCGCGGAACCGGCCACCCGCAGCGCCAGCGGCAGCCCGCCGCACAGCTCCACGATCGCGTCCGTCGACGGGTAGTCGTACGGCCCGGCCTCCTCTTCCTCGGCGACCTCCCGCAGCAGCTCCTCCGCGCCCGCCGCGTCCAGCGCGCCGACCGGCAGCTGGTGCACCCAGGCCGCCAGGTCCTCGGGCAGCTCCAGCGGCTCCCGGGCGGTGACGATCACCAGACTGTCCGAGCGCTCCGGCACCAGGGTGCGCACCTGACCGGCGTCCGTCGCGTCGTCGAGCACGATGGTGACCGGCGTCCCCGTGAGGTGCTGGTGGTACAGCTCGGAGAGCCGCCGCACCTGCTGCTCCGCCGACGAGCCCTCCCGGAACAGCAGTTGCTCGCGCGGCGCGCCCAGCCGGTTCAGCAGATGGAGCAGGGCGTCCCGGGTCGGCAGCGGGCTCTCCCCGGCGACCTGGCCGCGCAGATCGACCACGCACGCCCCCCGGAACTGGTCCTTGAGCGTGTGGGCCGCCCGCACCGCGAGCGCGGTCCGCCCCGACCCAGGGGCGCCGTGCAGCACGACGACGGTCGGCCGGGTCTGCGTGGAGGCGCGGGCCGCGTGCACCCACTGCGCGATCTGCGCCAGCTCGGTCCGCCGCCCGCTGAACGGCCCTTCCGCCTGCGGGAGATGGCCGAACGACTGCTCCAGCACCACCCGGGTGCGGGCCGCCGCACTGCGGTCGCCGCCGCGCAACTGCCGTACCACCGGCGCGGTCTGCTTCTTCGGGGCGCGCTTGGCGGGCGTCAGCATGCGCTGCTGGTCCAGGTACGGGCGGATGCCCCGTACCTCCAGGGCGGTCAGCCACTGGAGCCGCAACTGCTCGGCCCCGCCCGGCTGTCCGGCCGCCGCGGCCCGGCGGTGGGCGGCGGGCCAGTGCGAGGCGGTCACCTTCGCCACGGTCGTCGCCGTACCGGCCACCGCGACGGCCGCGCCCGCGCCGAACGCCAGACCGGTGTTCGCCCCGAGCGCCAGATCCGCGCCGAACGCGGCAGCCGCGGCAACTCCCGTCACCAGCAAGGGCGTTCCGAGCGTCGCTCTGCTGAAGCGCTCCGCCAGCGGCCGGTCGCCCGCCGCCGCCGAGTCCAGTGCCTGCGTGTACGCGGCGTACTCCTCGCCCGCGCTGGCGGCCATGGTGTCGAGCGCGGCCCGCGCCCGCGACATCAGCGCCCCGGCATCGGTCCGCCCGCCGCTGCGCCGCGCCTCTTCCTCCACGGCCCGCACCAACAGCCTCTCGGCTTCCGCCCGATGGCTGTCCCGCATATGTGTCCCCCTCCGAGAGCTGCGTTCCGGATCCCGGGTTCCGGAGCGCCGGATCAAGCGTCAGTTACCAAGCGTCGGGGTCAAGTGTCCTGCGTGGAGCGCATCGGCGCGAGGGGCGCAGGGCAAGGGAGGGTCAAGGAGCCGACTCCCCGGGTCGGTTGACCGAGGCTGATTCCGGGAACCGCGGAGCGGATTCCGCTCTCGATCCGGTCGAGGCTGGTGCCCACGGCGGTTCCGAAGCCCGAGTGCGGTGTGGGCTTCGTCGAGGAGCCGACTGCGTGCCAGGTAAGAGAAGATGACGCGGCCGGTCCTGGCTCCTCCGAGGGGCAGCGCAGGTCGACGGCGACGCGGGACAGATGCGTTGGTGATCGAACCTCGAAAGCGGCGCGACTTCTCCGCTCCTTACAGGTGCCCAAGATCGACCGTGATGGAGAAAGGGGCGGTGGCCTTCACCGTGCCGGTGAACATCTCGCCGTCCCGGTAAGCCTTGGTGGCGGGGTCGAGGACGTAGGTGTACACGATCGGGACACCGGTGGCGGCCTGCTCCACCCGCCAGTAGAAGGGGATGCCGGCCTTGGCGTACTGGTCGACCTTCACGATCCGGTCGGTGGTTTCCGAGCCGGGCGACACCACCTCCACGACCAGGAGCACGTGCTCGGGGCGGGTGGGCGTGAGGTCGATGGTCTCCGCCCGGTAGACGATGACGTCAGCGCGGCGGTTGGTGAGGGGAACGTCCTGCAGGCGGACGTCGAAGTCCGTGTCCGCGTTCCAGTCCGGGCCTGCGGCGGCGTCCAGAGCGTTGGCCAGGATGCGGGCCAGCCGGTTGTGGCGCTTGGAGGCGCTCGGGCTCACGACGACCATCCCGTCCACGATCTCGATGCCGGCGCACTGCTCCTCGGACCAGGAGTCGTACTCCTCTGCGCTGATCTGTGCGTGCATCCACTCGGGCGTCACCATCTCGGCGGTCATGGTGTGCCTCCTTCGCGGTGCATCCACAGTTTCGGCGCTGCTGGGCCCAGCCTACTGCCCGGTGCTGTCCGGCGGCCCGGCATCGGAAGCGTGCCCGGCGCAGAGGGCGCCGACCCGCCCCGCCTGCCCCTTTCCACCCCGCCCCGTGGCGCACGGGTGTCGTGAGGGAGGGTGCGCGAGGATGGGGTGCATGGCCAACCGACTTGCGCAGACCACCTCCCCGTACCTCCTCCAGCACGCCGACAATCCCGTCGACTGGTGGCCCTGGTCGCCCGAGGCGTTCGAGGAGGCCAGGAAGCGGGATGTGCCCGTGCTGCTCAGCGTCGGGTACGCCAGCTGCCACTGGTGCCACGTCATGGCGCACGAGTCCTTCGAGGACGATGAGACCGCCGCCTACCTCAACGCGCACTTCGTGCCCGTGAAGGTCGACCGGGAGGAGCGGCCCGACGTCGACGCCGTGTACATGGAGGCCGTGCAGGCGGCCACCGGGCACGGCGGGTGGCCGATGACCGTTTTCCTCACCCCGGACGCCGAACCGTTCTACTTCGGGACCTACTTCCCGCCCGAGCCCCGGCACGGCTCGCCCTCCTTCCAGCAGGTTCTGGAGGGGGTCACGGTCGCCTGGACCGACCGGAGGGAAGAGGTCGCCGAGGTCGCCGGGCGCATCGTCGCCGATCTGGCGGGGCGGTCGCTGGTCCACGGTGGGGACGGGGTGCCGGGGGAGTCCGAGGTGGCGCAGGCCCTGCTCGGGCTGACCCGGGAGTACGACGAGCAGCACGGCGGGTTCGGGGGCGCGCCCAAGTTCCCGCCGGCCATGGTGGTGGAGTTCCTGCTGCGGCATTACGCCCGTACGGGGGCCGAGGGGGCCCTCCAGATGGCCGCCGATTCCTGCTCGGCCATGGCCCGCGGTGGGATCTACGACCAGCTCGGCGGCGGGTTCGCGCGGTACTCCGTGGACCGGGAGTGGATCGTCCCGCACTTCGAGAAGATGCTCTACGACAACGCCCTGCTCTGCCGGGTGTACGCCCACCTCTGGCGGGCCACCGGGTCGGACGAGGCGCGCCGGATCGCCCTGGAGACCGCCGACTTCATGGTGCGGGAGCTGCGGACCGCCGAGGGCGGGTTCGCCTCCGCGCTCGATGCCGACAGCGAGGACGCTGACGGTAGGCATGTCGAAGGCGCCTATTACGTGTGGACGCCCGAGCAGTTGCGTGAGGTGCTGGGGGAGGACGATGCCGCCTTCGCCGCGGCCTATTTCGGGGTGACCGAGGAAGGGACCTTCGAGGAGGGCGCCTCCGTGCTCCGGCTGCCGGGGGACGCGGGGCCCGTGGACGCCGCGCGCGTCGCCGGCGTACGGGCCCGGCTGCTGGCCGCCCGTGACGAGCGGCCGCACCCGGGGCGGGACGACAAGGTCGTCGCCGCCTGGAACGGGCTCGCCATCGCCGCCCTCGCCGAGACCGGCGCCTACTTCGACCGGCCCGACCTCGTGGAGCGGGCCACCGAGGCCGCCGATCTGCTCGTGCGGGTGCATCTGGGCGAGGTGGCCCGGCTGACCCGTACGTCCAAGGACGGGCGCGCCGGGAACAACGCCGGGGTGCTGGAGGACTACGGCGATGTCGCCGAAGGGTTCCTCGCGCTGGCCGCGGTGACGGGGGAGGGCGCCTGGCTGGAGTTCGCCGGGTTCCTGCTGGACATCGTGCTGGAGCAGTTCACGGGGGAGGGCGGCCAGCTGTACGACACCGCCCATGACGCCGAGCAGCTCATCCGGCGGCCCCAGGATCCGACCGACAGCGCCACCCCGTCCGGGTGGACGGCCGCCGCCGGGGCGCTGCTCTCGTACGCCGCGTACACCGGGTCCGAGGCCCACCGCACCGCCGCCGAGGGCGCGCTCGGTGTGGTGAAGGCCCTGGGCCCGCGCGTCCCCCGGTTCGTCGGCTGGGGGCTCGCGGTGGCCGAGGCGCTGCTCGACGGCCCCCGGGAGGTCGCCGTGGCGGGACCGGTCGGCGGTGAGCTGCACCGTACGGCGTTGCTGGGGCGGGCCCCGGGCGCGGTGGTCGCGGCCGGCGAAGGGGCCGGGGCCGAGTTCCCGCTGCTGGTCGACCGGCCGCTGATGGGCGGCGAGCCGACCGCGTACGTCTGCCGCCACTTCGTCTGCGACGCGCCGACGACGGACGCGGGGGAGCTGGCGGCCAAGCTGGGCGGGTGAGAGACCCTCAGCACGGGTGAGGGGCCGGTCGTCCTGGGCGACCGGCCCCTTCGTGCGTCACCCGAAGGCGTCTATCCGTGCTGGTACGCCACCAGCGAGATGCCCACGTAGTGCGCGATGAACGCCGCCAGCGTCAGCGAGTGGAAGACCTCGTGGAAGCCGAACCAGCGCGGCGACGGGTTCGGCTTCTTGATGCCGTAGATCACGCCGCCCGCGCTGTAGAGCACCCCGCCGACGATCACCAGGACCAGGACCGCGATACCGCCCGTCCGCATGAAGTCCGGCAGGAAGAATACCGCCGCCCAGCCCATCGCGATGTAGCACGGGGTGTAGAGCCAGCGTGGTGCGCCGACCCAGAAGACGCGGAACGCGATGCCCGCCGCCGCGGCCGCCCAGACCGCCCACAGCAGCGGCCGGGCCGTCGACTCGGGAAGCAGGAGCAGCGTCAGCGGGGTGTAGGTGCCCGCGATGATCAGGAAGATGTTCGCGTGGTCCAGGCGGCGCAGCACCGCCTCGCCGCGCGGCCCCCAGGTGCCGCGGTGGTAGACCGCGCTGACGCCGAACAGCAGGCAGGCGCTGAGGATGTAGACGGTGCAGGCGATCCGGCCCGTCGTGCTGTCGGTCAGCGCGATCAGCGTGATGCCGGCGATCAGGACCGCCGGGAACATTCCGGCGTGCAGCCAGCCTCGCATCCGGGGTTTGACGGGGGTGGGGTCGAGTACGACAGGGCCCGGGGTCGCGGCGTCAGTGGCAGCGTCAGTCATATCCGCATGCTACCTACGCCACCGTAGGTACCGGATATGGGGCGCAAATGAGTGGCGATGCTCACGTGTGAGGCCCCCTGGACATATGGGCGGATCGGTCGGATGATCAAATGAGTGCAGTCGGCACCGGATGAGCGCCAGGGGATTTCGAAGGGTACGAAGCATCCGGGTCGCAGCCCCCACGGGGCCTACAGACAACTGACACCCTCAACGTAGGAGCGATCGTGGCGCGCGACATCGCGGCTCCCCTCACTGTCCCCACCCACCACCAGGAGCTCATCTCCTGGGTCGACGAGATCGCAGCCATCACCCAGCCGGACCGGGTGGTCTGGTGCGACGGCTCCGAGGCCGAGTACGAGCGCCTGTGCGGGGAGCTCGTCGCCAAGGGCACGTTCACCAAGCTGGACGAGATCAAGCGGCCCAACTCGTACTACGCCGCCTCCGACCCCACCGACGTCGCCCGCGTCGAGGACCGTACGTTCATCTGCTCGAAGGAGGAGAAGGACGCGGGGCCGACCAACCACTGGAAGGACCCCGCCGAGATGCGGGAGATCTTCACCGGTGAGAACGGTGTCTTCCGTGGGTCCATGCGCGGGCGCACCCTGTACGTCGTCCCCTTCTGCATGGGGCCCGTCGGCTCGCCGCTCTCCGCGATCGGCGTCGAGATCACCGACTCCGCGTACGTCGCCGTCGCCATGCGCACCATGACCCGCATGGGCCAGGCCGTCCTGGACGAGCTGGGCACCGACGGCTTCTTCGTGAAGGCCGTCCACACGCTCGGCGCCCCCCTGGCCGAGGGCGAGCAGGACGTCCCGTGGCCCTGCAACTCCACCAAGTACATCTCGCACTTCCCCGAGGACCGCGAGATCTGGTCGTACGGCTCCGGCTACGGCGGCAACGCCCTGCTCGGCAAGAAGTGCTACGCCCTGCGCATCGCCTCCGTCATGGCCCGCGACGAGGGCTGGCTCGCCGAGCACATGCTCATCCTCAAGCTCACGCCGCCGCGCGGTGAGTCGAAGTACGTCGCGGCCGCGTTCCCCTCGGCCTGCGGCAAGACCAACCTCGCCATGCTGGAGCCGACCATCCCCGGCTGGACCGTGGAGACCATCGGCGACGACATCGCCTGGATGCGGTTCGGCGAGGACGGCCGCCTCTACGCCATCAACCCCGAGGCCGGCTTCTTCGGCGTCGCGCCCGGCACCGGTGAGCACACCAACGCCAACGCCATGAAGACCATGTGGGGCAACTCCGTCTTCACCAACGTGGCGCTGACGGACGACGGCGACGTGTGGTGGGAGGGCATGACCGAGGAGGCGCCCGCGCACCTCACCGACTGGAAGGGCAACGACTGGACCCCCGAGTCCGCCACGCCGGCCGCCCACCCCAACGCCCGCTTCACCGTCCCCGCCGGACAGTGCCCGATCATCGCGCCCGAGTGGGAGGACCCCCAGGGCGTGCCGATCTCCGCGATCCTCTTCGGCGGCCGCCGCGCCTCCGCCGTCCCGCTGGTCACCGAGTCCTTCGACTGGCAGCACGGCGTCTTCCTCGGCGCCAACGTCGCCTCCGAGAAGACCGCCGCCGCCGAGGGCAAGGTCGGCGAGCTGCGCCGCGACCCGTTCGCCATGCTGCCGTTCTGCGGCTACAACATGGGCGACTACATGAACCACTGGGTCAAGGTCGGCGCCGACAAGGACCAGGCCAAGCTGCCGAAGATCTACTACGTGAACTGGTTCCGCAAGAACGACGCGGGCAAGTTCGTCTGGCCCGGCTTCGGTGAGAACAGCCGCGTGCTCAAGTGGATCGTGGAGCGGCTGGAGGGCACGGCCGAGGGCGTCGAGAGCCCGATCGGCATCCTGCCGGCCAAGGGTGCGCTGGACACCGAGGGCCTGGACCTCTCCGAGGCCGACCTCGACTTCCTCCTCACCGTCGACAAGAAGGTCTGGCGCGAGGAGGCCGCCCTGGTCCCCGAGCACCTCAACACCTTCGGCGACCACACCCCCAAGGAGCTGTGGGACGAGTACCACGCGCTCGTCGAGCGTCTGGGCTGATCCAGGCACTCCCCACGACCCCGCGGCCGGGTCCATCGGACATCCGCCCTGACCTGTGGGGCCGAACGATCCGCCGCGGTACGGGGCCTGTCGGCGACGACAGCCCCGGAGGGCCTGTCCCCGACCAAGGACACCCTCCCGGCCCCCGGAACCCCCTCACGGTTCCGGGGGCCGCCCCGTTTCCGTGACGCTCCGGGGCCGCCCCTCGCGCCCCGGTTGCTGTTCGTCGGTCCCGAAGGAATTCTGTGTGGGCTCCGGCAACATCGCCGCCACCGGCTGCTTCAAGCCGTACGGCGACGTCGTGTTCGCATCGGACCACTCGCCCGACGGGAATTCCGTCTACACGTTGTGGCAGAACCAACTGCGTGACAGCACCGGGACCTGGGGTCTCTACCGCAAGGGCAAGTGCTCGTACTCGGGGGGCTCGTTCAGCATGGGGTCCTGCAACAAGGAGATGTACGAACACAGCAGCAGGAACGCCTGGGGCGGCAAGGGCAGCAAGGTGCGGGTCAAGGCGTGCGTCGCCGACTTCGGGGACGATACGTGCGGTTCCTGGAGCAGTTGGATCTACAACGACTGAGGCCGTCCGCCTGCCGCGTGGCCGCTGAGCGCCGGGCTTCCGTGGGGTGACGGCTCGCTGTACGGGGCTCGAAAGCCAACGCGTGGCACCCGGTCCGCACGCCTCCGAGGCGCGCGGACCGGGGCCGTCAGTGGGCGCCGACCAGCCGCCCGGAGGGAGCGGCGTCGGCGAGGGCCGCGGTGTGTGCGTCCATCCGCTCGGCGGAGAGGATGGCGGCGGTCGTGTCGGCACGGGAGGCGGCCACCAGCAGGGCGCGGCCCGCGAGGGCGTGGGCGCGGCGGTGGAGGTCCGCGGGTGCCGCGGCGGTCAGCCCGGCGTGCCGGGCGGGCGGGGCGCCACGCAGCCGGGCCACCTGCTCGGCGATACGGTCGCCCGCAGTGCCCAGGCCCAGCTCGTCGGTGACCGCGAGGAGGGCGGCCAGATGCCCGGCGAGCTGGATGTCCAGCTCCTCCTCACGGCTGCGGTGCGGAAAGTCCGCGTCGTCGGCCGGGGTGTGGACCGAGGGGCTGCGGATCGGCTCGTACATGGATGGCCTCCCGAGGGTGCGTTCCACCATCCTACATTGGAACGAGTCTAAAGTTATCTGCGATCCGGAACTGTGATCGGTGCACGGCTGTCCGTGACCGTCCCTCGTGCGCCGACCGGCAACGGCTGCCCGTACCGCCCACGGTCCGCCGGTCCGGCTACGGCTGTCCGTAACCGTCCAGGAAGGTGCCGATCCGGGTCACCGCGTCGGTCAGGTCCTCGACCGTCGGCAGCGTGACGATCCGGAAGTGATCGGGCTCGGGCCAGTTGAAGCCGGTGCCCTGCACGACCATGATCTTCTCGGCCCGCAGCAGGTCCAGCACCATCTGCCGGTCGTCCTTGATCTTGTAGACCTTGGGGTCGAGCCGGGGGAAGAGATACAGCGCCCCCTTCGGCTTCACGCAGGTCACCCCGGGGATCGAGGTCAGCAGGTCGTACGCCGTGTTCCGCTGCTCCAGGATCCGGCCGCCCGGCAGCACCAGGTCCTCGATCGACTGCCGCCCGCCGAGCGCGGTGGCCACCGCGTGCTGCGAGGGCATGTTGGCGCAGAGCCGCATGTTGGCGAGGATCGTCAGCCCCTCGATGTACGAGGTGGCGTGCGCCTTCGGGCCGCAGACGGCCATCCAGCCGGAGCGGTAGCCGGCCACCCGGTAGTTCTTGGAGAGCCCGTTGAAGGTCAGCACCATGAGGTCCGGGGCCAGGGCCGCCGTCGGGGTGTGGGTCGCGCCGTCGTACAGGATCCGGTCGTAGATCTCGTCGGAGCAGACGATCAGGTTGTGCCGCCGGGCGATCTCGGTGAGACCGCGCAGCATCTCGTCGTCGTACACCGCACCGGTCGGATTGTTCGGGTTGATGATCACCAGGGCCTTGGTGCGGTCGGTGATCTTCCGCTCGATGTCCGCGAGGTCCGGCATCCAGTCGGCCTGCTCGTCGCACCGGTAGTGCACGGCCGTCCCGCCCGCCAGCGAGACCGACGCGGTCCACAGCGGATAGTCCGGAGCCGGTACGAGCACCTCGTCGCCGTCGTCCAGCAGCGCCTGCATCGACATCTGGATCAGCTCGGAGACGCCGTTGCCCAGGTAGATGTCCTCGACGTCGAGCTCGATGCCCCTGGTCTGGTAGTGCTGCATCACCGCGCGGCGCGCGGACAGCAGGCCCTTCGCGTCGCCGTAGCCGTGCGCGCCCGCGACGTTGCGCAGGATGTCCTCGAGGATCTCCGGCGGGCACTCGAACCCGAACGCGGCGGGGTTGCCCGTGTTCAGCTTGAGGATGCGCTGACCGGCCGCTTCCAGCCGCATCGCCTCCTCCAGCACGGGGCCCCGGATCTCGTAACAGACGTTGGCGAGCTTCGTCGACTGGATGACCTGCATGTCCGCGAGCTTACGGCGGCGTTTCGCGGGGTGCGCGGGGATTGCTCCCGGCGTACTCCCTCCGGGGCCCGTCCCCGGCCCGCCCCGTCTTCCATCGCCATGCCCGCCGCCGCCCCGGACCGTGGGATCTCCCGGTCGGGGCGGCGCCGCGGCTTGGAAAGGCGGCGTGGGCGGCCGGCGCGGGTGAGATGCGCCACGCGGGGGGCGGCCCCGCCGTCACTCCGGCAGCCGCGTGCCCTCCGGGAGCCGGATGCCGAAATCGTCCGCCAGGACCCGCAGCGCCTCGTCGCCGTCCTTGAGCCGCCGCTCCTTCACCGTGCCGTCGTCGGCCGTCTCCACCAGGTCCAGCCCGGCCAGAGCCAGGTGTGAGCCGATCCGGGTGCGCTGCGCGTACACCGCCTGCCGGAACGGCGAGCGCGGGTGCGTCGCGACGTGCCAGTTCATCATCTCGTAGTCCGGCGCCTCGAACGGCTCCAGGGTGAACGTGTGCTGCGGCTCCCACGACCCGCCCTTGTCCGCCTGGAGCTCCCACGTCGGCAGCGGACCGACGTGCGCGACGTGGACGAGCCGGTGGTGGCGCGGGGCGTCGAACAGCTCCGCTCCCTCCACCAGCTCGATGGG
The DNA here is from genome assembly GCA_014649555.1 of Streptomyces globisporus. GTDB lineage: Bacteria > Actinomycetota > Actinomycetes > Streptomycetales > Streptomycetaceae > Streptomyces > Streptomyces globisporus. Next base: position 723,619 of record BMTG01000001.1, on the reverse strand, counting down.
CTCCAGCAGAGCGCCGGTCGCCCCGAAACCGACGTCCGCCAGGTACGGGTGCGGCTCACCCTCCACGTCCACCTGCAGCAGCATGTGCGAACGCGGCCGGATGTCGCCCGGCGCAGCACCCAGCATCACGCGGGCCGTCACCGGCGTCACGGAGAAGCCGATCTGCCGCAGGACGGCGGCAAAGAGGGTGCCGTGCTCGAAGCAGTACCCGCCGCGCTCGCTGCGCACGAGTTTCGCCTCCAGGTCGTCGAGCGCCAGAGAGGGGGCGGAGCCGAGTACGGCGTCCAGGTTCTCGAACGGGATGCCGGACAAGTGGGCCCGGTGCAGGGACCGCAGCACCTCCAGGGTGGGGCGGGGATCCCCGGTCCAGCCGATGCGGGCGAAGTAGGCGTCAAGGTCGAGTGTCATACCTCGAACGTACGCAGCCGGGGCGCGGGTATGCCTCCGGCTGCGGACCGAAGTGCGTGACCGGAGGGCCTCGGTCGCTGGACCGAGGCCGTCGACGAAGGCCCCGGGTGCGCGCGCTCACCCGGACCCGGCGGCTCAGATGTTGCTCAACTCCGGTGAGATCCGGGCCCGCCCGGGTAGCGGTGGATCATGAGCCTGTTCCGGAAGCCCCAGCCCCTCGCCGTCCTCGTCGTCCGCGACGCCCCCGAGGTCGTCGCCGCCCTGCGGAGCGCGCTGGAGGCCGCCCCGGACGCCGAGCGCCCCGGACTGGAGCGTGCCCTCGCGCTGGCCGAGGAGTCCGCCGGGCGCCCGGACGCCGAGCTGCGCGGCCGATGGGTGCGCCAGCGGCTCGACGCCGCCGGGCACCAGGGCCCGGCGGACTCCGTGGAGGCCATCAAGATCCTGCGTCGGGCCGAGCCCGGACTGACGCTGCTCCAGGCCGTGACGTACGCCAAGGAGGCCGCGGCGTCGGAAGCCTGACCCGGACGGGCGCGAGGCGCGGGGCGCGTCGATGTGCTGGTGCGGCGCGCCCCGCGCCTGTCACACGCCGTTCATCGCGCCCGCCGACGCGCTGAGCAGGGCCGTCCCGACGCCCTGCTCCTCGGCCGTGCGGAGCAGCGCCGCGTCCCCCGCCTCCGCCACGGCCGCGCTGGTCGGGTCGTCGGGCACGGGCCCGCCCGCGTACGCCGCCGTCGCCGGGGCCATCGCCGTGAGCCAGTCCGCGACCAGGGTGCCGAACTCCTTCTGGTCGATCCCGGCGTCGGCCACCAGCGCGGCCGCGTGCCGGGCCCCGGCGAACATGGCGGTCATCGCGCTGAGCAGCGCCACGTCGTGGAGTGCGGCGAAGCCGGGGTCGGTGCCGACGTACCGGGTGGCGACGGGCACGGCCAGCGTCGCGCGGTGGGCGTCGAAGACCTCGCGGGAGCCGCTGTAGAAGACGTAACCCCCGGCCTCCGGCACCCCGATCATCGGCGGCACGGCCATGATCCCGCCGTCCAGGAAGCGGGCGCCGCGCTCGTTCGCCCAGGCCGCGCGGGCCCGCGACTCGGCCGGGGTGGAGGTGGTGAGGTCGACCAGGTCCTTGCCCGTGAGGTCGGCCTCCGCCAGCGCCGCGCGGACCGACGCGTCGTCCAGCAGGCAGGTCACGACGAGCGGGCTCGCGGCGACCGCCTCGGCCGCCGTCGCGGCCACCCGCGCGCCGGCGGCGGCGAGTTCGGCGGTTCTGCCGGGGCTGCGGTTCCAGATGGTCAGGCGGTGCCCGGCGGCGAGCCAGGTGCGGGCGAGGGCGGCGCCCATCGAACCGAGGCCGAGCAGGGTGAGAGGGGCGGGGGAGGCGGAAGCAACGGTGTTGTCGGACATGCCGATTAGGCTGGTCGAAGGCTCCGACGGCAACAAGTACGCACTATGGAGTGGGTGGTTACCTCGTGGATAGCGAGCAGGCGGGGAGGGGCGGACGGGCGATGACACGGATCGTACGGAGGCCGGGGGCGTTCGTCTGCGGGATCGACGCGGCGATGGATGTGATCGGCGGCAAGTGGAAGGTGCTCATCCTGTGGGCGCTGAACGAGAAGACCTGCCGCTTCGGTGAGCTGCGCCGGGCCGTGCCCGGGGTGACCGAGAAGGTGCTCAGCTCCCATCTCAAGGAGCTGGAGGACGACGGCATCGTGCACCGCGAGGTGTACGCCGAGGTGCCGCCGCGCGTGGAGTATTCGCTCACCCCGCTGGGGCTCTCGCTGAACGCGGCGCTGGAGCCGCTGGGGGCGTGGGGGCGCGACCACATCTACCGGGGTGCGGAGGAGTCCGGCGCGGAGGCCGCTGCCGGCCCCGCTGTCGAGCCTGCCGCCGAGCGCGTGCGGGGCTGAGCCGGCGGTAGCCGTAACCGGGGGCCGGAATTGACCCCTTGTGATGGCCTGGCATCTGCGCAAACATGCGCATGTCAAAAGCTGGAAGATCTCCGGCCCTTGGCATCACTGGAGGTACCCCCCACATGAACAAGCCTCTCGTCGGTGCGTTTCTTGCTGCCCTGCTCCTGGGGGCCGGTGCCGCGCCCGTCGTCGCAGCCGAACCCGCACAGCAGGCACAGGAATCCGCATCCAAGGCCGGCCCTGCGGCGAAGGCCGTGACCTTCGCCGGGACCGTCGCGCTCAGCAACTGTTCGGGCTCCGTTGTCCGTTCGCCCGACTCCGCACCCACCGACCCCGCCCTCGTGCTCTCCAACGGGCACTGCCTGGAGTCCGGCTTCCCGGGCCCCGGCGAGGTTGTTGTCGACCAGCCGTCCTCCCGGACCTTCACCCTGCTCAACGCCTCGGGCGACGGAGCCGGCACGCTGAAGGCGAGCAAGATCGCGTACGGCACCATGACCGACACCGATCTCTCGCTCTACGAAACGACCTCCACCTACCAGCAGATCGAGGACAGCTACGGCATCCGGGCGCTGGAGCTGGAGACCGCCCACCCGACGGCGGGTACCGCCATCACGGTCGCCTCCGGCTACTGGAAGCGCACCTACAGCTGCGACATCGACGGCTTCGTCCATCAGCTCAAGGAGGGCCGGTGGACCTGGAAGGACTCGGTCCGCTACACCCCGGAGTGCCAGACCATCGGCGGTACGTCCGGCTCGCCGGTGATCGACGACGCCACCGGCAAGGTGGTCGCCGTCAACAACACCGGCAACGAGAGCGGCCAGGAGTGCACGGACAACAACCCGTGCGAGGTCGACGAGAACGGCGAGGTCACCGTCCGCGAGGGCATCAACTACGCCCAGCAGACGTACAACATGGTTCCGTGCATCGGGGCCGGCAGCAAGATCGACCTCGACCGTGAGGGCTGCGGGCTCCCCAAGCCGTAGTCGCCCCGCAGCGCAGGCGCGTCGGCCGGATCCGGCTCCGGTCAGGTCCGGCCGACGCGTGCCGCCTCGATCCCGTCCAGCAGCACCCCGAGTCCCACCCGGAAGGTCTCGCGGGCCTCCCGCTCCGGATACGGCACGGCCTCGGCGCCCTCGGTCCCTTCGCCCGGATACGGCTCCACCGGCCCCTCCGCCTCCAGGCCGCTCACCGCCGGGAAGCGCTCCGCGAAGTCCGGGACCAACTCCAGCAGCGCCGCCGAGCGCGCCGCCCACCACTCCTCGTCGGAACTCCCGGTCGCCGCAGCGGCCAGCCTCGCGTCGGCCACCGCCTGCGCCGAGCCCCGGACGAACGGGAACAGGGTCCCCACCAGCCGTCGCAGCACCCCCGCTTCGAGCCCGGTCGCCCGCAACAGGGTCACCAGCGTGTCCAGGCCCGCGTACTCGTGCGGCCCCAGCACCGGCCGCGCCTGCGAGACCTGGAGCACCCAGGGGTGGCGGACGTGGAACTCCAGGACCTCCCCGGCCCACGCGGTGAGCGCCGCCCGCCAGTCGGCCGGGTCCGACTCCGGGTATGCGGTGGGCAGTTCGGCGTGGACGGCGTCGTACATCAGGTCCAGCAGCTCGCTCTTGCCGGGAACGTAGGTGTAGAGCGCCATCGCCGTGCGCCCGAGCCGGTCGCCGACCGCGCGCATCGACAGGGCCCCCATGCCCTCCTCGTCCGCGAGCGCCACGGCCGCCGCCACGATCGCGTCCACGCTCAGCCGGGGCTTGGGCCCCGGGCCGCCGCGCGTCGGCGGCGGGGCGTCCGCGCGCCACAGGAGGGAGAGGGAGCGGCGCGGATCACCCTGCCCGGCGAAGACCACCACGTGCGACTCCTTACGGTGTAAAGTAACGTCCGGCGGGTCATTCCTTACGCCGTAAGGTATCAAGCTCCACGGGAGAGGGGTCGGGTCGCGATGGGTCAGGCGCTGCCGGTCACGTACGTACGGGTCATGGACGTCGGGCGGGTCACCCCCGGGACGGCGAGGATCGGCTTCACCGCCGAGGAGCTGCCCGGGCTCCTGGAGGACCGCCCGGACCAGCAGATGAAGCTCTGTCTGCCGCGCGCCGGACAGGCCGTCCCCCGACTGCCGGAGCGGGACGCCGACGACCCGTACGGCATGCGCTGGTACGAGGCGTACCTCGCGGTCCCGGAGGCGGAGCGGCCCTGGATGCGCAGCTTCACCGTCCGCTCGTACGATCGCGAACGCAACGTGATGGCCGTGGACTTCGTGCTGCACGGCGACGGCGGACCCGCCGCGCGCTGGGGTGCGAGCGCCCGGGTGGGTGACGTCCTCGGCATGGTCGGCCCGTCCTCCCTCTACGCCCGCCCGCTGCCCGCCGCGCGGCGGATGCTCCTCGCCGGGGACGAGACCGCGCTCCCGGCCATCGCCACGGTGCTGGAGGCTCTGCCCGCCGGGACCGGCGTGGTCGTCTACGCCGAGGTCGCGGACGCGGCGGAGGAGCGGGAGCTGCCGGCCGCGGCCGGGGGCGCCGAGGTCCGCTGGGTGCACCGCGACCGGGGCGGCTCGCTGGTGGACGCCGTACGGGACGCCGGAGCGGACCTCGACGGGGTGGACGCGGCCTGGGTGGCGGGCGAGGCGTCCGCCGTGCGGGCACTGCGCCGCCATCTGGTCGAGGACCGCGAACTGCCCAAGGCGGCCGTCGAGTTCAGCGGCTACTGGCGCCGCGCGCTCACCCAGGACGACGCCCCCACCGAGGAGGACCTCGCCTGGGCGGCCGAGCGCGCGGCGGACGCTTCGTAACGTCAGACCGTCGCTGCCGCTCCCCGGACCGCCTTGCCCGCCAGCACCGACGTCCGCTTGCCGTCCTCGATGACGAACCGGCCGTCGATCAGGACGTGCGGGATGCCCACCGGCAGCGTGCGCGGCTCCTCGAACGTGGAGCCCGCCGCCACCGTCTCCGGATCGAACAGCACCAGGTCCGCGCGGTAGCCCTCGCGCACCAGGCCCCGGTCCGCGAGCCGCAGCCGGGCGGCCGGGCGCGAGGTCAGATGGGCGACGCACTCCTCCAGCGTCAGGATTCCCAACTCTCGCGCGTACCGCCCCAGATACTGCGGGAACGTGCCGTACGCCCGGGGGTGCGGCTTGTCGCCCTGGAGGATGCCGTCGCTGCCACCGGTGTGCACGGGGTGGCGCATGATCTGCTGGACGTTCTCCTCGTGGCCCACATGCTGGAGGATCGTCGTCCCGAGCCGGTCCTCGGTGAGGAGCCGCCGCGCGGTCACCCAGGGCTCCTCGCCCCGCACTCGTGCCGACTCCGCGACCGTACGGCCCACGTACTCACCCAGATGTGGCGCGCTCACGCCGGAGATCTCGATGGTGTCCCACTCGATCGGCACCCCGTGGCAGCCGTCCGAGCCCAGCACCTCCAGATGGTGCCGGATCTTCTCCGCGCTCGCCGGGTGCTCGAGCCGGGTCAGGACCGACTCCGGTCCGCCCTCGCTCGCCCAACTGGGCAGCATGGCAACGAGTGTGGTGCAGCCGGGGGTGTACGGGTAGGTGTCGAGCGAGATGTCGGAACCGGCGGCCAGCGCGCCGTCGAGGAGGGCGACCAGGTCGGGTGCCTTGCCCTTGTTCACGCCGAAGTTCATGGTGGCGTGGGCGAGATGGAGGGCGCAGCCGACGGTGTGCGTCAGCCGCACCATCTCCTCGTACGCTTCGAGCGCGCCGGCCCCGTAACTGCGGTGGTGCGGGCAGTAGTAGCCGCCGTGGCGGGCCACCACCCGGCAGAGTTCGGTGAGTTCGGCGTCGTCCGCGTACATCCCGGGGGTGTAGGTCAGCCCGGACGACATGCCCACCGCGCCCTCGCGCATGCCCTGGTCCACCAGCTCCCGCATCCGGGTCAGTTCGGCGTCGGTGGCGGGCCGGTCGTCCCAGCCGACCGCGTACATCCGGACCGTGCCCTGCGGGATCAGGTAGGCGGCGTTGACCGCGATGCCCTGGCCGCCGAAGTTCCGGTCCAGGCGGTCCAGATAGCCGCCGACCGTGCGCCAGTCGAAGTCGATGTCGCTTCCGTCGCCGTTCCAGCCGGTGATGGAGCGGCGGACCTCGGCGAGCGTACGGTCGTCGACGGGAGCGTACGACAGGCCGTCCTGGCCCAGCACTTCGAGGGTGACGCCCTGCGCCGCCTTCGCGCTGTGGTCCGGGTCGCGCAGCAGCGCCAGGTCGCTGTGGGCGTGCATGTCGATGAAGCCGGGGGCGAGCGCGAGGCCGTCCGCGTCCACGGTCCGGGCGGCGGTCGGGCGGGGACCGGGGGAGCCCTCGGGGCGGATCTCGGCTATGCGGCCGCCGTCGAGGGCCACATCGGCGCGGTAGGAGGGCTCGCCGGTGCCGTCGACGACGAGCGCGTCACGCAGGACCAGGTCCATGGGTGGCCTTTCGGGGCGGGAGGAGGGAAGGGGCGTCGGCTCAGAAGAACGTGCGGATGTAGTCGGTGACCGTGCCGTCCGCCTCGACCAGCGGGATCAGCTGCCACTTGTCGAAGCTGGTGCAGGGGTGCGAGAGGCCCATGCCGACCCAGTCGCCCACCTCCAGCTCGGCCCCTGACTCCGTCCGCACCCAGGTGTGCTGGTCGGAGAGACCCGTGACCGTGATCCCGGTGGCGGGCCGCACCGAGCCGTCCCGGCCGGAGCGGACCACCTGCGCCTCGGGCAGGTCGAGGTCGTAGGCCGCGTCCCGCTTGCCCGCGTTGAGGAAGGCCTGCTCGACGGTCGGACGGGAGACGACCTGCGCCCAGAGCCTGAAGGCGGGCTCCAGGGCGCCCTCCTCGGGGACGCGGTTGAAGGGGGTGAGGTGCTTGTAGTGGCCGTCGTCGTGCGAGACGTACGCGCCGGAGCGCAGCAACTTCAGTACGGGCAGGCTCAGTTCGGGGATCTCGGCGAAGACGTCGGCGACCGCGTCGAACCAGGCGCTGCCGCCCGCGCTGATCACGATCTCCTCGGCCCCGGCGAACCGCTTCTCGCCGTCGAAGGAGGCCGCCAGCGCTACGAGCCGCCGCAGCCACGCCCGTACCCGCTCGGGGTCCGCGTCCGGCACCTCGCCCTCGTACCCGGCGACGCCCACCAGGCGCAGCGATCCGGCCGCCGCCACCGCGTCGGCGACCGCGGCGCAGTCGGCGTCCGTGCGGGCCCCGGTGCGCGCGCCCTCGCCCGCGCCCAGCTCGACGACCACGTCGACGGGGCGGGTGGCGCCCGCGGCGCTCAGGGCCTCGTCCATCAGCTCGGCGCCGCGCACGGAGTCGACGTAACAGACGAAGCGGAACGACGGGTCGGCCGTCATCTCGCCGGCCAGCCAGCGCAGGGCGACCGGGTCGACCAGTTCGTTGGCGAGGAAGATCCGGCCGATGCCGTACGCCCGGTAGACCCGCGCCTGGTGCGGCACGGCGGCCGTGATGCCCCACGCGCCGCGCTCCAGCTGGTCCACGAAGAGCTGCGGGGACATGGACGTCTTGCCGTGCGGGGCGAACGCGAGGCCGTGGCGCTCCGCGTACGTCTCCAGGAGGTCGAGGTTGTGGGCCACCGACTCGGCGGAGAGCGCGAGGACGGGGGTGGTGAACCCGCCGGTGAAGAGGTTGCGGCGCTCGGCTGCCAGCGCCCCGACGGTCAGGCCCTCCGCGTCCGGCGGCAGCGCCTTGAAGCGGTGGCCGACGCGCTCGTCGGCGAGGGAGGCCGTGAGGGACGCCGCGGAGGGTGCGGAGGACGCGGTGCGGTCGGTGGGGCTTTCGGCTGCCAAGGGGAGCTCCTCGAAGTTCGTTGCAACATATGCAACACCCATTGCGTATATCGCTCAACGCTGTCTAACATCCGAGCCGATGCCCGGTCAATGGTGACCACCGGCCCGCACGCCGATCAGCGAGGAGCCCTCAGTGTCCGGACCCGCAGCAGGGACGGCCGACGCCGCCACGGCCGCCGATGCCGTCTGTCTCGGTGAGTCCATGGTGACGTTCCTGCCCTCGCAGCCCGGCCGCCTCGCCGACGTGCCCTCCTTCGGGCGCGGGATCGGCGGGGCCGAATCCAACGTGGCCTGCGCACTCGCCGCCGCCGGGCACCGGGCGGCCTGGGTCGGCCGGGTCGGCGCGGACGGGTTCGGCGACCACCTCGTCGAGACGATCGCGTCGTACGGGGTCGACACGTCGGCGGTCCGCCGCGATCCGGTCCGGCCGACCGGCATCTACTTCCGTACGGCCACGGACCGGGGGACCGACACGCACGAGGTCGCGTACTACCGGGCCGGGTCGGCCGCCTCGGCGATGTCGCCGGCGAACGTGCCGTACGAGGAGCTGTTCGCGGGGCGCATCCTGCATCTGTCGGGGATCACGGCGGCGCTGTCCGGTGACTGCCTGGAGCTGATGCGGGAGCTGACGGCCGCGCGGCCGGGGCGCCCGTTGGTGTCGTTCGACGTGAACCACCGGCCGCATCTGTGGCGGGGCGGGGACGCGGACGCGTCCGTGCTGCTGGAGCTGGCGCGGCGGGCCGATCTCGTGTTCGTGGGGGAGGACGAGGCGGAGGAGGCGTGGGGGATCGTGGGGGCGGAGGCGATCCGGGCGGCGGTTCCGGAGCCGTCCGTGCTCGTGGTGAAGCGGGGGAGCGCGGGCGCGACGGTGTTCGCCTCGGGGCTCCGCCCCGGACCCCGCTCCTCAAACGCCCAAGGGGCTGGTGTTGCCGCCGGAGAGGCTGAAAAGGCCGCTGCCGGGGCCGGAAGCGGTGACACCGTCACCCACGTCCCCGCCCTCCACGTCGACGTCGTCGCCGCCGTCGGGGCGGGCGACGCCTTCGCCGCCGGGTTCCTCTCCGCCACCCTGCGCGGGCTGCCCGTCCGTGACCGTGCCCGGCACGGGCACCTCATGGCCGCCGCCGTCCTCACCGTCCCCGGCGACCTCACCGAACCGCCCGCCCGCGACCACGCCGACCGGCTCGTCGCCCTCGACGACGACGCCTGGGGGACACTTCGTCTCGGCCCCGGCTGGACCGCAGCCGACCGGGCCTCCGAGGAGGTACGCACACCATGAGCCAGACCGTCGACCGGGCGCTGAGCATCCTGCCGCTGCTCGCCCAGGGACCCGCCGACCTCGGCCAGGTCGCCGAGCGGCTCGGCGTCCACAAGTCCACGGCGCTGCGGCTGCTGCGTACGCTCCACGAGCACGGCCTCGTCTACCGCCAGGAGGACCAGCGCTACCGCCTCGGCGCCCGGCTGTTCGCCCTCGCGCAGGAGGCCGTCGAGAACCTCGACGTACGCGAGATCGCCCACCCCCACCTGGTCGCCCTGAACGACCGGTGCGGGCACACCGTCCACCTCGCCGTGTACGAGGAGCAGGAAGTCCTCTACATCGACAAGGTCGAGAGCCGCTACCCGGTCCGGATGTACTCCCGGATCGGGAAGCCCGTCGCGATCACCGTCGCGGCCGTCGCCAAGCTCCTGCTGGCCGACCTCACCGAGCCCGAACGGCGCACCATCGCCGAGAAGCTCGACTACCCCATGTACACGTCCCGTTCGACGCCCGACGCGGCCGCCTTCCTCAAGGAGCTCACCGTCGTCCGCGAACAGGGCTGGGCCACCGACCTCGGTGGCCACGAGGAGTCCATCAACTGCATCGGCGCCCCCATCCGCGGCGCGGACGGGCGGGTCGTCGCGGCCATGTCGGTGTCCGCACCGAATGTGGTCGTCACGGCCGAGGAACTCCTCACCCTGCTCCCGCTGGTCCGGCGCACCGCCGAGACCATCAGCCGGGAGTACTCCGGCACCAACCGACCCAAGAAAGTCTGATCAGCCATGACCGAGAAGACCGCCCTCACCCCCTCCACCCACACCACGCCGCCGGCGAAGTTCTCGCACGGCGTGAAGAAGGGGAACATCCTCCAGGTCGCCGGCCAGGTCGGCTTCCTCCCCGCCGTGGCGGGCCAGGCCCCGACCCCGGCCGGCCCCACCCTGCGCGAGCAGACCCTCCAGACCTTCGCCAACGTCAAGGCGATTCTGGAGGAGGGCGGCGCGAGCTGGGACGACGTGATGATGATGCGCGTCTACCTCACGGACGTGGACCACTTCGCGGAGATGAACGAGATCTACAACGCGTACTTCGCCGAGCAGAACCTCAAGGAGGCCCCCTCCGCCCGCACGACCGTCTACGTGGGGCTGCCCAAGGGCCTGCTCATCGAGATCGACGCGCTCGCGGTGCTGAGCTGAGCTGACGGTTCCCGTATCCCCCAGGACCGTCCGGCTCTCTCCCCTCTGAATTCTTTGCTCCACACGCAGAACCACTCCCGCAGTACGCCGTACGGCACGGCGCCCCGCTCCCCGGGGGCGCCGTGCCGCGCTCCCCCCTGCCCTCCAGCACCATCGGAGTCCCCATGCTGCTCGCCGCAACCCCCGCGCCGGCCGAGACCCCACCGCACACCGGTGGACTGCTCCTCCTGATCGACGGCACCGCCGGTCTGCTGACCGTCGCCGCCCTCGGGATCGCCCTCCTGCTCTTCCTGATCATCAAGGTCAGGCTCCAGCCGTTCGTCGCCCTGCTCGCGGTCTCCATAGCCGTCGGCCTCGGTGCCGGGCTCTCGGTCACCGAACTCTTCGGCACCGTGCAGAAATCCGCCGCCGTCTCGGTCATCGAATCCGGCATGGGCGGCATCCTCGGCCATGTCGCGATCATCATCGGACTCGGCACCATGCTCGGCGCGATCCTCGAAGTCTCCGGCGGGGCCGAGGTGTTGAGTGCCCGGCTGCTGAACCTCTTCGGCGAGAAGCGCGCTCCGCTCGCGATGGGGATGACCGGCCTCGTCTTCGGTATCCCGGTCTTCTTCGACGTCGGCATCTTCGTCCTCGCGCCGATCGTGTACGCCGCGGCCAAGCGCTCCGGAAAATCGATCCTGCTCTACGCCATGCCGCTGCTTGCGGGCCTGTCGATGACCCACGCGTTCCTGCCGCCGCACCCCGGCCCGGTGGCCGCCGCCGGACTCTTCAACGTGTCGCTCGGCTGGGTCATCCTGATGGGCGTCGTCGTCGGCATCCCGTCCGTCATCGCCGCCTGGGGCTACTCCGCCTGGATCGGCAAGCGGGTCTTCGTCGACGTACCGCAGGACATGGTGGAGGCCGCCGAGGAGGCCAAGGCCGCCGTCGCCGCCGAGCAGCGCGCCGCGGGCGTCACCCCGCACGAGAAGCCGGTCCCGCTCCTCACGGTCCTCGCGATCATCGGCACCCCGCTGATCCTGATCCTCGCCGCGACGTTCTCCTCGATCGCCCTGGACCCGTCCACCCCGCGCTCGGTGATCGAGTTCTTCGGCAACCCGTTCGTCGCCCTGACGATCGCCCTGTTCCTCGCGTACTACCTGCTGGGCATCCGGCGCGGCTGGTCCCGCAAGTCCCTGGAGTCCGTCTCCACGTCCTCCCTCAAGCCCGTCGGCAACATCCTGCTGGTGGTCGGCGCGGGCGGCATCTTCGGCGCGGTCCTCAAGGGCAGCGGCATCGCGGACGCGCTCGCCGACACCTTCAACGACGTCGGCCTGCCGGTCATCCTGCTCGCCTGGCTGATCTCGGTCGTCCTGCGCGTCGCCCAGGGCTCCGCCACCGTCGCGATCGTCACCACGGCCGGGATCGTGGTCCCGCTCGTCGAGGGCCAGGACCTCTCCCAGGCCCACCTCGCGCTGATCATCATGGCGATCTCGGCGGGCTCGATCTTCGCCTCGCACGTGAACGACGGCGGCTTCTGGATGGTGTCGAAGTACTTCGGCATCAGCGAGCGCGACACCCTGAAGTCCTGGACGGTCCTGGAGACGGTGCTCTCGGTCGCGGGCTTCGTGGTCGCGGCGCTGCTGAGCCTGGTCATCTAGGGATGGGGGGCGGGGCTCTCGCCAAGCCCCGCCCCTCCGCGCCCTGCCCTCAACTCCCCTTGCGGGCCACGTAGTAGACGTTCAGGATGTCGCCCTCCACCTCGCGCACCTCCACCTCCCCGAAGCCCGCCTCCCCCAGCATGCGCAGCGCGGTCTGCCGACCCCAAACGGTCCCCAGACCCGCCCCGCCCTCGCTCAGCGAGGTGGTCATGCAGTAGAAGACCGAGAAGGCGTAGAGCGTGGGGCCCAGGGGGAGGTCCAGGTTCTCCTCCAGTCGGCTGGAGGCCGCGATGTCCCCCATCAGGAAGACCCCGTCGTCCCGCAGCGCACCGGCGACGGCCGCCAGGGTCTCCGCCGGGCGGGCCAGGTCGTGGATCACGTCGAAGGCGGTCACCAGGTCGTACGGGCCGGTCACGGCGGCCGCGTCAGCCAGCTCGAAGCGCGCGTTCCGCAGGCCCAGCCGCGCCGCCTCCTCCCGGGCCGCCGCGATACCGCCCTCCGACATGTCCACTCCGGTGAACCGACTGACCGGGAACGCCCGCGCCAGCAGATTCACCGCGTGCCCCTGACCCGTACCGACGTCGAGCACGTCCAGACCGGCGCCGGAGCCCAGCCGCTCCGGCAGGCCGGGCACCAGCGGGACGATCGCGTCGACCAGCGCCGCGTCGTACACCCGGGCCGTCTCCTCGGCCTGGAGCTCCTGGAACTTCGGGTATGAGGAGTAGGGCACCCCGCCCCCGTCCCGGAACGCCGCGACCACCTCGTCCTCGACCAGCCCGATCAGCGCGAGGTCCTGGAGGAAGGAGGCCAGGTTGTCCGGCCCGGCGGCGCGGCACAGGGACGCGGCGTGCTCGGGCGGCAGCCCGTACGTGCCGTCCGCCGGGTCGTACACGACGATCCCGCCCACCGTCACCCCGCCCAGCCACTCGCGCACATAGCGTTCGTTCAGCCCGGCGGCCTCGGCGATCTCCTCGCTGGTCGACGGCGGCAGCTGCGCCATCACGTCGAACAGCCGCGTCCGGTGCCCGAGGCTGCACAGATAACCGAGGCAGGAATCGTTGAGAACCCGGACCATCCGTCCGGCGAACTCCTCCTGCCGTACCGGATCCGCTGTCCGCTCGATCGTGTGCGACATGGCGCCTCCTTCGGAAGCCCGCAACGTGTCGCCGGAACCGCGCCCGCTCCGCCCCCGTGGGCGCTCGCTCCCTCCCCCTGTCCGCCGCTCGCTGCCGGCCGGTGGGTCTCGCGTCCTACGTTACGCCGCCCCGCGCGGCATGCCCTGTGCTCCGGCCGCCCCGTTCAGACGGCCATGACGGAGACGTCGTACTGCGGGATCCACTTGTCGCGGGTGACGGTGGTCATTCCCTCGGTCCGAGCCCGGGCGGCCAGTATCCGATCCAAGGGATCGCGGTGCAGGGCAGGCAGCCGGCAAGCCCTGACCCCGTGTCCCGCCGTGATCGGCGGCGCGGTGAACCGGCTGTCGCGTACGCGCTGCGCCAAGCCGTCCGGGCCGCGTCCAGCTTTCCCGGGACTGCTTGATGGTTGCTGATCCCACCTCGTGGCGGGTCTCGGCCCACCGATTCCGTGCACACCCCTTGTGCTGTCCCGCCGATTGCGCTTCCTTGATCGGCATGGCGGAGACAAGCGCAACCACAGAGACAGGGGAGCCGGCCTCCCGACCACGTAAGTCCAGCTGGAAGTACATCGGCCCCGGCATCGTCGTCGCGGCGACCGGGGTCGGGGCCGGCGACCTGGTCGCGACGCTGATCGCGGGCAGCAAGTTCGGCTACACCCTGATGTGGGCGGCGGTGATCGGCTGCGTCGTCAAGATCTCGCTCGCCGAGGCCGCCGGCCGCTGGCACCTGGCGACCGGGCGCACGCTCTTCGACGGCTGGCGCAGCCTGGGCCCGTGGACCACGGTCTACTTCGCGATCTACGTCGTGGTCTGGGGCTTCATCTACGGGGCGACGGCCATGTCCTCCAGCGCCCTGCCCATCGTGGCGCTGTTCCCCGACGGTCCCGGGCTGAAGTTCTGGGCGATCGTGACCGGGCTGATCGGGCTGGTCTTCGTCTGGTTCAACCGGTACGCCGTCTTCGAGAAGGTCATGACGGTCCTGATCGGCATCATGTTCGTGGTGGTCGTGTACGTGGCCATCCGGGTCGTCCCGGACGTCGGGGCCTCGTTCGCCGGACTGCTGCCCGTGCTTCCGGACGGCTCGCTCCTCTACACCCTCGGGCTGATCGGCGGCGTCGGCGGCACGATCACGATGGCGGCCTACGGGTACTGGGTCAACGCCAAGGGCTGGAGCAACTCCTCCTGGATGAAGGTGATGCGGCTCGACAACCGGGTCGCCTACATCACCACCGGGCTCTTCGTCGTGGCGATGCTCATCGTCGGCGCCGAGCTCCTGCACGCCTCGCAGATCGCCCTCACCTCAGGCGACCGCGGGCTGGTCGACCTCGGCAAGGTGCTGGAGGACCGCTTCGGCGCGGGCACCGCCAAGCTCTTCCTGGTCGGCTTCTTCGCCACGTCGTTCTCGTCGCTGATCGGTGTCTGGCACGGGGTGAGCCTGATGTTCGCCGACTTCGTCGAGCGGTTCCGGGCCCCGGCGGCCGGGGCGCAGCAGGCGGAGGAGCACGCCGGACCGGCCGCCACCGAGCGGCAGCAGCGCTCGCTGCCCTTCCGCGCCTACCTCCTCTGGCTGACCTTCCCGCCGATGACGCTGCTCTGGCTGGACGAGCCCTTCGGCCTGGTCATCGCGTACGGGGTGCTCGGCGCGTTCTTCATGCCGTTCCTGGCCCTGACCCTGATCTGGCTGCTCAACTCCTCCCGTACGCCCGGTGAATGGCGTAACGGATGGGTCAGCAACGGGATGCTCGCCCTCTCCGGGCTGCTGTTCGTCGTGCTGTGCGTCCAGCAGGTGCGCGATCTGCCCTGGTGACGGGCGCGTGCCCACGTAACGCCGCAGCGCCGCCGGGGGAGCGGCGGCGCTGCAGGTTTCGAGGATGCGTCGGTGTTACGGGTTACGGCAGGCTGCGGACGTGCGGGCCGACCGCCTTCGACCAGGCGAACCCGGCCGTCGCGTCCCAGTTCGTCGACCAGGTCATCGCGCCGCGCAGCGACGGGTAGGTCTTCGACGGCTTGAACGAGCCGCAGTTGGTGCCCTTGGTCAGGCAGTCCAGCGCCGCGTTCACGATGGACGGGCTGACGTAGCCGCTGCCCGCGCCGCGGGTGGAGGCGGGGACCCCGATGCCGACCTGGGACGGGTCGAGGCCGCCCTCCAGCTGGATGCAGGCGAGCGCGGTGAGGAAGTCCACCGAACCCTGCGAGTAGACCTTGCCGTCACAGCCGAGCATCGAACCGCTGTTGTAGTACTGCATGTTGACGACGGTCAGGATGTCCTTGATGTTGAGCGCCGTCTTGAAGTACTCGCCCGACGTCGACTGCATGTCGATCGTCTGCGGAGCCATCGTGATGACCAGCTTGCTGCCCGCCTTCGCCGACAGCTGGCGCAGCGCCTTCGTCATGTAGGTGGCGTTGAGACCGTTCTCCAGGTCGATGTCGACCCCGTTGAAGCCGTACTCCTGCATCAGCGCGTAAACCGAGTTGGCGAACGCGGTGGCAGAGGCGTCGTTGTCGACCCGGACCGTGCCCAGCTCGCCGCCGATCGAGATGATGACGTTCTTGCCCTGGGCCTGCTTGGTCTTGATGTCGGCCCGGAACTGGGCGTCGGTGTAGCCGTTCAGCCCGGCCGTGTCCAGGTTGAAGGTGACCTGGCCCGGCGTCGGCGTGGCGTCCGCGAACGAGACCGCGATGATGTCGTAGTCGGCCGGGACGTCGGTCAGCTTCTGGACGGCCGCGCCGTTGTTGAAGTTCTGCCAGTAGCCGGTGACCGCGTGCTTGGGCACCGCGGGGCCGGGCCCGGGGCCCGTGCCCTCTTTCGCCGTACGGGCGCTGATGGCCGCCGACTTGACCGACTCGCCGGCCGCGTTGGTGGCGCTCACCGAGAACTGGTAGGCGGTGTCGGCGGTCAGGCCCGTGACGGTCGCCGAGGTCCCGGTGGAGGTGGTCGCCTGTACGCCGTTCCGGTAGACCTTGTAGCCCGTGGCACCGGAGACCGCGTTCCAGGACAGGGCGACGGAGGACGTGGTCGTGGCGCCCGCCGTGAGGCCGGCCGGGGCCGCCGGAATGACCGGTCCGGGCTCCTCGCCGCCCCCGCCGTCGGGCCCGGTCACCTCGACGTCGTCGGCGAAGTAGGCGGCCTGCCCGTACCAGCCGTGGGTGTAGACGGTCACCGATGTGGTGTTCGCGCCGGTCGTGAAGCTGGTGGAGAGCTTGGTCCAGGAGGAGGAGCCCGGCGTCCAGGTGGAGACGTCGGTGGTTCCCGTGCCGCTCACACCGAGGTAGGCGTAACCGCCCTGCACCCAGGAGCTGAGCGCGTAAGTCGAGTTGGGCTTCACCTTGACCGACTGCGAACACTTGGCGTTGTCCTGGCCGGCCGGGGTGGCCTTCAGCGCGGACGTACCGCTGCGCACGGGGGAGGAGACGGCGGCGCCGCTGCCCCCGGAGCAGGACCAGTTGGCGAGGCCCGACTCGAAGCCCGCGTTCTTGGCGTTGTTGATGTCGGCGGCCTGGGCGGTGCTGACGAGCCCGGTGACGGTCAGGGCGGCCGCCGTGGCGACGGCGAGGGTGGCGCCGAGTACCGGCCGGGAGCGGCGGCGTCTTCTGCGGCTGCGGCCTGCTGAGCGTTCCACTGGTGCCTCCGGGGGGAGTTGGGGGTGCCGGGGATGGGCGGTGCGGTGCAGTGCGCATAAACTGGTCCAGACCAATCAAGTTGTCAAGACCTCTGGCGGTGAAAGGCCGTCCGTGGAGGCGAGCGCGAGGGGGTGCGGTCACCCCCGTACGGGGGTGCCGGGCGGCTGATTCCCGGTCCGCGAGCGACACCGCGAGCGCACTCCGCCCCCCGCACGAGTGATCTTGCGGAAGATCTCCGGACGGTCACGGAAACGCCCTTACGAAAAGGGAGTCCATCGCCCCGAAATCCAGGATGACGTGCGCGAATGGATACATGATCGAAAAGCGGACGCGGGATCCGGTAACGCTCCGCAGTGGCAGTTGAGTTGAGGGAAATCGATTTCATCCCGTTTAGCACCCGGCCCCTGTTGGAACGGTGTTCGCATGGTGCCGTACTGGTCTCCGATAACTGTTCTCTGCCTGGTGAGACGTGGCTAAAGTGCTGGGGCAGGAGCACGGAGCAGGAGCGATTGCGGTCGGCGTCCCCACGTCGACCGGAGCCGAAACGGGGAGAGCGTGCCGACCGCGATAGCAGTGACGAGCGCAGACCTGGTGCTGCCGCCGACCGACCAGCAGACACCGACCGCCGCTCTGCTCCAGGCCCCCGAGGCCCAGGTGCTGGAGCTGGCGATCGGCGACATGCACCTGCTGCTGGAACAGCACGGGTATGTGATCGCCCTCTACCCCTCGGGCATCCGGCCCGAGCACGAACGCCGTCTCCACTCCATCCGCTCGGTGCTGGAGAGCGACCGGATCGCCCTGGTCAAGGTGGACCTCCCGCCCCTCGGCGTCGCCGTACTGGTACGCCAGCTACGGCAGTTGTCCATCTGCGACTTCAGCCCCGGGGTGGTCGCCTCCGCCGCCCGGCTGCTGTCGCACTACATCTACGCGGGCGCCCTCCTCAACTCCGTCGCCCGGCTCGACCGGGTCCCGGTCAGCCTCAAGAGCCACGCCAAGTCCTGGGTCCCCGGGTCCCAGTTCGCCGTGCTCGCCGGCCCCGAGCCGCAGCTGGTGAAAGTGGGTCCGGCCGCCGAACCGCTCGCCGGTCCGGATTTCGGTACGCATCTTCTGGTGGCCAAAGGGAATCTGCAGTCGGCGTGGGTACAGGAGACCCTTGCGCCCGCCTGGAAGGTCCAGGCCATTCACGACACCTCGGTCCCGGCCGACTCGCCGCGCTGGTGGGGTACGGGAAAACTGGTGGAGTTCGCCGCCCATCTCCCGGACCTCTCCGTGCTCTACCAGCTGGTCTCCTCCGTACGCCGGGAAAAGTGTCACTGGTGCGCCATGGAACTCATCGGCGACCGCTGCGCATTCTGTTCCGCACCACTCCCGGTTTCGGAGAACCGCGCGCTGCCCGCCGGTGTCCCACACCATGGGGCCGACGAATCACCGGGCCCCTGACGCGACCGCTCCCCGCCCACCGTCCCCGCCCGGCGCTCCCACCCCGCCGCCTCCTCCCGGCCGCAGTGGACGTAGCCGTAGCCGTAGATGTAAGCGCGTAACCGCTCCACCGCACGTACCCGCTCCACCGCACGCACCCGCTCCACACCACGTACCCGCTCCACCGCACGTGCCCGTTCCGCAGCACCGCTCACTCTGTCCGCTGTCCGCTCCACGCATCCGATTCGAACGAGGTTGTCCGGACCATGAACTCCCGCCAGCGCCGCGGCGTGATACTCCTGCTCCTGTCGGTCCTGTGCGCCTTCGCGGCCTTCGCCGGCGTGCTCTCGGTGATCAGCGACGTCAACTCGAAGGTCGGGCCCGAGGTGACGGCGTACCAGCTGAAGACCAACGTGGCGCCGTACACCGCCCTGAACAGCGGCCAGTTCGAGAAGATCAAGATGCCCAAACGGTGGCTCTCGGAGAACGCCGTGACCGACCTGCGGGAGGTCGAGTCGAAGATCGCGGTCACCGAACTCCGCCAAGGTTCGCTGCTCCAGTCGGACATGATGGTCCGCAAGCCCGAACTCCGCGCCGGAGAGCAGGAGATCGCGATCATGATCGATGCCTCGACCGGCGTGGCGGGCAAGATCACGCCG
This sequence comes from Streptomyces globisporus, assembly GCA_014649555.1. Classification (GTDB taxonomy): domain Bacteria; phylum Actinomycetota; class Actinomycetes; order Streptomycetales; family Streptomycetaceae; genus Streptomyces; species Streptomyces globisporus. Next base: position 704,612 of record BMTG01000001.1, on the reverse strand, counting down.
GGTGCCACGGTCAACATCTACGCCACCTTCGCCGGTGAGCAGCAGGGCGACCCGGCCCAGTCGAAGGTCATCGTCTCCAACGCCAAGGTGCTGGACGTCGGCGAGCTCACCGCCCTCGACCCGAGCGCGGACGACCGGGGCACCCGGGCCACCGAGGCCGTGCCGATCACCTTCGCCCTGAACACGCTGGACACCCAGCGCGTCGCCTACGCCGAGTCGTTCGCCGAGCATGTGCGCCTGGCGCTCGTCGCCCCCGGCAGCGACGGCACCATCCGCCCGGGGGACCGCACCTACACGCTCGACAAGGACAAGTGAGGACGGGATGACCACCAGAATCCTCCCGGCCGTCGGCGACATCGACGCGGCCCGCTCCGTCACCACCCTGCTCAGCCAGCTGCCCGACGCGGAACCGGCGACCCCGGTCGGCGACTCCACCCAGCTCATCGACACCCTGGCGCGCCTCGCGGGCGAGGCGCTCGACGAACTGCCCGAGGTGGTGCTGGTCCACGAGCGGATCGGCCCGGTGCCGGCCCTGGAGCTGATCCGGGAGGTGTCGCTGCGGTTCCCGTCCGTCGGCGTCGTCCTGATCACCGCGGACGCCAGCCCGAACCTCTTCGCCGACGCGATGGACTCCGGAGCCCGCGGCCTGGTCACCCTCCCGCTGAGCTACGAGGAACTCGCCAACCGAGTCCAGGCGGCCGCCCAGTGGTCCGCCGGGGTGCGCCGCCACCTCACCTCCGGCAACGACGTCTTCACCGGCCCCGGCGGCACCGTGGTCACGGTCACCGGCGCCAAGGGCGGTGTCGGCGCGACCGTCACGGCCATCCAACTCGCCCTGGCCGCTCAGGCGTCCGGCAACACGGTGGCGCTGGTCGACATGGACCTCCAGACCGGGGACATCGCCTCGTTCCTCGACGTCCAGTTCCGCCGCTCGCTGGTCGACCTCGCCCTGATCACCGACATATCGCCGCGGGTGCTGTCCGACGCGGTGTTCTCCCACTCCACCGGCCTCGCCCTGCTCCTCGCCCCCGGCGAGGGCGAGCGCGGCGAGGAGGTCAGCGACCGGTCGGCCCGCCAGATCGTCAGCGCCCTGCGCACCCGCTACGAGATCGTCGTCATCGACTGCGGCGGCCAGATGAACGGGGCCAACGCGGCCGCCGTCGAGATGGCGGACGTGGCCGTGCTGGTCACCACCCCCGACGTGGTCGCGGTGCGCGGCGCGAAACGCGTCGTACGGATGTGGGAACGGCTCCAGATCCGCAAGGCGGAGGAGACGGTCACCCTCGTCAACCGCTTCACCCGCAACACCGAGATCCAGCCGCCGCTGATCCAGAAGATCACCGGCACCCGGGTCGCCTCGGCGGCGGTCCCCGCGAACTTCAAGGAGCTCCAGGCGTCCATCGACTCCGGACGCCTGCACGAACTGGACGCCAAGAGCACCGTCAAACAGGCGCTCTGGGGCCTGGCCGGAGAGCTGGGCATCGTCAAGGAGAGTGCGACGGGTAAGAAGAGCGGCGGTGCCCTGGTCAAACGGAACAGCGGCGCCTTCAAGAACGACCGGGGCTCGATCGGACGCCCGCGCCGCCGGCGCGACGGCTCCGGCCGCGGCGCCGGAGACTCCGAGGGGACACGTTGAGCGATGACCACCACGAGAACAGCTCGCAGCGGCATACGGGGGCGGATCACCGCCCTACGTGACCGCCGGGGCCGGGACCGCGGCCAGACGGCCGTCGAGTTCCTGGGCATGACCCCCTTCATCATCCTGATCATGCTCGTGCTCTGGGAGTGCGCCCTGATCGGCTACACCTTCAGCCTCGCGGGCAACGCGGCGGACGTGGGCGCGCGCAAGGGCAGCGGGGCGGAGTTCGCGCCCGGGACGGCGTGCAGGCAGGGAGCGCTGAAGGATCTGCCCAGCGCCTGGCGCAAGGCGGCGGACGTGGACTGCGGCGGAGGCAGCGGCCTGTACGAGGCCACGGTGGAGCTGAAGGTCCCGGTGCTGGTGCCGGGCCTGTTCGACCTCGACACAAAGATCACCGGCAAGGCCGGATCGCCGAGGGAGGACCAGTGACGACGACGCGCCCGCACCGCGGGACCGACCGCGACCGGGGCCAGGTCGCCATGGAGTACCTCGGCTTCCTCCCCCTGCTGCTCCTCGTCGCGATGGGAGCCATTCAGCTCGGCCTCGCCGCGTACGCCGCCAGCCAGGCGGGCACCGCCGCCCGCGCCGGGGCCCGTACGGCGGCCAGCGTGGACGCCCGTGGCAGCGGCCAGTCCAACGCCCGCGACGCCGTGAGCGACTGGGTGGAGAGCGGCGGGTTCCGCTACCGCGAGAGCGGCGGCCAGGACATCACGGTCACGGTCCGGGTCAGGGTGCCCTCCGTCGTGCCGGGGCTGGACGGCTGGTGGGCCGAGCGGAGTACGACCATGCCCAACGAAAAATCCGGCTTCGGCTTCTGACGCCGGCCCGCCCGGGGATTTCCGACCCGACGAGGAGAGTTACGCACATGAGCCTGCGGGCACGCATGACCGCTCCGGAGGAGCAGGGTGGGGCACGGGAGGACGGCCACCTGGTGGCCACCTACCGGGCCAAGCTGCTGGAGGAGATCGACCTCGCGGAGATGTCCTCGCTGGCCGCCGCCGACCGGCGGGCCCGGCTGGAACGCGTCCTCGGCCACATCATCAGCCGCGAGGGCCCGGTCCTCTCCACGGTCGAGCGCTCGCAGCTCATCCGCCGCGTCGTCGACGAGGCGCTCGGCCTCGGTATCCTGGAACCGCTGCTGGAGGACGCGTCCATCACCGAGATCATGGTCAACGGCCCCGACCAGATCTTCGTCGAGCGCAACGGCAGGGTCGAGCAGCTTCCGATGCGCTTCGGCTCCCACGAGCAGCTGATGCAGACCATCGAGCGGATCGTGTCGACCGTCAACCGCCGCGTCGACGAGTCCAATCCGATGGTCGACGCCCGCCTCCCCAGCGGCGAACGTGTCAACGTGATCATCCCGCCGCTGTCGCTGACCGGCGCGACGCTCACCATCCGCCGCTTCCCGCGCTCCTTCACCCTCCAGGAGATGATCGGCTTCGGCTCGCTGGACGAACAGATGCTGGTGCTGCTCGCCGGGCTCGTCCAGGCCAAGCTCAACATCATCGTCTCGGGGGCCACCGGCACCGGCAAGACGACTCTCCTCAACGCGCTCTCCGGGCTGATCCCGAACGCCGAGCGCATCGTCACCATCGAGGACTCCGCCGAACTCCAGCTCCAGCAGAGCCATGTGATCCGGCTGGAGTCCCGCCCGGCCAACGTCGAGGGCAAGGGGCAGATCACCATCCGCGACCTGGTCCGCAACTCGCTGCGTATGCGCCCCGACCGGATCGTCGTCGGTGAGGTCCGAGGCGGCGAGTCGCTCGACATGCTCCAGGCGATGTCCACCGGTCACGACGGCTCGCTGGCCACCGTCCACGCCAACAGCGCCGAGGACGCGCTGATGAGGCTCCAGACCCTCGCCTCGATGTCGGAGGTCGAGATCCCCTTCGAGGCGCTGCACGACCAGATCAACAGCGCCGTCGACGTGATCGTCCAGCTCACCCGGCACGCCGACGGCGCCAGGAAGATCACTGAGATCGCCGTCCTGGACAGCCACGGCCGCGACCCGTACCGCATCGTCACGGTCGCCCGCTTCAACGCGCAACCGATGGCCCCGGACGGTCGCATCCACGGCGACTTCCAGTACCTCCCGCTGCCCCGGAGGCTCGCCGAGCGCCTCTACCTGGCCAGTCAGCCCATCCCGCAGGCGTTCGGCGTCGCCCAGTCCGCCGAACAGCTCGCCACCCGAGAGGCCAACTAGGTACCGCGCCATGGACAACGTCAACCTCCCCCTGGTCACCGTCGGCGTCACGCTGCTGTGCTGCGTGCTCGGCGTGATGGGCCTGTACGCCTACTCCGGCGGCAAGGCCGACCGCGATGCCCTCGTCGAACGGCTCTCGCACGTCGGGCAGATCCCCGAGACGGGGCGCATCCGCCGCTTCAAGGGGCTCGACCGCAGGCTGCGCGGCACCGCACTCGGCCGGAAACTGGAGCTGAAGCTCGCCGCGACCGGCCTGGACATCACGCCCGGCGAGTTCCTCGTCTACGCGGTCGTCGCCATGGCGGGGCTCTGGATGATCGCCTCCTCCATGCTCGCCGCGTTCTTCGGCCCGGTCGCCGCGCTGATCGGCCTCTGGGGCACCAACGCGTTCCTCAACTGGCAGCGGATCAAGCGCACCGAGCGCTTCATCAACCAGCTCCCCGAGCTCTCCCGCATCCTCGCCAACGCCACCCAGGCGGGCCTGGCCCTGCGCACCTCGCTGTCCATGGCCGCCGAGGAGCTGGAGAACCCGGCGGGCGAGGAACTGGCCCGGGTGGCACGGCGCCTGGCCGTAGGCGAACCGCTGGAGGACGCACTGAGCGAACTGACGGATCGCCTCCCCTCCCGCGAACTGGTCGTCCTGGTCACGACGCTGGTCCTCTCCAACCGGGCCGGCGGTACGGTCGTCAGCTCGTTGCGCAACCTCACCGAGACCCTGGAGGAGCGCAAGGAGACCCGCCGCGAGGTCAAGACCCAGCTCTCCCAGGTCACCGTCACCGCCTACGCCGTCCCCATCTTCGGCATCGGCGCGATGCTCCTGATGAACGCGGTCATGCCCGGCGCCCTGGACCGGATGACGGGCGCGTTCATCGGCCAGGCGGCGGTGGTCGTGGCGATCGTGCTGTACGCCATCGGCTTCGTGGTCATCCGCCGCCTGTCCCGTATCGACGTCTGACGAGCTGAGGGGAAGAACCGCCATGGACCTGCTGCTAGCTCTCGTCGTCGGACTCGCCGTGTACGGGGCCATCCACGGCATCCGGATGTACCGGGCCGACGCCAAGCTCCCCGGCGACCTGGCCGTCGCCCTCGAATCCGGGGCCACCCGCACCGGCGCGGTCGGCTCCGGCATCGACCGCCTCGGCATCCGGTGGGCCCCCGCGGTCCTGCGGATGATGGGCCCGAAGGCCGTCAACAAGAAGCGCCGCCAGATCGACCTGGCGGGCAACCCCGGCGGCCTCACCATCGACCGCTACGCCGCCCGCCGCGCGGTGTACGGCGCGCTGGGCCTGCTGGGCGCGTTCTCCATGCTCCTGCGCGGCCAACTGTTCCTGGCCCTCCTGATGGTCGCCTTCGGCCTGTTCTGGGTGGAGGCGGGCATCTGGTCGGCGATCCGGGTCCGCCGCGAGCACATCGAACGCACCCTGCCGGACTTCCTCGACGTCCTGGCGGTCGTCGTCTCCGCCGGACTCGGCTTCCGGCAGGCGCTGGACCGGGTCGCGGAGAAGTACGAGGGCCCGTGGTCCGACGAACTGCGCATCACGCTCCGACAGATGGACATGGGCGTCAGCCGCCGTCAGGCCTTCGAGGAACTGCGCAGACGCAACGACTCCGAACAGGTCGCCATGTTCGTCACGACGCTCCAGCAGGGCGAGGAGCTGGGCGCTCCGATCGTCGAGACGCTGATCCAGATCGCCAACGACATGCGCCGCACCGACGCCCAGAACGCCCGCCGAAAGGCGGCCAAGGCGGTCCCGAAGGCGACGTTCGCGGTGACCACGTTCCTGCTGCCCGGCACGCTCCTGCTGCTCACGGTCGGATTCGTGTACGGAGCCGACGTCGACTTCGGGGCACTCACGGGCGGGTGACATGAACGACGGGCGGGATGGGGACGGAGACCCAGGAGCAGCTTTACGGGACACGCGACGGATACGGGACACGAGCGCGAGTCCTCGTACGGACCACGAGACGGAGGTGACAGGCACATGGCATACCAGCTCGGCAGCGCGCATCCCGGACTGGCCGCGGAACTGACCCGCGCCCACACCGGCACCCCGGCCCGCCCGGCGTTCGCCATCCAGGTCAACGCGCTCCAGGCGATGTGCCGCCAGGTCTTCGGCTTCCGGCTGGCGATGATCGCGATAGCGACTCCGTACGCCATCAGCCATACGGCCCCCGGCCTGCCCACGTGGTTCATCGGCTCGGCGATCCTGGTCACCTTCATGGGCTCGTACGTCCTGTTCCGGGACTGGGAGCGCTTCGGCCCGATCCTGCTGCGCCACCCCTGGCTCCTGGCCGTCGACGCGCTCTTCGGCGCCCTGCTCCTGATCACGGCGACCCCCGAGTCGACCCTCGCCTACGTCACCGTCTGCACCCCGTTGCTGGCGGGCCTGGTCCACGGCTGGCGCGGCGCGGCGGTCTTCGCGGCGCTCCAGGTGGTCATCGTCGTCGGCGTGTACGCCAGCGTCCCGAAACTGGAGGCGGGCGGAGCGACGGCGCTCCTGCTCCCCGGCTTCTGCGTGATCGCCGGGGCGGTCGGGGTCACCCTGCGGAACCTGCTCCTGCGCTTCGGGACGGCCACCCAGGCGCTGACCGAGACCCGGGCGCGGCTGGCGGTGAGCGAGGCGGTGGAGGGCGAACGCACCCGTCTGGCACGGGAGATGCACGACTCGGTGGCCAAGACCCTGCACGGCCTGGCGCTGGCCGCCGACGGTCTGGCGGGCTCGGCGGACCGCATGGACCCGCCCACCGTGAAGCTCCAGGCGGAGCTGGTCGCCCGGGCCGCCCGCCGGGCCGCCGCCGAGTCCCGGGAACTGCTCACGGACCTGCGCCGCGAACAGGGCCTGGAGGACGGCGTCGACCTGGTCGCCGAACTGGCCGCCCAGGCGGAGGACTTCACCGCCCGCCACCCGATCACGGCCACCTTCCGCCGCCTGTCCGAGGAGACCCCGGTCCCCCCGGTCCCCCAGGCGGTGGCCCGCCAGCTCCTCACGGTCGCCTCGGAGGCCATGGAGAACGCACACCGCCACGCCTCCCCGACGTACCTGATCGTCCTCGCGGGCGTGAAGGGCGACATGCTCCGCGTCACCGTGTACGACGACGGCCGCGGCCTGCCCGCCGGAACCACCCTGGAAGCGCTGCGCCGGGCGGGCCACTTCGGCCTGGTCGGCATGGTGGAGCGGGCCGCGTCGATCGGGGCCCGGATCAGGATCGGGCGGGGGAAGGCGGAGAAGGGGACGGAGGTACGGGTGGAGCTGCCGCTGGCGGCGCTGATGGGCGGGTCCGTGGAGAGCCCGTCGCCGACTCCCGGGCCCGCTCCAGTACCAGTACCTGCTTCCGCACCAGCACCAGCACCAGCACCCGAATACGGACACGCCACCACCCGTAACCCTCGACCCTGAGAGGAGGTCGCAGCATGCCGGACGATGTCTCCCCTGCGCCGTACCGCTACGGGGCGGCGGCTCACCGCCCCGCCCCCCAGCACCCGTCGCCGCCCATCCCGCTCACCCCGGCCCCCGACCCTCGACCCTCTGCGAGCCCGTCCCCATCCCCGTTCTTCCCAGGGCCTGCCGCTCCGGCCGCCGAACGCCTCCGGGTGGTGGTCGCGGACGACAACCCGGTGGTCCGGGCCGGCCTGGGCGTACTGCTGTCCGGCCGGGCGGACATCCAGGTGGTCGCGGAGGCGGCGGACGGCCGGGAAGCGTACGAGAGGACGCTCGAACACCGCCCCGACGTCGTTCTGTTGGACGTCCGCATGCCGGGTGTGGACGGCATCTCGGCCCTGCCGCACCTGGTCGGCATCGCACCCGTGCTGATGCTGACGTACAGCCGCGAGAGCGAGATCGTCCACGAGGCGCTGCGGCTGGGCGCGGGCGGCTATCTGGTGCACGGCGAGTTCACGGCGAACCAGCTGGTCCAGGCGGTACGCGACACGAAGGACGGCCGCGCCAACTTCACCGTCACCGCCGCGGACGCGCTCCTGGCCCATATGCGCCACGGCACACCGCCCCAGCGGGGCCCGCTCCCCGAGGGCCTGGGCTCGGCACTGGCGACGGCACCGGCCCCACCGCCCGCGCACACCGCCGAACCTTCGGAAAGCCTTTCGCAACTGCAACCAGTTGTGGGACAGTCTTCTGTATCCGGGGGGTCGGTGCCTACCCCCAACAGGCAGCAGTACGGGCTGAGTTCGAGGGAGGTGGAGGTCATGGACCTGATTGCGTCCGGAATGAGTAATCAGCAGATCGCCGCCACCTGCTTCATCAGTGAGAAGACGGTCAAGAACCACATCAACCGCATCTTCACGAAGCTCCACAGCGCCACCCGCAGCGAGGCCATCGCCCACTGGCTCGGCACCGCGCCCCGGAACCCCGGGCGGCAGCCGTGACCATGACCGAGCGATTCCGCAACGGGTGGACCCAGAAGACCCTTTGGGCCCGGGAATGGGCCCACGGGCCCTCTGTGGGAGTGCCGATTCCCCTCTATGTTTCTCCTGTCGCCAGCGGCACCGGCCAGGAGGAAGCCGGTAACGGGGGCGGCACCGCAGAAACGTGCGAGTCGGCCGGCAACCGGTCGGCCGAACCCGGAGGGGAACACCATGTCGGACATCACCGTGAAGACCGCCGTCCGCGTCAACGGCTGGGCCAACACCGCCGTCAGCGCCATCCAGAAGCGCTACGCGGCGAAGGACCGGGGGCAGACGGCGTTCGAGTACCTGGGGATCATTCTGGTGGTCGTGGCGATCATCGGGGCGATCGTGGCCACGGGAATCGGTGGCGCGATCTCGGAGCGCATCAGCGGTCTGGTGGATTCCATCACGGCTCAGTGATGATCGGTCGTTCTCGCAACGACGGAGGGCAGGCCTTCCCCATCTACATCATGATGGTGGCGGGCCTGCTCTTCCTTGCGTTGGCCTTCTTCGCTGTCGGCAAGGCGTCGGCTCTGCGCAACGGTTCCCAGGGCGCGGCCGACGCCGCTGCTCTGGCCGCCGCCCAGCAGGCACGCGACGACTTCGGGACGGGCTTCTACGCCTCGCTCCCCACCAACGCGTTGGATCTGTTCCTCAACGCACCTTTCGCTGATGGCTGTTTCGAGGCGGACCGTCTGGCGGCGGCCAACGACGCCCGAAAGACCTCGTGCTATCCGACTCCTGGATATCTGCGCGACCGGATCACGGTCAAGGTCCAGGGCCTGAAGGCGGTCGACTCCTCGGTACTGCCCGGCTCGGAGAACAAGAAGGCCAAGGCCAAGGCCACCGCGCTCATCGAGTTCCGGTGCCCCCGCCCGAAGGCTGTGGACGCCAACAGCGACGGAATCATGGACCTTTTCATCTTCACGTGCCGGAACGGCAAGGTTCTTGAGATCGCACCGGGCAGCCCTCCACCGTGGGAGACGGTGAGCAGGACCCTCTTCGATGTGCGGTTGGTCGACCAGTGACAGCGAACGATGAGTAGAGGAAACGGATCATGAGCATTCGGCACACCACGACGGGCAGAAGGGCGCTGGCGGTTGTCTCCTTGGCAGCTGCCTTCAGCCTGGCGCTCACCGGCTGCGGTGACGACGGCGGCAGCGACGAGGCCAAGCAGGGCAGTGAGAACTCGGCGAAGCCCTCCGAGCCTGCTACTCCGCCCACGGAGGAGAAGGGCGAACAGCAGCCGGACACCGCTGCCGGCGAGAACGTGGACCCGAATGCCAAGCTTGCGGAAATCCGGGGCGACGGTCTTGTGATGACCATTCACCAGGCCAAGCGTGACTCCGGTGGATTCATCACGCTGCAGGCGTCGATCAAGAATGAGGGCACGCAGTCGAAGAACACGACCGCGTGGGCAGGCACGGAGACGGCTCTGCTGGCGAAGAACCCCAACTCGGTGGCCGGTGCGACTCTTGTCGACAAGGTCGGCAAGAAGCGCTACTACATCCTGCGTGACACCGAGAATCGTTGCCTGTGCACGACCGGTATTCCGCCTTTGCTGGCCGGGAAGACTACATCCGTGTTCATGCAGTTTCCGGCACCGCCGGAGACGACGACGGAGGTCGACTTCACGCTGCCGACGTTCGCGACCACGTCGGTGAAGATTTCCGGGTGACGGCAGAGATGACACACACACGCACCCGGATGAAGCCAGTAGGGCTGTCGGCCGCCTCATTCCTGGTCGTCGCGAGCTTCACGCTGTTCGGGGCGACGCCCGCCCTGGCCGACGACGGCCCGAGCGTCCCCCCGGGAACCGAAGCGCAGTCGGTGCCACCGGTTCAGGTGGACCCCAACGACCCGGACTTGAAGATGCCCGACGGGGGCACCCTCGGTCCGTCCAAGGTCCTCGACATCGTCCAGGTGGTCGAGGACCTCGGCGGCGAGGAACGCCGCGAGGACAGCAACGCCGACATCAAGTTCGCGCTCCAGGCGGAAGTCCTCTTCGGCAAGGACAGCGCGAAGCTCAGCTCGGCGGCCAATGCCCGTATCGCCGCCATCGCCGAGGAGATCAAGAAGCAGAACGCGACCAAGGTCCGCGTCTTCGGCTTCACCGACAACCTCGGCTCCTCGGCCCACGGCGACGTCCTGTCCAAGCAGCGGGCCGACGCCGTGCACGGGGTCCTGTCGAAGGAGCTCGGCCCCACCGTCACGTACGAGATCCGGGGCTACGGCGAGCAGTACCCGATCGCCAGCAACAGCAACGAAGAGGGCCGGAAGAAGAACCGCCGCGTGGAGGTCTCCTTCCCGCGCGGAGAGGGGTCCTGACCTCTCCGCACCCCCGGGCCCCCGCACCTCGAAACGCGCGCCCGCCGTCGTTCTCCCCACGACGGCGGGCGCGGGCGCGTCTGCCGAGGCCACACCGCCGGCGCAGGAATCCGGCCACATGCCCGCCGAGCCCGTCACCCGAACGGCGGACCCTCGTTGGTGTTGTGGGCCGGAATCCGGACTGCCCGGCGTAGCAGACTGTGACACGCCGCGCGCCGCTGACACCTGCACAGGCAGGTGGCTGCCGCGGTGCGCATACGAACAGTCGTCGAGGAAGGTGTGATGGGTGTGGAGGCCCACGCGACGAACGAACGCGTGACGGGACGCCGGTGGACGGTGCGGCTGGACCCGGTCGGCCGTGGCCGTGCGGACGTACGCGTCTCGTGCAGCCGCCCGGCCTGCGCCGCGCAGGTGCTGCCCTCCGCCGCCGCCGGCCGTACGGCGGCGATCGCGCACCTCAAGGCCCACCTGCGCGCCGGGCCGGCCCCCCGCCCCTCGGTGCACTGCGCCTGTCGGGCCGAGGAGTGCCATACGCACATCCGCCCCGCCGGGCCGCGTGAGCGCCCCGTGCCCTGGCGGTGCGGGGGAGCGGTCGTCCTGGCCGTCATCACGGACCGGGAAGGGCGCTGGTGGCAGGTCATGGAGTGCTGCTCGCGCTGCGCAGCCGCCCACCCCACCGCGAAGGTCGTCGCCACCGCTCCGGCCGCCGAGGCATCGGCGAGGAACGACGGGCTCCGGGCCGACATCGCAGCCCCCGCAGCCAGCGCAGTCCCCTCAGTCCACGCGCCGACCTTCTCGGCGATCAGCCCGCACTTCTCGCACAGCGCCACCGCCACCGGCACCGCCGTCCCCCAGCAGGCGTCGGCGCCCCGGTCCGCTGCCCGCTCCGCCCCCCGCTCCGCAAGGCCGACGCGGAAGCGCCCCCCGCGCGGGAGGATCGCTCAGCGCCTCGTCCCCCACGACCTGCGGCCCGTCGCGCTCCGGGACGAACTCACCGAGCTCGGCGAGCTCTTCCGCGCCTACCAGGCCCGCACCGAACCCGACCTCGCGATGCTCGCCGACCTCCACGCCCGTAAGGCGGAGGCCTTCCACGCCTGGGCCGAAGCCACCGCCGACACCGGGCTGCGCCTCGACGCCCAGCGGGCCGAACAGGCCGCCGCCACCGCCCGCCTCCAGCATCTGCACCGCATCGGCCAGGCCCCGGACGGCGAAGGGCCCGCTGTCGTACGGCTGCTGACCGCCCCCGCGCAGTGGAAGCACGCCCGAGCCGTCCTGGCACACGTGGCCGAGAACGCCCCCCTGCCGGGAGCCGAGGCGCGCCTGCTGGTGGTGATGGTGACGCTGCGCACCGCGCAGTCCGGGGTCGGCAACCTCGTCGGGCAGGACATCAAGGGGCTGCCCCTGCAAGACCCTCAGCACCTGGTGGAGCAGTTGGTGGAGTCCGGCTGGCTCGGCATCTCCGGGACCGCCGAGGAACTGATCGCCTCCCGCCCGGAGAACCCCACCCGCATCAGCGTGCCGTCCCTCACACCCGACGAGGACGACCCGGGGCCGTTCACGTTCGGCAGGAAGCTGCGCCCCAAGCTCAGCGGGTGGGCCCAGCGGGTCGTCGGGGAGAAGAAGCTCCGCAAGGGCAAGACCGGGGCCGACGTACGGCTCCTCGCCCTGGCCCTGGCCACCGGCTCCGACGGCGAAGGACGGCTGGGGCCCGGAGGGGAGGGCATCGGCCTGGACGCCCTGTCCTCCTGGTGCTCCGTCGACCCCGCCGACCTGCCGGACCTCGTGGACCGGCTGACCGCTGCGGACTGGCTGGCGGAGGCCGACGTCACCGGCACCCATCTCACCGGCCGGCTGACCGAACGCGTCCTCCCGCTCGGGTGCCCGCTGACCTGAGAAGCGGAACGCGTCCCAAAATCCCTGGCAGCCGCAGGGCCGCAGGGCCCGCGGCCTTCAGGACACCCCGAGCTGATCCGCCAGATCCGCCAGATCCTCGGCGTACAGGTCGAAGCGGTCCGAGGACGTGGGCGGGTCGCCGACCGGGCGGGCCACATACGCCGTGCGCAGACCCAGCGCCTGCGCGCCGCGCAGGTCCCAGGCGTGGGCGGCGACCATCAGCAGGCGTTCCGGCGGCAGCCCGGCGACGGTGACGGCCAGCCGGTAGACCGCCGGATCCGGCTTGTAGGTACGGGTGTCCTCGGCGGAGAGGGCCTGGTGCCAGCGCAGCCCGGCGTGGGCGTTCAGCTCCAGCAGCGCCGTCCGGCTCGCGTTGGACAGGCCGATCAGCGGGAAGTGCCCGGCGAGGCGGGCGAGTCCCCCCACGGTGTCGGGCCACGGCGGGAGGCGGCGGGCCGCCCGGGCCAACGACGCCACCGCCGCCGGATCCTCCGCTCCGGCCGTCCGCGCAACGATCTCGGCCGCCTCCCGGTCCAGGGCGTCGCTCGGGAGGTAGGGCCGGTCGCCGTCGACGATGCGGCGTTGCTCGCGCTCGATGTGCCGCTGCCACAGCAGCAGAAGCCGTTCGGTCCCGGGGGCCTCCAGGGCCGAGACCCGGGCGAACGCGCTGATGCCAGCGCGCAGTCCGGCCGGTTCGTCGACCAGCGTCCCCAGCACATCGAACACGACGGCGTCGATCATCAGCTCTGCCATGGCGAGGTCTCCTCTAGAAAGTGGCCCAGAAGGTGGCCGGCACGGGGAACAACGTTCCAACCGCCCCTCTCCATGCCCTTCCACGCCCTACTTCACCGTGATCGACCCCACGAACGCGTCCAGGTCCTCCGCGTCCACCGCGTCCTTCACCGCGTTCAGGCGCACCACGAACGGAACGCCCTTCGAGTCCACCCCCGCGACCAGGACCCCGGTCATCGGTGTCCCCCTGTTCGGGGTGTCCTCCTGGCCGTCCGCCGTGAAGTCGTAGTCGATCCGGCGTGCTTCGCGGGCCTCGCCGGCGTCGTCCGGGCCCGCGAGGCGTACGTCGTCCGTCGCCTTGCGGGTGGAGTTGAGGCCGATGCCGGCACCCGCCGCTGCCGCCGCCCCGGCCGCGTCGTGCACGCCCGTGGCGAAGTCCAGCTGGACCGAGACCATGCCGGTCCGGATGCCGTCCTCCTCCTTCAGCGCGACGGCCGCGTTGGCCTTGGCCCGCTCGCCCGCCGGCTGCTCCGCGTACCCCTCGCTCTCCGGGTAGCCGACGCTCAGGCTGCCGGTCTCCAACGTGCCCCAGCCCTCGGGCACGGACGCCTTGTCCGCGTCGCCGCCGCATCCGGTCAGCAGCACGGCCGCCCCCGCGACGGCCGCGGTGACAGCCGTCATCCGCCGCAGGGCTTTCCGCACGTTCCGCGCCCTGGCACTCGTCGTCGTACTCGTCGTCGTACTCATCGACTCCGTCACCGCCCGTTCAGTTCGCGCAGTAGCTGTACGGAAGATACGTGCGCGCGTCGCCCCGCGGGGCCCCGAGGAACTGCGCGTCCGTCAGTGTCTCCTTCTTCTCCTCCGTGGAGAGGGAGAACCCGAGGCTCATCCCGAGGGAGATCTCGAAGCCGAACTCCTGGGCGTCGCTCTCGCCCGTGTACCGCATGGTGCTGGACAGCCCGTCCTCGAACATCAGCTGCTGGAAGGGGTCGTTGCCGTCCGGGCGGTTCTCCATGCCGTGGTCGCCGAAGAGGTACGCGAAGGGGGCCGTGTTGTTGCCGGAGCCGTCCAGCCACTGTTCCGCGATGCCCCGCTCGGCCTCGGTCGCCGCGTCCGTGTCCTTGCCGAAGACGATCGAGTTCGTCACGACGTCGATGCCCGTCTCGCCCGAGGAGTCCGACGCGCTGCCCTTGCCGCCCCGCTTGTCCTGGCCGCTCTCGCCGTTGTCGCCCCCGACCTCGACCTTGCCGGACGTCGAGCCGCTCTCCACGGTCTGTGTCATGTCGATCCGGACGATCTTCCCGGTCTTCTGGTCGCGGGTGACGGTGATGGCGCCGGTACGGTTCTGCTTGCCGCCCACCGTGCCCTTGACCGGGCCCACATTCCCGCCGGCCTTGCCCTCCAGTTCGAGCTTGGCGGTGTACGTGGACGACTCGTTGCCGTTCACGTCGTCCTTGGTGATCGTCACCTCGGGCGAGAACGTCGCCTTCCCGCCGAGTTTCGCGCCCAGCTCGTCCTCGTCGCCGCCCTTGACGGAGAGTCCGCCGTCCGCGTAGGCGTTGAGGCCGACGGTCGAGTAGGAGATCTTCTTGTCGCCGATCTTCTTCTCGATGTCCTCCTTCTTCTCCGCCCATTTCATCGCGGAGTACCAGCCGCCGCCGTAGCCGCCGCTGTGCTTGGTGGAGGTCTCCCACATCTTCATCTCCTCGATGTCGTCCCGCATCTGCTGAGCCTCCTCCTCGCTCGCGAAGATCCAGGTGTCACCGTTGGTGATCTTGATGCCCCCGCCGATGTCGACATCCGCCTTGCCCAGGCTGCCGAGCTTGACGCCCGGAGTGCTGGCGGTGGCCCCGGCGGACGCGGCGTCGGTGAACGTCATCGAGACGACTTTGTCCTTCCCGTCGACCGTGCCGTCGCCGTTCACATCGGTGCTCGCCTGGGAGACCTTCTGCTGGAAGCCGTACTCCTCGCCCCACTCGAACCAGCCGATCTTGACCTTCCCGCCCGCCGTGTCCGAGATGCTGGAGACCTGGCACATCTTCGGTTCGTAGTCCGCGTCCGTCTTCGGCTTGGCCTCGGGGTCCTGGCCGCCGGACGCACAGGAGCCGCCGCCACCGGCCAGCGAGCTGATCGCACACCGCAGCCGCTCCCCGATCTTGCCGCCGACCCCGGCCATCGCCATCGCGCCGATCAGCATGGTGACGAGGACGACGACACCCAGGTACTCCATCGCCGTCGCGCCGCTGTCCCGCCAGTTGTACGCGTACCGGGGCGGCTCCGGGGTCCGGGTGGCGCGCTCCTCCAGCAGCCGGTCGACGGCCACCCCCGACGCCGCGCCCGCCGCCAGTGACACGGCCGGCATGAGGACGCCCTCGATGCCGACGACGTCCCCCGCGACGGCGAAGCCGTACAGCAGCCCTGCCAGCGGTACGGGCAGGGCCGCGAGCAGATACACCGTGCGGGAGGACTCGCGGTGCTCCTCGGGAAGGATGCGGGTCGCCGCCAGCACCGTCAGCAGCGTCACGACGAGGGCGGGCAGGTGGAGCAGGGCCAGCCGCCAGCCGAACGACTCCAGCCGCTCCTTGGTGGCCAGCAGATCGACCAGGACCCGGCTCGTGGCGAACCCCAGGGCGAGGTAGACCAGGCTGCCGATCACCCAGCTCCGGGTCAACGCGAAGAACCGGCTGCCCTGTTGGGGTGGGTACGGGACACCGGAACCGGCGATGCCGTGGCGTCCCAGCGGTATGTGCCCCGCGCTCCGGTCTCCCCGGGTCCGGCCCCGGCCTGCGCCCCCGTCACCGCTCACGGTGCACCCTCTCCTCGACCCGCGCGTGTTGCCGACGGCCGAGAGCGTACGGCTGAAAAGCTGCCACCGCCCGGGCCCCCGGTCCCAAAGCCGGGCCCAAGTGCGGGGCACGTCAGGGGTGTTGCGCCGGGGTGCGGTGGCCGTTCCGCTTGGGGCCGGCGGTGGGTCCCTGGGCCCACGCAGCCCCGACCTCCGCTCAGTACGCTCGGAGGTGCCGGGGGTCGCCGACCACGACGCCGCGCGAAGCAGCGAGAGCGATGGGGGTGGGCGTCGATGGTGGGTGCCGGATTCTTCTACTCGTACCACCTCGGCTGGACCCGGCTGGACGCCCGCACCCTGCTGGGCGACCTGGAGGCCGAGGGGCTCCGCCCGGTGCACCCGGCGTCCGGCCGCACGGTGCTCGTCAGCCTCGACTCCGCATCCCTCGGGGCCCGTTCGCCCGTCACCCGCGAACAGTTGCTGTCCCTCGCCGGCCTCCAGCGGCTGCACGAGGTCGGGTTCCGGTTGTGGACGGACGGGGGTGACGACCTCCTGGTGCGCATCCGGCGGGCCCGGGCCGGTGTCGTCGCCGTCGAGTTCTCCGTGGGGGAGCTGCCCGAGCCGGAGCGGGAGCACGCGGTGGGCGCCATCCGGCGGACCGTCGGACGGGCCTCGGTGCTGTGCATCGGCTTCGTCGTCGACCGGGCGGGTGCGACGGCCGCCACCGACTGGGACGGCGTCGTCATCGAGGGCGCCGCGCACCTGGAGGCCTGGCCGGACACCGTCGCCGTACGGGACGAGACGGCGGCCCGGCACCCGCAGCTGGCGGTGATGGACGCGGTGGAGATGTCGCCGTGGAAGGTGTTCGGGAACGAGGTGCTGGGAGGGGTGGGAGGGGTCTGAGAGCTGAGTGGCCCCGGCCGGTACGGGGGGCCGGGCGCCGCCCGCACCTCTGCCGGGCGAGGGCCTGGACCGGGGTCCGGACCCTGGCCCGGACCCCTGCCGGACGCCACCCCGGACCCCTGCCGGAAGCCCGTCCTCCTCCCGGCCCTCGCCCCGCCCGTGGCTCGGCCCACCCGTCGCCGACGTCATAATCGGCCGTATGTCCGATCACCAGCTCCGCACCCGGACGCCCGCCGGCCCGGCCCCGGCCCCCCGCACTCCCGGCGGGTCCCGGGCCGCCGCCGCGTTCCGGGCCGCCGCGCCCGCGCTCGCGGTCTACGCCGCCGTGCGGGCCCTGGGGCTCCTGGTCTTCTGGGCGGCCGCCTCCGCCGGCGGGAAGGACCCCCTGGGGCCGCTCAGCGGACGCTGGGACTCCGTCTGGTACCAGCGCATCGCCGAGAACGGCTACCGCTACACCGTCACCCTCCCCGACGGCTCCGTCCACTCCGATCTGGCGTTCTTCCCCCTGCTTCCGGCTCTCGAACGCGCCGTCTCCGCCGTGACTCCGCTCACCCTCGGCGGCGCCGGGCTCCTGGTCGCCTGGACGGCCGGGCTGCTCGCCGCCTGGGGCATCTTCGCCGTCGGCTCCCAGCTGCGCGGACGGCGTACGGGGGTGGTGCTGGCGGCACTGTGGGGCGTCTACCCGACGGCGTTCGTCCAGTCGATGGCGTACACCGAGACGCTCTTCACCGCGCTCGCCGCCTGGGCGCTGTACGCCGTCCTCAAGGGCCGCTGGATCGTCGCGGGTGCGCTGTGCGTCCTGGCAGGGCTCACCCGGCCCTCGGCGGCCGCCCTCATCGCGGCCCTGACGGTCACCGCCGCCGTCACCCTCGTACGGGAGTACCGCGACGAGCGCCGCGCCGGCCCGGTGCTCCGCCGCAACGCCCGGATGATCGCGGGCGTGGCGCTCGCACCGATGGGCTGGCTGGCGTACGTGGTGTTCGTGGCCGTACGCGAGGGCAGCCCGGTCGCCTACTTCGACGTCCAGGCGCAGTGGGGCAACAACATCGACGGCGGCCGCGCGCTCGCCGCCTTCATCGCCGGGCTGCCGTGGCCCGCCGCCCTCGGCCTGTGCGCGGCGCTCGGGCTGCTGGGGTGGCTGGTGGTCCTCTGCGTACGGCAGCGGCAACCGCTCCCCGTGCTCGTCTACGCGATCACGATCGTCGTCATCTCGCTGATCGGCGCCGGATACTTCGGCTCCCGGCCGCGGCTGATGATGCCCGCCTTCCCGCTCCTGCTCCCGCCCGCCGTCGCCCTGCTGCGGCTGCGCACCACGGGCCGGACGGCCGCCGTGCTCGCCGCCCTCGCCTCCGCGTCCGCGGCCTACGGCGCCTGGACCCTGCTGGGCGCGGGCCCGCCGTAAGCCCCTGGACGGTTCACGGCGCGGTGGCCGACGCCGCCTTCAGCTTCAGCCGTACACCCGGCCGCACCCCCCACCGCTCCATCGCCCCGGCCTCCGCCTCCACCACGTGGCGGGCCCGCAGCCGGGGCAGTCCGAGGCGGCCGGGCTTCATCGTGGTGACCGCCAGGACCGTGAACTTCCGGTCCAGGTACGCCACATCGATGGGGAACCGCATCCGGAAGGTGTGCACGCTTCCGCACGGGGTGAGCATCATCGCCCCCTCGATCCCGTCCCGCCCGAGCAGCCCCTTGGTGCGGGCCCGGTACGAGGCGGCTATCCGCAGCGGCACCGCCTGTCCCTCCGGCCCGGCCCCGGAGTCCGTGTCGACCGTCAGCGTCCCGTCGCCATCGCGCCATGTCCTCATGGGCACCGACCGTAGCTCCCGACGGACGCGCCCGGACCCGGAACCGCGACGCTTGGGTCCCGGTCGGCCGCTCTGGGCCCTCGGGCCCAAGACCCCAGGTCCCGAGGCCCGTTAGGGTCGCCCCGTGGACGCCGTGCTGCTCGCCCTCGCCGCGGTCTGGGGTGCCGTCACCGGACTGCTGATCCCGCGTGCCGCCTACCGGTTCGCCGTCGAGCCGGACGAGCCCTGGCGCACGGCGTGCCCCGCCGGCCACCCGCTCACCGGCCCGGCCCGCGGCTGGCTCGGCCCGGCCCGGTGCGCGCCTTGCGCCGCCCCGGCCGCCCGGGTCCCGGAAACCCCCGGCCCGGGAGCCCCGGCTTCGGAAGCGACCGGCCCGGAACCGCAGATCACGCCCGCCCCCACACCCCCCGCCTACGCCCCCACCACCCTCGCCCCCCTCGTCACCGCCCTCGCCTGTGTCGTGCTCGCCGCCGCCACCGGGGCCCGGCCCGAGCTCGTCGGGTGGCTGGCACTGGCCCCCGTCGCCGTGCTCCTCGCCGTCGTCGACCGGCGGGTCCACCGGCTGCCCGACCCGCTGACCCTGCCCCTCGCGGCCGCGGCCGTCCTGCTGCTGGGCGGGGCGGCACTGCTCCCCGGGCACGCCGGGTCCTGGACCTCCGGGCTGCTGGGCGGCCTGGCCCTCGGCGGTTTCTACCTGCTGCTCTTCCTGATCAACCCGAACGGCATGGGCTTCGGCGATGTGAAGCTCGCCCTCGCCCTGGGCGTCGCCCTCGGCTGGTACGGCTGGACCGTGCTGTTCGTGGGCGGGTTCGCCGGGTTCCTGTTCGGGGCGGCGTACGGACTCGCCCTCGTGCTCCTGCGCCGGGCGGGGCGCAGGACCGGCATTCCGTTCGGCCCGTTCATGATCGCCGGGGCGCTGACCGGAGTGCTGCTGGGGGCCCTGGCCGGGTGAGAGGGGCCGGGCCCGCCGGGAATCCGGTCGCGCGCTCCGGGCGCGGCTGACACGATTCCCGTATGTCCGAACCATCCGCTCCCGCCCCCCTCACGTTCGACTCCCCGGCCTCCCGCGACCGGTTCGAGGCCCTCGTGGCCGAGGCCGACGCCGTGACCGTGGACGGGTGGGACTTCTCCTGGCTGGAGGGCCGCGCCACCGAGGACCGTCCCTCCTGGGGGTACGCCCGCGCGATGGCCGAGCGGCTCGGCCGGGCCCGGGCCGCGCTCGACCTCCAGACCGGGGGCGGCGAGGTGCTGGCCTCCGCGCCGAAGCTGCCGCCGGTCACCGTGGCCACGGAGGCCTGGCCGCCCAACATCGCCCGCGCCACCGCCCTGCTGCACCCGCTCGGGGCGGTCGTCGTCGCCGACGAGGACGAGCCGCCGCTGCCCTTCGGGGACGCCGCCTTCGACCTCGTGGTCAGCCGCCATCCGGTCACCACGTGGTGGGAGGAGATCGCGCGCGTGCTCGCCCCCGGCGGTACGTACTTCTCCCAGCAGGTCGGACCGGCCAGCGTCTTCGAACTCGTGGAGTACTTCCTCGGCCCGCAGCCGCCCGAGGTCCGTCGTGCCCGGCACCCCGAGGACGCGCGGGCCGCCGCGACGGCGGCCGGTCTGGAGGTGGTGGACCTGCGCTCCGAGACCCTGCGCACCGAGTTCCGCGACATCGGCGCGGTGGTCTACTTCCTGCGCAAGGTGATCTGGATGGTGCCCGGCTTCACCGTCGAGCAGTACCGTCCCCGACTGGCCGCGCTGCACCGGAAGATCGAGACGGAGGGGCCGTTCCTCGCCCGCACCGCCCGCTTCCTGATCGAAGCCCGCAAGCCCCGGTGACGTTGGCCGGATTCCCTACCACCGGTCAACCCGCTTACCCCGTACGTCAGTTCAGCTGTGCCCCGGAGGCAACGGGATCGGGCGGGCCGCCGTCCTACCCTGCGAGGGGCACGCACAGTGAAGGAGTGGGAGCGGGCATGACCGTGGAGAGGGAAGACTGTGCGGGGCCCGCCGGGCGCGCGCGGCACGGCAACGCAGACTGGCTCACGGGGGCCAGGATCACCGCCGTCCTCGGCGTCTACTACCGGCCCGAGGGCCGGGCCGGCGCGCCCGAAGCCGTCGAGTTCGTCCTCGCGGAGGACCAGTCCGTCCTGCTGACCTGCGCCTCCGACCGGACGCTGCGCGTCACCCCGGGCAGCTGGCCGCGGTTACCCGACTGGTGCGTACCGGCGAGCCAGTGGCACCACGCGCCGCCCGCGCTCCTGCCGCCGGTGCCGTACGGGGGAGCGTGGACGGTCGTCGGCACCCAGGAGGTCAGGGACGACTGCGGCGAGGTGCTCCAGGCCGTCATCCGGTGCGAGGAAGGGGACTTCGTGGTGGTCGCCGGAGACACGATGGCGATCCGCTTCGACCCGCGCCCCTGAGGCGTACAGGCTGAGCCTCCGCCCGCGCGCAGCCGACTCACCCCGCCCCCCGCCTTACCTCCGTACGCACCCCCGCTTTACCCCCGTACGCACGCACCCCCCCGCTCCTACGCGTGCGGCCCCACCGTCACCGGGCCGACCGTCAGCTCCGCCGTCCCCTCCATGATCGCGGCGACCCGCTCCACCTGCTCCTCCAGGTCCCGCAGCCGCGCCCCGGACAGCGGCTTCAGCGGTTCCACCGTCACCGCGATCCGGCGGCCCGAGCGGCGCTGGTGCCAGACGCCCGCCACCACGCCGTCCACCAGCAGCACCGGGAAGTTCCCCGCCTGCCCGCCACCGAGAGCCCGCTCCCACGCCGCGCCCGGGAACAGCCGCTCGCG
This sequence comes from Streptomyces globisporus, assembly GCA_014649555.1. GTDB lineage: Bacteria > Actinomycetota > Actinomycetes > Streptomycetales > Streptomycetaceae > Streptomyces > Streptomyces globisporus. The sequence goes on along the minus strand of BMTG01000001.1, from coordinate 683,134 downwards.
GGGGGCCGAGGCGATGGCGAACGCGTCGAAGTAGGGGAGCAGGCGCACACCCCGCACCGGCGCGTCCGGGACGTCCGTGTCACCCGCGACCACCCACGCCGGCCCGGCCTCCCCGAACGCCACCTCCTCGATCGCCCCCGATGCGGCCTGGGCGGCGAACTGCTCGGCCGCCCAGCGCTTCGGTGCCGCGAGCCACCGGGCGAAGTGCGCGGGGGTCGCCGGCCCGTAGGCGTACAGGTACCGCCCGATCAGGGCCGGCAGCGCCCCGGTGCCCGGCAGCGGGGTGCATCCGGGGTTCGTGTACGTCGCCTTCCGGCCCCGGTTCGGGGCGTAGGCGAGGGCGCCCCGGTGGCCCGCCAGATGCAGGACCTGCCGCCAGCGTGGCCACATCGCCTGGAATCCGGGCATCACCAGGTCCCCGGCCCACGGCCCGGTGCGCGCGACGACCTCGTCGGAGAGCTCGTCGATCGTGAGCTCCGCCCCGGTCAGCGCGTCGCCGACCGCCGCGACGACCTCCTCCACCTGGTCCGGGGTCATCCGGGCGTTCTCGGGGAAGGGGTTCGGGCCCGTCGGTACGGCGGAGAGTGCCCCGGTCCACAGGGGCAGGTCCGCCGCGGGCAGCAGATGGACCGTGCCGCGCGGCCCGAACGTCTTCACCAGGGTCCGGTCGGTCCACAGCGCCGTACGGACGTCCGTACGGGTCAGCCCGTCCCCGCGCAGCCCCACGGACAGCTCGGCCGCCGACAGCACCTGGGCGTGCGCGCCGAGCATCGCGGCCACCGCGTCGCCCGGCGCGGCGAAGGGCGACGCGGTGGCGGCGGCATCCGGGTGGAGGTGCTGCCGGGCCAGCCGCCGGGCGTTCGCCCCGGCCCAGGTCACGGTCACGGCAGCAGTCGCGGGCCCGGGCGCGGGGGATCGTGTCGTCATGCCCCGACGCTAGAGGACCTTGAGGTCAGCTCCTGTCCGCTTCCGCGCCCCCGGCGTGTGCGCCCCGGACGCGTCAAGGCGACGGCGCCCGGCGACCCCTCGATACGGAGGCCGATAACGGGCCGGGAACGGGCCCCGAAGCGAGCGCCGACGTGGGGCGGGGCCTGCCCGCAGCGGAGCCTGGCATATGCGGAGAGTAATGATGGCGTGGCGTGGCACGCGCCGGCACTTACGAAGGGTTATGGTGGAAACCCCCCCTCGGGCCGGTCCGTATCCCCCCCCACGGACCGGCCCGTTTTTCATGGGCCGGCATCGGCGGCCGTGCGGTCGGGGACCGGCGCCTCCGTGCGGCCCGGGAGCGGCCCCCGGACCGCTCCCGTTCTTCCTTCCGCGCAGGCCCCGTTGAGCCGACGTCAGCCGCGACCGGCCCAGATGTTGGTACCGGCCGTGTCCACGGCGAAGGTGTCGATCTCCTTCAGCTCCTCGGCGGTGAGCGCCGGACCCGCGAGGGCCGCCACGTTCTCCTCCAGCTGCTTCACGCTCGACGCTCCGATCAGCGCCGAGGTCATCCGGCTGTCGCGCAGCACCCAGGCGATGGCGAGCTGGGCGAGCGACTGGCCGCGGCCCTGCGCGATGTCGTTCAGGCCGCGCAGTCGGCGCAGGACCTCGTCCGAGAGCAGGTCCGGGTCCAGCGACTTGCCCTGGGTCGCGCGCGAGCCCTCAGGGATGCCCTGCAGATACTTGTTCGTGAGCAGGCCCTGGGCGAGCGGCACGAAGGAGATGCAGCCCATTCCTGCCGCCTCCAGGGTGTCGAGCAGACCGTCGTCCTCGATCCAGCGGTTGATCATGGAGTAGGACGGCTGGTGGATCAGGGCCGGGACGCCCATCTCCTTGAGCAGCCCGGACGCCTCGGCGGTCTGCTCCGCGTTGTACGAGGAGACGCCCACGTACAGCGCCTTGCCCTGCTGGACGGCGGACGCCAGGGCCCCCATCGTCTCCTCCAGCGGGGTGTCCGGGTCGAAGCGGTGCGAGTAGAAGATGTCGACGTGGTCCACGCCCATCCGCTTCAGGGAGGCGTCGAGCGAGGACAGCAGGTACTTCCGGGAGCCCCACTCGCCGTACGGGCCGGGGTGCATCAGATAGCCGGCCTTGGTGGAAATGACCAGTTCGTCACGGTACGGAGCGAAATCCTGGGCGAAGAGCTTGCCGAAGTTCAGCTCGGCCGAGCCGGGCGGCGGGCCGTAGTTGTTCGCCAGGTCGAAGTGGGTCACCCCGAGGTCGAAGGCGCGGCGCAGGATCGCCCGCTGGGAGTCCAGCGCCCGGTCGTCGCCGAAGTTGTGCCACAGGCCGAGCGACAGGGCGGGCAGCTTGAGGCCGCTGCGCCCGGTCCGGCGGTACTCCATGGAGTCGTAGCGCGAGGGGGCGGCACGGTAGTACAGGTCGGGGGAGAGGTAATCAGTCACGTTTCTCTCCTTATCACGGAGTTGTGACAGACCGGGTTGGGCCCTGGTGACCCGCTCGCAGTAATGTGGCCGCTTCGGGGAATGCCGATGTGCGGCGCGGCGAAGGCCAGCGCGGCCTGTGCCGGTGGTAATGGCGCGGACCGCCCAGGGATCGTGCGAGCGGCGCGCGTCGTGCGGAGGTCCCCTGCGGGGGACGTCCCCCATGTGCCCCCGGCGACGGGGAGGGCGGGCCCCGGCCCGTACGGAACCGAGAGGGTGAACGCAGTGAACTTCCGCGACCTGGTGTACAGGCTCTACGCGCGCCGGGTGGAAGGCCGCCTGGACCACGACCAGGTGCCGAAGCACATCGGGGTCATCCTCGACGGCAACCGCCGGTGGGCCAAGGCCTCCGGAGGCTCCGCCGTGCAGGGCCACCAGGCCGGTGCGGACAAGATCTCCGAGCTGCTCGGCTGGTGCGACGAGACCGATGTCGAGGTCGTCACCCTCTGGATGCTCTCCACGGACAACTTCGACCGGCCCGAGCATGAGCTGAAGCCGCTGCTCGGCATCATCGAGAACACCGTGCGCAACCTCGCCGCGGACGGGCGCTGGCGCGTCCACCATGTCGGCACGCTCGACCTGCTCCCGCCGGAGACCCAGACGGTCCTGAAAGAGGCCCAGGAGTCGACGTCCCACATCGACGGGATAATCGTCAACGTCGCCGTCGGCTACGGCGGCCGTCAGGAGATCGCGGACGCGGTGCGCTCGCTGCTCCTGGAGCACGCGGAGAAGGGCACCAGCTTCGAGGAACTGGCCGAGGTCGTTTCCACCGACCTGATCTCCGAGCACCTCTACACCCGGGGCCAGCCCGATCCCGACCTGGTGATCCGGACGAGCGGCGAGCAGCGGCTCTCCGGCTTCATGCTCTGGCAGAGCGCCCATTCGGAGTACTACTTCTGCGAGGTTTTCTGGCCGGCCTTCCGCAAGGTCGACTTCCTGCGGGCGCTGCGCGACTACGCGGCCCGGCACCGGCGTTACGGGGCCTGAACCACCAGGGCGTCATCGGGCGGCCACCGGGACTTCTCCACACCGTGTCATATGCAGCGGCATGGCTTCGGTTCGAATAGGGAATACCCCTGACAGGTCGACATCCGGTCATCAACCAGGCGGATGTCGTCACCAAGTGAGCGGCACCCAGTCCGCTCGCCCGGGAGGCCCTTTGCACACGAAGGACCGTACGCAGCGTGCGGCCGACGCGGTGGCCGTGGTCAGGCCCGCGCACGAGGGCCCGATCCCGGTCCGTCCTCTCCCTTCGGGAAGCTCCGCGACCGTCCGTCGCACTCCCCGACCTCGTCCGAGGGGGTACGTCCTTCCGTGGTGAACAGCATCAAGCGCCGCATGCCCGACCGGCGCACATACGTTCTCGACACCAGCGTCCTGCTGGCCGACCCCGGCGCCATGGCCCGCTTCGACGAGCACGAAGTCGTGCTGCCGATCGTGGTGGTCACGGAGCTGGAGGCCAAACGGCACCATCCCGAGCTCGGCTACTTCGCCCGCCAGGCCCTGCGCCTGCTGGACGACTTCCGGGTCCGGTACGGCCGGCTGGACGCCCCGATCCCGCTCGGGGACCTGGGCGGGTCGCTCCGTGTCGAACTCAACCACTCCGATCCCGGCATACTGCCCGCCGGCTATCGGCTGGGGGACAACGACTCACGGATCCTCGCGGTCGCACGCAACCTCCAGGCCGAGGGGTACGACGTCACGGTCGTCTCCAAGGACCTGCCCCTCCGTATCAAGGCGTCCTCCGTCGGCCTCCTCGCCGAGGAGTACCGCGCCGAGCTCGCCATCACGGACTCCGGCTGGACCGGTATGAGCGAACTGTCCCTCGCCGGGGAACAGATCGACCTGCTGTTCAGCGAGGAGACGCTGTACGTCCCCGAGGCCGCCGAGCTGCCCGTCCACACCGGCCTGGTCCTCCAGTCCGAGCGCGGTAAGGCGCTGGGCCGGGTGACGGCCGAGGGCAATGTCCGCCTCGTGCGGGGCGACCGGGAGGCCTTCGGCATCCACGGGCGCAGCGCCGAGCAGCGGATCGCGCTCGACCTCCTCCTCGACAGCGACGTCGGCATCGTGTCGCTCGGCGGACGCGCGGGCACCGGCAAGTCCGCGCTGGCCCTCTGCGCGGGCCTGGAGGCCGTGCTGGAGCGGCAGCAGCACAAGAAGGTGATGGTCTTCCGCCCGCTGTACGCGGTGGGCGGGCAGGAGCTCGGCTATCTCCCCGGCAGCGAGGCCGAGAAGATGAGCCCCTGGGCGCAGGCGGTCTTCGACACGCTCTCGGCGGTCGCCGGGCGCGAGGTCATCGAGGAGGTGCTCGGGCGCGGGATGCTGGAGGTCCTGCCGCTCACCCACATCCGCGGCCGCTCGCTGCACGACGCGTTCGTGATCGTCGACGAGGCGCAGTCGCTCGAACGGAACGTCCTGCTGACCGTATTGTCCCGCATCGGGGCGAATTCGCGTGTCGTGCTCACCCATGACGTGGCCCAGCGGGACAACCTCCGGGTCGGCCGGTACGACGGAGTCGTCGCCGTCGTCGAGAAGCTGAAGGGTCATCCGCTGTTCGCGCACGTCACGCTCACGCGGTCGGAGCGTTCGCAGATCGCCGCGCTGGTGACCGAAATGCTGGAGGAGGGCCACATCTGACCCGCATGTCCCATTGATGCCGCCCGGCGAGCCAAGGAGCTTAGCCGGGCGGCATTGTGCTGCGCCGTCATTTCCGCAAAACCGATCGACCAAACGGGGTGTGACGTTTCCCACGCAACACAGAATTGCCTCCACGCGTCCCCGTCCGGCAGAGTCTTGCTTCCGTCAGGCCCCGCATACGGCACTTGGGCACCTCCAGAGGCGCCACGCACCACACAACTCAACACGAGACGCCCGTATGCCGCCCGCGAGTACCACGCGGCAGCCTCCTCACCGGGGTTGCCCATCGGGCCCGTGCCTCCCGTGACCCACGCAGTAGGGAGGCCAGTGCCAGGGGCACGAACGCGCCCGCGAGGTCACCTAAGCGGGCGATGCTGGAAGGACACCATGTGAGCCGGATCTCGGTCCGGGGGTTCGCCGTGGCATCCGCCACCGCGGTCACCACCGTAGGCGCCGTCGTAGGCGTTGCTGCGGGCGGCACACCTGCCGCCGACGACAACAACTTCGAGGCGGCCGCAGCCGACACCACGCTGCTCGCAGACATCCCCGCGGGCCAGCAGGCCCAGGTCCAGACCGCTTCGCTGACGCAGCAGGCCGACGCCCAGGCGTCCGCAGCCGACGCCGCCGCGAAGAAGTCGGCCGAGGAATCCGCCCGCCTCCAGGCAGCCAAGGACGCCAAGTCCAAGAAGCAGGCGGCCGAGGACCGGATCGAGGCCGAGCGCGAGGCCGAGGCGAAGAAGAAGGAAGAGTCCGAGCGCGCCAGCCGTTCTTCCGTCCGCGACGCCTCCTCGTTCTCCGCGCAGGGCTCGTACAGCGTGGCCGAGGTCCAGGCGATGGCCCGTCAGATGGTCCCCGCGGACCAGTTCCAGTGCTTCAGCAACATCGTGAACCACGAGTCGACCTGGAACTACCGTGCGACCAACCCGTCCTCCGGGGCGTACGGTCTGATGCAGGCGCTCCCGGGCCACAAGATGTCGTCCGCCGGCGCCGACTGGCAGACCAACCCGGCCACCCAGATCAAGTGGGGCCTCAGCTACATGGACGGCCGTTACGGCTCCCCGTGCGGCGCCTGGTCCTTCTGGCAGGCCAACAACTGGTATTAGGGGAAGCGGGCGGAAGTTCACACGCTGCCCTCTCAACCCCGCGAGGCCCCTCACCGTCCAGACGGTGAGGGGCCTCGCGCGTTGTACGGTCACTTCCTGGTGAACCCGGAGCGCTGGGAAGCCCAGATGGGGGAAGGAAAGAGAGCATGTCAAAACTGCCGGGCTGGCTGGGCCGCTTCGGGTCCGAACTGACGGAGCTGGGCGCACGCCTGGACGAGCGTCGGGCGAGGGCCGCCGCCGACGATGAACCGTTCACGGCGAAGGGGGCCGTCCCCGACACCGACGACGAGCCCGGGCAGGTGCCCGCGCCCCCCAGCTACGCCCCCTCGGTCGCCGCCAAGCCGGATCCGGTGGCGGCGATCCCGTGGGGGATGCGGGTCGCCGCGGAGGCCGGCTGGCGCCTCCTCGTCCTCGCCGGGACCCTCTGGGTCCTGATGCGGGTGATCACCGCCGTGGAGCTGGTGGTGCTCGCCTTCTCGGCCGCGCTGCTCATCACCGCGATGCTGCAGCCCACGGTGGTCCGGCTCAAGCGGTTCGGGCTGCCGCACGGGCTCGCCACCGCCGTGACCGCCGTCCTCGGGTTCGTCGTCATCGGCCTGGTCGGCTGGTTCGTGGTGTGGCAGGTGATGGAGAACCTCGACACGCTCTCGGACCGGGTCCGGGACGGTATCGACGAGCTGAAGCGCTGGGCGCTCGACAGCCCGTTCCACGTCACCGAGTCGCAGATCAACGACATCGCCAAGAACCTCAGCGACACCATCAGCACCAACACCGAGGAGATCACCTCCGCCGGGCTCCAGGGCGTCACGGTGATGGTGGAGTTCCTCACCGGGCTGCTGCTGGCGATGTTCTCCACGCTGTTCCTGCTCTACGACGGCAGGCGCATCTGGGAGTGGTCGCTCAAGCTGGTGCCCGCCGCCGCCCGTCCGGGCGTCGCCGGGGCCGGACCGCGCGCCTGGCGCACCCTGACCGCCTATGTGCGCGGCACGGTGCTCGTCGCCCTGATCGACGCCATCTTCATCGGCCTCGGCCTCTACGTCCTGAACGTGCCGCTCGCGGTGCCGCTGGCCGTCTTCATCTTCCTGTTCGCCTTCATCCCGCTCGTCGGCGCCGTGGTCTCCGGAGCGCTCGCGGTGGTCGTCGCCCTGGTCACCGAAGGTGTGTGGACGGCGCTGTGGGCGCTGGTGGTGGTCCTGGCCGTGCAGCAGATCGAGGGCCACATCCTGCAGCCGTTCATCCTCGGCCGCGCCGTCCGCGTCCACCCGCTCGCGGTGGTCCTCGCGGTGGCCACGGGCGGCCTGGTCGCGGGCATCGGCGGCGCGGTGGTGGCCGTACCGCTGGTCGCGGTGACCAACACGGTCGTGGGCTACCTGCGTTCGTACGCGACGCCGGGGCCTCCGGGCGAGAGCGGCGGGCGCACCGGCTCCACGGCTCTCTCGATGAACCCGGTGCCCGCCGGGGCCACGCCCGCGCCACCCGGTCCGGGCCCGCAGGACTCGCCCGCCGAACGCCCGAAGGAGAACCCGCCGCCGCAGGAGTAGCGGGGCGGACGGAAACGCGAAGAAGAGCCCCGGGGACGGTCGGTCGTCCCCGGGGCTCTTCCCGTACCCAGGTGGGTCAGGGGTGGTCCGGTGTCACTACTCGGCGAGTACGGCCTCGGCGTCGAGGGTCACACCGACCGCCTGGATCACCGAAGCGATCTTGACGGCTTCCTGGATGGTCTCGCGGTCCACGCCGGCCTTGCGGAGCACCTGCTCGTGCGAGTCCAGGCACTGGCCGCAGCCGTTGATCGCGGAGACGGCGAGCGACCACAGCTCGAAGTCGATCTTCTCCACGCCCGGGTTGCCGATGACGTTCATCCGCAGGCCCGCGCGGAGCGTGCCGTACTCCGGGTCCGACAGCAGGTGCCGGGTCCGGTAGAAGACGTTGTTCATCGCCATGACCGCGGCAGCCGACTTCGCCGCGGTGTAGGCCTCGGCGGAGAGGTTGGCCTTCGCCTCGGGCTCCAGCTCGCGCAGCACCTTCGGCGAGCGCGAGGCGATCGCGCAGGCCAGCACGGTGCCCCACAGCTGCTGCTGCGGGAGGTCGCTGTTGCCGATGACCGAACCGAGGTTCAGCTTCAGGTCCTTGGCGAAGTCCGGTACGGCGGACTTCAGTTCGTCGAGAGCCATGTCGGTATCAGCTCACTCGCCCGAGAGGAGCGCGACCGGGTCGAGGGTGTTCTCGCCCTTGGTCCAGTTGCACGGGCACAGCTCGTCGGTCTGCAGGGCGTCGAGGACCCGCAGGACCTCCTTGGGGTTACGGCCCACGGAACCGGCGGTCACCATCGTGAACTGGATCTCGTTGTTCTGGTCGACGATGAAGACGGCGCGCTGGGCGAAGCCGTCCTCGCCCTCGATGCCGAGGTCACGCATGAGCTCGTGCTTCGAGTCGGCCAGCATCGGGAAAGGCAGGTCGGTCAGGTCCGGGTGGTCCTTGCGCCAGGCGTGGTGCACGAACTCGGAGTCACCGGAGAAGCCGAGGATCTGCGCGTCGCGGTCGGCGAACTCCTCGTTCAGCTTGCCGAAGGCGGCGATCTCCGTCGGGCACACGAAGGTGAAGTCCTTCGGCCACGCGAAGACGATCTTCCACTTGCCCTCGTAGGTCTTGTGGTTGATCTGCTCGAACTCCTTGCCGCTCTCCAGCGAGACACAAGCAGTCAGGTCGAACTCGGGGAACTTGTCACCGACAGTAAGCACGCGCTCTCCTTGCAACGTCTGGAATTCCCTTTTTGAGGGTCTTCCTGAGGGTTGGACGGCTCCTACCCTGGCACAGAGTGCATTGATCACAGAAATAGCTACACTCGGTCCGGATGATCGGAGGTACCTATCAGTGACCCAGGTGAATCAGGGCGTACGCCCCAAGCAGTCCGGTAAGTCGCCCGTCAAGCAGCCCAGCCTGTCCCAGCTGCGGGCCTTCACGGCCGTGGCGGAACATCTGCACTTCCGGGACGCGGCGGCAGCAATCGGGATGAGTCAGCCGGCACTCTCCGGAGCGGTGTCCACCCTGGAGGAGGCACTGGGTGTCCAGCTCATCGAGCGTACGACGCGCAAGGTGCTGCTCTCGCCCGCGGGGGAGCGGCTCGCTGTGCGGGCCGGGGCGGTCCTGGAGGCCGTCGCCGCGCTGATGGAGGAGGCGGAGGCGGTCCGGGCCCCGTTCACCGGGGTCCTCCGGCTCGGCGTGATCCCGACCGTCGCTCCGTATCTCCTGCCCACCGTGCTCCGCCTCGTCCACGAGCGGTACCCGGACCTCGACCTCCAGGTCCACGAGGAGCAGACCTCCTCGCTGCTCGAAGGGCTCGCCGCCGGGCGGCTCGACCTGCTGCTGCTCGCCGTGCCGCTCGGAGTGCCGGGCGTCACCGAGATCCCGCTCTTCGACGAGGACTTCGTGCTGGTCATGGAGCAGGACCACTGGCTCGGCGGCCGCGCGGACATCCCCCGGGACGCACTGCGCGAACTGCCGCTGCTGCTCCTGGACGAGGGGCACTGCCTGCGCGACCAGGCCCTGGACATCTGCCGCGAGGCCGGCCGCACCCAGGGCGCGCCGGTCACCACGACCGCGGCCGGGCTCTCCACCCTCGTGCAACTGGTCGCCGGCGGGCTCGGTGTGACGCTGCTGCCGCGCACCGCCGTGACCGTGGAGACCGGCCGCAACGACGCGCTCGCCACCGGGTACTTCGCGGACCCGGCGCCCACCCGGCGGGTGGCGCTGGCGATGCGGACCGGGTCGGCGCGGGGCGGCGAGTTCGAGGAGTTCGCGGCCGCCCTGCGCGAGGCGATGAAGCCGCTGCCGGTACGGCCGGTGGACCGCCCGGACCAGGACTGAGACGTACGCGGCCGGGGCTCCCGTCCCCAGGAGCCCCGGCCGTACGCGGATCACGCGGGGGTCACTCGGTGCGCAGCCCCTCCGGGCGCATCAGGCGCCACAGCGGCGGCAGCGACAGCAGCGTCACCAGCGCGATCAGCGCGCCCCCGGCGCCCACCATCGGCCAGAACAGCCACCAGTCGGCGACCTGCTTCTCGATCAGCCAGGCGAGCGCCGCGCCGAGCCCCAGGCCCCCCGCGACCGCCACCGCCAGACCGAGCACCACCGGCACGGCGGTCTGCCACAGCACCGACCAGCCGAGCGTGGAGCGCCGGGTGCCGAAGGCGACCAGCACCGAGAGCAGCCGCCTGCGCTCACGCAACTGCTCCAGCTGGGAGACCAGCATCGACGCGGCGATCAGCAGCAGCACCGCGGTCGCCCCGACCTGGAGACCGGTCTGGATGCTGGCGTACTGGCGGTCGCGCTCCACCGAGTCGAGCGTGACGAAGCGCATCCCGGGGTCGACCGTCGCCGCCGTGTTGCGTACGTACTCGGCGACGTCCGGCACGCTCCGGTCGACCCGGATCTGGACGCTGATCGTCGCGCCGGGCAGCTTGCCCGCGTCGACCGCGCCGGTGGTGGCCATGATCCCGTAGTGGGTCTCGCCCATCGGGTCCTTGCGGCCCTGCACAGTGGGGGAGTCCGCGGGCAGCGTCCACCGCATCGGCTTGCCCCCGGAGCTGATCTCGACCACCTTGCCCTTGCGGGCGGTCTCGTCGACCCAGGCGGTCATGTCCTTGTCGCCCGGCGGGTGGACGACGAACGTGTCGCCGTCCTCGCAGGCGTCGATCCGGGCCAGCTCGCGCAGGGTGGCGCAGGTGCCGACGGTCAGCGAGGTGGTGGGCTGCACGTCCTCGTCGGCGTAGTCGCCGGGCCTGGACGCGTACGCCTCCACCGATCCGATGACCACGTCCACACCCTTGGTGGCGCGGAACCGCTCGATGGCGGAGGTGGCCGCCTCGCCGGTGACGTCCTCGGAGTACCCGGCGAACTGGGCCCGCGTGGGGTCCTGACCGGTCATCCGGTTGAAGTCGGCGTTCATCGCGGCGAACATCATCTGCAGCGCGATCGCGCCCGCCACCGCCACCGTGACCCCGCTGACCGCGCGGGACGCGGCCCCGCTGCTCAACTGGAGCCTCCGGGTGGCGAGCTGCCAGGGCACCGGGCCGCCGCGCAGCCGGTTCACGCACGCCTCGACCAGCCAGGGCAGCAGCAGGGCGAGCCCGACCAGCACCAGCACGGTGCCGGCCGCGATCCCGAACGGCTTCTCGGGCGCGTACTCGTACGCACTGATCCTGCCCGTGAATCCGAACACCGCCAGACCCGCGAGCGGCATCAGCAGCCGCCACCAGAGCCGGCGTCCCCGCTCGCGTCCCCGGCGTACGACGCCGAGCGGCTCGATCACCACGGACCGCATCGCCACCAGCGTGACGAGGACGGCGGTCAGCGGCACCGCCACCACGATGAGGAGGGCGAGCCGGGGGTCGGGGACCAGGTCGGCGGGGAACGCGCTGACGTCCCAGATCTCCACCGAGCCGACGAACTCCCGGCCCGTCAGGAAGAACGCCAGCCCGATCAGCAGCCCGAGCAGCGCGCCGAACAGGGCCTCACCGGCCGCGATCCGACGAGTCGTCCGGATGTCCGCACCGACCAGGCGCAGCGCGGCCAGCCGGCGGTCGCGGCGGTCGCCGCCGAAGCGCACGGCGGTGGCGATGAAGATCGCCACCGGCACCAGCAGCACGACGCAGACCAGGACGGTGAGCACGATCAGCAGCGGCGGCAGGGGGTCGCCCTCGCGGGAGTCCCCGTACCCGTCGATGCGGTGACCGCCCTTCGCGGGCGTCAGGGTGTCGTTGCCCGCGTAGTAGAGGAGTTCGCCCGGGGAGCGCAGCCCGGCGTCCCCGATCGTGCCGGTGATCTCGTACGGCAGCCGCTCGCGCAGCAGTTCGTTGCCCGGCTCGGCGAGCAGCTGCCGCAGGGCGGGGGAGACGACCATCTCGTCCGCGCCGGGGAAGCCGGTGACCCCCGGCGGCAGGACGGGCGTCGAGCCGTCCGGGCGCATCAGATATCCCGCGACGGTCCGGTCGTGGTACTCGGTGGTCGTGTTGATCCGCAGCACCGAGCTGTCCGACTTCGGGGCGTTCGCGTCGGGTGAATCGGAGATCCGCGTCTCGCTGCGGGCCTGTTCGCGCGCGTTCCGCTCGTCGAGCAGATGCGGTACGGAGGAGGCGAGCAGCAGCAGCGCCACACCGAGGCCGACGCCGACGGCGGTCAGCAGCGTACGGATCCAGCCCTCGCGGCCACCGGCGGCGGCGAACCGGACGCCGAGACCGAGGTCGCGGAGGACCACCGCGCCGCGCGAGGCCGGCTTCGGGCTCTCCGGTGCGGCGGGCGGGGCCGTACGGGAGTCGAGCAGCGTCATACCGCGTGCTCCAGATCCCGGGCCCGGCCGTCGCGCACGGTGACGTCGCGGTCGGAGTAGGCGGCGACCCGGGCCTCGTGGGTCACCAGGACCACGGCCACGTTGGCGGACCGGGCGGCCTCGGTGAGCAGCTCCATCACCCGCTCGCCGTTGAGCGAGTCCAGGGCGCCGGTCGGCTCGTCCGCGAAGATCACCTTCGGCGACGCGGCCAGCGCGCGGGCCACGGCGACCCGCTGGCCCTGCCCGCCGGAGACCTCGCCGGGACGCTGGGAGCCCAGGTCGTCGACCTCCAGGCGCTCCATCCACTCACGGGCGGTGCGCTCGGCGGCCTTGCGCTTCACGCCGTTGAGCCGCAGCGGCAGGGCGACGTTCTCCACGCAGGTCAGCTCGGGGACGAGCTGGCCGAACTGGAAGACGAAACCGAAGTCGCTGCGGCGCAGGGCGCTGCGCTCGGCGTCGGACATCGCGGACAGCTCGCGGCCCGCGTAGGTGATGGTGCCGGAGTCGGGCGTGATGATCCCGGCCAGACAGTGCAGCAGGGTCGACTTGCCGGAGCCGGACGGGCCCATGACGGCGACGACCTCGCCGGGGTGCACGGAGAACGACGCGCCGTCCAGGGCGGGCGTCGAACCGTAGGTCTTGCGCAGATCGTGCGCGGCGAGCAGGGAGCCTTCGGGAATCACGGAGCCACCACCTTGGCGAGCTGGTCGAGACGGGCGGCGGTCAGTTCCAGCCAGCGCAGATCGGCTTCGAGGTGGAACAGGGCGTGGTCGCAGATCAACTGGTCGGCGAGGTCGCCCTGGCGCTTGCGGTCGGTGAGGATGCGCATCATCCGCAGATGCGCCGAGCGCTGGGTGTCCAGCAGGTCGGCCGCGCTGCGGTCGGTCAGCAGCGCGAGGACGACCTTGGTGTAGAGCGTCGACTGGAGGTAGGGCTCCGGCTTCTCGGGCTGCGCCAGCCACTGCGAGACATCGGTGATCCCGGCGTCGGTGATGGCGTACCGCTTGCGCTCGGGGCCTCCTTCGCTCTCGACGCCGTCGACCTCGACGAGTCCGTTCTTCAGGAGCCGGGACATCGTCGAGTAGACCTGGCCGTAGTGCAGCGGGCGGTCCTGGCCGAACTTCTCGTCGAAGGTCCGCTTCAGGTCGTAGCCGTGTCGGGGGCCGGACTCCAGGAGCCCGAGGAGGGTGTGACCGATAGACATGACGAGCACTGTACACGGTGTGTATACCCCCGATGTATACGCGTCCGAAAGGCGACCCCGGCCCATGGGGCGGGCCGGGGTCGCTGTTTCGGTACATGCCGGGGGTGCGGCTCTACGGGGCGTCCTGGGCGCCTGTCCCGGGCGGGGCCTCCGGCTCCTCCGGCGGCCGATCGGGCGGCTGATGGGGCGGCCGTCCCCGCCGGGGGATCGGCCGCGCCGCCCCGGGCAGCCGGCCCGCCTCCGCGAGCGCCCGCCGCAGCAGGAACTCGATCTGCGCGTTGGCGCTGCGCAGTTCGTCGGAGGCCCAGCGGGCGAGTGCGTCGTGCACCGCGGGGTCCAGCCGCAGCAGCATCTGCTTGCGCTGCTGCGACCGGGACGCCGGCGTCCGCCGGGGAGGCGTCTGGTCGGTCACTGGTAGAGGGTGCCCGTATTGAGGACCGGCTGGGCGCTGCGGTCACCGCACAGCACCACCATCAGATTGCTGACCATGGCGGCCTTCCGCTCGGAGTCCAGCTCCACGATGTCCTGCTCGGCGATCCGGTGCAGGGCCATCTCGACCATGCCCACCGCGCCCTCGACGATCTGCTTGCGGGCGGCGACGACCGCGCCGGCCTGCTGGCGCTGGAGCATGGCGGAGGCGATCTCGGGGGCGTACGCGAGGTGGCTGAAGCGCGACTCGATGATCCGGACGCCCGCGGCCTGCACCCGGGCGGTCAGCTCGGCGGCCAGCTTCTCGGTGATCTCCTCCGCGTTGCCGCGCAGCGAAAGGCCGTCCTCCTCGTGGGCGTCGTACGGGTACTCGATGGCGATGTGCCGGACGGCCGCCTCGGTCTGGGTGGCGACGAACTCCAGGAAGTCGTCGACCTCGAAGAGCGCCTGGGCGGTGTCCTCGACCTTCCAGACGACGATCGCGGCCAGCTCGATCGGGTTGCCGTAGGCGTCGTTGACCTTGAGGACGGCGGTCTCGTGGTTGCGGACGCGGGTGGAGATCTTCCGGCTGGAGGTCAGCGGGTTGATCCAGCGCAGCCCGTCCGTGCGGATGGTGCCGACGTACCGGCCGAAGAGCTGGATCACCCGGGCCTCGCCCGGAGCGACCATCTTCACACCGCTCATGCAGAAGAAGGAGGTGATCACCAGGAGGATGCCGAGGATGAGCAGCGTGATGCCCACGGCGCCCGAGCCGTCCCCGTTCAGCACCGCGCCGCCGATGACGAGGCCGATCCCCGCGAACACCCCGACCACCGTCAGCAGCAGTCCGAGGCCGCCCGGGATCGCATGCGCGACGACCTCCCTGACCTGCGGTTCGGGCATGTCGGGAGCGTCGATGGAGAGGTCCGGCGCCGGGGCGTCCGGGTGGTGGTTCTCGTGCTGTCCGGTCATGGGATCCCCCGTTCGGCGCGGTATCGCACCGCGCTAGCAATGTGATTACACATTATCGGTTCTCGCAACCTTGTCCACCCCTGGGGAGTCGGTTCCTGTAGAGGCGGGTGCTGATTCTCACGTCCGTAAAAGGCCGGATCGCTTGCCTTTTGTCCCTGCTGTCGGTGTTAGCTGGCAGGTCTGAGCGAACTGAGGAAACCGAGCGAACCGGCCGAGCAGAGAAGCGGGAGCAACACACCAATGGGTCGAGCGGATGCGCGACGAGCCCAGGCGCAGGAGTCGCGCCGGGCCGCGAAGAGCGGCGGCATACGCAGACTCTTCACGTGGAAGAAACTGCTGGGCACGTTCTTCGGGATCGTCCTGCTGGGCATGGGCGCCTTCGGTGCCCTCTACCTGTACGTCGACGTCCCCGCCGCCAACGCCATGGCGGAGCGGCAGAGCAACGTCTACAAGTACAGCGACGGCACGGTCCTCGCCCGGACCGGCAAGGGCGTCAACCGCCAGATCGTCGACCTGGACGAGGTGCCGAAGAAGGTCCAGCACGCCTTCGTCGCCGCCGAGAACAAGACCTTCTACAAGGACCAGGGCGTCGACCTCAAGGGCACCACCCGCGGTCTCCTCAACACGGTCAGCGGCAAGGGCAAGCAGGGTGGCTCGACCATCACCCAGCAGTACGTGAAGAACTACTACCTGACGCAGGACCCCACCGTGAGCCGCAAGCTCAAGGAACTGGTGATCTCGCTCAAGATCGACCAGCAGCTGTCCAAGGACGAGATCCTCGCCGGGTACATCAACACCGCCTACTACGGACGCGGCGCCAGCGGTATCCAGGCCGCCGCCCAGGCCTACTACGGCATCGACGCCAAGGACCTGAACGTCTCACAGGGCGCCTACCTCGCCTCCCTCCTCCAGGCCCCCAGTCAGTACGACTGGAACTCCGCCACCGACACCGGCAAGAAGCTGGTCAAGGAGCGCTGGGCCTACACCCTGCGCAACATGGTCGAGATGGACTGGCTCACCGAGTCCGAGAAGGCGGAGCTGGAGTTCGACGTCCCGCAGAAGCCGAAGCCGGCCGCGGGCATGGAGGGCCAGACCGGTTATCTCGTCGAGGCGGCCAACAAGGAGCTGGAGAAGCAGGGCGTCTCCGCCGAGGACCGTGAAGCGGGCGGCTGGACCTTCACCCTCACCGTCGACAAGAAGCGCCAGCAGGCGCTCGAAAAGGCGGTCGACGACCAGCTGGAGTCCAAGCTCGACCGCGAGGGCAGCAAGGTCGACGCGACCGTGCAGGCCGGCGCCACCTCCGTCGACCCGAAGACCGGCAAGGTCGTCGCGCTGTACGGCGGCGAGGACTACATCAAGCACTACATCAGCAACGCCACCCGCCAGGACTACCAGCCCGCGTCCACCTTCAAGCCGCTGGTGCTCGCCTCCGCCCTGGAGAACGAGTCGACGACGCAGGACGGCAGCCTCATCGGGCTGAACACGGTCTACGACGGCACCAGCAAGCGGCCCGTCGTCGGCAGCGACACCCCGTTCAACCCGCAGAACGAGGACGACCGCAGCTACGGTCCGATCTCCGTGCAGAAGGCGATGAACAGCTCGGTCAACTCCGTCTTCGCGCAGATGATCGTCGACGTGACACCCTCCGCCGCGAAGCAGACGGCGCTCGACCTCGGCGTACCGGACAAGAACTTCCCCGAACGCCCCGCGGTCTCGCTCGGCACGATGAACGCCTCGACCTGGGACATGGCCGGCGCGTACGCCACGCTCGACAACCACGGCAAGAAGGTCACCCCGCACATCCTCCAGTCCGCCGAGCACCGCGACCGTACGGTCAATCCCGAGAAGCCCAAGCGGGAGCAGGCCATCAGCCGGGCCTCCGCCGACACCGTGACCAAGGCGCTCACCGGGGTCGTCGACGCCGGATCCGGCAGCGCGGCCAACACCTCCGCCTACGACGCGGCGGGCAAGACCGGCACCTCAGAGGACAACAAGTCCGCCTGGTTCGCCGGGTACACCCCGGAACTGACCACGGTCGTGGCCCTCTTCGGTGAGGGCGACGGCGGCCGCAAGCAGGTCTCCCTGACCGGTACGGCCAACTCCGGCCGCGCCAACGGCGGCGGCTTCCCGGCCCGGATCTGGGCCGACTACACCCTCGGCGCCCTCGGCGGCGGGTCCGGCAAGACCTTCGACCTCCAGGACGTGGAGCGCGGCGAGGTGCCCGCCCCGCCGACCCCGTCGGACACGCCCTCCGAGGAGCCCTCCGAGTCCGAGGAGGAGCCGACCCCGTCGGACACGCCCTCCGAGACGCCGAGCGAGACGCCCAGCGAGAGCCCGTCCTCGTCGCCCCCGCCGACGGACAGCCCGACCGTCACCACGCCTCCCACCAGCCCGGAGCTGCCGCCCCAGCCCGGGGAGGACGACGGGCAGCCGGGCGAACGGCCCGGCGGCAACGGTCTGCTCGGGCAGTGAGGGCCTGACAGCACCAGGACATGGCTCTACGGACATGAGGGAGGGGCGGACCGATCGGTCCGCCCCTCCCTCATGTCCGTCCTACTGCGGCCGGGCCGCCATCTCGAACCAGACGACCTTGCCGGTCGAGAGCCGGGTCGCTCCCCACCGCCGGGCCAGCCGGTTGACCAGGAACAGCCCGCGGCCGCCCTCGTCCGTCTCACGCGCCCGGCGCTGCCGGGGCAGCTGCGGGGAATCGTCCCCGACCTCGCAGCGCAGCACATCGGTCCGCAGCAGCCGCAGCGTCACCGGCCGCTCCGCATAGCGCACCGCGTTGGTGACGACCTCGCTGACCAGCAGCTCCACCTCGTCGGCCAGATCGTCCAGACCCCAGCGGCTCAGCGCCCGCCGGGCCAGCCTCCGGGCCCGCCCCGGAGCTGCGTCCTCCGGTTCCAGATACCAGTACGCCACATCGCTCGGCGCGATCCCGTCGAAGCGGGCCGCGAGCAGCGCGATGTCGTCGTCCCGGTCGCCCGGGCCGAGCATGTCCAGCACGTCGTCGCAGAGCGCCTCCAGCGGCGGCGAGTGGTCGGGTCCGGTGAGCTGCGCGGTCGCCGCGAGCCGCTCCCGCAACTGTTCGATGCCCGTCCACACGTCCCGCAGCCGCGACTCCACCAGACCGTCGGTGTACAGCAGGAGCGTCGCCCCGGCGGGCGCGTCCAGCTCGACGGCCTCGAAGTCGACCCCGCCCACCCCGATCGGGGCGCCCGGCGGCACCCGCAGCACCTCGGCCCGCCCGCCCAGATGCAGCAGCACGGGCGGCGGGTGCCCGGCGTTGGCGATGGTGATCCGGTGCGCGACCGGGTCGTAGACCGCGTACAGGCAGGTCGCCATCCGGTCGCTGCCGAGCCGCTGCGCCTGCTCGTCCAGGTGGTGCAGCACCTCCTGCGGCGGCAGATCGAGCTGCGCCAGGGTCTGCGCCGTCGTCCGGAGCTGGCCCATGATCGCCGCCGAGGTCATGGAATGGCCCATCACATCGCCGACGACCAGCGCGACCCGGCTGCCGGGCAGCGGGATCGCGTCGTACCAGTCGCCGCCGACCCGGGCGGTCTCGGCCGCCGGAAGATAGCGCGAGGCGAGCCGGACCCCCGTGGGCTGGGGGAGGGAGTCGGGCAGCATCGTGCGCTGCAGCTCGTCGGCGATGTAGGCCTCGCGGCCGTACAGAACGGCCTTGTCGATGCCGAGCGCGGTGTGCGTCGCCAGCTGCGCCGCGACCAGCAGATCACTGGCCTCGAACGGGATGCGTTCGGTGCCGCGCACGAAGACCGCCGCCCCGATGACCCGCCGCCGGCCGCGCAGCGGGGCCAGGATCGCCCGGTGCCCGGTGGGCACGGACCGGCCGGGGCCGAGCAGCTCCGGCAGCGCGGCCCGCGCCGCGGCGGAGTCGCCGAACACCGGCCGCACCCCGCGCAGCACCTCGGCCAGCGCCCCGCCCGCCCGCACCTCGCACAGCTCGGCGGCGGGCATCAGGTCGGCCTGCGGGTCCAGGATCAGCGGCCGCAGCCGCTCCGTCTCGGAACCGGTCGCCTCGGCGCCCTCCTCGTCGCTGACGCGCAGCCGGTCGCTGCGCCGCAGCCGCAGGACGAACGGGCTCACCGGACGCTCGTCGCCCACCGGCAGCGGATCGCGGAGGTAGACCAGGATCGCGTCGGAGAACGTCGGCACACTGGCCCGGCACAGCCCGAGGACGATCTCGTCCAGGTCTATGCCCCGGGCGATCCGCCGGGTCGCCGCGCCGACGAACCGCAGCCGGTCGCCCTCGCGGCGGGTGGCCGCCTGCGCGTCGGCGACGGCGGCCGCTCCGGGACCCGGGTTCGGCGCGGCGGCCGGAGCCGGCACCGAGGCGGCGGCAGCCGCGGCCGCGGCGTCCTGCTGGCGGGGCCGGGTGCGCTCCTGCGGCCGGGCAGCCAGCGGCTGCCGGCCTTCGTGGGAGGTGGGGTGCTCCGTCACGCGTGGGATTCCGTCCGTCCGGGCCGGTTGTATGAGGCAGTCACCTCGTGGGGCGTCACTGTGCCCCGGCAAGCGCGGGAAGAACAACGGCTGTCACCGGATGCCCCCGATGAAGGGGCCGAAACCGAGCGCCGCGGAGATGGCCGACAGGCGACCCCTCCGGCAGCGGACGCGGCGAGCGGGCAGCGGACGGCGTGCATGTCTCCACCCCCTCGTAGTGGCTCCCGCGACCGCGCGGAACGTCCGGGTCCGTGGCCCGTCGCTCCGCACGACCGGTGTGGTGACTTGTGGTCAGTTCCGGTGTGGTGCCCGCTGGTTGCGGCGATCGGCCCTCCGCGCGACCGGACCTGCCGACCGGTCCGCCCGAAGGGTTCTTCCAGGATCTCACGACGGCATACGGGCAGGGGTACGGTCCCAGTCATCCGGCAGCGGCGGAACCTGCCACCCCGGATCGGGCCGCCAGTGCTCCCAGCCGTCCCGGAACGGCGACCCCCAGCCGGTGATCACCTCGACCGCCGCCAGGCCCGCCTCACGGACCCGCCGGGCCGTCCCCCGGTCCATCAGGCCGACCTGCTGAGCCTGCGCGAACTCGTCCTCGTCGAGCCATTTCCAGCTCCGGTCGGGGTTCACGGAGATGTCGAGAAAGTGATCCTCGGAATCCACCCCTCCGGACCACCGGGTGCGGGGCTCCTCCAGATTCACGTACCAGTTGCGGAACATCCAGCCGCGGTCCCAGAACAGCCACACCGACCACGGGTCGCCCGGCCGGGCCAGCTTCAGCACCCCGGAGCCGAACCACGTCGAGCGGGCCGTGGTGCGCGGCGCGGTGTAGCGGGTGGCCAGCGGCTCGGCGTGCACCTGGGTGCCGTTCGCCAGGACCGGCCGCACGCACTCGGTGCCCGGCGCCATCCAGACGGCGAGCAGCTCGTCGGTGTCCTGCACGACGGTCACCGGACGGCAGATGTGCACGGGCGCGGCACCGGCCGTCCGGTGGGCCCGGCCGTTGTCGCGGTAGCGCCAGAGGATCTGGTCCCCCGGCGCCCAGCGTGCGCACTCTCCCGTACCTGTCATGGAGGGATCTTACGGAGCGCTCCCACCGGCCCGCTGCGACTCAGGTCACCCGGCGATCACGGACGGGTCATCCGCAGCACGTCCAGCGCCTCGTCGAGCTGTTCCAGCGTCAGGTCGCCGCGGTCCACATAACCCGAGGCCAGGACCGTCTCGCGGATCGTCGTCCCGTCCTTCAGGGACTTCTTGGCGACCTTCGCCGCCTCCTCGTAGCCGATGTACTTGTTGAGCGGGGTCACCACCGACGGGGACGACTCGGCGTAGGCGCGGGCCCGCTCGACGTCGGCGGTGATGCCGTCGACCGTACGGTCCGCGAGCAGCCGGGAGGCGTTGGCCAGCAGCCGGACGGACTCCAGGAGGTTCTTCGCGATGACCGGGAGCATCACGTTCAGCTCGAAGTTGCCCGCCGCACCGGCCGTGGCGACCGTCGCGTCGTTGCCGGTGACCTGGGCGGCGACCATCAGGACCGCCTCGGGGATCACCGGGTTGACCTTGCCCGGCATGATCGACGAGCCCGGCTGGAGGTCGGGCAGCGCGATCTCCGCGAGACCCGTGCGCGGACCCGACGCCATCCACCGCAGATCGTTGGAGATCTTCGTCAGCGACACCGCGATGGTCCGCAGCTGGCCCGAGGTCTCCACCAGCCCGTCCCGCGCGCCCTGCGCCTCGAAGTGGTCCCGGGCCTCGGTCAGCGGCAGTCCCGTGGCCTCGGCGACCTCCGCGATCACGGCGGCGGAGAAGCCGGGCGGGGTGTTGATGCCGGTGCCCACCGCCGTACCGCCCAGGGGCAGTTCGGCGAGCCGGGGCAGGGAGGCGCGCAGCCGCTCCACTCCGTAGCGGATCTGCGCCGCGTAGCCGCCGAACTCCTGGCCGAGGGTGACCGGGGTGGCGTCCATCAGATGCGTACGGCCGGACTTCACGACGTCCGCGAATTCGGCTGATTTCCGCCCCAGGGAATCGGCCAGGTGATCGAGCGCGGGGATCAGATCGGCCGTCACGGCGGCGGTGGCCGCGATGTGGATGGAGGACGGGAAGACGTCGTTGGACGACTGGGATGCGTTCACATGGTCGTTGGGGTGGACCTCGCGGCCGAGGCGCTCGGTGGCCAGGGTGGCGATCACCTCGTTGGTGTTCATGTTCGACGAGGTGCCCGACCCGGTCTGGAACACGTCGACCGGGAAGTGCTCGTCCCAGTGGCCCGAAGCGACCTCGGCGGCGGCCTCCTGGATCGCGGCGGCGATGTCCGGATCCACCACCTTCAGTTCGGCGTTGATCTTGGCGGCCGCGCCCTTGATCCGGGCCAGGGCCTCGATGTGGGCCCGCTCCAGACGCTGCCCGGAGACGGGGAAGTTCTCCACCGCCCGCTGGGTCTGCGCACGCCACTTGGCGTGCGCGGGCACCCGCACCTCGCCCATCGAGTCGTGCTCGATCCGGAACCCGGTATCGCCCGTCGTGCCGCCCGATGCGTCAGTCATGTGTTTAAACCTCCTGAAAAAGATGAGCACTTGTCTTGTTCTCTGTATTCCCAAGCGGCCTACCAGCCAGTAAATACCGGGGGTAACCACTTACCGGGAGGCGCAATGAGGCGCACCAGCACCAGACTTCGAGGGCTCCGAAGCCTTCGCCGGCTCCGCTGTACCGTCGCCGCCGCCGTCGCTCTCGCGGCTGCCGTCGGCGGTATGGCCGCCGCCGGACCCGCGGGCGCGACGGAGCCGGCTACCAGCTCTATCGCATCCACCCCTCTTCCGCCCGCGCTGGAAGCCGTCCGGGCCGCCGAAGCCACCCAGCTGTACGGCAGCCCCGCCGAGCGGCCGCTCGCCGAACGCAAGACCGGGCTGATCTCGCTCGGCGACAGCGAGATCTCCGGCGAGGGCGTCGGCACCTACGACCCCGGAACGAACGGGCCGGACAACTGGTGCCACCGCTCCCCGGAGGCCGCCATCCACCGCACGGGCATCGCGGCGGACGTCACGTACAACGTCTCCTGCTCCGGCGCCTATACCGGGAACATCAGAATCGGCGGAAACAAGCAGTACGCCGACGAGCTCGTGCAGAGCGACAGCCTCGCGATCAAGGCCCGCAACACCCGGATCAAGATGATCGTCCTGGTCGCCGGGGCCAACGACGACCTCCAGTTCGGCCCGGTCATGACCGACTGCGTGGTCCGCTACATCAGCCTCCAGGGCCCCTGCGAGCCGAAGTACGCGGGCGGCTGGCAGGCCCGCGTCGACGCGCTGGTCCCCAAGGTCGAGGCGACGGTCCGTGATCTACGGACGGTGATGACCGGCGCCGGATACGGAGACGACGACTACAAGCTCGTCCTGATGGGCTACCCGAGCCCGATCGGCCCGGACTTCCGCGACAACCCGAACTTCCCCGGCAAGCTCATCTGCGGCGGCCTCGGCTACGACTCCGACACCGTCTGGGGCCGCAACACCGCCGTGCCCGCCTTCCAGGCCGGGATGCGCAAGGCCGCCACGAGCACCGGGGCCTCCTACCTCGACAACTCCCGGCTCTTCCACGGCCACGAGGTGTGCAGCGAGGCCCCCTGGGCGCGCGGCCTCTACATCGACCTGAGCAAGCCCGGCCTGCCCGACGAGAACTCGGTCCGGCAGTCCTTCCACCCCAACGCGGCCGGCCACCGGGCCTTCGCCTCCTGCCTGACCCAGCTCTACGACTCCGGGCTGCGCGAGGCGAGCTGCGCCGACCCGGCGAGCACGGGAAACCCGGTCCTGACCGGTAAGGCCTGGGACGACCTGTTCACCCCGCTGAAGAACGAGGCCACCGGCACCTGTGCCGACGTGCCCGGCTCGGTCACCCGTAACGGCACGGCGATCGGCGGCTGGGACTGCCACGGCGGGCGCAACCAGAACTGGTGGTACGACGCCGGTACGCAGACCCTGCGCACCGCGCTCAGCCACGACCGGTGCCTGGACGTGTCCGGCGCCAAGTACAACCCGGGCGCCACGCTCATCGTGTGGAACTGTGCGGGCGCGGCCAACCAGAAGTTCGTCCGGCAGTCGGGCACGATCCGCCCGGCCGCCGCGACGGGCCTGTGTCTGACGCTGGCGGGAGCCAAGGATCCGCTCAGGCTCCAGACGTGCGACGGCAGCGCGAAGCAGCGCTTCGTGTAGCCACGGGCCGGTGAGCCAGGGGGTGACCGTGTGGGGCGGTCGCCCCCTCTTCCCATGTCGGCAGAGCTCGCGTCATGTCTTCCGGGCCAGGGCCTCGGACAGTGCCCCCAGCGTCGGCGTCAGATACAGCTGGCGCAGCGGTACACCGGGCAGCCCGCGCTCCCGGGCGAGCGTGCCGATGCGGATCGCGTACAGCGAATTGCCGCCCAGATCCCAGAAGTCGTCGTCCGGGCCGATCGTCTCGACGCCGAGCACGTCGCACCAGATGGCGGCGAGGGCGGCGGCCGGACCGGCCTCGTGAGCCGCTGCGGCCGGGGCCGGGGCCGTCACCGGATCGCGCCGCGTCCCGGGCGCGGGTAGCCGGGCTGCGTCCAGCTTGCCGTTCGCGGTGAGGGGGAGGGCCGGCAGCACGGTCACCGTCGCGGGCACCATGTGCGGCGGGAGCAGCCGGGCCGCCCGCTCCCGTACGGGGCCGGGGTCCTCGCCCGCCCCCGGGGCCGGAACCACGTACGCGTCGATCCGCACGGCCGCCGCGTCCCCGGCGTCGCCGCCGGTCACGGTGACCGCCGCCGCCGACACCGCCGGGTCCTCCAGCAGCACGTGCCGGATCTCGCCCGGCTCGATCCGGAAGCCCCGCACCTGCACCTGGTCGTCGATCCGGCCCAGGTGTTCCAGCGTTCCGTCGGGCAGCAGCCGCCCCAGGTCCCCGCTGCGGTAGAGCCGCCGCCCCGCCGGGTCCAGGGGGTCCGGGACGAAGCGTTCGGCGGTCAGGGCGGGCCGGTTCAGATAGCCGAGCGCCACGCCCGCCCCGCCCACCACGATCTCCCCGGGCGCACCCGGCGGCACCGGCCGCCCGTGCGCGTCCAGCACCCGGACCGACCAGCCGGGCAGCGGCCGCCCCACGGACCGGGAACCGGCGAGCGCGTCGCGCCGGGTCACCGTGGCCGCCGTGACATGGACGGTGGTCTCGGTGATCCCGTACATGTTGACCAGCCGGCAGCGGTCCTCCGGGTGCCGGTCGAACCAGTCCAGCAGCGGCCGGGCGCCGAGCGGTTCGCCGCCGAGCACCACCAGCCGGGTTCCTACCGGGTCGGGCGCGGTCCGGTCGGCCGCCGCGAGCTGGGTGAACGCGGAGGGGGTCTGGCTCAGCACGCTCACCCGCTCCCGGACCAGCAGGGCGTGGAAGTCCTCCGGGGAGCGGGTGGTCCAGTGGTCCGCGACCACCAGCCGCCCGCCCGTCAGCAGCGCGCCCCAGATCTCCCACACCGAGAAGTCGAACGCCGCCGAGTGGAAGCACGTCCAGGTGTCGTCCGGGGAGAGGCCGAAGTCCTCGCGGACGGCGTCGACCAGGGCCGTGACGTTGGCGTGCGGGACGACGACGCCCTTGGGGCGGCCGGTCGATCCCGAGGTGTGGATGACGTACGCGGGTGAGCCCGGCTCTCCGCGGGGTGCGGCGGGGCGGGGCGGGTGGCCGGTGAGGGTGGCCGGGTCCTCGACCGTCAGCCGGACCCCGGCGTCCCGCGCGGTGCGCTCCCGCCGGTCCGCCGGATGTTCCGGATCCAGCGGTACGTGAACGGCGTCCGCCTTCAGCACGGCGAGCATCGCCGCCACCAGGTCCGTCGAGCGGGGCAGACAGAGCCCGACCAGATCACCGGGGCGGACCCCGCGGGCGTACAGCCCGTCCGCCAACGCCTCTGCTCGGGCGTCGAGTTCGGCGTACGAGAGCGTGGTGGACCCGGCGGTGAGCGCGGGGGCCTCGGGGCGGGCGGCGACCTGCGCGGCGAAGGCTTCGTCGATGCGGAGGGAGGAGGCCGGGGGCGCGGGACGGGCTCCGAGGGCCAGTTGCTCCGCCGACTCCGCCTCGCTCAGCGGATTCAGCTGCGAGAGACGAGCGTTGGGTGTGCTGGTCAGCAACTGCTGCCGTATGTCATCCACTTGGCGTGCGGGTACGGGGAGGGTGCCCGGTCCGGTCGGCAGGACGGCGGGCCCATCGCTCGCCATCAACTCCGGCGAAGGTGGCTCCTCCCCGACGGCCGGGGCGACCGGCTCGGTGGCCAGCAGCTGCGCGACCGTACGGCCGGGCGACAGGTCCGCCGCGAACACCGCGTACCCGTCCAGTGCCCCCAGCGCGTACGGCGGCCGGTCCCGGGCCGGTACGGGGACGGCGACGCGCACCGCGGACGCCCCCTCGTACCGCCCGACGGTCAGCGCGAGCGCCGAGGCGAGGCGGCGGGTCTCCTCGTCGAGGCGCAGGTCGAGCGGGAGCGGACCGGCGAGCGGCGTCACCGCCTCCGGGGCCAGATCGCCCCGCAGGACCCGGGCGACGACCCGCAACGAACGCGCGTCCAGGGCGGATCCGTCGGCCGTCAGGACGAGATCGGGAGCCGCAGCCGCCCCTTCCCGCCGCTCGTCCCCGTACCGCAGCAGCACCGCGCGCAGCCGGTGACCGGATGCGACGGGGCGGCTCGCCTCGGCCGCGCGGCGCCGGGCCGCCGCGTCGGATGCGGCCGGGGCGGGCACGGGCTCCGTCCACAGCCGGGGGCGGCGGTCGCCGGGCCACCACAGCTCGGCCGCCGCCGTGAGGGCGGCGTCGAGCGCTGCGTCGGTGACGTTCGTCGACAGGCGGACCGTCAGGCTGTGCTGGACAGGCGGCACGTACGCAACTCCTCGGAGGGCGAAGGGATATCGGAGACCGGAGTCAGCGGGCGGTGAAGCCGCCGTCCACGGTGACCACGCTGCCGGTCACCTGCCGGGACGCGTCCGTGGCCAGCCAGAGGACCGCGTCCGCCACATCACCCGGCTCCACCAGCGCGTTCATCGGCTGGTCCCGGACGAAGGTCTCCTCGTGCACCGCCACGGGCACCTCCAGCGAGCGGGCGATCTCCGCCAGCATCCGGCCCTCCATCGCCTCGTCGTCCCGCACCGAGCCCGGACAGACCGCGTTGACCCGGACCTTGCGGGGCGCGTAGTCCAGGGCCACCGCCTTCGTCAGGCCCACCAGACCGTGCTTCGCCGCGACGTACCCCGCGAAGTGCCGGTAGCCCACCAGCCCCGCCGTCGATGCGACATTGACGATCGAACCCGACCCCTGGGCGACCATCCGGGCCCCCACCGCACGGATCGCCCGCCATGCGCCGCCCAGATCCACATCGATCATCAACTGCCATTCGGCTTCGGTGATCTCGTGTGCCGGACGGCCCGAAGGGGCGGCGATACCCGCGTTGTTGACCAATACGTCGATCCGCCCGAACCGCTCCTCGGACGCATCCGCCGCCGCCTCCAGCGCCGCCAGGTCCCGCACGTCCGCCTGCCGGGTGAGCACGGCGGACCCCGCCTCGCGGCAGAGGTCCGCGGTGTGGGCGAGCTGCGAGGCCGAGCCGAGCGGATACGGCACCCCGGGCAGCTCGCCCGCCACGTCCAGCAGCATCAGGTCCGCCCCCTCACGGGCGAACGCCAGGGCACAGGCCCGGCCGAGACCGCGCGCCGCCCCCGTGATCACCGCCGCCCGCCCGGCCAGCCGCCCCGCACCAGCGCCGGACACCGGACCGGTGCCGGCGCCGCCGGTCACCGGCCCCGTGCCCGGGCCCGTCCCGTCGCCGGTCACCGGCCCCTCGCCGCGCGCACCTCGGCGGCCACCAGCTCCAGCAGCTCGCCCGGCCGCTCGGCCAGATACATGTGCCCGCCGGCCGGCTCGGCCACCGTGAGCTTCCCGGTCGTCGCCCGGCCCCACTCGGCCGCTTCCGCAGCCCCCACGAGGGTGTCCTCCCGACCCCGGACGGAGATGACGGGAACGCCCAACGGGCTGTCCGTGGAGGGCACATACGTCTCGTGGAGCCGGACGTCCGCCCGCAGCGCCGGCAGCAGCAGCTCCCGCATCTCCGGGTCCGCCAGCGCCGGGTGGTCGTACCCGGCGAACGCCCGGACCCGGGCGGCGAACTCCTCGTCCGGCAGCCCGTCCGCCCGGTCCGTGCGCGGCGTCCAGGGGCCGGGCGCACCGCTGACGACGAGCGCGGCCAGGCGGACCGGCCCGCCCGCCCGCTCGATCCGGTGCGCCAGCTCGTACGCGAGCACCGCGCCCATGCTGTGCCCGAACAGCACGACCGGGCTGCCGCCCCCGTCCCCGTCCGTCCCGCCGAGCGCCGCCGTCACCTGCGCGTACGCGTCGTCGACGGCCGGGGCCGCCGCATCGTACGCGGGCTCGGGGAAGCGCTTCTCGCGGCCCGGCAGGGAGACCGGGAGGATCCGCAGCCCCTCCGGCGCGAGCTTCTGCCAGGGCGTGAAGAAGGAGGGGCCCGCCCCGGCGAAGGGCAGGCAGATGAGGACGGTGTCTTCGTCGGCCACGATCGCTCCTGTTCTTTCTCTTCCGGCGGCTCTTCTGCCGGAGTCCGGTCAGTCCCCGACCATGATCGTCGTGAGGATCGCGGCGAGGTGGCCCGGGTCGCGGACCCCGCACAGTTCACGCGCCGAGTGCATCGACAGGCCCGGCACCCCGACGTCCACCGTGGTGACGCCGAGGCGGGCCGCCGTGAGCGGGCCGATCGACGTACCGCAGGGCATCGCGTTGTTGGAGACGAACGGCTGCCAGGGGGCCCCGGCCCGCTCGGCCGCCGCCGTGAACATCGCGATGCCGGTGGAGTCGGTGGCGTACCGCTGGTTGACGTTCACCTTGATGGTGGGGCCGCCGTTGGGCAGCGGGCGGTGGTCGGGGTCGTGCCGCTCGGAGTAGTTCGGGTGCACCGCGTGCGCCATGTCGGCGGAGACGCAGAACGCGCCCGCCAGCGCCCGCGACCAGTCCTCGTCGCTGCCGCCGCGGGCGGACACGGAACGGGACAGGATCCGTTCCAGCAGCGGGCTCTGCGCGCCCGTCTCGGAACCGCTGCCGACCTCCTCGTGGTCGAAGGCGGCCAGCACGGGGATGAACCCGGGCTGCGTGGCCCCCGTCGCCGCGTCCACCAGCGCGGTCACCCCGGCGTGCACCGAGACCTGGTTGTCCAGGCGTGACGCCACTACGAACTCCCGGTCCACGCCCAGGTATCCGGGCGGCTGGATGTCATGCAGCATCAGGTCCCAGCCCAGGACGTCCGCCGGGTCCTCACCGGCCGCCGCCGCGACCCGGCGCAGCAGCTCGCCCTCCCTCGGGTCGCCCAGCGCCCAGATCGGCGCGATGTGCCGCTGCCGGTCCAGCGCCACGCCCTCGTTCACCGACCGGTCCAGGTGGATCGCCAACTGCGGTACCCGCAACAGGGGTTCGTCGATCTGTACGAGCCGGTTGCGCGGCACGCCGTCGGGGCCGCGCAGCGCGAGCCGGCCGGAGATGCCGAGGTCCCGGTCGAGCCAGGTGTTCAGCGGCACTCCGCCGTAGATCTCCACCCCGATCTGCCGCCACCCCGAAGTCCCGGTGTCCGGAGCCGGTTTGATCCGCAGGTTCGGGGAGTCGGTGTGGGTGCCGACGATCCGGAACGGGGTGTGGGCGGGCGCGTCCTCGGGGACGTGCCAGGCGATCAGCGCACCGGCGCGGCTGACGAACAGGCCGCCGGTCGCCCCGGTCCAGTCGTCGGTGCCGCGCAGTTCACGGAACCCGGCCTTCTCCAGACGCTGGGCCGCACTGGCAACCACGTGGTACGGGGACGGGCTGGCGGCGATGAAGGAGAGCAGGTCGTCGGTGTGGCTGCGGTGGGGGGCCGGAGTCATACGGCGTCCGCCTTTCCGGTGTTCGGCAATGACAGGGAGGGTGACGGTCCGCCGGGCTGGTCGGGCCCGGCGCTGGCGCCCTGGGCGGAGCCCCCGGAGCCTTGGCCCGAGGACCCCTGGGAGGGGCGCCCCCCGAGGAGTTCCCGCACCGGCCGGTCGGGCCGGGCGCAGAACTCCGCGAGCAGGTCGGTGTACGACCCGAGAAGGTCGTGGGCGGTCGTGTGGTCCCACAGGTCGGTGGAGAATTCCAGGAACGTTCGATAACCCTTCGCGGCGTCCCGGCGCGGCGCAAGCCCGAAGCACAGCTCGCTGCGGGAAAGCGGCGGTGCCAGATCGGCCACCTCGACCCGCAGCCCGGGGACCTCGATGTCCGTGTCGACGGAGTTCTGGAAGGCCAGGACGTGCGGCACCCGGTCGGGGACGCTGACAGCGCCCGCGTCCCGCATCGCCTGCATGATGCGGGCCGTGGGCAGCACATGCGCCATGGCGCCGAGCGCACCCGCCCCCGTACGCACCGCGAGCTCCGCGCACGTCTCCGCAAGATTGGCTGAATCCAGTCGTACGCGAACCATCACCGCTGTGGACGTCATCGCCACGAGCGACTCCGAAGCGGTGCCCTCGCGGTTGGCGTACGGCACGCTCAGCAAGGTGTCCTCCTCACCCGACAGCCGGGTCAGGAACACCCCGAGCGCGGCGGCGGCGACGGCGAACGGGGTGGTGTGCCGGTCGGCCGCGAGCTTCTCCACCGCCGCCCGCACATCGCCCGACGCGACCCCGCGCACCGTGTCCCCGTGCCCGCTCAGCTTCTGCGGACGCGGCCGGTCCGTCGGTACGGGGACGGCGGACGGCACCCCCTCCAGATAGGCGGCGCAGAACGCGGCCCGCTCCTCCTCGGTCCCGGGATCGTGGTGCTCCCGCTGCCACCGCGCGTACCCGGGCGCCTGCATCGCCGGGTCGGGCAGTCCGTGCGGGACGCCCGCGGCGGCCGCCGTGTACAGCGCGGCGATCTCCGCGAGCAGCAGGGACAGCGACCAGCCGTCGGCGCACACGTGGTGCAGGACGAACATCAGCTGCCAGCGGTCCTCCTCGACCCGCAGCAGCCGCAGCCGGGGCAGCAGCGCCTGCCCCAGCTCGAACGGGGCCGCCGCGTCCGCCCGGCACAGGGCGTCCGCCCGGGGCCGTCGCTCACCGGCGGGCAGCGCCGTCAGATCCTCCACCGGCAACGCCACCGGCTCCGCCGCCACGACCTCCTGCCACCAGGGCCCGTCCGGCGCGTTTTCCTGGACGAACCGGGTGCGCAGCGCGTCGTGCCGGGCGATCACCTCGGACACGGCGTACCTCAGGGCCGCCGCATCCAGCGCCCCGGTGAACGTGATCCGGGTGGGGACGTTCCACACGGCGGGGTCGGGCATGGCGTGGTGCCCGGCGATCATGCGGGCCTGCTGGTCGCTGACGGGGGCGCGATCGACGACGGCGGTGTCCTCGGCGGGGCTGTCCTCCGCCGCCGAGGCGGGCCCGTCGCCGGTCACCAGCTGCGCGGTCATGGCCCGCAGGGTGGCCTCGGCGAAGAAGTCCACCAGCGGGTAGTCGACGCCGAGGGTGTCCCGGACCCGGTTCACGAGGCGGATCGCGGCGATCGAATTGCCGCCCAGGTCGAAGAAGTTGCTGTCGGCGGGGAAGCCGCGCGCATCGAGGACGGACTCCCAGATCTCACGGAGCAGCGCCGCGGTGTCCGGGGCGGGAGCCTCGCGCTCCGAGTGCTCCTCGCGCGGGGCGGCCCCCTCGCGCGGGACGGCCTCCGCGCTCGGTGCGTGCTCCTCGCGTCGTGCGGGCTCCTCACGCGGTGCGGCTGTCACCGCGTCCAACTGCCGATCCAGCTCCGCGAGATACCCCTCCGCCGTCGCCGCGTCGAACAGGTCCGTGTCGTACCGCAGCCGCAGCCGCAGGCTTCCGTCCGGAGCGTGGGTGGCCATCAGTGCCAGCTCCAGCGGCGCCGACTCCGTCCCGGCCGCCACCCCCTCCGCACGCAGCCCGGGCAGTTCGATTCCGGCCAGTGCCGCGCGGTCCAGATCGACCGAAACCGTCACCAGCGGCCGGGGGTTCCCCGGGTCGGGGTGGACGGCGGCCACCAGCGCGTCCAGGTCCACCCCGCTGTGCTCCTCCGCCGCGAACAGCGCCCGGCCGGTGGCCCGTACGGCCTCCGGCAGCGGGGTGGCGTCCGTCGCGGAGACAGCCAACGGCAGCAGGGCCACATGGAAGCCCACCGTGTCCGCCGTCTCCGGCCGCCGCCGCCCGAACGTCGTACCCAGCAGGAACGCGTCCTGCCCGGACCGCCGCCGCAGCACCAGCTGCCAGGCCGTGCACAGCGTCGCGAACAGGGTCACGCCCTGCTGCCCGCTCCACTCCCGCAGCCGGTCCGCCCGCTCCCGCCCCACGCTCCGGGCCACCGCCCCGCCGTGCCCCGCCACCCGGCGCCCGCGCGGCCGGTCCGTCGGCAGGGTGAGCACCGGGGGCTTCTCGCCCAGCAGCTCACGCCACCAGGCAAGGTCGGCCGGGTCGTGCGGCGGCTCGGGTGCCCCGGCGGTCGTCCCGGCGGGCCGGGCGAAGACCGGCGGGCGCCCGGCGCGGGCCGCCGTGTACAGCTCCCGAAGGTCCCCGGCGATCAGCGCGGCCGAATGCGCGTCCGTGACGATGTGGTGCATCCCGAGGACCAGGACGTGATCGTCTTCGGCCAGCCGGAGCAGCCGGGGCGTCAACAGCGGCCCCCGGGCCAGGTCGTAGGCGCGGTGGCTCTCCTCGGAGAGCAGCGCCGCGATCACCTCG
The DNA here is from genome assembly GCA_014649555.1 of Streptomyces globisporus. Lineage (GTDB taxonomy): Bacteria > Actinomycetota > Actinomycetes > Streptomycetales > Streptomycetaceae > Streptomyces > Streptomyces globisporus. The sequence goes on along the minus strand of BMTG01000001.1, from coordinate 650,879 downwards.
TCCGGGTCCTGTCCCCGGGCGTCGGACACCGCCAACGGGATGCGGAGCCCGTCGCGGACGACCTGGACGACGCCGGCCTCGTCCTCGCCCCGGAACACCGTCCGCAGCCCCGGGTGCCGCTCGACCAGGCCGTCGACCGCCGCCCGCAGCGCCGGCACGTCCAGCGGGCCGCGCAGCCGTACGGCCTGGGTCTCGTTGTACGCCGCCGGGTTCTCCAGCAACTGCGCGGCCAGCCACAGCCGCCGCTGGGCGGAGGTGGCGGGCGCGACGGTCTCCCGTACGGCCTCCGCCGCTGCCTCGGCCGCCCGCTCCCGCGTCCGGCGGCGCAGCACGTCCAGCCGCTCAAGACCCGACCGCAGCCGCTCCCGGTCCATCCCGAAGTCGACCAGCGCGGCGATCTCGTCCACCCCGGCCCCCTGCAGCGCGGCCACGAACGGGGCGACGCTGTCCGGCGTACCGATCAGGGCCCGCCGGTCGCAGTAGCGGTCGTAGGCCCGGCGGAACAGATAGTCCAGGTCCTCCTCGCTCGCCGCCGCCACGTCCTCGCGCCGCTGTCCGGCCGCCGTCGCCGCCGAGCGCATCAGCAGCGAGGACCGCAGGTAGCGCACCATCGGCTCCAGCGCGTCCGCCCGGGCGGTGGCGTGGTCGTCGCCCAGGTACGTGTGCACCAGCACCGTCACCCGCCCGGCGTCCGGGTCGAGCCCGCACGCCGCCCGCGTACGCCGGTAGAGCGCGATGTTCGCCGCCAGCTCGTCCACGGTCTGGCTCATCAGGTTGGTGACGACCCCGAGACCGCGCCGGGCCGCCTCCTCGTACGAGGCCCGCTGACCGGAGGTCGCCAGGAAGAACGGCGGCTCCTCCTGCACCGGACGCGGCCGGATCCGGATCTCCGCCTCCGCGCCCTCGCCGGTGCGCCGCCGCACCGCCTCCCCGCGCCACAGCCGCCGCACCTCGTCGAGGTGGTCGAAGGCGATCCGCCGCCGGTCCGCGAACCGGTCCGGGTGCAGGGCGAAGTCCCGGGCGTGCCAGCCGGTGGCGCAGCCGATGCCGACCCGGCCGCCGGAGAGGTTGTCGACCACCGACCACTCCTCGGCGACCCGCACCGGATCGTGCAGCGGCAGCACCACCGAGCCCGCGTTGATCCGGACGCGACCGGTCTCCCGGGCCACGGCGGAGGCGAGCACGGCGGGGTTCGGGAAGAGCCCGCCGAAGGAGTCGAAGTGCCGCTCGGGCAGCCAGACGGAGGAGAAGCCGTGCTCGTCGGCGAAGCGCACGGTCTCGAGGAGCGCGTCGTACGCCTCCGGAGTGCCGCTCCCGCCGCTTCCGCCCGCCTCGGCGGCTTCCTCCGTCTCCCGGTGGTCGCCGAAGAAGTAGACGCCGAAGTCGGGGGCCGGGCGCGGGGCGTCGACCGGCTTCACGGCCGCAGCCGCGCGCGGAGCGGACCGGGGGAAGAACCCGCCGTCGCGCAGCTCGCGCAGCGACCCCTCCACGGCCTCGGCCACCCGGTTCACGTCCTCCTCCGTGTGGGCGGTGGAGAGGTAGAAGCTGCGCCATTCCCAGACGTACACACCGCGCAGTTGGAGGTGGTGGTAGAGCAACTCCAGGTCGGCGCGGTGCCGGAAGCGGAACATCGACCCGAAGTGGGCCAGCTCCAGCGGGAATTCCTCGTCGCGGAAGAAGGCGTTGAGCCGGTCCGCGAGCGCCTGCGTGCGGGCGTTCAGCCCGCTCTGGAGTGCGGGGCCCTGCTCGGTGAGGTGGGTGAGCACCGCGCGGGCCGCCGCCATCGACAGCGGGTGCTGCATGTACGTGCCGCCGATGAACGTGGTCTCGCGCGCGGGCCCGCCGGGCTCCCCGTACCGCCAGAATCCGCCGTCCACCCCGTCGAGCAGATCCGCCCGCCCGGCCACCGCACCGATCGGGAAGCCGCCGCCGAGCGCTTTGCCATACGTGGCGAGGTCCGGCACCACCCCGAAGTGGGCCTGCGCACCGCGCTGGTGGGGCCGCAGTCCGGTCAGCATCTCGTCGAAGAGCAGCACGATGTTCCGGCGCGCCGTGAGTTCACGCAGCGACCGCACGAACTCCACCGGCCGCAGGCCCGGGTTGCGGCACTGCACGGGCTCGACGAGCACGGCCGCGATCGAGTCCCCGAGGGCGTCGATCGTCTCCAGGGACTCCTGCTCCCCGTACTCCAGCACGATCAGCTCCGCCACCGCGCTGTCCGGGATGCCCAGGGAGACGGGCACCGCGTGCTGCCCCGGGCCGCCGGGACGGCCGAGGACGGAGTCGATGTGCCCGTGGTACGAGCCCCGGAACATGACGACCTTGTCGCGCCCGGTCGCGGCCCGGGCCAGCCTGATCGCCGCCGAGTTCGCCTCCGTACCGGACGAGGCGAAGGCGACCCGCTCCATGCCGGTCAGCGAGGCGAGCAGGGCCGCCGCCTCGCCGGTGTCGGGGGAGCGGGGGCCGAAGCGCAGCCCGTCGGCGAGGTGGCGGCGCACGGCCTCGGTGACCGGCTCCGCCTCATGGCCCAGCAGCAGTGCGCCGAAACCCATGGTGATGTCGGTGTACGCGTTGCCGTCCACGTCGATCAGGCGCGAGCCGTGCGCCGAGCGGGCCGCGACCGGGTACAGCATCTCCTTGGTGGCGTCCCGGAACCCCACGACGGCCCGGCTGTCGGCCAGCACCGAACGGTGCTGCTGGGCCAGCTCCTTGGAGGTCCGGGTGCGCTCGGTGAACCGTCGGACCAGCGACGCGGTGTGGGCCCGCTGCGCCTCGTCGGCCCCCGTCCCGGCCATCCCGCCCGCCGCGTCCACGACGAGCCGGGGGCCGTGTGCGCTCTCCTCGGCGGGCTGTGGCTTCTCCGTCGGGGCCTCCGCCGCGATCTGCGCGCGGGCCGCCGCGAGTCGGTCCGTGAGCGCCCGCGACAGCTCCGCCGCCCGGGCCACGGCCTCGGAGGCCCCTGCCGCAGCGTCGGCGGGTGCGGGTGTCCCGGCGTTCATCGCGCGTCCGTCCCGGTGGTGCGGGCGGTCAGCAGGGCGACGGCCTCGGAGAGCTGGGTGAGCATCGCCGCCTGGGTCTCCGCCAGTTGACGTATCTGCTCGGACAGGGCGGTGACCTCGGCCCGGGTGGCGTACACGGGCTCGTCGGCCACCGGGGCCGCCACCGCTGCGGCCGCCGGGGCTGCCAGAGGGGCCGGGCGCGGGGCCGCCGGGGCGGTGAGGGTGGCCGAGGCAGGGAGGGGAGCAGCCGAGGGCGGGGGCGCCACCGAGGGAGCCGTCCGCCCGGCTATCAGCGCGGCCGTCAGCCGGGGCGTGCCCGCCTCCTCCAGGACCTCCCGCATGCTGATCTCCGTGCCGAACTCGGCCTCCAACTGTCGCACCATCCCGATGAGCTGGAGCGAGTCCGCGCCGAGCCCGACGAACGTGCGGTCGGCGGAGACCTCGTCCGACCGGTGGCCGAGATGGCGCGCGGTCAGCTCCAGCACCCTGTCCAGTACGGCCTGTTCGGTCATGCGGTCCTCCGTGGAGCGTGGGGATGGGTGAACGTACGGTGCGGGACCCCGCCAGTGGGAGCGTCGTTGGAAGGGATACGTGGGCAGCCGGACGCGCCGGCCGCCGCAGCCGTCGAGCAGCGCCGCCCAGTCCACCCCGGCCCCGGCGCAGTGCAGGGCGGCCACCGCCCGCTCCAAGTCCCGCGTCGGCAGACAGACAGCGTCCGGCGACGTCCGGCGGACCAGCCCCGTCAGCACGGCGGACGGGCCCAGCTCCAGCAGCAGGGGCGTGGGGCCCAACTTCGCCATCACAGCGGCGAAGTCGGCCGTACGGCGGGCCTGCGCGACCAGGTAGGCGGCGTCCGGCCGCCACCCGGCGGGGCGGACCGTGCCGTCGATCCCGTCGATGAACTCCGTGTGCAGCGGGCGTGGTTCCGTCTTGTCGGCCAGGACGCGGAACTCCTCCAGCGCCGCATCGAGGAGCGCCGTGTGGAACGCCCGGTCCACCGTCAGCACTTCGTACGCCTCACCGCGCGCCGCCAGCAGCGCCCGCACCGCTTCCACCGCCTCCGGGGAGCCGCCCAGCACCTGGTGCATCGCCCCGTTGACCACGGCGAGCTCAAGGCCGGGGACGGCGGCAAGGAGCTCCCGCACCCGGACCCGGGGGACGAACACGGAAACCATCGCGCCCGGAGCGGATCGTTCCTGCATCAGCCGCCCGCGCCCGCAGACCAGCCGCATCGCGTCCTCGGTGTCCAGCGCCCCGGCCACACAGAGCGCCGCGTACGCGCCGACGCTGTGCCCGGCGACCCGGGCGGGGGTGACCCCGAGCCGTTCCCACAGGCGGGCCTGGGCGAGCTGGAGGGCGAACAGGGCGGGCTGCGCGAAAGCGGTGTCCCACCGTGCGGAGCCCTGCCCGCCGACGATCCGGTCCAGGAAGTCGTCCCGGCCGGTCTCCTCCGCGTACACCCGGGCGCAGGACTCCAGCACCTCGGCCACTACCGGGAACCGCGCGGCGAGTTCGGCGCCCATCCCCGGGTGGCCGCCGCCCTGCCCGCTGAACAGGAACACCGGTGCCGGATCCCGTACGCCGTCGGCGACCCCGGTCGTATACGCCTCGCCCGCCGGGGCCCCGGACAGGAACGCCTCCAGCCCGGCCACCGGGTCCGCCGCCGTGACCACCAGCCGGTGCGGCAGGAGCCGCCGCCCGAGCGCGGTCGTGGTCAGCAGATCGGCGGGGGAGGGGCGAGCCCCGTCCGCCAGGTGGTCCCGCAGGGCGGTGGCGTACGCCCGCAGCGCCTCCCCGTCGGCGGCCGACAGCGGCAGCAGGGCGGGAACGGGAGCGGCCGGCGGCGCAGGGGGCAGGGGCACGGCCTCCGGAGCCTGTTCCAGGATCACGTGAGCGTTCGTACCGCCCATGCCGATGGAGTGCACACCGGCTCGCCGCACCCCGGCCAGCGGCCAGGCCCGCTCCCGTACCGGCAGCAGGAACGGGCTGTCGTCCACCGCCAGCGCCGGGTTGGGCCGGGCGAAGTTCACCAGCGGCGGGACGATCCCGTGCCGCAGCACCTCGACGGCCTTGATCAGCCCCGCAAGCCCCGCCGCACTGTCCAGATGGCCGATGGCCGGCTTCGTCGAGCCGAGCGCACAGAACCCGGTCCGGTCCGTGTGCGCGCGGAACGCCTCGGTCAGGGCGGCGAATTCGATCGGATCGCCCTTCAGCGTGCCCGTACCGTGCGCCTCCACATAGCCGATCGTCGCCGCGTCCAGGTCCGCCGCGCGCAGCGCCCCGAGCACCGCGTCCCGCTGCCCGGCGACCCCGGGAGCGGCGAACCCCCGCTTGTCCGCACCGTCGTTGGTGACCGCCGAGCCCAGGATCACCGCGTGCACGGTGTCGCCGTCGGCCAGCGCCCGCTCCAGCGGCTTCAGGAGGACGGCGGCTGCCCCGTTCCCGCCGACCGTGCCGTCCGCGTCCGCGTCGAACGCCCGGACCGTGCCGGTGGGGGAGAGCGTGGAGCCCTTCACCGGGACATGGCCGCTGACCTGCGGCAGATGCAGGGCGGCGGAGCCCACCAGCATCAGGTCCGCGTCCCCGGCGCGCAGCGCCTGGCAGGCCAGATGCACCGAGACCAGGGCACTGGAACAGGCCGTGGACACGGTGAGCGCGGGTCCGGTCAGCCCGAGGCGGAAGGCGGCCCGGGTGGCGGTGAAGTCGGTGTAGTTGCCGACCTGGACCTGCTTGGCGGTCATCCAGTCGCCCGAGCCGGCCTCGGCCGCGAGGTGGTGCGCCAGATAGCTGTGCAGCGAGTACAGGCGGTAGCCGGAACTGCCGTACACCCCGATGCGTACGGAGCCGCCGTCAAGGCCCGCGTAACGGTCCTCGCCGCCCGCGTACCCCCCGTCCTCCAGCGCGTGGAAGCAGCACTCCAGGAACAGCCGCTGCTGCGGATCGGTGAGCTCGGCCTCCCGCCCGCTCATCCCGAAGAACCCGGCGTCGAAGCCGTCCACGCCCTCCAGAGGGGCGCTCGCACCGCCGAACCCCGGGCGCTCGTACTCCGCTGCCGGAACCCCGGCCGCGGCGAACTCGGCCCGGGTGAACCGGCGTACCCGGCTCCTGCCCGCCCGGATGTCGCGCCAGTACGCCTCGGGGGTGTCAGCCCCGGGAAACCTCAGCGCCGTCCCGATCACCGCGATCCGGTCGTCCCTCAACGGCTTCTTCCTTTCGCAGCCCCGCCCGCCCCGCCTCGCCCGCCCGCCCCGTCGGACCTGCGGGCTCCGCCCGTCGCAGCGCCGCCACCCGCAGCAGGAACACCACGGCGACGACGATGGCGGCGCCGTGGGACCAGCCCACCACGGCCAGCGGGGAGAACCGGTCCAGGGCCGCCGCCACCAGGATCATGCCGACCCCGAAACCCAGGTTCTCGAAAGTGGCCGAAAGACCGAAGGCGTGACCGCGCAACGTGGCCGGAAGTGTCTGGAGGTGCGAGGTGTAGGCGACCTCGGTGAGACCGTCCGCGGCCCCCGCGATCAGCGCGATCACCGCTGTGACCGCCAGCGGGAACCCGGCGAACGCCGCGATGAACGCCGCCGACATCACCACCGTGCCGTAGCCGAATCCGAGCGCCCCCACGGTCTTGCCGGTGCGCTGGGTGTACCGCTGGATCACCTGCTGGGCACCGATGTTGCCGAGCGCCCACACACACCAGAACGCGCTGACGAACACCGCCGGGTTTGATGCGTCCAGCGACGTCGAGTAGATCGGCAGCGCCGCGTTGTGGGACGAGGAACCGAACGCGTCGACCCCGCGCAGGGCCACCATCAGGCCGAGACCGGGAGCGGCGGCGAGCGCCAGGAAGGCCACCGGCCGCCACCGCGGCCCGCTCTTCGCTTCCTTCTCGCCCTTCCCGGTACCGGAGGACCCGGCCTCGCTCCCCGCCCCCTTGCCGCCCGCGATCGGCAGCAGGGCCACCGTCACCGCGCAGATCACGAACGTCGCCATGTCGAGCAGGAACGCGGCGGTGTACCCGACGAGGGACACCACCACGCCCGCCGAGGCGAACCCCGCCACCATGGCCATCGAACGACCGGTGATCGACAGGGAGTTGGCCCAGGCCCTGCGGTCCTCCCCGACCATCTCCGGGATCGAGCTGCGCAACGCGACCATGAACAGCGTCCCGCACGCCCCGATCACCACCGAGACGGCCATCAACGCCCCGGTCACCAGGGAGTCCGGGGCCAGGATGAGCACCAGCATCACAGCGCCCTGTCCGACATTCGCCCACAGCATGATGCTTTTCGCGCTGAAACGGGCGAGCAGTCCGCCGACGAGCAGTCCGGCGACGAATCCGGAGGCCAGCCGCACCGCCATGAACAGCCCCATGGCCAGCGCCCGGCCCGTCGTCTCGTAGACGAAGAGATTGAGCGCGACCATATTCAGGAATGTGCCGTAGGAAGACACCGCGTATCCGGCCACCAGGAATCGAAAACGGCGCTCGGAGACCTCGGTGTCCCGGGTCTTTCGAGATCCGCCGTCCGCCTCGTCCGCCGTCGGCCCGTCCGCACTCCCGATTCCAGATGTCACCCGCTCATACTCGTCGAGCGCGGGAGCCGGGCGGGAGACTCCCGATTGCACAAAGGTAATCTGCATCCTTGTGAAGGACGATCATTCCCCCTCACCGGTATGTGATTGCCGTGAATCACCCTCGGACCGGTCGATACCGGAACAACCCTGCGAGGCGGCGCTCGCGACCTATCGCCGTGCGCTGACGCAGGGCAGCCTCCCGGCCGCCGCCGCACCCCCCTGTCTGCTCTCCCTGCATCTGCTGGTCGCCGACCAGGACTCGCCCGGTCACCTCATCCCCGTACCGCCGGAGACCGCCTCGTTCGCCGCGCTCGCCCCGATCGAGAAGGCGATCGTCGAGCAGCGCCGCACCCTGCGCTCCGCCCGGGCCACCCTCGCCGCCTTCGAGGGCCTCTACGCCGAGGTCCACCGGCCCGAACGCCCCGCCCTCACGCGGCTCTCCGGGGAAGCCGTCATCAGCAAAGCCCTGGACGCCGGGGTCAGCGGCTGCCGCGCCGAGGTCCGCACCGCCCACCCCGGCGGCGGCCGCCCCGCCCACGTCCTGGCCGAGTCCCTCCCACGCGATCTGAACAACCTGCGGCGCGGTATCCGGCAGCGCACCCTCTACCAGCACACCGTGCGCTCCGACCGCACCACGCTCGCCTACATCGAGCAGGTGACCGCCGAAGGGGCCGAGATCAGGACCCTGCCCGAGGTCATGGACCGGTTCATCGTCTTCGACCGGGACCTCGCCTTCATCCCGTACTCCGACGAACCGCACACCGCGCTGCGCGTCCGGCACCCGGCGCTGGTCCGCTTCCTGGTCCGCCACTTCGACGAGGCGTGGTCCCGCGCCGTCCCCGTACGCCCCGAACGCGCGCCGCTGCGCACCCCCGTCGTCACCTCCGACCTCCAGCGCGCGATCCTCCAGGCCGTCGTCAACGGCGAGACGGACGCCGCGATCGGCCGCCGGATCGGCATGAGCCGCCGCAGTGTTGCCGAGCACATGCGCAAGGTCTCCGAGCAGCTCGGCAGCAACAGCCGGGCCCAACTCGGCTACCTGGTAGCGACATCGGGCCTGCTCGACGACTGAGAGGCACGGGGAGACGCCGAAGGGGCCCACCCGCGCGGGTGGGCCCCTTCTTACGTACGTGTCACAGGTCAGGTCTTACGTACGTGTCACGGGTCAGGTTGTTACTTACGTGTCACGGGTCAGGCCAGACCCGGCCCCCGCACCGGAATGCTGGTGAACGTCGGAGCCGGGGCGGGCTCGGTGAAGAAGTCGTTGCCCTTGTCGTCCACGACGATGAACGCGGGGAAGTCCTCGACCTCGATCCTCCAGACCGCCTCCATGCCCAGCTCCTCGTACTCGACGACCTCGACCTTCTTGATGCAGTCCTGCGCGAGCCGGGCCGCCGGGCCGCCGATCGAGCCCAGGTAGAAGCCACCGTGGGAGCCGCAGGCGTCGGTGACCTGTTGGCTGCGGTTGCCCTTCGCGAGCATCACCTTCGAGCCGCCCGCCGCCTGGAACTGCTCCACGTACGAGTCCATCCGGCCGGCCGTCGTCGGGCCGAAGGAACCGGAGGCGTACCCCTCGGGCGTCTTGGCCGGGCCGGCGTAGTACACCGGGTGGTCCTTCAGGTACTGCGGCATCTCCTCGCCCGCGTCCAGCCGCTCCTTGATCTTGGCGTGCGCGATGTCACGGGCCACGACCAGCGGGCCGGTCAGCGAGAGCCGGGTCTTGACCGGGTACTTCGTCAGCTCGGCCAGCACCTCGTCCATCGGCCGGTTGAGGTCGATCTCCACGACGTCCCCGCCGGCCTCGTCGAGGTGCTCGTCGGTGGTGTCCGGCAGGAAGCGCGCCGGGTCCTTCTCCAGTTGCTCCAGGAAGACGCCCTCGGCGGTGATCTTCGCGGTGGCCTGGCGGTCCGCCGAGCAGGACACGGCGATCGCGACGGGCAGCGAGGCGCCGTGCCGGGGCAGCCGCACCACGCGTACGTCGTGGCAGAAGTACTTGCCGCCGAACTGGGCGCCGATCCCGATCTTCTGCGTCAGCTCGAAGACCTTCTCCTCCAGCTCCTTGTCCCGGAAGCCGTGCCCGGTGGGGGAGCCCTCGGCGGGCAGCTCGTCGAGGTAGTGCGCGGAGGCGTACTTGGCGGTCTTCAGCGCGAACTCCGCCGACGTACCGCCGACCACGATCGCCAGGTGGTACGGCGGGCAGGCCGCGGTCCCCAGCGAACGGATCTTCTCCTCCAGGAACTTCATCATGGAGGTCTCGTTCAGGACGGCCTTCGTCTCCTGGTACAGGAACGACTTGTTGGCCGAGCCGCCGCCCTTCGCCATGAACAGGAACTTGTACGCGCCGCCGTCGGTGGCGTACAGCTCGATCTGGGCCGGCAGGTTGGAGCCGGTGTTCTTCTCGTCCCACATGGTCAGCGGGGCCATCTGCGAGTAGCGCAGGTTGAGCTTGGTGTACGCGTCGTAGATCCCGTGCGACAGGGCCTCCTCGTCACCGCCCTCGGTCAGCACGTTCTGCCCGCGCTTGCCCATGACGATCGCCGTACCGGTGTCCTGGCACATCGGCAGGACGCCCGCGGCGGCGATGTTCGCGTTCTTCAGGAGGTCCAGCGCCACGAACTTGTCGTTGGAGGACGCCTCCGGGTCGTCCACGATCCGGCGCAGCTGCGCCAGGTGGGCGGGGCGCAGATAGTGCGAGATGTCGTGCATCGCCTCGGCGGCCAGCGTGCGCAGCGCCTCCGGCTCGACCTTGAGGAACGTCCGGCCGTCGGCCTCGAAGGTGGAGACACCCTCGGCGGTCACCAGACGGTACGGCGTGGTGTCCTCCCCCAGGGGGAGCAGATCGGAGTACGCAAACTCTGCCATGACGGCCATTCCTCACTCGGCGACAGCGGCTGACCTCCCTCGGGCAGCGCGTCCACCAGGGTAGAACGCCGGCTTCGAGCGGATCCTGTGAGGTAAGGCTCACCTGGACCCAGCCCGGGCGAGGGCGCGCCGGTTGGAGGGGTAGTCGCGATCTATCGCGTTTGGGTACGCTGGGCCGGTGGACCTAGAGAAGCAGCCCCAGCAGCCCCTCACGCCGGCCGTCCCACCGCCCGCCGAAGTCCTGAACGGCGACGACATCCGCGCCTCCGACGCCGACCGCGACCGGATCGCGGACATCCTGCGCGAGGCGATGGCCGAGGGCCGTCTGACGGCGGACGAGCACGCCGAGCGGGTGGACCTGGTCTACCGGGCCAAGACCGTCGGTGAGCTCCAGCCGCTGGTCCGGGACCTGCCCGCCGCCTCCGGTTCCACCGCGCATGGCCCGGGCCCGCGCCCGTACAGCTACGGCCCCGAGGCCCCGGAAGGTCCCGCGGACAATCTCGTCGCGGTCTTCAGCAGCTCCGTCCGCAAGGGGCGTTGGCGGGTCGGCGGCCGGACGAACGCCTTCGCGCTCTTCGGCAGCGTGGAGATCGATCTGACCGAGGCGCTTTTCGGCCAACGCTTCACCGTCATCAATGCGACGGCCATCTTCGGCAGCGTCGAGATCCGTGTGCCGGAGAACATCTCCCTGCGCGGCAACGGCACCGGTGTGTTCGGTGGTTTCGAGGTGAAGTCGCTCGAATCCGCCGACCCGGAAGCCCCGGTCGTCGTCGTGAACGGCTATGCCGTGTTCGGGGGTGTGGAGGCGAAGCCGAAGCGGGGAAAGTTCGTCGCGGATCTCCAGAGGCGGCTGCGTAAACACCTGGGCCACTGAATACGGCACCGCGGACGACCTCCGTTAATCGGCCAGAATGCCGCGGGGGCGCATTGCGGTGAGTCGCGCGCCGCTGCCACTCAGTGCATAGGCGTACGTACAGCGGGTAGGGAGTGCTGCATCGACTCTCGCTCGCGAAGCCGTAGCCGTCGTCAGGAGTAGCCCGTGCTGCAATCGCCGCATCAGCCTCTGCAGGTCGCCGCCGTTCCGGCCCAGCGGACCCCCGCTCGGGAGGACGATGCGGGTCCCTGGCATTCCGAGGCGGCCTGCCGCCGTGACGAGGCGGGCCTCTTCTTCGCCCCCTCCAAGGAACCGACCGCCGCCCGGCTGGCCCGCGAGGAGGCCGCCAAGCGGGTGTGCGGCGGCTGTCCGGTCATGATCGAGTGCCGGGAGCACGCGCTGATGCAGCCCGAGCCGTACGGGGTGTGGGGCGGGCTCACCGCCGCCGAGCGCCGGGTGGCGCTCGCCCGGCGGCGACGGCGGGACATCGAGATCAAGGCCGCGACGACGGCCGAGCACATAGCCGCGGCAGGCTGAACGCGTACGCGAAGGGGGTGCGGGGAGCGAACAGGCTCCCCGCACCCCCTTCGTGCGCTTGGGGGGTGTCCGGCGGATCAGGGCCGGACACCCCTACGCGCCCCGGGCGTCGGCTACTTCGCGCGGTCGAAGTCGATGGCGCTGTAGGCGCGCAGCTTCGACAGCCGGTGGGTCGAGGAGATCGACCGGATCGTGCCGGACTTGGACCGCATCACGATCGACTCGGTGGTCGCCGTCTCCGCGCGGTACCGCACACCGCGCATCAGCTCACCGTCGGTGATCCCCGTCGCCACGAAGAACACGTTGTCGCCGCTGACCAGGTCGTCGGTGGACAGCACCCGGTCCAGGTCGTGGCCCGCGTCCAGCGCCTTCTGCCGCTCCGCCTCGTCCTTGGGCCAGAGCTTGCCCTGGATGACGCCGCCGAGGCACTTTATGGCGCACGCCGAGATGATGCCCTCGGGCGTTCCGCCGATGCCCATCAGCAGGTCGACGCCGGTGCCCTCGCGGGCCGCCATGATCGAGCCCGCGACATCGCCGTCCGAGATGAACTTGATCCGCGCGCCGGTCTCCCGGATCTCCTTGACGATGCCCTCGTGCCGGGGCCGGTCGAGGATGACGACGGTGACGTCCTCGGGCGTGGAGTTCTTCGCCCGCGCGACGCGCCGGATGTTCACGGCCACGGGCGCGTTGATGTCGACGAAGTCCGCCGCCTCGGGCCCCGTGACCAGCTTGTCCATGTAGAAGACCGCCGACGGGTCGAACATCGCGCCGCGGTCGGCCGCCGCCAGCACGGCGATGGCGTTCGGCATGCCCTTGGCGTTGAGTGTGGTGCCGTCGATCGGGTCGACCGCGATGTCGACCTCGGCGCCGGTGCCGTCGCCGACCCGCTCGCCGTTGAACAGCATGGGGGCTTCGTCCTTCTCGCCCTCGCCGATGACGACGACGCCGTTCATCGAGACGGTCGAGACGAGGGTCCGCATGGCCTTCACGGCGGCGCCGTCGGCGCCGATCTTGTCGCCGCGGCCCACCCAGCGCCCGGCCGCCATGGCGGCGGCCTCGGTGACCCGGACCAACTCCAGGGCCAGGTTGCGGTCGGGGGCCTCCGGGGAGACCTCCAGTTGGGACGGCAGATGATGCTCGGACATCGGAGCGCACCTTTCTGTACGGCGACGACCGGATATGAGGGTGCTGTGACTCTATCGGTAGGTCGATAAAATGAGCAGTGCGGGTCACGCATGAGCGCCTCGGCGCCGCCGCCTCCCGACCAGCACCCTGCGGCCGGGCGTGTCAGGCCGCGTGCCACCATGGAGCCGTGGCAAGCAAGCGAGGCAAGCAGACAGTCCGGGACATGTTCCTGTCGACTTTGGTGATCGCCGCCTGCGCGGGGGTCATATACCTCTTCATCCCGAAGGACGAGCACGCCGACCCGATCAAGGCGGTCGACTTCACCGTGGAGCTGGCGACGGTACGGACCGACGCCCCCTACCCGGTGGCCGCGCCGGAGGGCCTGCCGGAGAAGTGGAAGGCGACCTCCGTCCGCTACGACGAGGCCGAGGGCAAGGCCTGGCACCTGGGCTTCCTCGACGCCGACCGCAGGTACGTCGCGGTCGAGCAGTCCACCGCCGCCTCGCGTACGTACGTCCCCGAGGTCACCCAGAAGGCGAAGGACACCGGCCGGACCGAGACGGTCGCGGGCAAGGAGTGGCAGGTCTGGGAGGGCGACAAGTACAACGCTCTCGTGCTGCCCGGCAAGGGCCACACCACGGTGGTCACCGGCTCGGCGCCGAAGGAGAGCCTGGTCGAGATGGTCGAGGCCCTGAGGACGACGCCGCCCGCCACGCCGGCTTCCTGACGCGCGACCCGCGCCGACTCCCGTACGCGAAGGGCCCCGGAACACCAGGTGATGGTGTTCCGGGGCCCTTCGCGCGTGACGGAGACCGTGCGCCGGAGGCTCAGACGGTCGTGACGACCTCGTCGAAGGAGAGGCGCGGGCTGCGCGGGAACCAGGCGTCCTCGCCCGGCTTGCCGATGTTGACGACCATCAGCGGGGTGTGGTCGCCGTCCAGGAACTCCTTCTGGATGCCGGCGGGGTCGTAGCCGGTCATCGGTCCTGCGGCCAGACCGGCGGCGCGGACGCCGATGATGAAGTAGGCGGCCTGGAGCGCGGCGTTGAGACCGGCGGCCGACTCACGGACCGGGCGCTCCGCGAAGAACATGTCCTTGGCCTGCGGGAAGTGCGGGAGCAGCGCCGGGAGCTCCTCGTGGAACTCGTTGTCGGCGGCCAGGATCGCGACCAGCGGGGCGGTGGCGGTCTTCGGGCGGTTGCCCTCGGCCATGTGCTGCACCAGGCGCTCGCGCCCCTCGGCGGAGCGGACCAGGACGACACGCAGCGGCGACTGGTTGAAGGCGGTCGGGCCGAACTTCACCAGGTCGTAGATCGCCTGGACCTGCTCGTCGGTCACGGGCTCGTCGGTGAAGGTGTTGGCGGTGCGGGCCTCGCGGAAGAGGAGGTCCTGAGCGGCGGGGTCGAGAACGAGAGACATCTGGTGCAAACCTTCCGAACGAACGCGGTGGGGAGAGCTCGAAGGTACGCCAGAGATAGGTTAACTTTCAACTAAAACCGGAGCCGAGTGATCCAATACACACCCTTGCATGATGCAGCTAGTTGGTGCGGGCCCGGTCGGGGGTCTTCCCTGGGCCGGGCTCAGCCCTCGTCGTCGCCGCCGTCCTGCGGGCGGGCCAGAGCCGCGTCCAGCCGGGCGCGGGCGCCCTCCAGCCAGTGCCGGCAGACCTTCGCCAGCTCCTCGCCCCGCTCCCACAGAGCCAGCGACTCCTCCAGCGTCGTGCCGCCCGCCTCCAGCCGGCGCACGACCTCGATCAGCTCGTCGCGCGCCTGCTCGTACCCGAGCGTGCCCGTGGCGGCAGCCGCCGCCGTACCCTCGTCCGTCATGTGATCCACCCTAGATGTGAGCTGTTACGTCATCGTGGGAACGGCCCCGGCCGCCGGCGGGCCGGCTCACCCGTCCCCGTCCCGGTCCACCCGCACCGTGAACTCGCCCTCCGACACCCGCGCCCGCAGCGGCTCGCCGGGCGCCCCCGCCTCGTCGGGCGAGCGCACCACGTGGCCGTCGGGTCGCTGGAGCACGGCGTAACCCCGCTCCAGGGTCGCGGCCGGCGACAGCGAGACGACCCGGGCGAGCGTGTGCGACAGCTCGGAGTCGGCGCGGTCCAGCAGATGGCCCAGCACCCGGCGGCTGCGCCCGAGGAGCGCGTCCACCTCGGCCTCGCGCTCGTCCACCAGCCGCTGGGGCCGCTCCATCGCGGGGCGGCCCAGCGCGTGCGCGAGCCCCCGCTCCTCCCGGTCCAGCAGCCCCCGTACGGTGCGCAGCGCCCGGTCCCGCAACTGCTGTACGCGCTCCAGCTCCTCGCCCACATCGGGGACGACCTTCTTGGCCGCGTCCGTGGGCGTGGAGGCGCGCAGATCGGCGACCAGGTCCAGCAGCGGGGAGTCCGGCTCATGGCCGATCGCGGAGACCACCGGCGTACGGCAGGCGGCCACGGCCCGGATCAACTGCTCGTCGGAGAACGGCAGCAGATCCTCGACGCTGCCGCCGCCCCGGGCCACCACGATCACGTCGACCTCGTCCAGCGCGTCCAGCTCCTCGACCGCCTGCACCACCTGGGCGACCGCGTTCACCCCCTGCACGGCGGTGTTGCGGACCTCGAAGCGCACGGCGGGCCAGCGGCGGCGGGCGTTCTCCAGCACATCCCGCTCGGCGGCGGAGGCCCGCCCGCAGACGAGCCCGATGAGCTGGGGGAGGAAGGGGAGCGCCTTCTTCCGGTCCAGTGCGAAGAGCCCCTCGGCGGCGAGCGACTTCTTGAGCTGCTCCAGCCGCACGAGCAGCTCACCGATGCCGACCGGCCGTATGTCGGTGGCCCGCAGCGACAGCTGCCCCCGGGGTGCGTACCACTCGGGCTTGGCGAGGACGACGACGCGCGCGCCCTCCGTCACCACATCGGCGATCCGGTCGAAGACCTGCCGGAAACAGGTGACGCTCACCGAGATGTCGTGGGACGGATCGCGCAGCGTCAGAAAGACGACCCCGGCCCCCGGCCGCCGCGACAGCTGGGTGATCTGCCCCTCCACCCAGATGGCGCCGAGCCGGTCGATCCACCCCCCGATGAGCCGGGACACCTCGCCGACGGGCAGCGGCGCTTCCGCGGACGTGTTGAGAGCCATACGGGCGAGCGTATCGGCACCCACCGACAGGACACGGGCCCCGCGCGGAGGCCCGGCCCCGGCCTGAGCGCGGGTACCCGGCCCCGGCCTCAGCACGGGGCGGCACCGGGCCTCAGCGCTCGGCAGCACCGGGCCCACCGGGCCTCCCGGGCCCGCCCGGCCCCTCGGCCCCGCTCTGCCGCCCCGTTCCCTGCACCGCCAGCACCACGAGCCCCACCCCGAGCCAGCAGAGGCCCACCACCTGGGCGGAGGTCGTCGCCTCCACGATGACCGCGACCAGCACCCCCGCGCCGACCACGGGCACGAGGACATGCCGCCACCACACCGGCGGCCCCGCCATCCGCCGGATGACGAACCAGCCGACCACCGACGCGTGGAGCAGGATGAACGCCGTCAGCGCGCCGATGTCGACCACCGAGACCAGATGGTCCAGGCCGTCGTCGCGCCGGGCCGCCCACACGGCGGCCACCAGCGTCACGATGCCCGCGCCGAGGATCGCCGGCCGCGGCACGCCCGACGTCGGGTCGACCTTCGCGAGGAGGCGCGGCAGCCGCCGCTCCCGGGCCATCGCGAAGACGAGCCGGCCGGCGGCGGCCTGCCCCGCCAGCGCGGCGAACGCGGCCCCGATCGCCTTGCTGACCGCCACCAGATCGTGCAGCCAGGTCCCCACCGAGGCGTCCACCGCGTCGTAGAACGCCGACCCCTGCGCCGCCGGGTCCGCCGCCAGCTCGGCCGAGCTCACCGGCTCCAGCAGCGCCGCCAGGTACGTCTGCGCCACGAACAGCACACCGGCGAGCACCAGACAGAACAGCACCGCCCGCGCCACCTTCTGCGACCCGCCCGTCACCTCCTCCGCGAACGAGGCGATGGCGTCGAAGCCCAGATACGAGAGCACGGCGATCGACACGGCTCCCAGCACCGCCGTCATGGAGAACGCGGTGTCCCCGGTCAGCGGTGTCAGCCAGCCGCGCTGCGCCCCGTCCCGTACGAGGACGACCACGGCCGCGACCACGAAGACCAGCAGCACCACGATCTCCATGGCCAGCACCGCGAAGCCGACGCGGGCGGCGGCCCGTACGCCCCACAGGTTGAGCAGCGTGGTCGCGAGCACCGCGATCGCGGTCCACACCCACCGCGATACCTCCGGTACCAGGGCGTTCATCGCGATCCCGGAGAAGAGGTAGGCGACGGCGGGGATCAACAGGTAGTCGAGCATCGCCATCCACCCGGCGATGAACCCCGGCCCTTCCCCGAGCCCCTTGCGGGCATACGTGAAGACCGAACCGGCGAAGGGGGCGACCCGCACCATCTGGGCGTAACTGAACGCGGTGAAGCCCATGACCACGGTGGCCACGATGTACACGAGGGCGACCGCGCCGTCGGACTTCGCGTCCAGGGTGCCGAACACGCCGACGGGGGCCATCGGGGCGATGAAGAGGAGCCCGTAGACGACCAGGTCCCGGAACCCCAGAGTCCGCCGCAGCCTGCCCGGCTCCGCACTGCTGCCCGTACCGCTGCCGAGACCGCTCTCCGACACCGGGTCACCACCCTCCATCACCATCAGCGATTCCTGACACACGCACCGCGACCAGTGTGGCGACCGGGCCGTCCTCGCGCCTGTTCGCCACGGCCTTACGATGGGACGCATGACTGCAACGCCTGCCCGCCGTGTCCTGCTCGCCGCTCCCCGTGGCTACTGCGCGGGCGTGGACCGTGCCGTGATCGCCGTCGAGAAGGCCCTGGAGCAGTACGGGGCCCCGATCTACGTCCGCCACGAGATCGTGCACAACAAGTACGTCGTGCAGACCCTGGAGAAGAAGGGTGCGATCTTCGTGGACGTCACCGCGGAGGTGCCCGAGGGCTCCATCGTGATGTTCTCCGCGCACGGAGTCGCGCCCACCGTCCACGCGGAGGCCGCCGAGCGCAAGCTCGCCACCATCGACGCGACCTGCCCGCTCGTCACCAAGGTCCACAAGGAAGCCGTCCGGTACGCCAAGGAGGACTACGACATCCTCCTGATCGGCCACGAGGGCCACGAGGAGGTCATCGGCACCTCCGGCGAGGCCCCCGACCACATCCAGCTGGTCGACGGCCCCGAGGACGTGGCGAACGTCGAGGTCCGCGACGAGTCGAAGGTCGTCTGGCTCTCCCAGACCACCCTGTCCGTCGACGAGACGATGGAGACGGTGGGCGCGCTCAAGTCGAAGTTCCCCAACCTCCTCTCGCCGCCCAGCGACGACATCTGCTACGCCACGCAGAACCGCCAGATCGCGGTGAAGAAGCTGGCCGAGGACGCCGAGCTGGTCATCGTGGTCGGCTCCAAGAACTCCTCGAACTCCATCCGGATGGTCGAGGTCGCCCTCGACGCCGGAGCCGACGCCGCGTACCTGGTCGACTTCGCGAGCGAGATCGACGAGGCGTGGCTGGAGGGCGTGACCACGGTCGGCCTGACCTCCGGCGCCTCGGTCCCCGACGTCCTCGTCGACGAGGTCATCGAGTGGCTCGCGGAGCGCGGTTACGCGGACGTGGAGACGGTGAAGACGGCCGACGAGTCGATCACCTTCTCCCTGCCCAAGGAGCTCCGCCGCGACCTGCGCGCCGAGGCCGCCGCCCTTTCCGCCGAGTAGCCGCGCAAGGGGCCCGGCCTGCCCGTACCGTGGGTTCCATGGAGATCTTCGGCGTGGACATCGGCGGATCCGGGATCAAGGGCGCTCCCGTGGACCTGGACCGCGGAGACCTGGCGCGGGAGCGCCACAAAGTGCTGACACCGCACCCGGCCACGCCCAAGGGCGTGGCCGACGGCGTGGCGGAGGTGGTCGGCCATTTCGACTGGTCGGGCCCGGTCGGCATCACGTTCCCGGGGGTCGTCACGGACGGCATCACCCGCACCGCGGCCAATGTCGACAAGGGCTGGATCGACACGGACGCCCGCACCCTGCTGGGCGAGCGGATCGGTCAGCCCGTCACCATTTTGAACGACGCGGACGCGGCCGGGGTCGCGGAGATGACCTTCGGCGCCGGCAAGGGCCGTACGGGCACGGTCATCCTGCTGACGTTCGGTACGGGCATCGGCAGCGCGGTCTTCACCGACGGCAAGCTCGTCCCCAACACCGAGCTGGGCCACCTGGAACTGCACGGCCACGACGCGGAGAAGCACGCCTCCACGAAGGCCAAGGAGGACGAGGACCTGAGCTGGCAGCACTGGGCGCACCGGGTCCAGAAGTATCTGCTGCACGTGGAGATGCTGTTCTCGCCGGAGCTGTTCATCATCGGCGGCGGCGTGAGCCGCAAGGCGGAGAAGTTCCTGCCCCTGATCGAGAAGGTCCGGGCCGAGCTGGTCCCGGCGCAGCTGCAGAACAACGCGGGCATCGTGGGGGCGGCGATGGCGGCGGCGGGTCCGACGTAGGGCAAGGCAGGAGCGAGCCGGGCCGACCGGGCCCGGGGAGCCGGGCCGTCGGACCTCAGGGCCTCTGAGACCGCGGGGCCGCGAGGGCGGAAACAGCAGGCCAGGGCAGGCCGGCCCGGGGAGCCGGCCGCCGACCTCAGGGCCTCTGAGGGCGGCGGGCCGCAGCCCCTGCTGTACCCGCCGAGCCCGACCCGGCCCGTACGGGCTTCGCGGCCGACGGGGAGGCGGCGGCTGCGGCCCGGGGCGTGCGCTCACCGGCGGGGCCGCGCCCCTGGGCCAGGACGTACCGCCGTCGGGCCCGCATCAGGCGCACCTTGCGTACGGTGGCGATGACGCCCGCGACGAGCGTTCCGCCGTAGAGCCAGCCGGCGTGCACGGCGAGGGCGGTGACCAGGCCCATGACCTGCCCGCCGAAGCCCTCCGACCCCCCGGAGATCGGGAAGACCCCGACGGCGAAGGCGATCGGCACGCTGATCGGCGCGGTGACGAGGTCGGCGGGCCGGACCCAGAGGGCGGTGAGCGCGCTGACGGGCAGGAAGAGCAGCCCGTAAACGAGCTCCGAGCTGTCGAACAGCAGCCGGTCGACGCAGGCGAGCACGAACATGGTGAGCGAGGCGAACAGCCCGGCCCCGATGCCGGTGAGCCGGGGATTGGGGAACCGCCGCAAAGCGAGGACGACGGGCGGCACGCTCCGCACTCGTACCCGGTACACGGCGGAACCGCCCGGCGCGGGCGGGGCGGGCGCGGCCTGCGGGGGCTGCCGGCGCTGCGGGGGACGTGTCCTGTGCTGCTCCACCTCCACAACGTAGGTCGCGGGGGGCGGGGAATCAGGCGTTGGACACGCGCTTTGGCCGACCTTGGGGTTGCGTTCGATGCCACACGGCCGAAAGCCGTCACTGTTCGGGCCCGTGGGGGAGGCCCGTAGACTGGAGAATCGGTCCACTGCGGGGCCCCGGCTGATCCGGCCCGAAACGCAGAGCCGGACCGGACGCCCTACCCCTGCCCTCCCCGCCTCACTCCAGGAAGTCGCCAAAGTGTCGCTCACGATCGGAATCGTCGGTCTGCCGAATGTCGGCAAGTCGACCCTGTTCAACGCCCTGACCAAGAACGACGTGCTGGCGGCCAACTACCCGTTCGCCACGATCGAGCCGAACGTCGGCGTGGTCGGCGTCCCGGACCCGCGCCTGAACAAGCTCGCGGAGATCTTCAGCTCGCAGCGGCTCCTCCCGGCGACGGTGGACTTCGTCGACATCGCCGGTATCGTCCGAGGCGCTTCGGAGGGCGAGGGCCTGGGGAACAAGTTCCTGGCGAACATCCGCGAGTCCGACGCGATCTGCCAGGTCATCCGGGCCTTCAAGGACGAGAACGTCGTCCACGTCGACGGCAAGGTCTCGCCGAAGGACGACATCGAGACGATCAACACCGAGCTGATCCTCGCCGACCTCCAGTCCGTCGAGAAGGCCGTCCCGCGCCTGACGAAGGAGTCCCGCCTCCAGAAGGAGAAGGTCGCGGTCCTCGCCGCGGTCGAGGAGGCGCAGAAGATCCTGGAGTCCGGCCAGACCCTGTTCGCGGCGGGCATCACGGCGAGCACGGAGAAGGGCAAGCTCCTCCACGAGCTGCACCTCCTCACCGTCAAGCCGTTCCTGTACGTCTTCAACGTCGACGAGGACGAGCTGGTCGACGAGGACTTCAAGAACGAGCAGCGTGCCCTGGTCGCCCCCGCCGAGGCGATCTTCCTGAACGCCAAGATCGAGTCCGAGCTGATCGAGCTCGACGACGACGAGGCCCTCGAACTGCTCCAGTCCATGGGCCAGGAAGAGCCCGGCCTCGCCACTCTCGGCCGCGTCGGCTTCGAGACCCTCGGCCTCCAGACCTACCTCACGGCAGGCCCGAAGGAAGCCCGCGCCTGGACCATCAAGAAGGGCGCGACGGCCCCGGAGGCGGCCGGTGTGATCCACACCGACTTCCAGAAGGGCTTCATCAAGGCGGAGATCGTCTCCTTCGCCGACCTGGTGGAGACGGGGTCGGTCGCCGAGGCCCGCGCCAAGGGCAAGGCCCGCATGGAGGGCAAGGACTACGTCATGCAGGACGGGGACGTGGTGGAGTTCCGCTTCAACGTGTAGCGGCTGACATACCACCACTTCGCTGATCTGGTAAACGCCCAGGCAAGAGAGGGCCCGACTCTTCTGAGTCGGGCCCTTGGTTCTTTCCCGTGCTGGGATGGTGCTGGGATAGCTGACCCCTCGTCACCTGTCGATCCCTGGTCGTTCGTACCGTGCTGGGTTTTGCGCTGGGACGCGGATGGGTCGCCGGTGCCAGGTTCCCCTCTGTTGATCCCTCCCCCGCCGGGAGCTGTTCGATGCCATTGACGATGGTGAGTTTGATGACGTGTTCGCGGAGATCCGGTCGCAGACGGGGCCGCGGAATCCGGACGGCTCGCTTAAGCGCGGAGACGGGGCTTCGGCAGCGTGAAAGGGCGCTACCTCATCGAAAAGTCCGCGCTGGCCCGCCGCGGCAAACCGGCAGTGCGGGCGCGGCTGGATGCACTGGACCGGGATGGACTCCTGGCAGTGTGCGCCCCGACCGAGTATGAGGTTCTGTACTCGGCGCGCGGAAAGCCCGAGGCGCTGCGCCTGCGTACCCTGCTCCGTGGTTTCGACTACTTGCCTTGCAGCGACGAGGAGTTCGAGCAGGCGCTCGCGATCCAGGCGCTGGCGCTGAACGCTGGCTTTCACCGGGCGCTGTCGCTGGCCGACGTCCTCATCGCGGCAACCGCAGAACGACACGGGGCCACGGTCCTGCACTACGACGGCGACTTCGACATGATCGCCTCGGTGAGCGGGGTGCAAGCCGAGTGGGTCGTGGAGCCCGGCACCGCCGACTGACCGGGGAGGTGGCGGGCACCGCCGAGTTCACCGGCTTCCGCGGTCCGGCAGCTCTGAGCGGGGCGTACCGTCTGTTGTGGCGCTCCTACGTGTGAGCCGACGAGCGGCACCACGTCGCGGAGGGCGGCGAACACTCAGGTCGGACTGGGGCCCAAACCGGGGGCCGGCCCAGTGCACCGATCGGAACCTGCCCCGTTCGGGTTCCGCCCGGCGTGCCGCCGTCGGTCATGGGGGCGGTCAGAAGCGGTTCCGGCCGAGCCCCGAAGGGTACATAGCTGAATAGATCCCCTTGGGGAGGCTGATTCGATGCCGTGGTTCGCATGGTTGCTCGCCGCCGCGGCGCTCGGCGCTGCGGAGTTCTTCACCCTGACGCTGGTCTTCGGGCTGCTGGCCGGCGCGGCAGTGGTCGCTGCCGTCGTGGCCGGGGTGGGCGTCGGCCTGATCGGTCAGCTCGTAGCGCTCGGGCTTGCGTCGGCAGCGGGCCTCGCCCTCGTCCGCCCCATCGCGATGCGGCAGCTCACCCAGGGGCCTCTGACCCGTGACGGCAGCGACGCGCTGATCGGCAAGCGCGCGGAGGTCGTGCAGGAGGTCACCGCGACCCATGGCCTGATCAAGCTCTCCGGTGAGGAGTGGACCGCCCGCGCCCTCGACGAAAGCCATGTGATCCCGGTGGGAGCGCTGGTGGACGTCATGGAGATCGAGGGCGCCACAGCCGTTGTGTACCCCCGCGAGCTCCTTCCGTGACCGGCCGAACACGTAGCGCCGAACCCCCGGCGCCGCGCCCGTAACGAGCAGCGATGGAGGAAGAAGCATGGATCCGGTGGTCATCCCGATTCTCGTGGCGGCGCTCGTCGTGGTGTTCCTCGTGGCGGCCACCGTGCGGATCGTTCCACAGGCGCGCCGCTACAACATCGAGCGGTTCGGCCGGTATCGCCGGACCCTCCAGCCCGGCCTGAACTTCGTCCTGCCGGTGGCGGACCGCGTCAACACCAAGCTCGACGTGCGTGAGCAGGTGTATTCGTCCGATCCCAAACCGGTGATCACCGAGGACAACCTCGTGGTCAACATCGACACCGTGCTCTACTACCAGATCACCGACCCGCGGGCCGCGGCCTACGAGGTCGCCGACTATCTGCAGGCCATCGACCAGCTCACTGTGACCACCCTGAGGAACGTCATCGGCTCCATGGACCTGGAGGGGACGCTCACCTCGCGCGAGGAGATCAACGCCCGGCTCCGTGCCGTCCTCGACGACGCGACCGGGAAGTGGGGCATCCGGGTCAACCGGGTCGAGATCAAGGCCATCGATCCGCCGAACACCATCAAAGAGGCGATGGAGAAGCAGATGCGAGCCGAGCGTGACAAGCGCGCGGCCATTCTGCACGCCGAAGGTGAGCGGCAGGCCAAGATCCTCACCGCCGAGGGTACGAAGCAGAAGGACATCCTGGAGGCCCAGGGCACGCAGCAGGCCATGATCCTGCGGGCCGACGGTGAGTCGAAGGCCGTGGAGCTCGTCTTCCAGGCCGTCCACCGCAACAACGCCGACGCGAAGGTCCTGGCGTACAAGTACCTGGAGACGCTCCCGCATCTGGCGCAGAGCGACAACAACACCTTCTGGGTGATCCCGGGCGAGCTGACCGAGGCGATCCGCACCGTCACCACCGCGTTCGGCGACCAGTCGCCCGGGGCGGGTCTTTCGGCGTCCGCGGAGCGCGAGGACGCGGCAGCGGCCGCCGATGTCGCGGACAGCGACAAGGACAGCGTCGGCGCACCGGAGATCGAGCCGAACTCGACCCTCGCGCTGGACGCCGTCGCCGCCGCCGACGAGGCCGCGAAGCAGGCCGCCGCCGCGGTGAGCGACGCGAAGGCCGAGGCGGAGGCCGCGGGCGAGACCCGGCTGCCGGGGTGGCGGTAGGCCATCGGGGCCGAGGCTTCCTGGGCGTCAAACGTAAAGGCCTTGGTGCGGCTGCGCCCGTACGGCAGACTTGCTGCGCAACTCACGTACGGCACAGGCGACTCGGGGGAATACGACGGTGAATCGCCGCCTGTCCATGGTGCTGGCCGCCTACGGGGTGTGGAGCCAGGCGACCGTCCTGTTCTTCCTCGACCCGATGAAGCGGCAGCTCTCCGACCTGGTGGAGCCCGAGGCGACCGTGGGCGAGGTCCAACTGCTGGGCCTCTCCCTCGAAGGCTTCGCGGTGCGCGACCTGCACCAGGTGCAGGGATGGCTGCCGCAGGTCGTCTTCCTGCTGCTCAGTGGTCTGCTCACCTATGGCGTACTCCGCGCGAGCGGCGCTATGAGGCCGCGGCTCGGGACCGTCCTCGCCCTGGGCGGAGCCGCGCTGCTCGCCGCGGGGGTGGCGACGCTGACCGGCCCCGCCCTGGACCCGGACGCCGTCACCGTGATGCCCCCCTACGACGACTGGGTGCTACGGGCACGGACGGGTGAAGTGCCCGGCGCGGCAGCCCAGTTCGCGCTGCTCACGCTGTGGCTGCCGGTCGTCCTCTGGCTCCTGGTGTGGCGGTACCGGGACTGGCAGCCCCTGCGGACGTATCTCAGGACCGCGGAGGGCGCCGAGAGCGACGGGAGCAACGAGGACAACGGGAGCCGCGAGGGTCGGGCGAAGCCCGGTCCGTCGCCGGTCTCCTCCCGGGCCCGGCGCCGACTCCTCAGCGCCGGGCTGATCCCGGCCGTGCTGCTGGCTGTGGCCGGGGGGCCTGTCCTCCGCCACACCCGGGTCAGGCATCTGTCGCAGGGAGCCCCCGGGTCTCCGGACGCCTCGGTCACCTTCGATCCGGATCTGTGGGAGAACTACCGGCCGCCGGCCACGGTCGAGGAGTGGAGCGGTGTCCTCTACCCCGCGCTGCGCCTGCGCCCGCTCAGGACCGAGCTGCTCGGCGGCTGGATCGCGACCCTGGTGGTCTGCGCCGTCCTCCTCCTGGTGCTGGCCGTGGCGCTCCGGTCCCTGGCGCGGCGTGCGGCGGAGGTACGGCGGTGGCGCCCGGCGGCCCTCGCCGACCTGGCCATGAAGGGCTGGTACGCCACGGTCCTGGCGGCCGTCGTCGCCGCGGTCGTGGACGGCCGGTTGATGCGCTGGTTCGCCCCGCGCGGCGAAAGCGGTCCGGCGGCCGAACACCTGGGGGTGGCCCTCGGTGACGCCGTCCGGTTCGGGGCGGCCTGGGGGTGGGCCACGGGGCTCGCGCTCCTGGGCGCGGTTCTGCTGATGGCGCGGCGCACGGCGGTCTCCGTGGCCCCGCGCGCCGACGAGTACGAGGACCAGCCGGTCCCTGAGCGTGAGGAGCGGGCCGCCCATGGCGACTAACCGGCGGGGGACCCGCAGGACGGGCGCGCTGACCCGGGCGAGCGTACGCCGGGGGAGCGGCCAGCGTCCGCCGCGCCCCGAGGAGGAGGGCGAGGGGCCGACGGGCCGGCTGCGGTTCGTGCAGAGCCCGACCACGTGGCTGCTGGGCATCCTGCTGGCCGTGGTGACCGTGACGTTCCAGGACGTCCTGACCGCGACGGTGAAGACGATCCTGCCGCTGGACCGGGTGCCGGACCGGCTCTCACCGCAGAACGCCATCGACGTGGTCGAGGTCAGGGACGTCAAGGACATCGGGTACTACGTGGTGCGCGACGCGGGCGGGGCCGAGCCCGGCGGGGACGGGAAGATCCTCGAAGAGATCTCGTCGGGCGGCCCCTGGCGGGAGGGCCGGAAGGTCGTCGACGCCGGGACGGCGGACTGGATGATCACGGTGCAGGGCAGGGCCTCCCAGCAGGTCCGGATCACCGACATCGTGCCCGTACTGGAGGGAGGAAGGTGCGAGAAGCCGCTCGGCGGCAGCCTGGCGCACTTCCCCTCCCAGGGGGTCATGGACGTCATCCCGCTGGAGCTGGAGGTGGACGCCCCGCTACCGCGCCTCAAGACCCTCGGCAAGGACGCCAAGGACGCCAAGCCGTTCTTCACCGGCCCCCAGGCCAAGCACATCACGTTGAACCAGAACGAGACCGAGGCGTTCATCGTCCACGCGACGGCCTCGACGGGCTACTGCCGCTGGCGGTACCGGGTGCACTACGAAGTCGGCGGCAGCCCGGCCCGGACGACGATCAGCGGCCCCGGGGGCAAGCCCTTCGAGCTGACCGCGCGACTGGCCGACGCGTCGGGTTACCGGAAGGTCTATTTCCCCACGCTCGACTGCGTGCCCCCGGACTCCCGTCTGCGGCAGACCTGGTACGAGCAGACGGGCGCCGAGTACGCCCGTGACCGGCGCAGCGGCAAGGTGCCGCCCTGCCCGGAGAGCTGAGGCGGCCCGCGGCACCCTGCCGCCGCCTCAGGTCACACCGCCAGCGGTACCGCGTGGATCTCGTCCGCCGTGTGGCCCGCGCGTTCGTGGATCCGCTGGACGGCGTCGGCGGAGGGGGCGGTGGACAGGCAGTAGACCGTGCCGGATTCCGGGTCCGCCCAGGCGCGTTCGAAGTGGACGCCCTCCTCCTTCTCGATCGCCGTGTCGGCCGCGTGCGCTTCCTTCAGCTCCGCTGCCGTGATGCCCTTCATGCCCCGGTGGACATCCATGTACATGCCCATGATTTGTGCACCTCCGGATGCTCGGTGTTCGGTTGTGGCCCCTCTTCCATGCTGCACCCGATGCCGGGCTGGGGCGCGTCCTCCTACCGCCGTCCTGCTGGCGCCTGTCCTCCTACCGCCCGCCCGTCTCCACCCGCAGCTCCGCCACCCCCGTCGGCTTCTCCGGGTCCTGCGAGCGGACCGTCACCCGGACCTTCCTGGCCGTGTCACCCGCCAGGAAGGGACGCCAGAAACGGCCGTCGAGGGAGGTTTCCCATGTGTGGGAAGCGGGCGGTACGTCGCTCCAGCGCGGGGTCACCGCCGTGATCCGCAGCGGGCGCGGGCCCAGGTCCACCGTCAGGGAGCCCGCCGCGCCCTCCGGTGACCAGGACGTCGCCGGGCTCCCGTCCACCGCCGCCTCCGCGTACAGGCCCGGGGCCTCGGAGGTCGCCGTCACCGGGCGGCAGCGCGCCGCGTCGGCCGTCGGGACCAGGTCCGGGCGGCGGGTGGGCAGGGTCAGGGTGGAGGTCAGGCGGCGCGGCCCCTCCGCCGTGTGGACCGTGAACGGGGTGCCCGAGGTCAGCCGGACCGTGGTCGTCCGGGGCCCGATCCCGACCTCGTACGCCGCGTCCCGGAACCGCAGGCCCTTCAGCGTGACGCCCTCGTGCAGCTGGGGCGGCAGCGTCGGGTCCAGCCGTACGCCGTCCTCGCGGAGCCGGAGCCCCGTCAGGCCGTGCGTGAACACCTGGAGGAAGCCGCCCTTGCCGGTCAGGAAGTCGTCGGCGGGGAACCCGGACAACGGGTCCTCCGAGCCCGCCTTGTCACCGCGCGCCTCGGAGAACAGGTCGTAGGGGCCCCGCATGAACGGGCGTACCGAGCGCTGGAGATACGTGTACGCCGAGCAGCCCGGCTCCCCGATCGCCGCCGCGTCGATCGCGTGCACCGAGTCCGTCATCGCCGGGCCGTCCGGGTCGGTACGGGCCGCGTAGTAGTCCAGGGTGGCCGCC
The DNA here is from genome assembly GCA_014649555.1 of Streptomyces globisporus. Taxonomy (GTDB): domain Bacteria; phylum Actinomycetota; class Actinomycetes; order Streptomycetales; family Streptomycetaceae; genus Streptomyces; species Streptomyces globisporus. The sequence continues at coordinate 622,935 of BMTG01000001.1, read as the reverse complement.
GCCGCGCCCGGCTCCATCGGCCACTCCAGGGGGTACGTGAGCAGGACCGTGTCCGCCTGCTTGATCGTGGAGCCGTTGTAGCCCGCGTACTGGAGGAAGACCTTCTTCTCCGCGTCGTACGGGATCCGGAGCCGGTCCGCGACCCGGTTCCACTCGGCGGGCGGCTTCTGGCCGAGGATGCGGGCCGCGCGGGTCGCGTTGCGCAGGGCGGTGGCGGCGACCGCGTTGGTGAACACCCCGTCGTCGACGCCGTTGCTGTACTCGTCGGGCCCCGCCACGTCGTTGACGGAGTAGCTGCCGTCCGGGTTCGCCGTGGCGCGCGACCGCCAGAAGTCGGCGATGCCCTTCAGGAGCGGCCAGCCGCGCGCCGCCAGCCAGTCGCGGTCACCGGTGGCGAGGTAGTACTGCCAGACGGCCAGCGACACATCGCCCTGGAGGTGGTTCTGGGTCAGACAGTGCGGCGGGTCCACACTGTGGCACTCGGAGTCCAGCCGCCCCCGGCTCGCGCTCGTCCAGGGGTAGAACAGCCCGTCGTGGCCCAGCTTCCCGGCGTTCGCCCGGGCCGCGCCACGGGTGCGGTAGCGGTACTCGACGACGGAGCGCGCCAGTTCCGGGCGGGTGGCGAGCAGCCCCGGGAACATCCACGTCTCGGCGTCCCAGAACACCAGGCCCGCGTAGTTGTCGCTGGTCAGACCGGCCGGGGCGATGCTGTCCGCGGAGCCGCGCCGGGTGTTCGCCAGCAGCCCGTACTGGGCGGAGCGCAGCCATCCCTGCAACGCGCGGTCGCCGGGGACCAGGACGTCGGCGGACCACGCCTCGCGCCACGCGGCCTCGTTCGCCGCGAACACCCGGCTCCAGCCGCGCCGCGCGGCCCGGTGCGCGGCCTCGCGGGCGTCCTCGGCCGGGGCACGGGAGGTGAGGGCGGTGTCGACGCCGACGTACTTCTCGAAGGTGTACGTCCGGTCCGCGCGGACCGGGGTCGCACGGGGGGAAGCACCCGGGCGCAGGGTCTCGACCACGCCCGAGCCGCGTCGCATCGCCTGCGCGACCGCCCCCTCGACCTTCGTGCCGAGTGTGCGGAACGTGCCGTTCTCGCGGAGCGTGATCCGGCGCGCGCCCCGCTCGTCGAGTCGGCCCGTGACGGTCGCGGCGCCGCTCCAGCGCGGGGTCATCCGCAGCCGTACGGCACCGGTGTGGACGTCGGAGCGGTCGGTCAGGACCTCGTAGGTGAGGTCGGTCGCACGGCCGTCCGCGGTCGTCCATCGCAGGGAGGTGCGCACGAGGCCGCAGGAGAGGAAGACGGTCTGCCGGTAGTGCGAGATCCGGCCCGCCGGGGTGTCCGGGCCGAGGGTCTCCTCGCCGACGCCCACGTCGATGCCGGTCCAGCTGGGCAGCGCGGCGATCGCCTCCCGCCCCTCGGCGACGGCCGGGTCCGCCGCGTACAGCCCGGAGACGAACGCGCCGTCGTAGCGCGGGGTGTAGAGCGGCCAGCCGGTCTTCTCCCCGGTGGAGGCGTACCCGGAGCCGGTGGCCGGGACCCGGTGGCCGAGATAGCCGTTGCCGACGTACGGGTCGTAGCCGTCGGCCTCCCCGAAGCGGGTGGAGGACGGCGCCCAGGCGCGGTCGGAGGCGTTCCCGCAGGCGGGGGGACGGCCGCCTGAGCCGGGCCCGGGGGAGTCGGACGGGCGGCCCTGGCCGGACGTCGGTACGGGCTCGGGCCCGGCGGCCACGGCGACCGGCGGCAGCGGGGCGATCAGGGCGGCGACGACCAGGGGCGCGAGGGCGCGGGCGGAGACGCGGGGGAGGCTCACGGTACGAAGGTAGGGAGACGGTCGCACGGTCGGCCGTCACGGCACGCGCGGCCCCCGCACGGGGCGCCCGCCTGCCCGCCGGATGGAGCAGATGCGGCCATCGGGGGAGGGCCTTGGAGGCCGTCGGGACCCTTTGGCCACCATCGGTGGACGCCCCTCGGCGGCCACCTCGGGCCGCCCGGCCGCCGCTGGGCCGGGACCGCACCGGCCACCGGAGGAGGCCCTCTACCCCGCCATCCCCGTCTTCAGCCCCGCCCCGCACAGCGGCACCACCACGCTGCCCCGTACGGCCTCGCCGCCTTCCCGGACCGCCGCCCAGCAGGCCACGCCCGTCGTCTCCACGTAGAAGCCGCGCGCCGCCAGGTCCCGTTGGGCCTCGCGGATGTCGTCCTCGGGGACCGTCAGGAACGTGCCGCCCGAGGCGCGTACCGCCGCCAGGATCTGGCGGGCGCGGGGCGGGCGGGGGATGTCGATGCCCTCCGCGAGGGTGGGGGCGGGCCCCGTGGCCGCGTCGGCCGGGAGCAGGTCGTCCGCGCCCGCGTGGAAGGCGGTGGCCAGTGGAGAGACCGCCTCCGCCTGGACCGCGAGCAGGCGGGGACGCGTCTCGATCAGGCCCAGAGCGTGCAGTTCGGCGACCGCCAGCGCCGCGCCCAGCAGCAGGGTGCCGTTGCCGACCGGGACCGCCAGCGCGTCGGGCAGCCGGCCGCCGAGGTCCTCCCAGAGCTCGTACACGTACGTCTTCGTCCCGTGCAGGAAGTACGGGTTGAAGACGTGCGAGGCATAGAAGACCCCCGGTTCGTCCGCCGCCGCGCGGGCCGCCAGCGCGGTCGCCTCCCGGCCGCCGGGGACGGCCACCAGGCGCGCGCCGTGGGCCCGGATCTGCTCGGTCTTCTTCGCCGACGTGCCCTCGGGGACGTACACCGTGCACGGCAGTCCGGCCCGCGCGCAGTACGCCGCCACCGACGTGCCCGCGTTGCCCGTGCTGTCCGCCACCACCCGGTCCGGGCCCAGCCGCCGGGCCAGCTCCGCGAGCATCACCGCGCCCCGGTCCTTGAAGGAGAGCGTCGGCATCAGATAGTCGAGCTTCGCCGAAACGGTGTCCGTGAGCGGCACGAGAGGGGTGCGGCCCTCGCCCAGGGAGATCACCGAGGAGTCGAGCGGGAGGAAATCCTTGTAACGCCACAATGAATCGATCCGGGCGGTAAGCGCATTCAGCCCGATACCCCGCGCGGGGGTGAATTCAAGATCCCAGGGGCCCCGGCAGACCGGACAGCACCAGGTCAGAGCGGTGATCGCGGATCGCGTCCCATCCACTGGACAGTAATAGATCGTCATGTCCGCCAGCATGTCAGGCATATGGCGGGTGAATGGCGGGCGCATGGAACACCCCAAGGCACCCTTGTGAGTTCGCCATGGATCGGTCAATCTTTCGCTGGCAGCAGGGCACGCCGCTCACCGGACGACGCAGAACGCGGGGCGTTCCGATGGCTGATTTGTCATGCCCCTGTCGGGAGTCGGTCGTGCGGCTCCGGCACCACCCCCCACCAGAGCACCGCCTATGAGGAGGACCCCTCACATGTCAGTGACGCGTCACACCCCCCAGGCCCGTCGAAGACTCGCCGCGGCGACCGTCATAGCCACCGCAGCCGCCGTCGCCCTCGCCACCGCCGCCCTTCCGGCGACCGCGGCCGAGCGCGCACCCGAAGGCGTGATCCTGAACGCGGACGCTCCGGGCACCATCAGCGACAGCTACATCGTCACGCTGAAGGACTCGGCCGCGAAGTCGGACTCCGCCCAGGGCAAGGCTCTCGCGAAGAAGTACGGCGCGAGCATCGAACGCACCTACCGCTCGGCCCTCAACGGCTACGCGGTCGAGGCCACGGCCGCGGAGGCGAAGAAGTTCGCCGCCGACCCGGCCGTCGCGTCCGTCTCGCAGAACCGCACCTTCACGGTCTCCGCCACCCAGACCAACCCGCCCTCCTGGGGCCTGGACCGGATCGACCAGCGGAACCTTCCGCTGGACCAGCGCTACACCTACCCCGACAAGGCCGGCGAGGGCGTCACCGCCTACGTCATCGACACCGGGGTACGCATCAGCCACAGCGACTTCGGCGGCCGCGCCTTCAACGGCTACGACGCCATCGACAACGACAACGTCGCCCAGGACGGCCACGGCCACGGCACCCACGTCGCGGGCACCGTCGCGGGCACCGCCCACGGCGTCGCCAAGAAGGCGAAGATCGTCGGCGTCCGCGTGCTCAACAACCAGGGCTCCGGCACGACCGCGCAGGTCGTCGCCGGTATCGACTGGGTGACGGCCAACGCCGTCAAGCCCGCCGTCGCCAACATGAGCCTCGGCGGTGGCGCCGACGCGGTCCTCGACGCGGCCGTCCAGCGGTCCATCGCCGCCGGCATCACCTACGCCGTCGCCGCGGGCAACGAGTCGACCAACGCCAGCACCAAGTCCCCGGCGCGCGTCGCCGAGGCGATCACGGTCGGCTCGACGACCAACACCGACGCCCGCTCCAGCTTCTCCAACTTCGGCGCGGTCGTGGACATCTTCGCGCCCGGCTCGTCGATCACCTCGACGTGGAGCACGAGCGACACCGCGACGAACACCATCTCCGGTACGTCGATGGCCAGCCCGCACGTCGCCGGCGCCGCCGCGATCTACCTCGCCGACAACCCGGGCTCGACCCCCGCCCAGGTCTCCGCCGGACTCGTCGCGGCCGCCACCACCGGCGTCGTCACCAACCCCGGCACCGGCTCGCCGAACCGCCTGCTGCACGTGGGCCCGGGCGGCACCACCCCGCCGCCCGGCAAGAAGTTCGAGAACACCACCGGCTACGCGATCAACGACAACGCCACGGTCGAGTCCCCGGTCACCGTCACCGGCATCACCGGCAACGCCCCGGCCGCGCTCCAGGTCCCGGTCAACATCTCCCACACCTACATCGGTGACCTGAGGATCGACCTGGTCGCACCCGACGGTTCGGTCTACAACCTGAAGGCGTACGGCTCGGGGGGCAGCAGCGACAACGTGGTCACCACGTACACGGTCAACGCCTCCTCCGAGGTCGCCAACGGCACCTGGAAGCTCCGGGTCAGCGACAACGCGAACGCCGACACCGGCCGGATCAACAGCTGGGCGCTCCAGTTCTGATCCCGCCCCGGCGGTGAACCACCGCACAGCGTGAGACAGCGTGAGAAGGGCCGGGACGGTCGCGTGTGCGACCGTCCCGGCCCCTTCGGCCGTTCAGCGACGGGATCCGGCGCCGGTCAGCGACGGTTGAGCGCGCGGTCGACCGTGGTGACCAGCTCCGCGTCGTCCGTGTCGCCGTCCAGCGACCAGAACATCGCCCCGCCGAGCCCCTTGTCCCGGACGTACGCGGCCTTGGTGCGCAGCACCTGCGGGTCGTCGTACGTCCACAGGGTCGTGCCGTCGAACAGCCACGCGTGGCCGTTCTTCACATCACGGTGGACCTTGTACGTCCCCGAAGCGGCCAGCTTCTTGAGGACCTTGTAGTCCTCGTAGCCCGCCGCCCAGGTGGCCGGCGCCGGGGCCGTCGCCGGCTGCCCCAGGCCCGTACCGCCGCCGGTCACACCGGTCCAGCCCTGGCCGTACGTCGGCATGCCCACCACGATCTTGTGCTTGGGTGCGCCGCGGCGCACCCAGTCCCGCACCGTCTGGTCGACGCTGAAGTCGTTCCGCGCGTACAGGGCCGACTGCTGGGCCGTCTTCTTCTCGCCCGAGACGTGGTAGTCGTAGCCCTGGATGTTGACGAAGTCGAAGTCCTTCATGAGGCGCTTCACGTCGAAGCCCGCGTCGATGGCCTTCGGGTTGGCCGGGACGTACGCCGACAGGTCGTAGTGCTTGGGCTTCGGCTTGTGGTGCCCGTGGCCGTGCCCCTTGCCCTTGCCCGACTTCTCGGCCGCCTTCTCCTCGGCCTTCGCCTCGCTCTTCGCGTGGGCGTCGAGCTGGCTGCGGAATTCGCGGATCAGGGCGGTGAAGTTCTTCTTGTCCTCCGGGCGGAAGACGGTGCCCTCGTTGGCCGGCGAGCCGGGCCACTCCCAGTCGACGTCGATGCCGTCGAAGAGTCCGGCCGCCGCGCCGTCGCCGCCGCGTGCGCCGTCCTGGGGGAGGTTGCCCTTGATGTACAGGTCGATGCAGGAGGAGACGAGCGCCTTGCGGGAGGCCGCGGTGCGGACCGCGTCGGAGAAGTGGGTGGACCAGCTCCAGCCGCCCAGCGAGATCATGACCTTGAGGCCGGGGTGCTTGGCCTTCAGCTCGCGCAGCTGGTTGAAATTGCCCGCGAGCGGCTGGGTGTCGGTGTCGGCGACGCCGTCCACCGATCCCGCCGCGTCGAGCGGACGGGCGTAGTCCGCCCAGGCGTCGGCCTGGCCGGGGATGTTGCCGGTGAAGCACGTGCCCTCGGCGCTGACGTTGCCGAAGGCGTAGTTGATGTGGGTCAGCCTGGCCGCGGCCCCGCTGGTGTCCAGATCCTTGACCTGGAAGTCGCGTCCGTAGACGCCCCATTGGGTGAAGTAGCCGATGTTCTTGTACGCGGGGCGCTGGTGGCCCTTGCCGCGGTCGCCGCCGTCGTTCCGGTCGTGGCCGGTACCGGCCGTCGCCGCGGGCGCGGCGCCTGCCAGCAGGGCCAGGGCGACGCCGGCGATGGTCATTCGGGACAGGTTTCTTCGACGCATGGGGCTCGTTCCTGTGCGGAAGGGGCGGGGGAGCCGTGCTGTGCACAGGAAGGTATTGGTCTGGACCAAAAATGGTCAAGAGCCCCGGAGTTGCCGGACGTCACGGACGCGTGGACGGGGGTGGTGAGGGGCAGGGATGCAGAGGTTCGGGGTATGCGTGGGCCGCCACAAGATCATCACATTGGGTGAAACTCTGGCCCATGCTTGCGGTATACAACCCACGGTTGTCAGGCTGTCGCAGACTGTCAACCTGTTGGGAGTGGCCTGTGACTTTCGGTGAGCAGCCCGCCTATCTGCGCGTGGCGAGCGATCTCAGGGAGAAGATCGTCAACGGCGCGCTGCCGCCCCATACCCGCCTGCCGTCGCAGGCCCGCATCCGCGAGGAGTACGGGGTCTCGGACACCGTCGCCCTGGAGGCGCGGAAGGTCCTGATGGCGGAGGGGCTGGTCGAGGGGCGCTCCGGCTCCGGCACCTATGTGCGCGAACGCCCTGTGCCCCGCATGATCGCCCGCTCCGGCTACCGGCCGGACAAGGGGGCCAGCCCGTTCCGGCAGGAGCAGACGGCCGAGGGGGCGCGCGGGACCTGGGAGTCCAGCAGTGAGCAGGAGGGGGCGAGCCCCGAGATCGCCGAGCGGCTGGGCATCGAGCCCGGCGACCGCGTGATGCGCACGCACTACGTCTTCCGGGAGGCGGGTGAGCCGATCATGCTCTCCACCTCCTGGGAGCCGCTCGCCGTCACGGGCCGCACGCCCGTGATGCTGCCGGAGGAGGGCCCGTTGGGCGGCTGCGGGGTGGTCGACCGGATGGCCGCGATCGACGTCGTCGTGGACAACGTGGCCGAGGAGGTCGGTGCGCGCCCGGGGCTGGCGGAGGAGCTCCTGGCGCTCGGCGGTGTGCCCGGTCATGTGGTCATCGTCATCGGGCGTACGTACTACGCGTCCGGCCGGGCCGTGGAGACCGCCGACGTGGTCGTTCCGGCGGACCGCTACCGGATTGCGTATCACCTGCCGGTGCGATGACGTGAGGTGACGCCTCGTCGGGCGAGTGCAAGGGGGCGCATTCTGCGGATGCGCCCCCTTTCGTGATGGCCGGATGTGTATCTCTTTGTGCAAAGCCGCCTGCACTGAGTGAAGGTCAGGCGTACGCTCGGGCATATGCGTACTGCGGTTTCCTGGGGATCCTTAGAGACGTGCACGCCGGTGGGGAGAGGGGCGATATGCGGGGGAGCGACACGATGAGCGAGAGCGGCGCCGTGCTCCCGTGGCAGGTGATACGGCAGGACGACGGCGGCAACCGCTACCGCGTGGGCCGGTACGCCACGCAGGCCGAGGCCCAGAAGGTCGCCGACGGCCTGGACCACCGCCATCGCCATCAGGTCTACCGGGTGGAGCGCGTGGGCCAGGGAGCCGGTCCCTGACGGGCGTCCGCCCCCGTGGGGCCCTGAGGGCGGCCATCGTGCCGCCCTCAGGGCCCCACGGGCTTTCCGGGCCCCTCGGCGCACGCGTCCGCCCCCGGGCTCGCATCGCCCGCATTCCGTGCGGTGGTGCCCCGGGCGGTAGGGTCCGCCCCGACCGGGGCGCGGAAGCCTCCGGCGGAACGGCGCCGCGAGCGGGGCGGAGTGATGACGGAGTGGTGACCAGGTGACGTCGGTGCTGATCGACACGGTGGCGTGGGTACGGATCGAGGGCGGCAGGATCCTCTGCGCGCGGCCCCGGGGCAAGGACGTCTTCTACATCCCGGGCGGCAAGCGCGAGGGCACGGAGACCGATCTGCAGACCCTCCTGCGGGAGATCGAGGAGGAGCTGACGGTCGGCCTGATCCGGGAGACCGTCGTCCACGCCGGGACGTACGAGGCCCCCGTGGACGACCGGCCCGGCGCCGCCGTCGTACGGATGAGCTGCTACTACGGCGACTACCGCGGCACGCTCGCCGCGAGCAGCGAGATCGAGGAGATGGCGTGGTTCTCCTTCGCCGACCGGGCCCTCGTGCCGCCCGTGGACCAGCTGCTCTTCGACGACCTGAAGGCGACGGGCGCGTTGAGCTGACCCGCGGACCTGTGGCGGGGGCGGGGCGTACGCCGTCTGCACCAAACGCCCGGTTGTGCGGTAGTGGGCAATCAATGGTGGGTATGGGCTGTTTAGTCCCCATTTGGATCGGGGGTGCGCCCGCGGTCGTCCCTGGGAAGTGATCGGCGTGATCGATACCGAAGGCGACTGCGCCGAGTGGACCTTCGCGGCCGAGCCCGGTTCCGTGCGCAGCGCCCGGCACGCCGTCCGGGGCGCGCTGGGATCCTGGGGGCTCGACGCGGTGGTGGGCGACCTGGCGGTCCTCCTCGTCAGCGAGCTCGTGACCAACTCCCTCCGGTACGCCTCCGGCCCCATCGGCGTACGCCTGGCCCGTACGTACCCCGACGGGGACCCTTCCCCCGCCGATCACCTGCCCGCCACCCCGGGACTGCTGGTGGAAGTCTCGGATCCGCTTCCGGATCCACCCACCGAACGCAGTGCGGGACCCGACGACGAAGGCGGCCGCGGACTCCAGCTCGTGGCCTGTTCCGCACGTCGCTGGGGGACCCGTCGCGGAAAGAGCGGCAAGACCGTGTGGTTCGAGCTGGCTCTCCCTGGTTAGGAGAGTGGAGGGAAGCACAGCGATCACCAGAGGTCGGGCAGAACCTGGCTGAAAGGGACTGAGACCTTGCTGTGATCGTGAACGCCGTGTCGGTCGGGGCCGTAGTGCTGAATACTGCGGGCAGGACCGGTCCGGTGCGTGAGCTGGAGGGGACGGTCGCGTGAGCGAAATACCTGGGACAACGGGCGACGCCGTCGGGACGGCCGGTGACGTCGTGTGGCAGAACAGCCCGCCCGGCTCGATCTATGACTACATCAAGGTGGCCTCCTTCTCGATCGGCCCCGACGGTCTGATCGAGCAGTGGAGCAGCCGGGCCGCCGGTCTGTTCGGCATGACCTCGACCGAGGCCGTCGGCCGCGACCCGGTGGAGGCCTTCATGCCCGCCGAGCTGCGCTCGGGCGGCCATCGGCGGGTCGGCGAGATCCTCGACGGCAAGGAGTGGACGGGCCTCGTCCCGTTCCGCATGCCGGGCGAGGGCGGGGCGCACGGCGTCGCCGAGGTCTATGTGATGCCGAGTCTGACGGGCCAGGGCGAGCGGGCCGCGCTCTGCATCGTCGTCGATGTCCGGGCCCTGCGGCGCATCGAGACCGACCTCGCCGCGTCACAAGCCATATTCGGCCAATCTCCCTTCGGCTTCGTGCTGTTCGGCACCGACTTCGCGGTCGTCCGGGCCAACCAGCGCTTCGCCACGGTCTTCGGCGGCGCGGCCGATGACCACCGGGGCCGCACGGTGGAGGACTATCTGCCGCAGGCCGAGGCCGACCGGCTGTCCGCCACCCTGAAACGGGTCCTGGAGACCGGGGAGTCGGTCACCGACCTCCAGCTCGTCGGCACCGCTCCCGGTACCAGCGAGCGCCGCCACTGGTCCATGAACCTCTACCGGGTGCACAGCGGGGCCGGCCGCCCCGTCGGCATCGCCGGCCTCGCCACCGACGTCACCCGCCGGCACATCGCCGCCCGCGAGGCCGCCAGCGCCCGCCGCAACCTCGCCCTGCTCAACGAGGCCAGCGCCCGCATCGGCAATTCCCTGGACCTGGAGACCACCGCCCGCGAGCTCCTCGACGTGGCCGTGCCCGGCTTCTGCGACCTCGCCGCCGTCGACCTCTACCAGGGTCTCCTCACCGGCGAGGAGGCCGCGCCCGGTAGTTGGGCGCCCGCCCACCGCGAGTCCGCCGGAGGCTCGGCGGAGCTGCGCCGGGTGGCCCACGCCAGCGCGGTCGCCGACGCCCTGCCCACCGCCGTGGCGGGCAGCGGGCCCCCGGGCCCCGACGATCTGCCGCCCGCGCTCGGCTCCGTCCACCGCTTCCCGTTCGGCTCGCCCTGCGCCGTCGCGCTGCGCTCCGGCCGGGTCGAGGACGTCCCCGGCGACGAGATGGGCTTCGTGCAGTCGACGCTCGCCGTGCCGATGGTCGCCCACGACACCGTCGTCGGCCTCGTCCAGTTCTCCCGGACGAAGGGGAGCGAGCCGTTCGGCGAACGCGACCGGGCGCTGGCCACCGAACTGGCCGCCCGCGCCGCCGTCTGCATCGACAACGCCCGCCTCTACCGCCGCGAGCACGAACGCGCCCTGATCCTCCAGCGCAGCCTGCTGCCGCCCGGCGACCCCGAGGCCGCCGGACTCGACATCGCCTGCCGCTATCTGCCCGGCAACACCGCCACCGAGGTCGGCGGCGACTGGTTCGACGTGATCGAGCTGCCCGGCCACCGCACCGCCCTCGTCGTCGGCGACGTCATGGGGCGCGGCCTGCGCGCCGCCGTCGCCATGGGCGAACTGCGCACCGCCGTGCGGACCCTGGCCCTCCTCGACCTGGAGCCCGCCGAGGTGCTCTCCGCCCTCGACGAGGTCGCCCGGGGACTCGGCTCCCCGGGCGGCGGCGAGCGCAGCGAGGGGCTCGGCGGCCGCGGGGGAGCGCAGTGGCCCTCCCGCGCCGCGCAGAAGTCCCGCGAGGCGGACCTCTCCGAGGTGTATCTCGCGACCTGCGTGTACGCGGTCTACGACCCGGTCACCCGGCGCTGTACGTTCGCCAACGCCGGGCACATGCCCCCAGCCGTCGTCGAGCCCGGTCGGCCCGCCCGCCTCATCGACGTACCGCCGGGCATGCCGCTGGGCGTCGGCGGCGAGCCGTTCGAGGAGGTCGAGGTCGAGCTCGCCGAGAACGCCCTGCTGACCCTCTACACCGACGGCCTCGTCGAGTCCCGGGACCAGCCGCTGGACGAAGGTCTCGCGGCGTTGCGGGCCGTGCTCACCGGCCCGCAGATGGAGCTGGAGGACGCCTGCGACTTCGTCCTCTCCACCCTCGACACGCAGCACGGCGAGGACGACATCGCCCTGCTGATGGCCCGTATCCAGGGGCTGCCCGCGGAAGCGGTCGGCGACTGGACGCTGCCGCGCGAACCCCGCTCGGTCGGCCGGGCCCGCGAGCTGGCCCGCGGCCAACTGCTCGCCTGGGACCTCGACGACCTGGTCGACACCACCGAACTCCTCGTCAGCGAGCTGGTCACCAACGCCCTGCGCTACGGCGAGGGCGAGATCCGGCTCCGGCTGCTGCGCGACCGCACCCTGGTCTGCGAGGTCTGGGACGCCGGTCTCGTCCAGCCGCGCCGCCGCCGGGCCCGCGACACCGACGAGGGCGGCCGCGGCCTCCAGCTGGTCGGCCTGCTCAGCGCCGCCTGGGGCTCGCGCCGGACCCCGCGCGGCAAGACCGTCTGGTTCGAACTGGCCCTGCCGGACGGGGAACCGGCCGCCGAACTCTCCGTGGAGCAGCTGCTGAGCATGTACTGACGGCCCCGGCTCGGTCCGCGAGCGCTTACGCGCCCGTCTTGAGGGCCGCCAGCCGGGCCTCGATCTCCGCGCTGTCACCCAGGCCGTCCAGCTGCTCGAACTGGGCGTCCAGCGAGGAGGCGGCCAGCTCCTGCTTGCCCAGGGCCTTCGCCTCCTCGCGCCGCACCTTGTCCTCGAAGCGGCTCAGCTCGCTCGTCGGGTCGAGGACGTCGATGTTCTTCACGGCGTCCATCATCTGGTTCTGCGCCTGGGCGGACTTCGACCGCGCCACCAGCTCGTCGCGCTTGGCCTTGAGTTCGGAGAGCTTGGCCTTCATCTGGTCGAGCCCCGTCTTCAGCTTGTCCACGACCTCCGTCTGCGAGGCGATGGTGGGCTCCGCCGTCTTCGCCTCCTGCTCGGACTGGAGCTGACGGCCCAGCGCCACCTTCGCCAGGTTGTCGAACGTGTCGGCCTCCGCCGCCGACCCGGCCCCGCGCAGCTCGTCGGCCTTCCGGCTGGCCGCCAGCGCCTTGCCGCCCCACCCGGCCGCCGCCTCCACGTCCTCCTTGTGGTCCTGCTCCATCAGCCGGAGATTGCCGATGGTGGCCGCGACCGCCTGCTCGGCCTCCGCGATGTTGTTCGTGTAGTCCCGGATCAGCTGGTCCAGCATCTTCTGCGGGTCCTCGGCCTGGTCGAGGAGGGCGTTGATGTTGGCCTTCGCGAGCTGGGTGACACGGCCGAGGATGGTCTGCTTGGTCATGGGACGGCTCCTTGGAAGTCGAGACGGTTCACGCTGTGGTCCTGCTCTGCCGGTCGTTTCAGAAGCGGCCGCCTCCGCCCCGCCGCCCCCGTGTGCCCCCGCCGCCGAAACTGCCCGGCCCGCCGCCGAAGCCCCCGGACCGGCCGCCGCCGAACCCTCCGCCGAAGCCGCCGCCCATGCCCCCGCCCCGGCCGCCGCCCCCGAACAGCCCGCCCAGGATGATGCCGCCGAGCACCGCCCCGCCCATACCGCCGCCCCCGCCCCGCGTCCCGCCCACCCCGCCGGGGCCCTGCATCGAGCCGAAGCCGCGCACGTCCTGCTCGGCCAGGGCCATCGCCTGCCCGGCCAGCGCGTCCGCCTGCCGCGCCTCCGCCAGCGCCCCCTGCGCATCCGTGGCCGACAGCTCCCGGGCCCGCTCCCACCGCCGCTGCGCCTCGGCCAGCCGGGTACGGGCCTGGCTGCCGACCGCGCCCCGGTTGGTCGTGATGTAGTCGGCCGCCGCCCCGATCGCGGACCGGGCGGTGAGCATCGCCTGATCGAGGAGGGAGCGGGCCTTCGCCTCGCCGCGCTCCTGGTCCCGGGCCCCCGCCAGCGCCTCGTCCAGGGCCGTGTCCGCCTCCTCCACCCGGCGCAGCGCGTCGATCGGGTCGTACGGTCCTGCCGCCATCGCACCCCGCACATCGGCGAGCACGGTCTCGGCGCGGGCGATCCGGCCGCGCAGATCGGCGGTCGAGGACCCCTCCGCGGTCCCTTCGAGCAGCCCGCCCGCGTCCGCGAGGTCGGTCTCCGTCTCGGTCAGCGCGGCGGGCAGTTTCCGGGCGGCCTCGCCCAGCTCCGCCGCCCGCCGGTCCACCGAGTCCAGCAGCGTGCCTGCCTGGCCCACCGCTCCCTCGGCCGCCCGGATGTACACCGCGGCCCGCGAGTTCTCGCCGCCCTCGACCGCCGTACGGGCCTCCTCCACGGCCGAGCCCGCGAAGACGAGCCGGTCCTTCGCCTGCTCGACGTCGGCCGCCACGGGGGCGGCGGCGCCCTCCCCGTACCGCTCGCGCAGCCCGGCGACGCCCGAATCGGCCGCCGCGACCCGACCGGCGAGGTCACGGTGGGTGGCGTCCACGGTGGCCAGGGCCTGCGGAGCGGTACGTTCCAGGGCGCGCAGCCGGTCGAAGTCCTCCGAGACGGTGTCGAGCCCCTCATTCGCGGTGGCGCACCTCCGCAGGATCTCCTCCAGCATCCGGCGGCGGGTCGCGTCGTCCTCGGGGAAGGCGTCGTCGAGCTGCTGACGCAACCGGAACGACTGCGTCAGCTCGTCCTTCACCCGCGCAACCACCTCCGTGAACGGCTTCGCCGCCTCCTCGCCGAACTGGGCGGTGGCGAACCCGAGTTCCTCCTCGCTCGTGCGGACCGCGTCGTCGGTGTCCACCAGCACCTGCTTCGCCTGCGCGTCCAGCTCCGGCAGCGGCGTCGGCGGCTCCGGCGCACCGCCCGCCGCCGCGCCCCGGCCCCACCCGCCGGCCGCCGGGGTGGTGCGCGTCGTCGTACGCCGTTTGCGCCGGGCGTACGCGTAGACGCCGACCGCGCCCACGCCCGCGACGACGGCCACCGGAAGGATGAAGTCGCGGGCGCCGGTGGAGTCGGAGCCGCCCGTTCCGGGGTCGGCGGGGCCCGGGGTGATCGCGGGCGCGGTCACCGGGCGTCCGGCCAGGACGGAGGCGTAGCCGTCGGCCGCGCCGATCGCCGCCCCCGCCCAGTCGTTCTCCCGCAGCGCGGGCTCGATCGCGGTCCCCGCCACGTTCCGCAGCTGGTCGTCGGTGAGCCGGGAGTCCGCGTCGACGGAGTAGGCGTACTGCCGGTCGTGGGTGGCGACGGAGAGCAGCACGTCGTCCTGGCCCAGGCCGTTGCGGCCGGCGGTCTCGTCGCTCCAGGCCTGTCCGGACCGGCCGGAGAAATCGCGTACGTACACCACGAAGAGCTGGACGCGCTGCTCCTCGTACAACCGGTCGAGGGCGTCCTCCACCGGCCCCGTCCGGTCGCCCAGGGCCCCGACCCGGTCGGTGATCTGCCCGTCCCGGGACAGCTCGACGGGGTCGTCGGCGCGCGCGGGCACGGCGGCGGGGAGCACCAGCCAGCCCACGGCGAGCAGCGCCGAGACCAGGGCGGCGAGCGGTGCGGCGGCCAGGGCGGCGAGCGGGCCGGTCAGCCGTGGTGGTCGAGGAGACGTCACGTTCGCGAGGCTATGTCCGCCTTTTCGCCCCCGCGACCCGGCGATCCACCGAACCGCATCCGCCGTCCGCCTGAGCGGTTGTGCCGGTCCGCCTCCGCTGTTCGCATGAAAGGGCGGCGGAAAGCGGTCCGTCCGCGCGTGTACGGAGAGACGGAGACCGCCGCCCGTCGTCAGATGGGGCGGACGTGGCGCGACCCGGGCCCCGGCGCCGGAGTCCGACGGCGCAGCCGCCCGTCAGGGACCCGGCCCCAGGAGAGGCCCGAAGTCCGGAGGTGGCGAGTGACTGGCCTTCAGCTGTCGGTCGTCGTGCCGTGTTTCGACGAGGCCGAGGTCATCGAGTCCTTCCACGCCGCCCTGCTCGGCGTCCTGGACCCCCTCGGGGACAGCTTCGAGATCTGTTACGTCGACGACGGCAGCCAGGACCGCACCCGCCCCCTGCTCAACGCCATCGCCGCCCGTGACCCGCGCGTCCGCTACACCGCCTTCAGCCGCAACTTCGGCAAGGAGGCCGCCATGCTCGCGGGCCTGCGCATGTCGCGCGGGGCGGCCGTGGTCATCATGGACGCCGACCTCCAGCACCCGCCCGAGCTGATCCCCCGCATGCTGGAACTGCACCGGCACGGCTACGACCAGGTCATCCCGCGCCGCGACCGCACGGGCGAAGGCATGGTCCGCAGCACCCTCAGCCACACCTACTACGCGCTCGTGCGCCGCTGCATGGACGTGGAGCTGATCGACGGCTCGGGAGACTTCCGGCTGCTGTCGAGGCGGGCGGTGGAGAGCGTGCTGTCCCTCCCCGAGAGCAACCGCTTCTCCAAGGGGATCTTCTCCTGGATCGGCTTCGACACGGTCACCTTCCGCTACCGCAACAGCGAGCGGGTGGCGGGCCGGTCGAAGTGGGGCAGCAGACGATTGCTGAACTACGGCATCGACGGACTGCTCTCCTTCAACAACCGGCCGCTGCGCCTCGCGATCTACACCGGCTTCTGGGTCTTCGTCTCGGCGCTGGCCTACGCCCTCTGGACCGTCGTCCGCGTCGTCCGGCACGGAGTGGACACCCCCGGCTACGCCACTCTGCTCATCGCCGTCGTCGCCCTCAGCGGCATCCAGCTGGTGACGCTCGGTGTGATCGGGGAGTACGTGGGCCGGATCTACCACGAGGCGAAACACCGCCCGCCGTACGTCGTACGGGAGACGGACGCGACCTGCCGGACGGTGCTGCCGGACAGCCCGCCGCGCCCGCAGCTGACCAGGGACGGGGGGCCGCCCGGGGGTGCGCGGCTGACCAAGGGCGCGCAACTCGGCAGCGGCCCGGCGCTCACCGAAGGCCGGGACCGAGCGCTCACCGAGGACCAGGGCCGGGCGCTCGCCGAAGGCCGGGACCGAGCGCTCGCCGAGGACCGGGGCCGGGTCGAGAGCTCCGCCACCGACTCCGCCACCGAGCAGGCCACCGGCTCGGCCGCCCAGAGCCCCGCCGCCCCGGGCCCTCCCGCTTCCCCGAGCCGGTCCCGTACCGTCCGCCAGTTCGGCAGTTTCGTCCTCATCGGCTGCGTGAACACCGCCGTCTACCTCGGCGTCTACGCCTCCCTGAACCGCTGGATCCCCTACCTGACCGCCCACGTCATCGGCTACGTGATCAGCATCGGGTGCTCGTTCCTGCTCAACTCCTACGTCACCTGCCGGACGCGGCCGACCTGGCACGCGTTCGTCCGTTATCCGCTCTCCAGCCTGGTCAACCTGGTGGCGTCCGGGGCGCTGCTCTACGGAGCGGTCAGCGGCCTCGGGATGGACAAGAACCTCGCCGCGCTGGCCGCCGGAGTGATCGTCACGCCGATCTCCTTCCTGCTGGCGCGGTGGGCGATCACCTCGGGCCAGACCAAGGCGGCCCGCGCCGTGGCGGAGGCGGGGAGAGCCCCCGCCGAACCGCTGGCCGGCCGCCCCGCGCCCGCGACGCTGCCCACCCGCTCGCCCCAGGACCGGTGAAGGACGCGATGTCCGACGACGTGCCCGTGACCGGGGCCCCGACCGGCGGCGCGCAGGAGACGACCGTGACGGACCAGGCAGGGCGGACCAGGACAGGGCGGACCAGGGTCGGGCGGGACCGTTCCGGGCGCCCGGCGGACCGCCCCTGGACGGCGCTCTGGGTGAGCGCTCTCGCGCTCCCGCCGCTCGCCCTGCTTGCCGCCGCGTCCTGGTTCGGACGGTGGGTGCGGCCCGGTGCGGACGACTGGTGCTTCCTGCCGCGCGTACGGGACGACGGCATCAGCGGCCTCGTCGGGAAGTTCTACTTCGACGACAACGGGCGGGTCGCCAACGCGCTCCTGGTCGGCGCGTACGCGAAGTTCCAGGTCGCGGGACACCAGTGGTACCCCCTGATCAGCGGGGTCCTGGTGCTCGCGGTCCTGTGGGCGGTGGCCGTCCTGGCGCTGCGCCGGGCTGCCCTGCGCACCCCGCGCGGGACGGCGCTCCTGCTGGCGGCCATGACCACCGCGCTGTTCCTGTTCGTCACGCCGAACACGTACAAGACGTTCTACTGGCCCGCCGCGTCCGTCTCGCACACGCTGCCCCCCGTCCTGGCCTGCGCCGCGCTGATTCCGCTGCTGCTCGCCCGCACCCGGCGGGGGAGGGTCACAGCGATCGCCGTCGCGGTGCTGATGGCGGCCTTCCTCGCCACGCTGTCCGAGGAGACGGCGATCGTCGTGGTGATGGTGCTGCTGGCCGCGCTCCTCGTCTCCGGCCGGGTCGTCCCCGCCGGAGACCGGGGATTCGTCCGCCTGTGGTGCGCCGGAGGCATCGGCGGGACGGCGGCCGGGGCCCTGGTCCTCATCACCTCACCCGGCTCCATGACCCGCAGGGAGCGCTTCGGGGCGGAGACAACCTCCCTGCTCGCCCCCGACTCCCTCGCCGCGTCGCTGCGCGCGCTCGCGGAGATCACCGTCACCGTGGTGACGACCTGGCAGTACGTGGGCGCGGTCGCGGTGGGCGTCCTGCTGGGGCTGCTGTGCCGCCGGGCGGACGGGACGACGCCCCGCCCGCCCGCGCACTGGCCGCTGCTGACCGCCGCCGGGCTGGTCACGCTGCTGGTCTCCGGCTACCTGTGCACGGTCATCGCGTACCCGGTGTTCCAGGACCGGGTGAGCGCCCCGAGCGCCAACCGGCTGTGGAACGACTACCTCCTGCTGTACGTGATCCTGCTCGTCGGCGCGGGCGCCCTGCTGGGCCTGGCCGCTCGCCGGTACGTGCGCCGCACCGCCCCGGCGAAGGCGGTGTGCGCCGCGCTCTGCGTCCTGGTCTGCGTGGGCCCGGCGATCTCCCTGACCGACCTGGACACCGCGATGCGCGCCCGGGCCGAGAAGTGGGACGCCCAGGACCGCCGCCTGCGCGAGGGGGCGGCGGCCGGGGAGCGGGTCCTGCCGTACGAGCGCTTGGTGATCAGCCAGATGCTGGAGCCGTTCAGCGAGGGTGGCGAGCGGTACTGGCCGGGCGGCTGCGTGGCCGACCTCTACCGCCTGGACCGGGTCACGGACGGGGCGAGGGGGCGGTGAGGGGGACGTGCAGCATTCTCCCGGATCGGCTAATGACAGGAAATCAGGCGTACGCGTAGAGCGGCGTGTGATGCAGCATGCTCTTCTGCCGTAAATTACTGCCGTCAGCTGTTGCCGTAAAGGCGTCCTGTAACTCATCGAAACAGCACCTGAAGAAGCTCACGAAGACTGGTAAGGGAGAAGTCGACGTCACTCGGGAAACATCTCCGCCTCGATCAAGAGGAGTTCTGCCGAGGTCAGGCTAGGAGCCACCCAATCCAGAGACCGAGCATGGGCAACGAAACTCTCCGGAAGTGAGATATTGTATCTACGCACATAGTATGCAAGGTCGGCTGGCCACATCCATTCGCCATCCGTCATGATAGCAAGCGGACCCGCATCCTGCTTTTCTTCACTCAGTACATCGAACACCCTCTGTGCGGTTGCCGCCAGCATTGAACCTCCCTCCAGGTATTTAGAAATTGAGCCCTGGATCCGGGGATCCCCTTTCGCTGCACACTCCAGCAAGGAAGGCCCTTTAGCATCGCCATGCGGGAATTCCTTAAAGAATCCCAGGTCCTTAACAGTCACTAAACCAACTTTCGGGTCAATGCGAATACCTTGCCCCCGGGGCGGGGTGCCCGGAGCCTGCCGTCGCGACCCCGCCCCGGCTCTTGCGCGCCCGGACTATCCTCCGCCACCCGGCCTGAAGAGTGTCCACATGCCCGGGGACTGGCTTATTTGGGATCGAGAAGGTCCAACCCATAAATTGCCCGAGGGGAACGCCCACAGTGTGTGATGCGGAGCTAGGACGTTGACCCCCATTTTGTTTGCCAAGCTTTGAGCAAAGGAGCCGTCGGGTGAACCGCTAGAGCAGCCGCACAGGCGAATATCGCCACCTGGATAGGAGGGGTCACGTGACAGCCTGTTCGCAAGCCATCGGTGGTTGTGATGGGGAGATCCGGACTGTGTGGGAGTCACCGAGTCTGGCGTTCCGTGTATGACAACATCATGAAAACCTTCGAGCGGCTTCGCATTCGCATGATTGATAGCGAATGGATCGTCCGCTTCCATCTCATCCCCCACCCCCGTGTGCAACCTGTGAAAGAACTGTGACCGTGCAGCAATGGAGAGTACTTTTCCGGATCATGTTCTTGTCAAGGTTTTGCTTGGGTTGATGCGTCGAGCCAGCTGAAATCGACTGCTATTGACTGGTTCTCGCTGAAGTGAAGGGTTCGGCTCGACGATGTGATCGCCAATGCCCGGATCCCTCCCGCCCGCTGCGGCCACGGGCGGTGACGGCGGTCAGCCGAAGTCGTCGGGCACGATCCGCATCTTCTCCGCGATACGGACGAGCGCCTTCTGGTCGGCCGTGTTGAGGGAGTCGAGGACGAGGCCGCGCACGGTGCGCAGGTGGGTGGGGGCCGCCCGGTCCACGATGTCGAAGCCCGCGTCGGTGAGTTCGGCGAGGGTGTAACGCCCGTCGGCCGGGTCGGGGGTCCGGACCACCCAGCCGCGCTGCTCGCACCGTTTGATGACGTTGGAGAGCCGGGAGAGGGACCCGCTGGCGAGGAAGGCGAGCTCGCCCATCCGCAGTCTCCGCCCGGGGGCCTCGGAGAGATGGCTGAGTACGAGGTACTCGAACAAGGTGATGCCGTGTTCCTGCCGGAGCGGCGACTCCAGCTTGCCCGGCAGCAGCAGGACCAGGGAGATCAGCCCCGTCCACGCCGCCTTCTCCTGCTCGTCGAGCCAGCGCGGCTGTTCGTCGCCCGCGTGCCCGCTCGTGCGCTCCTCCTCGCGCCCGTCCGTCTCGCTCGTGGGCCTTTCGGTGCCGCTCATCGGTCTTCCCGTCCCCTCGCTGCGCTCTCCGATGACTTTGCGCTTGAAGTCATCGCTTGCTACAGTTACTTTACGCGTGAAGTCATGGAAGCGGAAACGCACCCTCGGGTGCGGGGAGAGGAAGCATCATGAGCACCGTCACCTTCGGCGTCGTTCCGGGCTACG
This sequence comes from Streptomyces globisporus, assembly GCA_014649555.1. GTDB lineage: Bacteria > Actinomycetota > Actinomycetes > Streptomycetales > Streptomycetaceae > Streptomyces > Streptomyces globisporus. The sequence continues at coordinate 602,519 of BMTG01000001.1, read as the reverse complement.
GCGAGAAGCTTCGCGAGGCCCTCGGCTACAGCGGCGCCGTCCGCGTCGGGGACCGGGTCGAGATCTCCGGTCAGGCCGGGGTCGACGACGACCTGGTCATCCCCGACTCGCTGGAGGACGAGATCGTCCAGGCCTTCGACAACGTGGAGCGCGCGCTCGCCACGGTCGGCGCGACCTGGAAGGACGTCATCCACGTGAACTCGTACCACAAGGTCGCGCCGGGGGACGACGTCATCGGCGAGGACCACAACCGGGTCATGGCCGAGCAGTTCCGCCTCCGTCTCGGCGGCCGCGCGCCGATCTGGACCGAGACCGGCGTCACGGTCCTCGGCCTCGCCGCCATGCGGGTGGAGATCCGCGTCACCGCCATCGCGGGCTCCGGAGCCTGACCGCCGCCCCCGGCGCGGGACGTGGGCGCTTACCAGGGCAGCACCCCGCCCTCGTCCTGCAAGGTTCCCGTCGGGCCGTCCGCGTCGAGCGTCGCGAACCGTACGACGACCCGGGCGCTCTCCTCGGGGGAGCGCCCGATGCCGAACTCCGCGGTCATGTCGGTGGCGGTCGGGCCCGGCTCGACCGCGTTGAACCGGATGCCCGGCTCGGCCTTGGCGTACTGGACCGTGAGCATGGTGGCCGCCGCCTTCGAGGCGGAGTAGAGCGCCAGCGGCAGTGTGGGCGCTCTGCGCACCTGGCCGCCCGTCTGACGGAGACGGACGGGCGGCCAGGGGGTGTGCGGGGGCGGTTCAGTACCCGTGGATCATCTTGTACGCGACCTCCGGCAGGAACTGCCCGGCCACGGAACCGGCCCCGACCCCGCAGTCGCCGTCCGACTCGCCGGGGGTCTTCAGCCACAGCAGCATCTCGGCCCCGCCGCCCGTCTGGCTGACGGCTCCCGTCCTGCGTCCGCCCGGGTTGCACCACTCGCCGTTGGAGCCGTTGCCGTTGCGGCTGGTGTCGATGACGTACGGCTTCGTGTAGCCGTAGGACGCCGACAGGGAGCCGTTGATGGCATTGCCGTACGCGGAGTTCTCGCCGGTGGCGTAGTAGTTCGAGATGTTCAGCGTGAAGCCGTGCGCCTGCCGGGCTCCCGCTCCGTCGAGGTGCTGCGCCATGGTGTCCGCGCCGATCCAGGCCGGGTTTCCGGCGTCCAGATAGGTCCAGGTGTGGGGCGCGTGCGCGGTGAACTGGGCCAGCGCGTCCCGGAGCATCCCGTTGCGCTCGTCGATCTGGGCCTGGCTCAGGCAGCTGAAGTCGCCCAGCGAATCGGGCTCGATGACCACCAGCGCCGGCCGCGAGCCGATGGCGGACGCGAACGCGGAGATCCAGGTGCGGTACGCGCTCGGGGTGCCCGCGCCGCCGCCGGAGTGGCCGCCGCAGGCGTCACGGCCGGGGATGTTGTAGGCGATGAGGACGGGCAGCTTGTCGGCGGCGTCGGCCGCGCCCACGTACGAGCTGACCGCCGCCCCGATGTCCCCGCTCCAGGCGCCGAACCAGCGGGCCATCGGCCGCGAGGCGATGTTGTCGCGGATGGCGGCGGCCCGGCCGTCACCGGGGTTCGCGGCGGCCCAGGCGGCGGGCGTCGAGTGGGGATCGGTGTAGAACCCGCTGGTCATGCCGATGGGGTCGGCCTGGGCGGCGGCAGTGGCTTGTTGCCCTGAGGCGAGGGGGAGCAGGAGACAGGCGAAGGTCGAGGCGACGAGCGTGCGCAGAAGTCTCTTCACGAGTGCGGCCCTTCTGTGGGAGCGCTCCCAATCTGCGGCGGCCGAACGGTGGGGAGGGAGGCGCCAAGGTGGGGGTGGGGTGGTGGGGGTGATGGAGGTGCGTGCGGCGGAGCGGTGGGGATCCGGTCCGCGAATGCCGCCGCCGGTCAAGACGGTGGCAGCGGGGCGCGACGCTGTCAAGGATCTCGGCAACGAAGGCCCCACGTAAGGGAGTTCAGTCGGCGGGGCGGTCGAAGCGCGGGATCCCCAGATCCGGCAGGTCGAGGTGGAAGCCGCGCCCGCGACCGCTCATGGTCCCGTCGTACGAGAGGCCGGCCAGGTCGACGCCCAACTGCCGCAGCTCCTCGACGAGCATGCGGGCGGCCGTCGCGGCGTGCGCGGGGTCGTCCATGGCGTCGGGGAACCGGCACTGCCAGATGGAGCGGGAGAACTCCCAGCCGTTCTGCGCCATGCGGGCGGGGTCGGCCGCGTCCGGCCGGTGCAGATGGCCGGTGGCTTCGACGACCAGGCTCAGATCCTGGCTCCAGCACTGCACGAAGCGCTGGGGATCGCGGGCGTCTCCCAGGTGCAGGATGAACCGGCCGGGGAAGAACGGGGTGTCGTAGTCGAGGGACCGAAGGGTTTCGGACAGGCACTTCTCGACCTGTTCCCAGGTGGTGCCGGGCAGATCTGGTGAGGCGGGCGGCAGATCGGCAGGTTCGGCGGCGCGCCAGCGACCACGGGAGTAGCCCCTCCCGGCGGCATCGCTGTCCGTTGCGGAAGGCAGAAGTTCGAAGCTCACCTCGCCCCCGTCGTGCGAGTGCACGAGGATGCTGGTGCCGGGGCGCCGCCACAGCATCCACGGCCCCGAGTCGCCTCCCCACAGCGTGGGCGGGCCCAGCTCCTCCTCCATGACCCACCAGGCGGCACGGATGAAACCGGCGGCCGATGCCAGGTCATCGGCGGGCAGGTCGACGACGCGGACGTTCAGCTTGCGCAGCTGCTCGGGTTCCGAGGCATCAGCGATCAGGGTGCCGTATCCGGCCGAAGGCCCCTTCCGGGGAGCGAACCTGCGCCAGACCTGGCCCGCGACTTCCTTGGGCTCCCGAAGTTCCCATCCCAGCACCGACGTTGCGTGCTCGACATCGGTCAGGCTCCAGGAGCCGAAGCGGAGCGGTGCGACCTCTCTCACGAACGTACGGAAGAGGCCGTCGTCGAGCCAGTTGCCGCGAGGGATCATGTTCTCCATGCGCCGGACAGTAGCGGTCCGGTACGACAGGGGCCGCCGCCCCGCCCGCGCAGGCGGAGCAGCGGCTCACCGCTCGCCGTGACCGTCGAACCAGGCGAGCCCGTCGCGCCACCGCCGGTCGCGCTCCCGACTCGACTGCTCCCACCACGGGTCGCCCCGCTCGCCGAGCGCGACCTTCGCCCGCTGGACGCGGTCGCGCGCCCGGCGCAGCGCGGCATCGTCCGTCGCGCGCTTCGCCTCCCGTACCGCCCGCCGCGCCGCCATCAGGTGGGAGCGCAGGGCGGCGGCCGCGTCCTCGGGGACGGTGGGGTCGGTCGCCCGCCAGCGCCGCCCGTCGATGATCACGTACCGCCCGTCTTCCGTACGGTCCGGGCCGCCGCTCTCGGGCGGCATGTCCTCAGGCATGCCCTCATGATGCGCCGGATCCGTGCGGCGGGCCGGAGTCGCGAGGGCGACACCGTGCGGAGTCGTGAGGCCGACACCGGCCGGAGTCGTGAGCGCGGTGGGAGGGTCGAGGTGTGCGCATCTGCCGGATGGGTACCCGAATGTCCGCCCGGTTGTCCTGCGGCCGTTTCCGTCTCGCACGGACCTCGTCCGGGAGCTGTCCACGGAAGGAAGTCATGAGTACGTACCGAGTCGTCAACCCTGCCACCGGTGAGACGGGACAGGAGTACCCCACCGCCACCGACGGCGAGCTGCGCGACGCGCTCGCCCTGGCCGACGACGCGCAGCGCGCCTGGGCCGCCCGGCCGGCGGCGGAGCGGGCCGCGGTGCTGCGGCGGGTCGCGGACCTGTACGAGGAGCGCAAGGACGAGCTCGCCGCCATCATCACCCGCGAGATGGGCAAGCCGGTCAAGCAGGCCCTCGGGGAGCTGCGCACTGTCGTGTCCATCTACCGCTACTACGCCGACCGGGGCGAGGGCTTCCTGGAGGCGGAGGAGCTGGACGTCGCCTCCGGCGGCCGGGCCGTCATCCGGAAGGAGGCGGTCGGCACGCTGCTGGGGATCATGCCGTGGAACTTCCCGTACTACCAGGTGGCCCGGTTCGCCGCCCCGAACCTGATGCTGGGCAACGCGGTCCTGCTCAAGCACGCCCCGCAGTGCCCGGAGTCGGCGCTGGCGATGGAGCGGCTGTTCCTGGACGCGGGCCTGCCCAAGGGGGCGTACGTCAACATCTTCGCCACCAACGAGCAGATCGAGACGCTGATCGGTGACGACCGGATCCACGGCGTCTCGCTGACGGGTTCGGAGCGGGCGGGCGCGGCCGTCGCGGAGATCGCGGGCCGCAACCTGAAGAAGGTCGTGCTGGAACTGGGCGGCTCCGACCCGTATCTGATCCTCGGCGCGTCGAACATGGAACAGGTGGTGAAGAACGCGCTGGTCGGCCGGATGGGCAATGCGGGGCAGGCCTGCAACGCCGCCAAGCGCATCATCGCCCTGGACGAGCACTACGAGGGCTTCTCGACCGCCTTCACGGATGCGGTCCGGGGCATCACCGTCGGCGACCCCACCGACCCGGACACCTTCATGGGACCCCTCTCTTCGGAGAAGGCGGTCGAGACCCTGGACGAGCAGGTCCAGGACGCGATCTCCAAGGGGGCCACGGTGCTGGCCGGCGGCAAGCGCATCGACCGCCCCGGCGCCTGGTACGAGCCCACCGTGCTCGCGGGCATCACCCCCGAGATGCGGGCCTACAAGGAAGAGCTGTTCGGACCGGTGGCCCTGCTGTTCAAAGTGGGCTCCGAGGAGGAGGCCGTCGACTTCGCCAACAACTCGCCGTACGGTCTCAGCGCCTCGATCCAGACCGACGACGACGCCCAGGCCGAGCGGGTGGCCCAGCGCTTGCAGACCGGCATGGTCTTCGTCGGCGCCCCGTCCGGCACGGCGGCGGAGCTGCCGTTCGGCGGGGTCAAGCGGTCCGGTTTCGGCCGGGAGCTGGGCCGGTTCGGCATGGAGGAGTTCGCCAACCACAAGCTGGTCCGGCTGGTGCGCTGACGGAAGGGAATGCGGGGAGCCCCGGCGCGCTGGGGCGGCATCTCACGGCGCCCCCGGCCCGATCACGGCCGTCGTCCGGCTCGTCGAGTCGTAGGACCGGGCCTCGGCCCACCACCCCGGCAGGGCGCCCGGCCCGGTGGCTGCCCAGGGGAGCCACCGGCCGTCGGGGCCGGGCCATACCGCGCCCCGGCCCCGGCCGAGCGTGATGTGCGGGACCCAACGGGCGGGGGAGAGCAGCGGGTTGGAGCGGTCGTCGCCTCCGGGTGGTTCCCGCAGGATCCGCCACACCGTCTCGTGCAGCTCCAGGAGGGCGGCGTCGGGCCGGACCGCCCAGGCCAGCACGTCGACCCGGCCGGAGAAGCGCAGCAGCCCGGTCAGGTGGAGGGGTAGGGGAAGCGCGGCGAGCGCCTCCGCCAGCGCGGTACGGGCTTCCGCGGGGAGCGTCTCGGCCGTGGCGAGCGTGAGGTGCGGCCGGTTGGTCGGGTGGCGGTGGGCGCTCTGGCTGGGCAGGCCCTCGTCCGCGAGGGACTGCCAGACGCCCCGTACGGCTCGGTCGGTCGCGGCGTCCGGTAGCAGCTCGATGCTGTGCACGGGGGCAGCGTAGGTCCGCAAGGCGGCGTGGGGACCTAGGGGCCCGTGCGACCAGAGATGTACACCTAAAAGCCCCATAGGTTGATGTTTCCGACGCGTGAGCGGTCAAGAATTGAGGTGAACAGAAGAGATCTGCTCGTAGTCGCAACAGGCATCAGGAGTGAGAACATGCGTGGCGTTCTGATAGGCGTCGTCGGCGCCGTGGCGGTCGTCGGAGTCGCGGCCGCCGTGGCCGTACCCGAGGCCAAGGAGTGGTACGACGGACGTCACGAGCAGACCTCGTCCTACGCCACCGGCAAGGACGCCAAGGAGGAGCGCGAGTCCGTTCCCCGCTGGCTGCCGGACGACGCCTCGTCCGTCGAGTACGCCATGCGGACCACCGGCGGCGAACGCATCCTCAAGGCCACGCTCCACGACGGCCGTCTCCCCGCGCCGTGCGAACCGCTGGACGGCAAGGGCGCCCCGGACCCCGAGATCAGCGCGTCCTGGTTCCCGTCGGGGACCGCGAGCGGCGCGAAGGGCCGCTGCGGCTCCTACTACGTGGCGCTCAAGGACCACACCCTGTACGCCTGGCAGACGAACGACGACTGGGTGGACGGGAACCGCCGCTCCGGGCAGTGACCGCCGCACCGCTGCCGATCCGCCGCCGGCGGTTCGCCGCAGACGTACCGACGTACCGACGAACCCGAGGCTCCCCGTGATCGCTTTCGCCCCGACGGCCGTGTTCCTGCTCTGGTTCTGCTGGGGCGTACGGCAGGACCGCCGCCAGTTCCGTAACGCGGTGCTGCTCGGCCTGACCGTGCTGAGCCTGTCGTTCGCCCTGCTGACGCAGGTGGACCGGCTGCCGGACAACCTGGCCGTGCCGGTGTACGCGCTGGTCTTCCTGGTGCCCGTGCTCGCGGTCGTGGTCCTCGGCGGCTTCCTCGTGGTCAACGGCCTCACCATGGTCCGCAAGGAGGGCCGCCGCCCCGCCAACCTGCTCTCCGGACTGGCCGGGATCGGCATCTTCGCCGTCCTGGCCCTGGTGGTCACCGCCGACTACCTCGGCGGCTCGAAGGCGTACCGCTCCTTCATCCTGGCCGTCGTGCTGATCACCGGCTATGTGGCCTTCCTCTTCCTCTGCTTCCTCGTCTACGCCTTCCTGTACGGCCGCATCCGGGTGCGCGGCGACGTGGACTTCGTGGTGATGCTGGGGTCGGGCCTCATCGGCGGGGAACGCGTGCCCCCACTGCTCGCCTCGCGTCTGCGCTCCGGACTCCGCGTCCAGGAACGGCAGATCGCCCGGGGCGGACCGGCTCCCGTCCTCCTGGTCTCCGGCGGCCAGGGCCCGGACGAGAAGCTGCCGGAGGCCGAGGCGATGGGCCGCTGGCTGGTGGCCGAGGGCGCCGACCCGGACCTCGTCCTGGAGGAGAACCGCTCCCGCACGACGACGGAGAACCTGCGCTTCAGCCGGAGCCTGATGGAGGCGGCCGACGAGCGTTACGTCTGCGTCGTGGTGACCAACAACTTCCACGCGTTCCGGGCCGCGATGACCGCCCGTAAGGAGGGCGTGCGCGGCCAGGTGATCGGCTCGCCCACCGCCGCGTACTTCTGGCCGAGCGCGACGATCCGGGAGTTCGTCGCGGTGTTCTGGGAGCACCGGATCGTCAACGGCGCTCTGTGCGTGCTGCTGGCGGCGCTGGCCGTGGTGGTGGGGATGGGCTGGTAGCCCGTGGCCCACGGTGTACGGACACGGGTACGGGTACGGGGCCTCCGGTCCGCCGAGCGGAGGCCCCGTACGTCAGGAGAGCGCTACGGCGTCAGATGCCGCAGCTGGGCGCGGACCAGAAGCGGCCGCTGCCGCCGGCGACGTGGGTGTGGTCGTTGTGGCCCGGGTAGCCCGGGCCGAGGATCTCGGTGAAGCCGTGGTTGCGGGCCGCCTGGGCGAGGGCGCAGAAGCCCTGGGATCCCGCACCGAGGTCGGCCGCGTGGCCGTACATGTGGCGGCTGTTGGCGGCGCCGCCGACGGCGCTGTTGCAGGACACGCTGCGGAAGCCGCCGTTGACCGTCATGGGCCGGTCGCCCATGGCGTGCCGCATGGCCTGGAGCTTCCACATGGTGACCAGGGCGTTGGCGCGGGCGGTGGCGGCGCTGACCTTGCCGCCGGACCAGTCGGAGTTGCAGCGGTTCAGCTCGGCGTAGGTGAAGTTGACCGGGGTGCAGTCGTCGTCCTGCAGTTGGTAGATCTTGTTGAAGGTCGCGGGGCCCGCGATGCCGTCGGCGGCCAGCCCGTACGCGGCCTGGAAGCGTGACACGGCCGCCTTCGTTGCCGGGCCGAACGCCCCGTCGATGGCGATCTGGTTGCCGGTGCCCGGGTAGCCCGCGACCCGGATCTGGAGCTGACGCACCGCTTCACCGCTGGAGCCCTCCCGGAGCGTTCCGCTCCAGGTGTAACAGCCGTCGGCCGCGCGGGCGGTGACGGCCGACGCGGAGTCGGGGGCCGGGGCGGCGGACGGGCTCGCGGAGGCGGTGGTGCCGCCGAACGCCAGGGCGGCGCCGGCGAGGGTTGAGACGAGGAAACCGATGGGGCGTGATCGCATGGGGGCTCCACCTCATTGTCGTCATGGTCGTCTGCGGTTCGTGGGGGATTCCGAGCCTCCGGCGCGGGCGAGGCAAGTGTCAAGGTCATGTCAACATGCTGCCAAGGCGGGTCGGGGAATGCCTGCCACCCGAGGGCGCGATGCGCTCCGGGGTATCGGAACTCGATCTCCGCCGGGCACCGATGAGTTCGCGGCGGTGCGGAGGTCTACACCGGGGCGACCGCCGGTTGCCTTCTACCCCGTCGCTCAGAGGAGTTGACCATGTCCCCGGTCCAGAACCTGCCCGTCGCGGGCACCGTCGTGTCTGCCGACGGCACCGAGATCGCCTACGAACGGTCGGGCAGCGGCCCCGCGGTCGTCCTGGTGGCCTCGGCGCTGGCCGACCGTGCCGACACCGCCAAGCTCGCCGCGCTCCTCGCCGAGGACTTCACCGTGGTCAACTACGACCGGCGCGGGCGGGGCGCGAGCGGTGACGCCGAAACGTACGCGGTCACGCGTGAGGTCGAGGACATCGCGGCCCTGGTCGACCAGGTCGGCGGCTCGGCATCGCTGTTCGGTTCGTCCTCCGGAGCGGTGCTGGCCCTGCGCGCGGCTGCCGCCGGAGTGAAGGTGGACCGACTGGCCCTGTACGAACCGCCGTTCGTCACCGCCGAGGGAGATGCCGGACCGCCTGTGGATCTCGCCGAGCAGATCACCGTACGGCTCGCGGAGAACAGGGACGGGGATGCGGTCACGTACTTCATGACGAAGGTCCAGGGCATGCCGGGCATCGCCGTGTTCTTCATGAAACTCATGCCGAAGATGTGGGCGGGTCTTGTCTCTCTGGCCCGCACCCTGCCGTACGACATCGCGGTCATGGGCGACACTCAGCAGGGCAGACCGCTTGCCGCGGAGGAGTGGAGCGGCGTGAAGGTGCCGACCCAGGTCCTGACCGGAGGAAAGAGTCCCGCGGCCTTCGGGCGTGCGGCCCGTGCCCTCGCGGAGATCCTGCCGCATGCCGACCACCGCACCCTGCCGGGGCTCAACCACGGAGCCGTCGTGATGGCCCCGAAGAAGATCGCGCCGGAGGTCATCCGGTTCTTGAAGGGCTGATCATGCCGGGCCTCGGCAGCCGCCATCTGCGCAGGCGGCTGCCGAGGCCCTCCGCCGGGGGCAGGCGACGCTCCGATGCCGGGGCGTGGTCCCGGATCAGCCCGCCGTTTCGCCCCAGCCCAGCGGATGCGGCCCCGGGCGCTCGTCCGGCAGCCGCACGGGCCGCTCGCCGCCCGCGCTGTTGAAGTCCGTCAGCGCACCGATCAACGCCGTCCGCTGGTGCGGGGAGAGACGCTGAACGATCGAGGCGATCTCCTCGCGCCGGCGTGCGGTGACGTTCTCCACCGTGCGACGCCCCTCCGCGGTCAGCCGGAGGAGGGTTTCGCGGCGGTTGCCCGGGTTGGTCTGCCGGTCGGCCAGTCCCGCCGTGATCAGCCGGTCGATCATGCGCATCGCCGTGGACGGGGCCACCCCCAGCAGTTCCGCCAGCGTGACGAGTTTGGTGTCCCCCCGGGAGGAGAGCACGACCAGCATCCGGAACTGGGGGAGGGTCACCCGCTCCTCCACCTCCGCCAGAGAGCGCGCGGAGACCGCGACCAGTAGCCGGGAGGCCGTCAGCACCGCCTCGGTCACCGCGTCCACATCGTCCATGCGCCCCGCCGGAGCGGCTTTCCTGCCCATGACACCTTTCTATCCTGCGTACGCCGTGGCCGGTGCACCGCGGCCCGTGCCCGCGGGGACCGCGACCGGTGCCCGTGCGGAGTCGATGTCACCGGTAGCGGAGCAGCAGCATCGCCGCGTCGTCGTGCGAGGAGCCGTCGGCGTGACGCGTGACGTCCTCGCGCAGTGCTGCGAGAGCCTGCTCGGCATCCGCGTCGCCGAGCAGTCCGGCCCGTTCCCGCAGGGGGTAGAAGACTCCCTCGGCGTCACGCGCTTCGGTGACTCCGTCGGTGTAGAGCAGCAGTTGGTCGCCCGGAGCGAACCCGGCCCGGTGGGTCCGCGGAGGCTCCCCGCCGTGCATGCCCAGGCCCAGCGGAAGGGCGTAAGCGGGCGGGTGGGGAAGGTCGGTGGAGCCGTCGGCGCGGACGATCATGGGCGGGGGGTGTCCGCAGTTCAGGAGGACGGCCACCTGCTCGTCGGTGTGGATCTCGGCGAGGACGGCCGTCACGAACTTCTCCCCGTCCGCCTCGCGGGCCACGGTGCGCTCCAGCCTGGCGGCGAGTGCGGTCAGATCCGGCTCGTCGTGCGCCGCCTCCCGGAACACCCCCAGGACGGAGGCCGCCGTCGCCACCGCGGCGAGTCCCTTGCCCTGGACGTCCCCGACGATGACGCGAACCCCGTAGGGCGACGCCACCACCTCGTACAGGTCGCCGCCGATCCGCGACTCCGCGACCGCGGACGTGTAGGAGACCGCGGCCCGCAGCTCTCCGACCTGCCGGGGCACGGGACGCAGCAGCACGCTCTGGGCCGCCTCGGCGACCGAGCGCACGCCGGCCAGTTCCGCCTCGCGCCGCATCCGGGAGCCCGCGGCCAGTGCGCCGGCCAGGGTCACTCCGGCGACCGAGGCCATGGCCGTCCAGCCCCGGCGGGTGTCGAAGAGCCCGTCGTACACGCCCAGACCGGCGCAGAGCAGCAGGGCCACGCTGCCGATGAGAGCGGTACGCCGCCACGTGCCGATCAGCCCGGCGAAGGCGGGGCCGAGGGAGACCAGCGGAAGGAATCCCCCCTCCGGACCCGCGGCCAGGTCTATCCCCGCGACGACCGCCATCACCACGATCGGCAGCCAGGACAGCACTGCTCCGCCGTCCCCTCGCTTCCCAGTGACCACGATGCTCCTAGCAGACGGACGTCCTCCGGCGGGCCGTCTTCCCCGGCGACCCAGCTTTAGACTATGCAAAGATTGCCCATGCTAAAGGTTGGTCCAGGTTTCCGTTACGCAATCGGTTCCCCTGCACGACGCGAGGAGGCGGCTCGATGACGAAGAGACGGCACGGCGTTCAGCACAAGCGCCCACCGCCGGGCGGCGGGCGGCGACGCCTCGCACGCCTCTGTGTGGTCCTCTTCCGGATGGGTCTGGGGCCGGTCCTGGGCCGCCGCCTGCTGCTCCTGCACCACACCGCCAGAACGGACGGCCGCCGCCGCCATACGGCGCTGGAGGTCATCGCGTACGACACGGAACGCGGCTCCTGGATCCTGGCTTCCCCTGCTGACGCACCGTGGTTTCTCGATCTCCTGGCCGCGCCCCTGACGACGGTCCAGGTCGGCAACCACCACTACGCCGTCACCGCCCACTTCCCGGAAGCCGACGAAGCCGCCGAGATCATGGCGCGGCACCTCACGGACGGGCTGCGCCGCGCGCGACGCGCATGCCCCGCCGGGGAAATGGCCGAGAATGCCCAGGCCCGGCCGCATGGGCGGACAGGGGATCTCTCCGCCCTCGTACGGCTCGACGCCGCCCCGGGGCAGCGCCTGCCCTGACCAGGGCGAACACTGCACCGGCTCCGCTGTCGAGGCCGGCCGTGCGCCGCGCCCGATGCTGACCACATCGGCGTCATGCGGCTGATCACTGTCGTGGCCGTCGTCATGGCCCTGGAAGGCGCGAACCAGGCCGTGGGTCGCGCCCGCGCCGGAAAGAGGGCGCTGAGGGAACCCGGTTCAGAAGCGGATCAACGCTCGTCCTCTTCCTGACGCGGCGGAGCAACCCAGCCCTCGTCCTGGAACTCGGGCGGGATCGGGTCGTGCCGGTCGCAGTGCCAGTTCATCTGGGTCGTCAGCACCGCGCAGCAGTGGTCGGTCATCGCCTTGGTTCCTCGTTGGTCAGCAGGACGACGCCGCCGGGCGGCCCAGGCTCCGCTGCATCAGCAGGGTGTCGATCCAGCGGTCGTGCTTGTAGCCCACGGCGGCCAGCCGGCTCGCGTCCGTGAAGCCGTAGCGGCGATGCAGAGCGGCGGAGGTGTCGGTGCCCGCGTCGGCGATGACGGCGATCATCTGGCGTACGTCCGTCCCGGCGCAGGCGGCCAGCAGGGCTTCCAGCAGCGCTCCGCCCAGACCTCGGCCCGTGCGGCCGGGGGCGAGGTAGATCGAGTTCTCCACGGTGTGCCGATAGGCGGGCTTGGGGCGCCAAGGGCCCGCGTAGGCATAGCCGACGACCTCGCCGGACAACTCGGCGACCAGGAAGGGCAGGTTACGAGCTGTGAGGTCGTCGAGGCGCTGGTGCCAGGCGGCCACCGGTGGCGGGTTCTCCTCGAAGGTGATCACGGTGTGGCGGACGTAGTACGTGTAGATCTCGGCGACGGCGTCCAGGTCGGCCGGGACCGCCGGGCGGATCACCGGCTTCATGACTGTCACGCCGGGAGTGTAGGCCGCAGGCCCGCCCGGGCAACGGGGCGCCCCACCCTGCGGGCACGGTGGGCGTAGCCGGAGGCGCGGCGACGGTCAGGCGGTGGTGTCGAAGCCGCCTGCCTTGACGCCCGCTACGAAGAAGGTGAACGCGTCTCCCGCTCAAGGAGGGACCGGAAGGTACGCGGGGGCCGGCCGGTGAGGCGGTGGACGGTGCCGGTGACCCGGTCCTCCGCCCCTTCGGCGATGGCGCGGTCCATCCCGGCCAGCATCGCGGCGAACTCCACCGGCACCTGCGTCGTGAGGCGCTCGCGCATCTCCTCGTAGGACAGGCGATGGTGCACCACGCGCCTGCCGGTGACCTCGGTGATGATCGTGGCGATGTCGTCGTGCCCGAGTGCCTCGGGTCCGGTGAGGACGAGATCGGTGTCGGGGGCCTGTTCGTCGGTCAGGGCGCGTACGGCGACGGCCGCGATGTCCTCCGCGTCGACGAAGCCGACCCGGCCCGTTCCGGTGGCGGTCCGGATGACGCCCTCGTCGCGGATGCTGAGCGCGTGGGCATGCGTACCGGTGAAGTTCTGCATGAACCACGAGGGGCGCAGCACCGCCCACTGCTCGAAGAGGCCGGGCAGAGCCTGGTGCACCTTTCCGACCGCCGGGCCGCCCTCCGGGATGGCCGAGGAGCTGAGCAGCACCGCGCGGCGCACGCCGGCGGCGCGGGCCCCCCGGAGGAACGGCAGCATCGTCGCCGCGGGGTCGGAGTCGCCCACGGGCGGTATCAGGTACACGCGGTCCACGCCGTCGAGAGCGGCCGCATGCGTCGCGGGGTCGTACCAGTCGAAGGGGACGTGCTCGGTCCCGTCGACCGGCGTGGCCCGGCGGCTGGCGGCCCTGACACGATGCCCTCCGGCCGTCAGTTGCGCGGCGGTGCGGCTTCCGGTGGTGCCGGTCGCGCCGATGACCAGCGTGGTGGGTGCGGTGGTCATCGGCTGCTCCCGGTGAAGTCGGCGCCGGGCTGCTGGACGGCGAGGGGGTTCCAGTAGTCGCGGTAGGAGGTGAAGTGCCCGTCGCGCACGGTCACGACGGCGATGTAGGTCATGTCGAAGGGGGCGTCGCTCTCCACCAGCCGGCCGACCCCGCGCATCTCGACCACGACGGTCCGTGGGTCGGTGGTCTGCAGGATGCGCAGCTCGGGGAAGTCGTGCAGGTCGATGTGGTCGGGGTAGTGGCGCATGTAGGCGGCGACGGCCTCCTTGCCCTCCAGGCGCCGGGGCCAGCCGTCGGGAGCGAACGGGAACTCCATCACTCCGTCCTCGGCCCACAGGGCGACCCACGCGGGAATGTCCTTGTCGAGCAGCAGTCGCAGGCTGTGGCGGAAGAGATCCGCCGGGGAGGTCGGTGCGGGCATACGTGTCCTCCAGTCGTAGAATCCGGACCCTGGGTCCACTTAAAGATATGGACCGTGGGTCCGTTTTGCAAACGGAAGGAGCGGCATGCCCGAACGTCAGTCGTCCCGCAAGGACGCCATCCGCAACCGGGAGGCCGTACTCGCGGCTGCCGATGCCCTCTTCAGCCGCCGCGCGAGTCCGGAGGACATCACGATGGCCGACGTCGCGGCGGCGGCCGGAGTCGGCAAGGGCACGCTCTTCCGGGCCTTCGGTGATCGTGCCGGGCTGCTGCGCGCGCTGTACGAGGCGCGGCTCGAACCGGTCAGGGAGGCCGTCGAGACAGGTCCGCCGCCGCTGGGGCCCGGAACCCCGCCGCAGGACCGCGTACGCGCCCTGCTCGATGCCGTCCTGTGCTTCAAGCTCGACAACGGGCCGCTCGCGCTGGCCCTGGAGGACAGTGGCAGCGACAGCAGCCCGTACCGGGCGGATCACTACGAGCGGTGGCACGGCCTGCTCCGAGCCGTACTGGAGCAGATCCCCGGCCTGACCGACAGCGACTTCACCGCCCACGCCCTGCTCGCCGCCACCCGGGCCGACCTCGTCGAGCACCTGGCGGGCGAGCGGGGGATTCCGCGGGAGCGGATGCGGGAACAGCTCGCGGGCTTCGTCGCCAAGGTCCTGGCCCCCGGCCCACGGCCGGGCGGGACCGTCGATGAGTGAGAGGGGAGCGGCGAGTCCGCCGGCGTACAGCACGCAGCCCGGTCGTCACCTTGCGGGTCGGGACCGGGCTGTGTGTGGTGCGCGAGGGCTGCCGTTGAGGGTCAACTGCGGCCCAGGGCCAGGGAATGGCCATGGGCCGCGCTCGCGGGAGCCTGTGGGATCACGCGGCGTCGAAGCCGCCTGCCTTGACGCCCGCCACGAAGGAGGTGAACGCGTCGGCGGCGAGGGCCAGGGCCGGGCCGCCCGGGTTCTTCGAGTCGCGTACGGGGACGATGCCGGTGGTGGAGGCGGTGGCGGGGGCCCACTCGACGCAGGTTCCGCCGTTGTCGCTGTAGGAGGACTTGACCCACTGCTGGGTCGTGGATTCGGTCGTCACGGGGTGCCCTTTCGATGCTGGTGGATCATGTCCACGGTATCTGTCTGCGACAGAGACACAGCCTGCAACTGATGGTAGGACCTCACCATCGGGATGACAGAGCTCAGTTCACGGTCCAGATGGCCCTGCGTCTCGGACTCGACGTAGGAGACCACGGACCGGTCCTGGAGCGTCAGCAGATTCACCGCCCGATTGAAGGGCCGTTGCTCACCGATGCGGTACGGGGCGATCTGCAGCATGGTGTGCGACTGCGTGGCGAAGTTGACCAGATACTGCAACTGAGCGCCCATGACGGCAGGGCTGCCGATCGGGCGCCGGATGCAGCTCTCGTCCAGCACCGCGATCAGCATCGGAGGCACGGTGCGTAACAGCGCGCCCTGACGCTCCATGAGCAACGACACACGCTGATCGGCCTGTTCGGAGGTGATGACTCCCCGGTCGACCGCCCCGCGTGCCAGCGCCTCCGCGTACTCCCGGGTCTGCAACAGCCCCGGGATGACGCCCACCTCGAAGAGCCGGATCTCCGCCGCCCGGCCCTCCAGCGCCACGTACTCCGGGAAGCCCTGCAGCAGCACCCCGTGCTTGATCTTGCGCCACTCGCGCTCGAACGAATCAGCGGTTCCCGTGTAATTCATCGCCACGTCAACGGCGATCGAGAACTTGCGAGTTGGGGACTTGTGGCACAATTCCACGCCGGAAACGTGCCGCCCCGTGTAGCCGATACGGCCCCCGAGATCGTCCTGTTTCCAGCCCCGAGCCTCTCGCTCCCGCCGCAGACGTGCTCCATAGGCCGCCTCAGGGCCCCCGTCCGGGTTCACTTCCTTGCGGTTGACCAACGTATCCCCCAGTTCCGAAACGTTGAAGACGTATCCACGCTAGGCCACGCTGAGTCGCCCCGGTAGTCGTTCGGCTACAGAGAGGAGCGATCGGTGTACGGCGAGAACGCCAGCGCGAATACGGAACGGCCCCCAGGCGTCCCGGCCCCCGGGGCCCTGCTCGCGGACACCAGCCGTGGTGACCGCGTGGGGGAGTTCCAGGGTGTCGCCGGCCCGTACTGGTCCCTCCGGCCGGTCGGCGGCGGGCGCGAATGGGAGGTCGAACCCCGTTACGTACGGCCCGCGTTGCTCATGGAGCAGCTTCGGGCCCGTACCGCGCGGCTCAACGCCCGCAGCCGGGGAGAAGTGCTGTGAGGGCGGCCCTTCCCGGCGCGGGCCGTGCGAGGGTGCTGGACTACGTCGCGGCCGTCACGGTGACGGCCGGCGGCCGGGCCCTCCCGCTCGGCGGGGTCGCCCTGCCGAACCGTCGGCTCGTCCTGCGCTGGCTGCGGCGGCAGGCGCTGCGGCTGGCGGACGGGCACGGGACGAGACTGCCCCCGGCCGCCCCCTGGCTTGGCGCCAGGGATGTCCGGCCGGTCGCCTTCCACGGCTGCGACGCCCCGGAGGCGCTCCGGGCGTGGGCGGACGACCACGGCCGCCAGGATCACGCCCTGGGCGCGCTGGAATCCGGGCGCCCCGCCCTGCTCACCGTGGTCGACCCCTTCGTGGGGCTGCGCGTCACCCTCGGCGCGTGGCCCGTGGACCTGTGGGGGTGGACGGCGGAAGCCTCGGCGGCACACCCGTCCCCGCCCCGTACGGAAGGGGCCTGACCGCGTGCTGCAATGTACCGCCGTGACCCACGTCCCGTACGCCGAAGCGCTGCTGGCGCTCGCGACGATGGAGGGCGGGCCGGAGCACCCGCCCGAAGTCATCGAGCCGGAGGACTTCGTCCTGTGCGAGCTGGGCGACCACGACGAGTCGGCCGAGCACGCCGGGCACCTGTGGGCGGCGGACACCCCGGACGACCAGGACCTGTGGCTCCTCTGGTCGGGCACCGGCGCCCACCGCGTCCACCGGCTCGACATGCTCCGTCTCTGCCCCGCCGTGCTCAGCGAGCTGGCGACCCGCACGGTGACGACGTGCGCCTTCTTCGACCATCACCCCGGGCCGCACTCCTTCTCCGTGACCGACCCGCTCGGCGACCTCATCGCCGCACACGTCCACAGCGAGGTCCGGCGACTGGTCGCGGAGGACGACGCTCCCGGCACGCCCGATGCCCCCGGCACGCTCAACGGCCCTGGCGCCCCCGGCCGACCCGAAACCCCCGACGTACCCGACATCGACGCGCCCTGACGGCGACGACCGGAGGATTCCCCCCATGGACCAGTGCACCGCCGTAGCCCTGCTGCCGCCCCCGGACTTCTTGCTCCGCCTCGCCGCTGCCGACGGCGGAAGCCGCCCGGAAGCCGGACACCTCCTCTGCGAGCTGGCCGCCGACCATGGCGGCGACCATGCGATGGCGTTATGGGACGACGACACGAACCGCACCGCCGTCTGGGCCCGCTGGAGCGGCGAGTGGGCGACCCTGGCCGAGCTGGCCTGGTGCGGAGCTGTGGAGCCCCGGGGCGAGGACGCGTGCGGGCTGTTCGCCGGTCACCCCTCCGCCCACGACTGGGACATCGTCGATCCGACGCTCGCGGCGGTGGACGCCGTACTCGCGGGGGAGTACCCACATCTCGCCCCGCGTGACGGCGTGTGATTCCCCCTGGTGGCGGCTCCGCGTCGGAATGATGGCGCGCATGCCAGAACACCCCGAAAGCGGTATCAGCAACAAGAGCCATAAGCCGGACGGATCCGGCCGGTCGCGGCGCAGGCTCACCCCGATGACCGGTCGTGACCCCGAGGAGGACGGGCGGGCCTCCTCACCGCTGGAGCTGCTGTTCGACCTGACCTTCGTCGTCGCGGTCGGCACGGCGTCGTCCCAGTTCGCCGAGCTGCTGGCCGAGGGGCACCTGGGGCACGCGGTCATCGCGTTCGTCATGGCGATGTTCGCGATCAGCGTGGCCTGGATCAGCTTCAGCTGGTTCGCCTCGGCCTTCGCCACCGACGACTGGCTCTACCGGGTCCTGACGATGGTCCAGATGATCGGGGTCGTCGTCTTCTCGCTCGGCCTCCCGGCGATGTTCCACTCCGTCGACGAGGGCGGGCACCTCGAACTGCGCGCCATGGTCGCGGGATACGTCGTGATGCGGATCGCGATGGTGCTCCAGTGGGCGCGGGCGGCCCGGGAGGCTCCCGAGTTCCGGGGCGTGTGCCTGGCCAACATCCGCTGGACGGTGATCGCCCAGGTCGGGTGGGTAGTCCTGGCCTTCGTCGGGCTGCCGGTCTACGTCGTGTTCGCGGCGTTCGTCGTCCTCGGCGCGCTGGAACTGGCCCTGCCGGTCTTCGCCCAGGGCGCGGCGGGCGGTACGCCCTGGCACCCGCACCACATGGCCGAGCGGTACAGCCTGTTCGCGATCATCGTGCTCGGCGAAAGCGTGGTCGGGACCGTCGCCTCATCGGGCGAGCTGCTCGGCGGGGCCGACGGCACGGCGTGGACCGGGAACGCCATCGCCGTGGTGGTCGCGGGGGTCGGTCTGACCTTCGGCATGTGGTGGGTCTACTTCACGACCCCGTTCGGCGAGGTCCTGGAGCGCCGCCGCAATCGCGGCTACCTCTTCGGGTACGGCCACATCCCGCTGTTCATCGGCGTCGCCGGCGCCGGGGCCGGGCTGCACGTCGCGGGGCTCTACCTGGAACACCACGCGGAGATCCCCGAGGCGACCGTCGTCCTCGCCCTGGCCCTCCCGGTGGCCCTCTACCTCCTGGTGGTCTACCTGCTGCACACCCTGCTGCTCTCGGCGGCGGACCGCTTCCACCTGCTGCTGATCGGCCTGACCCTGGCGATCCTGCTGGCAGCGTGCCTGCTGGCTGTGACGGCAGCGCCGTTGGCCGTGTGCCTGATCGTCGTGATGCTCGCGCCCTTCGTGACCGTGATCGGTTACGAGACGATCGGACGCGAGCATCAGCGGCGCATGCTGGAGGGGGCCGGGGCGGGGTAGGGCCGCCGGTGCAGGAGGTCGGAGGCCTATGCGGCCTTCCTGCCGGACCGGTACATCAGTACTCCGACGCCCAGGAAAACAACGGGGGCGGCCATCACCGGCACGAATTTCGCCCCCGTGGCCAGCATGACGACAACGGAAATCACCATGACCGCAGTCAGGGCGAGTATCAGGAGCCCGAAGGCTCTGTTCAGCGTTGCCTTCTCCGGGGTCATGCGCCTCACTTCCGGGCGTTCCATCTTCTGATGATGAGCGTGGTGATCACCACGCAGGAAATGCTGAGGAGGAAGCCGGGTACCTGCCAGCCCGCCGGAATCCAGGATCCCTTTCCCTCGGATGCGAGAAGCCACATGAAGCCCGCCCTCCCAGCTGCGATCAGGACGATCGTCGACCCGTCATGGAGTTTCGGGTGCCCCCGGGGCAGCGGTTGAAGCCCCCTTAGATCGAGAACCGCTCCCGCTCCAGCAGCGGCCGCACCCGGGAACGGAAACCACCCGTGCGGAAAGGCCGTTGCAGCAGGCCCGGGCTCAGCTCCTGGGCGAGTGCCGCGACGATCATCCCCTGGTCCAGGGCCAGCATGAAGTCGCTGACCCGGCCCGTCGAGACGTTCACCGAGTCGCGGAAGCCCAGGCCCTCCTCGTATGCCCCGAAGTCCCGATCCAGGGAACGCAGGTTGGCCACCGCCTCCCGGGCGGCGTACGGCAGGGCCAGGAAGGAGGCGTGCGGAGTGACAACTCCGTTGGTGAACGCTGAGGGGGGCGGCAGCGGTTCGCCGTCCGTCGTGTGCGTGCGGTCCGTGTTGGAGGCGTAGCCGTCCACCTGCATGCCGAGCGCGTCGACCCCGTACTCCTGGTAACCGTCCTCGGGGACGTTGGAGGGGGAGAAGCCCCAGTAGCCGTACTCCGCTTCCCGCAGGCCGTGGTCGATCTGGCCGCGTACGTAACGCTGATGCGTCACGCCCCACGCGCGCGGCGACCACTCCGGCTCCGGTACGAACAGCGGCACCATCAGCGCCTCGAACATCGACCCGCCCCAGGTGGGGACCACCTTCCGGCCCCGGTGCGTGTAGTGGCCGTTCCACACGCGGACGCCGTCGACCGTGACGTATGCGCCGCCCGGCTTCTGCTCCTGCTCGTGCTCCGGCAGCATCGTGCGCAGCAGGTGCCAGTAGTGGTCGCCGGGGAGCGAGCCGTCCGCGATGCCCAGGTAACTCGCCATGCGCGGCTCGGTGTTGAGCGCGCCGTAGTGGTGCGGGGTCGGCTCGTCCGTGTCCGTCCAGACGCCGCCTCGGAGCTGGCCGGGGCCCGCCACCGGGTCGGCCGGGTCGTACGGCGTGTAGAAGTACGACCAGTCGGCCGTGGCCAGGATGCGGTCGATGCGCGGGCGCAGCGCCGGGGCCGCGTCGGCGGCGATCCGCAGGCCCGTCACCAGCCACGCGTTGTCCACCGAGGAGAGGAACGGGCGCACCGGGGCGCCCGTGCCGGGCCACTCGGTCAGCACCGAACCGTCGTGCGCGTCATACCAGTTGAGCCAGAAGCCGTGGTGGCGTTCCAGCTTCTCCACCGCCGTGACCGTACAGGTCAGGGACCGGAGCATCGCTCCCTCGCCGATCACGCCCAGGCCCGCGGCGGCCACCGTCGACCACAGGCCGCAGCCGATGTTGGTCGGTGATGTCTGGGGGGACTGGACGGGGGCCCCGGGGCCCCTGAGGTCGATCTTGTCGGTGACCAGGCCGAAGTCGGTCGTCATCGCCTCGATCGAGCGGTACGTGTCGCGGAACCAGGTCCGCAGGAGACGCCGGTCGGCGGGGGCGGCTGCTGCTGTTGCGGGGGCTGTTACCGCTCCGAGCGACAGGGCCGCGGCCCCGGTCCCTGCGGCGGTGAGAAACGTGCGACGGTCCATCGGTCCGGCTCCTGGTGGCAGAAGGGGGAGAGGGGAACAGTGCTCGTGCGGGCGGCGCGGGAGCCGGCGGTCGTCAGGTTCCGCCGGCTCCCGGGCCGGAGGGAGCCGTCAGGTGGCTCCCGTATCGAGGGCGCGCGAACGCGCGGGTGAATCAGGCGTCCGCGCGCGGGAGTTCGCGCGTACGGCCCAGCGATCCCAGCCACTTCGCCGAGTCGCGCGGGGTGCGCTCGAAGGTCTCCCAGTCGATCGCGATCAACCCGAACGTGGCCTTGTACGTACCCCACTCGTAGTTGTCCAGCGCGCTCCACGCCAGGTAGCCCCGGATGTCGAGGCCGTCCTCCAGCGCCGAGGCGACCTCGTTCAGAGCGCCCGTGTAGTAGTCGACGCGGCGGCTGTCGTCGGCGGTCGCGATGCCGTTCTCCGTGACGATCAGCGGGACGTCCCCGACCACCTCGGCCGTGTGGCGCAGTGCCTCGCCGACCGCGCCCGGGTAGTACTCCCACGTCGTCAGCGTCCGCTCGACGTCGTCGGCCGCCGGGATCGGTCCGTCGGGGCCGATCCGCGTACGGGTGTAGGACTGCACGCCGATCCAGTCGTCGCCGCGCGCCGCCTCGATGAAGACGTCCTCGCGCGGGTGGCGGTAGGCGGCGGTGACGTCCTCCGCGCCGGGGAGGGCCTGGTAGACCTGGTTGGCGATGGTCCAGCCGACCTGGATGCCCGCGTCCAGGGCCCGGACCTCCTTCACCGCCGCGTGGTGGGCGGCGATGACGGCCGCGGTCGTCTCGTCGTCGGGGGTGGGCAGGCCGGCGGGCGGGAAGCTGTTGTCGCCGCGCTTGGCCTGGCCCGCCATCACGGCGATCATGTTCGGCTCGTTGATCGTGCAGACGTGGGAGACGCCCTCGGAGATCACCGGGGCGCAGGCCGCCACGTACCGGGCGAACAGCTCCACCGCGCCCTCGGCCGTCCAGCCGCCGCGCGCCTCGAACCACTGCGGGACCGTGAAGTGGTGCAGGGTCACCATCGGGCGCAGGCCGCGCTCGATCGCGCCCTCCACCATCCTTCGGTAGTGGGCGAGCTGGGCCCGCGAGAAGCGGCTCTCGACCGGCTCGATACGGGCCCACTCGATGGAGAACCGGTAGTCGGTGAAGCCGAGCGAGGCCAGCAGGTCCATGTCCTCGGGCCAGCGGTGGTAGCTGTCGCAGGCGTCCAGGCTCGGCTCCGCGATGTGGGTGCCGGCGGCGTGCTCCTTGACCCACCAGTCGCAGTCGGTGTTGTTGCCCTCGATCTGGTGGGCGGCCGTGGACGCGCCCCAGAGGAAGCCCTCGGGGAACGGTACGGAAGCCGTCGTCGTCGGCCGGTTCGGGGCAGGGGTGTTCGTCATCGCGACATGTCTCTCTGGTGGTGGTGTGGGGTGTGGCCGCGCCCAGGTTCCTCAGGGGGTGTGGCGCGGTCTCTGTACGTGAAGTGCCTCGGCGGGGGCGCTACTTCATGCCCGCCGTGGCGATGCCCTGCGTGAAGTGCCGTTGCAGCGCGATGAACACGACCAGCACCGGCAGCACGATCAGGAAGGCCCCGGCCATCAGCATCCCGTTGGAGCCGCCCGCCTTGTTGGGGTCGGTGGCGAAGGTCGCCAGGGCGACCGGAAGGGTGTACTTCTCGGGGTCGTTGGTCGCGATCAGCGGCCAGACGAAGTTGTTCCAGGAACCCAGGAACGTGAAGATCGACAGCGTCGCGAGCGCGGGCTTCACCAGCGGCATCACGATCCGCCAGAAGATGTACCACTCGCTCGCGCCGTCCATCCGGGCCGCCTCCAGCAGCTCGTCCGGGATCGACTGCATGAACTGGCGCATCAGGAAGACCCCGAAGGCCCCGGCGGCGAACGGCAGCACCAGACCCGCGTAGCTGTCGATCAGCTGCAACTTGCTCATCAGCACGAACAGCGGCAGCAGCATCAGGTTGCCGGGCACCATCAGCGCACCGAGCACCAGGCCGAAGATCTTGTTGCGGCCGACGAAGTTCAGCTTCGCCAGGGCGTAGCCGAGCATCGAGCAGAAGACCAGGTTCGAGACGGTCACGAGGACCGCCACGATCACCGAGTTCATGAAGTACAGCGGCAGGTCCAGCTTGTCGAGCAGCTGCCGGAAGTTGGTCAGCGTCCACTCGGTGGGGATCCACACCGGCGGGCTGGCCGACAGCTCGCTCTGGGTCTTGAAGGCGGAGATCCCCATCCAGAGGAAGGGCGCCGACATGACCAGCAGGCCGAGCGAGAGCAGGACGTAGGTCAAGGGGCGGGCGACGCTCCGCTTTCCGCGCGGCCCCTTGTCCAGGTGCTTGGCAGGGGCGCTGCTGGTGGCGCTCATTTCGTGTTGTCCTTCAGCAGTCGGAGCTGGAGCACCGTGATGCCCATGATCACCACGAACAGGACGTACGCCATGGCGCTCGCGTAGCCCATGTGGAAGAAGTTGAACCCTTCGCGGTACATGTTCAGCGAGACCGTGAGGGTCGAGTCGGACGGGCCGCCCTGGGTCATCACGAACGGCTCCTCGAACACGTTGAGGTAGCCGATCGTCGTGATCACCGTGGCGTAGAGGACCGTCGGGCGCAGCAGCGGGATCGTGATGGACCGGAACTCCTGCCAGACGCTCGCACCGTCGAGCTTCGCCGCCTCCCGCACCTCGGTGGGGATCGCCTGGAGGCCCGCGATGAACAGCACCATCACCGTGCCGACGTTCCGCCAGACCGCCATGACGATCAGCGACGGCATCGCCAGCGTCTCCGAGCCGAGGAAGTCCGGTGCCGTCCAGCCCACTTCGGAGAAGAGGCCGGCGATCAGCCCGTCGCTCGGGTCGAGCACGAACCGCCAGACCACGGCCACCGCGACGATGGTGGTGACCACCGGGGCGTAGAAGCCGACCCGGAAGAAGGTCCGCGCCCGGTCGATGCCGTTGTTCAGCAGGACGGCGACGACCAGCCCGATCCCGATCGTCAGCGGTACGCCGACGACCACGAAGTATCCCGTGTTGAAGAGGGACTTGAGGAACTTCTCGTCGCCGAAGAGCTCGACGTAGTTCTCGAGGCCGATGAACTCCGCCTCCCACGGGCGCGTCACATTGCGCAGCCCGAAGTCGGTGAAGCTCATCGCCAGCGTGGCGAGGATCGGGAACGCCATGAAGACGGCGAACAGGACGAGGAACGGGGTGGAGAACAGCCAGCCCGCCGCGTTCTGCATGCCCAGCGGTCGTTTGCGGCGGCCGCCGCCCGGGGCGGGGGCGGCGGATGCTCCCGCCCCCGCCTTCGCGGGCCCTGCGGCCTTCTCGGTCGTGGTGGTCGAGGTGCTCATGGCTACTGCTTCACGAGGCCTTCGATCTCGGACTGCGCGGCCTTCAGCGCGTCCTCGGCGGAAGCCTTGCCCTGCGTCACCTTGGCGATGGCCTGGTCCACCTTGTCGGTGATCTCGGTCCAGTTGGCCAGGGAGGGCGAGGACTTGGCGGTGTCCATCTGCTTCTTGAAGGTCTGCAGGTCGGCGTCGTCGGCGAGCGTGCCGGACTCCCACGCCGAGGTGTTGGCGGGCAGGTCCTTCGTCCGCTCGTACCAGTCGGCCTGGCCCTTCGTGTCGGTCAGGTACTGGATGAACTCGGTGGCCGCCGCCTTGTGTTCGCTGTCCTTGGAGACGACGAGCGAGGAGCCGCCGGCCATGGAGGTGGAGGAGGCGTCCGCCGGGACGGGGGCGATCGCCCACTTGCCCTTGATCTGCGGCTGGCCCTCGTTCAGCAGCGTCACGTGCCAGGGGCCGCCGAAGAACATCGGGACCCGGCCGTTGCCGAAGTCCTTCACCACGTCGTAGCCGGGCTGGACGGACTTGTTGGCGAGGCCCTTGTCGAAGTAACTGCCGTACTCCTTGAGCGCCTTGACCGCCTCCGGGCTGTCGATGACCGCCTCGCCCTGCTCGTTGACGATCTCGCCGCCCGCCGAGTACAGGAAGGAGTAGAAGTTCTGCACGGTGTCCAGGCCGCTGGGCTGGATCGACAGCCCCCACTTCGTACCGGCCTTCTTCTGGTACGCGCCCGCCAGGTCCTGGAGCTCCTGCCAGTTCGCCGGGGCCTTGCTCATGCCCGCCTTCTCGGCCAGGTCCGTGCGGTAGTAGAGGACGCGGGTGTCGACGTACCAGGGCACGCCGTACGCGGTGCCCTCCACCTCGCCCTGCTCCCAGCCCGCCGGGAAGAAGTCCTTCTTGTCGAAGACCTTGGTGTCCACCGGCTCCAGCACGCCCAGCTCGGCGAACTCGCCCATATAACTGCCGCCCATCTGCGCCACGTCGGGCAGGGTGCCCGCCGCCGCTGCCGAGACGAGCTTCTGGTGGGCGACGTCCCAGCCGATCGGGGTCACCTTCACCGTGATGTTCGGGTTGGCCTTCTCGTAGACCTCGGCCACGTCCGCGAGCTTCTCGCCCTCGGCCCCCATGGCCCACACGGTGAGCGTCTGCTTCTCGTCGGCCGCGACGTCGCCGCCGGAGGAGCCGCAGGCGGAGAGGGTCACGGCGAGGGCGAGCGCTATGCCGGCGGGAGCTGTTCTGGCGATGCGGGACATGGGAGGGCTCCTCCTTGAGCATTCCGGATGCTGCGCTATGCGCTATGTATGCGCTGCCTGTAAGCGCATACATCACTCTGCGCCAGACGTTCGGGAATCCGCAAGAGGGTGGTGGGTCACACTCGTGCAACGCGCCCGACATCGCGGCGTCTTATCGCCCGACTTCTCGGCGTCCTGTCGTTGAACCGTAAACGCGCCGTTTGTAGAACAACAGGCGATGTGACCGATTCGTCGCCCCGGAGGCGGACGTTCCGCCGGCGACCCGGCGTCTACCCTCGCCGCATGGCCTCATCCGTCGCGCTCTCCCACGGCTTCCCGTTCGACCCGGCCTACGGGTACGACGCGCCGGAAGCGCTGCTCTCCGTTCCCGCCCCGCCCGCCCCGGACGACTTCGACGCGTTCTGGCGCGGCCGGTACGCGCGAGCCCGTGCGGTGGACCCGCGGCCGGTCATCGGCCCGGTGGAGGAGGAGCGCGACGGCGTCCGCGTCCACGGGGTCGCCTTCACCTCCGTGGGCGGCGTCCGGCTCGGCGGCTGGCTCGCACTGCCTGCCGAGGGCCCCGTGCGGTACGGATTCGTCGTCGGGCACGGGTACGGCGGCCGCCAGGAACCCGGCCGGGACCTGCCGGCGCCACTGCCCGGGGCCGCCGTGATCCTGCCGTGCGTACGGGGCATGGGGGAGCGGGGGCGGGTGGACGGCATCCCGGACGTGGCCGACGCGCACGTCCTGCACGGCATCGGCTCCCGCACGTCGTACGTCATCGGGGACTGCGTGGCCGACCTCTGGTGCGCCGCTTCCGCTCTCGCGGGGCTGGTGCCGGAGCTGGCGGCGGCGGGGCAGCCGGGCGGGCCCCGCCTCGGCTACCTCGGGGAGAGCTTCGGCGGCGGGCTCGGGGCCCTCGCGCTGCCCTGGGACGACCGCTTCGGCGCGGCCCAGCTCACCGTCCCCACCTTCGGCAACCACCCGCTGCGGCTGACCCTGCCCTGTGCGGGCAGCGGCGAGGCGGTCCGGGCGCACCACCGCGAACACCCCGAGGTCGCGGAGGTCCTGCGCTACTTCGACGCGGCGACGGCGGCGACCCGGCTGACGCTGCCCACGCTGGTCGCGGCCGCGCTGTTCGACCCGTCGGTGCCGCCGCCGGGGCAGTTCGCCGTACACAACGCGCTGGCCGGGGAGCGCGAGCTCCAGGTGCTGACGGCGGGGCACTTCGCGTACCGGGGGATGGCGGCCGAGGCGGCGGAACTGGACGCGCGGCGGACGCGTTTCTTCGGGGAGCGGCTGGGCCCGGCCGCCTGAGGGATCCGGGTGCGGCGCAGGGGCCGGGCTGCGTTCCGGGCGCCGCCCGGCCCCGGTGCGGGCTCAGGCCTCCCGCTCGCGGGGCTCGCTCCGGGGGCCGCGCCAGTCCATGCACAGGACCGTGGCGTCGTCCTTGGGCGGGTGGCCGCCGTACGCGTCGGCGACCGCGGTGATGATCGTGCGGACGACCTCACGCGGGTGCTCGGCGGCGGTCCGGAGCAGTATCTCGGGCAGGTCGACCGAGGACGACTCGCGTTCCTGCACGCCGTCGGTGTACAGCAGGAGCCGGTCGCCGGGGCGCAGGTCCAGCTCCTGGACCGCGTACGGCCCCTGGGGCGGAAAGCCGAAGGGCATGTCGACCCGCGGGGCGATGACCTCGACCGAGCCGTCGCGCAGCCGGAGCGGCTCGGGGTGACCGGCGTTGACGAACTGGGCGCGGCTCCCGTCCAGGGCGATGCGGAGCAACTGGCCGGTGGCGAAGGTGCTCTTCCCGTGGTCGAGGAGGGCCTGGTGCATCTGGCGGGCCTGTTCGGCCAGTTCCGCGCCGGCGCGACGGGCGCCGCGTGAGGCGTTCACCACGAGGGTGGCGATCAGCGAGGCGTTGACGTCGTGGCCCATGGCGTCGGTGACCGACAGATGGAGGTCGCTGTTGTCGAGGCTGTAGTCGTAGGTGTCCCCGGCGATGTCGGCGGCCGGGACCAGGGCCCCGGCGAGGGCGAACTCGGCCGCGTCGCAGGAGGCGGCGGACGGGAGCAGCTGACGCTGGATCTCCGCCGCCAGACTGACCGGCGTGGAGCGGTTGCCCCAGTGGTAGAGGTCGGTGAAGCGGCGGTCGGTGACGATGATGTACGCCAGCGCGAGCGCGGCGTCCTCGATCTGTGCCAGTACTTCCTCGGTGACGGCGTCGAGGAACAGTTCCAGCACGCCGATGGTGTCACCGCGGTTGGTCACCGGGGCGAGAATGCGCTGACCCCGCCCGTTCTGGTCCTCCTGCACCACCTTTTGAGAACGCAGCACCTTGTCGTAGATGCCGCTGCCCTCCAGCGGAACCCTCTCGGTCCGGTCCTCGCCACGGGAGGCGCCGGTCATGTCGTTGACCCGCAGCAGGCGGCTGCCGACCAGGTCCACGAAGAGGAACGACACGTACCGCGCGCCGAACCTGGTGCGCAGATCGCGCGCCACGACATCGACCGAATTCACCGGTGCGGCTTCCCGTGCAGCCGTCAGCACTGGGGTCAGTCCCGTTCTGTCGCTCACCACAGCCTCCTCAGGTAGGCAGTGCTTATGCCCTGCCAGCCCCGAGTCAGCGCCCTGTGTGAAAAACACGGCTTATATGTGCGTACAAAAGCACCCAGAACGCCCGGATCAGCCGCAGCCGCAGCTCGCCCTTCGTGTCACCGAGACCGGCAGCTCCAGCGAGACCGGAGCCCGGCCCGGGTCGGCCAGGCGCTGGACCAGGAGCTCCACCGCCTGCTCGCCCAGTCGCCGGATCGGCTGGCGGACGGTCGTCAGGGGCGGGCGGACCAGGCGGCTCAGCGGGATCCCGTCGAACCCGGTGACGGCGATGTCCTCGGGCACCCGCACCCCGCGCCGCTCCAGCGCCTGGAGCGCCCCGACCGCCATCTGGTCGTTGGCGAACAGCATCGCCTCCGGCCGCTCCACCCCCGTACCCTCCGACCGGTCCAGCAGGGCGTCCGCCGCCAGCGCGCCCTCGGCCTGCGTCATCATCCCGGCGCGCACCTCCGGCCGGGAGGGCACCGGAAGGCCCGCGTCCCGGCACGCCTCCTGGAAGCCCCGGAACCGGGCCTGGGCGTCAGGCGACTCCTCCTCGGCGCCGACGAACGCCAGGCGGCGCAGCCCGTGGTCCTCGATCAGATGGCGGGTCAGCTCGCGCTCGCCCTCGGTGTTGGCCACCACGATGTGGTCCAGGTGGTCGATCTCGCGGGGTCCGGCGAGCATCACCACGGGCAGCCGGCGCGATATCACTTCCAGGTCCGCGGTCGGCACGGTCCGGGCCAGTACGGCGAAGCCGTCGACCCGCCCGGCGACCTTCGCCACCAGGCTCTCCGGGCCGCCGTCCAGCGAGGCCGCGATCAGCAGGGCGTAGCCGTGCCGCCGGGCCGCCCGTTCCATGCCCCGGATGATCTGGTCGGAGTAGAGCATGACGGCCTGGTCGTCGTCCGCGTCGCTCGCCGCCGCCGCGGACTCGGCGTCCGGGTCCGCGTAGTCCGGGAAGCACAGCCCGAGCACGCCCGTCGTCCGGCTGGCCAGGCCCCGGGCGCTGCCGCTCGGTACGTACCCCAGCTCGCGGGCCGCCTCCATGACCTTCTCGCGGGTCTGGGCGCGTACGGAATCGGGGTTCCGGTAGACCCGGGAGACCGTGGCGATGGAGACGCCCGACCGCTCGGCGACGTCGTACACCGTGGGGGCGCTCACTGGACCCACCGTCCGTCCGCTTCTTCTTCCGCATCCCCGCGTCCGGCGGTGCGGGTGCTGGTACCGGTCCGGCGGTCCGTGCGCCGGGCGAGGCGATCACGAGGCTCGTGAAAGCGCATTCACCCTAGATCCTGGGGCGCGCGAGGGGCAAGGTCATCCGGGTCACGCGGGCTGCCCCTCCGGTGACGGGCGAGCTGCCCCTCAGGTGTCGGGCCGGGTCCCCTCCGGTGACGGGCGCGGGCCACCCCGGCGCCGGGCGCGGGCCACCCCGGTGACGGGCGGGCCGTGCGAGGGGAGTCTGTCGGCCGTGTCGGGCGGAACGTTCCTCCGGCCGGGTGAGCTTGCGGCTCCCGGCCGTCGTGTCGGCGCCCCCTCGCGCGAAGGGGCGCTTTCAGTAAGCGGAAGGAATCAGTGTGATCAACTGCAAATGCCACCACATACGCACTATCCGGTCCATTCCGGTACGGGGTGGTCCGGGCCGGCCCCGGAGGTATCAGCCATGTCCCACGTCGGCGTCCCGCGCGGGACGGTTCGAAAGCGCCGATCGCTCGCGCTCCTCACGACGGGGGTGCTCACGATCCCCGTGCTGGCGGGGTGCAGCTCCGGCGGCGAGGAGACCGCCCGCGGCGTGCCCCAGGACATCGCGCCCGCCGCCCGCGAGACGGTCGCCGACGGTTCGACGGCGAACTGGGCGGTCGACGCCCTGCCCGCCACCTTCAACGCCTTCCAGGCGGACGCGGACAGCGCCACCACCCGGATCACCGGAGCCTTGCTCCCGACCCTCTTCCCGATGGACAGGACCGGGCAGCCGAAGCTCAACCCGGACTACCTGGAGTCCGCGAAGGTCATCGAGCGCGAGCCCCGGCAGGTCGTGCTCTACAAGCTCAACCAGCAGGCGGTGTGGAGCGACGGGCGGGAGATCGGGGCCCCCGACTTCGTCGCCCAGTGGCGGGCGCTGAGGGGCAAGGACTCCGCGTTCTGGACCGCCCGCAACTCCGGTTACGAGCGCATCGAGAAGATCGAGCGGGGCGCGGACGACCTCCAGGTGCGGGTCACGTTCTCCAAGCCGTACGCCGACTGGCGCTCGCTGTTCTCGCCGCTCTACCCGAAGGAGGTCACCGGGTCGCCGGACGCCTTCAACGACGGCGCGCGCACCACCCTGAAGACCACTGCCGGGCCCTTCGTCCTCAAGAGCATGAGCAAGTCCAAGGGCACCGTCACGCTGGCCCGCAACCCGCGCTGGTGGGGCGACAAGGCCAAGCTGGACACCCTCGTCTTCCGGGCGGTCGCCGCGAAGGACCGTACCCAGGCCCTCACCGACGGCACGGTGGACATCGCCGACATCGACCCGGCCACCGCCGACCGCATCACGCTCGCCCGCCGCGACCGGGGCAGCAACGGCCAGCCCCTCAACCACGGCCCGGGTGCCGAGATCACGCCCGCCCAGGCCCTGCGCTCCTGGGCCCAGGCGCACGGCTCCGACGAGGACGCGGCGGAGATCGCGCAGGCCGCCCGGGAGAAGAACCGCAAGGCCGTCGTCGCGTACGCCACGGAACAGAAGGCCCTGCGCGACTTCGCCGTCCGCAAGTCCCTGGAGCCCGCCTACACCCAGCTCGCGCTGAACGGCGAGTCCGGCCCGCTCGCCGACGACCGGGTCCGCCGGGCCGTCGCCCGTGCCCTGGACCGCCAGGAACTGGCGGAGGCCGTGCTGGGGCCGCTGGGCCTTCCGGCGAAGCCGCTCGGCAGCCACCTCGCCCTCGCGGGGCAGCCGGGCTACAAGGACGGCAGCGGGGCGCTCGGCGAGCAGAACACCAAGGAGGCCCAGGCCCTGCTGGCGGACGCCGGCTGGACCCGGGGCGGCGCGGCCGAGCCGCCCAAGGACACCAAGGCGGGCAGCGAGGCGGAGAAGAAGGGCGGCAAGGACGACGAGGCCGAGGCGGAGAAGAAGACCGCCGGGGAGGCCGAGGAGGACAAGGACGCCACGAGCGAGAAGACCGAGAAGGACGGGAAGAAGGCGGAGGAGGACAGCACCGAGGACTCCGCCGACTCCGCCGCCGAGCGCAAGAAGGCCGACCGGGACTCCGAGGACAGCGCCGCCTCCCGCGACGAGGGCCTCTACATCGTCGGCGACGACAACAAGCCCGGCGCCCCCGCTCCCGCCACGGTGGGCAGCGCCTCCGCCGTCCACGTCCTGGCCCCCGCCCGGACCGCCGCCGCCCAGGGCACCGTCCTGCTGCGCCAGGCGGGTGTCCTCGGTGAGGGCGGCGCCGTCGCCGCCACGGACAAGCAGCCCGGGGGAGCCGCCGGGGCGTACGCCCCCGTCGGCACCGCCGCCCCGGCGCCCGCCGCGGCCAAGGGGCAGCTCGGCAAGGACGGCAAGACGCTGACCCTCCGCTTCGTGCTCCCCTCCGGACCCGGCTCCCAGTCGCTGCGCAGCGTCGGCGACAAGATCGCCGTGATGCTGGAGAAGATCGGCGTCGGCACGGAGATCACCAAGGTCCCGGACGAGAGCTACTTCAAGGACCACATCGCCTCCGGCGCGTACGATCTGGCGCTCTACTCCTGGCCCGCCACCGCCTACCCGGCCACCGACGGACGTCCGATCTACGCCAAGCCGGAGCCCGCCACCGACGGCTCGCTCCTCGTGGAGCAGAACTACACCCGGGTCGGCACCGACCACATCGACCAGCTCTTCGACAAGGCCGCCGCCGAGCTGGACGAGAAGGCCGCACGGGAGCTGATGAAGCAGGCGGACGCCCGGATCTGGGCCGCCGCCGGATCCATTCCGCTCTTCCAGCGGCCGCAGCTCGTCGCGGTCGACAAGAAGCTCGCGAACGTCGGGGCGTTCGGCTTCGCCGCCCCCCGGTACCAGGACATCGGGTTCAAGAACCGGCAAGCAGCAGGTTCCCCCGCAGACCGCAAGAAGTAGCGGGTAAATAGCACACCAGCACGTCGCCAAGCTCAGATGCACCTCAAAACCCTTGCCCGCCGGTTCGCCCGGCGGGCAGTGTGGTTTCTGCCCTGACCCGGGCCGTTCGTCGCTTCACCTCTCCTCACCCCCCCACAGCTTCACCGCGGTCCGCCGCAGCGACCCCCGCATTCCGGCCACGCCCATGGCCCGGCAGCTCCTTGACACCGGCTGAATATCGCCTGAATCACACGGGAAGACCGCCTTCGCGGATCGGCCCGGGAAGCCCGGCGCGCCCGAGGCCCGTACGATGGGACGAGCCGTGGCGTGCCGCCCGGCGGGCGTACGAGGACTCGAAGACCGACTGAGACGCCTGATCCCACGATCCGAGAGAAGCGCAAGCCACCCATGCCCACGCGCCACGACATCCGTAACGTAGCCATCGTCGCCCACGTCGACCACGGCAAGACCACGCTGGTCGACGCCATGCTGAAGCAGGCCGGAGCGTTCGCCGCCCACGCCGCCGAGCACCTCGACGACCGCATGATGGACTCGAACGACCTGGAGCGTGAGAAGGGCATCACGATCCTCGCCAAGAACACGGCGGTGAAGTACCACCCCAAGGACGGCGGGGACCCGATCACGATCAACATCATCGACACCCCCGGTCACGCCGACTTCGGTGGCGAGGTCGAGCGTGGTCTGTCGATGGTGGACGCGGTCGTGCTGCTCGTCGACGCCTCCGAGGGCCCGCTGCCCCAGACCCGCTTCGTCCTGCGCAAGGCGCTGGCCGCGCGGATGCCGGTCATCCTCTGCATCAACAAGACGGACCGCCCCGACTCCCGGATCGCCGAGGTCGTCGACGAGACGTACGACCTGTTCCTGGACCTGGACGCGGACGAGGACCAGATCGAGTTCCCGATCGTCTACGCCTGCGCCCGTGACGGCGTCGCCTCGCTGACCAAGCCCGAGGACGGCACCGTCCCGCAGGACAGCGACAACCTGGAGCCGTTCTTCAACACGATCCTGGGGCACGTGCCGGCCCCCGAGTTCGACGAGGCCGCGCCGCTCCAGGCCCACGTCACCAACCTGGACGCCGACAACTTCCTCGGCCGTATCGCGCTCTGCCGCGTCGAGCAGGGCGAGCTGCGCAAGGGCCAGACCGTCACGTGGATCAAGCGCGACGGCACCATGTCCAACGTCCGCATCACCGAGCTGATGATGACCGAGGCGCTCACCCGCAAGCCCGCCGAGGTCGCGGGCCCCGGTGACATCTGCGCCGTCGCCGGATTCCCGGACATCATGATCGGCGAGACCCTCGCCGACCCCGAGAACCCGATCGCGCTCCCGCTGATCACGGTCGACGAGCCGGCCATCTCGATGACCATCGGCACCAACACCTCGCCGCTCGTCGGCAAGGGCGGCAAGGGCCACAAGGTGACCGCCCGCCAGGTGAAGGACCGCCTGGACCGCGAGCTGATCGGTAACGTCTCGCTCCGCGTCCTGGACACCGAGCGCCCCGACGCCTGGGAGGTCCAGGGCCGTGGTGAGCTGGCGCTCGCCATCCTGGTCGAGCAGATGCGCCGCGAGGGCTTCGAGCTGACCGTCGGCAAGCCCGAGGTCGTCACCAAGCAGATCGACGGCAAGACCCACGAGCCGATCGAGCGTATGACGATCGACTCGCCCGAGGAGCACCTCGGCGCCATCACCCAGCTCATGGCGACCCGCAAGGGCCGTATGGAGACCATGACGAACCACGGCTCCGGCTGGGTCCGCATGGAGTGGATCGTCCCGTCCCGCGGCCTCATCGGCTTCCGTACGGAGTTCCTGACCCAGACCCGCGGCACGGGCATCGCGCACTCGATCTTCGAGGGCCATGAGCCGTGGTTCGGTGACCTGCGTACCCGTCACAACGGCTCGCTGGTGGCCGACCGTTCGGGCTCCGTCACGCCGTTCGCGATGGTCAACCTCCAGGAGCGCGGTGTCATCTTCACCGAGGCCGGCACCGAGGTGTACGAGGGCATGATCATCGGCGAGAACTCCCGCGCCGACGACATGGACGTGAACATCACCAAGGAGAAGAAGCTCACCAACATGCGTGCGGCCTCCGCGGACACCACGGAGAACGTGGTCCCGGCCCGCAAGCTGTCGCTGGAGCAGTCCCTGGAGTTCTGCCGCGAGGACGAGTGCATCGAGGTGACCCCGGAGACCGTGCGTATCCGCAAGGTCGTCCTGGACCAGCGCGAGCGCAGCCGCGCCGCCTCGCGCGCCAAGAACGGCTGACACGGAGCCAGGAGACGCCCTGAGCCTCCCCTGAGCCCTTCCGGGGGCTCAGGGGGCGGTCGGAGGCATACGCTCCGTATGCGAAGGCTCGTCCCGGGGTGGATCACCCCGTCGGACGGACCGTCAGCACAAGCATTGACAGAAGGCCCGGCCCACCACGGACACTGTGGTGGGCCGGGCCTTCGTCAATTGCTTTTCCTGACCGGGGTGTCCGGATATCGGGGGTCGCTCTCCGGAACATGTGTTAACAGTCCGTTTCGGGCGTGTCTGTCTGGGATCGCTTTGTCCGGATTTCGGGCACGCAGGCGGGTCTGATGTTGTCAAACCGAGACCCTTTAAGTGTGGTTTACAGCCCGGCCGTACTCAATAGTTGGCTCCATTGAGCTCGGGTCAATGGGTCACGCACTGTGGGGAGTGCCGACTCACGAGCACACTCGGGGCACTGAACGATCACCGTCAGGGGTGTCGGTGAATCTCTCCAGTGCCCTTCTTGTAGTCAAAAGTGGACTCATGAGGAGGAAACCCATGCGCGGTGCCAAGAGCGCCAAGTGGGTCGCGGGAGCGGCCGTCATCGCCCTGGCCGCGACTGCCTGTGGCGGCGGCGACAGCAGCGACGAAGGCAAGAAGAACACGTCGGGGCAGCCCGCCGGATACGTCTCGATCGACGTCGGCGAGCCCCAGAAGCCTCTGATGCCGGCCGACACGAACGAGAGCAACGGCTCCTACGTCATCCAGTCGCTGTTCACCCAGCTGCTGGACTTCGACGACAAGGGCGAGATCGTCTACACGAACGCCGAGTCCGTCGAGACCGAGGACTCCAAGCTGTGGACCGTCAAGCTCAAGTCCGGCTGGAAGTTCCACAACGGTGAGGCCGTGACCGCGCAGTCGTACATCGACGCGTGGAACTGGTACGCCAACGTCGACAACAAGCAGCAGAACGCGTTCTGGTTCTCCGACATCAAGGGCTACGAGGACGTCCACCCCGAGAAGGGTGCGCCCAAGGCCAAGGAGATGTCCGGCCTGAAGGCCGTGGACGACACCACGTTCACGATCGAGCTCAGCAACAAGGTCCCGTACTTCAACTACAAGCTCGGCTACGCGACGTTCGCGCCGCTGCCCAAGGTCTTCTACGACGACCCGAAGGCGTTCGGCCAGAAGCCGGTCGGCAACGGCCCGTACACGTTCGAGAAGTGGACCCACAAGAAGCTCATCCAGGTCAAGGCCTGGCCCGAGTACCAGGGTCCGAACAAGGCTGCCAACAAGGGCATCCAGTTCAAGAACTACTCGACCGTCGAGGCCGCGTACACCGACCTCGTCTCCGGCAACCTGGACATGATCCGCCAGGTCGGCCCGCGTGACCTCCCGAAGTACAAGACGGACCTCGGTGACGGCGCCATCGACCAGCCGTACGCGGCGATCCAGTCGCTGAACCCGGCGTTCTACTCGGACACGTTCAAGGACATCGACCCCAAGGTCCTCCAGGGTCTGTCCATGGCGATCGACCGTGACACCATCACGAAGACCGTCCTGAACGGCACCCGCATCCCGGCGACGAGCTTCACGCCTCCGCAGGTCAAGGGCAACCAGACCCTCGACTCGGACATCCTGAAGTACAACCCCGCCAAGGCCAAGGAGCTCATCAAGGCCGGCGGCGGCGTTCCGGGCAACAAGTTCACCATCCAGTACAACGCCGACGGTGGGCACAAGGAGTGGGTGACCGCTGTCTGCGAGTCCATCCGCAACGCCACCGGGGTCGACTGCGTGGGCGACGCCAAGCCGGACTTCCCGACCGACCTCGAAGCGCGTGACAACAACGAGGTCAAGGGTGTCTACCGCGGTGGCTGGGTGGCCGACTACCCCGTCAACGTGAACTTCCTCAAGGAGCTCTACCACTCCAAGGCGGAGTCCAACAACGGTCGCTTCTCCGACAAGGAGATCGACGACCTGATGGCGAAGGGTGACAAGGCCGACTCCCTGGAGGAGTCCGTCGCCGCCTACCAGGAGGTCGAGAAGGCCCTGGTGGACAAGATGCCCGCCATCCCGCTCTGGTACTACGCCATCAACGGCGGCCACGGCAAGAACGTCGACAACGTCAAGGTCGACTTCCACGGTGACCTCGAACTGACCGGCGTCACCACCAAGTAACGCCTGCGGGTCATTCCCCAACTGGCCGTCATCCGCCCGCGCCGCCTGTCGGCGCGGCCGGAGGCGTGGGGGTCGTCTCTGCGAAGAGGCGGCCCCCACGCCGCAGTTATCCCCACACGGAGGCACCCATGGGGCGTTATGTCGCACGACGACTGCTCCAGATGATCCCGGTCTTCATCGGGTCGACCCTGCTGGTCTTCCTGATGATGTACGCACTGCCCGGCGACCCCGTCAGAGCACTTGCCGGTGAACAGCATGTAGACGCATCGCAGATCGCCGCTCTGAAGGCCGAGTACGGTCTCGACCAGCCGATCTGGCAGCAGTATCTGAACTACCTGGGCAATCTGTTCCAGGGCGACTTCGGCACCCAGATCGGAACGCAGCGTCCGGTCGCCGAAGTCATCGCCGACGCTTACCCGATCACCGTCAGACTGGCGATCTTCGCCTTCGTCTTCACGGTCGTCGCCGGTATCTCGCTCGGCATCATCGCCGGTCTGAAGGCGGAATCGCTCCGGGACCGCGGTCTGCTCGGTCTGACGCTGGTGCTCATCTCCATGCCGTCCTTCGTGCTGGGCTTCCTCGTTCAGTACTTCTTCGCGTTCCAGCTCGGCATCGCCAAGCCCAACGTGAGTCTCGAACCCACCAACGGCGAGCTGATCATGCCGGCCATCGTGCTGGCGTCGCTGTCCCTCGCCTACGTGGCCCGGCTCACCCGTACCTCGGTCGCCGAGAACATCCGCGCCGACTACATCCGTACGGCTGTCGCCAAGGGCCTGCCGCGCCGCCGCATCGTCGGCATCCACCTGATGCGCAACTCGCTCATCCCGGTCGTCACCTTCCTCGGCACCGACATCGGCGCTCTGATGGGCGGCGCGATCGTGACCGAGGGCATCTTCAACATCAAGGGCGTCGGATCCCTCGTCTTCGAGGCCCTGTCCAAGCGTGAGGGTGCCACGGTCGTCGGGATCGTGACGTTGCTCGTCATCGTCTACCTCGTCTGCAGCCTGCTCGTCGACCTGCTCTACGCGGTCCTGGACCCGAGGATCCGGTATGCCTGACACCACCGCACTGACCAAGAGCACCGACGCTTCGGCCGCCGCAGCTCAGACACCGACCACGACGGACTCCGGCCCTGCGCCCGGCAAGCCGCGCAGCCTCTGGTCCGACGCCTGGCACGACCTGCGTCGCAACCCGCTCTTCCTCGTCTCGATGGTGCTGATCCTGCTGCTCACCGTCATGTCGATCTTCCCGGGCCTGTTCACCAGCGCCTCGCCGCGCGACGCGAACCTGGCCGAGCACTACCTCCAGAAGCCGAACTGGGGACACTTCTTCGCCCCCGACTGGCTCGGTTACGACGTCCAGGGCCGTTCCATCTACGCGCGTCTGATCTACGGAGCCCGCGCGTCCATCATGGTCGGCGTGATCGTGACCATCGCGGTCACCATCACCGGTCTGGTCATCGGGATGCTCGCCGGATACTTCGGCGGCTGGATCGACACGGTCCTCTCCCGGATCACCGACGTCTTCTTCGGCGTCCCCTTCATCGTCGGCGCCATGGTCATCCTGACCACCTTCGAGGAGCGCTCCGTCTGGGTCGTGATCCTCTCCCTGTCCTTCCTCGGCTGGACGTCCATCGCCCGTGTCGCCCGTGGCTCGGTCATCACGATCAAGCAGGCCGACTACGTGGTCGCCGCCAAGGCGCTGGGCGCCTCCACCACCCGGATCATGACGCGGCACATCCTGCCGAACGCCATCGCTCCGGTGATCGTGGTCGCCACCATCGCGCTCGGCGGCTACATCGCCGCCGAGGCCACCCTGTCGTTCCTCGGTATCGGCCTCGCCGAGCCGACGGTCTCGTGGGGTATCGATGTCTCCGCCGCGAAGGACCAGCTCCGCAACGTTCCGACGGTCCTGATCATCCCCTCGGTGATGGTCTCGATCACGGTGCTGTCCTTCCTGATGTTCGGCGATGCGGTCCGCAACGCCCTCGACCCCAAGATGCGCTGAGGGAGGCGTTCGTGACCACCATCGACAAGACGGCTCACGTCCCCGCACCGCGGGAGTCCGTGAGTGGCGACGGTCCACTGCTCGACGTCCGTGACCTGCACGTGGAGTTCCACACCCGCGACGGTGTGGCCAAGGCGGTCAACGGTGTGAACTACACCGTCAGCGCCGGCGAGACGCTCGCCGTGCTCGGCGAGTCGGGCTCCGGCAAGTCCGTGACCGCGCAGACCATCATGGGCATCCTCGACATGCCGCCCGGGAAGATCACGCAGGGCGAGATCCTCTTCCGCGGCCAGGACATGCTGAAGATGTCCAACGAGGAGCGCCGGAAGATCCGCGGCCGCAAGATCGCGATGATCTTCCAGGACGCGCTGTCCTCGCTGAACCCGGTCCTCACCGTCGGCTACCAGCTCGGCGAGATGTTCCGGGTGCACCAGGGTCTGTCCCGCAAGGACGCCAAGGCCAAGTCCATCGAGCTGATGGACCAGGTCAAGATCCCGGCGGCGGCGGCCCGCATCTCGGACTACCCGCACCAGTTCTCCGGCGGTATGCGCCAGCGCATCATGATCGCCATGGCGCTGGCCCTGGAGCCGGACCTGATCATCGCCGACGAGCCGACCACCGCGCTCGACGTGACGGTGCAGGCCCAGGTCATGGACCTGCTGGCCGAGCTGCAGCGCGAGTACAACATGGGTCTGATCCTGATCACCCACGACCTCGGCGTCGTCGCCGACGTCGCGGACAAGATCGCCGTGATGTACGCGGGCCGGATCGTGGAGACGGCCCCGGTCGGCGAGCTGTACAGCCGCCCGGCCCACCCGTACACCCGGGGTCTGCTCGACTCGATCCCGCGCCTGGACCAGAAGGGCC
Organism: Streptomyces globisporus; assembly: GCA_014649555.1. GTDB lineage: Bacteria > Actinomycetota > Actinomycetes > Streptomycetales > Streptomycetaceae > Streptomyces > Streptomyces globisporus. The sequence continues at coordinate 563,207 of BMTG01000001.1, read as the reverse complement.
AGGAGCTCTACGCGATCAAGGGGCTGCCGCCCAACCTGACGCGTATCCCCGCGGGCTGTGCCTTCAGCCCGCGCTGCCCCAAGGCACAGGACATCTGCCGTACCGAGATTCCGCCGCTCGCCCCCGTGACCGAGCAGGACGGCCTCGAGCTGGTCGGCCGCGGCAGCGCGTGCCACTTCTGGAAGGAGACGATCCATGGCTGAGCTCAAGAAGGAGCAGGGGCCCGTGGACGCCACCCCGAACGTCTCCGAGGTGGAGACGGTGGACGCCGTGACCGAGGCGGAGGCCGTAGCCGCCATCGACGCGCCGGTCAGCCAGGGCGAGCCGATCCTCCAGGTGCGCAACCTGGTCAAGCACTTCCCGCTGACCCAGGGCATCCTCTTCAAGAAGCAGATCGGCGCGGTCAAGGCCGTCGACGGGATCTCCTTCGACCTGTACGCCGGTGAGACCCTGGGCATCGTGGGCGAGTCCGGCTGTGGCAAGTCCACGGTCGCCAAGCTCCTGATGACCCTGGAGCGGGCGACGGCCGGCGAGGTCTTCTACAAGGGCCAGGACATCACCAAGCTGTCCGGGCGCGCGCTGAAGGCGGTGCGCCGCAACATCCAGATGGTGTTCCAGGACCCGTACACCTCGCTGAACCCGCGTATGACGGTCGGCGACATCATCGGCGAGCCCTTCGACATCCACCCCGAGGTGGCCCCGAAGGGCGACCGGCGCCGCCGCGTCCAGGAGCTCCTGGACGTCGTGGGTCTGAACCCGGAGTACATCAACCGGTACCCGCACCAGTTCTCCGGCGGCCAGCGCCAGCGCATCGGCATCGCCCGCGGCCTCGCGCTCAACCCGGAGATCATCATCTGCGACGAGCCGGTCTCCGCGCTCGACGTGTCGGTGCAGGCCCAGGTCATCAACCTGATGGAGAAGCTCCAGGACGAGTTCAACCTGTCCTACGTCTTCATCGCGCACGACCTGTCCATCGTCCGGCACATCTCCGACCGGGTCGGCGTGATGTACCTCGGCAAGATGGCCGAGATCGGCACGGACACGCAGATCTACGACCACCCGACGCACCCCTACACCCAGGCGCTGCTCTCGGCGGTCCCGGTCCCCGACCCGTCGGCCCGCGAGGGGCGCGAGCGGATCATCCTCACCGGTGACGTTCCGTCACCGGCGAACCCGCCCTCGGGCTGCCGCTTCCGCACCCGCTGCTGGAAGGCGGAGGAGCGCTGCGCGACGGAGGAGCCCCTGCTGGCGATCCCCGAGCGCTTCGTCTCGGCGGCCACCCCGGCCGCGCACGAGTCGGCGTGCCACTTCGCCGAGGAGAAGGACGTCGTGCACGCGGCGTAACCGCTCCCCGCTGTTCAAAGGCTGATGCCCGGTCCCCTTCGGGGGGCCGGGCATCGTCGTGTCCGCGAGCCCTTCTGCCCGTACGGGGCAATCCCGCATGCGGTACGTCACGTAATGCGGTGATATGAGGCATTGAGCTACTCGATGACTCTAGGAGGCACTTCATGCGCGGAGCCACACAGGTCAGGTGGGCCGCATGTGCGGTGGCCGTCGCCCTGGCAGCGACGGCCTGCGGCGGCGGTGACGGCGACGGTGGCGGCAGCGGCGGCGCCGACGGCATCGTCAGCTCCTCCTGGGGAGACCCGCAGAACCCGCTGGAGCCGGCCAACACCAACGAGGTCCAGGGCGGCAAGGTCCTCGACATGGTCTTCCGCGGGCTGATCCGCTACGACCCGAAGACCGGCGAGGCCCAGAACATGGTCGCCGAGTCCATCGACTCGACGGACTCCCAGAACTTCACGATCAAGCTCAAGGACGGCTGGACGTTCTCCAACGGCGAGAAGGTCACCGCCAACTCCTTCGTCGACGCCTGGAACTACGGCGCGGCCCTGAAGAACAACCAGAAGAACGCCTACTTCTTCCAGTACATCGAGGGCTACGACAAGGTCCACCCCGAGTCCGGCTCCGCCTCCGCCGAGACCCTGTCAGGCCTGAAGGTCGTCGACGACCTGACCTTCACCGCCAAGCTCACCCAGAAGTTCTCCCTGTGGCCCGACACCCTCGGCTACTCCGCCTTCGTCCCGCTGCCCAAGGCGTTCTACGACGACCACGACGCCTGGCTCTCCAAGCCCGTCGGGAACGGCCCGTACACCATCGAGTCGTACGCCAAGGGCTCCTCGATGAACCTGCGCAAGTGGGACGACTACCCGGGCGACGACAAGGCGAAGAACGGCGGCGTCGACCTCAAGGTCTTCACCGACAACAACACCGCCTACACCGACCTGACCGCGGGCAACCTCGACCTCGTCGACGACGTGCCCGCCTCCCAGCTCCGCAACGTCGAGGCCGACCTCGGCGACCGGTACATCAACACCCCCGCCGGCATCATCCAGACCATCGCCTTCCCCTTCTACGAGAAGGAGTGGGACACCGACGACGCCCGCAAGGTCCGCCAGGGCCTGTCGATGGCGATCAACCGGCCGCAGATCACCGACCAGATCTTCCAGAAGACCCGCACCCCCGCCACCGACTGGACCTCCCCGGTCCTCGGCGCGGAGGGCGGCTTCAAGGAAGGGCTCTGCGGCAAGGAGTGCACGTACAACAAGGCCGAGGCCAAGAAGCTGATCGACGAGGGCGGCGGCATCCCCGGCGGCCAGCTGAAGATCTCGTACAACGCGGACACCGGCTCCCACAAGGAATGGGTCGACGCCGTCTGCAACAGCATCAACAACGTCATGGGCGACAACAAGGCCTGCATCGGCGGTCCCGTCGGCACCTTCGCCGACTTCCGCGCCCAGGTCTCCACCCAGAAGCTCACCAGCGCCTGGCGCGCCGGCTGGCAGATGGACTACCCGCTGATCCAGAACTTCCTCCAGCCGCTCTACTACACCAACGCCCCGTCCAACGACGGCAAGTGGAGCAACCAGCAGTTCGACGACCTGGTCGACAAGGCCAACGCCGAGAGCGACAAGGCCAAGGCGATCACCACCTTCCAGGACGCGGAGAAGATCCTCGTCACGGAGATGCCGGTCATCCCGCTCTGGTACCAGAACGGCAGCGCCGGCTACTCGGACCGGGTGGACAACGTCGCGCTGAACCCGTTCAGCGTCCCGGTCTACGAAGAGATCACCGTCAAGTGACGCGCTGAGCGACGCGGACGGCCGGGACGCCCCGACACACCGGCGCCCGGCCGTCCGCGCACCCCGTCCCCGGTACTGCCCGAACCGACCCCCGGAGCCCCTCATGGGACGTTATGTGATCCGGCGGCTGCTGCAGATGATCCCCGTCTTCTTCGGCACCACGCTGTTGATCTTCCTCATGGTGAACGTGATGGGCGACCCCATCGCGGGCCTCTGCGGCGACCGCCAGTGCGACCCGGCCACCGCCGCGCAGCTGCGGGCCGAGTTCGGCCTCGACAAGCCGGTCTGGCAGCAATACCTCACCTACATGGGCAACGTGTTCACCGGCGACTTCGGCACCGCGTTCAACGGGCAGAAGGTCACCGAGCTGATGGCCACCGCCTTCCCCATCACCATCCGGCTCACCATCGTCGCGGTCGTCTTCGAGGTCGTCATCGGCATCAGTCTCGGCGTCGTCACCGGTCTGCGGCGCGGCCGCCCCGTCGACACCACCGTCCTCATCCTGACGCTGATCGTCATCGCCATCCCCACCTTCGTCACCGGCCTGCTGCTCCAGCTCCTCCTGGGCGTCAAGTGGGGCATCATCAAGCCCTCCGTCTCCGCCGACCCCACCTTCGACGAACTCCTCGTCCCCGGGCTCGTCCTCGCCTCGGTCTCGCTCGCCTACGTCACCCGGCTCACCCGGACCTCGATCGCCGAGAACGCCCGCGCCGACTACGTACGCACCGCCGTCGCCAAGGGCCTGCCCCGCCGCCGCGTCGTCGTACGGCACCTGCTGCGCAACTCGCTCATCCCCGTCGTCACCTTCATCGGCACCGACGTGGGCGCGCTGATGGGCGGGGCCATCGTCACCGAGCGGATCTTCAACATCCACGGCGTCGGCTACCAGCTCTACCAGGGCATCCTGCGGCAGAACTCCCAGACCGTCGTCGGCTTCGTCACGATCCTCGTCCTGGTCTTCCTGGCCGCCAACCTGATCGTCGACCTCCTGTACGCCGTACTCGACCCGAGGATCCGCTATGCCTGAGCCGCAGACCCCGGACGAAGCGATCTCCCAGGCGGGCGCCGGCGGCGCGACGGACCTCGCCATGGAGGAGGGCACCAGCCTGGAGAAGAACCCGGGCGGCCCCGACGGCACCGGGCCCACCGGAAAGCCGCGCAGCCTCTGGTCGGACGCCTGGCGCGACCTGCGGCGCAACCCGGTCTTCATCATCTCCTCGCTGGTCATCCTCTTCCTGGTGATCATCTCGATCTGGCCCTCGCTCATCGCGAGCGGCGACCCCCTCCAGGCCAACCTGGACGACGCCCAGAAGGGCTCCGAGCCCGGCCACCCCTTCGGCTTCGACCCGCAGGGCCGCGACGTCTACACCCGGGTCGTCTACGGCACCCGCACCTCGGTGACCGTCGGCGTCTGCGCCACCCTCGGCGTCGCGATCCTCGGCAGCGTCCTCGGCGGCCTCGCGGGCTTCTTCGGCGGCTGGTGGGACGCGATCCTCTCCCGCCTCACCGACGTCTTCTTCGGTATCCCCGTCGTCCTCGGCGGCCTGGTCTTCCTCTCCGTCGTCACCAGCTCCACCGTCTGGCCCGTCGTCGGGTTCATCGTTCTGCTCGGCTGGCCCCAGATCGCCCGCATCGCCCGCGGCTCGGTCATCACCGCCAAACAGAACGACTACGTCCAGGCGGCCCGCGCGCTGGGCGCCTCCAACTCCCGGATGCTGCTGCGCCACATCACCCCGAACGCCATCGCCCCCGTCATCGTCGTGGCGACCATCGCGCTCGGCACGTACATCTCGCTGGAGGCGACCCTGTCCTTCCTCGGCGTCGGCCTGAAGGACCCGGCCGTCTCCTGGGGCATCGACATCTCCGCCGCCGCCAACTACATCCGCAACGCCCCGCACATGCTGCTCTGGCCCGCCGGAGCGCTGGCGGTCACCGTGCTCGCGTTCATCATGCTCGGCGACGCGGTGCGCGACGCCCTCGACCCCAAGCTGCGCTGAGGAGCCGATTGCCATGTTGCTCGAAGTGCGCGACCTGTACGTGGAGTTCCACACCCGCGAAGGTGTCGCCAAGGCCGTCAACGGGGTCAACTACTCGGTGGCCGAGGGCGAGACGCTCGCCGTCCTCGGCGAGTCCGGCTCCGGCAAGTCCGTCACCGCCCAGGCCGTCATGGGCATCCTCGACATGCCGCCCGGGAAGATCGCCGGCGGGGAGATCCTCTTCAAGGACCAGGACCTGCTGAAGCTCAAGGCGGACGAGCGGCGCAAGATCCGCGGCCAGGAGATGGCCATGATCTTCCAGGACGCCCTGTCCTCGCTGAACCCGGTCCTCACCGTCGGCCAGCAGCTCGCCGAGATGTTCGTCGTGCACCGCGGCATGTCCCGCAAGGACGCCAAGGCCAAGGCCGTCGAACTGATGGACCGGGTCCGCATCCCCGCCGCGAAGGAACGCGTCAACCAGTACCCGCACCAGTTCTCCGGCGGGATGCGCCAGCGCATCATGATCGCCATGGCGATGGCCCTCGAACCGTCCCTGATCATCGCCGACGAGCCCACCACGGCCCTCGACGTCACCGTCCAGGCCCAGGTCATGGACCTCCTCGCGGAACTCCAGCGCGAGCTGAACATGGGCCTCATCCTGATCACCCACGACCTCGGCGTCGTCGCCGACGTCGCGGACAAGATCGCCGTGATGTACGCGGGCCGGATCGTCGAGACCGCCCCCGTCCACGAGATCTACAAGGCCCCCGCCCACCCGTACACCAAGGGCCTCCTCCAGTCGATCCCGCGCCTGGACCAGAAGGGCCGGGAGCTGTACGCGATCAAGGGCCTGCCGCCCAACCTCACCCGCATCCCGCCCGGCTGCGCCTTCAACCCCCGCTGCCCGATGGCCCAGGACGTGTGCCGCAGCGATGTGCCGCCGCTCTACGAGGTCGACGAACAGCGCCGCAGCGCCTGCCACTTCTGGAAGGAGACGCTCGATGCACGCTGACCGCGACGGGCACGAGAAGACCGGTGGCGGCGCGGCCGGCTCCACCCTGCTCTCCGAGGCGAACAAGGACGCCACCGCCCCGTACACCGAGGGCGACCCGATCCTCCAGGTACGCGGCCTCGCCAAGCACTACCCGCTCACCCAGGGCATCCTCTTCAAGCGGCAGATCGGCGCGGTCAGGGCCGTCGACGGCGTCGACTTCGACCTGTACGCGGGCGAGACGCTGGGCATCGTGGGGGAGTCGGGCTGCGGCAAGTCGACCGTCGCCAAGATGCTCGTCCACCTGGAACGCCCCACCGCCGGGGCGATCCGCTACAAGGGCGAGGACATCTCCAAGCTGTCCGGCCGGGCGCTGAAGGCGGTCCGCCGCAACATCCAGATGGTGTTCCAGGACCCCTACACCTCGCTGAACCCGCGGATGACGGTCGGCGACATCATCGGGGAGCCGTACGAGATCCATCCCGAGGTCGCCCCGAAGGGCAGCCGCCGCCAGAAGGTGCAGGACCTGCTGGACGTCGTCGGGCTCAACCCGGAGTACATCAACCGCTATCCGCACCAGTTCTCCGGCGGCCAGCGTCAGCGCATCGGCATCGCACGGGGCCTTGCCCTCAACCCGGAGATCATCGTCGCCGACGAGCCGGTCTCCGCGCTCGACGTCTCCGTCCAGGCCCAGGTGGTCAACCTGCTGGACCGGCTCCAGGCGGAGTTCAACCTCAGCTTCGTCTTCATCGCGCACGACCTGTCCATCGTCCGGCACATCTCCGACCGGGTCGGCGTGATGTACCTGGGCCGGATCGTGGAGATCGGCTCCGACGCGGAGATCTACGACCACCCCACCCACCCGTACACCCAGGCGCTGCTGTCCGCCGTCCCCGTCCCCGACCCGACCGCCCGCGAGCACCGGGACCGGATCATCCTGCACGGCGACGTCCCCTCGCCCGCCAACATCCCCTCCGGCTGCCGCTTCCGCACCCGCTGCTGGAAGGCGCAGGAGCGGTGCGAACTGGAGGTCCCCCTGCTGGCGGTTCCGGCGGAGTTCCGGCACGTCGACACCCCGGCCCGGCACGACTCGGCGTGCCACTTCGCGGAGGAGAAGCGTGTGGTGCCGCCGGAGGGCGAGCTGGAGATCCTGGGGCCCGCGGAGGCTCCGGGCCCGAAGGGGCCGGGGGCCGAGCAGGACGAAACGCCATGAACCGGCGTCAGCATCGTTAACAAGTAAGCAACTCTGCCGTCGTCGCTCCGATATACGAACGCCCCATGCTGAACAGCGTACGGCCGTGCGGGTGCCGTGGTCCGGCCGGAGCGTCGTCCTGGCGCTCCGGCCGGTCGCCCGCTGCCACCGCCCCGCCCCCCCGAACGCCCTTGTTCATCCGTTCGGGGCAATGGAGTATCAGCGGGTGACACTTACACGGGGAGCAAGAATCACCGGCGCCGTTCTGTGCGCGGTGCTGGCACTGATGGCCGTCGCCTGGATCGTGCGGGACATACGGGCCGCCGACGGACCGTTGCCGGTCTGGGAGTACTGGTCGGGCACCGCGAGCCTCCGGGACATGGTGCGGCCCACCACCACCTCCACCAGCCTCGTCCTGCTGCTCGCCTACGCCGCTGCCGCCGTGGCGGCACTCCGCTCGGCCTCCGCCGCCTCGGTCCTGATCGTCACCGGCGTCGTGACCTTCGCCCTGCGGCTGCCCGGCGTCTGGACCGTCGCCGACGCCCCGGCCCCGGAGGAGCTCCGCGACCGGGCGCTGCTCACCACGTACGCCGCGCTGGTGGCCGGGCTCGCCCTGATCGTCGTGGGGACGGCGGGCCGCCGCCCCGTGCCGCAGGGCGATGAGCGCCCGGCGGGTCCGGTGCGGGGTGCGGGGGTGGCCGTCTTCCTGCTCCTCGGTCTTCAGGCGGTGATCTTCACTGCCTGGGAGATCCGGCAGCCGTTCGTCTTCCCGTCCGGGTTCTATCCCGAGTGGTTCATCGGCGGGGCGCCCCTGAGCACCCCGCTCATCGAGGGGCCGCCCGGCTGGGTCACCGTGGCGATCATCCTGATGTCCCTGGTGGCGGCCCTCGGCGCGGTCGGCGGGGCGGCCCTCGCGCGACCGCTCGGCCTGATCGCGGGCGGGTTCATTCTCGCCTCCGGCGCGCTGGGCGTGGCGCGCATCATCCACTTCGAGCTGTACGAGCGATTCACCGACCTCGACATCGAGGGGCAGCTGACCCTGGTGAGCCAGATCTGCTCGCTCCTCATCGGGCCCGTCGTGATCGTCCTGCTGGCCCGCAAGGGCGTCGCACGGACCCCCGCCGCCGGCCCCTGGGGCGGCCCGGACTCTTGGGGCGGCGGCTGGGGTGCCCCGGTGCCCGGACAGCCCGGGCCGCAGGGCTACCAGCCGCCGCAGGCCCCCGGCTTCGGGCCCCCGCCGGGCGGCGGCTTCGGGCCCCCCTCATCCCCGCCGCCCCGCTGGTGATCCCGGGGCGGACGGGGCGCGGCGGGCGGCTCAGGCGCCGGACATCCCCAGCGACCGCTTGAGGAAGTCCACCTGGAGCAGGAGGAGGTTCTCCGCGACCTGCTCCTGCGGCGTCATGTGCGTCACTCCGCTCAGGGGCAGCACCTCGTGCGGCCGCCCGGCCGCCAGCAGTGCCGAGGACAGCCGCAGGGCGTGCGCGACCACCACGTTGTCGTCGGCCAGACCGTGCACGATCATCATCGGCCGGGCCTCGTCGGCGGCCTCGGAGAGACCGTCGTCGGTGAGCAGCGAGTTGTACGCGTACACCTCCGGCTGCTTCGCCGGGTCCCCGAGATAGCGCTCGGTGTAGTGGGTGTCGTACAGCCGCTGGTCCGTCACCGGGGCCCCGACGACCGCCGCGTGGAAGACGTCGGGCCGCCGCAGCACCGCCAGCCCCGCCAGATAGCCGCCGAAGGACCAGCCCCGGATCGCCACCCGGGTCAGATCGAGCGGGAACCGGTCCGCCAGCCCGTGCAACGCCTCGACCTGGTCCTCCATGGTCAGCACGAGGTTGTCCCGCACCGCCTTCTCCCAGGCCGGCGAGCGGCCCGGCGCGCCCCGCCCGTCCGCCACGACCACCGCGAAGCCCTGGTCCGCGAACCACTGCGAGGTCAGATGCGGGTTGTGGGCGGCGACCACCCGGCGGCCGTGCGGCCCGCCGTACGGATCCATCAGGACCGGAAGGGGACCGTCCGACTCCTGGTAGTCCGACGGAAGCAGCACGGCGCACGGAATCCGTCGTGCGCCCCCCTCGGTGAGGGTCACGCGGGCGGTGAGCACCGGTTCCTGGGCGAAGCTCGCGATGCGGACCAGCCGCTTGCCGTCCCGTACCACCCACGCGGCGGTTCCGGGCTCCTCGGGAACGGCCGAGACCACCACCGACAGGGCGCCCGAGCGGACCGCGGAGTGCACACCCACCCCTTCGGAAATCCGCTCGATTCCCAGCTCGTTGACCCGGTACACATGGATCTGTCCGATCTCCGGCTCGACCGCGTCCTCACCGGCCACAGCCGAGATCAGAATGTCCGACCCGCCGATGTCCAGCACCGCCTGGACGTGCAGCTGCGACCCGGTGAGCGGCCGGTCCCCGACCGCCAGCACCCGCGCGCCGCCCTCGTCCGCGATCCGCACCAGCCGCCCGTCCGGCGCCCACGCGGGTACCCCGGGGAAGAGATCCAGCCAGACCGGGTCCTCGTCGACATGGACGATCCGGGTCGCACCGGTCTCCGGGTCCACCGCCAGATACCGCTGACTGCGCTGGTCACGGGCCTGCACCAGCAGCAGCGGAGCGCCTGCGGACGACCAGTGCACCTGGGCCAGGTACGGGAACGCCTCCCGGTCCCAGACCACTTCGGTACGGTCCCCCTCCAGGTCCATGACGAAGAGCCGCACCTCCGCATTCGGCGTCCCCGCCGCCGGGTAGGCGACCTCGGCCGGCTTGCGCCCGGGGTGTGCCGGATCGGCGATGTACCACCGCTGTACGGGGCTCTCGTCGGCCCGCGCCACCAGCAGCCGGTCCGACTCGGGCGACCACCAGAAACCCCGGTAGCGGTGCATCTCCTCGGCCGCGATGAACTCGGCCAGACCATAGGTGACCTGGGGGTCCTCCGGCTCGGCCAGCGCCCGGTCGCCCTCGCCCGTCGCGTCCACCACCCGCAGCGCGCCCTTGGCCACGTACGCGATGCGCCGGCCGTCGGGGGACGGGCGGGGGTCGATCACCGGGCCCGGCACCGGCAGCGCCCGCGCGGTCCCGGCCCGCAGCTCGGCCACGTACACCTTTCCGGACAACGCGAACGCGGCCAACTCCGCCGCCGCGTCCACCGCGTAGGAGACGATCCCCGACGAACCCTCCCGCGTCCGCTCCCGCCGGGCCCGCTCCTGAGCCGACAGCTTCTCCGTCGAACCGCCCAGCAGGACGTCCGGATCGGCGGCGATCCGCTCCTCTCCGGTCACCGGGTCGAGGACCCAGAGCCGGGTGGTCCTGTCCGTTCCGGAGGTGGACCGGAGGAAGATCACACGTGTCTCATCCGGTGAGACGGTGAACGCGCGAGGTGCGCCGAGAGTGAAGCGCTGGGTCCGGGCGTGCTGGCGGGGAAAGGACAGCTTCTGCGAGGTCATGACCCCGAACTTAGCCCGCAACTCGGCCGCAGGGCACGGTTCGTGCGCCCCTCGTGCTGCTGTGCCCCGATCAATGCGTTGGCACGGATAGTTATGATCCGTAGCGCTCGGTGGGTAAGAACCTGCTGACTTCGCGTACCCCCGTTCCGACCGTCCGAACGTACCGATGGAGGTGAACCGCCGTGGCGCTCTCGATTTCGGCGGTAGTGCTGCTGGCGATCATCGTCTTCCTGCTGATCCGGAAATCCGGACTGAAGGGAGGGCACGCGGTGGTCTGCATGCTGCTCGGGTTCTACATCGCGAGCTCGTCCATCGCACCGACCATCTCCGATCTGACGACCAACGTGGCGGGAATGATCAGCAGCATCAAGTTCTGACCCGGGCGGCCGAGGACCGGCGGCCGGCGGGCGCAGGGGCGCGGGGGCACGGGGGGCCTCCGGGCTCGTAGGGTGGTCCCCATGAAGGACCTCCCCGCCCGCCGTCTGCTGCTCGTGCACGCGCACCCCGACGACGAGTCGATCAACAACGGCGCCACCATGGCCAGGTATGCGGCCGAGGGCGCCCACGTCACCCTGGTGACGTGCACGCTCGGCGAGGAGGGCGAGGTCATCCCGCCCGCGCTCGCCCGCCTCACCGCCGACCGGGACGACGCGCTGGGCCCCCACCGCGTCGGCGAGCTGGCCGCGGCGATGCAGGAGCTCGGCATCACCGACCACCGCTTCCTCGGCGGCGCGGGCCGCTACCGGGACTCCGGGATGATGGGCGCCGAACAGAACGGCCGCCCCGGCTCCTTCTGGTCCACCCCGGTGGACGTGGCGGCCGCCCACCTCGTCGAGGTGATCCGCGAGGTCCGCCCGCAGGTCCTGATCACCTACGACCCGGACGGCGGCTACGGCCACCCCGACCACATCCAGGCCCACCGCGTCGCGATGCGCGCCGCCGACCTGGCCGCCGACCCGGCCTACGGCTCCGACGCACCGCACACCATCGCCAAGATCTACTGGAACCGGGTGGAGCGCGAGGAACTGGAGGCCGCCTTCGACCGGCTGCGCACCACCGCGCCCGACGCCTTCCCCGGCATCGCCGCCGTGGCCGACGTCCCGGGTGTGACCGACGCGGAGCAGATCACCGCGGAGATCGACGGATCGGCGTACGCCGGGGCGAAGTCGGCGGCGATGCGCGCCCACGCCACCCAGATCGCGGTGGACGGCCCTTTCTTCGCCCTCTCCAACGACCTCGGCCAGCCCCTGCTGACGACCGAGTGCTACCAACTCGTGCGCGGCGTTCGCGGCGTGGCCGGACCGGAGCGGGAGAGCGACCTGTTCGCGGGTGTCCCGGACACCGCGGGCGTCCCGGACACCACCGGCGCCCCGGACGCCGCGGGTGCCGAAGGAGGCGCGGCATGAGCGGCACCCCCAAGAAGTCCCGCGGCCGTGCGGACTCCTCCCACGCGCCGCGACGGAACGCGCCCTCCAGGGAGCCCGAGCCCATCGGGTTCGCCGCCCGGCCGAACCCGGCCCGGATCGCCGCCTACTTGGGCCTCGCGGTCCTCGGCGCGCTGGTCGCCCTCGCCGGAACCCTCGTCCAAGCGGCCTGGTTCCCGGGCGGGTTGATCATCGCCCTGGTGGGCTCGGCGGGCCTCTTCTACGGCGGCCGGATCCTGACCCGCACCCAGATCGGCGCACTCGCCCCGGCGGCCGGCTGGTTCATCACCGTGTTCCTTCTGCTGAGCGGCCGGCCGGAAGGCGACTACGTGTTCGGTGACGAACTCGGCCTGGTGCTCTTCATGCTCGGCGGAACGGCCGTCGCTGTGATCTGCGCCACCACCTCGAAAGTGCCGCAATCAGCCATCCACAGCGGCCGGTCCGGTACGTGAAGTGCCAAGTCCGGGTCCGGGACGACCCCCACAGGTGTGAGGCACGGGTGGAGGTTTCACCCGGTCGCGGAGTGTCCGACGGCGGCGGCCAGTATGGTGGTGCGCGCGCCGAGCCGTCCCCTGGCCTGCGGCATGGGGGAAGTACGGGCGGCGGAGCCAATCGGGAGAACCTGCTTTGAGTCGTGAAACTGACAGTTCGTCCTCCGGGCCCCAGGGCCGCGGCGGAGCCGCGTACCCCTCGGGTACGCCGCCGTACGGATCCCGCCAGTATCCGTCGCTCCACCCGTCGCAGGGCGGCTCTGACGAGAACCCGGAATCCGTGGATCCGCCCCGGCCCGAGGAACCGAAGACCGAGACGACGCTGACGACGCGCATCCGGATCAACATCCCCGGTTCGCGTCCGATCCCGCCGGTCGTGATGCGTACGCCGATGGCGGCGAGCGACATCTCCGGCGACGGCGGCCCGGACACGGAGCGCACCGGCGCGACCCCGCGCCCCGGCACGCCGCCGCTCGCACCGGGCCCCGGTGCGAGCGCGAGCGCCGGTGCCGGATCCCCGGACCGCTCCGGCGGCCCGGGCGCCGGCTCGAACGGCGGCGCGCCCGCCGACCGGTCCCGGGACGGCGGCCCGGCCGCCGACCCGGCGCCCGGGGAGAAGCCGGGCCGGGAGAAGAGCGGCAGCGACTGGTTCGCCCCGCGCAAGGCCCCGGCCGCCGGACCGGCGGCAGCCGGCCAGGGCACCGGTGCGCCCGGTGGCCCGGGCGGCCAAGGCGGTCCGGGCGGCCCGAGCGCAGACGGTCCCGGCGGTCCGGCCTCCGGTGGTCCGGGTGGTCCCGGTGGCCCGGGTCCGGGTGGCCTCGGCGGTCCCGGTGGTGCGCCCGACGGTGGCGCGGGTCGCTCGCGCCCCGACCTGCCGTACTTCTCGGACGCCCCGCAGCCCGGCGGCGGACCGGGTGCGCCCGGCTCCGGTCCCGCCCGCAGCGCTCTCGACGGCTACGGCACCGAGCCCCCCGGCGGCGGCCCGCGTGCCACCCCCGGCCCCGGAGTGCGGACGCCCGGCCCGTCCGGCCCCACCACGGGACCGGTCACCGGCACCTCCTCGCTGACCCCGAACCTCGACGGCGTCCCGGGCCTCGGCGGCCCCGGCCCGATGGTCCCGGGCACTCCCGGCGGCGTACCGCCCCGGATGTCCGACGACACCGCGATCCTCACGCCGCAGGCACCGGCGCCCGAACCCGGCCCCGGCGGCCATGTCTCGGGCGACACGCTGACGAGCGGCATCCCCGTGGTGCCCAGCGAGCCCCGCGCCACGTTCCCGGGCGGGCCGGGCACCCCCGGCGCCCCGGTGACGGGCCACGGCGGACCGGGCGGACCGGGTGTTCCCACGCCGGGTCCCGCCGCTCCGCGGCCCACGCCGAAGGCCGCCGCGGCCCCCGCCTCCGCCCCCGCGAAGAAGGGCCGCTCCAAGCTGGTCCTGCTCGGGGTGGCCGCGGTCGTGCTGCTCGGCATCGCGTACGGGGCGGGTCTCCTGCTGAACCACGCCGAGGTCCCCAAGGGCACGACGGTGCTCGGCGTCGACATCGGCGGCGGCACGAAGGAAGAGGCGGTCACCAAGCTCGAAGCCGCCCTCGGCGAGCGGGCCAAGGCCCCCATGACGCTGTCCGTGGACGGCAAGGAGGAGAAGCTCGCCCCCGAGAAGGCCGGTCTCACCCTGGACAGCCAGGAGACGGTGCGCGGCGCGGCGGGCAGCGACTACAACCCCGTCTCGGTGATCGGTTCGCTGTTCGGCGGGGAACGCCCCGCCGACCCGGTGATCCCGGTCGACGAGGAGAAGCTCGGCGTGGCGCTGACCGACCTGGCGGGCGTTTCCGGCTCGGCCAACGACGGCACGATCCGCTTCGAGCCGAACAAGGCCGTGGCGGTGCCGGGCAAGCCGGGCAAGACGCTGGACGCCGGCCAGTCCCTGATCTCGGTCCGGGACGCCTACCGCGCCCAGGTGCAGACCGGGAAGGCCAACGTGGTCGAACTTCCCGTGACCACCAGCGAACCCACCATCACCCAGGCCGAACTGAACCGGGCGATGAAGGAGTTCGCCGAGCCCGCGATGTCCGGTCTGATCACCATCAAGGCCGGCCCCAAGCAGATCCAGTTCGGCCCGGCCCGGTCGCTGCCGCAGATCCTGTCCATGAAGCCGGTCGACGGCCGACTGGTCGACGTCTACGACAAGAAGGCGATCGACACGCTTCTGGACGGTGTCTTCGACGGCATCATGGCCGTCAAGGCCGACGGCAAGAAGCACCAGGTCGGCCCGGACGACGTGGCCCAGGCGATGAAGACCGCCCTGGCCGGGAAGACCCCGGCCGAGCGGACGGTCACCATCAGCCTGACCGGCGAGGGCTGAGCCCCCGGCGACACCCGCGCCATCGCTCCACGACTCCGCCCCCGCCCGGAACATCTCCGGCCGGGGGCGGAGCCGTTCCCGGACCAGGATGGCTCGCCGAGGGGCGGCCCGCCCTCGAAGCGGAACCGGAGCGGGCACGGCGAAGCGGGGCCCGGCGCTCACCAGCAGCCGGACCCCGCTTCCGTACGACCCCCTCAGCCGGAGAGGACTAGGGGAAGTTCACCACCTGGGACGGCACCGTCTCCGTGCCCGACGTCGGGGAGCCGACGTCGTTGATCACGTGCTCGTACTGGCCGTTGCCGCCCAGCGAGACGACGATCAGGCTGTGGAACTTCACGCCGGGCTTCACGGGCGCCTTGAAGCCGTGCTCCTGGATGATCGTCGGGTCGACGTTGTAGTAGCAGTAGCTGCCCATGCCCCAGCCCTCGTGCTGCTCGACCGAGTCGTCGACCCGATAGGCCGCGTAGCCCTTCGTGTCGCCGTTCTGGATGGCGGCCTGGTTGGGTGCGTCGTAGGCCTTCTCGTTCTGGAAGAAGATCGTGCGGCCGCGCTCGCCGTACCACTCGACGTCGTACTTGTTGAAGTGCTCGACGAACAGTCCGGTGGCCAGGACGTCGTCGCCGTTCACGCGGACTCCGTAGTCGGCCCGGTTGGTCTCCCAGCCCCAGCCCTCACCGTGGTCCGCACGCCACACCCAGGTGTGGTCGATGATCGTGTCGTCGCTGTTGACGACGATGCTCGTGGTCGCCTTGCCGGGGCCCGCGCCGCCGATCCGCACGAACACGTCCTGCAGCGAGGTGGGGTTGGCCGAGTGGTCGGCCGAGGCGTTCTCGGGGCCGACCTCGATCAGCGTCTCGGAGTTCACCGGTCCCGCGTCGACCAGCAGGCCCGCGAGCTTCACCCCGTCCACGTCACCGACCTTGATCGCGGTCACCCCGTTGTCCGGGATGATCGTGGCCAGGCCGAGGCCGAGGGCCACGGTGTCCGCGCGATCGATGGTGATCGTCTCGTCGATGTGGTAGACGCCCGGCGTGAAGAGCAGGTGCAGGCCCTGCTCCACGGCCGCGTTGATCGTGGCGGCGTCCGCCCCCTCCTTCACGACGTAGAACTGGTTCAGCGGGATCGACTCGCCGGCCGGGGTGCCGTCGGCCCACGAGACACCGCGCGCGTTCTCGCGCTTCTCGGGGACGAAGACCTTGTAGTCGTCGCCGTCCAGGTAGAGGAACGGCTTCTCGCGCGAGATCGGTGTGGTGTCGAGCGTGGTGTACGGCGGCTCGGGGAAGCTGTTGGCCGGCGCGCCCTCGACGCCCGAGAACGTCATGTTCCAGACGCCGTTGACCCAGCCGCCGACCGAGCTGTCGCGGGTGTACCACTGCTGCTGCGAGTACGGGCCGACCTCGCCGTCGATCTTGGAGTCGGCGATGTAGCCGCCGCTGGCCCAGCCGTAACCGTCGGGCGCGAGGTTCAGCCCGCCCTTGACGTGCATCCGGCGGAAGGGCGCCGCCTGGGAGACCGCCCAGCGGTTGGTCCCGGAGACCGGGTTGAGCGTCAGGTTCTCCGCCGAACGCCAGAAGTTCTGCGTCGCGTTGCCGTCGAACCAGCCCGCGTCGACCGTCACATCGCCGTTGAACGTGGTGTCGTTCGGGTGGAGGCCGAGACCCGCGATCTGCGTGTAGAAGCCGATCTGCGCGTTGATGTTGTCGTACGTCCCCGGCTTGAACATCAGCGCGTGGCGGTCGAGGCCGAACTGCGCGGACTCCTGCTTCTTGAAGATCTCGTCGACCTTGCCCTGGATGTCGGGCGTCGACGGGTCGAAGACATGGACGTTCGGGCCGAGGTCGCCGCCGCCCGGCACGGCCTTGGCCTCCTCGCCGAAGGCCGTCTGGGCCGTGGGTACGGACATCAGCATCGCCACGGCGAGCGCGGCGAATCCGAGGGCCCGGGTGCGGAGGCGGGTGCGTGGTGCGGTGGGGGGAGTGGGAGGAGTGGGGGGAGCATGCATGAGGTACGTCTCCTGGGTCGTGGTACGTGTGCACGACGAACGGGCGAGAGAGCCTGGGGGGAGGCCCTGGGAGAGCGCTCTCTCGTTACGCCGATGTTTCCCCTGTGGGCCTGTACGCGTCAAGAGGTGTGCATCAGGAGCCTCAGGAGATGCGGCTGAATCCAACAACGGGCCCTGAATGTCGGGAAATTGGCGGTCCCGGTGCAGTGGGGGAGGGGCGCTGACTTCACAAGCTGATGTCGTGCCTGGTCGAGGCGGTGGACAGGCGGACGCGCCGCCCGCGGGGGACCATGGGGCCATGAGTTCCCCCGCCGGTCCGGAACGCCCACCCCGCGAAGCCGATCAGATCAAGGTCTGGTTCCGCGTGGCCCCGCGCGAGGACGGGCCGCCGCCGTACGAGACCGAGGGGCTGTGGGCGACGCGGCTCGGCCCGGACACCGCGCGGGTGGACAACGTGCCCTTCCTCCGGGACGGGGTCGCCGAGGGCGAGACCGTACGGTTCCGGACGGACGACGACGGTGTGCACTGGGCCGTCGGCCGGGTGGCGGACTCGGGCAACTGCACGGTCCGGGTGCTGCCCGTGCCGGACGGCCCGCTCGGGCACGACGTACGGGCCGTGCACGAGCGGCTCGCCGGATTCGGGCTCACGGGCGAGGTCTTCAGCGCGGATTTCCCGCTGGTCGCCCTGACCGTGCCCGGCGGCGCGGACCTGCGCGGGGTGAAGGCGCTGCTGGCCCGGGGCCGGGACGAGGGCTGGTGGCACTTCGAGGTCTCGTGCGACACGGATGCCTGGCGGTCGGCGTAGCGCACGGGAGGGGGCGCCGGTGTGCGGAGACCGCTCCCCGGTTACGCCTCCGGTTCGCCGATCGTCCGGATCACCCGGGCCGGGTTACCGACCGCCACCACGTTCGCCGGCAGGTCCTTCGTGACGACCGCCCCCGCGCCGACCACCGTGTTCTCACCGATGGTCACCCCGGGGCAGACGATCACCCCGCCGCCCAGCCACACGTTGTCGCCGATGGTGATCGGCTCGGCGGCCTCCCACTTGGCGCGGCGCGGCTCGGGGTCGACGGGGTGGGTCGGGGTGAGGATCTGGACGTTCGGGCCCATCTGGACGTCCGCGCCGATGGTGATGCGGGCGACGTCCAGGAGGACCGCGCCGAAGTTGATGAACGTACGCGGGCCGATGGTGGTCTGATAGCCGTAGTCGACCCGCAGCGGCGGCCGTACCTCCACGCCCTCGCCCACCTCGCCCAGCAGCTCGGCCAGCACCGCGCGCCGGGCCTCGGGGTCGGCGGCCGATGTGGCGTTGTAGCGCTCGCTCAGCACGGCCGCGTGCAGGGCCTCCGCCGCCAGTTCGGGGTCGTCGGCGAGGTACAGCTCGCCGGAGAGCATGGCTTCCTTCTGGCTGGGCCTGGCGTTGTCGCTCATGAGGTCTCTTCCGTGCGGGGTGTACGGGAAGCTCGCGGTGATCCGTTCGCTCCGAGCAGTCTGCCCCCGTCGGCGTCGGCCGGTGTGTGCAGCCCCGGGGCCAGCGCCAGCGTCACCGCCACCGAGAGGCCCGCGACCGCCGCCATGCCCGTCGCGGGAGAGGTCAGCTGGGCGATACCGCCCGCCACGGCCGCGCCCACCCCCTGCATCGCGAGCATCCCCGAGGAGCTGAGCCCGAGCGCGTGGCCGCTCAGCTCCTGCGGGGTGAGGGCCAGCAGCCGCTCCTGGAGCAGCAGGCTCGCGGCGAAACCGACACTCGCCACGACGACCAGCGTCAGTGCGAGGGGCAGCCCCGGGCGCAGGGCGAAGAGCAGATAGGGCGCGGCCAGCAGCAGCCGCAGCGGTGCCCCGAGCCGGGGCCGCCACCGGACGGACACGAACCGCCCGACCAGCGTGTCCCCGGCCAGCATTCCCAGGGCCCCGCCGGCGAAGAGGAGCCCGGCGTGCCCGGGCGCGTACGCCACGTACAGGGACTCGCAGCCGACGACGAGCCCGTTGGGGACCCAGAGGGCGAGGAACACGTACCGGCGCGGCGTGGACGACCAGAGCAGCGCGTTCGTCCGCCAGGTCTCCCCGATCGAGGGGCGGCCGGTCGCCCTGGGCGGCCGGGCGGTCAGGCCGAGCCGGGTCACGGCCGCCGCGACGACGTACAGGCCCGCCCCGACCAGCAGCGTGCCGCGCGCCGAGAACACCGCCACCAGCGCCCCGCCCACCGCGAATCCGCAGATCTGCATCGCGCCGCCGGTCATGTTCAGCACCGAGCGGCCGAGCAGGAATCCCTCGCGCGGCACGATCTCGTTGAGCAGCCCGTACCGCACGCCCCCGCCCGGCGACGCCGCCACCCCCGTCACCAGCAGAACCGCGAACGCGGCCCACAACGGCAGCCCGGGGACGGCCTGGACGCCGGCGGCCCCCGCCGACAGCAGGGCGAGCGCGGTCAGCGCGGCGCGCGGCGGCAGCCGGTCCGCCGCCGACAGCAGGGTGAGCGCCCCGGCCACCTGGGCCAGCGACGGGCCGAACATCGCCAGCGCGGAGAGCAGGGGTGAGCCGGTCCGGGCGTACACGAGGGTGCCCAGCGCCAGGCCGGTCGCGGTCTGGGCGGCCGTCTGCACGGAGACGGCCGCGAAGAAGGGGGTGAACTCCGGGGTCCGGAACAGTTCGCGGTAGGTGCGCATGGACGGAGTCTCCGGAGCCCGTCACCGGGGCCGTTACTGTTTCGCGCGGACGCGAAAGCCTGGGGCGGGTCGGCCCGGATCCGACAGGGTGGACAGCGCGGACAGGGCCGGTGGGGCTGGGAAGGAACGGGCGGTGACGGGCATGGGCTGGTGGCAGGTCAGTGCGGACACGCTCGCGGGCAGCCGGTTCGTCGTCTCGCCGCTCGCGGAGACCGTCGCGAGCCTGCTGCTCCTGGAGCGGGCCACCGCCGCGCACCCGGGGGAGCGCGCCTGGCTGGAGACGCATCTGCCCGCATACCGGCGGCGGGCGGCCGGTGACCCGGTCTCCGCGCTGGTGATCCGCTCCGCCCTCGCGCCCCGCTGGACCGCCGACTTCCTCACCCCCGCACCGGTCCCCGCCCCGCCGGGCCAGTCCCCGCCGTCCTTCGCCGAGGAGCTGGCGCGGATCCGGGCCGCCCCGCCCGACCGGGCCCGCGCCGATCTGGCCGTGGCGCTGGGCGGGCCGCTGCCCGCCGCGCTGGACCGGGACGACCTCGCCGGGCGCGCCGCCGACGCCGTGGAGTGGGTCTGGACGCACACCGTGCTGCCCGACTGGCCGAGGCGGCAGCGGGTCCTGGAGGCCGATGTGGTCGCACGTACCGCCCAGTTGGGCCGGGCGGGCTGGGCCGAGGCCCTGAACGGCATGCGGCCCGGGATCCGTTGGCTGGGCGGCAGCCGACTGCAGATCAACACCTACGACAACCCGCCCCGCGAACTGGACCGCGCCCAGTTGCTGTTCATCCCCGTCACCCCGGACCAGTCCTGGGTCTGCTGGGACATCCCGCACCGGTACGGACTGGTGTATCCGTGCTCCGGCGCGCTCGCCGAGGCCGGACGCATGCCCGTACCCGCCGCCCTGGGCGCGCTGATCGGCCCGGCGCGGGCGGCCGTCCTGTCGCTGCTGGCCTCCCCGCTCAGCACGACGCAGCTCGTCGCGCTGACCGGCCAGGGGCTCGGCTCCGTCGGCCGCCATCTGCGGATCCTGCTGGACGCCGGACTGGTCCGCCGCCGCCGGGCGGGCCGCTCCGTGCTCTATTTCCGTACCGAGGCGGGCGACATCCTGGTGCGTGGCGCGGGCTGAGGAGAGGCCAAAGCGCCCGGTGCACGCCCCCGTGCGCCCCCTGACCGCGGCCTTACGTGGCGGGGCGACGAGCGGATACGCATCAGTACGGGGTGCGCTCCGCATGGTTGGCGCGCATGTACGAGTCGTGACAACGGTGACTATGGGCACCGCTCGTCGTTATGACAACTTCTCTCTCGCCGCGAACGACGCGGAGGAACCGAGTGAGGGGGCCGTGGGTGAATCCGGAGTACGCCGCGTACTGCCAGGCGGACCGCCGCTTCTACGACGCACCCCACCGTTCCCTCGGACCGGGCGGAGCCGTAGACGCGGAGAGCTCGTTCTACGCCGCCGTCCGTGGCTCCGCACCCGAGGGGTGGACCCGCTCCCGGCGCGGTGACTGGCTCTCCTACAGCCCCGACGGGCTGCGGCTGCCGGCCCAGGGCTGGAAGATCCACGTCTCGGCCGCCCTCGACAACGCGGCCTCCGTGCTCGACCGGGTCACCGCCCACTGTCTGGAGCACCGGCTCGCCTTCAAGTGCATACCGAACGCAGGGCTGTTGGCCCTGCGGAACGCCAAGTACGCGGACCGGGCGGGCAGCGGGAAGTTCATCACCGTCTACCCGCCGTCCGAGGAAGCGTTCCCCGAGGTGTGCACCGCCCTGATGCAGCTCCTGGAGGGCGAGCACGGCCCGTACATCCTGAGCGATCTGCGGTGCGGGAACGGGCCCGTGCACACCCGGTACGGCGCGTTCGCCGCCCGCTTCTGTTCGGGTCCCGACGGGCGGCCCGTGCCCGCCGTCGCCGACCCGCAGGGCCGGCTCGTCCCCGACGACCGGGGCCCCGCCTTCCGCGTCCCCTCCTGGGTGACCCCGCCCGGCTTTCTGATGCCGCACCTCGAAGCCCGGGCCGCTGTGGGCCTCGCCGACCTTCCGTACTCCGTGGAGAAGGCGCTGCACTTCTCCAACGGCGGCGGGGTCTACCTCGGCCGTGACACCCGCACCGGCGAGCAGGTCGTCTTCAAGGAGGCCCGGCCGCACGCCGGTCTGGCCGCCGACGGGGCGGACGCCGTGGCCCGTCTGGAGCGGGAGAGGGCCGCCCTGGAGCAACTTGCCGGACTGGACTGCGTCCCGGACGTCCGGGACGTGTTCCAGGTCGGCGACCACCACTTCCTGGTCCTCCAGTACATCCCCGGCGCCACCCTCAACACCGTGTTCGCTCGCCGCTTCCCGCTCGCCCGGCAGCACCCCTCACCCGAACTCCTCGCCGATCACGCTTCGTGGGCCGAGGAGTTGTACGGGCAGGTCGAGCGGGCCGTCGACGCGGTGCACGAGCGGGGCATCGTCATCAGCGATCTGCACATGAGCAACGTGATGGTCGACGAGGAGGCCGGGCGGATCGTCCTGCTCGACTTCGAGGCGGCCTCCCCGGCCGCCGAACGCCGTCGCCAGATCGTCGCCAACCCGGCCTTCGTCGCCCCGGCCGACCGGCGCGGCACCGACATCGACCGCTACGCGCTCGCCTGTCTGCGGCTCGCGCTGTACCTGCCGCTCACCACACTGTTCGGCATCGACCGCACGAAGGCCGCCGGGCTCGCACAGGACATCGCCCGCGCCTTCCCGGTGACGGAGGAGGCGCTGCGACCGGCGGTCGAGGAGATCCTGCGGGACGTACGGGATCCGGGAGAGGCCGGCGCCCGGCCCGCTCCGGCTTCCGGTACGACTCCCGCCTCCGCGTCCGGCCGCGACTCCGGCCAGGCTTCCGCCTCAGGCCGCGGCTCCGACACGGCTTCCGCTTCCGGCCTCGCTTCCGCGTCCGGCCGCGACTCCGGCAAGGCGTCCGCTTCACCCGCCGACCTCCGCGACTGGCCGCGCGCCCGCGACGCGCTGGCCCGGGCCATCACCGCCTCCTGCACACCGGAGCGCGACGACCGCTGCTTCCCCGGGGACATCGCCCAGTTCGCCACCGCCACCGGCGGCCAGTCCTTCGCGTACGGCGCGGCCGGGGTCCTCCACGCCCTCCACGAGACCGGCGCCCCGCCGTGCGCACCGGCCGAGGACTGGCTCCTGCGGCACGCCAAGGACCCGGCGTCCGGCAGCCCCCTCGGCTTCTACGACGGGCTCACCGGCATCGCCTGGACCCTGCACCGGATCGGCCGCACCGCCGAGGCCGCCGACCTCCTCCGGATCATCCTCGACCAGCCCCTGGAGGGCCTGACACCCGGGCTGCACAACGGGTACGCGGGCATCGGCCTCGCCTTCGACGATGTGGCCCGCACCGCATCCGCCACCGACGCCCCGGCCCTGTCCGCCGCCGCGGCCCGCTGCACCGCCCTCGCCGTCCGCGCGCTCACCGACGGTCCGCCGTCGCCCCGCACCGGACTGCTGCACGGCGCGAGTGGCATCGCCCTGCTGCTGATCCGCCGGTACGCGACCACCGGGGACACCGCCCTGCTCGACCTGGCCGCCGCCGCACTCCGCCGCGACCTGGAACGCTGCCGGGCCGGGGACGACGGGTCACTCCTCGTCGTCGAGGGCAAACGGCTGATGCCGTACGTCGGTTCGGGCAGCGCCGGTATCGCGGCCGTCATCGACGCCTACCTCGCCCAGCGTCCCGACCCGGAGCTTGAGGCGGCGGGCCGGGCCCTGCTCCCGGCCGCGCTCTCCGCCTTCTACGTCCAGCCCGGACTGCTCAGGGGCTCCGCCGGACTCCTGCTGCACCTCGCGGCCACCCCGCTGTGCGACCCGGCCGACCGGCAGCGCGCGATCGACCGCCACACCGACCTGCTGGGCAGCCACGCCCTGACGTACGGCGGCGGACTCGCCTTCCCCGGCGAGCAGTTGATGCGCCTGTCGATGGACCTGGCCACCGGGACCGCCGGCGCTCTCCTCGCCCTGGGCGCCGCTGCCGGCCGCCCCACCGGACTTCCCTTCCTGCCCGCCGCTCCGGCGGCGGCACCTTCCGGCCGCACGAGCGGCCCCACGAACCGGCCCCGCCAGGGGTCGTCGGACCGGCCCCACCCGGGGTCGTTCTAGCACCACCGCCCAAAGCTCCACCAATCGTCCCCGAAAGGACACATCATGGCGCTTCTCGACCTTCAGGCGATGGACACCCCGGCCGAGGACTCCTTCGGCGAGCTCGCCACGGGCAGCCAGGTCTCGCTGCTGGTCTGTGAGTACAGCTCCCTCAGCGTGGTCCTCTGCACCCCGTGACCCGCACCGGCCGGCCCGTCGGTGAGCACCACCGACGGGCCGGCCGGCCACGTGCCCGCAGGGGCCGTTCCGCCGACCCGAAAGGCCCCCCGTGCCGCACCCGGACCCGATCCCCGGCACGGCGTCCGGCACCCGACGGCTCGCCCGGCAGCATCCGGCCGCCCTCACCTGGCTGTTCCTCTGCTCCACCGGCGGGGCGCTCGCCGCCCTCGCCCTGCCCGCCGCCCTGGGCCACACCGTCGACCGGCTCGTCTCCGGCGGGCCCGTGCCCTGGTCCGGGCTGCTGCTCTGCGCCGCCCTCACCCTCGCCGAGACCGGGTTCGACGCGGCGGCCGCCGTGACCGGCACGACCACCAGCGCCCGGCTCACCGCACACCTGCGCACCCGCACCACCGCGCGGATCCTGGCCGCCGAACCCCGCCGGGCCCTCGCCCTGCCCACCGGCGACCTCACCGCCCGGCTCACCGCCCGCACCGCCGACGCCGCGTCCGCGCCCGTCACCGCAGCCGGAGCCGTCGCGGGCGTCCTGCTCCCGCTCGGCGCGCTCGTCGGGCTCCTCCTCATCGACGTCTGGACCGCCGCCGCCCTCCTCCTGGGCGCCCCTCTGCTGGTCCTCCTGCTCCGCACCTTCACCCGGGGCACCGCCGACGCCGGGGCCGACTACCAGCGCGCCCAGTCGCTGATCGCCCACCGTCTCACCGAGGCCCTGGACGGCGCCGACACCATCCGCGCCGCCCGCACCGGCGCCCGCGAACACCGCCGCGTCCTGGAACCCCTGACCGCCCTCGCCGAACACGGTCGCCGCACCTGGACCGTGTACGGGCGGGCCGTCGGCCGCAGCGGCCTCCTGCTGCCCCTGCTCATGCTGCTGGTCCTCGCGGTCGCCGGACTCCGGCTCGGCGCGGGCGCGATCGGCGTCGGCGAACTCGTCGCTGCCTCCCGCTACGCGAGCCTCGCCGTCGGCATCGGCTCCCTCACCGGAGCGCTCGGCTCCCTGGCCCGCAGCCGCGCCGCCGCCCAGAGCCTCGACCCCCTCCTCACCCTCGCCCCTCTGCCCCACCGCGGCCTGGGCCCGGTCCCCGACGCCCCCGGACACCTCGAACTCCGCGACGTCGGCGTCGAACAGGACGGCCAACCCCTGCTGACCGGCGTCCACCTGACCGTCCCCGGCGGCACGTCCCTGGCCGTCGTCGGACGCTCCGGCTCCGGCAAGTCCCAGCTGGCCGCGGTCGCCGGGCGGCTGCTCGACCCGGACACCGGCAGCGTGCTGCTCGACGGCGTCCCGCTGGACGGCATGGAACCGGCCCGGCTCCGCCGCGAGGTGGCGTACGCCTTCGCCCGCCCCGCCCTCCTCGGCACCACCGTCGAGGACACGATCGCCCACGGCCCCTGGACCGCCGCGCCCGACGCCGTACGCGAAGCGGCCCGCGCGGCCCGCGCCGACGGGTTCCTCGCGCTGCTCCCGTACGGCTACGCCACCCCGCTCGCCGACGCCCCGCTCTCCGGCGGCGAACGCCAACGCCTCGGCCTGGCCCGTGCGTTCGCCCACCCGGGCCGGCTGCTGATCCTCGACGACGCGTTGTCCAGCCTCGACACCGTGACCGAGCACCACGTCCGCCGCGCCCTCGACGCGCGGGCCGGGCGCTGCACCCGGATCATCGTCGCCCACCGGCTGTCCTCGGCCGCGCGGGCGGACCGCGTCGCCTGGCTGGAGGACGGCCGGCTCCGCGCGACGGGCCGCCACGACGAACTGTGGGAGGACCCGGACTACCGGGCGGTCTTCAGCACGGACATCACCGCACCTTCCCCCCTCGCCGCAGCGGAGCCCCGATGAAGCCCGGCCACGACCCGGCACACCCCCCGCGCGACACCGCCCTGCGCCGGGTCGCCCGCGAGGCCCGGCCCTTCCTGCGGGCGCGCACCGGGGCGATCCTGCGGCTGTCCGGGTGGTCCCTGCTGGAGTTCGCACAGACCTTCCTCAGCGGATACGGGGTCGCCCGCGCCCTCGACGACGGCTTCCTCGCCGGACGTCCGGCGACCGGGCTCCTCTGGCTGGCCGTCGCCGCCGTCGCCGTGCTGCCCTCCGTGCTCGCCGCCCGCGGGGTGTTCGGCCGGCTCGCCGACCTGGTGGAGCCGCTGCGGGACGGGCTGGTGCGGCGTGCGGTGGCGCGGGCGCTGTCGGGTGCGCTCGGCCGTTCCGGCGATGTCAGCACCCGGTCCCTCTCCCAGGTCACCCATCAGAGTGAGATCGCCCGGGACGGCTGGGCCGGACTCGTCCTGACCCTGCGGTCGTTCGTGTTCACGGCCGCCGGAGCCGTCACCGGTCTGCTGGCCCTCTCGCCCGCCCTCCTCCTCATCGTGCTGCCGCCCCTGGTCCTGGGGGCCGCGCTGTTCCTCGGCACCCTGCCGCCGATGGCCGCCCGCCAGCGCGCCTACCTCGCCGCCGACGAGGCGTACGCCGCACACGCGGGCGAACTCGCCGCCTCCGTAAGGGACATCGCCGCCGCCGGAACCGCCGGGCGGACGGTGGCCGAGTCCCGGGCCCTCGCCGACGCGCAGCTCGCCGCCTCCCGTTCGCTGGCCCGCTGGTCGGCCGTCCGGGTGGTGGCCCTCGCGGTCTGCGGCCGGTTCCCGCCGCTCCTGCTGCTCCTGGGGGCGCCCTGGCTGCTGCGGAACGGGCTCACACCGGGCGGTCTCGTCGGCGCGCTGACCTATCTCACCCAGGCGCTCGCCCCCGCCGTCCAGGCCCTGATGACCATGCTCGGCACGGCGGGCGGCCGCCTCGTCGTGGTCCTGGACCGCTTCACGGACGCCCCGCCCCCGCCCGCCGACGAACCGGCCCGTGAGGCCGCCCCGCCCGCCTCTCGGAGTGCTGCCCGGGAAGCCACCCCGGTCGCCGAACTCCACGAGGTCACCTTCGCGTACGGGCCCCGCGCCCACCCCGTCCTGGACCGGCTCTCCCTGGCGGTCGGGGCGGGCGAGCACCTCGCGGTCGTCGGCCCGAGCGGCAGCGGCAAGTCGACCCTGGCCGCCGTCCTCGCCGGGACCGAGCGGCCCACCGGGGGAGCGGTGCGCTGGCGGGGGCGCCCGGCGCGGCCGGCCGACGCCACCTCCGTACGCGTCCTGCTGCCCCAGCACGCCTATGTGTTCAGCGGCTCGCTGCGGGACAACCTCCGCTACCTCCGGCCCGACGCCCGCGACCGGGAGATCGCGGCCATGGCGGACGCGGTCGGCCTGGAAGCCCTCCTCTCCCGGCTCGGCTCCCTCGACACGGCCGTCGAACCGGACCGGCTCTCCCAGGGCGAACGGCAGCTCGTCGCGCTCGGCCGGGCCTACCTCGCCGCCCCGCCGCTGCTGATCCTCGACGAGGCCACCAGCCGGCTCGACCCGGCCGCCGAGACCCGCGCCGAGCTGGCGTTCGCCACCCTGCCGGGCGCGCTGGTCGTCGTCGCCCACCGGCTCAGCTCGGCCCGCCGCGCCGACCGGACCCTGGTGATGGACGGCCCGCGCACCCGGTGCGGCACCCCGGCCGAACTCCTGCGCTCCAGCGCCCTCTACCGCGACCTGTCCGGCCTCTGGGAGCCGGAGGAAGCGGATACGGTGCCGGAGCCGGAAGCACCGGAGGAAGCGCCGCGGCGTGGCGAGGAGCGCGCCATCAGATCCACCCCGCCTCCTTCGCCCGTCTGATCGCGTCCAGCCGATTCCGCGCCCCGGACTTCCGGATGGCAGCGGCCAGATAATTGCGAACGGTCCCCGGGGTCAGATGCAGCCGCGCGGCTATCCCGGCCACGTTGTCCCCCTCCTCGGCCATCGAGAGCACACTCAATTCCCTCGGCGATAACGGCATGTCGGCCACCTGCAGAAGACTGAAGGCCAGCGACTCGTCGATATGCCGTCCCCCGTCCGCCAGTTTGTGCATCACCTCGGACAGGTCGTCCACCGGGCGGTACTTGTCGATGTAGCCGAGCGCTCCCGCCTCGTACGCCCGCCGCAGGCCGCGCGGCTGGTCGCTGCGGGTGAGCACGGCGAGGGGATACGTTCCTCCATGCGGTGCGGTGACTGTCCTCACCTCGTCGAGTACGTCCCGTGCGCCCGGACAGTCGAGGTCGGTGAGCAGCACATCGGGGCACCCGCCGCTCAACGCGGCACGTATCGCGCCGCGTTCGGCGGTGCGGACCTCTATGCCCTGTCCCGTGCCGAGGAGCGACGCCAGCGATGCGCGCCACAACGGCACGGTGTGGACCAGCAGCACGGTTGTCATCAATCTGCCCTCAGCTCTTCTCTTCCGCCCGCCCAACGCGGAATGCGATGGACCGTACGCGCCCCGTGACGGGTTTCCAGTTGAGCGCATGGGCATTCGTGTACGCCGACGAACGGGCCGAATAACGCCACCGTTGGGCGCGGAAGGGGGCGTTCGGATGTAAACCGGGAGCGCACATCGCTCACGGACCCATCCGTCTCGCCACGGCCGGGCACTTGCACGCGTGACGCCAGGCGGATTTCGGCGGATCCGCAGATGCACGGATCCGCCGATCCGCGGAAATGCTTACCGGAGGGCGGGGTTCAGTTCAGCAGGGCGCGCGCCGCGTGAGCCTTGCGCCGGATGTTCTCGGCCGTCGTCGGCTCGATCTCGGCGAGGATCGCCGCATATTCCTCCATCTCCGCAGCCCCGCGCAGGAATTCACCACGCTGGACGAGGAGCTGGGCGTGCTCGTAGCGGAGTCTGGCCGGATGCGAGGGCAGGAGCAGCGACAGCTCCACCGCCCACAGGGCCACGTCCGTGCGCTCGGGCCGGGCCGCGGCCCACGCCCGGATGTTGTTCAGGATCCGCAGGACGATCTCCAGCGGGCGGGCCGGAACCATCATCGACGGCTCCAGCGCCGCCCCGGTCGCCCCCGTGACCAGCAGCTCCGCGTCCTGGCCGGTCAGCGGCGCGCCTCCGGCGAACGGATCGGCCAGCACCGGGTGTTCCCGGTCGCCGAAGCCGACCACGAAGTGCCCGGGCAGCGCCACCCCGTACACCGGTGCGCCCGCCCTCCTCGCGACCTCGATCCAGACGACCGAGAGCAGGATCGGCAGGCCCCGGCGGCGGCGCAGCACCTGCTGGAGGAGCGAGGAGTCCAGCCGCTGGTAGTCGGCCGACGAGCCGCCGAACCCGCACCGCTCACCCAGCAGTTCGGCCAGCGCCGAGGCCCAGCCGGCGGGGGAGCGGGAGCCGTAGGGCAGCAGCCCCGCCAACCGGTCCAGCTCGATCTGCGCGGCGTCGATGCCGTACGGGTCGGGGACGGGCTCCCCCGGAGTCACCGGGACGACCTCGGCCGGCCCCACCGGCCCGGCCTCCGCGCCCAGCAGCAGGCACAGGAGGGCGAGGTCCGGCCGCTCGGACCGGGCCTCCTCGGCGAACTGCCGCCGCCGCTCGGCCGCCCCGGAATCCAGCCCGCTCATGTCCGACCCACGCCCCTGCTCGTCCTGTCCCCGCCCCGGTCCCGGCCTGTGCGGCGCGCCGCGTGACCCCTCACGCCGAGCGGTAGTGGTGGTACCGGTGATGGCCCGCGAAACCCATGCCGTCGTACAGCGCCCGCGCCCCCTCATTGTCCTCCTCGACCTGGAGCCAGGCCGCCGAAGCGCCCTCGTCCAGCGCGCGGCGGGCCAGCGCGGTCATCACCGTCGTGGCCAGTCCGCGCCGCCGCTGCTCCGGGGCGACCTCGACGGCCATGAACCCGGCCCACCGGCCGTCCACGACACACCGCCCGATCGCATCCGGTGCGTCGCCGCTCCCCGGCACCGTGGCGAACCAGACCGAAGGACCGCTGCCCAGCACCCGCAGCACATGCGGGCCGGGCGTGGAGAAGCGCTGGTAGCGGGCGAGCCAGGCCGCGTCCGGCTCCCGGGTCAGCCGGACCGCGGACACCTCCGCCTCCCGGTCCCCGACCGGCGTCAGCGAGGCGATCCGCACCTCCGCCGACACCTCGCGCCGCCAGCCGTGCTCCTCCAGCTCCGCGCACAGGAGCTCCTGCGTGCCCTCGGCACCGGTCGCCGTCTGGACGTACGCGGGCAGGCCCCGCTCCTCGTACCAGCGGCGGACGCGCCCGAACGCCTCGCCGAGCGGCAGACCCGGATCGCCGAGCGGCAGGACGGAGTTGGCGCGCCGGGTGAAGCCCCCGGCCGCGCGCAGCCGCCAGTCGCCCAGCGCCTCGCTCTCCACCGGCTGCCAGGCGCGCGCGGTGACGGCCGCCAGCTCCTCGAAGGAGGCGGCGGGACCCCGGCGCCGGACCGGGGCGGCGGGCACGACCTTGCCCGCGACCAGGGACGATTCCACGATGTGGACGGATTCCCCGCTCTTTCGTGTGATCGACACCACACCGTCGTTCCATGATGTGAGCACGCCGACCACGTCGGTGAACTCCGCGCCCGTGCCGCCGCTGTCCGTCCGGCGCCGCACGGACACGCGTTTGCCCACGTCAGCGGGTGTGATGCGGACTTCCAGCCGTCCGCCGATGGTGAATTCCACAGCTCTGTCCGCCCCTCCTGTTCGGATCGTGCCCGAGAACGGAGATACTAGGGGCGGGCATCGACGACGCCGCGCTCCCGCGCGAGAGCCAACGCCCTACCGAGGAGGAACGACAGCGTGACCTACGTCATCGCGCAGCCTTGTGTCGACGTGAAGGACAAGGCCTGCATCGAAGAGTGCCCCGTCGACTGCATCTACGAGGGCCAGCGGTCCTTGTACATCCACCCGGACGAGTGCGTCGACTGTGGAGCCTGTGAGCCGGTCTGCCCGGTCGAGGCCATCTTCTACGAGGACGACACCCCGGAGGAGTGGAAGGACTACTACAAGGCGAACGTCGAGTTCTTCGACGACCTCGGCTCGCCGGGCGGTGCTTCCAAGCTCGGTCTCATCGAGCGCGACCACGCGTTCGTCGCCGGACTGCCGCCGCAGAACCAGTAAGCGGCGGCACCACGCGCGCAGCCCGGTCCCGTACGGCTCGTCCCCGTGCGGGACCGAGCCGTTTCCCCGTGCCGCCGCCGTACCCGAACACCCCGAGAAAGCAGAGCCCCGTGTCCGCAGTCTCCTCCCGCCTCCCCGTCTTCCCCTGGGACAAGCTCGCGCCCTACAAGTCGACGGCCCAGGCCCACCCGGACGGCATCGTGGACCTGTCGGTCGGCACCCCGGTCGACCCGGTCCCCGAGCTGATCCAGCGGGCGCTGGTCGCCGCCGCGGACAGCCCCGGCTATCCGACGGTGTGGGGCACCGAGGCCCTGCGGGACGCGCTCACCGGCTGGGTGGAGCGCCGCCTCGGCGCGGCCGGCGTCACCCACGCCAACGTGCTGCCGGTCGTCGGCTCCAAGGAGCTGGTGGCCTGGCTGCCGACGCAGCTCGGGCTCGGCACGGGCGACAAGGTCGCCTACCCCCGGCTCGCCTACCCGACGTACGAGGTCGGCGCCCGGCTCTGCGGCGCCGAGCCCGTCGTCTACGACGACCCGACCGAGCTGGACCCGGCGGGGCTGAAGCTGCTCTGGCTCAACTCGCCGTCCAACCCGACCGGCAAGGTGCTGTCCAAGGACGAGCTGACCCGGATCGTCGCCTGGGCGCGCGAGCACGGCGTCCTCGTCTTCAGCGACGAGTGCTACCTGGAGCTGGGCTGGGACGCCGAGCCGGTCTCGGTGCTCCACCCGGACGTCTGCGGCGGCCACTACGACGGCATCGTGGCGGTCCACTCCCTCTCCAAGCGCTCCAACCTGGCCGGATACCGGGCCGCGTTCATCGCGGGCGACGCGGCCGTCCTCGGTGAGCTGCTGCTGATCCGCAAGCACGGCGGGATGATGACGGCCGCCCCCGTCCAGGCCGCCACCGTCGCCGCCCTCGGCGACGACGTGCACGTCTCCGAGCAGCGAGCCCGGTACGCCGACCGGCGCCTCGCCCTGCGTGCGGCCCTGGAGGCGCACGGCTTCCGCATCGAGCACAGCGAGGCGAGCCTCTACCTGTGGGCGACCCGCGACGAGCCGTGCTGGGACACCGTGGCGTACCTCGCGGAGCGGGGCATCCTGGTCGCGCCCGGCGACTTCTACGGTCCGGCGGGCGCGAGCTTCGTGCGGGTCGCGTTCACCGCGACGGACGAGCGGGTGGCGGCGGCGGTCAAGCGCCTGTCCTGATCCGGATGAGCGGAAGGGCCTGGATGCGCGGGGCCCGGCAATGCCGGAGGGCCTGAGGAGTGCGCACTCCTCAGGCCCTCCGGCATGTGCGTGGGGGATCAGCCGATCGGCAGGCCGTTCAGCGGCAGGGCGTCGGTGGGCAGGCCGCCCTTGCCGAGGCTGTCGGTGGGCAGCCCGCCGCCGAGGCCGTCGGTCGGCAGGCCGCCACCGGCGGCGTCGGCCACCCCGCCGACGGCCTCGCCCGCGTTGCCCGCGGCCTGGCCGGCGGTCTCCTGGGCGGCCGGGACGGCGACCTTGGCGGACTTGCCGACGGTCTCGCCCGCCGCCGGGAGCGCGGTGCCGACGAGTCGGCCGCCGGTCTCACCGGCGGCCTGGGTGCCCTGCTGAGCGGTGCTGTCCAGGGTGTTGCCGACGTTCGCGCCGTCCAGGGCGGTCAGGCCGCCCAGCTCCGGGGCCGCCGGGAGATCTGCGGCGCTCGCGGCACCGGCCGCACCGACCACGGGGGTCGCGCCAGCGGCGATCAGCAGCGCGGCACGAGCGATCCGACGGGTCAGGGGGAGGGACATGATGCTCCTTCAGCGGGTTGTGCACGAATCTGTCTGTCCGGTGATCGGACGCACTGACAACCGCTTCGGGGGAGGGGAAGGTTGCGGCGGACAAAGGTAAAGACTGAGTAATGCGTCCGATTATCCGCAGCGGAAGAACCCGGGCAAACGATCCATACCGCCGGGACCCGATGAACCGTCACTTCCCATGGCGGGCAAGGGAATCGGGGCAGAGGTGCAGAGGCGCGAGAAGCCGCGCGGAAAGAGGACGGGGGCCCGGCCCCCATGGCCCGTACGAGTGACGGGGCGTACTACTGAACGACCTGGATCCTGACCGCAGTCGTGCCCGTTTCCTCGCCCTTCGCGTCTTCCGTCCGCCAGCCCGTACCGGCGTCCCAGACCCGGTCGGCATAGCTCACGCGCTCGATCCGCAGCGCCTCGGACTGCGCCACGGCCCAGTGCGCCAGCTCCCAGGCGCGCCGCGGCGACGCCTTGTCCTCGGCCCGCGCCGAGGTCGCCGGGACGGGCACCGAGACGGTCGAGGCGGCGGACGCGCCCGCGGCCTTCGCGGTGGGCAGCACGTCCTTGCCGAAGGCCCGCACCAGCTCGGCCCGCACCTGCCCGGCATCCCCCGGACCCTCGGCCGTGGCGGTCGACGGGGTGCAGTTCAGCGAGGCCGGCCGGCGCCCGGTCAACGCCGCCGCGAGCAGCGCGGCGTCCGGCTCGTGCTTGGCGTACGCCTGCGGGAACCCGCTGCGCTGCACGCGCTGCGCGGCCACGGTCAGCGGCAGCCGCGAGTAGCCCGGGACCTCGGCGAGATGGTCGTAGAACTCCCCGGCGGAGTAGACCGGGTCCATGAGCTGGGCGGGCTTGCCCCAGCCCTGCGAGGGCCGCTGCTGGAACAGCCCCAGCGAGTCCCGGTCCCCGTAGTCGATGTTGCGGAGCGTGGACTCCTGGAGCGCGGTCGCCAGCGCGATCGTCACCGCCCGCTCGGGCATCCCCCGGGTGGTGCCCACCGCGGAGATCGTCGCCGCGTTGACGGCCTGGGCGAGGCTCATCTCGTACCGCTGCGTCTCACCCTCGTCCCCGTCCTTCGCCTCCACCACACAGCGCGGCGGGTTCTTCGAACCGGAGGAGTCGTACTGCACGGCCAGATAGCCGCCCAGGGCCGCGAGCACGGCGAAGGCGGCCCCGTAGCGGAAGAGGCGTCGTCGGCGAGGGCTGGCTGTCCTGGACACGGGCCCACCGTACTGGAGGGCCCGGGTGGGGCCGATACCCCAGTCGCTTAGGGTCGGGGCCATGGCCGACAGCACCCTTGACCCCGCCCTTGACCTCACCCTGGACGGACCGGCGCTCACCGCCCGGCTCGTCGACTTCCCCTCGGTCAGCGGGGAGGAGAAGGCCCTCGCCGACGCGATCGAATCGGCCCTGCGCGCCCTGCCGCACCTCACCGTCGACCGGTACGGCAACAACGTCGTCGCCCGCACGAACCTGGGCCGTGCCGAGCGAGTCGTCCTCGCCGGGCACATCGACACCGTGCCGATCGCCGACAACGTGCCCTCCCGCCTCGACGCGGACGGCATCCTCTGGGGCTGCGGGACCTCCGACATGAAGTCCGGCGTCGCCGTCCAGCTCCGGATCGCCGCGACGGTCCCCGCGCCCAACCGCGACCTGACCTTCATCTTCTACGACAACGAAGAGGTCGCCGCCCACCTCAACGGCCTCGGCCACATCGCCGACGCGCACCCCGAGTGGCTCGCCGGAGACTTCGCCGTCCTGCTGGAGCCCTCCGACGGCGAGGTCGAGGGCGGCTGCCAGGGCACCCTGCGGGTCCACCTGCGCACGGCGGGGGAGCGGGCCCACTCGGCGCGCAGCTGGATGGGGTCCAACGCGGTCCACGCCGCCGCCCCGATCCTGGCCGCCCTCGCCGCGTACGAGCCCCGCCGCCCCGTCATCGACGGCCTCGAATACCACGAGGGCCTCAACGCGGTCGGTATCGAGGGCGGCGTCGCCACCAACGTCATCCCGGACGCCTGCACCGTCGTCGTGAACTACCGCTACGCCCCCGACCGCACCGAGGAGGAGGCCGTCGCCCACGTCCGCGAGGTCTTCGCCGACTGCGGCGTGGCCGAGATCGTCATCGACGACCACTCCGGCGCCGCCATGCCCGGCCTCTCCCACCCCGCCGCGCAGGCGTTCATGACCGCCGTCGGCGGCACGGCCCGGCCCAAGTTCGGCTGGACCGACGTCTCCCGCTTCGGCGGGCTCGGCGTCCCCGCGGTGAACTACGGACCCGGTGACCCGATGTACGCCCACAAGCGGGACGAGCACGTGGCCGTCGACAAGATCACCCACTGCGAGGAGCGCCTCCGCTCCTGGCTCACCGACTGACCCGCTGACCGCTCGACGCACGACATTCCCCCCTCCGTAACCTCCGCCGATCTACGCTGGCCGGACGAAGCAGGTTGGTGGAGGGAGCGGAACATGGGCAACGCCGAAGACGCACGGATCCCCGAGGGTGCGGAGGTTCCCGAGGGCGCGGTCAGCCCCGGGGAACAGTGGCTGGGCCCGGTCCTGCGCCGCAGGGAGCAGGTCCAGCCCGGTACGACCGATCAGCGGCTGCTGGACTCCGAGGGCGACTCCGAGTGGGTGCACACCGACCCCTGGCGGGTGATGCGTATCCAGTCGGAGTTCGTCGAGGGCTTCGGCGCGCTCGCCGAACTGCCGAGCGCGATCAGCGTCTTCGGCTCGGCCCGCACCCCCGCCGGATCGCCGGAGTACGAGGCCGGGGTGGCGATCGGCAAGGCCCTGGTCGACGCGGGCTTCGCGGTGATCACCGGCGGCGGCCCGGGCGCGATGGAGGCGGCCAACAAGGGCGCCCGGGAGTCCAAGGGCGTCTCGGTCGGCCTCGGCATCGAGCTGCCCTTCGAATCGGGCCTCAACCCGCACGTCGACATCGGCGTCAACTTCCGCTACTTCTTCGTCCGCAAGACGATGTTCGTGAAGTACGCCCAGGGCTTCGTGGTCCTGCCCGGCGGCCTCGGCACCCTCGACGAACTCTTCGAGGCCCTGACCCTCGTCCAGACCGGCAAGGTCACCCGCTTCCCGATCGTCCTGTTCGGCACGGCGTACTGGGGCGGCCTGATCGACTGGCTCCGCGACACGGTGGTGGCCCAGGGCAAGGCCTCGGAGAAGGACCTGCTGCTGTTCCACGTGACGGACGACGTGGAGGAAGCGGTGATGCTGGTGACGAAGGAGGTAGGGCGGTAGCTGTTTCTTAGCCTGCCCGGCGACCATCAAGCCTGCCCGGCCACCATCGAGCCTGCCCGGCCACCATCAAGCCCGTCCGGCGATTGAGGACATCTTTTTCCCGGCGCCGGGCGGGCCGGCTGGGCCGCGCAAAATCAAGCCCGTCCGGCGCTTGAGGAGCGGGGCCCCAGGGGCAGCGCCCCGGGCCCCGCCCGCCGGGGCAGGCGTCAGGTCTACGCCAGCCCCCGCCGGGCCACCGCCGGCGGCCGATGCCCGGCGATGGACGCCACCATGTCCAGAACCTGCCGCGTCTCCGCCACCTCATGCACCCGGTACACCCGCGCCCCCAGCCACGCCGACACCGCCGTCGTCGCCAGCGTCCCGATGACCCGCTCCTTCACCGGCCGGTCCAGCGTCTCGCCCACGAAGTCCTTGTTGGACAGGGACACCAGCACCGGCCACCCGGTCCCGGCCATCTCCTCAAGACGCCGCGTCGCCTCCAGCGAATGCCGCGTGTTCTTCCCGAAGTCGTGCCCCGGATCGATCATGATCCCGTCCGGCCGCACCCCGAGCTCGACCGCCCGCTCCGCGAGCCCCACCGTCACGCGCAGGATGTCCGCCATGACATCGTCGTACGCGATCCGGTGCGGCCGCGTCCGCGGCTCCGCGCCGCCCGCGTGTGTGCACACCAGCCCCGCCCCGTACCGCGCGGCGACCTCCGCCAGCTTCGGGTCCACCCCGCCCCACGCGTCGTTCAGCACGTCCGCCCCGGCCTCGCAGACCGCCGCGCCCACGTCGTGCCGCCAGGTGTCCACGCTGATCACCACGTCCGGGTGGCGGCGGCGGACCTCGGCGACGAACCCGACCGTGCGGCGCGCCTCCTCCTCGGCGGTCACCTCCTCGCCGGGGCCCGCCTTCACCCCGCCGATGTCGATGATCGCCGCGCCCTCGGCCACCGCCTGCTCGACCCGGGCGAGCGCCGGCTCGTCCCGGAACGTGGCGCCCTGGTCGTAGAAGGAGTCCGGGGTCCGGTTCACGATCGCCATGATCACCGGCTCGTGCGGACCGAATTCCCGCCGCCCCAGCCTGAGTGCCCCGCTGCGCATCCCGTCTTTCCTCCTCAGATAAC
Organism: Streptomyces globisporus; assembly: GCA_014649555.1. GTDB lineage: Bacteria > Actinomycetota > Actinomycetes > Streptomycetales > Streptomycetaceae > Streptomyces > Streptomyces globisporus. The sequence goes on along the minus strand of BMTG01000001.1, from coordinate 526,130 downwards.
CGGCTACGACCCGCCTGCCGACCCTACGGCCTTTCGTGGCCCGGCCCCGACCTGTCGGTGCCGCATGGCACGATCGGAGCCGGACGAGGTTTCCGCCCCCGGGGAGATGCGCGTGTTCTGGTTCTTGCTGCTCACGATGGTCGTGGTCGTCACCGCGGTCACCCTCGCGGTGGTCGGGGGCGGTGGGAGCGCCGTGCTCCAGGACGTACCGCCCGAGCGGTTCACGGACCCGCTGCCCGCCGCCCGCCCCGTCGGCCGGGCGGACGTCGAGGCGCTGCGCCTGCCCATGGCCCTGCGCGGCTACCGGATGGTGGACGTCGACGAGGCGCTGTCCCGGCTCGGCGCCGAGCTGGCCGAGCGCGACGCCCGGATCGCGGAGCTGGAATCCACCCTGGCCGGGGACCGGGCGGCCGCGGTGACGACGGGCACCGACCTGTTCAAGCAGCCCGGCGACCGGCCCGCGGCGGAACCGGCCGACCGCGCGGACGGCCCGGACGGCACCGAGGAGGACGGCCGATGAGCGGCGGAGCCGTGGCCGCCCCCGACGGCAAACCGCGCTGCCCCTGGGGCCTGTCCACCGAGGACTACCTCGCCTACCACGACACCGAGTGGGGCCGGCCGGTCCACGGGGACGACGCCCTGTTCGAGCGGCTCTGCCTGGAGGCCTTCCAGTCCGGGCTCTCCTGGCTCACGATCCTGCGCCGCCGCGAGACCTTCCGTACCGCCTTCGAGGGGTTCCGGATCGAGGCGGTCGCGAAGTTCACCGGCACCGACCGGGAACGGCTCCTGGCCGACCCGGGGATCATCCGCAACAAGGCCAAGGTCGACGCGACCCTCGCCAACGCGAAGGTGCTCGCCGGCTGGCCGGCCGGCGAGCTGGACGAGCTGATCTGGTCCTACGCCCCCGACCCGGCCGGCCGGCCCGCCCCGCGCACGCTGTCGGACGTTCCGGCCGTCACGCCGGAGTCCACCGCGCTCGCCAAGGAGCTGAAGAAGCGCTCGATCCGCTTCGTCGGCCCCACCACCGCCTACGCGCTGATGCAGGCCTGCGGACTGGTCGACGACCATCTCGCGGACTGCGTGGCGCGCGGCGGCGGCAGCGCATCCAGCTGAGCCGCCGTTACTTCCCGAGGTAGACCGGCTTCTCCTTGGCGAGGAACGCCTCCACCGCGATGGTGTGGTCCTGCGACGCGCCCGCCCGGGTCTGGAGTTCGTCCTCCTTCTCCAGGGTCTCGGCGAGCGTGTGCCCGGCGCCGTACGCCATCGACTCCTTCAGCGCCGCGTACGCCACCGTGGGCCCGGCTGCCAGGGTGCGGGCCACCGCCGCCGCCTGCTCGGGCAGCTCGTCCGCCGGGACGACCCGGTTGACGATCCCCAGCTCCAGCGCGTCCTGCGCGGAGATCGACCGCGGGAAGAACAGCAGATCGGCGGCGCGGCTCTGCCCGATCAGCCGGGGCAGGGTCCAGGACACGCCCGAGTCGGCGGTGAGCGCGACGCCCGCGAACGAGGTGTTGAAGGAGGCGGTGTCCGCGACCACCCGGTAGTCCGCCGCGAGCGCGAAACCGAACCCGGCCCCGGCCGCGACGCCGTTCACCCCGGCCACGACCGGCTTCGCCATCTCCGTGATCGCCCGCACGATCGGGTTGTAGTGCTCCCGCACCGTGCTCAGCGCGTTGCCGCCGCCCGCGTCCCGGGTCGCCGCGAGTGTGGCGATGTGCTCCTTGAGATCCTGGCCGACGCAGAAGGCGCGCCCGGTGGCCGTGAGCAGCACCGCCCGGACCTCCGGGTCCGCCGACGCCTCCAGCAGCGCGTCCCGCAGCGCGACCTTCGCCGCCGTGCTCAGCGCGTTCATCGCGTCGGGTCGGTTGAGCGTGATCGTCGCGAGCCCCTCGCTCACGTCGTACAGAACGGTGTTCGCCTGCTCGTCGGCCATTCCGGTTTCCCCTCGCTGCTCGGGCGTCGTTGCTCCTTGCAGGCAAGCATGGCCGACGCGGACCGGGGCAGAGATGTGACCTGCGTCTAACAATTGGCTCTCACCTGGGGGTCCGGGGCGGCGCAGTATCGCAGCCGGATCGCCGAATTGGGTGGTTTTGGGAAAGCGCGTTGCGCAAGCGATGCAGACCGATGTTGGTCATCGGGGTCGTTGATGCGGGATAATGGTGAAGAAGCAATGTGTTCGATGCCGGTGAGGCAGCGCCTGTCATGGGGCCGCCGGTTGCGATGAGCTGGTTTCAGGAAGGGGAACGAGCATGGCGGCCATGAAGCCGCGGACGGGCGACGGCCCGCTCGAGGTGACAAAGGAGGGGCGGGGCATCGTCATGCGCGTTCCGCTCGAAGGCGGCGGTCGGCTTGTTGTCGAGCTGACTCCGGACGAGGCCGATGCCCTCGGCGACGCGCTGAAGAAGGTCGTCGGCTGACGCGGAACGCCCATCACCTTCACGACTGCCCGGCACGGTCTCCGTGCCGGGCAGTCGTGCGTTCGCTGGTCAGTTCTCCCTGGGGCCAGGCATCGCGCGGCAGGCGGCAGTTCGACGACAGGCCCGAGGCCGCTCAGCCGCGCCGGACCGCGCAGAGCAGCCCGTCGCCGACCGGCAGCAGGGTCGACATCAGCTCCTGGCTCTCGCGCGCCGCGCGCAGCAGCTCCCGCAGCCGCAGCACCTCGGCCGGCTGGGCGGCGGAGTCGACGGTGCGGCCGTCCGCGAAGACGCCCTCGAAACAGACCAGACCACCCGGACGCAGCAGGCGCAACGATTCAGCGAGCACGTCGAGGCTCTCCAGCCGGTCGCCGTCGCAGAAGACGAGGTCGTAACCGCCGTCCGCGAGCCGGGGCAGGACGTCCAGGGCGCGGCCGGGGATGAACCGGGCCCGGTTGGTGGCGAAACCCGCCGCGCGGAACGCCTCCCGGGCGAACTGCTGACGCTCGGGCTCGGGGTCCACCGTGGTCAGCACCCCGTCCGGCCGCATGCCGTGCAGGAGATAGATGCCGGACACGCCCGTGCCCGTACCGATTTCCGCCACCGCTTTGGCGTCCGCGGCGGCGGCCAGCAGGCGCAGCGCGGCGCCGGTGCCCGGTGACACCGGGCGAAGCCCCAGCTCGCGAGCCCGCTCACGGGCCACGTGCAGTGCTTCGTCCTCGGCGACAAAGGCGTCGGCGAACGCCCAGCTCGTCTGCCGGTTGGCGGTAATGACCCTCTCCTGTCCCCGTAGTTGGCGCAACGGTGACTGTATCCGCTGGACCCGGGAACCCGCAGATGGGACCGGGCGTTGTGCAAGGAGTGGGGAAAGCGCAGCGACCGGGTCCGCGGATCGGACCGGTGAGCTGGGTGAAAGCCCCGGGCGACGCCCGGCCCCAACAGGGAAAAGGCTTATCCGGAGCTAACGGGCGAGGTGGCTATGGTAGGGGCTCCACTGGACACCACCAGAGCCGATAGGGGAGGTGCGGCTGCGCCTGTGGACCGGGGAGGGGTGCTGCGGCGCCTGCTCAGGTCGGCCGGTGAGCCGAAATCCGTGACCAACATTGCTGACCGTTCTTCCGAAGACTCCGCACCGACCGCGACCTTCGCCTCTGATGCGGACTCTCAGGCGTGGACCCCGCCCTCATGGGAAGAGATCGTCAGCACGCACAGCGGTCGCGTGTACCGCCTTGCCTACCGGCTGACGGGAAACCAGCACGATGCCGAGGACCTCACCCAGGAGGTGTTCGTCAGAGTGTTCCGCTCGCTGTCGACGTACACGCCCGGCACCTTCGAGGGCTGGCTGCACCGCATCACGACCAACCTCTTCCTGGACATGGTCCGGCGCAAGCAGCGCATCCGCTTCGACTCGCTCGGCGACGACGCGGCCGAGCGGCTGCCGAGCCGTGAGCCGTCCCCGCAGCAGATCTTCAACGACACCCACTTCGACGCCGACGTGCAGCAGGCGCTGGACACCCTCGCGCCCGAATTCCGTGCGGCCGTGGTCCTCTGCGACATCGAGGGCCTCAGTTACGAGGAGATCGCCGCGACCCTCGGGGTGAAGCTCGGGACCGTGCGCAGCCGGATCCACCGCGGCCGCTCGCACCTGCGCAAGGCGCTCAAGCACCGTTCGCCCGAGGCCCGCGCCGAGCAGCGCTCCCTGGCGGACGCGGTCCTGGCGGGGGAGGGCGGACTGGCGTGAGTGGCACAGGACCGACCGGTCCCACCCCTGCCGAAGCGCACCTGGGGGACCGGCTCGCCGCCCTGGTCGACGGCGAGCTGAAACACGACGCCCGTGAGCGGGTCCTGGCCCACCTGGCGACCTGCGCCAAGTGCAAGGCCGAGGCCGACGCCCAGCGCCGCCTCAAGAGCGCCTTCGCCATGTCCGCCTCACCCTCGCCCTCCGAGGGGTTCCTGGCCCGTCTGCAGGGCCTTCCCGGGGGTCCCGGCGGCGACGGCACCGGCTCCGGTGGACCGTTCGGCGGCCGGGGGCCCTTCGCCGACGAGTTCTTCCCCGGGCTGCGGCCCTCGGGCGCCGACACCGCGTCCTCCCCGCTGGACGGCTTCGGCTACCTCCCCGCCACGCACGGCTCCACCGCCGTGCTGCGCGGCGGGGCCGCCTCCGGTTCGGCCTTCCGCATACACGAAGTGGGGCGGGAAGCGGACCGCTCGCCCTGGCGCGGGCGGCGCTTCGCGTTCGCCGCGGCCAGCGCCGTCTCCCTCGCGGCGATCGCGCTGGGCGGCACCCTGCCGCTGGACTCCGGCCCCGAATCCTCCCTGCGCGCCGAGGGCGCCGGGAACAACGTCACCCCGCTCGACGCCGAGACCCGCGCCGAGAACGGCGCCACGGCGGTCAGCCGCCGGGGCGGCGGTGCCCTCGCGGTGACCGGCGACGGCCGGGCGGCCGAGCAGCCGGGCACCGGCAGCGCCGGGACCGGGACGAAGGCGGTGCCCCCGTCGCTGACCGGAACGACCCCGGTGGTTCCGGCCGTCACCCCTCCGGTTAACCGGCAGGGTCCGCCGACCGCTCCGCCGCTGTTCGGCGCTTCGGCCTCGGGCGGACACCCGTTCATGCTCCCCGTGCTGAACGTGTCCGTGCCGCCGCTGATACGCCCGGCGGCCTCGGGCACCCCGCTGCTGGCGGCGGCGCTCGGCAGCGGTGCGGTGCCGAAGACGGTTCCCTCCTCGCTGCCCTCGGAGCCGCCCCCCGGCTCGCCCGCCAACGATCTGGCGAGCCCGCTTTCCCCCCGGCCCTGACGGGACCCTGCGCAGGGTTTCGCAAACCTGGTTGAATTCCGGTGAGGGACGCCTCTGGGGGGCGTACGACAGAGGCCAGTTGCGGGGAGAGCATGGACGACGGGAAGCCCACCGGGCCGCAGGCGAAGTGGTGGAGCCGCCCCACGGCGAGGCGCGCCGACCACCCGGAGCCGGCGGGCGGCCCGGCCCCGACGGGCGCCCCGGAGCCGGAGGGGCCCGCACGGGCGTCGGCCGTTCCGGACCAGGCGCCGACCCCGGCACCGTCCTCCCCGGCTCCGGTCGCGCCGGACTCCGCATCGGCATCCGCCGCGGCCGACGAGCCCGGAGGGCAGGAGATTCCGCGCCCCCGGCCGTCCGGGCAGCCGCTGCATGAGCCCGACGAGTACAGCACCCCGCCCTACGGAGGCCCCGGTCCCTGGGCGCCCGCCCCGCCGGTGCAGCGGCCGACCCCGGCCCACGGCACCGTCGTACCGCCGGGGGCCGGAGATCCGTCCCCGCGGTACCCCGCGACGAACGGCGCCGGAATCCCGGCCCCCGCCCCGCATCCCGCGCCCACCGACGGCCACACGCCCCCGCACGCCCAGCCCGCCGGAGGCTTCGCGGCCCCACAGCCCGGGCCGACCGACGCCTTCCCGCCCCCGCACCCCGCGCCCACCGACACCTACGCACCGCCGCCCCAGGCCCACGCGAACGCCCAGCAGCCCGCTCACTCGGCCCCCGGCCAGCAGCACCAGCAGACGCAGTGGCTCCAGTACGACCCCTGGGGCGCTCCGGGGCAGCCGTTCACCCGGCCCGGTCCGCCCGAGGGTGCCGAGCCCGGGCGGAAGAAGAAGCGGCGCGGCGGGGCCTTCGTCGGGGTGCTCCTGCTGGCTCTGGTCGCCAGCGGCATCGGCGGCGGAGTCGGCGCGTACATCGAGCGCAACGGCGGGCTGACCACCGTCGAGCTGCCCCAGGCGGGCCGCGACAACGGCGACCGGGCCCCCGACAGCGTTGCCGGCATCGCCGCCAGCGCCTTGCCCAGCGTGGTCACCCTGCACGTCAGCGGCACCGCCGAATCCGGCACCGGCACCGGCTTCGTCCTCGACGGGCAGGGCCACATCCTGACCAACAACCACGTCGTCGCCCCGGCCGGATCCAGCGGCGACATCACCGTCACGTTCAGCACCGGTGAGACGGCCTCCGCCGAGCTCGTCGGCAAGGACAGCGGCTACGACCTCGCGGTCGTCCGGGTCCGCGGGGTCTCCGGCCTCAAGCCCCTGCCTCTGGGCAACTCGGACAACGTCCGGGTCGGCGACCCCGTGGTGGCCATCGGCGCCCCCTTCGACCTGTCCAACACGGTGACCTCGGGCATCATCAGCGCCAAGCAGCGGCCCATCACCGCGGGCGGCGAGAAGGGCGACGGCAGCGACATCAGCTATGTCGACGCCCTCCAGACCGACGCCCCCATCAACCCGGGCAACTCCGGCGGCCCCCTCGTCGACTCCAAGGCCCACGTCATCGGCATCAACAGCGCCATCCGCGCGGCCGACAGCGGCGGGGGCCCCGAGTCCGGCGGCCAGTCCGGTTCCATCGGCCTGGGCTTCGCGATACCCATCAACCAGGGCAAGCGCGTCGCCGAGGAGCTGATCAGCACCGGCAAGGCCACCCACCCGGTGATCGGCGTCACGCTGGACATGAAGTACACCGGCGACGGGGCCAAGGTCGGCACCAAGGACGCCGATGGCGGGCCCGCCGTCGCCAAGGACGGCCCCGCGGACAAGGCGGGCATCAAGTCCGGCGACGTCATCACGCAGGTCGAGGGCCAGCGCGTGCACAGCGGCGAGGAGCTGATCGTGAAGATCCGGGCCCACCGCCCGGGCGACGATCTCGACCTCAAGCTGACCCGCGGCGGCGAGGAACGGACCGTGACCCTGAAGCTCGGTTCGGCGAGCGGCACGTGATCCGGCATGTGAGCGCCACCGCGAGGTACCGCCCGGACACCTTCGACAGGTACCTTTGACCGGTCCGGGCCGCAGGGGGACCCGGGCCGCGATCGCACGGAGAACACGCGGAGAACACGAGGAGCAACAAGGTGTTCAATGACATCGGCGCACTGGAGCTGCTGACGCTCGGGGTGCTGGCCGTGCTGGTCTTCGGCCCCGACAAGCTGCCCAAGCTGATCCAGGACGTCACGCGCACCATCCGCAAGATCCGCGAGTTCTCGGACAGCGCCAAGGAAGACATCCGCACCGAGCTGGGCCCGCAGTTCAAGGACTTCGAGTTCGAGGACCTCAACCCCAAGACGTTCGTCCGCAAGCAGCTGATGGACGGCAACGACGACCTGGGGCTGAAGGAGATCCGCGAGAGCTTCGACCTGCGCAAGGATCTGGCCGACGTCACCGACGCGGTCAACGGCCGCACCCCGGCCGCGTCCGATACCGCCAACAGTGCGGCGAACGGCTCTGCGGGCGCGTCGGCCGGCGCCCCCTCCACCAGCCTCACCAAGACCGGCGACACCGCTCCTGACCTGCTGAAGAAGGCCCCCTCGCCCGCTCAGCCCGAGCGCCCGCCGTTCGACTCCGACGCCACCTGAGCCCCGGTCAATCCCGACTCGTCCGGACGGTATCGCTATTCTCCATCTGTCCGGTTGCGAGGACGCCCAAGCCCGCGGGGGGCGGGCCGCTCCGGATCCTGACCGATCGAGGAGCGGCCGCGCACATGGAGACGACGAGTCGGATTGATACGGACGGTGTCCCGGGCACGGCCACGGCGGAGGAGCCGCAGGAGGCCCCGGCAGCCCGGCAGGCTGTCGACGGCTACCGGGCGGCGACCTTCCCCTGGTACGGGCTGGACGAGGCCTTCACGGGCCCGCGCTGGCTGATGCAGGTCGGCACCGCGGCCGACGGCACCGTGCAGCACGGTGCGACGGGGCACGGTGACGAGCCGTCGGTGAAGTCGGACGGCTCCGCCGACAAGGAGCGGTTCGCCGCGGTGATCACGGTGGCCGCGAGCCCCGTGCGGCGCAGCGGTGACGGTACGGGCGTGCTGGACGCCACCACGGTGTCCTCGGCGGCCTGGCTCGCGGGCTCCGGCCTGCTGGCGTACACCTGGCCGCCGCAGATGGACCACACTCTGCGGGACGACTGGCTGGACCAGCAGACCGAGACCGCGTTCACCCTCGCCGACGACCTCGGCAGCGCGCCCTGGACGACGCTCTCCCTGCCGGTGGACGGGGTTCCAGTGGAGTTCCACTACCGCGAGTCCGAGTTCGGCTGGGTCCTCGCCGGATCCGCCCACGAGGGCGTGCACATCGGGGCGTACGGCCGGGGGATGAGCGCGTACGGTCTCGGCTTCGCGGTCATCAAGGACATCGAGACGTACGGGTAACGACGGCGGGAGCACGAAGCACGACCAGCACGCGGCAGGGCGGGCCGGATGACCACCGGCCCGCCCTGTCGTCCGTATGTACCGGCTGTGCGCGTCAGAACTTGTTGCGCGGGGTGATCCCCAGAGACATGCCCGACAGGCCGCGCTGACGGCCGCCCAGCTTCGCCGCGATCGAGCGCAGCGCGCTGCCGGCCGGGGAGTCGGGGTCGGACAGGACGACCGGCTTGCCCTCGTCGCCGCCCTCGCGCAGCCGCAGGTCGATCGGGATCGCGCCGAGCACCGGCACCTCGGCGCCGATCGTGCGGGTCAGGCCCTCCGCGACCCGCGCGCCGCCGCCCGAGCCGAACACGTCGACCATCTCGTCGCAGTGCGGGCACGGCATGCCCGACATGTTCTCCACCACGCCGACGATCTTCTGGTGGGTCTGAACGGCGATCGAGCCGGCCCGCTCGGCGACCTCGGCCGCCGCCTGCTGCGGGGTCGTGACGACCAGGATCTCGGCGCCCGGCACGAGCTGCGCCACCGAGATCGCGATGTCGCCGGTGCCCGGCGGCAGGTCGAGCAGCAGGACGTCCAGGTCGCCCCAGTACACATCGGCGAGGAACTGCTGGAGCGCCCGGTGCAGCATCGGACCGCGCCACACCACGGGCTCGTTGCCCGGGGTGAACATACCGATGGAGATGACCTTCACGCCGTGCGAGGACGGCGGCATGATCATGTTCTCGACCTGGGTGGGCTTGCCGTCCGCGCCGAGCATCCGGGGCACGCTGTGCCCGTAGATGTCGGCGTCCACGACGCCGACCTTCAGCCCGTCGGCCGCCATCGCCGCGGCGAGGTTCACCGTCACCGAGGACTTGCCGACGCCGCCCTTGCCGGAGGCGACCGCGTACACCCGGGTCAGCGAGCCGGGCTGGGCGAAGGGCACCTCCCGCTCGGCGGTGCCGCCGCGCAGCGAGCTCGCCAGCTCCTTGCGCTGTTCGTCGCTCATGACGTCGAGGGTCACGTCGACCCGCGAGACGCCCTCGACCCGGGCGACCGCGTCGGTCACGTTCCGGGTGATCGTGTCGCGCATCGGGCAGCCGGAGACCGTGAGATACACCGTGACAGCGACTACACCGTCAGGATCGATCTCGACCGATTTCACCATGCCCAGCTCGGTGATCGGGCGGTGGATCTCCGGGTCGTTCACTGTCGACAGTGCCTCAAGCACCGCGTCTTCCGTAGCCATACAGACGATGTTACGGCGCGCGGGCCCACGGACGGGTAGCCCGTCAGCGGTCGCCTTCGTCACTCTCGGCCGGGAACAGCACCTGCCGCTCCTCCATGTCCTTCACCATGTCCTGGAGCTCCGAGCGGATCCAGTCCCGGGTGGCGACCTCGCCCAGGCCCATCCGCAGGGCCGCGATCTCGCGCGTCAGGTATTCGGTGTCGGCGATGGAGCGCTCGTTCTGCTTGCGGTCCTGCTCGTGCGTGACCCGGTCGCGGTCGTCCTGCCGGTTCTGCGCGAGGAGGATCAGCGGCGCGGCGTACGAGGCCTGGAGCGAGAGCATCAGCGTCAGGAAGATGAACGGGTACTGGTCGAACCGCAGGTCCTTGGGCGCGAAGATGTTCCACAGCACCCAGAGGATGATGATCAGCGTCATCCAGACGATGAACCGCCCGGTCCCCAGGAAGCGCGCGATCCGCTCCGAGAACCGGCCGAACGCCTCCGGGTCGTACTCCGGCAGCAGCCGCCGGCGCGGCGCCTTCGGCTGGTCCAGCCGGGTGCGCGGGGGCCGCACCAGACCGGAGGAACCGGTCGAGGAGGCCTTGGCCCGCTCATCGCCCGCCACGATCGACCCCCTCCTCCCCGTGCAGATCCGTCAGGTCCGTCTCACGCCAGTCGTCCGGCAGCAGATGGTCCAGGACGTCGTCCACGGTCACCGCGCCCAGCAGCGAACCGCTCTCGTCCACGACCGGGGCCGAGACCATGTTGTACGCGGCCAGATAGCTGGTGACCAGCGGCAGCGGGGTGTCCGGCCGCAGCGGCACCAGATCGCTGTCCACGATCGAGCTGACCAGGGTGAACGGCGGGTCGCGCAGCAGCCGCTGGAAGTGCACCGTGCCCAGGTACTTGCCCGTCGGGGTCTCGTCGGGCGAGCGGCACACGTACACCTGCGCCGCCAGCGCGGGAGACAGGTCCGCCTGCCGCACCCGGGCGAGCGCGTCCGCCACCGTGGCGTCCGGGCGCAGCACGATCGGCTCGGTCGTCATCAGACCGCCCGCCGTGCGCTCCTCGTACGACATCAGGCGGCGTACGTCGGCGGCGTCGTCCGGCCGCATCAGCGCCAGCAGCCGTTCCTTGTCGTCCTCCGGCAGCTCCGAGAGCAGGTCCGCCGCGTCGTCGGGGTCCATCGCCTCCAGGACGTCGGCGGCCCGTTCCTCGGCGAGCTTGCCGATGATCTCCACCTGGTCGTCCTCGGGCAGCTCCTCCAGGACGTCGGCGAGCCGGTCGTCGTCCAGGGCGGCGGCCACCTCCACCCGGCGCTTGGGCGAGAGGTGGTGCAGAGCGTTGGCCACGTCGGTGGGCCGCAGCCGCTCGAACGTGGCGACCAGGTTCTCCGCGCCCTGCCCGTGCTCCTCCAGCGAGAAGCCGCTGACCGCCGACCACTCCACCGTCAGCGTCTCGCCCTTGCGGCGCAGCGCACCGCCGCGTCCCTTGCGGACGAAGTACTTGTCGATCTCCCAGTCGCGGCGGGCCGGCAGCTGCTGGATGGCCACGTCCAGGACGGTGACCTCCTCGTCACCCTCGACCAGCCGGACCCTGCGGTCCAGGAACTCGCCGAGGACGAGCCGCTCGGTGGGCCGCTGCTCGAAGCGCCGCATGTTGACGACGCCGGTGGTGATGACCTGGCCGGACTCGACGCCCGTCACCCGGGTCATCGGCAGGAAGATACGGCGGCGGCTGATCACCTCGACCACCAGGCCCAGGATGCGCGGCGGCCGCCCGCCGACCCGCAACATCGCCACCAGGTCGCGGACCCGGCCGACCTGGTCGCCGTTGGGGTCGAAGACGGGCACCCCGGACAGGTGCGAGACGAAGACCCTGGGGGTGACCGCCGCCATCCGCCGCCTCCTTCGTCCGTCCGTGTCCGTGTGGTCCCGTATCCGGCGGGAACCGGTTCGTCATCCGACCGGAACCGTTTCGTCCGGTCCGTGGACGTGCGTCCCGGACCGTCCCGGCCCGCCGTCGCCGACCAGCGGATTTCGCCGGTACGCCGGGATCAGGCTAGCCCGTACCGCCGTGCCGCGCCCCGGCGGACCCGTCCGTACGGCTGGCTGCCGGACGGCGTGCGCTCCCCGGGTACGCTGCCGTCTGCTACCCCCGATCGCAGTGGAGAGGCAGTGCGCCCGTGACCTCTTTTGCCCCGGCCGTGCGGAACCATCGCCGGACCGCCCTCGCTCTCGTGCTGTGCGGAGGGCTCACCGTGGCCCTGGCCGCCTGCGGCACGGAGGAGGACCCGGACAAGGGGACCAACGGCGTCGCCAAACTCTCCGCCGCCGAGATCGACAAGAAGGCCAGAGCGGCGGCCGACGCGGCCAGCGCCGTACGCCTGTCGGGCACGCTCGTCAGCAAGGGCGGCACCTACGAGCTGGACATGAAGCTCAACGCCGAGGGCGGCATGGGCTCGGTGACCTCGAAGAAGCAGAGCTTCGCGCTGCTGCGGGTCGAGGACGAGCTGTACCTCAAGGCGCCCGCCGAGTTCTGGACCCACGAGGGCAGTGGGGGCGAGAGCGAGACCGCCGACGCGGCCGCCGCCGACAAGCTGGGCGGCAAGTACGTGAAGGTCCCCGAGGGCGACCCGAGCTACCGCCAGCTGCGCGGCTTCACCGACAAGAAGGTCCTGCTCGACGGGCTCCTCGCGCTCCACGGCACGCTCAACAAGGGTGGCCGGGACACCGTCGCCGGGCAGCGCACCGTCCAGATCCTCGGCGGCAAGGGGGAGGGCGGGGCCTTCGACGTCTCGCTGGAGAAGGAGCCGTATCCGGTACGGGTGGCCCGCGGCGGCGGCGGGGGAACGGTCTCGCTGGCCGACTGGGGGCAGGCCTTCCCGCTGGAGGCCCCCGAGGAGGACGACACCGTCGACTACGGCGGCCAGCTCCCCAAGTCCTCCGGCTGAGCCCCGGGCCGGGCCCCGCTCAGCCCTTTCTGCGGCGCTTCAGCAGCAGCCGGGGGACCGCCGCCGGGACGGGCTCCCGGGTGGTGGCCGCGGTCGGCAGCGGAACGGCCGCCAGCGAGGTGTCCGGCAGCGCGGTGCTCACCGCCTCGGGCGTCAGCCGCACCACCGTGCACGTGCGCGCCCACCGCTCGGGCATCTCCTCGGCGTCCGGCGCGTTCAGCCGCTTGCCCTTGAGCTCGGCGACCGCCGCGTCCCACTCCTCGGAGTGCGGCGTCAGAAAACGCACCGCCGCACTCCAGGCGACGATCCGGCCGCCCTTGTCCTTGCTGCGTACGGTCACCTCGGCGCGGCCGCCGTCGGCCAGGCCCTCCGGCAGGGGCTGCTCGCCGGGGCCGTCGCCGACCAGGAGCGCCGCGCCCTCGTGCCAGACGTGCCAGACGGCGCGGGCGGGCCCCGAGGCCCGGACCCAGACCAGGCCGGACTTCTTGGTGGCCTCCTCGGCGAGGGCCCGCTCCAGCAGGCCGGCGTCGGGGGCGGTCGCGGCGGCGTCAGTCATGGGGGCGAGCTTAGACGGGCCTCGGGGCTTCTCGTCCGGATCGGGCCGTGCTCACAGCCAGCCGTTGCGCTTGAGGATGCGGTGGATCGAGAAACAGACCACCCCGATGACGCCGAGCACCAGCGGATAGCCGAACTTCCACTCCAGCTCCGGCATGTAGGCGAAGTTCATGCCGTAGACCCCGCAGATCATCGTCGGCACGGCGATGATCGCCGCCCAGGAGGTGATCTTGCGCATGTCCTCGTTCTGCGTGACCGTCGCCTGCGCCAGATTGGCCTGGAGGATCGAGTTCAGCAGCTCGTCGAAGCCGAGGACCTCTTCCTGGACCCGGGCGAGGTGGTCGGCGACATCGCGGAAGTACTTCTGGATGTCGGGGTCGATCAGCCGCATCGGACGCTCGCTCAGCAGCTGCATGGGGCGCAGCAGCGGCGACACCGCCCGCTTGAACTCCAGCACCTCGCGCTTGAGTTGGTAGATCCGGCCCGCGTCCGCGCCGCGCGCGGAGCCCTTCGCCGGGGTGGAGAAGACATCGATCTCCACCTCGTCGATGTCGTCCTGCACGGCCTCCGCCACCGCGATGTACCCGTCGACCACATGGTCGGCGATGGCGTGCAGCACGGCGGACGGGCCCTTGGCGAGCAGCTCCGGATCGTCCTGGAGGCGGTGGCGCAGGGCGCGCAGGGAGCCCTGGCCGCCGTGCCGGACGGTGATGACGAAGTCCCGGCCGGTGAAGCACATCACCTCACCGGTCTCCACGACCTCGCTGGTCGCGGTCAGTTCGGCGTGCTCCACGTAGTGGATCGTCTTGAAGACGGTGAACAGCGTGTCGTCGTACCGCTCCAGCTTGGGCCGCTGGTGGGCGTGGACGGCGTCCTCCACCGCCAGCGGGTGCAGCCCGAACTCCCGGGCGATACCCGCGAATTCGGCTTCCGTCGGCTCGTGCAGACCGATCCACGCGAAACCGCCCTCCTCCCGCACCTCGAGCATCGCCTCGTGCGGGGTCGGGGTGGCGGGCGTCACCAGCCGGCGGCCGTCACGGTAGACCGCGCAGTCGACGACGGCGCTGGAGGCGGACGGGTCGCGGGTGGTGTCGTACGCGCTGTAGGGGGCGCTGTTCTTACGGAGGGACGGGCGCACGGCGGCGCGCAGGTCACGGATCATCGACATGGCTGGCTCCTTCACGGAGGGCCGTCGGCGAGGGCGTGGAACAGCCCGGAATGGGGACGTGGGCTCACGTCCGCAAAGCGGGCTCCACCGCGCGGGCGCGATGACGGCGTTCGCTACAGACAGGCAAAATGCGCTACAGGCAGGCAGGAACGAAGGGCTCTTCCGTCACGCGAACCGCTGTCGGGAAGCCGTCCGGACACGACGGCGACGTCGGCCCCGGGCGACCGACGAGAAGCGTCGGATCAGCGGGAAAGATGAGGCTCGGAAGAGCGGTCGGTACTGCACGGTCGACTTGGATCCATAGCAGTCCCCACCTCCTCCGGCCGGTCCCCCGTGGGGGACGACGTGTCGTCGGGACGAAGAAGAGCGACGCTTCTGCGTGCTGTCCCGACCGGCGGCCAGGCTATCAGCCGCTCAAGGCCCAATCCCGTACTTTGCCCATTCACTACGCGATCTATGCTCGCCGCATGGCAGAAATTCTTCCGCTGGTCGAGGCCCGGCTCCGTTCCGCCCTCGGGGAACCGGACGCCCGCGCCGACGTGACGTTCCTCGGTACGGACCGCATCCAGGTGCTGCGCTTCCTCGACGGCGACATCGTGCGCTACGCGACGCTCGGCATGTCGGGCGCGCCGATGGCCGATCCCACCTCCCCGCTGGCCGACCCGGTGCAGGGCCCCCGCGCCGAGCTGATCCTCTCCGTACGGGGCGGAATCGCCGACACCGACCAGGTGCTGCGCCCGCTCGCCGTGCTGGCGGCCTCTCCGCAGGTCGAGGGGCTGATCGTGGCCCCGGGCGCGTCACTGGACCTGGGTGAGCCGCTGTGGACCGGGGCGCCGTTCACCTCGGTGCTGGTCGCGGAGTCCGGCGGTCTGGTGGAGGACCTGGAGCTGGACGAGCCGATGGACCCGGTGCGCTTCCTGCCGCTGCTGCCGATGACGCACAACGAGGCCGCCTGGAAGCGGGTGCGCGGCGCGCAGGAGCTCCAGGAGCGGTGGCTGACGCACGGTACGGACCTGCGCGACCCGCTGCGCACGTCCGTACCGCTGGACTGACCGGTCTCCCTGAGGGGGCGTCAGTCGGCGAAGACCGTCACGCTGTCCTCCATCGCGTGGACCGGCTCCAGCTCCTCGGCCTCGTGGGTCAGCGCCGCACGCCGTACTCCCACGACGGCCGCTCCGACGAGGGCGGCGAGCGCGGCGACGACGAACGGGACGTGGATGTCGGTCCACTCCTCGATCTTCGGGGCGAGGAAGGGGGCGGCCGCCGCGGCGAACCAGCGGACGAAGTTGTAACCGGCGCTGGCCACCGGGCGCGGGGCGTCGGAGACCCCGAGGGCCAGTTCGGTGTAGACGGTGTTGTTCATGCCGATGAACGCGCCGGAGACGATCGTGGCGACGATCGCCGTGGTGTGGCTGCCGTACCCGAGGACCAGCAGGTCGGCGGCGAGCAGCACCAGCGAGCCCCCGAGCACCTTGAGCGAGCCGAAGCGGCGCTGGAGGCGCGGGGCGACCAGCACGGAGAAGACGGCGAGCAGCAGACCCCAGGCGAAGAAGACCGCGCCCGACTTGTACGGGGTCATGTCCAGCACGAACGGCGTGAAGGCCAGGATCGTGAAGAAGGCGTAGTTGTAGAAGAACGCCGAGGCCGCCACCGAGGCCAGGCCGCCGTGGCCCAGCGCCTTCACGGGATCGAGCAGTGAGGTCTTGACGGCGGGCTTCGGCTGCTCCTTGAGGAACGCGGCGATGCAGAGGAAGCCGATCGCCATCAGCGCCGCCGTACCGAAGAACGGGTAGCGCCAGCTGGCGTCCCCCAGCAGCGCGCCGAGCAGCGGCCCGCACGCCATGCCGAGGCCGAGCGCCGACTCGTACAGCAGGATCGCCGCCGCGCTGCCGCCCGCCGCCGCTCCGACGATGACCGCGAGGGCCGTCGAGACGAAGAGGGCGTTGCCCAGGCCCCAGCCGGCCCGGAAGCCGACGAGTTCGGCGACGGAGGACGAGGTCCCGGAGAGCGCGGCGAAGACGATCACGAGCGCGAGACCGGCCAGCAGGGTCTTGCGGCCGCCGATGCGGCTGGAGACGAAGCCGGTGACCAGCATGGCGAAGGCGGTGATCAGGAAGTACGAGGTGAACAGCAGCGACACCTGGCTCGCCGAGGCGTCCAGCCCCTGGGCGATGGACGGCAGGATCGGGTCCACCAGGCCGATCCCCATGAAGGCCACGACCGAGGCGCCCGCCGTGGCCCAGACGGCCTTCGGCTGGCGCAGGATGCCGCCTCCCGTCGCTCCTTCGTCGAACGGATCCTCTTCCCGCATGGGTTCTCTCCTTCTCCCTCGGCCCCATCAGATCGATGCGCTATGCACAGAATAAGTTAGACAATCTAATAAATGCAAGCTACATCTATTTTCCCCGGTCAGGAGCACGCTGCGGACGGGTGATCGTCCTTGACGGGAGGACCGGCGGGGAGGACGGTTGGTCCTTATGAGGGGCGAACCCAGTTGCCCGAAGTGCGGTGGCCGGGTCAGGGCGCCCGGTCTCTTCGCCGACGCCTGGCAGTGCTCCGTGCACGGCCAGGTCCACCCGATGCAGCCGGTCGTCCCGCCCAGCGTCGAGGCGCTCGGCGTCGTGGTGCACCGCACCCAGGTCCCCGTCTGGATGCCCTGGCCGCTCCCCGTGGGCTGGCTGTTCACCGGGGCCGCCAGCGCGGGCGACGACCGCAGCGGCGGACGCGCGAGCGCCGTGGCCTGCTCCGGACCCGGTCCGCTGGGCGGGATGGGCGAGCTGCTCCTCGTCGCCGAGGAACTCGGCGTCGGACTCGGCGCCCGGTACGCCGGCATCGAGGGCCCCGACCCCGGCCACCACCTGAACGTCGACTCCGCCCCCGACGCCAAGGTTCACGCCGCCGGCCGCCCCACCCCGCTCTGGCACGTCCGGAACGTCCCGGAGGACCGCGCCGTGTTCGCGGGCGAGGCGCGGGGGCTGTGGCTCTGGGCGATCCTGTGGCCCGAGCAGTCGGGGCTCCTGATGTACGACGAGCTGGTCCTGACCGATCTGCGGGACGCCGGGGGAGAGGTGGACCTCGTCCCCTGCGGCGCGCTCACCCCGCGCCTGCTCACCGCCCCGGAGACGCCGCCCCGGCAGGGGAAGAGCGAGCGCTAGATCACGTGGAACAGGGGGCCTTCGCGGCCTGAGGCCTGGTGGGCGGCGGTTATCCTTGAGCGGTCCCCCGTCCGCCCGCGAGCCCCGGAGTCAGCCGTCGTGCGTATCGACCTGCACACCCACTCCACCGCGTCGGACGGCACGGACACCCCCGCCGAGCTGGTCGCCAACGCCGCCGCGGCGGGTCTGGACGTCGTCGCGCTCACCGACCACGACACCGTGGGCGGCCACCAGCAGGCCATCGACGCACTGCCCGAGGGGCTCACCCTCGTCACCGGCGCCGAACTCTCCTGCCGCGTCGACGGCGTGGGCGTGCATCTGCTCGCCTACCTCTTCGACCCGGCCGACACCGAACTGGAGCGCGCCCGGGAACTCGTCCGCGACGACCGGGTGCCGCGCGCCCAGGAGATGGTCCGCAAGCTGCGCGCCCTCGACGTCCCCATCACCTGGGAGCAGGTCGCCCGCATCGCCGGGGACGGCTCGGTCGGCCGCCCGCACGTCGCCGCCGCCCTCGTCGAACTCGGCGTCGTCCCCACCGTCTCCGACGCCTTCACGCCCGACTGGCTGGGCAACGGCGGCCGGGCGTACGCCGAGAAGCACGAGTTCGACCCCTTCGAGGCTGTCCGCCTGGTGAAGGCGGCGGGCGGGGTCGCCGTCTTCGCCCACCCGGGCGCGGTGAAACGCGGCGCGGTCGTCCCCGAGTCCACGATCGCCGCCCTCGCCGAGGCGGGCCTCGACGGCATCGAGGTCGACCACATGGACCACGACGAGCCCACCCGGGCCCGGCTGCGCGGCCTCGCCCGCGAACTGGGGCTGCTCACGACCGGCTCCAGCGACTACCACGGCAGCCGGAAGACCGTCGAGCTCGGCGCGTGCACCACCGATCCCGAGATCTACGGTGAGATCACCCGGCGCGCGACCGGAGCCTTCCCCGTTCCGGGCGCCGGTGGAGCCGTCCGCCGCTGAGGCCCCGAGCTCCTCCGCCGCACCACGTTTCTCTCGCCGCGCCCCCGTGCGTACCGTCGCGTGCCCGACGCACCGCGACGCCCGCTGCCCGGACCCGCGCTTTCTCCGTACCGCCCGCTCATCTCTCGCAAGGCTCACTGTGTTCGACGTCGCTGTCTTCGGATCCCTTTTTCTCACCCTATTTGTGATCATGGACCCGCCCGGGATCACGCCGATCTTCCTCGCCCTCACCGCGGGCCGCCCCGCCAAGGTGCAGCGCAAGATGGCGCTCCAGGCGGTCACGGTCGCGTTCGGCGTGATCGCCGTCTTCGGTCTGCTCGGTCAGCAGATCCTCGACTACCTGCATGTCTCCGTGCCCGCGCTGATGATCGCGGGCGGACTCCTGCTGCTGCTCATCGCGCTCGACCTGCTGACCGGCAAGACGGACGAGCCGACGCAGACCAAGGACGTCAACGTGGCGCTCGTACCGCTGGGCATGCCGCTGCTGGCCGGGCCCGGAGCCATCGTCTCGGTCATCCTCGCGGTGCAGCACGCCGACGGCGTGGGCGGCCAGCTCTCGGTGTGGTCCGCGATCGTCGCCATGCACGTCGTGCTCTGGCTGACCATGCGCTACTCGCTGGTCATCATCCGCGTGATCAAGGACGGTGGCGTGGTGCTGGTGACCCGGCTCGCGGGCATGATGCTCTCCGCCATCGCCGTCCAGCAGATCATCAACGGCGTCACCCAGGTCATCCAGAACTCCTGAGGCCCCGCTCACGCCCCCGCACACCACAGCACCCCCGCACGGACGTTCCGTACGGGGGTGCTTCGTCTTCACAACGTCAGGTGTTACGAGGCCGAACTGTCGGCCGGCCGGATGTAGATGCGCTGGCCCGTTGCCGCGGCCTGCTGCACGATCCGGTTGACGGAGGCGGCGTCCACGACGGTGCTGTCCACGGCGGTACCGTCGACGTCGTCGAGTCGCATGATCTCGAAGCGCATAGGGCTTCCCTTCGTCTGATCCTCCTGCTGGAGAACTGCTGGCGCCGGTGGGGCGTCCCACCGGCAAGACTAGGAACGCGAGGTTTCCCTCGCGTTCCACAAGGGTGACAACGAGTTGCCCCTGGCAAACATTCCCTACGCTAAGGAAATTTTTTGGATGTCTAAATACCCGTCGGTAGCCACACCACCACAGACCATGAGGTTCGCATGAACGAGGCGGACCCGCAGAACACCGGGGTCACCGCAGGTGCCGGCCTCGCCGCCCGCCTCGACCGCACCAACGAGCTGCTCCAGCGCATGCTCGTCGAGGTGGCGAAGACCCCCTCGACGCACGCCATCTTCGTGGACGCCGGCTACGTCTACGCCGCGGCCGGGCTGCTCGTCACCGGTACCGAGGACCGGCGCTCCTTCGACCTCGACGCCGAAGGGCTGATCGAGGCCTTCATCGACAAGGCCCGCACGATCTTCGCGGACAGCAGGCTGCTGCGCGTCTACTGGTACGACGGGGCCCGGCGCCGGATCCACACCACCGAGCAGCAGGCCATCGCCGAACTCCCCGACGTCAAGGTGCGGCTCGGCAACCTCAACGCCAACAACCAGCAGAAGGGCGTCGACTCCCTCATCCGCACCGACCTCGAATCCCTCGCCCGGCACCGCGCCATCAGCGACGCGGCGCTCGTCGGCGGCGACGAGGACCTGGTCTCGGCGGTCGAGGCCGCCCAGGGGTACGGGGCCCGCGTCCACCTCTGGGGCATCGAGGCCGGCGAGGGCCGCAACCAGGCCGAGCCCCTGCTCTGGGAGGTCGACAGCCAGCGCACCTTCGACCTGGACTTCTGCCGCCCCTACGTCACCCGGCGGCCCGTCACCATGTACGAGGACGACACCCCGGCCCCCTCCCGGGAGGACGTCCGCTTCGTCGGCGCGCAGATCGCGGCCGCCTGGCTCGCCGCCCGGGGCCGGGAATCCCTCGCCGACCTGCTGCCCGGCCACCCCTACCTGCCGGGCTCCGTCGACCAGGACCTCCTGGTGGAGGCCGAACGGCTGCTCCAGCACTCGCTGCGCGGCCACGCCCATCTGCGGCGGGCGCTCCGCGACGGCTTCTGGCAGCACCTTCAGGCGCAGTACTGACGCGGCGGCCCTTCTTTGCGGGTACGGCCCCGAGGCCGGGCGGCGGGGAGCCCGTCAGGCGTCCGGCAGGCCGTCCCAGAACGCTGCCAGCGCCTTCGCGGTCTCCTGCGGGCGGGCGGTGTTGGGGGAGTGCTCGGCGCCGGCGATCCTGGTGCGGCGGGCGCCGAGACGCCGCGCCATGGCGTCGAACAGTTCCACCGGCCACACGTCGTCGCGCTCCCCGGACAGCACATGGAAGGGGAGCCCGACGGCGGCCAGCTCGTCCACCCGGTCCGGCTCGGCCGCCAACTGGGCCCCGGTGGCGATCAACTGGGCCGGGTTGTGGGCCAGCCAGCGGCGGCGCATGTCCGCGCCGTCGCCGGTGTCCGCGTCCTGCGGGGGATCCATCGCCTGCATCGCCTGCCACACCTCGTCCATGGACAGCACGGACAACGCGTCGCTCAGCATCTTCACCTTGTCCCGCTGGGCCGCGACGACCTCGGCGGGGCCCGAGGACATCAGCGTCAGCGAGCGGAACGGGGAGGCGTCCAGCAGGACGGCGGCGCGGGCGATCTGACCGCCGAGCGAGTGCCCGAGCAGATGCAGCTCCCCGGGGCCCTCGCCCAGAGCCGCCGCCTGCGCCAGCACGTCCCGGGCCAACTCGCCCTGGGCATAACCCTCCTGACGATCCGGCCCCTTCGACTCGAACTGCCCCCGGCCGTCCACGGCGACCACCCGGTAGCCCGCCCCGGTCAGCGGTTCCAGCAGGGCGACGAAGTCCTCCTTGCTGCCGGTGTAGCCGGGCAGCAGCAGGGCGGTGGCCCGGGCCGGGGTACGCGGCACGGCGTCCAGAACGGCGAAGTCGCCGCGCTCGGTGGCCAGGACGCGGGCGCGGGCGCAGGGCGGCGGGGCGAAGGTGGGCGGGCGGCTCATACGGCGAGGCTATCCCCGCCACCCCGGGCCCGCCGCCACCGGGCGGCCTTCCGGACGACGAACGGCCCCGGCCCCCGCGCGGTGCGGGGGCCGGGGCCGTTGTCGTGCCGGTCGTGCGGTGTCGCCGGAAGCGTCAGCTCTCGGTCGCCGTGACCGATGCGGCACCCGCAGGGCGGGTGGCCCGGCGGCGACGCGGCTTCGGCTCGGCGGCGGCCTCGCTCACCACGGCCTCGGCGGCGGAGACCACGGCGGCCTCCTGCGTCGCGGTCGAGGTGACGCTGCGGGTGGCGCGGCGGCGGCGCGGCTTGGCCTCCGCCCCGTCGGCCGGAACCTCGACGGCGGACTGCTCGGCGGCGACGGCCTTCGACGCGGCCTTGGCCGCCTTCGCCGTGGCCTTCTTCTCCGCGGGCTCCGCCGTCTCCGCCTTCGCGCGGGACTTCGTCGCCCTGGTCGCCCGGGCCTTCGGCTCGGCGGCCGGCGCGGACTCGGTGGCCTTGGGCTCGGCCTTGGCGGCCTTGGGCTCGGCCTTCGCCTTCGACTCCGTCTTCGGCTTCGTGGCGCGGGCCGGGCGGCGGCGCGTCTTGGCCTCGGGCTCCGGCTCGGCGGCCGGGGCGATCTGGAAGTCGACCTCGTCGGCCGGCTTCACGACCCGGGTGCGACGGCGCGGCCGGACGGTCTTCGGCTCGGCGACCGGCTCGATCACACCCGCCGCGACGGCCACCGTCTGGAACTCGACCGGGGCCGGGTCGGCCGGAGCCGCGGCGACGGGTGCGGCCGTCTCCTCGGCCACCGGCTTCGCCGCGGCGCGGCTGCGACGACGGCGCGGCTTGGTCTCCGCCACCGGCTCGGCCACGGGCGCGGCCTCGGCCACCGGGGCGGGAACCGCCGGGGCCTCGGCGACCGCCACGGCCGCCTCGGCGACGGCCTCGGGGGCGCTGACCCGCGTACGGCGGCGACGGCGCGGTGTACGCGGGGCCTCGGCAGCCTCGGCGGCCTCGTCACCGGCGGGGGCGACCGGGGCGGGCTCCTTGGCGGGCGCGGGCACCGTCGCGGCGCCCGCCTCCGCCGTGGCTCCGCCACGGGTGCGGCGGCGCTGACGCGGCGTACGGGTGCGCGGCTCGCGCTCCTCACGGGCGGGGGCCGGAGCGGCGGCCTTGCGGCCGCGGCCGCCGGTCTCGCCGAGGTCCTCGACCTCCTCCGCGCGCAGACCGGCACGGGTCCGGTCGGCGCGGGGCAGCACACCCTTGGTGCCCGCCGGGATGCCCAGCTCCTCGAACAGGTGCGGAGAGGTGGAGTACGTCTCCGGCGGGTCCGGGAACTTCAGGTCCAGGGCCTTGTTGATCAGCTGCCAGCGCGGGATGTCGTCCCAGTCGACCAGCGTGATCGCGATGCCCTTGGCGCCCGCCCGGCCGGTGCGGCCGATGCGGTGGAGGTAGGTCTTCTCGTCCTCCGGCGACTGGTAGTTGACGACGTGGGTCACACCCTCGACGTCGATACCGCGCGCGGCGACGTCGGTGCAGACCAGGACGTCGACCTTGCCGTTGCGGAAGGCGCGCAGCGCCTGCTCGCGGGCGCCCTGGCCGAGGTCGCCGTGGACCGCGCCGGAGGCGAAACCGCGCTTCTCCAGCTGCTCGGCGATGTCTGCGGCCGTGCGCTTCGTCCGGCAGAAGATCATCGCCAGGCCGCGGCCCTCGGCCTGGAGGATGCGCGCGAGCATCTCCGGCTTGTCCATGTTGTGGGCGCGGTAGACGTGCTGGACCGTGTTCTTCACGGTCGTGCCCTCGTCGTCGGGCGACGTGGCGTTGATGTGGGTCGGCTGCGACATGTAGCGGCGGGCGAGGCTGATGACGGCACCGGGCATGGTGGCCGAGAACAGCATCGTCTGGCGCTTGGCCGGCAGCATCGTGATGATGCGCTCGACGTCGGGCAGGAAGCCCAGGTCCAGCATCTCGTCGGCCTCGTCGAGGACGAGCCCGCGGATGTGGGAGAGGTCGAGCTTGCGCTGGCCCGCCAGGTCCAGGAGACGGCCCGGGGTGCCGACGATCACGTCGACGCCCTTCTTGAGGGCCTCGACCTGGGGCTCGTACGCCCGGCCGCCGTAGATCGCGAGAACGCGGACGTTACGGACCTTGCCGGCCGTGAGCAGGTCGTTGGTGACCTGCTGGCACAGCTCGCGGGTGGGGACGACGACGAGCGCCTGCGGCGCGTCGGTCAGCTGCTCGGGCTTGGCCCGCCCGGCCTCGACGTCGGCGGGGACGGTCACGCGCTCCAGGAGCGGGAGACCGAAGCCGAGCGTCTTTCCGGTGCCGGTCTTGGCCTGGCCGATGACGTCGGAGCCGGAGAGGGCTACGGGGAGCGTCAGCTCCTGGATGGGGAAGGGGGACATGATGCCGACTGCCTCAAGGGCTTCGGCCGTCTCGGGGAAAATGCCGAGGTCGCGGAACGTAGTCAGGGTGCTGCCTCTTCTGTGAGACGCGGTCCGAGGCGAACGCTGGGGGTCGTACCGTGCCGGGTTGGTCATCCGGCCGTGGTGGGGCCGGGTGGCGCGGGACCACTGCCGTCGCTCGAGCGCTCGTGCCGCTGAGGGGGCCCCTCATCTGCAGTCGTACGTGTCGTACGCACCGCGTGGAGGGCTGTCGGGTCGGAGCCGATCGGGCCTCCGACCGGGCATCCTCATTCAAGGGTGCGCCTCTGGCACAGCACAGTGCTCAGTAAGCGCAATACCACTGTACCCCGGATTCGCGCATGTGTGTTGGACGAATTCATCGGAACGGTATGGCGGCCCCGGCTGACCAGCCCTTCCGCCCTCCGCAGGGAGGGCTATCGTTCCGTTTCATGGAGACGCCAGACCACGCCACCGACACCCCCGCCGACTCTTCCGGAGCCACCGGGATCGCCACCCAGGACTGGGCCACCGCGGCCGCCGACCCGCAGTACCGCGCCGCGGTCGTGGACCTGCTCGGCGCCCTCGCCTACGGAGAGCTGGCGGCCTTCGAGCGGCTCGCCGACGACGCGAAGCTCGCGCCGACCCTCGGGGACAAGGCGGAGCTGGCGAAGATGGCCGCCGCCGAGTTCCACCACTTCGAGCAGCTGACCGAGCGGCTCACCGCGGTCGACGAGGAGCCGACCGCCGCGATGGAGCCGTTCGCCAAGGCGCTCGACGACTTCCACCGCCAGACTGCCCCCTCCGACTGGCTGGAGGGCCTGGTCAAGGCGTACGTCGGCGACTCGATCGCGAGCGACTTCTACCGCGAGGTCGCGGCCCGGCTCGACACCGACACCCGGTCCCTCGTGCTGTCCGTGCTCGACGACACCGGCCACGGGAACTTCGCGGTGGAGAAGGTGCGCGCCGCCATCGAGGCCGAACCGCGGCTCGGCGGGCGGCTCGCGCTCTGGGCCCGCCGGCTGATGGGCGAGGCCCTCTCGCAGGCCCAGCGGGTGGTCGCCGACCGCGACGCCCTCTCGACGATGCTGGTGGGCGGCGTCGCGGACGGCTTCGACCTGGCCGAGGTGGGCCGGATGTTCTCCCGGATCACGGAGGCCCACACCAAGCGGATGGCCGCTCTCGGCCTGGCCGCGTAACGCCGCGGGCAGGGCTACTGGGCCGCCGCCGACCGGGTGAGGCGGCGGCCGCGTGGTCGGATCAGGAGCGAGAGCGTCACCGCTCCGACCGACACGGCTCCGATCAGCGTCGCCAGGACATGGCCGGGACCCAGCGCGGCATGCGTCAGATACGCGCCGAACAGGGCGCCCAGCGTGCCGGTGAGATAAACCGCACGGCCGGCCGGCAGGCGGGCGGCCAGTGATCGGAGCGCAACCCAGGACAGGGCCAGTCCGAGCACGGCGGCGCCGAAGGATTCCCAGATCACAGAAGATCACCTCGCGGGGGTGTGCGGGGCGGGCAAATCGGTCGTAGGCGGTACTACCCCCCGGTCGCGGCGAGCAACCCTCCGACGGCCCCTTCCGACCCGTACGGGAACGGGAGGAGCGGTCCCCCCCCCGGCACCCGACACAGGAGCGGCCCGGCGGGAAGATCCCGCCGGGCCGCTCCTGTGATCAACGCGTCCGTGGACTACAGCGCCCCGAACCCCACCCGCCGGGTGGTCGGCTCACCGATCTCCACATACGCGATCCGGTCGGCCGGCACGAGGACCTTGCGGCCCTTGTCGTCCGTGAGGCTGAGCAGCTCCGCCTTGCCGCCCAGTGCCGCGGCGACCGCGCTCTCGACGTCCTCGGCGGAAAGCCCGCTCTCCAGAACGATCTCGCGGGGCGTGTGCTGCACCCCGATCTTGACCTCCACGGCTATGTCCCTCCGACGGTCAGTCCCTGCGCGGCGAACCGCGCCGTACGCAGCCACATTAGCCCGGCGGAAGCGGCGCTCAGGGCCCGACCGGCAACGCCCGCAGCGAACACGGTGTCAGGCGTCCCGGCATGGAGGGGTCAGTGCTGCTCGACACCGTGCAGCGGGAAGCCCGCGATACCCCGCCAGGCCAGCGAGGTGAGGAGCTGCACGGCCGTGTCGCGGGGGATGGCGGACCGGCTGGAGAGCCAGTAGCGGGCCACCACCTGGGAGACGCCGCCGAGCCCGACCGCCAGCAGCATGGACTCGTCCTTGGACAGGCCCGTGTCCCCGGCGATCACATCCGAGATGGCCTCGGCGCACTGGAGGGACACCCGGTCCACCCGCTCGCGCACGGCGGGCTCGTTGGTCAGGTCGGACTCGAAGACCAGGCGGAACGCGCCGCCCTCGTCCTCCACGTACGCGAAGTACGCGTCCATCGTCGCCTCGACGCGCAGCTTGTTGTCCGTCGTCGAGGCCAGCGCCGTGCGGACGGCCTGGAGCAGCGACTCGCAGTGCTGGTCGAGCAGAGCCAGATAGAGCTCCAGCTTCCCGGGGAAGTGCTGGTAGAGCACCGGCTTGCTGACCCCGGCCCGCTCGGCGATGTCGTCCATCGCGGCGGAGTGGTAGCCCTGCGCGACGAAGACCTCCTGCGCGGCGCCCAGCAGCTGATTGCGTCGGGCGCGGCGGGGCAGGCGGGTGCCCCGCGGGCGCGCCGCCTCTGTCTGCTCGATGGCTGTCACGCCGCCTCCCAAATATGTGTTCCAGCACAGCCGGTCCGTGCACGCTGCGCCGTACAGCCATCGTACTTTTGGGTAACCCGGGTGTGCGCGGCGCGGACGCAGAATTTCATGGACCGGACGGCTGTGGAAGTCACAGTTCTTTGCGGTCGTGAGTAAAACCGGGGCGATTCAGCGGTAATCGTCCTCGTCGAGGGGAATCACCCTGCGCTGTTCCGCGACGTCGGCCTCGTTGGCGGCGGCCGGGTCGACGCTCTCCGCCGGCTCGTCGTGCTCCGGCCGGACGTCCGCGCGCTGCTCGGCGGCATCCGCCTCCGGGGCCTCCGGCCCCGGCTCGTCCGGCTCCGCGCTCTCGAGGGTGTCCGGGTCGCTCGGGTCGACCGTCATGTGGTAGCTCCCTTCCTGTCGTTCCCCATGAAGCCTAGGAGCTACCCGTCCACCCCGCGATGTGGCCCTGTGACGGCGAACACATGAATCAGTGCGTGATCGTCTCGTAACATTGGCGCATGTCTTCGACCGAACTGCCGGGTATGCAGGCCGCCGCCGCAGCGGTGGCCCCCACGGTCAGTGCCGTCCGGGTCGCCGACGGCGAACGGCTGCGCTCCGTGTCCCTGCCGGGGATCGGTCTGAACATCCGCTGCCGGCCGGGGGACCGGACCGGACTGCCCCCCGCGCTGTACGTGCACGGGCTCGGCGGCTCGTCGCAGAACTGGTCCGCGCTGATGCCGCTGCTGTCCGACCTGGTCGACGGAGAAGCCGTCGACCTGCCCGGATTCGGGGATTCGCCGCCGCCCGACGACGGCAATTACTCGGTGACCGGACACGCCCGTGCGGTGATCCGGCTGCTGGACGCGGAGGAGCGGGGCCCCGTCCATCTTTTCGGCAATTCGCTGGGGGGCGCGGTCGCCACCCGGGTCGCCGCCGTCCGCCCCGATCTCGTGCGCACCCTCACCCTGATCTCGCCCGCCCTGCCGGAGTGGCGGGTGCAGCGGCCGGCCGTCCCGACCGGTCTGCTGGCGGTGCCGGGGGTCGCTTCCCTGTTCGCCCGGCTCACGAAGGGCTGGACGGCGGAGCAGCGGACGCGTGGAGTCATGGCACTCTGTTACGGCGATCCGGCACGGGTCTCCGAGGAAGCCTTCCGTCATGCGGTGGCCGAGATGGAGCGTCGGCTGGAGCTGCCGTACTTCTGGGACGCGATGACGCGTTCGGCCCGGGGCATCGTCGACGCGTACACCCTGGGCGGCCAGCACGGACTGTGGCGCCAGGCCGAGCGGGTGCTCGCACCGACCCAGCTCGTGTACGGCGGACGGGACCAGCTCGTCTCGTACCGGATGGCACGCAAGGCGTCCGCGGCCTTCCGCGACGCCAGGCTGCTGACCCTGCCCGACGCGGGGCACGTGGCGATGATGGAGTACCCGGAGGCGGTCGCCCAGGCGTTCCGGGAACTGCTGGACGATAGCGGCGGGAGCTGATCCGGGGCGTGGGACGACACAGTCGAAAGGGCTCCGGGGCGATCCGCCCGGACGCGACAGCGGCGGAGCCGGGCGGCGAGCGCGCCGCGTCCGGCAGCGGTCGCCGCAGGCGGACCGCATCCGCACCGACCGCGGACGGGCGCAACCTCTTCTCCCCGCTGACCGGTGACGGGCAGGGCCCGTTCCCGCCCGACGCCCCGCAGGTGCGCGGCGGCCACCCCGAACAGCATGAGAAGGGCGGCGGCTGGGGCGGCAGCTGGAGCACCGGGCCGCAGCCCCGCCACGGCCAGGGGCCCAGGTCCGGCGCACCCGCATCACCCGGCGCCCCCCACCAGTACCCCGGCCCGGACGGCCGTCCGGGCGATGCCCGGCCGCATCCCGGTGGGCCGGGCGGGTCCGCCGGCCCCTTCGGATCCGATGACGCCGCCGCCCGGCAGCAGGCCGTGGCCCGTCAGGTCTCCGCCCAGCGGGCGGCCCAGCGCGCCGCGGACGGCCGGGCCGCACAGCAGCAGCCCGCCGGACCGCCGGTGCCGGGCCCGCGCCAGGAGTTCCTGGAGGCCTTCGAAGCCGAGGCCCCCGGGACCGCGTCCGCACCGTCGGCCGGGAGCCCGGACGGCCCGGAGGACACCGAGGCCGCGGAGCCCGACGAACGGGCCGCGCCCCGGGGCTCCAAGGGGCGGACGTTCACCGGGATCGCCGCCGCCGCGGTGACCACCGTGCTCGCGGTCGTGGTGGCCGGACAGGTCGCCGAGGACTCCGGCGGCCGTGCCGCGGCCGCGCGCGCCGCCGAGGTGGAGCGGCAGGGCCTCGGCGACGAGGCCTCCCGCTCCGACGCCCGCCCGACCCCGGAGCAGCCCGCGCGGAAGCCCGAGGTCAAGCCCCTCTCGTACGCGGCCAAGATGGCGCAGCCGTATCCGCTCGCCGCCGACCTGAAGGCGACCGGTGAGTTCGAGGCGGTGCCCGGTCTGGCGAAGGCCCCCGGCAAGGGGCAGAAGCACCGCTACCGGATCGATGTGGAGAAGGGACTCGGCCTCGACG
Organism: Streptomyces globisporus; assembly: GCA_014649555.1. Taxonomy (GTDB): domain Bacteria; phylum Actinomycetota; class Actinomycetes; order Streptomycetales; family Streptomycetaceae; genus Streptomyces; species Streptomyces globisporus. Next base: position 496,940 of record BMTG01000001.1, on the reverse strand, counting down.
CCGGGCTGTTCGCCGAAGCCGTGCAGAAGACGCTCAACGACGACCGGAGCTGGGCGCACAACGGCGCGATGACCTTCGAGCGCGTCTCGTCGGGGCAGCCGGACTTCGTGATCACGCTCGCCAGCCCCGGGACCACCGGCGACTGGTGTGCCAAGTCCGGTCTGGACACCACGGTCGACAACGTCTCCTGCGACTCCGCGTCGACCGACCGCGTCATGATCAACGCCTATCGCTGGGCGCAGGGCGCAGCCACCTTCGGCCCGGACAAGCTGCTGCCCTACCGTCAGATGCTCATCAACCACGAGGTCGGCCACCGGCTCGGGTACAACCACGTGAGCTGCCGCACGCCCGGCGCCCTGGCCCCGGTCATGCAGCAGCAGACCAAGACCCTCGAACTCGAAGGCATCAAGTGCAAGCCCAACCCCTGGGTGCATCCCAAGGGTTGATTTCCCAGGCCTGACAACCCGGCAGGAGTTGGCCCGGGCCTGACGCTCCGTAACAACCGACCGCCGTATCGCGACGGAACGCGACCGGCACGGGAAAGTTACGACGGTTCACCCCTTTCGGTGGCGCGACGGACAACCGTCCGTCGCGCCACCGGCGTATCCGCATACGGTCGTCCCGCTGTGAGTCGCCGGTTCAACGGCGGCCGCCCACAAGGGAGATCGGGGGTGTACTCGTGCGGATCGGACTGCTCACCGACGGTGGTTATCCGTATGCGACCGGTGAGTCCAGACTCTGGTGCGACCGACTGGTGCGCGGGCTGCCGCAGCACGAGTTCGACCTGTTCGCGCTGAGCCGCTCCGCCCATCAGGAGGCCCAGGGCTGGGTCCAACTGCCGTACCAGGTCAGCCGGGTGCGCACCGCACCGCTGTGGACCCCCGAGGACGGCACCCTGCGCGGCAGTGGCGAACGCGGCCTGCTGGCCCGGCTGGTGACCGGCGGCGAGCAGTCCTACGGGCGGCGCGACCGCAAGCGTTTCACCGAACACCTCACCGCCCTCGCCACCGCCGTCTGCACCCCCGACCGGGCCGGGACGGAAGCAGGTGAGGGCCCCGGCGCCGAGCTCTTCACCGCAGGGCTCTACGGGCTGGCCGAGCTGGCCCGCGAGCGCGGCGGACTCCATCTCGCCCTGCGCTCCGAGACCACCGTGCGGATCCTGGAGGCGGCCACCCGCGCCCACGGCACCGGCCGGACCGTGCGGAGCGCCACCGTCCCCGACCACCTCGCCTTCGCCGCCGAGCTGGAGCGAGCCCTGCGCCCGCTCTCGCTCGACTGGTACGACCAGGAGAGCCTCGGCGCGGTCGATCTCTGCCATGCTGCCTCCGGCGGAGCGGCCGCCCTCCCGGGACTCCTGGCCAAACGCTTCTTCGGAGTGCCGCTGCTGGTCACCGAGCACGGCGTACCGCTGCGGGCGCACTACCTGGCCGCCGCGTCCGGCACCCCGTACGGAGCCCCCGTACGCGCCCTCCTCGCCGCGTTCCACGGCCGCCTCGCCACCGAGATCTACCGGCAGGCCGCGCTCGTCACCCCCGGCAACACCCACGTCCGCCGCTGGCAGCAGCGCTGCGGAGCCGACCCCGCCCGGCAGCGCACCGTCTACCCGGGCATGGCGGCGGAGCGCTTCGGCCCGGTCGGCGAGGACGCCGAACGGCTCGGCGCGGCGGGCGAGGGCGCCGAGGCGGACGGCCCCGACACGCTGGTCTGGGTCGGCCGGATCGAGCCCGCCAAGGACCTGATCGCCCTCCTCCACGCCTTCGCCGAGGTCCGCCGCGCCCGGCCCGACGCCCGGCTGCGGATCTTCGGCGCCCCGGCGGAGGGTGACGAGGCCACCACCTACCTCGCGCACTGCACGGCCCTGGCCGCCCAGCTCTTCCCGGACGAGGCCACCGGCGCCCACGCCGAGGGCAGCAGTCCGGTCACCTTCGAGGAGATCGGCGGCCCCGAGATCCCCGATCTCGCCGAGGCGTACGGGGCGGGCGGTGTGATCGTCCTCTCCAGCACCGTCGAGGGCTTCCCGGTCAGCCTCGTCGAAGCCATGTTCTGCGGCCGGGCCACCGTCTCCACCGACGTGGGCGCCGTCGTCGAGGTCATCGGCGGCACCGGTCTGGTGGTGCCCCCGCGTAACCCCAAGGCGCTCGCGGACGCTTGTGTCGCGCTGCTGCGCGACCCCGAGCGCCGGGCCCGGCTGGGCGCCGCCGCCCGGGCCCGCGCGCTCGAACTCTTCACCGTCGAACAGAACCTCGCGGCATTTCGCGGCATTTACCTGGAGCTGATGTCGCACACCCCGGTGCGCCGGGAGGCCGACACGGTGGACGCCCACGGCGACCCGTTGCCGTTCGCCACCCCGCCGGAGGCCCACCTCCTCGGCCACTGGACCCAGCCCGGTTCCCACCTCCCGCCACCGGAGGACCCGGAGCGCCCCGTCGTGCCCGGCTGGGCGGCTCCGGCCGGAGCCCGCCTGCCGGGCCGGCCCGGCGAGCCCGAGCCGGAGCACGCGCGGGAGCCGGAGCCCGAGGGTGTCTGCGCGGTCGCGGCGGGACCGGCGGGGGACGGCGATGCGTGACCAGTCGGCCCACGGCGGGCCGGCCTTCCGGAACCAGACCCTCCACCGCCCGGCCCCCCACGCCCCGGCCCTCGATGCCTCAGCCCCCCACGCCCCGACGCTTCACGACCACGGAGACCCCCCGATGCCCCGTCCGGACGACCCGGCGACGACCCCCGCAGCCGCCCCGGAACGCCCCGCGGAGATCCCGTCGCGCCCCTCGGCCCGCCGGGCGTCGGGCGCCGCCGCCCGGCGGGGTCCGGCCGACCCGGTGAAATCCCTGCTGCACGACCACCGCGACCTGTGCGAACGGGCCGTGGACCCGCTGGAGATCGCCGCCGGACTGGAGGCCCACGGCCTCACCGACCGCACCGCCGCCCGCTACCGCCACCGTGACGTCTTCGCCCTCGCCGAGGAGCTGTACGCCCGCATGCCGCCCCGGGCCCACGATCTGGCCACCGGCGGACCCCCCGGCCCCGGTCCCGACACCGACGCGCGGGCCGCCTGGACGCTCCTCGCCCTGCTCCCCGGGGCCGCCTGCCTCGCCACCGCCGGGGTGCTCCGGGTCACCGAGGGCGTCCTCGGCGACGGGACGCGGGCCCTGGTCACCGTCGTCGGCGCGCTGCTCGCCTGCCTGGCGCTCCGGGCGTGCCTGGGCCGCGGCCCGTTGCGCGCCCCCGAGGGAGCGGGCCGCGCCGGGATGTACGGCTGCTGGCTGCTCAGCTACGCGGTGTACGGCGAGGAACTGCTCGCCCAGGTCATGACCGGCGGCCCGGACGGCCCGTGGGACGGCAGCCCCGCCCCGCTGCTCGGCCTCGCCGCCGCGATCGCCCCGGCCGCCTGGTGCGCCCACCTCTTCACCGTCCGCGCCCACCGCAAACTGTCCGGCAGCCGCGCCCTGGAGGAGTTCGGCGCGGGCGTGCGCCCCCTGCTTCTGGCGGCCGTCCTTCTCTTCCTCGCCGCGCTGCTGCCCTTGCTGTACCTGGCCGACCTCGGCCTCGGCGGGGGAGGAGTGACCGTGGCGGCCGTCGCCCTCGGGGTGCTGTTCTTCGTGGCCCGGCTGCTTGCCGTCCACGGGCTGCCCGAGCCGGGCACCGTCGCGCTCGCCGCCGCCTGTGCCGTCGAGGCTGCCGCCCCGGCCCTCGTCCTCGCCGCCCGGCTCCCCGGCCTCGAACCCCTCGCCCAACCCGTGGACGCCCTCGTCTCGGCAGGCGGGACGGGAGCCGTGTCCGCCCTCGCCTGCGGCGGGGCGGCGCTCGGACTGCTGCTGCACGCCGCCCTCGCGCTCTCCCGGGCCTCCGCCCACACCCGGCCCTGAGGAACCCGGGCCGCCCCACCGACGTACCACCGCACCACCCCGCACCACTCCCGCGGAGCCGACGCCGCGGGTCCCGCCCGGCACCGTACGACCGACTGACTGACCTAGGAGAAACCCGCCATGACCCCCCAGACCCCCGCACCGGCAGTGAGCCGTCGGCACCGAGGCGGTGCGCGATGAGGGTGCTGCTGCTCGGAGCCAACGGATTCCTCGGCCGCTTCGTCGCCGACCGTCTCCTCGCCGACCCCGCCGTTCACCTCACGGCCCTCGGGCGCGGTGACGACGCCGACGTCCGGTTCGACCTCGCGGGCGGCAGCCCCGGGGCCCTCACCCGCTTCCTGGACGCCGTCCACCCCGGGGTCGTCGTCAACTGCGCGGGCGCCACCCGCGGCGGCGCCCGGGACCTCACCCGGCACAACACCGTCGCCGTCGCCACCGTCTGCGAGGCGCTGCGCCGCAGCGGCTGCGGGGCCCGGCTCGTCCAGGTCGGCTGTGCCTCGGAGTACGGGCCCTCGCAGCCCGGGTCCTCCACCGCCGAGGACGCGATCCCGCGCCCCGGCGGCCCGTACGGCGTCAGCAAGCTCGCCGCCACCGAACTGGTCCTCGGCTCCGGCCTCGACGCCGTGGTCCTGCGGGTCTTCTCGCCGGTCGGCCCCGGCACCCCGGCCGGCTCCCCGCTCGGCCGGCTCGCCGAGGCCATGCGCCGGGCCATGCAGGCGGGTGACGGCGAGCTCAAGCTCAGCGGGCTCGGCGTGCAGCGGGACTTCGTCGACGTACGGGACGTGGCGCGCGCCGTCCACGCCGCCTCGCTCTCCGCCGCCCAGGGCGTCGTCAACATCGGCACCGGGCGCGCGGTCCGGCTCCGCGACGCCGCCGCCGTGCTCGCCCGCGTCGCCGGGTACGCGGGCGCGCTCCACGAGCTGGACTCGCCCCCGCCGCGGCTGCCCATCGGGGCCCCGCGCACCTCCGCCGAGTCCGTCATGGAACACCTCTCCGCCACCCCGTCCCCGTATCCGGACGGCTGCGGCGCCTGGCAGCAGGCCGACGTCCGCACCGCGCGCGACCGGCTCGGCTGGCGTCCCCGGATCAACCTGGAGGAGTCCCTCGCGGACATCTGGATGGAGGCGGCGTGCCGCATCTGACCGCCTCCGCCGACGCCCGCCGGATCGCGGGCGGCGAGCAGCTCGGCTTCGGCGTCCCCGGCTACGCCCACCCGCTGCTGGCCCCCGCCGAATGGGCCGAGCTGGCACGCCCCGGCACCCCGCTGCACTGGGCCGTCCTCAACATCGCGAACGGCCCCGGCTCCCGGCCCGACCCGCACTGCCTGGAGGCGGCAGGCAGGCTGCGCAACGCCCGCGAACGCGCCCTGCACGGCGAGGCCCCGGACGACACCGTCCGGGCCTCCGGCGGCCGGCTGCTCGGCCACCTCGACCTGGCCCACGGCGAGCGGCCCTTCGACGAGCTGATCGCGGACGCCCGGTCCTTCATCGACTGGTACCGCATCGGCGGCTTCTACCTCGCCCGCTGCCCCGCCGACCGCGCCCGGCTGCCCGCAGTCCGACGGCTCACCGGCACCCTGCACGCCCTGCTGGCGGAGAGCGACAGCGCCGACGGCGGGGGCCGCCTGGTGCTGGGCCACGGCACCCATCCGCATCCCGGGTACGCGGAGGCCGCCGACCAACTGGTCACCTTCCAGGGGCCGTGGACCGACTACCGCTGGTCCCAGGTGGCCGAGTGGACGGCCGACTACCCGCCGGAGCGGTTCGCCCACTTCGTCCACGGGGTCCCGCGCACCCACCTGGAGGAGGCCATGCGCGTCGCCCGCTGGCAGGGCGCCGGGACGATCTTCTTCACCGACCGGAACGACCGGAACGACCGGGAAGGCCGAAGCGGACAAAGCGATCCATTCGCGGCGCTGCCCAGTTACTGGGACGAAATCGTCTCGCGGATCGGACCCGGTATCTCGGAATGAGAGGGGGCGTGGCAGTGTTACGAGGAGAACAACCGTACGTAGTCGACCGTAAGAGGCCGGTCTACGTAGAATCCGACCACCTGCATTGTTGAGGTTCCTGTGTCGCTGCCACCCCTGGTCGAGCCAGCTGCTGAGCTCACCGTCGACGAGGTCCGCAGGTACTCCCGCCACCTGATCATCCCGGATGTCGGGATGGACGGACAGAAGCGCCTGAAGAACGCCAAGGTGCTGTGTGTCGGCGCCGGCGGTCTCGGCTCGCCGGCCCTGATGTATCTCGCGGCGGCCGGTGTCGGCACGCTCGGCATCGTGGAGTTCGACGAGGTCGACGAGTCGAACCTGCAGCGCCAGATCATCCACAGCCAGTCCGACATCGGCCGCTCCAAGGCGGAGTCCGCCAAGGACTCGGTGCTGGGCATCAACCCGTACGTCAACGTGGTCCTTCACGAAGAGCGGCTCGAAGCCGAGAACGTGATGGAGATCTTCGCGCAGTACGACCTGATCGTGGACGGCACGGACAACTTCGCCACCCGCTATCTCGTCAACGACGCCGCGGTGCTGCTGAACAAGCCGTACGTGTGGGGCTCGATCTACCGCTTCGACGGCCAGGCCTCCGTGTTCTGGTCCGAGCACGGCCCCTGCTACCGCTGCCTCTACCCGGAGCCCCCGCCGCCGGGCATGGTCCCCTCCTGCGCCGAGGGCGGCGTGCTGGGCGTGCTCTGCGCGTCGGTCGGCTCCATCCAGGTCACCGAGGCCATCAAGCTGCTCGCCGGGGTCGGCGACCCGCTGGTCGGCCGGCTGATGATCTACGACGCCCTGGAGATGCAGTACCGCCAGGTCAAGGTCCGCAAGGACCCCGACTGCGCGGTCTGCGGCGAGAACCCCACCGTCACCGAGCTCATCGACTACGAGGCCTTCTGCGGCGTCGTGTCCGAGGAGGCGCAGGAGGCGGCGCTCGGCGCGACGATCACTCCCAAGCAGCTCAAGGAGTGGATCGACGGCGACGAGAAGATCGAGATCATCGACGTCCGCGAGCCGAACGAGTACGAGATCGTCTCGATCCCCGGCGCGAAGCTGATCCCGAAGAACGAGTTCCTCATGGGTACCGCCCTCCAGGACCTCCCGCAGGACAAGCGCATCGTCCTGCACTGCAAGACCGGTGTCCGCAGCGCCGAGGTCCTCGCGGTCCTCAAGTCCGCGGGCTTCGCCGACGCGGTGCACGTGGGCGGCGGCGTGATCGGCTGGGTCAACCAGATCGAGCCCGAGAAGCCGGTGTACTAGCACCCGTCCCGTACGGCTGCAGGGAGAAGGGGTCCGGTCCGCGTGTCGCGGACCGGACCCCTTCTGCCGTACTCCCTGAGCGTGTTCCTCCGCCGCGTGCCGGAGGCGGCTCCTCAGTTCCTCCCGTCGCGGGGGCTGCCGTCGCCGGAGGGGCGTTCCGGTCCCCCGTCACGGTGTGCCTCGGCGATGCAGGCGTGCAGCCGGTCGCGTGCGTCCCGCAGATCCGTCATCTGCCGGTCGAGGCGGTCGCGTTCGGCGGTGAGCAGCCCCACCAGTTCCGGTGATGCCCCGCCGGCCTCCGCGAACGACAGCACTTCGCGGACGATGCTGCTCGGCAGGCCCGCGGAGTAGAGACGCCGGATCAGTCCGACCCGCTCGACGGCGTCGGCCGTGTACTGGCGCTGGCCGCCCCGGTTCCGCGTGGAGTGCAGCAGGTCCTGCTCCTCGTAGTAGCGCAGCGCCCTGACGCTGACCCCCGCTTTCGCGGCGACCTCTCCGATCCGCATCCCGGCCTCCCGACCCGACTCCACGTCTCGCTTGCACCTGACGCCGACGTCAGGTTTTAGCGTAGCGGCGACCGGTGCGAACCGCCCTCACGAACCTTGGAGCCTCCTGTGACCAGCACACCCCGGACCTGCTTCCCGCGCTGCCCGGCAGGCGCGGCCCTGCCCGCCGCCGCGATCCGTGCCCGGACCGGCGGGAGCGCGGCATGACCGGCACGGACGGCAGCCGGACCGTCGTCGTCCTGGGCGCCACAGGTCAGCAGGGCGGAGCGGTCGCGGCGGCGCTGCGGGCCGACGGCTGGTCGGTGCGCGCGGTCGTGCGGAACCCGTCCGGCCGCCGGGCCCGCTCCCTCGCCGCCGACGGTGTCGACATCGTCCCCGGTGACCTCCGGGAGCCGGAGTCGCTCGGCGCGGCCTTCTCGGGCGCTCACGGCGTCTTCAGCGTTCAGCCGAATTCCGGACAGGCCGGTGCGGAGGTGACCGACGAGGACGAAGTCCGTTTCGGTACGACGGTGGCGGACCTCGCCGAGCGCCTCGGCGTCGCCCACCTCGTCCAGAGTTCGGCGGTCACCGCGGGCGCCACGACGGGCGTCGGCCACCTCGACACCAAGCACCGTGTCGAGGCCCACGTCCGGAAGCTGGACACCGGCCGTCACCATCCTGCGGCCGGCCACCTTCATGGAGCTGCTGGTGGCCCCCGAAACGGGCCTCGATCAGGGGCGGTTGTCCTTCCTCATGCGCCCCGAACAGCCCATGCAGTTCATCGCGGTACGCGACATCGGGCGCATCGCCGCCACGGTCTTCGGCGCACCCGGGCGCTACGCCGGCCGTACGCTGGAGATCGCCGGTGACGCCCTCACCGGCGAGGCCTTGGCCGAGCACCTGACCCGGGCCGCCGGCCGGCCGATCGACTACCGCCGGCTGCCGGTGACGCCGCGGGCAGGCGGCGAGGTCCTCGATCGGCTGATGGCGCTCGTCGACGACGGCAGGCTGGCGGGAAACGTGGACCTCGACGCTTTGCGCGCCGAGTTCCCCTTCCTGCTGGGCTTCGACCGCTGGCTGGCGGGTCCGGGGGCAGGCCTGCTCGACGAGGTGCTCCGCGCCCCGCAGGAGGGCGATGCATCGCGCTGAGAGCCGGGGTCAGCCGCAGACCGTGCCGGACTTCGGGACCCGGCCGTTCAACAGGTAGCCGTCCACGGCCCGTTGCACGCAGGTGTCCTTGCTGTTGTACGCCCCGTGCCCCTCGCCCTTGTACGTCAGCTCCACGCCGACGCCCTTGCCGAGCTGCTGCACCATCGCCTTCGCGCCGGCGTACGGGGTCGCCGGGTCACCGGTGTTGCCGATGACCAGGATCGGCGCGGCCCCGGAGGCGCTGACGTCCGGGGTCTCCCAGGCGCCCGCCACCGGCCAGCCGGTGCAGCTCATCAGGCCCCACCCCAGGTACTCGCCGAACAGCGGGGACGCCTTGCGGAAGGCGGGCAGCGCCGCCTTCGTCTGCTCCAGGGTGAACCGCTGCTTGGAGTCGGCGCAGTTGATGGCGATGTTGGCGGCGTTGGAGTTGTCGTACCGCCCGTCCTCCGAGCGGCCGTTGAGAGAGTCGGCCAGGGCGAGCAGCAGCCCGCCGTTCCCGCCGCCCGCCTCGTCCAGACCCTGCTCCAGCAGCGGCCAGGTCTCCTGGGAGTAGAGCGCGGACGCGATACCGGTGGTGGCCAGCGTCTGCGTCAGGGTCCGGTCGCCGAGCCCGTCGACGGGCTCCTCCTCCAGCTCGCCCAGCAGATCGGCGATGCCCTGCTCGACCTCCTGCGGGGTGGCCCCGGGCAGGGCGCAGTCGTCGCGCTCCGCGCAGTCCTTGGTGAAGTTGTCCAGGGCGAGCTGGAACCCCTCGGCCTGGCCGAGGGCGGACTGCTCGGCGTCCTTCGTGGGGTCGACCACCGCGTCGAAGACCGCCCGGCCGACCTTGTCGGGGAAGAGGTTGGCGTACACGCCGCCCAGTTCGGTGCCGTACGAGATGCCGAAGTAGTGCAGCTCGTCGTCGCCCAGCACCGTACGCATGAGGTCCATGTCGCGGGCGGCGTTCGTCGTGCCCACGAAGGGGAGTTCGGGACCGGAGTTCTCCTCGCAGTCCGCGATGTAGTCCTTCTGCCCCTGGACGAACTGCTTCTGTTCGGCGGCGTCGTCGGGGGTGGAGTCCTCCTGGTAGAAGGCGTCGAGCTGGGCGTCGTCCGCGCACTGGACGCCCTCGCTGCGGCCGACCCCGCGTGGGTCGAAGCTCACCAGGTCGTAGCGGGTGCGGAGCTTGTCGTACTCGGTGCCGAACGCGGGAAGTGTCGCCACGCCGGACGCGCCGGGCCCGCCGAAGTTGAACACCAGCGAGCCGATCCGCCGCTGCTGATCCTTCGCCCTGGCCCGCACCAGCGCCAGTTCGATCGTGCGGCCGTCCGGCTTCGCGTAGTCGAGGGGTACGTCCATGAACGAGCACTCCCACACCACACCGCCGGGCAGCGGGGACGGCGACTCGCCGCCGCCCTGGGCCGTGTTCGGGGGCGGGCAGGGGGACCACTCCAGCTTCTGCGAGGACAGGTCGTCGGCGGTGGCGGTCGGCGAGGCGGTCGAGGCCCCGGTCGGCGTCGAGGACCCCTCCCCGCCGCCGTCGTCCGAACAGGCCGCCAGCGGCAGCAGCACGGTGGCGGTGGCGGCGAGGGCGGCGGCACGCAGAGCGGGGGAAGTCCTCATGCCCCCCATCGTGCGGCGGGCCGCCGGGGAGCGCGGCCGGGCGCGGTCCATGCGGGTGGCGGCGGGGCCGCGACCGGTGGACGGCGGCCGGGCCGCTACCGCCCTCGCGCGCCCGGCCGGATCACAGCTCGCCCTTGCGGGTCAGCTGATTGAAGGCGAGCCACCCCGGCAGCACCGGCAGCCACAGCGTCATCACGCGGTACAGGAGCACCGCGGGCGCCGCGACCTCCTTCGGCAGTCCGACCGCGATCAGGCCCAGCGTCAGGGCCCCCTCGACGGCGCCCATACCACCCGGCGTCGGGGCGGCCGAGCCGAGCGCGTTCCCGGCGAGGAAGACCACCGCGATGCTCGCGTAGCTCAGCTGGGGGACGTCCGGGCCGCTGAACGCCCGGATCGAGGCGTCCAGGCAGAGCACGAACAGACCGGTCAGCAGCAGCATCCCGCCGATGCCGGTGAGCAGCTTCTGCGGCCGCTGCACCACGTCCAGCATGCGCGGCACGACCCCGGCGAACAGCGAGCGCACCCGGGTCACCACGAACTTCCGCAGGAACGGGACCGCCGTCACCACCAGCACCAGCACCGCGACCGTCAGCAGACCGGCGATCACGGTCCGGGACGGGGTCAGCGAGTCCGGCGTCTTCTCCGTACCGGTGAGATAGCCGAACAGCGCCAGCAGCGTGATGTGGGCGCCGAGCCCGAAGAGCTGCGACGCCCCGACGCTCGCCACCGCGAGGCCGGGGCGCACCCCGGCCCGCTGGAGGAAGCGGGTGTTCAGCGCCACGCCCCCGACCGCGGCGGGCGCCACGATCTTCACGAACGAGCCGGCCACCTGCGCCTGCACGGTCTTCAGGAACGACACCCGCTCGGGCACGAAGCCCAGCAGGCTCATCGCCGCCGCCACATAGCTCAGCGCCGAGAAGCCGAGGGCCGCGGCCACCCAGCCCCACTCCGCCTGCTCCACGACCGTCCCGAAGTCGGCCTGGGTGACCTGCGAGATCAGGAAGTACGCGGCGATGGCCCCGGCGATGAAGCTGAACAGGGTGCGCGGCTTGATCCGCTCCAGGCGGACCGGTTCGACCGGGGCCTGCGGGCGGATCAGCAGCACCTGACGGCGGATCTGGGCGAGCAGATCCTCCTCGCGGGCCTCCTCCAGCGCGTCGTCGATCGCGCGCTTCTCGGCCTGCTTCTCGGTGCGCAGCGACTTCCGCTCGGCCTTGGACTCCGCCTTGGTCTCCGTTTTGGACCCGGCCGCGGTGCTGTCCGCCGTCTGCTCGGCCTTCGCCTGCTCCGCCCGCGCCTGCTTGGCCGCCTGCGAGGCCTCCACCACCGCCTCCCGCTCGCGCTGCGAACGCTCACGGGCGATCCGGCGCAGCGTCGCCCGGGTGGAGCGGCTCAGCGCGATCGGCTGGAGCAGCGGCAGACAGTCCGCCACCGCGTCCGGGCCGAGCACGGCCAGTGCCCCGGCGACCGACCGTTCGGCCCCCACCCGCAGCCCCAGCGTGGTCAGCAGCTGGGCCACGTCCATCCGCAGCACCAGATCGCCCGCGGCGATCTCGCCGCCGCGCAGATCCGTCACGAACGCCCTGCCGGAACGATCCACCAGGAGCGCGTCACCGGTCAGCCTGCGGTGCGCGATCCGCCGCGACTGGAGGGCCTTCACCTGACGCCAGGCGCTGCGCACCAGATCGTCGGTGATCTCGTCGTCCTCCATCTGGTCCAGCGACCGGCCGCCGATGTGCTCGTAGACCAGCATCACCGCGTCGGGGCCCAGCTCCGACGTGGCGATCAGCTTGGGCGCGTTCGCCCCGGCGGCGATGGCCGCGTACGCGAGCAGCGCCTCCTGCTCCAGCGCCTGGCGCAACGACTGGATCGAGCGCCGCTGGGTGAGCGTACGCAGCGTGATCCGCCGCCAGGCCCGGTAGAAGAACCCCTGGGCCTGCTGTTCCCGGTCGACGACGGTGACGTCCAGCGGTGGCCCGTCCTCCAGCGTGACCAGATAGCGCCGCCCCCGGTCGCCCTGGTCGGCGTTGTCCTTGTCCGGGGTGTCCTCGGTACGCATCGCCGCGACCGGGCGGAAGCCCACGTGCCGCAGACCCGCCATCAGGTGCTGGCCGGTGGGGCGGACGTTCGGCGAGCCGACCGCGTACAGCGTCCCGTACGCCACCGTCCAGCCGATCAGCACGGTGAGGATGATCGAGAACGGGGTGGTGTACCCGCCGACCAGCATCGCGAACGCGTCGAGCAGCAGCACCACCCACAGCACCACGCGCCAGCGCGGCCGCCGGGCCATCCCGACCGCCGTCATGTACGCGATGACCGGCGCGAGGTAGCCGTGCACCGGGTCGGTCAGACCGCCCGCCGTCTGCGGCTGGGTCAGCGCGTCCTGGATGGTGCCGGGCGCGGTCCGCGAGACCCAGAGGTCCGTCGCGAGCGTCACACCGTGGGCGAGCACGGCGGCGAGCACCCCGTCCGCGATGCGCAGCCCGTCGCGTTTGATGAGGCGTTCGATGGCGAAGGCGACCGGCACCAGCAGCACCGCGATGCTGGACACCAGACCGGCGATCTTGATCAGCAGATCGGGCGCCTGCTCGGTGCCCTTGGAGATGTCGTCCTCAAGGCCGGTGGTGGTGCCCTGGGCGAACGCGGCGATCGAGAACAGCACCGCGATCGCGAGCACCCCGATGAGCAGCCGCATCAGGTCGGAGGGGCGGTGCACCCGGGCGGGGAGCAGCGGTTCGTCGCCGGAGACGCGGTCGGTCAGCGCGGCCTCGGCGGAGGCCAGCGTCGAGCCGGTCAGATGTCCGGTGGTGGACGCCGTGGGGCCGTCGGCACGGGACGGCCCGGTGGCGGCACCGGGCGGCGCGGAGGACTCGGGAGCACCCTGCGGGCGCTCCCCGGCATCGGAGGCGTCCGCCGCCTTCGGTGGCTGCACGCCCTGCTCCTTCGTCGCCTCTGGTTCGTCTTCGTGTTCTGGTATCACCGGTCACCGCCCGCATGATGGTGGCACGGCCCGTAGACAGAGGGGGGCATCAGGGTGCATTGCACGGGCGCGGGAAGCGCAACATACGCTCCTTTGCCCCCGCGCGCACGCTGTGTACCCGGACGGACACCGTTTCGGCCGGGCTGTCGGTGGCGTACGGCAGGATGGGGCGGATGAGCCAGGACCAGACGGACGGGGGCGGCTCCGGCACCGCCCCGCCCGGCGCCGGACCGCCGGATCACCCGGAGCTGCCGGAGTACGCGGAGCGCGTCCTCGACGTGGCCGAGCTGATCCCGCCCGGCCGGGTGATGACGTACGGCGACATCGCGGAGTGGCTGGGCGAGGGCGGTCCCCGCCAGGTCGGCCGGGTCATGGCGCTGTACGGGTCGGCCGTGCCGTGGTGGCGCGTCGTCCGCGCCGACGGGACGCTGCTCCCCGCCCACGAGCTGCGGGCGCTGGACCACTACCGCGCGGAGTCCACCCCGCTGCGCGAGGCGTCCCGCCAGGCGGAGGGGCACATCCCGCGCATCGACATGCGGCGTGCCCGGTGGGACGGCGGGACCGGAAGCACCGGGGGCTCCAACGGTGGCGCGGACGGCCCGGCGGACGGCGGTCCGGTCGACGGCGGGCCGGGCGAGGAAGCTCACACCTGACAGCTTCCGCCATGCGCCCCCGGCACGGGCGGCCCGACGCGGCCACGGACGTGACGAGGGACGCAGCGCAGCAGCCGCCTCCCGCGCCACCGCTGGCGTAGCGTCGTCATCGCGCGGCACGCTCCGCCCCTCTCCTCGGGCTGTCCCGACTGCCCCGAACCTGTTCCTCATCACCTGTACACCCACCAGGACCGGCGATCCACGTGAGTTCCTCCTCCACCCGGCACAGTCCGCGCCGTGAGTCACGGCCGCGGACCACGGGTGCGTACCGACTGGTGCGTACTCCGCCGGGATCCGTGGAGCCCCCCCTCCTGGACGCAGGGCAGCGCGCGGTGGTTGATCACCCCGGCGGCCCGCTGCTGGTCCTCGCCGGGCCCGGCACCGGCAAGACCACCACCCTCGTCGAATCCGTCGCCGCCCGGGTGAACCGGGGCGGCGACCCCGCCCGCATCCTCGTCCTCACCTTCAGCCGCAAGGCCGCCGTCGAGCTGCGCGACCGGATGGCGGCCCGCCTCGGGGCGGCCCGGGGCCCGCAGGCCACCACGTTCCACTCGTACTGCTACGCCCTGGTCCGGGCCCACCAGGACGCCGACCTGTTCGCCGATCCGCTGCGCCTGCTGTCCGGGCCCGAGCAGGACGTCACCGTCCGCGAACTGCTCGCGGGCCAGCTCGACCTGGAGAAGGAGGGCCTGGCCCAGGTCCGCTGGCCGGACGAGCTGCGCGCCTGCCTGACCACCCGCGGCTTCGCCGACGAGGTGCGCGCCGTGCTGGCCCGCAGCCGTGAGCTGGGCCTCGGCCCGGACGCGCTGGCCGACTTCGCCCGCCGCACCGGCCGCCCGGACTGGAGCGCGGCGGCCCAGTTCCTCGCCGAGTACCTCGACATCCTCGACGCCCAGGGCGTCCTGGACTACGCCGAGCTGGTGCACCGCGCGGTCCTGCTCGCCGAGCGCCCCGAGGTCGCGGCGGAGCTGGCCGGCCGGTACGACGCGGTGTACGTCGACGAGTACCAGGACACCGACCCCGCCCAGGTGCGCCTGCTGCACGCGCTGGCCGGGAACCGGGGGCGCGCGCCGGAGTACGCCCGGGGGCACGGCGAAGAGGCGCGCGGCGACGGCGGGCGGGGCGAGGAGACGGGCGCCGGGGGTGCTCGAAGCGAGAGGGCGCGCGCCGGGCGGACGCTGATCGCCTTCGGCGACCCCGACCAGTCGATCTACACGTTCCGGGGCGCCGATGTGAACGGCATCCTCGACTTCCCGGACACCTTCCGCCGGGCGGACGGGACCCCCGCGCCCGTGGGCGTCCTCACCACCTCACGCCGCTCCGGGGCCGGACTGCTGGCGGCGACCCGGCTCCTCACCCGCCGGATGCCGCTGACCCGGCTGCCCGCCGGCACGGTCCGCGCCCACCGCGAGCTGCACGCCGTCCGGGACGGCGGCCGCGTCGAGACGTACACCTACCCGACCGCCTCCACGGAGCTGGAGAACATCGCGGACCTGCTGCGTCGCGCCCATCTGGAGGACGGGGTTCCGTGGCAGGAGATGGCCGTGCTGGTACGGGCCGGAGGCCGCTCGCTGCCCGCCGTCCGCCGCGCCCTCACCTCCGCCGGCGTCCCCCTGGAGGTCGACGGCGACGACCTCCCGCTGCGCCACGAACCGGCCGTCGCCCCGCTGCTGACGGCCCTGCGGGCGGTGGCGACGGCCGCGCTGCGAGGCGTCCCCGAGGGGGACCAGGACGAGGTGGACGGAGCGGAACAGGACGAGGCGGACGGGGCGGACCCGGGCGAGACCGGCGGGGCGGGCCTGGTCGAGACCGGCGGGGCGGACCGTGCGGGGGCCCGGATGCCCTCCTGGCTCGACACCGAGACCGCCCTCACCCTCCTCACCTCGCCGCTCGGCTCCATGGACGCCGCCGACCTGCGCCGCCTCGGCCGCACCCTGCGGGACGAGGAGCGCGCCGCCGGGATCCGCGTCCCCGCCCCCTCCGACGAGCTGCTGGCCCGCGCCCTCGCCGAGCCCGAACGCCTCGTCACGCACGACCCGGCGTACGCCCACGGCGCGCAGCGACTCGGCGCGCTCCTGCGCAAGGCCCGCGAGCTCCTCGAAGGCGGCGGCACCGCCGAGGAGGCCCTGTGGACCCTGTGGAACGGCACCCCCTGGCCCGGCAGACTGGAGCGGGCCGCGCTGCGCGGCGGGGCGGGCGGCCGCAACGCCGACCGCGATCTCGACGCGGTGTGCGCCCTGTTCGACACGGCCGCGCGCGCCGAGGAGCGCACCGGCGGGCGCGGGGCCCTCAACTTCCTGGAAGAGGTCGACGCCCAGGACATCGCCGCCGACACCCTCTCCCGGCGGACCGCCCGCCCCGACGCCGTACGCCTGATGACCGCCCACCGCTCCAAGGGCCTGGAATGGCGGCTCGTCGTCGTCGCCGGGGTCCAGGAAGGGCTCTGGCCCGACCTCCGCCGCCGGGGCTCCCTCCTGGAGGCTGACCGGATCGGCCGCGACGGGCTCGCCGAACCCCTCACGCCCGGCGCCCTCCTCGCCGAGGAGCGCCGCCTCTTCTACGTCGCCGCCACCCGCGCCCGCGAACGCCTGATCGTCACCGCCGTGAAGGCCCCCGCCGACGACGGCGACCAGCCCTCCCGCTTCCTCACCGAGCTGGGCGTCGAACCCCGCGACGTCACCGGCCGCCCGCGTCGCCCCCTCGCGGTGGCCGCGCTCGTCGCCGAACTGCGCGCCACCACCGTCGACCCGGCGGCGTCCGACGCGCTGCGCGAGGCCGCCGCCCACCGCCTCGCCCGGCTCGCCGCGCTCACCGACGACGAAGGGCAGCCTCTGGTGCCCGCGGCCCACCCGTACCGCTGGTGGGGGCTGGAGGAACCGACCCGCTCCGCCGTCCCGCTGCGCGACCGCGACCAGCCCGTCACCCTCTCCGGCTCCGCCCTGGACCAGCTCGCCAACACCTGCGCCCTCCAGTGGTTCCTGGGCCGCGAGGTAAAGGCCGACG
This sequence comes from Streptomyces globisporus, assembly GCA_014649555.1. Lineage (GTDB taxonomy): Bacteria > Actinomycetota > Actinomycetes > Streptomycetales > Streptomycetaceae > Streptomyces > Streptomyces globisporus. The sequence continues at coordinate 479,955 of BMTG01000001.1, read as the reverse complement.
CCCCCGCCACCGCCGCCCAGGGGTTCGGCAACGTCGTCCACGTCCTCGCCGACGAGGTCGCCTCCGGCCGGACCCCCGCCGACCTGGACGTCCTCATGGAGCGCCTCGACTCCGTCTGGAACGGCCTCGCCTTCGACGCCCCCTGGAAGTCCGAGCAGGAGAAGGACCACGCCCGCGCCGCCCTGGAACGCTTCCTGCACTGGCACGTCCTGGACCGGGCCGGCCGCACCCCCACCGCGAGCGAGCACGACTTCGACGTGACGCTGGAGGCGGGGGAGTACGCCGTCCGCATCCGGGGCTCCATGGACCGGGTCGAACAGGACGCCGAGGGCCGGGCGTACGTCGTCGACTTCAAGACCGGCAAGGGCGCCCCCACCAAGGACGAGGTCGCCGCCCACCCCCAGCTCGCCGTCTACCAGCTCGCCGTCCGCGAGGGCGCGGTCGACGAGGTCTTCGACGGCGACCGCCCCGAACCGGGTGGCGCCGAACTGGTCCAGCTCCGCCAGCCCGCCCCCAAGAAGGAGGGCGGCGACGCCTTCCCCAAGGTCCAGGCCCAGGAACCTCTGGCGGGGGAGTGGGTCTCCGACCTGCTCGCCACCGCCGCCGGGAAGGTCCTGGACGAACGGTTCACGCCCACCACCGGAACGCACTGCTCCCACTGCACCTTCCGCGCCTCGTGCAGCGCCCAGCCGGAGGGGCGCCAGGTGGTGGAGTAGGGCCTTGGCGCCCTGCGGCAGGGCTTCGTGGGCATCGGCCCGGGTTGTCGGCGGTCCCGGTTACCGTTGTCCGGGTGTCCCCACGCATCACCGATCCCGAGCAGCTCAAGGAGCTCCTCGGGATTCCGTTCACCCCGGAGCAGACGGCCTGCATCGTCGCGCCGCCCGCCCCGCAGGTGATCGTGGCCGGAGCCGGGTCGGGCAAGACCACGGTGATGGCCGCCCGCGTGGTCTGGCTGGTCGGCACCGGGCAGGTCGCGCCCGAGCAGGTCCTCGGCCTCACCTTCACCAACAAGGCGGCGGGCGAGCTGGCCGAGCGCGTCCGCAAGGCACTGATCGCCGCCGGGGTCACCGACCCCGACGTCATCGACCCGGACAACCCCCCGGGCGAGCCCACCATCTCCACCTACCACGCGTTCGCCGGCCGCCTCCTCACCGAGCACGGCCTGCGTATCGGCCTGGAGCCCTCCACCCGCCTCCTCGCCGACGCCACCCGCTACCAGCTGGCGGCAAAGGTGCTGCGCGAGGCCCCGGGCCCGTATCCGGCGCTCACCCGCTCCTTCTCCACCCTGGTCAGCGATCTGCTCGCGCTCGACGGGGAGCTGTCCGAACACCTCGTACGGCCGGGGACGCTGGAGACGTACGACACCGAGCTGCTGCGGGACCTGGCCGCCGCCAAGCTCAGCAACGCCGACCTGCGCAAGATCCCCGAGGCCGCCGAGGCCCGCCGCTCGCTCCTCGGCCTCACCGAGCGCTACCGGGCCGCCAAGCGCAGCCGGGACCTGCTGGACTTCGGCGACCAGATCGCGCTCTCCGCCGAGCTGGCCCTGACCCGGCCGGAGGTCGGGAGGATCCTGCGCGAGGAGTTCCGGGTCGTCCTCCTCGACGAGTACCAGGACACCTCGGTGGCCCAGCGGCTGCTGCTCTCGGCGCTGTTCGGCAGCGGCACGGGGGCGGGTACGGGAGTGGGGGCGGCCGGCCACGCGCCTCCCACCGGCCACGCGGTGACTGCCGTGGGCGATCCCTGCCAGGCGATCTACGGCTGGCGCGGCGCCTCCGTCGCCAACCTCGACGACTTCCCCGAGCACTTCCCGCACGCCGACGGCACCCCCGCCACCCGCTACAGCCTCAGCGAGAACCGGCGCAGCGGCGGCCGGCTCCTCCAGCTCGCCAACGGCCTGGCCGAACCGCTGCGCGCGATGCACGAGGGCGTCGAGGCGCTGCGCCCCGCGCCGGGCGCCGAGCGCGACGGCGTGGTCCGCTGCGCCCTCCTGAGCACCCACACCGAGGAGATCGACTGGCTCGCCGACTCCCTCGCCCACCTCGTACGCACCGGCACCCCGCCCGGCGAGATCGCCGTCCTGTGCCGCACCGCCGGGGACTTCCCCGAGATCCAGGCGGCCCTGGTCGCCCGGGACATCCCGGTCGAGGTCGTCGGCCTCGCCGGGCTGCTCCACCTGCCCGAGGTCGCGGACCTGGTCGCCGTCTGCGAGGTCCTCCAGGACCCGGGGGCCAACGCCTCGCTGGTCCGCCTCCTCACCGGACCGCGCTGGCGCATCGGCCCCCGTGACCTCGCGCTCCTCGGCCGCCGCGCCCGCCTTCTCGTCCACCGGGCCGGCCACGCGGACGACGCCGACGCGGACCAGCGGCTCGCGGAGGCCGTCGAGGGCACGGACCCGGCCGAGGTGATATCGCTCGCGGACGCGCTGGACACCTTCCTGGTCGCGGGGGACGCGGCCGACGACGGGCTGCCGTTCTCGGCGGAGGCCCGCGTCCGCTTCGCCCGGCTCGCCCGGGAGCTGCGCGACCTGCGCCGCTCGCTCGCTGACCCCCTGATGGACGTCCTGCACCGGGTCCTGGCCACCACCGGCCTGGAGGTCGAGCTGTCCGCGTCCCCGCAGGCGCTGGCCGCCCGCCGCCGCGAGACCCTGGCCAACTTCCTGGACACAGCGGCCCGGTTCGCCTCGCTGGACGGCGAGGCGTCGCTGCTCGCCTTCCTCGGCTTCCTGCGGACCGCCGCGCAGTACGAGAAGGGCCTCGACAACGCGCTGCCCGGCGGCGAGAACACCGTCAAGGTCCTCACCGCCCACAAGTCCAAGGGTTTGGAGTGGGACGTCGTCGCCGTCCCCGGACTGGTCACGGGCCAGTTCCCCAGCGGCCAGTCCCGGGACGCGTGGACCGCCCAGGCCAAGGTGCTCCCGCACGCCCTGCGCGGCGACGCGGCGACGCTCCCGGCCCTCGACAGCTTCGACGCCAAGGGGATCAAGGCGTTCAAGGAGGAGATGAAGGAGCACCAGCACACGGAGGAACTGCGCCTCGGCTACGTCACCTTCACCCGCCCCCGCTCCCTGCTCCTCGGCTCCGGCCACTGGTGGGGCCCGTCCCAGAAGCGGACACGTGGCCCGTCCGCCTTCCTGGAGGCGCTGTACGAGCACTGCGCGGCCGGTCACGGCGAGATCGAGGCCTGGGCGGACGAGCCCGCCGAGGACGAGGAGAACCCGGCCCTCGCGGAGCGCGACGCCGACCTGGCCTGGCCGCTCCCGCTCGACGCCGACGCCCTGGCCCGCCGCCGCGCCGCCCGGGACACGGTCCTGGCCCACCTGGAGCGCATGGCCGTCCAGGGGGACGAGCAGGCACCGGCGTACGCCCCCGGACCCGACGACGTACCGGCGCACGAACCCTGGGACGACGAGCCTCCGCTCGACGAGCCCGCGGCCGACGAGGACTGGGACTGGGACGCGCTCCCCACCGAACGCCCTCCGAGTGCGCCCGAGGCCGCACCGGACCCGGTGGACACGCCCCGTGAGCCGGCCTCGCATGCCGAGGTCGCACCGGACACGGCCTCCGATCCGGCCCCGCACACCGAGCCGACCCCCCACATCCCGGCGGCCCGCCACGCCCCGGAAACCACCGGCCCGGCCGACCGGCTCACCCCCGAGGAGGCCCGCGCCCTCGCCTCCTGGGACCGGGATCTGGACTCCCTCGCCGGGGAGCTGCGCCGCGCCCGCGCCACCGTGCGCGAGGTCGTCATCCCCGCCGCCCTCTCCGCCACCCAGCTGCTCCGCCTGGCCGAGGACCCCGAGGCCTTCGCCCAGGAGCTGGCCCGCCCCATGCCTCGCCCGCCGCAGCCCGCCGCCCGCCGGGGCACCCGGTTCCACGCCTGGGTCGAGTCCCGGTACGAGGAGCTGCCGCTGCCCATGCTCGGCCCCGACGAGCTGCCCGGCGGCGACGAGAGCGACGCCGAGATCGCCGACGAGCGGGACCTCGCCGAGCTGAAGGAGGCGTTCGAGCGCACCGCGTACGCCCGGCGCACGCCGTACCGCGTGGAGACCCCCTTCCAGATCACCCTGGCGGGCCGGGTGATCCGGGGCCGGATCGACGCCGTCTACCGCACGGGCGACACCTACGAGATCGTCGACTGGAAGACCACCCGCCACCGCACCGCCGACCCGCTCCAGCTCGCCGTCTACCGGCTGGCCTGGGCCGAGCTGCACGATCTGCCGCTCGACGCGGTCACCGCCACCTTCCTCTACGTACGCACGGGCGAGACCGTCCATCCGCAGGGGCTGCCCGGCCGGGCGGAGCTGGAGCGGATCCTGCTGGACGAGCCGGTCTCCGAGGACGGATAGGCTCAAGAGCATGAGCGAGACCCCGGACAGCGTCGTCCGTACGTACACCGAGCAGCACCGCGCCGCCTTCCTCGACGACCTCGCCGAGTGGCTGCGCATCCCCTCCGTATCCGCGCAGCCGGAGCACGCCGGGGACGTACGGCGCAGCGCCGAGTGGCTGAGCGCCAAGCTCAGGGAGACCGGCTTCCCGGTCGCCGAGATCTGGGAGACCCCCGGCGCCCCGGCGGTCTTCGCCGAGTGGCCGAGCGACGACCCCGGCGCCCCGACCGTCCTGGTCTACGGCCACCACGACGTCCAGCCCGCCGCCCGCGAGGACGGCTGGGCGACCGACCCGTTCGAGCCGGTGATCCGGGACGGCCGGATGTACGGGCGCGGCGCGGCCGACGACAAGGGCCAGGTGTTCTTCCACACCCTGGGCGTCCGCGCCCACCTCGCCGCGACCGGCCGCACCACCCCCGCCGTCCACCTCAAGCTGCTGATCGAGGGCGAGGAGGAATCCGGCTCGCCGAACTTCCGCGCCCTGGCCGAACAGCACGCGGAGCGGCTCGCCGCCGACGCCGTGATCGTCTCGGACACCGGCATGTGGGACGAGGACACCCCGACCGTCTGCACCGGCATGCGCGGCCTCGCCGAGTGCGAGATCCAGCTGTACGGGCCCGCCCAGGACATCCACTCCGGATCGTTCGGCGGAGCCGTCCCCAACCCGGCCACCGAGATCGCCCGGCTGGTCGCCGCCCTCCACGACGCGGACGGCAAGGTCGCGATCCCCGGCTTCTACGACGGGGTCACCGACCTCACCGGCACCGAGCGGGCCCTCTTCGCCGAGCTGCCCTTCGACGAGGCCACCTGGCTGCGTACCGCCAAGTCGGGCGCCGCGTCCGGCGAGGCCGGGTACTCCACGCTGGAGCGCGTCTGGGCCCGCCCCACCGCCGAGGTCAACGGCATCGGCGGCGGCTACCAGGGCGCCGGAAGCAAGACGATCATCCCCTCCTCCGCCCTGGTGAAGATCAGCTTCCGGCTGGTCGACGGCCAGGACCCCGACGCCGTACAGAAGACCGTCCGCGCCTGGGTGGAGTCCCGCATTCCGGCGGGCATCCGGCACACCATCGCCTTCCAGCCCGCCACCCGCCCCTGTCTGACCCCGCTGGACCACCCCGCCCTGCGGGCCGTGGCCCGCGCGATGGGCCGGGCCTTCGGGAAGAAGATCCTCTTCACCCGCGAAGGAGGCTCGGGCCCGGCCGCCGACCTCAGGGACGTGCTCGGCGCCCCCGTCCTCTTCCTCGGCATCTCCGTACCCTCCGACGGCTGGCACGCACCCGACGAGAAGGTCGAGCTGGACCTGCTGCTCAAGGGCGTGGAGACGACCGCCCACCTGTGGGGCGAACTGGCCACGGCGCTCGGGCCTGTCCGGCAGATCAGGACCTAGGCCGATGAACCCCGCCCCACCTCCGTACACCCGATCCACCCAGGGGGAGTAGGAAGCACCTGTGAGCACCTTCGACAACGCCACCGCAGACCGCCCGATCGGCCTCACCGCGCCGAGCGGCATCGACCGCGCGGCACACCACCGTCTCGACGAGGCATGGCTGGCCGTGGCGTGGAGCCACCCGACGACCCGCGTCTTCGTCGTCTCCGGCGGGCAGGTGCTGATCGACGACACCCCCGACGGGGGCACCGAGATCGTCATGACCCCGGCCTTCGAGGCCCCGGTCACCGAGACCCACCGGTACTTCCTCGGCACCGACGAGGACGGCGTCAGCTACTTCGCGCTCCAGAAGGACTCGCTGCCCGGCCGCATGGACCAGTCGGCCCGCCCGGCCGGACTCCGCGAGGCCGGTCTGCTCCTCGGCCCCCGGGACGCGGGGCTGATGGTGCACGCCGTCGCCCTGGAGAACTGGCAGCGGCTCCACCGCTTCTGCTCCCGCTGCGGCGAACGCACCGTCATCGCGGCGGCCGGTCACATCCGCCGCTGCCAGGCCTGCGGGGCCGAGCACTACCCGCGCACCGACCCGGCGGTCATCATGCTGGTCACCGACGACCAGGACCGGGCGCTGCTGGGCCGCCAGGTGCACTGGCCCGAGGGCCGCTTCTCCACGCTCGCCGGGTTCGTCGAGCCGGGGGAGTCGATCGAGCAGTCCGTGGCCCGTGAGGTCTACGAGGAGGCCGGGATCACGGTCGGCGAGGTCGAGTACATCGCCAGCCAGCCCTGGCCGTTCCCCTCCAGCCTGATGCTCGGCTTCATGGCGCGGGCCACCTCCTTCGACATCAACGTCGACGGCGAGGAGATCGAGGAGGCCCGCTGGTTCTCCCGCGAGGACCTCACCGCCGCCTTCGAGTCCGGCGAGATCATGCCCCCGTTCGGCATCTCCATCGCGTCCCGCCTGATCGAGCTCTGGTATGGCAAGCCGCTCCCGAAGCCGGGCGCGGTGAAGCGGACCGCCTGAGGTCCGTCGAAGTCCGCGCCCCCGGACACACCACTGCCCCCGGCGGTGCCGGGGGCAGTGGTACGCGCGACAGGCAGTCGTCTCTCCGCCGGCTCAGGCGGCGAGCGCCTGCTTCACCTGGGCGAGCGAGGGGTTCGTCATGACCGACTCGGTGCCCGAGGGGGCCACGATCAGCAGGGTGGGGACCGTCTGGTTTCCGCCATTCGCCTTCTCGACGAACGCGGCCGACTCCGGGTCGTGCTCGATGTTGACCTCGTTGTACGCGATGCCCTCGCGGTCCATCTGGCTCTTCAGCCGACGGCAGTAGCCGCACCAGGTGGTGCTGTACATCGTCACAGTGCCCGCCATGTCGCTGGCGCTCCTTCGTCTCGTCCGTACCGCTGCGCGGCCGGCAGCGTCACCTGCGGGACCGGCCGCTCATCGCAGCGCTCCCGCAAGGTTAAGGAACGCACGGGAGGCGACCACCATTCCCGCGACTCCGGAACGGGCCCCGGTGACCGGCCTCGCACAGCCCGCCCCGGTACGACAAACAGCTCACACCTGTGGACGACCGCCGCATCCGCCCCCGGGGACCTGGCAGCATGGCGGGGTGACAGCAGCAACGCACTCCACCCTCTTCCCACAGGTACCCGAGACCCCGGACGCCGTGCTCGACGGGCTCGACCCCGAGCAGCGCGAGGTGGCGCTCGCCCTGCACGGACCGGTGTGCGTGCTGGCCGGAGCCGGTACGGGCAAGACCCGCGCGATCACCCACCGCATCGCGTACGGGGTGCGGGCGGGCATCCTCCAGCCCGCCACGGTCCTCGCCGTCACCTTCACCAACCGGGCCGCCGGAGAGATGCGCGGCCGCCTCCGCCAGCTCGGCGCGACCGGCGTCCAGGCGCGGACCTTCCACTCCGCCGCGCTCCGGCAGCTCCAGTATTTCTGGCCGAAAGCAGTCGGTGGCGAGCTGCCCCGGCTGCTGGAGCGGAAGGTGCAGCTCGTCGCCGAGGCCGCCGCCCGCTGCGAGCTCCGGCTCGACCGCACCGAGCTGCGGGACGTCACCAGCGAGATCGAGTGGGCCAAGGTCACCCAGACCGTCCCCGCCGACTACGCGGCGGCCGTCGCCAAGGCCCAGCGGGACGCCCCCCGGGACCCGGCGGTGCTCTCCCAGATCTACTCCGCGTACGAACAGCTCAAGCGTGACCGCTCGGTGATCGACTTCGAGGACGTGCTGCTGCTGATGGTCGGCATCCTCCAGGACCGGGGAGACATCGCCGACCACGTGCGCGGCCAGTACCAGCACTTCGTCGTCGACGAATACCAGGACGTGAGTCCGCTCCAGCAGCGGCTGCTCGACCTCTGGGTCGGCGACCGCGACAATCTCTGCGTCGTCGGCGACGCCAGCCAGACGATCTACTCCTTCACCGGGGCCACCCCCGACCACCTGCTGAACTTCCGCACCCGTCACCCCGGGGCGACCGTCGTCAAGCTGGTCCGGGACTACCGCTCCACCCCCCAGGTCGTCCGCCTCGCCAACGGCCTGCTGAGCCAGGCCCACGGCAAGGCCGCCGACCACCGCCTGGAGCTGGTCTCGCAGCGCGACAAGGGCCCCGAGCCGGTCTACACGGAGTACGGGGACGAGCCCAGCGAGGCCGAGTCCACCGCCCGGCGCATCCGCGACCTCATCGCCGCGGGCGTGCCGGCCGGCGAGATCGCCGTGCTCTACCGGGTCAACTCCCAGTCCGAGGTCTACGAGCAGGCCCTCGCGGACGCCGGGGTGCCTTACCAGCTGCGCGGCGCCGAGCGGTTCTTCGAGCGGGCCGAGGTCCGGGAGGCGGGCATCGCCCTGCGCGGCGCGGCCCGCGCCGGGCGCAACGACTCCCTCCTCGACGGGGCGGAGGACCTGGCCTCCCAGGTGCGGGCGGTTCTCTCCACCAAGGGCTGGACCACCCGCCCGCCCGCCGGATCGGGCTCCGTGCGCGACCGCTGGGAGTCGCTGGCCGCGCTGGTGCGCCTCGCCGAGGACTTCGTGACGGCGAAACCGGGGGCGACCCTGACCGACCTGGTCCGCGAGCTCGACGAACGGGCGGCCGCCCAGCACGCCCCGACGGTCCAGGGAGTGACGCTGGCATCGCTGCACGCCGCCAAGGGCCTCGAATGGGACGCCGTGTTCCTGGTCGGCCTGACCGAGGGCATGATGCCGATCGCCTACGCCAAGACCGACGAGCAGGTCGAGGAGGAGCGGCGCCTGCTGTACGTGGGGATCACCCGCGCCCGCGTCCACCTCTCGCTCTCCTGGGCGCTGACCCGGTCGCCGGGCGGCCGGGGAGGCCGCAAGCCGACCCGCTTCCTGAACGGGCTGCGGCCGGGCTCGACGGGGTCCGGTGCGCGGGGCGGCGTCGGCGGGGGCGGCGGGATCGACCGGGGCACCGGGCGGGTCGCGACCGCCGGACGGGCCCCGGCCGTCGAACGCAAGCCCAGGAGCCCGGTGCGCTGCCGGGTCTGCGGCCGGACGCTCACCGACGCGGGCGAGATGAAGCTGATGCGCTGCGAGGAGTGTCCCTCGGACATGGACGAGGCGCTGTACGAGCGGCTCCACGACTGGCGCGCCGGGCAGGCGGCCCAGCTCGGCCAGCCCGACTACTGCGTCTTCACCGAGAAGACCCTCATGGCGATCGCCGAGGCCGTGCCGTCCACCGAGGGCGAGCTGGTCGTCATCGCGGGTGTCGGCAACCGGAAGTTGAGCCGCTTCGGCGCCGACGTTCTGGCCATCTGCGCAGGTGGGACGGTTGGTGACGAGCCCGAGGAGGGCCCCGACGAGACCTGAGAAAAACTCGTCCAGAAAATAGTTTGCGCGCGCACCAGTCGTCACCATAGGTTCTTAACCACGGGAACAGCGACTTCTCTGAAGCCCTGGCTCCGTGCTGTACTTAGCTGTACTTATCCGAATACGCAGGACCGGCCCCGGCCGGTCCCATGAGACGCCGAGAGGAGGCGATTGAAGTGATCAGCATCATCGAAACCCAGAAAATGACCGATCTTTCGGTCGTCTCCGCCTGCTCGCTCGGCCTCACCCGCTCCGCGGCTGCCTCGCTCCACGCCACCGGTCTGTCCGGCATTTCTGCCGCTCGTCCGCTGGCTCCGGCGAGCCTCCCCGTGACGCGGGAGCGCAATGAGCGACCGATCGAGGCACCGGCGGCAGCAGTAGTGAAGGCAGCGCAGGCCCAGGCCTATGCCTTTGCGGCGGCCGGTGCCGGAGTCAAGACGCAGACGCAGATGAAGCACCACACGATGTGGGCCTTCCGTGGGCCTGAACCCTGGAGCGATCCAGCCTGATCCAGCATCAGGCCGGCGCCTTCAGGGCCGCGGAACCCCACTCGGGATCCGCGGCCCTTTTGTTTTGTCCGAACGGACGGAACGGAACGAAGGAGCCTCGGGACCAGCAGGACCTGGTACCAGCAGCCAACCGGCCAACAGGCCGGCACGACCAGACGAGGACACCACCCACCGTGCACATCGAAACGCACGCCCCGTCAGTACCGCTCTCCACCCCGAACTCGCCGCCCGGCTCCACGGAGGACTCCACCTTGACCCCGCTCACCACGCTCACCGCGCTCGACGACGCCATCGAGAACCTCGGTGTGCCCGTCCCGTGCCGCTCCTACGACCCGGAGGTCTTCTTCGCCGAGTCGCCCGCCGACGTCGAGTACGCCAAGTCCCTCTGCCGCACCTGCCCGCTCGTCGAGGCCTGCCTCGCCGGCGCGAAGGACCGCCGCGAGCCGTGGGGTGTCTGGGGCGGCGAGCTCTTCGTCCAGGGTGTCGTCGTGGCCCGCAAGCGTCCGCGTGGCCGTCCGCGCAAGAACCCGGTCGCAGCGTGACCGCGACCTGTGGGGTCCCCGCCCCCACCCGCAGTCTCCGCCTCGGAACGATCGACCGTCCCTCCACACATGACCCCCGGAATCAGGCACCGATGATCACCCCCACGAAGGAGCCCGTCGGCTCCGCCACCCCCGACGTCACCATCATCGGCGCGAACGACTCGCGTCAGAACAGGACCCGCGAAATGCAACTCATCCCAGAAGCCCTGGCACGTGCGCATATGCACGACCGCCTGCGGGAGGCCCAGGAGGACCGCCAGTCGGCCCGCCTGCTCGCCGCCCGCCGGATGCAGCGCCGAGCGGAGCGCGCCTCGCTGCGCGCCCGCCGCGCGCTGGCCATGGCGGTCATGCACTGATCTGCCATGCACTGATCTGCCACGCACTGTCGGTCATGCACTGACCTGCGTAGCCATCACGCCCCCGGGGGGCCGTCCGGACACGGACGGCCCCCCGGGGGCGTTTGCGCTGTCGGCCGTCCGGCCACGGGGATATCGTCAGGAGGTGGACGAGGAGACCGAGCCCCCCGAACAGTCCGAGCCCCCTGAGCAGTCCGAGAAGCCGGAACGGCCCGAACGGCCCGCCGCGGGAAGCGTGGTGTGCGCCCGGTGCGGCACCACAGCCGAAGGCGACGCCGTCCCCGTGACATGGCTCAGCTCCGTGGAGGACGGACGCCGTCTCCACTTCTGCGAGAGCTGCGCCCGCCTCCACATCCGTGCGATCGAGAGCCGCCTCGACTCACTCTGGTGGTGACCCCGGCGGCCTCGGCCCGCCTACACCTGGACCGTCTCCCCCTCCGGCTCGCCCTCCTCCGGTGCCTCGGTTGCCTCGGCTGCCTCGGCGAGGAACCCCGGCAGCCACTCCTCCAGCTCTTCGCGCATCCGGACCGTCGCGCCGAGCTGGCACAGCACCCCGATCGTGCTGAGCGTCACCCGGTGTATGAGGACATAGGACGGGGGGAGGTTCAGCTGCCGGCCGAGCTGATGGGCGGGGGAGCGCGGGTCCGCCACCCGGGCCGCCTGGTCGCGGATCCAGCCCCGGGTGAAGGTGAACTCCTCCACCTGCGTGGGCTCGATCATCGGAAGCAGGTAGTCGAGGACCTCGTCCGGGTCCAGGTCGATCGACTCCTTCACGAAGTTCTCTTCGCGCAGCAGCTCGTACACCCGGGCCGCGTCACCCTCCGTCGCCATCCTCAAGGAGTCGCCGATGGTCGGCGGCAGCCCGCCCGGAAGCCGGTCGACCGTGCCGAAGTCCAACACCCCCAGCCGCCACGAACCGGCCGGGGCGTCTTCCTCCTCCGGCTGCTCCGCGTCCTGGGCCGGGTTCTGGGCCGGGGGCAGCAGCCGGAAGTTCCCCGGATGCGGGTCGGCGTGCAGCAGCCCGGTGCGGGCCGGACCGGAGAAGAGGAAGCGGGCCAGCAGCTGCCCCGCGCGGTCCCGCTGCTCCGCCGTACCCTCCACGATGACCTGGGACAGCGGGATCCCGTCGATCCACTCCGTCACCAGCACCTGGTCGGCCTGGTGCACCACCTGAGGGATCACCACATCCGGGTCGTCCGCGAACTCCGCCGCGTGCTCCCGCTGCGCCTGCGCCTCCAGCTCGTAGTCCAGCTCCTCCGACACCCGGTCGCGCAGCTCCTTGATCAACGGCTTGATGTCCACCCCCGGGACCAGCGGACCGAGCAGCCGGGCGAAACGGCTGAGCTGGGCGAGGTCGGAGAGCAACGCCTCGCCCGCCCCGGGATACTGCACCTTCACCGCGACGACACGCCCGTCCTGCCACACCGCACGGTGCACCTGCCCGATCGAGGCGGCAGCCGCCGGCGTGTCCTCGAACTCCAGGAAGTACTCCCGCCAGTCCTCCCCCATCCGTTCCGCGAGCACCCCGTGGACCGTGCGCGCGGGCAGCGGCGGCGCGGCCTCCTGAAGCTTGGTCAGTGCGGCCCGGTAGGGGCCGGCGATCTCCTCGGGGAGCGCCGACTCGAAGACCGAGAGGGCCTGGCCCAGCTTCATGGCCCCGCCCTTCAGCTCACCCAGGGTCTTGAACAACTGGTCCGCCGTGCGCTGCTGCACCTCACGGGCGACCAGCTCGGCCGACTTTCCGCCGATCCGCTTGCCCAGACCCCAGGTGGCACGGCCGGCGAAGCCGAGCGGAAGCGCGGCCAGCTTGGCCGTGCGCGTAACCGCCTTCCGGGGAAGATCAGACATGTGCCCCTCCAGTTCCCAGACTGCCGTGCCGCTCGGGCCTCCGGTGTCACTCCGGCGCCGACGGTCACCCCGCCATTGTGTCCTGCGCCGGAACGCCACCGAAGGCCCCCGCCCCTCCGGTGCCCCCGGCGGCCCCGCACGAGCAGTCCGCATGTGGGCCGACCTGCTCGGAACGCCAGTCCAGCAGGGGGAGAGCGGCCTCCCAGCGGGTTCCGGTACAGGCGGGGAGATCCCCGTCCAGGAACGCCAGGGCATGCGCCGCCGCCAGACCGGCGACCGCCGTGGCGAGCCCCAGATCGCAGGCGGGCACCGCTCCCCGCCGCCCGGAACGCCACTGGGCCAGCATCCGGGGCCACTGGGGATCCCGGTCCGCACGGTGCAGCTCCAGGCACCCCGCGCAGCCGGTTCCCCCGGGCAGGACGAGCGGCCCGACCACCCCGGTGGCCTCGATCACTCCCGCATAGAGATGAGGAGTGCCCGAGGCGATCCAGGGACCCGCGGTGTCCGCGACCGGTGCGTACACCGCGAGGCCGTCCCGGGGAGTGACGACGATCAGGGACAGGCCGGGCTCCCCTGTGCTCTCCGCCGGGCCGGGCCCCGGCGCCGAACGGCGGACGAGCCGACGGGCCGCCACATCGCGCCGTTCCCCCACGGACGCCGGAGGGAGACCCCCGGGCGCCACGTCCCAGGGCTCGGCCCGGCCCCCGTCGAGCACCTCCACATGCCCCACCCCCGCACCGGAGAGCACGGAGGCGATCGACGCCCCGACCCGGCCCGCACCTCGCACCTGGACCCGCATCGCCCGCCGGGCCTCCATCCGGCGCAGCCCGCCGCCCGGCTCGGGGCGTACGACCGACAGCGAAGCCACGTCGGGACGCTGGCGGTCCATCACTTCGGCTCGACGGCGCAGCACATCGGCTTCCGGACCCGCCGACCTCGGGTCGTCGAGGAGCCCGGCCTCCGTCAACCTGGCCAGGAGAACGTCCACGTGATGTTCCGACAGGTCCAGGGCGCGCGCCTCCTCGTACAGCAGCGGCAGTCCACGCGTGCCGTCGAGCAGTTCCAGGAAGCTCCCCGTGGCGATGTCCACGGGGCCGAGCGTCACGGCATGCGCGGGTGTCACACCGAACTGCACGGTGTTCCGTCCGCGCCAGGCGCGACGCAGTGCGGGCTTCAGCAGCGGATACACGACTTCTCCCTCCGGGAAATGCCACGGGCACGCGTGCGCCCGCGGACCTGCTGATCCGCGGAACCTCGGGTCTTTCCGTCCTTTCCGCAGGACCACCGCCAGAATGCGGGCCCGCCGTGAACCGTGCGCGGAGTTGTCCACAGGTGCGGGCTGTTCATCGGATAACCCGGGGATTGCGGTCGCGCCACTCCCGGGGCGGGACTTCTTTCCCGGACAGCGGGTAACGTCGTGACGTGCCCGCCGACCCTTCGTACGGTTCCGCCGGGGAGACCCCCGCGCGCAGCGCCGGAAACCATCAGCGCAGCGCGGCAGCCCATCCGGCCCGCGCTGCGGCGACGAGCGCGGTCGAGGTCCGCCGGAGCACCCGGCGCAGGAAGTCGGTCTCGGCCTACCGCGAGGGTGACCGCACCATCGTGCTCATCCCCGCCCGGATGTCGCAGGCGGAGGAGCGGCGCTGGGTGGGCGTGATGCTGGACAAGCTCGCCGCCCAGGAGAGCAAGCGCCACCTGGGCGACACCGAGCTCACCGAGCGTGCCGCCCGGCTGTCCGCCCAGTACTTCGACGGTCGCGCCAGGCCCGCCTCGGTGCGCTGGGTGACCAACCAGAACACCCGCTGGGGCTCATGCACCCCCGCCGAGGGCAGCATCAGACTCTCGCACCGGCTGCAGGGCATGCCGGAGTACGTCGTCGACTACGTGCTCCTCCACGAACTGGCGCATCTGCTCGTCCCCGGACACGGCCCTGACTTCTGGCGGTTGCTGGAGGCGTATCCGCGCACCGAGCGCGCCCGGGGGTTTCTGGAGGGCGTGGTGGCGGCCGAGCGGCTGCCACAGCTGCCCGCCGACCGCGACGAGTGATCCGGGGTCATTCGCGTTCGTCGATTCTGTACCGGGTGTGTACCGGCTTGGTCCGATCTCGTCGTTTGCGGTTAGCCTGACGCGACGCATTTACCTTCGGGATGGGGGACGGTCGTTACGCATGGCCAGGGAATTCCAACGCGGCCACAAGGCCAAGATCAGTGATCTCACGGCAGGGACGGATCTGTACGTAGGCGTACAGATCGCCGCTCCGGGGCTGACTTTCGACATCAGCTGCTTCGGCCTCGACGCCAACGAGCAGCTCTCCGACGACCGGTACTTCATCTTCTTCAACCAGCCGAAATCGCCCGAGGAGTCCATCCAGCTCCTGGGCGCGCAGTCCGGTGACACCGAGTCCTTCCGCGTCACGCTCGACCGCATCCCGGCAGCCATCCAGAAGCTCTCCTTCACCGCGACGCTCGACGGCGCCGGGCAGATGTCCCAGATCGGCCCGGGGTACATCCGGATCGTCGCGGGCGGCGAGGAAGTGGTGCGCTACGCCTTCACCGGATCGGAGTTCACCACCGAGCGCGCGGTGATGCTCGGCGACTTCTATCTGAAGGACGTCTGGCGTTTCGCCGCCGTCGGGCAGGGCTTCGACGGCGGTCTCGACGCGCTCCTGAAGAACTTCGGCGGCGAGGTCGCCGAGGAAGAGGCGCCGCCCGCCCCGGCGGCAGCCGCCCCGGGCTTCGCTCCGCCGGCCCAGGCCACCGCGCCCCCGGCCTTCGGCGCGCCTGCCGCCCCGTCCGCGCCCCAGGCCCCGCAGCCCGCCCCGTCCTTCGGCGCCCCGTCCGCGCCCACGCCGCCGCCCGCGCCGCAGCAGCCGGTGCACACGGCGCCGACGATCGCCGCCCCGCTGGCACCTCAGGCCCCGCAGGCCCCGTCCCCGTACGGCCAGCCGCAGCAGCCGCAGTTCGGCCAGGTCCCGGGGCAGGCCGCGCCGCCCGCCGCCCCCTTCGGCCAGCAGGCCCCCGCTCCCTACGGTCAGCCCGCGCCGGCCCCGTACGGTCAGCAGCCCCCCGGCTCCATGACCCCGGGCGCCCCGCAGGGTGTGCCCCAGGGCGTGCCGGCCACGGGCGCGGGTCTCCAGGCGGCCCTCCAGCCGTACAAGGAGACCGCGACCGGGCAGCGCTGGACCCCGCAGAACCAGCAGCTCATGCGGGTCGACCTGACCATGGGTGGAGCCGGAGTCCTGGCCCGCCAGGGCAGCATGGTGATGTATCAGGGCAAGGTGGACTTCGGCTACAAGAGCGCCGGATTCGTCGGCCGCGCCGTGGGCAACGCCACCGGCCAGGAGATGCAGCTGATGCGCTGCACCGGCCGCGGCCAGGTCTTCCTCGCCGAGGAAGGCTCGCACCTGCACCCGGTCGAACTGCAGGGCGACGGCATCTGCGTCTCCGCCGAGAACGTCCTCGCCTTCGACGAGTCCCTCCAGTACGAGGTGCGCAGGGTCGAGGGCCACGGCATCCCCGGCGGCGCGCTGTTCACCATGCTGTTCCAGGGCACCGGCACCGTGGTCGTGAAGACCCACGGCACCCCGGTCGTCCTGCCGGTCACGCCCACCACGTTCGCCGACTGCAACGCGGTGGTCGCCTGGTCGGCCGCCTCCCAGGTGATCGTCTCCAGCCAGGTCCGGCTGCGCCGCAACGCGTACCCGGGACACAGCGGCGAGACCGTGAACCTCCAGTTCCGGGGAGCCCCCGGCAACTTCATCGTCGTCCAGCCCTACGAGGTCTGAGGGAGCCCGTCATGAACCAGCAACTCGCGGGCTTCGCCCCGACCCCCGTCACGGCCCGGATGGAGAACCACGGCAAGACCATGCTCAAGGTCGCCATGGCCGCCGGGCAGGACCTCTACGCACGCACCGGCTCGATGGTCGCCTACGAGGGCTTCATCCAGTACGAACCCAACCCGCCCGCCGCCCGGCAGATCGCCTCCCAGTGGATCACCGGCGAGGGCGCACCCGTCATGAAGTGCTCCGGAGACGGGCTGCTCTACCTCGCCGACTACGGCGCCGACGTGGTCGTCATCAATCTCAACAACGACTCCATCTCCGTCAACGGCACCAACCTCCTCGCCTTCGACGCCCACCTCACCTGGGGCGTCGAGAAGGTCAAGGGGCTCGCCAAGTTCGCCGGACAGGGCCTGTGGAACGTCGTCGTCCAGGGCACCGGATGGGTCGCCATCACCTCCCGGGGCACCCCGATCGTCGTCGACTGCGGACGTGGCGAGGACGAGACGTACGTCGACCCGGACGCGCTCGTCGCCTGGTCCCCGAACCTCAAGGTGAAGGGCAAGCGCAGCTTCAAGGCGGGCTCGCTGATCGGACGGGGCAGCGGCGAGGCGTACCAGATGGCCTTCTCCGGCCAGGGCATCGTCGTCGTCCAGCCGAGCGAGGACAGCACGGACCGCCTGCGGATCCGGAACTGACGGGGAGGGAGAACACATCATGCAGAGTCCGCTTTTCAGCTACACCGAGCAGCAGACCCAGGACCGGTACGCCATCCAGAACCCGCAGCTCCTGCGGGTCTCGCTGACCGGGCACGACGACATCCTCGCCCGCAAGGGCGCGATGGTCGCCTACCAGGGTCTGATGGACTTCGACGGGGAATACCAGTCGCGGGGCCAGCGCAACGCCCGCGCGCGCACCGGCGAGGGCCTCGACCTGATGCGCGTGTCCGGCCAGGGCACCGTCTACCTCGCCAACCTCGCGCAGTACATCCACGTCGTGGACGTCGACCGCGAGGGGATGACCGTGGACAGCTCCTACGTCCTCGCGCTCGACTCCTCGCTGCACACCGAGGTCATCGCGGTCGACAGCCAGTACGGCATCTCCGGCAGCGGCAAGTACCAGCTCAACATCTCCGGCGCGGGCAAGGTCGCCCTCATGACCTCGGGCCAGCCGCTGATGATGCAGGTCACGCCCGAGAAGTACGTCAACGTCGACGCGGACGCGATCGTCGCCTGGTCCAGCTCCCTGCGGGTGCAGATGCAGGCCCAGACGCACTCCTCCGGCGTCTTCAGGCGCCGTGGCAACACGGGGGAGGGCTGGGAGCTGAGCTTCCTCGGCCAGGGCTTCGCCCTGGTCCAGCCGAGCGAGGTCATGCCTCCGCAGAACGCCCAGATCGGCCAGGGCGCCCGTGCCCAGTTCGGCATGGGCCAGCAGGGCTCCCACGGCCAGAACCAGAACAACGCCTGGAACTGACCGGCACCGGGGCGTGACCGGCGGAACACAGCGGTAAGGGGCGGCCTCCCGGAGGCCGCCCCTTACCGCACATCGCCTGCGGTCCGCCGCTACAGCCGGGCCCGCGTCGCCTCCAGCAACCGGACGACCGAGGCGTCGGCCACGCCGGCCACGTCCTCGTAGCCGAACCAGCGCAGTTCCAGGGACTCCTCGCTGATCCGCTCCGCGGCCCCGGCCGGGGCCAGCGCGGCGTACTGCACATCGAGGTGCCAGTTGCAGGGGGACGGAATCGGGTGCCGGTCCAGCCGGACCGGTCCGCCGGGCAGCAGGGTGAGCCCCGCGATTCCGGACTCCTCCGTCGCCTCACGCAGAGCAGCGGCGGCCAGGGAGGCGTCCTGCTCCTCGCAGTGGCCGCCCATCTGGAGCCACATCCGCAGCTTCCGGTGCAGGGTCAGCAGCACCTTTCCGCGCTCCGGATCGATCACCAGGGCGCTGGCCGTCACATGCCCGGCCCCGCACGCCTTCCACATGCCGTCGTCGTGGCGTGCCAGGTGGTCCAGGTAGGCCTGACGCAGCTCCGCCTGGTCACCGTGCGTGTCCTCGGGGCCCTCGGGGGCGTACCCCTTCAGTACGAGAACGGCGTCTTCGTGCAGGCTCACTGCTCGGGGCCGCCCTTGCCGTCTTCCTTGCCGTCTTCCTTGCCCTCATCGCCCTTGGAGGGCTTCTGCGGGCCCTTCGCCGCCTCGCCGAGCATCTTGTCCAGCTCGGAGAAGTCGGCCTGCTCGTGGTGGACGAAGCCGTCCGGGTCGTCCAGGTCGTGGGCGGTCGGCAGCATGTCCGGGTGGGCCCAGAGCGCGTCCCGGCCCTCCAGACCCCGGGCGTCCGTGAGTGAGGCCCACAGGCGCGAGGCGTCCCGCAGCCGGCGCGGGCGCAGCTGGAGACCGATGAGCGTGGCGAACGTCTGCTCGGCCGGTCCACCGGAGGCGCGACGCCTGCGCATCGTCTCGCGCAGCGCGTCGGACGAGGTCAGCCGGGACTTCGCGGCCTCGTGGACCACCGCGTCCACCCAGCCCTCCACCAGGGCCAGAGCAGTCTCCAGCCGGGCCAGGGACGCCTTCTGCTCGGGTGTGTCCTCCGGCTGGAACATGCCCTGCTGGAGCGCGTCCTGCAGCTGCTCCGGCTGCGAGGGGTCGAACTGGCCGACGACGTCCTCCAGCTTGCTGGTGTCGACCTTGATGCCGCGCGCATACGCCTCGACGGCGCCGAACAGATGCGACCGCAGCCACGGCACATGGGCGAAGAGCCGCTGGTGAGCGGCCTCGCGCAGGGCCAGATACAGCCGGACCTCGTCCTGCGGAACGCTGAGGTCCTTGCCGAACCGCTCCACGTTCAGCGGGAGGAGCGCGGCCTTGCCCGCAGGACCGAGCGGCAGCCCGATGTCGGTGGAACCGACCACCTCACCGGCCAGCGTGCCCACGGCCTGCCCGATCTGCTGGCCGAACATGGCGCCGCCCATCGACCGCATCATGCCGATCAGCGGGCCCGCCATGGCCTGCATCTCCTCGGGCAGCACGTCGCCCATCGCCAGGCCCACCCGCTCGGCCACCGGGTCGACCAGCTGCTGCCAGGCCGGCAGCGTCGCCTCGACCCACTCCGCGCGGCTCCACGCGACGGTGGAGACCGAACCGGAGGGCATCGACGTCACACCGTCCAGCCAGAGGTCCGCCAGGCGCAGCGCCTCGTCGACCGACGTGCGCTCGGAGGGGCCGACGCTGGCGTCCTTCGTGCCGTCCGGGGTGCCCTGCGACACCGTCTGGCGGGCGATCTGCTTGGCCATGTCCCAGTTCACGGGACCGCCCTCGTAGCTCAGCATCTGGCCGAGCTGCTGGAAGGCCGCACCGAGATCGTTCGGATTCATCGAGCCGAACATTGCGGCGAACGGGTTGTCCCCGCCCGCCCCCGGCCCGAAACCGAACGGGTTTCCCATCCCGCCCGCGCTCTGCCCACCTTCGGTGGGGTCCTTCTTCTTGCCCTCGTCGCCGTTCTCCGGCTCCTCCGGCGGAAGGCCGAATCCGAATGGGGTGTCACTCACGGGTTTCCTCGGCTCGTAGGGCCGCCGGCTCGAACCGACGGCGACTGCCCGACATCACCATCCAGCGTAGACACCACGCCCGCTTCGGGCCTCAGTGCTCCGCCGACTCCCGGCCTGCGGCAGGATGGACGCCACCTGGTACGTACGCGTCATTCGGGTACGTACTGAAGACAACCGCTGGAGACGCCCGGTGAGTTCCCCAGATCCGCAGGTTCGCGCAGCGCGAAACCTGACCGACCCGTCGCCCGAGAGCACACCCGAAGAGAAACGCCCCAGGTCCCCCGGAAACCGGGGCCCCGTCGTCGCGGTCACCGGCGCCGCCACCGGCATCGGCGAACTGCTGACCGCCCACCTCGCCGCATCCGACGCGATCAAGCAGGTCATCGCGATCGACGAGCGGCGCGGTGAGGTCTCCGAGGCGACCTGGCACATCCTGGACGTACGGGACCCGGCGATCGCCGAGAAGCTGCGCGGCGCGGACGTCGTCGTGCACCTGGCCCTCGACCTCGACCTGGAGACCGACCCCGCCGCCCGCACCGCGTACAACGTACGCGGCACTCAGACCGTGCTCACCGCCGCGGCCGCCGTCGGCGTCCACCGGGTCGTGCTGTGCACCTCGGCGATGGTCTACGGGGCACTCGCCGACAACGACGTGCCGCTCTCCGAGGACGCCGAGCTGCGTGCCACCGCCGAGGCCACCGGCGTCGGCGACCTCCTGGAGATCGAACGGCTCGGCCGCCGGGCCCCGCGTGCCCACCCCGGGCTCAACGTCACCGTCGTACGCCCCACCGTCCTGGTCGGCGGCACCGACACCGCCCTGACCCGCTACTTCGAGTCCCCGCGCCTCCTGGTCGTCGCCGGATCACGCCCCACCTGGCAGTTCTGCCATGTCGAGGACCTGGTGACGGCGCTGGAGTACGCCGCCCTGGAGAAGATCGACGGCGAGTTCGCGGTCGGCTGCGAGGGCTGGCTGGAGCAGGAGGAGGTGGAGGAGCTCAGCGGCGTACGCCGGATGGAGCTGCCCTCCGCCGTCGCGCTCGGCGCCGCCGCCCGGCTGCACCGGATCGGCCTCACCCCGTCCCCGGCGGGCGACCTGGCGTACACGATGCACCCCTGGGTGGTCAGCGTCAGCCGGCTGCACGACGCGGGATGGCGGCCGAAGTGGACGAACGAGGAGGTGCTCGGCGCCCTCCTCGAAGAGGTCGAGGGCCGCCACACGCTCGCCGGACGCCGTCTCGGCCGCAAGGACGCCACCGCCGCCGGAGCCGCCGGGGCCACGGTCGCCCTGCTCGGCGCCGCCGCCGTGGTGCGCCGCGCCCGCAAGGCCCGCCGCCGCATCTGACCGCGCACCGCGCCCGCGGACCCCTGTAGGAGGCTCCAAACCGGCCGGTCGCCCGCCGGTAGAACAGGCAATTCCGGGATGTCGGAGCCGTACGGCACGATGGGAGCATGGCACCCACCCACGACCACCCCGGCGAGTACGCGGCGGCCGACCCCGTCCGGCTGCTGGCGATCCGGGACACCCCGCTCTCCGTCGACGAGGTCTTCCGTGCCGTCGGCGACGACGCGGCGGGAGGCATCGCGCTCTTCGTCGGCACCGTGCGCAACCACGACGCGGGACAGGACGTCGGCGCGCTCGGCTATTCCTGCCACCCCTCGGCCGAGGACGAGCTGCGCCGAGTGGCTGAGAAGGTCGTCGCCGACTTCCCGGTCCGTGCCCTGGCGGCTGTCCACCGAGTGGGTGAACTGGAGGTGGGTGACCTGGCCGTCGTCGTCGCGGTCGCCTGCCCGCACCGGGCCGAGGCCTTCGAGGCCTGCCGCAAGCTCATCGACGACCTCAAGCACGAGGTTCCGATCTGGAAACACCAGCGATTCTCGGACGGCACGGAGGAGTGGGTCGGAGCCTGCTGAGCGCAAACCGTACCGGGGCGCATCAGCCCCGATTTGCGTAACCGCACCCCCGCCACGAGCGTTGGTCTTCCGGATCGTTAATCTGCTGATCGGGCATCCGGTCGCTCATGGGGTAGGGAGGTCGTGATGGCGGCACTCGCTTGGCTGTTGATTCCACTTATCGCTGCTGTCGGTGGTGCGATATGGGCGAGTTGGGCAGCCCGCAATCGCACGACCGGCGATGTCACCGAACTCGCCGGCTACGCCAGGTTCCGTGACGCGATGGAGAAATCGCACTCCGGTTCCGAGGCTCTCTGAGACCGACGCACGCCGCGTGACCGCCTTCCGCCGCGTTTCCGGTCGCCTCGTACGGACCGGCCCCGGCGGTGCACTGACAGGCCCTTCCCGTACTGTCGTTCCATGCCACGCCGCACCGCGACGATGCTCGCCTCCACTCTCGTCCTCATCGCGCTGCTCTGCGCAGGTGTGCTGATCAAAGTGCCGTATTCGGAGATGTCTCCCGGACCGACGGTCAACACGCTCGGCGAGGCGCGTGGCGAGCCCGTCCTGCAGATCTCCGGGCGCAAGACGTACCCCGCGTCCGGCCATCTCAACATGACGACCGTCCGCGTCACCGGGGCGGACTACCGGATGAACATCTTCGAGGCCGTCTACGGCTGGCTCGCCCACGACAGCGTCGTGGTGCCGCACGACACGCTCTACCCGGACGGCAAGACCGAGGAGGAGTCCACCCAGGAGAACGCCGAGGAGTTCAGCCAGTCCCAGGAGAGCGCCAAAGTGGCCGCTCTGAAGGAACTGGACATCCCGGTCTCCACGCAGGTCGTGGTCTCCACGGTGGTCAAGGGCAGCCCCTCCGAGGGCAAGCTGCACGCGGGCGACGTGATCAAGGCGGTCGACGGCACGGCGGTCAAGGGGCCCGACGACGTCGCGAAGCTCGTCACCGAACACCGCCCCGGCGAGAACGTGACCTTCACCATCGTCCCGGCGGCGGACGCCGCCGCGGCCGAGAAGGCCGGCCGTGACCCCGAGGGCAGCGAGAAGATCACGATCAAGACCGTGAAGGCTCCCCCCGCCGAGGGCGAAGGCGAGGCGGGGGACCGGGCGATCGTCGGGATCAGGGCCGGGACGGACCACACGTTCCCGTTCGAGATCGACATCAAGCTCGCGGACGTCGGCGGGCCGAGTGCCGGGCTGATGTTCTCTCTCGGCATCGTCGACAAGCTCACCCCGGGCGATCTGACCGGCGGCAAGTTCGTCGCGGGCACCGGCACCATCGACGAGGCGGGGACCGTCGGGCCGATCGGCGGCATCACCATGAAGCTGGTCGGTGCCCGCAACGCCGGGGCCCGCTACTTCCTCACGCCCGACGACAACTGCGTCTCGGCCGCCGCCGACACCCCGGACGGGCTCACGCTCGTACGGGTCAAGACCATCGAGGACGCCACGAAGTCGCTGGAGCAGATCAAGGCGGGGAAGACCGCGGGCCTGCCGAGCTGCTCGACCGGCTGACGGCCGCGCCGGCCCGGCCGGCGCACAGGTCCGGCCGACGACCGTGCTGCCCGGGACCGTACGACGGCACCGGGCAGCGGCATGATCAGGACTCGAACGTCGCCGCGAGCGCTTCGGCGAGGCCGGGCACCAGACCTGCGCCGGTCAGCACCTCGGTCGGGGAGTCCTTCTCCCGCAGCCGTACGGCGGACTCGCGCGCCCCGTCCCGCAGGACAGCCACGGTCATCCGCACCTCCTGGCGGTCGGGGTGCTTGGCCACCCACGCGGTCAGCTGCTTGTCGCTCAGCTTCTCCGGTACGGACGCCTCGGCGGACGGCGGCAGCATCAGCCGCTCCACCGTCATGGCGCAGCCGACCACGGCGTCGGGCCAGGCGATCGTGGCGAGGAACTCGTCGAGCGCGCTGCCCGCCGGCAGCTCGTCCTGCTCGATCGGGGTGAGCGCGGCGACGGAGGAATTCGGGTTCTCCAGGCCCAGCTGAGCGGCGAGGCCGGGCTCCTGGGTCCGCAGCCGGTCGGTGTCGACCAGGGCGAACAGCCGGGCGGGCTGGTCCCAGCCGAGGTTGGAGGCATAGGCGTCGATTTCGAGGACGGCGACGGTCAGCGGACTCGCGGCCATCGGGGGTCCTGCGGGGGAAACGTTGGGCATGGGCAATATCCTGCCTCCTTCCGCCCCGGGAACGGGAACTAGGTAAAGCCTCAGTAAGTTGCATAGGTGGGCTCTAGGATCGCTGGGCCTGTTCACACGACCGCGAACTTCGAGGTGCGCACGTTGGCTTTCCAGATGCCTGACCGCGGCGGAGGCCCGACCGGGCCACGGATCAGAGTCGGCCGCCCGTCCCGGCGCGCCCGTACCCTGCTCATGACTTTGGGTGTCCTGGCGGTTCTCGCCATGGCCTTCGTCATGTTCGCGGGGTTCTGGACGGACTGGCTCTGGTACAGGTCGGTCGCGTATTCATCCGTCTTCACCACCACCCTGTGGACCAAGATCGGGCTGTTCCTCGTCTTCGGACTGCTGATGGCGCTCGCCATCGGCGTGAACATCTGGCTCGCGCACCGGCTCCGGCCGCCGCTGAGCGCGATGTCGCTGGAGCAGCAGAGCCTGGACCGCTACCGCATGAGCATCGCCCCCTACAAGAAGTGGGTGCTGCTCGCCGTCACGGCGCTCGTCGGACTGATCGCCGGAGCCTCCGCCTCCGGCCAGTGGCGCACGTGGCTGATGTACGTCAACGGCGTGGCGTTCGGGCAGAAGGACCCCCAGTTCCAGCTGGACGTCTCCTTCTACGCCTTCGACCTGCCGTGGTACCGCTTCATGCTGGGCTTCGGCTTCGCGGCGACCGTGCTCTCGCTGATCGCCGCGGCGCTGACCCACTATCTGTACGGCGGGCTGCGCATCACCAGCCCCGGCGCCCGGGCCACCGGGGCGGCCACCGGCCACCTCTCGGTCCTGCTCGGCATCTTCGTCTCCCTGAAGGCCGTGGCGTACTGGCTCGACCGGTACGGGCTGGCTGTGAAGTCCAGTGACTTCAAGGCCACCGACAACTGGACGGGCCTGAGGTACGTCGACGCCAACGCCTATCTCCCGGCGAAGACCATCCTGTTCTGCATCGCCGCGATCTGCGCGGTGCTGTTCTTCGCGACGCTGTGGCGCCGCACCTGGCAGCTCCCGGTCATCGGCTTCGGTCTGATGGTGCTCTCGGCGATCCTGATCGGCGGGCTCTACCCGGCGATCGTGCAGAAGTTCCAGGTCCAGCCGAACGAGCAGGCCAAGGAAGCGCCGTTCATCCAGAAGAACATCAATGCCACACGCGACGCGTACGACATCGATGACGCCAAGGTGGACGACTACGACGGTCAGGCGACCACGGAGGACGACACCAAGCTGCGGGCCGCGGCCAACACCGCCGCCAGCTACCGCGTGATGGACCCCAACGTCGTCTCCCCGGCCTTCCAGCAGCTCCAGCAGCGGAGGAACTACTACCAGTTCCCGAGGACGCTCGACGTCGACCGCTACAAGGACAAGGACGGCAAGGAGCAGGACACGATCATCGGTCTGCGTGAGCTGAACATCCAGGGCCTGCCCAAGCGGAACTGGATCAACGACCACTTCACGTACACCCACGGCTACGGCGCCATCGCCGCCAGCGGCACCACCACCGGCACCAACCCGACGGGGTCCCCGGACTTCACCGAGTCGGGTCTGCCCTCCACCGGTGAGTTCGGGAAGTACGAGCAGCGGATCTACTACGGCGAGAAGACCGAGCAGTACTCCATCGTCGGCGGGCCCCAGAAGGAGCTCGACTACGAGGAGGACGGCGAGAAGACCACCAGCTACAAGGGCGACAGCGGGGTCAGTCTCTCCAACTCCTTCAACCGTGCTGCGTACGCGGTCGCCTTCAGCGAGCCGCAGATCATGTATTCGGGAGCCATCGGTGACGGCTCGCGAATCCTGTACAACCGCACGCCCAAGGAGCGCGTCGAGGCGGTCGCCCCGTGGCTGACCATCGACGGCGACGCCTACCCGGCGGTCGTCGACGGCCGGATCAAGTGGATCGTCGACGCGTACACCACGACCAACGGCTATCCGTACGCGTCCCGGACGACGCTCGGCGACACCACGGCCGACTCGCTGACCACCAACCAGCGCGCGGTCGTCGCCCAGCAGAACCAGGTCAACTACATCCGCAACTCGGTGAAGGCCACCGTCGACGCGTACGACGGCAAGGTCAAGCTCTACGAGTGGGACACCAAGGACCCGGTTCTCAAGACCTGGCGCAAGGCGTTCCCTGGCACGGTCGAGCCGCGCGGTGACATCCCGCAGGAGCTCATGGACCACCTGCGGTATCCGCAGGACCTCTTCAAGGTCCAGCGCGAGCTGCTGACCCGCTACCACGTCGAGGACCCCGCGCAGTTCTACAGCGGCTCCGACGCGTGGCAGGTGCCGGACGACCCGACGAACAAGGAGCCGGGTTCCGTCCCGCCGTACTACCTGAGCATGAAGATGCCGGGCCAGGACGCGCAGCAGTTCTCGCTGACCACCACGTTCACTCCGAGAGGACGCCCCAACCTGGGTGCCTTCATGGCCGTGAACGCGGACGCGGCCAGCAAGGACTACGGCACCATGCGGCTGCTGCGGGTCACCTCCACGGTGAAGGGCCCGGGCCAGGTACAGAGTGAGCTCAACGGCAACGACGACGTCGCCGAGTTCGTGAGGAACCTCAAGGGCACCGACTCGGACATCGAGTACGGAAACCTGCTGACGGTTCCGCTGGAGGGCGGCTTCCTTTACATCGAGCCGGTCTACACGCGCGGTGGCAACCAGAACTACCCGCTGCTGCGCAAGGTGGCCGCCTCGTACGGTTCGAAGATCGTCTTCGAGAACAGCCTCGGTGAGGCGCTCAACGCGGTCTTCGGAGTCGAGGACGACGGGTCCACGACGCCACCGGACACCCAGGATCCGCCGGGCGAGACCGATGAGCCACCGGCCACCGGTGACGCCGCCCTGAAGAAGGCCATCGCGGACGCCCAGAAGGCGTACTCCGACGGCGAGAAGGCGCTGCAGGAGCAGGACTGGCCGGCGTACGGCAAGGCCCAGGAGGCTCTTCAGGACGCCCTGGAGCGAGCCGCCGCCGCGCAGCCCAAGCCGGGCAGCGAGGGGGACAAGGCGGACAGCGCCGAGAAGCCGGAAGGCGACGCGAAGCCGGAAGGCGACGCCAAGCCGGAGGCCGACGCGAAGCCGGACAGTTCGGCCGAGCAGGCCTCCGACCAGGGCAGCTGAGCAAGGCCCACCCCGCGTCGTGGTACGGTTTGAACACAACGACGCGGGGTGGAGCAGCTCGGTAGCTCGCTGGGCTCATAACCCAGAGGTCGCAGGTTCAAATCCTGTCCCCGCTACTGCAAGACGAAGGCCCGGATTCCCTTGGGGATCCGGGCCTTCGTCGTGTCCGTTGGGTGCGCGGGCCGTGTCGGTCCCAGGCTGGGGGAGTGAAGTGCGGTTCGCTGGGCAGCAGTTGCCTCCAGGCGTGTTTGACTTGTCTCCCTGTGGGCATGTCGACAAAACGCTGTAGTGACCTCACTGACCGCGATATACCAGGTGTGCGCGGGTTACAGGTGGTGCGACGATGGTATTTATGGGGGACAGGGCAACTCTGTTGGAGACAGGGCGGTTTGTGCAGCAGCACGGCCAAGATACGGAAAGCGCGGTAGACGCGGCTTTCGCCGCTGCCATCGCCGGGGCGGGTGCACCGGTCCAGCGGACCGGCGCCGCCGACGCGAGTGCTGCCGTCGCCGCCCCGTCCGACGAGGACACCACGGACGCGGTCGACGCCGCGGACAGTGCCGAGAGCGAGGCGCGCCACCGCCGTGCCGCCGACGTCGGAGACACCGCGTCCATGAGCGTCCTGGGGGCACTGCTGCTGCGCCGCGGGGAGCTGGACCGCGCCGAGCGGTATCTGCGCGCCGCCACCGCCGACGGGGACCGGGCCGCCGCGAACAACCTGGGCGTCCTGCTGCACCAGCGCGGCTACCCGGACGAGGCCGCCGGCTGGTGGCGTATCGCCGCCGTGGCCGGTTCCGCCGCCGCCGCCCATGCGCTCGGCCGGCACTTCCGCGAGCGTGGCGACGAGCCCGGAGCGGAGTACTGGCTGCGTCAGTCCGCCGAGCAGGGTCACGCGCTGGGCGCATACGCGCTGGCCGACCTCCTGGAGCACCGCAGCGACGTCGGCGCCGAGCGCTGGCTGCGCGCCGCCGCCGAACAGGGCCACCGCGAGGCCGCCTACCGGCTCGCCCGCGCCCTGGAGCGGAAGGCCGTCGAGGACCCGCACGACGCCTTCGGCCTGGGTCGGAGCGTCGCTTCCGGCGGTACCGGAACGGGCCTCGGCCTCCCCGGCACCACGCCCGCGCCCGCACGGAACGCCCCGGCAGCGGCCCCCGCAGGGGCGAAGGGTGCGGCCGACGGCGACAGCCCCGTGGCGGGTCCCGCCGCCGGCCGGGTCGGCGAGGCCGAGCAGTGGTACCGCCAGGCCGCCGCCCGGGGCCACCGCCGCGCCGCCCTGCACCTCGGCGCGATCCTGGAGCAGCGCGGCGAGCTCAAGGAGGCCGGCCGCTGGTACCTCACCTCCGCCAAGGACGGCGAGCCCCGCGCCGCCTGCGCCCTGGGCTTCCTGCTGCGCGACGCGGGCGACGAGGAGAGCGCCGCCGTGTGGTGGCTGCGCGCCGCCCAGGACGGCGACGGCAACGCCGCCAACGCGCTCGGCGCGCTGCACGCCGCACGCGGTGAGCAGCAGACCGCCGAGCGCTGGTACCGGGCCGCCATGGACGCCGGTGACGTCAACGGGGCGTACAACCTCGGGCTGCTCTGCGCCGCCCAGGACCGTATCCCGCAGGCCGAGCAGTGGTACCGCCGCGCCGCGTACGCCGGACACCGGGAGGCCGCGAACGCGCTCGCCGTGCTCCTCCTCCAGGCGGGCGACCACGCGGGCGCCGAGCCCTGGTTCTCCAAGGCGGCCGAGGCGGGCAGCGTGGATGCCGCCTTCAACCTCGGCATCCTGCACGCCGGGCGCGACGAGGACCGTACGGCGCTGGGCTGGTACGAGCGCGCCGCGGCGGCCGGGCACACCGACGCCGCGCTCCAGGTCGCCATGGCGCTGCTGCGCGACGGCGACGACCGGGAGGCCGAGCGGCACCTGCGCTGCGCCGCGGGCGGCGGCAGCGCCGAGGCCGCGTTCCGGCTGGCCGGGGTGCTGGACGCGCGCCAGCCGCCGCCGGGCCCGCCCGCGCTGGGTGAGCCGATGCCGGAGAAGACCGAGTGCGAGGAGTGGTACGAGCGGGCCGCCCAGCAGGGCCACCGCCGCGCCCAGGTCCGGGTCGGCATGCTCGCCGCTGCCCGCGGGGACGTGGAGAGCGCCGCCCACTGGTACCGGGAGGCCGCCGAGGCGGGCAGCCGCAACGGGGCCTTCAACCTCGGGCTGCTGCTGGCCCGCGAGGGCAGCGAGCGCGAGGCCGCCCTGTGGTGGACCCGTGCGGCCGGTGCCGGACACGGCCGGGCCGCGCTGCGCCTGGCGCTCCTCGCGGCGCGCCGGGGCGAGCTCACCGAGGGGCAGCGCTGGTGCGCGCGGGCCGTGGAGCTGGGCCCGGCCGAGGTGGCCGAGCGGGCTGCGCGGCTGCGGGAGGCGCTGCACCAGGAGCTGACCGCGTGACGGCGTGACCGCCCGGCGCCGGGGCCCCGGCGTCCCAGGGGCTCGTGAATGAATTTGCGCTGCCCGACCCGCTGACGTAATGTTGCATTCAACGACGCGGGGTGGAGCAGCTCGGTAGCTCGCTGGGCTCATAACCCAGAGGTCGCAGGTTCAAATCCTGTCCCCGCTACTGAAGACGAAGGCCCGGATCTCATCGAGATCCGGGCCTTCGTCATGTCCGGACAAGCGAAGAGCCGGGGCCCCACCTGTCGCGACAGGTGGGGCCCCGGCTCTTCGCTTGTCGGCTCAGGCGGTGGCGGCGCAGTTCGGGCAGATGCCGCGGTACGTCACCTCGACGCCGGAGACCATGAAGCCGTAGCGCTCGTCCGTCGGCAGGTCCGCCAGCGGGTTGCCCGCCGGGTGCACGTCCCGGATCGCGCCGCACTGCGCGCACACCAGGTGGTGGTGGGGGCGGTGCGCGTTCGGGTCGTAGCGCTTGGCCCGGCGGTCGGTGGAGACCTCCAGCACCTCACCGAGGGACACCATCTCGCCGAGGGTGTTGTAGACGGTGGCGCGGGAGATCTCGGGCAGCCGGGAAACGGCCCTCGCGTGGACCTCGTCCGCCGTCAGGTGCACGTGGTCCCCGTCGAGGACCTCGGCCACGACACGCCGCTGCGCCGTCATGCGCCAGCCGCGTCCACGAAGTCGTTCCAGCAGGTCGCTCATGCAGCCCAGCCTAACAGTGGGGGGACCGAGTCCCGATCGGGTGTGACTTTGGATGCTCGCTTGGCTTGGACATTGTCCATTGTAGGATCGAGAACGGCATTGGCCAAGGGACAGGGCTGTACAGGAGTAACCGCTGTGCAGGGATACGACGCAGGAGGCGCACGTGACGCAGGGACCGCTGACGACGGAGGCCGGCGCGCCGGTTGCCGACAACCAGAACAGTGAGACCGCGGGCCCCGGCGGTCCCGTTCTCGTGCAGGACCAGGCGCTGCTGGAGAAGCTCGCCCACTTCAACCGCGAGCGCGTCCCGGAGCGCGTCGTGCACGCCCGCGGCGCCGGCGCGTACGGCACCTTCACGCTGACCCGCGACGTCTCGCAGTGGACCCGGGCGAAGTTCCTCTCCGAGGTCGGCAAGCAGACCGAGACCTTCCTGCGCTTCTCGACCGTCGCGGGCAACCTCGGCTCCGCCGACGCCGTGCGCGACCCCCGCGGCTTCGCGCTGAAGTTCTACACCGAGGAGGGCAACTACGACCTCGTCGGCAACAACACCCCGGTGTTCTTCATCAAGGACGCCATCAAGTTCCCCGACTTCATCCACACCCAGAAGCGCGACCCGTACACCGGCTCGCAGGAGGCGGACAACGTCTGGGACTTCTGGGGGCTGTCGCCCGAGTCGACGCACCAGGTGACCTGGCTCTTCGGCGACCGCGGCATCCCGGCCACGCTGCGCCACATGAACGGGTACGGCTCGCACACCTACCAGTGGAACAACGAGGCCGGTGAGGTCTTCTGGGTCAAGTACCACTTCAAGACCGACCAGGGCATCAGGAACCTCACCCAGGACGAGGCCAACAAGCTCGCCGGTGAGGACCCCGACAGCCACCAGCGCGACCTGCGCGAGTCGATCGAGCGCGGCGACTTCCCGTCCTGGACCGTCCAGGTCCAGGTCATGCCCGCGGCGGACGCGGCGACCTACCGCTTCAACCCGTTCGACCTCACCAAGGTGTGGCCGCACGCGGACTACCCGCCGATCGAGATCGGCAAGCTGGAGCTCAACCGCAACCCGCAGAACGTCTTCGCCGAGGTCGAGCAGTCGATCTTCAGCCCCGCGCACTTCGTGCCGGGCATCGGCCCGTCCCCGGACAAGATGCTCCAGGGCCGCCTCTTCGCGTACGGCGACGCCCACCGCTACCGCGTCGGCATCAACGCCGACCACCTGCCGGTGAACCGCCCGCACGCCACCGAGGCGCGGACCAACAGCCGGGACGGTTTCCTCTACGACGGCCGCCACAAGGGTGCCAAGAACTACGAGCCCAACAGCTTCGGCGGCCCTGCCCAGACCGACCGGCCTCTGTGGCAGCCGCTCCCGGTCGCCGGCGCCACCGGCAACACCGAGGCGCCCGGCCATGCCGAGGACAACGACTTCGTCCAGGCGGGCGACCTCTACCGGCTCTTCTCCGAGGACGAGAAGGTCCGGCTGGTCGAGAACCTCGCGGGGTTCATCGCCAAGGTCTCGCTCGACGGCATCGCCGAGCGCGCGATCGACAACTTCCGCCAGGCGGACGGCGACTTCGGCAAGCGGCTGGAAGCCGCGGTCCAGGCCCTTCGCGGCTGACCGGACGCTTGTCGTCGACCGTGGGCCGGATCCCCTCGCGGGGGTCCGGCCCACCGGTCGTTCCGGCCCCCGGAAGGTGTCAGCCGGCCGCGGCGGCCGGCGTACGGCGGCGGGCGGGTGCCCAGCAGCGGATGATGTCGCGCACGGACACGATGCCCACCGGGCCGTCGCCGTCCAGCACGATCAGGTGCCGGAACCCTCCGTGCGTCATGGCTTCCGCGGCCTCCTCCAGGGTCCAGGCCGGGGCGGCGAACACCACATCGGTGGTGGTGTGGGCGGACGCGGTCTCCCGGTCGGGGTCCATCCCCGATCCGACCGCGTCGAGGATGTCGCGCTCGGTGATGATGCCGAGCCCGCAGGTGTCCGGGTCGTGGACGACAGCTGCCCCGATGCGGCGGGCCGACATCAGCCGGGCCGCCTGGCGGAGCGTGTGGGTGGGGCCGATGGTGAGGACCACCGTGCTCATGGCGTCACGGACGAGCATGAATCGAGCCACCTCCTCGGTGAGCCGACTCTGTGAGCCGATTCACAAGTTCACAAGTGGGGGGGACTCTCAGAGTTGCACCCTTGGGGCGGGTCGACAAGGGGTGGGCGGGCGCGCGCCGGGGGAGTGCGCGAGCACGCACGCGACGGCCGGCGCCGCCGGGTCGGCACGGATCAGTGGCGCCGGTCGAGTGCGGGTTCAGCAGCGCTGGTTGAGGTAGCCCAGCAGCTCGTCGTGGAGGAGGCCGTTCGAGGCCGCCGCGTTTCCGCCGCCCGGACCGTCCTCCCCGTCCAGCGAGGTGTACCGGCCGCCCGCCTCCTGGACGACGATCGCGGGCGCCGCCATGTCCCAGAGCGACAGCTCCGGCTCCGCGCAGAGGTCCACGGACCCCTCGGCGACCATCATGTACGGCCAGAAGTCGCCGTAACCCCGCGTCCGCCAGCAGGCCCGGGTGAGGTCGAGGAGACCGTCGAGGCGGCCCTGCTCCTCCCAGCCCGACAGGGAGGAGAACGCGAACGAGGCGTCCGCGATCCGCCCCACCTTCGACACCTGCATCCGGGACGCGGAGGTGAGGCTGCGGCCGGTGAACGCGCCCGCACCCTTCGCCGCCCACCAGCGCCGGTTCAGCGCGGGCGCGGAGACCACGCCCACCACCGGCCGGAAGCCCTCGTCGCCCGCCTCCATCAGCGAGATGAGCGTCGCCCACACCGGCACACCACGCACGTAGTTCTTGGTCCCGTCGATCGGGTCGATCACCCAGCGCCGCGGACCGGTGCCCTCGACCCCGTACTCCTCGCCCAGGATCGCGTCCCTCGGGCGGGCCCGATGCAGATGGCCCCGGATCAGCTCCTCGGCGGCCTTGTCGGCCTCGCTCACCGGCGTCATGTCCGGCTTGGTCTCCACCTTCAGGTCGAGAGCCTTGAACCGGTCCATCGTCGCGGCGTCGGCGGCGTCCGCCAGTACGTGGGCGAGGCGCAGATCATCGTGGTAGTCGGGCATGCCGCCACAGTATCCAGCGCCGCCGGACGCGGGCTACAGCGCCCCTGCCGCCCGCAGCCCTTGACAGCCCCCGGGAGCGCGTCAACTCTGAACGACAGGATCCCGGGGCGGGGGAGGCGACGATGCCGACAGCGCGGCAGGCCTTGCTCGAGGCCGCCCACCGGGCCCTGGCCGACCGGCCCTGGCGTGCCGTGCGGATGGTCGACGTCGCGACCCTGGCCGATGTCTCGCGCCAGACGCTCTACAACGAGTTCGGCACCAAGGGCGGACTGGCCGGGGCCCTTCTGCGGCAGGCCGCCGACGGCTATCTCGCCGGGGTCGACCGCGCCCTGACCGCCCCCGCGCCCGATCGACCGGCCGCCGTCGCGCTCTGGACCCTCCGGGCCGCCCGCCAGAACGCGCTGGTCAGGGCACTGCTCACGGGGCACTGGGCGGAGGGGCTGCCCCGCCCGGACCGGCGGCCGGGCTCCCGGGGGCGTACGGGCGGGAAGCCGCCGCCGGCTCCCGAGGAACTGCTCGCGCTGGTACGGGACCGGATGGCTGCGGCCTCGCCCGGGGTCACCACCGGGCGCTGCGAGATCGTCCTGCGCCTCGCGCTGTCCTGTGTGACCGTGCCGGTGCCGGACGACGACGTCACGGACAGCCGCGCGCTCCGCCTGGTCAGGGAGGCGACGCGGCCGGTGGTCCTGGAAAGGGTGGCGGGGCTCAGTGGGCCGAGCCGGACAGCTGGAGGCCGATCACACCGATGATCACCAGGGAGATCGACACCAGCTTCAGGGTGGAGACCACGTCGCCGAGGAAGATCATGCCGTAGATCGCGGTCCCGGCGGCCCCGATCCCGGTCCACACCGCGTACGCCGGGCCGACGTCCAGCTTCTTCAGCGCCAGGGTCAGCAGACCGAAACTGCCGAGCGCGAACGCGGCGAACGCGATCGTCGGCCAGAGCCGGGTGAAACCGTGGGAGAGCTTCAGACACACGGCGAAGCCGGTCTCCAGCAGTCCTGCGACCACGACCAGCAGCCACGCCATCGTCAGTTGCCTCCCGCATAGGTGACCGGCTTCGGTTCGTGAACGTACCCGGTGGACGGCGTGATGCACCGCTCACTCGGTGCGATTATGCCTTTACCGGTCGTTGAAGCTCGCAAACATGCCCGCGCCGCCCCGACCGATTGCGGCCGGATGCGCCGTCAGTCGCCCTCGCGCCTCTCGCGGGTCGCGAGCAGCCGGCGCAGGGAGTCCAGGCGCGCCGGGTCGGCGTGACCCTCGGACACCCAGGCGTCCAGCGCGCACTCGGGCTGGTTCGCGTCGTGGGTGCAGCCGCGCGGGCAGTTCTCGGTGCCCGGCTGAAGGTCGGGGAACGCGTTGATGACACGTGACGGGTCGACGTGGTGCAGTCCGAAGGAGCGCACGCCCGGGGTGTCGACCACCCAGCCCCGGTCGCCGGGCAGCGGCAGCGCGAGGGCCGAGGTGGTGGTGTGCCGCCCGCGGCCGGTGACGGCGTTGACGATGCCGGTGGTCCGCCGCCGGTCCTCCGGCACCAGGGCGTTGACCAGCGTCGTCTTGCCGACCCCGGAGTGCCCGACGAACGCGGTGACCTTGCCCTCCAGCAGCTCGCGCACCCGCTCCGCCGCGTCGCCGTCCTCCAGTTCCTCGCGGCTGGTCACGATGTACGGGACGCCGAGCGGGGTGTACGCCTCCAGCAGCTTGTCCGGCGACGCCAGGTCGGACTTGGTCAGCACGAGGAGCGGGGTGAGCCCGCCGTCGTACGCCGCCACCAGACAGCGGTCGATCATGCGCGGGCGGGGCTCCGGGTCGGCCAGCGCGGTGACGATCGCCAGCTGGTCGGCGTTGGCGACGACCACGCGCTCGTACGGATCGTCGTCGTCGGCCGTGCGGCGCAGCACCGTACGGCGCGGGGCGATCCGCACGATCCGGGCCAGGGTGTCCTTCTCGCCGGAGAGGTCACCGACGATGGAGACGATGTCGCCCACCACGGCGGCCTTGCGTCCCAGCTCGCGGGCCTTCATGGCCACCACGGTCCGGCCCTCGACGAGGCAGGTGAGCCGGCCCCGGTCGACGGTGAGGACCATGCCGTCCTCGGCGTCCTCGTGCTTGGGCCGGATGTGCGTACGCGGCCGGTTGCCCTTGCGGTTGGGGCGGACGCGGATGTCGTCCTCGTCGGGGTTCTTCCCGTAGCGGCGCATGTTCTAGGCCCCGAGCATTCCGGTCCACATGTCCGGGAAGTCCGGCAGGGTCTTGGCGGTCGTGCCGACGTTCTCGATCTCCACACCCTTCACCGCCAGGCCGATGATCGCCCCGGCGGTGGCCATGCGGTGGTCGTCGTACGTGTGGAAGACGCCGCCGTGCAGCGGACGCGGGCGGATGTGCAGCCCGTCGGCGGTCTCGGTGACATCGCCGCCCAGCTCGTTGATCTCCTTGGTCAGCGCGGCCAGCCGGTCCGTCTCGTGCAGCCGCAGATGGGCCACCCCGCTCAGCGTCGAGGGGGAGTCGGCGAGGGCGGCGACCGCCGCGATGCCCGGGGTCAGCTCGCCGACCTCGCCGAGGTCAACGTCGATGCCGTGGATCCGGCCCGTACCGGTGAAGGTCAGTCCGCGTTCGGTCAGCTCGCAGGAGCCGCCCATCGCGGTGAAGATCTCGCGCAGCGCGTCGCCCGGCTGGGTGGTGCGCTCGGGCCAGTCCGGGATCGTGACCCGGCCACCGGTCACCAGGGCCGCCGCCAGGAACGGCTGGGCGTTGGAGAGGTCCGGCTCGATCGTCAGGTCGCGGCCGAGCAGGGCGGAGGGGGAGACCCGCCAGACGTTGGGCTCACCGCCCGTCTCCGGCTCGTCCACCTGGGCGCCGACGGCCCGCAGCATGTCGACGGTCATCCGGATGTGCGGCATCGAGGGGAGCACGGCCCCGGTGTGCCGGACCTCCACGCCCTGGTTGAACCGCGGCGCCGACAGCAGCAGAGCCGAGACGAACTGCGAGGACGACGAGGCGTCGATCGCGACCGGGCCGCCCTCCAGCGCTCCGCCGCCGTGCACGGTCAGCGGCAGCGCGCCACGCCCGTCGTCGTCGATCCGCGCGCCGAGCGCCCGCAGGCCCTCGATCACGCCGGTCAGGGGGCGCTCGTAGGAGCGGGGGTCGCCGTCGAAGCGGATCGGGCCGTCGGCGAGCGTGGCGACGGGAGGCAGGAAGCGCATGACCGTGCCCGCGTTGCCGACGTCGACCGTGGTCGGGCCGTGCAGCCCCGCCGGGATGACCCGCCAGGCCTCGCCCGAGCTGTCCGGGGAGGCCGCGGCGGACGGGCTGCTCGCGGACGAGGAGGAGACGGTCTCCTCGATGCCGACGCCCATGGCGCGCAGCGCGTCGGCCATCAGCAGGGTGTCGCGGGAGCGCAGCGGGCGGCGCAGCCAGCCCGGCTCGGCGGCCAGCGAGGCCAGCACGAGCGCGCGGTTGGTGACCGATTTCGATCCGGGCACGGTGACGGTCGCGTCGACGGCCCCGCTCGCATGAGGGGCGGGCCAGAGGGCGGGCTGCACGGAACTCTCGGTCATGGCCAACACTTTAGTGGCTTTACGCCGACCCGGATCCTGGCCAAAAGGGCGGAAACCATCCCGTAACCAGAGAGTGGTACGGACCGCGCCGGTCCCTCCGGCCTCACCAGCCCAGCAGCCACCGTCCGCCGCCGATCAATGAGCACAGCGACACCGCGTGGAAGAGGAAGAGCCACAGCACCGCCGGGGCGTGCGTGAGCCGGGCCAGCTGATCCGCGTCGGAGTCGGGGGCGCCGCCGTGCCGCCGCTTGGACTGGAGCTCGAACGGCGGGCGCACCCCGCCCAGCAGCAGGAACCACACCACCACGTACGCGAACGCCGACTGCACGTCGGAGGAGGCCAGCCAGGACACCAGGAGGAACGTGGTGCCGGTCAGGATGACGGTGAGGGCACCGTACACATTGCGGATCATCACCAGCATCACCGCGAGCAGGGCCGTCGCCACCCACAGCAGCAGGGTGATCCGGCCGTTCGTCAGCAGCCAGGCGCCGCCCAGGCCCAGCAGGGACGGGGCCGTGTAGCCCGCCGCCGCCGTGAGGATCATGCCGATCCCCGTCGGCTTGCCCCGGCTCACGGTCAGCCCGCTGGTGTCCGAGTGCAGCCGGATGCCGGAGAGCTGCCGCCCGGTGAGCAGCGCCACCAGGCCGTGGCCGCCCTCGTGCGCGATCGTGATCGTGTTGCGGGCGAGCCGCCATATCGGGTTCGGTACGACCGCGATGAGCGCGAGCGTGGCCGTCACCACCACCAGCCACTGCTCGGGAGCGGACTGGGTGCCGGTCACGCGATCCCACAGATCGCCCAATTCGGTGCTGTTCATCGGCCGGGCGACTCCTTGCGGTGGGGGCGGGCGGTCGTGGCAGTCTGGCACTTATGTGCGGACGGTATGCAGCGAGTCGGAAGCCCGAGGACCTGACCGGACTCTTCGGCGTCGAGAAGTGGGAGCCCACCGAGACCCTGGAGCCGGACTGGAACGTGGCGCCGACCAAAGAGGTCTACGCGGTTCTGGAGCGTCCTGTGAAAGACGCGGACGACCCGCGTCCGGTTCGCCAGCTGCGCGTCCTGAAATGGGGACTCGTACCGTCCTGGTCCAAGACCCCCGAGGGCGCCGCCCGGATGATCAACGCCCGCGCGGAGACCGTGCACGAGAAGCCCTCCTTCCGCCGGGCCCTCGCCCAGCGCCGCTGCATCCTGCCCGCCGACGGCTACTACGAGTGGGTCACCGGCGCCGAGGAGCGGCAGCTGGAGGAGAAGAAGGGCAAGAAGCGCCCCCGCAAGCAGCCGTAC
The DNA here is from genome assembly GCA_014649555.1 of Streptomyces globisporus. GTDB lineage: Bacteria > Actinomycetota > Actinomycetes > Streptomycetales > Streptomycetaceae > Streptomyces > Streptomyces globisporus. The sequence goes on along the minus strand of BMTG01000001.1, from coordinate 441,519 downwards.
TTCGTCACCCCCGCCGACGGCTCGGTCTTCGCGATGGCCGGACTCTACGAGTTCTGGCGCGATGCGACCCTGCCGGGCGACCACGAGAACGCCTGGTGGGTGACGTGCTCGGTGATCACCACCGAGGCGGAGACCGCGCCGCTGGCCGTCGCCCCCGCCGAAGGGCCCGCGGCGCTCGCCGACATCCATCCCCGGATGCCGCTCATGCTCACCCCGGACCGCTGGGACGACTGGCTGGACCCCTCGCGCACCGGCGAGGACGAGCTGCGGGCCCTGCTGGAGCCGCCGCCCGGCGGGCTGATGCGCGCCTATCCGGTCGCCACCGCCGTCAGTAACGTCCGCAACAACGGGCCCGAACTGTTGGAGGAGCTGGCCGCACCGGAGGAGTCCACGCTGTTCTGAGGCGTACGCGGAGGAGTCCACGCTGTTCTGAAGCGCGCGGGGGAGTCCACGCTGTTCTGAGGCGTGCGCGGGGGAGGATGGCGCGGTGAGCCGTCAACCACGTACGCAGAACGTCACCACCGACGCCGGTGAGGCCCGGATCACCTGGGTCCCCGCCGCCGCACCCCGCCGCGTCCTCGCCGTGAGCCACGGGGCGGGCGGCGGGATCGAGGCCCGTGATCTGCAGGCGCTGGCCGCCGCCCTGCCCGGACACGGCGTCACCGTCGCCCTGGTGGAGCAACCCTGGCGGGTGGCCGGCAAGAAGGTGGCGCCCGCCCCGAAGACCTTGGACACCGGCTGGCGCGGACTGTGGCCCGCCCTTGCCGCTCCCGGGCTTCCCGTCATCGCCGGGGGGCGCAGCGCCGGGGCCCGCGTCGCCTGCCGGACCGCCACCGAACTGGGCGCGGCGGCCGTCCTCGCGCTCAGCTTCCCGCTGCACCCCCCGGGCAGGCCGGAGAAGTCCCGCGCCGACGAACTGCTCGGCACCGGCGTGCCCACGCTGGTCGTGCAGGGCGGCAACGACCCGTTCGGCAAGCCCGGCGAGTTCCCGCCCGGCTCGTACACGCTGGCCGAAGTGCCCCACGGCGACCACGGGTTCGCGGTGCCGAAGCGGTCCGGCCTGACCGAGGAACAGGCGATGGGCATCCTCACCGAAGCGGTCACCGGGTGGCTCACGTCACTCGGATGACCCAGTGCCCACCGGCCGGCACGGCCGTCGCACGTGTGTCACCGGCCGGGAATGCTCCACGCCGGGGCGCTGTTGTTCGGGACGTCGGTACAACAACGTCGTACGTGGAGAGGGAGTCCGTCGCATGGGTTCGACCATCTGCCCCAGCCGCTCGAACGCCGCTGACCTGGAGTGGACCGTGCTGCCTGCGGCGAGGACCACCTCCGAGCGGCCCCTGGGCGGGGGTAATCGACAGGCCGCCACCAGGCAAGGTCGACTATTCTCCGAGGCGAGCGGGTCCGGTTTCGGCTCCGCCACATCGTTGGAGGAGGTGGGTCCGGTCACTGGGACCGACACAGGGACCGACGACGGCCGCGCACCCGAGACGCCCGCGGAGCGCAACGCGCGCTTCGAGCGGGACGCGCTCGGCTTTCTCGACCAGATGTACTCGGCCGCGCTGCGCATGACGCGCAACCCCGCCGATGCCGAGGACCTGGTCCAGGAGACCTACGCGAAGGCGTACGGCTCCTTCCACCAGTTCCGTGAGGGCACCAACCTCAAGGCGTGGATGTACCGCATCCTCACCAACACCTTCATCAACTCGTACCGCAAGAAGCAGCGGGAGCCCCAGCGCAGTGCCGCCGAGGAGATCGAGGACTGGCAGCTGGCCCGGGCCGAGTCGCACATGTCGACCGGTCTGCGCTCGGCGGAGTCCCAGGCCCTCGACCATCTCCCGGACTCCGACGTGAAGTCGGCGCTCCAGGCGATTCCCGAGGAGTTCCGCATCGCCGTGTATCTCGCCGATGTCGAGGGCTTTGCCTACAAGGAGATCGCGGACATCATGGGGACTCCCATCGGTACGGTGATGTCCCGGCTGCACCGCGGCCGTCGCCAGCTGCGCGGCATGCTGGAGGACTACGCCCGTGAGCGCGGGCTCGTCGCGGCCGGTGCCGGTGACTCGGACGATCGGAAGGGCTCGGCCTCATGAGCTGCGGAGAGCCGCACGAGACGGATTGCTCGGAGGTCCTCGACCACCTCTACGAGTTTCTCGACCGGGAGATGCCCGAGGGCGACTGCACCAAGTTCGAGACGCACTTCGAGGAGTGCTCCCCGTGCCTGGAGAAGTACGGCCTCGAACAGGCCGTGAAGAAGCTGGTCAAGCGCTGCTGCGGACAGGACGACGTCCCGACCGACCTGCGCTCCAAGGTGATGGGCCGGATCGACCTGATCCGGGCCGGCGAGGCCGTGCCCGATCAGGACGTGACCGTGCAGGACACGGACCGGTCGGCGACCGCCGCCGAATAGTCACCCGAATGTGCTAATCGGATCCGTAGCGGCTCGGTGAGCCGCGCAACTCGCTAGCGTGGCGCGTCCATCGACCATGCTGGGGGCGACTGCGGGCGTGAGCGGCACACCGGCGGCGGCGCGTGCCTGCATCCTGGCCGCCGTCCTCTGCGCGATCTGGTGCACGCTTCCCGCGTTCGCCCCCGACACCCCGGTTCCGTGGGGCACGGCTGTCCTGTTGGCCGCCCTCGGGCTCGGCTGCGAGGCGGCCGGCCGCCTCTCGCCGTCCGGAGGCCCCGGACCGGTCGCCGCCGGAGCGTTCCTCCCGGTCCTCCTCGCCGCCTCCTTCCTGCTGCCGCCCGCGGCCGCCGCGCTGGTGGCGGTGGGCGGTTCCCTGGCCGGGCGGGTGGAACAGCCGCCGTACGCGGCCCGCCGGATCTGGCGGGCCGCACAACTCGCCCTCACCTGCGCCGCCGCCTCCTGGGCGTACGCCGCCCTCGGCGGCCCCGCGACCCTCGGCGGCGGGGGAGCGGCCCCGGACTTCCCCCGTGCCCTGCTGCCCGCCTGCGCCGCGGCGCTCGCCTTCAGCCTGGTGCTGACCGCGCTCGACGCCGTCGTCCTCGCGGCCGCGGAACGCAGGCCCGTGCTTCGCAGCGTGTACGAACTCCTGCCGCCGGCCCTCGGTCCGCATCTGGTGCACGCGCTCGCCGGGCTGATGACGGCCGTCCTGTGGCGGAGCCCGTACGGCCCGCTCTCCGCGCTCCTCGTGCTGCTCCCGATGTACCTCTCCTGCTGGGTGTTCGCCCAGTACCACCGTGAACAGGCCGCCCACCGCGCCACCATCCGCGCCCTGGTGCACGCCGTCGACATCAAGGACACCTACACCCGGGGCCACAGCGAACGCGTCGGCCGGGCCTCCGTTCTGATCGCCCGTGAACTCGGCATGGACGACCGCCGGGTGGAGGGACTCCGGTTCGCCGGGATCCTGCACGACATCGGCAAGCTCGGCGTCCCGACCCGCGTGCTGCGCAAGGACGGTCCGCTCACCCCCGAGGAGCGGCGGATCATGGAGCTGCACCCGGAGTACGGGCACGAGATCGTCCGGGGCATCGGCTTCCTGGACGAGGCCCGCGACGCGATCCTGCACCACCACGAACGGCTCGACGGCAGCGGCTATCCGTACGGGCTCAGCGGCTCGCGCATCCCCGAGTTCGCCCGGGTCGTGGCCGTCGCCGACGCCTTCGACGCGATGACCTCCACCCGCTCCTACCGCCGCGCCCGCCCGGTCCCCGCCGCGCTCGCGGAGCTGAAGCGGTGCGCGGGCAGCCAGTTCGACCCCCGGATGGTGGGGGCGCTGGACCGCGCCCTGCGCCGGCACGGCTGGAGCGAGGCCGACACCGCCGTCACGGCCGACGAACCGCGCGAGCCGCAGGGGCCCCACGCGCCGCTTGAGTCCCACGGACCTCGTGGACCGCGAGGTGCGGCGGCCGGAGCCCGCCGGGACGCGCCCCCGGTGCCGCGCGCCCGGAGCGCCGCTCCGCTGTCCGGGCCGTCCCGGGACCGCCGCCGGTGAGGGCCCCGTACGGGAGCGGCCCGCTCGCCCCGGCCGTCCTCGCGGTGCGCGGGGCCGCCCTGCTCCTCGCCCTCGTCGCACTCGCCCACACCCTGGTGCACGGACTCGCCGAGCCGGGCCTCGCCCTGGTCTTCGGGCTCCTGGTCGCCGCCGGGGAGCTGGTCCGCCGGGACGCCGCCGCCGGGGAGCGGGAGCCCGCGCCGCTGGCCGCGGCCGGAGCCCTCGCGTACGCCCTGCTCGGGGACAGCGCCGGGCGGCCGACCACGCACGGGGCGCTCCAGGTGATCGCCGTGGTGGTCGCCGCGCAGGCGCTCGCCGCCGTGCCGCGCAGGGCGCGCGGCCGTCGCACGGACGCCGACCGGGCCGCCCGCCGGACCCTGACCGTGGGCTTCGCGGCGGTCTGCTTCCAGCCGCTGTACGCCTCCGGGCAGGCCGAGCGCTGGTTCGGCGACGGGCCGTGGTTCCCGCTGTTCCCGCTCACGGTCCTGGCCCTGGCCGCCCTGTGCGATGCCGTCCTGGCCGCCCTCCTGGCGCGTTCGGCGGCCCGCGCCGACGGGCCCGGCGCCCTGCCCCCGTACGGATCGCTCCTGGTCGACGAGGTGCGCGCGCTGGCCGGGATCGGGACCGCGATCGGGGCGACCGGGGTCGTGACGGCGCTGGGCGTCGCGGTCGCCGGGCCGTGGGCGCCGGCGGTGCTGTGCGGCCCGTTGCTGCTCACCCAGGTCTCCGCCCGCCGGTCCACCGCCGTCCGCACGACCTGCGGGCAGACGATGGCCTCGCTCGCCCGCGCCACCGAGATCGCCGGCTACACCCCGCCCGGCCACGCCCGCCGGGTCGCCGCGCTCGCCACCGCCGTGGGGCGGGAGCTGGGGCTGACCGGGCCCCGGCTGACCGTTCTCGAACACGCCGCCCTGATGCACGACATCGGCCAGCTCTCCCTCCTCGACCCGGTCGCCGGAGGGGCGACCGCCCGGCTGCCCGCCGCCGAGCAGCGCCGGATCGCCCTGCTCGGCGGGGCCGTGGTCCGCCGGACCGGGGCAGGTCCGGAGGTCGCGGCGGTGGTGGAGCAGCAGGCCGATCCGTACCGGGAACAACCGCTCGCCGCCAGGATCGTCAGGACGGTCAACGCATACGACGACCTGTGCGGGGAAAGCGTCGGCGGGCCGCTCCGGGCACTGGAGCAGCTCAGGCTCGGCACCGGGCACGACCACCAGCCACAGGTGGTCGAGGCGCTGGGACGCGTCCTCGCGCGGGGCGGTCTGGCCCCGGCCGGAGCTGGGTAACCCATGGGTAATGAGCGGGCGTCCGGCCGGGCATGGTTGGATGCGAAAGCAGAGCGGATGACGAGGGTGTCCAGTCGGGACAGGCGGGAATCGTGAGGATCTTCGGGAAGGTACGGCATCGGCCGTCCGCCTCTTGGCGGCAGGCCACGGACCGCGCGTTCACGCTGATCGGCGACGGCCGGTACGAGGACGCGGGGGCGCTGCTGACGCGCGCGGCGGATCTGGAGCCCTGGCTCTCGGAGTCCTGGTTCAATCTGGCGCTGCTGCACAAGTTCCGGCACGACTGGGAGCAGGCGCGTGCGGCGGGCCTGCGGGCGGTCGCACTGCTGGACCGCGAGTCCGGCGCCCCGGACTGGTGGAACGTGGGGATCGCGGCCACCGCGCTGCAGGACTGGCCGCTGGCGCGGCGGGCCTGGCAGGCGTACGGACTGAAGGTCCCCGGCGGCGGCCAGCACAGCGCGGCCACCACCGAGCCGACCGGCATGGAGCTGGGCAGCGCCGCCGTGCGGCTCTCGCCGGAGGGCGAGGCCGAGGTGGTCTGGGGCCGCCGGCTCGACCCGGCCCGCATCGAGGTGCTCTCGATCCCGCTGCCGTCCTCCGGGCGGCGCTGGGGCGAGGTCGTCCTGCATGACGGGGTACCCAACGGCGAGCGGGTCACCGCGGCCGGGCCCGCGTATCCGGTGTTCGACGAGATCGAGCTGTGGGCGCCGTCCCCGGTGCCGACCTGGGTGGTGCTGCTGGAGGCGGCGACCGAGGAGGACCGGGACGCGCTGGAGAAGCTGGCATCGGACGCCGGGTTCGCCGCTGAGGACTGGTCCTCGTCCGTGCGCCTGCTCTGCCGGGCGTGCTCGGAGAGCCGGATGGAGAGCGACGAGGGCGACGGGGAGCACCTGGACCCGCACGACCACAGCGAGCCCGGCCACCCGGGACCGCTCGGCCACCGCACCGCCGGGGCCGGCGACCTCTGGGTGCCCGAGCGCGAATGCGGTCTCGCCGCCCCCGCCGGACTGGTGCGCGGGCTGCTGGACGGCTGGGTCGCCGACAGCCCCGACAGCCGCGAGTGGCGGGATCTCGAAGAAGTCTGCTGACCGCTGCCCGTAGGCTGTAGGCGCACCGATCGCGGTGCGGTTCCCCCAGGTTTTGCAGGAAGGCGTACGGCGGACATGTCGCAGCAGGAGACGGACGGGCGGATCGACGTGGACGACGAGGGGTTCGTCGTCGACACCGAGGACTGCGAGGAGCGCGAGGCGGCCTACCGCGCGCGCGGTACCTCGCGTCCGATCACGGTCGTGGGCAACCCGGTGCTCCACAAGGAGTGCAAGGACGTCACCGCGTTCGACGACGAGCTGGCCCAGCTGATCGACGACATGTTCGCCAGCCAGAAGACGGCCGAGGGCGTCGGCCTCGCGGCCAACCAGATCGGCGTGGACCTGAAGGTCTTCGTCTACGACTGCCCGGACGACGACGGCAAGCGCCACACCGGCGTCGTCTGCAACCCGGTGCTGGAGGAGCTGGCCCCCGAGATGCGGGTGCTCGACGACTCCAACGAGGGCTGCCTCTCGGTCCCGACGGCGTACGCCTCGCTCGCCCGCCCCGACTACGCGGTGGTGCGCGGCCAGGACGCCCGGGGCAACCCGATCCGGGTCAAGGGCACCGGCTACTTCGCGCGCTGCCTCCAGCACGAGACGGACCACCTGTACGGCTACCTGTACATCGACCGGCTCTCCAAGCGGGAGCGCAAGGACGCGCTGCGGCAGATGGAAGAGGGCACGCCGCGCTACGAGACCGTCCCCAACGACTGAGGGCTCTCAGGCGGCGTCGGCCGTGGCCGCCGGGCCCCGGAAGGTCCGGCGGTAGGCGTTCGGCGTCGTACCGAGCGTGCGCACGAACTGGTGCCGCAGCGTCGCCGCCGTACCGAAGCCCGTCTGGCCCGCGATCGTGTCGACCGTCCGGTCGGAGGTCTCCAGCAAATGCTGGGCCAGCAGCACCCGCTGCCGCAGCAGCCAGCGGTACGGCGTCGTCCCGGTCTCCTGCTGGAACCGCCGGGCGAAGGTGCGCGGCGACATGTGCGCCTGCGCGGCCAGTTGCTCCACCGTCATCTCCTGGTCGAGGTGCTGCTCCATCCACGCCAGGGTCCCGCCGACCGTGTCGCAGGCGTTTCTGGGCAGCGGCCGGTCGATGTACTGCGCCTGACCGCCGTCCCGGTGCGGCGGGACCACCATCCGCCGGGCGATGGTGTTGGCCGCGTCCTGCCCGTACTCCTGGCGGACCAGATGCAGGCAGGCGTCGATCCCGGCGGCGGTCCCGGCCGAGGTGATCACCGGGCCCTCGTCGACGTACAGCACGTCCGGCTCCACGATCGCCTTCGGGTAGCGGCGGGCCAGATCCGCCGCGTGCCGCCAGTGCGTCGTGCAGCGGCGGCCGTCCAGCAGCCCGGCCGCGCCGAGGACGTACGCCCCCGAACAGACGCTCAGCACCCGTGCCCCGCGCTCCACGGCCCGCCGCAGCGCCGACAGGGCCTCTTCCGGATGCGTCTTGGCCATGACGTTGCCGCTCGCGGGGACGGCGATGAGGTCGGCCTCCTCCAGCCGGTCCAGACCGTGGGGCGTGCTGATGGTGAAGCCCGCGTGGGTGCGCAGTTCGGGCCCCTCGGCGGAGACCACCGCGAAATCGTGCACCGGCAGGCCCTCTTCGCTGCGGTCGAGGCCGAACACCTCGCACAGCACGCCTAGTTCGAAGGGGTGGACCTCGTCCAGCAGCAGGACGGCGACATTGTTCAGCATGGAGTCAGTGTGGCAGTAATTTGATGCTGTGTGGCAGTGCTGCCACTGACCAAAATCCCCCGGGCGGACGAAGGTAGAGGCATGAACCTCTTCCTGAACTACCTCGTCGTGACCGCCCTCCTCGCCCTCGTCCTCCTCCCCGCGGGCCTCGGCCTCGCCCGTGAGCGCCGCATCGACCGCCAGCTGCGCGACGCCGCACGGAGGGATGCGGAACCGACGGAAACGGAAAGCCGAGACGCGTTCTCCCAGGAGCCTCACACGGTCGTGGTTGCTCAGTGCCCGCTGCTCTCGTAATGGCGGGACTGGCGCTCCCAGAAGCGGTACGCGGCGTACATGACCACGACGCCGATGGCCGGAGCGCCCCAGGCGAGCCATTCCGGCACGGCGAGTTCCTCCTCCCGGTCCATCAGCACCGTCGCCGGCAGATAGGCGACGAAGGCCAGCGGGAAGACGAAGGTCAGCCCGAAGCCGGCCACCGGGCCGAAGATCTTCAGCGGGTAGTTGCCGAAGTCGCTGAAGATCATGTCGATGGCGAACTTGATGGGAGAGACCCTCTTCATCCTGAAGACCAGCGCGGAGGCGGCCAGTTGCAGAGAACCTTCCACCAGCGCACCGCCCACCACGGCGAGCAGGAGGAAGCAGACGGCTCCCGGTGACCAGTCGACCGGGGCGGAGGCCGAGGCGATGGACAGGAGGAACACGCCGCCCGCCAGGTCACCGAGGGAGCTCAGCCGGACCCTGCGGGTGAGGAGCTGGACCAGCGGTGACACCGGACGGACGAGATAGCGGTCGTAGTCGCCCTCGATGACGACCTCGTCGACGTGGATCAGCTGGTGGCCGGGGAGCAGCCACAGTCCGTGGGCGGTGAGCCTGATTCCGTAGAGGAAGGCGATCTCCGCCAGTCCCCAGCCGCCGACCTGCCCGAAGCGGTCCAGCACCGCCCAGATGAACGCCAGCCCGACACCCTGGTAGAACAGGCCGCCGATGATGTTGATGAACAGGTTCCCCCGGTACTGGAACTCGGCCCGGAACGCCGCACCGGCCAGCAGCAGATAGACGCGCGCACCTCGCATCGCCCTCATCCTCCCTGCGACATGACGCGGCGCCGGGCGCGCGACCAGACGAACGCGGCCAGCGCGCCGAGCGCGCCGATCCAGGCGAGCTGGACCCCCAGGGCGGCCACGATGCCCAGGCCCTCGACCTGGCCCAGGTAGACGGCCGCGGGGGTGTACGCGGTGGCCTGGAAGGGCAGCCATTCCGCGGCCGCCCTCACCGGTCCCGGCATGAACCACAACGGGACCAGGGCCCCGGAGAAGAACTGTGCGACGAAGCGGTAGGCCATGAGGGCGCCGCTCACCTCCAGGGTCCAGAAGGAGACCATGCCGAGCAGCAGCCCGAGCAGCTGGTTCACGAGCAGCGCGCCGATCAGCGCCACCGGGTAGGCGAACCCCGCGGCCGCCGATGCGGGCGATCGGCCCGCTCCGATCAGCAGCGCGAACGGCAGCGCCACCAGCAGGACCGGGACTGCGGCCGATGCCCACCCGAGCTGGCCGGCGAGCATCTGCCCGGGAAAGCCGACGGGCCGCAGCAGGTCCACGGCGACCTTGCCCTCCCGTACCCGCTGGTCGATGGGGGAGGACCGCCACGGGCTGACGAGCTGGTACTGGAGCGTCGTCAGCGTCGCGTACGCCGTCATGGTGGTGAGGCTGAGCCCGTCCACCTCCGCGCGGCCGTCGTAGAGGGCTTTCCAGACCACCGTCAGCAGCCAGATCTGGAGGAGCATCATGGCGAAGGACGACAGATAGGCCGTGCGGTAGGTGAGGGCGGCGCGGAACTCCATCCGGGCGCAGGCGAGATGAGCCCGCAGCAGTGATCCGGGCGGCTGCTTCGCGGAGGTGGGGGCCGTCTTCGTGGCGGAGGCCGTCGGGGCGGTCATCCGCGGTCCGCGTAGATCCGGTGGATGACGCTCTCCAGCTCGGGTTCCACGATCGAGAGGTCGGTCACCCGGTGCCGCTCCAGCACCGCGGCCACCAGCTCGGCGGGCGGGGTGCGGACGGGGTCGAAGCGCAGCCACACCTTGCCGTCCTCGCGGCGGACGACCTCCGCGCCTTCGACGCTCTCCAGCCGGTCGGTCTGCACCACGAGTTCGCGGTGCGGCGCGTAGCGGGTCTTCAGCTCGTCCACCGCGCCGTCGTAGGCGACCCTGCCGTGGTCGATGAGGATGATCCGGTCGCAGAGTTCCTCGACGTCGTCGAGGTCGTGGGTGGTGAGGACGACCGTGGTGCCCGACGCGCGGTTCAGCTCCCCGACGAAGGTGCGTATCCGCTCCTTGGCGATGACGTCGAGCCCGACGGTCGGCTCGTCCAGATAGAGGATGTCCGGGTCGTAGAGCATCGCGGCGGCGAGGTCGCCGCGCATCCGCTGGCCCAGGGAGAGCTGGCGGACGGGAGTGTCGAGGAACGGACCGAGGTCGAGCACCTCACCGAACTGCCGCTGCCTCTCGCGGAACCGGGCCTCCGGAACGTCGTAGAGGCGGCTGATCAGCCAGAGCGAGTCGCGCAGCGGCAGGTCCCACCAGAGCTGGCTGCGCTGGCCGAAGACCACGCCTATCCGGCGGGCGTTGCGGGACCGGTCCCGCCAGGGCGTGGCACCGGCAACCGTGACGGTGCCGGAGGTCGGGACGAGGATGCCGGTGAGCATCTTGATGGTGGTGGACTTCCCCGCACCGTTGGGGCCGAGATAGCCGACCATCTCGCCCTGCTGAACCGTGAAGTTCACGCCGTCGACGGCACGCTTGACGGTCTGCTCACGCGTCAGCAGCGTACGGAGGCCCGCGAAGCGGCCCTCCTGCCGTGTGGGTCGGCTGAACTCCTTGACGAGGTCTGCCACTTCTATGACGGGCATGTGCGCCTCTCTGGAGCGATCCGGGCCCGGTCGGGCGTGATCGATCTGCGAGTCTGCACGCCGAGGCTTGGTCTAGTCCAAGTGTTTTTCCGTTCGGCCGGCCCTCGTCATGCCGTCAGGGGACGCGGAAGGCCCCACCGTGCTCAGCAGCACGGTGGGGCCTTCTGTCGTACGGAATCCGCAAAGGGCCTAGAAGTCGTCGTCGAACCCGACCGAGCCCTCCACCGCCACCTGGTAGGCGGACGGGCGGCGCTCGAAGAAGTTCGTCAGCTCCTGCACGCCCTGCAGCTCCATGAACGAGAACGGGTTCTCCGAGCCGTACACCGTCGGGAAGCCGAGGCGGGCGAGCCGCTGGTCGGCGACGCACTCCAGGTACTGGCGCATCGACTCGGTGTTCATGCCCGGCAGGCCCTCGCCGCACAGGTCGCGGCCGAACTGCAGCTCCGCCTCGACCGCTTCCTTCAGCATGTCGGTGACCTGCTGCTGGAGTGCGTCGTCGAAGAGCTCCGGCTCCTCCTTGCGGACGGTGTCCACGACCTCGAACGCGAAGTTCATGTGCATCGTCTCGTCACGGAACACCCAGTTGGTGCCCGTGGCGAGACCGTGCAGCAGACCGCGCGAGCGGAACCAGTACACGTACGCGAACGCCCCGTAGAAGAACAGCCCCTCGATGCAGGCCGCGAAGCAGATCAGGTTCAGCAGGAAGCGACGGCGGTCCGCCTTCGTCTCCAGCCGCTCGATCTTCTCGACCGAGTCCATCCACTTGAAGCAGAACTGCGCCTTCTCGCGGATCGACGGGATCTCCTCGACCGCGTCGAACGCCGCCGCCCGGTCGTCCGGGTCGGGCAGATAGGTGTCCAGGAGCGTCAGATAGAACTGGACGTGCACGGCCTCCTCGAACAGCTGCCGCGACAGGTACAGCCGCGCCTCGGGGGAGTTGATGTGCTTGTACAGCGTCAGCACGAGGTTGTTCGAGACGATCGAGTCACCGGTCGCGAAGAACGCCACCAGCCGGCCGATCATGTGCTGCTCACCCGGCGACAGCTTCGCGAGGTCGGCGACGTCCGAGTGGAGGTCGACCTCCTCCACGGTCCAGGTGTTCTTGATCGCGTCCCGGTAGCGCTCGTAGAAGTCCGGGTAACGCATGGGACGCAGGGTCAGCTCGAATCCCGGGTCGAGCAGGTTCTTCTCGTTGTTCGTGGTGCTCATTACTGGCAGGCCTCGCAGGACTCGGGGTTTTCGAGAGAGCAGGCGATGGCGTCCGCGTCGGGCGCCGAAGCCTGCTGTACGGGAATGGGGGCGGCGGCCGACGCCTGGCCGGACGCGGCACGGGCGATCCGGGTCGCCGGGCGCGAACGCAGGTAGTACGTCGTCTTCAGCCCCTGCTTCCAGGCGTACGCGTACATCGAGGAGAGCTTGCCGATCGTCGGCGTCTCCAGGAACAGGTTGAGCGACTGGCTCTGGTCCAGGAACGGCGTACGGGCCGCCGCCATGTCGATCAGACCGCGCTGCGGGATCTCCCACGCCGTGCGGTACAGCGCCCGCACGTCCTCGGGGATCCAGGCGAAGCCCTGCACGGAGCCGCTGGCCTCGCGCAGCGCCTCACGGGTGCGGGCGTCCCACACGCCGAGCTTCTTCAGCTCGTCCACCAGGTAGGCGTTGACCTGGAGGAACTCACCGCTGAGCGTCTCGCGCTTGAACAGGTTGGAGACCTGCGGCTCGATGCACTCGTACACGCCCGCGATCGAGGCGATCGTCGCGGTCGGCGCGATGGCGAGCAGCAGGGAGTTGCGCATACCGGTCTTCGCGACCCGGGCACGCAGGGCGTCCCAGCGCTCCGGCCAGTTCAGCTCGGTGTCGTAGTGGTCGGGGTGCAGCACACCACGCGCGGCACGCGTCTCCGACCACGCGGGCAGCGGGCCCGAGCGCTCGGCGAGGTCGCAGGACGCCTCGTACGCGGCCAGCATGATCCGCTCGGAGATCTTCGTGGAGAGCGCGCGCGCCTCGGGCGAGTCGAACGGCAGGCGCAGCTGGAAGAAGACGTCCTGGAGGCCCATGGCGCCCAGGCCGACCGGCCGCCAGCGGGAGTTGGAGTTCCCGGCCTGCTCGGTCGGGTAGAAGTTGATGTCGACGACCCGGTCCAGGAAGGTGACCGCGGTGCGGACCGTGGAGTCCAGACGGTCCCAGTCGATCGAGCCGTTCGCCACGAACGCGCCCAGGTTGACCGAGCCCAGGTTGCAGACGGCCGTCTCGCCGTCGTCGGTGACCTCCAGGATCTCCGTGCACAGGTTCGAGGAGTGCACGACCCGGCCCGGCTCGGCGGTCTGGTTCGCGGTCCGGTTGGAGGCGTCCTTGAACGTCATCCAGCCCTGGCCGGTCTGCGCGAGGGTCCGCATCATCCGGCCGTACAGCTCACGCGCCGGCATCGTCTTGCGGGCCAGGCCCTTGGCCTCGGCCGCGCGGTAGGCCGCGTCGAACTCGTCGCCCCACAGGTCGACCAGCTCGGGCACGTCCGCCGGGGAGAACAGCGACCACTCGGTGTCCGCGTCGACCCGGCGCATGAACTCGTCCGGGATCCAGTGCGCCAGGTTCAGGTTGTGCGTACGCCGCTGGTCCTCACCGGTGTTGTCGCGGAGCTCCAGGAACTCCTCGATGTCCGCGTGCCAGGTCTCCAGGTAGACCGCCGCGGCGCCCTTGCGCCGGCCGCCCTGGTTCACCGCCGCCACCGAGGCGTCCAGCGTCTTGAGGAAGGGCACGATGCCGTTGGAGTGCCCGTTGGTGCCCCGGATCAGCGAACCCCGGGCGCGGATGCGGGAGTACGACAGACCGATGCCGCCCGCGTGCTTCGAGAGCCGCGCCACCTGGTGGTAGCGGTCGTAGATCGAGTCCAGCTCGTCCTTCGGCGAGTCCAGCAGATAGCAGGAGGACATCTGCGGGTGCCGGGTACCGGAGTTGAAGAGGGTGGGGGAGGAGGGGAGATAGTCCAGCTTGCTCATCAGCCCGTAGAGCGCGGCGACCTCGTCCAGCGCCCGCACCGACTCGTCCTCGGCGAGGCCCGCGGCCACGCGCAGCATGAAGTGCTGCGGGGTCTCGATGACCTGGCGGGTGATCGGGTGGCGCAGCAGGTAACGGCTGTGCAGCGTACGGAGACCGAAGTAGCCGAAGCGGTCGTCCGCGCCCTCGGCCAGCGTCCGCTCGACCAGCTCGTCCAGCGCCTTCGCGTGCAGCTCGACGAAGGCGGCGGTGCGGTCGGCGATCAGGCCCTCGCGGTGGCCCACGGCGACCGAGGCGGAGAAGGACGTCGCGCCTTGGCCCGCGGCCTCGTCGGCGATCGAGAGGGTCAGCAGCCGGGCGGCCAGCCGGGAGTACGCCGGGTCCTCGGAGATCAGCCCCGCGGCTGCCTCGGTGGCCAGCATGCGCAGCTCGGCCTCGTCGGAGCGGGCGTTGCGCCCGCGCAGTGCTGCGGCGGCGACCCGTCCGGGGTCGGTGTCGGGAAGATCGACGGTGAGGTCGGTCAGGGTCCGCAGCAAAGCGGTCCCGGGTCCGTCGTTCGGGGCTTTCCCGGCCGGGGTCGACTCGGCGGATTCGGTGGCTGAAACCGGATCGGCGGGCGCGATGGTCACTGGGCTTTCCCTCGCTCGGCAGGGGGCCTGCGGAAGGAGGGGAAGCCGGGCAGCGCGAAACCCGGGGCGGGGCAGCACTGCTGACGGCGTCCACCGGCCTATCCGCGAGGCCCGGACGTCTGGCGTCCGGTTCGGTCGAGCCGGACGCGCTGTCGACAGGTCTTCGGACTTGCAGGTGCGCAAAAGCACACTGATCACACCGTTGCGGGACAGTTCCGGATTCGCACCGGATTCCCCTGCGGCGACAGCGAGGTCGAGCATACATGTGGGGGCCGCCAGATGCTGCGGCCCCCACATGTTGTGTCGCGTCGATTTCATGTGCCCCTCAGGACACCGCCTCCAGCGGCAGCCGGAAGGTCATGAGCCGTAGGCCCGGCACCGGCTCCCAGTCCCGTTCGGGGGTCCGCAGAAAGCCGAGCCGACGGTAGATCCTATGGGCTGAGAGCATGGCCGGCTGCGTCGACAGCACCAGCGCCCGGACGCCTTCCGCCGACCGGGCCCGCTCGATGCACGCCCGTACGAGCGCCTCGCCCACGCCCCGTCCACGCCCCTCGCGGGCCACGGCCAGCATCCGGAATTCGGCCTCGTCCGGACCGGCGATGTCGCGCCACGGCGTGCCGGGAGCGGCATACGTCACACCGCCGAGCACCACCCCGTCCGCGTCGAGCGCGACCAGCGTCTCCGCCTCGGCCGCCCGCTGCTCCACCGCCCGCAGTTTGCGGAGGTACGGGTCCTGCGGCCCGTCCAGCAGACCGTCACCGAGATACGCCTCGGCGACGATCTCGCCGAGCACGCCGTACTCGGCCGGCTCGGCCACCCTGATCGTCAGATCCATCAGCCGCTCGCTCCCACTTCATTGTTCGGGGCCCCGTCGCCCTCCGGCGGCAGATCGCCGCGCTCGACGGGCTGTCGCCCGGCGGCCTCCCCGGCCGGCGGCAGAACCCGGTCCAGTTCGTAGTCGTCGGCGCGGTGGGCGGCCCGGGCCGCCGCGCGCAGCGTCGCCCGGTCCACCTCCTGGCGTGGTCCGCTCAACGTCACCACCAGGCCGTCCTGTTCCCGGGCGTACGCGTGACCCGACTCCGTGGCCCGGTACCACTGTTCGCCGTCCCGCTCGCACGTCACCAGGGGCTCCTGGGCGCTGCCCGACGCGGGGCCGTCCGTGCAGTCGGCGTCGGCGTGCGGGAGGCGTTCCACCGACAGCCGGATCTGCCCGCCGTCCGGCTCGGTGTAGACGCTGCCGAACCCGTCGTCGCCGAGCACCCCGACCGACTGGCGGGCCAGGGCGTAGCCCGCGGCCTCGGTCACCCACACATGCTCCGCGACGAGCTGGGCGGCGCTCGCCCGCGCCTCCAACTCCGCCCGGTCGGGTGCCGGATCGGCCGAGGAACTCCGGTCGGCCGCCGTCTGCGAGCCGGGCGCCGGCTCGGTGCCGCAGCCCGTCGCCGCCAGGGCGAGGGCCAGCGTCATGGTCAGCGTGGTGGTCAGGAGGAGGGGGCGGAGCCGGGGTGACCGGAAGCGCGGTGTCATGAGCACATCCTTATCTACGGCGAGGGCTCGGTGTTCCGCACGGCCATGCCCGGCCGGGGACGCGGAAAGGGGCCACCGCGCCCCTGGGCGGATGCGGCGGCCCCGGTGCGGCCCGTGGTGCTCAGCAGCAGCGGAAGCCCTCGCGGGGATCCGCCTCGCGGGCGTCCGTACGGCTGCGTTCGAAGGCGCGGCGGGACATCACCGGTGCGTCCGGATCGTGCGTCCTCGCGTGCGCCACATAGCGGTCGTACGTGGACTCGCCGGTCAGCTCACGGACGTACCAGCGGATCCGTCCGGCCACCCGTCGTACGTCCGCGACCGTCATGTCCGGCTCCCCGTCTCCGCCGGCTCCTTGCGGATGCCGCCCTCGGGTCCGACGCCGGCGGCGACCAGTTCGGCCTTCTCCTCCTTGGTCGCGAAGAGCGAGGCCGGGGCGACGAGCTTGGACTCGACGTACGGCGCCTCGTGGAGCTTGACGCTCTCGGGGTCGCGGATGGCCTTGTAGCAGACCCGGCCGGCGTCCACGAGCACCACGATGATGAGGAGCGCGAAGAGCGCGCTCAGCACCCCGTCGACCGTGGAGTTGGTGACGACGGTCCGCATGTCGTCCATGGACTTGGCCGGCGCCAGCACCTCGCCCGCGTCGATGCCCGCCTGGTACTTGTCGCGCTGGGCGAAGAAGCCGACCTTCACGTCGTCGGAGAAGATCTTCTGCCAGCTCGCGGTGAGCGTGACCGCCACGTCCCAGGCGAGCGGGACCGCGGTGACCCACGCCCACTTCAGCCGGCCGGACTTGACGAGCAGAGTGGTGCAGACGGCCAGCGCGACGGCGGCCAGCAGCTGGTTGGCGATGCCGAAGAGCGGGAAGAGCTGGTTGATGCCGCCCAGCGGGTCGTGCACGCCGACCCAGAGGAAGTACCCCCAGCCGCCGACCACGACGGCACTGGCGAACCAGACGCCCGGCTTCCAGCTGACCTCGCGGAACGGCTTGTAGGCGTTGCCCAGCATGTCCTGGAGCATGAAGCGCCCGACCCGGGTGCCGGCGTCCACCGTGGTGAGGATGAAGAGCGCCTCGAACATGATGGCGAAGTGGTACCAGAACGCCTTCATCGCGGTTCCGCCGACGACCGCGGAGAAGATCTCCGACATGCCGAGCGCGAACGTGGGCGCGCCACCGGTCCGGGAGAGCAGGCTCGCCTCCTCGACGTCCGCGGCCGCCCGGGCCAGGGCGTCCGGGGTGATGGTGAAGCCGAAGTTGGCGACGGCCTGCGAGGCGGACTGGACGCTGTCGCCGATCACACCGACGGGCGCGTTGATGGCGAAGTAGAGGCCGGGGTCGATGATGCAGGCGGCGATCATCGCCATGATCGCGACGAACGACTCGACCAGCATGGAGCCGTAGCCGATCATCCGGATCTGCGTCTCCTTCTGGACCATCTTCGGCGTGGTGCCGGAGGAGACCAGGGAGTGGAAGCCGGAGAGCGCACCGCAGGCGATGGTGATGAAGACGAACGGGAACATCGAGCCGGCGAAGACCGGGCCCGAGCCGCTGGAGGCGAAGTCGGTGACCGCGGGCATCTTCAGGGTCGGCAGCGCGACGACCACGCCGAGGGCCAGCAGCCCGATCGTGCCGACCTTCATGAAGGTGGAGAGGTAGTCGCGCGGGGCCAGCAGCAGCCAGACGGGGAGCACGGAGGCGAGGAACCCGTACACGATCATCCAGATGACCAGCGTGCCCGGCTCCAGCGTGAAGAAGTCCGCCCAGGACGACTCGGCGACCCAGCCGCCCGAGACGATCGCGAGGAGCAGCAGCGCGACGCCTATGAAGGAGACCTCGCTGACCTTGCCGGGCCGCAGGACGCGCAGATAGACGCCCATGAAGAGGGCGATCGGGATCGTCATGCCGATGGAGAAGACGCCCCACGGCGAGTGCGCGAGCGCGTTCACGATGACCAGCGCGAGGACCGCGAGCAGGATGATCATGATGATGAAGACCGCGACCAGGGCGGCGATCCCGCCGACCGGGCCAATCTCGTCGCGCGCCATCTGACCGAGCGAACGGCCGTTGCGGCGGGTCGAGAAGAAGAGCGTCACCATGTCCTGGACGGCGCCGGCGAAGATGACGCCGACGACGAGCCAGATCGTGCCGGGCAGATAACCCATCTGCGCGGCGAGCACGGGGCCGACCAGCGGCCCCGCCCCGGCGATGGCGGCGAAGTGGTGACCGAAAAGCACCCGGCGGTCGGTGGGGTGGAAGTCGACACCGTTGTCCAGCCGTTCGGCCGGGGTCGCACGGTTCTTGTCGGCCTTCAGGACCCGGTTGGCGATGAACCGGGAGTAGAAGCGGTACGCGATGGCGTACGAACCGAGGGCCGCCGCCAGCATCCAGGCGGCCGAGACCTCTTCACCCCGCGAGAGCGCGAGGGTGGCCCAGCCGATGGCGCCGGCCAGGGCCACCAGGCTCCAGACGGCTATGGACTTCGGGGTCGGCCCCCGCCGCCCTGCTGCTGGTGAGGCAGGTGGTGCTGGTGTGGGCGATTCCGCCATGTGTTGCTCCGTCCCCTCGCTGATCACCGGTGCGATGGGCAGGAAATCTATGGGACGCGTCCGACCAGCGTCACCCCCTGTCCGCATTGCGGTCCGGCAACGGTGATGTGTCGCAACAGGACACGGGCGGCACTCCGGCCCGGTTCACTCGGCGCGGGGCGCTCAGACCCAGCCCCGCCGGGCCGCCTCCGCACCCGCCTGGAACCTGCTGCGGACCTGCATCCGGGCCGTCAGCTCGGCGTTCATCCGGCGCACGGTGCGCAGCGACACTCCCAGGCGGCGTGCCGCGGTCGCGTCCGTGTGCCCCTTCGCCAGCAGCGACAGCAACTCGTCCTCCTGAGGGGTCAGCCCGTTGCCGTCCCGGGCGGGAGCGGAGCAGAGCGGGGTGGCGTTCACCCACAGCTGCTCGAACAGCATCCGGGCCACCGCGACCGCCCCCTTGCTGCGCAACTCCAGGGCGCCCGCCCGCCCGTCGTCGGGGTCCAGCGGCACGAGCGCGACCTCGCCGTCGACCACCACCATGACCAGCGGCAGTGTCGGCAGCGTCCGGCTCTCCGCGCCGAGCGACCCCAGCCGGTTCACGTAGCGCAGGGTCGGCGGGTCGTTGCGGAAGCTGTCCTGGTAGATGCTGCGCAGCCGCACACCGCGCTCCAGCGCCCGCCGGTCGAGAGGCCAGCTCGCCTCCAGCGTGTCCGGGGACTGCGCGCCGCCGGGTAGCAGCGAGAGGCACTCCGCCCTGGCCAGCTCGGCCAGTTCGGTCAGCCGCTCGCGTACCGCGTCGAGCCCCTCCAGCCGCTTGACGACGTCGAATCCGCCGCCGGCCCGCCGCCCCCGGTCCGTGGTGAGGACCGACATCGCGTCCCGGGCGACTTCGAGCCCCCGCTGCTGCCGTGCCAGTTCGGCCTCCCGGCGGGAGAGGAGGAACGGCAGGCTGGCCGCCGGGTCCAGGGCCCGGAAGACCGGCTGGCCCTGCTCCGTGCCGTGGGGGTCGTCATCCAGCAGACACAGCTCCGCCAACTGGTCCAGGGCCCGGCGCACATCGTCCTCGCTCCGCCCCAGCCGTGCCACGATCTCGTCGAGCCGCAGCTCCGGTTCCTCCAGGACGAGCCGGTAGACCAGCTCCGTCCGCGCGTCCAGCCCCAGTACCTCTAACATCCCTGGCTCCCCCGCAGATGTCACGCCGTCCCCGCACGCCGGTGCGGGACGCCCCTTCAGCACCGGGCGCGAGTGTAGGGGCGGTGCGTTGTGAAGGTATAGACCAAGTCCACGGGATGGATGGGCCCAGCGGGGCGCTCATGGCCGGAGAAGCCGAGCTCCGGCGGTGGCCGCACGGTGCCCCGAGCGCGGCGACGGATGGCCACAAGGTGTCTGGCAGTTTGCTGCCGCCACCGCATCGTCCCAGGCAGTGGGCCTCGTGAGGCCGTTCCCGCGGCTGGCACCCTGCTGCCCCGCAGCTTTCGGCCACCCGGTAACCGTGGCCCCCGGCGCGGCGATGGCGACAGGATCTGGCCGTCACAAGTCATTCACACACCGCCACATTCCGAGGAGTCTTCCCATGCGGGCGTTCCTTCTCCCTGCCCTCCGCAACGCGTCGGCCGCCGGCTCTCCCGCCCTCGGGGCGGCGCTGTGCGCCGCCTCGGCCCGGGACGGCTTCTCCTGGGGGTGACCCGGGGGAACGGGACGCCTCCGTGTTCCTGGTGACCGCGCTCCTCGTGCGCACCGGACCCCCGCGCACCGACCGGTGGACAGCCCGCGACCTGGCCCGCTGGCTGCGCTCCCGCCACGTCCGGGCCGGGCCCCACACGCCCGGACCGGTCCATGTGTACGTCGTCGAGGGCCCGGACGGCACGGTCCGCGCCGCGCTGTACATGGAGAGCCCCGACCCCCTCCAGGCCGAACTGGCCGCGCTGGAGCACCTCCTGGCCGCCCTGTGCGCCGCCCGGCCCTCCTCCCTCGACTGGCGGCCCGCCGCACTCGGCGGCGTCTTCGCCCGCCCGGGCCCGCACCGATCCCCCGAACCGAAAGGACCGGACCCGCCATGCCACGGGAGCGCCCCTCCGTGTCAGTGATCATCCCCAACCACAACTACGAGAAGACCCTGCGGGCCTGCCTGGAGTCCGTCTACGCCCAGACCCTGCGCCCGCTGGACGTGGTCGTCGTGGACGACGCCAGCACCGACGGCTCCCGCGACATCGCCCGCACCTTCCCGTGCGTCCTGGTGGCCCGCCCGGAGAACGGCGGGGTCTCCGCCGCGCGCAACCTGGGCGTCGCCGCCTCCTCCGGGCAGGTGCTGTTCTTCCTCGACTCCGACATCGCCCTGGCCCCCGACGCGATCGAGAACGCCGTCGACCTGCTCATGGACGATCCGGGGACCGGCTGCGTCCACGGCGTCCTCGACCCCGAACCGCTCTTCGACGACGGCCCGGTGGAGGTCTACCACTGCCTGCACGCGCACTTCTGGCGGCGCCGCAGCGCCGGAGTCGTCGGCACCGCCTTCTTCGCCCTGGCCGCGATCGAGCGCTCCGTCTTCGAGGCGACCGGACCCTTCGACGAGAACCTCCGCGACTCCGAGGACGTCGAGTACAGCGACCGCCTCGCCGCCACCCACCGCATCCGCCTCAGCGAACGGGTGACCGGCCGCCACGACGACGTGGACCGGCTGCTGCCGATGCTCGCCGAGCAGTACCGCCGCTCCCAGCTCCTCGTCCCCGTCGCCGCCGTGGAACGCCGGCGCGGCGGCGGACTGCGGGCCAACCGTACGGGCGGCGTGCTCGCCGCCGGCCTGGTCCCGCTCACGCTCCCGCTCGCCCTGCTCACCCCCTGGCTCCTCGCGGTGCCGCTCGCCTGCGCCGCGGCCTTCGCCCTGGCGGACGTGGGCCTGTCCCGCTTCGTGGCGCGCCGCACGGGGTGGCTCTTCCTGCTCCGCTTCACCGCGCTGCACTTCGCGGTGCACCTGGCCCTCGTGCTCGGCGCGGTGGCCGGCGGCGTGCGCTGGCTGGTGGACCCGCGCTTCGGCCCCTCGGCGCGGGGCCGCCGCGCCCGCAGCGGCGATCCGGCCCCGGCGGCGGCACCGTGAGCGCCGGGCCGGACCAGGAGCCGGAAGCCGTACGGTCGAGGGGCGCGCTTCGCAGGGCCGTACGGTCCGGGGCCGCGTCGCCGGAAGCCGAGGCCATACGGTCCCGGGGCCCGCTGCCGGACGCCGAACCCGTGGACGCGGCGGCGCCGAAGGCCGAGTCCCCTCCCTCCCGGTGGGCCCGGGTGCTGCGTCCCGCCGCCGCGCTCGTCCTCGTCGCGGCCACCTGCTTCGCCGTCGGCGGCTCGCTCCGCGCGGCCGGAACAGAGCTGGCCGACGCCGCCGGCCGGCCCGGGGGAGTGCTCCTGCTGAGCGCGGCCCTGGTCGCCAACGCCGCCGGACTCGTCCTGTCCATGCTCTCCTGGCGGGTCCTCGTCGTGGACGGCGGTTCCCCCGCCCGTACCAGCGACACCGCCCGCATCTTCTTCATCGGCGTCATCAGCAAATTCGTCCCCGGCCGCATCTGGGGCGTCCTCGCCCACGTCCAGCTCGGCAAGGCCGCCGGCATCGCCCCCGAGCGGATGATCGCCGCCTTCGGACTCGGCCTCGTCATCGGGATGACCACCGGGGCCGCCGCCGGACTCCTCGTCGCCCCGGCCGTGTTCGGCACGGGAGCCTGGGTCTTCGCCCCGCTCGTGCTGGTCGCGGCGGCGGCCGTGGCCCGGCCCGGCTGGGTGGGCCGGCTCGTCGCGTGGACGATGCGGCTGGCCCGCCGCCCCGCCGGGGCCGCCGACAGCTCGCCCCGCGCCCTGCGGCTCTCCATCGGCTGGGCGTGCGCCTCCTGGGTGGTCTCCGGACTCCACCTGTGGGTCATCGCCGTCCTGCTCGGCGCCCCGCCGCTGCTCTCCCTGCCCGTCTGCGTCGGCGGTTTCGCCCTGGCCACCGTCGCCGGAAGCCTCGCCTTCGTCCTGCCCGACGGCTGGGGAGCACGCGAGCTCGTCCTCCTCGCCCCCCTGGGAGCGGTCATGCCGCTCTCCGCGGCCACCGCCGCCGTCATCGCCAGCCGGCTCGTCTGCGTGCTCAGCGAGGTCGCCGCCACCGGCGCCGCCCTCGCCTGGGCCCGCGCCGCCGGACCCCTGCCCGCCCCCCGACCCGCGCTCCGGGAAGGAGCCGCATGACCTCCGACGCAACCTCCCTGCTCACCGTGGACGACTGCGAACAACTGTCGACGAGCCAGGTGCACGAGCTGTACCGGTCCCACGTCAACAAGAGCCAGGTCTCCCTGATGACCTCCTTCGGCTTCGGCCGCGAACTCGTCGACCACGCCGAAGGGTCCTGGATCCACACCCGGGACGGCCGCCGGATCCTCGACTTCACCGGCGGCGTCGGCGTCCTCAACCACGGCCACAACCACCCGCGGATCCTCGCCGCCCGCCGCCGCTTCCAGGAACAGCGCCGGATGGAGGTCCACAAGACCTACTTCTCGCCCTACATCGCCGCCCTCGGCCACAACCTCGCTCAGCTCCTCCCCGGTGACCTCAACCTCTCCTTCTTCCCCAACTCCGGGGCGGAGGCCGTCGAGGGCGCGGTGAAACTCGCGTACAAGTACCACGGCGGCCGCCGCCGGCAGATCCTGCACGCCGACATCAGCTTCCACGGCAAGCTGCTCGGCTCCGGCAGCCTCACCGGCAGCGCCCAGAACGCCTTCGCCTTCCCCGGCATCCCCGGTGTCTCCGCCTTCCGGTACGGCGACCTCGACTCCGTGCGGCAGGCGGTCGCCGGGGCCCGCGACGCCAAGGGGCGCTGCGACGTCTACGCGATCCTCATCGAGTCCTTCTCGGCCTCCACCATGACCGAGTGCTCCGAGGAGTTCCTGCGCGGGCTGCGGGAGTTGTGCACCGCCGAGAAGATCGTGCTGATCTTCGACGAGATCTACACCGGGTGGGGCAAGACGGGCAGCCTCTTCCACTTCATGCGCTACCCGGACCTGGTCCCGGACGTCGTGACCACCTCGAAGTCCTTCGGCGGCGGCAAGTCCTCCATCTCCGCCTTCGTCGCCCGCGAACCCGTCTTCCGTACGGCCTACGACAGCCTCGGCGACGCCATGCTCCAGTCCACCAGCACCACCTACTACGGCTTCGGCGAGGAGACCGCCACCGCGCTGGAAGCCGTCAACATCGCGGTCGAGGACGACTACCCGGCCCGCGCCCGCGCCATCGAACGCGTCCTGAAGCCGGGCCTGGAGAGGCTGCGCAAGCAATACCCCGACCTCATCGCCGACGTCCGGGGCGCCGGTGCGCTGTACGGGATCTTCCTCGACGGCGGCCCCCGCCTCCTGGACCTCGCCGCGAAGATCGCCCCCGGCGGCCTCGCCCGCGACCCGCTGCTGCGTACCAAGGTCATCACCTGCGCGGTCGTCAACGCGATGTACCACGACCACGACGTGTACATGTACTACACGCTCAACGGCCGCAGCCCCCTGGTGGCCGCCCCCTGTCTGGTCGCGGGCCCCGACGAGGTGGAGATCTTCCTCGACGCCTTCGACCGGACCCTGGCCAAGGGCATGAACCGGCTTCTCACCGCCTTCTTCAAGGACAAGGCGGTGTCCCGATGGGCGGCCTGACCATCGCCGTGACCGGCGCCGCCGGCATGCTCGGTTCCCACCTTGTCGCCCGGCTCGCCGCCGACGGCCACGACGTCGTCGGGATCGACCTGCGCGAGGACCCCCACCCGCCCGCCGGCGCCCGGCACATCGTCGCCGACATCCGGGACGGGGCCGCGCTCGCCCGCGCCTTCGACGGAGCCCACGCGCTGGTGCACTGTGCCGCCGCCCTGCCCTCCTATCCCGTCGACCAGATCCGCTCGATCACCGTCGACGGCACCCGGGCCGTCCTGACCGCCGCGCACCGGGCCCGTGTCGAACGGGTCGTGCACATCTCCTCCACCGCCGTCTACGGACTGCCGAAGCGGGTCCCCACCCCGGAGGGTCACCCCCGCGAGCCCGTCGACCCGTACAGCAGGGCCAAGGCCGAGGCCGAGGAGGTCTGCGAGGAGTTCCGGGGGCGCGGGATGTGCCTGCCGGTCCTGCGCCCCAAGACCTTCCTCGGACCCGGCCGGATGGGCCTCTTCTCGATGCTCTTCGAATGGGCCGAGGAACGGCGCAACTTCCCCGTTCTGGGCCGGGGCGACGTCCGCATCCAGATGTTCGGCATGGCCGACCTGGTCGACGCCGTGGTGCTCGCCCTGCACGCCCCGCCCGAGGTCGCGAACGACGTCTACAACCTGGGCGCCGCCGAATTCGGCACCCTGCGCGAGGACTTCCAGGCCGTACTGGACGCGGCCGGGCACGGCAAGCGCGTGGTCCCGCTGCCGGCAGCACCGGCACTCGCGGTCCTGCGCGCACTGGAGCGCACCAAGCTCTCCCCGGTCTACGGGAGGCTGCTGTTCAAGCTCCTCGACGACAGTTACGTGGACATCACCCGGGCCACCGAACGGCTCGGCTTCCGTCCCGCGCTCTCCAACCGGGACGCCATCCTCTCCACCTACGCGTGGTGGCGGACCCAGCGGCGGGGCGGCGCCCCCGCTCCCGGAGCCGGCCGGACCAGCCGGGACCCGTGGCGCCAAGGGGCGCTCGGTCTGGCCAAGGTCTTCTTCTGATCCCCTGGAGCCCTGCCGTGGACATCACCCGGTCGTCCCCCGCGCCCCTGCGCGTGGTGGCAGTCCCGCCCGAACCCGAACCCGTCGACCTCACGGCTCTGACCGAGCCCGCCGACCTCACCGCTCTGTCCCAGCCCGCCCACGACCAGCAGTCGACGGCCGCCGCCCCCACCGCCGTACCGGAGGAACGCCGCCGCAGCCGTCCCCGTGACCTGCTCGCGCTGGTGCGCCCCGGCCAGTGGGTGAAGAACCTGGCCGTCGTCCCGCTCGCACTCCTCGACACCCATCCCTGGGGGGCCGCCGACCTCCTGCGCACCGGCTGGGCGATCCTTGGCTTCACCCTCGCCTCCGCCGTCGTCTACGTCGTCAACGACCTCGCCGACCGGGAGCGGGACCGCCTGCACCCGGTCAAACGCCACCGTCCGATCGCCTCCGGCCGCGTTTCCCCGGCCGCCGCCACCGTCCTGAGCGGGCTCCTCGCCCTGTCGCTGACCGGCTGGGCGGTGGCCGGTCCCGCCTGGCA
The DNA here is from genome assembly GCA_014649555.1 of Streptomyces globisporus. Classification (GTDB taxonomy): domain Bacteria; phylum Actinomycetota; class Actinomycetes; order Streptomycetales; family Streptomycetaceae; genus Streptomyces; species Streptomyces globisporus. Next base: position 415,694 of record BMTG01000001.1, on the reverse strand, counting down.
GTGGTGGCCCACCGCCCTCTACCTGGCGCTGAGCCTCGCGTACTCCCAGGGGCTCAAACACGTACCGCTGGTGGACGCCTTCATCGTGGCGACCGGCTTCGTCCTCCGGCTCCTCCAGGGTGCGCTGCTCATCGGAGGCCGGCTCTCCGAATGGCTGGCGCTCTGCGTCTTCTCGCTCTGCCTGATGCTGTCCCTGGGCAAACGGCGGCACGAGATGACGGCGGCGGGCCGCGCTCACCGCCCCGCCCTGCGCGGCTACACGCTCGCCTTCCTCGACCACCTGGTCGTCCTGGTCGCCGCGCTGACCGCCGTCAGTTACGTCCTCTACCTCCGCGACGACGCGGCCCTCGCCGGCGGGGCCTCCTTCGTCATCCTGCTCTCCGCCCCCTGCGCCGTCTTCGGCCTCGCCCGCTACCTCCAGCTCCTCCTGGTCGAGGAGGGCGGCGGCAACCCCGTCCACGTCCTCTTCCGGGACCGCGTGACCCTCATCAACGCCGGCCTGTGGGCGGTCCTCGTCGCCCTCGCCCTCCTCACGCACCCCTCCGGCTGACCGTCTCCGCCCGGCCCGCCCGTCCGCCCCTCCGACCGCCCGAAGGCGTCCCATGAACCGGAAGCACCCCCTCGTCTCCGTCGTCATCCCCAACTACAACTACGGCCGCGCCCTGGAACTCTGCCTGCGCGCCGCCCTCACCCAGACCTACGAGCCCCTGGAGGTGCTGCTCGTCGACGACTGCTCCACCGACGACTCCGTCGCCGTCGCCGAGGCCTGCGGGGTCCGGGTGATCAGCACCGGCGTCAACAGCGGGGTCGCCACCACCCGCAACACGGGGGCGGCCCACGCCCGGGGCGAGATCGTCGTGTTCGTCGACTCCGACGTGGCGATGGAACCGGACGCGATCGCCAATGCCGTCGCCCTGCTCGACTCCGACCCCCGCATCGGCGCGGTCTGCGGCACCTACGACGCCGAACCCCTCATCCGCGACAGCCTGATCGAGGAGTACCGCTGCCTTCACCAGTTCTACTGGCTGGCCGAGACCGAGGGCCGCATCGGCACCCTGCACACCGCGATCTGCGCCATGCCCGCCCGGGTCTTCGCCGAGATCGGCCCCTTCAACCCCCGGCTGCGCCACACCGAGGACGGCGACTACGCCGCCCGCATCTGCCGGAGCTACGAGGTCCACAGCTCCACCGCCGTCCGGGGCCGGCACGACCACGACGACACCTGGCGGGTCGTCCTGCGCAAGGTCTTCCACCGCACCCGGCTGCACATCCCGCTGTACGTGCGCCGGGGCGACCTCCCCGGCGGTATCGCCACCGGACCCCGGGCCGGGGCCAGCATCGCGGCCCTGCTCGCCCTGATCACCCTGCCGCTCGGCCTGATCGCCGCGCCCTGGCTGCTCGTCCCGGCCGCCCTGCTCGCCCTCACCCTGCTCGCGGACACGGCCCTGTACCGTTTCGTGCTGCGCCGCCGGGGCCCCCTGTTCGCCGCCTACTTCGCCTTCGCGCACACCGTCGTCAACGCCGTCATCGCGGCGGGCGCGGGCGTCGGCGCCCTCCAGTGGCTGGTCTCGCGCCGCTTCCGGCGCCTGTACGAGCCGGGCGCGCACCTCGCCGCGGTACGGGCCACCCCGTGACGGGGACCCTGGCGGCGGACAGTGCCGCCCCCACGGAGCCGGACGCGGCCGACGCGGGCACACCGGCCCAACGGGAAGAGCGAGTTCGCCGGTGGCCCGGCCGGCTGCTGCTCGCCGTCGCCGTGCTGTGGGCCCTGTTCGTCGCCGCCCGCGCGCTCCTCAGCGGCCGGTGGTGGGTGTGGAACGGGTTCGGTCTCGCCCCGCCCCTCCTCCATCTCCTCTTCCCGCTCGTCCTGTTGATCCCGGCCGCGCTGATCCGCCACCGGCGGCGGGCGGCCGTGGGCGTCGTCCTGGTCTCGCTCCTGCTGGGCTCCTGGCAGACCGGACTGCACCCCGGGGCGCTGCTGCGCGGACACCCGGCCGTACCCCCGGGTGCCCTGAAGGTGGTCAACTGGAACACCTTCTTCTGGGACCAGGACAGCGACACCGACGCCTTCTACGCCTATCTGAAGTCCCACTCCGCCGACGTCTACCTCCTGCAGGAGTACCAGAACGCCCGGGGCGACGAACCCGCCCCGATCGATGATCTGGCCCGGATCCGACGGGAGTTCCCGGGCTTCCACATCGCCACCGAGGGGGAGTTCCTCACCCTGTCCCGCTTCCCGGTCACCTCGGTCCGGGCGCTGCGGCCCGACGGCCTCGCCCCGCCCGACACCTCCTGGGCCGACTACTGGAACATCCGCGTCCTGCGCACCGACATCGACGTGGACGGCGAGACCCTGTCCCTCTACAACACGCACCTGCCCGATCTGCTGAACGTCGACCGCAACCCCCTGACCGCCGCCTACCACCGCTCCGTACGGCAGCTCTCCGACCGCCGCGACCGCCACTTCCGGGCCCTGCGCGACGACCTCGACGCCAACGAGAACCCGGTGGTCCTCGCCGGGGACCTCAACGTGCTGCCGGGCACCGGGGACCTGCGCTGGTTCGACGGGCTGCGGGACGCCGCCCACGCCGGGGACTCGGTGTACCCGGCGACGTTCCCGGTGAGCGGCCCGGCTCTCTGGCGGCTCGACTGGGCGTTCGTGTCGCCCCGGGTCGACCTGCACCGGCAGTCCGTCCAGGACCCGCCCGCCGCGCTCTCCACCCACCGGCTGATCGAGCTGGACCTCTCCCTGCCCGCCTCCGGGGCCACCACCGCCCCGGCCACCGAGAAGGACCGGTCATGACCCGGCGCTCCGCGCGCTCGCCCCGCTTCGACGCGACGATCGTGCTCACCTACTACCTCCCGTACACCAGCGGGCTCACCGAAGTGGCGCGCACGGTCGCCGAAGGGCTGGCCGCACGGGGCCGCCGGGTCGCCGTCGTCGCCTGCCGCCACGAACCCGGACACCCCGCGCGGGAGACCGTGAACGGCGTGGAGGTGTTCCGCGCCCCGGTCGTCGCTCGCGTCGGACGCGGCGTGGTCAGCCCCGGGTTCGCCCCGCTCGCCGGACGGATCGCCCGCGCCTCCCGGGTCGTCAACCTCCATCTGCCGATGCTGGAGGCCGGGATGGTCGCCCGGCTCGCCGGAGACACCCCGGTCGTCGCCACCCACCACGACGACGTCTGGCTGGCCGGCGGCGCGCTCGCCCCGCTCCAGGTCAAGGTGGTCGACGCCTCGGTGGCCGGGGCGCTGCGCCGCTCGGCCGCCGTCGTCGTCAACAACGTGGACCACGCGGAGCATTCACGCCACTGGCCCCTGATGCGCGAGCGCCGTCTGCTCTCCATCGCCCCGCCCTGCCGGGAGCGCGAGCCCGCGCCCGCCGCCTTCCGCGAGACGGCGGGCCCGCACATCGGTTTCCTCGGCCGAATCGCCCCGGAGAAGGGGCTCCACCACCTGGTGGACGCCTTCCGGACCATCCCGGACCCCGAGGCCCGGCTGCTCATCGCGGGGGACTACTCCAAAGTCGCAGGCGGCAGTGTCGTCGGGGCGCTGCGCACCAGGGCCGGGGACGACCCCCGCATCCGCTTCACCGGCTTCCTCCACGATGACCAGGTGGCAGGGTTCTACGCCTCGCTGGACGCCTTCGCCCTCCCGTCCGTCGCCGAGGAGTCCTTCGGTATCTCGCAGGCGGAGGCGATGATGCTCGGCGTCCCCTCGGTCGCGAGCGATGCTCCGGGGATGCGCGTCCCGGTGACGGAGACGGGTTTCGGCCGTCTCTTCCCGCCCGGCGACGCGCGCGCCCTGGCCGCGGCCCTGCGCGAGGTGGCGGCCTACTCGCCGGAGCGCCGCGCCGAGGGAGGCCGCGACGCCCGCGCCCGGTACGGGACGGACCACTGCCTGGACGCCTACGACGCCCTGTTCCGGGAGGCCGGAGCACGGCGGGGCGTTCAGGGAGCCCCCGCGTGATGACGGCCGTCGCCCTCGGCGGGTTCCTGGCGAACGCGGCTGCGGGGGAACCGGGCCCGCCGCTGTGGGCCGCGCTGGCCTGGGCCGGATTTCTCGCCGCCCACCTCGCCCTCAACGGCCGCTGGTGGTTCTGGCTGCTGCCCTCGTTGCTGCCGCCGCCCCTCTTCGTCGCGGTGCCCGCCCTGCTCCTGGTGCTCGCCGGGGTGACGGGAGACCTCGCGGCCGGAGCGGTGGCCGCCGCGGCTCTGCTGCTGGGGGCCCGGCAGTCCGGTCTGGTGCCCGGCGCACTGGTACGGGGAGTGCGCCGCCCACCGCCGGACGGGGCCGTGCGCATCGTCTCCTGGAACACCCAGCACTGGTGCCAGAGCACCGACCCCGAGCCGTTCTACGCCTTCCTGCGCGAGCTCGACGCCGACGTCTACCTCCTCCAGGAGTACCACCACGACCGGTTCAACGGCACCTACCGGCTGATCGACGACGAGCGGCGGCTGCGCGCGGCATTCCCCGATCACGAGGCCGTCATCGCCCGCGGCCTGATCACCCTGTCCCGCCTTCCGGTCGCCGCGACCGTCGAGACGGCCGCCCGCCGGACCTTGCGGGTGGATCTGGAGATGCCCGGCGACGGTCGGATTCTGGCCACGTTCAATGTCCACATCCCGGTACAGCTGCGGCTGATCAGTCCGTTGCGCGCAGACTTCTACCGCGCGGTCCGCTCCCGGGCCGCCGACCGGGGGCAGGAGTACCGGGGACTCCTCGCGGACGTCGCCGACTGCCCCCATCCGGCCCTGATCGCCGGGGACTTCAACACCACCGCCGCGATCGGGGACGCCCGCCGCATCGCCCGCCTGGGCGCCGATGCCGTCGCCCTGGCCGGGAAGATCTGCCCCGTCTCCTGGCAGGCTCGCCCGGGCCTGCGCTGGTGGCGGCTGGACTGGGTGCTCAGCACACCGGGCGCCCGCGTCCACAGCTACCGCTTCCGCGATCCGCGCGGACTGTCCGACCACTGCGTCCAGGAGGTGTCCGTGTCGCTCGCCGAACCGGACGAACGGCCCACGGCCGGCCTCGGTGTCCACCACCACGACGAAGGAACCCACCATGCGTTACCGCTACCTCGGCAAGACCGGCCTGCGGGTCAGTGAACTCTGCCTGGGCGCCATGACGTTCGGCCGGGAGGCCGACGAGACCACCAGCCACGCTCTGCTGGACCGCTTCACCGACGCGGGCGGCACCTTCGTGGACACCGCCGACATCTACTCCGCCGGAGCCTCCGAGGAGATCCTCGGCCGCTGGCTGAAGAGACAGCGCCGCGACGACGTGGTGATCGCCACCAAGGTCCGGTACGGCACCGGGGAAGGCCAGAACGACCGCGGCCTGGGCCGCAACCACCTGATGGCCGGGGTCGAGTCGAGCCTGCGCCGGCTGGGTACCGACCACATCGACCTCTACCAGGTGCACGCCTGGGACCCCGGCACGCCGCTGGAGGAGACCCTCGCGACGCTGGACGCCCTGGTCACCTCCGGCAAGGTGCGCTACATCGGGGCCAGCAACTTCTCCGGCTGGCAGCTCCAGAAGGCCGTCGACCTCAGCCGTGCGAACGGCTGGGAGCCCTTCACCGCCCTCCAGCCGCTCTACAACCTGCTGGACCGCTCCGCGGAGTGGGAACTGCTGGAGGTCAGCCGCAACGAGGGCCTCGGCGTCATCCCGTGGAGCCCGCTGCGCGGCGGCTGGCTGAGCGGAGCGATCCGGCGCGGTGCGGAACGGCCGCCCACGGGCACCCGCGTGGAGACCGCCGAGCGGCTCGGCTGGGGCGAGTCCTGGAGCGCGTACGAGGGCGACGAGCGCACCTGGCGGGTGCTGGACGCCCTGCACGAGGTCGCGGGACGCACGGGCCTGGCGGTGCCGGTGCTGGCCCTCGCCTGGCTGCTCGGCCGGCCCGGCGTCACCGCGCCCATCGTGGGCGCGCGCACCCTGGAGCAGCTGGAGACCAACCTGGGCGCCGCGGACCTGGACCTGGACCCGGCCGACGCGGCCCTGCTCACCGCGGCGAGCGACCAGGCGCTCCCGTACCCGTACAGCGTGATCGAGATGGACCCCGAACTGCGCTGACGCTCCTTGTGTGACCGAAAACGGGCGGTGGCCCGGGGAGTCGATCCCCGGGCCACCGCCCTGTGTCCGTGCTGCTGTCGCCTGCGGCTCTCAGTCCGTCGGGCGCTTGAGGCGCGCCACGAATTTGTAGCGGTCGCCCCGGTACACCGAGCGCACCCACTCGACCGGTTCGCCCTGGCCGTCCACCGAATGACGGGACAGCATCAGCATCGGCAGGCCCACGTCCGTGCCCAGCAGCCCCGCTTCCCGGGGCGTGGCGAGCGAGGTCTCGATGGTCTCCTCCGCCTCGGCGAGACGGACGTCGTACACCTCGGCGAGCGCGGTGTAGAGCGACGTGTACTTCACCAGCGAACGGCGCAGCGCCGGGAAGCGTTTGGCCGAAAGATGCGTGGTCTCGATCGCCATCGGCTCGCCGCTGGCGAGCCGCAGCCGCTCGATGCGCAGCACCCGGCCGCCCGTCGAGATGTCCAGCAGACCGGCGAGCGTGTCGTCCGCCGTGACATAGCCGATGTCCAGCAGTTGGGACGTCGGCTCCAGCCCCTGGGCGCGCATGTCCTCGGTGTACGAGGTGAGCTGAAGGGCCTGGGAGACCTTCGGCTTGGCGACGAAGGTGCCCTTGCCCTGGATCCGCTCCAGCCGTCCCTCGACGACCAGTTCCTGGAGCGCCTGGCGCACGGTGGTGCGCGAGGTGTCGAACTCGGCGGCCAGGGTGCGCTCGGGCGGCACCGGGGTCCCCGGCGGCAGGGTGTCCGTCATATCGAGGAGATGCCGCTTGAGCCGGTAGTACTTCGGCACGCGCGCCGTGCGCGCACCGGTACCGGTCTCACTCCCCGTACTGCCCCCGTCGGCACTCATGGCCCGCCTTCCCGACGCTTGCGTTACTGCCGTCACCGGCTCCTCCGACTGTCGCGGCTCACATGGTGGCACGGTCCGGTCACGGGTCGTCGCCCTCCCTTAGGTGTCGGTCCTATAACGGACGCGAGTGCACTTCTTATACACCCTTGACACCCCTAAAGGTCTAGGCCAAGCTCCCGGTACTGGTCTAAACCATTAAAGACCAGGTCCAGCCCCAGCAGAACTCGTCGAATGTCTTCGCGGTGGGTGGGGTTGCAGCATCCCTGAGGAGGGTTTGACGTGAAGCGCAAGCTCATCGCGGCGATCGGTGTCGCGGGCATGTTGGTTTCGGTCGCAGCGTGTGGTTCGGATGACAAGAATTCGTCCGCCGACCCCAAGGACCGCAAGGAAACCCTGACCGTCTGGCTCATGGGTGAGGCCCAGTCCACCTGGCCGGAGCTGGTCAAGGACGTCAACGCCGAGTTCAACAAGAAGTACCCGGGCGTCACCGTAAAGGTTCAGTACCAGCAGTGGGCCGACAAGGTCAAGAAGCTGGACACCTCCCTCGGTGGCGACAAATTCCCGGATGTCGTCGAACTCGGCAACACCGAGACCATGCAGTACATCCTCAATGGTGCGCTCGGAGAAATCGACCCCAAGAAGTACGAGAACTCGGACACCTGGATCAAGGGTCTGAAGGACACCTGCTCCTTCGAGGGCAAGACCTACTGCGTTCCTTACTACGCGAGCGCCCGTCTCGCCGTGTACAACAAGGACATGCTGAAGGCCGGCACCGGCAGCGACGTCCTCCCGCAGACCGAGGACGAGTTCCTCGCCGCGATGGACAAGGTCGACGCCGAGCTGGGCAAGAAGGACAAGCGCGCCTCCTCCCTCTACTTCCCGGGCCGTTACTGGTACGCCGCGATGTCCTACGTCGCCGCCTTCGGTGGCCAGATAGCCACGTACGACGAGGGCAGCAAGGAGTGGAAGGCCGCGCTGTCCACCCCCGAGGCGCAGAAGGGCCTGCAGCACTTCGTCGACCTGGTCAAGAAGTACAACAAGGCCGACGTGACGAAGGACGAGCAGGACCACGCCAACGTCATGGCCAACGAGAAGGCCGCCGTGATCTACGGCCAGGCCTGGGAGGCCGGCAGCGTCACCACCGGCGAGAACGGCAACCCGAAGCTCGAGGGCAAGATCGCCACGGCCGGTATGCCCGGCCCCGAGGGCAAGGCCCTCCCGTCCTTCATCGGCGGCTCGGACCTCGCGACCATCTCCAAGTCCAAGGTTCAGGACCTCGGCGAGGAGTGGATCTCCCTCTTCACCAACGCGAAGTCCATGGAGGTCCTCGCGTCGAAGAACATCCTCCCCAACAACGAGAAGCAGCTTGAGCCGCTGAAGCAGAAGCCGGAGACCGCCGCCATCGCCAACGCGGTGCCGGACGCCTGGTTCACGCCGATCGCGCCTGGCTGGGCCTCCGTGGAGAAGGAGGAGATCCTCCAGAACATGCTCCTGGAGATCGTCAAGGGTGCCTCCGTCGCCGACGCCAGCAAGAAGGCCGACGAGAAGATCAACGAGCTGATCAACAAGGAATCCTGACCTTCCGATCGCCAGGCGGGGGCCCGGCACCTGTGCCGGGCCCCCGCTCCTTTCCCGCAAGTGCATGCCGTGAATTCCGGGGTTCGCCCCGGACCCGCGATGGAAGGTCAGCCACGTGTCTGCCGCTGATACCAAGGCCGCCGGGCCGCCGGTCCCCGTACCACCCGTCCCGCAGGCGATCGGGAAGTCGTCCCACGACGACGACGCGCCCCGGGTGCAGAAGAGGAAGCGGAAGAAGGGCGAACTGCTCCCCTACTTCCTGATCCTCCCGGCGATCGTGGCGATCGCCGCCGTCTACCTCTACCCCCTCGGCAAGACGGTCGTCATGTCCTTCCAGGACATGGGCCGCCGCGAGCTGTGGTCCGGAGAGCCGGCCCCCTGGGTCGGCTTCGAGCAGTTCACGAACATCCTCGGCGACTCCGAGTTCTGGTGGGTCACCTTCCGCACGATCGTCTTCATGGCCATCTGCGTGGTGCTCACCATGGGTATCGGGCTGCTGGTCGCCCTGCTCATGCGCAAGCTCTCCACCTGGGTCCGGCTGGTGCTCACCGCCTGCCTCATCGCCGCCTGGTCCATGCCGCTGATGGTCGCCGCCTCGATCTTCCGGTTCATGGCCGACTCCGACTACGGCCTGATCAACACCCTGATCGCCAAGGTCGCCGGCGAGGACTGGCTCGGACACAACTGGTACCTCAACCCGATCCAGGGCTTCGGCATCATCACGCTGCTGGTCGTCTGGGGCGCCATCCCGTTCGTCGTCGTCACCCTGTACGCCGCCCTCACCCAGGTCCCCCAGGAGCTGGAGGAGGCCGCCGCCCTCGACGGTGCCAGCGCCTACGGCGTCTACAGGTTCGTCACCTGGCCGGTCATCAAGCCGGTCTTCACCATGGTCGCCACCCTCTCGGTGATCTGGGACTTCAACGTCTTCGGCCAGATCTGGCTTCTGCGCGGCAACAAGCCCGAGCCCGAGTACGAGACCCTCGGCCTCTACTCCTACTCCAAGGCGTTCGAGTCCACCTCCTTCAGCCAGGGCACCGCGATCGCCCTGATCACGGTGCTGCTGCTGTCCGGCGTGGCCGTGTACTACCTGCGCCAGCTCATGAAGACGGGAGAGGTCGAATGAGCAGCACGACCCAGACGACACAGGCGCTGCGGCCCGACCGCAAGAAGAGCCGGCTCCACCTCGACATCCTCGGCCTCGGTATCGCCCTGGTCATGGTCTTCCCGGTCTACTGGCTGGTCATCAGCGCCCTGCGGCCCAACCGGGAGATCCGCAGCTACGACCAGACGCTCTGGCCCACGTCGATCACCTTCGACAACTTCGTCCGGGCCACCGAGCAGCCGAACTTCGGCACCGCCATCCAGTCCAGCCTGATCGTCGCGGTCACCGCGGTGGTCGGCGGCATGATCATCGCGACGCTGGCGGCCCTGGCGATCGGCCGGTTCCGGTTCTTCGGCCGCAAGGCCCTGGTCCTGATCATGATCCTGGTCCAGATGCTGCCGCCGACGGCGATGCTCATCCCCATCTACGCCCAGCTCAACGCGATGGGCGGGATCGACGAGTACTGGGGCCTGATCGTCGTCTACCTCGTCTCCACGCTGCCCTTCGCCACCATCATGATCCGCGGCTTCGTCGTGAACATCCCGGTGGAGCTGGAGGAGTCCGCGATGGTGGACGGCTGCACCCGCTTCCAGGCCTTCCGCCGGGTGATCTTCCCGCTGCTCGCCCCCGGGCTCGCCGCCGCGTCGATCTTCGCCCTGGTGAACGCGTGGAACGAGTACCTCTTCGCGTACATCCTGATCAACGACAACTCCAAGTACACGCTGAACGTCTGGCTGATGACGTTCACGACCGAGCGCGGAACGGACTACGGCGCCCTCATGGCCGCATCGACCATGATCGCCATCCCCGTCGTCGTGTTCTTCATGATCATCCAGAAGAAGATGGCCACCGGCCTCACTTCCGGCGCCGTGAAGGGATAGTGCGGGCCCATGACCACCCTCGTCTCCACCACGGACACGGTGACGCGCGACGCGCTCGCCGTGCTCCAGCCCGGATTCACCGGAACCACCGCACCGGACTGGCTGCTGCGCCGCGTCGGTGAGGGCCTCGCCTCCGTGGGCCTGTTCGGCCGCAACATCACCTCGCCCGAGCAGCTCACCGCGCTCACCGCGCGGCTGCGCGCCGAACGGGACGATGTCCTCGTCGCCATCGACGAGGAGGGCGGGGACGTGACCCGCCTGGAGGTCACGCACGGCTCCTCGTTCCCCGGCAACTTCGCGCTCGGCTCGGTGGACGACGTCCACCTCACCCGGGCCGTCGCCCAGGAGCTCGGCCGCCGGCTCGCCGAGTGCGGCGTCAACCTCAACTGGGCGCCGTCCGCCGACGTCAACTCCAACCCGGGCAATCCCGTCATCGGCGTACGCTCCTTCGGCGCCGACACCCGGCTGGCCGCCCGGCACACCGCCGCGTACATCGAGGGGCTCCAGGCCGCCGGCGTCGCCGCCTGCACCAAGCACTTCCCCGGACACGGCGACACCGCGGTCGACTCCCACCTCGCGATGCCCCGCATCGATGTGGACCTGGGCACCTTGCACGCCCGTGAGCTGGTGCCCTTCCGGGCGGCCATCGCCGCGGGTTCCAAATCGGTGATGAGCGCGCATATCCTGCTTCCCGCACTCGATCCCGACCGCCCGGCGACCCTGAGTCCGCAGATCCTCACCGGTCTGCTGCGCCAGGAGCTGGGCTACGACGGCCTGATCGTCACGGACGCCGTGGAGATGGACGCCATCGCCGGTGCGTACGGCATCGAGCGCGGGTCCGTCCTCGCCCTCGCGGCGGGCGCCGACGCCATCTGTGTGGGCGGCGGCCTGGCCGACGAGGAGACGGTGCTGCGGCTGCGCGACGCCCTCGTCGCGGCCGTGCGCAGCGGGGAACTGACCGAGGAGCGGCTCGCCGACGCGGCCGCCCGTGTACGAGCCCTGGCGTCCTGGACGCAGAGGGTTCGGGGGGACATCCGGGAGTCGGGCGCGGCAGTGCAGGAGGGGACCGCGCCCGGCACCGGAGTCAGCTCCGACATCGGTCTGATCGCCGCCCGCCGCGCGGTCCGGGTGACCGGCTCCGGCGACCGGCTGACCGAGGCGGCATATGTGGCCTCGTTCGGCGCGGAGGCCAACATCGCGGTCGGCGACGAGACCCCGTGGGGCATCGCCGCCGAGCTGGAGCGGATCCTGCCCGGCACCGGCACGGACACCTACACGGCCGGGACCACCGGTGTGGTGGAGGCGATCCTGGCGGCGGCGGGGGAGCGGCGCATCGTCGCCGTGGTCCGCGACGAGCACCGGCACGCGTGGATGGGCGCGGCGCTCGACGCCCTGCTGGCGGCCCGCCCGGACACGGTCGTGGTCGAGATGGGCCTGCCCCAGTCGGACCCCCGGGGCGCGCTGCACATAGCCACCCACGGCGCGGCGAGGGTCTGCGGAGTGGCTGCGGCGGAAGCGCTGACCGGCACGAAGTCCTGACACCGGCACAATCAAGCCCGTCCGGCCCAAAACCAGCCCGTCCGGCGATCGAGGACAAAACCTCCCGCCGGACGGGCTGCACCATTCCGCATACCGCACGGCAGAGGGCCGGGACACCGCAACGGTGTCCCGGCCCTCTGCCGTAACGGGGCGAGGGGCGAAGCCCTACAGCCCCTGCCACCCCGGCTTCGCCGCATACGTGGCCCGGAAGTAGTCCGCCAGCTTCAGCTTCGACGCCGCCGCCTCGTCCACCACCACCGTCGCGTGCGGATGCAGTTGGAGCGCGGAGGCGGGCACGATCGAGGCGACCGGCCCCTCCACCGTCTGGGCGACGGCCTCCGCCTTGCCCTCGCCGGTGGCCAGCAGGATCGGGTGCCGGGCGTCCAGGATCGTCCCGATGCCCTGCGTGATCACGTGGTGCGGCACCTGCTCGATGTCGTCGTCGAAGAAGCGCGCGTTGTCCACCCGGGTCTGCTCGGTCAGCGTCTTGATCCGGGTGCGCGAGGCGAGCGAGGAGCACGGCTCGTTGAAGCCGATGTGCCCGTCCGTGCCGATGCCCAGCAGCTGGAGGTCGACGCCGCCCGCCTCCGCCAGCGCCCGGTCGTACGCCTCGCAGGCCGCCTGGACGTCCTCGGCCGCGCCGTCGGGGCCCATGAAGGAGGCCTCGGAGAGCCCGAGCGGCTCGACGACCTCGCGCAGCACCACGGAGCGGTACGACTCCGGGTGGCCCGCGGGCAGCCCGACGTACTCGTCGAGCTGGCAGATCCGGGCGCGCGACGCGTCGACCGCGCCGGAGGCGACCTTCGACGCGAGCGCGCGGTAGATGGGCAGCGGGGTCGAGCCGGTGGCAACGCCGAGCAGGGCGTCGGGCTTGCGGCGGAGCAGCGCGGCGATGGCCTCCGCGATCAGTTCGCCGCCTGCCGTGGCGTCCGGGACGATGACAACTTCCACGCTGTGCCTGCCGATCTGACTAGAGGTGGAGGTGGTATAGACCAATCAAACTCCAATTTAGCAGAATCGGGCAGCCGTACGGAGAGGAGTCCGCACACCGGCGGCCCGTATCCCCGCCCGCCCCGGCCCGCTGGCGGCCCACGGGATTGCCTGGTCGACTTGTCCGGTACGGCGACACCGCAGCCGACAGCGCAGGGAGGCCCCCACATGTCCGCCACCTTTCCGGTCGACCCGGGCGGCCGGGGCGACGAGCCCGGCCGCATCATGTCCGGCGAGATGGCCGAGCAGCCCGCGATGCTGCGCCGCATCCTCGACCGGGGCGCGCCCCGCATCCGCGAGGTCGCCGCCGAGATCGCCGCCCGGAAGCCCCGCTTCGTCCTGCTCACCGCGCGCGGGACCTCCGACAACGCGGCGCTCTACGCCAAGTACCTGCTGGAGATCCGCCTCGGCCTGCCCTGCGGCCTCGCCTCGATGTCCACCACGACGGCGTACGGGGCCAAGCCCGATCTGCGGGACGTCCTCGTGGTCACCGTCAGCCAGTCGGGCGGCTCACCGGACCTGGTGGCCTCCACGCGGGCCGCCCGGGAGGCCGGGGCCGTCACCCTCGCCGTCACCAACAACCCGGACTCCGCGCTCGCCGCCGTGTCCGAGTACCACATCGACATCCTGGCGGGCCCGGAGAAGGCGCTCCCGGCCACCAAGACGTACACCGCCTCCCTGCTCTCCCTCTACCTCTTCGTGGAAGGCCTGGGCGGCCACGACGGCACCGAGGCCGCCGGGGGCCTGCCCGACCTCGCGGGCGCGATCCTGGGCCGCCGGGCCGAGGTCAAGGCGCTGGCCTCCCGCTACCGCTTCGCCGAACGCATGGTGATCACCTCGCGCGGCTACGGCTATCCGACGGCCAAGGAAGCGGCCCTGAAGCTGATGGAGACCAGCTACATCCCCGCTCTCTCCTACTCCGGCGCGGATCTGCTGCACGGTCCGCTGGCGATGGTCGACAACATCTCCCCGGTGATCGCCGTGGTCACCGACGGCCGGGGCGGCGAGGCCCTCCAGCCGGTGCTGGACCGGCTGCGCGGCCGCGGCGCGGATCTCTTCGTGGTCGGCCCCAAGGCCCAGGTGGAGGCGGCGTCCGCCGGCTTCTCGCTGCCCACGGCGGGCGTCCCGGAGGAGTTGCAGCCGATCCTGGAGATCCTGCCGCTGCAGATGCTGGCGTACGAGGTGACGATCGCCCGGGGCCAGGACCCGGACGCGCCCCGCGCCCTGGCGAAGGTCACCGAGACCCGCTGAGGGCCGGAGGCGGTGGCGCCCCGGAAACACCCGCGGGCCGCGGCGCCGGGGCGGGACCCTCAGCCCGCCCGGCACCGCAGCCCGGAGCTACCTGGCCGGCGGTGTGCGGTGCCCCCGGCCACTGGAGGCACCGGCGCGGTCAGGGCAGAGAGCGCCGGGTGCCTCGGTCCACTCTCCTGTGCGGGGAGAGCGGAGGTCTTGATGAACATTGTGGACTAGACCAATACCCGTGTCCATCCGTGTGCACGACATTCTCGGGCCGGCCGCCGCCCCTGTCCATCGTCGTACCTCCGTACACCTGCACGGTTCATCGGCCCCAGCGGTTCGAACGCCTTCGGTAACCCCAGGTACGCTCCACACGTGCCCTCCATGAACGACCTCGTCCGCCAGCACACCGCTCTGAGCGACACCGACCTCGAGTGGCTCCATCTGCTGGTCTCGGAGTGGCAGCTGCTCTCCGACCTGTCCTTCGCCGACCTCGTGCTGTGGGTGCCCACCCGCGACGGCACGCGGTACGTCTCCGTCGCCCAGATGCGCCCCAACACCGGGCCCACCTCCTACCAGGACGACATGGTCGGCCACCTGGTGCCGCGCGGCCGCCGCCCGCTGCTGGACGCGGCCCTGGACGAGGGCCGGATCGTGCGCGAGGGCGATCCGGAGTGGCGCGAGGAGGTGCCCGTACGGGTCGAGTCCATCCCCGTACGCCGCGACGGGCGGGTGCTCGGCGTCATCGCCCGCAACACCAACCTGCTCACCGTGCGCACCCCTTCCCGGCTGGAGCTCACCTACCTCCAGTCCGCCTCCGACCTGGCCCAGATGATCGCCGCCGGGTCCTTCCCGTTTCCCGGCCAGCAGGTCGACATGGACGCCTCCCCGCGCGTGGGCGACGGACTGATCCGGCTCGACGCCGACGGCATCGTCCAGTACGCCAGCCCCAACGGCCTCTCCGCCTACCACCGTCTCGGCCTCGCCTCCGACCTGGTCGGCCACCACCTCGGCACCGTCACCGCCGAACTGGCCCCGTCGCGGGGGCCGGTGGACGAGGCCCTGGTCAAGGTGGCGAGCGGTTACGCGCCCCGCGAGTTCGAGGTGGAGTGCGCGGGCGGGGTGATCCAGCTGCGGGCCATCCCGCTCAAGCCCAAGGGCGTCCGGATCGGCTCCCTGGTCCTCCTGAGGGACGTCACCGAACTGCGCCGCCGCGAGCGAGAGTTGATCACCAAGGACGCGACCATCCGGGAGATCCACCACCGGGTGAAGAACAACCTCCAGACGGTGGCCGCCCTGTTGCGCCTCCAGTCCCGCCGGATGGACTCCGAGCAGGGCCGCGAGGCCCTCAACGAGGCGGTCCGGCGCGTCGGTTCGATCGCCATCGTCCATGAGACGCTTTCCCAGAATCTGGACGAGCGGGTCGAGTTCGACGAGATCGCCGACCGCGTCATCGCGATGGTGTCGGAGATCTCCCCGGGCAAGGTGACCTGCCGGCGCACCGGACGCTTCGGCATCCTCGACGCCGAGGTCGCCACCCCGCTCTCCATGGTGCTGACCGAGGTGCTGCAGAACGCCCTGGAGCACGCCTTCACCCTGGCCGACCACGGCACGGTCGAGGTCTCCGCCGTACGCGGCGGATCGCCCACCGAGGGGCGGTTGCTGATCACCGTCACCGACGACGGGCGCGGCCTGCCCGAGGGGTTCGACCCGAAGCAGGCCGGAAACCTCGGGCTCCAGATCGTACGGACGCTGGTGGAGGGGGAGTTGGGCGGAGCGTTCGGCATGGTCCCGGCCCCGGAGCGCGGCACCCAGGTGGTGCTGGACCTCCCGGTGCAGGGTCTCAAGTAGCCCCGGGCCCTCCCGGGCGACCGAGCGCACACAGCAGAGCGGGCCCGGACCGTGGTGACGGTCCGGGCCCGCTCCGTGATGCTCACGTTGCGATGCGCTTCGGGGTACTGCGCGCTGCGACTCGAAGGCGGGGCTGTGCGTACGCTCTGTACGCGCCGCCGGGCTGAGGCTTGGTGCGGGGTGTTGCTCAGGCGCTGGCGTTACGCGCCCGGTTGCGAGCGGCGCGGCGCTTCATCGCGCGGCGCTCGTCCTCGCTGAGGCCACCCCAGACGCCGGAGTCCTGGCCGGACTCGAGCGCCCACTGCAGGCACTGCTCCATGACGGGGCAGCGACGGCAGACAGCCTTGGCTTCCTCGATCTGCAGCAGCGCAGGACCGGTGTTGCCGATGGGGAAGAACAGCTCGGGGTCTTCCTCACGACAAACGGCGTTGTGACGCCAGTCCATGGCTGCTACCTCTCCTTGGTATTACACGCTTGTTGCTTGTGAATGTGAACGCTTTCACGAATCCCCCCGCAGATGACGGGCCGACCCCCAGATGGACTGGGTGCGGTCTGTGATGGTGAGGAGGGGTTCTGGCTCTCAGTGGAGGCCGGTGTTGCGGGCCGTCCCGATCGCCATGAAGAGATTCCCAAACCTGGGCGACGGATACAACCCCTTCTGGAAAGTTTTTTTTGATTCCTCGGTGTCGACTAGGTCACAGGCGCACTTCTTGGGGGTGGGACCCAGTCCAAACGTTCGAGTTAAAGGACTTTCGGCCCTTCCACTCACACAATCACACGCAGTGCACGGCGTACGCCTGTGAACGTCACGCTCGTACGCAGTCCCAGGTGGTCACCGTCCATCTGGAAGGGCAGTGGAACCTTTGAATGCAAGGTGAAGTCCGTGAGGTCATGCCGTGAAACGGCATGCTTCCCGCGCGGCCCCTTCTCGGGGCTCGAAGTGAGCAGCTGGGTGCCGTACAGGGCCACCGCCGGAGTGGACAGACGCTTCAGTCCGAGGACGTCCAGTGCGGTGTCGAAGGAGGCCTTCGGTGAGGCGTAGACCGGACGATTGCCCAGGTAGGTCCAGGGTGCGGTGTTGCAGATTATGGAGAGCGCGAGGTCGGTCACCGGGTCCTGGCCGGGCACGTCGAGCGTGATCGTCCCGTGTCTGCGGTGGGCCTCGTTCAGGAACTGCCGCACCACCTGGCGTACGTACAGGGCGTGCGTCGAACGCTTCCCGCCCTCGCGTTTCTGTTCGACCCGGCCGACGACTCCCGCGTCGAACCCGAGTCCGGCACAGAAAGTGAACCAGCGTTCGGGAACGGACTCGTCCTCGGTGCCCGGGGTGCCGGCGGCCAGGCCCAGACCAACCGTGCGTTCGGTCCGGTTCTCCAGGGCGTCCAGGATCGCGCCGGTCGCCTCCACCGCGTCGTTCGGCAGCCCCAGGGCGCGCGCGAAGACATTCGTGGACCCGCCGGGGACCACGGCGAGCTTCGGGAGGCTGTCCACGTCCGGGCCCCGGTGCAGCAGCCCGTTCACGACCTCGTTCACCGTGCCGTCGCCGCCGAGGGCGACCACGAGATCGATGTCGTCGCTGTCCGCGGCCCGCCGCCCCAGATCCCGCGCGTGCCCCCGGTACTCCGTGGTCACCGCCTCCAGCTTCATCTCGCTGGCCAGCGCGTGGATGAGCACGTCACGGGTGCGGGCACTGGTGGTGGTAGCAGCTGGATTGACCACGAGGAGTGCGCGCATGACGGCCAGCCTACCTACCGGGCGGTTCGAGGCCGAAGCCCAGGTTCGCTGCGCTCCGGGGTGGTGACGGAGAGTGACGCCCTGCCCTGGTGTACCGCCGAACGGGTACGGCTCCCGCGCACCCCGGCTTCACTTCCGGGCCCCGGGGATGCCAACCTGAAAGGCGTGAGCACTCAGCAGACACCGTCCACCCCGCCGCCCTCCACCGCGGAGCGCCCGACCAGGATCACCCTCCTCGCCGGGGTCAACGCCCTCGAAGGCGTGGCTCTCGCCGTCGGCGGGATCTACCTGCTGATCATGGGGCTGCTCGGGAAGCTGGAGAGCACGCAGCAGGCGGAGACGGTCGGCATCACCCTGGTCGCGCTCGGCGCCATCCCGCTGATCGCCGCCCGTGGACTGCTGCTGCTGCGCAGCTGGAGCCGGGGGCCCGCGCTGATCACCCAGATCATGGCGCTGCCGGTGGCCTGGACGCTGCTGCGCTCGCAGGGTGCGCTGATCCCCACCGGGATCGTTCTCGCGGCGGTCGCCGTCACCGGCCTCGTGCTCGTCCTGAACCCGGCGACCACCCAGGACCTGGGCATCCGCCGGGGGCCGAGGACGACCCCCGACGCCTGAGCCACACGGCCCCGCTCGGCGCTCCCCGGCTCACTCCTCGACGAGCAGCCGCTCGCGCAGCTGCGCCAGGGTGCGGGCCAGCAGCCGCGAGACGTGCATCTGCGAGATGCCGACCTCCTGGGCGATCTGCGACTGGGTCATGTTCCCGAAGAAGCGCAGCAGCAGGATCCGCTTCTCGCGCGGCGGCAGGTCCTCCAGGAGCGGCTTGAGCGACTCCCGGTACTCCACGCCCTCCAGCGCCTCGTCCTCCGAGCCCAGGGTGTCCGCCACGGCCGGCGACTCGTCGTCCGTGTCCGGCACGTCCAGCGAGAGCGTGCTGTACGCGTTGGCCGACTCCAGGCCCTCCAGCACCTCCTCCTCGGAGATGCCGAGCCGCTCCGCCAGCTCGTGCACGGTCGGCGAACGGCCGTGCTGCTGGGAGAGCTCCGCGGTGGCCGTGGTCAGCGACAGGCGCAGCTCCTGGAGGCGGCGCGGCACCCGCACCGCCCAGCCCTTGTCCCGGAAGTGGCGCTTGATCTCGCCGACCACCGTGGGAGTGGCGTACGTCGAGAACTCCACCCCCCGGTCCGGGTCGAACCGGTCCACGGACTTGATCAGCCCGATCGTGGCGACCTGTGTGAGGTCGTCCAGCGGCTCGCCGCGATTGCGGAACCGGCGGGCGAGGTGCTCC
The DNA here is from genome assembly GCA_014649555.1 of Streptomyces globisporus. Taxonomy (GTDB): domain Bacteria; phylum Actinomycetota; class Actinomycetes; order Streptomycetales; family Streptomycetaceae; genus Streptomyces; species Streptomyces globisporus. The sequence continues at coordinate 396,571 of BMTG01000001.1, read as the reverse complement.
ACCAGCGGCAGATGCATGCGCACCAGCCGGTTGCGCAGCTCCGCCTTCTCCGCGGAACCGTCGGGCAGCTCCCGCAGCTCGAAGAACAGGGCCCGGGCCCCGCTGCGGTCGTGTGGATCGTGGTGCCCGTGCTCGCTCATCTGGCCCGCCCGCTCTGCCTGCGACTGCTGCTCCACCGCGACGTCGAAGCCCTCGGGCCCGTCCGCTCCGTCCTCCGGATGCGGCCGGGCCTGTTGCTCCGGGATGCCTGCTGGGCGCACCACCCCGGATCGGATCGTCTCGTCCCGCACAGGACCGTCCCCGTTCCCGTCGCTCACGCCGGCCCGGGGCCCGCGCCGCGCTGTTTGTAGAGGCTGATGCTGACCGTACGGTCGTCCGCGACCGTGGAGTCGACCTTGCCGGCCAGTGCGGAGAGCACCGTCCAGGCGAAGGTGTCGCGCTCGGGTGCCCGGCCGTCGGTGGTGGGCGCCGACACCGTCACTTCGAGGGAGTCGTCGACGAGACGGAAGACGCAGCTGAGGACCGAGCCCGGCACGGCCTGCTGGAGCAGGATCGCGCAGGCCTCGTCGACCGCGATGCGAAGATCCTCGATCTCGTCGAGAGTGAAGTCCAAACGCGCTGCGAGACCGGCCGTGGCCGTTCGCAGCACCGACAGGTAGGCACCCGCAGCGGGCAGCCGGACTTCCACGAAGTCCTGATTCCCGGGCTCGCCTGCGATCTGGGACACCCTCACCTCCAAGGTGGCACAAACTCTTTCGAGGTTCCGGGAAGGGTGGCCCGGAGCCATGCGGTCCGTCGACGGTTCTTCGGCTCGGCGACGTTATCGGATCCATGATGCCGTGTCGTACGGACCCCACACCGCGACCGTCACTCATGGTAACTCCATGAGCACGGAAAGTGGCTAGGGGTCTGCGGCGTCCAATTACGAAGAACCGGCGCCGCATTGACGTACCCAGGCGTCAGACGATCGAACCGTCCTCGAAGCACCAGCGCCAGCTCTCGCCCGGCTCGAAGCTCCGCATCACGGGATGACCGGTCGCCCGGAAGTGTCCGGTAGCGTGCCGCAGCGGCGACGAATCGCAGCAGCCGACGTGCCCGCAGGTCAGACAGAGCCGCAGCTGTACGGGGTGGGTGCCCGCCTCCAGGCACTCGGGACACGTCCTGCCGAGCGGCACGGGCTCGGGGCGTGGCAGATCCGCTACATGCGCACACTCGCTCATGATGGGCAGGTTACGACGGATCGAGGACGGTGGGATGGACGCGCTGCCGCTGATCGCCCTGGTCGCCGTGAGTGCGGCGGTGGCCGGCGCGGCCCGCCGCACCCCGGTGCCCGCCCCGCTCGTGCTCGTCGCCGTGGGGCTCGTGGCCGGCTTTTCTCCGGGCGTCCCGACGTACCACCTGGACGCCCATGTCGTCCTCCCGCTGCTGCTTCCGCCGTTGCTCCATACGGCCGCCCTGGACAGCTCCTACCTGGATCTGCGGGCCAACATCCGGCCGGTCGCCCTGCTCTCCGTCGGCTACACCCTCTTCGCCACCGTGGCGGTGGGCTGGCTGGCGTACCGGATCATCCCGGACCTGCCGCTGACCGCCGCGCTGGTCCTGGGGGCGGTCGTCGCCCCGCCGGACGCCGTGACGGCCGCCGCGATCGCCCGCCGGGTCGGGCTGCCCGCCCGGGTGACGACGATCCTCCAGGGCGAGTCCCTGGTGAACGACGCCACGGCGATCACCGCCTTCAGGGTGGCGCTGGCCGCGGCGGTGGGGGAGGGGATGAGCTGGGGCGCCGGAATCGGCGAGTTCCTGCTCGCCGCGATCGGCGGGGTCGGCGTCGGCCTGCTGCTGATGGTCCCGTTGCACTGGCTGCGCACGCATCTCAAGGAAGCGCTCCTCCAGAACACGCTGTCCCTCCTGATCCCCTTCGTGGCGTACGCGGCGGCCGAACGGGTGCACGCCTCCGGTGTCCTCGCCGTGGTCGTCGTCGCCCTCTACTTGGGCCACCGCTCCTGGCAGGTCGACTTCGCCACGCGTCTTCAGGAAGCGGCCGTCTGGAAGATGGTGGCGTTCATCCTGGAGTCCTCGGTCTTCGCGCTGATCGGCCTCCAGCTTCCGTTCGTCCTGAAGGAGCTCGGCCCGTTCGGCGTCGAGGAGGCCATCGGTTACGCGGTCGTGGTCTTCGTGGCCGTCGTCGTGGTCCGCTTCGTCTGGGTCTACCCGGCCACCTATCTGCCCCGGTGGCTCTCCCGGCGGGTCCGGGAGCGCGAGCCCGGCACCGACTGGACCGCGCCGCTCATCGTCGGCTGGGCCGGAATGCGCGGGGTCGTCTCGCTCGCCGTCGCGTTCTCCATCCCGCTGGTCACGCAGGACGGTGAACCGTTCCCGGCCCGCAGCCTGGTGCTGTTCCTGACCTTCACCACCGTCATCGGGACGCTGGTGATCCAGGGCCTGACCCTGCCCGTCCTCGTCCGCGTACTGAAACTGCCGCACCCCGACCCGCAGACCGTCACGCTCATCGAGGCGCAGGCCCAGAGCGAGGCGTCCGAGGCGGCGGAGGCCCGGCTGCGGGAACTGCTCGACGACCCGCACAACAGCCTCCCCCCGCCGCTGGCCGACCGGCTGCGCACGGTGCTGGAGCGCCGCCGCAACGCCGTCTGGGAGCGGCTGGGCGCCGCCGACCCGGTCACCGGCGAATCGGCGGACGACACCTACCGGCGGCTCTCGCGGGAGATGATCGAGGCCGAACGCGAGGTCTTCGTCCGGCTCCGGGACGAGCGGCGGATCGACGACGAGATGATGCGTACGCTGCTGCGCCGACTGGACCTGGAGGAGGCGGCCGCCTACCGGGAGACGGACGACTCCTGAAGCGGCGCGTCCGGGGCGCCGGTGATCACGGCGGCCACCCGGGTGCCCGGCGCGAACGCCCCCTCGTCGGCCAGCGCGGTCAGCGCGAACAGCAGCTTGGCGACGTAGACGCGCTCCACGGGCAGCCCGTGCCGGTCCTCGAAGCCGTCGGCGAAGGCGTCCAGTTCCGGGGTCGTACGGGCGTAGCCGCCGAAGGTGAAGCGCTCCTCCAGCGCCCAGTCCCCGGCCGGGCCGCCGAACGCCTCGCGCTGGAGCCGCGCCAGCTCCCCGGCCAGGAAACCGCCGCCGACCACCGGCACGCCCAGCGCCCGCTGCCCGGGATCCAGCCCGGCGGCGAGCCCGGCCAGGGTGCCGCCGGTCCCGCAGGCCACGGCCGCCACATCGGCCTCTCCGGCCAACTCGCGCCCCAGCGCCGTACAGCCCTGTGCGGCCAGGGCGTTGCTGCCGCCCTCCGGGATGACCTCGACGTCCCCGAACCGGCTCAGCAGCCCCGCCAGGACCTCGGGCGATGCCTTCGCCCGGTACGTCGTACGGTCCACGAAGTGCAGCCGCATCCCGTCGGCCGCGCACCGCGCCAGCGAGGGGTTGAGCGGTCGGTGCGCCAACTCGTCGCCGCGGACGACGCCGACGGTCCCGAAGCCCAGCAGCCGCCCGGCCGCCGCGGTGGCCCGGAGATGGTTGGAGTACGCACCCCCGAACGTGAGCACGGTGCGCCCGGCGGCGGCCTCCAGATTGAGGGCGAGTTTGCGCCACTTGTTGCCCGGCAGATCGGGGTGGATCAGATCGTCCCGCTTGAGGAACAGCCGCACCCCACGGCGGGCGAAGTGCTCGTCGCGGACCTCCCGCAGAGGGGAGGGGAGCCGGGGCCGGAGGAGGGCGTCGAGGCTGGGCGGGCCGGGGGGCGGGCTGGTCACCCGCTCATTGTCGCCTGCCCGTCGTGGAGGCGGTGTTTCAGGAAGCGGCCAGCCAGAGGTCCGGGCCGAACACCTCGTAGTGGACGTCGGCCGGCCGGACCCCCGCCTCCAGGAGCTGGGCCCGGACGGCCCGCATGAAGGGGAGCGGGCCGCACAGATAGGCGTGCGTTCCCGGTCGTACGGTGATGCCGGCCAGGTCGACGAGGCCGGTGCGGTTCGCCGGCTGTCCGGCCTCCGGGGTCTCGTACCAGAAGTGCGCCTCGGCGTCCGGGAGCTTCTCCGTCAGCCGTACGTGGTCGGTGCGCAGGGCGTGGTCGGCCGGTGAGCGGTCGCCGTGCACGACGGTGACCGGGCCCTGGTGGCCCTCCTGGGTGAGGTACTCCAGCATCGACAGCATGGGGGTGCAGCCGATGCCCGCCGATGCCAGCAGCAGGGGCGCGTCCAGGTGGTCCAGTACCAGGTCCCCGTAGGGGACGGAGACGCGCAGCAGGTCCCCCACGCGGGTGTGCTCGTGCAGATGGCCGGAGACCTCGCCGTCGGGCGAGCCCTGGCCGCGCACGCGCTTCACGGTGATCGACCGGAGCCGGGAGCCGGGGGCGCAGGAGAGGCTGTACTGGCGTATCTGGCGGGCCCCGTCCGGCAGTTCGACCTGTACGGAGACGTACTGGCCGGGCCGGAAGGCGGGCGCGGTCATGTCCTGGGCGGGGCGCAGCAGGAACGTGGCGACGTCCTCGGTCTCCTCGACCCGGGCGGCCACCTCCCACGCGTGCCAGACGTCGCCCGCCAGGACGCCCTGCTGGGCGTAGAGGCGTTCCTCGACGGCGATCAGGGAGCCCGCCATCAGCCAGTAGACCTCGTCCCAGGCGGCCGCGACCTCCGGGGTGACCGCGTCGCCCAGGACGTCGGCGATGGCCGCGAACAGATGGGTGTGCACCACGTCGTAACTCTCCGGGGTCACCCCGAGCGAGGCGTGCTTGTGGGCGATCCGGTCCAGCATCACGTCGGGCCGGGTGCCGGGCCGCTCGACCAGCGCGGTCGCGAACGCGGCGATGGAGCCCGCGAGTGCCCGTCGCTGGTCGCCGGAGGCCTGGTTGCCGCGGTTGAACAGGTCACGCAGCAGCTCGGGATGGGCGTTGAAGAGCTTCTCGTAGAAGAGGTCGGCGATGTCCCCGATGGCCGCCCCGACGGCGGGAAGAGTGGCACGGACGGTGGCGGTGGACCGATCGGAGAGCATGAGGCTCCTTATTATTGGAATGGTGGATGCGTATTTAAGGGCAGGGTGGCTCGCTCGGCGTGCGGGGGTGCGCGCGTGCGCGGAGCCGGGGTGGGGGTCGGTCGGGGTCAGCCGGGTGGTGGGCCGCTGCCGATGCCGAGCAGGAGCGGGCCGGTGGGGGAGGCGACGAGGTCGGCGACGGTGATCGGGTCCAGTGCGGCGTAGAAGGCCTCCTGGGCTCCGCGCAGGGCCCCGCGCAGCCGGCAGGCGGAGCGGAGCGGGCAGGGCGTGTCGCCCTCGCACTCGACGACCTCCTCCGGCCCCTCCAGCTCCCGCACCAGCGAGCCGATCGACGCGGAGCGGCCGGCCGAGGTCAGGGTGAGCCCGCCGCCCCGGCCGCGCCGGGCGTCGAGGAGGCCGAGGTGCTGGAGCCGGGCGACGACCTTCGCGGCATGGGTGTAGGGGACCCGCATGGTGGCCGCCACCTCGCGGGTGGTCGGCGCTTCCGCGCTCTCGGCGACGGCGAGCCGCATGAGGACGCGGAGTGCCACGTCGGTGAATCTCGTCAGCCGCATGGGCTCAGCGTAGATAAGTTGCACAGGAGATGCAAATTAAAGAGATGGTCCGGTGGCGGGGATCAACGTGCCCCGCCTGAAGGTGGATTAGTCACACTCTTTTGTGTAATGGCGGGCCTCCCCCTTCTGCTGAAAGTCTTTTCCTCGCAGGTCAGCCCATGATCGAGAGGACGTCAGATGTCCGTTGGTGAAGAGGTTCGCGACACGCAGGCGCCGCCGCAGCAGAGTCTGGGGACGGCAGCTGCGCGGAACCTCGCGACGACCACCAAATCCGCGCCGCAGATGCAGGAGATCACCTCACGGTGGCTGCTGAAGATGCTGCCGTGGGTGCAGGTACAGGGCGGTACGTACCGGGTGAACCGTCGGCTCAGCTATTCGGTCGGCGACGGCCGGGTGACCTTCGTACAGACCGGGGACCGGGTGGCCGTGATCCCCGCCGAGTTGGGGGAGCTGCCCGCTCTGCGCGACTTCGGGGACGAGGAGGTCCTCGCCGAGCTCGCGCGCAGGTGCGAGCAGCGGGATGTGGCCGCGGGGGAGGTGCTCGCCGCCTTGGGGGACGCGGCGGACCGGGTCTATCTGCTGGCCCACGGCAAGGTCGAGAAGATCGGCTCCGGCCTCTACGGGGACGAGACGGAGCTCGGGGTCCTCGCCGACGGCGCGTACTTCGGCGACCAGAGCCTGGTCGACGGCGACGCCGTCTGGGAGTACACCGCCCGCACGGTCACCCCGTGCACGCTCCTCACCCTGAGCCGGGCCGATGTGTACAACCTCGCGGAGCGCGCCGAGTCGCTGCGCGGCCACCTCGCCGGACTGCTCTCCATCCCGCACCAGCGGACCAACCACTACGGCGAGGCGGCGATCGACCTCTCCGCCGGCCATGTCGGCGAGGCCGTCGTCCCGCACACCTTCGTCGACTACGACGCGGCGCCGCGCGAGTACGAACTGAGCGTCGCCCAGACCGTTCTGAAGGTCCACAGCAGGGTCGCCGACCTCTACAACCAGCCGATGAACCAGACCGAGCAGCAGTTGCGGCTCACGGTCGAGGCGCTGCGCGAGCGCCAGGAACACGAGCTGATCAACAACAGGGAGTTCGGTCTTCTCAACAACTGCGACTACGGGCAGCGGATCCAGCCCCACGACGGGGTGCCCGGCCCGGACGACATGGACGAGCTCCTCTCGCGCCGCCGCGGGTCGAAGCTCTTCCTCGCCCACCCGAAGGCCATCGCCGCCTTCGGCCGCGAGTGCAACCGGCGCGGACTCGTCCCGGAGAGCGTCGACATCGGCGGCCACCACGTGCCCGCCTGGCGCGGGGTGCCGATCTTCCCGTCCAACAAGATCCCCGTCACCGACGCCCGCACCACCTCCATCATCTGCATGAGGACCGGTGAGGCCGAGCAGGGCGTCATCGGCCTCCAGCAGACCGGGATCCCCGACGAGATCGAACCGAGCCTCTCGGTCCGCTTCATGGGGATCGACGAGCAGGCGATCATCTCCTACCTCGTGACGGCGTACTACTCCGCCGCCATCCTGGTACCGGACGCCCTCGGAGTGCTGGAGAACGTCGAGGTCAGCCGCTGGCGCTGAGCCCGAGTCACCCCGGGGGTCCGGGCGGCAGCGGCCGCCCGGACCCCCGGGTCCGCACCCACCGCCTCGCCCCAGGGAGTTGACCGTGACCATGACCAGTACGGACGCAGCGACGGAAGGGCACGAGGCCGCGGCGCTCCTGGAGCGCACCCGCGCCGTCGTCGACCCGCACCTGCGATCGGCCGTGGAGTCGTTGCCCGGCGGCATACGCCGGATCGCGATGTACCACTTCGGCTGGCAGAACGCCGACGGAACCCCAGCCGCCGGCCAGGCAGGAAAGGCCATCAGGCCGGCTCTCGTGCTGGCCGCCGCCCGCGCGCTGGGCGGCGATCCGGAACGCGCCGTCCGGGCCGCCGTCGCCGTCGAACTCGCCCACAACTTCACCCTGCTCCACGACGACGTCATCGACGAGGACACCACCCGCAGGCACCGGCCCACCGCCTGGGCGGTCTTCGGCATCCCGGACGCCATCATCACCGGAGACGCCATGCTCGCCCTCGCCCAGCGGCTGCTGGCCGAGGACGCGCATCCGGCCGCGGCGCCCGCCGCCGCCCGGCTCTCCACCTGCGTCATCGAGCTGTGCGCGGGCCAGCAGGCGGACTGCGCCTTCGAGGAGCGCGGCCCCGACGAGATCACCCTCGACGAATGCCTCGCCATGGCGACCGCCAAGACCGGCGCCCTGCTCGGCTGCGCCTGCGCGCTCGGCGCCCTCTACGCCGGGGCGGAGGACCGGGCCGTCCGCGCGATGGACGGGTTCGGACGGGAGGCCGGACTCTCGTTCCAGCTCATCGACGACCTGATCGGCATCTGGGGCGACCCCGACCGCACCGGCAAGCCCGTCGGGGCCGACCTGGCCGCCCACAAGAAGTCCCTGCCCGTGGTCGCCGCCCTCACCTCGGGCACCCCGGCCGCCGCCGAGCTCGCCGCGCTCTACCGGGGGCCCATGAACACCGCCGCCGAGGTGAGCAGGGCGGCCGACGCGGTGGACCGGGCCGGCGGGCGGGACTGGGCCCAGGTCTGCGCGGCCGACCGGATGGCCCGCGCGGTCCACCACCTCTCCCGGGCGGTCCCTGACCCGAGCGCGGCGGGCGACCTGCTGGCACTGGCCGAATTCGTCACCCGCCGGACCAGCTGACCCACCTCCGGTGACCGACGGCATCCTGTCAACTCTAGTATTCCGGAGGTTGGTTGAAGGAAGGCAGCAGAGAGGCGGCAGCCCGTCATGGGTATACGGATCCAGCAGGCGGAGCAGCGCGACCGGGAACTCGTCGTCTCGGTCATGGGGGAGGCTTTCCACGACGACCCGGTCAGCAGCTGGGTTTTCCCCGACGAGGCCCACCGGCGCGCGGTGCACGGCAGGTTCCTCGGCGTCTTCGTCGACGTCGCCCTGGCCGAGGGGCGTATCGACATCGCCGAGGACGAGGCGGCGGTGGCCCTCTGGCTGCAGGTGCCCGCCGGGGCCCCCGAGGAGGAGGACCCCACGCCCGCGCTGATGCGGGAGACCGCCGACCCCGGCAACGAGCGCTGCGAACTGGTGGGCAGGCTCACCGGGGCGATCCACCCGCACGACCGTGCACACGCCTATCTGCTGATGATCGGCGTCCGCCCCGATCGCCAGGGAGAAGGCATCGGGGCGGAGCTGATCGGAGCGGAGCTGGAGCGCTGCGACCGGGAGGGCCTGCCGGCCTATCTGGAGGCCAGCAGCGCCCGGAGCCGGGTGCTGTACGAGCGGCTCGGATTCCGCTTCCTCGGCCGCGCGGTCGACCTGCCGGACGGGCCGCCGATGTACCCCATGTGGCGGGAACCCCGGACGCGTTGACGCCCCGTCGGTTCACCGCGGAGGGCGGTACGGCAGATGTCCGAGGCGGGGGCTACAGTCCCTGCTCATGACAGATGAGTCGTGGGCCGGCTGGTACCGGGACAACAAGGGTTCCGACGCGGCCGTTCTCACCACGGACGGACAGCGGATCCGGCTCCGGATCAGAGGGGCCGACTTCGAGGGCGAGAGCTTCGACGGCCTGAGGCCCGTCGCGGGCGCCCCGCCGGAGGACGGGACGTTCGGCCTCAGGGACGGCGCGCTCACCGACTGCGTCCTGGAGTGGGACCGGCCGCTGCCCGTCCTCGTCGCGGGAACGCTCCGCCAGGCCACACTCACGTGCCTGCTCTCCCTGCGCCGAGCCGACCCGGATCTCCATCTCGCCCTCCACTTGGACGGCGCGGTGTACGAATCGGCCCGCGCCGAGCGTGACTTCGCCGCGGCCCTGGCCGCCGTGGAGCGGGCCCTTCCGGACGACGTCCATGTCCAGACCCTGGCCGCCTGGCCCGGAGCCGCCTGACCCGAAGCCGTCCTGCCGCCACCGGCAACCTCCCTCAATTCCCTCAACCTCCCGCCAACGACGAACCGTTCGCGTCCGCCCCGTACCGCATCCCGGTACGGGGCGGACGCGCGTCCCCCGCTGCCTTCACCTGTTGCCTCCGCCACATTGTTCTACTAGCATGCAAACAACGGAGGTTTTCCATGACAAGCAAGAACCTTGGCCGCGTCACTCTCGCCGCCCTGCCCTTTGTGCTCGCACTCCTCATCGACCTCACGCTCTACGCCGGCATCAAGGACCGCCTGCCCGACCGGCTGGCCGTCCACTTCGACGCCGGCGGATCCGCCAACGGATACACGAGCTTCAGCTCCTATCTGCTCTACACGCTCCCCTCGCTGCTCGTGCTCGGCGCGCTGTGGGCGTTCATCGCGGTCAAAGGCAGGATCCACGGCCGCGCCCACCGCTGGTTCATCGGCGGAGGCTTCGCCGTGGCCGCGTTCCTCGGCTATCTGCTGATCGCCGTCCTGTTCGTCAACGTGGACGTCCCCGACGGCGGTTCGCCGGACGGGTTCCCGCTCTGGCACATCGCGGTGGCCCTCGGGGCGGCCGCCCTCGCCGGAGCCGTCGGGCTGCTGCTGTCCCGACTGGTCCCTGTGCCCGACGACCCCCGCGACCCGGACCCGGCGACCCGGGAGAGGATCGTCCTCGCCGACGGCGAGATGGCCGCCTGGGGGCGCGGCATCGGCGCCTGGTGGGCACCCGTCGCCGTGCTGGTGCTGATGGCGGCCGGTGTCACCGTCGGCCGGGAGCAGAACTGGTACATCGGGGTGCCGCTGATCCTGCTCGCCCTGGTGATGGGCACCTTCTGCCGCCCCCACGTCACCGTGGACCGGCGAGGCCTCACCGTCTCCGGTCTGCTGCCCCGGCCACGGGTGCGGGTGCCGCTGGAGCGGATGGAGGCCGCGGGCAGCCGCCCGGTCAACGCCCTCGCGGAGTACGGCGGCTGGGGCTATCGCATCCGCCCCGAGCGCAGCGGCGTCATCACCCGCTCGGGCGAGGCCATCGTCGTCAGCCTGACGAGCGGCCGCGAGTTCGCCGTCACCGTCGGTGACTCGGCCACCGGCGCCGCGCTGCTCAACACACTGCTCGACCGGCAGCGGGCGGGGCGCTGACCATGCTCTTCCGGGTCGATCCGACCTCCACCGTGCCGCTCGGGGACCAGATCGCCGCCTCGGTCCGGCGTGCGGTCGCCGAGGGCGCCGTCGCCCCGGGTGAGCGGCTGCCCGCCGCCCGGGCGCTCGCCGAATCCCTCGGCGTCAACGTCCACACCGTCCTGCGCGGCTACCAACGACTGCGCGAGGAAGGGCTCATCGAACTGCGCCGCGGACGGGGCGCGGCGATCACCGCGGGCGCCTCGCCGCAGCGTGCCCGGCTGCTGGAGAGGGTGCGCGAAGCGGTCGCGGACGCCCGGGACCTGGGCATGACCGAGGACGAACTGCTGACCCTCGTCCGTAACGAACTCGACGCCTGACAGGGGGAGGCGTCGGGCCCGCGAAGAGGACCGTTCCGGAAGCGGAACGGTCCTCTGTCGTGTGGGGGGTGCCGGCCGGTCCCGGGACACGGGACCGGCCGGACGAGCGCGATGACGTCAGGAACGTGACGGCGTCAGGAAGCGGAACGGGCGAGCGAGGCCAGGCCGTTCTGCCACAGCTGGTTGACCCGGGCCCGCTCGTTGGCGTCCGGCTGCGCGTTGGTGCAGGACGGGCCGGGGCCGCCGCCGGACATCAACTCGCTGCACGGACCGGAGTAGTTGTCCGGCAGGCCGAGCACATGCCCGGTCTCGTGCGTGGTGACGCGGGTCGAGTCGTACTGCTGGTTCTGGGCGTAGTCCAGGAAGATGTACCCGCGGCCGTGGCCGTCGGTGCTCGCGTAGGAGCCGCGCGGGTCGTTGCCCTCGCGGTACGTGAAGTCCGCGCCGGAGCCCTCCTGGAGCTGGACGTTGGAGACCGAGCTGTTCCAGATCTGTGTGCTGTTGGCTATCTGGCTGCGGAAGGACGGCGCGCCGGAGGCGTCGTAGGTGACCGTGACGGCCTTGATGCCCGGGTTGGCCGCGCGCTTCTCGGCGACGGACTTCATGACCGCGTCGAGGAAGGCGCGGTTGGCGGCGGCGTTCTCGCCGGAGCCGTTGTACGCGGCGATGGTGGAGGAGGCGGAAGGGGCGGCAGGGGCCGGAGCGGCGACAGCGACCGGTGCGGTGCCCAGCGCGGCGACGAGACCGAGGCCGGCGGCGGCGGTGGCGACGGCGTTCTTGAGGTGTCTCATGGGGGGATTTCTCCTACCTGTCCGAACGAACCCACGCCGTGGGGGTGTCCGCTGAACGGACAAGACGTGGGGTGGTACGGGGAAGAGTGTGGTGCAGCGCACAGCAGCCGGGGATGATGCCGAACGGCGATAGCACCGCCCTATCGCCGCCCGGTCCCTTCTCTTTGCGCACGTCAGCCGCTCACCGTCATGCCATGCCCACGTCATCAACACGGCATCGCCACAGGTCTCCGGTCCCAACACTCCCTGAATTGCGGCTGTTTGGTGGGGTTGCGACGTCTGGTGTGCGGCGGACGGCGGTCATAGTCTCCGCTGCATGGAGCTGGAGGTGAGACACCTCAAGGCGCTGTGCGCCATCGCCGACGCGGGCAGTCTGCATCAGGCGGCCCGCCGCCTCGGCGTGAGCCAGCCGTCCCTGACGACCCAGCTGCGGCGGATCGAGAACGTGCTCGGCGCCGAACTGTTCCTCCGCGAACGGACCGGCTGCCGCCCGACGTCCCTGGGCCGGGCCGTCCTGAGCCGGGCCCGGCCCCTCGTCGACGGCATGAGCGACCTGGTGGCCGCGGCGCTGGCGGAGGCCGAGGCCGCCCGGCCCCGCGGCTCCCGGCTGCGCATCGGCTCGACCGCGAGCCGGGTCATCGGCGGCTGGCTGCGCCGGCTGCGGGTCGCCCTCCCCGGTACGGACATCTCCCTGCGGGTCGACGTCTCCGCCCACGCGCTACTGCGCTCGGTCGCGGCGGGCAGCCTGGACGTCGCCTTCGTGCACGAGGTGGAGGGCTGCCCGCTGACGCTGCCGGAGGGTCTGGAGCAGCGCGTACTCGTGGACCGCGAACCGCAGTTCATCTCCCTCTCCCGCGATCACCCGGCCGCCCGCCGCCGGGTGGTGGAGCTCGGGGACCTCGCGGGCGACCCGTGGATGGTCGATCCGACGGTGGATGGCGAGTGGGACGGGGTGCGCCGGGTGCTCGGCGCCGCAGGACTGAACCCGCCGGTCCTGCACGGCGACTACCTCACCGCCGCCTCCCTCGTCGTGCTCGGCGAGGCCGTCGCCCCCTGCCAGCCGACGTCGGGCCCGCGCGACGACATGGTGATCCGCCCGCTGCTGGGCGACCCGCTCGCGGTACGCCTCCTCCTCGTCTCCCGGCCCGGGACCGACATCGAGGTGGTGTACGCGCAGTTGGAGGACGCCTACCGGGACGCGGCGCGACGGGCGAGCGGCTACCACGAGTGGCTGCTGCGCCACCGCTCGCCGCTGGCCCGTACGCCCTGACCCCACATGGTCCCGCCGGTCCGCGAGCCGACCCGCCTGTCCGCCGACTGCGGAGGGTTCCCCGTTCTGCTGACAGCGTGCACGGGTTCCTCCACCGCTTGCTGCCGGGCAGAGTCGTCCCATGAGGCTTCTGATGCTGGGCGGTACGGAGTTCGTCGGGCGGGCCGTCGCCGACGCGGCGCTGGAGCGGGGCTGGGGTGTCACGGTGTTCCACCGCGGCCGCCACGCGCCGCCGCCCGGTGCGAGCGCGCTGACCGGGAACCGGACCGCGGGTGAGCGGGGGCTCGCGGCGCTGGCGGAGAGCGGGCAGGACTGGGACCTGGTCGTCGACACCTGGAGCGGTGCCCCGGCGGCCGTCCGGGACGCCGCCCGTCTGCTGTCCGGCCGGGCCGGGCACTTCAGTTACGTCTCCAGCCGCTCGGTGTACGCCTACCCGGCCGCTCCCGGACTCGACGAGAACGGCCCGCTGGTCACCGGCGCCTCGCCCGACGACGGCGGGGACGTACCGTACGACCGGGCCAAGCGCGGCGGCGAGCTGGCCGCCCTCGACGCCTTCGGCGACCGGGCCCTGCTGGCACGGGCCGGGCTGATCATCGGCCCCGGGGAGAACATCGGCCGGCTTCCCTGGTGGCTGTCGCGGATCGCCCGCGGAGGACCGGTGATCGCCCCCGGCCGGCCCGACGCACAGCTCCAGTACATCGACGCCCGGGACCTGGCGGAGTGGATCCTGGACGCGGCGGCGGCCGGGCTGAACGGCCCGTACAACACCGTCAGCCGCCCCGGCCACGCGACCATGGGCGAGCTGCTGGAAGCCTGCGTGCGGGCCACCGGCTCCGACGCCGAGCTGCGCTGGACGGACCCGGAGGTCCTGCGGGCCGCCGGTGCCGAGCCCTGGAGCGACCTGCCGATCTGGCTGCCGCCGGGCGAGCTGTACGACACGATGCACCGCGGCGACCACACCAAGGCACACGCGGCGGGGCTGCGCTGCCGCCCGGTGGAGGAGACCGTCGCGGACACCTGGGCCTGGCTGCGCGCGCTCGGCGGCACGGCGCCCCAGCGCCCCGACCGCCCGGCCGTCGGCCTCGACCCCGAACGGGAGGCGAAGCTGCTGGCGCTCTGACGGCTGCTGACGCTCTGCCACCCCGTCGCTCGGACTCACCGCTCCCGTGCGCGTGTCGCGCGAGGAAACCACCCATAGGCCTACACAACGGGGCAAGAGCGGCGTGTCATACAAAACGATAAAGTGATGACCATGCATATTGCGCGGCATGGAACAGAAGGCGCGCAGGCGCGGCAACGCAATCCGGGCAGCAGTGACAGTGGCCACGGCCGCGGCGATGGTGGGCGTGCTGGCCCCGGCCGCGGGTGCCGATCCGCTGCCGGGCGGACTGGGACCCTGCCTCGGCAGCTCCTGCCCGCCCAGCTGGAACGACCCCAACAACGGCCCGGTGGTCGGCTTCGACAGCAACATCAACGTCTTCGTCGGCGGGGACTTCCTGGTCCGCGAGGCGGCCGCCGAGGCGGAGGGCAAGGTCGTCACCCTCGGCGAGTTCGACATGAACAAGCGGGAGGGGGTCTCGCAGATCTACAACGTCGGCATCGCGGGCGTCGGTTCGCGGGTGCCGCCGCCGGACGGCTCCGACTATCTGACGACGGGCGGGGACATCACGATCGCCGACGGTCAGCGCCTCCTTGCCGAGGAGGGTGAGCACTCCGGCCGCGTCGCGTACGCGGGGGACCTCACCGGCACGGTGAACCCCACCACCGCCCCGCGCTTCGACGAGGACGCGGCCGCCCCGTACACCCAGCTGCGCCCGCAGCTCACCGAGGCCAGCCAGTGCTACGCCTACGACGGCGACGAGCACCGCGAGGCGACGGGCACCTGGCAGCAGGTCGGCGACCTCATGACCTTCACCGGCGACGGCACCTCCGCGATCCAGATCTTCGATGTGGACGCGGACCTGGAGTCGGAGACGGGCGGCAACACGGGGTTCGTCTTCAACGGGATCCCCGAGGGCGCGACCGTCCTGGTCAACGTGTACGGCAGCACCCGCAGCGTCGCCACGTTCATGGGCTCGTTCCCCAACGAGGGCCTCCGCGAGAACCTGCTGTGGAACTTCCCGGACGCCACCGCTCTGTCGCTGACCGGCCCGGCCCAGTTCGAGGGCAGCATCCTGGTCGGCCAGCCGGCGAGCTCCACGGTGCTCAGCATGAGCGGCACCAACGGCCGCTTCTACACGGCGGGTTCGCTCACCCACACCTCGCAGGGCCAGTCGGGCGGCCAGGAGATCCACGCGTACCCCTTCGACGGGGACCTGCCGTCGTGCGCCCCCGAACCGACGCCGACGCCCACGGACCCCACGCCCACTCCGACGGACCCGACCCCGACGCCGACGGATCCCACGCCGACCCCCACGGACCCGACGCCCACTCCGACGGACCCCACACCGACGCCGACGGACCCGACCCCGTCCCCGACGGACCCGACCCCGTCCCCGACGGACCCGACGCCCACTCCGACGGACCCGACCCCGACGCCGACGGATCCCACCCCGACGCCTACGGATCCCACGCCGACGCCGACGGACCCGACGCCCACCCCGACGGATCCCACCCCGACCCCCAGCGACCCGACCGCGACCCCCACCGAGCCGACGCCGACCCCCACCCACCACTCGCCGCGCCCCACGCACGCGCCGAGCCACCCGGGTGAGCTGCCCGACACCGGCTCCCGGGGCGGCGAATGGATCATCGGGTCCATCGCGGCAGCGCTGGTGGCCGCCGGCGGTACGGTCCTCGTGGCCACGCGCAGGGCTCGTCGCCGCACCTACTGACCGGCACGCGGCAGTGCCCGTTAGCGTGGTTCGATGACCGAACCGCTGCTGCACCTCGCCGAAGCACCTCTGTGGGAGGCGGCCCGGGGGACAGGGACGTACGAGATGTCCACCCGCGGCCGCACCCTCCAGGAGGAGGGCTTCATCCACCTCTCGCTGCCCCACCAACTCCCCGGTGTGGCCCGGATGCTGTACGGAGGCGACGACCGGGACCTCGTGGTCCTGGTCGTCGACCCCGCGCGCCTCGCCGACCCCGTCCGGTTCGAGGCGATGAAGCCCGGCGGCGAGGAGTTCCCGCACCTGTACGGACCGCTCCCCGTGGGCGCCGTCGTCGAGGTGCGGGGCCTTGACGACTGGTACCACGACCGACGAGAGGAAGACGAACCCCAGTGATCGGCCCCCTCACCGCAGTGACCGGAGCGAGCGGAGCGGTCGGCGGCCGGGTCGCCCGACGGCTGGCCCGGACCGGCGTCCCCGTACGGCTCCTCGGCCGCGACCCCGCCCGGCTGCCCGACGTACCCGGCGCCGACCACGCGCCCGCCGCCCCCTACGGCGACGGGGAGGCCATGCGCCGGGCCCTCGACGGCGCCCACACCCTCTTCCTGGTTTCCGCCCACGAAAGCCCCCACCGGGTCCGCGAGCACACCACCGCGATCGACGCCGCCGTGGCCGTGGGGGTGGAGCGGATCGTGTACGTCTCCTTCCAAGGCGCCGCCCCCGAAGCCACGTTCACCTTCGCCCGCGACCACTGGGACACCGAGGCCCACATCCGTACGGCCGAGATCCGCCACACCTTCCTGCGGGACAACTGGTACCTCGCGGGGCTGCCCGCGATGACCGGGACCGACGGCGTGCTGCGCGGACCCGGCGGCGACGGGCGGGTGGCTGCCGTCGCCCACGAGGACATCGCCGACGCGGCGGCGGCCGTGCTGCTGGACGAGGGCACGGAACACGACGACCGGGTCTACGACCTCACCGGCCCCGAGGCCTTCACCCTCGCCGAGGCGGCCGACGAGCTGAGCCGGGTCACCGGGCGGCCCGTCGTCTACGTCCCCGAGACCCGGGAGGAGGCCTACGCCTCCCGGGCCGGCTACGGGGCCGAGGACTGGGAGGTGGCCGGCTGGGTCACCTCGTACGAGGCCATCGCGAACGGTGAACTGGCCGCCGTCTCCGACGCGGTGCCCACCCTCACCGGCCGCCCGGCGCAGAGCTTCGCCCAGTTCCTGGTGGAGAACCCGGACAGCTACCGCCATCTGCTCCCCGGCGGCTGACCGGCGGTTCGCCGGGGCTCACCGCCACGGGATGTGCTTCCACGGACTGCCCTCGCTCTCCGTCAGCAGACGGTGGGCGAGGACGTTCTGTTCGTAGAACGGCCCGTACTCCTCCTCGTCGAACCGCAGCACCCGCCCCAGCGCGTACCCCGCGGAGAACTCCTCCCACGAGCGGTGCGCCGACTTGCTCAGCGCCCCGGCGTACACGATCGCCGCCTCCGCGTCGGCCGGGCCGCAGAACCGCGCCGACAGCCCCCAGCGCGCCAGGTTCACCGCCCGCCCGTAGTCGTACGCCACCGTCGTGCGCACCCGGCCGTCCGGCGGCAGCAGCCCGTCCGCGCGGAACCGGGCCTCGTAGCGCATGATCCGGCGCACCAGGTCCTCGATACCCTTGACCGTGCCCGCGTCGGCCCCGAGGTCCTGGGCGTGCCCGGCGGCGGTCTCCCGCCACAGATCCGCCGAAGGCAGCTCACCGATCGCCGCCGCCAGCTGCTCGCGGACGCGCAGCACGAAGTCCGGTTCCGGCGGGCTGTTGGCCGCGTCCAGCAGGAAGTCCAGCTGCCGGCGCCACCCCTCGTGGCCGGTGATGCCCCAGGAGTCGCGGAGCTGCTCGCGCTCGTCGACGTACTCGCGGTAGACGGTGCCGATCTCGTTCCACGGCACGGCGTTCCCGATCGCCAGATGCACCCCGCAGGCCAGCCCGTACGCCAGCGGTCCGTGCAGCGCGCCGTGCCGCAGCGCGACGAGGCGGTTGGCGGAGGCCCGGTCGTTCTCCGCGTACGCCCGCTGCCACAGCCCCAGGTCGGGCGGGGCGGCGGGCAGCAGCAACTGGCCGGGCGTCCCCACGTTCACGCCCAGCCACACCTGCGGATCACTCCAGCCGAACTCGGCGACCCACCGCAGCGAGACCCCGCGGAAGACCCAGTCCGGGTGCCACGCGGGCAGCATGCCCCGGGTGAGGAGCGGCCGGCAGACGAAGCCCGCCGGGTCGACGTGGCGCCGCCACATCACGGTGTCCGGGTCGGCGTCCACCTCGGCGCGCGGGGCCGGGATGTACAGCTCGGTCCCGGCCAGCGCGGCCAGTTGGCCCCGTACGTCGCCGCGCAGGGCGGCCTCGTGGAGGAGCTGCTCGGTCTCGGACGGCGGGACCCAGGGGGCGGGGGCCCAGGGTGCGGCGGCGGGAGCGCCGGGGGCCGGGGCCGGGGGAGCGGCGTTCGGGTTCGGGTTCATGAGGTTCATGACCAGGGGAGGTTCCGGTAGGGGCTGGCAGGGTCCTGGGTCAGGGTGCGGTGCTCGGTGAGCGACTGGCGGTACGTGGCCTCCGCCGCCTCCGGGCCGTCGTCCTCCGCGCGGTGGACCAGCCGGGCCATGAGGTAGCCGAGGGAGAAGTCCGGCCAGGAGGAGTAGGTGCTCCGGGCGAGTTCGCCGAGGTGCAGGACGTCCTGCTCGGCCTCGTACGGATCGGTGTACCGGGCGCCGAGCGCGAGCCGTACGACGTTGACCGCCCGGCCGAGATCGAAGGCGGCCAGGGTGTCGACGCGACCGTCCGGGGCCAGCGCGCCGTCCGCCCGGAGCCGGTCCTCGAACAGGGCGATGTGGCGCAACGACCGTTCCGCCAGCGCCCGGTCGTCGGTGTCCCGCGCGGAGAACGCCCGGCCCACCGCCTCGGCCCACTCCTCGCGCGTCGGCGTCCGCCCCGTCCGGGCGGCCAGGGTGTGCCGGGTGCGCAGGACGGCTTCCTGGACGCGCCCGACCAGCTGGTTCCTCGTCAGCGACGCGAGACGGTCGCGGTACTCGGCGCGGTGCTGGATGCCCCACGGACGGCGCAGCCGGGCGCGGTCCATCGCGTAGTTCTCGTAGGCGGCGCCGAGCCGGTTCCAGATCAGGCCGTTGGTGACGGCCAGATGGGCGCCGAGCGCCAGACCGTGGGCGAGCGGACCGTGCAGGGGTCCGCCGCTGTCGGTGAGCAGTATCCCCCGCTCGGGCCCGCCGAGGCGTTCGGCGGCCTTCAGCCAGGCCTTGAGGCGGCCCGGCCGGGCGTCGGCCATCACCGCGTACGGGGTGCCGTGGTTCACCGCCAGCCGGCGCACGTCGTACGGCCAGGTCCGGGCCAGCTCGTCGAGGCCCACCTCGCGGAAGACCCACTCGGGGTGCCAGGGCGGCAGCATTCCCTGGGTCAGGACCGGGACACAGGTCCGTCGAGTGGCCTCGTCGCGGACGGTGGGCAGCGGGGCCGTCCAGCCGGGGATGTCCGCGTGCAGCCGGGCGACGAGCACGTACAGCCGGGTCCGCGCGAGCAGCTCCACCACGGCCTCGGCGCTCCCGCCCGCGACCGCCGCGGCCAGCGCCCGTTCGATCTCCGTGGGCGGCACCGTACCGACGCCCCCTGTTCCTGCCCCGTTCCCCGTCGTCACGGAGCCGATCCTACGAAACGGGCCCCGTGCCCAGCCCGGGTGGTCAGAGTCCCGCCGGGCGCACCAGCCCCGACTCGTACGCGAACACCGCCGCCTGGGTCCGGTCGCGGACGCCCAACTTGACCAGGATGCGCCCCACATGGGTCTTCACCGTCTGCTCGGCGACGATCAGCTGCCGGGCGATCTCGGCGTTCGACAGGCCGCCCGCGATCAGCGTCAGCACCTCCGTCTCGCGCTCGGTCAGATCCCCTACCCGCGCCTTGAGCGGTGCGCGGGGTGCCCCGGCCGTCCGGGAGAACTCCACGATGAGCCGCTTGGTGATGTTCGGAGAGAGCAGCGCGTCGCCCGCCGCCACCACCCTTACCGCGTGGGCCAGTTCATCGGCGGAGGCGTCCTTGAGCAGGAAGCCGGAGGCACCGGCGCGCAGTGCCTCGTAGACGTACTCGTCGAGATCGAAGGTGGTCAGGACGAGCACCTTCACCGTCGAGCCCTCGGGGGAGGTGATCCGCCGGGTCGCCTCGATGCCGCCCATCTCGGGCATCCGGATGTCCATCAGGACGACGTCCGGGGCGAGTTCGGCGACCTTGGCGATCGCGTCGAGCCCGTTCACGGCCTGTCCGACGACCTCGATGTCCGGCTCGGCGTCGAGCAGGACCGAGAAGCCCTGGCGGACCATCATCTGGTCGTCGGCGATCACGGCACGGATGGGCGGGGTCATGGGACTTCCTCGGTCGTCTTGGTCGTTACGGTCGTCTCGGTGCCGGCGGGGAGGATCGCGGTGACCTCCCATCCGCCGTCGGGCGTGGGTCCGGTGGCCAGCTCGCCGCCGAGCATCGCCGCTCGTTCACGCATCCCGAGCAGACCGTGGCGTAGACCGGGGGAGGGGGCCGCCGGGCGGTCCGGCGCGGAGTTGACGACCCGGACGGTCAGCCCGGCGGGCCGGTGGCCGATCACCACCTCGGCGCTCGCCCCGGGCGCGTGACGCATCACGTTGCTCAGCGACTCCTGCACGATGCGGTACGCGGACAGCTCGACGCCCGGAGGGAGGGGGCGGGGTGCGCCGGTGGTGCGGAGGGCGACGGCGAGACCGGTCGAGCGCACGGTGGCGACCAGTCCGTCGAGTCCGTCGAGGCCGGGCTGCGGGGCGTGCCGGGTGTCGTCTCCTCGGGCGGGGGCGTCCTCGGAGCGCAGGACGCCCAGCACCCGGCGCAGTTCGGCGAGGGCTTCGAGCGCGTTCTCCCGGATGCCGGTCAGATTCTCCCGCAACGCGTCGGTCGGGTTCTCCACCAGATGCGGGGCGACCTGGGCCTGGATGGAGATCACCGACATGTGGTGGGCGACCACGTCGTGCAGTTCGCGCGCTATCCGGTTGCGCTCCTCCAGCAGGGTGCGCCGGGCCCGCTCCTCGGTGGTCAGCTCGGCCTGGACGACGAGGTCCTTACGGGCGAGGCGCAGGCTGCGCAGTGCGCTGCCGAGCACGGTCGCCGTGGCGAAGACGAGCACGGTCGCGGCGAGGCCGGAATGAGGCAGCGGCGGTATGCGCAGGGCCAGGAACAGCGCGGGCGCCATCGAGAGCACCAGTGCGGCCACCGCGCGACGGCGCCGGACCCGCAGCGCCAGCAGGAACAGGGCGCCGCCCTGCAGTGCCACTCCTCCGAAGGGGTTGGGATACAGGACCGCGGGGCTCATCGGCAGACCGTCGACCCACGGAGACGCGTGGTCCTGAGGAGCGGCGGCCACGGTGACCAGGATCGCCACGACCGCCAGTGCCGTCGCCGCCCACCAGGCGCCCACCGGGCGGATCATCCCGGCCACCAGCGCCGCGGACTGCGCGACGGCCACCAGCACCGCCAGGCCGCTGACCTCCGCCCCGTGCGGGGTGAGTTCGACGGTACGGACCGCGGTGAAGCCGACCGCGACGATCACCAGCGCCACGAGGAACACCGGCCGCCACGCCGGCGCATCCGGCTCGCCCATGCGCGGCACCGGGTCGGCGGGCGCCGCCCACATCTCCTCGTACAGCGCACGCGGCGCCCGGCGCACCGCCGCCCGCAGGCGCTCCGCTCTCGATGGCGTCACCGCCCCCACCGCTCCCTCGGCTCCACTGGCCCTCAGACTAGGCACGACGCGCCCATCCCTTCCGCTCGGGTGCGGATTCCCGTACGACGAGGGAGCCCCCGCCCGTACGCCGTCCGCCCTGTTCGTAGCCCCGGAACACCGCCCAACACCCCAGCAACGCCAGGGCGAACACCGGCAGCCAGAGCAGCCGGGCCACCACCCAGCTGGCGTCGTCGGGCACGGTGTGCAGCCCCGGCAGCGGGCCGTCCGCGAGCAGCAGCGCACTCGCCGTCACGACGATCATCGCGGTCTGGTGCCAGAGGAACACGGTCATCGCCGCCAGGTTCACCACCGCCACCACCGCCCATGCCGCAGGCCTGCGCAGCACCCGGCGCAGCGGCCCGAGAAGCAGGAGCGCCGCCCCGCACTGGGCCAGGCCGAAGGTGACGGCGGCCAGGCTCGGCGGGTCCAGATTGGATATCCGGCCGCCCGGAACGCCGACCATGGATGCCGGATAGCCGGCCCACAGGACGAGGGTGGTGGCCGCCACCGCCCCGCCGAGCAGCAGCGCCCAGCGGCTCGTCCGGCCGCGCAGCCCGCCCCGGGCGACCAGCGCCCCCAGGCAGTAGGGCACCAGCCAGCCCGCGACCACATTGACCCACCCCAGCTCGCGCGGACCGCCAGGACCCAGGCGTACGAGGTCGACGTGCAGCACCACCACGAGCGGCCACAGCGGGTGCAGCCGCGCCACCAGCGGAGTCAGTGCGGTCAGCGCGGCGAAGACCAGCAGGAACCACAGCGGCGACCAGACCAGCTTGCCCAGCGCCCGGACGGTGGACTCACCCACCCCGGCCGTCAGCATCGCCCCCGCCGCGAGCGTCCACACCACCAGCACCGCCGCCACCGGCCGGAACAGCCGTCCCAGACGGCCGCCCACCCACCGCCCGTACGGCACACCCCGCTTCCGCGCCGAGGACCAACTCCCCGCCGCCACCATCCCGCCCACCAGGAAGAACACCGCGAGCGTCTGGAAGACCCAGGAGACGGGGGTGAGGTGCGGCATGGCGGTCAGCGGACTGGCCCCGCGGACCGTGCCACTGTCGGCCACGAGCGCGGTCACCAGCCAGTGCCCGCCCACGACGCCCAGGATCGCCAGGGCGCGCAGGGCGTCGACGGCCCGGTCGCGGCCGGGCGGTGTGGCGGCCTCGATCCGCGCGACGAGCCCGGTCATCGGGAGGTCCCCGGTCATCGGGAGGCCGCCAGCGGTTCGGCCCCGGCCACGATCCGGGCGAGGTTCGTCAGGGAACGCGAACCGGGCAGCAGATAGTCGCTGTGGCCGCCGTCGCCCGCGTCGAACACCTCGGCCCCGAACCGGGCCGCCACCGGATCCGTTCCGAACCCCACCGTGGCGACGAACGGCACCCGCACCCGGACATGGGGCACCCGGGCGATCCAGTCGTCACCGCCCCGGCCCGCCCAGACCCGCGCACCGGTGCGCAGCGCGGCCACGTCCTCGGCGCCGACTCCGGGGCTGCCGTAGAGGACGAGGGCATCGGCCGCCGTCCCGGAGGCGGACCGGGCGCAGATCACCGAACCGTACGAGTGGCAGAGCAGGCTGATCCGGGCGGCGGGCCGCACCGCGTGCACCTCGTCCAGCAGGGCGCGCAGCCCCGGCGCGGCCTCGTCGGCGCGCCCGGTCGTCAGGGCGGCCGGGCTGACGGTGGCGGGCGAGCGGTAGCCCAGCCATGCGAGGACGGCCGTGCCCTCGCCCAACTCCTCGCGCAGGGCGGTCATGCCGCGCCGGAGCCGCCCGTACGCGTCCAGGCCGACACCGGCCCCCGGCACCAGGACCGCGATCCGCCGAGCCGAGGACAGCTCGCCCACGACCTCCACGCTCCGGCCGCCGTCCCGCCCGTCGAAGGACAGGAACTGCCGCCCCGCCGCGGCCATCGCCCGCAGCGAGTCCGCCCGCTTCCGGTCCCCGTGCGCGTCCGCCGCCCGTCCGGCCGCCCGGATGTCGCTCCGGCTGACCGCGTACCGCTCCTCCAGCGCCGCCGGGCTCGCGTCCCGCAGCGGCCCGAGCACGGTCGGGGCGGGGGCGGGCACGGCCTCGGGCCGGGCCGCTCCGGACACCGGCACGGCCACCGCGAAGGTGACGAGGGCGGCGAGCAGGGTGCGGCGCAGACGGGGTCTGCGCGGGCGGTCCGCCATGGGGTGAGGTCCTTCCGTACCAGGGGCAATGTGTGCTTCCGGTACAGAAGTTACGAACGGGGGACGGTAGTCCGCGTCCCGCTGAGGAGTGCACCTGCGGGGTGGCTCTCAGGTATGACGCGGGGTATCCGGCACGGCGTCAACTCCCGGTCGTACGCCCCGGGGAGAGAGTGGTGTGGTCGTACGCCGGGGGCGGGCGGTGTGCCGTCAGTTCCGGCCCGTGTGGTCCAGGATCGCGGCGGCGAGCGGGGCGTGGACCTCGCGGGGCAGGGCGTGCCCCATGCCGGGGATCTCGACGAGCCGGGCGCCACGGATGACCTGGGCGAGGTGCTCGGCGTGCGGGGCAGGCGCGACCGGCTCGGCGGGCGCCGAGGTGATCATCGTCGGCACCCCGGTGGCGGCGAGCTGCTCGGTGCGCTCCATGCCGGAGTAGTCGGCGCGGGCATGGGCGGTTCCGGCGTGGTGATGGCCGGTGTGCGCGATGGTCCGGCGCTCCAGCTCCCGGGCGTACACGGCGTCGAACGGGATCAGGTCGCCGCCGAGCACCCGCCAGTGCTCGACGCGCCGCTCCAGCTCCGCCTCCGGGCCCCGGTCCTCGACGGGCCGCGACCACAGCTCCATCAGCTCCGGGGAGACGCCGGGCAGCTCCTCCGGCGGGATGCGGTGGCCATCCGGCGCGACGTACGGCGTGGAGCTCAGCGCGTTCGTCCCGATGACGGTGGCGCTGAGCAGCCGCTCGGGGTGGTCGGCGACGAGCAGCTGCGTGAGCATGCCGCCTATCGACATCCCCACCACATGCGCCCGCTCCACGCCGAACGCGTCCAGTACGGCGACCGCGTCCTCGGCCAACGCGGTGAGCGGATAGGGCTGTTCGTCGAAGGAGGCGGTGGAGCGGCCGGTGTCCCGATGGTCGTAGCGGATCACCCGGTGCCGTACGGCCAGCAGCTCGACCAGCTCGTCGGGCCAGCCGAGCCCTGACGCCTGCGCACCCATGA
Organism: Streptomyces globisporus; assembly: GCA_014649555.1. Lineage (GTDB taxonomy): Bacteria > Actinomycetota > Actinomycetes > Streptomycetales > Streptomycetaceae > Streptomyces > Streptomyces globisporus. The sequence continues at coordinate 371,739 of BMTG01000001.1, read as the reverse complement.
CCAGGAGCAGGACGGGCGCGTCCGGAGCACCGCGCTCCTCGGCCCAGAGGCGGACGCCGGGGGCGGCATCGACGAAGCGTTCCATGGTCGACCTCACTGTTCCGGTGATGAATGTCGAGACGATGTGAGACGAGACGTATCGTCTTTGTTTATCCGTAGAGTAGCCCATCGTCGGCCCCAGGGCCAGTGGCAAGGGTGAGGGCGAGTGGAACGGGTGGACCTGGCGGATCCGGTGGGTGCCTCAGGAGCGGAAGGTGCGGCGATAGGCGTCCGGCGGGACGCCGACGCTGCGCTGGAAGTGGCGGCGCAGGGTGGTGGCCGTGCCCATGCCGGAGACCGCGGCGACGGTGTCCACCCCGGCGTCGGTCGTCTCCAGCAACTCCTGCGCGTGACGAATGCGTTGGGCGTGCAGCCACTGCAGGGGAGTGGTGCCGGTCAGGTGCTTGAAATGGCGGGTGAGGTGGCGCGAGCTCATCCCGGCCCGGTGGGCCAGATCCTCCACGGTGAGCGGCTGGTCCAGTCGCTCCAACACCCACGGGAAGAGACCGCTCAGCGGATGGCCGTCCGGTGCGGGGACCGGAGTGGTGATGAACTGGGCCTGACCGCCGTCGCGGTGCGGCGGGACGACCAGGCGCCGGGCGATCCTGTTGGCGATCGCCGAGCCGTGGTCGAGCCGGACCAGGTGCAGGCACAGGTCCATGGCGGCGGCCTTGCCCGCGGACGTGAGTACATCGCCGTTGTCCACGTAGAGGACGTCCGGGTCGACGGTGGCTGCCGGGTGGCGGCGGGCCAGCTCCCGGGTGTGGCCCCAGTGGGTGGTGGCGCGCCTCCCGTCCAGCAGCCCCGCCGCACCCAGGACGAAGGCACCCGTGCACAGGGACGCCACCCGCGCGCCCGCCGTGTGGGCCGCACGCACCGCGTCGACCAGCTCGGCGGGCGGTTCGCGGTCGGTGTCGGCCCAGCCGGGGACGATCACCGTGTCGGCGCGCGCGAGGTGGTCGAGCCCGTGGTCGGGTTCCAGGCGGAAGCGGTCGACCCGCACCGGGCCGCTCCCGCAGAGGGTGAAGTCGTACCAGGGGTCCACGATGTGGGCCAGGTCGGCCCCGAACACCTCGACAGCCACGGACAGTTCGTAGTGCAGGACGCCGTCGGCGACGGCCAGGGCGACAGAGGGCATGTCGGAAACTGTACGGGGTCTGTCGTTTCCGACGCTCGCGTGAGAGGTGGACCGCGACCAGGATGAGTGGTGTCAAGCTGCGGCGGCTCACCACCGCGGCGGGTGTCGGAGCAGGTCGACAGCGAGGGGGAGTCCCATGGGGTCGGGTCAGCCGGTGGCGGTGTTCGGAGCGTACGGCCACACGGGCCGGTTCGTGGTGGCGGAGCTGGCCGCACGTGGATACGTACCGGTGCCGTCCGGACGCAACCCGCAGGCCTTGGAGAAGCTGGCCCTCGAACACGGCTGGACGGCCCGGGTGGCGTCGGTCGACGATCCCGCCTCGCTGGACCGGGCCCTGGCCGGCGTGGTGGCGGTCATCAACTGCGCCGGACCCTTCGCCTCGACCACCGGCCCCGTGATCGAGGCCGCGCTCCGCGCGAAGATCCCCTACCTGGACGTGGCCGCCGAGCTGGAGGCCAACCTCGACACCTTCGGCCGGTACCGCGAACGGGCTCTGGAGGAGGGCGCGGTGATCGTTCCGGCCATGGCCTTCTTCGGCGGGCTCGGCGATCTGCTGGTCACGGCGGCGATGGGCGACTGGACCGAGGCCGACGAGGCCCACATCGCCTACGCACTCAGCAGTTGGCACCCCACCGCCGGAACCCGGCTCTCGGGCGCGGTCTCCCGCGAGCGGCGCGGAGACCACCGCCTCCGCTACCGGGGCGGAAGGTGGGAGCGCCGCACCGACGCCGCGCCCGCCCTGGAATGGACGTTCCCCGAACCGGTGGGCCGGCGGCCCGTCATCGGGGAGTTCACGATGGCGGACGTCGTCACGGTCCCCCAGCACCTCGTGATTCCCGATGTGACCACGTACATGAGCGCCGAGGCCGCCCGCGATGTCGTCTCACCCGACACGCAGGCCCCCGCCGCCGCAGACGAGAGCGGCCGCTCGGACCAGACCTTCCTCGTCGACGCCGTCGTCCGCTCCGGCGACACCGAACGCCGGGCCACCGCGAGCGGCCAGGACATCTACGCCGTCACCGCGCCCCTGGTCGCCGAGGCCCTCGACCGCGTACTCACCGGCCGGACCAGGACGCTCGGCGTCGTCCCCGCCGGCGAGGCCTTCGACGCCCCCGACTTCCTCCGCGCACTGGAGCCGCACATCGCTCTCGACCTGCACCCGGGCCAGGCCGGCGCCTGACCCTCGCCTGCCCGCGCACCGGGAGTCGCGCTCGGTCCGCCCGCGCGCCGGAAGACCGCGTCCGTCGGCCGATCCGTGCGGCAGCAGCCGTCGTCAGCCCCGGGCGGTGTGTGCGTCCTGCTCCAGGCGGGCGCGCAGGGTCCCTTCGAAGTCTTCGGCGCGGGAAAGCTGGACGCGGAGCTTCTCGACCTGCTCCGCGGCTTCCCGCTGGTAGGCGCGGACCCGTTCCAGAAGGGCTTCACGCTCCTCGGCACCGAGGGCTGCGTCGGCGTCGAGGCGATCGGTGGCGTCCAGCAGGTCACGCATCTGGTCGAGGGTGAAGCCGAGCGGCTTCATCCGGCGGATGACCATGAGGCGGGCGACATCGGTCTCGGTGTAGAGGCGGAAGCCGCCCTGGGACCGCGCGGAGGGGGTGACGAGCCCGGTCTCCTCGTAGTGGCGGATGGTGCGCAGGGAAAGCTCGGTCCGTGCGGCGACCTCGCCGATCTGCATGTGCTTGCCGTCCACGCCCGTGATCCCCTGGCCCTTCGCCTTGTCAGCGGCCTCACCCCGCACGAGGGCCGCCGATCTCTACCCTAACGTTAGGGTAGAGTTGTTGGTGGTGAGGGCGGCGTCGCGCGGCCCCGCCGTTGTCGTGCCCGGGCCGATGGCGCCCCGGCTGAGTATCGATTCTCGCAGGAGAGACGCGTGCGCGAGTCCATGGCGCTCGGCGCCGCTGTCTGCCCGCCGTGACGCTGCGTCCCCGTACGTGAGCCCGGCCGTCCCGGCTTCATCCCCCTCGACTCCCGGCTCCGTACGCCGCGCGGCGCCGACCGCGGAGTGCCGGCCCGGCTGCTCCGCTCCCTCTCGCACGTCCCCCCTGCCGACCAGGGCGTGCCCGAGCACGACAGGTTCCTTGTCCCTTGCCTTCTGCCGTCCCTCCTCTGTCCCCGGCCGCGCGCCTGCGCGGCCTGAAGCCCGACTGGATCTCCGACCCGAAGGTCTGGCGTACGGAGGTCCTGGCCGGCCTGGTCGTCGCCCTCGCGCTGGTTCCCGAGGCCATCTCGTTCTCGATCATCGCGGGCGTGGATCCGGCGATCGGCCTCTTCGCTTCCTTCACCATGGCTGTCGTCATTTCGATCGTCGGGGGCCGTCGGGCGATGATCTCCGCCGCCACCGGCGCCGTCGCCCTGGTGATCGCACCGCTGAACCGGGAGCACGGCTTCGGCTACCTCGTCGCCGCTGTTGTCCTCGCCGGTGTCTTCCAGGTCGTTCTGGGCGCGCTGGGCGTGGCGAAACTGATGCGGTTCATCCCGCGCTCGGTGATGGTCGGTTTCGTCAACTCCCTCGCCGTCCTGATCTTCATGGCCCAGATTCCGGAGATGCGCGATGTCCCCTGGGCCGTCTATCCACTGATCGCTGCCGGTCTGGCGCTCATGGTGTTCTTCCCGAAGGTCACCACGGTGATCCCGGCGCCGCTGGTCTCCATCGTCATCCTCACCGTGATCACCGTCGGCGCGGCCATCGCGGTGCCGACCGTGGGCGACAAGGGGGAACTGCCGTCCTCCCTGCCCGTGCCGGGCCTGCCGGACGTTCCGTTCACGCTCGACACGCTGACGACGATCGCCCCGTACGCGTTCGCGATGGCGCTGGTCGGCCTGATGGAGTCGCTGATGACGGCCAAGCTGGTCGACGACATCACCGACACCCACTCGAACAAGACGCGCGAGTCCATCGGCCAGGGCATCGCCAACATCGTCACCGGCTTCTTCGGTGGCATGGGCGGCTGCGCCATGATCGGCCAGACGATGATCAACGTGAAGGTGTCCGGCGCCCGCACCCGGCTCTCGACCTTCCTCGCCGGGGCGTTCCTGATGGTGCTGTGCATCGCCTTCGGCCCGGTCGTCTCCGACATCCCCATGGCTGCCCTGGTCGCCGTCATGATCATGGTGACGTTCGCGACCTTCGACTGGCACTCCATCGCCCCGAAGACTCTCCGGCGGATGCCGGCGGGTGAGATCGCCGTCATGGTCATCACCGTCGCCGCAGTCGTCACCACCCACAACCTCGCCGTCGGCGTCGTCCTGGGGTCCGTCACGGCCATGGTCATCTTCGCCAAGCGGGTCGCCCACCTCGCCGAGGTGACCGCCGTCGTCGATCCCGACGGCGGGACGGTGGTCTACCGGGTCACCGGTGAGCTGTTCTTCGCCTCCTCCAACGACCTGGTGGGCCGGTTCGACTACGCCACCGACCCGGACAAGGTGGTCATCGACCTGAGTTCGACGCACATCTGGGACGCCTCCTCCGTTGCCGCCCTCGACGCGATCGAGACGAAGTACGCCCGGCGCGGCAAGACCGTGGAGATCATCGGGCTCAACACCCCGAGCGCCCACCTGCACGGCAAGCTCAGCGGCGAACTGACCGCCGGTCACTGACCGGCCCCACGACGCGGCCTCTGGCGAGCTGCGAGGATGCTTCTGTTTCCCGGACGGAGGATGTTTGTTCGTTTTCGTGTGTGCCGGATGCGGCGCCGAGTTGACCACCCCGCTGTCCCCGGTCGCCCTGCCGGTTCACACCCACCAGTCGTACGGGAACGGGGTCCAGCTTCCGGTGCTCATGCGGGCCGGGACCTTCGCCGTGGACCCGGAGCCCTGGGGCGGGCCGTGGCGGATGTGGGACGAGACCGAACCGGGCGAGGCGGAGGCGCGCGGAATCCACGCACCCGTCCGCGCCTTGTCCGACGCCACACCCGGGGCCGTCGTCATCGCGCCCGGTGATGTGCGGGGAACCCGGCTGATTCCGAGAGGCGCGGTGGTTCCTGCTGCGGCCTCGACGGAGCCGACGGGCCCAACATGGCCTGTGAGGCCTGCGATTCCCCCGTGGCGACCCGCGTCGACGACTGCTCGCTCCGGCAGGCGGTACGGCTCGCCTCGGACGCCGTGCACCGCGTCCCCGTCGACGGCACCCATCCCGCGCCCCTCTCGTGGACCGGGCTGGCGGAGACGGAGGAGGCGATGCCCCTGTTCGAGCCGATCGCCACGTGGGGAGGCCGGTCGGTGACGGACCACTCCTGGTCGTGGAGCCCGCGGTGGGAGGCGGCGACCGGCCATGCGATCGCCCACCTGCTGGTGGCCTCCGAGGGGCAGCCGGTGAAGGTCCCCGACGGGGTGGCAACGGTCGTGTTCCAAAGAGCGCTCGACGCCCTGTTGCCCACAGGAGCCCCGGAGCGGCGTGCCGTCCTGGCCGGACCGCAACTGCCGTCCCCCGACGCGGAAGCCGACATCCTCCTCGTACCGGTCCATCCCCGGACTGGCCGGACCTGGACCCCTGAGCACCCGACCGCCTCGGCCCGTCTGGTGCCCCTGCCGCTGGGGGCGTGGCTGTCGCTGGTCTCGCCCGCGCCCTCCCTGCCGGTCCCGGCATCGGGCCGCATGCCGCGCGACGAACTCCGGGACGACCCGCTCCCCCTGCTCCCGTGCCGTCCGTTCCGGGTCGACCGGCCGACGTTCGAGCGCACCGTGGTCCGGCTGCCGGCCGTGCGCAGCCCGTGGCTGCGCACGATCCTCGAGAACCTTGACCACGACACCTCGCCTGACCTCGTGCAGGCGGTTGGCCCGTGAACAGGGCCAGGAAGCACCGCACCCGGCCCGCCATGGCCGCCGTGTTCGGCGACCCGCGGACCGGGTGCGGGCAGCTGGGGCAACGCGACCCGCGGAACCGCGGGCCAGGTCACCCAGCCAGGGATCAGGCCTTCTTGGTCTCCCAGAAGATCCGGTCGACCTCGGCGATCAGGTCCAGCGCCTTCTGGCCCGTCTTCGGGTCGTTCGAGCCCTTGGCCGCGGAGAGCGCCTTCAGGGTGTCGTTGATGAGCTGGTGCAGCTCCGGGTACTTCTCGAAGTGCGGGGGCTTGAAGTAGTCGCTCCAGAGCACCGACACGTGGTGCTTCGCGAGCTCGGCGCGCTGCTCCTTGATCAGGATGGCGCGGGTGCGGAAGTCCGCGTCCTCGTTGGACTGGTACTTCTCCTGGACGGCCTTGACCGACTCGGCCTCGATGCGGGCCTGGGCCGGGTCGTACACGCCGCAGGGCAGGTCGCAGTGGGCGCTGACCTTCACCTTGGGGGCAAACAGGCGGGAAAGCATGGAGCTGTCCTCCTCGTGATCGTCTTCTCAGGTGGGACATTACTCCGTGGAGCGCCGCTTTCCGTGGCTGCCCCAGGGGCTTAGGTCAAAAGTCCGGTGTGAGAATCGGGCCGTCGGCCGAATGTACGGGGCGGTCCGCGGAAGGGTGTCCTACGGGACGGTGCAGGAGGAGGAACGGGCGGTGGCGCAGATGCCGGAGCGGCGACAGGTGTCCGGGGGCGGACGGGTGACGCGGCATCCGTTGCGGGTGGTGGAGGTGACGGGCCCTTCGATGGTGCCCACGCTCTACCACGGCGATCTGCTGCTCGTGCAGTACGGCGTGCCCGTCCGCCCCGGTGACGTGGTCATCCTCCGGCACCCCTTCCAGCAGGACCTGCTGGTGGTGAAACGGGCCGTCGAGCGGCGGCCCGGCGGCTGGTGGGTGCGGGGTGACAACACCTTCGCGGGCGGGGACAGCACGGACTACGGCGTCGTGCCCGAGGAACTCGTGCTGGCCCGGGTGCGGGCCCGCTACCGGCCCCTGGCGAAGGGTCAGCGGTCGGTGACGGCGGTGCTCGGCTGGGCGGCCTCGGCGCTGCGGCCGGTGCGTTCGGCCTCCTCGCGCTTGCGGGCCCGGTAGGCGGCCACGTTCGCGCGTGTCGCGCAACGGTCCGAGCAGTAGCGCCTGGACCGGTTGGTGGAGGTGTCCAGGTACGCGTTGCGGCAGGGGGCCGCCTCGCACAGGCCGAGCCGGTCCACGCCGTGCCCGGTGAGATGGAAGGCCAGGCCCATCGCCGCGATGGCCGCGTAGCCCGCGGTCGCGTTCGACGGGTGGTCGGCCAGGTGCATGTGCCAGTCCGGCCGGCCGTCCTCGTCCCGGACGTCGTGCCCCGAGATCTGCGGGCTCACCGGGAACTCCAGCAGCAGCGAGTTCAGCAGGTCGACCGCGAGCGTCTCGTCGCCGTCGTCCGCCGCATCGAAGACCGCGCGCAGCCGTGCCCGTACGGAACGGAACCGGGTCACATCCGCCTCCGTCGCCCGCCGCGCCGCCTGCTGGCTGCCGCCGAACAGCTCCCGGACCGCCTCGACGGAGGTGAGCGAGTCCTTGTTGCGGGCCGGCTCCTCGGTGTTGACCAGGCGCACGGCATAGTCCGAGTAAGAGGCCAGTTCCACTTGTAGTCCTTACGGCGTCGGTCTAGAGTCGGGGCATCGACCAGTGTAATGGTCGAGAATGGTAGATGGGTATTACAGCGGGCTTGATGCGGAGGTTGACGTGACGGAGACGGCTACGGGCACCGACTGGCAGTCCTGGCAGGAGAGCTGGGACCGGCAGCAGGAGTGGTACATGCCCGACCGCGAGGAGCGGTTCCGGGTCATGCTGGACATGGTCGAGGCGGTCGTCGGACCGGAACCGCGGGTGCTGGACCTCGCGTGCGGTACGGGAAGTATTACGGACCGGCTCCTCAAGCGGTTCCCGAACGCCACGAGTACCGGCGTCGATCTCGACCCCGCGCTGCTCACCATCGCCCGCGGCTCCTTCGACGGCGACGACCGGGTCACCTTCGTCACCGCCGACCTCAAGGACCCGGACTGGAGCACCCGGCTGCCCCACACCTCGTACGACGCGGTCCTCACCGCCACCGCCCTGCACTGGCTGCACAGCGAGCCGCTGGCCGTCCTGTACGGGCAGCTCGGCGGTCTCGTCCGGGACGGCGGGGTCTTCATGAACGCCGACCGCACCATCGACCCGGCCACCCCGCGCATCAACGCCGCCGAGCGCGCCCACCGGCACGCCGCGATGGACCGTGCCAAGGCCGCGGGCGCCCTGGACTGGGCCGAGTGGTGGGCCGTCGCCGCCAAGGATCCGGTTCTCGCCGGGCCCACCGCCGAGCGGTTCGCGATCTACGGCGAGCACGCGGACGGCGACATGCCCTCCGCCGACTGGCACGCCCGCACGTTGCTGGCCTCCGGTTTCGGTGAGGCCCGCGCGGTCTGGGCGTCCCCCTCGGACAGCCTTGTCCTCGCGGTGAAGTAGGGCGCACGCGAAGGGAACGCCAAGGAAAGAGGGCGGTCCGGACCGTGTCCGTACCGCCCTCTCCCGCATCGGTCCTCAGCCCGCCGCTACAGCACCTTCGACAGGAACGACTTCGTCCGGTCGTGCTGCGGGTTGGTCAGCACCTCGCGCGGGTGGCCCGACTCGACCACCACGCCGTCGTCCATGAAGACCAGCGCGTCGCCCACCTCGCGGGCGAAGCCCATCTCGTGGGTGACGACGATCATCGTCATGCCGTCCTCGGCGAGGCCTCGCATGACGTCCAGGACGTCACCGACCAGCTCCGGGTCGAGCGCGGAGGTCGGCTCGTCGAAGAGCATCAGCTTCGGCTCCATCGCCAGCGCGCGGGCGATCGCCACGCGCTGCTGCTGGCCGCCGGAGAGCTGCGAGGGGTAGTTCTTCGCCTTGTCGGCGAGGCCGACCCGGTCCAGCAGCTTCTCGGCGCGGGCCCGGGCCACGGCCTTGGCCTCGCCCTTGACCTGGATCGGCGCCTCCATGACGTTCTCCAGCGCCGTCATGTGCGGGAACAGGTTGAAGCGCTGGAAGACCATGCCGATGTCACGGCGCTGGAGGGCGACCTCGCTGTCCTTCAGCTCGTAGAGCTTGTCGCCCTTCTGCCGGTAGCCGACCAGCTCGCCGTCGACCGAGAGCCGGCCGGCGTTGATCTTCTCCAGGTGGTTGATGCACCGCAGGAAGGTCGACTTGCCGGAGCCGGACGGGCCGATCAGGCAGAACACCTCACGCGGGGCGACCTCCAGGTCGATGCCCTTGAGGATGTGGGCGGCGCCGAAGGACTTGTGGACGCCCTCGGCCTTCACCATGGGGGTGGTCATGCGGAGACACCTCCGGAGGGCCGGTTGCTGAACGACGCGAGGTTGACCTTGATGCGCTGCAGCGGCGTGAGCGGCAGCGAGCGCAGCGAACCGCGGGCGAAGCGGCGCTCAAGGTAGTACTGGCCGACGCTGAACACACTGGTCATCACGATGTACCAGATGGACGCGACGAACAGCATCTCCATCACGGCGTACGACGTGGAGCCGATCTGCGAGGTGGAGCGGAGCAGTTCGTTGTACGTCACCGCGTAGACGAGCGACGAGGTCTTCAGCATGTTGATGAACTCGTTGCCGGTCGGCGGGATGATCACCCGCAGCGCCTGCGGGAGGACCACACGGCGCATGGTCTTCGCCTGGGTCATGCCCAGCGCGTGCGAGGCCTCGGTCTGGCCCTCGTCGACGGACTGGATGCCCGCGCGGCAGATCTCCGCCATGTAGGCGGCCTCGTTCAGCGCGAGGCCCAGCAGGGCGCACATGAACGGGGTCATGACGTCCGTCATCTCGTCCTTGTAGATGAACGGGATGTTCAGGACCGGGAAGATCAGCGCCAGGTTGAACCAGAGCAGCAGCTGTACGTAGACCGGGGTGCCCCGGAAGAACCAGATGTACAGCCAGGCCACCCAGCTGGTGACCGGGTTCTTCGACAGCCGCATCACGGCGAGCACGACGCCGAGGATCACGCCGAGCACCATCGCGAGGACGCTGATCAGCAGGGTGCGGCCCGCACCGGCGACGACGTTGCTGTCGAACAGCTTGTCGCCGACGGCCTGCCACTGGATGTTGCCCTGGGAGAAGGCGTATCCGAGGGCGACGAGGAGGCCGATCACCACGACGCCGCTGATCCAACGGCCGACATGGCGGACGGGAATGGCCTTGATGTTCTCCGGGGCCGTGGTGGCGGCCTTGGAGACGGACACCTGGCCGGCCGGTGAGGCGGCGGGTGTCTTGTCGAACTTGTCAGTCATCGTGACTGCCCTTCAGTGGAGCGTCCGGTCACTTGCCGCCGTTGACGGCGGCCTTGTCGATCGCTCCCGTGCCGGCGCCCCACTTGTCGAGGACCTTCTGGTACGAACCGTCGGCGATGATCGCGTCGACGGCCTCCTTCAGGGCGTCGCGCAGGCCGGTGTTGCCCTTCTTGACGGCGATGCCGAACGGGCCGGCGTCGACCTGCTCGCCCACGACCTCGAACGCGTTGCCGCCGTCGGCCTTGCGGGCCAGGTCGACCGCGACCGGGTAGTCGTTGACACCGGCGACCGCACCGCCGGACTTCACGCGGGTCTGGGCCTCGGTGTCGTTCTCGAAGGGCTCGATCGTGATGGCCTTCTCGCCGCCGTCCGTACAGGCCTTCGACTGCTTCTTGAGGGCCTCCTCGTACGTGGTGCCGCGCTGCACCGCCGCGCGCTTCCCGCACAGGTCCTCGATGGACTTGATGTTCTGCGGGTTGCCCTTCTTGGTGTACACGGCCGTACCGGCGAGGAAGTAGTCGACGAAGTCGACGCCCGGACCCAGCTTCTTGCCGGCGTCGTCCAGGCCCTCCTGGCGCTGCTTGTTGTCCGTGATCGACGACATCGCGATGTCGTGGCGGCCGGAGTTCAGGGCGGTGATGAGACCGTCGAAGGAACCCGAGGTGAACTCGAACTTCACGCCGAGCTGCTTGCCGAGCGCGTCGGCCAGATCGGGGTCGACACCCACGATCTTCCCGTTCTCCACGGACTCCATCGGGGCGTATTCGGCATTCGTGCCGACCTTGATCACACCGGACTTCTGGTACTTCTCCGGCAGCTTGGAGAAGAGCGGGGCACCGCTCTTGGTCTCCTTGCCGCTGCCGCTCTCCTGGGACGCGCTGTCGGTCTGGTCGCCACAGGCGGTGAGCAGCAGGGAGCCTGCGACCGCGATGGCGCCGATCGCCGCAATCCGGGACTTCGCGGTCGTACGACGCGTGATGCTTGCGGTCATGTCGGGATCCTCCGGCAGGTGAGGGAAGAGGTGCTGGTGGGCGGCTTGGCACGCACCTTCGAGTGTCGCCACCTTGTGTGATGACGGCATCCTGCCATTCGGACTGGCCCATTCAGGGGTCCTGCCATGTCAAAATCGGATAACGGGCGACCCCCGAACATCAACGGCCGGTACCTCGGGACCGGACCTTCTGTGGGGATTCATTCCTCACGCCGGAGAATCTTCGGCACGTCTCGACAGGTGGACGGCATTTATACCGGTTTGCCGACTTGTCCAGATATTCGACTATGAGTCACGTCACCGCATCGATATGGACTCGTCCGTAACACCGTTCGTCCGGTAAGAAAGACGTTTACACCCCTCATCCGGGGCCCAGGGCGCGTGTGCGGCGCGCCCGCGCGTACGTACCTCTCCCTGCCAGGGCGGGCCAACCGCTCGGTGCGGGGCACGTACGCGGTGCCCGCCCACCCCTCCTCAACCAGGAGTGGCCACCCTCAAACGATGAAGACTTAAGGGGTCAACACCATGGCAGCGGAGATCGTCAATCCTCGCAGCGACAGCACCATCGACAGCGCCACCGACCGTGGCATCGAGCGCACGAGCGCGGCGGACACCGGGGCCGACGAGCCCTTCGATCCGGCCTTCGCCCTCCACCGGGGCGGGAAGATGGCCGTGCAGGCCACCGTCCCGATCCGGGACAAGGACGACCTTTCCCTGGCGTACACACCCGGTGTGGCGAAAGTGTGCAGCGCCATCGCCGACAACCCCGAGCTCGTCCACGACTACACCTGGAAGTCCCAGGTCGTGGCCGTCGTGACGGACGGCACCGCCGTGCTCGGCCTCGGCGACATCGGGCCCGAGGCGTCCCTCCCCGTGATGGAGGGCAAGGCCATCCTCTTCAAGCAGTTCGGCGGCGTCGACGCGGTGCCGATCGCGCTCGCGACCACCGACGCCGACGAGATCGTCGACACCGTCGTGCGGCTCGCCCCCTCCTTCGGCGGGGTCAACCTGGAGGACATCTCGGCGCCCCGCTGCTTCGAGATCGAGCGCAAGCTCCAGGAGCGGCTGGACATCCCGGTCTTCCACGACGACCAGCACGGCACCGCGGTCGTCACCCTCGCCGCCCTGCGCAACGCCGCGAAGCTCTCCGGGCGGACGCTCGGCGATCTGCGCGGCGTCATCTCCGGCGCGGGCGCGGCGGGCGTGGCCATCGCCAAGTTCCTGCTGGAGGCGGGGATCGGCGACATCGCGGTGGCCGACCGCAAGGGCATCGTCAGCCGCGACCGCGAGGACCTCACCGAGGTCAAGCGCGAGCTGGCGGAGCTGACGAACCGGGCGGGCCTGTCCGGCTCGCTGGAGCAGGCGCTCGCCGGTGCGGACGTCTTCATCGGCGTCTCCGGCGGTACGGTCCCGGAGGCGGCGGTGGCCTCGATGGCCCCCGGTGCGTACGTCTTCGCGATGGCCAACCCGAATCCGGAGGTCCACCCGGAGGTCGCGCACAAGTACGCGGCCGTGGTGGCGACCGGGCGGTCCGACTTCCCGAACCAGATCAACAACGTTTTGGCGTTCCCGGGCATCTTCGCGGGTGCGCTCCAGGTGCGGGCCTCCCGGATCACGGAGGGCATGAAGATCGCCGCGGCGAACGCGCTGGCCGACGTGGTCGGCGATGAGCTGGCGGCGGATTACGTGATCCCGTCCCCGTTCGACGAGCGGGTCGCGCCTGCCGTCACGGCGGCTGTGGCCGCGGCGGCGCGGGCGGAGGGTGTGGCTCGGCGCTGAGGTTGTTGCCGAGCGATGCGTGATGGGCGGGGCCTGTACTGGTACGGGCCCCGCCCGCATATCCAGTCCCTGCGGCGATTGAGGCTGCACCACTGAGCCCCTCCGGTGATTGAGGCTGCACTACTGAGCCCCTCCGGCGATTGAGGAGCGGGGTCCGGGGCAGCGCCCCGGGGGCTCCGCCCCAGACCCCCGCTGCTCAATCGCCGCAGGGGCTGGATGTGCCGCCGCAGGGGCTGGAAGGGTGGGCCCCCTCGGCCAAGCGCTGGGCGCGGGCCCACCTCGGTTGGTGTGCGTCACACGCGGAGGCGGTTACGTGGGCGCCCCGCCCCGCCTATCGTCGACCCATGTTCGCCGCCTACGCAGCCCGCATCGACCCCGACCAGCCCCTCACCGGCCTGGAGCTGGGTGATCGCCCGGCCCCCGAGGCGCGTCCCGGGTGGTCCACCGTCACCGTCCGGGCCGCCTCCCTCAACCACCACGACCTCTGGTCCCTGCGCGGCGTCGGCCTGTCGCAGGACCGGCTGCCGATGATCCTCGGCTGCGACGCGGCCGGCGTCGACCAGGACGGCAACGAGGTCGTCCTGCACTCCGTCATCGGGCAGTCCGGGCACGGCGTCGGGCCCGACGAGCCGCGCTCCATCCTCACCGAGCGCTACCAGGGCACCTTCGCCGAGCAGGTCACCGTCCCCACCTGGAACGTCCTGCCCAAGCCGAAGGAACTCAGCTTCGCCGAGGCCGCCTGCCTGCCGACCGCCTGGCTCACCGCGTACCGGATGCTGTTCACCAACGCCGGGGTGCGGCCCGGGGACTCCGTGCTCGTCCAGGGCGCCGGCGGCGGGGTCGCCACCGCCGCGATCGTGCTCGGGAAGGCCGCCGGGCTGCGGGTCTTCGCCACCAGCCGGGACAAGGCCAAGCGCGAACGGGCGGTCGAACTCGGCGCGCTGGAGGCGTACGAGCCCGGCGCCCGGCTTCCGCAGCGCGTGGACGCCGTCATCGAGACCGTCGGGGCCGCCACCTGGTCCCACTCCGTGAAGTCGCTGCGCCCCGGCGGCACCCTCGTCATCTCAGGGGCCACCAGCGGCGATCGGCCCACGCACGCCGAGCTGACCCGGATCTTCTTCCTGGAGCTGAAGGTCGTCGGCTCCACCATGGGGTCCAAGGACGAGCTGGAGGACCTGCTCGCGTTCTGCGCGACCACCGGGGTGCGCCCGGTCATCGACGAGGTGCTGCCGCTCGACCGGGCCCGCGAAGGGTTCCGACGGCTGGAGTCCGGCGACCTGTTCGGGAAGATCGTGCTCACGCCGGCCTCCTAGGACCGACAAGAACTCGTCCGCTCCGCATACTTGAACAAGTCTCAGCTTTGCTGATGGGATGCCGCCCATGCGAATGGGCAGAGCACTCATGGCAGTTGTCGTCGCGTCCGTGCTCGCGGCGGGGGCCCTCGCCCCCGCCGCCTCGGCGCGCCCCGCACCCGTCTCCTCGTCCGCGACCGAGTTCCCGTCCTCGTACGAACGCGCCATCCCGCCCCTGACCGACGACCGCGGGCGCACCCTCACCCTGCGCGGCTGGAACGTCGAGGACAAGGCGAACCGCGGCGAGGACGCCCTCAGCGCCATCACCGAACGGCACTTCCGCGACCTGCGGGCAGGCGGCTTCAACTTCGCCCGGCTGCTGGTCTTCTGGGACGACCTGGAGCCCCGGCGCGGCGAGTACAGCGCGCGCTACCTCCACACGATCGAACGCATCCTGGACTGGGCCCGCAAGCACCGCGTCCACGTCCTCATCGACGCCCACCAGGACGTCTTCGGGCCCGCGTTCGGCCACCGCGGTATCCCGGAATGGGCCACCAGGACCGACGGGCTCCCGTTCACCCCGAACCCCGACGACTGGTTCTCGGAGTATTTCCAGCCCGCCGTGCAGCGGGCCTTCACCCACCTCTACGAGGATCCCGACCTGCAACGCGCCCAGGCTGCCATGTGGCAGGTCCTCGCCGGCCGTTTCGGCCGTCACCCCGCCGTCATCGGCTACGACCTGATCAACGAGCCCATGGGGGAGCTGAGGGAGGGCGAGGACCTGGCGACCGCCGCCCGCCGCATCGAGGCCGAGCACCTCACGCCCCTGTACAACCGGCTCGCCCGCGCCGTCCGCACGAAGGACCGCGACACCTGGATCTTCGTCGAGCCGACCCCCATCGTCGGGGAGGGTGTCCCTACCGGGCTGGGGCGCATCAAGGACAACCGGACCGTTTACGCCCCGCACTTCTACAACACCGCCATGGAGGCGGGCGCGGACTACGACCCGGACGCCGGCTGGATCGAGGCGTACGAGGCCGCCGTCACCGCCTACCCGGCCCGCCACCGGATGCCCGTGGTCGTGGGGGAGTGGGGGCCGCTGAACAACGCCCTCCCCAACATGGGCCGCTTCTACCGCGAGGCCGTCGCCTCTCTGAACCGCTACAGCTCCGGCTGGGCGGGGTACGTCTGGTGCTACGGCGGCGGCTACTGCGCCGTCGACGAGCGCGGCCGCTTCCGTACGAACAAGGAGCAGACCGCCACCCCGTACGCCCCGGCCGTCGCGGGGACCGTCCGCTCCGACACGTACGACGCGGGCACCCGCACCTACCGCCTCGCCTACCGGGCCGCCGCCCGGCCCGGGGTGACGGAGCTGTCCCTGCCGCCCGTGCCCCGGGGCTGGCGTGTCACCGTCACCGGACGTGCTCACGTCCTGGGCGCCTCGTCGCGCGGTGCCTGGCCGGTCGTTCTCGCGTGGCCCGGGAGTGAGGTGGTCGTGACTGTGCGGGAAGCTGGCCCGTATGGACGAACTGACCACCCCTGAAGGGTTTCTGCTGCGCCCCTGGCTGCCCGACGACGCCTCGGCGGTGCTCCGCGCCTTCGCCCCGGCCGAGATGGACCGCCAGACGGACCGGCCCGTGGACGACCGGTCCGGGGCGCTGGCCTGGATCGCGGAACGCGCGCGCGAACGAGGGGCGCGCACCGGCTACTCCTGGGCCGTCGTGGGGGAGGAGGGCGAGGCGCTCGGCTGTGTGGCGCTCAACGTCGTCAATCGGACCCATGACAGCGGCTGGGTCTCCTACTGGACCACCGCATCCGCCCGCGGCCGGGGCGTCGCCCCGGCCGGTGTGCGGGCCCTCGCGTGCTGGGCCTTCGACGAGCTCGGGCTGTACCGGCTGGAGCTGGGCCACCGCACCGACAATGTCGCCTCCTGCCGGGTCGCGACCCGGTCCGGATTCGCGTCCGAGGGCATCGAGCGGGCCAAGCTGCGATACGGCAGGGTCCGGTACGACGTCGAGCGGCACGCGCGCCTCGCCGACGACGATGTCAACTTTGATTGACGGTTGAGGGGTGTCAATGTAGGTTGACATCATGACCGAAGCAACGGATCTGGCCGCGCGCGCCGGTGACCGCGACCCGCGCGTCGGGCTGCGGGCGGTGGCCGCGCTGCGGCGGCTGCTGGAGCAGCTCGAAGCCGTACAAGTCGGAAGCGCCCGTGCTCAGGGCTGGTCGTGGCAGGAGATCGCCGCCGAGCTGGGTGTCAGCCGGCAGGCCGTGCACAAGAAGTACGGGAGGCGTTGATGTTCGAGCGATTCACCCGAGGGGCCCGCGCCACCGTGAAGGGTGCCGTGGCCCAGGCCGAGCGGGCCGGGGCCGGCTCGGTCACCGAGGAACACCTGCTGCTCGCGCTGCTGGAACAGGAGGGCGGCCGGGCCGCGTTCGCCGTCACTGCCCTCGGCCTCCACGACCGCCGCGCCTCCCTGGACGCCGCCTTCGCCGAGGCCCGCCGCCGGGGCGGCCTGACCAAAGCCGACACCGACGCCCTCGCCGGCATCGGGATCGACCTCGGCGCGATCGTCTCCCGTGTCGAGGGAGCCCACGGCGAAGGGGCCCTGGACGCCGACCGCCGCGGCCGCCGGTGGTGGTCCGGGCACCGCCCCTTCACTCCGGGGGCGAAGACCGTGCTGGAGAACGCGCTCCGGGTGGCCCTCGGCCGCGGTGACCGGTTCATCGGCGAGGAACACCTGCTCCTGGCCCTCACCGCGAAGCCCGGAGTCGTCGCCGACGTCCTCGCCGATCACGGTGCGACCTACACCGCCGTGCAGCGGGCGCTGTACGGTTCCGTCGCCGACGGGGGCGACGGAGAAGGTGACGCGGGCCAGGGGCGCGCCCAGGCCGGGTGAGGGGGGCGGGGTCCCCGCCCCCCTCACCCGGGAGCCTCAGGTCTTGTCCTCGTCCTCCGTCGTCAGCAGCGCCTCGATCCGCGCCGCCGCCTCGCCCAGATGGCGGCGGGCGTCCGCGAGCCGGGCCTCCGTCACCCCGTGATCGCGCGCCGTGTCCCGGATGCCGTCGCGGAACCGGTCCAGCAGGCGGTCCAGATCGCGCACCGGGTCGCCGGTCGCCGGCACGTCCTGACCCCAGTCCGCACCGGGTGCCGGGTCCTGGACCGGCGGGGTGGCCTCCGGCCCGGGCTTGCCGAACGGAGGCCAGGTGCCGGACCGGGCGAAGCCGCCGAGCTGGCCGGTGATCTCCGCGAGGCCTTCCCGTACGCCGGAGGGCCAGTCGCCCCGGGCGAAGTGCTCCTGCACCTGACGGGCGGCGGTCTGCATCTGCTCCCGCGCCTTCTCCTGGGCCTCCTTGGCCTGGCGGCGGGCCTGCTGGGCGTCCTCGCGGGCGCGCCGGGACTCGTCCTTCGCCCGGCGGGCCTGCTCCTTCCACTCCTGCTTGGCCCGGCGCAGCTCCTCCTTCGCCGTGCGCCACGCCTCGCTGTCGCCGAGGTCGCCCAGATTGCCGAAGTCGCCGAAGTCGCCGAAGGGGGAGGAGGGTTCGCCCTTCCCCTTATCCTTCGCCTTTCCGGGACCGGTCCCCGATCCCGCCTTCGTACCGTGCCGGGACTCCGATGCGGCCGCCCTCATGTCGCTGCGGAGCCGGCCCGCCGCGCCCCGGACGTCGTCGCGTATCTCGGCGGCCAGCTCGGAGAGCGAGTCGCGGATCTCCAGCTCCAGGTCGGCCAGTTCGCCACTGCGGCCCGCCAGCTCCTCGCGGCCGCTGTCGGTGATCGAGTAGACCTTGCGGCCGCCCTCGGTGGCATGGGTGACCAGGCCCTCGGCCTCCAGCTTGGCCAGCCGCGGGTAGACCGTGCCGGCGGACGGGGCGTAGAGGCCCTGGAAGCGCTCCTCCAGCAGGCGGATGATCTCGTAGCCGTGGCGCGGGGCCTCGTCCAGGAGCTTGAGGAGGTACAGGCGCAGGCGGCCGTGGGCGAATACGGGGGGCATGTCAGAGAACCTTTCCGGTCGGCTCGGCGGCGTACGCGTCGTCCTCGGCGGGCGGCCTGCGCAGGAGGGCGATCGAACCCGACACGGTCGTCGCCCGCAGGGTCCCCGTCCCGGCGCCCAGCGTGCCGGTGATCTTCTTCGCGCCCCACTGCCCGCCGACCCGCAGGTCCTCGAAGGCGTTGGAGACGGCCCCGCTCGCGGTGTTCGCCTCGACCCTGGCGTCCGCCGGGTGCGGCAGCCGGATCGCGATCTCGCCGGACACCGTGGTCAGCCGGATGTCCGTCGGCTTCCCGGACGGGTCGACGTCCAGCACCATGTCACCGCTGACCGACTCGGCCCGGACCGAGGCCCCCGCCCCGTCGATCACCGTCAGATCACCGGCCACGGACTGGAAGCGCAGGTCCCCCGTGACGCTCTGGGCCTCCAGGCTGCCCGACACCGACTCCCCGCGCACCGCGCCCGTCAGCCCGACGAGCGTGGAGTCCCCCGTGATGCCGCGGACCTCGGTGCGGCCGCTGATGCCCGAGACGACGGCCCCCGCGCTGATCACGCCGACCTCGACCGAGGCCGTGGTCGGCACGACGAGCGAGACGACCGCGCTGCGGCGGCGGCCCTTGGGGTCGAGCCAGCTCAGGAGGTCCTGCCAGGGCAGATCCTCGTACGCCACGGTGAGCCGGCCGTCCTCCTGGGTCACGATCAGCGGCGGTCCCTCGATTGCGGAGACCTCCAGCCGGGCGCCCGGCTCGTCGGTCCCGACCACGTTGACCGTGCCGTCGACGATACGCACCTGGAGCGCCGTCACCGGATCGTCGAAGGAGAGCTTCCGCGGCTCATCGATGGTCCATGTCGACACAGGCATGGATGTGACCTCCCGGGAAGCGTGGCAACGCAACATATCGCGTCTTGTGAAGAACACGATATATCGCGGATGAGGGAAGTCAAGGGATGTCGTGCCTCGCCGACGGTCAGCACAATGCCTGCAACACGATCAAATATGGGCATATTGCCCTAGCGTATGAGCCATGAACGCGACATCCACCGGGGCTCTCCTGCTGTGCCGGGCCGACCCCGAGACCGTACGGCCGCTCGCCCACCTGCTGCGCGAGCAGATGCTGCTGGTCCGCGCGGGCGAGGAGTGGAGTGCGCTCGTCCCGGAGGGGAAGCCCTGGCGGGCCGGGGGAGCGGAGCAGGACGCCGAGCCGGTCGACCGGGTCCTCGGCGGCTGGGCCACCGCGCTCGCCGTCGGCTCCACCTGGCCGGTGCTCGCCCTGTGGTGGGACGCCGACCGGGCCGGATACACCCTTGCCGCCGGATTCCGCCGGCCCGTGGGCTACGTCTGGCTGAAGGACGGCACCCCGGTGGGCGAGGACGAGGCCATGCGCACCTTCGCCGCCCGGCTCGGCCTCGACCCGGTGCTGGACGTACAGGCGCTGGAGCAGCTGACCCGCCCCGATCCGGAAAGCGACGCGGAGGCCCGGCTGCGCGGACTGCTCGCCGTCCTCACCGGCACCGGACTGGCCCTGCCCGCCGGGCTCTCCCCGGGCGAGAGCGCCGACCGGCTGCGCAGCGTCGCGGCGGCGCAGCGCCAGGTGGACCGCGTCGAGTGGGCCGGCTGGCGCGATGCCGTACGCGTCGAACTGGACGCGGTCGAGAGCAGCCGGGTCGGCCCGTGGGTACGCGGCCCCCGCGCCCGGGCCGTGGCCGCCGTCCAGCTCGCGGCCGGGCTCCCGCTCCTGCTCTGGGGCGCGCGACGCCGCAGCGGCGGCTGGGCGGCGGCCGGGGCGGTGCTGCTGGCGCAGGGCGCGCTGGGGCTCCTCTACGAGCGGGCCAGGGCGGGTGCTTCCCAGGCGCTGAGGGCCAGGCGCTGAGGATCAAGCCCTGACGATCAGGCACCGAGCATCAGGCCCCGAGGATCACTCGTCCTCGTCGTCCTCGTCGTCCAGCCGGGCCAGCCAGGTCGCGAGGCGCTCGACGGGCACCTCGAAGTCGGGGTTGAGATCGACGAACGTCCGCAGCTGCTCGGCGAGCCACTCGAAGGTGACCTCCTCCTCGCCGCGCCGCTTCTCCAGTTCCTCGATGCCACGGTCCGTGAAGTACATGGGAAAAGGATATCCAGCGGGGAAACGCCGGGGACCCGGCCCCGCGACAAGCGCGGAACCGGGTCCCCGGGGTGTTCGGCGTTACGGTCCTCAGGCCTCGAAGACCTCGTTGACCAGCTGTGTCTGCTCCGCCTGATGACGCTTGGCCGAGCCGACCGCCGGGGACGAGCCGTGCGGCCGCGAGATGCGGCGCAGGCGCTCGCCGTGCGGCACGTCCGCGCCGACCGCGAGGTCCAGGTGGTCGATCAGGTTGAGCGCGATGAACGGCCACGCACCCTGGTTCGCCGGCTCCTCCTGCGCCCACAGGTACTTCTCGGCGTTCGGGTACTTCGCGATCTCGGCCTGGATCTCCGCACCCGGCAGCGGGTACAGCCGCTCCAGGCGGATGATCGCGGTCTCCGTGTCGCCCCGCTTCTCCCGCTCGGCGTCCAGGTCGTAGTACAGCTTGCCCGAGACGAAGACGACCTTGCGGACGTCCTCGGCCTTGACCGACGCGTCGCCGATCACCGGGCGGAAGCCGCCGGAGGTGAACTCCTCGATGGACGAGGCCGCCGCCTTCAGGCGCAGCATCGACTTCGGGGTGAAGACGATGAGCGGCTTGTGGTGCGGGTTGTGCACCTGCCAGCGCAGCAGGTGGAAGTAGTTCGACGGCAGGGTCGGCATCGCGACCGTCATGTTGTCCTGCGCGCACATCTGGAGGAAGCGCTCCGGGCGGGCGGAGCTGTGGTCCGGGCCCTGGCCCTCGTAGCCGTGCGGCAGGAGCAGCGTGACGCCGGAGGTCTGGCCCCACTTCTGCTCGGCCGAGGAGATGAACTCGTCCACGACGGTCTGCGCGCCGTTGACGAAGTCACCGAACTGGGCCTCCCAGATGACCAGCGACTCCGGACGGGCCAGCGAG
Organism: Streptomyces globisporus; assembly: GCA_014649555.1. Taxonomy (GTDB): domain Bacteria; phylum Actinomycetota; class Actinomycetes; order Streptomycetales; family Streptomycetaceae; genus Streptomyces; species Streptomyces globisporus. The sequence continues at coordinate 350,379 of BMTG01000001.1, read as the reverse complement.
TAGCCGTACTCGAAGCCCATCGCCGCGTACTCGCTGAGCAGCGAGTCGTAGACGTTGTACCGGGCCTGGTCGTCCGCCAGGTACAGCAGCGGGGTGTAGTCCTCGCCGGTGACCTGGTCGACCAGGACCGCGTGGCGCTGGCCGAACGTGCCGCGGCGGGTGTCCTGGCCGGCGAGCCGGACCGGGGTGCCCTCCATCAGCAGCGAACCGATGGCCAGGGTCTCGCCCATGCCCCAGTCGATCGTGCCGTTCTCCACCGAGGCCGCGCGACGCTGCATCTGCGGCATCAGACGGGGGTGGACGGTGATCGACTCGGGGATGTTGACCTGCGACTCGGCGATCCGCTTGACGACCTCGGCGGAGACCGCGGTCTCGACGGCCACCGGGAACGCGGCCTGCGGCTCGGGGACGTGCGGTGCGGCCGGCTGCGAGGTGGCCTCGCGGACCTCGGCGAAGACCTTCTCCAGCTGGCCCTGGAAGTCCTGGAGCGCCTGCTCCGCCTCTTCCAGCGTGATGTCGCCGCGACCGATGAGGGACTCGGTGTAGAGCTTGCGCACCGAGCGCTTCTTGTCGATCAGGGTGTACATCTGCGGGTTGGTGAACTCCGGGTTGTCGCCCTCGTTGTGACCGCGGCGGCGGTAGCAGATGAGGTCGATGACGACGTCCTTGTTGAACGCCTGCCGGAACTCGAAGGCGAGCCGCGCGACGCGGACCACGGCCTCCGGGTCGTCGCCGTTGACGTGGATGATCGGCGCCTCGATCATGCGCGCCACGTCGGTGGCGTACATCGAGGAGCGCGAGGACTCCGGGGCGGCGGTGAAGCCGACCTGGTTGTTGATCACCACGTGCACGGTGCCGCCGGTGCGGTAGCCGCGCAGCTGCGACATGTTGAGCGTCTCGGCGACGACGCCCTGGCCCGCGAAGGCCGCGTCGCCGTGGAGCGCGACCGGCAGGACCGTGAAGTCCGTGCCGCCCTTGTTGATGATGTCCTGCTTGGCGCGGGCGATGCCCTCCAGGACCGGGTCGACCGCCTCCAGGTGCGAGGGGTTGGCGGCCAGCGAGACCTTGATCTGCTCACCGTCCAGACCGGTGAAGGTGCCCTCGGCGCCCAGGTGGTACTTGACGTCGCCGGAGCCGTGCATCGAGCGCGGGTCGAGGTTGCCCTCGAACTCGCGGAAGATCTGCGCGTACGACTTGCCGACGATGTTCGCCAGGACGTTCAGGCGGCCGCGGTGGGCCATGCCGATGACGACCTCGTCGAGGCGGGCCTCGGCGGCGGAGTCGAGAACGGCGTCGAGCAGCGGGATGACGGACTCGCCGCCCTCCAGCGAGAACCGCTTCTGTCCGACGTACTTCGTCTGCAGGAAGGTCTCGAACGCCTCCGCGGCGTTCAGCCGGCGCAGGATCCGCAGCTGCTCCTCGCGCTCGGGCTTCGGGCGCGGGCGCTCCACCCGGTCCTGGAGCCACTTGCGCTGCTTCGGGTCCTGGATGTGCATGAACTCGATGCCGGTGGTGCGGCAGTACGACTCACGCAGCACGCCGAGGATGTCGCGGAGCTTCATCATCGTCTTGCCGGCGAACCCGCCGACCGCGAAGTCCCGCTCCAGGTCCCACAGGGTGAGGCCGTGCTCGGTGATGTCCAGGTCGGGGTGCTTGCGCTGGTGGTACTCCAGCGGGTCGGTGTCGGCCATGACATGGCCGCGGACCCGGTAGGAGTGGATCAGCTCGAAGACCCGCGCGGCCTTGGTGACGTCGTCGTCGTGCGAGGCGTCGATGTCCTTGAGCCAGCGGACCGGCTCGTAGGGGATGCGCAGCGCCTTGAAGATCTCGTCGTAGAACTCGTTCTCGCCGAGCAGCAGCTGGGACAGGACGCGCAGGAACTCGCCGGAGGCGGCGCCCTGGATGACCCGGTGGTCGTAGGTCGACGTGAGCGTCATGACCTTCGAGATGCCGAGCTTGTTGAGGGTGTCCTGCGAGGTGCCCTGGAACTCCGCCGGGTAGTCCATCGCGCCGACGCCCATGATGAGGCCCTGACCGGGCATCAGGCGGGGCACCGAGTGGACGGTGCCGATGCCGCCGGGGTTGGTCAGCGAGGCGGTGACGCCGGTGAAGTCGTCCATCCCGAGCTTGCCGATGCGGGCGCGCCGGACGATGTCCTCGTACGCCTGCCAGAACTCGAAGAAGTTGAGCGTCTCGGCCTTCTTGATGGCCGCGACGACCAGCTGGCGGTCGCCGTTCGGCTTCACCAGGTCGATGGCCAGACCGAGGTTGACGTGCTCCGGCTTGACCAGGGTCGGCTTGCCGTCCTTCTCCGCGAAGGAGTAGTTCATCGACGGCATGGCCTTGAGGGCCTGCACCATCGCGTACCCGATGAGGTGCGTGAAGGAGATCTTCCCGCCGCGGGCGCGCTTGAGGTGGTTGTTGATGACGATGCGGTTGTCGAAGAGCAGCTTCACCGGGACCGCGCGGACGGACGTGGCCGTCGGCAGCTCCAGCGAGGCGTTCATGTTCTTCGCGACGGCGGCCGAGGGGCCGCGCAGCGTCACGTACTCCGGACCTGCCGGGGCCTCGGTGGCCTCGTCGGCCTTGGGCTTCGCCTTGGCGGGCGCGGCCGCGGGCTTCGCGGCCGCGGGCTTCGCCTCGGCGGGGGCGGCCTTCGCCGGAGCGGGCGCGGCCTTGGCCGGAGCCGGCTGCGCGGGGGCGGCCGGAGCGGCCTTCGCCGGAGCCGGAGCGGCTGCCGGAGCGGGCGCGGCCGGGGCGGCGGCCTCGGTCACCGGGGCCCCCGAGGCCCCGGGAGCGGGCTTGTCCGCCGTGCCGGCGGCACCCGGCTTGTAGTCGGCGAAGAAGTCCCACCAGGCACGATCGACCGAACTGGGGTCCTGGAGGTACTGCTGGTAGATCTCGTCGACGAGCCATTCATTGGCGCCGAAAGCCGCGGCCGGGTTGGTGCCCGGGCTGGCTTGGTCGGTCGAGACGCTTGAGTTACTGGGGGACTGAGACGACACGGCGGCAACCGCCCTCTTCCGCTTCACAAGGTGATGGACAGCGGAAATCAAGGCTACGCCCCCCGAACCGTTCCTTGCAGGCCGGGCCGGTGCTTCGTCGTGCACATCACATCGAAGGGCGGGTTTCGGCGCAGGAAATGGCGGGAAACAAGCGAGGTTCCACTGCACTTCGGGTACGCAGGACCGTGGACACGGCCCTGCGACCGCATCCCCTTGAGGCCCCGTGCTGGCTGGACACGGTTGAACGTGCCCTTCCGGTTCGACCCTATGCCAAAGAAGTCGTCAACCGCGCTGCTCGGGGATTCCCGGGAGAGTGACCTGGATCCGGCAGCCCCGTGCGGATTCGGCCACACCGATCCGGCCGCCGTGCAGATCGACCGCCCACCGGGCGATGGCGAGCCCGAGGCCCGTACCGCCGTCGCTGCCCGGACCCTGCGGGGAGGGCGCCTGGCCCCGGTTGAAACGCTCGAACACCCGGTGGCGCTCCGCCTCGGGGATGCCCGGCCCCTCGTCGACGACTTCCAGCTCCAGCGACTCCGGATAGGCCCCGCGTCGCGCCAGGACCGTCACCCGGCCGTGCGGCGGGCTGTGCTTGACCGCGTTGTCGATGAGGTTCGCGACGACCTGGTGCAGCCGCTCGGCGTCCGCGTGCGCGGTGAGTTCCGGCGGCGAGACGTCCAGATGCAGATGGACGTCCGTACGGGAGTGGTTGCCCGAACCGGAGGACAGACGTCGGTGCGAGGCCGCGAGATTGGCCTCTTTCAGTACGCCCGACAGATACGGCCACACCTCGAACCGGCGTGCCTTGAGGGCGACGACCCCGTTGTCCAGGCGCGACAGGTCCAGCAGCGTCTCGACCAGCCGGCCGAGCCGCTCCGTCTGTTTCAGCGCCGTGCGCATCGTCTCCGGATCGGCGGCGGACACCCCGTCCACCACGTTCTCCAGCACGGCTCTGAGTGCCGCGATGGGCGTACGCAGCTCATGGCTGACATTGGCGACCAGCTCTTTTCGATGCCGGTCCTCCGCCTCCAGGTCGTCCGCCATGCGGTTGATCGTCTGCGCCAGGTCGCCCAGCTCGTCCCGCCGCCCGGCGCCGCTCACCCGCCGCGTGTAGTCGCCGTGCGAGATCGACCGGGCGACCGCTCTCATCTCGTCCAGCGGCGCGGTCAGGCCGTGCGCCACGAACTGGGTGATCAGCAGCGTCGCGATCACCGAGAACACGGTGATGAACTGGAACTCGGTCCGGGTCCGCAGGGCGACGATCAGCAGTCCGGTCGTGATGAACACCGAGACCACGACGAGCGTGCCCAGCTTGGCCTTGATGGAGAAGGGCCGCATTCCGGGCCCTGGCCAGGTCATGGCGCCGGAGTCTCCAGGGCGTAGCCCACACCGTGCACGGTGCGGATCCGCTCCGCGCCGATCTTCCGGCGCAGCGCCTTGATGTGGCTGTCGACCGTGCGGGTGCCCGAGGCGTCCGCCCAGTCCCACACCTCGGCCAGCAGCTGCTCCCGGGAGAGCACCGCGCGCGGGGTGTTGGCGAGGCAGACCAGCAGGTCGAACTCGGTCGGCGTGAGGTGGACGTCCTCGGCACGCACCCGGACCCGGCGCTGCGCGTGGTCGATCTCCAGCTCACCCAGGCGCAGTATCCCGCTGCGCGGGGTGACGGCGGCCAGCGCCGCCCGCTCCACCCGGCGCAGCAGCACGTGCACCCGGGCGGCCAGCTCCCGCATGGAGAACGGCTTGGTCATGTAGTCGTCGGCGCCGACCCCGAGCCCGACCAGCATGTCGGTCTCGTCGTCGCGTGCGGTGAGCATGAGCACCGGCACCGGGCGCGACGCCTGCACCCGGCGGCAGACCTCCAGGCCGTCGAAGCCCGGAAGCATGATGTCGAGCACCATCAGGTCGGGCTGCCAGGCCTCGGCCGCGTCCACGGCCGCGGGGCCGTCCAGCGCGGTCTGCACCAGGAAGCCCTCCGCCCGCAGCCGGGCGGAAATGGCGTCGACGATCGTGGCGTCGTCCTCGACCACCAGCACCCGGCGCTGAGCCCCCGGGGTGGCCGCGACGCCGTTGTGGGTGGTGTGTGTCTGTTCCATCGCCCCGCCCCTGCCCGTTCTCGCGGGGGCCATTCCCCCGCGAGGCACGGTCTTCGCTCGTGGATTTCGTGGGTGATCCCGTGTGCCGGTCAGCAGCGTAAAGGCAGCGGAGGCCTCCCGGCTACGCAGGGTGTTGCCCCGGGGTCATGAGTTCGGGCCCGACGGGCGGCCGGATCGTCGGCCTTGTGGCGGTTGGCCCGTGCCACCGCGGGGGCCGCGCATACCGGGAGGGGGTTCAGCCGGCCCGGAGTGCGAGATGGACCACGTCGGGCACACCTCGGGCAACGGCCACTTCTTCCGTCCGAACCCCGCTGAACCCGGCATTCCGCAATGCCGCTTCGAAGGCGGGAGACGGCTGCGCGGACCAGACGGCGAGTACGCCGCCCGGGTTCAGCCGGTCGTGGCAGTGCGCCAGACCGGCGGGGGAGTAGAGGCTTTCGTTGCTCTCCGTGACCGTCCAGCCGGGCCCGTTGTCGATGTCCAGGCAGAGCGCGTCGTAACGCTCCGTGGTGGTACGGAGGTGGGCGACCAGGTCCGTGTGCAGGATCCCGGCCCTGGGTTCGGCCAGCGCCGCTCCGGAGATCCGGTCCAGCGGCCCCTCCCGGTGCCAGTCCACGATCGCCTGTTCCCGCTCCACGACCACGATCCGCCCCCAGCGCTTCTCCTCGGCGGCCCGCACCAGGGAGAACCCGACGCCCAGGCCGCCGATGAGTACGGAGGGGGCGGTCCGGTCGGCGGGCAGCGAGGCCAGTGCGACTTCGATCAGCAGCCGCTCGGAGCGCCCGTCGGAGGTGTCCATGAGGAAGCAGCCGTTGGCGATGATCTCGAAGTGCTCCCCGCGCTCGCGCAGGACGACCTCGCCGAAGGGGCCCTCCCGGCGGTCGAGGACGACAGGGGTGCCGGTGGAGCGCACGGGCAGCGATTCCATCGGTTCGGGGGCGGTCGTCGCGGACATGATGCGGCTCTCCGGTATCCGGTCGTGGCGGTCGATGCCCGCCCATCCTGTCCCGCCGCGCGGGGCCGAGGCCAGCGCCTTTCCGGCTCCGGGGAAGGGAACAACCGCTCGCCTTCCAGCGCTGCCGTACGGGGAGGGGCGCCCTGGTGAAAGGTGCCGCCGCAGGGCTGATCGCTCAGAGCGAACACCGGCCGGGGAACATTCGGCGACTCACCAGCATTGAGCCCACATAGCTCAACTTGCCTGCCGAAGGGGAGATCATGACTAACGAGTCCCAGGCGTTCACACCGATCGACCTGCCCGTGCTGCCGCTCGACGACGAGGTCGTCCTGCCCGGCATGGTGGTGCCGCTGGACCTGTCCGACGCCGAGGTGCGCGCCGCCGTCGAGGCCGCGCAGGCCGCGGCCCGCCCCGGCGGCGGCAAGCCCCAGGTGCTGCTGGTCCCGCGGATCGACGGCACCTACACGGGGACCGGTGTCCTCGGCACCGTCGAGCAGGTCGGACGCCTGTCGGACGGCGATCCTGGCGCCCTCATCCGGGCCCGGGACCGGGTCCGCATCGGCGCCGGGACCAGCGGTCCCGGCCGGGCGCTCTGGGTCGAGGGGACCGTGCTGGAGACCGCCGCCCCCGACCCGCTGCCCGGATCCGCCGCCGAGCTGGTCAAGGAGTACAAGGCCCTCGCCACCAGCTGGCTGAAGAAGCGTGGCGCCTGGCAGGTCGTGGACCGGGTCCAGCAGATCGACGACGTCTCCGCGCTCGCCGACAACTCCGGATACTCACCGTTCCTCTCCACCGCCCAGAAGGTCCAGCTCCTGGAGACCGTGGACCCCGTCGCCCGGCTGAAGCTCGCCATCCAGTGGCTCAGCGAGCACCTCGCCGAACAGGACGTGGCCGAGTCCATCGCCAAGGACGTCCAGGACGGCGTCGACAAGCAGCAGCGCGAGTTCCTGCTGCGCCGCCAGCTGGACGCCGTACGCAAGGAGCTCGCCGAGCTCAACGGCGACCCGGAGGACGAGTCCGACGACTACCGGGCCCGCGTCGAGGCCGCCGACCTGCCCGAGCACGTCCGCGAGGCCGCGCTCAAGGAGGTCGAGAAGCTGGAGCGCTCCAGCGACCAGTCGCCCGAGGGCTCCTGGATCCGCACCTGGCTGGACACCGTCCTCGAACTGCCCTGGACCGAGCGGACCGAGGACGCCTACGACATCCGCGGCGCCCAGGAGGTCCTGGACGCCGAGCACGCCGGCCTGGCCGATGTGAAGGAGCGGATCACCGAGTACCTCGCGGTGCGCAAGCGGCGTGCCGACCGGGGGCTGGGAGTCGTCGGCGGGCGTCGTGGCGGTGCCGTGCTCGCCCTCGTCGGCCCGCCCGGCGTCGGCAAGACCTCGCTCGGCGAGTCCGTCGCGCACGCCATGGGCCGCAAGTTCGTCCGTGTCGCGCTCGGTGGTGTCCGGGACGAGGCGGAGATCCGCGGCCACCGGCGTACGTACGTCGGCGCGCTCCCCGGCCGGATCGTGCGGGCCATCAAGGAGGCCGGTTCGATGAACCCGGTCGTCCTGCTCGACGAGATCGACAAGGTCGGCTCCGACTTCCGGGGCGACCCGGCCGCCGCCCTCCTCGAAGTCCTCGACCCGGCGCAGAACCACACCTTCCGCGACCACTACCTGGAGGTCGAGCTCGACCTCAGCGACGTGGTCTTCCTGGCCACCGCCAACGTCCTCGAAGCCATCCCGGAGGCACTGCTCGACCGGATGGAGCTGGTCCGCCTCGACGGCTACACCGAGGACGAGAAGGTCGTCATCGCCCGGGACCACCTGCTCCCGCGCCAGCTGGAGCGGGCCGGTCTGGAGAAGGACGAGGTCGCCCTGGAGGAGTCGGCGCTGCGCAAGCTGGCCGGCGAGTACACCCGTGAGGCGGGCGTACGGAATCTGGAGCGGGCGGTCGCCCGGCTGCTCCGCAAGGTCGCGGCCCAGCACGAACTGGGCGACCGCGAGCTGCCGTTCACGGTGACCGACGCCGACCTGCGCGGCCTCATCGGGCGCCCGCACCACGTGCCCGAGTCCGCGCAGGACCCGGCCGAGCGCCGCACCGCGGTGCCGGGCGTGGCCACCGGGCTCGCGGTGACCGGGGCGGGCGGTGACGTCCTCTTCGTCGAGGCGTCGCTCGCCGACCCGGAGACCGGGGCGTCCGGACTGACCCTGACCGGTCAGCTCGGGGACGTCATGAAGGAGTCGGCGCAGATCGCGCTGAGCTTCCTGCGGTCGCACGGCGCGGAGCTGGAGCTGCCGGTCGCGGACCTCAAGGACCGGGGCGTGCACGTCCACTTCCCGGCGGGCGCGGTCCCCAAGGACGGCCCGAGCGCCGGCGTCACGCTGACGACCGCGCTGGCCTCGCTGCTCTCCGGACGCCTCGTCCGTACGGATGTGGCGATGACCGGTGAGGTGTCGCTGACCGGGCGGGTGCTGCCGATCGGCGGCGTCAAGCAGAAGCTGCTGGCCGCGCACCGGGCGGGCATCACGACCGTGGTGATCCCCCAGCGCAACGAGGCCGACCTGGACGACGTCCCGGCCGAGGTGCTGGAGAAGCTGGACGTCCACCCGGTCACCGACGTCCGCCAGGTGCTGGAGATCGCCCTCGCCCCGGCCACGGCCCCGGTGGAAAGGATCCCGGCCGCGGCCTGACCGCCGTACGCCGGCCCGGCTCGGACGGCCCGCTCCCCGCTGCGGCGGGGAGCGGGCCGTCCGCGTGTCCGGGCCGTCGCTCAGGGGCGGTAGATCGTGCCCGGCCGCGGCTCGGCGGGGGCCATCAGCTCGGGGACGGTCACGAGGGTGTAGCCGTCCTTCTGGAGCGCGTCGATGATCCCGGGTACGGCGGGGACGGTGCCTTTGTAGATGTCGTGCAGCAGGATGACGCCGTCCTTGCTCGCCTGGTCCAGGATCCGCTTCTTGATCAGCGCGGAGTCGTTCGTCGAGTAGTCCTTGGCGGTGGCGCTCCACAGCACCTGGGAGAGCCCGAGGTCCTTGCTGATCTCCGAGACCGTGTCGTCGGTCCGGCCCTGCGGCGGACGCATCAGCCGGGGCTTCTTGCCGGTGATCTTCTCGATGGCCGCCTGGGTCTTCTCCAGCTCGGCCCGTATCTCGTCCGGCTTCCGGTCGGTCAGCACCTGGTGCGTCCAGGTGTGGTTGGCGACCTCGTGGCCCTCGTCCTCGATGCGCTGCACCACCTCGGGGTGCTTGACGACGTGGTGCTTGCCCAGCAGGAAGAAGGTGGCGTGCACCTTCTTCTCCTTGAGGATGTCCAGCAGTCTCGGCGTGTCCTCGCCCGGGCCCGCGTCGAAGGTCAGGGCGATGCACTTCGCCTTGCGGCAGTCGACCGGCCCGAACGCGCCCTTGGCGTCGGACGCCGCCTCCCCGCGTGCCGAACCGGGCGCGGTCGTCTCCATCGAGCAGCCGCTCAACGTCAGTGTGAGCGCCGTCACCAGCGCCGCGGCCAACCCCATCCCGGGCAACGGCATCTTTCCGGGCACGACACATCACTCCTCTGTACGGGAAATCCCGCACAGGTGTGCGGTACGGCGATGACTATACATAGCGTGTATACATCGAGTGCATAGTGGGGTGAGGGGCGGCGGCAGGCCCCGGATCGGGGCCGGGTCGGCGTGGTCGGTCCACTCCTGCGAAATACTGGCCGAGCTGCGGCGATGACCGGCCGCGGCGGCAGCTTTCATGGGCAGGGAACCGTACGAGGGGTACTGACGTGCGCGGAGACGACAGCGGGCCGGAGCCGGGTGTGCCCGAGGAGCCGGGCGCGCCCGAGGAGCCGGGCGCGCCCGACGTGAGCGGCGTGGACCATGAATTCCTGGCGCTGGAGCGTGAGCTGGCCGTGTTCCTGCGCCGGGCGCGCGCCAGCTCGGGCGAGATGGCCCGGGAGGTCCACCCCGAACTGGAGCCCGCCGCCTACGGTCTGCTCGTCCGTCTGGAGGCGGCGGGCCGACAGCGGGCCACCGAACTGGCCGCCTACTTCGGCGTCGGCAAGGCCACCATGAGCCGCCAGCTCCACTCGCTGGAGAACCTCGGCCTGGTGGCCCGCGAACCCGACCCGGCCGACGGACGCGCCTGGCTCGTCCACCTCACCGACGACGGCCTGGCCCGCTTCCGCAGCGTCCGGGACGCCCGTCGCGGGCGCTACGTCCGGAAACTGGCCGACTGGGACCGGGCCGAAGTCGCCGAGCTGGCCCGGCTCCTGCACCAGCTGAACGCCCGCGCGGAGAGCTGACCGGCCTTCCGCACCGGCTGCCGGCTGCCGGTCGGCTCACCTCCGCCGAGGGTGCGTCAGGCCGGAGCAACTCCACCCGGGACGCGTCGCTTCAGACCAGCTCCACCAGGAGCGCGGTCGCGTCGTCGTGCGCCTTGCCGTGCCGCAGCCGTACGCGCCCGGCCGCCGCGTCGGCCTCCTCCAGCTCCCGCACCCGGTCGATCAGCCCCTGCGGCCCCGTCTTCCGCAGCAGCCCCAGCGTGTCCGCCCAGTCGCCCTCGCCGAACACCTCCGTCCAGCGGGCCGCGCCATCCGTGAGCGCGGCCAGCGCCCGGACATCCGCCGCCGGGACGCGGCCCGTCACCGCGCGCGAGGCCACCGCCGGATCGGCGGCGGCCGTGAAGAAGCCGCCCTCCTTATTGCGCACGGTGGCGTCGGCGATCTCGTTCGAGGCGAGCGAACCCGGCGGAAGCCGCGTCAGCCGGTCGTCCAGAATCGCCCGGACCGCGCCGTCGGGGGACTCCAGCAGCAGGACCGAGTCGGACAGCACCAGGTACTCGATCGCGCGTTCGCCCCAACGCGCCAGGGCCACGGTCGCCTGAGGCGTACGTACGTGAGAAAGGTCACAGGTGACCCGATGGGCTTCGGCTGTACGGGAGATGGCCGCGGCCAGGATCTCGGCCAGGGTCAGATCAGGGCGGGAACCGGACAGTTCCACCAGTGCACCGCCCAGTCGCGCGGTGAACCACGGGACCGAGTGCACACAACCGCCGTTCCCCCGCAGCGGGGTGACGCCGTCGAGGAGTACCAGCACACCGCCCTGGCCGGAGGCGGGAAGAGTCCCGGAGACCCAGTCCTCGTTGGGGCGTTCGGGACTGCCGGGAGCGGTGGCGAGTTCGATGCGCATACCGCCAGTCTGCACGAGCCCTTCACTATCCCCGCACGCGGCCGAAGATGGCCTGTACCAGCAGGTCAACGCGGGCGCACGAGGTGGAAGGCGGGGCTCCGGGGAGCGTGCGGGCGGGCATCCTGCCAAAGGCGGAGCCGAACTTCCACCCCGCCCTCCACGCCTGGTCAGGGGTCCGGTGGGGGAGACTTGTTCGCCAACTCCAGAGTGATGTTCACTCCTTCGAGTGGCGGAGCGGTTGATGCGCGCCCCCCTCTCATAAGCGCTGGAATGGTCGGAAGCCGTACCAGGAGCGGGGCGCCCTTCCATGTGACCGTGCGTCACCTCTGCTTCAAGGGTGGACGAGTCAAGATTGCGAGCACCGGTGCAGAAGAAGCGGCCGCGGAGCAAGGGCACGACGCGCGACGGTTCCGGGGCGACGCCTCCGGCACCCGGTGCGGACAAGCGGACCGTGCGGGTGCGCAGCCGACTGGTTGCCGGGGTCGCGGTCGTCGGCGTCATCGTCGTGGCGGCGGGCACCCCCGCCGTGCTCGGAGCCTCCGCCGATCTGACCGAGTCCCAGCGGCTGGTCACTCTCGCCGAGCTGAACCAGCAGGCCGTCACCCTCGGGCACTCCCTCGCCGACGAGCGTGACGCCGTCACCGCGTACATCGCCGCCGGCCGCGCCGAGGAAGGCGACGGCGGCGACGGCGCGAAGAACCGCACCGCCCGCACCACCCGCGTCGACCAGCAGATCGACGAGATCCACGAGGCGGCCTCCGCGGCCCTGCGCCGTGACCTCTCGACGGTCCCCTCCCTGCGCCGCGCCGCGCTGACCGGCAAGGGCTCGGCCCTGGAGGCGCACCAGGCGTACTCCGACCTCATCGCCAAGCTGCACGGCATCGCCGCCGAACTCGCGGAGAAGACCCCGCCGCGCGCCGCCGACGCCACCCGGGCCCCGCTCACCCTCGGCGGCGCCTCCGAACAGGCCTCCGCCACCCGCGGCCTCCTCCTCGCCGCGCTCGCCGTGCCGAGCCCCGAGCCGACGGCCCCGCAGACCGACCCCTTCACCGGGCTGCCCGTGCAGACCCAGGACGAGGGCGCCACCCGGGCCGACCGTGAACGCGACGAGCTGAGCGCTGCCGCCCAGCAGGCCCGGGTGCGGGAGCTGGCCGCGCTCGCCGACTTCGACCAGGCGGCGGACCCGGAGGCCCGGGACAAGCTCTCCGCCACCGTCACCGGCTCCCAGGTCAACGACGCCGAGAAGTACCTCACCCGCCTCACCGACCGCCCCGAACTGTCGGAAGCGGACCGCAAGGTCAGCCCCCGGAAGCTGGAGGCCGCGCTCTCCGCCCGCGTCGACCGGATGCGCAGCGTCGAGTCCGCCCTGACCACCGGCCAGGTCCAGGACCTGGAGGGGCTGCGCGACGACGACGTCACCGCCCTCGAACTGGCCATCGCCCTGCTCGGCGGCTGCTTCCTGCTCGCCGTCGGCGTCTCCACCGCCGTCGCCCGCACCCTCACCCAGCCGCTCGCCGTCCTGCGCATCGGCGCCGCGCGTCTGGCCGAGGACCCCGAGAACGCCGAACCGGTCCGCTACACCGGCCGCAACGACGAGTTCGCCCAGGTCGTCCGGTCGATGAACGCCCTCCACGGCAAGCTCACCGACCTCCACCAGGACCTCGGCGGACGCGTCGAGAGCCTCACCGCCGAACGCTCCGGCCTGATCAAGAGCCGCGAGTCCCTGGCGCAGCAGCGGACCGAACTCCAGGAGCGGACCGCTGAACTCGCCACCCAGCTCGGACAGCTCAGGAACACGGTCCACCACACCTTCGTCAACCTCTCGCTGCGCACCCTCGGCCTCGTCGAGCGGCAGCTCGGCGTCATCGAGGGGCTGGAGGAGCGCGAGCAGGACCCGGAGCGCCTGGCCACCCTCTTCAAGCTCGACCACATGGCCACGGTCATGCGCCGCCACAGCGAGAACATGCTCGTCCTCGCGGGCGCCGAGCACGGCCACGGCCACGCCGGGCCGATCCCGCTGGTCGACGTGGCGCGCGCCGCCGTCAGCGAGATCGAGCGGTACGAACGGGTCACCATCCAGTCCCTGCCGCCGCACGCCCAGATCGCCGGGTTCGCCGCCGACGACCTCAGCCACCTGCTGGCCGAACTCCTGGAGAACGCCACCTCCTTCTCCCCGCCGGACTCCCATGTCGAGCTGTCCGGCTGGCTGCTGGAGAGCGGCGAGGTGATGCTCTCCGTGTCGGACGAGGGCATCGGCATGTCGACCGTCCGGATGGAAGAGCTGAATGCCAGGCTGGCGGACCCGGCCTCGTTCGAGGCCGGTGAGCAGAATGCCGACGGCGCCGGACTCGGTCTCCAGGTGACGTCGCTGCTGGCCGCCCGGCACGGGGTGCGGGTCCAGCTGCGCGAGCAGAAGGGGAGTGGAGTGACGGCCGTCGTCGTCCTGCCGCAGGCCCTGCTGCCCAAAACGCTGCCCGCCGCCACCCCGCCCGCCGTGCAACTGCCCGGCGACGCGCCCACACTCAACCTCCCGGGCTCGGTGGCCGAAGCCAACTCCAACGCCCTGCCCAGCCGTTCCCCGCAGCCGGCCGCGCTGCCCGAGCCGGTGGCCGACGCGGAGAACGCCCCCGAGACGGCCGCCGGGACGGCCGTCGAGCCCGGCCCGGCCGACACCGACACCGATACCGATCCGATGATCGCCGCAGCCGAGCGGACGATCCGCGAGAACGCCGACGCCACCGAGAACGCCGACGCCGCGAGCGCCCCGGCCGAGAACGCCGACGAGAGCCCGGAAGCCACCGCCGTACCGCCGCAGGACCGGACGCAGGAGGTCCGGCAGCCGGTCGCGGAGGCCGGGACCGAAGCCGGGACCGACGCGGACACCGACGCCGAGTCGGAGTCGGAGATCACGCTGCAGGTCCGGCTGCCGAAGCCGCCCGCGGCCCCGGCGGAAGAGGTCACACCGCCCGCCGACCCGTACGCCATCGGCCCCGACCGCCACGAGCGCCCGGCCGAGACCGGACCCGGCCACCAGGACCCGGACGGGCCCGCGTTCCGCCCCTCGCCCCGCGCCGAGGCAGCCGAAGCGGCCGAGGCGGTCGCAGCGCCCGACGCCCCCGCCGAGACCGTCCCCGGCCCCCGCCGCCCCGAGGCCGGCCGAGTCACCGACAAGGGACTGCCGAAGCGCACCCCCAAGGTGGCCCGGCCCGACGCGACCCCCGCCCCCGGACGCACCGGCGGCCTTGACCGGGACGCCCTGCGCCGCCGGCTCGGCAGCTTCCACCAGGCGGCGAAGGAAGGCCGGCGCGACGTCGAGGCCGAGATCGCCGAGACCGGCGGCATCGCCGTCGCCCAGCCCGGGGGCGTACCCACGGGGCGTACGGGGCACGAGAGCACCACCGCGCACACCACAGGCGCCGCACCGGACACACGGAACGACGAGACGGGGGACACAGTCGAGGAGGCACGCAGTTGACTGCGCCCAGCACATTCGGGCTGAGTACCGAGGCCCGGAACCTTCACTGGTTGCTGAGCAATCTCGTGGAGGAGGTGCCAGGGGTCCACTCGGTCACCGTCGTCTCGTCCGACGGCCTGATGCTGCTCTCCTCCGACCCCGGCCATCACGAGGCGAAGGCCGCCGGACCGTCGGACGGCCCCAAGGGATCCAGCGCCGACCTCGCCACGATCGTCTCCGGCATCGGTTCGCTGACCGTCGGAGCCGCGAAGCTGATGGACGGCGGCGGCGTGAAACAGACGATGGTCGCCATGGACGAGGGCAGCGTCTTCGTCATGTCGATCAGCGACGGCTCCCTCCTCGGCGTCCATGCCGCCCCGGACTGCGACATGAGCGTCGTCGCGTACCACATGGCCCTCTTCGTCGGCCGGGCCGGACACGTCCTCACCCCCGAACTCCGCAGCGAGCTGCGCACATCGATGGAGAGCGCCCTGTGACCACCGCCGCAGCGGAACCCGCCCCCCGGCTCCCCGTCCGCGGGGCCGACAAGCGCCCCGCCCGGGTCCGCCCGTACTCCCTCACCGGCGGCCGCACCCGGTTCGGGCACGTCCTGCTGGTCGAGACGTTCGTCGCCGCCCTCGAAGCACCCGAGGAGCGCCGCGAACTCACCAACGGCAACCTCGCCTCGCGGATCATGCCGGAGCTCCAGGCCATCGTCGAACTCTGCCGCCGCATGCGTACGGTCGCGGAGATCTCGGCCCTGTTGAAGATGCCGCTCGGAGTCGTCCGGGTGCTGCTCAGCGACCTGGCCGACCAAGGAAAGATCCGCGTGTACGGAACCGGTCACGGCACCGGCCAGCCCGACCGCGCACTGCTCGAAAGGGTGCTCAATGGACTCCGCCGTCTCTGAGGCGCCGCTCTTCGCCCCGCGTCAGCCGGGCTCCCGGGACGACCGGCCGACCCGGCCCCAGGACCAGGCCGAGGAGTCCCTCCAGGCCTGGCAGCTCGACCACACCCGTGCTCCCACCGCCACCAAGATCGTGGTGGCGGGCGGATTCGGCGTCGGCAAGACGACGTTCGTCGGCTCGGTATCCGAGATCACACCGCTCCAGACCGAAGCGCTGATGACCCAGGCCAGCGAGGAGACCGACGACCTCTCCGCGACGCCGGAGAAGACCACCACGACGGTGGCCATGGACTTCGGCCGGCTCACTCTCGACGACGATCTCGTGCTGTACGTCTTCGGCACCCCGGGCCAGCAGCGCTTCTGGTTCATGTGGGACGACCTGGTGCGCGGGGCGATCGGCGCGGTCGTCCTCGCCGACACCCGGCGTCTGGAGGACTGCTTCCCGGCGCTCGACTACTTCGAGAGCTGCGGCCTGCCCTACATCGTGGCGGTCAACCACTTCGAGGGGACCCCCGGTTACGAGGCGGAGGACGTCAGGGAGGCCCTGACCGTACCCCCGCAGGTGCCGATAGTGATCATGGACGCGCGTAACAGGATCACCGTCGTCGAGTCACTGCTGGCCCTCGTGGGCCATGCTCTCGACGTCACCCCCGCCTGACGCCTCGAATTCAGAAACGACGGAGCACGGAGAGCCGCGATGCGGAAGATACTCATAGTCGGAGCCGGTCAGTCCGGGCTCCAGCTGGCCCTGGGGCTGCAGTCCAGAGGCTACGAAGTCACCCTGATGTCCAACCGGACCGCCGACGAGATCCGCTCCGGCCGGGTCATGTCGACGCAGTGCATGTTCCACACCGCGCTCCAGCACGAGCGGGACTACCAGCTGAACTTCTGGGAGTCCCAGGCCCCCAAGATCGAGGGCCTCGGCGTCTCCGTCGCCGCCCCCGACTCCTCCCGCGCCATCGACTGGGTCGGCAAGCTGGACGGGTACGCCCAGTCCGTCGACCAGCGCGTGAAGATGGCCGGCTGGATGGAGACCTTCGCCCAGCGCGGCGGACAGCTCGTCATCCACGGGGCGGCCGTCTCCGACCTGGACTACTTCTCCCGCACCTACGACCTGGTGATGGTCTCGGCCGGCAAGGGCGAACTGGTCTCCATGTTCGGCCGGGACGCGGCCCGTTCGCCGTTCGACGCCCCGCAGCGCGCGCTGGCCGTGGCGTACGTCCACGGCATGGGACCGCGCCCGGAGCACCCGGAGTTCGACGCGGTCCGCTGCAACCTGGTGCCGGGCGTCGGCGAGCTGTTCGTCATGCCGACGCTCACCACCTCCGGCCGCGCCGACATCCTCTTCTGGGAGGGCATCCCGGGCGGACCGCTCGACGCCTTCCAGGGCATCAAGGACCCCTCCGAGCACCTGGCGAAGACGCTGGAGCTGATGGAGAAGTTCACGCCGTGGGAGTACGCCCGCGCCACCAAGGTCGAGCTGACCGACGCCAACGGCACCCTCGCCGGCCGCTACGCCCCCACGGTCCGCAAGCCGATCGGGCGGCTGCCCGGCGGTGGCCTGGTCCTGGGTGTCGCGGACGTCGTCGTGGCCAACGACCCGATCACCGGCCAGGGCTCCAACTCGGCCTCCAAGTGCGCGAACGCGTACCTGGACGCGATCGTCGAGCACGGCGAGAAGGAGTTCGACGCGGCGTGGATGCAGTCCACGTTCGACCGTTACTGGGAGACCGCGCAGCACGTCACCAAGTGGACCAACGCGATGCTCGGCGTCCCGCCGGAGCACGTGCTGAACCTGATCGGCGCCGCCGGCCAGCTCCAGCCGGTCGCGAACCGCTTCGCCAACGGGTTCAACGACCCGGCGGACTTCGAGAACTTCTTCTACGAGCCGGAGAAGACGAACGCCTACCTGGCCTCGGTCGCCGGGGCCTAGCGTCCCGGTCACCGCCTCGGCGGCCGGACCCGCACCGCCGGTCCGGCCGCCGAGGTCTGTTCCTAGGGCGTGTTCGGCGCCGCGTCCGTGCCGTACCCCGTGTCCGAACCTTCGCGCGCGCCCTCGGGCAGCTCCGGGCGGGTGTACGCCGACAGCGGGGCGCCGCCGGGGTCGGGGCGTACGGCCCCCAGCAGCGGGTTCGACGCCAGCGGTGACACCTTGACCTTCGCGCCGGGGCGGGGCGCCTGCACCACCAGGCCGTCGCCGATGTACAGCGCCACATGGGTCGCCTTCGGGAAGTAGATCACCAGGTCCCCGGGGCGCAGCGCGGACACCGGCACCCTCGGGAGCCGCTTCCACTGCTCCTGCGAGGTGCGCGGGATCGTCCGCCCCGCCGCCGACCAGGCCTGGGAGGTGAGCCCGGAGCAGTCGAAGGAGTCGGGCCCCTCGGCGCCCCACACGTACGGCTTGCCGATCTGCCGGACCGCGTACGCGACCGCGTCACCGCCCTGCCGGGTCGGCGGCCGGGTGGAGCTGAGCGCCCCGGAGGCCACCAGCTCACGCTGGGCCTTGTCCACGCCCTGCTGTTCGAGACCGGCGAGCTGGGCGATCTGTTCCTCGGAGAGCGTGGCGAGCAGGCCCTCGACCTCCCTGAGCTTGCCGTTCACGGCATCGCGCTGCTTCTTCTGCCGCGCGGCGAGCTTCTTCTGCTGGTCCAGCGCCTTTCGGGACGCGGCGGCCAACTGGTCGGCGCGCCGGGCGGAGTCGGTGAGCCGGTCCACCGTCGCCGCGCGGTTCGCCGCCAGCCGCCCCACGACATGGCTCTGGTCCAGGGCCCGCTGGGGGTCGTGGGCCAGCAGCAGCCGGAGGTACGCGGAGAACTCCGTACGCCCCTGGTACTGCTCCCGGGCCAGCCGTCCGGCGTCCCCGCGGCTCATCTCCAGCGCGGCCCGCGCCTTCGCCAGGTCCGCGTTCACCTTCTTCAGCTGGGCCGTGCGCTGCTTCAGCTTCCCGGCGGTGGCGTTGTAGGTCTCGCTCGCCTCCTCCGCGGCCTGGTAGCGGGTCTGGAGCTCGCGCAGCAGGGTGGCGACGCTTCTGGGCGCCTCGGGGGCGGCGAGTGCGGTCTCGGCGTCGACCTCCGCCGCGTCCGTGTCGGTGTCCGCGGTGTCCTCGCCCGCCGCGTCCGTGCCGGCGTCGGTGTCGGCGTCCTCGTCCGTGGTGTCCGTGTCCGCGTCCGCGTCCGGCGGGTCTGTGTCCGCGTCCGTGGTGTCCGTCGCGTCGGCTTCCTCGGACGGTACGGGGCCGGGCTCGGCCGAAGCGACGGTGGCCGGCGAGACCGTGAGCGCCGTGGTCAGCACGGTCGTGCAGACCGCGCGCAGGAGCCTGCCTGACACGACATCACCTCCTTGACGGAGACGCGGCCCGGCAATGGACCCGTCTATAAGTGAGCGAATCCTATTAATCCGGTCACTCGGCGTCGGGTGATGCAAGCACCGCGCGGCGCGCCGCCCGGGGCATCCCCCGGACGGCGGCCCGCCTCAGGCCACCGGGAAGGCGTAGAAGGACCGGTCCCGCTGGACGACGACGGTCTCGCCGAAGGCGAGCGTCCGGTACGACGCGCTGACCGTCTCGCCCTTCGGGGCGGCCGACCCGATGTCCTGGAACTTCCACAGCCGTTCGCCGTCGGCCGCCGAGAACGCCGTGACCTGGATGGCGTCGGCGGCGATCAGGGTCTTCCCGCTGCCGCTCAGCGTGAGCGAGGGGGCGGGGCCGGTGCCCGGCACCTCGGTGGAGCGGCGCCATACGAGCCGCCCGCTCTCCCGCTCCACCGCGCCGACCAGCCGGCTGCGTTCGGTGGTGTGGATCAGCGGCCCGGCGATCAGCGGGGTGCCGAACCACGAACCGTCACTGCCCTCGACGCGCCACAGCGGCTTCGTCGTGTCCGCCTCGAAGGCCTGGAGGTCCTGGCCGACCGCCGCGTACAGCGTCCCGTCCTCGTCACCCGAGGTGGCGGCCTCCAGGGAGGCCGCGCCGTACTGCCTGGTCCACAGCAGCTTGCCGGTCTTCTGGTCGAACGAGCGGACCGACCCCTTCCCCTTGGCCTTCTTGACCTCGGCCGCCGTCAGACTGGCCGCGTCCTGCCGTACGAGGACGTCGGCGGAGCGCTCCGCGACCACCCGGTAGGCGGGGGTGCCGGGGGCGCGGCCCGCGGGCACGGGGGTCCGCCACAGCTCCTTGCGCTGCACGATGTCGTACGCGAAGAAGTAGGCCTCGACGACTTCCTTGTCCTTGCCCTTCTTCTTGCCCTTCTTCGGCTTCGGGGCCTTCACCGTGACCGTGTGCGACCCGGTGAACCAGATGACCGGCCCGGAACTCCCGGCCAGCCGCCCGACGGTGAGCCCCGGCAGGTCGTCGAAGGCCTCGGTGTAGCGCACGCGGTGGACGACCTTGCCGTTCTCCGGCGACAGCCACAGGAACTCCGTCGGGCTCGCCACGAAGACCAGATCGGCGCCCGCCGCCGGCGCGGCCTGTCCCTTCGCCCCGTCCGCGCGCTGCCACAGCCGCTTGCCGGTGCGCAGGTCCACGGCGCTGGCCTGGCTCTCGCTGGTCACCACGAGCAGCTTGTCCTGCCAGAGCGCGGTGGTGAGCGGGGACGACTCGGAGGCCGGGTGCGCGTAGATCCAGCGCGGCTCGGGGGCCTGGCCCGGGAGCGTACGGCGGGGCTTGGGCGCGGGCTTGTCGTCCGTCGCCCGGGCGGTGTCGCCGGACCCGAGCGCGGCGACCGAACCGCCGCCCACGATCAGCCCGCCGACGGCCGCCGCCGCGATGGTCAGCAGGGTCCGCCGGCTCGCGGCGGGGTCGGGCGCCGGGGCCGGTGCGGGAGGCAGCGGCAACGACACCATCGGCCCCTGGCCGGGGCCGGCCGGACCCGCGGGCCCGGCCGGGAGCGCGGCCGCCGGGTACGGGGCGGGCCCGCCGTGCGTGTGGCTGTGCGGCTGCGGGGTGACGGGTGCGGCGGGCAGGGCGAGCGGAGCGGCGGGCTGCACGGGGTGCGCCGCCGGGGCGGCCGCGGTGAGTTCGTGGGGGAGCGCGAGCTGGGTGGTCGGCCGGTCGTTCTGCGGCGGGCGCGGCCCGGTGTTGAGGAACCGGGTGGTGCCCCGGTCCTCACCGATGTCTCCGTCCCCCGCGGATGCCGATGCCGATGCGGCCGCGTCGGCGGGCTTCCGGAGCGCGGGCGCTTCCAGCGGCGGCGCGGGCAGCGGCCGGGCGTCCTCCGGCTCCGGGGCTGTGCGTGCGCTCTCCGGCTCCCGGAGCGTCCGGGGGGCCTCGGGCCGGGCGTCCTCGGGGGCGGCGGGGGTATCGGCCTGCCCGGGCTCCGCCGCGGCGCCCTCCTCCGGCACCTCCAGGGCCAGAACCCGCGCCTCCTGGTCCGCCACCGCCACCGCGAGCGGTTCGGGCAGCCAGCCGCCCCGGGCGAGGCCCGCCGCGCCCTCCAGGGCCAGTCCGGCGGCGACCGTGCCGGCGGTGGGCCGCTGATCCGGGTCCTTCGCCAGGCAGCTCGCGATCAGCTCGCGCAACTCCTGCGGTACGGCGTCGAGTTCGGGTTCGTCCTCGGCGATCCGGCGGGTGGCCTCCTCGGCCGGGCCCTCCGTGAACGGGGTCGTCCCGGTCGCCGCGTACGCCAGGAGCAGCCCCAGCACGAACAGGTCGGAGGCGGCGGAGACCTCCTTGCCCTCGATCTGCTCGGGCGTCAGATAGCCGAGCCGTACCGACAGCTGGCCGCCCGGACGGGCCTCCGCCGACGCGGCGGCGCCCAGCGGGCCGAAGGCGGTGAGGCGGGGGCCGTCGGCGGCCAGCAGCACCGTGCCGGGGGCCAGGCCCTGGAGCACGGAGCCGGCGGCGTGCACCCGGGAGAGGATCTCGGCGATGCCCGCGCCCAGTATCCGCAGCGCCCGCTCGGGCAGCGGACCGGCGATCCCGATCGCCTCGGCCAGCGGCAGCGCGGGGACGTAACCCGCCGCCGTCCACAGGGGTTCCGCCCCGTCCGCCGGTGTCTCCGCCGGGTCGCCGGTGTCCAGGGGCGGGGCCACCCAGCCGCCCGCGAGGCGTTCGGCGGTGCGGGCCTCGGCCTGGAAGCGGCGGCTGAAGACGGGGACGGCGGCCAGCTCGGGGCGCGCGGCGGTGATGAGGGCGCTCTCGCCGGTCGCGATGTCCCGGGCCACGTACCGTACGGCGCTCGCGCCTTCGTCGAAGCGGGCCAGCACGGTGAAGCGGCCGAAGCGGCGTGGATCGTCCTGACGCAGCGCCTCCATGGCGCACCCCCTTGTGACCGTTGTGCGGCGGCCGGATGGCCCGTCCCCGGCGCCTGACCGTCGATCTTAGACCCACCGGCAATTGGGGGGTGGGGAGAAGGAGCGGGGGGTGGGTGCGTGCAGCTGCAAGGCGGAGGATCGAGGCATGGCGGAGCCATGGTGATTGACGACTACGCCGCAGATGTGCGTGCCCAGCCCCGCGACGCCGCCCCTCAATTGCCGGTGGGGCTTAGGGCCTGTGCCGTACGCGGGGACCGCCCGCCGTCGTTCAGTCGCGGCGCGGGGGCTTGGACCAGGGCCACTTGAGCGTGCGGTGCTCACGGCCGCCGGGGGCGTACTCGTACACCCAGCCGCGCTGGAGCCCGAGCCGCTTGGTGTAGCCGGCCGGGACCCGCTGGTAGGCGTGGACCGTGGCGGGGCCGCCGTCGGGGGAGGGCACCGGGACCTCGTACCACTTCGGCGGATGGCCGGTCGGGCCCAGCAGGATCGGCAGGACCCGGCCGTCCAGGGGGCCGCCGCGGAAAGGGGTGTTCTCGCTCTTCACCCGGTCAGTCTGACGCAGGGGACGCGGGCAGCAGGTGCGCCGCCTCCGCGACGACCGGAATCACCCGTTCCGCGAGTTGTCCGGCCGGGCCTTCGGAGGTCTCCAGGGCCAGCAGGTCGTTCACCACCGCCGCGGTCTCCGGGTCGGTGGCGGCGGTCGCGGCGAGCAGGGCGATCAGATGGTCGACCAGCCAGCCGCGCAGCTCGGCCGCGGCCGGCTGCTTCCCGTCGTCCAGCCACATCAGCGACGCCGCCTCGACGGCCGCGATCCAACTGCGCACCATCATCCGCAGCCTCGGCCCGGCGGGCTGCTCCCCGGCCCCGGCCATCCGCCCGAGGTGCCGCAGGATCTCGTCGGCCGCCGCCCGGCGCACCCCGTCCACGATCGTCGTCGTACGGGAGGTCTCCACGACGCTGCCGCCGCGCAGCAGGGCGCTGAACCCGGTGTCGTGCTCGTCGACGAAGCGCAGATAGCGGTCCAGGACCCGGGCGACCCGCTCGGTCGGCGGGCCCACCGGCGGCTCGGTGAAGCAGAGCGTCAGCTCGTCGGCCGCCGAGCCGAGCGCGGCCTCGTACAACTGCTGCCGGCCGCCCGGGAAGTAGCGGTAGACGAGCGGCCGGGACACCCCGGCCGCCACCGCCACCTCGTCGAGCGACACCTCGTCGGGCGCCCGGTGGGCGAAGAGGCCGAGCGCGGCGAGCAGCAGCTGGGCGCGGCGCTCCTCGACGCTGAGCCTCCGGTACGTCGCCCGGGGCGGCGGGACTGCGGCGGTGGACGTCATGCCCCCGAGCCTAGACGGTATGCGCCGGTGCACCTCAGGCCAGCAGACCGGAGCTTCGCCACAGCCGGCGGCCGACGCCGTTCAGCAGCCCGATGTCGTCGAAGAAGTCCGTGAGCCGTTTCGCGCCGGACTGCATGACCTCCGCGCGGTGGCCGCTCGCCTTCACCTGGGCGACGGCCTCCCGGCGGTCCAGGCCGACGTTCTCGTACACCTGCGGGTTCACGAAGCAGACGGAGAACACCCGGGCCGCCTCGCCGCAGCTGACCTTGGTCAGTTCCCGCTCCCGGCGCGGGGCGGTCACCATCTGGCGGCGCAGCTCCTCCCGGGCGTACCGGACGTGCCGGGCCTCCTCGATGACATGGATGCGGGTCACCCCGCGCACCAGGGTCTGCACCCGCTCGTCCGGGAAGGTGAGGCGCTGCATCCAGTCGAGGATCTCCTCGCCGAGCAGGGTCGCGGCGAACGAACCGGGGGTGGTGGAGACGGTCTTCAGGACCCGCGCGAGGTTGTGGTAGACGCGCGGCACCGGATACGTCGGGGCGCCGCCCCAGTCGATCATGCGGCCGAACATCATCGAGTGCCGGCACTCGTCGGCTATCTCCGTGAGCGCGTAGCGGACGTGGTTGCTGGTGACGGGCTTGTCGTAGATGTGCCGGACCAGCAGCTGCATCAGGATGATCTCGAACCAGATGCCGAGCGAGGCCAGGGCCGCGGCCTCGTGCCGGGAGAGGTCGAGCCGCTGCTCCTCGGACATCCGGTCCCACATCGGGGTCCCGTACAGCGAGAGCAGCTCCGGCGGCCAGAACCATTTGCCGTCCTCGATCGCCGCGTCCCAGTCGAGTTCGGTGTCGGGGTCGAAGGAGTGCTTGGCCGAGGATTCGAGCAGCCGCAGGGCGATCTGCTCGCGGTCGCGGAGCGGCCCGAGCGCGTCGCGGAGCACGGTCGCATCGCGAGCGGTGACGGTCGTCATGGCGGGAGTACCTCACAGGGGGCCGGAAACAGGAGTCACCGGGAACAGGAGTCACAGCAAACGGGAGTTACCGGCGGTCACCTCTTATGAGACTGCCCGTCAACAAGGCCGTCAATCCCTTGCGCACGGTTCCGTCCGACTTGTTGACCCGATGTCTACCAACGTGTGAACCTGCCGGGGAGGCGGCTGACGCACGCGCTCAACTGCCTTCGGCGTCACGGAACTTGTCGATCACGTCCCGCTGTCCGAGGCGAAGGAGCCGTCCGTGTCCACCCATGAGCTCTACACCAGCCCGCCCGCCGAACCGATCTGGCAGGTCCCCGCCACCGGAGCCGCCCGGTTCAGCTGGGACTACGACGACGGCCGCGAACGCCTCCTCGCCCTCTACCAGAAGGGCAAGGACAAGCAGTGGGACGGCAACAAGCGCATCGACTGGTCCCTGGAGGTCGACCCCGCCGACCCGCTCGGCACCCCCGACGAGGCGCTCACCCTGTACGGCACCCCGCACTGGGCGAAGATGACGGAGAAGGACCGGGGCGAGCTGCGCAAGCACTACACCTCCTGGCAGTTCAGCCAGTTCCTGCACGGCGAGCAGGGCGCGATGGTCTGCGCGGCGCGCATCGTGGAGTCCGTCCCCGACCTGGACGCCAAGTTCTACTCCGCCACCCAGACCATGGACGAGGCCCGGCACGCCGAGATCTACGGCCGTTTCCTGCACGAGAAGATCGGCATGCTCTACCCCGTCAACGACAACCTCCAGGGACTGCTGGGCGACACCCTGCGCGACTCCCGCTGGGACATGCCCTACCTCGGCATGCAGGTCCTGATCGAGGGTCTGGCGCTGGCCGCCTTCGGGATGATCCGCGACACGACGACCAAGCCGCTGCCCAAGCAGATCCTCGCGTACGTCATGCAGGACGAGGCCCGGCACGTCGCCTTCGGGCGGATGGCGCTGCGCGACTACTACAAGCAGCTGAGCGACGCCGAACTGCGCGAGCGCGAGGAGTTCGTCATCGAGGGCTGCTACCTGATGCGGGACCGGCTCAGCGGGGTCGAGGTCCTGGAGAACTTCGGCATCGGCAAGCAGGAGGCGAAGGACCTTTCGGAACACTCGGAGTACCTCCAGCTCTTCCGGAAGCTGCTCTTCAGCCGCATCGTCCCGTGCGTCAAGGACATCGGCCTGTGGGGCCCGCGCCTCCAGAAGGCGTACGTCGACATGGGCGTCCTCGAACTCGGCGACTCCAACCTCGACCTGCTGATGTCCGAGGACGAGGAGATAGCCGAGCAACTGGACCGGGACCGCTTCGCCGCCGAGGAGGAGGCCCGGGTGGCGGAGGTCGCGGAGGCGATCGAGGAGGGCGGCGAGGAGGCCGCCTGAAGCGAGGGGGCCGCCTGAGGCGAGGGGCGACCTGAGGCGAGAGGGCGGCGAGGCAGGCGCCCGAGACGCCTTGCTTTCGACCTGATACCGATATCGGCGCATCGAAATTCCGTTCGCAAACCTGCCGTACCGTGAGCGCATGACCACCCCGCCGCATCCGCCGCAGGGCCCGTACGGGCCGCCGCACCCGCAGAATCCGTACGGCGGCCCGCCTCCGGCCGCGCCGGGGGCCGTGCCGCACCAGCAGCCCTACGGCTACCCGCAGCAGCCCCCGCCCCAGCAGGGCGCTTGGGGTCAGCCCGGCCCTCCGGGCGCGGGCGGCGGCTGGCCGCCCCAGGGACCGCAGCCCCCGCGCCGCAAGCGGACCGGGCTGATCGTCGGGATCGCGGTCGGCGCGGTCCTGGCGGCGGGCGGGATCGTCTTCGGGGTCACCCAGCTCGCCGACAAGGGCGCCGACCTGGTGTACCCGAAGGCGGAGTACGAACTCGTCGTGGAGAAGAAGCTCCTGGACGGCGAGTTCAGTCTGGAGCAGGACCTCTCGGAGACCGAGGGCGAGGAGATCGAGAAGACCCCCGACGCCAGCATCCGGGACGCCGAGGCGGTCGTGGCGCACTACACCTCGGCCAAGGGCGGCGCCTTGGTGCTCTCCGGGATGTACGGGCGGCTGGCCAGCCCCGATTTCATGCGAGGCAAGATCATGGAGGGGGCGGCGGAGGCCGACGGCGCGAAGCTCGTCGTGCCGCCCAGGAAGTTCCGGCCCGAGGGGTACACCATCACGGTCGAGTGCCAGGTCGTGCAGTCGAAGGAGTCCGGCGGCCTCGTCAGCATCCCCATGTGCGCCTGGGGCGACGACAACACCGCCGCGATGATCGGGGTGATCCGCCCGGAGACCCTGCTCAAGGACCCCAAGTCCATCGACCTGGCGGCGGTCGCGGAGGAGACGGCCGAGGTCCGCGAGGAGATCCGCCGGCCGATCGGCTGACCTTCGCTCAGCGGCGCCCCGGCAGCGGCGGCGCCGGTGCGGCGGGCAGGGCGTCCTCCACCGCGCGGGCCGCGGCGAGCAGCCCCAGGTCCGCGCCGCGCGGTGCCACCACCTGGAGCCCCACCGGGCAGCCGTCCCCGGTGAACCCGGCGGGCAGGCTCGCCGCCGGATGCCCGCTCAGGTTGAACGCCCAGGTGAGCGCCGTGGAGTAGCGGGAGCCCGGGCCCTCGTGGCCGTGCGGCCGGTTCGGGGTGGCCGGGGTCAGCAGCAGGGCCCCGCCGGAGAACAGCGTCTCCAGCCGCTCGTCGTTCGTCCGCCGCACCCGCACCGCCTCCGGGGCGTCCGGCGCCCCGCCCCGTACCGCCGTCCAGGCGCCCGCCGGGTCGAGCAGCCCGGCGTCGCGGTCCAGCAGGCGGACGGTCCCCGCCGCGACGAGCCGGTCCACGGCCGCCCGGACGACGGCCGCCACCTCCGGGTCCACCTCGGCGAACCCGAGGTCCTCGCTGTACACGGCGGGCAGAGGGAGTGGCAGCGGAAGCCCGAAGGCCTCGTCCGGCGTGCGGCCGCCGCCCAGCATCTGGCGCAGATACGGCTCCGCTGCCGCCGCCGACCCGGCGAACACCCCGGCCGACGCCAGCCCGGTCCGGTCGGGGGAGGGGAGCAGCCCGTTCGTCGTCTTCAGCCCGAACACCCCGCACCAGGCGGCCGGGATGCGGACCGAGCCGGCCCCGTCGCTGCCCGTCGCCGCCTCCGCCATCCCGGCCGCCACCGCGACCGCCGATCCGGCCGACGAGCCGCCCGGAGTCCGGTCCGCCCGCCACGGGTTGACCGTACGGCCGTGCGCCCCCTGCCCCCAGGTCTGCCAGACGGTACCGGGCCCGGGCACCGAGGTCGCGCCCACCGGGACCCCGCCCGCCGCGATGAGCCGGCGGGCCGCGTACGAGCGGATGCCGGAAGGGCCCTTCACCGCGAACGGCAGCCCGCCCAGGGGGAGCCGCCGCGCCACGGCCTCCCGCTCCCGGGCCGGCGCTTCGTCCGGCCAGACCTCGATGAACGCGTGCAGCGCCGGGTCCAGCCGCTCGATCCGCTCCAGGGCCCGCGCCACGGCGGAGGTCGTGGGTGTCATGCGGTCAGTCTGACGGTGCGGGCCCCTGGCCGGACGGGCGGACTACTCCTGCTCCGCCAGCGCCGCCTCCATCACGGCCCGGGCGATCGGGGCCGCGCTGCCGCCGCCGCTGATGTCGGCCCGGTCGGCGGCGGCGTCCTCCACCACCACCGCCACCGCGACGGCGGGGCGGCCGGAGTCGGGAGCCTGGGCCCAGGAGATGAACCAGGCGTACGGCAGACCGGAGTTGTCGACGCCGTGCTGGGCGGTGCCGGTCTTGCCGCCGACCCGGACCCCGTCGATCGCCGCGTTCGACCCGGTGCCGTTCTCCACCACCTCGACCATCATCCGCTGGAGCTGCACGGCCGTCGCCGGGTTCATCGGCCGCTCGTACGACTCCGACCCCTCCTGCCGGACGGTGTCCCCGGTGTTCGTGGTCACCCGGTCCACCAGATGCGGACGGCGCAGATCCCCGCCGTTGGCGACCGCCGACGCGACCATCGCCATCTGGAGCGGGGTCGCCGTCGTGTTGAACTGCCCGATCGAGGACAGGGCCAGCTGGTCCTCGCTCATGTCCGTGTCGAAGTTGCTCCTCGCCACCCCGGACGGAATGCGCAGCCCGGTGTCGTTGAAGCCGAACTTCTCCGCCGTCTCCACCATCCCGTCGAGGCCGACCTCCACCCCCAGATGGGCCATCACCGTGTTGCAGGAGACCCGGATCGCGTCCGCCAGCGACGCGTTCTCGCAGCCCCTCGCCTCGTTCGGCAGGGTCGTCCGCGTCCCCGGCAGGACATACGGCGACGGGGTGTCCGTGGCCGCGTCGGCGTCCGTCACCACCCGGTCGTCCAGGGCCGCCGCCGCCGTCACGATCTTGAACGTGGAGCCCGGCGGGTAGGTCTGCCGGATGGCCCGGTTGAGCATCGGCAGGCTCGTGGAGTCGTTGAGCCGGGACCACGCGTCGGTCACCGCCGCCCCGGTCCCGGACAGCCGCTCGGGGTCGTACGAGGGGGTGGACACCAGGGCCAGGATCGCGCCCGTCGACGGGTCCAGGGCCGCCACCGCGCCGCGCCGTCCGCGCAGCCCCTCGTACGCGGCCTGCTGCATCGACGCCTTGACGGTCGTGACGACATCGCCGCCCGGCTGCCGGCCGCGGGTGAACTCGTTCCAGAAGGGCAGCGGCGCCAGCAGCGAGTCCGTACCGGACAGCACGGCGTCCTCGGCGTTCTCGATCAGCGTGGTGCCGTACGTCTGCGAGGCGTATCCGGTCACCGGCGCGTACAGCGGACCGTGCAGATAGGTGCGCTCGAAGCTGAGCTGTTCGCCGGTCTCCTTGTTGCCGGTCACGGGCCGGTCGCCGACCAGGATGTTCCCGCGCGGCTGGTCGTAACGGACGATGGCGGCACGGCGGTTGGCCGGGTTGTCGTCCAGCTCGTCGGCCTCGAAGAGCTGGACGCGGGCCGCGTTGACGAGCAGCGCCACGAGCAGCAGCAGACAGAAGGCGGCGGCCCGCCGGATGTAGCGGATCACCGGTTCTCCTCCTCCACGGCCGCCGCGACGACCCCGGTCTCCACCTGCTCGGGATGGGGCCGCCGCGCCACGTCGCTGACCCGGATCAGCAGCGCCACGATGATCCAGTTGGTGACGACGGACGAGCCGCCCTGCGCGAGGAACGGCATCGCCATCCCGGTCAGCGGGATCAGCCCCATCACCCCGCCCGCGATCACGAACACCTGGAGCGCCAGGATCGAGGCGAGGCCGATGGCGAGCAGCCGCCCGAACGGGTCGCGCAGGGCGAGCCCGGCCCGGTAGCCGCGCGCCACGAGCAGGGCGTAGAGCAGGAAGATCGCGGTCAGCCCGCACAGGCCCAGCTCCTCGCCCGCGGTCGCGAGGATGAAGTCGGACTTGGCGGCGAAGCCGATCAGGATGGAGTTCCCGGCGCCGAGCCCCGTCCCGAGCATCCCGCCCGCCGCGAACGCGAACAGCGACTGGGCGAGCTGGCCCGGGCCCCGGCCCGCGTCGATCGAGGCGAACGGGTCGAGCCAGTCCTGCACCCGGCTGTGGACGTGCGGTTCGAAGGAGCCGACGACGAACGCCCCCACGGCCGCCAGGAGGAGCCCGACCGCGATCCAGCCGGTCCGGCCCGTCGCCACGTACAGCATGATGACGAACAGCCCGAAGAACAGCAGCGAGGTGCCGAGGTCCCGCTCCAGCACCAGCACGCCGACGCTGAGCAGCCAGATCGCCACGATCGGCCCGAGCACCCGGCCCGCGGGCAGTTGCAGTTTCCACACCCTGCGGCCGGTGTACGCGAGCGCGTTGCGGTTGGCGGCCAGATAGGCGGCGAAGAACACCGCCAGCAGGATCTTGGCGAACTCCCCGGGCTGGAAGGAAAGTCCGCCGATCCGGATCCAGATCTTCGCCCCGTTCACCGCCGGGAAGAAGATCGGCACGATCAGGAGCACCAGCGCCGCGGCCACCGAGAGGTACGCGTACCGCTGGAGCACCCGGTGGTCGCGCAGCAGCACCACCACGGCGGTGAACAGCGCGACGCCGAGCGTGGACCAGACGAGCTGGGTGGGCGCGGCCTGGTCCCTCGGGGTCTCCAGGTCGAGCCGGTAGATCAGCACCAGGCCAAGGCCGTTGAGCAGCACGGCGATCGGCAGCAGCAGCGGATCGGCGTACGAGGCCCGGAAACGGACCGCGACATGTGCGAGCAGCGCGAGCGCCCCGAGCCCGGCCCCGTATCCGGCGACGTCCGGGGGCACGGCGCCGTCGTGGGTGAGGCCGACCGCCGCATAGCCGAAGACGGAGATCAGGACGCCCCCGACGAGGAGGGCGAGCTCCACCCCACGCCGCTTGGGCAGGCGGAGCTCGGGCGGGGGAGCGTCCGCCGTCGTTGCGGTCATGCCCCGCAACGTAGCAAGAGGTGGGCGGTATTTCCCTTATGTCACACCTTTGCTCATGTCAGGCCCGCTTGCTCATGTCAGGCCCGCTGGTGTCGGGAGCCCCCTTCGCACCTGCGCCCGCCCGTGGAGCGCGCGGCGACAGGGGCCGGGCTCCACGGGCGGGCGCAGGTGCGGATGTGCGGGTGACGCGAGGTCAGCACCACTTCGGCGCGGCGCCGATGTTCTCGATGTAGCGGGCCGAACCCCAGGCC
The DNA here is from genome assembly GCA_014649555.1 of Streptomyces globisporus. Classification (GTDB taxonomy): domain Bacteria; phylum Actinomycetota; class Actinomycetes; order Streptomycetales; family Streptomycetaceae; genus Streptomyces; species Streptomyces globisporus. Next base: position 319,644 of record BMTG01000001.1, on the reverse strand, counting down.
CAGGTGCCGTCGGTCAGCAGGTACCAGCGGTTGTTGCCGTCGACGTTGTCGCCCTTCGTCTTGCAGAAGATGTTGACGTACGAGCCGTACTTCACCGAGCCGACGACGCGGCTGCTGCGGGTCGGCTTGTCACGGAGCAGCAGGTACGGCTTGGCGATGACCCGTCCCTTGTAGGTCCGCTTGGGCGCCTGGGGCCGCGCCTGGCCCTGCTGCTGCGCCTCCTGGCGGGCCTCCTTCTGCTGCGCCTCGTGCTCGCGCTGCAGCGCCGAGGCGGAGAGCTCGTCGGACATCGGGTCCGGAGCACTTGCCTCCGCACGCTGGCCGACGGGCTGGGGGTCGGCCGCCATGGCGGCGGGAGCGGCGGCCGTGAGCGCCGCGAGCGTGCCGGTGGCCACGCAGAGACCGAGCCGGCGGAGCCGCGAGGGGCGGGACAGGGGGGACATGCTGCCTCCATGCGATGAGGAAAGCGGAACGTGGGGGACACGAGCTGGGCTCGTGATCGTCACGCTAAAATCGCCACTCACGGTCTGCAACGCGTCACGATGCGTGAGGGGCGTTCCCCGTTGAGCCGTCCGGGTCGTCCGGGCCCCGCCGACCCCTGTCCCCACCGGGATTCCCGTCGGAATCACCGTCGTCGAGCCGCACGTACTCCGGCAGGGTCAACCGGGCGAGCGCTCCGCCGTCCGGCGCGTTGCCGAAGTCCAGCCGGGCGCCGATGACCTGGGCCTGACCGAGCGCGATGGTCAGCCCGAGACCGTGCCCCTTGCCCGCGCCGTCCGTACGGAACCGCTGCGGCCCGCCGTCCGGCAGATACGCCGGGAACCCGGGCCCGTGATCGCGTACGGAGACCACCGCGCCGTCCACGCTCAGCACCACCGGAGGGGCCCCGTGCCGGTGGGCGTTGGCCACCAGGTTGCCGAGCACCCGCTCCAGCCGCCGCCGGTCGGTCTCCACCCGGGCCGCGCCGTTCACCCGTACCTCGGTGTCGGTGCCCGACGCCCGGACGACCCGCTCCGCGATCGGCGCGAGATCGTGCACGGCCAGGTCGACCTGCTCGGTACGGGCGTCCAGCCGGGAGATCTCCAGCAGGTCCTCCGTCAGTGCCCGCATCGCCTGCACCCGGTCGCGCACCAGCTCCGCCGGGCGGCCCGGCGGCAGCAGTTCGGCGGCGGCCGACAGGCCGGTCAGCGGGGTGCGCAGCTCGTGCGCCACATCGGCGGTGAACCGCTGCTCGGTCTGGAGCTTGCGCTGGAGGGTCGAGGCCATCGTGTCGAGCGCGCCCGCCACGATCGCCACCTCGTCCTGGGCGCGGACCGGACGCGCGGTCCGCGGATCGTTCACCCGCGCGTCGAGATCGCCCGCGCTGATCCGGCGGGCCACCCGGGCGCTCTGGTGGAGGCGGCGGGTCACCCGGCCGACGGCGAACAGCCCGACGAGCAGCGTGGCGGCGATGGCCAGCAGCGAGGAGCCGAGGATCGCCCGGTCGAGGCCGCCGATCGTCCGGGCGCTGTGGCTGTAGTCCGTCCAGGTGGACAGCGCCCGCCCGTCCGCCGGGCCCGCCGCCCACATCGCGGGGCCGCCCTGCCCGTCCGGGTCGCCCGGCCGGTGCGGCCCGTCCGCGACGACCGTGCCCCGCTCGCCGCCGGCCGCGAGGGCGCGCAGCGAACCGGGCAGGCCGGGCGGGTCGATGCCGGACCCCCGGGGCAGCGGCTCCCCGGCCTCGTACGCGTCGGTGACCACCTCCAGCCGGGCCAGCGCCTTCTCCCGGGCGTGCTCGACGGTCTGCCGGGTGACCGCGGTGTGCACCAGGACGCCGAGGAGGGCGGCCAGGGTGCAGCACATGGCGGTGAGGAAGACCGCGGACTTCCAGGTGAGGCTCGCGGTCCAGGAGGGCGAGCGGAACCGGCGCCGACGCCTCATGGCGTCCCCGTGGCGGAGCCGGAGGGCGTCGGCGTTCCCGGGCCTGCGGTGGCGTCGGCGGACGGGGCCGGGGTCGATGCGCCCGTCGGCGTGCGTTTCGGCCTCGGGGCCTTGCGGTGCTCGGGGGTCCGCAGGATCTCGTCCCGGGTCGGCAGCATCGCGCGCTGCCGGTCGTCCCAGGACCACGCGGTGCGGTACTCGTACCCCGGGATCACCGAGGGAGCCCGCATGATCAGGTCCCGGCCCGCCAGCTCCACGCTGATCACGGCGTCGTACGTGGACATGATCCGGGTCAGCCCGCCCCCGTCCGGCATGTAGACGCGCACCGCGAGCTGCTGATCGGGCATGCGGATGCCGAGCACCAGTTCGTCCCTGCCGTCACCGGTCAGATCGCGGTAGTACGGCGGGAGGACCGGGCAGTCCTCCGGGGCGGTCCGGCACGCCTTGATCTGCCGCACCGTGCCGTCCGGCAGCTCGTCCAGGCCGCTGTCCCGGTCCGTCTTCGCCTTCAGACCGGCCTGCGCCACGGTCACCGGATCCAGCCGCCGCACATCACCGCCGGTGACCCGGATCCCCGGGATCTTCGCGGTCTCGCCCTCCCCGTAGTCGTACGGGGCGGAGGAGGCGGGCGGCAGTTCCGGCCACAAGGCCTTGGGCTCGACGGCCGACGGCGCGTCCCCCGCGCTCTTCAACCCGCCCGCCGCGCCGCAGCCGGACAGCAGGGCGAGCGCGGCGACGGCGCACACGGCGGTGCGGGTCGCCGCCGGGGTGCGGTGCGGACGCAACTCTCGCCTCCTCCTCGACGACAGAGGCTTCACACCCTAATCGGACAGCCGTGTGCAATGCCCGGTTCGCACCACTGCGTAACGTTGCGTGGCCCTCCGCTCGCCGCAGGGTCAGCGCCGGTGGCAGGGCCGGATCAGCGCTGGTACGGGTTCTGCCCGGGCGGCGTGACGCCGGGCTGCTGGGGGGCCTGGCCGTAGGCGTTGCCGTCCTGCCCGGCCGCGGCCTGGGCGAGCAGCTGGTCCGCCTCCTCCTTGGATATCTGCCGCTCCCCGCCGCAGAACGTGCACTGCGTGGCGTACTTCGTCGAGAACGGGAACAGCGGCATGAAGAAGAGCGTGAACTTCGTGACCCGCTTGCGCAGGGTGTGCGCCGCCGGATTGCCGCACCAGCCGCACACCATCGTCAGGACGGCCAGCTGGTAGAGATAGCCCTTGGTACCGAAAATGATCATGACGTGCTTCCTTTCCCCGTCCCCCGCAGTGCCTGCCGGCACAGCGCCAGGAGCTTTTCGTCCTCGTGGATGTCATGACTGCCGTACCCGCCGTCCATCGCGTTGTGACGGCGTACGGAGACGAGTTCGCTCCGCAGGACGTGTGCCGCGGCCGACCCCTCCGGGACCGGCCCCATCCGTGCCAGGCATTCTGCCACCCGGACCCGGACATGGCGGTTCTGCTCCCAGGCGGTGAGCAGTGCCGCGACGGTCTCCCGGGTCCGGCCGGACACCTCCCACAGCGCGATCGCCGCGTCCACCCGCAGCCACAGCTCCTCGTGCGCCAGCAGCCCGCGCAGCCGGGGCGCGACCACCGCGGCGCGCGGCCCGAGGGCACCCAGCGCCACCGCCGCCGCCCGCCGGTCGTGCACCTGGTCCGACCGGAGGCCCTCGATCAGCACCGGCAGCACCGCGTCGGCGTCCCCGGAGACCGCCCACAGGGCCTCGGCCGCCTCCGTCGCGGACGCCGTCCCCGGGCGGCGGACCAGCGCCCGCAGCTCGGGGACGGCCTCCCGTGCGGCGGGCCCGAACGAACCCAGCGCCCGCAGCGCCGCCGTACGCAGCCACTCGCCCCGGTACTCCGGCGCCCCGCGCAGCACCCGCAGCACCTCGGGGGCCGCCTCGCCCGCCCGCAGCGCGGTCAGCCCGGCCAGCAGCGGGCTCGCCCGGTCGTAGGCGCCCTCGTCCAGCTCCACCTCCGCGAGCCTGCGCCGCAGCGCCCCGGCGAGCGGCCGGGCCGTCGCTCCCAGGTGCCCCACCGCGAACCCCACGTCGTGCGCCACCTGCGGCAGCTCCAGGGCCGCCGCGAGCGCGGGCACCGCACGGGCGTCGCCGAGCCGGGCCAAGGCCTTCACGGGGGAGCAGAGCCCGGGCGGACCACTGGCCCAGGTCTTCACCCAGCTCCCGGGATCGGCGGCCAGCCGGGCGGCCAGGGCGTCCGCGGCGGGCGCGGCGAGACCGAACAACTCCTCCAGTACATGGGACGCGGCCTCGGCGAGCCGGGGCTCGGGGTCGGACAACTGGTCGCCGACGAGCGCCACCAACTCCTCGTAGGGGCCGCGCCAGGCCCGTATGAGCCCGCCGCTCATCCGTACGGCGTCGATCCGCTGGCGGCGGTCGGGGCTGCGCAACTGGTCGGCGAGCAGCGCGGTGCGGTCGCCCACCCGGTCGTCGAGTCCGACGTGCAGGGTGCGCAGCAGATCGGCGGCCCAGGGGGCGCCGCGCCCGGCGTTCTCCTGGGCGGACAGCGAGCGCAACTGCCCCACGAGCGTCGGCGTCGCGACGTGCTCGCCCCGCCCGGTCTCCGCCGGGGCCACGGGCTCGGGGTCCACGGGCTCCGCGTCCGGTGTCGTGTCCGGGCCGGGCTCCGGCTCGTCGTCCTCCCGCGCGGCGATCCCTCCGGGAGGGGCGTGCTCGCCCCTGTCGCCCCGGTCGCCGGACTCCTCCGGCACCGAACGCATTTGGCGCAGCAGCCCCGAGACCACCGGCACCACATCCCCGGGCAGTCCGTCGGGCGAACAGCGCGCCAGCTGGGCCAGCGCCGCGAGCCGCAGCCCCGGGGAGTCGGCCCGGGACGCCAGCAGGCCCAGCCACTTCCCGACCCGCTCCGCCAGCGGCCGGTGCCGCAGGGCGACCCGCCCGGCCGCCTCCACCAGGGCGAGCCGCACCTCCTCGTCGGGCTCCACCGGCAACCGCTCCCGCAGCAGCGCGAGCACCCGCACCGGGTGCCGGTGCAACGTGGCGAGCGCCAGCGGGGCCGCGAGCCGCACCCCGGGATCCTCGTCGGCGATCAGCTCGAAGAACACCCCGGCGCCCGCGGTGACCGCGGCCGCCGCCATCGCGTAGTTCGCGGCGCCCTCGATCTCGTCCTCGTCGATCTCCGCCTCGTCGTCCTCGTCGAGGTCGAAGCCCCCGATGCTGGTGAGCAGTTCGACGACGCCGCCCCGGTCCTGCACCCCCGGGTCCACGACCAGCTCGAACAGGAACGGGATGCACGCGAGCGTGCACGCGTACACATCGCCCTGGTGGTGCACCGCCCCGTACATGCCGTCGAGCGCGGCCTCCCGCTCCGCCGGATCGGCGGAGGCGAGCCCCCGCAGCAGCTCCGGTACGTCGTCGGCCGGCCCGTAGGCATGCTCCATCGAAGCCCAGTCGACCTCGTCGATCCCCGAGAACACGCCATCCCCTCCCCACGATCACGACAGCGCCCGGACCGGCGCAGCGCATGGCGCACCCGGCCCGTCACACCCCTCCCGGCGCGCCCCGTAGAAAGCGCCTGCGCAGAGTGTGCACCACGGCTCCGACAATCCACCCGCCACTTGTGGCCTTTCCTCGCGCCCGTAACCAGGTCATGACCGGGTCAAGACGATCCGGCTGTGAGGTCGCTGTGAGCGATGGGCGTCGCAGGGCTTTCCGAGGTGTCACGCGGGCAGCGGACGCGCCTGTTCCGGGTCGTTCAGCGGGGCGAGCAGATCGCCGTGCAGGTCCAGCCGGGCGGCCATGTCCCCGGCGCGGAACACCAGGGCCCCGGCCTTCCGGCACCCCGTGATCTCGTCCCAGGTGACGGGGGCCGAGACGGTGGGCTCGGGCCGGGCGCGCAGGGTGTAGGGCGTGGCGGTCGTCTTCGACGCGGAGTTCTGGCTGAAGTCGACGAACACCTTGCCCGGCCGCAGGGCGCGCTTCATCCGGTGCAGGGCGAGAGCCGGCAGGGCCTCCTCCGCCTCCATGGCGAGCCGCTTCGCGTACGCGGACACCTCGCCGGACGGCGTGGGCTCCAGCGGAACCAGCAGATGCAGCCCCTTGGACCCGGACGTCTTCCCGTACGCCGCCAGCCCGTCGTCCGCGAGCCGCTCCCGCAGCCAGAGCCCCACAGCGCAGCACTCCACGACGGTCGCCGGGGAGCCGGGGTCCAGGTCGAAGACCATCCGGTCGGCGACCCCCGGCGCGCCCGTGCGCCACTGCGGGGTGTGGAACTCCACCACCAGGTTCGCCGCCCACATCAACGAGGCCAGATCGCGCACGACCACCTGCCGCGCCCCCTGGTCCTCGCTCCGGGGGACCGGGGCGGTCTCCACCCAGGCGGGTGTACCGGGTGGCGGGTTCTTGGTGAAGAAGAGCTGGCCGCCCGGCCCGTCCGGATACCGCAGGAAGGAGACGGGGCGGCCGGCCAGGTGGGGCAGGATCACGCTGCCCACGGTGGCCGCGTAGTAGTGCAGCACCTCGCCCTTGGTCGTTCCCGTGGCCGGATACAGGACCTTGTCGAGATTGCTGAGCGAGACCCGTCGCCCCTCCACCTCGGTGATCGGCGTCATACGATAAGAGTCACACGAAATCAGGCCAATGCGTCTTTATCCGCCACAGAGTCCTTCACAGCCGACAAGGGGTGAACGGTGAGGTCCATATGGAACGGCGCGATCTCCTTCGGGCTGGTCAGCATCCCGATCAAGCTGGTCAACGCCACCGAGAACCACTCGATCCACTTCCGGCAGATCCACCTCGCCGACGGTGGCCGGATCCGGTACCGCAAGGTCTGTGAACTGGACGAGGAAGAGGTCCAGGGCGGCGAGATCGGCAAGGCGTACGAGGACGCCGACGGCACGATGATCCCGATCACCGACGAGGATCTCGCCCAGCTCCCGCTGCCCACCGCGAAGACCATCGAGATCGTCGCCTTCGTGCCCGCGGACCAGATCGACCCGCTCCAGATGGACGCGGCGTACTACCTCTCCGCCAACGGCGTACCCGCCGCCAAGCCGTACACCCTGCTCCGCGAGGCCCTCAAGCGCAGCAACAAGGTCGCCGTCGCCAAATACGCCCTGCGCGGCCGCGAGCGGCTCGGCATGCTCCGCGTCGTGGACGACGTGATCGCCATGCACGGACTGCTCTGGCCCGACGAGATCCGCGCCCCCGAGGGCGTCGCGCCCGACGGCGACGTCACGGTCCGCGACGCCGAACTCGACCTGGCGGACGCCCTGATGGACACGCTCGGCGAGGTCGACATGGACAGCCTCCACGACGACTACCGGGAGGCGGTGGAGGAACTCATCGCCGCGAAGGCCTCCGGCGAGACCGTGCGCCCGGCCGAGTCCGGGGACACCGGCGGCGGCAAGGTCATCGACTTGATCGCGGCCCTGGAGAACAGCGTGCAGGCGGCGAAGAAGTCCCGGGGCGAGGTGGGGGACGAGGGCGACGGCGAGATGGCCGACGTGCACCCCATCAAGAAGACGTCCGGAAAGTCGTCGGCGTCGGGGAAGTCCTCCGCGCAGACCACGAGGAAGAGCTCCGCGGCGGCGAAGAAGTCCACTTCCAGGTCCACCCCCAAGTCCACCGGTGCGAAGAAGTCCACGTCGACGACGAAGAAGGCCACCGCGAAGAAGACGACGAAGACGGCGGCCAAGAAGCAGACGTCGTCGAGCGGCGGCAGCGGGGCGAAGAAGACGGCATCGCCCCGCAAGCGCACCTCGGCCTGACGGGGCCGCCGCCCCCGGCCCTGCCCCGACTTCCCGCTGTCCGAAGCCCCCCGTACGCTACGGCCCATGAGCGAAGAGGTCCCCTCGGGACGGGTGATCGACGGCCGTTTCACGCTGGTCGAGCGGCTCGGCAGCGGTGGCATGGGCATGGTCTGGCGGGCCCGCGACGAGGCGCTCCACCGCGATGTCGCGCTCAAGGAGGTGCGGCCCCCGGACCCGGCGCTCGCGGAGTACGACCCCGAGGGCGCCCGCACCCTGCGCGCCCGGGTGCTCCGTGAGGCCCGCGCCCTGGCCCGGGTCGACCACCCCAACGTGGTCACCGTCCACCACATCGTCGACCCCGGCGAGGACGGCTACCCGTGGATCGTGATGGAGCTGGTGGCCGGCTCCTCCCTGCACGACCGGCTCGCCACCGGCCCCATGGAGCCCGCCGACGCCGCCGAGCTGGGGCGCGGCATCCTCTCCGCCCTCCGCGCCGCCCACGCGGCCGGGATCCAGCACCGGGACGTCAAGCCCGCCAACGTCCTGCTGCGCCCCGACGGCCGCCCCGTCCTCACGGACTTCGGCATCGCCGCCATCCGCGAGTCGACCAGCCTCACCATGACGGGCGCCCTCATCGGCTCGCCCGACTACATAGCCCCCGAGCGCATCCGGGGCACGGAGGGCGACCCGTCCTCCGACCTCTGGTCGCTCGGCATGATGCTGTACGTCGCCGTCGAGGGCCGCCACCCGCTGCGCCGGGCCACCACCCTCGCCACGCTGGCCGCCGTGCTCGACGAGGAGATCCCGCCACCGGTACGGGCCGGGGCCCTCGCCCCGGTGCTGAGCGCGCTCCTCACCCGGGACATCCCGGCCCGCCCGGACGCGGATACCCTCGACCGGCTGCTGGCCGAGGCCGCACGGGGCGGCGGGAGCACACCCCCGACCCCCACGGAGCCGGTACGGGAACAGCCCGCCTCCACAGGCCGGAGACCCGGACACCCCGCCTCCGTACACGCCGCGCCCACGCAGTCGGCCACCCCGCCGCCGCGACCGGGCGCCACGCCCGCGGCGCCGTTCGGGTCACCGGTCTCCGACCGAAAGCCCCCGACACCCGCCCCGCCCGGCGGATCCGGAGCCCCGGAGGACCGCGTCCCGACGGGCTACGGCACCCCGCCCCCCGCTTCCGACGCCGCCTCGCGGGAGCGCGGCCGTCGCATCGAGCGCCGGGTCTGGCGGATCAGCGCCGCGTCGTCCGTCGTCTCGGCCGTGGTGATCGCGGGCGCCATCCTCTGGACGAGCGGCGCCTTCTCCTCCGAGGGCTCCGGCGGCGACGACCGCCCGCGCGACCGGGCGAGCGCACCGCAGGTCCCGGCCCCCACGCCGGACCCGATCGCCGACGAGTCCGACGGATCCGACGAGCAGGACGTACCGGAGCCGGAGACGGCGGACCTCCTGACCCCGGACGGGGCGCGGGCCGCGATCGACGCGCTGAAGCCGCTCATGGGCGGAACGAAGGTCACCGACTTCACGCTCTACGGCGAACACGCCTCCGCCGAGGCGCCGCTGAAGTCCAACGCCGCGCTGTACGACCGCTTCAGCTACCGCGACGGCCGGGCGAAGAACGACGACATGGGCGGCACCCTGATGTCCGGGTCCACGACGGTCGACCTGGACTCCGTCGACTGGGACGCGCTGCCCGCCCTGCTGAGGGCGGCGGAGGAGACGCTCAACGTCGATGATCCGGAGAGCAGTTACGTGATCGTGGACCCCTCGTCGCCCTTCCACGACGACCGCCCGGTGCTGCGCGTGTACGTCTCCGACGCGCACGGCGGCGCCTTCCTCACCGCCGAACTGGACGGCCGGGTCATCGAGAAGAACCCGCGCCCCAAGGGCTGACCACCGGCTGGATCGGATCGGGGAGCAGCGGCAGGTCCAGGTCGAAGGGGCTCCGCTCGATGACGTACGTGCAACTGGTGTAGGTGTAGCCCGGCTGGACCCTGGTCCCGGAGGAGTAGCTGTCCACCCGGGCGGTCGCGCCCGTGCCGTGCTTGTAGAGGAAGTGGTACTCCCCGGCGGGCAGTTGGAGCCGGGCCTTCGGGTAGTTCCTGCCGCCCGCCTTGCAGGCCCGCCGCGGGCCTTCGGAGGCGCTGTACCGCTCGCAGCCCGCGCACGCCCTCAGCGTGACGGTGCCGGTGACCGGACCGGTGTAGAGGACCTCGACCGTGTTCGGCGCGTCATTGCTGATGACCAGCTCCATCCGGGCCCCGCCGGGCCGCTTCGACGGCGGCAGCCGCTTGCCCGCGGCCGGCCGGTCGTCGGCTATCTCCGCGGCTGTCGCGATGTTCCGCGCCTGCCGCACCCGCCCGTCGCTCTTGTACGTCCGCGCGAAATCGGTCAGCGTCGTGCGCGCGGCGCCGAACTTCCCGTCCTCGAACTGGTCGACCCCGCAGGCGTACACCCCGTCCACGACCCCCTCGTCGGCGTCGGCGCGCAGCTTCTTCACGCTGTCGTCGGGCAGCCGGGACGCGGTGGCGCCGAGGCCGCGCAGCGCCTCGGTGGCCGTACACGGCTCGGCCCCCTTCAACGCCGAGACCTGGTCCTTGATCCGCTCGTCGATCGCGGGCGCGACCCGCCGCGCGGAGGCTGACTCGGGGAACGTACGCAACAACTGGCCCAGCTCCGCACCGCCATCGCCGCCACCGCTGCTTCCGCTGCTGCTCCCCGCCCCGCCCAGACGCGAGACGCCGCACGCGTAGAGCGACTCGGCGAGCGGTGTGTCGGGCCAGGCGGCCAGCTCGCCCAGCACCTTCTTGTCCACCGAGTCCGGCAGCGTCCGCAGATACGTCAACGGCGCGACGGCCTCGCAGTGCCGCTTCTTCGCGTACGGGGCGGAGACGGCGTCGTAGTACGCCTTCAGCCGGTCCGGGACGAGCTTCGCGGCCCGGGACCCGGGATGGTCCTCGCCGAGCGCGCGATAGACGTCGAGGGCCTTGCCGTACTCGCTCTTCGCCGCCTCGAACGGCTGCCCCGAGGCGGTGGCGACCCGTTCGTCCCCGGCCTCCAGCCTCTCCAGCAGCATCTGCTCCCGCGCCTCGTCCCGCGCGGAGCCGTACACCACGGCTCCACCTGCCGGCACGGCCAGCAGCACCACGCCGAGACCGACCGCCAGCCCGGGCCGCCACGCCCCGCCCACGGCCGAACGCCGGGCGATCCGGCCCCCGTCGACGGCGGCGAGCACCAGGACGAGCAGATACCCGACGAGCACACCCGCGGGCACCCCGTCCGGATCGGCGGGCAACGCCACCCACAGCAGCACCGCCGTGGCCGCCCAGCACACCGCGGCCCGCCCCCAGCGTCCCAGGAGGGCGTAACCGAGCCCGAGTCCGGTCAGGTTGAGCAACGCGGCGGCGGCCGCCCGTAACGACGCACCGGGCGGCGGCGGCCCGACGGACGGTGCGTGAGAAGGCGGAGGCGGCACCGTCCCGTCGCCCCCGGACCCGTACCCCGCAACGCCGTAACGATCACCGGACTCCATAACGGTCCCCCACCGCCGAGCCGAAAAGGTCACCGGGAATCTGCCCCGTTCCGCCATCGGTCACGCACGGTCGCCGCAGCCTCTTCGCGCATTCTCGACCGCCGCCCCGGCCCACCCTCTAAACTGCCGAACGCCGCGACTGGCGCGCGCCCCGGGCAGGGGCGCTCCGTGGAACCGACCACGAGGGAGCGGCACACCCCGGGCGTGCCCGGGGCGTCATCTCCGGAGAGCCGTCCGCCTGGGCATCCGGGTCCACGCCGCGTACAGCGGCCGACCCGGAAGGACGTCTTCCATGACCACCCGGTCCACCTTCGGCACCGCCCCCGCCCCCGCCACCACGCCCCACCACCCGGCCCTCATGGCATCCGACCCGGAACTGGCCGCCCTGATCGGCGCGGAGGAGCAGCTCCAGGCCGACACCCTGCGCCTGATCCCCAGCGAGAACTACGTCTCCGCCGCCGTGCTCGAAGCCTCGGGCACCGTGCTCCAGAACAAGTACTCCGAGGGCTACCCCGGCAAGCGGTACTACGAGGGCCAGCAAGTCATCGACCAGGTCGAGACCCTGGCGATCCGCCGCGCCCGGGCCCTCTTCGGGATGGAGCACGCCAACGTCCAGCCGTACTCCGGCTCCCCGGCCAACCTCGCCGCCTACCTGGCCTTCCTCCAGCCCGGTGACACCGTCCTCGGCATGTCCCTCCCGATGGGCGGCCACCTCACGCACGGCTGGGACGTCTCGGCCACCGGCCGCTGGTTCCGCGGTGTCCGGTACGGGGTCCGCCGGGACACCGGCCGGATCGACCTGGACGAGGTCCGCGACCTGGCCCTCGCCGAACGGCCCAGGCTCATCTTCTGCGGCGGTACTGCCGTTCCCCGCACGATCGACTTCGCGGGCTTCGCGGAGATCGCCCGGGAGACGGGCGCCGTCCTGGTCGCGGACATCGCGCACATCGCCGGCCTGATCGCGGGCGGCGCGCACCCCTCACCGGCCGGTCACGCGGACGTCGTCTCCACCACCACCCACAAGACCCTGCGCGGCCCGCGCGGAGCGATGCTGCTCTCCACCGCCGAACACGCCCGCGCCATCGACCGCGCGGTCTTCCCCGGCCTCCAGGGCGGCCCGCACAACCAGACCACGGCCGCCATCGCGGTCGCCCTCGGCGAAGCGGCCACCGCCGGCTTCTGCTCCTACGCCCATCAGGTCGTGGCCAACGCCCGGGCTCTGGGGGAGGAGTTGGCCGCCCGCGGCTTCGACCTGGTCTCCGGTGGCACCGACAACCACCTGCTGCTGATCGACCTCACCGACAAGGACGTCCCCGGCAAGACCGCGGCCAAGGCCCTCGACCGCGCGGGCATCGTCGTCAACTACAACACCGTCCCCTACGACCCCCGTAAGCCCTTCGACCCCTCCGGCATCCGGATCGGCACCCCGGCCCTCACCTCCCGGGGCGTCCCCGCCTCCGCGATGGGCACGGTCGCCACCTGGATCACCACAGCGGTCGACGCCGCACGCACGGGCGACGAGGCGGCGATCAGGAAGGTACGGGGAGAGGTGAAGGAACTGATGGACGCTTGCCCGGCACCGGGGCTGCCGGTCGGCTGACGAGGCACTCTGTGCGCCTTCTTCACCTGTTCTCCGCCTGCCCAACCCCCCTCTGTGGCACCGTGGATCGACTGATGACCCGGGTGTCCGGGCATCCGCGTAGGGGGGATTTGCATGCGACTTCGTACCGCCGCGGCCTCGGCCGCCCTCGTCCTGTGCGCCACGGCGGGCCTGGCGGCCTGTTCGTCCTCGCCGGACACCGTGGACGCCGAGCGGCCCGCCGCAACCACCGCGCCGGCCTCCGTGGAGGGGCTGGCGGAGAACATGGAGACGGGCAAGCGTCAGGCGGGCTCGCCCGAACTGAACGAACAGAGCGTCGCGGGGCCCGAGAAGTGCGCCCGCTCCGCCGCCGACATCCCGGCGGAGTGCGCCGTCGAACCCTCGTTCGCCGAAGCCACCGAGGGGGAGCGGGCCGCCGAGCCGCCCACCCTCCCGTGAGCGCATCCCCGGTGAGCGGGTGAGGGAAACCGGAACGGGAGGGCGGGCACACGCTGGTGTGCCCGCCCTCCCGTTCTGCGTACCGCACCGCCTTCGGATCCCGTGCGACGGTCCGGATCAGGGCACTTATCACAGGCATCGTTAACCACTTGCGTCACAGGGGCCCCTTCCTTCCGTCACGGCGATCTCTTAGTCTCACACCCTGTTCACATTTTGATAATTGATGATCTCGCCACAGAGGTCAGGCGCGGGGGTAGTGAAGCATGCGTGAAAACTGGCGCTCGAAGTTGAGCGTTCTCGCCGGGGCGTCGGCGCTCGCCCTCTCGGCCGTCACCGCGACGCCGGCGCTCGCCGACGACGCCCCGGAGACCCCCGTGGAAATCCAGCTGCCCGCCGACGTGAAGATCGTCGAAGGCCTCGCCACGGAACCCGGCACGGAGGTTCCCTTCCCGGCGGACGAGGACGAGACGACGGGACCGGCGGTCGCGATGGCCGCCAAGGCCGCCCCGCCGTCCAACACCTGCCTGGGCGCGACCGCCGCCTACGGCGCCAACGGGTGTTTCCAGCACAACGGCGACATCGTCTGGGCGGGCGACACCAAGAAGGACGGCATGTCCGCGGCCGTCGGGGTCTACACCGACTACGGGCGCGCCGAGGAGGTCTGCGTCAACAAGCTCGGCGTGAACACCTGGGCGACCTGCAACAAGGACTACCGCGAGACCGGCAACGTACGCCTGCGCGTCCTGCGCTACGACGGCGACACCGGAAAGTTCTACCAGCCCGAGGCATGGTCCGGCTGGATCCCGGTCGACGGGAAGTTCTGATCATCTTCCCGTGGGGGCGAGCGGGGCCGCAGTCCGCTCGCCCTCGCCCGGCCACCCGCGTGCCGCTAGGAGGCCGGTACGGATGCCGGTGGGAGCAGGCGCTCGAAGCAGAGGGAGTCAGGCACCTGGGCGTACGCACCGAAGTTGGGGATCCGCCGGTACCCGGAGCGCGTGTAGAAGCGGACGGCGTCGGGCTGCGCAGGTCCGGTTTCCAGCCGCAGCCGGGTCCAGCCCCTCTCCTGTGCCCACTGCTCAAGCGCCGCCAGCACGGCTGGAGCCACACCGGTGCCGCGCCGGTCCGGCACCACGAACATCCGCTTGACCTCGCCCGACCGTGCGTCCAGGGCGCGCAGCCCGCCGCAGCCGACGGCGGTCCCGTCGTCCGCCCGGGCCACGACGAACACCGCGATGTCCGATGCGGAAGGCGCGCTGCCCGACTCGCTGTCAGGGGTGCCGTACCGCTCGGCCATCTCGGCGCGCTGCCGGGCGCGCAGCATCGCGGCATCGGGGTGGTCCCAGGCGACGGGTTCGATGTCCATGCGACGATTCTCCCCCTTGGCGGGAGTTGACGAAGTCGGCCGGGACCTGACGGCGTCGGGCAGGGAGCGTGTCGCGTCCCGTGTCCTGTCCCTAGCCTCGAGGAATGATCAGTGCTGAAGCCGGCCGCGTGCTCGCCGACCTGGCCGCGGAGGGGGTGTACCCCTGGCTGGTGTGGAACGACACGCTGCCTCCCAACCCCGAGGTCACCCGGCAGGGGTGGCGGGGGATGCGCATGTCGCCCGGCGCGCCACTCGCCGCGGTGCGGGCCGCCTGCGACGTCCTGCGCGACGTCGACGGATTCGTGAGCATGCCGGTGGGGGCGCCGGCCGGCCCCCGCGAAGCGTCGCCCGGTGACTGGATAGCGTCCGCCCGGGTGCTGCGCGGCGGAGTCGACCGGCCGAATCTGCTGGTGGGCCTGCCGGCCGACGGTACCGGGATCCAGGCCCTGGCCGGATGCCTGGAGGAAGGCATCTCGGTCGACTCCTCCCCTTGCTACACGGTCGAGCAGTACGCAGAGGTGCTGGACGCCCAGCTCACCGGCCTGGAGACGGCGTTGTCGGGTGGCGCCGACCCGAGTGCGCTGGTGGTGGCCGCCTCCTGTGCCGTGGGGGTCCTCGACGCGGAGGTCGACGTACGGCTCACCCGGCTCTCGGGCGGAGTGCCGCACGCCCTGCACGGTACGGCGGGGCCGGCCACCGCCCAGCTGATCTACCGGCTGAGGGAAGAGCGGCTGGCCGGGGCGCGGTGGCGGGCCCTGAGCAGTGCGGGGGCCCGCCTGCCGAAGCTCGTGTGGACGGATACGGGCTCCGGCCACATCCCGGCGCTGGTCGGCTGGAACACCGGACACGCGCTCACCGCGGAGATGGCCGAGGCGGCGGCCGTCGGGGGCGGTCTGTGCGGAGACACCCTGCTGGGCTGCGACGCACCGGCCAATCGCGCCCTGGACGCCCTGGCCGGGCAGGGCGTCCAGGTGGCGGCGGTCGGCGCGGAGTTGCTGCGCCGCCATCGCTAGGGCCTGTCGTCAAACTGCCGCCTGCCGCGCGACGCCTGGCACTAGCAGGCGGCCACCGCCTGCCGCTCCGGCACGGACGGCCGTTCTCCGGCGGTCGGTACGGACAGGGCTGCCCGGTCCGGGAAGACCGCGCCGGTCAGGGCGAGGAGAGGGGCGGCTTTGACCGCCGTCTCCTCGAACTCCGCCGCCGCGTCCGAGAGCGCCACGATCGCCCCGCCCACCCCGTACCGCACCCGGCCGGGCGTGACCACAGCCGTACGGATGACGATGCTGAAGTCGGCAGCACCGGAGAGCGACAGATAGCCGATCGCCCCGGAGTACACCCCACGCGGGCCGCCTTCGAGGCGATCGATGATCTGCATGGTGCGGATCTTGGGCGCTCCCGTCATGGAGCCGCCGGGGAAGGCGGCGCGGAGGCATCCCACCGGGGTGCTGTCCGGGTGGAGGCGGGCGGTCACGGTGCTGACGAGCTGATGGACGGTCGCGTACGTCTCCACCCGGAAGACGTCGTCGGCCCGGACGGAGCCGACCTCCGCGCACCGGCCGAGATCGTTGCGTACGAGATCCACGATCATCAGGTTCTCGGCGAGGTCCTTCTCGTCGGTGAGCAGGCTCGCGGCGAGGGCGGCGTCCTCGGCGGGGGTGGCGCCGCGCGGGCGGGTGCCCTTGATCGGGCTGGACTCGATCCGCCCCTCCGCGGAGACGCGCAGGAACCGCTCGGGCGAGGTGGAGAGCACCGACACGTCACCGAAGCTCAGCAGGGCGCCGAACGGGGCGGGGCTGGTCCGGCGCAGGAGGCGGTACGCCTCCCACGGGTCGACGGTGCTGTCGGCCTCGGCCATGTTGGTCAGGCAGATCTCGTAGCTCTCGCCGGCCGAGATCTCCTCGTGACACGCGGCGATCAGGTCGAGGTAGGCGGCGCGGTCGTGACGCAGCCGGATCTCCGGGGAGCCGGCGGGAACCGCGGGGGGAGACGCGGGGGCCGCCCCGGACAGGGCCGCGAGCCGGGAGCGGGTGTGATGCAGCCAGGCGCGGGCGGCCTCCTCCCCGTCCTCCTCGCGTCCGGTTCCGGACTCGGCGAGGACGAGCAGATGGGTGGTGCCGGTGAGGTGGTCCACGACCAGGGCACGGTCCGCGAAGACCATGGCGGCGTCGGGCTCCTCGGAGCGGTGGACGGCCTCCCCGCCGCACTCGGCCTTCAGCTCGTAACCGAGATAGCCGGTCCAGCCGAGGGCGAAGTCGCAGGGCAGCGGCGGGACATCGGTGTCGAGCGCGGCACAGTCACGCTCCAGCCACGCGAAGAACCCGCTCCTGACGGTCTCCCGTGACCCCGGGCCGTTCGACCGCACCGTGACCGTTCCGGCGGACACGTCGGCGGTCGCCACCCTGGCGAGCGGACCCGAGGCGTCGCCCATGACCGAGAACCGGCCGCTGCGGCCGCCGTCGTGGCGGCTGCTGTCCAGCCAGAACGCGTGGTCGCCGCCGCGGAACAGCCGGTCGTAGACCGTCTCGTCGTCGCAGCCGGTCGGTACCTCGGCGGTCAGGACCCGCAGGGAGCGCCGGGGGAGGGGCGGGAGGGAGCGCGGTTCGGCCGCGTCGCGTCGGGCGACGGGCGCCGGGGCTGCGCCGTGCAGGAGAACCCTCGGGCGGGTACGGCTCCGGTGGTCCCGGGTCAAGCGGTCGAAGTTGGCGAGCAGTTCATGACCGTACTGAGTACGAATCGACTCCGGGTGGAACTGGACGCCCCACTGCGGGCGGTCCCGGTGGCGCAGTCCCATCACCACACCGTCCGGCGTCCACGCGGTGACCTCCAGCTCCTCGGGCAGGTCGGTGACGGTCAGCGAGTGGTAGCGCACCGCCTCGAACGGGGACGGCAGTCCGGCGAACAGGCCCTGCGACTCGTGCAGTACGGGCGACGTGCGGCCGTGCCGGGGCTCCGGCGCCCTGCGGACGCTCGCTCCCCGGGAGAGGCCGATCCCCTGGTGCCCCAGGCAGATGCCCAGCAGCGGAAGGGGGGAGCGGTCGATGATCTCCGCCGAGATGCCGAAGTCGGCGGAGCGTGCGGGGTCACCGGGGCCGGGCGATATGACTACGTTGTCAAACTCTTCGAGCAGGGACGGATGCCACGACGGGTCGTCGTTGCGGACGACGACCGGCTCCCGGCCGCCCACCCGGGCCAGGTAGTGGAAGAGGTTGTAGGTGAAGGAGTCGTAGTTGTCGACGAGCAGCGAACGCATGGCGGTGTCTGACTTCCCTCGCTCGGGGCCTGCGTGCACGGGGGACGCGTGTCTCATCGCGGCGCGCCGGCTCAGGCTCGGCGGGAGCGCGGGGCGGGAAGGATCTGGAACAGCATGTGCTCGACCAGGTCGTTGCCGTACTCGCCCTCCTGGACGAGGCAGGCGGCCAGGGTGCGCAGCTCGCGGCCGCTCTCCGCGGCGATGCGGTGGAGCAGGGCGACGTCGCCCCGGCTGCTGAAGTGCAGCAGGGCCGCGCCCGATGCGGTGGTCCGGTGCGGCGCCTCCTCCAGGTAGCGCCGGTGGGCCTGGTAGCCGGTGTCGACGTAGGCGCGCTCGTGGACCGACTCGTAGACGTAGTCGGCGGGGCCGAGGACGTAGTTCGAGCTCCAGAAGACCGTGTCGAAGCGCTCGCCGTCGTCCAGCCCGCCGAACAGGTCACCGCACACCGCTCTCAACCGGCTCTGCACGCCGTGCCGTTCGGCATTCCGCGCGGTGTTCTCCACCGCCTGGGGGCTGATGTCGCAGGCCACCACCGGGCCGTGGGCCGCCAGGGCGGCCGTCACGGCGATCACTCCGGCGCCGCAGCCGATCTCCAGGAACGAACCCCGCCTGCCGGACACGTCCGGGGCGAAGGCGGTGGTGACCGCCGCTTCCCGGCGGTCGGTGTCCGCCGGCCGCGGGTCGTTGAGGCCCAGGAAGTCCAGGCCCACGCCGGTCGAGGGCGAGTAGACCGGGGCGAAGACCTCGTCCAGGAGATCCCACTCCCGGCCCCCGAGGGCGAAGGTGCGGGGCCGGTCGGCGCGGGTCAGCGACTGGCGGCTGCGATTCAGGGATCTGGTGAAACTCCGCACCTGGTGTGCCTCGGCCTCACGCGGGCACCCGGGAGTGGGAGCGGTGCCGGGACCGGCCGGTGCGGGTACGACGGCCCGGGGTGCGGAGACGACGGATGCGACGGGTACGGCTGACACGGGACCCCACCTCTTCCTTCGGCGACGGCGCTACTCTCTGCAACGCCTGCATGCACAGCGTGGTCCGTCGCCGCTTCCCGCCGGAAGGTGACGCGACGACACCGTCCGCCCGGCGGGGTGGTGATCCCGTCACCCGTAACCGCTGTGACCTCCGGTGACGGCGGTCAAGTGGTGTTGACCACCTGATGAGATGTGGATTACGTTCCTCGAGGCTTCTATGGGGGAAGGGCCCGGGGATATGACCTGTGCCTGACGAGGAATTGCGGCCTCCTGGGAGGGACCACGTCATGTCGCCCGATGCGGACGGCTCGCTCGACGGCCACGCACTGAGCATGCTGGAACTGCTGGCGCAGGAGGCGCCGGTGGACCGGTTCGAGGAACCGGTGCGCCGCGCCGCGGCCGAGGGCGCCCCGGCGGATGCCCTCGCCCGGCTCGGTGAGGCCAGGGACCACGCGCTGAGCGTGCGCCAGCTGTTCGGCCGGCGTCAGCAGCGGGAGGCGGGACTGTCCGCCCTGGTGGACACCGCCCGTGACCTGACGCTCCCGTACAACCTGGACGCCCTGCTGAAGGTGATCACCCGGCGGGCCCGGCTGCTGCTCGGCCTTGACATGTCCTGGGTGAGCCTGCACGACTCGGCCGGCGCGCTGTCACGCGTGCGCGCCGCCGACGGCAACGCTTCGGCGATCACCGTCGGCTTCGAGGTGCCGAACGACGGCGGCGTCGGCAGACAGGCCCGGCAGGGCTCCGCCCCCTTCTGGACCTCGGACTACTTACGCGACGAGTCCTTCGAACACGCCGCGGTCATCGACGACGTCGTGCGGGTCGAAGGACTCCGGGCCATCGTCGCCGTCCCGCTGCGCCACGCGGACTCCTCCTTCGGCGTCCTCTACGCCGCCGACCGCAACATCCGGCACTTCGTGCCCGACGAGATATCCCTGATGAGCTCGCTGGCCGACCTCGCGGCCGTCGCCATCGAACGGACCAGCCTGCTGGAGCAGACGCGGAGCGAGGTCACCGAGCTGGAGGAGGACACCAGCCGGGCCTGGGGACGCTCGGCCGCCGCCGCCCGACTGCACGGGATCCACAGCGACTTGATCGACCTGATCCTCCACGGGGGCGATCTGCACACCCTGCTCGGGCGGGCGGCCGGCGAACTCGGCTCGGAACTGATGGTCCGCGACGCGGTCGGCAAGGATCTGGAACGGACCGCGGGATTCCCGGCGCCCGCCACCGGCCAGGCGCGCGGCGGTTCACCGAGCGCGCCGAAACCGTCCGCCGCGCGGTCGTCCGCAGCCAGGAGCGCCGGTACGGAAGCCGGGGACGGCACCACCGGACGAGGGCCGCTCTCCGTCGACGAGGCCGCACTCGTACGGGCCTCCCTGGACTCCTACGCGCGCAGAGAGCCGATCCGCTGCGAGAGCACGGCGGACGACGACACCGAGGTGTGGGTCCACGCGGTGACCGGCGGCGCGGAGCACCTGGGCACCCTCGTCGTCCACGGGCCGGGGCCGGCCGAGGACGACCGGCAACGGCTGATGGCGCTCACCGCCCAGACGGTCGCCGTACTGATGCTCATGCAGCGCAGCACGGTGGTGGCCGAGGCACACGTCCGCGACGACTTCTTCCACGAGTTACTCGCCTCCCAGCTCTCCCCGGAACAACTGGCGACCCGTGCCCGCCGGCTCGGCGTCAACCTCGCTCAGCCGCATGTCGTCGTGGTGGCCCGTCCCGAAGGCGGCGCGCAGGGCCGGGCGGTCGTATGGGCCTCGTCCTACGTGCATCAGCTGTCGGGACTCAAGTACGTCGACGGGGAACACATCGTGCTGCTGGTGCCGGGCGACGATCCCACCGCCGCCGGGCGGACCGTGTCCCGGGAACTGTCCGTGGTGCTCGCCCACCCCGTCACCGCGGGAGCCGCCGGACCGGTCACCGCCCTGGGAGCCGTGCGGAGCACCTACCAGGAGGCACAGCGCTGCCTGGACGCACTGACCGCTCTGGGCGGCACGGGCGGAGCCGCCTCCCAGCGGGAACTCGGCTTTCTGGGGCTGCTGTTGTCGGAGCGGCACGACGTCGGCGGATTCATCGCCTCGACGCTGGGCCCCGTGCTGGACTACGACAGTCAGCAGGCGACCGAGCTGCTGCGGACCCTGGAGGAGTACTTCACCTCGGGCAACAGCCCGACCCGGGCCGCCGAGACGCTGCACGTCCACCCCAACACCGTGTCGCGGCGCCTGGAACGCATCACGTACCTGCTCGGCAGTGACTGGCAGGAGCCGGCCCGCGCCCTGGAGGTGCAACTCGCCCTGCGCCTGCAACGCGCTCGCCAGGTGCTGGAGCACGAGGGCGGACCGCCTTCCCGTCCGGGCCCGTGAGCACCGTGACGACAGCGGCGCCACGTACCGCAACGCGTCCCCGATGACAGCGGCGCCACGTAGCGCAACGCGTCCCTGACGACAGCGGGGCCGCGTACCGCAACGCATCCCTGACGACCGGCGGCGCGCCGCGGTGACCTCCAGGCCGCCGGACCCTCGGCATCGGCCTCAGCCGGTCGGTGCGAAGAGCGCCTCGACCCCGTCTGGCCCCGTCGGCCCGCTCAGACCCGCCGGCGCTCCGAAGCCGACCGTCGGCCCGGGCCCACCGAGACGCTCCGGCCCCGACCATGGGTCACGGCCGCCGAGAGCGATGGCCGCGTACGCGATCGAGGCGAGCGTGACATGACGGTGCCATCCCGTGAAGGACCGGCCCTCGAAGTCCCGCAGCCCGACCCTGTCGCCCAGCGTCGCGAAGTCCCCGGCCACCCGGTCGGCCAGTCTGGCCAGCCGCACCAGCGCCGGAACCGGGGTGTCGGCCATCTCGGTGAGCCAGAACCCGGCCGGCGGTCCGTCGGGATCGAGCCACTCCGCCAGCAGCAGCCCCGTCGGCCGCCCGGCGTCCGCGCGGGAGGCCCGCGGTCCCGGGGCGGGCAGCACCACGCGCACGGCCACCACCGAGGAGCGGCCGGCCTCGCCCGGTGCGCCGCCCGGCACCGGCCACCCGACGGGGCGGCGCAGCGCCCGTACCGACGCGGCGATACGGTGCGCGCTCACCCGCCCCGCACCGTGCCCGGGCATCGACGGGTCGGCCACGGTCAGCCCCGTCGTCCCGGAGATCCGCAGCAACAACGGCTGTCCGGCGGCGCGGTGACGTTGCATCGTGCCCCCCACGTCAGGGCCCGCGGCACTCATCACCACGGGCGCCCTCGGCACCCGCCAACCGAGCACGGCGCCCAGCACCGAGGCCGAAGCGCACTCCTCCAGCGTCTCCTCGACCACCGAAGCGGGGATGTCGGCCCGTCTCCTGTGCTCCTCGTCGTGCACCCAGTCACCCGGCAGGTGCAGCCGCCAGCTGACCGGCACGCTCATGTCCTCGGCGGCGAACCAGACACCGAACGCCTGCTGGCCGCTGTCGGCCTGGCCCAGATGAGGGACGAACCGGCGGTGCACCCCCACCGAATGGACGCCCACCTTCGGGATGGACACCGGCTGCACCACCCACGCCTGTGGTGGCATCACCCCCTGGACGTGACGGGCGAGCCGCTCACGCATGGCGTTCCACTCCCAGGTGGAGTGCGCGACGAAGTGGTGCAGGCCCTGTTCGGCCGCGCCCCCGCCGACACTGCTGGCGATCCTGCGCACCGACTTGCGGCCGTCCACCGACAGCAGACCCCGTACGTACTGCTCGGCCCGCCTGCGCTGGTCCCTGCGGCGCAGGACCGGGGAGATCAGCGTGGCCAACAGCTCGGTGACGGTGTCCGTCGGCTCCACGACCTCCAGCCGGCCGAGACCCGGTCCGGCCGCGCGGCCCGACATCACTGCTCTGCTCATGCCTCTCCCGCCCTGTCCTGTTCGCTGCCTCTCCCGATGACCGTCACTCTGCCCGCCCCGGCGGTCATGGGCAGAGGTGTCACGACGACCCCATCCGGCGTGCGGGTGGTGGCCGGACCACCATGGGGGCCGGTCCGAGCCGGTCCTGCGGACTCCCGGGAGGCCTGGAGGTGTGGTGGGGGCACCACCCCGGGGCGCATGCCGCCCCCGCGCACCCCCGGCGTGCGACCTGACGAAGTCGGCGTATCTGACGGAGTCGGGCGGACCTGACGAGAAGCCAGGACACCGCTTGTGAGGGCTTCCGCTCGCTTCGCATGGTGATGACCGAACAACCCACCGCAGCGCCGGGCCCGACGACCCGGCCGCTCGGTACCGCAGCGGAGAGGTCACGGGAGAACGTCCGCACGACCTGCTCCACAGCGCGGCACCGTCGCCCCGCTGTACAGCACCGAAGCGCCGCTTCCCACCGCTCCACGCGATCCGATCCGACAGGGGAACCTCCATGCCGTCACCGCAGCTCGTCGATGCCGTTCTCGCCCACGGCGAGAACAGACCCGAAAGGGTCGCGCTGGTGAGCCACCGGCGCACCGTCACCTACCGGGAACTGGCCGACACCGTACGCACGTTCCGCCACCGGCTCGGCCGGCTGGGACCGGTCGCGGGAAACACCGTGTGCGTTCCGGCCCACAAGTCCCCGGAGACCCTCGCCCTGATGCTCGCGGCCTTCCGCGAAGGCCTGGTGGTGCTGGCGCCCTCTCCGGACCTGGGCGGCGCGGCGCGGGACCGGCTGTGCCGGCAGGCCCGCGCCTCCCACCTGCTGGTCGTCACCGACAACGGTGTCATCTCGGCCGAGCCGGTCGCCCAGGACGCCGCCGACGCCTCCCGGTTCGGCACGCCCGACCCCGGGATCACCCGGCTGCTCCTCACCACCTCGGGCTCGACGGGCACACCCAAGATCGTGCCCATTCCCCTCGACGGCTTCGCCGCTTTCGCGGACTGGGCCGCACGGGACTTCGGCCTCACGGCGGACGACACGAGCCTCTCCTACGCCCCGCTCAACTTCGACCTCGCCCTGCTGGACGTCTGGACGTTCCTGCGGGAAGGGGCCCGGGTCGTCCTGGTCGACCAGGACCGCGCGGCCGACGGCGCCCACCTGCGCCACCTGGTCGCCGCGCACACCGTCACCTTCGTCCAGGGCGTGCCCCTGCTGCACCGGCTGCTGACCGGTGACGGCACAGCCTTCCCCACCGTCCGCCAGGTCGTCACCACGGGCGAGGCGCTCGGGCCGGACCTGCTGCGCCCGCTGGCCGCGGCGTTCCCCGGGGCGCGCTTCCACAACGTGTTCGGCTGCACGGAGACCAACGACTCCTTCATCCACCCCTTCTCACCCGCCACCTGTGAGGGCCGGCTGCCCATCGGCCGCCCGGTCGAGGGCGTACGCGCCGAACTGCTCACCCCCGAAGGGAAGCGGCTCTCCGGCCCCGGCATGGGGGAGTTGCTGGTCACCACCCCCTTCCAGACGAGCGGCTACCTCGAATCCTCCCTCAACGCGAAGGCGTTCACCGAGATCGAGGGTCACCCCTACTACCGCACGGGAGACCTCGTCACCCGTGGCACGGACGGCCTGCTGTACCTGGAGGGCCGCGCCGACTGGCAGGTCAAGATCCGCGGCGTGCGCACCAACCTCCTGGAGGTGGAGACCGTCATCGCCTCCCACCCCGACGTCACGGAGGCGGTGGTGGTCGCCCTCCCCGACGAACAGGCCGGAGTCCGCCTGCACGCCCAGGTGGTGCGCCGCCCCACCAGCTCCCTCACCGGACTGGGCCTGCGCGCCCACGCCGGCCGCCACCTGCCCCGCCACGCCATCCCGTCCTCGGTGCGCGTCACCGAGGCCCCTCTGCCCCGCACGTCCACCGGCAAGCCCGACCGCGGCCTCATCAAGGCCGATCGCCTCAAGGAGTCAGCATGACCAGTACCGACATAGCGGCCGAGATCCACGAGTACATCGTGGCCACGTTCCTCGACGGCGAGGACTGCGCGGACCTCACCCACGACTACGACCTGATCGCCAACGGAGTGATCGACAGCCTGGGTCTGGTCCGGATGGTCTCCCACATCGGACGCCTCTACGAACTTCCGGTCGACGAGCTGGACTTCGGCCCCGCCGACTTCCGCAGCATCGCCGCCATCACCGCGTTCATCGGCGCCAACTCGCGCGCCCTGGCGGCCTGACCCCGCCGGCTCCTCCGCACCCCCGGTCCTTCTTCCTCACTTTCCAAGGAGTTCCTCATGATCATTCGCAGTGTCGACGACGTCGTTCCCGTCCAGTGGGGCAACGGCACCAGCCACCGACTGCTCACCCAGGCGGACGAGATGGGCTTCGCCGTCGCCGTCACGCTGGTGCGAGCGGGCACCACGAGCGCCCTCCAGTACCGCAACCACCTGGAGGCCTGCTTCTGCGTGGCCGGCTCGGGCGAGGTCGTCGAGAAGGACGGCACCCACCACAAGATCCTGCCCGGCATGATCTACGCCCTCGACCAGCACGACCCCCACTACCTGGTGGCCTCCGACGACGAGGATCTGCACCTCATATCGGTCTTCAACCCGCCGATCGTCGGCAACGAGAAGCACACGCTCTCCGAGGACGGCTTCTCCCAGTACTGAGCCGTACGCCCTCCCCGGCCGATGCCGCACCCACCGCGTCCCGCCAGGGGCCGGCCGCGCCCTGCCTCCCCGCCGTCGGGGCGCCGCGCACCCTCATGCCGTGCGCCCCGACGGGCCCTCGCCCCTCCTGACGAAGGAACCTCATGCCCCGCCCCCCGAACGCGCCCCCCGACGATCTCTTCACCCTGATGACCCCCTGGGCCGAACGGCTCAACACCGACCTCGACGCGCTGGACCGGGAAGCGGAGTTCTCCCACGAGAAGTGGTCCGCCGTCCGCGAGTCCGGCATCCTGCGCACCCCGTTCGACACCGAACACGGCGGCCACGGAAGGTCGCTGACCGACACCATGCGGGTACTGGAGGGGCTCGGGCACGTGTCCCGCGACTCCGGCCTCTCCTTCTCCACCTCCACCCAGATGGTCTCCGTGGGCGTTCCCCTCCAGCGGTTCGGCAGCGCGGAACTGAAAGGCCGTCACCTGCCGGGCATCCTCTCCGGCGAGACGATCACGGCGCACGCCATCACCGAGGAGTCCGGAGGCTCCGACGCGATGAACACGGCGACCACCGCCGTACGGGACGGCGACCACTACGTGGTCGACGGCGGCAAGATGTTCATCACCAACGCGCCCGTGGCCGGCCTGTTCCTGCTCTACGTCCGCACGGGCGACCCCGGCCCGTTCGGCCTCACCTGCCTGCTCGTCGAGGCGGGCACACCCGGTCTGACCGTGGGTCCCGCCATGGACAAGATCGGGCTGCGCACCAGCCCGATCGGCACCCTGGACTTCCGTGGCCTGCGGGTTCCCGTCGCCCAGCGGGTCGGCAAGGAAGGGGCGGGATTCCTGGTCCTGGACTACGTGATGAAGCGCGAGGTGCTGTTCGCCTTCTCCATCACCCTGGGCGAGATGACCCGGCGCCTGGAGGAGACGATCGCCTTCGCCAGGAAGCGCGAACAGTTCGGCAAGCCGATCGGCAGCTACCAGGCCGTGTCCCACAAGATCGCCAACATGAGCATCGAGGTCGAGACCGCCCGCAAGTGGCTGCGCGACACCGGCGCCAAGGTGGAGGAGCGGCAGGACGCCTCCCTCGACCTCGCCTCGACCAAGACGGTGGTCTCCGAGGCCAACGTCCGTACCGCGCTCGACGCCGTTCAGATCCACGGCGGACGCGGCGTCCTCACCGCCCACGGCGTCGAGCGCGACCTGCGCAACTCCATCGCCGGAACGATCTACTCCGGCACCAGCGAGATCCAGCGCAACCGCATCGCCGCGCTCCTCGGCCTCTGACCCGGCCCCCGCCCCTGCCACCCGGCCCCCGCCCCTGCCACCCGGCCTCGCGCCGCCCGACCCACGGGACCGCCATGACCTCCCCTCTGCCCGCATCCGCCGCCCCGCTCGACCCGTTTCTCCACCTCACGCGGCCGACCTCCTTCCTCGACTACGAGACGGACGCGGTCCAGGAGTTCGTCGACCACGTGGTCGACGACCGCTCCGCCGACCGCCGCACCAACGCGGTGAAGCTGTACTACGCGGTCCGCGACACCGTCGACTACGAGGTCTACGGCGCCGACCTGTCCGTCACCGGCCTCAAGGCCTCCAGCACCGCGCTTGCCCGCTCCGGCTTCTGCCTGCACAAGTCCGCCCTGTACGCGGCGGCGGTACGAGCCCTGGGCATCCCCTCCCGGCTGGTCTACGGCGATGTCCGCAACCATCTCGCCTCGCCCCGCCTGCTCGCCCACATCGGCGGCGACGTCTTCTTCCACGGCCTGACCCAGGTCTACCTGGAGGGCGCCTGGGTGAAGGCCACCCCGGTCTTCAACAAGCTGCTCTGCAAGCTGTACGGCATGCAGGCGCTGGAGTTCGACGGTCGTGGCGACAGCCTCCACCACCCGTACGGCCAGGAGGGCGGGGCCATGGAGTTCGTGAAGGACCACGGCACCTTCGACGACCTGCCCTACGAGTTCGTCATGGCCTCCATGCGCCGCTCCCACCCCCGGTTCGTCGAGGGGGACGGGACGGTCCCGGGCGGCTCGCTGGCCGACGAGGCCGAGCCCGCCGTCAAGGCCTGAATCCCCGGACCTCGCACGCCCGGATCCATGCAACTCCCCGCCTTCCAGAACGACTTGTCATCCCAAGGAGTCCCACCATGACCGCTGTGACCACCGCCCTGCACCGGGCCCTCGCCGCAGACCCCGACCTGTTGGTCCTCGACGAGGAGGTGGCCGAGGCGCTGCACGAGGGACGGCCGGTCGTCGCCCTGGAGTCCTCGGCCATTCCGCAGGGCCCGGCCTTCCCGGCCAACCTCGACCTGGCACTCGACATCGACGCGGCCGTTCGCGCCTCGGGCTCGGTCCCCGCCCGGATCGCCCTGCTCGGCGGCAAGATCCTCGTCGGTATGGACAAGGACCGCCTGGAGCAGTTCGCCACCGACACCTCCATCCCCAAGGTCAGCACCCGGGGCGTGGGCCTCACCCTGGCGGGCGGCGGCGCCGGCGGGACGACGGTGTCCTCCTCCCTGCTGGCGGCCGACCTCGCGGGCATCCCGGTGTTCGCCGTGGCCGGCATCGGCGGCGTCCACCGGGACGCCCCGCAGAGCTTCGACATCTCCGCCGACCTGGTGCAGTTCACCCGCAGCCGCACCGCCGTGGTCTGCGCGGGGGCCAAGTCGATGCTGCACCCGGCGTGGACCCTGGAATGGCTGGAGACCGCGGGGATCCCCGTCGTCGGCTACCGCTGCGACGACTTCCCCGCCTACCTCAGCGTGAGCACCGGAGTCCGCAACCCGCACCGCATCGACGACCTCCGTGAGATCGCCGCCGTGGCGGCCACCCACTGGCAGGTCGGCAACGAGACCTCCCTGCTCGTCACCCACCCCATCAGCGAAGCGGACGGCATCCCGACCGCGGACATCGAGGCGGCTCTGGCGGACGCCACCGCCCTCGCGGAGGCCGCGGGAGTGACCGGCCCCGCCATCACGCCGTACCTCCTCAAGGCGATAGCCGAAGCGACCGAAGGGCGCACCTCCGCCGCCAACCGCGCGGTGCTGCTGTCGACCGCCACCCTCGCCGGTGAGTTCGCCGTGCAGATGTCCCTCGAACTGGCGGAGCGCGCGGGGGAGTCCCAGTGAGCGCCGAGCGCCCCGCGATCCTCTTCGACCTCGACGGCACCCTGCTGGACACCCCGGGAGCCATCGCGAACACCCTGCACCGGGTCCTGGCCGAGACCGGCCACGGCGACGTGCCGGACGAGCGTGTCCGTGCCACCGTGGGCCGCCCGCTGACCGCGGTCTTCGCCGATCTGACGGGCAGTCCGGAGGGCAGCGCACCGGTGGCGGAAGCCGTGGCCCTCTTCCGGGAGCTGTTCCGCCGGACCGTGGTGCCGGAGGCCGCGGCGCTGGTCTTCCCCGGTATCCCCGACCTCCTGCGCACCCTGCGCCGGAGCGGCTACCGGACGGCCGTCGTCACCAGCAAGATCCGCCCCAGCGCCATGGAACTGCTCGAACCGGCGGCCCTGGTCGACCAGTTCGACGCCATCATCTGCCACGGCATGGCGGAGCGCGGCAAACCGCACCCGGACCTTGCGCTCCTCGCGGCGGAACGGATCGGCAGCCCCGCCCACCTCTGCACGGTGGTCGGCGACGCCGTCGACGACATGCGGATGGCCGCCGGCGCCGGCATGCGGGCCATCGGCGTCACCTACGGCGTAGCGTCGGCGCGTCAGCTGACCGCCTCCGGCGCCGTACAGGTGGTGGAAACGGTCGCGGACCTGGCCCGCAGCCTGGGCCGGGAACCCTCGCCGCCCACCGCCCCGGCCCCGCGCGCGGCCCCCGTACCGCTCCCCTGACACCCCCTCATTTCCTGCTCCCCCCGCACGAATCCCCCGCACGAACCCCGCACACGCATCCGCCCCCACGCATCCCACGCACGAACGGAAGTGGCTCACCATGCAGTACGCCGACCCCCCTCCCGCGACGACGAAGTCCGAGCGAAGCCTGACCGGAGGGCTGCTCACCCTCTCCGCGGCCCAGTTCCTCATCGCCCTCGACTTCTCCGTCATCTTCGTCGCCCTGCCCAGCATGGGCGCGGAGCTGAACCTGTCCGGCAGCGCCGTCCAATGGGTCGTCAGCGCCTACTCGGTGTTCTTCGCCGGATTCCTGATCGCCGGAGGCCGGATCGGCGACCGGCTCGGCGCACGCAACATGTTCATCGGCGCGCTCGTCCTGTTCGGCGTCTCCTCACTCCTGGGCGGACTCGCCGGGGACGCCTCCCTGCTGCTGATCGCCCGCGGCGCCCAGGGCGTCGCCGCCGCGGCACTCCAGCCCGCCATCCTGGCCCTGGTCAACACCACCTTCCCGGCAGGCCGGGAACGCACCCGGGCTCTCGCGGTGTGGGGCGCGGTGGGCGCGAGCGGGCTGGCCGCGGGGGTCGTCATCGGCGGGCTGCTGACCACGGTGTCCTGGCGCTGGACCTTCTTCGTGAACCTGCCGTTCGCCGTGGTGTGCGCGCTGGCCGCCCCCCGGCTGCTGCCCGGACGCCGCGAGGGCGGCACGCGTGTCCCGCTGAACATCGTCAACGCCGTGCTCTGCACCGCCACGGTCCTGGTCTTCGCCCTGAGCCTGACGCTGGCCGCGGACTCGGGCTGGACCGCCCCCGCCACCCTGATCAGCCTCGCGGTGGGCGCGGCGCTGCTCGCCCTGTTCGTCGTACGGGAACGAACCAGCCGACAGCCGCTGGTGGCACCGGTGCTCCGGCGCACCCGCAGCCTGGTCGTGGGCTGCGGCTCCTCCGCCCTCTACATGGCGAGCGTGGCCGGCGTCGAGTTCTACCTCGTCACCCTGCTCCTCCAGGACGGCCGCGGGTACGAGCCGCTGGCCGCGGGCATCGCCTTCCTGCCGCTGGCCGCCTGCATCACCCTCGGCAACGTCCTCGCCGGCCGACTCCTGAACATCCTGGACGTACGGCGCACGCTGACCCTCGCCTTCGCCATCGGTGCGGCGGGACTGCTCCTGCTGGGCCTCTCCACCTCCTCGCACGACTACCTCACGGCGCTGCTCCCCGGTCTGGTGGTGAGCGGACTCGGCCACGGCATGATCTACACCTCGATGTTCGTGGGCGGCACGCGTGACGTCGCCGACCACAACCAGGGTGTGGCCGGGGCGATGATGACGACGACGCAGTACGCGGGCGGCGCGCTCGGCGTGGCCGTCGTGGTGCTGGTGCTCGGCGCCGACATCGGTGACGGCGCCTTCCGCGCCGCCTTCCTGCTGGCCGCCGGACTGGCCGTCGCGGGAGCCGCCCTCGCCTGGACCGGATTCGCCGCGTCGGGCAAGGCGTCCACGTCCGCCCCGGACGAGGAGGCCGCCCAGGACGCGCCCGCCCACCTGGCCGAGGACGGCACGGGCCGCGACCACGCGGAACGGTCTCTGGCCGGAGAGTCGCCCGCGACGGGGAGCGTCGGCCGATGACCGCGACCGCACACGGCACGGTGGACCACGCACCCCGGCTGGGCCTCCTGGTCATCCACAACGATCCGGTGCCGGAGACGGAGATCTGGCGCATGGCGCCCGCGGGCGTGTCCGTTCACACCGCACGCTTCGAGTGCCCCCGCCCCGACGACACCGAGTACGTCGGCAGCCCGGCCCTCGCCCTCGCGGACGCCCCGGACGTGGTCCGCGGCCTGGACCACCTGGGCAGGACCGGAGTGGACAGCATCACGCTCTGCTTCGGCTCCAGCAGCTTCTTCGGCGGACCCGGCTTCGACACCGCGTTCGTCGCGGCGGCCGCACGGCATGCCCACGGCGTAGCCGTGCACACGGCGGCCACCGCCATCACCGAAGCGCTCACCGCCACCGCGGTGACCCGGCCCCTCGTCGTGATGCCGCCCTGGTTCACCGAACCGACCTTCCGGGCCACCGACGCCTACTTGCGTACGGCGGGCGTGGCGGGCGACCGGATCGTCCAGTTCGCCCTGTCCTCCCCGTGGGACACCATCACGCGGTACAACGCCTTCGACGCCGGAGCCCACTGGACGATCGCCCCGGACGCGGTCCACCGCCAGGTCGTCGACGCCTACCGCGCCGCCCCGGCCGGCACCTTCGACAGCGTCCTGATACCCGGCAGCGGCTTCCCCGGCCAGGGGGCGGTCGCCTCCCTCGAAAAGACGCTGGGCGTGCCGGTGATCACCTCCAACCAGGCCGTGCTGTGGCACGCCCTGCGGAGCACCCCGTACCGCGTCGCGCCCACCGTCGACCCGACCCTGCACGGCACCCTCTTCACCCGGCGCATGCGCGGGGAACGGGGCGCGGCGACCACGCCGGTGCGGATCTTCGTGTGAGGTCGGCTGCCTCCCGTGCGGGTCCGGCAGGACGGCACATGGAGGCACGAAGGCACACAGCAAAAGACCCTCTGATCCGGCGTACTGCCTGATCAGAGGGTCTGTGGCACCTGAACTACGGTGCCCCCGGCAGGATTCGAACCTGCGCACCCGGCTCCGGAGGCCGATGCTCTATCCCCTGAGCTACGGGGGCGAATCGCGGTGCTGCTCTGCGACGGGTGAAACACTACCAGCTCCCACGGGGTGTCCGTGAACAGGTATTCCGCCGCAGTGGCGGGCGAAGTCGGTGGCCACCCGTCCGGGGCGGAAGTGGACAAAACCCGGACGCCGCACCTCCGGCCGACCTACTCTCGAAGGGTGTCAGGGGCGTACGGCCGCGTGCTTGTTGTCGACGACAACAAGGTCATCCGGCAGCTGATCAGGGTCAATCTCGAGCTGGAGGGCTTCGAGGTCGTGACCGCGGCCGATGGTGTCGAGGCCCTGGACCTGGTCGGGAGAGTCCGCCCCGATGCCATCACCCTCGACGTCGTGATGCCCCGGCTGGACGGTCTGGAGACCGCCACCCGGCTGCGCTCCGACCCCCGCACCCGCCGGCTTCCCATCGCCGTCATCAGCGCCTGTACGCCCTACGAGGTCGACGCGGGTGTGGCGGCCGGGGTCGACGCGTTCCTGGCGAAGCCGTTCGAGCCGAGCGAACTGGTGCGGATCGTGCGCCGGCTGGTGACCGGGGAGGAAGAGGCATCGGCGGACGGGCGGCGCGGTGCCGGGCGGGCGGGGAGCACCGCCGGCTGACCGGCGTGGCGGGCCGGGACCGGCTGCCCCGCGCCGTGGAACCGGGCCCGGCTGACCGGATGGCGAAACCGGGTCGCAAAGTGCCCCCCTTTCTCACCTACGCTTGACCCGTGACCCCCGCCGATCTCTCCCGGACCGTGCTGCACGCCGTGCGCCGCGCGGTCGACGAGGATGCGTTGCGCGCGCCCGTGCCCGCGCGCGTGCGGGTGGAGCGGACCCGGCCCGGCGGCAGCGGCGACTACGCCTGCGCCGTCGCCCTCCAGCTCGCCGGGCCCGCCGCGCTGCCCGCCCTGGAGGTCGCCCGCATCCTGCGCGAACGCGTCGTCGCCGAGCCCGGCGTCGGGCGGGTCGAGATCACCGGGCCGGGGTTCCTGAGCTTCACCCTCGACGCCCCGGCCGAGAGCGACCGGGCCGTGCTCGCCGCCGTACGGGAACAGGGCCTCGCGTACGGGCACGGGGACGCGCTCCGGGACGAGATCCACCAGTTCCACCACGCGCGGGAGGTCCGCGCCGCCGTCACCGCCCAGGCCGTGCGCCGGCTCCTCGTCGCCCAGGGCGCCCGGGTCCGGACCACCTGCGAACAGGCGCCCGACCCGGACTGGGTCCGCCTCGGCGTCACCGTCGACGCGTACGGCACGCCCCCCACACCCCTCACCGAGATCCGCCCCGTTCCCGCCGGGGCCACCGCGGGGGAGTTGCTGGAGCGGCTCGGGCCCGACGCGGCCCGCTGGGGGCTTTTGCGGGCCGCCGGACACGACCGCGCCGTCCTCGGCCCCGAACTGCTCGTCCAGGGCGAGGCCAACCCGCTCTTCCGGGTCCGTTACGCCCATGCCAGGGCCCGCGCCCTCACCCGCGGGGCCGCCGCCCTCGGCTTCACCGCCGAGGCAGCCGCGTACGGCGAAAGCCCCACCGAGCCCGCGGCGCACGGCGAAAGCCCTGCCGCGCACGGCGAAAGCCCCACCGAGCCCACCGCGACGACCGCTGACGACGCGGCCGCCCGCCCCCTCCTCGACCTCATCGCCGACCACCCCGGCGTCCTCCTCGCCGGGGCCCGTCACCGCGCGCCCGACCGGGTCGCCCGGCAGCTGGAAGCCGTCGCGCACGCGTTCTTCGACTTCCACGACTCCTGCCCGCCCCTGCCCGCCGGTGACGAGAAACCCTCGGCCGCCCACCGCGCCCGGCTGGCCATCGCCGAAGCCGCCGGGACGGT
Source organism: Streptomyces globisporus (assembly GCA_014649555.1). Taxonomy (GTDB): domain Bacteria; phylum Actinomycetota; class Actinomycetes; order Streptomycetales; family Streptomycetaceae; genus Streptomyces; species Streptomyces globisporus. Next base: position 285,985 of record BMTG01000001.1, on the reverse strand, counting down.
GCTGGCAGGTGGCCTGTCCCTGCTCGGCATCCGCGCGCCCGAACATCTCTGACGAGATCAGAACAGACCCGAGAGAGCATCACGATGAGCCGCTCCGCACACCCCGCAGGCCCCCGTCACGCCGACGTCCTCCCCGAGGGGCACTACTCCGCCCCCGCCGCCGACCTCAACGCCCTCGACGAGAAGGTCTGGTCGCGCACCGTCACCCGTGACGCGGACGGTGCCCTCACCGTCGGCGGGATCGCCGTCGCCCGGCTCGCCGAGGAGTTCGGCACCCCCGCCTACTTCCTCGACGAGAGCGACTTCCGGGCCCGCTGCCGCGCCTGGGCCGACGCCTTCGGGCCCGACGCCGACGTCTTCTACGCCGGCAAGGCCTTCCTCTCCCGTGCCGTCGTGCGCTGGCTCAAGGAGGAAGGGCTCAACCTCGACGTGTGCTCCGGCGGAGAGCTGACCACCGCTCTCGACGCCGGTATGCCCGCCGAGCGCATCGCCTTCCACGGCAACAACAAGACCGTCGCCGAGATCGAGCGCGCCGTCGAGGCGGGCGTCGGGCGGATCGTGCTCGACTCCTTCCAGGAGATCGTCCGCGTCGCCCACATCGCCCAGCGCCACGGGGTGCGCCAGCGCGTGCAGATCCGCGTCACCGTCGGCGTCGAGGCCCACACCCACGAGTTCATCGCCACCGCGCACGAGGACCAGAAGTTCGGCATCGCGCTCGCCGACGGGCAGGCCGCCGAGGCCGTGCGCCGCGCGCTCTCGCTCGACGGGCTCGAACTCATCGGCGTCCACTCCCACATCGGCTCGCAGATCTTCGACATGGCCGGCTTCGAGGTCTCCGCCCGGCGCGTGGTGCAGCTGCTCGCCGAGATCCGCGACGAGCACGGCGTCGAACTGCCCGAGATCGACCTCGGCGGCGGCCTCGGCATCGCGTACACCTCCGACGACGACCCCCGCGAACCGCACGAGATCGCCAAGGCGCTCAGCGACATCGTCACGCGGGAATGCGAGTCCGCGAAGCTGCGCACGCCCCGGATCTCCGTCGAGCCGGGCCGCGCCATCGTCGGACCCACCGCGTTCACGCTGTACGAGGTCGGCACCATCAAGCCCCTGGAGGGGCTGCGGACGTACGTCAGCGTCGACGGCGGCATGTCCGACAACATCCGCACCGCGCTGTACGACGCCGAGTACAGCGTCGCGCTCGTCTCGCGCACCTCGGACGCCGAGCCGATGCTCGTCCGGGTCGTCGGCAAGCACTGCGAGAGCGGCGACATCGTGGTGAAGGACGCGTTCCTCCCCGCCGACCTGGCGCCCGGCGACCTGATCGCCGTCCCCGCCACCGGCGCGTACTGCCGTTCCATGGCGAGCAACTACAACCACGCGCTGCGCCCGCCGGTCGTCGCGGTGCGCGAGGGCGAGGCGCGTGTGATCGTCCGGCGCGAGACGGAGGAAGATCTCCTGCGTCTCGATGTCGGCTGATGAAATAGTCATCTCAGGATCCGGACGGGGGTCAGAAACTCCCGTCCGGTGAGTGAGACTGGTCCCCAATGAGCATGTATGAGAAACGAGGTCGGATGATGCGTACGCGTCCGCTGAAGGTGGCGCTGCTGGGCTGTGGTGTGGTCGGCTCAGAGGTGGCGCGCATCATGACGACGCACGCCGACGACCTCGCGGCGCGCATCGGCGCGCCCGTCGAGCTCGCCGGTGTGGCCGTCCGCCGGCCCTCGAAGGTGCGTGAGGGCATCGACCCCGCACTGATCACCACCGACGCGACCGCGCTCGTGCAGCGCGGCGACATCGACGTCGTCGTCGAGGTCATCGGGGGCATCGAGCCCGCCCGTACGCTCATCACCACCGCGTTCGAGAACGGCGCGAGCGTCGTCTCCGCGAACAAGGCGCTGCTCGCCGAGGACGGCGCCGCCCTGCACGCCGCCGCCGAGAAGTACGGCCGTGACCTCTACTACGAGGCCGCCGTCGCCGGGGCCATCCCGCTGGTGCGGCCGCTGCGCGAGTCGCTCGCGGGCGACAAGGTCAACCGGGTGCTCGGCATCGTCAACGGCACGACCAACTTCATCCTCGACAAGATGGACACCAGCGGCGCCGGCTACTCCGAGGCGCTCGACGAGGCCACCGCCCTCGGGTACGCCGAGGCCGACCCGACCGCCGACGTCGAGGGCTTCGACGCCGCCGCGAAGGCCGCGATCCTCGCCGGGATCGCCTTCCACACCCGCGTGAAGATCGGCGACGTGCACCGCGAGGGCATCACCGAGGTCACCGCCGCCGACATCGCCTCCGCCCGCCGGATGGGCTGCACCGTCAAGCTGCTGGCCATCTGCGAGCGCGCCGCCGACGGGGCCTCCGTCACCGCCCGCGTCCACCCCGCGATGATCCCGCTCAGCCACCCGCTGGCCTCCGTCCGCGAGGCGTACAACGCGGTGTTCGTCGAGGCCGAGGCCGCCGGGCAGCTCATGTTCTACGGGCCCGGCGCCGGCGGCTCCCCGACCGCCTCCGCGGTCCTCGGCGACCTCGTCGCGGTCTGCCGCAACAAACTGGGCGAGGCCACCGGTCCCGGTGAGTCCGCCTACACGCGCCTGCCGGTCAGCCCCATGGGCGAGGTCGTCACGCGCTACCACATCAGCCTCGACGTGGCCGACAAGCCGGGCGTCCTCGCCCAGGTCGCGACGGTCTTCGCCGAGCAGGGCGTGTCCATCGACACGGTCCGCCAGCAAGGCCGGCCGGACTCGGACGGCGAGGCATCCCTCGTCGTCGTCACCCACCGCGCGCCCGACGCCGCCCTCTCCGGGACCGTCGAAGCGCTGCGCAAGCTCGACACCGTGCGCGGTGTCGCCAGCATCATGCGTGTTGAAGGGGAGTAAAGGACCCATGACCAGCAAGGGCACCCACCAGTGGCGCGGCATCATCGAGGAGTACCGGGACCGGCTTCCGGTCACGGCGACGACGCCGGTCGTCACGCTTCGTGAGGGCGGTACTCCGCTCGTACCGGCGCAGGTCCTCTCCGAGCGCACGGGCTGCGAGGTGCACCTCAAGGTCGAGGGCGCCAACCCCACCGGTTCCTTCAAGGACCGCGGTATGACCATGGCCATCACCCGGGCCAAGGAGGAGGGCGCGAAGGCCGTCATCTGCGCCTCCACCGGCAACACCTCGGCCTCCGCCGCGGCGTACGCGGTGCGCGCGGGGATGGTCTGCGCCGTCCTCGTACCGCAGGGCAAGATCGCGCTCGGCAAGATGGGCCAGGCCCTCGTGCACGGCGCCAAGATCCTCCAGGTCGACGGCAACTTCGACGACTGCCTGACCCTGGCCCGCGCGCTCTCGGACAACTACCCGGTGGCGCTGGTCAATTCGGTCAACCCGGTCCGTATCGAGGGCCAGAAGACCGCCGCGTTCGAGATCGTCGACGCGCTCGGCGACGCCCCCGACATCCACGTCCTGCCGGTCGGCAACGCGGGCAACATCACGGCGTACTGGAAGGGGTACACCGAGTACGCCGGTGACGGCGTCTCCTCCCGCTCCCCGCGCATGTGGGGCTTCCAGGCCTCCGGTTCGGCGCCCATCGTGCGCGGTGAGGTCGTCAAGGACCCGTCGACCATCGCCACCGCGATCCGCATCGGCAACCCGGCCTCCTGGAACTACGCGCTCGCCGCACGCGACGAGTCGGGCGGCTTCATCGACGAGGTGACGGACCGGCAGATCCTGTCCGCCTACCGGCTGTTGGCCTCCCAGGAAGGCGTCTTCGTGGAGCCCGCGTCGGCCGCCTCCGTCGCCGGTCTGCTCAAGGCCGCCGAGGAGGGCAAGGTCGACCCCGGCCAGAAGATCGTCTGCACGGTCACCGGCAACGGCCTCAAGGACCCCGACTGGGCCGTCGCGGGCGCCCCGCAGCCGGTCACGGTCCCGGTCGACGCGGCCACCGCCGCCGAGAAGCTCGGGCTCGTCTGAGCCGGTGCCGCACGGGCCGCGGCAGCCGCCGCGGCCCATCGGCGGACCACGGTGACGCCACCCCGTCGACCGTGGCCACGCCACCCGGTCAACCGTGACAACCCAGCTCAACCGCCCTCTTTCCGGGGCGGAGAGCGCATAGGAGGCGGGCGACACGCATCGTGCGCCTCCTGTGCGCCCTATGTCGCGACAGAACCTTCCTTCGATAAGCTGTACCCCATCCGCCCGACATCCGCCCGACGGTCCGCTGCGGTACGGCAGCCGTCGTGGGCGAACGCGGGACGGGCCACCGGATCCCCTGTACACCCCGGTGCGCACCATGCCCCGACCCGTCCCCGCAGACCCCGCCGCCGCAGATCCACCGCACTGCATCCCCGCCGCCTTACAAGGAGTGGTCCGACCGATGGCCGGTCCCGCGTTCCGAGCCGCCGCCGTCCGGGTGCGCGTCCCCGCCACCAGCGCCAACCTGGGGCCGGGTTTCGACGCCCTCGGCCTCTCGCTGGGGCTGTACGACGACGTCGTCGTCCGGGTCGCCGACTCCGGGCTGCACATCGACATCGCAGGTGAGGGCAGCGAGAGCCTGCCCCGCGACGAGAGCCACCTGCTCGTGCGCTCCCTGCGCACCGCGTTCGACCTGCTCGGCGGCCAGCCCCGCGGGCTGGAGATCGTCTGCGCCAACCGCATCCCGCACGGCCGCGGCCTCGGCTCCTCCTCCGCCGCCATCTGCGCCGGGATCGTCGCCGCCCGCGCCGTGACGACCGGCGGCGACGCCCGCCTCGACGACGCGGCCCTGCTGGAGCTGGCGACCGAGATCGAGGGACACCCCGACAACGTCGCGGCCTGTCTGCTCGGCGGATTCACCCTCGCCTGGATGGACGGCGGCTCGGCCCGGGCGATCCGGATGGACCCCGCCGACTCCGTCGTGCCCGTCGTCTTCGTGCCCGGGCGCCCCGTGCTCACCGAGACGGCGCGCGGCCTGCTCCCGCGCACCGTCCCGCACGTCGACGCGGCCCTCAACGCCGGCCGGGCGGCCCTGCTCGTCGAGGCCCTGACCCGCCGCCCCGAGCTGCTGCTCGCCGCCACCGAGGACCGGATCCACCAGGAATACCGGGGCCCGGCCATGCCGGAGAGCGTGGAGCTGGTGCACCGCCTGCGCGCCGACGGCGTGCCCGCGGTCATCTCCGGCGCCGGACCCACGGTCCTGGCGCTGACGGAGGAGGGTTCGGCCGACAAGGTCGCCCGACTGGCGGGGGAGGGCTGGGCGGCGAATCGGCTGGCCCTCGACGCGACGGGCGCGAGCGTGCTGCCGCTGGCCGCGTAACCGCATGTGATTACCGGTGAGCGAGAGGGGGAATGTTTGTTGGAGCCGGTAGTGTTAACCTCAAGTCTGCAACCGACGTCTTTGAGGCGCGTTGCTTCGTGTCCCCCTCCGGGACCACCATTCTTCCGGGAGCCTCCCCAACTGCCTGAGCAGCCTGCCTGAGCAGTTTCGAGCACGCTCCGGAACCGGCACGACACCCCTCGCTCGTCCAGGAGTGGGCCGAGCAGGGGGATCTCGCGCCGGACCCCGCACGTTCATCTCTCCGCCGTACCCGGCGGACCACCGCCCCGGCAAGGTCCGCGATCCAGCAAGATCAACAGACCCAGTCGGACAGCACAACCGGTCGCCGAGCCAGAAGGCCGACGTCCGCTCCAGGGAAGGACCCTTCGTGAGCGACACCACCGATCTGATGGGCGTCACTGCCGACAAGAACGTCGACAGCGCCGCGCCCGCCGAAGGTGCTGCCACTGGCACCACCGCACGGCGCCGCCGCTCCGGCACCGGCCTTGAGGGCATGGTCCTGGCCGAGCTGCAGCAGGTCGCGTCCGGCCTCGGTATCAGGGGCACAGCGCGGATGCGCAAGAGCCAGCTGATCGAGGTCATCAAGGAGGCGCAGGCGGGTGGCGGATCCGCCGCCCCCAAGGCCTCCTCCAAGGCCGCAGAGGCCCCCGCCGAGGCGGAGAGCAAGCCCAAGCGCCGCGCGACCTCGAAGGCGCGCACCGGGGACGAGGACGCTGCCGCCGCCGAGAAGAGCACGGCCGCCCAGCAGCAGATCGACATCCCCGGCCAGCCGGCCAACGACGACCAGCCCGCGGGCGAACGCCGTCGCCGCCGTGCCACCGCGCAGGCGGGCAGCCCCGACACCAAGACCGAGGCGAAGACCGAGGTCAAGGCGAAGGCGGAGCCCGAGGCCGCGCAGAAGACCGAGGAGCGGGCCGAGCCCAAGGGCGACGCCCGGGCCGAGAACGCCACCGACACGGCCGAGGGCCGTCGTGGCGACCGCCAGGGCCGTGACCGCGGTGACCGCGGTGACCGCGAGGGCCGCCGTGAGCGCCAGCGCGACCGCCGCGGCAAGGGCGACGACCAGGGCCAGCAGGGCGGCGGCGGGCAGCGCCAGGGCCAGCGCCAGGGCCAGGGGCAGGGACAGGGCCAGCAGAACCGTGACAACGGTCCGCAGGACGACTTCGACGACGAGGCGGGCGGCCGCCGCGGCCGTCGTGGCCGCTACCGCGACCGCCGCGGCCGCCGCGGGCGCGACGACTTCGCCGGCGATGTGCAGGTGGCCGACGACGACGTCCTGATCCCCGTCGCGGGCATCCTGGACATCCTCGACAACTACGCGTTCATCCGGACCTCCGGCTACCTGCCGGGCCCGAACGACGTGTACGTCTCGCTCGCCCAGGTCCGCAAGAACGGCCTGCGCAAGGGCGACCACGTCACCGGCGCGGTGCGCCAGCCCAAGGACGGCGAGCGGCGCGAGAAGTTCAACGCGCTGGTCCGCCTCGACTCGGTCAACGGCATGGCGCCGGAGTCCGGCCGCGGCCGCCCCGAGTTCCAGAAGCTGACCCCGCTCTACCCGCAGGACCGGCTCCGTCTGGAGACCGACTCCAACATCCTGACGACGCGGATCATCGACCTGGTGGCCCCGATCGGCAAGGGCCAGCGCGGGCTCATCGTGGCCCCGCCGAAGACCGGCAAGACCATGATCCTGCAGGCCATCGCCAACGCGATCACGGTCAACAGCCCCGAGTGCCACCTGATGGTCGTCCTGGTCGACGAGCGTCCGGAAGAGGTCACCGACATGCAGCGGTCGGTGAAGGGCGAGGTCATCTCCTCGACCTTCGACCGTCCCGCCGAGGACCACACCACCGTCGCCGAGCTGGCCATCGAGCGCGCCAAGCGCCTCGTCGAGCTGGGTCACGACGTGGTCGTCCTGCTCGACTCGATCACCCGCCTGGGCCGCGCGTACAACCTCGCGGCGCCGGCCTCCGGCCGCATCCTCTCCGGTGGTGTCGACTCGACCGCGCTGTACCCCCCGAAGCGCTTCTTCGGCGCCGCGCGCAACATCGAGGACGGCGGCTCGCTGACCATCCTGGCCACCGCGCTCGTCGAGACCGGCTCGCGCATGGACGAGGTGATCTTCGAGGAGTTCAAGGGCACCGGCAACATGGAGCTCAAGCTCGACCGGAAGCTCTCGGACAAGCGCATCTTCCCGGCGGTGGACGTCGACGCGTCCTCCACCCGAAAGGAAGAGATCCTGCTCGGCACCGACGAGCTGGCGGTCGTCTGGAAGCTGCGCCGGGTGCTGCACGCGCTCGACCAGCAGCAGGCGATCGAGCTCCTCCTGGACCGGATGAAGAAGACCCAGTCCAACGCGGAGTTCCTGCTCCAGATCCAGAAGACGACGCCGGGAAGCGGAAACGGCAACGACTGACGCAGCCCTTCGGCGGGTTTTTCCCAACCGCCTCTTGAATCCGCCCCGTTACTCCGGTGACGGGGCGGATTTCTGCATGTAATATCAATTCGCCGTCACTCTCCCCCCACTTACGGCACCTCCACTTGATGCCCCTGGATAACGGGAGACTTGCGTGCGCATATCGCGTCATGCCGGATCAGTACGAATCATCGGCCGCCTGGCGGCCGTCGGTGCCGCAACGCTGGCACTGCTGGGCGGCGGCCTGACCGTCGGAGCCCAGGCCGCGGAGAGCGGTGAACGCTTCCTGCCGCCGAAGGGCGTCGAGGTGGTGAGCCCGCAGAAGCTCTCGCCGAAGATCATCGGTGGCACCAACACCGCCTTCAAGGACGCACCTTGGATGGTGCAGCTGCTTTTCGAGTACGACAACGACGGGCTGTTCTACTTCTCCTGCGGCGGCACTCTCGTCGCCCCCAACAAGGTGATGACGGCCGCCCACTGCGTCACCGACGAGAATGGCAAGGCCCTCGATATGGTCAACCGGGGCATGGTGCTCGCGGGAACGGCCAAACTGGCGGGCGGGCCGAACGACGAAGGGACCGTCGCACGGATATCCCGCTCCTATTTCGCGGGTTCGTACAACGCGGCCGAGATCGACAACGACATCGCGCTGCTGACGCTCTCCAAGCCCTTGAACTACACCCCGGCACAGCCCGCTTCGTACGGTGACACCGCCCGGTACGTCGCGGGGACGAAGGCCACCACCTACGGCTGGGGCATGACGGGTTCGGACTGGGACTTCTCGCCCCTGTCGGACACCCTGCTGCGGCTGGAGCAGCCGCTGCGCTCGGACGCCGAGTGCTCCGAGAACCTCGACGGCGCCATCGGTGTCCCGGGCGCCTACAAGGCCGGCCACATGATCTGCGCGGGCATCGGCGGCACCGGCAACGACTCCACCGGGAAGGCCACCTGCCCCGGTGACTCCGGCGGCCCGATGTTCGTCTCCGGACGCATCATCGGCATCACCTCCTGGGGTCCCGCCACCAGCGCCGAGGCGTGCAACCTGAGTGGCACGTACGACGCCTACACGAAGGTGTCGACCTACTACCGGTCGATCCAGCCCCGTATCGACGACACCAGCTTCAGCGGTGACCACCGGGCCGACGTGTTCGCCCGTTCCACCGGCTCGACCGCGTACACCTTCCCCTCCTCCGGTGAGAAGCTCGCGGCGCGCAAGGTGCTCGCCGGGTCCTACAGCGCGTACAACCTGTTCATCCAGACGGACCTCGACCGGGACGGCTACCAGGACCTGATCGCCCGGGAGGGCTCGACCGGGGACGTCTACTGGCTGCACCGCTCGGCGAGCAGCTCGACGTACGCCAAGACGAAGATCTTCAGCAACTGGAAGACCGTCCGGGCGATCGTCGCCCCCGGCGATGTGAACAACGACGGCAAGGGCGACATCCTGGCCGTCACCTCCACGGGCGACCTCAGGACGTACCCGAGCTACGGCAACGGCAAGTTCAACACCCCGGTCAAGGCGGCCACGGGCTACCAGGCCTACAACCAGGTGCGCGGACACGGCGACCTCACCTACGACGGCAAGAACGACCTGCTGATCCGCCGCGGCGGTACGAACGACCTCTACCTGGTCAAGGGCACCGGCAAGTCCACGGCCCCCTTCGAGGAGCCGGTCAAGGTCCGCAGCAACTGGTCGTCGTACAACCTCCTGGTCACGCCGGGCGATGTGAACGGCGACGCCAAGGCCGACCTCGTGGCCCGCTCCACCGCCGGCGACCTGTATCTCCTCAAGGGCACCGGAAAGGCCGACTCGGAGATCTTCGCCACACAGATCAAGCTCGGCAGCGGCTGGAACAGCTACTACACCGTCGGCTGAACCCCCAGGTGAACGCCGCCCCACGGCTCGTACGCCCGTAAGACCTGTGGCCCCCGTCCTCCGACGGGGGCCACAGGCACGTATGCAACCCTTCTTGGTGCTTCGGCCGTCCTCCAGGACAGCCGACCGCGCGTGGAACACCACGGCAGGGGGCACACGGGCACACAGGAGTGACGAGGGAGACGCGTGAGCGAGCAGAGCAGGGGCACGGGCCGCATACGCGGCACCGGCAGCCGACGGAGGAAGCCGACCCGCCGGCACCGCACCAAGGTCATCGCGGCCTGGACGGTGGCGGGAGTCGTGGTCGTCGGCGGGGCCGGGCTCGGCTACGCCTACATGGCGCTCGACGGCAACCTCTCCAGCATCGACATCGACGCCAAGCTGGGCACCGACCGTCCCGACGACGTCGACGACGGCTCGCAGGACATCCTGGTGCTGGGCTCCGACTCGCGCTCCGGCGACAACGGCAAGTACGGCCAGGACGAGGGCGCGGCCCGCTCGGACACCGCGATGGTCGTCCACGTCGACAAGGGCCACAAGTCCGCGAGCGTCGTCTCGATACCGCGCGACACCCTGATCGAACGCCCCGCCTGCGAGAGCGACACCACCGGCGACCAGGTCCCCGCGGAGCACCGGGCGATGTTCAACACCGCCTACGAGGTCGGCGGGCCCGCCTGCGCGGTGAAGACCGTCGAGTCGATGTCCGGCATCCGCATGGACCACTACCTGGAAGTCGACTTCACCGGCTTCAAGAAGCTCATCGACGAGCTCGGCGGCGTCGAGATCACCACCAAGACCGCGATCGACGACTCCAAGAGCCACCTCGACCTGGAGCCCGGCACCCACACCCTGAACGGTGAGGAGTCCCTCGGCCTCGTCCGCACCCGCAAGAGCGTCGGCGACGGCAGCGACCTGGGACGCATCCAGCTCCAGCAGGCGTTCATCAAGGCGCTGATGGACCAGGCGAAGAGCGTCGGGGTGTTCTCCAGCCCCAAGAAGCTCTACGGTCTCGCGGACGCCGCCACCAAGGCCGTCACCACCGACTCCGGACTCGGCTCCGTCAAGCGGCTCACCGGATTCGCCAACGGCCTCAAGGGGCTCGGCGCCGACAACGTCCACATGGTGACCCTGCCCGTCGAGTACGACCCTGCCGACCCGAACCGCGTCCTCCCGCAGGAGAAGGCCGGCCGGCAGGTCTGGGCCGCCCTCAAGAACGACCGGCCGATCCCCGCCTCCGCCACCGAGAAGTCGGCCGGCGACAAGGGCGACGCCGACAAGGTCGTCGAGTAGCCCACCGGTCACCCCGGGTGCACGGCCGGGTGGCGGGAATACCCGCGCCCCGCCCCCGGTTTTGGGAGATACGGCCGGTCCTGGCAGACTGGTACGTCGGCCCCGGTTCACGGCCCCGCAAATCCGCGCGGACGACCCGGTGCCCTCCCGAAACTAGGAGACACCTTGAAGCGCGACATTCACCCCGAGTACGTCGAGACGCAGGTCAGCTGCACCTGCGGTGCGTCGTTCACCACCCGGAGCACCATCGACAACGGCACCATCCGTGCCGACGTCTGCTCCGAGTGCCACCCGTTCTACACGGGCAAGCAGAAGATCCTCGACACCGGCGGCCGCGTGGCCCGCTTCGAGGCCCGCTTCGGCAAGGCTGCCGGCTCCGCCAGCAAGTAGCGAGCCACTGCGCCGGTTCCTGGCGCCCTCTTCCCGGGGGCGTCGGAACCGGCGTTTTTTCCGGTCGGGTGCCGGGGGAGCCTCTCCGCCGTACGGGGGAGCCCCTCCGGACACCTCACCGGGCAGTTACGCCCCCCAGCAGGCCCGCAGATCTCAGACCAACCAGGAGCCCCCGCATGTTCGAGGCGGTCGAGGAACTGATCGGTGAACACACCGATCTCGAGAAGAAGCTCGCCGACCCGTCGGTCCACGCCGACCAGGCCAACGCGCGCAAGCTGAACAAGCGCTACGCGGAGCTGACCCCGATCGTCTCCACGTACCGGGCCTGGAAGCAGACCGGCGACGACATCGAGACCGCCCGCGAGTTCGCTGCGGACGACCCCGACTTCGCCGCCGAGGTCAAGGAGCTGGAGAAGCAGCGCGAGGAGATCACGGAGAAGCTCCGTCTCCTCCTCGTCCCGCGCGACCCCAGCGACGACAAGGACGTGCTCCTGGAGATCAAGGCGGGCGCCGGCGGCGACGAGTCCGCCCTGTTCGCCGGTGACCTGCTGCGCATGTATCTGCGTTACGCCGAGCGCGTCGGCTGGAAGACCGAGATCATCGACTCCACCGAGTCCGAGCTCGGCGGCTACAAGGACGTCCAGGTCGCGGTCAAGACCAAGGGCGGCAACGGCGCCACCGAGCCCGGCCAGGGCGTCTGGGCCCGGATGAAGTACGAGGGCGGCGTGCACCGCGTGCAGCGCGTGCCCTCCACCGAGTCCCAGGGCCGCATCCACACCTCGGCCGCGGGCGTGCTCGTCACCCCCGAGGCCGAGGAGGTCGACGTCGAGATCCACGCCAACGATCTCCGTATCGACGTCTACCGCTCCTCGGGCCCCGGCGGCCAGTCCGTCAACACGACCGACTCCGCCGTCCGCATCACGCACCTGCCGACCGGCGTCGTCGCCTCCTGCCAGAACGAGAAGAGCCAGCTCCAGAACAAGGAGCAGGCCATGCGCATCCTGCGGTCCCGGCTGCTTGCCGCCGCCCAGGAGGCCGCCGAGCAGGAAGCCTCCGACGTCCGCCGCAGCCAGGTCCGTACCGTCGACCGCTCCGAGAAGATCCGGACGTACAACTTCCCGGAAAACCGCATCTCGGACCACCGCGTCGGCTTCAAGGCGTACAACTTGGACCAGGTGCTCGACGGCGAGCTCGACGCCGTCATCCAGGCCTGCGTCGACGCCGACTCCGCCGCCAAGCTCGCCAACGCGTAAGCGACCCGCCCGCCCCGCACACCCGTAAACCGTACGGAGAACCGCGATGAACCTGCTGCTCGCCGAGGTGGCCCAGGCCACCCAGCGGCTGGCCGACGCCGGTGTCCCCTCACCGCGATTCGACGCCGAGGAACTCGCGGCCTTCGTCCACGGGGTGAAGCGGGGCGCGCTCCACACGGTCCCCGACAGCGACTTCGACGCCCGTTACTGGGAGACCATCGCCCGCCGCGAGGCCCGCGAACCCCTCCAGCACATCACCGGCCGCGCCTTCTTCCGCTACCTGGAGCTCCAGGTAGGACCCGGCGTCTTCGTGCCCCGTCCGGAGACCGAGTCGGTCGTCGGCTGGGCCATAGACGCCGTGCGCGCGATGGACGTCGTCGAGCCCGTCGTCGTCGACCTGTGCACCGGATCGGGCGCCATCGCGCTCGCCATGGCACAGGAGGTCCCCCGCTCCAAGGTGCACGCCGTGGAGCTCTCCGAGGACGCCCTCAGGTGGACGCGGAAGAACGCCGAGGGGTCCAGGGTCACCGTGCACAAGGGAGACGCCCTGAGCGCCCTTCCCGAGCTCGACGGCCAGGTCGACCTGGTGATCTCCAACCCGCCGTACATCCCGCTCACCGAATGGGAGTACGTCGCCCCCGAGGCCCGTGACCACGATCCGGAGATGGCCCTGTTCTCCGGCGAGGACGGCCTCGACACCATCCGCGGCATCGAGCGCACCGCCCACCGTCTGCTGCGCCCCGGCGGCCTCGTCGTCATCGAGCACGCCGACACCCAGGGCGGCCAGGTCCCCTGGATCTTCACCGAGGAGCGGGGCTGGGCCGACGCGGCCGACCACCCCGACCTCAACAAGCGCCCCCGGTTCGCCACCGCCCGCAAGGCCATGCCGTGACCGGCCCCCGGCACCACCACCCGTACCCGCACCTGTCCGAGGAGGCCGGCTGATGGCTCGGCGATACGACTGCAACGACGCCACCGACCGGACCACGGGCCTGCGCGAGGCCGCATCGGCCGTCCGCCGGGGCGAACTGGTCGTGCTGCCCACCGACACCGTGTACGGGATCGGTGCGGACGCCTTCACCGCGGAGGCCGTCGCGGACCTGCTGGACGCCAAGGGCCGGGGCCGCAACATGCCCACCCCCGTCCTCATCGGCTCCCCGAACACCCTGCACGGCCTGGTCACCGACTTCTCCGAGCAGGCCTGGGAGCTCGTCGACGCCTTCTGGCCCGGCGCCCTCACCCTCGTCGCCCGGCACCAGCCCTCCCTCCAGTGGGACCTCGGCGACACCCGGGGCACCGTCGCGATCCGGATGCCGCTGCACCCGGTCGCCATCGAGCTGCTCACCGAGGTCGGCCCGATGGCCGTCTCCAGCGCCAACCTCACCGGACACCCCTCGCCCGAGGACTGCGACGCCGCTCAGGGCATGCTCGGCGACTCCGTCTCCGTCTACCTCGACGGCGGCCCGACGCCCGGCATCGTGCCGTCCTCCATCGTCGACGTCACCGGTGCCACCCCGGTCCTGCTGCGCGCCGGCGCCCTCTCCGCGGAGGAGCTGCGCAAGGTGGTCCCCGACCTCGAGGTGGCCAATTGACCGCCCCCGAGGGGCGTGGCATAGCGGGGCGGACCGACACCTTCCGCATCCTCCACGTCAGCACCGGCAACGTCTGCCGCTCGCCCATCACCGAGCGGCTGACCCGCCATGCCCTGGTGGACCGCCTCGGCGACCCGCTCAGCGGCGGCCTGATCGTGGAGAGCGCGGGCACCTGGGGCCATGAAGGCGCCCCCATGGAGGCCAACGCCGAGGTCGTCCTCGCCGACTTCGGCGCGGACGCCAGCGGCTTCGTCGGCCGCGAACTGCTCGACGAGCACGTGATCCGCGCCGACCTGGTCCTCACCGCCACCCGCGACCACCGCGCCCAGGTCATCTCCATGGGCCACTCCGCGGGCCTGCGGACCTTCACGCTCAAGGAGTTCACCCGGCTGGTGCGGGCCATAGACCCGGCCACCCTGCCCGATGCGCGCGACGAGGGCGTCGTCGAGCGCGCCCGCGCCCTGGTGCGCGCCGCCGCCGCGCTGCGCGGCTGGCTGCTGGCCCCGACCGCCGAGGCGGACGAGGTCTACGACCCCTACGGCGCGCCCATCACCTTCTTCCGCTCCATCGGCGACGAGATCAACCAGGCGCTCGACCCGGTCGTCACCGCGCTCACCGGCGTACGCGCCCCGCACTGACCGGCCCTCCCGCGCCGTGCGGTACGCCGGTGCGCCGACCGGCGTACGGCGCCCTCCGACAGCGGGCACGCCGCCCCGCCCCGGCGTACGTTGGAGCTGACACCGGCACCCCTCGCCGGCGCACCCACCTCCAGGCCCGGAGCCGTCCCATGCCGGTCACCTCTCCCGCCGCACCCCCATCCGCGGCCGTGCCGCCCGCGCCCCACCGCTCCGACGCCCTGCCCCAGGACTTCGGCGCGCTGCTGGGCCAGGACCCGGAGATCGCCGGGATCCTGCTCGCGGAGCGGGACCGGCAGGCGGGCACCCTCCAGCTGATCGCCGCCGAGAACTTCACCTCGCCCGCGGTCCTGGCGGCACTGGGCTCCCCGCTCGCCAACAAGTACGCCGAGGGGTACCCGGGCGCCCGCCACCACGGCGGCTGCGAGCAGGCGGACGCCGCCGAACGCATCGCCGTACGCCGGGCCACCACCCTCTTCGGCGCCGAACACGCCAACGTCCAGCCGCATTCGGGTTCCTCCGCCGTCCTCGCCGCCTACGCGGCCCTGCTGCGCCCCGGCGACACGGTCCTCGCGATGGGACTCCCGTACGGGGGCCACCTCACCCACGGAGCGCCGGGCAACTTCTCCGGCCGCTGGTTCGACTTCGTCGGCTACGGGGTCGACCCGGACACCGGCCTCATCGACTATCCCCGGCTCCGCGCGCTGGCCCGCGCCCGCCGCCCCAAGGCCATCGTCTGCGGCTCGATCTCCTACCCCCGCCACCCCGACCACGCGCTGTTCCGGGAGATCGCCGACGAGGTCGGTGCGTATCTGATCGTGGACGCCGCCCATCCGATGGGGCTGATCGCCGGGGGAGCGGCGCCGAACCCGGTCCCGTACGCCGACGTCGTCTGCGCCACCACACACAAGGTGCTGCGCGGGCCGCGCGGCGGCATGATCCTGTGCGGCGCCGATCTTGCTGAGCGGATCGACCGGGCGGTGTTCCCGTTCACCCAGGGCGGGGCACAGATGCACACGGTGGCGGCGAAGGCGGTCGCTTTCGGGGAGGCGGCCACCCCCGCGTACACGCTCTACGTCCATCAGGTCGTCGCCCACGCCCGGGTCCTTGCCGCCGGCCTGCAGGCGGAGGGCTTCGAGGTGACGACGGGCGGCACGGACACCCATATCGTCGTCGCGGACCCGGCCCCGCTCGGTGTCGACGGCCGCACCGCTCGTGAGCGTCTGGCGGCGGCCGGTATGGTCCTCGACACGTGCGCCCTGCCGTACGGGGGCGCCCGGGGCATCCGCCTCGGCACCGCCGCCGTCACCACGCAGGGCATGGACGACAGGGACATGGCCCGCATCGCGGCCCTGTTCGGAGCGGCCGTGCGGGAGCCGGGCGATGTCGGCCCGATCGCGGCGGAGGTCCGGGCGCTGGCGGAGCGGAATCCTCCCTATCCGGGGTAGGCGAGGCGCATGGAACCATCACCCGTACCGTTGAGTCCTTGTATCAGAGACTAGGGTGTGGGGCTGAGATGGCCGGCGAAACCTGTGGGGCAGCCCGTGCGTGATTACCTGCTGACGCTCTGTGTCACGGCAGCGGTGACCTATCTGCTGACCGGACCGGTGCGTAAGTTCGCCATCGCGATCGGGGCGATGCCCGCGATCCGCGCGCGCGACGTCCACCGCGAGCCGACACCCCGGCTCGGTGGGATCGCCATGTTCGGCGGGCTGTGTGCGGGGCTGATCGTCGCCGACCACCTGTTCAATCTGCAGGGTGTCTTCGAACTCTCCAACGAGCCACGGGCATTGCTCTCCGGAGCCGCCCTGATCTGGCTGATCGGCGTGCTCGACGACAAGTTCGAGATCGACGCCCTGATCAAGCTCGGCGGTCAGATGATCGCCGCCGCCGTCATGGTCATCCAGGGGCTCACGATCCTGTGGCTGCCGATCCCCGGCGTCGGCACGGTCGCCCTCACCCAGTGGCAGGGCACGCTGCTCACGGTGGCGCTGGTGGTCATCACGATCAACGCGGTGAACTTCGTCGACGGCCTGGACGGGCTCGCGGCGGGCATGGTGTGCATCGCGTCGGCGGCGTTCTTCCTGTACGCCTACCGGCTCTGGATGGGGTACGGGATCGAGGCGGCGGCCCCCGCGACGCTCTTCTCGGCGATCCTGATGGGCATGTGCCTCGGCTTCCTGCCGCACAACATGCACCCGGCGCGGATCTTCATGGGCGACTCGGGCTCGATGCTGATCGGCCTGGTGCTGGCGGCGGGCGCTATCTCGATCACGGGCCAGGTCGACCCGGACAACATGCGGATCTTCTTCGAGGGCAGTGAGCGCGGGGCGACCCACGCGATGTTCCCGGTCTTCATCCCGCTGCTGCTGCCGCTGACGATCATCGCGATTCCGGCCGCCGACCTGATCCTGGCCATCGTCCGGCGTACCTGGAACGGCCAGTCGCCGTTCGCCGCCGACCGGGGCCACCTGCACCACCGGCTGCTGGAGATCGGGCACTCGCACAGCCGGGCCGTGCTGATCATGTACTTCTGGTCGGCCCTGATCGCCTTCGGCACGGTCAGCTACTCCGTGCACTCGGCCTCGATGTGGATCGTCTTCGTGATCGTGGGGGCGAGCGCGGTCGGTCTGATCCTGTTGCTGCTGCCGCGCTTCACCCCGCGTACCCCGCACTGGGCCAACCGCTTCGTGCCGCCGCGTTACCGTCACGGCGCCACCGAGCAGGATTCCTCCCCCTCGCCCTCCTCCGGCGAGCAGCCGGTGCCTGTGACCTCCGGGGCCCAACAGGGCGCGGGGGGCGCTCAGATGGGCGAGGAAGCCGCCGACCGGGCCCCTGTGGCGGTCGGGGTGTCCGGCGTCAACGGCGCTACCGCGATCGGCCCTCGTTCGCGGTTCTCCGATCGCCGTTCCGTCGACTCCTCCCGTTGACGATTCGGAAGTCACGGTGCATTAGCAGACATTGCGACGGCTTGTCGTGCACACACGCGCGGGTTAACTCTCATGTGTGACAGTTGGCACACTTTCCAGGTAAAGACCTCATCAAATAGTTTGTGATACCGTTCACGAGACCCGGTGACGGAGCCGAAGGACCCTGGTAGGACGGTCCATTGGCCTGGTAAACCGCCTCGCGGACCGGGCCTACGCTCGTCCATGACGACGCCCCATTCCTCCTCTCAGACCAGTGGAGCTGCCGCCATGCAGTCCGACATGCGCGAAGTACTGCGCATCGCCACCCCCACCGCCGCGGTGGGAGCCATCGCCACGCTCGTCGGCGGGCTCGTCGTCGGCGGCAAGGGGGCGATCGGCGCCGTCGTGGGCTGTGTGGTGGTCATCCTCTTCATGGCCCTCGGACAGCTGGCGCTGCAGTGGGTCGCCAAGTCGATGCCGCACCTCTTCCAGGGCATGGGGCTGCTGGTCTACTCGGTCCAGCTCGTGCTCCTGCTCGGCCTGATCATGGCCATCAGGAACACCTCTCTCTTCGACCTCCAGGTCTTCGCCCTCACGCTGGTCGTCTCGGTGATCACGTGGATCGTCACGCAGACCGTGCTGCACGCCAGGAGCAAGACCCTGTACGTCGATCCCGACGGGGAGAGCGGGAAGACCCCGGGCGGAACCGAGGGGAAGCATGACCAGTAGGGCCGGGATAAAGCCCTGTTCGACATGCTGCTATCGTCCGGTCTCGGTTGCGGTACTGCGGGCGCGGACAACACGGCTGTCGCCTGATACATCGCGAGGCTTCGGGCCCGGCCGCCGCCTCCTCACCGTAAGAACCAGTCCGGTGCCGACCTGCGGCTGCCAGCCGCTCCGATACAACGAGGTAGCCGTATCCATGCGCCATGCAGAAGGAGCTCCTGGTGACTGCTGACGCCCAGACGCTCGCCTTCGAGGTTGACTGCCACCTGTTCCAGGGCTCGTGCGGATTCCCAGCCCCGAGCGCGTGGTCGTTCATCTTCGACCCGATCTTCTCGATCGGGCCGGTCGAGTTCAACAAGCCGATGCTGCTCGCGATCATCGGGACCTTCGCCATCCTGGCTCTGTTCTGGGCCGGCTTCTCCAAGCCCAAGGTCATCCCGGGCAAGCTCCAGATGATCGCCGAGGCGCTCTACGACTTCGTGCACCGGGGCATCGCCAAGGAGATCATCGGCAAGAAGGGCGAGCCCTTCGTCCCGCTGCTGGTGTCGCTGTTCTTCTTCGTCTGGATGCTGAACCTCTGGGCGATCATCCCGATCGCGCAGTTCCCGGTGAGCTCGCTCATCGCGTACCCGGTCGGACTGGCCCTGCTGGTCTGGGTCGTCTACATGACGGTGACCTTCCGGAGCAACGGCTTCGTCGGCGGTATCCGCAACCTGTGCGTACCCAGCGGCCTGCCCAAGCCGATCTACGTGATCCTGACGCCGATCGAGTTCGTCTCGAACATCTTCGTGCGCCCCTTCACGCTGGCGGTCCGGCTCTTCGCGAACATGTTCGCCGGTCACATCCTGATCCTGGTCTTCACGATCGCGACCTGGTACATGCTCGGCACCGTGCTCGGCACCGTCTACGCCACCGCGTCGTTCGCCGTGACCCTGGCCCTGACCGTCTTCGAGATGTTCATCCAGGCGCTCCAGGCCTACGTGTTCACCGTGCTGACCGCCACGTACTTGTCCCAGGCGCTCGAAGAAGCGCACTGAGGACACCCGGGCCACCACCCGGACACCCCCTAGAACGTCCGGTGGACGCAATCTCCACCGGCCAATCAAGAGAAGGAATCACAGATCCATGTCTGAGACTCTCGCAGCCGTTGTGGGCAACGTCGGCACCATCGGTTACGGCCTCGCGGCGATCGGCCCCGGCGTCGGTATCGGCATCATCTTCGGTAACGGTGTGCAGGCCATCGCCCGTCAGCCCGAGGCGGCCGGCCTGATCCGCCAGAACATGCTGCTCGGCTTCGCGGTCATCGAGGCCCTGGCCCTGATCGGCTTCGTCGCCCCCTTCATCTACCCGAAGTAGTCCCGGCGACCTGACGATACGTTTCCGACGAAAGGTCCACCATGTTGCATCTGGCAGCCGAGGAGCCGCAGTCACCGCTGCTGCCGGTCTGGCCCGAGATCGTCATCGGTCTGATCTGCTTCAGCATTGTCTTCTTCGCGTTCTACAAGAAGCTCCTCCCGGCCATCAACAAGGCCCTGGACGAGCGTCGCGAGGCGATCGAAGGTGGCATCGAGAAGGCCGAAGCGGCTCAGACCGAGGCGCAGAGCGTTCTTGAGCAGTACAAGGCCCAGCTCGCCGAGGCCCGTCACGAGGCCGCGCGTCTGCGCCAGGAGGCGCAGGAGCAGGGTGCCGTCATCATCCAGGAGATGAAGGCGGAGGGTCAGCGCCAGCGCGAGGAGATCATCGCCGCCGGCCACACCCAGATCGAGGCCGACCGCAAGGCCGCCGCCTCGGCGCTGCGTCAGGACGTGGGCAAGCTCGCCACCGACCTGGCCGGCAAGCTCGTCGGCGAGTCCCTCCAGGACCACGCCCGGCAGAGCGGCACCGTCGACCGGTTCCTCGACGAGCTCGAGGCGAAGGCCGAGGCCGCCCGATGAACGGCGCGAGCCGCGAAGCACTGGCTGCCGCACGCGAGCGTCTCGACGCGCTGACCGACAACACGTCGGTCGACGCGGCGAAGCTCGCCGAGGAGCTGGCCTCGGTCACCTCGCTGCTCGACCGCGAAGTATCCCTGCGCCGGGTTCTCACCGACCCGGCCCAGAGCGGCGAGAGCAAGGCCGAGCTGGCCACGCGTCTGCTCAGCGGACAGGTCGGCGGCGAGTGCGTCGACCTGGTCTCCGGACTCGTCAGGTCCCGCTGGTCGCAGTCCCGTGACCTGGTGGACTCGGTCGAGGAGCTGGCGAACACCGCCGACCTCACCGCGGCCCAGCGCGGCGGCAGCCTCGACGACGTCGAGGACGAGCTGTTCCGGTTCGGCCGGATCGTCGGCTCCGACACGGAGCTGCGTTCCGCGCTGACCAGCCGTACGGCCACGGCGTCCGCCAAGGGCGAGCTGCTGCGCAGCCTGCTCGGCGGCAAGGCGCAGCCGGTCACCGAGCGGATCATCGTCCGCCTCGTGACCCACCCGCGTGGACGTAGCCTGGAAGCAGGGCTGGACTCGCTGTCCAAGCTCGCCGCGGAGCGCCGGAACCGCATGGTCGCCGTCGTCACCTCGGCGGTGCCGCTCAGCGACCGGCAGAAGCAGCGCCTCGGCGCCGCTCTGGCGAAGCTCTACGGCCGCGAGATGCACCTGAACCTGGACGTGGACCCCTCGGTCCTCGGCGGGGTCTCGGTGCGTGTCGGTGACGAGATCATCAACGGCACCGTCGCGGAGCGCCTCGACGAGGCGACCCGTCGCATCGCCGGCTGAGACAGAGCAAGACCTAGCAAGACCAGCGGCCCGGTTGGGCCGTGCAGAAATTGCAGAAGATTCCTGGGGGTCGGCCCCCAGACCCCCTTAAGAAACTTCGGGCCCAACAAGGAGAGCAGGGAACCCAGATGGCGGAGCTCACGATCCGGCCGGAGGAGATCCGGGACGCACTGGATAACTTTGTCCAGTCGTACCAGCCGGACGCGGCCTCGCGCGAGGAGGTCGGTACGGTCAGCGTTGCCGGCGACGGCATCGCGAAGGTGGAGGGTCTGCCCTCCGCCATGGCGAACGAGCTGCTGAAGTTCGAGGACGGCACCCTCGGTCTCGCCCTCAACCTCGAGGAGCGCGAGATCGGTGCGATCGTCCTCGGCGAGTTCAGCGGAATCGAGGAGGGCCAGCCGGTGCAGCGCACCGGTGAGGTGCTCTCCGTCGGCGTCGGCGAGGGCTACCTCGGCCGCGTCGTCGACCCGCTCGGCAACCCGATCGACGGTCTCGGCGAGATCGAGACCGACAGCCGTCGCGCCCTCGAGCTGCAGGCCCCTGGCGTCATGGTCCGCAAGTCGGTGCACGAGCCGATGCAGACCGGCTACAAGGCCGTCGACGCCATGGTGCCGATCGGCCGCGGCCAGCGTCAGCTGATCATCGGCGACCGTCAGACGGGTAAGACCGCGCTGGCCGTCGACACGATCATCAACCAGCGCGACAACTGGCGCTCGGGCGACGTGAACAAGCAGGTCCGCTGCATCTACGTCGCCATCGGTCAGAAGGGTTCCACCATCGCCTCCGTGCGTGGTGCGCTCGAAGAGGCCGGTGCGCTGGAGTACACGACCATCGTCGCCGCCCCGGCGTCCGACCCGGCCGGCTTCAAGTACCTGGCGCCGTACACCGGTTCGGCCATCGGCCAGCACTGGATGTACCAGGGCAAGCACGTCCTGATCATCTTCGACGACCTCTCGAAGCAGGCCGACGCCTACCGCGCCGTGTCCCTGCTGCTGCGTCGCCCGCCGGGCCGCGAGGCCTACCCGGGTGACGTCTTCTACCTGCACTCCCGTCTGCTGGAGCGCTGTGCGAAGCTCTCCGACGACATGGGCGCCGGTTCGATGACGGGCCTCCCGATCGTCGAGACCAAGGCGAACGACGTGTCGGCGTTCATCCCGACCAACGTCATCTCCATCACCGACGGCCAGTGCTTCCTGGAGTCCGACCTGTTCAACGCGGGTCAGCGTCCGGCGCTCAACGTCGGTATCTCGGTCTCCCGAGTCGGTGGCTCCGCCCAGCACAAGGCCATGAAGCAGGTCTCCGGCCGGCTTCGCGTGGACCTCGCCCAGTACCGCGAGCTGGAGGCTTTCGCCGCCTTCGGTTCCGACCTGGACGCGGCCTCGAAGGCCTCGCTGGAGCGCGGTAAGCGCATGGTCGAGCTGCTGAAGCAGCCGCAGTACGCCCCGTTCCCGATGGAGGAGCAGGTCGTCTCGGTCTGGGCCGGCACCACGGGCAAGATGGACGACGTCCCGGTCGAGGACATCCGTCGCTTCGAGAGCGAGCTGCTGGAGTTCCTGCGCCGTGAGCGCAAGGACCTCCTGACCAGCATCGCCGAGGGCGGCAAGATGTCCGACGACACGCTGCAGTCGATCGCCGACGCGATCGCCGCCTTCAAGCAGCAGTTCGAGACCTCGGACGGCAAGCTCCTGGGCGAGGGCTGATCGATGGGCGCTCAGCTTCGCGTTTACAAGCGCCGCATCCAAGCCGTCACCGCGACCAAGAAGATCACCAAGGCGATGGAGATGATCGCCGCCTCGCGCATCGTCAAGGCGCAGCGCAAGGTGGCGGCATCGCAGCCGTACGCGACCGAGCTCACCCGCGCGGTGACCGCGGTGGCGACCGGCTCCGACGCCAACCACCCGCTCACCACCGAGGTCGAGACCCCGACCCGGGCCGCGGTCCTGCTCGTCACGAGCGACCGCGGCCTGGCCGGCGGTTACTCCTCCAACGCCATCAAGGCCGCGGAGCGACTGCGGGAGCGCCTTGCCTCCGAGGGCAAGGAGGTCGACACGTACATCGTCGGCCGCAAGGGTGTCGCGTACTACGGCTTCCGCGAGCGCAAGGTCGAGGACTCCTGGACCGGCTTCACCGACAACCCGGCGTACAGCGATGCCAAGCGCGTCGCCGCCCCGTTGATCGAGGCCATCCAGAACGAGACGGCCGAGGGCGGCGTCGACGAGCTGCACATCGTCTTCACGGAATTCGTGTCGATGATGACGCAGAACGCGGTCGACGCCCGGATGCTGCCGCTTTCGCTCGACGACGTGGCCGAGGAGAGCACCCGCAAGGGTGAGATCCTCCCGCTCTTCGAGTTCGAGCCGTCGGCCGAGGACGTCCTGGACGCCCTTCTGCCGCGCTACGTCGAGAGCCGTATCTACAACGCCCTGCTGCAGGCGGCCGCTTCCGAGCACGCCGCCCGCCGCCGCGCGATGAAGTCGGCCACCGACAACGCCGGGGACCTCATCAAGAGCCTCTCCCGGCTTGCCAACGCGGCCCGACAGGCCGAAATCACCCAGGAAATCAGCGAGATCGTCGGCGGTGCCAGTGCTCTGGCCGACGCGACCGCGGGGAGTGACAAGTAATGACGACCACAGTTGAGACGGCCGCTGCCACGGGCCGCGTCGCCCGGGTCATCGGCCCGGTCGTCGACGTGGAGTTCCCCGTCGACGCGATGCCGGAGATCTACAACGCCCTCCACATCGAGGTCGCCGACCCGGCCGAGGAGGGCGCTCGCAAGACGCTGACCCTCGAAGTCGCCCAGCACCTGGGCGACGGCATGGTCCGCGCGATCTCGATGCAGCCCACCGACGGCGTGGTGCGCCAGGCCCCGGTCATCGACACGGGCACGGGCATCACCGTTCCCGTCGGTGACATCACCAAGGGCAAGGTGTTCAACACCCTCGGTCAGATCCTGAACGAGCCGGAGGCCGAGGCGCAGATCACCGAGCGCTGGCCGATCCACCGCAAGGCCCCGGCCTTCGACCAGCTCGAGTCCAAGACCGAGATGTTCGAGACCGGCCTGAAGGTCGTCGACCTGCTGACCCCGTACGTCAAGGGCGGCAAGATCGGTCTGTTCGGTGGTGCGGGCGTCGGCAAGACGGTCCTCATCCAGGAAATGATCATGCGTGTGGCGAAGCTGCACGACGGTGTGTCGGTGTTCGCCGGTGTCGGCGAGCGCACCCGTGAGGGCAACGACCTCATCGACGAGATGACCGAGTCGGGCGTTCTGGAGAAGACCGCGCTCGTCTTCGGCCAGATGGACGAGCCGCCGGGGACGCGTCTGCGCGTGGCCCTGTCCGCCCTGACCATGGCGGAGTACTTCCGCGATGTGCAGAAGCAGGACGTGCTGCTCTTCATCGACAACATCTTCCGCTTCACGCAGGCCGGCTCCGAGGTCTCCACGCTGCTCGGCCGCATGCCGTCCGCGGTGGGCTACCAGCCGACCCTGGCCGACGAGATGGGTGTGCTCCAGGAGCGCATCACCTCGACGCGTGGTCACTCGATCACCTCGATGCAGGCGATCTACGTCCCCGCGGACGACCTGACCGACCCGGCCCCGGCCACCACGTTCGCCCACCTCGACGCGACGACGGTTCTCTCCCGTCCGATCTCGGAGAAGGGCATCTACCCGGCCGTGGACCCGCTGGACTCGACGTCCCGCATCCTGGACCCGCGGTACATCTCCCAGGACCACTACGCCGCGGCCAGCCGCGTCAAGGGGATCCTGCAGAAGTACAAGGACCTCCAGGACATCATCGCGATCCTCGGTATCGACGAGCTGGGCGAGGAGGACAAGCTCGTTGTCCACCGTGCCCGTCGCGTCGAGCGCTTCCTGTCGCAGAACACCCACGCCGCCAAGCAGTTCACCGGCCTGGACGGTTCGGACGTCCCGCTCGACGAGTCGATCGCCGCGTTCAACGCGATCTGCGACGGGGACTACGACCACTTCCCCGAGCAGGCGTTCTTCATGTGCGGTGGCCTGGACGACCTCAAGGCCAAGGCCAAGGAGCTCGGCGTCTCCTGAGCCTCCGGCTCACCGAGGGGGGTGGGTGTGTCCCGCCCCCCTCACCACGCCCCGTAGAATTGACCCAACACCCGGCCGGGCGGCCGGGTGGTGACCCGAGGAGCCACCCTTGGCTGCTGAGCTGCATGTCGAGCTGGTCGCCGCGGACCGAAGTGTCTGGTCCGGCGAGGCCACCCTGGTCGTCGCGCGTACCACGTCCGGCGACATCGGCGTCATGCCCGGTCACCAGCCGCTTCTCGGTGTGCTGGAATCGGGCCCGGTGACGATCCGCACGAGCGAGGGCGGTACCGTGATCGCCGCCGTGCACGGTGGATTCATCTCGTTCGCGGACGACAAGCTGTCGCTGCTGGCGGAGATCGCCGAGCTGGCCGACGAGATCGATGTCCAGCGCGCCGAGCGGGCGCTGGAGCTCGCGAAGTCGGATGCCGACGCTGCCGCTGAGCGGCGCGCCGAGATCCGTCTGCGTGCGGTGGCGGTGCTCTAGCACCCCCACGGACAGTTGTTTTTACTCAGCCGCGGCCCGAGCTGGAGCGATCCAGCCGTGTCGCGGCTGAGGCGATGCAGGTGCAATACGGTTGCGGTGTTCGTTACTCGACGATGCGAGGAGGTCGGTGGAGATGGTCCTCGCGTTGTGGGTGGGCTTGTCCGTCGTCGTCATGGTCCTGCTGGGACTGTTCGTCTTCGGTCTGCGCCGGCGGCTGATCCAGCGCTCCGGAGGGACCTTCGACTGCAGTCTGCGCTGGGACGTCTCCGAGGAACCGGACTCCCTCGGTAAAGGCTGGGTGTACGGGGTCGCCCGCTACAGCGGTGACCGCGTCGACTGGTTCCGGGTCTTCTCCTACGCTCCTCGCCCCCGCCGGGGCCTGGAGCGTTCTGCGATCGAGGTGATCGCCCGCCGGATGCCGGAGGGCGAGGAGGAGCTCGCGCTGCTGTCCGACTCCGTCGTGCTCGGCTGTCTCCACCGGGGGACGCGCCTGGAGCTGGCGATGAGCGAGGACGCCCTCACCGGCTTCCTGGCCTGGCTGGAGGCGGCGCCGCCCGGCCAGAGGGTGAACGTGGCGTAGCGGGCCGTAACACCGTCGTACACAGCGAAAGCCGGGGAGACGGGGGGCGGACCCGTCTCCCCGGCGCTTTTCCGGGGTCGTGCTTTTCGCGCTACGGCGTGGGGATCACTTGAGACCGTTGGCGATCGCGGTCACGAGTTCGCCGTTGGTGGTGTCACCGGAGAACTCCCAGGAGAACGCGCCTCCCAGGCCCTGGTTCTTCGCCCAGGTCATCTTCGAGCCGATGGTGGCCGGGGTGTCGTAGCTCCACCAGTTGGTGCCGCAGTGGGCGTACGCGGTGCCGGCGATGGTGCCGTTCGCCGGGCAGGAGCTCTTGAGGACCTTGTAGTCCTCGATGCCCGCCTCGTACGTGCCCGGGGCCGCGCCGGTCGCCGTGCCGCCGGGGGCGGCCTGGGTGACGCCGGTCCAGCCGCGGCCGTAGAAGCCGATGCCGAGGAGCAGCTTCTTGGCCGGGACGCCCTTCGCCTTCAGCTTGGCGATGGCGTCGGCGGAGGTGAAGCCCTGCTGGGGGATGCCGGCGTACGAGGTCAGCGGGGAGTGCGGGGCCGTCGGGCCCTTGGCCGCCCAGGCGCCGAAGAAGTCGTACGTCATCACGTTGTACCAGTCGAAGGACTGGGCCGCGCCCCCGTAGTCGGCGGCGTCGATCTTGCCGCCGCTGGAGCCGTCCGCGGTGATCGCGGCGGTGACCAGGTTGTTCGCGCCGAACTTGGCGCGCATCGCGTCGGCCATGGTCTTGATCGCGGCCGGGCCGCTGGTGTCACAGGTCAGACCACAGGCGTTGGGGTACTCCCAGTCCAGGTCGATGCCGTCGAAGACATCGGCCCAGCGGGGGTCCTCGACCAGGTCGTAGCAGGACTGGGCGAAGGCGGCGGGGTTCTGGACGGCCTGGCCGAAGCCGCCGGACCAGGTCCAGCCGCCGAACGACCAGAGGACCTTGATGTGCGGGTACTTGGCCTTCAGCTTGCGCAGCTGGTTGAAGTTGCCGCGCAGCGGCTGGTCCCAGGTGTCGGCGACGCCGTCGACGGACTGGTCGGCGGTGTACGCCTTGTCGTAGTCGGCGTAGGAGTCGCCGATGGTGCACTTGCCGTTCTGCACGTTGCCGAAGGCGTAGTTGATGTGCGTGATCTTCGCGGCCGTGCCGGACGTCACCAGGTTCTTGACGTGGTAGTTGCGCCCGTAGACGCCCCAGTTGGTGAAGTAGCCCAGGTTGATCTTGTCGCCGCCGGGCTGCTCGCCGCCGCCACCGGTGGTGCGTACGGCGGTGGAGGCGGACGCCGGACCGGTCTGGTCGGCGGTGTCCCGGGCCTGCACGGCGTAGGAGTAGTCGGTGCCCGCGGTCAGGCCGGTGTTGGTGTACGTGGTGCCGGTGACCGTGGCGACCTTCGCGCCGTCGCGCAGGACGTCGTAGTTCTTGATGCCCTTGTCGTCGGTGGCCGCGGTCCAGCTGAGCTTCACCGAGGTGTCGGTGATGTCGCTCGCGGTGGGCTTGCCGGGGGCGGAGGGCGCGTTGTCGCCGGGCACGGAGCCGCCGTCACAGGAGGCGCCGTTCAGCTTGCACCCACTGGGGGAGCCGGAGCCGGTGCCGTTGAAACCGAAGCTGACGCTGGCACCGGGCGCGACGGTCCCGTTCCAGGAGAGGTTCTTGGCGGTGTAGTGGTTGCCGCTCTTGGTGAGGTTGGCGTCCCAGGCGGAGCCCGCGGCGGTGCCCGAGGGGAAGTCCCACTCGATGGTCCAGGAGGAGAGCGCGGTGGTGCCGGTGTTCTTCACCGTCCACTGGCCCTCGAAGCCGCTGCCCCAGTCCGACTTCTTGGTGTACGTGGCGGTGGCCGACGTGGCCGCCGAGGCGGGGGTCGCGAGCCCCACCATCGCGGCCAGCGGCACGACCAGCGCGGTCAGGCCCGCGACGACCTTGGATCTGCCGCTGACAGCGGGCATCCATCTGAATCTGGAACGGCGTTGGGGGGTTTCAGTGCTCAACGGTGCTCCTCGGGTGAGGTCCAACAAACGGGGGTGATTCGTGGACTGCAAACCCTGCGCCGCCCTGAGTACGGGTGCTCTCGTACTCACCGCAGTGTGTGTTCGGTGACAGTAGAAAGGTCTGGACCAACCGTCAAGAGGTCTGGACCAAAGTTCGATCCGCGGCTCAGATCCCCAACTCCTGTGCCAGTACCGCCGCCTGGACCCTGCTGCGCAGCTTCAGTTTGCCCAGCAACCTGCTGACGTGGGTCTTCACGGTGGCCTCGGCCATCGACAGACGCAGCGCGATGTCCGCGTTGGACAGCCCCTCGCCCAAGCACCCCAGCACCTCGCGCTCACGCCGGGTGAGCGCTTCCAGCGCCTCCAGCACCGCCGGATCGACCGTGCTCCGCTCGCGTACGGCTCCGCCTCCCGCGCCCGCTCCGGCGAACTCGGCGATCAGCCGACGGGTCACCGCCGGGGCGATCAGCCCCTCGCCACGCGCCACTGTCCTCACCGCCTCCAGCAGTTCGCGGGCGTCGGTGTTCTTCAGCAGAAACCCGGAGGCGCCCGCGCGCAGCGCCCCGAAGACGTACTCGTCCAGATCGAACGTGGTCAGCACGAGGACGTCCGCCAGTTCCTCCGCCACCACCTGCCGGGTCGCCGAGACCCCGTCCAGCCGCGGCATCTGCACATCCATCAGGACGAGATCCGGCCGGAGTTCACGGGCCAGGCGCACCGCCGCCTCGCCGTCCCCCGCCTCCCCGACGACCTCGATGTCCGGTGCGCTGGAGAGGATCAGTACGAGCCCCGCGCGCACCGCCGCCTGGTCCTCGGCCACCAGTACCCGGATCGTCATTCCCGCATCTCCCTTTCCCGTACGGGCAGTTCGGCCCGCACCCGCCAGATCTTCGCGCCGTCGCCGCCCGGTTCGGCCCCCGCGCCGAACGTTCCGCCGAGCAGCGCCACCCGCTCCCGCATGCCCACGAGACCCGCCCCCGAGCCGGGCGCCGTGGGCCCGGTCCGGCTGCCGAACACACTGGTCACCTCGACCGTCAGCAGCTCCCCGGTCCGGCCGAGCCGCACCACGACCGGGCCCGGCGCCGCGTGCTTGAGGGCGTTGGTCAGGGACTCCTGCACGATCCGGTACGCGGCCAGCTCGACCGGCGTCGGCAGCGCCTCGGCTCCCCGGTCCCGCGTGTCCTCCAGGGTGCAGACGAGCCCGCCGGACGCCCCGTTGGCGTTCGTCTGCTCGACCAGGGTGTCCAGGGCCGCCAGCGTCGGGGCCGGGGCCGGGGCGTCGTCCTGGCCGCCCTCGCGCAGCAGCCCGATCAGCCGGCGCATCTCCGCGAGCCCCTCGACGCTGTTCTCCCGGATCACCTTCAGCGCGTTCCGCGAGGTCTCCGGTTCGTCGATGGACAGGGCCGCCGTGGAGTGGATCGCCACGGCGGAGAGGTGGCCCGCCACCATGTCGTGCAGCTCCCGGGCCATCCGGGCCCGCTCGGCGATCACCGCCTGCGTCCGGTCCATCTCGGCGAGCCGCGCGGTCTGCGCGGCCGCCAGCCGGGCCGCTTCGGCGGCGGTGCGATGGCTGCGCACACTGACCCCGGTGAGGGCGGGGATGAAGGAGACCAGTCCGATGACCAGGCCGATCAGCAGCGCCTCGGGCTTGCGGAACCAGGCCAGGAAGCCGATCGTCGACGCCACGGTGACCAGCAGCGTGGCCACCGGGAGGCGGCGGGCGGCGGCCGGGGTCCCGTAGAGCACGGCCGCGTACATGACGTCCGTGAACATCAGGATGGTGGCGAGGCTGCCCCGGGTGAACTGGTCGGCCACCAGCGCGAGCGCGCCGACGGTCAGCGCCGTGCGCGGGGCGTTGCGGCGCAGCAGTTCGGCCGCGGCCATGGCGGTCAGCGGTACGAGGGTGACCCAGGGCGCGGAGAAGGGGTGGCCGCCCTGGGTGTGGAGGCCCAGCAGCCACAGCAGCAGCCCCCCGAGCAGCCCGGAGACGGCGAGGGCCACCGCGTCGCGGTCGGGGCGGATCGAGGTGAGCACCCCTCCATCCAACACGCACCGCCACCCCCGGACCTCCCATCACGGGCCGATCCACGAGTACATCGAAGGATGCAGCCCGGTTTCGTCACCGCCGACGACGTAACCGCGCCCGGCGGCCGGGAGGCTGGAGGGGAACGGGAGGAGAGAGTCGTGATCGCCCTACTGGTCGTGGCCTGCGAGGTCGCATTCTGGGTTCTGCTGGCCGCCGGACTGGCCCTGCGGTACGTCGCGAGGAAGCCGAAGCTCGGCGCGGCCGTGCTGCTGTGCGAGCCACTGCTGGAGGTCGTGCTGCTGGTGGTGACGGCCATCGACCTGAGGAGCGGGGCCGAGCCGGACTGGAAGCACGGCCTGGCCGCCGTCTACATCGGCTTCACGGTGGGCCTCGGCCACCACACCATCAAGAAGGTGGACGCCTGGGTCGCCCACCGCTGGTTCGGCGGTCCGCCGCCGGTCAGGCCGCCGAAGTACGGCACGGCCCGCGCGATCCACGAGTGGCGCACGGCCGCCCGCTGGATCCTCGCCGCGGTGGTCGCCCTGACCCTGCTCCAGGCGGCCGTCTGGTACGTCGGCCCGGACGGGGCGATCAGCTCGCTGCGGTCCTGGCAGCAGAAGATGGGCCTCGTGATCGGGATCAACCTGATCATCGCCGGCGGCTACACGGTGTTCCCGAAGCAGGTCCCCAAGGACGCGGTGACTGACCGGGAGCCGGCCGACCGGCTCTAGGCTCCAGGGCCTACCGCTCGCCGCCCGGCACCCACAGCACGTCCCCGACCTCCTTGTTCGCGCTCCGCGCCAGGATGAACAGGAGGTCGGAGAGGCGGTTGAGGTAGGTGGCGGTCAGGGTGTTCATCGACTCGCCGTGCACCTCCAGGGCCGCCCAGGTGGACCGCTCGGCCCGCCGGACCACCGTGCACGCCTGGTGCAGCAGCGCCGCCCCCGCCGTACCGCCCGGGAGGATGAAGCTGCGGAGCTTCTCCAGCTCCTCCAGGAAGCGGTCGCAGTCCGCCTCCAGCTTGTCGATGTAGGACTGCTCGACCCGCAGCGGCGGGTACTTCGGGTCCTCGACCACCGGGGTGGAGAGGTCCGCGCCCACGTCGAACAGGTCGTTCTGGACCCGTACGAGGACCTTGACCACGTCCTCGGGCAGCCGCCCGAGCGCGATGGCGGTCCCGATCACCGCGTTGGCCTCGTTGGCGTCCGCGTACGCCGAGATCCGCAGATCGGTCTTGGCGGTGCGGCTCATGTCGCCGAGGGCCGTCGTGCCCTGATCGCCGGTCCGGGTGTAGATGCGCGTCAGATTGACCATGGGGTCAGCGTAGTTATGCTCCGGCCCGCCGGAAGACCCGTGTGCCCACTGTCACGGCCGCAGCGGCGAAACCCGCGGCGACCAGGACCCCGTACAGCATGTGCGGCGTGGCGTACGAGCCGCTGTAGGCGTCCCGCACCGCGTCCACCAGATAGCGGAACGGCGTGACATGGGAGAGCACGTCGAGCCAGCCGGGGCCGAGCGTGATGGGCAG
Source organism: Streptomyces globisporus (assembly GCA_014649555.1). Lineage (GTDB taxonomy): Bacteria > Actinomycetota > Actinomycetes > Streptomycetales > Streptomycetaceae > Streptomyces > Streptomyces globisporus. The sequence goes on along the minus strand of BMTG01000001.1, from coordinate 254,204 downwards.
CATCAGACCGGAGAGCAGCATGGCCGCCCTCAAGGCCCGCCTCTGGTACCTCCAGCAGGAGGTGCTCCAGACCGTCGTCGCCACCCTGCGCGAGGACACCGGCGCGAGCGAGGACGACCCGCTGCCGCTCCTCGTCGGCGGCCAGATCGCCTGGATCGAGCACGCCCTCGTCGGCTACGTCAGCCAGGAGATGACGAAGGGCCGCAAGGCCGTCGACGTCTCCCACGACGCCCTCGGCGTCCTCGACGAGATCGAGGGGCTGCTCAGCGATCAGGTCCTCAACTACGCGCGGCGCGGAGCCGAATGACGCGTCCCGGTGTGATGTCCGTCATCTGAGACGTGACGCGCATCTCTTCACCGCCCCAGCACGCCCGACGGGTACTAACCTCCGCCGGAGAGTATGTGAACCCCCGTGAACTCAAGCGCACGGGCGAACAGAAACCAAGGGGTGCGAACGTGGCCAGGAAGCTCGCCGTCATCGGTGCCGGACTCATGGGATCCGGGATCGCGCAGGTCTCCGCCCAGGCGGGCTGGGACGTCGTGCTGCGGGACGTCACCGATGCCGCGCTGACCCGGGGCCGTGACGGGATCAAGGCCTCGTACGACAAGTTCGTCGCCAAGGGCAAGCTGGAGGCGGCCGACGCCGAGGCCGCGCTCGCCCGCATCACCACGACCACCGACCTCGACGCCGTGGCCGACGCGGACATCGTCGTGGAGGCCGTCTTCGAGAAGCTCGAAGTCAAGCACGAGATCTTCCGCACTCTCGACAAGGTCGTCGGCGAGCACACCGTCCTCGCCTCCAACACCTCCGCCATCCCGATCACCAAGATCGCGGCCGTGACCGAGCGTCCGGAGCGCGTCGTCGGCGTGCACTTCTTCTCGCCGGTCCCGATGATGCAGCTCTGCGAGCTGGTGCGCGGCTACAAGACCAGCGACGAAACCCTCGCCACCGCACGGGAGTTCGCCGAGTCGGTCGGCAAGACCTGCATCGTCGTCAACCGCGACGTGGCGGGTTTCGTCACCACCCGGCTGATCTCGGCGCTCGTCGTCGAGGCCGCCAAGCTGTACGAGTCGGGCGTCGCGACCGCCGAGGACATCGACATCGCCTGCAAGCTGGGCTTCGGCCACGCCATGGGCCCGCTCGCCACCGCGGACCTGACCGGCGTCGACATCCTGCTGCACGCCACGAGCAACATCTACACCGAGTCGCAGGACGAGAAGTTCGCCGCCCCCGAGCTGATGCGCCGGATGGTCGACGCAGGTGACATCGGGCGCAAGAGCGGGCAGGGCTTCTACACGTACTGACCGGATCCTCGGCGGATCCTGATCGGATCAGCCCCCTCGGCCCGGCCGGCCCGCCGCCGTCCGGGCCGGGGGAGCCGGGGATTCTATCCGGCGGAGACCAGGAGCCGACGAACCGGAGTCACTCCACCGAGTGAATTCGGTATCGGTTCGCTCACAGACGGCAACTTCCCCGTCGCTGCGGCAGTCAGTGGTGGCAGAGGCACGGCCGACGTGACGGCGGATCAGACGGACAGACAGACCGACGGACCTACTACGGAGTATGACCGGGGAGCGCATATGCATATCAGGGGCGACCACGCCGAGCTGGTCGTCGGGGGCCGCCTCGACGTCCGAAGCGCGGCGGACGCCCGTACGGTCCTGCACTCCGCCGTGGACGACGGCGTCGGCGACCTCGTGCTGGACCTGACCGAGCTGGACTCCTGGGACGCCACCGGGCTCGGCGTCATCATGGGGGCCCACCGCCGGGCCGGACGGGCGGGCCGCCGCCTCGTGCTGCGCGGCGTGCCACCGCAGATGCAGCGCCTCCTGGTGGCCACCCGGCTGCACCGCATCCTCGCCATCGAGGGCGGCATCGCCGCGGAGTCGCTGCCCCGCGTCTGAGGAGTGCCCGGCGGACGGGCACGGGCATCAGGAGCGGAAGTCACGCAATCCTCACCGGAACGTGACGTCCTGGACGGCGTGGTACCCCGGCGCTTCATGAATACTGTGCCAAGGTCTAGGGTTCGGCCGTCCGCCGAATGACAACGAACCCATGGCGGACACCGGACCGGAAGCGACAGCGGGGCGCGTGTGAGGCCGGGAGGGGCAACCGCGCACGACGCGTCTGGGGGACTTTGCGATGGACCCGACACACCGGGCACCCGATGAGTACGGGCAGGGCCACGACCGCTCCGGCGGCGAGCCCGGCCACCGACGGCCGTCCCGGGACTCCGGCGGCGCCGACTTCGGCCCGCAGACACCGCAGCAGGTCCGCGTCGTCCAGCTGACCGCGGGCGACCTGCTGCTCACGGTCAACCCCGTCGACGGCAGTGAGGTCGAGGCGATTCCGCCCGGCTCGGGGCCCGACGCCCCGGTCCGCCGCACCTCCGCCGAACGCGCCGACCACGAACGCGCCGGCGCACCCCCCGTGCCCGCCGGTCCGCCCGCCCCGCAGCTGCCGCTCCTGGAGCGCCAGGAGGAGCGCGAGCGCCTGGTCCGCCTGCTGGCGCGCGGCCGCAGCGTCCGCCTCACCGGCCAGCCCGGATCCGGCCGCACCGCCCTGCTCGACGCCGTCGCCTCCGACTGCGCCGACCTGGCCCCCGACGGGGTCGTCCGCCTCAACGGCCGCGGCCGCACCGGCGCCGACCTCCTGCACGCCCTCTTCGACGCCGTCTACAAGGCGCCGGGCCACCGCCCCGACCGCGACGAACTGCTCGCGCTCGTCCGCTCCATCGGAGCCGTCGTCACCGTGGACGACCTGGAGATCGGCGGAGCGGCCCTCGACGAACTGCTCGCCGCCACCCCCGAGTGCGCCTTCCTGCTCGCCGCCACCACCGACACCACCCCCGGCGTCGACGGCCACCTGGAGGAGGTCCTCCTCGCCGGCCTCGGCCGGGGTGCCTCGCTGGCTCTGCTGGAGAAGGTCGTCGAGCGCCCCCTCACCGAGGAGGAGCGGAACTGGGCGGGCGACCTCTGGTTCGAGTCCGAGGGCCTGCCGCTCCGCTTCGTCCAGGCCGGATCCCTCCTCGTCCAGCGCGACCGGCTGAGCGCCGCCCCCGAGGAAGCCTTCGACGAGTACGACTACTTCGAGCCACGCGCGGACGACGCGCCGCCGCCCCCCGCCGCGCCCTCCGCCGATGGCCTCGACGTCCCCCTGCCGAGCCTAGGCGAGGGCGCCGCGCCCGCCGAGCTGCTCGCCTCCCGGCTCAGCGAGGCGGCCCGCGCCACCCTGCGCTTCGCCGTCGCGCTCGGCGGCGAGGTGCCCCACCAGGCCCATCTGCCGGCCCTCGTGGGCGACACCCACGCGGACGCCGCGCTCGGCGAACTCGCGGGCTGCCATCTGCTCTCCCCGGCCGGCCCGCGCTACCGCCTCGCCGCCGGGGTCCTCGCCCAGCTCGTGGCCGCCGGTTACGAGGACGAGGCCGCCACCCACGCCCGTACGGCCGCCCAGCACTACGCCTGGTGGACCTCGCACCCCTCGGTCACCCCGCAGCGGGCCGTCGCCGAGGCCGACGCGATCGTCGCCGCCCTGGCCCGGCTGGTCCCGGGCGACGAGGCGGGAGCGGCCAGCGCGGCCGTCCTGCTGGCCCGCAGCGCCTCCCCGGCCTTCGCCGCGGGTCTGGGCTGGGGAGCCTGGGAGCGGGCGCTCAGGATCGGCCAGGAGGCCGCCAGGATCGCCGGTGAGGTCGCCGAAGAGGCTTACTTCCACCATGAGTTGGGTGTCCTCGCGCTCTGCACCGGCAACCCGGACCGGGCCCGGACCGAGCTGGAGACCTCGATCGGGATGCGCGGCGTGCTCGCCGACAAGTCCGGGGCCGTGGCCGGACGCCGCGCCCTCGCCCTGGTCGCGGACCGCTCCGGCGACTTCGCCCCCCTCGGCGGGGCTCCCTCGGGCGACGAGACGACCGCCGTACGCCAGGACCTTCCGGGTGCGCCGCTGGGCGGGATACCCGGGGCGCCGCTGTTCCTCCGCAACACCGCCGAGGAGGAGCCCACGGTCATCTCCTCGCTGCCGCCCGGCCCCGCCGCGCGCAAGGTCTCCGGCCGGGCCGTCCTGGGCGGCGCCCGGCGCAACCTGGCCGCCGCGGGGGCGGGCGCCCTGCTCATCGCGGTGCTCGGCACCGTCGTCACCCTCGGCGTCACCTCGGACGGCGACGAGCCGGACAGCCGCAACGTCACCACCGAGCAGACCGCCACCGAGGACCCGGCCGACGACGGCCTGCCCGCGGACGAGACGGACGACGGCTCGTCCCCGACCGGGGCGGCCACCGACGAGACGTCCGCGACCCCGAGCGCCTCGGACTCCGCGAGCCCCAGCACCTCCGGATCGCCCTCCCCGAGCGCCTCCTCGTCGAGCGGTACGTCACCGACGGGCGAACCGACGGACGGGGAGAGCAGCACGCCGGGCGAGCCGACGCCGACCGGGAAGCCGACCAAGCCCACCAAGCCGCCGACGACCCCGCCCACCACGCCGCCGACGACTCCGCCCACCGAGACGCCGACGACTCCGCCGACCGAGCCGCCCACCGACGGGCCGGAGCCGCCCCCGGCGGAGAACTCCTCCTCGGCCAGTGGCCCGGTGGAATCCGCCTCCGCCCCCGTCGAGTCCGCGAGCGCACCGGAGTCCGACCCGGCGGCCTGAGCGGGCCCGGACGAACAGAGAGCCCGGGTGGTTCACGCTTCCGCGTGAACCACCCGGGCTCTCTGCCGTAGAGGTGCCGGAGGGTCAGAACAGCCGCAGCTTGTCGTCCTCGATGCCCCGCATCGCGTCGTAGTCCAGGACCAGGCAGCCGATGCCCCGGTCCGTCGCCAGCACCCGGGCCTGCGGCTTGATCTCCTGCGCGGCGAAGACACCCCGCACCGGCGCCAGATGCGGGTCGCGGTTCAGCAGCTCCAGATAGCGCGTCAGCTGCTCCACGCCGTCGATGTCACCGCGCCGCTTCAGCTCCACGGCCACCGTCTGCCCGTTCGCGTCCCGGCACAGGATGTCCACCGGGCCGATCGCGGTGGGGTACTCACGGCGGATCAGGGTGTGGCCCTCGCCGAGGATCTCGATCCGGTCCGCGAGCAGCTCCTGGAGGTGTGCTTCCACGCCGTCCTTGATGAGCCCCGGGTCGACGCCCAGCTCGTACGACGAGTCGTGGAGGACTTCCTCCATCGTGATGATCAGTTTTTCGCCCGCCTTGTTCACCACGGTCCAGACGCCTTCCTCACCGCCGACGCCCTCCTTCAGGGTGCACGGCGGGGACATCCAGTTGAGCGGTTTGTACGCCCGGTCGTCGGCGTGGATGGAGACGCTTCCGTCCGCCTTCACCAGGATCAGTCGGGGGGCGGAGGGCAGGTGGGCTGTGAGCCGGCCCGCGTAGTCCACGGAGCAACGGGCGATGACGAGACGCATGGTCGGCAACGCTACTCGACGACAGGGGCCCGACGCGATTTCCCCACCCGTCGCCTCCTGTCACTCGGTGCACGCCGCGCGGAGGCGGCGCGGGCTTGCCCCTCTTTGCGCCCCTTCGTTATTGGCCGGTTGTGTTCCCAATCTCCTGGTGCGGCCCCGACTGCGCGCTTACCGTGGAAGCAGGAGGTCGCCGCCCGTGCACGCTGCGTCGTCGCCCCCCTTCCCTGCCCGTAAGGCCCCGGCCACTCTCCGGGGTCGCGAGAGGAGAACCCATGTCGCTCGACGTCTCACCGGCGCTGTTGGATCAGGCCGAGCGAGGCGAGGTCGACGAAGCCGACTTCGTCGACTGCGTCCGGACCTCCCTGCCCTTCGCATGGGAGATGATCAGCTCGTTGGTGGCTCAGCTGAAGGTCGACGGCGGAGAGTTCGCCGACAACCAGACGCCGCCGCCGAACGAGCAGGCTCGTGGTCAGCTGCTGCGCGCGCTCGCGAGTGATGCGATACGCGGCGCGCTGCAGCGGCACTTCGGAGTGCGTCTCGCATTCCAGAACTGCCACCGCGTCGCGGTGTTCCCGCTGGACGCCTCGGTCGACGACCGACTGGCCAAGTTCACTTCGGTGAGGGGCCAGTTGCTCAACCAGTCGCCCGAACTACGGGACTGCTGAACGCTTCTGCTGCCGTTCCGGGCCGCGGGAGGTGCAACTGGCTCCGGGGCGGCAGCTCCCGTACCACCGCACCACATGTCCCACGCGAGGTCCTCGTCCATGCACAGGCACAGGTCAGGTGAGCAGCGGCAGCACGTCGGCGCCCAGCCGCCGTACGTTCTCCTCGGTCGCCGCGAGATCGCCCGACCCCTCCACCAGCAGGGCGAACCGGGTGATCCCGGTCCGCTCGGCGGTGGCCGCGAGCCGGTCCGCGGCCAGCCGCGGCGTGCCCACCGGGTGCAGCCCGCACAGCAGTTCCGTGTACGCGACCGGGTCCCGCATCACGCGATGCCTGCCGTCGATCGTGACATGGGCGTCGAGCCCCTGGCGCAGCCAGCCCGGCATCGTCTTCACCAGCAGCTCCGTGGCGTCCCCGGCGCCGTCCGCGATCTGGGCCACCCCGGCGGACACATGTGCGGCCCCCGCCACCACCTCGGGCGGATGCCCGGCCTCCCGCGCGGCCGTACGCCACAGGGCGACCATCTCCGCCTTCTCCTCGTCCCCGCAGTGCATGCCCAGCAGCATCGGCAGCGCCCGCGCCGCCGCGAGCCGCACGGTCCTGGGGGAGGTGCACGCAACGATCGTCTCGGGCCCCGAGGCATCCGGTCCCGGTCCCTCCAGCATCTCGTCCACGCGCGGCACCACCGCCACCTCGCGGAAGCCGAACCGCTCGCCGCGCCCCGCGACGCGCGGCTCCCGCAGCCAGTCGAGCACCAGGTCCAGCGCTTCGGGGAAGCCGTTCTCGTACGCGTCGAGACCGCCGCCGAACACCTCCAGGTCCACCCACGGACCGCCCCGGCCCACGCCGAGCGAGAAGCGCCCGCCGCTGGTCAGATGCAGCAGCGCGGCCTGCTCGGCGAGCGCCACCGGGTGGTGGTTGGGCAGCACGCTGACCGCCGTGCCGACCCGGATTCTGCGGGTGCGGCCCAGCAGCAGCGCGGCCAGCGTCGTCGCCGACGGGCAGACCCCGTACGGCACGAAGTGGTGCTCGGCCAGCCAGACCGAGTCGAGCCCGCTCTCCTCCGCGGCCTCGGTGGACCGGACGGCCCGGTGCAGGGCCTCACCCGGCCCCTGTCCCGGGAACTGGGCTGCCAGAACGAACGTTCCGATGCGCATCGTTACTTGCCTCCTTGCGGCCCGACGCGTTTCTCCCCCACCGGCAACAACGTCTGACACGTGCCAAAGGCACGGTCCGGAGGGAAGTTGTTGCGATTTTCCGCTAACTCACCCCACTGCCGGACCGGACCGGCGGGCTGATCGACTGCTGCCCCGTACGACACCGCCTAGGCTTGGCCGCACCCAGCCCGACCGCTTCAGTGAGGTGTCCCGTGTCCCCGCGCCGCAACCGCCCCCGTGGCGGCGAGAGTCCCGACGAACGTCCCGGCACGGCGCCCGGCAGGTACGGCGGGGGAGGGGCCACCGAGAGCTGGCAGGGCGAGGAGTGGTCGGTGCGCCCGGTCAGCGGCGCGAGCGCCCAGGGCAAGCGGTACCGCTGCCCCGGCTGCGACCAGGAGATCCCCTCCGGGGTCCCGCACCTGGTGACCTGGCCGGAGTACGGCGGCATCGACGACCGCAGGCACTGGCACAAGGCCTGCTGGAACGCGAAGGACCGCCGCACCACGAAGGTGCAGCGGTCCCGGAACGCGCCGCGCTACTGAAGCCTCAGACGTCGCGCCGGTTCAGCAGCGCGACCGCCCCGCCCAGCGCCACGGCGACCAGGCCCAGCATCACCAGCAGCGGTTCCCAGGCGGACGGGCCGGTACTGGTCATCGTCGTGCCGTAGAGCGCGCTGAGCTGGTTGGGGATCGAGTACTCGACCAGGAAGCGCTGAACGCCCCGCAGGGCGTCGGCGAACATGAAGGGCGCGAGGACCAGCGGCAGCAGCACCACGCCGATCATGATGGTGATCGCGCCCGCCGTGTGCCGCACGATCGCGCCGACCCCGAGCGACAGCAGGCCGAGTCCCGCGATGTAGAGCCCGACGCCGACCGTCGCGAGCGCCCACGCGCCGCCCGAGGCGGCGACCGTACCGCTCAGGATCACGGTCTGGAACACCGCTACGACCGTGGCGGTCACCGTCGTGATGACGAAGACCAGCGAGAAGAAGACGATCGCCTTCGCCGCGAGCACCCGGGCCCGGCTCGGGCATGCCGTCAGCGTCGTACGGATCATGCCGGTGCTGTACTCGGAGCCGATGGTCAGCACCCCGAGCGTGATCACGCAGAGCGAGCCCAGCAGCACCCCGAAGAGGCCGAGGGCCAGCGCGGGCTCGCCCGCCAGGTTGGTGTCGTTCGCCGCGAGCAGCAGCGCGGTGCCCACCCCGAGCGTCAGCATCAGCGCGACCATCACGCCGAGCGTCCAGACCGTGGCGCGCACGGAACGGAGCTTGGTCCACTCCGAGGCGATCGCATCGCCCAGGGTGGCGGGCCGGATCGGGATCGGCGACTCGTAGAAGCTCAGCAGGCCCGCCTCCGGCGCCTGCCGGCGGTCCTGCGGGGTGGCCGGGGACGTCATCTCAGGTCCTTGCTGGTCTGCTCTCCGGCCGGGGCGGCGGAAGAGGGCTCGGCGGCCGGGGACGGCTCTGCGGCGGGGGAGGGGGCGGGCGGCGCGGGGGCCGGGCGTGGACCGGGCGGCGGCGGGGCGTACCAGCCCTCCTGCGGCACCTCCACCGGCGCGACGGGCACATCGGTGTGGCCGCCGACGGGATAGCCGTACGCGTCCAGAGGCGGCGGTTCCGCGAGGCCCGCCTTGGTGTCGTCCGTCGAGCGGTAGTCCACCAGGCCCTGCGTGAGGCGCATGTACGCCTCCTCCAGCGAGGCCTGGTGCGGGGACAGTTCCCAGAGCCGTACGTCGCAGCCGTGGGCCAGGTCGCTGATCCTCGGCAGCGGCAGCCCGGTGACCCGCAGGGCCCCGCCCGGCTCCGACATGACCCGGCCGCCCGCCTCGATGAGCGTGGCCGTCAGTTTCTGCCGGTCCTCGGGGCCGTCCTCGGGCACCCGGACCCGGGCGAAGTCCGCGGAATTGGCGGAGATGAAGTCGGTGACGCTCATGTCGGAGAGCAGCCGGCCGCGCCCGATGACGATCAGATGGTCGGCGGTGAGGGCCATCTCACTCATCAAGTGGGACGAGACGAAGACCGTGCGCCCCTCGGCGGCCAGCATCTTCATCAGATTGCGGACCCAGTGGATGCCTTCCGGGTCGAGACCGTTGACCGGCTCGTCGAACAGCAGCACCTGCGGATCGCCGAGCAGCGCCGCCGCGATCCCGAGCCGCTGCCCCATCCCGAGCGAGAAACCGCCGGTACGCCGTTTGGCGACGTCCTGAAGGCCGACGACGCCGAGGACCTCGTCGACCCGGGCCGCCGGGATCCCGGCCAGCTGGGCCAGGGACAGCAGGTGGTTGCGGGCGGTGCGGCCGCCGTGCACGCCCTTGGCGTCCAGCAGGGCGCCGACCTGACGCGGTGCGTTCGGCAGGCTGCGGTAGGGGTGGCCGCCGATGGTGACATGACCCGCGGTGGGGCTGTCCAGGCCGAGGATCATGCGCATGGTCGTGGACTTGCCCGACCCGTTGGGACCGAGGAATCCGGTGACGGCCCCCGGCCGCACCTGGAAGGAAAGGTCGTCCACGGCCGTCTTCGCGCCGTAGCGCTTGGTCAGGCCGACTGCCTCGATCATGCTCCAGCCCCATCGACTCACTCTGTCGTTCGGGGCTCGGGCCACCTGGCCGCACACCCCCGTAAGACTTAGGAGGATAACCAGGCGCTGTCGGTTCCGGCCAAGTTGCGCACAGGGTGCGAGCGGGCCGTCACGCGGCCCGCTCCTCCGGGGCTACGCGTCCCGGTTCTTCAGGACCAGGAAGCCGCCGAGCACCGCCGCCAGCACCCAGAGCACCATGATCCCGAGCCCGCCCCAGGGGCCGTACGGGGCGGGATCGGTGTTCATCGCGTCCGGGACGACCTGCATGATCTTCGAACCGGCCTGGTCGGGGAAGTACCGGGCGACGTCCTTGGCCCCCGGCACCGCCGCGAGGATCTGCGAGACCAGGAAGAAGAACGGCATCAGGATGCCGAGCGACAGCATCGAACTGCGCAGCATCGCCGCCACGCCCATGGAGAAGATCGCGATGAGACCCATGTAGAGCCCGCCGCCGACGACCGCGCGCAGCACGTTGTCCGCGCCGATGTCCGTGCCCCGGTCGCCGAGCATGGCCTGGCTCAGGAAGAACGAGACGAAGCTGGTGAGCAGCCCCACGACGAGGGCCAGCACACCGGCCACCGTGATCTTGCTGAAGAGGAACGTCGCGCGCTGGGGCACTGCCGCCAGCGAGGTGCGGATCATGCCGGAGCTGTACTCCGTACCGACCACGAGCACCCCGAACACCACCATCGCGAGCTGGCCGAGCACCGTCCCGGAGAAGCTGACGAAGGTCGGGTCGAACGTGGCCTGCTCGGCCTCGGAGAGGTCGTCGAACGTGGCGTTCAGCAGGGCGCTCAGCGCCGCGCCCATCACGACCGTGACCACGAACGCGGAGATCAGGGTCCAGGTGGTCGAGGAGACCGACCGGATCTTGGTCCATTCCGAGGTGAGAACCGCGGGTACCGATGCCATCGTCGTCACTTCCCCTCGGTGTCGTTGCTGCCCGGCTTGTTCCAGGTCTCGCCCCAGCCGGCCCCCACCGCAGGGGGTTCGGCGGCCGGATCCCGGTCCGAATGGGCGTGGTATTCCACCGAGCCGGCGGTCATCTGCATGAACGCCTCCTCCAGCGAGGCCCGTTGGGAGCTCAGCTCGTGCAGCACCACCTGGTGCCGGGCCGCCAGCTCGCCCAGCTCCTCGGTCGTGGCGCCGTCGATCTCCAGGACGCCGCCGGACGTCTCGACGGCGGTGAAGCCCTCCTGGTGCAGCACGTCCCGCAGCCGTTCGAACTGCGGTGAGCGCAGCCGGGTGTAGCTGCGGGAGTTCTCCTGGATGAAGTCCGCCATCGAGGTGTCGGCGAGCAGCTTGCCCTGCCCGATCACGATCAAATGGTCGGCGGTCAGCGCCATTTCGCTCATCAGGTGCGAGGAGACGAAGATCGTCCGGCCCTCCGAGGCGAGTGCCTTCATCAGATTGCGGATCCAGTGGATGCCCTCCGGGTCCAGTCCGTTGACCGGCTCGTCGAACATCAGGATCTCGGGATCGCCCAGCAACGCGGAGGCGATACCGAGCCGCTGGCCCATGCCGAGGGAGAACCCCTTGGACTTCTTCTTCGCGACCGCGCTCAGACCGACCATGTCGAGCACCTCGTCGACCCGGCTGCTCGGGATGCGGTTGCTCTGCGCCAGGCACAGCAGGTTGTTGTACGCGCTGCGGCCGCCGTGCATCGCCTTCGCGTCGAGGAGCGCCCCGATGTACTTCAGCGGTTCCTGGAGGTCGCGGTAGTGCTTGCCGTCGATGCGCACCGTACCGCTGGTGGGGTTGTCGAGATCGAGCATCATCCGCATGGTCGTCGACTTGCCCGCGCCGTTGGGGCCGAGAAAGCCCGTCACGATGCCCGGCCTGACCTGAAACGACAGATGATCGACGGCGACCTTGCTTCCGAACCGTTTGGTGAGTCCCTCGAGCTCGATCATGCGCACACGCTAGAACGCCAGAGCGCCCGGCGCCACCACAAAGGCGGAACCGGGCGCACACGGGGGTACGGCGCTGCTGGGGGGTCAGCGGCTCTGCTGGGCCGGGACACCGCGGGTCGCGGGCTCGTCCTCCACCGGGGTGCCGGCGGCGGCCACGGCGGCGCCGGTCAGCGTCGCCAGCATCTCGCGGACGTTGGTCAGCTGCGCGTTGATCGAGTCGCGGCGGTTCGTGAGCGCCGCCAGCTCGCGCTCCGATTCGCTGCGGATCCGGTCGGCCTTGGCGTTGGCGTCGGCGACGATGTCCTCGGCCTGACGCTGGGCGGTCTCCACCGTCTGGCGGGCCCGGCGCTCGGCGTCCGTGCGGAGCTTCTCGGCCTCCAGGCGGAGCTGCTCGGCGCGGTGCTCGATCTCGGCGAGACGCTTCTCGGCCTTGGCCTGACGGGAGGCGAGGTCGCGCTCCGACTGCTCGCGGCGCTTGGCGAGGTTGGTCTCGAAGTCGGCCGCGGCCTGGGCGGCCTTGGCGCGGGTCTCCTCGAAGAGGGCGTCGGCCTCCTCGCGCTTCTGCTGGGCGTCCTTCTGGGCGTCGGAGCGGAGCGTGTTCGCCTCGCCCTGGGCCTTCTCGACGATGCGGACGCCCTCGTCCTCGGCCTTCGCCTTGCGCTCGGCGGCGAACGACTCGGCGTCGTTGCGCACCTGCTGGGCGGCGGACTCGGCGAGCTCGCGGTGCTGCTCGGCGGCCCGGCGGGCCTCCTCGCGCAGGTCCTTCGCCTCTTCCTCGGCGAGGCGGAGAATCTTCTCGACACGGGCGCCGAGCCCGGCGTACGACGGCTCGGCGTCGTTTACCTGGGCCTGGGCGTTCTGCGTTTCGAGGTGCAGCTCCTCGATGCGCTTTTCCAGAGAGGTGATTCGGGCCAGGGCACTGTCACGGTCCGCGATGAGCTTGGCGATGCGGTCGTCCACCTGACCGCGGTCGTAGCCACGGCGCACGTGCTCGAAGCCGAAGGGGGAGGAAGGGTCACTCATGGGGTTCCTGTCGAATGAGACCGGTGAGGTGATAGAGGGAATCCTAGGGGCCATTGCGGCGTGTCAGCGTGAAGATGCCGGTTTGATCTGGAGAATGACACCCCTTTTGAGTGGCTGACCCCCGGAGTGCTTGCCACTCGAAGGCTTGAATGTCCATGGCGAAGCACGGTGTACCGCGAACCGGTCACCGCTCGGACGACTTGCCCCCCGACCGTGTGCCCGCCGCCGCCGGAGCCTTGGCGCCTCCCGCGGAACCGCCGGCCGGTTTCCCGCCCCCGCTCGGAGTCTCGAAACCTTCCAACGCTTCCAGCACGTCCTGGACACGGGAGATCTCCGCATTGATGTCCTCGCGTCTGCGCACCAGGACGTCCAGCTCGCGCCTGCCCTCGTCGACCGTCGCCTCGGCCTCGGCCTTCGCGTCGGCCCGCAGCTTCTCCGCCTCGCGGATCAGCTCGGCCTTCTTGGTCTCGGCCTCCTTCAGCAGCGACTCGGCCCGTTTCACCGCGGCGATACGGACCTTGCTCGCCTCCGAATTGGCCTCCGCCATCAGCTCCTTGGCCTTCGCCTCGGCCTCGTCGCGCTGCTCGGTCGCCGCCTTCATCAGGTTGTCGACACGCTCCCCGGCGGTCTTCATCTGCTCGGACGTCTCCCGGCGGGCCCGCTCGTGCAGCTCCTCGATCTCGCTCTCCAGCCGGGCCCGCAGCTCCTCGGCCCGCTCCCGGATCTGCGTCGCGTCGCGCCGGGCGCCGACCAGCAGTTCGTCGGCGTCGGCACGGGCGCGTTCCACCAGGGTGTTGCCCTCGACGGTCGCCTCCGAGGTGATCCGCTGGGCCTCCTTGCGGGCCGCGCCGACCATCGTGTCGGACTGCGTCTCGGCCTCGGTGGCCGTACGCAGCGCCTCTTCCCGCGCCTTGTTGATGAGCTGGTCCGCCTGCTCGGCCGCGTCCGCCCGGCGTTTGGCCGCCGCCTCGCGCGCCTCGTCCAGCACCCGGTCCGCCTCCTCGCGGGCCGACGAGCGCAGCTCCTCCGCCGCCGACTCCGCCTCGTCGCGCAGCCGTTCGGCCTCCTCGTGGGCGCGGGCCGCGTGCTCCTGCGCGGAGCCGAGCCGCTCGGCCGCTTCCGCGCGCAGCCGCTCGGACTCGGCGGTGGCCTCGGCCAGCATCCGGTCCGCCTTCTCGGTGGACTCGCTGCGACGGCGGTTGGCCTCCGTGGTGGCCTCGACGACGAGCTGCTCGGAGGCCTGGGCGGCCTCGGTGCGGATGCGTTCGCTCTCGGTGGTCGCCTCGCCGATCAGCCGGTCCGACTGGGCCGCCGCCTCGGAACGGATCCGGTTGGCGTCCTGCCGGGCCTCGGCGCGGGCGCGCGAGGCGTCCTGCTCCGCCGACGCCAGCGCGTCGGACCCCTCGGTGCGCATCCGCTGGCTGTACTCGGAGGCGTCCGCGCGCAGCCGCTCCGACTCGGTGATCGCCTCGGAGACCGTCCGCTCGGCCAGCGCCTTCGCGGCCTCGGTCTCCTCGTGGGCCTCCTGCCGGAGCCGGCCCGACTCCTCGTTCGCCTCCTGGCGCAGCCGGACCGCGTCCTCCGAGGCCCGCTCCCGCTCCGCGTGCGCGTCGGCGCGGACCCGGTCCGCCTCCTCCTGCGCCTCGGTACGGGTGCGCTCCGCGGCGTGCTCCGCGGCTGAACGGAGGCCGGTGATCTCCTCCTCGGCCTGCTCGTGCAGACCCGAGACGGAGTCCCGTACCTGCTGGGCGGTCTGCTCGGCCGCCGTGACCAGCTCGGTCGCCCGGGCGTCCGCCTCCTCGACCAGCCGGTGCGCCTCGGCCTCCGCCTCCTCGACCCGCTTACGGGCGGAGGCGAGCAGCTCCTCGCTCTGCTCGCGGGCCCGCTCGCGCTCCTGCTCCGCCTCGGACCGGGCGGCGCCGAGGGTCTCCTCGGCCTCCCGGCGGCGGCGGGTCGCCTCCTCCTGGGCGGCGGCCAGCGCCTCGGCGGCTTCGGCCCCGACCCGCTCGGCGGCGGCCGCGGCCTCCGCACGCACCCGGTCGGCGCTCTCCTGCGCCTCGGACTTGAGCCGCTCCGCCTCGGCGGCCGCCTCGCTCCGCAGCCGTACGGCGACGTTCTCGCCCTCGGCCCGGGACTGAGCGGCGTCCGCGGCGGCCTCGTCGCGCAGCCGCTCGGCCTCGGCCTCGGCCTGCTCGGTCAGCGCGCGCTGCCGTTCGGCGGCCTCCGCGCGCAGCCGCTCCGACTCCTCGTTCGTCTCGCGGCGGATCCGCTCGGCCTCGGTACGGGCCTCGCCCAGCGCCACCTCGGCGGCGGCGAGCCGGGACTCGGCCTCGGTGTGCAGCCGGGTCAGCTCGTCGGCGGCCTCGGCCTGCCGGGCGGCGACGCCGCGCTCGGTCTCCTCGCGCAGCTCGGCCGCGGCCGCCTCCGCGGCCGCCGTGACGGCCGCCGCCTGCTCCTCGGCCTCGGTCCGCAGCGCGTCGGCCTCGGCCCGGGTGCGCTCCAGCGTCTCCTCGGCCTGCTTGCGCAGGGTCGCGGCCCGCTCGACGGCCTCGGCGCGGATGCGCTCGCTCTCGCCGTTCGCCTTGGCGCGCAGCTCGTCGGCGTCGGAGCGGGCCTTGGTCAGCAGCTCCTCGGCGGTGCGGGCGCCCTCCTCCAGCTGCTGGACCGCCTCGCGGCGGGCCTCGCCCCGGATCCGCTCGCCCTCGGCGACCGCCTCGGAGCGCAGTTGCTCGGCCTCGCCGCGCAGCCTGCGGGCCTCCTCCTGGAGCTCGACCGTCTTGGCCCGGTACTCCTTGGTGTCGTCCTTGGCCGCGCCCTTCAGCTCGTCGGCCTGCTCGGCCGCCTCGCCGCGCAGCCGGTCCGCCTCGGCCTCCGCCTCACGGCGGATGCGCTCGGCCTCCTCGCGCGCCGCCTTCGTCGTCGACTGCGCGTCCTCGGACGCCTTGGTGAGCACCTCCTCGGCGCTGCGGGCCGCCTTCGCCAGCTGGGCGGCGGCGTCCTCGGCAGCCGCCGTACCGGCCTTCTCGGTCGCCTCGGCGACCAGCCGCTCCGCCTCGGCACGGGCGTCGGCGAGGGCCTGCTCGGCCTCCTCCTTGAGCGCCTCGGTGCTCTTGGTGGCCTCGCCGACCAGCCGGGCGATCTCCGACTTGGCCGTACGGGTGCGCTGTTCGTTCTGCGACTCGGCGGCGGCCAGCTGCTTGGCGGCGGCCTCCTTCGCCTCGGCGAGGACCTTCTCGGCCTCCAGGCGGGATTCGCGCAGCCGGGTCTCCGCCTCCGCGAGGCGCTGCTCGGCGGTGCGGTTCAGCTCGGCGGTCTGCTGGCGGGCCTGGTCGGTCTCCGCCGTCGTGCTGGAGCGCAGCTGCTCCGCGTGGCTGGTGGCCTCCTGCGCCTGGGCGGAGGCGGCCCCGAGCAGCCGCTCGGCGTCCTTGCGGGCGCGCAGCAGGATCGCTTCCGCTTCGGCCCGGGCGGTCTCGGCCTCCGAGCCGGTCCGCCGACGGGTCTCCTCCGCCAGCCGGGCGGACTCGTCACGGGCGGCGGCCAGCGCCTGCTCGGCCTCGGCGCGGGACTCCTCCAGCAGCCGGCGGGCCTGCGACTCGGTGCGGGCGCGCAGCTGTTCGGCCCAGGCGACGTTCTCGTTGACATGCGATTCGACGGTCTGGCGGCGCTCCGCCAGCTCCTGGTCGAGCCGCTGCCTGCGCTGGACGGCCTCGGTGTGCAACTCGGCCTGGAGGCGCGCCTGGTGCTCGGCGTGCTCCTGCAGGATCCGCTGCGTCTGGGCGCGGGCCTCGCGCAGCTCGCGCTCGGCGTCGCTGCGCATCTGCTCGGCCTGGGCCTGCGCGTTCCGCAGCATCTGCTCGGCCTGGTAGCCGATGTCCGCGCTGTCGTAGGCGGGACGGGTGGCGAGATTGCGCCGGGCCTCGTGCAGCTTGGCACGCAAGACCTCGACCTGGTAACCGAGGTCCTCGGCGTGCTGGACGGCCTTCTCCCGGTCGGTCTTCAGCCGGTCCATCTCGGCTTCGAACCGCGAGAGATGGTCGTCTTCAGCTCGGTGGCTCTCCTGGCGTTCGTAGCCCCGCACTGCGCGGTCCCATCCTTCCCCGAGCTCTCAACTTCTGCGAGCAGGGGAGACCCCAACCCTGGTCGTGACTCTGCACACGGGGGGCTCGCCGACGAGCGGTCCCCCGGGGAATGGTGACAGACAAACGACGAGGACGCGGTACGGCCCCGACCCGGCCCCGGCCCGGAACCGCCCACTCTACCGGGCCGGGTATGCGGCGGTCAGTGGTCCGCCCGGCTCGTGACCAGTTCGGTGAGGACACCGTGGCAGTCCTTGGGGTGCAGGAACGTGATCCGGGATCCCATCGACCCCGTCCTGGGCTCGTCGTACAGCACCCGGACCCCCTTCTCACGGATGTCCGCGGCGTCCCCGTCCACATCCTCCGTACCGAAGGCGATGTGGTGCACGCCTTCCCCGTTCTTCGCCAGCCACTTGCCCACGGCGGAGTCCTCGCGGGTGGGCTCCAGCAGCTGGAGGTACGAGGCCCCGCCGTCCGACGTCTCGTTGATCTTGAGCATGGCCTCGCGGACCCCCTGCTCCTCGTTGACCTCGGAGTGGAACACCTCGAACCCGTACGTGGCACGGTAGAACTCGACCGTCTTGTCCAGGTCGAAACAGGCGATCCCGATGTGATCGATTCGCGTCAGCATGGATTCAGCATGGAGTGACCGCGGCGCTCCCGCCATGGTTACGCAACGTGCGCGCCGTCACACCGGCAGCCGGATGACGGGCGGGGGAGTGCTCAGTACATTCAGGTAAACCCTCGTTCACATCCGATCCCAAGGGGCCGTGCCCATGCCAGCAACGACCGGTACCACCACCTCAGTGATCGTCGCGGGCGCCCGGACGCCCATGGGCCGCCTCCTCGGCTCCCTGAAGAGCTTCTCCGCGGCCGATCTCGGCGGCGTCGCGATCAAGGCGGCCCTGGACCGGGCCGGTATCGGCGGCGACCAGGTCCAGTACGTGATCATGGGCCAGGTGCTCACGGCCGGCGCGGGCCAGATCCCCGCCCGGCAGGCCGCGATCAAGGCCGGCATCCCGATGAACGTCCCCGCGCTCACCGTCAACAAGGTGTGTCTGTCCGGGCTCGACGCCATCGCGCTGGCCGACCAGCTCATCCGCGCCGGGGAGTTCGACGTCGTGGTCGCGGGCGGCCAGGAGTCCATGACCAACGCCCCGCACCTGCTCCCCAAGTCCCGCGAGGGCTACAAGTACGGCGCGATCGAGATGCTGGACTCGATGGCGTACGACGGTCTCACCGACGCCTACGAGAACATCCCCATGGGCGAGTCCACCGAGAAGCACAACGGCCGCCTCGGCCTGGACCGCGCCGCCCAGGACGAGATCGGCGCGCTGTCCCACCAGCGGGCGGCCGCCGCCCAGAAGAACGGCCTCTTCGAGGCGGAGATCACCCCGGTCGAGATCCCGCAGCGCAAGGGCGACCCGGTCCTCTTCTCGAAGGACGAGGGCATCCGCGCCGAAACGACCGTGGAGACCCTCGGCAAGCTGCGCCCCGCCTTCGCCAAGGACGGCACGATCACCGCGGGCACCTCCTCGCAGATCTCCGACGGCGCCGCCGCGGTCGTCGTGATGAGCAAGGCCAGGGCCGAGGAGCTGGGCCTCGACTGGATCGCCGAGATCGGCGCCCACGGAAACGTCGCGGGCCCCGACAACTCCCTCCAGTCGCAGCCCTCCAACGCGATTCGGCACGCGCTGAAGAAGGACGGCCTGACCGTCGACGACCTCGACCTGATCGAGATCAACGAGGCGTTCGCGGCCGTCGCCGTCCAGTCCATGAAGGACCTGGGCGTCACCTCGGACAAGGTCAACGTCAACGGCGGCGCGATCGCGCTCGGCCACCCCATCGGGATGTCCGGCGCCCGGGTCGTTCTGCACCTGGCCCTGGAGCTGAAGCGGCGCGGCGGCGGCACGGGCGCGGCGGCGCTGTGCGGCGGTGGAGGTCAGGGCGACGCGTTGATCATCCGCGTCCCGGGCAAGTAACACCGTAACGACACGAGGCAAGGCGAGAACGGAGCGGTGAACGTGGACGTGGACGTCCCCACGCTGGTCGAGCAGGCGCGAGCAGGCAGGCCGCGTGCGGTGGCCCGGCTGATCTCGCTGGTGGAGGGGGCGTCCCCGCAGCTGCGGGAGGTGATGGCCGCGCTGGCGCCGCTGGCGGGCCACGCCTACGTCATCGGGCTCACGGGCTCGCCGGGCGTCGGCAAGTCCACCTCCACCTCCGCCCTGGTCTCGGCCTACCGCCGGGCGGGCAAGCGGGTCGGCGTGCTCGCCGTCGACCCGTCCTCGCCGTTCTCCGGCGGGGCGCTGCTGGGCGACCGGATCCGGATGGCGGACCACGTCTCCGACCCGGGCGTCTACATCCGCTCCATGGCGACCCGGGGCCACCTGGGCGGCCTCGCCTGGTCCGCGCCGCAGGCCATCCGCGTCCTCGACGCGGCGGGCTGCGACGTGGTCCTCGTCGAGACGGTCGGCGTGGGCCAGTCCGAGGTGGAGATCGCCTCCCAGGCCGACACCTCCGTCGTGCTGCTCGCCCCGGGCATGGGCGACGGCATCCAGGCGGCGAAGGCCGGAATCCTGGAGATCGGCGACGTGTACGTGGTCAACAAGGCCGACCGCGACGGCGCGGACGCCACCGCCCGCGAGCTGAACCACATGCTGGGCCTGGGGGAGTCCCGGGGCCCCGGCGACTGGCGCCCCCCGATCGTGAAGACGGTCGCGGCCCGGGGCCAGGGCACGGACGAGGTCGTCGAGGCCCTCGAGAAGCACCGCGCCTGGATGGAGGAGCACGGCATCCTGGCCGAACGCCGCACCGCCCGCGCCGCCCACGAGGTCGAGTCGATCGCGGTGACCGCGCTCCGCGAGAAGATCGCGGACCTGCGCGGCGACCGCCGGCTGCACGCCCTGGCGGAGCGGATCGTGGCGGGGAGCCTGGACCCGTACGCGGCGGCGGACGAGCTGGTGGCGGGGCTGACGGAGGGCTCCTGAGGGCCTGAGCGCGCGCTGAAGGCCCCCTGCGCGGATGTGTGCCGCTCAGGGGGCCTTCTCGTGTACGGGGCCGGGTACGGGCTCCCGTCAGTCGTCGTCGCCGTCCCGGTCGTCACGGTCGTCGCCGTGGTCGTCACGGTCGTCCGCGCGGTCGTCCCGGTCGTCGCCGTCGTCGTCGCGGTCCACGGCGACCTTGCCGGTCTTGGCGTCCACGCGCAGTTCGTGCTGCTTGCCGTCCTTGCCCGCGACGTCGACGTCCCAGCGCAGGACGTCGCTCCGGCTGCCGTTGTCGTCGTCATCGTCGTCGTCCAGGTCGATCGACGTGATGGTGCCCGGCGCCGTCTTCAGGGCGGCCGCGGCCGCATCGTTCAGGGTGACGGCCGAGGAGCGGGGCGCGTGGTCGTCGCGGTCGTCGTTGTCGTTGTCGCGGGTCTTCAGGACCTTGCCGTTGCCGGCGTCCACCGTGACGTCGTGCCACTTCTTGTCGGAGCCGCGGACGTCCAGCTCCCACACCGCACGGCCGTCGTGGTCGTCGTCGTCCCGGTCCAGCTCGGCCTGGGTGACCGTGCCCGGGACGCTCTTCAGCGCGGCGGCGACGGCCTGGTCGAGGGAGATCCGGGCGTTCTTCGCGGCGGCCGGGGCCCGGTCGTCCGACCGGTCGTCGGAAGCGTCGTCCGTACGGTCGTCCCGGTCGTCGGCGAGGCTCACGGTGCTCGCGGACCTGGTGGACGTACGGTCGCGGTCCCCGTCGCTGTCCGCGAAGGCGACGGTGGCGGCGGTCGTGCCGCCGATCAGAACGGCCGCGGTGATCGCTGCGATGGTGACGTTGCGCTTCATGAGGTTCCTCCCCGAGAGCTGCTGTGCTGGTTGACGGGGTCCACACTGCCGACCCGATGCTGAACGCAGCCTGAAGCCACCTGAAGCCTTCTTCAGGTGGAGTTTGCGAGGCTGTGCGCATGCGCCTGTTGATCGTGGAGGACGAGAAGCGTCTCGCGGTGTCCCTGGCCAGGGGACTCACCGCCGAGGGTTTCGCCGTGGATGTCGTGCACGACGGCCTGGAAGGGCTGCACCGGGCGAGCGAGGGCGGCTACGACCTGGTGATCCTCGACATCATGCTGCCCGGCATGAACGGCTACCGCGTCTGCTCGAACCTGCGCGCCGCCGGACACGAGGTGCCCATCCTCATGCTGACCGCCAAGGACGGCGAGTACGACGAGGCCGAGGGCCTCGACACCGGCGCCGACGACTATCTGACCAAGCCCTTCAGCTACGTCGTCCTCGTCGCCCGCGTCCGCGCCCTGCTGCGCCGGCGCGGGGCCGGAACCGCCGCGCCCGTCCTGACCGTCGGCCCCCTGCGCATCGACACCGCCGCCCGCCGGGTGATCCGCGGTGAGGACGAAATCACCCTCACCGCCAAGGAGTTCGCCGTACTGGAGCAACTCGCCCTGCGCGCCGGGCAGGTGGTGAGCAAGGCGGAGATCCTGGAGCACGTCTGGGACTTCGCCTACGACGGCGACCCGAACATCGTCGAGGTCTACATCTCCACCCTGCGCCGCAAGTTGGGCGCCGCCGCCATCCGTACCGTACGCGGCGCCGGCTACCGGCTGGAGGCGAAGTGAGGTCCGTCCGGGCCAGGGCCGCCCTCGGGGCCACCCTGGTCGTCGCCGTCGCCCTGATCGGGGCCGGTCTCGCCGTGCTCCTGGTCCTGCGGGCCAACCTCATCGACCAGGCGGACCTCCAGGCCGAGGTGGCCGCCCGCGACGTGGCCGGACAGCTCGCCACGGGCACCCCGTACGACGAACTGGAGCTGGACGACGAGGAGGACCACCCGGTCCAGGTGGTCGACGAGGAGGGCCGGGTCGTCATCGTCTCCAAGGATCTGCGGGCCGTCACCGGCACCGGAGCGACGGGCGTCACCCCCGTGCCCTCGGCCTCGGCGGGGGCCACCCCGTCACCTGGTGACGATGACGACGACGGGGATGACGACGGGGGCGACGACAGCAGCCGCCCGGACTCGGGCGAGGTGTCCTCCGACGACCCGGAGTTCTCCGACGGCACCGCCACCGTCGACCGCACCACCGCCGACTACCGCTTCGCCGCCGTCGAGGCGACCACCCGGGAGGGGGTCACCCTGACCGTGTTCGCGGGCGCCCCGCTCGCCGCCGAGCAGGAGGCGGTCGGCACCGTGCGCGGGGCCATGCTGACCGGGCTGCCGGTGCTGCTCGTGGTCGTCGCCGGGGTGACCTGGCTGGTGACCCGGCGCGCACTGCGGCCCGTCGAGGGCATCCGCCGTGAGATGGCCGCGATCACCGCGTCCGAGGACCTGGCCCGCCGGGTGCCGGAGCCCGATTCGCGGGACGAGATCGCGGCGCTGGCCCGGACGACGAACGAGACGCTGACCGTCCTGGAGGCGTCCGTGGAGCGGCAGCGGCGGTTCGTCGCGGACGCCTCGCACGAACTGCGTTCCCCGATCGCCTCGCTCCGCACCCAGCTGGAGGTGGCCGAGGCCCACCCGGAGCTGCTGGACCTCCCGGGCGCGGTCGCCGACACCGTACGGCTCCAGGTGCTGGCGGCGGATCTGCTGCTGCTGGCCCGGCTGGACGCGGGGGAGAAGCCCGGCGGCGGGACGGTGGAGCTGGGCGCGCTGGTCCGCGAGGAGGTCTCGCAGCGGACCGGGGACCGGATCGCGGTGGCGGTGGAGGTCCCGGAGGGCGGCGCGTTCGAGGTGAACGGGTCGCGCGGGCAGCTCTCCCGGGTGATCGGCAATCTGCTCGACAACGCCCAGCGGCACGCCGAAGGGAGCGTCGCGGTGTCGGTGGCGGCCGACGGGCGCGGCGTGCGGGTCGAGGTCCGGGACGACGGAGCGGGCGTCCCCGAGGACGAGCGGGAGCGGATTTTCGAACGGTTCGTCCGGCTCGACGACGCCCGCAGCCGCGACGACGGCGGCGCCGGTCTGGGCCTCGCCATCGCCCGGGACGTCGCGGCCCGCCACGGCGGAACGCTGACGGTGCACCGGGCGGACGAGGGCGGTGCGGCCTTCCGGCTGTGGCTGCCGCGCCCGGCCTGATCCGCCGGACACGCCCCGGTCCCTACAGCTTGCCGCGCTTGCCGCGCAGGTGTTCCGCGATCGGGGTCAGTGCCGCGTGCAGATCGGTCAGCGCCTCGGGGGACAGCAGGTCCATGAAGTGCTGCCGCACCGAGTCGACGTGGTGCGGGGCGACCTTCCGCATGGTCTCCGCGCCGTGCTCGGTGAGGACCGCGAACAGTCCGCGCCGGTCCGATTCGCAGTGCGTACGCCGCACCAGACCGGCGGTCTCCATGCGGGTGATCTGGTGGGAGAGCCGGCTCTTGGACTGCAGGGTGGCGGCGGCGAGGTCGCTCATCCTCATCCGCTGGTCGTCCGACTCGGAGAGGTTGACCAGGATCTCGTAGTCGTTCATGGTCAGGCCGAACGGCTGGAGGTCCTTCTCCAGCTGGTGCATCAGCAGCCTGCTGACGTCCAGGTGGGTGCGCCAGGCGCACTGCTCCGCGTCGCTCAGCCAGCGGGTGGCCGTCTCGGTCTCCATATATGGATTCTACCTAAGAAGTTGAAAGCCGGACGAAATCAGGAGGTCTGAGGAGTGTGACCATCGGCGCAGACGTTCGATGTCACACTCCGCAGACTACCGCTCACAAGCCGAAGCGACGCTGGAGGTCCCCCAGCTGGCCGGGCATGCGCGGGGTGGAGCCGTGTTGACCCCCACCGCCCGGGCCGCCCGGGACGCCCGGCTCGTTCGGCACGAAGCCCGTCGCCTGCTCCGCCATCAGCGCCTCGGACGACTGGAGCAGCACCGTGCCCGCCCCGACGAACTCGAACTGGTGCTCCTCGCCCGACGTCCCGCCGATCCCCGTCAGTGACCGGATCCCGCCCATCACGCCCGTCATGTACCCGTGGTCGTAGTGGTGGCAGGGGGAGGGGCAGTCGGCCCACCCCACCAGCGCCTGCGGGTCCACCCGCAGCGGTGGCTCCATGAAGACCACCGGACCGTTGGACGCGGCCACGAACTTCCCCGTGCCGATCAGCGTCACGAACCCCGGCACGATCGACTGCTTCAGTGCGAGCGACGGCTCGTACGCCAGCAGGTTCCCGGACCGGATCGTCAGGTTCCCGTCGTCCAGGTCGAAGGAGTTCACATCGAAGGCCCGGTCGGCCAGCAGCATCTTCCCGCTGCCCTCGGCCACCACCCAGTCGCTCGCGTGCAGCGGCGAATGGAAGCTCGTGCGCACCAGCCGCTCGAACCGGCCGTGCCCGATCCCGTCGAAGTCGATCTGCCCGTAGTAGGCGATCATCTTGCCCTTCTGCAGGAACCACCGGCTCCCCTTCAGCTCCACGCAGAAGGTGTAGGAGTTGACGTTGTCGTCCGACGGCAGCGTCATCGGATCGAAGACCACGGGCGTGCTCACAGCTTCTCCTCCGACGCCTGGACGTACACCGCACCGCTCCCGCTCAGCTCCAGCTGGAACGCCTCACCGGAGCCCCGTCCCACCATGTCCCGCCAGCCGACCGCCGTGGACAGCTTGTTGCGGACGTCCCCGTGGTGGGCGACATAGGCCTGCGGATCCACATGGACGTCCCGGCCCGGGGTGATCGGCAGCTCGATCACCCCGCCGTGCGCCATCACCGCGACCGCGCCGTGCCCCTTGAGCGTGGTCGTGAACAGGCCCTGGCCGGTCACCTGGCCGCGCACCATGCCCATCACCCCGCCCTGCGAGCCCATGAACATCGTGCCCTGCTGGAGCGTCCCGTCGAAGGCGAGCAGCCGGTCGGCCTCCACGTACAGGGTGTCGCCGGACAGGTTGATCACCTGGATGTGGTGGCCGCCGTGGCCGAACATCACCGTGCCCGACCCCTCGACCGTCATCAGCGGCGTCGCCTCGCCCGCCACCCGGCGGCCGATCATCGACGCGACGCCGCCCTGGCCGCCCTGGATGTTCGGGGTGAAGGAGACCTCGCCCCGGTAGGCCAGCATCGCGCCGCGCTGGCTGAACAGCTTCTGGCCCGGGGCGAGCGTGGCCTCGACCATCTTGGAGTTGATCTCGCGGAACGGCATCAGACATCGCCCCCGACGGTGTTGCGCTCGCTGGGCTGGACGTAGACCAGTCCGTCGCCCTCGAAGCGGATCTGGAACGCCTCGCCGGAACCCTCGCCCATCAGCGTCCGGAAGTTCACACCCGACTGGAAGCTCTGCTGGAGCCGGCCCTGATGGGCGATGTACGCGCCGGGGTCGACCATCAGCGGATACTGCGGCGACACCCGCAGGAGCACCGCCGCCCCGTCCGACATGATCGCCGCCTGCCCGGTGCCCTCCACCGTGGTGGTGAACAGGCCGTTGCCGCTCGCCCCGCCGCGCAGCCCGGTGAACGTGGTGCCCGTGCGCAGCCCGGAGTCGGTGGCCAGCAGGTTGCTCGCCTCCACATACAGGGTGTCGCCGTGCAGGGAGACCAGATTGATCTCGCTCGCCCGGTCGGCGAAGTAGCAGGTGCCCTGCCCGGACACCTCCATCACGGTCATCTGCTCGCCGGTCAGCCGGCGGGTCACCATGCCGCGCAGCCCCTCACCGCCGCCGGACATCTTCTTGAAGGTCATCCGGCCGTCGTACGCGACCATCGAGCCGTTCTTCGCCTTGACGGCATCGCCGGTCAGATCGACGGCGAGCGTCTTGCTGCCTTGGAGTC
Organism: Streptomyces globisporus; assembly: GCA_014649555.1. Classification (GTDB taxonomy): domain Bacteria; phylum Actinomycetota; class Actinomycetes; order Streptomycetales; family Streptomycetaceae; genus Streptomyces; species Streptomyces globisporus. The sequence continues at coordinate 228,690 of BMTG01000001.1, read as the reverse complement.
GGAACATCGCCACGCCCCGAAGGTAGCCCGCCGCCCCGCGCCCGTACCAGGTCCTGCGCAACCGTTACGCCCCTGATGCTCCCCTGATGCGCACCCGGACCGGCCCTGATATGCGGTGATACGCGCGGCCCTACCACGCGGTGGCCCCCGGCTCCGGGGACGTACCGGCGCGATGCCACAATGGGGGCGGCTTGTGCCTGCGTTCACAAGCCCGCATGCCCCTCTCACCGAAGGTGCCCTCGTGGACATCAAGACCGCTTCCGCCCTGCACCGGCTGCGCCTCATCTCGCTTCCCGAGGCGCTCTCCTTCCCGGCGCTCCTCATTTTCGGCTCGCTGCTCATGCGCGTCTCGGACATCGACTTCCTGATGCCGCCCCTCGGCATGATCCACGGCGTCCTCTTCACGATCTACGTCGTGTTCCTGCTGGATGTCTGGGTCAAGGCCAAGTGGCCGCTCAAGCGCGTCGCGCTCTTCTTCCTCCTCGCCGTCATCCCCTTCGGCGGGCTCTACGGCGACAAGCTCCTCAAGAAGTACGAGGCCGACGGTGTCATCGCGGCCCGCGCCCGGCGCGAGGGCACGGTCAGCGCATGATCGTCGCGTTCTCGGTCTCGCCGCTCGGAGTCGGCGAGGACGTCGGGGAGTACGTCGCCGACGCCGTGCGGGTCGTGCGGGAATCGGGCCTGCCCAACCGCACCGACGCGATGTTCACCTCCATCGAGGGTGAGTGGGACGAGGTCATGGACGTCGTCAAGCGCGCCGTGGCCGCCGTCGAGGCCCGCGCGGGGCGCGTCTCCCTGGTACTGAAGGCCGACATCCGGCCCGGCGTCACCGACGGTCTGACCTCGAAGGTCGAGACCGTGGAGCGGTATCTCGGGGACTCCTGACCCTCTGGCACACCGACCGCGCGGCCCGTACCGCGTTCACCCGAAAAGCCCCCGGCGCCACACGGCCGGGGGCTTTTCCGGTCCCGGACCAAAAACCCCTCACTCGGACCTGCCAAGTCGACACACCGTTAGACCTCCCCTTCTGTGGGGATATCAACCCGTTCGACAGTGGGAGGCACGGTGCGGTCGGAGGGCTACGACTACGACACCTACAGCCGGCTCGCGGGTCCGCTCACGGAGCCGGAACCGACGGGGTACCGGGTGCGGTACAAGAGCCTGCTCTCGACGGAGAAGCACCGAATAAGAGCCGTCCTGCTGATGACGCTCGCCCCGGTGCTCACCGGGATCCTCCTGCTGTACCTGGTCTGGCCCACACACTGGACCGAGCGGGAGAACGGGGAGCGCTGGCTGGTCGTCGCCGACACCGTGATGCTGGTGTCGATCGCCCTGATCGAGCTGTTCATGCTGGTCAACGTCGTCTCCATCGCGCACGCCACGCTCGTCGCGCGCGACCCGGTCCCGGTGACGCCCGAGCCCGGCACTCGGGTCGCCTTCCTGACCACGTACGTCCCCGGCAAGGAACCGCTCTCCATGGTCCGCGCCACCCTCAAGGGCGCCGTACAGCTCGAACACCCCGGTCCGCTGGACGTCTGGCTCCTCGACGAGGGCGACGACCCCGGGGCCCGGATGCTCTGCGCCGAACTCGGCGTCCACCACTTCACCCGACGCGGGGTCCCCGAGTGGAACCGTGACAAGGGCGTCCACAAGGCGAAGACCAAGCACGGCAACTACAACGCCTGGATCGCCCTGCACGGCGGCGACTACGACTTCTTCGCCTCCGTCGACACCGACCACGTGCCCATGCCCAACTTCCTGGAACGGATGATGGGCTACTTCCGCGACCCGGACGTCGCCTTCGTCGTCGGACCGCAGGTCTACGGGAACTACGACTCGGCCGTCACCAAGGCCGCCGAGTCGCAGCAGTTCCTCTTCCACGCCCTGATCCAGCGCGCGGGCAACCGCTACGGCGCCCCGATGTTCGTCGGCACCAACAACGTCGTGCGCATCGCCGCGCTGCGCCAGGTCGGCGGCCTGTACGACTCGATCACCGAGGACATGGCCACCGGTTTCGAGATCCACCGCCGCCGCAACCCGCGCACCGGGCACTACTGGCGTTCCGTCTACACCCCCGACGTGCTGGCCGTGGGCGAGGGACCCGCCTCCTGGACGGACTTCTTCACCCAGCAGCTGCGCTGGTCGAGGGGGACGTACGAGACGCTGTTCAAGCAGTACGGCAAGGCGCTCTTCCGGGTCCCCCCCGGGCGCCTCTTCAGCTACACGCTGATGCTCGTCTACTACCCGATGACCGCGATCAACTGGCTGCTCGGCATTCTCAGCTGTGTGCTGTTCCTCTGGTTCGGCGCCTCCGGCACCCAGGTCGCCGCCTCCATCTGGCTGATGCTCTACAGCGACGCCGCCGCCCTCCAGATCGGGCTGTACCTCTGGAACCGCCGCCACAACGTCTCGCCCCACGAGCCCGAGGGCTCCGGCGGCCTGGCGGGCATGGCCATGTCCGCGCTCTCCGCGCCGATCTATCTGAAGTCGCTGGGCTCGGCCGTGCTGCGCACCGACGGCCGGTTCGTCGTCACGCCCAAGGGCGGCCAGGCCTCCCCGGACCGGCTGCTCACCTTCCGTATCCACCTCTTCTGGGCGGCGGTCCTGCTGTCCTCGCTCGCCGCGTCGGTGTACCTCGACCACACCCATGTCGCGATGCGCACCTGGGCGACGCTGGGCCTCGCGATATCCCTCTCCCCGGTCGCTGTGTGGGCCTGGACCGTCCGGCAGGACAAGCGCGCCGAGGCCGCACGCGCCGTCCCCGTCCCGGCGCCCCCGCCGCCCGAACCGGCGTACGTCACCACGACGACGGCCCCCGCCCCGTCGGCGACCACCACGGCAAGCGCCGGCACCACTGCCACCACCACCGCAGGAGGGAACTGAGCCATGGCCTACCGGCCCTCGAAGAAGACGAGGAAGACGCTCCTGGGCGGCGGCGCGGTGGTGCTGCTCGCCGGGCTGAACGCTCCCGCGGCGCTGTCCTTCGCCGAGGACAGGTATCACGCGTACAAGATCGACCAGCCGGCGTACAAGGCGGAGTACGGCTCCTGGGAGCGGGTGAACATCCCGAAGGAGTACCGCACCAACGCGATCCACGCGGCACTCCTGCACACCGGGAAGGTCCTGATCGTCGCGGGCTCCGGCAACGACGAGAAGAACTTCGACGAGGGCACCTTCGACACCGTGCTGTGGGACCCGGCCGAGAACACCTTCCAGAAGATCCCCACCCCGGAGGACTTCTTCTGCGGCGGCCACGCCCAGCTCCCCGACGGCCGCCTCCTGATCGCGGGCGGCACCGCCCGCTACGAGGTGCTCGACGACAAGGTGAAGCGGGCCGGCGGCGGCATGCGGGTCAAGAACGAGAACCCGGACAAGCCGCTGAAGCTCAAGAAGGGCACGGTCTTCCGCTCACCGTCGGGCGCCGAGTACCGGGCCAGGTTCGACGTCACCGTGCCCAAGGCGAAGCGCGAGTTCGAGGTCGACTACTTCGAGAGCGGCCAGATGAAGCCGTGGAAGACGAAGGTGACCGCCGCCGAGCAGCGGGTCTTCGTCGAGGCGGTGAACGAGGGGCCGGACGCGGTGGCCACGGACGCCGCCCAGTACGAGATCGTCGGGCTGAAGGGCAAGGAGGCCGCCAACTCCTACGGCCTCGCCGAGAAGATCACCATGGACAAGCAGGACTTCCAGGGGATCCGGGCCGCCTACGAGTTCGACCCGACGGCGGAGAAGTACATCAGGGTCGACCCCATGAAGGAGGCCCGCTGGTACCCGACCCTCGTCGGTCTGGAGGACGGCCGGGTGCTCTCCGTCTCCGGTCTCGACGACGTCGGCGCGATCCTGCCGGGTGACAACGAGATCTACGACCCGAAGACCAAGAAGTGGGGCAAGGGCCCCTTCCACTACTTCCCGACCTACCCGGCGCTGTTCCTCACCAAGGGCGGCAAGCTCTTCTACCCGGGGGCCAACGCCGGTTACGGCCCGGCGGACAAGGGGCGTGAGCCCGGCATCTGGGACCTGAAGAAGAACACCTTCACCAAGGTCCCCGGCCTCACCGACACCGACCAGCTGGAGACGGCGGCCTCGCTGATGCTGCCGCCCGTGCAGGACCAGAAGGTGATGGTGCTGGGCGGCGGAGGGGTCGGGGAGTCCAAGAAGTCCACGGCCCGCACGGCCGTCATCGACCTGAAGCAGGACAGCCCGGCCTTCGAGGCGGGCCCGGACCTGCCGCAGGGCACGCGCTACCTCAACAGCGTGATCATGCCCGACGACACCGTCTTCACCAGCGGCGGATCCGAGGACTACCGAGGCCGCGGGGCCAGCAACATCCTGAAGGCGCAGTCCTACGACCCGAAGACCAACACCTTCAAGGAAGCCGCCGAGCCGACGGTGGGCCGCAACTACCACTCCGAGGCGCTGCTGCTGCCCGACGGGCGGGTGGCGACCTTCGGCTCCGACTCCCTCTACGGCGACAAGGACAACACCAAGCTCGGCAAGTTCGAGCAGCGCATGGAGGTCTACACCCCGCCCGCCCTGCACCGCGGCAAGGACAAGCGCCCGGTGATCGGCAGCGGCCCCGAGAACGCCGAGCGCGGCACGACGGTCACGTACGAGAGCGCCGACGCGGACCGCATCGCCACCGCCCGGCTGATGCGGCCGAGCGCCGTCACCCACACCACCGACGTGGAACAGCGCTCCATCGAGCTGGGGCTGAAGAAGACCGGCGGCAAGCTGAGCGTCACCGTGCCGGACGACCCCACGCTGGTGCCGCCCGGCTGGTACATGCTCTTCGTCACCGACACCGACGGCGTCCCCTCCGAAGCGAAATGGGTCAAGGTCGCCTGAGCGCGCGCGGCGGCCTCAGGAGGCGGCGCGCCGGGCGAGGCCGAGGGCGTACTCCGGCCACCAGTCACCGGCCGGCGGGCCGCCCCGGCAGGTGCCGTCGGAGTCGCCGGGCCGCTTGATCCACAGGTAGGCGTCGAGCCGGTCGTCGCCGGTGTCGGTGGTCGGGGGCGTGCCGAGCCCCCGGCCCGGCGGATTGCACCAGGCCTCCTCACGGCCCCCGGACAGGGGGCCGTTGCCGTTGCGGCTGGTGTCGATCACGAAGTGCGAGCCGCCCACCGCGTCGGAGAGCTGTCCCGCGTACGTCTTCACGCTGCCGTTCGACTGGAAGTTGGAGACGTTCAGCGAGAACCCGTCGGCCCGCTCGACGCCCGCCTGCCGCAGCGGCTGTGCCATCTTGGCCGGCTCGTCGATCCAGTCCGGGTTGCCCGCGTCCAGGTAGACCTTGGTGTTCGGGAGGGCCTTGAGGGTGTCCACCGCCTCGGAGAGGAGCTGGTAGCGCTCGGCGTGGTGCTCGGGCGGGGTGCAGCCGTCCGTGATGTGGGGGAGCGCGTCCGGCTCCAGGATCACGGTCGCGGGGGCCTCCCCGACGGCGTCGGCGAACTCCCCGATCCAGGAACGGTAGGCGTCCGCGTCCTTCGCGCCGCCCGCGGAGTACAGCCCGCAGTCGCGGTGGGGGATGTTGTACGCCACGAGCACGACGGTCTTCTTCGTGCGGGCGGCGGACCGCACGGCGGACCGGATCCCCGGGGCCGGGTCGTCCCACGCGGGCCAGTCGGCCACCGGCCGCTCGGAGATCCGCCGGAGGATCTTCGCCTCCGCGGCGCGCCCCTCCTTCTCCCAGGCGCGTACCTGGCGGGCCGCGTCGCTGTTCGGGTCGACCCAGAACGGGGAGGCCGCGCTCGGAGCGGGTTCCCCCCGGACGAGTCCGTCCCCCTCCTCGGCGGCCCCGGTGACGCGTGGCTCCGGCGTCGAGCAGCCCCCGGCGAGGGCGGTCGCCAGGGCGAGGGCGGCCAGGACACGGACGGTACGGGGGAGAGCGCGCGGGACGATGCTGCGGCCGGACATCCAGACCCCTCGGGCGGCGGTGGCTCACGGACACGAAGAAACAGGGGCAATCGTGACATAATGGTTACAGGGAGTGGTGGCGCGACACCGTCCGTGACGCGTCTGTACGTACGCCCGCAGAATTCCTGACGCGTCCGTACGCCCGCGGGCGCGACGTCACTCCGAGGCGGCCAGCGCGATCCCCAGCGGGGTGCGCTCGTACAGCACCTGGTGCCCGTAACGCCGCGAGGTCAGCAGCCCCGCCCCGCGCAGCACGGACAGATGGGCCGACACGGACGAGGCGGCCAGGCCCAGCCGGTGTGCCAGCGCGCTCGTCCCGGCCGGTTCGTCCAGCGCGCAGAGCACGTCGGCCCGGACCCGGCCCAGCAGCCGGGCGAGGGTCTCCGGAGTCCGCTCCCCGGCCTCGCTCCACAGCCCGCCGATCCCGCGCGCCGGGTAGATCAGCCCGGGCTGCCAGGGTTCCAGATGGCCGCCGACCACCTCGGGCCAGACGAAGACGCTCGGCATCAGCACCAGCCCCTGGCCGCCCAGCACCTGTTGGTGGTCGCCCCGCGTCCCCTTCACGGTGAGCGTCGAACCGTTCCAGCTCAGCTGGGTGCTCACCTCGCCCAGCAGCCCTTCCAGACCGCTGTCCGCCAGCCGGCGGGAGTGGTAGGCGATGTCCGCCTCCAGCAGGGCTCGCAGCCGGGGCCAGTACGGCTCGATCAGGGTCCGCCAGACCTGCTCCAGCAGATCGGCGAGCTCGCGCACGGCCCGTGCCGGATCGGCCAGCAGCCGTCGGCCCGTCGCGGAGTCCCGGGCACCGGGCCGTTCCGCCAGCGCCAGCGCCATGTCCGCCCACGCCACCTCCGGGTCGACCGCCCGGACGCCCGCGATCTCCTCGTCGAAGGTGGCGAACGGGCCGATCGGCGGCGGGCAGATGAAGTCCGGGTTGTGGCCGGCGTCGGGCATCAGCAGCCAGAGCGGCTCCAGGTCCAGGGCCGAGGCCGCCTCCCGGATCCGCCGGAGCCAGGGCAGGTGGTAGCCGTGGCGGTGGCGACGGGCCAGGGTGCGCACGGCCTCCTGGGTCTCGAACAGCGGCGAGAGGGCGAACCGGCAGCGCAGCAGGTCGCTCTCGCCGAAGTGCAGCTGGAACGGCACGCCTCTCCTCCCGCCGTGGAGCCCCCGCGGGTCTCAACATTCGTGCTGAGCCGAAAGTCTACGGAGGGAGGGGGCCCGGGCCCCAGTCTCGTCCCATGCCGACCGACAGCCCCGCCCCGGCGGACACACCCCGTACCCCGCCCGCCCCGGCGGCGCAGGTCCCGGCTCCGTTCCCGGAGCGTGCCGCCCTCCCCGACCCGGGCCCCGCGCCCACGCTCCGGGACACCGACTCCCCGGCCACCGCCGCACCGGGCCCGGGCTCCGGCCCCGACCTCCCGGCCCCCGCCGCACCGGGTCCGGGCTCCGGTCCCGACGCCCCGCGCGGCTACCGCGCGGTCTTCGCCGTGGCCGAGTTCCGGGCCGTCTTCGCCGCGCATCTGCTCTCTCTGCTCGGCGTCGTCGTCAGCGAGCTGGCGCTCACCGTCCTCGTCTACGACCTCACCGGCTCCCCGCTGCTCAGCGCGCTGACGTTCGCGCTGGGGCTGCTCCCGTACATCGTCGGCGGCACGCTCTTCGCCGGGGTCGCCGACCGCTACCCGGCCCGCCGCGTCCTGGTCGTCTGCGATCTGCTCTGCGCGGCCTGCGTCGCCGTGATGCTCGTGCCCGCCACCCCGGTCGCCGGACTCCTCGCGCTGCGCTGCCTGGTGGCCGCGATCGCGCCCGTCTTCACCGGGACCCGGATGGCGGCGCTCACCGACATCCTCGGCGAGGGCGACCTCTACGTCCTGGGCCGCTCCCTCCTGCGGATCGTCTCGCAGAGCGCGATGCTCATCGGGTTCGGCGCCGGCGGGGTGCTGCTCACCGTGCTGTCCCCGCGCGGGGCGATCACCGTCACCGTGGTGACCTTCCTCTGCTCGGCCGCCCTCCTGCGCTTCGGCACCCGCGACCGCCCCGCCCGAGCCACCGCCGGCCACGGCGCGGGCGGGACGCTCCTCAAGGAGTCGCTCTCGGGTGCCCGCCTGGTCCTGGGCGACCGCCGCATCCGCGCCCTGATGCTGCTGTTCTGGCTGCCCGCGATGTTCGTCGTCGCCCCGGAGGCGCTCGCAGCCCCGTACGCCGACGCGATCGGGGCCCCGCCCGCCGCGCTCGGGCTGCTGCTCTGCGCGATGGCCGTCGGGCACATCGGGGCCGAACTGTTCGTGGGGTCCGCGCTCAGCCCCCGTAACCGCTCCCGGATCGTCCTGCCGGTCGCCGCCGCCGGCCTGCTGCCGCTGCTCGTGTACGCGGTCCGGCCGGGGCTGCCGCTCGCCCTGGCCGCCCTCGCGCTGGCCGGGGCGGGGGCAGCGTACGTCATCGGGCTCGACCAGTGGTTCGTCGACGCCGTGCCCCAGGAGCTGCGCGGCCGGGCCATGACGCTGCTGACCGCCGGGCTGATGACCGTCCAGGGTCTCGGGATGGCGCTGGCGGGGCTCGCGGCCGAGTTCTTCCCGGTCCACCAGGTGGTCGCCGCATCCGGAATCATCGGTACCGTCTGCACGCTCCTGCTCGTCTCCGAGGTCCGCCGGACGGACCCCCGGCGGATGTCGTATACCGAAGAACGAGACGGGGCTGACCGGCATGTGACCAGTCGGTAAGGTCGTTGCCGTGCCGAAGCCGCTCAGCCTTCCCTTCGATCCCATCGCCCGTGCCGACGAGCTCTGGCAGCAGCGCTGGGGACCCGTGCCCTCGATGGGGGCGATCACCTCGATCATGCGGGCCCAGCAGATCCTGCTCGCCGAGGTCGACGCCGTCGTCAAGCCGTACGGGCTGACCTTCGCCCGGTACGAGGCGCTGGTGCTGCTCACCTTCTCCAAGGCCGGGGAGCTGCCGATGTCCAAGATCGGCGAGCGGCTGATGGTGCACCCCACCTCGGTCACCAACACCGTGGACCGGCTGGTGAAGTCCGGTCTGGTCGACAAGCGGCCCAACCCCAACGACGGCCGTGGGACCCTCGCCTCCATCACGGACAAGGGCCGCGACGTCGTCGAGGCGGCCACCCGGGACCTGGTCGCGGTCGACTTCGGACTCGGGGTCTACGACTCCGAGGAGTGTGCCGAGATCTTCGCCATGCTGCGCCCGCTGCGGGTGGCGGCCAAGGACTTCGAGGAGAAGTGAGCACGGCCTTCCCGTGAGGGCGTTTCTCCGTGAAGCGAGGCCTTCCGGTAGGAGAAGCGAGGCCTTCCGGTAGGAGGGGTCGCGCGAAGATCGCCCCGGACGCCCGGTTACGCTCGATGCCATGAAACAGAACGTGCTCACCCGCTACCGGGTGATGGCCTACGTCACCGCCATCTGGCTGCTCGTCTTCACTGTGGCGATCATCGCGAAGTACGGCTTCGAGACCGGCGACACCATGCTGATCTCCCAGATCCACGGCGTGCTGTTCATCGTCTACGTCGTCTTCGCCTTCGATCTCGGCTCCAAGGCGAAGTGGCCCTTCGGCAAGCTCCTGTGGGTGCTGGCCGCGGGCTGCATCCCCTTCGCCTCGTTCTTCGTCGAACCGAAGGTCAGCCGCGAGGCCCGCGCCCTGGTCACCGACCCGGCCCCGGCCCCCGCGAAGGTCTGACCCGGCACACTCCGACCGCCCCGCGCGCAAAGCGCCGGGCGGTTTGCCATCGACATTTACTAGGACGTCCTAGTAAATTCGAGGGTATGGACGCTGACGCGATCGAGGAAGGCCGCCTCCGCTGGCAGGCCCGTTACGACAAGGCCCGCAAGCGTGACGCGGACTTCACCACGCTCTCCGGGGACCCGGTCGAGCCCGCGTACGGGCCCCGCCCCGGTGACACGTACGAGGGATTCGAGCGGATCGGCTGGCCGGGGGAGTACCCCTTCACCCGTGGTCTGCACCCCACCGGCTACCGGGGCCGTACGTGGACGATCCGCCAGTTCGCCGGCTTCGGCAACGCCCAGCAGACCAACGAGCGCTACAAGATGATCCTCGCGGCGGGCGGCGGCGGCCTCAGCGTCGCCTTCGACATGCCGACGCTGATGGGCCGCGACTCCGACGACCCGCGCTCGCTCGGCGAGGTCGGCCACTGCGGGGTCGCCATCGACTCCGCCGCCGACATGGAGATCCTCTTCGGCGACATCCCCCTCGGTGACGTCACCACCTCCATGACGATCAGCGGCCCGGCCGTCCCCGTCTTCTGCATGTACCTGGTCGCCGCAGAGCGCCAGGGCGTCGACCCGGGCGTGCTCAACGGCACGCTCCAGACCGACATCTTCAAGGAGTACATCGCGCAGAAGGAGTGGCTCTTCCAGCCCGAGCCCCACCTGCGCCTCATCGGCGACCTGATGGAGCACTGCGCCGCCTCCATCCCCGCCTACAAGCCGCTCTCCGTCTCCGGCTACCACATCCGCGAGGCCGGAGCCACGGCCGCGCAGGAGCTGGCATACACCCTGGCCGACGGCTTCGGCTATGTGGAGCTGGGCCTCTCGCGCGGTCTCGACGTCGACACCTTCGCCCCCGGCCTCTCCTTCTTCTTCGACGCCCACCTCGACTTCTTCGAGGAGATCGCCAAGTTCCGCGCCGCCCGACGCATCTGGGCCCGCTGGATGAAGGAGACGTACGGCGCGAAGACCGACAAGGCGCAGTGGCTGCGCTTCCACACCCAGACCGCCGGGGTCTCCCTCACCGCGCAGCAGCCGTACAACAACGTCGTCCGCACCGCCGTGGAGGCGCTCTCCGCGGTTCTCGGCGGCACGAACTCGCTGCACACCAACGCCCTCGACGAGACCCTCGCGCTCCCCTCCGAGCAGGCTGCCGAGATCGCCCTGCGCACCCAGCAGGTGCTGATGGAGGAGACCGGCGTCGCCAACGTGGCCGACCCGCTGGGCGGCTCCTGGTACGTGGAGCAGCTCACCGACCGGATCGAGGCCGAGGCCGAGAAGATCTTCGACCAGATCAAGGAGCGCGGCACCCGGGCCCACCCCGACGGGCAGCACCCCATCGGGCCGATGACCTCCGGCATCCTGCGCGGCATCGAGGACGGCTGGTTCACCGGCGAGATCGCCGAGTCCGCCTTCCAGTACCAGCGCGCCCTGGAGAAGGGCGACAAGCGGGTCGTCGGCGTCAACGTCCACCACGGCTCGGTCACCGGCGACCTGGAGATCCTCCGGGTCAGCCACGAGGTCGAACGCGACCAGGTCAGGCAGCTCGCCGACCGCAAGGCCGCCCGCGACGACGCCAAGGTCACCGCGGCCCTGGACGCGATGCTCGCCGCCGCCCGCGACGGCTCGAACATGATCGCGCCGATGCTCGACGCCGTACGGTCCGAGGCCACGCTCGGCGAGATCTGCGGGGTGCTGCGCGACGAGTGGGGCGTCTACACGGAGCCGCCGGGCTTCTGAGGACGTGCGGCCGGGGCGCGGAAACTCCCCGGAACGTGCGGCCGGGGCGCGGAGACGCCCGGCCGCGGACGGCCTCCTCAGCCGGGCAGGCGGCGGCAGTACAGCGCGTCCGGGGTGCCGGCGCGGCCGATCGCCGTGGAGAAGGCGATGCCCGCCGCGTACTCGTCGGCCCGGCACTGCGCCTTGTGGTACCCCTTCGCGTAGTCCCCGCCCTCGCCGGAGGCCGGGCGGCTGTCGCCCCGGTCGTCCCACAGGGTGCGGCCCTCGCCCGCGAGCGCGACCCGGGCCGGGGCACACAGCACCGCCGACACCCGGTCGCCGCGCACGCTGTAGCCGGTCATGAACTGCCCCTGTGAGCACTGGTACTTGGTGAAGCCGCGGGCCCAGTCCGTGGTGACGCCGGCCTCCGAGGTCACCTTGCTCAGCGTCCCCGGGGCGCCGATACCGGCGACCCCCGCGTCGGTGCACAACCCGCCCTGCCCGCGCTGGCTGATACCGATGAGGCGCTGGTCGTCCGGGCAGGTCAGCTTCCGGGCCCCGCCGTCCCAGTCGGCCGCCGCTCGCAGGGAGCGGTTGGCGTCCGCGTGGGTGGCCTTCAGCATCGACCAGGTCCGCACCGGCTCCACCACGCCCTGCCGCCCCGGCGCCGAGGTCAGCGCGCGCCAGGCGGTGGAGCGCCAGTCGTCGGGGTCCAGGACGCTGCGCCGCTCTCCGTTCCCGTCGTAGCGCACCAGACCCCACTGGTTGCCCCGGTCGCCGTCGTGGAAGCCGACGACGGGCCAGTAGGCGAAGTCGAGATCGTGCTCGACCAGGAAGTCCACGGTGTTGGTGAACCACGCCCGGTCGGTGGCGTCCGCGTCCTTCGCCACGCCGAACTCGCTGATCCAGACGGGCGCGGTGAAGTGCCGGTCGGGGGTGTCGGCCACATAGGCGGAGCTGCGGTGCATCTCGGCGAACAGCTCCGCGCGGCTCAGATCGCGGTAGCGCGGGTCGGTGGTCTCCCCGATCCCGGTCGCGCCGCTGTGCCGGGGGCCGGTGTAGCCGTAGTAGTGGGCGGCGTAGACGAGTTTGTGCGAGCGCACCAGCGTGTGCGACAGCTCCGCCACCGGCTTGAGGTGCGGGCGGTCGCGCCAGAAGCCGTCCACCGGGATACCGGCCCAGTTGACGCCCTCGACCATGATGAGCAGGTCCGGGTTGGCGTCCTTGAGGATGCGGTCGCCCGCGCGCTGGGCGGCGGCGGCCCAGTCGTGCGCGTCGCCGCGCCCCCAGTTGGGGTCGTCCCACACGTCACGGCGGACCTCGTTGCGCAGATCGGCCCCGACCACACGGGGGTTGGAGCGGTAGCGCTCCGCCAGCAGCACCCAGTCCTCGATCCACTCCTCGGTGCTCTGGCCGCTGTTCCAGCGCTCGCTGCCGTCCACTCCGCAGCACCAACGGGTCTGCGTGCTGTGGTTGTTGAGGATGACCGCGAACCCGGCGTCGGTCAGCGCGCGGACCGCCCGGTCGAAGACCTCCAGGGGGCGCAGGCCGTTCAGCTCCGGGTTGGCGGTCAGCCCGGAGACCGGCCGGGTGTCGTCGATCATCTGGTTGGAGAAGGGCAGCCGGACACTGTTGAGCCCCAACTCCCGGAAATCGGCGATGATCTCGCCCATCGGCTTCCGGTCGAGTCCGAGGGGCGCCCGGCGACCCACCTCGCCCGCGTGGTTGGCGGCCGGATCGTCCTCCGGCCCCGAGCCGTTCCAGGTGCCGCTGGAGCCGTGCCAGTTACCGGACTTGAGCTTGAAGCGGCGGCCCTCGGCGTCCACGACGTAGCGGCCGCGGGTGCTCAGGGGCGGCGTCCAGCCGGGCGACGCGGCCGGCTGCGCGGCGGCGGCGCGGGCGGTCGGTGCGGGCGGTTCCGGCTGGGCGGTGGCCGGAGTGGGGGAGAGCAGTGCTCCGGTCAACAGGAGGACGAGCGGGGCCAGTAAGCGCGTACGCACGGGGCGACTCCTCTGGTCGGAAGGATCGCCCCGAGACTAAGGTCCACGCGGCCGCTCTTGAAGGGCCCCTGACAACCTTGTCACCCCGCCTGGGCGCCCGCCAGCCCCAGCAGCAGCAGCGAGGTGAAGCCGCTCGCCCACTCGGCGTCCACCGGCTCCGCGCTCACCAGGGTCCGGTGCACCACCGCTCCGGCGATCACGTCGAAGATCAGGTCCGCGTTGCGGTCCGCGTCCGAGGCGTCGTCCTCGTACCGCAGCTCGCCGCGGGCCTGGGCGCGCTCCCGGCCCAGCAGCACCAGCCGCTTCTGCCGGTCCACGATCGCCGAGCGGATCCGGTGGCGCAGCGAGTCGTCCCGGGTGGACTCGGCGACCACCGCCATCAGCGCCGTACGGGCCTCCGGCCGCTCCAGCAGCGCGGCGAACTGGAGCACGACGCCCTGCACATCGGCGGCCAGGCTGCCCCGGTCGGGCAGCTCCAGCTCGTCGAAGAGGACCGCGACCGCGTCCACGACCAGCTCGTTCTTGCCCGCCCAGCGCCGGTAGAGGGTCGTCTTGGCGACCCCGGCCCGGGTCGCCACATCGCTCATCGTCAGCTTCGACCAGCCGAGATCCACCAGGGACGCCCGCGTCGCCTCAAGGATCGCGGCATCGGCCGCGATGCTGCGCGGACGTCCTGTTCGGGTGGCTTTGGGGTCGGTGTCGCTCATGATGCGGCGACCATACCGGTCGGTAGGGAGAACGGTTGTGCCCCAGCACCCGTGAGACAGATCACCGGGATCACCTGTTCCGGCGGGCTGATCGGCAGTTACGCTACGGGTCGTAGCGTAAGGAAGGCGGTCAGGATCGCCCCGGACGCCACACAACGCACGAGCGACAGCCACCGGGGCCTCCAGAGGCCCCAGGCGCCGGGTGGGGACCCGGAGCCGCACGGGCCGGCCGGATGGGGATCCGGCAGGTCCACCAGGGTCTTTCCAGGCCCACCAGGGTCTTTCGGGGGCCCACCAGGGCCCTTTTCAGGGGCCCGTGACCGTTCCGGTCCGTCCGCTCCCGCATGCCGGCGGGGGCCCCGGGCCGGGCCGGTTCTCGCGCTCGCTTTTCGCAGCGGTGCGCTCTCGGGGGAGGATGTACGTATGCAGCCTAGGAACATGTCCATGAGCGGTGTTGTCGACCTCGCCGCGGTCAAGGCGGCCGGAGAGGCCAAGACCAAGGCGGAGCAGGCCCGCGCGGAGGCCGCCCGCACCGGGGGCGCCGGCGCCGTGTCGCCCGCCGCCCTGGTGATCGACGTCGATGAAGCCGGTTTCGAGCGCGATGTCCTCCAGCGCTCCGCCGAGGTCCCCGTCGTCATCGACTTCTGGGCCGAGTGGTGCGAGCCGTGCAAGCAGCTGGGCCCCCTGCTGGAGCGCCTGGCCGTCGAGTACAACGGCCGCTTCCTGCTGGCCAAGGTCGATGTCGACGCCAACCAGATGCTGATGCAGCAGTTCGGCATCCAGGGCATTCCGGCCGTTTTCGCCGTCGTCGCCGGCCAGGCCCTCCCGCTCTTCCAGGGCGCCGCCCCCGAGGCCCAGATCCGCGAGACGCTGGACCAGCTGATCCAGGTCGGCGAGGAGCGCTTCGGCCTCACCGGGATCGCCGTCGACCCGGACGCCGGGGCGCCGGGAGCGGCCCCGGCCGAGGTGCCGGCCGGTCCGTACGACGCGCTGCTGGAGGCCGCCGCGTCCGCGCTCGACGCCAATGACTTCCCCGGCGCGATCCAGGCGTACAAGAACGTCCTCGTGGACGACCCGGGCAACCCGGAGGCCAAGCTCGGCCTCGCCCAGGCGGAGCTGCTCGGCCGCGTCCAGAGCATGGACCCGCAGGCGGTCCGCAAGGAGGCGGCGGACAACCCGGGCGATGTGAACGCCCAGATCGCCGCGGCCGATCTCGACCTGGTCGGCGGTCATGTCGAGGACGCCTTCGGCCGGCTCGTCGAGGCGGTCCGCCGCACGGCCGGCGACGACCGGAACACCGCGCGGCTGCGGCTGCTGGAGCTGTTCGAGGTGATCGGTCCGGAGGACCCCAGGGTCACCGCCGCGCGCACCGCGCTGGCCCGCGTCCTGTTCTGACCCGGCCCGCCGTCGCCTTCCGGACGCGCCCGATTGTGCCGATGTGACAAGACGGCCGCACTGCCCACCGGGCAGTGCGGCCGTTTTTCCGTTCCGACGCCGAATACGGGCACCGTAAGCCTTCGCTTTACCAAAACTTGACAAAGATGCAAGCTGTTACTCGCAGTAAGCCAGGCGGACTGTTCTGTCCTGTTTCCAGGAAGTTTCCCGCCATTCCGATGTCCCTTTCGTGCCACCCTGCGTCGCCGCTCGATGCCGCCCTGTCGTCCTGTGGTTATCGGGCCGTTACTAGCCAGTAACGATCCCCCTTGTGTCAGGGCCGTGAATGGACCACGATCGGCCACGCTCGGTCCAATACCTTCAGCCCGGTCTCCAGCCGGTGTCCGAGGGTCTGTTGGGTCCCCACCGGGTGGGTCGGCGGCAGAGGCGCCGACCGCGGACAGGGGGGTTCCCGCCCACAGGCGGGGCCTGTCCGACCGGCCGTGCGGACAGCGCGGCCCGTGGTTGTCGCTCGGGGGTGAACGCCGGTGGATCGGATGCGGGACACGTCTCCGATACGGGCGCTCTCCTTCCCGAGGACGTAGCACTTCTCCCATCCCAGGACGGGCACGATGCCCGGCCGGAGATGTACGTCCGAGAAGAAGGAGCAAGTATGGGTTCCCAGGTTCGCGGTGGGACGAGATGGAAGCGGTTCGCTCTGGTCATGGTGCCGAGCGTCGCCGCGACGGCCGCGGTGGGCATAGGTCTGGCCCAGGGTGCGCTGGCGGCTTCGTTCAGCGTTTCCGGCCAGGAGTTCAAGGTCGAGGCCAAGAAACTGGAGGGCTGGGACTTCGTCCAGTACGGCAGTGTGGCGTCGGGCAAGACGCTGGACGGCAAGGCGCAGCATGCGCCTGTCGCGGTGTCCGGCTTCAGCAAGGCCTACATCACCAACATGTGCCAGTCGGTGGTGACGCCGAACCTGCCGTTCGGGCTGGGTAACGTCACCCTCCAGCTGACTGCGGGCACCGGCAAGGAGAAGGTCTACGCCAAGGACCTCTACCTGGATGTCTCGGAGCTGGGCGCGGACGCCACGTTCAAGAACATCGACATCGGCGTCGCGGCGGGCTCGCTGCCCAAGGACGACACCAAGCCCGGTATCCAGCCGGGAACGCAGGCCAACCCGAACGGCTTCTCCCAGCGCGCGGACAAGGCAGTGCTGACGGATGTCAAGCAGAAGGCATGGGCGACGACGGCAGGCACGTTCAAGCTCCCCGACCTGTCGTTGAAGCTTGTCTCCGGCGTTGATGAGTGCTATTAGCACTCGCCCGGGCGGTCGGGGCTTCAACGGCGTCCGGCCGCCCACCCTTTCTTCTTCTCCTTCAGCAGTACCGGTTCCAGGGAGCTGTTTTCCATGAGCCCCGAGTCCACAGGGCAGAACGAGCACCACATCCGCGTCTATCGGCGACGCTTCCGCGCCTGGCGGGGTAACCGGCCGTTCTGGGCCGGACTGTTCACCATGGTCGGTGGCGTTCCCATCGCCTACTTCCCGTACGCCAACATGCACCTCGGCAACGTGACGCTGGCCATGTCCACCACGGCCGGCGCCGGATCCCTGATCATCGGTGTCCTGCTGGTCACGCTGGGCCTGACGATGTGGTTCCACAGCATCGTGCGGGTGTTCGCCGGCGTCGCGGCCATTCTGCTCGCGCTGATCTCCATACCCGTCGCCAACATCGGCGGCTTCATCGTCGGATTCCTCTTCTCCCTCATCGGCGGAGCCCTGTCCATTTCCTGGGCGCCGGGCGACCCGAAGAGCGTCGAGGAGGCCCCGCGCCAGGACCGGCCGTACGAGGGGCGCCCCGAGGGCGAGCTCCAGGGTGCGGCGGCCGTGCCGCAGCAGCAGGGCGCCGAGTTCGACGCGCCGGCCGAGGCCGACGGCGGGAGGCACCGTGCGGGGTGACGACGGCCAGCGGGCGGACGCCCGCCTCGGCGACGGGCTCTCCGAGCGCAGGGGCCCCCGCCACGCGGCCCCCAGGAAGTCGCTGCTGACCAAGCTCCACCTCCCCAGCGGCAAGAAGGCACTGGCGCTCGCGGCGATGCCGACGGCGGTCTTCGTGGGCATGGGGCTGACCCCCAAGCTCGCCTTGGCCGACGACAACGGCGACATCCCCTTCGCGCCGGGACCGTGCGTCACCCGGTCCGACGAGCCGAGCGAGAGCGAGTCGCCGAAGCCGACCCCGTCCCCCTCGGCCACCGAGAAGGACGACGCCTCCGGCAAGGACGGCACCGCGACCCCGAAGCCCTCGGCCAGCGGTTCCGCGTCCGACCCGGACAAGGACCCGGCGCCCGACGACGCGAAGCCGGACCCGGACAAGTCGGCGCAGTCCGCCGAGAAGCCCTCCGCGACCCCGACGCCCACCAAGTCGAAGAACCCCCTCGACCCGCTCGGCCTCGGCGACGCGCTCAAGGACCTCTTCGACGGCCCGGACAAGAAGAAGGACGAGGCCGAGGAGTCGGCCGACCCGTCCCCGAGTCCCACGACGAAGGCCCCCGAGCCGTCCGAGAAGCCGGAGGACACGGCGAAGGACCCGGCCGAGGACGCTGCCGACAAGGCGAAGGAGACGTCCGACAAGACGGCCGACGCCATCCGCGAGGCGGCCGGGAAGGCCGGCAAGGACGTCGAGGAGCTCGACGAGGACGCCAAGGGACTCGACGCCAGGAAGGACGAGGACATCCCCGACGGCGCCAAGCCCCGCTTCCCGTGCCCCGAGGCCGACCCGGACGCGCTCGCCGCGGCCGAGCTGGAGCCCGGCATCCCGCTGCTCCCGTCCGACCCGTGGACGCTGGAGTCGACGCTGCTCACGCTCAACGGCCTCGACTACCACGGCATCGTCGAGGTGAAGAAGGCGGACGGCAGCATCAAGAAGGTGCTGAAGTTCACCGCCGGCTCCATCGACATCAAGGACCTGCACCAGCTGACCGTGGGCCCCGCGGGCACGACGGGCCATGTGAAGTCGCGGCCCGGCTCCACGTCGACGATCCGCAACGGCGAGGTGACGATGTACACGGAGGAGCTGAAGGGCAACCTCTTCGGCCTCATCCCGATCACCTTCAGCCCGGAGACCCCGCCGCCGCTGAACGTCCCCTTCGCCTTCTTCACCAAGGTGAAGGTCACTCAGGCCGGCCAGTTCGGCGGCACACTCACCGTGCCCGGACTGAACAACTACCTGGAGGGCGGCAAGGGCTAGCCGCCCCCGCCCGCCTCCCCGAGCCCGTCCGGGAGCCGCACAACGCCGTGGGCCGTACTCCTCAGCAGGAGTACGGCCCACGGCGTTGCCGTGCGGGTGCGGGTCAGTCCCGCTCGCCGCCGCCCAGGTGGTGCACCCGGACCATGTTGGTGGTGCCGGGGACGCCGGGAGGCGATCCGGCGGTGATGACCATCGTGTCGCCGGAGCTGTAGCGGTTCAGCTTGAGCAGCTCCGCGTCGACCAGGTCCACCATCGCGTCGGTGTTGTCCGCGTGCGGGACGACGTGCGACTCGACGCCCCAGCTCAGCGCGAGCTGGTTGCGGGTGGCCTCGTCCGTGGTGAAGGCCAGGATCGGCTGGGCCGTGCGATAGCGGGAGAGACGGCGGGCCGTGTCGCCGGACTGGGTGAAGGCGACCAGCGCCTTGCCGTCGAGGAAGTCCGCGATCTCGCAGGCCGCACGGGCCACCGAACCGCCCTGCGTACGAGGCTTCTTGCCCTGGACGAGCGGCTGGAGGCCCTTGGCGAGCAGCTCCTCCTCGGCGGCGCAGACGATCTTCGACATCGTCTTGACCGTCTCGATCGGGTACGCGCCCACCGAGGACTCGGCGGACAGCATGACCGCGTCCGCGCCGTCCAGGATCGCGTTCGCGACGTCGGACGCCTCGGCGCGGGTGGGCCGCGAGTTGGTGATCATCGACTCCATCATCTGGGTCGCCACGATCACCGGCTTGGCGTTGCGGCGGCACAGCTCGATGAGGCGCTTCTGCACCATCGGGACCTTCTCCAGCGGGTATTCCACCGCCAGGTCGCCGCGGGCCACCATCACACCGTCGAACGCCATGACGACGCCCTCCATGTGCTCGACCGCCTGCGGCTTCTCCACCTTGGCGATGACGGGGACCCGGCGGCCCTCCTCGTCCATCACCTTGTGCACGTCCTTGACGTCGTTCGCGTCCCGGACGAAGGAGAGGGCGACCAGGTCGCAGCCCATCCGCAGGGCGAAGCGCAGGTCCTCGACGTCCTTCTCGGACAGGGCCGGGACGTTGACCGCCGCGCCGGGCAGGTTGATGCCCTTGTGGTCGGAGATGACACCGCCCTCGATGACGATGGTCTTCACCCGGGGGCCCTCGACCGCGACGACCTTCAGCTCGACGTTGCCGTCGTTGATCAGGATCGGGTCGCCCTTGACGACGTCGCCGGGCAGACCCTTGTAGGTCGTGCCACAGATCGACTTGTCGCCGGGGACGTCCTCTGAGGTGATGGTGAACTCGTCCCCGCGGACCAGTTCGACCGGGCCCTCGGCGAACTTCGCCAGCCGGATCTTCGGGCCCTGGAGGTCGGCGAGTACGCCCACCGCGCGGCCGGTCTCGGCGGCCGCCTTGCGGACACGGTCGTAACGGCCCTGGTGTTCCTCGTGGGTGCCGTGACTGAAGTTGAAACGGGCCACGCTCATGCCGGCCTCGATCAGAGCGACGAGCTGCTCGTGCGAGTCGACGGCGGGACCGAGGGTACAGACGATTTTGGAACGGCGCATGAGGCGGATCCTATCGGTTTGTTTCGCTGCGGAATATTCCGTCTGGTGGAAGATACAAAGGGGCGCGGGGGCGCTCAGTTGTCGCTGTGCACCGGGCTGTCGGCGTCACCCCGGCTGACCAGTGCGAACGTCTGCTCGGCGATCTCCAGCTCCTCGTCCGTCGGCACCACGGCGACCGCCACCCGGGCGTACTCCGGCGAGATCAACCGCGGCTGAGGGGACCGTACGGAGTTGAGCGAGGCGTCCACCGCCATGCCCAGCTCCTCCAGACCCGCGATGGCAGCTTCCCGCACCGGGGCCGCGTTCTCCCCGACCCCCGCCGTGAACGCCACCGCGTCCACCCGCCCGAGCACCGCCGTGTAGGCGCCGATGTACTTCTTCAGCCGGTGGATGTAGATGTCGAAGGCCAGCGCCGCCCGCTCGTCGCCCTCGTCGATCCGGCGGCGGATCACCCGCATGTCGTTGTCGCCGCACAGGCCGACCAGACCGCTCTTCTTGTTCAGCAGGACGTCGATCTCGTCGGCCGACATGCCCGCCACCCGCTTCAGGTGGAAGGTGACCGCCGGATCGATGTCCCCGGAGCGCGTACCCATCACGAGCCCTTCCAAAGGCGTCAGCCCCATCGAGGTCTCCACGCACCGCCCGCCCGCGACCGCCGAGGCCGACGCCCCGTTGCCCAGGTGCAGCACGATGACGTTCACCTCCTCGGGGGCCTTCCCCAGCAGCTCGGCCGTCTTCCGCGAGACGTACGCGTGCGAGGTGCCGTGGAATCCGTAGCGGCGGATCCGGTGCGCGTCGGCGGTCTCCACGTCGATCGCGTACCGCGCGGCCGCCTCCGGCATCGTCGTGTGGAACGCCGTGTCGAACACCGCCACCTGCGGCAGGTCCGGCCGCAGCACCTGCGCGGTGCGGATGCCGGTGATGTTCGCCGGGTTGTGCAGCGGGGCGACCGGGACCAGCCGCTCGATCTCCGTCAGCACCTCGTCGGTGATGACGGTCGGCGCGCTGAACCGCAGCCCGCCGTGCACCACCCGGTGCCCGATCGCGGCGAGCTCGGGGGAGTCCAGGCCGAGCCCGTCCGCCGCCAGCTCCTCGGCCGCAGCCTTCAGCGCCTCGTCGTGGTCCGCGATCCGGCCCGTACGCTCCCGGGGCTCGGCGCCGCCGCCGGTCAGCGGCGTGTGCACCAGACGCGAGGTCTCCTCGCCGATCCGCTCGACCAGACCCGAGGCGAGCCGCGAGCGGTCGCGCATGTCGAGGAGCTGGTACTTCACCGACGAGGAGCCGGAGTTGAGGACGAGGACGCGGTGCGGTTCCACAGGGGCTGCCGTGCTTTCGTGGTCGGAAACAGGAGAAGTCGTCATGCGGGGCGCTCCTCGCTCTGCGCCTGGATCGCCGTGATCGCCACCGTGTTGACGATGTCCTGGACGAGCGCGCCGCGCGAGAGGTCGTTGACGGGCTTGCGCAGACCCTGGAGGACCGGGCCGACCGCCACCGCGCCCGCCGAGCGCTGCACGGCCTTGTAGGTGTTGTTGCCGGTGTTCAGGTCCGGGAAGATCAGCACGGTCGCCTGGCCCGCGACCTCGGAGTCCGGGAGCTTCGTCGCGGCGACGGTCGGCTCGACCGCCGCGTCGTACTGGATCGGCCCCTCCACCCGCAGCTCGGGCCGCTCCGCCCGCACCCGCTCGGTCGCCTCGCGCACCTTGTCCACGTCCGCGCCGGAGCCGGAGGTCCCGGTGGAGTACGACAGCATCGCCACCCGCGGCTCCACGCCGAAGCGGGCCGCCGTCACCGCCGACTGCAACGCGATGTCCGCGAGCTGCTCGGCGTTCGGGTCCGGGTTGACCGCGCAGTCGCCGTACACAAGGACCTTGTCGGCCAGGCACATGAAGAAGACGGACGAGACGATCGACGCGTCGGGCTTCGTCTTGATGATCTCGAAGGCGGGTCGGATCGTGGCGGCCGTGGAGTGCACCGACCCGGACACCATCCCGTCGGCAAGCCCCTCCTGCACCATCAGCGTGCCGAAGTAGTTCACGTCCGCCACCACGTCGTACGCCAGCTCCACCGTCACCCCGCGGTGCGCGCGCAGCTGCGCGTACCGCTCGGCGAACCGCTGGCGCAGCTCCGAGGTGTGCGGGTCGATCAGCTGGGTCTCCGCGAGGTCGATGCCGAGATCGGCGGCCTTCTTGCGGATCACGTCCACATCGCCGAGGAGCGTCAGGTCGCAGACGTCCCGGCGCAGCAGCACGTCGGTGGCGCGCAGCACCCGCTCCTCGGCGCCTTCCGGCAGCACCACGCGCTTGCGGTCGGAGCGCGCCTGCTCCAGCAGCTCGTGCTCGAACATCATCGGCGTGACCCGGCCGCTGCGGGCCACCGAGATCCGGTCGAGCAGCGCCGCCGTGTCGACGTGGCGCTCGAACAGGCCGAGGGCGGTCTCCGCCTTGCGCGGGGTCGCCGCGTTCAACTTGCCTTCGAGGGTGAAGAGTTCGGTGGCGGTGGGGAAGGATCCGCCGGCCACCGACACGACCGGGGTTCCCGGTGCGAGCCGGGCGGCCAGCGTGAGTATCTCCTCGCCGGGCCGCTCGTCCAGCGTCAGCAGCACACCCGCGATGGGCGGGGTCCCCGCGCTGTGTGCGGCCAGCGAGCCCACCACCAGGTCGGCGCGGTCCCCGGGGGTGACCACCATGCAGCCGGGCGTCAGCGCGTTCAGCAGGTTCGGCAGCATGGCCCCGCCGAAAACGAAGTTCAGCGCGTCGCGCGCAAGACCCGAGTCGTCGCCGAGCAGCACCGTCCCGTCCAGCGCGGCGGTGATCTGGGCGACCGTGGGGGCCGAGAGCGCCGGATCGTCCGGCAGGACCGAGACGGGCACGGGCAGCCGGGCCGCGAGCCGCTCCGCTATCGCCGCGCGGTCCTCGGCGGCGACCCGGTTCACCACCATGGCCAGCACGTCGCAGCCGAGACCGGCGTAGGCGCGGTAGGCGTTACGGGTCTCGGCGCGCACGGACTCCGCGGTCTGCCCCTTGCCGCCGACCACCGCGATCACGGAGGCCCCGAACTCGTTGGCCAGCCGGGCGTTCAGCGCCAGCTCGTCGGGGAGCTGGGTGTCCGCGAAGTCACTGCCCAGCACGAGGACCGCCTCGTACTCCCTGGCCACCTGGTGGAACCGCTCGACGAGCCGCGAGACCAGCTCGTCGGTGCCCTTCTCCGCCTGCACGGCGGAGGCCTCGTGGTAGTCCAGGCCGTAGACGGTGGCCGGGCTCTGGGAGAGCCGGTAGCGGGCCCGCAGCAGCTCGTAGAGCCGGTCGGGACCGTCATGGACCAGCGGGCGGAAGACCCCGACCCGGTCCACCTGACGCGTCAGAAGCTCCATGACTCCCAGCTCGACGACCTGCCGGCCGTCCCCCCGGTCGATCCCGGTCACGTACACGCTCCGCGCCACGCGTGCTCTCCGTCCATGTTCGGTGCCGCGACCCGCGGGGCGTCCGGACGTGCGGTGCTGCCCCCGTGCCCGTCCGGTGTTCCGCCGGGTGCGGCATTGGCCTGCATTGCCTCTTGACGATACCTGCGGGGGCCGCTATATCGCCCGCCGGAGGTCCCGGCGGGCGACGGTCTGAGGTCCCGTCCTTCGGATTCCCCCTACCCGCGAAAGGCCCGCCCGGCCCGGCCGAAAGCGCGGGGCCCGCGCCCGGCGTGGGACAATCGTCGCGGTTCAGGGCAGGGGGGCCGCCACCGTCGGCCTCCCGGAAAAGCGCGACTAGCGAGCAGGAGACATACCTCGATGCGCATCGGAATTCTCACCGCGGGCGGCGACTGCCCCGGCCTGAACGCAGTGATCCGGTCGGTCGTCCACCGGGCCGTCGTCGGCCACGGCGACGAGGTCATCGGCTTCGAGGACGGCTTCAAGGGGCTGCTCGACGGCCACTTCCGCCCCCTCGACCTCAACGCGGTCAGCGGCATCCTGGCCCGCGGCGGCACGATCCTCGGCTCGGCCCGCCTGGAGCGTGACCGGCTGCGCGAGGCCGCCGAGAACTGTGAGGAGCTGTCCCGCCGTTACGGCATCGACGCGCTCATCCCGATCGGCGGCGAGGGCACGCTCACCGCGGCCCGCATGCTCGCCGACGCCGGGATGCCGGTGGTCGGCGTCCCGAAGACCATCGACAACGACATCTCCTCCACCGACCGCACGTTCGGGTTCGACACGGCGGTGGGCGTCGCGACCGAGGCCATAGACCGTCTGAAGACCACCGCCGAGTCCCACCAGCGCGTGATGGTCGTCGAGGTCATGGGCCGGCACGCCGGCTGGATCGCGCTGGAGTCCGGGATGGCCGGCGGCGCCCACGGCATCTGCCTGCCCGAGCGCCCCTTCCAGGTCGACGACCTGGTCAAGATGGTCGAGGAGCGGTTCTCGCGCGGCAAGAAGTTCGCCGTCATCTGCGTCGCCGAGGGCGCGCACCCGGCCGAGGGCTCCATGCCGTACGCCAAGGGCGAGATCGACCAGTACGGCCACGAGCGCTTCCAGGGCATCGGCAACCGCCTCGCCATCGAGCTGGAGACCCGGCTCGGCAAGGAGGCCCGGCCGGTCATTCTCGGCCATGTCCAGCGCGGCGGCACGCCGACCGCGTACGACCGGGTGCTCGCCACCCGCTTCGGCTGGCACGCCGTGGAGGCCGTGCACCGGGGCGACTTCGGCCGGATGACCGCCCTGCGCGGCAACGACATCGCCATGGTCCCGCTCGCCGAGGCCGTCACCCAGCTGAAGCGGGTGCCCACCGAGCGGATGGACGAGGCCGAGTCGGTCTTCTAGGCCTGCCGGTCGCTTCGGACCGCACGGGCCGCACGGGCGGCCCGTGCGGAGTCACACCCCGGCGGTCCGCCAGAACTGCTCCACCACGCGGGCCAGGAACGCCCGGCCCGCGTCGCCCGTCGACCCGGAGCGCTCCTGGCCCGTGCTGCTCCAGCTCAGCGTCGAGACCATCAGGGCCTGGTAGTCGGTGTGCAGCTGCTCCAGCACGTCCTGGATCAGCGCCCGGTCCAGCGGGACGACCTTCGCCACCGGCCGGACGTACGCCTGCCAGCGCGTGGTGACCGCGCTGCTCAGCAACTCCGCCAGTTCCTCGTCCCGGCCCGTCGCCGTCATGAACTGCGCCGCCGACAGACCCAGCGCCCGGCACAGCGCCCCCGACTGCTTCTCGTTGCCCCGCCAGCGCCCCGACTCCTCCATCCGCAGATACGAGGCGCCGGTCATCCCCAGCTGCCGGGCCAGCTCGTCCACGGTCAGGTCCCGGGTCATCCGGTGCTCGCGCAGGGTGGCCGCGGCTGCGAGCAACTCCCCGGGCGCGCACCACAGGACGCCGGCGAGGGCGGTCAGCTCGCGTTCCCCGGGGGTCGCGATGCCGCGCTCCCAGGCGACGACGGTCTCTGCGCTGATCCGGAGTCCGTACTGGGCGGCGAGCCCGTAGGCGACATGGCCGGGAGCCATCCCCAGTGCCTCGCGGAGACGGCGCGCGGCGGGGGCGTTGAAGGGCGGGGTGGGGTGCACGGGCCCACCGTAGAAGTCCATTTCCGCCCTGGCTACGGTACGTTCCCCACAGAACACGCTTCGTAGGAACCTCCAGCGGCGAACCGGGCGGGCGGTACGGGAAACACGCCCCACCAGCGCTTTCTTTTCCGGCGCGGGAAGGGGCCTCCGGGACCGGAAAACAGACCGGCAAGCGCTTGTCGGCCCGGCGGCCGACCACCGGTCAGCGCCCCGACGCCAGCCAGCTGTAGTGCAACTCCGGTCGGCCGACCTGCCCATAATGTGGACGCCTCACGGCGCTGCCGACGGTCACCAGATGCTCCAGATACCGCCGGGCCGTGATCCGGGAGATGCCGAGCCGCTCCCCGGCGGCGGCCGCCGTCACCCCTTCCGGGGACTCCTTCAGCACCCGGGTGACCGCCTCCAGCGTCGGACCGCTGAGCCCCTTGGGCAGCGCGGCCGGATGCGCGACCCGCAGCGCGCCCAGCGCCCGGTCCACCTCCTCCTGGCCGCTCGCCTCCCCGGCGACGCCCCGGAACTCCGCGTACCGCACCAGCCGGTCCCGCAGCGTGGGGTACGTGAACGGCTTCAGCACGTACTGCACGACGCCGAGCGACACCCCTTCCCGCACCACCGCGAGATCCCGGGCCGAGGTCACCGCGATCACATCGGCCCCGTGGCCGGAGGCGCGCAGCGAGCGCAGCAGCCCGAGCCCGTGCCCGTCGGGCAGATAGAGGTCGAGCAGCAGCAGGTCCACCGGGGTCCGCTCCAGCGCGCGCACCGCCGCCGCCCGGGTGTGCGCCACCGCGGTCACGGTGAAGCCCTCGACCCGCTCCACGTACATCTGGTGGGCGTCGGCGGCCACCGGATCGTCCTCCACCACCAGCACCCGGATCATGCCGTGACCTCCTTCGCCCCGGCCTCCGCAGCCGACCTCGCCGTACGGTCCCCGAGCGGCAGCCGTACGGTGAACCGCGCGCCGCCGTCCGGACCCGCGTCCAGCTCCACCGTGCCCCCGTTGCGGTGCGCCGCCTGCCGCACCAGCGCCAGGCCGAGCCCGCGCCCCGCCCCGTGCGTGGACCAGCCCCGCCGGAACACCTCGTCCGCCGCCTCCGGGCCGATGCCCGCGCCCGTGTCCGCGACCCGCAGCAGCAGCTCCCGCTCGCCCGCGAGCGCGGTCACCGTCACCCGGGCCCGGCCCGCAGGCCCCCCGGCCGTCCGGGGCGAGGGAACCGCCGCCCCGGACTCCGCCGCGTCCTCGGGGCCCTCCGACGCGGCGTCCACCGCGTTGTCGATCAGGTTGCCCAGGATCGTCACCAGATCCCGCTGGGCCAGCGACGGCGGCAGCGCCCCGTCGTCGATCAGGCTGTCCTCCGCGAGCACCAGCTCCACGCCCCGCTCGTTCGCCTGGGCCGCCTTGCCGAGGAGCAGCGCGGCCAGCACCGGTTCCTCCACCGCCCCCACCACCCGGTCGGTCAGCACCTGGGCCAGTTCCAGCTCCGCCGTCGCGAAGTCCACCGCCTCCTCGACCCGGCCCAGCTCGATCAGCGACACCACGGTGTGCAGCCGGTTCGCCGCCTCGTGGGCCTGCGAGCGCAGCGCCTGCGTGAAGCCGCGCTCGGAGTCCAGTTCACCGGAGAGCGCCTGGAGCTCGGTGTGGTCGCGCAGGGTCACCACAGTGCCGCGCTGCTCGCCGCCCACCACCGGACGGGTGTTGACCACGATCACCCGCGCCGCCGTCAGATGCAGCTCGTCCACTCGTGCCTCCGACGCCAGCAGCGCCCCGGTCAGCGGCGCGGGCAGCGCCAGCTCGTCGACCGTACGGCCGACCGCCTCGGTGTCCGGCTCCAGGCCCAGCAGCTCCCGCCCGGCGTCGTTGATCAGCGCGATCCGCCGCCGTCCGTCCAGCATCAGCAGCCCCTCGCGCACCGCGTGCAGGGTGGCCTGGTGGTAGTCGTGCAGCCGGCTCAGCTCGGCCGCGTTCATGCCGTGCGTGTGCCGCCGGAGCCGGGCGTTGATCACGTAGGTGCCGATCCCGCCGAGCGCCAGCGCCCCGCCCGCCGCCAGCGCGAGGGCGCCGAGCTGCTCCCGTACCTGCGAGGAGACCCGGTCCACGGTGATGCCCGCGCTGACCAGGCCGACGATCTTCCCTCCGTCGCGGATCGGGGTCACCACCCGTATCGAGGGGCCCAGCGTGCCGGTGTAGGTCTCGGTGAAGGTCTGGCCGCGCAGGGCCTTCGCGGTGTTCCCGAGGAAGGTGTCCCCGATCTGGCTGGTGTCCGGGTGCGTCCAGCGCACCCGCTCGGTGTCCATGATCGTGACGAAGGCGATCCCGGTGTCCTCGCGCACCCGCTCCGCGTACGGCTGGAGTACGGCGGACGGGTCCGGGGTACGGATCGCCTCCCGTACGGAGGGGGAATCGGCCACCGCGAGGGCCGCCACCCGCACCTGGCGGGCGGCCGTCTCCTCGGCCTGCGCGCTGCCGGAGACGTACGCGAACACGGCGCACCCGGCCACCACGGCGGCGATGAGCACGACCTGCATGGCGAAGAGCTGGCCCGCCAGGCTGCGGGGGCGGGTACGGGGGAGGCGCATACCCCACAGTCTGCCTGGCCCGGCCGGACGCTCCCAGGAGTCTCCCGGGTGGCCGGAAAGCGACTGTGAACGATATGAACGCAAGGGTGACCGGGGTCACAGGCCGGTGGATAGTCACCGAAGCCCCCAGGGACGGGGGCGCACGTTCTGACCGAGCCGAGGAGCCCCACCATGGCTGTGGCAGCCAAACAACGGGACCGCACCCACTACCTGTACATCGCCGTGATCGCCGCCGTGGCGCTCGGCATCCTGGTGGGCTTCGCGGCCCCCGGGGTGGCCGTCGAGCTGAAGCCCATCGGCGCCGGATTCGTGAACCTGATCAAGATGATGATCTCGCCGATCATCTTCTGCACGATCGTCCTCGGCGTCGGCTCGGTCCGCAAGGCCGCGAAGGTCGGCGCGGTCGGCGGTCTGGCACTGGGCTACTTCCTGGTCATGTCGACCGTGGCCCTCGCCATCGGCCTGCTGGTCGGCAACTTGCTGGAGCCCGGCTCCACCCTCCACATCACCGAGGCCGCCCGCGAGGCGGGCGCGGAGCAGGCCGGGGGCGCGGGCGAGTCCACCGCGGACTTCCTGCTCGGCATCATCCCGACCACGATCGTCTCCGCCTTCACCGAGGGCGAGGTCCTCCAGACCCTCCTCGTCGCGCTCCTCGCGGGCTTCGCGCTCCAGGCGATGGGCAAGACGGGTGAGCCGATCATCCGCGGCATCACGCACATCCAGCGCCTCGTCTTCCGCATCCTCGCCATGATCATGTGGGCCGCCCCGGTCGGCGCGTTCGGCGCGATCGCCGCGGTGGTCGGCGAGACCGGCCTCGACGCCCTGAAGTCCCTGGCGATCATCATGATCGGCTTCTACGTCACCTGCGCGCTGTTCGTCTTCGTGGTGCTCGGCGCGATCCTGCGCCTGGTCGCCGGGGTCAACCTCTTCTCGCTGCTGAAGTACCTGGGCCGCGAGTTCCTGCTGATCCTCTCCACCTCCTCCTCCGAGTCGGCGCTGCCGCGGCTGATCGCGAAGATGGAGCACATGGGCGTCAGCAAGCCCGTCGTCGGCATCACCGTGCCGACCGGCTACTCCTTCAACCTCGACGGCACCGCGATCTACCTCACGATGTCCTCGCTCTTCATCGCCAACGCGATGGGCGACCCACTGAGCGCGGGTGAGCAGATCTCGCTGCTGGTCTTCATGGTCATCGCCTCGAAGGGCGCGGCCGGTGTGACCGGCGCGGGCCTGGCGACCCTGGCCGGCGGCCTCCAGTCGCACCGCCCCGAACTCGTGGACGGCGTCGGCCTGATCGTCGGCATCGACCGCTTCATGAGCGAGGCCCGCGCCCTGACCAACTTCGCGGGCAACGCGGTCGCCACGGTGCTGGTCGGCCACTGGACCAAGGAGATCGACAAGGACCGGGTGGGCGAGGTGCTGGCCGGACGGATCCCGTTCGACGAGAAGACCCTCGTCGACGACGGCCACGGCCCGGCCCCCTCCGACGAGGTCCCCGAGCAGCGGGACGGCGCGCCCGCCGAGCAGCCCGTCAAGGTCTGACCCGCGCCACCGCGCCACCCACCAGGACCGCTGCGGCTTCCCCCCCGGCCGCTGCGGTCCGCCTCCGAGGACACCCGTATCCCCCGGTACGGGTGTCCTCGCGTCGGCTGTGGGTATCGGTGGCCGGTACCGGCCCCTTGTGTCCGTGTTCTGTCACGACCGGTCCGGCCTGGACAACCCTCCTCGTCCGGCACCGGTCTTGAGAGGTGAAGGACCGCAGTCAGCCCCCATGCGCCCCACGACCGAAGGACTTCCATGCGTATCGCCCCTTCCCGCAGCCGTACCCTGCGCGGCGGGACCGCCGCCGTGGCCGCCGCAGCGCTGGTGGCGCTGGGTGCCGTACCGGCGCTCGCCGCCGACCCGGAGCCCGACCTCGGCGTCGGAACGATCGCGCCGATCAAGGGGCTCCAGCCCGGAAGCTCCTTCTCGACCCCGCTGACCTTCCTCAACAAGGGGACGGCGGAGGTCCCCGGGGTCTGGGTGACGTACGCCGTGTCCCCGGGCCTGAAGGCGGATGAGACGTACAAGAACTGCACGTACTACACCATCGGCTCCTACGACGAGATGCCCGCGTCGAACGTCGCGTCCTGCAAGATCGAGCAGCCGCTGAAGCCCGGCGTGGTCTACGGCACGGCGAAGCCCGTCTCGCTCAAGGCGCTCGACTCCGCGTTCCGCGACGACCTGCGCGCCACCGTCGGCGTCGACGAGCCGTCCCCGGGCGACGGAGGCGCCACCGACCCGGTGCCCGGCACCGGCGACCCGCTGACCCTCGTCGAGAAGGGCCCGGCCACCGACGCCGACCGGAAGAACCACCCCGAGGCGTACGCCGAGACCGACGTCACCGCGGCGAACACCGCGGACTTCGCCCTGACCGGCGACGAGCAGAAGGGGGAGGTCGGCAGGAAGGTCACCGCGACGGTGAAGTTCGCCAACAAGGGCCCCGCCCGTGTCCAGGGCACCCTCGGCGAGAGCGTCACCACCGTCGACATCCGCATCCCGAAGGGCACCTCGGTCGTCAAGCCGCACGGATTCTGCGACGCGGTCACCAAGACCCACTACCGCTGCGGGACCTCCCAGTCCTGGGTGGACGTGAACGGCGGCGAGAGCTACCCCTTCGTCCTGCGCATCGACAAGGCGGTCGGGCGTACCACCGGCGAGGTCTCCTTCACCGGCCAGGAGCGCCCCTTCGACCGGAACGCCGAGAACGACACCGCGCAGATCGTGATCGACACCGGCAAGGACGAGGGCACCGCCGGTTCCTCGGGCTCCTCCGGTTCCACCGGGGGTACGGGCGGCTCCTCCGACACCGGCGGCTCCGGCTCCACCGGCTCCACCGGCTCCACGGGCACCACCGGCGGTTCGGGCGGCTCCGGCGACACGACCGGCGGCGCGACCCCGCAGACGGGCGACGGCGGGAACCTCGCGGCGACCGGCTCGGACTCCACTCTCCCGCTCGCCGGCATGGCGGCCGCGACCGTGGCGGCGGGCGCGGGCATCGTCTGGGCCGTGCGCCGGCGGTCCGCGGCCCGGGCCAACTGACGACCCGCTCGACGCCGACGTCTTCGCCCTTGCGTTGACGTCGGCGTCAAGGAATACGTTCCTCCCATGCGAATCGGGGAGCTGGCCGAACGGGCCGGGACGACGACGCGGACGCTCCGCTACTACGAGGCGCGCGGGCTGCTGCCCGTGCGGCGCGCGGAGAACGGCTACCGCAGCTACGACGAGGGCGACCTGCGTCTCCTCCAGCAGATCCGGACCCTTCAGGACTTCGGGTTCGACCTGGAGGAGACCAGGCCCTTCGTCGACTGCCTGCGCGCAGGCCACCCGGCCGGCGACTCCTGTCCCGCCTCGCTCGCCGTGTACCGGCGCAAGCTGGACGAGCTGGACGCGCTGATCGGCCAGCTCACATCGGTGCGCGCCGAGGTCGGCGCGCAGCTCGCCCGAGCCGAACTGGAGGCGTCCGCCGGCCTGCCCGGTGGTCCGGCGCCCCGCTGCGAACTGGGAGGACAACCATGATCCGGACCGAAGGCGTCACCGACGTCACCGAGGAGACCTTCGCGGCGGAGGTGCTGGAATCCGCGCTGCCCGTGCTGGTCCAGTTCACCGCCGACTGGTGCGGCCCCTGCCGCCAACTCGCCCCGGTCCTGAAGGAGATCGCCCGGGAGGAGGTCGACCGGATCAGGATCGTCCAGGTCGACGTGGACCGCGAGTCCGGGATCGGCGTCCGGTACGGCGTGCTGGCGACGCCGACCCTGATGGTCTTCCGGGCGGGCGAGCCGGTGAAGTCGATCGTCGGGGCGCGGCCGAAGCGCGGGCTGCTCCGGGAGCTGGCGGACGTTCTCCCCCCGTTCGACCGCTGACCTGCATCCTTTCCCGAAAGTGCGTATCTGACAGTCAAGTGGGTTCTGGGCAGCCGCTGTTCGCCCGCCCAGCATGGTCCCCATGACGCAACCGCACACGACCACCACATCCACCTCCACCCCCGTCACCGTCCTGGGCCTCGGTGACATGGGCCGCTCCCTGGCCCGCGCCTTCGTGGCCGCGGGCCACCCCACCACCGTCTGGAACCGCTCGCCCGGGAAGGGCGAGGATGTCGTCGCCCTGGGCGCTGTGCGCGCCGCGTCCGCCGAGGAGGCCGTACGGGCGAGCGGACTCGTCGTGGTCTGCCTCGTCGACTACGACGCCTCCGACGCGGTCCTGGAACCGCTGGTCGGAGCGCTGGAGGGGCGGGTCCTCGTCAACCTGACCTCGGACACCCCGGCCCGTTCGCGGCAGACCGCCGCCTGGGCGGCGAAGCACTCCCTGGCCTACCTCGACGGGGCGGTCATGGTCCCGGTCGACGTGGTCGGCTCGGCGG
Source organism: Streptomyces globisporus (assembly GCA_014649555.1). Lineage (GTDB taxonomy): Bacteria > Actinomycetota > Actinomycetes > Streptomycetales > Streptomycetaceae > Streptomyces > Streptomyces globisporus. The sequence continues at coordinate 195,960 of BMTG01000001.1, read as the reverse complement.
ACGCCCTGGTCTTCCACTCCGGCGACCGGGCCGCCTACGCCGCGCACGAGGACACCCTCAAGGCGCTCGGCGAGCCCGCCACCTACCTCGGCGAGGACCACGGCCTGGCCGCCGCCTACGACATGGCGATGCTGGACTTCTTCTACGGGGCCATGGGCGGCCTCGTCCACGCCTTCGCGCTGGCCCGCGCCGAGGGCATCGACGGTGCGTCGCTCCCCCCGTACCTCAACACGATCGCGGGCATCCTGCCGCCGATCGCCGAGCTCACCGCGGTCGACGTCGACACCCGTACGTACGCGAACGACGGCGGCAACCTCGCCATGATGGCGGCCAGCGTCGAGCACATCCTGCACACCGCGAAGGGCCACCGCCTGGACGTCTCGCAACTGGCCGGGCTCAAGTCCGTCACCGACCGGGCCATCGCCGAGGGCCACGGCGCCTCGTCCTGGTCGAGCATCATCGAGGTGATCGCCGCCGGTCGCTGACCCGAGCCGGGAACGGGGGAGGGGCCGGTACCGCGTCAGGAGAGACGCGGTACCGGCCCCGGCCGTTCACGGTTCCGGGCGTACGGGTTACGCCGGGCGGAACCACACCGTCGCCAGCGGCGGCAGCGTCAGCGAGATGCTGTTCGGCCGGCCGTGCGCGGGCACCGCCTCCGCCTTCAGCGGCTCCTCGTTGCGCACATCGCCCCCGCCGTACCGGGCGGCGTCGGTGTTGAGGACCTCCACCCAGCATTCCGTGCCGGTCTCCGGCACCCCCAGGCGGTAGTCGCCGCGGACCGCCGGGGAGAAGTGCGAGACCGCGAGCAGCGGCGAGCCGTCCGCGTCGTAGCGCAGGAACGCGAACACGTTGTCCTCGGCCGCTCCGCCGTCCACCCAGCTGAACCCCTCCGGCGAGGTGTCCCGCTGCCACAGCGCGGGCACCGCCCCGTACACCGCGTTCAGGTCGCCCACGAGGTCCCGCACCCCGCGGTGGTCGCCGGACGCCTCGTACGACGGGTCCAGCAGCCACCAGTCCGGGCCGTGGCCCTCCGACCACTCCGCACCCTGGGCGAACTCCTGCCCCATGAAGAGGAGTTGCTTGCCCGGGTGGGCCCACATGAAGCCCAGATAGGCGCGGTGGTTGGCGCGCTGCTGCCACCAGTCGCCTGGCATCTTCGATACCAGCGCCTGCTTGCCGTGCACCACCTCGTCGTGCGAGATCGGCAGCACGTAGTTCTCGCTGTACGCGTACACCATCGAGAACGTCATCTCGTTGTGGTGGTACTTGCGGTGGACCGGCTCCTTGGACACGTACTGGAGCGAGTCGTGCATCCAGCCCATGTTCCACTTCAGCCCGAAGCCCAGGCCCCCGCTGTCGGTGGGCCGGGTCACGCCGTCCCAGGCGGTGGACTCCTCGGCGATCGTGACGACGCCCGGGTTGCGGCGGTAGACGGTCGCGTTCATCTCCTGGAGGAAGGCGACCGCGTCCAGGTTCTCCCGGCCGCCGAACTCGTTGGGCGACCACTGGCCGTCCTCGCGGGAGTAGTCGAGGTAGAGCATCGAGGCGACCGCGTCGACCCGCAGCCCGTCGATGTGGAACTCCTCGCACCAGTACGTGGCGTTGGCGACCAGGAAGTTACGGACCTCGGTGCGGCCGTAGTCGAACTCCAGCGTCCCCCAGTCCGGGTGCGCCGCGCGCTGCGGGTCGGCGTGCTCGTACAGCGGACGCCCGTCGAACTCGGCCAACGCCCAGTCGTCGCGCGGGAAATGGGCCGGGACCCAGTCCATGATGACGCCGATGCCCGCCCGGTGCAGGGCGTCGACGAGGAAGCGGAAGTCGTCCGGGGTGCCCAGCCGCGAGGTCGGCGCGTAGAACCCGGTGACCTGATAGCCCCAGGACCCGCCGAAGGGATGCTCGGAGACCGGCATCAGCTCGACGTGCGTGAACCCGAGGTCCTTGACGTACGCGGGCAGCTGCTCGGCGAGCTGACGGTACGTCAACCCTGGCCGCCAGGAAGCGAGATGCACCTCGTACACCGAGAACGGGGCCTCGTGCACCGGGCGGTCGCCCCGGTGCGCCATCCAGTCCGCGTCCTGCCACTCGTGGTGCCGGGCGGTGACGATCGACGCGGTCGCGGGCGGGACCTCGGTACGCCGGGCCATCGGGTCGGCCCGCACCGTGTGCGAACCGTCCGGGCGGCAGATGTCGAACTTGTACAGCGCGCCCTCGCCGACCCCCGGCAGGAACAGCTCCCACACCCCGGTCGAACCGAGCGACCGCATCGGGTAACCCGTGCCGTCCCAGTAGTTGAAGTCACCGGTGATCCGCACCCCGCGCGCGTTCGGCGCCCACAGGGTGAACCGGGTCCCGGCCACCCCCTGGTGCTCCATCGGCTCCGCGCCGAGCGCCTGCCACAGCTCCTCGTGGCGGCCCTCGCCGATCAGATGCAGATCGAGCTCGCCGATCGCGGGCCAGAAGCGGTACGGATCCTCCACCTCGATGGTGTTGTCGTCGTACGCCACTTCCAGCCGGTACGCGGGCACCTGAGGCACCGGCAGCACGCCGGAGAAGAAGCCGTCCCCGTCGTCGTGCAGCTCGGCCCGCAGCCCCGTCGCCAGCACGGTGACGGTCCGGGCGAACGACCGCAGCGCCCGGACGAGCACCCCGCCGGGGATCGGGTGGGCGCCGAGCACGTCGTGCGGCGCGTGATGGTCGCCGGCCAGCAGTCGGCCGCGGTCCGCGCCGTCCAGCGCCGGTGCGGGGCGGGCGCCCTGGCCGTCACCTGCCTGCCGGGGGCGCGGCGGGCCCGCGTCCGCCCGCTTGGGCCGGGTGCGCTCGGGCGGCGCGGCCTTGGTGGCGGTGGCGGCGGGCGCCGGTGCGGGGGCGGCCGCCGCGTCGGCTGCGGTCTCGGTGGCGGCGGTCTCGACGGCGGGTTCGGCGACGGTCTCGACAGCCGCCTCGGCGGGGACCTCGGCGGACTTGCGGGATGCCTTGCGGGACGGCTTGCGGGCGGTCACAGGGACTGCCTCCTCGGGGAGTGAAGGGGAGAAGCACGGGCTGAGGGGCGGGAGCGACGGGAGGGGGGAGGGGAAGGCTCAGGCCGCCGCGGACTGGGCCAGCCGTTGGATGGCCGCCATCGGCACGGGCAGCCAGTCGGGGCGGTGCCGGGCCTCGTACACCACCTCGTACACGGCCTTGTCGGTCTCGTGGGCGCGCAGCAGCTCCGGTTCGCCGCGCGGATCGCTGCCCGAGGCCTGCGCGTACCCCTCGCAGTAGGCGGCACGGCAGCGGGCCGCCCACTCCGGGTTCCACGGGCGGTGCGAGCGGGCCGCGTAGTCGAAGGACCGCAGCATGCCCGCGACATCGCGCACCGGAGGTGCGGGCATCCGGCGCTCGGGCAGCGGGCGGGCCGGTTCGCCCTCGAAGTCGATCAGCGACCAGAAGCCGTCGGCGGAGCGCAGGGTCTGCCCGAGATGGAGATCGCCGTGCACCCGCTGCTGGGCCCAGCCGCTGCCCCGGACCCCGAGGTCCGTCACCGCGTCGAACGCGGCGCGCAGCCCCGGGACGTACGGCACGAGCGCCGGGACCGCCTGGGCGGCGGCCTCCAGTCGCTGGGTCATCCGGGCGACGAGCTGCCGGGTCTGGGTGCCGCGCAGCGCCGGGGTCGGCAGTGCGGCGGCGAGCGCGGTGTGCACCTCGGCGGTGGCCCGGCCCAGCGCCCGCGCCTCGGGCAGGAAGTCGCGGCCCGCGGCGAGCGCGGCCAGCGCGAGCTGCCAGCCGTCACGCGCCCCCTGCAGGAAGGGCTGGAGGACGCCGAGGGTGAGTGGTTCGGCGCCGGGGGCCTCGAACCAGGCGATCGGGGCGGGGACCCGTTCGCACCCCTCGCCGGTGAGGGCGAGCGGCAGCTCCAGGTCCGGGTTGGTGCCCGGGAAGACCCGCCGGAAGATCTTCAGGATGAACGCGTCCCCGTAGACCAGCGAGGAGTTGGACTGCTCGGCGTCCAGCATCCGGGGCGTGAGACCGGCCGGGATCTCGGCGGTCCGCTCGAAGCGCAGCGAGCCGAGACTGCCGGGGCGGCGGAACCGTTCCAGCAGCACATCGGCCAGCCGGGGGTCGTGCAGCGCGTCGTACACGGTCCGTCCGGCGAGCGGCCCCCGCTCCACCCGGCCGACCAGGGCCCCGGCGAGCAGCGGCGGCAGTGACGTCCTTACGCCCAGGAGCAGTTGGTAGCAGTCGTCGGCCGACCGGACCGACCGGGAGGGCTGCTCGACCCGCAGCAGCAGGTGCAGGAGTCCGGGGCCCGCCGTGCCGGCCGACGGCACCATCTCGGTGGCCGAGACCAGCCGGAAGCCGGTGACCGGCCGGCCCTTGCCGGCGAACCAGCGCTGCCGGGGCAGCCATTCGTGGAGCAGCGGAGCGAGGGACGGGAGCAGGGCCCCGTCCGTCGTACTTCCGGTGGTTGCGCTGTTCCTCGTGCTCTTCGCCAGGGCGACGTGAGTGGATGCAGCCTCCGACATGGCATCGCGTCCTTTCCCCGGGCACACAGGATGCGAAGAGTGTCCCGGATTGCGGCAACGGCTGTCCGGCTGTGCGGGACGTGTCGGGAGAGGAAGGTGCTTACGGACTCGAACGGCGGAACCGTGACGGCCCGGGGCGAGGGAACCGGTTGAGTGCCCCGGGGTTTTCGTTTCGCTCAGAGTGCCCCGTGCGGGGCGGTGGAAACCGCCCCGCACACAACCGGCGCACTCTCAGGCCGGCGGCGCGTCCTTGCGCAGCCGGAACCAGTAGAAGCCGTGTCCCGCAAGGGTCAGCAGGTAGGGCCACTGACCGATGGCCGGGAAGCGTACCCCGCCGATCAATTCCACCGGATGACGTCCGTTGAACGATCGGAGGTCCAGTTCCGTCGGCTGCGCGAACCGCGAGAAGTTGTGCACACACAGGACGAGGTCGTCCTTGTACTCGCGGGTGAACGCCAGCACCGCCGGGTTGGAGGACGGGAGTTCGGTGTACTCGCCGAGACCGAAGGCCGGATTCTGCTTCCGGATCTCGATCATCCGGCGGGTCCAGTGCAGCAGCGAGGACGGCGAGGCCATCGACGCCTCGACGTTGGTGACCTGGTAGCCGTAGACCGGGTCCATGATCGTGGGGAGGTACAGCCGCCCCGGATCGCTGGAGGAGAACCCGGCGTTGCGGTCGGGCGTCCACTGCATCGGGGTGCGCACCGCGTCCCGGTCGCCCAGCCAGATGTTGTCACCCATCCCGATCTCGTCCCCGTAGTAGAGGATCGGGGAGCCGGGCAGCGACAGCAGCAGCGCGGTGAACAGCTCGATCTGGTTGCGGTCGTTGTCCAGCAGCGGGGCGAGCCGCCTGCGGATGCCGATGTTGGCGCGCATCCGCGGGTCCTTGGCGTACTCCGCGTACATGTAGTCGCGTTCTTCGTCCGTGACCATTTCGAGCGTGAGCTCGTCGTGGTTGCGCAGGAAGATGCCCCACTGGCAGTTCTTCGGGATCTCCGGTGTCTTGGCCAGGATTTCGGAGACCGGGTAGCGGCTCTCGCGGCGCACCGCCATGAAGATCCGCGGCATCACGGGGAAGTGGAACGCCATGTGGCACTCGTCGCCGCCCGCCTCGTAGTCGCCGAAGTAGTCGACGACGTCCTCCGGCCACTGGTTGGCCTCGGCGAGGAGCACGGTGTCCGGGTAGTTGGCGTCGATCTCCTTGCGGACCCGCTTGAGGAAGTTGTGGGTCTCGGGGAGGTTCTCGCAGTTGGTGCCCTCGCGCTGGTAGAGGTAGGGCACCGCGTCGACCCGGAAGCCGTCGATGCCCAGGTCCAGCCAGAACCGCAGGGCCGCCAGGATCTCCTCCTGGACCGCCGGGTTCTCGTAGTTGAGGTCCGGCTGGTGCGAGAAGAAGCGGTGCCAGTAGTACTGCTTGCGGACCGGGTCGAAGGTCCAGTTGGACGTCTCGGTGTCGACGAAGATGATCCGGGCGTCCTGGAACTGCTTGTCGTCATCCGCCCAGACGTAGTAGTCGCCGTACGGCCCGTCGGGGTCGGTCCGGGACTGCTGGAACCACTCGTGCTGATCGCTCGTGTGGTTCATGACGAAGTCGATGATGACGCGCATGCCGCGCTGGTGCGCGGCGTCCACGAACTCCACGAAGTCGGCGAGATCGCCGAACTCCGGGAGCACGGCGGTGTAGTCGGAGACGTCGTAGCCCCCGTCGCGCAGCGGCGACTTGAAGAACGGTGGCAGCCAGAGGCAGTCGACCCCGAGCCACTGGAGATAGTCCAGCTTGGCGGTGATGCCCTTGAGGTCGCCGATTCCGTCGCCGTTGGAGTCCTGGAAGGACCGGACGAGCACCTCGTAGAAGACGGCTCGCTTGAACCAGTCGGGATCGCGGTCCTTGGCGGGGGTGTCCTCGAACGTGTCGGGGACAGGCTCATTGACGATCATGGTGTGGGTGACCCTCCGGTCGGCGGGGACGGTCGCAGGACCGCGATGTGCGCGGGCGTGATGCCCGGCTCTAGGCGCACGTAGAAGTTCCTGCCCCAGTGATAGGTGTCGCCGGTGAGCTCGTCGCGCACCGGAACGCGCTCATGCCAGGAAAGGCCGAGCCGCTCCATGTCCAACGAGACGGTGGCCTCCTGGGTGTGGTGCGGGTCGAGGTTCACGACCACCAGAACGGTGTTCGGTCCGGAGCGCTTGCTGTAGGCGATCAGCGCTTCGTTGTCGGTGTGGTGGAAGTGGACGTCGCGCAGCTGCCGCAGAGCGGGGTGACGCCGGCGGATCCGGTTCAGCGAGGTGATCAGGGGGGTGAGCGTGCGGCCCTCGCGTTCCGCCGACTCCCAGTCCCTCGGGCGCAGCTCGTACTTCTCCGAGTGCAGGTACTCCTCGCTCCCCGGCTTGGCCGGGGTGTTCTCGCACAGCTCGAATCCCGCGTACACGCCCCAGGAGGGGGCCAGCGTCGCGGCCAGCACCGCCCGCGCCTCGAAGGCCGGGCGGCCGCCCTCCTGGAGGTAGCCCGGAAGGATGTCGGGGGTGTTCACGAAGAAGTTGGGCCGCATGTACGAGGCGGCGTCACCGGCCAGCTCCGTGACGTACTCGGTCAGTTCCTGCTTGGTGTTGCGCCAGGTGAAGTACGTGTACGACTGCTGGAAGCCGACCGCGCCCAGGGTGTGCATCATCGCCGGGCGGGTGAACGCCTCCGCCAGGAAGATGACGTCGGGGTCGGTGCCGTTGATCTCGGCGATGACCTTCTCCCAGAACACCACCGGCTTGGTGTGCGGATTGTCGACCCGGAAGATACGCACCCCGTGGTCCATCCAGAAGCGCAGAATCCGTACGGTCTCCGCCACCAGACCGCGCATGTCCTTGTCGAAGGCGATCGGGTAGATGTCCTGGTATTTCTTCGGCGGGTTCTCGGCGTACGCGATCGAACCGTCGGCGCGGTGGTGGAACCAGTCCGGGTGCTCCTTGACCCACGGGTGGTCCGGCGAGCACTGGAGCGCGAAGTCCAGCGCGATCTCCATCCGCAGATTGCGGGCGGTCGCCACGAAGTGGTCGAAGTCCTCCAGCGTGCCCAGCTCCGGGTGGACCGCGTCGTGTCCGCCGTCCGGCGAACCGATCGCCCACGGCACGCCCGGGTCGTGCTCCCCGGGCGTCAGGGTGTTGTCCGGGCCCTTGCGGTGGGTCGTCCCGATCGGGTGGACCGGCGGCAGGTACACCACGTCGAACCCCATCGCGGCGACCGCCGGCAGCCGCTCGGCGGCCGTCCGGAAGGTGCCGCTGACCAGCCGGGTCGGCGCGTCCGGCGAGGTGTCCGCCGGGTCCACCGGCACCCGCTTCGCCCCCTCGGAGCGCGGGAACAGCTCGTACCAGGACCCGAACAGCGCCCGCTCGCGCTCCACCCGCACCGCCAGCGGCTTGGAGCGGGTGACCAGTTCGCGCAGCGGATAGCGGGCCAGCACGGCGTCGGCGGCCGGGGTCAGCGCGGCGGCCAGCCGGGCCTCGGCCGGGTGGCCGGTGTCGCGCAGCGCGTCCACCGCGGCCAGCACCGCCTCGCGGCCGTGCTTTTTCGGCACGCCCGCGGCGGCCCGCTCCAGCAGCGCCGCGCCCTCGGCCAGCACCAGGTCCGTGTCGATGCCCGCCGGGATCTTGATCGCGGCGTGGTGCCGCCAGGTGCTGACCGGATCGCTCCAGGCCTCCACCGTGTACGTCCAGCGGCCCTCGGCATCCGGGGTGATGTCCGCACCCCACCGGTCCGTACCCTGCGCCAGCTCCCGCATCGGGGTCCACGGGCCTACGCGCCCGCCCGGATCGCGCAGCACGACATTGGCGGCCACCGCGTCATGGCCTTCGCGGAAGACAGTGGCGGTGACCTGGAAGGTCTCACCGACGACGGCCTTCGCCGCCCGTCTGCCGCAGTCGACGAGAGGACGGACGTCCAGGACGGGAATACGACCGATCATGGAATCACCTGGGGGCTGGAGGAGCTCGGCGTGCACGGGGGACGGCACGGGGGCGGAGGACCGACCGCGTGTGCCGCGAAGACGGGGATCTGTCCTTTGTAACTGCTCAGCTGTCTGCTGACGGGCTGTGGGCATGGCCGCTCCTGTCCGCGTTCACTCGAATGGCACTCGAATGGGTGGGTCGCGGGGGTTTCGTGCATGTTTCGGGATGCACGGGAGAACGAGTGCGGGCCGGGTCGTGCCGTGTACCGGGGAAGCCTTCCCCGCGTCGGAGGGTGGGAAATCCGGCGCCGTGTTAACTACTCGGTCGTAACGGGCCGCTCGGGCTCCGCCGCACGCGGCGCGCACGCCCCGCCCGGCGCAGGAGACCCGAAGCGCCCCCACGGGTTCCGGATACCCGCTCTGCGGCGCCACACGGCAGCTTTCCCTGTGGCAATGAGGTCCACAAGGCCGCGTACGGGAGGGAAATCGGCCAAACCCCAGGTGGGAGGAGTGGCGGGAGATCACTGATGGGGTGTGTGGGGCATCTGTGGGGAGGCGCGCGGCGTGTGGGCCCCGGACCGGGCGCGCCCTCCGCGCGCCGTGGCAGCCCGCCACGGACGGCCGCTACCGTCAGGGGTGACGGAAGGGACGCACACCGTGGTGCGTCCGCTCGGATGCGCAAGTCCCCTGTAAAGGTGGAGCAGTGAAGGCCATTCGTCGATTCACCGTGCGTCCTGTTCTCCCCGAACCCCTTCGACCCCTCCACGACCTCGCGCGCAACCTGCGCTGGTCGTGGCACACCGAGACCCGCGAGCTCTTCCGGGCCGCCGACCCCGAGGGCTGGCGGCCCGCGGACGCCGACCCCGTACGCCTGCTCGGCTCACTGTCCGCCGGGCGGCTGACCGAACTGGCCGGGGACGCGGAGTACCTCGGCCGCCTCGCCGCGGCCTCCGCCGATCTGGCGGAATATCTGGACGGCCCCCGCTGGTATCAGGAACAGCGGGCCGCCGGAGCCGAACTCCCCTCCGCCATCGCCTACTTCTCACCCGAATTCGGTGTCACCGCCGCCCTGCCCCAGTACAGCGGCGGCCTCGGCATCCTGGCCGGCGACCACCTCAAGGCCGCCAGCGACCTCGGCGTCCCGCTCATCGGCGTCGGGCTGCTCTACCGGCACGGCTACTTCCGCCAGACCCTCTCGCGCGAGGGCTGGCAGCAGGAGCACTATCCCGTCCTCGACCCCAACGAACTCCCGCTCGACCTGGTCCGCGAGGCCGACGGCACCCCCGCCCGGGTCGTCCTCGCCCTGCCCGGCGGACGCTCGCTGCACGCCTGCATCTGGCTGGCCCGGGTCGGCCGCGTGCCGCTGCTCCTCCTCGACTCCGACGTCGAGGAGAACGCCCCCGGCGAGCGCGACGTCACCGACCGGCTCTACGGCGGCGGCAGCGACCACCGCCTCCTCCAGGAGATGCTGCTCGGCATCGGCGGCGTGCGCGCCGTGCGCACCTGGAGCCGGCTGACCGGCACGCCGGAGCCGGAGGTGTTCCACACCAACGAGGGCCACGCCGGCTTCCTCGGCCTGGAGCGTATCCGCGAACTCATCCCCACCGGACTCGACTTCGAGGCCGCCCTCGAAGTGGTCCGGGCCGGGACCGTCTTCACCACCCACACCCCGGTGCCCGCCGGCATAGACCGTTTCGACCGGGGGCTCGTCGCCCGCCACTTCGGCGACGAGGGCGAACTGCCCGGCGTACCCGTCGAGAAGATCCTGCCGCTCGGCACCGAGACCTACCCCGGCGGCGAGCCGGAGCTGTTCAACATGGCGGTGATGGGCCTCAGGCTCGCCCAGCGCGCCAACGGCGTCTCCACCCTGCACGGGGCGGTCAGCCGGGAGATGTTCTCCGGGCTCTGGCCGGGCTTCGACCCCGCAGAGGTGCCGATCATCTCCGTCACCAACGGGGTCCACGCCCCGACCTGGGTCGCTCCCGAGGTGTTCCGGCTCGGTGCGGGCCAGGTCGGCGAGGGCCGCGCCCACCAGGTGCTGGCCGGCGGCCCCGTGGCCGACGAGGCCTCCGCGCAGACCGGCACCCCCCGCCGCTGGGACGCGGTGACCGGCATCGGCGACCAGGAGATCTGGGACCTGCGCCGGGACCTGCGCGGCCAGCTCGTCACCGAGGTCCGCCGCCGCCTCTACGCCTCCTGGCGCAGGCGCGGCGCGGGCACCGCCGAGCTGGGCTGGATCGACGGTGTCCTCGACCCGGACATCCTGACCATCGGCTTCGCCCGCCGCGTCCCCTCGTACAAGCGGCTGACGCTGATGCTGCGCGACCGCGACCGGCTGCGGGAGCTGCTGCTGCACCCGACGCACCCGATCCAGATCGTCGTCGCGGGCAAGGCGCACCCGGCCGACGACGGCGGGAAGCGGCTGGTGCAGGAGCTGGTGCGGTTCGCGGACGACCCGCGGGTACGCCACCGCATCGTGTTCCTCCCGGACTACGGCATGGGCATGGCGCAGAAGCTCTACCCGGGCTGCGACGTCTGGCTCAACAACCCGCTGCGCCCGCTGGAGGCCTGCGGCACCAGCGGGATGAAGGCGGCGCTCAACGGCTGCCTCAACCTGTCGGTGCGCGACGGTTGGTGGGACGAGTGGTTCGACCCGGACTTCGGCTGGGAGATCCCCACCGCCGACGGCTCCGCGGTCGACGAGGACCGCCGGGACGAGCTGGAGTCGAACGCCCTCTACGCCCTGATCGAGGACCGGGTCGCCCCGCGCTTCTACGACCGGGGCGCCGGGGATCTGCCCGACCGCTGGATCGAGATGGTCCGCTCCACCCTGGTCAGCCTCGGCCCGAAGGTGCTCGCGGGGCGGATGGTGCGCGAGTACGTGGAGCGCCTGTACGCCCCCGCCGCTCAGGCCCGCCGGGCACTGGAGCCCGCGGTGGCGCAGGAGCTCGCCGCGTGGAAGGCCAGGGTCCGGGCGGCCTGGCGCGGGGTCTCCGTCGACCATGTGGAGACGGTCACCGGGGACGCCGCGGGCGGTTCGGCGGAGCTGGGGGCCACCCTGGCGCTGCGGGTACGGATCGCGCTCGGCGGCCTGGAGCCGGACGACGTCGAGGTCCAGGTGGTCGCGGGCCGGGTCGACTCCGGCGACGCCATCGCGGACGCCCAGACCTTCCCGCTGAAGCCGGCGGGCGGTCAGGACCTGGAGGACCGCTGGCTGTACGAGGGCCCGCTCACCCCGGACCGGACGGGACCGTACGGCTACACCGTGCGCGTCCTGCCCGCCCACCGGCTGCTGGCCACCAGCGCCGAACTGGGCCTGGTCGCCCTGCCGACCGAGGCGACGGGGGAGGGCGGGGGCGTGCTGATGCGCTGAGCGCGCCTCATCGCGGACCCGAGGGGCCCGGCACCCACACGGTGCCGGGCCCCTGCGCGTGGGCCGGTGGTGCGCGTGGGCCGGTGGTTCCTTCGTGGAGTGAACACAGAACCTTGACGTGTCCATGGAATGGCTTTACGTTCCTGACTCATCGCACGGTTCATCATGCGGCCCAGCATTCACACCCATGAACTCTCTTGCCGGGTCGGGCCGTTGAACCGCCACCCCACCGGAAGGCACCCCCCATGCGTACCGGCACCATTCCCCGCGTCCTCGGCACCGCCGCAGCCCTGGCCGCGCTGCTCACCGCGGCCCTCGCCGCACCCGCCGTGGCGGAGAGATCCACGACGCCCGGCCGGGCACCTGTCCAGGCCGCCGCCCCGGCGGACTTCACCCACCCCGGCGTGCTCGTCAGCCGCCCCCAGCTGGACTTCGTCCGGGGCCGGGTCCAGGCGGGCGCCCAGCCCTGGAAGAGCGCCTACGACCAGATGATGGGCAGCAAGTACGCCTCCCTGACCCGGACCGCCAAGCCGCGCGGGGTCGTCGAGTGCGGCTCGTACTCCAACCCCAACAATGGCTGCACGGACGAGCGCGAGGACGCCATCGCCGCGTACACGCTCTCGCTCGCCTGGTACATCACCCAGGACGCCCGCTATGCCCAGAAGGCGATCCAGATCATGGACGCCTGGTCGGCCGTGATCAAGGACCACACCAACAGCAACGCGCCGCTCCAGGCCGGCTGGGCCGGCTCCTCCTGGCCGCGCGCCGCCGAGATCATCAAGTACACCTACAGCAGCTGGCCGGGCTCCGGCCGCTTCGGAACGATGCTGCGCAATGTGTACCTCCCCGAGGTCACCAACGGCTCCCACTCCAACGGCAACTGGGAGCTGTCCATGACCGAGGCGGCGATCGGGATCGCGGTCTTCCTGGAGGACCGCGCCGCCTACGACAAGGCCGTCGGCAAGTTCCGCGGACGTGTCCCCGCGTACATATATGTGAACGCCGACGGTTCGCTGCCGAAGGTCGCCCCCGGCAGCGGGCTCGACACCCGGGCGAAAGTCATCAACTACTGGCAGGGGCAGTCCACCTTCATGGACGGGCTCTCCCAGGAGACCTGCCGGGACCTGACCCACACCGGCTACGGCCTCTCCGCGATCTCCCACATCGCCGAGACCAGCCGCATCCAGGGCCAGGACCTCTACCCGGAGATCGCCGACCGGCTGCGGCACGCGATGGGGCTGCACGCCAAGCACCAGCTGGGTACGCCCGTGCCGTCCTCGCTCTGCGGCGGCTCTCTCAAGGACAGTCTGGGGCCGGTCACCGAGGTCGGCTTCAACGCGCTCGCCAACCGCCTCGGGTACGCGATGACCAACACGCAGACGCTGACCGAGCGGCAGCGGCCCGCAGGGTCGAACAACCTCTTCGTCGCCTGGGAGACCCTGACCCACGCGGACAACCCGGCCTGACGCGGCCTTTCGCACCCTGACGAACGGCCCGGAAGAGGTGTCCCTCTTCCGGGCCGTACGGTCACAGCGGGTGGATCGGTCGGATCCGGCGGATCAGAAGGTCAGCTTGAAGCTGTTGATCTTTCCGGTGTCCTGCCGTGCGACGTCCTGGACCTTCAGCTTCCAGACCCCGTTGGCGACCTCGGACGAGGCGTTGACCGTGTAGGTCGCCACCACGTTGTCCGCGGAGTCGCCGGAGGAGGAGTTCTTCAGCCGGTAGGCCGTGCCGTCCGGGGCCACCAGGTCGACGACCAGGTCACCGCGCCAGGTGTGCGAGATGTTCACGTCCACCTTGAGGGCGCTCGGCGCGTTGCCGGCGACACCGGAGACGGTGACCGAGCTGGTGACGGCCGCACCGGCGTCCGGAATGTTCACCGCGGTGGTGTTCTCGAACACCTTGCCGCCCGGGTCGGGGTCGCCGCCGCCGGGGCGGGCGCCGACGTTGATGCCGGCCCAGGCGTGGGCCACGGCCGCGTACTCGGGGCTGGTGGCACCGTACAGCTCACTGGCGACCGCGAGCGTGCCCGTGCGGGCGGCGGCGTAGTTGGTCGTCGAGGTGAACTTCGTGGTGAGCGCCTTGAACCAGATCTGCAGCGCCTTGTCCCGGCCGATGCCGGTCACCGGGAGGCCGTCGGAGGTCGGCGAGTCGTAGTTGACCCCGTTGACGGTCTTGGCGCCACTGCCCTCGGAGAGCAGGTAGAACCAGTGGTTCGCCGGGCCCGAGGAGTAGTGGACGTCGACGTTGCCGATGCCCGAGTACCAGTAGTCCTTGGACGAGCCGTCCTTCGAAGGCTTGTCCATGTAGCGCAGCGGCGTGCCGTTGCCGTTGATGTCGATCTTCTCGCCGACCAGGTAGTCGCCCGGGTCCTGGGTGGTGTTGGAGTAGAACTCCACACCGGCGGCGAAGATGTCGGAGGTGGCCTCGTTGAGACCGCCGGACTCACCGCTGTAGACGAGCTTGGCGGTGACCGAGGTCAGACCGTGCGTCATCTCGTGGGCGGCCACGTCCAGGGAGGTCAGCGGCTTGACGTTGCCGCTGCCGTCGCCGTACGTCATGCAGAAGCAGCTGTCCTGCCAGAACGCGTTGACGTAGTTGTTGCCGTAGTGGACACGGGAGTACGCGCCGACGCCGTCACCGCGGATGCCGGAGCGGCCGTGCACGTTCTTGTAGTAGTCCCACGTCTCGGCCGCGCCGTAATGGGCGTCCGCGCCGGCCGTCTCGGCGTTCTGCGGAGTGCCGTCGCCCCAGATGTCGTCCGGTCCGGAGAACAGCGTGCCGGTGCCGGAGCTGCCCCGGTTCAGGTTGTACGTCTTGTGGTTGCCGCGCGTGGTGTCGGTCAGGGTGTACGAGGGCGCGGTGCCCAGGGTGACCTGGCCGTTGTACTGCGTGTTGCCCGTGCCGTTGTGGACGGCCTGCCACTCGTAGAGCTTCTCGCCCGAGGTGGCGTCGGTGAGCACGTGCAGCTCGTTCGGGGTGCCGTCGTGCTGGAGTCCGCCGACCACGGTCTCGTACGCGAGCTGCGGGGAGCCGCCGCCCAGCCAGACCACCTTGCGCGGGGCGTTCTCCGCCTTCTTGGCCTTCGAACCCTCGGCCTTGGCCGCGCCGAGCGCCTGCTTCTCGGCGGCGGCCGGGGCCACGTCGGCGGTCAGGCCGACGGCCTTCAGCTGCGCGCTGGTCGCCTTCGACGCCTTGCTGACGCCCTCGGTGGCCCCGGCCGCGGACTCCTTGACCACGAGGTCGCCGCCGAGGACGGGGAGCCCGTCGAGGGTGCGCTCGTAGCGGGTGTGTGTGGTGCCGTCGCGGTCCTGGACCACGTCACGCACCACGAGCTTCTCGGTGGACCCGAGACCGAGCTCCTTGGCGGTGGCCGCCTTCGTGGCGTTCGCCTCGCTGAGCAGCTCCGCGCGCTGGGCGGGGGAGAGCTTGGCGGGCAGGGCGCCCGGGTCGGCCTTCGTGCCGGCGGTGATGCCGCCGAGCGGGGCCGAGGCGGGGGCGGAGGTGGCGGTCGCGGCGCCGGACGGGACGGCGACGGCGATGAGGGCTGCTGCGGCTATCAGAGCGCCGGTCGCGGTGGCGCGACGGCTGGGCGTGGATCTCACGCGGACTCCTTCTGCGAGGGGGGTACCGGGCGGCCTGGACGGGCTGTCCGGACGGTGCAGGCGGTGCGCAGAACGGGGTGAAGAGTGTCAGCCGACGACCGTGCCTGTCAGGAGCGCGTCAACAACTTGGCCGGTTTTCGTTCGTTGCCGGAAAGGTCATGTTCGTTAAGCGGACGTTTCGCCGATCATTGCCGCAGTGTTACCGGGCGTTCTGGAGCCCGGTATTCACAGGGTGGTCACAGGTTTCGCGCGCAAAGGTCACCGGGCCGTCGCGGGCGGGAAGAGGTGTGATGACCGTCAGGTGAGACGGCGTCGGGTTCTGGCCAGATCCGCGCGCCGGAATGTGTCGGTCCGTCAGGGTGCGGGATCCCTCCGGGGTCGGGGCGCGGGCTTCAGGTCGTCGCTGCCGGGCGGGTCGCGTGCGCTCGGGTGGTCGCGTCCGGCGGCCGGGGGTGCTCAGGCGGTCGCGTCCGGCGGGTACACCGTGTCCAGGAGATCGCGCACGAAGCGGTCGGGATCGTCGAGCCCGGCTGCCGCGAGTGTGCCGGGTCCGTCCGTCAGGAGATGCGGGACCGCCGCGTGCAGGGCGAGGGTGACGACGGCGGCCCGCTGCGGGGTCACGGGCAGCCCGGCGGCGCGCTGGGCCAGCTCGAAGCCCGCGAAGTCGCCGCTCGCCATCGGGTCGAGGATGCCGGAGAGCCAGGGCCGGCGGGTCGCCTCGGCCTGGAGCTCCAGCACCGCGAGGAGGCGGGCGCGCCCCGGCCCCGCGACGTTCTCCAGGAGCGAGCGGAAGAGGGCCACCAGCCCCTCGCGGTCCGCGGGGCCCGGGCCGGCGGCCAGCTGTTCGGTGAGTGCCAGGTACTGCTCCAGGCAGCGCTCCGCCACCGCGCGGAGGACGGCGTCCCGGGTCGGGAAGTAGTTCTTGGTGGTGCCGGACGGCACCTCGGCGGCCTGGTCCACGGCCCGGTGTGTCAGCCCGCGCCCGCCGTCCCGGGCCAGCACCTCGATCGCCGCGTCCCGCAGCCGGTCCCGCCGGTCCGGATTCACCCGCGCCCGCTCCCTCGTCCTCGCCGTCTCCGCCATCCGTCCTTGCCGATACTACCCCAGTCGTGGTACCACAGATGTGGTGACTCTTCTGCGGGGTCCTACGAGCTTCGGGAGCGCGACATGACAGGGACGGCGACCGTGGTCGGCGCGGGCATCGGCGGACTGGCGACCGCGATCGGGCTCCGCCGCGCGGGCTGGAGCGTGACGGTGCTGGAGCGCCGCACGGAACTGGAGCGGTACGGAGCGGCCTTCGGTATCCACCCCACCGCACAGTCCGCGCTGGACCGGCTCGGCGTCGGCGACGTCCTGCGCGAGCACGCCGTGCCCTACCGCGACGCGCACATCCGCACCCCGGACGGGACGTCGATCGCCCGGCTCCCACTGGAACGCATCGAACGCAAGGCAGGACGCCCCGAACTCCTTATCTCCCGGCCGTACTTGCTCGACGCCCTGCTCGCGGGCCTGGACGCCTTCGGCGACGTACCCGTCAAACTCGGCGAGCGTGTCACCGATGTGGACGCCCTCGCCGCCGGGCAGGACCTGGTGATCGGCGCCGACGGCATCCGCAGCGCCGTCCGCACCGCCTGCTTCGGCGACCGCAGCGGCCCGCGCGAGGTCGGCACCGTCGCCTGGATCGGCATCGCCGACATCGAGAGCCCGGTGCACGGCGAGACCTGGGGGAGCGGCCGCTTCTTCGGGCTGACCCCGGTCGAACCGAGCCGCACCAACTGGTACGCGACCGCCCCCGAGGCCACCACGGCCGACGAACTGCGCGGCCTCTTCGCCGGCTGGCACGACCCGATCCCGCGCATCCTGGCCGCCACCGACCCGGCGACCTGGATCCGCTACGAGATGCGCCACCTGCACCCGGCGCTGCCGTCCTTCGTCTCGGCCGGAGCCTCGGGCCAGGTTGCCCTGGTCGGCGACGCGGCCCACGCCATGACGCCCAACCTGGGCCAGGGCGCCTGCACCGCGATCCTGGACGCCGACGCCCTGACCCGCGCGCTCACCGCGGCGCCCCCGGGCCCGGCGGGCATCGCCGGAGCCCTGCGCGCCTACGACCGCGAACGCCGCCGCAGCGCCCAGCGCACCGCGTTCGCCTCCCGGACCCTGCACCGCTTCATGAGCACGGAACGCACCCGGCTGCGGGACGCGGCGGTACGGCTGCTGCCGGGGTGAGGACGGCGCATCCGGTCGCCCGCGTGTCCCGTCCGGCCGGGCCGGCGTGCGGCATACGCGTCGGAAGGGCGCCCCGCCGCCGTCAGTTCGAGCCCCACTCGAACCTGATCACGGAGAAAGTCTCCCCGTCCTGCGGCGGCCGGGTCCAGGAGCGGGTGGTGAACGTGTGCAGCCGTCCCCACGTGATCGCGTGGCGCGGCAGATGTACTCCGAACTCGCCGGCTATCGCCTCCAGCAGTGCCCGTTCCGTCCTGATGACCGCCTCCGTTCCGGCGGGCTCCTCCTGGGACGTGAAGAACCGGTCCGGGTCCAGGTCCGGTGGGATCGGCCCGGTCCGCCGCACCTCTCCGTCCGCGTACGTGGAGGCGTACAGCTCCGCACCGGCCTTCGCCACGGAGAGGTGGAAGAACGGGTTCCCGTGCCCGTCCCGCAGACCGCCCCACACGACCACGGCACGGGCGTCCGCGCAGGCGGCAGCGGCCGGAGAGACGAATCGCTGCGGTGCGAGGCGCGGACGGTCGCCGTCGAAGGCGAAGCTCCAGCGAGCGCCTCCCGGTGCATGTCTCGCATGAACGTGGCGAAGTCCGGGAACCGCTGGGGTGGTGCGGGACTCCCGCCGCCCGCGGAGCGAACGCATGTGCGCCCGCCAGCTCGCCCAGGTGTAGACGGCCCACTCGCCGTTCTCGTCCACGTCCCCGGGATCCAGCACGACACTCATCGCGTCGGACTCGACGTCCAGCTGGAGCCCGCGGCGCCAGACCGCCACGTCCCGCAGCTCTTCGGGGGTGGGGTCCTCGTCCAGATACTCCTCGAACATCGCCGCGAGCCCGGACGCGTCGTTGTGCCAGCGGGCCTCCGTGGTCCCCGCCAGCAGGGTGATGAACCCGCCCGCGTGCCGCCAACGTCGCTGACGGCGAGGAACTCCCGGTAGGACGGGGGCATCCGCCGGCCGAGGTGCTCCTCCAGTGCCGCGATCCGCTCCTCGGGCGCCGCCGGAAACCCCAGCCGACGATCCCGCCGGGCGGTCTCGTCCTCCCGCGCGTGCGTCCCGTCGTCGGACAGGGAATCCGACCACTCCCCGCTCCAGTCGCGCAGGAACGGTCCCCAGGTGAATGGCGTCGCATCCGTCATACGGCCGATGCTGCCACCCGCCACTGACAAGGCCCGCGACGCCCGGATCACCGCGGAGGACGGCCTGAACCCCGGCCCCACCTCCCTGCTGTCAGCAGCGTTCTCCCCGAGGCAGACACCTGCGCAGCCGGCGTGCCGTGACCGCGCTCGCGACGCCGAGGGCCGCGCCCGCGGTCACGTCGCCGGGGTAGTGCACGCCGGTGTGGACGCGGGAGTAGGCGACGGCGCTCGCCAGGCTCCAGAGCGGCAGCAGGGCCCCCGGCAGGACAGTGCCGGCCCCGATGGCGAAGGCGACGGCCGAGGCGGTGTGGCCGGACGGAAAGGAGGCCGAAGCGGGCATGGGGACCTGGCGTGCGACCGTGACCCGGGCCGCCTCCCGGTCGGGGCGACGCCGACGGACCAGACGTTTGGCGAGCAGGTTCGCGGAGGCGGAGGCCACGGCGACCGCGCCGAGCCCCGCACAGGCCGCCTGCCGGGGCCGTCCGGGGAAGACGGCGAGCCCGGCGGCGATGCCCAGTGAGAGCTTGGAGTGGTCGGCCGCCCGGGACAGCCGCCGCAGCGCCGTGTCCAGCGTGGGTGTGGGCGTGGTGGCCACCGCCGCGTACACGGCGCCGTCGATGGCGCGCAGGTCGCGCAGCGCGGCGGCGACGATCGCCCCCACGGACCCGGCCCGGCGCGCCCCGCCCGCCTCGTCGTCGGGAGCGCCGGTGGCGCCGTGCCCGTCCGCCGCCCTCATCGCGCACGCCCGAGGGCCAGCGCCGTGATCCAGCGCCAGTTCAGCGGTGAGGCCGGCGCCACCGTGCCCGGCCGGGTGCGGGGGACCAGGACGCGCAGCGCCCGGTGGCGCACCGTACAGACGACGGGGGCCGGCAGCATCAGTGCCTCACCGTCCACCGCGACCGGAATCGCGTCTTCCGGGGCCGTCACCTCGACGCCGCGCACCGTCGCGAAGACGACGCCCTGCGCACGTGCGCCCCGCACGGCGAGGTCGGCGGCCTGGGCCGCGCTCTCCACGCGCACGGCGATCACCCCGAGCTTGCCGCGGTCCAGGCGCGGCCGCAGACCCCCGGCGAGCGGATCGGGCGCCGCGTAGGGGTTGTTGGTGACGAGGACGGCCTGCTGTCCGGTGAGCAGCTTCTCCCCGACGGCCGCGTCGAGGCGCCTGCCCTCCGTCCCGAGCAGGTCGGGCAGCAGCGCGAGCGCGGTCCCCGCCTTCGCGTCGCGGTACTCGGGCTGCTGCACGATATCCGCGTACGCCCCGAAGGACACGGTGTTGACGAAAGGCCGCCCGTTCACCAGGCCCAGGTCGACGCGGAGTTCCTCGCCGTCGGTCAGCGCGTCCAGGCAGCGGGCCGGGTCGGTGCGGTCGAGGCCGAGGTCCATGGCGAAGTGGTTGCGCGTGCCCGCCGAGATCACCAGGAACGGCAGCCCGTGCTCGGCCGCGACCCCCGCGACCAGCGCCTGGGTGCCGTCACCGCCGGCCACTCCGAGCAGGTCGGCACCGTTCGCGGCGGCCTCGCGTGCCAGCTCCTCCACATCGGTCCCGCCGCCCTCGGCGTCGAGCAGATGCACCCGCGCACCCAGCCGTTCGGCCTTCTCCACGAGGCCGAAGCGGCCGACCTTCCCGCCGCCGGAGCGCGGATTCATGATGAGGAAGGGCTGCCGCGGCTGCCTTCCGGCCCTGCCGCGCACCACGTACGCCTTGCCGTGCGCGCGCATTGCCGCCCGGCCGCAGACCAGGGCCAGGCCGTACAGCACCAGGGCGAGCAGCGCCCAGACCCAGACGCCCCGCCAGATGTAGTAGACGAGCACCGCGACCGGCGCGGCGACCGCGAGCAGTGCGCCCAGCAGGCGGGACGGCCCGCGCAGGGAGAGCAGCCACCACAGGCCCGCGGCGGACAGGACAAGACCCGCGATCCCGGCGACGAAGACCAGCACCCCGACGTCGACGAGCGCCAGGCACAGCACCGCGACCACGGCCGCGAGCGCCACCAGCGCGCACCGGGCCAGGAACCGTGCAGCTCCCCGCGAGGGCCGGCGACCGGTCACCCTTACCACCTCCGGTTTGATTCTCGACGATGCCGCCCGGTCCGGCATCCGGGGCCGGGCCGGACGCGGCGACGCCGCGCGGGCTCCCCGGAACCGCGGATCCCGGTCAGAGCCCCCCTCAGCTCAGACTCTCCTTCCACGTCCGGTGCAGCCCCGCGAACCGCCCCGTCCCGCCGATCAGTTCCGCGGGCGCACCGTCCTCCACGATCCGGCCGTGCTCCATCACCAGCACCCGGTCCGCGATCTCCACGGTCGAGAGCCGATGGGCGATCACCACCGCCGTGCGGCCGTGCAGCACCGTGTCCATGGCCCGTTGGACCGCGCGCTCGCCGGGGATGTCCAGGGAGCTGGTCGCCTCGTCCAGGATCAGCACCGCCGGGTTCGCCAGCAGGGCGCGGGCGAAGGCCACCAACTGGCGCTGGCCCGCCGAGATCCGGCCGCCCCGCTTGCGTACGTCGGTGTCGTAGCCGTCCGGCAGGGCCGCGATGAAGTCGTGCGCGCCGATCGCCTTCGCGGCGTGCTCGATCTCCTCGCGGGTGGCGTCCGGGCGGCCGATCGCGATGTTCTCCGCGACCGTCCCGGAGAACAGGAACGCCTCCTGCGTCACCATCACCACGCCCCGGCGCAGCTCGGCGGTGGACAGGTCGCGCAGGTCCGTGCCGTCCAGCAGGACCCGGCCGTCGGTCGGGTCGTAGAAGCGGGCCAGCAGCTTGGCCAGCGTCGACTTGCCCGCGCCCGTCGAGCCGACGACCGCCACCGTACTGCCCGCCGGGATCCGCAGGTCGAAGGCGGGCAGAACCTCGCCGCCCGTACGGTAGGCGAACCGCACCCCGTCGAACACGACCTCCCGGTCCGGGAGATCGCCCGAGCGCGGCGGCAGTTCGGTGGGGTGGCCGGGCTCCGGGACGTTCGGTGTCTGGGCCAGCAGCCCGGCGATCTTCGTCAGCGAAGCGGCCGCCGACTCGTAGGAGTTGAGGAACATCCCCAGCCGGTCGATCGGGTCGTACAGCCGGCGTAGATACAGCACCGCCGCGGCCAGGACCCCGAGCGCCAGCGTCCCCTCCGCCACCCGGTAGGCGCCCCACAGCACCATCCCGGCCACCGCCGTGTTGGCGATCAGCCGGGAGCCGATGACGTAGCGGGCCATCTCCAGGATCGCGTCGCCGTTCGCCCGCTCGTGACGGGTGTTCAGCGCGGTGAACGCGGCGTCGTTGCTCCGCTCCCGGCGGAACGCCTGGACCGGGCGGATGCCGTTCATCGTCTCCGCGAACTTCACGATCACCGCCGCGATCGCCGTGGAGCGCGCGGTGAACGCCACGGACGCCCGCCGCCGGTACATCCGGACCATCAGATACAGCGGTACGAAGGAGAGCGTGGCGATCGCGCCGATCCCCAGGTCCAGCCAGAGCAGCACCACGGCGATCGACACGAACGAGAGGACCACGCCGATCAGTTCCTGGAGCCCCTCGCTCAGCAGCTCGCGCAGCGACTCCACATCCGTCGTCGAGCGCGAGATCAGCCGGCCCGAGGTGTAGCGCTCGTGGAAGTCGATGCTGAGCGCCTGCGCGTGCCGGAAGATCCGGCCGCGCAGCTCCAGCAGCACGTCCTGGTTGATCCGCGCGGCCGCCCGGATGAAGCCGTACTGGAGGACGCCCGCGCCGACCGAGCAGAGCGCGTAGCCGACGGCGACCGCGACCAGCGGCCCGTAGTCGTGGTCCCGGAACGCCGGAACCCCGCTGTCGATCGCGTACGCCACGAGCAGCGGGCCCGCCTGCATCGCCACCTGCTGCACCACCAGCAGCAGGGCCGCCACCGCGACCCGGCCGCGCATCGGGGCCAGCAGCGAGAACAGCAGCGCCAGGGTCGCCCCGGGCGGCGCGGGCAGGTCGTCCTGGTCGAACGGGTCGCCGGAGGGCCGTGGTCCGGGCGCGGCCGGGCGCTTCTTCCGCAGGCCGTCGTCCTCGGCCGCGGGAAGCGAGGCGTCGTCGGTGGTCGTCGTCATCGGGCACTGCCCTCCTCTGCGGGAACCTGCTGGACGGGGGCGCTCGTCGGCGCCGCGGGGAACTTTCGTCCGGGTGCGGGACCGGACTCCGCGCCCGACATCAGCCATGCGTACTCCGCGTTGTCGCGCAGCAGCTCCTGATGCGTGCCGACCGCGGCGATCCGGCCCCCGGACAGCAGCGCCACCCGGTCCGCCAGCATCACGGTCGACGGGCGGTGCGCCACGACCACCGCCGTCGTCCGCGCCAGGACCTGCCGCAGCGCGGCCTCCACCAGCGTCTCCGTGTGCACGTCCAGCGCCGAGAGCGGGTCGTCCAGCACCAGGAAGCGCGGCTCGCCGACCACCGCGCGGGCCAGCGCCAGCCGTTGGCGCTGGCCGCCGGAGAGGCTCAGGCCCTGCTCGCCGACCTCTGTGTCCAGACCCTGCGGCAGCTCGTGCACGAAGTCCGCCTGGGCCACGGACAGCGCCCGGCGCACCTGCGCCTCGTCCGCGTCGGCCGCGCCCATCGTGACGTTCTCGCCGACCGTCGCGGAGAACAGCGTCGGCTCCTCGAACGCCACCGACACCAGCTCCCGCAGCCGCGAGCGCTCCATCGTGGCGATGTCCTCGCCGTCCAGCGTGATCCGTCCGCCGGTCACCTCGTGCAGCCGGGGCACCAGCGCCGTCAGCGTCGTCTTGCCCGACCCCGTACCCCCGACGAGGGCCAGCGTCTCGCCGGGCCGGATGTGCAGATCGATGCCGGACAGGACGGGCGGGGAGTCCGGGGCCGCGTCCGGGTAGCGGAACGCGACGCCCTCGAACACCATTCCCGGCGCGGTGGCCGGCGCGCCCTCGCGTACGGCGGCGGCACCCCGCTCCTCCGCCACGTCCATCACCTCGAAGTACCGGTCGGTGGCGGTCGCCGACTCCTGGCTCATCGCCAGCAGGAATCCGATCGACTCCACCGGCCAGCGCAGCGCGAGCGCCGTGGACAGGAACGCCACCAGCGTGCCCGCCGACAGCGTCCCGTCGGCCACCTGGATCGTGCCGAGCACCAGCGCCGCGCCGATCGCCAGCTCCGGGATGGCCGTGATCAGCGCCCAGATCCCGGCGAGCAGCCGGGCCTTGCCCAGCTCCGTGTCGCGCAGCCGGTGCGCCATGGCCTTGAACGCCCGCGCCTGGCTGCGGTGCCGGCCGAAGCCCTTGACGATGCGGATGCCCAGCACGCTCTCCTCGACGACCGTCGTGAGGTCGCCGACCTGGTCCTGGGCGCGGCGCGCGACCACCGAGTACTTCGTCTCGAACAGCGAGCACAGGATGATCAGCGGCACCGCGGGCGCCAGCAGCACCAGACCGAGCGTCCAGTCCTGGGCGAACAGAAGGACGAACCCGACGAGGATCGTCGCCGTGTTGACGACCAGGAAGGTCAGCGGGAACGCCAGGAACATCCGCAGCAGCATCAGGTCCGTCGTCCCGCGCGACAGCAGCTGACCCGAGGCCCATCGGTCGTGGAACGCGACCGGCAGCCGTTGCAGATGGCGGAAGAGATCCGCCCGCATCGCCGCCTCGACCCCGGCCAGCGGCCGCGCCACCAGCCATCGCCGGAACCCGAACAGCAGCGCCTCCGCGATGCCGAGCAGCAGCAGATACAGCGCCCCCAGCCACACCCCGCCCGGATCGCGGTCGGCGACCGGGCCGTCCACCATCCACTTCAGGACCAGCGGGATCACCAGGCCCAGACAGGACGCCAGGATCGCCACGAAGGCGGCCGTGAACAGGCGCACCCGCACGGGTCGGACATAGGGCCACAGGCGCAGGAGGGAGCGCACGGCGGACCGGTCCGTGCGCTCTGCAGGCATTTTGGGCATCAGGGCCGACCCTACGTTTCACCACTGACATCGGGCCTCCCAATTTCCGGCCGCCCGCCGCCCCCGCCGACCGGTCGCCCCGTCCTGGCCGTCCCGGTCGTACTCCGCCGTCAACCGATCGGCTGATACGACGTCGAGCGTGACGGCGGATACCGGCCCGGCCCGCCCGCCGGAACCCTGAGGGCATGGCAATCATCGAAGTCACCGGGGTGCGCAAGACGTACGCGGGCCGCGACGTGGTCGACGGCGTCTCCTTCTCCGTGGACGAGGGGGAGATCTTCGGCATCCTCGGCCCCAACGGGGCGGGCAAGACCACCACCGTCGAATGCGTGGAGGGCCTGCGCATCCCCGACGCCGGCACGGTCAGGGTCGCCGGGCTCGACCCCGTCGCCGACCACGACCGGGTGACCCGGCTGCTCGGCGCCCAGCTCCAGGAGAGCGAGCTCCAGGCCAAACTGACCGTACGGGAGGCGCTGGAGCTCTACGCCGCCCTCTACCCGGCCCCCGTCGACTGGCGTCCGCTCGCCGACCGGCTCGGCCTGACCGACCGGCTCTCCACCCGCTTCGCGAAGCTCTCCGGTGGCCAGAAACAGCGGCTGTTCATCGCCCTCGCCCTGATCGGCGACCCGAAGGTCGTCGTACTCGACGAGCTGACCACCGGACTCGACCCGCGCGCCCGCCGCGACACCTGGAAGCTCATCGAGGAGATCCGCGACGGCGGGGTGACCGTCCTGCTCGTCACCCACTTCATGGAGGAGGCCCAGCGCCTCTGCGACCGGATCGCCGTCATCGACCGGGGCAAGGTCGTCGCCCTGGACACCCCGGCCGGGCTGATCCGGCAGGCCACCGGCTCCACGGTCATCTCCTTCGCGCCCTCCCGCCCGCTCACCGGCCCCGACCTCGCCCGGCTCACCGCGCTGCCCGGCGTCGCGTCCGTGACCCCGCCCGACCGCGAGGGGGCGCTCACGGTGCACGGCACCGACGAGACGGTCACCCCGTTCGTCTCCCTGCTCGCCGGACTCGGCGTCACCGCCCGGCGGCTGCGCATCACCGAGACCAGCCTCGACGAAGCCTTCCTCGACCTCACCGGACAGGACGCCTGACATGCCGACCGAGACCACCACCGCACCGGCCACCGCCCCCACGCCCCGCGTCACCCGGCGGCGCGGTCCCGCGGCCGCCGTCCTGATCGCCGAGACCCGGCTCTTCCTCCGCGAACCGGGCAACCTGTTCTGGATCTTCGCCTTCCCCTCCGTCCTCCTGGTGATCCTCGGCTTCATCCCCGCCTTCAAGGAGGCGCAGGACGACCTCGGCGGACGGCGCGTCATCGACCTGTACGTCCCCATCTCGATCCTGCTCGCCATGATCACGGCGGCGGTCCAGGCGATGCCGCCGGTGCTGACCGCCTACCGCGAGCGCGGCATCCTGCGCCGGATGTTTGTCACTCCGGTGCGGCCCTCCGCTCTGCTCTCCGCCCAGATCCTGCTGCACGGAGCGGCCTGCCTCGCCTCTGCGCTCCTCGTCACCGCCGTCGGCCGGATCGCCTACGGGGTCGCGCTGCCCGAACAGCTCCCCGGCTACCTGCTGGCGCTGCTGCTCGCCGTCGCCGCCGCGCTGACCCTGGGCTCCATGATCTGCGCCGTGTCCCGAACGGCGAAGGCGGCCACCGCGTTCGGCACGGGCGCCTACCTCGTGATGATGTTCAGCGCCGGGGTGTGGCTGCCCGTCCAGGCGATGCCCGACGCCCTGCGGCGCATCGTCGAGATCACCCCGTTCGGGGCCGCCTCCCAGGCGCTGCAGCAGGCCGCGTCCGGGAGCTGGCCGGGCTGGATCCACCTGGGGATCCTCGCCCTGTGGACCGTCGTTCTGGGCATCGCGGCCGCTCGACTCTTCCGGTGGCAGTGACGGAGACTTCCGGCATGACGTTGCCGCCCCGCTCCTCGTACCCGGCGGGTGCGACGGGGCCCCGCACGATCGAGGACCGCTGGGAGCAGTTCCACCGGTACGGTCCCTACGCCGTCCTCACCCTGTCCGCCCTCGTCGGGGGTGTCGCCGCCGACCTCATCATGACCCGCACCGAGATGTACGCGGCCGGGGCCCTGGCGGTGGCGGCGTACGGGCTCCAGATCTGGTGGGGCAGTGCCCGCCCGCGTACCGTTCCGGGCGCCCCGGCCGGCGTGGCCTACTACACCGCGAGGACCGTCCTCGCCTTCGCGCTGTCCTGGCTCAACCCGTTCTTCGCGATCTACGCGGCGCTCAGCTACTTCGACGTCGAACCCCTGCTGCCCAAGCGCTTCATCCGCGTCGGCCTGCTCACCACCGCCGTCACCCTGGCCGGTTCGCAGAGCGGAGGCCTGCCGCCCGCCTCCCTGATGAACTGGGTCGCCTTCTGCGTCCTCTACGTCGTCAACGCCACCCTCGCCCTCTTCTTCTGGCACGTCGGGATGCGCGAGGACGAGAAGGCCCGGATCCAGGCCGAGACCATCGCCGAGCTGGAGCGCACCAACCTCCGGCTGGAGCAGGCCATGGCCGAGAACGCGGCCCTGCACGCCCAACTCCTCGTCCAAGCACGCGAGGCCGGGGTCGACGACGAGCGGCGCCGGCTCGCCGCCGAGATCCACGACACCCTCGCCCAGGGCCTCACCGGGATCATCGCCCAGCTCCAGGTCGTCACCTCCCTCACCGACCGCGACCCGGAGACCGCCCGCGTCCACCTCGACCGGGCCGCCGCGCTCGCCCGCCACAGCCTCGGCGAGGCCCGCCGCTCCGTGCACAACCTGGCCCCGGTCGCCCTGGAACACGACGAACTGGCCGGGGCGCTGAAGAAGACGGTCACCGAATGGGCCGAACAGCACCGCGTCCGAGCCGACTTCACCGTCACCGGCACCGTCGAACCGGTCCACGACGAGATCGCCGCCACCCTCCTGCGCATCGCGGGCGAGGCGCTGGCCAACGCCGGGCGGCACGCCGGGGCATCCCGGGTCGGGGTGACGCTGTCGTTCATGGACGACGAACTGACCCTGGACGTACGGGACGACGGCCGCGGCTTCGACCCGGCGGCCACCGCCCCGGCCGGCCGCACCGGCGGCTTCGGCCTCGGCGGTATGCGGGCCCGCGCGGAGCGCATCGCGGGCGCGGTCGAGGTGGAGTCGGAACCGGGCGCCGGCACGGCGGTCTCGGCCCGGGTCCCGCTGGTCAGGCACCCGTGAACGCCCCTGCGATGCAGCCTGATCGGGCACCCGTGAGCGGCCCCGCCGCAGGCCCTGGCCAGACACCCGTGACCCCCCGTACGGTGCGATCATGACCGAGCCCTCCGCCCGTACCGTCACCCTCGTCGTCGTCGACGACCACCCGGTCGTCCGGGACGGGCTGCGCGGCATGTTCACCGCCGCCCCCGGCTTCGAGGTGCTCGGCGAGGCGGCCGACGGCGTGGACGCGCTCGCCGTCGTCGGCGAACTCGACCCCGACGTCGTCCTGATGGACCTGCGGATGCCCGGCGGCGGGGGAGTGGCGGCCATCGCGGAGCTGACCCGGCGCGGCGCCCGCTCGAAGGTCCTCGTGCTGACCACGTACGACACCGACTCCGACACCCTCCCCGCGATCGAGGCGGGCGCGACCGGCTACCTCCTCAAGGACGCCCCGCGCGATGAGCTGTTCGCCGCCGTCCGGGCCGCCGCCGACGGGCGCAGCGTCCTGTCGCCCGCCGTCGCCTCCCGACTGATGACCCGGGTCCGCACCCCCGCCGCCGACCCGGCCGAGTCCGCCCTGTCGGCCCGGGAGCGGGAGGTGCTCGTCCTGGTGGCGCGGGGCACCACGAACCGGGAGATCGCCGCCGAACTCTTCATCAGCGAGGCGACCGTGAAGACCCACCTCACCCATGTCTTCGCCAAACTGGGCGCCAAGGACCGGGCCGCGGCCGTCGCCGTCGGCTACGACCGGGGCATCCTCGGCTGAGCCGCGCCTCCCCTCGCGGCTACTCCACCACCCGCAGCAGCAGCACCGAACGGGCCGGCACCGTCATCTCCGTACCGCCGTCCAGCAGCGTTCCCGGAGCCTCGGCCTGCTCCTCCCGCGAGGTGTCCAGCACCAGTTCGTACGCGTCCGCCCACGGCGCTCCCGGCAGGACGAAGGACGTCGGCTCCGCACCCGCGTGCAGGACGGCCAGGAAGCTGTCGTCGGTCACCGGCTCGCCCCGCGCGTCCCGCCCCGGGATGTCCCGCCCGGAGAGGTAGAGCCCGAGCGTCGCGGCGGGCGCGTACCAGTCGCCCTCCGTCATCTCCCGGCCGTCCCGGGCGAACCACGCCAGATCCCGCAGCCCGTCCGGGGCCTGCGCCCGGCCGGAGAAGAACGCGCGGCGCCGCAGCACCGGATGGGTCCGGCGCAGCGTCAGCACCCGGGCCGTCAGCGCGGTCAGCTCCCGCCACTCCGGCTGGTCCAGCAGCGACCAGTCGACCCAGCCGGTCTCGTTGTCCTGGCAGTAGGCGTTGTTGTTGCCGCCCTGCGTCCGGCCCATCTCGTCGCCCGCCACCAGCATCGGCACCCCGGTGGACAGCAGCAGCGTGGTCAGCAGATTACGGAGCTGACGGCGGCGCAAGCGGTTGATCTCCGGATCGTCGCTCTCGCCCTCGACCCCGCAGTTCCACGCCCGGTTGTCGTTCGTCCCGTCCCGGTTGCCCTCCCCGTTCGCCTCGTTGTGCTTCTGCTCGTAACTCACCAGGTCGCGCAGGGTGAAGCCGTCGTGCGCGGTGACGAAGTTGACCGAGGCGTACGGGCGGCGCCCGCCCCAGGCGTACAGGTCGCTGGAGCCGGTCAGCCGGTAGCCGAGATCCCGTACGTCGGGGAGCGCGCCGCGCCAGAAGTCCCTTACGGCGTCGCGGTAGCGGTCGTTCCACTCGGTCCAGAGCGGAGGGAACGCCCCGACCTGGTAGCCGCCGTTGCCGACGTCCCACGGTTCGGCGATCAGTTTGACCCGGCGCAGCACCGGGTCCTGGGCGATCACCGCGAGGAACGGGGAGAGCATGTCGACGTCGTGCATCGAGCGGGCCAGCGCCGCCGCCAGGTCGAAGCGGAAGCCGTCGACGCCCATCTCGGTGACCCAGTAGCGCAGCGAGTCGGTGATGAGCCGCAGCACCTGCGGCTGCACGACGTGCAGGGTGTTGCCGCAGCCGGTGTAGTCGGCGTAGCGGCGCGGATCGCCCTCCAGACGGTAGTAGCCCCGGTTGTCGATGCCGCGCAGCGACAGCATCGGCCCCCGCTCGCCCGCCTCCGCGGTGTGGTTGTAGACGACGTCGAGGATCACCTCGATCCCGGCGTCGTGCAGCGCGCGCACCATCCGCTTGAACTCGCCGACCTGCTGGCCGGCCGTGCCGGACGCGGAGTAGTCGGCGTGCGGGGCGAAATAGCCGATGGAGTTGTAGCCCCAGTGGTTGTGCAGCCCGCGCCGCAGCAGATGGTCCTCGTGGGCGAACTGGTGCACCGGCAGTAGTTCGACGGCGGTCACCCCGAGCCGGGTGAGGTGCTCGATCGCCGCCGGATGCGCGAGACCGGCGTACGTGCCGCGCAGCTCGGGCGGGATGTCCGGGTGCCGCTCGGTGAAGCCGCGTACGTGCAGCTCGTAGATGACGGAGTCGGCCCACGGGGTCTTGGGCCTCCGGTCCTCCACCCAGTCGTCGTCATCGTGGACGACCACACCCTTGGGGACGTACGGGGCCGAGTCCCGGTCGTCGCGCACGGTGTCGGCGACATGCTGGTCCGGCCAGTCCCGGACATGCCCGTAGACCTCGGGCGGCAGGCTGAAGGTCCCGTCGACGGCACGGGCGTACGGGTCGAGGAGCAGCTTCGCCGCGTTCCAGCGGGCCCCCGTCCACGGGTCCCAGCGGCCGTGCACCCGGTATCCGTAGCGCTGACCGGGCCGTACGCCGGGCACGAAGCCGTGCCAGATCTCATGGGTCAGCTCGGTCAGCGGGCAGCGCGTCTCGACGCCCCGCTCGTCGAACAGACACAGCTCGACCGCCTCGGCCCCGCCCGCCCACAGCGCGAAGTTCGTCCCCGCCACCCCGTCCGGGCCGACCCGGAAGCGGGCCCCCAGCGGCATCGGGGCTCCCGGCCACACGGCGGGGGCCGGGGCCGCGGCCCGTACGGCTTCGGCGTACTCGATGCGCTGCACCTCCACGATCTCCGCCCGGACGGCGGCCACCGTCCCCGGATCCTGCACCGCCTCCCGCTCGGGATCCTGTACTGCCTCCTGCTCGGCTGCGCTCGACACCGTGTAGCCTCCCGCGGCTCGTAGGACGGGCACCTACGAGGGGGCGCGCGGCGTCCCGGCCGCGGCCCCCTTCAGGTAGTCCTCCCCTCTGTTCTGCCCACCGGGCGGCCCGCACTCACGTTTCCCCCGACCGGCCCTGGTCGTTGGGGGAGCGTGAACCACACAGCGAAGAGCGCACGCGCCTCCTCGGCCGCCGTGCTGACCTGGGCAGGACTGCTGACCGTGCTGGCCCTGCTGACCGGCTGCACCGACACCCGGGAGGCCCTGCTCAACGGCAAGGCACGGTCCCCCGGCGACGTGATCAGCGTCTTCCCCGAGAACGGGGCCGAGGACGTCGACGAGGAGACCCGGATCGCGGTGAAGGTCCCCGACGGGCGGCTGGAGAGCGTGAAGGTCATGCGGATCGAGGACGCGCAGCAGCAGACGGTCGCGGGGCGCATCGCCGAGGACGGCCGCTCCTGGGCCCCGGAGCCCGGGGTGGCCCGGCTCGCCCTCGCCGCGAAGTACAGCATCGACGCGGTGGCCGTGGACGCCCAGGGCCGCCGCTCCGCCCGGCACGCCACGTTCACCACTCTCGTGCCCGAGCACCGCTTCATCGGCTACTTCAAACCGGAGAACCGGTCCACCGTCGGCACCGGCATGATCGTCTCCTTCGCCTTCAGCCGCCCGGTCGCCGACCGGGCCGCGGTGGAGAAGGCCATCCGGGTGACGTCCGATCCGGTGGTGGAGGTCGCCGGCCACTGGTTCGGCAAGGACCGGCTCGACTTCCGCCCGAAGACGTACTGGAAGCCCGGCACCGAGGTCACCGTCGACATCGGACTGCGGGACGTCGAGGGCGCCCCGGGCGTCTACGGCAGCCAGGACAAGACCGTCGTCTTCACCGTGGGCCGCCACCAGATCTCCCGGGTCGACGCGGAGGCCAAGACCATGGAGGTACGCCGGGACGGCGAGCTCGTCAGTACGGTCCCGATCACCGCGGGCGCCCCGAAGACCACCACGTACAACGGGAAGATGGTGGTCACCGAGATGCACGAGGTGACCCGGATGAACGGGGCGACCGTCGGCTTCACGGACAAGAAGGGCAAGGGCGAGTACGACATCAAGGACGTACCGCACGCGATCCGGCTCACCACCTCCGGCACCTTCCTGCACGGCAACTACTGGGCCGACGAGTCCGTCTTCGGCGAGGAGAACGTCAGCCACGGCTGCATCGGACTGCGCGACGCCAAGGGCGGCGGCGGCTCCACCCCCGGCGGCTGGTTCTTCGACCGGACCCTCATCGGCGACGTGGTCGAGGTCGTCAACTCCAAGGACAAGAAGGTCGCCCCGGACAACGGGCTCAGCGGCTGGAACATGACCTGGAAGAAGTGGACGGCGGGCTCGGCCCTGCGCTGAATCCCCGGGGTTCCGGCCGCTGGTTCCGCACAGGGCCCCCGCCCCGGCCGCTTCGCGCCCGGCACCCCGCGCCACCTGCACAGCTCCCCGCGATCCCGCCGGACCGGTTGGGACGGAACGGTGACATTCCGGAGGGAGTTCACCGCGCCCGCGATGTGATTATCTTGCGGCGGGCGTGCAGGTGTAGCGCGCGGGGGTGCGGGTCATGGCGGGAGCCGGGCCGTGCGAGGGGAGACGACCACAGTGAACGGGCAGCCGATATCGGGGGCATCGGCCGGGGCGAGCGGGAAGCGGCGCGGCGGACCGGGGCTTCTGGCCCTGGTTCTGGGGGCACTGCTGGTGCTGGTGACGGCGTGCGGAGGCGGCGGCAGCGCCGACGCGGGGGACAAGAAGGGACCGGCGGGCGGCACGAAGAAGGAGGACACGACGGCCTCGCAGGCGGTCGTGACCATCGCGCCCAAGGACGGGGCGGATTCCGTGGCGACCAGCGGCGCCCTGAAGATCGGCGCCGAGCAGGGCAAGCTGACCACGGTGAAGGTCGCCGACCCCAAGGGCAACGAGGTCGAGGGCGAGATCTCCGCCGACGGCGCGAGCTGGACGCCCGAACGGCACCTCGCCGCCTCCACCAAGTACACGGTGCACGCGGTCGCCAAGGACTCCGAGGGCCGTGAGTCGGCCAAGGACACCACCTTCACCACGCTCGTCCCGGCGAACACCTTCATCGGCCACTACACGCCCGAGGACGGCTCCACCGTCGGCGTCGGCATGCCGGTCTCCATCAACTTCACCCGTGGCATCACCGACCCGGACGCGGTGGAGAAGGGCGTCAAGGTGACGGCCGAACCGGCCGTCGAGATCGAGGGCCACTGGTTCGGCAACGACCGCCTCGACTTCCGCCCGGAGACGTACTGGAAGCCGGGCACCAAGGTGACCGTCGAACTCAACCTCGACGGCGTCGAGGGCCGGCCGGGCGTCTACGGCAAGCAGGTCAAGAAGGTGTCGTTCACCATCGGCCGCAGCCAGGTCTCCACCGTCGACGCGAGCAGCAAGCGGATGAAGGTGGTCCGCGACGGCAAGCAGATCAAGGACATCCCGATCTCCGCGGGCGCCCCGGCGACGACCACGTACAACGGTCAGATGGTCATCAGCGAGAAGCTCAAGGTGACCCGGATGAACGGCGACACCGTCGGCTTCGGCGGTGAGTACGACATCAAGGACGTCCCGCACGCCATGCGGCTGTCCACCTCGGGCACCTTCCTGCACGGCAACTACTGGGGCGCGTCCTCGATCTTCGGCAACACCAACACCAGCCACGGCTGTGTCGGTCTGCGCGATGTGCGCGGCGGCTACGACAACCAGACGCCGGCGGCGTGGTTCTACAACAAGTCGATGATCGGCGACGTGGTCATCGTGAAGAACTCCAAGGACAAGCAGATCGCTCCGGACAACGGCCTCAACGGCTGGAACATGGACTGGGAGGAGTGGAAGAAGTAACTCCCTTCCCCTCTTCGAGCGGGCCCGGTGCTGTGACCAACGGCACCGGGCCCGCCGTCGTTAGCGATGGTTAACCTCTAGGCATGACTGTGACCCTCGAAGTACGCGACGGCGTCGGCACCATCCAGCTCGACCGGCCGCCCATGAACGCCCTGGACGTCGCGATCCAGGACCGGCTGCGGGAGCTGGCCGAGGAGGCGACCCGGCGCGAGGACGTGCGCGCCGTGATCCTCTACGGCGGCGAGAAGGTGTTCGCGGCGGGCGCGGACATCAAGGAGATGCAGGCGATGGACCACACCGCGATGGTCCTCCGCTCCAAGGGCCTCCAGGACGCCTTCACCGCCGTCGCCCGCATCCCGAAGCCGGTCGTCGCGGCCGTCACCGGCTACGCGCTCGGCGGCGGCTGCGAGCTGGCGCTCTGCGCCGACTTCCGGATCGCCGCCGACAACGCCAAGCTCGGCCAGCCGGAGATCCTCCTCGGCCTGATCCCCGGCGCCGGCGGCACCCAGCGCCTGGCCCGCCTGATCGGCCCCTCCCGCGCCAAGGACCTGATCTTCACCGGCCGCATGGTCAAGGCGGAGGAGGCCCTGACCCTGGGCCTGGTCGACCGCGTGGTCCCGGCCGCCGAGGTCTACGACCAGGCCCACGCCTGGGCCGCCCAGCTGGCCAAGGGCCCCGCACTGGCCCTGCGCGCGGCCAAGGAGTCGATCGACGCCGGGCTGGAGACGGACATCGACACCGGACTCACCATCGAGCGGAACTGGTTCTCCGGCCTGTTCGCCACGGAGGACCGCGAGCGGGGGATGCGCAGCTTCGTGGAGGAGGGGCCGGGGAAGGCCACGTTCCTCTGATCCGTAGTCAGATGACCGGTGATCCCTAGTCAGGTCGGGGCCCCCGGTAGTCGGCTCGGGTGGGCCCCGCGCAGGGGGTTCATCAATCAGGGCGCATTATCCGGGCCTTAAGGCAGCCTTAAGGCCCGGTGCCGTCCCCGCCCGGGTCATACGCGTCCCGTGCGGCGTCGTCGCAGCTCAAGCGGGCCGTTCGTGGGGTTGGATTGTCTTAGGCATATGCCAAAAGCCTCTCGTGAACCCCGTCGGGCCGGGGTGCGGATTCCGAAGGAACGGCCCCGGAAGGCGATGTGTGCGGCCATGATGGTGGGCATGGCGGGCCTGGAGGGTGTGGAGCAGCCGCGACCGCGCAGCAGCGCGACGGCGGCACGCAGTTCGTCGATCATGGATGACGAACAGGCGTTCAAGGCGCTGGAGTTGTTCGGAAATCCGACCGAGGAGGAAGTCCGGCTGCCGTCCCGCCCGGAGTCGGCGGCGACGGCCCGTCGGCTCACCTCCTGTGTCGTGCTCCGCCAGTGGGCCCTTTCGCCGCAGACCGCGGAGTACGCGGTGCTCCTGGTCTCCGAGCTCGTCGGCAACGCGGTGCGCCACACCGGGGCCCGGGTCTTCGGGTTACGCATGGTGCGCCGCCGGGGGTGGATCCGTGTCGAGGTGCGTGACCCCTCGCGCGGGCTGCCGTGTCTGATGCCGGTGCGCGAGATGGACGTCAGTGGCCGCGGGCTCTTCCTTGTCGACAAGCTCTCCGACCGCTGGGGCGTGGACCTGCTGCCGCGCGGCAAGACCACCTGGTTCGAGATGCGGATCTCCGACCGCTGATACGGGCAACCCCGCGCCGGAACGCAGAAGCCCCCGGTCGGCCGTGGTGCGGCGCTGCGGGGGCTTCTGACGGAGGCCGTGGCATGGGGGGTGTGTCCACGGCCGCTCAGGACGACCTGGCCCGGGTCAATGGGGGTCGTGGCTCCGACTATGGCAGACGGGCGACCCCGGTGCCAAAGTGACTTGTCGGAATATTTAAGGAACAAACGGGCAATCTTCGGTTGAATCGCAGGTGTGCTCGGTCACTCGCCTGGTTTTCCATGCATTTTTATGGCGGCGCTTGAATGATTCATTGATCATCTGCTGAACTGCTCAATCGTCTCATTTCGGTCAGTCCGCCCCTACTGTGTCCCCGGGAATCGGTGAAATCCGTGGAATCCGTGGAACGTGAGGTGGGCGGGCATGGACGGACGCAGGGCTCCGATGGGCCGCCGTGACGTGCTGGGCGCGGGGGCCGGGGCGCTGGCCGCCGCCCTGGCCGCAGGCTGTGCCGCACCTGCCCCCGGCGCCCCGGCCGCCCCCGGGCCCAGCGCCCCCGGTTCCGCCGCCCCGGCCACCCTCCCGGCCGCCGCCCCGCGCCGCTTCCCCGGGCTGCCCTTCCGGATCGCCCACGGTCCCCGCGACCGGCCCCGCGTCGCCCT
The DNA here is from genome assembly GCA_014649555.1 of Streptomyces globisporus. Lineage (GTDB taxonomy): Bacteria > Actinomycetota > Actinomycetes > Streptomycetales > Streptomycetaceae > Streptomyces > Streptomyces globisporus. The sequence continues at coordinate 159,834 of BMTG01000001.1, read as the reverse complement.
CACCTTCGACGGGCGGGGCGATCCGGACCTCGCCCGCACCGCACTCGCCCGGTGCGAACGGGCCGGGGCGCGCGTCACGGTCCTCGCGGTCGGCACCTGGCTCGCCGAACACCCCGGACTGGCCCGCCGGATCCTCGACGGGGGCCACGAGATCGGCAACCACACCGAGCACCACCTCGACCTCGCGGCCCTGGACGAGCGCGCCGCGTACGAGGAGATCGCCGCCTGCGCCCGGCGGCTGCGCCGGCTCACCGGGTCCGTCGGCGCCTGGTTCCGGCCCTCGCCCACCGCGTACGCCTCCCCGCTCGTCCAGCGCCTCGCCCGGCGGGCCGGCTACCCCCATGTCCTCGGCTGCGACGTGGAGTCGCGCGACCACGCAGCCACCCGCGTCGCCGCCGTCACCCGGAAGGTCGCCGGGGAGCTGCGCAACGGATCGGTGGTCGAGCTGAGTCTCGGCCGCCCGGTCACCGTCGAGGCGCTGCCGCTGCTCCTCGCCGAGATCGGCCGCCGCGGGCTGCACGCGGTGACGGCCACGGAGCTGCTGGACCGACCGGCCGCCGGAGTCACCCGGACGGCCGGATAATCTGACCCCTGACATTCGGCATCACGAAGGGGCGGAACAGTGGCGGACATCGAGTCGGCGCGCACGGTATTCGAGAGGTTCGACGCCAACGGCGACGGCCTCATCACGGCCAACGAGTACAAGAGCGCGATGGCCCAGCTGGGCGACCCCTTCGTCACCGAGACGGTGGCGCAGGCGATCATCAACGCACACGACGGCAACGGCGACGGCCTGCTCACCTTCGACGAGTTCTGGGCAGCGCAGAACAAGGCCTGAGCGGAGCAGAGCCTGATCCGTTGCGGCGGTCGGTCCCGTGCCGTCGGGGCCGGCCGCCGACGCGTTCGTCCGGAGAGACCCCTCCTGCCCGCCGTGCGCGGCTTGCTGCGGCTTTGTCCACCGACGAGGATCGAGCCGTGATGTTCTCCGGACCCCCGGCCGACCCGGCCACGCCGACGATGCCGACCAGCAGCGTGCCGAGTGCCGTGCCGCTCGTCGGCGGGACAGGTGGGATATCTGAGGGAGCGTCCGCGGCGGCGTCGGCCAGTCGCTCGTGGACGGCCCCTCTCCTGCTCGGCGCGGCGGGTGTCCTCGCCCTCCTCATCGCGCTGTTCGGGCCCGGCCTCATGGCGCGCGGCACCGGCGAACTCCGGATACCCGGCGCGGGGCTCACCACCGTGCTCCGCACCGTCCTGTTCGCCGCGCTCGCCCTCCATCTGGGCGAACTCCTCGCCCCGCAGCTCATCCGGCCCGTCCGGGGCCGGCCCCGGACCGCCGTACGGAGCTGGGCGGTGCTCGCCTCGCTCGCCGGGGCCGCCGCCGCTGCCGGGCAGATCGTCCGGCTCGCCGCCGTCAGCGACCTCGGGATCACCGAGACCTACGGCACCCGCGAGGGCGGTCTGCTCCTCCTCATCGCCAACGGACTGGTCGTCGCCGCCCTCTGCGCCGCGAGCAGACGCCCCGCCCTCGCGCTCGCCCCGCTCGCCGTCGTCATCGGCGCGGAGGCCCTGCGCGCCCACCCGGAGGCGTACAGCCCGGAGTTCGGCGCCGCCCTGACCGTCGTCCATCTGACGGCCGCTTCGCTGTGGACCGGGGGACTGCTGTACGTCCTGCGCACCATGTGGCTCTGGCGCGGCTCACCCGTCGCGGCCCGCGCGCTGCTCGGCCGGTACGCGCGCCTGGCGATCTGGCTGTACGTCGCCCTCGCCGCCACCGGGACCGCCTCGGCCCTGCGCCGACTGCCGCTGGACGTGGTGTTCACCTCCGCCTACGGGCGCACCCTGCTGCTCAAGCTGGCGCTGATGGCCGTCGTCAGCGTGCTGGCCCTGGCGGCGCGGCGGCGGATGCTCCGGGACACCGACCCGTCGGTCGCGCACCGGCTGGCCCGCCGCGAACAGGTCGTCCTGGGTCTGGTCGTGGTGGTCTCGGCCGTCCTCACCGTGGTTCCTGATCCGCACTGGATCTCGCTGCGCCCCTAGTCCCGCTCCCAGCTCCGCAGCTCGTCGTCGCGCGGGGACAGGACCACAGCTGGACCGTCCCGGCCGTCCTCGCCGACCTGCCCGACCTGGCCGAAGAACCCGACCGGCCGTCGCGCGTCCCAGGACGGCCACCCCGGGTCCCCGCCCGTCGCGAAGTCCACCCACGCCCGGTGCATTGTGTCCGCCAGTTCCTGCGGGGCGTCCGGTCCTGTCAGGGCCTGGGTGTCGGGGTGGGCCAGCGTGTCGAAGACGAAGCCCAGCTCCAGCGCGTGGCAGGCGCCGAGCCGCTGTACGGGGGTGGGCCAGCCGAACTCGTACACGTACGTGGCACCGGGCGCGGCCGCACGGGCGTCGGCCAGCCGGCTGAGCGGGACCCGCAGCAGCAGGTCCGTCGCGAGCGCGCCGAGGATCTCACCCGGCGTGGCGTCCGGGCGGTTGGCGCGGTAGGTGCGGGCGGTGGCGTTCGGCACCCGGAACTTCAGCAGGGCCAGCCGCAGCTTCAGCCGGCCGATCTTCTCGGTGAGGCCGCCGGGCACGAACCAGAGCCGGTACTCCTCGGTGTTCGTCCCCAGCAGCAGGTCGATCCCGGCGGACGCGCCTGCCCGCAGTGCTTCCATCGGGTCGCGGGGCAGCAGGTCGCCGTCGACGACGAGCTGGAAGGAGTGGCGGCCGGTCAGCGGGTTGCCTCCGCTGGTGACCTCGGTCTGCGCGGCCAGCAGCGCCTCCGGGTCCACGGCGGCCAGCGCGGCGGCCGTCGCGGGCACCCCCAGCCGCTTCGCGATCAGCTCGGTCGTCCCGCGCGCCGCGTCCGGGGGCAGCGCGGCGGGCGCCCCGCTCTGGAGCACCGCCCGCCGGAAGAGCCCCGCCGACCGGGGCGCGGCCAGCAGCCCGGCGATTGCGATCGCGCCCGCCGACTCCCCGGCCACCGTCACCCGGTCCGGGTCGCCGCCGAACGCCGTGATGTTGTCGCGCACCCACTCCAGGGCGGCCAGCTGGTCCAGCAGGCCCCGGTTGGCTGGCGCGTCCGGGAGGACGCCGAAGCCCTCGACGCCCAGGCGGTAGTTGACGGAGACGAGGACCACCCCGTCCCGGGCGAACGCCCACCCGTCGTACACCGGCACCGCCGAGGAGCCGTGCACCAGCGAGCCGCCGTGGATCCACACGAGGACGGGCAGCCCGGCGGCCCGGTCCGGCCGCGGCGAGGGCGTCCACACATTGAGGTTCAGCCACCCGTCGCCCGGCACCGCCGGGTCCGGCAGCAGCCGGTCCAGCGGCGGGGCGTAGGGCCGCTTCGGGGCGGTCGGACCGTACGCCACGGCCTCGCGCACCCCGGTCCACGGCTCCGGCGGCGCGGGCGCGCGGAACCTCCGCGCGCCCACCGGCGCAGCCGCGTACGGGATGCCGCGGAAGACCGCGACGCCCCGCTCCACCGCACCGCGCACGGTGCCGTGCACGGTCGTCACCTGCGGGGCGCCCGCCACGCTGTCGTGGGGCGCCCCCGCCACGATGTCGGTCATGGTGTCTGCCGATCCCTCTCGCCGGGCGGCCCTTCGTGCCGAAGGCCACGGCACGGACGTATGCCTGCCCCGATGCGGTGGCCCGCGACACCCCCCAGGCGGCTGATCGGCCGGTGAGCGTCCGGGTCGGCCCGTACCCGGGCCCGGGAATCCCCCCGGGCCCGGGCACGGGCGGTCCGGCCGCTCAGGCCGCGAAGTACTGGGACAGCGAGTCCCGTTCGTCCAGCTCCACCAGGTCCGGACGGGTGTAGCGCTCGGCGCGCGCGTGGTAGTCGAAGTCGCCCCGGACGAGGCCCCGGTAGTCCTGGACACAGCGCTCCAGGGCAGCCCGGGTCGGGCCGGTGATGCCCGCCGCCTCGATTTCCTGGATCAGTTCCTTTTCCGCCCGCTGAACCCGCTCGGCTATCCGGGCCAGTTGGATCCCGGCCTCGTCCACGGCTTCCTGGAGGGTGCATCCCCGGTCGCGCTGAATGAGCCGTACGGCGTTGTGCTCGTAGCCGAGGGCGGCTTCCTTCTCGAAGGAGCAGATGTCATTGCAGAGCCCGGAATGATCGGTGACCGCGTTCCGCAGGGCGATATACGCGGGCAGGCTCCGGGCGGATTCCGGGAGATCGATTTCCGCGGTGATCTCGTGCAGGCAGAGGAAGGGCTGCATGGCGACCGAATCCCGCCGGTGCTTGGCGAATTCGGAACGGCTCGGCACCTGTCCGGCGGCCCGTTCGACGGCCTCGGCGTAGTACGTCCACAGCCAGGCGGCGGTGTCCCGCCGGAACTGCCGGTTCCACTGCGGCGACCGTCCGGGGCAGGTCCGGTCCCGCAGCCCGGCGAGCGACCGCTCCATGGGCCCGTTCGGCGCGGCCCCGTCGAGGACGTCCACCAGGCGGGTGATCGCCTTCTCGCACATCAGCGGATTACGTCCGGCCGGTCCGTCGTCGAACTCGTCGTCCACCAGGAAGGCCCAGAAGAGCCATTGACAGAACAGGTCGAGATGTTCTTGCGAGGCCTTCGGGAAGATGAGGGATATCCACAGTTCCGGACGGGTCCGGATCATCTTCTTCCGGGCCGGTACGGACAGGACGAGTCCCTCGGATTCGGCCCATTCCCAGGCGGCCTCACGGGTTTTCGCCAGGCCTGGGTGGCATCCAGCACTCTGGAACGGCATATGAAACGCCGGTAACGTGATCTGGCTCATTGCTGCCCCTCGTCTGATGAATACGGGCGGACGATGTGAACGGCACATTCCGGGTGATAGAGCAGGGGACGGGCCCGTCGGGAAGCGGCTGCCGGGAGCCTCGGGGGCCGGGCGCCGGAGCGGCGTCGCGAGGCGGGAGGGCTGGCCAATCGCTGTCCTCCTTCCTCCGCCGGGAGCCGCGGCGCCCGGGCAGGGCCGGTGAGCCGGTGGGCGGGCGCGTCACCATGGGTAATGCCCAGTCAACCGCGTGTGGGGGTGCCGAGGGAAGCACTTTGTGACCGAAATTGTTTGATCGTCAATAGCTCTCTGATCGTTACTGAGGCGTTGGTGAACTTCTGGGGCGGCGGCCCGGTTCAGGTACGCCGGAAGAACTCGACCTCGCCGAGGGCGATCGGCCGCCCGTCGCCCTGGCCGGTCGCCTCCCGCAGCACCAGCTCGACGGAGCGGACATCGCTGATGCCCATCCGTACCGTCTGCTTGCCGGGCTTGTCGTTGAAGGTCACCGCCTTCTTGTGGACCTTGCCGTCCTCCGTGGTGACGAGGAGGTCCGCCCGGGTCGGCCGCGCGCCCCGCCGGAACTCCTGCGGCTCCTTCGACACCCCGGTGTGCACCACGACGCCGACCAGCCGGAACGGCGTCCCGAACGAGCAGGTCAGCGATGCGCCCAGCGCGGGTGCGCCCCAGTACTTGTTCGTCAGACCGTCGATCGCCGCGCTCCCGGGATGACCGGGGGCCGCCGCGCTCGCGGTCACTCCGGTGGGGCTGATCTCCGCCGTGCCGCCGAGCTTGTCCCGGACGTCCTCGAAGGCGTACCGCCCCAGCGGGAAGAACAGGAAGCCCGCGAGCACCAGGCCGGCCACGGCCAGCACCAGCAGGGTCCGCCGCAGCGCCCGGCCCGAACCGCCGCGCACCCGGCGGCGGAACGGCCACACCGTGCGCCACCACGGCAGGGCGGCGGGCTGCTCCCGGATCTGGAGGGGAGCGGCGCACCGCCGGCAGAACTTCCGCCCGGCCAGATTCGGCGTACCGCAGGCCGGGCAGGGCGGTCCGTCCGGCGCCTCGTCCGCCGCCACCGGCCGCACGACGGGCCGCCGGGCCACGGGCTTGGCCGGTTGCACCGCCCCGATCGCCTCATCCGCCCTGTCCGCCTCGGACGCGCTCCGGGGCGTCGGCTCGGCCTCCGGCACCCGAGTCTCGGGTCGGGCCGCCGCCTTCGTCGCCGGCTCGCTGACAGGGCCCGGCTCGCGGACTGGGCCCGGCTCCCGGGTAGGACCCGGCTCCCGGACGGGGTCCGGCTTTCGGGCAGGGCTCGGCTCCCTGACGGGGTCCGGCTCCCGGACAGGGCCGGGCTCCCGGGCCGGACCCGGCTCGCGTCCGGTCCCGGGACCGGACGCAGGTTCCTGCTTGCGGGCAGGCTCCGCGCCCGGGGCGGCCCCCGGCTCGCGGGTGGGCGCCGGCCTGGGGGCGACCCCCGCCCCGGGGGCCGCCTCCGGGCCGCGTGCAGGGCCCGGCTCGCGGGCAGGCATCGGCTCGGGGGGTGCCGGCTCGGCCGCCGGTTCCACCTCCGGCTCCGGCGCTCGCCCCGGCCGTACGGGCTCCGAGGACCAGCCCAGGTAGGCACCGCAGTTGCCGCAGAAGTCGTCGCTCTCGCCGTTGGCCGTACCGCATGCCGGGCACGAACGCATCGCGTCAGCCTCCAGTCTGTTCAGGCGCGTCGGGTGCTTCGGGCGGGCCCGGCAGGACCTCCACCCGGCAGGTCAGGTGGACCGGGCACGCGGCGGTGGCGACCTCCAGGACACGATGGGTGTCCACCGCGTCGGCCGCGCGCACCGGCCAGACCCGGACCAGGAGTTCACCGGTCGGCGGCGGCGGGAGGGCGGCTCCCGGCTCGGCGGACCAGGTCGCGCCCCCGCCGTCCCGGACCTCCGCGTGCACCCCGCAGCACAGCCGCAGCCGCTCGACGAGACCCCTCCGGGTGCCGCGCCACCGGTGCAGCTCGACGGCGCGCGCCACGACCGCCCGGCGCAGTTCCACCGGCCACGCCGGATCGGCCTCCACACCCACCCAGGACGCCAGCCACGGCAGGAAGTCGGTCGGGGCGAGGGCCGGGTCGACGTACGCGGGCAGGTTGTCCAGCGTGGACAGGACCGGGGCCAGCACCGTGTCCAGGCCCGCCGTGAACCGCTGGGCCAGGTCGTCGTCCGCGTACAGGGCGGGCAGCAGCTCGCCGATCGGGTAGCGGCTGGGCAGCCCGGGTACCGCCGCCCGGGTCATACGACCTCACCGGCCCCGCTCGCGGTCACCACGACCTGGTGCTGGTGCGAGAAGACCAGGGCCCCCGGTGCCACGTCGACCCGGTCCGCGGCCGCCCCGCGCCGGCCCGTGATCGGATCCGCCGGGAACAGCCGGACGTCCTCGACCAGACCGGCCCCCTCCACGCTCTGCAGCACGGCGAAGACCTCCCCGTACTGCACGGGCCTGCCGAACGGCCACCCCCGCCCGTCCGTCCCGCCCCGCAACGGGTCGATGTGGCGGAACAGCGCCTCCAGCGCCTCGGCCCGCACCCGGTCCACGTCGGCGGGCGCGGCCACCAGCCGGGCGACGACCGTGACGCCCTGGTAGGCGGGCGGTTCGACGATCAACCGGGTTCCCACCAGGCGCCGTTCGTCGAGCCGCTCCGTCACCGCCGTGAGCACCGCGTCCGAGGGGATCAGCTGCTCGAACCGCACCTGCCCGTCCTCGTCGGCCACCGCGTCCGGCACCACCAGCACCCGTACCGCACCGGCCTCGCCCGGCACGGCAGGCAGGCACCGTACCCGGCGCAGGGACGGCGCGGCCTCCCGGGCGATCAGCTCGTAGTCCTCGGCCGTGACCGCCCGCTCCTGCACCCGCAGGATGTTGGGCGCGCGCACCTTCGCGTTCTCGACGGTCTCCCCGTCGACCCCGCCGGTCGCCGCCTCGCGGTTGTTCACGCCCGCGACGTACGGCACGGAACTGCGCAGCACGGAGATCGCGCCCCGGGCGACGTTCCCGGCCGACCCGCCGCCCGTGCGGTAGCGGGGGACGCGGAGCTGGGCGCCCTTCGCGGGCACCGCCCCGTACGCGCGCATCGTGCCGTCGGGCTCCCGCACCTCCGGCGGGAACGCGAACTCCCCGGCGACCGCGTCGACCCGGACGTGCCGGTCACCGGGGCCGGACGCGCCGAAGTGCTCGACCGGGGTCCAGATCTCCCAGCCCTCGTCGGTCGACACCTGGACGACCGGCGGGTCCCCGTCCAGCAGCAGCGGCGCCCGGCTCACCGTGAACCGCTGCCCGGCGACGCCCTCCGACACCCCGAGGGGCACGTCGAGGACGGTCTCCGCGTGCTCGGCCGCCGTCGTGCCGCCGACCGTGAACACCTCGGCCTCCCGGATCGTCGGCGACTCCGAGTAGAACGGCTGGCCCGGTTCCGGGGCGGTCACCCGGCAGCGCAGCCACCCCGCCCGGGTCCCCGCCACGACGGATGCCGTGTGCCCGGCCGGGACGAACACCACCACCTCACCGGGCCGGTTGAGGCCACCGGTGGAGTCGGTGCCGGTCGCACAGGCCACCCAGCGGGCCCCGTCCCACGCCTCCCACACCAGCGGCGGCTGCCGCGGGTCGACGCCCACGCCCTCCACCCGGCTGTCCAGCCGGACGGCGACGATGCACCGGGGCACGGCCGTCGGCAGCCCGAACAGCAGGGCGTCGCCGGGCTCCGGGCGGGCCTGGAAGCACGGGATGTCCTTGCCCGCGCCCAGCGGCGCCGTCCGGTCCGTCTGGTCGCCCGACACCGGCGCGGTCACCAGCCGTTCCAGCGAACTCGGCACGATCGGCAGGTCCTCGGAGGTGGAGAACACCACCGGTTCCTCGGCCTCACCACGCGCGGTGGCCACCTCCGTGCCGGCGGGCAGGTGCACGGTCTCCGGCTGCGGCGCGGAGAGCCAGAAGTCGATCTCGGCCCGCGCCACGGCTGGCGGGAACAGGGTCACGCCGAGCAGATCGAGGAAGGCCGCGTAGTTCTTGTCGGGCACCCGGTTCAGCCGGTACAGCAACTGGTCGACCATGTACGCGAACGTCTCGATCAGCGTGACCCCGGGGTCCGACACATTGTGGTCGGTCCACTCGGGAGAGCGCTGCTGGACGAACCGCTTGGCCTCGTCGACGAGTTGCTGGAAGCGCCGGTCGTCCAGGTTGGGGGAGGGCAGGGCCATCAGAGCCTCCCCGATTCCTGGGCGGTCTGTGCCGCCGAGCCCTCTGACGACGGGATCGTGTAGAAGGGGAAGACCAGGTTGCGCAGGTCGTTGGTGGCCCGCACGGTGTAGTGCACGTCGATGTAGAGCGTGCCCTCCTCGACGGCGTCGAAGGCGACCACCACGTCCGTCACCTCGATCCGCGGCTCCCACCGCTCCAGCGAGGTGCGGACCTCCTGCGCGATCCGCCCGGCGGTCGCCCCGTCGCCGGGCGCGAAGACGTACTCGTGGATGCCGCAGCCGAACTCGGGGCGCATCGGCCGCTCGCCCGGCGCGGTGCCGAGGATCAGCCCGATGGCCTCCTCGATCTCCTTGTCCCGTTCGACCAGGGCGATGCCGCCCGTCGGCCCGGTCCGCAGCGGGAAGCCCCAGCCGCGCCCGATGAATCCGCCGCCGCGTCCGGCGTATCCGTCGCCGCTCACATCGGGCCCCCGATCAGGACGTTGAACGCGCCGCTGACGATGGGCGCGCCGCAGGTGGTCTTGTCGCCCATCCGGGCGGCGGGCAGTCCGCCGATCAGCACCGCGCCGCCGATCGCGGCGGCCGGGTTGGGCATGATCACGTTGCCGGGGCCGAGCGCCGCGTGCGGGGGGGCGACGCACCCGTGCAGGCTCCCGGTGACGGCCGCGGGCCGGCCGCCGATGAGCACGGTGGCCACGGCCATCGCGCCCGGGGGCGGGGTGCCGATGAGACCGCCGTGGGCGGTGCTGTCGCCCGTGCGGGCTGCGGGGGGCATGACCGGGGTTCTCCTTGCTGTGAAAGGGACTTCGGGGATGAGGGAGGGAGCGGGCTGGCGGTCAGTTGATCCTGATGAGCTTGGCCTTGAGGACGGCGAGCAGTCCGCCGTCGACCGTGACCCCCGTCTTGCCGTTGACGGTCACCGAGCGGCCTTTGATGTTCACGTCGCCCGTGGCGCCCGCGTCCAGCGTGATGCCCGAGGAGGAGAGCGTCACCGAGCTCAACTCGCGTGTACCGCCACGGGCTTTGACGGTGAGCGTGATCTCGCCCTTCTTCTCGTCGAGGACCACGTCGAGCCGTTTGTCGCCGGTGGCGATCCGCACTCCGGCCGGACCGCGCGGGGCGTCCAGCAGCTCCAGCCGGTTCCCCGAACGGGACACCAGCGAACGGCGGTTGACCTTCCCGCTGGTCGGATCGACGAGCGGGACGTCGTGCGGGGAGGGCTTGTCGACCCCGTTGTAGAGCCCGCCGAGCACGTACGGGCTGTCCAGCAGCCCCTGCTCGAACCCGACCAGCACCTCGTCGTTGACCTCGGGGCTGAACACCCCGCCGCCGCCCTGGCCGCCCCACTGCACGGTACGCACCCAGTCGGTGACGTACGTGTCGTCGAGCCAGGGGAACTTCAGCCGCACCCAACCGCGTTGTCCCTTTCCCTCCTCGCGGATGTCGGTGACCACCCCGATCGCCAGACCCGGCATGCGCGGACCGCGCGAGGGGGCGTTCGCACCGGCGGCCAGCCCGGAGAGCGACCGGTCCGGCGAGGCGCTGACGATCACCGTCGTGCGGTAGCCGGTGTCCGGTTCGAGGACGTGGTGCGCGGCGGTGGCGGTGTAGCGGCCGGAGAACGCGGGCCCCACGTTGCCGAGCGCCACCGGCATACCCGCCCGCAGTTGCGGATTCCCGTACGCCACCGCCTCGACCTCCCCGAACCCGGCGCTGACGGACGCGGCGAGCGCCCCGGCGACGGCCCGGGTCTCCGCCTGGGTGCGGTACGGGGTGTCGGCGATCGTCGTCCGCGCGTTCGCCCCGAACATCTTGGCCGCCGTCGACGGGTTCATCCCCGGGGCGACGGTCTCGCTGCGCACGGACTGCTGCCGGGCCACCAGCCGGGTCTTGGTGTCGACGTTCCAGCCGCGCACCTCCACGCTGTCCGACCCGTCGGCCCCGGTCAGCACCGCGCGCAGGGCCAGCAGATTGTTCCCGTACTCCAGGACCATCGGGTCGCGCGAGGCGGACGTCGAGGGCGAGGGCGCCGAGGAGGCCGGGTCCGGCCTGGTGAACTGCAACCGGCCCTTGTCGTCGACGCGTACGGTGGCCCCGCTCTCGGCCGCGAGGTGCTGGAGGAACTCCCAGTCCGACACGTTCGGCTGGGTCAGCTGCTTGTACGTGACCGGCGCGGCCTCGATCCGCCCGACCGCCAGACCCGCACCGGCGGCGACCTTGCGGACGATGTCCGCCGTCTTCATGTTCCGGTACGCCAACACCTTCCGGCCGCGCTGGAGCCGGTGCGCCTTGGAGAACGCCCGGACGACGGTGAACGATCCGGTGGTGTCGGTGTCCAGCTCGACCGCGGTGACCTCCCCGGTGAACAGCCGCTCGCGCCCCCGGTCCTTCACGGTCACCACCGAGATCTTCAGCGGGGTCCCCATGCCGATACCGGTCTTGGCGAGGAAGGTGTGGTCGGGGTCCCGGTACATCAGGACGGCCGTGTCCGGCAGGCCCACGTTCTCGTCGACGACACAGCTCACCAGCTGGGTGGCCCACGCCGCGGGCAGCTCGGCGGGCGCCTCGACGATCGGGTCGGCGGCGAACGAGCGGCCGGGGGCTTCCTTCCCGCTCATCGGCCCTCCTCCGCCGATCCGTCTTCCCGCCCGGGCACCAGAAGCTCCCGGCCGGGCGTCAGCGTCATCGGGTCGTCGATGTCGTTGGCGTACGCGATGGTGCGCCACGCGGTGGCGTCGCCGTACTCCCGCCAGGCCAGCAGCGGCAGGCTGTCCCCGGCCACCACCCGGTGGGTGCGCCGCGCCTCCTTCGAGCCCGAGGTGGGGTTCTGGCCCGCCGGGTCGACGCTCGCCTCCTCGATGGAGAGAGAACAGGTGGCGCGCAGCGGCTTACCGTCGACGTCGAACAGGGTGTAGGAGACCGAGAGGTTGGAGAGCACCCCGTCGAACGAGGTCGTCTTCGACGTCCCCCAGTCGAACCGCACCCAGGGGCTGGCGGGCGTCTTGCGGGCCAGGCTGCTGGGAGTGGGGACACAGGCGGTCATCAGCTGCTCCACCGCCTTCTCCACGGAGTTGTCGTGGGTGGCGGTCGCGTCGAGGAACACCTCCAGCGACAGGGCCCGGGGCCCGCTGCCGACGAACTCGGGCAGCGCGGACTGCCCGGCCATCCGGGACGGGGTACGCCGCCACTCGGTGCTCTTGCTGAGCGACAGCTTCGCGGGGTTGAACTGCAACGTGAGGCGGGCGAGCGTGCCGCCGGGCTTGGCGCCGACGGCCGATGGCGGTTCCATGATGGTGAGTTGGGCACGAGCGCGGCTCGCGCGGAGAGCGGGTGACATTGCGTTCCTCCTTCCTACGTCCTGGTCCTGTCCCTGGCGGATGCGCTGTTCCCTGTCAGGAAGGCTCCAGACCCTCGTGGGCGATCTCCAACGTCTCCATCGCTGCCTGGGAGTTGGCCGGATCGAAGGACGGCCCCTGCCAGCGCACCGGCACGATGCCGTGGACCTGCCAGCTGATGATCCGGCTCAGATCCGGGCGCAGCGCCACGATCTCGCCGTCCTTGGGCTCGACCCGCTGGATCGTCTCGTTGAGCCAGCGCGCGATCTTCATCGTGTCGGCGGTCACGGGGCGGGTCAGCGTGATGTTCGTCCAGGTGATCCGCCCCGGCAGCTGCCAGGTGAACCCGTTGTTGCCGCCCTCGGCGTACGTCTCCATCTCCACCTCGGCGCCCAGGCCCGAGCAGGTGTGGAACGCGCCCAGGTCGCTGCCGCCGATCGCGAGCTTGAAGAACACGCTCGTCGCGAAGATGTTGTCGGTCATGCGTCTCTCGTCTTCTCTGTCGGTCGGTCGTTCGGAGCGTGGCGGGGCGGGGCGCTCGCCTGTGCCTGTGCCGGGGCGGTCAGCGACGGCCGTCGTGCAGCCGCCCGCTGCGTTCCCGGCCCCGGCGCAGATCGGCGCGGATGAGCCGGCTCACCGGGTCGAGGAGCCGCCGGGCCAGCTCCTCGATCTCCCCTCCGCTCAGCCGGTTCGCCGGGGGAGCGTCGGAGGCTTCGGCGGGGCCGGTGGCAGCCCCCGTCGCCCCGGCTGCGGGCTTCGCCGGGGCGGCCTGCACGGGCACCCCGGTGATCCCGGCGTTCGCCGCCGCGCGCTGGACCGCCTGGGCCCTGGTGTCGGGGCGGCCCGGTCCGGGGCTCTGCGCGGGTGGACGGGGTGGTACCCGTACGGAGGGAGAGGGCGGCCCGCCGGGAGCGGGACCGCCGACGGCGACCGGCCCGGTGACCGGCGGACCGGCGCTCTCGGGCACGACCGGCATCGCCTGCCGCTGTACGGGTACGGGGACGGCGTCCGCCGACCGGGGCGCGGCGGGCGGATGGGGCCGGACGACGACGGGCCGCGCCGGGCCCGGTCGCGGGGCCTGACGGGTCGCCGGTCCGGACGCCTGATACGGCGACTGTGCGACGGGAGGCACGCGCGAGGGCGTCGTGGCCTGTCCGGCACCGGCCCGTGCGTCGGCGTGACCCGGCTGCGCCGGGTCCCGCCGCCAGGTGGCCGCGACGACCGGGCGGGACGAGCCGCCGCCCGTCACCACCGGAGGTCCCGAAAAGCCCTCGGCGGAACCGGTGTTGATGCTCAGGGGACGGTCCGGGAGCAGGGTGCGTGCCCGCTGGACCCTGGGGGAGAGCGGGGAGGTGGACGTGGGGGCCGTACCGCCGGAGCCGTGTGCCGTCGCCGTACGGTCGCGGGGGATGGGCCGGATCCGTACCGGTGACGGGGGAGCGGCGGCGGCCGAGCGCTGGACGGGGGCGGGCGCGGGTCCGGGCCCGGACGGTTCGGCGGGGCCGCTGGGAACGGCGGGGGCCGACCTCACGGGCATTGCGGCGGACACCGTCGGCGGTGCCGGGGCGGGAGCCGGAGCCCGGTCCGTGCCCGGGCGCGTCACGGTGGACGGAAGGTCCCCGAGCAGCGGAGCGCCGCCACCGAGCCGGGCGGTCGGCGGCAGCGAGGAAAGCGGCGCACCGATCCCGCCGCGCACCCGGGCGGAAGTGTTCGGTTCCGGGGCCGGGGCGCGCTGTACCGAGGGGGACGGCTCGGAGGGTCTCGACGACGGCTGACGCCGTGCGGGGGGCTCGGCCGGGCCGGAGGACGAAGGCGTGGGCTTCGCGGTGGCCGTGGGTGTCGCGGCCGAAGGGGTCAGCGGGTTCTGGGGGTTCGGCGGCTCCGACGCCTGGCGCTGGAGCACCGGCATGGCTGCTGCTGGAGGCACGGCCCCGGGAGCGGACGGTACGACTCCGGTCTGGCCGTCGGTAGGGGTCGGCCTGGCCCCTACCGGCATTTCACGTAGCGGCTTGCCCAGGGCCGGGCGTACTGCCGCGGGGGCGGACCGGTCGGGGGTGGCGCCGAGGTCGGAAGGTGGGGGAGCGGGACGGTCGGGGGCGGCCGGTCCCGTACGGTGCGCGGTGGCCGACCCCGTACGGTCCGGGGTGGCCGACCCCGTACGGTCCGGGGTGGCCGACCCCGTACGGTCCGGGGTGGCCGACCCCGTACGGTCCGGACGGCTCCGCTGCTCGGACGCGGCTCGCTGGAGGGTGGCGGGTGCGGCTGTCGGAGGCGCCGCCGCGAACGGCGCGGGGGCGGACGGGGCGGCCGGTGTGGCAGGCGCGAGCCCGGTGATCTGCCGCAGCGGCATGGCCGGACGCCGGGCCACGGTCAGCGGCGGCGCGATCCGGTGCGGGCGCACGGCAGCGGGCCGCGACGGCGGGGGGACGGCAGCCACAGCGGTGTTCCCGGGCCCGAGCGTGGGCCGCCCGGGAGCGGGAAGTGCTCCCGCATGCGCTGCCGAGCCGGATGGGCCCGACACAGACGAGCCCGATGAGCCGCCCGAGCCGGATGGGCCCGACACGGTGGAGCCCGATGAACTGGGTGAGTGCGACGAGCCGGCTGAGCCGCCCGATGTGGACGGGCTCGGCGCGGGCGAGCCCGATGAGCCGGCCGAGTCCGACGAGCGGGACGAGCCCGATGAGCCGGACGCGTACGCGGACGAGCCCGATGCGCCGGACCGGGCCGAGGAGTCGGACGGGGTCGAGGAGCTCGAAGAGCCCGACCGGGCCGAGGAGTTGGGCGAGTTCGCCGATCCGGAGGCAGACCGGGTCTCTGACCCGGACCTGGCCGTGTTCGCGGGCCCGGATACCGAGCCGGAGCGCCCCGCGTTCGAGGGCCCCGGCGCAGCCCCGGACCGTGCCGCGTCAGCGGGCCCCGCCGAGCCCGCCGTACCTGACGCGGTCGCCGAGCGCGCCACGTACACCGTCTCCGGCGTACCCGCTGACGACGACCGGTTCGCGGGTCCGGAGGCACCCGACGAAGCACCCCAGGGCGACGGGTCCCCGGGCCTCGGGGCCGGCGACGACGACCCGGACGTCAACCCGGAAGGCCGGGACGACGACCACGACGTAGCCCCTGAAGCGCCCGACGACGAACGGTCCGCCGGCTCCGGAGAACGCGACGACGATCGCCCCCCGGCCCCCGAACCACCCGACGACGACCGGCTCGCCCCGGAAGCCGCCGACCGCTGTACCGCCGGCGACGCCGGACCCGGCTTCCCCGACCCCGTACTCGTACCGCGCCCGGATGCCCTCCCGGCCGAGGCCGACGGCAGGTCCGGCGAGGGCCCGAGGGACTCGGTGGGATCGTCGGCAGGCCGGACCGCGCGCAGCAGCATCGGGCCGCCGGGGGACGTCGAGGGGCGTGCGGAGCCCGGTCGGGCGACTCCGTGGATGAGGCCGACCGGGGCCGACGGCAGGACGGCGTGGCCGAGTTCGCCGCCGAGGGACGGGTTCTGCCAGGAGGCCAGGCGCGAGCGGAACCGGAGCCCGTCGCTCACACCGATCGAGGACCGGGCGACGGTCACCGACGGCGGAGCGACCCGCCGCCATCCGCCGTCCCAGCCACCGTCGTCGGCGCCACCGTCCCCGGCCTCGCCGGACACGGCAGGCCCGGCGGGCACGGCGGGGGTGTCGCCGTGCCCGCTCCCGCCCTCCGGAGAGGGCGCGCCGGACCGCCGTCGGTCTGCCCGGCGCAGCCAGTCCCCGAACCCCACACGATCACCCGCCTTCGTTGACGCGGGTGTTGATCCGCGCTATCTCCCGCACCCACTGCTGACGTTCGCCGTGGGTGAGGTCGAGAATGTCCTCACGCTGCCAATGGAAGTGGTAGGCGACGTACGCGATCTCCTCCCGCAGCCGGGGAAGCGCGTACGTCACGATTCCCCCAGGCGCCCACCCGAGAGGTCCACCTCGAACGACCCCTGGCACAGCGGGCAGGTCACCGCGGCATGCGTGTGGCCCTCGCTGTTGATCCGGCGGTAGAAGTCCTGGAGGAACGCCACGTCGGTCGCGTACATCCGCTCGACGATCCCGGTGTGGACGTCGGTGACCGGGCCGAGCTGCGTGATCACCTGGGCCAGCAGCACCACGGACAGGTACGCCGGGTTCTCCTTCACCCGCAGGTCGATCTGGGGCTTGAGCTCGTCGCGGGCCGTCGCGAGCCGCATGGTGCCGTTCCGGTGCACCTGGCCCTCGTCGTCGACGTACCCGCGCGGCAGCTCGAAGGCGAACTCCGTCTGCAGCGTGTCCCGTTCGCGCCGGGGCGCGCGGGCGGGCGCCGGGGCGGCCGGGGCCTCCTGGCGGCCGGCGGTCGAGGCGGCCAGGTTGTCGAGGGTCTCTTCGAGCCCGGCGCCCGGCGTAACGGTCCGGCGCCTCATTCGACCACGATCTCCTCGAAGGTGATGGTCACCGTCTCCGTCGCCGCGCTGGACTCGCCGGCCTTGAGCGAGGGGCCCTCCCACTTGGAGGCCCAGCCCTGCATCAGCTGGATGCGGCGGACGGTCTCACCGGTCGAGTCCTTGATCTCGATGGTGAGGTTCTGCCGGGCGGTGTCGACGGCCCCGTTGTTGAGGGTCTCCTTGATCCAGGTGGTGAACTCGCTGCTCTTGTCGAGCCCGCGGGTGATCGTCACCTCGCCCGCCTGGCGGGCGCCCGGCTGCTTGCGGATGATCTGCTTGCCCTCGGCGGTCACCTGACGGACCTCGACGACTTCTTCCTCGACGGTCATGCCGCTGATCTCCTGGATGGACTCCACGAGATAGCCGCCGAGCTGAACGCCGAAGATATGGGTGGAAAGAGCGTCGCCCTCTGCCATGACTGTGTGTCACCTGTTCCGGTTGCGATGGTGCTGCGGGTGGTGGGGAAGGGCCGCGAGGGTCACTCGTCGACGAGGCTGGTGCTGTCCGAGAACTGCGAGAGCCGGAAGATCACGAACTCCGCGGGCTTCACCGGCGCCACGCCGATCTCGCAGACGACCTGACCGAGGTCGATCGACTCCTGCGGGTTGTTGCTCCGGTCGCAGCGCACGTAGAACGCCTCCTCGGCGGTGCGGCCGAACAGCGCGCCGCGCCGCCACTCCTCGGTGAGGAACGCGGTGACGTTGCGCCGGATGCTCGACCAGAGGCGGTCGTCGTTCGGCTCGAACACCACCCACTGGGTGCCCAGGAGGATGGACTCCTCGAGGTAGTTGAAGAGGCGGCGGACGTTGAGGTAGCGCCAGGCCGGGTCGGAGGAGAGGGTGCGGGCGCCCCAGATGCGGATGCCGCGGCCGGGGAAGGCGCGTACGCAGTTCACGCCGATCGGGTTGAGGAGGTCCTGCTCGCCCTTGGAGAGCCGGATCTCCAGGTCCACGGCGCCCCGGATGACCTCGTTGGCGGGCGCCTTGTGCACGCCGCGCTCGTTGTCGCTGCGCGCCCAGACGCCGGCCACGTGACCGCTCGGCGGGACCAGGGAGTTGCGGCCGCTCGCCGGGTCGAAGACCTTGACCCACGGGTAGTAGAGGGCCGCGTAGCGGGAGTCGTAGCCGGCGTCCTCGTTGCGCCAGGTGCGCACCCGCTGGGCGTTCATGCCGGGCGGGGTGTCGAGGACGGCGACGCGGTCGCCCATCTGCTCGCAGTGCGAGATGACCGCGAGCTGGACGGTCTTGACGCCCTCGGCGT
The DNA here is from genome assembly GCA_014649555.1 of Streptomyces globisporus. Classification (GTDB taxonomy): domain Bacteria; phylum Actinomycetota; class Actinomycetes; order Streptomycetales; family Streptomycetaceae; genus Streptomyces; species Streptomyces globisporus. The sequence goes on along the minus strand of BMTG01000001.1, from coordinate 141,820 downwards.
CGATGTCGCCGCGCTGGAAGGCGCTCATCAGGTCCGGGACGGCGACCATCGTGATCTCGTCGATCGCTTCGAGACCGGCGAACCCGGTACGCGCGGAGGCGTCGCCCACGTACTCGGAGGCGTCGAGCCGGGCCACGCCGTTGCCGGGCGCGGCCGCCGTCGCGGGGGCCAGGGCCACGGTCTGCTTCTCCGGGCGGCTCTGCGCCGTGCCGGGCTGCTCGGTGACCTGGATCAGCTTGGAGTCGCGGGCCTGGGTGACCAGGTAGCCCTTGACGTTCTTGCGGGTGGAGACGTCGTACGTCTCCACGGCCTTGCCGCCCTGGCGCACCAGCAGCCGGAAGCGGTCCTCCGGCGGGTTCTCGCCCTCGGCGTCGGCGATCTCCACGGAGAGGCCGTCGCCCGTGCCGGGCTTGGCGGCGACCAGGAACCCGCCGAGCGCTACGGGTGCGGGGGCCTGGGCGACGGAGCCCTGGCCGGTGGTGTCGGCGCCCTGCGCGGGGCCGCCGATGCGCACGATGTAGGCCGCGCCGCCGCCGTTGGCGAAGAAGCCGTAGACGGCGTGCGCCAGGTAGGTGTCGGCGGTGAAGGCGCCGAACGTCTGCACGTACTGGTCCCAGTTGGTCACCAGCGTCGGCTGGTGGAAGGGGCCCGTCCCCGCGAAGCCGACGAAGGCTGCGACCGCGGTGCCGACTCCTTCGATGGGCCGTGCTCCGGACTGCACCTCCTCCACGTAAACACCGGGGGTGAGGTACGACGGCATGCTCGCTCCTTCTGGACGGTCACTCGATCACCGCCCAGTCTTGACCGGCCGCGCGGGCCGGGAGTAGGTCCCGGAGTCCTGGACCCGGGGCAAGGAGACTGCCCTTTCCGGGCTCTCGAACGCCGGGTAACCCTGCCCTTGGCGGCCCGGCCGGAACCGCTCACCCCTATTCCCGTTCGCCCACGCGTATTCGACCGCCCACATGACGAGAACGAGAACAACGTGTTACGGCCGATCCCGAACGGGCCGTCCCGGCTCGGCGATGGGGGGAAAGGCCGGACAGCGCGCCGGAGAGCCCATGTGTTTGGTATCTCATTTCCCCGGTAAACCCTGGGCGGCCGATGGTCGTCCGGGGTTTACCGGGGGAAACACTCCGAGGTGATGCGATTCGGCCAGAATGCGCCGGGAAGAGTGGCGGATTCGGTCCGGTGCGGACGACGGAAACGGGCGTGGAAGCACTCCGAACGGGCACCGGTCGGCCTTCACCGAACCGTCAGGACCGGTTCTGAGCAGGCCCGTTCGTGCTCGCGTCCGTCGACAGCGGATATTCTTCCGGTGCTGTCGACGCCGCGGACGACCGAACTGGTGGAGATCTCCGGTGCGGTGGGGAGGGTGAATCCGCCACCGCCCGGCACGCCGGGTTTCCTTCCGGCCGGGTTTCTGTTGTTGTCTCGTCAACAGGCGCGGCAGAAGGCCCGGCGCCCCTGTTTCCGCCGCGCTCCCCACGTCCTTCTATCGTCCTTCTATCGAGCGAGATCGCTCAGTACGCCGCTGACATTCAGAACCTGATGGCACCCGGAAGCCTGTTGTCCGGTGGCCGGAGTGCCGGGCTTGGCACAGGTGACGGAAGCGGTGACGGTGGCGTTCTCCGGAACCTGAATGGGGGTGACCCAGTGATAGTCCTGGTTGCGGAAGGTTTCCAGAGCGATCGTCGTGATCTTGTTCTCGCCGAAGGAGATCGTCACGAGGCCCTCGTCGCCCTGGAAGTTCGCCACCACGACGTCCGTGACGCGGAACACCTTCCCGGCCGGAACCTTGTAGGCGCCTTCCGCCGTGGCCCCTGCCTGGGTCTTCACGTCGATGGTCCGGGAGGCCTGCTCGCCGCCACCGCTTCCGCCGGTGCCGCCGCCCCCACCGGTGCCGCCCGGGCCGGAACCGGTCCCACCGGGGCCCGTGCCGTCCGGGCCGGTTCCCTCGCCCTGGCCGCCTGCCGGGTTCTCGGCACCGCCGGGCGGCGTCGACCCCTGTTCCTTGCCCCGCTCGGTCTCCTCCTGCGCGGCCTTCGCCCCGGCCTGCTTGGCCGTGCTCTGCACCGCGGGCCGCACCAGGGCGAACCACGCGAGCAACAGCGCCAGCAGCGCCGCCAGCACGATCAGCAGCCACTTGGGCAGCACGGGTATCTGGGCGAACTCCCCGGGCAGCGGTTCGGCCCCACCGGGCAGGCCGTCGTCGACCGGGACCGTGGCCACGGCCTTGGGCTCGGCCTTGGGGTCGGCGTCACCCTCGGTGCCCTCGACAGCTTCGGCGCCTTCGGTCGCCAGGACCTCGAACGGCCAGGTGACGGGCTCGCCGAACCAGATCAGCTTCCGGGCCCGGACCTTCAGCGCGACCTCCGCCGACTCGCCCGGCTCCAGCCGCTTCTTGTCGGGAGTGAAGCCGAGGGTCAGGTCCTCCCCGTCCTGCCGGCCCGCGAGGACCACGTCGACCGGGGTGTTCCCCTTGTTCTGCACGGCGGTACGGAACCGGGCGCCCAGCCAGCCCCGGCGGCGGCGCGGCTCCAGCTCCGTACGCAGCTCGTGGAAGGGCGCAACGGTCACCGTCGACTCCGGGACCACCACCGACTCGGGGCGCTCGGCGGGCAGCACCCGTACGGCCAGGGGGGTTTCGCCCGCCCGGACCTCGTGGGAGCGGGGCGGGGCGAAAGTGAGGGCCACCGTCTCGGAGGTGCCCGGGTACAGCGACACACGCGCCGGCTCGACGGTGGTCCAGGCGGCACAGTCGCCGACCACTTCGAGGGTGTAGGCCTCGACGATGTCGCCGTCGTTGCGCACGGTCAGGGTGGTCGTCGCGGTACCGCCCGGCGACACCGTCACCGTGGGGCTTGCGAGTTCGGCAGATGTGGTCACTCTGCGACGGTAGGCCGCCGGCCCGGGTCGGCAGCAGAGACGCAAGGGCAAGAAGCGGGCAGCGGTGGTGCCCCGCGGGCCCACCGGCACGGTGTCCCCGCGCCCCCGCGCCGGGCCCGCTCGCCCTGCCCCGGCCGGCACGGGCGATCACGAGCACAGCAGGCATATCGGGCTGAAGTACCTGAGGAAGACGGGCACGGAACGATGACGATCACGGAAACGACGAACAGCACGGCGGCACGCGGGCAGTACCGCAGGCCCGACGCCGCCGACCGCCGCACGCCCGGCGCCGGGGGAGCGCCCGGGGGCAGGGTCTCCGTCGCGGTGTACGCGGAGGACCTGATCCTGCAGACCGGCATGGTCCACCAACTGCGGGTGCGCCCCGAGATAGAACTGCTCCCGGAGGCCGAGGCGGACCGGGCGCAGGTCTCCCTGGTCGTGGTGGACACGGTGGGCGAGTCCACCGTCCAGCTCCTCCACCGCCTCCAGCGCAACACCTCCACCCGCACCGGACTGGTCGTCGGGTACTTCGAGTCGGGCGCCCTCCAGACCATGATCGAGTGCGGGGTCGCCGCCGTCCTCCGCCGTGCCGAGGCCGACCAGGACCGGCTCGTCCACCTGGTGCGCGCCATGGCCAACGGCGAGGGCGTCCTGCCGGGCGATCTGCTCGGCAAGCTCCTCGACCACGTCAGCTCCCTCCAGCGCACGGTCCTCGACCCCCGGGGGCTCACCCTGTCCACACTCACCGCGCGCGAGGCGGAGATGATCCGGCTGGTCTCGGAGGGCTGCGACACCGCGGAGATCGCGCAGAAGACCTCGTACTCGGAACGCACCGTCAAGAACGTGCTGCACGAGGTCGCGACCCGCCTCGAACTGCGCAACCGGGCCCACGCGGTGGGCTACGCGATGCGCCACGGGCTGATCTGAGGCAGGGCGACCGCCGCCCGGAGCCAGGGCGACCGCCGCAAAGGGCAGCGGTCCCTTCCCCCGGTCCGGGTACTCGCGGCCTGTCCATCGCCCCCGCGCGGGCGCGAAGCTGGCCGGTGGAGAGTCATCGACAGACTGTGAGGTGGGCCGTGACCGGCACTGCTGGCCCGGCGAAGCATTCCCGGCTGGGCCGACTGACCGGCGCGGTGGTGCTGTTGGCGCCGCTGCTGCTGGTCGGATCGGCCGCCGCACCGGACGGGGCGGGCCAGGCCGTCGCCGCCGCGGCGGACGCCGAACCGGGCCAGGCGGGGCGTATCGCCTTCGCCGGTACCGAACACCGCAGCCTCGGGCGGGCCAACGACCAGGACCACACCGACCCGCTGTTCGGCGACGGGCCCGCCCACTACGACCAGGACCCCTCCGCCCGAGGTGACGTCCTGGTCTTCACCAGCCTGCGGGACAGCGCCAAGCCCCAGGTGTACGTACGTGGCGCGGACGGGTCGGTGCGCCGGCTCACCGACGGCCGGGACGCGGCCCGTCCCGAACTCTCCCCGGACGGGCGGACCGTCGTCTTCGACTCGGCGGAGCCCGGCCCCGGCGGCACGGTCCAGCGCGACCTGTGGTCCGTCGGCGTCGACGGCTCGAATCTGCGGCGGCTCACCGACACCGCCGACAACGAGGAGTCCCCGACCTGGTCCCCGGACGGCACACGGATCGCGTACGCCTGCGACGGCGACACCGCCCTCGGCTGGCAGATATACGTGCGGGACGTCGCGGGCGGTCCGCAGACCCGGATCAGCGACGCCGGGGCCGGTGACGCCACCGAGCCGACCTGGAACCCGGGCACCGACCCCGCCGACCGGAACACCGTCGCGTACACCCTCACCACCAACCCCGACCCGAACGTCGACGACGGCACCGAACTCCGCGCCACCGAAGGCCTCGGCACCGACCGCCCGCTGCTGGTCGGCGGGCACGCCGAATGGGGCACCCGGTCGGCCTCCTGGCTGCCCGACGGCAAGGACATCGTCTTCCTCAGCCCCTACCACACCTGCGGCTGCGACGACTTCGACCACGTCTACCGGGTGACAGCCTTCGACCCCAACCCACCGGACCAACTGGTCAACGAGAACCGCGAGGTGGGGCCGCCCACCTGGTTCCCCCCGGCCGGGACCGTCGTCGTCCCCCGCATCACCCCGGACCCCGAGACCGTCAAGAAGCCCGACGAACTGCTGGCCGCCGCGCAGATCGTGACGCTCCAGGACGTACGCCAGGACGGCTCCGACCCCCGCGACCTGGGCCTCACGATCCTCAAGGAGGACCCGGAGGCGCGCACCAACCAGGACGCCGCCGTGGACCGCCTGTTCAACCCGCGCCCGGGCTTCGATCCCTGGACCGAGCGGCAGAGCTACACGCCCGACGGCCGCCGCATCGTCGTCACCCGGTTCGAGGACACCGACGCCGGGCGGGTCGAGCGGATCTGGATGGCCGACGCCGACGGGAGGAACGCGGCGGCGCTGCCGCTCGCCGGGCGCGGCGCCAACGACTGGGACACCGACCCCGCCTTCTCGCCCGACGGCACCAAGCTCGCCTTCACCCGCACCTCGCCCGGCGGCACCGGCGGCGCGGCGGGCCCGAGCCGCATCCTCGTCGCCGATGTCGCCAGCGGTGAGATCCTCGACGAGGTCCGGCCGCCCGCGGGTCAGCAGACCGGCGGCGACGCCCAGCCGACCTGGTCCTCCGACGGCGTCAACCTCGCCTTCACCCGTAACCACGTCATCAACGGCAACGGCGGCAACAAGCACATCTGGGTCGTCCCGGTCGCCGACCTCGGCAACCAGCGCGACCTCAGCGCCACCATCTGCCCCGGCGCCTGCGACGTCATCGACGACAGCCCCGCGTTCTCCCCGGACGGCCTGAAGGTCGCGTTCAACCGCAAGGACGGCGGGGGCCGGGTCAACCAGCAGGCCGGCGTCATCATCAAGCCCCTGCGCGGCGGCGGCTGCCGTGTCGTGCTGCCCTCCGTCCAGAAGGACAACCCGGCCGGCTGCGACCTGCCGATCCCCGACACCTCCGCGACCGGCCCCCACCAGCCCCGCGACGTGGCCTGGACCCCCGGCGGGGACCGGCTCGTGTTCAGCGCGCGCCGCGAACTCGCCCCGAGCTCCATGGAGCAGCTCTCCGTCCTCGACCTCGCCTCCGGTGACCTGACCCCCGTCGACAACACGCACGCCGGACGGCAGAAGGAGCCGGCCCTCCAGCAGTCCGTCGACCTGTCGCTGACCGCGCCGCCCACCCAGCCCGCCGTGGAGGTCGGCTCCGACACCGAGGTGACCATCACCGTCACCAACCGGGGCCCCGCACCCTCGCCCGGCACCACCCTCACCGTCGACGCCCCGCCCGGCGTACGGCTGGAGGAACTGACCACCGACGCCGGGACCTGCGCGCCCGGCACCCCCCAGTGCGCCCTCGGCATCGTCCCGCCCGGCGCCGACGTGAAGATCACCGCCCGGCTGACCGGTGTCACCACCGGCATCCAGCGCGTCAACTGGTCCGTCACCGGGGCCGTCATCGACCCCAACCCCACGGACAACGCCACCGGCACCATCGTCCCGGTCGAGGACGCCCCGCCGCCCACCCCGCCCCCGACGACGCCTCCGCCGACCACGGACCCGCCGTCCCCGACCCCCACGCCGACGACCCCGGCGCCCACTCCGCCGCCCACGACCACTCCGCCCCCGCCACCGGCCCCCGCACCCCCGCCGCCCGCGCCCGAGGCCGGACCCGCCGTCACCGTGCGGGCCCAGCCCAGCCCCGGCTACGTCGGCGGCAAGGTGGTCGTCACGTACACCGTGCGCAACGGCAGGAACGCCCTGGCCACCGGCCTCCGGCTGGACCTCGGACTGCCCCGGGGCATCCCCGCCGGAGCGCTGCCGGCAGGCTGCGCCCGTGGTGCGTGCACGCTCCCCGACCTCGCGCCCCGTGCCTCCACGGTCATCAGCGTCGTCCTCTCGCCCGACAAGGCGCTCCGTACGACGATCACCGCGTCGCTCACGACCACCGGCACCGACGCCAACCTCCGCGACAACGTCTCCCGGATCCCGCTGCGCATCCTGCAACCCCGGATCATCGCGGTGCCCGAGATCGGCAAGCCCGGGTTCGTCACCTCCGTACGCGGCAAGGACTTCCCGCCCGGCGCGCCCGTCACCCTCAGCTGGAAGCCCGGCATCACCGCCGCCGCTGCCCCGACCCGGCCGCTGGGCGACGGCACGTTCATCGCCCAGCTCCTCATCCTGGCCAAGGACGAGACCGGGCCGCGCGACATCATCGCGAAGGGCCCCGGGTTCAGCCCGGTGAAGACGGACTTCCTCGTGGTGCTCGGCACCATCACCCCGCCCGACACGGTGATCCGCCGATGATCCACGAAGTCGACGAAGGGCTGCGGCTGTTGCTGGCCGAGGCCGGACTGGAGGACAGCGGCGTCGATCTGGTCTTCGACGCCCCGACGAAGGACTGGTCCGCCCGCCGCAACGCCCCGACCATCAGCGTCTTCCTGCACGGCATCCGCGAGGACGCGGGCCGGCGGCGTACCGGCACGGCGGAGACGCACGACGAGGAGGGCGTGATCACCGGGTGGCGGACCCCACCGCGCTGGTTCGAGCTGACCTACCTGGTCACCGCCTGGACCAACCGGCCGCAGGACGAACACCGGCTGCTCTCCGAGGTGTTGCGCACCCTCGTCCGCACGGACACGCTGCCCGCCCGGCTGCACACCGGCAGCCTCGCCGAACTCGGCCTGACCGTCGAGCTGGAGGCGGCGGGCCCCGGAGCCGGCGGCCCGTCCGCCTCCGACGTCTGGTCCGCGCTCGGCGGCGAACTGAAGGCCGCCATCGACCTCCGGGTCCTCGCCCCGCTGGCCGGCGAACGCACCGCCGCCGGACCACCGGTCACCGAGGGCCTTGTCATGAAGACCGCGCCGCATGTGGACGGCGGCCCCGGCGACCCGGGCCGCCGCCTGCGCTACGACGGGGCGACCGATCCCGGCGGGCAGGGCTTCGCCGCACCCCGGGAACGGCGCCTGCCGCCCGGCCGACGCAGGCGGGGGAACGCCGCACGATGACCCCGACAGTTCAACAATCGTCACGGACATCCGAGTTGACCGATGTCGAGTCGCTCTGGGAGCGGCTCGGCCGTGTCGAGCAGCGGGTCCGGGAAGCCGTCGCCGCCCGCCGGGCCGTCGACCCGGACCCCGACGACCCCTACCGGGGGCAGTACCTCACCCCCGAGGCCGCGGCCCGCGTCCTGGAGACCCGCGACGCGTTCACGCCCGTACCGGCGTACGGGGACGGGGCGTCGTCCGACGCGGAAAGCGGCGGTCGACTCCGTGAGGTGGCCGAACGCTTCGGCCTCGCCCCGCCGGACATCGACCTCCTGCTGGTCGCTCTCGCCCCGGACATCGACCCCCGGTTCGAGCGGCTGTACGGCTACCTCAACGACGACCTCACCCGCCGCCGGCCCACCATCGGCCTGGCCCTGGAACTCTGCGGGCTGCCCGCCGCCGGCCCCGGCCGCTTCCGGTTCTCCCCGTCCGCGCCGCTCGTCGCGGGCGGCCTGCTGGAGACCGCCGACACCGAACGTCCTCTGCTCTCACGCCTGTTGTGCGTGCCCGACCGGGTCACCGCGTATCTCCTCGGCGACGACGAGACCGACGGCCGGCTGCGCGGGATCGTCCGGGAGGACACCCGCGCCCCGGAGCCGGACGGGCGGCCCGAGGTCCCCCGGGTCGCGGCCGCCCTCGGTACCGGCAGCGGTCTGGTCCACCTGCTCGACCGGGGCGGCGACCCGCACGGCCTCGCGGTCGACGCCCTGCGCACCGCGGGCCGGCGCGCGCTCGTCGTCGACATCGCCGCGCTCGCCACCGCCCCCGAACCAGCCTCGCTCGTCAGGGCGTTGGCGATGGAAGCCCGCCTCGGCCGGGCCGGGGTGGTCCTCGGCCCGCTCGAAACGCTCGCCCCCGAACGCCCCGAGGGAGCCCGGCTGCTCGCCTCCCTGTGCGCGGCGCTCGGCTCCACGCCCCTCATCGCGTACGGGAAGAAGAACTGGGATCCGCTGTGGACCCCGGAGAGCCCGGTGCCCGTCACCGTCCCGCCGCCCGGCCCCGACGGCATGGCGCGGCAGTGGCGGCGGGCGCTCGCCGAAGCGGGCCGTTCGGTCGGCCTGTCCGCCGCGCACGCCACCGCCGACGACGCGCTGATCGAGGCGGCCGCCGCCTACCGGCTCGACTCCGGACAGCTGCGCCGGGCCGCCACCGTCGCCTCCCGGCTGGCCGTGCTCGGACCCCGGCCCGTCACCCCGGAGGACCTGCGGGCGGCGGTCCGCGCCCAGAACGGCGCGGGCCTGGAACGGCTCGCCCGCCGCATCGAGCCCGGCGTCGGCTGGGACGACCTGGTGCTGCCCCCGGCCACCCGCACCCAGCTCGCCGAACTCGCCCTGCGCGCCCGCCACCGCGAGACGGTGCTCGGGCGGTGGCGGATGCGGCCGGGCGGTGGCCGGGGGAGAGGCGTCATCGCCCTGTTCGCCGGGGAGTCCGGCACCGGAAAGACGATGTCCGCCGAGGTGGTCGCCGCCGAACTGGGCATGGAGCTCTACGTCGTGGACCTCTCCACGGTGGTCGACAAGTACATCGGGGAGACCGAGAAGAACTTGGAGCGCATCTTCGCCGAGGCGTCCGACGTCAACGGCATCCTGCTGTTCGACGAGGCCGACGCGATCTTCGGCAAGCGCTCCCAGGTGAACGACTCCCGCGACAAGCACGCCAACATGGAGTCGGCCTATCTGCTCCAGCGCATGGAGTCCTTCGACGGCATCGCCGTGCTCACCACCAACCTCCGGGCCAACCTCGACGAGGCGTTCACCCGCCGCCTCGACGTGATCGCGGAGTTCCCGATGCCCGACGCCCGCCAGCGCCTCGCCCTCTGGGACCGCTGCCTGGGCCCGGCGATCCCGCGCGACGCCACGCTCGACCTGGAGTTCTGCGCGGACCGCTTCGAGCTGGCGGGCGGCTCGATCCGGGCCTGCGCGGTGACCGCCGCCTACCTCGCGGCGGAGTCGGGGGCCCCGCTGACCATGGACCAGCTCGTCACGGCGGTGCTCCAGGAGTACCGCAAGCTGGGGCGGCTGGTGCTGGAGAGCGAGTTCGGCCCCTGGCTGGCGAAGGAGCGGGCGCGCGCCGGGCGGTAGCTCGCGAGGGTACGGGTACGGGCCCGTGCCGGGCGGTGGCTCGCGCGGTACGGATCCGGGGGTCCGCGCCCTACGCGGATCCGTGCCCGTGCCCGTACACCGTCAGAACGCCACCGCGTCGCGGATCAGCGGGCAGGTCATGCAGTGCCCGCCGCCCCGGCCCCGCCCCAGCTCCGCGCCGACGATCGTGATGACCTCCACCCCGGCCCGCCGCAGCAGGGCGTTGGTCTGGGTGTTGCGGTCGTACGTGAAGACCACCCCGGGCTCCAGGGCCACCGCGTTGTTGCCGCTGTCCCACTGCTGGCGCTCCGAGGCGTAGACGTCGCCGCCCGTCTCGATCACCCGCAGCTGGGGCAGGCCCAGGGCGCGGGCCACGACCTCGGTGAACGGAGTGGCGCCCTCGTCGGTGATCTCGATGCCGGGCGCCCGGTCCGAGGGCCGCAGCGAGAACGTGTGGACGCCGTCCATGATGCGCGGGTACAGCGTGACGATGTCCCGGTCCGCGAAGGTGAACACGGTGTCCAGGTGCATCGCCGAGCGCAGCTTCGGCATCCCGGCGACGATGACGTGCTCGGCCGCCCCCTGTGCGAAGAGCGCCGCCGCGACCTGGGTGATCGCCTGGCGGGAGGTCCGTTCGCTCATCCCCATGAGGACGACGCCGTTGCCGACCGGCATGATGTCGCCGCCCTCGAACGTGGCCCGGCCCCAGTCCTTCTCGGGGTCGCCCCACCAGATCGTGGAGCCCCGGAAGTCGGGGTGGAAGGTGTAGACCGCCTTCATCAGCAGGGTCTCGTCGTGCCGGGCGGGCCAGTAGAGCGGGTTGAGCGTCACCCCGCTGTAGAGCCAGCAGGTGGTGTCCCGGGTGTAGAGGGTGTTGGGCAGCGGCGGCATCAGGTACTCCCGCGCCCCCGTGCCTTCCCGGGCCAGACCCACGTACGCCGAACGGAACTCCTCCGGGAGGTCGGCGATGGCCAGGCCGCCGATGAGATGGTCGGACAGCCGGCGCGGCGTCAGGGAGTCGAGGAAGGCACGGGTGTCGTCGACCAGCCCGAGGCCCACCTCGTTCGCGTCGATCTTCCGGTCGAGCAGCCAGGACCTGGCCTCGGGGATCTCCATGGTGGCGGCCAGCAGCGCGTGCAGTTCGACGACCTCCACCCCCCGTTCGGTGAGCTGGGCGACGAAGTCGGCGTGGTCGCGCTGGGCGTTCTCCACCCACATCACGTCGTCGAAGAGCAGATCGTCGGAGTTGGTCGGGGTCAGCCGGCGGTGGGCCATGCCGGGGGCGCAGACCAGGACCTTGCGCAGCCGCCCCACCTCGGAGTGGACGCCGAGGGCGGAAGCGGGGGCGGTAGGTGTCACGGTGGGCCTTTCACTCGCTGGGGGGAGGGGGCGACGGGGTGCGGGCGCTCAGAGCTCGATCCAGCCGGCGGACAGGGCCGCGATCCCGGCCGCGGCGCCGATGACCGACACCGCGCAGATGAGCGCCTCCCCGGGGGAGAAGAGCCTGCGTCCCTGCTCCCTGCGGGACTTGACGAAGAGGAAGGTCGCCGGGGCGTAGAGGATGAAGGAGACGAGGACGAACTTCGGCCCGGCCGCGTACAGCAGGAACGCGGTGTAGAGCGTCGCCACGACGGCGATGACCAGCTCGCGCCGGGTGGAGCGCCCCACCGCGCCCCAGCGTTCCGGCCGGGCCGCCACCTTCACCGCGAAGCCGGCGGCCAGCAGGAACGGGATCAGGCTCAGCGCGCTGGTCAGATCGAGGGCGAAGGTGAACGCGTCGTCGGAGAAGAGCGTCACGACGAGCACGATCTGGCTCAGGCACGTGGTCAGGAGCAGCGCGTTCTCGGGTACGTCCGCCGCGGTCGACTGCCCCAGGAAGCGCGGCATGTCCCTGTCCTCGGCAGCGACGAAGAGGACCTCGGCGGCCATCAGGGTCCAGGCCAGATAGGCGCCGAGCACGGAGACGATGAGGCCGACGCTGATGAAGACCTTCCCCCACGTCCCGACCGCCGACTCCAGCACCTCGGCCATCGACGGCTGCCGCAGCTCGGCGATCTCGGCCATCGGCAGCAGCCCGTAACTGACGATCGTGACCGAGGCGAAGACGGCGAACACGCTCAGGAAGCCCAGGACGGTGGCCCGGCCGACGTCCTCACGGCGTTTGGCGTGCCGCGAGTAGACGCTGGCGCCCTCGACGCCGAGGAAGACGAACACGGTGGCGAGCATCGTTCCGCGGACCTGGTCGAAGAGGGTGCCTGCCTCGTCGGTGCCGCTGAAGTTGTCGGCGAAGACGGACGGTTCGAAATAGAAGAGCGCCAGCACGACGAAGAAGAGGATCGGCACGATCTTCGCGACGGTGACGATCCGGTTGATCGCCGCCGCCTCCTTCACACCTCGCCGGATCAGCAGGAAGAACCCCCACAGCCCCACCGAGGAGACGACCACCGCCGTCACCGTGTCGCCGTCGCCCAGCACCGGCGCCACCGCGCCGAGCGTCGACATGATGAGCACCCAGTAGGTGACGTTGCCGACGCAGGCGCTGGCCCAGTAGCCGAAGGCGGAGAAGAAGCCGAGATACTCGCCGAACCCCGCCTTGGCGTAGGCGTAGACCCCGGCGTCCAGGTCCGGCCGCCGCACGGCGAGGGCCTGGAAGACGAAGGCGAGCATCAGCATGCCCGTCCCCGCGACCGCCCAGGCGATCAGGGCCCCCGCGACCCCGGTCTCCTGCGCGAACCGGCTCGGCAGCGAGAAGACTCCGGCCCCGACCATCGAGCCGACCACCATCGCGGTCAGGGTCGGGAGCGTCAGTTTGGCGGCCGGTCGGGGCGGGGCCTCGGGATGGCTCATGAATTCCCTCGTCGGTGCGGTCATCGGCCAACCAGGGAAAACTAGCAACATATCGGGTACTTTGTCCCGGAATGGGGAGCGGTGGCGTGACCGGGAGCCGGGCGCGACCGGGGGCCGCTCGCAGGTCGTGCGAGCGGCCCCCGGCCGGTTCTGTGAGGGGTGTCCCCGTTGGCGCCTTGTGGGTGCCTAGTTGGTGTTGAGCGTCAGCCCGTAGTAGCGGAGGGCGTCGTCGAGCGGCTGGAAGTAGGACGAGCCGCGCGAGTTGACCCCGCCGGTGCACTGCTGGTCGGTCGGGCCGCCGGAGGTCATGCCCTGGGCCTGGTTCCCGGAGATGTACGCGCCGCCGCTGTCGCCGCCCTCGACGCAGACGCTGGAGGTGGCCAGGCCGCTGACGACCGTGTCGGGGCCGCCGTTGCGGTCGACGTAGGTGACGGTGTTGTTGTACGAGCCGATCGTGCCGCAGGTCCAGCCGGTGGTGGCACCGGACTTGCAGACCGCGGCGCCGGACGAGGCGCGGGTGCCGCCGCGGACGGCGACCGGGTTGCTGTTGCCCCAGGTGCCGACGCTGGTGGTGATCGAGTGACCGGAGTTGATGGTCAGGATCCCCATGTCGACGCTGCGGGTGCCGAGCGCGTACCGGGTCTTGTAGCCCTGGGCGAAGGCCGCCCCGTCGTAGCGCAGGGTGTTCGTGACGCAGTGCCCGGCGGTCACCAGATACTGCCGGCCCGAGCTGTCACGGGCGCCGTAGCCGACGGAACACCACTGGGTGGTGTTGTTGAACGTCATCTTGCTGCCGGGGTAGATCGCGGCCTTGGCCTCCAGTTTCTCCTGGCCGCGCACGATCCGGACGGCGGAGCCGTGCTCGGCGGCCTGGGCGATGAACGCCTTGGCGGCGGCTCCCCGCTCGTTGTTGACCTTCACGGTCACCTGGTCGGCGGGCAGGTCCACGGACCAGGCGACCACACCGGAAGGAGCCTTTCCGGCGGCGAGGCGGTCCAGCTCGGCCTTGATTCTGTCGAGTGCGGCCTGGCCTCTGGCGGGCACGCGGGCATCGAGGCCGGCCTTCTCGATCCGGGCCGCCTCGGCCTGGTCGCCGGCGTTGACGGTCAGTCGGCCCGAGGCGTCGAAGAACGCCCCGTCGCCGGATATGCCGCGCTTCCGCAGCTCGGCGAGCTTGCCCTGCTGGGCGTCCTGCCGGTCCAGCCGGTCGACCGCGGCCTTCTCGCTCACGCCGAGCGAAGCGGCCAACGCCCGGACCATCTCGGGCTGGTAGCGGGGCGTGGTCGCCGCGTCCTGCGCCTGCGCCATGCTCTGGGTTCCCAGAACCGTGGCGGCCGAGAGCAGGACGCCCGCGGCGGCAAGGCTGTACTTACGTGTGTTGCGCACGCTGATTCCTTCCGGATGACAGCCGAAGACCCGTATGGGGGGTGAAGCGCCGGGCCCCGGCCGACGGCGAGTTCAGAACCCGCCGCGAGCCGAACTATTGAGGCCCGGCGCGCCCCGGGATACCCGGATCGGCGCATTCACGGATACGCAGATAATGCGGGAGGAGCTTCAGAGGCCCTAAGCCCTTCAGAGGTCCAAAGCCCCTTCAGAGCCTGCGGAGTTCCCCCAGCCGCCAGATGGCGTCCTCGGCGAGGAGATGTCCGCCCAGGACGGTGGAACGCGTCACGACATGGCGCTGTTTGTGCCAGACGGGAATCAGGGGAGCGTCCTTCGCGATCGTGTCCTGGACCGCCCGGAACCGCTGCATGGCCTTGCTGTGATCGGTGAACCGCTGGGTGTCCCTGATGGCGTGGTCGACCTCGGCCGATGTGTAGCCGCTGCCGAGGACATTGCCGGTCCCCACCAGGCGATACCGTTCTGGTGGCCGAGCTTGATGCGTACCGGAGTGGTGATGCCGGCGGACCGCAGACGCCCGGCCGCGTAGGCGGCATCCGCCTCCGGGTAGCGGTCGAAGAACGCCGTGCTGTGTCCGACGACGCCCTGCGGGACGAGTGAGTACAGCGGCGTCACCGTGTGCTCGAACACCTCGCCCGCAAGGCGCCCGCGGTCGATGAGCGAGGCCAGGGCTCTGCGGGTCTCGGCGCGCCCCAACGCCTTGTCCGGGGAGCGCATGTTCAGCACGAGGTAGTGCGCCTCGGCGCTGTCTCCGGCGGATAGGCGGACATCCTCGTCGCTGGGGTCGATCCCGGCGAGGGTGGCGGCCGGAAGTCCCGCGTAGGCGATGTCGACCGTCCGGGTGTTCCAGGCCTCCTCGACGTGTCGTGATGTCTCGAAGTAATGGACCTCGACCGCGACCCCGCGTTTGGTCCCGGCGCCCTTGTACGCGGTGTTCGGTCTCAAGGTGATGGACTTCTCGGCCGTGTACGACGCGATGACATAGGGCCCCGACCCCGAGACGCTCTTCTCCTCCCGCAGCCGGGCCCCGCACTCACCACGTACCGGTGCGAACTCCGTGACGGCCTCACGTTCTCCAACGGGAACCGCCTCACGGCGACGGCGGTGAAGCATTCGTTCGAACGCATTCTGCGGGGAGGTGAATTCACAGGACTCGGCCGCGTCGGGCTTGGGGGTGGGCGACCCCGGTTCGAAGGTGAGCAGGTTCTGGTAAATGTTGGTGAAGACCGCCCAGGAGCCGGCGTCGTACACCCCGGCGGGGTCCAGTCCCGCCAGAACACTGGACGGTCCCGATGGTGATGGGCTTTTCGTCCGCAGAATCGGTGGGGGGAACCTAGTGACAGAGCGTGCGCATTTTTTATCCGTGGGCGTGAATCACGGATACGGCGTTGTGCGCACGGACCGGCCCCCTGCGGTGTGCGTCGCGGCGGGGCGGCGGCGCCGGGCACGCGGCTCGCCCGCCACCCGCCGGACGTCGGGCGGCCGGATGCGGGTCGAGCGCGGCCGGGACGGCCCGTGGGGAGCCGGGATACGTACGGGGCGCGCACGAGATACGTATAGGTGATCGGGTCATTCCGGATATTGAGGGGCGGACGCGCCTCGTACGGTGGACAAACCGCGACACCGAGGAGATGGCGTCATGGCCGAGCTCTACTTCCAGGTCAATGTCCCCACCCGGAACGCCGTGCAGCCCGACCGGTGCGGCCTGCACGTCTTCACCGGGTGCGCGGAGACCGAGTCGGATGCCCTGCGCATCGCGCGCGAGGCGTGCGACGCGGCGGTCGCCGCACAGAAGGCGGGCTTCGCCATCCCGCGCCGGCGCCCGGACGGCTGGGGAGCGCGCGGGGTACGTTCCGGCTGGGTGTTCGACTGGGCGGCCGCGACCGTGGCCGTCTGGGAGCACGACCGGAGCTTCTGGGCCGCCAGGTCCTTTCTGCCCCTGGACACCCCTCGGAGCCGGTGAGCCCGGAGTCCGTGACCTCGTAGCCGGTGACCTCGTTGCCGGTGACCTCAGAGCCGGTGAGCGAGGTCGCGGCGGGAGAGCGCGCCGGTCTTCCGCATGGCACCGGCGATGTGCTGCTCCACGGTCCGCGGGGAGAGATGCAGGGTCGCGGCGATCTCCCGGTTGGTGAGGCCGGAGGACGCGAGCTGGGCGACTTCGGCCTCCCGGGGGGACAGCTGGTCGGAGTGCGACGGGCGTCCGGGCGGGCGGCCCTTCCTGGCCGGCTGCCGGGTGCGCAGCAGGGCCCGGGCCCGCGTCGCGTCCCAGACGGCGCCGAGGTCGGTGAAGTGCTGGGCGCAGGACTCCAGTTCGGCGATGGCCGAGGCGGCGGTGGCGCGGTCGTCGGCGGGGCTTGCTGAGGCTGCGAGGGCTTTCGGGCCGGCCGGGTCCGCCGAGTGGGCCGGGGCTTCCCCGCCCACCGCGTCCGCCGCGAGCACGCAGCGCGCCGCGCACTCCGTGGTCAGTGCCTCGCTGTAGGGGCGCGGAAGCGCCGCGTAGGCCGCTGCCGCCTTCCGGTACGTCTCCGCGGCTGCCGGCAGACGGTCCGGCCGCCCCTCGGCCAGCGCCTCGTTCTCCGCGAGTACGGCCCGGCTCCAGGCCAGCGCGGCCCTGGCGGCGGGCGCGTCCGCGTCGCCGAGGCCCTGGGCGAAGTCCCGGACCATGGCGTGGGCCGTGTCCGTGTCACCCGCCCGCGCCAGGGCTTCCACGGCCCACGGCGCGAGTTCCGCCGCCCAGGGCCACACCCCCTTCTCGGCCACCACCGTCCACGCCGCCCGCGCCTGTTCCGCCGCGTCGGCCACCTCCTGGCGGGCCAGCGTCAGGCGGATCACGGCGCCGGCCGCCGTCGCGCCGAGGGGCACCGGCAGGTTCTCCGTACCGAAGGTTCCGCGCTGGGACAGCCAGGCCCGGGCCTCGCCCCAGTCCCCCTGGGCGACGGCGAGCAAGCCGCGTACGACGTAGGCGTCGGAGGCGAGGAACGGCATGTCCGCCGTGTCGGCGACGAAGTCCTCGCACCGCTTGGCCAGGCCCAGCCACTGGCCGGTCCACCACTCCTGGAGCAGCCGTGTCCCCGACGCGCTGTGTTCCGTGTACGGCGCGCCGCTGCGGGTGGCCAGCTCGCGCCCCTCGGCCAGCAGACCGTCCACGCGCCGGTAGAAGCCGAGCCAGACGGCGGAGTCCGCGGCGTTGCACAGACCGCGCGCAGCCTGCCGGGCGCAGGCGGGGTCCGTGCTCTGCACGGGCAGCCGCTCCACCAGGTCCCAGGCCTCGGGGTCGGCCCAACTCATGGCCAGCCCCACATGGTTGGCCAGTACCGCCGTCCGCATGGCGTCGTCCCCGCTGTCGTCCGCGGCGGCCGCCGCCTTGATCAGCCACCCCCGGTGGACGTCGAGGGAGGCGCCCGGCCAGTAGGGAGTGACCAGGGCCGCCATGGCGCGGGCGGCCAGCACCGACCGCACCTCGCGCAGTTCGGCGGCGGCGACCTCCAGGACCCGCCAGCCCTCGGCGAACCGGCCCATCTGGTTGGAGAGCATCAGCCCCAGGTCGAGCCGCAGCTCCCCGCGTACGGCCGGGGGAAGATCCGCGTCCTGCACGATCTGCGCGAGCACCTCCACGGTCTGGTCCGAGCGCAGCCCGGTCACCGCGTTACGGGCCAGCAGCGGCGCCAGCCGGGCCCGGGCCTGCGGGGGGATGCCGGGGGTGGCGAGCGTCCGCTCCAGCAGAGTGATCGCCTCCTGGTGCCGGCCGGACGCCGACGCCGACTCGGCCGCCTTCTCCACCGCCCTGAGCCAGCCGCGGTACTCGCCGGCCGCCCGGTGGTGTGCGCTCACGGCGGCCCACGGCACGGGCTGCCTGCGGCTGAGCACCCCGGCCGCCCGCCGGTGCAGATCCTGCCGTACGGGACCGGGCACGGTGTCCCGTACGGCGCCGGCGGCCAGCGGCACGGCGAAGCCGTAGCGTCCCTCGCCCAGCTCCGCCAGGGCCGCGCTCGCCAGGGCCCGCAGCAGTGCGTCGCTCCCCGGTACGGCCCCGAGCCCCGACACCCCGATCAGCTCGTCCCGGGCGGCGGGCCCGTCCAGGACGGCGGCCGCCCAGACCAGCGGCCGGTGCGCCGAGGACACCGCGTACGTCCGGCTGAGCACCAGCTCCGCCAGCCGGGCCGGCACCCCGGCCGCGGCCACCTCGGCGGCGGTGCCGGTGAAGCCCGGGCGCTGTTCCCGCAGCATGGCCAGCAGATCGACGACCGCCCGGGGAACCCCACCGGTGCGCTCGCGCAGCGCGCTCACGACCTCGGCCGTACAGCTCTCGCCCAGCACGTCCGCGGCTGCCCGCCGGACGCGTTCCTCGTCCCAGGGCGCCAGGCGGTCCCCGAGCACGGTCAGCCGGAAGGGGTACGTCATGGCGGATCCGCCCAACGGCATCCCGGGGACGGGGAGTTCCTCGGGGCGGTAGGTCACAGCGGCCGCCGATCCGGGCTCCATCCCCTCCAGCACCCGTCGCAGCCGTCGCAGCTCGTCCTCGTCCGCCCGGTGCACGTCGTCCACGAGCAGCAGGGCCGGCTCCCGCCAGACCTCGTCCTCCTCAGGCCGCCCACCCTCGGCCCCGCACCGCCACCACAGACGGGCCACGTCCGGCGTCTCGGGCAGATCGGCCAGCTCGCGCAGCAGATGCGTCTTGCCGAGCCCGGCGGCGCCTTCGACGAACAGCAGCACCGGCCCGGCGTCGGGGGCGGCGAAGGCGCGGGCGAGGGACCGTCGGGCAGAACCACACGTCGCGATCACGTCGCCACCCTCGCTCTCCGTCGTCCCGTGGCCCGGGCCCACCACAGTGATGCCCAGGCCCATTCTCGGCGAACGACAACGGACGTACCTCTTCACGGGCGGTCGCCCGCGGTCACGGTCCGCGCACGCGGGGGGATGCGGATGCCCGGGCGTACGGAAGGCCCTTCGGCGAAACGGCGCGCAGCGGAGCACGCCCGGCCGACTGCTGCCCGCAGGGCGCAGGCCCTTCCGGCTGGGACCCCGAAGGACGACGCGCGCAGGTTCCTTCCGCAAGCCCGGTCACCGCGGCCCGAAGCTATGTCACGGCTGTGCCTGCGGATATCCGAGGAGGCGGATCCACGGATACGCAATCAAATGCTCGCCGTGCCGTGAGCCCGGCCCGGAGCCGGCGGACGTCGGCGATGGCCGGTGACGAGCAGAAGCGGAATGATGGGACTGCGGGGTGGATCGGAGACGGTGGTGCGGTATGAGTGATCCGGCAGTCGTGGCGGCCCGCCAGGGGCGCAGGTTTCGCGGCCCGACCGGCGCGCCGATGACCGTGAAGATCGACAGCTCCGCGACCGGAGGGGCGTACTCGCTGATCGAGTATTCTCACTCTCCCCACGCGCCGGGCCCGCCACCTCATGTGCACAAGCACCACGAAGAGGCTTTCCGGGTCCTCGAGGGCGAGCTGAGCCTGGACGTCGGCGCACGGACGCTGACGCTGAGCGCGGAGGAGTACGCGGTCGTGCCCCGAGGCGAGATCCACCGGCCCTACAACGCCGGAGCGGTCGAGTGCCGGTTCCTGTTCATCACCTCGCCCGCCCTGGACGGGTTCTTCGCGGAGATGGCGGACCTGAACGCGGCGACGAACGGTCATTCGCCGACCGCCGCGCTGGAGGAACTCGGAGCGCGCTGGGACTGCGTGTTCTCCGAGTTGCCCGAGGCGGGAGACGCGGTGACCCGCATGGTGAACGAGACGCCCCCGTCCTGACCCGGGGCGTCATCGCTCCGAGAATGCTCCGGGGACTTCCGGACCGCTCTGATTCGCACAAGAGGTGGGTCGGGTCGCGGCCTCGCGGTCAGACCTTGATGACGCGGATGCTGGGGCCGCAGAGCATCAGGAGGTCTTCGGGGTCCGATGTCAGGATGCTCGCTGGGGCTGGCGAGGTGAGTGCGGTGGCGGCCACGATGGCGTCGAGGGCGTACTTGTGGCCGTGCAGTCCGGCCGCGGCCAGGAGCTTGCTCGCATGGCGGGCGACGGCTTCTGTGGGCGGGATGATGTTCACGCGGGAGACTGCGTAGTCGAAGCGGGCCTGGTTGACCCTCGGGTCGCGTGCTTCGACGAGGGTGACGGAGCTGGTGACGACGCGGATGTCTTCGGCTTCGGCCGCGGCCAGCCACTCGGTGATCTCGGGCGTGCGTCGCACCAGTTTGGACAGGCCTTCGCAGTCCAGGACGAGCGTGCCGCTCACGCGGCGTCCGCCGAGCCCGCGGCGTCGCCGCGGAGAATGGCGCGTTTGGCGTCGACCGCCGCCTGATCGACCGGGCCGTGTTCGGTTTCCGCGTCTTCGATGAGCTCGCGCAGCCGATCCCGTTCCAGTTGGCGCTGGATCAGGGTCTCGACGTAGGCGGACATGCCTCGTTTGCCCGTACGTGCCTTGAGGGCAGCGATGGTGCCTTCGTGGAGGGAGACCGATACGGGCCGGACGGGGCCTTCGCCGGGCGCCTGGGAGGTAGCCATGCGACCGAGTTTAACAAAACTCTTGTTATTGGACGGGGGTGACTCTCCGAGCGGGTGTGTCGGAGGTACATCCATAGCTGCGCGAGTTTCGCGAACTTTCAGGCAAGCGCCCATCGGCGAGGGGCCCGGCAGGGACTTTCGCATCTGTCCCAGGGTCGGTCCAGGGACTTTCCGCCGTACAGGCAGGGAGGCCCTGACAGCGCTGAAAGATATAAACGCACTGGTCAGGTCCCATATCCTCAGCACTCGATGATGTTGACCGCGAGCCCGCCCCGCGCCGTCTCCTTGTACTTGACGCTCATGTCGGCCCCGGTCTCCTTCATGGTCTTGATGACCTTGTCGAGGGAGACCTTGTGGCTGCCGTCGCCCCGCAGCGCCATCCGCGCCGCCGTGACCGCCTTCACCGCCGCCATGCCGTTGCGCTCGATGCAGGGGATCTGGACGAGGCCGCCGACCGGGTCGCAGGTCAGGCCCAGGTTGTGTTCCATGCCGATCTCGGCGGCGTTCTCCACCTGCTCGGGGGAGCCGCCGAGGACCTCGGCCAGGGCGCCGGCCGCCATCGAGCAGGCCGAGCCGACCTCGCCCTGGCAGCCGACCTCGGCGCCGGAGATCGAGGCGTTCTCCTTGAAGAGCAGGCCGATCGCGCCCGCCGCGAGGAGGAAGCGGACGACGCTGTCCTCCTTCTCCGCCTCGGTGCAGCCGTGGGACGCGAAGTTCATGTAGTAGTGCAGGACGGCCGGGATGATGCCCGCCGCGCCGTTCGTGGGGGCGGTGACGACGCGGCCGCCCGCCGCGTTCTCCTCGTTGACCGCCATCGCGTAGAGGGTGATCCACTCCATCGCGTGGGCCTGCGGGTCGCCCTCGGCGCGCAGCTGGCGGGCCGTGTTCGCGGCGCGGCGGCGGACCTTGAGGCCGCCGGGGAGGATGCCCTCGCGGGACATACCGCGCGAGACGCAGGCCTGCATGACGCGCCAGATGTCCAGCAGACCGGAGCGGATCTCCGCCTCGGTGCGCCAGGCCAGCTCGTTCTCCAGCATCATCGAGGAGATGGACAGGCCGGTCTCGCGGGAGAGCCGCAGCAGTTCGTCGCCGGTGCGGAAGGGGTGTTTGAGGACCGTGTCGTCCGGGACGATCGGGTTCTCCCCGGCCACCGCGTCCTCGTCGACGACGAAGCCGCCGCCGACCGAGTAGTACGTCTTCTCCAGGACCGGGGCGCCCTCGGCGTCGTACGCGAAGATCGTCATGCCGTTCGCGTGGTACGGGAGCGCCTTGCGGCGGTGCAGGACCAGGTCGTCGTCGAAGGCGAACGGGATCTCGTGCATGCCCAGCAGGTTGATCCGGCCGGTGGAGCGGATCTCCTCCACGCGGGTGTCGGCGCTCTCCACGTCCACCGTCTGCGGCGACTCGCCCTCCAGACCGAGCAGGACCGCCTTGGGCGTCCCGTGCCCGTGTCCGGTCGCGCCGAGGGAGCCGTACAGCTCGGCCCGTATCGAGGCGGTGTGCGCGAGCAGGCCCTCGTTCTTCAGGCGGCGCGCGAACATCCGGGCGGCGCGCATCGGTCCCACCGTGTGGGAGCTGGAGGGGCCGATACCGACCGAGAAGAGGTCGAAGACCGAGATGGCCACGGGAGGACTCCTTGGGGGGTGGGAAGACGCCGTTGTCTGCCTGGGTGGTGCGGGACAAGCGGGGCAAGCGGGATGAGAAGGACGGTCGGGGGCAAGGAACGGGGCACCGCGCTCACTTTTCTCCAGTGTGCGCGGTGCCCCGTCCGGATGCGCGGAACCGCAGGCCAGGTGCTACTTCAGGCCGGGGTACAGCGGGAACTTCTCGGCCAGCGCGGCGACGCGGGCCTTGAGGTCGTCCGCGTCGTACGACGGCTTGAGGGCGGCCGCGATGATCTCCGCGACCTCCGTGAAGTCCTCGGCGCCGAAGCCGCGGGTGGCCAGCGCCGGGGTGCCGATCCGCAGGCCCGAGGTGACCATCGGGGGGCGCGGGTCGTTCGGGATGGCGTTCCGGTTGACCGTGATGCCCAGCTCGTGGAGCCGGTCCTCGGCCTGCTGGCCGTCCAGCGCGGAGTTGCGCAGGTCGACCAGGACGAGGTGCACGTCGGTGCCGCCGGAGAGGACGGAGACGCCCACCTCGGTGACGTCCGGCTGGACCAGGCGCTCGGCCAGGATCCGGGCGCCGTCCAGGGTGCGCTGCTGGCGCTCCTTGAACTCCTCGCCCGCCGCGACCTTGAACGAGACCGCCTTCGCCGCGATCACGTGCTCCAGCGGACCGCCCTGCTGACCCGGGAAGACCGCCGAGTTGATCTTCTTGGCGAGCTCCTGGGTGGAGAGGATCACGCCACCGCGCGGACCGCCGAGGGTCTTGTGCGTGGTGGTGGTGACGACGTGGGCGTGCGGCACCGGGTTGGGGTGCAGCCCGGCCGCGACCAGACCCGCGAAGTGCGCCATGTCGACCATCAGGTACGCGCCGACCTCGTCCGCGATCCGGCGGAAGGCGGCGAAGTCCAGCTGGCGCGGGTAGGCGGACCAGCCGGCCACGATCAGCTTCGGCTGGGACTCCTTGGCGAGGCGCTCGACCTCCTCCATGTCCACGACACCGGTCTCGTCGACGTGGTACGGGACCACGTTGTAGAGCTTGCCGGAGAAGTTGATCTTCATGCCGTGGGTCAGGTGACCGCCGTGGGCCAGGTTCAGGCCCATGATCGTGTCGCCCGGCTTCAGCAGCGCGAACATCGCGGCCGCGTTCGCCTGCGCACCGGAGTGCGGCTGCACGTTCGCGGCCTCGGCGCCGAACAGGGCCTTGATCCGGTCGATCGCGATCTGCTCGACGACGTCGACGTGCTCACAGCCGCCGTAGTAGCGGCGGCCGGGGTAGCCCTCGGCGTACTTGTTGGTGAGGACGGAGCCCTGCGCCTCCATGACGGCGACCGGAGCGAAGTTCTCCGAGGCGATCATTTCGAGGGTGGACTGCTGACGGTGGAGCTCGGCGTCGACGGCGGCGGCGACGTCCGGGTCCAGCTCGTGGAGGGAGGAGTTCAGAAGCGACATCAGGGGGTCCCTTAAGGTCTCAGTTGCCGGAGAACGCGGTGTACTCGTCGGCGGAGAGCAGATCGGCCGGCTCCTCCGCGACGCGCACCTTGAACAGCCAGCCGCCCTCGAAGGGAGCGGAGTTCACCAGCGAGGGGTCGTCCACGACGTCCTGGTTGGCCGCCGTCACCTCACCGGTCACCGGCGAGTACAGATCGCTGACGGACTTGGTCGACTCCAGTTCGCCGCAGGTCTCGCCCGCGGTCACCGTGTCACCGACCTCCGGGAGCTGGGCGTAGACGACGTCACCGAGCGCGTTGGCCGCGTACTCCGTGATGCCGATGGTGGCCACGCCGTCCTCGAGGGCCGACAGCCACTCGTGCTCCTTGCTGTACCGCAGCTGCTGGGGGTTGCTCATGACCTGAATTCTCCTGTACGCGGGGGAGTGCTGATGAACGGTGGTCTTGCGGTGTGAGACGGAGGTACGTCACTTCCGTGACGCCTGCACGCTGATATGAGGGTCCGGGTTGTTCCGGAATATCACTTCTGGCGCTTGTAGAACGGCAGCGCGACGACCTCGTACGGCTCGTGCGTGCCCCGGACGTCCACGCCCACGCCCTCGGTGCCCGGGGCGGCGAAGGCCGCGTCCACGTACGCCATGGCGATCGGCTTGCCCAGGGTGGGGGAGGGGGCGCCGGAGGTGACCTCGCCGATCACCTTGCTGTCCGCGACGACCGGGAAACCGGCGCGCGGGACCCGGCGGCCCTCGGCGATCAGGCCGACCAGCTTGCGCGGCGGGGCGGTCTCGGCGCGCTCGGCGGCGGCCCGCAGCGCCTCGCGGCCGACGAAGTCGCCCTCCTTCTCGAACTTCACGACCCGGCCGAGGCCCGCGTCGAACGGGGTCAGCGCGGTCGTCAGCTCGTGCCCGTACAGCGGCATGCCCGCCTCCAGGCGCAGCGTGTCCCGGCAGGAGAGCCCGCACGGGATCAGGCCGTGCGGCGCGCCGGCCTCGGTCAGCGCCCGCCACAGCTGCTCGGCGTGCTCGGGCGCCACGAACAGCTCGAAGCCGTCCTCGCCGGTGTAGCCGGTACGGGCGATGAGCGCGGGGACCCCGGCGACCGTGCCCGGCAGGCCCGCGTAGTACTTCAGCCCGTCCAGGTCGGCGTCGGTGACGGCCTTCATGATCGCGGGGGACTCGGGGCCCTGGACCGCGAGCAGCGCGTACGCGTCCCGGTCGTCGCGCACCTCGGCGTCGAAGCCGCCGACGCGCCCGGTCAGCGCGTCCAGCACGATCTGCGCGTTGCCCGCGTTGGCGACCACCATGTACTCGGTCTCGCCCAGGCGGTAGACGATCAGGTCGTCGACGATCCCGCCGTCCTCCTGGACGATCATCGTGTAGCGGGCCCGGCCGTTGCCGACGGTGGCGATGTTGCCGACCAGCGCGTAGCTCAGGAAGGCGGCGGCCTCGGGCCCGGTGACGGTGATCTCGCCCATGTGGGAGAGGTCGAAGAGGCCGGCCCGGGTGCGTACGGCGTGGTGCTCGTCGCGCTCGCTGGCGTACCGCAGGGGCATGTCCCAGCCAGCGAAGTCGGTCATGGTGGCGCCGAGCGAGCGGTGCAGCGCGTCGAGGGCGGTGAGACGGGGGGCAGTGCTCATGGGCATGGCTCCAGGGCATGACGACGTCAGGACGGAAAATCCTCCCCATCTGTCATCGGAACCTGAGAGGTTCGCCGATAGCCCCTGGCGGGGTATGCCCCTTGAGGGCGCCCCTGTTCAGGGGGCTCGGCTTGCACCTTGGGTGGAGTCGCGGGGCGACTCGCTTTTCAGATCTGCCTCATCCACGCGGTACGGGGCCTGAGAGATTCAAGGGAGGATCTTGCTCCTTCGGCGCCCGGCTCACACTGTGGCCGGAACTCTCCCGCGCGGATTCGAACGGCCGGTATGCAGTTGGCGGGGTCATCATCGCATGCATCGGGCGGGAGTGGGGGGTCCGGTCTCCACTCCGTTCCCCGGGGACGTGAAGCCCCGCGATCGGGGCATGATCCGGGCGGCGGTCCCGATGTCGGTTGTGCCGCATTGCCTTTTCTTTACACTTCAGAAGCAGATGGGCGAGACCCGACAGCAGGGGGATGGCGATGACGTTGCAGCGGTCGGTACCGGCCGCGGGGGTCGCGCACGGCGCGGTGCCCGCCCGGCGCAGCGCTCCCGTGCGGGAGCTGCTGGAAACCCGTGCGCCGGTGGTACGAGACCTGCGCGGGCGCACCGGCGGTCCGTACAGCCTCGATCTCACCGCCGGTGACATCGTCGTGGTCTCCGGGCTCCCCGGCAGCGGCAAGTCCACCCTGATCCGGCGGGCCGTGCAGGGGCGCGCCATCGACTCCCAGAACACCCGTGACAGCTGGGCCGCCGCCGTGCCCGGATTACTGCCCTACGCCCTCTACCGGCCCGTCGTCCGCGCCGCGCACTACCTGGGCCTCCGCAAGGCCCTGCGTTCCGGCGAATCCGTCGTCGTGCACGACTGCGGTACCCAGACCTGGGTACGCCGCTGGCTCGCCCGGCACGCGGTGGCCCGGGGCCGCACCTTCCATCTGATCCTGCTCGACGTGACGCCCGAGGTGGCCCGGCAGGGGCAGCGCGAGCGGGGGCGCGGGGTCTCCGGCTACGCCTTCGCCCGCCACCGGCACGCGGTGGCCCGGCTGCTCCGCGACACCGAACAGGGTCTGCTGCCCGCCGGCTGCACCTCCGCGGTGCTGCTCGACCGGGAGGCCGCGGGGGCGCTCGGCCGGATCTCCTTCACGGACGCCTGAGCTTCCACCGCCCGCTGCGGTTAGGGTGCTGGCCGGAGCAGAGGGCCGCCGCGGCGCGGCCCGGGCGGTTGAGAGAGGGCACAGAGCCAGTGGACATTCCGGCACCCGCACCGGCCCACCCCCAGCAGGGGTGGCCCGCCAACGAGCTCGAAGAGGTGCTGACGGCCTCGCTCGGCGTCCCTGACGCGGGCGGCCGCCTCGTCGAGGTGCTCGGCCGCAGCTCCGTCTGGGTGCCCCTGCCGAACGGCGGCACCCCCGCGAGCGCGGACCTCGACCTGCCGATGATGGAGATCGACGGCGCCGCCTTCGTCCCGGTCTTCAGCTCCGAGGCCCAGTTCCTCAGCTGCGTCGGCAGCCATATGTCCTTCACCGTCGCGCCCGCCCGCGACTTCGCCCGGGGCCTGCCCCCGCAGGTCGGAATCGCCGTGAACCCGGGCGGCGCCGTCGGCATACCGCTGCCGCCCCCCGCCGTCGCCGAGCTCTGCCGGGCGGGCCGCACCGCTCTGGACGGGCCCGCCACCGGCGGCCGGGTCCGGCTGTTCGAGCCGGACTGGCAGCACGACCCGGTCGACTTCCTCACCGCCGTGTCCGAGGAGTTCGAGGCCACCGGGGTCGTGAGCACCGCCCGCCGGGCACTGGCCAGCATCGAGGGCGGCGACCCGGTCCTCTTCGTCGGCGTCGAGTTCGCCACCTGGGACGGAGCCGGGCAGAGCGCCCCCATGGACGCCATCGGCCGTGCGCTCGGCCGGGTCCAGGTGCCGTGGCCGGTCAACCTGGTCCTGCTCGATGTGGCCCAGGACCTCGTGGGCGACTGGATGCGGGAGAAGGTACGCCCGTTCTACCGCCGCGAGGGGCACTGAGGGCCACCGATGCACCGGCGCGAGGGCCGGTGAGGCTCCCGGGACCGGGCGCCGCGGGACCGTGGCGTCAAGTCGGTCCCTGAAGTGGCGCATAAGCTGGTTTGATGGCGTGGTCGCTCCCGTGTGCCCGGGAGCGATGGCGTGAATGCGACGGATCTGCGACGGATCGACGAGGGGCGGGACCCAGGGTGAGTGCGTCAGGCACCGCGGCGGCCGGAAAGGTGGAGCAGCTGCTCCGCCAGGTGACCCCCGGGCGTTACGACGCCTACGAGGAGCTGCTCTCCGCTGTCGCCGAGGGCCGGATCTGGATGCTGCTCTGGCACGGCACGGCCGGCTCCCCGGACGCCCAGTACGGGAACATGGAGATCGACGGCCTGGGGTACGCCCCCTGCGTCACCTCCGCCCAGGAGCTCTCCGCCAGTGGCTGGAACCGTGCCCACGAGCTGGTCACCGGACGCGAGATCGCCCGCGCCCTGTTCCCCGACCGCTGGGGCATCTGGCTCAACCCGCACGCCCCCGGGGGCGGCGTCGGTATCCCCTGGCTCGATCTGCGCCGTATCGCGACCGGCCTGGACCGGCTGCCCGCCGGACCGCTCCGGCTGAGCGAACCCGCCATCGAACTCCCGCAGTTCTACGCCCTGCTCACCCAGAACGCCCACCGCACCCCCGCGATCCGCTCCCTGCGCCGCGCCTGGGTGCACCCCGCGGTCGGCGTCCCGTACCTCGCGATCGGCCTCGACCTCTACGACACCGGCCGCGCCGCCGTCGAATCGGTGCGCGAGATGATGCGCCAGTCGGTCGGCGCGGTCCCCGACGGGCTGCCCGTCTCCACCGTCGCGCTCTCCGACGAGTACGACCCGGTCGGCATGTGGCTGCGCGCCAACACCCGCCCGTTCTACGACCGCGAGGCCCACGCCCCGGCCGGCCCGCCGCCCGCCGCCGCCCCGGGCTACGGCTACCCGCCGCTTCCGCGCTGAGCCGAAGAGCCCCGCGGGCCCGAAGGACCCCCGTCGCGGGGGAGGACTCCGCCCTCGGTCACCCTCCGTCGAACACCCCTCGATGTCCGGCTTGTTAACTTCCCCCGGGAGGATGTCCCGGAACTGGACGGTTTGTTAACTGTCCGGGTCTCGACTAGGTCTCACCGCTATCCGGACTGTTCTCTTGCGGCAGGCACCGTCTGTAGTGTGCGGCCATCAAACCTCACCACATGGCGAACCAGGGGTGGACCCATGCGCATATTCAAGTCCCGGGCTGTCCGGGCGATCACGACGGCGGTCGCCGTCGGTCTGATCGCCACGGGCTGTTCCAGCGATCGGGACGGGGGTGACGCCAAGGGGGGCGACAAGGACACCTTCGTCTTCGCCGGAGCCGGTGACCCCGGTTCCCTCGACCCGGCCCTCGCGAGCGACGGCGAGACGTTCCGCGTCACCCGTCAGGCCTTCGAGGCGCTCCTGGAGCACGAGCCCGGCGGCAGCAAGCTCGTCGGCGGTCTCGCCGAGAAGTGGTCGAGCGACGAGGCCGGCAAGGTCTGGACGTTCAACCTGCGCCAGAACGTGAAGTTCCACGACGGCGAGGCGTTCAACGCCGCCGCGGTCTGTGCGAACTACGACTACTGGTTCAACTGGAAGGGCACGTACCAGTCCAGCGCGGTCTCCTACTACTGGCAGACCATCATGGGCGGGTTCGCGAAGAACGAGGACCCCGAGACGCCCAAGCCGAACTACAAGTCCTGCACCGCCAAGGACGACAACACGGCTGTCATCGAGGTCAACGAGCCCTCCGCGAACCTCCCGGGCGGCTTCTCGCTCCAGGCCCTGGCGATCCACTCGCCGAAGGCCCTCAAGGAGTACGCGAAGCAGGACGCGAGCGCCAAGGGCGACGCGATCACGTACCCGAAGTACAGCCAGGAGGCCGGTACGGTCGCCGGCACCGGCCCGTACAAGATCACCAAGTGGAACAAGGGCAACAAGGAAGTCTCCTTGACGCGCTTCGACGACTACTGGGGCGCCAAGGCCAAGGTGAAGAACCTGGTCTTCCGCACCATCTCCACCGAGGAGACCCGCCGCCAGGCGCTCCAGGCCGGTGACATCGACGGTTACGACCTGGTCGCGCCCGCCGATGTGACGACGCTGGAGAAGGAGGGTTACGAGGTCCCGACCCGTGACGTCTTCAACATCTTCTACGTCGGCATGAGCCAGTCGGCCAACCCGGCGCTGAAGAAGCCCGAGGTCCGTCAGGCGATCACGCACGCCATCGACCGCGAGAACCTCGTCAACACCCAGCTGCCCGAGGGCGGCAAGGTCGCGACCCAGTTCATGCCCGACACGGTCGCCGGCTTCTCGGACAAGGTGAAGACCTACCCGTTCGACACCGCCAAGGCGAAGGATCTCCTCAAGCAGGCCGGTGAGGAGAAGCTCTCCATCGACTTCTGCTACCCGACCGAGGTCACCCGCCCGTACATGCCTGCCCCGCAGGACATGTTCGAGCTGATGAAGGCCGACCTGGAGAAGGCCGGCATCACCATCAAGCCGAAGGCCATGAAGTGGGCCCCGGACTACCTGGACGCCACCGAGGCCGGCTCCTGCGCCCTGCACATGCTCGGCTGGACCGGTGACTTCAACGACGGCTACAACTTCATCGGCACCTGGTTCGCCGGACCGGACAAGCAGTGGGGCTTCAAGGACCAGAAGGTCTTCGACGCCGTGAACGCCGCTTCGAAGATCACGGACCCGGCCGGCCGCACCGAGGCCTACAAGAAGGCCAACGAGGCCATCGCCGAGTACGTCCCGGGCGTGCCGATCTCCTCGTCGCCCCCGGCCATCGCGTTCGCGAAAAACGTCAACCCGCCGAAGGTCTCCCCGCTGACGCAGGAGAACTTCGCCGAGGTCTCCTTCAAGTAATCGCACACCAGCGGGTCCGCCCGGCCACAGCAACCAGGTGGCCGGGCGGACCTGCTTCGACGCACGTGAGAAAGGGGCATGCGGGGTGCTGCGACTCGTCGTAAGAAGACTTCTCCAGCTCATTCCCACCCTGCTCGGCCTGTCGGTCCTGCTGTTCCTCTGGCTGAACCGACTGCCCGGCGGACCCGCCACAGCGATCCTGGGCGAGCGGGCCACCGAAGCCGAAGTGGCGAGAATCAACCGTGCACTCGGGCTCGACGAGCCGGTGCACGTCCAGTACTGGCGCTTCCTCAAGCGCATCTTCGAGCTCGACCTCGGAACCTCCACCCAGACCGGGCAGCCGGTGTGGGACGAATTCACCCGCGCCTTCCCCGCCACCGTGGAGCTGAGCCTCGCGGCGATCCTGATCGCCGTCGTCGTCGGCATCCCGATGGGCTACCTCGCGGCCAAGCACCGCGGCGGCTGGCTGGACGTCGCCTCCGTCTCCGGATCGCTGCTCGGCATCTGCATCCCGGTCTTCTTCCTGGCCGTGCTGCTGCGCGGGATCTTCTCCGTACAGCTGCAGTGGTTCCCGAGCCAGGGGCGGCTCGACTCCGGCATCAACGCCACCGACGTCACCGGATTCGCCGTCCTGGACGGCCTGTTGACCGGTGAGTTCGACGCGAGCTGGAACGCGATCATGCACTTGGTCCTGCCCGCCGTCGCACTGTCCTCGATTCCCCTCGCCGTCATCGTCCGGATGACCCGCGCCAGCGTCCTGGAGGTGCTCGGCGAGGACTACATCCGCACCGCCGAGTCCAAGGGCCTCGACAAGAAGACCGTGCGCGGACGCCATGTGCTGCGCAACGCGCTGCTGCCGGTGATCACCGCGGTCGGCCTGCTGACCGGCAGCCTGCTCTCCGGAGCGGTGCTCACCGAGTCCGTCTTCGACTTCGGCGGCCTCGGCTCCTTCATCCGTACCGCGATCGACGGCCGCGACTACCCGGTCCTCGTCGGGTTCATCCTCTTCATCGCGATGGTGTACGTGCTGATCAACCTGTTGGTCGACCTCGCGTACAGCATCATCGACCCCAGAGTGCGGGTGCACTGACGTGACGATCCTGACCAACAAAGCAGACAAGATCGACCGTCTCGCCGAGCTGACGCAGAGCTCGGAGGCCGTCACGGGCACCAGCCTGTGGCGCGAGGCGTTCCGCCGGATGCGCTCCAGCAAGATGGCGATCATCGGCGCGGTCATCATCGGAGCGTTCGTCCTCGTCGCGATCATCGGCCCCTGGGTCGCCCCGCACGGCGCGACCGCGCAGAACTGGCGCAGCGAAGTCTTCCCCAACCAGGGCAAGTTCGTGGGCATGCGCGGCGAGAACTGGTTCGGCCTGGACCATCTGGGCCGCGACATGTTCTCCCGCTGGCTCGTCGGCGCCCGGCAGACGCTGCTCGTCGGTGTGGTCTCCATGCTCATCGGCCTGATCGTCGGCGCGCTCGTCGGTGTGCTCTCCGGAGCCGCCGCCACCCTCGGCGGCAAGGCCGGGCAGCGCGTCGACACCGTGATCATGCGCTTCACCGACATCATGCTGTCGCTGCCCTCGCTGCTGCTCGCGGTCTCCATCGCCGCCGTGCTCGGCCAGTCGCTGACCACCGTGATGATCGCCGTGGGTGTCGTCCAGATCCCCATCTTCGCCCGCCTGCTGCGCGGTTCGATGCTGGTGCAGGGCGGCGCCGACTACGTGCTCGCCGCGAAGGCGGTCGGCATCCGGCGCAAGCGGATCGTGCTCACGCAGATCCTGCCGAACTCGCTCAGCCCGGTGATCGTCCAGGCCACACTGAGCCTGGCCACCGCGATCATCGAGGCCGCGGCCCTGTCCTACCTGGGTCTCGGCAATCCCGACCCGGCCGTTCCCGAGTGGGGCGTGATGCTCTCCCAGGCACAGCGCTTCTTCGACAACGAGCCGATGATGGCCGCCTATCCGGCCATCGGGATCATCATCACCGCCCTCGGCTTCACCCTGCTCGGCGAGGCCATGCGCGAAGCCCTCGACCCGAAGTTGCGAGGCTGAAGTCCCATGTCACTGCTCTCCGTTGAGGAACTCAGCGTCACCTTCACCGCCCGTGGCCGCAAGGACGCCACGGCCGTGGACGGTGTCTCC
The DNA here is from genome assembly GCA_014649555.1 of Streptomyces globisporus. Classification (GTDB taxonomy): domain Bacteria; phylum Actinomycetota; class Actinomycetes; order Streptomycetales; family Streptomycetaceae; genus Streptomyces; species Streptomyces globisporus. Next base: position 109,268 of record BMTG01000001.1, on the reverse strand, counting down.
TTCGAGGTCGACCAGGGCCAGGTCGTGGGCCTGGTCGGCGAGTCGGGCTGCGGCAAGTCCGTCACCTCGCTCGCCCTGATGGGGCTGCTGCCCCGCAAGGGCGTGCGGATCGGCGGCCGTGCCGAGTTCGACGGCCAGAACCTGCTGACCATGAGCGAGCGCAAGCTCCGCGACCTGCGCGGCAGCCAGCTCGCGATGATCTTCCAGGACCCGCTGTCCTCGCTGAACCCGGTCGTCCCGATCGGCATCCAGGTCACCGAGATCCTCCAGCGCCACCGCGGCCTGAAGGGAGAGAAGGCCCGCAAGGAAGCGGCGTCCCTGCTCGACCGGGTCGGCATCCCCGACCCGGCGCGGCGGCTCAAGGAGTACCCGCACCAGCTCTCCGGCGGTATGCGCCAGCGGGCGCTGATCGCCATGGCGGTCGCCTGCGCGCCCCGCCTGCTGATCGCCGACGAGCCGACGACGGCACTCGATGTGACCATCCAGGCGCAGATCCTGGAGCTCCTGAAGGAGCTGGTCGATCAGGAGGGCACCGCCCTCCTGATGATCACGCACGACCTCGGCGTCGTCGCCGGCCTCTGCGACGAGGTCAACGTCCTGTACGCCGGACGGGCGGTGGAATCGGCGGGCCGCCGCGAGCTGTTCGCCCACCCCACCCACCCGTACGCGCACGGGCTGCTCGGCTCCATCCCGCGGCTGGACGCACCGCGCGGTGAGCCGCTCAACCCGATCCGCGGCTCCATCAACGACAAGATCGCCTGGGCCGACGGCTGCGCGTTCGCACCCCGGTGCGACCACTACACGATGGAGTGCCTCACCGGCACTCCCGAACTGACCGAACCACGCGCGGCCGGACACCAGGTGCGCTGCGTCAACCCGGTCCTGCCCACGGCGGAGGTCCCGGCATGAGCCTGCTCGAACTGGACGACATCAAAGTCCACTTCCCGGTCAAGAAGGGCCTCTTCTTCGACCGTACGGTGGGCCACGTCTACGCGGTCGACGGCGTCTCGCTGTCCATCGAGGCCGGTCAGACGTACGGCCTGGTCGGCGAGTCGGGCTGCGGCAAGACGACGCTCGGCCGGGCGGTCCTGCGGCTGAACGACATCACCGACGGCGGGGTCGTCTTCGACGGCACCGACCTGGCGAAGCTGCCGGGCGAGGAGATGCGGGCCTTCCGCCGCCGCCTCCAGATGGTCTTCCAGGACCCGCTGGGCAGCCTCAACCCCCGGCAGAACATCGAGTCGATCCTGTCCGAGGGCATGGCCGCCCACGGTATCGGCAAGGACCAGGCGGAGCGCCGGGAGAAGATCAAGGACATCCTGGCCAAGGTCGGCCTGCCGTCCAATGCGCTCTCCCGCTACCCGCACGAGTTCTCCGGCGGCCAGCGCCAGCGCATCGGCATCGCCCGCGCGCTGGTCCTGGAGCCGGACGTGATCATCTGCGACGAGCCGGTCTCCGCGCTCGACGTCTCGGTCCAGGCGCAGGTCATCAACCTGCTGGAGGAGCTCCAGGAGTCCCTCGGCCTGACCTACCTGGTGATCGCGCACGACCTCGCCGTCGTCCGGCACATCTCGGACGTCATCGGGGTGATGTACCTCGGCGGGCTCGTCGAGGAGGCCCCGAGCGACGCGCTGTACGCGGGGCCCCGGCACCCGTACACCAAGGCGCTGATGTCGGCCGTTCCGGTGCCCGACCCCGAGGTCGAGGACCGGCGCGAACGCATCCTCCTCCACGGCGACCTGCCCTCCCCGGCGAACCCGCCGGCCGGCTGCCGCTTCCACACCCGCTGCCCGTGGGTGCAGGAGACCAAGTGCGCCACGGAGCGCCCGCCGCTGCTGGACACCGGCGACGGTCACAAGGTGGCCTGCCACTTCACGGCCGAGATCGAGGCCGGCACGGTGAAGCAGACCCTGGCGACCGGCATCGAGGCGGTCGTCGGTACGGAGACGGTGGCGGCCGAAGCCGTGGAGGTCTCGGAGGGCGAGACCGAGACCGGGGCCCCGGCGGCCGACGCCCCTGAGAAGGAGCCCGTGACCGTACCGGCCCAGGCCGACGCGGGCGCCAAGGAGAAGACGGCGGCCGCCGAGGAGACCGAGGAGAAGGCTTCGGACGCCACGGACGTCACGAACGAGACGGCCGACGTCAAGAAGGGGACGGCCGACGCCACGGAGAAGGCGGAGGGCAGCCCCAAGGCCTAGGGAGCGTCCGGGACCGGCACAATTGCCCGGTGCTCACCGAACTGTTCACGCCCTCCGTCCAGCATGCGCTCGACCTCGTCGGGATCTTCGTCTTCGCGATCTCGGGCGCCCTGCTCGCCGTCCGCAAGAACTTCGATGTCTTCGGCATCGCGGTTCTCGCGGAGGTGACAGCGCTGGGCGGAGGGCTGTTCCGTGACGTCATGATCGGCGCGATCCCGCCCGCCGCCTTCACCGACCTCGGCTACTTCATCACCCCGCTGTTCGCCGCGGGCCTGGTCTTCTTCCTCCACCCGCACGTGGAGCGCATCCAGGTCGGCGTCAACGTCTTCGACGCGGCGGGGCTCGGCCTGTTCTGCGTGACCGGCACGGTCAAGGCGTACGAGTACGGCCTCGGGCTCACCGCGTCCGCCGCGCTCGGCCTGGCCACGGCGGTCGGTGGCGGTGTGCTGCGCGACGTCCTCGCCAACGAGGTCCCCTCGCTGCTGCGCTGGGACCGCGACCTGTACGCGGTGCCCGCGATCGTCGGCGCGACCATGGTGGTCCTCTGTATCCGCTTCGACACCCTGAACGCGCTGACCAGCGGGATGGCGGTGATCGCCGCGTTCGTCCTGCGGCTGCTGGCGCTGCGCTTCCACTGGCGGGCGCCCCGCGCGTACAACCGGTCCTCCGCGCGGGCCGAGGAGGGCTCGGCGGCGACCTGAGGGTGTCTCGCACCGCGATCCGCCCGCCATGATTCGGCAACGCAAAAGCTACCGCTCAGTAATGCAATGGATGTACCGTGCATGCCATGGCACAGGCAGCGACTGAGGCAGTGACCGGGGCGGCGCGGACCGCACCGGCGACCATCGGCGACAGCGAGTTCGACCGCGACACGGCGGTCACCCTGCGCGAGGAGGGCGTCTACGACGCCGAGCTCTCCGCGGGCTGGACGATCATCCACGCCGTCAACGGCGGCTATCTGCTGGCCCTGCTCGGCCGGGCTCTCGGCGAGGCCCTGCCGCACCCCGACCCGTTCTCCGTCTCGGCGCACTACCTCACCGCCTCCGTGCCCGGCCCCGCGGTGATCCGCACCCAGACCGTCCGGACCGGTCGCACCCTCTCCACGGGTCAGGCCTCCCTCTTCCAGTACGCGGAGGACGGCAGCGAGGTCGAGCGCATCCGGGTCCTGGCCACCTACGGCGACCTGGACACGCTCCCCGACGACGTCCGCACCACGGCCCTGCCGCCCGCCATGCCCGACCGGGACCACTGCCTCGGCCCGAGCGACGGCGCGCCCAGGATCCCCGGCAGCTCCGCCATCACCGACCGCCTCGACATCAAGCTCGACCCGGCCACCGTCGGCTGGGCGATCGGCGCCCCGTCCGGCAAGGGCGAAATGCGCGGCTGGTTCGGCCTGGCCGACGGCCGTGACGCGGACCCGCTGTCGCTGCTGCTCACCGTCGACGCCCTGCCGCCGACCTCGTTCGAGCTGGGCCTGACCGGCTGGACCCCCACGGTCGAGCTGACCACCCACATCCGCTGCCGCCCCGCGCCCGGCCCGCTGCGCGTCGCCATCACCACCCGCAATCTCGCGGGCGGCTTCCTGGAGGAGGACGCCGAGGTCTGGGACAGCGCCGACCGCCTCGTCGCCCAGTCCCGCCAGCTCGCCAAGGCTCCGCGCACCGCGTAGCCGCACCCCGGGGCACGGTCCCCGCCGCCGAGCCCGCCGAGCGCCTCGACGTTCCCGTACGCATCAGCTGCCGGGATGTCGGGGCGCTTTCGGCTGTCCGGGTGTCCCGGAATCCAGGGTCGGCAAAGGTGGTAAATCGCCCGACGGGGGACTAGTCCGCACCGGGTCGCGCCAGGCATTTGACGGGAGGGTGAGTGTTCACTCACCCTGGGGTGAGTGAACACTCACCCCCGACCGGGAAGGTGCACCATGACCCAACACGCCACGCAGGGCGAGGGCACGGCCCTGACGATTCCGCCGTCCCTGGTGGGCGTCTGGAAGGCCCGCGCCGTCGAGGACGCCACGGGCGACGCGGAGCCGGTGGACGTGGAGATCGAGTTCGGTGCGGACCGGATCGTCCGGCTGACCGGACCTCGCGACGAGCACGGCGAGCCGTACTTCACCGGGCGTGGCGAGTGGAGCCAGGACCCCGCCACCGAGGGCCTGTTCCGCTTCGCCCTGCGGCACCCGCTGCCGGGCCCCGTGCCGGGCGAGGCGCGGGCCGAACTCGACGGCGCGTTCCTGCACGGCCGCGGGTTCCTGGCGAAGGGGCACACGTACTGCCACTACGAGGACGGTACGGTGACGGGGCCCAGCGTCATCACCGTCGAAGGGGCGGACGTCTCCACCCCCGTCGTCGTACTGCACCGCTGGACGACCTCCCCGGAGCGGCAGAACGCCGTGGCCGACACCCTCCTCGATGCCTGGCGGCGTACCCCGGCGCCGGCCTCCCCGCGTGCGCTCACCGTCTTCGTCAGCACCAACGGAGACACCGTCTTCGGCTACGAACAGTGGTCTTCCAGCGCCGAGTTGAGGGACTTCGAGCGGCTCGGCCGCCAGGCGGTGGAGGGCGACGGCGCGGTCGAGGGCGCCGAGCGGTCCCCGGCGCTCGTGGCCGTCCCGTACCGCAGCAGGACGGTGGACGCCGGCCCGGCGGGCTCCTCCGCCACGCCCGGCTGCGTGGTGATCACCACCTTCGGCTTCGGGAGCGCGGAGAACGCGCGGGCCTGGGCCGACGCGATCACGGTCGCCGAGACGGCCCAGCCCGAGCCCACCCCCGGCCTGCTCGCGCGGCACTTCCTGATCAGCGGTGCCGCGGCGGACGGCGGGGTGCAGGTGCTGAACTGCTCGGAGTGGAGCGGCGAGGACGCCCACCGGGCCTTCCTGGAGAACCCGGTCGTCACGCCCGAGTGGCAGCGCGTCGAGGAGTTCACCTCCGGCATCACCCACGGACCCGGCCGCCGCTGCGTCCCCCGCGGCACGCTCCCCACGGACTGAGGACATCTCGACATGACGACCGAAAGCGGCACGGGCGAGGACGCGAACGGCGCCCTCGGCACCACAGGCCCGGAAGCGGTCACCGCGCAAGCGGCGACCGCCGAAGGCGCCGCACCCCCGAAGGCCGGGCGGCGCGAATGGATCGGCCTCGCCGTCCTCGCCCTGCCCACCCTCCTGCTCTCCATGGACCTGAGCGTTCTCTACCTCGCCGTCCCCCATCTGAGCGCTGATCTGGCGCCCAGTGGGGCCCAGCTCCTGTGGATCATGGACATCTACGGGTTCCTGATGGCCGGATTCCTGGTCATGATGGGCACCCTCGGCGACCGGATCGGGCGCAGGCGGCTCCTGCTGGCGGGCGCCTGTGCCTTCGGTGCGGCCTCGGCGCTCGCCGCGTTCTCCACCAGCCCGGAGATGCTCATCGTGACCCGGGCCCTGCTGGGCATCGCCGGGGCGACCCTCGCGCCCAGCACCCTGGCCCTGCTGCGGACCATGTTCCACGACCCGAAGCAGCGCACGGCTGCGATCGGTGTGTGGACCGTCTGCTTCTCCGCGGGCAGTGTGCTCGGCCCGCTCGCCGGAGGCGCGCTCCTCGCCCACTTCTGGTGGGGCTCGGTCTTCCTGCTCGGCATCCCGGTCATGCTGCTCCTACTCGTCGCGGGCCCGATGCTGCTGCCCGAGCACCGCAACCCGGGCGCGGGGCGCATCGACTTCGTCAGCGCCGTGATGTCGGTCGTCGCGGTCCTCGCGGTGATCTACGGGATGAAGGACATCGCCACCCACGGGCTCGGCGCGGCCAGCACCCTGTCGATCGTCGGCGGACTCGCGGTCGGCGCGGCCTTCGTGGTGCGCCAGCGCAGGCTGGACGACCCCCTGCTGGACCTCGGCCTCTTCTCCACGCCGCGCTTCGGACCGGCGCTCGGCATCATGGGCCTGGCCGTGCTGGTGATGTCGGGCACGCTGTTCTTCGTCGCCCAGTATCTCCAACTGGTCCGCGGACTCAGCCCGTTGGAAGCAGGGCTGTGGATGGTGCCGATGGCGCTCGGCGTGGTCGCCGGTGCCATCACCACCGGCAACATCATCAAGAAGGTCCGGCCGCCGGTCATCATGGGATCCGGCCTGCTGGTGTCCTGCGGGGCGTTCGCCCTGCTCTCCCAGATGAGCGTCGACTCGCCGATCGCCCTGTTCGTCGCCGGCGTCTTCTGCATGTCCTTCGGGGTGTCCCCGGTGATGATCCTCGGCCTCGAACTGGCCGTCGGATCCGCACCGCCGGAACGGGCCGGCGCCGCCTCCAGCGTCGCCGAGACGATCCAGGAGTTCGCGCTGGGGCTGGGCGTCGCCGTGATCGGCAGCATCGGGACCGCCGTCTACCGGAGCGAACTGAAAGGCGAACTCCCCGCGGACGTGCCCGCCGACGCGGCGCGTGCCGCCGAGGACACGCTGGGCGGCGCCGTCCACAGCGCGGCCGACCTCGCGGACGGCACCGGCGACACCCTGCTCTCCCTGGCCCGCTCCGCCTTCACCGAAGGGCTCCAGACCGCCGCGACGCTGTGCGCGGTCCTGGTGGTGCTCGGTTCCCTCGTCGCCTTCACGGTGCTGCGGGGCATGGGCGGGCCGGGCGGCCACCAGGACCAGGACGGTGCGGAGAAGGCGGAGGCCGCCCCGTAGGCCGGAAGGCGCTCGTACGGTGACGGCAGTCCTTGCCGACGGACCGGACGGGGGTTTTGCCGCCCCTCACGCGCGGTCGGTGACCTGCGCCCCGTGCGCATAGGGATTCCTTCTGGGGAGGGATGTGGCAGCCGGACCGGAAGGCGTCAACTCGTTTAATCGCAGAGCTTCCTGACGGCACCTCATCGCTGATCCGGCTCCTGCTCGGTGACGACCATCCCGGCTGCCAGCGCTCGGGCGGCATCGGCGAAGTAGTCCTCGTCGGCCCCTGGTGCGAGGCCCAGGAGGACGCCCTGACTGAGGCCCACGAACAGCGCGTTGAGGGCGATGGTGAGCCGATGGGACTGGTGGGACGTCACCGGCTCCCGCCCGTGCCGCCTTCCGGTGAACAGGGCGATCAGCTGGTTCTCCTGGGACCGGACGGACGCCGCCAGCCGACCGCCCAGCTCCGGGTCGTGCAGGGCCCTGTCGAGGAAAGTGATCTGGAGCGACAGGCGCGACACCGCCTCCGGGTCGTCACAGCTGCGCCGGTAGTACCGGGCGAAGGCGTCGACCGCCTCCAGCAGGTCGACCTTGGCGGGGACCGCCTGCTCGATCTCCTCGTAGTAGGGCCGCAGATGCTCGGTGATCAGGGCGACCATCAGGCCGTTCTTGCTCCCGAACAGGGAGTAGACGGCGCCGGTGGTCAGACCGGCGCGTTCGGCGATCTCGTCGAGCCTGGCCGTGTACCCGTCCCGGGTCACGATCTGGAGCGCCGAATCCAGCAGGGCGCTGCGATTGCGCTCCTTGGCCTGGGCCCTCGTCATTCTCATAACTTCAATATTGCCGTAATCTGGTTACGGAAACAACGCAACGAGCCCCAAGGAGGACGCTCATGGCTCAGGCCGTGACATCGCGAGTGCCCCGCGAGATGGTGGGCGCCGCAGCCGACGGTGCCTTCAAGGTGGTGCTCGCCGTGGTCTTCGTCGCCGGCGCCGCCCCGCTCGGCGAACTGCTCGGCGCGCCGGTCTGGCTGATGGCCGTGGCGGGCGTCGCACTGCTGGTCGGAGGCGGCATCGAGCTCAGGTATCTCCGCAGCCGGCCGATGCGCACCTATCTGAAGCTCATGATCGGCTACGACGCGTGCTGGGTGCTGGCCGCCCTGGTCGGGCTCCTGATGGCCTGGCAGGGCAGCACTGCCGGTGGCGAGGTCTGGATGGGGTACCAGGTGATCGCCCCCCTCGTCTTCGCCGCCGTGCTGATCGCGGCAGCACCCGCGCGGCTGCCGTCGGAGGCGCGGGGCGACGCCTCCGCCTGACCGCGTCACCGCCCGGGCTCGTGCCTGACCGCCGAGCCCGGGTCCCGGCTCAGGTGCGGGCGATGCCGTCCTGCGCCGCCTCGTCCAGCCAGTGCGCCCGGCCGATGGTGACCAGCCGCAGGCGTCGCCGGGCCACCCGGACGACCTCCGCCTCACCCTCAGGGCCGGCCTCCAGCAGGGTCGACGTGGTGATCACCATGTGGTCCACATAGAGGCCGCCGAGCATCAGCAGGTCCTCCTCGCTCCACCCCGCGGCCCCCGGCTCCTGGCCGAGCGCGCACGCCACCTCCTCGGCGAACCGCCGCAGTTGAGCCGCGATCGCCGCGCGCACCGGGCCGACCCCGCCGTGCTGCTCACGCGCGATGAACCGGAAGTGGGCGGGCTGCGCGCCGACATGGCGCGCTATCACCGCCACGCTGCGGTCCAGCCGCTCCTCGCTGTCCCCCGTCTCCGCGAGCACCGCGGCGATCAGTCCGTGCAGGCTGCCCAGGGTCTCCTCGACCAGGGCGACGCCGAGCGCGGCGGTGTCCTCGAAGTGCCGGTAGAAGGCCGTCGGCGTGACCCCGGCGGCCCGGGTCACCTCCCGCAGTCCCAGGCTGCTCAGGCTCTGGTGCTCCAGGAGGGCGAGCGCCGCGTCCAGGAGGGCCTGGCGCGTCCTGAGCTTCTGGGTCTGGCGAATGCCGGCGGGAGTGTGACTCATGCCATTCAGTAAACAACCGTTCTCCGAGTCGAGGGAAGGGTGTGGGGTTTAGACTTCTGAGTCAGTGAACACTCGTACTCCGAACGGCTTTCGTCGTCGCACAGAGAGGTTCCGCCGTGCTCGTCCTCGTCGCCGCGCTGCTCCTGCTGGGAATCCTCCTCGGGGCGGTCGCCCACATCCCGCTGCCGCTGACCCTGGCCGCCGCGGCCGTGATCGGATGCTGGCTGCTGATCTTCGCCGTACGCGAGCGCACGTCGCGCCGCACCCACTGACCCGCCCCGCGTACCGACTCACCGCACCCGCACCCGCACCCGCCGAGCCTGCCGTTTCCCGTACCGATCCGAAGGAGCTCGCACCATGACCCTCACCCTCATCGACCGCACCCGCCGCACGGACGCCGCCCCCGACAAGGGCGCGGACACGGCCCTCGACAAGGGCGTCGTCGACACGGATGCGGCGCCGGAGAAGGCCCCCGACGCCGCTCCGCGCCGGGCCGTCGGCCGTGAGGCGGACGGTCTCGCCGTCGCCTCGTTCGTCCTCGGCCTCGTCGGGCTGCTGGTCTTCAACATCGTGTTCGGGCCCATGGCGATCGTGATGGCGCTGCTGGCCCTGGTCCGTCACACCCGCCGCCGGGGACGTGCCTTCCTCGGCCTCTCCCTGGGCGTCGCCGACCTCGCCGTGCTCGCCGCCCTGGTCACCGCCAACGGCACCGTCGCCTGGAGCATCGGCGGCTGACGTACGCCCCGAAGCGGCCCCCTGAGCCGCTCTCCCCGTTCCGGATCGGGCTCCGGGCCGGGGCCTTCGGCCGGTCTCCGTACCGGCCGCCGCGCTCCACGAAGGTGTGCGCGGGGGCCGGGCCGTGACGCGCCCGGCATGCGCCCCACCCCGGGCTCGTAGAATCGGCCCCACCATGGCTTACCTCGACCACGCCGCGACCACCCCGATGCTTCCCGAAGCGATCGGGGCGATGACCGCCCAGCTCTCCGTCACCGGCAACGCGTCCTCGCTGCACGCCGCCGGACGCCGGGCCCGCCGCACCGTCGAGGAGTCCAGAGAAGCCCTCGCCGACTCCCTCGGCGCCCGCCCCAGCGAGGTGGTGTTCACCTCCGGTGGCACGGAGGCAGACAACCTCGCCGTCAAGGGCCTCTACTGGTCCCGCCGCGACGCCGACCCCCGCCGCACCCGGGTCCTCGCCGGCCCCGTCGAACACCACGCCGTCCTCGACGCCGTCGACTGGCTCGCCGAACACGAGGGCGCGAACGTCGACTACCTCCCCGTCGACCGCCACGGCCGGGTCCACCCCGAAGACCTGCGCGAGGCGATCCTCAAGAACCCCGACGACATCGCGATGATCACCGTGATGTGGGCCAACAACGAGATCGGCACGATCATGCCGGTACGTGAACTGGCTTCGGTGGCGGCGGAGTTCGGGATCCCCATGCACGCCGACGCGGTCCAGGCCTTCGGCCAGCTGGAGGTCGACTTCGCCCGCTCCGGGCTGGCCGCGATGACGGTCAGCGGACACAAGATCGGCGGCCCGTTCGGCATCGGCGCGCTGCTGCTGGGCCGCGACCACACCCCCGTGCCCGTCCTGCACGGCGGCGGCCAGGAGCGGCACGTACGTTCCGGCACGCTGGACGTGCCCGCCGTCGCCTCGTTCGCGGTCGCCGGACGGCTGGCTGCCGAACGGCGCGAGGAGTTCGCCCGGCGCGTGGGCGCCCTGCGCGACGAGCTGGTGACCGCCGTGCGCCTGGCCGTGCCGGACGCCGTGCTCGGCGGCGACCCGGACCCGGCCGGACGCCTGCCCGCCAACGCCCACTTCAGCTTCCCCGGCTGCGAGGGCGACTCCCTGCTCCTGCTGCTGGACGCGCAGGGCATCGAATGCTCCACCGGCTCCGCCTGCACCGCCGGGATCGCCCAGCCCAGCCACGTACTCCTGGCCACCGGAACCGATCCGGACCTGGCCCGGGGCACCTTGCGCTTCTCGCTCGGCCACACCTCGACCGAGGACGACGTGAAGGCGCTCGCCGAGGCGATCGGCCCCGCGGTCGAGCGGGCGAGGACGGCCGGACTCAGCTGACGAGGACCGTCACCCGGAGGCGTTACGCCTTCGCCGACGGCGAGGGCGTAGGGCTCGGCGGCGCCGCCGCGGCCCGCCGCACCAGCTCCATGTACCGGTCCCAGTCCCAGTGCGGCCCCGGATCGGTGTGGTCGGTGCCCGGCACCTCCACGTGCCCGATGATGTGCTCGCGGTCGATGGGTATGCCGTGCCGCGCGCAGATCGACGCCGTGAGCCGCGCCGACGATGCGTACATCGCCTTCGTCAGGTCCTTCGGCCGGTCCACGAACCCCTCGTGCTCGATACCGACCGCCCGCTCGTTGAACGACCGGTTGCCGGCCTGGTACGCCACGTCCAGCTCGCGGATCATCTGCACCACCCGCCCGTCCTGCCCCACGATGTAGTGCGTCGCGGCCTGGTGGGCGGGGTCCTGGAACACCTTCACCGCGCTGGCGAAGCTGCCCTGGGTGACATGGATGATCACCCGGTCGATGGGGAAGTCGTCGGGCCGGTCCGCACGCCGCCAGTTCGCCTCCGACGCGGCCACCCAGGTCGCCCCCGCGTAGTCCAGCTCGCCGGGCTTGCGGGGCTTCTCGACGCCGGGGACCTGCCACCACAGACGCTTCACCTGGTCGCGCGCGAGCACGGCGGCGGTGCCGGCGGCCGCCACCGCGCCCCCGCCGATCAGCAGTGCGCGGCGGCTGACGCCGTCCGCCGGCTTCTTCCGCGAAGGCTTTCCCGAGGGCTTTCGCGCGGCCCGGGTGCTCCCGTTGTTCCCCATGTGATCGTCAACGCTTATCCGCGAGCGTTCGGTTCCCGGCGACCCGTACCCTGGAGGGGCTATGACTCAGACTTCCCAGCGCCCCCTGCGTGTCCTCGCCGCGATGTCGGGCGGCGTGGACTCCGCCGTCGCCGCCGCCCGCGCCGTCGAGGCGGGCCACGACGTGACCGGTGTCCACCTCGCCCTGTCCGCGAACCCCCAGTCCTTCCGGACCGGGGCGCGCGGCTGTTGCACCATCGAGGACTCCCGGGACGCCCGCCGCGCGGCCGACGTCATCGGTATCCCGTTCTACGTCTGGGACCTGGCGGAACGCTTCCGCGAGGACGTGGTGGAGGACTTCGTCGCGGAGTACGAGGCCGGGCGCACGCCCAACCCCTGCCTGCGCTGCAACGAGAAGATCAAGTTCGCCGCGCTGCTCGACAAGGCCCTCGCCCTCGGCTTCGACGCCGTCTGCACCGGCCACTACGCCACGGTCGTGCTGACCGAGGACGGCAGCCGCGAGCTGCACCGGGCGTCCGACATGGCCAAGGACCAGAGCTATGTGCTCGGTGTCCTGGACGAGAAGCAGCTCGCCCACGCCCTGTTCCCGCTCGGCGACACCCTCACCACCAAGGACGAGATCCGCGCCGAGGCCGAGCGCCGGGGCCTGGCCGTCGCCAAGAAGCCCGACAGCCACGACATCTGCTTCATCGCCGACGGCGACACCCAGGGCTTCCTGGCGAACCGCCTCGGCGGCCCGGCGGAGGGCGACATCCTCGACGAGTCCGGTACGAAGCTGGGCACCCACGAGGGCGCGTTCGGCTTCACCATCGGCCAGCGCAAGGGCCTGAAGATCGGCCACCCGGCCCCCGACGGCAAGCCGCGCTACGTCCTCGACATCTCCCCGGTGAACAACACGGTCACCGTCGGCCCGGTCGAGGCCCTGGACGTCACCGCCCTGACCGCGATCAAGCCCCGCTGGTGCGGAACGCCCCCGTCCGGCCCGGGGACGTACACCGCCCAGCTCCGCGCCCACGGCGGCGAGACCGAGGTCACCGCCGAGCTGGTCGACGGCTCCGAGCTGAACGTCACCTTCACCGAGCCGGTCCGGGGTGTCGCCCCCGGCCAGGCGGTCGTCCTCTACGACGGCACGCGCGTGGTCGGGTCGGCCACCATCGCCACGACGGTCCGCCGCGAACGGGTGGCGGCGGGCGGCTGAGCCCGCGCGGCGACCCCGGGGCGAGGCGTCCTGGGACGCCTGCCGGTACGCATACAGGTACAGGTACAGACCGGCTAGGAAGCCCTTCGGTACGCGTACACGTCCCTCGCGAAGAACTCCGTCAGCACCGGCGCGAGCACCTGGGGCGCCACCTCGCGCATCTGGCCCGTCAGCGTGCGGTGCCGGCCGCGCGGCAGGGCCTCGGCCAGCGTCCGGGTCGCCGCCCGCGCCGGGGCGCTGCTGAAGCCGCCGCAGATCACCAGGGTCCGGGCGGCGACGGCCGAGAACCGCTCGGCGGGGATCGCCCCGTCGCCCAGCAGCGCGTCGTCGTACGCCAGCGTGTGCGCCCTGGCCTCCAGCTCCGGCCACACCGGGGACCGCCGCATCCGGGCGGCCGTCTCCTCGGCGACCCCCGTCATGGACAGGAACAGCTCCACCGCCCCGCCCCGGTCCCCGGCCGCCAGCAGCCGTTGCAGCCGGGCCGTGCAGCGGGCCTTGAACCGCAGACCGGACGTCCCCGGCGTGTAAGGCGGCTCGTACACGGCGAGCAGCTCCACCGGGAGCCCGGCGGCCGCCGCCTCCAGGGCCAGCGCCCCGCCGGAGGACATCCCGAAGACCGACGTGCCCGCCCCGGCCGCGCCGACGACGGCGGCCAGGTCCTCGACCTCCCGCACCACGGCACAGCGCCCGGTGTCACCGCGGGCGCCCCGGCCCCGGCGGTCGTAGGTGATCACCGTGAAACGCGGCGCGAGCAGAGCGGCCAGCGCCGCGTCGGTCGCCGCCACGCTCAGCGCCCCGCCGACCAGCACCAGCGGCGGCCCCTCGCCCTGGCGGCGGTAGGCGATCGGCGTGCCGTCGGCCGAGAGAATCCTGTCCATGGCAGAGGAGACCGGGGCGGGCCGGGAAACTCATCGCTCGCCCGGAAAAAACTTCCCCGGGCGAGCGGATCGGGGTCAGTCCGCCACCGTCTCCGTGGCGTAGAAGCAGAAGTGGTCCTTGATCGCGGCGACTTCGGGCTTCGGGTCCGGGTAGGCCCAGACGAGATCGTCGGCCCCGGGCCGCGACCAGTAGGAGGCGTCCCCCTTGAACGGGCAGTGGGTGGAGGTGTCCGACGGGGCGAGCAGCTCGGTGCGGACGTCCTCGGGCGGCAGGTAGTAGCGGACCGGACAGCCGGTCTCGCGGAGCACGAGGGGGCGGCGGCTCTCGGCCAGCACCTGTCCGTCGTGCACGGCCCGCACATGCTCGGTGCCCTGCTCGACGGTGATGCGGTGTCCTCGGGTGGCAGTCATGCCTGCTTCAGCGGCGTACGGGGCCGACTTCTTCCCCGTACGCCGAACTTCGCCCGGAACTTCCCCCGGGCGGGGGGTGTCCGAGGCGGGTCGTACGGTTGCCGCATGAACATCTGCGTCTTCCTCTCCGCCGCCGACCTCGACGACCGCTACACCGTGCCCGCCCGCGAGTTCGCCGAGCTGCTGGGCAGAGGCGGGCACACGCTGGTCTGGGGCGGTTCGGAGAGCGGCCTGATGAAGGTCGTCGCGGACGGTGTGCAGGCGGCTGGCGGGCGGCTCGTGGGGGTCTCGGTCGACTTCCTCGCCGCGAAGGCCCGGACGAACGCCGACGAGATGGTCATCGCCCGCGACCTCGCCGAGCGCAAGGCGCTCCTCCTGGAGAAGGCCGACGCCGTCGTGATCATGGTCGGCGGGACCGGGACGCTCGACGAGGCCACCGAGATCCTGGAGCTGAAGAAGCACGGCAAGCACACCAAGCCCGTCGTCCTGCTCAACACGGCGGGCTTCTACGACGGGCTGCGCCAGCAGTTCCAGCGCATGGAGGACGAGGGCTTCCTGCCGCTGCCCCTGACCGAACTCGTCTTCTTCGCCAAGGACGGCCTCGGCGCGCTCGCCTACCTGGAGGAGACCGCCGGGCTCCAGTGAGCGGCCCGGATCCGGAACCCGCGCTCGCCCACCCGGAGGAGACCGCCGGACTCCGGTGGAAGCCCCGGATCTAGGATCGATCCATGGCTACTCACCTCATCACCGGCGCCGGTTCCGGCATTGGCGCCGCCGTCGCCCGCCGTCTCCAGGAGCGCGGCGACGACCTCGTCCTGCTCGCCCGCGACGCCGGGCGCGCCAAGGAGTTCGCCGAGCGGTACCCGGGCGCGCGCACCCTCGTCGGCGACCTCGGCAACCCCGACCGGCTGTCCTGGGCGTTCGGCCAGCAGTCCATGCCCGAGCGGATCGACACCCTGCTGCACATCGCGGGCGTCGTCGAGCTCGGAGAGGTCGGGGAGCTCACTCCCAAGGCCTGGCACTTCCAGCTCAATGCCAACCTGATCGCCCCCGCCGAGATCACCCGCCTCCTCCTGCCGCAGCTCCGCGTCGCCCAGGGGCACGTCCTCTTCGTGAACTCCGGCGCCGGACTCAACGCCCACGCCGGGTGGAGCGCGTACGCGGCGAGCAAGCACGGCCTCAAGGCGCTCGCCGACTCGCTGCGTCACGAGGAACACGGCAACGGGGTGCGCGTCACCTCCGTCTACCCGGGCCGCACCGCCAGCCCCATGCAGGCCAAGGTGCACCAGCAGGAGGGCAAGGAGTACGACGCGGAGCGCTGGATCGACCCCGAGTCGGTGGCCACCACGATCCTCATGGCGATCGACCTGCCGCGCGACGCCGAGGTCAACGACCTCACGGTCCGCCCCGGCGGCTGAGCGGGCCGGCGCGCTCAGCGGCGCACGGGGGACCGTAGGCTTCCAGGGTGAGCGAGAAGAGCAAGTTCAGCGGGTGTCCGGCGACCGGCATCGGGTCGATGCCCGGGGGAGACGCGAGGGAGGCGGCGAAGACCGTCACCGGCTCCTTCGCCGACGGCCAGGGCATGCCGTATCTGGCCGAACTGCCCGCGCGCGGGCCGGGCGCCGACATGATCGGCCGGAGCGTCGGCCTGCTCGTCGAGATGTACGGGCACGTGGAGCCGAGCGGCTGGCGGATCAGCGACCGGCCCGGCCGCGACACCCGCAGGGCCCGCTCCTGGCTGGGGGAGGACCTGGACGCCCTGGAGGAGTTCACCCAGGGCTACGAGGGGCTGCTCAAGGTCCAGGCCGTCGGGCCCTGGACGCTCGCCGCCGCCCTCGAACTGCGCGGCGGCGAAGCCATGCTGGCCGACGCGGGCGCCTGCCGTGACCTGGCCGGATCCCTGGCCGAGGGGCTCCGCGCCCACCTCGCGGAGGTCCGCCGCCGGATGCCCGGGGCGAACGTCGTCCTCCAGCTCGACGAACCCTCCCTGACCGCCGTCCTGCTGGGCCGGGTCCGCTCCGCCAGCGGCTACCGCACCTACCGTGCCGTCGACCGCCAGATCGTCGAGAGCGCCCTGCGCGACGTCCTCGCGGCGGCCGGTGAGGACGGGACGACGCTCGTCCACTCCTGCGCTCCCGAGGTGCCCGTCGCGCTGCTGCGCCGGGCCGGTGCCGACGGCGTCTCGCTCGACTTCTCGTTGCTCACGGAGCGTGAGGAGGAGGCGATCGGGGAAGCGGTCGAAGGCGGCACCCAGCTGTTCCTGGGCGTGGTGCCCTCCACGGACGCGGCTTCGGAGGGATTGTCAGACCCGGGCGGTAGCGTCATGGGAGTCAGGACGCTGTGGCGCAGGCTGGGGCTGAATCCGGGGACTCTCGCCGAGTCCGTCACGATCACCCCGTCGTGCGGGCTCGCGGGCGCGTCGCCCGCGTACGCCCGTACCGCGCTCGCCCACAGCGCCCGGGCGGCGAGGTCGCTCGCGGACAACCCTGAGTGACGGGGACGACGGGTACACAGGAGGACGGGACGATGGCGGGCGAAGAGCGGGTGGAGCAGGAGAGTTCGGTCCCGGCGGAGGCACGGGAGGAGCACGCGCTGCTGGCCGAGCGGATCGAGGAGCACCGCTTCCGGTATTACGTGAAGGACCAGCCGGTCGTCAGCGACGCCGAGTTCGACCGGCTGCTGCGCTCCCTGGAGGCCCTGGAGGAGGAGCACCCGGCGCTCCGCACCCCGGACTCCCCGACCCAGAAGGTCGCCGGGCCGTACATCACGGAGTTCACCTCCGTCGAGCACCGCGAGCGGATGCTCTCCCTGGACAACGCCTTCGACGACGAGGAGCTGGCCGCCTGGGCCGACCGCGTCGCCAAGGAGACCGGCACCCCCGACCACCACTTCCTGTGCGAGCTGAAGGTCGACGGCCTCGCCGTCAACCTCACCTACGAGCACGGCCGCCTCACCCGGGCGGCCACCCGCGGCGACGGCCGCACCGGCGAGGACATCACCCCCAACGTCCGGACGATCGCCGAGATCCCGCACCGTCTGAAGGGCGACGACATCCCGGCGCTCGTCGAGATCCGCGGCGAGGTCTTCTTCCCCATGGAAGGCTTCGAGGAGCTGAACGCCCGGCTGGTCGCCGCCGACGACAAGCCCTTCGCCAACCCGCGCAACGCGGCCGCCGGATCGCTGCGCCAGAAGGACCCCAAGGTCACCGCCACCCGCCCGCTGCACATGGTGGTGCACGGCATCGGCGCCCACGAGGGCCTGAGCATCGACCGCCTCTCCCAGGCCTACGACCTCCTGCATGCCTGGGGCCTGCCCACCGCCCAGCACAACAAGGTCGTCGACTCCCTCGCCGGCGTACGGGAGTTCATCGCGTACTTCGGCGAGCACCGGCACTCCGTGGAGCACGAGATCGACGGCGTCGTCGTCAAGCTCGACGAGATCCCGCTCCAGGGCCGCCTGGGCTCCACCTCGCGCGCCCCCCGCTGGGCCATCGCCTGGAAGTACGCCCCCGAAGAGGTCAACACCAAGCTGGTCAACATCCGCGTCGGCGTCGGCCGCACCGGCCGCGTCACCCCGTACGCCCAGGTCGAGCCGGTCGAAGTGGCCGGTTCCGAGGTCGAGTTCGCCACCCTCCACAACCAGAACGTGGTCAAGGCCAAGGGCGTCCTCATCGGCGACACCGTCGTCCTGCGCAAGGCGGGCGACGTCATCCCGGAGATCCTCGGCCCCGTCGTCGATCTGCGCGACGGCACCGAGAAGGCCTTCGAGATGCCGGCCCACTGCCCCGAGTGCGGGACGGAGCTGCGCCCGATGAAGGAGGGCGACATCGACCTCCGCTGCCCCAACGCCCGCACCTGCCCGGCCCAGTTGCGCGAGCGCGTCTTCTACCTCGCCGGGCGCAAGAGCCTCGACATCGACCACTTCGGCTATGTGGCCGCCGCCGCCCTGACCCGCCCGCTGGAGCCCGTCGAGCCCGTCCTCCAGGACGAGAGCGACCTGTTCTCGCTCACCATCGAGCAGCTGCTGCCGATCCGGGCGTACGTCCTGGACCAGGACAGCGGGCTGCCCAAGCGCGACCCGAAGACCGGCGAGGAGAAGATCGCGACGGTCTTCGCCAACCAGCAGGGCGAGCCGAAGAAGAACGCGGTGGCCATGCTGGAGGGCATCGCCGCCGCCAAGGAAGCGCCCCTCGCCCGGATCCTCACCGGGCTCTCCATCCGCCATGTCGGGCCGGTCGCCGCCCAGGAGCTGGCCCGCCAGTTCCGCTCCGTCGACCGGATCGACGAGGCGACCGAGGAGGAGCTGGCCGCCGCCGACGGCGTCGGGCCGACCATCGCCGCCTCGGTCAAGCAGTGGTTCGCCGAGGACTGGCACCGCGAGATCCTGCGCAAGTGGCGCGAGGCCGGGGTGCGGATGGCCGACGAGGGCTCCGACGAGGACCAGGGCCCCCGCCCCCTCGAAGGGCTCACCGTCGTCGTCACCGGCACCCTCGCCACCCACACCCGCGACGGCGCCAAGGAAGCCCTCCAGACGCTCGGCGCCAAGGTCACCGGCTCGGTGTCCAAGAAGACCGCGTTCGTGGTCGTCGGCGACAACCCCGGCTCCAAGTACGACAAGGCGATGCAGCTGAAGGTGCCCGTGCTCGACGAGGACGGATTCGCGATCCTGCTCGAAGACGGACCCGAACGCGCCCGCGAAGCCGCCCTGTCCCTCCCGGAAGCCGCGCCCGGGGCCGCCGCGGAGGACGGCGCGTCGTAGACGGGGAGTGACCGCCCGCCGGGGGCGCCGTTCGCTCCCCGTTCCCCGGATCGAGACGCCTTCGAGACGATGCCCCGGCGTGGCGCGGCCCGCGCGGGGGAAGAATCGGGGCAGAGGGGTGAAGAAGGGTCGGTCGCTCCCCGAATGGCCCTGCCGTACCACCCGTTCGGGCCAATAGCAGATGGTGACGGGTCGTCGGTTCGCATTCGGGCAAGAGCTGTAGAGCGCTGCCCCTCGAAGCCTTTCGCGGCCTACTGTTGAGAGGTGCGCCCGCCGTGCACGGCCCTCGACCGGGCCGTGGTGCCACGGAAGCGGGCGCCACCGAGGGCCATCGGCACCGCCGGCTGTGAGAGGGACGGAATGAAACCGACCGAGAGCGCCGCCCCGGTGTCGCGGCTGCAAGGTTTCGTCGGCCTCACGCCCCCGGTGGGCGCCGCCGTCGTAGGGATCGCCGCGTTACTGCTGGCGGTCGGGTCCTACCGAACGGTCCAGCAGGGCCACGCGCATTTCCCGGACGGGGTGGTGGGCTGGTCCCTCGCCGTGCTCACCGGGATCATCGTCGGCCATCTGGTGGCCCTCGGCCGCGACCGGTGGTGGGGCGGCACCGGCTCCGGCGCCGCCCTCACGCTCGCCGTGCTCCTGCTGTACGGCTGGCTGCCGGCTGTCCTGGTCAGCCTCGCCGTCGTGGTGCTCGTCGGGACCGCCCGCCGGCACCGCTGGTGGCAGGGGCTGCTGCACGGCGGGGTCGACATGCTCGGCATCGGCGCGGCCGCGCTCGTCCTGGCCGCGTTCGGCGTGGTCCCCACCGTCGAGGAGCCCTGGCGGCCACTCGACTGGGGCATCGCGGCCGTCCCGGAACTGCTCCTGACCGCGTCGACGTATCTGCTCGTCACCCGGGTCCTCCTGTGGTACGCCCAGGCCCCGCACAACGGCGGTCTGCCCACCATCGCCCGGACCGCGATGCTGCGCCAGGGACTCGTCGCCGTCGCGCTCCTCGGGCTCGCCCCGCTGATCTGCGCCGTCGCGATGTCCATGCCCGTACTGCTGCCGCTCTTCGCGGTGCCGCTGATCGCCCTGGACTCCACGCTCTGGATCGCCCGCGCCCGCGCCGAGGAGCAGCTGCGCGACCCGCTGACCGGGCTGCCCAACCGCCAGTGGCTGCTGGAGCGGACCTGGTCGGCGCTGGAGGACGCGGAGTCCATCGGTACCCGCTCCGCGCTCGTCCTCATCGACCTGGACCGCTTCCGCGCCGTCAACGACACCCTCGGCCACCTGGCCGGGGACCGGCTGCTGCTCCAGATAGCGGAGCGGCTGCGGCTCGCCCTGCCGCGCGGCGCCGAGGCGGCCCGCCTCGGCGGCGACGAGTTCGCCGTCCTCCTCCCGCACACCGACTCCACCACCAGCGCCCAGCAGGTCGCCCGCCATCTCGTCGCCGAGCTGTCCTCGCCGCTCGACCTCGACGGGCTGACCCTCGTGCTGGAGGCCAGCGCCGGGGTCGCCGTCTACCCCGACCACGCCCTGGACGCCGAGGGGCTGCTACGCCGGGCGGACGTCGCGATGTACCAGGCCAAGCGGGACCGCACGGCCGTGGAGGTCTACGAGTCCAAACGGGACAGCAACACCCCCGACCGGCTCGGTCTCCTCGGCGATCTGCGCCGGGCGCTGGACGCGGGCGAGGTCGAGCTGCACTACCAGCCCAAGGTCCGCTTCGACGGGCAGGTGGCAGGACTTGAGGCGCTGGTGCGCTGGGTGCATCCGGAGCGCGGCCGGGTCCCTCCGGACGAGTTCATCGCCATCGCCGAGTCCTCCGGTCTGATGCCGCACCTCACGGAGTACGTCCTGGAGACGGCGCTCGCCCAGGTCGCCCGCTGGCGGGCGCAGGGCCTGTGCGTGCCCGTCGCGGTCAACGTCTCCCCGCGCGACGTCCACACCCCCGGCTTCGCGGGGGGCGTCGCGGCCCGCCTCGCCCGTCACGGCGTGCCCGCGGGAGCGCTCCAACTGGAGATCACCGAGCATGTGCTGCTGGAGGACCCGCAGCGCGCCGCCGACACCCTGGCCGGGCTCACCGCGCACGGCGTGAAGATGTCCCTGGACGACTTCGGCACCGGCTACTCCTCGCTGGTCCACCTGCGCCGGCTCCCGGTCAGCGAGCTGAAGATCGACCGCTCGTTCGTGGCCCGGCTGGCCGTCGACCACGAGGACGCGGAGATCGTCCGCTGCACCATCGACCTGGCCCACTCGCTCGGCCTGGTCGTCGTCGCCGAGGGCGTCGAGGACGATACGACGTGGGAGCGGCTGCGGGATCTGCGGTGCGACGCGGTGCAGGGCTGGCTGGTGGCGGCCGCGATGCCGCCGCAGGAGACCACGGCCTGGCTGCGGGCGCGCGGCGAGCACGGCTGGCGGCGGCCCGCCGAGCTGAAGGCCCAGGCGGCCGCCGCCGCGGGGTCGGCCACCGCCTCGGCGACCGGCTCGATGAACGGGTCGCTGAACGGCGCGGTGAACAGCGCGGTCAACGGTGCGGTGAACAGCGCCGCGGAGACCGACACCCCCTGAGGATCCCGGGGAGCGGACCAGGCAGAGGCGTAGCCCGATCGGGGTGGGGTACCCGGCGCTGACGGACCCCATAGGATTGGGCTCAAAACCACACACCAACCCCTGAGGATCGCTGCATGCCTGGCATCACGCGCGAGGAGGTCGCCCACCTCGCCCGGCTGGCGCGTCTGGAGCTGAAGGGCGAAGAGCTCGATCACTTCGCCGGTCAGCTCGACGACATCATCGGCGCGGTCGCCCGCGTCTCCGAGGTCGCCGACCAAGACGTACCGCCGACCTCCCACCCGCTGCCGCTGACCAACGTCATGCGCGCGGACGAGGTCCGTCCGTCGCTCACCCCCGCGCAGGCGCTCTCCGGCGCCCCGGCCCAGGAGCAGCAGCGTTTCAAGGTGCCGCAGATCCTGGGGGAGGACTAACCGCCATGACGGACATCATCAAGCTCACCGCGGCCCAGATCGCCGCGAAGATCGCCTCCGGCGAGCTGACCGCCGTCGAGGTCACCGAGGCGCACCTCGCCCGGATCGACGCCGTCGACGAGAAGGTCCACGCCTTCCTGCACATCGACCGCGAGGGCGCGCTCGCCCAGGCCCGTGCCGTGGACGCCAAGCGCGAGGCGGGCGAGAAGCTCGGCCCGCTGGCCGGCGTCCCGCTCGCGCTGAAGGACATCTTCACCACCAAGGACATGCCGACCACGGTCGGTTCCAAGATCCTTGAGGGCTGGGTCCCGCCGTACGACGCCACGCTCACGCAGAAGCTGCGCGACGCCGACGTCGTCATCCTCGGCAAGACCAACATGGATGAGTTCGCCATGGGGTCCTCCACCGAGAACAGCGCCTACGGCCCCACCGGCAACCCCTGGGACCTCACCCGGATCCCCGGCGGCTCCGGCGGCGGCTCCTCCGCCGCCCTCGCCTCCTACGAGGCCCCGCTCGCCATCGGCACGGACACCGGCGGCTCGATCCGCCAGCCCGCCTCCGTCACCGGCACCGTCGGCGTCAAGCCCACCTACGGCGGCGTCTCCCGCTACGGCATGGTCGCCTTCTCGTCCTCCCTCGACCAGGGTGGGCCCTGCGCCCGTACGGTCCTGGACGCGGCGCTGCTGCACGAGGCCATCGCCGGGCACGATCCGCTGGACTCCACCTCCATCGACGCCCCGGTCCCGCCGGTCGTCGAGGCCGCGCGCAACGGCTCCGTCCAGGGCATGCGCGTCGGCGTCGTCAAGCAGTTCCGCGGCGAGGGCTACCAGGCCGGTGTCCTCCAGCGCTTCGACGAGTCGGTCGAGCTGCTGAAGTCGCTGGGCGCCACGATCGTCGAGCTGGACTGCCCGTCCTTCGACCTGGCGCTCTCCGCGTACTACCTGATCGCCCCGTCCGAGTGCTCCTCCAACCTGGCCCGGTTCGACGCGATGCGCTACGGCCTGCGAGTCGGCGACGACGGCACGAAGTCGGCCGAGGAGGTCACCGCGCTCACCCGCGAGGCGGGCTTCGGCGACGAGGTCAAGCGCCGCATCATCCTGGGCACGTACGCGCTCAGCTCCGGCTACTACGACGCGTACTACGGCTCGGCCCAGAAGGTCCGCACCCTCATCACCCAGGACTTCGAGAAGGCCTTCGAGCAGGTCGACGTGATCGTCTCCCCGACGACCCCGACCACCGCCTTCCCGATCGGCGAGCGCGCCGACGACCCGATGGCGATGTACCTCGCGGACCTGTGCACCATCCCCACCAATCTGGCCGGCAACTCCGCCATGTCGCTGCCCTGCGGCCTGGCGCCCGAGGACGGCCTGCCGGTCGGACTGCAGATCATCGCCCCCGCCATGAAGGACGACCGGCTGTACAAGGTCGGATCCGCCGTCGAGGCCGCTTTCGTGGAAAAGTGGGGGCACCCGCTGCTTGAGGAGGCTCCGTCGCTGTGAGTGCCATGGCAAAGAAGGCCAAGAACTTCCAGAAGTCCAAGACGGGCGCGTACATCGCGATCGGCACCACCGCGTTCGGCGCCATCAGTGTCGTCAAGCAGGCGAAGCTCGCCCGCCACGACAACGACGTACTGCGACTCGTCGACGCGGCCGTCTCCGCCGCCGCCATCGTCACCGGACTCGCGATCCTCTATCGCGAACTGAAGCGTCTCGGCGACGACGACGTCCTGCTGGGCTGAGAGGGAAAGTTTCACCGTGACTGTCACTGACCTGGTGTCGTACGAGGACGCGCTCGCGTCCTACGACCCCGTCATGGGCCTCGAAGTCCATGTCGAGCTCGGCACCAAGACCAAGATGTTCTGCGGCTGCTCCACGGAGCTGAAGCAGGACGCCAACTCCCAGACCTGCCCGGTCTGCCTCGGACTGCCCGGCGCGCTGCCGGTCGTCAACGAGATCGGCGTGGAGTCGGCCATCAAGATCGGTCTCGCGCTCCACTGCGAGATCGCCGACTGGTGCCGGTTCGCCCGGAAGAACTACTTCTATCCGGACATGCCGAAGAACTTCCAGACCTCGCAGTACGACGAGCCGATCGCCTTCAACGGCTATCTGGACGTCCAGCTGGAGGACGGCGAGATCTTCCGGGTGGAGATCGAGCGCGCCCACATGGAGGAGGACACCGGCAAGTCGACGCACGTCGGCGGCGCCACCGGCCGTATCCACGGCGCGTCCCACTCCCTGCTCGACTACAACCGGGCCGGCATCCCGCTCATCGAGATCGTCACCAAGCCGATCGAGGGAGCCGGGGCCCGCGCGCCGGAGGTCGCCAAGGCGTACGTCGCCGAGCTGCGCGAGCTGATCAAGGCCCTCGGGGTCTCCGAGGCCCGCATGGAGATGGGCCAGATGCGCTGCGACGTCAACCTGTCGCTGCGCCCCAACGGCACCGAGAAGTTCGGCACGCGCTCCGAGACGAAGAACGTCAACTCCCTTCGTTCGGTCGAGCGGGCCGCCCGCTTCGAGATCCAGCGGCACGCCGCCGTGCTGTCCTCGGGCGGCACGATCGTGCAGGAGACCCGGCACTTCCACGAGGAGGACGGCTCCACCACGGCCGGCCGCATCAAGGACAACGCCGAGGACTACCGCTACTTCCCCGAGCCGGACCTGGTCCCCGTCGCGCCCGCGCGCGACTGGGTCGAGGAGCTGCGCAAGGGCCTCCCCGAGCTGCCCCGGCTGCGCCGGGCGCGGCTCAAGGAGGACTGGGGCGTCTCCGAGCACGACATGCAGTCCATCCTCAACGCGGGCGCGGTCGACCTGATCGTCGCCACGATCGAGGCGGGCGCCCCTGCGGACCAGGCCCGCAAGTGGTGGATGGGCGAGCTGGCCCGTAACGCCAACGAGACCGGCCGCGGCCTGGACGAGCTCCCGATCACCCCGGCGCAGGTCGCCCGGGTGGCCGCGCTCGTCGCTGCGGGCGACCTCAACGACAAGCTGGCCCGCCAGGTCATCGAGGGCGTCCTCGCGGGCGAGGGCGACCCGGACACCGTCGTCGAGAAGCGCGGCCTGAAGGTCGTCTCGGACGAGGGCGCGCTGTCCACGGCCGTGGACGAGGCCATCGCGGGCAACGCGGCCATCGCGGACAAGATCCGCGGCGGCAAGGTCGCGGCGGCGGGCGCGCTCGTCGGCGCGGTCATGAAGGCCACCCGGGGCCAGGCGGACGCGGCGCGCGTACGCGAGCTGATCCTGGAGAAGCTCGGCGTCGAGGGCTGATCCCCCCGTCATCACCCTGAAGGGGCGGTGCACCCGCACAACGCGGGCGCACCGCCCCTTCGCCCGTGAACCCCTCCCGCTCTGAGAGACCCCCCCTGAACACCGTCACCGCCGAGATCGTCTCCTTCGCCCTGCTCCTGGGCGTCCTCGCCTTCGCCGTCCTGCGCCCCCGGGGCCTGCCGGAGGCGACCGTCGCCGTGCCCGCCGCCGTGCTCGTGGTGGCCCTGGGCGCGGTGTCCTGGCCCGAGGCGCGGGAACAGGTCGGCGAGCTGCTGCCCGTCGTCGGCTTCCTCGCGGCGATCCTCGTGCTGGCCCAGCTCTGCGCGGACGAGGGGCTGTTCCGGGCCGCCGGTGCTCTCGTCGCCCGCGCCTGTCGCGGGCAGACCCGGCCCCTGCTCGGCGGGGTCTTCGTCGTCGCCTCGCTCATCACCGCCGTCCTCAGCCTGGACGCCACCGTCGTCCTGCTCACCCCGGTGGTCCTCGCCACCGCCGCCCGGGTCGGCGCGCGGCCCCGCCCGTACGTCTACGCCTGCGCGCACCTCGCCAACTCCGCCTCCCTCCTGCTCCCCGTCTCCAACCTCACCAATCTCCTGGCGTTCACCGCGAGCGGTCTCTCCTTCACCCGGTTCGCCGCGCTGATGGCCCTGCCGTGGCTCGCCGCGATCGCCGTCGAGTACGCCGTCTTCCGCCGGGCCTTCCGGGACGACCTGGCGGCCGGGGCGCACGCGCCGGATCCCGAGGCGGAGCGCACACCGGTGCCCGTCTTCACGCTCGTCGTGCTGGCGCTGACGCTGGCCGGGTTCGTCTTCACCTCGTTCGAGGGGGCCGAGCCGCTGTGGGCGGCGCTGGCGGGGGCCCTGGTACTCGCCGTACGGGCGCTCGCCAAGCGGGAGACCACGCCGCTCGCCGTCGTCCGCTCCGCCAACCCGCTGTTCTGCCTCTTCGTCCTCGCGCTCGGCGTCGTCGTCAAGGCGGTCGTCGACAACGGCCTCGGCGACGGGATCGCCGCCCTGCTGCCGGACGGCGACACCCTGCCCGCTCTCCTCGGCGTCGCCGTGGTCGCGGCCCTGCTCGCCAACCTGATCAACAACCTGCCCGCGATCCTCGCCCTGCTGCCGATCGTCGCGACCGCCGGGCCCGGACCGCTGCTCGCCGCCCTGATCGGGGTGAACCTCGGGCCGAACCTCACGTACGTCGGCTCGCTGGCCACGCTCCTGTGGCGGCGCATCCTGCACGCGCACGGGGACACCCCCGAGCTGGGCCACTTCACCCGGCTGGGAATCGCGACCGTACCGGCGACGCTGCTCGCCTCCACCCTCGCGCTCTGGGGGTCCCTGCACCTCATCGGGGTGTGAGGACCCCGTCACTCCGGGTTGGACTTTCGGACCGGACCTCTTGGACGTTCACCACCGGGCCGTGCACAGTCCTTCCCGACGCCACCCGGTCTGACTAGCTTCCCGGCTGTAACCACCGCAACCAGGAGGCTCTTTTGACCACGGACATGTCACGGCGACGGCTCTTCGCGCTGGGCAGCGGCGCGCTCGGCGCCGCTGCGGCCGGATCGTTCCTGCCGCCGTCGCTCCAGGCCGCCATCGCCGCGCAGCCCGCCCACGCGGGGTCCGGCGGACTCGGGTCGATCAAGCATGTGGTGATCCTGATGCAGGAGAACCGGTCCTTCGACCACTACTTCGGCACCCTGCGCGGTGTACGCGGCTTCGGCGACCGCAACGCCGTCGAGCTGCCGACCGGCGGCACCGTGTTCGAGCAGCCCGGGGCGGCCGGCTCCACCGTGCTGCCCTTCCCGGTGCGCGGGGCGGCCGCGGAGCAGAAGAAGGACCTCCAGTACATCGGCGCCCTCGACCACTCCTGGAGCGGCGGTGCGAAGGCCTGGGGCGGCGGCTGGATGAACGGCTGGATCAGCGCGAAGACCGCGGCCACGATGGCGTACTACGACCGCCGCGACATCCCGCTCCACTACGAGCTGGCCGACACCTTCACCGTCTGTGACGCCTACCACTCCTCCATCCACACCTCCACCAGCCCCAACCGCAACCACCTCTGGAGCGGGAAGACCGGCTTCGAGGCGAACGGGAAACGGGCCGTCGGCAACGACGCCTACAACGAGGGCACCCACCCCGGCTACGACTGGTCCACCTACGCCGAGCGGCTGGAGAAGGCCGGGCGCAGCTGGCGGACGTACACCGAGTGGGAGAACTTCACCGACAACCAGATCGAGTTCTACGCCACCTTCAAGGCGATCGCCCGCAAGGCACTGGCCAGGACCGGCGGCCATACGTACATGGAAGCCTTCTACGCCAAGGTCCGGGGCGCGTCCGAGACCGAGCGCACCCGGCTGCTCGGGCTGCTGGACGAGGGCGTCGCCACGCTCACGCGGCAGGAGCGCAGCCTGTTCGAGCGGGGGCTGCGCCGGGTGCCCACCGGGACGCTCGCCGAGGAGTTCGCCAAGGACGTGGCGGCCGGGACGCTGCCGGAGGTCTCCTACCTGGTCCCCTCGGCGATCGACTCCGAGCACCCGAGCACCTCATCGCCGGTGCACAGCGCCACCATCGTCTACAAGATCCTCGACGCGCTCGGCAAGCACCCCGACGTCTGGCGGCACACCGCCGTGCTGATCAACTACGACGAGAACGACGGCTTCTTCGACCACGTCCCGCCGCCCGTCGCACCCCCCGAGGTGACCGAGGAGCAGTGGGAGGGCCGTCCGACCGGCCTCGGGATCCGGGTGCCGCTGCTGGTCGTCTCGCCGTGGACCGTCGGCGGATACGTCTGCTCCGAGGTCTTCGACCACACCTCCGTGATCCAGTTCCTGGAGCGCTGGACAGGGGTGAAGGAGCCCAACATCGGCGACTGGCGGCGCCGCGTCACCGGCGACCTCACCTCCGCCTTCGACTTCACCCGGGCCCGCCGGCAGCCCGCCGTGCAGACCCCCGGGGCGATCCCGCCGTTCGAGGGCCGCTGGCAGCCGAAGCCGCCCGCCGTCCAGCACCTCCCCGAGCAGGAGCCCGGCCTGCGCCCGGCGCGCCCGCTGCCCTACCGGCCGGACGCCCAGGCGCGGCGGACGGACGGCGGACTGCGGGTGGAGCTGGACAACAGCGGCCGCTCATCGGCGCACTTCGCGCTCTACCCGTACGCGGACGAGTTCCCGGCACCGCAGCACAAGGACGTCCGGGGCCGCGCGCACTGGACGGTCCCCGTGGCGGGGGAGACGTACCGCTTCACCGTCACCGGGCCGAACGGCTTCCGGCGCGAGTTCGCCGGACCGGCCGACGGGGGAGCGGAGGTCGCCAGCCGCATCGACCACCGCGACCGCGACCTCCACCTCACCCTGCGCAACACCGGCCGCAGGGCCCTGACCTTCCTGGTGCGGCCGCTCGGCTACGTCGACGAGGACGACGTACGGGACTGGACGCGGCGTGTCACGGTCAAGCCGGGCCGCAGCCGGTCGCTGGTGCACTCGGCGGCCGACGCCCACGGCTGGTACGACCTCGACGTCACCGCCGACGGGGAGGACGGCTTCCGGCGGCGCCTCATGGGGCACATCGAGAACGGCCGGGCGAGCGTCTCGGGCTGACCGGCCGCAGCGGCCGCCGGGCCTGATCTGTCCCGCATAAGGGGCAGATCAGGCCCTGTGACCATGGCCACGAAACGGACAAAGGATCATGATCTGCTGTCAGAGTTGGCGGTCTCAGGTCATGAGACGTTTACGGGCAGATCACGTTATCTGCGGGTAAAGGTCCACGAACCCGCAGGGAGCTCGTCCGTTGGCTGCCATCGCCCGCTGGTGCATCAGGCACCGTCTCGTCGCCGTTCTCATCTGGCTCGCCGCCCTGGGCGGCACCGCCGCAGCGGCGGGCATCGCCGGTTCGGCGTACTCCAACGACTACGAGGTCCCCGGCACCGAATCCGGCCGGGCCACCGAGCTGCTCTCCCGCGGCTTCACCGACCTCGGCGGCGACACCGACACCGTCGTCTGGCACACCACCGACTCCACGGTCAGAGCAGCCGACGTCGAACAGACCATGACCCGCACGCTCCACGCGATCGACGAGCTGCCGGGCGTCGGCGCGGTCACCAGCCCCTACGGAGGCACCGGCCCAGGCCAGATCAGCGAGGACGGCCACACCGCCTACGCCACCGTCACCTTCGACCGCCCCGCCGACGAGATCCCCGCCTCCCAGGCCCAGGCCCTCGTCGACACCGCGAAGGCCGCCGAGGCCGACGGGCTCCAGGTCGAGCTGGGCGGCACCGCCGTCGCCCTCACCGAAGCGCCCTCCGTCCACTTCGCCGAGGGCATCGGTGTGATCGTCGCGGCCGTCGTGCTCTTCCTCGCCTTCGGCTCGCTGGCCGCCAGCCTGCTGCCCATCGCCACCGCCCTGGTCTCCGTCGGCACCGCCTACGCGGGCACCGTGCTGCTCGGCCACCTGATGACCGTCGCCGACTTCGCTCCCATGCTCGGCATGCTCATCGGGCTCGGCGTGGGCATCGACTACGCCCTGTTCATCGTCACCCGGCACCGCAGAGGACTCCGGCGCGGCATGTCCGTGCCCGAAGCGGCCCAGAACGCCGTCGCGACCACCGGCCGCGCCGTCGTCTTCGCCGGGGTCACCGTCTGTATCGCCCTTCTCGGCATGCTGATCCTGCGGCTCGACTTCCTCAACGGCGTCGCCATCGCCGCCTCGCTCACCGTCGTCCTCACCGTGCTGGCCTCGGTCACCCTGCTGCCCGCCCTCCTCTCCCTCATCGGGATGCGGGCCCTCAGCCGCCGCGAACGCCGGCAGCTCGCCGAACACGGCCCCCGCCCCGAACTGCCCACCGGCTTCGCCGCCCGCTGGTCCGCCTTCGTCGAGCGCCACCCCAAGCTGCTCGGCGGGGTCGCGGCCGTCGTCATGCTGGTGCTCGCCCTGCCCGCCCTGGGCCTTCACCTCGGCACATCGGACCAGGGGAACAACCCGGCCGGCGCCACCACCCGGCAGGCCTACGACCTCCTCGCCGACGGCTTCGGGCCCGGCGTCAACGGCCCCCTCACCATCGCCGCCCAGCTCGACGGCGCGGACGACCGGCTCGCCCTGGACTCGCTGCCCGAGAAGCTGCGCACCACCGAAGGCGTCGCGTCCGTCAGCCCGGTCACGTACAACAGCGGCGGCGACACCGCCTTCCTCACCGTCGTCCCCGACTCCTCGCCCCAGTCGCAGGAGACCAGCGAGCTGGTCGACCGGATCCGGGGCGACGTGCTGCCGCCGGTCCAGGACACCACCTCGCTGGAGGCCCATGTCGGCGGGGTGACGGCCGGCTACGACGACTTCGCCGAGATCATCGTCGGGAAGCTGCCCCTGTTCGTCGGGGTCGTCATCGGGCTCGGCTGTCTGCTGCTGCTCCTGGCCTTCCGGTCCATCGGCATCCCGATCAAGGCCGCCGTGATGAACGTGGCCGCCGTCGCCTCCTCCTTCGGCGTCGTCGTGGCCGTCTTCCAGTGGGGCTGGGGGAGCGAACTGCTCGGCCTCGGCAGCGCCGGACCCATCGAACCCTTCCTTCCCGTGATCATGGTCTCGGTCCTCTTCGGCCTCTCCATGGACTACCAGGTCTTCCTGGTCGGCCGGATGTACGAGGAGTGGCTGGAGACCGGCGACAACCGGCGCTCCGTACGGGTCGGCCTCGCGGAGACCGGCCGGGTCATCAACTCCGCCGCCGTGATCATGATCTCCGTCTTCCTCGCCTTCGTGCTCAGCGGCGACCGGGTCATCGCCATGTTCGGCATCGCCCTCGCCACCGCCGTCGCCCTGGACGCCTTCGTCCTGCGCACCCTGCTGGTGCCCGCCCTGATGCACATGCTCGGCGGGGCGAACTGGTGGCTGCCGGGCTGGCTGGAGAAGCGGCTGCCCCGGATCTCCATCGAGCCGCCCGACTGCGTACCGCTCCATGCGAAGATCCCGGGGGCGCGCGCCACCGAGGAGGGTGCCGCGCAGACGGAGGAGGAGCACGATGTTCGCCATATCCCTGGGTGACGACAAGGCGGAGCTGCGGCCGCTGGAGGTCTGGCAGGACGAGGAGTTCCTCGCCCACATGGACCGGGCCCGCGAGCTGGTCGACCCCTGGATCCCCTTCGCCTCCTTCGCCACGGACCGGGACTCGGCCCGCGCCCTGCTCCAGCGGTACGCGGAGAAGCAGGCGGCGGACACCGGGCGGCTGTACGGGATCTGGCTGGACGGCACCCTCGTCGGCGGCGTCCTCTTCCGGATCTTCGACACGGCGTCCGGCAACTGCGAGATCGGCGTCTGGCTGGAGCCGGCCGCCCAGGGCCGCGGCCTGATCACCCGGGCCGCCGAGCGGCTCATCGACTGGGCGGTGTACGAGCGCGGCATGCACCGCGTCGAGTGGGACGCCTCCGCCGCGAACACGAAGTCGATCGCGGTGGCGAAGCGGCTGGGCATGACCCGCGACGGGGTGATCCGGCAGAACTACCTCTACCGGGGCGTCCGCCACGACTCCGAGATCTGGTCGGTCCTCGCCCCGGAGTGGAAGGCCCGCGCGGGGCGCTGAGCCCCGGCGCACGCCCGGCGTTAAGGGGGCTCGCATCCGGGCCCCCTAGCGTGCGGCGCATGAACACCACCCCCTCCAAGACGACGAACCCCGACGAGACGGCTGCCCCGGACGCCGCGGCGACGAAGGACACGGAGACGAAGGACGCCCCGGGTACGTCCTCGGAGGCCGACGACTCCGCGACGGCCTCCGACGACCTCGCCACGCGGCCCGAGGACGACGCGGCCGACGAGGGCATCCAGGACGAGGACCTGGAGCCCGACCCCTTCGAGAGGGCCCGGCACGGCGTCGGCGCGGGCGCGGCGGCCGTCGTCTCCGCCGCCCTCGGCGTCGTCGCCCTGACCGGAGCCTGGAGCGGCCGGGTCGCCGCCGAGCGCGAGACGCTCATCGGCCAGATCAAGACCTCCGGCGGCGGCAGCGCGGCCCAGCAGATCTCCGAGATCTACGGCGACGCCTGGCACACCACCGCCCTGGTCAACGGCGTCTTCGCCCTCCTGGCCCTGCTCGTCGGCGTCGTCGTCCTGGTCCGCCCCGCCTTCGGCGCCCCCGCCGACCGGCCGCAGCCCGCCTGGGTCCGCGCGGTCGCCCTGGCCGGTGTCGCCCTGGGCGTCCTCGGTGTGCTGATCTCCGCAGGCATGTACTTCGACCTCTTCGCCTCCCTGCCCAGCGCGGGCACCCCGGCCGCCGGCTGACCCGGCCGAGTACCCGCGTAAGGCGGGCGGGGCCGCCTCCTCAAGGCCCCCCGCCCACCCCTCGGGCACAAGGTGGTCCCGCCTAAGGCTCCCACCGCCGCGAAGATGCGGAACTCGCCCGATGCCCCACCCCCACCTGGCCGACGACAGTGGACACACAGCGAACACAGGGCCCCGGCCGACCGGCCGGGCCACCCCTCCGGTCCGCTGCCACGACCAGGAATCAGGGGAACACCATGTACGAGTACGAGATCTACCGCTCCACCTCCGCCGAGCTGATCCGCCGGGCCGACGCCGAGCGTGAGATCGGCCGGGTCCGCCGCGCCCGCCGGGCCGCCCGCCGTAGTGGGCGCCAAGACCCGGAGGGGAAGGTGAGCCAGGGCGACCACAGCCGCTTCGCCCCGGCCGCCTGACGATGACCCGGCCCGGGACGGCCCCCGTGCCGGACTCCGGTCCCGCCGCCGCCCCTTCCGTACCGGGCGCGGCGGGCCGGGACCGTACGGCGGGCATGATCACCCTGCGCGAAAAGACTCCCGCCGCCTTGTACGCGTATGCGATGCTCAGCGGCGTGGAGACCAGGTCAGTCAGCCCCGTGTTCGTCGGGCGCGCCGAGGAACTCGCCTCGCTCACCGGGGCGCTCGCGCGGGCCGCTTCCGGCGATCCGCAGGCGCTGCTGATCGGCGGCGAGGCGGGCGTCGGCAAGACCCGCCTGGTCGAGCAGTTCGTCTCGGCGGCCCAGCGGCGCGACGCCGTGGTCGCCGTCGGATCCTGCGTCGAGATCGGGGCCGACGGGCTGCCGTTCGCCCCCTTCCCGACCGCCCTGCGCGCCCTGCGGCGTGCTCTGCCCGACGAGCTGGCCGCCGCCTGCGCCGGCAAGGAGGGCGAGCTGGCCCGCCTCCTGCCCGAGCTGGGCGAGGCCCGCCGGGACGCCACCGACGAGCACAGCACCGCCCGCCTCTTCGAACTCACCGCACGCCTGCTGGAGCAGATCTCCGCCGACCGCCCGGTCGTCCTCGTCCTGGAGGACCTGCACTGGGCGGACGCCTCCACCCGGCATCTGCTCGCCTATCTCTTCCGCACCCTGAGCACCGGCCGCCTGATGGTCGTCGGCACCTACCGCGCCGACGACATCCACCGCCGCCACCCCCTGCGCCCCCTCCTCGCCGAGCTGGACCGGCTGCGCACCGTCACCCGCGTCGAACTCGACCGGTTCAGCCACGACGAGGTCGGCCGCCAGCTCGCCGGCATCCTCGCCGAGATCCCCGAGGCGGCACTCGTCGACGAGATCTTCGAACGCTCCGACGGCAACGCCTTCTTCGTCGAGGAGCTGGCCCGCTCACTGGAGTGCTGCGGTGACAGCTCCGGGCTGACCGAATCGCTCCGCGACCTCCTGCTCGTCCGCGTGGAGGCGCTCCCCGAGCACGCCCAGCGGGTCGCCAGGATCGTCGCCGAGGGCGGCTCCTTCGTCGAACACGAACTGCTCGCCGCCGTCGCCGGGCTCGCCGAGGACGACCTCGACGAGGCCCTGCGGGCGGCCGTCGGCGCCAACCTGCTGCAGCCCGCGCCCGACAGCGACGGCTACCGCTTCCGGCACTCCCTGGTCCGCGAGGCCGTCAGCGACGACCTGCTGCCCGGCGAACGCACCCGCGTCAACCGCCGGTACGCCGAAGCCCTGGAGGCCGACCCCTCTCTCGTCCGCGACGACGAACGGGCCACCCGCCTCGCCAGCTACTGGTACTACGCCCACGACGCGGCCAAAGCCCTGCCCGCCGTGCTCCGGGCCGCCGTCGAGGCTCGCCGCCGCTACGCCTACTCCGAGCAACTGCGGCTCCTGGAGAGGGCGATGGAGCTCTGGGACGACGTCCCCGACGAGGTCCTCGCCACCCTCCGCCCCTTCGACTACGCCGAGGTCTACCCGGCCTCCGCCTGCGACCCGGAGAACACGCCGCTGCGCTACCTCGACGTGATGGCCGAGGCCACCGTCGCCGCCCACTTCGGCGGCGACCGCAAACGCGCCCTGGCCATCTCCAAGAAGGCCATGCGGGTCCTGGCCGCCGAATCCGACCCGCTGCGCGAGGCCTGGTTCCTCGTACAGCGCAGCCGACTCGTGCAAGGGCTCGACAAGGGGGACGGCTGGGAGGAGCTGGCCGCCGCCCAGGAGCTGGTGCGCGGGCTGCCGCCGTCGTCCGTGCAGGCCGACGTCCTGACCAACGTGGCCAGTTGGAAGGCGCTCCACCAGCCGGGACCGCAGGCGCTCGCCGACAGCGACCGCGCCGTGGAGTACGCCCGGCTCGTCGGCGACGAGTACATCGAGCTGCACGCGCGCCTCACCCGCGGCTGGCTCGTCGCGGACGCGGGCGGCGTCGAGGAGGGCCTCGCCGAGATGTACGCGGTACGGGACCGCGCCGAACAGCTCCACCTGATGAACCTCCTCGGCCGGGTCAGCGTCAACCTGCCCTCCTCGCTGGAGGCGATGGGCCGTTCGCTGGAGGCCGTCGCCGCCGCCGACCACGGCATCGAGATCTGCCACAGCCACGGCCTGGCCGACTCCGGGGCCTGGGTGTACGCCAACCAGTCCCAGTCCCTGTTCTCCCTCGGGCACTGGCCCCAGAGCGAGACCGCCGCCGCGTCCGCCGCCCGCCTGGCGCTGGGCCCCCGGGCCAAGGGCCTCGCCGCGCTGCGCCGTACCGAACTGGCCGTCGCCCGTGGGGACACGGCCGAGGCGGAGGAGCAGCTCGCCCTGGTCCGCAGGCACTTCGGACACCGCGACCCGCAGCACCAGCACGTGATCGACCCCGGGCGGCACGGCATGACGCTGGCCGTCGCCCAGGGCAGGCTCGCCGAGGCACGGGCCGCGTTCGAGGAGCTGGCCAGGACCGGCTTCCCGCCCGGCACCCAGCGCTACGCCCTGCCGCTGCTCCAGACCGCCGCCATGATCGAGGCGGACCATCGCGGACTGCCCGCCGCCGAACCGGACCGTCCGGAGCTGCTGGCCCTGATCCGCCGGTGCGTGAAGAGCCTCCCGATGCTCGTCCCCGTATGGGCGGCCTACGGCGTCTTCATCGAGGCGGAGCTGGCCCGCGCGGAGGGCACGGACACCCCCGGCCACTGGGCCCGCGCCGCCGAGGCCTTCGGCCCGCTGTGCCGCCCGTACCAACTGGCCCAGATCCACCGCCGCTGGGCCGAGTCCCTGCTCATCGCCCCCGGCGAGCGGTCCACCGCCACGGCCCTGCTGCACCGCGCCCGGGACGCCGCCCGGCGGCTCGGCGCGCGCCCGCTCGCCGAGGCGGTCGAACAGCTCGCCGCCCGCGCCCGCATCACCCTCGGCGACTCCGGCACGGCACCCGGCCCCGACGCCGGGATCCCCCCGGCCGTCCTGGCCCCCGTATCCGCCGCCGACGGCCCCGGCCGGCCGCCGGCCGAGGAGGACCCCGCCATCGCCGCCGTGGCGTCCTTCGGGCTGACCCCGCGCGAGCAGGACGTGCACCGGCTCGTCGCGGCCGGACACACCAACCGGCGGATCGCCGAGGAGCTGTTCATCTCCCCGAAGACCGCGAGCGTCCACGTCTCCAACATCCTGGCCAAGCTGGGCGTCTCCAGCCGCGGCGAAGCAGCCGCCCTCGCCCACCGCCTGAGGCTCTACCCGGCGGCGTAGGGCGATTCGGGGGCTTCCCTGCCCCCTCAAGGCCCCTTGGCGTCCTGGGCTTCTCCGCCGGGATCCGTGTCCGTGTCCCGGTCCGTGCCCGTCTCCATGCCCGGGGCCGGAGCACGCACGGTGACCTTCCCCGAGGTCAGGTCTATCGGCCCCCGGTGGGGATCGCCGGTGCCCAGATCGACCCGGCTCAGCTCCAGCCGCTTCTGCTCGTCGGAGGTGTGCTTGCGCCCCGGGGCGAAGAGCTCCTCGAAGAAATTGAACACCGGCCGTGCTCCCTCCGACCTGCCGCGCGGGGCGGCCCGCTACTCCACCTCGACCTGGAGGATCCTGTCGTCCCCGTCCTGCTCCGTTCCCCGTCCGTCCGTGTTGCTGGTGAGCAGCCACAGGCGGTCGCTCCCCGCGCTCACCACCGTGCGCAGGCGGCCGTGCTCCTCCTCCAGGAACGCCTGGGGGGCCGCGAGAGGTTCCCCGGCCTTCTCGCCGGACAGCGGAATCCGCCACAGCCGCTCACCGCGCAGCCCGGCCATCCAGATCGAGCCCTCCGCGTACGCGATCCCGCTGGGGGAGGCCTCCGAGGTCTTCCACTGCGCCACCGGGTCGATGAACCCCTCCTCGCCCTCCTCGCCCTCGACCTCGGGCCAGCCGTAGTTCCCGCCGGGCTCGATCAGATTCAGCTCGTCCCAGGTGTTCTGGCCGAACTCGGCGGCCCACAGCCGCTTCTCCGCGTCCCAGGCGAGCCCCTGCACATTGCGGTGGCCGTACGAATACACCACCGAGTCCGCCTCCGGATTGCCGTGCACCGGCTCGCCGTCGGGGGTCATCCGCAGGATCTTGCCCGCCAGCGACTCCTTGTCCTGGGACAGCCCGGTGTCCCCGGTCTCGCCCGTGCCCGCGTACAGCATCTTGTCCGGGCCGAAGGCGATCCGGCCGCCGTTGTGGATGCTGCCCTTGGGGATACCCCGCAGCACGGTGTCCGGGGCGCCGAGCTGCTGACCCGCCGGGCGCTTCTCGTCGTAGCTCATCCGGACGATCCGGTTGTCGGACGTGGTCGTGAAGTAGGCGTACACCAGCTGGTCCGCGCCGAACGTGGACGAGACGGCGAGCCCGAGCAGTCCGCCCTCGCCGGCCGGGGACACCCCGGGCACCGAGCCCAGCAGCGTCTGCTTCCCGCTCTCGCCGTCGATCCGGTGGACCGTGCCCTCGTCCCGCGAGGACACCAGCAGATCGCCGCCCGGCAGCGCGGCCAGACCCCACGGCGACTTCAGGTTCTCCGTCAGCGTCGAGACGACCTTCGCCGAGCCCTTCTCGGGCGGCAGGTCCGCCGACCGGCTCGGCGAGGCCGGGGAAGCGGAGCCCGAGGCGGTCGGGGAACCGGCCGGCCGCCCGGACGCACCACCGTCCCCGTCCCCGTCGCCGGAACACGCGGCGGACAGCAGCAGGGCGGCCCACGCCACCGCGGCCGTCACCCCCCTGCGCACGGCCGGGGACTGCACACGTCCGAACAGAGCACCACGCACGGAACCGATCCTTTCGACGGTTGCCCGACTACCTGCTCCTGCACCCTCACCTGTTCCTACTGCCCCGACCGGTCCAGAAGTTCCCGATCCGCCCATTCTCCCGCCGTACGGGGTGCGGCGCTCAGTCCCAGGACTCGCGGGCGGCGGGCAGCGCGTCGATCTCCGCCAGATCCCGGTCGTCCAGGACCACACCGGCCGCCCCGGCGTTCTCCACCGCCCACTGCTCCCGCTTCGCCCCTGGCACCGGCACCACATGCGGGCCCTGGCGCAGCACCCACGCCAGCGCC
The DNA here is from genome assembly GCA_014649555.1 of Streptomyces globisporus. Taxonomy (GTDB): domain Bacteria; phylum Actinomycetota; class Actinomycetes; order Streptomycetales; family Streptomycetaceae; genus Streptomyces; species Streptomyces globisporus. The sequence goes on along the minus strand of BMTG01000001.1, from coordinate 71,399 downwards.
ACCTGCGCCACAGTCGCCCCCCGGCGCTCCGCCACCCGCCGCAGACCGGCCACCACCGGCTGGTTCGCCGCCATCACCTCGGCCGTGAACCGCGGATGCCGGGCTCGCAGATCCTCCGGCTCGAACCCCTGCCCCGGCTTCAGCGTCCCGGTCAGATATCCGCTGCCCAGCGGCATCGCGGCCAGCAGTCCGACCCCGCGCGCCACGCACCACGGCAGCAGCTCGGTGAGCGCCTCCCGCGACCACACCGACAGCTCCGCCTCGACGGCGCTGACCGGGAAGACCTGCTGGATCCGTTCCAACTGCCGGATCGTTCCCTCGAACGGGCCCTCGCCCGACCGGCGCGGGGCCCGCGCCCCCACGGCGCACAGCCCCAGCGAGCGCACCTTGCCCACGGTGACCAGCTCCGCCATCGCGCCCCAGGTCTCCTCCACCGGCACCTCGGGGTCGGCCCGGTGCAGCTGGTACAGGTCGATCACATCGGTCTGGAGCCGCCGCAGCGAGGCGTCGCAGGCCCGCCGGACGTACCCGGGCCGGCCGTTCGCGACGATGTGCTGATCGCCCACCAGCAGCCCGCACTTGGTGGAGACGAACGCCTCCTCGCGGCGGCCCTTCAGCGCCCGCCCCACCAGCAGCTCGTTGGTGAACGGGCCGTACATGTCCGCGGTGTCGAGCAGCCGGACGCCCGCGTCCAGGGCCGCGTGCACCGTCCGCACCGAACGGTCGCCGATCCGCTGTGACGCGCTGTAACCCCAGCTCATCGGCATGCAGCCGAGCCCGACCGCACCCACGGCAAGCCCCGCCGCCCCGATTGTCCTGCACTCCAACTCCCCGAACCCTCCCTCGTGTGCGCGGTCACGGGGCCGTACCGCACCCAAAAGTAACCTCTGGTCTCCCCAGGTCTTCGCGCAGCCGCCCTGGAGCGCTCGTACACCCGTCGCATAGCCTCCCGACCATGACTGCGACGACTGCCGACGTGTGGCTGCCCTTCCCGGCCGAGGAGATCGACGGACTCCCCGAGAACCTCAACTACCTCTTCTGGGACGGCGGGACGGAATACCCCGGGAACCCGGCCGACTGCGCCTACTACGTCGTTCCCTACATGAAGGGCCCCGGGATCGCGCAGCGCCCGCTCGCCGCCATGAGCGGCGTCCAGGTGGTGCAGACGCTCTCCGCCGGCATCGACCACGTCGAGCCCGGCCTCGGCCTGCTGCCCGCCGGGGTGCGGCTCTGCAACGCCAAGGGGGTGCACGAGGCGTCCACCGCCGAGCTGACCCTTGCGCTGATCCTGGCCTCCCTGCGCGGGTTCCCCGGGTTCGTCCACGGCCAAGACAAGGAGGAGTGGCGCTCCGGCTTCTACCCGGCGCTCGCCGACAAGTCCGTCCTCATCGTGGGGTACGGCTCCATCGGCTCGGCCATCGAGGACCGGCTCGCCCCCTTCGAGTGCGCGCGGGTGGCGCGCGTCGCGCGCTCCGCACGGACCACCGCACGCGGTCCCGTACACACGCTCGACGATCTGCCCGCCCTGCTGCCCGAGGCCGACGTGGTGATCCTCTCCACCCCGCTGAACCCGTCCACCCAGGGGCTGGTGGGCGCCGACTTCCTCGCCGCGATGCCCGACGGCGCCCTCCTCGTCAACGTCGCCCGCGGCGGAGTCGTCGACACCAAGGCCCTGTTGTCCGAACTGGAATCCGGACGGCTGCGGGCCGCGCTCGACGTGACCGACCCCGAACCCCTGCCCCAGGGCCATCCCCTCTGGCATGCTCCGAATGTCTTGATCACGCCTCATGTGGGCGGCAGCACCTCGGCGTTCGAACCCCGCGCCAAGCGGCTGCTGGCCGCACAGCTCACCCGGTTCGCCGCCGGAGAGCCGGTGCGGAACGTCGTCACCATCACCGGCTGACCCCGCCGAAGCGGCCACGCTACGGGGTGGTCCGGATGCACGCAGTGTCGCTCACCTCGCATTTCGTCACGGAGCGTAGAGAAGCTATGGCCCTGAGTGACGGATCTGGTGTATCGTCCGATCCGGGGCGCTGCGCCGTGAAAGGGACGGCGCGGGGGAGCATCGGAACGCGAGGGGGCGACGGGCGATGTGCTGGCCATGGAGAGACGAGCCGACGCGGACGAGCGGACGGTCGCGGCCGTCCGCGCCGACGGGGCGCACCGGCCGCCGGTGGCCGGATCCATGCCCCGGCGCGGTCTCCCGGGAGCGGCCCCGGCCGCCGCGGAGCGAGCGACGCCGGAGGGGTTCCGCGCGGAGCCAGGCGCCGGGGAGCGCGTGCCCGGCGGGCCCGGGGCGGGGAGCCCTCCGGTGAGCGCGCTGGGGGCCCTGCTCGCCACGCGGTCCGAGTCCGGCTCCACCGGGATGCGGTCCCGCATCCTGCTCGGCCTCGTCTGCGCCGGATATTCGGTGGGCGCCGCCTTCGGCTGGGGCTCACCGCAAGTCGCCGTCTTCATGGGGGACTTCGGTCTCGCCGCCGCGGCACTGGTCGCCGCGGTCTCCTGCTTCCTCTACGCCCGCGCCGGCGCGGGCCGGCTGCGCCCCGCCTGGCTGCTGTTCTCGCTCTCCTCCCTCATGGCGGCCTGCGGAAACGCCGTCTGGGGGTGGTACGAGGTGATCCTCGGTGTCCCCGTGCCCACCCCCTCCCTCGCCGACGTCTTCTTCCTCTGCTTCGCGCCGCCCGCCATCGTCGGGCTGCTCGTCCTCGCCAAGCGGCCCGTCACCCGGGCCGGCTGGGTCTGCCTCGCCCTGGACGCCTGGCTGATCGGCGGCTCCCTGCTGACGCTGGCCTGGAGCCTCGCCCTCGCGCACACCGCGCACATGGCGGGCGTCCAGGACGCCAGCGTCGCGCCCGCGGCCCTCTCGCTGGCCTATCCGCTGCTCGACATCGTGCTCGTCTCGATGGTGCTCGCCCTGCACTTCCGGCGGGCCGGGGTGAACCGCTCCGCGGTGAACACCGCCATCGCCGCCCTGGCGCTCACCGTGCTGAGCGACGCGGTGTTCACCTCGCCGCTGCTGCGCTCCACCTACCACTCGGGCCAGCTCCTCGACGCCGGCTGGTTCGCCGGGTCGCTGCTCCTCGCCTACGCCCCCTGGGGCGCCCGGCGCGGAGCCCGCCGGCCCACCCGCCCCGGCCCGCCGCGCACCACCGCCAGCCGCCCGATCGCCGGCTCCCTCGCGGCCCTCACCCCGTATCTCGCCGCCGCCGTCTGCACCCTGGGCATCCTGTACAACGTGGTCGACGGCCGCCGGGTGGACCGGGTCGTCATCTTCACCGGCTGCACGGTCGTCCTGGCGCTGGTCGTCCGGCAGGGCATCATGCTCCTCGACAACATCTCCCTCACCCAGGAACTGGCGCAGAAGGAGAATCACTTCCGCTCCCTGGTGCAGGGCTCCAGTGACGTCATCATGATCGCCGCGCCCAACGGCACCCTGCGCTACGTCAGCCCCGCCGCCGCCGGGGTCTACGGGCGCGAGGCGGAGACGCTCGTCGGCGCCGAGCTGTCCTCGATCATCCACCCCGACGATCTCGGCCGGGTCGTCCACGAGGTGCGCCGCTTCCTCGCCGCCCCGCCCCACGAGGAACCCACCACCCGTATCGAATGCCGCTTCCGCTCGGGCACCGGCGACTGGCTCAACGTCGAGTCCACCGTCAACCGCCACCAGGGCGGCCTCCTCCTCAACAGCCGGGACGTCACCGAACGGGTGCGGCTCCAGGCCCAGTTGCAGCACAACGCCGAGCACGACCCGCTCACCGACCTGCCCAACCGGGCCCTGTTCACCGCCCGGGTCCGCCAGGCCCTCGGCGGTCGGCGGGCGAGCGACCCCGGAACCGCCGTCCTCTTCATCGACCTCGACGGCTTCAAGCAGGTCAACGACACCATCGGTCACCAGGCGGGCGACGAACTGCTCATCCAGGCCGGCCGCCGCCTCCAGGACTCCGTCCGGGCCGGCGACACCGCCGCGCGGCTCGGCGGTGACGAGTTCGCCGCGCTCATCATGGGCGACGGCACCCGCGACCAGGGCGCCCGCGAATACCAGGTCCACGAGATCGCCGACCGGCTGCGCCTCACCCTCTCCCAGCCCTACCGGATCGGCGCCAGCGAGGTCCGGGTGGCCGCGTCCATCGGGGTGGCCTTCGCCGAGCCCGCCATCAGCCCCACCGACCTCATGCGCAACGCCGACCTCGCGATGTACCGCGCCAAGGCCGGCGGCAAGGACCGGGTCGAGCTGTACGCCCCGCAGATGCAGGCCGACGTCGTACGCCGCTCCGAGCTGGCCACCCGGCTGCGCACGGCCCTGCGGGACGGCGAGTTCGCCCTGCTCCACCAGCCCGTCGTCCACCTCGCCAGCGGCTCCGTCGCCGCCGTCGCCGCCCAGGCCCGCTGGCGCTCCGCCCAGGGCATCCTGTTCACCCCCGCCGAGTTCCTGCGGGTCTCCGGCGACGACGACCGCACCGCCGAGCTCGGCCGCTGGCTCCTGGAGGAGGCCGTGGCCCAGGCCGCCGACCGGGCCAGGGCCGGGCACCCCGTCGCCGTCTCCGTCCGGCTCTCCGCCGCCCGGCTGCTGGACGCGGCCCCGCCGCCCGGCTCCATCGAGGCGTTGCTGACCCGCCACGGGCTGCCCTCCGGCGCCCTGATGATCGAGGTCGCCGACAGCGACCCGCGCGTCTCCTTCGACGCCCTGGAGCAGCGCCTCGTGGCCCTGCGCCGGCTCGGCGTACGGATCGCGCTCGACGGCTTCGGCAGCGGCTTCGCGGCGATCAACGCGCTGCGCCGGCTCCCCATCGACGTACTGAAGCTCGACCGGAACCTGGTGGAGGGCGTGGTCGAATCGGCCAGGCTGCACAAGATCACCAGCGGCCTCCTGCGGATCGCCTGCGACCTCGGTCTCCAGTCCGTCGCCGACGGCGTCGACGTCCCCGAGCAGGTCCTCGCCCTGCGCGCCATGGGGTGCACCCACGGCCAGGGAATGGCCTTCTCCGGCCCGCTCGACGAGTACCGGCTGCGCCGCGCCCTGGTGCGCGGGGAGTTCCCCGTACCGGGCATTCCGAGCCCCCGGCCGGTGATGGCGGGCGGCTCGATCCCGCTGCTCACCGGATCACATACTGAGACGCCTGTCCCACCCACTTGACACGTCATGCGTGCCGGAGAGAGGGTCAATGCCATGCGCACCCGAATTCTCGTACTTGGAAAGCGCGTCGGCTGAAGCAGAGTCACTCCACGACACTCTGCGGACCGCACCCGGCGCGCTCCCCTCGCTTGCCTCACGGCACGAGGGGTTTTTTGTTGCACTGACACCTCTCAAAACGCTGCAAAACACCCGCGAAAACCCTCAGCTTCGAGAAGAGAATGCCGATGACCGAGCAGGCCACCGGGGCCCACCACCCGCAGCCGCGCGCCCGTACCGGCGGACAGCCGTCCGTCACCGTTGAGCACGTCACGGGCGCGCAGTCCCTCATCCGTTCTCTCGAGGAAGTCGGCGCCGACACGGTATTCGGCATTCCCGGCGGTGCGATCCTCCCCGCCTACGACCCGATGATGGACTCCACCCGGGTCCGCCACGTCCTGGTCCGCCACGAGCAGGGCGCCGGCCACGCCGCCACCGGATACGCGCAGGCCACCGGCAAGGTCGGCGTCTGCATGGCCACCTCGGGCCCCGGCGCCACCAACCTGGTCACCCCGATCGCCGACGCGCACATGGACTCCGTGCCGCTCGTCGCGATCACCGGCCAGGTCGCCTCCAAGGCCATCGGCACCGACGCCTTCCAGGAAGCCGACATCTGCGGCATCACGATGCCGATCACCAAGCACAACTTCCTGGTCACCAAGGCCGAGGACATCCCGCACACCATCGCCGAGGCCTTCCACATCGCCTCCACCGGCCGCCCCGGACCGGTCCTCGTCGACATCGCCAAGGACGCCCTCCAGGCGAAGACCACCTTCAGCTGGCCGCCCACCCAGGACCTGCCCGGCTACCGCCCGGTGACCAAGCCGCACGCCAAGCAGATCCGCGAGGCCGCCAAGCTGATCACCCAGTCCAAGCGCCCCGTGCTGTACGTCGGCGGCGGCGTCCTGAAGGCCGGGGCCACCGCCGAGCTGAAGGTCCTCGCGGAGCTGACCGGAGCGCCCGTCACCACCACCCTGATGGCGCTCGGCGCCTTCCCCGACAGCCACCCGCTGCACGTGGGAATGCCGGGCATGCACGGTGCGGTCACCGCCGTCACCGCGCTGCAGAAGGCCGACCTGATCGTCGCCCTCGGAGCCCGCTTCGACGACCGCGTCACCGGCAAGCTGGACAGCTTCGCCCCGTACGCCAAGATCGTCCACGCCGACATCGACCCCGCCGAGATCGGCAAGAACCGCACCGCCGACGTGCCGATCGTCGGTGACGCCCGAGAGGTCCTGGCCGACCTGGTCCAGGCCGTCCAGGCCGAGCACACCGAGGGCAACACCGGTGACTACGCTGCCTGGTGGAAGGACCTGAACCGCTGGCGCGACACCTATCCGCTGGGCTACGACCTGCCCGAGGACGGCAGCCTCTCCCCGCAGCAGGTCATCCAGCGCATCGGGCAGCTCGCCCCCGAGGGCACGATCTTCGCGGCCGGTGTCGGACAGCACCAGATGTGGGCCTCCCACTTCATCGACTACGAGCAGCCCGCCACCTGGCTCAACAGCGGCGGCGCCGGAACGATGGGGTACGCGGTCCCCGCCGCGATGGGTGCCAAGGCCGGCATGCCCGACCGCACGGTCTGGGCCATCGACGGCGACGGCTGCTTCCAGATGACCAACCAGGAACTGACCACCTGCGCGCTCAACAACATCCCGATCAAAGTCGCCGTCATCAACAACGGCGCCCTCGGGATGGTCCGCCAGTGGCAGACCCTCTTCTACAACCAGCGCTACTCCAACACCGTGCTGCACTCCGGCGCGGACACGGACGGCAACGCCGCCAAGGGCACCCGCGTCCCGGACTTCGTCAAGCTGTCCGAGGCCATGGGCTGCCACGCCATCCGCTGCGAGGACCCGGCCGACCTGGACAAGGTCATCGAAGAGGCCAACTCCATCAACGACCGCCCCGTCGTGATCGACTTCATCGTCCACGAGGACGCCATGGTCTGGCCGATGGTCGCCGCCGGCACCTCCAACGACGAGGTCCAGGCCGCGCGCGGCGTCCGCCCCGACTTCGGCGACAACGAAGACGACTGAGAGACAGAGAGAGAACGACTCCCATGTCCGAAAAGCACACGCTCTCCGTCCTGGTCGAGAACAAGCCCGGTGTCCTCGCCCGGATCACCGCCCTGTTCTCCCGACGCGGCTTCAACATCGACTCGCTCGCGGTCGGTACGACCGAGCACCCCGACATCTCCCGCATCACCATCGTCGTGAATGTCGAGGGCCTGCCCCTGGAGCAGGTGACCAAGCAGCTCAACAAGCTGGTCAACGTCCTGAAGATCGTCGAACTCGAGCCGTCCGCTGCGATCCAGCGGGAGCTCGTCCTGGTGAAGGTGCGCGCCGACAGCGAGACCCGCTCCCAGATCGTCGAGATCGTCCAGCTGTTCCGCGCCAAGACCGTCGACGTCTCCCCGGAGGCCGTCACGATCGAGGCGACCGGAGGGGCCGACAAGCTGGAGGCGATGCTCAAGATGCTGGAGCAGTACGGCATCAAGGAGCTCGTCCAGTCCGGCACCATCGCCATAGGGCGCGGCGCGCGCTCGATCACCGACCGGTCCCTGCGCGCCCTCGACCGCTCGGCCTGAGCGGCCGGAGCCGCGCGCTCCGCTCGCATGGCGAGACCCGACAACGCATACGACGCACCCCGCCGTACGGTGGGACGCAACACCTGCACACCAAGGAGAAGACCCAGTGGCCGAGCTGTTCTACGACGACGATGCCGACCTGTCCATCATCCAGGGCCGCAAGGTCGCGGTTCTCGGTTACGGCAGCCAGGGCCACGCCCACGCGCTGTCGCTCCGTGACTCCGGCGTCGACGTCCGCGTCGGTCTGCACGAGGGCTCGAAGTCCAAGGCCAAGGCCGAGGAGCAGGGCCTGCGCGTGGTGACCCCCTCCGAGGCCGCCGCCGAGGCCGACGTCATCATGATCCTCGTCCCGGACCCGATCCAGGCCCAGGTCTACGAGGAGTCCGTCAAGGACAACCTCAAGGACGGCGACGCGCTGTTCTTCGGCCACGGCCTGAACATCCGCTTCGGCTTCATCAAGCCGCCGGCCAACGTCGACGTCTGCATGGTCGCCCCCAAGGGCCCCGGCCACCTCGTCCGCCGCCAGTACGAGGAGGGCCGCGGTGTCCCCTGCATCGTGGCCGTCGAGCAGGACTCCACGGGCAAGGGCCTGGAGCTGGCCCTGTCGTACGCCAAGGGCATCGGCGGCACCCGCGCCGGCGTCATCAAGACCACCTTCACCGAGGAGACCGAGACCGACCTGTTCGGTGAGCAGGCCGTCCTCTGCGGTGGCACCGCCGCCCTGGTCAAGGCCGGTTTCGAGACGCTGACCGAGGCCGGCTACCAGCCCGAGATCGCGTACTTCGAGTGCCTCCACGAGCTGAAGCTCATCGTCGACCTCATGTACGAGGGCGGCCTGGAGAAGATGCGCTGGTCCATCTCGGAGACCGCCGAGTGGGGCGACTACGTCACCGGCCCCCGGATCATCACCGACGCCACCAAGGCCGAGATGAAGAAGGTCCTCGCCGAGATCCAGGACGGCACCTTCGCCAAGAACTGGATGGCCGAGTACCACAACGGTCTGCCCAAGTACAACGAGTACAAGAAGGCCGACAGCGACCACCTGCTGGAGACCACCGGCCGTGAGCTGCGCAAGCTCATGAGCTGGGTGAACGACGAAGAGGCCTAGGCCTCGGGGGAGCGGGGCGGGTCCACGGCGGACCCGCCCCGCTCCGCAGTACCCCAGGGGCGTTCCGTACGGGTGTACACCACGTCCACCCTCGTGTGGGTGATCCTTCCACCGGGGCGCGGTACACGGCCCGTCGCATGACTACACTTCTCAACACATACACGCGTCAGGGCCCACAGTGTCGTGCGTCTACCACGCGGCTAGCCCCTCCACCGCCTGCGGCCGTCGGGACGGCCGTCCGCACTGGACTTGTGAGGACTCACGTGAGCTCGAAACCTGTCGTACTCATCGCTGAAGAGCTGTCGCCCGCCACGGTCGACGCCCTGGGTCCGGATTTCGAGATCCGGCACTGCAACGGCGCGGACCGCGCCGAGCTGCTCCCCGCGATCGCCGACGTCGACGCGATCCTGGTGCGCTCCGCCACCAAGGTCGACGCCGAGGCCCTCGCCGCCGCCAGGAAGCTCCGGGTCGTGGCCCGCGCGGGCGTCGGCCTGGACAACGTGGACGTCTCCGCCGCCACCAAGGCCGGCGTGATGGTCGTCAACGCCCCGACCTCCAACATCGTCACCGCAGCCGAGCTGGCCTGCGGTCTGCTGGTGGCCACCGCGCGCAACATCCCGCAGGCCAACACCGCGCTCAAGAACGGCGAGTGGAAGCGCTCCAAGTACACCGGGGTCGAGCTCAGCGAGAAGGTCCTCGGCGTCGTCGGCCTCGGCCGCATCGGCGTCCTGGTCGCCCAGCGCATGTCGGCCTTCGGCATGAAGATCGTCGCCTACGACCCCTACGTCCAGCCGGCCCGCGCCGCGCAGATGGGCGTCAAGCTCCTCAGCCTGGACGAGCTCCTGGAGGTCGCCGACTTCATCACCGTGCACCTGCCGAAGACTCCCGAGACCCTGGGTCTCATCGGCGACGAGGCGCTGCACAAGGTGAAGCCGTCGGTCCGCATCGTCAACGCCGCGCGCGGCGGGATCGTCGACGAGGAGGCGCTGTACTCCGCCCTCAAGGAGGGCCGCGTCGCCGGCGCCGGCCTCGATGTGTACGCGAAGGAGCCCTGCACGGACTCCCCGCTGTTCCAGTTCGACCAGGTCGTCTGCACCCCGCACCTCGGCGCCTCCACCGACGAGGCGCAGGAGAAGGCGGGCATCGCGGTCGCCAAGTCCGTCCGTCTCGCCCTCGCCGGTGAGCTGGTCCCGGACGCGGTCAACGTCCAGGGCGGCGTCATCGCCGAGGACGTACGCCCCGGTCTGCCGCTCGCCGAGAAGCTCGGCCGGATCTTCACCGCGCTCGCGGGCGAGGTCGCGGCCCGCCTCGACGTCGAGGTGTACGGCGAGATCACCCAGCACGACGTCAAGGTGCTGGAGCTCTCCGCGCTCAAGGGTGTCTTCGAGGACGTCGTCGACGAGACCGTCTCCTACGTCAACGCCCCGCTGTTCGCGCAGGAGCGCGGTGTCGAGGTCCGCCTCACCACCAGCTCCGAGTCGCCCGACCACCGCAATGTGGTGACCGTGCGCGGCACGCTCGGCAGCGGCGAGGAGGTCGCGGTCTCCGGCACGCTGGCCGGTCCGAAGCACCTCCAGAAGATCGTGGCCATCGGCGAGCACGACGTCGACCTGGCGCTCGCCGACCACATGGTCGTCCTGCGCTACCAGGACCGTCCCGGTGTGGTGGGCGCGGTCGGCAAGATCCTCGGCGAGGCCGGGCTGAACATCGCGGGCATGCAGGTCTCGCGGGCCACCGAGGGCGGCGAGGCGCTGGTCGTCCTCACCGTCGACGAGACGGTCCCGCAGCCGGTGCTGACCGAGATCGCCGAGGAGATCGGCGCGTCCTCGGCCCGCTCGGTGAACCTCACCGACTGACCCACCTGTACGACCCCGGCTGCCGGGCGCCCTTCATCGGGGCGCCCGGCAGCCGCTTTTTCTGCGGCCGACCGGCCAATGCACCCCTATGGGCCCGGGGTTGGGCCCTGGGGCCCACGACGCGCGAGGACCCCGACCCTAGGGTGACCGGTTGTCATGTCACTCATGGGCACCGGGGGTCGGATCACGTATGTCTGCTGTCGGTGGCATACCCGTAGCGGGAGGCCCGGCTCCGGCCGCCGCCCCCCGGCGTGACCTCCCGGGCCCGCTCGCCGTGGTCCGGGTGGCCCTCCTCGTCCTGCTCGGCGCGACGGTCCTCGGCGCGGTCGGCCTCTCCGGCTCGGCGATCGCCGCCGACGCCATGGGCGCCCAGGTGTTCGGCATCCTGCTGTACGCCTCCGCCCCCGGGGTGCTCTGCGCCCTGCTGGCCCGGCATCTGCGCACGGGCGGCAGGCGTGTGCTGTGGGGGATCGTCGCCGTCCAGATCTGGCTGATCATCGGTGGCCTCGGCAATGTGTCGGACGGGTCGCCGGACGGGTTCACCCAGCTGGTGCTGCCCGTCCTCATCCTGGTGCTGCTGCGCCGTCCGCAGAGCCGCGCGTGGTTCCTGCTGCCGCCCCGGGAGCGCGGGGAGCCGCCGAAGTTCTCGCTCCCGCACATGATCACCTGGAAGCGGGACCGAGGGCAGTCCGCGCTGGAGTACCTGGGCCTGGTCCTGATCGTCGTCGCGCTGATCGGGGCGCTGACGGTGGGCGGCCTGGGCGGCCGGATCACGGAGGGGCTCCAGTCGGCGATCTGCTCGCTGACGGGCAGCTCGTGCCCGGTGTCGCCCGGAGGCAGCGACACCGTCGCGGGAGACGACCCGGGCGGCGGAGCGGACGGCGGTACGTCGGGGAGCGCGGACGGCGGCGCGGATGGCGGAGCCGACGGGGGCGCTGACGGTGAGGCCGATGGCGGCGCCGACGGTGGCGCGGCCGACGGTGGTTCGACCACTACGGGCGGTACGACCACGGGCGGCACGACCGGCGGCGACGCGACGGGCGGCACGGGCGGGACCGGCGGCACGGAAGGCTCCGGCGGCTCCGAAGGCACCCAAGGCACCGGCGGCGCGGAAGGCTCCGGCGGCTCCGAAGGCACCCAGGGCAGCGGTGGTACGACCGGCGGGACCGGCGGGGAGAGCTCGGGCGGCCCCGGCTCCACCACGACGGGCGGCGGCACCGGCGGCCCCGACGACAACGGGCGCCCCGGCACCGGCGAGGACACCTTCCCCGAGGACCACGAGGAGCCCGAGGCCGCCTACGACGTACAGGCGTCCGACGACGGCGAGGGTGAGGGCGGCGAGCAGGCCGAGGAGCAGGAGGACTGCGGCGGCTGGGGCTTCTTCGGCTGCGCCTGGGACCGTACGACCCAGGTCTTCAAGGGGCTGGTGGTCGATGGGATCTGGGGCGACATCTCCGGGATCATCGACCTGTTCAAGCCGGAGACCTGGTCGGGTCTGGTCGACTACGGCAAGCAGCTCGGTGATCAGTGGGTCAAGGAGTCCTCGGGTGCGGGCGACAAGTGGGCCGACGGCGACTACCTGGGCGCCCTCTGGGACTGGGGCGGGGCCTCCGTCAACACGGTGATCACGGTCGGCGACGACATCTTCGTCGGCGACGAGGTCCGCGAGCGCTGGAACAACGGCGAGAAGACCCGGGCCGTCACCGATGTGATCTGGAACGTCGGCTCGCTGTTCATCCCCGGCTACAACGTCGCGAAGGTGGTCGGCAAGGCCGGGAAACTCGGCAAGCTGGGCAAGGTGGCCTCCGAGGTCGCGGACGCGGCGGGCGATGCGAGCACGGCCGCCCGCCGGGCCCGGCAGGCCGCGGACGCGGGCGATCTCGACGGCGTACGCAAGGCGGCGAAGGAGGCCGACGAGGCGGCGGACAGCGCCGAGGACGCGGCGCGCCGCACCGGCTGCGCGATCGCGGGCGGACCGACCGGGGTGCCGTACGGCGGGGGCGGCGGCGGGTTCCGCGGTGTGCCGGGCGCCGGCACCGGGGTGCTCGCGGGCGGCTCGCCGGGCCGGATCCTCCTCGCCGAGGGCGGCTGCGACGAGGCTGCCAAGAAGGCGGCCGAGGAGGCGCGGGCGGCGGAACGCCAGGCGCACCTGGACCAGAAGCGGCTGGAGGAGCCCGAGCGGGCCCGGCAGGCGCAGCTGGACAAGAAGCAGCACCCGGAGCCGCAGCGCAACGACACCAGCGACCCGCGCAACTACAACCCGCCGTCCTGGGCGGACGAACTCACGAGCCGCACCCTCGGTGACGCGGACGCGGGCGACGGCTACTGGGCGAGCCGGGACCGTAACCCCGCGCCCAACTGGAAGAACGAGTCCTGGCTGCGCTACCAGGAGCAGATCACCGGCACGAACCGGGGCCAGGAGTACGTCGTCCCGCACCCCCGCGAGGGCAAGCCCGCGGTGGAGTACGACGGATGGGACTCCTCCCGGCAGACGTACCTGGAGGCCAAGAACGGCTACGACTCCTACCTCTCGCAGTCCCGACCGGGAACGCTCACCCCCTCCGGCAGGGACAAGTTCGTCGCGGAGGCCCGTGCTCAGGTGGAGGCGGCCGGCGGCAAGCCCGTGGAGTGGCACTTCTCGAACCCGGAGGTCGCGAAGGCGGCCCGCGCGGCGTTCCGGGAGGCAAGGCTGCCGATCAAGGTGGTTCCGACGCCGGTGAGACCGGGCGACAGTACGAGGAAGCCCGGGGCCTTCGACGAGTAGCCTGCCCCTGTGGGCGACCCGGTGCGGTCCGGCGACGGAGGAGAGAGATCAGCATGCGATGTCTGGTGCGAGGCTTCTGGGGCCCGAGGCCGGAGCCGGTCGAGTCCCTGGCCGGTCGGTGGCGGCGGACCCTGGACGGACTGACCGGGCTGGTCCCGCAGGCGGCGGCTGCCTGGAGCCAGATCCACGCGAACGGACCCGCGACGGCCATCACGCCCGACGGGGACGCCCTGCTCGGCGCGGTGCGCGCCGCCCAGAGCGCGGCCGACTGGTCGGATCTCACGGGTACCGCGCTGCGGTTGGTCGGCACGGGCACCCCCGGCTGGGAGCTGGAGGTCAGCGGAGTGGCGGGCGGCACACCGGAGTTCCTGCTCCAGTCGATCATGGTGGTGATCCACGCGCCGGACGGAGCACCCGTCCCCGAGGAGGACGTCCTCGCGCTCCTGGCCCGGGTGTGGGAGCCGGACTTCGGCGATGTGAGCGACAACGACGTGCTGGACGCCTTGGAGGACGAGGCCGGGTTCTCGGTCGAGGACCCGGCCGTGGGCCGGGTCGGCTACCTCTCCCCGGCCCGTGCCGCCCTCGTGCCGGCCGGTCTGGAAGCGGTCCGTCAGGAAATCCCGGGCGGCGGCGAGCTGTTGAGCATCGCGGCCCCCGGTGACACCGCGACGGTGGTGCGCGCGTGCGAACGGCTCCGCGAGGCGGGAGCCCTGGCGCCGCTGCCCCGCCCGATGGACCGGGCGGTGCTGTGACCTCCCGGGCGGGCGAGCCTTTCGACACGGACCGTGCGGCGGCGGAGGTGGCCGGGCTGCTCACCGCTCCCGTACCGGCCGACGGCCCCACCACTGCCGAGGGTGACCCGGTCACCGAGGAGTGGACGGTCACCGCCGGGGCGGGCTTCCGCATCGTGCCGCTCTGGGAGGGCGACCCGCTCACCGGTGTGTACGCCCCCGAGTGGAACGACGCCGAGGAGGCCGCCGCGTCCCATGTGGCCGAGCTGGCCCGGGCGTTGGACGCACGCTGGGGGCCGCACCACAGGGTGCGGCTGGACGGGCCGCTGATGCGCCGGCAGGGCGGATCGCCGGTGGAGCCGTTGTTCGAGGCGCTGTTCTCGCAGGACCTGTACGGGGACCTGGAGGTCTGGGGCCCTCTCGACCCCGGCGGCCGGTGGGTCGGCCTGATCTTCGGCCACAGCGACGGGGACGCGCCGTTCGTGCTCGCCGCCCTGGTCAGCGACCGTCCGATCCCCGAACCGGCGGACTTCGACGGGCGGTTGTGAGGCCCGCCCGGCGCCGCCGGGATCCGGCGGGTGGCGGCCGGAGCCGCTGATAAGGTCCGTCGGCATCAGCTGTCCTGTGCTGGTGTCCCGCGCTGGAGAGGGTTCATGAAGCTGCTCCCCCTGTTCCTCCGGAAGCCCATCGAAGCGGTGTACGAGCGGCGGCTCGCCGCGACCCTGGTGGGCCTGCCGCGCCCGCAGCACGTCGGGATCATGGTCGACGGCAACCGGCGCTGGGCCCGCAAGGCCGGGCACACGGACGTCCGGGAGGGCTACCGGGCGGGCGGTGCCAAGGTGACCACGTTCCTGGGCTGGTGCACGGCCGCCGGGATCGAGCACGTGACCCTCTTCATGCTCTCCGACGACAACCTGGGCCGCCCCGCCGAGGAGCTCGGCCCGCTGATCGAAGTCATCGAGGAGACCGTCCGGGACATCACGGCCGAGGGCCGGGACTGGGAGGTCCGGGCGATCGGCTCGCTCGACATGCTGCCCGGCACCAGCGCCCGGGTGCTCAAGGAGGCCACCGCCGCCACGACCGGGCGCGGCGGCCTCAAGGTGGACGTGGCGGTCGGCTACGGGGGCCGGCGCGAGATCGTCGACGCCGTGAAGAGCGCCTTCGAGGAGCACATCGCGGCAGGCGGCGACCCGGCCGAACTGGTCGCCCGGTTCGGCATCGACGACATCTCCCGCCACCTCTACTCACCCGTCGCCGACCACACCGACTTCATCATCCGCACCTCCGGCGAGCAGCGCCTCTCCGGCTTCCTGCTCTGGCAGTCCGCCTACGCCGAGATGCACTGGGTGGACTGCTACTGGCCGGCGTTCCGGCACGTGGACTTCCTGCGCGCGCTGCGCTCGTACGCCAACCGGGAGCGCCGTTTCGGCAAGTGAGCGTTCCAGGTCCTAGAGCCGCGCCCGCTTCACCGCCATGTGCAGCAGCAGCCGGTCCTCCCCGTCGTTCAGGTCGAGGCCGGTGATCTGCTGGATCCGGGAGAGCCGGTAGTACAGCGTCTGGCGGTGGATGCCCAGGGCGGCGGCCGTCCGGCTCGCCTGGCCCGCGCAGTCCAGGAACACCTCGGCGGTGTGTGACAGCTCGCGGTGCAACGGGGTCAGCAGCGAGGCGATGGCCGGGTCCCCCGGATCCGTGCCGGTGCCCGGGAGCGCGGTCAGCAGGCGGTACGGGCCGATCGACGACCACTGCGCCACCGGGCCGAGACGGGGCTCGGCCCGGGCCGAGCGGGCCGCCGCCGTTGCCTCGCGCCAGGAGACCGTCAGCTGGTCCAGGCCCCGGCGCGGCGTGGCGATCCCCCCGGTGACGGCCGGGTCCGCGCCCGCGCGCAGCCGGTCCGCCGCGCCCAGGGCGGGGTCCAGGCGGTCCGGCGAGCGCAGCCGGACGAGCGCGGCCAGTGACAGGGGCCCGGTGGCCCCCGGCGCGGGGACCGTCGTCAGCGCGGCCGCCGACGCCACGCCCCGTACCGACGGCGTGTCGTCGGCCCACGGGGTCACGCACACCACCGTGTGCAGTCCCTCCGCGTCCCGGCCCAGGGCCTCGCCCAGCGCGGCGACGGCGGTGTCGTGCTGCCGGCCGGGGCCCGCCGTGAGCACCGCCCCGAACTCCCGCGAGAGGTCAGCGCCCGCCCGCGCCTCGTCGAAGAGGAGCGCCCCGATCCGGGCGGCCACCTCCATCGCGGCGGCCAGCTGCTCATCGGTCGGGCCCGGGTCCGCGTCGAGCAGCCAGACGTAACCGAGGACGACACCCCGATGGCGTACCGGAAGGCAGATGCGGTCCCGGAACACCCCGGCCTCGGGCGCGGCGGGGATCCGGACGGGCCCGGTGGCCCGGGTGATGCCGAACCCCTCGAACCAGGAGCGGACGGCGGGGGTGGAGCGGCGGGTCAGGATCGAGCGGGTGCGGACGGGGTCCATCGCGCTGTCGTCGTCGCTGTCGTGGGCTCCGAAGGCGACCAGGCCGAAGTCCCGGTTCTCCAGGGTGGCCGGGGCGTCGAGGAGGGAGGAGATCTCGTCGACCAGTTCCTGGTAATCGCCTGTCACTCCGCCATTCTGCACCTCCGCGCGCCCTTCCTCATACAGATGTCTGAGATGGCGGCCACGGATGCGTGACAGGTGTCGATGGCACAGCCCGCACGGGGTACCTAGATTTCACAGTGGTTATCCGTGCCGTACCGGTTCGTTCATGTTCGTGCCGTTACGGCCCTCGTCCGTACATTCGTGGAGGTACCCCGTGCTGGGTCCCGTGATTCTCGCCGCATCGCGCAGCGACAAGATGCGCCGGTTCATCTCGGCCGCGCCCGGCACCAAGCAGGTCGTCGACCGCTTCATCGCCGGCGAGACCGTCGACCAGGTCGTCCCGATCGTCGAGGACGCCGCGGACAAGGGCCTGGAGGTCACGCTCGACGTCGTCGGCGAGGACATCACCACCCCCGCGCAGGCCGAGGCCGCCCGCGACGCCTACCTGGAGCTCGTCGAGCGCCTGAAGGTCCTGGACCTGGGCCCGCGCGCCGAGATGTCCGTGAAGCTGTCGATGTTCGGCCAGGCGCTGGAGAACGGCCACGAGCTGGCCCTCGCCAACGTGCGCCCGGTCGTGGAGGCGGCGGCCGCCATCGGCACCACGGTCACCCTGGACGCCGAGGACCACACGACCCTCGACTCGATGTTCGCCATCCACGAGGAGCTGAGGAAGGACTTCCCGCAGACCGGCTGCGTCATCCAGTCCTACCTCTTCCGCACCGAGGACGACGCCCGTCGCCTGGCCGAGGCGGGCAGCCGCGTCCGCATCGTGAAGGGCGCCTACAAGGAGCCCGCCTCCGTCGCGTACCAGGACAAGGCCGAGATCGACAAGGCGTACGTCCGCATCACCCGGATCCTGATGGAGGGCGAGGGCTACCCGATGATCGGGTCGCACGATCCCCGTCTCATCGCCATCGCCCAGGAGCTCGGTCGCCGGGCCGGGCGCAAACTGGACGAGTACGAGTTCCAGATGCTGTACGGCATCCGCAGCGACGAGCACGTCCGGCTCGCGGCCGAGGGTCACCGGATGCGCGTCTACACGGCGTACGGCACCGACTGGTACGGATACTTCATGCGCCGCCTCGCGGAGAAGCCGGCCAACCTGCTGTTCTTCGGCCGCTCGATCCTCACCAAGGGCTGAGCGGCCCCCGGGCCGACCCACACCCCCGCCGACATCAAGGAGACAAGGCACTCATGGACGCCGTCACCCAGGTCCCCGCGCCGGTCAACGAGCCGGTCCACTCCTACGCCCCGGGCTCCCCGGAGCGCGCCCGCCTGGAGGTGAAGCTCAAGGAGCTCGCCGACAACCCGATCGACCTGCCGATGACCATCGGCGGCGAGAAGCGGATGGGCGGCGGCGAGCGGGTCAA
The DNA here is from genome assembly GCA_014649555.1 of Streptomyces globisporus. Lineage (GTDB taxonomy): Bacteria > Actinomycetota > Actinomycetes > Streptomycetales > Streptomycetaceae > Streptomyces > Streptomyces globisporus. The sequence continues at coordinate 53,237 of BMTG01000001.1, read as the reverse complement.
CGTCGTGCAGCCGCACAACCACCAGGCCGTCATCGGCACCTTCGCCGGCGCCACCGAGCAGGACGCCCAGGACGCCATCGACGCGGCCCTCGCCGCCGCTCCGGCCTGGCGCGCGATGTCCTTCGACGACCGCGCCGCGATCATCCTGCGCGCCGCCGAGCTGCTCTCGGGCCCCTGGCGCGAGACGCTGGCCGCCTCCACCATGCTCGGCCAGTCCAAGACGGCCCAGCAGGCCGAGATCGACACCCCCTGCGAGCTCATCGACTTCTGGCGCTTCAACGTGCACTACGCGCGCCAGATCCTCGCCGAGCAGCCCCCGGCCAACTCCCCGGGCGTGTGGAACCGCATGGACCACCGCCCGCTGGAGGGCTTCGTCTACGCGATCACGCCGTTCAACTTCACGGCCATCGCGGGCAACCTCCCCACCGCCCCCGCCCTCATGGGCAACGTCGTGGTGTGGAAGCCGTCCCCGACGCAGACCCACGCCGCCGTGCTGCTGATGCAGCTCCTGGAGGAGGCCGGGCTGCCCAAGGGCGTCATCAACCTGGTCACCGGTGACGGCATCGCCGTCTCCGAGGTGGCGCTGAACCACCGCGACCTGGCCGGTATCCACTTCACCGGCTCGACCCCCACCTTCCAGCACCTGTGGAAGACGGTCGGCAACAACATCGCCAACTACCGCACCTACCCGCGGCTCGTCGGCGAGACCGGCGGCAAGGACTTCGTCGTCGCGCACCCCAGCGCCGACCACGCCATCCTGAAGACCGCGCTGACCCGTGGCTCCTTCGAGTTCCAGGGCCAGAAGTGCTCCGCTTCCTCGCGGGCGTACGTCCCCGCCTCCATCTGGAACTCCGGCTTCAAGGAGGAGTTCGCGGCCGAGGTCGACTCCATCACGATGGGTGACGTCACCGACCTGAGCAACTTCATCGGGGCCGTCATCGACGAGCGCTCGTTCGCCAAGAACAAGGCCGCGATCGACCGCGCGAAGTCCGACCCGACCTGCACGGTCATCGCGGGCGGCACCTACGACGACTCGGTGGGCTACTTCGTCCGCCCGACCGTCATCGTGTGCACCGACCCCGAGAACGAGGTCTTCACGACCGAGTACTTCGGACCGATCCTCGCGATCCACGTGTACGAGGACGCGAACTACGACGCGATGCTGGAGCAGATGGAGTCGGTCTCCGACTACGCGCTGACCGGCTCGGTCATCGCGGGCGACCGCGCGGCCGCCGCGTACACGATGGACAAGCTCCGCTACGCCGCGGGCAACTTCTACATCAACGACAAGTCGACCGGCGCCGTCGTCGGCCAGCAGCCCTTCGGCGGCGGCCGTGCCTCCGGCACCAACGACAAGGCGGGCGCCCCGCAGAACCTCCAGCGCTGGACCCTGACCCGGGCCATCAAGGAGACGCTGGTCCCGCCGACCGACTACACCTACCCCCACCAGGGCTGACGCCCTCCCGGGGCGCCGCAGCACGGCGCCCCGGACCAGCGGTCTCCTCGCGAGATCCCCAGAGCACCGCCCCCCGACCGGCCCCCCTGCCGGCCGGGGGGCGGTTTCCATGTGCGGGGGACTTCGGGCCCGCTCGTGCGGGCAGGCCCACCGGTCCCCGGGTCACGCGGTCTTGTGGTTTAGGTAATGGGCATGTCAAATTCCTTCTCGGTACGTCCCCACACGTCACCCGAGAAGGAGTTCCCCCATGAGACGCAACTCCCGCGCGCGCATCGGCGTTTCCCTGCTGCTCGTCGCCGGCGCCCTCGGCCTCGGAGCCGCCCCCTCCACCGCCGCCGACACCCCGGCCGCCGCCCCCTCGGCGATCCCCGCCCCGTCCGCGTACGCCCTCGACGCCCAGGTGGACCGCGCGCTCGGCACCGCCACCGCCGGAACCTACCTCGACGCGAAGACCGGGAAGCTGGTCGTCACCGTCACCACCGACCGGGCCGAGGAGCAGGCCCGCACCACCGGCGCCACCGTCCGCCGGGTGACCCGCAGCGCCGCCCAGCTCGACGCCGCCATGGAGACCCTGGAGGCCGAGGCGAAGATCACCGGAACCTCCTGGGGGATCGACCCGCGCACCAACAAGGTCGCCGTCGAGGCCGACTCCTCCGTCTCCGCCCGCGACATGGCCCGCCTCGAAGCCGTCGCCGAACGGCTCGACGGAGCGGTCGCCGTCAAGCGCGTCCCCGGTGAGTTCCGCCGCGAGGTGCTGGGCGGCGGCGCGATCTACGGTGGCGGCAGCCGCTGCTCGGCCGCCTTCAACGTCACCAAGGGCGGAGCCCGTTACTTCGTGACCGCCGGGCACTGCACCAACATCTCCGCGAACTGGTCGGCCAGCTCGGGCGGTTCGGTCATCGGCGTGCGGGAGGGCACCAGCTTCCCGACCAACGACTACGGCATCGTCCGCTACACCGACGGCTCCTCGCCCGCCGGAACCGTCGACCTCTACAACGGTTCCACCCGCGACATCACCTCCGCCGCCAACGCCGTCGTCGGCCAGGCGATCCAGAAGAGCGGCTCCACGACCAAGGTGACCTCCGGCACGGTCACCGCCGTCAACGTCACCGTCAACTACGGTGACGGGCCCGTCTACAACATGGTCCGCACCACCGCCTGCTCGGCCGGCGGCGACAGCGGCGGCGCGCACTTCGCCGGATCCGTCGCCCTCGGCATCCACTCCGGCAGCTCCGGCTGCTCGGGCACCGCGGGCTCGGCCATCCACCAGCCGGTCACCGAGGCGCTCTCGGCGTACGGCGTGACGGTGTACTGAGCCAGCCCGTACGACGGTGAAGGTCGGCCGAGCCACGTCACGTACGACGTGACGGCCGACCGAGCCACCGACGCTCTCTCCCGTACCGCAGGCAACCGATGCCCGCCCGGACCACCGATCTCCCCGGTCCGGGCGGGTTATCCGTGTGCGGGCGGCCGCCCCCGCGCGCGAGGATGGGCCCCATGACCGAGCCCGCCGTGCGCACCGCCCCCACCTTCGAACTGACCCCCGCCGAGCGCACGGAGATCCGCGACCTGCTCGACGCCGCTTTCGAGGGCGACTTCGCCGACGAGGACTGGGAGCACACCCTCGGCGGCGTCCACGCCCTGATCCGGGACACGGACGGCCTCCTGATCGCCCACGGCTCCGTGGTCCAGCGCCGCGTCCTGCACACGGACCGCTCCTACCGCGCCGGTTACGTCGAAGGCGTCGCCGTCCGCGCCGACCGCCGACGCGAGGGCCTCGGCCACCGGATCATGGCCGCCCTGGAGCACGTCATCGACGCGGCCCACGACTTCGGGGCCCTCTCCGCCTCCGACGCGGGCGCGGCCCTGTACGCCGCGCGCGGCTGGCGGATCTGGCCGGGCCGGCTCACCGCCCTCGGCCCGGACGGCCCTCTCCCGCTCCCGGAGGAGGAGGGCAGCACCTACGTCCGCCCGGCGGCCGGGCACCCCCTGCCCGCTCCCGCCCACCCGCTGGCCTTCGACTGGCGGAACGGCGACCTCCTCTGAGCCGACGGGCTGCTCGGAGCTGACGGGGCCGCTCGCGGACGGACTGCCTCCAGAGCTGTGACCTGCGCCGATGTAAGAGGCCGTCTCAGATAGTAGGAAGTCCGACTAACTGTGGAGACAGGACGGCCCGACTGTCCTAACTTGGTAGGAGCCGAACGCATCGCTCGATCGAGCGACCGGCGGATGGTGGCGCACGCCCGAAGCAGGCAACCCCTGCCGCGTACGCTCCCCGCCCCTTCCGGCACCTCGAAATCCGATCCCGTTCCCCACCACCGCGCGGCGCTGTGCCGCCCGCGCCGGTGCCACGCGATCTCAGGAATCTCAAGGAGTCGATCCATCATGGCCGAGACCACTGTCCGCCGCGTCCGTCACACCTCCCGCCAGGCCGAGGCCGAGCGCCGCAACGCCGCCGCCGCCCTCCAGCGCGCCCTGGACCGCCGCGACAACGGCGGCGAGACCGGCCACTGAGCCGCCGCCTCCGCAGCCGTTGCGCCGGCCCGTTTCCGGCCGTCCCGCCGTACCACCCACCCCACCCCGAACATCCGTGCGTCCGTCCATATGGTGGACGTCGGATGTCATGGGGTGGGACGCACCGTTAGGCTCCCGGCATGTCTCGCAGCATCGATCTCGCAGTGATCCCCGGTGACGGAATCGGCCAGGAAGTCGTGGCCCAGGGCCTCAAGGTCCTCAACGCTGTCCTCCCGCAGGATGTGAAGCTGGAGACCAGGGAGTACGACCTCGGCGCCCAGCGCTGGCACCGCACCGGCGACACCCTCCCGGACGCGGAGCTGGACGCCCTCAAGAACCACGACGCCATCCTCCTCGGCGCGATCGGCGACCCGTCCGTGCCGTCGGGCGTCCTGGAGCGCGGGCTGCTGCTGAAGCTGCGTTTCGCCTTCGACCACTTCATCAACCTGCGCCCCTCCAAGCTCTTCCCGAACACCGCGACCCCGCTCGCCGGCCGCCCCGACATCGACTTCGTCGTCGTCCGCGAGGGCACCGAGGGCCCGTACACCGGCAACGGCGGCTCGCTGCGCACCGGCACCCCCGCCGAGGTCGCCACCGAGGTCAGCGTCAACACGGCCTACGGCGTCGAGCGCGTGGTCCGGGACGCCTTCGAGCGCGCGGCCGCCCGGCCCCGCAAGAAGCTGACGCTGGTCCACAAGAACAACGTCCTCGTCTACGCCGGCCACCTGTGGAAGAACACCTTCGACCGGGTCGCCGCCGAATACCCGCAGGTCAGCACCGACTACCTGCACGTCGATGCCGCGACGATCTTCTTCGTCACCCAGCCGGAGCGCTTCGACGTCATCGTCACCGACAACCTCTTCGGCGACATCCTCACCGACCTGGCCGCCGCCGTCACCGGCGGAATCGGCCTGGCCGCCTCCGGCAACATCAACCCGACGGGCGCGTTCCCGTCGATGTTCGAGCCGGTCCACGGCTCCGCCCCCGACATCGCCGGGCAGGGCAAGGCCGACCCGACCGCCACGATCCTCTCCGTCGCCCTCCTGCTGCGCCACCTCGGCTACGACGCCGAGGCCACGCGCATCGAGGACGCCGTCTCCGCCGATCTCGCGGAGCGCGACGGATCGGCCGCGCGGACGACCGACGAGATCGGCGACGCCCTCGCGGTACGCGTAGCGAGCTGACCCGACGACTCCACTTCGAAGCCGCCGGGTCGCATCAGCGCCCGGCGGCTTCTCCTGTGCGGCCCCCGGGTGCCACCATCGACCTCTGGACCGCATTCACACCATTTCGTGCACGGCCCCCCGCAAGTGATAATCGAACGCGGGGCCGTGGCTCGCGGTGAAGCTCGGACGTCCTAGGACCTGACCGGAAAGCGTCGGGCCGAGGTGGCGTGAGCGCGGTCCATCACACACAAGACCGGTGAAGGACACGCACTCATGACGACGCCCACGATCGAGCTCAAGCCCTCCTCGAACCCGCTGTCCGACGCGGAGCGCGCGGCGATCCTGGCCAGCCCCGGATTCGGCCGGCACTTCACCGACCACATGGTGACCATCCGCTGGACCGAGGGCCGAGGCTGGCACGACGCGCAGCTGGTCCCCTACGGCCCGCTGTCGCTGGACCCGGCCAACATGACCCTGCACTACGCGCAGGAGATCTTCGAGGGGCTCAAGGCCTACCGCCAGCCCGACGGCACGGTCGCCTCCTTCCGCCCCGACGCCAACGCCCGCCGCTTCCAGCGCTCGGCCGCCCGGCTCGCCATGCCCGAGCTGCCCGTCGAGACGTTCATCGCGGCGTGCGACGCGCTGGTCCAGCAGGACAAGGCGTGGGTCCCGGCCCATGGCGGCGAGGAGTCCCTCTACCTGCGCCCGTTCATGATCGCCACCGAGGTCGGCCTCGGTGTGAAGCCGGCCAACGAGTACCTCTTCCTGGTCATCGCCTCGCCCGCCGGCGCCTACTTCCCCGGCGGCGTGAAGCCGGTCTCCATCTGGCTCTCCGAGAACCGCGTCCGCGCCGTCCCCGGCGGCATGGGCGACGCCAAGACCGGCGGCAACTACGCCGCCTCCCTCCTCGCCCAGGCCGAGGCCGCCGAGCACGGCTGCGCCCAGGTCGCCTACCTCGACGCGGTCGAGCACAAGTGGGTCGAGGAGCTCGGCGGCATGAACCTCTACTTCGTGTACGCCCAGGAGGACGGCTCGAAGAAGATCGTCACCCCGTCCCTCACCGGCTCCCTGCTCGCCGGCGTCACCCGCGACTCCCTCCTCAAGGTCGCCCAGGACCTCGGTTACGGCTCCGAGGAGGGCCGGGTCTCCATCGACCAGTGGCGCGAGGACACCGCGAACGGCACCCTCCTGGAGGTTTTCGCCTGCGGCACCGCCGCCGTCATCACCCCCGTCGGCCTGGTGAAGTCCGAGGGCGGCGAGTGGACCCAGAGCGGCGGCGAGCCCGGCGAGGTCACCATGAAGCTGCGGGAGCGCCTGCTCGACATCCAGCGCGGTGTCGTCGAGGACACCCACGGCTGGATGCACCCGCTCGGCTAGGGGATCCTCCGGCCCCGAAAGGCCGCACCGGCTCCGCAGCCGGTGCGGCCTTTTCCGTCCCGGGCATATTGAACGCCACTCGAAACGAGGGCCAAAGTCCCTGTGGTAGGGCCAGCGAGGGGCGTTAGAGTGACACTCAAAAATCATCGTCCCAGCACCAGGAGTCTCCATGCCCACCACTCCCGCCCCCTTCCGTATGCCTCCCGAGTGGGCCCCGCACGAGCGCACCTGGATGGCCTGGCCGGGCCCCAACCCCACCTTCGCCTCCGACGCCGAACTGGCGGAGGCCCGCCGCGCCTGGGCCGCCGTCGCCCGGGCCGTACGCCGCTTCGAGCCGGTCACGATGGTGGTCGGGCCGGGGCAGGAGGAGGGGGCGGCGGCGCTGCTCGGGCCCGACGTCGAGCTGGTCGTGCGGCCGCTCGACGACGCCTGGATGCGGGACATCGGCCCCACCTTCGTCACCGACGGCCGCACGCTCGCCGCCGTCGACTGGACGTTCAACGGCTGGGGCGCCCAGGGCTGGGCCCGCTGGGAGAACGACCAGCACATCGCCCGGGCCGTCGCCGAACTCACCGGCGTACCCGCCCACGGCTCCCCGCTCGTCAACGAGGGCGGCGCGATCCACGTGGACGGCGAGGGCACCGTCCTGCTCACCGAGACCGTCCAGCTCGGCAAGGAGCGCAACCCCGGCTGGAGCCGCGAGCAGGTGGAGGCGGAGATCCACGCCCGCCTGGGCACCGAGAAGGCGATCTGGCTGCCCCGCGGGCTGACCGGCGACTACGGGACGTACGGCACGCTCGGCCATGTCGACATCGTCGCCGCCTTCGCCCGCCCGGGCACCGTCCTCGTCCATGTCCAGCCCGACCCGGCCCACCCCGACCACGAGGTCTCCCGGGAGCTGCTGGCCGTCCTGCGCGCGGCCACGGACGCCAGGGGCCGCGCCCTGGAGGTCGTCGAAGTGCCCGCGCCCACCGTGCTGCGCGACGAGGACGGCGCGTGGGTCGACCACTCCTACATCAACCACTACCTCTGCAACGACGGCGTGGTCCTCTGCGCTTTCGACGACCCGCGCGACGAGGAGGCCGCCGCGATCTTCCGGGGCCTCTTCCCGGACCGTACGGTGACCCTCGTCGACGCCCGTACGATCTTCGCCGGTGGTGGAGGCATCCACTGCATCACCCAGCAGCAGCCGAAGATCTGACGCATCCCGGAAGTCAAAGGCCAAGAGCAGAGAGCCGAAAGCCCGCGCCCATGACCCCCGCCGCCCGCCGCACCCACCACGCCGCCCCGCCCCGCGAGGACGTCCTCTCCGCCGCCATGGCCACCATCGCCGAGCGCGGGCTCGACGGGCTGACCATGGCCGGGCTCGGGCGGGACGTCGGGATGAGCAGCGGGCACCTGCTCTACTACTTCCGCACCAAGGACGAACTGCTGCTCCGGACCCTGGAGTGGAGCGAGAGCCGCCTCGGGGCCGAGCGCCGCGCCCTGCTCGCCCGGCCGGGGAGCGCCCGAGAGCGGCTGGAGGCGTACATCGGCCTCTACCTCCCCGCCGGACATCGCGACCCCCACTGGACGCTCTGGCTGGAGGTGTGGGGCCGCTCGCAGAACGCCGACGACGACGCCCGCGCCCGGCAGGCCGCCATCGAGGGGGCCTGGCACCGCGACCTGGTGGCGCTGCTGGCCGAGGGGATCTCGCGCGGCGAGTTCCGGCCGGTGGACGCCGACCGGTCCGCCGCCCGGCTGCGGGCGCTGCTCGACGGGTTCAGCATCCACGTGACGGTCGGGATCCCCGGGACGGGCCGCGAACAGGTGCTGGCCCAGGCGGCGGAGTTCCTGGACGAGACGCTGTCACCGGGCACCACGTGAAGATGCGACCGGGGTCACGACCGCATCCTGAGACACCGCCGTCAGGCGGCCCGTGCTGTGCCAGACTGCTGCCGTGTCCTCGTTCGTCATGATTATTGGCAGCAGGCGCGCCGGTCCGCAGTGACCGTCCCGTACCACCCCGTACGGCACGGCCACCGTGCCCCAGACCCGCGCGCAGACCTCTCGCACCCGCGAGGGGTTTTTTCGTTTTCCGGCCCGCACCCGGGTCGGAGAACGGCAAGCGGGATGATGGGGGCAAGTGGAACCCGATCGTCCGGATCCACTCATCCGACAGGAGCCAGATCAGCATGACCACCAAGGCCAACGCCACCGACGACAGTTTCCATGTCTTCGACACCACACTGCGCGACGGTGCTCAGCGTGAGGGCATCAACCTGACGGTCGCCGACAAGCTGACCATCGCCCGTCATCTGGACACCTTCGGTGTGGGATACATCGAGGGCGGCTGGCCGGGGGCCAACCCCCGTGACACGGAGTTCTTCGCCCGCGCCCAGAAGGAGATCGTCTTCGAGAACGCCCAGCTCGTGGCGTTCGGCGCGACCCGCAGAGCCGGTGGCAGCGCGGCCGACGACCCGCAGGTCAAGGCGCTCCTCACCTCCGGAGCCCCGGTGATCACCCTGGTGGCCAAGTCCCACGACCGCCACGTGGAACTGGCCCTGCGCACCACCCTGGAGGAGAACCTGGAGATGGTCCGCGACACCGTCTCCCACCTGCGCGAGCAGGGCCGCCGGGTCTTCGTGGACTGCGAGCACTTCTTCGACGGCTACCGGGCCAACGCCGCGTACGCCAAGTCCGTGGTCCGTACCGCCCACGAGGCGGGCGCCGAGGTCGTCATCCTCTGCGACACCAACGGCGGCATGCTCCCCGCCCAGATCCAGGCCGTCGTCTCCACCGTCATCGCCGACACCGGCGCCCGGCTCGGCATCCACGCCCAGGACGACACCGGCTGCGCCGTCGCCAACACCCTGGCCGCCGTCGACGCGGGCGCCACCCACGTCCAGTGCACGGCCAACGGCTACGGCGAGCGGGTCGGCAACGCCAACCTCTTCCCCGTCGTCGCCGCCCTGGAACTCAAGTACGGCATGAAGGTGCTGCCCGAGGGCGCGCTCGCCGAGATGACCCGGATCTCGCACGCCATCGCCGAGGTCGTCAACCTCACCCCCTCCACCCATCAGCCGTACGTGGGCGTCTCGGCCTTCGCCCACAAGGCCGGGCTGCACGCCTCCGCCATCAAGGTCGACCCGGACCTCTACCAGCACATCGACCCGGAGCTGGTCGGCAACACCATGCGGATGCTGGTCTCCGACATGGCCGGCCGCGCCTCCATCGAGCTGAAGGGCAAGGAACTCGGCGTCGACCTCGGCGACGACCGCGCCCTGGTCGGCCGGGTCGTCGAGCGGGTCAAGGAACGCGAACTCCAGGGCTACACCTACGAGGCCGCCGACGCCTCCTTCGAACTCCTGCTGCGCGGCGAGGTCGAGGGCCGGGCCCGCCGCTACTTCCGCACCGAGTCCTGGCGGGCGATCGTCGAGGACCGCCCCGACGGCACCCACGCCAACGAGGCCACGGTCAAGCTCTGGGCCAAGGGCGAGCGCATCGTCGCCACCGCCGAGGGGAACGGCCCGGTCAACGCCCTGGACCGGGCGCTGCGCGTCGCCCTGGAACGGATCTACCCGCAGCTCGCCAAGCTGGAGCTGATCGACTACAAGGTCCGCATCCTGGAGGGCCGCACCGGCACCGAGTCCACCACCCGCGTCCTGATCACCACGGGCGACGGCGCCGGCGACTGGGCGACCGTGGGGGTCGCCGAGAACGTCATCGCCGCCTCCTGGCAGGCGCTGGAGGACGCGTACACCTACGGACTGCTGCGGGCGGGCGTGGAGCCCACCGAGTAGCCCGCCACGATCTCCTCGTACGAGAGCCGCCGCCCGTCGCCGGGCGGCGGCTCTCGTACGTTCCCTGAGCATTCAATAAGTGAACGCACAACCCCGCCTGCCCGCCCCGCAGATGAGACCCGCCCAATCTCGACGTGAAGTATTGACGGCCCTGTATCGGCGCGGTTAACTCACGCCGCAACGCCGGTACCGGTTCCGGAACCGGTACCGAAGCACCTCTCCCCGCCTGCCCGCGCCCTACCCCCGCCTGCCCTCTTCCGCCCCGCCTGGCCCCCTGGAGGACCGGATGCGCGTCACCATCGCCGATGTCGCCCGTGAGGCCGGCGTCAGCAAGACGACCGTGTCCCGGGTCATCAACACCAAGGGCGAGGTGGATCGCACCACGGCCGCCCGTGTTCGTGAAGTGATCGCACAGCTCGGCTACGTACCCAGCTCGGGCGCCGTCGGTCTCGCCCGCGGTTCCAGCCGTACGGTCGGCATGCTCGTGCCCTCGCTGACCTGGCCGTGGATGGGCGAACTGCTCCAGGGCGTCGTCGACACCGTCGAGGCCGCCGACTACGGGCTGCTGCTGTTCACCTGCAACCGCGGGGCCGAGTCCGTCCAGCGCTTCACCAGCCAGGTGTCCGCGCGCGCCTTCGACGGGCTCGTCGTCGTGGAACCCGAGAACACCCTCGGCCACCTCACCGAACTGCACCGCGACGGCCTGCCGATCGTGCTCATCGACGACCGCGGCCACCACCCCGAGTTCCCCTCCGTCGTGACCACCAACCACGAGGGAGGCGCGTCCGCGGCCCGCCACCTGCACGCCGCCGGACGTACCCGGCCTTTGGTCCTGACCGGCCCCCAGCACTTCGGCTGCGTACGGGACCGGACCGCCGGATTCTGTTCGGTCCTGCCCACCGGCCTGGTCGTCGAAGGCGACTTCACCGAACGCGGCGGCCGGCTCGCCGTCGAGGAACTCCTCGCGCGGGATCTCACGTTCGACTCCGTCTTCGCGCACAACGACATCAGCGCCGCGGGTGTGCTCCGCGCCCTGCGGGCCGCCGGACGCCGGGTCCCGGACGACATCGCCGTCGTCGGCTTCGACGACATCCCGATGGCCGAACACACCGAACCACCGCTGACCACCGTGCGCCAGCCCACCCGCCGCATGGGCGAGACGGCGGCCCGGATGCTGCTCTCCCACCTCGGCGGCACGCCCGTACCCGACGGACCGGCCGTGCTGCCCACCGAACTGGTCGTGCGCCACTCGGCGCCGTAACGGACCCGGCCGCCCGGCCGCGCCCCGCCTCGCACCTTCCGCCCGCCGGGATCTCCCAGACCCGGCAGCCCCTTCCTGGAGTCGCCATGTCCGTACGCCGTCGCACCACCCTCAGAGCGGTCGCCGCAGCCACCGTCGTGGTGGCGCTCGCCGCTGGTTGCTCGAACGCCAACTCGGGTGCCAACAAGGGCGGCGGGGCCGCCGGTGTACTGACCCTCGGCAAGCCGGACGGGCCGCAGACGAACAACAGCAACCCGTTCCTGACGACCTCGGCCGGAGCGGTCCTCGGCTACCGGCACATGATCTACGAGCCGCTCGCGATGACGAACATGATCAGGCCCACCGAGAAGGCCGACCCCTGGCTCGCCACCGAGTGGGCCTGGGAGGACAACTTCACCAAGGTCACCTTCACGCTGGACGACCGGGCCAAGTGGGCCGACGGCAAGCCCCTGACCGCCGCCGACGTGGAGTTCACCTTCAACCTGCTGAAGGAGCACCCCGCCCTCAACGGCGACGGGGTGCCCTTCGACGGGGTCGCGGTCAAGGGCAAGCAGGTCGTTCTGACCTTCGAGGAGAGCCAGTTCGTCAACCAGAACAAGATCATCCAGACCTTCATCGTGCCCAAGCACATCTGGGAGAAGGTCGAGAACCCGGAGACCTGGCCCAACCGCACCCCGGTCGGCTCCGGACCGTACAAGCTCAAGACGTTCACCCCGCAGACCACCACCCTGACCGCCACGCCGACCTACTGGAACGGCGACACCAAGGTCAAGGAGCTGCGCTACACCGCGTACAACGACAACAGCGCCGCCACCACCGCCCTGGCCACCGGCAAGATGGAGTGGTCCTTCGTCTTCATGCCGAACCACAAGCAGCTGTTCATCGACAAGGACCCCAAGAACCACCAGCTCTGGTTCCCCTCCGGCCTCGGCATCCACGGCCTGTGGTTCAACACCACGCGCAAGCCCTTCGACAACCCGGCCCTGCGCAAGGCGATGGCGATGGTCGTCGACCGCAAGGCCATCCACGTCCAGGCACAGGCCACGCTCTACCCGGAGATCACCAACCCCACCGGCATCCCGCTCCCCGCCGGTGAGCCCTTCCTCGCCCCCGAATACGAGGACGCCACCACCAAGCCCGATGTCGCCGGCGCCAAGAAGGTGCTCGCCGAAGCCGGCTTCAAGCTCAGCGGCGGTGTGCTCAAGGACCCCGGCGGCAAGCCGGTGACGCTCACCTTCACCGACCCGGCCGGGTGGAACGACTACATCACCGGGCTCGCGATCATCAAGGACAACATCAAGGAGATCGGCATCGAGGCCAAGGTCAAGACCCAGACCGCCGAGGCCTGGGGCACCGACGTGGCCAACGGCAACTTCGACGCCACCCTGCACTGGACCAACAGCGGCGCCACCCCCTACGACATGTACCAGAACATCATGGACGGGGCGATCGTCCAGCCCATCGGCAAGAGCTCCCAGGCGGGCAACTTCGGCCGCTTCAAGAACGCCGAGGCGACCGCCGCACTCAAGGAGTACGCCAACGCCACCACCGACGCCGCCCGCACCAAGGCCCTCAACACCCTCCAGAAGATCTTCGTCGAGCAGGCCCCCATGATCCCGACGGCCGCCGCGCCCATCGGGGCCGAGTTCTCCACGAAGAACTGGATCGGCTGGCCCTCCGAGGCCAACCCCTACGCCCCGCCGCAGCACACCCAGCGGACCGCGCTGGAGATCGTGCTCAACCTCAAGCCCTCCACCAAGTAGGCACGGGGAAAGACCGGACGGGAAGAAGACGGGAAACCGGCCATGACCAGCGATCAGCCCGAGCACGCACGGACCGGCTCCGCGACCACGCGGACCGGCTCCGGGCCCGCGCCCACCGGCACCGATGTGGTGCTGGAAGCGCGCGGAGTCACCAAACACTTTCCCCTGCGCCGCACCGCCCGCGACCTGTTCGCCCGCGACCGCCGCAGCGTCCACGCCGTCGACGACGTCTCGCTCCGGCTGAGACGCGGCACCGTCACGGCCCTGGTGGGGGAGTCCGGCTCGGGCAAGTCCACCGTCGCCCGCCTGCTGGCCCAGCTGTACCCGCTCACCTCGGGCGAGATACGGCTGGGCGGCGAGCCGGTGGTGGCCGGTCGCGGCCGGTCCTTCCGCCGCTACGTACGCCGGGTCCAGCTGATCTTCCAGGACCCCTTCGCCTCGCTGAACCCGGTGCACACCGTGCGCTACCACCTGACCCGCGCCCTGAAGATCCACGGCCGGGCGGGCAGCGGGGAGACGGAGCTGGAGGAGAACCTGGCCGCCCTGCTGAACCGGGTCCAGCTGACCCCGCCGCAGCAGTTCCTGGACAAGTTCCCGCACGAGCTGTCGGGCGGGCAGCGCCAGCGCGTCGCCATCGCCCGGGCCCTCGGCGCCGACCCGCAGGTCCTCCTCGCCGACGAACCCGTCTCGATGCTCGACGTGTCGATCCGGCTCGGCGTCCTCAACCTCCTGCGCGACCTCAAGGAACGCCTCCACCTGGCGATCCTCTACATCACCCACGACATCGCCTCCGCCCGCTACTTCGCCGACACCACCCTCGTCATGTACGCGGGCCGGATCGTCGAGGGCGGCGACAGCGAACGCGTCACCCAGCACCCCGCCCACCCCTACACCCAGCTCCTGATCGCCTCCGCGCCCGACCCGGACCGGATCGTCGCCGACGAGGAACAGGAGGAGACCGGCACCGGCGAACCGCCCTCCCTGATCACCCCGCCCGCCGGCTGCCGCTTCCACCCCCGCTGCCCGCAGGCGATGGAGCGCTGCCGCACCGAACTGCCGCCGCGCTTCGACCTGCCGGACGGGCAGTGGGCGGCCTGCTGGCTGTACGACGGGGCGGCCGCGAAGGGCACGGCACCGGGGGCGGACCGCACGGCCGTGAAGGAGGCCACCCGGTGAAGTACCTCCTCCAGCGCCTCGCCTTCTACGCCGTCACCGCCTGGGCCGCGATCACCATCAACTTCCTCATCCCCCGGCTCATGCCCGGCGACCCCGTCCAGGCCCTCCTCAGCCGCTACCAAGGACAGCTCGACACCAAGGCCATCGACTCGCTCAAGGCCCTGTTCGGACTCGACGAGCAGCAGTCGATGTGGCAGCAGTACACCGACTACTGGGCCCACCTGCTCGACGGCGACCTCGGCCTCTCCTTCACCTTCTTCCCCACCCCGGTCAGCGAGGTCATCGGCCAGTCCCTGCCCTGGACGCTGGCCCTGGTCGGCACGACCACGCTCATCAGCTTCGTCCTCGGCACCGGCATCGGCGTCTACAGCGGCTGGAAGCGCGGCTCCTGGCTGGACGGACTGCTGCCCGTCACTACCTTCATCTCCTCCATCCCGTACTTCTGGCTGGGCCTCGTCTCCATCGCCATGTTCGCCGAGAAGTGGGCGCTCTTCCCCAACTCCGGCGGCTACGACAACGCTCTGGTCCCGGCCTTCGACTGGCCGTTCATCTCCAGCGCCCTCTACCACGCGGTCCTGCCCGGCGTGACGATCGTCCTCAGCGCCGTCGCCGGCTGGATCCTCGGCATGCGGAACATGATGGTCACCGTCTCCTCCGAGGACTACGTGATGGTCGCCCAGGCCAAGGGGCTCTCCGAGCGGCGCGTGATGTTCGGCTACGCGGCCCGCAACGCGGTCCTCCCCAACATCTCCGGCTTCGCCCTCTCCCTCGGCTTCATCGTCGGCGGCACCCTGCTCGTCGAGATGGTCTTCACCTACCCGGGCATCGGCTTCCAGCTGCTCCAGGCGGTCGGCGCCAAGGACTACCCCCTGATGCAGGGCGTCTTCCTCATCATCACGCTCTCCGTCCTCGCCGCGAACCTGCTCGCCGACCTCGTCTACGCCGCCCTCGACCCCCGTACCCGGAAGGAGGCATAGGGCATGTCCATCACCGCCACCGACGTCGCCGTCCTCGACGGCGCGCCCCCGCCCACGGCCCCCACGCGACGGGCCCGGCTCCGGTTCCTGCGCGGCGGGAAGACCCGCACCGGCCTGATCATCCTGGCGTTCTTCGTCCTGCTGGCCGTCGCCGGACCCTGGCTCGCCCCGTACGACCCCGACGCCATGAGCGACCAGCTGCTCCAACCGCCCTCCGGCGACCACTGGTTCGGCACCACGCACACCGGGCAGGACGTCTTCTCGCAGATCCTCGTCGGCACCCGGGGCGTCCTCGTCGTCGGCCTGCTCGCCGCCGCCATCGCCACCGCCCTGTCCGTCCTGATCGGG
Source organism: Streptomyces globisporus (assembly GCA_014649555.1). Taxonomy (GTDB): domain Bacteria; phylum Actinomycetota; class Actinomycetes; order Streptomycetales; family Streptomycetaceae; genus Streptomyces; species Streptomyces globisporus. The sequence continues at coordinate 37,417 of BMTG01000001.1, read as the reverse complement.
GTCAGCGCCGGATTCCTCGGCGGAGCGGTCGACGAGATCCTCTCCGCGCTCTCCAACATCTTCCTGGTGCTGCCCGGACTCCCGCTGATCATCATCGTCGCCAGCTTCGTCCCCGACACCGGCGACCTCGTCATCGCCGTCGCCATCGCCCTGACCTCCTGGGCCTGGGGATCGAGGATCCTGCGCGCCCAGACCCTGTCCCTGCGCCGCCGCGACTACGTGGAGGCCGCCCGCGCCACCGGCGAGTCGACCCCGCGCATCATCCTCTTCGAGATCCTGCCGAACCTCACCGCCGTCATCGCCTCCGGCTTCGTCGGCACGGTGATCTTCGCCGTCCTCACCGAGATCACCCTCGCCTTCATCGGCGTCGCCGACATCTCCCACTGGAACTGGGGCACCGTCCTCTTCTGGGCCCAGTCCAACCAGGCCCTCGCCCAGGGGGCCTGGTGGTGGTTCGTCCCGGCCGGCCTGTGCATCGCCCTGCTGGGCACCGCGCTCGCCCTCATCAACTTCGGCATCGACGAGTTCGTCAACCCCCGCCTGCGCACCGCCACCGGCTCCTCCCGGAAGGTGAAGATGCGCGTCGGCTTCACCCCGGTCGCCCGGAAGTCCACCGGCGACGGACCCCGCGAGCACAGCAGCAAGGAGCCGCGCCCATGAGCGCCGAGCCGGTCCTGACCATCAGCGGACTCAACGTCGACTACGGCACCGACGCGGGCGCCGTCCACGCCCTGCGCGACATCGACCTCACCCTGAACCGGGGTGAAGTCCTGGGCCTGGCCGGGGAGTCGGGCTCGGGAAAGTCGACGCTCGCCTACGCCGTGACCCGGCTGCTGTCCCCGCCCGGCGTCATCACCGGGGGAGAGGTCCACTACCACCGCCCCGGCGGCGACCGCGTCGACATCCTCTCCCTCGCCCCGCGGCAGCTGCGCGCCTTCCGCTGGCAGGAGCTGTCCATCGTCTTCCAGGGGGCGATGAACTCCCTCAACCCGGTGCACACCGTCCACAGCCAGCTCACGGACGTACTCGCCGCTCACCGCCCCGAGCTGAAGAAGCGCCAACGCACGGACCGGGCCGAGGAGTTGCTGGAGCTCGTCGGCATCTCCGCCGACCGGCTCGCCGCCTACCCGCACCAGCTCTCCGGCGGAATGCGGCAGCGCGTGATGATCGCCATGGCGCTCGCCCTGGAACCCGAGATCGTCATCATGGACGAGCCGACCACCGCGCTCGACGTCGTCATGCAACGGCAGATCCTGCGACGGCTCGTCCAGTTGAGGGAACAGCTGAACTTCTCGGTCGTGTTCATCACCCACGACATCTCCCTCCTGATCGAATTCTCGGACCGGATCGCGATCATGTACGGGGGCCGCATCGTGGAGCAGGCGGGCGCGGCGGAGATCTACCGCGACCCCCGCCACCCCTACAGCGACGGGCTCCTGCACTCCTTCCCCGCGCTCCACGGACCGCGCCGCGAACTGACCGGCATCCCCGGCTCCCCGCCGCACCTCTCCGCGATGCCCACCGGCTGCGCCTTCCACCCGCGCTGCGGCAAGGCCTTCGCCCCGTGCGCCGGGCAGATCCCCCTGCTCGCCCCGCCCGCCGACGGACCGGGCCGCGCGGTCGCCTGCCATCTGCACGTCTGACCAGGTCCTCCCCTCCTACGTACGGAGACCGATGAACCTCGCCACTACTGCGCATCGCATTCTTCGTCCGGCCCCGGTACGCGGACTCCCGGCCGATTTCCGCTGGGGCGTCGCCACCTCCTCGTACCAGATCGAGGGGGCCGCCGCCGAGGACGGCCGCACCCCGTCCATCTGGGACACCTTCTGCCGGGTGCCCGGGGCGGTGGAGGGCGGCGAGCACGGCGACGTGGCCTGCGACCACTACCACCGGATGCCCGAGGACGTGGAGCTGATCGCGGGCCTCGGCGTCGACACGTACCGCTTCTCGCTCGCCTGGCCCCGCATCCAGCCGGCCGGCCGGGGCCCGGCCAACGCGAAGGGCCTCGACTTCTACAAGCGGCTGATCGACGAGCTCCAGGGGCGCGGCGTCACCCCCTGGATCACCCTGTACCACTGGGACCTGCCGCAGGAGCTGGAGGACGCGGGCGGCTGGCCCGCGCGCGACACCGCCCTGCGCTTCGCGGAGTACGCCTCCCTCGCGTACGAGGCCCTCGGCGACCGGGTCGAGCACTGGACCACGCTGAACGAGCCCTGGTGCTCGGCGATGCTCGGTTACGCCTACGGGCTGCACGCCCCCGGCCGCCGCGACCCGGTCGACGCCATGGCCGCCGTCCACCACCTGCTCCTGGGCCACGGCCTCGCCGCCGCCGCGCTGCGGGACGCGGCCGGGGGCAACCCATTGGAGCTCGGCATCACCCTCAACCTCGGCACCGCAACGCCCGAGACCGGCAGCGAGGCCGACCGGGAGGCGGCCCGCCGCGCCGACGGCATGGGCACCCGGCTCTACCTCGACCCGCTCGTCCACGGCCGCTACCCGGAGGACACCGTCGCGGACCTGGCCGCCCAGAACATCGAACTCCCGGTCAGGGAAGGCGACCTGGTCGCCATCGCCACCCCGCTCGACGTGCTCGGCGTCAACTTCTACCGGGGCATGCAGTTCTCCGGCGTCACCGAGGACGGCTCGCCGCTCGACGCCGAGGGACTGCCGGTCGTCCGGGCCGTGGACCGCGACCTGCCGCGCACCGCGATGGACTGGGAGATCACCCCCACCGAACTCACCGACCTGCTGGTGCGGCTGGAGCGCGACTACGGGCTGCCGACCGTCATCACGGAGAACGGCGCGGCCTTCGACGACACGGTCGCCGCCGACGGCTCCGTCCCCGACGCCGACCGCACGGCCTACCTCGCCGACCACATCGACGCCGTCGTCGCCGCCCGCGCCCAAGGGGCCGATGTCCGGGGCTACTTTGCCTGGTCTCTGATGGACAACTTCGAGTGGGCGTACGGCTACGCCAAGCGGTTCGGCATCGTCCGCGTCGACTACGACACCCAGACCCGCACGCTCAAGGACAGCGCCAAGTGGTACCGCGACACGATCCGCCTCACCCACGACGCCGACACCGCGTAGCGCACCGACACCCCTGATCCTTAACGACGTCCGGCATATCGGACCCCGAGAAGAGAGCGCTCCCAAAAATGCCCCGCATTCCGTACCCCCGCCCCCGCAAGGGCAGAAGCAGACCCGCGACGGCCGCCTTCGCCGCCGCGGCCGTCCTGGCCACCCTGCTCGCCGGGTCGGCCACCGGCCCCGCGGCAGCGGCCGACGAACCCGCCCCGGTCCTCATCGACCGCTTCGAGGGCGAGGTGCCGCTCGGCAACAACCCGCCCGCCGACGCCATCTTCACCTGGGGCGGCGACGCGGACGACCACCCGCAGCTGAAGCTGGCCGAACGCGCCGACGCCCCCGAGGGCGAGCAGGTCCTCGAAGGCTCCTACGACATCAGCGCGTACGGCGGGTTCAGCCACGAGTTCGCCGTCGACACCCCGCCGCAGAACTGGACCGCCCACAAGGGCGTCCGCTTCTGGTGGTACGGCCAGAACACCGCACCCCTGCCGCCCGGTTCGGGCAAGCGCGTCAACTTCGAGATCAAGGACGGCGGCGCCAACGGCGGCGCGTCCGAGCTGTGGACCACCTCCTTCACCGACGACTGGGAGGGCTGGCACCTCGTCGAGATCCCCTTCGCGGACTTCGTCTACCGGGCCGACTACCAGCCCGTCGGCGGCATCGACCAGATCCTCGGCCTGAACGAGATGTGGGGCTACGCCCTCACCCTCCCCGGCGGGGCGCCCGGCGAATTCGCCCTGGACGCGGTCGAGTTGTACGGCAAGGCGGAGCCGGCGCTCACCGCGAGCGTCGTCACCGACACGGCCGTACGCCCGGTGAGGAACGGCGCGAGCGCGGAGCTGACGCTCTCCGTCGCCACCACCGGCTCCGTCCCCACCGAGGAGCCGGTGACCATCGCGTACGCCACCAAGGGCGGCACGGCGGAGGCCGGGAAGGACTACACCCCGGTCACCGGCAGCCATACCTTCCCGGCGGGCACGGCCTCCGGCACCACCCACAAGGTCACCGTCCGCACGGCGAAGGCGTCGAAGCCCGCCGAGGCGAAGACGATCCCGCTGGAACTGACCGTCACCGGCGCGAAGGCCCCACGGGAGAACCCGCAGGTCGTCATCGACGCCCATGGACTCCCGTACCAGAACGCCAAGTTGCCCGTGAAGCAACGGGTGACGGACCTGCTGGGACGCCTCTCGCTCGCCGAGAAGGCCGGCCAGATGACCCAGGCCGAACGCAACGCGCTCCGTGCCCCCGGTGACATCGCCGCCTACGACCTCGGCTCGCTGCTCTCCGGCGGCGGCTCGGTCCCCACCCCGAACACGGCCGCGGCCTGGGCCAAGATGGTCGACGCCTACCAGCTGCGCGCCCAGGCCACCCGTTTCCAGATCCCGCTGATCTACGGCGTGGACGCGGTGCACGGCCACAACAACGTCGTCGGCGCGACGATCATGCCGCACAACATCGGCATCGGCGCGGGCCGCGACCCGAAGAGCGCGGAGAAGACCGGCGCGATCACCGCGAAGGAAGTCCGCTCCACCGGCGTCCCGTGGGACTTCGCCCCCTGCGTCTGCGTGACCCGTGACGAGCGCTGGGGCCGCAGCTACGAGGCGTTCGGCGAGGACCCGGCCCTCGTCGAGGCCATGGAGACGGTCATCCAGGGCATGCAGGGCAGCCCGTCCGGCAAGGACCTGCACCGCAACGACAAGGTGCTCGGCAGCGCCAAGCACTTCGTCGGCGACGGCGGCACCGAATTCGGCTCCTCCACCACCGGCTCGTACACGACCGACCAGGGCATCACCAAGGTCACCCGCGAGGAGCTGGAGGCCGTGCACCTGTCGCCGTTCGAGGAGTCGGTGAAGCGGGGCGTCGGCACGATCATGCCCTCGTACTCCTCCCTCGACATCCTGGGCGACGACCAGGGCCCGGTGAAGATGCACGCCAACGCCGAGATGATCAACGGCGTCCTCAAGGACCGGATGGGCTTCGAGGGCTTCGTCATCAGCGACTGGCAGGCCATCGACCAGATCCCCGGCGACTACCCGAGCGACGTCCGTACGTCCGTCAACGCCGGACTCGACATGATCATGGTCCCGACCGCGTACCAGGACTTCACCAAGACCCTGAAGGACGAGGTCACCGCGGGCCGCATCAGCGAGGCCCGGATCGACGACGCGGTCGCCCGCATCCTCACCCAGAAGTTCCGCCTCGGCCTCTTCGAGAAGCCGTACGCGGACACCACCCACCTCGACAAGGTCGGCTCGGCCGAGCACCGCGCGGTGGCCCGTGAGGCGGCCGCGAAGTCCCAGGTGCTCCTGAAGAACGACGGGGCCGTCCTGCCGCTCAAGCCGAACCAGAAGGTGTACGTCGCCGGGTCCAACGCCGACGACATCGGCAATCAGGCCGGCGGCTGGACCATCAGCTGGCAGGGCTCCTCCGGGAAGACCACCACCGGCACGACGATCCTGGAGGGCATGAAGAAGGCGGCGAAGAACCCGGAGTCCGTGACGTACTCGCGCGACGCATCCGCCGCCACGGACGGCCACGACGTCGGTGTGGTGATCGTCGGCGAGACCCCGTACGCCGAAGGCATCGGGGACGTCGGCAACGGCCACGACCTGGAGCTGACGGCGGCCGACAAGGCGGCGGTCGACAAGGTCTGCGCGGCGATGAAGTGCGCGGTACTCATCGTCTCGGGCCGCCCCCAGTTCATCGGCGACCAGCTCGGGAAGATCAACGCGCTGGTGGCGTCCTGGCTGCCGGGCTCCGAGGGCGACGGCGTGGCCGACGTGCTCTACGGCAAGCGCGCCTTCACCGGGCAGCTCCCGGTGACCTGGCCGAAGTCGGAGACGCAACTGCCCATCAACGTCGGGGACGCGACGTACGACCCCCAGTTCCCGTACGGCTGGGGCCTGACCACGCTGAAGAAGCCCCCGGCCGGCGGTGAGCTGACCCTCACGGCCCTCGCCGTGGCTGCCCAGATCGCCGAGAAGGCGCACCTGGGGAAGACCCCGGCGGGCAAGGCGATCGTGGACCAGGCCCGGCTGCTGGTCCAGCAGAAGATCGGCGGGAAGTTCGCGCAGGCGGTGTCGAAGCCGTTCGCGGAGGCGGACCACCTGCTGCTCAAGGGTGACCTGACGGGCGCGGTGGCCAAGCTGCGCACGGCGTACAGGGCCGCCTAGTCACCAGGCCTCCAGACGGGCGACGGCGTTCGTCGCCCGTCTGGAGTAGCGTTAAGTATGAGGAAAAGGCTTTTCCCCGCGCTGCTGGCGGGCCTGCTGCTCATCCTCGCAGCGGCGGCTCTCGCCCTGACCTCGCCCGCGTCGGCGGCCCCGGCCGCCACGATCCAAGACGCCGCCCAGGCCCTGCGCGACGACCCGGTGTACGTGGACCCGGGCGCCCGCGATCAGCTCTCCGTCGCTGACGAGAAGGCCCTGGAGAACAAGATCACGGACGCCGACAAGCCGGTCTTCGTCGCCGTCCTCCCCGACACCTCTGCCTTCCCCGAGGAAGGCCTCCTCCCGACCCTGCGCAGCGACACCGGTATCACCGGTGTCTACGCGATCCGCCTCGGCGACGGCTTCGACGCGGGCGCGGACCCGCAGGTCATGCCCACCCGCGCGGTCGAGAACCTCACCGCCGCCGTGGAGAACCCCACCACCGCCGGCAACGCCGACGCCCAGCTCAACGCCTTCGTCGACCGCGCCGTCGAACAGGCCCGGGGCACCGCCCCCGCCTCCTGGTCCGGCGGCGGAGGCGCGGCCGACGAGTCCGGGGCCCCGGTCGGCGGTCTGATCACGCTCGGCGCACTCGTCGCGGCGGGCGGCGCCGGAGCGTACGCGATCTCCCGCCGGAACAAGCGCCGCAAGGAGGAAGAGGAGCGCATCGCCCTCGACAAGCTCCGGGTCGTCGTCGATGAGGACATCACCGCGTACGGCGAAACCCTGGAACGCCTGGACTTCCACCCCGCCGAGAAGGGCGCGGACGACACCATGCGCGCCGACTACGAGCGGGCCCTGGACTCCTACGAGAGCGCCAAGACCAAAATGGACCGGGCCACGCACCCGTCGGACGTGCGCGGGGTCACCCAGTCCCTGGAGGACGGCCGCTACTCCCTCACGGTCCTGGAGGCCCGCCGCACCGGCAAGACCATCCCGGCCCGCCGCCCGCCCTGCTTCTTCGACCCGCGCCACGGCCCCTCGGTCTCCGACGTGCTCTGGACCCCGTCCGGAGGCGCAGCCCGGGAGGTCCCGGTCTGCGGCGCGGACGAGGTCCGCCTCAGCCAGGGCGAGGACCCCATGAGCCGTACGGTCGACGTCGGCGACGGCAACCGCCGGCCGTACTGGGAAGCGGGCCCGGCGTACGGCCCCTGGGCCGGCGGCTACTTCGGCGGCGGCCTGCTCCCCGGCCTCCTCGTCGGCACCATGCTCGGCTCGATGCTCGCCACCCCGGCGTACGCCTCCGAGTACGGCGGCGGTGACTTCGGCGACGGCGGCGCGGGCGGCGACTGGGGCGGCGGCGACTTCTCCGGCTCCGACTTCGACTCCTCCGGCTTCGGCGGGGGCGGCTTCGGCGACGGCGGAGGCTTCGGGGGCGGGTTCGACGGCGGGGGGTTCTGAGACCGGCGGCGGTTTCCGAGCCCCCGGCACCACGGTCTTTCCGCAGTGCTCCCGACGCCAGGGTCTTCCCTCAGCGCCCCGGGTTCCGGTGGATCCCCTCAGCCGGGGCCCGGGGCTCACCGGACCCCGGGGGTGGCGGGGAGCCGCCCCCGGGGCCGTACGAGCTCAGCCCGCCGTCACCCGCAATGTGCCCGACGCCATGACGTCGTCGCCCGAGCCGTCCGCCGGAGCGGCGGTCAGCCGCCAGGTGTAGGCGCCCGCCGGGACCGGATCGCCGGAGCCGGACGTGCCGTCCCAGTCGACCCGCACCGTGCCGCGCGAGCCCTCGCCCGTCCAGGTGCGGACGGTCTCGCCGGTCGAGCGGCGCACCAGCGTCACCTTCCAGGACGCGGCCGGCTTGGACAGCCACCAGGTGGCGTTCCACCCGCCCGCCGAGGTGGCGGGAACGGCGGAGTGGGTGACGACCGGCGGGGAGACCGCCTGCTGCGGGGCGGTGACGTGGACGGTGTCGTCGGTCCCGACCCAGGCGAGCTTGCCCGCCGCCGGGTCCAGGGTCCACGTGGTGCCGCGCCCGTCGTCGTCCGTGGGCGGCTTGAGGCCGGTGACCGTGCCCAGGTCGCCGGTGGAGCCGTCCGGCCGCAGAGCGGTCAGGCGCAGGTCGCCCGACGCCTCCCGGGAGGCCAGGAAGCGGTCGCCGAGCAGGACCCGGGACGCCGGGGCGGGGTAGTCGCGGTGCGTCACCGTGTCGTACACGCCCGCCGCGTCCCGGGAGGCGCAGCTCCAGTACACGAGGCTGCCGCTGACCTGGAGTTCGGAGGGCACGCAGTCGACGCCCAGATCGTGGCTCGCGGTTGCCCGCCCGGAGCGCGGGTCGACCACGTTCACCGTGCCGGGCTTGCCGGGCGCCGACTTGTACAGCCGGTCCCCGGCCAGCGCCGCGCCCTGCGCCCGCTGGTCGCGGACGACGAGGTCGTGGGCGATGTCGACGACGTACTGCCGCCCGCCCGACTCGTACAGCACGAACTCCGGTGACGTGTCGACGATGCGGCCGAGGCCGTTCATGTCCGCCAGAGGAATGCCGCCGTCCTGCCGGCCCGGGTCGTCGCCCGTCACCAGGACGTCGCGGCCGGACTCCGGGTCTCTGAGCAGCCGGGCCAGGCCCTCGTCCGTGCCGTCGGCGAACCTGCCCGCGGTGAGACCGGGGAAGTCCTCGAGCCGCGCGCCCTCCGCCGGGTCGAGGCCGGTCCCGACGGCCCTGCCGTGCAGGGTCGCGTCCCCGGCGAGGTGGTTCATGTACCGCAGCCGCCCCCGGTCGAGGCTCAGCGCCCCGATCTCGCCGTCCGCGGTCTTGACCCGCGGCACCTCCCGCAGCACCAGCTCGCTCACGAGCTCAAGACCGTCGACGCTGAACAGGCGGATCGCGTTCTTGCCGTCGCCGCTCCTGCCGAGCGCCACGACCGAACCGGTCCCCTCGGTCCGGAGGAAGGTCCCCCAGACGCTGCCCAGGAGCATCCGCGCGGTGTCCGCACCGGCGAACGGCGTGAGATACAGGGGGCCGGTCAGACCCTCGTACCAGAGCACGTTGTCGCCGACCACGTAGGAGGTGACGTCACTGTCGGGGGACGCCGTGGCGATCGGGACGACGCGGGGCGCGGCCGTGCTCTCCCGCTGTCGGACCCTGACGCCCGGCCCGCCGTCGCCGCCCCGCGAGAACCAGCTGACGGTGGTCTGCGTGATGCGGAAGCTGCTGGCTTCACCGGTCACGGGCAGCGGCACGACCCGGCCGTTGTACGCGGTCAGGATGCCGTAACCGGGGGAGCCGTCAGCGAGGCGGTAGCCGATGACGAGCTGGTTGGACCACGAGCTCAGCAGCACGGGCTCGGCTCCGACGGTGGCCCCCGCCGGCAACTGGACGACGGGATCGTCGGCGGCGGCCCCACCCCGGGCCACCCGCAGCTCGTGCGTTCCGTCGCCCCGCTCGACGGTCGCCAGCACCCAGCCGCCCGAGATGCGCAGGTTGAGGTAGCCGGCGGGCACCTTGACCGTGCTCGTGAAGGAGGGGTCCTCGACGCCGATCCGCACGACGTCCGTGCCGCCGTCCTCGCGCGGCCGCGTGTAGATGACCCGGTTGGCCTCGTCGTGACCGTGGACGAGCATGTCCTCGGCCACGTCGTCGAGTTCCGGCACCGCCTTCGTGCGGCGGTTGTACGTGTTCGTCCAGAGGTAGCTGAGGCCCTCGCGGTGCAGGACGCCCTGGCTCCCGGTCGCCAGGACCGTCTCGGGGCCGTCGTCGAACCGGTCGGGCGCGGGTATCAGGACCTCCGCCGCCTCCGCCTTCCCGGCGGCGTGTGCGGTCGCCGGCAGCGCCGTGGCGAGCCCTGCGGCCAACACCACCGCGATCGCCGCCGCCCCGGTGGTCCGCCCGGTCCGCCGGTTGTGGGCGCGGCTGTTCGTGTACAGGTGTCGGGACACCTGACCCCCCTTGTCAGTTGACCGATCGCGCGCGTCTGCGATGCGAACGCGATCAACCTTATGCGGGTTTGGGGGAGTTGTGTGTGAAGTATGTGCAACTGGTGGTGTGCGTGGGGCTGCTTCAGCTCGCCCACCACGCGGCCACCCCGCCGAGGACGATGATCACGCACATCGCCGCGTTGCTCTGCCGGTAGTCCACGAGGATCGCGGCGAACTCGCGAAGCATCGCGTTGGGCCAGAAGTACGCGGCCGTGGGGGAGCCCACCACCTGCCCGCGGATGCGGACCCGCCGGGCGATGAGGGCGGCCCGGAAGGCGTGGTAGTTGTTCGTGACGACCACGCACCGGTAGCCGGGCTTGGCCGCCTCCATGATCTCCTTGCTGAAGCGCAGGTTCTCCTCGGTGTTCCGCGAACGGTCCTCCCGCTCGATGAGTTCGGCGGGGAACCCCTCGGCCACCAGGTGGTCGGCCATGGCGTGGGACTCCGGCAGCTTCTCGTCGGGCCCCTGCCCGCCCGAGGTGATCAGCACGGGCGACCCACCGCGCCGGGACAGCCGCTCATGCACCTCGCGCCCCCGCTTCAGCCGGCTCGCGAGCAGCGGCGGCACGGTGGTACCGCCGATCAGCCCCGAACCCAGCACCACCACGAAGTCGGCCTTACGTCGCACCTGGAGCCGCCCGTACAGGAACGCGTAGCAGACGAAGCAGAGGAACAGGAACGAGAAGTACAACGCCAGCCCGCCGGCCGCCCAGGCCACCCCGATCAGCACCGGAGTCCGCAGCACGGCGGCCACGACGAGCAGGGCGACCACGCCGAGGACGGCGAACGCGGCCAGCAGCGACAGCAGATGGGCCGGGCTCCGGCCCTCCTTGCGCAGCATGCGTACGCCGTTGAGGAAGAGGAAGCACACCAGCACGAGCAGGGCCACCGCCCCCAGGGCCACCAGCGCCCCGACGACGTAGGGCACCGAGGGCGACTTGGAACTGACCAACCGGTACAGCAGGGCACCCAGCGCGCAGAGCACGGCGAGCCCCAGGACGACGGCGTTGCTGAACTTACGGCGTTCGAGCAGCACGCTCACGCAGAAGACGAGGAAGAGGAGCGCCGCGGGGGCGTAGGCGAGCATGCGCACAGACTAGGCAGCGTCCCGGCGGCCGTCGACGGCGAGGTGGGTCGTCCGGAGTGGGCCGGAGGCGGGGGCGGGAGCCGCCAGGGAATCGGGGCGTGCCCTTTGCGGGGTTCCGGCCGTTGAACCCGGCATGAAGAAGCGAAGCGTACTCGCCGCCGTCACCCTCGCCACCGGAGCGGTCATCGCCGCCATCGCGCCGCACCCGGGCGGCGGGGATACCGCACACGCCGCCGAACCGGCCGTCTCGCTGGGCGCGCTGGACGACGTCGGCGACCTCGGCAAGCTGGTCGACGGCGCGGCCGGGGCGACCACCTCCACCGCAGGCACGGTCACCAGCACCGTGGAAGACGCCAAGCTCAGCTGAACCGGCTGGGACAAGAACAGGGGCGGCCGAAAGGCCGCCCCTGTCGGCGTTCCGGGGCGGGGTGTCGTCAGCGGCGCGGCGGATCGATCCCGTACGACCGGATGAGGCGCGCCAGTTGGCGGCCCACCGCCAGGAGGGGTTCCTCGCTCCGGTTGACCTGGGCGGTCACCTCGGCGCCCTCGATGGCGCTGATGACGGTGGTCGCCAGCTCCCGGGCGTCGTCCGCCGCGAACCCGCAGCCCAGCAGCTTGTCACGGACGAGCCGCTCCCAGCCGTTCAGCGCGTCGGCGCACGCCTGCTGGAGGTCGGATTCGACGCCGAGTGTCTCCAGGGCCGCCGCCGTCACCGGACAGCCGTCCACCCAGCCCGACTCCTTGAGCCCGGCGGCCAATTCGCGGGTGCAGGAGAGCACCGCCTCCGCCGGATCGGGCTCGCTGTCCAGGGACTCCTTCAGCAGCGCCGCGAACTCCTGGTCCCCGTGCCGGATCGCAGCGACGGCGACGGCTTCCTTGCCGCCCGGGAAGAAGTGGTAGATCGAGCCCAGCGTGGCCTGCGACTCCTTAGCGATCTGCTTGATCCCGGTACCGACGTACCCCTGCCGCTGAAGGAGGCGCGCGGTCGCCACGACGATCCGCTCCCGGGTGCTGGTCTGCATGCCGTCACTGTAGCGGGAATTGGGTAGAGCGTTCGTTCTAGAGCTGTGCTACGTTCTCGACACCCACTAGATAGAGCGTTCGTTCTAGTCGGGATGGCGGGCGGAACCGGCTTCCGCCTGCCCCCGACCGACCCGCTGGAGGCGGCAATGAACAGCACAGCGACGGAGCACCCGGGTTCCGTGACCGTCATAGGACTGGGGCCGATGGGCCGGGCGATGGCCGAAGCCCTGCTCGACCGTGGCTACGGGGTCACCGTCTGGAACCGCACCGCTTCCCGCGCGGACGATCTGGTGGCCCGCGGCGCGGTCCTCGCGCCCTGCCCCGCCGGCGCGGTCGCGGCGAACGAGGTGATCATCCTGAGCCTCACGGACTACGAGGCGGTCCACGCCGTACTGGAGCCGGCCGCGCAGGCCCTGCACGACAAGGTCCTGCTCAACCTCACCTCCGCCACCCCCGAGGAGGCCCGCGCCGGAGCCCGCTGGGCGGCCGGGCTCGGTGCTGTACAGCTCACCGGCGGCGTCAACTCGTCGCCCTCCGGCATCGGGCAGCCCGACTCGGCCACCCTCTACAGCGGGCCGCGCGAGGTCTTCGACCGGCACCGGCCGGTGCTCGAAGCGCTGACCGGACGGGTCGAGCATCAGGGCGAGGACCCGGGGCTGGCCGCGCTCTCCTACCAGCTCGGCATGGTCATGTTCTGGACCTCGATGCTGAGCTTCTGGCAGGCCGTCGCCCTCGCCCGCGCGAACGGCCTGAAGGCGGCCGACATCCTGCCGTACGCCACGGAGACAGCGGACTCCCTCGCGCAGTTCTTCGCCTTCTACGCCGAACGCATCGACGCCGGAGTGCACGACGGGGATGTCGACCGCCTGGCCATGGGGGTGGCGAGCGCCGAGCACGTTCTGCACACCCACACGGAAGCGGGCGTCGACTCCACCCTCCCGGCGGCGGTCGTCGACCTGTTCCGGCGGGGCATGGCGGCGGGCCGCGCCGGGGACAGCTTCTCGTCCCTGGTGGAGCTGCTGGCGAAGCCCGGCGACCTGACCGAAGAGGGCACGGACGGTCGGGTCCGGGAGGATGGCCTCTCCCTACGGTGAACGGGCAAGGGAAGGGAATCAGGAGTTGCTGGAACGGCTGAACGACGCGATGGAGCACATCGAGGCCCACCTCGGTGAGCGCATCGAGGCGGCGGACCTCGCCCGGATCGCGATGACGTCGGAGTACCACTTCCGCCGGATGTTCTCCGCGCTGGCGGGGCTCCCGCTGTCGGAGTACATCCGCCGTCGCCGCATGACGGTCGCGGGGGCGGAGGTGCTCGGTGACCGTGACCGTTCGCTGCTGGACGTGGCGATGCGGTACGGCTACGACACGGGGGAGGGCTTCGCCCGCGCCTTCCGGGCCGTTCACGGCATCGGCCCCGGCGAGGCGCGCCGCACGGGCGCGGTTCTGCGGTCCCAGCAACGCCTGACCTTCCGACTCGTCGTCGAAGGGAGTAGCGCCATGCGCTACAGCTTGGTGGAGAAGAACGCGTTCCGTGTGGTCGGGAGGAAGGCCCGCGTTCCGCTCATCCATGAGGGACCGAATCCAGCCATCGCAGAGTTCATCCGGGGAATCGGCAGGGAGGAGCTGGACCGCATCGCGGCCCTCTCGGACCAGGAGCCGGCGGGCATCGTCGGCGTGAGTGACCAGCTCGATCCGAGCCGCGCGGAGGGCACCGAACTCGACTACTGGCACGGGGTGGTGAGCGGCGCGGAGCCTCCGGAGGACCTGGACGCCCTGGACGTACCGGCGGGGCAATGGGCGGTCTTCGAGAGCGAGGGTGAGTTCCCCCAGGCTCTCCAGCATCTCTGGCGGGATGTGTTCACGCAGTGGTTCCCGTCGAACCCGTACGCGTCGAGGCTCGGCCCGGAGATTCTGCGGGTGCGGCTGACGGAGGACGGGAAGCGGGCGGAGGCCGAGCTCTGGATCCCGGTGGAGCGGTCGGCCGAAAGCTGACGTACCGAGCGAAATATGCGGCACGGCAGAGGTTTACGGCCATGGGGCATATGCGGTGACCTATTGGTCCAGACCTATTGTGCGGGCGTGCCCGGCTCGCTAGCTTTCTCGTGGCGGCGCGCGCTGTTCGGATCGGCTCGACTCATTCGTTCACTGACGCACAGTCATGTGCGTTGACTGAAAACGGAGTTACCGACATGCACAGACGTATTGCCGCACTCGCGGTGACCGTGGCCACCGCCGGAGCGATGCTCCTCGGCACCGCCTCGACCGCCTCCGCCACGGGCCCCGGCTTCTGGCTCCGCAGCCATCACGCGAGCCTGGCGGAGTGCCAGGCGGTGGGGAACGCGGGTGCTGACAACGCCCTCTGGAGCCGGGTCTTCATCTGCAACCCGTTCGCCGGGAAGCCGGGCGTGTACGAGTTGTGGGTGCGCTACTGAGACTGAGGTAGCGGGCGGACAGTGAACAGCCCCGGCTGCGGCGGCGGCCGGGGCGGTTCACTGTCGGACCGCTCAGAGGGCGGTGCCGCTGCCGTGGACGAAGGCGCTCCAGGTGGCGGGCTCGACGGTGAGGACGGGACCGTCGGTCACCTTGGAGTCGCGGATGTGGACGGCGGCGGGGTGGGTGGCGATTTCGACGCAGTTGCCGCCCTGGTCGCTGCTGTAGCTCGACTTGAACCAGTGGAGGGTGGCGGGACGGGAGACGGGGAGGGTGGCGCGGTTCATGTCTCTCCAAGCAGGGCTGCGAGCAGTGCGTCCAGGAGCCGGGCGCTTTCCTCGGCGGTCAGCGCCTGCGTCCGCAGCATCCCATATTTCTGCATGAGAGCGCTGACGTCGGCCGGATCGTCGTACAGCTCTGCTCGCAGATGCATCTCGACATAGGCGAGTTGATCGTGATCGGGGGTCTCCAGCAGGACCAGCGGCCCCGCTAGCCCTGCGTGCCTCGGCGTCTTCCGCGGCATGATCTGGATGCTGACGAACGGCAGGTCCATGCAGCGTCGCAGCTGGAGGAGCTGCTTGAGCATGACCTCGGGGTCCCCCAACTCCGCGTGCAGAATGCTCTCCTCCAGGATGAAGTGGAGGATGGGTCGGGGTTTGCGCTCCAGGATCTTCTGACGAGCGAGGCGGGTCGTCACCCGCTTCTCGATCTCCTCCTCTTCGAGTGGCGGGTAGTGGCTGGAGAAGACCAGCCGTGCGTAAGCCTCGGTCTGCAGCAGCCCCGGGATGAGCTGGGATTCATACGAGAACAAGCTCACCGCGTCCTGCTCGTACTGCACGAAGTCCTTCACCAGCGCCTGGTAGCGCTCCTTCCGCGGGATCTTCTCCACCGCGACCCGCAAAACGCCCTTGGTGTCCAGGAGTTCATCGAGCTGGATGGCCAGGTCCAGCTGAAGCGCCCGTCGCCCCTGTTCGATCGAGGCGATCGTGTCCTCGCCCACCCCGGCCTGCTCGGCGAGGGCGGCCTGTGTCAGCCCGGCGAGTTTGCGGAAGTGGCGCAACTGAGCCCCGACCAACTGCCACGAAGTAACTCGCCTGATGCCGCTCTGCTTTCCCGGTTGCATGACCTGGCTCTCCCCGTTCCGGCCCCGTTGTCAACCCGTCAGAACCCGTACAAATCCTTTTGTACGTCTCTCGGCTCTGCTTCAGCCCAGTAACTCCGTGTGAGCGTGGAAGCATGAACGAGACAACCCAACTCCCCTACTTCCGCGCCGCCTTCTACTGCCGTGAGCGCAGGTCGATCCCCGTCGTACGCAAGTTCGCCCGCAAGGCGCTCGTCGAGTGGGAGTGTGAGCGGCGGGCCGACGATGTGCTGCTCTGCGTGACCGAGCTGGCGACCAACGCGCTCCGGCACGGAGTACCTCCGGGCCGTGGCTTCAAGGTCCACATCTACCTGGAGCGGGTCGAGAGCATCATCCGCGTCGAGATGCACGACAGCGGAGGTGGTGTCGTGCGCGCGGCGGACGGGCCGCCGGAGGCCGACGACGAAGGTGGGCGCGGGCTGCTGCTCGTCGCGGCGCTGGCCGACAAGTGGGGCGTGGCCGAGCGGAACCCCGGCAAGATCGTGTGGTGCGAGTTCAGCATCGTATGACTTGCTGTTTCGGCAAGGATGTTTGTCGTTTCGGCCTGCTTGGGCGCACTCTCGTCGTCGAGCGGTGGTGATGCCGCGTGACGAAGGAGGAGCGACATGCAGCAGCAGCGGTACGACGTGGTGATCGTGGGCGGCGGGGCCGCCGGCCTGAGCGGGGCGCTGGCCCTGGGGCGGGCCCGGCGCTCGGTTCTGGTGATCGACGCGGGGGAGCCCCGTAACGCTCCCGCCTCGCACGTGCACAACTACCTGGGCCGCGAGTCCACCCCGCCCGGCGAGCTGCTGGCCATCGGCCGGGGCGAGGCCGCCGGATACGGGGCGGAGATCGTCGAGGGCCGGGTGGCCTCGGCCGAGCGGCTTCCCGGGGACGGGGCCGGGAAGCAGGGCTTCCGGGTGGTGACCGAGGACGGCCGAAGCGTCGAGGCGCGGCGGCTGCTGGTGACGACCGGGCTCGTCGACGAGCTGCCGCCCGTGCCGGGTCTTGCCGAGCGGTGGGGGCGCGAGGTGCTGCACTGCCCGTACTGCCACGGCCACGAGGTGGCGGACCGCCCGATCGGCGTGCTCGCCACCGGCCCGCTCGCCGTGCACCAGGCGCTGATGTGGCGGCAGTGGAGCGACGATGTGACCCTCTTCCTCCACACGGGCCCGGAGCCCACGGAGGAGGAGTACGAGCAGCTGGCGGCCCGGGACATTGCGGTCGTGGACGGCGAGGTGACGGGGCTGGAGGTCGCGGACGACCGGTTCACCGGCGTGACGCTGGCGTCAGGCCGGGTCGTCCCGCGTGAGGCCCTGGTGGTCCAGGCCCGGTTCACCGCCCGCTCGGCGGTCCTGGAGTCGCTGGGGCTGAAGCCGGTGGCGCAGGAGATGGGCGGCACGGTCGTCGGGTCCTACATCCCGACCGACCCGACCGGCGCGACGGAGGTCCCCGGGGTCTGGGCGGCGGGCAACGTCACCCGCCTCACCGAGCAGGTGATCGGCGCGGCTGCGGCCGGCCTCATGGCGGGAGGCGCGGTCAACGGCGACCTGATCACCGAGGACACCCGGCTGGCGGTGGCGGCCCGGCGGGCGTGACCGGGCCCGATGAGTTTGTGGCCCGCCGCCGGTCCAAGTTCATGACACCCAAGGTTCATGACGCTCAAGGTTCATGACACCCCAGGAAGGGACACCGCCATGTCGGAGCTTCTCGTCGACTTCATCACCTCCCTCGACGGCTATGCGTCAGGAGAGGGCTGGCCCGGGTTCTGGGGCCTGGAGGGCCCGGAGTACCTCGCCTGGCTCGGTGAGCAGCCCGAGGTCACCTACCTCATGGGAGCGAAAACGTACCGCCTGATGTCCGGCTTCGCCGCCGGGGAGGTCCCGGGCGGACAGGACGAGTTCAGGCCCGAGGAAGAGGCGTCCGTCGACGAGCTCACGCGAGCGCCCAAGGTGGTGTTCTCCTCCTCGCTGGAGGCGCCGCTGCCGTGGGCCAACGCCACGCTGGTCCGCGACGACGCCGTCGAGACGGTCCGTGCGATGAAGGAGAACGGCTCGGGACTCCTCAGTACGATCGGCAGCCTCAGCCTGTGCCGGTCCCTGCTGCGGGCCGGGCTCGTCGACCGCTTCCGGGTCGTGATGTTCCCGGTGATCACCGGGGCCACGGGCTCGGAGCGCATCTACGACGGCTATCCGGACGTCGCCCTCGACATGATCGGGCACCGCACCTTCGACGGCCGCACCCAGTTGGTCGAGTACAAGCCCCGCGTGCTGGAACACCCGCCGCTCGGTGCCCCCGCGTGACGTCGTTCCGTGCGCAGGCGAGCAGCTCCACGGCCCGCCCCCGTCCGGCGTAACGAGGGCGGGCGGATGACGGGTCGCGGGGGTGGCGGACTTCGCCCGGCGGATGTGTGAGTTCCGTTTGGTGGGATACGCGGAGGGTGCCCGGGGCAACGAGGACGCCGGGAGAGGAAACACAGAGGGAGACTTTCGTGGGCATCATCGCCTGGATTCTCATCGGCCTGCTCGCGGGCGCCATCGCCAAGGCGCTGATGCCGGGCAAGGACCCGGGGGGCTGCCTGATCACGATGCTGCTCGGCATCGCGGGCGGCCTGCTCGGCGGCTGGCTGGGCAAGGTGATCTTCGGGGTCGATTCGATCGACGGGTTCTTCAGCCTGTCGACGTGGATCGCCGCAGTCGTCGGTTCCGTGATCCTCCTCGCCCTCTACCGCCTGATCGCGGGGAACAGGTCCCGTTGACCCGGGCGGCCGCAACGGCTCGACGGGACGATTCGTCCGCATATGCCTACATTGGCAGAGGCGCGACAGGGTAGCCGTGGAGCAGAGCCGAGCCGAGGCCTCTACACCCGCGCACGACCGACAAGAGGACACGAGGACATGACGGACACGACCCGTAAGCCGACCACGTCCGACTCCGGTGCCCCGGTGGAGAGCGACGAGCATTCGCTCACCGTCGGCCCGGGCGGGCCGATCCTGCTCCAGGACTCCTACCTGATCGAGCAGATGGCCCAGTTCAACCGCGAACGCATCCCCGAACGCCAGCCGCACGCCAAGGGCAGCGGCGCCTTCGGGAAGTTCGAGGTGACCGCGGACGTCTCCGCGTACACGAAGGCCGCGCTCTTCCAGCCCGGCACCACGACCGACCTGGTCATCAGGTTCTCCACCGTCGCCGGCGAGCGGGGCAGCCCGGACACCTGGCGTGACCCGCGCGGCTTCGCGGTGAAGTTCTACACCAGCGAAGGCAACTACGACATGGTGGGCAACAACACCCCCGTGTTCTTCGTGAAGGACCCGATGAAGTTCCAGCACTTCATCCGGTCCCAGAAACGCCGGGCGGACAACAACCTCCGCGACCACGACATGCAGTGGGACTTCTGGACCCTCTCGCCGGAGTCGGCCCACCAGGTCACCTGGCTGATGGGGGACCGGGGCATCCCGCGCACCTGGCGTCACATGAACGGCTACACCTCGCACACGTACATGTGGATCAACGCCGAGGGCGAGAAGTTCTGGGTGAAGTACCACTTCAAGACCGACCAGGGCATCGAGACGTTCACCCAGCACGAGGCCGACCAGATGGCGGCGGCGGACACGGACTACCACACGCGTGATCTCTTCGAGCACATCCGCGACGGCGACTTCCCGAGCTGGACGCTGAAGGTCCAGATCATGCCGTACGAGGACGCCAAGGACTACCGGTTCAACCCGTTCGACCTGACCAAGGTGTGGCCGCACGGCGACTACCCGCTGATCGAGGTCGGCCGGATGACGCTGGACCGCAACCCCACGGACAACCACGCGGAGATCGAGCAGGCGGCGTTCCAGCCGAACAACCTGGTGCCGGGCATCGGCCCGAGCCCCGACCGGATGCTCCTGGCGCGGCTGTTCAGCTACGCGGACTCGCACCGCTACCGCATCGGCGGCAACTACCAGCAGCTGCCGGTCAACGCCCCCGTCGCGCCGGTGCACACGTACTCCAAGGACGGGGCGATGGCGTACCGGAAGACCACCGACCCGGTCTACGCCCCGAACTCCAAGGGCGGCCCGGAGGCGGACACGGGACGCTACGGCACCCCGCCGAGCTGGTACGCCGACGGGGACATCACCCGGGCGGCCTACGTCGACCACGCCGAGGACGACGACTGGGGCCAGGCGGGCACGATGGTCCGCGAGGTCCTGGACGACGCGGCGCGGGACCGGCTGGTGGACAACGTGGTCGGCCACCTGCTGAACGGGGTGACCGAGCCGGTGCTCCAGCGGGCGTTCCAGTACTGGTCGAACATCGACAGCAAGATCGGCAAGCGCATCGAGGAGGGCGTCCGCGCGAAGGCGGGCGAGAAGGACCCGAAGGCGGGCGAGCAGGGCAACCCGGCCCGCTCGTCCATGCAGCGCAAGGCGTAAGGGCGTGAGGCCCTGAGTCCCGGCCGCCGGTCTCCCGTCACGGGGCCGGCGGCCGGGTTCGTTCTCAGTGCTGGACGAGCCCTCCGACCCGGCACGGGGTTCACGTGCCCGGTGGGCGGGAGGTTCTGCGCCAGGGCGATGCCGATGTCCACCAGCGACGACCAGCGCAGGCGAGCGACCTCGGCGAGGGGGGTCCACACCGACGCGGCGGTGTCGCCGTTCGGTTCGGGACGGAGTCGGCCGCTGGTGACGCGGACACCGTAGAAGATGCCGACGTTCTGCAGCTCGGGCGCGCCGGGCACGCGGCGCTCGCCCGCCGGGATCACCCGCGAGTCCACACCGAGCAGGCGCTCGACCACGGTCTCCAGACCGGTCTCCTCGGCGACCTCCCTGATCACCGTGTCGAACGGGTCCTCCGCGTGCTCGACCCCGCCGCCCGGGAGGGTCCAGGTGCGGTCGCCGTCCGGGCCCACGGCCAGCGCGAGCAGCACCCGGCCGTCCTCGATGCACACCGCGTACGCGGCCAGTCGTCGGTCCATCGCGCGAGGCTATCTCCGGTGGCCGGTGGCCGGTGGCCGGTGGCCGGGACCAGTGTCCGGGGCCCTTTCCGGTGTCCGAGGACCCTCCTCACCGTTCAAGATCATCAACGTGCAGAATGACCCGTATGTCGATGACGAACACTCCGCAGGCGGCCACGCTCGACAACGCCCCGGAGATCAGCCGCACCCTGGCCCGCGCTTTCGCCGATGACCCGATGATGGGGTGGTTCTTCCCCGGCGGGGCCTCGCGCGAGCCCGACCTGGTCCGGTACTTCACCACGATCTTCACCCGGCAGTACGGCCGCCACGGGGTGTGCGAGCGCACCGCGTCCGCGGCCGCGTTCTGGGTGGCGCCGGAGGGGCAGGAGAAGTCCGTTCCCGACGCGGAGACGGTCGCGGAGCTGGAGGAGATCCTCGGCGACCGGGCACCGCTCTTCCGGGACGCGGTCGCGGCCGCCGCCGAGCAGGGCCCCAAGGAGCCGCACTGGTACCTGGCGGTCGTCGGCGCGGACCCGGCCGCCCGGGGCCAGGGGCACGGGGCGGCGCTGCTGCGTTCCGGGCTGGCCAAGGCCGACGCGGCGGGCCTGCCGGTCTACCTGGAGTCCTCCAAGCCGGACAACCTGCCGTTCTACGAGCACTTCGGCTTCACGGTGCTCGGCGAGGCGGCGCTGCCGGGCGGCGGCCCGGCGCTGTGGGTGATGCGGCGCGCGCCGCGTGCCGTCTGACCGGACGGGTGGAGAAACGTTCCCGCAGGGGCGGGAACGTTTCTCCCGGACTCCGACTGAGTGAGTAGGCGGGGCACGGTCGGCCCGGGAGCGTGGTCGACCAGGGGCCCGGTCAGTCGGGGTACGCGGTGAAGAATGCTTTCTCCGCCCGAGGGTGTGCTCCGGATCCGTCCGCCCGCGCCACCGGCGACCGGCGCGCATCGGC
Organism: Streptomyces globisporus; assembly: GCA_014649555.1. Classification (GTDB taxonomy): domain Bacteria; phylum Actinomycetota; class Actinomycetes; order Streptomycetales; family Streptomycetaceae; genus Streptomyces; species Streptomyces globisporus. The sequence continues at coordinate 15,660 of BMTG01000001.1, read as the reverse complement.
CCAGATGGCCTCCAGCCCGAGGGGGCGGCCCGGAGCGTGACTGCTCCAGGGCTGCCAGGGATCCGCCGTCGCACGGGAGGTGCCGTGCGGTGGCGCCCCCGGCGGGGCGTCGCGTTCGATCCCGTCGAGTCGCCGTTCGAAATCCGCCTGCAGGCGGTTCATCGTGGCGAGGAAGTCCCCGAGCAGGATGGTTTCTTCAGTCATGGGGTCGGCACATTCCTCTGCGAGACTTCAGCTGTCACATCCCGACAACGACAGGGCCCGGCCGAGGGGACGCGGCATTCGGGCGAGCGTGCGGGGAGGTGACGCACCGGCGCGTACGGGTCAGGCGCGCGCCTCCGGGGCGACCGGCCGACCCCCTCGGCCGCCCGGGCGGGAACGACGAACTGCGGCCGGGAGACGGGATTCCCGCACAGCGGATCTCTGATCGCTCACCCCGCCGCTTCCGCCCCCGCCCAAGTCTCCGGCGCCCACACCCCCGACCGCTTCAGCGACGCCGGGCAGTGGCGGAAGATCTCGTCGATCTCGACGACCAGGGCGAGCTTCGGGCGCTGGCCCTTCAGCGTCATCGCGTCGAAGAACGGGGCGTCCGTGAGGATGCGGGCGCGGCCGTTGACGCGCAGGACGTCCATCGCGCCCGGTATCAGGTAGAGCAGGCCCACGCGCGGGTTCGCCAGGATGTTGTGGAAGCTGTCCGCGCGGCGGTTGCCCGGGCGGTCGGGCAGGGCGATCGTGCCCGGGTCCAGGACATGGGTGAAGCCGGGGGTGTCGCCGCGCGGGGTCGAGTCGCAGTTGCCGTCCGCGTCGGACGTGGCCAGGGTGCAGAACGGCGAGCGGGCCAGCAGCGCCAGGTCGTCGTCGGTGAGCCGGTCGTGGACCTTGTCGATGACGATCGGGTGCGGGGTCCCCAGGAGCTCGCGCAGTTCGTCCGCCGAGCCCAGGGGTACGGACCCGGCCAGCGGGTCGGTGGCGGGGGCGGTGGGATCGGCGGCGTACGACAAGGCGGTGCTCCGGAGCTCGTGGGGTGCGGCAGCGCGCCGCGCTGACAGGCGCTGTTAGGGTGACCTTACTTTGGGCCCCCTTGTGTTGCCCGTCCGGGGTGGACCGGTCATGTCCCCTGTCCGGGGCGGACCGGTGGTCTTTCTGTCCGGGGCGGACCGGCGGTTTCCCTGTCCGGGTGGACCGGTGACGAGGGCGTCTCCCGTGCCCAGGGGCGCTCCCCGGCGCCGACGAACCAGCGTGAGGAACGAACAACAGTGCACCACCGCATTCCGGCTGCCCCGGCGGCCGGGTCGTGAGCGGCTCGGCCTCCCTGGAGAAGGGGAGGGTGACGTCGGCCGACGGCGGCAAGGAAGCGCGGCGCAAGCGCAGCCGGCCCGTGCTCGCCCTCGGGCTGCTCGCCGCCCTCGCCGTGCTGTTCCTCACCGCCGTCGCCAGTCTCGCCATCGGCTCCGGAGATGTGCCCTTCCGTGACGTCGTCGACGGGGTGCTCGACCCGGACGTCTCCGTCAAGGGCCAGCTCATCGTCCAGGAGGTCCGCATCCCGCGCACCGTCGCCGGGCTGCTGGCCGGTGCGGCACTCGGCCTCGCGGGCACGGTGATGCAGGGCGTCGCCCGCAACCCCCTCGCCGACCCCCAGCTCCTCGGCATCAACGCCGGCGCGTCCGTCGCCGTCGTGTGCTCGATCACCCTGCTCGGGTTCACCGTCGCCACCCAGTTCATCTGGTTCGGCTTCCTCGGCGCGCTGCTCGCCGCCCTCCTCGTGTACGGGGTCGGCTCGCTCGGGCGGGAAGGCGCGACACCGGTGAAGCTGGCGCTGGCGGGGGCCGCGACCGCCGCCGTCCTCACCTCGGTCACCAGCGCGATCCTGCTCCAGGACCGCGGCAGCTACGACCAGTTCCGGTTCTGGCAGCTCGGCGCGCTGACCGCCCGCAGCTCCGAGGTGCTGTGGCAGGTCTCGCCGTTCATCCTGGTCGGCACCGTCCTCGCCCTGGCCCTCGGACCGCAGCTCAACGCCCTCTCCCTCGGTGACGACCTGGCCCGCGGCCTCGGCCAGCGCGTCGGGGCCATCCGGATGGTCTCCGCCCTCGCCGTGGTGATCCTCTGCGGCGCGGCCACCGTCGTCGCCGGCCCCATCGGCTTCGTCGGGCTCGCCGTACCGCACGCCGCCCGCCTCATCACCGGGCCCGACTACCGCTGGGTGCTCCCGTACAGCATGGTGCTCGCCCCGGTCATGCTGCTCGTCGCCGACATCGTCGGCCGGGTCATCGCCCGCCCCGGCGAGGTGCAGGTCGGGGTCATCACGGCCGCGATCGGCTGCATCCCCTTCATCTGGCTGGTCCGCCGCAGGAAGCTGGTGGAACTGTGAACCGGACAACTGTCGTTGCCAAGAACGCCGCGCACGCGGACGACGAGCGGCTCGCCGACGCCGTACGCCAGGTCTCCGCCGTACGCGGCCGGGGCCTGCGCCGCTCCGTCCTCGTCGGTACGGGCCTGTTCGCCGCCGTGGTCGTCGTGTTCGGGCTCTCGCTCAGCTTCGGCGACATGGTGATGCCGGTCGGGAAGGTCGTGGCCACCCTGTTCGGCGGCGGCGACGGCGGATCGCAGTTCGTCGTGCTGGAACTGCGGCTGCCCCGCGCCCTCCTCGCGATCCTCGTCGGCGTCGCGTTCGGACTCTCCGGAGCCGTCTTCCAGACCGTGCTGCGCAACCCCCTCGCCAGCCCCGACCTCATCGGCATCAGCGCCGGGGCCAGCGCGGTCGCCGTCACCGCCGCCCTGCTCTTCCAGGTCAGCGGACTCGCCCTGTCCGCGAGCGCCCTCACCGGCTCCCTGGCCGCCGGAGCCGCCATCTATCTGCTCGCCTGGCGGCAGGGCATCGCCGGACAGCGCCTCGTCCTCGTCGGCATCGGCGTCGGCATGGGGCTCTCCAGCATCGTCTGGTACGTGATGGCCCGCTCCGAGGTCACCGACGCGCAGGAGGCGTTCCGCTGGCTCGCGGGCAGCCTCAACGGCCGTTCCTGGGACCAGATGTGGCCGCTCCTCATCGCCCTCGGCCTGCTCGTACCGCTGACCGTCCTCGCCGCCCACGCGCTCCGCCCCCTCCAGCTCGGGGACGACGCGGCGGCCGGGCTCGGCGCGAAGGTCGAGAGCGGCCGGCTCGCGCTGCTGGCCTGCGCGACCGCGCTCGCCGGCGCCGCGACCGCCGCCGCCGGACCCGTCGGGTTCGTGGCGTTCGTCGCCGCACCGATCGCCCGCCGGCTGGTCCCGGGCCGGGGCGCGGCGCTGCCGCAGGCCGCCCTGACCGGGGCGCTGATCGTCCTGGTCGCGGACTTCGCGGCGCAGCACCTGTTCCCGGTGCAGCTGCCGGTGGGCGTGGTCACCAGCATCATCGGGGCCCCGTATCTGCTCCTGCTCCTGGCCCGAGCCAATCGCGTCGGCAGCGGGGGCTGAGATGGCGCGCCAGACACTTCAGAAAGACGACGACGAAAGGCGTGGCCCTGTCGTGGCCGAACACACTCTGGAAGCCCGGGACGTCCGGCTCGGCTACGGCGAACGCGAGATCGTCTCCGGTCTGAGCGTGGCCGTGCCACCCGGGAAGATCACGGTCATCGTCGGCCCCAACGCCTGCGGCAAGTCGACCCTTCTGCGGGCGATGGCCCGGCTGCTGGCCCCCTCCGCGGGTGCGGTCCTCCTGGACGGCCGGTCCATCCAGGAGATGCCGACCAAGGAGGTCGCCTCCGTGCTCGGCATCCTCCCGCAGAGCCCCACAGCCCCGGAGGGCATCACCGTCTCCGACCTGGTCGGGCGCGGCCGCTACCCGCACCAGGGCTGGTTCCGCCGCTGGAGCGCGGAGGACGACCGGGCGGTCGCGCAGGCGCTGCTGTCGACCGATGTGCTCGAACTCGCCGACCGGTCGGTGGACGAGCTGTCCGGCGGCCAGCGCCAGCGGGTGTGGATCGCGATGGCGCTCGCCCAGCGCACCGACATCCTGCTGCTCGACGAGCCGACGACCTTCCTCGACGCCAGCCACCAGCTCGACGTCCTCGACCTGCTCACCGACCTCAACCGCGAGCAGGGCGTCACCATGGTGGCCGTGCTGCACGACCTGAACCTGGCCTGCCGGTACGCCGACCACATGATCGCGATGAAGGCGGGGCGGATCGTCGCGGAAGGCCGGCCCGTCGACATCGTGTCGGCGGAGCTGGTCGGCGAGGTCTTCGGGATGCGCTGCTCGGTGATCGAGGACCCGGCGTCGGCCACCCCGATGGTCGTGCCGCTGGGCCGCCACCACATCAAGGACCCGGCCGCCTGAGCCTCGTACGTACGGGGGAGCGGGCTCTCGGGCGTATGAGGGCGGACACCCGTGCGTACGGGGGAGCGAGGCACGCGGGTCAACCCGATGGCACCGTTGTCATTAGGTGAGGCTAACCTAAAGGGTATGAACGCTTCCGCTCCCCGCGCCCGGCGCGCCCGCCGCACCCCCGTCCTGGTGGCCGGTGCCGTCGCCGCCCTGCTCGTCGGCCTCTCGGCCTGTGGCTCGTCGGACGACTCCGACAGCTCCGCGTCCTCCTCCGCCTCCGCCGGTGCGTCCGAAGGCGCCTTCCCCGCCAAGGTGGCGACCAAGTTCGGCGAGGTCACCGTCGACAAGCAGCCCAAGCGCATTGTCGCGCTCGGCTGGGGCGATGCCGAGACCGTGCTCGCGCTCGGCGGCCAGCCGGTCGGGGCCAGCGACTGGCTGCCGTTCGGCGGCGAGGGCGTCGGCCCGTGGGCCAAGGGCATGTACGACAAGAAGCCCGAGCTCATCGGCACGATGGAGCCGGAGTTCGAGAAGATCGCCTCCCTCCAGCCCGACCTGATCCTGGACACCAAGTCCAGCGGCGACCAGACCCGCTACGACACCCTGAAGAAGATCGCCCCGACAGTAGGCGTGCCGAAGGGCGGCGACCAGTACAAGCTCTCGTGGGAGCAGCAGACCACGATGATCGCCGCCGCCATGGGCGTACCGGAGAAGGGCAAGGAGCTGATCGCGGAGACGGAGAAGAAGTTCGAGGCCGCCGCGAAGGCCCACCCCGAGTTCAAGGACAAGACCATCACGGTCGGCTCGCGTACGTCCGAGGGCTTCGGCGTCTACGTCGGCGGCACCGGGCGTATCGACTTCGTCGAGCGGCTCGGCTTCAAGAACAACCCGAAGGCCGAGGCCCAGGCCGGCGAGGGTTTCTCCGTGTCCGTCTCCAAGGAGAACCTGGACCTGCTCGACGCCGATCTGACGGTCATGACCCCGATCGGCATCCCGGCCACGGACATCAGCGACGACCCGCTGTACAAGGCCGTCCCGTCGGTGAAGGCGGGCAACGCCATCGTCTTCGACGACAAGGACATCTCGCAGGCGTTCGCGACGGACTCGATCCTGTCCGTCTCGTACGCGCTGGAGAAGGTCGTCCCGATCTTCGCGGAGAAGGTCGCGAAGTAGCCGGCAGCCGTACACACACGCGCAGCGCCCCGTCCCGGGAGATCCGGGTGCGGGGCGCTGCGCGTGCGTGCGGAGGGGGTCAGGCCGCGGGGGCGGCCTTGATCGCGGAGATGTCGAAGGTCAGCTTCACCTTGTCGCTGACCATCACGCCGCCGGTCTCCAGCGCCGCGTTCCAGGTCAGGCCCCAGTCGGAGCGCAGGATGTCGGCGCTGCCCTCGAAGCCGACGCGCTCGTTGCCGTAGACGTCGGTGGCGGAGCCGTTGAACTCCAGGTCGATGGAGAGCGGGCGCGTGACGTCCTTGATGGTGAGGTCGCCGGTGATCCGGTACGCCTCGCCGCCCAGCTGCTCGGCCTTGGTCGAGCGGAACGTCATGAGCGGGAACCTCTCGGCGTCGAAGAAGTCGCCGCTGACCAGGTGGCCGTCGCGGTCGGCGATGCCGGTGTCCACGCTGGCGATCTTCACGTCGATGGAGGCGGAGGAGTTCGCCGGGTCCGTGCCGTCCAGCACCAGGGAGCCCTCGTGCTCGCCGAAGGAGCCGCGCACGTTGGTGACCATCGCGTGGCGCACGGTGAAGCCGATGCTGCTGTGCGCCGGGTCCAGGGCGTACGTGCCGGTCAGGGCGGCGAGCGCCGGGTCGACCGCGGGGGCCTCGGCGACGGCGGTCGTGGACGACTTGCGGTTGAACAGAGCCATGGCTCCTCCTCGGGAGACGTGTTCGTGGAGGTTGTTTAACCTTCAACGAGATTGACTGTAACTCCATCTTGTTCAAAGTTCAACCTTTTGATGTGTGCCGCGCCGGCCGATGCGGCGACAGTGGGGCTCGGGCCCCCTGGCGACGCGCGTAGAACTCGGGCACTATCTCCCTGCCCCCGGGTGTGCGGACCCGCGCCCGTGCGCCCACTGTTTTGTCATGAGCAGGAGGAATTCCCCATGGTGACCCGTCCACGACTCCGCTCCGCCCTCACCGCCCTCGCCCTCGTCCTCGGCGCGCTCTTCGCGCCCGGGATCGGTGTTCTCGGCGGCGGCGCCACCGAGGCGCACGCCGTGACCAAGCTGACCCACGCGCAGGCGACCTCCCGGTTCAGCTCGTCCGGGATCACCTGGTCGTCCTCCGGTGGCTGCTCCAACCGGAACAACCCCACCTGCACATCGTTCGACCAGCTCAACCTCGCCAGCGCGCAGGGCGCGCAGACCCTCAAGAGCGCCACCGGCTGCGCGCTCAGGATCACCGGAGGCACGGAGACCGGGCACGCCGGCGGCACGTACTCGCACTGGAACGGCTACAAGCTCGATTTCGCCAAGAGCACCTGCGTGAACAACTACGTCACCGGCACCTTCACCTACATCGGCACCCGCGGCGACGGCGCCCGTCAGTACCAGTCCGGATCCGGCAACATCTACGCGGACGAGGGCAACCACTGGGACGTCACGTACTACAACTGCGGCGGCTGCTGAGAGCCGTACGCCGGGGGCCGTCCCGCACCGGGGCGGCCCCCCGGCACCTCAGGACCTACGGGACCGGGTCGGCGTCCGGGCCCTCCTGTTCCAGCAGGTCCCGGGCGAAGTCCTCCCACTGGGCGTACCGGTCCGGATAGGCGGACCGCTGGACCGCCTGGCACACATCGCCCGGCTCCATCGACTCCCAGCCGTCGATCTGGAGCAGCCCCGGATTGGCGCTGGGCGAGGGCAGCCCGTAGAACGACTTCGACGCGGTCGGTACGTGCGTGATCTGCGCGGGTGTTCCCCAGCCCATGCTCGGGCGCTGCTGGAAGACGCCGAGCGAATCATGGTCGACCGGCGACGTGTAGTTCACGAACTTCGACTCCTGCATCGCCGCCATCAGGGCGATGACCTGGGCCTCCTCGGAGAGCTCCGCCCCCTTGCCGACGCCGATGACCGTCCGGGCGTGGGCGAGCTGCTCCGGACCGAGGTCGGACGGGGCGGCGAAGAACGTCCGCAGCTCGCTGTCCGGGGCGGTCTTGAGCAGGTGGGCGGTGGCGGTGTCCACCCGGCCGGTCACGGGCAGGCCGTAGCTCTGCTGGAAGGCGCTCAGGCCGTGCGCGCCCGAGGCCTGCGGGGCGGGTGACGGCGGCGGGGCGGGGTCCGCGTGGGCCGGGGCCGCGGCCGTCAGCAGGAGTCCGGCGGCGACGGCCGTCAGCAGCCGGTGGGGGAGTCGGTTCGTTCGCATACGGCACCGTCGCGGGGCGGTGGGGCGAAGTCAAGAACGCCACAGGTCGTGTCAATTGACGGGATATCGGATTCCCGGCCGGTGAGAGGCTCCGAGGAGGACATGCGTGTGCCCCCGCCGGGTCGGCGGGGGCACACACAGGGCCTACCGGGCGGGCGTCAGGAGCCCACGCTCACCGTGAAGCGGCGCGGGTTCCCGTCGTGCGCCGCGCCCGAGACGTCCGGCTCACCGTCCGGCCGGACATCGTCGTACGGGAACGCGTAACCGATCGGGCTGTTCGCGTGGACCACTCGGGACCAGTGGTTGGTGACCGCCGTCTTGTAGTAGTCCCCCGTGGACGTGCCGTTCGGCTGGCTCGGGTGGCTCAGCATGATCGAGCGGTTGAAGCCCGCCGCGAGCCGCGCCAGGATCGCCTTCTTGTCGTCGGAGTCGTCCGGGTTGTTGGTGAACGGCCCGTGGTTGCAGGTGAAGATGTCCTTCGTCTGCGGCTTGGTGAAGGTGTGGCCGCCCTCGAAGGTGAGGACGTCACCGCTCACCCGGCCCGCCAGCGTGCCCCGGCCGCCCTGGAGGTCGATCCGCAGGTCCTCGGAGCGGTACTTCTCCCACACCTCGTCGATCTGCGCCTCGAACAGGCCCCGGAACGGCATCTCGTCCGGCCGGTCGAAGTACGGGGCCATGATGTTCTGCGGCGAGACCACCCGCAGCACCTTGCCGTCGTCGCCCCGGGTGATCAGCTTGTCCCAGGGCTGTCCGTCGGCGGCCGCCTGGGCGGCGAGGTCCTCCGCGATCCGCTCCACCGCGCCCTCCGGGTGCGAGGCCACGACATGGGTGGCGTCCCCCTCCAGCGTGATGCCGATCGGCAGTGCGGTGAGCAGGTCGACGTAGCTGATGTTGGAGTACAGCTGCTCGGTGTTGAAGGTGAACTCGGCGAACGCCCAGGTCCGCCCGTAGTTCGGGTCCGTCGGCGTCGCGAAGGCCGGCTCCACCAGGGACGGGCCCGGGTTGAGGAAGAAGTCCAGCTTGTCGTCACGGACGAAGTAGACCCGTGCCCCGTACATCTGCGGCAGGGTCAGCACGACCGGCCCCGCGCCCGCGCCCTTGAGCGGGATGGCGCAGTCGACGGGCAGCGGGGTCTGCGGCGCGCCGGGGGAGTCGGGGCGGTAGACGCCGCCGTCCGGCTTCAGCAGCACCCAGCGGTCGGTGCCCAGCTCATGTCCGGTGACATACGCGTGCACCGTGCCCGGCAACGACTTGTTCTCCAGGGCGATTTCGCAGGTGGCGGGGGCCGCCGACGCGCGGGGGCTCAGAGCGGTGCCCCAGGCGGGGTACGTGAGCGCCGCGGCCGATGCGGCGGCGCCGGTCAGGAACATTCGGCGTGAAATCACGAGGGGACTCCCGAGGTGGTGGGGGGGCCGCAGGCGGGGGTGGGGGGTGGCGCGGGGAGGGTCAGGAACCGTGGGGGTGCCTGCGGTGCGCACCACTCTCGCGAGGCCCGGCACGACCGTCAATACTTGTGACTGAGAGCGCTCTCAAAAATTCCGAGTCTTCACAACTCGACGCCCCGAAGCGGTACTTGCCGGAACCGAGCGGGTGCGAACCGTGACCGGAAGGGGGCATTCCCGGCCAAGAGGTGAACGAGGCCGTGATGCGGAGCGCACCCGTGCGACTTGGACTAACGCACCGGGGTTGTTGGACGGAGTCGGCCCCCGGGCCCGAAGTTCGTTGACGGTGTCCGGACACGACGACTACTCAGGGGCCATGTCGCCAAGATTCCCTCGCCCCGGCCTGGTCGCCGCGGCCTCCGCAGCCGTCCTGGCGCTCGTGGGGGCCGCCCTCCCCGCCGCAGCCGCCGCTCCCTCGCCTCCCGCCCCGGCCGGAGAGGCCCGGGCCGACGGGGCCGCCGTCATCCGGTCCGACCGGCTCGGCGTCGCCGTCGCCGACGACTTCCCGCGCGTCCTGTCGTACACCGACCGGGCGAGCGGCAAGCAGTTGCTCGGCTCCACCCGGCCGGTCACCGCCGTCACCCTCAACGGCACCGCCCACCCGGTGAAGCTCAAGGGCGCGCCGAAGGTCACCGGCTCCGCCGCCCGCTACACCCTCGTCTTCGCCTCCCTGCCGGGCGTGGAGATCGACGCCTCGCTCACCGTCTCCGGGCGGGCCACCACGTTCAAGGTGACCGCCGTCCGCGACACGTCCGCCTTCCGGGTCGGGACCATCGACATCCCCGGGCACGACCTGATCTCCGTCGGGTCCACCGAGTCCGGGGCCGCCACCGCGTTCACGAAGCTCGACCCGGACTCCACCCGCACGGCCGACGTCTTCGCGAAGGTCACCGGCGAGACGAAGCCCGACTCCGCGCCCGTCGGGGCCAGTTACGCGATCCTCAACACCGGATCGCTCGCCGCGGCGATCGAGTCCAACTCCTCGTACGACAAGCCCTCCGGAGCCACCGGCGGCGACGACGCCCGCTTCTGGCACCAGGCGCGCACCGAGGAGGGCGGCGGCGTCCGGGTCGGTGTCTGGTCCGGCCAGTGGACCTACCGGGGCGAGGGCGCACCCAAGCCCGAGAGCGGCGAGAACCTGCCCTGGGCCAAGGTCGTCGTCACCCCGGACGCCAACGACGACAAGGCCGTCGACTGGCAGGACGGGGCCATCGCCTTCCGCTCCATCGGCGTCACCGCGCCCGGCAGCGAGGACACCGCCAAGCGTGTCGTCACCCACATCCCGTTCAACTTCGCCAGCCAGGCCACCCACCCCTTCCTGCGCACCCTGGACGACGTCAAGCGGATCTCGAAGGCCACCGACGGCCTCGGCCAGCTCGCCGTCCTCAAGGGGTACGGCTCCGAGGGCCACGACTCCGCCCACCCGGACTACGGCGGCAACTACAACAAGCGGGCCGGCGGGCTGAAGGACCTCAACACCCTGCTGAAGGAAGGCGGGAAGTGGGGGTGCCGACTTCGGCGTCCACGTCAACGCCACCGAGTCCTACCCGGAGGCCAAGGCCTTCTCCGAGCAGCTCGTCGACAAGACCAAGCCCGGCTGGAACTGGCTCAACCAGAGCTACTACATCGACCAGCGCCGCGACATCAACAGCGGCGACCTGGCCAAGCGCTTCCAGCAGCTGCGCGACGAGACCGACAAGAACCTCGACTTCCTCTACATCGACGTCTACTACAGCCACGGCTGGATCGCCGACAAGACCGTCCAGGCCGTGCAGAAGCAGGGCTGGACCGTCGGCACCGAGTGGGCCGACAAGTTCGAACGCGCCTCGCTCTGGTCGCACTGGGCCAACGACCTCAACTACGGCGGGGCCACCAACAAGGGCCTGAACTCGCAGATCATCCGGTTCATCCGCAACGGCGAGAAGGACATCTGGAACAACCACCCGGTCCTCGGCCAGAGCGCCCTGGAGGACTTCGAGGGCTGGACCGGCGAGACCGACTGGAACGCCTTCACCGCCAACATCTGGCAGAAGAACCTCCCCGCCAAGTACCTCCAGCAGCAGAGGATCACCCGCTGGGACGGCAACGACATCACCTTCACCGGCGGGGTGCGCGGCACGGTCGAGGACGGTAAGAGGACCTTCTACGACCAGGGCCGCAAGGTGCTCAGCGGCACCGACTACCTGCTCCCGTGGGACGGCGGCAAGAAGCTCTACCACTACAGCGAGACCGGCGGCACCAGCACCTGGGAGGTGCCCGGCAGGGGCGCGTACACGCTCTACAAGCTGACCGACAACGGACGCGAGAAGGTCTCCACCGTCCGTCCCTCGGGCGGGAAGATCACGCTGACCGCCACCGCCGGACAGGCGTACGTCCTCTACCCCGACCGGGCGCCGAAGGAGACCCCGGCGGACTGGGGCAAGGGCACCGGCCTCACCGACCCGGGCTTCAACGACGGCGACCTGAAGGGCTGGACGAAGACCGGCACGGCCGTCCGCGACACCGACGACCAGGGCCGCAACAGCGCCGAGCTCTCGGGGACGGCCGCGGCCGCGCTCTCCCGGACCGTCACCGGTCTCCAGCCGGGCAAGCGCTACACCGCCTCCGCCCTGATCGAGGTCGAGCCCGGCAAGAGCCGCCGCACCACGGTGAGCGCCGGGGGCACGTCGGTCGCCGTCGAGCGCTCCACGGCGAAGGACTACGTCGCCGCCTCCGACTGGCACGGCACCTTCTTCCAGCGTGCCAAGGTGAACTTCACCGCCCCCGCGAACGGCCGCACCACCCTGCGCATCGAGGCGGCGGCGGGCTCCGCGGCGAAGGTCCGCGCCGATGACGTACGGATCGTCGAGAACGCCCCCGCCACCCGCACCGGCACCGTGGCCCACGAGGACTTCGAGGCCGTCGACCAGGGCTGGGGCCCCTTCCTCAAGGGCGACGCGGGCGGCTCCACCGACCCCCGCACCCACATCTCCCAGCTGAACGCCCCGTACACCCGGTCGGGCTGGAACGGGAAGCTGATCGACGACGTGCTCGGCGGGAAGGAGTCCCTCAAGTCCCACGAGGAGAACACCGGGCTCGTCTACCGCACCGCCCCCTGGACCGTCCCCATGAAGGACGGCCACCGGTACGAGGTCGAGTTCGCCTACCAGTCCAGCCACGCCGGCGCCTACAGCTGGGTCGAGGGCTACGACCGGATCGTCGACGGCAAGGCCGCCTCGACCGAGACCCGGGCCACCCCCATCGGGCAGCAGCGCACCACCGGACAGTTCAGCCGGACCCTCACTGCGGGCTGCGGCGACACCTGGACCGGGCTGCGGAAGCTCGCCGGAGCACCCGAGGGCGCGGACTTCGTGCTCGACGGCTTCACCGTCACCGACCTCGGCCCCGCCCCGGCGGGCGAGGAGGCCGTCTGCGGCACCCTCGGCGTGGCCGCCGACGCCGAGACCCTGGAGCCGGGCGCCCCGAACACCGTGAAGGCGACCTTCGGCAACGACGAGGCGAGCGCCGCCACCGGTGTGAAGCTCGCGCTGACCGTGCCCGAGGGCTGGCAGGCCGAGCCGGCGGGCCCGGTCGCCTTCGACTCGGTCGCCCCGGGCGCGAAGGTCACCGGGAGCTGGCGGGTCACCCCGCCGGTGGACGCCCCCTACGACACGTACGCGCTGGAGGCGAAGGCCACGTACGCCGTCCAGGGAGCCGGTCGCACGCTGGGCGCGGGAACCTCCGTCCGTACGCTCCCGCCGCCGCCCACGAAGGACGTCTGGGCCAGTGACCTGGACTGGACCGCCTCGCAGAACGGCTGGGGACCGGTCGAGCGGGACCGGTCCAACGGGGAGGCCGGGGCCGGGGACGGCGGGCCGCTGAAGATCGGCGGCGTCGCCTACGACAAGGGCCTGGGCACGCACGCCCCGGCGAAGGTCCGCTACTACCTGGGCGGGAAGTGCACCTCCTTCACCGCCGAGGTCGGGGTGGACGACGTCCAGACGACCCGGGGGAGTGTGCGGTTCTCGGTCACCGCCGACGGTACGGAGAAGGTGGCGTCGCCCGTACTGGGGGCGGCCGACCCCGCCTGGAAGCTCACCGCCGACGTCACCGGCGCGAAGTACGTCGAGCTGGTCGTCCAGGACGGCGGCGACGGCAACGGCAACGACCACGCCGACTGGGGCAACGCCCGCTTCCACTGCGGAGGTTGACCCCGGGCCGGACGATCGCCCGGGGCGCGGTGGACGGCGGGGGGCCGCCCTGCGCCATACTGAGGGGGCCTTCGGGCCCCCTCAGGGGCATGTGGTCCACCGCACACCCTTCACTTGTGGAGTATCCACAACCGGAGTCGGCGTTTCGCTGGTGGATCGCGTGCACGACGGCATGGTTCTGTTCACTCCCACCACGAAACCGGGCAGGAGACTGTACGGAGTCGACGGCGCGATTTCTGGGTCGGGGTTCGTAGGGTCGATACATGACCGTTGTGGACGAAACCCAGGGTGAGCCGACCGACGCCCGTGGCCGGGTGGCCGAACTGCTGGCCCTGCGCGAGCAGGCGCGGCGCGGACCGAGCGAGCGGGCGACCGAGGCGCAGCACGCCAAGGGCAAGCTGACCGCCCGGGAGCGGATCGAGCTGCTGCTGGACGCGGGTTCGTTCAAGGAGGTCGAGCAGCTCCGCCGGCACCGGGCCACCGGGTTCGGCCTGGAGGCCAAGAAGCCCTACACCGACGGTGTCATCACCGGCTGGGGCACGGTCGAGGGCCGCACGGTCTTCGTCTACGCGCACGACTTCCGGATCTTCGGCGGTGCGCTGGGCGAGGCCCACGCCACGAAGATCCACAAGATCATGGACATGGCCATCTCGGCCGGCGCCCCGCTGGTGTCGCTGAACGACGGCGCCGGCGCCCGTATCCAGGAGGGCGTCTCGGCGCTGGCCGGCTACGGCGGCATCTTCCAGCGCAACACGCGCGCCTCCGGTGTCATCCCGCAGATCAGCGTGATGCTCGGCCCGTGCGCGGGCGGCGCGGCCTACAGCCCGGCGCTCACCGACTTCGTCTTCATGGTCCGTGAGACCTCGCAGATGTTCATCACCGGACCGGACGTCGTGAAGGCGGTCACCGGCGAGGAGATCACCCAGAACGGCCTCGGCGGCGCGGACGTGCACGCCGAGACCTCGGGCGTCGCGCACTTCGCGTACGACGACGAGGAGACCTGCATCGCCGAGGTCCGCTACCTCATCGGGATGCTCCCCTCGAACAACCGCGAGAACCCGCCGACCGTGGAGAGCGACGACCCCGCCGACCGGCGCGGCGACGTGCTGCTCGACCTGGTCCCGGCCGACGGCAACCGCCCGTACGACATGCACAAGGTGATCGAGGAGCTCGTCGACGACGGCGACTACCTGGAGATCCACGAGCGCTGGGCCCGCAACATCGTCTGCGCCCTGGCCCGGATGGACGGCCAGGTCGTCGGCATCGTCGCCAACCAGCCGCAGTCGCTGGCCGGGGTCCTGGACATCGAGGCGTCCGAGAAGGCCGCGCGCTTCGTCCAGATGTGCGACGCCTTCAACATCCCGATCATCACCCTTCTGGACGTCCCCGGCTTCCTGCCGGGCGTCGACCAGGAGCACGGTGGGATCATCCGCCACGGCGCGAAGCTCCTGTACGCCTACTGCAACGCCACCGTGCCGCGGATCTCGCTGATCCTGCGGAAGGCCTACGGAGGCGCGTACATCGTCATGGACAGCCAGTCCATCGGGGCCGACCTCACCTACGCCTGGCCCACCAACGAGATCGCGGTGATGGGCGCCGAGGGCGCGGCCAACGTCATCTTCCGCCGCCAGATCGCGGACGCCGAGGATCCCGAGGCCATGCGCGCCCGCATGGTCAAGGAGTACAAGGCGGAGCTGATGCACCCCTACTACGCGGCCGAGCGCGGCCTGGTCGACGACGTCATCGACCCCGCCGAGACCCGCGAGGTGCTGATCGCCTCGCTCGCCATGCTCCGCAACAAGCACGCCGACCTGCCGTCCCGCAAGCACGGCAACCCCCCGCAGTAGTCATCCCGCAGCGGCGCGATCCGCCGCCCGGTCCACGACAGACTGCCGAGAAGACGGAGACACCCCACCATGAGCCTCACCCCCGCCGAGTCCGTCCTGCGCGTCGAGAAGGGCCACGCCGCCCCCGAGGAGCTGGCGGCCATCACCGCCGTCCTGATGGCTCGTGCCGCCGCCCAGCCGGCCGCCCCCGCCCACCGGGGCCGTGACACCGCCGGCTGGCGCCGCCTGGAGCGCACGCCGGGCTTCCGCGCCCCGCACAGCTGGCAGGGCTGACCCACCCGGCCATCGCGCCTCAGCCTTACGAGAAGGGCCCCGCACTCCTCAGGAGTGCGGGGCCCTTCTCGTAAGGGACCGGCGGAGGTCCTAGCGCAGGCGCGCCATCAGGGCGTGCTCGACCAGCGTGATGAGCGCGCTCTTGGCGTCCGCGCGGTGGCGCGCGTCCGTCGTCAGGATCGGGGTGTCCGGCCCGATCTGGAGCGCTTCGCGGACCTCGTCGGGGGTGTAGGGCTGGTGTCCGTCGAA